>NZ_CP096382.1:0-4152573 GCF_054130535.1 Arthrobacter sp. D1-17 | reverse complement strand
CGATAATCTCCACTGTGCTCCCGACGGCAACCTGCTGACCCGGCGCCGGTTTGGTTGTAATCACCAGGCCGACGGGGACTGTGGGACTGTTGGCCATCGTCGTGGACGGTGCTCCCACGAGGCCGGCCTGTCTGAGGATGTCCCGCGCCGCCGCTTCGGTCCGCCCGGGAAGGGTGGGCGGAATCTTGACAGCGCTTGGACCGTCCGAGATATTCAGGGTTATCTCGGAGTCAAGATCCAGTGATGATCCCGCCCCGGGCACAGTTCCGATGGCGGTGCCTTTGGCGATCGTGTCATGTTCCACGCGTTTGATCTGCGGCCGCAGCTTCGCATCGTAAAGCACCTGCAGGGCTTCGGACTCCGTGCGGGACTCAACCGACGGGACGGCCACCTGCATCGGCTCAGCCGGTGGCTGGTTTATGAAGTTGTACAGCCACAGTCCGCCGCCTGCCAGGACCAGAAGCGCGAAGATCACAAAGATGGTGGTCCAGGCACGACGGCGGGACTTCTGCATGCGCGTGCGCTCCCTTTCGCGGGAAAGCCCCAAGGGAAGAACGTCCTGCTCTGCCGTTTCATACACCTCGGCGGCTTCCGTTGGAAGCACGGGGTCGCCGTCGCGGGATTCGTAGGCCGGCCGAAAACGGCCCGCCGGTGCATCATCGAGAAAACTCGCGCCCGTGAGGGAAAAGGCGGCGGTCGGTGGGGTGCGCTGTGGCTCCGGAACCTGGTCGTTCGGGTCTGTGGGCGCTTCGCTGGCCGAGACCGGGGGCACCGGAATGCCGTTCTGGGCAGCACGGAGCGCACGACGGAAGGCTGCCGCGTCCTGGAACCGGTCTTCCCGGTTCTTCTGCAGAGCCTTCGCCAGGACAGTGTCCAGTGCCTCCGATACTTCAGGGTTTACGCTGCTGGCGGGCTCCGGGATCTCCCGAACGTGCTGGTACGCCACGGAAACAGGGCTTTCACCGATGAACGGCGGGCGTCCGGTCAACATTTCATACATAAGGCACGCCGCGGAATAGAGGTCGCTGCGGGCGTCCACGGTCTCGCCGCGCGCCTGCTCCGGCGAAAGGTATTGGGCCGTGCCCACCACTGCCTGCGTCTGGGTCATGGTGGCGGCCGAGTCAGCCATGGCACGGGCGATGCCGAAGTCCATGACCTTGATCATGTCCGAATTCTTGCAGAACATCACATTCGCCGGCTTGATGTCGCGGTGCACGATTCCGGCCTTGTGGCTGTACTCCAGGGCTGACAGCACTCCCAGCGTGTAGCTGATCGCCTCTTCGATGGTGATGTCCTTCGCCCGGATGAGGTCGCGGAGGGTTTTGCCCTCCACGTATTCCATGACGATGTAGGGCACGCGGATCTGGTCATGGGCGTCACCGGGAACAGCGTGCTCGCCGGTGTCGTAGATGGCCACGATGGAGGGGTGGTTCAGGGCCGCGACGGCCTGTGCCTCGCGCTTGAACCGGGCCTGGAACTGTGGATCCCTGGCCAGATCCGGGCGTAGCAGCTTGATGGCGACTGTGCGGCCCAAGCGCGTATCGATGCCACGGTGGACATCGGCCATGCCTCCCCGGCCTATGAGCTCACCGAGCTCATAGCGCCCGTTGAGGATGCGCTGGGCTGTCACCGGGATTCGGTCCTCCCGGTGCGACGGGGATCGTGGCGGCGTGGTCACTGCTTATCCCTGACCCAAAGGCGTGGTCGGAATGACGCTGGGCGTTGCGGTGGGGGTGGGAGTGGGAGTGGGAGTGGGAACCTTGGCGAGGTGATAGGTCACCACTGATCCGGCATTGGCCTGGCTGCCACTGGGCGGGTCCGAACGGACGAAAGTCCTGGGCTCCTGCCCCGGTTCACCCTCAACGTCGGCGCCCTTGACCCAGCGCAGTCCCGCTGCTTCGATTGCTGCCCGCACCTCAGCCTCAGTGTCACCCGTGTTGAGCTCTGGAACCGCAACCCTTTCGGGCCCCTTGGAATAGGTGACTCTGATCGTTTCTCCCGGCTGGACCGGGCCCGTCGGGTTGATTCCCGTGACGGTGCCGGGGGGTGCAGCGTTAAACACCTGCTCCCCGTCCACACGGAAACCTTGTGCGTTCAGCTCGTCCCGTACCTCTGTGAACTGTCTTCCCAGGTAGGCATCCGCAATGACGTTAAACGTTTCCGGTGTGTTCTGCGTCGGGGTGGGAGTCGGCGTAGGGGTTGCCGACGTGGTGGTGGGCGTGGGGCTGGCCGTGGTTGCCGGCGGACTGCTGGCGGCAGCCGACGTGGTCGCCGGCGCCTGCGACGGGAACAGGAAGCCCGCCTGGTTCAGGAAAATGCCGGCCAGGGCAAACAGCACCAGCAGGATCAGCGCAATGAGGGGCCACGTCCACGGGCTGCGGCCGCGCCGCTCCGGTTCATCGGTCGGTTCGTCGTCGTATCGTTCTTCGTCCTGCACCCAGCTGCGCTCGGCTGCGAGGGCGTCCGCGCGCGAGAGCGTGCTGCCTGCGCGTGTGGGCGTGCCGTCCCCGCCGGCAGCGCCGGCCGCAGCGGCACCGGCAGCAGCGGCACCAAGCACCGGGAGCGCGGAGGTCGTCGTGCTACTCCTGTCGGATCCGATGACGCCGGTGGGCGCGGTGTGCATTTTCACCGGGGCCGTAATGGGACCGGTGGCTCCTTCATAAAGCAGCATGCCCGGAACGGCGGCATGGGCTGCCTGAATGTTCCCGTTGCGGATCGCCTCGGCGGCTTCCGCAAGCTTGATGGCGTTGGCCGGGCGGTTCTTCGGGTCCTTGGCGAGCATGGACATCAAAAGCGCCCGGACCGGCTTTGGCAGGGTCTCCGGCAGCGGCGGCGGGGCGTCGTTCACCTGGGCAAGGGCTATGGCGATCTGCGACTCGCCGGAGAACGGCCGGTGCCCTGCAAGGCACTCGTAGCCGATGACACCCAGGGAGTAGATGTCAGAAGCGCCGGTCGCTGTCTGGCCGGTAGCCTGTTCAGGAGCGAGATATTGGGCGGTTCCCATCACTTGGCCGGTCTGCGTCAGCGGGACTTGGTCGGCAAGGCGTGCAATGCCGAAGTCAGTCACCTTGACCCGGCCGTCAGGCATGATCAGCAGGTTGCCGGGCTTGACGTCACGGTGGACCAGCCCCTGGGCGTGCGCGACGGAAAGGGCACGGGCCGTCTGGGCGATGATCGAGAGCGTACGGTCCGGCGAGAGGACCTGCTCGTGCTCGATGATGCTGCTCAGCGGCTGGCCCGGCACCAGCTCCATGACGAGGTAGGCGGAACCTTCTTCTTCGCCATAGTCAAAAACGTTGGCGATGCCCACGTGGTTCAGCAGGGCAGTGTGTCGGGCCTCGGCGCGGAAACGCTGGAGGAATCCAGGGTCGCCTGTGTACTCCTCCTTGAGCACCTTGATGGCTACGATCCGCCCGAGGATAAGGTCCTTGGCTTTCCAGACTTCACCCATGCCGCCGATTGCAATGCGCGTGGTCAGCTGGAACCTGCCGCCGAGCGTGATTCCCGATGTAGGCCTCACTTATTCAACACCGCCTCAAAAATCTTTCTTGCGTTCGGACTGGTTAGCTGTGCACCGGCGGTGATGTCCACGCCCTGCATGACGACCGTGACGGAAACCTGAGGGTCGTTCGCCGGCGCGAATCCGGTGAACCAGGAATTGTTCAGACCCTCGGTGCCGAGTTCGGCAGTGCCGGTCTTGCCCGCAACTTCCACTCCGGGCACGGCAGCCCCGGCCCCGATGCCCTGACTGACAACGCTGGTCATCCATTCGGTGATTTGGCTGGCGATCTCCGGTGTGGTGGAGGTCCGCAGGGGAACCGGCTTCGGTTCGTCGATGACGCGCAGATCGGGTGACCGGACGGCCTTGATCAGATTCGGCGCCATCTGCACTCCACCGTTGGCAACCGCGGACGTCATCAGCGCGACCTGCAGCGGTGTGGCGCGTACATCGCGCTGCCCGATGGCGGACTGCGCCAGCCCGGCTGCGTCGAGATCCCGCGGGAAGGTGCTTATGGCGTAGTCCAGCTTGAGCTGGTCGCCGAGCTCCTGGCCCCATCCGAACTTCGCTGCCTGCTCCGCGATGGCTTCCTCGCCGAGCTTCTGCGCGATGCTTGCGAATGGAGTGTTGCAGGACTGTTGCAGCGCGAAGGCGAAGTCCGCAGTGGTCCGCGTGTAACAGTTGCCGCCGGCGTAGTTCGGCAGCCGGTACTGGATGCCAGGGAAGGACATCTCCGCCGGGTTGGGCAGCTGGCTGTCCGCGTTGTATTTCCCGGAGCGCAGTGCTGCCGCGGTATCCACGATCTTGAAGACCGATCCCGGAGCCAGCAGCGCCCCGGTGGGACCACTGACGGACGGGTTCAGGTTGATGCCGGGAACCTTGATGATCTCGTTGTAGCTGGCCTGTTCCTTGGCTGCATCCTGGCTGGCGATGAGGTTGGGATCGTAGGACGGCTTGCTGACCATGGCCAGGATGTTGCCTGTCTTGGGCTCCGTGACGACGATCGAGCCCCGCTGCCCGTCCGGGATGAGGTCATACGCCAGCTTTTGGATTTCCGGATCAATGGTCAGTTCCACCGATGCACCCTTGGGCTGGTTCCCCAGGAACAGCTGTCCGATGCGGTCCAGGAACAGCTGGTCCGAGCTTCCGGCGAGTTGCGAGTCCATTGCGCGTTCCAGCCCGGTCACGCCGTAGTTCTTGGAGAAGTATCCGGTGATGCCGGCGTACAGCTCGGGCTGGGTGTAGGTGCGCTGGAACTTGCAGGCCTCGGTGCCCTCGACGGATTCAGCAATAGGGGCGCCGCCGACCAGAATGGCGCCGCGGTCATTGCAGTAGTTCTGCAGAATGGCGCGCTTGTTCCAGGCGTTGGCCTTCAGCTCGTCGGCGCCGACCACCTGGACGTAGCTGATCGCGCCAAAGATCAGGGCGAACATGGCGATTGCAGCAACCCATGAATGTCGTATTGCCTGGTTCACAGTTGTTTCACCGCCTCGGTGGGAGCGTCCGGAAGGGTCTGGGTCGAATTCTTACCGCTCGGGCCGCCGGCGACGGCCGGAGTGCGTGCAGCGGTTTTCTCTGCCTCAGGAGTCCTGCCCGGCTTCATCGGCGTGGTGTCAACCGGTCCGCGTGCGGTGTGCGAAATCATCAGGAGCAGGCCCACGATGATCCAGTTCGCCAGCAGGGAGGACCCTCCGGCTGCAAGGAAGGGCGTGGTCAAGCCTGTCAGCGGAATCAGACGGGTGACGCCGCCAATGACCACGAAGCACTGCAGTGCCACGGCGAAGGACAGCCCGCAGGCCAGCAGCTTGCCGAAGGCATCCCTCGTGCCGAGGGCGGCCCGGAAACCGCGGGTGAAGAGCAGCAGGTACATCATCACGATCGCGAACAGCCCGATGAGGCCAAGTTCCTCGCCGAAGGAAGCGATGATCATGTCACTGTTCGCGAACGGCACGAGATTGGGCCGTCCCTGTCCCAGTCCCGTCCCTACGAGCCCGCCGCTGGCCATCCCGAAGAGGCCCTCGACGATCTGGCCACTGCCGCCGGGCGAGCGGCCGAAGACCTCTTCAGTGAAGGCGTTAAGCCAGGAGTCGATGCGGAGGGCAACGTGGGAGAAGACCTGGGAAGCGATGAAGCCACCGCCCAGAATCAGGGACACACCGATAACGACCCAGCTGATTCGGCTGGTGGCCACGTAGATCATGACGATGAACAGGCCGAAGAACAGGATGGACGAGCCAAGGTCACGCTGGAAGATGAGGACCCCAATGCTGACGAGCCATGCAGTGATCATCGGACCCATGTCCTTGAAGCGCGGGAACTGCATGGGGCCGATCTTCCTGCCGGCGAGCATGATCAGGTCGCGGTTGGACGATAGGTATCCGGCAAAGAATATAGCCAGCGTGATCTTCGCGACCTCACCGGGCTGGAACGTCATGGGGCCAAGCCTGATCCAGACGCGTGCGCCGAGGATTTCACCGGCGGTGATGCCCGGCACAAGGGGCAGGATGAGCAGGAGCGCACTGGCCGCCAGTGAAATAAAGGTGAAGCGGCGCAGGATGCGGTGGTCCTTGAGGAGCCAGATGACGGCGATGGCAACGGCCATGGCGATCAGTGTCCAACGCAGCTGGTTGTTCCCTGTATCGTCTCCCGGAGCGTCCAGGCGGTGGATCATCGCGAGCCCGAGACCGTTGAGGGCGACCACGATCGGAAGTATCACCGGATCGGCATATTTCGCTCGGAGGCGGAGAACTACGTGGAAGACCAGGGCCGCAACCGCGAGGAGGCTGGACTGGAACCAGAAGTCGGTGTCGAAAGAGTTTTGATCGTCGATGCTGATCAGCGCGTTGGCGCCGATACCGACCGTCAGGGCCAGCATCAGCAGGGCGAGCTCGACGTTGCGCCGAGGCTTGGGCATTGTGTCAACGTGGGTCATTGGCCCCCCTCACAGGTTGCGGTCGGGGATGGTGAGGCGGCTGCCCCTACGGTCGCCGTCCGCGACGGCGTCGGCGTGGGGCTCGCTTTCGCGGCCGGAGCCTTTGCGGCCACGGATCCCGTTGGTTTCGGGGTAGCCGTCGCCTTGGTGGACCGCGGTGATGGTGACGCTGTCGCCGTAGGAGTGGGCGAGGCGGTGATGCACTCATCCTGCGGCGCGGTGCTGCCTGTGCGTTCCAGATTTTTCACGATGCGCTGGGCGTCGTAGAGGTCCCGAGCGGGCACCGTCTGGCGGACGCGCTGCTGTGAGAACTGCGGCAGGGATTCCATCCGGATGTCGGTGACGGCCTCCAGCGTGGAGAGCTGAATGGGGCCGAGGCGCTGCGAGACGCCGTTGAAGATCGCCACCCGCTGGTCGAACTCTCCGATGTAGTAACGGGTCTGCGTCCACGCGTAACCCAGCCACAGGCCCACTGCAAGGACCACGAGGGCTGCGGCAGCGACGCCGATGGTGATCCAGTGCCGCGGCCGCCGTTCCTGGCCGAGGTACTCCGCCTCGTCACGCACCGGCTCGGCTTTGTGAGTGAGTAGTGTTGCGGCGCGGCGTGCGACAGTGCGGCCAGCGATGGTGGGAATGGAGCCCGTTTCAGCTGCGGCGACGGCCGCCCCAACCAGGAGGTGGGGGCGCGAAGCCAGTTCCTCGCGCAATACTTCGGCGGACAGATGCTCGCCCAGATGGGGATCGGTGGTCGCCGTTGGTTCCTTGCCTTGGCCCTGATCTGCGTCGGCGCCGGCGGGGGAGACCACATCCTGCCCCTTCTGGCCGTCAGGCTGGCTCCCGTCAGGTCCTCGGCCCGTGGCTGATGCTGCAGCTGCGGCCGCTGTCAGTCCTGCCGCCCGGTCCTGCCCTTCGGGCAGCGCGTGTGACGTGCCTGCGGCCGTGCCGGGCTTTTCCTTCGGAGGTTCCGGTTCGGAGGATTCCGGTGACGGAACTACTTCCACGGCGGCCGTCTGGACGTCGTCGACCGTCTCTTCCGCGATTTCCAGCATGATGACGGTGACGTTATCCGGAGCGCCGGCTTCGAGCGTCAGGTCGACAAGAGTTTCAACGCATTCGCGTATGTCCTGGGTTTCCCGGACGGTCCGCTCCACCACGTGCCCGGCCACGTAGTTCAGACCGTCGGAACACAGCAGCCAGCGTTCGCCGGGTTCGACGTCCAGGGTGGCCAGGTCCAGCTCCGGGCTGGCGTCGACGTCCCCCAGGACCCGCATGAGGACGTTCTTGTGAGGGTGGGTTTCGGCTTCCTCCGGCCGGAGCCGGCCCTCGTCGATCAGGCGCTGGACGAAGGTGTGGTCTACGCTGATCTGCTCGAATTCGCCGTTGCGCAGCCGGTACGCCCGGGAATCGCCGATGTGTGCAAAGTGCAGCTTGCCCTCGGCGAGCAGCAGGGCGGTCACCGTGGTGCCCATGCCGGCGAGCTTGGGGTTGATGTGCACCAGTTCGGACAGCAGCGAGTTAGCGGTCTGGATTTCGTCGGCGAGAACGGTTCCGGCGTCGCCGTCGTAGTCGTCGGTGTCCAGGTGGATCATGTCCAGGACTGTGGCGGCGGAGGCCACGTCCCCGCCTGCGTGGCCGCCCATGCCGTCGGCAACGACGGCGAGATGGCGCCCGACGTAGGCAGAGTCGTCATTCTTGGCCCTGACACGCCCGACATCGGAGCGCGCCGCATAGCGCATTATCAGGGGACGCAGGGAGTCGGTCGCCTTCTCTGCGGGAGTGTCCGGAGCGGCCATGCCTATGGCCTCAATTCGATGACCGTCTTGCCGATTCTCACGGGTACGCCGAGGTCCACAGGATGGGCCCGGGTGAGCTGCTGGTCGGCCAGGTAGGTGCCGTTGGTGGAGCCGAGATCCTCAATGAACCAGCGGCTTCCCTGCGGGAACAGCCGTGCATGCCGGCCGGAGGCATAGTCGTCCTCCAGCACAAGGGTGGCTTCCTGGGCCCTGCCGAGCAGGATGGGACTGGCGGCCAGCGGAACGGTCCGCCCCTTGAGCGGGCCTTCCGTGACGACCAACTGCCGGGCCTGCTGTTTGACGGGGGCTGGCGCCGGTTCGGCGAGTTCGGGGTTCTTACGCACCTGCCGTGCCGTGGGTGCGCCGGTGGCGGCCTTCCGGCCGATCATGAGGTCCCGGCGCATGGCCGAAACAATGCTGAAGATCAGGACCCACAGCAGCAGGAGGAAACCGAAGCGGAGCGCGGTGATGGTCAGTTCGCTCATGGGCGGCCGCCGTTGTTGGCGGGCAGGAGGCGGAAAATGATTTTGGTCCGTCCCATCGTGATGGTGGAGCCGTCGGTGAGCTCCATGCTGCCGGCTACCTTGTGTCCGTTGACGTAACTGCCGTTGGTGGAACCGAGATCCACCGCGGTCGTGGTGCCGCCCCCGGTCCTGATTTCCAGGTGACGGCGGGAAACGCCGGTGTCATCCACCAAAATGTCCGCTTCTGATGAACGGCCCAGGACGATTGAGGGCGCGTTGAGTGAATACCGCTGGCCGTCGATGTCGAGAACCGGCTGCAGGCGGGTGGGCTGGCGGCTCGGAGCCGCTGGAAGGTTGGAGCGGGGCGCTGGCGTAGCAGGACCGTCCGCCTTCTCGGTCTTGGAGGCGATTTCGAAGTCGCCGGGACGGCCGGCGTCGTCGCGCCGGAAGGAGATGCGGACCGGGCCCTGCAGCGTGTAGCCCTGGCTGCGGACGTGGTTGATCACTACATCGCAGAGCTCTTCGGCAAGCGGTGTTCCCCATTCCTGGGCCCGCTGGAAGTCCTCGTCGCTGAGCAGCACATCAAAAACGTTGGGCGTCAGGGTGCGGCCGGCGGCGATGGTGATGGCCTTGTGGTCGACTTCGCGGCGGAGCCGGCTGGCGATTTCCACCGGCTCGACCTGCGCCTTGGAACCGGTGGAGAAGACGCCGCGGACGGCCTTTTCGATGCCGCGCTCGACTTTGTCCAGCAAACCCATGGTCCTTCTCCTTTCCTTAAAGCTGCGGGGCGGTGTGCCTTCTCAACGTCAACTTCCAGCACACGCCACAACAGAACATGAGCCCGCCGGTCACGGGCGCCTATACATCCGATACTACTTGCCACCCCAGTGAATGACCTTAATTCACAACGCGCTGGCGCCCCGATTCGTTCAAGCGTGACGCAACTGTTGTCCGTTTCACACGTCGTCGTCCCGGCCTTAAAGCGGCTCCCAGGAGGGCATCGATTGCCCGATTGGCATTTTGATGCGATTGTCCGTTATGCTTGATCTCGCTGCTTTTACGAGGTTGCAGCTCCGGATTCCGGAGCGGAAACTACGTGGAAGAAGTTGCGCGCGAGTGGCGGAACGGCAGACGCGCTGGCTTCAGGTGCCAGTGTCCGAAAGGGCGTGGGGGTTCAAATCCCCCCTCGCGCACGCATCAAGAACACCCCGGTCTTCGGACCGGGGTGTTTTTCTTTGCCAGGATTCGTCCGGCTCAGGTTGTGGTTGCAGTTGGAACTGCAGTTGGAACCAGGCAGCCCGGCCGTCCGACCAGGGTGTCCCTGTAGGTGGGATGTCGGTGTATAGACAGCGTCCGTATATACAGAGCGTCCGTATCTAGAGGGCGCCTGTGTATACGGAGCGCCGGCGCCCTATTTCGCTGCCGCAGGCAAACCGCTGCGTTCGTCGGCGGAGTCCATCGCCCCGTGCGTGGCATCTGCGGCTTCGGGTGACCCGGGACCCTTGTGCTCCCTCAGGAAGTACACGAGACCGGCCGCCAGAGTGGATGCCGCGGCGAGTGCGAAGAGTCCAGGAACCACGCTGCCGGTCTGTTCCTTGATGATCCCGAATCCAAACGGGGCCACGAAGCCGCCGAGGTTGCCTAGAGAGTTGATGATGGCGATGGCCGGGGCCAGGACCAGCGGGTGGAGCGCGGACTGGGGGATCGTCCAGAACAGCGGTGAGGCGCTCTTGAAACCCATCGCTGCGATGGCCAGGAAGACGAGGGCGAGGACGGGGGAGGCGACCGCTGCCGCGAAGGTTCCGACAGCGGCCACGAGGAGCGCGGCCACCAGCAGCGGGCGCTTGGACCTTGCCTTGTCCTGCCACTTGGCGGCGAAGTACATGGCGAAGACGGCACACACCCACGGGATGGAGGAGAGGAAGCCGACGCTCAGATCGGTGGTGCCCGGGATTTGCCTGACGATGGTGGGCAGCCAGAAGGTGTTCGCATAGATCGAGAGCTGTACGGAGAAGTAGATGCCGCAAAGCAGGAGGATCTGGGGGTTAAGGAGCATCTTCCAGCGGTTGATGGTGCCGCCGTGGGCCTTGGCGTGCCCGGCATCCTCCTGGTCTATCGCCTGTGTCAGGGCAGTCTTCTCGGCAGCCGTGAGCCACGTGGCGTCGTGGATTTTTGCGTCGAGAAAGAAGAACACCGTGATGCCGACGGCGACGGAGAGCAGTCCTTCAAAACCGAACAGCCACTGCCAGCCACGCAGCCCCAGGACGTCATGAAGGCTCAGGAGCAGGCCGGCGATGGGGCCGGACAGCGCCGCCGCCACCGATGAGCCTGCAATGAAGATGGCCGTGGCCTTGCCGCGCTGGCCTCCCGGGACCCAGCGGGCGAAGTAGAAGATGACGGCGGGGAAGAAACCGGCTTCAGCAGCGCCGAGCAGGAAACGCAGAACGTAGAACATCACCTCGTTCTGAACAAACGACATCAGGAACGACACGATGCCCCAGCTGACCATGATCCTGGTCAGCCAGACCTTGGCGCCGTACTTCTCCATCATCACGTTGCTGGGAAGTTCGAAGATGGCGTAGGCGATGAAGAACAGCCCGGCTCCGAAGCCGTAGGCCGCGGCGCCGATCCCCACGTCAGCCTGCAGGTGGTCCTGGGCGTACCCGATGTTGGACCGGTTTAGCTGGTTGCAGACCAGCATGACCAGCATGATGGGCAGCACCCGCCGGAAAAACTTCTTCGTGGCCGAAGCCAGATCCGTGACACCGCTGTCTACAGGCTGCATGGGGGAATCCTCTTTAATAGATCAGCAAGCGTGCGCTGCGGGGACAACGGGGCAGGCCGTTGTGGTCCTCACCACAGCGCCTACTAACTTTAAGCAGTACGTTCATGCCCGTCCAACGCGCAGATTGCATGGCGTGATACTCGGGGGGAACTGGTCACGCTGCAGGCGTCCACGCCCTCAGCCCTGTCTGCCCCTGATCAGGCGGCAGACATCAGGCGGCGGACGAGCGTTATTCGCGGCCAGCGCGGAGCCGGCGTCGGGAGTTGGCAAGGTGGGTTCGCATCGCAGCGGCAGCTGTGGCGCCGTCGCCTTCGGCGATGGCGGCATAGATCGACCCGTGCTCATGAACCACCTGATCGAAGTGGTCCCGGGCGTAATGTTCGACGCCGGTCATCAGCCGCGTACGCGGCATGGCGATCATCGTCTGGCCCAGGGAAGCCAGGCAATCGGAGTAGAAGGGGTTTCCAGAGGCGGAGGCTACGGCCCGGTGGAAGGCGTAGTCGGATTTCATGGCATGGGCAGGATGTTCCACGCTGGCGGTGAAGTCCGCCAGCGCTTTCTGCAGTGCCCTGAGCTGCCGCCCGGTATGATTCCGTGCAGCCAGGGCTGCAGCTTCGGCTTCCACGCCCATCCGGAACTCCAGCAGGTGCAGGCGGTCCTCGGTGCTGACCACCGGCCGCGCACCCGCCGTCGTACCTTCTTGGGGCGGGGTCAGCGCAAAGCTGCCACGCCCCCTTTCGGTTTCCACGAGCCCTTCGGCCTGGAGGCGCGTCAGCGCGGCACGCACCACGGTGCGGCTCACGCCGAACTCACTGATCAGGGTGTTTTCGCTCGGAAGCTTCTCCCCGGGCTGGATGTCGCCGTCGACGATGCGGTTGCGAAGGTCGGCGGCGAGGTCCGCAGTCAGGTTCCGGCTCATGGATCCAAGGTTACGCGCCGAATTCCACGGTTTCGGTGGTCCAGGCGCGGGCCTGGTCGCTGAGCGTCACGCCCAGGCCGGGACGATCCGGAACGATCATGCGGCCGTTCTTGGTTTCGAGGCGCTCGTTGAACAGCGGGTCCAACCAGTCGAAGTGTTCCACCCACGGCTCGCGCGGGTACGCCGCGGCCAGGTGCAGGTGGATCTCCATGGCGAAGTGCGGGGCAAGGCCCAGGCCCCGTTCGTCCGCCAGTGCGGCCAGGCGCAGGAACTGGGTGATGCCGCCGACGCGCGGGGCGTCCGGCTGGATGATATCGCAGCCGTTGGCGCTGATGAGTCCCTTATGTTCGGCAACCGACGCGAGCATTTCGCCGGTGGCGATGGGGGTATCCAGAAGTTGGGCGAGGTGGGCATGGCCCTCGAAGTCGTAGGCGTCGAGGGGTTCCTCGATCCAGATGAGGTTGAACTCCTCCAGCTGGCGCCCCATGCGCAGGGCGGTGGCCCGGTCCCACTGCTGGTTGGCGTCCACCATGAGCGGTACGTCCAAGCCGATGTGCTCCCGGATGCCGGCCACGCGGCGCAGGTCCTCCTTGCTGTCCGGAAGACCCACCTTGATCTTGATGCCGCCGATGCCCTCAGCGATGGACTGGGTAGCGCGTGCCTTGACCTCATCCAGGGTGGCGTTGAGGAATCCGCCGGAGGTGTTGTAGGTCTGGACGGAGTCGCGGTAGGAGCCCAGGAGCTTGGCGAGAGGGAGTCCGGCGCGTTTCGCCTTAAGGTCGTAGAGCGCGATGTCGATGGCAGCGAGGGCCTGGGTGGCGACGCCGGAGCGGCCCACGGACGCGCCGGCCCACAGCAGCTTGGTGTAGATCCTGCCGATGTCGTTGGGGTCCTCGCCGATGATGCCTTCGGCCACTTCCTTGGCGTGGGCGTATTGGGCTGGGCCGCCTGCACGTTTGGAGTAGCTGAAGCCGAGGCCCGTGTGGCCCTGCTCGGTAGTGATCTCGGCAAAGAGGAAGACCACCTCGGTCATGGGCTTCTGGCGGCCTGTGAACACTTTGGCGTCGCTGATCGGGACGGACAGGGGGAGTCGCGCGGTAGAAAGTTTGACGTGCCGGATCAGGTCGACGGTGCTCATGGGATTCTCCTTGGTCAGGGGCAACATCGCCCGCACACCTAGGATATAAGTTAGATACTTGTATTACAAGCTTCCGCTTGCGGCGCTCCTTGCTCCGGCCCGCACCTGCGATAATCGATGGCGATGAAAGCGCACGAGGAAGTGATGAACTGGGTGACCGGAGAGCTCTCGAGTGGCCGCCTGCGCATAGGTGACCACCTTCCGAGCGAACGGGCACTCGCCGAGACGCTGGGAGTGTCCCGTAGCTCGCTGCGTGAGGCCTTGAAGGTTCTTGAGGCACTTGGAACAATTCAGGCCGCCACTGGTTCCGGGCCACGTTCAGGTACGGTTGTCACCGCCGCGCCCGAGCAGGCGTTGGCGCTGGCGCTCAACCTGCAGTTGGCCACGAGCCATGTCGAGCACTCGCACGTGTACGAGGTGCGCCTGCTGCTCGAAACATGGGCCGCCAAAAACTCGGATCCCGGCCGGGGAGACTGGGATAGCGCCGGGCGGCTTCTGAAACTCATGGACGACCCCGGAACTCCCGTCGCAGATTTCCTTCATCTCGACGCCGAGTTCCACGTGACTGTTTCGCGGGCCGCCGGAAATCCCCTGATCAGCACTCTCATGGAGGCCCTGCGCACTTCCATCGCAGACCACACCCTTACTCGTGCCCAGGCACTTCCCGACTGGGAGGCGACTGCGGCACGCCTGCGTTCTGAGCATTATGCAATTTTCGATGCCCTGCGCCGCGGCGATCGCGATGAAGCAGCAGAACTTGTGCACCAACACATTCACGGGTACTACACAGAGACAGCGGGTTAGCTGCGCTGCGGCTGCCGTAACAGAGAAGCTCCACCGCGTCACCTTGGCTTCATCAAGCACGTCGCCCACCGGGGGAGACAGGACTTCTCTGCAGCAGCCAGTCTCCGGCCGGAAAACAGCAGCTGTTAACGACCCAGTGGCCGGTTGTGGCCGGCCACTGGGTGTAAGAGAGCGTGAGGCGGGCCTGAAGTCCTCCTGGTGTGGAATGGGCTAGCGTATGCCCTCGTCCGCAAATTTCTGGACGGCAGCCACGTTCTCCTTGTCAACGATGGTGGGACCGGTCAGCACGGGCTGGCCGCCGCCTATCAGGAAGCCGCCGCGCTTGAACTGCCACAGCGCGTCGATCGCGCCGTATCCCTGCAGCCACGGCTGCTGGTCCACAGTGAACAGCAGGGAGCCGTCCGCAATTTTCTGTGCGAGCTCCTTGTTGAGGTCGAAGCTGGCGACCTTCGCCTTGCTGCCGGACTCCGAAACGGATTTCATCAGGGTCAGGGTGATCGGGGCACCGAGTCCGATAATGGCGTCGGCGTCCTTTGATGCCTGCAGCTTGGCCGTGGCCGTGGAAGCGACCGCAGTCATGTCCGTGCCCGCTACGTAAAGAGTTTCGGTCCCGGGCACCTTGGCTTTGACGCCCGCGCAGCGGTTTTCGAGGCCGACGTGACCCTGGACCTGAATGACGCAAATGGGTCGCTTGAACCCCTGGTCCGCAAGCTTTTGGCCTACTGCCTCCCCGGCAAGCTTGTCGTCCGAGCCAAAGTGGGTAAACGCACCCAGCTGCTTTGAGACGCTTTCGCCGGCGTTGAGGCTGACGACCTGAATGCCGGCGTCAGTCGCCTTCTTTATCGCATCCTCTAAGGCATCGGGGGTGGCGAGGGTGACGGCGATGCCGTCCACCTTCAGATTGATGGCCTGCTCAATCAGCTGCGACTGCCGGCCTGCTTCCGGATCATTCAGGTACTGGAGCTCAACGTTGTCCTTGGCGGCAGCTTCCTCAGCGCCCTTGCGGACGATGTCCCAAAAGGTGTCCCCGGCGGGGGCGTGGGTGATCAGGGCAATTTTCATGCGGTCGGTTGTTGGTACCTGGCCGGCAGCCGCATTACCGCCGGTGTCTGTACGGCCGCCCTGGCTGGAGCAGGCAGTCAGGGCCAGCATGGGAACGGCGATGGCGGCAACAGCCGCGCGGCGCCAGGCAAACTTGTTCACTCGTGATCTCCTTCGATCGGGCAAAAGCTGTGTCTGGTGTTGCGGGCGGAGCCGGGGATAAGGACCCGGCGCCCGGTAGGGTGACGTGCGTTGCATTTGGAGCGCTCCATAAGAGAATAGGAAGCAGCCGTTTGTCCTGTCAATAGCCGGCCCCGAATCAGCGCGCCTTGAGCCGGCCGGCACCTCAGTCCGGGGACGGCGCGGATGAGCCCCTGGCAATGAGGGACGGGGCAAGGAGAAGCTGCCGGCGCGGGCCCTCCGGCTCGGCGATGCGCGCCAGCAGCGCGTGGGCCGCCTCGGCGCCGAGGGAGGCGTTGTGGCTGTCGATCGAGGTCAGGTCGAGGAAGCGCGACGAGGCCAGCGCCGTGTTGTCATAGCCGACGACGGAAACGTCCTCGGGTGTCTTCAGTCCCCGCTCTTTGAGGGCCGCTAAGGTGCCCAGTGCCATGGTGTCATTGGCAGCAAAAACAGCTGTCACGCCCGGATGGCGGTCCAGCAACGCGCTGGCTGCGACATAACCGGCCTCTTCCGTGGTTTCACCGGACTCGCCTGCCATGAACGTCTGCAGGCCGGCAGCGTCGATGCCACCGAGGTAGCCGTCCCGCCGGGCCTTGGCGGAGCCCCCTTGCCCGGTGACATGGGCAATGCGGGTATGTCCGAGCTGGATCAGGTGCTCCACCGCCAGCCGTGCGCCCTGCACTTCGTCGCTGGCAACGACGTCCGCGGTGCCTGCATCCAGCTCGCGGACGCCGGCGATGACGAAGGGAACATCCAGCTTCCGCAAGGGAGGCGCAGCGTGGGGCTCGGCCGCGATGATCAGTCCGTCCACGTGCATCGCCAGGAAACCATCCAGGGGATTGCGTCCGGACAGTGCTTCAAGCTGCAGGTCTGCCACCGTGACGTTCCATCCCGATGAATCCAGGACGGACCGCACGCCCCGGAGGGCCTCGACAAACCAGGGGTTGTGGAAATCATCAATCAGCAGCCCGATGCTCCGGGTCCTGTGGGCCGCCAAAGCACTGGCCGCCCTGCTCGGCCTGTAGCCGAGTTCGTCGATGGCTGCTTGCACCGCCTTGCGCCGTGCACCGCTGACATTCGGGGATCCCCGAAGTACCAAGGACACCAGCGACTTGGAAACGCCGGCGCGCTTGGCGACGTCGTAGATCGTCGGCCGGGTGGAGCCGGGGGCGGCTGAAACTTTCACGGGCCAATCATCCCATTCGATCTCGGTGCGGAAAGGGATTGACAGGACAAACCGGCATCCCTACAGTTCTATGGAGCGCTCCAAACAACAGTACAACTTCCCGGCCGCGGCCGGTACCTGACGAGCAACAGCGCTCGGCCAGTGTTCAAAGGAGAAACACATGAGCAAGTCACTTGGCGTCGCAGTTATTGGTGCCGGCATGGCGGGCAAGGCGCACGCAGCGGCCTACCGGACAGCTTCCACCCTGTACTCCCCGGATCTGCCGGAAATCCGGCTCGTGTCCATCGGAGACGTCAATCCCGAGTTTGGCTCCGCCGCAGCCAGGCGCTTCGGATACGAGCGGTGGGACAGCTCTTGGCAGGCAATAGCCGAAGCGGACGACATTGACGTGGTCAGCGTGGTCATTGCCAACAAGCTACACCGCGAGGTTGTTGAAGGCCTCCTGGACGCAGGAAAGCACGTCCTCTGCGAGAAGCCGATGAGCGACACCATGGAGGACGCCCGCGCCATGGCGGAAGCCGCCCGCAACGCATCTTCCCTGGCCCGGATCGGCTTCACCTTCCGCCGCACACCCGGCATCGCCTATATCCGCGACCTCATCCGTTCCGGCACCCTTGGCAAGGTATTTCACTTCAGCGGCCGGTACTGGACTGACTACGGCTGCAGCCCCCAGGCTCCCATGAGCTGGCGCTACAAGGGCGGCGCTGGCAGCGGTGCGCTTGCCGACGTCGGCAGCCACCTCGCCTACGTTGCCGAATTTCTGTGCGGCGACATCCAGTCCGTCAGCGGCGGCCAGCTGAGCACCGTCATTCCGCAGCGTCCGCTGCCCCTCGGCGCGGTCATGGGTCACGACCACTCGGCGGTGAGCGATGTTTTCGAACCTGTAGAGAACGACGACGTTGCCGCCTTCTCCGCGGCGTTCACCTCCGGAGTGGGCAGTCTCGCCGTCTCCCGCGTCGCCGCCGGGCACGCCAACACCCTGACCTTCGAGGTGTTTTGTGAAAACGGCGCCGCGCTGTTCGACCAGCGCCGCCCGGCGGAAATCGGGCTCTTCCTGAATGAAGGCGCCCTGGCCCAGAACGGCTACCGCCAGGTGGTCCTCGGGCCCGAGCATCCTTACATTGCCGGCGGCCTGGCCATGGACGCCCCCAGCGTGGGCTTCGGCCAGAACGAGGCATTCGCCTACCAGGCCCGCGCCTTCCTCGAAGAGGTGGCAGGGCTGCCCGCCGAATCCTCGCTCCCGCGTTGCGCCAGCTTCGACGAAGGCGTCCGCAACATGGAGATCCTTGCCGCCGTCACAGAATCCGCCCAGCAGGGCGGCCGCAGCGTGACGATCCCGGAACTGGCGTTCGCGTAAGCGCGGCGATGCAGTACATGCCCGAGACTCCGGCGCTCTGACCTACGTATCTGCCGCGCCATCCGCCCGATTTGCGCGCCATCCACCCGGTTTAAAGGAGAAAACATGAAACTTGGCGTCTATAACGCAATCCTGCACGACCGTCCGCTGCCCGAGGCCCTCAAAGTCATCGCCAATCTGGGACTGACCGGCATCGAGATTAACACCGGCGGATTCCTTCCCCCGGTTCACGTGCCGAACATGGATGAGATCCTCACCAGCGATGCCGCTCGTGACGACTACCTGGCGATCTTCGAGGGAACCGGCGTCTCCATCGCCGGGCTGAACTGCAACGGAAACCCCCTGCACCCCAACCGCAAGATTGGCGACAAGCACGCCGAAGACGTGCGCAGGTCGATCCGCCTGGCGCACCGCCTGGGGCAGAACCGGGTAGTCACCATGTCCGGCCTTCCCGGGGGTGAGCCCGGGGCCACCCGGACGAACTGGGTGGTCAACGCCTGGAACTCGGGAGCCCTCGACGTTCTGGACTACCAGTGGGAGATCGCTGCGGAGTTCTGGAAGGAGACGGACCAGTTGGCACGTGAGCTCGACGTGAAAGTCGCCCTGGAACTCCATCCGCAGAACCTGGTGTTCAATACCGCTGACGTCTACAAGCTGATTGAGCTGACCCGCGCCACCCACATCGGCGTCGAGCTGGACGCCTCGCACCTGTTCTGGCAGCAGATGGATCCGGTCGCGGTGGTCCGCGAGCTCGGTCCGCTGGTCTTCCAGGCTGCTGCCAAGGACGTCCGAGTCAATCAGGAAACGGCAGCCCTGTATGGCGTGCTGGACAACCGCTTCCGCCGGCTTTCCCCCGACGAGACCCGCACCAACCTCGGCGGCGATGAGTGGGCGAATGAGTGGCCCAAGAATGC
Organism: Arthrobacter sp. D1-17; assembly: GCF_054130535.1. Classification (NCBI taxonomy): domain Bacteria; kingdom Bacillati; phylum Actinomycetota; class Actinomycetes; order Micrococcales; family Micrococcaceae; genus Arthrobacter; species Arthrobacter sp. D1-17. The sequence continues at coordinate 4,133,561 of NZ_CP096382.1, read as the reverse complement.
TGCCTGGGACTTCGTTGCGCTGGGCCGCGGCCATGACACGTCCTACTGGACCGAGTTCCTGCGTGCACTCCACGAAGTGGACCCGGAGATGCTGGTCAACATCGAACACGAAGATGTGTCGCTGGGACGGATCGAAGGCCTGGAAGTGGCGTCGAAGGTGCTGCGTGATGCCGACGCCGCGCTGCGCGCGTCACTGGTCACGAACTAGTTCCACCACGGGGGCGGGGCGGCAGTCCGCAGGATGCCGCCCTACCCTTCGTCTGCCAGAAGTAGTTCCTCCCCGGCGCAGACCAAAAAATTGTTGAACAATCCTTCCTTGTAAGGCATGATGGTTGAATAATCCAACCTGAGACGGGGGTCACATGCCTTTCATCGATCTGAACAGCGACGTCGGCGAATCATTCGGCAACTGGACCATGGGGGACGACGCTGCTGTCTTCCGCCACGTCACCAGCGCCAATGTGGCCTGCGGCTTCCATGCAGGGGACCCGAGCACCATCGCCCGCACGTGCCGCGATGCGGTGGCCGCCGGGGTGACTATTGGAGCGCACGTGGGATACCGGGACCTCGCCGGGTTCGGGCGCCGCTTCCTCGACTGCTCCGCGACCGAACTGGCCGACGACGTCCTGTACCAGCTCGGCGCACTGCAGGCACTCGCCCGCAGGGCCGGCGCCGAGGTCAAGTACGTCAAACCCCACGGCGCCCTCTACAACACGATCGTGCACCACGAGGTCCACGCCCAGGCCGTCGTGGATGCCGTATCCGCGTTCAGCCCGGACCTGCCACTGCTGCTCCTTCCCGGATCCGTGGCCCTGAAGAAGGCCGAGGCCCGGGGACTGCGCGCGTTGTCTGAAGCGTTCGCAGATCGCGCGTACAACCCGGACGGAACGCTGGTGTCCCGCCGCGAGGAGGGGGCCGTGCTGCACGACCACAAGGCCATCACCGAGAACATGGTCCGGCTAGCCACCGAGGGAAAGATCATCGCCCGTGACGGGTCGGTGGTGAACGTCCGGCCGGACAGCATCTGTGTGCACGGCGATACGCCGGGGGCTGTGGCCATGGCCAGCGCCGTGCGTGCCGGGCTCGAGGATGCCGGAGTCACTGTGCGGAGCTTCGCGTGAGCGTCACCGGCCTCCGCTGGGCCGGTCCCCGTGCCGTGCTCGTGGAGATGAGCGACCTCGGTTCCGTGCTGGCCCTGCACCACCGGCTGCAGGCGGAACCCCTTCCCGGGCAGCTCGACGCCGTCGCCGGTGCCGCCACCGTCCTCGTTAAATTCGCCTCCCGGTTCCACACAGCAGCCGCGCGGGATCTCATCCGGCACCTTGACCTCAACCAGAGGGTTCAGGACGCCGGCAATGAAGTCACCATCGAGGTGGTGTACGACGGCGAAGACCTCGCTGAAGTGGGCCGGCTCACCGGCCTGGGTGCCGGCGGCGTCATTGACGCGCACACGGGCCAGGTATGGACAGGTGCCTTCGGCGGCTTTGCCCCCGGATTCACGTACCTGGTGGGGGAGAACGACTCCCTGAACGTGCCGCGCCGCAGCTCACCCCGGACGGCTGTCCCTGCGGGATCCGTGGCGCTGGGCGGGGCCTTCTCCGCCGTGTACCCGCGGCAGTCGCCCGGCGGCTGGCAGCTCCTGGGCCACACCAGCGCCGTGATGTGGGACCTTGACCGGGAATCCCCGGCGCTCGTGCGGCCCGGCGACACCGTCCGCTATGTCGCTGTCCGGGAGTCCGTGGCTGTGCTGGCAGGCACAGCAGCGGAGCACGCGGGCACAGAATCCGGCGCCGCAAACGCGGCGCAAACGGCTGACGAACCCGCCGGGCCGGGCCTGATCATCGAGGCACCCGGTCTCCAGTCCCTGGTGCAGGACTTGGGCCGCCCCGGCCTCGGAGACCTCGGAGTGTCCCCTTCCGGTGCTGCCGACCAGCGTTCGGCACGCCAGGCGAACCGGCTCGTGGGCAACGAGCCGGGGGCAGCCGTCGTCGAAAATCTCCTGGGCGGGCTGTCCGTGCGTGCCCGGGGCGACCAGGTGCTCGCCGTATCCGGTGCGCCGGCGGGCCTTGAAATCCGGAACTCCTTCCGGGCGCTCCTGCGCCGTCCGGCCCTGCACGCGCCCTTTGCCCTGCTCGACGGCGAGACCCTCACCATCGATGCGCCGTCGGCCGGGCTCCGAAACTATGTGGGCCTGCGCGGCGGGCTCGATGTGCCGCCCGTACTCGGCAGCAGGTCCAGCGATTCGATGTCCGGAATCGGACCCGCCCCGCTGGCGCCGGGAACGTTCCTGCCCGTCGGCGCGGTGACAGGGGTGCGGCCGGTAGGGATTCCCGAGGAAGCCATGCCGAACCATGGCGCCTCGCCCGTCCTGCGGGTGACACTGGGACCGCGGGATGACTGGTTCGGCCGCGATGCCATCGATATCCTGGCCAGCCAGCCGTGGCTTGTCACCGAACAGTCCAACCGCATCGGCGTCCGGCTCGCACCACCGGGAGCAGGTTCCGCCGAGAAGGGCCGCGCCCTGGAACGCACCCGCGAAGGGGAGCTGCCCAGCGAGGGTACTGTCGCCGGGGCACTGCAGGTGCCGCCAAACGGACAACCGGTGCTGTTCCTCGCCGACCACCCGGTGACCGGCGGATACCCGGTGATCGCCGTCGTCGTGCCGGAGGACCTCCCGGTGGCGGCGCAGCTGCCTCCGGGGCAGCACGTGCGGTTCTCCATCGTGGACCCCCACACCTTGGCACCGATTGACCACACTTCCCCTGAATTTGCCGTGAGCACCGCGTCCGAAGGAACCCAGCCATGAAAAAAGTCCTGATTGCCAACCGCGGTGAGATCGCGGTGCGGATTGCCCGGGCCTGCTCCGATGCGGGGCTGCAGTCGGTCGCCGTCTACTCCGATCCCGACGCCGGTTCCCTGCACGTGCGGCTCGCGGACGAGGCGTACGCCCTCGGCGGGAGCTCCAGCGCCGAGACCTATCTCGACATCGCGAAGCTGTTGGGCGTGGCCCGCCGCTCAGGCGCCGACGCCGTACACCCCGGCTACGGATTTCTCTCCGAAAACGCTGACTTCGCCGAGGCGGTCGTCACCGCCGGCCTGACCTGGATCGGCCCTTCCGCCCAGTCCATTCGGGATCTCGGCAACAAGGTGACCGCCCGCGAGATCGCCGTCCGGGCAGGGGCCCCGCTGGTACCCGGCAGCGATGGCCCGGTGGCGAACGCCGAGGAAGTGCTGGCGTTCGCGCGCGACTACGGCCTCCCGGTTGCCATCAAGGCGGCATTCGGCGGTGGCGGGCGCGGACTGAAGGTGGCCCGGCGCATGGAGGACGTGGAAGACGCGTTCGAATCGGCGGTCCGGGAGTCCACCGTGGCATTCGGCCGCGGCGAGTGCTTCGTGGAGCGGTTCCTGGACCAGCCGCGGCACGTGGAAGCCCAGGTCTTGGCGGACACCCACGGGAACGTGGTGGTGATGGGAACCCGCGACTGTTCGCTCCAGCGGCGCAACCAGAAGCTCGTCGAGGAAGCTCCAGCGCCGTTCCTCACGCCGGAGCAGCGTTCCCTGATCCACGAATCCGCCAAGGCCATCTGCCGGGAGGCGGACTACCACGGGGCCGGAACCGTCGAGTTCCTCGTCGGCAAGGACGGGATCATCTCCTTCCTGGAGGTCAACACCCGCCTGCAGGTGGAGCATCCGGTGACCGAGGAAACCTCGGGCGTGGACCTGGTCCGCGAGCAGTTCCGGATCGCCGCCGGCCAGGCGCTGGAGCTGACGTCGGACCCCCAGCCCCGGGGGCACGCGATCGAGTTCCGGCTCAATGCCGAGGACCCGGCCCGCGGCTTCCTGCCAGGCCCGGGGACCGTTGCGGTCTTTGAGCCCCCCACCGGCGCCGGTATCCGCGTGGACTCCGGCGTCCGGTCCGGTTCCGTGGTTCCGGGAGAGTACGATTCCCTCCTGGCCAAGCTGATCGTCCACGGCGAGGACCGTCCGCAGGCCCTCCGCCGTGCCGCGGCAGCACTTACGGAAATGCGGATCGAGGGGCTGCCGACTGTCCTGCCGTTCCACCGTGCAGTGGTGCGCCACCCGGCATTCACGGCCGAGGAGGGCCTCGGCGTTCACACGACGTGGATTGAGAATGACTTCGCCGAGCAGCTGGCCGCCTCTCCGGAGATTGCCCGCACCCAGCCGGGTGCCGCCCGGAAGACCTTCACCGTGGAGCTGGACGGCAAGGCCGTGCAGCTCGGGCTGCCGTCCAGGCTCTACGAAGCCCTCCTCAGCGGGGGCGGCGGCACATCCGGCCACCACGCCGCCGGGGACGAGGAAGAGGACGACGCCGAACTTGCCTCGCCGATGGCGGGCTCGCTTGTGAAGTGGGTCGCCAAGACCGGGGACACCGTCGAGGCCGGCCAGCCGGTGGCTGTGCTTGAGGCGATGAAAATGGAGACAGTGGTTACCGCCCACCGTGCCGGCGTTCTGACGCGCGGACAGCAGGAGCCCGGTAACGCCGTCGGACGCGGTGAGGTCCTGGCCAGCATCGGGTAGGGCCGGCAGCGGTAAGGGCTGGCAGCGCCTGGCAGGGGCTGATCTTTCGATAGATTGGAACGATGCCCATGAACGCAGCACTACAAGGGATCGCCGACGGCGGCCAGGCAACCCACGCCCACACCGGGGCGTGGGTTGCCGGCGTGCTCCGGTCCCGCATCTCGGCCGGACAGCTTCCGCCCGGAACCAAACTCTCCGAGCAGAAGCTGTCCGAGGCGCTGGGCGTCTCCCGAAACACCCTGCGTGAAGCTTTTACCGTGCTCGCGGGCGAGTCCGTGGTGCAGCGCATACCCAACCGGGGTGTCTACGTAGCCGCGCCCGGAGCAGAGGACGTGCGGGAGATTTACCGCGTCCGGCGGCTGATTGAGCCCGCAGCCGTGCTCTGGGGAGACATTCCTGACCGAGCCCTTGAGAACTTTGAAGCCATCATTGCCAAGGCCCGCGATGCCAAGGCCGCAGGTTCGGTGCAGCGCATGGCTGACGCCAACCAGGAGCTGCATAAGGCCCTGGTTGCCCTGTCCGGCAGCGGCTCCCTGCAGGAATTGATGGACAAAGTGCTGGCCGAGATGCGCCTGGTGTTCCATGCCATGGCCACCACTCCGGACTTCCACAGCCACTACGTGGAGCGCAACGCCGCCCTGGTGGAGCAGATCCGCGCCGGGCAGCGCCTCGAGGCCGCCGAAGAGCTCCGCCGCTATCTCGACACCGCCGAGCATGAGCTGCTGGTGCACATCGGGGCCGTGCCCATGGAGGATCCAAGCGACACCGTACGGGACGGTTCAAACACTGGCAACGAACCTACGCATCCCAACTAGGTAGCAGTAGGTGCCGTTGTGAGCCTTCAAAACGACACCTACTGCCAGTGAGTTGGACAGGACCGAGGAGCTGGCCCTTGGCCGCTGGCTGATCAAGCTAGGGCACGAGGTAGGAGCTGTCCCGGGCATCAGTAACCAGCATATGGCCCGGCGCGTGGCCGATGGCCAAGGCGGGCCGGGACTCCATCACGGCGGCCTGCGGCGTTACGCCGCAGGCCCAAAACACGGGAATGTGCCCGTCCGGGACGTGAACAGGGTCGCCGAAATCAGGGCGGGACAGGTCCGAAATGCCCAGCTCGGACGGGTTGCCGATATGGACAGGCGCACCATGAACCGCCGGGTAGCGGGAGGTGATGCGGACCGCGTCCGCCACCTGCGACGCCGGGACAGGCCGCATCGAGACCACCAGCGGCCCGGCCATGGCGCCGGCCGGTTCGCAGCGGACGGAGGTGCGGTACATCGGCACGTTCACGCCCTGATCGATGTGGGCGATGTGGATGCCCCCTTCCTGCAGCGCCGCCTCGAAGGTGAAGCTGCAGCCGACGATGAAGGTGACCAGGTCGTCGCGCCAATAGCCGCTGATGTCCGTGGGTTCATCCACCTTTACACCGTTCTCGTACACGGCGTACTTGGGCACGTCGGTTCGAACGTCGCCGCCGGCGAGCAGCACGCCGCTGGTTTCACCGGCGTCGAGCACGCCGAGGATGGGGCACGGCTTGGGGTTCCGCTGCGCGAACAGCAGCACGTCGTAAGCCTGTGCCTTCGGCACGATGATCAAGTTGCCCTGCGCGTAGCCGGCGCTCCACCCGGAGGTGGGCGCCACCAGTCCTGCGCGGAAGAGGGCGCGGGCCTCGGCCGGGGAAAGTGCTGCAGGGTTTTCGGGAAGAACTGTTGCTGCTGTGGCAGTTGCGCGGTTTGCGGGGACGGTCATATCGGGCCTCCTTCGGCTAACGGTTGCCGGTCCGGCTAAACCCAGAGCTTGGACAGGCCGGTGAGGGAGTTCCAGCCGAGGAACAGGGTCAGCAGCCAGGCCAGGGCCCCGATGATCAGCAGTGACTTCGGGTAGGCGTAGCCGTGCAGGAGGTCGCGGCGGCGCCAGGCAACCCACAGCACGACGGCAAACCCCACGGGGAGGATGAGTCCATTGAACGCGCCGGCGAAAATCAGCAGTTGCTGGGGCGGCTGGCCGATCAGGAGGTAGGCGACGGCGCAGAACGCGATGAATGCGATCGTGATGAGATTGCGCTTGCGTTCCGGCGTGGTGGATGTGGTCACGAAGGACACCGACGTGAATGCGGCGCCGATCACGGAGGTGATGGAGGCTGCCCACAGGATGATCCCGAAGATGCGCAGGCCGATTTCCCCCGCAGCTGCTTGGAATGCGGAAGCCGCAAGGTTGTTTTGGGCGAGGGTTACGCCGCCCGCCACGACGCCCAGGATGGCGAGGAAGAGCAGGACGCGCATGATGGCGGTGATGATGATGCCGATGATGGAACTGCGGGTGATTTCCTTGACGTGGCGCACGCCGGTAGCACCTGAATCCAGCATGCGGTGGGCGCCGGCATAGGTGATGTAGCCGCCGATGGTGCCGCCGATCAGGGTGGTGATCACCAGGAAGTCGACTTCCTCCGGCAGGACCGTGTTCTTCAGCGCTTCACCGAGCGGAGGTGCGGAGACGATGGCCACGTACAAGGTCATGAGGATCATGACCGCGCCCAGGAGCACCACGATCTTGTCCAGCGCCAGGCCTGCCTTCTTGCTGAGGAAGATGAGGATGGCGATGACGGCGGAGATGGCGCCGCCGATCTTGGGATCAAGGCCCATCATCGCATTGGTGCCCAGGCCGGTGCCGGCGATGTTGCCGACGTTGAACACCAGGCCTCCGATGAAAACCAGTCCGGCGAGGAACCAGCCGATCCCGGGAAGCACGCGGTTGCCGAGCTCTTGGGCACGCATTCCGGAGATGCCGATGACCCGCCAGACGTTGGTCTGCACTGCGATGTCCACAAGGATTGAGACGAGGATGGCGAATGCGAACGCTGCCCCCAGCTGGACTGTGAAGGCGGCTGTCTGGGTGATGAACCCGGGGCCGATGGCGCTGGTGGCCATGAGGAACATGGCGCCGAGCAGGGCGGAGCGCCTGCCGGTGCTTGCCTTGATTTGGATGTGCGGTTCCGTGGTTTCCATTGGGTCCGTCCAAACGGTCTGGGTGACTGGAGTCACAACGGGTGTCTCCAGTCACTGTACAGACTGTTGAACAATCTTTGCAAGAGATTGTTCAACAATTATTCTTGCCCGGGTCGGGTCGCCGTTGTCCTAACGTGCCCATAGTGACCCTGTTGGTTCTTGGTTGGGAAGAGGGAGTTTGCCGAAGCGCGGACCGCTGGTCCGGCGCTCGCAGCGTTCTCAGCCAAGACCGAAGTCGGACCGGATTCCGGGCGAACGCACACTGGCGGAAATCCACGGAATGTCTCGCGCCTCAGTACGCGTGGCCATTCGGGTCCTGGAGGTCATTGGTGTATTGCGCCGCTCCGTGGGATCCGGCTCCACCTCCGGAGCGATCGTGAGCTCTGATCCCTCAGCCGGTCTGTCGTCCGCACTGCGGCTGCATGCCGCTAGTCGGCTGCCGGTTGAGGACATCCTGAAGACGCGCATCCTGCTCGAGGCCCGGTCCGTCCACCTGGCAGCGGCCCCGGACGGGAGGGGATCGAGATTTGGAGCAGGCCGCAAGCTGCTCCACGCCACGGACGATCCGGACATGGACAGCGCGACCTTCCACGAGCTGGATGCCCGGTTCCATATGGCGCTCAGCTCGCTCACCGAAACGCGGTGGTGGCGAGACCATGATGAGCTCCCTGAGGGGCTCCGGCCTCGGCTACCTCAAGGATGCGATGGACGTCATGGATTCATGGCCCGCGACGTGATCTCCACGCTTCGAACCCAGCACCACGGATCTCCGATGCCGTCCAAGCTGGGGACCGCCAATGCGCGCAGGCGATGTTGGGCCAGGCCGTCGGAAAGCCGGTGTGCACGCTTATCGGCGTCGGCGCCCGACGAGCCCAGATTGTGATTGAGTTAAGCGGGCACCGAGCTCCTCGGCATCGTAGGGCGGTCCCGTTTTTCTAAAGTTGATCGCACCAGAGTGTAAGGGTTGGATCTCAGACCTTTTCTAGCCAAAGGTCAAAAAAGCAGAATGAGACCCTATTCTGACGGGGTTTCTGATACCTGCCTGACGTCAGGTTGGGGTGTACGCAAAACTGGCGTCCCCACAATGGGCAGGTCTCCTGAGATCCGAACTGGGTCTGCCAGGAGGCGCGTTCGACCTGGCCTACTCCTCGGGGACATGAACGACGCTGTGAATGAGGCTACGAGATTGGTGACATACGTTTCGGTAGATATAGCTTGGACCCCGCCTACGAATGTTCCAGGAAGTGGCCTACGCAGTCTCAAATTCGGATGGCCTGGTTCCAGATGGAGGCTGTCCTGTCCTCAAGTAGGGCACAGAAGGCAAAGGGATCCGTTTGGTTCGGACGGTATGAGGTGGCGTTCACTGAAAGTCACACTTACGCCGTGTTGAACGATGGTCTGCAGGAACGTAACCAGCTCAAGATCCTCTTCGACGGCGCCTCGACCATCTTCTACAGCGCTGCTGGTAAAGTCCAAAGCCCCCGGTGCGGTCACTTCATGTGAGAGCCGGATTGCCGATACAAGATCGACTGGAACGGCAAGCAGGTCCGCGGCTGCGTTTTTCGCCCGGAAATGTGGCCCGGTGGTGATGCAGAGCCCAGCATTCCTGCGCTGAGCGCGCGAGACGATCATTGCTGCAGTCCTGATGGAGGCGATGTTTGTGTTGATTCTGGGTTCTAGACTGACTTCCAGGCGGCGTTGCGCTGCCTGGTCGCAGATGTCCTGGAATTTCTCGACCGCATCATCTTCAAGCTTGTCGGTGTGTGAGGTGCCGAATACCTGCAGGAGCCGGGCGTGGAAGAGATCAGCCAGGTCCAGTAGGCGCTCCAGCGTTTGGTCGTCCTGCGCTTTGCTTGAGCCAACTCTCACCCCTGGTTGATTTTTAGCGGCTGCAAAGCCGTGCAAGCCGTCCAGTTCTGCGACTCTGATGCCGTAGACGGCGAGGATGCAGAGCATTTCTTCGTCAGTGGTGCCCGCCGCGCGGAGCCGATCGTATTCGTATAAGGACAAGCCTATTGCGGTGAATCCGCCTGCAGCCGCTGCCGCGACGCGTTGCTCAAAGGTCACTCCGGTAAGGCTGCCCTGGGCAAGTACGAGTTCGTTCACTGGACTGTATGCCGGCTGTTCAGTCATTGCTCTTCCTTCGAGTGGTCTGTCGGTGGGGCCTTTCACCCGGTTTCCCCGGGCAGGTGCTGGTGCAGGCCGGCGCGGTGACCGCGATATCCCCGCTATTAGCTGCTGTGCTACCTGGCCGACCGGACGAGGCATCGAGTCACTGATGTTTTCGGCGGCGTTAAGAAGGGGGTGCAGGTGACCGGCTCGTGCTAGATGGAATCAGTCGGGGAAGCGGATGCGTCGGCCAGCCGGATTAGTCGCTTCAGAGCAGAAGCCTCGATCAGAGAGGGGTCGAACTCGACAAGAAGCGAATCGTTGGTCGCCACCAGACGGCCGCGGCCCGGGACGTCGTACGTGCCTAGCATTTCTGCCAAGGCTTGTACGCGTTTTCGGACCGCGACCTTGTTGGCGCCGCTGACTATTGCACGCACGGCGTTTTGGCCGGCGTTCACCACGGTGAAGGTAGGCGAAAACAGGACCACGGTGCGCTCCAGAGATAGCGAGCGTACGTTGCGCGCCATATCGTGTCTCCTTACGTGACTTGGTGACAGCCGGCCTGTTGTCTCAGTAGGACCGGGGGAGACCTAGGACCTTGGTAGCGACAAAGGACTTGATCATGTTGTTGTTTACTGGTGCGACCTGGAACATGCGGGTTTCCCGGAATTTGCGTTCGACGTCGTATTCATCCACAAAGCCATAGCCGCCATGTGTGTCCAGGCATGCGTTCGCTGCAGCCCAGCTCGCTTCTGAGGCCAAGTGTTTTGCCATGTTCGCTTCTGCCCCGCAGGGCTCTCCGGCGTCGAACAGCCGTGCAGCTTCGTATCGCATCATGTCCGCGGCCCGGACCTTCATGTAGGCGTCCGTGATGGGGAATTGCACGCCTTGGTTAGCCCCGATCTGGCGGCCGAAAACGGTTCGGTTGTTGGCGTATTCGACTGCCCGCGTTGTGAACCAGTACCCGTCGCCGATTGCTTCGGAGGCCAGCAGAATTCGCTCGGCGTTCCATCCGTCGATGACGTAGCGGAACCCCTTGCCTACTTCGCCTATGACGGCAGACTGCGGTACGCGCATGCCTTTGTAGAAGATCTGGTTGGTGGCGTAATTGAACATGGTGCGGACCTTAACTACTTCCAAGGTCTCCGGCTGTTCGGCACGTACCTGACGCAGGTCCACCAGGAAGAGCGTGAGTCCGTGTGTCCGGTCCTCGTCGCCCTTCTTTGACGTCCGCGCGAGCACGAATGCGAGGTCTGATTCATCGATTCGGCTGGTCCAGCTCTTGTGGCCGGTGATGACGTAGTCGTCCCCGTCCTTAACGGCCGCCGTTTCGATGCTGGTTGTGTCGGAGCCGGCTGCATCTTCTGTTATTGAAAATGCCTGCAGACGAAGGTCGCCGGAAGCGATTGCCGGGAGGTAGGCGTTCTTCTGGTCTTCGTTGCCATGGCGAAGCAGCGCGCCCATGGTGTACATCTGGGCGTGGCACGCGGCGGAATGGCCGCCGGACTTGTTGATTTCCTCCATGATTACGCTTGCCTCGGTAAGACCCACCCCCAGGCCGCCGTACTCAGTAGGGATCAGCGCAGCAAGGAGTCCTTCTTTGGTCAGTCGGTCGACGAACTCCTGGGGGTAACGGCGGTTGCGATCAGTTTCGCGCCAGTACGTGTCAGGAAACAGGGCGCAGAGAGTACGGGTCTTTACCCTCAGCTCGTCAACAGAAGTATGGACAGTCACGGGTGCTCCTCGGTTTGTGGCTAGGCATCGTCGGAAGCCAGCAAGCGCTCAAAATAAAATATATTTAGACCAAGAAAATTGGCGGCCTTGGCCTTTAACTTCGCTGTGTACTCGGCCGCACCAAGCCTTCCGGCCGGACGCACCGACATATCGACTCCCCCTCGTCTCCAAGAGACTAGGGGAGGCTTACTCAGCGTCCGCGGGACAAACAGTTGTCGCGCCGACCCTTGGAGACTAATATACGGTATACGGTATCCGCAATGGAAGAGGAACGAACGACGATGACGTCAGAACTTACGACGGGGCAAACCCGTGTAGTACCGGGATGGACTGGGCGCCTGTTTGAAGATTTTTCGGTCGGTGACATCTACTACCATCCTTTTGGTAAGACGGTCACAGAGGCTGACAACCAGAACTTCACCTTGGTTACGCAGAACGTGGCCAAGACCCACGTGGACCGCAACTTCGCTGCGGGTACGGAGTTTGGCCGGCCTTTGGTGAATTCGACGTTTACTCTCGCGCTGGTGACCGGTCAGTCCACGATTGACCTGTCCATGAACGTCTTCGCGAACATGGGATGGGATGAAGTGCGGATGCCTAACCCTGTCTATGAGGGCGACACCATCTACTCGCGGTCCAAGGTCCTCGCCCTCCGCGAGTCCAAGTCCCGCCCGAACCTCGGCCTCGTAACTGTGGCCACCGAAGGGTTCAACCAGGACGCAAAAATCGTGATCAGCTATCGGCGGACCTTCATGGTCTACCGCCACGGCCACTTGCCAAGCGTCGAGTCGGCCAGGCCGGACGAATCATCATTGCCGGACCAGGGGGATTTCCAGTGACCGGTACCGGGAATGTGCTGTTGGAAACGCAGGGACAGGAACTGGTTGCCGCAGCGGTGACGGCACTGTTCGTCCCGGGCGACCGGCCGGAACGCTTCGCCAAGGCTGCAGGCTCAGGTGCCGACGTCGTCATAGTCGATCTTGAGGATGCTGTGGCAGCGGAGAATAAAGAGCAGGCGCTGGCTGCTGCTGTCGATGCTCTGAACCGCGCTGACCTTCATGCATTGGTCAGGATCAATCCACTGGGAACAGCGAGCAGCAAGGCCGACATTGCTGCTCTTCTCAACGTCGCCCGGCAGCCCGGGCACGGCCTGCTGGGGCTCGTTATCCCCAAAGCCGAAGACAGCATGGCCCTGAGAAACCTCTCCAGCCGTTGCGACATGCTCGATCTGGCAGTCGTACCCCTCATTGAGAGCGCTGTTGGCGTGCTCGGCGCGGCGGAGATCGCCGGCATATCCGGCGTCACCCGGCTGTCCTTTGGCGCCATCGACTACGCCCTGGACATCGATGCCGGAAGCGATGACAGGTTCTTGGACCATGCCAGGAGCGCCCTGGTGGTCTCATCACGGGCGGCCGGAATACCTGCGCCCCTGGACTCACCGGCCATCCACATCAAGGAAACCGGCAAAGTCCAGGCATCCGCAAAGCTTGCACGAGGTTTCGGATTCGGCGGCAAGCTGTGCATCCACCCCTCCCAGGTCCCTGTGGTGAACCAAGCCTTCCGGCCGGCCCCGGATGAAGTCGAATGGGCCGAGTCCGTGGTTTCTGCTGCCGGCGGGGCCAGCCAGATCGAGGGACAAATGATCGACCGTCCTGTCATCGAACGGGCGCAACGCATTCTCGCCCGAGCGCGAGAGGAGAAGTAAATGGGCCGGTTACCTCTTGAAGGAATCACGGTTGTCTCACTGGAGCAGGCCGTCGCCGCCCCGTTTGCCACCCGGCAACTCGCGGATCTGGGGGCCAGGGTCATCAAGATTGAGCGGGACACAGGAGACTTCGCCCGCGGCTATGACAGCAAAGTCAACGGCATGGCGAGTTACTTTGTGTGGCTGAACCGGGGTAAGGAGAGCATCGTCCTGGATCTTAAATCCGCCCACGGCCTCGAAGCCCTGAAGCAGCTTGTGGCCAAGGCAGATGTCCTGGTCCAAAACCTCGCCCCAGGCGCAGTGGAACGGTTGGGCTTCGGTCCGGACGACGCCCTGGCGCTCAATCCCAAGCTTATCCACGTCTCCGTTTCCGGGTACGGGAAGGGCGGCCCGTATGAGCAAAAGAAGGCCTACGACCTCCTCGTCCAGTGCGAATCGGGGCTCTTGAGCGTTACCGGAACAGAAGACTCCCCTGCCAAGGTGGGGGTCTCAATCGCCGACATCTGCGCCGGAATGTACGCCTATTCAGGGATACTCACCTCCCTGCTGCAAAGGGCTTCAACCGGCAAAGGCGACGTCCTGGAAATCTCGATGCTGGAGGCACTGGGGGAGTGGGTCAGCCAACCCTATTTCTTCGCCGAATACGGCGGAGCTCCGCCTGCACGCAGCGGGGCGCAGCATGCCAGCATCGCCCCCTACGGGCCATTCGACACCGCCGACGGGACCGTCTTCTTTGGCATCCAAAATGAGCGCGAATGGGAAAAGTTTTGCCGGGAAATTCTCCAGAAACCAGAACTGGCCGACGAGTCACGATTCCTGGGGAATGACGCCAGGGTTCACAACCGTGACGATCTCCACAGCGAAATCAACGACGTACTGCGGTCCCTTTCAACTCAACTGGTCGTTGAACGGCTCGACGCGGCATCCATCGCCAATGCTGAACTGCGCGACATGCACGGATTCTCCGCCCACCCGCAGTTGTCCGCAAGGAACCGATGGCGGGATGTGCAGTCTTCTGTCGGTAGCGTCCGCAGCCTGATCCCGCCGGTCACCTCCAGGGAGGCAGGATTCTCCATGGGATCGGTGCCAGAGTTGGGGGAGCACACCGAGCAGGTTCTTGCCGAGCTGGGACTGCCACTTACTGCTGCTGAGCGCTGATTCCCCCATTGCCGCCGGATCCGGAAGGTACCCGGCGGCAATACTTTATTCTTAGCGGGAGCATCAGGAGAAGACACCAATGAGTAACCGCAGCAGTGATGACCGTGGCCGCAGGCAGCTCAGTGATGAAGCGGCCGCCTATGTCCGAGGGCTCATCATGTCAGGCGAACTCAGGCCGGGGACAACCGTCAGGCCCGAGACGGTCGGACAAGCCCTGAGCATTTCGACCACCCCTGCCCGGGAGGCCCTGCAGGCACTGCGGGTGGAAGGCTTCCTGGACCTGCTCCCGCGCCGGGGCTTTCAGGTCGCACCACTCACCGGACAAGACATCCGGGACCTCTTCCACGTGCAGGCACTCATAGCCGGTGAACTGGCAGCGAGAGCAGCAGACGGCCCCACACCCGATGAGCTGGCGGAACTGGAAGCACTTCATCACGAACTGATCGCGGCCGCACGCCGGAATGACCTTGATCTCCTCGAAGAGAAAAACCACGCCTTCCATCGCCAGATCAACACCATGGCCGGCTCCCGGAAGATCCTCTGGGCACTGAGCCTGATTACACGCTACGTACCACGGCAGTTCTATTCGTCGATTCCAGGATGGCCGGCGGCCACCGTGACCGATCATGAGGAAGTCCTTGAGGGAATACGTTCAAAAGACACGGCAAAAACACGCGCCGCAATGACGTCCCACATCATCCATTCAGGGGAACTGCTCGCAGCCAACTTCGACAAACGAGTGGTCGCCCCGGCGCTTCCAGCAACAGACACCGAAACAAGCACAGCAACAGCCGGAACGGACCCGCAAAGGGCTTCGCTGCACGCCGCAAGTTAGCAGGGCTGCCACCAGGCGGTTTCTTATGGCTGGCCGTCCACGGTGACCGTGGTTTGTCCGGCCTCCACAGATCACGCGCCACGCCAGGCGCGCTCCCACGATAATTCAAAAAGCAGCGCCGCAGGACAAGGATTGACCACAGAAAGCCTTGTCCGTGTTCCGTATACGGTATACGCTTGATCCAACGCAGCTGATCCTGAAGGAGATGACGTGAAAAAGCTCAGGCGAGCCCCCGCCGGTACCCACTCTTTGCAATGGCGCATTGACCCGGCATTCGATGATTACGTCCGCAACCGCACCGGCGATGGCACGGTCACGCTTTCAGGCGGTGCCACGCGTGATGACGATGGCTACTACCATTTCCCCAGAATCGTCACTTCGGGGGATCACGAGAACCTGCACTTCGGCGGCTCGGTTGAATTCCGCGCCTATCTGGGTGTTCTTTCGCTTCGCATCGCCGACCCGAGCCTGCATGTCGCCCGCGGCACGGTCCACTTGTACATCGCGGATGACTCCGCCCCCGCAGGGACCCGGCTGGAGCTTGCAACGGCAGCCACTGAGCCAGGGGCAACCGGCAACATCCTGCTGGACCTTCGCCTGACCGAACGCGGCGCTGAGCTGTTCCTCGACAAATATCCTGTCGGCACCCCCTTGGCACCGTTGAACATCGTCCTCGGCGCCCCTGGCGCCCCTGCTGCCAGGGCATTTTCCGTCGGAGGAGCTTTCTGATGGATACGCCTCTGTCCATCGCGGTCATCGGAAGCGGGCCTTCGGGCTGCTACCTTGCCCAGAGCCTGCGGCGGTCATTTCCACAGGCGGAGATCACGATCTACGACCGGCTTGCCTCTCCATTCGGCCTGGTCCGTTACGGCGTCGCCCCCGACCACCAAAGCACCAAGTCGATCCAGGCACAGTTTGCTCGGTTGTTTGAACGCGACAATGTCCGCTTCGCCGGCAACATTGAGGTCGGCGCCGACGTCTCCCTGGACGAACTGCGCAGCCTCCACCACATTGTCGTGCTGGCTGCAGGCCTTGCCGAGGACCGGGCCGTCGGAGTGCCGGGGGAGGACCTTCCGGGGGTCTATCGCGCTGGCCGTATCACGAGGCTCTTTAACGCCCACCCGCTTGAGCAGACTGAGGTCCCGAAGTTCGGCGAATCCGTGGCAATTATCGGCGGCGGCAACGTCTCCATCGACATCCTGCGGCTGCTGATCAAGCGGCCCGAGGACTTCCTCAACAGTGACATCGACGACGACGTGCTGGCAGCATACATTCAGGCTCCCGTGAGCCACATCGACCTCATCTGCCGGTCGACCGTCACACACGCTCCCTCTGATCCCGTCATGCTCGCTGAGCTCGGACGCGTAAAGGGCGTGAAATTCTCCTGCGCAGACCCGATTGAAGTAGCGGACGACGCTCCGCGTACCGCCGTCGCGAGGGCCAAAGCCATTGAGGAGCTCCTCCACGTCGATCCGGGAAACGAGGCCCGTGTCGAGGTGGCTTTGCACTTTGGGTGGGCCCCGGTGAGCATCAACGGGGACGGGCACGTCCAGAACCTGGAACTGCGGTCCCTCAATGATGACCGGCCGAACATACTTCTGGACACAGACTCTGTCGTTACAGCCATTGGTTTCGATTTCGACGCCGGCGACTGGCACGGTCTCGGTGCCCTCAAGGCCAACCTAGAAAGCGGGATGCTGGATTACGGACTGTACCGCACAGGCTGGATCAAGCGCGGTTCCCGTGGAACGATCGCCGAAAACAGGTCCTGTGCAAAGGCCGTAGCTGAAGAGATCGTCGCTGGCGTCGGTTCGCTCCAGCACCAGCCGAAGCCGGGATACGCCGGCCTGCCCGAAGAGGTCCGGGCCAAGGCTGTGGATTATTCGGCGTGGAAGCGCGTGGACGCCGCCGAGACCGATGCCGCCGCTGCCGATCGGTCCCGCCGAAAGATCCCCAGCCATGAACAGATGGTCGCCATCGCACACAACAAACTCGTTCAAACCGCCGCCCCCGGCACCAACTAACCTCAGGCATCAAACAGGAGACAATGATGAAGATCCAAGTTCTTTTCGGGACGGAATCCGGCAATGCAGAGATTGCGGCCGAAGACCTCGCTGAATCGATCAGGAACGACAGCCAGGAAGTCCACGTGCACGACCTGTCCGCGTTCTCAATCTCTGAACTGCAGCATGACACCATGTACGTATTTCTGTGCTCCACCTACGGTGAAGGGGACCTGCCCAACACGGCACTGCCGTTCTACGCAGACCTTTCCGTCGTCCGCCCCGACCTGACCGGCGTACGGTACGCCATGTTCGGCCTTGGCGATACGTTCTACACGGAAACCTACGGACAGGGCGCCACGAAGCTCGACGACAAGCTCTCGGAGCTGGGGGCTGAGCGGGTAGGAGAAATTGGCCGCTACGACGCCTCGTCCTGGGAGCCGGTGGGCGAAGCCGCTGTAGCCTGGTTCGCCGGCGTGCTCGATGGGGTAGCCGCTGCCCGCTAGATGAAACTTCCGTGATGACCCGGATCCGACGAAAGCTGTCGGATCCGGGTCATTTCCGTTTTCAACCCCGTCACCCATTGGCCGCAACCACGGATACAGTCTCTGGGCAGCAGGGAGCACACTACCTCTGCCCTCAGGGCACTAACACTTGTGGAACGGGTCTTATGAGCCCCGGCACGGGCTTGGCCGGGATTCATCGTGGCCCGTTGTCTGGTTCGTCGTAACCCTGGACCGGATTGATCGGGCCACAAGTAGCAGGCGTCGTTACCTTAACCCCTTGCCTCAGGACCTGTGGCCTCCCCTTACCAGGTGCACCCGACAGGGCGGATCTGCCGCGGGGCTGGTCACATCACCGCGGGCCTTGGGGACTGGGCAGCCCAGGGGCATTGCGGGACTGCAAGGGCTCCTTTGTGCCCCTGGCCTACCTGGGGTTTGCTTTCCTCGGCGCCCCTGTACTTTCGGCGCCCCAGTCTGTAGGGTCCCGTTGCCTGGTCTTTCGGCTCGCACCCGCAGGGAAACGAGCCCTGCCTTGAAACCGGACAGCCGCCTTGGGGACGGGCTTCGGGATCTGGGGGCTTCACGTGCTCTGGGTGCGTCTTGTCGTGTGCTGGTAACTTGCGGTTAAGCCTGGGCAGCAAAAAGGTCCCCGGGAGGACTCCCGGGGACCTTTCTGCTGTAAGACCTATTTGATGATGAAGGGGTTTGACGTGTCCGGTGCTGTGGAGATCCAGACGGACTTGACCTGAAGGTATTCCTTGATGGCGTCGATTCCGCTTTCCCGGCCGAGGCCGCTGCGCTTGTATCCGCCGAAGGGGGACGTGAAGCTGACGGCGCGGTAGGTGTTGACCCATACTGTGCCGGCCTGCAGGTTTTCCGACATACGCACCGCCCTGCCGATGTCGCGTGTCCAGACTCCGGCGGCCAGGCCGTAGTTGATGTCGTTAGCGATAGCCAGGGCGTCGTCTTCGTCCTCGAACGGGATGACGGCCAGGACGGGCCCGAAGACTTCTTCCTGGGCGATGCGCATCTCGTTGCGGACGTTGGTAAAGATCGTTGGCTGGACGAACTGCCCGCCGGATGCGCCTTCCCCGGTGTAGCCCGCGCCTCCGAGGACGCACTTTGCCCCCTCGCGCTGGGCGATATCGATGTAGTCGAGCACCTTCTCGAACTGCAGCCGGGTCGTTATCGGTCCGACGTGCGTGCCGGGCAGCATGGGGTCACCGATATTGGCTTGTTCGGCCAGCGCCACAACCCGCTGGACGAACTCGTCGTGAATGGAGCGCTGGACCAGCAGGCGTGATCCGGCGATGCAGGTCTGGCCGGTTGCGGCGAAGATCCCGGAAATTACACCGGTGGCGGCGGCGTCCAGGTCGGCGTCCTCGAAAACGATATTCGGGGACTTGCCGCCCAATTCGAGGGAGACGTGCTTGAACTGGCTCGCGGCGTTCTCGTAGATCTTCTGCCCGGCCATCTCGGAACCTGTGAAAGCCACCTTGGCGATGTCCGGATGGCTGACGAGCGGGGCGCCCACCTCCTGGCCGAAACCGGTGACGGTGTTGACGACGCCGGGCGGGAACCCTGCCTCCTCAAAAAGCTTCATGAATTCCAGGGTCGAGGTCGAGGTGAACTCCGAGGGCTTGATGACGACCGTGTTGCCTGCTGCCAGAGCCGCCGGCAGTTTCCATGCCAGCAGGAGCAAAGGAGAGTTCCAGGGCGTGATCATTGCGATCGGCCCGAGGGGCTCAAGCCGGGTGTAGTTGAGGATGTTCGGTTTGTCACTGGGGATGACTGCACCCTCGATCTTGTCTGCCAGGCCGCCGTAGTAGCGGTACCACCCGGCCATGTACCGGGTTTGGGCGGACATTTCGGCGTACAGCTTGCCGTTGTCGCTTACCTCAATCCGGGCAAGGTGGGCGCTGTTGGCCTCGATGAGATCGGCAAGATCCATGAGAAGCTTGCCGCGGTACTGGGGCTTGGTCCTGCCCCAGCTCTTGAACGCCTCTGTGGCCGCAGCTACTGCGCGGGCTACGTCTGCGGGGCCGCCGTGAGCAACTTTGGCCCAGACTTCTCCGGTGTACGGGTTAACGGTGTCGAAGTACTCGCCGTTTTCGGGGGGCGTAAAGGTGCCTCCGATGTAGTGGTCGTAGTGCGTCAGCCCGTCGCGGTCCTCGGGGCGTGTGACCAGATCACTGCTTTGTGCTGTCATCGCTGTTTCATCCTTTGCTGAGCGGAGTGACCAGCCTGTGGTGTCCGCTGATTCCTGGGGTGGTTCATAAACGGGCCAGTCCCTCCACGACGACTCCGATGCCTTCCTCAAGCAGCTGATTGTCAATCGACAGCGGGGGGAGGAACCGGATGACATTGCCGTAGGTGCCGCAGGCGAGGAGGATGACTCCGTTTTCGTGGGCGTGCTTCACGACAAGTGCAGTCAGTGCCGGATCCGGGTTCAGGGTCTCCGGGTCGACGAGCTCGATGGCGAACATCGCTCCGCGTCCGCGCACCTGGCCGATGCGGGGATCTGTTTCCTGCAGTTCGGTGAAGCGGCGGGTGAGGATGGTCCCGATCTGCTGTGCGCGGTCGAGGAGTCCGTCCTCCTCGTAGGCTTCCAGAGCCGCGAGGGCTGCGGCGCAGGCGATGGGGTTGCCGCTGTAGGTGCCTCCAAGGCCCCCAACCTGGGCGGCGTCCATCAGCTCCGCCCGTCCCGTCAGTGCCGACAGGGGTAATCCCCCGGCGATGCCCTTGGCCATGGTGATGAGGTCAGGGGCAACTCCTTCATGGTCAACGGCGAACCATTTGCCCGTACGGGCGAAGCCGGACTGAATCTCGTCGGCGATGAAGACAATGCCGTTGCGTTCTGTCCATTCCTTCAGGGTCGACAGGAAGCCCTCTGCGGGAACGATGAAGCCGCCCTCGCCCTGAATCGGCTCAATGATGATGCCTGCCACGGATTCGGCCCCGAGCTCGTTTTCGATTTGTTCGATCGTCTGGCGGGCAGCTTCGGGCCCGGTGAGGCCACCGTCACGGTAGGGGTAGGAGGCTGGAACCCGGTAGATTTCCGGGGCGAACGGGCCGAAACCCTGCTTGTAGGGCGCGCTCTTTGCGGTGAGGGCCATGGCAAGGTTTGTGCGGCCATGGAAGGAGTGCTCGAAGGCCACGATGGCCTGGCGGCCGGTCGCGCGCCGGGCGACCTTGACGGCGTTCTCCACGGCCTCCGAACCTGAGTTGAAGAGGGCGGTGCGCTTGGCGAAGCTTCCAGGCGTGATCTCGTTCAGCTTCTCCGCCACGGCAATGTAGCTCTCGTAGGGCACCACGGTGAAGGCCGTGTGCGTGAATCGATCCAGCTGATCACGAACTGCGCGGACCACACGGGGATTGGAGTTGCCGACGCTGGTAACGGCGATACCCGAGCCCAGGTCAATGAACGAGTTGCCGTCCACGTCCAGGAGCGTTCCGCCGCCTGCTGCATCGGCGATGATGGGCAGGGTGTGGCCAACGGACCGGGCGACTGCGGATGCCTTGCGCTCAAGAATTTCGCGCGAGCGGGGGCCCGGGATCTCAGTGATGATCCTGCGCTCCTGGGTGAGCTCAGGGCCGCCGACGGTGATCTGTGCGGTCATGGGGCCGCCTCCTTCGTGAGTTTGGTCTTCCTGGGTGGTTCGTGACGCTTCTTCGGTCCGACCCGGATAAGAGAAAGGATTTCAAATGAATGAATAAGGTATACGGTATACGCAAATCCGATGTAAGCCAATAGCCGGTAGGCTGGGAAAAACAGAAAGTGGCGGGACACCATGAAGAAGATTGAGTTCGCTCGGGAGACGCTTGCTGATGCCGCGTATGCGCAGATTGCCGAGGGCATCCTGACACATGATCTGGGTCCCGGCGCCAGGCTGCTGATGGATGATCTGGCAGCGCAAATGGGCATCAGCCGGACACCCGTGCGGGAAGCCTTGCATCGTCTTGAGATGGAGCGCGTGATCGAACCCGGCGGTCGCCGTGGCTACATTGTTCGTAAGCTCACTGATGTCGAGCTGGATAAGCAGTATGCTGCCCGGGGAGCCATTGAGCCGTTCGCTCTTGCGGAGGTTGCACGCCTGGGCGGCGCGGCCGCTCAGTACGTGAGGTCCACGTACGAGGAGCTGGTATCGGCCCCGCAGACCACGGCCATGGAGGTCTTCCTGGTCAACAAGGCCATTCACCGCTGCACTGTGGAGGCTCTGGACAACGAGTACCTCCTGAGCATGTTCGATGTCATCTGGCAGACGGCCATGGCCACCCACGTGTGGGCCGATATCCTGGAAAGCCGTACTGCTGTTGACTTCCCGGAGATGCACCGGCCCATCGTGGAGGCTGCCGAGTCCGGGGACCCCGAGCTGGCGCGCAAGGTCGCTTTCGAGCACATCCATGCCGGCCGCGGACTGCACGTGGACCACGGCGAACAGCCCGCCCCCTAGAAGGGGCGGGCTGCACCGCACCGCGTGGTTCAGGCGGACATGTCGATCATGACTGCCTTGGACCGGGTGTAGGACAGTACGCTCTCGCGGCCAAGTTCACGGCTGTTGCCGGACTTGCTGTAGCCCCCGAAGCTCTGGGCGGGATCGAGCCGGCCGTGCGTGTTCACCCATACCGTTCCGGCCTTAAGTGCCTTGCTCATGCGCAGTGCTCTGGCGACGTCACGGGTCCATACGGCGGCCGCCAGGTCGTATGCTGAATCGTTCGCGAGCCTGATGGCTTCCTCTTCTGTGCGGAAACGAAGCACGGAAAGTACCGGTCCGAAAACCTCTTCCTGGGCGATGCGCATGTCATTGCGGACGTCAGTGAAGATGGTCGGCTCAACGAAGTATCCTGCCTGGTCCAGGGCGCGCCCTCCAACGCTGAGGCGTGCCCCTTCGGAACGTGCGATGTCGATGTACTCCTGGACTGAGACGTATTGGTCCTTGGAGACCAGTGGGCCCACTTCTGTGTCCGGACGGAGCGGGTCACCGATTCGCAGGGCCTGGGTTTCGCGGGACAGCGCTTCGACGAGTTCGTCGTAGACGTCCTCGTGGACAAACATTCTGGTGGGGGCGACACATACCTGGCCGGCGTTTTCCCACATGGCTTCGGCGGAGCCTTTGGCGGCGGCCTGGATGTCGGCGTCAGGGAAGACGATGTTGGCGCTCTTTCCGCCCAGCTCCACGCTGACCTTCTTCATCTGCCGGCTGCCCGCCTCGAGTATGCGCCGGCCAACGGGAGTGGACCCGGTAAAGGAGATCTTTACGACGTCGGGGTGGTCAACGATCGCCTGTCCCACCGTGCGCCCGGGCCCGGTGACGACGTTGAGCACTCCCGGGGGCAGGCCCACCTGGCGGGCGAGATCGGCCAAAAGCAACGTTGAGTAGCTGCTGACCTCGGCGGGTTTGATGACCATCGTGTTGCCGCCTGCCAGAGCGGGGCCGATCTTGTGCGAGGCCATTACGAGCGGGAAGTTCCAGGGCGTGATGGCGCCGCAGACACCCAGAGGCTCTATTTGGGTCATGCCGAAATAGGGCTGCCGGACGGGGTTGATGGAGCCCTCGAGCTTCGTGGGCCAGCCGCCGTAGTACCGGAAGACGGCCGCCACGCCTCCGACGTCGTCAAGTGCCTGGGAGATCGGTTTGCCCATATCCAGTGTTTCCAGTTCGGCAAGCTGCTCACGGTTGGCATCGACCGCGTCAGCCAGATCGAACAGGTACTGGGCGCGGGTGGCAGGGCTCGCTGTGCCCCAGTCACTGGAGGACAGGGCGGCGCTGGCGGCGGCAACGGCGGAGTCGACGTCCTCTGCTGAGCCGGAAGCGATGGAACCAAGAACGTTCTCGGTGGCGGGGTTGATGGACTGGAACGTGGCCCCCGATTTGGCTTCCCGCTCCGTGTCGGTGCCGATCCGAAGCCCTTGGGTCCGTTGGATGAAGGCTTGGGTGGCAAGTGAAACCTCATGCGAGGTTTCCGAAATCACTGCGTCGTATGTCATGGCTTTCCCTTGTCTGGCATGTAAGTGGTGGAATCAGGCGGCGTACGTCAGACGGACCGGCAGTTCCTTGATGCCGTGCGTGAGGTTGGAGCGAAGCCGGTGCACGGGTCCGTCAATTTCGATGGTTTCTACCCGCTTGGCCAGTTCGCGGAAAACAATCTGCAGTTCCAGGCGCGCCAGGCTGTTGCCCAGGCAGATGTGGGGGCCGCCGCCACCGAAGGCCACGTGGGGATTGGGCTTGCGCGCAATATCAAAGGAGTAGGGTGCGTCGAAGACGGTTTCGTCCCGGTTCGCGGACGCGTACCAGATGAGGACCTTGTCTCCAGCCTTGATCGGTGTTTCGCCGATTTTGGTGTCAACCAGCGCGGTCCGGCGGAAGTGGTGGATGGGTGTAGCCCAGCGGAGCACTTCCTCCACGGCAGTGTTCAGCAGGGAAGGGTCTTCCTTGAGCCGGCGGAACTGGTCGGGGTTCTGGGCGAAGGCCAGGAGGCCATGGGACAGGGCCATGCGCGTTGTCTCGTTGCCGGCCACCACCAGGAGGGAGAAGAAGTTATCAAGCTCGCGGGTGGTGAGCTTGCGTCCGTTGATGTTTCCGGTCATGAGCAGTGAAAACACGTCATGACCCAGGTTCCCGTTCCTGCGGTCACGCAGGGCATCTGCATACTTCCAAATGTCCCTTCCTGCGGGGCTGGAGAACGGGTAGCCGCTGTTTTCCTTGACGCTTTCGGGGGAGTCAGCGGTGCGGGGAGCGTGGTCAGGGTCAGCTCCGGCAATCATTTCGTCGCCAAGTGCCTTGAGGTAGGCACGGTCCTCGGTCGGGACCCCCAGCAGCTCGCCAAGAACGATCATGGGGATGACGGCAGCGACGTCGGCTACCCAGTCGAAGCTGGGTCGGGTGAATGCCTGGTCCAGCGTCTTTTCCACCAGTTCCTCGACGAAGCCGACCCATTCCTTGTGGACGGTGCCGGGGGTGAAACGGGCGGAAAGGACGCGCCTCATTGCTGTGTGCAGCGGCGGATCCGTGTCGATGAGGGTCTGCCGTGCCAGCAGGTCATCATGTTCGATGTCTTCTCGCGTGGTTCCACCGGTCTCGGACGAGAACTGCTGGAAGTTCCGCGTAACAGCGACGACGTCCGAATAGCGGGTGACGGACCAGTAGCCAGGGCCGTCTTCTTCCTCAACCCAGCGGACCGGGTCTTCCCGCCTGGCCTGATCGAAGTACTCGTAGGGCACTCCGTCCTCGAAAGCGAGGTCTGATAGAGCGTCGTGGGTGTGCACGTGGGTTTGGCTCATAATCTGTCTCCTTGGTAGTGCTGGCTAGTCCGACCACGGCCGCCCATCTAGCGTATACCGTATACGAAATGCTGGTGGTGGTCGTTCCGCCTCGGCAACCTTTTGTGATGTTGGTTTGGGTCCCGGGACTAATCCACGGGGATGTTTGCGATGAATTCCTTGAGGAGCGCCTGTTGGGCAAGGTCGGAAGCGACCGTGTCCTCGGGGTGCCACTGCACCCCGTGGATCCAGAATTCCGCGTCCTGGAGTTCCAGTGCTTCAACTGTGCCGTCTTCAGCCCAGGCAGTGGCTACCAGCCCTTTGCCGAGATTCCTCACCGCCTGGTGGTGGTAGCAGGAAACCCGAGGGTTTCGGGCGATGGATGGAATCAGAGAACTGTTGGCGTCCAGGGTGATTGTGTGGATCTGATTCATGTGGGGAGTGGGAAGGTGTTGTTCCAGATCGCCGCCCAGGGACACGTTCAAAATCTGCATTCCTCGGCAGACGGCAAGAGTGGGAACCTTGTTTTCCACGACGTACCGGGCAACGGCGAGATCAAATGCGTCCTGCAGGTCATCCCCGGCGTCGGATTCGGCGTGGGTTTCCTGGCCGTAGCGCCAGGCGGACATATCGGCACCGCCGGGAAGCAGTACAGCATCGGCGAAAGCCAGCCGCTGCGCGACTTCTTCATAGAGTGTGTCCTCCGGCGTTCCCGGCTCCGCGACCGGAAGTATGGTGACCGGCTCGCCGCCGGCGTCATATACACCCTTGATGAGTGCATGGGCGTTGACCACTGCCTTGTATCTCAGTGCGGAGGCGCTGTCGGAGAATCTGCCGGGTAGGGCGATGAGGGGTCTGCGACGTGGTGTCTGCACTTTCCCGTCCATTCAAAATCTGGATGCTTAGCGCACCTGTTAATAGCTGTCTGTTCGGTCCGTCAGCCTGAAGGCGGGCATCCGGGACCAGGAGTCACGGCGAGTTCAGAAACCAGTCCAGCAGCTCCTTGGTGTTGCGTTCTGCGGCGGGCTCGTGCGCGGCCCATTGGCGTCGGAAGTCTTCGATGGAGAGGACGCCCTCCAACTCGTGGCCGCCGATTCTGATCCATTCCTCCATGAGTTCCCCATCGGCCTCCGGGTGGAACTGCACCCCGATGGACCTACCGGTGCGGAAGACCTGCGGGGCGACGTCGGTGGTGGCCAGCACCTCAACGTGTTCGGGGAGTTCGACTTTGTCGCTGTGCCAGGAGAACCACGGCCCGGACGGGATCGGACAGGTGTGGCCGGGTTCAAAGGTGATCAGTCCTGCTTCCATCCTGTCGGCGCGGACAGTACGGCCGCCTACGCTTTCGGCCAGCAGTTGGGCGCCGAAGCAAATGCCCAGGTACGGGGTGCCGTGCTGGTGCAGCATTGCGATGTACTGGATTTCTCGGGTGAGCCAGTCATCGGTGATCTCGTAGATGTGGCCGAAGGAGCCGAAGGCGATGACGGCATCAAATTCCGCGGGGTGCGGAAAGTTGGCGTTGATTGTCCGGGTGCCGTCGGGGCCGGTGGAGAACACTTCGTGGGTTTTGATGATGTGGCCGGCGTCCAGCAGGGCTTGGCCTACGATGCCGGTGTCGGTGGAGGACGTTTGTTCGTGCGTGATGAGCAGGACGGTCTTTGCCCTGGAGTCCGTTCCTTCCATCAGAGGACGTCGTGGTAGCGGTTGAACTCCCAGTCGGTGACGTGGGCAGCGAACGCAGCCAGCTCAACCCTCTGCATCGCCGTGTACGTGTCCACGAAGATCTCACCGAATGCGGCCTTGGCGAACGGACTGCCGGCGAAGGTGTTTACCGCATCAGACAAGGTGGGAGCTACCCTGCGGAGGCTGGGGTCCTTATGGGGATCACCCGTGGACATGGGCTGCAGCGGCAGGTCATTCTTCAGGCCATCCAGGCCGGCCTGAAGGTAGCCCTGGGCGACCAGGTATGGGTTTGCGTCCGCAGCTGCCCAGCGCACTTCAAGGCGCGTTCCCGGTCCGGCGTCTGTGACGCAGCGGACGCCCACCAGGCGGTTGTCCAGGCCCCAGCACACCTGGGTGGGGGAGAAGGAGTAATCCACAATGCGCTTGTAGTCATTCACGGTGGGAAGCGCGATCGCCTGCAGGTCCAGCTGGTGCGTGACAAGCCCACTGAGGTAGCGGCGCATGACGTCCGAGTGCACCGGGTCCGTGGTGTCCTTCGTTGAGAAGACGTTCACTCCGTCGCTGTTCCAGAGACTCTGGTGGACGTGGAGTCCGCTGCCGGCGCCGCCATTGATGGGCTTGGCCATGAACGTGGCGTTCATCCCGTGCTGCCGTGCCACCAGGCGCACGATGTGACGGAAGAGGATTGTGTTATCCAGCATGGTGAGGGCGTCGCCGTATTTCAGGTTGATCTCCACCTGGGACTGGCCGTATTCGACGTTGCTGGCCTCAACGGTGATCCCGGAGGCAGTGAGCGCGGCACGGATGGCGCCGATGACCGGTTCCAGTTCGTTTGCGCGGTCCAGGGAGTAGCAGTACGACTTGTCGGAAATGGGCTTCCAGTCGCTGGTGAAGAGATGGAATTCCAGCTCAGTGGCCATGTCCACGCGGTAACCGAGCGCCTCAAACTCCTTGAGCGTGTCTTTTACCATGCCCCGGCCGTCCATCGGGATGCGCTCGTGGGTCTTGGGGTCGCGCATGTCGCACATCACCGTCGCCATGCCGGTCGTCCAGCCTGCGATGCGGAATGTGGAAAGGTCAGGAACGGCGTGCATGTCCGGATATTCACTGTCCTCCGGCGACCACGGCGTGGGGTGGATGTCGCTGCGCATGTCCCAGGAGAAGGCCACGTTCGCGATGGAAAAGCCTGCCCCACTCAGGAACTGCTCCATCGGCAGCATCTTTCCGCGCGGCATCCCCCACGTATCCGTGAAGACGCATTCAACAGTGTGCACGCCGTGCTCCTGCGCGATCCTCGCGCAGTCCTCCAAGCTTGACGGCGGTGTCAAAACGGTGTGGCTCATGATTTCCTCGGTCTCCTACTAGCCAGTGGACTGAACTAACTGTAATCTAAATCACCAGTTAGCGTATCCCGTATACCAAATATGAACGGAAAAACTTGTGAAATCAATAGCCGT
Organism: Arthrobacter sp. D1-17; assembly: GCF_054130535.1. Taxonomy (NCBI): domain Bacteria; kingdom Bacillati; phylum Actinomycetota; class Actinomycetes; order Micrococcales; family Micrococcaceae; genus Arthrobacter; species Arthrobacter sp. D1-17. Next base: position 4,105,572 of record NZ_CP096382.1, on the reverse strand, counting down.
CAGCAAGCCGCACGCTCCGCTCGAACTCGTGGAGCGGGAGATCCCGGAGCCGCTCGCCCCGGGGGAGGAAGTGATACGGGTTTTGGCCTGCGGCGTCTGCCACTCTGACCTCCATGTAGCGGACGGTGATTTCGGCGGACCCTATCCGGTGGTTCTGGGACACGAAGTAGTGGGTGAACACCACGAACTGGGACGCGTTCTCCTCTACGCGCCCTGGGGGTGCGGCCAGGCGGAGTGCCGCCAGTGTTCTTCCGGCCTGGAGATGATCTGCCCTAACGGCCGCGAAGCAGGCATCGTCTCCGACGGCGGCTACAGCGAGTACATGCGTGTTCCCAAGCGGGACTACCTCGTTCCCATCGGGGACCTGGATCCGGTGTCCACAGCGCCGCTGGCCTGCGGTGGGCTGACAGCCTTCCGCGCGGTCAAGCGCGTACTGCCCCACCTGCAGGGCATGAACTCAAGGGCGATTGTCATAGGAGCAGGCGGTCTGGGACAGTTCGCCATCCAGTTCCTCAAAACCCTGACGAATGCTGAGCTCACCGTTGTCGACACCTCGGCCGAGAAACTGACCGCCGCCAGCAGCCTGGGCGCCGACGTCACCTGCGGCGCGGACGAGCTCACCGGCAAATATGACGCAGTTATCGACTTCGTCGGAGCTGACGCGACCATGGCCGCTGCTGCATCCAGCATCAACCGGCAGGGCATCATTGTCGTCGTCGGCCTCTGGGGTGGCCGCATCCAATTCGGGGTCGGAGCTGTGCCGAGCGAAGCCGTTCTCACCACGAGCATCTGGGGAAGCCTGGATGAACTCAAGGAACTTCTGGAATTCGCCCAAAACCATCCACTGCAACACTCCGTCGAGCCCATCCCGTTCGAAAAAGCCCAACACGCACACGACCTCCTTCGCGCCGGCAGCATCAAGGGCCGCGCCGTTCTGGTCATGGACTAGGCCCGCTGGCCTCATCCGATACATCCGAGATCACCGCTAAAAGACACAAGGAAGTGGACTAGCTATGTCTTCATCACAAGAAGCTCTGAAGGTTTCCCCGAGACCAGCAGAGGAGGGGTCGAAAAACCAGTTGCACCGGAACTCGATGGGAGTTCCCGGTATCGTTTTCTTCGTGGTGGCAGCCGCCGCTCCCATCGCCGGCATGACCGGCCTCGTCCCAAGCACCATCGTCCTGGGCAACGGAGCGGCCGCCCCCGGAGCGTTCCTTATCGCAGGCATCATGCTGCTGTTCTTCGCCGTCGGCTATGCGACCATGAGCCATCACGTAACCCATGCCGGGGCTTTCTTTGCCTACGTCGGCCGCGGCCTGGGCGCGCCCTGGGGCGTGGCCTCAGCCTTTGTCTCTGTTTTGTCCTACTGCCTGGTCCAAACAGCCATCTACGGATTCCTCGGTGCGACCGTCTCCCAAAAGATGGCATCCCTCGGGCTGGACGTGCCGTGGTGGGTCTGGTGCCTCCTGTGCATCGGGATCGTCCAGGTCTTCGGCATTCTCAACGTTAACCTCGGTGCCAAAGTCCTCGGCGTCCTGCTCACACTGGAGTTGGCGTCGATGATCCTCACCGGCGTTGCGGTCATCCTCCAGGGCGGTGGCCCGGACGGACTGGACTTCGCAGCATCATTCAACCCCGTCAACATCTTCCAAGGTGCACCCGGTATTGCCTTTGCCTTCGCTTTCGCGGCATTCATCGGCTTCGAAGCCACTGCCATCTACGGGGAGGAATCCCGCGACCCCAAACGGACCGTTCCCCGGGCAACGTACGCCGCCGTCATCATCATCACCATGGTCTTTGCCCTGACGTCTTTCGCGATCATCTCCGGCGCCGGCTCCTCGGATATCGTCAACAAGACACTTGAGGTAACAGCCCTAGAAGGGACCCCTCTGGCTGATCCCGCCCAACTGCTCTTCTCGGTGTCAGCCCAATACGTAGGACCTTGGCTGCCGGAAGTCATGAGCTGGTTGCTCATTACGAGCATGTTCGCCGGCGTTCTTGCCTTCCACAACTCCGCGGCGAGATACTTCTACTCCATGGGCCGCTCCGGGCTGCTGCCTTCCGGCCTCGCCGTTACCGGCCGCTATAAGACACCCGTCCGCGCATCCGTGCTTCAGACACTCATCGGCGTGGTGACTATCGTGGCCTTTGCCCTTGCAGGCCTCGACCCGGTTGTGACTCTTTTTTACTGGTTCTCAATCACCGCCATTCTTGGGCTGACCTTCATCCAGGGACTTGTCTGCGTCGCAGTCATCCGTTTCTTCAGGCAAACCCGGGCAGACACCCGCCTCTGGAACACACTGATTGCACCCCTGCTGGGGTTGGTGTCCATCATCGTCGCCGAGTACCTCTTGCTGGCACGTTTCGGCCTGATCAGCGGAACCGCGGGTGCGGACAGCCCGGCATGGGAAATGAACGCCACAGGGTGGGCCCTGGTCGCACTGCCCTTCGGCACATTCCTGATCGCACTGATCTACGGCTTCATCCTGGAGCGTAAGAAGAGCGACGACGAGGTCTTGAAGGAGTTCGTTTCCTGATAATCGGAAACTGCTGCAGCAGTCATCCCGACCCTGGGCGCTTCAGCGCCGTTCCCGTACGCCGAACTCGACGTGCTGGCAGGATGGTTCCCGCGCCAACACTACCCACCTGGCAAGGGGGAGTCAGAGACGTTGCAGGCAGCAGGGGTTGAATTCATTTCCTAAAGGCGTAGCCTCCCAGCGGGGAGGCTACGTCTTTACTCAGTGTTACCAAGCCTGGCCGCAACCGCACCTAAGCCCTTCCGGAGTCGAAAGGAAGATTTTGCACGAAAGAATCAACAGCAGCCGGCAGGTTGGCGACTGGACTTCTGTGGACGGTGCCACAGCGGAAATCGTCAAAGACGGACGAACGCTGGCGCGCGGCATCATTGATGGAGTAACGAACGATGGAGCCATAGTGTGGCTTCAGGAAGACACTGGACGTAGAAGGCTCTACGAACGGTGCGAATCATTTGAAGTCTGGGTGACCCACGACCACCTTGGCCTCAACTACAGGGTTAGCGCAGCGGATACTGCACAGGGGCCACGTCCACCGGCCCGCCCGGCAGGGGTGTTGCGGAGGTGACACATGGGCAGCCTTTGGGAGCCGGCCGTAAGTTGGCTGAGGCGGTCAGAACATTTGATAGAGAGTTCGATGATGACCCAAGACGATCGCCGACCCGTCTATTTCCTTTCGGACGGTACGGGCATCACGGCGGAAACGCCTCGGCAACACCTTGCTGACGCAGTTCTCTGCCAACCATTTTGACCGCATCACGGTTCCCTTCATCACCACAGCCGAACAAGCCACGTCCGTCGTGAAGTCCATCGATGACGCCGCTGCCAAGGGGCCGCAGCCAATCATCTTTTCCACCGCAGTCAGCAACGACATCCGGCAGATCCTCTCGACCTGCAAGGGAATCGTCGTTGATCTGATCGGTACCCATGTGGGGCAGTTGGAGCCGGCAATGGGTATCCCCGCCAGCGGGGAACCGGGGCGGGCGCACGGGCTGGGGAATGCAGCGCGTTACCGATCCAGGACAGGATGGCCGCCGTCGAATACGCCATGGAACACGATGACGGCCAGAGCCTGCGTGCAAAAAGCGCAGGTGATTCTGGTGGCTCCGTCCAGGTGCGGCAAAACGCCCACCACCATGTACTTGGCGCTGCAACACGGCATCTGCAGGGGCGGGAACCGGGGTGAGGTAGCCCGAGAATCATCGAAATAGTCCCAGGAATCCGGGCTTGATAGAAATTGCTTGCGGCAGGGGCCTGGCGAAGTCACCTCTTGCGGCTTTACAGCTGTCTCAGAACAAGACCGAAGCTCCGCTGACAGGCGACATCCACCCTTGCCAGGCGCCCGGACGTCAGGTTGGGGTGTGTTCTAACTATGCGCCCACCTCATCGAGCTGTACTGGTTCATCGGGCCGGACATCCTTGAATGGCAGGACGCTGAGGGCTGGGGGAGTGGGGTAACGGGGCAGCTGGTGGTGACCTGCGTGCTGAATTCCCCGGAAATGAAAGAGCTTCTCAGTGGAATATGCGCGCCTTCGCCGCCGCCCGGCCGGGCACATTGTGCAACAGCCCGTTGCACAATTGCTGTGGGGCCCGGATCAAGGTGCTCCTTGACAAGGCGGAAGCTTCAGAAGAGTGCCCTCGGAACGTCCTTATTCGCGTTCTCCAACAACGCCAGTTCAGACATGCTGGGTTATCAGCCTTGGGAGCTGGTCGGCCAAGACTGCCGCCTCGTCGTCGAGACCGATGCTCGCTCGCTGGCCAGGCAAGCGGTGCAGGCCAGGCGTCACTCTGATCGTCCTGCCCCGGCGGCTCAACTTTGCGCTATCGCAACCGTGACGGTCGACTGTCTGGGTGGAAGCTTCCGGAGTGGCGCGTCTTTCCGCTGACGGAGTGTGCGTAGGGCTACGGCGGAACGAGCGGCCCGGGCCAAAACGCAGGGTTCCGCGTAAGGCGGCAACTCCCAGACAGATGATGAGGGCAGTAACTGCCAGTTGCGTAGTCCTACGCGCCGCAGATTCGATGTCAGCGGGGGAGGACCGCTCTTCCGGTAGTTCCACCGGATGTGCCATAGGAATGGTGGTGGCGGTTTGGCGGTTGTGCCCGAACAGGTTAGAGCCCGGGGGCCTCGCCGAGGTCTGTACGGAGCTGTGACAAGCGTGCATAGGCGTTGTCTCGGTAGGCCAGGAGGGCTGCTTGGTCTGCGGTGTCGATGTTTAGGAAACCGTGCCCTCTTTTCAGCCCTAGGTTTCCGTTCTTAACCGTCGTGGAAAGCGCCTCCGGCGCGGAGAAGCGGTCGCCATATTCTTTTTCGAGGGTGCGGTACGCGGATTCGTAAACGTCGAGTCCGGCCATATCTCCGATGGCGAAGGGGCCGAAGAGGGCGAGGCGGAATCCGAATGTGTTGCTCACAACAGCGTCGATCTGTTCGGGTGTGGCGACGCCGTCGTCAACGATCCGGACTGCTTCCTTGTAGAGGGCGAACTGGAGCCGGTTGGCGACGAATCCTGGCGTGTCTGCCACCCGGGCCGGTGTCTTGCCCAGGCTACGAACGAGCTCCTCGGCGAGGTCAACGATATCGGGGGCGGTGTGCGGGCCGGGTATGAGTTCAACCCCCGGGATGAAGGGGGCAGGATTCATCCAGTGGACGCCGAGGAACCGCTCCGGACCGGCCACCGATAGGGCAAGTTCTCCGATGGGGATGGCGGAGGTGTTAGAGGCGATGACCGCTGTGGGCGGAGCGGCCGCCGAGATCCTGCGGAGGATACCGGCCTTCAATGCGGGTTCTTCGGGAACCGCTTCGGCGATGTAGTCCGCCGCGGCCACGGTTTCTTCTATGCTGTCCGCAGCGGCAAGGTTTCCTTCGATGACCTCGGAGGCCCCTTCCGGAAACAACCCGCGGGCCTCGAACCCCCGTGCCTGTTCAACGAGCCTGAAGCGTGCGCGTTCGGCCGTCTCGCCGTCGACGTCGCCCAGCGCGACTTTGTAGCCGTGCATCGCCAGAACTTGGGCGATTCCCCCGCCCATGTAGCCCGAGCCGACAACGGCCGCGCTTGTAACGGTGTGAATGCTCGTCATGAAGATCCTCCAAGAAAAATGGTTCGTGGCAGTTCGAATGGGCTGGACGGGTTTAGCGGATGATGGTGTAGTTTCCGTCGATGGCCAGGGTGTGGCCGGTGATCATGAAGGCGGGCCGATGGTCACCTCGCCGGCCGGGTCGCGGAGTTTGGACGTCAAACCTCTTCCCGTGACCGTCCAGTACCGCTAGACGGTAAGCAGGACTTTGCCGATATGCGTGCCCGAGTCGAAGTAGCTGTGGGCGTCGGTCACCGCCGAAAGGGGAAAGGTCTTGTTTACGGGCACTTTCACCGTACCTGCAGCCACCAGCGGCCAGACGTGCTCGGCCAAAGCCGTCATGATGGCCGTCTTCTCTTCCACTGGCCTCGGTCGCAGCAGCGTGCCGATCACGCTGGCACGCTTGGTCATCAGTAAGCGGATGTCGAATTCGGTCTTGTTTCCGCCTTGCAGCCCGATGATGACAAGTCGGCCGGAGAAGTTTAGAGCGTCGATATTGCGGGACAGGTACTTTGCACCGACCACGTCGAGAATGACGTCGGCGCCCCGTCCGGCCGTAGCTTTTTTGACCTCGGCCACAAAATCCTGTTCTTTGTAGTTGATCAGGATGTCGGCGCCAAGGTCCGCGGCCGCGTCCAGCTTTTCCTGCGACCCGGCCGTGACGGCTACGTTGCCTCCGAATGCCTTGACCAGCTGAATGGCGGTGGTTCCTATGCCGCTTGCTCCGCCATGGATCAGTACTGTCTCGCCACGAACAAGCCGAGCAGACATAAAGAGGTTGGAATACACGGTGGCCATTGTCTCTGGCAGGGCCGCAGCGCTCACGAGGTCAATGCCGCTCGGCGTTTTCAGCACCTGGCCCGCAGGAACTGCGACGTGCTCCGCATAGCCGCCACCGATGAGCAGTGCTACAACTTCTTCGCCCGCTGAAAACTGTGTCACTCCGTCTCCGAGAGCTGAGATCGTGCCGGACACTTCCAGGCCGAGGATATTGCTGGCACCGGCAGGCAGCTTGTAGTTGCCTTGGCGCTGCAGTGCATCTGCCCGGTTGAGCCCGGCGGCAGCCACGTCGATGAGCACTTCGCCCGGTCCAGGAACAGGAATGGGGACCTCGTCAACTTGAAGTACTTCCGGACCTCCCGGTTTACTTGCGCGCACTGCCCTCATTAAGACCTCCAGTAGGAGCCTGCTGGCCGGATATCGACCTGCAAAGCGTTGTTGTTGTATTTTGAGCCTGGGGAAGGGGCGTCAGATTCCCGAACTGCCCACCGTCTTCCCTCCGCACACATATAGTGTTTGCCCAGTAACAAAACCGGATCGATCGTCGAGGAAATGAACCACACTGTTGGCGATGTCTTTGGGCTCTCCCATCCGCTGGACCGGGATGGAATCGATGATCGCGCGTGTGCCGGGCGCGCCTGGCGGGTTTGCCGCGTCGAACATCGCAGTCCGGATTGGTCCCGGGCCGATTGCATTGACGGTTACGCCGTGTTTGCCTAGTTCCAGGGCCCAGGTTCTGGTTAGCCCCAGCAGTGCAGCCTTCGACGAGGCATATGCTGTTCGGCCCTCCTTCCCCAAGGCCGCCCGGGAAGAAATGTTGACCACGCGTCCGAACCCGCGTTCCTTCATGGCCGGAAGAACAGCTTGCAGGCATTGAATCGCTGATCGCACGTTGACTGACCATGTCAGTTCCAGGTCCTCCGGGCTGACTGTTTCGATGGAAGCAACTCTTATCATCCCGACGTTGTTGACGAGGCGGTGGATCGGTCCGGCATCCAAAGCCTGTTGCAGCGCCGCGGCGGTGGCCTCACTGTTCGACAGGTCGGCTCTCAGGCCCGAGCCCACGCGGTCGATAACGACAGGTTCGTACCCCTCTTCGACACAACGGTCAGCGATTGCTGCCCCGATTCCCGACGCTCCACCTGTGACCAGTACGCGTTCTCTCATGTATTCCGTCCTGACTTCGCTCATGTTGCCCTACAGCACCTTTTCCCAAATGGGACATCGTGAGAGTGCGGTCCGTTTGCAGATTCAGTTAAGCAGAGGGTGGCGGGGATGGCAATGACGGGGTGGGTCCGCACGCCGCCTCCGCCACACTCGCATGGACAGGCCAGGTTTGGGAGCGGTTAGAAACGCAGCAACTGTGACTTGACTTACATCCGATCCGTCCCCTAATCTCAGGTGGACGGAAGTTTTGATAGCGCACTTCTATTAGCCGACGAGTAAGCAACGAAGCTCACACTGCGACTGGAGACCTCATGAATAAGAAAATCGCCCGCACGGCTGGTGTACTTGCCAGCGTTGGAATTATGTCGGTTGTAGTCGTGGGCTGCGGCAATACTGCCGGCGCGCAATCGGGCGGCGGGTATCCGAGCGAGAAGATCCGCTTCATCATTCCTTATGCCGCCGGGGGCCCGACCGATGTTACGGCCCGCGCTCTTGCTCCGTGTCTGGGCAAGGAGCTTGGGCAGTCAGTGGTCGCCGAGAACGTAGCGGGCGGTTCCGGGGCGCTGGGAATGCAGAAGCTGATCGGTTCGAAAGCTGACGGGCACACGGTGGCGATTGTGTCGACCGGAATGACTGTCCTGACGCCGCTGGTCAATGGTCTCGATTATTCGAAGGACGACATCACCCCGATCGGGGTCATTTCCCATGTACCGATGAATCTGGTGGTCGGGAAGGACTCGCCCTACAAGGACGCTGAGGCGTTCATCGCTGCAGCCAAGGCTAATCCTGGCAAGCTCAACGTCGGTGTATCCGGGGCGTCTACACCCCAGGCCGTAGAGCTGCAGCGGCTCGAGGAACAGTATGGAGTGGACATCACGGTCGTTCCCTTCGATGGCAGCGCGGGAGCGACGACAGCACTGTTGGGCGGCCACGCGGATGCGGCTTTCATCAACGATGCCCCCGAGGTCTCTGACCGGATCGAGGACGGTTCGTTTAAGGCGCTTGCTGTCTCCTCTGAAGAGCGGCAGAAGCACCTGCCGGACACTCCCACCCTCGTCGAGCTCGGCTACCCTGACCTGACCCTGGCTGTAACCACGTACGCACTGGCCGGCCCTGCCGGGCTGCCGGAGGAGGCGACATCCAAGCTTGCCGGGAGCTTGGAGACGTGCCTCAAGGACTCTAAAACGGTCGAGATTATCGGGGAACGCTTTGTCCCGGAGAAGTTCGATGACGCCGAAGCTCTCAAGGGGATCCTCGACGAGGGCGCGACCGTTTACAAGACCATGTTGAAGAAGTAAGTCGCGGAAAGGGGATGCAGAGCATCATGACTTCCACAGCAGGGAGCAAGGCGCCACAGGAGGTCACGGTGCTTGCGAAGCCCACCCGCTCGCAATGGCCACGTGTCATTCCGATCATCTTAGTATTGGTCGGTGTTGCCGCGATGGTTGGCGCATACCAGCTGTCATTGGGGGAGCTGAATAATCCGGGAGCCGGCTTGTGGCCCTTCATTGTCGGAGTGTTTCTGACGGTAACGGCGGCCGTTCTCTTCTTTGTCCAGGACCCGTCGGAATGCGAGCAGTGGAACCGCCGCGCCCTGGGAATTGCGGGGGGTTTGGCGAGCCTGGGACTGTTCATCCTACTTTTCCAGATGATCGGTTTCCTCATCCCGGCGTTTCTGATGCTCGCGCTGTGGCTGAAGACTTTTGGTGAGGAACCATGGCGGCTGGCGGTGCCGCTCGCCGTGGCCGGAGCGGTGGTCATGCATTTTCTTTTCGTAGTGGCGTTGGGCGTTCCTTTCCCTAGGGATGTCGTCGTTACACTCTTCTCGGCTTTGGGAGTCTGATATGGACGCGTTGAACAACCTGGCCCTGGGGTTCTCGGTGGCATTTGACCCCATGAACCTGTTGTATGTATTCATCGGCGTGGCATTGGGTACTGCCATCGGCGTCCTGCCCGGACTCGGGCCGACGGCCACAATCGCGCTCCTTCTGCCTGTGACGCTCACCCTTGACCCCACTGCTGCCGTCATCCTGCTGGCCGGCATCTATTACGGTTCCATGTACGGGGGAACAATAACTTCCGTGCTTCTAAGGCTGCCGGGTGAAGCCGCCTCCGTAGTGACGACCTTTGACGGTTATCAGATGGCCAGGCAAGGTCGTGCAGGCCCGGCTCTCGGAATCTCCGCGATTGGTTCGTTCGTCGGCGGTACAGTGTCCGTCATCGGCTTGGTTTTACTGGCTCCGGTGCTTGCCGATGCGGCGCTTGCTTTCGGCCCGCCGGCTTTCGTGGCGCTCATGGTATTGGGGCTCTTCCTCGTGACCTCCCTTGGCACAGGATCCACGATCAAGGCGCTGTGTATGGCTGCGGTGGGGCTCCTGCTTTCAGCCACCGGCCAGGATTTGGTGACGGGCAAGCCTCGTTTCACCTTCGGCCAGACGTCGCTGCTCGACGGACTGGACTTTGTGGCCGTTGCCATGGGTCTGTTCGGTGTTGGTGAGATTCTGTATAACTTGGAGCAGACGGAAAAAGTCCAGGCCTTCACCTCGAAGATCAAAAATATCTGGCCTTCCCGAAAGGATATTAAGGACTCGTCCGGCGCCATTGCACGTGGTTCTGTACTTGGCTTTTTCATCGGAATCCTCCCGGGCGGCGGCGGTGTCCTTTCCTCACTGGCGTCCTATGCCATGGAGAAACGTCGGGCCAAAGATCCCAGCAGGTTCGGGCATGGCGCTATCCAAGGAGTCGCCGGACCCGAAACCGCTAATAATGCCTCCTCGACCTCAGCCTTCATCCCGCTGCTCGTGCTTGGAATCCCATCGAACGTCGTTCTTGCCCTGCTGTTCGGGGCCTTGCTGGTCCACGGCATTACGCCCGGACCACAGATGATGACCAACAACCCCGAGGTTTTCTGGGGCGTTATTGCCTCCATGTTCATCGGCAACCTGATGTTGCTTGCGCTGAACATTCCCTTGGTCGGGGTCTTCGTCCAGATGCTCCGGATCCGTGCCGGCATCCTCGTCACCTTTGCCCTGCTGGTGGTCATGGTCGGCGTATTCTCCATCAGCAACGACCCGTTCGATATGTGGGTGGTGCTCGTGTTCGGCGTGATCGGTTGGCTCATGAAAAAGACCGGGTTTGACCCGGGCCCCCTGGTCCTTGCCTTCGTTCTTGGACCGATCCTGGAGAGCTCCGTGCGGCAGTCGCTCCTGCTCTCTGGGGGCAGTTTTACCATCTTCGTTACGGACCCGATATCACTGACTATCTTCATAGCACTTGGCGCTGGCGTGATTCTGGGATTTGTCGGCAAACGCCGCCGGCGCCTGGCGGCACGGCTTGGTGCCGACAAACAGGAGAAGGTGGCCGCTGAATAGCGGACCCGCCTTCGGGCCGACGGCGCTCAATGAGGATGCCATTCCACACGACAGGGAGTTGTGCCGTGATCGCTGAAGGCAAACCATCTATCATCGCCGGGCTGGCGGAGTATCTTGACGGCCTGTCCTATGAGCAGTTGCCACCGACAGTTGTCGAACAGGCCAAGACCGTTCTCTGCCATAATCTCGTTGTTGCCCTCGGGGCGCGTAACCTCAGCATCCCCGGGCAAGACCGGGTGGCTTGGCCAGATGGTGCGCCCTCCGCGGCGACAGCGACCCGTTTGACCGATGGCGTGCGCGGTCCGAATGAGGCGAGCGTTTACACGAACTCATTGCTTATGGGAGCGCGTGCCCAGCACGATGAGCACCCCGGTTCGGTAAGTCACTTTGGCAGTTGCGTGATACCGCCGCTGTTGGCCGCGGCGGAGAACCGATCCTTGGATGGCCAGGCATTCCTTGTCGCCATGATTGCAGGCTACCAAGTGGGCGCCGCCATCGGCCGGAGTTCGGTAGCGGCTACCACGCGGCGGGGGTTCCGACCCACGGGACTATACGGTCCTTTTGCCGGCGCGGGCGCCGTCGCAAAAGCGCGCGGGGGAGGAGCGGACCAGATCGCCAATGCACTTGCCGTAGCGGCCAGCTCCTCAGCAGGCATCACGCAAATGTGGAAACGCGGAACGGACGAATGGCGTTATCAAACGGCTGCAGCCGCCAGGAACGGATTCAACGCAGCAATGCTCGCAGAGGCCGGAGCGATAGGCGCCCCGGATGCATTGGAAGGAACCGCGGGTTTTTACAGGGCCTTTGCAGATAAAGAATGCGTGGACCGGGAGACGATCCTGGGAGGGTTAAGGAGCTGGGCGGTCAGCGAAGTGATCCTCAAGCCATTCCCCGTTTGCGCAATCAATCAGGCGGCCGTTCAAAGAGTTCTCGAGCTCAAAAGAACCCACGGTTTCTTGGCCGCGGATGTCGTTGAAGTCTTCGTCACCGTGGCCCAGAGCGACAGGAGCTACCCGGGCGTCGATGCCCCAGGCTGTCCGTCCACGCCTACGGCCGCAATGATGAGCATGCAGTTCTCCCTGGGGGTGGCGCTCGTCCACGGAAGCGTCGATGTCAGCCATCTGGCGGATCACGGAGATCCGGTCGTACTGAGGGCTGCCGCAAAAGTTAAATTTGAGACTGGGCCCGAACAAGCGCTGGATGCGAGGCCAGCCCAATGGGCGGATCATCGGGCAGCAGTGCGCATCCGCTTGCTTGACGGCCGCAGCCTCAGTTCGGGCCCTGCCCGTGCAGTCGAGTACGACCGGGGTGGTGTTCTCGACCTGGCCCGCGATGTCCTGCCGGCCTCCGGACTTTCGTGGGAGGCCATGGAGGCCTTGGCGGATTCTGTATTCACCTTGGAGAATCACGCCGACGCGGCACAGCTTTTGGCACTGTGCAGTCCTTCCCGGATGCCGGACGGGACGGGGACCCCATTGCAGGGTTCGTTGTCGTAAAGGCCGGCAAAGGCTACGGCGTCAGGACGATCTTGCCAATCGTGCGTCCGGTCTCGCCCATTTCGTGGGCGGCCCGGGCGTCCTTCAAAGGCAGGACGGCCGAGACGTGGGGGCGGAGCTCTCCCGATTCAACCAGTCGGGCCAGCGCTTTCAGCCCTTCGCGGTCGGGTTCGACGACCACCAAGGTGTATTGGACGCCGGCAGCGGAAGCCGCTGCAGCCGTGGGGCCGTGCCCGCGCGGAATTAAAGAGACGAGAATTCCGCCGGGGCGCAGAGCACCGATGGAGTGCTGTCCGGTTTCGGCGCCTATTGGATCAATGACAATGTCTACCTTGTCCAGGCTTTCTGCGACATCAATTTCGGTGTAGTCCAGCACTTCATCGGCGCCAAGACCGCGCACGAACTCGTGTTTGGATCGTCGGGCAGTGCCGATGACGTAGGCTCCCAACGCTTTCGCACTCTGTACCGCCAGATGCCCCACGCCGCCGGCCGCCGCATGGATGAGGACGCGCTGGCCGGCCTGCACTCCGGCGGCATCAACCAAGGACTGCCAGGCGGTAAGACCGGCCAGGGGAAGCGCAGCAGCGTGGACATGATCCAGGCCGGCGGGTTTGCGGGCGAATTGCCGGGCCGGCCCGGCAACATACTCAGCGTAGGCACCGGCCTGTTGAGGAAATAAGGGCATTCCGAAGACTTCATCGCCGGGACGGAAGAGAACCGAGCCTTCGGCCACGTCCTCAACAACACCGGAGACATCGAACCCCAGGATCGGCGGGTTCTTCCACAGCTTCCTGCCACCGGTAGCGCGGCTCTTCCAATCGGTGGGGTTCACCCCGATCGCTTTGACTCGAACCAGCACTTCGCCCGGCTGCGGCGAGGGCCGGTCCACCTCGACTTCGCGGAGCACTTCGGGCGGCCCCCAACTGGCGGGGCTTACCGCGCGCATTCGTGGCTGGTTTTCTACGCTCATGAAACAACACTCCTTAGGCAGGAACCCATTCTCCAGGTTGTGAGTGGCACCACAACCATGATCTAATGATAGTACACTTCATTGTGAGTACTCTATCAAAATTAGGTAGTTCCGCGACGCGTGGTGAAAGGAAGCAGCGTGAGTTTTTATCCGGGCATAATCGAGGGCACCGTCAGAGCCGACGGCGTCGAGGTCAGGTATTACGACTCTGGCGAGAAGCCCGGAGGTGGGGCGCCCATCGTCCTGCTGCACGGGACAGGAGGAAGTGCAGAAAACAACTTCGCCGCCCTGCTGCCCATGTTGTCGTTCCGGCACCGCGTGATCGCCCTCGATTTCGTCGATGAAATTCCGGAAGGAAACGGGCCGCTGGCCCTGGACCACTTTGTCGGTCAGGCGTCAGCAGTTATCAACAAGCTTTCGCCGGGCAGGCCGGTGACCCTGGTGGGCTATTCCCTTGGAGCTGTCGTCGCCGCTGTGGCGGCAGCTGAACAGCCCGAACTGGTCCGGAACCTTGTTCTGGTCGCGGGGTGGATGAAAACGGACGCGCAGCAGAAGCTGAGGAACACCGTCTGGCAGCAGCTTCACGATTCGGAATCCGAGGCATTGGCCGAGTTCATGCTTCTCACCGCTTTCAGCTCCCGGTTCCTGGCCACACGTCCGCCGGCCGAGCTCCAAAAGCTCATTGCGGGCATTAAGGCCGGGCCCAGCCGGGCACGCAAGATGCGCCTCAACAGAACCGTCGACATATCCGCCAAACTCTCAGCTGTCCGGGCACGGACCCTGGTCATCGGATGCTCCGATGACCAGATGGCACCTATTCGGCACAGCCACGCACTGTTCGGAGCGATTGACGACTCGCGCTTTGTTGAAATTTCCAGTGGGCACGCAGTGGTCCATGAGCGGCCTGCCGAACTTTTCACCCGGATCGACAATTTCGTCCAAGGACATGCTTCCGATGATGCCGGGGCCGTCCTGGCTCCCGTCCACGCTTGAGCCAGAATCACAGAAACGAGGACTACCGATGAAAACGCCTGATACTGCAGTAACCGCCGAAGCCGGCCACCGCCATGAAAATGATCCGTTGAACAGCGTCGATGTGATCATCGTCGGCACCGGTTTCTCCGGTCTTGGCATGGGCATCCAGCTGATTCGTGAAAAAAACCAATCATTCGTCATGCTTGAGCGCGCTGCCGATGTCGGCGGGACATGGCGTGACAACACCTATCCGGGCGCGGCGTGTGACATTCAGTCACATCTATATTCCTACTCCTTTCGCCCTAACCCGGACTGGTCAAGGGTCTACGCCACCCAGCCCGAGATTCTTCAGTATCTGCAGGCTGCCGCCCGCGAGGAAGGACTCATCCCGCATATCCGTTTTGGGGCTGAAGTGCTTGACGCCCGCTGGGACGAGACCCAGGAACGCTGGATCGTCTCCACACCCCGGGGAACCTTTGTCGGCAAGTCTCTGGTCACGGCGTCCGGCCACCTCTCGGATCCAAAGTTCCCTAACATCGACGGAATCGACAGCTTTAAAGGCGAGATCTTCCATTCGGCGCAGTGGGATCACAGTGTCGAGCTGGAGGGCAAACGCATCGGAGTGGTCGGTTCGGGCGCGTCCGCGATCCAGATTGTTCCGGAAATCGCGGAAACCGCCACTCATCTGACCGTCTTTCAGCGCTCCGCTCCCTACGTCATACCCCGCTTGGATTACTTCTATACCGACGCCGAACGCGGAATGTTCCGCAAGTTCCCCCACACAGCGCAGGCGATTCGAGATGAGCTTTTCTGGGGCAACGAGGCACGTTTCCCCCAGCGCAGGGGTGTCCCTGCTTTCATCGACCAGATCACCGAAGTTGCCGACAACCACCGCAAATCACAGGTTACCGACCCGGGCCTGTACAAAAAGCTCACCCCGGACTACGCGATCGGCTGCAAGCGGATCCTGATTTCGAACGATTACTACCCCGCGCTGGGCCGGTCCAACGTCACCTTGGAAACGGACGGAATCAGCCACATCGAAGGGAATGCGGTCATCACCCGCACCGGTGAACGCCACGAGTTGGACGTCCTCATCCTGAGCACCGGCTTCGAGGCAAGTGACCTTCCGATTTCCCACCGGATCTACGGCAAGGCCGGAGCCTTGCTCGCAGACCATTGGAGCAACGGCGGACAGGCCTACGCGTGCACCACGGTCAGCGGCTTTCCGAATCTTTTTGTGATGCTTGGACCGAACACCGGCCTGGGCGCAGGATCGATCATCTACATGGCCGAAACACAGATTTCCTACATAGCTGGGGCCCTAACGTACATGAGGGAGAACTCCGTCTCCTCCCTCGAGGTAACCGCCGAGGCTGAGGAGGAGTACGTGAAAACCATTGATGAACGCGCCCAAGGTACCGTCTGGCTCTCAGGAGGCTGCCAAAGCTGGTACGTTGACCCCCGGAACGGCCGGCTGACCACGCTTTGGCCGGATTTCATGAGCCAGTTCCGGAAGGAAAACGGGACCTTCAAGGATGCCGGCTACATTGTGAAGACCAACCAAGGCCAGCCGATGTTCGCCGGCGGACGATGACCATGTCAGCAGACTTGGTTTCAGTTGAGGAGGCCTGGCTTCGGTCGACAGTCGAGTGCATCTTCGGCTCGCTGGGCTACTCTCCGGCTTCGGCGACAAGCGTCACTGATTCGCTGGTTGAGGCGGACCTCCGCGGTGTCCGGTCCCACGGCACGATGCGTGTGCCTATGTACGTTGAGCGCATCCGGGCCGGCTCAGTCTCTCAGCACGAGCGGGCGGAGGTAGTGCGGGAGCAGGGCGCGGTTTGTGTTCTGGATGCCCGCCACGCCCTTGGTTCGCTGACCTCTGATCAGGCCATGGCGCTAGCCATGGAGAAAGCTGCAGCGTTCGGCGTGGGTGCCGTGTCAGTCAGGCACGGCTTTCACTTCGGTGCCGCATCCCGGTATGTACTGCAGGCAGCAAACGCCGGCTACGTGGGCATAGCCGCTGCAAACACGCGCCCGCTCATGGCCGCCATCGGCGGTGCAGAAGCGGTCGTCGGCAACAATCCGCTGGCAATCGGCGCGCCGAGCGCCGACGGACTCCACCTTGTTCTGGATATGGCCCTCTCAGAAGCAGCGTTCGGCAAGATTAAATCAGCCGAGCAGAATGGGACTCCCATCCCAGAGTCCTGGGCGACAGGGCCGGACGGGTCCGCAACGACGGACCCCTCCGAAGCGATCCGAGGACTCTTGCTTCCCATGGGCGGTCCCAAGGGCTTTGGCCTGGCCATGATGGTGGACGTCCTCACCGGAATGCTCAGCGGTGGCGCCTGGGGTGATACGGTTCAAGGCCTGTATACCGGGCCCGAAAAGCCAAACGACTGTTCCCACTTTTTCCTCGCCCTGAATATCGAGGCTTTCACGGACCCGGACGAGTTCCGCCAGCAGGTGGCCGCCATGGCCGATCGGGTGCGCAGCTCGCGTCGCGCCCCCGGTGTCAGCGCCCTGTTCACTCCAGGAGAGCCTGAATGGAACACCCGGAGCGCGGCAGGAGAAGGCGTGGTTTTCATTGACGCAGCCGTTGTCCACGAGCTCGCAAAGTTGGAGCGATCTCTCGATAAAGCCAGATCCAGTGCTAGGGAGACGATGGCCTGACCCGATGGATTCTGATTTACTTAGGTCAAATGTTTCGGATCAGACTCTCAAGGGGGCAGCGCTCGTGAGCCAAAAGCAAGGTACAGCAGTGATTGGCAAGACGCAGCAGCTGAGCCTTCGGGAACGGTCCAAACTGGGGAAGGCCGAGCGGATCAAGGCGGCTGCCGAGCAGCTCCTCAGTGAACGGAGCATCGAACAAATCACAACCCGGGAGGTCGCAGAGCTTGCGGGCATCGGTGAAGCCACGCTGTTCCGCTACATCGGAAGCAAACGCGAACTCCTGATGATGGTGTACGGGGATCAGATGGACGCCATTCTGACCAAGATCGAGAGGGAGGATGCCGTGCTGGCATCCTCCGGATCCCTGAAGCGTGATGACGGGGAGGCCTACTGCGGCCGTATTTACAGCATCTACCGTGCTCGCTGCGAGTTCTACCGGCGTAATCCTGATAACGCCGCACTCTATATGCGGGAAGGTTTCCAGGTCGGCAGTGTGACCGGAGCGCGGAATATCGCCCAGGGCGACCGGTCGATCCGTATGGTCGGAGCCATCCTTGCCGAAGGCCAAAGCCACGGGGCCCTTATCGCGACTGTCGATCCCTACCTCGTCGCCCAAAACTGCCACGGTATTTTTATCCACGAAATTGACCGCACACCGGTTCGAGGCTTTACGCCAGAGACTATCTGGGACAGGACAAGCGCCCGGTTGTCGGTGCAGTTGTCTCCTCTGATAATTCGTGCAGCCTAAGCCTTGACCGGGTCGCTGACAGCAAATGATGAGTCGTGACCTGCCCCCGAGCCAATGTGGGTCCTTGCAGCGGTCCGGGCCGCCCCGCCGGGTTGGGCCGTGAGCAGGCAAGAGGGCACATGGCGCATAACAAGACCTCTGCGGCTGCTGGCCGATAAACCCACAAAGCTTGCATATTGGGGGCTGCTGGGATGCTCTACGCTGGCCACGTTATCCAGCAACATACTCAACGCGCCTCTGGGAATTATAAGGGCGGAACTTTCCTCCACTGTCGCTGAGATAGTCCTGATGGTCAGCGCCTTCACGGTCGTCTTGACAGTCGCAGTCCCGGTGGCCGGATGGTGCTGCGACCGTTTCGGTAACCGGCGTATGCTGCTGTGGGCTTTCGGGCTGATGGTAGCCGCGGACATCATGGGTTTCATGGCAGACACGGTGGGCATGCTCGTTTCGGTGCGTGCCGTGCAGGGACTGGCCACCAGTTTCATCGCCCCCGGAGTGCAGAAATCACTAATCGTCATCTGGCCTTCGTTGCGCAGACGCTCGCTCGCCTTGTGGGCTTCGGCCTTGGGTGTCGGTCAGGTCTTGGGGCCTCTGGCCGGCGGGGCCATTAGCCAAACGCTAGGGTGGCGGGCCGTGTTCCTCGTCCATTCTGTACTTTGCGCCTTTATGCTGTGCCTGCTCCTTGCGACGTTGCCGGCAGTTATAGACCGGACGGTTCGGACAAATATTGCTGGCCTGTTTTTGCTGGCAGCGGGAGCCACGGGAGTCGTCGTCGGCTTCACGCTGTTTGCCCAGCGGACTCTGTCGACTCCCGCGATAATCAGCGGACTCTTAGGCAGCGTCCTGCTCGTGGGCTTCGTGTGGGTGGCCCGTCAGAAACCGGATGCGCTCATTGACCCTCGCCATCTGATCGATCGCCGTTTTGCCGGGAGTGCAGCCGGAGCAGCGGCGGCGATGTTTGCGATGGGATCTTTCCTTGTAGCCACGCCGTTGTTCCTGTCGGCGCATCTTGACACCCGCCCGGACGTCATCGGCGCCGTGCTGTGTTGCCTTGCGATCGCCATGAGCCTGGGTGGTCCACTGGCGGGCGTTCTGTGCCGCTGGTTGACGATTAATGGAGTAATATTGCTCGGTTTGCTGGCCAACGTGGTCGCTGCAATCGGCATGGGAGCGGTGTATCTGCTGCCAGCACCGGAGACGATCGTCGTGGCTACGACTCTTCTGCTCACCCTTGCAGGCTTTGGGATTTCAGTTGTTCAGAGCATGTCTGCGGAGACGCTTGCGGCCTCGCCTTCGGGAGCCTCCGGCTTAGGGATCGGGATTCACAACATGCTCAAGTTTTCCGGCATGGCCGTTGCCTATGCATGGATCGCAGCTTTTCCGCCCGGGGACAACCCGCTGCTTTCTTTCGCAGGCGTCGCATTCGGGGTCACCAGCGCGTTCGTTTTGGTTTGGTGGACGGGGCGACGGGCCGTTGGCATCCGTTGATCTCCTCCTGCCAGTAAGGCCACCCCGGATAACCTACGTTTGAGTGTCAGTGAGTTAGCTGGGCAATTTTGGCCCCCAACTTTGAACTTTTCTGCTGGAGCCGTAGGGGAATTCAGGGGCGCCCGGTAGGTGAAATGAAGCGGCCATGGTGACGGTCGGACAGGGTCAGCGGAGGCCAGCGGAGTCACGCAGCGGGTCCGTCTTTGGGGGGCTCAGCCCGGCCATCGGCATGGACAGTCGCCACGTGACTCTCTACTCCTGCTGGTTGATCCGCGCTCGGTGAGTCCGGTCTGGGTGTCGTGAACGAAGACATCCGCCGCAAAGATCGGTATCGGCAGGCAGGCGATTCCGGTGCGGCGTTTGCTGCCAGCGCAGCTCCGAAGAGGGCGGAGCTTCGGGCTGGCGGTTCCATAGGTCTTAGCGCCCGGTGGAAGACGTTGCCTCAAGATATGGATGGGCGAGGACCAGCTCCCTGAGTTCCTGATGGGCGGCTCGGATCCTGGCCAGCCGCTGCAGCTCACGCGGCACAGCCAGCCAGTATTTCCTCCGAATAGCTACCGATTCATCTAGGATATGAACGAGCCGGCGATCAGGCTCAGCAATAAAAAAGGGAAGGACTGCAACACCCAGCCCCGCAACTGCAGCCATCCATTGCCCCGTGATGTTGTTCGTTTGGATGGCCGGGCCGACTCCAGGGAGTGCTGCGTCCAGAAATCGCAGCGCAGGAATGTCCAGAAGCGAATCGACGTAGCCAATCACGGAGTGCTCGAGGAGCTCATCCACGGTAGATATGGGTCCGTGACGTTGAAGGTACTGTGTGCTGGCATATAAGCCGAGCGGATACTCTGCCAGTTCGAAAGACTCAACCCCCCGGGTCGTCGGCTGGGTCAGCGAAATCCCGACATCGAATTCCTTTGAGGCCAGCAGATTAAGGCGCGTCGCCGTAACTACTTCCACTTTGAGGTCGGGATACCGTGCTCGTAATCTACCCAGTCCCGGGGTGAGTACAAAAGCCCCGAATCCATCAGGGGCGGCAATCCGCAAGGTGCCAGATAGCCGCCCTGGCGAGGACCCGAGTTCCTCGGCGGCGGCCAGCAGCGATGATTCCACAGCCTCAGCATGGATGGCCAGGCGTTCTCCGGCTTCCGTGAGCTCCCACGCTCCCGGGGAGCGCACGAACAACCTCGCGCCGCTTGCCTTTTCAAGTTGGGTGATGCGGCGACCCACCGTCGTGTGGTCAACGCCCAGTCCACGCGCCGCTGCCACCAGCTTGCCCGTACGTGATACCTCCAAGAAGAAACGCAGGTCATCGGCAGAGATCATCTGGTTATTCTATCGTGCAAAAATGCACAGCGAAAAGCAGTTTTGGTCATTGTCTGGGCGTCCGCGCCATGAGAGGTTGGAAGCAATTCCAATACATACCGCCCTGTGCGAGGGGCGTGATCAAACAAAGGTGTTTCATGGTTGCCAGCATTGCACTTCCCCGCCTCATGCGAGTAGGCGGGGGGGCCATCCACGAGACGGGCTCCCTAGTCAGCGACCTCGGGGGGCACCGTCCGCTTGTAGTCACCGACGCCTATATGGTTGCTTGCGGCGTGGTTGGCATCTTGACCGACACTCTCCGGAAGTCCGGGCTGAGTGTCGCCGTATTCTCCGGAACGGTTCCCGATCCCACCACCGGTTCCCTGAGTGACGGCGTGAGAGCGGTTCAAGAACACCAGGCTGACATCATTATCGGTCTCGGCGGCGGCAGCGCAATCGATACAGCCAAAGCTCTTGGAATTCTGAGCCGGCAAGGTGGCGAAATGCGGGACTACAAGGCACCGAGGAACAACACTGGCCCTGCGCTTCCCGTTGTCGCAATTCCCACCACAGCAGGAAGTGGCTCCGAAGCCACGCAGTTTACGATCATCAGCGACTCGGAGACCAGCGAAAAGATGTTGTGCGCCGGCGCAGCATTCCTGCCTGTTGCTGCTGTTATCGACCACACGCTTACCTTGTCTATGCCCCCCCGGCTGACTGCTGATACAGGCATCGATGCACTGACCCACGCCATTGAAGCCTTTGTCAGCAAGAAGGCCAGTCCCTTCTCAGACGCATTTGCGTTGTCAGCTATCAGGACCATTGGGACGAACCTCAGAAAAGTTTACGAAGACGGCTCGAACCAGGCCGCCCGGGAGGCCATGATGTTGGCCGCCACCCAGGCAGGTATCGCATTTTCCAACTCCAGCGTCGCTTTGGTTCACGGCATGAGCAGGCCGATCGGCGCTCATTTCCATGTGGCACATGGGCTGGCGAACGCCATGCTGTTCCCGGCTGTAACCGAGTTTTCAGTAACTGCCGCGGAGTCACGATACGCCGAATGCGCACGTGCTCTGGGCGTCGCCTCCGCAGCAGCGACTGACAGGGAAGCTTCGGTAGCACTCGTGACCGAACTCCATGCGATCAATGCCGACCTAAACGTTCCCACCCCGGAGGCCTTCGGCATCGACCGGAATGCTTGGGAATCCAAGCTTCCGCTTATGGCCGAACAGGCGCTGTCCTCCGGTTCACCCGCCAACAACCCCGTCATTCCGGACGCACAGCAAATCCAGGACATTTACGCCGGCATCTACGCCTAGCCAATCCCCCATACATCCTCCTCTCGCTCCCGCTGCGGGCGGCAAGAGACAGCTCTACTAATCAGATACTGCATGTGCGGGCGCATGAACGTCCGGTGCTCAAGCCAGGAAGAACGAACCGATGAACACGACGACCGTCACCTCCACCATCAACCACTTCATCAACGGCGCCGAGGCCGCAGGTACAGGCACCGCCTCCAAGCCCGTCTACAACCCGGCCACCGGCCAGATCAGCGCAGAGCTGCGGCTGGCCAACCGCGAGGATCTCGACGCGACCGTCGCCGCGGCCAAGGCCGCGGCACTCACGTGGGGCGACATCTCGCTGGCCAAGCGCACCGCCGTGCTGTTCAAGTTCCGCGAACTCGTCGCTTCCCACGTGGACGAACTCGCCGAACTGATCACGGCCGAGCACGGCAAGGTCCTCTCTGACGCCAAGGGCGAGATCGGCCGCGGCCTGGAGGTCATAGAGTTTGCCTGCGGCATCCCGCAGCTGCTCAAGGGAGAGTACTCGGACCAGGTCTCCACCGGCATCGACGTGTTCTCGTTCCGCGAGCCAATCGGTGTGGTTGCCGGCATCACCCCGTTCAACTTCCCCGTCATGGTGCCGCTGTGGATGGCCCCGATGGCGATCGCCACCGGCAACGCCTTCATCCTCAAGCCTTCCCACCGGGTCCCTTCAGCAGCGATGCTGCTGGCCAGGCTCTGGAAGCAGGCAGGCCTGCCCGACGGCGTGTTCCAGGTCCTGCACGGGGACCGGGAGGTCGTCTCCGGTCTCCTGACCCACCCGGACGTGGACGGCATCTCCTTCGTCGGTTCCACCCCTGTCGCCAAGCACATCATGGAGATCGCCACCGCGCACGGCAAGCGCGTCCAGGCCCTGGGTGGCGCGAAGAACCACGCCATAGTGATGCCCGACGCGGACCTCGACAACGCCGCCGACCACCTCGCCGCCGCCGCCTTCGGTTCCGCCGGGCAGCGCTGCATGGCCATCTCCGTCGCCGTCGCCGTCGGGAACGCCGCCGACCTGCTGGTCAAGAAGGTCCGAGAGCGCGCTCTGGACGTCAAGGTCAAGAACGGCATGGAGCCCGACGCCGACATGGGCCCCGTCATCAGCACTGACTCCCGGCACTTCGTCGTCCGAACCATTACCGAAGCAGAAGCCGCCGGCGCCGCCATGGTGGTGGACGGTCGCGACCTGGTGGTCCCCGGCCATGAGGAAGGCTTCTGGGTTGGTCCCACCGTGCTGGATCACGTCAGGACCGAGATGTCCGCCTACACCGAGGAAATCTTCGGCCCCGTCCTCGTGGTGGTCCGCGTCGCGGACCTGGAGGAGGGCATCAAGCTGATCAACGCCAACCCGTACGGCAACGGCACCGCGATCTTTACCTCCTCCGGTGCCGCGGCGCGGAAGTTCCAGCGCTCCGTCGATGTGGGCATGATCGGCATCAACGTGCCGCTGCCCGTGCCGGTGGCCTACTACTCCTTCGGCGGGTGGAAGGCCTCGCTGTTCGGCGACAAGCACATCTACGGCCCGGAAGGGGTCTCGTTCTACACCCGAGGCAAGGTCATCACCTCACGCTGGCCCGAAGCTGAGCACGCGTCCGGCGCCTCCTACAACTTCCCCTCCAACTAGCTAGGCGCGTGCCCAAGTACAGGGCTCAGCCAGATGATGCAAACGATGAGTGATACTCCCTCTGCTGACCCAGTATGAGCCGCGGGGCGTCTACCGCATTAGAACTCCCTCAGGATAATGCAGTATTTAGATGTTCGGGCTTGAGACAGCCGGTGCCCAATGCACCTGCGTCACCGGCCCCTACACCGCCTGACCGGCAGATGTAGGGGACACGATTCTGCCCTGTCCGGCAGCCAACGTCCCCGATCACTGTCCGGTTCCGTGTTGCCTACGTCCTCCTGCCTGAGCGCTGGCGGCACGGGGGCCTTGCGTCGACGAGGCGGGTACGATGCCTTCGTACCCGCAGGTGCAGATGCTGGGTGCGCTGGTCTGCTGGTGGCAGTAGCCACTAACGTCGCCGTCGGTCCATAGAGCGACAGGGTCGCAGTGGCGGCCGCAGCGGGCGCAGGGGACCGGCCAGCGGTTGGGACTTCTACTTCGCCGGGTTTACTCTCCTTCCTGGGTGACGAGGTGACGTGGAGTTTCGACGACGGTCGCAAGAAAAAGACATATAGATTTCCCTTAACTCAGGAGGACAAACATGGAACTGGCAACGCTTCGAACATCCCGAGGGGTCACGGCGGCTGTACGCCGCGGCGGCCACTGGCTGGCGCTTCCCGCCGAGAACCTCAGCCAGTTCCTGCTTAGCTCCTCCTGGCGGACGGACGCCGAATCAGTGCTCGCGTCGGCGGCTCCTGGAGCCGGCGTCAGCGAAGCCGAAGCGGAACTTGAACTTCCCCTGCCGGCTCCGGGCAAGGTGATCTGTTGCGGCCTGAACTACTCCGACCACATCCTGGAAATGGGGCGCGATCTTCCCCGATACCCGACTCTTTTCGCGAAGTTCGCGGACACCTTGATCGGCCCAGGCCGGGACGTCACGATACCACCGACGGCGCAAGGCGCTCTCGACTGGGAAGCGGAACTCGCCGTGGTCATTGGGACCGAACTGCTGGGTGCCTCAGTGGAGGAGGCACGCGAGGGAATTGCCGGATATACATTGGCGAACGACCTGTCGATGCGCGACTGGCAGAAGCGGACTCTGCAGTGGTTCCAAGGCAAGGCCTGGGACTCCACGACCCCGTTGGGTCCGACACTCATCACAGCTGACGCGGTGGACCCCGAGGACGGTATCGAGATCTCGTGCGAGATCAACGGCGTCCGCCGCCAGCATGGGTCCACAAAAAACCTCGTGTTCAGCGCGGCCGCCCTCGTATCGTACGTTTCCACCTTTACCGTTCTCCGCCCGGGAGACATCATCCTCACGGGTACCCCGGGAGGTGTGGGCATGGGCATGGATCCGGCGCTCTACCTCACCGACGGCGATACAGCCACCGTAAGCGCGCCGGGCCTCGGCGAACTCACCAACGCCATCCGCTTCAGCAAGTAAACCCAAACCTCTCAAGGGAAAAGCGTAAAAATTGGCCGTAGACGTCCTCTGATTTAGGACTTCAGACCGCTAATAAGGTCACTCCCCCGACTTTTTCGCCGCGCCGATAACGGAGATTCCGTCAACCTAACCTTGTGTTGCTGTTATGGAAATAGCAGGTTTGCCGGCGAGGGAGGGCTTCAGGAAGGCTTGGCTTGGCGGTGACTTTCATTTTGGTGCGGGACGCGTACCTGCGTCCGTGCCCTTCCCTGTCGTTGGGATGAATTCCCAGTTGAACGACCCGTTGTCTCGGAGTGTCATCCGCAGGAAGCCGTGGGTGTTGCTGAATCGCTTCACGATGTACGGCGGACTGCTGGTGAAGGAGCGGAGCCCGATACCTCCTGTGGAAACCTGGAACGCTGTCATCCCGTCACTGACGCACCGGTCAGCGTTGTTCACCGGACATGAGCGTTCGTAGTTGTGTTGTGACCCTGACAGGGTCAGACGGACCCGGTGCTTCCACATCACGTCGATCCACGGCTTGTGGTCACGGGCCCGCTTATGTTCTTTCGTGTTCGAGGTGAAGTACGGTTCGTGGTGCACGACGGCCAGGTGTTTACCTGCCGCCTTGGCAGCAGCGAGGTCTTTGTCCAGCCACGTCGTCAGCGCCCGGGCCTCCTCAGGGTTGTACCGCCAGTGCGCGGAGGACAGGAACGCGAAGTGCCATTTCCCGAAGTCCTTCGAGTATGGTTTCCCGTTCCCGATGAACCCACGCTGCTGATTGATCGCAGCCTTCGCCCGAGACCCCGGGCATTGGCCGTTCATGAAGTTGTCGAGGTCTTCGTTCCGGCCGGGTTTCCAGTCGTGGTTGGGCGCGGACACCCAGTACAACTTGGGCTTCGTGCCACCCCACAGCCGCGTCCAGTACTTCACGTAGTCAGCACAGTACGCAACGTCGTACTGGAAGTCCCCGAGCCCCAGGAACGCATCAATTTCGTTCTTCTGCACCAGCCTGGTGATCGCCGCACCGTTCCGACCGGACGGGCCATTCCGTGCGTACGTCCTCGGGCCGTTCATGTCACCGACAGCAGCGATCCGCACCTCCCGCGCAGGTGAAGCGGCCTTCGGTGATGGCGGGGCCGGCGCAGCGAGAGTCTTAATTGGCTGCGGCACTCCCTCAGCGGTGTTCCCACCGCCGCTACCCAGGGACGCGGCCAAAAGCTCAGTGACGGCCAAGAGGAAAGCGGACGTTCCAGCGATAACACGATTGTGGCGCATTGGGGGTGCGCCTCCCTTCGCGGGGGCTGTTTGTACTACTTCAGGCAACTTCGGGGATAGGCCCGTTATGTCGAGTGTAGAACAGCACCGGGCTGACTGCAGGACTCCACATTCTGGTCACCACCCAGGTTACCGATGCCGGTACCGTGCGGTACTTCGTGGTGCGGAACGGGCGCTCTGCGCGCGGCGGCTGTTGGACATAAGAGAGCTTCGAATTACCCGCATCCAAGAAGCCCCCTGCGTGTGCAGGGGGCGCTCCTTGAATGCGGTTCGGTGCCGGGTGGCTGTTCAGCCGAGCAGGGTGGTGATGAGTCTGATGGAGGAGGCGATGATGGCGATGAGGCCGATGGCGCCGAAGAGGTTCTGCCACCATTTGTTGCGGAGCTCTCCCATGATGGAGCGCCTGTTGGCCATGATGACAATCAGGACGCCGAGCATGGGGGCGATGAGTACGGTGAGGGATTGGGCGATGACGATCAGCGCCACGGGTGAGGACTGGAAGGTAAGGGTGATGATCAGGCCGAAGGCTAGGATCGTGCCGGTGATGATGCGGGCGGTAGGTGATCCTGCTTTGGCGCCGCGGCCCAGGCCGTCGGAGAGCATGGTGCCGCCGGCGGTGGCGTTGGCGATCATCGATGAGAAGGCGGCTCCAGAGAGGCCGAGGGCGAAGAGCTTGGCTCCGACGGGGCCTGCCAGAGGTGCGAAGACGGAAGCGAGGGCGTTGATGGTCCCGGCTTCGGCGCCTGTCTTCCCGAGGACTGCGGCGGCGACCATGATGACGAGGGCGGTCATGATGCCGGGCGCGACGATGCCGGGGATGGTGTCGACGAGGGTGATGTCGCGGTAGTCGGCGCGGGTGCGGCGGTGTTCCTTGATGCCGTAGGAGGTGTAGAACGCGGCGTTGATGGAGAAGTTGGTTCCGACGAGGGCGACGATGAGGATTTCGCTTCCGGGCGGAAGTGTCGGGAGCATGCCTTCCATGGAGCGGTACCAGTCGGGTTGGGCGACGACGGTGCTGGCGATGAAGGCCAGGCCCATGAGGACAACGATGACCAGCAGGGCCCTTTCCACGATCCCGTAAACGTTTTTGAAGGCCAGGACGAAGCCGACGGCGGCGGTGCAGACCACTGTCCAGAGGACTGGGGAGCCGCCGAAGACCAGGGACAGGCCCAGGCCGGATCCGACGGCGTTGCCAACGGAGAACATCAGCGTGATGCCAAAGACGCCGAAGCCTGCCAGGACGCCCACCCATTTGCCGAGGTGGTCCTTGATGGAGGTGATCAGTGAGGTGGGTGTGGCGATGCCGAGCCGGACGCTCATGTCGGTGAAGAAGATCATCAGGATGGTGGAGACGGCGATGACCCAGACGAGGCTGTAGTCGAAGCGGCTGCCGGCCTGTACGGCGGTGGTGAGGTTTCCGGGGCCGAATTGCCAGGCTCCGACGACGAACGCCGGCCCCATGAGGGCGAGGTAGCCAAGGAAGGTCCGGCGCTTGGGAGCATCGGTTGTAAGTGAACCGGACGCAGGTGAAGTATGTTCGTTGCCGACCGCATGCCCTGCCTGGACCTTTACTGCGTGGGCGGTCTTGTTGTGCTCGCGCATTGGCGAGTCCTCCTTCTCCAGCTGCCTTGCTGGGGTCCTCTTTGACCGGTGGGAGAGTGAAGTTTTGGGAGGGGTGGCGGGTCGGTGTCGGTCCGCCACCCCTAAATGGGGATGTTACGCAGGTACGGTGACGTTGCCCAGGTTGGCGGACTGCAGGGCCTTCGCGATCTCGTTTCCTGCACCTTCGGCCAGGGGAAGCAGCGGCGGTCGGACGGTGGAGTGCTCGAGGATGCCGCGGGCGATGAGGCCTTCCTTGAGGGCGACGGTGCCTTCCATGTGTGAGCCGCGGTGGTAGACGTTCTTGGTCACGGGCAGGAGGCGGTCGTGGATGGCGCGGGCGGCGGCGTAGTCCTTGGCCTTGCCCGCTGCGATGAGTTCCACCAGCGGCTCGGGGGCGAGTCCGCCGTAGCCGACCAGGGCGCCGTCGACGTCGAACATGGTGTGCAGCAGGTACTCGTCGTGGCAGGTGAGGATCTGCAGGTCCGGGTAGGTTGCACGCAGGACGGGGATTTCGGTGTCCCAGCGCTTCATGTTCCGCACGCCGTTCTTGGTGGCAAACACGCCTTCCATGCCGGCGATCTCCAGCTGGGTGTCCAGGTCGTAGGTTGCCTTGGTGGCATCCGGGTACTGGAAGAGGATCAGCGGCAGGCCACTGGTTTCGTAGATTTCCTGGTACCGGGTCTGCGGGGCACCCTTCTGGTAACCGAAGCGGAGCCAGCCGTGGGAGGGGTAGACCAGACCGGCCTCGGCGCCGGCCTCAACGGCACGCTTGGCTTCCAGTGCGGCGACGGTGTTGCCCTCAGCGGTGATGCCGGCGATGATCGGGATCTCGCCGTTGACGGCGTTCTTGAACTCACGAATGACGAGGGCCTGCTCGTCCTGGGTGAGGAAGGTGCCTTCGCCGGCGTGTCCGAGAACCACGAGGCCCTTGACGCCCTCCACGCTGGCCAGCCAGCCGCCCAAGCGGTGGATCGCGTCGACGTCGACGCTGCCGTCACGGTTGAACGGCGTTACAGGTGCGGGGACAAGCCCGCGAAGATCCATGGTCATTAGAGCTACCTCTGTCTAGTCTTGTCGGTGGTCCCGCTAGGATGGAAACGTTTGCGGGAACGTTTTCATTCTGCGCTGTGTCGTGGCTCACTGTCAAGGGTCTTTTTCGGCAAGGGGGGAAATAGAGTGTCTAGCAAGAGCTTGATGAACAGGAGAACGCCCATGGAACCCGGCAGGTTAGGGACACCCGTCACCCTCAAGGAGGTTGCCGCGGCCAGTGGTGTCAGTGTTTCCACCGCCAGCCGTGCCCTGGATGAGCGGGGAACTGCATCAAAGTCTGCTGCGGCAGCACATGTGAGGAAGATTGCCGAAGAGCTCGGCTACCGCCGGAACTCCTTCGCCTCCAACCTGCGCAGAGGCGAGACCCGGACCCTCGGCGTGCTCGTGCCCCGGCTCAGCGACACCGTCATGGCCCTCATGTTCGAGGAACTGGAACGCGCCGCCTCAGGCCGCGGCTACTTCGCCATGGTCGCCACCAGCGGCGATGACCCCGACGACGAACGCCGGGCAGCCGAAACACTCCTCGACCGCAATGTTGACGGGCTGATCCTCGCCACTGCCCGACTTGACGATGAGCTGCCCCGGCATCTGCGCGAGCGGGGTGTGGCGCACGCGTTGGTGCTGCGTACCGACGGCGTCAGTCCCTCCGCACTTGGCGACGATGAGGTGGGCGGATATTTCGCGGTCAGGCACCTCATTGACCTTGGGCACCGTGATATCGCCGTTGTGACCGGGCCTTCATTCACGTCCACCGGGACAGCCCGCCTCGCTGGCGCCCGAAAAGCCCTGGAAGAAGCAGGCATCAAGCCCCGGGAAGACTGGCTGATAGCCGCCGGGTATGGCATCGAAAGCGGTTTCTCCGCCGCGCAAGATCTATTGGCCAGCAACACCGGAGCACGTCCCAGCGCGGTGTTTGCCGCCAACGACAACCTGGCCATGGGGGTCATCGCGGCCGCCCACCGCCTCGGTATCACCGTAGGAGAAGACCTAGCCCTGGTCGGCTACAACGACATACCCCTCTCGTCCCGCCTTTCAACCCCACTCTCTTCCGTGCGGGTGCCCCTGGACCAGATCGCAAGCAACGCGATCGACCTCATCGTGAACCCCGGCAGGGAACCCAAAATCCGAAAATCCATGCCCACCCTCATGCCCCGCCAATCGAGCGGTAGACCTTTGCACTCCGCACCACACAATTCGTAGGAGGACAGAGCGCATTCGCGACTCGAGGCCGCCGCAGGCGGCCCATGTCTGCCCGATAGGGCGCCGCGCAGCGGACCAAGAGCCGCGCGCTCTACGCCACGCTGGCAGCGGCGGGCTCGATCGCGAGCACGATTGCCACGACCCTGTTGAATGGCCTGGCCGATCGGACCCGTACTCGTTTCGGGCGGAGAAACCCTCGGATCGCGAGCGGTGGAGTCCTGCTCGGACTTGCGGCCACTACGATGCCCCTGAAAGCGACTTTGCCGTCCTAGTCGTCCGCATGGTGGTGTTCCAGATCGGACATGCCGTCGTCCGCCACCGATGACAGGGTCGGGTGTGCCCGAGCCGGACGACTGAAGAAAATCCGCGCCGATGAAGGGCCAGCAGCCGTCCGCCCTGACAATCTAGCCATATGCCGGGTGTCCTCACTCTCGTCCCTAGCAACAGCCCTGCCGGATCAGAAGGGCAGGCGAGTAGCGACCACCGAATGATTTCGGAAGAGCAATGCTGATCATCCAAGTTCGATGACAGTTACTCCCAGTGGCAATGAGGTTGTTGTCCGCGTTGCGGAGGGCTATGGGTTTGGCGTAGGAGCCCCAGTGAGTGAACCCCGGGTTGGGTTTGGTTGCGGCACACTTGGCCGTTTCCTGCCGTGCCCTCCGGACAATTGCCACGCGCAGACAAATGGTGTGGTTACCCGCTGGCCTCTGTGAAACGCTGGACGCTTGGACTACGGACGCGATAGTTCCTACCGGTTCATAGCCCGGCACCTGGGAAAGCGCAATCCCTCATCATGTGCTTCAGCCAGCCGTGCACATCACTGCGGCAACAGTCCAGTGGCTTTCATCCGAACCACCACCGCCCAGGCGCCGAGACCTAAGGAAGTGTTAGTAAATACCGGATTGCCTTGGATGTGGCGGCAGACACACATAGTTTGGCTGGAGTCCTCTTTTACCAGGGGGACCATCAACGTCGAGGAGGAAGCCATGAGCAATGATGCCCTGGGCAGCACACCCCCAAAGAACGAACCGGTGATGAAAGCGAATCAGCAGCTTCCGTCCAGAGTAAGTCACGCTGACCGGATTGACGACGACGGCGGCCGCCCCGCGAAATGGCGCATCATCGGACCCGGCCTGGTGGTCGCAGCAACCGGCGTGGGCGCCGCCGACATGGTGGCAACCCTGGTGGCCGGCTCCCGCTACGGCTACGGCCTGTTTTGGGCCGTCATCGTCGGTGTCGTCCTGAAGATCATTCTCGTTGAAGGGGCCGGGCGGTACACGCTGGCCACCGGAAAGACGATCTTCGAGGGATGGCGCTCCCTCGGCAAATGGACGACCTGGTATTTCGGGCCCTACATCATGATCTGGGGCTTCGTCTACGGAGCCACGGCCATGTCCTCGGCAGCGTTGCCGCTGGCGGCCGTGTTCCCCATTCTGCCGCTGTGGGGATGGGCCATCCTGATGGGCCTGGCCGGTTTCGCGATGGTCTGGTGGGGCAAATACGCCACGTTCGAGAAAATCACAGCGGCCCTGGTGGGCATGATGTTCGTGACCGTGGTGGGCCTTGCCGTCATAGCCGCCCCAAACATTCCGGAGATGCTGACCGGGCTGATCCCGATGATTCCCTCAACCGACGGGGGCATCTTCTACACACTCGCCCTGGCCGGCGGAGTGGGCGGCACCATAACCCTCGCCGCCTACGGATACTGGCTGCGCGAGAAGGGCTGGTACACGCCCAAGTGGATGAAGGTCATGCGGATCGACAACTCGATGGCCTACGTGATGACCGGGATCTTTGTCATAGCCATGCTCATTGTGGGCGCCGAGGTTGTCCGGTCCGCAGGTGTTTCCCTCAGCGCCAGCGACGAAGGGCTGCTGGATCTCTACGATGTGCTGAAGGCGGAGTACGGCGACGTCGTCGGAACCGGGTTCCTCATCGGTTTCTGGGCTGCTTCCTTCTCCTCCATCATCGGCGTCTGGAATGGTGTTTCCCTCATGTTCGCTGACTTCTGGGGCAACATGCGGGGCAAGGAATCAGGACATCCCGACACCCGTGTGGGTGGAAAGTACTTCAAGTTCTACATCCTTTGGCTCACCTTCCCGCCCATGGCCCTCTTTGCCCTGGGCCAGCCCATCGGCCTGATCCTGCTCTATGGTGCCCTGGGCTCGCTGTTCATGCCGTTCCTGGCACTGACCCTGCTCGGCCTGCTCAACGGCAGGCGGATCCCGAAGGCCTGGGCCAACAAACCGCACAGCAACATTGCGCTGGGACTGTGTGCATTGCTGTTCGTTGTCCTTGGCGTCCGGCAGTTCTGGACTTCCCTCTCGCCGCTCTTCGCCGGCTAGGAACGTGCGATTTAGTTCTAGCCCTTTAGATAGAACGCAGGAGTCCGACGGCGGGTCTCCCGCCGTCGGACTCCTGCGTTTTATCGCAGCCCTTCTAGACCGTTGCCTTAAGTCAGCTGACGCGGTGGAGGACAGGCTTGCCATAGTCCTCCGCCTTTCAATGAACTCCTCATGGGGCGTCAATGGTCAGCTATCGCGCTCTACTCAGTTCTAATCGGACTACGACAATTGGGAGCCACACCATAGGCACGTGCTCTAGCCGTGCAGGGTCCGGTATTCGGCTGCGGCTGAAGCGTGCAACGGCACGTCCGCGGTATCAATAAACGTCCCTTGGCTAAGGAACTGAGGGCCCAGGCAACCTTTCGTCAGCCATATATGCGCACTCACGCCCAAATCTTCCGACGACGACGCGGGGGACTAGGGCGAGTTTGAACGGCCCCGGCTGGGGTCAATTCAGGGTTATCCAAACCGGGTAACTGAGGAGAGACGTGCCACCAGTAGTCAGCTGCAATCGAACGGTCGACTAACCGCACCAGCGAGCAAGCAGCCAGGCGCCGTGACCTAGGATCCCGGGAACGTACCGAGTGAACAGGAATGAGATGCGGCTCGGGACTGTTAGGACTCCATCTGCTCCTTTTGGACCTCAGTGGGAGGGGCGGGATTCTCTTGTGCTGTCACCACCGCCCCTCCCCTGTCATGTTCAGCCGACGGGGTTTCCCAGTTCCCGGAGGGGGGTCTTGCTGGTCTCTTTGGCCCATAGCGCGCCGGCGACGGCAAGGACGGAGGAGGCGGCTACGATCCAGGCGGCAGGTCCCCAGTTGGCTTTGTCCGCGCCGACAAGGGCGGTGCCGAGCAGTGGGGTGAAGCCGGCGCAGAGGATGCCGATCTGCAGGCCGATGGCCATGCCGGAGTAGCGGACTTTGACGTTGAAGAGTTCGGAGAACCATGCAGGGTAGATCGCGTTGGACATTGCGTACGTGCCGGCGGTGATCAGAGTGCTGGTGAGGAAGATCATCGGGATGTTGCCGGTGGAAATGACTGAGAAGTACACGAAAATCATGATGCCGGAGCCCAGGACGCCGGCGATGAAGACCGGGCGTCGTCCAAAACGGTCCGACAAGTGCGCCATCAGGGGCTGGGTGGCGATGGCCAGGACGTTGCCGGCGATGCTGACCCAGAGCATGGTGGATGCCGGCACGCCGACGCTGACGGCGTAGGCGAGTCCGAAGGCCTGCATGAAGGTGTTGGTGACGGTCTCGAAGGACATCAGCGCCACCTGGAAGAACTGGGCCGGGTGGGTCTTGAACATCTTTGCGAAGGGGAGTTTCACGAGTTCGCCGTGATCGTGCTTTTCTTCGAAGACTTCCGGTTCGTCCAGTGAGCGGCGGACGAGGTAGGCGACGATCAGCACGAGGATTGAGCCCCAGAAGGGAATCCGCCAGCCCCAGGACAGGCGGTCTGCTTCGCTCATGGCTGCCACGGGCAGGAAGGCGAGGGAGGCCAGGACGATGCCGGCGGAGATGCCGCTCATGGCGAAGCTGGCGAAGAAGCCGCGGCGTCCCGTTGGGGCCTCTTCTGTGGAGAGGGCGGAGGCCCCTGCTGTTTCCGCGCCCGCGGAGAGTCCCTGCATCAGTCGCAGGACCACCAGCAGGGCAGGCGCCCAGTAGCCAGCGGTGTTGAAGTCGGGCAGGACGCCGATGAGGAACGTGGCGGCTCCCATCAGGACCAGGGTCAGCACCAGGGTGTTCTTCCGGCCGATCCTGTCACCGAGGTGCCCGAAGACGACAGCGCCGAAGGGTCGCGCGACGTAGGCGACGCCGAAAGTGGCGAAGGAAGCCAGCAGGGCAACGGT
Organism: Arthrobacter sp. D1-17; assembly: GCF_054130535.1. NCBI lineage: Bacteria > Bacillati > Actinomycetota > Actinomycetes > Micrococcales > Micrococcaceae > Arthrobacter > Arthrobacter sp. D1-17. The sequence continues at coordinate 4,071,312 of NZ_CP096382.1, read as the reverse complement.
TGGGTCGCCGGCCGGAAAGAAGATCTTCGAGAACACCAGCGACGCAGCGGTGGCGTAAATGAAGAAGTCGTAGTACTCCAGCGCTCCGCCAAGGAATGCGGCCAGCGCCGCTTTCCTGGCGCGTTTGAGCTGCCTTTGCGAGTCTGCCGGCGATTCGGCCTCGGCCCCTGCTGCAATGTTTGTCATTTCTGGTGGTCCTTCCACGCTGAAGGCGGTAGTCGGGTTGAACAATTTGTACGAATAGCGAACAGCTGTGCGTAATGCGTTCAATGCGAGCATACTAGGTGGTGAAGCGGATCACAACGCCTTCCGTTAGGCCTGCTTCGAGATACAAGCCTCCCGTCATCAATGAAAGGCATCCCATGGAAGACCACATTCCGCCATCGCGTCTGTTCTGATTGGCTCCGAGGCCTCCCAAGCGATGTCGCCGGCTTTGTGGTCTCCGGTTCTGCGCCAGCTTGGCAGCAACTGGACTTATGAGGCCTGGGATGTTGCGGCAGGGGCAGTCATGGGCCGAGTGCGCAACCGACTCTTGGAACAGGACGTGGTCGCGGCCAACGTCACCATGCCCCACAAACAATGTGCCGCGGGAACAGCTAACTACGTCACGGAAGACGTCCAGCTCAGCGGTGCCTGCAACTTGTTGGTGCGTCGGGACACCGGCGGCGCTGGATGGGCACAATACCGATATCACTGCCGCTGCAGTCCTTCTGGGCTCCTAATACCAGAGGAATGTTCTGATGATGGGGGCAGGCGGGGCCGCCAGGGCTGCACTAGTAGCCCTCAAAGGAAAAACGGGCAGCGTCACCATCACCGACAGGGATACCCGAGCGTCAGAAGATTTGCTAGGTGTTGCCCGTAGCCTTGGCATGGACGCCCACGGCGTGACGTGGGAACAGGCCCAAACCGATGCTTCGGATGCTTCCCTCATTGTGAATGCCACTCCCATCGGAAAGAACCGTTCCGATCGACCCGTTTGGGGCGACGGCACACTTGCTGACGATGCCGTCGTTTATGACTTTGTCTATGCTGGCCACGTTACTGCGACCATTGCCCGCGCCAGGGAACTGGGAGCGGGCGGCATCGACGGATGGGATCGTCTGCGCGAGCAGGCTGCGGAAATGATTCCCGTACTGGGACTTGACCAGCGGACAGGTTCCCTGCTGAAGGACACCCTGAGCCTCCTGGAACGGGCAGCCCATTCTGGGAACGCGGCCGTGATGCGCTCTGCGACTTCGAGGTATAGGCCGGATATGATCGAGAAGGCTCTGAAACCCGGCACGCCCGCGCCGGCGGGCCACTGCATTCAGAGAGGAACGCAAGGTTCATGGAGGAGCAGCCGCCCTACTTTGTGAAGTCAGTGGAGAAGGCCTTTGATGTCCTGCTCGCCTTTACCCCCGAACAACCGCGACTCACGGTCTCGCAGATCGCATCACAAACGGACATGACTCGGGCATCCGCCCGGCGTTTCCTGATGACCCTCACGGACCTCGGTTACCTTCGAGCGGATGGTTCCACATACGAACTCACGGCGCGCTCCCTTGATGTTGGCAGATCCTTCCTGGCTGGCCTGACCCTGCCTAAGGTGGCCGAACCGCACCTAAGGGCCCTTGCCAAAACCTTGAACGAGACAACAACCCTGTGCATCCTCGACGGTTCGGACGTGGTGTACGTGGCATGCGTGCCGTCCCCGAGGTTGCTTAGCGTCTCGATAACCGTCGGCACCAGATTTCCGGCCTGGGCAACATCCATGGGCAGAGTACTCCTCGGCGGATTGCCGGATCCGGAACTGGAGAAGTATCTTCAGGAGGTGCAGCTGCAGCGGTTCACCGATCGCACGGTGGGCACTGCTGACCAACTCCGGGCCGAGGTGGAAACAGCACGCTCCAAGGGCTGGTCCATGGTTTCGGAGGAGTTGGAGGAGGGCCTGCGCGGAGTAGCAGTTCCCGTGTGGCGCGGCAACGGCATGGTCGCGGCGGCCAACGTCTCCCTACAGACACATCGGACCTCTGCCAAGGCCATCGAAAAGATTGTAGTTCCCAAATTGCAGGAAACGGCTCGAGCGATAGCTCTCGATTTCGGTGGACCCGGCGCTACAGTTCCGCTGTCCAGGCGTAACGCCTGACAGGAAGAAGTGGCGTCAGGAACCTCCAATCCAGGTAACTCAACCCGACAGCTTGGGCATTCGCACTTTGCTAGTCCTCGAGCCAAGATCTCCGAGGGCACAAGCTCTGTCTGAACGGTTTCGAGTAGCCCATGCCGTCAGGCTGGGGCGTAGTTCAACCGGATATTAGGATCCGTCAGCACTACGTGTTCCCGGTGTCGTGAAGTTTGGGATGTTCCGTAAGGCGAGGATTGGACGACGTGTTGGGGCGCCCGTGGCAGGGACTGACGCTCAGTTGCCGCGGGGGCGGGAAGGCGGCTTGGAGCGGCGGATGCGGCGTTACGGGCGGGGAAGATAGGCGAGGCGGCCGAGTTCCTCCCACAGGAACGCAAGAGTCGCTGCCCCGGACTTTAGGAGATCGGCTCGGACGCTTTCGTCGCTGTCGTGCCAGTTGTCTTCCACCAGCCCGGTCCCAAAGAAGACCACCGGGACATCCAATGCGGTGGACAGCAGATCTGCCGGGCCGCCGCCGGCGTTTCCCATCCTTCCAACTTCCGGCACCGCGAAGCCCTTGGCCATTGCTGTTGAGAGGGCATCCACGAGCGGGCTCTCTGGAGTGCGGTAGAACTCCTGGGCGGTCTCGGTGTCCAAGGACAGCTTGTACGCATAGTGGTCGCTGATGGCTTCGTCGACAAAACGACGCACTTGGTCGGCCACATCCTTGACTTTCTGGCCGGCCACGGTGCGGATGCTTAGCTCGGCCGATGCCATGGAGGGGACGGCCGCCCGGGGAACGCCGACCGGATCCCCGGCCTCCAGCGCAATGACCTCAAGCGCGGGACGCTCCCAGAGGCGTTCAAGGACGGTGTAGCTGTTCTCGCCGCCGATGCTGCGTGTATGGGAGCGTTCCAGCCAGTCCTCGGGGTCGTAGGGAAGGGCTGCCAGTTCATCCCGGCGGCGGGCGGAGATTTCCTCGACCTCGTCGTAGAAGCCTGGGAACGTGATGCAGCCCTTTTGATCGTGCAGTTGCGCGAGCAGTCTGCTGAGCTCAAGGGCAGGGTTAGGGGCGGTGCCGGACACGGCGCCGCTGTGAATGTCGGTTAACGGGCCGTAGACCTCGATGCTTACTCCGAGCATGCCCCGGACGCTGGTGCACAGCGCTGGGTGGTCTGCGCGCCACAGCAGGGTGTCGGAGAAGATCACTGCGTCGGCGTCCAGACGGGGCCGGTGGGCCTCCAGAAGGTCCCGCAGTCCCGGCGAGCCGGCCTCTTCCTCCCCCTCGACTAAAAATTTGAGGTTTACTGCCGGCGTGCTGCGCCCCGTGGCCTGGAGGTGAGCGCGGATTCCCCAGATGTGGGCCATCACCTGGCCCTTGGCGTCGGAGCTTCCCCGCCCGTACAGCCTCCCGTCGCGAAACACGGGGTCGAACGGGGCGGTCTCGTCCCAGTTCTCCTGTTTGACGGCGCGGACATCATGGTGGCTGTACACCAAAATGGTGGGCGCGCCGGGGGCAGCCGACCATTCAGCAAAGACCGCGGGCCCTTCTGCCCCCTGCCATATTTCGGTGGTGGGAAACCCGACGTCGCGCAGTTCACCGGCCAACCACTTGGCGGACCGGGTCAGGTGGTGTTTCCGTTCCGGAACCCCGGCAACGGAGGGTATCCGGACCCAATCGCCCAGCCGGTCCAGCAGCGTAGGCAGGTCGGCATCCAGAAAGCGCCGTACGTCGTCATCCTTGTTCATCATGCTCCCGTCGGGTTAGGTCAGATTGGTCACTTATGTGGGCTGAGGTCACGGACATCGTGCGGCCCAATGTCCGCTGCACCGAGCACGTCGGCGCGGCAGGAGTGCATGGGCTGGTGCTCCCGTACCCGGATCTCCGGGTGGTGGGGGTTAAGGGCCGGGCGTTCTGAGCGGATGCGCGGCAGGGAGGCAAAGTTGTGGCGGGGTGGCGGGCAGGAGGTGGCCCATTCGCGGGACGGGCGGACAAGCCCAGCACCACAAGGACGGCGCTCCCGGCGGACAGGAGCACCCCGGCCCCGCCGTGCGCAACCCTTGGCTTATTGTGCATCAGGTGATCCTCCGGACGGCACCGAAGGCCCTCCTGCACGAGCCGTGAAACTAAGGTTACTTAGTAAAGTAGCTTGTTGGAAGGGAACGCCTTCAATTTTTGCAATCACTCGGTAGCAGGACAGGTTTCCTGCTTTGGAACACCTGCCTGTCGGGCGGCTGACGCCGTTGGCGGAGGATGTCGGTTGTGCCCGTCTTCCGGGAGCTAACGATGATCCAGCAGCAAGCTGAAGAGAAGAAGAGGAACAGGCGCAATCGAGAGCATCGCCGGTGCAGGGGATCCGGGATCCGGTGGATACGACTTGGGCAGGCGGGGACATTACCGAAGGGACGACAGTCCGCCCAAAAGGGCCGGCTTTCACATGCTCACCCTGCTGAGCGATTGAACCAGCCCCGGATGCTCGATTCCGTCACACGCCCCGGCCATGGTCTTGGTTGCCGCGGCAGGCATCCCCTACATTAGGGCCATGGACAGCCCGGGGCATGCAAAGGATGTTGAACGGTTGCAGGATCTGGTCGCCGGCATGGACGACATCAAGGAGTTTCTTGATGGGATGACGGCCCTGGGAGCGGCAGCAGTCAGCCGGGCCTCGAGCGCCAGGATTGAATGCGCCGTCACCCTGCGCCGGCGCAAACGCTGCGCGACGATCGCCGGCAGCAGCGATGACGCTATCCTCCTGGACGGCATGGAACAGCGCCTGGGCGAGGGACCATGTGCTGAAGCGGTCAAAACCGGGGAGCCGGTGCTGCTGGCAGATGTGTCAGGTGACGTGCGGTGGCCGCAGTACCGGCAGGAACTGGCGGACCTGGGCTGCCGGAGTGTTCTGGGGGTGCCGCTGGATCTGGGCGAGGACGCCGCTGCCGTGTTGAGCTTTTTCGCCTCCGCCACCGGTGTCTTCACCCAGGAGACGATCGCAGAAGCTGCCGCCTTCGCCAGCGGCGCCGGGCGCGCCCTGCGGCTGGGCATCAGGATCACCGCCGCCGACCTGCGCGCTGGCGACCTTGCCGCGGCCATGGCACGCAGAACCCCTATAGACCTGGCCTGCGGCATCATCATGGCGCAGAGCCGCTGCCCGCAATCCGAGGCCTTCGAAATACTGCGAAAGCTCTCCAGCAACCGCCACCAGAAACTGCATGACGTCGCACAAGCCATCGTTTCCCGGTCCTCAGGAGCAATCGCTACAACACACTTCGAGGCCTAACAACCACTCGCGCTGCCCATGGACCGATTCTCCAGCCAATGGCGGCGAAGAGTCCCTAAGGGACTCATTGGCGCCGAACGGTCAGCGGGGGCCTGCGCATTCTCCTGCCCATGTTCTGTAACGACGGGCAGGACTTCGGCCCGGCAGCGTGCGGCACATCAGGCCAGTCGCCCGCCCGGGCTTGAGGGTCTTCTTCCGGCCTTTGTAGGCATTCGCGCTGCCTCGCCAGCGGAACAGCACCGTACCTGCAGCGCTGGGCAAACGCTGTCTTCGGTCCCGCCGCATTCACCATCTATGTCGTAGTACTCCTCGCCATCTCCACCCTGGTGGCTTGGAGGCTGCCGGAAACCAATGGGAAGAGCCTGACGGAGTAGGTAACCCTGGCCCTGAGCACCTCCAAGATCATCCTGTAGCTCGCCGGGAAAACGGCCTCGCGTCACGGACTTTAGGCCGGCAGAAAAGGCCTCCCTGGCACGTTATTGGGACGCGTGCGAAGGAGCTTCTGCTTGACTGACTCGCGGTGTTCTTGAAATCGTCCTGGGCGTCCTCGGGTTCATGTGCGGCTTCTTCCTTCGACGCGTATTTTCTGCCGGCTCGGGAATTAAGTTAGCCTTGCCTTGCCAAATAACGCGCGGTCGCCGTTCCGCCCCTTTGAGAAGAGCTCCCAGTGCCCCGTCTACGCATGATTACTGCCACCGCAGGCCTTGCAGTCATCGCCTCCGCCTTGGCTGGTTGCGGCGTGGTCGGCGGGCAGCAGCCTGCCGACCTTCAGATCTACTCCGCCCGTCACTATGACCTTGAGGGTGCCTTTGGGCAGTTCACGGAGGAAACCGGCATCTCCGTGGAGTTCATCAGCGGTGGCGACGCCGAGCTCCTCGAGCGACTCAAAGCGGAAGGGGAGGATAGCCCGGCGGATGTATTCATGACCGTGGACGCCGGCAACCTGTGGAACGCCGCGCGCCAGGATGAACTTGCAAGCATCGACTCCTCAGTTCTTAATGACGCGGTGCCCAAGGACCTCCGGGACCCTCAGGGCCGCTGGTACGGCCTTGCCATGAGGGCCCGCACCGTCACCTACAATCCCACCACCGTGGATCCTGAAGAGTTCGACCCCGCGGACACGTATGCGGGCCTGAGCGACGCCAAGTGGAAGGGGCGTCTGTGCATGCGGGACGCCACCTCTTCCTACACGCAGTCCCTGGTGGCCAGCCTGATAGACCTGCACGGCCGGGAGAAAGCCCTGGCAATCGCCAAGGGCTGGGTAGCCAACGGCGTGCAGATCATGAGCAACGACGTCCTGCTGCTTGAAGCCATCGACGCGGGAACCTGCGACGTGGGAATCAACAACCACTACTATCTGGCCCGTACCCTGAAGGAAAAGCCTGACTTCAAGGTGGACCTTTACTGGGCCAGCCAGAAGGGCGCGGGCACGCACGTCAACATCTCCGGCGCCGGTGTCGTGGCTGGCGCGGACAACGCCGGAGACGCGCAGCGGCTCATCGAATGGCTCGCCACCAAAGGGCAGAACCCCTTCGTGGACGCGAACCACGAGTTCCCGGTCAACCCGACCGTGAAACCCGAGCCTGTCATCGCGGACTTCGGCAAGTTCAAACGAATGCCGCTGAACGCCGAAGCCTACGGCGACCTCAACACCGAGGCCGTCGATCTGCTCGCCGAGGCCGGATACAAGTGACCGAAACGGCTGTCCTCGCAGAGGCGGGGAAGGCGAAGCGCCGTCCACTCCGGACGGCCGGTGCCGGCCGCCCGGCATGGTCGGCCCTGGTCCTTGTGGTGGCAGCGGTGGTTGCCACTCCCGTGCTCGCCGTCATCCTCGACGGGCTCGGGAGCCTGGGCGGCACGACCCCGCCGCGGGACCTTGCCGGGATGGTGCTCACGACCCTGCTCCTGATGTTCGGCGTGGCGGCGGGTTCGCTCGTGGTGGGCGGGGGATTGGCGTGGCTTGTCACCGCGTACCGTTTTCCTTTGCGGAATGTCTTCGTCTGGCTGCTGGTCCTGCCCTTGGCCGTGCCCGCCTACATTCTGGGGTTCGTCTTCCTGTCCGTTTTCGACGTCTCCGGGCCGGTGCAGACAGCCCTGCGCGCGACATTTGGTGCCGACGTGTGGGTGCCTGAGGTCCGTTCGCTGCCGGCTGCGATTCTGGTGATGTCGCTGTCCCTGTACCCCTATGTCTACCTCCTGGCGCGCACTGCGCTTCTTGAGCACACGGCCGGCACGTACGATGCGGCCCGAACTCTGGGCGCAGGGCGTGGCCGGGCGCTGCGGCGCGTCCTGCTCCCGCTGGCCCGACCGTCGCTGGCGGCGGGCATGTCCCTGGTGATGATGGAGACGCTGACCGACTTCGCCACGGTGCAGTACTTCAACGTCCAGACCGTTTCCGTGGGCGTGTATCTGGTCTGGAAGGGCACCTTCAATTTCCACGCCGCAACCCAACTGGCGGTTCTGGTGCTGCTGTTCGCCGTCGCAGTGCTGGCGGGCGAGCGGGCGCTGCGGGGCCGTGCCCGCTTCCACCGGCAAGGCGGGCGCGGCCAGGGCCTGCAGCCACAACGGCTTGACGGCGGCCGCGGCTGGGGAGCAGCTGCCCTCTGTACGGCGGCTGTCAGCACCGGCTTCCTGATCCCGGTGCTCCAACTGCTGGGGTGGGCCGTCGCCGGGGCGGTCAAGAGCCCCGGTTTCCTTCAGGACCCGAGGTTCGGCGGGTACATCGTCAACACGCTGCTCGTCGCCGCTGTCACGGCCGCTGCCTGCGTGATCCTCTCCGTAACGGTGGGGCACGGCGTGCGCATCAGTGGAGGCAGGTTTGTCTCCTCTGCAGCGCAGGTGACGACCTTCGGGTATGCAGTCCCGGGCGCGGTGGTGGGGATCGGGGTGCTCATCTCCTTTGCAGCGCTGGATAACGCCCTGGAGGCAGCCGGCGTTCCGGGCGGCACCGGGCTGCTCATCACCGGTTCTGTCCTGGGCATCCTGTACGCCTACGTAATCCGCTTCCTCGCACCGGCCTACCAGGCGGTGGACGCCAGCTTCGCGAAAATCCCGTCAACCCTCACCTTCTCCGCCCTCAGCCTGGGCGCCGCCCCCCGGCGCATCCTGACGCGTGTGCATGTTCCCCTGGCACGGTCCGGGATAGCCGTTGCTCTGATGCTGGTGGCGATTGACGCCGTCAAGGAGCTGCCCATCGTGCTGCTGCTGCGGCCTTTTGGATTTACGACGGCGGCCGTCTGGGTTTACGAGCTTGCCCGCGAGAACTTCTGGGAAAAGGCATCACTGCCGGCGTTGGTGATCGTCGCCGCAGCCGTCCTCCCCGTCCTGGTCCTGGTGCGGCAGGCCCGCGGCAGTGAAACCCGAGGAGAGGCCCCAGCATGACCATACGGGTGGCAAGCGGGCGGCGTCCCGCCGGCAGGGAGAGCGCCCCGGAAGCTTTGGTCTTCGAGGGTGTCAGCAAGTACTACGGCCCCGCCGTGGGCGTGGGCACGCTGGACCTGGCGATTCAGGCCGGCGAGCTGGTGACTCTGATTGGCCCTTCGGGCTGCGGCAAGTCGACAACCCTGCGCCTGGCGGCAGGCCTGGAACGCCCGGACCGGGGCACCATCAGGGTTGCCGGGGACGTGGTGGCGGATAAGCGCCGGTTTGTGCAACCTGAACGGCGCCGCGTGGGCCTGGTGTTCCAGGACTACGCACTGTTCCCGCACATGACCGTGGCCCAGAACGTCGAGTTCGGCCTGGACCGGCTGAACCGCAAGGAACGCCGGGCACGCACCGGGGAGGTACTCGACCTCGTGCGGCTCGCCCACCTCGCCGGGCGGTACCCGCACGAATTGTCCGGCGGCGAACAACAGCGCGTGGCGCTTGCCCGCGCGCTGGCGCCGCGCCCCGCCGTCGTGCTCCTTGATGAACCGTTCTCGAGCCTGGACGAATCCCTGCGCGCCCAGGTGCGCCGGGATACGGTGGCAACGCTGCGTGAGGCCGGCACCACCGGGGTGCTCGTCACCCATGACCAGACCGAGGCCCTCTCCGTGGGCACACGTGTGGTGGTCATGCACGGCGGGGTCATTGAACAGGCGGACACACCGGAGAAGGTCTTCGAGCAGCCGGCCACCCGCTTCGTCGCCTCCTTCATGGGTGACGCCGACTTCCTCCCGGCCCGTGTGCACCGCGCCCTGCTGACCTGCGAGATCGGCGTCGTATCAACCGTCCCCGGCTGGGCCAACAGCGAAGCGGACGTCGACGTGGTGCTGCGGCCCCATGAAGTGGCGCTGCAGCCGGACCCGCGCTCTCCGGCACGCGTGTCCGCCATTGAGTACCACGGCGCCTTCGTGCTGCACTATGTGACGCTGGCCTCCGGACGCACTGTCCGCTCCTGGCAGCCCCACACGGTGCGCCACCCGGTGGGAACGGCGGTCGCTGTGACGGTGGCGGCGGGCACCACGCCCACGCTGCTGCTGGGCGACCGTGCGGTTACGTCTCCACCCCCGGGCAGCGCGCTGCAGCAACCCCTGCCCGCGCCGATCAAGCCGGGCGCCCAGCCCGCCAGTAAAAGTTAGGCCAGTCCCCATGTCCACCAATAAAGCCCGGGTGACGCATTGACCGCGCAGCCAGATCTCGCCCGGGTCGCCTTCGCCGACCTCGCCCGCCACGGCGACCGCCCCGCCGTCCTCACATCAGACGGAGTCCTGACGTACCGGGAGCTTGCATGCCGTGTTGACGACCTTGCCGCCCGGCTGGGGACCGGCCGCCGGCTGGTGGTGCTGGCGGCACGCAATGACCTGGACTCGCTCGTCAGCTATCTCGCGGCCCTGTCAGCGGGGCATGTGCTTTTGCTGGCCCCGGCGGACAAGCCCGAGGCCCTGGCCTCCCTGCTGGGCGCCTACGATCCGGACGTGCTGCTGCGCCCGGGCGACGGCGGCGGGACACCTCTGCTTGAGGAGCGGCGTACCGGGTCCCGGCATGAGCTGCATCCCGAATTGGCGCTGCTCCTGAGCACCTCGGGTTCGACAGGCTCCCCGAAACTGGTGCGGCTCTCGCACACCAACCTCACCGCCAACGCCGAGGCCATTGCCGAGTACCTGCACATCGGACCCGAGGACCGCGCCGCCACCACGTTACCCCTGCACTATTGCTACGGCCTGTCGGTGATCAACAGCCACCTCATCCGCGGGGCAGGGCTGGTACTCACCGACCTTTCGGTGGTGGACCCCTGCTTCTGGGACCTGTTCCGGAACCGGCAGGCCACCTCCTTCGCTGCCGTTCCCTACACCTTCGAGCTTCTCGAACGGGTGGGTTTCGCGGAGGCGGATCTGCCGCACCTGCGTTACGTCACCCAGGCGGGCGGGAGGCTGGCGCCGAAGAACGTCCGTTCCTGGGCGGAGACCGGGCAGCGCCGCGGCTGGGACCTCTTCGTCATGTACGGGGCAACAGAGGCAACGGCACGCATGGCTTACCTGCCACCGGATCTGGCCGCCGACCACCCAGAGACCATCGGCGTCCCGGTGCCGGGCGGAGCCTTCCGCATTGACCCGGTGGAGGACCTGGCGGACGGGGAGCTGGTCTACACCGGCCCCAACGTCATGCTCGGCTACGCCGAGAGCCCGGAGGACCTCGCGCTGGGCCGGAACGTGCACGAACTGCGCACCGGTGACCTCGCGCGCCGGCACCCGAACGGACTGTACGAGGTCGTCGGCCGCCGCAGCCGGTTTGTAAAAATCGTAGGCTTGCGCGTGGACCTCGGCCAGGTGGAGCGCATCTTCGCCGACATGGGGATCAGCGCGGCCGCCGCCGGTTCCGATGACCTCCTTGTGGTTGCCGTCGAGGGCGACCACGACGCCGGAATGCTCACCAAGGTCCTGTCCGGCACCGTCGGGTTGCCCCGCACCGCCGTCGCGGTGCACCCGGTAGAGTCCCTGCCGCGCCTGGCCACCGGCAAGCTGGACTACCCTGCGGTCCGCCGGCTTGCCGTATCTGATTCGGCCGCTGCTCCGACCGTCTCCAGCGCGCCGGCAACGGAGGGGCCGGCCGACATCCGGCGCATCTTCGCAGAGGTCCTGGAATGTTCCCAGGTCGCTGACAATGACACGTTCGTGTCCCTGGACGGCGATTCCCTGTCCTATGTCGCGATTTCCGTGCGGCTGGAACAGGCACTGGGACAGCTGCCACCCGATTGGCACCTCGTACCCGTGAAGGAGCTGGAACGGCGCCGGAAGCCCAAGCGGCTCCGCATCGTGTCCTTCCTGGAGACGTCCATTGTGCTCAGGGCGGCCGCCATCGTGTGCATAGTGGCCACGCACGTTGGACTCTTCACGTTCCAAATCGCCCACCTGCTCTTCGTGGTGGCGGGCTACAACTTCGCGCGGTTCCAGCTGGCCGGCGAGAGAGCACCACGGTTGCGCCGCCAGCTCCGCGGCCTGGCACGGATAGCAGTGCCCTCCATGGCGTTCATCGCTGTCGCCTATCTGCTCACAGACCACTACACCATCGCCAACATCTTCCTGCTCAACGCCATGCTGGGGCCCGAGGAGCTGACGACCCAGTGGCACTTCTGGTTTGTGGAAATGCTCGTCTACGTCCTCCTGGCCGTGACAGCGCTCCTGGCCATTCCCTGGGCCGAGCGCTGTGAGCGACGTGCGCCCTTCTGCTTTGCGCTGGGCCTGGTGGCCCTTGCCTTGCTGAGCCGCTACGACATTGTGGATCCCGGCCTGCCCAAGCCTGCGCCGGTGTTTTGGCTCTTCGCGTTGGGCTGGGCACTGGCACGCGCCCGCACGGGCCTCCAACGCTGGACGGTCTCGATCATCACGCTGCTGACCCTGCCGGGTTTCTTCCACAACACGGTGCGGGAGGCGGCCGTGGCCGCTGGCGTCCTGCTTCTGGTGTGGGTGCCGGCGCTGCCGGTTCCTGCCGTGCTGCGCCGGGCAATCGGCTGGCTGGCCGCAGCTTCGCTGTTCATCTACCTCACCCACTGGTTGGTCTACCCCGTACTGCTTTCGATCAATCCGTTCCTGGCTGTGTTAGCTTCACTCGTACTCGGGGTCGGTTACTGGAGCCTGTGCCGGTGGCTGCCCGGCACAGCAGCAAGCAAAAGGGCCGGATGGCACATCAAGTCGTTGCTTCGCTCACCGGCCGGCCGCCCGCAACAGCCAGAACCAGCCTCCAGGCTCCAAGCGTGACATAGCTGCAGGTCACGTTCAGTTGTCAAGGGGCTTCCTGCCGAACCAGCGCAGACGGGGGCGGCAGCTGCCACAGTGGACACCACCATCCTGTAGCTCAGCCCTTCACGCGCAAGGCCAGGGTAAAGTCAGCCTCCCTGGGCCTCAACCGATACGGTTCGAGGACACCGGGTCCGCAGGCGGCAGTTCCGACCCCTCGCAGGACGTGGTCCACGTACACATAGCTCCTCCCGTCAGCGAGCAGGTCAGGGCGGTGCGGGGCCGCGTCGAGGGTTTCCAGGCTGTAGGGGCGCACAGTAAGGGCAAACGGCTGCCCGGATATATTCAGGGTGCTGCCTTCAAGGTCGAGAGCCGCTGACCTTACCCCGGACCGCGCTCCGCATTCCTGCGGCCGCACGTAGTCCACGTCCATCTCGGCGAGCGGCAGCGCAAACCATCCTCTACGGTTCCCGTGGCCGGTGTCCGGGTAGCTCTGGTGCGGGCCCTGCCCATACCAGCTCACCGACCTGGTTTGGCTGGCCAGCACAAGCTCCAGGCCTATCCGCGCCCACTCCACCTCGAAACCGGCGTTCACCCATGTGCCCTCGGGCCGGACCCGGGTCCTGAGGGCCAGGGATTCGCCGTCGCTGGTCCATGAGTAGTCCACGAGCACCCCGAACTGCTTGCCCGCAGCTCCCATCCGGGTTCGGACGGACAGAATTTCTCCTCCCTCAGGAGCGGTTTCTGCACTGATGCCCAGCAGCCGGGTGTGGAGCCGGTGAAGTCCGGCGTCCTTCCAGTGCATGGCAAGCGGACGCGCGTCTCCCCACTCACTGCCCAGGTCGTTGTCCGTGGGCGGCCACCACAGCGCCAGCCCCATCTTCTCGACCGGGATGCCGCCGATTCGGGTGGGCATGCCGGTGGTCCGGCTGAACACCGCGGGGCCCAGCCGTAGTTCATGATCTAAGGCCGTGACGCGTTCAAACGCGCCCGGAAGGAGAGTCTGGGCCGGTTCATGGACGGCCTGGCCCCAGGCGACCTCATGACCCCGGGCAGCCCAGGGTGAATCAGCGGCAAGAACAGCGCTGACGGTGAGCACTGCGGGCCCCCTGCCGGGCAGCCGTTCGGCAGCCAGCCGGCCGACTTCGGCAGGCAACGGGACAAACGTCTCGGCTTGAGGTGTCAACGGTGCAACGTCCACTGTCCCGGCCTTGAGCGTGACACCGTCGGCCTCCACGCTGTAACGGAAGCTGAACATCGAGGTGTCCGCAAAGTCGTGGCCGTTGCGGAGTCGGAATCCGGACCAGTCCTCCATGACGTGAATGCGGAGCGGCTCGATGACCTTCTTGAAATCGAGGAGCCCGGGGCGGGGTTTGCGGTTTGCGTCGACAAGGCCATCGGTCACGAAGTTCCCGTCGTGGACCTCCTCACCGAAATCCCCACCGTAGGCGAAGTATTCGCTGCCGTCCGCGGAGGAAGCTGTGATACCGTGCTCCAGCCATTCCCAGACGAACCCGCCCATCAGTCGTGGATACCGGTCAAACAGGTCTTGGTATTCGCTCATGCCGCCGGGGCCGTTCCCCATGGCGTGCACGTATTCGCAGAGCACAAACGGCATGGCCCGCCGTCGCGCATCCAGCTCCGCATCCTCCACTGCCGGCTCAATGCCCTGGCCAATCAGCTCGGTTTCCGCCTGGCTTGCGTACATCCGCGAGTACACGTCCACGTAGGCGCAGGACCAGTCGCCTTCATAGTGGATGGGGCGTGACGGGTCGCGGTCCTTTGTCCAGCGCGACATGGCTGCAAGATTCCTCCCGGTGCCTGCCTCGTTACCCAGTGACCACATGATCACGGACGGGTGGTTTTTGTCCCTCTCAACCGTCCGGCGCATCCGGTCCAGCAGTGCTGTCTGCCATTGCGGATCATCACTCGGATTCTGGGCCCAGCCGGCGCTCTCAAAGCCGTGAGTCTCCAGGTCACACTCGAGAACCACGTAGAAACCTAGCCGGTCTGCCAAGGCGAGGAATTCCGGGTGCGGCGGATAGTGCGAGGTACGGATGGCGTTGATGTTGTGCTGCTTCATGAGCCGCAGCTCCGCCTCCACCATGTCCCGCGGCACGACGCGGCCCAGACGGGGATGGTGTTCGTGGCGGTTGACGCCGCGCAAAAGGATGCGCCTGCCGTTGACCTTGAATTGCGCGTCGTCAATGGTGATGCTGCGGAAGCCCAGCCGCAGCGCCACGGACTCGCCAGGCGTGCTGGCGGTCGCGTCGTAAAGCCGCGGGACTTCGGCTGACCATGGTTCCACTCCCGGCATACGCAGCTCCGTGCCGGCGGCCAGTTCCAGGTCCAGCTCCGGAACGCGGACGACGGCGTCAATCGCCTGGCCGTTCCGGCTCACCTCTACCTTGAGGATGCCTTCGCCACTGACATGGTCATACCCGGCGTGGACGAACACGTCATCAATGCCGCCAGCGGGCCGGGCCTGCAACGTGACGTCACGAAAGATGCCGGGCAGCCACCACATGTCCTGGTCCTCCACGTAGCTGGCAGCTGAGAATTGGGCCACCCGGACGGCGAGGGTATTGGTTCCCTCAACCAGAATGCCCGAGACGTCGAATTCATGAGGAAGCCTGCTTCCGCGGGTGGTTCCGAGCTCCACCTCGTTCAGCCACACCGTTCCCGCAGACTCGACGCCGTCAAACCGCAGCAGGGCCTTTGGCAAAAATTCCGGCCCGGCTGTGAAGCTCACCACGTGATCGCCGATGGGGTTTGCCTCGGGAACGTGCGGAGGTTCCACGGCAAAGGGGAACTGGATGTTCGTGTACGCGGGGGAGCCGTGGCCGTGCATGGGCCAGCTGGAGGGGACGGGCAGGGTTTCGAATCCGGCCAAATCCTTCCCCAGCTGCCATCCGTCGGCCGGTGCCGAGCGTACCCCGGCACTCAGGCGGAACCGCCAGTCCCCGTTGAGCGAGAGCCTTGGGGCGTCGCTGGAGAGGTAGGCCCGGGCAGGGAGGGAGCCCCTGCCCGGAGCCACGGAGGACAGCTCCCGCCCGTCCTCAGCGCCGAGCTCGAGACTGCGGGATGTGCCGACGGGGACCGCAGCCGGGGCAAGGCCGGCCGCTGCGGAGCGTGACTGAACTGACATGGATATTCCTTGCTAACGGGGGCTGACGGGGATTCGTGAACGTTCACGTCTGCGGAACAGCTTAGCCCGTCCCGTTTATTTTGAGTAGAGCGTCAGGCCGACTGGCGGACAATCAGTTCGTGCCGGAGGGTCAAAGACGCCTCCGCACTTCCCGCCGGGACAGAGCCGGACAGCAGTCCTTCGAGGAGGTCGACGGCGGTCCTGCCAACCGCGCGAAGGTCCAGGGAGAGCGTGGTCAGCTCGGGAGTTAGCAGCTCTCCCAGGGGTATCCCGTCCATGCCAACCACGGCACAGTCCGCAGGTACGGACTTGCCGGAGTCCTGCAGGGCCTTGAGGGCCCCTGCTGCCATCAGATCGTTGAACGCCAGGAGCCCGTCAATCTGCTCCTGGCGCGATAACAGACCGGCGATGACGTCCCGTGCCGCACGGGCAGTGGGGGCAGCACTGCAGCACTTCAGGTCAACACCGGCTTCGGCCGCCACTGCAGCTACTGCAGCGCCACGGCCGGCAGCGGTGCCGCCCTGGTTCGAGTCCAGATAGGCGATGCTACGGCAGCCACGGGCTGTCAGGTGGTTTAGAGCAAGCCGGGCTGCGTGGGGATAGTCGAACGAAATGGCGCCCGCGGCCTGGCCTGCCGGATGGTCCAGAATTACTACCGGGCGCCGGCCCATGAGGGTTTGCGCACCGTCGGACTGCTCATCCAGATAGCCGATCAAGGCGTCCACCTGGGGCGCCAGCCGCGCGACGGCGTCCAAAGAACTTCCGGTGCCATGACCGTAGTCGTCCACCACCACATTCCAGCTTCGCTGAGTGGCAGCCTCCACCACACTTGAGGCGAATGCGGGGAAGTACGGGTTTGTCAGGTCAGGAACGGCCAGGCCGACGGAGACGTGGGCACCCTGAACCAGGCCTTTCGCGAAACGGCTTGGGGTGTATCCGAGTTCGGCCGCCAACGTCCGGACACGCTCCCGTGTTGCCGGGCTGATACCGGCCATGTCATTCATGGCGCGGGTGACAGTTTGGCGGGAGACGCCGGCGGCGGCTGCAACATCCAGGATGGTGGCACGCTGGCCGAGCGGCTCACGGGATCGGGACGTCATAATCCGCAATTCTAGGCGCGCCCGTCCGAATTGATTACCGGAAGATGCTGTAGGGCCCCCAACCGCCGCTGAGGAGAACGCGGGTTCCCCAGGTTCCATTCCGCATGGGGTAGTAGGCGAGCCTGCCGTCGGTGAGCCGGGCAATCAGCCCATGCGTGCCGGAACCCCGGAATCCTTCGACTTTGGTGACGCTGTTGATGCCGCTCCAGTTCCCGCCGGTTGACGGTCGAGGCCCGGGGTGGAACGTGCCTGTTCCGTTGGAACGGTACAGCAGCATGGCCCCGTCATTGCGCTTAACCAGAAGGTCCTGCGAGCCGTCCCGGTCATAATCGGCCATGGTGATGTACAGGCCGTTCCAGCCGTTACCGATCCTGGTGCGGCTTCCGAGGGTCTTTCCTGTGCGGTTGGGATAGTGCCAGAGAGCACCGGCTGCGTCGTAGGCCACGACGCCTGGATATCTATCAGCTTTGCGCCAGCGGCCCACGGTGACGTGGTAGCCGCCCCATCCGGAGCCGATGACCTGACCCGGGGCGAATCCTCCCGCTGGGTTTCCCTGGTGGTAGCTCAGGCGGCCGTCTTTCCACTGGGCAACCAGGTCGAAAACACCGTCCTGATTCCAGTCAGTGGTGAAGCCGTTTTTCAGCCCGGTCCAGCCCGAACCGATCTTAATCCGGGGCTGCAGGCCGCCCCTGCCGTTGGACCGATAGCTCCACAACACTCCGTCAGCGCCGGCGGCCACGGTGTCAGCAGCCCCGATGGAATTCACGGGAGCCGGGCCGGCGGGTGCGCTGGTGGTGCCGAGCCGGCGGTCGGAGAACCAGTAGCGCTTGGTGACATGGTTGCTGGCCATGACGACGATCCCGGTCGTAGCGTTCACGCTCTGCTTGGAGCTGGTCACATTATTCATATGGGGTGACGCTGCATCTTCAATAACAGCTTTCCCCCGGCCAGAGCCAAAGACCGGGTTATCCATTGACGCTGTTTTTTCGTAGATACTTCCCGCTACTCCCGGGAAGGCGCAGCCCCTGACAGAGGTCGAGGGCGCGGTGTAGAACGCACGGACCAGGTTGTTCGCGGTATCAAGCATGATTTGCGGGCGGCTGACACAATCCCCAGTCCTGGCGATGGTGGTCTGGCTGAAGGAGCCTGTGGCCGGTTTGAACACCACCAGCAGCAACTGGGCCAGCGCCGGATCGGAAGAGCCATCATCGAGGCTCGTCTTCACAGCGGCGAATACCCGGCCGCTGGCATCGGCCTGCAAAGTCTTAATGTTCAGGTGGTCATCCACACGTTTGTTGCCCTTGATGGCCTGTTTCACCTTCCACGATGAGGCGCTTCTCGGACTTTCGTCGTCCTCATGCGTGGCCCACCACGCCGTCCCGGTGGCCTGATCGGTCCACATGATCCCGATTTCGTCGCCGTCATAAGCGACAATTGCGGAAAGGTCATCAGGTGTCGGGCTCGGGTCCTGGGCTGCGGGAACCACAAACGGCCTCCCCCAGCCCGCCCCGCCGGGCAGTGAATGGTTCACATAGACCCTGCTGGTGCTGCCGGAGACCTGGGTCCAAGTGGCCCAGATGGCCCCCTTGGAGTCCTTCGCGATGCTCAGTGACTCGCTGCTGTTGTTCGAGATCGCGACTGGGAAACCACTGCTTAGCGTGTATTTCCCGCCAAAATAGCTGTAGCGGAACAACCTGGCCGGTTGTCCGGACGCAGAATTCCCCGTCGTCACGACATTGTGGGCGATGTACAAGTGCGTTCCGTCCCACAAGGTATCCGATGACGTGCTGGCCCTCGGGTCGGTCCGCACCCCGGTGTCCACCCAGGTGGCCGTGCCCCGGTTTAGGCGGTAAATGCTCCATCCGCTGCCGGTCTTCCACATGCTCGCCCACCACGAACCGTCATTCCACCACAACTTGCTCTGCGGCTTATCCGCCGTCGGAGGGTTCTGCACGCCGGAATATGTGAGGCTCGGAGTTCCGACAGTGGCCGCCTGCGCGGCGCTGTTGACACCCAACAAACCGCCGGCGACGACAAGGGAGAGGACAACAATGTGGCTAAGCCAGCGGACGGTCTTCTTCATCGATAACACCATTCCTAGGCGGCAGTAAAAGCCTCAGCCGGTGTCATCCGGTGCCTCGTTCGGTGCCAATAAGCGCCGGTTCCCGCCGGAAGCCTGCTGGGCGAATGCTGCTCGGAACTCCGTCCGGAGCTACATTATGCCGCCGCTCCCTCGTGGATACCTTGTAAAAACCTTGGGGAAGCAGTTGATGCAGCCCCAACCAAAGTGAGTCCGGGGATTGCACCCCGGCCTTCCCCTGGCTGGCAGCGAGATGCACTCATCGGGGTTTCGCAATAGTCTGACCGGGTGGATACAGGCACCGTGAACTCCGGCGAACAGGTTGACAGGCAGTCGCGCATTCTCGAAGCGGCGCTGGATCTGCTGTCGCGCCATGGGATCTCAGGCGTGAATATGCGTGCCGTGGCGCGCGAAGCCGGCGTTGCACTGGGGCTAGTGAACTACTACTACGAAGACAAGTCCAGCCTGATCCGCGCGGCCCTGCGCCGCATCGACGAGCACGACCTCATGCTGGTCGCGCCGGACCCGACGTCGCCCCCGGACGAACAGCTCCGCGCGGCCCTCCGGCGCGTTGCGGGCCCGGAACTCCTGACCACGCGCTATCTGTCCCTGCGTCTCCACCTTTGGGCTCTCGCTCAGGCCCATGAAGACTTTGCGGTGATTAATGCCGCGGCGTTCGAGCGGTACCTCGATGGGCTTGCAGCGCTGATCGCCAACGCCAAGCCCGAACTTTCCCGCGATGAGTGCAGGGAACGGGCAGCCGACATTGTCGTTGTCCAAAACGGCATGTGGTTGACGGCACTCCTTGGCGTAGACAAGGCATCTATCCAGCGAAACCTCGCCCGGACGGAGCAGATCGCCTTCGCCGGTCCGCGGGAAAGCCAGCAAGGCCCGGGCGCCGCGTCCCTGTAGTCCCTGACTCCCGCCATCCATCCCTCCGTGCGTAGCCTGGACACGCGCGTCATTGAACACATGTTCAACAAAAGCATTGAACACCTGTTCAACATCGGCTAACCTGCATCGTATGACCCACGACACACCAGCTCACCTGTTACTGACCGATGCCGCTTCCACCCTGTTCATCAGCGGCCGGTGGGAGCCGGCCGCGTCCGGTGCGGTACGCAAAATCCACAATCCGGCCGACGGCGAACTGGTCGCCACCGTGTCCGAGGCCGGCCGGGACGACGCGGAGCGCGCCATCGCTGCTGCCCGGGCCGCCTTCGACTCCGGCGTCTGGGCCTCGGTCCCGGCACCAGAGCGAGGCGCCTTCCTTCTCAAGGTCGCCGCTGAACTGCGGGAACGCCGCGAGAAATTCGCCCGCGCCGAATCGCTGGACACCGGAAAGCGGATCGTCGAAAGCCGGATCGACATCGACGACATTGCCGCCTGCTTCGAATATTTCGGCCGGCTCGCCGGGCAGCAGGCGGGCCGCGTTGTCGATGCCGGGGATCCCGCCGTCGTCAGCAAGATCGTCTACGAGCCGGTGGGTGTCTGCGGCCTGATCACGCCGTGGAACTACCCGCTGCTCCAGGCCGCGTGGAAGATCGCGCCCGCCCTGGCCGCCGGCTGCACTTTCGTGCTCAAGCCCTCCGAGCTGACGCCGTCGACCGCCATCCTGGCCATGCAGCTCCTGCAGGACCTGGGCCTGCCGGACGGCGTCGCCAATCTCGTGACGGGCCCCGGCGCGGAGGCGGGTGCACCGCTCTCGGAACATCCCGCCGTCGACCTTGTCTCTTTTACCGGCGGACTGGAGACCGGAAAGCGCATCGCCGCGGCCGCTGCCGGCACCGTGAAGAAGGTGGCGCTGGAACTCGGCGGCAAGAACCCCAACGTGGTGTTCGCCGACGCGGACTTCGACGCCGCCGTCGACAATGCCCTGAACGGGGCATTCGTGCACTCCGGGCAGGTCTGCTCCGCCGGGGCGCGGCTGGTGGTCGAGGAATCGATCGCCGACCGTTTCGTGGACGAGCTGGTCCGCCGCGCGCAGGGCATCTGCCTCGGGGGCCCCTTCGATGAGGCTGCCGAAACCGGGCCGCTGATTTCCGCTGCCCACCGCGAGAAGGTGCACGCCTATGTCCAGCGCGGAGTGGGGGAGGGTGCGCGGCTGCGGTGCGGTGGAGCGCCCCCTGAAGGGGAGAAGTACGACGCCGGTTTCTACTACCAGCCAACCGTCCTGGACCGCGTCTGCAAAGGGATGTCCGTCGTCGAGGACGAAGCCTTCGGCCCGGTGGTGACCGTCGAGACGTTCCGCACCGAGGACGAGGCCGTGGAGATCGCCAACGACACGATTTACGGGCTGGCCGGTGCGGTCTGGACCCAGGACGCCGGCAAGGCACAGCGTGTGGCCGCCCGGCTGCGGCACGGCACCGTCTGGATCAACGACTACCACCCCTACCTTCCGCAGGCCGAGTGGGGCGGCTTCGGCCAGTCAGGAGTCGGACGCGAGCTCGGCCCGACAGGTCTGGCCGAATACCAGGAAGCCAAGCACATCTACCAGAACACCGACCCGCAGGTAACGGGCTGGTTCGCTGACCACGGCAAGGAGAACTAGATGCATACCGACAACGTCGAGAACCTCAACGACCGGGAATTCGACTACATCGTCATCGGCGGCGGATCCGCTGGAGCTGCAGTCGCCGCGCGGCTGAGCGAAGACCCGGCCCTGTCCGTGGCGCTGGTGGAGGCCGGACCCGACGACCGCGGCCTGCCCGAGATCCTGCAGCTGGACCGCTGGATGGAGCTGCTGGAATCCGGCTACGACTGGGACTACCCGGTCGAACCGCAGGAGAACGGCAACTCCTTCATGCGGCACGCCCGTGCCAAGGTCATGGGCGGCTGCTCCAGCCACAACTCGTGCATCGCCTTCTGGGCCCCCCGCGAAGACCTGGACGAGTGGGAGTCCAAGTACGGCGCCACCGGCTGGAACGCAGACGCCGCCTGGCCACTGTACCAGCGGCTGGAAACCAACGAGGACGCCGGCCCGGACGCGCCGCACCACGGCGACTCAGGCCCCGTGCACCTGATGAACGTGCCCCCGGCGGATCCCGCGGGGGTCGCACTCCTGGACGCCTGCGAACAGGCCGGCATACCGCGGGCGAAGTTCAACACCGGCACCACCGTGATCAACGGCGCGAACTTTTTTCAGATCAACCGCCGCGCGGACGGCACGCGTTCCTCCAGCTCGGTCTCCTACATCCACCCGATCATTGAGCGCGCGAACTTCACCCTGCTGACCGGCCTGCGCGCCCGCCAACTGGTGTTTGACGCGGACAAGCGCTGCACGGGCGTCGACGTCGTGGACTCGGCATTCGGCCGGACCCACCGGCTCTCCGCCCGTTGCGAGGTCGTGCTGTCCACCGGCGCCATCGACTCGCCCAAGCTGCTCATGCTTTCCGGCATCGGCCCCGCCGCGCACCTCGCCGGACACGGAATCGACGTCCTCGTCGATTCCCCCGGCGTGGGCGAGCACCTGCAGGACCACCCCGAAGGCGTCGTGCAGTTCGAGGCCAAGCAGCCGATGGTGCAGACGTCGACGCAGTGGTGGGAGATCGGCATCTTCACCCCCACCGAGGAAGGCCTGGACCGCCCGGACCTGATGATGCACTACGGCTCCGTCCCCTTCGACATGAACACGCTGCGCTACGGGTACCCAACCACGGAGAACGGCTTCAGCCTCACCCCGAACGTCACGCACGCGCGCTCCCGCGGCACGGTCCGGCTGCGCAGCCGGGACTTCCGCGACAAGCCCGCGGTCGATCCGCGGTACTTCACCGATCCGGAGGGCCACGACATGCGCGTGATGGTCGCCGGTATCCGCAAGGCCCGCGAAATCGCCGCGCAGCCTGCCATGGCCGAATGGGCCGGGCGCGAGCTCTCGCCTGGTATCGAGGCGCAGACGGATGAGGAACTGCAGGACTACATCCGCAAGACGCACAACACCGTTTACCACCCCGTCGGCACCGTCCGCATGGGGCCGGCGGACGACGACACGTCGCCGCTCGACTCCGAGTTGCGGGTCAAGGGAGTCACCGGCCTGCGCGTCGCCGATGCCTCCGTCATGCCAGAACACGTCACGGTCAATCCCAACATCACCGTCATGATGATCGGGGAGCGCTGCGCGGACCTCATCCGCGCCAGCCGGAGGGGCGAAACAACGACGGCGGAGGCGCAGCTCAGCGTGTCCCTCGCCTGAGCCCCGGCGCGATCCGGCGCTGGTCCGGCGACCCCGGTGGAGGGTGCAGCATGCTCCCTCCACCGGCGCTTTCCGTATCAGCCCGGGTCTACCGCGCGAAGGGAACTATTTTTGAACCATCGTTATCAGAACATCTTGAACACATGTTCAATGTGAACTACTCTCCTCATATGACCTACGCCACACCCAGCGGAGTCGCTTGGCCTCCTCTCAGGGAGGAACCGGCGTAGGCACAGCCAGACTAGGCAAAACACTTGGGGGAAACGGCCGGGGGCCCACAATCGCTGCCCTGCCGTTGATTTCACCCGCGTCCAATGGCGGTCACGGGTAATCACCATCGTGCTTTCTGACTTAGGAGTCCAGATATTGGAACGCAATAAGAGTATTGATTCAAGCGGCATGGACGAGTTCGGCTACATTGATGGCCCACGACGAATGTCCGCGATTGCCACCATCTGCCCGGATCGGGCCTTGCCCCGCGCCATTTCCGCCCGCACGAAACACCGCCATGATGTGCGGTGCACAATGAGAGGGACGACATGAGTCAGGTAGCCGACGCTCCGCCCGTAACACTTACTGGAGGCGGTAACACGACCCCCGCGGCTCGAACCCGCGTCAATTGGACCGTCTTTATCGGATCGGCCACCGGGATCCTCGCGATCGCCATCTGGGCCATCAGCGACGCCGTAGGCGCCGAGGCCCTGATCGGGTCCATGGTTACCTGGGTATCCACCAACATGGGCTGGTACTACTTCCTGATCGTTACCGTCGTGGTGGTGTTCGTCCTGGTCCTCGCCCTGACCCGGGTGGGCAAGACGAAGCTTGGCCCGGACCATTCGAAGCCGCAGTTCAGCATGTTCACCTGGGCGTCAATGCTCTTCGCAGCCGGCATCGGCATCGACCTGATGTTCTTCTCGGTGTCCGAGCCCGTGACCCAGTACCTGGCTCCCCCGCAGGGTGATGGCAGCACCGTCGAGGCCGCCCGTCAGGCCATGGTCCTCACCCTGTTCCACTACGGAATCACGGGCTGGGCCCTGTATGCGCTCATGGGACTGGCCCTGGGCTATTTCGCCTACCGGCACAATCTGCCCCTGAGTATCCGCAGCGCGCTGTACCCCATCTTCGGCAAAAAAATCAACGGTCCGCTCGGCGACGGCGTGGACATCGCAGCCCTCCTCGGGACCATCTTCGGCATCGCCACCTCCCTGGGCATCGGCGTCGTGCAGCTTAACTACGGGCTCAGCCTCATGTTCGGCTTGCCCGAGAACGTCGCCGTGCAGATCGGCCTGATCGTCGTGGCCGTTGTCATGGCCACCGCGTCCGTGCTCTCCGGCGTCGAAAAAGGAATCCGCCGGCTCGCCGAGCTGAACGTGATCCTCGCCCTCGCCCTCATGGTGTTCATCCTCCTGACCGGCAAGACCAACTTCCTGCTGGACGCGATCATCCAGAACACCGGCGACGTGCTCAGCCGGTTCCCGGCCATGACGCTGGATGCCTTCGCCTATGACCGGCCCGGTGACTGGCTGCAGGGCTGGACACTCTTCTTCTGGGCATGGTGGATTGCCTGGGCTCCCTTCGTAGGGCTCTTCCTCGCGCGCATCTCCCGCGGCCGCACCATCCGACAGTTCGTGCTGGGCACCCTCATGGTCCCCTTCGCGTTCATCCTGGTGTTCATCTCGATCTTCGGCAACAGCGCCCTCGACATCGTGATGAACGGTAATGCTGCCTTCGGGGAGACGGCGATGGCCCAGCCGGAGCGGGCGTTCTACGGCCTCCTCGAGCAGTACCCCGCCGCGCCGCTGATCATCGGTGTGGCCACCTTCACCGGACTGCTCTTCTACGTCACCTCCGCCGATTCAGGTGCCCTCGTCATGGCCAACTTCACGAGCCACCTGAAGGACGCCAACGCCGACGGACCCAAGTGGCTGCGCGTCTTCTGGGCCCTGGTGACCGGTCTCCTGACGCTCGCCATGCTGACCGTCGGCGGCGTGACGACGCTGCAGAACGCGACGATCATCATGGGTCTACCGCTCTCGATCCTGCTGCTGTTCATCATGCTAGGCCTCTTCAAGGCGCTGCGCGTGGAAAACTCGCTGGCCGACAGCTACCGCGCGAGCCTGCCGGGAATCATCTCCGGCCACAGCGCAGACGGATCGTCGTCCCGCACGTGGCGGCAGCGCCTCAACCGGGCCATGACCTACCCGGGGCCGAAGCAGGCGGACCGCTTCGTGGACACCGTGGCGCTGCCCGCGTTGCAGGAGGTGTACGACGAGCTCAAGGCGCAGGACGCCAACGTGAGCCTGACGACGGGCATCGTTGAGACCTGCGGCATCCGCCACGTCGACCTGCTGGTGAGGCTCTGCGATGAGCGCCCGTTCAAGTACCAGATCTACCCGGTCCAGTACGACACCCCGTCTTATGCCCCGGGCAATGCCGCGCTCGAACCGAAGTACTACCGGATGGAGGTTTTCTCCCTCGAGGGGAGCCACAGCTATGACCTCGCCGGTTACAGCAAGGAACAGGTCATCACCGATGTACTGGACCACTATGAGACACATCTCGAATTCCTGCACCTGAACCGGGCGGTGCCAGGTACCACGGCCGTCACCGAGGACCAGGCGGCCAAGGACAACTGGGAATCCGACTTCGTGCACCAGGAGGAGACAAAGTGACACGACGTCTCCTCTGCGCAGAAGGGGGACGGCGAGAATGGAGTCACTCACCATCACTCCACTGAGTCCTGCTATATGGACGCCATAGGCGCATAACTCGAGGGAGGCTGCCGTCGCTGAGATGGCAGCCTCCCTCTGCGTTTGCGGCAGAAGTGCGCATACCCTAGGGTCACCCCTGATCCGACGGCCTGTGCCGGACGGGTCGAGGATAGGCTGTCCGGCGTACCCTGGAGCGGCACCGTCAACGATGCGTGACAGTGGCTCCCGGGAGTACGCGGCGAATTTCAGGAGGTTCCCATCAGGGTCCCGGATGTAGGCACTTATCATCCACCCGAGTGCACCCAACTGCTCGCAAGGACCTTCCTCATTTGTGACTCCCGCGTATTGCAGGAAGGTCAGTATCTCTTGAGGTGGCGCGTCAGCCAAGAAGCAGCGGTCACCGCTTCCAAGTGTCGGTGCGCTCAGATGCGCACAAATCCTGGAAAGCCAGATTACTTCGGGATGCACGCGGTTACGGAAGGGAACTCGCCCATGCCACGACAAGCAGCGCGCCGGCGCTGAGCAGGGTGGTACAGAGAATCACGTCCCGGGCCACGCTCATGCCCCGCCCGTATGGGGAGGCGAACAGGAAGACGTTCTGCGCAGTGGGTAGGGCGGCCATGATGACGCTCGCGAGGAGGTGCTGGCCTTCAAGCCCGAAGACGAACCGGCCCAGTGCCCACACGATGAGCGGCATGCCGGCGATTTTGAGGAAAGTGGCAACGAGCGTCTCGGTGCGGCCGTCATCCTTTTGCAGCGGCGCCCGGCCAGCCAGCGACAGCCCGAAGGCCAGCAACACCATGGGCACGGCACCCCCGGCCAGCATATCGATGGGCTTCTGCAGCAGGTCCGGGGCGTGCCAGCCGGTCAGCGCTACGGCGGCGCCAAGGCCGGAGGCGATAATCATGGGATTTGCGAACGGCTGGATCAGTATCCTTTTCCACGAAATTCTGGCGCCGCCGGAAATGCCCAGCACCGTCAGGTAGAAGGGGGCAAGAACCAGGATCTGCACCAGCAGCACTGGTGCCACGTGCTGTGCCGTCCCCACGGCATAGAGGGAGACCGGGATGCCGATGTTGTTGGCGTTGGCATAGCTGCTAGCCATGGCACCAACCGCCGTCTCCGCTACTGGCCTGCGGAAGAACAGGAAACTCAGCAGGCAATATAGAAGCCCCACTATCGCTGCGGACAGCAGCGCCAGCGGGGCATCTGTTCCGAGGGCGGCCCTGATATCGGAGCCCGCCACCACGGTGTAAAGCAGGGCCGGATTGGTGATGTAGAAGGCGGTGCGGGTGAGTGCGTTCTGGACCTCCGGCCCCAGAACGCGGAGCCTGGCAGCGAGGTATCCGACGGCGATGACTGCAGAAACGATAAGTATTCCGGAGACGACGCCGAGCACTGTGCGCCCTTCTTTATCTGTACGTTGTTGCTGTGTGCTGGCTTGATTAGCTGCTCGTTGGGGTTCCGCACGGCCGACTCCTCTTGCAGGGGAGATCCGGCCGTGCGGAAGAGTTAGGGTGCCAGCGAGCACCTTCTACAAAAGAGCGCTACCGAACGGGTATCAGCGAACGCGCATCAACGAACGAGGCACGGCCGCTTCGGATCGAAGGACCAACCCTCGATGTAGTACTGCATGCCGATGCTGTCATCCCGGGCATCCAGCCCGTGCTCCAGGTACAGCTGGTGTGCCTTGTCCAAGGCCTGGCGGTCCAGTTCGATGCCCAGCCCGGCGGCGGCGGGAACTTCGATGGCGCCGCCCTTGATCTGCAGCGGGTTCTTAGTGAGGCCCTGCCCGTCCTGCCAGATCCAGTGCGTGTCCAGCGCGGTGATCTCGCCCGGGGCGGCCGCACCTGTGTGCGTGAACATGGCCAGCGAGATGTCGAAGTGGTTGTTCGAGTGCGAGCCCCAGGTGAGACCGAATTCGTTGCACAGTTGCGCCACCCGTACTGAGCCGTGCATCGTCCAGAAGTGCGGGTCGGCCAGGGGGATGTCCACGGCGTTGCTGCGGACAGCGTGGGCCATCTCCCGCCAGTCCGTGGCGATCATGTTGGTGGCCGTCCGCAGCCCCGTCGCGCGGCGGAACTCGGCCATGACCTCGCGTCCGGAGAAACGGCCTTCGGCCCCGCAGGGATCCTCGGCATAGGCCACCACGCCCTGCATCCGCTTGCCCAGCCGGATGGCCTCCTCGAGCAGCCATCCGCCGTTCGGATCCAGGGTGACCCGCGCGTCGGGGAAGCGTTTGGCCAGCGCCGTGACCACGTCCACTTCGTCGTGGCCGGACAGCACGCCGCCCTTGAGCTTGAAGTCGCTGAAGCCGTAGCGCTGCTGCGCGGCTTCGGCCAGTGCCACGACAGCCTCGGGCGTCATGGCTTCCTGGCGGCGCAGTTCTTCCCAGCGGTCCGACGGCGCGTCCTCCACGAGGTACGGCAGATCAGTGCGCTTGTGGTCGCCCACAAAGAACAGGTAACCGAGCATGGGCACTGACGTGCGCTGCTGCCCGTCGCCCAGCAGTTCGGCCACCGGGACGCCGAGGAACTGGCCGTGGAGGTCCAGCAGTGCGGATTCGACGGCAGTCACTGCGTGGACCGTGGTACGCAGGTCGAAGGTCTGCAGCCCCCGCCCGCCGGCGTCACGGTCGGCGAACTCTGCCGCGATCTCCCTCAGCAGGGAACGGTAGCGGGCCACCGGCTTGCCGGCGATCAGGGCGCCGGCTTCCTCGATCGTGGTGCGGATCTTCTCGCCGCCCGGGACCTCGCCGAGGCCGGTCCTTCCATCGGAGTCGGTCACGATGACCACGTTCCGGGTGAAGAACGGACCGTGGGCACCGCTGAGGTTCATCAGCATGCTGTCGTGGCCTGCGACCGGGACCACTTCCACGCGGGCAACTGTGGGCTGGGCGGTCATGCGTTGACCTCCTCTTTCTGTACTGCAGGGACTACGCCGGCAGGAACGACTTCTCCGTCGATGCGGCGGTTCAGCTGCCACGGATTGGCGTCCTTAAGCGGTGCGGGCAACAGCTCCTGGGGCAGGTTCTGGTACGCGACCGGGCGCAGGAAACGGTTGATGGCCAGCGTACCCACCGATGTCGTGCGGGTATCGGATGTTGCCGGGAACGGGCCACCATGGACCATGGCGTGGCCGACTTCGACGCCGGTGGGCCAGCCGTTCACGATGATGCGACCCACCTTCTGCTCCAGCACCGGAATCAGGCGTGCCGCCGTCGGGTAATCCTCTTCCGTCAGCTGCAGGGACGCGGTGAGCTGCCCCTCAATCCGGTTGGCCGCCTCGACGAGTTCCTCTATGGAGGAGTAGCGGATCACCAGGCTGGCCGCGCCGAAGATCTCCGCATGCAGCACCTCGTTGCTGATGAAGTTGCTGATGTTCGTGCCGAAAATGGCCGGCGCCGGAGCGTTCTCGGTGGGGCCGGGGGTTCCGGTCCCGACGACGGTCACGTTCCCCGCGGCGCTGAGCGCCTCGGTCCCGGAGTTCCAGGAGCCGGCGATGCCCTCGGTCAGCATGGTCTGTCCGGCGCAGGCGGACACAGCGCGTCCGACGGCGGCAGCTAGTTTGTCGCCCGCCTCACCGGCGGGGGCGAAGAGGAGGCCGGGGGACGTGCAGAGCTGGCCGGAGCTGCCGGTGACGGCGGTGATGTACTGCTGTGCCAGCGCATCGATCTGTTCGGGGGAAGCGCTCAGCGCGCCCGGGAAAATGAAGACGGGGTTGAGCGAGGACATCTCGGCGTAGACCGGGATTGGTTCCGGCCGTGCGGCGGCGGTGCGCATCAGGGCAATGCCGGCGCTCTGCGAGCCGGTGAAACCGACGGCCTTGATGGCCGGGTCCGCGACCAGTGCCTGCCCGATGCTGCTGCCCGGACCGTAGATCAGGGAGAAGACACCGGGGTGCAGGCCGGCATCCCTGACGGCCTTGGCAATGGCCTGGCCGACAAGCTCGCTGGTGCCGGGGTGGGCGTTGTGTGCCTTGAAAACCACCGGGCAGCCCGCGGCGAGGGCGGAGGCGGTGTCTCCTCCCGCCGTCGAGAAGGCCAGCGGGAAGTTGCTGGCGCCGAAGACGGCGACAGGGCCCAGCGGAATCTGGCGCTGGCGGATGTCGGCGCGCGGCAGGGGAGAGCGCTCGGGGATGGCCGGGTCAATGCGCACACCGCGGAAGTCGCCCTGGCGCACGACGTTCGCGAACAGGCGCAACTGCCCGGTGGTGCGGGCACGTTCGCCCTGCAGCCGGGCGGCGGGCAGTCCTGTTTCCTGCCTGGCGCGGACAATGAGTTCCTCGCCGATGGCCTCGATGTTGTCCGCGACGCCGTCCAGGAATGCGGCATGGGTTTCGGGGTCAAGCCTGCTGAATGACTCGAAAGCCTCGGCGGCCGCCGACGTGGCGGCCTTGAGCTGGTCCTCGGTGATCAGGGTGTAGGCCGGTTCGAGCTGTTCGTTCGTGGCGGGGTTGTAGGCGAAGGCGTTCTTGCCTTCGCCGGCGACGGGGCGTCCGGCAATCAGTGAGTGCCCTGTGAGGGTCATGATGGTTCCTCCTGGGTAAAGGTGGTTGTGGCGAAACGGCCGCAATTAGGAGACGGTCGCGATGAGCGCCCTGAGGTCGGCCAGGTCCTGCGCCGCCATGTTCTGCAGCGGCGGACGGACACCGCCGGCGGAACGGCCGATGGCGTCGAGGCCGCCCTTGACGATGGAGACGGCGTAGCCCTTCACGCGGTCGCGGATGTCCAGGTAGGGGATGACGAAGTCGTTGAGCTTCTGGTTGACCGCAATGCGGTCGTTGTTGCGGACGTCCTGGTAGAAGTCGAGCGCGAACTGCGGAACGAAGTTGTACATGGCGCTGGAGTAGGTGCTCATGCCCAGCTGCAGCAGCGGCAGCGCGAACGTCTCTGCCGTGGGGAGCCCGCCGAGGTAGAACAGCCGGTCGCCGAGCTTGGCGTACACGCGGGCGTCATGCTCGAGGTCGCCCACTCCGTCCTTGAAGCCGATCAGGTTCTCGTGCTTGTCCGCCAGGGCGGCCACCGTGGTGTCCTTGTAGATGGCGTTGGCGCGATTGTAGATGATGACGCCGAGTGACGTGGCGCTGCACACGGCGCTGACGTGGTCGATCAGGCCTCCCTGGTCGGCTTCCGTCAGGTACGGCGGCAGGAGCAGGATGCCCTCGGCGCCTGCGGCTTCGGCTGCCTGCGCGTTTTCAATGGCCTGGGCGGTGGAGCCGCCCGCAGAGGCAAGGACCGGAACAATGCCGCCCACCTCGTCGACGGCGGCCCGCACCACACGCTCCGACTCGGCCGGAGTCAGGGAGAAACCCTCGCCGGTGCCGCCTGCGGCGAAGAGCCCGGCGACCGGGAAGCTGGCCTGCCACGCCAGGTGCTTGCGATAGTTCTCCTCGTCAAACTGCAGCTGGGCATCGAAGGACGTCACGGGGAATGAGAGCAGCCCGTTCTTGAGTGTGTCGGCAAGTTCCTGGGGCGAGTATCTGGCCACGGTGTGGTCCTCCATGTCGGCGCCGCGTCGGCGCGGCGGGTGGGTTCGTCCCTCTCCACACTAGGCAGACCCGTGATGCCTGTCTAAGTTCATTTTTGTATGCACTGATACCCGGCGAGCATCACTACGCGGCCTTCGTGGCGTTGTTCAGTTCTCCGGGAACTCGAGCGAGTGCAGCAGACGGGACAGCGCGGGGTTGCGGTTGCTGCGGTTCCAGATCGCGTGGAGTTCCACCGGATCCCCGGCGCTGCTTTTGAGGGGCAGGAACTCCACGTCGCGGATGCCCAGCAGGGTCGCCGAGTGCGGGACGAACGCCACGCCGCGCTTGGCGGCAACCAGGGAGACCATGGTGAGGATCTGGCTGACCGTGTGAACCACGTTTGCGTGCTGGATGGGGATCATCCGGATCACGAGGTCGTAGAAGTACTGGGCCTGGGTGGGTGAATGCATGATCAGGGGTTCGTTCCCGAGGTCTTCGTCGGTAATGTCCCGGTCCAGTTCGGCCAGCGGGTGCCCGGACGGGACGGCCAGCACCATGGCCTCGCGGTACAGGAGGTGGGAATCGAAGGTCTCCTTGTCGAACGGCGGCCGTGCAAGGCCGAGGTCCAGTTCGCCGGTCTGCAGGCCCATGATTTGTTCGCCCGTCACGAGTTCCTGGAGGTCGATGTCCACGTCCGGGAGGATCTCAGCGATCTCCTCGAGCAGAGGCCCGAGGATGCTGAAGCCGCTGGCGGCGGTGAAGCCGATCCGCAGGTGGCCGGAGCGCCCTGAGGCAATCCGCCGGGCCGTAGCAGGCGCCCGTTCGGCGAGGGCGATCAGCCGCCGGGCCTCGTCCAGGAAGGCGCGGCCGGCCGGCGTCAGTTCGACCTTCCGGTTGTCCCGCTCCAGCAGTTCCGCGCCCACTGCCTTTTCCAGCTTCTGGATTTGACGGCTAAGCGGGGGCTGCGTCATGTTGAGCCGCTCTGCTGCCCGGCCGAAGTGAAGTTCCTCAGCCACGGCGATGAAGCCTGCCAGTTGGTCGAAAGTGAACATGATGCCTTCCGGGTATTACCTGATGCATATTTGGGCTTAGACATGCATCATAACGGCTACCTACACTCGACAAAGCGGACCGGGCAGTGACCCGGTTCACAACTACTTACAGGGCCCCCCCGCCCCGCAGTGCAAACGAGGAGTTTCAATGACGCGCTTCCCTTCCCGCCGTTCCATTCTCGGAACCGCTTCCGCCGTGGCCCTTCTGGCCCTGACCGCTTGCGGCAACGTTGCCGGCGGCAGCACCGATTCATCGAAGTACCCCAACGGACCCGTAAACCTCACCGTGGGGCAGGCCCCGGGCGGCAGCACGGACCTGATTGCGCGTGCTGTCTCCGAAGGTGCCGCCAAGACCCTCGGTGCCCCAATGCCCGTGGTGAACAAGCCGGGTGCCAATGGTGCCCTGGCCTCCAAGGAAGTTGCAGGCAAGCCCGCCGACGGGCAGAACCTGGTCCTGCTCAACGCCTCCCTGATCACCATCACTCCGCTTGCGGTGACTCCGGACGAGGCCGTGAACATCGACGATTTCGATGTGATCGGCGGCCTGTCCCAGGATGATTACGTCCTGGTGGCCAGCGGGAAGTCGGGTTTCAAGACCATCAAGGATGTCACCGGCGCCGGCCGCAACGTCACGTTCGGCACCACCGGCGTGGGCACCGGAAGCCAGCTCGCCCAGACCGTGCTGTTCAAGCAGGCCAACGTCAAGGGCACCGATGTTCCCTTCGACAGCGGCAAGCCCGCACTGACCGCCGTCCTCGGCAACCAGGTTGAACTGGCCACCATCCAGCTCGGCGAGGCAATGCCGCAGATCAAGGCAGGCAAGGTCGCCCCGCTGCTGGTGTTCTCCGAGGAGCGCAACACCTTCCTGCCTGATACGCCCACCGCCAAGGAGTCGGGCTACGACGTTCCGGTCGCCCAGTACCGGGCGGTCGCAGCACCGAAGGGCACCCCCCAAGAGGTCAAGGACAAGCTCGCCGCAGCTCTCCAGGAGACCTTTAAGTCGGATGCCTACAAGCAGTTCAACGAGCAGAACCTGCTGACGCCGAAGGAAATCTCCGGCGAGGAAGTCGTGGCCCAGTGGAAGGACTACGCCGCAAAGTACAAGTCCCTGGTGGAGAAGTACGACATCAGCCTCAGCGGAACGAAGTGATCCAAGTGCAGGCAACACCCCCAGTGCCCGCCGGAGGGGGCAGCCACGTCGCTGCCCCCTCCGGCGGGGACGCCGCCCTTCCCGGCACCCCCGTTATCGACGGCGGCGCGCTCCCTTCGGGTGATTTGGACGGCTTCACGCCCGAACAGCTGGCCGCGCAGTGGGAAGAGGAAAAACCGCCCGCAGCAGGCCCTTTGGCGAACGCTGCCTCCTCCCTGGTGGTCCTCTGCCTGGGCGTCAGTGCCCTTGTCCTGTCCGTGGTGATGGGACTGGGAACCCCTGCAGCGCCCCAGCCCGGACTCTGGCCATTCCTGATCAGCTGCGTGATGGTGGCGCTGGGGCTTTACCAGCTGATCATCGGGCACCGTAACCGCGATGCCGAGAAGTTCACCCGCATGTCGATGGCGCCCCTGACCGGCCTGGTGACCCTGGCCCTCATGGTGGCGCTGATGCCCGCAGTCGGCTTCGAACTGCCAGCACTGGCACTCTGCATCGTCTGGATGCGGTTCCTGGGCAGCGAAACCTGGCGCTCCACGCTCGTGGTGAGCGCCGCCGTCGTCGGAGCGTTTTACGGGCTGTTTGTCCTGGCGCTCAACACCTCCATCCCCCATCTCTTCTAGGAGACCCCCGTGGATTTTCTGAATCCCGTGCTCAACGGATTTGCGGTTGTCCTGGAGCCCACCAATCTTCTGTACTGCCTGATCGGCGTCGTCATAGGCATGCTGATCGGTGTGCTGCCTGGGCTGGGCCCGGCCGCCACCATTGCCATCCTTCTTCCGCTGACATACAACGTGGAGCCCGTCACCGCCATCATCATGCTGGCCGGCATCTTCTATGGCGCCCAGTACGGCGGCACCATCACCTCTGTGCTGCTCCGCCTGCCCGGTGAGGCTTCCTCCGTGGTCACCGTCTTTGACGGCTACCAGCTGGCAAGGCAAGGCAAGGCCGGCACGGCGCTCGGCCTTGCCTCGATCGGTTCCTTCGTAGGCGGCACCGCGGCCATCATCGGCCTGACCTTCCTGGCCCCGGTGGTAGCCAGCTTCGCGCTCGACTTCGGACCCGCGGAATACTCCGCGCTCGCACTGCTCGGCATCCTTTTGGTGGCGACCATTAGCAGCGGCTCGAAGACCAAGGCCCTTATCGCCGCCGCGCTGGGACTGTTGCTCGCCACGGTAGGGCGCGATGCGTTCACCGGCGAGACCCGTTACACCTTCGGCAGCCTGCAGCTGGCAGACGGCATCGACTTCGTGCCCATCGCCATGGGCATCTTCGGCCTCGGCGAGATCCTCTACAACCTCGAGGAACGCCACCGCGCCGCGAAGGCGCCGTCCAAGGTCGCCAACGTGTGGCCCTCCCGCAGCGACCTGAAGCAGGCGTCCGGCTCTATCGGCCGCGGCTCCATTCTGGGTTTCTTCCTCGGCATCCTGCCGGGCGGCGGCGCCACCATCGCATCCATGGCCTCCTACGCCATGGAGAAGAAGCGGGCCAAGCAGCCCGAACGCTTCGGCAAGGGAGCCCCGGAGGGCGTGGCCGGACCGGAAACGGCAAACAACGCCGCAGCCACCTCTTCATTTATTCCGCTGCTTACCCTCGGCATTCCCGCCAACGCCACCATGGCACTGATGTTCGGCGCACTGCTGATCCAGGGCGTCACCCCCGGCCCCCAGCTGGTGGAGGAAAACCCGGACCTCTTCTGGGGTGTGGTGAACTCGATGTACATCGGGAACATCCTGCTGCTGATCATGAGCCTGCCGCTCGTGGGGCTGTTCGTGAAGATCCTCCGCGTCAGGGCAGCAATCCTCGCCCCGATCACGGCCCTGATCACTCTGCTGGGTGCCTACACGATCAACAACAGCATGTTCGACGTCACCCTCGTTGTGGTCTTCGGCGTGATCGGCTACCTGATGAAGAAGTTCGGCTTCGAGCCCGGTCCGCTCGTCCTGGCCTTCGTGCTCGGTGAACTACTCGAAAGCTCGCTGCGGCGCTCACTGCTCGTATTCGGCGGCGACCCCACGGGCTTCTTCGGGCGTCCGATCTCCGCCACACTGCTCCTCGTGTTCGTCCTGGTGGCCCTGTTGCCGGCGATCAAGACCACGGTGGCCAAGCGCAGGGCGGCTGCCATTCAGGTGCCCGAGACAGAACAGTTGAAGGAGAAGGTATGAGCATCATTGTCGGATTCGTTCCCACGCCGGCCGGTGAGGCGGCCCTGACCGCCGGCATCGCCGAAGCGCAGCTGCGGAAGCAGAACCTGGTGATCGTCAATTCGGCCCGGGAGGGGGCGCTCGTGGACAAGGCTGTTGCGCCGGAGGACGTGCTGGAACGTGCGGCGCGCCGTGCCGCCGACGCCGGCGTCACCGCGTCGGTCATCCAGCCGCCCTACCAGCACGACCTCGCGGACGAATTCCTTGATGTGGCCCGCGAAGCCAACGCCTCCCTCATCGTGATCGGGCTGCGGCACAGGTCGCAGGTGGGCAAGTTCATTCTCGGCAGCCACGCCCAACGGATTCTCATGCAGGCGGACCGCCCCGTGCTCGCCGTCAAGGCCGATGGAGCGCACTTTTGACCGGTCGGCTGGCTAAGTCCTTCCGCTGGCCAGTGCACCTTTCAGCTTGTGGACCTCAGGGCCGGTGCACCTCAGGGCCGGTGCACCTCAGTGCCGGTCGCGGCGGTCTCGGCCCCGGGTCTGCGTGGTGCGCGCCTGCTTTTCCCTGCGTGCGCGAAGAATGCGGCTGAGGATTGCCGGGGCCAGTGCCAAGAGCAGCTTTTTCACGGCGGTACTTCCTATCTTCCGGAGTGATGGTTCTCGAGTGATGACATAGCGGCCGACTCGCCAATTCGGTGGGCTCTGCAGCTTGTGGCCATTGGTTCTCTGTCATCGTTGCTTTCTTTCGAAGGTCAGCTGGTGATTAAGAGCCGGCAATGCCGCGTGAGCAGTAAGCGTGGTACCCACTCCGATAGTAAGCACACTTGCTATTTGCAGCGCAAGAGAAACGCGGAGCCTAAAGGATTACTAAGCGTGCTCGCCTATGGGCCACACAGGCATGACTGTGGAGCGCATCGAAACCCGACGGCATTGACGGCGGCAGGCGCGGATAATCCCCTGCTTACGCGGCACAACAGGGCGAGGGCATGTGCCCTGGCCTGATCTTCGCCCTTCGGTCGAATTTCTACTCTATGACCGTTCGTGAAGTTGCAGGCCACATACTTGTTGGGCAGCGTAGTGGGTCAGAGAAAGTTGAACCTTTGGCTCTGGTGACCCGGCACGGAGCCGACAAGTTCAGTGTGGTGCTCAGTGATACTGTCCCCTTCGGCATTACCCGCGAGCTCCGCGCCTGGTAATCCGTCCCAGAGCCACGCCGCCGCCAAGGGTCTGCGGGTGAGGCTACCCCTCCGTGACTGAATCAAGATCGGCTTCGGACCCTGCTTCCCCGCCGATAGCCGCGACCAGCAGTTCCCGGGGTCTCGCGAGGTGCTCCTCCAGAAACTCCGCCGCAGCACCTCCGTGGCCGGCCTCGATCAGGTCGAGGAGATGCCGGTGTTCCTTGATGATGCGCCCCGGCTGGACAAGGTGCAGGCCCTGAACCTGGGCCATGCAGAGTTTGACCTGCGAGATCAGGGAGTCGTACATCCGGCTGGTTCTCGGGCTCTCCAGGCTGTCTACCAGTGCCATGTGAAACCGCATGTCAGGGTCGATGATGTCCAGGCCCGATCTGCCGCCGAGGCGCTCAAGTTCCTCCTGCGCTGAAAGGGCGCTGGCCGGGACGGACCGGGCTCCGGCGAGCTGCAGGAGCGCCGCCTTTTCGAGCAGAGCCCTTGTCTTGTAGATGTCCCGGACGTCATCCGGGGTGAGTGTGACTATGCGTGCGGTCTTGTTGGATCGCCGTACCAGAAGTGACTCGGATACGAGTTTTTCAATGGCGGCCTTCGCGGTGGGGCGGGCCACCTCATACTCGGCGGCTACTTCCACTTCCTTGAAGGAGGCGTCGGCCGGGTAGTCGCCCCGGAGGATCCGCGATCTGATGTCTGCCGCGATGGCCTCGACAAGGGAAACCGTCATCAGTCTGGTCACCGCATACTCCTCTGTTTTCTCGATTCTAAGGCTGATAGGGAAGCCGGGAGCGCTTGCCAGACATGTACTTTTGCTAGACAAAATTCGATCTGGAGGCTCTAATTGGTTCAAACCACCATTGGTCCCCTGAGCGTCCTCCACGGGACCTCTCGCTCGATGAGGAGACGGCATGCTTGAACAGAGTCTGCGCGAGGTTATTGGCCCGCCGGCCGGCACGTCCGGTAGTGCTGCAGCAGCAGGGGCTCTGAAGACTGCCGGGTCGCCCCTCCGCATCCTGATAGCGCCTGACAAATTCAAGGGATGCCTCACAGCTGCGGATGTTGCCGGCGCCCTCCGGGCGGGAATCGCGTCTGGTGCGGTTGGTCCCAAGCCGCAGGTAACTCTGTTGCCGCTCGCAGACGGCGGGGACGGCAGCGTGGAGGCCGCGCTCTCCGCAGGTTTCCGCTTGGTGGCCATCCTCGTGCAGGGTGCTGACGGGCTCGTCCGCTCTGCCGGGATAGCATTCGACGGGACAACGGCCGTGGTGGAGGTTGCCGGGACCTGCGGGCTGGCAACCCTGCGCGGGCAACTGCGGCCGCTGGATGCCTCCAGCCGTGGCATCGGGGAGGCCATGCTCACCGCGGCGCTTTTGAAGCCCAAGCGTCTGGTGGTGGCCCTCGGCGGCAGCGCCAGTACCGACGGCGGCGCCGGCATGCTTGCCGCACTCGGCGCGCAGTTCAAGGATGCCGACGGCGATCTAGTGGAGCCCAATGGTGGTGAACTGGAACGCATTGCCGACGTCGATCTCAGCAACGTCTTCGACTTCACGGGCATCGAACTTGTCGGCGCCAGTGACGTAACGAATCCGCTCCGTGGGCATGAGGGCGCAGCCCACGTCTTCGGCCCCCAGAAGGGAGCCGATGCAGCAACAGTGGCTCGCCTCGACGCGGGGCTCTCAGCTTTGATCAGGGCCTGCAGGGGCGTTCCCAGCCTCGATCCGGAAAGGCTGGCAGACCGTCCGGGTGCCGGCAGCGCCGGTGGAATCGGCTTCGGACTCCTCCTCCTGGGCGGATCGCTCGTCTCGGGAGCGGACTACTTCCTGGACCTTCTCGGATTCGACGGGCATGTGCAAAAATCCGATCTGCTCATTACAGGCGAAGGGCGCCTTGACGCCCAAACGGCGGACGGGAAGCTTATTTCGGCGGTCTGCGCGCGGGCGGCAGGAACTCCCGTACGGGCGGTCGTGGGAAGCTCTGCCCTAGACGAAGCAGCGGCACAGGAACTGGGCCTGGAAGACGTCATTGCACTCCAGGACCTCAGCGCGCTCGATACGTCAAAGGACCCGGTCGCCGCCACAACCCTGCTTCAGCAGGCCGGCCGGAACGTGATCGATGCGTTCTCTGCACGGCAGCCAGCGGGTTAGCCGTCACCAGGTTTCCAGAACGGCAGACCATTCTTCCGTCTGTTACTGGCGGGGCTCGTCCTTCTGTAACTCGCTGGGCTCGTCGGTCCGGGGAAACTGGTCCCGCTGGAAGGTGATGTAAAGCCACCACAGTGATGGAAGCACCAAAATCCCGGCTACCGCCACTGCGATCGCGTTGGCAGCCAGAACGCTCTGCGTGGCCGCGGCCTCGGCCAGGGCGAGCCAGCGCGAACACGTGGATACTGTCCGATCCCCCAGCTCCACAAGAGGCCGGTAACAGCGAGGGCAGCCGAGACACGCACGGTCAGGAAGCGGCGGCGTCACATCAGCGGCAGGAGGCCAGCCCGGCAACAACCGACAGGACACCGCCCATGAGCCCCGGACAAAGCAGGCTTTCAGTGTGTCCCGCAGGACCTCAGGCGCATGATCGTCGTCCGGCGCCCCCATCCGTTTCTTGAGCAGATCTTGAGCTTGCCCTGCTTCTGTCTTGAGACTCCAGGGTGAGACTGATCACAGGCGGCCGTGCAGCAGAGTCGCGGCCGGCTGATTCTTGGGGAGGGATCTGTTGTGGCTGGCAGCAATGTTGAGACCTACTACGAAGACCTGCTGTGGAAGACCCGGCGGGAGGGGGCCGGGCCGTCGCTCGTGGTGAGCACGAGCCAGTCTGAGGCCCTGGATGCCGGCAGGCGGGCTGCGGTGCGGGACCGTGTGGACCACATTATTCGCGACATTGACGGCAGGCTCCTATGCCGGAACAGCTACAGGGACCTCCCCAACATCCGCTAGCCGGACCTCCTTAGACTGCAGGTGTGTAGAGACAGGCGGGTCTGTCTCTACACACCTGTCCGAAGCGATCCGGTCGCGATGCCGGGGTCCGGGAAGGACTCCGGTAATCCAGTTGAGTTATTTACCGGCGGGTAAGTAGCTTTAGAGGCGGCAGCCTCCGCATATCCCCCATGTGCGGAGGCTGCTTTATTCCGCGGAAACGGGCCGAAGTTCCCGTCCCCGCAAGTTGTTGGCGACACTATCGAGCTGGATACTGCGGTGAGTAACGGCGTCTGCGAGGCTCTGGTCATGGGTCACCAGCATCAGGGCACAGCCGTGGCTGCCCACCTGGTCCATCAGGCAGCTCATTGTTTCCTGCTGCGTGATGAGGTCCAAGCGTGAGGTCGGCTCGTCGGCAAAGACGAGGGCCGGCCGGAGCAGCATGGCCCGAATGATGGCCAGGCGCTGCAGCTCCCCGCCGGACACCTGCCCCGGCATCCGCTCCAGCAGCCCGGGGGCAAGGCGGAGCAAAGCCATCAGTTCGTCGAGGCGGTCGCGGTCCAGCCGATGGCGTCTCATCACGTCGCCGAAGGAGTCTTTCAGGGTGGCGCGGGGAGCGAATGCCAACGTGGGGTCCTGGTAGAGCTTCTGCAGCCGCCCGCCGTCGAGCACGTCCGCATGGGACACCTTCCCGCTGTCCGGCGGCAGCAGGCGCAGCAGAATATTGCCGAGCGTTGTCTTGCCGCTGCCGCTGGGGCCGCTGAGCGCGATCCGTTCCCCCTGCCTTACGGTGACGGAGAGATCGGCAAAGAGTTCTTGCCCGTTGTAGGACTTGCTAAGTCCTTCTCCCGTGATGACCGGCTGTCCTGCCGGCTGGCCAGCTGTCACGCTGGCTGCCCAGGAATAGCCCCAGTTGACCGGTTCGGCGCTAAGCAGCCGTCGGGTGTACGGGTGGCCTGGTTCTGTGAGGACACGTCCGGCTAAGCCCTGTTCAACGACGTGGGCGTCCTTCATCACCAGGACGGTGCCGCCGATGTCGCGGGCAAGGCTTAGGTCATGGGTGATGGTCAGGAGGATGCCGCCGGCCTCGAGGTGGCGTTTGAGTAGCGAGGCCAGCTCCCCGCGGGCGGCCTCGTCCAGGCCCTTCGACGGCTCGTCGGCGATGAGTACCCGGGCATTGCCGATGGTGGCAGCGGCGAACGCGACGCGCTGCGCCATACCGCCAGACAAGGTATGCGGGTAGGCGCGGGACGCGTGGCCCAAGCCAAGCGAGCCGAGCAGCGTCAGGGCAGTCCTGCGCGCGCCCCCCTTATCGGAGGGAAAGGAGCGGGCCCCCTCGGCGACCTGTTCCTGCACCCGCATCGTGGGATCGAGGGACAGCACCGGTTCCTGGGGCAGCAGGGACATGACACTGCCCCACAGCGCCTGCCGGTTGGTCCGGTCAGCCAGGTCGTACGCCTTGTCGTTCACGGTCAGGGATCCCCGCACGGTTAGGTTGGCCGGCAGCGTTCCCATGATCGCGTGGGCCAGCAGCGACTTCCCTGAGCCGCTTTCACCCACGATCGTGACGGCCTGTCCGGGCGCGAAGTGCAGATTTTCGACGTCGACAAGGGTGGTGCCGCCGGAGGTGACGGCGAGGTGGTTGAGGCGCATGGTCATGAGCTGGATTCCTTGCTTCGCAGGGCCAGAAGCCCCATCAGTACAGTGGTGAGGATCAGGACGGGCGCCAGGGACATCCAGGGGGCCTCGTGGTAGTACGGGAAGGCCTCGGTGATCATCAGTCCCAGTTCCGGAGTAGGAGGCTGGATTCCTACTCCCACGAAGCCCAGGGTCGACAGGGCGATAATGGAAGTTCCGACACCGAAGGTGGCCATCGTGGTCAGCAGCGGCCGCAGTTCAGGCCAGAGGTGCCGGCGCAGCATGTGGACCCGGCCCAGTTTGAGCAGTCCCGCGGCCTCGACGGCAGGTCCGGCAAGCACAAGGCCGCTGCGGGCGCGCACCACGCGGAAGTACTCCACCCACTGTGCCAGGGCCAGCCCGACGTAGAGGGTCCACAGGTCGCCATTCGCGACAGCCGAGAACATGAGGACCACCAGTAGGGCCGGCACGGCAATAAATGCCTCTGACAGGCCGTGCAGCAGGGCATCGGCCCATCCTCCGCGCCAGGCCGCAATAATCCCGGCCAAGGTTCCCACCACCAGGGCAGTCGCCACGCACAGCACGGCCATCACCGTCGACAGTTGCGTCGCGTGAGCCAGGCGGGCGATGACGCTCCGGCCCAGATGGTCCCGCCCGAGCGGTTCAGCCAGGCTGGGTGCCTCAAGGAAGCGCGACAGGTCCTGGGCCGAGTGGTCCGGCCAGGCAAGCGGGCCAAGGAGAGCGAACAGCAGGAGAAGGGTGAGGGCAGCAGCGGCAGCGTGTCGGATGCCTTGCCCGGTTGCCGTCTCTACAGGGCGGCGAAGGATGGTTGGCGTCGTCATCGCACTGCCTCCCGGCGGCGGGGGCGGGGATCAAGCGCGAGCGACCCCAGGTCGACCACAGTATTCAGTACGACGACGAGGAGGGCGAGGGCCAGCGCCGCCGCTTGGATCACGGGGATGTCCCGCCAAAAGATGGCATGCACCAGGGCGTGGCCCAGGCCTGGCCAGGCGAAGAGGCTCTCGACGACGACCACGCCTTCGATGAGGATCAGCAGCTGCACGCCGACATACGCAATCAGCGTCACGCCGGTGTTCCTTAGGACGTGCCGAAAGAACACGAGCCGTTCGCCCAGTCCCTTGGTGGCGGCGAAGCGGACATAGTCGGACTGCCGGACCTGCACCACGGCGTCCCTGGTAACCCGGGCAAAAAGCCCGGAAAGTCCGACGGCGAGCGTCGCGGCCGGCAGCACGATGTTGCCGGTTTCCCCGTGTCCTGCAGCGGGCAGGGCGCCGAGTTGGACGGAGAAAACCAGGATGAGCACCAGGCCCAGCAGGAACGGCGGCAGCGCCCTCGCTGCGGAAACCCACAGTGTGGTGAGCCGGTCCAGCAGGCCGCCCGGCCTCGCTGCGGCGAAGGTTCCGACAGTGGCGCCGACAGCCAGCCCGGCAACCAGCGCCGCCACCGCGAGCTGGATGCTGCTTGAGAGATAAAGCCCTACTTCTGTGCGGACGCTGGCCCCGGTGACCAGAGAGGTTCCCAGGTTGAGGGAGAGCAGTTCGCCGAGCCAGTCGAGGAGCTGCTGCCATGCGGGGCGGTCCAGTCCGAGCTCATGGCGGACGGCGTCGGCCGACGCTGCTGTGACCTGGTCGTAGCCGTAACGTCCTGCAGCGATGCGGAAGCCGATGTCGCCCGGCAGGCTTTGAACGATGGCGAAGCAGGCGGTAGAGACGAGCAGCACCACTGTGATGGCCTGGACGGCCCGCTCGCGGAGTACCCGGACGACCGGTCCGGCAGTCCGCTGCGTGGCCGGTGATGTCGAAATCTGCACGCCCGCCTACTTCGCCCAGGTGAGTTCGGTGAGCCGCCAGGAACGTTCCAGCGGATCAAGTTCAAGTCCCCCGACGCGCTTACTCACCACCGCGCTCTGCCGGTACCAGGCGACAGGTATGACAGGCAGGTCGCGCTGCAGGATCTCGCTCACCTGCCGCCGGCCTTCCTTCAGGCCGTCGGGATCACTGCCGCTGGCCATGGTGTTGAGGGTCGATGTGAGCGCCGGGCTGTTCCAGCCCATCGCGCCGTAGTCCCCGCCGCCCGCTCCGAAGTCACCCGCGAGCGTGACCAGTGCATCGGGCACGAGGGCATAGTTGCGGGCGTACAAGCCAAGCTCGAGTGAACCGTCCTGGTGCCCGGCCGGGATTTCGCTGGAGTTG
Organism: Arthrobacter sp. D1-17; assembly: GCF_054130535.1. NCBI lineage: Bacteria > Bacillati > Actinomycetota > Actinomycetes > Micrococcales > Micrococcaceae > Arthrobacter > Arthrobacter sp. D1-17. The sequence goes on along the minus strand of NZ_CP096382.1, from coordinate 4,027,793 downwards.
CCCACCTTGACGTTCACGGTAATCCCCAGCTCCTTCAGCTTCGCCTGGATGGCTGTGGCCAGGACCGGCAGTTCGGGACGGTCGGGGAAGGTGCGCAGGGTGACGAAGAACTTTTGGCCGCCGCGCTCGAGCATGCCATCCCTGCCTTCCCGCCAGCCGGCCCTCGCCAGCAGTTCCTTGGCTGCGTCGGGGTCATGGCTTAGGGGCGCCACCGAATCCTGGTGCCATTCCGGGAGCGATGGCGGGAACAGTTGCGTGGCTGCCATCTCTGGATCCCTCAGCAGTGCAGTGGCCATCGACTGCCGGTCCAGCGCCATGCTCAGCGCCTGCCTGACGCGGGTGTCACCGAGAATGTGGTGTTTGGCGTTGACCTTGAGCAGGATGGTGCGGGGCAGGGTGACGTCCTTGATGGTCAGCTTTCCGCCCTGCTTGAGGCGCTGCAGGCTGGTCGGATCCATGCCGAAGACCACGTCGGCCTGGCCGCTTTCGGCCATCAGGGCCCGGCTTTCGGCTCGGCCCACCGCCTGGTAGCTCACTTCCGTAATCGCGGGTTTTTTGCCTTGCCACTGGTCAAAGGCCACGAGATCGACGTCGGCCGGCTGTTCCAGCCGCTTGACCCGGTAGGGGCCGGATCCCACCACTGACGTCACCCTGCGGTCGGAGCTGTAGGAACTCGGTGCCAGGATTTGGGTGCTGGTGTGGGCAAGAACCGCCGGCAGGGGAGCGTAGGGCTGCACCAGATCGACGCGCACAGCTCCGCCGTCTGCTGCGATGGCCTTCACCGGCACTGTGGACAAGGGGGTTCCGGCCTTGGCCTTGGCGGTCTGCAGGGCAGCGGCTACAGCAGCAGCGGTGACGGGCGTGCCGTCATGGAACGAAGCGCCGGCGCGGAGATTGAAGCGCCAGGTGAGTCCTCCGGGGTCTACGTCCCAGCGGGTGGCCAGGCCGGGCTGCAGCGCACCATGGATGTCCGCATCAACGAGGGTTTCCGCCACCTGCAGACGGGTAAAAAAGCCCCCGCCGTTGGACGGGTCCAAGCTGTGAAGCTCGAACTGCCCCACCACCTTCAGCGGCCGCTCCGGGTTGGAGGTGCTGTTTGCACCCTCTCCGGCGCACGCCGCCACCAGCAACAGTGCGGCCACCGACGCTCCCGCTGCACTTATTTTCCGCCACATCATTCTCCGAGCCCTTCTTTGGTCCATTGTTCCCACCGAAGCGTAAATGCAAATGATTATCAATAACAAGTTAGCCAGGACCGCGTGTGCCGGCGCGGCTGAAGGGTGGAGGAGCCTGTGAAGGGCCGCAACCCTGCCGAATCATCGGAAGGCGAGGCTGAGGGCCAGGTTTTCCGGGCAACGAAAAGCCTCCCCGGCTGCGAGCCCGGGGAGGCTTTGGGTGCCGCTGGATTGCGGCGGGATCTAGAAGACGGCGGCGATAAAACGGCCGCGTTCATGAGCCCAGGTCAGGTTCTCGCGGCCACCTGGACATCGTCCTCCGCATCGAGGTGCGGATCCTTGGCCCGTGCCGGACGCCTGAGCAGCGGCCGGAGGACGGCGACTACGGCGTACAGGCCGATGGCAAGGATGACGATAGTCGCACCCGGCGAGAGCTCCTGGAAGTAGGTGATGGACAGGCCGGTGACGCACACAGCGGCACCTATGCCCATCGCCGTCGTCATGGTTGCACGGAACGAACGGGCGCCGAGTTGTGCGATGGCTACCGGCACGATCATCAGGGCAGAGACGAGGAGGACCCCGACGACGCGCATCGACACCGAGACGGTCAGGGCAGCCAGCACGGCCACCATGATGTTCAGCGCGCGGGTGGGGAGGCCGGTGGAACGGGCGAAGTCCTCATCGTGGCACAGGGCGAACAGTGCCGGGCGGAGGCCCAGGCCGATGCCGAGGATAACGAGGGCCAGGCCTGCCGTTAGCCAGACGTCCAGGGTGGTGACGGTGGAAATGGATCCGAACAGATAACCCGTGAGGTTTGCCGCAGTGCCCCCGGCCAGGCCGATCAGCAGGACGCCGCCGGCAATGCCGCCATAGAAGAGCAGCGCGAGGGCGACATCACCGCTGGTCCGGCCCTTCTCCCTGACAATTTCAATGAGTACGGCACCGATGATCGCTGCAATGACGGCGCCCGGTATGGCCAGCAGGTCGTGCGGGGTGAGGCCCGCGGCGCTGCCGGCGAGCCAGCCCATCGCCACGCCGGTCAGCGCCACGTGCCCGATGCCGTCGCCGAGGAGAGCGAGCCGGCGTTGCACGAGGTACGTCCCCATGACAGGCGCCGAGATGCCCACGAGGACGGCAACCACCAGGCCCCGCTGCATGAGCGGGCTGGACAGCATCAACAACAAAGCGTCGAGCATGGACTTCACCATTCCGAACGAAGGTCGGGGACTTTGTGTCCGGGTGGCGGTGTGTCCCCGTGCGCGTGAACGTGGTCATGGTCCGGGTGGTCATGACCGGGGGCCGCTGAGGGCGGTGGACCGTCAAAGACAATCCGGCCGTGGCGCAGCACCACGGCACGGCCGATGAGACCGTGGAGTTCTCCAAGCTCGTGCAGGACGACGAGTATGGTGGTGCCTTTCGTCTGCATCTGCCCGAGGGTGAGGGCCAGCGCTTCCTTGGAGGCCCGGTCGATCCCTGCGAGGGGCTCGTCCAGGATGATCAGGTCGGGGTCCCGGACAAGCGCGCGGGCAATCAGGACGCGCTGCTGCTGGCCTCCGGAGAACACCTGGACGCTGTCGTGGGCCCGGTCCAGCAGGCCCACTTGATCGAGGGCCTCCAGCGATTTCCGGCGGGCACCGCGGCCGGGGCGCAGGCGCCTGCCGTCAAGCAGCCCGGAGGCCACGACTTCGACGGCGGTGGCCGGCACTCCGGAGCTCGGCCCCATCCGCTGGGGTACGTAGCCGACCCGGGACCAGGGTACGGACCGGCGGGCTGCTGTAACGTCCGCACCATAGACTTCTGCATGACCGGAAGTGATCGGCACGATCCCTGTCAGGGCTTTAACCAGCGTTGATTTGCCGGACCCATTGGCCCCAAGCAGGGCAACGACCTCACCGTCCGTGACGGTGAGGTCGATTCCATGCAGTATGGTGCCGGTTTCAACCGACACGGACAGTCCTTGGGTCCGGATCGGCGGCTGGGAACCGGGCACGGGCTTAGGCGCAGCTCAGGGCCGAGCGCAGCGCCCCAAGATTCTTGCGCATGATCTTCTCGTAGTCCGAGCTCTCGTCAGTCAGGCCCTCAAGCGGGTCAAGGACGGCCGTCTTGGCGCCAAGGTCTGCAGCCAGGGTTTGGGCGACCTTGGGGTTGACGAGGGTTTCGGTGAAGATGGTGCTCACTCCTTCATCCTTGACCACCTTGCCGATTTCCGCCAGCCTTGCCGGTGACGGCTCCGTATCCGGCGACAGGCCCGAGATGCCGACTTGCTTCAGCTTGTACTTCTCCGCGAGGTAGCCGTAGGCCTCGTGGGAGACGACCATGGTGCGGGTCTTGCATGTGGCGAGGCCCTGGCTGAAGTCCTTGTCCAGGGTGGTCAGCTTCGTGGCAAGGGCTTCCGCGTTGGCCTTGTAGGTGGCTGCGTTGCCAGGATCGGCCTCACCCAACTGCCCTGCAACGGCACTGGCCGTGTGGGCAAGCCGCTCGGGGTCGAGCCAGAAGTGCAGGTCCTCGCCTGCGTGCGCTTCGCCGGTGTGCCCGGCTTCCTCGCTGTGCGCTGCTTCCGAAGACTCTGCTTCAGAGTGGGCTGCCTCGGTCCCGGACGTGGCACCCTCACTGGCGTGCTCTTCTTCAGAGTGGCCGGCGGGCAGGGCGGCCTCCGCTGACACATCAAGGGCATGGGCGGGGGCTGCCTGCTTGATGGCTTCGTCCACGGCGGGCTGGAAACCCGAAAGGTAAACGACGACCGCAGACTTCTCCACGGCTGCCACGGAGGCGGGGGACAGCTCAAGGTCATGAGGCTCGGTGCCGGGCGGAGTGAGCGATTCGACCTGGACAAGGTCGCCGCCCACCTGCTCCGTGACGTACTGCAGGGGATAGAACGAAGCCATGACCTTCAGGGATTCCCCATCACCGGCAGTGCCCTCAGAGCCGGAAGGGCTGCCGGTTGAGCAGGCCGTCAGGGCAAAAGCGGACAAAAAAGGCACAACAAGCGCGGCGCGTAGATGGGGATTCATGATATCGATTCTCAACTAAATGAGAATCAGTGTCAATTGAGACGGTCGCCGGCTTGGTTTGTATCTGAGAATGATTCTCAACTAGGCTCGGGGATATGAACGTGACTGTTGTTAGTTCCCTGGATGTGTTCAGTCGTCAAAGAGCTTGCGCCGCTCTGGCTGCGGAGGAGGCAGGTTCAAGTGTTGTCTTCCACGACCTGCTGGAAGACGGCGTGGTTATCGGAAGGATTTTCCAGGAAGGGCGGCTCCTTGAGCGGGAAGAGTCCACATTGGAACATGGCTGCCTGAGCTACACGGTCCGCCTCGACGTCGTTCCCGCGGTCGCGAAGATGCTGAGGAAAAATTCCAGGATTGTGCTGGGGCTGCCGGCGGCGGTCTCCGCAACAACAGCGGTCCAGGCCCTTCTGAAAGGCCTCGGGGACGCCCTCACCATTGACTCCGTCGTGCTGGCGTGCGCACCGGACGCCGTTGAGGACCAGGTGTGGGACCACCACACGCTTTTTGAGTCGGGCTTCACTCCTGTACCGGAGGATGAGCGGACGCCGGGGGAGTTCCTGATGGGCGAGTTCGCGTTCAGTGACACGGTCGTGCTGGCCGATCCGGCGCTGGTGCCGGTGGATCCTGTGGCGCGTAACCGCGGCGTCCGGCTCATCCGGGAACTGGCTCCGCACGCTGTGGTGACGGAAAGCGGCGGTGAGGTCCGGACGGGCCGCCACCACCTGGCTGAGGCCACGGCACGTACCGTGCCCGGTTCAGTCCGGCTTCCCGAACAGTCCTCCTTGCCCTTCCGGACGGTTGTCCAGCGACTCGGGCGACCCTTGCACCCGGAACGCTTCCGGCATGCCTTGGCAGCCCTCGCCGAGGGGAGTTGCTGGGTGCGGGGCCGCCTATGGGTCGCCTCAGCACCCGACTGCAGGATTGCCATCCAGGGCATTGGGCCGCGGATCTGGCTGGAAGACACGGGGTCTTGGCGGCTCCGTCAGGATCCGCCTCCCGCCGACGTGCTCAGCGGCCAGAACGCCGGTCCCGAAACGGTTCCAGCTTCCTGTGACCGCGAAACGGTTCTTGCTGTCACAGGCGACGACGTCGACCCGGCCGAGATCGCCGCCCTCCTCAGCGCCTGCGAACTCACCGAAGCCGAGATGGCGGCCGGGCCGGGCGCAATCAACGATCCATTCGGCCTGAAACAGAACGCCGAACCAACTAAAAGGAGCACATCATGAAAGTACGGAACTCCCTGCGCGCGCTGAAAAAAATTCCCGGCGCCCAGATTGTCCGGCGGCGGGGCAGGACCTTTGTCATCAACAAGAAAAATCCGCGCATGAAGGCGCGCCAAGGCTGAGTTCTGGGGGCGGTGCAATTTTCTCGCGGCGGGGCATCACACTCTGCCCCAGTGTGATGCCCAGCGCTCGCCGTCGACCTCTATGAAACGCAGTCCTGTTGCCTTGTTGCGGTTCTTCTTCAGCAAGGCAATAGGATTTTCTGCAACACCTGCGTTTTCCAAGGGGGAGACATCGAAAGTAACGGGAGCCCGGATCCCATGGCGCGGCGCGGCTGGATCTGGCTGATCGTCGCCGGATTCGCTGTTTCCATTGCGGGTATTATCGTTGGCCTGCAGAAGGTTGGCCCCCTTTGCGGCAGCCCGCTGCTTCCGCAAAGCCGTGAAGCCGAGATCTTCGATGCCCTGCGGACAGGGTCGCGGGCGGCGGGTGAGTGCTACCGGAACATCGATGCCGCCTCGGTTCCGACGTGGGTCCTGATCGCGCTGGGCATCGTGGTGGTTTTGATCGGCGTCGTCATCCGCGTTGTCGCCATCAACCGCTTCTCCACACCGGTCCCGTCCGTTGCTGCGCAGTTGGATGAGCTGGCGCGCCGGCACACGCAGGGCCTGATCAGCACGGAGGAGTTCAAAGCCAGGCGGGCTGAGTTGCTCAACGGCCTGTAGTGGCTTACGGCTGTCATTCTCAGCGGTGTGCAGTTGCCAGCGGTGTGCAGTTGCCCGGCGGTTTGCAGCGGAGGTGCCCGCTGCAGCTGCTACGGAAGGCGCGTGGGCCGCAGCACCGCGGGCGTGCCGGCGGCACCCGGTTCCAGGGGCACGGGACTGACCAGCACAGCCGGGCCTCGATGCAGGGCTCCGCTCGAGAGTGACTGGCAACGTATGCCTCCGCATCCGCGCATTGCTTTATGGGCGCCCGGGGCGAGCATCTGGTCCATCCACGCACAGGGATGGGCAGGCCGACCGGCCTTGAGCTGCAGAAGTTCCCCGCGTGATTCCAAGGCGAATTCTTTGCCCAGCAGCGGGGGAAGGTGGGCTCCTCTGAGCACGATGTTCCGCCGCGTGAGCAGCGGGTTGAACGGGCCCGCTCCCAGTTCGGCAGCCATGGCTTCGAGCGCCTCCACAGCGATCAGGGTGACTGCGGCATCCATGTGGGCGGCCTTGCCGAAGAACCTGTCACCCACAATTCCTTTGCCGGCCACCAACTCGACTGAGCCGGCCTCTGCACCCGGGACGTCAGCGGCGCCTTCACGGGCCCGGCCGAAGTAGGCGTGTGTCGGTGACACCAGCAGATGCAGGACCTCGACCTCATACCTGAAGCTTGACGTCATGCCACAAATTATCCTTGTCTGCTTACAATCGACCCTAGTCAACAATTGAGGGAATCATGAAGAAACTCACTACTGCCGTGCTGGCCGCCGGGCTCCTGCTGTCCGCCTCCGCCTGCTCCTCCCCGCAGCTTTCAACTGCGGAAACCTGCGACCGGGTCAGGACTGTCGTGTCCAGCCCCACCGGAAACATGGGCAAGACGGGAATGATCAAGCTTGCCAACCAGATCCGGCCCATCGAGGCCGTGTCCTCGGACGATCTCAAGCCTGCCCTGCGGGCCATCCTGGACTACGCGGACGAATCCGTGAAGGAGCACCCGGACTCCGCAAAGCTCCAGCAGCTGTCGACCGCCTACCAGGATGCCGGCAGCACCTACAGCAAGTTCTGCGCCCAGTAGCTCCGGGCAATAACAAACCAGCGCAGTAAACACAGGGGGACCGGAAGTAAACACAGGGGGACCGGAAAGATTTTGATCCCTCTGTGTTTACCTGTGATCGTCACAACCCCGCCGCCCTGGCTTCCAGGACGGCCCGGGTGCGGCTGTTCCTGGCGAGGCCGGCCGCCGTCGTAAATTCTGCGCGCGCCTCCTTGGCCCGTCCCAGCTGCGCCAGCAGTTCGGCGCGGACGCTGGGCAGCAGGTGACCTCCCCGGAGGGCGCCGTCTGAGACGAGACGGTCCACGATGGCGAGTGCTGCGGCTGGACCCGTGGCCATGGACACGGCCACGGCGCGGTTGAGCTCGACCACGGGGCTTGGTCCCACGCGGCCCAGCACCTCATAGAGCAGGACAATGCGCTGCCAGTCCGTCTCCTCAACGCTGGGGGCAAGCGCGTGGCATTCGGCGATGGCCGCCTGCAGGGCGTAGCTCCGCCTGCCACGCCCCAGGGCCTCCGCAAGCGAATCGGCGCGGGCCAGTGCGATCCGGCCGCGGTGGATCTGGGCCCAGTCCCAGCGGGTACGGTCCTGGTCAGCCAGCAGAACGGGCGTGCCGTCGGCCTTTGTGCGGGCAGCGAAGCGCGACGCCTGGAATTCCATGAGGGCCACGAGTGCGTGAGCCTCGGGTTCGCGGGGGACGAGCCCCGCCAGCACGCGTCCGATCCGCAGTGCCTCGTTGGCGAGGTCCGGGCGGATCCAGCGGTCCCCAGAGGTGGCGGAGTAGCCTTCCGAGAACATGAGATACACGACGCCGAGAACGGCGCCGAGCCGTTCACCCCACTCCTGTGGTTCGGGCACCTCGAACGGGACCCGTGCGGCCGCGAGGGATTTCTTGGCCCGCATGATCCGCTGCTGCACGGTGGCCACCGGGACGAGGAACAGGCGCGCGATCTCCTCCGCCGTAAGGCCGCCCACTACCCTCAGCGTCAAGGCCATCTGGGCCTCGCGTGAGAGGACGGGGTGGCAGGCCGTGAACACCAGCCGGAGCACGTCGTCCTCCAGAGGCTCCCACGCCACGCCGTCCTCATCAGCGAGTGCGTGCGCGATGGTGCGGTACTTCTCCTCGAGCAGCTCCGCCCGCCGCCACGAGTCGATCGCCTTGCGTTTTGCGACGGTGGTAAGCCAGGCGGCCGGGTTCCGGGGGACGCCGGCATCCGGCCACTGGGTCAGGGCATCCGCCACAGCCTCCTGGGCCAGGTCCTCCGCGAGGCCCAAATCCCGAGTCACCCTCGCCAGCGCTGCGACGATGTGCGGTCCATCGATGCGCCAGAGCGCTTCGATGCGCCGCCGCACGGCTGCATCCGGTGCGGCGGCCGCCGCTGCTTCCCCGGTCATCGCTGACCCTCTCCTACTTCTGCCGAACAGCTTCGGGGCAGTGGATCAGGGCTGTCCCAGCTCCTGGCGCCACCCTTCCTCTTTCTGGATGTATTCGTTGTCGGCGAAGTCGGCGAAGTCCTCGGCCTCGGTCACCCGCCGGACCTCCAGCTTCGAACAGGGGCCGAGAGGGCAGCGGCTGGCCCATTCCTTCGCTTCTTCCTTGGACGACACCTGGACGAGCCAGAACCCGTTGAACAGCTCATGCGTCTCGCCGTACGGACCGTCGGTCACCACAGGCGGCTCCTCGGAGAAGTCGACCACGAAGGCGTTGCCCTCCGTCACGTCAGCGAGGCCTTCGCCGCCCAGCATCACACCGGCCTTCATCATGGACTCGTTGTAGGCCCCCATCTTGTTGATGATCTCCTCGAACGGCATCTTCTTCGATGCTTCAAGGGCTTCATCGGTGGAACGCATGATGAACATGTACTTCATTGGATTCTCCTTGCCTGGACGAGGACGCAGTGTGCGTCCTTCTACTATTGCGTCGAACGGAACCGCCCGAAATCGACAACACGGCGAAAAAAGATTCTTCAAGCTCCTAAAGCGCCGGCACCGCGGCGGACTCTTGGGAGTCGACAGGCACAATGCCCACCGACCCGCGCCGCACCAGCGTTGCGGTGAACTCGGGGGCGGTGGCCAGCGGCGGCCGGCCCTCGATCTGCCGGATGAGGGCGCTCGCAGCAGCTGCGCCCATGTCGTACACGGGCTGTGCAATCACCGTGAGGGGCGGAGTGGTGAGTCGCGTCCAGGCCAGGTCGTCATACATCAGGAATGAGACGCCGGCAGGGATCTCAAGGCCCAGTTCCTGGATGGCTTCCACCACGCTGAGGGCTATGAGTCCGTCAGAAGCGACGACGGCGGTCGCCCGGTCCTGCGACTGAAGAACCTCGCGGGTGATGTGCCGGATGGAACCCGCGTCGCCGGCGTTGAGCCTTACGAGGTCGGCGGGGAACGGCACCTCAGCCTCCAGGAAGGCGCGCCGCATGCCCTCCAGCCGGTCCTCGATCTGGGAGGAATCCAGGCGCATTCCCTCGCTGTAGGCAGCATCGGTCTTCAAAGTGGAGATGAAGGCGATCCGCCGGTGCCCTGCGCCGAGGAGATAGAGCGTGGACTCGTAGGAGATCCGTTCCATGTCCACGGCCACGGTGGCGACGTCGAGTCCTCCCGCCGTCCGGTCCAGCAGGACCAGCGGGCGGCCGGAATCCCGGACCCGCTGCAGGTGCCCGGTATCAACGGAGGAGGCCGGCGCGACGATCAGCCCGTCCGCGCGTTTGTCCAGCAACACGCGTACCGCATCCACTTCGGCCGCGGTGTTCTCGTCCGTGTTGATCAGGATGACGTTGTAGCCGCTTTTCTTCGCGACATCCGTGATGCCCCTCGTCGCGAGGCCGAAGTGGGGGTTCTCGATGTCCCCCACCACCACGCCGATGGTGTAGGACTTTCCCGTGTTCATGCTGCGGGCGAGTTCGTTGGGCCGGTAGGCAAGGTCCTCCGCCGCCGCCAGTACCCGTTCACGCACATCCTCGCTGACCGCGCCGTAGTTTCCCAAGGCCCGGGCGGCTTGGGCTTTTGACACCTGGGCAGCTTTTGCGACGTCGGCAACGGTTACGTCGCGCCGCCTGTTTCCTTCACTGCTCATGTTCACCTTTCAAGGGCGCGGTTGACGCCGGTTGTGAGTTCCGCTACATTTCTAGCAATCGATGTGAGTCCGGTCTCAATCGTAGGGACTGAGACCGGACTCAGCAAGAGCATCATCGACTAATTCCTCTGGCGGCCCTGACAGCACCGCCTCCCCTCCCAACGATTGGACAATGCTGTGATCAAAATGAACTTTCGCCCTGCAGCAGTGGCCGCGGCAGCCCTGGCGGCAGTCCTCGCGCTCTCCGGCTGCGGCGGCTCCTCCTCGGCCAACTCCACCAGCACGCAGGAAAACCCTTACGGCCTGATTCAGCCGGGTACCATCCGGGTGGCCAGCCTGGGTGACTCCAAGCCGTACGCCTTCACTGACGCCCAGGGTAACTTCACGGGCTTCGATGTCGAACTCTTCAAGGACGTGGCCCACCGCGCCGGCGTAGACAACGTGGTCTTCACCGGACAGGATTTCTCGGGCCTGCTCTCGGCCGTAGCCAACGGCCAGTTCGACGTCGGCGTAGCCGCCATCGGCATCACGGACAAGCGCAAGGAAACCGTCGACTTCTCCAACGGCTACCTCGCCGGGTACCTGACGGTCATCACCACCAAGACCTCGGGCATCAAGGACGCCGACGGCCTGTCAGGCAAACGCCTGGGTGTGGTCCAGGGAACGCTTCAGGAGGCCTATGCCGTGAAGAACTTCACCTCGGCCAACCTGGTCCGCTTCCCGGACAACAACACCGCCATCGCCGCAGTCAACAGCGGCTCGGCGGACGCACACTTCCTGGATTACGAGGCAGCTAAGGCTTACCAGGAGCAGCACGGCCTGGTCAGCGCCGCGGACATCCCGTCCTTCGACGCCCCGGCAGGGTTCGCCATCGCCAAGGACAAGCCCGCCTTCAAGGAGGCGCTGAACAAGGGCCTCGCGGAAGCGATGGAGGACGGCACCTGGAAGAAGCTGTACCAGAAGTGGTTCCCGGGCTCCCCGATGCCGGAGCAGTACCTGCCCAAGGCAGAGCAGAAGGCAACCCCCGCCCCGACGGCAAGCAAGTAATGCGACGGCAAGTAAGTAATGCGACACCAAACAAGTAAGGCGACGGCAGGCAAGTAAGCGTGACCGATCCGTCAACGGCCCGGGCGGGCCACGCACAGCGGCCCGCCCGGGATCACCGAACAACTAACGTCTGAGAGCAATTTATGGACTGGCTCAACATCATCAGCCGCACCTTCTTCGACATTGACGCGATGATCGAAGTGCTGCCCCAGCTCCTCGGGGTCGGCCTCATGAACACCCTGATCATCTCCATCGCAGCGACCGTCCTGGGCGTGGTGCTGGGCATGGTGGTGGCGGTCATGGGCATTTCCCGGTCGCGGTGGCTGCGGATTCCCGCCCGCATCTACACCGACCTTTTCCGCGGCTTGCCCGCCATCCTCACCATCCTGCTGATCGGCCAGGGCTTCGCCCGGTTCAGCCAGTCCGTCTTCGGACCATCCCCCTACCCTCTGGGCATCATCGCGCTGAGCCTGATCGCCAGCGCCTACATCGGTGAGATCTTCCGCGCCGGCATCCTCAGCGTGGACAAGGGCCAGGGCGAGGCCTGCCGGGCACTGGGCATGAGCTACGCCAAGTCCATGGCCCTGGTCGTGATCCCGCAGGGCATCCGCCGGGTCCTGCCGGCCCTGGTGAACCAGTTCATCGCCATCGTCAAGGACTCCTCACTGGTCTACTTCCTGGGCCTGCTGGTGACCGAACGTGAACTCTTCCGCGTCGGCCAGGACGCCGCCGTCCTCTCCGGCAACCTCTCCCCGTTGGTCATGGCCGGCATCTTCTACCTGATCATCACCGTGCCCCTGACCCATCTGGTCAACTACTTCGACAACAGGTTCCGCACCGGCCGTCGCCGCCCCACCGCGCCCACGTCCGGCCTGAACGAAGTCAAAGAACTCGATGCGGCATCGCCGCTCACCACCGGGAGCAACACATGAGCCTCGCCAGCAGCAGCACCAGCAATCCCACTGCAGACAAGAAACCCTCGGGCAAGAGGGCCGCAGACATTGAGACCTTCCACGGTTCCAGCCTCGAACTGCGGAACCTGACCATGGCCTACGGCGACATGGAGGTCCTCCGCAACGTCAGCCTCACCGTCGCGCCCGGAACCACCACCTGCATCATCGGCCCCTCCGGCTCGGGCAAGTCCACGCTGCTGCGCGGGGTCAACCGGCTGCATGAACCCAAAAGCGGTGACGTGCTGCTGGCCGGCGAAAGCGCCCTGAAAGTCAAGCCAGACACCCTGCGCCGCCGCATCGGCATGGTGTTCCAGCACTTCAACCTCTTCCCGGACCACACCGCACTGGAAAACGTCGCCCTGGCGCTGTGGAGCGTGAAGGGCATGCCCAAGGCCGAGGCCATGGAACGCGCACGCCGCCGGCTCGCCGAAGTGGGACTGGCCGAACGCGCCGACCACCGCCCCCGGGACCTCTCCGGCGGCCAGCAGCAGCGCGTGGCCATCGCCCGGGCCCTCGCGATGGAACCGGAAGTGATGCTCTTCGACGAAGCCACCAGCGCCCTGGACCCCGAACTGGTCAAGGGCGTCCTGAACCTCATGGCCGGACTCGGCCGCCGCGGCATGACCATGCTCGTGGTCACCCACGAAATGGGCTTCGCCCGCAAAGTCGCAGACCAGGTGGTCTTCATGGACGAAGGCGAAGTCGTCGAGTCCGGCACCCCCGCCGACCTCTTCGATAACCCTCAAAGCGAACGCCTCCAGCGCTTCCTCTCCGAGGTGCTGTGATGCGGAAGGTTACAGCGGCTCCCATCCGAACCGCCGTCGTCGGCTTTGGGATCTCGGGCCGGGTTTTCCACGCGCCGCTGATTGCCGCGGATCCCGCCTACTCCTTGGACGTAATCGTCACGGCGGACCCGACACGGGCCGCCGACGCTGCCCGGCTGTACCCGCAGGCGCACATCGTTCCGACGCCGGAGGCGGTGTTCGCACTCGCCGGGGAGCTCGACCTCGTCATCCTCGGCACCCCGCCGCACACGCACTTCGACCTCGCAGCCGCCGCCATTAAGCACGGCCTCCACCTCGTGGTGGACAAGCCCTTCGTGCCGACATCCGTGCAGGGGGAAGAACTGATCGGCCTCGCAGCCGACGGCGGTGTGCAGCTCACGGTGTTCCAAAACCGCCGGTGGGATGCCGACTTCCTGACACTGCAGAAGCTGCTTTCGGAGCAGGCCGTTGGCGAGGTTCGCACCTTTGAATCACGGTTTGAATGGTGGCGGCCCGAGGGCTTCGGGAACTGGCGCGACAGCGTTTCCCTCGCGGAGGGCGGCGGGATCCTGCACGACCTTGGCGCGCACCTGATCGACCAGGCCGTCCAGCTGTTCGGCCCGGTGGCACAGAGCTACGGCGAGACGGCCAACCGCGGATCCCACTCGGGGGCCGCCGACACCGAAGCCTTCGTGTCCTTAGTCCACGAATCCGGCGTCTGCAGCAGGCTCTGGATGAACGGCATGGCGGCCCAGGTGGGCCCGCGCTTCCACGTCCTCGGCTCGGAGGCCGGCTACACCAAGTGGGGCCTGGACGGCCAGGAGCCCGCGCTGGCGGCCGGCGTGACGCCGTCGGATCCCGGCTACGGCGTCGACCCCCAGGAGTCTTGGGGGATTCTGGGAGTGGACGGTTCCGCAACGCCCGTGCCCGCCGAACGTGGCGCCTACCCCGAGTTCTACGTTCGGCTTGCCGCCGCGCTGCGGGGAGAAGGACCCCTTCCCGTTGACGCTGCCGGTCCGCTCGAGGTTCTGAAGGTCATCGAAGGCATCCACGCCCTGGCTTAGTAGCCGCGTCCCCCATCACCCGTCTCCACACTCCATAGAAAGGGAGAACCATGTCCTCCACCGCTACCAAGAACGTCGCCGTCCTCGGCGGCGGCATCCTGGGCGTCTCCACCGCTGTCCACCTGCTGCGCGAAGGCGCGTCGGTCACGCTGCTGACCGAGAGCGGCCTGGCCAGCGAAGCCACCGGACGCTCGCTCTCCTGGCTCAACTCCGCCGGTGAACGGTCCACGCCGTACCACCAGCTCCGCCTTGCTGGCGTGGACCGGTACCGCACGCTTTTCGCCGCGGACCCCAGCCGGGAGTGGCTGCAGTTCGGCGGCGGCCTGATGTGGAACGCCGGCGGGGAGCGGGCCGTCACCGAGGCACGCCACGCCTACGAGAAGTCGGTGGGCTACGACTCCAAGCTCCTGGCCCCCGGGGACATCGCCGCTGTGACGCCGGGCATCGACTCCGCCGCCGTCCCTGAGAACGCCATCTTCAACCCGGGCGAGGGCTGGGTCAGCCTGCCGGACCTCGTGGAATTCCTCATGAAGGAGTTCCATGAGCGCGGCGGCCGCCTCGTTCTGAACGCCGGCAAGGCGTCCGTGGTGGTCGACGGCGGCCGGGCCGTCGGCGTCGAGACAACGGCGGGGGAGACGTACGATGCCGATGCGGTACTGGTGGCATGCGGGGCAGCGACACCCGCCGTCGTTGCTCCTTTGGGAGTGGAGATCCCCAACGGTTCCCCGGTGTCCATGCTGGTGGTGACCAAGCCGGTGGAGCACGACGTCAAGGCCGTGATGAACACGCCCCGCGCAGCCGTGCGCCCCAACCCCGGCAACACCTTTGCCCTGGACCACGACTGGTACGAGGAGCAGATCACCGAGCACGCGGACGGATCCTTCAGCATCCCGGATGAGGTGGTCCAGGAGCTCGCGGATGAAGCGTCAAGGCTCATAGCAGGCAACCCCGAGCTCAAGCCTGCGAGCTGGAAGATGGGCTACAAGCCGATCCCGGGCGACGGCGAACCGGTGCTCGGCGAACTGGGGCAAGTTCCTGGGTGCTTCGTGGCCTTCACCCACTCCGGGGCGACGCTGGGCCTGATCGCCGGCGAGCTGCTCGCGGGGGAGATCCTGACCGGCGACAAGCACCCCATGCTGGCCACGTTCCGTCCGGCCCGATTCTCCTGACCCAACCTGACAGGGTTCCGGCAGGTTTGCCGGTTCCTCCCGTTCCGGGCTCCCCGGAGGGCTGTTGCCTGACAGTCCTCCGGGGATTCGTCGCGCTGGGGTGGTACATCCGATTGCCCTATGATTCAGGCGCCCTGCTTGACCGGCTTCCGTGACACAACATGTGCCAGCGGGCACGTACGGAATGGCGTTGTGTTCGCCGTAGGCGGTGGCCGAGGAGCTGAAGACGATCGAGCGGACGTTGTGTGCCTTCCGTTTGCGTGGGCGAAGACTGCCCCGCCCTGAGGCGCTACGGAGCGCGGGATATTGGGCAGGGCAGTCTTCGTTTTCGGAGTATTGCCTTTTAGAGGGCTGTAAAGCCCAGCAGTAGCGCCTGTTCGGGGTTGAGGATCGGCATGGGCAGGCCTACCTCGGCCAGGAAGCGCCCATTGGCCACCGCCCCGTCCGCCAGCCAGGCCGGCGGCTGGACCTGGGTGAAGGCATGGCCGTAGTCCCCGTTGCGCGGGGCCGGGGAGATGACCTCTACCCGGTAGTTACGGTCCTGCTCAAGCCCCGGGATGGTGATTTTGCCGGGCTGCTCAGCGAAGGCGGTGCGGGTGCTGACCAGGGAGAACAGTGCCGCCGTCGTGCCTGGCTCAGGTGGCGCAGCCGCCACCGTGCCGTGCAGCATCAGCGCCTCGTCTGGAACGTCTGCGCGGACCATCCGACCGCTGTGGATGAGGTTCCGGTGTTCCTTGAACAGTGCGATGAAGCGCTTGAGTTCCTCACGCTCGGCGTCCCTGACTTGCCGGACGTCCCACTCCATGCCGAAGTGTCCGAAGAGGGCTGTAATGGCCCGGAAAGACAGGTCGTGGGTGCGTGCCGTGGTGTGTGAGGTGGTGGGTCCGATGTGCCCGCCAACGAGTTCCGGGGGAACCACAATCCCGGTCCAGCGCTGGATGGTCTGGCGTTCCAAAGCGTCATTGCAGTCCGAGGCCCAGATCCGGTCCGTCCGCTCAAGGATGCCCAGATCCACCCTCGCCCCGCCGGAGGAGCAACTTTCTATTTCGACGCCTGGGTGGGCTTTCCTTAGCTCGTCGAACAGCCGGTAGGCGGCGAGGGTCTGCTCGTGCACGGAGGAGCGGCCGGCGTGGCCGTGCTCCAGCAGGTCCCGGTTCTGGTCCCACTTGAGATAGCTGATGTTGTTTCCGCGCAGGAGGGCGTCAATGCGGTCGTAGATGTACTGCCACGCTTCGGGGTTGACCAGGTCGAGGATGTGTTGGTTGCGCCACTCCAGGGGCAGGCGGCCGCCGTCCTTGTGGGACAGGGCGGATGGACCGGCGATCCAGTCGGGGTGGGCCCGGGCGACGTCGGAGTCGAGGTTTACCATTTCCGGCTCCACCCACAGACCGAACTCCATGCCCCGGGAAGTGACGGCGTCGATCAGCGGTGTGAGCCCGTCTGGCCAGAGGGACTCGTCGACGTACCAGTCACCGAGGCCGGCGTGGTCGTCGCGGCGTCCGCGGAACCAGCCGTCGTCCAGTACGAAGCGTTCGACGCCGAGCTCCGCTGCGGAGTCCGCGAGTTCGATCAGTGTGGACAGGTTGTGGTCGAAGTAGACCGCTTCCCAGGTATTGAGCACCACCGGGCGCGGTTTTCCTGCAGGCAGGCCGGTGGAAGCTGCGGGCAGCACATGGTGGGGGCGGGACCGGAACCAGCTGTAAAAGGCCTCGCTGATGCCGTCCAGGCCGCGGTCGGAGTAGGCGGCAAACAGGGAGGGTGTGGTGTACGTGCCCTGTGGTTCGAGGATGACCTCGGCCGGTCCCAGGAGTTCTGATCCACCGATCATGGTACGGCCGTCGCCAAGGGTGTCGGTGAACTGTTCGTGGTTACCGCTCCAGGCAAGGTGCGTGGCCCAGACCTTTCCGTGGCGGTTGCCGAACCCGGCGGTGCCGGCGGCCAGCAGGAGGGAGGAATCGTGGCCTGTGCGTCCATGGCGGCCCGATCGCACCCACGTACCCTGCTGGATGGCGCGGCGCTGCGGGTGGTTCTCACGGCACCAGCGGCCGGTCAGGTCAAGAAGTTCAACGGCGTCCGGGGCCACCGGGAGGACCGTTGCCAGTTCATCCAGCTGGTAAGGAGTGGTGCCGTCATTGGTGACTGTGTGCCGCAGTTCCAGCAGCCCGCCGTCGTGCAGGGTGAGGGTGGATTCGACGGAAATACTGGCGTCCGGATCGGACTGGCCGATCAGCGCGGTGTTGCCCACGGCGCGAGCTGCAACTGTGCGTAGGCGGGCGGAGAAATCCAGCCCGGAAATCCCGTCGGCGATGCGGTGCCCACGCAAGCCCGGCCGGCCCCGCCAGCTGGAGGACGCCTGGGGCAACAGGCCTGCGGGAACAGTGGCGTCAATAGCGGAGTGGGGGACAGGTTCACCGAGGATGGCGAGGTCCGGCAGGGTGTTGCCGAGGTCCGCGCCCCAATGGATGATCTCGGCCTCCCCGCTGTTGAAGCTGATCACCAGGCTGGTGCCGGCGGAACGGAGGTGGAGGGGATCCATAAGGGAATCTCTTTCGTCGTTGTGCTGCGCGTCGTTGGGACGCGGAATCAAGCTCTGGGGATGAAGGGGGGTGCAGGATGCCGCCGTCGCGAGGAGGAAACGGCGGCACCCGGCGGGTGGCTGCGACCACAAACGCAGCCACGGTTGAGGAGCTATGTGAAGCAGGGCCTACTTGAAGAGGGCATTGACCTGTTCGTTGGCCTGGGTCAGCGAGCTGGCGGGCGCCTTGCCGGAGACAACTGCGTCCATGGCCGGTTCCATGATGCCCTTGACCTTGGCGGTGTTATCCGTGATGGGGTACAGGAACGTCGTTCCGTTCTTGACGTGCTCAGTGAAGGCGGTGACGTCCACGCCCTTGGCCTTGAACGCCTCGGCAGCCTTGTCCGAGGACGTCTTCAGCGCCGGGAAGACCACGGCCTTGGCTGCGACCACGTCCTGGCACTCCGCAGAGGCGAGGTACTCAACCCACTTGATCGACGCGTCCTTTTTCTTCGTTCCGGCCCAGATGGAATCGGCCAGGCCGTTGAACATTGAGGCACGCTTTCCTTCAGGCCCTGCGGGGGTGGGAGCGATGCCCACGTCGATGCCCTTGTACCCGGTGTATTGACCGATCATCCAGGAACCGTGTGCGTTGATGGCGGACTTGCCTGCCGCGAAGGTGTCGGCCATTGCCGCGCCAACGGTGGCCTCGAGTTTGGGCATGTAGCCCTTGTCCGCCAGACCGGCGAACCATTCCATCGAGGCCTGGAACCTGGGGTCGTCGTAGTTGTACTTGGTGCCCCACGGGTTCTTGTCCGTGTGTGACCAGCCGGTGGTGTTGGTGAGGTAGCTCCATTCTGTCTGGCCGGAGGAGTCGCCGCCGCCGTTCAGGCCCAGCCCGTAGACCTTGACGTTGTTCTTGTCGAAGCCGGGCTCGTCGCCGCGCTTGCCGTTCTTGTCAACGGTGAGGTGTGCGATGACTTTTTCGTAGCTGCCTCCGTCTTCCGGGTTCCAGGTGAGATTTTTCATCTGGTCCTCTGTGATGCCGGCGCTGGCCAGCATTGCCTTGTTGTAGAACAGTCCGATGGTGTCCCAGTCCTTGGGCAGGCCGTATCGTTTGCCGTCCTGGCCGACCCAGAGGTCCGTCAGGCCCTCGTTGTAGGCGGACAGGTCAACGCTGTCCTTTTCGACGGCGTCATCGATGGCCAGCAACTGGTTGTTTTCCGCGAGTTCGCCGTAGCGTCCCAAGTGGTTGGTGAAGACGTCGGGGGCGGTGCCGCCGACGAAGCCGTTGGTCAGGGTGGACCAGTAGTCATCCCAGCCGCGCTGGGTGATCTTGACGGTGATGTCCGGGTTGGCCTTGGTAAAGTCGTCGGCGCACTGCTGGTAGGCGGGGAGCTGGTTGGCGTCCCAGAGCCAGTAGCTGATCTCGCCCTTGGCGGCTTCTTCGGAGGAGGAGGATCCGCTGCAGGCGGAGAGGGAGAGGGCCACAGCTGCGGCGACGGCAACGGCGCCGAGGGATTTCTTCATGGTTCTGCTTTCCGTTAGGGGTGGAATGAGAGGGGGTGAACGGGGGTTATTTGATGCCGGAGAAGCCGATGGAGTTGACGATTTTCTTGCCGAAGGCGGCGAAGAGGATCAGCACCGGCAAGGCCGAGATGAGGGTCGCTGCCATGAGCCCGGACCAGTCGGGTGCGCCCTGCGGGGACTGGGACTTGAAGACACCAAGTCCGACCTGCAGAACACGGACGTCCTCCTGGGAGCCGACGAGCAGTGGCCAGAAGTATTCGTTCCACTGCCCGATGAAGGTCAGCAGGGCCAGCGTGGCCAGCGGTGCCGCGGCGTTGGGCAGCACGATCTGGAAGAAGATCCGCAGGTGCTTGGCGCCGTCGAGCATGGCTGCCTCTTCAACTTCACGGGACATGTTCAGGAAGAACTGCCGAAGGAAGAAAATGGCGAACGGGGTCATGAACACGTACGGCAGGACCATGCCGAGCATCGTGTTGAGCAGGTCAAGGTTCTTGATGAGCAGGAAGTTGGGCAGTGCGGTGAAGATCGGCGGGACCAGCATGGTGCCCAGGAACAGGCTGAAGACTGCGTTGCGGCCCTTCCAGCGGAGCCGGGCGAAGGCGTAGGCGGCCATCGCGCTGAAGAAGACAGCGCCTGCGGTGGTGATGGAGGAAAAGATGATCGAGTTGCGCAGGTAGAGCCAGAAGTCAATGGCTGCACCGGAACCGCCTTCGGCGATGGCTTCAGCCGGGCTTTGCAGCCCGAAGACCCGTTTGAAAGCACCGAAAGTGAACTCCGCCGGCAACAGGTTGGTTGCGTTGGCGGCCAGGGCGTTGTTGGTGGACAGTGCCGTGCGCAGGACCCAGAGAAAGGGCAATACTGAGACGGCGATGGCGAGGACCAAAAGGGCCCACGCGCCTGCGCGGCGGGCGTTGAAAGGACGGCGGCGGCGGGTAGCCGACGGCAGCGGCGCGCGGCTGGCAGTTGTGGTCATGCGGGACTCCTTAGTCCAGGTCCGACTCGTTGCCCTTGAGGAACTTCATCTGGATGAAGGCCACCAGGGCGAGGATGAGGAAGAGAATGACGGCGATGGCGGATCCGTAGCCGAAATCCGACTCGGTGAAGGCCCGCTGGTAGATGTAGTACTGGATAACCCGGGTGGCGTTAACCGGCCCACCGCCTGTGGTCACGGCCACGGTGTCGAAGACCTGGAAAGAACCGATCACCGTCACCACCAGAACCAGGACCAGCACCGGACGCAGCAGCGGGATGGTGATCTTGCCGAAGGTCTGCCACGGTGACGCGCCGTCCAGCTTGGCCACCTCATAGACATGGCCGGGTATGGCCTGCAGGCCGGCGAAGATCAGCAGTGCGGTATAGCCCATGTGGCGCCAGGTGTTGATCAGCGCCTGAGTGGGAATGGCCCACTCCTCGCTGCCGAAGAACGCAACCCGGGACATTCCGGTCCACTCAATGAACTGGTTCACCACTCCGATCTGGTAGTCCAGCATCCAGAACCACAGCAACGCGGCGATGACGTTGGACATCAGGTAGGGCAAAAGCAGGGCGCCGCGGACAATCGTTGACTTGGCAACCTGGTGCATCAGGAGAGCAATACCGAGGGCCAGCGCCGTCTGGAGGACGATGTTGAGGAAGACGTACTGCCCGGTGACGGCCAGGGAATTCCAGAACAGCGGATCCTTGGTAATCGCCGTGTAGTTATCCAGGCCGATCCACTCCGGCTCCCCGAGGATGCTGTACTCCGTGAAGCTCAAGTACACGCCGCGGATGGTGGGCACCACGTAGAAGAAGATGAAGCCGATCATGGCCGGAGCGATAAAGAGGAGGGCGATCCTGAGGTCGCCGAGCTGGCGGTAACTGCCGCTGGGCTTCGGAGCGTCGGGTTGGAGCGGGGCGGATCTGACGTGTTTGGCAAGGGTGGTCATCATCGACCCTTTCCTGACTGTGATGGGGGTAACAACTTCGCCTAATCTATACGAGTAGAAAACAAGGTGCAAGCATTTTTCCCGAAACTTCGTGAAGATATAGGTCATCTGCGGTGGTGCGTTGACGCGAGTAGAAACGCATGCAAAACTGCAGGGACAGCATGGCCTTCGGCGCAACAGGCCGGCGGATCCCAGGAAAGGCAATGAAACAATGACGTTTTCCATCGGCGTGGTGGGGGTCGGCCAGTTCGGCAGCCAGTTCGCCCATTTGTTCAATCTCCATCCCGGCGTAGAGGACGTCTTTGCGGTGGACGAACGGCCGGAGCGGGCCACTGAAGCTGTTGAGCGGTTTGGGCTGGCAGGATCGAAGGCGAGCTTTGAAGACCTCCTGGTGTCGGACGTCGAAGCCGTCGCCATCTTTACTCAGCGCTGGACGCACGGGCCGCTGGTCGAGCAGGCGCTCCGGGCTGGTAAGCACGTGTACTCGGCTGTTCCCATGGCAATTTCCGAGGAAGAAATCGCCCGCATCATCGAAGCTGTCCGCGAAACCGGTCTGACCTACATGATGGGGGAGACCAGCTACTACAACCCCGCCACCGTGTATGCCCGCCAGCAGCACGCTGCCGGCAAGTTCGGCCGGATCTTCTACTCCGAGGGCGACTATGTCCACGATATGGATCTGGGCTTCTACGAGGCGTACCAGTACAGCGGCGGAGAAAGCTGGAAGGAAACCGCCAGCTACCCGCCCATGCTCTATCCCACGCATGCTGTTGGCGGGGTCCTTGGTGCCGTCCCTGTCCATGCCGTCAGCGTCAGCTGCATTGGAGTCAAGGATGACCGCAAGGACGGAGTCTTTAACAAGGAGGTCAGTAAGTTCGGCAACGACTTCTCCAATGCGACAGCCCTTTTCGAACTCAACGACGGTGGTGTCATGCGCACCAACGAGATGCGCCGGGTGGGCTACCCTTCCCATATCAGGGAGTCCCGGTTCCGGTTCTTTGGGACGGAAGCCAGCCTTGAACAGCTAGCACATGTCACTGTCTGGCAGGACAAGGTGAACTTCCACGACATTTCCGAGCAGCTGGAAACGCAGCCGAGCATGCCCCTGGATGACCCGTCGCTCACCAACGTTGCGCCGGAACTGAAGAACGCCTTTGTCTCCGGACTCTCGCCGGTCCATGACCCCGAGCGGCTCCCGGAGGAGTTCCGTGGCGCACCGAACGGCCACGAGGGAAGCCATCACTTCCTGGTTGATGACTTCGTAACTGCCGTCAACGCGGGCACCCTGCCTCCGGTCAACGCCTGGGTTGCCGCCAGGTTCACGCTGCCCGGCATCGTGGCTCATGAGTCCGCGCTGCGCGGTGGTGAGCGGCTCCCGATCCGCGACTTTGGCGATGCGCCCCGGTCCCGTTAACTAGCATGTACAACATGACGGCATCAACCACGCAAGCTCCCCGCAGCCCGGTAACCCGTAAGGATGTTGCCAGGTACGCCGGCGTGAGCACCGCCGTCGTCAGCTACGTAGTAAACAAAGGACCGAAGAAAGTCGCCCCGGCCACCGAAGCTAAGGTTCAGGACGCCATCCGCGTCCTGGGCTACCGGCCCAACGCTGCAGCCAGGGCGCTCAAGCTTGGATCCACTGAAACCATCGGACTTGTCATTCCCGACAACGGCAACCCGTTTTTTTCGCTGCTCGCCCATGCTGTGGAGGACGCCGCTGCAGAACTCGGCTATGCGCTGCTCCTGACCAACTCAGACGGAAACCTCGGCAAGGAGCGAAGGAACATCCGCAACCTTGCCGCCCGTCAGGTGGACGGCGTAATCCTATCGAGCGTGCTGATGGAACCTGACCTCGCAGACCTTGAGTCGGCAGACATCCCCGCAGTCCTCCTCAATCACAGTGCCGATGCTCCCGGCTTCAACAGCGTCGGAGTGGACCTGGCAGCAGGCGCACAATCCGCAGTTGAACACCTCATCGGCCACGGACACACCAACATTGCCCTTGCAATGGGAACGAATACAGGGAATTTCCTCGACGGTCGCGAACAGGGCTGGCTGCAGGCCCTCACCAAAGCAGATCTCCCCGAGGGGCCGATCGTCCGCAGCGCCTTCACCCGTGAGGGCGGATACGCCGCCGGTCGACGCCTGCTCGCCTCAGCAAGCCGACCAACTGCAATTTTTGCCAGCTCCGACTTGCAAGCGGTCGGCATCCTCCGGGCACTCCATGAAGCTGGTCGATCGATCCCCGACGACATTGCCCTGGCCTCATTCGATGGGTCGGCAGAGGCGGAGTACAGCTGGCCGCCACTGACCACAGTTAAGCAACCCGCAAAGGCCATGGCAGAAGCCGCTGTCAGCGCCCTTATTGGAGCACGCCGGACCCGTGAGGCCGAACACCTCATCTTTCCAACCGAGTTGCAGGTACGGAGTTCCTGCGGGTGCCAGGAACCCAACCCCAACTAAGCCGTGGCGCTGCCTTGCCGTGGCGGAATCAACCCCGACGGGAGGCCGCCAACATACCTAGCCTCGAAGGGAAGCCTTCGCGGACTCAACGATGTTCTCGGTTGCCGCCCAGGAGGCGAGGAGCTTGAGCGCTTCGTCCGAGGGGCTGCCGGGTACGGCCGGGTAAACAGTTAGGCTGTGCCCGGGGTCCTCCTCCAGTTCGAGGACCTGATAGTTGAGTTCGAGCAGCCCGACCACGGGGTGCCGAAAAACCTTTGTGCCGGCATAGTGGCGCCGGACGTTGTGCGCTGCCCAGCGGGTTCTGAATTCGTCGCTGCGCATGGAGAGCTCGCCCACGAGCTCGGCGATGCCCTTGTCATGCGGGTTGCGGCCGGCTTCACGGCGCAGGATCGCGACGTTGACGTTTGCTGCCCGGTCCCAGTCTGTATAGAAATCGTGCGACCGCGGATCCAGGAAGATAAACCGCGAATGGTTCGCGGGGCGGGCGGTGCTGCGGTACATGTCGGAGTAGAGGGCGTAGCCCAGGGTGTTGGCAGCGAGGATGTCCATCCGGTTGTTCCCGATGAATGCCGGCGCTCCGGTGATTGCGCCTAGAAGGTGCTGCAGCTCGGGGCGCACCCCCGAGGGCACGGCGCCCACGGCACGCTTCCGGCCGGAGGTGTTGGCCGTGCGTGCGAGATCGTAGAGGTGGTCATGTTCCGCACGGTCGAGTTCCAGTGCGCGCGCTATGGCGTCGAGCACACAGTCCGATACGCCGCTGAGGTTGCCGCGTTCCAGGCGGGTGTAATAGTCCACGCTTACCCCGGCAAGACGGGCCACTTCTTCCCTTCGAAGTCCCGGCACACGGCGCCGGCCGCCGTACGGCTCGAGGCCCGCCTGTTCGGGTGTGATGCGGCCACGGCGGGTGGAGAGGAACTGCCGCACCTCGGCTCTGTTATCCATGAGGCCACGTTACGGCGTATCCGGAAAGCGGAGGGAGGGTCTGCCATAACCCGTTTCAGCAGAGCCCTCGCTAACCCTGCCCACTGCCGGTTTGATGGAATCAACCCCTTTCGAAGAGCACAGGAGAACCATGACTACTGTCAAGGCTTACGCATCCCCGTCCGCCACTGAGGACTTGATCCCCACCACCATCGAACGCCGGACCGTGGGCCCGTACGATGTCCTGATCGAGATCAGGTTCGCCGGCATTTGCCACTCCGACATCCACACGGTCCGCGGCGACTGGGGCCCCCAACAGTATCCGCTGGTCCCCGGCCATGAGATCGCCGGCATCGTCGCCGGGATTGGCTCGCAGGTCACCAGGCACAAGATCGGCGACCGGGTCGGCGTCGGCTGCATGGTCAACTCCTGCAAAGAGTGCGCCAACTGCCAGGCCGGCGAAGAGCAGTACTGCCTCAAAGGGATGATCGGCACGTACGGCGCCGTCGACCGGGACGGGACTATCACCCAAGGCGGCTACTCCACTCACGTTGTGGTGACCGAGGACTTCGTGGTCAGCATCCCCGAAGGCATCGAGCTGGACGTCGCCGCGCCGCTGCTGTGTGCCGGCATCACCACCTTTTCGCCGCTGCGCCGTTGGGGCGCCGGCCCCGGTAAGAAGGTCGCCGTCGTCGGCCTCGGCGGGCTGGGACACATGGCCGTCAAGCTCGCATCCGCCATGGGCGCCGAGGTCACCGTGCTGTCCCAGTCGCTAAAGAAGCAGGAGGACGGGCTGCGTTTAGGCGCGGACCACTACTACGCCACGTCCGACGCCGGTACTTTCGAGACGCTCGCCGGGACCTTTGATCTGATCATCAACACGGTCAGCGCCTCGATCGATATCAGCTCCTACCTGCAGCTGCTGACCCTCGACGGAGCCCTGGTCAATGTGGGTGCCCCGGCCGAACCGCTTCCCGTGAACGCGTTCGCGCTCATCACGGGACGCAGGTCCTTTGCCGGCTCCATGATTGGCGGCGTACGCGAAACCCAGGAAATGCTCGATTTTTGCGGCGAGCAGGGCATCGGCGCGGAGATCGAGGTCATCCCGGCGGAGAAGATCAACGAGGCGTACGAGCGTGTCCTGGCGTCGGATGTGCGGTACCGCTTCGTCATTGACACCGCAACGCTTTAAGAAACGTATCCTGTAGGAACAGAATGGCAGGGCGGCGGGCCGGCTCCGGAGGGAGAGGGCCCGCCGTCGTTCTTTCCGTCTGGGGCGCGGTACCGGGACATGCAGTGTACTTTGAGGGGATGGAGGTCCTTGGCTGGCTGCTCGACTCTGACCCCTCGATCCGCTGGCAGGTGATGCGGGACCTGGCGGACGCACCGCCGGAGGATGTGCGTGCTGAACGCGGCCGTGTGGCCAGCCACGGCTGGGGCGCCCGGCTGCTCTCGCTGCAGGGCCCCGACGGGCAGTGGGACGGCGGCACGTACTACCCGGCCTCGTGGGACGAAACAGCGCCAGGACAACCCTGGACGGCCACGACCTACAGCTTGCTGCTGCTGCGTGAGTTCGGCCTCGAACCGGGCAGTGCGGAAGCCCGGCGGGCCGTTTCCCTGGTGCGGGAGAACAGCCGGTGGGAGGAAGGCGGCCAGCCGTTCTTCGAGGGTGAAGTGGAACCCTGCATCAACGGCATGACCGTCGCCCTCGGAGCCTGTTTCGGCGAAAACGTTGAAGGCGTGGTGGAGCGGTTACTCGGTGACCAGCTCGACGACGGCGGTTGGAACTGCGAGGCTGAAAACGGCTCAACCCGGTCCTCCTTCCACAGTACGATCAGCGTGCTGGAAGGCCTGCTGGCATATGAGCGGGCCACAGGCGGGTCGCCGGCACTTGCCGGGGGAAGGAAGCGCGGCGAGGAGTACCTGCTCGAGCGCATGCTCTTCAGGCGGAAATCCACCGGTGCCGTGGTTGACGAGGACTGGCTCAAGTTCTCCTACCCCACGCGCTGGTTCTATGACGTGCTCCGCGGCTTGGAGTACTTCCGGGCTGTCGGCGGCAGGCCGGATGGGCGCCTGAACGAAGCGGTTGAACTCGTCCGCTCCAAGCAGCAGCCGGACGGCACGTGGCTGCTGGAGAACACGCACCCCGGACGGATCCACTTCGCCATGGAGGACGGCGACGGAACCCCGAGCCGGTGGAACACCCTCAGGGCGCTGCGCGTGCTCAGGTGGTACGGGGACTGAGACCGCAACATCGGTGGTTGGTCCGGACAACCAGCCCGGAACCAGTACCTTGGGGAAAACCTGGGACGCGGCCGGAAAGGGCCCCAATACCCCCAGCATGAGGGGGAGAACGGCCTGTTAGTTCCGAGGTTGGCCCCGGAATCTCCAACAACCATGCGCCATCCTGTAGGGGTTCCACAGCTGAAGCGCTGCACCCGTCTTCGGCATCGGGATCGCTGGGTCCGGTTGCATTCCCCCTGAACGCCGGACCCGGCAAACCCGGGACTTTCAGCCTTCGCCGGCCGCGCTCCGGCCGCCGGCCCAGCTTTCGCCCGCCCCTCCCGCCCCGCCGCCGCCTGTAGCAGGGGCACGGTTCTGGCAGGCATAACCTCCACCAGCGACATCGCCGTGCTGGTGCGCACGACGCCGTCGAATGTATAAAACCTACTCCCGCAGCGCCCCAAGCCCTGCAATCAGCGCTTCAAGCCCCAGGGTGAAGGCGACATCGGCGGGCTTCTCGTGGCCCTGCCCGGCCAGGCTGCGGACGGCACCGGTAAAGCTGGGGGTCGCATCAGCCATGGATCCGGGATCGAAGATGTCTGCCGGCGCGGTCACGTCGTAGGCGGAGCCGAAGATGAATGACTCCAGTGCCACGATGGAAGAAACGATCCGCTCCTCAGGAAAGCCGGCGTCGCGGAACGCCGCGCTTACCGTCTCGTACATGGCCAGCGTCTGGGGGGCATCGGTCACGGGCAGCACGGCGATGACCGGGATCAGGGGGGTATGCCGGGAAAAAACATCCCGGTAGCTCCATGCCCATTGACGTACCGAGTCTTCCCATGATTCGGTGCCAAACGCCGACACATCCACGAGCGCGGCGAGGTGGTCCTCCACCAGAAGCAGCACATCGTGCTTGGACTTCACATGGTTGTACAGCGCGGACGGCGCAACATTCAGCGCCCTGGCAAGCGCGGCCATGGTGAGGCCTTCGTAGCCCATTTTTTCAACAAGCCCCAGTGCAGCGCCGGTAATGCGTGCCTTGTCCAGCACTCCGCCTATGGGTCGGCCAGCCCGGCGCCGCTCGGCAGCGCGGGCCGCCGGCCGATCCGAAGGGCGGGGCTCCGGCTGCACGCCGGCGGCCACCACGTCTTCGGTTTTGGTGGTTCCCTGGGCGGGTGATGCCGGCATTCCTGACCTTTCGATGCGCGGTGTTTCCCTCAGTATTCCATCCGCCCTTCCCGTGCTGGAGCGGAACGGCTATAGTTCTCATAAATGAATAACATTCATTTAGTGGTTCGCATCGCTCGCGCCGCCACAGAGAAAGGACATCATGCTGAATCTTGACCGCGACGTTGTGATCGTCGGGGCCGGCCCCTCCGGCCTCACGGCTGCCCGCGAACTGAAGAAAGCCGGCCTCACCGTGGCCGTGCTGGAAGCCCGCGACCGCGTGGGCGGCCGCACCTGGACCGACACTGTCGACGGCGCCATGCTCGAAATCGGCGGCCAGTGGGTTTCGCCGGACCAGACAGCCCTGCTCGCTCTCCTTGACGAACTCGGCCTGAAAACCTACTCCCGCTACCGCGAGGGCGATTCCGTTTACATCGGCAGCGACGGCAGGAGAGTCCGCTACTCGGGCGACTCCTTCCCCGTCAGCGCAGCCACGGCCGCCGAGATGGACAGGCTCACCGCGCTGCTTGACGCCCTGGCCGCAGAAATCGGTCCCACCGAACCGTGGTCCCACCCAAAGGCCCGGGAGCTGGATATCATTTCCTTCCACCACTGGCTCCGTCTGCACTCCAGCGACGAGGAAGCCTGCAATAACATCGGCCTTTTCATCGCGGGCGGAATGCTGACCAAGCCCGCCCATGCCTTCTCCGCCCTGCAGGCAGTGCTCATGGCCGCGTCCGCCGGCTCCTTCACCCACCTGACGGACGAGGACTTCATCCTCGACAAGCGGGTTGTCGGCGGCCTGCAGCAGGTCTCGCTGCTGCAGGCAGCGGAACTGGGAGACGACGTCGTCCTTAACAGCCCGGTGCGCACCATTCACTGGGAGGCCGACGGCGGCAACGGTCACCGCGCGACCGTAGTGGCCGACAGCGCCACGGTCAACGCACGCTTTGTCATCATGGCTGTACCGCCAAACCTGTACTCGCGCGTTTCCTTCAACCCGCCGCTGCCGCGCCGCCAGCATCAGATGCACCAGCACCAGTCACTCGGCCTGGTCATCAAGGTCCACGCGGTCTACAGCACGCCGTTCTGGCGCCAGGAGGGCCTCTCCGGAACCGGATTCAGTGCCGGCTCCCTCGTCCAGGAGGTCTACGACAACACCAATTACGGGGACGCGCGGGGCGCCCTCGTCGGCTTCGTCTCGGACGAGAAGGCCGACGCCGTCTTCGGCCTGGACCCGGCGGCGCGCAGGCAGGCGATCCTGGAATCCATCGCCGGGTTCCTGGGGGACAAGGCCCTCATGCCCGAGGTCTACTACGAATCCGACTGGGGCTCCGAGGAATGGACCCGCGGCGCCTACGCCTCCAGCTACGACCTCGGCGGACTGCACCGCTACGGCAAAGACCAGCACACCCCCGTGGGCCCCGTCTACTGGTGCTCCTCCGACCTCGCCGCCGAGGGATACCAGCACGTCGACGGTGCAGTGCGAATGGGCCAGGCAACTGCGGCCCGCATTGCGGCAGCGGCTGCCGCCGCGCCCGAAGCAGCCGGAAGGCCCGGTGGCCGGGCGCTGGTAGCGGCCGAGGCCGCCGCCGGCTAACCCGCCCTAGGCTGGTTATATACGCGCCGGAACTGCCCCGCGGAATCCGCCGGAGGGTGGAAAGTAAGTACGCTTACTAATAGGGTGGGTGCAGGGAAAGTCCCGCAGCGAACGCCGAAAAGGCTCTGAACAGAAGAGGTGGCAGCATGACGGAAACCGCAGGCATCAGCAAGGTCACGGACATCATCAATGATTCCCACATCGGAATGTTCACCACCATCAATGAAAAAGGCGCGCTGGTGAGCCGGCCGCTGGCCGTCCAGGACGTGAAGGACGACGGCGACATGTGGTTCTTCACGGGGGAGGGCACCTCCCAGGTGGCCCACGTCGGCGCCGACCCGCGCGTCAATGTCTCCTTCGGCAAGGGCACCGAATGGGTTTCGGTCGCCGGAACTGCTGAAGTGGTCCGGGACCGGGCGAAGATCCGTGAACTGTGGAACCAGGCCGTCGAGGCATGGTTCCCGGACGGGCCGGACACCCCCGAGGTGGTCCTGCTGCATGTGGACTCCGACTCCGCCGAATACTGGACGAGCCCCGGCGGCACCGCGGCCACCGTGCTGCAGTGGGTGAAGTCCAAGGTCAGCCACAGCCGCATGAGGGTCGGCGAAAGCGGCACCGTGGAGCTGTAACTCCAACGGTTGCATTAAGCAGAAATGAGGGCCGCACCAGCCAGGGAAGCTGGGGGTGTGGCCCTCGTTGCTGGTTATTTAGGCTGCGGTTTCTTCAGGCTCTTTGACCTTCAGCGTTCGATCTTGCCCATGATGAACAGGTAGATGGAGCCGACATGGCGCGAGCTTGGTGCCACATCCGCAGGCAGCGACCAGATACCTGGGGCAGCCATGGCCTGATGATACGAGGTAGGAGGAAGCCCGGGCACGGGCTCATGTGCGGAGTCGACGAAGTCGTTGATTGCAGCCATGCGTTTCAGCCACCGGCGAGATCCGAACGTCGTTCGACTTCAATCCGGGGTCAGTTCATGGTTTCGCCCGGCGATCACCCGGTCATTGATCTGAATCCTCCTGAGCGGCTGGGTACTCGGTGCGAAACTTGATGAGCTTGTGTGTGCCGTCACAATAGGGCTTTATCGCGGAGGCCCCGCAGCGGCACAGGGCTACCGTTCGCCTTTGCCGCGGGACTGGTGCTCCTGATGGGGTGACAATATCGAAGTCACCGCGGACCAGGATCGGGCCGTCGGGACAAATCACGATTGAGCCGTTGCCGGGGTTCTGCTGCTGGTCCTGATTCATGGAGAACTACCGATCTGGTTGGGCAGGGAATGAAGGGTGGGGAGTGGGTGCGGTGCCGATCTTGCCGCCGTGCCTGTTTCGCAATTCGGCGGGGGAATGCGCGGCTGTCTTGAGCCGGGCCCCGGCGTAGGGAACGCCTCCTCCCACCCGCAGCACCAATGCGGCCCAGCTGCAGAGAGCGCGTTCGGCTAGCCACAGAGGGGCAAAGAGTATGGTCCGCGCGGGAAAGACGCGCCGACCGTGGTTGCGTCTGCGCCCGACTTCCGCCAGAGCCACGGCAGCGACGGCGGATCCCAGGACGGCGGGGATGGTCAGCCGCGGTGCCCGGACAAGCACGCCGGTCAGCAGGGGCGCCAGGGCCAGCTCCGCACAGAGGCGGCCGGGCTGGGCGAAACTGTCGTAGGCCTGCCGGATCCGCTGCCTGAGGAAGTGCCGGGACGTTGGAGGCCGGCGCGCAATGAAAAGTGCAGGCAGCCGCTTTTCCGATCCGCCGGCCGCTGTGACGGTCCGGATGAGCTCAAGGTTCTCGAAGAGTACTCCGTCGTATCCGCCGGTAGCGACCAGTGCGTCACGCCGGACGGCCAGCGTCCCAGGAAAGTCATCGGCGAGGGCCCGGTTGATCAACGTACGGGCGGTGTCCCAGCACGCGTGCCACGGCAGCGGGCTGAAAAAATTCTGCGGCCGCACCACATGGGCATGATTCAAGGCCGCGATGACGGAATCGAGCCCCTCGCGAGTGAAGCGAACGTCGTCGTCGGCGATCACAAGCCTATCCGCGCAGCTGAGGCGCACCGCAGTCATCACGGCGGATACTTTGCCGTTGCCTCCTGCGCCCGGCTCCGGCCGGATGTGGTTGACGGAGCCCGGAAAGCGCGCCCGGTGGCAGTCAAAGAGATCCGGCGCTGATCCGTCAACAACGGTCACCCGGATCCACGAGCACAATTGCTCCAAATAGGGCACCAGCTCGTCCAGTCCCGAATCCTCCGTCCAGCGCAGCGGGAGGATGTACTCCGCCTGCAGAGGTTCTGGAACGGTCACAGGCCGGCCGGGACAGTTGCCCGCAAGGAGGACCTGCCGTTGTCCCAGGCCTCCATGATCAGTGAGGCCAGCCGCCCGTCGATGGCGAGGACAGCCGTGGCACCGAAAATGACGTCCCCGAGGAGACCCGGTTCCGCCTCCACAAGGCCGCCGGCGAGATCACGTCCCGCGATCTGCTCGTGGACCGCGTCCGCTTCCACGTGCTCGTCGAAGTAGCCGGTCACCTCTGCCCCAAATCCGTGGCGCCGAAATCCCTGGCCGTAGAGCTGGTTGGGCCTTGAGGATGTCATTTCATAGATCGCCAGATGTCCGGCGATGGCGCCACGGAGCTGGCGGTTCAGTCCGAACAGGGACATCATGTTCACAGCGGCCAGGGAGATTGCCGGGACGGAATCCACATACGCGCCGAAGTGGTCCATGAGCCCCAGCCCCCTCATTGACCGGGCAAACAGTGTGCTGTGCATCCGGTCCGGGCGGCCGCCGCCGTATTCGTCCGCCTGAATCTCCACCAGCGCTGCCTTGGCCCGCCCAGTCAGCCGGGGTATCGCCCACGTGTGCGGGTCGGCCTCCTTGAGCTGATAGATGGACTTGTGGATGAGGAACTCACGGAGTTGTTCAAGGGTCGCCCTCTTGGCGACGTGGCGGGACATGCTGGGCCCGTTATCCTGGGCGGCGAGCTCGAACAGGATGGCCGCCACGTCGTCGCTGCTCAGCGTTACCGCCGGGGGCAAGCTGGTCTGCGGGGCGCACCTCTGTGCTGCCGCCCGGAGGGACTCTTCAAACGGGGCCTCGAGCAGTTGGCGGATCCCGAGCAGTCCGGGGTTCCATTCCCAGCGGTCATCCACATGGTCCAGGCCCCCGTAGTGAAGCTCATACAGGCAGAACAGGGTCAGCTGGAGGTCTTCGTCCTCGATGATGTCCCCGTCGGCGGCGCGCAGTTGCGCTGTTACCAGCTCGTGCAGGTCCGCCAGTGCCGCACGGCCAACGTCGGGTTTTCCGGAGAGGACGTCGAGTAGCCTGGCGCTGACGCATCCGCGCGGTTCAGGGATCTTCATTGTTCTCCTATGCTGCCCTCAGCCGTGGGCGGACTGTGAATGATAGTAAGCCCGATTACTATCAGAGACTGAGTCTCTTTGCCAACTGCCTGACATGTGACGCGGTCCTGCCTCGCTGGGCGTAATGACCGCGTTGGTATTCGTTCACGTCCCGTGCTCTTGCCCCAGTAGGGACTCCCTGGGTGAAGTTCACAGGCCGATGAACTTCCTTGACCAGCATGCCCTAGTCCGCCGCCGCAGGGTGGAACGTCGCGCCGCCGTCGCTGGACACGATCAGCTCATCGGCCGTTGCAGCCCAGACCTGCAGCTTCCCGGCTGAGTCTTTTGCTGCTGCCACTGCCTGGACGTCCGCAGTGATTTTGCCCTTCGATGTCCAGGTGATTCCGCTATCGGAGGAGTAGTGGACCGTGCCGTTGGGTTCGACGCCGACTGCTTCCTTATCGCTGGCAAAGGTTGCGAACTGAATTACCGGGGAAGACGGAACCGCTTTCCAGGTGCGTCCGCCGTCAGTGGAACGTTGGAGACCTTCCGGCAGGGTCGCAAGGACAGTGTTGGTGCCCGGGTTGCCGGCCAGTACCGCCGGCGCAAATCCGGCAGCCGCCGTCGTCCATGTTTTTTCGTCCGGACTTACCCACAGTTGCCCGTCGAAGGCGACAATGCCGGACTTGGTGACGGTCAGGGCATGGAAATCAGACTCGCCCTGGCGGGAGATCTCCGCCCAGGTTTTGCCGCCGTCGCTGCTTCTGATCAGGCCCATCGGGTTAGACATTGTCGAGTCTTTGCCCGGGTGGCCGGAGGCGTAGAACACGCCGGTGCCGGGGGCGGCCGTGAAGCCCATCAGGTCATTGGTCGGGCCGATTTTCGTGGCGGGCCTGGTGGACATGTCGAACAGTCCCTCGTGTGTGGCCAGGAGCACGCGGCCCGTTGTGGCGTCAACGGCCAGGCCGTGGACGTGTGCGCTGGGCAGGCTGCCCGCGCTGGCTCCGGAGCCGTGCGTCCCTGCTGCTCCGGACCCGGTTGCTGCCGACGTGGCTGTTCCCGACTCGGTTGTTCCGGAGGGGGCAGGCGAGGATGCACAGGCCGAGAGGGCAAGGAGAAGAGCGGCGGCTGCCGCGGCAGCGCTGAGGCGATGTAGGGCGGGAAAACGCAAGGGGAACTCCTGGAGTGAGCGACGGGCAGCGGGGCCCGGCGGTCTTAGCGGTGGATGGATTAGAAGAGGTGGGACGGCGCTGAATGGCCGGGTCAGAGCTTGGCCAGCAGGTCCTTCATCTCCTGAATTTCCTTCTCCTGCGCCCTGATGATGGTCTTGCTCAGCTCGATGGCTTCGGGATTCTTCCCGCCGCTTTCCTCGGTCTTGGCCATCATGATGGCACCCTCGTGATGGGCGATCATCTGGGTCAGGAACAGCCTGGCTGCATCGGTGCCCCGGGCAGCATCGAGCTTGGACATGTCCTCGGCGCTCATCATGCCGCTCATGCCGACCGACCCATGACCAGAGTGGGCGCCCGCGGACGGTGTTGCTGATTCGTTCCAGCTCTTGAGCCAGCCGGCCATTTTTTCGATTTCCGGCGCCTGCGCGGCCTTGATCTGCGTCGCCAGCGCGGTCACCTCGGCGGGGATGTCCTGTTTTTTGAGGATCATGTCGCTCATCTCCACGGCCTGGGCATGATGGGGGATCATCATCTGCGCGAACATCGTGTCTGCCGCGTTGTGCTCTGCGGCTGCACCTGTTGTGGCAGCGGCCGACGCGGCCGCAGCCGACGTCTCGGCGGGGCTTGCGCCTGACCCCGACGTGCTGCCGCCCCCGTTGGCGCAGCCGGCAAGGACGATGGCTGCGGCGACGGCGGTAACGGAAAGGATGGAAAAGTTCTTGTTCTTGTTCATGGGATTACTGGTCCTTTGAAATCAGCTGGTGCCTCTTGACTGGCCACTCGCGACCTGTGGGTCTTGACCAGTGGATTACCGAGGGGAGGACGGGCGCGGGGCCCGTCAGGATAGGAACGTGTGCGCTGTGGCCTGTGCGCGGCGCCGGCTGCAGTCTGTGGCCTGTGGCAGGCGGCGCAGGGTTCGCTTTACGTCCTGCTGATGCAAAGGTCGGCCGGTGACCGGCTTTCCGGAAGGTAGGCGTAGCCGGAGACGGCCGCCTCGGGTGCCTGGCTGTCAGCGGCGAATGCGACGGTTGCCGGCGGCGGCGCGGCAAGGGAACCGGTGCTGCCGGACGGGATGCAGGACCCGCCCATGGCCGACATGCCGGCACAGGGATCCCCGCCTATGCAGCTGAAAGTGTCCGACGTCGGCGCAGGGAAATTGGCAGTGCTCGCACCGGCGGCGATCGTGCGTGGATTGTGGTGGCTGTCGTGGCCCCCATGGCCGGCGCTCTCCGTCGCCATCTGGTTCGTGACCACGTGGTGGGTCTGCACCGCAGCGGTGGAACCTGCCATGTGGATGGTGTGGGGCCCGGTCAGGACATGCATTCCGACGATCCCGGCGATGATCGCCAGCA
Organism: Arthrobacter sp. D1-17; assembly: GCF_054130535.1. Taxonomy (NCBI): domain Bacteria; kingdom Bacillati; phylum Actinomycetota; class Actinomycetes; order Micrococcales; family Micrococcaceae; genus Arthrobacter; species Arthrobacter sp. D1-17. The sequence continues at coordinate 3,992,368 of NZ_CP096382.1, read as the reverse complement.
GCCCGGCGAGCAAGCCCGCGCGGCGCAGGAACTGAGGTCCGCGGTCCGACTGGGTCGCGGTCATGTGTTCCTCCTTCCGGGCGGGATGGGCTACTTCAAGAGTACCGGCCATGGAATGGGCGCAGAATCAGCGAGGAAGGGGAACTGCAGGTGCGGTGTGAGGAACGGTAAACCGGTGTCCCTCTTTCGCTGGCACCTCTCAGGCAGCAGCACCTGATGAGTAAGGGACATGGTGAAGGAGGCAGGTGACCCATCAGGTCAGCCTGCCTCCTTCTGCGGCGCACCTTCCGCCGCGCCCGTCCTTCGGGCTACCTGTTGCGATGGAGTGCGGGGAGTGGCCGCCGCCTGCCGGAAGGACCGGCAGCTTTGATAACCCGGCGGCCGCTAGAGCCTGTCGGCGCGGACCGCCAGGACGGGGCAGGTGGCGTCGAGCAGAATGCGCTGGACGGTGCTGCCCAGAATGAGCTTGCCAACCATGGACCGGTGTCGGAGTCCGACGACGATCATGTCCACGTTCCGGTCCTGCGCTATCTGAATCACGGCGTCACCGGGATCGGAAAGGACGGAGGACTCAATCATCAGGGTCAGGCCGGCCGCGTGGAGCTGCGCCTCAAGCTCTTGCATTTCCGCAGGGTCCAGGTCGTGGTGGCCGCGCCCCACGTTCACGATCAGCAGGTCTGTTTTTCTGAGCAGTGCTTCCGTGATCCCTGTGGTCAGGGCCTCCCTGCCTTCGGCGGCGGGGGAATAGGCAACGAGAACCGTCATGTTCTTGCTTCTCTCCAGTAGTGACGGGGATGGGACAGTGTTTTTAGACGAGCGTGTTGAGCCAGCCCTGCGGCAGATCTATCGGCAGCAGGGACGGCAGGGCCAGCAGCACAACGTACAGGACCAGCGTGTAGACCACGGTTGTCTTCAGGCGTGCCCTGGCCACCACCAGCAGGAACGCGGGGATGAAGATCGTTACCGCGACCAGGTATCCGAAGGCAGCCGTGAGAGCCAGGAAGCCTGTCATCCATACAAAGGTTTTAAGCGCGAACCCCGCATCGAGCGTCCAGCCCACCCGTGCCGTTCTGGTCCTGAGCCAGGTCCTAATTTCGGTGAAGAGCAGGATGCCGGAGAAGATCAGGCCGCCGATGCTCACCAGCTGTGGCACAAGCCGCGCCTCCGGCGAGAATGACGCAGAGGAGATCAGGGCTGCGGAGAAGGCTGCGGCGAAAATGCCCGCTGCGGTCAGGGACCAGGTCGAGTTCTTGAGCTGGCTCTCGTCGTCCTCGGGCCGTTCGTCACGGTGACCGTCGTCGACGTTAGAGTGGCGGCGGGCGCGGAGGAACTTGATGAAGGCCCAGACGATGGGCAGGATCAGGATGGCGAGGAACACGAGCACGCCCGGGCGTGCCATCCAGTCCAGGCCGTTGTAGAGGCTGTCCGTGAGGAAGTAGTAGCGCTCGAGCGGGATCGCCAGGACGAACCCGATGAGGAACGGGGCCCGCGGGAACCCGGTTGACTTCAGCAGCCAGCCGAACACGCCGAGGATAATCATCACCCAGAGGTCGCCGAGCTGGCCGCCCTCTTGGAAGGACCCGAGGAGCATGATCGCCACCAGACCGGCGGCCAGGACGGCGAAGGGGACCTTGGTGAGTTTCGCGAGCTGCTTGACGCTGAGGAAGCAGAACAGGGCGCCGAGGATGGAAGCAATCGCGAAGGACCACACGATGAGGTACATCAGGTCCAGGTGCTCGGTGATGATGGACGGGCCGGGCTGGATGCCGTACGTCAGCAGCATGCCGAGGAGCATGGCCGAGGGGACGCCGCCGGGGATGCCGAACAGGAGCGTGGGGATAAGGTCGCCGGCTTCGACGGAGTTATTGGCGCTTTCCGGGCCAACAATGCCGCGGGGGTCTCCCTTGCCGAACTGGCGCTTGTCCTTCGCCGTGGCCACCGCCTGGCCGTACGCCAGCCAGGTTCCGGCTGTGGCGCCGACGCCGGGCAGGACGCCTGCCCAGATGCCAATGAGTGCACCGCGGATCACCTGGGTCCAGTGGGACAGCCATTCGCGGATACCCCTGCCCCAGCCGCCGCCAAGGCTTATGTTTTCCTTCTGGCCGCGCCGCTGGCTGGCTCGCGAGGCGATTTCGGCGAGGCCGAAGATGCCCAAGGCAACGGCAACGAGCGAGAGCCCGTCACCGAGAAAGAGGCTGCCGAAGGTGAAGCGTTCCTCGGCCGTTGTCGGCGAGGTGCCCACCATGCCCAGAACAAGACCCAGCAGCCCGGCGGAGACACCTTTGATGATGTTGCCGCGGGACAGGACTGCGGCCAGGGCAACACCGAGGACGGTCAGCATGAAGAGTTCCGGGCTGGCAAAGGACAGCACCAGGGGCCGTGCCAGTGGAATGGCCAGGGTCAGGCCGATGGCGCCGATAATGCCGCCGGCCATGGAAGAAAGGAACGCGAGCGTCAGGGCTCTCGCCGCCTGGCCCTTCTTCGCCATTGAGTAGCCGTCGAGCATCGTCACGCTGGCCGATGCGGAACCGGGGGCGCCAAGAAGTACTGCGGAGACAGTGTCGGAGGTGTGGACGACTGCCAGTGCGCCGATGAGGAGCGCTAGGGCCTGTGGCGGTTCCATGCCGAAGGTGATCGGCAAGAGAATGGCAACGGCGCCCGTGCCGCCCAAGCCGGGTATGAGGCCCATGACCAGACCGGCAACGGTGCCGATAAGGAGCATGAGGAGCAGGGAAGGGTCAGCGAGTGACGCCAGCGCTGCCATAGCGGAATCAAGCATGATGGTCCTTATTCAACGTGGATGTCGTATTTGCTCTCGAGCAGTTCCTTGACGTAGGACCTGACGGAGCTGCTGACGGTGTACGCTTCCCTGACGCGGTCGGCCATGCCGGCATCCGCTACGAGGGGGTAGCCGCCGAGGACTTTGGCGGCCTTGTTCTGGAAATCTTGGTCGGTGCCGAGCTTTTCGCTGGATTCACGCAGCAGGGTGACCGCCTTGTCCGGCGTTTCCTTCGGTACCCAGAGGCCTTTCTGGTAGGTATAGGTCAAGCCGAGGAGGGTCTTGTAGGCCTCGAACTTCTGGCCGGTGGGTTTTTTGCCGTGCAGCTGTTCGTAGGCCTCGGGAACGGTGGGGACGTCGGGGAAGTTGGGGTCCCGGACGACCTCGCCGGATTCATTCAGCTGGCCGAAGGACATCAGCACTGTTGCCTTGCCTTCCTTGGCGATGCCTTCGACGGCGGAGCCGTAGGCGGAGGTGGTTTGGTAGTCCAGGTCGATCTCGCCGCGTTGCAGGGCCAGATTGACAGGGCCCCGGCCTTCAAAGCCGAAGGTCGACGTCACGTCTGCCTCGAGCAGGTCGAAGGCCACCAACGTCGTGATATCCAGGCCGGTGGCGCTGATGCCACCGAACTCGAGGGGCCTGTCCCTGTTGCGGAGGTCGTTGACGTTCTTGACGCCTGCTCCGGTGCGGGCATAAATCACGCCGCCCGTGCCGTTGACCACCAGGGGCTTAAGGTCCTCGAATGAGTACTTCACGGCCGAGCGTCCGAGGACCCAGGGCACCACCGTGGAGGCTGTCCCTACCAGGATTTCAGTACCGTCGATCTTGGCGGAGCGGGCAAACTTGTTGGTGCCGGAGATGCCTTCGCCGCCAGGTTCGTTTACGGGGGCAAAGCCCGGACGGCCGGGAACGTAGTTAGTCAGTTCAGTGCCGATGAAGCGGGCCCAGGTGTCGGTGCCGCCTCCGGACGCCAGCGGAATGAGGAATTCCAGAGTTTCACCGCCGAAGTTACCGTCTTCGGTGCTGGAGGGCGGGTTGAGGAGGCCCCCGCCCAGGACAGTGGTGGCGACGCCGAGTGCGGCGAAAGATGCAACAACGGCCAAGACCGTGCGCCGTGAGTGCTGCGGCGGATCAGGCTGCTCGGTGGGTGCGGAATCTTGGATGATGCCGGGGGGTTCCAAGGCTGACTTCTGACTCGTCATTGAGAATATCCTTTAATTTTGTGCCTCTTGGGGCGAGCACCGCAGTGTCACCGAGGGGCATGCTTTTATTGTGGCGGTTACCAGGTGTCGGGAAGCAGGAGTTCGGCGTCGGCAATCCGGCGCGCACTGCGGAGGGCGCCCACCACGGTGACGCCGTCGTTGATTTCCGACCACGTCTGCACGAGCCCTGCCGGCGTCCGCATGGTCACCCCTGCAGAAACGTCGCTCGATATCAGGTTGGCCAGTACGGTCCCCTTGTGTTGGGCAGCCATCGTCAAGGCCACGCTGCCCGTGATGGCGAGGGCGGGATGCAGCCGGCCCATGGAGAGCATCCTGACGACGATGTCGGCCTTGTCGCCGGGCTCTGGCCTGGCCACCAGTGCCAACTTGGGGATGGCGCGCTCGGCGCCGGCTCGGCTGGTGGCAATCCCCATCTGCACGGCCGCGTCACGCCGCAGGTCATCCAGGTGCACCAGCAGTTCCTTCCGCGTGTCGATTTCGGCGGCGGTCTCGTGTCCGGTCAGGCCCACTGCATCGGCTTCCACGATGACGACGGGAGCGCCGGCATCGATGAGCGTCACAGTCACCTGCCGGCCGTCGAAGCCCAGCTTTTCGGCTGGTTCCCCCGAAGGGAAGAGCGCGCCGGTGGTCCTTCCGGCCGGGTCAAAGAAGCCCATACCCACCGGCATGCCGGGGAACGGAACGCCCGGGATCATCTGGGTTCCGGCGTCTCCCAGTGCACCGTGGGGTGTATCCACCCTCTGCAGAATGAGCTGATTGGTGTTCGTGTTGAGGGTCCTGACCGCCGTGCTTTCCTGCCCGGCATCCACCCAACCGCGCTCGATGGCGTACGGTGCGACGACGGCGGAACAGTTGCCGCAGTTGCTGCCCCAGTCAACCCGCTGTTCGTCGATGCCCACTTGGGCGAAGGTGTAATCGACGTCGGCGTCCTCGCTGAGGGAGCGGGCGAGGATAACGGCCTTGCTCGTCGTGGACGTGCCGCCGCCAACGCCGTCTATCTGTCGGTGGTCGGGACTGCCGAACAGCCGCAGCAGGACTTCATCCACCGTCTTCCCGGGGACCTGCAGATGGTCCCATTCGAAGACCCAGCACTTGCTGGTTCCCCCGCGCATCCACGTGGCCGGAATTCTGAACATGATCGCTTTACACCTTTCTCAAAGCCCCGAATACGGGCCTTCAGCGCTATGGCCTACCTCAGTGTGATGCCAGCCCAGTATGAATTACAATCACGAAAAAATGCACGAGTATGCACTTTTGCTTCATTTGCAAGACGCTCAGTGGAGGTTGTCCCCAAGTAATTTCGGTTAGGGGGCCCGGTAATGCCCGCCAAATCCGGGCAATTTAGCGTCTGACTGAAGGAGGTGGATAGGATACTTTTGGGGGCTGAACTATTACTTCAAGTCAGGAGTGCTGTGCTGAACGTCAGAAGACTCGAACTGCTGCTGGACGTCGTGGAGCTCGGTTCAATAACCGCAGCCGCGGAAAAACACGTGTATTCCCCGTCAGGGGTCTCCCAGCAACTCCGGCGCCTGGAAGCGGAAGTTGGCCAGCCGCTGCTGCAGCGGCAGGCGCGCGGAATGGTGCCGACCGATGCCGGGCACGTCCTCACGGCGCACACCCGGAGAATCCTGCGCCAGATGGCCGCCGCGGAGGCTGATCTAGCTGAAATCGCAGGGCTCAACCGCGGCAGCCTCACCATGGGAACCTTCCCTACCCTCGGGGGTTCCTTTCTGCCGCTCGTCATCAGCAGGTTCAAAGGGCAATACCCGGCGATCGAGTTGCATGTCCGCAGCAGCCGGTTTGATGACCTGATCGAAATGCTCGAAAACGGCCAGGTGGGTATGTCTCTGCTCTGGGATTACGAATGGAACAGAATCAACCCGGAAGACTTCGCACTCACCACCGTCTTTGAAGACGCCACTGCCCTCATCGTGGGCAAGAATCACAAGCTCGCCCGCCGGAAACAGGTGGATATGGCGGATCTTGCCAACGAGGAATGGATTGTTCGGGAAGAGGAACACCCTGTTGTTGAAGTGCTTCACAGGAGTGCGAAGGCGGCAGGATTCGTGCCCCGGATTGCGTTCCATGCCAATGACTACCAAGAGGCCCAGGCCATGGTCAGCGTGGGACTCGGCATTGCACTTGCGCCGCGAACGGCTGTGGTGAACAAGCATCCCGGCGTCAGCATTGTGTCGCTGGGTGCCAGCGCACCTTCCCGCCGGGTACTCCTGGCGCATCGGCATGACCGGGTGCGGGCAGCGGCAGAAATAGCCTTCCAGGCAACGCTGCTGGAGGTAGCGAAAGATAACAGCGCGGACTTCAAATGATGGTCGCGTGAAACGACGGGGGACCCTTGAGTAAGTACCGGCCACAGGCACGTAAATGGCTATGGATGCTGATCGCGTCCGCTGTCCTCTGCCAGATAGCGCTGAACCTTGCCCGGCCGTTGATTTCCTACAAAGTCCTGGCCTTGGGCGGGGACTCGCTCATCGTCGGCCTGACGTCGGCGTCCTATGCGCTCGTCCCGGTAGCGGCCGCGCTATGGCTGGGCAGGGTATCGGACAGGCGGAGTTCCCTCCGGGGGATCGTCGTCGTGGGGACGTTACTCCTGGCGGCCGGGCCCGTCCTGCTTTCTGCTTCTCCATCACTGCCTGTTGTTGCAGCAGCCAGTGCGGTGCTGGGTCTGGGGCATCTCTGTTTCACGATCGCGGGTCAATCCGCGATCGCCAGGTTCGTCCCCCTCGCCCGTATGGACGCCGCCTTTGGATGGTTTACGGCTTCCTTCTCCGTGGGACAGATGGCCGGGCCGCTGCTGGCGGGCCTCGCTATGGGTGCCGCCGAAGGAGTTGCTTCCGGAGTGAGGCTGGCTGACTCGAATACCGGTCTTCTCATTGCCGGCGCCATCGCCGCCCTCGCCGTTCCCTTCGGATTCGGAACTGGCGTAAAACGGAGACCTCCACACAAGGAGGATGGGAAGCTGCCACCGAGGCCCGGTCGGGACTCGGTGACCTCGCTGCTGCGCTATCCCACCGTGAAGACCAACATGGTGGCAAGCCTGGCACTTTTGGCGACGACGGACATCCTGGTTGCATTCCTCCCTCTGTTGGGCGAGGAGAAAGGGGTTTCCCCTGTTGTCGTCGGCATTTTGCTGGCCACGCGGGCAGCAGCGTCCATCACATCCCGCCTGCTCCTGCCCGTTCTCCTCGTCCGTTGGAGCCGGTCAGGGCTCGTCATCGCAAGCCTTGCCGGCGCAGGAACTACTCTCGCCCTCCTGCCATGGCTGTTCGAACTTCCTTGGACCGCCGGTGGTCTGCTGGTTCTCTGCGGATTCTTCCTGGGCCTCGGGCAGCCGATTACGATGACCCTCATTACCCAGGCTGTTCCACCTGCATCTAGAGGAGCGGCGCTCGCCCTCCGACTGCTGGGCAACCGCGCAGGCCAAGTCACCTTGCCGGCCGCAGCAGGCCTGCTGGCCGCACCCGTCGGGCCCAGCGGAGCACTATGGATGTCCTGCGCCGTGCTAGGCATAGCGTGCCTTCGCCGACCACCCGGCAGGCGTAGAGGGACAAAGGCCGGAGACTAAAAACTGCAGCCGTAAGATCGCCTGGATGTCTTTCCTGATTGCCATCTTAGGAAATGGCCGTATGGATGCTTCCACAACGCTAAATTGTCAGGGGTGGCTGACATCCTGTGGGTATGGATAAGGCGGCAGTTGCGGGGACGTTGGAGGGCATCGCGGCATCCTTGGCTGCGTTGGCTGATGTTGTCCGCCGCGGCGGTTTTGGCGCCAGCGCCAGCGCCAGCGCCAGCGCCAGCGCCAGCGCCAGCACCAGCACCAGCGTCGGCGTCGGTGATGCCGCCGCGAACGGTTCGGCCAGGGAGGCTGCTTCGGCTGATCCTGACCCTCTTACGTCTCGGGATCCTTTGCGGAGCCTGGCGGATGCGTGCTTGGACGGGTTGGCGGGGCTGGCCGGGGTGGAAGCACGGATGGCCGCATTGAAGGTTCATTTGACGGACGGGTACGCAGCCGCTGCCGAGGCGCTGGCCGTAGGGGCCGGTTCGGCGCAGGAGCGCAGGGCCCGGGAGATGGCGGTGAGGGCCGAGGTTGCCTGTGCTTTGACGGTGAGTGAACGCAGCGCCGATGCGCTGCTGGGCGAGGCCCGGACCTTGGCGAGGGGGTTGCCGTTGACGCTGGCCGCGCTGGGCGCCGGGAGCATTTCGTGGCAGCACGCGCGGATCCTGTGTGATGAAACAGCCAACCTGGACCCGGTGGCCGCGGCGGCCCTGGAAGCCCATTTCCTGGAGCCCTATTTCCCGGGCCCCTCCGCGCCGGACGCGCCGGGGGCTGGGCGGGGTTGCCTGGCGGGGGATGTGGTGCCGGGCAGGTTCCGGGCCAGGGCGCGTGCCTGGCGGGAGCGGCACCATCCGGTGAGCATCGAAACCCGCCACCGTCGAAGCGCCAGGGACCGCCGGGTGGAGTACCTCCCGGACCGGGACGGGATGGCGTGGCTGTCGGCGTACCTGCCCGCGGACACCGCGGCCGGGATCTGGAACCGGACCAGCGCAGCAGCACGCGGCCTGCAGGGCCCGAAGGAGCCGCGGACGCTGGCACAGCTGCGCGCGGACCTCGCCGCCGGCTGGCTCCTGGCAGGCACCGCCGACGGAATCCCCGCACCCAAAGCCCAGGTCCTGGTCACGGTTCCGGTGCTCTCACTGCTGGGCGCCGGTGAGGAACCGGCCGTGCTGGACGGCTACGGGCCGGTCCCGGCGTCGATGGCCCGGAAGCTGACCGCCGAAGGGGCCACGTCGTTCCTGCGGGTGCTGACCGATCCCCGGGACGGGGCGCCGCTGGAAATCGGGCGCACCGGCTACCGGCTCACGACCCCGATGCGTCAATGGCTGCGGCTCCGGGATGCGCGGTGTTCCTTTCCCGGGTGCAACAACCACTCCCTGGATAACGAAGCGGACCATGTCCTGGCCTGGTCCAACGGCGGCGGCACGGATGTCAGCAACCTCGGCCAGGCATGCCCACGCCACCACCGCCTCAAACACAGCTCGGCGTGGAGGCCGGTCAACGCGGCCCGGGACAGCCCGCCCGGCTGGATCTCACCGGCAGGGCGCTACTACCCCGGCGAACAACAGGACCGGGAACCACCCCACTGGCCCGGTACAGGGCCCGAGGACCTTGGGCGCCTCGAGTGGCCCGACAGCCTCCGACCCGACAACCCGGACTGCCTAAACAGCCTTGAGGAGCCGGACAGGCTTGGCTGGGCGGACAACCCAGACTGGCCAAACGGGCTCGAGGAACCGGACGACCCCGGCTGGCCCCAGGCCCTCGAACCGGACAGAAGTGCCTGGCCGGACAACGGCGGTTGCCCCCAGGTCCCCGAGCCGGACAACATCGAGGGCCTTGACCCACCACCACCGGTGGATCTCCTGCCTGGGGATCCCTTCCCAGAGTGGGCACAATTCACAGCAGCGTAGTGTGCTGCTTGGTGCCTGCCGTCGGGGCCGCCTAGCTGACTGCACCTAGCCGGCTATGCGCTCGATCTTGATCTCGCTGAACTCATTTTCCGTCATGGACGAGGCGATCCAGTCGATCACTTCCTGCCGGTCAGTGCGGTAGGAGAACCCGGTGCCCTTGCAGTAACGGTTGTGTCCGAACGAGGTGATACCGGTGATGATGTTTGACTCAGATGGGCCGTAGAACAGGGGCCCGCCGGAGTCAGCTGTGCAGGTGCCGCCGCGGTCCTTGCCGTTGCCGTTGGTTTGGACGTTGTAGCCGTCGTTACTTGCACTGGTCAGATTTGTCAGCTTGGACTCGGCCATGAGCCGTTCCCGAAATGAGGTCGTGGATACCGGGTTGACCTCGGTAACCCCGTAGCCGCTGGCCGTGAACGTCGTTTCCTGCTGTCCTCGTCGGGCGGCCAGCATGTCCAGAGTTCCCGGTGCCGCCAGGCGCCCGTACTCTTTGAGCGCGATGGGCTGCTTCAGGATCACAAGCCCGGCATCCTTGGTCTCGGGAACCGCGTCCAGCCCGGTAAAGCCGTAGTTGTACATCTTGTCGGATGTCGCGCACAAAGTTCCTTCTGTTCCCGGTGCGCAGGCGCTCGGGTATCCGGTATCCGGGTCCATCCCTGCCGTAGGACTCCAGCCCGCACCGGCGTCTTGCTGGAAGTACACGCGCGCTGAGGAGGCGCCGGCAGTACAGTGGCCGGCGGTCAGGAACACGGTGGGCGTCAGCAGCGCGCCCGAACACCGGTGGTGGAACGCGCCCTTGTTGTCGTAGAAAACGACGAGCCCAACGAACGGATGTTCGGTGTCCTCGACGTAATCACCGGTGATCGCGCCGGCCGGAACCGCCGTCGTGATGACCAGCACCGCCGCTGCGGCCATCGCACCGAGTCCGGCACGCAGTTTTCCAAGGGTGCGCATACAAGCCTCCAGCTTCTTGTTGCACGGGAGCCGGCTGCGTCAGGTGTGAGACCGTGCAGCAGGCGCCAAGCAGTTATAAGAACCATCCAGCGGACGGTGATCTAAACTACCATTTCTGCTGGCCGGAAGGGATCGCGGCTGAGGTGCCCGCGGCTGTTTCGCGGCAGACAGCAGGTGCCACGCCCGCCGCTGCCTCGGCGCACTCGAGCGCCCGCTCAAGTTGTGCGACAGCGGAGGGATACCCGGATGCCCCAGACGTCCGCAGCAGCTCCGCCACCCGCATCGCCTTCACGAACTCTGCGGTTTGGGGCCGGGCAACGTCCGACATGTCCGGGTAATCGATGGCGAGTGCCGGGTCCAGTTCGTAGCGCTGCCAGCGTTTCAGCACTGCATCGTGAAGCAGGACTGCGTCGTGAAACACCATGGCGGCGGCCTGCCGGGCAGGCAGTTCGTCCCGCAGCTCCTGACGCCTCTGACGCCGGGACGAGTACCAGCTGAGCACCCTGGGGCTGGACCTGTAAGCGGCGACGCCGCTTGCGCAGGTGAGCGCGGCCAAGGCAAAGCCTGCCGGGGGAGAAGCCACCGCCGGGATGAGGAGCGCCGGGACAATAACGGCCGCCCCTCCGAAAAGGTCCCAGAACAGCGGGTCAGAAGGGTCGCCGTCGGACGTGGCGGCATGATGCCGCACCGCCAAGACGGTGCAGGCGGCGGCGGCGGCCAGCATGGCACCCCAGAGGATCAGCGTCAGCACCCCGAACGGGGCGGCTTCAGTCACGGCGGGCACTCCACCACCTCCAAGCCAGCAGGCCAGTTTAAACGGGCTCCACCTCAATTCCAGCCCCTCTCGGGCCGCCGGTCAATGGGCCGCCGGCCGTGGTTGGGCCCATGCCCCAACCAGGCAAACATGCATGGGACTCGGCCTGCTGAAACGGTTTGCAGCAGGCGGCCCGCGGCGTAGCGTTGGCGGCATGCGACTCAAAATGTGCAGCATCCACGTCAAGGATCCCGCGGCCGCCCACTCGTTTTACACCGGGACTCTCGGCTTCGAGACACTTATGGCGATGCCGGAATATAACCTCTACATCATCAAGGACCCCGGCTCGCGGGGCTCCGGCCAATCGAACCCCGGCCCACAAAACAATGGCGCCGCCGACAGCAGCGTGGGGTTGCTGCTGGAGCCGAGCGACAACCCCATCGCGGCTGCCTACATGAACGGGCTGTACGGGTCCGGTCTCCCGGCCATCGTTTTCGGCGTCCCCGACGTCCGGGCCGAGCATGAACGCCTCACCGCCGCAGGAGTCCGCTTCCAGGGCGAACCCTCGGAGGACCCCTCCGGTATCTCCGCCGTGTTTGATGACGGCTGCGGCAACTACATTCAGCTGCACCAGGACTGACCGGCGCGTTCACAGGACTGAGCGGCCGCGCGGGCCGCCTGAAGAGACGGGACAGGGAGGACGTCACGGGGATGACGCCTCGGGGAAGACGGACCGGGAAGATGGGGGAAGGGGCTGAATGGACGCCGTTGACGCACTGAATGAGATTGCGTTCTGGTTGGAACGCAGCGGCGCGCCCACGTTCAAGGTGCAGGCGTTCCGGAAGGCGGCCGGCGTTATAGCGGACATAGAGCCCGATGAACTGGCGGAGCGTGCACGCGACGGCAGGCTGAAGCGGACCAAGGGCATCGGGGACACCACTTTCCAGGTCATCCGGCAGGCAGTCGACGGCGCCGTTCCGGACTATCTCGAGAAGCTCCGGCAGGGCGGCGCCAAACCGTTGGCCACGGGCGGAGACGGACTCCGGGGCCAGCTCCGGGGAGACCTGCACAGCCACAGCAACTGGTCCGACGGTGGATCTACCATCGACCTCATGGCAGACGCAGCACGGCACCTGGGCCGCGAATACCTCGCCCTGACCGACCATTCCCCGAACCTCAAGATCGCCAACGGGCTGAGTGCCGAACGCCTGAACAGCCAGCTTGAGGCGGTGGCGGCAGTCAATGAGGCCTACGCGGGCTCTGGGTATGACGGCCGAGACTTTAGGCTGCTGCGCGGCATCGAGGTGGACATCCTCGAGAACGGCGAGCTGGACCAGACGCCGGAGATGCTGGAGAAGCTCGATGTCGTGGTGGCCAGTGTCCACTCGAAGCTCCGCTCGGACCGCCGCACCATGACGGAACGGATGCTTGCCGGCGTCAGGAATCCTCACACCAACGTACTCGGGCACTGCACCGGCCGTTTGCTGCAGGGCTCCCGCGGAACCCGGCCGGAATCCGAGTTCGACGCCAAGCGGGTGTTCGCCGCGTGCGCGGAGGCGGGGGTCGCCGTCGAGATCAATTCCCGACCGGAACGCCAGGACCCGCCGGACAACCTCATGAAACTCGCCCTTGACGCGGGGTGCCTGTTCAGCATTGACAGTGACGCGCATGCTCCGGGCCAGCTGGACTTCCTGCAGTACGGTGCCGAACGGGCGGAACGCGTCGGGGTGCCGGCGGAACGGATCATCACCACCTGGCCGCTGGAAAGGCTTCTGGAGTGGCTTCGGTCCCGCAATTAGGGCGCCCCCGTCAACTGCGGGAGCCGCCCCGAAACATTAGTAAGTATGGTGACTAGTTCGTTGCCGAGTGGTAAACCTTAACCATTCCGCTGAGGCATTCCGGCGGGCCTGTCTCTCGTAGCGAGGTGCACCATGTCTTCCATGAACCCTGCTAACCAGCTGGATGAGCTTGGCCAGAGGACGTTGCGGCGGGTCCGCGGACGCCTCATGCCGCTGATCGTCCTGCTCTACTTCATCGCGTACCTGGACCGGAACAACGTCGGTTTCGCCAAGCTGACCATGAGCGAGGACATCGGCCTCAGCGCCGCCGCGTACGGCCTGGGCGCCGGCATCTTCTTCCTCGGCTACGCACTCCTCGAGGTGCCCAGCAACGCCGGCATGTATAAGTTCGGAGCGCGGAAGTGGATCGCCCGCATCCTGATCTCCTGGGGCATCTTTGCCACGGCCATGGCGCTGGTCAACGGAGAAGTCACGTTCTACATCATCCGGTTCCTGCTCGGTGCCGCCGAAGCCGGCTTCTTCCCGGCCATGCTGTTCTACCTCACGCTGTGGTTCCCGGCCGCGCAGCGCGTCACCGTCCTGGGTATTTTTATCCTGGCCCAGCCCGTCTCCAATGCCTTGGGCGCACCGGTCTCCGGCCTGCTGCTGCAGATGGACGGCATCTGGGGCCTCCACGGCTGGCAGTGGCTGTACATCATCGAGGGTCTCCCCGCCATCGTCCTCGGCCTGCTCACGCCGGTCCTGATGACCGACCGCCCAAGCCATGCCCACTGGCTGAAGGACGATGAGCGCGAATGGCTGACCAGGACCATGGACGAGGAGCTGGCGCACAAGCAGAAGGGCCAGCCGCACCACTTCCTCGCTGGCCTCAAGGACTCCCGGACCATCGCGTACTCGGCTCTCTACTTCGGTTTGGTCTGCGGAATCTACGGTCTGGGCCTCTGGATGCCGACCATCGTGGCGGCCCTTGGCGAGTTCAGCACTACGGAGGTCGGCTTCATCGTTGCCATCCCGTACACCATCGCAGCGGTCTTCGTGTACTTCTGGGGCAGGCGTTCGGACCGCACGGGCAACCGTGTCATGCATGCCAGCATCAGTATGGTGATGGCGGCCGTTGGCCTGCTGGCCGCCGGTTATCTGGTGCAGGTCAGTGCGGTCCTTTCGATGGTCGCCCTGACCCTTGCGGCCATGGGCATCTACTCCGCCATTGCGCCGTTCCTCGCGATGCCAGCAACCGCCCTGGTGGGTGCTGCGGCGGCAGCGGGCCTGGCCATGGTGAACTCACTGGGTAACCTCGGCGGCTTCGTGGCTCCCTATGCAGTGGGATTGCTCAATGACGCCACGGGCGATAACCGGTCCGGCCTGGTGTTCTTGGCCGCCTGCCTTGGCATTACGGCCATCGCCACGTTCCTTTACGCCCGCAAGCGCCCGGAGGGGCACGTCAAACCCGGTACCCCCGCCACCGTGGGCGAGGAAGCCGTGGCCGCTGACGAGTTCGACATCAGGAGCTGACCGTAATTCAGGCAGGAACCTGGCCATCCAGGCGACGAAAGGCTGACAGTCATGACCCACTACGAAACCTTCCCTGCCCAGCGGACCGCCGTGCTCACCGGTGCCGCCTCCCCACGCGGTATTGGGCGGGCGACGGCGGAAATGCTCGCCAGCGCCGGTTGGTCCGTTGCGATCCTGGACATTGACGGCGACGCGGCGGCGAAGGCGGCGGAGGAAATTGCCGACGTTTACGGCGTCAAGGCTATGGGGGCCGGCGCGGACGTCTCTGACCAAGCGACCGTCAACGCGGCCGTTGACGAAGTCGAAAGGACAATGCCGCCGATCGTCGCGTTGGCCAATCTGGCAGGCATCAGCTCGCCGACAGAGTTCATGGATGAAACGGTGGAGGGCTGGGATCGGGTCTTCAAGATCAATATGACTGGGACGTTCCTGGTGACGCAGCGCGTGCTCAGGGGCATGATTGAGCGAAAACTCGGCCGGGTGGTCAGTGTCTCGTCCATCTCCGCCCAGCGCGGCGGCGGGACCTACTCAAAGGTGGCGTACAGCGCGTCCAAGGCTGCCATTATCGGGTTCACCCGCGCCCTCGCCCGGGAAATGGGCCAGCACGGGATCACGGTTAACTGTGTGGCGCCCGGACCGGTAGACACCGACATCATGGGAGGCACCCTCACGGAGGAGCGCAAGACAGCGATGGCCGCGGACATCCTGGTGGGCAGGGTGGGAACAGTGCGCGACATCGCCGCGCTGATGGTCTTCCTGATGGGCGAGGACGCCGGTTACATCACCGCTGCAACCTACGACATCAATGGAGGCCTGCAAATTTCCTGACCCGCAGAAGCCCTGAGAGTCCGACTGCTTCTGCGCAGGTCCTGGTCACTCCGCCTTGGCGCGGGATTTTTTGGCTTCCTTCTTGGCCGCATCTTCCTTCACGCGCTTCGCCTCGGCCCGGACAGCCGCGTGCGTGGCGCGCTCGGTGACCAGCCACTGCGGGGGAGCCTGCAGCAGCGCGGTGATTTCCGCCGTCGTCAGCGCTTCTTCGACGCCGCCGCGGGCCAGGCCGCTGATGGAGACGTTCAGTTTCTGGGCTACTACCGGGCGGGGGTGCGGGCCGTTGCGGCGCAGTTCGGCGAGCCACTCCGGCGGATTGGCCTGCAGCTCCGCGAACTCAGCGCGCGTGATGGTTGAATCCTGGAACTCCTGGGGCGTTGCGGGCAGGTAGATGCCAAGCTTCTTGGCAACGGTGGCCGGCTTCATGGACTGGGAGTTAGCAGAGGTCATGGCTCAAGGGTATCCGGCCGCCGGCACGGGACGCACCAATTGCAGGACCGCTCGGGGCAGCCGTCCGCGGCTGGCGGTACTGTGAACGTGTGCCCGCTGAAGAAGATCCCACGTTAGCCCCCGCCCCGCCGGAACCTGAGCAGCGGTCGCTGACCTTTGCGTACGTTGCCGGCGTTACGCCGGGCAAATGGATCCGGCGCTGGGAAGAGCGGATGCCCCACGTCCCGTTGCGCTCCTTCATGTCCGACGTCGGCACGCAGCTTTCCGTCCTCCGCGACGGTTCCGCCGACCTGAGTTTCGTCCGGCTGCCCGTGGACCGGGCCGGCCTAAACGTCATCCCTCTGTACGAGGAACAGCCCGTGGTGGTGGCCCCCAAGGGCCATGAGATCTCGGTTTTCGAGGAAGTGGCCCTTGAGGATCTCGCGGCGGAGACCTTCCTGGACGCCGATGAACTGGGCGGCCCGGAAACCGCCCTGCAGGTGGTGGCTTCGGGGGCGGGCCTGCTGATTCTTCCCATGTCCGTGGCCCGGCACTTCAATGCCAAGGACACTGTGGCCCGGCGGCTCACCGGAGCGCCCGGCACCCGGATCGCGCTCGCCTGGCCCACCGACGCCACGGACGAGGTGATCGAGGAGTTCATCGGCATCGTCCGCGGCAGGACGGCGCAGAGTTCCCGCCAGCCGTCCGCCAAGGTGGAAAAGCCCAGAAAGGAGCCGAAACCGGACCGTCGGGGGAGTGGTGGCGCCAAGAAGCCCAAGGTTGCCCAGCGCTACGCACCGAACCCGGACAAGGGCCGCGGCAAGGGCTCACGAAAAAAGGGAAAGCGCTAAGACCAGCGCCGCGCCACCACCAATTCGGGTGGGTTTGGGGCGGGATGCAACGGCATCTACAAGGTTTTCAAAAGCCCGTCGACGGAGGATGGCTGTGTTCTAACGGACACAGAACCATCAGAGACACCGACTACCGCGGGGCGGTTCCGTATGAAACATGGATCGAACCCTACTATTCGCGACGTTGCCACCAGGGCACGCGTGTCACTGACCACGGTCTCCTACGTGCTGTCCGGCCGGCATGGCGGCACCACCAGGATCAGCCAGGCTACCCAGGACCGGGTGTTGGCCGCGGCCGCCGAGCTCGGCTATGTGGCCAACCAGGCAGCCCGCGGCATGCGCCTCGGCCGTACAGACAGGATCGCCATCGCCATCAGCGATCTTGATTGGCCGCCCGACCGCGCCATGGCCGCAGCTGCCGCGTCTATTCTGCCGAGGCACGGTTATCAGGCTGTCATCATCCTGGGCCAAGCCTGGCGCCAGTTCATGCTGTCCGGAGGAGCGGACGGGATCATCGTAGGAGTTATTCCGCCGGACATCACCGAGGACGGCACCATCACGGAGCTGGCTAAGCGCGGTGTTGCCCAACTGGTCATCTCGGCGGGCATGCAGCCCGCCGGCTTCGACGTGCTGGTTCCTGGCGTGGCCGATCCGGCCTCATCTGCAGCCGGGGCCGAATCCATCTCGGAACTCGCGGTGGGGATGCTCGTGGACCGGCTGGCCGGAAATGCTCCCTCCGAGGGCGTACGCGTGCCTGCGCCGAGGAGGCTGACGCTGCGGGGATCCTCGCTTAACGTGTACCGCGAGACGCAGCCGGGTGTGGGCGCCTTCACCCGGATCGAACGCACCTAGATGTCCTGCACGCGGCCCTGCCTACTAAACCGGCCCTGCCCGGTTAACCGCCGCGTAAAAACGGTTTAGCCAGCGCTGTCTGGCCAGTGGCGTTCGAAGCCTAGCTGGCTACGGCGTAGTTGCTCACGACGGCGGCCTCGTCCATGGTGAAGCCGCACTGGCAGCGGTAAGTGACCGGACGCTCGGCAGGAGCGGGCTCGGTAAGCTCGGCAAAATCGGAAAGCCCGCCCACCTGCAGGGGCTCGCGTGGCGACACTTCGTTAGGATCGACCATCTGCATGGGCCGGCGGCAGTGCAGGCGGCTGCTGAAAGTGGCCATCAGTCCGATATCCACTGCCGAAAAGGTCTCGTCCGCGGGGCCGGTGACTGCGCCGGTCCGGAGTGCACGGACTGTGTTTGATGTGACGGCCTTAGAGGTAGCGGCGCTCGGTGTAGCGGTCTGGCGTCCTTCGAGGGTAATCATGTTCATTCCTTTGGGCTTTTCACGGGGCCGCCGGCTCTGGCGTCCCCGCCGCGAAACTGCTTGCGGGAGTAATGCTTACCGATAAGCAAAGCATGCTTACTATTGTTCACGCAAAACCGAAGAGGGAGAGAGGGCGCGGGTGAGGCGGCTTAGCCAGCCTGGAAGTCGATGCGCATCACCGCGCGCCGCGGCGTGGGCCTGCTGACCTCGGAGAAGCCGGCATCCGCAAAGGTGCTGCGGCTGCCCACGTACAACTCGCCCCACTGGAATTGCTGTCCCGGCCGGTTCACGAGCGGGTAGCCTTCAACCGCACGGGCACCGCGGTCACGGGCAAATCCGACGGCGGCACGCACCAGGGCGCGGCTGATGCCGCGCCGCCGGAAGCCGGTGCGGGTGACGAAGCAGGTCACTGCCCAGACGGTGTCATCGGTTATGTCCTCGTCCCGCCCGGCCCAGGGGACGCGGGCGTGCAGCAGCCGCACGTAGGCAGTGCGGGGTTCCACGGCACACCAGCCCGCGGGCTCGCCGTCAGCATAGGCGACTAGGCCGCTGGTAGTGCGGGCGGCTGGGTTTCCACAGCCTGCCTGAGTGCGGAGCCGCGCCGCCCGTTCCTGGACGGGAACGGAAGCCCAATCCTTGTCCCGGATCTTGAACCACTGGCACTGGCAGCGGGACGCCTCCCCCCGCGTTCCCATGACAGCCTGCAGGTCATCCCAGAGCGCTTCGTTTGCCGGCACTATCCGTATGCTGTCAGCCCGCCCATTGCTGCCGGCCGTTCCTTGCTTCACCGCGGTACCGCCTCTTTCGAATCCTGCGCCTGTCGAATCCTGAATCCTCTTCGACCAGTGCCGCAACGGCGCGCCTGGTTCGAGGGTGCCAGCAGGCCCCGTGGAGGTCAAGGGTTCGGATGATCCTCGGAAAGAATGCTGCACTGGTCCCGTGGCACGCCCCGCGAGTCCGATACTGGGTCAGCATCGGATGGGATCCGGGGGATGGGGAATGGTCCTGGATACGGCAACACTCCGGGTGCCTTCGCAGTGATGGCGCTCGCGTTGGGCCTCCCTTTCTACTTCTCGGCGTATCGCCACACACGCTCCCCCTACAGCGGCTGGTGGTGCAGGGCCCTGTTGCTGTTTGTCTCGGGTTCAGCCTGCTTCCTGCTGAACGGTTCAGCACCAGCGGCCGGCCAATACGCTAAGCAATGTCCTGCTGGTCGCCGGCGCGGGAAGCGCCTGGGCTGTCGGTTGCGGCATCGCCCTCGGACAGCTGCCGGGCGCCCAGCCTGGAAGAGCCGGTCGCCGTTACAGATGCAGCTCTTTATGAAGCAAAATCCAGGGCAGGGACCGCACTGTCCTGGGCCAGGGCGAAAAATGGGGGCGTGTGACTCAACCCTCAGCTCCTATGGTGCGGGAATTTACGGCCGATGGTGTACGTTGGCTTCCCGTCAGCACAAAACATAGGAATGGAATCTCTCCGTGGCAACCGATTACGACGAAGTACGCTCCGACGTCAAAGAATCACAGGAAAACTCCCTTGAGGCCCTGCAATCAGCGAACGCTCCGGATGCCCGCAGCGTAGTCCGCGAACTGGATGAAGCGGATGCCTTGGATGATGCAGTCATCCCCGGCGGCGAGTTCGTCGCCGAGGAACTCGTTGTTCAGGTAATCCCGCAGGGGCAGGACGAATTCACCTGCTACTCCTGTTTCCTGGTCAGGCACCGCTCGCAGATTGCACGTGAAAAGAACGGCCACGCTTACTGCGTGGAGTGCGAGGGCTAAGTCCCGTGCCGACGGGCTGCTGCCCGATGAAGCTTCATGATGGAGTGCCGGCCCAGCCATGCTGCGTCTGAAGCGCCTTGCAGTTCTGATCATTTTCGCCTTCTGCGTCATCACCGGGTTCTCCTTCTGGATTCTGGCCAAGCACCGCGTTCAGTCCGCGCCCCCACAGGCGACAGCCGTGTTTGCGGCGCTTGCGGCCGACAGCGCCCATGCCGTGAATATCAGTAAGAGCACCATCAACCGCCGGTGGCTTACGAGGACTGCGGAGCAGACCGGCATACCGCCGCGGGCGCTTCAGGCCTACGCCGCCGGAGCCGCCTTGGCCAACGCCACCGCCCCGGCCTGCAGGATTGGCTGGAACACGGTCGCCGCCGTCGGATTTATCGAAACTGCCCACGGCACTCATGGCGGCGGACAGCTCACTGCCTCCGGGCACCCGAGCCGGTCCATCATCGGCCCCAGCCTGAACGGTGATGGGTTCGCCGCCATCGCGGACTCGGACGCCGGCGCCCTGGACGGCGACGCAGTCTGGGACCGCGCCGTCGGGCCCATGCAGTTCATCCCCGGCACCTGGCGGCAGGCAGGGCGGGACGCGAACGGGGACGGGACGGCCGATCCCCACAACATCGACGACGCCGCCCTCAGTGCTGCCTCGTACCTGTGCGCCGGCGGCCGTGATCTCACCACGGACCAAGGGTGGGCGGACGCCATTTACTCCTACAACCAGTCCGAGTCTTATCTTGGAAAGGTGCGCGAGCAGGCCCGGGAGTACGCCGAGGCTGCCGCGGGCTGAGTCGCACGGCAGTCGGACGTTGCTACTGTGCGGCATCGCGCCTTCAGTCGTGGGCGGCTGCCAGGACAGGTTCCCCGTTGAAGTACTCGAGCTGCCAGCCCTCAATGGCGTGATGATGGGCAAGGTTGAGCACGGCATTATCGACGCTTTGGAGGGTCCGGCCCACGGCGCGGCTGAGGCTCACCCGGAGGAGCGTGCCGTGGGCTACGACCAGGAGGCGGCGCCCGTGGAACTCTTCGGCCAGTGCCTCCAGTGCGGCGAGCCCGCGGGTGGCGGCCTCGTCCTCACTCTCAGCACCGCGGAAACCGCCAGGAATACGCAGGGCATCCAGCTCGGGACCGTCCTGCATCCCCTCCGCCGGTCCGAAGCTGCGCTCGGTGAGCTCCGGAATCCGGCGGGTAACGCTAAGTCCCAGCCCCTCGGCAATCAGGTCTGCAGTTTCCGCGGCGCGGCTCAGGGGTGAGGAGACGATCGCGTCCCACTCGTACCCGGACAGGACGGCGACGGCGTCGCGCGCCTGCTGGCGGCCGACGGCGTTCAGCGGAATATCGGTGGAGCCTTGCAGGCGGCGCTGCGCATTCCAGTCGGTCTGGCCATGGCGGATGAGGGCAAACGTCGTAAGGGTCACGCCTTCCATTCTGCCCTGACAGGGAGGATGCTCCGAAAATCGGTAAGCCGCCGAATGGCTGATGGTGATCAGGCCGGCGGGGCGGCAGTGGATTCGCGAACCACGAGTTGGGTAGCAAGTTCAACGCGGTGGGAGTCAAGCACTTCCCCCCGGGCCTGGCTCAGGACGGCGCGCAAGGCTGCCCGTCCCATTTCGTGCAGGGGTTGGGAAACGGAGGTCAGGGACGGCACTGCGTCCTCAGCCAACGCCGTCCCGTCGAAACCTACCAGGCTGAGGTCTTCCGGTACGCGAATGCCGTGTTGGCGGGCTTCCCGGAGCACACCAACAGCAACGCTGTCGCTGCCGGCAAAGATCGCCGTCGGGCGTTTCGGCAGCGCAAGCAGCCGCCGGAGCCCTTCTATGCCGTGATGGGTCCTGAATTTTCCATGAATGATGTAGTCAGCGTTTACTTGCACGCCCCCGGACGCCAGAGCGGACATGTAGCCGTGGAGGCGGGCCTGGTTGCACTCGGCCGTCTCGTGCCCGCCCAGATAGGCAATGTCCCTGTGTCCCAGCCTGACCAGATGCTCCGCGGCGGCCTTGCCTCCTGCCCAGTTGGTGGCGCCAACACTGACAACATCCGGTGGCGGAGGATTGAGGGGGTCAACTACGGCCACCGGGATGTTCCGCCGCCGGAGGGCTGTCAGCTGCGCCTCACTGAAGTCGGAAGTTACGAGGATGAGCCCTATCCTGCCGTGGGCAATCATTCGCTCCGCCCGCCGTTCCGGGGTCAATCCGGGTACTGGCCCGCTGCTGGTGGTGCTCATGAGGATCTCCACGCCCACGGATGCCGCGTATTCCAGGATCCCGTTGAGGACGGCTGTCGAGTAGGCCGGCGTGAAGGCATCGAAAGTGACTTCGACGATTGAGGGCTCGGGAGAGACGACCCGCCGCTGCATAGGGGACTGGTAGCCGGCATCCACGAGTGCGGCCAGGACTTTTGCGCGGGTTTCCTCCGCCACATCCTCACGGCCGTTCACGACTTTCGAGACGGTAGGCGTGGAGACTCCCGTGAGCCTGGCAATAGCCGCCAGGGTCATCTTCTTGGGAGGTGTCGAGAGGGACACGGCCTACCGCCTTTCGAAATATTTCGTTAGGGAAAGTCTCGTCGATCACGGATCGAACGTCAACTGTGACTCGTGCCGCCCGCGAACATCAGCCCCAAGTCGCCCTTGACCGTGATGACGATCACTAGTACCTTTGCAACGTATCGCTCGCTTATCGAAAAGTTTCGAGAAGGCACACTTCAGTTTCGTTCCCATCTCGCAGTGGAGATGCGGTTTCAAGCCTGGGAGCCAACGACGCCCCCGAAGGATGGATGGAAGACTCATGAAATTTCGGAGACTGCACACCGCAGCTACGGCCCTCACAGCCGGTGCCCTTGTTCTTTCCCTCGCCGCCTGCGGTTCGAGCGGGCCGTCCGGCGGTTCCGTCAGCGCCGACTCTGCCACCATGTGGGGACTCACGGGAGGCAACCAGGCGTCCCTGCAGAATTCTGTTGACGCATGGAACAGTGCCCACAGTGATCAGAGCATCAAGTTGGAGTTCTTTGCCAACGATGCCTACAAGACCAAGGTCCGCACCGCAGTCGGTGCCGGACAAGGCCCGACCTTCATCTACGGATGGGGCGGCGGCGTGCTCAAGTCCTACGTCGACGCCGGGCAGGTTGAGGACCTCAGCGCCTTCCTTGAGCAGAATCCGCAGGTGAGGGACCGTTACCTGCCGTCGGTGCTGAAGAATGGCGAGATCGACGGCAAGACGTACGCCCTCCCCAACAACAACGCCCAGCCAGTGGTGCTCTACTACAACAAGGAAGTGTTCGACAAGGTCGGAGCCCAGCCGCCAAAGACCTGGGACGAGCTGATGGCACTGGTGCCGAAGTTCAAGGCGGCAGGCATTGCCCCGTTTTCGCTGGCCGGCCAGTCTAAATGGCCGAACCTGATGTGGCTTGAGTACCTGGTTGAGCGCATCGGCGGGCCCGAAGTCTTCGCAAACATTGCTGCGAACAAGCCCGGCGCATGGTCTGATCCGGCCGTCGTGGAGGCGTTGACCAAGATTCAGGAACTGGTCGATGCGGGCGGGTTCGTCAACGGTTTCTCCTCCATCGCCGCCGACAGCAGTGCCGACCAGGCTCTTATGTACACGGGCAAAGCCGCCATGATCCTGCAGGGCGGCTGGATCTACCAGGGCATGAAGAAGGACGCTCCGGACTTCGTGAGCAGCGGCAAGCTCGGTTTCACCGCGTTTCCCACCGTATCCGGTGGCAAGGGTCATCCGGCGAATGTCGTTGGCAATCCGTCGAACTTCTGGTCCGTTTCCTCCAAGGCCACGGAGTCCCAGAAAGAAGCGGCATTGAACTACATCAAGGACGGCATGTTCACTGAAAAGAACACCCAGGACCTGATCGACTCCGGTGCTGTGCCGGTGATCAAGGGCATCGAGTCCAAACTCGAAGCATCCCCGGACAAGGACTTCCTGACCTTCGCCTATGGCCTGGCGAAGAACGCGCCCGACTTCACCATGTCCTGGGACCAGGCACTTAGCCCCGCCCAGGGAGACGCCATGCTGTCGAACCTGGACCAGATCTTCCTGAAGAAGATCACCCCCCAGCAGTTCGTCGACACGATGAACGCGACCGTGGAGAAGTAACCGTGGCTTCAATGACAAGCACCCGCCGGCGGGCCCTGAGCAAGGGCCCGTCGGGGTGGCTGGCCGCCCCGGCGCTCGTGTTCTTCCTGGTCTTCGCCGTGATCCCGCTCGCCGGGGTTCTCTTCCTCAGCTTCACCAGCTGGGACGGCTTGGGTGAAATCAGGCTGGACGGCATGAGCAGCTGGGCCGCAGTCCTGACCGATCCCGTGACGGGGAACGCGTTAGTGGTAACTGCCAAAATCATCGTTTTCTCTTTCATTGTCCAGGCGCCCATCAGTTTGCTGCTCGGAGTCTTCACCTCGGGGGCGCAGAAGTACCGCGCTGCCCTTGCCGTGCTGTACTTCGTTCCGCTGCTGCTCTCGTCTGCAGCTGTGGCGATCGCCTTCAAGGCCCTCCTGGATCCCAACTTCGGGATGGGGCCCGGGCTCGGTGTCCCCGCCCTTACCCAAGACTGGCTTGGCAATTCGGATTTGGTGCTGTTCGTGGTGGTGTTCGTGATCGCCTGGCAGTTCGTGCCCTTCCACACGCTCATCTACCAAGGCGGCGTCCGGCAGATCCCCACCTCCTTGTATGAGGCTGCGCAAATTGACGGGGCGGGCCGCATCAAGCAGTTCTTCCACGTCACGCTGCCGCAGCTGAAGTACACGATGATCACCTCCTCCACACTCATGGTGGTTGGCTCCCTTGCCTACTTCGACCTGGTCTTCGTCCTGACAGCCGGTGGCCCCGGTTATTCCACCCGCCTGCTTCCGCTGCATATGTACCTCACGGGTTTCAAGGCCAACGACATGGGCGCGGCCAGCGCCCTGGGCGTCATCCTGGTCGTGATCGGCCTCGTCCTGGCCCTCCTTCTGCAGCGGATCGGCGGACGCAACCGTAGTGCAAGCCAACTCGAAGGAGCCTGACATGGCCGCAACCACACAGCTCGCCGCTCCTCCCGCCGAGCCGGTCACCAGCAGCGAGCGCGTCACGCGCCGCGGCAAGGGTCCCGGAATGCGGCCCAACATTATCGGTTCGTTGGGCGGTTGGTTCTGGCTCGCCGTCATCATCCTGCCCGTCTACTACGTCGTCATTACGAGCCTGAAAGACCAGGCTGGGTTTTTCACAACCAACCCGATGATGCCGCCCACCGAACCCACGCTGGGCAATTACAAACTGGTTCTTGAGCAGGACTTCGTCAAGTATTTCGCCAACAGCCTGATCGTCACCGTTGGCAGCGTGATCCCCGCCCTGCTGGTGTCCTTCATGGCTGCGTACGCGATCGTTCGCGGCAGCGGCTGGTTCATCAACTCCACGAACAAGCTTTTTCTGCTGGGGCTGGCGATCCCGCTGCACGCCACGATCATCCCGATTTACTGGATGATTACACGCGCCCAGATGTACGACACCCTCCTGGCCCTAATTTTGCCCTCGATTGCTTTCGCCATTCCGATCTCAGTGCTGATCCTGTCCAACTTCATGCGGGATGTCCCCAACGAACTGTTCGAATCAATGCGGCTGGACGGATGCAGCGACTGGACCATGATGTGGCGGCTCGCGCTGCCGCTGATGCGCCCGGCGGTGGTGACTGTGGGAATCTACAACGCCCTGCACGTCTGGAACGGCTTCCTCTTCCCGCTCATCCTCACCCAAAGCCCCGCCACCCGCGTGCTGCCGCTTTCGCTGTGGACGTTCCAAGACGAATTCACCGCCAACATCCCGGCCGTGCTGGCCTCGGTGGTCCTGGCCACCCTGCCGCTGCTGGTGCTCTACGTCGTTGCCCGCCGCCAGCTGCTTAGCGGCCTGACCGCGGGGTTCAGCAAGTGAGTCAGCCAGTGAGCCGGAACCGACTGAAAGGAACACATTCATGAGTGACCGTAAGCCCCTGCGCGTGGGCATGGTGGGCTACGCCTTCATGGGCGCCGCCCACTCCCACGCCTGGCGGACGGCCCCGCGCTTCTTCGACCTGCCGCTGCAGCCGCAGCTGGCTGCCCTCGCCGGCAGGAACGCCGAGGGAGTAAGCGCCGCCGCCGACACATTCGGCTGGGACAGTGCCGAAACCGATTGGCGCCGCTTAATCGAACGGGACGACATCGACCTGATCGACATCTGCACCCCAGGAAATACCCACGCCGAGATCGCCATCGCCGCACTGGAGGCAGGCAAGCACGTTCTGTGCGAAAAGCCACTGGCCAACTCGGTGGAGGAGGCTGAATGGATGACGGCGGCCGCCGATGCCGCAGCGGCCCGCGGTGTTTATTCCATGTGCGGCTTCAGCTACCGCCGTACGCCGGCGCTGGCCCTCGCCAAACGCATGGTCAATGCCGGTCGGCTGGGACAGATCCGCCACGTCCGGGCCCAGTACCTTCAGGACTGGCTCTCCGACCCCCTGGCTCCGCTCACATGGCGGCTGGACAAGGAAAAGTCAGGCTCGGGCTCGCTCGGGGACATCGGTGCACACAGCATCGACGCCGCGCAGTGGATCACTGGCCGTCGTATCACTGGCGTCTCGGCCATGCTCGAAACCTTCGTCAAGGAACGCCCTGTCGGCGGAGAGTTCGTGGGCCTCGGCGGACAGGGCGCGACGGGCGAGCAGCTGGGCCCCGTCACCGTGGACGACGCCGCCATTTTCAGCGCCCGCTTCGAAGGCGGCACCTCAGACGGCGGAACACCCGATGCCGGAGCTTGTGACAGCGGGCCGATTGGTGTCTTCGAAGCCACCCGTTTCGCCCTGGGCAGGAAGAACGCCATGCGGCTCGAGCTCAACGGCACCAAGGGCTCCCTCGCCTTCGACTTCGAGGACATGAATACCCTGTCCTTCTACGACGCAGCCGAAGAACCCGACGCCGGCTTCCGCCGGATCCAGGTCACCGAACCGCAGCATCCCTATACCGGGAACTGGTGGCCGGCCGGCCACGGCCTGGGCTACGAGCACGCCTTTACCCATCAGGTGGTGGACCTCGTGACCGCGATCAACGAGGGCCGCCAGCCATCGCCATCGTTCGCCGACGCGCTGCAGGTGCAAAAGGTCCTCGCCGCTGTCGAAGCCAGTGCCTCAGACGACAGCCGTTGGCAGAAAGTTCCGTCATGACCCGTCCCATCACCCTGTTCACCGGCCAGTGGGCCGACCTGCCCTTCGAAGAAGTGGCCCGCCTCGCCGGCGAGTGGGGCTTCGACGGCCTGGAAATTGCCTGCTGGGGCGACCATCTTGACCCGGAGCGCGCCGTCCAGGATGACGCCTACCTCCAGGGCAGGCTCGACATCCTGGACAAGCACAACCTTAAGGTCCACGCCATTGCCAACCACCTCACCGGGCAGGCGGTCTGCGATGATCCGATCGACGATCGGCACCGTGGCATCCTCTCCCCGGCCATCTGGGGCGACGGCGATCCCGAAGGGGTGCGCGCACGTGCCGCCGAATCCATGAAAGCCACCGCGAGGGCAGCGGCCCGGCTGGGCGTCAAGACCGTCACGGGCTTCACCGGGTCATCGATCTGGAAATGCGTTGCCATGTTCCCGCCGGCTTCCGACGCCATGATCGAGCGGGGCTATACCGACTTCGCGGACCGCTGGAATCCCATTCTGGACGTTTTCGAGGAGACCGGGGTTCGGTTCGCCCTTGAAGTGCACCCTTCCGAGATCGCCTACGACTACTGGACCGCGAAGCGCACCTTGGAGGCAATCGGACACCGGGAAAGCTTTGGCCTGAACTTCGACCCCTCCCACTTCATCTGGCAGGACCTGGACCCGGTGATGTTCCTGCAGGACTTCGCGGACAAGATTTTCCACGTCCACGTCAAAGAATCCGTGCGGCAGCTCAACGGACGCAACGGCCGGCTTGGCTCCCACCTGCCGTGGGCGGACCCGCGCCGGGGCTGGGACTTCGTCACCGCAGGCCACGGCGACGTGAACTGGGAGCCAATCTTCCGCACACTGAACGCCATCGGCTACCAGGGCCCCACCAGCATCGAATGGGAAGACGCCGGCATGGACCGCCTGGTAGGCGCACCGCAGGCGCTGCGCATGGTGAAAGAGCTGGCTGCCATCAGCCCGCCCGCCGCTGCCTTCGACGCCGCCTTCAACACCCGTTGAGCATCACCTACACAACCAACAAGGAAACCATGACACGCGAGAACAAGACTGCTTTGGTGGTGCGCGGCGGCTGGGACGGACACCAGCCCATCGAAGCCACCGAGCTGTTCATCCCCTACCTGAAAGAGCAAGGCTACAGCGTCAGGGTGGAGGAATCACCCAAAATCTATGCCGACGCCGGATACATGGCGGGCGTGGACCTGATCGTCCAGTGCATGACCATGTCCACCATCGAGAAGGACGAATTCGAGGGACTGCGGACCGCTGTTGAGAACGGCACGGGACTGGCCGGCTGGCACGGCGGGATTGCCGACTCCTACCGCAACACCTCCGATTACCTGCACCTTATCGGCGGACAGTTCGCCTGCCATCCAGGCAAGCACCCGGACGAATGCAAGGGCGAGCAGGCGGACAACTACGTCCCCTACACCGTCACCATGCTCCCGGCCGCCGCCGCGCATCCCATCACCGCAGGCATCGACGACTTCGACCTCGTCAGCGAACAGTACTGGGTGCTGGCGGACGACTACATCGACGTCCTGGCCACCACCACACAAAAGGTCCGCGAATGGGACCCGTGGAACCGCGAAGTGACCTCGCCCGCCATCTGGACCCGCCAATGGGGCAGCGGCCGCATCTTCGTGGCCACCCCCGGACACCGCGTGGAAATCCTCCAGAACACCAACGTCCGCACCATCATCGAAAGGGGCATGCTGTGGGCAAGCCGCTAAACGTAGGAATCATCGGCTGCGGGGCGATCATTGCCCAGTACCTCGCCAGCCTCCGCCGGCTCCAGGACAACAACCTCATCAACCTCGTGGCGGTCGCAGACCTCGACCACACCCGCGCCCAGGCGGTCGCGGAGGGCTATGAGGGCGTCTGTGCCCTCAGCGTCGACGGGCTCCTGGCCGCGAACGACGTCGAGCTCGTGCTGAACCTGACCATTCCGGCCGCGCACGCCGAGGTCGCGCTCAAGGCGATCGCCGCCGGAAAACATGTCTACGGCGAAAAGCCGCTGGCGGCGACCACCGCCGAAGCACGGGAGGTGCTGGACGCCGCCACGGCAGCCGGCGTCCTCGTCGGCTGCGCCCCGGACACGGTGCTGGGCACCGGCATCCAGACGGCCCGCAAGGCCATCGACGACGGTTTGATCGGGCGGCCGATCTCCGCCACCGCCACCATGGTCACGCCAGGGCATGAACGCTGGCACCCGAACCCCGACTTCTACTACCGGCCCGGCGGCGGCCCCCTGCTGGACATGGGCCCCTACTACGTTTCGGCCCTGGTCACACTGCTCGGCCCCGTCATTTCGGTGATGGGCGCCGCCAGCCACACCCGGACGGAACGGACCATCGGTTCGGGACCCCGCGAGGGCGAGACCATTCCGGTGACCACTGACACCCACGTCACCGGCGTGCTGGTACACGCCTCCGGCGCCCTGTCCACGCTGGTGATGAGCTTCGACGCCGTGAAGACCAAGAGCTCCAACATCGAGATCCACGGGGATCGTGGCTCCCTGGCCGTGCCCGACCCCAACCATTTCGACGGCGACGTGCAGCTGTTTCCGCTCGGCGGCACCGAGTGGCAGACCTTGCCTGTATCTGCCGGATATGTTGACTCCGGAAGGGGCTTCGGCATCGCCGACCTCGCCGGTACTCCCAAGGGACAGGAACCCCGGGCCGGTGGCATGCTGGCCTTCCACGCCCTCGACATCATGGAAGGCGTCCTTAAATCGGCGCACAGCGGGCACACGGTGCCCATTACCAGCAGCGCAGACCGGCCAGCCGCCGTCGAACTCGCCACCATCGCCCGGGAAGTCCAGACAACGGCCACAAACTACGCGGCAAGGCAGTAAGCCGCCACTTCCAATACCGGCAGACCGCAAACTCCTTCCGTTCTGCCCGAACCACACTAGACAGCAAAGGTGCATCATGAACCTCACCCCCACTCCCGAAGACCGCTTTACTTTTGGCCTGTGGACCGTCGGCTGGACCGGCGCGGACCCCTTCGGCGTCGCTACCCGTGCCGCGCTTGACCCGGTTGAAGCCGTCCACAGGCTTAGTGAAATCGGCGCATACGGCATCACGTTCCACGACAACGACCTGATTCCGTTCGACGCCACGGCCTCAGAGCGCGAGCTGATCCTGAAGAACTTCACCGCGGCGCTGGCCGAGACCGGCCTGAAGGTCCCGATGGTCACCACGAACCTCTTCAGCCACCCGGTGTTCAAGGACGGCGGCTTCACCTCCAACGACCGTTCCATCCGCCGCTACGCATTGAGCAAGGTGCTGCGCAATATCGACCTCGCCGCCGAGCTCGGCGCCGAGACGTTCGTGATGTGGGGCGGACGCGAAGGCAGCGAATACGACGGGTCCAAGGACCTCTCCGCCGCCCTGGACCGGATGAAGGAAGGCGTCGACACCGCAGCGGCATACATCAAGGACAAGGGCTACGGCCTGCGCATCGCCCTGGAGCCCAAGCCGAACGAGCCCCGCGGTGACATCTTCCTCCCCACCGTCGGACACGGGCTGGCCTTCATCGCCCAGCTCGAACACGGCGACATCGTGGGCCTGAACCCCGAGACAGGCCATGAACAGATGGCCGGGCTCAACTTCACGCATGGCATCGCGCAGGCGCTGTGGGCCGGCAAGCTCTTCCACATCGACCTCAACGGCCAGCGCGGCATCAAGTACGACCAGGACCTCGTTTTCGGCCACGGCGACCTCACCAGCGCCTTCTTCACGGTGGACCTGCTGGAGAACGGCTTCCCCAACGGCGGACCCAGGTACGACGGCCCGCGCCACTTCGACTACAAGCCCTCCCGCACCGACGGCTACGACGGGGTCTGGGAATCGGCGAAGGCCAACATGGCCATGTACCTGCTGCTGAAGGAGCGCGCCCTCGCCTTCCGCGCCGACGCGGAGGTGCAGGAGGCCCTCAAGACCTCGGGCGTGATCGAACTCGGCGAGCCGACCCTCGCTGCAGGCGAATCGGCCGCGGACCTGCTGGCGGACGCCAGCGCCTTCGAAAACTTCGACGCCGACAAGGCCGCCGAGCGCTCGTTCGCCTTCGTCCGCCTCAACCAGCTCGCCGTCGAGCACGTGCTCGGCGCGCGCTGACGCGCCCGGCCCGGAAAGTCAGTCCCCGCCGTCGTCACCGGCATGCTCTGCCGGTGACGACGGCGGCCCCTATAGAAAGAATGAAGCATGCCACTCGTCGCGGGAATCGACAGCTCCACCCAGTCATGCAAGGTGGTCATCAGGGACGCAGTGACCGGAACGCTCGTCCGCCAAGGCAAGGCGTCCCACCCCTCGGGCACCGAGGTGCATCCCGAGCACTGGTGGAGGGCACTTCAGGAAGCAGTGACTGCGGCGGGCGGCCTCGATGACGTCGCTGCCCTCTCCATCGGCGGGCAGCAGCACGGCATGGTCTGCCTTGATTCCACCGGCGACGTTGTCCGGCCCGCGTTGCTCTGGAACGACACGAGGTCCGCAGACGACGCCCGGGAGCTGATCCTTGAAGCAGGTGCAGGGGATGGGGACCGCGGGGCAGGGTACTGGGCCGAAACCACCGGGACCGTGCCCGTCGCGTCGCTGACCGCCACGAAACTGCGCTGGCTCGCCCGCACGGAACCGCACAACGCCAAGCGTGTCGCCGCCGTTTGCCTCCCGCACGACTGGCTGTCCTGGCGCCTTGCCGGCCACGGGCCCGGATCCGGACCGGATTCCCTCGACGAACTTCGCACCGACCGCTCCGACGCCTCCGGCACCGGCTACTACTCCGCCGCCCGCGGCACCTATCTGCCCCATGTCCTGGAGCAGACGCTCGGGCACGTCCCTGTCCTGCCTGTAGTCGCGGCTCCGCTGGAAGCTGCAGGAAAGACCAGGGGAGGGTCGCTGATCGGCCCGGGCGCCGGGGATAACGCGGCCGCGGCCCTCGGCGTCGGCGCCGGACCGGGCGACGTCGTGATCTCCCTGGGCACCTCGGGCGTAGTGCTGGCCGTGTCGTCGGCCCCGTCCGCCGATGCTTCGGGACTCGTTGCCGGTTTCGCGGATGCCACCGGCAACTTCCTGCCCCTCGCCTGCACGCTGAACGCGACACGCGTTTTCGACGTGACCGCACAGCTCCTGGGCACTGATCTGCCCGGCCTGGGGCAACTCGCCCTTTCTGCCCCGGCAGGTGCGGGAGGGCTGACGCTCATCCCGTACCTCGAGGGCGAACGGACCCCGAACCTGCCCGACGCCAGCGGCTCCCTGCACGGAATGACCTTGACCAACTACACACCGGCAAACCTCGCACGCGCCGCCTTCGAGGGCGTCCTCTGTTCCCTGGCAGACGGCCTTGCAGCACTCCAGGCGCAGGGAGTGGAAGCGGAAAGGATCATCCTCGTCGGCGGCGGAGCGCAGTCTCCAGCGGTGCAGCAGATAGCGGCCGAAGTCTTAGCCCGGCCGATCATCATTCCCACTCCCGGCGAGTACGTGGCGAACGGCGCCGCGCGTCAGGCCGCTGCTGTCCTCACCGGCGAATTCCCGGACTGGATCTTGGACGCAACAAAGATTTCCCTGCCCGCCGCGCACCGGCCAGCAGGCAAGCACGGGCAAGGGGACAAGCAGACAGGGGAGGTGCTCGCCCGCTACCGCCGGTGGACGAAAGCGGCCCACCCTTCCCTCCGTTAGCGGAAGTTGCAGGTGTTTCGGATGACCACCTCCACAGTAAAAGGCACGCCCGCCACCAAGACCGCGGCGCAGGGCAGAACGGAGTTTGAACTGCGGCACGGCGGCTACGTTGCCGCGGTCACCCTCCGAGGCGCCGCGCTGCGCAGCCTTCGCCACGGGGGACGGAACCTGGTGGTGCCCTTCGAGCCCGGGATCGCAATCCCTGACTACCGGGGAGTCATTTGCGCGCCCTGGCCCAACCGCCTGGCTGGCGGGCGTTACTCCTGGAAGGGCGCTGACATCCAGGTTCCCATCAATGAACCCGGGCGCAACACTGCTTTGCATGGACTCGTGTTCGACAAGGTGTGGTCTGTGGCTGAACGGGACGAATCCTCAGTGACCCTGGCAATGTCGCTCACCCCGGGGGAGGGCTATCCGTTCCCGCTGGAACTGAGGGTGCGCTACTGCCTCAGCGCCGCGGGACTTCAGGGAACTGTCACCGCTGCCAACCCTGGTTCGGCAACAGTCCCCTACGGGGTATGCCCTCATCCCTACCTCATCGCGGGAAGCGCTCCTCTCGACGACTGGTCCCTTGTGGTCCCAGCTGACAGGTTCCTGCGGGTCACCCCTGACAGGTTGCTGCCCGTCGAGGAAGTATCGGTGGAAGGGCACAACTTCGACTTCCGAAAGGAGAAAGTGCTTGGCGGCGTGAAGATCGACCACGCCTTCACCGGCATCAGCAGGGATACTCACGGGACCGCCAGAGTGTGCGTTTACGATCCGTCCGGAACCGGTGTTGAACTGGCGTGGGGAAGAGAGTGGCCTTGGGTCCAGGTCCATACCGGCGACAAGCCATCCGGCCCTGACCGCCTCGGCGTGGCAGTCGAACCTATGACCTGTCCACCCGACGCTTTCAACAGCGGAAGGGACGTGGTGCAGCTGGCGCCGGGCCAGGAGCACGCGGCGAGCTGGTCGATCCGTACGCTGCAGCGCCTCCAGACGAGTTAGGTTTGCCGCGTGACGGACACCCCACGATTCCCAACCCCTGGTACGCGGTCCCGAAGCGTCAAGTATGTCCTGATGCTTGGCGCGCTGGCCGCGCTTCCGGCCGTGACAACCGACATGTACCTGCCGTCTTTGCCTGCTGTGGTGGATAATCTCGAAACTACCCAGGCAGCCGCGCAGCTCACGCTGTCCGGAATGCTCGTCGGCGGCGGGATAGGCCAGCTGGTCATCGGCCCGTTCTCCGACCGGTTCGGACGGCGGCTGCCGCTGATCCTCGGCATCTCGCTGCATGTCGTGGCCTCGCTGCTATGCTCCATCACCCCAAACATCGAAACGCTTATTGGGCTCCGCGTCCTGCAGGGCTTCTTCAACGCAGCGGCATCGGTGGTGGCAATCGCCGTCATCCGTGACCGTTTTGTGGGCTCGGCAGCCGCCCGGCTGCTGTCCCGCCTGATGCTGGTGATCGGGGTTGCGCCCCTGTTTGCCCCAACCGTGGGTCAGGCCATCGCCGGTTTTTGGCACTGGCGGGCCGTCTTCTACGCGCTGGCGCTCATCGGCGTGGTCCTGGTGGCCATCGTGGGGAAGTTCATGCCCGAAACGTTGCCGGAGGACAGGCGCAGCACTGGCCGGCCCCGGCACGTTGTCGGCGCATACTGGTCGCTCCTGAGGGACAAACACTTCATGGCCCTGGCCATGATCCCGGGGCTGGGGCTGGGGTTGATCATGAGCTACGTAGTGGGCTCGCCCTTCGTCTTACAGAACCAGTACGGCTTCACTGAGCAGCAGTTCGCCCTCGCTTTCGCACTCAACGGTGCCGCGCTGGTGCTCTCCGCGCAGCTGAACGCGGCGCTGGTCCGCACAATTCCGCCGGTCCGCCTCCTGCGCGCCGCCGTCCTTGTCCAGCTGGTTCTTGCCCTACTGCTGCTGGCGGCGGTGGCCACGGGTGTCGGGGGTGTTTTCGGCCTGGCGGCCGGCCTCTGGCTTGTTCTGGGAGCCCAGGGAATGATTCCCGCCAACGCCTCCGTGCTGGCCCTGCGCAACTACGGACACATGGCGGGAACCGCGGCAGCGGTCATCGGAGCCCTACAGTCGGGGGTGGCTGGACTCGTAAGTCCTTTGGTGGGGCTGCTGGGCGGAAACGCGCTGTCGATGGTCACCGTCATGGTCGGCTGCTGTGTCCTGACGGCGACAGTGCTTGTCGTCGGGACTCCCGCCTACCGAAAGGGTGGCTGGCCCGAGCACGCAGAACGCAGCGGCGACGAGCGGGTCGCTGCAGACGACTAGGGGCGCTCCCTGCCAGCGCTGCCGGCCCGGACTCTAAACCCCCGATCCGGGCAACATCCGTGCGCTGATTCAGGTCTGGCACGTAGACGTCGGCCTCACGGGATCAGCGCCCCGTGCCGCGAGCACTCCGCCTGCCAGCCCAGCGGCATCACCTGGACCTTCATCCGCCTGCGGCAGTCGGGGCAGTACCGCGGCGGCTCCAGCATCAGCAGCTCACCGCAGCGGCGGTGACCGTCCGACGGCGGGAGGCTGCCGCCGTCGGACGGCTCCCCGCAGTGCCCACAAAACTTCCCGCTGGTTGAGCCTGCCCCGCTGGCCGAGGCAGCCGCAATCTCGTTCACAGCGACTTCTGGAGTTCCTTGATGGGCATGTTTAGCTCCACGAGCAGGTTGAGGTCTGCCGTGGCGGGGCGGCCAAGGGTGGTGAGGTAGTTGCCCACGATGACGGCGTTGATCCCGCCGAGGAGTCCGTCCCTGGTGCCAAGGTCGCCGAGGGTCAGTTCGCGTCCGCCGGCGTAACGGAGCACGGTGCGGGGCATGGCGAGCCGGAATGCGGCGATGGCGCGCAGGGCGTCCTTGCCGTCCATGATCTCCTGGCTTTCCAGCGGGGTTCCGGGCCGCGGGTTCAGGAAGTTCAGCGGCACTTCGTGGGGTTCCAGGGCGGCGAGCTGGGCGGCGAGTTCGGCCCGCTGTTCAAGGGTTTCACCCATGCCGATGAGGGCGCCGCAGCACAGTTCCATGCCGGCGTCCTTGACCATGTTGCAGGTTTCAAGGCGCTCTTCGTATGTGTGGGTTGTGACAACTTCCGGGAAGTAGCTGCGGGCGGTTTCCAGGTTGTGGTTGTACCGGTGTACGCCCCATTCGGCGAGCTGGTCGACCTGCCGCTGGGTGAGCATGCCGAGGGAACAGGCGATGTTGATGTCCACAGCTTCGTTGATGCGGTCGATGGCGAACTTGATTTGGTTCATGAGTTTGATGTCGGGACCGCGGACCGCGGCGACGATGCAGAACTCGGTGGCGCCGGTGGCTGCCGTTTCCTTGGCTGCTTTGACGAGTTCGGGGATGTCGAGCCAGACGCCGCGGACAGGGGAGTCGAAGAGGCCGGACTGGCTGCAGAAATGGCAGTCCTCGGGACAGCCGCCGGTCTTGATCGAGATGATACCTTCCACCTCGACGTCCTCGCCGCAGTGCTTCAGGCGCACTTCGTGTGCCAGTTGGAGGGCGGCGGGAAGCGCCTCATCGGGAAGCCGAAGAACATCCACGAGCTGGCTTTCGCTGAGCCCCACGCCCTCCTCGAGAACCTGTTGCCTCGCTGCCTCGAGAATTGCGTACCGGGTTACCGGCGGGCCTGCCTGAATCGTCATTGATCTTTTCCTTGCGTGGTCAGTGCTTGATGCATCGTGAAACTGACGCTAGTTTCCAAAAGGCGGCACCATTTTGGAGGGTTTCTACAAGGAGGCTGGGCAGACTTTTGGCGGGAAGTGAACTACAGGAATGACAGCAGCAAAAAGCCGGCGCTCCGTTGCCCCCAAGGCAGCGCAACGCCGGCTTCATGATGTGCACCTTCCCGGTGCAGTGTCCTGCTCGCGTGTTGCTAGGCTGCGGGCCTAACAAAGGTGACCGGACCGGTAGCGTTCAGCCAAGACAGCGGGTGAACGATGGTCTCGTTCACGCCGTTCATGCCGCCGCTGAGCGCCTGGCCGTTGCCGACGAAGATGGCAACGTGGCCGGACTGGACAATCATGTCGCCGGGCTGGGGCGTGGAGACGACCTTGCCGTAGTTCATGAACTGCATGGGGGCGAGGTCACCAACCTTGATGCCTGAGGCGCCCAGTGCCTTCTCCACCATGGCGGTGCAGTCCTGGGTGATGCCGATCTGGGCGTAGGCAGCGGAGACCATCGAGGCGTTGACGCTGCCGGCCGCTGCCGGAGCGGGAGCCGGTGCCGACTTGACCGTGATTTTGGGGGCCGGCGCGGCGGCAGGTGCCTGGGCGGCAGGTGCGTGGGCAGCAACCGGTGCCGGGGGAGCAACGGGGGCTGCAGCCGGAGCCTTGGCTGCGGCGACCTTGGGAGCGGCAGGCACAGCCGGCTTCTCCACAATGACGGGTTCCTCCACCACGGGAGCCGGGGCGGACTTCACAGCGGGACGCTCGTAGGCGATGGAGACGCTGGAGCTGGCGTTCAGCGGGGCCTGGGCCGGGCTGGCAGCTTCGGGAGCTAAGGCGGGGGCGGCGGCCTTCTGGGCCGGGGCATTGGCAGCGTTAGCGGCCATGGTCCCGGTGAAAGCGAGGCCCGATGCGGCGAGGACCACGGCTGCCTTGCGTCCCAGTCCTCCGGCATTGGCCGTAACTGCGCGCGATGCGGAAGCGAACGGGTTAGAACGGCCGGCCGCTGCGCGGCGGGCAGGGGTAGTGCGTGACGACATGAAGGGGCCTCTCCCGATGCCTGCGAGGTGAGCTGTCGGATTCGGATGGGAGACACCCGGCCGCACGCTCTGACGAGATCAGGAACTGCGCGGCTTCACCCCAAGGCCCGCTTCAAGCGGGCCAAAAATTGGTTTCCCCGTCTCTGCCGGAAAGTCTGCGATCGGATCCCGGGGCTGCGGCAGAGTTAGGCAATCAGCACGGGAATGCCTTCCTCGGTGAGGAAGGCACGCTTTCTACCGTACGGGAGCCGGCACTAAAAGTCACATTCAGGTAACGGAGGCGTGTCGTGCCCGCATCTTCCCGACCCCGTCTGCTGGCGATGGGTCCGGCTGAAGGGCGGGCTTCCTATTTCTTGGTCTGGCGGTAGCGCTCGATCTGTTTGAGCCGCCGCAGGAGGCTGTCGCGCCGCGGGTGCGGAACGGCGTCGGGCGCTTCGGCAGTGAGGTCGATGTGCTTGGTGCCGTACTGCCACAGCAGCAGGTCATCCAGCAGCCGGTCCGGACCGGGGGAGTAGCGGTGGTCCAGGGCCTTGCGGACCTCGGTGATCCGGTTGGCGCTGAGCAGGCCGGCCAGCTGCACGGTCTGGTTAAGTCCATGGGCCGCCATGAGCTCGGCCGCCCAGCCCCAGTCATCATCCACTTTGCGGTCAACGTGCGGCAGCAGGGCCCGCCACACGTCCCGGATGCGGTTGGGCGTGAGAGGCGCGGCGCCTTCGCCGTCCATGTCCCAGTAGCTGCGGACCTCCTCATAACGCTCATGCAGGTCAGCGAAGGCGGTCTCTACCGTCTCCAGCATGGCGGCCGTGGCGGTGAACTGCCGGTCGAAATGAGGCGTCCACGCACGCGGGTCCTCCGCCTTGAAGCGGATGTCGTGTTCGATCTCGCTCCATGCGTGTGCAAACACGGTGCGGATCTGGCACTCGAAGAAATAGCTGCCGTTCGGCTGGACCTCGGGGTTGAAGACCTGCTGGTAGTCCTTGACCACGTCGTTCTGGATAGTCCGCAGGATCAGGTGACGGCTGGAGTAGCCATAGGTCCCGGATTCGATCGAGCCGATGTCCTTCTCACGGTCCCCCCGGCAGTCGAAGAGCTGGCGCTGTCGCTTGATCAGGTTGGCTACTGCAGCGTTCTCAGCCGGGAGTTTGGTGATGACACGGACCCCCACCATGTCATTGAGGGTGCGGAAGGGGTCAGGGAATTTCAGCACCCGGGGTCCCTCCGGTTCCAGCGGCTCCTCGGTCCTGGAGATCTTCTCCCGGAACGATTCCACTGTTTTGGTCCGGCCGGTGACGAACAGGGGGGTGACCTCAGTGTCCTTGAGCATAGTCCGCAGCATCAGCAGGACTTCCCGGGTGACAAGCTTCAGGGCAGGGCGGACGCGCTCATAGAGCTCCACGTTCTCCTGGACGGACTCGCGCTGGCTGACGTCCAGCCGGTCCCAGTTGCTTGCCATGGTTCCAAACTACCAAGGGCGGGAACACCGGAAGATGTGACACCGGGCGGCGTCATGCCGCCACAGCCCGAAAGCGATGCGCAGGCGCCGCAGCGTGTCCAGCTTTCCGGCGATGGGAGGCGCCTCACTGTTAGGCTCGGCACATGGCTGATGTGCGCCGTCGGACTTTGCTGTCCCTGGACAGCGGGGGACGGCGGCAGTGGTGGGCAGGGGTAGCCTCCTGCCTGCCGGGACCCAAGGAGGATGCAGTGAAGCGGCAGAAGTACCAGTACGGCGACCACCCCAGCCAGTGGGGCGAGCTCTTTCTGCCGGAGGCGCCGCCCGCATCCTCGTCCCGCAACGGCAAGCGCCCGCCCGCCCGCGGCGTCGTGGTGGTCATACACGGCGGCTACTGGCGCTCGCAGTATGGAGCTGAATTGGGCGAACCGCTGGCGAAGGACCTGGCAGCGCACGGTATGCCGGCCTGGAACCTGGAGTACCGCCGGGCGGGTAACGGCGGCGGGTGGCCGCATACCTTCGAGGACGTGCTGGCTGGGATCGACCGGCTGCGCGGGGTGGCTGAAGAACATGGGCTGAACCTCACCAATGTCGTCGCGCTGGGGCACTCCGCCGGCGGCCATCTCGCCGTCTGGGCAGCCGGCCGCGACCGCCTGGCGGAGCTGGGCACACCGGACGCGGACAGGCAGGTCGAGCGGAACCTCAACGGACAGGCCGTGCGCCTGACGGGAGTGGTCAGCCAGTCCGGGCTGCTCAATCTCGCCCAGGCTGACTGGCTCGATCTCAGCAACGGGGCGGTGAGCAACCTGATGGGCGGCTCCGCGGGAAAGTACCCCAAGCGGCACAAGTATGCAGACCCCATGAGCGCGGTCCCGCTGAACATTCCCGTCTATGCCGTCCACGGGCTGGAGGACACCACCGTACCGATCAGCCAGTCCGAGGCTTACGCCGCGGCGGCCCGCGCCGCCGGCGCCCCCGTCCAGGTGGTCAAGGTTCCCGGCGATCACTTTGCCCTGATCGACCCAAAGGCCTCGTCCTACCGGAAGTGCCGAGAGCTTGTGCAGGAGTTGCTGACTACGTAGCGGGAACTCAAACGGCATCCGTTCGTTGCAGTAGTGGGCGGACCTGCTTACGGAGTGCCCCGACCCCTGGTTGCCCGCTGCACCTGCATGGTGGACTCTACTAGCCGGGGGTTACGGTAGCTTTGTATATGACGATCACCGGTTTCACTAGGAGACATACATGGGTGAATCCAACAGGTGGCGGACAATATGATTCGGCTCCGCAAGTTGGCGCGCGCCACGACGGTCTTGACAACCCCGTTGGCGCCGGAGGATATCCTCGCGCTTTTCAACCCCGTCTTTTCGGCCCGCCAGCTTCGCGGCGTGGTCACCAAGGTAGTCCCCGAAACTGCGGACTCCGCCACCATCTACTTCCGTCCGGGCCGCGGCTGGAAGGCGCACAAGGCCGGCCAGTGGGCCCGGATCGGCGTCGAGCTCGACGGCGTGCGCCACTGGCGTTCCTACTCGCTAAGTGCTCCTGCCGGCCAGGACCCTGCCATCACGGTCAGCGACGTCGGAGCGGTCTCGAGTGTCCTCGTCCGGGAGACCAAGCCCGGTGACGTGCTCTTCCTGGCTCCGCCGCAGGGTGACTTCGTCCTGCCGGAACATCCGCGGCCTCTGCTCATGCTCACCGCAGGGAGTGGCATCACGCCGGTCATGTCGATGATCCGCACCTTGGTGCCGCACCGACCAGATGCGGACGTGGTCCTTATCCACTCGGCGCGTGCGCCCGAGGACAGCATCTTTCATGGCGAGCTGTCCGAGCTCGCGGACCAGTTCCCCAACTTCCGGGTCACTCACTGGTATACGGGCGAACGTGGACGGCTGGACTTCAGCTCCACAGCGCGGCTGGACGAGCTCTGCCCGGACTGGCGCCAGCGTGCTGCCTACGCCTGTGGCCCTGAAGGATTCCTGGACGATGCGGAGGCCCTTTGGTCCGCGGAGGCCGCTGCCCACAAGAAGGCGGGACCGTTTGCGGCCGATGAAATCAACCTCATCATCGAACGTTTCAATACCAGCCTCGTCGGCGGAGCAGGGCACGACGGCGGACTGGTCACCTTTGAAGCCTCCGACCGGGAGGTCGAGGCGGACGGGAACACCCCGTTGCTTGATGTCGGCGAGGACGCCGGGGTCCTGATGCCCAGCGGCTGCCGCATGGGCATCTGCCACAGCTGCCTGACGCCGCTGCGGGCCGGGCAGGTCCGCGACCTTCGCACCGGCGAGGTCCACGGCGAGCCAGGCCAACTAATCCAGACGTGTGTTTCGGCAGCCGCCGGGCCCGTTAACCTCGAGATCTGAGGAGCATCAACCGCATGACAGCAATATCCGACCGCACAGCAGTGAAATCGACGTCGATCAGCACGCCGGCGGCGAAACCCCGCCCGGGTGCGCTGGCCACGTCCGGCAGCCCGTTGGTGCGCCCGCCGGCGGCCGCGCACCTCACCGACGAGCAGGTGGCCGAGCTCGGCCGTGAACTGGATGCCATCAAGGACGACATCCTCGCAAAGCGCGGCGCATCCGACGCCGCCTATATCCGCCGTGTCATCAAGGTCCAGCGCGGCTTGGAAATCTCCGGCCGTGCAGCGCTCCTGATGGGCCGCAACAAGGCAGCCTGGGTTACCGGCACCACCCTGCTGAGCCTGGCCAAGATCCTGGAAAACATGGAGATCGGCCACAACATCCTGCACGGACAGTGGGACTGGATGCGCGACCCGGACATCCACTCCACCACCTGGGAATGGGACTTCGTCACGCCGGCCCGCTCGTGGCAGCACACCCACAACGACCTGCACCACCGCTGGACTAACGTCGTCGGCAAGGACAACGACGTCGGATACAACCTGCTGCGCATGGACGGCGACCAGCCGTGGAAGCCGTTCAACCTCGGCAACCCGCTGTACAACGCCATCCTCGCTCCCATCTTCGAGTGGGGCATCGCCGTCTACGACCTGGAGCTTGCGGAATTCCAGGAGGGCAAGAAGAGCAAAGAGGCCCTGATGAAGGACCTCAAGGCATTGGGCAAGAAGGCGGTCAAGCAGTTCACCAAGGACTACGCCGCCACCCCTGCTGTGGCCATGCTGACCGGTTCCGGCAAGCAGGCCCTCTACGGCACGCTCACCGCCAATGCCGTGCGCAACGTGTGGGCCCACGCCGTCATTTTCTGCGGCCACTTCCCGGAGGGCGCTGACACCTTCACGGAGGAAATGGTGGAAGGCGAAACGCGCGGTGACTGGTATGTCCGCCAGATGATCGGTTCGGCCAACATCTCAGGCTCCAAGTTCATGCACCTGATGACCGGGAACCTGTCCCACCAGATCGAGCACCACCTCTTCCCGGACCTTCCGTCCAACCGGTATGGCGAGGTGGCGCCGAAGGTGCAGGAAATCTGCAAGCGCTACGGCTTGCCGTACACCACGGGTCCGCTGCTCAAGCAGGTGGGCTCCTCGTGGGGCAAGGTCTTCAAGCTCGCACTGCCGGGTAAGAAGAAGGCGTAGCCGGCTCAGGACCCAGTCCCTTAGAACAGGGCTGCTCAACAGGGCGGCGCAGCGGGCCGGAAGGTCCCGCAGCGCCGCCTTTTTTGTCGACCACCGGAGCGTCGCGCGGCGTTCTCTGGCAGAGTATGTGCCATGCTCACAGTTATTGGCGAGGGCCTCGTCGACGTGGTCCAGCGGACATCCGGAATCGAAGCGCATGTGGGCGGCAGCCCGCTCAACGTCGCCGTGGGCCTCGCCCGCCTGGGCCATCCCGTCCAGTTCATCGGGCGCTACGGCCGTGACGCCTACGGCGACTCGATCGCGGCGCACTTGAGGGCAAGTTCGGTGATGCTCCCGCTGGCCCCGGACGGCCTGCCAACCAGCGTGGCCACGGCGCTGATTGACGACGGCGGCGCCGCCACCTACACGTTCGATCTCACCTGGGAACTCCCCGGCCTCGCCGAACGCCTGCCGTTCATGCTGCAGGGCACCACCCTGCTGCACACGGGCTCCATAGCCACTATGCTGGCGCCGGGTGCGGGGGAGGTGCTGGCCGCCGTCGAGCATTCTCATCCGGCAGCGATCATCAGCTTCGACCCCAACTGCAGGCCGAGCATCATCAGCGACGCCGGCTACGCCCGCCGCCAGGCGGAAAAGTTCGTGACCCTCTCCGACATCGTTAAAGCCTCAGATGAGGACCTCGAGTGGCTGTACCCGGGCGCTGACCCGCTCGAATCGGCCCGCCGCTGGTTCTCCCTGGGCGGTTCCGAAGGGCCGGCCCTTGTGGTGGTCACGCGCGGCGCCCGGGGCCCCTGGGGCATCACCGCTGCCGGGGAGGCCGAGTTCCCCGCGCCCGAGGTCGAGGTGGCGGACACTGTCGGCGCGGGTGACTCATTCATGGCAGCGCTGCTCTCCGGCGTCGTTGACCGCGGCCTGGATGGAGCCCAGAACCGGGCGGACCTACGAGCCCTGCCCGCCGAAGGCCTCACCGCGCTCCTGGCGCACGCCGGCCGGGCTGCCGCTGTCACCGTCTCCCGGGCCGGTGCCAACCCGCCCACCAGGGCCGAACTCAACCACACGGAAGAAGCGGCAGAGGAAGCAGAAGTACCCACTACCTGAAAGGCAGCTAT
This sequence comes from Arthrobacter sp. D1-17, assembly GCF_054130535.1. NCBI lineage: Bacteria > Bacillati > Actinomycetota > Actinomycetes > Micrococcales > Micrococcaceae > Arthrobacter > Arthrobacter sp. D1-17. The sequence goes on along the minus strand of NZ_CP096382.1, from coordinate 3,949,002 downwards.
GACATCCGACGGTCCCTTTTCAAACCTTCCCGACGTTCCCTCCTTCGAGCTCTCCAGCAGGTCCTTCGAGGACGGCGCCACCCTGGCGCCGCCGCAGCGCAGCGGCAGGCTGCACGCGGGCGGATCGGACAGCTCACCGCAGCTGAGCTGGAGCGGGGCACCAGCGGAAACCAGGAGCTTTGCGATCACCGTTTTCGATCCCGATGCACCCGGAGCCCGCGGCTACTGGCACTGGGCGGTAACCAACATTCCCGCTGATGTCACGTCCCTGCCGGAGGGGGCAGGTGCTGAGTCCGGCTCGCAGCTCCCGCAGGGAGCCGTGCAGCTGCCGAACGACGCCGGCTTCCGCGGCTATGTGGGCGCCGCGCCGCCGCCCGGCCACGGCCGGCACCGGTACTTCATGACGGTCTACGCGCTGGATGTTGAGGATCTTGGAACCCGGCCGGACACGGACCCGGCGAGCCTGGGACAACAGCTTTCCCAGCACCTGCTCGGAACCGCCACAATAACCGGGATCTACGAACGCTGAGGCGCGGAGTCAGCGGGCCCGGCAGGGGCCGCCTCCCTGGCGTCAACTAATTAGGTGTTGCGGGTGCCAAGTTTGCAGCGCAGACTGGAAAAACCTTGGAGAGGAGTGATGTGTCATGCGCAAGAGAACGTGGATCATCGGGGCCGCAGCAGCCGGGCTGGTGCTGGGAGGCGCAACGGTTGCCGCAGCTGCCGTGAACCCCTTTGACGACGACGGGAGCGTGGGTGAAAGCACGCAGAGCCCTCTAAGCCCGGCCGACCGTGACAAGGCGGTCCAGGCCGCGCTGGCTAAAGTGGGTCAGGGTACGGTGACCGAAGTGGAGCGGGACGAGAACCCGAACTCCGCCTATGAAGTCGAGGTGCGCCTCGCCAACGGTTCGGAAGTGGAAGTGGCCGTCGGCAAGGACTTCCAAGTTCTCAGCCAGAGCCCGGACGACTGACCGGATCGACGACTGACCGGAAATAGTCCTGTTAGGGCATCTCTTGGAGCCGTGTAGCGGCAGGAGTAGACGCAGGCAGGATGAGATAAGAAAGGGGACCCGGCGGGACTGCTCCCGCCGGGTCGCCTTTGCTGCGGCTGTTTTTGATGCCGCTGTGGGGGTTGCTGCGACGTCGTCGGTCTTTGCCGGGCCTTCAAAAACCCTCCTGTCCTGAATCGAGGGCATCGAGGACCGCGGTAAGGAGGTGCTGGTTGCGTCCCCATACCGGGTCGAGCACCTCGACGTACCAGGAGTCGGCGAGGAGGAGGGACAATGCCTCGTTGCTTTCCTCCGCCCAGTCCCGGATCTGGCCGGACTCGACCGGAGTCTCGCTGGTCCCCAGCACTGTGATCACCTCGCCGCCGTCGAACGTTACGGGAATCGAGGCACTGCTCGTCTCCCCCGGGGCGTGGGCCACAGTGATGAACTCCGTCAGCGTCGAGAGCTGCAGCAGCTGCCGCGCCGACTCCGCCGAGCAGAACCCCGTCACGTACTCCCGCTGCTGGAGGTGGTCCTCGGCGGCGAGACCGGGCTGGGACTCCCTGGTGAAGAGCCCGCTGCGGTTGATGTTGGTGAGCAGGCCTGCGATCGGACCAGTCTCGTCGTCGAACCGGGGCGCCAGCGTTCCCGCCTGGTACTCGCTCTTGCCCTCCAGCCAGCGCGCTGTCAGCTCGCCTGCAGCGGCAAGGGTGGTTGCTTGGCGCCATACCTCCCGGTCCACCAGCAGCCGGCCATAACTGTCCCGTTCGTCCGTGAAGCGATCATTCATACGTCGAGCCTAGACGGGGCCGCTGTCGGCATGCAGCCGATGTGACGCCTGTGGACGCAGAATGAACCGCCCATTACCGCCTCCCCTGCCATCGGTTGCTGGGCAACTGCTGTCATACCGGCTCAGAATGGCAGTCAAGGGCAGCCGATGCGAGGCTGGGTTCCAGGACCGTTGCCTGTACCCCCTGCATACGAATAGCCTGAAACCGGCAGTGCTCTTCAAACCTTGTTGGGGGGAGGCTTGAATGGCCTTCATCTCTGGGAGCACTTGCCGGAACAAGGCTGGCTCCACGGTCTCAGCACGCCTGGAGCCAGCTTTCGGCACCCGCGTCACATCGCCGCAGCAGGGCATCTGCATCAAGCCGGGCGGGTTGTTAGAAGAGCGGCGCGAGCGCGTTCCAGCCGGGACCCACCTGGACCCGCGGGAGGAAGCCGCCGGCGCCGTTGCCGGGGTAGAGCCACAGCACGCCGGCACGGTCGCGAGCCAGCAGGTCTGGACGGCGGTCGCCATTGAAGTCTCCAGGGCTAACGACGGCGGTCATGACGTTCCAGCCGCCGCCTACCCTCGTGCGGGGCAGGAAGCCGCCGGCGCCGTTCCCCCGGTAGAGCCACAGGATGCCCGTAGCGCCTTCCCTGGCCAAGACGTCCGCGGCGCCATCACCGGTGAAATCACCTGGGCAGGCGAAGGCATTGAACACCTGCCACCCGGTGCCCACACGGACACGCGGCAGGAATCCGCCGGCGCCGTTGCCCGGGTACAGCCACAGGTGGCTGGTGGCAGCTTCCCTCGCGAGGACGTCGACCCGTTGGTCGCCATTGAAGTCACCCGGGCCCAAAATGGCGCTCATGATGTTCCAGCCGCCGCCGAGCCGCAGGCGTGCGAGGAACCCGTTGGCGCCGTTGCCGCGGTAAAGCCATAGAGTGCCTGTCGCAGCTTCCCGCGCCAGCACGTCCTGGGGGCCGTCTCCGTTGAAGTCGCCGGGCGTTTCGAGAGCGTTGAAGCCGTTCCAGCTGTTTCCGATCCTCACGCCGGGCTGCCTGCCGCCCTTCCCTGTGCCGGCATACATCCATAGCTCTGCCCGGGCCGGGTAGCGGGCCAGGACGTCGTTGTTCCAGTCCCCGCTGAAGTCGCCGGTTGAACCGGAGAGTGTGGGCGCCGGGAAGGGCAGCGGCGTGAATGCGTACGGATCGCAGGTCAGGTCGTAGTCCCGGGTGTCGTCATACCACTGGGAAATGTAAACGCGGCCTCCGGAAAAGCTCGGCGGGCGGCAGCGGTCCAGCGCCTCACCGGGATAGTCCAGCCGCCCGGCGGTGGCCCAGACGGGCACGGCCGGGAGTCGCCAGGAGCCGGTGATGCTTTGCCATCCGGACGCAAAGGAGTAGAGGCCGTACGAGTACCGCGCTTCGCGCAGGCCGCGCATCAGGCCCTCGATGAGGAACCGGTTCTCGCGCTGCTGCGCGGCGGTTGCGGTGGGCCAGGGCTGAGCAGGCCGCGGCTCGACGTCAATCCAGACCACGCGCGGTGCGAAGCCGGTCTTGACGAGGCTTGCAACGGCGAAGCGGGCCTGAGCGTAGCCCACATTGGACAGCTGCCCGGCACGGGTTGCTGACGACCAGGGCCCCCGCGCCCGGTATGTCGTGAGCTGGGCGGCCGTGGGGAAGGCGGCCATGGTGTACGCCTGGGCGGGCTTCTTGTTGGTCTTGGCCCAGTTGACTTGGCTGGCCAGGCACGGGTTCTCGGTGAAGGGGAGCCCCTTCGTCAGGCCGATGATGACGAACTGGGACGACGCGGGCGGCATGGGCAGGCCAAAGCCGCCGGCCGCCGTCGGGCATTGCGGCCAAGAGATGTCGTGGCCGCGCAGGGATACAGCCTGGGCTGCAGGTGCGCCGGGAACGAAGCCGAGCAGGAGTGTAAGGAAGGCGAGTATGGCCGTCAGGACCCGCCGCGCCGGCGCCCTGGTCATGCTGACCGCCTGCCCCCGCGTGCGCTCATTGGGCAACTGCTGGTGTTCCGCGTAGTGAGCACCACCCTTGGGAATTCCGGCCCTGTGGAATCAAGCCCTGCGGAGCCAAGCTCTGTTAAATCAAGCTCTGAATCATGAACTTCAGCGTCCATCGCCGCCGCTCCTTCGCCTCAATCAAGTTTACGGGCGGAGGCGGCGGATAGCTCCGGCCTATGCGGGAGTGTGGCCCAAATGCAATAGTGTGCGGCGAAACCCGTTTCGGGCCCGCCGGGGCAGTTTTTAGTCTCTTTAGGCGGCGCCGTTGGCCCGGGTGCTGCCGCGGACAATAAGGTCGCACGGAAAGTTGACCCTGCGGGCGGGACTGCCGGGGGCGTGGATCCGGTCGAGCAGCATTTTTGCGCCCACGCGCGCCATTTCGCGGCTGGGTTGCCGGACGGTGGTGAGGCTGAAGGAGTCCCAGGCGGCCATGTCGACGTCGTCATAGCCGATGATCCAGCAGTCCTCGGGCTGGATGCGGTGGGCACGCAGTGCGTCCAGGGCGCCGAAGGCCATGAGGTCGTTGGCGCAGAAGACGGCCTCGGGACGGTCAGCGCGGGACAGCAGCCTGCCCATGACCTGGGCGCTGATGTCGTGGGAAAACCCGCCTTGGAAGCGGAAGTGTTCGGGGACTGCATGGCCCTTTTCCGACATCCTGCCGAGAAACCCCTGCGCGCGCTCGCGGGAGGTGCTGGCGTTTTCCGCGCCGCCAATGAAGGCCACCCGGGTCTTGCCGTGCTGCAGCAGGTAGTCGGCGACGGCGGCGCCGCCTTCGGTGTTGCTGCTGGTCACTTGGTCGCAGTCCAGCCCTTCGACGACTCGGTTTATCAGGACGATCGGGCTGTCCTTTTCGATGGCGGCCTGGAGTTCCAGGGAGTCTTCGGTGGCGGTGGTGAAGATGACGCCGTCGACGGCGTGTTCCCGGATGGCCTTCAGGGCGTCATGGTGGCTTCCGCCACCGGCGTTCCAGATCACGACCCGGAATCCGGCGGCGTCCAGCTCCCGGCTCAGCTCGTCGAGGACTTCCGGGTAGAACGGATTGGTCAGGTCTGCCACCACAACGCCGATGGTATTGGTCCGCCTGGTTTTCATGGCTTGGGCGCCAGCGTGCGGCACGTATCCGAGGGTTTCCATGGCCGCCTGCACGCGGGCCCTGGTGGCAGGGGACAGCTTCGTGGATGAGGACATGACCCGCGAGACCGTGGCCTGTGAGACCCCGGCGAGTTCCGCCACGTCACGGCTCGTTACCATCGGGACGTCCTCCTGTTGTTGATCGTGCTTCTGGTGAGGGCCGCCCCTGTGCTCGGCGGCCCTGCTGAATCAGTCGTCATGTTTCAGAGTAGCCAAACTTCCGGTAGCGCACCTGCCGGCGTCCGCTCCGGAGAGGCGGATGCCGGCAGGAGACCGTTGCCGGTGTGACACCGTCGACCGGCCGGTCCTGCCGCAGCGGCCGGGGCGTCGCTCAACGGCCCGTCGTCGGATCGTTCTGCGCTGAGGCCGCGGCGCAGGCGGACCTGCGGAGCGGTCTCGGGTGACCACAGTGCCCCAACGATCGTGATGGCAGAGGTGAACACCATGTACAGGGCCACGAGCCAGTACCGGTCGAAGTCGGGGCCGATCAGTGCTGTGGCGATCAGCGGAGCGAAGCCTCCGGCGAAGACAGCGGCAACCTGCGGGCCCACGGAGGCGCCTGAGTAACGGAGCTTGGGCTCGAAGAGTTCGGTGAAGTAGGCAGGTTCCACCGAGTAGCACAGGTCGCGTCCCACGTTGCAGGTCAGGACCAGGACCAGCAGGACCATGAGGAAGTCGCCGGTCTGGACGCCCCAGAAGAACGCGAAGGCCATTACGAGCATGGTTCCGGCGCCCGCGATCACGGTGTAGCGGCGGCCCCAGCGGTCAGATACCCAGCCCCAGAACGGGATGGAGAAGATGCCGAGTCCGGCCATGATCATCGTTGCCAGCAGGATGCTGTAGTAGTTCGCGTTCTCCGCAAACCGCATCATGATGACCTTGAGAATGGTCAGCGGCCGTGTCTTGATGACCTTGACCACCGGCAGCTTCTCGATGTCACCCCGGCGCTTGACCTCCTCGAAGGCGGGGGACTCGTCCACGTTGCGGCGGATGTAGAAGGAAAGCGGCTTACGGAACAGGCAGGGCAGTTTGAAGCCCAGGGACTGATGCCCGCGGGTGCCGCTGGCACCATTGAAAAGAACGTCGCCGCTGCCGGCAGCATCGAGGAGGCTGTGGCGGACGCGGATTACATTGCCGAGGCGGTTCCGGAGGACCCCGGCCTCAAGGCCGCCATCCTCGGCCGTGTTTCCGGCGCGGCGCCGGCCGGCGCTGTCATCAACACGAACACCTCGGCGATCCCCATCGGGCAGTTGGCCGGCGCGGTGAGCCGTCCCGAGAGGTTCCTCGGCGTCCACTGGATGAATCCGGCCCCCTTTATCCCCGGCGTCGAACTGATCCCCGGTCCGGATACCGCGCCCGCAGTACTGGATCTCGCTGAGACACTTATCCGCGGACTGGGCAAGACGCCGGCACAGGTTGCGGACACCCCTGGATTCGTAGCCAACCGGCTGCAGTTCGCGCTATACAAGGAAGCCGTGCGGATCGTTGAGGAGGGGGTTGCCACTCCCTCACAGATCTTCGCGGTAGTGAGCAACACCTTCGGGTTCCGGCTGGCGCTTTTCGGGCCGTTTGCGATCGGCGACATGGCGGGACTGGATGTCTACGAATCATCGTTCCGCACTTTGGCGAAGGCCTATGGTGACCGGTTTGCTGCTCCGGACGCACTGTCCGCTGCTGTCGCGCAAGGCAACCTTGGGCTCAAGAGCGGGCGGGGTTTCCTGGACATTGATCCGAAAGACAAAACCGCACTGCTGGCCTACCGCGACGCTGCTTATGGGCGGCTCTCACAGCTGCGTGCTGAACCTGGTGAGGCGCCCGGGCTTTAAACGGGCATGGGCCGCCCTACCTCTCAGCGGATATCCCTGATTCCTGCTTCCCTGATGTACTGGCCCACGCGGTCGCGGGCCAGGGCCGTCCGGATCCCGGCCAGCGCCGCGGGATTCTGCAGGACAATCGACCGGCCGTCGAAGGAGGTGCCCACACCTGCTGTGGGCAGGGCGAAGAACGCAGTGTTCTTTAGCTGCAGGTTCCGCAGGCTGTACGCCAGCCCTGCCAGGGTTTCCTGGTTGAGCCCTGTACTGACGGCGACGGTCCGTGAGAGGGAGGCTACGGTCTTGCGGAGGGTCTCGGGGTTGGTCAGGATCCTGGGCTGGAGGAGTTCGGCGACCAGTGCCTTGAGGAAGGTCTGCTGGTTCCGCACCCGCTGGTAGTCGCCGTCGCTGAAGGCGTAGCGTTCCCGGACGAACTCCAGAGCATGGGCGCCGTTGAGATTCTGCACGCCCTGCGGGAACGTGTGCCGGCTGTCGTGGGTCGACGTGAAAGGCGTCCGTACGTCAACCCGCACTCCGCCAAGGGCATCCACCAGTTCCACAAACCTGCCGAAATCGATCACGATCGCGTGGTCAATGCGCTGGCTGAATAGCGCACCCACGGCGTCCCGCATGGCTGGTACGCCGCCCCAGGCAAGGCCGTCGTTGATCTTTGAGTAGCCGTAGCCGGGGATGTCAGCCCAGAGGTCGCGCATGACGGAGATGCCGTGGACACTCTTGCGGTCGGCCGAGACATGCACCAGGAAAAGGGCGTCCGCCCGTTGGTCGGTATCAACCCTCCGCACCGTGTCCTTCGCGTTGGTCCCCCTCGTGTCGCTGCCGATGAGCAGGATGTTGACAGCCCGCCCCCGGAGCGCGTCAACAGGGGGTACCGGTTTCGGCTTCGGCGCAGGAATGCTTTTCTTTGGCGTGGCAGCTGCGGAAGTCGCAGGGGGCGGCGCGGCAGACGTAGCACCGGGGGTGTTGCTGCTGCCCGCCGACCAGAAGTTGCACGCTGCAAACAGCGGGACGAGAAGCCCCAGCGCTACCAGGAACGCCAACAGTCTGGGTTGCACGCGTCGTTGCGCATCACTCATGGGATAACTATCGTCCTGGCAACATCCAATGGGAATGGGCGCCACTGCAGTACGCCAAATTGTTAGCGTTTCACGCTTCGCTGTCGGTATTCGTTCACGGCCTGCACGGTCTGTTGATTATGCAACCGCTAAAGCAAAATTAGATGAAGGATCAGCGGCAGTACCTCCTGAAGGCAGTACACCTCCTAAGGGCAGGACAAGGAGCAGACATGAATAAGGAACTGCGCGTCAGCGCCTCTGTGGTGGCCCTGGCAGCGGCGCTTGCCGGCTGCGGCGGCGACCCGGGGTCCACCAGTCCCACGACAGGAACACCACCGGCCTCGGCCACCGCTCCGGCGCCGGGAGTATCCACGTCAGCTGCGGCTGGTGTTGAGCTCAAGACTGCCACTTCCGCGGCAGGCCCCATCGTGGTGGACAAGGACGGAAAGAGCGTCTACTTCTTCACGAAGGACGTAAAGGATTCATCAAGCAGTGCCTGCAAGGATGCCTGCGCGGCTGCTTGGCCCGCTGTCACGACGACCTCCGAGACGCCCGCCGCGGAAGGCGTCAGCGGCGCCATCGGCACCATCAGCACCGCTGACGGTTCAAAGCAGATCACCATCAACGGCATGCCAATTTACTACTACGCCAAGGACGCGAAGGCCGGGGACATCCTGGGCCAGGGGGTGAACAACGCCTGGTACCTCATCAGCCCGTCGGGTCAGATGCTGAAATCAGCAGGCAGCGGATACTAGGAGACGCAAGACCTTCAACTCATCCGTATGCGGGTTGATGTGGGCACCTCCCCGGCAGCCTTGTGCGGCCGGGACGCTTTGCCGACCACGTAAATTTGCCGCCCACGTAGACTTGCACCATGCGGTTGGTAGCGAGTGACATAGACGGAACAATCCTGGGGCATGACGGCAGAATCAGCGACCGCACTGTCCGCGCCTTCCACGCATGCCGTGAAGCCGGCGTCGAACTCGTCTTTGTGACAGGCCGTCCTCCGCGCTGGCTGCACCCCCTCGAAGAGCAGCTGGGCCACACAGGAACGGTCATTTGCTCCAATGGAGCAGTGGTGTGGGACCTCGAGGCGGACAGGTTGGTTTCCGCCCGGACCATGGCACTAGCTGACATGTTCGAAGCCCGCCGGATCATCAAGAGACTGCGCCCCACCGCCCTCTTTGCCGCCGAGACCCTCACCGGCTTCCACCTGGAGCCCGGCTTTATCGAAAACGACACGAGCGAGATCCTCTCCGAATTCACCCCGGCTCCCCTGGCCGACACGCTTACAGCGGATGACGCAGTCGTGAAGTTCCTGGCAATCGTGCGCGAAGGGACTGCGGACGACTTCCTTGCGGAGGTTGCTCCTGCTGTCGGCAGCCTCGCCAACGTCACGCACTCGGCGCCCACGGTGGCCATGCTGGAGCTCTCGGTGCCGGGCATCAACAAGGCTGTGACGCTCGCGGAATATGCGCGCTCGCTGGGCGTCGGCGCCGCGGACGTCGTGGCATTCGGCGACATGCCCAACGACATCGAAATGCTCCGCTGGGCCGGACATGGTTATGCAATGGCCAGCGGCCATCCGGAAGCGATCCGCGCTGCCGGCCAACAGGCACCGCATTTTGATGACGACGGCGTGGCCCAGATTCTCGAGGAAAAGCTCGCAGAGCTCGGCGTCAGCCTGCAGTAAACGGCCGTGACGCTGCCTTTTTTCGCCCCACAGAATGGCGGCAAGCCGGCCGCCATGGCGCACCGCGGCTTTTCCCTGGACGGCCTGGAGAACTCCATGACGGCCTTCCGGGCTGCTGTCGGCCTGGGCTTCCGCTACCTTGAAACAGACGTGCACACCACTGCGGACGGCGTGGTGCTCCTCTTCCACGACGCCGTCCTGGACCGGGTCACAGACCATACCGGTAGGATCGCGGAGCTGACGGCCGGCGAGGTGGCCAAGGCCCTGATCCGGGGGCAGGAAACGGTTCCCACCTTCGAGCAGCTCGTGGCGGAGTTCCCCAACACCCGCTTCAACCTTGATGTCAAAGACTGGAACTCCGTCCGCAGCCTGGCAAAAGCGATAGAGAAACACGCAGTCCATGACCGTGTGCTGATCGCCAGTTTTTCGGACCGCCGACGGCGGGCGGTACTGCGGCTGCTCAGCCGGCGCACCGCCGCCTCCGCCGGAACCCTGGCCAACGCCGCCTTTGCGGCGGTGTCGCCGCTGCTGTCCGTCCCCGGCCTGCATTTTTTCGCCCGCGCGTTCCTCAGGCGCGCGCTGCGGGACGTTGACGCGCTGCAGGTGCCGATCGAGTACCGGGGTCTCCCCGTGGTGACGCCCGGCTTCGTCCGCCGGGCGCACTCACTGGGGCTTTACGTCCACGTGTGGACAATCAATGATCCGGGCGAGATGCACCTGCTCCTGGACATGGGCGTGGACGGCATCGTCTCCGACCGGGCCGACCTGCTCAAGGAAGTCCTCGAGAGCCGCGGCCTTTGGTCGTGAGGCTGTATAGGGACTCAGCGCCATAAGAACCCAGCGCCAGCAAGCCGAATTACGAGCGGCCCCTGCCGGTGGTGGGGTCCTGGTCGGCTTCGGAGGGGTCGGCCCTGAGCTCGTCCGGATCGGGGTCGGGAAGTCCGGCGGATCCCGCGACGTGTCCGGGGGCGCCGGAGCCTTCTGCTGCGCCGCTGCCTCCGGCGTCCTGAGTGTCCGTTCCGGTTCCCGTGCCGCCTTCGGCGCCCACTTCTGCTATGCTTCCCGCTGCTTCGCTGGCTCCTGCTCCGCCGCTTGCCCCCGTGCCGGTTTCCTGCGGGGTGTGAGCTGTCCGGCGGGTTCCAGTGCCAGGCGAGGTATCGTCATCGTCCATTGCGTTGGAACCTTCGCTGATGGAGGAGTGGACTTGGATGTCCTCGTCCTTTGCGCCGGGTTCCGGCGCGTGCGCGTCGTCCGTTGGCTCGGACGTCCCCGCCAAATCCTCCATGGCGTTTTCCGCTGCTTTCCCAATGCTGTCGCCGATTCCCATCAGCTTGCTCCTTCGGTCATCTCCGGTTGGATCCGGAGGTCGCGGCATCTGACTGTTCCAGAATTATCAGCATGCTTACAATTAGTCCAGTGCCAGCGGGTTCCGCGACCAGGCTTCACGCCTGCCCGCAGACCGGTGTCACGCGGATATGACCAGCGACGGAGGAAGACAGATGATGAGCAGCTACCATCCGGAGAATGACCCCGCGAACCCCGACCGCCCCGGCGCCGCTGGCGGCCAGCAGAACCGCGGGAGCGAACGAAGCGAAACGGAACGGGAAGACAGGGGGGCCTCGCCCAACCCCGATCCCCTGAACGGCAACATCACCGGCCTCGAGCCCGGCGGTGGAGTGCCGCCGGGAGAAACCCCGCCGGCCGAGGACCAGATGAGCGGGGACCAGGGGCACGACGAGTAACGCTCCGCCAAAGGCCCAGCGCCCATCACACAGGCACGAATCACGCACGCAGGAACCCGGACGGGGGCATTTCCCTGTCCGCCGGCCTCAAGCAGGACTCAAACAGGACTTAAGCAGGGGAGAGTGCAATGGCAGAACGGCTCGTTGCGGACGTCATGGTGGAACGCCTTAGAGCTTGGGGGGTCAACAGGGTTTTCGGCTACAGCGGCGACGGGATCAACGGCTTCATGGGAGCCCTCCGCCGCGCCGGGGACAGCATGCAGTTTGTCCAGGCGCGGCACGAGGAGACAGCCGCATTCATGGCTGTAGGCCACGCCAAATACACGGGCGGGGTTGGCGTCGTGACCTCCACGCAGGGGCCGGGTGCTGTGCACTTGCTGAACGGTCTCTACGACGCCAAGCTGGACAGCGTTCCCGTGGTGGCCATCATCGGGCAGCAGAGCCGCAGCGTGCTGGGATCGGCCTACATGCAGGAGATTGACCTCCTGACGCTTTTCAAGGATGTGGCCGCGCAGTTTGCCCAGATGGTCAGCACGCCGGAGCAGCTTCCCATGGTGCTGGACCGCGCTTTCAGAACGGCACTGGAGACCCGGACACCCTGCGTGGTGATCGTGCCGCATGACATCCAGAAAGCTCCGGCGCCGGAACTTGAGCAGCAGCACGGCATCATCGTGACCGCGCCGGAATGGCAGCCGGCACGTGTGCTGCCCCACGGGGACAACCTGGCAAAAGCGGCGGAGGTCCTAAATGCCGGCAGCAAGGTGGCGCTCCTGGTGGGACAGGGGGCGAAGCATGCACGGGAAGAAGTGGTCGCCATTGCGGAAAGGCTTGGCGCGGGAATCACCACCAGCCTGCTGGGCAAGCCCTACATGGATGAAACGCTGCCTTTTGCCGCCGGTACCATGGGCCACCTCGGTTCAACGGCCAGCGCCCACCTGCTTGGTAACTGTGACACCCTGCTGATTGTCGGCTCGAACGATCCCTGGACCGAGTTCTACCCCAAGCCGGGAGCTGCCCGCGCCGTCCAAATCGACATTGACGGCCGGAAAGTGGGAAACCGTTACCCCGTGGAGGTGGGCCTCGTGGGCGACGCCGCGGAGACGCTCCGGGAGCTCGCCGGCAGGCTCGACGGCGGAACTGAGGGTGCTGATGCCAGCGCGGACGGCCGTGCTGATGCCCGCAGGCAGTGGCGTGCCGAGGTGCAGGAGCAGGTCAGGAGCTGGCGCGCGCTTTCGGAGGAGCGTTCCCGCATCCCCGCCAAGCCCGTGAACCCTGAACTCGTGGTCCGTGAACTCAGCGGGAGGCTGCCAGGTAACGCCCAGGTGAGTGTTGACGTCGGAAGCTGCGTTTACTGGTACGCCCGCCAGCTCACCCTCCCGCCGGGAGTGCCGGCTCACCTGTCCGGCACCCTAGCCAGCATGGGCTGCTCCATCCCCTACGGGATAGCGGCCAAGCTGGCGCGGCCGGACCGGCCGCTGGTGGCGCTCGCCGGAGACGGCGCGATGCAGATGGCGGGTGTTGCGGAGCTCGTGACCGTGGCCCACCGCTGGCAGGGATGGGCCGATCCGCGGTTTGTGGTCTGTGTCTTCAATAACCGCGAGCTTGCCGAAGTCACCTGGGAGCAGCGGGAAACCGAGACCGAACCCCGCTTCGAAGCCAGCCAGGAGATTCCGGACTTTCCCTACGCGGGATACGCGGAACTCCTCGGCCTCACGGGGATCCGGGTGGATGCGCCGGAGCAACTGCCTGGGGCCTGGGATCGGGCCTTCGCCGCCGACCGGCCCGTGGTCATCGAAGTCCTGACCGATCCGGACATCCCGCTCCTGCCGCCGTTTCCCGCCGGCGCCGAAAAGCTGGACGGCATGCGGAGCGCAATCGCCGCCGAAGGGGAGGATGGCCAGGGTGCCGGTGAGCTCCTGGACACCTACGCCGCCCAGGAGGAGGCCCGAGGCTGACACCCGCGCTGGCGCCAGCGAACCCCGGCAGGTGGCAAGCTTCCCTTTAAGCGGCGGCGCTGACCGCATTGCGGAATCGGCAAGTGGGTTCCGCATGATGCTGGCAGGATAGTGCCATGCGCATCCTCATCGCCCCGGACAAGTTCAAGGGCTCCCTGACCGCCATCGAAGCCGCGGCCGCCATCGCCGAAGGCGCCCTCCGGGTATACCCGGATGCCGTAGCGACGCAGTTCCCGATCGCCGACGGGGGTGAGGGGACTCTGGAAGCGGCGGTCGCCGCGGGCTACGAAGAGAGACTCAACGCCGTCGTCGGTCCCATCCTGGCGCCGATCGCTGCCGCCTGGGGGCTGCGAAAGGATGGCGCCAGCACCACGGCCGTCATCGAAACCGCCCAGGCTTCCGGGCTCGCCCACATGGAACCGACGCCGGAGAACGCGCTGAGGGCCCACAGCTACGGCTGTGGACAGCTCATCGCGGCGGCGCTGGAAGCCGGTGCCACCGAGATTGTGCTGGGCGTCGGCGGCTCGGCCATGACCGACGGCGGCAGCGGCGCCCTGCGCGCCCTGGGTTTGAAGCCGCTGGACTCGGCCGGCAACGTGGTGCCTCTCGGCGGCGGATCCCTCACCGACGTCGTGGCCCTTGATACCTCCAGCCTCGACCCCCGGCTCTCCACCGTGAAGTTCCGGATCGCCGTCGACGTCCAGAACCCTCTGTTCGGCAGCTCCGGCGCGGCCGCCGTCTTCGGCCCGCAGAAGGGGGCGGACGAGGATTCCGTGGAGAAGCTGGACGCAGGCCTGCGCAACTGGGCTTCCATCCTCCGGGAGGCCACCGGCCGGGACGTCAACGTTCCGGGAGCCGGCGCGGCGGGCGGGTTCCCGGCATCATTCCTTGCCTTCACCCAGGCCACGCTGGAAGGCGGCTTCTCGCTCGTCGCAGGGCTGACCGGACTCGCCGAACAGCTCCAGGGCGCCGACCTGGTGATCACCGGCGAGGGTTCCATGGATTCGCAGTCGCTGACGGGAAAAGCGCCGATCGCCCTGGCGCAGGCTGCCCGTGAGCGCGGAATCCCCGTGGTGGTGGTGGCCGGGCGCATCCTCGTCACTCCCGAGGAACTGGCGGAACACGGCGTGGTGGCCGCGGCCCAACTGCTCGATGTCGCGCCCAGCCCAGCGGAGGCAATCGCGAACGCGGGGCCCTACCTGACGCGGGCCACCAGTCAGGTACTCGAGGGCGCCTGAGCCGGCAGCCCCTGCCCGACTACTCGCCTGCCTCTTCGCCTGCTTCCGCGCCCTGCTTCCGGGCGCTCCGGTGCAGGTGCATGGGAACGTAGGCCAGGAGGAGCACGAGCACTGACAGCAGGACAGCGCCGGCGATAAGGCCTGCGCTGCGGCCGGCTGTCACGTCGAAAACGAGAGCAGCCGTTCCCACACTGAGAGCCGCTACGCCGCTCAAGGCGATCTTGGTGATGTTGTCTGCGCTGCTGACGAGAGTTTCCTTGAGCCGCTTGCGGAAGAGGCGGCGGTGCACGCTGACCGGAAGGAGAATGAAGGCGGTGGTCAAAGCCGCCAGGGCCACATTCACCAGGTAAAGGTTGGTCTGGAAATCGTCCAGCTCTTCGAAGCGGGACTGGAACGGCAGCGTCAGCAGAAAGCCTGCGAGGATCTGCACACCCGTCTGCAGGACGCGAAGTTCCTGGATCAGCTCCATCCAGTTCCGGTCGAGCTGCTCTTCCCGGGTCTCGTTTCGGCCGCTCCGCGCTGGGGCATCCGGATCAGTCATGCATCCTCCTCCATCCGGCCCGGCAGCTGGTAGTGCTCCAAACCTAGGCTCAACCGCCGCCGAATTCAACAACTGATAAGTTTGCTGACTAATTGTAGTCTGGTGGTGGACTTGGTCCTCAGCGCTGGGTTAGGTTCGAGGAACCGGCCGCTTGCAGCCTCGGAAGGGGTGCGGGAGGCGCGTAACCTGGAACCGCCCTGATTCCGGGGGCTGAACGATCTGCACCGTAAGTGACCGACAGTGAAAAGGTGGATAATGACTGAATCAGTAAAACAGCCTGACCAGCCCAGGGATCCCCGCGGAACGTACCATTCAGGCCCTTTCCCGGAGCAGGAACAGAAACAGCCCGGCCTGACCGCGCCGATGGACCCGCAGCCGGACCACGGCGAGCTGAGCTACGAGGGCAGCGACAAGCTCGAGGGCAAGGCCGCGCTCATCACGGGAGGCGATTCGGGCATCGGGAAAGCCGTCGCCATTGCCTTCGCCCGTGAAGGCGCAGACGTTGCCATCTCCTACCTCCCTGAGGAGGAGCAGGACGCACAGGACACGGCGGAATGGATCCGCAAGACGGGACGGCGTGCCCTTCTTCTTCCCGGTGACGGCCGCAGCGAGGACTTCAGTACGAAGATCGTCGAAGACACTGTCGCGGAGTTTGGGCGGCTCGACGTCGTGGTGCTTAACGCGGCCTACCAGAAAAACCGGGACAGCTTCGATGCGCTGCCCACTGAGGAATTCGACCGGGTTTTCCAGACCAACCTTTACTCGCTGATGTGGACCGCACGTGCCGCGGTGCCGCACCTCAATGCCGGGGCGTCCATCATCACCACGTCCTCCATCCAGGCCTTTAACCCCTCACCTGGCTTGATCGACTACGCCATGACCAAGGCGGCCCAGGTGGCCTTCACCAAGGCGCTGGCCCAGGAACTCGGACCCAAGGGGATCCGTGTCAACGCCGTGGCTCCCGGTCCCATCTGGACGCCGCTCATTCCCGCGACGGAGTGGCCGGACAAGCTGCCCAAATTCGGGCAGGACACCCCGTTGCAGCGCGCCGGCCAGCCCGCCGAGCTCGCCGCCGCATACGTCCTGCTGGCGTCCGACGCCGGCTCGTACATCTCCGGCGCCGTGCTGCCCGTCACCGGGGGCAAAGGACTGTAAGCGGCATTGTTCAGGAAGTCCCAGCTATTCGTAGCGAGTGAGTATTCAACGTGGAGGATCACATGAGCCAGGAAAACCAGCAGCCGGCCCCGGAAGAGGAAGCCGGAGGCTACGGCACCCCGACAGTGGAGCAAGAGATGGGCGGCAAGCAGTTCGGCCAGCCCCGTGAGGAGGAGGACTTCGAGGAGGCCGGCCTGAACCAGGACAGCGCCGAGGGGGAGTTCCCCACCGGCACTCCGAACCTCAGCCACTTCGCTGAAGAGGACCAGGATTCCGCCGGTGAACCTGGTGCAGGCCGCTTCGGCGGAACCGACGAACAGCTCCACGCCGAGGGGGACATCTCCCGAGCCGGCTTCGACCCCGCCCCCGGCGAGGTTCCGGTCCCGCGGGACGCCGACGGCCTGAGCGGCGATGCGGCTGTGGAGGTCGCCGGTGATTCGGCAGTGCCGTCGTCGGAGGCCGAGATCGATGAGGGTAACGCCGACGAGCAGGGCGGGGGCCAGTTCTCCTCCGAGCCAGGACAAGAGGCTGCGGGAATACCGGACGGCAGCGGCAATGACCTCCCGCAGGGAAAATCACCTAATGACGAGGACGAAACTTTCGACGCCGGATAGGCCCGCCGCTGCGGCCCTGCACGAGCATTTCTGCACCGCTTTGAACCGCTTTTGAAACCGCCAAAGCCCTGGCGCCTCCGGAATTCGGGGGCACCAGGGCTTTATCGGCGCTGAATGCGGTGCACATTTGCGAGGCCTCCGGTGCAGGGCGGCGCACGGAAGGCGCACGGAAGAAGCGCTGCGGAGCCTACCGCTTCTTCGGGGACCGCTTGGCCGCGGCATTAATGGCTGCCTTGGCTGCGGGAGGAAGACCGGCCTGCTCGGTCTCAGGCTCGGCCGCGGTGCCCCGGGCCTTCGCAATGGCCTTCATGCCGTGGTAGATCACCAAGGCCGCCGCAGATCCCAGCGCAATGCCGGTGAACTTCAGGTCCCCGATCGTCCATGTGTAGTCTGCGATGCCGATAATGAGCGCCACTGCGGCAGTGGTCAGGTTTACGGGGTTGGAGAAGTTGACCTTGTTCTGGACCCAGATCTTGACGCCGAGGATGCCGATCATGCCGTACAGCATGGTCGCAGCCCCGCCCAGCACTCCTGGTGGGACGGTGGCGATCAGCTCGCCGAATTTAGGAGAGAAGCTCAGCAGGATGGCGAAGGTGCCGGCCACCCAGTACGCGGCGGTGGAGTAGACCTTCGTGGCTGCCATGACGCCGATGTTCTCGGCATAGGTGGTGGTGCCCGATCCGCCGCCGGCCCCTGCCAGCACGGTTGCGGCACCGTCGGCCATGAGCGCGCGTCCGGAGACGCCGTCGAGGTTCTGCCCGGTCATGGCTGAAACGGACTTCACGTGCCCGATGTTCTCCGCCGCCAGCACCAGCACCACCGGAACGAAGAGGCCTACTACGCCGAGGTGGAATTCGGGTGTCTGGAAGTGCGGCAGGCCCACCCAGGCTGCTGCCTCCATCTTTGAAAAGTCGACTTCGCCGCGGATCATGGCGGCGAGGTAACCCACAACAACGCCCACGAGGATGCTCAGGCGGCCGATGATCCCGCGGAAGAGGACGCTGACCAGGATGATGGTGGCCAGGGTGATGAGCGCCGTCATGGGTGCGGCGTCGAAGTTGTTCTTGGCCGCAGGCGCGAGGTTCAGGCCGATCAGCGCCACGATGGCGCCGGTGACAATCGGGGGCATGAGCCGGTTGATCCAGCCGGCTCCGAACTTCTGCACGATGGCGCCGATGACGGCCAGCCCGACGCCGGCCATGACCACGCCGCCGAGGGCACCGGGAACGCCGTATTGCTGCTGGGACGCCATGATCGGCGCTATGAACGCAAAGCTGGAACCGAGGTAGCTCGGCACACGGCCCTGCGTGATCACCAGGAAGAGCAGTGTTCCGATGCCGGAGAAAAACAGGGTGGTCGCAGGCGGCATTCCCGTGATGATGGGCACCAGGAACGTGGCGCCGAACATGGCCACCACATGCTGCATGCCCACACCTATCGTGATGGGCCAGGTGAGCCGCTCTCCCGGGGCCACCACTTCTCCTGGGCGGACCGACTTGCCGTTGCCGTGCAGCTTCCATTTGGTTCCGAGCAAGCTCATGGCCGGGGCCTTTCAAGGGGGTGCCCGCTGATGGGCGGTGGGATCTGTCGGAGCAACAATACCGGAGTCAGCGCCGCAGGGGCGGGGGTGATGTGCCGGAACTCACGTTTTAGAACGGGCTATTCCGGGAAGAGGATGCAGCCGCCTGCGGTTGAACCCATGGAAAGCAGGAGCGTCGCCGGCCCTTGGGGAACGGCGGCTCAGCGAAAGGTAAGCCAAATGACAATTGCCCACGAAGAAGCCGTCATCGATTCCGCCGCCGTAGACGCGATTTTCGCTGAAGCCCGCACGGCCAACGCCTTCACCGGCGAGGTTACGGAGCAGCAGGCCCGCGCCATCTACGAACTGACCAAGTTCGGCCCCACCGCCTTCAACTCCCAGCCGCTGCGCGTGACCTACGTCCGCTCGGACGAGGCCCGAGCCAAACTGGTGGAGAAGCTCTCAAGCGGCAACCGTGCCAAGACTGCTTCCGCGCCGTTGGTTGCCATCCTCAGCTACGACACCTCGTGGCAGGAACAGTGGGACAGCTTCCTCCCGGGCTACATCGCCCCGAAGGCAATGTACGACGCCTCCGAGGACCTGGCCGCCTCGACGGGCAACAACAACGCCCACCTGCAGGCGGGCTACTTCATTCTTGCCGTGCGTTCACTCGGCTTCGCCGCCGGACCCATGACGGGGGCTGACTTCGCAGCTATCGACGCCGAATTCTTCCCGGCCGGGGACCAGAAGAGCTTCCTCGTGGTCAACATTGGCCAGCCCGGCCCTGATGCCTGGGGTGAAGCAAAGCCCAAGTTCGCGTACGAGGACGTCGTCCGCACAGTGTGATCTGCGCACCGTCCAAGCACAGGAAAGGCCGGGTTGCATCAGCAGCCCGGCCTTTGCGCACCCGGTTCTGCTTAGAGCTGTCATGTGCCCGGACGCGCGATTGCCTCCGGCAACATGGGGGACATTCCGGAGGCAATCGGGGCAGTATTTCTGCAGTCGAAACTGCAAGGCATGCGTCCGGGCCTGACTAAATTCTAGTCCTGTTCCGCCCTTTTGGCGCCGGTCAGCGCGGTTAGGAGATAACCCCGTCCACCAGGGCCTTGGCCTCCGCCTGGACCTGCTTCAGGTGGTCGGCGCCCTTGAAGGATTCAGCGTAGATCTTGTAAACGTCCTCGGTGCCGGAAGGGCGCGCGGCGAACCAGGCGTTTTCCGTGACCACCTTCAGCCCGCCGATGGACGCCCCGTTTCCAGGGGCCTCGGTCAGCTTCGCGGTGATTGTCTCGCCGGCCAGTTCGGTAGCGGTGACGTCCGACGGCGACAGCTTGCCGAGTGCCGCCTTCTGCTCCCGCGTGGCTGCCGCATCGATCCGGGCGTACACCGGGTCCCCGAACTGGTCCGTGAGGCCCTTGTACAGCTCCGACGGCGACTTGCCGGTGACGGCGGTGATCTCCGAGGCGAGCAGCGCCAGCAGGATGCCGTCCTTGTCGGTGGTCCAGACACTGCCGTCCATCTTGTTGAAGGAGGCCCCGGCGGATTCCTCACCGCCGAAGGCGCCTTCGCCGGACAGCAGACCGGGAACGAACCACTTGAAGCCCACCGGCACCTCGACGAGCTTGCGGCCCAGGCTGTCGGCGACGCGGTCGATGATGGAGGAGGACACCAGGGTCTTGCCGATCACTGAGCTGGGGTTCCAGCCGGTGCGGTGGCGGTACAGGTAGTCGATGGCGACCGCGAGGTAGTGGTTCGGGTTCATCAGCCCGCCGTCCGGCGTGACGATGCCGTGCCGGTCGGCGTCCGCGTCGTTCCCGGTGGCGACGTCGAACGCTGTGTTGCCGGAACCGGAGTCCGACATGCGGTTGATGAGCGATGCCATCGCGGACGGCGAGGAGCAGTCCATGCGGATCTTTTCGTCCCAGTCCAGCGTCATGAACGCCCACTGCGGGTCGACAGTGGGATTGACCACGGTGAGGTTCAGGTGGTGGCGTTCGCCGATCTCGCCCCAGTAGTCCACAGAGGCCCCGCCCATCGGATCGGCGCCGATGCGGACGCCCGCCTCGCGGATGGCGTTCAGGTCCAGTACCGAGGGCAGGTCGTCCACGTAGCTGCTGAGGAAGTCGAACTTGCCCGTAGTCTCGGCCCCCAGGGCTTCGGCCACGGGAATCCGCTTCACCCCGCGGAGGCCGTTCTCCAACAGTTCGTTGGCGCGGTTGGCGATCCACCCGGTGGCGTCCGTATCGGCGGGTCCGCCGTGCGGCGGGTTGTACTTGAAGCCGCCGTCAGCCGGCGGATTGTGGCTTGGGGTGACGACGATGCCGTCTGCCTGCGGGGCACCGGCGGGGGCGTTGCGGTTGTGGGTAAGGATTGCGTGGCTGAGGGCAGGAGTGGGGGTGTAGCCGTGACGGGCGTCAATCAGGACCTTCACGCCGTTCGCGGCCAGGACTTCCAGTGCCGAATTCTGCGCCGGCTCGCTCAGCCCATGCGTGTCCTTGGCGAGGAACAGCGGCCCGGTGATGCCCTGGCCTGCCCGGTATTCCACGATCGCCTGCGTGATGGCCACGATGTGCGCCTCATTGAAGGACGCCTTCAGGCTGGATCCCCGATGTCCGGAGGTGCCGAAGGCGACGCGCTGGCCGGGATCGGCAAGGTCGGGTTTGACGTCGTAGTACGCGTCCAGAAGAGCGGTCAGGTCAACAAGGTCGTGGGGTTGGGCAACTGTGCCCGCGCGGCTAGCCATGGCACCAGCATGCCAGACGAGGGCGGGAGGCAACATGAAATGTCCGGAATCCGGTCCCTGTGACGGAAAATGCCGGAATACCATGCCCCTGCTTCTAAAAATGCCTTGCCTTCCGGCACAAAACCCTCCGCCGGGCGGGTGCGGACCGCTGTAATGTTTTTCTCAGAACATTTCAAAGGGGATTGCGATGACAGAGCAACGCCACAATGGGCCCGACGGCGACCCGGCAGCAAGCGGCGACCAGCCGCCGTCGTACATTCCCCCGCGTGATATTCCGGCACCGCCGCCTTATCCCTCCCATGGCCAGCAGTACAGCCAGCAGTACTCCGGGCCCTACGGCCAGCAACCTTATTACGGCCGGCAGTACGGGCAGCAGTACAACCCGCAGTATTCCGGGCCCTACGGCCAGCCCTACGCCGGAATGCCAGTCCAGCGAAAGAGCCTGAGTATCGCCAGCCTGTGTTGCGGCATTGCTGTGTATGTAGGCTTTGGCTTCATCCTGCTGCCGCAGATCGCGGCCGTCATCCTGGGCCATATGGCCTTGCGGCGTGAGCCGTCGGGCCGTGCACTCGCCATTGCCGGGCTGGTGATGGGGTACGTCGGGATCGCCCTCACTGTGCTGGCGCTCGTGGCCCTGGCGATGCTCTTCAGCGTTGCAGCCACGAGCTCCTACACCAGTGCATGAGGTCCTAAAGCCGATAACGTCCTGACCAGGCAGCCGCTGTTGACCCTAGAGGCCCAGCTGTGCCGCGACCTGCAGGAGCAGTTTCTCCGAGCCCGTCCTGCCGATGAGCTGGATCCCCATGGGTAGCCCGTGTGCACCGGCGCCTTCTCCCGAACCGGTGTTTCCGCCCGTCCAGTGCACCGGGATGCTCACTGCCGGAAGGCCGCAGACGTTGACCATGGAGGACCACGGCGCGAACTCGCACTGCTTCCGGTAGTCGTCGTCCGCGTCCCGGGACCACTCGGACACCGGCCAATGCCCGTCCCCGTGCGCGGAACCCGTAAACCACCCCACCGGCCGCGGAGTCTGGGCCAGCGACGGCGTCAGAATCAGGTCCCAAACGGCGTACTGCGCCACCGTGTCCCGCTGGAACTGCCGCAGGAAGGCCAGCGACTCGTCCAGCTTGGCGGCGCTGCGCTGCTGGGCGCGGCGCCGGAACGTTCGGGTGAGCGGCGCCAGCAGCGCTTCGCGCTGAGGCGCAATCCGGGCAGCTCCCACGCCGGCCGTCCAAGCTGTGGTGAAGGCGGCCGGATAGCGGTTGTCATAGCGGATGGCCGCTTCGACGACGTCATGCCCCGCGGCCGTCAGCATGCGGACGCCGGTCCCCAGTGCTTCCATCGCTTCGGTTTCCGCCGTGAAGGGAAAAATGCCGGACCATGGGCTGTCCATGCTGACGCCGATCCGCAGCGGCGGAGGCTCTTCGCCCAATGCCCGCAGGTACCCGGGGCCGTCCGGAACGAGTGCATCCAGCAGGAGCGCTGCGTCCGCAGCAGAGCGGGCGAGTGGCCCGGCAACCACCAGGCGGCCCGGATCCCCGGTGTTTTCGCCGGCGGGGATCAGCCCGCGCCCGGGCTTGAGGCCCACCAGGCCGCAGGCGGCGGCCGGGATCCGGACTGAACCGCCGCCGTCGGATCCCGGTGCGAACGGGAGCAGCTTCGCGGCCACGGCTGCGGCACTGCCGCCCGAGGAGCCGCCTGAGCTGCGGCTCAGCGCATGCGGATTGCGCGACGGCGGCGCGATCCTGTTCTCGCTGTAGGCCGTGAGCCCGAATTCCGACACCTGGGTTTTGCCCAGGCAGATGGTTCCGGCAGTCCTAAGGACTGAGGCGAGGGGGCCGTCGACCGGAGCAGGACGACGCTCGAGGGCAGCGCTGCCGTGGGTAGTGACCACGCCGGCCACATCGGTCAGGTCCTTGAAGGCCACTGGCATACCGTGCAGCGGGGCAAGCTCTTCGCGAGCCCGGCATGCCCGCAGCGCATCAGCGGCGGCGGCTTCCGCCAGTGCCATCTCCTCAGTGACCGTTATGAAGGCACCCAATCTGGGGTTGTTGGCCGCGATTCTTCCAAGGAAGTGAACGGCGGCTTCCCGCGCCGAGAGCTCCCCGGACCGCAGGGCGTCCCTGAGCTGGACGGCAGAAAGATCATGGATCTCAGTCAAGGCGGCCCTCATTGTGCATGGTGCTCACAGCCTAGCGTGCCGCGGGCGGAGCGCATCCCCGCCCGCTGGCGATACGCTGGTCTTGAGAACCTGCGGCCAAGGAGAGGACTCCCCATGAGCGACTTCGACACTGTTACTGTCAACGACGTTCCGGCAGACGCTGCCATTCTGGATGTGCGCGAAGACTATGAGTGGGTGGCGGGGCACGCCGAAGGCGCCGTCCATATTCCGCTCGACCAGCTCCCCGGGCGCCTCGATGATTTGGATCCGGACCAGGACCTGTACGTCATCTGCCGCACCGGCGGACGGTCCTTCCGCGCCGCCCAATGGCTGGTCGGGCAGGGGTACTCGGCCATCAATGTGGCCGGGGGCATGGATCAGTGGCTTGAGTCAGGGAAGCCGCTGGTCTCGGACAACGGCCTGAAACCCGTCGTTCTGTGATCTACACCTTCCTCGGCCCGGAGGGTACATTTACCGAGGCTGCCCTGCTGCAGGTTCCGGACGCCGCTGAGGCTGTGCGCGTTCCATCCTCGAACGTGAACAGCGCACTGGACAAGGTCCGCGAGGGTTCCGCAGATGCGGCCATGGTGCCCATCGAGAACTCGGTTGAGGGCGGTGTGACTGCCACCCTTGATGCCATCGCCACCGGCCAGGAATTGCGGATCATCCGGGAGGCGCTCGTTCCCATCAGCTTCGTGCTGGTGGCCCGCCCGGGCTTGGACGTCACGCAGATTCGGCGCATCTCCACCCACGGCCACGCCTGGGCGCAGTGCCGCCTGTGGGCCGGCGCCCATATTCCGGGAGCTGAATACATTCCCGCGTCCTCCACTGCGGCTGCGGCACTGGGTCTGCTTGAGGACGGCGCCCACTACGATGCCGCGATCTGCGCGCCGATCGTGGCGGCCGAACAGCCCGGGCTCCGCGTCCTGGCCGAGAACATCGGGGACAACCCCGGTGCCGTGACACGGTTTATTCTGGTCAGCCGGCCCTCTGTCCTGCCTGCCCGTACCGGTGCGGACAAGACCACCGTCGTGGTGCCGCTGCCGGAAGACCGTCCGGGCGCCCTCATGGAGATCCTGGACCAGTTCGCCACCAGGGGTGTAAACCTGAGCCGGATCGAATCACGGCCCACCGGGCAGTACCTCGGGCACTATTTCTTCAGCATCGATGCGGACGGCCACGTGGCAGATGCCCGGGTGGCCGACGCCCTCGCCGGTCTGCACCGTATCAGCCCCGCCACCCGCTTTCTGGGCTCCTATGGACGGGCCGATGGGCAGAGCCCGGTAGTGGCTCCCCACACCTCCGATGAAGCATTCCGAGCCGCGCATGCTTGGGTGGGACAAATTCTGACTGCGGAAACTGTGAATGCCGGCATGGCCCAAAACATGACCCAAAACGCTTCGCCAACAGCGTAGACAAATGCCGCTTGGAGTACTTCCATGCCTTGGGGACTCTGCGTATGCTTGCCTGATCAAACAGGAGGTGGCCCCAACGAAAGGAGCGGGTCATGTCAGATAACACCAGGACCGACAACGACGGCCAAGGGATGATCGTCAACCCCAAGCCGACCTCGGAAAACCAGGACTGGGACGGGGACGACGCGGACCGCGCTGACCGCCTGCGCTTCGAAGAAGAGCAGGCAATGATCCGCGAACAGTCGGAGGCCCGCGCAGCCGCCCGGGCCGCAGAAGCCGCCAAGAAAGCAGGCACCGCCAAGTCCGCCTAGGCTGGACCGCCGCCTTGGACGATGCCGGGTGCTGCTCTGACCCTGATGAGCAGGGATCTCGGATCCACCTGCACTGTTACCTTGGTGGCCTCACCGGTGATGTCGCCGTCCAGTTGTGTCGGCATCGGTTCCGGGCACTTGATCACAACCTTCCCGGAGCGGTACACGCTCATCACGGGCAGGTGGCGCTTGTGCTTGAACACGATTTTGGCGTACATCGCCAGCCACCCCACCGCACTGCGCGGGCTCATGACCACCACGTCCAGCATCCCGTCGTCAATCATGGCTTGGGGAATGAGGTCGATGCCGCCGGGAACCAGTCCGCAGTTGGCGAACAGGACACTGCGAATCTTGCGGGTCTGTTCGGGCTGGTCATCGAGCGAAATCGATACTTTCTTCCGGCGTCCCGTCAGGTGCCGCACTCCTGCTTCAGTGTAGGCGAGCCATCCGACGGCCCGCTTCAGCCCGTCATTGGTGTCGCCCACCACCTCAGCATCCATGCCGATGCCCGCAATCACCAGGAAAGCATGGTTCGATGACCGGCCCGTCTGGGAGTTTTCGATCCCCATGCGGGCAGTATCAATGAACCGCTGATGACCGAAGAGGGCCGTCTGGACGTTGCCGTGGAGGTCGTACAGGTCCAGATGCACGTTGCGCGCCAGCAGGTTGCCGGTACCGAGCGGAATGATGCCCATCGCCACGCCGGTATGCGCCATTGACTCAGCCACCACGCGCACCGTGCCGTCACCGCCGCCCACGAGGACGACGTCGGCACCGTACGCAAGTGCGGCCCGCACCTGTGAGTGACCCGGGTCCTCCACCGTCGTCTCATAAAACAGCGGCGCCTCCCAGCCTGCCGTGAGGCAGGCGCGCTGGATGGTCGCGCGGGCCTCGGCCGCCTTCGCCTTGACCGGGTTCAGCACCACCGCTACGCGCTGGCGCTCCAGACCATGGGCGTGGGGATCCTCGCGCACCGGGCTCCGCGCATGCAGAGTCTTGAGGCTGCGCACACCCCACCAGCTGGAGATGGCAAAGGCCAGTGCCCCGGCAATCAGGATGTAAAGAAACAGGTCGCTCATTGTGCTTCAACACTATCCCGCCGCGCTCCGCCTCCGGGATGCCCGGCACATTCGATACTCTTGTCTGGTGATCGACGTAAAAGACCTCAGCGAAAACCCGGACAAGTACCGTGCCAGCCAGCGTGCCCGCGGTGCGGACGAAACCGTGGTGGACGCGATCATCGATGCCGACACCGCCCGCCGATCCGCGCTGATCCGCTACGAGAGCCTCCGGGCGGAGCAGAATGTCTTCGGCAAGAAGGTGGCCCAGGCCAAGGGCGAGGAAAAGCAGGCGTTGCTCGCCGAGGTCCGTGAGCTGGCGGGGGCGGTCAAGGCCGCGTCGGCCGAAGCTGATGCCGCGCAGGCCAAGCAGGAAGAACTGTTGCGCACCATCCCCAACCTCATTGAGGACGGTGTACCCGAGGGCGGCGAGGATGACTACATCGTGGTCAAGACTGTCGGTGCCCCGCGCGAGTTCCCCGACTTCGAACCGCGGGACCATCTGGAGATCGGTGAGCTCATTGGCGCCATCGACATGGAACGCGGCGCCAAGGTCTCCGGCTCACGCTTCTACTTCCTGCGCGGCGTCGGCGCCCGTCTGGAAATGGCTTTGCTGCAGATGGCCATGGACCAGGCCATCGAGGCGGGCTTCATTCCCATGATCACGCCGACCCTGGTGCGGCCCGAGACGATGCAGGGCACCGGTTTCGACGTGAAGCACGACGCCGAGATCTACCGTCTTGCCGAAGATGACCTCTACCTTGTGGGCACCTCGGAAGTGCCGCTGGCCGGCTACCACGCCGACGAAATCCTGGACCTGAGCGCCGGACCGATCCGGTTCGCGGGCCAAAGCTCCTGCTATCGGCGCGAAGCGGGATCGCATGGCAAGGACACCCGCGGCATTATCCGCGTCCACCAGTTCAACAAGGTGGAGATGTTCATTTACACGACTGTCGAGGAAGCAGCAGCCGAGCATGAGCGCCTGCTGGCCTGGGAAGAGCAGATGCTGGGCAAGTGCGAGCTGCCGTACCGCGTGATCGATACGGCGGCCGGGGACCTCGGAATGTCGGCCGCCCGCAAGTTCGACTGCGAAGCCTGGGTCCCCACCCAGGCCGCCTATCGCGAGCTCACCTCCACGTCCAACTGCACCACGTTCCAGGCCCGCCGCCTCAACGTCCGCGAACGCGTGTTCAGCGAGGACGGCACGCCGAAGGGAACGCGAGCGGTGGCCACGCTCAACGGCACCCTCGCCACAACCCGCTGGATCGTGGCGATCCTTGAGCACCACCAGAACCCGGACGGCTCAGTCAACGTTCCCGAGGCGCTGCAGAGATACCTCGGCGGACTGCAGGTCCTGCCTGTCCTGTAGCCGCCGAATCTTCACGCTGTGTTCATGCTTCCTGTGGGCTGCGTCCTAGCGGGCGCCAGCCAGGTTTGGTCTACTATTGGGCATGACTATTCTGACTGAATCCTCAGCCGCTGGCAGCGAAGACCAGCGAGAAGCATCCCAAAAGCTCATGATTGCCCTGGACGTAGACGGCACGCTCGTGGACCACGACGGCCACATGTCCCAGCAAGTCCGGCAGGCAGCCCAGGCCGTGGTCGAGGCAGGCCACGAGGTGCTGATCGCAACGGGACGATCCCTCAACGCCGCCCTGCCCGTCATCGAGCAGATCGGCATTGACCGCGGCTATGCCGTCTGCTGCAACGGCGGCGTCACCCTTCGCCTGCACCCGGAGCTGACCGACGGCTACGAGATCATCCACAAGGCCACGTTCGATCCCGGGCCGGCCCTTCGCGCGCTGCGTCAGCGGCTCCCCACTGCCAAGTACGCCCTCGAGGACGAGGACGGCAACTTCCTGTCGACGGAGCGTTTCCAGGACGCGAGTTTCGGGGTCGAAGCCATCGGTGTCGACTTCCAGACCATGCTGGAGGCTACCGCGGTGCGCGTCGTGGTGTTCAGTGCCGAGAACACCCCCGAAGAATTCAACGAGGCCATCGAGCATATCGGCCTCGCCGGCGTCACGTACTCCGTGGGCTGGACGGCCTGGCTGGACATCGCCGCGGCCGGCGTCACCAAGGCCAGCGCCCTGGAAAACCTCCGCACGCGGATTGGCGTCGATGCGTCCCGGACGGTGGCGATCGGCGACGGCCGCAACGATATCGAGATGCTCGCCTGGGCGAACCGCGGAGTCGCGATGGGGCAGGCTCCGGAAGAGGTGGTCGCCGCCGCGGATGAGGTGACAAAGTCCGTGTACGACGACGGCGCTGCCCACGTTCTGCGCAGCCTCCTGTAACGCTCCGCTGCTGTTTCAGCACTATTCGTCCGCAAGGGGCGCTGCTACCGCACCTCCAGGATGAGCGCGAGCAGCCGTGCTGCTGCGGGCCGGGCGGCGTGCTCCTCGTTCCACTGGGACCGGGCCACCGCCTTGCTGACCGCCTGTGAAGTGATGCCAAGCGCGGCGGCCACGGCCTTCTGTTGGCCGCGCACCCCCGGGGTCATGAGATCCAAGACCCGCCACTCGGCTTGGCTGCGGTCGCGCACAATATAGCCCAGCAGCCGAAGAACCGCTTCGCACTCGGTGGCCAGGTCGGCGTACGGCCCCTCGACGGCCACAGGAATCCGGTCCTTGCTGTTCCGCAGCCGGTCCACCGCCCTGCGGGCATAGATGAGGCCGTGACCGTCGGCATCCTTGATCTGGTTCGGCAGCGGTTCGTTCACCGGACCCACGCCCAGTCCCACATACCAGCTGCCGCACCGAAGCGCGATCAGGGCCGCGTCCACAGCCTGGTGGGGACAGTCCACTATCCCCTGAACCTCGTCTTCGACCGACCGGTCGAAGTCGAGACGCGCGGGAATATGCCGGAGGTCCTTGAGTAGCTGCGGAACCCGGTCGCCGTCGCGTCGGCTGTCTGTTTGGTTGATAGTCAGCGTGAACATCTTGAAAAACACACTACCTGTTGGCCGATCCGAGACAAGTTTGTCTCACCGGCGCCGGGAGAGTTGTTCGCCGCCCGGGAAGCCTTGTCCTCGCACGGGCTGCTGGCTGTCAGCCGCGAAGCGCGGAGCTCCCTCTGCCCGGAGGCAGAAACAGCAGCGGCAGGTGCCGGTGGCACCTGCCGCTGCTGAGTTCGAAATGACGTTTAGGCCACGCGCACGTAGCTCGAACCGCCCAGCCAGGAGGCCGGGTGGACGATGGTTTCGTTGACGCCGTTCATGCCGCTGCTGATGGCCTGCCCGTCGCCGATGTAGATGGCAACATGGCCGGAGCTGATCATCAGGTCACCGGGCTGGGGGTTGGAAACCGGAGTCCCGTACTGGTGGAACTGCGTGGGGGCAAGATCGCCGACCTGCTTGCCGACGGACCGCAGCGCCTGCTCCACCAGGATGGTGCAGTCCTGGGTGGCTCCCAGCTGTGCACGGGCGGAAGCCACAAGGGCGCCGCCAACTCCGCTGGCGGGGGTGCTGGAAGCCGCCGTGGTGGCGGACGCCGGCTTGATCGAGGCGGAAGCGTGGTAGATGCCCATGCCGGCCTGCTGCTGGGGGGCGGCAGGGGCAGCGTGGGGTGCTGCCGGGGCGGCAGGGGCAGCGTGGGGTGCTGCCGGGGCGGCCGCCTGCGGAGCCGGTGCAGCGTGAGCGGCACCCGGAATCACGATCTGGTCACCCGGGTAGATCACCGAGGACAGGGAAAGACCGTTCGCTGACAGGACCGCGTTCAAGGCAACGCCGTGCTTTGCAGCGATCGCACCGAGGGTGTCGCCAGGCACAACCGTGTGGGTTGCGCCTGAGGCGGCAGGCGCAGCAGGTGCCGGAGCGTGAGTTGCTGCCTGAGCCTGAACGCCGGCGCTGCCCGAGGTCTCCGGGGCGTTGGCGCCGGCCATGGCAGGTGCTCCCACGCCGAAGACAAGGCCCGAGGCGGCGGCAACGGCGGCAGCCGGCCGGGCCAGGGATGCTGCGTTGGACTTTAGGGAATGGGACAGTCCCTCCAAAGCGATGGACTGTGTCGGGGTGGCGCGATGGCGCGCGGACATGGACTTACGTGACATGGATTTTGCCTCTCCCATGCCTGCGGGGTGAGCTGTCGGGTTCGGGTGGGAGGTCACCCGGTCCTGCCTCCCTTGCAAAAAGGAGCGCCTGGACTTAACCCCAAGTCCTTCGAAAACCAAGGACGGTAAAGAGGTGGTTCCCCCGTCCCTGCCAGTTGAAATTGCGAACGGATCCCGGTCAGCGGCAGGGCTCGGCATTCCTCCCGGGAGTGCCCCGATGGAAACCAAGGCACCGGTAGAGGCTATCCCACCCAGCACCCCAATGTCACATTTGCGTAACGGCACGGTCCGCGCCGGCGCGGCGTCACCGTTCAGGATTGGCTGCTGAAGTAGACGCGCCGGCGATTAGATGACGACTTGCATGACGACGGCGGCTTAAATGACGACGGCGGCGGGTGCGGTCCACTGGGAACCGCAGCCGCCGCCGTCGCAGTGGGTCAGTGGGCTGCAGGTACGTAACGCTTGATGGAGGCCTCGAGCTCTGCCTCGGCAGCGGCACGGTCCGCCCAGCCTTCAGCCTTGACCCACTTGCCGGGCTCCAGGTCCTTGTAGCGGGTGAAGAAGTGCTCAATTTCCTTGATCAGGAATTCGTTGACGTCGCTGACTTCCTGGATGTGGTCGAACCGGGGGTCGGCGGGCACGCAGAGGACCTTGGCGTCCCCGCCGCCGTCGTCCGTCATGTTGAAGACGCCGATGGGGCGGGCTTCGACGATGACGCCCGGGAGGAGGTCGAAGTCCTGCAGGAGCACAAGGGCGTCCAGCGGGTCGCCGTCTTCGCCGAGGGTGTTCTCGAAGAAACCGTAGTGCGTGGGGTACTGCATGGAAGTGAAGAGGACGCGGTCCAGGCGGACGCGGCCGGTCTCGTGGTCGACTTCGTACTTGACGCGCGATCCCTTGGGAATCTCGATGGTCACGTCATGCTTCATGGAATGCTCCTCGACGATTGCTTGGGTGTTTGCGGCACGCTGACATCCACGCGCTGACATCCTAAACTTCAGGGGAATTTCAGCAAAGAGAACTGTCGCTGCCGCCGACTACTATTGAGGATATAGCGAGAGGCCCAGGTTTCAGGAACTAACGGGGTAATTTCAGGACTTTGAGGACCAGCGGCATGAGGGGCACCACAGGCAAGGCAACCGGCCGCGCCCCGTTCAGCAGAAGCAGTGAACGGCCCCGTGCCAGCATCGGAGCGCTGCTCCGGGCCTGGCCCACCCTGCTCCTTACGGTCCTGCTCGCCGTTCTGGCCTTTCCCGCCGGAATGCTGATTGCCCCCGCGCTCACCGGCCAAGGCCCTTCAGCGGCAGCTCCGGTCCACACTCCGGCCTGGCAGCTTGTGCCCAGGCAACTGTCGGTTCCGCAAGGGATTGATCCCCTCAGCACCTCAGCGCCCGTCCCGTCGCCTGCACAGCTCGCGGCCAAGCTGGACCCGGTTCTTAGGACCGACGGCGGCGGCACCTTTACGGGAGTGGTCCAGGACGCCGTCACGGGCGAGGTGCTGTTCGACAGGAACAGTGCGGCCAGCAGGATCCCGGCCTCCAACATGAAGCTGCTCACCGCAGCGGCGGCGCTCAGGGCCATCGGGCCGGAGTCGCGGTTCAGCACCAAGGCAGTCGCAGGCCCGCCCGGCACAGGCCCGACCGGCACAGGGCCGGGCGCGGCGGATACCGCGCGGACGGTGGTGCTCGTGGGCGGCGGGGATGTCCTCCTCGCGGCAGGCGAGTCCGACAAGGACAAGGTGCTGGGCCATGCCGGGCTGGCAACTCTCGCCAAGCTGACCGTGGAGTCCCTGCGCAAGGACCGGTTCCGCGGCCGGGTGGACGTCCTGGTCGACGATTCCCTGTTTACCGGCCCGTCCCTCAATCCTTTCTGGAGCCCGGACGACGTCGCCGCCGGCGAGGTGGCCCCGCTCTTTCCGCTCGCCCTGAACTCAGCACGCTTCGGTCCGTCCATCACCACCGGGCCCCGCCCGCAGGACCCGGCTCTGGCCGCAGGTGAGGCGTTCGCCGCCCAGCTCAAGGCGGCAGGTGCCGCCGCGGGACTCCAGGTGGCGCCCGCCGTCGGACGTCTGGAGGGGCAAGCTGCGCCGGACGCCGCCGTATTGGGTGAAGTGGAATCTGCGACCGTCAGTCGGCAGGTGGATCTCATGCTTCAGACTTCAGACAACTACCTGGCTGAGACCCTGGGCAGGATGGCTGCTGCCGCCGCAGGCCAACCGGCCAGCAACGAAGGTGCCGCGGCGGCCGTGCTGCAGCAGCTCGCGGGCCTCGGCGTCCCCACCGGCGGCATGACTGTGGCTGATGTTTCAGGGCTGGCGTTGGCAAACCAGGTATCGGCCCGCCAGTTCTCAGAAGTCGTGCGGGCCATCGCGGCCGGCAAGGATGCCCGGCTGCGGGCGGCCTTGACGGGATTCCCTGTCGCAGGCCTCACGGGAACGCTGGGGGACCGGTACGTGGACGAGTCCAGTGCCGAGGGCGCCGGGCTGGTCCGCGCCAAAACCGGAACGCTGAACACCGTGATCGCGCTCAGCGGGTACGTTGTGGACGCCGACGGCCGGCTCCTGGTGTTCTCCTTCATCGGCAACGGCCTGACGCCGGGAGCTGCAGGCAACAAGCTGGCGCTGGACGCGTCAGCAACGGTGCTGGCCGCCTGCGGCTGCCGCTAAGACCGGGCGGTGCCCTGCAGCAGGCCGCGGTGCCCGCCGCGGATGGTTAGCCGGTTCCCCCCGATCCCCTTCCCGGCGCCAATGTGCCGGCGGGCTAACTGGCGCCGGGTGAACTTAAGGCGCAATGTCAGGGGCGTGTGATCTGATGGATCGTATGGAGTCAACAGCAGGCCAGACATCGGCCGCGGGCCAGACCTCTGCCCCAGCCCTGATCAATTGGGAACTCGCCGCGTCCGCCGCCGCCCGGCTGGCTCCGCCTGGTCCCTCCCTGAACGCACGGGAAATCGGCGACGCCGTCGACCAGCTCCGTGCGGCAGCCGATGCTTCCGTCCCGCACGTGCATCACATCACCGGACTGGAAGCCGCCCGCGATCTTCGCGACTCCTCCGTCCTCGTGGTGGACCGGGCGTCCTGGTCGAGGGCAAACACCCAAAGCTTCGCGGTCATGCTCAAGCCCGCCATCGACCGGATGGTGGAGAACCGCAAGGGAACCATCAGCCCCGGCGCGGCGAGCGTCAGCGGCGCCATCACCGGCAGCCAGCTCGGCGCCGTGCTGGCGTTCCTTTCCAGCAAGGTGCTGGGACAGTACGATCCCTTCGCGGCGCTCGCGGAAGGTTCCGCCGCCCCATCCGGCGGCCGGCTGCTTCTGGTGGCTCCCAACATCATTGCCGTGGAGCGCGAGCTCAACGTGACGCCGGAGGACTTCCGGCTCTGGGTCTGCCTGCACGAACAGACCCACAGGGTGCAGTTCGCCGCGGCGCCCTGGCTGCGGCACCACATGCTGAATGAGATTGACAATCTCAGCAGCCACCTCCTCGGCAACGTCGACTCCCTGATGGAGCGTGCCTCAGCGGCAGCCCGTTCCCTGAAGGATCGGTCCATCTCCGGTGACACTCCGGGCAGGGGGGCCATTCTGGACCTTCTGCAGAAGCCCGAGGAGAAAGCAGCGCTGTCCCGTCTCACAGCCGTGATGAGCCTGCTCGAGGGACATGCCAACGTGGTGATGGACGCGGTCGACGCGAGCATCGTGCCGTCGGTGAAGACCATCCGGCAGCGCTTCAACGAGCGCGGCAAGGACCGGGGCGTCATCGAGAAGTTCATCCGCAACCTGCTGGGCCTGGACGCCAAGATGCGCCAGTACACCGACGGTGCCAAGTTCGTACGCGCCGTGGTGGACGTCGTCGGGATGGAGGGCTTCAACCGGGTCTGGGGTTCCGCCGCGAATCTGCCCAGTGAGCCCGAAATCCACGACGCCAAGATCTGGCTGGACAGGATGGGGTTCTAATTCCCGTGCAGGACCCTTCTGCCGGAGCGCCCGCAGGGTTTGGCGGTACAGCAGACTCCGTAACCCCCGGGACTCCTGAAGATTCAGCAGGTCCCGGAACCCCCGGACGTGGCCTGCGGAGCGGACGACGCAGGCCGGGCCGCCTGGTGCCGGTCGTCGGCACAGCGCGGAAAATGCTGCAGAATTCCCTCGCCCAGGCAGGCTACCCTGAGCGGATTCTGGTCGCATGCAGCGGCGGACCTGATTCGCTGGCCCTTGCCGCCGTAGCTGCCTACTTCGCCCGCCGGGGGCATGTGGACGGGCATCCGGTGGCCGTAGGTGCAGTGGTGGTGGACCACCAACTGCAGGAGGGGTCTGCGGAGGTGGCCTCCCGAACGGCCGAAACACTCATCGAGCTCGGCCTCCACCCGGTACTGGTGCTTGCTGTGGACGTTGCCGCCGGCGGATTCGGCCCGGAGGCTGCGGCCCGGGACGCCCGCCATGCAGCGCTGGAAGCCGCGGCGGAGGAATGGGATGCAGGTGCCGTTTTGCTGGGCCACACCCTCGATGATCAGGCGGAACAGGTGCTGCTGGGACTGGCCCGCGGTTCCGGCACCCGTTCCCTGGCCGGCATGCGGCCTGTCCGCGGCAAGTTGCTGCGGCCCTTCCTTGGGCTGCGCAGAACGGAGACCCTCGAGATCTGCCGGGCCGAGGAACTGGATCCCTGGCATGACCCCAGCAACGCGGACTCTTCCTTCGCCCGCTCGCGGACCCGGGTGGAGGTCATGCCCGTGCTGGAGGAAAAGCTCGGACCCGGAGTCGCCGAATCGTTGGCCCGGACAGCGGCCATACTGCAGCAGGATGCGGACTATCTGGACGAGGTGGCGGACAGCACGTTCGCCGCACTCGCCGAGCGTTCCGGCCAGGACATCAGCCTGCCGGAAGAGGCCCTGAACGATCTCGCCCCGGCCATCAGGTCCCGGGTGATTGCCAGGGCAGCGGCCGACGTCGGGGGTCAACAGCCCAGCTACCGGCGGCTCCAGGCAGCAGAGGCGTTGCTGCTGCGGAAGGGATCGGCTGGTCCGGTCGAGTTGCCGGGCGGCGTGAGCGTCTACCGGCTTTCACTGGCGCAGCTGGAGGCGGAGGCCCGGGAGGGGGCGGAAAGCGGGAAGCAGGCCGGCGGGGGAGCGCAGGAGGCGGCCGCCCGAGCCGCAGGTGTTCCCCGAGGAGGCGCGCGCTGTGGGAAGCTAGTATTCCGGCTTTCCAAACCGACCCGGTTATAGTCGCACCAGCATCTCGACACCCGCATCTACACAGGAGCATTTGGTGGATTCATCCGACGTCCAGGCAGACCTCAAGCATGTTCTCTACTCCAAGGAACAGATCCAGCAGCGCATCACTGAGCTCGCGGCGCAGATTGACAAGGACTACGAGGGCCGCGAAATCCTGATCGTCGGCGTGCTCAAGGGCGCCGTCATGGTTATGGCGGACCTGGCCCGGGCCCTGCACTCGCACATTTCCATGGACTGGATGGCCGTATCCTCGTACGGCTCGGGTACGCAGTCCTCCGGCGTGGTGCGCATCCTCAAGGACCTGGACACCGACCTGATGGGCAAGGACGTACTCATCGTCGAGGACATCATCGATTCCGGTCTCACCCTGTCCTGGCTCAAAACCAACCTCGAATCCCGCGGCACGGCGTCAGTGGAAATCTGCACGGCTTTCCGCAAGCCGACGGCGGCCAAGGTGGAAATCGACGTCAAGTACGTGGGCTTCGACATCCCTAATGAGTTTGTGGTGGGCTACGGCCTCGATTATGCGGAAAAGTACCGCAACCTGGACTTCGTGGGCACCCTGGCGCCCCACGTTTACGAATAAGTCACCCCGCTGGGACCGCGGCCTGGCAGCAGCCGCCGAAGGAAATCAGGAGCCGTCTCGCCGGTTGTAGGCGCATCGACCATGACCAGTGCCTGAGACTCCGGCAGGTACTGAAGTGCATGGACCAGCACGTCCTTAAGGCAGCACGTCCTTAAACCAGCACCTCCTTAATGGGGAGTGCTGGCGGAAGGAGCCTGGAGATATTTCCGCCGAACCTGTGGGCCGAACTTCCTGATGCCAGGCGATGATGCTGGCTGCCCGGTGCGGCTTGTCCGGATCCTTCAGCGTCCAAAGCCCGTAATCCGGTGCCGCGGATAGGCAGGTAAGTGCTGCCCGCATCAATTCGGGAGAGCAGGAGCCGGAGAGGCTCCAAAGCGGTGCAAAAATGCCCGCCCGACGTCGGCCAGGCGGGAGCCCGTCGCACTGCAGTTACAGGCTCACGCAGGCGGTGCCACCTGCGGAGACTACGCCGACAGGGAACTTTTGCCGTACACGGTGCGTGAACTACTCCGGCGGTGTAATGCTAGAACTGACGCAGCACCACACGTGCGCGCAGACCACGCGCCGTGCAGCACTACCAGGAGGGACGGGGCCAGCCCCCGAACAGATGAAAGCTAAGAGTTTCTTCAAGGGCCCGGGCATCTGGATCATCGTTGTGGTCGGCATGCTCCTGCTGGCCTTTGCAACATTGGCTCCGGGCGGTGCGACGCGAATCGACACGCAGCCCGGCCTCGAGCTGCTTGCCGAAAGCGGCAAGGTTGAACAGGCAAAGATCTTTGACGGCGAGAACCGTGTGGACCTGGTCCTGAAGGACAACCTCGTCATCGACGGAGAGGACAAGGGCAAGAACGTCCAGTTCTTCTTCGTCAATGACCGTGGACCGGACGTGGTCAAGGCTGTCACTGACGCCAACCCCTCCAAGGGCTACACAGACCAGCCGGTTGAGAGCAACTGGCTGTCCGGGCTGTTCTCCCTGCTGATTCCGGTGCTGCTGCTCGGTCTCCTGTTCTGGTTCCTCCTCTCGCGCATGCAGGGCGGCGGATCCAAGGTCATGCAGTTCGGCAAGTCCAAGGCCAAGATGGTCAACAAGGACATGCCGCAGGTGACGTTCGCGGACGTCGCTGGTGCCGATGAAGCCGTCGAAGAGCTCCAGGAGATCAAGGAATTCCTCGCAGAGCCGGCCAAATTCCAGGCCGTGGGCGCCAAGATCCCCAAGGGCGTGCTGCTGTACGGCCCGCCGGGCACCGGCAAGACCCTCCTGGCCCGCGCCGTCGCGGGCGAAGCCGGCGTGCCGTTCTTCTCCATCTCGGGCTCGGACTTCGTCGAAATGTTCGTCGGTGTGGGTGCTTCCCGCGTCCGTGACCTCTTTGAGCAGGCCAAGGCCAACTCGCCCGCCATCATCTTCGTCGACGAGATCGACGCCGTCGGCCGCCACCGCGGTGCCGGCATCGGCGGCGGCAACGACGAGCGCGAGCAGACCCTCAACCAGCTGCTCGTCGAAATGGACGGCTTCGACGTCAAGACCAACGTCATCCTGATCGCCGCCACCAACCGTCCTGATGTCCTGGACCCGGCACTGCTCCGTCCGGGGCGGTTCGACCGGCAGGTTTCCGTGGAGGCCCCCGACCTGATCGGGCGCGACCAGATCCTCCAGGTGCACGCCAAGGGCAAGCCGATCGCGCAGGGCGTGGACCTCAAAGCCGTCGCCAAGAAGACCCCCGGCTACACGGGCGCAGACCTGGCAAACGTGCTCAACGAGGCCGCGCTGCTCACCGCCCGTTCCAACGCCAACCTGATCGATGATCGTGCCCTGGACGAGGCGATCGACCGCGTCATGGCGGGCCCGCAGAAGCGCAGCCGCGTCATGAAGGAACACGAGCGCAAGATCACCGCCTACCACGAAGGCGGCCACGCCCTCGTCGCGGCGGCGCTGCGCAACTCGGCACCGGTCACCAAGATCACCATCCTGCCCCGCGGCCGTGCGCTCGGCTACACCATGGTGGTCCCGGAGAACGACAAGTACTCCATCACCCGCAACGAGCTCCTGGACCAGATGGCCTACGCCATGGGCGGCCGCGTTGCTGAAGAGATTGTCTTCCACGATCCTTCCACCGGCGCCTCGAACGACATCGAGAAAGCCACAGCCACGGCGCGCCAGATGGTCACCCAGTACGGCATGAGCGAGCGTGTCGGTGCTGTGCGCCTCGGCCAGGGCGGCGGCGAGCCGTTCCTCGGCCGCGACGCCAGCCACGAGCGCAACTACTCGGACCAGATTGCCTACATCGTGGATGAGGAAGTCCGCCGCCTGATCGACCAGGCCCACGACGAGGCCTACGCCATCCTCACGGAGAACCGCGACGTCCTGGACCGGCTGGCCCTGGAACTGCTGGAACGCGAAACCCTGAACCAGGCCGAGATTGCCGACGTCTTCCGCGACATCCGCAAGCGCGACTTCCGCGAAGTGTGGCTATCCAAGGAGACGCGTCCGGTCCAGAAGTCCGGTCCCGTGGAGTCCCGCCAGGAGCGCGCTGAGCGCGAGGCCCAGGAGGAAGCCAAGGAGGCCCGCCTGGAGGAACCGCTGGACGCTCTGCCGCCGCATCCGCAGGGAGTTCCTGAGGACGCCACCTTCCAGGGCGAAGTCACCGAAGCGGGTCCTGACGGCCACCACGGCTAAGCTCTTTGCTGTGACTCACTTCGACGACAACGATTCTGCCGCCTCCTCCGACCACTCGGCGGCGGGCGGATCCGGCAAGCACAAGGTGGACAGGCCGCGCATTGAAGCGGCCGTGCGGGAGATCCTGCTGGCCATCGGAGAGGACCCGGACCGAGGGGGCCTGCAGGATACGCCCAAGCGCGTCGCCAAGGCATACGCGGAGATGTTCGCGGGCCTGCACCAGGACCCCGCCGCAATTCTTGCAACGACCTTCGACCTGGACCACGAAGAGCTGGTCCTGGTTAAGGACATTCCGTTCTATTCAACGTGCGAGCACCACCTGGTGCCGTTCCACGGCGTGGCCCATGTTGGGTACATCCCCTCGCACGACGGCAAGGTGACAGGTTTGAGCAAGCTGGCACGCCTGGTGGACATTTACGCCCGCCGTCCACAGGTCCAGGAGCGGCTCACTACGGAGATCGTCGAAGCTCTGGTCACATTCCTTAAGCCGCGCGGAGCCATCGTGGTGGTGGAATGCGAACACATGTGCATGTCCATGCGCGGCATCCGCAAGCCCGGGGCCAAAACCGTCACAAGCGCGGTCCGCGGGCAACTTCATGACCCGGCCACCCGTGCCGAAGCCATGAGCCTCATCATCGGAAGGTAAACAACAGACTATGGATTCCCTAGCTGCAGCACCTGGAACCGGACCCGCAACTTCCCCGCTGCCCGTTCTGCGCAAACCGCGGCCGGCGGCCAAATTCGAAGACCTGCCCACCGGCCGCACCCTGGTGATGGGCGTTCTGAACGTCACGCCGGACTCATTTAGCGACGGCGGCAAACACCCGACCGCGGATACCGCCATCGCAGCGGGCCTGCGGATGTTTTACGCCGGGGCAGACATCGTCGACGTCGGAGGCGAATCCACCCGCCCGGGCGCAGAGGAAGTCAGCCCTGAAGAGGAGCAGCGACGGGTCCTGCCAGTCATTGGGGCGCTGGTCAAGGCCGGTGCCTTGGTCAGCATCGACACCACCCACGCGTCCACCGCGGAAGCCGCCCTCGAAGCCGGGGCATCCATCATCAACGACGTCTCGGGCCTCAGCATCGAGCCGGGGATGGCTGAGCTGGTCGCCAGGAGCAAGGCGCCCTACGTGCTGACCCACCGCCGCGGCGACGCAAAGACCATGACGTCCCTAACCGAATACCAGGACGTTGCCGACGACGTCGTCGCCGAGCTCAGCGGCGTCCGGGACAAGCTGTACGCCGCCGGTGTCCTCCCCGAACAGATCATCATCGACCCGGGCATCGGCTTCTCCAAGACGGACGAGCAGAACTGGGAGCTTCTGCGGAACCTTGACCGGCTCGAGGCCATGGGCCACAAGGTGCTCGTCGGGGTGTCGCGCAAGCGCT
Source organism: Arthrobacter sp. D1-17 (assembly GCF_054130535.1). Classification (NCBI taxonomy): domain Bacteria; kingdom Bacillati; phylum Actinomycetota; class Actinomycetes; order Micrococcales; family Micrococcaceae; genus Arthrobacter; species Arthrobacter sp. D1-17. The sequence goes on along the minus strand of NZ_CP096382.1, from coordinate 3,909,156 downwards.
TCCTGGGCACGCTTCTCACCGTCTCGGGCAAGGCAGCCCTCCCCGAGGAACGTGACGCGGCCACCGCAGCCGTCACGGCGATCACCGCTGCCCGCGGCGTCTGGGCTGTCCGCGTGCACGACGTCGGCCCCAGCCTGGACGCCGTAAAGGTCGCGGCCCGCTTGGCCGCTCCGCACTCCGGCAAATAACCGGGAAGGTCTAAGCAGGAAGACGATGGACAGGATCTCACTGAGCGGTGTCACAGCCACCGGCTACCACGGGGTGTTCGATTTCGAGCGCCGCGAGGGCCAGCCGTTCGTGGTGGACGCCGTGCTGCACCTGGATTTCAGCCAGGCCGCAGCGTCCGACGATGTCAGGGATACCGCCCACTATGGCGAGGTGGCCGGGCGCATCAAGGACTGGATCACCGGTGAGCCGCTGAACCTCATCGAAGCCCTGGCCGTCAGAATGGCCGAGGGGCTGCTCAAGGAATTCAGGATCAATGCTGTGGAGGTCACCGTGCACAAGCCGAAAGCGCCCATAGAGGTGCCGTTCGGCGATGTTGCCGTGAGCGTGTTCCGGGAGCGCACATGAGCCCGTCGCAGCTGAGGTATACCCGGGCTGTCCTGGCCCTCGGCAGCAACCTGGGGGCGCGTAACGACACGCTCACCGAAGCGGTCGCCGACCTCGTGGACCGCCCGGAGGTCCGGCTGCTCGCCGTCTCCCCGGTGGTGCAGACCAAAGCAGTCGGCGGACCGGAAGGCCAGCCCGATTTCCTCAACATGGTCATCACCGTGGAGACCTCCCTCGAGCCGCTCGAACTCCTCAGGCATTGCCAGTCAGTGGAGAACAAGCACCACCGGGTCCGGGAAGTCCGGTGGGGGCCGCGCACCCTTGACGTGGACATCATTGTTTACGGTGACGTCGAGAGCCAGGACCCGGAACTGACCCTCCCGCACCCGCGCGCGGCCGAGCGGGCCTTCGTGCTCTACCCCTGGTCACTGATCGAACCGGCAGCGACCCTGAACGGCCAGCGGATCGGCGAGCTGGCAGCCAGGGCCGCCGACTTCCCGGATCTCAGTCCATTTGACGGCTTTGGCGACTTCAACGGAGCCTCCACAGCGGGAGCGGTGGAGCAACGGTGAAGCCCCTGAACCCGCTGCTGCTCGCGGCGGTCGGACTGGCCTTGGCCGTTGCGGGCTGGTCCGCGGCCGTGCTTGGGAGCCGATACGGCATGGCCACACCGGTACTGCCTCCCACCGGGCTCGTCACCATGGGCGTGATTGTTGTCCTGACCCTCGTCATGGGCATCCGCGTCCTGCGCTGGCGCAACGGCAAAAAGAAGAAAATGCTCAACCCGTTCCTGGCTGCCTGGACCCTGGTCCTGGCGCAGGCTTGTGCCTACACCGGGGCGATGCTGCTTGGCTGGCACGCGGGCATCTTCGTGCAGCTGCTGCAGATCTGGAGCCTGCGGAACAGCCAGGAGCTGACCTGGCTGGCCCTTGGCATGGCCGGCGGCGGGCTGGTCATGATCATTGTGGGGTTCGTCGTCGAACGCTTCTGCAGGATTCCACCGGAAGACGGCGACGCTGACTCCACGAAGGGGCTCCCGGGGCCGCGTCCCGGTAAAGCCAAAGGGGAAGGCGAATATGCCTACCGCGGCGATTGATCCGCCGGGCATCACCTGGCTCCGCGTTTCCCCGAAATACGTCACCGTCCGGCTGGTGGAGTGGGCGGTCGGGAACCTGATCACCGTCGGGGTGCTCAGCCTGCCCCTGGTCTTTGTGCTGCTCGGCTGGTGGCGCTGGCCGCCGCTCTGGCTGGCCGTCGCCGTACCCGCGTTCATGCTGGTCCTCGCACTGTGGCGCCTGCTGCTGATTCCGCGCCAGGTCCGCGCGATCGGCTACGCCGAGCGTGACGACGACCTGTTGATCCGCGGCGGGATCTTCTTCCAGCGCGTCTTGGTGGTGCCTTACGGCCGGATGCAGTACGTGGACATCAGTGTGGGGCCGGTGGAGCGCAGCCTTGGACTGTGCACACTGAAGCTGCACACCGCCTCACCCGGAACGAATGCGTCCATTCCCGGGTTGCCCGCCGAGGAAGGGGCCCGCCTGCGGGAACAGCTTTCGGCTCGCGGCGAAGCCAGGCTGGCCGGGCTGTGACCGCCGGGCCCCCTCCCGTGCAGCCCGAGGGGGCCCCGTTCCCTCCCGTGCAGCCCGCCGACGCACCGCCTCTTCCCGTGCAGCCAGCCGGCCCCCAGCCCGCTGGCCCCCAGCCCGACAGCCCATGGCTCCGCGTGCATCCAGCGACACCATTCGTGCGGGGCTGGGTGGCGCTGCTGGCCATCGCTTACTTCTTCGGGCGCGATTCCTTCGAACGGATGCTGCGGGGCGAGCCACTCGTCGACGACCTCATAGCAGGCCGCGCCCCGTGGCTCCTCGCCGGCGGGGCCTTCATGTTGCTGCTCGCGGTCTCCGGGTTCATCATGTCGTGGTACTTCACCCGCTACCAGGTGGCGGAAGGGTACGTCCGCGTCAACACCGGCTTCCTGTTCAGGCAGCAGCGCCAGGCCCGCCTTGACCGGGTCCAGGCGATCGATATCGTGCAGCCCCTGCTTGCGAGGATCTTCGGGCTGGCGGAGTTGAAGTTTGAAGTGGCCGATGCAGGGGAGTCGGCCGTCCGGCTCGCCTACCTCCGCATGGAGGACGCCCGGCAGTTGCGGGCCACGATCCTCGCCCGTGCGGCGGGAGTCCGGCTGGAACCCGGGCAGGCCGAAGTAGCCGTGCCGGAAGCCCCCGAGCAGCAGGTGCTGCGCGTCCCGCCGTCGCGCCTGATCGGGTCCCTGCTGCTCAGCGAGCAGAGCCTCGTCATCGTGCTGGGCGGGGTGGTGTCCGTGGTCCTGTCCGCGGTCACTGAAAACCGGGGCTTTTTCCTTTACCTGATTCCTGCGGTGCTGGGCCTGTTCGCCTCATACTGGGGATCCTTCCACAAGGGCTACAACTTCACCGCTGCTATTTCCCCGGACGGCATCAGGCTCCGCTACGGCCTGCTCGACACCCAGGCGCAGACCCTTCCGCCTGGACGGGTGCAGGCTCTGCGGGTGGTCCAGCCGCCGCTGTGGCGCCTGTTCGGCTGGTATCGGATCCAGGTCAACGTGGCAGGATACGGGGTTGCGGGAGCCAATGGCGAAGCGGGGCCGCGGACCACGCTGCTGCCGGTCGGCGGTGTCGATGACGTGCTGAACGTGCTGGCGATGGTCCTTCCGGACCCAGGAACACCTGATCCCCTTGGTGTTTTTCGCGCCGGCCTGGAGGGCCTGGATTCCGACGGCGGCTTTGTCACGTCGCCGCAGCGGGCCCGCGTCCTGGCGCCGCTCGCGTGGCGGCGGAACGGCTTCACCGCCACGGACACAGCCCTGCTGATCCGTTCAGGGCGCTGGTGGCGGGAGCTCGTTGTGGTCCCGCACCAGCGAACGCAGTCGATGGCTCTCCACCAAGGGCCGCTGGCGCGCAGGTTCGAGGTCGCGGATCTGGTGCTGCACACCACCGCCGGCCCGGTAACGCCGAGGGTGGTCCAGGCCGGAGTGGACGAGGCACAGACACTGTTCGATGCGCAGGCTGCCCGGGCCAGGGCTGCCCGCCGTCGGCAGACCAGCGAACAGTGGCTGGCCCAGGTCGCGCCGCAGTTGCTGGAGCAAAGTCCGCCCGATCAGCAGGGTTTCAGTCCCCAGCAAAGTCCCCATTCCCAGCAGCAGGAAGGCCCGCAACGTGGTTAAGCCCGGACGCCTCGGTGTCGGAATCATCGGTGCCGGCAAGGTGGGTGCCGTGCTGGGTGCTGCGCTGCGCGCGGCCGAGCACGCCGTCGTCGGGGTTTCCGCGGTGTCCGACGCGAGCCGGGAACGGGCCGAAACGCTCTTGCCCGGGGTTCCCATCCTCGGCGTGCAGGACATCGTGGAGCGTTCGGAGCTGGTGCTGCTGGCCGTACCGGACGACGCGCTTGGCGGTCTCGTGGAGGGGCTGGCGAAGCTCGGGGCCTGGCAGCCGGGGCAGCTTGTGGCCCACACCTCCGGGCGTTTCGGTGCCGGTATCCTGCATCCAGTCCGAACAGCCGGCGCCGTGCCGCTGGCCCTGCATCCGGCCATGACCTTCACGGGTATGAGCCTGGACCTGACGCGGCTGCTGGACTGCACGTTCGGTGTCACGGCCGACGCCGCCATGCTGCCGATCGCGCAGGCGCTGGTGGTCGAGATGGGGGCGGAACCGGTGGTGATCGCCGAAGCCGACAGGGTCATCTATCACGCCGCCCTCGCACACGGCTCCAACCACATGGCCACCCTCGTGGCGCAGGCTGCGCAGTTGCTCGGCGAAGTCGGCGTTGAAGCTCCTGAGCGCATGCTTGGGCCGCTGCTGCGGGCTACCCTTGAAAATGCCCTCGCTTCCGGGGAATCAGCCCTGACCGGGCCGGTGGCGCGGGGCGACGCAGGGACAGTAGGCGCCCATGTACGGGCGCTGCGGGAGCACGACGGCGGTGCTGCCGGCGACATCCTCGAGGCGTACCTGGCTATGGCTTGGGCGACGGCACACAGGGCCGAAAGCAGGGGGCTGCTGAAGGCGGACCAGGTCGGAGGGATCACCGATGCCCTGGCCCACGGCGATCCAGACTCAGACGGTACAAATGAAGGCGGCCCGGACGACGATGGTCCGGCGGCAAAGGGAGGACACTGAATGGCAATCCGAATCGTTACCACCGCAGCCTCCCTTCGTGCCCAAAGCCGCCTGCTGCTGACCCAAAAGCAGGGTTCTTCCCTGGGGCTGGTGCCCACGATGGGGGCCCTGCACGAGGGCCACGCGCGGCTGGCAGGGACCGCCGTCGAGCAGAACGACGTGGTTGTGGCCTCCATCTTCGTGAATCCGCTGCAGTTCGGCGAGGCGGCAGACCTCGACCGGTATCCGCGGACCCTCGAGGCAGACGCGGAACTGCTCGAGGCCCAGGGTGTCGACCTGGTTTTCGCGCCTTCCGTCGAGGAGATGTACCCGGGCGGGCAGCCGACGGTGCGGATCGCGTCCGGCAGGCTCGGGGAAAAGTGGGAGGGCGCCTCACGTCCCGGCCACTTCGACGGCGCCCTTACGGTGGTCGCCAAATTGCTGCATCTCGGAACCCCGGCCACCGGGCTGCCGGGAGCGCGCGCCTTCGCCGCCGGCTCCGGAGGTGGACTGCCGGACTACCGCGCCTACTTCGGGCAGAAAGACGCCCAGCAACTCGCGCTCGTTCGGCAGATGGTCGCCGACCTGAACTTCCCGGTGGAGATCGTCGCCGTCCCCACAGTCCGGGAGGCCGACGGGCTGGCCCTGTCCAGCCGCAACCGGTTCCTGTCCGCCGAGCAGCGCGACGCCGCGCTGGTCCTGTCCCGGGCGCTGCGGTTCCTCGAGGAGCGGGCCGTCGCCCGCAAGCCGCTCGAGGTTGAATCGGCCCAGGCACTCATCGAGTCGCAGCCCCTCGTGGAGCTGGACTACCTTGACGTGGTGGATCCCCGGACCCTGGAGCCGCTGGCGGAGAACTGCCGCGAGACTCCGTTCCGCGGCGAGGCGCTCGCGCTCGTGGCGGCCAAGGTGGGCCCGGTGCGGCTGATCGACAACCTTCCGCTGGTTTCGTAGCCCCCGGCGCGGGGACAAGTGCGAGACTGATCACGTCCGGTGACGGGAATGCCGGGTGCCCCTAGACTGTTGGAGTCTGCGGCGGCGCTGACCGCCAGCCACCACTTCAACTTCCGGGGGCCCCGCCATGTCTAGCAAAGTCACGTTAAATTCCCATGGCGAGCCGGGGCAGGAGCCTGCCGCAGCCCAGCCCGCGCCGGCGGCGGTTCAGCCAGCCGGGGAGCCGGCCGAAGCCTCCGATGACAAGATGTCCCGCGAATCAGTGACCGTCATCGTCACGCTGCTGGTGGCGACCTTCGTGGTCATCCTCAACGAGACCATCATGAATGTGGCCCTTCAGCGGCTCATGGTGGACCTCAGTGTGGATGCGCCCACGGTGCAGTGGCTGTCCACAGGCTTCATGCTCACCATGGCGGTTGTGATTCCGACCACCGGCTTCATCCTGCAACGCCTGTCCACACGGGCCGTTTTCCTGCTGGCCATGGGACTCTTCTCCGGCGGCACCGCGCTGGCGGCAGTGGCCCCCGGCTTCGGGATCCTCCTGCTGGCCCGCGTCATCCAGGCCGGAGGCACAGCGATCATGCTGCCTCTGCTGATGACAACGATCCTTACCCTTGTCCCGCTGGCCCGCCGCGGCGCCGTCATGGGCAACGTCAGCATCGCCATCTCCGTGGCACCCGCCATGGGCCCGACCGTTTCCGGCCTGATTCTCCAGCATTTCTCATGGCGCTTCATGTTCGTCTTCGTCCTGCCAATTGCGCTGGCAGCGCTGGCGATCGGTGCCCGCTACCTGACGAACGTCGGCGAGACCGAAAAATCCAGGCTCGACTTCCTGTCCGTTGCCCTGACCGTTCCCGCATTCGGCGGCCTGGTGTACGGTCTCAGCCAGATCGGCGGAGGCCACGGTGCCGGCGGTGGCCCGGGTGCTGCCGCACTGACTGCGCTGGCGGTGGGAGTTGCCGGGCTCGTCGTGTTCGTGCTGCGCCAACTCCGGCTGCAGAAGTCAGAGGCGCCGCTGCTGGACCTGCGGGCGTTCAACTTCAGGATGTTCACGGTGTCTGTGCTGCTGCTTGTGGTGGCCATGATCGCCCTGTTCGGCGCCGTGATCCTGCTGCCCCTGTACCTGCAGGAAATCCGCGGCCTGAAGTCCCTCGAGACCGGCCTCGCGCTGCTGCCGGGAGGCCTCGCCATGGGTCTGCTCGGCCCGTTTATCGGCCGGCTGTTCGACAAACTTGGGCCCCTGCCGCTCACTGTGACCGGATCTTCCCTCCTGGTCCTGTCGCTGTGGCAGTTTTCGATGCTCGACGCCGACACCGCGGTCTGGTGGATCGTCACCCTGCACGTGGTGCTGAGTTTGGGGCTCGCGCTGCTGTTCACCCCGGCGTTCACCACAGGGTTGAACCCGCTGCCGCCGCACCTCTACTCCCATGGTTCGGCCATCATGAGCACCTTGCAGCAGGTGGCAGGCGCGGCAGGCACGGCACTGCTCGTGTCGATTTTCGCTGTGGTCTCCGCAGGCTCCGGCCTCGTCGCCGGGATGAGCGCCGCGTTCCTGGCCGCGACAGCGATAGCCGTTGCCGCCGTCGTCCTGGCCGCGATGATGCGCAAGACGGCTGGCGCCGAAGCACCCCAAGGCGCCCCCGCCCATTAAGGCGCGAACGGACACTTAAGCCCCTCCGCTCAGCGCGAACGGACACTTAAGGCCCCATTTTTCCGGCGGGAAGGGGCCTCAACTGTACGTTCGCGCTGTGGTTTCGGCGGGCTCAGCCGGCGAAGAACTCGGCCAGGTCGGTGATAAGCCTGTCCGGCGCGCGGATGACGCCGTCGTGCCCGAAGCCCGGCAGAATGGTGTAGCTGGATCCGGAGAGGACGTCGTGGATCTGTCCGCAGGCCACGCCAAAGTAGGCCGGGCTCTTCTCGCCGACGATGATCAGGGTCTCCAGCGGCAGTTGGAGGAACGGCTCGGCGGGCATGTCTGCCGCAATGATCGCCTTGATTTCCCGAACGCCGGTGCGCATCATCTCGCGCTGCTGCTTGCCCATCGAGGTGGCTGCCGTGAGCTTGTTGGCCAGCGTCAACATGGACAGCGGCATACGCGACGAAAACGGACCCGCGGCTTCGAGGCCGCGCTGCAGGACGGCGAGGGCACGGTCGTCGTCCCCGGCGGCCGTCGCCCGCTCGTACTCGAGAGTCCAGTCGGCCTTGACGCTGTGGTTTACGGACACTGCGGGGTCATAAACGGCAAGCCGTTCTACAGGGAGGGTCCGGGCGGCGTGAAGGGCTACGGCCCCGCCGAAGCTGTGCCCGAAAACGTCCGTGCTGGACGTGTGCTTCATGACGGTGTCGAGGTCGCGGATGTCGACGTCCAGGGTGTAGTCGCCCTGCTGCTCGGAGGATGCTCCGCGGCCGCGGCGGTTGAACGTATGGACCGGCCGGCCGAGTTCGGCGCTGAGTTTCTGGGCGAACCGGGTGTAGTCGGAGGCCGTGACCATGGAGGAGATGACGACTACGACGCCGGAACCTGCCGATGCGAGTTCCGTGCCCGTGCTGAACAGCTCAAGTTTGCCGCCGTCCGGTGTGCTGATGATCTCGCGCGTCATGCTCCGAGCCTATCTGAGGTGAGGCGCCGCTGACAGCCGGGGCAGGCCCGGAGCAACGGTTAAAGACAAGCTTGTCTACCCGCGCCGTCCGCGCCTGCTCAGGGATGGCAGGCTCCCGTCCGTGCCGTTGAGGAAGCGTGCCATCCGGACGGCGAGGCGTTTCCCTGGACGGATGGGGCCTTCGTGCAGCTGACCCGGCACCACGGCGAACTCGATGGCCGGAACGGCAGCTGCCAGCTGGCGGCCCGTTTCGGCGAAGTACCCGGGGCTCCAGCCGCCGCTGAGCATGAGCGTGGGGGTGGACAGGTCCACGAAGTCCGCGATCTCCGCATCGGCTTCCAGCACGGCCCGCATTTCCTTGACCGCGGTGGGCAGCAATTCGCGCATCTCCGCACCCAGGTTTGTCCGGGCGGACATAATGCTCAGCATCCGCAGCGCCCCCAAGGGCAGGTACGAGACCGGCCCCGCGGTAGCCAGCCCTTGGACCAGGTGCGCCCAGGCATGGTTGAGCTGCCCGTCGCTGACGGCCTGTTCCAGCTCGGGACGCCAACGGTCGTGGAGATTGCCAGAGAGGGACACTGCTGCATCGTAGGTAACCAGCCGCCGGATGGGCATGCTCCGGGCCGCCTGCAGCGCTACGAACCCGCCGTAACTGTGGGCCACCACATCCTCCGAGCCGGTTGCCCGCATGACGGCAGCCAGATCGCGCACCTCAGTGGCGGCCGTATAGCCCTCGGGTTGAGCAGCGGACCCAGCCCTGCCCCGGCGGTTGTAGCAATGCACGGGGCGGCTCAACAGGAGGCTGAGTTTGCGCGCGAACGGCCGGTACAGCGCGTCGGTCACCAGGGTGCCGTGGATAACGACGACGCCGGGAACCGCCGACGGGGGAGGTCCCCCTTGCGCCGTGCTCCCGTCGGCAGTGCCGCCATCCGCTGTGGTGAGGGCCGCGGGCCGGAAGGAATGCACCTCGAGCCGGCCGCCGTCGTCGTCCGCCTCAACAGTCCAGGTCTCCACATCCAGAGTCTATGCCTCCGGCCGCGGGGACTTTGGGGCGCAGAATGCCCTGAAAGGCAGTGGATTTGAAAATTGGACCGGGAAACTTCCATCGGGGAAGTCCCGGTAAACTTGATGCTTGTGACTTCCCAAAACACCCCCGCCCCCAAAAACGCCCCAGAGCCGCTCGATGCGAGCGAGCAGATGCGTATCCGCATGGAAAAGCGCGCCAAGCTGCTCGAGCGCGGCACCGAGGCGTACCCCGTGGGTGTTGAGCGCACGCATTCCCTGAGCGAGATCCGCGAGAAGTACGCGCACCTGCAGGCCGACGACACCACGGGTGACATCGTGGGCGTTACCGGACGGGTCGTGTTTATCCGGAACACCGGCAAGCTCTGCTTCGCCACCCTGCAGGAAGGCGGCGCCGACGGCAAGGGAACCCGCCTGCAGGCCATGCTCAGCCTGGCCAACGTGGGCGAGGAAGCCCTCGCCGACTGGAAGGCTCTGGTGGACCTGGGTGACCACGTCTTCATTAAGGGCGAGGTCATCTCCTCCCGTCGCGGCGAGCTCTCGGTCATGGCGGAATCCTGGTCCATGGCGTCCAAGGCGCTGCGCCCGCTGCCCGTGCTGCACGCGGAGCTGAACGAAGAAACCCGCGTCCGCCAGCGCTACGTCGATCTGATGGTGCGTGACGAGGCCCGCGAGATGGTCTACACGCGCGCCGCCATCACCCGTTCCATCCGCGAAACCCTCTTCCGGCACAACTACGTTGAGGTGGAAACCCCCATCCTGCAGCTCGTGCACGGCGGCGCCCTGGCCCGGCCGTTCGAGACGCACATGAACGCGTTCGACCAAAAGATGACCCTCCGCATCGCCACAGAGCTGTACCTCAAGCGCGCCGTGGTGGGTGGCATCGACCGCGTCTACGACATGGGGCGCGTGTTCCGCAACGAGGGCGTGGACTCCACCCACAGCCCGGAGTTCACCACCCTCGAGTGCTATGAAGCCTGGGCGGACCAGTTCATCATGGCTGAGCGCATCAAGGAGATCATCCTGGACGCCGCTGACGCCGTGGGCGCCGGACGCACCCTGCAGACTGAAGCCGGTGAGATCAACCTCGACGGCGACTGGGCCTGGGTATCCGTGTACCCCGGCCTTTCCGGGGCCATTGGCCAGGAGATCACCCCGGACACCCCGTTGGAGGAACTGCAGGCCGTGGCGGAGAAGCACGAGGTGAAGGTTGACCCCAAGTGGGACGCCGAGAAGCTCGCGGTGGAGCTGTTCGGTGAAATCGTGGAGCCAACACTGCTAAACCCGACGTTTGTTTACGACTACCCGCCCTCGGCCCAGCCCCTGGCCCGGCCGCACCGCGAGGACGGCCGGCTGATCGAGGCCTGGGACCTGATTATCGGCGGCATGGAACGCGGCACTGCCTTCTCCGAGCTCATTGACCCCGTCATCCAGCGCGAGCGCCTCACCGAGCAGTCCAGGCACGCTGCCGCCGGCGATGTCGAAGCCATGCAGCTGGATGAGGACTTCCTCCGCGCCCTTGAGTACGGCGCGCCTCCCATGGGCGGCATCGGACTCGGCATCGACCGTCTGGTCATGCTGTTCACCGGCGCCGGTATCCGCGAAACCATCCTGTTCCCGCTCCTGAAGCCCGAGGGCCACTGACCATGGAGTACGTCGCGGTCCTGCTGCCCTCCCTGGTGGTGGGCCTGCTCTTTTGGTTCGCCATGCGGGCAATCTTCAACGCCGACAAGTCCGAACGCCAGGCCGAGGCGAAAGCACAGGCGGAGGCGGATGCCAAGGCTGCGCGTGCCGCGGACCAGGCTCAGCAGCCAGGTCAGCCGTCATCCCGGTCTTCCGTGGCGTCCGCCGATAAGCGGCCTGAAAAGCCGGATGTTTCCCCGAAGGGGAACCCGGCAGCTATTCCGCCGGCGGACCCATCACGTTCTTCCAACGAATCGGACAAATAGCCGGAGCCATTTTTCTCCGGCTCTTCTTTGCTTCTTCACAGTTCTACTCTCAGGGGCACCCCGGGAACCAATGCGTGTTTTGACGCGTTGCCTTAATCGGGGAGATACTTTAGGTGGAAAGATCCTGCTTATCTGATCACACGTCCCTTTCCAAAAGAGAGAATTTTGATGGCACAGAAAGTAAATATCGTCCTCGTGGACGATCTGGATGGGGGATCGGCGGACGAAACCGTCCGTTTTGGGCTCGATGGCGTCGGTTACGAAATTGACCTGTCATCTGCCAACGCTGCAGAACTAAGGTCTGCTTTGGAGCGCTTTGTTTCAGCAGCCCGCAAGACGTCCGGTGGACGCCCTGCCCGCGGCAAGGCTGCAGGCGGACGCAACCAGGACTCTGCCCAGATACGCCAGTGGGCCAGGGAGCACGGTTACACGGTTAATAGCCGGGGCCGTATCCAGGCGGAAATACAGGAAGCGTACCAAAAGGCAAATGCCTAGATTGCTGTAGCTCCAAGCTATATAGGCGGCGCCCCCGGTAAGACCGGGGGCGCCGCCTTTTAATCGCATGTCTTGTGGCCATAGATTTTATCAGGACCCTTCGCCGCGGCCGAAAATTGAGGCACCCTAAAACACCAGAAATCCCACGTATCTCTTTGCCACCATGGGTCTCGGCATACCGGGGTTTTCGCCGGGTCGGCGGGCTATTTTGGCGGCAGCGAGAGGTATAAGGGGCTCTCTTGGTTCTCAAGCTGCCTTTGCTGCAATTGGCGGGGAGCAAAATCGGCAATTGCAGGGCCGGGCGAATGCGGCGCTGCTCCGGGCCCGGTCCGCCGCCCGCCCTGCAGCCCCGTCCCGGAGCTGCCCTCGTGGCCGGGGAGGGAAGGCGGTGGCGCTGCTGCGGTTTCCCCTGTGGCGAACAAGCTCCCCAAGTCGCGTCACGTCCACGTAGCATCAAAGTACGTCGTAGCTAGGAGTGTGGCGAAATGTTTGAGCGATTTACGGACCGTGCCCGTCGCGTAGTTGTGCTTGCCCAAGAAGAGGCACGCATGCTGAACCACAATTACATTGGTACCGAACACATCCTCTTGGGTCTGATCCACGAGGGTGAGGGCGTTGCCGCCAAAGCTCTTGAGTCCTTGAGCATTTCGCTCGACGGCGTCCGCGAGCAGGTGCAGGAGATCATCGGCCAGGGCCAGCAGGCCCCTTCCGGCCACATCCCCTTTACCCCCCGGGCCAAGAAGGTGCTGGAGCTCTCGCTGCGCGAGGCTCTGCAGCTCGGCCACAACTACATCGGCACGGAGCACATCCTGCTGGGACTCATCCGGGAGGGTGAGGGCGTTGCGGCGCAGGTACTGGTGAAGCTCGGGGCTGACCTCAACCGCGTCCGCCAGCAGGTCATCCAGCTGCTGTCCGGCTACCAGGGCAAGGAGAGCACCGGTGCCGGCGTCGGCCAGAGCCAGGCGGAGGGCACTCCTGCAGGGTCGGTTGTCCTGGACCAGTTCGGGCGCAACCTGACGCAGGCTGCCCGCGAAAACAAGCTGGACCCTGTGATTGGCCGCGAGCAGGAAATGGAACGCGTCATGCAGGTCCTTTCCCGCCGCACCAAGAACAACCCTGTTCTTATCGGTGAGCCCGGCGTCGGCAAGACCGCTGTCGTCGAAGGCCTTGCCCAGTCGATCGTCCGTGGTGACGTCCCCGAGACCATCAAGGACAAGCAGCTGTACACGCTGGACCTCGGTTCCCTCGTGGCCGGGTCCCGCTACCGTGGCGACTTCGAAGAGCGGCTGAAAAAGGTCCTTAAGGAGATCCGCACCCGCGGCGACATCATCCTCTTCATTGACGAGATCCACACTCTGGTGGGTGCCGGCGCAGCTGAAGGTGCCATCGATGCGGCTTCCATCCTGAAGCCGATGCTGGCCCGCGGTGAGCTGCAGACGATCGGTGCCACCACGCTGGATGAGTACCGCAAACACATCGAGAAGGACGCCGCGCTTGAGCGCCGCTTCCAGCCGATCCAGGTCAAGGAGCCTTCGGTTGCCCACGCGATCGAGATCCTCAAGGGCCTGCGTGACCGCTACGAGGCGCACCACCGCGTGACGATCACCGACGGCGCCCTCGCCTCGGCAGCGAATCTCTCCGAGCGCTACATTTCGGACCGCTTCCTGCCGGACAAGGCCATCGACCTCATCGATGAAGCCGGTGCCCGGCTGCGTATCCGCCGCATGACCGCTCCGCCGGAGCTGAAGGAGATGGACGAGCGCATCTCCCAGCTGAAGATGGAGAAGGAGTCTGCGATCGATGCGCAGGACTTCGAGGGCGCCGCGGCGCTGCGTGACAAGGAGCAGAAGCTCATCGCCGAGCGCTCGGAGAAGGAGCGCCACTGGAAGACCGGCGGGATGGATGACATCTCTGAGGTTGACGAGGATCTGATTGCTGAGGTCCTGGCGAACTCCACGGGTATCCCGGTGTTCAAGCTGACGGAGGAAGAGTCCTCGCGCCTGCTGAAGATGGAAGACGAACTGCACAAGCGCGTCGTCGGCCAGAACGAGGCCATCAAGGCGCTGTCCCAGGCCATCCGCCGCACCCGGGCAGGCCTGAAGGACCCGAAGCGTCCGGGCGGCTCGTTCATCTTCGCCGGCCCCACCGGCGTCGGCAAGACCGAGCTGGCCAAGGCTCTCGCCGAGTTCCTGTTCGGTGAAGAGGACGCCCTGATCACCTTGGACATGTCGGAATACTCCGAAAAGCACACGGTTTCGCGCCTCTTCGGTGCCCCTCCGGGCTATGTCGGCTACGAAGAGGGCGGGCAGCTGACCGAGAAGGTCCGCCGCCGTCCGTTCTCCGTGGTTCTCTTCGACGAAGTGGAAAAGGCCCACGCGGACCTCTTCAACTCGCTGCTGCAGATTCTGGAAGACGGCCGCCTCACCGACTCCCAGGGCCGCGTGGTGGACTTCAAGAACACCGTGATTATCATGACGACCAACCTCGGCACCCGGGACATCTCCAAGAGCGTCGCCACGGGCTTCCAGTCCGGCACGGACACCCAGACAGGCTACAACCGGATGCGTGCCCGGGTCACGGAGGAGCTCAAGCAGCACTTCCGCCCCGAGTTCCTGAACCGTGTTGACGACGTGGTGGTGTTCCCGCAGCTGACGCAGGACGAGATCATCGAGATCGTGGACATGTTCGTGACGCGCCTCGAGAAGCGCCTCAAGGACAAGGACATGGGCATCGAGCTGACCAAGGCGGCCAAGGTTCTCCTGGCCACCCGCGGTTACGATCCCGCCATGGGTGCCCGGCCGCTGCGCCGCACCATCCAGCGCGAGATCGAGGATCAGCTGTCGGAGAAGATCCTCTTCGGCGAGCTGCATGCCGGCGACATCGTGGTGGTGGACGTGGACGGCGAAGGCGACGACGCCAAGTTCACCTTCGCAGGCAACGCCAAGCCGCGGATCCCCGAGATCGCTCCGAGCGCCTAGGTTCCAGACCGCTCAGGTTCAGCCGCAACACTCCCAGGAGACCCCGTCCGCACCCGCAAGGGTGCAGGCGGGGTCTCTTGTTGTGCCAAGCCTCCGTAAGATGGGCCTGTGACTGACTCCTTCACCATCCGCCCCGCCCGCACCAGCGACGTCGCCTCCATCAAGAGACTCGTGGCGCCCCTCGCAGAACAGCGGATCCTGATGGCCAAGGAAACGGTGGCCTACTACGAAAGCCTCCAGGAGTTCCGCATCGCCGAGTCCGCCGACGGCGAGGTCATCGGCTGCGGCGCCCTGCACGTCATGTGGGAGGACCTCGCAGAAGTACGCACGCTGGCTGCCTCTGAGGCGTGGCGCGGCAAGGGCGTGGGCCACGTTCTGGTGGAAAGCCTCCTCGAGGAAGCGGAGGCACTCGGTGTTTCACGCGTCTTCTGCCTGACGTTTGAGGTGGACTTCTTCAAACGGCACGGTTTCGAGGTGATGGCCGATCAGTCCGCCCTGGACCCCGAGGTCTACTCGGAACTGCTGCGCTCCCATGACGAAGGTGTCGCAGAGTTTCTGGACCTGGCCCGGGTGAAGCCGAACACGCTGGGTAACACACGGATGATCAAAACGCTCTAAGCGCCATCCCCGGACGATTTCAAATCGCTGGGCACGGCTGCAGTCGAGTGCCTGGCTGCACCCGTCGCCTCCGGGAACTACCGCCGGGGAGGGGCCGGTAGTAGGGTCAAAGCACATCCAAACCGATGTCAATGAGAAGCACCGAGAGCCCAGGAGCCCGGCCGTGAAAAAGCTCATCAATGACCCGCGAGCGGTGGTGGACGAATCAGTGGAAGGATTTGGGCTTGCCCATGCCGACCTCGTCACCATCAGCTCAGACCCCAAGTACGTGGTGCGCCGGGATGCGCCGGTGGCGGGCAAGGTAGGCCTGGTTTCGGGCGGTGGCAGCGGGCACGAACCGCTGCACGCCGGCTTTGTAGGCCGGGGGATGCTCGACGCCGCTGTGCCCGGCGCCGTTTTCACCTCACCGACGCCGGACCAGATCATCCCCGCCACGCTCGCCGTCAACTCAGGAGCCGGCGTGCTCCACATCGTCAAGAACTACACCGGTGACGTCCTGAACTTCGAAACTGCGGCCGAGATGGCGCAGGCGGAAGGGGCCGAGGTCCGCACAGTGCTCGTCAATGATGACGTCGCCGTGGAGGACTCGCTGTACACCGCCGGCCGGCGAGGGGTGGGCGGCACCGTGCTGGTCGAGAAGATAGCCGGAGCAGCGGCGGAACGCGGTGACGACCTTGACTCGGTGGCGGCAATCGGCGACCGCGTGAACCGGAACGTCCGGAGCATGGGGGTGGCCCTGACGGCATGCACAGTTCCGCATGCCGGCTCGCCCAGCTTCGACCTTGACGACACGGAAATCGAGATCGGCATCGGCATCCACGGTGAACCGGGGCGGCACCGGATTGCCATGGAACCCGCCGATGCAATCACCGACCGCCTGCTGGAACCGATACTGGAGGACCTTGGCCTCGTCTCCGGCGACAGGACCCTCCTGTTCGTCAACGGCATGGGCGGCACCCCCCTGAGCGAGCTCTACATCGTGTACCGGCGCGCTGCCCGGGTGCTGGCCGACCGCGGCGCCGTTGTGGAACGGTCACTCGTGGGCAACTACATCACCTCCCTGGAGATGCAGGGCTGCTCGATCTCGGTGCTCCGTCTGGATGACGAACTGACGGAGCTCTGGGACGCGCCCGTGCACACGCCTGCACTGCGCTGGGGGGTGTGATGGCGGCACTGGACGTCACCTGGGCCGTGAAGTGGCTGACGCTGTCCGCGCAGGCGATGGCTGAACACCGCGTTGAGCTCATCGAATTGGACAGGGCCATCGGCGACTCTGATCACGGAGAGAACATGGACCGCGGTTTCCAGGCTGTCCTGGACAAACTCGCGGAGAACCCGCCGGAAACCCCGGGCGCAGCGCTCAAGCTGACAGCCATGGCGCTGATGTCCAAGGTGGGCGGAGCTGCCGGCCCTCTCTACGGTACGGCGTTTCTTCGTGCCGCCACTGTCCTTGGTGACAGCGCCTACATCGACGCGCAGGCGCTTGCTGCGGCGCTTGCAGCGGCACGGGACGGCATCGTTGCGCGCGGCAAAGCTGAACCCGGCGACAAGACGATGGTGGACGCGTGGACACCGGCAGTTGAAGCGGCGACGGCGGCAGTATCCGCAGGGGATGCGCTGTCCGTGCTCATAGCGGCTGCTGAGGCGGCAGAAGCCGGTGCCGTGGCCACCGAGCCGCTCGTGGCCCGGAAGGGCCGTGCCAGCTACCTTGGCGAGAGGAGCGCCGGCCACCGTGATCCCGGCGCGGCCTCCAGTGCCCTGATTCTCCGGGCAGCTGCCGGAGCCGCCGCGTGAACGTGGGGATCGTCGTGGTGTCCCACAGCGGGAAGATCGCTGAGGGAGCCGTGGAACTGGCCGCCCAGATGGCCCCCGATGTGAGGATTATTCCGGCCGGCGGCACCTCGGACGGCAGGATCGGCACAAGCCTCGAGAAGGTGATGGCTGCCCTTGAACAGGCCGGCGGCAGCGACGGCGTCGTCATGCTGGCCGATCTGGGATCTGCCGTTATGACCGCTGAATCCGCTTTGGAATTCGCCGGCAATCCGTCCAGCATCCTCCTGGCTGACGCGCCACTCGTCGAGGGCCTGGTGGCCGCGGCTGTGGCTGCCCAAAGCGGAGCCGGCGTCCACGACGTTCGAAGCGCAGCCGAGGCGACACAGGGGGCCGCGGGCAGCAAGGGAGCCGCGGCCCGCGCTGACGAAGATGCGGGCATGCGGGCACCCGATGCCACCGGTGATTTTGAGCTTGTCAACGAGGCCGGCATGCACGCCCGTCCCGCTGCCAAGATCGCCGGAGGAGTAGCCAGCATGGACGTCGAGATGACCGTGAACGGGGTGGATGGTGCCTCGATGACAGGGCTCATGACCCTTGGAGCAGGAAAAGGCTCTGTCCTTCACGTTGAGGCATCGGGTCCCGACGCTGAACGCGCCGTCGAGTATGTGGGGAGCCTAGTGCGGGCAGGGTTCGGGGAGCCGTGACAGCCGTTGGCTAGCTCGCCGCGGCGTCCTCCCGCAGGCCGCTCCCGTCCAGGACCACCGACGCGGTGATGAACCGGCCGCACTGCTCACCGAACGGATAGTTACCGTCGGGAGTGAAGCGCAATGTGCGGGCAGGGAGGGATCTGCCGTTGCTAAGAGTGCCGCTGACCGTGATGTTCATCGGGGACTCGCTCAGCGCCGGAAGGTGCAGGACTCCCCTCTTGGTACCGTCGGGCTTGGAGGTGGCGGAGCAGACACTGTCAGGGCCGTAACCGTAGCCGCCGGGTGCCTCAGCTGCGGGGGAGCAGCCTTGGTCGACACTTGTGGTGCCCGGAACCAACTCGAGCTTCCCGGCCTTGCAGGCGCCGTCCTGGCAAGCCGTCATGCTGAGCCTCTGCACGGCACTGGCATAGCCGGCGGCGACCGTCAGGGACACCCCTGGCGCCTGCGCAATCGAGGGGCAGGCCGCCTCGAACGCCCCGCAGCCGGAAAGAAGGGCTGATGCTGAGAATGCGGCCAAGAGTACCCCTGCTTTGCGCATACTTCAGGGTAGATCCGCCGCCACGCGGTAGAGCGTGTCCTGCGGAAAGTGGTGCAGACATCGTTATGGCCGGCGGGGCGGCGGACACCGATCTGTGACCGGCTGGCCCGGGAGCTGGGCGGGTTCCGCCTGTTATGCCGGCAGCCTGTACCCGCCCTGGTGGAGCTCGGCGAGACCGTCCTCCAGAAGCCCGGACAGTGCCCGTTCGAGCTGTTCGGGGGCCGTACTCAACCGGTGCAGTGCTGCCAGCGGAACCGCGATCCCGGAGGGTTCGAAGCCGAGGTCGGCGGCGGGCCGCTGGAACATTTCCGGCGGCACAGGCGCATCGGCAAGCCTGAGCACGGCCACCACAGCTCCCCGGACCTGCCGGTCGGTCCCGTGCCACGCCTGTCCTTTCGGCCTGTACGACGGCGGCGGCTCGCCGGCCGCCCGCCAGGCGCACCTGCCGCGCACCGGACACACGGAACACTTCGGCGCGCGGGCGGTGCAAACCAGGGCTCCCAGCTCCATGACAGAAGCGTTCCACCGCACGGAAGCGCCGTCGTCGTCCGGCAGCAGCCCGGCGGCAAGGCGCATTTCCGCGGCTGTCAAGGCGGGAGCGGGGAGAGCCGCGCCAGTGAAGAGACGGGCATGAACGCGCCGGATGTTGGTGTCCACCACCGTTTCGCGCCGGCCAAAGGCAAAGGCGGCGACGGCCGCTGCCGTGTAGCTGCCAACGCCTGGAAGGCCAAGGAGTTCCTTGTAGTCCGCCGGGACCTTCCCGCCGTGGAGCTCGCCGATGGCAACTGCCGCAGCATGGAGCCGGAGGGCGCGCCGGGGGTACCCGAGGCGGCCCCAGGCGCGGACGGCTTCCCCCGCAGGCTCGCGTGCCAGGTCAGCCGGTTCCGGCCAGCGGCGGAGCCACTCTTCCCAAATGGGCAGAACGCGCACTACGGGAGTCTGCTGGAGCATGATTTCACTGACCAGAACGCCCCAAGGCGAGCAGTCCGGCGACCGCCATGGCAGGTCACGGGCGACGGCTGCGAACCACTTCGCCAGGGACTTGTGGACGTCGGCCAGCGCAGAGCTTTCAGTCAGCACAGAGCCTTCAGTCAGCACAGCGCTTTCAGTCAGCACAGAGCCTTCAGTCAGCACAGCGCTTTCAGTCAGTGCGGAGCGGGCATCCGTGGGTGCGGCGGGGTGATCGGTTGGAGTTTTGATGCCAACACTCTAGTTGAATCCCGCGTCGGTTAGCGGAACGGGACCCTTAGCTGGCCTCCTGCCGGACGTCCGGACCCGTCTCCACCCGCGGGCGGAGGCGTTTCACGTGTCCATGAACGGTCTCACCGCCCCGGCCGTTCGGAGCCGGCACGGCAAGGGCAACCACGAAGCTGGCACCTTCCGGATCCACGGACCTGATGGTCAGGCTGCGTGTCCCTTCCGGAATGGAAGGCGCAAAGAACTGAAGCTGCCGGGAACCCACCGTGGCAACCTCGTCCAGCTTGTACTCCGTACCGAAATGGTCATGGACGACGATGTCCGGTGTTTTCGGCTTGGTCCCTTTCTTCGATGCAAGATGCAGATGCAGGTTTACCACGATGCCCGTGTTCCAGATTTCCACGGCCAGTACCGTGAATGCCGTTCCCTGGCTCTGATGCTTTCCAAAGGTCAGGGGCAGCAGGACCCGTTCAAGGTGGCCGCCAGACAGATGCTCGACCATCAGTGGTTCCTCCCTACTCGACCCGATAAGTGGTAACCGGGATTCAATTTTAGTAAGCCAACTGATGGTTGTCACGGGAAATCGTGCAACAAATTAAGCATCATTATCGGACTGCTCCGGCGTGGTGGCGCCCAGGGGTCGCAGCCGGTACCTAGCCTAGAAACACGCGAGGCCTGGAAGCGCGGCGGGACGGTTCCGGCAAGTGCCGGGACACCCTCCGGCAACCAGTGACCGCGCAGGCAAGCAACCACTCGATGGGGACGACGAGCAGTGCAAACACCGCCAGGCAAGAAGCAGCCAAGCAAGCAGCAACCGGGCAAAAAGCCAGCCGGCAACGTCAAGCCAAGCGGCGCCAGGCCCGGCGCGGCGCGCAAGCCGAGCGCCGCAGTCTATCGCCGCCGTCGGCTGTTCGCCGGCGGGGCACTCCTGCTCGTCGTGGCGCTTACGGCAGGCGGTGTTGCCACGGTCTCGGGTGCGATGAACGCGAAGAGCGAGCAAGCCTCCTCAACCCCGCCAGAAGGCGCCGGAGCGACCGGGGGCCAGGCGGCTCCCTCGGCTACTCCCGCCGCAACGCCGTCGGTATCACCAAGCTGCGACCAGAAGCTCGTGACCGTCACCGCTGCTACCAACAAGACCGCTTATGGCGCGGGCGAGAAGCCTCTGCTCACCTTGAAGGTGGCCAACGGCGGGAAGCTGCCGTGCAAGGTGAACCTCGGGACGTCGCAGATGGAGTTCCTCGTCACCAGCGGGTCTGACCGCGTTTTCTCGTCCAAGGACTGCCAGGCCGAGAGCGAGGACCTCATCAAAACCATCGCGCCGGGCAAAAGCGAGACTGCGAATTTCCCCTGGCCCCGCAACCGCTCAGTGCAGGGCTGCGAGGAGATTGCGGATGATGTTGGTGCCGGCTACTACGTCTTCATTGCCAAGCTCGGTCCCAAAGTGAGCCCGCCGGCGGTTTTCCAGCTGGGCTGACGCCCATGAGTCACGACGGGATTTAGAGGAAGCGGTCCAGGAGGCTGGCCTCGGCCATCCGGCTGAGCCCTTCGCGGACGGTCCGGGCGCGCTGATCGCCGATGCCGTCTACGGTCATGAGGTCATCGATAGTAGCTGCCATCAGGTGCTGCAGGCCGCCGAAGTGGTCCACGAGCCGGTCGGCCACAGCCTTGGGAACGGCCTTAAGTCCGGACAGCAGGCGGTAGCCCCTGGGCTGCACCACGGCGTCGAGGGTTTCCACGCCGCCGGCGAAGCCGATGATGCCCGCAATCTTGCTCAGGTCGATCAGCTCGGTGGGCCCGAGGCTCAGGAGGGCGTTCACGGCGCCCTCGATGTCCTCCGGCGAGGCGTTGGGGCCCGCGTAGTCGCGGATGATGATGTCGCTGCCCGGACCGCGGCCCACGGTGAGTTCGTCCAGCTGGAGGGACAGCAGGCGGCCGTCCTCGCCGAGCTCGAGCACATACTGGGAAATCTCCTCGGAGATACGCCGTACCATCTCCTGGCGCTGCAGCGTTACGGCAACGTCCCGGACCGTGACCATGGCCTCGATCTCGAGCGCGGACAGGGAGCTGGTCACCTGGTCCAGCCGTGACCGGTAGCGTTCCAGCGTTGCGAGAGCCTGGTTGGCGCGTGCAAGGACCTTTTCGGAGCCCTCCAGCACGTGGCGCAGCCCATTCACGTAGAGGGCGATGATCTGCATGGACTGGCTCACCGAGATGACGGGAACGCCGGTCTGGATGGCTACGCGCTCGGCGGTCCGGTGGCGCGTGCCGGATTCCTGAGTTTCGATGCTGGGGTCAGGAACCAACTGCACAGCGGCGCGGAGGATGTTGCCGGCATCTTTGTCGCAGATAATGGCACCGTCCATCTTGGCCAGTTCGCGCAGCCTTGTGGGGGAGAAATCGATGCCGATGTCAAAGCCGCCGGAGCAGATCGAGTCGATGGTCCGGTCCGAACCCAGGACGATCAGTGCGCCGGTGCGGCCTCGGAGAATGCGTTCCAGCCCGTCCCGCAGCGGTGTTCCCGGGGCCACCCTCCCCAGAGTCGCCTTCAGCGATTCTTCCGGGCTCCGAGCCATGGACTTTCCCTTCAAAGTGCAGGCGGGGCCCGCAGGTATGCCGGTTTCCATCGTCCGCCGGCAGGATTAAAAAGTGCAGGGTTTCCCGCACGCTCCATCCTAGACGTAGATTACCCCAACAACCGCACGGGCAAGCCTCAAAGTGCCCCATCAGGAGCCTCCGGAAAGGCCCTCCTGAGTACGTCTGACGGCGGTCCTTGCGGAGGCGTTTTGGCCCCGCTTTCCGCGGGGCTTCCGGCCCTGCGATAAACTTAAACCCTTGGCTTGCGCGCCCTGCAGCCGTCCGCAGTCCCGATTCCAGAACTGTTTCCAGGAATGCGGTTCACGAAAAATTCCTTTTCCACCTTCAGGATCCTCCGCAGATCCGAGCGAAAGTAGCACCGTGTCCCAAGAAGTCCTCAGCCCCGCCCGGGTCCAAGAGATCCACAAGCAGGCGTCCCGGCGCCGGACCTTCGCTGTCATCTCGCACCCCGATGCCGGCAAGTCCACGCTGACCGAGGCCCTGGCCCTGCACGCCAAGGTCATCGGCACGGCCGGTGCCTCCAGTGGCAAGTCCAACCGCAAAGAGACGGTGTCGGACTGGATGCAGATGGAAAAGGACCGCGGCATTTCCATCAGCTCCGCGGCGCTGCAGTTTTCCTACCGCGACACCGTCATCAACCTGCTGGATACCCCCGGCCACGCGGACTTCTCCGAGGACACCTACCGTGTGCTCGCCGCCGTCGACTGCGCCGTCATGCTCGTGGACGCCGCCAAGGGCCTTGAAACGCAGACCATGAAACTGTTCGAGGTCTGCAAGCAGCGCAACCTGCCCATCATCACGGTCATCAACAAGTGGGACCGGCCGGGCCTGGACGCGCTGGCCCTCATGGACGAAATTACCGAGCGCACCGGGCTGCTGCCCATGCCCCTGACCTGGGCCGTGGGCATCTCCGGCGACTTCCGCGGAGTTTGGGACCTGCGCAACGACAGGTTCGCGCGTTTCCAGCGGAACAACGCCGGCGCCAGCATCGCCCTTACCGAGTACTTCACGCCCGAAGAGGCCGCCGAAAGCCAGGGCGACAACTGGACGGACGCCGTCGACGAAGCCGGTCTGGTCATCGAATCCAACCTTGCCTTCGACGTGGAGAGCTTCCACGCCGGTAAAGCCACTCCCATCCTGTTCAGCTCCGCTGCACTGAACTTCGGCGTGAAGGAACTCCTTGACGCCCTCGTGGACTTCGCCCCGCCCGCCGCGCCCCGGCCCGACATCGCTGGCAGCCCGAGGCCCGTCGAGTCGCCCTTTTCCGGTTTCGTCTTCAAGGTCCAGGCGGGAATGAACAAGGCGCATCGGGACCACGTCGCCTTTATCAGGGTCTGCTCCGGTGTGTTTGAGCGCGGCATGGTGGTCACCCAGACGCGCACCGGCAAATCCTTCGCCACCAAATACGCCCAGCAGGTGTTTGGCCGTGAGCGGGAAGTGATTGACGAGGCCTTCCCGGGCGACGTCGTGGGCCTCGTGAACGCCTCATCACTGCGGGTGGGGGACAGCCTCTTCCTCGATGAACCGGTGGAATTCCCGGCCATCCCGCTGTTCGCGCCCGAGCATTTCCAAGTGGCCCGTTCGAAGGACCCCAGCCGGTTCAAGCAGTTCCGCCGCGGCATCGAGCAGCTCGAACACGAGGGCGTCATCCAGGTGCTGCGCTCCGACCTGCGCGGAGACCAGGCGCCGGTGCTTGCCGCCGTCGGCCCCATGCAGTTCGAAGTGGTCGAGGACCGCATGGCGCATGACTTCAGCGCACCTATGCGGCTGGAACGACTGCCGTACTCCATGGCACGGATTACGACGGCGGACGCCATGCCGGCACTGGCAAACGTGGTTGGCGCTGAAGTGCTGCTGCGGTCGGACGGCGAGTACCTTGCCCTGTTCAACGACGTCTGGGCGCTGCGCCGCATCGAGAAGAACCACCCTGATCTCACCCTGGTGCCGATCGGAACGCACAACCCCGCCAAATAGCGGCGCAATCCAGGTGCC
Source organism: Arthrobacter sp. D1-17 (assembly GCF_054130535.1). Lineage (NCBI taxonomy): Bacteria > Bacillati > Actinomycetota > Actinomycetes > Micrococcales > Micrococcaceae > Arthrobacter > Arthrobacter sp. D1-17. The sequence goes on along the minus strand of NZ_CP096382.1, from coordinate 3,885,058 downwards.
GTCCTGTTTCGAATAACCGCTGACCGAAATTCCCTCACCCCAGTGTCACTGGGGCTTGAGTCCACTTCCAGGAAACAAAGGTGTGCCATGTCTGCTGTATCCCGCCGCGCGGTCGTAACCGGAGCGGGCACACTGAACCCGCTCGGGTCCACTGTTGCCGAGACGTGGGCGGCCATGCTCGCCGGCACCTCAGGCATCGCCGCGCTCGAAGAAGACTGGGCGCAACTGCTTCCGGTACGGATCGCAGGGCGGGTCACGGCCGACCTGTCGAAACTGCTCACCACCCGTGAGTTCAAGCGGATGGACCGCTGCGGGCAGCTGGCCCTCGTCGCCGCGCGGGAAGCCTGGACCCAGGCCGGAACCCCCGGCGTCGACCCCGAACGGCTCGCCGTCGTCATCGGCTCCGGTTACGGCGGCGTGGACACCATGCTCGCCCAGACCCGGGAACTGGACACAGGCGGCCCGCGGAAGGTCTCGCCGCATACTCTCACCCGGCTCATGGTCAATGGACCGTCCGCCTGGGTCTCGATCGACCTGGGTGCCCGCGGCGGGGCACGCACCCCAGTCAGCGCCTGCGCGTCAGGCGCAGAAGCGATTGCCCAGGGCGCCGAAATGATCCGCTCCGGTGCGGCCGACGTCGTGATTGCCGGAGGCGTTGACGCCTGTGTCAATGACCTGTTCATCAGCGGCTTCGCCCAGATCCGCGCCCTTTCCACACGCAATGACGATCCGCAGGGCGCGTCGCGTCCCTTCGACCGGGAGCGCGACGGCTTCGTCCTCGCCGAAGGCGCCGCCATTGTGGTGCTGGAGAGCGAGGAGCACGCGCGCTCCCGCGGTGCGGAAATCCTCGGCGCGGTGGCAGGCGCGGCCGTCACCTCGGACGCGAACGACATCGTGGCCGCTGATCCGGACATGCAGCGCCGCGTTATGGAAAAAGCCCTTGCCTCGGCCGGCCTCAGCGGCGCCGACATCGGATTCGTGCACGCGCACGCCACCTCCACGCCCGTGGGTGACCGGCTCGAGGCGCAGGCCATCAAAGCTGTGGCCGCGGAAGGCGTGCCGGTGACCTCGACCAAGTCCCTGACCGGCCACCTGCTCGGCGGCGCAGGCGCCCTCGGCGCCATCGCTACCCTGCAGGCCCTGCAGACCGGCGATCTGCCCGGCACCTGCAACACCAGTGACGTCGACCCCGAGGTGGACCTCAATGTTCTTACCGGGACGCAGCACGGCAGCACGGCGACGGCCGGACTCGTCAATGCGTTCGGCTTCGGCGGCCACAGCGCGGCGCTGGTGATCACCCGCGACTGAGGCTGCCCGCCGCTGCCGGGGAGCTCCCGCGGGCTGCCTGGAGGCTCCCGCCGGATTGTTTCGTGCTCCGGCGGGTACGGCTAGTTGATCAGCAGGCTAAGCGCCTCGGCCAGGTGGCCGACCTCCCGCACTGAGAACCCGGGGGGAACGGGGCCCGGGCCGTTGTGGCTGGACGGCACGACGGCATGGGTAAAGCCCAGCCGGTGGGCTTCCTGAATGCGCTGGTTGATGCCGGGCACCGGGCGCACCTCGCCGGCCAGGCCCACCTCGCCAAACGCTATGAGGCGCTGCGGCAGGGGCTTCTTGGCCTTCGCTGAGGCAACAGCGAGGGCAACAGCGAGGTCCGTGGCCGGCTCGCTGAGCTTCACGCCGCCGACCGTGGCCACGTAGGAATCGTCCTTGTGCAGCAGGCAGCCGGCCCGCTGTTGGAGAACGGCCAGCAGCATGGCAACGCGGGAGCTGTCCAGGCCGCTCGTGGCCCGCCGGGGCTGTGAGTTGGGGCTTTCGGCCAGCAGCGACTGGACCTCGGCCAGCAGCGGGCGCCGGCCTTCCATGGTCACGGTGATGCACGTGCCTGAGACCGGATCCTTGGTCCGGGTAACGAACAGCCCGCTGGGATCGGCGAGTCCGACGATGCCGTCTTCGTTCAGGTCGAAGCAGCCGACGTCGTCCGTGGGCCCGTAGCGGTTCTTCACCGCCCGCAGCAGCCGCAGCCGCGAGTGGCGTTCGCCCTCGAACTGGCAGACGACGTCGACGAGGTGTTCGAGCAGCCGGGGGCCGGCGATGGAGCCGTCCTTGGTTACGTGCCCCACCAGCAGGGTTGTCATGTTGCGGCGCTTAGCGGCGGCGATGATGGAAGCCGCAACTTCCCGCACCTGGGAGACGCCGCCGGAGCTGCCTTCGACGTCTGCACTGCTCAGGGTCTGGACCGAGTCCACGATGAGGAGTTTGGGCTCCACCTTTTCCACCTGGCCCAGGGCCTGGCCAAGGTCGGTCTCGGCGGACAGGTAAAGGGTGTCCGCGATCGCGTCAATGCGCTCTGCCCGCAGCTTCACCTGGGCGGCAGATTCCTCTCCGCTGACGTACAGGACGCTCTGGCCCGTGCGGGCAAATTTGGCGGCTACGTCCAGTAGCAGGGTGGACTTGCCTACGCCCGGCTCCCCGGCCAGCAGGATGACGGCGCCGGGCACCACACCGCCGCCAAGGACGCGGTCCAGCTCGGCCACGCCGGTGGGCAGGAAGGCGGCCGTGGTGGCGTCCACCTCAGCGATGGGGCGGGCAGCCTCCAAGACTGTGGTTGCCGCCGTCGTGCGTGCCACTGCCGTGCCCGTTTCCTCAACAGTGCCCCACGCCTGGCACTCCCCGCAACGGCCCACCCATTTGACTGTGGTCCAGCCGCATTCCGCGCACTTATAGCCCGGAGCTTTGGCGGTCCGGGATGTCTTTGTAGCCATTGCTCCACACTATCCGGCGGGTACGACATTCCTGCCGCGCGTGTCAGCCGGCCGACGCTACAGCGGGGGCAGGATGTCACGTGCCTCGCGGGAATCGACGCCGGTGGCCTCGAGCAGGTCCACCATCAGCGGCCGGAACAGCATGACCACGGTCTCGCCCTCCAACCGCTCCACTTTCAGCATCCGCGGATGCAGCCGGCCCGCAATGGCGCTCAGCTCAACCCTTGCGGTGCGCAGATGCGTGCGCCGGACGCCGTCGTGCACTTCGGCCAGCCCGAGCGAGAGCTCATCGATGGCGGCAGCGGTCTCCTGCAGCACCTCAGCAATGTTCTCTACTGCTTCATCCGAGAGGGCGGCGTGATTGATGGCGCTGGTCAGCCGGCGCGCAAAGACCCGGCTGTTGCGAAGCGCCAGGTCGATGAAGTCCAGCGATTGCTCCAGCCGGTCGAGCTCGTCGCGGTGCCTGCGGTACGCCGGCGCAAGCGTGGCCACTTCCCCCGATGCCCTCAGCGACTGCCGCATCCTGTCCACGAGCGACTGGCAGTTCCGGCCGCGGACCAGGGCGTGCCAGGCCTCGGTGGAATCACTGTTTGTCAGGGCAGAGGAGCATTCACGCAGCACCTCCGCCAGTTCGTGAAGCAGCTTCCTGACGTCCTTGCGCGGCTCCTGCCGCGGATCCTTGGGCATCAGGATGGTCACGAGCAGGGCAAACAGGCCGCCCACAACCGCATCGATGCTGCGCGTGAATGGCCCGCCGGGCGGCGCCGGCAGCAGCACCACGAGCAGGGACTGCAGGCCCAGCTGCGTGGTGAAGATGGTGCCGCTGTCCAGGAACCGTGCCAGCAGGATGGAAAAGAAAAGAACGACGGCGGCCTGCCAGATCCCGGCCCCCAGCCAATGCAGCAGGAGGTCACCCACCGCGATCCCGATGGTGCAGCCCAGGCCTACCTCCATGACCCTGCGCAGCCGCGGGTCCCGGGAAAACCCGAGGGCGATCAGGGACGACGTGGCCGCGAACAGCGGCCCCGAATGTCCCAGGACGTACTCCGCGAACGCGTAGGCCCCCACGGCGCAGACCGTCATTTGAATGGCAGGCACAAGCGAGTTGCGGCTGCGGACTATTCCCGATCGGATCCGTCCCCGCAGGAAGCGCTTGCTTGCGGAAAGTCCAGTCTGGGCCATGGCTTCAGTCTATTGCCGGTGCTCCGGCCCATGCGCGAACGGACACTTGGGGCCCTACCTAAAGCGCGAGCGGACACTTGGGGCCCAACCTCCGAGGGCCCCAAGTGTCCGTTCGCGCAGTCTTGCTGTGATGTAGTGCCGGGCGCTGCCTACTTGTAAACGCGCACCCAGTCGACGTCCATATGAGAGGGTGTTGTGGCGCCGCCGTTGGGGAACCAGTCCAGCTGGATCGTCTGGTGCATGGAGACGTTGGCGATGTTCGCCGGGGTCGTGTCCTCGTACCACTTCACGCCGTCGATATAGCCGGTGATCTTCGTCGGAGACCACTCCACGGCGTAGTTGTGCCACTGCCGGGTGTCGATCGCCTTCTTGGCGTAGGTTTGGACCTTGCCGTTGCCAGGGCAGGCGATGTGGTTGAAGAAACTCATCCGGCCCGGGCCGTTGTTGCCCTCGGCGTAGTCAATTTCCCAGCATTTGCCGTTGTAGGCGTCAGCGGAGTTGTCCGGCCAAAGGATAAGCACCGGATGGTACTGCGGGTCGTTGTGGGCGACCCTCATGCGGGTCTCCCACTTGCCGTACTTCTGCCGCGCGAACTTGGCCGACATGCCGCCGGTCTTGCCCGCCGCGTCGCCCTTGATGGTCAGCGCGCCGCCGCCAACGGTGACGGCATCGCGGGAACGCAGGCCCTTGCCGGCATGGCCTTTGCCGTTGTAGACACTCCACTTGGCGCGGTCCGGCACACCCGTGTTGGAGAACTCGTCACCCGCAACGACGGGGCCCCATCCCAGCATGGTCGCGGCCTGGTTTCCGCTGCCGCTCGCAGCTGCGGGGGCAACATTGGCAGCAGGAACGGCCTTGGCCTGTTGTGCGACTGAGGTCTTCGCCGCGGCGGGTTTGGGTGCTGGGGCCGGCTTCGGTGCGGTTACGGGCAGAACGGCCGGGGCAGGCGCCGGGGCCGCAGCCGGCGCGGCCGGCTTCGCCACAGGTGCGGCAGCGGCCTTGTCAGTGGCCTTAACCGCGGACTTTGTTGCGGCTGCTTTCGGTGCCGGCGCGGCAGCCTTCGGGGCTGCTGCCGCCTTAGTGGGCGCCGCAGGGGCGGTTGCGGCCGAAAGTCCCGCTGCCGCCGCCTCCGGGCCGGCTCCGCCGCCCGTCGGGGCGAGGCTGCATCCCGTGAGGGAGAGCGCGCCGAGGGTAAGTACTGTGGCGAGTTTCTTATTGAGCAAAGGACCCCTCCGGGCATAGACAGGCGCATGCGTCACCACACGGGTGGTGCTGCATGCCTGAAGCTTTCAGTCCCTTCCGAGGGACCCGAGCAGCCTTGTGCCGCTCGTTGCATCCGGACCCAGTGACAGGCATCCGGGGCCCGGTTTCGGGCCTGACCCTCAGGGCCAGGCAGCAACGTTACTAATTCGTAATATGGGCTGCAAGCCGGAAGGGCTCTCGGAGATGGAGCTGAAGAGGGGCGGATATCCGCGCTTTTTCGCTGTCCCACCTGCGTAAACGTTCCTGCCGGCAGCGTGCGGAAAAGCTGCGCCGATGTGATCAAGGTCTCACTGGCGGGAAGGGCTGCAGGCCGGGTGGCCGGCCGGGTGCAGAAACCTGCCCGTACGGGAAGAGCCGCCGTCGCGTAATGCGACGGCGGCTCTTGAGTTCGGGTGGCAGCTCAGCCGTTGATGACCTGCGGGACGCCCAGGGCCTTCAGGCCTTCAACGCCGAATTCCAGGCCGTAGCCGGACTGCTTGGCTCCACCGAAGGGGATGCGGGGGTCCACGGCGCCGTGTCTGTTGATCCAGACCGTGCCGGCTTCGATCCTGGCGGCGACCTCGCGTGCGGTAGAGAGGTTGGAGGACCAGACCGACGCGCCGAGCCCTACCTCGAGGGCGTTGGCCATTTCCACTGCCTCGTCGATGGTGCTGTAGCGGATGATCGGCAGCGCCGGGCCGAACTGCTCCTCGGCCACCAGCGGGTTGTCGTTGTCGATGTCCGCGACGAGCGTGGTGGGGTAGAAGAAGCCGGGCTGGTCGGCGTCGGGGTTGCCGCCGAGCAGGATGCGTGCGCCGCCGGCGCGGGCGGCGTCCACGAGGTTGGCCACGACGTCGAACTGGGCTTTGTTCTGCAGCGGGCCGAGGACGTTGTTTTCGTCGAGCCCGTTGCCCATCGGCATCGCCGCGGCAACGGCCGTGAGTTCTTCGCAGACTGCGTCGTAGATGTCGTCGTGGACGTAGAGGCGTTTCAGGGCCGCGCAGGTCTGGCCGGTGTTGAGGAATGCGCCCCAGAAGATGTCTTGGGCGATGGCCTTGGGGTCGGCGTCGGGCAGGACGATGCCGGCATCGTTGCCGCCCAGCTCCAGAGTGAGGCGCTTGACAGTGTCCGCGGAGGACTTGATGATGGCCCGGCCCGCGGCGGTGGAGCCGGTGAACATGATCTTGCCGATCGCGGGGTGCTCGGTCAGCCGGGAACCGACCTCTCGGCCGCAGGACACAGCGGCGAGGATGCCTTCGGGCAGCTCCTCGTTCAGGACCTTGACCAGGGCAAGGACGGACAGCGGGGTGTTTCCGGAGGGCTTGACCACGACGGCGTTGCCCATTCGCAGTGCCGGGGCGATCTGCCAGACGGCGATCATCATGGGCCAGTTCCATGGACCGATGGCGCCCACAACACCGATGGGCCTGTAGTGCAGCTCGGCGCGGGTCTCGCCGTCGTCCACCAGGGTCTCCGGTTCCAAGGGTAGTGTGGCGGTCGCACGGAGCCACGCAACACACGCGCCGACCTCAAAGCGGGCGTTGGGACCGTTCAACGGCTTGCCCTGCTCGCGGGAGAGCAGCTGGGCGAGCTCTTTCGCAGAGCGTTCGACGGCGTCGGCCGCCTTGAGCAGCGCAGCGGACCGGGCGCCGTGGCCCAGGGCTGCCCACGCCGGCTGGGCAGCTACGGCAGCGGCGACGGCCTCCTCCAGGTATTCAAGATTGTGGACGGGCGCTTCTCCCACCGCTTGCCCGGTTGCCGGATCAAGGATGGTCCGGGTGGGGCCGGACGCGGGGGTGATGGACGCAAGCAGCGCATCGTAGGTTTCCAAGAGTTACTCCACTTCGAGTAGGCAAGGGCGCCAGCCGGATGGCTGAGCGGGTTGCTTCCCAGTGTGGAGTACTGACGCCGCCGTCTCTTGTCATTTTGCGCAGGGCCCTTGACGCTGGGAGAACAGCACTTGGAAGGGTGGGGTCAACCTGCATCAAGGCGGAGGGCACTCCGGGCACCCAGGGCACTCCGGGCACTCCGGGGATGGTGATGCGATGTCATGGCGGCTCTTCGTCTTGGTACGGGAAGATGCCGCTGAGGAACCAGTAACCGGATGCAACCATCAGGAGGAAGCCGATGACTCCGATGAGGGTGAGCTTTGTGATGATGCCGGCGACGACTACCGCAAACCCGGCTAAAGCGCCCATGACGCCGTAGATGATGCGGGCTCTGGACCTGCTGCTGGTGAATCCTGACTGCAGTTTCCGGGCCAGATCAGGGTGTTCTGCCGCCAGTTCTTTTTCCAGCCTTTCAAGGCGGCGGCGTTCTTCATCGGACAGCGCCATGGGAACCTTCATGCGCGGGGAAATGCATCGGGGGGTGAGCGCCCGGAACGCTCCAAACCTGCCACGATGGCGAACGCACCCTGTCTCCTGCACCATGTTCTGGCTGTCGATACCGAACATCATCTGATACGGAACATTATCGATCTTCGGGTCGCTGAGGTGGTAGAAGCGGATTGCCTTCATGGCCCGTAGCTTGGTGGCCTGCTCAGCACCGGGATGTATCACCGGTCCATGGGTGGCGTGTGCGGGCGTTCAGCGTTAAATTCAATCTAGTAGTCCCTGTGCCAGTCCCCGTGCGCCAGCTCAATGCACCAAGGGACGGCGGCACCAAGGGACCGCGGGATTTTGGCGACAGCCGGGAGGGCACCATGGCGTTCAAAAGTAGCTGACGTCGTGGGAATTATCCGCTGGGAACCCTGAAGGGCTGTCGGGCACCTGTAGCTCAGCTGGCAGAGCAGTGGACTTTTAATCCTCGGGTCGTGGGTTCGAATCCCACCGGGTGCACAGTATGTGGACAACGTCATGTCCTCAAAATATAGGGATGGACAGGACTGGGCGACCGCCCTAAGTCCTGAAAGGGGGTGTGCAGTGAATGATGAGGCCCGGCCCGTTGCCTACACGGCCGTGGAGAGGGGGACGCCGGTTACCTCCCAGTCCGGACAAACGTTTGGAACCCTGGAACGCGTCCTGGATGACGGCAAAGGGAATATTCTGCACGGCATCGTTGTCAAGACCCGCCGGGGCCTGAGGTTCGTGGCCAGGGACTCCATCGAGCTGATGACAACCAGGCAAATCCGATGCCTGCTGACCGACGAACAGGCCGGTGAACTGCCGCCGGCCTCAGCCGCCCGCCGGATGAGGACCAGGCAGTGGTTACGGCGGCGGGCGTAGCACCGCCGTCCCTGTTTTGTGCAGATGGAGCTACACGCCGGGGGACTGCGTTCTGTTGGCCTGAATCCATGGGCTGATGGTTTCTTGGAGCCAGCCGGGTGACTGGCCGAGCCTGTAGTCAGGAGTGGGCAGCTTCCCTCTGTTCAGCCAGACGCGGATAAGGCCGACGTCATGGCCGGTCTCCCGGGCCAGATCGGCGTAGCCCAGGAGCGGGATTGTTGGTTTTTCTTCTGTCATTACCGTGCTCCTTCCCGCGCCGGCGGACGCCCGGGGTTTAGTTAATCGGAAGTGACAGTATCGGAAAACGACATCTCCGGGGCAGCCTCATCATCGGCCTGTACCCAGGCAGTGAAATCCGAATACGACATGAACGAGTAGAAGTCACAGAACCTCAAACGCAGTTTCTCGTGCTTGCACACGCCCTGAACAGCTCCTCCTTATCTTTCCTCATAAGTTGACACCTCCATTGTAATGCCGCGTTACAGGCTCTGCAATGGCGCATAACAGGGGGGAGCGCGGATTCCCTTAGTGCCTTCCTTGGCCTGGCTTCTTCCCGGCTAGGTGGTGCCCGGAAGGCATGGGGGTGTTGCGCCGTTCATCGTTGATCGGCGCGAACCTCTTGTCATTCGATGGTCCAGGTGCTAATAGACCTGTATCAACCGATACAGATCTGACCACTTGATGATCAAGGAGGGTATGAACTGATTGCTGCGGAACGACCGCGCGGCGTGTTTAGCCGCCAGCTGATCCGAGCTGATCCTGGGCGACACGCTCGATACGGACAACGTCAGAGCCGTTTACGAGGCCGGCGTCCTGACGCTGCGCATCCCGGTCGCGGAGAAAGCGCGGCCGCGAAAGATCGAGATCAGCTCCGGGGCTGGCGCGCAGCAACAGATCAACGCCTAGCAGACAGGGGCGGATGCCAAACCAGGTCCTGCCTTCGCACAGGCGGGACCTGGGCAGAGGCAGCCTTCCTCCGGGATAGGAGAGAAAGGAGATACGGTCCATGACGATCCAATACATGGACGAAGTCTTCGCCTCCCATGTGGACCGTGGACTCGAAGCTGCAAGGATGCGCCTCGAACCCAGCAGCCTGGGTCGGGACCAGGGCGAGACAGAGAAGCATTCCCGAGCCATGGTGGAACATATTCTCTCTGGAGCCAGAACGTGTCACTGCCGTTACGGCCGAACTGTTCGCCGAGGCGCTTGCCGTCGCGAATGCCGTCCGGCGAGCCCAAGGGCGGGGACCGGTTACCTCCATTCGAGCCCGGGACTTCCGGGAAATCCTGAAGGACATGGTCGACTGCGTCGTGGAGCAGTGATAACCGCCAGCGTGCTTGTTGTGACGGGCAGTTGGAGGATGCGCTGCACAACGTTTGGCTGCCTGAACCGGGAAGTGTAAAGGTGGTGTGTGATGGGCCGTGACCTGGGTCCGTTGTTTGTTGGTGTCGGGGTGCTGGTAGTCCTGGTGGGAGTGCTGGCATGGAACGGCTGGCTGTCGTGGTTCGGCCATCTGCCAGGAGATGTCCGAATCGATCGCGGAAACCTCCGGGTTTACTTCCCTTGGGTGTCCATGATCGTGGTTTCGGTGGTCGTCAGCATCGTCATTTCCCTGTTCCGCCGTTGACGTTGCGTAGCGGGTACGGGCTAAGAGGCGGGATCGTCGTTTCGTTTCGTCGGGCGGTAGCCGGCGACTGCGGCGCGGAGGTCGCCCTCCTCGTGCCCGCTCTTCCCCTTGCCGAACGGCAACACTTTGAGCAGCGGATGTACGACAGCCATGACGCCGATGCCCCACGCGAGTCCGATGACGGCCGAGCACAAGGTGTTGACGAGCCAGGCCAGGAAGCCGCCCACGGCCGGGAGCCCGATGAATGGCTTCTCAAGGACATGGACCAGGTCATACGGGGCATGCCAGCCGAGGTCATATGCTCCCTGGAGCATGATGTGACCACCAACCCAAAGCATGGCGATCGTCCCGATGAAGGTTATCGCGGCCAGCACGGCGGGCATTCCCTTGACAAGCAACTCGCCGACGCGCTTGGAACCCGCGGAGTTCTTAGCGGCCAGATGCAGGCCGATGTCGTCCATTTTGACGATCAGTGCGACGGCGCCGTACACGAGCACCGTGATCGCGAGCGCCACGACGACCAGGATAACGGCTCTGGACAACAAGGAACCTTCGGCCACCTCGTTCATCGAGATGACCATAATCTCGCAGGACAAAATGAAGTCAGTGGTGATGGCGCCTTTAATGACCTTGGCCTCCGCCTTCGGGCCACGCTCGACCGCCGGCGTTTTTTTCGGCCTCGTGATGGCCGCGGAGCTTGTGCCATACCTTCTCTGCACCCTCGTAGCAGAGGTAGGTGCCCCCCAGCATGAGGATGAAGGGGATGGCTCCTGGGATGAAGGCGCTGACGAGCAGCAGTGCCGGCAGGATGATCAACAGCTTATTCCGGAGTGAGCCCCAGAAGATCTTCTTGATCATTGGCAGCTCGCGGGACGGGTCGGCCCCGGATACGTACTGCGGGGTAACGGCGGCGTCGTCAATCACCACGCCGGCGGCCTTGGCCCCCGCTTTGGCGGCCCCGGCGGCGACATCGTCTACCGAGGCGGCCGCTATCCGGGCCAAGGCTGCGACGTCGTCCAGCAGGGCGACGAGACCGCCGCTCACAGATCGCTCCCGTACTGCTCCGAGGCGGACGGCTGGGCGAGGGTGCTTCGGTCGAGGCGCGTAATTGGCATATTCGGAGTATATGGTGCCCGGCAGCCGGTAGGGGGAAATGGCGAGCTAGCCGGCGTAGGGGTCGGCGATGCCGATGTATTGGGTGGTGGTGTATTCGGCGATGCCTTCGGTGCCGCCTTCGCGGCCGAGTCCTGATTGTTTGACGCCGCCGAAGGGTGCGGCGGCGTTGGAGATGACGCCGGCGTTGAAACCGACCATGCCGAATTCGATCTGTTCGGCGACGCGCAGCAGGCGGTTGAAGTCGCGGCTGTAGAGGTAGGAGGCCAAGCCGTATTCGGTGGCGTTGGCTAGGCGGACCGCATCTGCTTCGGTGCTGAAGGTGGTGACCGGGGCGACGGGGCCGAAGATTTCCTGGCGGAGGATTTCTGCGTCGTTGCGGACGCCGGCCAGGACGGTGGGCTGGTAGAAGTACCCGGCGCCCTCCACCGGTGCCCCGCCGGTGAGGGCCACTGCTCCGGCGTCGACGGCGGCCGTGACGAGGGCGTGGACGTCGTCGCGGGCGCCGGCGTCGATCAGGGGGCCGACCTGGGTGGCGGGGTCGGTGCCGCGGCCGGTGTTCAGGGCGCCCATGGCGGCGGCGAACTTGGCGGTGAACTCCTGGGCGACGGACTCGTGGACGAGGAAGCGGTTAGCGGCGGTGCAGGCCTCACCCATGTTCCGCATCTTCGCGGCCATGGCACCTTCGACGGCGGCATCGAGGTCTGCGTCTTCGAAGACAATGAAGGGTGCGTTGCCGCCGAGCTCCATCGAGGTGCGCAGGACGTTCTGAGCGGCGTCGGCGATGAGGTGCTTGCCGACGGGGGTGGAGCCGGTGAAGGAGACCTTCCGCAGCCGGGAATCCTTCAGCAGGGGACCGGAGATCCCGGACGCTGAGGAGGAGGGCACCACGTTCAGGACCCCGGCGGGCAGGCCGGCGTCGAGCATGGTCTGCGCGAAGTACTGGGCGGTGAGCGGGGTGAGTTTGGCGGGTTTCAGGACCATGGTGCATCCGGCGGCGACGGCGGGGGCGACTTTGCGGGTGGCCATGGCCAGCGGGAAGTTCCAAGGGGTGATGAGCAGGCACGGGCCGACGGGTTTGTGTTGGACGAGGATCTTGTTTTTGCCCTCGGGGGTGGTGAGGTAGCGGCCGTAGTCGCGGACGGTTTCTTCGGAGAACCAGCGCAGGAACTCCGCGCCGTACGTGACTTCGCCGCGGGCTTCGGCCAGGGGCTTGCCCATTTCCAGGGTCATCAGCAGCGCGAAGTCCTCGGCGCGTTCGGTGACCAGGTCGAAGGCGCGGCGCAGGATCTCGGCCCGCACCCTTGGGGCGGTGCGGGCCCAGGAGGCTTGAGCGGCGTCGGCCGCATCCAAAGCGGCTAGGGCGTCTTTGCTGGTGGCCGAGGCCAGGGTGGCGAGTACGTCCCCGGTGGCGGGGTCGTGGACGTCGAACGTGCCGCCGTCGGAAGCGTCCCGCCACTGCCCGCCAATCAGCAGGCCCGTAGGCACGGACGCGAGAAGCTCAGCCTCGCGGGCGGGGGAAATGGCAGGGGAGATTACGGGCGAAGCAGTCATGCGGGAGTCTCCTTGGGAGTAAAAGGTCTGAGGGGACTAGTAAGAGGTTGGCGTGCCGCCGTCGGGTGGCTGGACGTACTGGGCGGCGAGTGCCTCCGAGCCGCGGGCGAGGAGGGCGACGTCGGCGCCCACCAGGATGAAGGCGGCACCGGTGTCGAGATAGGCACGTGCCGTGGCGGGGGCGAAGGCGTTGACGCCGGCAGGCTTGCCGGCTGCTTTGGCGGCGGCGAGGCAGTGTTCGACGGCGGCGCGCACCTCTGGGTGTTCCTGCTGGCCCAGCAGCCCCATCGAGGCGGCGAGGTCGGAGGGGCCCACGAAGATGGCGTCCACGCCATCGACCTTAAGGATGTCCTCCACCGCTTCAACGGCCGCGGTCGATTCGATCTGGACGGTGACGCTGATAGTCTCCGCGGCACGGACGAGGTAGTCGGGGACCCGATTCCAGCGGGCTGCGCGGGCCAATGCGGAACCGACCCCCCGCACCCCCTGGGGCGGGTAGCGGGTGGCGGCCACCGCGGCTTCTGCTTCAGCGACGGAGTTGACCATGGGGATGAGGAGGTTCTGCACGCCCAGGTCCAGGTACTGCTTGATCACCACCACGTCGTTCACGGGCGGCCGGACCAGGGTGTGGACCGGGTAGCCGTGGATGGCCTGGAGCTGGGCAAGGATGGATTCGAGCCCGTTGGGGCTGTGTTCGGCGTCGACCAGGAGCCAGTCCAGGCCGGACCCGGCGCAGAGTTCGGCGATGAGCGGGCTGCCGGAGCACACCCACATCCCGGCCAGCGGCCGGTTCGAGGCGGCCAGGGCGTCCTGGAAGGTGTCGCCCGGTTCTAGACGAAGCGGCATGTCACAGCCCCCAGCGGTCCGTAGTCGGCGTGGACTGTGTCGCCCTTGTAGACCCAGAGGGGACGGGTGAAGGACCCGGCGAGGATGATGTCGCCGGCCTTCATGCTGTCCCCGTGCGCCGCGATCTTGTTGGCGAGCCAGTGCACGCCGTTGGCCGGGTGGTCCAGGACGCCCGCGGCGACGCCGGTCTCCTCCACGGTCTGGTTCTTGTACAGGATGGCAGAAACCCAGCGGAGGTCGACGGCGTCCGGCTTCACCGGGCGTCCGCCCACAACCATGGCGCCCATCGCGGCGTTGTCGGAGATGGTGTCCACGATGGTCCGGCCCTCCATCTCGATCCGCGAATCGAGGATTTCCAGGGCCGGAACCACGTAGTCCGTGGCGTTCAGGACGTCGAAGATGGTGCAGCCCGGGCCCTTGAGGCTGTCCTTCAAGACGAAGGCAAGCTCCACCTCCACCCGCGGGTGGGTGTACTTGTCCCACTCCACCGAGCATCCGGTTTCCAGCACCATGTCATCGAAGATGGCACCGTAATCGGGTTCGGTGATGCCGGTGGCGGCCTGCATGGCCTTGGACGTGAGGCCGATCTTCCGCCCCACCAGAGTCCGGCCTGCGTCCTCGTTGCGGCGCCGCCACAGCTGCTGCACCGCGTAGGAGTCCTCCACCGTCATCTCCGGATAACGGGCCGTCAGGCGCGGCACAGGCGTACGGGTCCGGCCGGCCTCCACCAGCTCATCCGCAATGGCCTCAATCGTCTTCGCGTCCAGCATCGTTTAGACCTGGGCTCCGAGCTTGAAGCCCTCCACTGCCGCAGACGTCTCGTCCTTGCGGGTGTAGGAGAACCCGTCGGCGCCGACGGTGACAGCCATCTCGCTCTTTTCCTCGCGTTCGATGACCGGCTGCGGGTTGCCGTCCAGGTCCAGGACCAGGGAGGCCTCGGTGTACCAGGACGGAACGACGGGGTTGCCCCACCAGTCGCGGCGCTGGTTGTCGTGGACGTCCCAGGTGATGGTGGGGTTGTCCGGGTCGCCGGTGTAGTAGTCCTGGGTGTAGATCTCGATGCGGTGGCCGTCCGGGTCCAGGATGTAGAGGTAGAACGCGTTGGACACGCCGTGCCGTCCGGGGCCGCGCTCGATCCGGTCGCTGATGCGCAGGGCGCCCATCTTGTCGCAGATCTGGATGATGTTGTGCTTCTCGTGCGTGGCGAACGCGACGTGGTGCATGCGCGGGCCGTTGCCGCCGGTCAGGGCGGTGTCGTGGACCGTCTGCTTGCGGTGCATCCACGCGGCGTACGTGACGCCGTCGGAGTCCTTGATGTCTTCGGAGACGCGGAAGCCCAGGTCCTCGAGGTACGCCCGGCCGCGGGGAACGTCCGGGGTGACCTGGTTGAAGTGGTCCAGGCGCACCAGCTCACCGGCGGAGTAGAGGTCGTAGCGCTGGGTGAGGCGCTCCACGTGCTCGGTCTCGTAGAAGAACTCGTAGGGGAAGCCCAGCGGGTCCTCGACGCGGACGGAGTCCCCGATGCCCTTGGTGAAGCCTTCCTTGCGGCGCTCGGTCCGGCACCCCAGTTCCTTGTAATAGGCCTCGGCGGCGTCCACCTCGGCGGGAGACTTCACCCGGTAGGCGAACGCTGCCACGGCGGCGATGGGCCCCTGGCGGAGTACCAGGTTGTGGTGGATGAACTCCTCCAGGGAACGCAGGTAGATGGTGTTCTCGTCCTCTTCGGTGACGTGCAGGCCGAGCACGTCGACGTAGAACTCGCGCGACTTGGCGAGGTCCGTGACCACAATCTCCATGTAGGCGCAGCGGACGATATCCGGGGCAGGAACGGTGGGGGTGGGAACGAAGTTGGTCATGATGGTCTCTCTTCCTTGAAAGCAGGTACTTGAGTACGTAAGGGGTAGAAGTCTTAGCCCTCGTTGGCGGCGGAGGCTTGGATGCTGCCGAATTTCGGGGTGTGGACGGAACCGAGCGTGATGTGCACGGCCTGCTGGTCCGTGTAGAAGTCGATGGAGCGGTAGCCGCCCTCGTGGCCCAGGCCGGAGGCCTTGACGCCGCCGAAGGGAGTGCGCAAGTCGCGGACGTTGTGGCTGTTCAGCCACACCATGCCGGCCTCGACATTCTGCGAGAAGTTGTGTGCACGGGTCAGGTTCTGGGTCCAGATGTAGGCCGCCAGGCCGTACTTGGTGTTGTTCGCCAGGGCGAGGGCCTCGTCGTCGTTCTCGAACGGTGTGATGGCGACGACGGGACCGAAGATCTCCTCCTGGAAGATCCGGGCGTCGGGGGAGACGTCGGCGAACACGGTGGGAGCGATGTAGTTGCCCTCCGGAAGGCCTTCCGGCCGTCCGCCGCCGGCGAGCAGCCGGCCTTCGGACTTGCCGATCTCCACGTAGGTGGCAACCTTTTCGTAGTGCTCCGGGTGGACCAGGGCGCCCACCTGGGTCTTCGGATCGTGGGGGTCCCCGACCACGATGTTCTTGGCGCGGGCGGCGTACTTCTCGCAGAACTCGTCGTAAATGGCGCGTTCCACCAGAATGCGGGAGCCGGCGGTGCAGCGTTCGCCGTTGAGGGAGAACACACCGAACAGGGCGGAGTCGATCGCGGCGTCCAGGTCTGCATCCGCGAAGATGACGCAGGGGGACTTGCCCCCGAGTTCCATGGACAGGCCCTTGAGGTTGGCCGCGGCGTTGCGGAAGATGGTCTGGCCCGTGGTGGTCTCGCCGGTGAAGGAGATCAGCGGGACATTCGGGTGCTTGACCAGCGCGTCGCCGGCTTCCTCGCCCAGGCCGTTGATCAGGTTGAAGACGCCGTCCGGCAGGCCGGCTTCCTTGAAGATGGTGGCCCAGAGCGAGGCGGACAGCGGAGTGAACTCGGCGGGCTTGAGGACAACCGTGTTGCCGGTGGCCAGTGCCGGGGCGAGCTTCCAGGATTCCAGCATGAACGGCGTGTTCCACGGCGTGATGAGCCCGGCGACGCCGATCGGCTTGCGGTTCACGTAGTTGATCTGCGAGCCCGGGACCTTCATGGCATCGTCGAACTGGGCCACGATCAGGTCCGCGAAGAACCGGAAGTTCTCGGCGGCGCGGAGGGCCTGGCCCTTGGCCTGCGTGATGGGCAGTCCGGTGTCGAAGGTTTCGAGTTCGGCGAGGCGGGCTTCCTGGGCCTCGACAGCGTCAGCGATCCTGTTCAAGACGCGGGCGCGTTCGCGGGGCTTCATCTTCGGCCACGGTCCGTTGATGAACGCTTCGCGGGCGGCGGCCACAGCCAGGTCGATGTCTTCCTTCTGGCCGGCTGCGGCGGTGGCGTAGTTCTGGTTGGACACAGGATCCAGCACGTCGAAGGTCTTGCCGCCCACGGAATCAACGAACTCGCCGTTGATGTAGTGCTGGATGTGCGTGGGCAGATTCTCAGGGATGTAGTGCTTTGCTGCTGTTTCTACAGGAGTCGTCATCGTCGAGGTCCTAACTGTTGTCTTAAAAGTTGGGGTCTTGAGGGCTGGTTTGGGAGAGGTAAGCGTCCAGGGTGGCGGAGCGGTGGAGCCGTGCTGCTTTTTCAATGGTGTCGGCGTCGGCGCCGGTCTCGATGAGCCGGAGCAGCGCCTCGTGTTCGTCCACGGAGCGGTGGGCCCGGCCGGGGACAAAGCGGAACGTGGAGGACCGCAATGACGCCAGCCGGTTCCAGCCGCGGTGAACCAGGTCCAGGATGTGCGGGTTGGGGCAGTGTTCAAAGAGGACGCTGTGGAAATCCTGGTTGAGCCGGGTGAAGCGGACGGGATCAAAGTGCTTCAGGCACTCCCGCATCTCCGTGTTCACAGCGCGGGCCCGGGCAATATCCGCCGCCCCGATCAGGGGTGCGGACAGCGCGGTCGCCGCACCTTCCACGATGCTCAGCGTCTGCATGGTGTAGAGGTATTCCGTGGGGTCAATCCCGGCGACGGTCGCCCCGACATTGCGTTCAAACTTCACCAGGCCTTCGGCCTCGAGACGGCGGATCGCTTCACGGACCGGCACCACGCTGAAACCGAGATCCTTGGCAATCGAAGCCAGGACCAGACGGTAGCCGGGGGTGTAGGTACCCTCCACAATCCGCGCCTTGACGGCCCGGTAAGCCTGCTCGGCCTTGCTGCCCGCTGTGTCGGCAGTGCCGGCGGATGCGGCGACTGTTTCAGTCATCCTTCCCGGCCTCCCATTGCTTGTACTTAGCGCGCCACTCAGCGTTCATCGGGTAGAGCCCGTCCACGTTGTGGCCCTGCTCCACCATCTCGGCGATGAAGACCTCTTCGCGCTCCTGGACGATGGAGTCGTCGGCGACTTCCTCGGCCAGTGCCGGCGGGATCACGAGAATGCCGTCGGAATCGGCCACGATGATGTCGCCGGGCTGCACGGTGGTGCCGCCGCAGGCGATCGTGATGTCGGTGTCCCACGGGATGTGGCGGCGGCCCAGCACGGCAGGGTGGGGGTTGGAGTAGTAGGTGGGCAGTTCCATGGCGGCCACGGCGGCGAAGTCGCGGACCCCGCCGTCGGTGATGATGGCCGCGGCGCCACGGACCTGGGCGCGCAGGGCCAGGATGTCACCGATGGTGCCGGTGCCCTTCTCCCCGCGGGCTTCCATGACCAGGATCTCGCCCTCGTTGACGGAGTCGATGGCGCGTTTCTGGGCGTTGAAGCCGCCGCCGTGGGTCTTAAAGAGGTCCTCGCGGTTGGGCACGTAGCGCAAGGTGCGGGCCAGGCCCACCACGCGGCGGTCCGGGCGGGTGGCCTGCAGGCCGTCGATGCTGACATTGTTCAGGCCGCGCTTGCGCAGCTGGGAGGACAGCGTGGCGGTGCAGACGCTCTCCAGCTTTGCCTTCAGTTCCGGGGTCAAAACGGCCGCCGCGGCTGCCTCTGAAGATTCGGCCGGAAGGCCTGCCGCCTCGCGGGAACCGTACGCCTCTTCCCGCTGCAGGTCATCAACCTTGGGCCCGGCACCAAAGCCAGCGAATGCCGTCGTGCCTTCCTCCACCCTGGTAACCAGGCGACCGGTGCTTAGCCCGCCGTCCCCTGAGCCTGCGGTGCTGACCTCGACCTCCAGCACGTCGCCGGGTTTGGCCACGGACGCGCCGGCGGGAGTGCCGGTCAGGATGATGTCACCCTCTTCAAGGGTGAGCAGCTGGGACAGGTCCGCCACCAGCCGGGCGAACGGGAAGAGCAGGTCTTCGGTGCTGTCATCCTGGACGAGCTCGCCGTTGTGCCAGGTGCGGATGCGCAGCTTGGCGGGGTCGACGGCGTCTGCCGGAATAAGTGCCGGACCAACCGGGGTGAAGCCGTCGCCGCCCTTGGACCGGAGGTTCGAGCCCTTGTCTGCGTAGCGGAGGTCGTAAACACCAAGGTCATTGCTGGCCGTGACGGCGGCGACGTGGCTCCAGGCGTCGTCGATCCCGACGCGCCGGGCTGCCTTGCCAATGACCAGCGCGATCTCGCCTTCGTAGCCGAGCAGTTCGCAGCCCGCCGGGCGCTCGACGACGCTGCCGCTCAGGGACAGGGAGGACGAGGGCTTGAGGAAGTAGGAGGGCTGGGCCGGCGTCCGGCCGCGCTGTGTTGCGCGGCTGGGGTAGTTGATGTGCACAGCGATCACCTTGCGTGCTGCTGCCAGGGTGTCGTCGTTGACCTGCTCCAAAGCGTTCTCCTCATCAGGTACGAAATCGTATACGAAACATACTGGACTGCTTTTGGGGCGGCGTCAACCCCGTCTTAGCCCGGGATTGCCAGGCGGTGCCGAAAGCCGGGCGCGGGAGCAGGCGTCGGGAAAACAGCTACTTGTAGCCCAGGTCATATGTGACGTACAGTACTGAATCACAGCCCGCTTTTCTATAATCGAACCCATTGTTCTGATATAGAACACAACTCTGGCAGCAAAGAGCCACACAGCGAAGTGAGGAAAGCCCGTGCAGTTCCACCACCACGGTTACGTATCCGGTGACCCGCGAGTACAGCCCGCCGCCGGCGTCGGTATTGACAGGCCTGCAGAGCTCCCGGACGAGGTCGATGTTCTCATCGTCGGTTCCGGACCAGCCGGCATGCTCGCCGCCGCGCAGCTGTCCCAGTTTCCCGGGGTCAACACACGCATCATCGAGCGCCGCCCCGGGCGTCTTGCGATCGGCCAGGCAGACGGCATCCAGGCACGCAGCGTCGAGACGTTCCAGGCCTTCGGATTTGCGGAACGCATCATCGCCGAGGCGTACCGGATCACCGAAATGGCGTTTTGGAAGCCGAGCCCTGAGGACCCCTCGAGGATCTACCGCGCGGCGCGCGCCCTCGACGACGCCGCCGGCATCAGTGAGTTCCCGCACCTCATCGTCAACCAGGCCCGTGTGCTGGACTACTTCGCCGAGGTCGCAGCCATGTCGCCAACCCGCCTGACGCCGGACTATGGCTACGAGTTCCGCAGCCTCAAGGTCACCGGCGAGGGCGAGTACCCCGTCACCGTCACGCTCCTCCACACCGCCGGGCCGAACGAGGGCCAGGAACGCATTGTTAAAGCCAAATACGTTGTCGGCTCCGATGGCGCCCGCAGCAAGGTCCGCGAATCGATCGGCTGCACCCTTGCCGGTGACCAGGCCAACCATGCGTGGGGCGTCATGGACGTCCTGGCCGAGACGGACTTCCCGGACATCCGCACCAAGTGCGCCATCCAGTCGCATGACGGTGGCTCCATCCTGCTGATCCCCCGCGAGGGCGGCTACCTTTTCCGCATGTACGTGGACCTCGGTGTCGTCCCTGAGGGGGACAAGGGTGCGGTGCGAAAGACCACCATCGAGCAGATCATCGCCAAGGCGAACGATATTCTCCACCCCTACACCCTGGATGTACGCAACGTCGCGTGGCACAGCGTCTATGAGGTGGGCCACCGTCTCACGGACCGGTTCGACGACGTCCTGCCGCAGGACCGCGGCACACGCAGCCCCCGCGTGTTCATCACAGGCGACGCCTGCCATACCCACAGCGCCAAGGCTGGCCAGGGCATGAACGTATCCATGCAGGACGGCTTCAACATCGCGTGGAAACTCGGGCACGTGCTCGAGGGCCGGAGCCCAGAGTCCCTGCTGGACACCTACTCGGCCGAGCGCCAGGTTGTCGCGAAGAACCTCATCGACTTCGACAAGGAGTGGTCCACACTCATGGCGAAGAAGCCCGAGGAGTTCGAGGACCCCACGGAGCTGGAGAACTTCTACGTGTCCACAGCTGAATTCCCCGCCGGATTCATGACGCAGTACACGCCGTCGATGCTCATCGCTGAGCCCGCCCACCAAAACCTGGCCGCCGGCTTCCCCATCGGCAAACGTTTCAAGTCCGCACCCGTTCTGCGTGTTGCCGACACCAACCCGCTGCATCTGGGCCATCAGGCTAAGGCGGACGGCCGCTGGCGCATCTACGTGTTCGCAGATCCTGCGCAGGCAGGGGCGCCGTCGCCAACCGCGGACCTGGCGGAATGGCTCGCGAACTCTGCGGACTCGCCGCTGGCCGCCACGCCGGAAGGCGCCGACCGCAATGCGTGGTTCGATGTGAAGGTCATCTACCAGCAGGACCACACGGGCATCGACATGGGCGCGGTCCCGGCAGCGTTCAAGCCCCAGGTCGGTCCGTTCAGGCTCACGGACTACGAGAACGTGTTCGGCGCCGACCCGCAGGCCGATATCTTCGAGCAGCGCGGCCTGGACCGCGACGGTGCCATTGTCGTGGTGCGCCCCGACCAGTACGTGGCCAACGTCCTGCCGCTGACCGCGACGGCGGAGCTCGCCGCATTCTTTGCGAAGCTCCAGCCGGGCGGGCACGCGGAGGCAGGACGTCCCGCGGCCCAGCCGTCAGCCACGATCGCCGGCACAATCATCCCGACCCTCGTCAGCAACGGAGCATAAGAGAATGGCATCGCCCCGAACTACAGGCGCGCCTGCGGCCCGCCAGCGCATGAGCCAGGCGGACCGCCGCGTGGTTGCCGGCACCATGATCGGCACCACCATCGAATGGTACGACTTCTTCATCTTCGCCCAGGCCGCCGGCGTCGTCTTTGCCAGCCTCTACTTCAAACCCCTGGACACGGACAGCCCCGGACTCGCACAGCTGGTCTCGTGGGCAACGATCGGCGTGAGCTTCTTCTTCCGGCCCCTCGGTGCTGTGATCGCCGGGCGGCTCGGTGACCGGGTGGGGCGCAAGGCCATGCTCGTCTTCACCCTGGTCATGATGGGAGCGGCCACCGCCCTGATCGGGCTCCTCCCGACATACGCCCAGATCGGTGTCTGGGCCCCCATCCTGCTGATGGTCCTGCGCATTCTGCAGGGCTTCTCTGCAGGCGGGGAGTGGGGCGGGGCCGCACTGATGGCAGTGGAGCACGCGCCCCGCGACAGGCGGGGATTCTGGGGGGCCTACCCCCAGATCGGCGTGCCCGTCGGCATGATCATCGCAACCCTGGTGCTGTTCCTGCTCCGGCTCTCCATGTCCGAGGAACAGTTCCTCGAATGGGGCTGGCGTGTTCCCTTCCTGCTATCAGTAGCCCTGATCGTCGTGGGTTACTTCATCCGTGCTGCCGTTTCAGAGAGCCCCGTGTTCAAGGAAATGGTGGAGCGCAAACGGGAGTCGGCCACGCCGCTGAAGCAGCTGCTGGAGACGAACAAAAAGCAGGTCCTGCTGGCCGCTGTCATCTTCATCGGCAACAACGCCGCCGGCTACCTCGTGATCGCGTTCCTGTCCTCGTACGCCCAAAAGACACTGAAGATGGACGCCTCCCCGGTGCTGCTGGCCACCCTCCTCGCCTCGTTCGGCTGGCTCATCTTCACCCTCTTCGGGGGAGCCCTTTCGGACAGGATCGGCCGGGTGCGCACCTTCCAGCTTGGCTACGTCCTCATCTTCGCGTGGGTGATTCCGATGTTCCTGCTGGTCGACACCCGCAATATCTGGGCCTACGGCGTGGGCATCTTCGTCTTGACGATAGGACTGGGGCTCTCCTACGGGCCCATGTCCGCTATGTACGCAGAGATGTTCCCGGCGAGCGTCCGCTACTCGGGAATCGGCATCGGGTACGCCCTGGGTTCCATCCTTGGCGGAGCCTTCGCACCGCTCATAGCCGAAGCGCTGCTGAAGGACACCGGCTGGTCCGTCTCCATCGGGATCTACATCATGGCCCTGTGCGTCATCTCCATCATCGGCGTCAGCCTGGTGAAGGAAACGAAGGGAGTTCCGTTGGGAGCAGCGGACTCCGATGCCGCTGATGCTGCTGACGCACAGCCCGTCCCGTCCCTCAAAGCAGGGCCGTCGGCCTAACACTGGTCGCCTAAGCAAACCACTATCCAGCTGGACGGTCAGCCTGCCCGGACCTGTATTCCGCGGCAGGGTACACACCCAGGATCCGCACCTCCGTGGTGAAGAAGTCCAGCTCCTCCAGCGCGAGCTTCAGGGGCAGGTCTTCAGGGTGGCCCTCGACGTCGGCCATAAACATGGTGGCGGCAAACTCGTTGCCCACCATGTAGCTTTCCAGCCGTGTCATGTTCACGCCATTCGTGGCAAAGCCGCCCAGCGCCTTGTACAGCGCGGACGGGACGTTCCGGACGCGGAACACAAAGCTGGTGACTGCCGGTCCGGGAAGTTCATCCCGGGCCGGCAGTGGCTTTTCCCGGGCCAGGACCACAAATCGGGTGGTGTTGGAGGGATCGTCCTCGACCCGTGAGGCCAGCACCTCCAGTCCGTAAATCCGGGCGGCCAGCGGGGGAGCGAGGGACAGTTTGCGGGGATCGTTCCACTCGCTGACCTCGCGGGCAGACCCTGCCGTATCCCCTGCAATGACAGGCCGCAATCCGGCCTCGCGGATCAGTCGGCGGCACTGGCCCAGGGCATGGATATGGCTGTGGACCTCGGTTGCGGCTTCGAGGGTGCTGCCGGGGATGCCCAACAGATCAAAGTGGATGGGCAGGAAGTATTCGCCTACGATCTGAAGCTTGGACTGCGGCAGGAGGATGTGGATATCTGCCACCCGCCCGGCAATCGAGTTCTCGATGGGAATCATGGCCAGGTCGGCCTCGCCGCCCGACACCAGTTCGAAGGCGTCCTCGAAGCTGGCGCACGGCACGCTTTCCAGCTCGGGGAACATCTGCTTGCACGCGATATTGGAGTTGGCGCCAGGCTCACCCTGGTACGCAATCTTCTGGGCCATGATCCGTATGTTTTCACGCCCAGCCCCTGACCGCCCAAGTAAGTCCCAGCAGATGTCGTCCTCAGGGCCGGGAAGGGACCGTGCTGCTACCCGGTTGGGTGGGACCCGGCGCCGGTGAGCCGAGCGGGACCCGGCGCCGGTGAGCCGGGCGGGGTTAGCGGGCGGATGAGCCGAGAGCCAGCCGCATGGACACCTGGTACCGGTCCGAGCGGTAGGTCGAGATGGAGTACTCGATGGGCGTGCCCGGATCCTCCTGGCCTGTAAACGAGCGGCGCCTAAAGAGGAGGACCGGCGTGCCCGCTTCGATTTCCAGCAGGGCGGCAGTTTCCTCCGATGCGGCCGCGGCCTCGACGGTCTGTTCGACGTGCTCCACCGGATGCCCGGAGACGGAGAGAATCCGGTAGAGGGACCCGGTCAGGTCCTCCGAGAGCAGATCGGGAAGCGGCCCGGGCGGCAGCCAGGATTCGTCCACGCTGACGGGTGCCCCGTTCGCCAGCCGCAACCGCCGCACCTGGTACGCCTCCTGTCCCCCAAGCAGCCCCAAGTGCTCGGCGGCAGCCACCGGCGGCTCCGCGATGGCGGCTTTTATAACCCGAGTGCTGGGTTCAAAACCGGCGGCCCGCATGTCCTCGTTGAAGGAGGCCAGGTGCAGGGTTGAACGCACCAGCCCGTGTGAGACGAAGGTCCCCTTGCCCTTGATCCGCACCAGGGCGCCGTCCTGCACGAGGTCGGAAATCGCCCTGCGCACGGTAATCCGGGAGACTCCGAACTGCTCCTCCAGCTGGCGTTCCCCGAGCAGGGCGTCCCCGGGGCGCAGGGTCCTGGCCACCAGGTCCTGGAGCTGCTTGCGCACCCAGACGTGTTTCAGTTCCCCTGCTTTGTCCATGGCTCTATTGTCCGGGCAGATTAAACAGGTGCCCGCCGGCTTCGACGCGTGCTCCGCTCTCCAGAGTACCGACGGCGTCCGCTGGGGTATCGAGGATCACCACCGGGCTGCACATGCTGAGGTTTTTCGAGCGGACCACCGTGACGTCAACGGTGATCATGGGGTCACCGGCGCTGACTTGGTCGCCCTTCTGCGCGAGCACACTGAAGCCCTCCCCTTTCAGGTTCACCGTGTCAATGCCCACGTGGACCAGCACAGCCGGTCCGGAGGCATGCTGGACGATGTACGCGTGCGGCATCACCTTGATGACGCGTCCATCCAGGGGAGCGACGGCGGTCAACACCCCTGCGTCATCATCGGGAACGACGGCGGCTCCGCCGCCAACCAGCCCTTTGGCGAACACGGGGTCCGGGACTTCGCTCAGCGGGATGAGCCTGCCGGGCAGGGGAGAGGCCACGCTGATGGCTGCGGCGGGTACTGCTGCACCCATATCAGGCGTGGTCGCGTCAGGCCTGCTCACATGAGGTCCTGAATGTCTTCTGCCAGGCTCTCAGCTTCGGGGCCCACAACCACCTGGACTACGCTGCCGGCGACCATGACGCCGTGGGCACCGGCCGCCTTGAGTGCAACCTGGTCCACGCGGCCGGCATCCACCACTTCGGTGCGGAGGCGGGTGATGCAGCCTTCGATCTCTTCGACGTTATCGGCCCCGCCCAAGGCGGCGAGGATTGTTTCTGCTTTGGACATGTCCACTCCTGTTGCTCGTTTCCTGATCGTATCCATGGAGGCCGGGACTGCACGTTTTTCCTGCCTGAGGTTGACAACAACGCCCGATGCGCTTCACAGTGATGATTGTCACTGGTTATAACCAGTTACCAAGACTCTACTGAATCCCGTATCGCCGCACAAGCACCCTTTCGAAACGAGGAACACATGTCCACGGAAAACCCGTCCGCCTCCTCCGGAGGCGCGTCGCCGACGCCAGCCCCGGACAATGCCGCAGGCAACGTCCCTGGCGAGCTCCCTGGCAAGACCGCAGGAAATGCCACGGGAAAACCCGCAGGGAACGCAACAGGCACGGCCGAAAAGGCCCCTGACAAGGCTCCTGGCAAGGACAAGGGGAGCGGTAAAGCGCTGCAGAACATGCAGCGGTTCGGACGCAGTCTCATGCTCCCCATCGCAGCGCTTCCAGCGGCGGCACTCCTTCTGCGCCTCGGCCAGGACGATCTGCTGGGCCGGTTCGAATCCCTGGCCACCGTTGCCCAGGTGATCGGAGCCGCCGGCGGGGCCCTGTTTGAAAACCTTCCGCTGCTTTTCGCCGTCGGCATCTCTTTCGGGTTCGCCAAGAAGGGTGACGGATCAACGGCACTGGCCGCCGTTGTCGGCTATCTCGTCCTGATCAACGTCTTCAAAGTCATGGCACCGCTGGTCCTGGGTCCCGCCCCGGAGGGCGGCGAGGATCCGGTCATTAACTACGGGGTGCTGGCCGGCATCGTGATGGGCCTGACCACGGCCTGGCTGTGGCAGAAGTTCCACCGGACAACCCTCCCGGACTGGCTCGGATTCTTTGCCGGCCGCCGGCTGGTGCCTATCCTGACGTCTTTCGCCGCGATCGTGATCGGCGTGGTCATGGCCCTCCTGTACCCCTTCTTCAACACCGGCCTGACGGCAGTGGGGAACGCCGTCGCGGACAACACCGTGGTGGGCGGCGGCATCTACGGCACCCTCAACCGGCTGCTCATCCCGCTGGGCCTGCACCACATCCTGAACTCCATCGTCTGGTTCATCATCGGTGACTACAACGGCACGCACGGCGACTTGAACCGCTTCTTCGCCGGTGACCCCTCAGCGGGCGTCTTCATGGCCGGTTTCTTCCCCATCATGATGTTCGCCCTCCCCGCAGCGGCGCTGGCCATCTGGCATGAGGCCAAGCCCTCCCAGAAGAAGGTCGTCGGCGGCGTCATGCTCTCCACAGGCCTCACCGCCTTCCTCACCGGCATCACCGAACCGCTGGAGTTCTCCTTCATGTTCGTTGCCTGGCCGCTTTACCTCGTCCACGCCCTCCTGACCGGAACGTCCATGATGCTGGTCAACTTTCTGGGCATCCACCACGGGTTCGGTTTTTCCGCCGGAGCCATCGACTACCTGCTCAACTTCGGCATCGCCCAGAACCCGCTCCTGCTGGTGCCCATCGGCCTGGGCTACGCAGCGATCTACTACGTGGTGTTCCGCTTCGTGATCCGGCGCTGGAACCTGCGCACCATGGGCCGCGAAGATGAAACCGACGAGAACGGTTCCATGGCCAAGGCCGATGCGAGCTGACCTGACCTCGCCGGAATCCGCCGGCACCGTGCGGGGGCTGCGCGGGCGCCTCATTACGGGCCGGCCCGGCGAAAAGGTGATCGATGACGGCACCGTGGTGATCGCCGGGGAGCGCATCCTCTGGTGCGGTCCGACGGCGGAGCTGCCCGCCGGGGTCGGCGTCGAGACGGAGCCGGTGCCGGTCATCCTGCCCGGACTCGTGGACGTCCACTGCCACGGCGCCGTGGGACACACCTTCGGCGCGGATGCGGACGGTGCGCGGCGTGCGGCGGCCTTTCACGCCGCCCAGGGAACGACGTCGGTACTCGCCTCGCTCGTCTCGGTCCCTTCCAGCGTGCTGCTGGAGCAGATCTCGGTGCTGCGGGAGCTGGTGCAGGACGGCACACTGGCCGGCCTGCACCTGGAGGGACCGTTCATCACCAAGAGCATGTGCGGGGCGCAGGACCCCGACGCCATCATCGACGGGGACCCGGTGCTCCTGCGGCAGTGGCTTGAGGCAGGCCAGGGCGCGGTGCGTTCCCTCACGCTCGCCCCGGAAACGGCGCACTTTGCCGAGCTCATTGAGCTGTGCCGGAACTACGGCGTGGTTCCGTCGCTCGGCCACACCGACGCCTCAGCCGCGCTGACGCGGAAGGCGCTGGCGGGCGCCTTTACCGGCGTTTCCGGTGAGGACGCGGGCGGCGGTCGGGGTGGCAACCGTGACGCTCGCCCTTGGTCCGCCACGCACTTGTTCAACCGGATGCCTCCGCTGGGCCACCGCGCACCGGGACCCATCCCGGTCCTGCTGCAGGCCGCGCAGCAGGCGCCCGAACGGATGGTCCTGGAACTCGTGGCCGACGGCGTGCACCTGGACCCCGAAATTGTCCGCATGGTCTTCGGGCTTGTGGGATCTCGCGCGGTTGCCTTGGTCACCGATGCCATGGCCGCGA
Source organism: Arthrobacter sp. D1-17 (assembly GCF_054130535.1). Taxonomy (NCBI): domain Bacteria; kingdom Bacillati; phylum Actinomycetota; class Actinomycetes; order Micrococcales; family Micrococcaceae; genus Arthrobacter; species Arthrobacter sp. D1-17. Next base: position 3,857,189 of record NZ_CP096382.1, on the reverse strand, counting down.
CCGGGATGTCCGACGGCCACTACACGCTCGGCCGGCTCGACGTGCTCGTCCAGGACGGGGTGGCCCGCCTGGTTCCGGCAGGGGACCAGGAGCACCTCGGGGCGATCGCCGGGGCCACCAGCCTGCTGCTGGACAACGTCCGCCACTGCATGGAGTGGGGAGTGCCGCTGGCCGATGCCGTTGCAGCGGCTTCGGCGACCCCGGCGCGGCTCATGGGACTGGACCGCCCCGGCCCCGCACAGCTTGGCGCGACTCCGGTCGGTTCCATTGCCGAGGGATACCGTGCCGACGTGCTGGTCGCCAGCGAAAAATGTGAACTTCTGCAGGCTTATCGGGCCGGCAGGCAGATAAGCCAGGAAAGGAATGCCCGTGCAGATTATTCTGTGTGAGTCCGCAGAGCACGTCGGGAACAGGGCCGCCGACATCATCGAAGCCCGCGTCCGTCGGGGCCCGGCCGTGCTGGGCCTGGCCACGGGCGGTTCCCCGAAATCAACGTATGAGGAGCTCATCCGGCGGCATCGCGAAGAACAGCTCAGCTTCGGCCAGGTCCGTGCATTCACCTTGGACGAGTATGCCGGGCTGCCGCCGGAGCACGAACAGAGCTACCACTCCACCATCCGGCGCGAATTCACGGACCATGTAGACCTGCCGCTGGAGCAGCTCATCACACCGCAGGGGAATGCCCCGGACCTTGTCGCCGAGGCTGACCGCTACGACGCCGCTATCGCAGCGGCCGGCGGAGTGGACATCCAGATCCTCGGTATCGGAGCGAACGGCCACATCGGGTTCAACGAGCCAACGTCGTCGCTGGTGTCCCGCACCCGGGTGAAGACGCTGGCCGGAGCCACGCGGGCGGATAACGCCCGGTTCTTTCCTGACGGCGACGTTCCCCGGCTCTGCCTGACCCAGGGGCTCGGGACCATCCGTGAAGCCAGGCTCGCCGTGCTCGTGGCGATGGGGGAGAACAAGGCCAGCGCCGTCCAGGCGATGGTGGAAGGGCCGGTCAGCGCACACTGCCCCGCGTCTGTTCTGCAATTGCACCGCCGCGCCGTCGTCATTCTTGACCCCGCGGCCGCGTCCCGCCTGAGCCTGCTGGACTACTATCGGGACGCCCAGGAATTCAACGACCAGCTGGGGCAAACACCGACGCGTCCCTGGATGGAGCAAGGACAGACGGGGCAAGCGGCGGTCCGGCAGACGCACATACAGCATACGGGCAGCGGCGCCTAGCGCTGCCCCGCCCGGGTCAGCCCGGAGGAGCAGCAGGCGGTGGTGCAGCTGCAAAAGTTCGAAATCCGGGGCTGTCCGCGATTTCGCATCCTGGAGGTGCGGAGCGGCGGACAGGCCCGGATTTTTTTGCGTTCCCCGGAGAAAACGGCCAGTCCCACATGCGACTGCGCTTAGGAACAACAACTGGTCGCTGCACGACAAGGCCCGGGCGGGACCCCGATGTCATTCTGGAATTCATGGCGCACCTCACTCGTGCAGCCCGAAGCCGCAACGCCCGGGCGGGCAGTCGACAGATCAGCAGGTCCCGCCCCGGAGCATTCACCAGCACACTCATGACCGTTAAGAGGGATCCAATGAGTATTTCGAATTCCGAGTCCCGGACCACCGATGCAGCCCCGGCGACGGAGCATTCCACCGCTCTCCGCGCCGGGAGCATCGGTGTGCTGGGCATTCTCTTCTTTGTCCTGTCCGCCCAGGCGCCCCTGACAGGCATCGTAGGTGCTTCACCCCTTGCAGCAGCGCTCGGCAACGGTGCCGGCGCTCCGGGCGCGTACCTCATCGTGGGCATCGTCATCGTGATTTTCGCGGTGGGGTTTGTGGCCATGAGCCGGAAGGTACAGGGCAACGGCGCCTTCTATGCCTACGTGACAGCAGCATTCGGCAGGAAGACCGGCGCCGGTGCCGCCTGGCTGGCGCTCCTGGCCTACAACACGGTCCAGGCTGCAATGTACGGGCTGTACGGCGCCGTATTCGCGGGCCTTCTGGCCTCTTCCTTAGGCCTGGACGTGCCCTGGTGGCTGCTGGCCCTGGTCACCATGGCCGGAGTGCAGGTGCTGGGCTCAATGAACATCGAACTGGGAGCCAGGGTCCTCGCGTTCCTGGTTGGACTCGAAGTTGCGATACTTCTGTTGTTTGGCTTCACAGTGCTGCTCCGCGGCGGCGGGCCGGAAGGCCTCAGCCTCGCGGCCTCCTTCTCGCCCGGAGCCATCGCCGCCGGCGCACCAGGCGTGGCCATCATGTTCGCCGTTGCCTCCATGTTCGGCTTCGAATCCACCGCAATCTATTCGGCCGAAGCCAAAGACGCGCACCGCACCGTGGCGCGGGCAACCTACCTCTCTGTGGGCGTCATTGCCGTCTTCTTCTCCTTCATCTCCTGGATGCTGGTCAGCTACTACGGCCCTACCCAGGTCATGGATGCAGCCGGCGCCGCCCTTGAATCGGGGGACGCCACCACGTTTGTCCTGGGCCCCATGGTGGAGCTTTTTGGGCCTTGGGCGGGCACCGTCACCGGCGTCCTGCTGGTCACATCACTGCTGGCCGGCATCATCGCCTTCCACAACGGGATCAACCGCTACCTTCACTCGCTGGCGCTGCGCGGCTCCATGCCCGCCGTGGTGGCCCGGACCAACCGGCACCGTGCCCCGGCTGTAGCGGCCTGGATCCAGACAGTTACCGCCGTCGTACTGGTTGCCCCGTTCGCCGTCCTGGGCGCGGATCCGGTCCTGAGCCTGTTCTCCTGGTTCAGCGGCCTGGCTGTGGCAGCCCTGCTGGTGCTGTATATCCTCTGCTCCATCGCCGTCGTCGGCTACTTCCGCCGTCGGGGCAACGACGGCCAGCTGTGGCAGACCCTGGTAGCGCCGGCGCTCGCGGCCCTGCTGCTGGCATGGATCCTCTTCCTCGTGGTCAGCAACTTCACCTCGCTGATCGGCGGCAGTGCCGAGACCGCTGGCGTCCTGCTGGTGGCCGTCCCCGCGGTCTTCATCGTCGGTGTGGTTGTGGAAGTGCTGATCGCCCGGCGGGCCGCCGGCATGGTGCGCATCTACTAACGCGCAGCCTCCCTGGGTGGGGAAGCGAGGGGCGCGGAAGGGAGTGCCCCATTGTTGGCCCGGTGCGGGTCGGATGATCCGCGCCGGGCCAACACGCCTGCCGCCAGGAAAAGAATGGCCAGAACAGCCGCTGCCAGCGCCGCGGCATCCGCCCGGTAGGGCCAGAGCCCGGTGATTCCTAGAAATGCCGGGACGGTGGCCGTTGCCTGGCTCGTGAGCACAAGCGCCCAGCCTGTGAAGGGCTTGATGCGGTGCGCCCCCAGGGCCAGGGACGTGAAGAGCAGGGCCCACAGTACGGACCAGCACAGCCAGAGGACCGCCAGCAGCGGATCATCACGAAGCCAGGCCGCGGCGAGCAGCGGCCCGAACGCGGCCACCATGCCGCAGAACCAGCCGAGGCCCTTGGAGCCCAGTCCGAGCAGGAAATCCAGGCCCACATAGAGGTAGGTCATCCCGAAGAGGAACATCCCGGCCCCGCTGAGCAGGACCTGCGTTCCGGTGTCGCCGGCGCCGTCAGTTCCAGCCACATAGGTCACGCCAAGGACCAGCTGTGCGCTGCCGATCGCGAGGCTGAACACGGCGGCATCCCGGCTGGGGACCACATTCAGGGCTGCGAGACCGTTGATCAAGAGCGCTGCACCGGAAAGGAGCAGGCAGACGAGCGTCACGGGAGAGCCTCCTTGCGCCGCACAGGCATATGCAGTAGTTCCATATCTTGATATGCCAGTATCACATTACGGAATACTATCGAGCGCCCGCCCCCTGCGCGGCCGACAGTCACAATTGGTTGGATGGGCTGCGACGTGGTTCGCGGGTCCGGCTTCCGCGGTCCGCGACAGTGCCCTCGAGCCGCTGCTCAAGCGGCGCGGCCTGCTTCCCGAGGCCACCGCTGCGGAACAGTGATCTTCACCCAGGAGATACTGAAGAGCCGCCGGAGCCTATTCGTCGGCCAGAGCGTGGTGGTTGCCTGTTCGGGAAACGTGGCCAAAAACGCCGTGCGTGCTGCCGCCCCCTCGTACGCAACGGCCTTCTCGCCGTCAGAGAAGGCGCGAACGTGCCCTCCACCCGTGAGGCCGTGTCCATTTCCAAGAGGCCGGCGTGCTGTTCGGCCCGGGCAAGGCAGCCAATGCCGGCGGTAATGCAACGCCAGCCCTCGAGATGCAGCAGAACACGAGCCGGGACTCCAGCAGCTGCTGTCACGCCCCGCGGCGCCAGTCGCTGGGTGAAAGGCCGAAGGCATCGCGGAACGTTCGGCTGAAGTGCGCGGCGTCGAGGAAACCCCAGCGTGCAGCCACGGCGCTCACCGACTTGCCGGCATGCAGGGGATCCCGCAGTTCGCGGCGTGCGCCCTCAAGGCGCTGGCTCCTGATCCAGCTGGCGACGGTTGTGCCGGACTCGTGGAAGACATTGTGCAGGTGGCGTGTGGAAATGAAATGGGCTGCGGCAATGCTGGCCGGTGACAGCAGGGGGTCGGCCAGGTTGGCCTCAATATATTCACGAACGGCAACCGCCAGGAGGGCCTGCGGCTTCATGCGGTCCGGGGTGATGTCCATTTCCGCGTGCAGCATCGTGGACACCAGGTCCAGGGCGTTGACGGCCAGCCGTGACCCGCTGGCGCCGCCCAGAACCTCGAGGTTTTCGGAGAGCTGCCGGATGAACTGCCCCACCAGGCCACTGAGGCCTGCGGTTCCCATACGGACGGCCGCGAGCTGGCCGACGTAGTCGGCGGGCAGTGACAGGGCATCACACGGGAACATCATCACTATCATCCGCGCTGCTCCCTCGAAGGCCAGGGTGTAAGGGCGGCTGGTGTCGTAGATGGCCAGATCGCCGGGACGGAGCAGTGCCTCGCGGTTGTCCTGGACCAGGAGGCCCGTCCCCTCCAGTTGGAGGTTGAGCTTGAAGTAACGCTCGCCGGCCTGGGCAATCAATGTAGGGGTCCGGTGAACCTCGTGGGAGGTCGCGGAAACTTCAACAATGCACATTCGGTCCAGCACGCGCGAGCGCATCTGCCCGCGGAAACCATCCGCGTCAACTGTTCGGGCAGCGAGCGGAACGAAGGATTCTGCAACCAGATGCTTCCAGTGGTCGAACGAAGTGGCAATGCTGGCCGTCAGTTCCTGACTGGCGGGCCGGGCTGTGGCTGTTCGCATAGGTGTTCCTGACGACGGCGGCCATCTGATGGGTGTTTCTCCACGACGACTGTGTCCTGAAGCACAGTTATTTCAGGGTAGCGCCGGATGCAGCCTTTTTTCAACAGGTGGCGAAAAAAGAAAAATCCCGGGCGGGCTACTTGGCCAGCAGGCCCAGGAACGACTCGAGTTGGTCCCCCAGCCTGAGGTCGTCCTGGCTCCCGGGGGCGAGTGCTGCCGTTATCTGGGCCCCGAGCAGCATGTTAAGCAGGTGCCCGGCGACGACCCCGTCGTCTGTCGCGGCGCTCACGTCGCCGCTCTTCCTTGCCTCGCCGAGGTGGCGGACGATGGCTGCCTGCCACTGCTCCATGGATTCCTGGTGAATGGCGGCCTTTTCGGGATCGTTGATGGCCTTTTGCCAGAAGGGGATGACAATCCGCGCTTCGCTGACCCGCTCCTCATCCAGCGGCAGTACCTCCAGGCAGAAAGCCCGCAGGGCGGCTATGCCGGACTTTCCGGCGGTGACCTCTGCGATGCGTTCATTCGTCCTGTTGAAGACGTGGCTGAAGGCGAAAGTCAGCAGGGTGTCCTTGGTGGGGAAGTAGGGCTTGAGGGCCCCGTTGGCGAAGCCGGCTTCCGTGGCGATCTCACGCATGGTTGCACTCTCGATTCCCAGCCGCGCAATGATCCGCCAGGTCGCTCCGACCAGTTCCAGCCGACGCTCATCGTGATCGACAATCTTTGGCACCCGGCTGCTCCCCGTAAATTTTTTTTGCGTAAAACTCTTGTGACTTATCTTACGGAGGCTTATTCTCTACAACTATAGAAAATAAAAATCCGACCCGTCAGGGTCCCGGACCGAAGGACGCCATGACGCCCTCACTCACAGATGTAGCCACCCCTTTCAGGCTGGCCGCGGCCGCAGAAATCACCGAAGTGCAGGGCATTCTTCGCTCCGAAGGGCTCCTCGGCGCGGAGAAGCGCATCGCATACCTGGGCCTGCTCGATCCTGCCCGAGGAGGCGGCAGAGATGCGGAGGACCGCCGCTTCCGGGTCTTCATTCACGACATTTCCGGTGCCCGGCCGCACGACGTCACAGTTTCCGTCACCAGCGGCTCTGTTGTCTCCGCCGTCGAGCTCGACACTGCAGTTGCCGGCGAACTGCCGGTCCTCGAGGAGGAATTCGAGGTCGTGGAGGAGCTTTTGGCCGCGGATGAGCGGTGGCTGAAGGCCTTGGCGGTTCGCGACCTGGACGTCGCCAAGGTGCGTGTTGCTCCGTTGTCTGCTGGTGTCTTCGAATACCCGGAGGAACGGGGCCGCAGGATTCTTCGTGGCCTGGCTTTCGTGCAGGATTTTCCTGAAGACAGCGCCTGGGCCCACCCGGTGGACGGGCTGGTGGCCTACGTGGACGTGGTCAACAAGGAAGTCACCCAGGTGATCGACACGGGGATCTTCCCGGTTCCGGCCGAACACGGCAACTACACCGACCCCGAACTCACCGGCCCGCTGCGCACCACCCAGAAGCCCATCTCGATCACCCAGCCCGAAGGCCCCAGCTTCACCGTCACCGGCGGCAACCACGTGGAATGGGAGAAGTGGAGCCTGGACGTTGGCTTCGACGTCCGCGAGGGCGTGGTGCTGCACAACATCGGATTCCGGGACGGGGACCGGCTGCGGCCCATCATCAACAGGGCCTCCATCGCCGAGATGGTGGTCCCGTACGGCGACCCTTCCCCCATCCGGTCCTGGCAGAACTACTTCGACACTGGCGAATACCTCGTCGGCCAGTACGCCAACTCCCTTGAACTGGGCTGCGACTGCCTGGGCGACATCACCTACCTCAGCCCGGTCATTTCCGATGCCTTCGGCAACCCCCGGGAGATCCGCAACGGCATCTGCATGCACGAGGAGGACTGGGGCATCCTGGCCAAACACTCCGACCTCTGGTCCGGCATCAACTACACCCGCCGCAACCGCCGCCTGGTGATCTCCTTCTTCACCACCATCGGCAACTACGACTACGGCTTCTACTGGTACCTCTACCTCGACGGCACCATCGAATTCGAGGCCAAGGCCACCGGCGTCGTGTTCACCTCCGCCTTCCCTGAAGGCGGCTCGGACAACATCTCCCAGCTCGCCCCCGGACTCGGGGCACCGTTCCACCAGCACATCTTCAGCGCCCGTCTGGACATGGCAGTTGACGGCTTCACGAACAGGGTGGAGGAAGAGGACGTGGTCCGCCAGCCCATGGGGGAGGGCAACCCCCGCGGCAACGCCTTCTCCCGCCGGCGCACTGTGCTGGCACGGGAGTCCGCGGCGGCCCGCGAGGGCAATCCCCGCAGCGGCCGGACCTGGATCATCTCCAACCCCGAATCCCGCAACCGGCTGGGCGAGCCGGTGGGCTACAAGCTCCATTCCGAGGGCCAGCCCACGCTGCTGGCCGACCCCGAATCGTCGATCGCGCGCCGGGCCGCGTTCGCGACCAAGGACCTCTGGGTCACCCGGTATGCCGAAGACGAGCGCTACCCCACCGGCGACTTCGTAAACCAGCACGCCGGCGGTGCAGGCCTGCCCGCCTACATGGCACAGGACCGGGACATCGACGGCCAGGACATCGTCGTGTGGCACACCTTCGGGCTCACCCACTTCCCCCGCGTCGAGGACTGGCCCATCATGCCCGTGGACACCGTGGGCTTCAAGCTCCGCCCCGAAGGGTTCTTCGACCGCAGCCCTGTCCTCGACGTCCCCGCGTCCGCTCAGGCCTCCAGCCACTGCCAACCGTCCGCCGACCACTGCCATGGCTGAGCGGCTTCCGCTGCTGGGGTTCCCGGCATGACTCCGCCGACCGTGGCCACGGCAGCAGTTGCTCCAGCAGCCGTTACCACAGCAGGAGTTGCCAGGGCAGCAGCTGCGAGTGCAGCGCCGGCCGGCCGCGTTGCTTGGGGACGCGCCGGGGGAGCGGGCAGCCGGACGACCGGCACTCCGCTCCACTCCCGGGCCTGTGCTGCGGTGACCGCCGCGTCCTGCCTGGCCCACGTGTGGCTCGCCGCCGGCAGCGAGCATGGCCCGTGGCTCAGCGCGCTGATGCTGGCGATGGCGGCGGTCTGCCTGCCGTGTGCAGTCCACGTTTGGCGCCACAGCAGTGTCTCCGCCCTGCGCCGGATCATGGCTTCGGGGGTCGCGATGGCGGTGCTCCACGCTTTCCTGCTGCTCGCCCCGGCCGGCTCAGCCCATCACCATGCAGGGTCAGGTCCGGCGGCCGCGACGGCTATGGCGGGAGAACCGGAGGGGTCCGCTGCTGCCGCATTGCTTGCGGTCATTGCTTTGGAAATTACGACGGCGCTCCTCGCCTCAACGCTTGTGGCCCGCCTCCGCCCGCGCCCCCGCCGCTAGCGCGAACGGACACTTGAGGCCCCTCCAGCCAGCGCGAACGGGCAGATAAGGCCCTCACACTGGGAAATCTGAGGGCCTTAACTGCCCGTTCGCGCTTCAAACCTCCGGTGAGCGGGGGCTTAAGTGTCTGTTCGCGCTCAGATGCCGAACAGTCCGATGACCAGTGCCATCACCAGGTAGGTCACGAGTTCGTGGGCACAGTTCAGCGCCGTGAGTCCAGCGGGGCGGGCCTCAAAAGCATCGTGGGTGATGAAGCGCGCCGCCGTGAAGCCTGCCCAGAGGATGACGGCCGTAATCACGGAATTAGCGAGGAAGCTGCCGCCGTAAAAGTCCTGGGCGATGGCCACGGATCCGGCCAGGACCAAGGCGCTGACGAAGCTGACTGCGAGCGTGATCAGGATGGGCTTGACTGCATCCTTCGCCTCGCCGCTTGGCGAGACCTTGGCCACGCGCTTCCAGTAGTTGCCGAAGACCTTGGGCGTGTACCAGACCGACCCCACGATCATCGTGGACAACGTCGCAACCAGAACTGCCCAGATGTTGATCTCAGGAACCATGATGCACTCCTCGTTTCGTATTCATTGTCTGCGGTGATGCCGTTACGGCGCCAGATGGTGATAGCGGGAACCGAAATGGATCAGAGGGTCTGGCGCCTCGCCCGGCGGAGCATCGCTGCCCATGGAAAGAACTTCACCGACGATGAGCAGGTGGGTGGCGGCCTGATGAACCGACACGGTGCGCAGCTCGAAATAGGCGAGGGCGCCGTCGAGGATGGCCGAGCCGGTGACTGGGCCCCTCCTGAACGGGACCTGTGCCAGCAGTCCCTGCAGTGGCGTCCCCGGGCTGGCCAGCCAGTTGGCCGAACCCTGATGCCTGCCCGAGAGCAGGCTCAGCGCCCAGACGCCTGCCTCCTCCACAGCCTCGCCGATCCGTGATTCAGCGTAGAGACTAACCAGCATCGTGGGTGGATCGTAGGAAACGGACAGGAACCCGGTGACGGTCGCTGCGTAGTCGCGGTTGCGCAGGGAAGTGGACACCACCGCTACCCCGGCCGCGATGTCGGCACTCAGCCTGCGGTACAGATCGACGTCGGCATCCGACGGCGGTCTGCCCGCCAGACGGTGGGCGGCCAGGTTCCCAGGGCTCTCCATACGGCACATCGTGCCATAAGTATGCTGCACTACGACTGCGGCGCGTCCGGCGCAATGGGGACCGGGCATCTGTAAGCCAATATCCCGCCGTCGTTAATCCTCCGTTTACCTTGAACCCCAATACTCGTTACCTGAGATCCTTAAGTTCGATGAAGGTACAGAACGTACGCACTCCAGTCCGAACGTCTCCGGTTCGGAACGCATCAGAAAACCCTGGAAGGGGTAACACCTAGTGAAGGCACTCCGCTTCGGCCGCCATGCGGCTATCGCTGTCATCGCCGCTGGCTCTCTCGCGCTCACCGCTTGTGGTTCCGACAATGCCACCAACACTCCCGGAGGGACCGGAGGTGCCGCCACCGGTGCCCAGGTCACCGGGACCCTCACGGGCATCGGTTCCTCCGCGCAGGGCGCAGCCATGGATGTGTGGAAGACCAATTTCGCGTCCGCAAACCAGGGCGTCACCGTGCAGTACTCCCCGGACGGTTCCGGTGCCGGGCGCAAGGCGCTCCTCGACGGTTCGGCACAGTTCGCCGGCTCGGATGCCTACCTGAAGGACGAGGAACTGGCTTCGTCCAAGAAGGTCTGCGGCCCTGAAGGCGCCATTGATGTCCCCGTCTACATTTCGCCGATCGCCATAGCGTTCAACCTTCCTGATGTCAAGGAATTGAACCTTGACGCCCCGACCGCTGCCAAGATCTTCCGCGGGGAGATCGCCAAGTGGAATGACCCGGCCATTGCTGCCCTGAACCCGGACGCCACGCTCCCGGATCTGAAGGTCACCCCGGTCAGCCGTTCCGATGACTCCGGCACCACCGACAACTTCACCGAGTACCTCGCGGCCGCCGCCCCCGAGGTCTGGAAAGACAAGGCCGACGGCGTTTGGCCCGCCTCCCTGAAGGGCGAGAACGCCAAGGGAACGTCCGGCGTCGTCAAGACCGTTACGGACACCCCGGGTGCCGTGACGTACGCTGACGATTCCGCCGTCGGAGGCACTCTTGGCAAGGCCAAGATCAAGGTCGGCTCCGAGTTCGTCGCGATTTCCCCTGAGGCTGCCGCCAAGGCCGTCGACGCCGGAAAGCCTGTCGAAGGCCGCGCGGAGAACGACACCGCTATCGACCTGGACCGCACCACCACGGAGTCCGGTGCCTACCCTGTCGTCCTGGTGTCCTACCACGTCGTCTGCTCCGCTTACGACAAGCAGGAGACCGCTGACCTCGTCAAGGCTTTCGAGAAGTACGTCGTCTCTGAAGAAGGCCAGAAGGCCGCTGCCGAGTCCGCAAAGTCGGCTCCGCTGTCTGCCGCGCTGACCGAAAAGGCCACCAAGGCCATCGAATCCATCAAGGTCAAGTCGTAACGTAGAACTGAACGCTGAAGTTCCCCGCCCAGCCATCAAGCCGGGCGGGGAATTTAGCTGTGTAAACGCACTTCTCCTGATTCCGTACGCCGCAACACCAACACCGAAGGGCCGGTATGACCGCCACCTCCCTGACCAGCTCCCAAAGCGCAGGCCGCGCCGGGGACAAAGTCTTCTCCGGAGCCGCCCTGGCAGCAGGGTGCCTGATCCTTGCCGTGCTGTTTGGCGTGGCGCTCTTCCTCGTCATCCAGGCACTCCCGGCATTCTCCGCCCCGGCCGAGGACATTCAGGGCGGCGAGGGATTCTTCGCCTACATCTGGCCGATCGTCATCGGTACCCTGATCGCCGCAGTTATCGCACTCGCGATCGCCACGCCCGTAGCCATCGGAGTTGCGCTCTTCATCTCCCACTACGCCCCCCGCGGCCTCGCATCCGGCCTCGGTTACGTGATCGACCTGCTGGCAGCCATCCCCTCGGTTATATACGGCGCCTGGGGTGCCGCTTTTCTCGCCCCGCAGATTTCGCCCGCCTACGGCTGGCTCGCAGCCAACATGGGCTGGCTGCCCATCTTCCAGGGACCGGCGTCAGCCACCGGCAAAACCATCCTGACCGCCGGAATCGTCCTGTCCGTCATGGTGCTGCCGATCATCACCTCCCTGTCCCGCGAGATCTTCCTGCAGACCCCCAAACTGCACGAAGAGGCGGCCCTTGCCCTGGGCGCCACACGCTGGGAAATGATCAAGATGTCGGTCCTGCCCTTCGCCCGGCCGGGCATCATCAGCGCCGTCATGCTCGGTCTCGGCCGGGCCCTCGGCGAAACCATGGCCGTTGCGCTGGTGCTCTCCTCGGGAGCCCTGACCGCCAGCCTGATCCAGTCCGGCAACCAGACCATCGCTGCTGAAATCGCCCTTAACTTCCCTGAAGCAAGCGGTCTGAAGGTCAGCACCCTCATCGCAGCCGGCCTCATCCTGTTCGTGATCACGCTCGCCGTCAACATGGTTGCACGGTGGATCATCAGCCGGCACAAAGAATTCTCGGGAGCCAACTAAATGACCTCCACCCTCACCCCGGTCCGCAAGCGGTCCGCCCTGACCAAAGGCCAGTTGCCTAAGTACGCCCCGTATGTCGTGCTGGGCGTCGCGCTCGTCCTCGGCGCCGCTCTGCTGGCCCTGATCGGCTTCAATGCGTTTGGCTGGGGAATCGTCTCCGCGATCCTCTTCGCCGCCGGCCTGGTCGGCTGGAGCGCCGCCGTCGAAGGCTCCCGCAAGGCCAAGGACAAACTGGCCACCTGCCTTGTGGTGGGATCTTTCCTCGTGGCGCTGCTGCCGCTCATCTCCGTGATCTGGACGGTCATGGCCAACGGCATTCCGGGCCTCCTCACGCCGGGATTCCTGAGCACCTCCATGAATGGTGTCACCGGCGTCTTTGACAACAGGGCAGCCGAAGGGGAGGGGCCGGTTGTGGGCGGCATCTACCACGCGCTCCTCGGCACGGTACAGATCACCCTGCTGGCCACCCTGATCTCCGTACCGGTTGGCCTGCTTACCGCCATCTACCTGGTGGAGTACGGAAATGACCGTCCCCTGGCCCGAGCCATCACCTTCTTCGTGGACGTCATGACCGGCATCCCGTCCATCGTGGCCGGCCTCTTCGCCGCCGCCTTCTTCTTCGCCATTGTGGGTCCGGGCACCAAAACCGGTGCCGTCGCCGCCGTTGCGCTGTCCGTACTGATGATCCCGGTGGTCGTGCGCTCCAGCGAGGAAATGCTAAAGATCGTGCCCAACGAGCTGCGCGAAGCGGCCTACGCCTTGGGCGTCCGCAAGTGGCGCACCATCCTCAAGGTGGTTATTCCGACGGCGATCTCCGGCATCGCGTCCGGCGTTACACTCGCAATCGCCCGCGTCATCGGCGAGACGGCGCCCATCCTGGTCACCGCCGGCTTTGCCACAAGCATCAACAGCAATGTGTTCAGCGGCTGGATGGCCTCGCTGCCTACGTTCATCTACACGCAGATCCTGAACCCCACGTCGCCGTCCAGCCCCGATGCATCCTCGCAGCGGGCCTGGGGCGCGGCATTGGTGCTCATCATCCTCGTGATGCTGCTCAACCTCGGAGCCCGCCTGATCGCCAGGGTCTTTGCTCCGAGGGCCGGCCGCTAACCGGCATTCTCTTCAAGGCCGCAAAGGGCCATCATCACTTCCCGGCCGTTCCGCATCGGACACCCGGGATCTAGACTTCAACTTATACGAGCAAGTTAGGGAACCTCATGTCCAAGCGCATCGACGTCAAAGACCTGAACGTGTACTACGGCAATTTCCTGGCCGTCGAGGACGTCAGCATCAACATCGAGGCCAAGTCCGTCACGGCGTTCATTGGCCCCTCCGGCTGCGGCAAGTCGACCTTCCTCCGCACCCTGAACCGAATGCATGAGGTTCTGCCGGGCGCCCGCGTCGAGGGCGAGGTGCTGCTTGACGGTGACAACCTCTACGGCCCCGGCGTGGACCCCGTGACCGTGCGCTCCCAGATCGGCATGGTGTTCCAGCGGCCCAACCCGTTCCCCACGATGTCCATCCGCGACAACGTGCTGGCGGGCGTGAAGCTGAACAACCAGAAGATATCCAAGGGCGAAGCCGATGCCCTAGTGGAACGCTCCCTGCAGGGCGCCAATCTGTGGAACGAAGTCAAGGACCGGCTGGACAAGCCCGGTTCCGGCCTGTCCGGCGGCCAGCAGCAGCGCCTGTGCATCGCGCGCGCGATTGCCGTGGAACCCCAGGTGATCCTTATGGACGAGCCCTGCTCCGCGCTGGACCCGATCTCCACCCTGGCTGTTGAGGACCTTATCAACGAGCTCAAGGACCAGTACACCGTGGTGATCGTGACCCACAACATGCAGCAGGCCGCCCGCGTTTCGGACAAGACGGCGTTCTTCAACATCGCCGGCACCGGCAAGCCGGGCAAGCTCATTGAGTACGCCGAGACCAGCACCATCTTCAACAACCCGGGGCAGAAGGCCACGGAAGACTACGTCTCCGGCCGCTTCGGATAGTCCCCACCGGCGGCTCTCAGCCTTCGCAAGCTCAGGCCGGGGCCCCAGTCAACCATCGGCTGCTCCGCAGTGCCCTCATAGAACGCTCAAAAGGGCGGCTGTGTAGCAGCCGATGCCTGTTTAACCGGGCTTATGTTCCGGCCAGGGGGGAGAGGGCCAAGGCCAGCACGAAGGCGCCCGCGGCGGTAATCACAGGGGTCAGGAGCCACAGCGACAGGATCCGCGCCACGACCCTGCGGTGCGTCCCGGGGACCGGCTGGTTTTCCCCGGCGCCCAGCACCCCGGAGGTCACTGTGTGGGTGGTGGACATGGGCCAGTGGAGGCCGATGGCACCAATGAAGAGCAGGGCCGCGCTGACGGACTGGGCCACCACACCGCGGAGCGGGTCAATCCGGATGAGCCTGTGCCCCATCGTGTGGGAGATGCGCCAGCCCCCGAACAGGGTTCCCACTGTGATCATGACGGCGGAGAGCATCGCGACCCACAGGGGGACAGAGCCGCCGTCGCTGTATCCCGCAGCCAGGACCGCCAAAAGCAGAACTGCACCGATGCGCTGGCCGTCCTGCAGCCCATGGCCGAAGGCGACGGCCCCCGCCGTGATGGACTGTGCTGCCCGGAATCGCCGGTTGATGACGTTTGGCTGCGCGTAGCGGGCAGCCCAGGTCACGGGATACACGAGAAGGTAGGCCCCGGCAAAGGCTATGACCGGGGACAGGGCCAGGGGCAGCACCACCTGGAACAGGAGTGACTGGTCCACACCTCCCACCGCATTGCCGCTCACCAGAACACTGGCCGTTCCGGCCCCGGCCAGGCCGCCCACCAGAGCGTGCGTGGACGAGGACGGAACGCCGCGCCACCACAGGAGCAGCCCCCAGATGCAGGCGCTGGCCAGACCGGCAACGAGGATATTCAGCCCGCTGTCGCCTTGGGGGAGGGTGACCCAGTTTTGGCTGACGGCGACAGCGAAACCGGAACTCAGGAGGGCGCCGATGAAGTTGAAGACCGCCGCCAGCAGTACCGCAATGGTGGGAGTCAGTGCCCGGGTCCGGACGGCCAGTGCAACGGAGTTGGAGACGTCCCGGAAACCGTTGATGAAGGCAAACGCGGCGGCGAGTGCCACCACCAGCGGGAAGATGAACGGCGTCACCTCATGATTCCTTGACGATGATGCTGCCCACCTGGGTGGCAACACGCCGCATGTCCTTCGTGACATCCACCAGCTGGTTGGCGACGTCCCTGTTCCGGGCGTACTGCGTGGCCTTCATGTCCTTGAGCATGTCTGCGACCCAGACCCGGTGCGTCCGTTCAGCCCGCTTGGCCAGGCGGAGGATCTCAATCCAGTAGTCCTCAAGGTCATCCAGGTTGTTCAGCCGGCGCATGGCATCCGCCGTGAGCTCGGCCTGGCGGGTGATGATCTCCAGCTGGTCGGCTGCGCGCTTCGGCAGCCGATCCAGCTTGTAGAGGGCAACAAGCTCGGCGGCGCCGTCCAGTTTCTCCATGGCCGCGTTGAGGCAGAGGGACATCCCGTACATGTCCTCGCGGGGAAGAGGGTTCACAAAACTGGTCCGCATGTGCGTCAGCAGGGCGAACTGCAGTTCGCCCGACCTGGCTTCGTGGTTGTGCATGTCCTCCACGAGCCGGTCATGTTCGGAGGACGGGGCGCCCAGGAGCTCCGCCAGGGTACCGCTCGCCAGGACGATCTGATGGGCCTGCTGCGACAGGAGGTTCAGCCCCGCGGGCTCCTGGGGAAAAAGGCGCAGCTTCATGAGTACCGGTCTCCGGAGGATCGTCAGGACGGGGAACAGCGGACCACGTGACGTGACGCTCCGCCCGCTGCTAGTCAGTACATTACCGGGAGCAGTATCCGGGCATGAAAATGGTGCCGAACCGGATACGCCTCTCGGCGGTAGGCCGCTCTAGGCGGCTAAATGTTGAAGCCCGGGGGTTTCGCGGCTCGGCACCAGTTTTAGTGTTCTACGTCGGCCGGACCAAGTCAACATTGACAGATCCGCCCCGATGGGTCAGTCGAGTTCGCCCAACCGCCATGCGTTGGCGGCATGTTCGAGGTCTTCGGCGGTCTTCACCAGCAGGTGAGAGTTGCGTGTCAGCTTGCGCGCGTGGCCTTCATTGCTGTGGTCTGCGCCGTCGGCTATGGTTGCCTGCCCGAGGGCCACAACCCTGCAGAATGCCGCGGACCGTTCCAGCGCGACGTCGAAATCTCCGTCGAACGCGCCGGACAAGATAGCGTCCGCCATGGTCTTCATTTCGTCCGCCCCAGGCGGTTCGGCCGCTCCGGCCACAACGTTGGAAACCTGTGCGGTGTCCTTACCCGCCTTGAAATAGACGGAGATGCGCTCGGGGTCCTGGACTGTCGCCGCACGCAGGGCATACAGCCGCCACAGGGCACCCGGCAGGGAGCGCGCGGGGCTCTCGGCCCACATCTCGGCGATAGCCTCCAGTCCCTGTTCGTCGGCAAGCTTGACCAGCCGCCTGGTAACGACAGGATCGTCGCTGTCGCGGCCGTGGCGCACCAGGGCCTGCGCGGCCAGATGGGCTGCCTCGGAAACCCGGGCCGGGTCCGCCCCGCCGGCAAAGGGCTCAAAATCGATGGGCGCAAAAGGCTTGGGCTTGTGGTGCCGTTCCGCCCCGCCCGGACCGCCGGTTCCTGCTTCGTCGCTCATGGTCCCCACGCTACTCCTGTGACGTACGGTAATCGAGCATCCAGTTCCAGGCCTCCGGGCCTCACTATTGGGTGCAGATGGGAATCGCACGACGGCGGTCAGCGCTTCCGTCAATGACGCGCCCCGGACTGCGGTACAGTATTAGGGTCCAGAAATGGACTGGAACTGACGCGCGTCGTGCACGGTGACATCGCATGTTGCCTACGCCCGCTGCATAGTCGGTTTGGGCCTTTAGCTCAGTTGGTAGAGCATCGGACTTTTAATCCGTGGGTCGTGGGTTCGAGCCCCACAGGGCCCACTCTTTTAGCGAAGAGTGGACAGTCCCCGGCTTCCTGGCAACAGGGATCCGGGGACTTTTTGCTGGGCGGACGGGTGCCTGACCCGCCGCGTCATTCGTGCTGGCGCGCCGGGTCAAGCAGAATAACCCCATGACAAAGAGCAACGCGCGGATGCCGCGGCTTGAGGATGTGGCCGGCCGCGCCGGAGTCTCCCACCAGACTGTGTCCCGCGTGATCAACAACCATCCCAACGTGAGCAAGTCCACCCGGGAGAGGGTGGAGGCGGCCATCGCCGAGCTGGGGTACCGCCGCAATACTGCCGCCCGCAGCCTTGTCACCCGGCGGTCCCAGACCATTGGCGTTCTCGGCAGTGAGCTTGCCCAGTACGGCCCGGCAAACACCCTGCTCGGAGTCGAGCAGGCCGCCAGGGATGCGGGGTATTTCGTCAGCATTGCGGCATTGAGGACCGTGAGCCGTGAGGCTATATCCGATGCGGTCCGGCATTTCATGGACCAGTCCGTCGACGGCATCGTGGTGATCGTGCCGCACTCCGAAACCCTGCTTGCCCTGGCTGAACTGAAACCCGGCGTTCCCGTGGTGGCCGTGGGTTCCCTGGGCAGCGAGGCGGTAAGCGGCGCGATGGTGGACCAGAAGCGCGGGGCCGAGATCGCCGTCGGGCATCTCATTGAGCAGGGCCACCGCATGATCGGACACATTGCCGGTCCGCAGGACTGGATTGATGCAGTGGCGCGTGCCGAGGGCTGGAGCGAGGCCCTGCGCGCGGCGGGACTGGACGACAGCCTCGTGGTCGAGGGGGACTGGAGTGCGGGCAGCGGCTACGAGATTGGCCGCAGGTTCGCCAGGGACAGGAACGCTACTGCGCTGTTCGTGGGCAATGACCAGATGTCCCTAGGTTTGCTGCGGGCCTTCAGCGAGGCGGGTGTCCGCGTGCCTGAGGATGTTTCCGTCGTGGGTTTCGATGACCAGCCGGAGTCGGGCTACTTTACGCCGCCGCTCACCACGGTACGCCAGGACTTCGAGGAGCTGGGACGGCGCTGCATGGATCTCATGCTCAGGGCCATCGGGAACGCCGAGAGCGTAAGCACCACTGTGGTCGAGCCGGAACTCGTGGTGCGGCGAAGCACTGCACCACCCGCCTGAGCGCGCAGGCGATCCCGCAACCCGGTCCGTTTCTCCCGGCTGCTTGTGCAGGGCACTTGACGGCTCGTCTTGTTAGCGCTCACAATAGTCTCAGCCCGCAAAGTGGTCGGGCGGTTACTTGGAGGATTCATGGACGTCACAGCAGGCGGCAGCGAAAACTATGTCATCGGGGTGGACTATGGCACCCTCTCCGGCCGGGCCGTGGTTGTGCGGGTCCGCGACGGCAAGGAACTCGGCAGCGGTGTGTTCGACTACCCGCATGCGGTGGTCACTGAAGCGCTCCCGGAGGATGTGGCCGGCGTGGCAGACGGAACAGCTGCCCGCCTTCCCGGCGAATGGGCGCTGCAGGTGCCGAATGACTACCGCGACGTGCTCCGGCACGCTGTTCCCGCCGCCGTGGCCGACGCAGGCATCGACCCGGCAGCCGTCGTCGGTATAGCCACAGACTTCACCGCCTGCACCATGGTGCCGGCCAAAGCTGACGGCACCCCGCTGAACGAGGTGCCGGGCTTCGCAAACCGCCCGCACGCCTACGTGAAGCTGTGGCGCCACCACGCTGCGCAGGGTCAGGCAGACCGCATCAACGCCCTCGCCGCCGAACTCGGCGAATCCTGGCTGCCGCGCTACGGCGGGCTGATCTCGTCCGAGTGGGAGTTTGCCAAGGGGCTGCAGCTGCTGGAAGAGGATCCGGAGGCGTATGCGGAAATGGACCACTGGGTGGAGGCCGCCGACTGGATCGTCTGGCAGCTCTGCGGCAACTACGTCCGCAACGCCTGCACTGCCGGCTACAAGGGCATCTATCAGGATGGGCGTTACCCGTCCGATGACTTCCTTGCTGCCCTCAACCCGGAGTTCAGAAACTTTGTTAGCGCTAAACTGGCGCACGCCATCGGACGCCTTGGCGACGCGGCCGGCTATCTGACGGCCGAGGCAGCAGCCTGGACCGGGCTGCCGGAGGGAATCGCCGTGGCCGTGGGCAACGTGGACGCGCATGTCACGGCCCCCGCGGCCAAGGCTGTGGAGCCCGGCCAGCTGGTGGCGATCATGGGCACCTCCACCTGCCACGTCATGAACGGCGACGCACTGCGTGAAGTTCCGGGCATGTGCGGTGTGGTGGATGGTGGCATTGTCGAGGGGCTCTGGGGCTATGAGGCCGGGCAGTCCGGGGTGGGCGACATCTTTGGCTGGTTCACTAAGTACGGGGTTCCGCCGGAATACCACCAGGCCGCCGCCGCGGCGGGGCAGGGCATCCACGAATACCTCACCGATTTGGCCTCGGGGCAGGCGATCGGCCAGCACGGCCTGATCGCCCTCGACTGGCACTCCGGCAACCGCTCCGTGCTCGTGGACCACGAGCTTTCCGGTGTGGTTGTCGGCCAAACCCTCGCGACCCGCCCGGAGGACATCTACCGCGCACTGCTCGAGGCCACGGCATTTGGCACCCGGACCATCGTCGATGCCTTCCGGAATTCAGGTGTTCCGGTCAAGGAGTTCATCGTCGCTGGCGGCCTGCTTAAGAACAGGCTCCTCATGCAGATCTATGCCGACGTGACCGGCCTCCAGCTCTCCACGATCGGCTCGGCCCAGGGCCCGGCCCTGGGGTCCGCTATCCACGCGGCTGTGGCCGCCGGACGATATACGGACGTGCGTACCGCGTCGGAGGCGATGGGGGCGGCACCCGGCGCCATCTACACGCCCATCCCTGAGAACGTCGAAGCCTACGAGGAACTGTTCCGCGAATACCGCACCCTGCACGACTACTTCGGCCGGGGAACCAACGACGTCATGCACCGGCTCAAGGCCATCCAGCGCAACGCCGCCAAGCAGTTGGAGGCCCAGTCGCTGCAGGCCCAGTCGATGAAGTCCAAGGTGATGCCGGGCCAGGCGCTGCAGGCCGAGTCCACACTCGCCGGGGCGGTGTCAGCATGAGCGGGTTGCTGGAAATCATTGCCCGTGTCCGCCGCGAAGTCTGTGAGCTCCACGCGGAGCTGACCCGGTACGAACTGGTGGTCTGGACGGCCGGGAACGTGTCCGGCCGGATCCCCGGCTACGACCTCATGGTCATCAAGCCTTCCGGCGTCTCCTATGACGACCTGGTTCCCGAGCTCATGGTGGTCACCGACCTCTACGGCACCCCGGTCAGCAGCCTGAGCGCCGACACCGATGGAGTCCCGGCCGCCTGGGACAATCCGGACCTCTCGCCGTCCTCGGATACTGCTGCCCACGCCTACGTTTACCGAAACATGCCCGACGTCGGCGGCGTGGTCCACACCCACTCCACCTATGCCACCGCCTGGGCCGCGCGCGGCGAAGAAATACCGTGCGTTCTGACCATGATGGGCGATGAATTCGGCGGACCCATCCCGGTGGGCCCGTTCGCGCTGATCGGCGACGACTCGATCGGCCGGGGCATCGTGGAGACCCTGCGGGGATCAAATTCCCCCGCGGTCCTGATGCAGAATCACGGGCCGTTCACCATCGGCAAGGATGCCCGCTCCGCCGTCAAGGCCGCCGTGATGTGCGAGGAAGTTGCCCGCACCGTCCACGTCTCCCGGCAGCTCGGCGAACCGCTGCCCATCGACCCCGGCCAGATCGAATCGCTCTACGACCGCTACCAGAACGTCTACGGGCGCTAATCCGGCCCCCTGCCTGTAGCAACACCTTCCCAGCAACACCGCCGCTGTGCCCGGTAACCAGCCCACGCTGCCGTGCACACCCACGAGACTTTCAAAGGAGCCCCAATGTCCAGCGCCAACAACACCTCCCTCGAGCACTACGAGGTCTGGTTCCTCACCGGCAGCCAGCACCTATACGGCGAGGACGTGCTGAAGCAGGTTGCCGCCCAGTCCCAGGAGATCGCCGCGGCCCTGAACGAGTCTTCGGACGTCCCGGTCCGGTTGGTCTGGAAGCCCGTGCTGACGGACTCGGAGGCGATCCGCCGCACGGCGCTGGAGGCGAACTCGGATGACGCGGTGATCGGCGTGACGGCGTGGATGCACACGTTCTCCCCGGCCAAGATGTGGATCCAGGGCCTGGACCTGCTCCGCAAGCCCCTGCTGCATCTGCACACCCAGGCCAACGTGGAACTGCCCTGGGCGGACATCGACTTCGACTTCATGAACCTGAACCAGGCCGCGCACGGCGACCGCGAGTTCGGCTACATCCAGTCCCGGCTCGGGGTGCCGCGCAAAACCGTCGTCGGGCACGTCTCCAACCCCGAGGTTGCCCGCCAAGTCGGGGTCTGGCAGCGCGCCTCCGCCGGGTGGGCCGCCGTCCGGACCCTGAAGCTGACCCGCTTCGGGGACAACATGCGCAACGTTGCCGTTACTGAAGGTGACAAGACCGAGGCGGAGCTGCGCTTCGGCGTCTCGGTCAACACCTGGTCCGTGAACGAGCTCGCCGACGCCGTGCACGGCGCCGCGGAGTCCGGTGTCGACGCCCTCATTTCCGAGTACGAGCGGCTTTACGACGTGGCGCCGGAGCTGCGCTCCGGCGGAGCCCGCCACGAATCCCTCCGCTACAGCGCCCGCATTGAGCTCGGACTGCGCAGCTTCCTTGAAGCCAATGGCTCCGCCGCCTTCACCACCTCGTTCGAGGACCTTGGTGAACTGCGTCAGCTGCCGGGCATGGCCGTCCAGCGGCTCATGGCCGACGGCTACGGCTTCGGCGCGGAGGGCGACTGGAAAACCGCCATCCTGGTCCGTGCTGCCAAGGTCATGGGCGCGGGGCTTCCCGGCGGCGCTTCCCTGATGGAGGACTACACATACCACCTGGCACCCGGCCAGGAGAAGATCCTCGGCGCACACATGCTCGAGGTCTGCCCCTCCCTGACGGCAGCCAAACCGCGCGTTGAAATCCACCCGCTGGGCATCGGCGGCAAGGAAGACCCGGTCCGCATGGTCTTCGACACCGACGCCGGGCCCGGCGTCGTCGTCGCCCTGTCCGACATGCGCGACCGCTTCCGCCTCGTCGCGAACGCCGTGGACGTCGTCGACCTTGACGAGCCGCTGCCAAACCTTCCGGTGGCCCGGGCGCTGTGGTCCCCGAAGCCCGACTTCGCCACCTCCGCTGCGGCCTGGCTCACGGCGGGCGCGGCGCACCACACCGTCCTGTCCACCCAGGTGGGTATGGACGTGTTCGAAGACTTCGCCGAGATCGCCCGGACGGAGCTTCTGAGCATCGATGAAGGCACCACGATCAGGCAGTTCAAGAAGGAACTGGCCTGGAACGCCGCCTACTACAAGCTGGCCGGCGGGCTGTGACTGAATACAGCATCCGCTCGGGGGAATACGCCGCCGTTGTAACGGCGCAGGCAGGCGCACTGCGGGAGCTGCGCCACCGGGATCGGGACCTCATTGTTCCGTTCCCGGAAGGCGGGCCAATCCCTGATTTCAGGGGCATCATCGCCGCGCCCTGGCCAAACCGGATCGCGGACGGCAGCTACATGTTCGACGGGACAGAGTATGTCGTTCCCATTAACGAGCCTGAACGCGGCTGCGCCCTCCACGGACTGGTGTTTCCCCTCGACTGGACCCTGGAGTCGCACGACGGGTCCTCGGTACGGCTCTCCTGCACGCCGGACCCTACGGCGGGCTACCCTCACGCACTGCGCATCGACGTCGACTACCGGCTGTCGGACGACGGCCTGCACAGCAGGGTCACGGCGGCGAACCTCGGCCGCAGCGCGGCGCCCTACGGAGTCTGCCCCCACCCCTACCTCGTAGCGGGTCCATCACCCCTCGATGACTGGACCCTGGAAATCCCCGCGGATTCCTTCCTGGAGGTTACTGCGGACAGGCTGCTGCCGAAGGACCCCCGACCCGTGGCAGGCCACGAGTTCGACTTCCGCGTGCCCCGCGCCATCGGCGCCAGCGAAATCGACCACGCGTTCACCGACATAGCGTTCGGCGGAGTCCCCTTCGGCGGGGCCGCGTCCGCCGGCGTTGGAGCCGACGGCGCCGGTAGCGACGGCTACGCCTCCGACCGCTCCGGGCAGGCACGTGTGCTGGTCCGGGACCCGGGCGGAACCGGCGTCGGAATGTCGTGGGACCGTACCTGCCAGTGGCTCCAGATCCACACAGCGGACAAGCTGCCCCCCGCACTCAACAGGCTGGGCCTCGCCGTGGAGCCCATGACCTGCCCGCCCGATGCCTTCAACAGCGGCGTGGACCTGATCCGGCTGGAGCCGGGCGCCACCCACGAGGCGTCCTGGAGCATTTTCGCCACGTGACCAGTTCGACCCGGTGACAGCCACTCCCACGCCGCGTCCTCCTGTCATGCCGCGTCCTCCTGTCATGGAGGACGTGGCTAGCCTCGCGGGCGTGTCCCACCAGGCGGTGTCCCGCGCGCTGAACGCGCACCTGAACGTTACTGTGCGGACCCGCGAGCGTCGCCGGTGCTGTCCTGGCCGTACAGCACCTGGTGGATCTTGACCACGCCTCCATCGCCCGCACAGCTCGCGTCATCAGACGCCGTCACAGCCGTGTTCGCGGCGAATGACCAGATGGCACTGGGGGCGCTGCGCGCCTACAGCGAGGCCGGCCTGCGTGTTCCGAGGAGATCAGCGTTGCTGGCTTTGACGACCAGCCGGAGGCCGCGTACTTCGTCCCGCCCCTGACCACTGCGAACCAGGGCTTCAGGGAACTCGATGAGCGCTGCATCCGCATGCTGCTGTCCCACATGGCCCACGGCCACTCGGCGGCAGCTTCGGTCCTCAATCCCAAGCTGGTGGTACGGGGCTCGACGGCGGCTCCAACCGGGTGCGGCCGGAGCCCCGGTAGTTCCTCGCTTACAGTACGACGACGGTCCCGCACCTTTACGCAAAGGTGCGGGACCGTCGTCGTACTTACTAGGCGTTGCTCGATTCGCGAGCGCCCGTACCGACCCCCGGGACCGGTTCGGCCGTGGCCTTGGTCTCTTCGGTGGCGGGCGGGGTGGTCTTCAGCCTGAATCGCTTGCCGACGGAGGACCCACCCCCGGCACGGTTCTTGTTGAAGATGTCGAAACCGACTGCGAGCAGGAGCACCAGGCCCTTGATCAGCTGCTGGTAGTCGGTTCCAAGGCCGAGGATGGACATGCCGTTGTTCAGGACGCCCATGATGAGGCCGCCGATCATGGCCCCGGCGACCGTGCCGATACCGCCCTGGACGGCTGCTCCGCCGATGAAGGCCGCGGCGATCGAGTCGAGTTCAAAGCCAGTGCCGCCGGCGGGCTGGGCGGAGTTGAGGCGGGCTGTGAAGATCAGGCCTGCGAGGGCGGCGAGGACGCCCATGTTCACGAAGAGCCGGAACGTGACGGCCTTGGTCTTGATGCCGGAGAGCTCAGCGGCGTGCAGGTTCCCGCCGATGGCGTAGGTGTGCCGGCCGAAGATGCTGTTGTTCATCAGCGCGGAATATGCGATCACCAGTCCCGCGAGGACGAGCAGCACGATCGGGGTGCCCCGGTAGCTGGCGAGGAGGAAGGTAATGGCCAGCATCAGCAGGGCAATGAATGCGGTCTTCGTGGCGAACCAGGCCATGGGTTCGTTTTCCAGGTTGAACTTGCTCCGGATCCGGCGCTCCTTGATGGCTTGGAAAAGCAAGGCGGCGGTGCCGCCAACGCCAAGGATGACGGTCAGCCACTCGAGCACGGACGTGCCGCCCGAGATATCCGGGAGGAAGCCGCCGCCCAAGGCCCGGAGTTCATCAGGGAAGGGGGTGATCTGCTGGTTCTTCAGTGTGATCAGGGTCAGCCCGCGGAAAATGAGCATGCCGGCCAGGGTGACGATGAACGCGGGGATGCCGACGTACGCGATCCAATATCCCTGCCAGGCGCCCACTAGCGCGCCGACGAGCAGGCACGCAGGGATAGCGGCCCACCAGGCCCAGCCCCAGTGGACAATCATGACACCGGCGACGGCACCAATGAAGCCGGCGATGGAACCGACGGATAGGTCGATGTGCCCGGCGATGATCACCATGACCATGCCGATGGCGAGGATGAGGATGTAGCTGTTCTGAACGACGAGGTTGGTGACGTTCTGCGGCTGTAGCAGGATGCCGTCGGTGAGGACCTGGAACAGCAGGACAATCAGTATCAGGGCGACGAAGATGCCGACCTGGCGGAGGCGGCTTGCCAGGAAGCCGAGGGATTCTCGTAGGGCGGACATGGCCGTTATTCCTTCTCTTGTGTCATGTAGTGCATGAGGGTTTCCTGGGAGGCTTCGGCGATGGGGACTTCACCCGTGACGTGACCGGCCGACAGGGTGTAGATCCGGTCGCAGATGCCCAGGAGTTCGGGGAGTTCGGAGGAGATCACGATGACGGCTTTACCCTGCGCGGCGAGCTCGGCGATGATCGTGTAGATCTCGTACTTCGCACCGACGTCGATACCGCGGGTGGGTTCGTCCAGGATCAGCACGTCGGGGTCCGAGAACATCCACTTGCTCAGGACTACTTTTTGCTGGTTGCCGCCCGATAGTTTGCCCGTGATGGAAGCGACCGAGGGAGCCTTGATGTTCATGCTCTTCCGGTAGCTGTTGGCCACCGTCGTCTCCTGGTTCTTATCCACCCAGCCGCGTTTGGCGATCTTGGGCAGGGCTGCCATGGAGATATTCCGTTTGATGTCCTCGATGAGATTCAGGCCGTAGTGCTTCCGGTCCTCAGTGGCGTAGGCGATGCCATGGCGGATGGCCTCCGGAACGGTTGACGTGTTGATTTCCTGGCCGTATTTGAACACTTTTCCGGAGACCGCCCGGCCGTAAGTGCGACCGAAAACGCTCATGGCCAGTTCCGTGCGACCTGCACCCATCAGCCCGGCGAGCCCGACGACTTCGCCCTTGCGGACGTTCAGGCTGGCGTTGTGCACCACGGTGCGGGTGTGGTCCTGCGGATGCTGGACCGTCCAGTCTTCGATGCGGAGGACTTCCTCGCCGATCTGCGGTTCACGCTCGGGGTAGAGGCTGTCCAGATCCCGGCCGACCATGCCGCGGATGATCCGCTCCTGGGTAATCTCGCCCTGGTCCAGGCGCAGGGTCTCGATGGATTTGCCATCCCGGATGATGGTGACGGCGTCGGCGACCTTGCGGATCTCGTTCAGTTTGTGGCTGATGATGATGCTGGTAACGCCCTGGCCCTTCAGGTGCAGGATGAGGTTCAGCAGGTGGTCGGAGTCCTCGTCGTTAAGCGCTGCGGTGGGCTCGTCCAGGATCAGCAGTTTCACCTCCTTGGACAGTGCCTTGGCGATTTCGACGAGCTGCTGCTTGCCCACGCTGATGTGCTGGACCGGCGTGGCCGGGTTTTCGTCCAAGCCCACGCGGGCAAGCAGCTTTGCCGCTTCAAGGTTGGTTTTGCGCCAGTCCACCCAGCCCCGGGAGGCCAGTTCATTGCCGAGAAAGATGTTCTCCGCGACGGAAAGGTACGGGCTCAGGGCCAGTTCCTGGTGGATGATCACGATCCCGCGCTTCTCGCTGTCACTGATGGATGTGAAGTCGCAGGGTTCGTTCTCAAAGAGGATGTCGCCGTCGAAGGTGCTGTGCGCGTACACGCCCGACAGCACTTTCATCAGGGTGGATTTGCCGGCCCCGTTTTCGCCGCAGATGGCATGGACCTCGCCGCGGTTCACGGCCAGGGTGACGTCCTGAAGCGCCTTGACGCCAGGGAAGGTCTTGGTGATCCCCCGCATCTGAAGAATGGGTACGTTCATGGTGAGTTCCCGCTGCTCTTTTTGTTGAACTGCTCTGTCCGGTGAGCTGATCTGGTGAATAAGCCCGGGGGCCCTGCGGTTGCAGGGCCCCCGGCTTACCTGTGGATAAGAGGCTGCTACTTAATGTCGGCGACTGTGTAGTAACCGGAATCGATCAGTTCCTGCTTGTGGTTGTCCTTGGTGACGATGACAGACTTCAGCAGGTAGGACGGAACCACCTTGACCTTGTTGTTGTAGGTCTCGGTGTCGTTGGTCTCCGGCTCCTCGTCCTTCAGGACCGCGTCCACCATCTTCACGGCCTGCTCGCCGAGTTTGCGGGTGTCCTTGAAGATCGTGGAGTACTGTTCCCCGGCAACGATGGACTTCACCGAGCCCTTTTCTGCGTCCTGGCCGGTCACAACCGGAAGGGCGCCCTTGGAGTAGCCGCCGGTGCTGGTCAGTGCGGAGATGATGCCGATGGAGAGCCCGTCGTAAGGAGACAGCACGCCGTCGAGCTTCTTGCCGGACCCGTATGCAGCGGTGAGGATGTCTTCCATTCTCTTCTGGGCGGTGGCAGCCTGCCAGCGCAGAATGGCGGCCTGCTCAAACTTCGTCTGGCCGCTGGGTACCTTGATAGTGCCGGCGTCCAGATACGGCTTGAGGGTGTCCATGGCGCCGGTCCAGAAGAAGTTGGCGTTGTTGTCGTCCGGGCTGCCGGCGAACAGCTCCACGTTGAACGGGCCCTTGCCATCCACCTTCTTGCCGGAAGCATCGATCAGGCCCAGGCCTGTCAGCAGGGACGTTGCCTGCTGAACACCTACCTCGTAATTGTCGAAGGTGGTGTAGTAATCCACGTTGGGCGTTCCGTTGATCAGGCGGTCATAGGCGATGACCTTGACGTTCTGCTCCTTCGCCTTGGCCAGGACATCCGTCAGTGTGGTGCCGTCGATCGCAGCGATGATCAGGGACTTGGCACCCTTGGTCAGCATGTTCTCAATCTGCGAGACCTGGGTAGGGATGTCGTCGTTGGCGTACTGGAGGTCCGTCTTGTAGCCAAGCTTGGTCAGGGATTCCGAGACGTTCTTGCCGTCGGCAATCCACCGCTCAGACGTCTGCGTCGGCATCGAGATCCCCACCAGTGCACCGGCAGCGTCGGCGCTGCCGGTTGCAGCGGCGGCGCCGGGCCGGCTGCCGCAGCCGGTGGCGCCTACCGTAACAGCCAGGACGACGGCGACGGCGCCCAGGAGCTTCTTAATTCTCACGTTTTTCTCCTTCCGTGGCCTGGCTGGGCCACGAATCGGTGCTTGAGCGGAAAGCGTATGTGCTTTTCGCCGGGGCCGGCCACTTGTGTCCGGCGTACCGAAGCCGTTCCGCAGGACCGGCGACGGAAGCTGTTATGCCGGGAGCAGGTACCCCGGCTGCGCAAATATATCTGTTAGCGCTAACAATTGAGGACAATACTATCCGCGGCATCCCTGTGAAGCAAGACACAGGTTGGTCACGCCCATGGCAACAGGCACTCCGGAAAAAGGGAAGTGCCGAAGACGGAGGGTGCAGGGCCGGGGGCAGCTGCCAGCCCTGCACCGCTGAAGCTATGAGCTCAGGAAGAACGTGGCCGCCAGCCGCTCACTCTTGCCGACCTTTGCCAGAGCCAAAGCCCCCTCGCGAAGAACCAAATAGGAGCCCGGGAAGTCGACAGCCTCAAAGGACACGCCTGCCCGGTCGGAGAGGCCGGCCCGTTCGAGGAAGCCCGACGATGATCCCTCGGTGGCAGCGATGGAGACGGCTGACCCCTGCACCCGGAGATAGCGCCCTTTGGTCAGGACCGGTTCGATGACCACCGAGTTCTTCTTGGCGTAGCCTGGGGCAATCCGGAATTGGGATGCTCCCAGGGAGGGGGAAGGGGCGGCCGTGACCACCGTACCGTCGTGGGCCAGGTAGGTGCCCCGAGCGGCGGCAGGTTCCAGCCGCACCGGAAGCTCTCCATCCCCGACTGGAACACCGAAATTTGGTGTGCCGTCGGCGTTCCAGTGCAGCCGCTGGACGCGCGCGTGCCGGTTGGGGTCGTAGAGGGGGTCGCCGACGATGGCGCGGTAGGACCGCGCGTGGTACACGAGCACGTCGTTGCCTGCTTCATCCGTTGTGAAGGAGTTGTGTCCCGGACCGTACTGCTTTGACCCCTCGTTGGTGGTGAAAACCGGGGTTGGGGTTTTTGTCCAGGAAGCGACGTCCAGCAGGTCGGCATTTTCGTCCGCGGTCAGGAGTCCCATGCAGTAATTGGCATCGGTGGCGCTGGCGGAGAAGGTGACGAAGATACGGCCGTTCCGCTTGATCACCGCAGCCCCTTCGTTGACTTTGAATCCGCGCGTCTCCCAGTCCATCGTCGGGACCGCAATGCGGACGGGAGTACTGGAAAGAGTGGAGGGCGACGACATGGAGGCGATGTACAGGCTGGAGTTCACGCCGGTATCGCTCTGGGCCCAGAGCAGGTAGCGCGTGCCGGCATGTTCGAAGGTGGTGGCGTCCAGCGAGAAGGTGTCTGCATGGGTAAACACGCGAACCGGCGGCTCCCACACGGCGGTGGTTGGGTCAGCTGCGGCAGTGGAAATGACGTAGATGCGCACACGGAAGACATCGCTGCTGTCGCCGGCGGCAAAGTAGATGTGCCATTTCCCGTCGAAGTGGTGCAGCTCCGGCGCCCAGATGTGGCCGCCCATTGTTCCGCTGGTCGGCCGTGTCCAGACGACTGCTTCCGGGGAGCTGCCCAGTCCGGAGATGGTGGAGGAGGAGCGCACGATGATCCGGTCATACTCAGGGACGGAGCCGGTGAAGTAGTATTTGCCGTCCGTGTGCTTCATGAGCCAAGGATCGGCACGCTGCGGAACTACCGGGTTGTTCAGCGGATCTGAGCCGGCCGCTGCGGCTGCGGCCGGCGCCGCAACGAGGGAACCGGCTCCGGCCGCGGCAAGTACTGCGGCTGCGGCTGTGCCGGAGCCGAGGAGTGCGCGGCGGGAAAAGGGGCGGGTAACGGGAACATTCATGCTGGAAACGTCCTTTCGACGTGCGGGAGGGAAAGAGGCAGGTGAGGCAGGGATCAACGTGTTTTCCTGCCGAAGAGCCGCTGCAGCAGGATGAAAACGAGGAGCAGGCCGCCGATGACGATCTTTGTCCACCAGGAGCTGAGGGTCCCGTCGTAAGCGATGAAAGTCTGGACGATTCCCAGCACAAGCACGCCTACCACTGATCCCAGGACATAGCCGGTGCCGCCGGTCAGAAGCGTGCCGCCGATGACAACCGCCGCGATGGCGTCCAGCTCCATGCCCTGGGCCGCGAGGCTGTAGCCGGAGAGGCTGTAGAAGGAGAACAGAATGCCGGCAATGGCGGAGCAGAGGCCGCTCAAGGCGTAGACCAGGATCTTGGTGGTCTTCACGGGCAGGCCCATCAGCATGGCGGAGTGCTCGTTGCCGCCGACCGCGTAGACCGTACGGCCGAAGCGCGTGTGGTGCAGGACGAAGAAGGCCGCGGCCACAATTCCAAGCGCCAGGAGGACGCCCGGCGAGACGAAGAGGTCCCCGGGCAGGGGAATCTGCGCCTGGGCCATGCCCGTGAAGAACGGCTCATTAACGGGGATGGAGTCGAGGCTGATGACGTAGCAGAGGCCGCGGGCCAGGAACAT
Organism: Arthrobacter sp. D1-17; assembly: GCF_054130535.1. Lineage (NCBI taxonomy): Bacteria > Bacillati > Actinomycetota > Actinomycetes > Micrococcales > Micrococcaceae > Arthrobacter > Arthrobacter sp. D1-17. The sequence continues at coordinate 3,826,600 of NZ_CP096382.1, read as the reverse complement.
GCCAGCCAGGGTGACTATGAAAGGCTGGATGTCGAAGTACTGGATGATCAGGCCCATCAGGAGTCCCAGCCCGCCGCCGATGAGCAGCACCAGGACGATGACGGCCCCTGGGTTCCAGCCCTGCTGCAGGAGCGTGGCGCTCACCATCATGGACAGTGCGACGACGGCTCCCACCGAAAGGTCGATGCCGCCGGTAAGAATCACAAAGGTCATGCCGACGGCGAGCACAATGAGGAAGGTGTTGTCGATGAAGATGTTCAGGAAGACCTGGCCGGAAAGGAAGCTCGGGTACATTCCGGCCCCGACGGCGAACATGGCGATGAACAGGCCCACCGTGGCAAGCGTCGGTGCGTAGCGCGCAGCTCCGTGGAGGCGGCTGCGCGCCGGTGACGGTTTCTTGACGGCCAGGGGCGTAAGCGTGGACAGGGGGGACATTAGATGGCGACCTTTTCCTTGGCGGCTTCCTTTGCGGCGGGCTTGGGTGCTGCCTTGAGGCGGCTGAGCAGGTTCCGCGCCTTGGGCGCCTGCAGGAGGCAGACGGTGATGACGACGAGGGCTTTGAACACCAGGGTCACCTCCGGCGGAATCCCAAGCGTATAGACCGTGGTGGTCAGTGTCTGGATGATGAAAGCCCCGACGACGGTCCCCACCAGTGTGTACCGCCCGCCTGCCAGCGAGGTGCCGCCGATGACAACTGCGAGGATGGCGTCCATTTCGATGTAGAGGCCGGCGTTGTTGGCGTCGGCCGCCGTGACGTTGGAGCTGATCATGAGGCCGGCGATGGCAGCGCAGACGGCGCTGAAGACGTAGACGATCCAGATGATGTTCCGTGAGCGGAGTCCGGCCAGGCGGCTGGCGACGGGATTGATGCCGACGGCTTCGATCAGGGTTCCCAATGCCGTGCGGCGGGTGAGGACCGCCGCCAGGGCGAAGACAGCGGCGGTGATCAGGATGGAAATGGGAAGCGTGAAGAGGTACCCGGCGCCGATTGACTTGTAGTGGTCATTCGAGACGGAAATGATCTGGCCGCCGGTGATGAGCTGGGCGATGCCGCGCCCGGCCGTCATAAGCACCAGCGTGGCAATGATTGGCTGCACGCCGATGGTGGAGACCAGGAAGCCGTTCCATGCGCCGAGGACAAGGCCGGCGATCACTGCGATGAGAACCGCCATGGCGGCTGTCACTGGCGAACCGGGATCGGGCGAGGCTGCAATGTACGCGCACGAGGCCGCGCCGGCGATCGCCACCACGGCGCCTACCGACAGGTCGATGCCCCGGGTGGCGATGACCATGGTCATGCCCAAGGCGATGAGGATGGTCGGAGCGCCGTTGCGCATGATATCGATGAGGCTGCCGTACAGGTGCCCGTCCTGCATCCTGAGGCTCAGGAAGTCGGGCCGGAATACCTGGTTCAGCAGCAGCAGCGCTGCGAGGGCGATGACCGGCCACGCTAGGCGGTGTTTGAGAAGGGATTTCACTGGGCGCCCCCGGCGATGACCGTCATAACGTCTTCTACGGAGACGCCGTCGTTGTTGATTTCGGCGACCATCGCCCTGTCCTTGATGACCGCGAGGCGGTCGCTTACGCGCAGCACTTCCTCGAGCTCAGAGGAGATGAAGAGAATGGACATCCCGTCGGCCGCGAGTTTGTTGACAAGCTTCTGGATCTGGGTCTTGGCTCCGATGTCGATGCCGCGGGTGGGCTCGTCGAGGATCAGGAGTTCCGGATGCGTCACCAGCCATCGGGCCAGAAGCACCTTCTGCTGGTTTCCGCCGCTCAGGTTGCGGATGAGTGCGTCCGGGTTTGCCGGCCGGATGTCGAGAGCCTCGATGTATTCGGCCACCAGTTCGTCCTGGATGCGGCGGGGGATGCGGCGCGCCCAGCCCTTGCTGGCCTGCATTGCCAGCACCAGGTTATCGCGGACCGTCAGGTCTCCGACGAGGCCTTCCTCCTTGCGGTCCTCCGAGCAAAATCCGATGCGCTTGTCGATGGCGGCGCGCGGGGAACGGACCTTCTGGCCCGCGCCCTTGATCTTGATGGTGCCTTCGTCCGCCTTGTCGGCGCCGAAGATGAGCCGGGCAATCTCTGTCCGGCCGGCCCCGAGGAGGCCTGCCAGGCCTACCACCTCGCCAGGATAGATGGACAGGTCCACGTTGGAAACCGACCCTTTTCTACCCAGACCGCGGGCCTGGAGGAAAGGCGTTGCGTCGGCGCCGTTACTGGCACGTGCCCGGGCAGGGGCCTGGTCCAGTTCGGCGAGGGCCTCCATGTCCTTGCCGATCATCTTGGAGATGAGGCTCATGCGGGAAAGATCCCGGGTCATGTATTCGCCCACGAGCTTGCCGTTGCGAAGGACAGTCATGCGGTCTGAGATTTCGTAGACCTGTTCCAGGAAGTGCGAGACGAACAGGATGGCGACGCCGCGGTCGCGGAGGTCCCTGATGACGCGGAAAAGCTGGTTGACCTCGTCAGCGTCCAGGCTCGACGTCGGTTCATCCAGGATGAGGACTTTCGCGTTGATTTCCACTGAGCGGGCGATAGCGATCAGCTGCTGGACCGCGATGGAATGGGTGGACAGCAGCGATCCTGGATCAATGTGGTCCAGCTGCAGCTCGGCCATGACCTCACGGGCCCGGGACCGCACGCCCTTCCAGTCAATGGAGCCGCGGCGGCGCGGTTCGCGGCCCAGCAGGACGTTTTCTTCAATGGTGAGGTTGGGGCAGAGGTTAACTTCCTGGTAGACGGTGCTGATGCCGGCAGCCTGGGATTCAGCGGGCGCTGAGAACCGCTGCGGTTCGCCGAGTACCGTGATGGTGCCGGAGTCAATGGTGTACACGCCTGTCAGGGCCTTGATCAGCGTTGACTTGCCGGCGCCGTTTTCTCCCATCAGGGCGTGGACTTCACCTTGAAAGAGGCGGAAATCGACGCCGTCGAGCGCCTTAACTCCTGGGAATCCAATAGCTATCTCGGTCATCTCGACGACCGGAACGATCTCGTTCATCCTCATGTCTTTTCTCTGCTTGGCATGCCCTGCGGGGGCTGCCGTGCTTGGTGTGCCGTGCGGCGGCGGATCCGCCGCCGCACGGACATTCAGGGGGCCGCGGTTCAGTACGGGTTAGTACGGGCGGCTGGCGAGAACCTGCTTGGCCTGCTCCTGGGTGAAGGTCGTCTCCTCGGTGACGACGCGTTCGGGCACGCTCTCCCCGGCGACAACCTTCTTGGCGAGATCCATGAGCTGGTCGCCAAGCATCGGGCTGCACTCCACGATGTAGTTGATCTTGCCGTTGCTCAGCGCGGTCATGCCGTCCTTCACGGCGTCAATGGTGATGATCTTGATGTCCTGGCCCGGAATCTTGCCAGCCGCTTCGATCGCCTCGATAGCGCCCAGGCCCTCGTCATCGTTGTGGGCGAAAACGACGTCAATGTCCTCGTTGTTCTTGAGGAAGGCCTCCATGACCTGCTTGCCGCCGCTGCGGGTGAAGTCGCCGCTCTGGGAGGCGATGATCTTCAGATCAGGATCAGCCTTGATAGCTTCCTCGAACCCTTCCTTGCGGTCATTCGCGGGAGCGGATCCCGTGGTGCCCTGGATCTCCACGATGTTTACCGGTTCGCTCGCCTTGGACTGCTCAACGAGCCACGCCCCGGCTTTCCTGCCTTCCTCCACGAAGTCAGATCCAAGGAAGGTCTTGTAGAGGGACTTGTCGGAGGAGTCCACTGCCCGGTCCGTCAGGATGACGGGAATCTTCGCGTTCTTGGCTTCCTTCAGCACCGTGTCCCAGCCGGACTCCACCACGGGGGAGAAAGCGATGACATCGACCTTCTGCTGGATATAGGAGCGGATAGCCTTGATCTGGTTCTCCTGCTTCTGCTGGGCGTCGGAGAACTTCAGGTCGATCCCGGCCTTCTTGGCCGAGTCCTGGACTGACTTCGTATTGGCTGTCCGCCAGCCGCTTTCGGCACCGACCTGGGCGAAGCCCATCGTGATCTTGTCACCGCCGGAGTTGCCGGCAGCGCTGCCGGCATCTGCGGTTCCACCGCAGGCAGTGAGGGTAAGCATTGATGCGGCGGCCACCGCAAGCAGGGATTTCTTAAACACAACATCCTCCCGGACTGTAGTTACATGCAGGCGTGAGCCTTCTAACACCGCCGTTGCTGCAAGTGAGCTGATGCGCTCTGCGACTCAGTGTGAACGCTAACAATTGATCGCGTCAAGTAGCCGCGGTCACATTCTAGAAGTGCCCGCAGCGGGGCTGCCGATTTTCGCGGTCATGCTTTACAACAGCGGAAAGATGCCGAATACTCATGTTCCGGCGGCCGTTGTTAGCGTTCACAGTTTTCTGTCCACCGTTACGAGCGGCACTGCAGCCAGACCGGCGTTGTACATCCTGACGCGGGCAATGCTCTGACGTCCGCCATGCAACTGCAGCAGGGACTGCTGCAGTTGCATGGGTCATAGCGCCGGCGAACCGTTCAAAGGAGAAAGGCCATCCCTTCCATGCCATCCAAACCATCAATACCCGCCAGACGGGCATGCACCATGGTGCTTGCGGGTTCACTGGCGGCGGCGCTGCTGTCGTTGGCACCGGCCTTGGGCGCGAATGCCGAGGCCGGTGAGAACCGGACCATCAGCATCAACGCCGCCGGGACCGGGCCGTCGATCGACTCAACCATGTATGGAGCCTTTTACGAGGACATCAACCAGGGCGCCGACGGCGGCATATACGCGGAACTTGTCCAGAACAGGTCCTTTGAATTCAACTCCGCCGACAACCGCACCTATACACCCATGACAGCCTGGGAAACCCTGCGGCGGGGCAGTGACGGAACAGTCGCCGTCGTCAATGACACCAACCGGCTGAACGAAAAAAACCGGAACTACCTGCAGATTGATGCCACTGCCGCCGGCGCGGGCAGTGGCGCCGGAGTGGGGGTGCGCAACGGCGGCTGGAATGCAGGGCAGAAGCTCGAGGCGCACAAAAAGTACAGCTATTCGGTGTGGGCCCGCACTTCCAATCCTGCCGGGTCCACGCTTGCCGTGACCCTGGAGACCCCGGAAGGCTCCCGCCTGGACATCGCCAGCATCAAGATCAAGGGTGACCGCTGGGCCAAATACGATGTGACCCTGTCACCGAAGTCCTCCACCGGGGCCGGCCGGCTGGCAACGGTGATCCAGGGGACCGGCACTGTCCGGCTCGACATGATCTCCCTCTTCCCCAAAGACACCTGGAACGGCAGGGAAAACGGCCTCCGCAAGGACCTGGCCGAGAAGATTGCCGACCTGACCCCCGGATTCCTGCGCTTCCCAGGCGGCTGCATCGTCAACACCGGAAGCTACGACACGTACTCAGCCCCCAACTACACGCGGGCCCGGACTTACCAGTGGAAGGACACCATTGGGCCGGTGGAGCAGCGCCCGGCAAACCGTAACTTCTGGGGCTACAACCAGACCTACGGCCTGGGCTACATGGAGTACTTCCAATGGGCCGAAGACCTGGGGGCCGTCCCTGTGCCGGTGGTTCCGGTAGGCGTAACCGGCTGCGGCGACACCAAGCAGGCGCCGGACCAGGCAACCCTTGACCGCTACATCCAGGACACGCTTGACCTGATCGAGTTCGCCAACGGTGATGCCAGCACGGAGTGGGGCGCCAAGCGCATCGCCTACGGCCATCCGGAACCCTACAACCTGGACCGCATCGGACTGGGCAACGAGGAGTACAAGCCGGAGTTCAAGGAATACTTCACCCAGTTCTACAACGCCGTCCGAAAGGCGCATCCCGAGATCAAAATCATCGGGAACACCGGGCCGTTCAGCCAGGGCCCCGAATTCGACGATCTCTCCGAATTCAACGCAGAGACGGGCGTCGACTTCGTCGATGAGCATTACTACAACGAACCGTCCTGGTTCCTGAACAACAATGACCGCTACGACTACTACGACCGCAACAGCTACAAAGTTTTCCTCGGTGAGTATGCATCGCGCGGGAACAAGCCGGACAATGCCCTCGCGGAAGCCTCCTACATGACCGGCCTCGAACGGAACGCCGACGTGGTCAAGATGGCCTCCTACGCGCCGCTGATCGCGAATGAAGCCAACATCCAGTGGAGCCCGGACCTGATGTTCTTCAACGGCACGTCTGTCCGGACCACTCCTAACTACGAGGTCCAGAAGCTGTTCATGAACAACGTCGGCACCCAGGTGGTGCCGAGCACGCAGGACAACCCGGCCTCAACCGTGGCGCCAATTGCCGGAAAGATCGGGCTGTCCACGTGGGCAACTTCCGCACGGTATGACGACGTCAAGGTGACCGGCCAGGACGGCACCACCCTGTTCAGTGACGACTTCTCCGGAACGGCTGCGGCGTGGACCGGCAACGGCACCGGTTCCTGGTCCATCCAGGACGGCGGCTACGTCCAGTCCAGCACCACCGCGCAGAACACCATGGTGACCGCCGGGAGCGCGGACTGGAGCAACTACACGCTCAGCACCAAGGCAACCAAGCTGGCCGGCTCGGAAGGCTTCCTCGTATCCTTCGGCGTCAAGGACACCGGAAACTACTTCTGGTGGAACCTGGGCGGCTGGAACAACTCCAAGTCCGTCGTCGAAAAGGCCGTCAACGGCGGCAAGACGAACGTCATCGAAAAGAACACGGTGATCCAGACCGGACATGAATACGACATCAGGATCGAGGTCACCGGCCGTATCGCGAAGCTGTACCTGGACAACGTCCTGTGGGGCACCGTGGACGATACGCAAGCCGACCCTGTCTACTCCGTTGTCACGAAGGACGCCGGGTCGGGGGACACGATCGTGAAGGTGGTCAACACCTCGTCCGCCCGGACCCCTGTTGACGTCAAGGTCACCGGTGCATCCAAACTCAGCACCAATGCCGCGGTAACCACTCTCACACAGACCGCGGACGGGCAGAACCTCGCCCCGGCCGCCAGCACCTTCAGCGGAGCCGGGGCCGAGTTCACCTACGAGTTTGAACCGAAGTCCGTGACCTTCATCCGGCTTGCAGAAGCCCGGAAGTAGGCGGCACACCAAAGCCACGGCCTTGACCGGGGAAGGCCCGGCTGGATGGCACAGCCGGGCTTTCCCCTTCCCAACCACTGCATTCCACCATTGCCTTCCACAACACTGCGGCTCCCGGCCGCCCCTGAATGAAAGGGTCTCCATGCTCCCTCCACACGTACGTGCCCGCACGGGTCCGGCACTCACTACTACTGCAGGTGCAGTCGCCACTGCCGCCGCGCTGGTACTCGGCGGGCTCACCGCCGGCGCACCCGCCTCCGCCGCTGTCGACGACGGGCTGGTCCTGAAATACAGCCTGACGGAACCTGCGGGGACCATCGTGGAAGACAGCTCCGGGAACGGCCGCAACGGCGAGATCAGCGGTGATGCCACCCGACTGGGCAGCGAGGGCCTCCAGCTCGGCGGTACAAACGGACACGTCCGCCTCCCTAACGACGTCATGCGCGGGCTGACCTCGATCACCGTCTCAACGGACGTCAAAATCGCATCGGACCAGGGTGCCCCCTACTTCATCTGGGGGATGGGCAACACCACCAACGGCGCCGGCAACGGCTACCTCTTCACCACCGGCAACTCCTACCGGACCTCCATCGCCAGCGGCAACTGGTCAACCGAGCAGACCATCAGCGCGAACCGGGACCTGGCGCGCGAAGCGTGGAAGACCCTTACGTACACCCTCAACGGCGGTACGGCCGTCCTCTACGAGGACGGAACGGAAGTCGCCCGCAAGAGCGGCGTCACCATCACGCCTGGAAGCATCGGGGGAGGAACCACGACGGCGAACTACCTCGGGAGGTCCGTCTACAGTGGCGACAAGTACCTCAAGGGCCAGGTCCGCGACTTCCGCATCTATAACCGAGCCCTGTCAGCCAGCGAAGTCCGAGAGCTCGGGTACATTTCCCCTGAGCAGCGGGTCACCCTCGACCTGCAGGAGCTCTCACTCGGCGACACCTCCGCAGTGACCGTGAATCTGAAGCTGCCCGTTACCGGACCCAACGGCTCCGCCTACACCTGGTCCTCCTCGGACCCCACCGTCGTCTCTGCGCAAGGAGCCGTAACCCGTCCCGCCCACGGAACAGGAAACGCAGCTGTGACACTGACGGCCAGGGCCACTTCGGGTGGGGCATCTGCGTCGAAAGCTTTCACCGTCACGGTGCTGGAAGACATCAGCGACGAGCAGAAGGTCAGCGAGGCCGCCGCGGCCCTGAACATCTGGGACGCGGAGGCGATCCGCGGGAACATCACCCTTCCCGCAGCTGGGCTGCACGGCACCGACGTTGACTGGCAGTCAAGCGACGAGCCGGTCATCACGGCCACCGGCGAGGTCACGCGCCCCGCATACGGCAGCGAGCCGGCCAAGCTCAACCTGCATGCAACGGTCAGCATCGGCAAGACGAAGATCAGGAAGAAATTCCGCGTGACCGTGCTGCCGCTGCCGAAAGCGGAGGCCAAGGAGGGCTACGCGTTCGCCTACTTCACCGGCAACGACCTCGCCGGGGAAAACATCTTCATGGCCGCCAGCCGCGGCAATGACGCGCTCAAGTGGGACGAGCTGAACGGCGGAAAGCCCGTCCTTAAGTCCGGTCTCGGCACCAAGGGGCTTCGCGATCCCTTCATCATCCGCTCTCCGGAGGGCGACAAGTTCTACATGATCGCCACGGACCTCTCCATCGGCGGCGGCACCAGCTGGGACTCCTCGCAGCGCCAGGGAAGTCAGTACATCGAGGTCTGGGAGTCAACCGATCTGGTGAACTGGTCCGAGCAGCGGCACGTGAAGGTTTCGCCCGATACGGCAGGGAACACGTGGGCTCCGGAAGCGCACTACGACGAGAAGATCGGCGCGTACGTCGTGTACTGGGCCTCCAAGATCTACAACGCTAACGATCCCGCCCACGCCGGCGGCACGCACAACAAAATGATGTACTCCACCACGCGCGACTTCCGCACCTTTACCGAGGCCAAGGTGTGGAACGATCCCGGCAACTCTGTCATTGACTCCACGGTCATCAAGGAAGGCGACACCTTCTACCGGTTCACCAAGGACGAAGGCCGTGTTTCCGGATGCCTGGACATCATGCAGGAAAAGTCTGACGACCTGCTCGCCGTTGATCTGCCCGCAACGAATCCGCGAAACTGGGCGCTGATGGGCAACTGCATAGGCAAGAAGGCCGGGACCGGCGGAGTGGAAGGGCCCACCATCGTCAAATCCAACACGGAAGAGAAGTACTACCTGTTCGTCGACGAATTCGGCGGCCGAGGCTACATACCGCTGGAAAGCACCAGCCTCGAAAACCCTGACTGGAAGCTCTCCACCGACTACGAGCTGCCGCGCGCGCCTCGCCATGGAACCGTTCTTCCCGTCACGAAGGCCGAGTTGGAACGCCTGCGCAGCCAGCTCGGCTGACACTGCAGAAGCATCTCTGAACCGCGGAAGCAAGTGGCTCCGCCGCAACGGCGGAGCCACTTTCGGTCTAGGACGCCGGGCGCGCCACGAGCTCAACCTTGACCTCCTGCGTCTCCGTTCCCCGGCGGAATTCCACGGTCACGGTCTGGCCGGGGCTCTTGCTCCGCAGCGCTGCCAGCAGGTCCTCCGGCGACGCGACCTCGTCGCCGTCGAGCCTTACGATCACATCACCGGCACGCATGCCTGCTTTCGCTGCCGGACCGCCCTCCTGGACGGTGAGTGCCAGCGCCCCGCGGGTGTCCGGCAGGCCGAGTTCATTAGCGATCGGTTCGGTAATTTCCGCCAGCCCCAAGCCGATGAAAGCGTGATCGGCCGTGCCGTCCTCGCGGAGCTGGTCCGCGACTTTCACCGCCGTGGCTGCCGGAATCGCAAAGCCAAGGGCAACGGCGCCAGCTGAGGGCGGGATGTAGGCCTCGCTGATTCCGATCACCTCACCGCGGCCGTTGACGACCGCTCCACCGGAGTTACCGGGGCTGATCGCAGCATCGGTCTGGATCAGGTCCACAAGGGATTGGCTGCTCGACGCCGAGCCGGGGATTTCGCGGTGGAGTCCCGAGATGATGCCGGACGTGACTGTGTTTTCGAACCCCAGCGGCGACCCTATGACGATGGCGAGTTCGCCTATCCGGGGCAGGTCGGTCTGGAACTTGGCGGCCGGGAGGCCTGTCCGCTCGGCCTCCACGAGCGCAAGGTCCGAGATCTCGTCCGTGGCCCGCACCTTGCCGGCCACCCTCCGGCCATCCGCGAAGCCCACCTCGACGTTCCGGCTCCCGCGCACCACATGCTCGTTGGTCAGGATCAGTCCGTCCTCTGAATACACCACGCCGCTGCCCAGACCGCCGCGGCCCGTAAACACAGTCACCACCGAAGGCTGCACATTGGTGACGATCGAGGGGATATCCGCAGGACCCTGCGGAATCGCCTGGGCGGAAGCCGCCGGCCCGGGGTGCCCCTGCGTTCCGCCTGCCGGCGTCCCGCCCGGTGGAGTGCCGCCGGGGGACTGCGCGGCGGGAGGCTGGGCGGCACCGGGCTCCGGGCCTTGGCTGGAGCCTGTGCATCCGGTGGCCGCGGCGAGCACCGCTGCGGCTGCGATCACCCCGAGGAGGCGGAAGGGACGGTGGGTTCGATCTTGCCTGGAGTCCATCGCAGTTCCTCCTGCCGGGCCTGTGGGAAGCTGCTTAAACGCTAAACCCGACGGGCAACGGGGGCCAGAGCTTGTCCTGGCTTTCCGGCGGAACCCCTTCGAGGGTCAGCTCGCACGCGCTGCGAGGCTTTCCCTCGCGGAGCCCGGGGCGGAGTCCGTGAGCGTTTGCCGCCCGAGCACATCCGGGTCTGCCGGATCAACGGAGTCTGCCGGTTTTATATTCAGGCCATAGAGCGCTTCAAGCGCTGCAGTGTAGTCACCATGTCGGCCCGCGGCTGCCAGTTCCCGCGCCCGCGCCGTGGGCACGTGCATGAGCTGGCGAACCACGCGGCGCACCGCGAACTCCACGGCTTCGGCCGTGGCCGGGCAGGCGTGCTGGTTCCGGATCCGCTCCATCTCGCCCGCGAGCACCTGCTGCATGTGACCCCGCAGGGCCACAATCGCGGAATCCATCTGGCGGGCCCGCCGCTCCTCCTCGAACCGAAGGGATGCCTGCCGGACCAGCACAGTGGCCTGCTGAACCACGGCGGAGTGCTCGCTCGGTGCTGCCAGCCGCACGTCGTCGAGCGTGATCAGGTCGATCCCCGGAATGTTCCCGGTCTCCGGATCGAAGTCCCGGCTCAAGGCCAGATCGACGACGACGAGGCGCCCTTGCGCGCCCTTCCGCCAGCGCCTGAACTCGCCCGTTCCCAGACGCGGTCCGCGTCCGCTGCAGCCGACCACCAGGTCCGCGTTCCGGATGGCGGCCGGCAGGTCCGCCTGTGACAGGGCAGCAGCACCGCGGGCCTCAGCGAAGGCCTCGGCACGGCCGGACCAGGAGAAAACGGACACGTTGGAGCAGTGCCCGGCGGCCAGCAGCGCCAGGGTGGATCCGGCGTAGGCACCCGTGCCGACCACCACCACCGACAGCCCGGCCGTGCCGCCGCAGCCCAGCTTGGCTGCGGCCAGGTCCAAGGCCACTGAAACCATGGAGCGGCCGGCGTCGCCCAGTTTCGTCAAAGCACCAACTTCCCGTGACGCGCGGGATGCCGCTTGGAACAGCCGGATCAGCCCGCCGCCTGCGGTACCCGTCTCTTGTGCCGCCGCCAGGGCCCGCCGGATTTGGCCCGCGATTTCACGCTCGCCGACGACCGCCGAATCGAGGCCGGCCCCCACTGCAAAGAGGTGCTCGGTCATGTCGTGGCCGGCCAGGAACTCCAGGGATCCGCTGAGTTCGCCTTCGGGAAGGCCTGAGCAGCTGCTGATGACTGAAATGACGCCGTCGCACGCAGCACCCGGGGCAGATCCCGCTGCGGTCTCAAGGTAGACCTCAAAGCGGTTGCAGGTCGAGAGCACCACGGCCCCGGATACATCCGGTAAGGCGGCCAGGGCTGTGGACGTGATTCGCCGGGAGCCGGAGCCCAGCCGGGCAAGGAAGTTCAGACCGGTGGAACGATGGGACGCCACGAGCGCAAACAATTGGCCGGCCGGAGCAGCCTGCCCGCCCGCACGCCCTTCCGGACGCGCGCCTTTAAGACCTTTTGACACAACAGCCCCCTGTTTTCCCCAGTTTTTCCGCGACGAGGAGTCCCGGCCCGTGCGGCCAGCCGCCGTTGCCCGGCCGCAGAGCTTGCCTTGCAGTCAGGGTGGGCCCCCCACCTTGGGAAATCCTTGCGTGCAGGGCGGTCCACGGAGCAGGCAAAAGGTTATTCCGGCACATGGCGTGGGTACTTGACCCATGAGTTTCGGACGACTGAAGAATGGAAGGACAGCAATGATCGCACTTCTGATCATCGACATGCAGAACGCCTATTTCGAGGATCCCGGGCTGGCTCCTCGGCAGGATGAGCTGGTCCGGGCCTGCAATCGGCTTATCAGTGACTTTACCGGGAAGGGGGCGAAAATTCTGCTGGTGGGCACCGAGCACGAACGGGACAAGTCCACCTGGTCACTGAACATGCTGGAGGACGATCAGGGTTTCATCTTCCGGGGGTCCGAGCAGGCAAAGTTCGTCCCCGGCCTGGAAGCAGACGGGCTGCCCCGGATGATCAAAACGCGCGACAGCGCCTTCACCGGGACCGACCTCATTGCCCGGCTGCGGAACTGGGGTGCCGAGGAACTGGTGCTCGCGGGTGTCGCGACGCATAACTGCATCGCCCACACCGCGGCCGATGCCTTCGCACACAACTTCCGCGTCATCTACGCCGAGGAAGCCATGGCATCGGGCAACGAGCAGGCGGCGGCGGACATGCTGCGCATTCTGACCGACGAATACCGCCAGCCCGTGCTGTCGACGGACGATATAGGGAAACGCCTGGACGGCATCTGAAGCGGCCGCAGCCGCTGTCACCCAACCACAGAAGCAGGGGCTGAGATTCCCTCCGGTAGATCCGCGAGCAGCTCGCCAACTGTCGGCGGGTTGGCGCCGGGCCGCCGGACCGTGATCGCGGCGGCCTTCGACGCCGTCCGTCCGAGGGTTTCCAGCACTGCGGGTGCCAGGCCGTCGGCCCCTCGGGCCAGCAACCCGTAAATCAGCGCCGCCATGTATGAGTCGCCGGCTCCGATGGTGTCGGCCACTACGGAGGTGATGGAAGGGATGTGCAGCTTGGTGGCGGGCGTTGCCAGCAGGGAGCCTTCCGCGCCCCGGGTGACGACGGCGAGTCCGGCGCCGAGTTCGAGGATCCTGGCGGCGGCGTCCTCGAGGGCCAGCCCAGGGTAGAGCCACCGGGCGTCCTCATCGCTGAGTTTGACCACGTCGGTCAGCGGGACCAGGCCCTCGAAGATGGTGAGTGCTTCGGCGTGGCTGCCCAGGAGCGCGGGGCGGACGTTGGGGTCGTAGGTGACGGTGCATTCCCGGTGGGACTGCTCCAGGAGCGTTTTGACGGCTGCGGCGCCGGGTGCCAGGAAGGTGGCGATCGAGCCGGTGTGGAGGACCTTGGGAAGGAAAGCGGGAGCCACCGGCTGGAGTTCCCAGCTGATGTCGAAGTCGTAGCGTGCGGATCCGTCGGCGGCGAGGGTGGCTGTGGCGGAGGCAGTGCGGCCTTCGGATCTGGAACCGGGAAGAAGCTCGACGCCGGCGCCGGCCAGGTGGGCTGAAATCGCCGCCCCACGGTCGTCGTCGCCGATTGACGTGAGGAGGGCCGTGGGAACACCGAGGCGGCCCAGCCCATAGGCGACGTTTGCGGGTGAGCCGCCGGGGTGCTCGATGGTGCCGGCGGGGGAGGTCACGACGTCAATGAGTGCTTCACCAATGACGATGACGTCCGGGTTTGCCGCGGGAGTGCCGGGGTGGGTCTTGAGCACGGTGGGCCTTTCATGAAGCCGTCCACGGACCTGGCGGAGGCCAGCGGGCGGAGTGTTGGGTGGGGGAACCGGCGGTATTGGCCTGTATGGAGCGTCCTTCCGGACATGCGATCGAACCAGCAGTGAATGTCGCACGATTGGCGGCATCGTATGACAACGATGTCAGAGCACATATAAGCAGCAGTGAAATGTAGAGTCAAAGCGATGAAGCCAAAAAGTCTTGAGGGATGAAGAGCCAAAGAATGGCAACGATGTCTAGTGCTGCCCGAACGGATGCGCCTAAAACTCGGCCCACCATGCGCCACGTAGCTGCCCTCGCCGGCGTGGGCATTAAGACCGTCTCCCGCGTGATGAATGATGAGCCGGGCGTCTCCGAGGCTATGCGGAAGCGGGTCCTGGGCGCGTCCCGGCAGCTTAACTACCAGCTGGACACGGCCGCAGGCAGCCTTCGCCGTGCCGGCCGGCAGACTCTCTCCATCGGGCTTCTGCTGCCGAGCGTGGCGAACCCGTTCAGCTCCGGAATCCACCGGGGCCCTCGAAGATACGCTGATGGCCCGCGGCATTGCAGTCTTCGCCGCCAGCCTCGACGACGACCCGGAGCGTGAGAAGGCCCTGGTGGCCGCGTTCCTGGGCCGGCGCGTCGATGGCCTGGTCCTGACGCCTATCGCCAAAAGCCAGTCCTACGTTGTCCCAGAGCATTCCCGGGATCTGCCCATGGTGTTTATCGACCGCGAACCGGTGGGTATCGAGGCGGACGCTGTGGTGACGGACAACGCTGTCGGAGCAGCCAAAGCCGCCGCGCACCTGATCGCCCGCGGCCACACAAAACTTGCCTACCTGGGAGACCGGGTGGACATCCAGACCGCCCGCGAACGCAGGCGCGGCTTCGTGGAAGAGCTCGGACGCGCCGGCATACCGACCTCAGCGGTCCCTGTTATTGAAGGGCTCCATGGTGAGGAATCTGCGCGCCTGGCTGCCTTGGAGTTGCTCCGCTCCGGGAACCCGCCGACGGCCATCTTCTCGAGTCAGAACCTTGTCACGTTCGGCGTGATGCGCGCCTTAAAGGAGCTGGGCGTCAGCAGAGACGTAGCGCTCGTCGGATTCGATGACTTCACCCTCGCCGACATGATGGACCCGGGCATCACCGTTATTGCGCAACATCCCGGGCGGATCGGCAAACTCGCCGCCGAGCGGCTCCTGGCCAGGATCGACGGCGACACCCAGGCCCCGCAGACGTATGTGGTTCCGTCAGAGCTGATAGCACGCGGATCAGGAGAGCTGCCGCCCCGCTGAGGAAATCAAGGTATCGAATCCTGCAACCATTCGGATCATTCGAGGACGAGGGCGCTGTAGGCAGGGGGGCACGGTGAAGCCCACACTCTCAGAACCAGTTGCTAGTGTGGGGGATATGAAATTTCGCCTTCCCGCCGTTGTCCTGGTTCCTGCACTGCTTTTGGTGGCTGGTTGCAGCCAGGCGGAGGAAGCGGTACAGAACGCTGCGAGTTCAGCCGCATCGGGCGTTGCCAACGCGGCGGCAGAGCAGGTGAAGGGCCAAATCTGCACGTTGCTGGAGGACGGCGTGGTCAGCGCCTCGGACAAGGCGGTGCTCAGCGGACTGGTAGCCGGCGCGGAAACCGCAGGTCTCCCGTCGGAGATCACCAACCCCCTGAAGGAGATCGCCGAAGCCGGCGATGCCGTGCCGGGTGAGTCCGTGAAGCAGCTGCAGGAGGCCTGCGCGCCGGCCTAACGCCATATTCGGGCTTGGCCTGACGTCCGTTTGGCGGTTGGTTTGGACTCCGTGAGGCATCCCCCTGCAATAATCGGAACCAACAGTTGCCCGGGAGCTGGCAAGCGGCCGGAGCGCTGAATGTATTGGCCGATTACAGCAGATGAGGGCGGACATCCATGAAGGCTTCCAGCCAGCAGTACGAGCCCGCTTCGGGAGCGGCGGCACCACTTTCCGAAGCTTCAGTATCTTCCGGTGCTCCCGTGAACCGCGAGCTGCTGCACTGGCTCGCAGACGCGCACGGCGTGGGAACCACCTACCAGGGCTGGGACGGGCTGCCGCACGAGGTTGCCCCGGACACCCTGATCCGGGTCCTGGCGGCGCTGGGAGTGCAGGCGGGGACCGATGAGCTGATCGAGAAAGCCCTCGCTGATGCCGAACTGGCGCCCTGGCGGCGGGTGCTGCCTCCCGCCGTCGTGATGCAGGAAGGGGAGCCGGCGCAAGTGCCGGTCCACATCCCGGCCAGCTCCACCGCCCGGGTGACTGTGATGACCGAGGACGGGCGCAAGCTCGACGCCGTGCAGCAGGAGCACTTGACGGAGCCCCGTGACGTGGATGGCATCACGGTGACCCGCTCCATATTCCAGCTTCCGGGAAGCATGGGCCTGGGCTGGCACACTGTACGGGCGGAATCGGAGGGCCAGGTTTCCGAAGCTACCCTCGTGGTGGTGCCCTCGCGGCTCACCACAGCGGCGCAGCTCGAGGAGCGCCGGGGATGGGGCCTGGCCACGCAGCTGTATTCCGTGCGGTCAGAGCGCTCCTGGGGGGTTGGCGACTTTGCAGACCTGGCCGACCTCACCGCTCTTGCCGGCGCCCGCGGCGCTGACTACGTGCTCGTGAACCCCCTGCACGCTGCCGATCCCGTGCCGCCCGTGGAGCCTTCGCCGTATTCACCCTCCACCCGGCGTTTTTTCAACCCCCTATACCTGCGGATCGAGGCAGTGCCGGAGCTGGCATACCTGAAGCCAAAGAAGCAGCTCGCCATTCACGACCTCATGAAACAGGCGCGGAAGCTCAACGAGGACGGCTCGCGAATCGACAGGGATGCCGCCTATGCCGCGAAACTGGCGGCGCTGGAGCTGCTGTACGGAGTCAAGCGCTCGCCGGCCCGCCAGCGCGCCTATGAGGACTTTTGCCGGACGGCCGGCCCGGGACTGAATGACTTCGCCCTGTGGTGCGCGATCCGTGAGGACATCGACGCCGACGATCCGTTCTGGACGGATCCTGCCGCCGCACCGGGATCCCCGCTGGTGGAAAAGCTGCGGGTGGAGCTTGACCACCGGATCGGCTTCCACCGCTGGCTGCAGTGGCTGTGCGACGAGCAGCTGGAATCCGCGCAGACTGCTGCCACCCGCGCCGGAATGCGCCTCGGCGTGGTGCACGACCTTGCCGTGGGCGTGGACCTGCAGAGCTCCGATGCGTGGACGCTGCAGGGTGTTCTCGCTCCCGGCGTGAGCGTCGGCGCCCCCCCGGACATGTACAACCAGCTGGGACAGGACTGGCACCAGCCGCCGTGGCATCCCACCCGCCTGGCAGAGGCCGGCTACCGTCCGTTCCGGGAAATGTTGGCAACGATTCTGCGGCATTCCGGCGGGATCCGGGTGGACCACATCCTGGGCTTCTTCCGGCTCTGGTGGATACCGGCCGGCAATACGCCGGGGAACGGCGCTTACGTCCGTTTCGACCATGACGCCATGATCGGAATCCTGGCACTCGAGGCCCAGCGCGCGGGCGCGGTGGTGATTGGCGAGGATCTGGGCACCTTCGAGCCGTGGGTCCGTGACTACCTTGCTGCCCGCGGCGTCCTCGGCACCTCCATCCTCTGGTTCGAGAACGACGGCGATGTCCCCCTTCCGCCGGAAAAGTACCGCGTACAGGCTCTTTCGAGCGTGAACACGCACGACCTTCCCCCGACGGCGGGCTATCTGGCGGGCGACCACGTGACGCTGCGCAGCGGGCTGGGCCTGCTGCAGCGGCCGGCCGAGGAAGAGCGCCTCGAACACAATGCCAAGCTCGACAAGATGATGCACCTGCTGCAGGAGCGGGGACTGCTTCCGGCCGGCGATACCGGCAGTGAGGAGGAGAGGATCGAGGCGCTGCACCGCCTGCTGGCGCAGACGCCGTCCGTCCTGCTGGGCGTGGCCCTCGTTGACGCCATTGGGGAGCGCAGGGTTCAGAACCAACCGGGAACAACCTCGGCGCAGTACCCCAACTGGCAGGTGCCCTTGGCGGATTCGGACGGTGACCCGGTGCTGCTGGACAGCCTTGACAGCAACGAAAGGTTCAACTCGCTCCTTGCTGCCGTGGAGGAGTCGGTCCGGGCCCACTAGATAAAGCAGTGCGCACCCGGTGGCGGGAAACTTGCCGGGTGCGCACTGTGCTTTCTTTGCCCCCTGACGTTAGTCAGGTGTAAGGGCGGTCTCAGCCCGCTGTAACAGGTGCGTGCTGTGGTCGTAGCGGAAGGTGACCTGTCCGCCGTCGTGATCCAGCGGGATGTCCGTGCCGCCGCGGGCTCCTCCCTGGCCGTAGTTCTCATCCCAGGTACCGTTGATGGCGGCCTTGAAGTGGTACTTGCCTGCGGGCAGCCCGGCTGTCAGCTTCCAGATGTTGTCTGCCGGATCCAGCGCCATGAACGCGGATTCGCAATCGGGCTGCCAGTCCTCTGGACAGCCCATCACTTTGTTGAAGTCACCTGCGACGGTAACGGATCGAGGCTGCTGCACGGCAAGGGTTCCCACCGTCACAGTCCGGACGCTGCTGGTCGTGGTGTATCCGGGTCCGCTCAGCCTCGCCCGATAGCTGACTGCGGTGCCATGAGGGGTATCTGTGAGATCGTCCACCACGGTGTACTCGGGAGAGGATGTATCCGGCGCGCCGATCACCGTCCATTCCCCCTCTGCGACGCGCCGCTCGAAGCGCACTACGTGGCTGGCCTTTTCCGGATCCGCGGCGGCTGTCACCTTCACCTTGCCGCTGGCAGAGGCGCCTTCCTTCGGCTCCTGAATAGTCAGCACCGGCGCGGGGACCCTTGCGCTGCGGACGCCGCTGGTGGCCCTGTGGCCGCCGTTATCGAGGACGACTGCGCGGTACTCGAGGGGTGTTCCCGGCTGCAGCGAGGCAACATCATGGAAGACCCGGTAGGGAGCGGAGTCGTCCGTGCCGACGGACTCCCATCGTCCGCCCGGTGCCTTCGCTTGGAAAGTGACCTGGTAGAACGAAGTACCGCCGACGTCGGCCGTTACCTGCATGCGGCCGTTGTCACCGGGCGTGCTGGCTGTGGCCGTTGCCGGGGCAGGCGCCTGCAGTGACACGGCGGGGGCTGACGTGGAGTGTGGGATCCTGCCCGAGGATTTGTAGACGACGGCGGACAGCGGCGGAACCGTAACGTTCAGCTTGCCGTCCACTGACGTCTTGGCCTCAGCAGCAGCGTCACCGTAGACAAGGCTGTAGTTGCGCTTGGTGATGAAGGTGGGGATGGCCGCAGTCTGAGGCTGTTCACTGTTGTTCAGTGCCACCACGTACTCCCGCTGGTCCTTGGCATCGGTACGGGAGAAAGCGTAAATGCCCGGGCCGTTGGAGGCGTAGCGGTGCTGGTGTGCGCCAGTGCGCAGGGCGGGGTGCTCCTTCGTCAGCTTAGCCAGCTCACTGATTTTGCGGTAGAGCGGGTGCCCGGTGTTGAAGTTGTCAATTTTGTGCGTTGCGTCAGTGCCCAGCAGATCGTCGTCGAGGTATTCGGGTACCCGGCTGGCGAACAGCGTCTGCCGCGCATCCTGGTCGCCGCCGGGGCCGGTGAAGCCCTGCTCGTCGCCGTAGTAGATCACGGGGTTTCCCCGTGAGAAGTACATGAGCTCGTGAGCGAGCTCATCGCGGGCAACCCGTTCGGCGTCGTCCGCATCCGGGTTGTCCGTGGTGATGAAGCTGCCGATGCGGCCCATGTCGTGGTTCCCGAGGAAGGTAGGCAACTGGTAGACGTTGGAGTCGGCATCGGTGTACCAGTCATCCCCGGCGAAGAACGTCTCCAGCTGACCCGCGTGCTGGCTGCGGGAGGCAAAGTTTCGCGCCGCGTCCTGGAACGGGAAGTCCAGCACCGCCTGCATCTTGTTCCGGGTGGTGAACTGGGACGTGAAGCTCTTTGTCGTATCAAAGACCTCGCCGAACATGAAGAACTCGTCCTTGCCCTGTTCGCTGGCGTAGCCGAGGACCTCAGGGCCAAACTTCTGCCAGAACTCGTCATTGACGTGCTTCATGGTGTCGATCCGGAAGCCGTCGATGCCGAAGTCTTTGATCCACATCTTGTAGACATCAGTCATGCCCTTTACGACGGCGGGATGCTCGGTGAAGAGGTCATCCAGACCGAAAAAATCGCCGTAGAGAGCGTTCTCCCCTGCAAAGGTGGTGTCCCCGCGGTTGTGATAGAGCCTGGGATCGTTGAGCCAGGAGGGCACCTTAAGGTTTTCCTCTCCGGGTTGCAGAACTGGCTTGTACGGGAACGAGGTTTTTGCATCCAGCTTCGGGAAGTTTGCCGCCCCGGCGTAGTCCCGGTCATCGAAGGCGACTCCATCGTCGGTACGGTACGGGACCTGGTCCTTAGACACATAGCTGGCACGGGCACCCTCCTCGTACCCGATCACGTCTGCCGTGTGATTGGTGATGATGTCGAAGTACACCTTCATGCCGCGCGAGTGGGCTTCGTCGATGAGCTTCTTCAGCTCGGCGTTCGTTCCCAGGTGCGGGTCGATCTGGGTGAAGTCGGTGACCCAGTAGCCGTGATACCCAGCAGATTTGTCCTCCGGCTGCATGGCCTTGTTCTTGAAGCTGGGTGTCAGCCAGATGGAGGTGGTGCCCAGGCCCTGGATGTAGTCGATCTTGTTCAGTAGCCCGTTCAGGTCACCGCCATTGAAGAATCCTTTGCGTGTCGGGTCGAAGCCGGACACGTTCGGATCAGCTCCCAGACCTCCGTCGTCATTGGCGGTGCTTCCGTTGCTGAACCTGTCGGCCATGACGAAGTAGAAGTTCTCATTGCTCACCGGCGCTCGCAGGGACTGCAGGCCCGACGGCGGCTCGCCGGCTGACCCGGCGTTCTTTGTCCCCGACGAGGCCGACTTACCCTGCACCGTCTGCATCTCAGGAGCCGACCGGCCATCCGGGGCCGCCTGGGCAGGTAGTCCGGATCCCGCCAGCACGGCGGCGGAAGCAGCCACCGCGAGCGTGCGGGACATCGTGGTGAAGGCCCGGCCCTCAGGGCCAACCGCCCGTGGTCGCGAGTATCCGTGGGCAGGGTAGGAGAACATAGCGAGACCTTCCGCGCAGCGACGTTGCAACATAATATCGAAACTAAATTTAGTTCCTTGAGTATTTTGTGGCGAAGAGCATAAGAAGGTCAACACTTTGCCCCTGCTAATGACGGGCGCGTTGCCAGCTACCGGCACCTGCCACCTCTCCACGGGAGCTGTTCGAACGCGCGCCATCAGTGAAGACACCCTTGCGCTCTTTCTTGTAATGGATGTTTACAAGCTTTGTGTTTCTCTCGGCTGGGCTTAGCCTGCCATAACAAGCGCTGTAGGGGAACCCGTAATCAGCCGGTATTGAACTTCCCCGGGCTGGCCAGTGTCTGGGTCCAGACGGGAGGTGGTTACGTCATGAGAACGCTCATGGGCGACGTGCAGCCATCCTTCACGGACCAGGTGATGGCGCGGCCAGTCGCCGCCACTGGCACAGTCCATGAGAGGACGCACGATCTCGGGGGCGCCGTCCACATCGAGCACAGAGATCCGGTTGGAACCGCGGACCCCCACATATGCGCGCTTCCCGTCAGCAGACAGGGCAATTTCAGCGGCTGAGTCGCCTTCCTTTGCCCCGCCAGCCGTGGCCGGTGATCGGCCGACGAATTCGAAGTGTCCGGATTCTGGATCAGTCCCCACCGCGAACACCTCGATTGAATATTCGGTGACGACGAGTACGGTGCCATCCGCACGCTGCACCAGGTGCCGGGGGCCGCTGTCCTTGGGCAACACTACTTCGTGATCCACTGTGAGGCCGGCTCCTGCTGTATACGTCCAGACGCGCAGCAGGTCGTGGCCCAGGTCTGTGGTCATGACCCGGCCGTCTGCGAGCATGAGGCTGGCGTGGGCGCGGCTTGGGCGTCCGCTACCGTGGGGATCCGCCGAGGGCGCCGCCGAAAAGCGCGAGCTGATCGCGCCCGTCGGCGTCCAGTTCGAAAAGCAGCACCTGGCCGTCACCCCAGCACGCGACGATGAGGAACTTTCCTTCGGGGCTGACGGCAACGTGACAGGCAGCTTCGCCCGCAGGCCATGGCTCACCGATCGCCTCCAGCCCGTACTCGCCGCGCCGGCGGTAGGCCTGTACGGACTGCGTGCTCTCACCGACGGCGTAAACGAGGGGCAGGGACGGATGGACGGCAAGGAACGACGGCGAGTCAGCCTTCACGGCGGTGCCGCGCCAGATGAGGGTTCCGTCCGGAGTGGCCGAGATGGCTCCTATTCCGGCACCGTGTCCGCCACTGTCGGATGTGTAGGAGCCAGTCCAGATAAGCGGGTGGTTTTCCATTGGTGTCATGGCCCCATCTTGCCAAGGTCTATCGCTTTTCGGGTCGGCTACGATGAAGATTCAGTGCGCTGATGTGCACTTTTCAAACCCGGGAGGTGGAGACCATTAGCGCAGCGCCAGCCGGGGTTTTCCCTGCCCGCTGCCCGGGCCGCCCGGGCTAGTGGGTGTCACGGGATGCCCGTCGTTCGGTCGAGGCGGTCCCATGCCACCTGATTCCCCGTCCCTTTCCGCCGTGATTACCCGGTTACGTACCGCAGGCTGCGTGTATGCGGAAGAGGAAGCAGTGCTCCTTATCGCCGCTGAGTTCACCGCTGAGCAGCTGGCCGATGCCGTTGAGCAGCGCAGTGCGGGTTTTCCCTTGGAGCACATTCTCGGCTGGGCCGAGTTCTGCGGTCTCCGGATTGCTGTCGAGCCAGGGGTCTTCGTTCCCCGGCGCCGCAGCGGGCTCCTGGTGAGTGAGGCCGCCCGGATCCTTGGGATATCAATGGCGGCAGTGCAGGCTTCAGCCGCGAAGGCTTCGACCGCGGAAGTTTCCGTGCCGGCCGCCTCCGGTGCGAGTGGACCAAGTGTGGGGGCAGCCGGTGCACGTACATCCGGTGCGCTAGTAGTGGACCTTTGCTGCGGATCCGGGGCGGTGGGGCTGGCACTGGCAAGGCTTGCGCCGGGAATCGAGCTGCACGCCTCCGATATTGACACCGCTGCAGTGCGGTGTGCCCGGCGCAATGTTCTTCCCGCTGGCGGCGATGTTTATGAAGGGGATCTGTACTCCGCCCTGCCTGGCCGGCTTAGGGGACATGCGGACATCCTGGCCGTCAACGCGCCCTACGTTCCCACCGGGTCCATCGGCTGCATGCCTTTTGAGGCCCGGGTCCACGAACCCCGGGTTTCCCTGGATGGTGGACCTGAAGGGCTTGACATTCAGCGAAGAGTGGCCGGCGATGCCCGCTCCTGGCTTCGCCGAGGTGGTCATCTGCACATAGAGACGAGCCGGCATCAGGCCAGGCGGACCGCGGCGGCCGTCGTAAGCGGTGGGCTCATACCCCGGATCGTGCAGTCGGAGGACCTCGACGCCACTGTGGTTGTGGGGCTTCGGCCATAGGCAGCTTGGCCCGTGAAGTCTGTTTGGCAGTGGATTTGCCAGTGTTCCTTGTGGATGCAGAGCCGGACGCCGTTGTCGGTGTTGGCGGGTCCGCCGTCGGCCGGATCCACGTCCGTTGCCTCAGGCGCTCCAGTTGCCGCGGTTCCGGATGCTGCCGCGACTTCGGTGCCGGGTTCGCTGCCGGGGCCCTTACCGAAACCCTTTACCGAACCCTCCAGCGCCAAAGCAGCAGGAGCGGAATCAACAGCGGCCTCCACGGCCTCAAGGCAACGCCGCAAATTAACGAAAGCACCGCCGTCGGACGAAGGAGTGTCCTCAACGGCGGTGCTGGAATCTGCTTCAGGACAAGAATTTCCTGAAGCAGTAACGCTGCTCAAGGCACGGATGAGCGGGGCGGCATTGCGCCCTGCCCCGCTGCACTTGTACCGCGTCCCCCAGTTCGTTTTCATGGGACAACTTTGTCAGAGGGGTCTGACAATAGAGCGGTGCCAAAAAATTGGCTCAGGTTGCTGGCCGGGTGAGGACAGGACTGTTAGAGCCTCTTGCCTTCGGTGTGCGCTCCGGAACCAGCACCAGCGGCACCCTCGTCACCGGACGGAACATCCGAAGTCCCAAGATTCACTGTCTCCGGGTGGGTGCTGTGAGCGGGGATATGCTCGCTCTCGGAGGCATCGCCGTCGGCTTCCACACTGCTGGAAGCGCTTTCTGGCGTGCTGCCGGACTTGGACGAGTCGCGGTGCATCGCCGAACTCAGGACGGTTCCTGCCCGACGCGCCGCCTCAGAAAGCTGGTCGCCCACCTCGGGCGCCTTTTCCTTAACGACTTCGGTGGCCGCCGTAACTTTGTCCTGGACGGGCTTGCTGTCCCAGATGCTCGTGGCACGGGCTTTGATCTTGTCGTACGCTGCCCGGCCGGACCTCGATCCGAGGACGTAGCCTGCGGCAATTCCGGCGCCGAAGAGAAGTTTGGATTTCATGATGAACTCCTGCTCTTGAGAGGGATATGTACGATGTGGAAACTGAGCCGGCATAGGCGTCAGCTATGAAAACAGCCCCGGGAGTTGTCCCGGGGCCGCCTTCAGGTCGAGCTCCGACTAGCGGACACTGCGACGGGTGACCATGCCGTAGATCAGCAGGACGATGATCGCCCCGCCGATGGCCAGCAGCCAAGTGGACAGTGAGAAGAATTCGTTGATTCCCACGCCGAAGAGTGCGCTGCCGATCCAGCCGCCGAGAAGAGCTCCGACTACACCGAGCACAAGCGTGATCAAAATGCCACCGCCCTGCCGTCCGGGGAGGATCGCCTTAGCGATGGCTCCAGCAATCAGGCCCAGAATCAGAAATGCGAGAAAACCCATTTTTATCGTCCTCTTCCTTATAAAGGAGGCACCCGGTGTGCCGGGTACGCTTCGCCCTTCTTCCTAATACTAAACATGCTTACTATTTTTCTGCCAGTCGGTCTTCGAAGAAAACTGACATTCAGAGCGCCTTGCAGGGCGTATCAGTGCCCTTGAACATCCGAGTTAACTCCTGCCTCGGGCCCTTCATCCAGCGTCTCCATGGCAATCAAATCCTCCGCGTCCAAGGCGAATCCAAAGACGTCAATATTTTCCCGGAGTCTTTGAGGATCTGCGGACTTGGGGACGGTCACCAGACCCTGTTGAACGTGCCAGCGCAGCACCACCTGACCTTCCGTTTTCCCATGTTTCTTCGCAATCCGGCCCACCACCGGCGCTGACAGCAGGCCCGAGCCTGCCCCCAGTGGGCTGTACGATTCGGTGACAATGCCGTGGTGCTCGTTGTAGGCGCAATCGGCCGTGCGGGTGATTGAGGGGTTGAGCTGAATTTGATTGACGGCGGGAACCACCTCCGTTGCCCGCATGAGCTGCTCAAGATGTGAGGGCTTGAAGTTCGAAACGCCGATTGAGCGGGCCTTGCCATCGGCCTGCAACTGCTCAAATGTCTTCCACGTGGAGATGAATTCACCTCTGCGGGGCAGCGGCCAATGGATGAGCAGCAGGTCCACATACTCCATCTGCAGCCGTCTCAGCGAACCTTCGAGGCCGGCAATAGCCCTATCCCCGCCCTGGAATTCGCCGTCCAGTTTAGTGGTGACGAAGAACTCTTCACGTGCGAGTGCACTCCTGCGAAGCCCTTCCCCAACTCCCGCTTCGTTTCCGTATTTCACCGCGGTATCAATGTGACGGTAACCGGCCTCTATTGCTTGTACGACGGCATCCGTCACCTGGCGGTCGTCCAGCGGCCAGGTGCCGAGACCGATTTGTGGAATCCGGTTACCATCGTTCAGCTCGATCAGCGGTGTGAGTGCCATTCCAAAAGTCTTTCCCATCAACTCCCATTTGCACAGAGCCCTGGAGTTGATTAAGGGCGTTGCCGTTTGGAGTCCCGCTTGATGCGCGGGGAATGGGCGTGGGGATGGGCTTCCCGACGCGGGGTTCATTGTGGGGGTCAATGATCAGGTCGATGGGTGATCTGGAGGACTCGCCCAAGTGGACGTGGCTCGGGGTGAGACGGGTGGGGAGCCTGGAGGAGAGCGCTGTGTTGTTGTAGCCGACGAGTGCCAAGTCGGCGCCTGTCCTGAGGTTGTGGCGGTGGGCTGCTGCCATGATTCCCATGGCGATGTTGCCGTTGGCGGCAAAAACGGCGGTTGGCGTTTTTTTCGTGTAGCCGGCCAGGAGTGCGCTTCCGGCTGTGAAGCTGTCTTCAATGCCGTAGCCCGCTGCAAGGAGCCAAGGTTCCGGGGTTTCAATTCCTGCCTCATCTATGGCTGCACGGGCACCGGCGAGGCGGGCAATCCCGCTGGACGTGAAGGACGGTCCGGTGACCACTGCGATGTCCCGGTGGCCCAGATCGATGAGGTGCGCGGTGGCCAGTATCAGCCCGTCGACGTTTCGGTCCAGCAGGGTCCCGGCTGCGCGTTCGCCTGTCTGGGAGGGGACTTTCGCTCACCGGGATTCACGGGTCCAGTTAGCCGGCGGCCGCTGTGACTATGGACTCGCCGGCACAGCGCTGGTATCCCTTGGGTGTGTGGCAGGCCCTCTTCCGAACAAGCAATTCCCACCGAGCAAAGGATGCGCACCATGAGTCAAGCTTCCGACGATTCCAGGCAGGACTCCCCGGAGGATCCCCAGCAGAGCACTCCGCAGGGGTTCCCCTTTGACCCGGAACAGGATCCGCCGTCGGAGGAGCCCCCAATTCCCCCGCAGGACTCACCGGGGCCGCCCACCCAGCCCAACGGTGATCCTGATGAGCCTGCCTTGGAGGACCCGCAGCGCCCGCCGACACGCTGAAGCAACGTCGGCTCCGGGTATGGCCGAAAGCGTGCGGTATTGGCGGAAAGCCCCCCTTGTTCGGCGACGGGCCCTAAAGCTGGCTGTGTGCCGCGGTGGCGGGGTCGCCTCCCACGCGGGAACCGTCCTCCAGCGCATTGATCGACGAGACGGCGGCCTCGTCAAGGGCGATGGACGCGGCCGCGAGGTTCTCCTGCATCCGTTCCCGTGTGGACGATTTGGGAATCGCGATGGTGCCTGTGGCGAGGTGCCACGCCAGGATGATCTGGGCAGGGGTAGCGTTCCGCTCCTCAGCCAAGGTCGTGACCGCGCTGGCGTGGAGGTCCGTTCCCTGGCCCAACGGGCTGTAGGCCTCGACGGCGATTCCGAGTGCGCGGTTCTTTTCGGTCAATGCCGCCTGCTGAAACGTCGGGTGGACCTCGAGCTGGTTCACAGCCGGCACAACATCGGTGTCTCCGATCAGGGAGTCCACATGGCTTTCCAGGAAGTTGGATACACCGATGGCCCGAGATTCCTTTCTGCCATAGATATTTTCCAAGGCCTTCCATGCCTCGATATACAGTCCCTGGGAAGGCACCGGCCAGTGGATCAGGTAGAGGTCGACATAATCGAGACCCAGCGCCTTCAGGCTGTTCTGGAAAGCCTCGTGGGCGTTCCCTTGCTCACCGTTGCGGAGCTTCGTGGTGATGAACAGTTCCTCGCGGGGAATGCCGGAGGCGGCGATCGCGGCACCTACGCCGGCCTCGTTGCGATAGGCCGCCGCCGTGTCGATGTGCCGGTAGCCGACTTCAAGCGCCTGTTCGACGATCCTCTGGGTTTCCTCCGGCGGCACCTGGAAGACACCGAAACCCAGTTGCGGAATGGTGACGCCGTTATTCAGCGTGAGGTGTGGAACCTGGGACACGTTGGTACTCCTTGAGGTAGCGGATTCTGGATACAGCCTATGCACCCTTCCGCCCGCTGTGCTGCTTTGCCGCGGATTGCCCCTGCCGACCCGGCTGGTGCTCCGGTCAAGCGGTGCGGCGCTACTGTGCTGCTGCCCAGCCCCAAGCCGCGATTCTGGCCATACGCCCATTGGGCCTGAACGCACGCTTTCCTAGGCTTGGAAGAGAACAGCAAGCACAATCACCAAGGATGGCATTCAACGATGAAACGCATCGCACTGCTCAAGGCACGTCAGGCCGCGTCGGCGCCAACCGGAACGCACTGCCCGGCCTCCGGTTCATGGATTCCGGAAGGCGCGCCGCAGGAAACCCACACTTTCTTCGAAGGGCAGGTCCTGCCCGCCTACCTGGGTGAACCGATCATGTGGCGGCGTTTGCCCCCGGCTAAGGACTCATGAGCCGGCAGCAGGGGCCTGCACGGCCTGTCCAAACAGCAGACGCAGAACCGCGCCCCGCCCGGGCTGTCACCCGCCTTGCCCCGTCTCAATGGGCGGAGCTGGCTCCGGGGGAGGCGGTGTGGGTGGAGAGGGCAGGTTACGGCTTCGACGCCGGCTACGTGGACGATGTCTCCCAGCACCAGGAGATTATTGGGTTGAGTTCGCGGGCCGGGGCCGCCGTCTGCTCTGCAGCGGCGACCCCGTTCACGTGTGGACCAGCAACCCGACGGAAGACTGATCCTATGCTTGCTGTCCACGCCCTGACGCCGGCTCAAGCCGCGAATCCAGGCTGATGAGGGCAGGCGGATCAAAACAGTTGCTGGATAGCCGTCAGCGCTCTAGTCGGAAGCCGAGCTTGATGGTTACCTGCCAGTCCGCAATCTGGCCGTCCTCAAGGTGGCCACGGATTTCCTTGACTTCGAACCAGTCCAGGTTGCGGAGCGTTTTCGCCGCCTCAGCTACGCCGTTGCGGACTGCAGCGTCCACGCCTTCCGTTGAGGTGCCGACAATTTCGGAAATGCTGTACGTGTGGTTAGGCAACTTCGCTCCTCGTGATCGTCGTCGATACCCGGCTGCGGGCCGTTCCTGCAGAGTATCGGAAGGACAGGGCTGGGACTAGGTGTTCGCCTGCCCGGCTTCGAGCACGTAGCTTCTCAGGTCGTCCAGGGTTTGCTGCATGTGGGAGTCCATCGCTTCCCGCGCACGGTGGGGATCCCGGGCAGCCAGGGCATCGGCGATGTTCTGGTGGTGGCCGATCGCATGCTCCTGGATCTGGGGAACCTGGGACGTTTCCGTGCGGCGCTTCTCCAGCACCCGGTGGAGCGGCTCGAAAAGGACCGCGACAAACACGTTCTCCGATGCCTGCAGGATCAGGTCGTGGAAAGCGAGGTCGGCCGTCACGAAACGGGCTAGGTCGTTGGCCTCATGAGCTTCGCGCATGTCCTGCACACGGGCCTGCACGTCCTCAAGTTCGCCGTCGGTAATACGCTGTGCCGCAAGTTCGCAGGCGCCGGTTTCCAGCATCCTGCGCAGCTCGATCAGCTGTACGGCGGCAGCCGGGCCGTTCTGGCCCTCGGAGGCGGCCCGGAGTACAGCCTCCAATGACGACCACCGGTTGAGGGGGTTCACGAACGTGCCCCGGCCCCGCTCCACGCTGAGGATCCGCTGAGCCTCAAGGGTCTTCATGGCCTCCCGGACAGTCATTCGGCTGACCTCGTGCCGGGCGCTAAGTTCAAGTTCACCGGGAACGCTGGCGCCCGGCGGGAACTCGCCGGCAATGATGCGATCCAGCAGTTCGTCAGCGACGACGCCCACCAGTGATTTCCGTGCCATCTTCTCCGCCCAGCGTTCTTTCTGATATGTCTGACAAGTCTACTTGCGCACGGCTGTGCCTTATGCCACACTAGCAACAAAGGACAGATGTCTGACATCTGATCGATGAAATTTCCGCAATACGTTCGACACAACGGAGTGCACTGTGCCCCTTGAAGCAGACATCCTGGCCGCCTTTCCCGCGGAGCTTATGATCCCAGCGCAACAGGTGGCCGATGCGGTCACCGCTTCAGCTGCTACCTCCCCCCGCGTCCTGGTTGTCCTCGACGACGACCCCACCGGTACGCAGTCGGTTTCTGATCTGCCCGTGCTCACCCAGTGGGAAATCGAGGACTTTACCTGGGCTTTGCATCAGGGCAAGGCAGCGGTGTACGTCCTCACCAACACGCGCAGCCTGGACCCGTCAGAAGCGGCAGCCAGGAACGAGGAAATCGTGCGGAACGCCCTCGCCGCCGCCCGGAAGGGCGATGAAAATCTCCGCCTCGGCTTCGTCAGCCGCAGCGACTCGACGCTGCGGGGCCACTTCCCGCTCGAACCCGACGTCATTGCCGCCACCGTCGCCGCCGAGAGCGGCGAAACGACCGACGGCGTCGTAATGGTCCCAGCCTTCCCGGACGCCGGGCGGGTCACTATCGGGGGCGTCCACTACATGCGTGGCACCGGCGATCATGCGGGCCGGCTCATTCCCGTTGCGGAGACCGAGTTCGCCAAGGATGCAACGTTCGGGTTCAGCAGTTCGACAATGGCCAAGTACGTCGAGGAGAAATCGCAGGGCCGCTACACCGCGGACTCGGTGATCGTGCTGGACCTCCACATCATCCGTGCCGGCGCCGCCACCGGTGACGCCCAGGTTTCCGCCAAGGCCATCGCTGATGCGATCGCGCCCGCCACTGCTTCCACCCCGATCGTCGTGGATATCGTGACTGAGAATGACATGCGCGCCCTGGCCCTTGGCCTCGAAGAGGCAGAACGCCGCGGCAAGAAGCTCCTCTACCGCGTGGGTCCGCCCTTCATGCGCGCCCGCATCGGCCAGGACATCCGCCGCGAGCTCACCCGCGAGGAAGCATATGCCGGCAATACTCCGTCCGAGGCCGGAGGCCTGATCGTCGTCGGCTCGCATGTAGGCGTCACCACGCGCCAGCTGAAGGTGCTGACGGATCGGCACAGTTCTGCCCGCATCGTGGAGATTGACGTTGAAAGGCTGCTCGGGGACGATGCGGACGCCCACCTCGACCAGACGGTGGATGCCGTCGTCGAAGCACTCCACAGCGGTGACGTCATCGTGCACACAAGCCGCCTGCTCATCAAGACCAATGACCCGGCCGAAAGCCTCCGGATCGCCCGCACGGTGTCCGCCGCCGTCGTGGCAGTAGTGAACCGCACGCTCAAGACCTTCCCGCCGCGGTTCGTTATCGCCAAGGGCGGCATCACGTCTTCGGATGTGGCCGCCCACGGCCTGGAGATCCGGCACGCGATCGTTCGCGGGCCCATGCTTCCGGGCATTGTCAGTCTCTGGGAACCGGTGGATGGTCCTGCAAAGGGCATTCCGTACATCGTTTTCGCCGGCAACGTGGGCGACGACCAGTCCCTGGCCCAGGTCACCCGCAAGCTCAGCAACAGCTTCTCCCCAAGTACCGCCTGACCTCACAAGCCCGGCCAGGGACCCGGTTTCGCCTGGGTCCGGGCCAACCAGCGGAACACGTACAACGCCACTTCAATGGAGAACACCATGCCCTCGAATTACACCGTCACCGTCCTTGGCCTCGGCGCCATGGGCCTGCCGATGGCCACGCGCCTGGCCACCCAGCTCACCGTCCACGGCTTCGACATCGCCGAACCCCGCCTGCGCCTCGCTGAAGACGCCGGAATCCGCACCTTCGGCTCGGCCCAAGAGGCTACGGAAGGCACGGACGCCCTGCTGCTGGCGGTCCGGAATACCGAACAGCTCAACGACGTCCTCTTCGGTGAAAACGGCGTTGCCCCCGTCCTTAAGCAGGGCGCCGTGGTCATCCTCACGAGCACGGTGGGCACGGAAGCCATTCCCGCTACCGTTGCGCGGCTGGCCGAAGCGGGAGTCTCCCTCATTGACGCGCCGCTCTCCGGCGGCCCGAAGCGCGCCGGCGAAGGCGACCTGCTGATCGTGGTCGGCGCAGAGCCGACCGCCCTCGAATCCGCCCGCCCCGTCCTGGAACTGCTCGCTTCCACCCTGACCGTTGTAGGGGACAAGCCGGGGGACGGCCAGGCGCTGAAAACCGTAAACCAGCTGCTGTGTGGCATCCACATCGCGGCCGCCGCCGAGGCCATGGCACTCGCCGATGCCCTCGGCCTGGACCAGGCGAAGACCCTCGCCGCCCTCGAAGCAGGCGCCGCGGGATCCTTCATGCTTTCCAACCGTGGCCCGCGCATCCTGGAGGCCTACACCGAGGACGGTGCCGAGGTGCTCAGCCGCCTTGACATCTTCGTCAAGGACATGGGGATCGTGGGCAAGGCCACCCGCTCCGCCGGCCTCGCAACCCCTGTTGCCGCCGCGGCAGAGCAGCTCTACCTGCTCGGCCAGGCCCACGGCCTCGCCGCCGCCGACGATTCCGCCGTTATCAAGGTCGTGGCCCCCACCAAGCGGACGGCGGGCTAGTGCGCGCGCGGCTGGACGATATTGTCGGTTCCGCCCTCCAGCAGGGCTCGGCCGTGCCGGCCTTCACCTGCTACGACTTCACCACGGCCATGGCCGTTGTCAGCGCGGCGGAGGAAGAAGGCCGCGGCGTCATCCTGCTCGTCGCCCCAAAGACCGCCGCCACGACGAACGGGCTAAGGCTGATCACGGCACTCAGGGGCCTGGCTGATGCCGCTGCCGTACCTGTGTCGGTGCAGCTGGACCACGCCTCCGACCTTGCTGTCATCCTGGCTGCCGTTGCAGCCGGTGCCGACTCCGTCCTGGCAGACGGGTCCTCGCTGGCCTACGAGGACAACGTCGCCCTGGTTCGCCAGGTTCGTGCGGAGCTGACCGCCCGGGGGAGGGCCGACGTTGTGCTTGAAGCGGAACTTGGCGGCCTTGCCGGAGACGAAGACCGTGCCTTCGGGGCAGGAGCTAAAGATGAGGCCGTCGGAAACGATTCCGCCGGCCTTACCGATTCTGCCCAGGTGGAAGACTTCGTGGCGCGGACCGGGGCGCAGCTGCTCGCGGTCGCGGTGGGCAACGTGCACGGCCGGTACACGGGCAAGCCTGAACTCCGGTGGGACGTATTGCAGGATATTGCCGTTCGCACACACATCCCGCTGGTGCTCCACGGGGCGTCCGGCATTCCGGGGGAGGAGTTGGTCAAGGCTCCAGCCATGAATGTTGGCAAGGTCAACTTCAACACTGAGCTGCGCACCGGAGTCCTGTCCATGCTGGAGGCGGAGACTGCCGTGCACCGTGCCGACGGCGAGAACCTCCAGGGCCTGCTGGCCTCCTGGAATGAATCCGCCAAAGATTTTGCTGCCTCGGCGCTGGTGATGCTTACCCGCTGACGCTCACAGCTGGAGCCATCCACATGCTGGCCCCCATGGCGCAAAATGGACGTAGCAGCGACTTTAGCGTTCGTAGGGGGCGCCATGGAGTGTTCACCGCAGCGGCCCGGGGCGGGGGATGGCGCGCCAGGACCGGAACGCGACCTGACCATAGACTTGGCACGTTTCGTCTGCCTTGCACTGGTGGTGGTGGGGCATTCGATGATGGCCAGCCCCGTGCTCCACCCCGATGGCAAGGTGACCACGGAAAACACCCTGGCCGAACAGGACTGGTTCGAACTGGTCATCTGGATTTTCATGGTGATGCCGCTGTTCTTCGTGGTGGGCGGCATTACCGGCCTGCAGTCATGGCGCCGTATGCAGGCCCGCGGAGGAAACGGCTATGAGTTCGCCCGGGTGCGGCTGCTTCGACTCATCCAGCCGGCGTCGGCGCTGCTCGCGGTGATGTTCGTCGGGCTGTGGTGCGCCTTGCTCCTAGGGGTCGACCCGCAGGTGGTGGGGCTCATGGCCACAGGCGCCGGCATGCCGCTCTGGTTCCTCGCCGCTTACCTGGCCGCGCAATTGAACATCCCGCTGCTGGCCCGGCTTCATCGGCGCGCGCCGTGGACTACGCTCGGTACACTTGCAGCGCTGGTGGTAGCCGTCGACTGTCTGCGCGGCGCCATGCCGCTGCTGGCCTACGTCAACATGCTCTTCCTGTGGTGCGCAGTGCAGCAGCTCGGCTTCTTCATGGCCGACGGGTTTCCCGCGCGGCGGAGCATCTCGTGGTTCGTGGGGCTGATCGCGGCCAGCAACCTGCTCCTGCTCGTCCTCACCGGCCTGCGCCTCTACCGCGACAATATGCTGGTCAACCTCAACCCGCCCAATTTCTGCCTGTTGCTCCTCGGCGTTTCACAGGCCGCAGCGCTCCAGCTCTTCCGCCCGACGCTCGACCGGGTTGCCTCGATCACCCGGGTCCGGAGTGTGGTGGCGCTTGTGGGACGCCACGCCATGACGATCTACCTCTGGCACCTGCCCCTGCTCGCTGCGATGACTGGCCTGCTGCTGCTCACGGACTTCCCCAAGCCGGCTTCCGCCACCACCGCCTGGTGGTGGTCCCGGCCGCTGGTGATCCTCGCTGTCGCCGCACTGCTCCTGCCCGTCATCGCCCTGTTCGGGCGGCTGGAGGAACGGCCGACGGCGGCAGTCCACTCACGCGGCCGGCACCCCGCCGCCGTGGTGGCGGCTGCCGTCGTCGTGTTCATCCCTGTGGCGGACGCTGCGGTCAATGGCCTCACGCTGCCCCTGCTGGGCGGCGGTGCCGCCTGCTTCGCCTTGGCGGTCCTGCTGCTGGGCCGCGTCCCGGCCAGGACAAAGGAAGCATTGCCAGTAAACCCATTAAGTGCCAATGTCGAACCATGACGGAGAACACGGTATCCACCGAGGACCAATTCACCCCGGATGTCACCACCTTCCGGAACGATAAGCTCCACCGCTATGAGCTGCACGTTGGGGGAAAGCTTGCGGTGCATATCCGGTTCATGGACAAGCCCGGCCATGTTGACTTCATCCATACCGAAACGGCGGCAGAATTCCAAGGCCAAGGCCTCGCCAACGTGCTGGTGCACTTCGCACTGGACGATGTGGTTGCCGCAGGAAAGCGGATCATTCCGCACTGCCCGTTCACGGCGCGATACCTCCGAAAGCATGATGTGTACAACCAGTGCATCGATTGGCCCGAGGAGGCAGCGCCTAAGCTCCTGGGAACCTGACTTGTGAGCCCTCCGACATTTCCGTACGATCGTCTCGGGCTATGCAGTTGGCTTGCGGACTTTCTCTTGGAGAATGCTGTGAATCATAAACTGCGTGTCCTCGTTCAGCTCGATCTGGATCCCGGCTGCGTCACCGTTGAAGCCGGTGGCTGCCTCGCCGCCCAGGCGAACTTCCCCTTACTGCTCCCCCTGATGCTCCGCGCCCAGCATGCGTCCACGGGCCATCCTGCCGGACTCGCCGACGTGAGGAGCACCGCGTGAACGAGGAAGATCTTGCCCGGTACCTGACGGAAACCGTCGACCCGGCCGTGGCCGTCGCTGCTCTGCCCGAGCGGTCCCTGGCTGAACTGGCCGATGCCCTGTACCGCCACCTTGATACACCCAACCCCGCGTTCGGCGCCCATTCCTGGTACGCGCAGGTCGCAGAGGAGTTGCAGTTGCGGCGGACAACAGGGGAGGGCCAACTGGCCGGGGATTCAGCGGCGCAGCCCGAAGACCATGGGCCTGCCGGGCCCGCGGGCCAGGAAGTGCCGGCACGCTAGCCGTTCCCCTGGGGGCGGCATCATGCCTGCCCCCGCAGGGCTGGCGCATTCCCTGCCCGCCAGGGGGCGAGGGGACCGTCAGGCCGAAGGAGATTATGACGGCGGAACCTTCCTTTCGTGGTTGCGGCGCCACTGGCCCGCATGCCAGAAGAGCAGCCCCATGATGCCCAGCAGCCCTGCAAACAAGAGGAAGGGCGCGAACGTCATCCACATGTAACCGGTGGGTGTTGAGTCGGCTGTGCCCGGCGTATTGAGCATCTCCTGGGCAACGGTGAACGCCCCGAAGGCGGACAGAATCAGGCCTGCTGCGACC
Organism: Arthrobacter sp. D1-17; assembly: GCF_054130535.1. NCBI lineage: Bacteria > Bacillati > Actinomycetota > Actinomycetes > Micrococcales > Micrococcaceae > Arthrobacter > Arthrobacter sp. D1-17. Next base: position 3,791,089 of record NZ_CP096382.1, on the reverse strand, counting down.
GCCCAGAGTGCCACGATAAACGGGTTGATCGGTATTCGGGCCGCCTGGCCCGAGCTCTCCAGACCTGCAGGGGTCAAACTCCCGGCTGCGGATCCAGCCGGGTTTCCGGGGCCGTTGGTACCAAGGCCAGGCCCGACGTCGGCCCGGCCGTAGCGGGTCGGGTTGCCCCGCGCATCGATTTCGCGGAAGCTCAGCGGGTCAGCGCCTGCGTCGGACATACTCCCCTGCTTTCCGCCGTGGCCGGGCTTGCTCTCCGGCACACTGGCTTGCTGAACGCTGCATGAAAACGGCTGGTCGGGACTCTGCTCGAACTCTACTCCCGCATGCCTCCGCCCGGCCACGACCCGTGAGCCACGAGGGCGGGCGCAGGGTGGTTGCGTGGGGAGGCATTATGTCCCTCTGCCAGCAGCCGAACAAAGTCAATGACGTCCACGGGAAACACAAAAACCCCGAAAACGCGCGGATTTCAGAGAATACATCACAAAAGTTTGACTAAAAGGTGCCCCTAAGTAAGGCTTGCCTTGCTCTAAGAGTTTTGCAAGCCCGAGAAAGAGGATGACCACTGTGACGCTGCAGCCCCCTGTCCGTGAGAGACCAGCGCAGGAGATACCCGCTGAAGAAGATGCCGGTGATCAAACAGCCGGGGACAAGGGCCAACAGGAACAGGCGTATCCCGATTTTGGATCCCGTGTAGAGCTGGCCTTGTCCGCCAGCAACCACCTCTTGAATTCCCGGAACGCACCCCGATACGTGGCGCAGGTGCTGCAGGGGGTCAACGCCGTTGCCACCAAACTCGAGCGGACCGCGCGGCCGTTCACTGGAGTCGGGCCCGCGGAGATGAAGCGCCGCATCGGGGAGGTCGACCTGGCACAGCCACTGCCGGATACAGCGGCGGCGCTGGAGGAGCTCGAAGACGTGTACCTGCGCGACGCCATCTACTTCCACGATCCCAAATACGCCGCCCACCTGAACTGTCCGGTCGTGATTCCGGCGCTCGTGGGGGAGACCATCCTCTCCGCGGTCAACTCGTCCATGGACACCTGGGACCAAAGCGCCGGCGGCACCATGATCGAACGGCGCCTCATTGCATGGACGGCGCAGCGGCTGGAACTCGGCACCGACGCTGACGGCGTCTTCACCTCCGGGGGAAGCCAGTCGAACTTCCAGGCACTCCTGATTGCGCGTAACCATGCCGTGGCCACCCTGCGGCAGCACCCGGCGGCGGCAGGGCTGAGGCTCCCGGCACTGCTGGACAAGCTGCGAATCTTCACGTCGGAGGACAGCCACTTCAGCATCAGGAAATCCGCGTCAATGCTGGGACTCGGCTATGACGCCGTGGTCCCCGTCCGATGCGGCAGCGACCACAGGATGGACCCGGCCTCCCTGGCAGAGGCTTTGGCCGACGCCAACGGGAACGGTCTGGTGCCCATGGCGGTGGTTGCAACCGCCGGCACCACGGACTTCGGCGCTGTGGATCCGCTTGCCGAAGCGTCCGCCCTGGCCCGCGCCTACGGATCCTGGTTCCATGTGGATGCCGCCTATGGCGGTGGACTGATGGTGTCCGGCCGCTACGGTCACCTTCTGAAAGGCATCGGGCTCGCGGATTCCGTCACGGTCGACTTCCATAAGACGTTCTTCCAGCCCGTCAGCTCCAGCGCCTTGCTCGTCCGGGACGGGGCCATGCTTCGCCACGTGACATACTACGCGGACTACCTGAACCCGGAAGCCGCGGCACGTGCCGACATTCCCAACCAGGTGGACAAGAGCATTCAGACCACGCGCCGCTTTGATGCGCTCAAGCTGTGGCTGACGCTGCGGATTATGGGCGCTGACGCCATCGGTGCCCTTTTCGACGAGGCCATTGATCTCGCCGCCCGGGTGGGCGGCCTGCTGGCGGCGGACCCGGATTTCGAACTGGCTGCCGGACCCCAGCTCAGCACTCTTGTCTTCCGCTACCGTCCGCTGCTCGACGACGGCACCCGGCTTTCCGATGACGCCGCCGACTGTGTGAACCCAGCCATCCGAGCCCACGTCTTTGCCTCGGGCGAGGCCGTGGTGGCAGGCACCAAGGTGGCCGGACGCCACTTCCTCAAATTCACCCTCCTCAATGCCGAGGCCACGCTGGAGGACATCAGCCAAATTGTCGAACTGCTCCGTGAAGCGGGTGCAGGGCTGCTGAAGAGCCAGGAGGTGGCGGTGTGAACACACCTTCTTCCACGTCCCCTGATACTTTGGGCAGCGGGCGCATCTACGACTTCGCCGGAATCGGCGTAGGCCCCTTCAACCTGGGGCTCGCTGCCCTGACCGAGCCCATCGAGGGCGTGGACGCCGTGTTCCTTGAGCGGCGGCCGTCCTTCGATTGGCATCCGGGCATGCTGCTGGAGCCCGCGCACCTGCAGGTACCCTTTATGGCCGACCTCGTGACGCTCGCGGATCCGACGTCGCGCTTTTCCTTCCTGAACTTCCTCAAGCAGACCGGGCGCCTCTACCGGTTTTACATCCGCGAGAACTTCTATCCGCTGCGCGCCGAGTACAACCAGTACTGCCAGTGGGTGGCAGGGCAGCTGGACTCCGTGCGTTTTGGCACGGACGTCAGGGGGATAACGTACGACGACGGCGTGTACCGGCTCGCTGTTGACGGCCCGGACGGTCCTGACATCGTGCTTGCCCGCAGGCTGGTGCTCGGCACGGGAACATCGCCGTACATTCCGGACGTTTGCGCTGGGGTGATGGATGCCGGCGGGCTTGTCCTGCACAATGCTGAATACCTGCCACGGAAAGCCGAACTCCAGCAGCAGCGGAGCATCACGATCGTCGGCAGCGGCCAGAGCGCCGCGGAGATCTACTACGAGCTGCTGCAGGAAATTGACGTGCACGGGTACCAGCTGAACTGGGTCACGCGCTCCGGCCGCTTCTTCCCGCTGGAGTACACCAAGCTCACGCTGGAAATGACGTCCCCGGACTACGTGGACTATTTCCACAGTCTCCCGCAGGAGCGGCGGGACGGGCTGATCAGGAGCCAAAAGAACCTGTACAAGGGCATCAACTCCGAACTCATCGACGCCATCTACGACCTGCTGTACACCAAGAGCCTCACAGGCCTGACCGACACCAGACTGCTGACCCATTCGGCCCTGACGGGTGCGGCGTGGGATCCGGCAACCGGAACGCACACCCTGGAGCTGCGGCACGAGGAACAGGACTCCCCCTACAGCATCGAGAGCGAGGCGGTGGTGCTGGCCACCGGTTACTCCTACCGCGAGCCGGCTTTCCTCGCCGGAATCCACCGCCGCATCTCCCGCGACAACAGCGGCAGGTTCGCGGTGCAGCGCAACTACTCCACCGGCGTCGAACCCGGAGAGATCTTTGTCCAAAACGCGGAGCTGCACACCCACGGCTTCGTCACGCCGGACCTCGGCATGGCCGCCTACCGGAATTCGTGCATCCTGCGCGAGATCACCGGACGGGAGGCCTACCCCGTGGAACGCAGCATCGCGTTCCAGGACTTCGGCGCACCGGGCGCCGTTCACCAACAGGATGACATTCAACACCTACCCGAGCAGATGGAGCTTTCCATGTCCCAGTCCCACTTCCAGACCCAGGCGCCCGGCCAGGCGGCCTCCCAGATCGGAGAAAGCGCATGAGCATGTCAGCAGCCATCGATCTGCAGGTCCTGTCGGACGCGGCCCACGTGGACGCGGTGCTGCGCTGCTGGGTCCGTGAGCGCAACGTGACGGTGGGCGCGGACGGAATCTTCACCGCTGTCCCCGGCACGGCGCTTAACGTGAGCGCCCGCTGTACGCATGTCTCCCGGACAGGCCTGCACAGCTTCACGGACGTGGCCGTGGTGCACCCGGACGGCAGCCGCCAGGAAGTGGGCGCCGAGGAGCTGCTCGCCCTCCTGACCACTGGAGCAGAACCGCAGGAACGTTCGCTGTTGCTGCAGCGGACCAGGGAGTCCATCGGCAACATCAGCATCTTTGCAGGACGGGACCAGCGTGCGTCCGGGCCCATGGACGGGCCGCTGTCCCTGGACGGGCCGCTGTTTCTGGCCGCGGAGCGGTCCCTGCTCCTCGGCCACCTCCAGCACCCTGCTCCAAAAAGCAGGGACAACCTCAGCGCGGCGGAACTCGAGGCATATTCACCTGAGCTTGGCGGCCAGTTCCAGATGCACTGGTTTGAAGCGGACCGTTCCGTCGTCACCGAGGTCCAGGCAGCAGGTGCCCCTTCGCTGGGCGGAAAGGATGTGCACCAGTTGCTGGCGGACATCGCCGGACACCGCCCCGCTCCCGGCCACGTACTGATCCCGGCACACCCCTGGCAGGCGGAGGCTGTGCAGCAACGCGGGGCGGTCGGCGAACTCATGGCTGCGGGACTGCTCCGGCCGCTGGGTCCGCTGGGGGATGAATGGTGGGCCACCTCGAGCCTTCGCACCCTCTACCACCCCGAGCACCCGGTCATGCTGAAGCTGTCGCTGGGCCTGAAGATCACCAACTCCGTCCGGGAGGCCACGGCTACCGAACTCAAGCGCGGCGTCGAAGTAAACCGCCTGATCGATGCAGGTTACATCACCCACAGCGACCCTGGCTTCACCATCGTTCGGGATCCTGCTTCGGCCGCCGTCATCGACCCTTCCGACCCCACCGGCGGAACACTGACCGGGCTCGACGTTTCCCTTCGGGAGGTACCGGAGGCAGTGGACCGGATGGTGTGCCTGGCCGGACTGATCGCCCCCTCGGCACCAGCCGGCCCTGACACGTGGGGACCCAGCCTCCTGGCCCGCTGGTGCGGGGACCCCCTTGCATGGCTGGGCAGCTATGTCGACCGCGTCCTCGTGCCGATGCTCAGCCTGTACGCCGGCACCGGCATCGGCCTTGAAGGACACCAGCAGAACACCCTCGTCCGGCTGGACTCTGAAGGCCGCATCACCGGAGGCGCCTACCGGGACAACCAGGGCTACTATCTTGCCGCCTCCCGGCTCCGCGACGTCCTGGCCCGCACCGGCGGGGAAAGCAGCACCCTTGCCGTTGTTGACGACGCCATCGTGGATGACCGGCTCACGTACTACCTCCTGCACAACCAGACACTGTCTTTGGTTGGAGCAATGGCGGCGGAAGGTATGGCAAACGAGGGACTGCTGCTGGCGGTGGTCCGGGAGAGGCTGCAGGCGGCGCTCCCGGACCTTGCCGAAGCAGGCCCGGCCGGACCGCGGCTGGTGAACCGGTGGCTGACGGCCGCCTCCCTGCCCTGCAAGGCACATCTTGCCACGCGTCTCGCCGGCATTGACGAGGTGGTGGCGCCGCTGGATGCGCAGTCCGTTTACCTTGACGTGCCCAACCCGCTGGTGGTGGGTGCATGACGGCGCTGAGGTGGAGCCGGGAGGTGCCGCTGGAAGGACTGGTCCTGCGGCAGGCCACACCTGCTGACGCCCAGGACCTCGCCACCCTGATGGGCGAGCCGGATGTGGAGCAGTGGTGGCACCAGGCATGGGAGCCGGAGAAGTGGGCTGCCTATATTGCCGGTCTGGTGCAGGATCCTGACAGCCTGCCTCTGACACTTGCCGATAACGTGCCTGATGGGCAGACGGTGGGGTACGTCGAGGTCTACAGGGTGGCAACCGACACCCTTGGCCGGCACATCGCCCACAGCCCGACAGATCTCGGAATGCACCTCGCCCTGGGCGAGCTCGCGCGCGGACGGGGACTGGGCACACACCTGATCCGCAGTGTCCTGGACGCCGCCCCCGCAATCCTGGAAGGCTGCGGGCGCCTGGTGGCCGAACCGGACACCCGGAATACCAGGTCCCACCGGGCATTTGAGGCTGCCGGCTTCGCTGCCGCCGGTACCGTGCAACTTCCGGACAAGAGTGCCTTGCTTGTTGTTGCGGCACCTAATGCCGTGTCCATCCAGGAAACGGCGTCCATCCAGGCAGCTGGGTCCCTGCAGCAAGCCGTGTCCCCGCACCACATGAATGAAGGAGTCCTGTTGTGACCCTGCCATCCGCAAAACTGCTGGCCAAGCTGATCGGGGCCCTGCTCTCCGAGGAGCTGCTGCTTGCCGACCCCGTCAAGCCCGGCCCATCTGCAGACCTGGCAGGGGAGCCGAGCTCCATGCCGTTCCGGCTCGACCTCGAGACGGTTTCCTACCTGTTCACCGCAAGCCGCACGGGTTTCGGTGCCTACAGCGTTGACCCCGGAAGCACCCGCCGGGTCAGCCGCGGAGTGCTGGGCGACGACGAGAGCGAGCCGGCGGATGACCCGGGACGGTTTGTCGTGGACGCGGCGGGCGCCCTGGGACTGACCGGGACCACCGTCGCAAACTACCTCGCCGAGCTCTCCGCGACGCTTGCCGCCGATATGCGGTTGGAGGCGGCAGGAGTACCTGTAAAAGAACTGGTCCGCCTCCCGCACGCCCGCATGGAAGGACACCTGACCGGGCACCCCTTGCTGGTGGCCAACAAAGGGCGGCTGGGATTCTCGGCGTCCGACTGCGAACAGTATGCCCCGGAGGCACGCAAGCCGCTGCGCCCGGTGTGGCTGGCCGTTTCACGGCGCCTGGCGGAGTTCCGCGCCGTCCCGTCGATGTCGGAGCAGGACCTGCTTGACCGGGAACTCGCACCGGTGGAGCAGGATCGCTTCAAGGCGGTGCTTTGCGACAGCGGGGCCGACCCCTCCGGCTATGTGCTGGTGCCGGCACATCCCTGGCAGGTGGATCATGTGGTGCGGCAGTTGTGGTCCGGCAGCATGCTGTCCGGACAGATCATCGTCCTCGGAGAGTCGGAGGACGAGTATCTGCCGACACAGTCGATCCGGACCCTGGTGAACATCGACGCGCCCGGAAGGCTCCAGATCAAGCTGCCCTTGAAGATCCTCAACACGTCTGTGTACCGGGGCATTCCGCGGCACTGCACACTCGCGGCGCCGGTAACCACGCACTGGATGCGCTCCCTCTGGGACGCGGATGCGTTTCTTGGCCGGCACACGGTGCTGCTTGGCGAGGTCGCCTCGGTTACTGTCCGGCACCCGCACCTGGCGGACTATCCGGGCATCCCGTATCAGTGGGACGAGACCCTGGGCTGCATTTGGCGGGAACCGGTGGACCCCGCGCTGGGTGAAGGCGAGACGGTGTGGCCCCTGGCGATGGTGCTGCATGAGGACTCCGCGGGGGATCTCGCCGTTGCGGCCCTGGCGGAGCTCTCCGGGCGGGATCTTCGGGAATGGCTGGAGGCGCTGGTGTCCGTGACCGTGGGCCCCCTGCTGCACCTCCTGCACACCTATGGAGTCAGCGTAAACCCGCACGGAGAGAACCTGATGATCATTTGCGACGCCGGGGGAATGCCGAGCCGGCTGGTGATCAAAGACCTCGTCGACGACGTCTGCGTCAGCACGGATCCTGTGCCGGAGCGTTCCTGGGAACCGGACGGGCCCGTGCGGGTCCTGCCGCGCAAGCCTTGGCACGTGCTGCGGCAGTACATCGTGGACGCGCTGTTCCTTGGTGTTTGGGGACCCCTGGGCGACCTGCTGGACTCCCGCGGATTGGCCGGGACCTCCGCTGACTTGTGGAACCTGACCCGGAAAATTATCACCGAATACGCGGACACGCACCCCGGGCAGGCTGCCCGCCTCGCAGCCACAGGGTTCCTGGGGCAGGAGTTTGGACGCTACCCGCTCAACGGCTACCGCCTGCGCCTGGGCTACACGGACCTGGATACGCGGCCGCCGGTGCCGAAAGCAGGCACCATGCCCAATCCCATGTACAGCCCGGGTCTGCCTGTATAGGCCGGACTCGATGCACAGGAGTAGGGGCCGGGTTCAGAGCGGGCCCCCTGAAAAGCAGTCCTTTCCGGGCGCGTGGCCTGGGAAGGACTGCTTCGTTTCCGGCGCCGCCGGTACCGGCAGGCTGCAGCCTGTCGTTACCCGGTGTGCCGTCCCGTCAGTTTGTCCCGGAGCCGATCGACCATCCCAACGCCTGCTCCCACAGTCTTATGGAACAGTTCAGAGTGCGGCGCAGTGGGGTGCGGCCGGGTCGGTGCCAGTTTCTTGGCCTTCTGCACCTTTTCGCCTAAATCGACGAGTTTCTCCTCCGGGATGTGGGAGCGCAGCTTCGGGAACTGTTCAGATTCTTCGTCGCCGGCATGGTGGGACAGCTGCGACTCCAGTTCCCTGACCAGTTCCATGAAAGTCTGGTCCGCAGGATCGACGCGTTCAATCCGCTTCATCAGCTTGACGATGTCGTCGTGCTCTTTCTTGTCGTGTTCGACCTCCTCCGCACCGTTTGGCACATGGTCTTCCATCGCGGGGTAGACGAACATTTCCTCGGCGACGGCGTGACGCATCACTTCCGCGATCAAAGTGTCGGCCAGGTCCCGGCGCTCGCTGGCATCGGACGTCAGGCCGATCTGGCCTATCAGCTCAATCATCTCGCGGTGGTCGGCGGTGAGGATGTCAACGACATCCACCCTTGTCCCGTCAGCATTGGTTTCGGTCACGACAGGGTCCTCCTTTGGATCGTTGCCTCTACGGCGGCGGCCGTTCAGCGGCGGCCTGTTCAGCGGTGCTGAGGGGGCCAACGTATCACCGGCCAACTCGGAGATCCATGGGCAGGCGTTCACGCTGGGTTGCCTGACGTTGTTGCGTCGGATCGGTTCGACGCCGGTGCCCGCGGCAGTTCATCGGCCTTTGACCCCGCGATAGACGAGGACACCTGGACGAGGGCCCGCGGCTCGGCGCTGGTCCTGCCCACCGCCATGGTGGGCACCTCCGCCGACAGTCCGCGGATGTCCTGCGCTGGGAAGTTCGGGACGGGACAGGTTCTGAAAGGCTGAGCCCAGCAAAAGTGCAGCGCTAAGCTAGCGTCATGACCACAGCCCTCATCACCGGTGCCACCGCCGGACTCGGAGCGGAATTCGCCCGCCAGCTGGCGGAACAGGGCCACGACCTGGTGCTCGTCGCCCGCGACGAGTCCCGCCTGCAGGCCACCGCCGCGGACCTCTCACGCCGGTACGGGACCACCGCAGAGGTGCTGCCCGCGGACCTGACCGACGACGCCGGAGTGGCCGCCGTCGTCGAACGCCTTTCCGATACGTCCCGGCCCGTGGAGGTGCTGGTGAACAATGCCGGCATGGGGCTGCTGGAGGACTTTGACCGGAACAGCATCGAGGACGAGAAGAAGCACCTGAAGCTCCATGTCCAGACGGCAATGGAGCTCAGCCACGCCGTACTGCAGGGGATGCTGACGCGCGGTTCCGGCCGCATCGTCAACGTTGCAAGCGTGGCCGCATTCCTGCCGCGGGGAACGTATTCGGCTGCAAAGGCATGGCTGGTGAGCTTCAGCCGCTGGGCAAACCTCGCCTACAGTCCGCGGGGAGTGAACGTTACGGCGCTCTGCCCCGGGTTCGTCCACACCGAATTCCACGACAGGATGGGAATGGACAAATCCGTGGCCCCGGGCTGGACCTGGCTGCGCCCGGCCAGAGTGGTCCGCGAAGGTTTGGCAGACAATGCGAAGGGCAAGGCTGTTTCCGTTCCGACCAAGCGCTACAAGGTCCTCGCCGCCGTGGCGCGGGTCCTTCCGGACCGCGTCACAGCCGGGCCGCCAAGGAAGCCCAAGGAACCACAGCAGGGTTCCGGCGTGACCGGATAAGCACCACGACGAGGACGCCGGTCACGGCCCCACGAGCGTTTCCGCGCCGCGCTCCGCGATGAGCACAGTGGGGTCTGACGGCGCGGCCAGGTGGGTCATCAGGAGGATCGCTGCCCGAGAGCACACCAACGGCGCCGGCCGCGCCGACCGCAATGGTGTAGCGCGTCGCGTGGACGGCGGCCTTGTACCAGAGCTGTCCTTGCAGCCGGCTGGTGGTTCTCCTGGCCCCCGGCAGATGAGGGGGCTGCATGCGTATTCAGGGGAGGCAACAAAGGCCTGTCCCGCGCATGCTGCCCCGAGGACAGCACGCCGGACAGGCCTTCATCACGGACGCCGGGTTACAACAGCAGCATCAGGCGTTGGCAGGAACCTTAGCCTCTTCACTATCCGCCTTCGCCGCGTCCACGGTCTCGAACGGCAGTTCGTCGAGGTCAATCAGCGGGTTCTCGTCTTGGCCTGCAACCAGCTCACGGGCCTCCGCGGCGGTGTCCACGCTGGGCATGGAGCCAGGCAGCGGGCGCTGCGCCGACTCCTTAAGGAAGTAGATGGCGACCGCGCCGATGGCCGAAGTGGCCATCAGGTAGTAGGCCGGCATCATGTCGTTGCCTGTCGCCGAGATCAGCGCGGCAACGATGAACGGCGTGGTGCCGCCGAAGATGGCCACGGAGAAGTTGTAGGCGATACCCATGGCGCCGTACCGGCTGGATGTGGGGAACTGGGCAGGCAAAGCCGACGCCAGGTTGGCAACATAGAACGTCACCGGGAAGGCCACGAGGGAGAGCCCTGCCAGGGTAGACCAGACGCTGCCGATGCCGATCAGCATGAACGCCGGGGCTGCCAGCACGATGGTGCTCGCTGCTCCGATCCACAGCACGGGACGGCGGCCGATGCGGTCGGACAGCTTGCCGGTCAGGGGGATGCACAGGCTCATGATCACCAGGACCGGGATTGTCAGCAGCGTGCCGTGAACAGGATCGTAGCCCTTGGACTCGGTGAGGTACGTGGGCATGTAGGAGGTCAGCGCGTAACCGGCGGTGTTTGCCGCGGCCACGAGGACCATTGCCACGATGATCGAACGCCAGTACGCCTTTACAATGCCAACCGGGCCCTTCGCAGCGGCAACGTCTCCGGCAGCAGCGTCCCGGGCCTGCTCTTCCTGGGCATCAAGGGTTGCCTGGAACTGGGGGGATTCTTCGATCTTGCTCCGGAAATACACGGCAATCAGGCCGAGCGGGCCGGCGAGAAGGAACGGCAGGCGCCAGCCCCACTCCTCCATTGCGGACTGGCCCAGCGTCAGCTGCAGCCCCGAAACCAGCGCGGCACCGAGGGCAAAGCCAAGGTAGCTGCCGAGGTCCAGGAAGCTCGCGAAGAAACCGCGGCGCTTGTCAGGGGCATACTCGCTGACGAACGTCGTAGCGCCTGCATATTCGCCGCCCGTGGAGAAACCCTGGACGATCTTCAGCAGCACCAGCAGGCCGGCCGCCCACATCCCGATCTGGGCGTAGCCGGGGAGCAGACCAATAGCGAAGGTGCTCGCGGCCATCAGCATCAGGGTCGCAGCGAGGACCTTTTGGCGGCCGATTTTGTCTCCGAGCCAGCCAAAGATCACGCCGCCGAGCGGGCGGGCGATAAAGGTCGCGGCGAAGGTCCCCAGCAGAAAGAGGGTCTGGACTTTTGCATCGGCCTCGGGCAGGAACACCGGCCCCATAGTGGTGATCAGGTAACCGAACACACCGACGTCGTACCATTCCATGGTGTTGCCCACGATGGTGCCGCCGAGGGCCTTTTTCAGCATGGGCTGGTCAACAACATTGACGTCGGACTCCTTGAGCCTGCGACGTGCGAGTAGCCTTGGTTTTTTCACACCCTGAGGTGCCGCTTGGTCGGTTCCGCCGGCATCAGTAACGCCTGCTGAAGAGTCGGTCGTGCTTCGGTCTGTGGGCATTTGGGCCGCTCCTGTGGAGGTCATTTGCTTGCGACTTTTGGCTGCCCCGCTCTGGGCAGGCCTTCAATTTTACGCGATTGCCATGGCAATTGAGAGTTTGCTGCCGTACCATCCGACTTTTTAGCCCCGGATACGCGGCCGGACCGGACTCTGTTTCCCCATGTTTAGGCCCGTCGTTTCGCGGATCCCGTCGCCCTGACGGCGTCCATATCAAAATTTTTCTTGGCAGGCCCGTTTTGGGCACAATTTCCGGGGTACCGAGGCCCTCCAGCCACCGGAATTGTGCCCCGGATCGTGCCTCGGATTGTGCCTCCAGCAGCTGGGAATAGTGCCTCCGGCCGGGCGGCAGGTTGAACCTTTTGGTGCCGGTGATCGTCTGTTCGGATAAGCGGATCCGGCAGCGCGGGCTGCGGGCCGTGAACTGGGACAGAAACGGGTCGGGGGTGTTCGTCGTGGACTACGTGGTGAACGGTCTGCCACTGCACATTCTGGTGGTGCACGGCACGGTGGTCCTCGTGCCGCTCGCTGCCTTGTGCACGCTCCTGAGCACGGCATGGCCGGAGGCCCGGAGGCGGCTGGGTATCGTGACTCCGCTCCTTGCCCTGGTGGCACTGATCATCGTCCCTATCACGCAGCAGTCCGGCGAGTGGCTTATGCAGCGCGTGGACACAACCCCCGCCATCACAACGCACTCCAACCTCGGGGGCACGCTGCTTCCCTGGGTCATCGGGGTGTTCATTGTGGCCGTGGCGCAGTGGCTGTGGTTCCGGTACGGGACCGCACAGGTTGAAGGACTCCGGAGGAAGCTCGGAACTGCAGGCTCCCGCGCTGCGGGAGCCGCCGTCGTCGTGCTGGTCCTTGTCCTCTGCGGTGGAACCGTCTACCGGGTGATAGAGATCGGGGAGGCCGGTTCCCGTGCTGTCTGGGAGGGTTCCTTCACTACGGGGCAGGACTGATGTTTTGCAGGGGTTCCGGCCTGCCGGGTTTCTGCCTATGGTTGAGCCATGGGAACACTCATTTTTGAGTAGCGGCACGGCTGGGTAGCCGGCACGGCGGCTGTCATCGCTGCACCCTGCATCGCCGCCACATTACAAAATCCACGCCTGTTGAGGCCCGCCTCCGCGTGTTCCGGTCTCGCCGAACATACACTCCGGCCAGCCGGTTATCCCGAAGGCAGCCAGGCAGCGGCTTCATTTCATCGCGGAAAGGAAGAACAAATGGCTGATAAGAGCAAAGGGCACTCCCTTAAACCGGAGGTGGCCGCACACCTGTTCGAGTCCATGGACAGGCCCCCGCTGCCCACTCCCGAAACCATCGCCGTCGCCGCGGCCATGGCCACCGGGCACCGCTGGCCCGACGGAAATGGCAAGCACCGCCACCCAAAGGACCGAGGGTCGAACCACGGCCGCATGGGGCAGGGAGCCGCAGTGACTGCAATCCACCGGACAAGCCGGCCCCAGCTGCCGCACTCGTCCTAGCCCTGGATCCACGTCGCGAAGCTGGCCAGCTCTGGAAGCTGGCCAGCCGGCGATGTCGGCCTGCAGCTAATGCGTGCGGGCCAGCGGGGATCAGGGCCGGGCGGTCTCAGTGACGACGTCCTCCGGCTTCTTGTCCAGCCGCCAGCCGCGCCAGACCGGGTGCCGCAGCTTTCCCGCGCCGGTCCATTCGCCAAAGGCCACCTCGCCCACGAGGTCGGGTTTCACCCAGTGGGCACCGGCGGCGTCCAGGGCGGGGACCTGGTCAAAGGGCGACGTTGTCCGGCTCAACCCGTTCATGGTCTGGCGCAGTTCCATCAGTTCACGGGTGCTGAAACCCGTGCCCACGCGGCCCACGTAGCGCAGCTTCCCGCCGTCGGGGATGCCCAGCAGCAGAGCGCCCACGCTGTCCGACCGCTCACCCTTGCCGGGCCGCCAGCCCCCCACCACGACTTCCTGGGTCTGTTCGATCTTGAGCTTGATCCACAGGCGGCTCCGTTGCCCGCTGACGTAGCGACTGTCAGTGCGTTTGGCCATGACTCCTTCAAGACCGAGCTCGCGCGCGCTTTCCAGAATGAGCTCTAGCGGCTCATCCAGCGTTTCGGAGAGCAGCACCGGGCAGTCCGAGGGGCGGTAGAAGCCCTGCAGCCTCGCCCTTCGTTCCTCGAGGGTGCGCCTGCGCAGGTCTTCGCCGCCCTCGGACAGCAGATCGAAAAGCATGAGCTGCACAGGGATGTTCGTACGGGCCCGTTTCACGTCGCCGGGCTTGGTCAGTTTCATCCGGCCCTGCAGGAGGCCGAAGTCGGGCGTTCCCCTGGGCCCAAGGGCCACGATCTCACCGTCGGCGATGAAATCCTGTGGCGGCCAGCAGTTCCGGTCGGTCAGCTCGGGGTAGCTGGCAGACATGTCGTTGCCGTTGCGGCTGAGAAGCCGCACCTTCCCGCTGTCCGCCACCACGAGGGCCCGGATGCCGTCCCACTTCAGCTCAAAGGACCAGTCGCTGCCGTGAAGGTCTGCCGGCGTCCCGGCTGTTGCCAGCATGGGCGTCGGGTCCTCGACGATGATGCTGCTTTTGCTTGCGGCGGTGCTGCGGCTGGCTCCGGTATTCCCTGCAGGGGACGTGCCGGCCTCTGCCTTGGCAGCTTCAGACTTGCCTGGTTCCGCCGTGCCGGCTCCGGGCTTCGCTGTTCCGGACGTGCCGATCCCCGCCGTGGCAGCGGAGGACAGACTTCCGCGCTTGCCGCGCACGCTGTGGGACTTGTCCATGAGGTGAATAAGCCACTGCCCCTGATCACCCTGGCCTTCCCCGGTGTGGATCAGCGCAAACTTCTTGGTTCCCCCGAGGCCGCCGCCTTCCTGGCCGGTCAGCGTGACGATTACTTCCTTGCCGTTGACCCACTTTTCCAAGTCATAAACGCCCTTATCCCAGATGGTCATCGTTCCGGCGCCGTACTGGCCCTTGGGGATGGTGCCCTCGAAATCGGCGTAGTCCATCGGGTGGTCTTCGGTCTGTACGGCCAGATGGTTCTTGGTACCCGTTTCCGGTACGCCCTTGGGCAACGCCCACGACACCAGCACACCCTCGTGCTCCAGGCGGAGGTCATAGTGGAGCCTGCTTGCATGGTGCTCCTGAATCACGAAGACTTCCTTGCCGTCCCTGCCGGCCTTGTCCTGCTGTGGCCCCTTGCCCCTCCCGGACCGGGTCCTGTGGTGCTTTTCGGCAGTGAAGGGTTCAGGAGTTTCATTTTGGTCCCGCAGGGACCGGTACTTGTTCAGCCTCGGGTCGTCGTGGCCCCCGCCACGGCGCGCACCGCCGTCGGACTTTCCGCCGACGCCGTGCGCGGCGCCGCCGCCCCCGTGCCCGCCGTCCCCGGCGGTACTTCTGGCGGCACGGCTGCTGGCCTCATCGACGGCGGCGAACGGGTCCTTGCCGCTACGGACCCGTCGCATGACCTCCCCATAGTGAAGGTGCCTGAGGGAGGCGGATGACAGCTCGCGCCAAGTGCGTGGGGCGGCCACGGTGGGGGAGGGCAGGCCCCGCAGTGAGTACGGAACGATTGTGGTCTTGGCGGCATTGTTCTGGCTCCAGTCCACGAGCACCTTGCCCGTCCTCAGCGACTTCTTCATGTCGCTCACGGCCAGGTCGGGTTGGTCGGCTTCGAGGGCCCGTGCGAGTTCGTGCGCGAAATCGGAAATCTGATCCGATGTTTGCGTGCCGTCCAGTGCCGCGTACAGGTGGATGCCCTTGCTCCCGCTGGTCACGGGCATCGGGTCCAGCCCCACATCCTGCAGGATGGCCCGGGCCAGCCGTGCCACCTCGGCGCATTCCTGCAGCCCCGCGCCTTCGCCGGGGTCAAGGTCAAGCACGATCCGGTCGGGGTTGAGGACATTTCCGTGCGAGTCCACCCGCCACTGCGGGACGTGGATTTCCAGCGAGGCGATCTGCGCCAGCCACGCCAGGGTTGCGGGATCGTTGACCAGGGGGTAGTAGTTGGTGCTGGTCTTGTGGGTGATGGCCGCCCTGGGCACCCAGCCGGGGGTGGAATGGTCCAGGTTTTTCTGAAAGAACATCTGCCCCGGCTCTTCCGCCGTTCCGACGCCGTGGACCCACCTCTTGCGCGTCGCCGGCCGGTCCGCCGCGGCCGGGATGAGAACAGGCGCCACTGCGGCGTAGTAAGCCAGGACATCGGCCTTGGTTGTGCCCGTTGCCGGGTAGAGGATCTTGTCCAGGTTTGTCAGTGTCAGTTCACGCCCTCCGACGCGGACCCGCTCCTTACTGCCGGCCACGGGGCTTCACCTCCGGGGCAGGGTGATGTTGACTGGTCTCATGAGAGCGATCTGGAAAGGCGCCATTGCGTTCGGGCTGGTCAACGTCCCGGTCAAGGTGTACAGCGCCACCGAGGACCATGACATCAGCCTCCATCAGGTGCACAACGCCGACGGCGGCAGGATCCGCTACCAGCGCCGGTGCGAGGTCTGCAGCAAAGTGGTGGACTACGCGGACATCGAGAAGGCCTACGAGGAGGACGGGCGCACGGTGATCCTGACCCGTGACGAACTGAAGGCCATCCCGGCGGAAAACAGCCACGAGATCGAAGTGGTGCAATTTGTGCCGTCCGAGCAGCTCGACCCCATCATGTTCGAGAAGAGCTACTACCTCGAACCCGATTCGAAATCGCCCAAGGCATACATGCTGCTGCGCCGGGCGCTCGAGGACACCGACCGCGTGGCCATCGTGCAGTTCGCGCTGCGCGACAAGACGCGGCTGGGCGCCCTGCGGATTCGGGACGACGTCCTGATGCTGCAGGCCCTGCTGTGGGCGGACGAGGTGCGCGAGGCGGAGTTTCCCTCGCTGGACACGTCCATTCGAATCTCCGCCCAGGAGCGCGAGATGTCGGCAGCCCTCGTGGAATCCATGGCTTCCGACTTTGAACCGGAGCAGTTCACGGACGACTACCAGGCCCAGCTGCGCCACCTGATCGAGGCCAAGCTGGAGAAGGGCGATGCCCTGGACACCGAAGAGACCTTTGGTGCCGAGGCCGGGGAAGGGGGCACCGGCGAAGTTATCGACCTCATGGAGGCGCTCAAGCGGAGCCTGGACCGCAAGCGCGGAGCGGGAAAGCGGGCGGCCGGCGGCGCTGAGGACTCTGAGGAGTCCGATTCTGAGGAAGACGAGACCGAAGAAGCTGAGGAAACCGGGACTGACAGCAGCACCGGCTCCGGCAAGGGCACCTCGCGCAGCAGCTCGTCCGGCAGGAGTGCGGCGGGCAAGGGAACATCCGGCAGACGGACTGGGACCAAGGCCGGCAGCGCCGCGACAGATGGTGACGGGAAGACTGGAACGGCCAAGACATCGGCTGCTAAATCCGGCACCGCCGCTAAATCGGGGGCAGCGAAGTCCGCCGGCAGCAGGGCAGCAAGCGCCAAGGGCGGGGAAAGTGCCCCCTCGAAGTCCGCTGCCAAGACCGGTTCCAAGACTGGAACGGCCGCCAAGGCAGGGAAGTCGACGGCCGCGAAGACGGCCACTAAGACGGCGGCTTCCAGCAAGACGGCGGCGTCCACCAAGACAGCGAGGAAGGGCGCCTAAGGCGGAAGGTGTTCCGCGTACCACGTTGGCTTGCCCTTGCCTACGGGGCGTCGACTTCTCCGCGGTCCACTGAGGCCCGCCAGGCGCCGGTCTCGATTCCGCGTGACTCGATGAACTCCTTGAAGCGCAGAAGGTCCGATTCCACCTGGCTTTCATCCACGTGCGCCGCGGCTCCTGTGCGCTCCAGCAGCCCCTCGGGCTCCCAATCCAGCTCCACGCTGACCCGGCACAGGTCCTCGCCGAGGCTGTCGAACGTCACGCGCCCGGCGTTGCGCGGTTTGTCCCTGCTGACCCACGCAATGCATTTGTCCGGCGTCTGCTCCAAGATCTGCGCGTCATACTCCCGCTTGATGCCTGCCACCTTGGTGCGGAAATGCAGGGACGTCTCGTCGATCTGTTCCACGGACTCGACACCCTTCATGAACTGGGGGAAGGACTCGAACTGCGTCCACTGGTTGTAGGCCGTGCTGACGGGAACCCGGACCTCAATGCTTTCGTGCAGGGTTGCCACTCTGTCATCCTCCTTCGGCCCGGTTCTCCGGTGCGGTTTTAAACGGTCGTGCGGCGTGGAGTGCCTTCTCTGGCGGCGCCATGATTCCAAGCTAGTTGGGCGCCAGGGCAAAAACAACCGACTAGTAAGTTTGCTTACCAGTGACCCCAAGGGCCCTAAAATGCCAACGGCCGGCTCCTGCCGTTCCCGAAAAGTGGGGAAGGGGCAGGGCCGGCCGCAGTGAGGCTGCTGAATGCTACTCGGCGTCGTGGTCCGTCTCGAGGATCTGAACGAGGCGGTCGAGTGCTGCGTCTGCACCCTCGCCCTCCGCCCGGAGCACTACAACATCGCCGTGTGAAGCACCGAGGCTCATCAGGGACAGGATACTGGCGGCGTCCATTGCCTCGTCTGCCGGCTCACCTTCACGGGCGATGGTGATGTCGAGGTCAAACTCGCCGGCTGCTTCGGCGAAGATAGCGGCCGGGCGTGCGTGCAGGCCTACTCGGCTGGCGACGGTTGCGGTACGTTCGGACATTTCTGCTCCTTGCAATATGCAGTGTGGGTTTGGGTGCTGACGGTCAGCGGTCAGACAGAAACAGGGACGCTCTCCACCGTATCAACGGGCTTGCGGACAGCCCAGCGCTTGAGGGCGAGCACGATGAGCGCTGTCACCACCATGCCGGCCACGATGGAAAGGGCGAACATCAGGAGATTGCCAATGGCGAAGAACACGAAGAACCCGCCATGGGGTGCCTGTGACGTCACGCCAAAGGCCATGCTGAGCGCACCGGTCACGGCACCGCCGGCCATGCTGGCGGGAATGACGCGGAGGGGATCGGCGGCAGCGAACGGAATGGCGCCCTCTGAAATGAACGAAGCACCGAGCAGCCAGGCTGCTTTGCCGTTCTCGCGCTCAGCCAGGCTGAAGAGCTTCTTGTCCAAAACCGTTGCCAGGGCCATTGCGAGCGGCGGGACCATGCCCGCAGCCATGACGGTCGCCATGATCTGCCACGGCGCCTGATTGGTCGCGCTGCCGGCGCCCAGGCCGGCAACGGCGAAGGCATAGGCCACCTTGTTGACCGGGCCCCCGAGGTCGAAGCACATCATGAGGCCGAGGATGATTCCGAGCACCACGGCGGAAGCCCCGGTCATGCCCGAGAGCCAGCCGTTCAGCCCGGCGGTGAGGCCGGCGATAGGCCCGCCCAAGAACAGGAACATGGCGCCGGAGGCGACGATGGAAGCCAGCAGCGGAATGATCACCACGGGCATCAGGCCGCGGAGCCAGCGGGGTACGGCCCAGGTCCCGATCAGGTGCGCGATGTAGCCGGCCAGCAGGCCGCCGACGATACCGCCGAGGAAGCCGGCACCCATGAACCCGGCCACAGCGCCGGCAACGAAGCCTGGTGCGATGCCTGGCCGGTCCGCTATGGCGTAGGCGATGTACCCGGCCAGGGCCGGGACCAGGAAGCCCATGGACAGGGCGCCGATCTTGAAGGCAACCGTGCCCAGGTACAGTGCGAGGTTTCCGTCAGGCAGGTTGAAGAGCGTGTTGTTCGCCAGGATGTCATCAGCCTTGGTGCCCAAAGCGATGTCGAAGCCGGCGAGCAGGAAGCCCAGGGCGATCAGCAGACCGCCGCCCGCAACGAACGGAATCATGTAACTGACGCCGGTGAGCAGTGCCCTCTTCAGCTTCTGGCCGATGTGCTCGCCCTTCTCAGCAGCTTCCTGCTCGGCCTGCTCTTCAGCGCCGAAGTGTGGAACGCGGCGGGCGTTGGGGTTGTCCGCGGCGTCCAGCGCTTCCTGCACCATCTTGGCGGGCTCGTCGATGCCGCGCTTGACCGGGGCATTGATGACGGGCTTACCGGCGAAGCGCTCCTTGCCGCGCACGTCAACGTCCACGGCGAAGATCACGGCGTCGGCGGCGGCGATAACGGCTGGGTCCAGCGGCTTGGCGCCCGAAGAACCCTGGGTTTCCACCTGCAGGTCAACGCCCGCTTCCTGGGCTGCTGCCACGAGCGAGTCGGCCGCCATGTAAGTGTGGGCGATGCCGGTGGGGCAGGCCGTGACGGCCACGAGGCGCTTGGGTCCGCTCTTTGCCGTAGCGCCACCGGTAGCCCCCGGCATCGCGGCTGCTGATGTTCCTGCGCCACCGGCTGCCGAGGCACCGGCTGCCGAGGCACCTGCGGGGACAGTGGCAGCGTGTGCTGCCGGCTTGTCCGCCAGGGCGTTCTCCACGAGTTCAACGATCTCGGCCTCGGAGGATGCGGCGCGCAGGCTGGCGGTGAAGTCCTTTTTGATCAGGGACCGGGCGAGCTTCGAGAGGAGCTTGAGGTGTTCCTGGTCTGCTCCTGAGGGAGCAGCGATGAAGAAGATGAGGTCCGCAGGACCATCCTTCGCACCGAAATCGACCTTCTGCGACAGCCGGGCCATGGCCAGTGTCGGCTCGGTCACTGCCGCCGAGCGGCAGTGGGGGATGGCAATGCCGCCGGGAACGCCGGTGGCGGTTTTCTGCTCACGGGCGAAGGCATCGGCGAAGAGGCCTTCAACTTCGCTTGCGCGGCCAACGGCGGCAACCCGGCCTGCGAGATGCCGGATCACGTCCTCGGGCGAATTGCCCAGGTTCTGGTCGAGCTCGACCAGGTCGGTGGTAATGAGCTGAGTCACTGTCAATCCTTCCGGAGAGCCGTGATGGTTACGGCATCGGGGGTGGTTTGGTGGACTGCCGGGACAGTGGAGCCCGGCAGGGAAGCGGCTGCGGCACCATGCGCCACAGCCTGACGGAGGCAGTCAGCCGGGGCGGCACCCTGGCCTGCGGCGAGCAGATAGCCGGCCAGCGAGGAATCGCCTGCGCCGACCGTACTGACCGCGGTGACCGGCGGATGCGTGGCCAGCCACGCGCCGTCGGCCGTCACAAGAACAGCGCCCTTGGAACCGAGCGTTGCCAACACGGCTCCCACACCGGAACGCACGACGGCGGCGGCGGCCGCCGCGGCAGCCTCCGGATCCGCTTCGAGCTCCTCGGCCGTGATCACCGGGGCGAAGCCTGCTGCAGCAGCAAGTTCCGCCAGTTCCTCGGCGTTGGGTTTGAGCAGGTCTGGTTTCCCGGAGACCGCTCCTTCCGGCTCGTCCGCGACGGCCGCGGCGAGCGGCGCCCCGGAAGAGTCAACCGCGATCTGCGGAACTCCGGTTTCGGCGTCCCCTGACCTGATCCGCCGGGCAACGGTGGCATAGAAACCGGCGGGAACCCCCGGCGGGAGAGACCCCGCAAGGACAACCCAGCTGGCACCCCTGGCATGTTCCAGCAGCAGCCCGATGAGGGCCTCCTGGGCTTCTTCACCGAGCATCGGACCGGGCTCGTTGATCTTGGTGGTGACCCCGCCCGGCTCCGTGAGTGCCACGTTGGTCCGCAGCGGCTCGTGGATGGAGAGGGCTGCGAAGGGCACCTTGGCGTCGCGCAATCCGGCAATGACGGGGTCAGAGTCTCCACCCGGGAGGACAGCAACCGTTTCAAGCCCGGAGGCTACGAGGGCGCGTGAAACATTGACTCCTTTGCCGCCGGACTCCTGGCTGACGGACACGGCGCGCTGCACTTCACCGCGTTCAAGGGGCCCTGGCAGAGCCACGGTGCGGTCAAGGCTGGGATTGGCCGTGAGCGTGACGATCATGCGACGACCACCTCCACGCCGGCATCTGCAAGCGCCGCGGCTAGTTCTCGGCTGGGTTTGCGGTCAGTGATCACTGTGTCCAGATCTTTCAACGAGGCGAACTGGACCAGCGTTTCCGCGTCCAGCTTGGATGAATCGGCCAGCACCACAATGCGGCGGGCCGAATGGACGAACGCGGCTTTGACGGCCGCCTCTTCGGGGTCGGGCGTGCTGAGGCCGAAGCTTGGGTGGATGCCGTTGGTGCCCAGGAAGGCGATGTCAGGGCGCAGCCGGCAGGCCGCATCAACGGTGGACTGGCCTACGGCGGCCTGTGTCAGTCCACGGACCCGGCCGCCCAGGAGCTGCAGCGCGATGCCGTTGGTGCTGGCGAGTTTGGCGGCGATGGGGACGGCGTGGGTGATGACCACCAGTTCTTGGTTGTCCGACTTTGCGGCTGCCCCCTTTCCCGCGGAGGGTGCGGGGCTGCGCCGGGCCAGGATGTCCGCCAGCACCTCGGTGGTGGAGCCTGCATCGAGCACGATGCTGCTTGAGGGCCCTTTGGGCAGGAAGGCGAGGGCGGCCTCCGCAATGCGGAGCTTTTGCGCTTGGCGCTGGACCGTTCGCTCGAGGATGCTTTCTTCGGTTGTGCTGAAACGGTCAGCGGAGACCGCCCCTCCGTGGACGCGGCGGACGGTGCCAACCGCTTCCAAAGCGGCGAGATCACGCCGGACGGTTTCGGTGGTGATGCGGAAGCGCTCGGCGAGGTCGGTGACGCTGGCGCGGCCGCTGGCTGCAACGAGCCCTGCGATCTGCTGCTGACGCTCCTCGGCGAACACATACCCTCCATTGCGTAAGTACTGCCTGCCCTGCAGTGACTGCCATCACATGATCTGCAATTACTTGACTTTATCTTTGTTCTTGTTGCTTTGTCAATGAAAAACAACATGAAACCAAAAAGCCGGGCCTGACCCGGAGGGTCGGCCCGGCAATCCGGTGCTCATGGAGGACTGGCGGCCAGCCGTAGGGCTGCGGCAGGTCCATGGTGAAGGGGTCTACAGGTTTCCGTCACGGCTTTCATTGCGCGTGATGCGCTCGCCCGTGCTTGGATCAACCACCGAACGGGTCTCGCTGACGCGGCGGCTCCTGCCGGGGTTGGCCAGGATGAGGGACGCGACCAGCCCGATGACGCCAACGGCCATCAGGATGTACCCGATCAGTGTCTGGTCGACATTGGGGATGAGGCCCGGGGTGACGGCCCAAGCCAGGATGGCACCCAGTGCGATAAGGAAAATAGCGGAACCGATTCTCATAACGTGCTCCTTGCATTAGCGGACTTCCCGCAACGTGGTTGGTGCCTGCCAAATCTCTGCGTCTGTCAGAATTTCCCGGTCTGCCAGACTTTGAACCGTCTTTTGCTAAGCATGCTGTTAATCGTCAGGCTACATCCCGGGAATCGCACTTTCAATCAAACGCGCAGGTCAGCCCGGAGATGGCTTGGATAGGCTGGTCCGATGGAAACGGTGGTGTGGTCGAAGCCGGCCAGCGAACGTGCGGGGACGCCCTTGCTGGTCATGATGCATGGCTATGGCAGGGACGAATCGCGGATGGTGAACCTGTTCGACCATCTCCCCTCTGAATTCACCTGCGCTGCGTTGCGGGCACCCATGCCAATCGCGGACGGGTATGGCTGGTTTTTGCTCGACTACTTCCTGACGAACGACTTCGCTGATGTCATCGCTGCTGCAAATTCTGTCCTGACCTGGATTGACTCCGTCAAGGACGGGCATAGCAGTGTGAGCCTGCTGGGATATTCGCAGGGAATGGCGATGGCAAGCACGTTACTGAGGCTGCGTCCGCGGGATTTTCCGGCCGTGGTGGGTCTGTCCGGCTTTGTGCTGAACAATGACTTGTTGGGGCTGGGGGAGTCCTTCGACGTCCGGCCGCCGTTTTTCTGGGGGAGGGACAAGGCGGATCTGGTGATCAACGATGATGCCATCGAGTACACCGCGGAGTGGCTGGAGGCCCATACCCGGCTGACCGCGCGCACTTACCCGGGAATGGGCCACGGGATGTGCAAGGCCGAAATGGTGGACGTCAGCGCCTTCCTGAGGCACTACGTGCGCGAGGCAGAAAGTTAAAAAACAGTTGCAGGGCAAATCTGCAAGCGCTTACACTCGTCTCTGGCCGTGAGGGTCTGGAAGGGCGCTGGATGCAGGCTGCGGAAACGGAAAGGACGTTTGCCGTGACAAGCCTGCAGCCTCATCATGGAAGTAGACGTTTCCAGCGTCCTGCGCCGCACATCATCGATGCTGTGCCAGCGGGGGCCTCTCTGTGCCGTTCAGGACAGCTGCTCAATGGTTCGCGCCGAATGACCTGCGCGACACAAAGTTCCGCCAATGGGGGCGGACCACTCCGCATGGTCCCCAACCAGTGCTGCCCGCCCTCCGAAAGGAATCTGCACCTGCCATGACTGACCTACCCAACGCCAGCGGCCATGCCTGCGCCAACTCCGGCAGCACCCTGCCCAGCTGGACCACAGCCTCAGCCATCCTGTTCGACCTCGACGGCGTCCTGACGCCTACTGCTGTAGTGCATGAGCGCGCTTGGCAGGAGCTTTTTGACGGGTACCTCGCCTCCGTGCCGGGGAAGCCGGGCTACCGCGAGAGCGACTACTTCGACCACATCGACGGCAAGCCCAGGTTCGACGGCGTCCGTGACTTCCTGACCTCCCGCGGCATTGAACTTCCGGAGGGGCCGACGGATGACCACCCGGACAACGAGACGGTCCAGGGGCTGGGCAACCGGAAGAACGAAATCTTCAACGACATTGTCAGCGCTGGTGTAGATGCCTACAAGGGCTCGGTACGGTTCCTGGAAGCTGCCCTGTCCCGGGGGCTCAAGGTCGCCGTTGTCTCATCCTCGCGCAACGCACCATCTGTGCTGCGCGCCGCCGGCCTCGATGCCCACTTCACGGTGGTGGTGGACGGCGTGGTGGCAGCGGCGGAAGGTATTCCCGGAAAGCCCAGCCCCGCCACATACGAATACGCTGCCCGGCTTCTGGAGCTGCCCAGCGAGGAGTGCGTGGTTGTCGAAGACGCAGTGTCCGGCGTTCAGGCCGGCAAAGCAGGCAACTTCCACTCAGTGATCGGGGTGGACCGCGGTGCAGGCCGGCAGACCCTGCTCAATGCCGGCGCTACGCTCGTGGTCAATGATCTGGATGAACTGCTCTAGTCCCCTCTCCACGCTTTACGCCAGGTCCCCAACCCTGGCCGCACCTCCAACCGCATAAGGAACGCCACTCATGGCACTCATCACCGCTGATCGCATCCGCTTCCCCAACGACCCCTGGAAGCTCGTGGAGACAAGCCATGTCTCCGGCACCGCCGGCGCTCTGGAAACGTTATTCGCCCTCGGTAATGGCCACCTGGGCATCCGCGGTGCCCACTGGGCCCCCGCAGATGCGGAGCTTCCCGGCAGCTTCATTAATGGGTTGCACGAAATCTGGGACATCAAGCATGCTGAAAATGCGTTTGGTTTCGCCCGCACCGGCCAGCGGATCCTCTACATCCCGGACGTCAACAACTTCGGTGTGACCATCGACGGCGAAGCGCTTAGCCTGGCCGAGTCCACCGTGCTGGATTACCGCCGCACGCTCGACTTTGGCACTGGAATCTATGAATGCCGGGTCGTCTGGCAGTGCCGCTCCGGCGCCACCGTCACCACCGTGGAGCGCCGCGCCGTGGGCTTCGAGTCGCGCGGCTGCCTTGGCATCTCGCTGGAACTCTCCGCGGACCGTCCTGTTTCCGCTGACGTTACATCGTCGGTGGTCAACCGGCAGGACCAGCCGGTGGACGACCACTCGGCGCATGACCCCCGGCGTGCCGGCCGGCACGCCGGCCGAGTCCTGCTGCCGGTGAAGCTCGACGGCGGTGACGGTTCGCTTCGTCTTTCCTGGGAAGCCGCGGAGTCCAAGCAGCGTGTGGGAATCGCCGTCGACCACTGGACCTCCGCCGGACACCAGCCGTTCGACACCCAGGTGGACCAGGACGAGAGCAGCGTCCGGTATGTGCTGGCTGTCGGAGCAGACGAAAGCTTCACGCTCGAAAAGAGTGTCAGCTACGCGGTGGCCGCCAGTACCAGGGAGTTCCTGCCGGGCACGGCAGATGTGCAGGCCGGGGAGGACCCGTCGGAGGCCGCCGGGGCAGCCCTCAAAACCGTCTCGGAGGTCTTCGCTGAAAGCGAGGCGCACTACCGCGGCTACTGGGCCACCGCGGACATCAAGGTGGGAGGCCAGCCGGAACTGCAGCAGGCGGTCCGCTGGAACCTTTTCCAGCTCGCCCAGGCCACCGCGCGTGCAGGCGTTGCCGGCATTCCCGCCAAGGGTGTCAGTGGATCGGGCTATGACGGGCACTATTTCTGGGACCAGGAGGTCTACCTCCTGCCGTACATGACGTACATAAATCCCGACGGCGCCCGTCAGGTGCTGGAGTTCCGGCATGGCATGCTGCCCGAGGCAAAGATCAGAGCCAAAGAGCTCAGCGTGGATGGGGCGCTGTTTCCCTGGCGCACCATCAACGGGCTCGAGGCCAGCGCCTATTACGCCGCCGGCACGGCCCAGTTCCACATTGCCGCTGCCATCGCCTTTGCCGCCAACAGGTATGTATGGGCCAGCGGTGACGCCGAATTCCGCGGCGGCATGGGGGCGGACCTGCTCATCGAAACCGCACGCATGTGGGCGTCGCTGGGGTTCTTTGGCAAGGACGGCCAGTTCCACATCCATGGCGTGACCGGACCGGACGAGTACACGGCCGTGGTGAACGACAACCTGTACACCAACGTCATGGCGCGGTTTAATCTGCGCGCGGCGGCAGCGCTGGACCATCCGGCGGTCGACGACGCCGAGCGGCAGCTATGGCAGGCGGCGGCGGACCGGATCCAGTTGCCCTTCGATGAGCGGTTCCAGGTCTACTCCCAAGACAACGACTTCATGACCCTGGAGGCGTGGGACTGGACGACCCCCCGCTCCAAGTACCCCCTGCTCCTGCACTTCCACCCGCTAGTGATTTACCGCCACCAGGTGCTCAAGCAGGCGGACACGGTCCTGGCCATGTTCCTGCAGTGGCAGGAGTTCTCGGCCGAAGAGAAGCGCCGCGCGTTTGACTTCTACGACCCCATCACCACCGGCGATTCCACGCTTTCCGCGTGCGTTCAAGGCATTATGGCCGCCGAGGTTGGCTACCGGGGGGCAGCCCTGGAGCACTTCACGAATGCCGCCTTCATCGACCTCGACGATACCCACGGCAACACGATCGACGGTGTTCACATCGCCTCGACGGGCGGCGTGTGGAGCTCGCTGGTGTGCGGCTTCGCCGGCCTTCGTGACCAGGGCCCTGTGCCGTATTTCGATCCGCGACTGCCGGAGGAATGGGACAGCCTATCGTTCCACCTGAAGATCCAGGGACGGCTCCTCCTGGTAGACCTCGACCCGGCCGGCATCACCCTGCGCGTCCTGGAGGGGGAGCCGCTGGACGTCGATGTTCGCGGAGGTGTGCACTCCGTGGGCGCCCACCCAGTGCGCGTGGCACTCGATCCGGTTGAAGCGCCCGAGCCTTCAGCGTTCCCGAGCGGACCGCCCACGGCCAGCATCCCGGTGGTACGCGCCCGGTCCTGACAGACGTCGAGTCCTGACAGAAGTCAGGGTCTGGCGTCTGCGTCTGCGTCTGCGGGAACATCGTGGCGCCGGTCCAGGGGGTGGGCCGTCTCGTCGGCCGGCATGCGGGCGGCCACCACTGCCACAACGGCCATGACGGGGCAGACGCCGCCGGCGACGAGGAAGATGGCCCAGATGGGGAACACTTCTGCGGCGGGTCCCGCGAGCGCCATGGACACCGGCATCAGCGCCAGGGAAACAAAGAAATCCAGGCTGGAGACCCTGCCCAGCAGGTGCGGCGGAACGCGCCGCTGCAGCAAAGTGCCCCAGATGACCATGCCCACGCTGCCGGTGGCGCCGAAGATGAAGACAGCCAACGCCAGCACCCAGAAACTGTCGATGATGCCCACCGCGGCCAGCGGCAGGCTGCCCATGCCCCACGAAACCATCATCACTGTCAGGTACCGGCGCGGCAGCCGGAAGGAGGCTGTGACGAGGGAAGCGATCGCGCTGCCCACCCCCATAACGGCCAGCAGGAAGCCGAACATCCGTGAGTCACCGTTGAGCTGGTCCCGGATAACGAACGGCAGCAGCACCTCGATGGGGCCGATAAGGAAAAGGACCGAAATGCACGCCCACAGCAGGGTCCAGAGCAGCCAGGGGGTCCGGACGGTATAGCTGATGCCCTCCCGGAGGTCGCGGAAGAAGGAGGATTTCTCCGGTTTCCCTTCCCCGATGCCGGGAGCCACTACCGCAGCGGGAGCCTCCACTGCCGCGGGACGAAGGAAGTTCAGAATGACAAAGGCCAGCAGATGGCAGGCGGCCACGCCCGTCACCGCGTGTGATGGTGAAAGTGCAGCAACAATGATGCCGGCCGCCGCCGGGCCCGCCGCCTGCTGCAGCATCGGCCGCAGGGTCCCTTCCATTCCGTTGGCCGCCAGCAGGTCTCCCGGAGGCAGGATCCGGGGCAGAATCGCGGAATAGGCAGGAAAGAAGAACGCCGCGCCCACGCCGAGCACGAAGGCCCCCACTGCCAGATGCCACAGCTGCAGCCAGCCGGCGAGGGCCAGTCCGCTGATGGTGGCAATCACCGCCAGGTTGACGCCTTCGACGGCGATGATGAGGAACCGCTGCGGAAAACGGTCCGCGGCAATGCCGCCGGCCAGGACAAAGGCCACCAGCCCCATACTTCCCGCGGCGGCGACCACCGAAAGCTCGAGAGGCCCGCCGCCGAGTTGGATGACCTGGTACACCATGGCAACTGCCCACATCCCGGAACCAAAAATGGACACGGCCAAGGCGGCAATCAGAACACGGTATTCGCGGTGGACAAAGGGGCGGAGCGCTTTCGGGAGTGGCACTGTGCAATCTTAGGCCTGGCAGCCCCACTGGGTAAGCGGTGCTGGGATAGGCTCTGGGCATGGGGATCGGAATTGCCGCAACGGCGCGGCGCAACGTGGCACTGATCGGCGCCAACTATGGCCTTGCATTGCATCCATTGGACCGGGACGGAGTCCACGTCCCAGGTGAACCCGCCAGTTGCTTTGCCACTTTTTGGGTTGCCGACTGGTCCAAATGGGGGACCGGGACGGCGTTGCTGGTGGCCACGCTCCAAGGGTGGCGCAGCTACGGTCCGGATGAGCTTTTCGCCTCTACCCTCGCCGGTGAACTGACGCGGTACTTCCCCGAGGCTGCCCGTTTTCCCTTCACTGCCCTCAGCCACACCGAGGATGATTTCCGCGTGCAGCTGAACCTTGAGCGGGGGTTCAAGGCCGTTGGGCGCCGCGCCGCACTCGAAATCTCCGGCGTGCTGGACAGGCGGCAGTTTGCAGCGCCCGACTTTCAGCTCGGGCCCGCCAGCGCGTCGATGAGTAATGTCTACCTGCCGTGCAGCGCAGGCCGGCTGTCTGAATTCGGCATCGACTGGCCGGGCGCCCCCATGGTCTATCCCGGTCCGCGGGGGCCGTCATCATCGGCGTATCTCGCCGTGGCAGAATCCTGGACGGTCCAGGCGGCCGGTGAATCATCAGCAGGGTGACTAATGTTAATGCAGGCAGCAGCTGAACGGCTGGCTGCCGACCGAGGCAGAGGGGAAGATGGCAATGCGAAGCAACCCGGCAATGAAAATCGCCCAAGAGGCCGCGCAGAAAGCGGTGTTCGATTCAGAGGGAAAACCTAAACCTGGGGTCCATAATTTCCTCCTTCGAGCAATCGACGTGCAGCGTCCGCTGGTCCTTGTGAACCTGAAGCGCCTGCAGCGGCAGAATCCCAAGGCTACAGCGGCCCAGCTGGCTGACATTTTGGAGCGTGATTACCTGCGGGCCGTTACTGGCGGAGGAGCGGCGGTGGGTGCCACGGCGCTGGTCCCCGGGATTGGTACTGTCGCATCCCTGGGCCTGTCCGCGGCAGCTACTATCGGTTTCCTGTCAGCAACGGCGTTATACGCGTCCTCGCTCGCCGAGCTGCACGGGATCCGCATGGTGGATCCAAACAAAGCCAAAACGCTGGTGATGGCCATCATGCTCGGCGAGGAAGGCACTTCGCTTCTGGGGACCCTGACCGGGCAGGCGGTGGCGCACGGGGCCAAAGGAGGCCAGCCGCTCGGCGACATCATTGCCCGCAGCGGGTCAGCCTCCGGCTTCATCCGTAGCCGCATCCAGAAAGCGTTCCTGAAAAGCCTGCTGCGTCGGCAGGGTTCGATGCTCCTCGGCCGCGCGCTGCCCTTCGGCATCGGCGCAGTGGTCGGGGGGGCCGGCAACCTCGCCATGGGCAAGGTGGTGGTGGCCAACGCCAAGGAAGCGTTCGGGCCGATGCCGGACACCATCCCCGGAGAAGTAGCAGCAGGGTCGGACGCTTCGCTGGAAGGCGGCACGGGTGGATCTGAACGCTGATCTCGGCGAATCCTTCGGCTCGTGGAGCATGGGTGATGATGCAGCCATGTTCCAGCTGGTCACCAGCGCCAATGTGGCGTGCGGCTTCCACGCCGGGGACCCTGTCACCATGTTGGACAGCTGCCGGGCGGCCTTCGAACTTGACGTCACCGTCGGTGCCCACGTCGGCTACCGCGATCTTGCGGGGTTCGGACGGCGCTTTCTGGACATGTCCTTCGACGAGCTGTTTGGCGATGTCCTGTACCAGCTCGGCGCGCTGGATGGCGTGGCGCACGCGGTAGGTGCGTCTGTGGACTACGTGAAACCTCACGGTGCGCTCTACAACCGGATATTCCACGATGCCGAGCAGGCAGCTGCCGTCCTCGCCGCGGTCCACGCCTACGACGAGAGCCTGCCAGTTCTCGGACTGCCGGGCTCTGAGCTGCTGAAACAGGCCGAGGAGGCGGGGCACCCCGTTTTCCGTGAAGCCTTCGTTGACCGTGCCTACCTGCCGGACGGCACCCTGGTGCCGCGTTCCAGGGAGGGGGCGGTCCTGAACGACGTCCGTTCTATCGTTGACCGCGCCGTGCGCCTGGCACAGAAAGGCGAGGTACTGGCCGTGGACGGCACAGTGGTCCGGGTCGAGCCGGACTCGCTGTGCATCCACGGCGACACCCCAGGTGCGGTGGGCATGGCTGCCGCCGTCCGCGCAGGTCTTGAGGAGGCCGGCGTGGAGCTTCAGCCCTTCGCCTGACAGCGGGGAACAAGGCCCCCGCTAAAGGACGGTCCCGCTGCTTGGCCGGCTAAGGGGGCTTGCCTACCGGAGTCTGCCCCGAGGGCAGGCCCCGCTACCGGCGCTGGCCCCCGGAACCGACCCACCGCTCCAGCTGCCGGACTGCGTCCGGGACCCCGGCCTGCTGCGGAAGGGCCTGGCGGTTCAATGGGCCGATGCCGCCTGGCTTTGAGGGCGTATACAGCCAGCTGGTGAAGAAGGCTGTCAGGTCCCGGCCGGAGGATCGTTCGGACAGTTCGATGAAGTCGGCCGTGGACACGTTGCCACCAGCATTGGAGACTGTCCACTCCCTGAGGATGTCGAGAAAGACCTCGGTTCCCACCAGCGTGCGGAGTGCGTGCAGCGTCATGGCGCCACGCACGTATACGGCAGCGTCAAAGAGGGCTTCAGTTCCGGGATCGCCGATGGTTACAGTCCAGAAAGGGGCGTCAGCGGGAATGACGCTGGCGTAGAAGCCGAAGATCTGCTGCGGTGTTTCCCGCCCCTCGTGCTCGCTCCACAGCCACTCCAAATACACCGCGAAGCCCTCGTTCAACCAGATGTCGCGCCAGGATTTCACGGCAACGTCGTCCCCCACCCACTGGTGCGCCAGTTCATGGACTACAACTGACTCGCCTGCCTGCTCATCGACAAAGAAATACTTGGAGTAGATGGGGCGGGTCTGGTTCTCGAGCGCAAATCCCAGGCTGGCGAGATCATCAACAATCCCACCGGCTGCCTCAAACGGATAGGGCCCTAAGTATCCCGAGAGGAAGCCAATAATCTCGGGCTGCCTCTCGAAGGAGGCCTTGACCCGGTCGCCCAGGGACGGAGGGCCCTCAGTGCCCGCACTCCAGCGGACCTTGCTTTCCGGACTTCCCTCAGGCGGTCCGGAAGCATGCCAGCCATCGAATGTGTTTCCGTCGTCTTCAAAGGACGTGGTGCCTTCCCCTGTCGAAACTGTGACGTCATCAACGGAGACGCCGTCGAAGCGTCCTACGCCGTCGCTCACGTACGTGATGGCTATTTCCACGTCCTTTCCCGCGAAGCCGCTCAGACTAACCCCCCACGATTCCCAGCCGGCACTAGCCCCGGTAGCTGCCCACCAGTGTCCCGTGCTGCCGGTTGGTGTGCACGTCCCATCTCCCTTGTGTGTGAGGTAATGCGCTAGGAAGGGATGCAGCCTCAACAGGTTGGGGCAGGCCGCACCCGGACTGGCACTGGTGTGGCCCGTTTCGTCCTTCAGGGTGGTCCAGTTGCCCGAGCCTGCGGCACGTGCTTCCACGAACGTGAAGTCGAAGTTGGTTTCGATGTTCCGCTGAAGCCAGAAGGAAAGAGCGGCCCCTTCCTTCGGGACGCTTATTGTCCTCTTGAGCCGCGTATAGGAGTTCAGGCTGTTGTGGGACCAGGCAAAGTTCTTACCTGTTTTCGCCTGCACCACGGGGGTGAAGAGGTCGGGATCGATCACATCGATGTAACTGATCCCGTTCTTTTTGTATTTGTTCAGTTCAAACTGCCCCACGCTCGCCGTCGCGAGATAGGCGGGCATCGGTTCGTCCGCCCGCCACGTCCAGGTGGCCTTGCCGTCCTTCGAGCCGTGTTCCTCCAGCAATCCGTTGGCAACCGCTTCCAGGCCCTCCGGCACCGTGATCCGGAACGTGAACGCGGCCTTGTCCAGTGGGTGGTCATTCACCGGGAACCAGGTGGCGGCAACGTGCGGCTGCCCGATCACCAGCGACCCATCGTCTGTATGGAAGAAGCCCAGCGGGCCGAGCTGTTCGTTCAAAAGGATGGGCACGCCGTCGTACTTCACCTTGGTCTCGAAGACCGTTCCGTTTGTGACGCCGTTCTCCGGCGTGACTGTGAGCTCCTTACCACTACGGATAAAGGAGGCCTTCTCACCGTCGACGGTGACGGAACGTACGTTCAGGCCGACCAGATCCAGATTGAAGGACGAAAGACTGTGGGTTGCCTGGGCACGGATAGTGGCGGTGCCGGCCAAGACATCAGTGGCGGGGTGATAGCTGAGGTCCAGGATGTAGCGAGCCACGTCGTAGCCGCCGTTGCCGTCGAGAGGATAGTACGGATCGCCCAGGCCCGGCGCACCTGGCTGGAAGTTATCGCCCACAGCTGCCAAATTCACCGGGCTGGCTATCGTGGCAGGAGCAGAGAGGGCTGCCACGGCAAGCAGGCAGACAAGCAAAAGGCCGGTGCGTGGGAACGCCCGGCCTGGACGGGCCTGCCGGCCCGCTGCAGAGATCGAGGGTAGGGAATCCATAGCTCCTCGTTTGGGAACTTCTCGCACGACATACGGTACGGGCACCGGACGTACCGGGGCCGGTCGATCGCCGACTCGAGGCCGGGGCGGACTGTAGGCTAAAAATGCGCCTGTCTGCCCGCCCTGTCAAGGGGAAAACCCTGTCAAGGGAGAATTACCGGCTTTTCCTGTGCGGTCCCGGGTGCCAGGACGAGTGTCAGCCGAAGGCCAGATGCGCAACGGTGAAGATCGCCAGGCCGGCCATCGAACCCACCACGGTGCCATTGATCCGGATGAACTGAAGGTCCTTGCCCACCTGCAGTTCAATCTTCCGCGAGGTCTCTTCCGCATCCCAGCGGGCCACCGTATCGGTGATGACGCCGGCAATGTCGGAACGGTACGTGCGGACAAGATAGCCCGCTGCGTCACCGATCCAGGTGTTCACCTTGCCCGCCAGTTCTTCGTCATTGACCAGCCGTGCTCCGAAGTCACGCACGGCCGCCTTGAACCTGACCGTCAGTTCGCTGTCGGGATCGTCGACGGCGGTCAGCAGCGCACTCTTGATGGTCGACCAGGTCCGCGAGGCGAGTTCACGGACTTCGGGGTCTCCCAGGATCTGGGCTTTCATGCCTTCTGCACGGGCGATCATCGCAGGATCGTACTGCAGATCGTGGGCCAGGTCTGTGAGGTACTTGTCGATCGACCGGCGCACCTCGTGGTTCTGGTCTGCCTGGACGGCCCTCGTGAACTTGAGGATTTCGAGGTAGACCTTGTCGCCCACGAGGCCGTCCACGATCTTGGGCACCCACTGCGGGGAGCGGTCCGTGACCAGGCGGCTGACCGTCTCGTGGTTGGCTGCCACCCAGTCCGCGGCGCGGTCCACCAAGAGGTCAACCAGCGTGTGGTGGTGGCCTTCGGCGAAGATACGTTCGGCCATCCGACCTACCGGTGGTCCCCACGGGGGAGCCAGCAGATGCCGGCGGACCATGCCCTCGATTACTGCCTGGACGTCGTCGTCATTGAGGAC
Organism: Arthrobacter sp. D1-17; assembly: GCF_054130535.1. Taxonomy (NCBI): domain Bacteria; kingdom Bacillati; phylum Actinomycetota; class Actinomycetes; order Micrococcales; family Micrococcaceae; genus Arthrobacter; species Arthrobacter sp. D1-17. The sequence continues at coordinate 3,757,230 of NZ_CP096382.1, read as the reverse complement.
CTTGAACGCACCGCGGATGGCAGCACCGCCCTCCTTCGCTACGCGCTCGGCACCACCCGGGGCGGACAGCCACTGGCCCGCCTTGCCGGCGATGTTGATGCTGGCCAGTTTGTCCTGAACCACCTGCTCGGAGAGGAAATTGGTCTCCACGAACTCGCCCAGTGATGCTCCGATTTGGTCCTTGCGCCGGGGAATGATGGCGGTGTGCGGGATTTTCACGCCCATCGGATACTTGAACAGTGCAGTTACCGCAAACCAGTCAGCGAGTGCCCCCACCATCCCGCCCTCTGCAGCAGCCCGCACGTATTCCAGCCAGGGGTACTGCTTTTGCAGGGCAAAGGCGATGGTGAACACAACAGCCATGGCGATCAGCAGGGAGAGCGCCAGGAGCTTCATCTTCCGAAGCGCAGCGGCCTTCTCAGCATCACCCTCTGGGAACTGGTTTGGCGTGGCAGCCGGCGGCGTCCGGCGGAGCGGGCCGGCGTGGGGGGCGGCGGGCTTGGTGGTTGTCTCAGAGTTCACCTGCATGTGCCCAGCCTAGTCCCGCTTTCACCGGGGCCGTCGGCTAACGTGTCAGCATGACAACCGACGCGTCCGCTTCAGTCCGTCCCTTGGTGTATGCCCATCGGGGCGCCAGCGCGGATTTCGCGGAGCACACCAGGGCGGCGTATCTTCAGGCCCTCGCCGACGGTGCCGACGGTGTGGAGTGCGATGTGCAGCTAAGCCGGGACCAGCACGTGGTGCTGCTGCACGATGCCAATCTCGACCGCACCTCGGATGGTACAGGTCCCGTGGCCGAGCGGACCCTCAAGGAGCTGCGCCAGCTGGATTTCTCGTCGTGGAAGGGCGTCCGGATTCCGGAAGCCTTCGGCCCGCGCTCGGACCAGTTTCTGACTCTGACCGATCTGTTGGGTCTGCTCCGTGGCGCAGGGCGCGAGATCGGCCTGGCCATCGAGCTGAAACACCCCAGCCCCTATCAGCTCAAACTCGAAGACCGCGTGCTGGATGTCCTCCGGGCGCAGGGATGGAACCTGCGGACGTCCCGGCTGGACAACATCAGGGTCACTTTCATGAGCTTCAGTCCCGATGCCGTGCGGCACTTGCGTAAGTCCGTCCCTGCTGAGTTCATTTGCCAGCTTGTGGACGACATCAACGTGGTGGAAATCCGCCGGGACCTTGGCCTTGGTCCACTGACCGGCGGTGCCGTTGCCAACGTTATGAAGGCTGCCCAGCTTGAGGGCGAGCGGATCCTCAACGCCTGCGATGTGGGGATGGCAGGTCCCGGCATCGCCTATGTCCGGGAGCACGCCGCCACTGTCCGCCGCTGGCTGGATTCCGGCCGCAGGTTCAGGGTGTGGACGGTGGACACGGCCGAGGACGTGGCGTTGTGCCTGGGGATGGGGTTCCAGGAGATCACCACCAACCGGCCGGCGCAGGTGTTGGCCCAACTGCAGCCTGTGTAACCGCTCCTGCAAGCTGTGATTGAGTGGTGCCATGCCCCTCACCTTTCCTTCCCACCTCCTGCAGTCCCCGGCGGTGCGGGTGGGCCTGTCCATCAGCGTGGCAACTGGCCTCTACGGCGTTTCCTTTGGTGCCCTCTCCGTGACGTCCGGACTGGATTTCTGGCAGACGATGGCACTGAGCCTGCTGCTTTTCAGCGGCGGCTCGCAGTTTGCCTTCATTGGCGTGGTTGCCGGAGGAGGATCGGGACTTGCCGCGATGGGAGCCGCTACTCTGCTGGGGATGCGCAACGGCATATACGGCATGCAGCTCAATGTGCTGCTGCATCCGAAAGGCTGGCGCAAGTACGCGGCCGCCCAGCTGACCATTGATGAATCCACCGCCACGAGCACGGGACAGACCGATCCTCTGGAACAGCAGCGCGGATTCTGGACCGCGGGGCTTGGCATCTTCATCCTGTGGAACGTCTTCACGGCCGTAGGGGCGCTCGCGGGCAGCGCCTTGGGCGATCCCAAACAGTGGGGGCTCGACGGCGCCGCAGTGGCGGCGTTCTTGGCGCTGCTCTGGCCAAGACTCAAAGGCAAGGAGCCGGTGGCCATCGCGATCTTGTGCGCGCTTGCCACCGTCTTGGCGGTTCCGTTCGTTCCGGCAGGTGTGCCGATCCTGGTGGCTGCGGCTGTTGCGGCGCTCTTTGGCTGGTTCAGCCACGGGCCCAGGGATGAAGGGCTGGAGCCCGACATCAATCCCTACGATGAACGCAGGCAGCACGGATCCCATCCGGGAGGCGGAAGTACAGCCAGTGATTCCGCATGAATCTTTGGTTGTGGCTGCTGCTGTCCTGCCTGCTTGCCTACGCATGGAAGCTTGTGGGTTACCTCGTCCCCGCCACGCTGCTGAAAAATGCGAGGACGTCGCGCATAGCCGGAACAATGACCATCGGCCTGCTTGCCTCCCTGACGGTAGTCAACGCCGCAGCATCGGGCCAGGAGCTCCTTTTGGACGCCCGGCTCGGAGCGCTCGCGGCGGCCGGTGTCGCGCTGCTGTTCCGCGCTCCATTCCTGGTGGTTGTCCTGGCGGGCGCTGGAACCGCGGCTCTGCTCCGGCTCGCGGGCTGGAACTGATCCCGCAGATGACCTGCCGCCGGGTTAAGCCGCTCCGTAGGCGTCCGGCGAGGACGGTGCGGAGCGCCTGGCCAGTTCCTCGGTGGCGAGGTCATACCAGTCCTGGGCTCCGAACACGGGCTTGGGAGTGTCCAGGTTGCGGTAGAGCGCATCCACGATAATTCCCAGCTCATCTGTGGTGGCCGCAGTGAGGGTCTCTTCCGGATCACCGGAACTTTTCATGAAATGGGCGAGTTGGGAGCGGTTCATGCTAACCCAGCCGCGGACTTATTCACTCGTGAAAGTGCCATGTTTTGCTCCGTGCAATGGAAACGTACCCGAGGCTGGCTGCCTAACCACTGGTCTGCCCAGCTTACTGTGGAGTTTAGTTCAGCGGAATATCCCGTGCTGGCGAACTGTGCTAGTCGAGCTGCATTCCAGGCATCGGCACCTGCGGCGGCAGTGACCGCTCCGGCCGCTCGGAGCGTATGGCGTCCTCCACCAGGGCAGCAGGACGGCGCCAGGCATCAGAGCCCGGCTCCATCGTGTCCACCACTCCGATGAGCATGGCAAGCAGTCGCACCATGTCGGTCAGTGAGATGTCTGTGCGGAGCGTGCCTTGCCCTTGGCCCCGGCCGAGGAGGATCCCAACGGATTCGATGAGGCTCCCGGTGATGCCTGTCAGGAGATCGCGGCGCCCCGCCACGGCGCCGAGCAAATTGGCATTCTCGCTTGCCGCGGCCATCACGGAATCGATGACGCGGAAAAGGCCGTCGGCGGCGTCCTGGCCGGCCAATGCGATATCGATGACCGGGTCGACGGTCAGCCGGAGTTGGCGGTTCAGCGCAGCCAAGACCAGCTGCTCCTTGTCCGAGAAGTTGCGGAAGAGTGTTGCCGGCCCTACTCCTGCAGTAGCAGCGATGGTCTGCAGGGGAACCTCCGGGCCATACTCCCTGAAACACTCGCGGGCCGCATTGATGATCTTGTCCACATTGCGGGCAGCGTCGGCACGAAGGGGCTTGCGCTCTACTGCGAGGTTCATGTCTTCAGGTTAGCAACGCACCGTTCGGCCTTCTTCGTTACCGATTGGTAGCCCGGCAATATGACGCAGCACACGTTCGGCTGCCTTTTTCGGCCGTGCCAGACTGAACCCACAGTGCTTGCATCCTCAGGCCGCACCAAGGAAGATCTGGCGATGCAGCCCCCGCCCATGAGCATGCTTTTGTGCCCAAAGAGTACATAGGAGATTCCAGTGATCGTAGCGTTTTCAGTAGCTCCCTCGGGTACCGTCGGCGACTCGGTTCATGACGCCGTTGCGGCGGCAGTCAAGGTCGTGAGGGAGTCGGGCCTGCCGAACCGGACCAGTTCCATGTTCACAGAGATAGAAGGTGACTGGGACGAGGTGATGGATGTCGTCAAGCGGGCAACTGAAGCTGTGGGTGAGTATGGGCCCCGCGTGTCCCTCGTGCTAAAGGCAGACATTCGGCCAGGCCATGAGGGCGAGCTGACGGGGAAGGTCGAGCGCCTGGAGCGGGCGCTCGAAGGAGCGGGTGTCAGGCTCGACGAGGAGGCATGAGAAGACCATGATCGAGCACAAGTCCCGGCCGGAGTGGGTGGCCGTAGAAAAGTTTCTGTCGGACGCCGTCGTGCATCAGGGGACCGACCTGCAGCGCGCGCTGCAGTCCGCCGCCGACGCAGGGATGCCGGCCATCGAGGTGACCCCGAACGCCGGCAAGCTGCTGAAGTTGCTGGTCAGAGCATCGGGCGCGAAACGGGTGCTGGAAATCGGCACCCTGGCCGGGTTCAGCACCATTTGGATCGCTCAGGGGCTTCCCGACGACGGCCGGCTGGTGACGTGCGAATACCTGACCAAGCATGCCGACGTTGCCCGGAAGAATGTGGACGCCGCCGGAGTCGGCCACAAAGTGGAAATCCGGATCGGTGCTGCGCTCGATACACTGCCCGCATTGGAAGACGAGGACGCGGGTCCCTTCGATTTTGTCTTTATTGACGCGGACAAGGAGAACGACCCCCAGTACTTGCAGTGGGCCGTTCGCCTGGGCCGGCCAGGTACCACCATCGTCATGGACAACGTGGTGTGGGAGGGTGCGGTGCTGGACCCTGCCCTGGACGAGGTCAACGCGCCGGGGATTATCAGTGCCCTGAAAATGATGGGGGAAGACAGCCGTTTGGACGCCACTGTCATCCAGACGGTGGGGTCCAAGGGCTGGGACGGTTTCGCGCTGGCTGTGGTCCGCTAGCCCTGGTCACTGTCCGGTCAGAGTAAAAGCACCGCCCGCGTACTGCGTGTACGCGGGCGGTGCTTTTACTGATTGGACTGTTGAAGGTTTAGCCGAGGACGTTCATGATGTTCCAGCCTCCGCCAACCCGGACCCTGTTCGGGAAGGTGCCTGTGCCGCTGCCCAGGTAGGACCAGAGAACACCGCTGCGGTCGCGTGCCACGAGGTCATCACGTCCGTCGCTGTTCAGGTCTGCGGCGCCGCTTATGGCGTTCATGGCATTCCAGCCTGCGCCTGCCCTGACCCTGGTGGGGAAGGCGCCAGCGGCGTTGCCCATGTATGACCACAGGACTCCGCTGGCATCCCGTGCGACCAGGTCGGCCTTGCCGTCGCGGTTGATGTCACCGGCTGCGCTGATGGCCATGGTGCCCCAGCCTGCGCCGACGCGGACCCGGCTTGGGAAGGTGCCGGTGTTGTTGCCGGCGTAGCTCCACAGGACGCCCTGGGAGTCAACGGCGAGCAGGTCACTCCGTCCGTCGCCGGTGACATCGCTGGCAGCGCTGATGCTCTTCATCGTGTTCCAGCCTGCCCCAACCCGGACCCGGGTGGGAAAGGCGCCGGAGCCGTTGCCGCGATAGGTCCAGAGGACTCCGGCGGAGTCACGGGCCACGATGTCAGCGCGGCCGTCTCCGGTGAGGTCTCCGGTCCCGCTGATGGAGTTCATGACGTTCCAGCCTGCACCAACCCTGATCCGGTTCGGGAAACTGCCTGAGCCGTTACCGAGGTACGTCCACAGCACGCCACTGGAGTCGCGTGCCACGATGTCAGCACGTCCGTCACCATTGAAGTCCTGCATGACGCTGGTGACTCCCGTGCCCGTGCCGATGCGGATGTTCCGGTTGGCAACGACACCGATGTTTCCGGCCATGTCCGTGGCTCGGACACTGAAGGTGTGGTAGCCGTTGGTCTGCGCGTCCCAGGTCTTCGGTGAGGCGCACGTCGGATCCCACGCGCCGTTGGTGGGAAGCAGCCGGCATTCGTACTGTGCCTGCGCGTCGGCGCTGCTGAAGTTCAGCGTGGGCGTGTTGTCCAGGCTGGGTGTGGACGGGAACGGTGCAGTGACGGAAACAGTCGGTGCCGTGGTGTCTACGGTGAACGTGAGCTCAGCGGAGGTCAGCGCACCTGCGCGCGCCTGGACCGTGTGGCGGCCCTGGGCCAGCGGCGCCAGCTTCAGGGAGTATGTGGAACCCGTGACCGTGGCAGCGCGCGGTGCGCCGTCGACGACCAGTTGGACTGGTCCGGTCGTACCGGCCGGCAGCGTGCCGGTAAGAGTGGGGGTGGTCACATTCGTTACGTTGTCCGCGGAGGAGCGGCCGCTGTCACTAGCGGCTGCCAGGTCCGGCGTCGAAGGCGCACCGTCCGTGGCCGTGGAGATCAGGCCCTGCACCGTGAACAGGTTCGTCGTCACCGTGTTGACACCGGGACCGCCGGCGTTCGGTCCGACCACCCGGACGAAGTTATTGCCTGAGGGGGCTCCCGTGACAGTCCGTGCCGTGTCGATGGACCCGATGGTTCCGGCCTCTGCGCCGTTCTGGCGGAGGAATGTTGCTGTAGAACCGGTCGCATAATCGCCCAGGAAGGCGGCGCCGACTCCTGCCCAGTCGCAGGCGGTCGCCGCGCCCGGCTCGCAACCCTCGTCCAGGGTCTCGTTGATCACGCCGGTGGCGTCGGCCTCGAAGGTGTGGACCCCGTACGGGTGCGTAATGGTGTAGGAGGCGCCGGCCTGCAGCCCGTCAAACCGGAACCGCAGCCGGCCGAAGCCCATCTGGTCGCCGTTGACTACTGCTTCGTTGGCGTGTGCTGCCTCGAGGGCGGCTTCGTAGGAGCCAATAGTGCCGACATCGGCCGCCGCCGCGAACCAGAACGCTTCATCAGGGAAGTTGTCGGGGTAGGAAACGGGCGCCTCCGGGTTGGGCGGTTCGGAAAGGCAGCCCTTCCCTGCCTCGTAGCAGAGCTGCAGCCGGACCGTGCCGTCCGAATACCAGGCGGGAAAGCCGTTGGCCGGATCCACGGGACCCATACCGGCGGTTGCGGCGCTCCCGGGGATGGCAGCGAGCGGCGCCAGCGAGGCGGCCAGCAGTGCGCCGGAGACAACGGCGGCAAGACGGCGGGAGGTTGTCGTCATCGGCTGACGGGTTGCCCGACGGGCGCGGCGCGCTCCATCGGGCATCTCGGGCCGGTTAGCAGACTTGGAAAACATGGTGACTCCTCAGATGGACACTCGATTAGTGGCCCCCAGTACCTTCAAGGCCAGGCGGGGAAGTAAATTCCCTGCCACCGCCACATTGTCGAAACGACCTTGGATAAATCTCGGACCAGGACTTCCTGTAGCCCCTGACTTCCGGGTGCCGGCTCCCACTTAGTGCTTGCAAAGCCCCGGTTTTGCCTCAAAAGTGTCCAAAGGGGCCTGTGAAGTGGACCGTGATGCATGGGGTTGATGTTTCTGCTGATGCCCAAAGCGCCGGAATGACGGCCCGCAGAGCACTTAAACCATCGATTTGTGGGGGCCCATATGGGGGTGCGGCACGGGCTGACCCTCCGGCAGGCTTGTCCGCTCCAGAATTTCCCAAGAACACGGCGACATGCTCGTGGCATGCCTTTGAAAGGAGATCCTGTCGTGTCCGTTTTCCGGCGGCAAATCCTCCTTACCGGTGGCCCACTCAAAACAGCTCCTGGAGGCGGTGCGTTCCTGACGCGACGGGAAGCCCGCGCGGCAAGGGGACTAGGCCATGCCGGAGGGCCCCGGAAGGGCTTCTGGAACAGGAAAACCACGGCGGCGGCGGTTCTGGCCGGGGGTTTGCTCGTCACCCGTTTGTGGGTCCTTGAGCCCATGACGGTCAGCTCCGAAAGCATGGAACCCTCTGTCCCGCGTGGCAGCATCATCCTGCTCTACAAACCCGGGCCCCAGTTGGCCGGCGTCCCAGCTGGGGGACTGGTCGTCTTCAGCAGTCCCGAGGATGGACGCCCCACGCTGAAGCGTGCCGTGGCGCTGGAGGGGCAGACTGTCGCCATTGAAGACTCCGTCCTTGTGGTGGACGGCGCCCCGCAGCCTGAACCGGGCATCGATCACAGCCGCATCGACGGCACGTACTTTGGCCCGGTCACCGTGCCGTCCGGTCACGTCTTCGTCCTTGGTGACAATCGTTCGGGCTCCATCGATTCCCGCAGCTACGGCAGTGTCCCGCTGGAAAACGTACAGGCTACAGTGGTGTGGCCGTTGGGGAGGTAGTCCACCGCTCCGGCCGAGGCGCCTAGTCCCAGCCCCAGGCTGGGACTATTTTTCTGTCTCTTTCTGCCTGGAGTTGGCTAAGCCCCGGAGGTGATGCCTTGGGGGGCCACGGCTTGGGGCCCCGTCCGCGTTGCGGTCGGGGCCCCAAGGCTGTTGCTGGCGTTGCTTCTTGCTTCTACGGCTGATGTCAGCGGCTGGCGATGGACGCCGTCGCGCTACCTCCCCTGCTGGACTGGACCATGACGCGGGTAACCTGCTGGGCGGGGCCCGGTTTGATCTTGTAGGACCAGGCACCCAGGGTGTCCACCTGAGCGGTGCCGATCTTCACCGGCGTGGCGGCGTTGGAGACGTCCCAGACCACGATGGACGTTGCGGGAGTCAGGATGGCGGTATTGCCCGCCAGGGTGGAGGTTCCCGATATCCGGAGTTCGCTGCCCCTGCGGTGGCGTGAGCCGGCGTCAATGGTTACTGAGTCATTCTGAATCGTCAGGTCAACCCAAGCTTCCTTGGTAGTGCCATCTGCCCCTGTGGTCACCAGCTTGATTCGGGCTGGGCCTTGCGTCGGGGGAGCCTTCGGCGCCGAATCTTGGGTGCTGGCCCACAATGGAACAGCGACTGTGGGGTTGGGTGCGGTGGTGCTGGAGAGCGTTACTGTTGGCCCGGTTACCTGGCTCCACTGATACCCCACCTCGCCTGTGGACGAGCTCCCGTCGAGCTGGACGCTCGTGCCGCGGGCCGCAGTGGTCGATGATGCGGTGACCGCTGCGGTCAACGGTTCCGTACCTCCCGTGGAGCCGCCGCCTGGCCCGGTCTCGGTGACGGGTCCCGAATCCGGTGCCGGAGTCAGGGGATCGAGCCCGGGCTCCGTAGCACTGCCGCCGGCTACAGTGACAGCAAGAGTTGCGGCGTTGCCTGCATCATGCTTCACGGTAATGGTCGCCGGTGGCGCCTTCACCGGGATCGATGCTTCAGCAGGTGCGCCCTCCGTCGCCGGAGCCTCGAGCGTGCCCAGACCGACGACCTCGAGCGGGTATCCGACCGATGACGTTGCCGCGACCTCCAGCTTCGAGCCGTCGAAGACAGCTTTGGTGATGGAGATGCCGCTTGGCTTGCTCACGTTGATGGTGCTGCTGCTGGCCGGCTTATCCGCGATGTTGGTGATCTTGACGGACGTCGGAGCGTCCCCGGTGAACTGGATCCGGGCGTAGTAGCGTCCCGAGTCCGGGTCCGTGACCATCGGGGTCAGCTTGAACTTCCCGTCCTGGCCCTCAACCTGCAGCTGTGCGGAATTGCTGCTGCTGGCGAAGACGTCTATCATGCCGCCGTTGAGCACTGCCGAATCCGCGCTGACACCACTGTTCGTGGCGATCTTGCCCATCAGTGAGAACTGGTCAGTCTCAACGTTCAGCCCGCCGCCACTGACGGAGAACTTGTTGTAGCCGAAGGGGCTGCCCGTCACCGTGTGGTCCTGGTTTGGGTCGCCCAGGTACCCCTCAGGAGCGCCGGTGTCCCATTTGAGGAAGGGCCCGATGTTGCTCTTCAAAGCGGTGGTGAAGTTTCCAATGGCCGGCGAGATGTCTTCCACAAGTTTTCCGTCGCCGGCTCCGTCGGTATCTATGGTGATGGTGCCGTACGGATGCTGGAAGGTCAGGGTCTGGTTGGCCGGACCGCCCTTGACGACGATGCGCTGGCGCCCGAACACGACTTGGTCGCCGTCCGTCACAGAATTCGAGAACGCGGCTTCCAGGCCGAGCACCAGGACCGCCTGGCCACCGTTTGGCAGCTCCAGTTCGGATCCGGCCAGCATGTAGAAGGCCTCGTCGGGGAAGTTGTCCGGGAATGAGATTTCTGCCGCTTCGTTTGGAACATCGCCGGGGAGGAAGCCACAGAGCGGGTTTTGGGCCTCCAGGCACAGTTCGAGGCGCGTGTGGTTCTTGTCTTCGTACCAGGAGGGGAAGCCGTAGGCCGAGTTGACGGGGCCGACGGCGATGATACCGCCGGGATTAGTTTGCGTTACCTGGGTAGCCGCAACCGCGGACCCGACGCCGGTGGCCGTCAGCAGGACGGCGACTGCCGCCGCCACATTTCGGCGTTCGAACAGGCTGCGGCCAAGACGAGTTGCTGAGGCTCTGCGTCGCCCGTGTGGGTGATGCACGGAACCGTTGGGTGGGCTGGCTGCCATGTCGTCTCCTAGGAAGGGGGATGTGGATGGCAATCAGTATTCGTTTCCCCCGTTGGGGAAACCTTTGGCGACGTTGGGACGAGTGGGACTCACGGGGTGGCCGCGTTCAAAGAGACGGGGCCGTCAACAGCAGGCAGTGCAGAACGCCCGACGCGTCCACGATGATGTGGATAAGGAAGAGCCGGCAAGCGAGGATCTCCTGCGCGCCGTTTTTCAGGGGGCCCGAAGTGGGGGGCAGCTCTGGACATGAGCCGCTGGCCGGGGCTCAGTTCTACAACGGCGGCAACGGGCGAGGGCCGCCTCCTAGTCCTTCCCCTTGGCCTTCTCTTCTTCGGCTTTGCCCTTGCCGGGTTCCCCGTCCTTCTTTTTACCCTCGTCCTGTGGCTTGTCGTCTTGGGGCTTGTCTTCTTCGCCGTCCTGCTGCGACTGTGACGGCAGCGGACCGGGTACTTCAGTCGGGGCAGGGGCGGCAGGCCCTGGCGGAATCGCGGCCAGCGCGTCGCTGCGGACGAGGGTGACGGCGTGGAGGATGCGGGCCTTGCGTTCCGTGCTGATTTTGCCTTCCGATGCTGCCCGTTGCACGTCAGCTGCAAGGGTGTCCAGCCCTGTCAGGGCACCAGCGTAGTCGCCGGCGGCCAGGGCTGCGCGGACGGCTACTACCTGCTCCTGCAAGGCGGCGCCTGTACCGGTGTCCAGGTCCAAAGGGGCGGCGCATCCCGGGACGGCGAGGGCGGCCGCAAGGATCAGGACGCGGACGGGTCGGAGGCGAGCCAGGTTCATGGACCGGCCGACGGTCATGGCCGCACGCTTTCTTCTAGTTCCCTCATATGGTCCTCGACGAGGCCGGTCAGTGCGGGGGAGGGGGCGGGAGCGGGGCGGCCTGAAGCCAGGACACCGGACGAGAGCAGGACCGCAAGGACAATGCCGGCCGCGGCGGCCGTTGCGGCGGCTGGGATCCAGGTGCGCCGCGCGGCCTTCGTTGCCCGCCCCTTGCCCTGGATGTTGGGTGTTCGTGGTGTCCGAGTAACGGGAGGTGTTCGGGGAGCCCTGGACGGAGGAACGGGGAGGCGGGACATCGTCGAGTTTGTCTGCTGGCCGGGCACGGGTTGTGGCAGGAATCCCTTGGCCGATCGGCGTTCTGCCGGGGTGCCGGCCGAAGCTGCGGTGCCGGGCTTCCCCGCAGAGGGCAGACGCAGGGTGGGGTTCGCAGCTTGGCCGGTGAGGGTAGCAGCGACTTCGGCGGCTGCAGGACGTGCCTGAGGCTCGCGTCGGGTCATCCGGCTGAGCAGGCCGCCCCAGAAGGGCCCCAGGTGTTCCGGGACGACGGGGTCTCTGGAGAGGCGGGCTGCTGCTGATGCAAAGGGAGAGCCGGGATATTCCTGGGTTCCGGTCAGGCATTCCAGGAGGACCAGCCCGAGGGCGTAGATGTCTGCAGCCGGCTGTCCTTCATGTCCTGTTGCCTGTTCCGGGCTGAGGTAGGCGGCTGTGCCGATGGTTGTGTCGGAAAGGGTGAGACGGTCGCTGCCCGAGGTGCGGGCGATCCCGAAGTCGGCCAGTTTCGAAGTCGCACGCCCTTCTGACCAGCCTTCTGGCAAAAGGATGTTGGCGGGCTTCACATCACGGTGCACCACGCCGCGGGCATGGATGAAGTCCAGTGCCGCGGCGGTCTCGGCTCCCACACGGCGCGTATCTCTATCTGAGAGGGGGCCGGCCCGGAGCCTCCGGTGCAGATCGATTCCGGGGACATACTCCATGACCAGGTACTCAAGCGTCCCGAGGTCGCCGGCGCCGTCGAACGTCGCGTCATAGAGCGCGACGAGGCCGGGGTGGCTCAGTCCTGCAAGCAGGCGCATTTCAGTCCGCCGCCGCTGGAGGTCTGCGGGATCCGGATCGTCGTGGCGGAAGAGTTTTACGGCCACGTCCCGGCCCAGCACTTCGTCCTGCGCTCGGTAAACAGTGGACATGCCGCCGCTGCCCAGGACCTCAAGCAGTCTGTACCGGCCAGCCAGGGATTCTGCGCCTAGTTTGTCCGAATTCATATGCTGTACTTTAGGGCCGGGACGACGCCCGCCCCGGCCCGGGGGCGGTTAGCGGTGGGCGTAGGTGAGGCAGTCGGCGTTGTCGCGGCCGGGGCCCACGTGTACCTCGGAGGCTCCGCACATGAGGTGGTCGTTGTGGACGCATTCGGAGCGCTGGCAGGCTCCGACGTCGGCGAGGACTTTGGAGAGTCCGCCGTGGGAGCCGGTGTCGATGAAGGTGGCGCAGTGAGCGTGGTTTTCGTCTCCGCCGACGGTGATGGCGGCGGCGTTGCAGTTGGTGTGGTCGTTGAAGGAACAGTTCGTTACGCTGCAGTCTGCGACGTGCGTTGTCATGGGAGATTCCTCCTGGTCCCGGCTGCCCGGGACGGGCAGCGCCTTGGGTCCACGGTATGCCGGTCCGGGCAGATCAAAAAGACCCAATCATGTGCCCTAATTGCGCCCAGCCGGGTGCCGGATGGATCCTGTGAGGATGGACTGTGGAGCAAAGTCTGCCTCGGAGAATGGCTGGAAATGCCAAAAGCCCCGCGCCATGTGAAGGCAACACGGGGCTTTCCCCCAGATGCACCGGCATCTGGGGGAAATGCGGTGCACCCGGACTGCAGTTACTGCAGGTTGTCCTTCAACTTTAGAATTGGGTGCGGAGACTGCCGCGATATTCCAGAAATCCGCCAGAACCCTGTACAGGCGGGAGGGCGCAAGGTAGTTTCAAACCAGGAACCCTGTCGGTGCGCTTGCTTTCAGGGAACCCCTCCGGGATTTGTGCACTCCCTCGAGGTATCGCCGCTGTAGCCTCATGGCGGCCGTCACGCACTCTGAGGAAAGAGCCTGCCATGGCCACCTCCCATTTCCGCCAGTTCCTATCCGACGCCACTGCTCCTGCCCCAGACACAGACAGTCCGTTGGGGCCGGACTGCCTCTACGGCTTGTACACCAGCTGGTGCTTGCTCCAGGGGATCACGCCCAAGCCCGACGCGTCCTTCCGGAAGGGCATGCGGCTGTGCCGCATCAATGTCCACAACGGCAGGCTGAGAATGAAAGGCCGCGCGGCAGCGGACTACATACTCACCAGCTACCCGCACGCCGCCTGATCATGTCTCTCGGTTTCCACGGCTTCCGTTCTGACGGTGCAGGCCGGCGCCGGGCACTGCCGGTCACGTGCGGCAACTGCGGCAGCGACCACTACCTCACCATCCGATCCGTCACCGATCTGCAGGGCCAGCCGCCCGACGTCGTCATGGTTTCCTACACGTGCAGCCGGTGCGGGACCTTCAGCGAGCACCCTGCCCAGGTTGCCGACCTTTCGCTGGTCCTGGCCCGTCCGGAACAGACGGGGGACGTGCTGATATTCGGCAGCCACTACATGCACTGCGGGCAGCCGATGAAGAAAGCCGGTTCGGAACTGCGCAAGCTCTCGGCGCCTCTGTCTACTGAAGATGAGGGCGAAGACGCCCTGGGCGTCTACCTGTCTACCAGGGTTCTCAGATGCGGCTGCGGCTTCCAGATGGAACTGCCCGAGTGAACCTCCTGCGAGTAATGGCCTCGGGTGACCCGCCGGGCCTGTTTATTGCCCGCGTCCATGGTGTCTTCAACGTGCTCAACGGGCTGTGGCCCTTGGTCCATATGTCCAGCTTCGAAACAGTCTTCGGTCCCAAGACGGACAAATGGCTGGTCCGAACTGTCGGAGGGCTCCTGCTCGTCAACGGCATCGCTCAGCTTCGCACCGGCAAAGGCAAAGCGGAGGTGCAGCAGGCGAGACGCATCGGTATGGGTACCGCTGCCACCCTCACAACCATTGACCTGGTCTATGTCGGAAACGGCACCCTCAGCAGGATGTATCTGCTTGATGCTGCGGCTGAAGTCCTGTGGATCACCCTTTGGCACCGGAGCCAGTCCAAGCCTTAGGGGCGGTTGCAGGGAGCTTCGGCACGAGGACGACGGCGGGAAGTCCCGCCGTCGTCCTCGTGTTTTCGGTGCTTCCCTTCTGCCTCTACTTCCTCTCTGCGGGGTCCTGTCCGTTGCGTCCCGCCTTGTGAGTGCCGTTCTGTTCGCCGTTTTTTCCATTGGAGTGCTGCTCGCGGAGCTCCCGGCCGTGGCGGATGTCTTCCTCCTCCTGGGCCTGCAGCTTGTCGCTCTTCTTGGTGTCCCGCGGCGGCAACTGGATGGTTTCCTCAGCCTCGATGCCGGCCTGCAGCTGGCGGCCGCGCTCCATTTCAGCGTCGAATTCCGCGCCGAACAGCAGCGACATGTTCATGATCCAGAGCCACAGCAGCATGACGATCACGCCGCCGATTGCGCCGTAGGTCTTGTTGTAGTTCCCGAAATTGGCCACGTAGAAGCCAAAGCCCAGCGAGGCCAGGACGAAGACCACCAGCGCGATGAACGAGCCGAGGCTCATCCAGCGGAATTTCGGCTGTTTCACGTTGGGCGTGGCGTAGTAGAGTACCGCGATGATCACGATGACCAGCAGGACTATGACCGGCCACTTGGCGATGTTCCACACGGTCAGGAAGGCCCCGCCCAGTCCGATGGCACCGCCTACGGCTTCTGCCACCGGCCCGCTGAGGACGAGCATCGCGGCCAGCAGAGCCACGATGACCACGGAAAGCAGGGTCACGCCAAACATCGTGCCGCGGAGCTTGACGAAACCGCGGCCTTCATCAATCTCGTAAACGCGGTTCATGGCCCGGCCAAACCCGGTCACGTAGCCGGAAGCGGACCAGAGGGCGGTGGCGAGACCGATGATGAGGGTGAAGCCGGCGGCCGGGGACGCGGTGAGTTCCTCGATGGGACCTCTGATAGTGTCCATGGCTGCGCCGGGGGCGACGCCCTGCGCGATCTGGAGGAGTGCCGCCGTCGTGCTTTGTGCATCACCGAAGATGCCGAGGAGGGAAACCAGGGCCAGCAGTGCCGGGAAAAGCGAGAGGACGGCGTAGTACGTCAGACCGGCGGCGAGGTCGGGGCACTGGTCCTGCGTGAACTCCCGCAGGGTTTTTTTGAAGATGTATTTCCAGGCGGGCTTGGTGACATCTGTGGGGCTGTCGGGCTTGCGTTCGTCGTCGGGGGCAGGCGCCGCTGACGCCTTGGCCTTGCTGGTCTCTTGAGCTTCATTCGTGGCCATTGGACCATCCTTTCGGGGGCTTGCAGTTCGGCAGGATTCGAAAGGGGAATGCTGCTGCCACCCTGCAATCACATTGGGTCAGGTTGTGGACGCTGTCCTTGGCTTCTGCGGGGTACCGCATCCGGGCCCGGTCAACCCAGGCCCGGGCCCCGTCTATCGCGCGTGAGCGGGTCGCTGCCCATCGGGTCATCGGCCAACTCCTTCCCGGCCAGGGGGTCGTCCGCGATATGTGTCGGGGACCGGGGATCCTCTGCCAGCTGGGGGGAATCGAGCGGATCGGGGCGTCCGGCCCTGGCTGCGGCGGCACCGCCGAATCCCGCGGCACCGGCGAATCCGGCGGTGGTGGCGTTAGGACCGGGCAGGCCGACAGGCGGCGGGGGTACGGGCGTGCCTGCCGGCGGGGCGTAGCTCCCCGACGCCGTCTCCGCACCGGGCAGGTCCACTTGGGGTGGCGGCACAGGAGCCCGGGAAGGCCGTTCGAGCCCTGCCGGTTCAATCCCTGCTTGTCCGTATGCTGCAGGGGGCATCTCCGCCCGGTGGCGGCCGCCGTCTTGCTGGCCCGCCCCGACACTAAGGCCCCGGCTGAGCCTTCCGGCCAGGACGCCCGCGCCGGCGGCCAGGAGGAGGAACGTCCCGGGACGCCTCCGGGCAAAGGAGGCCACGTCGTCCAGCAGCGCGGCGGGATCGCCTCTGCCGAGCCAGGCCGCCGCGGCCTCGGACCGTTCCGCGGCTTGCCGTATCAGATCGGCGGCGGCCCCCGGCTGGTCGGATGCCCGCGACATCGCATGCAGCTGGTCCGAAACGGAACGCAGGCCAGATGCTGCCTTTTGTTGCTGGCTGGAGGCCTGGCCGCTAAGTCGCGACCTTGTTTCGCTGAGCAAATCCGCAGCCGCTGACCTGGCTCCGGCTGCGACGCCGGCAACCTCGGTTTTTGCTGCCTGGGCGAGGGCACCGGCTGAGTCCGAGGCCTGCTGCGCCGAATCCAGTGCCCCTTCCTTGGCAGCCTCCTTCTTGGATGTAGCCGCTCCGGCCTCGGGGTAACTTGCGCGCTGCGGCCATTCGTTCTGTGTCATCGTCGCTCTCTTTCCGGGCAGGTGGCTGCTGATCACAATCGGCTGCACTCGCTGTAAAATAGTAAGCATGGTTACTATCAGATAGAAAGTACCTCGGTTGCCGTTCGTTCAACCGGCTGCGAGCTGGGGCCCGTATCGGGCCCTGCCCGTATCGCCGGACCGTGCTGGATATGGAAAGAGGTGGAGCCTCGGTGGATACAGCTACCTGGGTATGGATCATTGTTGCAATTGTTGTTATCGCGCTGATCATTTTGCTGTTGGTGACCGGCCGCAAGCGCAAGGAGGCGTTTAAGCGGAAAAGGGATGAAACCAATCGCCAGCATGCTGCCGACATCCGCAGAAAGGCCGAGGATGCCGAGCTTGAGGCCCGGGAGAACGAAGCGCAGGCACTTCGGGCCAAGGCCGACGCCGAGAAGGCCCAGGTTGAGGCTGCCCGGTTGAGCCAGGAAGCCGAACAGCGGCAGTCCGAGGCGCAGGGCTTCAGGAGTGATTCCGAAAAGCACCTGCACAAAGCGAACGCGCTGGATCCGGACGCCGATGAGAAGCGTGAACAGCCCAAGGGGGCCATCGTCAACCCTGATCAGCGGCCTGACGCGACCCGCCCGAACAACTCGCGCGAGTAACGCCGGAACCGGCTTTCGCTGGCACGCCCTCTACGGCGCCGACCGCCGATGGCCGGGCGATGGGGCCCTAAGCCGGGACGTCGGGCCGTCGGTGCATAAGCCGGGCCACCGGGGGATCACTGCGGGTAGCGCGGCGGGTCAGGGGGTCCCGCCCCCGCGCGCCCCGGGGGCGGGACTTCCCTTCCGTGTTATGCCCGTCTCCGCCGGACCAATTCCCCCGCGGTTGCCCACAGTGGGCGTCGCGGTTTCAGCGGCGGCGACGGGGCAAGCCCGGCGCCTGTCGCCATGCCTTCAATGACTTCCTGGATGGCATCCAGGGACGATGTCCGGGGCTCCCAGCCGAGTTCCGTCCGGGCGCGGGCGGTGTCCATAATGGGCGCTCCTGCTGCCATGTCCACCCAACCGGAGTCCGTCTGCTGCAGCCTTAGCCGCCAGGTCAAGTCGACGAGGGTGTGCAGGAACCGGACCGGAATAGGCAGCACCCGGCGGGCTGAGAAGAGCCGGGCCAGGTTTTGCGGCGTGACCACCGGTTCTGCTGCGACGTTGAAGGGCCCGGACGCTTTGTTCCGGACAACCCGCCAATAAGCATCTGCCACGTCATCCGCGTGCAGGGCCTGAAAGATGAATTCGTTGGGGATGGGCAGGATCGGCAGGGCCGGGCGGCGGGGTACCAGCCTGGGGTGCACCATGCCGAGGAAGTACCGGCCGATCTCGCTTCCGGCGTCGCCTTGGAAGATCAGCCCCGGGCGCAGCCTGGCCACGATGATGGAAGGATTGTCCGCGGCGAACCGGTCCAGCACGGCCTCCTGGTCGGCTTTATCCCGGCTGTAGTGCGACCCCTCCATACCCTGGGTAGGCCAGCCCTCGTCCACCCGGCGGTCCTTCGGGCCTGGGCTGTAGGCGCCGACTGACGAAGCGCACACCACATGCCCGACCCCCGCGTCCCTGGCGGCGGCCAGGACGTTCTCCGTGCCGGTCACGTTGGTGCGGTGCAGCAGGGAGAGATCCCGGTTTGGCTGGATCTGCCACGCAAGATGCACCACGGCGTCTGCCCCGGCCAGCGCAACACCAAGACTTCCCTGGCTGGCGCTCACACCCACGTCCAAAGTGTGCCATTCCACTCCCCGGTAGGGGTCTTGCGAAATATCCGGCATCCGGCGGCTGATGCCCACCAGTTCCAGACCGTGCACCTCTTCTGCGGCGGCGCGTTGGAGCCTGCGCAACAGTGCCGTGCCGGCGTTTCCGCTGGCTCCTGTAATGACGATGCGCATGTCATATCCTCCGTGGCTGCCTTGGACCTGTACCGCGGCGCCAGGCGACGTCCCGTGGCGCCGCAGAAGGTGCTGCTTTGAAAGAGCCTACCTGCTGGGGCAATTGTGTAATAAGCACGCTTATGGTTTCCTTCTTCTAAGTCTTGCCGAAGGCTTTCTAGAGATCCAGGTCGAAGGAATCCCCGACATGCCCGAGAAAATTGCCTTATCCGCTGTCAACGAATCAGCCGAATGCGACGGGGAGTCCTTAGTCGAATCCGCCCGGCCTGAATGGGCCGCGCGGTGCTCCACTCGTGCACTTCACCAGTCAGGGCGGCTTCACGAGGCCTTCCAGAACCAGCTGGTGCTCAACTACCTTGACCTCGCTGAGTCCCTAGCCGCGCGCTATGCCGCCAGGGGCAGGGACCGCGCCGATCTTGTACAGGTGGCGTACCTCGGGTTGGTGAAGGCTGCCAGGGGCTTTGACGAGAAAAAGGGCGAGAGTTTTCCGGCCTACGCTGCACCGACGATCAGCGGGGAGCTGAAGCGGTTCCTCCGGGACCGGTGTTGGACCGTGCGGCCCCCGCGCAGGGTCCAGGACGTCCGGACGCAGATGCTCCGCACAGCTCCTGATCTGGCACAGTCCCTGGGACGCGTGCCCACCGAGCAGGAACTGGCCGCGGAAATGGCTGTCCCGGTTGAGGAAGTCAGGGAGGCCCAGGCCGCGGGAAGCAGCATGCATCCCGATTCGCTCGACAACACCGATCCGTGGGGCGGCCCGCCGATGGCGGAAACCCTGATGTCGCCGGATACCCCCATAGAGCACCTTGAAGAACTGGTGTGCCTGAACGAAGCAATCCAGGAGCTGGATCCGGATGACCGCGAGATGCTGTACCGCCGGTATTTCCGGGAGGAGACTCAGTCCGAACTCGGCCAGCGGTTCGGCATCTCGCAGATGCAGGTGTCGCGGCGGCTGTCACGCATTCTTGTCTGCCTCCAGCACCGCCTGCTGGCCGAGGATCACGAGAGCGAGAGCCCGCGGACGGCGGCGAGCACGTCCTCTGCAGAAACGGCCAGGAGAGCAGGGTCCGGCGTGGCGGCGAACGTGTCGCCGCGCCGCAGCTGAGCGTGGGTCAGCACCACGTGCGGCCCGGGCGGAGGCCCCCACACTTCAGCGGGCGCAGGCCCGAAAAGGACCACAGACGGCCGGGCATAGGCTGATGCGAGATGGGCCGCGCCTGTGTCGGCCGAGACTACCAGCCGCGCGTCTGCCACTGTTGCTGCGAAGGCCGACAGTCCGAGCGTCCCGGCCAGGACGTGGCACTCGGCCAGTCCCGCGGCCTTGGCCACGTCCAGGGCACGCGGACGTTCTCCGGAGCTGCCGGTAAAGACCACGTGGTGCCCCTGCCTGGAAAGCTCCCGGGCCACGCGGGCGAACCTCTCCACAGGCCACAGCCGGCTGCCGTATGCGGCGCCTACATGAAGCACCGTGGCACCCGGGCAGGGACTGGCTACGGAGGGCTGCAGCAGCCGGAAATCCTCGGGCTCGGCCGCGATGCCGTGCCACTCCAGCAGCCGTGTCCACCGGGTCCGTTCGTGAATGTCATGTACCCACTCAGGCCCGTTCCTGGTGGCACTGCGGTGCCCAATTATTGTCCGTGGCCTGATGTCCGCCAGCCGGTCATCGCTTTCCGGCCCACTGCCGTGGAGGTTGACCGCCACGTCCACCGTTCCGGGTGCGATCGGAATCGGAACGTCGAGGCCGTGCGTGGGGAGCAGCTCGTACCCCCCGACAAGCTCGAGTGCCTCAGCCAGCCATCCCTGGGCCGCGTAAAGCAGGCGGTGACGGGGATATGCACGGCGCAGCGCACGCAGCGCCGGAACGGCGACCAGCATGTCACCAAGTTTCAGTGCCCGCAGAACCAAGAGGACGGGCTGTTCGCGTCCGCCATCAGGTTGTTCCATTGCCTGTCCTCCTCCGGTCGATGCAGCTTGTGCAAGACTGCCTGACGAGGAGTCTAATCCGAAGAAGTAGGAGGGCGGCTGTTTAGCCTTGTGCCGGCGGGGGAACGGAGGGTGTATGGCAAGCAACGCTTCTCGACTTAAAGCTGTGCTGTTCGACCGGGACGGCACTCTCGTCATTGACGTGCCCTACAACGGCGACCCCTCAAAGGTCAGGCCCTTCCCTGGCGCACGCAGGGTCCTTGACGAGCTGCGCGGCCTGGGTCTGGCCACCGGTGTGTTGAGCAACCAGTCGGGCGTGGCCCGGGGCATACTGACGATGGACCAGGTCGACAGCGTGAACAATCGCGTAGAGGAACTGTTGGGACCCTTTGATGTATGGGAAGTGTGCCCGCATTCAGCCGAGGACTCCTGCAGCTGCCGCAAGCCGGCCCCCGGCATGATTCACAGCGCGTGCGACAGACTCGGGATTAAGGCGTCGGAGGCCGCATTCATCGGTGACATCGGCAGCGACGTGCAGGCCGCCCGGGCTGCGGGTGCCCGGGGTGTGCTGGTTCCCACACCGGTGACACGCGAGGAGGAGGTGGCAGCGGCCCCGGAAGTCGCAGCGGACCTTGAGCAGGCCGTGGCCCTGCTCCTCAAGGGACCGGCATGAGCAGGGTCCTGGTGGCCCGGCTCGACAGCGTGGGCGACGTGCTGCTGGCCGGTCCTGCCGTCAGGGCTGTGGCCAACGGCAGGCGGGCCGACGGCGGCGCCCCCAATGACGTCGTCGTGCTGTGCGGACCCCAAGGGCAGCCTGCCGCGTCACTGCTGCCGTTTGTTTCCGACGTTTTCGCTTGGGACAGCCCGTGGATTACCAATCCCGCCCCTCCTGTAACGGGACCGCACCTGGACGTGCTGGTGGACTTCGTCCGTAATTCCCGCATCGCCGAAGCAGTCATCCTCACCTCCTTCCACCAGTCACCCCTGCCGCTGGCGATGCTCCTGCGGCTGGCCGGGGTTTCTCGCATCACGGGCGCATCGACCGACTACGCAGGGTCGTTGCTGGACGTCCGGTTGCGGCCCGGCGAGGATTTCCCTGAAGACCAGCCGGAGGCAGTCCGGGCGCTGGGAATTGCCAAGGCAGCAGGTTTCCGGCTGAGGGACGGCGACGACGGGAAGCTGATGGTGAAGGAGCCGCCGGACGTCCGGAACCTCGTCGGAGAAGAGCCCTACGTCGTGGTCCATCCAGGGGCAACGGTGCCGGCGCGGGCTTGGCCCCCGCTCCACCATGCTGCCGCCGTGGAGCTGCTGGAGGGTTCAGGCCACCGCGTGGTGGTGACCGGCGGGCCCGGGGAGACAGAGCTGACGGCAACCGTGGCCGGCCCGTCAGCCCTGGACCTTGGCGGGCAGACCGATCTCCGGACCCTATCGGGGGTCCTGGCAAGGGCTCAGGTGGTCGTCACCGGGAATACGGGTCCAGCCCACTTGGCGGCCGCGGTAGGAACCCCGGTGGTTAGCCTGTTCTCGCCGGTCGTTCCGGCGATCCGGTGGGCGCCGTACGGGGTGCCGCTGGAACTGCTCGGTGACCAGAATGCAAGGTGCAAAGGGAGCCGGGCCCGGATTTGTCCGGTTCCCGGCCACCCCTGCCTGAGCTCGGTATCGCCCGAGCAGGTGGTGGAGGCCGTTGAACGGCTGATGCGCGGGATTTCCTCTCTCAGCACTCGAAGAAAGGTGCGCAGGTAATGAGAATTCTCCTCTGGCACGTACACGGATCCTGGACGGATGCGTTTGTCCGCGGACGGCACGAGTATCTCCTGCCGGTTCTGGCTGAAGGAGGCGCGTGGGGCCTGGGCCGGGCCGGGAGGGATTGGCCGGCGTCCGTCCAGGAGGTGTCCCTGGCGACGTTGGATGCCGACAGCATCGACGCCGTCGTGCTCCAGCGGCCTGAGGAGGCCGCAGAGGTGGCCAGGCTGCTGGGGCGCCGTCCCGGCGTCGATCTTCCAGCCGTTTTCGTTGAACACAACACGCCCAAGGGGAACGTTCCCTTCAGCCGGCACCCGCTCGCGGACCAGCACGAAATTCCGGTGGTGCACGTAACCCACTTCAACGAACTCTTTTGGGACAGCGGCCAGGCGCCCACCACTGTTATCGAGCACGGGATCCACGACCCCGGCTACCTTTACACAGGCGAACTGCCTGAACTGGGGGTAGTGGTGAATGAACCGGTCCGCCGCGGGCGCGTGACAGGAACGGACCTGCTGCCCCGTTTCGCCGAGGCCGCACCGCTGCAGGTTTTTGGAATGGGCGGTGGCGAGCTTCATGCAGCAACGGGAATTGGGCCGTCAAGGCTGACGGTCCGCGGGGACCTGAAGACCGCAGAGCTCCATCGCGAACTGGCCCACTGCCGGGTTTACCTGCACCCCCTGCGCTGGACATCCCTGGGACTCGCGCTGCTGGAGGCGATGCATCTCGGGATGCCAGTCCTGGCCCTTGACACGACTGAAGCAGCGCGGGCCGTACCGGCCGAAGCGGGAGCTGTTTCCACCAGCGTGAGTGAGCTGCTGCGGACTGCCAGGCGGCTCATCAACGACCCCGAGGAGGCGCGGCGACGGGGTAAAGCAGCACGGGAAGCGGTTCTGGAGCGTTACGGCCTTGACCGCTTCCTGGCTGACTGGGACACGGTCCTGGCGGATCTCAAGCCCTCGCCAGGCCACCGTACCTTGATGGGGCCCGGAACCGGGCCCTCTATCCCGGCGCGAGAAAGGACTACCCATTGAAGATCTCAATGATTTCGGAGCACGCGAGTCCGTTGGCCGCGCTCGGCGGGGTGGATGCGGGCGGCCAGAATGTGCATGTGGCTGCGCTTTCCACGGCACTGGCCCGCCGGGGCCACGCTGTCACGGTCTATACCAGGCGCGATGCCCCGGATCTGCCCGCAAAGGTGCGGGTACAGCCGAGACTCGAGGTGGTGCACGTCGACGCCGGACCTGCCGCCCATGTTCCGAAGGACGAGCTGCTGCCGTTCATGGAGGCGCTCGCTGACGGGGTGGTCCGGGACTGGGGCCGCACGCCTCCAGACATCGTCCACGGCCACTTCTGGATGTCCGGCATCGCAGCGCTCAATGCCGCACGCCGTGATCCTTCGGGCTTCCGTGTGCCCGTAGTCCAGACGTTCCATGCCCTTGGCACCGTCAAGCGCCGGCACCAGGGCACCGACGACACCAGTCCAGCAGAGCGCCGGTTCCTGGAACCGTCCGTGGGGCGGTCGGTCGACCGGATCATTGCCACCTGCTCGGATGAGGTTTTCGAACTGAAGGCGATGGGCATCGATACGGGAAAAATCTCCATTGCGCCCTGCGGTGTGGATCTGGAGCTGTTTTCCGGTACGGGACCGGTGGATTCCCGGCCCCGCCGGCATCGCATCCTGTCTGTTGGGCGGCTGGTGCCGCGAAAAGGGGTGGACTTGGTGATCCGCGCCCTCGCGCGCCTGAAGGAGGCGGGGTTCGACGACGTCGAACTCCTCATCGTTGGCGGCGGCGGAACCGCAGGGAACCAGGATCCTGAAGCACGGAGGCTTCTCGGGCTCGCCGGGGATTTGGGCGTGGCGGATCAGGTGGTGCTCCGCGGACAGGTGTCCCGCGAGGAGATGCCTGCGATTTTCCGCAGCGCCGACGCCGTGGCCTGCACACCCTGGTATGAGCCGTTCGGCATCGTTCCGCTTGAAGCTATGGCATGCGGTGTACCGGTGGTGGCCGCGGCAGTGGGGGGTTTGACGGATTCAGTGGTGAATCACGGAACCGGCCTGCACGTGCCCCCAAGGGACCCGGAAGCGATAGCCGATGCGTTGGCCACGCTGCTGGCCTCACCGGAACTCCGGGGCAAGCTGGGCCGGGCCGGTGAAAGGCGTGCAAAGGCGCGGTTCTCCTGGAGCCGGATCGCGGCGGAAACCGAAAAGGCGTACCAGTTGGCGGTCGCTGAAACGGCAACGGCCACCAGCCTCCCCATGGAAGGAGCGGCACTGTGACAACGGAATGGTCCCTGCAGGAGGCTGAGCTTCCAGCCCTGCCGCCGGTCGCCGGCCGCGCAGTATTTGAAAAGCCCCGCGCGCAGTCCCTGGCGCAGCCCCTCGGGCAGTCCCTGGCGCAGCCGGAAGCGGGGCAGGATACGGCGATTCCCGAGGCGTCCCGGGACGCCGTCCGGATCCATCTGGAGAATGTTCTTCCGGCTCTGCGCTCGCTGGAGAGCCAGGCCGGTCAACTGGCGGCGTGGGGCGTCGAACTGGCTAACCGGCTTCTGGGCGGCCAGCGGTTGCTGGCAGCGGGCAACGGAGGCTCCGCTGCCGAGGCGCAGCATCTGACCGCTGAGCTTGTGGGCAGGTTCGACGGCGAGCGCGTGCCTTTCTCGGCCATCTCGCTGCACGCCGAGAGTTCGGCGGTGACCGCCATTGCCAATGACTATGGCTACGATGAGCTCTTCGCCAGGCAGGTGCGGGCCCACGGCCGCTCCGGTGACATCCTCCTGCTGCTGTCTACCAGCGGAAAGAGCCCCAACCTGCTGCGCGCCGCCGAAGCAGCTGCCCGCCTGAACGTGACCACGTGGGCGCTCACGGGCCCCGCACCGAACCCGCTGGCAGAATGCTGCGACGAGGTGGTGGCCATCGACGCCCTGTCAGCCAACGCGCAGGAGGGGCACCTCATCGCCCTGCACGCCCTGTGCCGGTCATTTGAAGCCGAGATAGCCCGCAAGGGCAGGACTCCCGCCGGGCAGGGGGCTGATCTCGGATGAGAATCACTGTGGTTGGAGATGTCCTGCTTGACGTGGACCTGGCCGGTGAAGCCACGAGGCTGTGCCCCGACGCGCCGGTCCCTGTGGTGGATATTGCGGAAGTCCGACGGCGTGCAGGCGGCGCGGGGCTCGTTGCCCGGATGCTTGCCCAGGATGGACACCGGGTCACCCTGGTGACTGTGCTGTCCGATGACGACGCCTCCCTGGAGCTCGAAGGGGCACTCGCCGGGATACGGGTGGTAGCAGGTAGTTCAGGTGTCCGGACCCCGGTGAAAACGCGGGTACGGGCGGGTCGCCAGCCCGTGGTCCGGGTGGATGAGGACTGCGCCAGGCCCGCCGTGCCCGCCGCAACGGCAGCGATGCTGAAAGCGATCGAACATGCGGAGGCGATCGTCGTTGCCGACTATGGCCGCGGTGTTGCGGCCAATCCTGAAATCCGGTCGCTCCTCACGGCCCTGGCCAACGACGTGCCGATCGTGTGGGACCCGCACCCGGCAGGTGCGGATCCGGTACCCGGGGTTGCCGTGGCCACGCCCAATCTCGCCGAGGCAACTAAGGCGGCGGGCAGGGCGGCCGAGACGCCGAATGAGGTCGCAGAAGTGGGCAACGCGCTGCTGGACCGCTGGCAGGGCAAAGCGGTGCTCGTGACCATGGGGGAGGACGGCGGGCTCCTGCTCCGACAGGAGGACCGCCGTCCGCGGACCATTCCCGCTCCCGCCACCGACGTCACTGACCCCTGCGGAGCGGGTGACCGGCTGGCAGCCAGTCTGGTGGCGCACCTTGCGGAAGGCCGCACCCTGGACGACGCCGCCGAACTCGCTATCCATGCGGCAGCTGACTTCCTGGGTGCCGGGGGAGTTGCCTCCCTGCCGGACCGCCACCGTCCCGTCTGGCAGCATCGGCGCGACGAGGACGCGATGGCGCTGGCCCGACGGGTCCGGGCGAACGGCGGAACCGTGGTCGCAACGGGCGGCTGCTTCGACCTGCTGCATGCAGGACATGCCCGCACACTCGCGGCTGCCCGGGACCTCGGCGACTGCCTGATCGTCTGCCTGAACTCGGACGCCTCGGTGCACCGGATCAAAGGTGAGCAGCGGCCCATCGTCAGCGAGCAGGACAGGGCGGAACTTCTCCTGGCGCTGGAGTGCGTGGACGCCGTGATGATCTTCGAGGAGGACACCCCGGAGGCCTGCCTGGATGAGCTGCGGCCGGACATCTGGGTGAAGGGCGGCGACTATCAGGCGTCACAGCTGCCCGAAGCCAGCCTTGTTGAAAGCTGGGGCGGGCGCTGCATGACGGTGCCCTTCCACCCCGCCAGGTCCACGTCCATCCTGGCTGATGCGCTGGCCAAGGTCAGCTGAACCTCTGCGGTCAGGCGCACCAGAAACAAGATATAGACCCGAACGAAAGGAACACCATGTATGAATCGACCTTCCGGCCCGGCCGGGTGCTGGTCACCGGGGGAGCCTCAGGCCTGGGGGCCGCCGTCGTCGACGCCGTTCTGAAGGCGGGCGGTACGCCCGTAGTGCTGGACCGGGACATCCGGAACGTCGCTGCTGCGAAGGCTTTTGAGGTCGATGTTTCGGACCGTGCCGCGGTGACCGAAGCCGTCCGGCAGGCGGCTGAGACGCTGGACGGCCTGGACGCAGTGGTCACCGCAGCCGGGATCGACCGCTGCGGCAAGCTGGAGGACGTGGACGCCGATGAGTGGGAACGCGTGATTGGGGTCAACCTGATGGGGACGGTGTCCGTGGTCCGCGCCGCCCTCCCGTACCTGAAGGAATCCCGCGGGCGCGTAGTAACCATCGCCTCCACGCTGGGGAAGCGCGCACTTCCGGAGGCGACGGCCTACTGCGCCTCCAAGTTCGGGGTGGTCGGCTTCAGCCACTCCCTCGCCGCCGAGACGGGAGGCGAGATCGGCGTGACCACCATGATCCCGGGCGGTATGAAGACGCGCTTCTTCGACGACCGGGCGGAGCAGTACAAGCCCCAGGACGACTCCCGCCTCAACGATCCCGCCAACGTGGCCCAGGCCATCCTGTTCGTGCTCTCACAGCCGGCAGGGTGCGAGGTGCGCGAAATGCTCATCTGCCACGAGGAGGAAGGCTCATGGCCGTAAGCTGCAGGACGTCTTCGTAGACGGCATCGGGGGCGACCGCCTCCACCGTGGACTCGTCGTGGGGGCACCTCGGCGCTGTCCAGCCCACCTGGGTCATGTCCACGCCACAAACACCGCAGCGCGTGGTCCAGCCGAGGTGGATCCGGTGGAGGCTCCGCCCCAAGGGGCCGGCATTGATGGCGTTGCCGGTCCAGAAAACACCCACTGTGGGTGAGCCCAGCGCCTGGGCCAGATGGCGGGGACCGCTGTCATTTGCCACGACGACGCTGCAGTCAGCCAAGAGGGCAGCGAGCTCGCCCAGTTCAAGCTGGCCGGCCAGTGACTCCACCTGCGGACTGGCCGGCGTGGGGGTGCCGGCGGAGCCGTGTCCGACGGCGTGCTCCACCACTGCCTCGGCCAGCTCCTTTTCGCTGTGGTCGCCGATCACCAAAACCCGGAAGCCGTCATCGGCCGCCATACGGGCCACTGCCCCGAACCGTTCCGCAGGCCACCGCCGGCGTGGATCCGTGGCGCCCGGATGGATCACCACCCTGCCGCGCTCAGGCGAGGAGTCCAGCCTCTCCAGCCGGGAGGTGAGGCGCTGCCTGAATTCCGGCAGCGTCCGCATCCTGGCCTCGAGTTCCACCGGTGCAGCGCCGGCGAATCCGGCCACTTCCAGGGCCCGCATCGGCTCGTGCTGGTAGTACAGGTAGGGCACGGTCCGCTCGAGGCGGGCAGCGTCCGGCGTCCTGGTGCCCACGGTGTGGCGTGCCCCGAGCCGTAGCAGGAACGGATTTGAGTAGCGCCCGCCCCCGTGCAGCTGCACGGCGAGGTCGAACTTCCGCCCGCGCATTGTGCTGAAGAAGTTCTCCAGTTCATCCTTGTCCTCGGCTCCCGGCCGGACGCCTTCGGAAAACGGCAGGATGACGGTTTCGTCCACGGGTCCGCAGGTCTGCGAGAGCAGTTCGGCGTGCATGGGTGTGCCCAGCAGAGTCAGGGAGGCCTCAGGGTAGGCGGCCTTCAGCGCCGACATCGCCGGCAGCGCGAACATCAGGTCACCCAAGCCGCCGCCGCGGAGCACGGCGATCCGCGAGACGCCCGTGAACCTTTCCAGGATGGGACCCACTCCCTGGCTGATGATGCGTGCTCCGCCGAAGTCGGCGTTGGAGTCTTCCATGGCGTGGGCCTTTCGTTCGGGAGGAACAATTACTCGTTTACTTCAGCGGGCTTCGGTCAGCTCCGGTTTGCTTCCGTGGTGCCCACCATACGGCCCAGCCATTACCGGATGCCAGCAATGAAACTCCCGACGGCTCCGGCGTGTAAACCAGCGAACACGGGGTACGGATGAGGCAGTAGACGGCACGAAGTAGACGGCACAACCAGAAAACGGCACGCCGGTTGACACCCGGGGGCCGCGCAGCGAGGAGCCACATGCACACCGCAACCGAGACTTTCCAGGCCACGGAAGAGGACCTGCTCATCATCAGGGATCCGCGCACCGGAGAGGTCGTGGGAGAATTTTCCTCCGCCCGGACCGGGGACGTGGCCCGGGCAGTGGAGGCTTCCCGTGCGGCACAGCCCGCCTGGGCCGCCACGCCGCCCGCTGAGCGGGGAAAGCTCTTACGCGCGGCGGCCGCCGCTTTGAACGAAGCCGCGGCGCAGCTGGCGGACATCAATGCGCGGGAAACCGGCCGCCCGGTGCAGGAAGCCTTGGCAGGCGTTGCCGCCGGTGTTTCCACGCTGGAGCAGTATGCGGAGCTCGGCCCGGTACACCGGGGCCACAGCCTGCGCGGCAACGCGCTCGCGGCCGATTACACCATCGCCGAGCCCCGCGGGGTAGCCGTCCTGCTGACGCCGTGGAATGATCCCGTCGCAGTGGCCTGCGGCCTCATCGGCGCGGCGCTGGTCACCGGAAACACTGTGATCCACAAGCCCAGCGAGCGCTGCCCGGGAGTCGGGGAACGCCTCGGTCAGGTGCTGGCGTCGGTTTTCCCGCCGGACGTGCTGCAGACCCTCACAGGAGGGCCCGACGCCGGAACTTTCCTTACGCAGCACATGGACGTCGACGTTTTCGCGCACGTGGGGTCCAGTGACACCGGGGCCCGCATCGCCCGGGCTGCCGTACTGACGGGTGCGCATGTGCTCCGCGAAAACGGCGGCAACGACCCCCTGCTGGTCGACGCGGACGTCGATCCCGCATGGGCAGCCGAGCAGGCCGCCATCGGGGCCTTCAGCAACAGCGGCCAGATCTGCACCTCGGTGGAGCGGATCTATGTCCACAAGGCGGTGGCGGAACAGTTCTGCGCGGCGCTCGCCGCCGAAGCCCGGAACCGCAACCGGAAGGGGATCGCACCGCTGGTGGACACGCGCCTGCGGGAGACCGTCCACCGGCACGTCTCGGAAGCGCTTCAGCTTGGCGCACGCGCCGTGGAAGGCGGGGAAGTCCCGGACGGCCCCGGCGCCTTTTACCCGGCCACAGTACTGGTCGACTGCGCTGACAGCATGGACGTCATGTCGGAGGAGACCTTCGGACCGGTGGCGCCGGTGCGCGTCGTGGACAGCTTCGAGGAGGGGTTGCAGCTCGCCGCCGCCGGACGCTACGGCCTGGCCGCAACTGTGCTCACAGGAAACATCGCCCATGCCCAGCAGGCAGTCGCGGCCCTCCCGGTGGGCACGGTGAAGGTTAATGAAGTATTCGGCGGAGCGCCGGGTGGTTCCGCCCAACCCCGAGGTGAAAGCGGCCATGGGTTCGGTTACGGTCCGGAACTCCTGGACGAATTCACGCAGGTCAAGGTGGTGCACATCGCAGCGGCACCGCAACGCGCCCCTGGCGGCGGCTCCGCATCAGCAGCGGAAGGAACCGGTTTGGAAGGCACTGGTCCGGAAGGTGCGGGAGCATGAGCGGCGAGGAGAAGCCGGATCTGTCGGAGCAGCGCGGGCTCGCCGCCTGGCTGCCGCGGCGGCTCGCGGAGGCGAGTCCCTCAATCCTGGTGGTGGGGGACCTGATTCTTGACGGCTGGTGGAGCGGCCCGAGCGACAGGATGTGCCGCGAAGCGCCGGCTCCTGTGGTGGACATCAACCGCCGTGAGTTCTCGCCGGGCGGCGCGGCAAACACAGCCATGAACCTGGCCTCCCTGGGTGCCCGGGTGGGCGTCGCAGGGCTCATCGGAACGGACGACGCCGGCGCGGAGCTTATGCGCCAGCTGCTTGCGGCAGGCGTCGACACCCGATTCCTGACGCAGGATCCGGAGATGGTCACCACCACCAAGATCCGGATCAGCAGCGGGGGGCAGGTTCTGCTCCGCTTCGATGACGCTGCCGCGACTATCCCGGAGGCCGCCTCCGCGGCGCTCGCAGCGGCGGTGCCGGCCGCCGTCCAAGCACCTGACGCCGTCGTGATCTGTGACTACGGCACAGGGACGCTGGCCGAGCCGGTCCGCGGCCGGCTGATTGAGGCGCTCTCCCGGCGGGGCCAGGACCAGCTCGTCGTCGTGGATGCCCATGACCCGCGTCCCTGGGCAGCACTGCACCCCGACCTCGTCACGCCCAATGCACAGGAGACGGCAAGACTGCTGGACCGGCGCCTGGCCGGAGGTGCCGAGCGCGCCTCAGTGGTCTCCGAGCACGGGCAGCAACTGCTGGAGGCCACAGGTGCAGGGGCGGTGGTGGTCACCCTGGACCGCGACGGAACTGTCCTGATTCCCGCCAACGGCAAACCACACCGGACCTGGGCAAGGCCGGCAACCGAGAAGCAGGCGTCCGGAGCGGGGGACACGTTCGTGGCCGCGCTGACCCTCGCCCGTGCAGTGTCCCTTCCGCTGACCACCAGCCTTGACTTTGCCCAGGCTGCTGCGGACGTCGTCGTCCATCATCCCGGGACCTCCGTCTGCGCCACAGGCGAGCTGGAACGCTACCTCGAAAGCTTCGCCGACACCGCCCTGACGGCAGATGAACTGGAACGCCACATCCGTGCGCACCGCAGCGACGGCCAGAGCGTTGTCCTGACCAACGGCTGCTTCGACGTGCTGCACCGCGGACACACCCGCTACCTCAACCAGGCCAAGCAGCTGGGTGACATCCTGGTGGTCGCCCTCAACAGCGATGATTCCGTGCGCGCATTGAAGGGACCGGACCGTCCCATCAACAGCGTGGCGGACAGGGCTGCCGTGATCGCCGCGTTGAGCTGCGTGGACTACGTGACGGTCTTTGACACTCCCACGCCCATTCCGCTGCTTGAGCAGTTGCGCCCGGAGATCTACGCCAAGGGTGGTGACTACACCCCGGAAATGCTTGCCGAAACCGCGACCGTGGAGGGCTATGGTGGCCGGGTCTGCATTTTGGACTATGTGGCGGAACGTTCCACCACGGCCATGGTCCAGCGGATCCGCGACGGAAAAGGCGCGGCGGTCTCGGAGGCATAGCCTGTATACCGCTGCTGGACCGGCGGTTCGAGCCTGGCGGGTTCGCTGTTCGAGCCTGGCGGGTTCGCTGTTCGAGCCTGGCGGGATCAAGGGCGCTCTGCGGTACCGGCAGGCTCAACCGCAACGGGCAACTACGCTTAGACGCATGACGGAAGCAGCGGAAATCTGATGGCGAGGCGCGGTAAACAAGGCGGTAAGACAGGTGGGAATTCCGGCAGCAAGGCGGGCGGTGCCAGCGGCCGGGGCGTGATGGAGCTTTCCAAGGGCGGCCGTACGGACGGGCCTGTCGAGGGTGTCTACTACATCGATACCGGGGACTGCGAACTCATCGCGGACCAGGACAACTCCACGGGCTGGCTGTTGCGCATTAACGGAGTCATGAGCTCACACATCGACCTCGCCGACCCGCTGTTCCTCGACTTCGAATACATGCGCTGGATTGCTGCCCTCGTTGAGTCACGCTGGCCGCCGGAGTCCCGGGCAAAGCTGCGTGGACTTCACCTGGGCGGAGGCGCCTGCTCGCTTGCCCGTTACTTCTCCGCCGCCTACCCGGATGCCCGGCAGGTCGTGGTGGAACTGGACGGGAAGCTGGCAGAGTACGTCCGCGGGTGGTTCGACCTCCCGAAGGCCCCGCTGCTCCGCATCCGCGTAGGCGAAGCCCGGGCTGTCACCGAAACGCTGACGCCAGACACCCGCGACTTCATCATCAGGGATGTTTTTGCAGGGGCGCGTACGCCACGGTCCCTTACGACCAGCGAGTTTACTAAGCATGTTAAGCGGGTGCTGGCTCCGGGCGGCGTCTATGTCATGAACTCCGGGGACGGACCGGACCTCAAGAATGCGCGAGAGGACGCCGCCACACTCGCGGTTTCCTTCAAGCACACCGTGATCATCGCTGATCCGGCCATGCTGAAGGGACGCCGCTACGGCAACATGGTCATGGCAGGCAGTGACCTGCCCTTCGACGACGACCCCCGCCTGGCGCGCAGGCTCTTGGGCGGGGCTGTTCCCGCGCACATCTGGGATGACGCCAAGGTACGGGCCTTCGCAGCCGGCGCGTCAGTCCGCCACGACCCTTCCACTCCAGCCCCCGAGCCGTCAAGCCCCGGTCTCAAGCCTTCATCGACTGCTGAGGAGCGCCCTAATAAGGCAGATTAACGGCAATTACCCAGCAACGGACGGGGTTCCCGGGCGGCCCAGCAGCATGGCACGGCGGGCTGCGACCTCGTCCTGGACGGCCTGCACCACCGCTGCGACGGCCGGACGGCGCATGGAATCCGGCCGCAGCACCATCCAGTAGGGGAGCCGTTCTGCGAAATTCCCGGGCAGCAGGCGCACCAGGTCCTCGTGCCGGTCGCCCATGAAGCAGGGCAGGAAGCCAATGCCTGCCCCGGCCCGCGTCGCTTCCACATGGACGAACACGTTGGTCGAGCTCACTCCGTCCCGCATGGCAGGCACAAGCCGCCGCGGCGCATCGAGGTCATCCACCTGCAGCATGGAGTCCACGAAATACACGAGAGGGTGCGCGGCCAGGGCCTCCACTGAATCCGGGATTCCGTTTTCCGCCAGATAGGAGCGGGAGGCGTACATGCCGAGCACGTATTCGCCCAGGCGGAATGCTTCCGCCCGGTGCACCTGCGGTTCACCCACCACCACCTCAATGTCGAGCCCCGAGCGCTGCTGCAGGGCACGTCTCGTTACCGTCACTATCTCCACGCTGAGGCCGGGGTGGTCCCGCCGCAGCTTAGCCACGGCCGGGGCGGCGATGTACGCGCTGAAACCGTCGGTCGCCGTCATGCGAACGACGCCGGTAACCGGGTCAGGCGGGCGGCCCGCCGGGCCGAGCGTGCGCACCGCCGCCTCCACCTGCTCCGCGACTATGACCGCCTGCGCCCCGAGTTCGGTCAACTCCCAGCCGCCTGCCGCCCGCGACAGGACCCGTCCACCGAGAGCTTTTTCAAGGGCTGCAATCCTGCGCGAAACGGTGGTGTGGTTGAGTCCTAGAGACTGGGCCGCCGTCGTGAATTTTGCTGAGCGAGATACCGCGAGCAGCACCAGCAAATCATCGGGGTTGGCTTCCATATCTGCAATTTTGCAGGAAATAAGTGCTGGATTAGGTATTGAGCACAATACTCTCTGCGGCAATACTCAGGGAAAGCCAAAGTGTCGTGAGCTGCGGCACATGTCAGCGCGGACACCTTGAGGAGCGGAACTTGAGTGTAAAGAACCTGAACGGACGTAAGGCGGTGGTGACCGGCGCTGCCAGCGGCATCGGGGCTGCATGTGCCCGGGAGCTGGCGGCGCGAGGGGCAAAGGTAGTGCTGGCAGACGTGGACGAGCCCGGCGCGGCGGCGCTGGCTGACGAGCTGGGGGGAACGGTATGGGCGGTGGATCTCCTGGACGTCGACGGCCTTGCCGGGCTGAGCCTGGACTGCGACATTCTGGTCAACAACGCCGGGATCCAGCACGTCAGTCCCATCGAGGACTTTGATCCGCAGGCCTTCCGCCGGATCTTGACGCTCATGCTCGAGGCGCCGTTCCTCCTGGTGAGGGCGGCGCTGCCCAACATGTACGCCAACAGCTTCGGCCGCATCATCAACATCTCGTCCGTCCACGGGATCCGC
Source organism: Arthrobacter sp. D1-17 (assembly GCF_054130535.1). Classification (NCBI taxonomy): domain Bacteria; kingdom Bacillati; phylum Actinomycetota; class Actinomycetes; order Micrococcales; family Micrococcaceae; genus Arthrobacter; species Arthrobacter sp. D1-17. Next base: position 3,722,983 of record NZ_CP096382.1, on the reverse strand, counting down.
GCCTCGCCGTTCAAGAGCGCCTACGTCTCGGCGAAACACGGCATGGAGGGGCTGAGCAAGGTGACGGCGTTGGAGGGCGGAGCGCATGGGGTGACGTCCAACTGTGTCAATCCCGGCTACGTCCGGACGCCGCTCGTGGAAAAGCAGATCGCGGACCAGGCGCGGGTTCACGGCATCCCCGAATCCGAGGTCCTCGCCAAGGTCATGCTGACGGAGTCGGCAGTGAAGCGCCTGGTAGAGCCGGCGGAAGTTGCCTCGCTGGTGGCGTGGCTGGTGTCCGACGACGCCGGCATGGTGACGGGCGCGAGCTACACCATGGACGGCGGCTGGTCGGCGCGGTAGAACCTCGCGCGAGGCTAGGCTCATGCGCGAGGATTTCTCCCGTGGACATGCCCTCGGCAGAGTTCCACCGGCTGCTCACGGCCGTGGTGGTTCCCCGCCCCATCATCTGGGTGTCCAGCACGTCCGGTGAGGGAGTGGACAATCTCGCTCCGCATCAATGCAACGGGCACCAACTTGCCGCCCGACGTCAGCGAGTCCGATGCCGCGGGTGTAACCCGCGAACCTGGGATGACGGTCAGTGTCCCGCGGGCTAGTCAGCGGGACTGCCGGCCTGCCTGATGTACTCCTCGACGGCCGATTCCGGAATCCGGTAGGACTTCCCGAAGCGGACCGAAGCCAGGGCGTGGGACTTAACCAGCCGGTACACAGTCATCTTGGACACCCGCAGCGCCGCCGCGACTTCGGCGATGGTCATGTAGGCCGTGGGCAGGTTTGCAATGGACATGGGGATGCACTCCTTTGTGGGGCCGGGGCGGCGAGCGCCCGGTTACTCCGGCCGTCTGAGGTACCGGAAGTCGTAGTAAAAGACGCGCCCCGCGGACCGGAGGCCAACGGATGTGCCGTTGCGGGATTCCACAATGCCTTCCCGGCGGCCGTTAAAAGGGTCATCCCCGACGACGGCTTCGCCGATCCTGTAGGGAATGGCGGCCGTCCGTGCGCGGCTCAGGGTTTTGCTTAGCAGCCGTGCCAGGCGTCCTGTTCGCCCCGGGGCTTCGGTGGTGAATTGGATCATGCGGACCACTCCTCTACAGTGTGACCTGTCGTGGATTCACTCGCGGCGCGGATCCGGTTGCTGTCGTCGAAAAAGGCTCCGATCCGGGTGCACCGTGAAATAAGAGTAGACACTCGCACCAGCAGCCACATCCGTAGCAGCTACCTCACTTCTCACGCAGCACCACTTGGAAACTCTGCGGACTACCTGCTTTTGAGTGGTCGCGGTGAATGCGGCGGATGCCTCCGGCGCGGCCTCCTGCACTAGTTCTCCGGGGCGTTGTCCTGCCCCGCGTCTGACATACCGGACTCAGTTGCCGGTGCCCGGTATCGGACAGGTCGGGCAGGGGTGCACCATTAAGTGGCGAGGGGTGCACCATTGAGTACGGTATCCCGGACCACGCTCCTTGCCCGGGCCCGATGATGGAGGAAATGACATGCCCTATGCCGCGCCAGTCGGGCAGGAAGCGCCGGTGCCGGTGAAAGCCGGGAAACCGGCCACGAAGGTGACGTCGAAAGTTCCGGCGGCAGAAAATACTCTTCGCATCCTCAAACTGCTGGCCTCCAAGCGGGGACCGATGGCGGCGTCGAGCATTGCCACGGCGCTGGGACTGCCGCGTTCAAGCGTCTACCACCTCCTGGGGGTGATGGAATCCAATGGCTTCGTCCTGCACCTGCACGAGGAACAGCGGTACGGCCTTGGCATCAGTGCCTTCGAGCTCAGCTCGGCATACTCCCGGCAGGAACCGCTGTCCCGCCTCGGCCGGCCCGTGCTGGCCTCGCTCGTGGATGCGATCGGTGAAAGCGCACATCTTGCCGTCCTGCACGGGCGCGACGTGCTGTACATCGTGGAGGAACGCGCCAAGAACCGGCCGTCCCTCGTGACCGACGTCGGCGTCCGGCTGCCGAGCCACCTCACCGCCAGCGGCCGGGCCATTCTTGCTGCCCTGCCCAAGTCGCAGGTCCGGGCACTGTATCCCAATGCGGCCGCCTTCTCTGCCCGGCACGAGGTGGAAGGCGCCATTATGAAGTACTCCGCGCTGTCCTCGCACCTGGACCAGGTCCGCCAGCGCGGCTACGCCACTGAGCACGGCGAGGTGACGCCGGGATTCGGTTCGATCGCCGCCGCCGTCACCGATCACCTGGGGTGGCCGACGGCGGCAGTTGCCGTGACATTCCTTGAGGACAAACTGCCGGCGGACCAGTGGCCCGCCCTGGCGGCCCGCGTCCAAAAGGTGGCGAACGAACTGTCCGCCCGCATCCACGGACGCCCGGTGCAGTAGCCTGCACCGGCCGCCGCGGTCACTGTTCCTACAGCCGGTGGCCCCGGATGTCCGCCGAGGTGTTCTCCACCACGTTCTTCACCATCGGAAGCGAGGCAGTCTCATCGACGAGCTCGGCGCGGAGCCGGCCTGCGCCTTTGACCTTGAATTGGTAGGCCAGCAGCAGCACGGCCAGCCACGCCGCGCCGACGTAGAGAGCCACGCGTGTCTCCTCGAAGACTCCCAGAACGGTGATGACCAGGGCCATGAAAGAGATGGTCAGGATGGAAGCCGTGGGCCACCACGGGGACGGGAATTCGGAGGCTGGGAGGCCGGTCCGTGCTATTTCACGCTTCATGGCCACGTGCGAGGCAAGGATCATCACCCAGACCCATACGGTGGCGAAGGTGGCGATCGACGCGATCAGAACGAAAACGTCCTTTGGGATGAGCGCGTTCAGGAGCACGCCGGCGAGCAGGATCGCGGCCATCATGATCACTGTCATCCAGGGCACGCCATGGCGGGACACTTTCCCGAAGCTCTGCGGAGCCTGGCCCTGCCGGGCCAGGCCGAACAGGATGCGTCCGGCGCCGAAGATGTCGCTGTTGATGGCGGACAGGGCGGCAGTGATGACCACGGCATTGAGGATGTGCGGTGCCGCAGGAATCCCAAGCCCGCTGAAAATCTGCACGAACGGGCTGCCGTTGGTGCCTATTTCATTCCATGGGAACAAACTCATCAGCACGCCCAGCGTCAGTACGTAAAACAGCAGCACCCGGACCGGGACCGTGTTGACGGCCTTGGGGAGGACCTTCTTGGGGTCCGCGGCCTCGCCGGCCGTGATGCCGATTGTCTCGATCCCGCCGAACGCGAACATCACGACGGCGAACGAGGCCAGGAGCCCTTCAAAGCCGCTGGGGAAGAAGCCCCCGTGCTCGACGAGGTTGCCCAGTCCGGGAGCGGCAGCGGACCCGCCGGCTTGGAAGCCGAAGACAATGAGGGCGGCCCCGCCGGCGATCATGGCGATGATGGCAGCCACCTTGATGAGGGAGAACCAGAACTCGAGCTCGCCGAAGACTTTGACGCTGAGCAGGTTCAGCGCTGCCAGGAAGAAGATGATGGCGAGGATCCAGATCCAGCGCTCAACATTGGGGAACCAAAAACCCATATAGATGCTGAAGGCTGTCACGTCGGCGATGGCCACGATGGCCATTTCGAAGACGTAGGTCCATCCGGTGACGAAGCCGGCCCGAGGCCCGAGGTAGCGGCTGGCGTACTGTCCGAAGGAGCCGGAGACAGGGTGGCGCACGGCCATCTCGCCCAGTGCGCGCATCACCATGAAGACGGCCGCGCCGCCGATGATGTAGGCCAGCAGTACTGCCGGACCGGCTTTCTGGATGGCCGACGCCGAGCCGTAGAACAGGCCTGTTCCAATCGCCGATCCCAGGGCCATGAAGCGGATGTGCCGCACGTTGAGGCCGCGGTTCAGGATGGCTTCCGTGGTCTTTTCAACAGCAGTGCCGAGGCTGTTGGAGGCTGTGCCGTCCGTGCGGATCTTGTTGTCAAAGGGAGCTTGCTGCATGCGCATACCTTCTCGTCATTGGGAGGGGGGACTGCTTTCCAGCAGACCACGGCAGCAGGTGCTGTGATGGGACTCACGGGACTTTGCTGTCTTCGATTCCAGACTGGATGAGAGGCCTGAGACCGTCCCGGGCGCGGCGGGCGCGGCGTCTGGTATCCCGGACAAGGGCCTTTGGAAACCCCTATTGAGAGCAACGCGGAGGGGCTTTAGTTGATAACACAGACTTGAACCAGCAACACGAAGGAGCCCCTCATGGCACCCGCCGATTTCACCACCGGTGCCCGCCCGGTCAAAGCAGCCCGCGGCACCGAGCTGACGGCCAAATCCTGGCAGACGGAAGCCCCACTGCGCATGCTCATGAACAACCTGGATCCTGAAGTCGCCGAGCGTCCGGATGACCTGGTGGTCTACGGCGGCACCGGCCGGGCGGTCCGGAGCTGGGCCGCGTTCGATGCCATCACCCGCACCCTCGAGACCATGGACAAGGACGAGACCCTGCTGGTCCAGTCCGGCAAGCCCGTAGGCGTCTTCCGCACCAACGAATGGGCGCCGCGCGTGCTGCTGGCCAACTCCAACCTCGTGGGTGACTGGGCCACCTGGCCCGAATTCCGCCGCCTCGAAGCCGAAGGCCTGATGATGTACGGCCAGATGACCGCGGGGTCCTGGATCTACATCGGCACCCAGGGCATCCTGCAGGGGACCTTCGAGACGTTCGCCGCGATCGGCCGTAAGCTTACCGGCGACGAGAACGGCACGCTCGCCGGGACACTGACCCTCACCGGCGGCTGCGGCGGCATGGGCGGGGCCCAGCCTCTCGCCGTCACCCTGAACGAGGGCGCCTGCCTGATTGTCGACGTTGATGAGACCCGCCTGCGCCGCCGCGCCGGCAAGCGCTACCTCGACGAGGTCGAACCGGACCTCGACGCCGCCATCGCCAAAGTGCTCAAGGCCAAGGAAGAGCGCCGCGGCTGGTCGGTCGGCTACGTGGGCAACGCTGCCGAGGTGTTCCCGGAAATACTGCGGCGGCACCGCGCCGGTGAGCTCACCGTGGATATCGTCACCGACCAGACCTCCGCCCACGATCCCCTGTCCTACCTCCCCGAGGGCATCTCCGTGCAGGAATGGCACCGCGAAGCAGAGGCTGATCCGGAAGGCTTCACCAAGAAGGCCCAGGCATCCATGGCCCGGCACGTCCAGGCCATGGTGGAGTTCCAGGACGCCGGCGCCGAGGTCTTCGACTACGGCAACTCCATCCGGGACGAAGCCCGCAAGGGCGGTTACAGCCGCGCGTTCGAATTCCCCGGCTTCGTCCCGGCCTACATCCGCCCGCTGTTCTGCGAAGGGCTGGGCCCCTTCCGCTGGGTCGCCCTCTCCGGAGATCCCGAGGACATCGCCGTCACCGACGCCGCGATCAAGGAGCTCTTCCCTGAGAACAAGCACCTCCACCGCTGGATCGACGCGGCCGGTGAGCGCGTGGAGTTCGAGGGGCTGCCCGCCCGGATCTGCTGGCTGGGTTACGGCGAACGCGCCAAGGCCGGTTTGCTGTTCAACCAGCTCGTGAAGGAGGGCAAGGTTAAGGCACCCATCGTGATCGGCCGCGACCACCTCGACTCCGGCTCCGTCGCCTCGCCCTACCGCGAGACCGAAGCCATGGCGGACGGTTCGGACGCGATCGCAGACTGGCCGCTGCTCAACGCCCTGCTGAACACCGCATCTGGCGCCACCTGGGTTTCGATCCATCACGGCGGGGGAGTGGGCATCGGCCGCTCCATCCACGCCGGCCAGGTCTCCGTTGCCGACGGTACCGACCTTGCCGGCCAAAAGCTGGAGCGGCTCCTGACCAACGATCCGGGCATGGGCGTCATCCGCCACGTTGACGCCGGATATGACCGCGCCGCCGACGTCGCCAAAGAGCGCGGCGTCCGTATCCCCATGAACGAATCCACCCCCAACTAGCTTGCTTTAGATGTCGATTTGGCTGCCCAAAGCGACATCAACTGCCAGTCAGTTGGGAAGAAAGAAGAAGAAATGACACTTACGACCCACGAACAGCTGACCGTCACCCTCGGCTCCAGCGGCACCACCCCCGAGGACGTGGTCGCCGTCGCGCGCCATGACGCGAAGGTGACCATTTCGGCCGAAGCCCTGGACGCCGTGGCCAAGGTCCGTGCGCACATCGACAGCCTTGCCTCCAGTGACGTTCCCGCCTACGGAATCTCCACCGGCTTCGGCGCGCTCGCCAACCGGCACATCCCCAACGAACTGCGCACGCAGTTGCAGAAGTCGCTCATCCGCAGCCACGCTGCAGGCATGGGTCCGGCAGTGGAGCGTGAGGTAGTCCGCGCGATTATGTTCCTGCGCGCAAAAACCCTCGCCTCAGGCCGCACCGGCGTCCGGCCCGTCGTGCTGCAGACCATGGTGGACGTGCTCAACGCCGGCATCACGCCGGTGGTGCGGGAATTCGGTTCACTCGGCTGCTCCGGCGACCTCGCACCCCTCTCCCATTGTGCCCTGGTGCTCATGGGCGAAGGTGAGGCCACCGGACCTGATGGCGAGCTTTATGGCGGCAAGGACGGGCGGCCGGTGGCTCAACTCCTTGCCCTGCACGGCATTGAACCGGTGGTTCTTGCGGAAAAGGAGGGCCTGGCGCTGGTCAACGGCACCGAGGGCATGCTGGGCATGCTGCTCATGGCCATCGCAGACATCCGGCAACTGCTGACGACGGCGGACATCACCGCAGCGCTCAGCGTCGAGGCGCTGCTGGGCACCGACCAGGTGTTCCTGCCCGAGCTGCACGCGGCGCTGCGCCCGCACCCGGGACAGGCCGCCAGTGCAGAGAACATGCTGCGGGTCCTGTCGAACTCCCCGATCGTGGCCTCACACCGTGTGGGGGATTCCAAGGTGCAGGACGCCTACTCGCTGCGCTGCGCTCCCCAAGTGGCCGGAGCCGTCCGCGACACCGTGGACCATGCTGCCCTCGTGGCCTCACGCGAACTGGCAGCCGCCATCGACAATCCCGTGGTCCTTCCGGATGGCCGGGTTTCCTCGAACGGCAACTTCCATGGAGCTCCAGTGGCGTATGTCCTGGACTTCCTGGCCATTGCCGTCGCAGACCTCAGCTCCATAGCGGAGCGGCGCACAGACCGCATGCTCGACCCTGCCCGTTCTCACGGGTTGCCGGCGTTCCTGGCCGGTGACCCCGGTGTGGACTCGGGACTGATGATCGCCCAGTACACCCAGGCCGGGCTGGTCTCGGACAACAAGAGGCTCGCCGTTCCTGCATCCGTGGACTCCATTCCCAGTTCCGCGATGCAGGAGGACCACGTGTCCATGGGCTGGCACGCTGCGCGCAAGCTGAGAAAGGCTGTGGAGAATCTGCGCCGTGTTCTGGCGGTGGAGCTCGTGACGTCCGCCCGTGCCATCGACATGCGCATGCAGCTCTCCGATGGCGTCCTGACCCCAGGGCCTGCCGGCGCCGCAGTCATCGCCGCGCTGCGCGCTGTCGTCGACGGCCCCGGCACGGACAGGTTCCTGTCACCGGAGCTGGAGGCGGCTGACCGGCTGGTGGCATCCGGGGATGTGCGGGCGGCTGCCGAATCAGCAGTGGGCGTTCTCGCCTAGCACTGAAGAATATGCGGCGCTGGGGATCGATCCCCGGCGCCGCTGAAATACTCTGCAACGTGACGGGCATGGTGCCGCCGAGTGTAGTAGAACTAAAGGTGTAGTGAAAGTCACATCAACGATGCTGTGGCGCAAGAACATATACAAAGGGGTAGAAGTTCAAAATGAAAGCACGCGGGGCAGTCCTGTCCAGGCGCATCGCACATGCTGCCACGGTTCCCGACTGGGGATCGTTGCATCAGGGTGAGCGTGTCGAGATCCTCAAACATGCGCATGTCATTGCGTCCGGCGAGGTAGAGGAAATCTCACGAAGCGGAAACGTCCTCTGGCTTGTGGGCAGTGGCCATTCCGAGTCTCAGCCCTTCATGAAGTCGGACGGCGTGCAGGTCCGGCGGGCCTAGCTCCTGGCTGTCCAATAAGGGTTCACGCATGAAGCCCCCGACCTTGGCATTGTCCGGCAGCTCTTCAGCAGCACCCATCGGTGCACTGTCGAGTGGCGGAGGAGGCCAGGGCCGGGGGCTTTTGCATGCCGGGCCGCTATCCAGCTAGGCTGCGATGTCCTCGTGCGTCTCGCCGAAGGGAACGGACTCATCGAGGGCGACGGTGTAGCGGCCCGGTTCAATGCGGGTCACCCTGATGCCGCACTGGCCTTCCTGGGCGGCTGTCTGAATGAGTGCTTCGACTGCTGTGTCCAGGCCCTCGTGGACCTGGTCTGCACTGGTGAATGCCAGATGTATTGACCGGGTATCCGTCGAGCCAAACGCGGGCGACGAAGCGGCTGGGCGCTCCATGGTTGCTGTGCTCATATACCGAACTTTCTGTGTTTCTCTGCCGAGGCAAGAGACCAGTCTACCCCTTGAGTATGGCAAAGGTCAGATGACTGGCAACTTTGCAGGGCATGACAAACCCTGTCAGCTCCATTTCTTTCTTACGCACATCCAACGCAGGTCCTGATTCGCGGCTAGTGTTGGTCACAGCCCGCCCGCTCCCGGACCAGGAGGCTCCATGTTTGAAGCCCCGAGCATCCTTTTCGCTGCAGCCGGTGCCGCCGTCTTCTTCGCCGCCGTCCTGCCCAAACTCCTGCGCAACATGCCGTTGTCCATGCCCATGGTGTTTCTCGCGTCCGGATTTGCCGTCTTCTCGCTGCTGGGCGACCTCCCGGACCCCGACCCGACGACGCACTCTGACTTCACGATGCACCTGACGGAAGTCTGCGTCATTATCTCACTCATGGGCGCCGGGCTGGCCCTTGACCGCCCCCTCGGACGCCTCCGCTGGGCCACCACGTGGCGGATGCTGGGGATTGCGATGCCGGCGTGCATCCTCCTGCTGACGCTGCTGGGACTGTGGGTGCTTGGACTGGGGCTGGCAGCCGCTGTGCTGGTTGCGGCCACACTGGCGCCCACGGACCCTGTGCTGGCGTCCGAGGTGCAGGTGGGCGAGCCTGCCGACGAGGAAGAGGAAACCGACAAGGAGGATGAAGTCAGGTTCGGGCTGACCTCCGAAGCCGGGCTCAATGACGGCCTCGCTTTCCCCTTCGTGTACCTGGCCATCGCCATGAGCGTGGCGGGGACGTCGCCCTCCGCCTGGTTCCCCGAGTGGTTCGCCGTGGACGTGCTGTGGCGCATCGGCGTGGGCCTGCTGCTGGGCTTCGGAACCGGCAAGCTGCTGGCCCGGATCTTCTTCTCCGCCCGGCATGACAGCATCAGGCTGTCCAACCACTCTGAGGGCTTCGTGGCGCTGGCGGCCACCTTCTTGGCCTACGGCGTGACGGAGATGATTGAGGGCTACGGCTTCATTGCGGTGTTCGTCTGCGCCGTGACCATCCGGGCCGCAGAGCACACCCACGGTTACCATAAGGTGCTGCACTCCTACGTGGAACAGCTCGAGCGGCTCATGACGGTGGTGATCCTGGTCCTGCTCGGCGGTGCCATAGGCAGGGGCCTGCTGGCCGGTGTCGGCTGGGCCGAAGTAGCCGTGGCCCTGATTTTCCTGGTGCTGGTCCGGCCACTGTCCGGCTGGCTGGCCCTCGCGCGGGGAAAGACCGGTCCCCGGGAAAGGATCGCCATCTCCTTCTTCGGTATCCGGGGCATCGGCTCGCTGTACTATCTGGCCTACGCCCTCGGCAAGGGCGACTTCAGCGACCAGGCGGACTACCTGTGGGCAGTTGTGGGGCTGGTGGTGGCAATGTCCGTGGTGCTGCACGGTGCCACCACGGCACCTGTCATGCAGCGGCTGGACCGGCTCCGTGAACGCCGGGCAGCCGAGAAGTTCGGAGACGAGGGCAAGGCGCCGCAAACCCCTGTGTGAGGCCTGCCGCCCCGTTACGGCCACGGTTCCGAGTGGGCTGTCTTACACGCCGATGTGGTTTGCACTAGGGGCGGCGCGTATCCTGAACTGGATCCGGATGCGTGGTGAGCTGAAAGCATGGCAGTGAAGAGGTTTTTATCCCGGGCTGGTCGGGCCTTGGCGGCAATGGTGGGTTTCCTGCTTGTCAGCGGCATCTGCGGTGTCCTCGTAGCCGGCTTCCTGGTCCCGGGCGCGGCCCTTGCCGGGACCACCGTCAGCCGGTCCATCGACTACTTCAACAGCCTGCCCACGGAGCTTGCCGTCCAGCCACCGGCCCAGACCACGCGGATGGTGACGGCGGACGGAAAGCCGATCGCGACGTTCTACGCGGAAAACCGGGTGCGTGTCCCGCTCAGCAAAATGTCGCCGTTCATCAAGAACGCCGTGATCGCCATTGAGGACACCCGCTTCTACGAGCACAGCGGCGTGGACACCCAGGGCGTCCTGCGTGCACTGACCAGCAACCTTACCCGCGGTGAGCGGCAGGGCGCGTCGACGCTGACCCAGCAATACGTGACCAACATCGTCAACGAGGCTTTGATCTCCACAGGGCGCGAGGAGCAGGTGATCCTCAGCGGGCAGAAGAACATGGGGGACAAGCTGCGTGAGATGCGCCTTGCCATGGCCTTGGAAAAGAAATTCACCAAGGACCAAATCCTTGAGGGCTACCTCAACATCGTCTTCTTCAACCGCAACGCCTACGGCATTGAGGCAGCCTCCCAGTACTTCTTCAGCGTTCCTGCGAGCAAGCTGACGCTGCCCCAGGCAGCCCTGCTGGCCGGGCTGGTTAACAGCCCCAGCTTCTATGACCCGGTAGCCAACCCGAAGAACTCCATCCAGCGGCGCAACCAGGTGCTGGACGCGATGCTTAGCGAGCGCATGATCAGCCGCAAGCAGCACACCGCCGCCAAGGCGGCGGGCATTGGCCTCAAGGTAAAGCCCTCGAAGCAGGGCTGCGCCGCCGCGGCAATGGCGCCTTATTTCTGCGACTATGTCACCCGCCTGATCCTCAATGATCCCGCCTATGGCCCCGATACCGAAGCCCGCGAGCAAAAGCTGTACCGAGGCGGGCTGACCATCACCACGACCCTCGATACCCGGCTTCAGGCAGCGGCCCAGTCACAGGTGAACTCGACTGCCGGACCGAACCCGGGCAAGTGGGGGGCCGCCCTGGTCTCGGTGCAGCCGGGGACGGGCAAGATCCTTTCCATGGCCCAGAACACGGTGTACCTGCCTAAACCCGGGCAGTTCGATACCCAGCTGAATTTCAACGTGGACGCCACGGACCCCAACGGCAATGAGCTTAACGGCGCGGGCGGCTTCCAGCCCGGGTCCACCATGAAGCCCCTGACGTTCGCGCAGTGGTTGAACGAGGGCAAGACCATCACCGAAACCGTGGATGGCTCCAAGCGGGAGTACCCGCTCGGGTTCCGCTGGCGGTCCTCCTGCGGCAAGGTGGCCGGCGCCTACAGCACGAAGCAGAACAGGGCGGGGCTTGAGGCGGCGGAGGATCTGCAGAACGCCGACGCCGGCTACTACCGGAAGATGCCGGTCAACTACGGGCTGTACAACTCCATCAACACCGCCACGTTCGCCTCCGCCGCGCAGCTGGATTTCTGCGGCATCCAGAAGATGGTCAACGCGGTGGGTGTCCACAACGGGCTGGACGGCACGCCCGTCAATATGCACCAGCTGGGCAACCTGCTGGGTGGCACAGGAGTTGCGCCGCTGACCATGGCGAACGCCTTCGCCACCTTCGCCGCGGACGGCCGCTACTGCTCTCCGGTAGCCATCCTGCGGATCGCTGACCGGGCAGGGAAACCCCTTCCTGTGCAGTCACCGGGATGCCGCGACGCAGTGGACCGCGACGTTGCCCGCGGTGTGAACGCAGTCCTGCAGGACGTGCTCAAGGTGGGGTCGGGAATCCACATCAACCCCAAGGTTTCGCGCGGACTCCCCGTGGCTGCCAAGACCGGCACGAACAACAACAACGGGGCCAGCTGGGTGGTGGGCTACACCACCGGACTTTCCACGGCCTCCTTCTTCGGCGACGCCCTGGAAGGCCAGCAGCGGCCCGGCCGGAACCTGACGATCAACGGGAAGTTCTATTCGCGGGTTGACGGGTACATGATCGCTGGCCCGCAATGGGCCAACTACACGAACAACGTGGCCAGGCTGTACCCGGCCGAATCATTTGCGAAGCCGCCGGCCTCCATGGTCAAGAAGCCGGCTCCGAAACCCAAGCCCGCGGCCCCGCCCAACCGCAAGCCAGGCAGCCGCTAGCGGGGCAGCCGCTAGCGCCGCCGGCTGTTACTGGGGTGCAATCCGCAGCGCCAACGGCTAGGCCAGCAGTGTATTGATCAGCCGTGCCGCCACCCGGGCGGTCCTGTTGTCGACGTCGAACGCGGGGTTCAGCTCCGCCACGTCGACATGCAGCAGTTTGCCGCTGGCAGCCGCCTGGCGGCACACCGCGGTAATCACGGGCAGCGGGACCCCGAACGCCGCAGGCGCGCTCACTCCGGGCGCTACCGCGGCCGGCAGCACATCGAGGTCGATGGTCAGGTACAGCGCGTCGATGTCCGCCAGGAAGTCCGCCACGAACGCCTGTGCGGTGTCCGGTGTGCTCTCCTCATCCAGCAGGTATTTCACGCCCAGGCGATCAGCCGTGGCAAAGAGCGCACCCGTGTTGTTTGGTTCGGAGATGCCGACGACGGCGTACTTCAGCGCACGGCCGGCGGCAGCTTCCGCCCGGGCCATCTGGAGGAACGGCGTGCCGGAGCTCGCTGCGGCCTCATCCCGGAGGTCGAAGTGGGCGTCCAGGTTGAGAACGCCCCACCGTTTCCCGCCGCGAACAGCCTCCGCGCCGGCGACGCCAAGGTAGCTGGCGAAGGCCGTCTCATGGCCTCCGCCCAGGAGTACAGTCAGGTTGCCGGCATCGAGGAGAGTCGAGACTGCAAGTCCGGCGCGGGCCTGGGCGGCCTCCAGTTCGCCGCTCCGGATGGTGACGTCACCGGCGTCGAGAACCGGCCGGTCCAGATGGAACGCGAGCGGGCCGAGTGCGCTGCGGATGGCGGCCGGAGCCTTGGCGGCACCGGTGCGTCCCTTGTTGCGCCGTACGCCCTCGTCGCTGCAGAAACCGAGGACTACGGCGGGACGGCCCGCTGAAGAGGGACTGCCCGTCCCGGCAGGGGTGACCCGGACGGGCGGATCGGCAAGCAGGGGACTGCGGTCCTGCCGGGCTTCGGCGTAACGCGTTACGGCCTGCCACCAGCGGCGATGGGCTGCGCCGTCGCCGTCGAAACGTCCCGTCCAGGCATGGGGCGGAACATCAACCGAGAGTGCAGGAAAGTCCATGCTCCAAGCTCACCCCACCCGCCTGGCGAAAGCCAGCAGCGCCGCCGTCGTAGTGTCTGAAATCCCGGAAACGCTCCAACTGGAGACGGCACTTGGCGGCAGTGTTCCACGAAACACTGCCGCCAAGTGCCATCTGGGCGAAGGGGAAACTATTCCATGCCGAGGGCCTGCTCGATGGGGCCGATTGCAAAAAACAGTACGAACGCGGCCGCCACTGCCCACATGAGCGGGTGCACTTCCTTCGCCCGGCCCTGGAAAGCGCGGATAAGAACGTAGGAGATGAAACCGGCGCCCAGTCCGTTGGCGATCGAGTAGGTGAACGGCATCAGCGTAAACGTGAGGAACGCGGGGAGGGCGATGCCCCAGTCCTGCCAGTGGATCTTGCCCACCTGGGCCACCATCATGAAGCCGACCACCACGAGGGCGGGAGCCACTGCCTCAAACGGCACCAGATTAATGAGCGGGGTGAAGAACATGGCCACCAGGAACAGCAGGCCCGTCACGATCGAGGCCAGACCGGTCCGCGCGCCTTCGCCGATGCCGGCGCCGGATTCGACGTAGATCTGGTTGGAGGACACGGATGCCCCGCCGCCGACGATCGCACCAAGCGCGTCCACCTGCAGCACACGGTCCACGTTGGGGATGTTGCCGTCCTTGTCCACCGTTCCGGCCTCATTGGCCAGGCCCACCATGGTGCCCATCGCGTCGAAGAAGATGCTGAGCAGGATCACGAACGCCAGCAGGGTTGCCGCGACAAAGCCCAGATGCTCGAAGGCGCCGGCGGGGTTGGCCTTGCCGATGAGGGAGAGGTCGGGGGCGGCCCATTCGGTGAACCTGGGGGCAACCAGGGACCAGCCCTCGGGGTTGTAGTTCTCGCCGTCGAAGCTGGGGCCGATGCGCAGCGTGGACTCCAGGATCACCGCGAGAATGGTGGAGGCGATGATGCCGATCAGAATGGCGCCCTTGACGTTGCGGACCAGCAGGGCGATGGTCAGGATCAGGCCGAAGATGAACACCAGCGTCGGCCAGCCCAGGAGCTTGCCGTCAAACCCGAGCCCGACGGGCACTGTGGTGCCGGCAACGTCCGGTATGCGCCGCACAAAACCGGCGTTCACCAGGCCAATCAGGGCGATGAACAGGCCGATCCCCACCACGATCGCGGTCTTGAGCCCGTCCGGCACCGCCTTGAACACCGCGGTCCGAAAACCGGTCAGCACCAGGATCAGCATGGTGATGCCGGAGAGGACCACCAGGCCCATCATGTCCGGCCAGGTCAGGCCAGGGCTGGTGGCAACCGTGACTGCCACGAAGGCGTTGACGCCCAGGCCCGTGGCCATCGCGAAGGGATGCTTCGCCCAGGCACCCATCAAAATGGTCAGGATGCCCGCCGCGAACGCGGTGACCGCCGCCACGGCGGGGAAGCCAAGGGTGGCTCCGGTGGAGTCCGGACCGGACAGGATCAGGGGGTTCAGCACCACGATGTAGCTCATGGCGAAGAACGTGGCGAAACCTCCGCGGATCTCACGGGAAACGTTTGACCCCCGCTCGGATATTTTGAAATACCGGTCCAGTGCAGAGCCCTGCTTAAGCATTAGTCCTCCGGAAGGTCTTGTGTGGGGATGCTTGCATCCTATGCGGTCGCCGGGATCTTCCCCGGCAAATTCGCCTAGTCTGTAAGGAAGCCAACACAAGGGGAAATCCGCCATGCCTTCCATCCGCCAGCTGCTGACCGCCGTCCTGGCGGCCGTCACCTTTGCCGCGCTGCTTTTCGCCGCCGGTCCGGCCTCTGCGCACGACGCCGCCGAGGCAAGCAGCCCGTCCGACGGCGCCACTGTTGCGACCCCGCCCGCAGAGGTATCCATCACGTTCAACCAGGCCCCGCTCGGCCTGGGCTCACAGGTCAGGATCAGCGATCCGGCCGGAACCGACTGGGCTGACGGCAAGGTGGAGATCGTGGACAACGTGGCCACCCAGAAGCTCCGGGAGGGTGCCCCGGCGGGCAAATACACGGTGCAGTGGCGCGTGGTCAGTTCGGACTCGCATCCCATTGAGGGGACGTTCTCGTTCACTGCCACCGCCGGGGCGGCGGGTCCGACGGCGGCCGCGCCGGTTCCCACGGTCGGCACGCCGCAGCCGGGCCTCACCCCGGCGCCCGAGAAGGCGCCGGACGCCTCGGAACCTTTCCCATGGAGCCTGGTGGTGTTTGCCGCGGTTGCGGTGGGGCTGCTGGTGGCCCTTGGAGTCCTGGCGCGGCGAAGGCTCGCGGGGAACGACGACACGGCCGACGGCACGGGGCCGTAGCCCGCGGAGGCCTGCTGCAGCCGGCTGCCGGCTGCAGCCGGCCTCCGGCTACAGCGGGGCAGGCAAGGCGGCGAAGCTGCCCGTCAGCACGGACGGGACGCTGTCAGGGTGGACCTTGGCCGAGATCGCCTGTCCCACGGCCTTGGCCTGCCGGAGGACTTCCCGGGGCGTGGGCGTGATCAGTTCGCCCACGCCCACGAGGTAGATGCCGATGGCGCGCATGGCGGCCACGAGGTTTTGGCCCACGGAGATGCCCAGATCGGTAAGCATGCGGCGGAGCTGGCTGTTGGCGCAGCGGGTGAGGACGATGTGGTCTGCCAGCAGGACACCGTCGGGGGTGTGGACTGCCCAGCGGTGGAGGGACGCATCGGCCCCCATCTTGTCGAGCAGTACGGCTGAGGTGTCCTTGCGGATGTCGAGCTGATGGCTTGAGGCATAGTTGCGGAGCTGGCGCAGGATCTCGTTGCGCTCTTCCCGGGAAGGCGTGCCGGGAGCATCACATCGTTGCAGGGGTGCGGTCTGGGGAGTGTTGCCGCTACTGGGGGCTTCGAGGCCGCTGACGATGATGGCGTCCACACCCCGCCGGCGCAGTTCCGTGGCGATGGCCAGGCCGGGAAGGCCTGTACCAATGACCACGGTGGTGGTCCGTTCTGCCCCGCTGAGACCAGGCGTGCTTGACACTACAGCTTCCTCCTCGACATTTTTCGAGGTGCGGGGCGCCAGTGCCCTGCACCGCCCGCTGCCCCCGCAAGCAGACATAGAACTCCGGTCCGGGTGTGCTGTGAAGCACAGTTCCGGATCAACAGTGCCTCGAAGAATACAGACTTTTCGGGGCTCTGGGTAGTCCGCCGCGGACTTTGACTGAAAGCCCCTGCGGGCTGGCGGGAAGACGCTTTGGGCCGGCCGGACGAGAGCTCCGGCCAGTTTGCAGGGAGCCGGAAAGAATCGGCAGGTCAGTGGGGTGAGAGGCCCTTCCAGCGAGCTTGCTAACGGCTCCCTGACCGAGAATAGTTATGTAAAAGAGCAGGTCACTTACCATCATGCAAGATGGCCCGCTCAGGTGACGGCGCAGATGCCTCCTTCTGGCAGAATGGCCGCATCATCAGGCAGTACGCGAGGAGGCGGACCCGACAATGGGCGCACACGAGTTGCATCCGGACCCGGCACGGGATGGCGGCGGCAGGTCCGTCAGACCCGAGGGGATAGTGGTGGGCGTCGACGGCTCTGAGCACGGGCAGTGCGCCCTGGTATGGGCCGCCCGGGAAGCCGAGCGCCGCCGTCGTCCTCTCCATATCGTCACTGCCTATTCCGTTCCCATTTTTGCAGCGTCCGGCCTCGACGGCGGCTACGCCACAGTGGACGACTCCGTGATCCGTGAAGGAGCCGAGGCCATCCTGAAACATGCGGTGGACAAGGTGGCTCCCTACAGCATCGACGTCACCGCCTCCGTCGAGAACGGTGACGCTTCGGGTGTGCTGCTTGAGATGTCGGAAACGGCCGAGCTTCTGGTCGTCGGGACCAGGGGGCGCGGCGGCTTCGTGGGGCGGCTCCTCGGCTCGGTGAGCAGCGCCCTGCCGGCGCATGCCAAGTGCACCACCGTGACCGTTCCACTCGTTTGCGCCGATCGGCTGGGCGAGACCACCCAGGACAAGCACATCAAGGCGGAACAGGCCAAAGCAGGCCGCCCTCCCGTGGAGAACGTCGTGGTGGTCGGTGTGGACGGGTCGGAGCACGCCCGGGTGGCGGTGCTTGAAGCTGCGGAGCAGGCGGGACGCCTCGGGGCACCCCTTCGGGTGATCTGTGCCGTTCCCCAGTACAGCGGCTCGCTGGCATGGGTGCCCGCGCCGATGGACCGGGAGGCGCTCTTCGCGGACATCCAGGTTCAGCTGAAGGCCGGCGTCGCCTGGCTGCAGCACCACTTCCCCCGGCTCACCATCGAGACCCGGCTCCTGGACGGTTCCCCGGTGGACGTGTTGGTGGACGCCAGCCGCCACGTGGAGCTCGTGGTTGTCGGCACCCGCGGCCGCGGCGGATTCACCGGGATGCTCCTGGGCTCCACTTCCGACGGCGTGCTGCACCACGCGAAGAGCCCCGTCATGGTGGTTCCTGACAGGGCAGACCCGCGGCTTGCCGACCGCGCCAGCTTCGGTCCAATGCTGGGTGCCGCGTAACCAATGAACGCCCTGGTTCTCGGCCTGGACGCTGTCAGCGCCGGGATGCTTGCCCGCGTGGGCGGCAAGGCCGCGAACCTCGGTGAACTGCTGTCGGCCGGATTTCCCGTGCCGGACGGCTTCTGCCTTACTACGGATGCATACCTCCAGGCAGTGGCTCCGCTCGGACTTGATGGAGTGTACCGCGCCCTGCAAGCCACCCCCGCGGACGACGTCGCCACCCTCGCCGGACTGGCTGGCGACGCCCGCGCGCTGATTACCTCCGCGGAACTGCCGCCCGTCATCGCGGAGGCAGTGCGCTCAGCATATGAGGAGCTGGGCGTGGACCTGCCGCACGTTCCGGTGGCCGTGAGGTCCTCGGCCACCGCGGAGGACCTGCCGCTGGCCAGTTTTGCCGGGCAGCAGGACACGTACTTGAATGTGGCCGGCCCGGAGGCAGTGCTTGACGCAGTGCGCAACTGCTGGGCATCGTTGTGGACCGATCGGGCGGTGGCGTACCGCGCGGACCGCCGCATCGACCCGTCCGCGGTGGCTCTCGCCGTCGTCGTCCAGCGCATGGTGGATGCCGCAGTGGCGGGCGTGATGTTCACGGCCAACCCGGTGACCGGCCGCCGCCGGGAGGCAGTAATTGACGCCAGCCCCGGCCTTGGGGAGGCAGTTGTGTCCGGCGCGGTGAATCCGGACCACTTCGTGGTGGAGATTGCCTCGGGGCAAATCCTGCAGCGGCGGCTGGGGGACAAGCGCATCCTCGTCCGGCCGCTGCCCGAAGGCGGCACCGAGCGGGTGGACCGGACCGGGGCCGGGGCCGGACAAGAATCCTCGTTGACTGACGCGCAGCTCCGCGGGCTGGCGGCATTGGGTGGCAGGGCCGAAGACCACTTTGGATCGCCGCAGGACACCGAATGGGCTATCGACCCTGCAGGCAAGGCCTGGCTGACTCAGTCCCGCCCCATCACCACGCTGTATCCCCTGCCGGAAAGGGCCCCTTCAACCGGTAAGGCCCCAGCAGAGGAAGGCCCCCGGGTCTTCCTCTGCTTCAGCCTCGCCCAAGGGCTGACGCGGCCGTTGACGCCGATGGGCATCGCAGCCTTCCGGCTCTTCGGCTCCTCGGTGGCCCGTGCCGCGTCATTCGACGTGCCCAACGCCAGGGCCGGGCCGCCGCCTTTCGCCGAAGCTGGCCAGCGGATATTCATCGACCTGACCGCCGCCGCCCGCAGCTCCGTGGGGCGCAGGGTCGTGCCCAAGGCCCTTGACCTCATGGAGGCGCGGTCCGCCGCTGTGCTGCGCAGCGTGTTCGAGGACCCGCGGTTCTGGGTGACCCGCCGCACTCCCTGGGCCCTTGTACGGCGCGTGGGACCGCTGGCAGTGCGGGCACGGGTGCCGGAGTCCCTGCTGCGCGCACTGCTGTTGCCGGAGGCTGCACTGCGGCGGGTGGACCGCTTCACCCGGGACTTCAGCAGGGCTCTGGAACTTCCCGCCGGTGCGTCTTCCCGGCATCGCCTCGAGCACGCAGAGAAGGTGCTCGCCGGGGCCTTTCTGATCGCTCCGTCCATTCTTCCGCTCCCGGCAGTGGGCTTTGCCCTGCTTGCGCTCGCCGGAAAGCTGCTGGGCGGGCGCGAACGGCGGGGCGACCTGCAGCCCATTCTCCGCGGACTCCCAAACAACATCACCACGGAGATGGATCTGGATCTCTGGCAACTTGCTACAGAGCTGCGCGCAGACAGCGAAGCCCGCAGGATGTTTGAGGAGCAGCCGCCCGCCGTGCTCGCACGGAAATTTACCGCGGGCGGGCTGCCTGCCACAGCTGAGTCGGGGCTTGCCCGCTTCCTGGAACGATATGGACACCGGGCAGTTGCGGAGATCGACGTCGGCATGCCTCGGTGGAGGGACGATCCCACCCACATTCTGGGTGTCCTGGCCAACTACCTGCGCCTTGAGGACCCTGACCTCGCGCCGGACCGGCAGTTTCGCCGGGCTGAGGCCGAGGCCGAGGCCCAGATTGCCCGGTTTGTGGCGGAGGCCGCCTCGAAAGGGCATTTCCGCGGCGCCGTAGTCCGGGCCGCGCTGAGACGGGCGCGGCTCTTTATCGGCCTGCGGGAGCGGCCCAAGTACCAGATTGTGCTGGCACTGGCGGAGGTCCGCCGGCAGATGGCCGAGGTGGGGAAAGAGCTGGCAGGGCTCGGGCGGCTCGCGCGGGCTGAAGACGTCTTCTTCCTCACCTTCGCCGATGTGGAGCGTGCACTCGACGGCAGCGGCATGCAGGACCTCGTGGCGCGGCGGCAGGGCGCCTACTACCTCGAACTGGAGCGGCGCCACATCCCGCGGATGCTGCTCTCGGACGGCACCGAACCCGAAACGCTGCTTTCCCCCACAGCGGGGGGACAGCAGCCGCCGGGGCCGCAGCGGACGGTACCCTCGCCGGAAGCCCCGCTTCCGCCGGCACCGTGACCGCTGCGGCGCGGGTCATTCTGGACCCGGTGGGCGCGCACCTGGAACCTGGCGAAATCCTCGTTGCCCCCTCCACTGATCCAGGCTGGACCCCGCTGTTCCTCACCGCCGGGGGACTGGTGATGGAAATGGGCGGACCGAACTCGCACGGGGCCGTCGTGGCGCGGGAGTACGGCATACCCGCCGTCGTCGGAGTCCCGGACGCAACTACCCGTCTCCGGACGGGACAGAAGGTAATCGTCGACGGCGGCGCCGGCACCGTCGTGCCCGCCGTCTAGCGGCTACTGCTTCTGCCCGGCCGTCCTCTTGCGCCGGACGTACCGCACCACGAGCCAGGCAACGAAAAGCCCGAGCCCGGCGTACACCGCGTAATTGAGGTAGCGCGAATACTGCTCCACCATCGTGTACTGCCTTCCGAGCAGGGCGCCGAGGCTTAGCAGTGCCCCGTTCCAGATGCCGCTTCCGGCGATGGTGAAGAGGCTGAACGTGCCCAGGTGCATGCGTTGCGCCCCGGCGGGCAGCGAGATGAGGCTGCGCACGCCCGGAAGCAGGCGGCCAAAGAAGATGGCGGACTTACCGTGGCGCCGGAACCAGTCGTTGGCGGATTCAAAGTCGCTGCGGTCCACGAGCGGCAGTTTGGAGAGCAGTCGGATCGAGCGCTCGAGCCCCACTTTTGCTCCGAGGAAGTAGAGGGCAAGAGCTCCCAGATACGCCCCGAGCGTGCTCGTGACGAAGACGAGGCCGAGGTTCATGGTTCCTTGCCGGGTCAGGAAACCGGCGAGGGGCAGAATGACCTCACTGGGGATCGGGGGAAACACCGTCTCGGCCAGGGTGAACAGCCCGACGCCCCATTCGCCCAGTGCCTCGATGGACCGGGCTGCAAATCCGACGATTCCCGTCATTTCATCCGCAGGACTGGAGGGGGCCGTAAGGGTAGGCATGTGCTCGGGCTCCTGAAACTGAATCAATGCGTCCCGTCCAGTCTCGCCTAGTAAGTTCACTCAGGAAAGACGGGGAGCGTTTGCGGGGCGATTTTGGGGGCTGTCAGGAGCAGGGGCGAGGCGTACGCTGAGGGTATAACCCGCGACGTCGGAGGAGAGCCGAGATGACCTCCCAGTGGCTGCGGTGGATCCCCGCCGCAGCAGTCCCTGCTGCGATCGCTGCCGGATTCCTGGCAGGATCCGTTCCAGCCAGCGCCCGGGACCCTCTGCCGGAGAAGACGCCCGCGCAGGTCCTCGCCATGATTGCACAGCACTCCACGAAGTCGCTGTCCGGAACGCTGGAACAGACCTCCGAACTGGGCCTGCCCGACGTTCCGCAGATTGGTCCGAGCTCCGGCGCGGGAGCAGGCTCGGCGGTTGAACTGTTGACAGGGCCGCACACCGCACGGGTCTTCGTCGACGGGCCCGCCAAGGTCCGGATCCAGGTCTTGGACCGGCTCGCCGAACGCGATGCGGTGCGCAACGGGAACGAAGTCTGGCTGTACAACTCCAGGGACAACACGGCCACCCATGTGACGCTTCCGGATTCGCTCACGAAGCCGGACACGCTCAGGAAGAAGGGGGACGCCAGCACGCCGCCTGCCTCCCGGGTGCCGGGATCCCTGTCCACACCGGAGGAACTGGCAGCACGGGTGCTTGCGAAGATCGATGCCTCCACCGAAGTGACGGTGGGTGATGACGTGGAGGTTGCCGGCCGGGCCGCGTACAACCTGAAGGTGGCCCCACGGTCACAGGGAACGCTGGTGGAGTCCGTGGCCATTGCTGTAGACGGGGAAAAAGGCCTTCCCCTCAGTGTTGAGGTGCGGGCCTCCGGACAGGCCGAGCCCGCCTTCCGTACCGCTTTCACCAGCCTGACCCTGGAGACACCCGACGCGGGACTCTTCAGCTTCACTCCGCCGCCGGGTGCCACCATTAGGGAACGGGTGCTTCCCCCGCACCGCCACGGCGCACTGCCGCCTGACGCCGGAGTCCCGGGCAGGCATCATGCAGGGGACGGCAAGGCAGCGGCCGCAGAGAAGACGTCGTGGCGGGTGACCGGCTCGGGCTGGGAGTCCATCATGGAACTCCCGGCGCGGAACATCTCGCCTGATGCAGCTGCTCCTGGTGCCGGAGTTCCTTCCATTGACACTCTGTTGGCGGATCCGCTGCTGCGGCAGGCAACAGTCACCGTTACCGGCGGCCGGGCGATCTCGACATCTCTGCTTACTGTCCTGTTCACCGACGACGGCCGCGTCTTTGCCGGATCAGTTCCCCTCGAGCGGCTCCAGGCAGCCGCCGCCGCGAGGTGACGTCCCCTGGCAGCGGTCCGGGGCGCGCAGCTTTCGGGGCCGGAGCCTCCGGGCTCGCCATTGAGACCCGGGGGCTGACCAAGCGCTTCGGCCACCAGCTCGCCGTCAACAGCATCAATCTGGCCGTACCCAGGGGCTCCGTCTTCGGCTTCCTGGGTCCCAATGGTTCGGGGAAAACAACCACCATCCGGATGATGCTGGGCCTGGCAGCGGCCACGGCCGGGACAGTCAGCGTGCTCGGGCTGGAAATGCCCCGGCGGCTGGATGACGTGCTGCCACGGGTCGGCGCCCTGGTGGAGGGCCCAGCTTTCTATCCGTACCTGTCCGGCGCGGCCAACCTCAGCCGGTTTGATGCCGCGGACCGTCACGCGGTTCCCCGTACACGCCGTGCCCGCGTCGCGGAAGCACTTGAGCGGGTGGGGCTCTCACATGCTGCGAAGAAGAAGGTCCGGGCCTACTCGCTGGGAATGAAGCAGCGGCTGGGCATCGCCAATGCCCTGCTCTCCGACAGGGAACTGCTGGTGCTGGACGAACCGACCAATGGGCTGGACCCGCAGGGCACCCGAGAGGTCCGCAGCCTTGTGCGGTCCCTGGCGGCGGACGGGGCCACCGTCTTCGTGTCAAGCCACCTGCTCGCCGAAGTTGAACAGATCTGCACCCACGCGGCGGTCATGAGCGTTGGCCGCCTCGTAGCCCAAGGGACGTTGTCCGAGCTCCGCCAGGCCGGCACAGCTCAACTGCGGCTGCTGACTCCCGATGCCGGCCTGGCATCGGAGGTGCTGGCCAGACTGGGCATGACTCCGGTTCCGGATCATCGTGACGGGCAGGGTGCGGTCATCACGGCAGTGCTTCCCGAGGCGGGGCCGCTGGAAGATCCGGCGCTGTTAGATGACCCGGCGGTATGGGAAGACCCGGCGGTGCTGTCGAAAACTGCAGGACGGACCGGGGCGGGACCAACAGCAGGCGGGCAGCTCATGGCAGGGGTAACCGCTCCGGAGACGATCGTTGCTGCCCTGGTGGCTGGCGGCGTGCGCGTCCGCGGCTTCACCGTGGAGAGGGGAAGCCTGGAGGACCGTTTTGTAGCGCTGACGGGGGAGGGTTTCGATGTCGCACAGTGAACCTCACAGTGGACCGCACAGTGAACGGCCTGGTCGTATGACGCACAGTCCGAGGGGACACAGTGAGAGGGCACGCAGTGAGGACTTGGGGACCCGGGAAGCGCCACCCACGGCTGGTGCGGCCCGCCCGGCGTCGAGCTCTGCACTGTTTGCTTCGGAACTGAAGCTGCTGTTCCGGCGGCGCAGGACGCAGGCGCTGCTGTTGGCGCTGGCGGCTATTCCGGTGCTGATCGCCGTCGTCGTCCGCATGTCCTCTGCGGTACCACCGGGTCGCGGGCCTGCCTTCCTGGACCGCATCACGCAGAACGGTCTGTTCGTGGGAGTCACGGCGCTGATCGTCGCCGTGCCGCTGTTCCTGCCGCTGACCATAGGAGTGGTGGCCGGGGATACCATTGCCGGGGAAGCCGGCCACGGCACTCTCCGGTACCTGCTCGTTGCCCCCGCCGGCCGTGTGCGGCTGCTCGTGGTGAAGTATGTGGGAGCCGCGGCTTTCTGCGTTGCCGCGCCGCTGTCGGTTGCGCTCGCGGGGGCCGGCATCGGGGCAGCGCTGTTCCCTGTGGGACCGGTTCCGCTGCTGTCCGGAGACGTGGTCGAGCCGGGTGAAGCGCTGGGCCGGATGCTGCTGATCGGTGCCTACCAGACGGTTTCGCTGCTGGGTCTGGCGGCGATCGGGCTGTTTCTGTCCACGCTCACGGACGTCCCCGTGGGGGCTATGGCCGCAACGATTGTCCTGTCCGTCGCCTCCCAGGTGCTGGACCAACTGCCGCAGCTGGAATGGCTGCATCCCTGGCTTTTCAGCCATTACTGGTTCGGTTTCGCGGATCTGCTGCGCCAGCCGATTGGATGGGAATCGTTCAGCAGCAACGCCATGCTGCAGGCGGGATACATCGCAGTATTTGGCGCTTTGGCCTACGGCAGGTTCGTCAGCAAGGACGTGCTGTCCTAGCGTGGACCTGCTCTCTCACTACGCGTGCTGGTGCGATTCGTGCTCGGCGTGGCTGGCTGGTTCCAGCTGGAAGGTGCAGTGGGCCGTGTCGAAGTGGGCGCCGAGGCAGTTGGTGAGCCTATCCAGAACCTGGTCCGCTCCCCGGGCGCTGAGGGCCTCGTCCTCCACCACCACATGTGCCGAGAAGACGGGAACGCCCGAGGTGATGGTCCAGATGTGGATGTCGTGGACGGCCACTACTCCGGCCACGGAGAGAATGTGGTCCCGGATGATCTGCACCTGCACGCCCTTGGGCGTCGCCTCCAGCAGGACATCCACCACGTCGCGCAGCAGGTGCCAGGCGCGCGGCAGGATCATGACGGCAATGAGCATGGAGGCTATCGCGTCAGCGGTATTGAACCCGGTGAACAGAATCACCACAGCTGCGGCGATGACCGCGACCGACCCCACAAGGTCGCCCAGAACTTCGAGGTAGGCTCCCCGTACATTCAGGCTTTCCTTCTGGCCGCGGCGCAAAATCAGGAGGGACACCAGGTTGGCCGCGGCGCCGACGAAGGCCGCGTAGAGCATGATACCGGTCTGGATCTCGGGGGCCGACCCGATCCGGCGGATCGCCTCGATGAAAACCACCACGGCAATCACCACGAGGATCAGGGCATTGGCCAGGGCCGCCAGGACTTCGGCGCGCTGATAGCCGTAGGTTCGCGCATCGCTCGCCGGCCGGGAGGCAATCCATGCCGCCACCAGGGCGATGAAGACCCCGGCGGCGTCCGAGAGCATGTGCCCGGCATCGGCCAGCAGTGCCAGCGAGCCTGACAGGGCTGCCCCTGCCGCCTGGACCAGGACCACGCCCAGGGTGATCGCCAGCACGGCGATCAACCGGCGGCGGTGCTTGCCTGTGGCTGTTGGGGCCAGGGCAGGGCTGTGGTCGTGTCCCATGCCTACAAGGCTAGTCCCAACCGAGTTCGTGGAGCCTGTCGTCGTCGATACCGAAATGGTGGGCGATTTCGTGCACCACCGTGACGGCGACTTCCTCCACCACGTCCTCGCGGGAGGAACAGATGTCCAGAATGGGCTGGCGGTAGATGGTGATGCGGTCCGGGAGGGAGCCTGCGTCCCACCAGGAGTCCCGCTCTGTCAGGGGCACGCCCTCATAAAGCCCCAGGAGCACGGTGTCGGGGTCTTCTCCGGGCCGGGGCGTGTAGTCGTCCTCGATGAAAACCGCCACGTTGTCCATTGTCCGTGCGATGTCAGCAGGAATCAGGTCCAGGGCGTCGCTGACTGCTGCCTCGAAATCGTTCTCGGACATCTCAAAACCGGAGGAGTCGCCAGATCCGTCAGGAACGATGGGAAGTCCAGGCGGCAGGTTAGCGGGCATATCAAAACTCTAGCGGGAGCGGCGCCTTGCCTGGCGCCTTGTAAGCCCCACACCCGCCAGGCAGATGGCCCCGCCTACGAGGCCCCAGACCGTCGGTATTTCGCCGAGCACGAACCAGGAGATCACCACTGTGGTCGCGGGCACCAGGTAGGTCGTGGCGGCCAGCTTTCCAGCGTCGATCAGGGAAAGGGCGTACGCCCAGGTGGTGAACGCTATCGCGGTGGGAAAGATGCCGAGGTAGACCAGGCCCGCCGTGGCCGGCAGCGGAGCCGCCTGCAGCTCCGCCACCAGCTGGCCGCTGAACGGCAGGCAGCACAGGAGCCCCACCATGACGCCGTACCAGGTTGCCTGCCCTGCCGGGTACTTCCGCAGCACCGGCTTCTGGATGATCACGCTGACGGCGGCAAGCGCAGCCGCCAGGAGGCACAGCAGCACGCCGCCCACATCCGCCGTCGACCGCTGGCCGGAGCCCAGCGCGATCACGGCGACGCCGCTGAACGCCACCAGGCTGCCGATGATGAGCCAGCGCGGGAATCCCTCCTTGAGCAGCACACCCGCCAGGACCGCGACCAAAATCGGGTTGACGTTGATCAGCAGTGCGGCGGTTCCGGCGTCGAGCACATGTTCTGCAGCGTTCAGGGCGATGTTGTAGCCGCCGAACCACATAACTCCATAAGCGATGATGGGCCACCAATCCCGTCCTCGCGGCATTCTGCTGAGCTTGGGCAGCACCACAGCGCCAAGAACGGCGGCGGCAATCACCAACCGCCCCAGCGTCAGGGGGCCGGGCGAAAAACTGGGGCCGACAGCGCGGATGCCGACGAAGGCAGAGGCCCACAGCACCACTGTGGTGAGGACGGCTGCGACCCCCAGGTTGCTGATGCGCGCACGGGGTTGCTTTGTGCCGGAATGCTTTGTGCCGAATTGCTCTGTGCCCGGTTGCGTTGTGGTCGGTTCCGTTGAGCCCGGGGGCGTTGTGGCTGTATGAGGGGCACTTGGCCGCCCGGAGGGATCGGCAGGCGGGGGAGGGCTGGTGCCGGGGTTGGTTGCCATGGTGTTCAATCTAGTCCTGCGCCCCATCCCGGTGCTGGCGGAAATCGGTCAAGGCTGCGCGGGAAACTGCCAACTTGTGGCAGTTCGCTATGGCGTTCCGGGGCGGTGTTCGCGCCGATTTTGGAAATTCATGGGAGAGGCCCTATAGTTTTAGAGGTCCAGTTCGGAGCAACTGCGAAGGACAAGAACGAAAGGCTTCGGCCCTTTATTTTTGCCCTGAGTCAGCCGGATTGAGTTCAGGCCCCCATCGTCTAGCGGCCTAGGACACCGCCCTTTCACGGCGGCGGCACGGGTTCGAATCCCGTTGGGGGTACGCAAGGAAGTGGTCAAGCCGGACCGAAAAGTCTGGTAGGCTGGAGTCCTTGAAAAATTGCAGTAGAGATACTGCGATCAGCAAGAAAAAGCAAGGCCCTGTAGCGCAGTTGGTTAGCGCGCCGCCCTGTCACGGCGGAGGTCGCGGGTTCAAGTCCCGTCAGGGTCGCTCTGATTGCCGGAAAAAATTCCGGCTGTCATGGTGACGTGTCACCTAGGCTCTGTAGCTCAGTTGGTAGAGCGTTCGACTGAAAATCGAAAGGTCACCGGATCGACGCCGGTCGGAGCCACCACTGGGAAGCATCAGTTCTTCGGAACTGGTGCTTTTCTTCTTTAAACCCCCTATTCCCGCCCGTCATGCATGTGCCTGGAATAGGTCGGGCCTGGCATGGCCCCGGGCTGAACCTTCGGGCTGAACCTCCGGGCTTAAACTTCCGGTCGGGCGGCGGGATCCAGGCCAGACAGACTTTCATGGTGTTCGAGGGCAACTCGGGCGCAAAGCGCGGCGACTACCGCTGCAAGAACGAAGACCCTGGCTACCGCCAGGGCGACTGAATGGCGAGACGCCCGAAGAGGTCAATAGGAGCGGACCGCCTCTTAAAACCCACCACCGGCCGGCGGCCAGGCCGTCTGATGAAGCTCCCTCTCCAGCCAGTGAAGTGCCCCCGCGCAGAACTCCCCGTTAGGCGCCCCTGTGAAGTGGGTGTGCTTCATTCCACCGCTGCTGTCAATGTGGAAAGCAGGCGTCGGCCATGGCTAGACTCGCACGCCGGGGGATACAGCCGGCGCCGGAGCCGGCGGAGTCAAGGCCGCTGCCGGCGGCCGAGCCAACCAAGGAAATGTGAACTGTGAAGAATCTTGCCCGTACGCTGACCGTCACCGCACTTGCCGCCGGAGCGGCGCTCACCGCCTGTTCTGCCCCCACAACCGGCGGCGCTCAACCGTCAACCTCCAGCAGTTCCCGGCCGGTCACCAGCCCCGGCGCGGAACCGGCCGATAGCACACCGACGGGTCCCTTCGGAGGGTTTGCGTCAGCGGCGGAGGCATGTGCGGCCATCTCGGAACAGGCAACCGGCGCGTCACTGCTGCCGATGGCCGCGGCGCAGGGCAAGACCGCGGAACTCGAGCAGAAGAAGGCGCAGCTTAGCCAGACGGCGCAGCTCGTTCCGGAGGCGCTTAAGGCCGACTTCACCAAGCTCCATGAGGTGGCCGTGGCGGGACTCAGCGATCAGTCCGTCTATTCCAGCGGCAAGTTCCAGCAAGCCATGGCTCCGGTGAACCAGTGGCTGGCCAGCAACTGCGGCTAGCAGCTGCGGGCGTCCGGCGCCAGCGGTTACGGACGTTGGCCCGGCGAATCGGCCCCGCTTCACTCCTGACGTTGTCGGGGCTAGGGGATAGGGTTGTGATCAACAGAAGGGGAGCGCCTGATGGAATACCAGAATCCGGACCCTGCCGTCATCGGCACGCAGCCGGCCCTGCGCGGGACCGGCGGCGGGCGGACAGTCATCTCGGAAACAGCGGTCGCCAAGGTGGCCGGCATAGCAGCGCGAGCCGTCCCCGGTGTCTACTCCCTGGGCACCGGTTCATCCAGGGCGCTGGGAGCCATCCGTGACGCCGTCGGAAGTTCGGACCACGCGGCTGGGGTCCATGCGGAGGTGGGCGAGACGCAGGTCGCCGTCGACATCACCCTCGTCGCAACGTACGGGACTCCGCTGCACTCCTTGGCCAACCAGGTGCGCGCCGCCGTCTACTCGGCGGTTGAGAAGCTGGTGGGCCTTCAGGTCATCGAGGTCAACGTCGAAATCAACGACGTCTATATTGCACCGCCGGTGAAGCCTGCGGGGCAGGCGGCAGCTTCTGAGAGGGAGGCGATCCTGTGAGCCTGACGGTAGTGGGAACAGCACTGGGGGCCTTTGTGGCGTTCATGTCGCTGCAGTTCGGCTTGTGGGGCTTCCTGATTTCCCTCCTTTTCATGGGGATAGGTGCCCTGCTGGGCCGCGCGGCAGAAGGGAAACTGGACCTGCGCAGCGTCATGGATGCCCTGAGCGGCCGGCGCTCGTCGTCATGACCCTGAACGCCGACACAACCCCGGTCCGGCTCTACAGCGGACACAACCGGATAAGTACCCAGGCGCTGACGAGCCTCGCGAAAGCCGCAGCCGGGGATGCGCTGGGCATTCCGCCGCACGATGTCCGGGCCGACTGGTCGGACGACGGCGGCCTGCTGGCTTTATCCCTCGTCACACCGATCAAGATCCCGGCCCTGACGGGCGTCGTGCGGGACCCCGGCCGGATCGCTGCCTTCGGCGGCTCTATCTGGGAGCGTGCGGTTGCGGCCAAAGAGGAGATCCTCACGAGGGTCACAGAGCTCAGCGGCGCCCGCCTGAGCAGGGTGGACATCCGGGTCAGCGGCGCGCACGTCACGGAAAGGGGGCGCGTGCGGTGAGCTCCGTCATCGAACGCGAGAACCCGGCCGAGGGCCACCAGAGGGACGCCGGCCCCGTCGGCCGCGACGGGCCCGTTGATATGGACAGGATTCTGCACCGGGAAACACACTCCTCACGGGCTACCGCAGCCTGCATCGCAGCCGTCCTTGTCATCCTCCTGTCCCTCTACGCCCTGCTGGAAGCGGCAGTCCGGTCCATCGGCCAGCCGCCCTGGCTCATTGATCCCCAGACCGCGGCCGAGCGGATCGTCGCGTTGCCTCACGGCATGCCGCCTTTGCTGCTCGGCGTGACAGGCGCCGTGGTTGCCGCGGCCGGCCTGTTCTTTTTTCTCAGCGCCATACTTCCCGGACGCAGGGCAAAGCATCTGCTCAACGTAACCCGCGTAGCTGTCGTGGTGGACGACGAGGTCATAGCGTCCGCACTCGCCCGACGGGCACGGCTGGCTGCCAACGTCACCCCCGAGCAGGTGATGGTGGTGGTTTCCCAGCGCCAGGCGATAGTCAATGTCCGCCCCACATCCGGG
Organism: Arthrobacter sp. D1-17; assembly: GCF_054130535.1. NCBI lineage: Bacteria > Bacillati > Actinomycetota > Actinomycetes > Micrococcales > Micrococcaceae > Arthrobacter > Arthrobacter sp. D1-17. The sequence goes on along the minus strand of NZ_CP096382.1, from coordinate 3,692,776 downwards.
GTTCCGGTGAGCGAAAACGCAGTCCGTGAAGCCGTGGAGGACGAACTCCGCTCCATGTCACCGGTCCCGCTGCCCGTTGTCCGCGTCAACCTGGCTGAGACGGGGGTGATCGGGGCATGAACAGCACTCCCCGGATGCTGAACAGGGTTCTCATTGGAATCCTCGGACTCGCCCTCCTGGCCGCCGGCATCCTTCTCATGCTGCTGGCCACAGTTCCTGCCGTCGGAGCCTGGTGGCAGGCATGGTCAGGCGGCGTCTGGACCAGCGCCAGCCAGCTGCTCGGGGCCACGAGGTTCCCGGGCCGCCAGGAAAGCTGGCTCTGGATCGTCCTGGCCCTTGTCCTCATCCTGCTGATTGGACTGATGGTGGCTTGGATCGCCCAGCAGGGTAAGGGGCGCTCGGACCTTCTGCTGGCCGCCGAGGATCCCGGCGGAGTGCCCGGTGACGTGCGTATTGGCAGCGGAGTGGCTGAACAGGCCCTCAAGGAGGCCTTCGCTGAACGCCCCGATCTAGCTGGCACGTCTGTCGCTACATTCGACATCCACGGTGAACCCGCGCTCAGGATCCGGCTTCACCCGCGCCCCGGAGTGGCCCCGCACCTCCTCGTGGAGGACGCTGCCGCCCTGGTTTCGGCGTTGGACAAGGTTGTGGGCCGCGAGACACCGGTACTGGTGCACGTAGCGGCCGGGGCGCGCACCCGCTTCAGCAGAGCGGAGCGCGTCCGCTGACTGCCTAGCCGGCCACCAGATAGGCCGCACTGTTCGGGGCGATGACTTCCATGCGTGTACCTGCGGTCCCGTCGCCGCCCGCTCCTCTTGCAGCGGCGCCGGCGGGTGCCGCGGCATCCGATGAAGGCGCACCGTCGCTCGAAAGAATCACACGGTAGCCGTCCGGAATAGGCGCTGGCTCGGATCCCGTATTGGCTACCACGAGGACATCCCGGTTCTGGAAGGCCAGGACACCCCGTTCGGGATCATGCGCATTTGCCCAGCAGAACGTTCCGGAGCCCAGTCCGTGGCTCTTCCGCAGCAACAGCGTGGACCGGTACAGCTCGAGCGTGGAACCCTGGACCCCGTCCTGCAGGTCCGCGGCGAGTTCGCCGAACGACGCCGGCTGGGGCAGCCAAGGATCGGCTGGCCGGCGGCGGCCAGCACCGCCGTCGGCCGTTGTGTACGCCTCAGCGAAACCGTACCCCGGCTCACTGGACACCCACGGCAGCGGGACGCGGCAGCCGTCCCGGCCACGCTCAACCCCGTTCGTACGAAAAAAAGCGGGGTCCTGGCGGGCACCCGCGGGCACAGAGGTGTGTTCCGGGAGACCCAGTTCCTCACCCTGGTAAAGGTAGGCGGAGCCGGGCAAGGCGAGGGACACCAGCGTGGCCGCCCGGGCGCGGGCCAGGCCCAGTGCCGCATCCGGCTGCTCGTCCTCTGCGGCAATGCCCTTGGGGAACGTGGTGGGGTCGGAGAGTCCGAAGCGCGTGGCATGGCGCACGGTGTCATGGTTGCTCAGCACCCAGGTGGTGGGCGCCCCCACCGAGGCTGATGCCTCAAGCGAGTCCTCGATGGCCACTGCCATGCGTCCTGCATCCCAGCCGGCCAGCAGGAAGTCGAAGTTGAAGGCCTGCTGCATCTCGTCCTTGCGGATATACCGTGCCAGGCGTTCCGCCGGTTCCACCCAGGCCTCGGCCACGAGCATCCGGTCACCGTCATACTCGGCCAGCACCCGGTTCCAGTCCCGGTAGATCTCGTGGACGCCGTCCTGGTCAAAGAATGGCGACGGCGGGTACAGCGGCGACACCGGCTCGTGGCCGAAGTCCTGCTCCGCGACAGCTATGGTGCCGGCAGCGTCCTCTGCCCCTGCACTTCCGGCCGCGATACTGGCGCGATGGGCGGTGTGCGGCTCCGCTGATTCTGAATGAGCCCCGGGTGCGTCCGGAAGGTGGCGAACCTCTGCCGTGCCTTCCACCATGGCTGCTGCGCCGTCCCAGTCGGGCAGCCCGGCCTCCTTAACCATGCCGTGCGCCACGTCCACCCGAAAGCCGTCCACTCCGCGGTTCAGCCAGAAGCGGAGCACGGAGCTCATTTCCTCCCACACCTCGGGGTTCTCCCAGTTAAGGTCCGGTTGCTTGGTGTCAAAGAGGTGCAGGTACCACTCGCCGGGGGTTCCGTCCGCATTGGTGATGCGCGTCCAGGCCGGGCCGCCAAAAATGGAATTCCAGTTGTTGGGGGCGAGATTTCCGTCCCCTGAGCCGGGAACCTCGTCCTTCCCGGGCCTGAACATGTATCGTTCCCTGGCTGCTGAGCCCGGTTCCGAGGCCAAGGCCTCCTGGAACCACGCATGCTCGTCCGACGTGTGGTTTGGGACCAGGTCCACGATGACTTTCATCCCCAGGCCGTGAGCCTTCTGCAGCATCTCGTCAAAGTCAGCCAGAGTGCCGAACATCGGGTCGACCTGCCGGTAGTCGGCTACGTCGTATCCTGCGTCCGCCTGCGGCGACTTGTAGAACGGCGACAGCCAGACGGCGTCGACGCCGAGTTCCTTCAGGTAGCGCAACCGGCCGGTAACCCCGCGCAGGTCGCCCATGCCATCCCCGTTCGCGTCAGCGAAGGAGCGGGGATAAATCTGGTAGACGACGGCGTCTGCCCACCACGTTCCTATTTCGGACCCGGGCGTGGAAATCGGGGTGTGGGTCATGGTTGCCTCTCCGGTAACAATTATGTGTAAACGCTTGCATTTCTATCGGCAACGTTACTAGTGTGACTGTCACCACAACAACCGCACCAACGACTTTTTCTTGTCACTCAGCGAGGAGTCTCCTGCCAATGAAAACGCGCAAGTTCTTACTGCCGGCAGCCACTGCCGGCGTTCTCGCCCTGACGCTCTCCGCCTGTGGCGGCGGTGGCGGGGGCGGCGGCACCACCGCCGGTGGCGGTGACGCAGCCAACGGTCTCGACGGCCGCGGTCCCATCACCTACGTGCAGGGCAAGGACAACAGCAACGTGGTCCGACCGCTAATCGAAAAGTGGAACGCCGCACACCCGGATGAGAAGGTCACCTTCAAGGAGCAGACCGACCAGGCCGACCAGCAGCACGACGACCTGGTGCAGCACTTCCAGGCCAAGGACCCCAACTATGACGTGGCGAGCGTGGATGTTGTCTGGACTGCGGAATTTGCTGCAAAGGGTTGGCTGCAGCCGCTGAAGGACAAGATGGCGCTGGATACCTCCGCAATGCTGAAGCCCACGGTTGACAGCGCATCCTACAAGGACACGCTATATGCAGCGCCCGTATCCTCCGACGGAGGCATGCTGTACTACCGCAAGGACCTGGTGCCCACCCCGCCCAAAACCTGGGACGAGATGATGCAGATGTGCTCCATCGCCAAGGAGAACAGGATCGGCTGCTTCTCCGGACAGTACAAGCAGTACGAAGGCCTCACGGTCAACGCCTCTGAGGCGATCAACTCCGCGGGCGGCTCCGTGCTGGATAAGGACGGCAAGCCGAACCTGAACACCCCGGAGGCCAAGGAAGGCCTAAACAACCTCGTCGAAGCCTTCAAGAATGGCAACATTCCTAAGGAAGCCATCACTTACCAGGAAGAGGAAAGCCGCCGGGCCTTCCAGTCCGGCAACCTGCTCTTCCACCGCAACTGGCCGTACGTGTACAACCTGGCCACGACCGAAGGCTCGTCCAAGGTAAAGGACAAGCTGGGCTTGGCCCCGCTTCCGGGCAAGGACGGCCCGGGTGCATCTTCCCTGGGCGGTCACAGCGCGGCCATCAGCGTGTACTCCAAGAACAAGGCCACCGCCCTTGACTTCGTGAAGTTCCTGGTCGAAGAAGAACAGCAGAAGTTCTTCGCCACCCAGGGTTCCCTCGCTCCGGTGCTGACTGCTCTCTATGACGACGCTGAACTCGTGAAGAAGCTTCCGTACCTGCCGGTCCTGAAGACCTCCATCGAGAACGCCGTGCCGCGTCCGGTCACCCCGTTCTACCCGGCTGTAACCAAAGCCATCCAGGACAACGCTTACGCTGCGCTGAAGGGCGAGAAGCCGGTGGACACGGCGTTGTCTGACATGCAAAAGTCCATCGAAGCCGCCGGTGCAGGATCGTAGTCCAGCCATGGCAACTGAAGTAGGCCCGACGCCGGTCAAGTCACCGGCGTCGGGCGGTACCCCGATCCACCACGGGCCCAAGGGCGTGGGTGAGGACAACAAGATCCTCAGCCAGGGTAAATGGGCCGCCTGGCTCCTGGCCCCCACCATCATCGCGCTGGCCGTGGTGATCGTTTACCCGATCATCAGCGCCATTGTGATGTCCTTCCAGAAGGACGCCGGGCTCGACCCCGCCACCGGGCTGTTCACGGCCGGCGGCCCGGCCGGCATCCAGAACTATGTGAACTGGATCGCGCAGCAGTGCGCCGCCCCTGCCGGCGGAACCGTCGCCTGCCCGCCGGGAACTTTGGGATCCCAGTTCTGGTCAGCTACGCAGACCACCTTCATCTTCACCATCATCACGGTGACCCTGGAGACTATTCTTGGCTTCTGGATGGCCATGATCATGGCCCGCTCCTTTAAGGGCCGGAGCCTTGTCCGCGCCGCTGTGCTCGTGCCGTGGGCCATCCCCACCGCCGTGACGGCCCAGCTGTGGCTGTTCATCTTCGATTTCCAGGGCATTGCCAACAAGCTGTTCAACGCCTCCATCCTCTGGACCGGAAGCGAGTGGCCGGCCAAGTGGGCTGTCATCATCGCGGACACCTGGAAGACCACACCGTTTATGGCGCTGCTGATCCTGGCAGGCCTGCAGATGATCCCTGCCGAAGTGTATGAGGCGGCGAAAGTTGACGGAGCCTCGGCCTGGCAGCGGTTCCGCATGATTACCCTGCCGCTGGTAAAGCCGGCGCTGATGGTGGCCATCCTCTTCCGCACGCTGGATGCACTGCGCATGTTCGACCTGCCGTACATCCTTACGGGCGGTGCGAACAACACCACCACGCTGTCCATCCTCGTCATTAACCAGATCAGGCAAGGGTTCAATTCAGCCGCGGCGCTGTCCACCATCACCTTCATCATCATCTTTTTGGTCGCTTTCATCTTTGTCCGCTTCCTTGGGGCGAATGTGGTGGAACAAAGCGGCGCCACCGGTAAGGGGAAGAAATGAGCACCGGAACAGCCCTCCGGGCACAACAGGACAAAGGCCGCCGCATGGCCCAGAACAAGGAGAAGTGGGCGCAGGGCCGCACGTACATCAGCGCGGCCGTGATCCTCATCTGGTGCCTGGCGCCCGCCTACTGGATGGTCGTCGTGGCGTTCCGCGAGGTCGGCTTCACGTACGACACATCCTTCTTCCCGACGCACGTCACGCTGGACAACTTCATAACCGCATTCGACACGTCCTTCGGCAACAGGTTCGGCCAGGCACTGCTGAACAGCATTTTCATCGGCGTCGTGGTGACCGCCATCTCGCTGCTGATCGGTGTTTTCGCGGCCTACGCCTTGGCGCGGTTGAATTTCCGTGGCAAGTTCCTGGTGCTGGGCTTCATTCTGGGGGCGTCCATGTTCCCGGGCGTCGCACTGATCACCCCGCTGTTCCAGCTCTTCACCAACATCGGCTGGATGGGCACCTACCAGGCGCTGATCATTCCGAACATTTCGTTCGTCCTGCCGCTGACCGTCTACACGATGACGTCATTCTTCCGCGAAATGCCGTGGGAGCTGGAAGAGTCGGCACGTGTCGACGGCTGCACCCAGGGCCAGGCGTTCCGGAAGGTCATCATGCCGCTGGCGGCTCCGGCCATCTTCACCACGGCCATCCTGGCATTCATCTCCTCGTGGAATGAGTTCCTCATCGCCAGCCAGCTCTCCAGCGATGCCACCCAGCCTGTGACCGTGGCCATCGCAAACTTTGCCGGCGCCCAGCCCCAGCAGATCCCCTACACGGCGATCATGGCGGCCGGCACCATCGTCACCATTCCGCTGGTGATCCTGGTGCTCGTGTTCCAGCGCAAGATCGTCGCCGGCCTTACGGCGGGTGCAGTCAAGTGATGCGTGGGGCAGCACCGCAGCGCAAGGAGCAGGCAACCGGGTCCGGCGACAAACGGGTCAGGTCCGGCGAGGACTTCGACATCATCATCGGATTCCTGGGTTTCTGGGCTGTGGTGCTGCTCGTCGTTACCGTCTGGATGGAGCTGACAGCCCAGCCTGCCTTGGGCTGGGCACTGGGCCTGCTCGCCATCCTGCTGGCACTGTACGGGATGATCAGGCTCCGCCGGCGCCTTCCTGCGCCCACTGCCACCCGGCGGCGCTGAATCTCCTGGTCAGACTAAAATGATTTCTTGCCGCCGGGAGAAAGACATGGCGGAAATCTTCGGGGCTGTGAGGGGGAACCGTGGCGCGCACAACTGACCGGGCCCAGCGCGGCGGCCACTCGGGTGTAAGCATCGAGGATGTGGCTGCCGCCGCAGGGGTATCCACTGCCACAGTGTCCCGTGCCGTCCGGGGTCTCCCCCGGGTGTCGCCTGCCACCCGCGAAAAGATCCTCGAAGTTGCCGGCGCCTTGGGCTACGTTGCATCATCCTCCGCGTCCGGTCTGGCGACCGGCCGGACCAAGACCATTGGGGTGCTCGCGCCATTCGTCAGCCGCTGGTTCTTCTCGAAAGCCATCGAAGGGGCCGACCGCGAACTTCACGCGCGGCAGTACAACCTGTCCCTGTTCAACCTGGGGGGCCACGGCAGCCATCGCGAGCGGCTGTTCAGCAAGACCATGGTCTACAAGCAGATCGATGCACTCCTGGTGCTATGTATGGCGCTGTCCCATGAGGAGCTTGACCATCTGCAGAAAATCGACATCCCTTTGGTGGTGGTGGGCGGGCACGTCGAGGAATGCGCCTACATCGGCATAGACGACTATGCCGCCGCGTCCACAGCGGTGAAGCACTTGATCGGCCTGGGGCACCGTGATATCGCCCTGCTCCACGGCGACGATGAGACCGACCTGAATTTTGATGTCCCGCGTGTCCGGATCCTGGCGTTCCAGGATGTGATGACGGCGGCAGGGCTGGAAGTCCGCCCTGAATGGGACGAGTGGGGAGACTTCACCGTACGCAGCGGCCAGGAGGCTTTCCGGCGGCTCTGGGGGCAGTCCGGGCCGAAGCCCACCGCCATTTTCTGTGCCTCTGACGAGATGGCCATGGGCGTGATCTTCGAAGCCAACAGGCTGGGCGTCAGAGTCCCCGAGGACCTCTCTGTCATTGGCATCGATGACCACGACTTCTCAGACGCCGTCGGCCTCACCACGGTTGGCCAGCGGCCCGATGAGCAGGCCGAGCTGGGCACCAAGATGCTTCTCGACGAACTCCTCGGCATCACGGGCTCCGTGCGCTCCGCCGTCGCACCCCACCAGCTGATCGTCAGGCACACAACGGCGCCGCCCCGTCCCGGGGCCGGCCGCTGACGGGCAACCGTCTGTTCTGAACGGCGGGGGCCGCGGCCCGGCTTAGAGGCAGTAGGTTAGGACGCCCGTGCCAGCTGGCGGATCGGGATCCAGCGTGATGCCAACCGCCGGTAGGCGGCCGCGGCACCTGTCATGTCGCCCTCCGCGAGGCACTCGATGCCGAGGCGCACATCCATGGGGGAGTCGTCCGGGTAAACCTTGTCTGCCACTGCACCGTAGTCCAGCTCCACCATGGACTCCGCATGGAAGAGCTCCAGCCACTCGGTGAGCTGGGTCAGGTCATCGAGCATGTCGAGGTCCGGTGCTGCCAGCGCCAGGTTGGCTACGGCGTAGCGCACCCGATCGAGCGCCTCGGTGATTGGAGCCCAGACTCGGACGGTGAGGATCCGGCCGCCTGCCTCCACCACATCCTGCGGATCTGACTCAAGGAACAGGGAGAACCAGCTGAAGGGAATGCCCCATGTGGAAGCCCGGGTATGCACCCGCGTGGCGCCTTCGCGGGCACTGACCAGATCGATCCGCTCCTGGTGCCGGTCACGCTGTTCCTCCGGAATGAGGAGTTCAGCCAGCGGCCCATGAATGCCCTCCATCAGCGCGTTGGCGGCCAATCCGGCCCGCAGCACGAGCTGGCTGGGGCAGTAAAGGAGGCCGCCGCCGTTCGCCTGTGCAGCGTCTTCTTCATCCTTGGACTCGTCCTCGACAGGCAGCCCGGGGGCGCGCGTAACACGGACCAGGTCGGTCCGGCCGGTAGGGAAGGGATCGCCGCCCGGCCGCGTAATCCGTCCGAGGGAGGCCAGCAGTTCGGCATTTTCGACGGCGGCCCGTGACGCTGCCCGGTCGCCGGCAGCCTTGAGCGCTGCGCGTTGGTCCTCAGGAAAAGCTTCCAGAGGCTCATAAACGCGCAGCGTGGACGAGAACGGCAGCCCCGCCTGTCCCCGGTAAAGGCTTCCGGTCATGAATGCCTGCCTGTCACGAGTCCGCCACCATCAGCCGGCCAGCTCCAAAACCACGGGCGCATGGTCAGAGGCGCCCTTGCCTTTGCGTTCCTCACGGTCGATCGATGCGCCGGTGACCCGTGACGCGAGGGCCGGCGAAGCCAGGATGAAGTCGATGCGCATGCCCTCCTTTTTGGGGAAGCGCAGCTGCGTGTAGTCCCAGTAGGTGTACACCCCCGGGCCCGGAGTGTGCGGGCGCACCACATCCGTGTAGCCGACCTGTTCGAACGCGTGGAAGGCGGCCCGCTCGGGTTCGCTGACGTGAGTGTAGCCCTGGGTGAGGAACAGGTCGATGTCCCAGACGTCGTCGTCGGTGGGCGCGATGTTCCAGTCGCCCATCAGCGCCACCTGCGCCTCCGGGTTGTCAGCGATCCAGCCTGCTGCCTGGTTCTTGAGGCTGTCCAGCCACTTGAGCTTGTAGGGCATGTGCTCATCGTTCAGCGCCCGGCCGTTCGGCACGTACAGGCTCCAGATCCGGACTCCGCCGCACGTCGCCGCCATGGCGCGGGCTTCCTGGACAGGGTCTTTGCCGTCCTTGCCGAACACGGGCTGATCCACGAAACCGCGCTCCACGTCCTCGATCCCTACGCGGGAAGCGATGGCCACGCCGTTCCATTGGTTGACGCCGAAGTGCGCCACCTCGTAGCCCATCCGTTCGAAGAGCTCCCAGGGAAAATTGTCGTCCTTGCACTTGGTCTCCTGGATGGCAAGGACGTCGCAGTCAGACCGCTGCAGCCACGCCTCCACGCGGTCGGCACGGGCACGGAGCGAGTTCACATTCCAGGTAGCTATCTTCACAGTCCTAACTTACCGAACTTGGGGCCAGGGTGAGTGGGCTTACCTGCTGATCGCGGCTGCCAACTCTGGAATTTAGTAGGAAGTCCGAGTATATTCAGCACAAGAATGACCTGGGTCACACAATGCAAAGGAGCATTCCATCATGGTGCGCGAACTGTCCCACTACGTTGACGGCCACAGGAAAGAAGGCAGTTCCGGCCGCTTCAGCGACGTCTACGATCCCTGCACCGGCGAGGTGCAGGCCAAGCTCCCGCTGGCCAGCCGGGAGGAAGTCAGCACCGTCATTGCCAGTGCTGAGAAGGCCCAGGAGGAGTGGGGAGCCATGAACCCGCAGCGGCGGGCGCGGATCCTGCTCCGGTTCGTGGACCTCGTCAATGACAACCTGGAAGAACTGGCGAGGCTGCTTTCCTCTGAGCACGGCAAGACCATTGCCGACGCGAAAGGTGACATTATGCGCGGCATTGAAGTGGTGGAATTCTCTGCCGCCGCACCGCACCTGCTCAAGGGCGAGTTCTCGGACAATGCAGCCACCGGCATCGACATCCATTCCATGCGCCAGCCCTTGGGTGTGGTCGCGGGCATCACCCCGTTCAACTTCCCCGCGATGATTCCGCTGTGGAAGTCCGGGCCGGCCCTTGCGGCGGGCAACGCCTTCATCCTCAAGCCCTCCGAGCGCGATCCGTCCGTGCCCCTGCGGCTGGCTGAGCTGTACACGGAGGCCGGCATCCCGGACGGCGTGTTCAACGTTGTCAACGGGGACAAGGAAGCAGTGGACGCGCTGCTGGAGGACGACCGCGTCAAGGCGATCGGCTTCGTCGGGTCCACGCCCATCGCGCAGTACATCTACGCTACGGCGGCCGCCCACGGTAAGCGCGCGCAGTGCTTTGGGGGCGCCAAGAACCATATGGTGGTCATGCCGGACGCGGACCTCGACATGGCAGCCGATGCTCTGATCGGCGCAGGATACGGCTCCGCAGGTGAGCGCTGCATGGCCATTTCCGTGGCCGTTCCCGTGGGCAGGGAAACGGCCGACGCCCTGGTCTCCAAGCTGGAGGAAAGGGTCAAGCACCTGAAAGTCGGCCACAGCCTCGACAAGGACTCGGACTTCGGCCCCGTGGTGGCGGGAGCAGCCAAAGAACGGATTGAAGGCTACATCCAGTCCGGTGTGGACGCCGGCGCCACGCTCGTCGCCGACGGACGAGGACTTACGGTGGAAGGCTACGAGGGCGGGTTCTGGATTGGTCCCACACTCTTCGACAACGTCACCAAAGACATGAAGATCTACAAGGAGGAGATTTTCGGGCCCGTGCTCAGTGTGCTTCGGGCCTCCGACTACGACGAAGCCCTGCGCCTCTGCAGTGAGCATGAGTTCGGCAACGGCGTGGCCATCTTCACCCGCGACGGCGATGCTGCCCGCGACTTTGCCAGCCGGGTGCAGGTGGGCATGGTGGGCGTCAATGTGCCCATTCCGGTTCCCCTGGCCTACTACACCTTCGGTGGCTGGAAGGCATCAGGCTTTGGCGACCTCAACCAGCACGGCCCCGACGCCTTCCGTTTCTACACCAAGACCAAGACCGTGACCTCCCGCTGGCCCTCCGGTATCCGCCAGGGCGCCAGTTTCACCATGCCGGAAGGAAGCTAATGACTGCTGAACAGGCGGAGGGCCCCGCAGACGAGGTCTTGTTTGACCGGCGGGGCCACCTTGGCGTCATCACGCTAAACCGACCCAAAGCGGTTAATGCGCTTACTGCAGGAATGGTGGCGGCCATCATGGAGTGTCTGGCCGCCTGGGAAAACGACGACGGCGTTGCCTCCGTTTTGGTACAGGGCGCCGGTGAGCGGGGCTTGTGTGCCGGCGGCGACATCGTCGCCATTTACCGGGACATCCTCACCGGAGGCGAGGAAACGGCCCGCTTCTGGGAGGCGGAATACCGGCTGAATTCATTCATCTCCCGCTACTCCAAGCCCTACGTCGCGCTGATGGACGGCCTTGTATTGGGTGGCGGCGTGGGAATCTCCGCCCACGGTTCCGTCCGCATCGTGACCGAACGGACCAGGACCGGTATGCCCGAAACCACCATCGGTTTCGTTCCCGACGTCGGCGGCACACTGCTGCTTGCACGGGCACCGGGGGAGGCGGGCACTCACGCGGCCCTGACCGGTGCCCACCTGGACGCAGCCGACGCCCTGTTCCTCGGCCTGGCGGACCACTTCATTCCGTCCACCAAGCTCGACGGTCTCCAGGCGGCGCTGGAAAACGAAACTGCGGAAGACGCCGTCGGGCGCTTCACGGAACAGCCGCCGCCCTCTGCCCTGGAGGCCCAGCGGGACTGGATCGACACCTGCTACGCCACGGACGACGCGGAGGAGATCGTGCGGAGGCTGCGCGCGGCTGGCGGGGAAGCAGCCAAGGCGGCCGAAACGATTGAATCGAAGTCACCAACCTCTGTGAAGGTGACCCTCGCAGCACTGCGCAGGGCCCGCGGACTGAGCCTGGATGAAGTCCTCGCGGAGGAGTACCGTGTGGGTCTTCGCTGCCTGGCCGGACCGGACTTCCGTGAAGGCATCCGCGCCCAGGTAGTGGACAAGGACCGCAACCCGCAATGGCAGCCGCCCACCCTGTCGGAGGTGCAGGCGCACGACGTCGAGCGGTACTTTGCGCCGTTGGGGGAGAGGGAACTGGTTTTGTTGGAAAGGGAGAGCGACCATGCCTGAGCATGCGGGAGAGGAAGTTACCGGAGAGGCGGAGGGTCCGGCGGACGGTTCGGCGGGCCCGAAGGAGCACATTGCCTTCCTGGGGCTCGGCCACATGGGCGGACCAATGGCGGTCAACCTTGTCAGGGCGGGCTACTCGGTAGTGGGATACGATGTGGTGCCCGCGGCTCTTGAAGCTGCCCGCGAGCACGGCGTCCCCACGGTTGGCAGCGCGGCGGATGCCGTGGCGGGAGCGGACGTCGTTCTCACCATGTTCCCCAGCGGCCAGCATGTGCTGGAGGCGTACCGCGGTGCGGACGCGCAGCTGGGACTGCTCGCCGCGGCCGCTCCGGGCACGATGTTCCTGGACTGCTCCACCATCAATGTGGACGAAGCGCGGGAAGCAGCACGGCTCGCGGTCGAAGCCGGTCACCGGGCTGTGGACGCGCCGGTTTCAGGCGGAGTGGTGGGAGCGGAGGCGGGGACGCTGACGTTCATGGTGGGGGCGCTGCCGGAGGACTTTGAAGCGGTGCGGCCGATACTGGAAGTGATGGGCAAGCGTGTTGTGCACTGCGGGGACCATGGTGCCGGACAAGCCGCGAAGGTTTGTAACAACCTGATTTTGGGGGTGTCCATGATCGCTGTCAGCGAGGCCTTTGTCCTCGGCGAGAAGCTGGGGCTGACGCACCAGGCCCTGTTTGATGTCGCTTCCGCGGCCTCAGGCCAGTGCTGGGCCCTGACCACGAACTGCCCGGTTCCGGGGCCGGTGCCCACCAGCCCTGCCAACCGCGACTACCAGCCGGGGTTCGCCGGGGCCCTGATGGCGAAGGACCTGAAGCTGGCCCTGAACGCCATCCAGAACACCGGAGTTGCGGCCCGTATGGGACCGCTGGCCTCTGAAATCTATGACGCCTTCGCCGCGGAAGGCGGGGCCGGACGCGATTTCTCCGGCATCATCACGGACATCAGGGACAAGTCCGGTAAGTAGTCTTAGCTTTGACAGCAGGGCCGAATCACGTGAGAGGGACGCATGACGCAGGAGTACGGGAACATTCTGGTGGAGCGCCGCGGGCGTGTGGGACTTGTGACCCTCAACCGGCCCGAGGCGCTGAACGCCCTGAACAAGGCGACGCTGGATGAGCTCGTAGCCGCGGTATCCGGGATGGACTCGGATCCCGGCGTGGGCGCGGTCGTCCTCACCGGGTCGGGGAAGGCCTTCGCCGCCGGTGCCGACATCAAGGAAATGGCATCCAAGGGGTACATGGAGATGTACGACGCCGACTGGTTCCGTGGCTGGGAAGACCTCACCAGACTGCGGATTCCGCTGGTCGCGGCGGTCTCTGGCTTCGCCCTGGGCGGCGGCTGCGAACTGGCGATGATGTGCGACATCCTCATTGCCGGGGACAATGCCAAGTTCGGCCAGCCTGAAATCAATCTCGGAGTGGTCCCGGGAATGGGCGGCTCGCAGCGGCTCACCCGGGCAGTGGGCAAGGCCAAGGCGATGGACATGATCCTCACCGGCCGGTTTATCGGGGCCGAAGAGGCAGAACGGTCCGGGCTGGTCTCCAGGGTGGTGCCGGCAGAGGACACGGTCGAGGAGGCACTGAAGGCGGCCGAAATCATTGCCTCCAAGTCCAAACCCGCCGCCATGCTGGCCAAAGAGGCAGTGAATGCGGCCTTCGAGACGGGGCTGGCCCAGGGCGTGCTGTTCGAGCGCCGCTTGTTTCATTCGCTCTTTGCCACTGAGGACCAGAAAGAAGGCATGGCGGCATTCACCGAGAAGCGCCAGCCGGAGTTCAGGCACCGGTGAACATTCCCGTGACCGAACAGCGTGCGGCTCAGAGGACGTCCTTGCGTGTGGCCCCCGCGGCCATGCTGTCGCTGTCCGGCTTTCTCCTCTTTGCCCTGCACCAGCAGCTCTTGGGCTACACGCTGCTGGCCGCCGCACTGGCAGGTGCCGCGCTGGTGGACCGTGCGCTGCTCCGTGACCTCATGCTTATCGCCGTCGGCATCCTGGTGATCAGCGCGGTTCCCATCACCACCGATGTCAGCACGGAACACATGATCGTCATGGGTTCGGCGATGGTCGCGGCCGTGGGCATTCCGTATGCGGTGTCCCGCTGGGTGACCAAGGAGCACGCCATTGTCTTCCCGGTGATGACCGGGAACAAATGGACCCGCGGTGAAAAGCTGTATCTGCCCGTGGTGGTGGTGCTGGGGTACGCAGTGCTGCCCTTCTATATGATCCGGACCGGCGTCTACAACAACTGGCCGGCCGTCCACGATCCCGACGGCATCGCGCGGCTTTTCATAGGAACCAACGCCTTGGGGATCTGGGACGAGCTGTTCTTCATCTGCACCACGTTCGCCCTGCTGCGTCGCCATCTGCCCGACTGGCAGGCCAACGTCCTGCAGGCGGTCCTGTTCACATCGTTCCTGTGGGAGCTGGGGTTCAAGGCGTGGGCGCCGTTTTTCATTTTCCCGTTCGCGCTCCTGCAGGCACGCATTTTCACCGTGACCAAGTCCCTGTCCTACATCGTGGCGGTCCACCTGCTGTTCGATTTCGTGCTGTTCCTCGTCCTGCTGCACGCCCACAACCGGGAATGGTTCGACATATTCCTCTACTGAGCAGGCTGCCCGCTACTGGGCCGGCTGGGTGGCGGCCACTTGGGCGGGTGCGCCGAAAAGCCACGCCGCGACGTCGCTCCGCAGGACCTGATGGGGGCTGCCCGTGGCGCTCACGCTTCCGGTGGGCACGTAGTAGCCTCGCCCTGCCCCGGCACCTCCGGCGGCACGGTCCAGAGCCTGGATCAGCTGTCGGCTCAGGTGGCCCTGCGGCCCTGTGGCCCGGAGCTCCTCGAGTTCATGCGGAGCGAGACGCCCCAGAACAGCGGCAATGTCGGCCATGATCGTTCCCTTCTCGCCCAGGTTCCCAGCACATGGGGACTCAGGAGAGCAACGTTAGGGCACGGCTATTAACGCCGGGTGAAATTCCGGCGGCGGTAAGCAAACATCCTGCCGCGTATGAGCCGCTCTGGCGTCAGCCCGCCGTCTGGAGATTTGCGGAGGGTTGCCGGACGGAGCCGAGCAGCCCGCCAGCCGCTTCCAGCACGCCCCTGACATTGGAGCAGGAGAGCTCATAGAAGAGCCGGCCGTCCTTGCGTGAGGGGATGATGAGGTGCTGGCGCCGCAGAATGCCCAGATGCTGGGAAAGATTGGAGGCTTCGAGGCCGGTAGCATCCCGCAGGCGGCTCACGGCGACAGGGCCGTCAGCCAGCATCTCGAGAATGAGAATCCGCGCCGGGTGCCCCATGGACTTGAAAAGGTCTGCCTTCGTGTCGCTCAGGATCAGGTCACCTGACATGTCATCCATCATGGATTTCCTTCGCTGCAGTCCTCAACCCGATGCCGACGCCGCGGACCGCCGCGCCTAGGGTCAAGTATAGAGACAGAACGGTCTGTCTCAGACCATCAATTTTTTCAGCAGCCGTGATCCACTATCTTAGCGCCGCTTTCAGTTCTGCGTGAGGGGTTGCCTGCGCGGACAGGCCTTGCCAAGCCCTGCGATCTAGTTCACAATTTTATAAATTCATCAATTCGATTCCTGCTGCATGCGAGGCGTGAAGCAGGGCTTGCTTGGACTGCTTCCGGTGCCAATGGCGTCACCGGAAGCCTTGGTATTTTGCATGATTGAGGAGGGCGCTGTGGCCGGCATGTTCGAAATTTTCCTTGACGCCGATGCGGCGTTCAGATTCCAGCTCACAGCCCCGGATGGCTCGGTGCTGGCTGTTTCGCGGGCCTTTCCCGATAAAGAAGCTGTGATAAAGGGCATCGCCGCAGCCCGCGAGTATGCAGGCACGGGGCATGTAAGGGAGCTGCCGCGACCTGGCCGTGAACGCCCATCGCCCCGCCAGGCCGCTGTGCCGGTAGCGGCCATGCCGGACAAGCGACGCAGCCACACAGGACATTCCGATCTGTGGCCGGTGCGCAGGGCCTCCGGTTCGGCCCGCCCGCGGGTTTCCACCTCCGCCAACCAGTCGCCCGGCGCCTGAGGATGGACGGACCGGAGGCGGCCGAAGGGGACGCGATCCTGCAACCGAAAAGCCTCAGAACGTACTCCAGCGCCCTTGGCGGCGCAGACTGCCTCGCCGGGACGTTCCATTACGATGTATCAACCCAGGAGCTGCAGTGGTCCGACGAGGTCTATGTCCTCCATGGCTACCAGCGCGGCGAGATCGTACCGAGCATCGAGCTGGTGTACTCCCATAAACACCCGGACGACCGGGACCGCTGCCATGAAGCCTTTGCCGCGGCTTGCGTCTCGGGCGGCTATTTCGCCAGCTACCACCGCCTCATTGATTCCCGGCTGCGCGAACACCGGGTCCTCACCGCAGGAGAAGCGGTGGTTGGCTCGGGTGCGCTGAAAAGGGTGGACGGCTTTATTCTCGATCTCACCGCCACGCTGCATTCAGAAACAGAGCGGGCGGCCCGGGAGGCGGTGGAGGGAGCGCTGGGGACGAGAAGCACTATTGAGCAGGCCAAGGGGATTCTGATGGGTTTCCTGCGGATTGGCTCGGAGGCCGCATTTGATCTTCTCGCGACCCACAGTCAACAGACCAACATCAAGGTAGCCAGTACTGCCGCTGACCTGGTGCAACTTGCCAACAACCCGCACCAAATCGCCCTGCTGGACACCTTTATCGGGGAGCTGCAACGCTGCATGGACCGCCGCGCGCAAAGGGGAGCGGCGCAGGGCGGCTAACGGCTGCAGCGGAACCCAATGAAACTCACTTCGAGAAGTCTCCGGCCTGGCGGCGGAATTCCCCAAGGATACGGATCAGCTGGTCCACGTCCCCGTCAGCGAAGCCGGAGTTGCTGAAAACCTCAGTATTGAGAACCGCCGTCGCACGTTTGGCCAGGGTGCGCCCCTCGGCGGTGAGCTCTATCAGCGTAGTGCGGCCATCGGTGGGGTGTGGGGACCGGGCCACGAGTCCCGCTTTTTCAAGACGGTCTACGGCGTTGGTCACGGAGGTCGGATGGACTTGGAGCAGGGCACTTGCCTTGTTCATCGGCAGCGCACCACTGCGGGCGAAACTGAGCAGGGCCAGCAGCTCATACCTGGCGAATGTCAGGCCGAAGGGCTTCAGGGCGCCCTCGATGCGCGCCAGCAGGATCTGCTGCGTGCGCATAATGGCAGTGATCGCGGCCATGGCGGCAACATTGCCCCAGCCGTGACGTTCCCAGTTCCGCTGGGCGTCGGCGATCGGGTCGCGGGGCAGAGGCGTTGCCATGCTCATCCCTTGCTTTTGAGGCCCGGAAAGTCCGCTTCCGAATATTCCGTGCCCAGGCCGTAGGGGAGCGACGGCCCGCTGGGCTCAAAGCCGCCGCCGTGCCGTAGTTCTTCGCTGTGCCGCAACTCCACTCGGCGGATCTTGCCGGAGATGGTCTTAGGCAGTTCAGCAAATTCAATCCGGCGGATGCGCTTGAAGGGCGCCAGGTGGTCCCGGCAGTAGCGCAGGATCTCCTCGGCGAGTTCGGGACCGGGCTGGTGCCCTGCGGCAAGGACCACGAACGCCTTGGGCACGGACAGTTTGACCGGATCGGGGGACGGCACGACGGCGGCCTCCGCCACCGCTGGATGCTCGATCAGCACGCTTTCCAGCTCGAACGGGGACAGGCGGTAGTCGGAGGACTTGAACACATCGTCGCCGCGGCCAACATAGGTGATGACCCCGTTCTCATCCCTGCTGGCCATGTCCCCGGTGTGGTAATAACCGTCGCGGAAGGCATCGGCCGTCTTTTCCGGGTCACCGTAGTACGCCTTCATCAGCCCGACGGGACGGGGGTCCAGGCGCAGGCACAGCTCGCCGTCGTCCCCTTCTTTTCCCGTCGCAGGGTCCACAAGCACCACGTCGTACCCGGGCAGGGGCTGACCCATGGCGCCGACCTTGACGGGCTGGCCCGGGGTGTTGGCCACCTGCACGGTGGTCTCGGTCTGGCCGAAGCCGTCGCGGATGGTCTGTCCCCAGGCCCGGTAGACCTGCCCGATTACCTCGGCGTTGAGCGGCTCGCCGGCCGAAACCACCTTGACGGGTGGATTTTTCAGGAGGGTCAGGTCTGCCTGGATGAGCATGCGCCATACTGTGGGCGGTGCGCAGAAACTCGTCACCTTCTCACGCTCCATCTGTTCCATCAGGGCGCGGGCGTCAAACCGTTCGTAGTTGTAGATGAAGACGCAGGCCTCGGCGATCCACGGGGTGAACACGTTGGACCATGCGTGCTTGGCCCATCCGGGGGAGGCCACGTTCAGGTGAACGTCGCCGGGCTCGAGGCCGATCCAGTACATCGTGGAGAGGTGGCCCACGGGGTAGGACGTGTGCGTGTGCTCCACGAGCTTGGCCTTGGATGTGGTGCCGGAGGTGAAGTACAGCAGCAGGGTCTCGTCGGCCCTGGTGGGCGCATCCGGAGTGAAATCCTCCGATGCCGCCCCGGAGTCCGAATACTGCAGGGTGCCAGGCCGGCCGGTCCCCGCAGCGCCGACTTCTATAAGCCGGTAGGCGCCCGGAACGTCGGTGAATTTGTCGATGTTGGAACTTCCGACGGCGGCCCAGGCCGCCTCGCCGCGCTCGACACGGTCCTTGAGGTCCGCCGGACCCATCAGCGTGGTGGTGGGGATGAGCACGATGCCGAGCTTGATGCCGGCCAGCATGAGCTCCCAGAGCTCCACCTGGTTGCCGAGCATGATGATCATCCGGTCGCCTCGCCGCACGCCCTGGCTCCGCAACCAGTTAGCGGCCCTGTTGGAGCTTGCCGACAGGTCGGCGAAGCTGCGGCGGGTGGCTGAGCCGTCCTGTTCCACAATCACCAGTGCGGGCTTGGCACCTGTTGCCGGATCCGCTGCCAGCGAGTCGAACCAGTCCAGGGCGAAGTTAAACTCCTTGAAACGCGGCCACTGGAAGCTGTCCCTGGCCTGCCCGTAGTCATTGCGCAGGGCCAGCAGCTGGTCGCGGGCTGTGCGGAAGTCGTCAGTGACTGTCATGAGGCACCTTTCGCCTGAAGCGTGCACGTCCTAGTGATTCATATCACTCTGCAATATACTAGGACATCCAAGGGTTTGAAAGAGCGAAGGGACCACCCTGTGCAACCACAAGGACCGAACAGCGGACATATCGTGGAGGCCCAAGCCGGGACGGCTCCCGGGTGTGAAGGGGAGGATGGGCCGGCTGTTCCCGGTCCTGAAGCAGGGGAACTCGGCTGGCCGCTCCCGCCTTTCCCCGACGCCGACCTTCTGTACATTGCCGATCTGCTGGCTGCGGACGAACGGAAGCGGTACATGGAGATCCGGGAGTTTCTCCAGTCCAGGGTCAGGGCGCAGTCCATTGACTACTGGAACAGGGAGGAGTTTCCCTTCGGGCTGCTGGCCGAGATGGGGAAACGGGGGCTCGGAGGGCTGCAGACTGACGGTACGTCCCGGCTGTTCAAAGGCCTCATGTACGTCGAAGTGGCCAGGGCCGACGTGTCTCTTTCCGCCCTCGTGGGCATCCATAATGAGCTTATTGTCGGCATGGTCCATGCGCTGGGTTCCGAGGAACAGAAGCGGCGCTGGCTGCCGGGCCTGACGGCGTTCACCCAATTGGGCGCCTTCGCCCTGACGGAGCCGGACCACGGCTCGGATATCGCGGGGGGCCTGGCAACCACGGCCCGCCTCGAGGATGGGGAGTGGGTGATTAGCGGCTGCAAGCGGTGGATCGGCGCAGGCACGATCGCGGATTTCGCCCTTGTATGGGCACGTGATGAGGCCGATCAGCAGATTAAGGGCTTCATTGTTGAAACCGATCGCCCCGGGTACACCGCCACCAAGATCTCCAACAAGATCGGCCTGCGCATCATGCAGAACGCAGACATCGTGCTGGATGATGTCCGTATCCCGGAAGCCAACCTGCTTCCCGGAGCGACGGACTTTTCCACAGCCAACGAGCTGCTGCGGGACTCGCGTGCCTGGGTGGGGTGGCAGGGGGCAGGGATCCAGCTGGCGGCCTTTGACGTCGCGCGCTCCTATTCCCTGCAGCGCCGGCAGTTCGGCAGGGAGCTGGCCCGTTTCCAGCTGATTCAGCAGCAACTGGCCGAAATTCTGGGCAACGCATCGGCGTCACTGGCGTTGATGGCGCAGGTCGCCCGGATTCAGGAGGAGGGCAGGCTGGAGATGGCACAGGCTGCGATGGCCAAGTCCACCACCACCCGGCTCGCCCGCTCGTCTGTGGCGATGGGGCGCTCGCTGCTCGGCGGCAACGGCATCAGCAGCGATTTCGAGATGGGCAAGCTGTTCGGGGATGCCGAAATCCTCTACACGTACGAGGGCAGCTACGAGATCAACTCGCTGATCGTGGCCCGGGCCGTCACCGGGAAGTCAGCCTTCGTCTAGGGCTCGGGGTGCTTTAGTCCCGGCCCGGCATTTTTGCACTGCTTTTCCGGTTGGTCCCTTGCCTATGGGTTGCGGCAGGGCAGTCTTCGGCAAGGAGATGCCGCGGCGAAGCGGTGCAGCAATGCCGGACCGGTGGACGGTGGCAAACCAAAACTCCCCTGCCGTGCCAGGCACGGACAGGGGAGTTTTGGTAAACAGTTAGAGTGGGCGAATGTTCTCTGCCTGCGGACCCTTGGGGCCCTGGGTCACCTCGAATTCGACCTTCTGGTTTTCATCCAGGGAGCGGTAGCCGCTGCTGGCAATTGCCGAGTAGTGTGCGAAAACATCTGCAGATCCGTCATCCGGAGCGATGAATCCGAAGCCCTTTTCGGCGTTGAACCATTTAACTGTGCCTGTTGCCATGTGCTGCTACTTCCTTTGTAACCCTTATTTCTGGTCCTGCTCCTGCGGCAGGCAGATGAGGAGAATCTTTTCCCCTGTCTCCAACCTAGGGGCAGCACGCTGAGGGTGCAATAGCTGCAGTCATCATCCGTCCCATCCATTACCGCAGGCCACGGCCACGTTTGATACCTCAGCCGGGGCTCGGAGCGGTGTTCCCGCGCAGGGAAAAGGCGCTTGGTGGGGCTGTCAGGGCGCCAGCAGCACCTTGATGGCCCGGCGCTGGTCCATCGCTTTGTACGCCTCAGGCGCCTCTTCCAAAGACATTTCCACGTCGAATACCCGGCCGGGGTTGATCTTGCCCGCGAGCACGTCGGCCAGCAGTTCCGGTATATAGGTGCGTGCCGGAGCCATGCCGCCGGAG
Source organism: Arthrobacter sp. D1-17 (assembly GCF_054130535.1). Classification (NCBI taxonomy): domain Bacteria; kingdom Bacillati; phylum Actinomycetota; class Actinomycetes; order Micrococcales; family Micrococcaceae; genus Arthrobacter; species Arthrobacter sp. D1-17. Next base: position 3,671,616 of record NZ_CP096382.1, on the reverse strand, counting down.
ACGGTGATGTTTTTGTCGAACAGGTAGCGCAGCGGGATCTCCGCGCCCCCGGTCGGAACGCCGACGTAGCCGAGCACCCCTCCTGGGCGGACCGAGTGCAGCGCCTGCTCCATGGACTCCTTGGTCCCCACGCACTCCAGCACTGAATCGGCCAGCACGCCGCCCAGCAGCTCACGGACCTTCGCCACACCCGCATCCCCGCGTTCCGCAACTATGTCCGTGGCGCCAAATTCCTTCGCAAGAGCCTGCCGGTCGGCGTGGCGGGACATCGCGATAACGCGCTCTGCCCCGAGCCGCTTCGCTGCCAACACCCCGCAGAGACCCACTGCGCCGTCGCCGACAACCACCACAGTCCTGCCCGCGGAGACCTGGGCGCTGAGCGCGGCGTGGTGGCCGGTGGCCATCACATCGGACAGCGTGAGCAGGTTTTTGCGGAGTGCGTCATCCGGGTCCCTGACGCCGGGCACCGGAACGAGCGTGGACCCGGCCATCGGGACACGCACCGCCTCGCCCTGCCCGCCGTCGATCCCATGCCCCGAGTCGTCGTGTCCGCCCCAGCCAGCGAGCCTGTCGCAGGCCACGGTGACGCCGTTGCGGCACTGCGGGCACTCGCCGCAGCTGACCACGAAGGGCGCGACCACGAAGTCGCCTTCCCTGATGCCCTGCACGTCGTTGCCGACGCTCTCCACCACTCCGATAAACTCATGGCCGATGGCTGTGGGCCGGTGGATGGGCTTCACGCCCCGGTACGGCCAGAGGTCGGAGCCGCACACGCAGGCCGCCGCTACCCTAACCACTGCGTCGGTGGGCAGCTGGACCGCAGGGTAGTCCCGGTCTTCCACCCTGATGTCTCCGGGGCCGTGGATGATCGTTGCGCGCATAAAACTGCTCCTCAGCTCGGGGACCGGTATGTGGCAAGTAGTCCAGCCGCGCCCACGCCAGCCGGCTCCGCCACATATTGCGGTCGGGCAGCTTCGTGCCCGGCCGCCACTGCCCAGGCGCTCAGCGCATTCCTTCGCGCCTGATGGCAGTGGCGATGGCGGCGGCCCTGGTTTCCACGCCGAGCTTCGCGTAAATGTGAGCCAGGTGTGTCTTGACCGTGGCCTCCGAGATGAAAAGGCGCTGCCCGAGCTCGCGGTTGCTGAGGCCCTCGATAAGGAGGCTGAGCAGTTCCGCCTCGCGCGGCGTGAGGACTTCGTCCGGGTTCCGCAGCTGCTGGAACAACCGCGAGGCCACCGGGGCGCTCATCACACTCTTTCCCTGGACCGCCCCCCGGACGGCGGCGAAGATCTCCTCCGGTGCGGCGTCTTTCAGGAGGTAGCCCATGGCCCCGGCATCGACGGCCCGCACGATGTCGGCGTCCGAATCATAAGTGGTGAAGACGAGCACTGCCTGCTTGCTGTTGCGCTTGCGGATCTTCCGGATCGCCTCGATGCCGTCCATTCCGGCGCCCATGGCAAGGTCCATCACCACTACGGCCGGGTGGTGCTGGTCCACCTTGTCCAAGGCTTCTTCACCCGAGGCGGCCTCGGCAATGACAGTGATGTCGGGCTGGGTTCCCAGCAGAGACTTGAGCCCGCTGCGGACCACGAGGTGGTCATCCACAAGGAGCACGGTAATGGCGTTCATGTGTCCTCCTGACCCGCGCTGTGAATGACCTGGTGGACCGTCGGATGCACAGGCAACTGCGCCGCCACAATTGTGCCTTCCCCTGGGGTGCTTTCCACCGAGAATACGCCTCCCAGCTGCTCCACGCGCTGCCGCATGGCCCGGAGCCCGTAGCCTCCGGCGTCCGACGGCGGTGCTGCCGCCGCGGGATCAAAGCCGGCTCCGTCGTCGTAAATGTCCAGGGTGACGGACGACGGCAGGAAACCGAGCGTGAGCGTGGTGCTGGTGGCCGAAGCGTGGAGCTTGATGTTGGCCACAGCGCTCTGGACGACCCGCAGGAGGGCATGCCGGACTTCGGCGGGGACGGTCCGGGGCTCTCCCGTCACCAGCAACCGGGCTTCCGGCACGTACTGCATCGCGGCCTGCAGCAACGCGTCGGGCAGGGGGGAGGCCTCGAGGCCGGGGGAGGCCAATTCATGAACCAGGCTGCGGGTTTCGGCGAGGTTCCGGCGGAGCAGTTCAGTCGCGTCCCGGAGGTCGTGCCGGGATGCTTCCGCGGGCCAGGCACGGTGCGCCGCCTCCAGCAGAAGCAGACTGCTGGCGAGCCCCTGCGTAACGGTGTCGTGGATCTCCCGGGATACCCGCTCGCGTTCAGCGATGGTCCCCGCCCGCCGCTCACTGGCGGCCAATTCTCCTTGGGTGCGCGAGACTTCCGCGTGCAGGCGGCGCTGCTCGGCGGCGTCGTGCTCTATGCGGTCATAGATCAGCGTCAGCATGGCACCTACGGCGAGCGGCCCGAGCAACATGGCGAGGTCAGAGCCGTTGCTGAGGCGGAACAGCCCGACGGCGGTTGCGGCCGCCGTCGCTCCCGCGGCCACGTATGCCACGGTTCCCGTAAACGCAGTGCGGCAAAGGAAGAAGGGTGCAAAGGAGCACCAGGCGAAGCTGGGAGCTGCGATGACCAGCACGGCCCAGAGCGCCACGAGGGCGAACATCCAGACCGCCCACGGCCGCCGCCGCTGGGCTAGTACCGCTATGACCGCGTAGAGAAAACACGAGGCCGCGGCCAGGCCCAGGACTACAAGGTTGTCTGCGGGGCTGTGGCGCATCACGTAGCGGACCACGGATGCCACCATCAGGACAGCAAAGCCAAGGTGGACGGCGGCATCAATGCGGCCAAGGCTTGCAGGTGCTTCGGCGGCTGCGGGTGCCGATTTTTCAGCGTCAGGTGCCGGGACAGGTGCGGAGGCTGGGGCAGGCATGGTGATCCGGTTCCGGTCGGGGAAATGCTATTCACCCATGCTATTGCCCGCGCCGTCGCTGGTCTCTCAGACTTTCGGCTGATACCGCTGGCTTTTCGACGGAGCCGGGTGACGACAGATGCCTGATGTGCCACAGTTCCGGCACCGCGCACTATGGAAAGGTACCGAATCGTCGGCTGAAAGTTCAGCCGCAAGTTTAGCCCGAACTGCACCAAGAGGAGCACACCGTGAAGAAGTCCAACAAGGTTTTTGCCGTCGCCGCCGCAGGGGCACTCGTCCTGACCGCCGGAGCCTCGGTCGCCGCAAACGCCGGAAATGCCTCCTCGGCGCAGGCGGCAGCACCGGCAGCAGTGCCGGTTGCAGCGCCGGCCGTTGTGCCGGCCGCAGACGTCCAGCCCGGCCAGAACAACGTCGTGTCGCAAAATCGCATCACTGTAGGGGCATCGGCCAAGGCTGTGGGGGCGGCGCTGGCCAAGTGCCAGGCGGACAAGCTGCCCTTCGTTACCGTGGCGCTTGTCGACCGTTTTGGCACCGTTCAGGCGCTCCTCAGGGGAGACAACGCAGCCGAGCACACCATCGAATCAGCCAAGCAGAAGGCCTACACCGCAGCCGCCTTCGGTGCCCCCACCAGCGAGCTGGCCAAGCGGATCACAGGCACCGGATCGAGCATCGCCGACCTGCCCGGCACCCTGTTCCTGCCCGGCGGCGTTCCGCTGAAGGTCAATGGTGTGTCTGTGGCGGGGATCGGCGTCGGCGGCGCTCCTGACGGCAAGCTCGACGAGGCCTGCGCCAATGCCGGGGCTACTGTTCTCGCCGGCGCTGCTGGGTAGGCTCTGCATATGGCGCGGATGCAGCGTGGCAGGCAGGCAACACTCCCGATGGCGGCCTTGGGCCTGGCCGTGGCGGTGCTGGCGGGCTGCAGTTCCGGGGATGCAGGGGGCGGGGCAAGCGAAAGCACTGCAGACAGCAGTGCCTCGGGCAGCGCCGCTGCCGGATCCGCTGCGGACAACCCTGCCTCGGGCAGTGCCGCTGCCGGGGAGTCGCCGGCCGCCGTTTCCGCCCCGCCACAGCCAAAGCCGGACGCGACCAAGACAAAGCCGCCGGCAGGGCAGCCTGCCGTTTCTTCCCGCCCCCCGTTGTCGCCAGAAGCCCAGGCAGAGCTGGACCAGCGGCTAATCCGTGCGGCGAAGGCCAACGACGTGCCGCTGGTCAAGGAGCTGATCCGGGCCGGCGGGAACGTCAATGCCAAGGACGCCGTCCAGGACTCGGCCTTCCTGTATGCCGGTGCCGAAGGTTTTAACGAGGTCCTCCGGCTGACCCTGGCCAACGGTGCGGACGTGACGAGCACCAATCGCTTTGGCGGGACGGCCCTCATTCCGGCCAGCGAACATGGCCATGTGGAGACCGTCCGGATCCTGATTGCCGCCGGCGTCCCGGTCAACCACGTTAACAACCTAGGCTGGACGGCAATGCAGGAGGCCATCCTCCTGATTGACGGCGGCCCAAGGCAGCAGGAGGTTGTCCGGCTGCTGCTTGCTGCCGGTGCGGACCCCGACATCCGCGATCCCCAGGGACGGACGGCCTTGGAGAACGCCGAACGCCTGGGCTTCGTGGCGATTGCAGCGCTTATCCGCGGCCGCGGCTAGCGCTCATCCCGGCCCGCGCCGCTGAATTGGCCCACCTTTCGCACCGAAGTACGGCGGCGCGCCGCACTTTTGGTGCGACGCGCCGCCGTCGTCATTCAAAGCTGGGGACTTTCAGCAGGGCGGTAAATCTAGAAGGCGGTACATTCAGAAAGGGGTTAGACGGCCTCAAGGATGCTGACGTAGTTGGCGATCCCCACTCCGCCCATGTTCTGCACCGCCGCGCGGCGGGGGCTGGCAAGCTGCATGCCGCCGGCGGTCCCGGTGAGCTGCATGGCGGCGATAACGTGCTGGGACACACCCGTGGCGCCCACGGGATGGCCCTTCGCCTTGAGCCCGCCCGAGACGTTGACGGGCAGTTTGCCGTCCTTGAACACCCAGCCTTCCTCCACTGCCCGTGCGCCCTGGCCGGGACCGACCAGGCCCATGGCCTCGTACATCAGGAGCTCGGCGATGGTGAAGCAGTCGTGAACCTCGGCGAAGTCCAGGTCTTCCAGTCCGACGCCCGCCATCCCCAGCGCCCGCTGCCAGGAGACGCGCGTGGCAGCGAAGGCCGTGGGGTCGCGGCGTGCCGCTGGAAAGAAGTCATTCGCCTGCCCGAAGCCGGTGAGCCGGACGGGGAAGGTGGCGCCGGGGCCGGCGCCGGGCGAGGTGGAGAGAACGACGGCGGCAGCGCCATCGGACACGGGGGAGCAGTCGGTACGCCGCAGGGGATCGGCCACCATGGGGTTTTTGTCTGAGACGGTGCGGCAGAACTCTTCGCCGAGGTCCTTGCGCAGCTGGGCGTAGGGGTTGTCTACACCGTTGCGGTGGTTTTTCGCGGCGATGGTGCCTAGGACGTCGGAAACCCGGCCGTAGCGCTTCTCGTAGTGTTTGGCGACGTCTGCGAAGAGCCCGGTGAAGCCGGTCGTGGATGCCTGACCGGCCATGTCATAGTCAGCTCCGAGAAGAGCAGACCCCACCACGTCGGCCCCTGCATGCGTCATCTTTTCGGCACCGATGACAAGGACGGTCTTCGCGGTTCCCGCCAGCAGTGATTTGGTGCCCTGCTGGAATGCGGCCGAGCCGGAGGCGCAGGCGTTTTCGACGCGCGTAGCGGGAACATTGGCGAGCTGGTCCGAGACCTGCAGGGCCAGGGAGGACGGGAAGGCCAGCGGCATCATGCCGGAGTTGAACTGGCCAAGGTAGATTTCATCGATCTGGCCGGCTTCGATACCTGCATTGCTGATCGCTTCCGTGGCAACCTGGACGATCAGGGACTCAAGCGTCTCGTCGGTGAGTTTGCCGAAGCGGCTGTGGCCCCATCCTGTGAGCAGGACATCCTTGCCGAACTGTTCCTTCAAACTCATGCGGTGGCTCCTTCAAATTCGAGGGCGATGTCGAATGCCGCTTCCGTCTTTTTGTGAATGTCCACAAGGCTGACGCCGGGTGCGAGGCGGGTGAGCGTGAGCCGCCGGCCGCCGCCTGCTTCCTGTTCGTTCCGCACAAGATCAAAGACCGCCAGGTCACTGATGATCCGGTCCACCACGGCGACGCCGGTGAGCGGGAGCCTGCATTGGGCGACTATCTTGGGGCTGCCGTCCTTGGCATTGTGCTCGGTGAGCACCACCACGCGCGGGGTCCCGGCGACGAGGTCCATTGCGCCGCCCATGCCCTTGACCATCTTTCCCGGGATGGTCCAGTTGGCGAGGTCGCCGTCGCCGGACACCTGCATGGCGCCCAGGATGGCCACCTTTACGTGCCCGCCGCGAATCATGCCGAAGGAGGTGGCGGAGTCGAAAATGCTGCCGCCGGGCAGGACCGTGACGGTCTGCTTGCCGGCGTTGATGAGGTCGGCGTCTTCCTCGCCCTCGAACGGGAAGGGGCCCATGCCAAGCAGGCCATTCTCGCTTTGCAGCACCACGCGGACGCCGTCGGGCAAATTGTTAGCGACGAGCGTCGGGATGCCGATGCCGAGGTTGACGTAGTCGCCGTCGTTCAGTTCTTCCGCCGCGATGGCAGCCATTTCATCCCTGGTCCAGGCCATGGGGTACTCCTTGTCCTAAAGAAAGTGGAGGCTTAAGTGTTCGTTCGGGCTGGGTGCCGGTATCAGGCGGGTACTGCAGTTGCAGTGCGCGGACGGACCGTGCGCTGCTCGATGTCCTTGATGCGGTTGCTGGCGCGGACCAGGTGCTGAACGTACACGCCGGGCGTCACGATGTGGTTCGGGTCCAGCTCACCCGGTTTTACGATCAGCTCGGCCTCCGCAACAGTCACTGCTCCTGCCGAGGCCACCACGGGGTTGAAGTTCCGCGCGGTGTAGCGGTAGATCAGGTTGCCGTCAGTATCGGCGGTGTGCGCGTGGACCAGTGCGACGTCCGCACGGATGGCGCGCTCCTGAATGTATGTTTCGCCGTCGAACTCTGCCAGCGGCTTGCCCTCGGCAACCAGAGTGCCCACTCCTGTCTTTGTATAAAACGCCGGGATTCCTGCGCCGCCGGCCCGGAGGCGTTCAGCGAGGGTGCCCTGCGGCGTGAACTCCACCTCGAGCTGCCCGGCGAGGTACTGCTCAGCGAACAGCTTGTTTTCACCCACATAGGAGGCGATGACCTTGCGGACCTGGCCGGCTTCGATGAGGATGCCCAGGCCCTTGCCGTCCACGCCCATGTTGTTCGAGACCACCGTCAGGTCCCGCACGCCGGAGTCGCGCACTGCTTCAATCAGGTCGGCCGGAATGCCGCTCAGGCCGAAACCGCCGACAGCGAGCGTCACGCCGTCCTGCAGCACACCGTGCAGGGCCTCAGCGGCGCCGGATTCCAGTTTGGACATGTCTTCTCCTCATTGAGTGGGTATGACGGGTATCCACCTTGTGGACTTGGCCTCAGGTTCCCGAGCGTACGAGCCGCCGACAGGCAGTGTCAAGGCTGACTACCACGCCGTATACGGGGCTTCTTACACTGTGGACGGTATGCTTAGGAGTGTCCACATTATGAGTATCAAGGGAGTTTTTTATGAACCAGATGCCCATCCAGGGAGCGCAGGTGGTGAGCCGTATAGCCGCGCTCCTGCGCATTGTCGGACGCAAGCCTGAGGGGAACCCGCTCGTGGAGCTGGTGCGGGAGTCCGGGCTGACCCGCCCCACCGTTCACCGGCTGCTGACCTCCTTGGCCGCGGAGGGGCTCCTGGATCATGATGCCCGCACCGGAAACTGGGTGTTGGGACCGGAAATCCTGCTGCTGGGATCCGTGGCATCAGCCCGTTTCCCGCTGGAAGACGTCGCGAGGCCCAGCCTTCGACGGCTTGCCGAGGAAACCGGCGAAAGCTCCTTCTTTTCAATACGCCGGGGCCACGAGACTGTGTGCCTGCTGCGCGAGGAAGGCAGCTTCCCCGTGCGCTCGTTCGTGCTGCACGAGGGCGTCCGGTTTCCGCTGGGGGTCGCTTCCGCCGGAACCGCCATCATGGCCTTCCTGCCTGAGGACGAACAGGAGCAGATCCTCGCGACGTGGGAGGACCATGCCGGCCGCTTCGCGGACGCTCACACTGAAACCGTGGTCAGGGCCAACCTGAAACGCACCCGGGAGACCGGCTACTCAGTCAACCCAGGTCTAGTGCTTGAAGGCAGCTGGGGCATGGGTGCAGCGGTCTTTGACAAGGCGGGCCGGCCCGCGTGGGCTCTGTCCCTGACAGGTATCGAGCCGCGCTTCCGCCCCGAACGGCAGGAGTTGCTGGGCAGGCTGCTGATGGAGGAGGCCCACCGGATCAGCCTCCAGCTGGGTGCGCCGTAGCAGCGGCTTGATGGCCACCTGGGGCTGTTGTGATCACCCGCACCGCTGCCTACTCTTGCAGTAAATCGCCATTCCCCCATTCGAGGAGCTATTGCTGTGAGCACCAGGATCTACTTCGAGGAATATGGCAGCCCGCAGGTGCTGAAGGTAGGGGCCGAAGAGCTGCAGGATCCGGGCGACGGGCAAGTCCGGGTGGAATTCCGAGCCGTGAGTGTCAATCCCGCGGACTGGAAGCTCGTGGCCGGATACCTGAAACAGTGGTTTCCGCTTGCGTTCCCGGCGGTGCCAGGATGCGAGGCGGCGGGCGTGGTGACGGCCGTGGGTCCCGCCTTCGAGGGCTTTACCCCAGGCGATGAAGTCATCTGGAACGGGATCATGGGCGGCTACCGCACCGAAGCGCTGGTGCCGGCGGATGAACTGACACCCCTGCCCATCGGTGTCGACTTCGAGCAGGCAGCCTGCATTCCTGTCGCCGGGGGCGCGGCCTACTCGGCACTTAAACAGCTTGACGTCGGCGAGGGAGACACGCTCCTGATCCATGGGGCAGCAGGCGGGGTGGGCTCAGCCGCTATCCAAATGGCCCAGTTCTTCGGAGCTACAGTCATAGGCACTGCGTCTGAGGGCAATCATGAGTTCCTGGAGCAACTGGGAGCGCTTCCGGTGGCGTACGGCAGCGGCCTGGCCGAACGCGTCCAGGGGCAGGGGGAGGTGACCGCCGTCCTTGACACAGTGGGAACTGAGGAAACGGTGGCGGCTACGCTGGCCATGCTTCAGGACCGGAGCAGGGCAGTGACCACGGTTCCCGGCCAACTGTCAACGGACGCAGGAATCGCACCGCTCCGGCTGCAGGGAGGACGCGTCCAGGATGCAGCCACGCTGGCCGCGGACGGCCAGGTCACGTTCCCGGTCTCCCAGCGAATGCCGCTGATTGAAGCGGTGGACGCACTGGAGATCAGCCGCTCGGGACACGCCCGCGGCAAGATCGTGCTGCTGCCGTAATTCCTGGTGACATCAGCGGGGTTACATCAGCCGGGGGTTACATCAGCCCAGCCGGCTCAGGTCAGATCCCCACCCGCGGTTCTTCCGGTCCTTATGCTTCCACCAGGTGTCGAAGATAGAGACAGGAACGGTGCGCTTGTGCCGCGTGCGGAGGTACTTTTCCTCGATCAGCTCCGCGACGTTCTCCTCCACGTCGCGGCCCTCGAGGTAATCGTCGATCTGGTCGTACGTCAGGCCCAGCTCGTCCTCATCCGTCCGGCCGGGCTTGTCGTCCAGCAGATCCGCGGTGGGCACCTTCTTCCAGACCCGTTCCGGAGCGCGGAGGTGCTCCAGGAGAGCGCGGTTCTGCCGCTTGTTCAGGCCAAACAGCGGCAGAATGTCGGCACCGCCGTCGCCGTATTTCGTGAAAAATCCGGTCACGGACTCTGCGCCGTGGTCGGTGCCGATCACGAGGTAGTTGTGCTCGCCGGCCAAAGCGTACTGGGCGATCATGCGGGTGCGGGCCTTGGTGTTGCCCTTGTGGAAGTCCGAGATTCCGTTGCCTACGGTCTTCTCGAATTCCTCCTCGAAGCCGTCCACTGCGGCGGAGATGTTAAAGGTCCACTCTGTCTTCGCCTGGATGAAGTCCAGGGCCGCCCGAGCGTCGTCCTCATCGTGCTGCACGCCGTAGGGAAGGCGGACAGCAACAAAGTTTGCGTCAACACCCTCGGAGGCAAGCTCCTCGACCGCCAGTTGGGCGAGCTTTCCGGCCAGGGAAGAGTCGAGGCCCCCCGAAATGCCCAGGACGAAGCCCTTGGTGCCGGTGGCTTTCAGGTATTCCTTAAGGAAAGTGACTCGTTTGCGCACCTCCTCTGCGGGGTCGATCCGGGGCTGGACGCCCATTTCTTCGATGATCCTGGCCTGGAGTTCGCGCATGTGACCCACACTAGCCAGCAGTGCAAGCCCTGCTCAACTGTGTCCTGCGGACCCACAGGCGTGGAATGTCTTTCTGGCACAGGGACTCGCCGGCTCTGCGCACGCTTGGAACAGCGGAGGCGTAGCGTTGTTCCATGGAGCGAACAGGGTGCGTGGTGGCCGGCGGTGGACCGGCAGGCATGATGCTGGGCCTGCTGCTGGCCAGGGCCGGCGTGAAAGTCACCGTGCTTGAAAAACATCGCGATTTCCTCCGGGATTTCCGTGGCGACACCGTGCATGCAGCCACCATCCGGCTCATTGACGAACTGGGTTTAGGGAGCGCCTTCCGGGCGCTGCCCCAAAGCCGCCTGCGCAACGTCGCCTTCCCCGTGCCCGGCGCCGGCCTGGTGACCCTGGGTGATTTTGCATCCCTGCGCCCGCCCTACAACTACATCGCCATGATGCCGCAGTGGGACTTCCTGAACTTCCTGGCCGAAGCGGCCGCGGAAGAACCCACCTTCACACTGCGGATGGAGCATAAGGCAACGTCCTTGGTGTACGACGGCGGGCGGGTCGCCGGAGTGCGGTACGGAACCACGGCGGGGGCCGAGGGCGAGATCCGAGCGGACCTGGTGGTGGCCGCGGACGGGCGGCACTCCGCTCTGCGGCAGGCTGCAGGCCTCGTGCCCACGGAATTCCCGGTGCCGTTCGACACCTGGTGGTTCAAGCTGCCACGCTATCCCTCGGAAAAAGGGGAAGTGGCCGGGATCGTGCCTGCCTTCCGGGAGGGTGAAGCCATGATCGCCCTGTTCAGGACCGACTACTACCAGATGGGCTATCTGGGACCCAAAGGTGCGGACGCCCGGCTCCGCCGTGAGGGCGTGGAACGGTTCAGGGAACGGGTCGCCGGTCTGCGGCCAGACCTTGCGGACCGTGTAGATGCGATTCGCTCCATGGATGACCTGCACTGGCTCGACGTGCGGCTCAACCGGCTGCGGCGGTGGTACGTCGACGGGATGCTGTGCATCGGAGATGCGGCCCACGCGATGTCGCCCGCCGGGGGAGTTGGAATAAACCTCGCCATTCAGGACGCCGTGGCGGCAGCAGCGCAGCTTGCCCCGGCGCTTCTGCGCGGGCAGGTCACCCTGAAGGAGCTCGCGGCGGTGCAGCGCCGCCGGTGGATGCCCACCGTTGTTGTGCAGACGGCGCAGCGCGCCATGCACCGCGCCGTCTTTGTGCCGCTGTTTACAGGAAGAAGGGCAGGGGCGCCGGCTCTGCCGCTGTTCGTGGCGCAGCACGTGCCGGCCGCCCGCAAGATCATGCCCCGCCTGATCGCCTTTGGTCCCAGGCCCGAGCATGCGCCGGGGTTCGCCCGCCGGCAGGACCCACGGGCGGTGGCATAGGGTGGCGCTTTCACAATCCGGTGAACCACTAAACTGGACCCCATGACTGCCACCAGTGTTCCTGCAGCAGATGCTGCTGCTGCCCGTGCCCGCCTTCTTGAACTGATCAAGGAACTCGCGGTGGTCCGCGGCAAGGTGATCCTGTCCAGCGGGGCGGAAGCGGATTACTACATCGACCTGCGCCGTATCACCCTTCACCACGAGGCCTCCAAACTTGTTGGCCAGGTCATGCTTGCACTGGCGGACGACGCCGGGATCGACTTTGAGTGCGCGGGTGGACTCACTATGGGGGCCGACCCCGTCGGCACAGCGGTGATGCACGCAGCTGCGGACGCGGGCCGCGCCGTGGACGCCTTCGTTGTCCGCAAGGCGCAAAAGTCCTACGGCATGGGCCGCCAGGTGGAGGGCCCGTCCGTCGAGGGCCGCAAGGTTTTGGTCCTGGAGGATACGTCCACGACCGGCGGCTCCGCCTTGACGGCCGTTGAAGGTGTCCGGAAAGCCGGCGGCAACGTCGTCGCCGTCGCCGTGATCGTCGACCGCGACACCGGGGCCAAGGAAAAGATTGAGGCGGAGACCGGCGTCCCTTATCTGTTTGCGTTTGGCAAGGACGAGCTCGGGCTGAACTGAACCGACCCGGTGTGGACGGCAGTTTCAGGGTGACCTAGTATTTGCGTACCCCGCAACAGAATCCCACCTGGAGTAGCCCCGCTATGCGCATGCCCGATCAAAACCGGACCAGTACTCCCCGCGCCCTGACCAGTGTCGAGCAAATCCAGAACCTTATCCTGGAGAGCGCCGACTTTGAGGCCTTCCTGAACGGGCTTGCGCGGTACTCCGCGCACCAGATGGCCGGCGAAGGCGACGACGCCCTGTGCGGCATCACCCTGCTGCGCGACCGCAAGGCTGCCACCATCGGCTGGAGCAGCGACTCTGCCCGGGAAGTGGACGAAATTCAGTACTCGCTGTCCCAGGGCCCGTGCCTCACAGCGGCGGAGGAAGAACGGGAGGTCCACGTCCCGGACCTTCTCAAGGAGAACCGGTGGGGCCCCGACTATGCCAATGCCGTGGCATCCCACGGGCTGCGCTCCGTACTCTCGCTGCCCTTCAGCCTCCAGGGTGAAGCCAAGGCGGCACTGAACCTGTACTCCGAGGCCCCGCGCAAGTTCGACGACGCTGCCATCGCCCACGCCCGCGGCTACACCCGTGAAATCTCGGAGGCCCTTCGGCTTGCGGTCAGGTTTTCACTGCACTCGGACAGGGCCGCAAACCTGCGCGCAACGCTCGAGTCGCGGACCGTGATCGACATCGCCATCGGCATCGTCATGGCCCAAAACAGGTGCAGCCAGGAAACAGCGGTGCGCATCCTCACTGACGCCTCGAGCAACAGCAACGTCAAGCTCCGGGACATTGCCGCGTCCCTGGTGAACTCGGTGGGCGGCGCCGACGCGCGGACTCACTTCCAGGAGCCGGGACAGGTGCAGGCAGGCTAGCTGCTTGTGCCTACGGGCACGCCGGGATACGCTGACCAAGGTTGAGCCGTCGGCCATAGAAGCCTCTTTTGGAGTACCTATGGACAACCATCTTGATTCCCATGTTAACGTCGACCCCTCGGCCAAGACCGTCCGGATCGCCGTGCGCGGCAGTCTCGCCCGGGCATCCCGGCCGGACCTTCTGCAGGAAATCCAGCGGATCCGCGGCCTGGGCATAACGTATCCCATCACGGTGGACCTTTCCCGCGCCGCCTTCGTGGAATCATCCGCGCTCGCTGGCCTGCGCATAGACCTGAACGCCCAGGACTGCTGCCTGCAGGCACCGTCATCTGCGGCCGGGCCAGGGGTCTCCCTGGTGGTCATGGCCGGCAGCGGCCAGGACATGGCGCAAAGCGGGACAAACCTGGCCGTCTTGCCGGATTCCTCCCAGCAGGCCATTGCTCCGGTCTCCACGGCGTTTTCCCCGCTCACCAGTTACTCCTCTCCGGAACTGCTCGCAGCCAGCGATGCCGTTTTCGGGCTGCTGGACGATCCCGCAGGGCGCTGCGGGAATGAACTCCTCGCACAGTACGAAGCCATCTGCGAGGAACTCAGCCGGCGTGAGCTCTTTGAGGCGGCGGGGAAGCAGGCAGCCGGAAGCTGACCTGCCGCAGCGGAGCAACAGCTGGGTCCATGTTGCCGGCGCCTTTGTTGCGCCTGCCCCATCGACGTGTGCCCGCCCTTAAAGTGTGCCTAGGGTAGATGAGTGCCGTATGAAGGATCCCCAGGTCCGGAGCTGCAGCCGGGTTCTGACACGACCCGGCTCATCCGCCATGCCTCCGACCTGAAACAGTTTTCCCGCAGGGCCTTCCTCACCAGTGCGGGGGCGGCATCGGTTCTGGCCGCGGACATGCTGCTGACCCAGCAGGTCCAGGCGCAGCGCCAGGTGCACAAGATCCTCGTGGTGGAGGACGATTTCGCGGCCCGTTATTTCCCGAATGCCAGCTGGTTTCTGTTCCCCGGCTACAAGACCAGCTGGGAAGAGGCGCAGTGGATCCTGAACTCGCTGCGGGGAACGCTGAACCAGCGAGGCCAGTTGGCCGCCGTCGGCTATTCAAACCTCGGTCTGGACATCGACCAGATCGTCATCGCTGTGATCGAGCACGTCCGGGCCCGTAACCTGACCACGCTCTACTTTTATGGCCACAGTTTCGGCGGGATGGTGGCCACGCAGGTGGCGGCCCGCCTGCTCGAACTGCATGGCGTGGAAGTGGCCCTCATCGTCCTGGACTCCAGTCCGTACAGCAAGTACGACGTGCTGGACCAAAGCTGGTTCGACGGTGTGGTCTTCCTGTACGAGCGCGGGTTCCGGGTGCCGTCGGTGCTGCGGGGCGGCTACGAGCTGGGAGAGCGGGTGGTGCACAAGAACGAGCGCACGTGGCGTCAGATCCTTGACCAGACCCTCGAGCAGCTGTCTCCGATCGCACCCTCCAGCGTGCTGATCCAGTCAGAATCCGCGTATATCTACCACTTCGATGCCACCCGGTTCGCCGGCGGTATCGGAAATGCCCGGATGGCCTACATCGGAAATCCCCGGGACCAGACCGTCAACTACCAGACGGCACACCAGTCCTGGGCGCGCACGTTTTCGGCGAACATGGCCTCTGCGGAACTCCGCACCGAGGGGGCGCTTCCCGCCCACGCCAGCCCGGGCTGGAACCCGTTCGTCTACAGGCCCATCCTGGCCAGCCTGCAGGACGAAGTCCTGCCCCAGCCGGCAGGCGGAGGGAAAATGACGCCGTTCTAGCGGCGCCCTTCCGGCAGGCTGTCAGATCTGGCTCTTGAGGTCCGCCACGGAGTCCAGAACCTGGTTGGGCCGGAAGGGGTAGCCGGCGATTTCCTCTCGTTGAGTGATGCCGCTGAGCACCAGCACCGTGTGCAGGCCCGCTTCCATGCCTGCCACGATGTCCGTGTCCATCCGATCGCCGATCATGGCAGTGGTTTCGGAGTGGGCATCGATCTGGTTCATGGCGGAGCGGAACATCATGGGGTTCGGCTTGCCCACGATGTACGGTTCGCGGCCGGTGGCCTTCGTGATCAGCGCCGCGATGGCTCCGGTGGCCGGCATGGGGCCATCCTTGGAGGGGCCGGTGGCATCCGGGTTCGTGGCGATGAAGCGGGCCCCGGCGAGGATCAGGCGGATCGCCATGGTAATCGCCTCGAACGAGTAGGTGCGGGTCTCGCCGAGCACTACGAAGTCAGGGTTCTGGTCGGTAAGGATGAAGCCGGCCTCGTGCAGCGCCGTCGTCAATCCCGCTTCACCAATGGTGTAGGCGCGATTGCCGGAATCGGAGCCGTGCACCTGGTCCTTGAGGAACTGCGCCGTGGCGAGGGCGGAGGTCCAGATGTTTTCTTCCGGGATCTCAAGGCCGGAGGCACGGAGCCGGGCGGCAAGGTCCCGGGGAGTGAAGATGGAGTTGTTGGTCAGCACCAGGAAGCGCTTGGACGTGTCCACCCAGCGCTGGATCAGTTCCGCGGCGCCGGGGACCGCGTGGTTTTCGTGCACCAGGACGCCGTCCATGTCGGTCAGCCAGCACTCGATGTCCTGCCCGCTTCGGTATACCGCTGCCGATTCCTTTACCTGGTCCGCTTCTGCCATGTCTTCCTCCGCCGCTGATGGATGTTCCGGAGCCCAGTCTAGTGTTGAGGGGTGACTGAAACGCCCGGTACCCCGCCCGAACCGCAACCGCCCACCGAGGAAACTCCGGACCCGAAGGCGGAGGTCGGCGTCGGGCCCTGGGAAGGCGAGTGGCCCGAAGGTGGCCACTGGGACCCTGACCTCCTCGCCGACGGTGACCGGCGCAACGTGGTGGACAGGTACCGCTACTGGAAGCACGAGGCGATCGTCGCGGACTTGGACTCCAAGCGGCACGACTTCCACATCGCCATCGAAAACTGGCAGCACGACCTCAACATCGGAACCGTGGTGCGCACCGCCAACGCGTTCCTCGCCAAGGAGGTGCACATCATCGGACGACGGCGGTGGAACCGCCGCGGGGCGATGGTCACCGACCGCTACCAGCACGTCCGCCACCACCCCACGGTGGAGGATTTCGTGGCATGGGCGCAGGGGGAGGGGCTGACGATCATCGGCATCGACATCTTTCCCGATTCGGTGCCGCTGGAAACGTACGAGCTGCCGCGCAGATGCGTGCTGGTCTTCGGCCAGGAGGGGCCGGGCCTGACGCCGGAGGTGCACGAGGCCGCGGAAGCGACGCTGTCGATCGAACAGTTCGGCTCCACCCGCTCCATCAACGCGGGCTCCGCGGCGGCGATTGCAATGCACGCCTGGGTGCGCCGGCATGTGTTCGGTCAGCGCGTCTAACTCCTGCCCGGATGGCACCAGCGCAAGTGTTACCCGGCTGAGTGACCCGAACCACGGCACGGGCAAAGAAATGACTAGGATGGTTCTAGCCGACGAGGTTTACTCCAGGGTCAACCCAACCCGCAGACGAAATTCACTTTAGGAGTCAGCATGCCCATTGCAACCCCAGACGTCTACGCCGACATGATCGACCGCGCAAAAAAGGGCGGCTTCGCATTCCCGGCGGTCAACGTCACCTCCTCCCAGACGCTGAACGCAGCCCTGCGGGGCTTCGCCGAGGCCGAGTCTGACGGTATCGTCCAGGTCTCCACCGGCGGTGCCGCCTACTGGTCCGGCGCCTCCACGAAGGACATGGTTGCCGGTTCCCTGGGCTTCGCGGCGTTTGCCCGTGAAGTAGCCAAGAACTACAACGTCAACATCGCCCTGCACACGGACCACTGCCCCAAGGACAAGCTCGACGGCTTCGTCCTGCCGCTGCTGGCAGCCTCCGAAGAGGCAGTCAAGGCCGGCAAGGACCCCATCTTCAACTCGCACATGTGGGACGGCTCCGCCGAGACCCTGGACGAGAACCTGCGCATCGGCCGCGAGCTGCTGGAACGCGCCGCTGCCGCCAGGATCATTCTTGAAGTCGAAATCGGCACTGTCGGCGGCGAGGAAGACGGCGTCGAAAACGAGATCAACGAGAAGCTGTACACCACCGTGGACGACGCCCTCGCCACCATCGAGGCCCTCGGCGCCGGCGAGAACGGCCGCTACATCACCGCCCTGACCTTCGGCAACGTGCACGGCGTGTACAAGCCCGGCGGCGTGAAGCTGCGCCCGGAAATCCTCAAGGACATCCAGGCCCAGGTCGGTGCCCGCATTGGCAAGGACAACCCGTTCGACCTCGTGTTCCACGGCGGCTCCGGCTCCTCCGACCAGGAGATCGCGGACGCCGTGTCCTATGGCGTGATCAAGATGAACATCGACACCGACACCCAGTACGCCTACACCCGCCCGGTTGCGGACCACATGTTCAAGAACTACGACGGCGTGCTCAAGGTTGACGGCGAAGTCGGCAACAAGAAGACCTACGACCCCCGCGTCTGGGGCGCCTCCGCCGAAGCCGGCCTCGCGGCCCGCGTCGTGGAAGCAACGCAGCAGCTCGGTTCCGCTGGCAAGACCTTCTAAGCATGTCTGACGAGTTCCGCAAGAACCTGATGGGCCCTGAGCCCACTCTCCTGCCTGCCGAGACCGAGGTCTACGAACAGCTGGAGGCAGGCCAGGAGGCACTGGACATCGTGGAAAAGCACCCCACGTCCTCGCTGCTTTGGGCCGTCCTGGCTGAGGAAGCGTGGGCTGAGGGCCGCACCATTGACTCCTACGCCTACGCCCGGGTCGGCTACCACCGGGGCCTGGACTCGCTGCGGCGCAACGGGTGGCGCGGCGTCGGTCCCATTCCTTGGGAGCATGAACCCAACCGCGGCTTCCTTCGCGCCCTGTACTCGCTCGGCCGCGCCGCAGCAGCCATCAACGAGGCCGAGGAACCCGAGCGCATTGAGAAGTTCCTCAATGACTCGGACCCGAAGGCCAAGGCAGCCATCGAGGCCAAGCAGTACAAGTGAACTAATAACGACGGCGGGCGGTTACCTTTCCAGGGAAAGGTAACCGCCCGCCGTCGTCCAATCAGTCGTTCGATTAGTCATCCAATGAAGGGCTAGCTGGCGGCTTTCGCCAGTCCGGTCCGGGCCATGGCGTCCGTGTAGACGACGTGCATCTCGTCGAGGTACTGCTGCTGGCGGGCAGGCGTGCCGGCGAAGGCGCGGCCGCTGAGGGAGCGGACCTTGTAGGTCTTCAGGCCGCGGCGCCACAGCAGCGGAACTTCGGTCTTGAGCAGCATGATGGCAAGCCGGTTCGCCTCGGTGCCGTGGGCCACGATGACGGACGCGCGGGGGACAAGGGCCAGGAACTTCAGCAGCGGCTTTAGGCCAGCCGAAATCTGGTCCGGGGTGAACTTGCCGTTGAGTTCACCCGAAACGTGCCAGGGATGCACATTCCACGGCATGACAAACTCCGGCCGCAGCCCCAGCTTCCACTGCAGGCCGAGCATGCGCGCGGCGGCATCGTCATCGCCGGCGGTGATGAAGCCGGACGGCGATGCGGCGCCGATGTTGGAGAACAGGCTGATGATGCGGCACTCGTCGACGTCGTGCATGGGGTCGACGTAGGGGACCTGCGTGCCAGGCTTTGCGCTCTGGAGGGAGTCGCACAGTTCATTGACAGCTGCGACATTGGGCTCGTAACGGCGGCCCAGGAGTTGTTCACGAAAAGATTCAGTAGCCATGGCTGTCATATAAGTGCGGTATCTCCTGCGGGGATCGGTCACGCTGCCGCACCGGGAGGTGGGCGCACGCCACATGAAGCGGCACGCCGGTCCGGGACGGTTTGAAATGAGGGTGGATCGATTCCTGGTCGATCCTTATCAGTTTAGCAAGCCGGAGGAAGCGCCCGTCCCATGCCCTCTAGTAGGTATACTGGTCTACCTACTAGAGGTTGAGGCGGGGAACATCATGGCCGGACAGCAGCAGTCAGCGCCCAAGAGCCGTCCCGGCAGGGGGCATGCGCGTCAGGCGCTGATCGACGCGGCCTCGCGGCGCTTCTATGCAGACGGACTGGCCGGAACGGGCGTTGACGCCATCACTGCCGAGGCGGGCGTGGCGAAGAAGAGCCTTTACAACAACTTCTCTTCGAAGGCTGAGCTGGTGACGGCGTACCTGAATGCCCGCCACGAGGAGTGGCTGGGGCTATACCGGAAGCGGCTGGAAAAAGCGGCGGGTGCGAAGGATCGGGTCCTGGCTGTCTTCGACGCATATGCAGACCACGCCGACCTCGCCTACGAGCGCGGCTTCAGGGGCTGCGGGCTGCTGAACGCTGCAGCCGAGCTGCCGGCGGGGGATTCGGGCAGGGAGGTGGTCCGGCGCCACAAGGAAGAAGTTGAAGCGCTGCTGTCCGGGCATCTGAGCGAGATGCTTGCAGACACGCCAGAGCGGGCGGTCCCTCTTGCCCGGCACCTGGCCTACCTGCTGGAGGGGGCCATGGTCCGTGCAGGCCTTGAGGGCAATGACAGCTGTGTCAAGGAAGCCCGCACCCTCGCATCCGGCCTGATCGGCAGCCTGTGACAGGGGCCGGCTTTCGAGGGCCTGTGTGGGGCGCATCGTTTGTGCTGGCGGCGTCGGTCCTGTGGGGGACAACGGGCACAGCGGCGACCTTCGCTCCGGACGTCAGCCCGCTCGCCATCGGCGCCGCGGCCATGGGTCTGGGCGGCCTGCTCCAGGCGGCTCTTGCGGCAGGACCGGTCCGGGCCTTCGCCGGTGCTCTGCGCCGCCAGTGGCAACCGGCTGCACTGGGAGCGCTGGCCGTGGCCACGTACCCGCTGGCGTTCTACTCCTCAATGCACCTGGCGGGAGTGGCGGTGGGAACCGTTGTCTCCATCGGTTCAGCCCCTCTTGCCTCCGCCGTGATCGAACGCATTGTGGACAAAAGGGGCTTCACGCGGCGCTGGTCCGTGGGCGCGGTGCTGGGTCTTTCGGGCGCCGCCCTGTTGTGCTTTGCGGATCCGGCAGCGGGACACGGGGCGCCGGGCGCCGCCGTCGCAAGCTGGTCCGCGCCGGCCGGCATCGGCCTCGGGCTGGTCGCCGGACTTACCTACGCGCTCTACTCCTGGGCAGCGCACCGCCTGATGAACACCGGTGTTCCCTCCTCTGCAGTGATGGGAACGGTCTTCGGCCTGGGCGGGCTCCTGCTCATGCCCGTGCTGGCCATCACCGGAGCGCCCCTCATCGCCTCCTGGCAGAACATTGCCGTCGGCGCGTACATGGCGCTTGTCCCGATGTTCGCTGGCTACGTCCTCTTTGGCTGGGGGCTGGCCCGTGTCCGCGCCAGTACGGCAACCGCGCTCTCCCTCGCCGAGACCGTGGTGGCCGCCGTCCTGGCGGTGCTGGTTGTCGGTGAACGCCTGCCGGCACTGGCCTGGGTGGGGGCCGCGCTCGTCACCGGGAGCCTGTTCGTTTTCACGCTCCCCGCTGTGGGCAAACGAGCTGTTGGCAAACGAGCCGTGGGCCAACGGGCTGTTGGCAAACGGGCTGGGGGCCAATGCGCTGCGGGGATGCGTTACGGACAGGCAGGGCAGGCGGGGCAGCCTGACGGCACTTCTGCTGCCCATCCGCTAAACTTGGGTGGTAAGAGCCCCGGAACTCTTGCGCTGAGCCCTGCGGTCAACACCGCGGAAGCCGGCGATGATATTCGGGGCATTCTCATGAACGGCGCTGACCCCGGCGAGTCACCACGGTGAACCCCGACGGGACCGGCCCGAACGAATGGGGGAGGATCCCATGCCAGCAATCGTGATCGTCGGAGCCCAGTGGGGCGACGAAGGCAAAGGTAAGGCCACTGACCTGCTCGGCGGCCGTGTCGACTACGTGGTCAAGCCGAACGGCGGAAACAACGCCGGCCACACCGTCGTCGTGGGCGGTGAGAAGTACGAGCTCAAGCTCCTTCCCGCCGGCATCCTCAGCCCGAACGCTGTTCCGATTATCGGCAACGGCTGTGTGGTGAACCTCGAAGCCCTGTTCCAGGAGATCGACGGGCTTGAAGCCCGCGGCGCGGACACCTCCAAGCTGCGCGTTTCGGCCAACGCCCACCTCGTCGCCCCCTACCACCAGGTGCTGGACAAGGTCACCGAGCGCTTCCTCGGCAGCCGCGCCATCGGCACCACCGGCCGCGGCATCGGCCCGGCCTACATGGACAAGGTGGCCCGCCTCGGCATCCGCGTCCAGGACGTTTTCGACGAGTCCATCCTCCGGCAAAAGGTGGAGGGCTCGCTGCGCCAGAAGAACGAGCTCCTCGTCAAGGTCTACAACCGCCGGGGCATCCTGGTGGACGAGATCGTCGACTACTTCCTGTCCTTCGCGGAACGGCTGCGCCCCCTGGTCATTGACAGCACCCTGGTACTGAACACGGCGCTGGACGAGGGCAAGGTTGTGCTCATGGAGGGCGGCCAGGCCACGTTCCTGGACGTTGACCACGGCACGTACCCGTTTGTCACCTCCTCCAACCCCACCGCCGGCGGTGCTTCCGTAGGTTCCGGCATCGGTCCCACCCGCATTTCGCGTTCCATCGGCATCATTAAGGCTTACACCACACGTGTGGGCGCCGGTCCTTTCCCCACCGAACTGTTCGATGAGATGGGCGTGTACCTGCAGAAGACCGGCGGAGAGTTCGGCGTCAACACCGGCCGCCCGCGCCGCTGCGGCTGGTACGACGCCGTCCTGGCCCGCCACGCCTCGCGGGTGAACGGATTCACCGACTACTTCGTCACGAAGCTCGACGTGCTGACGGGCATCGAACAGATTCCGGTCTGCGTTGCTTACGACGTCGACGGCGTCCGGCATGACGAGATGCCCATGACGCAGACGGAGTTCCACCACGCCAAGCCCATCTTCGAGTTCTTCGACGGCTGGACAGAGGACATCACCGGAGCACGCACACTGGCGGACCTGCCGGAAAACGCCCGCAACTACGTCCTGGCGCTGGAAAAGCTCTCCGGTACACGCTTCTCGGCCATTGGTGTGGGCCCGGACCGCGACCAGACCATCGTGCTGAACGACCTCATCAACGACTGAGCTTCACCAGCCTCTGAACCAGTTACGACGGCGGCGGGTCACCTGAAAAGGTGACCCGTCGCCGTCGTTTCTTCAGCGGTTTTAAAAAAACATCGGCTTGAGCGTAACCCGCAGCACCTCCGCTGCGATTACCTCCATGTAAGCGCCGGGCTGCAAGCTGTCCCCCATCGGCCGACCAGCCCGGCCTTCAGACAACCAAAGGATGTTTTTTCTTATGAAGAGTGTTAGCAAGTCCACCAAGATTGCTGTCGGTGCCGCCATCATCGCTGTCGGAGGTTTCTCCAGCATCGGCCTGGCCAACGCGGCTCAGGTCGCAAGCTCGCAGCACGCAGAGGTGACCCCCGCTACGCCCGCCACCCCGGCCGCTCCCGCAACTCCTGAGCTTCCGTCCGCACCTGCAGTTCCGGCCACCCCGGCCGTTCCCGCCACTCCGGAGGCCAAGGCCAAGGCGGCCGCCGAGGCTGCGGACGTTAATGCTGACGTCGATGTGGAGAAGGACTCCGCCAAGGCCAACGTCGCCGGCCCCAACGGCGCCGCTGCTGACGTAGCCGCTGCGGTCCCGGCCACTCCCGCCATTCCGAACGGCCCCGGTGTCCCCGCCATCCCGGCCAAGCCCGCCACTCCGGCCGTCCCGAGCGTTGCCGAGAAGGTTGGCCAGCCGTCGGTCTCCGCCGATGCTGAGGTCCGCGCTGAGGCTGACGCTTCCGCTGACCTGCCGAAGGCCGGCAAGTAAGCAAAGACGCTCCCCGAATAGGGGGCTCACGGTGCGCGGCGGTAGGCTTACTACCGCCGCGCACCTGCAGTAAGGGAAGGACTGATCCTTGGCAGCCCAGCTGAGCGACGACGAACTGTCAGCCGCCCTTGCTGGCGACCCTTCCGGTTTCAGCGCCGTTTACAGCACCATTTCCCCCGCCGTTCTAGGATATTTCCGGGCCCGCGGGGTTGATGATCCGGAAGCGCTGACACAGGACGTGTTCGTGGACGTACTGCCCAAGCTGCAGGGCGTCAGAGGCGGCCACGCCGGTCTGAGGACCTTCATCTTCTCCATTGCGCATGCCCGGCTCGTTGACTACCGCCGCCGGTCCTCACGCACCCCCCAGCTGAGCGAATACGACCCGCAGCAGGACGGACGGTATACGAACTCTGCCGAGGACGACGTCATCGGCTCACTGGGCGGCATTTCATCAACCCTCTCCATGCTCAACGACGAGCAGCGCGAGGTCCTGATCCTGAGGATCGTCGCGGACCTCTCCGTGGAACAGGTGGCCGGGATCATGAACAAGACCCCCGGCGCCATCAAACAGCTTCAGCGGCGCGGGCTCATTGCCCTCCGCGAACTCGTCAAGGAAAAGGACCACATTCCATCATGAGTGCCACGCTCAAAGGCCCGGAGGACCGGGAGATCCAGGCGGTTCTTCGTGATGCCGGGCTGGAAGGGGACGCGGATCTGGCCGCAGCCCTGGGCGGGATGCGCGCGCTGGCACTGGATGCGCCGCCAGCGCCCCGGCCCGACCTCGCCGCTCTGCTGGCCCCTGGCGTGTCCAGCCTTGACGTTCGGCGCCGCAACAGGCAGCGCAGAATGGGCGCCGTGATCGGGGCCGTAGTTGTTGGCACTATGGGCCTCGGCGCAGGTGCCGTCGCCGCCTCAAGCGAGGACTTCCGGCGAAGCGTCGGTCATAACGTGGAAAGGATTTTTACGCCGGTTCCGCCTGCCCCTGCCCCCGCACCCGCCAGCGGCACGGCAAGCCCGTCACCAGCCAACGTTCCGGCCAGGACTGCGGTACCCGCTGCCCCGTCCGGCGGAACAGCTCCGGCAGCGCCGGCACCTGGTTCCCCGGAGGCGGTCCCCGCGTCCCCGTCCAAGGACGCCGACCCCGTCCGCCGGCCCCCCGCGGCTGGCGAGAAGCCGGACAAAGCCCCGGTGCCGGCGGTACGGCCCTCGCAACTGCCCACGTTGCCTGGCGCGGGTGAAGCCCCGGAGCTTCCGGTCAAACCGTCCCCGCCGCGGCCCGCGGTTCCCGCCCTCCCGGGCGCCGTCTCCGACCATGGCCACGACAAGCCCTGACGGACGGCTGGGCCGGGAAGCACCGGCAGAAAAAGAAAATAAAGTTTTTTGGGAATCTGCGTAACCCCACAAGGGTCGCCAACGATTACCTGTATGAACGAGCCGGTCTGGAAGCTGTCCCCCATCAGTTTTCCAGCCCGGCTCTTTCTCTTCTTCGCAAAGAAAGCGCGAACGGACACTTAAGCCCCGGGGCTTAAGTGTCCGTTCGCGCCGGTTTGTGCCGTCCAGGCCTACATGTACCTAGCCTAAGCGAGCACCTGCCGCTTGGAGGAGATGACGCCGGTATCGAAGCCGGCGAGGTGCAGGCCGCCATGGAAGCGTGCGTGCTCGATCTTCACGCAGCGATCCATCACGATGTTCAGCCCGGCAGCCTCAGCCTCAAGGGCGACGCCTTCATGCCAGGAGCCCAGCTGCAGCCACAGGGTCTTCGCGCCCGCGGCAACGGCCTCGTCCAGGACGCCGGGAAGGTCCTCGTGCTTGCGGAAGACGTCCACAATGTCCGGGCTCTCGGGAAGATCGGCCAGCGAGGCGTACGTCGGCTGGCCCAGGATCTCCTTGACCACCGGGTTCACGAAATACACCTTGTAGCGCGTCGAGGACTGCAGGTAGGTGGCAACAAAGTAGCTTGCCCGGGACGGCTTGTCCGAAGCGCCGACGATCGCAATGGACTTGGCACTCCGGAGCAGGTTCAGGCGCTCCGGGGCGGTGGGTCCTTGCCAGGTTCTTTCTGTGGTGCTCATGCCCGTGCTCCGATCGTGCAGGTGTCGGCCGGTTCTTCGAGCCCGACGGCGTCATCCGCCGTCGCGCTTTGAGCTTCCGTCAGCGCCTGGTCCAGGTCCCACAGGATGTCCTCGATGTCCTCGAGCCCCACGGAGATCCGGACCAGGTCCTCAGGAACTCCGGCAGATTCGAGCTGAAGCGGGCTCAGCTGCTGGTGGGTGGTGGAACCGGGGTGGATTACGAGGGTGCGTGAGTCACCGACGTTCGCGAGGTGGGAGGCCAGCTGCAGGGATTCAATGAACTTCTGCCCGGCTGCCCGTCCGCCCTTCACTCCGAAGGAGAATACCGATCCCGGGCCCAGGGGCAGGTACTGCCGCGCGCGCTCGTAGTGCGGGTGGGACGGCAGCCCGGAGTAGTTCACGTACGCCACGCGGGGATCGGCTTCGAGCCACTCGGCCACAGCCTTGGCGTTCTTCAGGTGCTCATCAAGGCGCTGGGGGAGTGTCTCCACGCCCTGCAGCAGCTGGAAGGCAGCCAAGGGCGTCAGGGCCGGGCCGATGTCGCGCAGCTGTTCGCAGCGCAGTTTGGTCAGGAACCCGTATTCGCCAAAGTTGCCCCACCAGGAGACGTTGCCGTACGAGGGCACCGGCTCGGTCATCGTGGGGAACTTACCGTTGCCCCAGTTGAACGTGCCGCTCTCGACGATGACGCCGCCCAGGGTGGTGCCGTGCCCGCCGATGAACTTCGTGGCCGAGTGGATCACGATATCGGCGCCGTGTTCGATCGGCCGCACGAGGTACGGCGTGCTCAACGTGGCGTCGACCACCAAGGGGATGCCGGCGTCGTGCGCCACTTTTGCCAGGGCCGCAAGGTCCTGGACCTCCGACGACGGGTTGGCCACCACCTCGACGAAGATGGCCTTCGTGTTCTCCTGCACAGCCGCAGCATAATCTGCAGGGTCGGTGCCGGGAACGAAGGTGGTGTCCACGCCGAAGCGGCGCAGCGTCACATCAAGCTGGGTGACGGTGCCGCCGTACAGCTGCGAGGCTGCGACGATGTGGTCGCCGGCCTGCGTGAGCGCTGCGAAGGTGATGAACTCTGCGGCCATGCCTGAGGAGGTGGCAACGGCGCCGATGCCGCCTTCCAGCGAGGCGATGCGCTCCTCAAATGCGGCCACCGTCGGATTGCCGATGCGCGAGTAGATGTTGCCGTACTTCTGCAGTGCGAAGAGGTTGGCAGCGTCCTGGGTGTCCTTGAACACGAACGACGTCGTCTGGTAAATGGGAACCGCGCGGGCGCCGTGCTCGGCGTCGGGGGTGCCGCCGGCGTGCAGGGCACGCGTGCGGAAGCCGAAAGTGCGCTCAGCCATCAGACTGCCGCCAGTTCGCTGGCTGCACCGGCGCCGGAAGCTACCGGAGTGCCGGACAAGTCCAGCTCGGTGCCGTTCTTGCGGGCCAGGTCGGCCTCGAGTTCGCGGACGATCGGCAGGATGTCCTTGCCAAAGGACTCCACCTCCTCCTGAAAGTGCAGGTAGCAGGTCAGCAGCAGGTTCACGCCGATCTTCTTGTACTCCACGATCCGCTCGGCGATCTGCTCCGGGGTGCCGATCAGCTGGGTCTTGAAGCCGTCGTTGTACTGGATGAGATCCTCGAAGGAGGAGTCCGCCCACATGCCCTTGCCGTCCTTCGTGGAGGGCCCTGCTTCCTGCACGGCGTCGCGGAAGCCCTGGACGGCCGGCTTGTGGGCCTTCGCCACGATTTCGCGGAGGGTGTCGCGGGCCTCCTTCTCCGAGTCGCGGGCGATGACGAAGCCGTTGAGGCCGAACTTTGGGAACGACAGTGAAGGCAGCTGGCCCTCGGCGCCGCGCCCGGTCTCGCCCGCAGCCGCGACCACACCGGCGATGTTCTCCTTGAAGCCTTCAAGGTCCTTGCCGTTGGAGAAGTACCAGTCGGCGACGCGCCCCGCAGTGGCCTGCGCCGCCGTCGAGTTTCCGCCGAAGAAGATCTCCGGGTGGGCGCGTCCCGGAACGTCCACCGGGGCGGGGTTGAGCGTGAAATCGGTGATGTTGTAGTACTTGCCGGACTGGCTGAACTCCTTCTCGGTCCACAGCCCGCGCAGCACCTTAATGAACTCCTCGGTGCGGACGTAGCGCTCGTCGTGCTCGAGCCATTCGAGGCCGAAGTTCGTGAATTCGTTCTTCAGCCAGCCGGAGACGATGTTGACTGCGGCGCGGCCGTTGGAGATGTGGTCGGCCGTGATGACGTACTTGGCGAGCACGCCGGGGTGCCACATGCCCGGGTGCACGGCGGCAATAACTTTGAGGCGCTCGGTGGCCGCCAGAAGGGCCAGGCTGAAGGACGTTGCCTCGTGCTGCTTGTCCGCCCCGTAGGAAGCGGCGTAGCGGGTCTGCGTGAGGGCGTACTCAAAGCCGGAGTTCTCCGCGATCCGTGCCAGCTTCTTGTTGTAGTCGAAGTCCCAGCCGGTGCGCTGTTCAATGGTGGAGACCACCAGCCCGCCGGATACGTTGGGCACCCAATAGGCGAACTTGAGCGGTTCGGAAAGACGGGCCACGTTGCTGATGTCGTTCATGTTCATTCCTTTACGTCTGTCAACTTTTATCAGTTGAGCCTTGCTGCGGTGACGGCGGCGTAATCGCGGAGCGCGTCCTGGATTCCGGCAATCGCCGGTTCGTTCTGGAGGGAGGTGGTGTCGCCCAGGGCGGTGCCCTCGAAAAGCTGGGTGAGCAGCCGGCGCATGATCTTGCCGCTGCGGGTCTTGGGGACGTCGGGAACAACGACGACGTCGCGTGGCTTGGCGATCGGGCCGATCGCCTTGGCCACGTGGTTGCGGAGGTCGGCGCTGGTTGTGCTTGCCGAAACCGCCGAAGCCCCGCCCTTCAGTACTACGAACGCGACGACGGCATGGCCGGTCTTCGGATCTGCGACCGGACAGACGCCGGCCTCCACAACGTCCGGATGCGAGACGAGGGCCGATTCGATCTCAATCGTGGAGAGCAGGTGCCCTGAGACGTTGAGGGTGTCATCCACCCGCCCGAGGATCCAGATGTCGCCGTCGTCGTCGTACTTGGCGCCGTCGCCGGCAAGGAACCAGCCCTGCTCCGCATACTTGCGCCAATACGAATCAAAGTAGCGCTGCGGGTTGCCCCAGACAGTCCGCGCGATGGCGGGGCCTGGAGTATCCACCACAATGTATCCCTGGACTCCGGGCGGCACGGTGTTGCCGGCTTCGTCCACGATCCTCGCGCTGACCCCGGGAAGCGGGCGGGCCGCGCAGCCGGGCTTGAACTCGGTGTCCGTAGGTGCGGGGGAGAGGATCGTGGCTCCGGTCTCAGACTGCCACCAGGTATCGACCACGGGGACGGTGCCGCGGCCGACGTTGTGCCGCAGCCAGCGCCACGCTTCGGGGTTGACGGCCTCCCCGACGGTGCCGAGCAGCCGGATGGACGAGAGGTCATAGCTGCCCGGGACGCCGTCGGGGAACCAGCCCATGAGGGAGCGGACCAGGGTGGGCGCCGTGTAGTACTGCGTGACGCCGTAGCGTTCGATGATTTCGAAATGCCGTCCAGGGTGGGGTGTGTTGGGCGTTCCCTCGAAAATGACCTGGGTGACTCCGTTGGAAAGCGGCCCGTAGATTTCGTATGTGTGCGCGGTGACCCAGGCGAGGTCGGCGGTGCACCAGTGCACGTCCTGGTCCCGGAGCTCGGGGTCGGGGTTGCTGAAGAGGTGCTCGAAGCTCCACGATGCCTGCGTCAGGTAGCCGCCCGAGGTGTGCACCAGCCCCTTGGGCTTTCCGGTGGTCCCGGAGGTGTACATGATGAACAGGGGGGTCTCGGCGTCGAACGCTTCCGCCTCGTGAACGTCGGAGGCGGGCTCGACGGCGTCGTGCCACCACACGTCCCGGCCCTCCGTCATCGCTACCTCCGCCAGCTTCCCGGCGGGCGTGGTGCGGTTGATGACGAGCACATGTTCGATCTCATTGTCGCCCGCGACGGCGGCGTCGGCGTTGTCCTTCACAGGAACGGCCACGCCGCGGCGGAACTGGCCGTCGGTGGTCACGAGGAGTTTCGCGCGGGTGTCCTCGACGCGGAAGCGCAGGGCTTCAGCGGAGAAGCCGCCGAAAACGAGCGAGTGGATGGCGCCGATGCGGGCTACGGCCAGGGTGATGATCACCGTTTCCGGAATGACCGGTAGATAGATGACCACACGGTCACCCTTGGTGATGCCCAGGGCGAGAAGCGCGTTAGCGGCCTTGGCCACCTCCCGCTGAAGCTCTGCATAGGTGATGCTCCGGCGGTCGCCCGGTTCGCCCTCGAAATGGAGGGCCACCTTGTCCCCGCGCCCCGCCGCAACATGGCGGTCCACGCAGTTGTAGGCAACATTGAGCCGGCCACCTTCGAACCAGGTGATCTCGGGGCCGGTTCCGGCTTCAGGATTTGCCGGTACTTTCCGGTGGGCGGTGTGCCAGGGCTGGCCGCCCGGCGAGGTGGAGGGTGCCCAGTCGAGCCGCAGCGCCTGCTGTTCCCAAAAAGCCACGGTGTCCTCTGCGTGGCTGGCGGCAAGGGTGTCCGCGGCACGGCCTGCATCGGTACCGGCGGCGGGGCCGGATGCCCGTACGGGGAATGTGCTGCTGTGACGCGCCGGCCCGCCTTTGGAGGCACCGTGCACTGTGCCATCCGGCGGCTCGGTCGAGGACCATCCCGAAGGGCCGCGAAGGGAGCCGGGCGCGTCACGCAGCCCTGCTTCGATCGCCGTCGCGTTCGAAGTGGTTGTGAGGTCTCCGCTGGCCCGGTTTTCCGCAGGGGAAGTCCGGGCAGGTGAAGACAGTGCAGGGGAAAAGTCAGGGGTCATGTGGGTACTCCATCGGTCCTGGCAGTAGCACCCTGTGTTCCTCCATGCGGGCAGGAACAGTTCAGTGAGAATGGTCGTCTCACGTCACCGGGGTTGCTGCGGCTTCATTGATCCAGGTCTCTCAGCCGCTCGGGATGGTCCCTATCCACTAAAGGCGACCCGCTCGCTTCCACCAAATCAACCCCACGTTCGTCGTAATATTCGTTAACCCAGCGGAGGGTGGCGACTGTTCAGTCATTTATTCGGTAACAACGCGTAAGGGCTGCAGGAGTAGGCTTGATGCATGGCACACGTGAACGATCCAGCGGTCATCGAACGCCTCATGCGAACCAAAGGTACCTGGGCGATCGTTGGGCTGACCACCAATCAATGGCGGTCGGCATACGACGTTGCACTTTATGTCCGCGACCGTATGGGCATGGAAATCATTCCGGTAAATCTTCCGGGGGACGATGTCCACGGTGAAAAGGGATACCGTTCGCTGGCGGAGATTCCGCAGGAAAAGCACCCGATTGACGTTGTGGATTGCTTCGTGAACTCCCAAAAAGTCGGGGCGGTCATCGACCAGGCGATCGCTGTGGGAGCCAAGGCCGTGTGGCTGCAGCTGGGCGTCTTCGACGACGCCGCCGTAGAGCGGGCGAAGGCAGCCGGGCTGGACGTCGTGGTGAACTCTTGCCCCGCGCGGGAGGGCTGGCACTACGGGCTCTGACGGGCTGTTTCCGGTCCGCCTTCCGGCCCGGCATCAGCGCTTCATCAGCTCCGGGTAGTGGCGCTCCGTGACATCCGGGTGGGCGCGCATCCGGCCCTTGAGCATGTTCAGGCCGAACGAGGCGAGCAGCGGGTTGGACGGGTCGTCGGAGATGCCGCGGGACTGCGCCTTAAGGTCTTCCGGGAGCGGCACGGGCTCGATCACGGCATCAAGCCGCGGTGACCAGAAGAACGGCACCGAATAGCGGTCCACGCCCGGCGGCGGCGCCTTCACACGGTGGATGGTGGCGGCGAGGTAGCCCTCCGTGGCCACCTCCAGCATCTCGCCAAGGTTCACCACCAGGGCTTCGGGATTGGGTTCCACGGGTACCCAGTCATCCGCACCGGGCGGCAGTACTTCCAGTCCCCCCACCTCGTCCTGCAGGAGAAGGGTGACAAAACCGTAGTCTGCGTGCGTACCAACGCCCTGGTCGCCGGCCTCCTCAACGACGCCGCCGACGTAGTGCACCAGTTTGCCCATCCAGGCCGGTGAGTCCCGGAAGGGCTCGTCAAAGTAGTCTTCCGGCAGCCGGAGGGTTACGGCGATGGCCCGCATCAGTTCCGCTCCCACCTCGGACATCAGTGCCGCCCAGGCCATCGCTGCCGGCTTCAGTTCCGGCAGCGCATCATTGGGCCACATGTTGGGGCCCTGCAGGAGCCAGTAGGGCTGATCGGCCGGGTAATCCTTGACCGGTTCACGCTCCGGCGAATAGTCGATCTGTTCGCGGGCGTCCGCTCTTCCCTGGGTGACCTCCGTGCCCATCCGCGTGTAGCCGCGGAAATGCGGGGAAAGACGGTTGTCGAGCTTCATCCGCTCCTCGAGTGGCAGGTCAAAGAAGCGCTTGATGGTCGCCAGCAGCTCCTTCGCCTGCCCGGGGGAACCGCCATAGCCGATGACCTGGAAGAAGCCGACCCGGTGCGTGGCATAGCGCAGCTGCTCGATGAATTCCGGACTGAACGACCCGTCTGCCTGGCGTGCGGTGCCCAGGTTCAACACGGGAATTGTTTCCTGACCTGCTGCCATGTTCGCAGACTAGCACCGCAGGAGAAGGCTTTGTAGGCTCACTGCATGGATCCAGGCGAATTGCGAAGAATCTGCCTCTCGTTTCCGGGGGCCTTCGAAGACTTTCCGTTCGGCCCTGAAATATCGGTCTTCAAAGTCCGCGCGGACGTGGCGGGAGGGGGCCGGCACGAGGCCAGGATGTTCGCGCTGTCCGCCATGGACACGGAAAACTGGTCCGTGAGCCTGAAATGCGAACCGGTGCTCGCCGAACAGCTGCGGGCAGTGCATCCGGAGATCGCCGGGGCGTGGCACATGAACAAGACGCACTGGAACGGCGTCCGGTTGGATGGCTCCTTGCCGGACGACATGATCCGGGACATGGTGGAGGACTCCTACGACCTCGTCGTGGCATCGCTGAACCGGAAACAGCGGGAGCAGCTCGGATGGGCCAGGCTGGCGGGCAATGACTGAGCTGGCGGGCAATGACTGAAAAGCGCCTGGCGCGGGGTGGCCTTAATTACCCTGGGATCGGCTCGACGCAGGACGGCTCGCCGCCCGAGGGCTTCCCTTGCCTTGTCATGCAGGCGTATTTGGGGGAAGGGGCGGCGACGTTCCACAAGGTTGCCCGGGGGATTCTGGCCTGGGAGCTGCAGCGCCGTTCCGGCCTGCGGGTCCGCGCCGAGTCCGACGCCGTTGTTCCCGGCGCACGCGTGGTGAGCGGCTTCGGCGTCGGGCCGTTCCGGATCAACGCGCCCTGCGAGGTGGTGTGGGTGCGGCACCCGGCCCCGGGGGCGGGTGCGCAATCAGCCGGCTTCGGTTACGGAACGCTGCCGGGCCACCCCGCCCGCGGTGAGGAATCCTTCGAAGTGACGATTGACGACGGGGGCAGAGTGTTCCTCAGAATCACGGCCTTCAGCAAACCCTCCAACTGGTTTTACGCTGCCGGCGGCCTGCTGACGAGGGCGGCGCAACGGCACGTCACTTCCCGATACATTGAAGGGGCACGCCAGCTCGCAACCGGCGAAAGCTGAGGAGGAGACGGTACATGCTTGACCAAAAGACCCTCGACCGCCTGTGGGACTTCGACAACCCCGCACTGTCCGAACAGCGCTTCCGCGAAGCGATGGCCGACGGGAAGTACGACGCCGACGAACGGGCGGAGCTCGCCACGCAGCTGGGAAGGGCCATCGGCCTGCAGGGCCGCTTCGAGGAGGCAGATGAGCTCCTGGATTCAATAGACGGCGAAGACGAACTCACCGTCGGCATCCGCATCGTTCTGGAAAGGGGCCGCATCCTGAACTCGAGCGGCCACCCGCAGATGGCCGTGCCGCTGTTCGAACAGGCCGCGGAGCTCGGCGATCACCTGGGCGAGGAGCTCCTCGCCGTGGACGCCCTGCACATGCTGGCCATCGCCGACGCAGACCACGCGGAGCTCTGGACGCGCAGTGCCCTGGAGTACGCCTCAACGGCGCACGACGCCAACACCAGGCGGTGGATGATCGCCCTGCACAACAATCTCGGCTGGATCCTGCAGCGTTCCGGCCGACTCACCGAGGCCCTCGTCGAGTTTCAGCTCGCTGAGCAGTGGGCTGAACGCGTGGGAACCCCCGCCCAGCAGCAGTACGCCCGTGAAGCAATCGCCGAATGCGAGCACGCCCTTGCCGGCTAGGGGGCTGCAACAATGGATGAGCTGTACCGCCTGGTACATCCCACGTCCCGAATGGAAGGCAACCGTCCGTGATCTTCATCGTCGTCAAATTCAAGGTCAAGCCAGATTGGTCCGACAAGTGGCTCGGCCTTGTGGCGGACTTTACCGAGGCTACGCGCCAGGAGCCCGGCAACCTGTGGTTCGACTGGTCCCGCAGCGTGGATGACCCCGACGAGTTTGTCCTTGTCGAAGCCTTCAAAGACGACGCCGCCGGTGATCACGTCAACAGCGAGCACTTCAAGAAGGCCATGGCGGAGATGCCGCAGGCCCTCGCGGAGACGCCCCGCATCATTAGCCGCCAGCTCGACGGCGAGGGATGGGACCGGATGGGCGAGCTCAGTATCTGATTCGGATCAGGCAGCCGATAGCATTAACGCATGTGGATCGGATGGATTGAATTCGACATCCTCCTGGGCGACGTGCACAGCCTGAAGGAGAAACGCTCCGTGGTCCGTCCGCTGCTCGCCGAAGTGAAACGTCGCTTCGACGTTTCTGTAGCCGAGGTGGGGGACCAGGACCAGTACCGGCGCACTCAGGTCGGGGCCGGACTCGTCGCCGCGGACCGGGGCCACCTCATCGAGGTGCTTGACGCCGTCGAACGCTTCGTAGCTGCGCGGCCGGAACTGGAACTGTTGAGCGCCCGCCAGCGCGAACACCACAGCGAAGACTAACGCTCTGTTCACCCGGCCTTAAGCGCGAACGGACACTTGGGGCCCCTGGAGGAGGGGCCTCAAGTGTCCGTTCGCGCTGCCCGCTAAGGAGCAGCCGATGACGTGGCTTAGCCGAAGTACTTCGGCAGGGTGGCCTCGTGGGCTTCGCCGAGGGTGTCGAGCGGGAGTGCGTCCACGCCGTTGATCTCCAGCTGGCCGCTGGCAGCGTCCACAACACCGATGCGGATATGGGCGAAGCCGCGGGCGGTGCACATGTCCGTGAAGCGGACTTCCTCCGAACGCGGGACGGACACCACGGCACGGCCCTGGGACTCGGAGAACAGTGCGGTGAACAGGTCCACGCCGTCGCGGTCCAGAACATCCTGCAGGGCAATCCGGGCGCCCACGCCGTACCGCAACGAGGATTCCACGAGGGCCGCCGCGAGGCCGCCTTCGGAGAGGTCGTGCGCGGAGTCCACCATGCCGTCGCGGGATGCGTTGATCAGGATTTCACCCAGCGCGCGCTCGGCTGCGAGGTCAACCTTGGGCGGGAGCCCGCCGAGGTGCCCGCGCAGGTTGGACCACTCCGACCCGTCCAGCTCGGCTGCGGTGGTGCCGAGCAGGTAGATGGCCTGACCGTCCTCCCGCCAGCCTGAGGGCGTACGCCGTGCGACGTCGTCCAGCTTGCCCAGGACAGCGACCACGGGGGACGGGTGGATCGGGGTGGTGCCGGTCTGGTTGTACAGCGAGACGTTGCCGCCAGTGACCGGGATGCCGAGCTCCATGCAGGCGTCGGACAGGCCGCGGATGGCCTCAGCCAGCTGCCACATCACATCGGGGTCCTCCGGGGAACCGAAGTTGAGGCAGTCGCTGACGGCCATTGGGACGGCACCCGACGTGGCAACGTTGCGGTACGCCTCCGCGAGGGCCAGCTGCGCACCCTGGTACGGATCCAGGTAGGTGTAGCGGCCGTTGGCGTCGGTGGCGAGGGCCACGCCCAGGCCGCTCTCCTCGTCAACGCGGACCACGCCGGCGTCATCGGGGAATGCCATGGAGGTGTTGCCGCCAACGTAGCGGTCGTACTGGTCAGTGATCCAGGACTTGGAGCACATGTTCGGCGAGGAAATGAGTTCGGTGACGGCGGCAGCCAGCTCCGCGGGGGCGGACGGCCGGCCGGCATCCTGGACAGAACCGGTGAAGGCGTCGGCCTGCACTGAGTCCTGCCAGTCCGGACGGGCATAGGGGCGGTCATAGACCGGGCCGTCGTGGGCCACGGTGCGTGGGTCCACGTCGACGATGACTTCGCCGTCCCAGGTGATGATGAGGCGGCCTGTGTCGGTCACCTCGCCCAGCCAGGAGTACTCAACGGCCCACTTGTCCATGACTGCTTCAAAGGCGGCCACGTTCTCGGGGGTGACGACCGCCATCATGCGTTCCTGGGACTCGGACATGAGGATCTCGCCCGGGGTCAGGGTGGGGTCGCGCAGCAGTACGGAGGTCAGCTCAACCTGCATGCCACCGTCGCCGTTGGAGGCGAGCTCGGAGGTGGCACAGGAGATGCCGGCGGCGCCCAGGTCCTGGATGCCCTCGACGAGTGAACCCTTGAACAGTTCAAGGCAGCACTCGATCAGGACCTTTTCGGCGAACGGGTCGCCTACCTGGACGGCGGGGCGCTTGGACGGCTTGGTGTCGTCGAAGGACTCGGAGGCCAGCACGGAGGCGCCGCCGATGCCGTCGCCGCCGGTGCGGGCGCCGAACAGGACTACCTTGTTGCCCTTGCCGGAAGCGTTGGCGAGGCGGATGTCCTCATGGCGCATCACGCCGACGGCCAGCGCGTTGACCAGGGGGTTGCCTTGGTACACGGAGTCAAAGACCATTTCGCCGCCGATGTTGGGCAGGCCGAGTGAGTTGCCGTAGCCGCCAATGCCGGCGACGGCGCCGTGGATGACGCGGGCCGTGTCGGGGTGGTCGATCGCACCGAAACGCAGCGGATCCATCACAGCGACAGGGCGGGCGCCCATGGAAATGATGTCGCGGACAATGCCGCCGATGCCGGTTGCGGCACCTTGGTAGGGCTCAACGAACGACGGCGAGTTGTGGGACTCGATCTTGAACGTCACGGCCCAGCCGTCGCCCAGGTTGGTGACGCCGGCATTTTCGCCGATGCCCACCAGCATGTCCTTCTTCATTTCGTCCGTCACCTTTTCGCCGAACTGGCGAAGGTGGTTCTTAGAGGACTTGTAGGAGCAGTGCTCGCTCCACATGACGGAGTACATGGCCAGTTCGGCGCCCGTGGGGCGGCGGCCCAGAACCTTCACGACCTCGTCGAACTCGTTCTGCTTCAGGCCGAGCTCGGCCCAGGGAAGTTCGGTGTCCGGCGTCTTGGCTGCGTTCTCGACGGTGTCGATGTTGAACTTCGGCACCTGGGTGATCGCTCCCGGGGCAGCGGTGGGCGAGGCGGCAGCGGTGGCCGCGCCTGTGCCGTCGGTGATCGAGCCTGTCGAGATCTCGGTCATTACTTGCCTCCCACAATTTTGGTCAGTACGGAAGTGAAGAAGCCCAAGCCGTCCGTGTCGGTCCCGCCGACACCGGCCGTGCCGGACAGATTCGTCTCGGGGCCGAAGCCCTGTTCCACCGCGTGCTCCGGGTGCGGCATGAGGCCTACGACGTTGCCGGCGGCATTGGAGATGCCGGCGATATCGCGGCGCGAGCCGTTCGGGTTGAAGCCCACGTAGCGGAACACCACGCGGCCTTCGGCCTCGAGTGCGTCCAGGGTCTTTTCATCGGCAATGTACTGGCCGTCCTGGTTCTTCAGTGGCACCGTAATCTCCTGGCCCTCGGCGTAATCGAGAGTCCAGTCGGTGTTGCTGTTCTCGACGCGCAGCACCTGGTCGCGGCACATAAATTTCAGGTGGTCATTCTTGATCATCGATCCTGGCAGCAGGTGCGACTCGGTGAGGATCTGGAAGCCGTTGCAGATGCCCAGCACCGGCAGCTTGGCTTCGGAGTTGGCGGCGTCGATGACCTTGGACATCAGCGGTGCGAAACGCGCGATGGCGCCTGCCCGGAGGTAGTCGCCGTACGAGAAGCCGCCCGGGAGAATGACTGCGTCCACGTCGCCGAGGGAGGTATCGGCGTGCCACAGCGGAACGGGCGTGCCGCCGGCGAGCTGGACTGCGCGCGCGGCGTCGCGGTCATCGAGCGTGCCGGGGAAGGTGATGACGCCGATCTTCGCGCCGGTGAGTCCGCCGGCAGTAGGCGTGTCGGCGGCTACGGCCTCACCGATCAGGGGGAGTTCAGTCATATCAGGCCTCGACGACCTCGACGTTGACAACGTCCTCGATCACCGGGTTGGACAGCAGGGTCTCGGCGGCTTCCCGGGCCTCGGTCAGGATGTCTTCGGTCACCTCGCCGTCGACGGTCAGTTCGAAGCGCTTGCCCTGGCGGACAGCGCTAAAGCTGGTGAAACCCAGACGGGGAAGTGCTCCCACGATGGCCTTCCCCTGCGGGTCCAGAATCTCGGGCTTGGGCATGACGTCGACAACGATCCGGGGCATCCGGTAACTCCTGTGCGTGAGCATTGGGTAAGGGCGCAGCGGAGTGGGGCCATCTCACGCCATTCCTCTGCGGCCTATTGGTTCAAAGGGGACGGCATCTGGCACGGTGTGAACGGCCGCTCCGCGAGCTTGCTTCCCCATTCTACCGGCCCCGGCGGCGCACTCTGTATTCGCGCCCGCCGGCACCGGAACAGGCGGCGGAACCGGCGAACGACGATGGCGGCTCTGGTCCGCCGTCATCCCCGTCAGTAGGATTGCGGAATGGCTGAGAAACCGAGATCCGTCCTGTTGCCAGTGCTTGCCGCCGCCGTCTTTGCGGGGCTCGGGAGGATGGTTCTCCAGAAGATCAGGGCCGACCGCGAGGCAAGTCGCAGCCGCCTCGCGGGGCCGGTTGACGAGAAGACCCGCCAGTGGATCAGTGAAGTGGTCCGTACTCCCCGGCAGTAGCGCGCAGTCAGGCAGAACCAACGCCGCATGTAATCATGCCGGCGTCTGTTGGGGGCAAAACTGAATAGTGGTTTGTGGCCTATATCATAACTACCCGCCGGTAGGTACTCTTGGGATCGGCTGAGCTCGTGCGGATCGACGCTACCTGTCAATCGCTTCGACAAGCCGCATGAGCCCCGGCCATCAGCCGGGACCGGATCCTTATGAAAGGTTCAGATCACTCGTGAAATCAGCAGGAAAGAGCTTCTTCCGAAGCCGGGGGGCCCGGAAAGCAGCCGCACTTTGTGTTGGTTTGCCTTTGCTCCTTTCATCCGGCGCCGCGTCGCCGGCCGCTGCCACCCAGGGCATGGCTCCGGACAGTGCGTTTGGCATCGCTCAAGCCGCCCGGCAAAAAACCGTTGATCCAAAGGAATTCCCGGCGGGGCGCTACATCATTGTCCTGGCCGACCAGCCCGCAGCCACCTACGAGGGCGGTAAGCCGGGCTTTGCAGCCACCAAACCGGAGTTGGGCCGGAAGCTGGACGCGACCCGGAGCGACGTGCAGAAATACCAGGCGCACCTCGAAGCCAAACAGACAGCGCTGGCCGAGAGGGAGAACGTACAGATCCGCACGAGGTACACCGCGGCGCTGAACGGATTCAGTGCCGCACTGACGCCGGACCAGGCCGCCAACCTCGCGAAGGATCCGGGCGTACTGACGGTGGCGCCGGACACGCAGCGGGCACCGGACTACTCCACCACCGATTTCCTCAAGCTCAGCGGTCCCGGCGGCACCTGGAACACGCAGTTCGGCGGGCAGGAAGGTGCCGGCAGGGGCGTCGTGGTCGGAGTCATTGATTCGGGGTACACACCCTCAAGCGCCTTCTTCGCGGGACAGGAGGTGCAGCCACTCAAGGGGGAACCGCAGGTCGGCGTTCCCTACCGCAGCGGAAAAAGTATTGCCATGCTGAAGTCCGACGGCAGCACCTTCGAGGGTGAGTGCCAAAAAGGCGAGGGGTTCGACGGCAAGGCCTGCAATTCGAAGGTCCTGAGCGCCCGCTACTTCTCCGATGCCTTTGAAGACACTGTTGACAAGGCAGACCGGGCGCCGGAAGAGCTGATTTCCCCGGTGGACGTGGGCAGCCACGGAACCCACACCGCCAGCACCGCTGCCGGTAACCCCAGTGTGGAGACCTTCGTCGATGGCCGGAACTTCGGCCTCACCAGCGGCATCGCGCCTGCCGCCAAGCTCTCCATTTACAAGATCTGCTGGGAGGACAACGATCCGGCCACCGGGGGCTGCTACACCTCCGCGGCAATCGATGCGATCAACCAGGCCGTGCTCGACGGCGTCGACGTCCTGAACTACTCCATCTCGGGAACCACATCGACCACGACGGATCCGGTATCCCTGGCGTTCCTTTCCGCAGCCTCGGCAGGGATCTTTGTTGCGGCTTCCGCAGGCAACTCCGGCCCCGCCGCCAGCACCGTGAACCACGGAGAACCCTGGGTCACCACCGTTGCCGCCAGCACCTTCTCCCAAGAGCTGCAGGGCACCGCCGAATTCTCCGACGGGAGCAAGTTCCGCGGCGCCAGTATCATGAACCGCGAAGTCACCGGCGCCGGTGCGGTCCTGGCCGGGGATGCAGGCTCCGGGCAGGACCCGGCACCGCGGCTGTGCGGCCCCGGCTCGCTGGACCCGGCAAAAATCTCCGGCAAGGTTGTGGTTTGTGACCGCGGCACATACGACCGTGTGGCTAAAAGTGCGGAAGTGGCACGTGGTGGCGGTGCCGGAATGATTCTGGTCAATGTGACCAGTTCGTCCCTCGACGCCGACAAGCACTCCGTCCCCACCGTGCATGTCAATCCGCCCGCGACGGAGCAGATCAAGGCCAAGGTGGCAGCGAATCCCGCCATCACAGTTTCTCTCGTCGCCAAGGACACCACCGGACTGCCGGTTGAAGCGCAGCCCCAGATCGCCGGCTTCTCTTCCCGGGGGCCGCTGATCGCCACCGACTCAGACCTCCTCAAGCCCGACCTTGCAGCTCCTGGCGTGGCAGTCCTGGCCGGCGTTTCGCCGATCGGTGCCGGCGGTGACACCTTCGGGTTCATGTCCGGAACATCCATGGCGGCCCCCCACGTTGCCGGCTTCGGCGCGCTGATTCTGGGCAAGAACCCGGTTTGGTCCCCGGCTGCCGTGAAGTCGGCCATGATGACCACTGCTGGTGCTGTAAAGCTTGCTGACGGCACGAAGAACACGGATGTCCACGCCACCGGCGCAGGGCAGGCTGATCCCGCCCGGATCCTGAATCCGGGCCTTGTCTATGATGCCGACGGCGACGACTACCTCCGGTTTATCCAGGGAACCGGGGTTGACCTGGGTATTCCGGGCCTTGGCAGCACCAGGCCGCGGGACATGAACGCTCCTTCGTTCTCCCTCGGAAACCTTGCAGGCAGGATCGAGGTGACACGCACAGTGACAGCACTGAACCCGGGCGTGTACCGGGCCACTGCCAAAGTACCCGGCGTGAAGGTTACCGTGACTCCGTCCATCCTGTCCTTCAATGCGGCCGGAGAAAAGCGCACGTTCAAGGTCTCCTTCGAGAACCAAAGCGCAACCTTAGGACAGTTCGCCATGGGATCGTTGACCTGGCAGGGGGCGAACAAGACCGTTGCCTCCCCGATTGCGGTGCGGCCGCAATCAGTTGTGGCACCCAAGAACGTCACGTTCACGTCTGAAGGAGGCAACGGGTCCGGAAACGTCAGCATCGTTTCCGGCTCAGGCTCACCGACCGACGTGACACTCGACGGGCTGTCCAAGGCGGATTCCTCTTCCATTGAACTGGTTCCGGGGCCGTTCCGGTATGAGCCCGACGCCTCCAACTTCGTCAAGACGGTGCAGGTGCCGGCAGGGTCCCCGCTGGCAAAACTTTCCGTGTTTTCCGCAGACGAAAGCGCTGACTTCGACATGGTGGTCATCACCCCGAGCGGACAGGGAATAGTCGCGGCAACGGCCGCGG
The DNA here is from genome assembly GCF_054130535.1 of Arthrobacter sp. D1-17. Lineage (NCBI taxonomy): Bacteria > Bacillati > Actinomycetota > Actinomycetes > Micrococcales > Micrococcaceae > Arthrobacter > Arthrobacter sp. D1-17. Next base: position 3,630,765 of record NZ_CP096382.1, on the reverse strand, counting down.
CCAGCGAATCGGTCTCCATCCCGAACCCGGCCCCGGGAACGTACCGGATGTTCGTGAATCTGTACGACAGCCCCAACGGCCAAGCCACCGGCGCGTCAGTTGACGCCGCTGTCCTTGGCGCAAACGTAGGCAACGCCACGGTCAGTCCGGACCCCGTCCGCCTGGCCAACGGCGCTGCCGGCGCGCTTACCTTGACATGGAGCAACCTCGCCCCGGGTTCCTACATCGGCAGGATCACGTTCGCCGGTGCCAGCGCGCCTACGTTCGTGAATGTGGTGGTGGCCCCCGCCGGCACGCCTGGAGTTCCGCCGGCTTCTTCGGCGGATCCGAAGAATCAGGAGAACCAGGGGAAGGTCCAGAATGAGGACCTGAAAAGGTCTCCGGATAACTCCATTTAGGAAGGTCGAGATTTAGGAAGGTCGCGGAACCGGGTTCACGCGGAACCCCTGCTGCAGTGGCCGGCGGTGCATCACCGGCGGCCACTGCCGTCTTACTGTCGTTTAACGCCGCGTGTAGAATAACGTGTTTCCGGAACCGCTGCGTGCGTCATCTCCTCAGATGGCGCCGGTTGATCCGGAAATGCCACCGAGCAGCGGAGAAAGGGCGTGCCACCGGGCTATTTCGCAGCCGTCCGTCAGCGAGAACCGGCAATGTACCTGCCTGGCGCCGAACGTTCCGGTCACCACGGCAACCTGCGGGCCGCCATATTGCTGGGTGCAGAGCATAGGAGGTCCCGGTGCGGGAAAGAAGATCCCCTCCCCGAAGCGCTCGACGGCGGCAACGGCACCCGCGGGATCCGGCAGGTCTGATTCAACCGGCCCGCCGGCATGACGCGTCAGCCGGAAGACACGCTCGGGTGCGCCCGGCGCCTCCGTCAGGGAGACCGTCAGATCGAGTTCACGGTCAGGGGCGGCGTGCTCGGCAGGTGTCATGGGGGCTCCGTTATGGCTCCGTCAGCACCCGACGACTCAAAGAGCGGAGCGAGCGCCGCCAGCAGCCTGCCGCGCAGTACCTGGGCTTCAGCGGAGAAGGCCCGCTGTTGCTCAACATAGGCGGCCTTGCCCTCGGCGGTCTCGATCCTGAGTGGCGGGTACCCCCAGTCCTCAAGGTCATAGGGAGAGGCCTGCATGTCCATGGCCCGGACACGCCACGAAAGTTCAAAGCAGTCCATGACCAATTCACTCGGCAGGGCCGGGGAAAGCTTATAGGCCCACTTGTACAGGTCCATGTTCGCATGCAGGCAGCCCGGCTGCTCAAGGCTGCGCTGGTTCTCCCGGCTGGGGGAGAGCTCATTGAGTGGAACCGCATCCGGGGTGTAGAAGCGGAAGGCGTCAAAGTGCGAGCAGCGGATCCGGTTATCCTCGACAACCTTGTCCGTGCCGGCTCCACCCAGCCGCAGCTTCAGGTATTCATGCCGGAGCTCAAACTTGTCCTGGCGGTACACCATCGCCCACTCGTGCAGGCCGAAGCAGCCGAACTGCGCCGGACGTGCGGCAGTACCCGCCAGGATGACCTGGGCAAAAACGAGTGCCGCACGGCGTGCGTCAAGAAAAGCCTCCCGGTCGAGGGTCACGGCGGTGCCGCCGTGCGGAACCTCGCATGAGGCGAGTTCGTCGCCGTCGAGCATGCGGTAGTACTTCCAGCCACTGCGCTGTCCCGCCTCCGCTCCGGTGAGCACAACGCCGTCGCCCGGATGCCAACGCAACAGCTGGCCGGGCTTCTGGGTGTAGTAAGTGAAGAGGAAGTCCTCCACCGGATGCTTCCGGCCCGCGGACCGGCGCGCCAGGTAGGGATCGCTGTAGCGCCGTACGCGGTCCGCATGCGCGCGTTCCCGCTCCTGCCAGGCGGCGGCGGGCAGCACCAGGGGCCGGGTGTGCATCATGGGCCTTTCAACGGGCACGGGCTTAGACGGCCCCACTGGCAGAGCCAAGGACATCCTTCGCCGCATTCCAGGCGCCGATTTCGCAGCCGTTGCGCAACATGAAGGTTGTCTCGACAGGAATGCCGTCGACCAGGCCGGTGACTGTGGCAACCTGGGGTCCGCCGTACTGCTGGGTGCACGAGACGTCCTTGCGGGGTCCGGGTACGTTGAGGATCGCGGCGTTCTCCTTCAGTGCAGCGCATGCGGCGGCGGCACCGGGGTGCTGGCTTTCTGCAGCCGGGGCACCGTCCTTGCAGACGAGTGTGTAATTGACAGCGGTACCGTCCTGGGTGGGTTTGACGGTGATGGCGAGCTCGGCATCACCCTTCCCTGGCCCGGATGGCAGCGGTGCCGGCGCCGGCGGTGCCGGGGCGGGATCAGTTGTCTCCGCGTCCGGGGGCGTGGTGCCAGATGTTGTGGTGGCCGGGGCCGCAGTGCCGGGCTGCGTGTTCTCCGGTTCTGCCGGGGTGGTGGCTGAACCCGGGGATGCGGGGGATTCACTGGCGGTTCCGGTCGTGGCGGTGGGCTCACCGGTCCCGGTGCCGGGCGTGCACGCGGCCAGTCCGCCCATCGCTCCGAGGGCGAGCAGCACAGAAAGGAATTGCTTACGCATGCCGGGTCTCCTCAATTTTTTCCCATTCTATCGTCGGCCCCTCCTGCGGTCCGGAACGGCCGGGTAACGGTATCCGGCAATAGCTAACGGAAGGGTATCGATTCTTGGCGGCGTCCGCGGTATCTTTCTGACATTGACGGGTGCGCGGTTACAACCTAAGAGTGATGACGCCCATGGGGGGCAGAGCGTCCAGTTCGTGGGACCGAAGGTCTGCAGGTCCAAGAACCAAGGAAGGCATCTCCCCATGACCACCCAGCAAACATCCTCCCGCCCGAAAACCCGCCGCCGGCTGCCCGCCGTCCTCGCTGTCGGCCTTGCCTTGGTTATTGGTCAGGGGCTGGCTGCTCCGGCGCCAGCAGCACCTGGACCATCCGCCGGCCAAACCGCCTTCGACGACGGCCGGTACATCGTGATGCTCAAGGATAAGCCGCTGGCCACCTACTCAGGAGGTGTTCCCGGCATTCCCGGCACCGCCGCTCCGAAGGGAAAGAAGCTGGACCCGTCCGGGCCCAACTCCCGCAAATACGACGCGCACCTTAAAACGAAGCAGCGGCAGGCGGCAACCGCAAAGGGCGTGAAGATCGACCGGAGCTTCACACTGGCTCTCAACGGGTTCAGCGCCGCCCTCTCGGGCGAACAGGCGAAGCAACTCGCCGGGGACCGGGGAGTGCTCGCCGTGGTTCCGGACAGGCTGCTCAAGCCGGACTACTCCAGTACCGATTTTCTTGGGCTCCCAGGGCGGCAAGGGGTCTGGAGGGATCAGTTCGACGGCAAGGAGGGCGCCGGCAGGGGCGTTGTTGTCGGTGTCCTGGATACCGGGTATTCCCCGAACAATCCGTTCTTCACCGGCGATACCGTTCCGCCGCTCTCGGGCACCCCAAAGATCGGCAGGCCGTACCACCTGCAGGGCAACGTCATCGCCATGCGCAAGGCCGACGGCGGGACGTTCGTTGGGGACTGCGTCAAGGGTGAAGGGTTCGAGGGGACTGAGTGCAACAGCAAGGTGATCGGTGCCCGTTATTACGGTGAGGGCTACAAGGCCATCGTCCCGCCGGACCAGAGGTCACCGCTCGAGCTGTTCTCGCCGGTGGACATTCACGGGCACGGTTCCCACACGGCCAGCACCGCAGCCGGAAACAGCGACATAGCCCAGACGGCGGGCGGACGCGACTTTGGCATCAGTTCCGGCGTAGCGCCGGCAGCCAAGATCGCCGTGTACAAGGTTTGCTGGGAGGGCGCCACCCCGGCGACCACCGGGTGCCTGGAATCGGACATCATGCAGGCGATTCAGGATGCCGTCCTGGACGGGGTGGACGTGATCAATTTCTCCATCTCAGGGAACACCAAGACCACCGTCGATCCGGTCTCCCTCGCCTTCCTCAATGCAGCAGCGGCAGGCGTTTTCGTTTCAGCGTCCGCCGGCAATGAAGGCCCCGGCGCCAGCACCGTGAACCACGCCGGCCCCTGGGTCACCAGCGTCGCAGCTTCGACGTTCGACAGTACGCTCCGTGGCACAGTTGAGCTGTCCGACGGCAAGAAGTTCGCCGGAGCGAGCGTGATGAGCCAAGAGGTGACCGCGAAGCCGATCGTTCTGGCGCTGGCCGTCAAGGCGGCGGCAGCCGCTGATGCGGACGCTGCCCTCTGTGTCCCGAACTCGCTTGATCCGGCCAAGGCTGCAGGCAAGATCGTCGTGTGTGATCGCGGCATAATTCCCCGGGTCGACAAGAGCGCCGAGGTGCAGCGCGCCGGTGGCGTGGGCATGGTGCTCGTCAACGTGGTGCCAGGCTCGCTTGATACCGACATGCACAGCGTCCCCACTGTCCATGTAGGGGATCCCAGCGTCAAGGAAGCTGTGGCAGCCACCCCCGGGCTGACAGCGAACCTGAGAATGAAGGACACCACCGGCGCCGCGCTTCCCCCGGTGCCGCAGATCGCTGCATTCTCATCCCGGGGCCCGACTCTGGCGGCCGGCGGCGACCTGCTGAAGCCCGATGTTACGGCACCGGGCGTCGCTGTCCTTGCTGCTGTTTCGCCGATCGGCTTCAAGGGCGAGAAGTTTGGCTTCATGTCCGGAACCTCCATGGCCGCGCCGCATGTGGCAGGATCCGGAGCCCTGCTGCTGGGCAAGTTCCCGCAGTGGTCTCCGGCTGCGGTTAAGTCGGCGATCATGACCACCGCGTACGACCTCGTGAATGCGGATGGAGCGAAGGTTCACGACGTCTTTGCCCAAGGCGCAGGCCATGTGAATCCCACCAGGTTCGCGACACCAGGCCTGGTGTACGATGCCGGCCCCGGCGACTGGCTCGCCTTCCTTCAGGGCCAGGGGGTTGACCTGGGAATCGAGCCGCTGGCTGCCAAGGACGTCAACGTGCCGTCGATCGCCCTGGGCTCCCTGGTCCGCAGCCAGGTGGTTACCCGGGCCGTCACGGCGGTGGAGGCCGGGACCTACCGGGCCACCGTTGACGTTCCCGGTGTCCAGACCACCGTCAGCCCGGCCGAGCTGACCCTGAAGGCGGGGGAGAGCGCCGTCTTCACCGTCACCTTCACAACCGCGGGAGCTCCACTAAACACCTACGCAACGGGCTCGCTGACGTGGACTTCATCCGAAAACAGCGTGCGCTCGCCGGTTGCGGTGCGGCCTGTGGCCGCCCCGTAGTCCGGAACATCTGAACGTCACCGCTTGAGGCAGCAGAACGAAATAACGCACGACGCCGGTACTCACCAGATCTGGTGAGTACCGGCGTCGTGCGCTTCCCGGACTGCACCGCTTTCTGCAGTATGGCTTGCTGCAGTACGGCGGAACTGTGCAGTGCGACGGAAGTGTGCAATGCGACGGAAGTGTGCAGTCGGCGTTGCGGGTTCAGTTGGGGCGGTCGGTCGTGGCGGCGATGAGGTCCATCATTGTGCGGTGCAGGTCCTCCACCTGTTTCCGGGTCAGGCCGAGCCTGGCCATCATCGTGCCCGGCACCGATGTCGCCTGCTGACGGAGTGATGCTCCAGCAGGGGTGAGGGCTACAGCCAGGGCTCGTTCGTTCCCTTCCACGCGGCGCCGCGTGATGAGTCCGGCACTTTCCAGCCTTCGAAGCAGCGGGGAGATGGTGGCGGGCTCCTGGGCGAGCGCTTCGCTGATCTCCCGCACGGTGCGGGGGCTGTTTTCCCACAGGCACAGCATGACCAGGTACTGCGGATGTGTGAGGCCCATCCGTTCCAGCACAGGCTTGTAGGCACCCACGACGCTGCGCGAAGCCACGGTCAGTGCAAAACAAAGCTGCCGCTCCAGCAGGAGGTCGCTGTCGGCCGCAGAAGCGTCGGCGTTGCCGCTGGCAGCCGATGCGCCGGGTTCAGTTGCGTCAGGTTCCCTTGCACCAGGTTCACTTGTGGCGTGGGCCGTCACTGCTTGGACAGTCACTGCCTGCTTCGTTGCCTGGTCTGTGGGGGCATTCATGATGTTCCTTCGATCGTTAGGGTACTAACAATTAGTGTATCGTTGATCATGGCCGCGGGCTTCATGGCAGTTGGCTTCAGCAGAGTTCATACGGAGAAGTGGACACCTTGGCAAAAGAGAATGCAGCACAGCGCTTCATGCGCACTACGGGCAAGCTGAGGGCGATTTTCGGCCCGGCAAACCGGAGCGCACTGGGACACGACATGACCGAAGAAAACCGCCGGCTGCTCGCCCAGCGCCAGGCGGAAACCCGCCAGTGGGAAACGGTCCAGCGCCCGGACGGCAGCACCTACGTAGTGCCCCGTGACCCGGACGATAAATCCCTTCGCTAGCCGAACCGCCCGCGCCTTTTTCGCCCCGCGGGCGTAAAATGAGGGCACCGGAAGTCGGAGCATTTCCTCTACCTTCGTTCAGGGAAGGAGGTGGGACTTGTGGCACATGTAGTTTCTGGCTTCATGAACCTGACCGACAGGCTGCGGTTCATCTTCGGCCCGGCCGCGGTGGGTGACTCTTCTACGCCTGTGGTTCACTTGCACGATGACTTCGAGCATGCCTCGGAGGAAGAGCTGGCGCAGTTCGAAGTCGAGACTGACTCCGAAGGCCACCACTACGCAATACGCAAGAGCGACCTGAAGTATCTCGAGTAGGAAAACTTAGCGTTTAGACTAAAAGCGGCCGCCAGCCTGGATTCCCAGGCTGGCGGCCGCTTTCCTTGCTGCTTTGATCTGCTGTGGTTTGGCCGACGTGGGTTAGCGGCCCGTGCCGCCGTAAACGGTGGCCTCTGCTTCGCTGTCCAGGTCAAACGCTTTGTGGATGACGCGCACCGCCTCGTCCAGCAGGTCCGCGTGGGTGACGACAGAGATGCGGATCTCCGAGGTGGAAATCATGTTGATGTTAATGCCGGCGTCGGAAAGCGCCTTGAAGAACGTTGCCGATACACCGGGGTGTGACCTCATTCCGGCGCCGATCAGGGACAGCTTGCCGATCTGCTCGTTGTATTCGATGCTTTCGAAGCCGATCTCGGCCTCAGCGGCACGGAGGGCAGCGAGTGCGTCGGCGCCTTCGACGATGGGCAGGGTGAAGGAGATGTCCGTACGGCCGGTCCCGTGCGTCGAGACGTTCTGCACGATCATGTCGATGTTCGAGTGCGCATCGGCGATGACCTGGAAGATGGCGGCAGCCTTACCGGGGATGTCGGGAACGCCGACAACGGTCACCTTCGCTTCGGAACGGTCGTGTGCAACGCCGGAGATGATTGGCTGCTCCAAGGCAACTCCCTCTTGAGTCTTGATCTTGTCGTCGGCGCCGGGGATGACCCAGGTGCCTTCGTGCTGGCTGAATGAAGAACGGACGTGCAGCGGCACACCAAACCGGCGGGCGTACTCGACGCAGCGCAGGTGAAGGATCTTGGCGCCGGACGCAGCAAGTTCCAGCATTTCCTCGCTGGAGATACGGTCGATTTTCTGCGCCGAGGGAACCACACGCGGATCGGCGGTGAAGATGCCGTCCACGTCTGTGTAGATCTCGCACACATCGGCGTCCAGCGCTGCGGCCAAGGCCACTGCCGTGGTGTCAGAACCGCCGCGGCCCAGGGTGGTGATCTCGTTGGTGGTGCGGCTCATGCCCTGGAAGCCGGCGACGATGGCGATGTGGCCCTTGTCCAGAGCCGTCCGGATCCGGTGCGGGTCCACGTCGATGATGCGGGCCTTGCCGTGGATGCCGTCAGTGATCATGCCGGCCTGGGAACCGGTGAAGGACTGGGCGGAGGCGCCGAACTTGTTGATCGCCATGGCCAGCAGGGCCATGGAAATGCGTTCGCCGGCGGACAGAAGCATGTCCATCTCGCGTGCCGGGGCGGAATTGGTGACCTGCGCGGCGAGGTCCAGCAGTTCGTCGGTGGTGTCACCCATCGCCGAGACCACAACAACAACCTCGTTGCCGGCTTTCTGGGCGTCCACAACACGTCTGGCAACACGCCTGATACCTTCAGCATCGGCTACCGAGGAACCACCAAACTTCTGCACAATGAGCTGGGCGGTGGAGGCCGGGTTAACGGCAAGCTCCTGCGGCTGCTGTTCAGTCTTCACATCGGTACTGGGCATACTCATGCGTGCACCCTCACTGGATCAATCGGAGTTCTGGAGGCCTGGCGGCCTTGCGGCACGACGGCGTAGCTGATGGGGACAGTTTATCGCCGCCCCGGCCAGGGCGTGGAATTGTGACCCTGAACGGCTCAGCCCAAGGCGTTGCGCCGGCCCTCGAAAGCACGGCCGAGCGTGACTTCGTCGGCGTACTCGAGGTCTCCGCCGACCGGGAGTCCGGACGCCAGCCGCGTCACGGTAATGCCGATGGACTTCAGCATCCGGGCCAGGTATGTGGCCGTCGCCTCACCCTCCAGGTTCGGGTCCGTGGCGATGATGATTTCCTGGATGGCGCCGTCGTTGAGCCTTGTCAGCAGCTCGCGGATCCGCAGCTGCTCAGGGCCTATGCCCGCAATGGGGTTTATGGCGCCGCCAAGCACGTGGTATCGGCCGCGGAACGAACGGGTACGCTCCACCGCAAGAACGTCCTTCGACTCCTCCACCACGCAGATGACGGAAGGGTCCCGGCGGGCATCCCGGCAAATGTTGCAGAGTTCCTGCTCCGTAACGTTGCCGCATACAGTACAGAACTTCACGCGGTCCTTGACGGTGGTGATGGCGTCAACAAGCCGCCTCATATCCTGCGGGTCGGCCTCCAGGATGTGGAAGGCCAGCCTCTGGGCTGACTTCGGCCCGACACCCGGCAGGCGTCCGAGCTCGTCGATCAGCTCTTGAACTGCACCCTCGTACACAATGTCCTCGTTTTAATAGTTTGGGCTTCGCGGTGCGGCTTAACAGTTCGAGCTTCGCGATGCCTAGTAGCGGGGCACAAGCGGGCTTCCGTCCAGCGACCGCTCGTCGATCAGCTTTCCGCCCAGAATACGCTCAACAGCAGCCCTCCCAAACACGCCCGATTCCTCGATGGTCTCGTCATCGGCGCTGGGAATGTCCTGGGGATGCGGGACGGCAGACTCCGCTTGACGGCTGGGCGCTTTGGCCCGCCCTGCTTCAGCCTCGGCGCTGTTGGACAGCCGCTGGTAAAGGCTCAGTTTTTCCTTGCCTGCGGCCGGCGCCGCGAGGGCCGCAGTACCCGTGCCTGGAGCGGTCCTGGTGGCCGCGGCAGTGTCCGTGGCGGCTGTCGGGGCCCCCGCCGGTGCAGCTCCAACAGCCGTCACCTTGGTGGGTGCAAGGTGCGGGCGGCCGGACGGCGCTGCACTGGGTACGAGCGCCGCTTCACCCGGCCCAGGGGCAGGTGCGGATGCCATTGCATAGGCGGGCGCGAACTCCCGGGTTTCCCATGCCGGCTCCACAGGCTGGACGGGCTCCCCAGGCTGGACGGGCTCCCCAGGCTGGACTGGCTCCCCAAGCTGGACTGGCTCCCCAAGCTGGACTGGGGCCGGCATGTGCTGAGTGCCCGTGGCCGGGGCGGCAGCAGGACGCCCCAGGGCCGGCGACCCAGTACCCGCCGGTCCGGTCTCAGGCGGAAGCTGGGCCGTTGCGGGTTCATATCTCGGAGCGGCCGGGGTTTGCGGCTCTAGTTCAGGGTGGCCCCCGTACTTGCCCACGTTGCTTTCGGAACCCAGGAGCCACACGCCCGGAGCCTGCTCCACAGCCCGCGACCAGGGGTCAGCGGAGGCATCCGTTGCCGGCCTGGCTAATCCGCTATCCCGGGCGGAGGCAGGGACGGGGCGGGATGCATCAGCGGGCTGGGAGACAGTGCGGGCTTCCTGACGGGGGCGCGGTTCCCAGTCCATAGGCGGTTCTTCATCCAGCGGGGGTGCGTCCTCGTCGAGGGGCGGGCCCCAATCGTCGTCAGGGTAGGAGTAGGAACCGCCATGGCTAATATGGGCCGGTTCACCTGCATACGCGGGAGGTTCACCTGCAAGTGCACGACGCGGCTCAGCCGCCGCCACCGAAGCAGACGCGGGGCGGGAAGCAGCCACAGCAGAGGAACCTGCTCTGTGTTCCCGTGCTGTCGCGGGCTCTCGGGCAGGGCGGGGTCCTGGGGGAGGAGGTACGTCGTCCCTTTGGGGCCCGGAAGCACTTCCCCCTGTGGAGCCAGTGACGGCCGGGGCCAGTCCCCAGTCCGCGTCCGTGGTGGGCGCGGGAATGTCCCGGCTAGTAGGGCCTTTTGGGTTTGGGTCAGAGCTCGCGGGGGTGTTGGAAGCGCTTGCCTTCGCAGTGATCTGGCAATCGATGCCGATGGTCTTGTGGATCGCCTGGCGCAGGTTCTCGGAGTGATCAGCCCGGCCGAAGGCACCGGCCAGCCCCGAGGTGGTGAAGACCAGTGTCAGCACCTGGCCGTCGAACTGGCCAACCTGGGCGTTCGGTTCCACGAGAGCCCACGTGCTGCGCTTGATCTTCGCCAGGGTCTGCAGGATCTCCGGCCATGCACGGCGCATCACCTCCACGTCGCCTCCTCCAGCATGCGCGGGAGGGGCGGCGGGGACAGGGGCAGGTGCGCCGGTGGAAGCGGAGCGGCCTTCCGGCTGTGCAGAAGCAGGCTGATCAGGCTGGGCCTGGCGGGGTGCCGATTCCGCGGCTGGCCGCTGCGTCGCTTCAGCCGGCCGCTCCGACTGTCCTTGCGTGCCGGCGTGGAGGGGCGGTGTGGACTCCCGGCCGCTGCCGACGACGGGCTCGGGCGCAGGCCTGCCTGCGCCCGGCTGCCGTTCGTCCACAGGCCAGTCACTGGTGCTGATCCGCGGCGCTGCCATGGCTGGCCGCTGCATCGGAACGCCCGCCGGAACGGCAGCTGGGGGTCCGGCAACCGGTGCGCTGACAGCTGGAGCTGGACCTGAAGCATCTGGCATCGAGGTGTCCGGCACGGAGCTGGGCTGCCCGGAGTTAACAGGCGCCGGGGCAACAGGTGCCGGGATAACGGGTGCTGGGGCGGCAGGTGCAGCAGTGGCGGGCGGGGCAACAGCCGCCGCAGCATCAGACGGTGCAACTGCGGCGGGGCGGGCAGCGACGGGTGCGGCAGCAGCGGCCGCCGGAGCGCCGACGTCGTTCCCTGCGTAATTCAGTCTCCGCTCCACGCGGTCGATGCGTGCGGCAATGCCCCGCTCGGTCTGTTCAGCGCTGGGCAGCAGGATGCGGGCACAGAGCAGCTCAAGGTGCAGCCGGGGAGAGGTTGCGCCTGTCATCTCCGTGAGCGCGGTGTTGGTGACGTCAGCAGCGCGGGACAGCTCGGCGGCACCCAGATTGTGCGCCTGGTTCTGCATCCGCGCGATTTGGTCGGCCGGCATGCCCCGAAGGATCGATTGGGCACTCTCGGGCATGGCCTGAACGATGATGAGGTCCCGGAACCGTTCGAGGAGGTCCTCCACGAAACGGCGGGGATCATGTCCAGTCTGGATGACCCTGTCCACTGCCCGGAAGACGGTGGCGGAGTCGGATGCGGCGATCGCTTCAACAACATCATCCAGCAGTGAAGCGTGGGTGTAGCCAAGCAGCGCAACGGCCAGTTCGTAGTCCAGGCCGTTCGGCCCGGCGCCCGCCATGAGCTGATCGAGCACCGACAGCGAATCACGAACGGAACCTGCACCGGCGCGGATGACGAGCGACAGCACGCCCGGGGCAACGGGGACATTCTCCTGCTGGCACAGAAGCTGAAGGTAGGCCATGAGCGGCTCGGGCGGCACCAGCCGGAATGGGTAGTGATGCGTGCGGGACCGGATCGTCCCGATGACCTTGTCTGGCTCCGTGGTGGCAAAGATGAACTTGATGTGTTCCGGCGGTTCTTCGACGATCTTCAGAAGGGCGTTGAAGCCTGCCGAGGTGACCATATGGGCCTCGTCAATAATGAAGATCTTGTAGCGGTCCCGGACCGGGGCGTAAGTGGCGCGTTCGCGGAGGTCACGGGCATCGTCCACGCCGCCGTGGCTGGCGGCGTCAATCTCGATGACATCGAGGGAACCGGCGCCGCCGCGGGCGAGCTCAATGCAGCTCAGGCACACACCGCAGGGGGTGTCCGTGGGGCCTTTTGCGCAGTTGAGGCAGCGCGCAAGGATGCGGGCAGAGGTGGTCTTGCCACAGCCGCGGGGGCCGGAAAACAAGTACGCGTGGTTCACGCGATTCTTGCGCAGGGCGGTCATCAGCGGCTCGGTGACATGTTCCTGCCCGATAACGTCCGCGAACGAATCGGGGCGGTATCTGCGGTACAGGGCGGTAGTAACAGTCACAGGAAAACCCTACCAATCGGGGCTGACATAAAAGACCCCCCATGCACCCGCCAGAGCCCGTCTACCCTTGCTACCTTCCGGTCCTGGGGGAGTTCAACAGGATGACGCCACATGAGGGGCCGTCAGATACTTTACCCGAAGTTTCGCCGCGCCTCGAATCGGGCAGTCCCGTACTCAGACCATGCTCTCTGGCTGCTGCCGGTGCCCGTTCACCGGCCAGCTCATGAAGGCGGGTTCTTCGTACGGGTGGACGGCCCGGAGGGCGCGGACCACGGCATCGAGCAGCTCATCCTCAACCACGCACTCAACACGCACTTCAGCCACCTGCTCGGGAACATCCTGTGCGCCGATGAATGGGTTGGAGCCAGCCAGGGGAGTGAACCGGCCGGTGCCCGACGAGGTGAAGGAACAGTGTGAGTATTCACCCACCCGCCCTGCACCGGCGTCTCCCATCGCGGCAAGAACGGGGTCCAGGTGTGACTCGGGAACATAGACGACCAGGGCGTGCAGCTGCGGCATGGCTCTATCCTGCCAGCCATATGCATTGCCCATGTGCCTAACCGTCACTGCCTTGGAAATACGCCGAATTTTCAGGGTGAAAACCCTCAATTGGGCGATGCGGGAAAGTTCGGGTATTCTAGTATCTGCTTTTGGTTCAGAAGCAACTGGAGAATTCGCCTAGCGGCCTATGGCGCACGCCTGGAACGCGTGTTGGGTTAACGCCCTCGGGGGTTCAAATCCCCCATTCTCCGCCACCGGAAACCCGGTTCCGATTCACTCGGAACCGGGTTTCCTGCTGTCCGGCAGCGGTCGGGGCGGTTGCTCCCGGTTTCTCGGCTCAGGCCACTCCCAACCTCCGGAGCCGTTTCCGCGCGGCGCGCTCGCTCGGCCCCATCGGGCCCAAGGCAAGACGTACGACGGCGAGTGTTGCCCTTGTTGCCAGCCCCACGGGAAGCGGTAATGGGCCAATGTGCGCATTCCGCAGCCCCAGCATCTCCCGGTACTTGGGCTCCAGACTCCGCACCGCGGCGGCAAAAAGGATCCGGTAGCCGGGCAACAGCCATGGATGCAGCGGCGGATTGCGGATAAAGGCTACCGTCTCGGCCACCCTTTCGTCCGCACGCAAGGCCCCAGCTGCATACCAGGCCTCCAGTTCCTGGGCCAGATCGGCTTCCCGGAGCGGTGGCGATTCTATGCCCATCAGGCGGCCAGCCTCGGCCCATTCACGGACATAGGCGTCCGGTCCTCCGGGAATGCGTCCTCCCCACCTGCGGTGCACCGCCAGGAATGAGTCCGTGAATGCAACGTGCACCCATCGGAGCAGCTCCGGATCGTTGGCCGAGTAATCCCGGGCGACACCCGCTCCGTCAACGTACTGTCCGCGCACGGACTCGTGAATTCGGAGCACTGCGTTGGTCGCGGCACGGGCATCGGCCGTAGAGCCGTACGTCACTGCATGGATCCAGCGGGTGGTCCTGACCAGCCGGCCGAGGGTGTCTTCCTGGAAGTTCGAATGGTCATGGACGCCAGCGAGGACTCCGGGGTGCAGCGTCTGCATCAGAAGGGCACGGATGCCGGCAACAAGGGTGGGCATTCCACGATGGACAGCCCATACGGCGGAACCGGGGCGGTAAAGGCCCGGATCCTTTCCCTGGGCGAACTTTTCCGCCCAATCCGGTGGCGCATCAGGGCTGCCGCTTAACGTCCGCCGGATCTCCGCCTGCAATTCCCTGGGGAAGTTCCGCATGTTCCATTCTTACTCATGCGCGGCGCGTGATTAAGCCTATGAACCATGGGGTTCACACCCCCAGTTTTAGGGGTTTCCCCGTGTGTTCGGCTGTGGCCACAATGGAGGACACGCTCGTCAAAACAGCAGTTTGTCGGGTCCTACATCAGGAGAATTCTGTGGCAACTCATGGGGGAAAACAACATGCACCAGGGGTGAACGGCCCTGGCCGCGTTGCTTTTCGGAGCCTCTCCGCGGCAGTTGTCGTAGGCTTTTCCATTTTCGCGTTCGGCTTTCAGGCACCGCCGGCCAGCCAGGTACAGTCACTTTCAGATGCGGCTGACGGGGCTGCTGTCCGGGTGGTTCCGCCGTCCGGCATCGTGGGTCCGGCACTGCTCGATCCTGAAATTCCTTCCGAAGGGCATGCCGTGGCCGGGCCCACGGCGGAGCTGGTGGCGAAGGTTCCTTACGGCAGAACGATTGTGCAAACCGCCCCCAGGAGCGTCACTGTAACCGGCGGCTCCAAGGCCCAATCGCCAGGTGTTGCATCGTCCACTCTCAGGAGGCCGGGAGCAGGCTTCCTTATGGCACCCCTGGAGGTACTGAACCCCAGTTCATCTTTCGGTGTGCGGCGCAACCCGCTTACAGGTGAGGCCGGTGAATTCCACTGGGGCCAGGACTTTGCCGCTGCCTGTGGGACCCGTGTCTACGCAGCAGATTCCGGTGTCATAAGAGCAGCTGGATGGCACCCGTGGGGCGGCGGCAACCGGATCGAGATTGACCACGGCAACGGCCTCATTACCACGTATAACCACCTTCAGTCTGTGGCCGTCTCCAAAGGTGACAAGATCCGCGTGGGCGAGGTCATTGCGCAGGTAGGCACCACCGGATCATCCACCGGATGCCACCTCCACTTCGAAGTCCTGGAAAACGGACGGCACGCGGATCCGGCGAAGTGGACCCTGTTGCCCATCACGCAGCTTGAGCGGCTGAAGCAAACAGTGATGACCAGTTTTGACCCCGATGCCGCCAGTCTGGCCGGCTGGGCCATTCCCTTCCTTCGGGGCAATAACGATGAGGGCGGCTCGCCGGCATCAACTTACTACAATGCCCGGCCTTACGTCGGAAATCCCTCAGGCGGCGCCAGTCCTTCCCTGATACCCAGCTCGGCATCGCCTTGGCCAACCAATACGGGAGGAGCCACCAGCAGCCCGTTGCAGACGGTTGCACCCGACCCGTCGACCACTACTACGTCGAAGTCGCCGACGGCGCCCGGCAAGACGGCACCACCTACCACGAGCTCACCGACAACCACGGCACCGACAACGACGGCACCGACAACCACGGCACCGACAACGACCTCCCCCACGCCAACGCCTCCAGGAACAACAACGCCTCCGCCTGCGGACACAGCAACGCCTCCGCCCGCGGACACAACAACGCCTCCACCATCGGGGACGCCACCAGCTACGGGCACGCCCGTGCCGACGCCAGATCCCGGGGTGCCTACGGAGCCCGCGCCTGATCCGGAGCCCGCGCCTGAGCTGCCGACGGATCCTCCTGCACCTGAAGTTCCCACCCCGGCACCCGCCCCTGGTCCGCCGCCTCCAGATCCAACGCCTGATCCGGAGCCACACACAGCACCCGCCCCGGCGCCAGCACCCGCCCCGGCGCCAGCACCCGCCCCGGCACCAGCACCCGCCCCGGCACCTGCTCCGGCGCCGGCGCCTGCTCCGGCCCCCGTGCCCACACCGAGCTCTGGGATTGTCGCGCCGGCACCTGCTCCCGCTCCGGCACCTGCTCCCGCTCCGGCACCTGCACCTGCTCCCGCTCCCGCTCCGGCACCTGCTCCCGCTCCGGCACCTGCACCGGCCCCCGCACCGACCGATCCCGTGCCCGTCCCGTCAGCAACCGTTTCGTCAGCGGTTGTCCCTGGTCCAACAGAAGCTCCTGCAACTGCACCTGCAGGAACCGGAACAGCCGTGACGGCGGATGCCACAACCGCGCCGTAGTGCGGCGCGGCGGTGTTCGCCGTCCGGCTGTTCGCCACCCAAGAGGAGGTCGAGGGAATGCAGCGGAGGTTTTGGCCGTTGGAACGAGTAACGACCACGCAGCCGGCGAGAGAGTGCCGCGTGACTTCCCTCTACAGGATTCGGGCGGTTTTCACCTCCGGGTCCCTTGATGCCGGCTTTGCGGATTTCTGCAGTGCACGTCCTGGCCAGCCATCAGCGCTCCCGCCCAGGTACGTCCTTCTGATGTCCGGCACGGGCATGCCCGGCGAAGGTTTCACAGCGTGGGGCGGCCCGCCCCCGTCGCCGGTCCGGCGATCCCGGATCCCGGCACCCCACCAAAGCAGCCATCGGATGATGTCTGCCTGAGGAAACGAAAGCGAGGAGCGTTAGGCGGAAAGCGGCAGGCATCGTAATTTTTCAACATGCTAACTTCAGTTTCCCCGCAGTTTGCTTTTTATCTGGTTGGATGGAGCGTACTGAGAGGGACACTGGAGGCACCCGCTTCCTAACTACCGCGAAGGCAGCAATGGAGCTCATCGAGGCCGAGCACCCAAGGCCACGTCATTTTCTACTCCA
The DNA here is from genome assembly GCF_054130535.1 of Arthrobacter sp. D1-17. NCBI lineage: Bacteria > Bacillati > Actinomycetota > Actinomycetes > Micrococcales > Micrococcaceae > Arthrobacter > Arthrobacter sp. D1-17. The sequence goes on along the minus strand of NZ_CP096382.1, from coordinate 3,614,210 downwards.
CCTAAGCGACCCCCACCTGCTGGGAGGTCCGGACCCCCTCTACGGAGCTGTGGACAGCGAAGCCCGCCTGATCCAGCTCTTCGAAGAGGTCCGAGCGTCAGGGGCCCGCCCCGAAGCCGTGATTTTTACCGGCGACCTGGCTGACAAGGGAGACCCTGAGGCTTACGCCAAGCTCCGCGCGATCGTCGAGCCAGCGTGCGGGGATCTCGGCGCCAAAGTCATCTGGGCCATGGGAAACCACGACAACCGGGCCAACTTCCGGGCAGGTCTGCTCGACCAGCCAGGCAATGACGCCCCTGTGGATCACAGCTACTACGTCAACGGCCTGCGCGTCATCACTATGGACACCTCGGTGCCGGGTTTCCATCATGGGGAACTCAGTGACGACCAGCTGGACTGGCTGGCATCGCAGCTGGAAACCCCCGCTCCTGACGGGACCATCCTGGCGTTGCATCATCCGCCGGTGCCCTCAGTGCTGGACCTGTCCATGCTCGTAGAGCTCCGCGACCAGGCCGCGCTGGAATCCGTCGTCCGGGACTCGGACGTGCGCACCATTCTGGCAGGTCACCTCCACTACTCGACGACGGCAAGCTTCGCCGGCATTCCGGTGTCTGTCGCATCCGCCACCTGCTACACCCAGGATCTCAACGTCCCTGTTGGAGGAACCCGCGGCCGTGACGGCGGACAGGCTTTCAACCTCGTGCACGTCTACGAGCACACCATCGTGCACTCGGTGGTGCCGCTGGGAAACACGCCGACCGTGGGGGAGTACGTCAGCCCCGAGGAAACGGAACGGCGACTGGCAGCAGCCGGGATCCGCATCCCCGAGAAGGTAAACAGGCCCGTCCTTACTCGGAACTAGTCCTCGCTCCGGAATTAGTCGTCACTCGGACCTAACCGTCAGTGCCGGGGTCCCGCAGTGCCTGCTGCGGGACCCGCACTTCTTTCTACTTCTCCCAGGGCGCTTTGATGGGGAAGTACTTCTCCAGGAAGTCAGTCACCAGTTCCGCCCGCTCGTCGGCCGGCACTTCCGGGAAGCTGCCGTCATTGAGGCAGAAGAAGTCCATGTTGCGCTTGGCCAGCAGTTTCGGGAGATAGTTCAGCCCCGACCTCAGGGTGGTGTCGACGTACCTGACCTTCGCCGCCGTCTGCGTCACGGCGCGGCCGGTGAGCAAGGCGTAATAGTGGTAGAACGAGTTGGTAACGGAGATGTTGTCCGCCGCTCGGAAGGTGCTCGCCGCCGTCTTGGCGAACTCGTTCGGGAACTCTTCCTCCATCTGGGCAACGACGCTCCGCCGCAGCGGCGCAGCGCAGTGTTCCAGGTGCCGGGTGGTGATCCGGCCGAAACGGTTCCATAGCAGCTTGCGGTTCACCCGGGCGGCGTTCTCGAAGCCGCTCCGTTCCACTGCATTCTCTCCCAGCCCGATGCGGGTCTCTGCTTCGATGAATTTCGTGATGCCGCCGGGCGTGAAGAAGATGTCCGGTCCTACGGGCCGGCCGAAGAACATGTCGTCGTTGGAGTACAGGAAATGCTCCGACAGTCCCTCGATGTGGTGCAGCTGGCATTCCACAGCTTGGGAATTGTGGGTGGGCAGCACGGAGGGATCGGCGAAGAACTCCTCGCTCCGGAGAATCGTTACCGCTGGGTGGTCCGCCAGCCATTCCGGAGCGGGGGAGTCCGTTGCGATGAAGATGCGGCGTATCCATGGCGCAAACATATAGACCGACCGGAGCGCGTACTTAAGCTCGTTGATCTGGCGGTAGCGCGCTTCGTGGTCGTCGCCCTCGCCGAGTACCGTGCCGGCCTGCCGTGCTCGGCGGGCGGCGATGTACTCGGGAGAGCTGCCATCCACCCAGGAGAAAATCAGGTCGACGTCGAAGTTGATGTCGCTTGCGTGGTCCGCGAACATGTTCTCGATGGTCGGCCAGCTGTGGCCGTATCGCTCGACGGTGCCGCGCACGGCGTCCTGGGCCAGCATGGTACGGCGCGTCAGTGAATTTTCAATCGGCAGGATCACCTGGTCGCCTTCGAAGCTCCAGAGCTCCACCTGGACCCCTGCGGAAGCGCCGAACTCGAAGCCCCCGTTGGGTTCCACGCGGGGCCTGTACAGCCGGAAAATCCTGGACTGCTTGTTGGTGGAGAGCTCGCCGTCGGCAACGAGCACCGACGTCTTCTTCTTGGCGTCCACGGTCATGGAGTAGAAAGGCTCGTCCCGGCAGGCCTCCACAAGGGCAGCGCGCAGCTTCTTGCGCTTTTTCCAGTCCAGGGCGATGACGGGTCGGTCGTTGTTCCCGCGGACCAGGAGGTAGTCCAGGCCAGCCTGCGCCAGCACGTTCCGCAGGAAGAGCAGGTCCTCCACCATGGCCTGGTACGGCGTCCGGTTCTTGTTGATCAGCGCGTACCGCCCTGATGTGCGGACCACATCGGGGCGGTGTTTCAGGCGCGCAACAGCAGCCGGGGACGTCTCTTCCGCGAGTACCGGGACGTCCTCGGACGTCTGTCCGCCGTAGTAAACATCATCCTGAACCGTTACGTCTGTAATGGTGATTCTCCGTGCTTATAGAGGGTGGGTCTTTACTTGCATGATAGTCCTGCCCGAAAAACTGCAGGAAAACATGCGCAGGCATCGAGGCATCGGGGCTGCGGCACCGGGCGGCCAACAAATGGCGTCAGCGCGATGTCCGACGGCGGGAAGCCGGCTTAGCGAACCAGCGCATCGAGCCATTTACGCAGGAAAGCCGCTCCGGCGTCGTCGTGGATCACCGACTCCTCCAAGCCGAGGTCCGCGGCGGTGAGGACAGCGTAAGGCTTCACCGGGACGCCGTCAGCCGGCCGGACGTCGATGTGCTTGACCACGTGGTCGTTGTGGTGCAGCCAGTCGGCCATCGCGTAGTCGGTGCGGGAATCGCCGACTGTGCGCCAGGCCTGCGGCGTGATTCCCTGCGCTGCGAGCAGCTCAACAGCCCTGCTGGCGCCGAGGTCCTTGCCGAGGCGGACCGATTCAATGTCGGTGGAAATGATGGTCGGGTCCACCCGGTAGTCGATCCCGTCTTCCGAGTTCGGCTCGTGATGGTCGAGGCGGACCACGCCGAGGCCGTGCCGCTGCATCAGCTCCATGGCTTCCGCGTCGAACAGCGCCTGCTCGGCGAGATACTCGCTGTTGCGCACTTCGATGTGCTGCTCCACGGACACCATGGCCCGTTTGGTTTCGTCAAAGAACATGTGTGAGGAGTAGTCCTCGGCTACCAAGCGCCTGATGTCGTCTCCATAGGCGGCCGGAACAGCCAGCTCGTGGTCCACATGGATTGGTCCAGGCCCAGCGGCGGTAAAACTGAACCAGACAGCTCCCTTTTCGCAGATAGCGTGAATCAGCGTGCCGGAAGGCATGCCCGCGGCGATCATGGGCTCCATCACCTGCTCCCGGATGAAGGCGTCCGACCGGCCGGTGTTGAAGATGACGGGGATCCCGGCGGTTGCCAGCGCCACGAGATCAGCGATGATGGCCGGCTTCACGTCTCTTGTGACGGGGCTGGCCACCGGCCCGTCGACGTCCAGGAGCAGTGCAAGGGCAGGAGTCGACGGCGTGTGGACGCCGAAGGTTGCGGAGGCATCGTTCGCGGGAGGTGCAGTCATGCCTCCATTCTGACAGCCGGCCGCTGTCTGGCGGCTCTGCTGCTCCCCTGCGCCGTGGATGTGACTCATGGTTACTGTTTGGCTACAACCTCCGGCCCGGGCCTGTTCCACATTCCCTAGAGCACGCAAGGTGCTTAGGCTTGCAAGGTGATATTCAAAGCTGTGGGCGAGGGACGCCCTTACCCCGACCATGGTTACAGCACTCCGAAGGACTGGGCGGCGCTGCCGCCGCGGCCCGTGCGGCTGGATGAGCTGGTGACAACGAAACGGACTCTCGATCTCGAGGCGCTGCTGGCTGAAGACTCCACGTTCTTTGGCGACCTGTTCCCCCACGTAGTGCAGTACAAGGGAACTCTTTACCTCGAGGACGGCTTGCACCGGGCGGTCCGGACCGCGCTTCACCAGCGCACCGCGATTCATGCCAGAGTGTTGGTGATCGATGGCTAGGAAACCCAAGGATGTCACAAAGCTGCACGGGCACCGGGTCATCACAGGCCCTGAGCTCCGGGCCACATTCGTGGACGATGACACGTCGGGCAATTCCGGCAGGTTGCGGCGCAAGATCCTGCACGGCGCGGTGCTCTTCGTGCTCCTTGGCCTTATTGTGGCTGCCATTTTAGGTGCGCTGGCGGTGATGAACGGGCAGATAAAGTTCCCCGGAAGCGAGGACAGCCAAGCTGATTCCTCGGCGTGCCCCGCAACCACGTTCGACTACACGTCGCCCGCCAAGGTGAAGGTCAACGTCTTCAACGCGACACCCCGTGCCGGCCTTGCGCGGTCGGCAGCCAACGAGTTCAAGGCACGGAAGTTCGAGGTGGGCCAGGTGGGCAACAGGGAAACGGGCTATCGGGGAGTGGCGGCCATTGTGTCAGGCACGGCGGGGCAGGCTGCTGCCTTTACCGTTCAACGGAACCTGCCGGGTTCTGACTACTTCCAGGACGGGCGCCAGGACGCCACCGTGGATGTGATCCTGACCGGCGACTACCGCGGCCTGGCCAAACCCGAACTGGTGGACCAGACCCCGGGCACGCTGAGCTGCCCCCGTGAAAGCCGCCGCATTGCCGATGACGTGCAGGTGCCGGTGGCCCCCAGCACGGGCGCCAAGGGCTGATTCCTAGCCCCCTGCGGTCGGCGGGCCGGCCAGTTTGACCGGGCGGCCGCCGTCGTCGAACCTTGCCCCGGCACCCAACTGGATGAACCGCACCGTCCTGGAAATGCGGTCCTCCAGGTCGTCCGCCTCCTCGTTGCCGCGTGCGGCGCTGGAGGAGAGCGTCCCATGGATCAGTTGTGCCTGCTGCCGGACATCCGCCACTGGAAAGTACCCCTGCTCCATCCCCTCGCAGAGGATGTCCTGAAGAAGATCGCTGAGGCCGCCCACATGGTCCGCGAGCTTGGCGAAGGACGCCGGCGAAAGCACAGCTCCCATAGCCGGCCCGGGCGGCAGGTGCCGGCGGCTGAGGTCCTCCACCTGGGCACGCACATACAGCGCCAGCCGGTCCACCGGGTTGTCTAGACGGTTCAGGGACTCCTTGAGCTCCGCGAGGAAGCGCTCCGTTTCGACGAGGGCGTAGGAAATCAGCAGCTCTTCAATGTCCGCGTAGTAGTTGTACACGGCTGTCCGGCCGATCCCGGCGCGCCTGGCAACGTCCGTCATGGTCAGCCCCGGCAGCCCGTGAGTGAAGAGCAGCTCCCCAAAGGCGTTCAGGATGCGGCGCTGGGTCTCGGCGCGCTGCGCAGCGTTGCTGGGGGCCGAAATCCGTGGCATACGCACACTTTACAGCGATGTGTCACCAAACCCAGGACGTGCGCCTAGTCAGGCGAGGCCTAGCAAACGGAGCCGAATCAGACGGAGCAGCCGTCCGGGCCGCAGGTCTCCCCGTCGCCTGCTTTGGTGCCGTCCTTGCCGGCGTTGACCATCACCAGCGGGTGGGCGTCCTCCCAGGCCTGCTTGAGGGCCATGCTGAATGTCGCGGCAGGCTGCGCGCCGGACAGGCCATACTTCCTGTCGATCACGAAGAACGGGACGCCGCTGATGCCGAGGGCCCGGGCTTCGGCAATGTCCTGCCGGACATCGTCGGCGTATACGTCCGAGGTGAACAGCTCAGCGGCTGCGGCGGCCTCGATGCCAAGCTGGGCGGCGAGAGCTGTGAGGTAATCTCGGCTGCCAATGTCCTTGCCGTGCTCGAAATGATCGCTGAGGAGCCGCTCTTTGGCGGCGTCCTGCTTTCCGTGGGTGGCAGCCAAGTGGATGAGACGGTGTGCTGTGAAGCTGTTGGCAACGACGACGGCGTCGAACCGATAGTCGAGCCCCTCGGCTTTGGCCTGCGCGGCCACATGCTCAAACATCTGTTCAACCTGCTCGGGGGCAAGGCCCTTGCGGCTGCTCAGGTAATCGAGCTCAGTGCCGTTGTAGTGTTCAGGCACGGAAGGGTCCAGCTGGTAGCTGCGCCACTGCACGTCCACGGCATCGCGGTGCGGGAACTCGGCCAGCGCGGCCTCAAACCGGCGCTTGCCGATGTAGCACCAGGGGCACGCGACGTCGGACCAAATCTCAATCTTCATACTTGCCACAACTGCCGCCCCAGCGGCTGCATTCCTTTGCCGGATGTTGCGTCGGCCACAGGCAGTCTCGTCGCGGACAGTTGCCCGCGGCCACCGCGGACCCTATCGTTTGACCTAGGTTATACAGTCAGCCTCGGATGCCGTTCGTCCGAACGTCTTCGTGGCGTCTGCCACGAATCGAATGGACCACAGCAGGGCTTCCGCCGCATGGCGGGAGTTTCCCTGCGTGGATCCCCGGAGGCCAGGGATGCGTATAGGGCTTATAGCAGGACCATGGATCACCGTTCCGCCGGCCGCTTACGGCGGCACTGAGAGGGTAGTGGACAGCCTCGCCCGGGGCTTTGCCGCCGCCGGGCACGACGTCGTCCTGGCCGCCCCCTCGGACAGTGAATGTCCAGTGCCTTTGGCTCCGGACATGAGGAACTCGGAGCCGGCCGAACTGGGATTCACGCTCTCGGAACTGAGCCACGTGATACGCGCGTACCGGGGGATGGGCGGAGTGGACATCATCCACGATCACACCTTGGCGGGTCCGCTCTACAGGAACCGCCCGCCCTCCGTGCCGGTGGTAACCACCATTCACTGCCAACTGACCCCCTCGGCAGCAGATATTTACCGCGCGGCCGGAGAAACTGCCAGCATCGTCGCCATCTCCCGGGACCAGGTCAGCCGCGTACCGGACGTGCCGGTCGCACGCGTCATCCACCACGGAATGGACCTTGCGGCCGTCCCTCGGGGCACGGGCCGAGGCGGCTACGCCTGTTTCGTTGGACGGATGTGCCCTGACAAGGGGCCTGCCGAGGCCATCGCGATTGCCCGGAAAGCAGGGATCCCGCTGAAAATCGCAGCGAAAATCCGTGAAGCGGAGGAGCTGCGCTATTTCAAGGACGTGGTACAGCCTCTGTTGGGAAGCAACGAGGAATTTATCGGAGAGATCGGAAATGATGACAAATACGCGCTGATGGGCGAGGCGAGCGTCTTTTTGAACCCGATACAGTGGGCCGAGCCTTTCGGGCTCGTGATGATCGAGGCGTTGGCCACAGGGACGCCTGTACTTGGCACGCCGGTTGGCGCGGCGCCGGAAATCGTGGCGGAAGGCGTTACGGGATATCTGGGCCCGCTGGATGAACTGCCGGCGCTGCTGCCCCGGGCCGCAGCGCTCAACCGGGACGCCTGCCGCGCCTCTGTGGAAGAGAAGTTTAGTTCAGAACGCATGGTTGCTGACCATTTGAGCCTGTACAGACAGATTGTGGAAAAGCGGGCGCCCGGCGGGGTTTCCGATTCGGGCGCCGTGCATAAGAATCGAATAACGGCGCCGGGTATCTGAGGCCGGCGCCTCGTCTGCCGAAGGGAAGACACCAAGCCCATGAATGCCTGGAATGCCGACACGGAAGCAGGCCCCGCAGACGCCGGTGCTGTCACCGTAGTTGAGGGGTCATCGTTCTGCATCTCGTCCCAGTGCGGCGACATCATCCCGGGAGGTTCGCAGGGAGTCTTCTACCAGGACACGCGCGTCGTGTCAGAGTGGGTCCTGAAGATCAACGGGGCCCAACGGGAACCGCTCGGAACCCGCACTCCCACTGCCTTCCAGGCTATGTTCGTTGGCCGGGCGCGGTGGGCGGACGGGAGGTTCGACAGCCCGCTGGTCGTCCGGCACCAGCGGCATGTGGGGCCAGGCCTCCGCGACGACGTCACTATCCGTAACTACTCTGCCGAGCCGGCAGTCTGTGACATCGAGCTGAAGGTGGACGCCGACCTGGCGGACCTCTTCGACGTCAAGGGTGGCAGGGTGGCGCCGGGAACTGTTGTCCGGCGGACTGTCCGCGGGACGGAACTGCTCATCGAAGCCGAACGCGGCGGCGAGACACGGGGGACGGTGATTCGGGCAGCGGGCGGGCAGGCCGGGGACGAGGGGCTGACCTTCAGGGTGGTGATTCCACCCAGGGAAGAGTGGTCCACCACCGTCATCGTGGTTCCGCTGATCAACGGGAAGGGGCCGGATGAGCCGTTCACCGAAGCCGCGGCTCCGCATCACCGCACCGGCGTCAAGCGCCACCTGGCGTGGGAGGAGCATGTACCCCGGGTGACCGTCACGGACCGGAATGTCCAGAACGTCCTGAACCGCAGCCAAAGCGATCTTGGGTCCCTGCGTATTTTCGACGACGAACACGCGAACCGGGTCGCCGTCGCCGCCGGAGCGCCCTGGTTCATGGCCCTCTTCGGCCGGGACTCGCTGTTGTCCTCCTACATGTCCCTGTTGGTCGATCCCAACCTGGCCGCCGGAACGCTGCAGACACTTGCCGGAATGCAGGGAACCAAGGTGGACCCGGACTCGGAGGAAGAACCCGGCCGGATCCCGCATGAAGTGAGGCTCGGCGTCACGGCCGGCATGGCTTTGGGCGGCAAGGCCTACTACGGCACCGCTGACGCGACCCCTCTGTTTGTCGCCACGCTGGGTGAACTCAGCCGCTGGGGACTCGGCGACGACATCATCGAGTCGCTGCTGCCCCACGCAGACCGTGCCTTGGAATGGATCGAGCACTTCGGGGACCGCGACGGCGACGGGTTTGTGGAGTACATGCGGCCGAACCCCCACGGCCTGCTGAACCAGGGGTGGAAGGACTCGTGGGACGGCATCAACTTTGCTGATGGCCGAATGGCTGAGCCGCCCATAGCCCTCTGCGAGGTACAGGGCTACGTGTACGCAGCCTACGTGGGGCGGTCGCTGCTGGCCCGATGGTCCGGTGACAGCACACTGGAACGCCACTGGGCCGAGCGGGCTGCTGTCTTAAAGAAGCTGTTCAACGAGCGGTTCTGGCTGCCGGACAAGGGGTACTTTGCGATCGCCTTGGACAAGGACAAGCAGCCCGTGGACTCCTGTGCATCAAATATGGGGCACTGTCTCTGGGTCGGAATCGTCGATGAAGACAAGGCGCCTATGGTCGCCAAGCACCTCATGTCCCCGGAAATGTTCACCGGCTGGGGCATCAGGACGCTGGCGTCGGACATGGGCGCCTACAACCCCGTCAGCTACCACAACGGCTCGGTCTGGCCACACGATACCGCACTGGTGGCCACGGGACTGATGCGGTATGGCTTTGTGGACGAGGCCAGCCAAGTCGCAAGCGGACTCTTCGACGCGGCGGCATACTTCGGCGGACAGCTGCCGGAGCTGTTTTGCGGGTTTGACCGGGCCGATTTCCCGGAGCCCGTGCCGTATCCTACCGCGTGCTCGCCGCAGGCGTGGGCCGCAGCCGCTCCGATCCAGCTGGCGCGGATTGTCCTGCGCTTTGACCCGGACTTCACGCGCGGCGTGCTTCATTTGGCCCCCATCCTGCCGGACGGTGTTGGCGACTTCCGGGCGGACAACGTCCTCCTGGGGCGTTCGCGGATCACCATCCGTGCCAGCGGCGGCGAGGGGACCGTCGAAGGCCTGCCTCCCGGGCTGCAGCTCAGGCACGAGCCCCGTCCGCCCCTGGACAGCGACCTTCCCGGCCACAATTCCCGGATAGGCCTGTCCGGCAGCTGACCGGCCGGTTCGGCTGGCCGGCCGGTTCAGCTGGCTAGCCCAGCCCGCGCTCCAGCACGAAATCATGTTCCACGGTGTTGCCGAGCTGGAAGGATTTCGTCCCCACCTTGTGGAATCCGGACTTTTCGTAGAACCGGATCGCCTTGGCATTCGCGCTGTTCACGCCGAGCCAGATCCCGCCCGCGCCGGCCGCCGCAGCTTCCCCGATGCTGGCGCGCATGAGTTCGACTGCGGCTCCCAGTCCGTGATGGTCGGGGTGCACATAGCACTTGCTGAGCTCTACCGACGGCAGGGCCGTGAGCACGGCGGCAACGTCCGGGTCCTGTGGGGGACGGTTCACCAGCAGGCTGTAGCCCCGCAGGCCGCCGTCGGCATCAATGACCAGAACTGTCACCTCCGGATCCGCCAGATACAACCGGAAGTGGCGCTCGCTGAGGGTATTGGCGAGATGGGCAGCGATATCGCCGGGAGATGATCCGGGCGGGCAGGCCAGCGGAAACGTAACCTCGGCCAGGGCGGCCAGGGGCCCGGCGTCGTCCGCTGTTGCCTTGCGGATGGCGTGCGTCATGGCTCCCTCCCCTTATGCGGCGTCCTGCACCAATCTACTGTTTGAAGGCTGCGTCGAAAGAGGTCTGCGACGCGGGGAAGTCGAACTTCTTCAGGGCGGCGAGGGCTTCGGGGGCGCCGTGGAGGCGGTCCATGCCTGCGTCCTCCCATTCAATGGAAATGGGGCCGGTGTAGCCGATGGCGGTGAGCGCGCGGAAGGAGGATTCCCAGGGTACGTCGCCGCGCCCGGCGGAAACAAAGTCCCAGCCGCGCCGCGGATCACCCCAAGGCAGGTGAGAGCCCATCACGGTGTTGCGGCCGGTGGGGCGCAGCTTGGTGTCCTTGCAGTCCACGTGGTAGATCCGGTCCTTAAAGTCCCAGATGAAGGAGACGGGGTCGATGCCCTGCCACATCATGTGGGAGGGGTCCCAGTTCAGGCCGAACGCCTCGCGGTGGCCGATCGCTTCGAGGGTGCGGACGGTGGTCCAGTAGTCGTAGGCGATCTCACTGGGGTGGACTTCGTGGGCGAACCGGACGCCGCATTCGTCGAAAACGTCGAGGATGGGGTTCCACCGGTCGGCGAAGTCCTGGTAGCCGGCGTCGATCACCTTCTCCGGGACGGGCGGGAACATCGCGACGTACTGCCAGATGGACGAGCCGGTGAAACCGACGACGGTGTCCACGCCGAGGGCTTTGGCGAGCCGTGCGGTGTGCTTCATTTCCTCGGCTGCGCGCTGCCGGACGCCTTCAGCGTCCCCGTCGCCCCAGACCCGGGGGCCGACGATGCCTTCGTGGCGAAAATCGATGGGGTCATCGCACACGGCCTGGCCCTTGAGGTGGTTGGAAATGGCCCAGACCTTCAGGTTGTACTTCTCGAGGACTGCGAGCTTGGAGTCGACGTAGCCGGGTTCATCCCAGCGCCAGGCGTCCAGGTGGTCTCCGGAGACGGCGATTTCCAGTCCGTCGTAGCCCCAGCCTGAGGCGAGCTTCGCTACTTCCTCGAAGGGCAGGTCGGCCCACTGGCCGGTGAACAGGGTGTAGGGGCGGGACATGTCAGGCTCCTTTGGTAGGGGCGGCAGCTGCGGCGCCGGCGGGCCCGGTGAGCTGGATGGTGGAGGATTTGGCGTTGGCGGACTCCTCGACGGCGTCCAGGATGCGCTGGACCGCCAGGCCCTCTTCGAAGGACGGCGACGGGGCTGACCCCTCGCTGAGCGCCAGGAGGAAGTCGCGTATCTGGTGGGTAAAGGTGTGTTCCCAGCCAATGATGTGTCCCTGCGGCCACCACGCGTCGAGGTAGGGATGTTCGGGTTCGTTCACCAGGATGCGCCGGAACCCCTGTTCGCGCACCGGAACGGTGGCGTCGAGGAAACTAAGCTCGTTCAGGTTTTCGAGATTGAAGAGGAGCGTGCCCTTGTCGCCGTAGATTTCCAGCGTCAGGGCGTTCTTGCGCCCTGTGGCGACCCGTGAAACCTCGACCGAGGCGATGGCCCCGGAGGCGAGGGACAGCGTGACCCAGGCCGCGTCGTCGACCGTGACATCCTCCTGGCCCTCCGGGCCCGGCCGGCGGCCGACAAAGGTGTGCAGCCGCCCGGACACCTCCGTCACAGCCTCGCCCAGGAGGAACAGGATCTGGTCGATGGCGTGGGAGGCAATGTCCCCGAGGGCGCCGGAACCGGCAGTCTCCTTGCGCAGCCGCCAGGTCATCGGGGTGGTTTCGTCTGCCAGCCAGTCCTGCAGGTAGGCGGCGCGGACGTGGCGGACGGCGCCGAGCCTGCCTTCGGCGATGAGTTCCCTGGCCAGTGCCAAAGCCGGGACACGGCGGTAGTTGAAGCCGATCATCGACGCCACACCCCTGGTCCGGGCGGCTTGGGCAGCCTGGACCATGGCTTCCGCCTCAGCCAGGGAGTTAGCCAGCGGCTTCTCGACCAACACATGCTTCCCCGCTTCCAGGGCGGCAATGGCTATCTCGGCATGCATCCATCCCGGGGTGCAGATATCCACGATGTCGATATCGTCTCTGGAAATCACGGAGCGCCAGTCTGTGGCGGACTCGGCCCATCCGTACCTGGCAGCGGCTGCGGCGACCTCGTCTGCGTTCCTGCCCACGAGAACTTTCTGCTCCAGTGCAGGGACGTCGAAGAAGGACGACACGTTCCGCCAGGCATTTGAATGCGCCTTGCCCATGAACGCATAGCCGATCATGGCCACACCCAATGGGGCGGGCTGCTGCTGGCCGGTTACGGGGTGCGGCTGCCCGGTTTCTTGGGAAGTCATTGGCTGTTCCTAGAGAGTGGCGGCTGTGGGGTTCCAGTCCTCGGGGAGGACCGGGGAGTCCGGTGCGGAGCTTTCCACGTCAACGAAGATGCCGGATTCCACGGACTCGGAGATGGAGACCATCGTGTCCAGGACGTGGTAGGCGAGGCTGCCGGTGGCACGGTGCGGTACGCCGGCGCGGATGGAGCGGGCCATGTCCAGCACGCCCATGCCGCGGCCATTCGCCGGGCCGCTGGCAGGGACGGTGGTCCAGTCCTCGTCGCCGGCGCGCCACAGCCGAATATCGCCGTCGAAGAAGTTGGGGTCCGGGAGGGAGAGGGTGGCCTCGGTACCCGTGATTTCAACGAAGCCCATCCGCTGGCGGGGGGACTCGAAGGAGAACACGCTGTGCGAGGACTGGCCGCCCTCGAACTGAGCCATCGCGGAGACGTGGGTGGGGACTTCGACGGCGAATTCCTCGCCAAGCCTGGGGCCGGAGCCGATCACGCGGACGTCCTTGGACTTGGAGCCCATCGCGGCCACTTTCCTGACGGAACCGAATGTCTGCACCAACGCGGTGAGATAGTAGGGGCCCATGTCGAACAGCGGGCCGGCGCCGTATTGGAACAGGAATGCCGGGTTGGGGTGCCAGGACTCGGGCCCTGGCGTCTGAAACGTGGTCATGGCCGTGAGCGGGGTGCCTATGTCGCCGCGTTCGATCAGCCGGCGTGCGGTCTGCAGCCCTGCACCGAGGAAGGTGTCAGGGGCGCAGCCGAGGCGGATCCCGGCGGTGTCGGCCGTCTTGAGCAGGCCGAGCCCGGATTCACGGTCCAGCGAGAAGGGCTTTTCTGTCCAGACATGCTTGCCCGCGGTGACGGCGGCCGTAGCCACCTCCACGTGCGCCGCCGGGATGGTCAGGTTGACGATGATTTCGACGTCGGGATGGTGCAGTGCCTTTTCCGCCCCGCCCCACTCGGGAACGCCGTACTCCTTCGCCCGCGCCTCCGCGGCGTCCTCGAAGAGGTCCGCAATGACGTGGACCTTCAGGTCGGGGAAGATCGTGAGGTTGTCCAGGTACTGCTTGCTGATGGTGCCGGCGCCGATGACGGCGACGCCGACCGGGCCGCGTCCGCTGGCAGGCGTCTGCACGGCGCTCACGAGCGGATCTGCCCGGTTGCTGCCTTCTGCAGGAAAGCCAGGCTCTGGGCGATGCCGTCGAAAATGTCCCCGGAGTAGTCATCGAACTCGACCACTCCTACTTCCAAGGACTTAGCAGCCACGATAACGTCCAGCACCGGCACCTGGCCCTTGCCGGCGGGCAGCTGGGCCTTGGTGTCCGTTGTCAGCGGACCGTCCTTGATGTGGATGAGCCGCACTCTGTCGCCCAGCCGGGTGAGGATGTCCACGGGATCCTGGCCGCCAACGGCAACCCAGTACGTGTCCACCTCCAGGACCACCTCAGGGTCCAGCAGTCCGGCGAAGTACTCCAGGGCAGTCTGGCCGTCGATGACGGACTCCAGCTCCCACGCGTGGTTGTGGTAGCCGACCCGGAGGCCGTAAACGGCCGCCTTCCGGGCGGCCTCGTTCAACTTCTCCGCCGTGGCCTGGATGTCCCCGGCGGACTGCCAGTGTTCCGCTGGAATGTAGGGTTCGATGACTGTTTCCATCCCCAGGTCCCGTGCTGCCGCAAAAATCCGGTCCTGATCCTGGCTGAGCAGGGGAGCGTGGCCGGAAGGGGCGGTGAGGCGGTTGGCCTGCAGCGCCTCTGCCAGTTCTTTGGCCGTTGCCACGAAGTTGTAGGGCTCCACCTGGGCGAAGCCGATCTCGGCCACTCTTTGGATGGTTCCGGCAAGGTCCTTCTCAAGGGCGTCGCGGAGAGTGTAGAGCTGAAGTGAGTAGGTCATGGTTCTCCAAACCTCGTTGCTGACCGTCCGGGCAACCACCATTGGCGCCTGTGCGGAGTAGGCCTCTATTGAAGCTACGGCGACTTTTGCCGCGAGTCAATCAAAAGTTTTGACAGTTCTGGACAAAAGCCGGTGGTTGTGTGCTATTCCTTTAAACATGCAGACATCCCCCGCACCCGAGCGGCCCTTCGGGGACACCGGACTATTTGCCCGTGCCGGGGATCTGTTTCAGCTGCTCCGCGATGGCAGAGCACGCACCCGCTCTGAACTGATTGCCGTCACCGGCCTCGCACGCACCACTCTGGGGGCACGGATTGATGCGCTCACGGCACTGGGCTACATCGGTCCTGCCGGTGAGGCAGCCTCCTCCGGGGGCCGGCCGCCGTCGAGGTTTGTCTTCAATGCCCGCAGGAAAGTTGTCCTGGCAGCAGATGTTGGTGCCTCGCATGCCTCGGTTGCCGTGACCGACCTCGACGGAGTCATTCTGGCCCGTCACTCGGGCGCGCTGGACATCTCCACGGGGCCGGATGATGTCCTGGCGTGGGTGGTGCGGCACTGCAGGTCGCTTCTGGAGGGCATCGGCCGGCCGGAAGGGGACATTGCGGGAGTGGGCCTGGGCCTGCCCGGCCCGGTAGAGCACCACAGCGGACGACCAGTGAAACCTCCCATCATGCCCGGGTGGGACGGATTCGACGTGGCAGGCTACATCCGCGCCGAGCTCGGAAGCGAGGTCCTCGTGGATAACGACGTCAATATCATGGCCGTCGGCGAGCGGCACGCCTTCTGGCAGGACCACCAGAATTTGCTCTTCATTAAGGCCGCCACGGGCATTGGAGCGGGCATCATCAGCAGCGGCCAGCTGCAGCGGGGAGCGGACGGCGCGTCGGGCGACCTGGGGCATATCCGCGTTCCTGGCGGCGAGGACGTCCTCTGCCGCTGCGGGAACCACGGCTGCCTTGAAGCGCTGGCCTCCGGCCCGGCGTTGGCAGCGAAACTCCGATCCCGTGGCATCGATGCCGAATCCGGTACCGCCGTCGTCGACCTGGCAGCAGCGGGAGATGTGCAGGCCGCTCTTGCGCTGCGGCAGTCCGGAAGGGACATGGGCGAGGTGCTGGCGATGTGCGTCAACCTCCTCAACCCGTCCGTCATTGTGGTGGGCGGCAGTCTCTCGCGGGCCGGGGACCAGCTCCTGGCAGGCATCCGGGAGACCGTCTACCGCCGGTCTCAGGCGCTTGCAACTTCCAAGCTGCGCATTGAACAGTCCAGGGCACCCATCGATGCTGCCATCTGGGGAGCGAGCCGGATGGTCATTGAGCACATCCTTTCGCCCGAGGCCGTCGAGTCGGCCGTCCGGGATGCCAGCCTTCAACATGCCTAGCGTTTCAAGCCAACAGAAACAGAGGAATCCCTTCGTGAGTGATTATCAGCCATTAACCCGCGCTGGTTCCCGGCCCCTCAAGGTCGGCGTCGTCGGCATCGGCTGGGCCGGCCAGCAGCACATCAAGGCGTACAAGAACATTGACGGTGTGGAGCTTGTGGCCGTGGCTGCCATGGAGGCGGATCTTCTGGCGGGCATCAAAGATGAGTACAGCGTCCCCCACACGTTTGCCCGGTGGGAGGACCTGATCGAACTTGAAGGGCTGGACGCCGTCAGCGTCGCGGTCCCGACGTTCCTGCACGCGCCGATTGCCGTGGCGGCACTCGAGCGCGGGCTCCACGTCCTGAGCGAAAAGCCACTCGCCCGCAACGGCGAGGAGGGCAGGCAGATGGTCGAGGCTGCCCGAAAGGCCGGCCGGGTCCTGGACGTGGCGTTCAATCACCGCCGCCGCGGCGACATCCAGAAGCTGAAGAGCATCATGGACGACGGCGAGCTGGGCCGCCCGTACTACGCCAAGGCCTCCTGGCTCCGCCGCCAAGGCATCCCCATGCTGGGCAGCTGGTTCACCAACCCTGCGCTGGCAGGCGGCGGCCCACTGGCTGACATCGGAGTCCACGTCCTGGACTACGCGCTGCACCTGCTGGGCGAGCCCAAGGTCCTCTCGGTCTCGGCATCAACTCATTCAGAGCTCGGCCCGCGCGGCCTCGGCGGCAACGCCAGGTATACGGCCATGAAGTCGGCTCACAAGTTCGAGGTGGAGGACTTCGCCACGGCCTTCATCCGCCTTGAAGGCGGGGGCACCCTGATCCTTGAGGCCG
The DNA here is from genome assembly GCF_054130535.1 of Arthrobacter sp. D1-17. Lineage (NCBI taxonomy): Bacteria > Bacillati > Actinomycetota > Actinomycetes > Micrococcales > Micrococcaceae > Arthrobacter > Arthrobacter sp. D1-17. Next base: position 3,597,586 of record NZ_CP096382.1, on the reverse strand, counting down.
GCTGGGCGGCCTACCGGGAGGAAAAGGACCTGATGGACTTCACCGTTTACGGCACCGACGGCGGCGCGGACCTGCGCGCCGTCGGCGCTTCCGACGCTCCGGTCGCAGACCTCCGGATCTTCAAGGAGAAGGACGGTGAGAACGCCGACTACACCGTGGTGGCAGAGCCCGGCAGGGCACATCAGGCCGTTGTGGAGGACTTCATTGAAGCTGTCCGCGGCGGGGCGTCCGTGTGGGGCGCCCACGACGGTTCACTCGCGTTGACCCGTGCCCTGGTGCTCGACGCTTGCTACAAATCTGCCCTCGAACAGCGCGAAGTGAGGCTCTGACATGGCTGAAAAACTGAACATCCGGGTCTGGAATGAAGGCGTCCACGAGGCTCGGAACCAGCCTGAGACCATGGCTGAGATGTATCCGAAGGGCATGCATGGTGCCATTGCCGACGGGTTGAAGGGTTTCTACCCGGACTCCAGCATCACCACCGCCACCCTGGCCGATCCGGAGCACGGCCTCTCCGAGGAGGCCCTTGCCGCCACCGACGTGCTCCTCTGGTGGGGTCACTGGGCGCATGACGAGGTCAGCGATCAAGTGGTGGACCGTGTTCAGCGGCACGTTCTGGGCGGAATGGGGCTGATCGTCCTTCACTCCGGGCATTTCGCCAAGATCTTCACCCGGCTCCTTGGCACCACCTGCTCACTGAAGTGGCGCAACGAGGGTGAGCGCGAGCTGGTCTGGACCGTCAAGCCGTCACATCCGATCGCGGCGGGCGTGGAGAGCCCCATTGTGATCCCCCAGCAGGAGATGTACGGCGAACTCTTCGACATTCCTGAGCCCGATGACCTGATCTTTATCAGCTCCTTTGAAGGCGGCGAAGTCTTCCGCTCAGGCGTGACCTTCTCCCGCGGAAAGGGCCGGATTTTCTACTTCAGCCCGGGCGACCAGGAGTACCCCGTCTACCACCACCCCCAGATCCAGCAGGTCATTGCGAACGGCGTGGGATGGGTTGCCCAGCCCGCGCGGTTCCGTGAAGCGCCGGGCGTGGCCAACGCCCAGCGTGACTGGTTCCTGTAGGGCCTGGCACCTATGGCCAGCGCCGCAGGTAAACGGAAGCGCCTGTCAACGGAAGCGCGTGTAAAGGTAACCACTTGTAAACGGAAGCGCCTGTAAACGGAACAAGGCTGAACGGGACGCCGCGGGGCGCCCCCGTTCAGCCTTTTCCATTGAATCCCGCCCGGCATGATAGCAATGAACTGATGAAACCCCCTGCCGTGTTCCCGCCTGCCAACCCCGCCGTTCCATGAGGGACCGTGTCGGCTCCAGAATTCCCGGCAGCTGGATTCTCCTCGCCTGCATCGGGCTCATAGCCCTCAACATGCGCGGCCCTTTCGTGGCCGTGGCCCCCGTGGTGGGCCCGATGCAGCTGGACCTCGGTTTCACACCCGTGGAGCTCGGCTTGCTCACGGGCATTCCGGTGCTGTGCTTTTCCCTCGCGGCACCGCTTGCGTCGCTGGCGACGCGACGGCTGGGGGCCGAGGTGGCCATAACGCTGACACTCCTCGGGGTCCTGGCGGGCGTGGTGGTGCGTTCTGCCGGTGGCCCTGCCCTGGTCATGCTGGGCACAGCCATCCTGGGCGTGGCCATCACCATCGGCAACATCGCTGTGCCTTTGATCATCAGGCGGGACTTCTCCTTCCGCCGCCAAGGCGCCGCACTGGGAATTTACACCGCTGCCCTGAACATCGGTTCCACCATCACCTCCGTGGCTGTAGCGCCGTTGGCTGAACTCGCGGGCTGGCAGCCTGCGCTGGCGGCAACCGCACTGTTCGCTGTTGCCGCCATCGCGCTGTGGGTTCCGGCGGCCGGCCGCGGGGCGTTCGTCGCCGCCCCGGATGACGGTACCGGTGGGCGGCGTGCCGCGGGCGGCCCGGTGTCCCCGTGGATCACGGTGGGTCTTACGGCCGGGTTCACCGGGCAGGCCATCTCCTATTACGGCGTGACGGCATGGCTGCCCACCCTGCTGGCGGATGAGCTCGGTATGGCGCCGGCCGCCGCCGGCGCCGGATCCTCCCTCTTCCAGATCCTGGCGATCGCGGGCGCCCTCGGAGTTCCGCTGGCGGCTCGGTTCACGAGCACGACGGCGGTGGCCCTCACCTTGGGTGCGATGTGGCTGACGGTTCCGCTGGGCCTGCTGCTGGCCCCCGAGCTGTGGTGGCTCTGGTCCTCACTTGGCGGCGTGGCCCAGGGCGGCGGCATCACCCTGATCTTCACCGCCATCATCAGGATTGCCCGGGACCAGGCCTCGGCCGGGCGGATGTCGGCAGTGGTCCAGGGTGTGGGCTACTGCTTCGCTGCAGCCGCCCCGACATTTGTGGGCTATGTCAACAGCGTCACCGGCGGCTGGACCATGCCTCTGCTGGTGATCCTCGCCGCAGTCCTGGCCTTCATTCTGGGAACAGCCCTTTCCGTGCGGACGGTGCCTAAACAACGCTGATCCGCCACCCGCCGTCGTACGTTCCAACAAAGCGCGAACGAACACGCAAGCCCCAGCGCAAAAGCGCGAACGAGCACTTGGGGCCCCAAAAATGCAAAAAATGGGGCCACAAGTGCTCGTTCGCGCTGTGGGCGGAGGTTCCGCTGCCGGGCTGCCTCCCCGGATTTCGGGGGTGCTGTTGCGGAGGCGTGGCAGCCCGGCGGGCGGAAATTTGAGCCGGCTTCCTAGGCGGCGACGAGCTCGTCTTCGATGGCTTCGGCCGTGGCGCCGATACCCGCACGGGCCTCGTGCAGGTACCGGGCGTAGGCAGGAACCGTCAGGAAGCTCGGGAATTTGTCGCTGAGCGTAACTTCCTCGAAGATGTCACGGGCATCGGCGAAACGGTCACCGTCGAAGCGCTCCAGCCGGGCGAACTCCTCATCCAGCATGTCCTCCACCCATTCCCTGGTGATGATTTCGCCGTGGTCGGTGATGGCGCGGGAGTAGATCCACTGCCACAGCTGGGAGCGGGAAATTTCCGCGGTGGCGGCGTCCTCCATCAGGTTATGGATGGCAACCGCGCCGTTGCCCCGGAGCCAGGATTCGATGTACCGGATGCCGACCTCGATGTTGTTCCGGATCCCCTGATCGGTAATGGTGCCCACGGTCGCGGCGACGTTGATCAGGGCGCGGTCGTCCGGGGTGACGTCCTCGCGCAGGCGGTCCAGCTGGTTGGGCCGGTCGCCGAGGACGCCGTCGAACACCTCGCGGCACACCGGAACCAAGTCCGGGTGGGCCACCCAGGAGCCGTCGAAACCGTCGCCGGCTTCACGGGTCTTGTCCGCACGGACCTTTTCGAAGGCGTTGGCGTTGGCTTCGGGATCCTTGCGGTTGGGAACGGCGGCGGCCATGCCCCCAATAGCCATGGCGCCGCGCTTGTGGCAGGCGCGCACGAGCTGTTCGGTGTAGGCCCGCATGAAGGGCTGGGTCATGGTGACCTGGCCGCGGTCCGGCAGGACGAACCGGGGTCCGCGGGTGCGGAAGTTCTTGATCAGGGAGAAGATGTAATCCCAGCGGCCGGCGTTCAGTCCCGAGGCGTGGTCGCGCAGTTCGTACAGGATTTCTTCCATCTCGAAGGCGGCGGTGATGGTTTCGATCAGCACCGTGGCGCGGATGGTGCCCTGCGGGATGCCGAGCAGGTCCTGGGCCAGGATGAAGATGTCGTTCCACAGCCGGGCTTCGAGGTGGTTCTCGATCTTGGGCAGGTAGAAGTAGGGGCCCTTGCCCTGGGCCAGCAGCCGGCGGGCGTTATGGAAGAAGTACAGGCCGAAATCCACGATGCCGCCGGCGATGGGTTCGCCGTTGACGAGCATGTGCTTCTCGGGCAGGTGCCAGCCGCGGGGCCGGACCACGATGGTAGGCAGCTCCTCGGCGGGACGGAGCCTGTATTCCTTGCCCTCTGGCGAGGTGAAATCGATCCGGCGCTCCAAAGCATCGGTGAGGTTCAGCTGGCCCTGGATGACGTTGCGCCAATTGGGGGTGGAGGAGTCTTCCATGTCCGCGAGCCAGACCTTCGCCCCGGAGTTCAGGGCGTTGACGGTCATCTTCTTATCCACAGGGCCGGTGATTTCCACACGGCGGTCCTCCAGACCGGGGGCCGGGGGAGCGACGCGCCAGTTCGGGTCGTTGCGCACGGACTCTGTCTCGCGGAGGAACCGGGGATCCTGGCCGCCGGCGATCTGGTCCCGCCGGGCCCGGCGTGCCCGAAGCAGCTCCTCGCGCCGCCCGGCCGTTGCCTTGTGCAGCTTGGCCACAAACGCCAGAGCGTCCGGCGTCAGCACCTCGCCCTGCCGGCAAATCGGCTGCGCGGTCAAAGTGATCCCGTTGATCGTGAAGTTATCGGTGAAGCTGTTCATTTCGTTTGCTCCTCAAAGCAAGAAGGGAAGTTCGACGGCGGGTGGCAGCGCTTCGTCGGTGGGTACCGGTGCCGAAGGGTTAGGCGACGTGGAATCGAGGCCGAAGGTGTCGGTATTGCGGCAGCCTGCGTAAAAGGGGCCATGCGTCCGGGTCGGTCCTCGCTCAGCGAGGACGGACCCGGACATGGGGAATAGCAGGCAGAGCAATGCCGGACCGAAGGCCGGACGCAAGACCGGAGGCTTCGGCAAGCTCAACCAGCGTTCGCCGTCGGGGACTAGTGGAACTGGCCTTCTTCGGTGGATCCCACCAGCGCCAGGGTGGATGCGTTCGGGTTGAGCGCGGTTGCAATGTCGTCGAAGTAGCCGGTGCCGACTTCGCGCTGGTGCTTTGTGGCGGTGTAGCCGCGGGATTCGGAGGCGAATTCCTTTTCCTGGAGTTCGACGTAGGCGCTCATGCCTTCACGGGCGTAGCCGTGGGCGAGGTCGAACATCGAGTAGTTCAGGGCGTGGAAGCCGGCCAGGGTGATGAACTGGAAGGTGAAGCCCATGGCGCCGAGTTCGCGCTGGAACTTGGCGATGGTGGCGTCGTCGAGGTGCTTCTTCCAGTTGAACGACGGGGAGCAGTTGTAGGAGAGCATCTGGTCCGGGAACTCGGCCTTGACGGCTTCGGCGAACTTGCGGGCGAGTTCCAGGTCCGGGGTGCCGGTTTCCATCCAGATCAGGTCGGAGTACGGGGCGTAGGCCTTGGCGCGGGCGATGCAGGGTTCGATGCCGTTGCGGACCTTGTAGAAGCCCTCGGCCGTACGCTCGCCGGTGATGAATTCCTGGTCCCGCTCATCGACGTCGGAGGTGATCAGGGTGGCGGCCTCGGCGTCGGTGCGGGCGATGATGACGGAGGGGGTGCCGGCGACGTCGGCGGCCAGGCGGGCGGCGTTGAGGGTCCGGATGTGCTGCTGGGTGGGGATCAGGACCTTGCCGCCGAGGTGGCCGCACTTCTTCTCCGAGGCGAGCTGGTCCTCCCAGTGAACGCCGGAGGCGCCGGCGGCGATCATGCACTTCATCAGCTCGTAGGCGTTCAGCGGGCCGCCGAAGCCGGCTTCGGCGTCGGCGACGATCGGGACCAGCCAGTCCTCAACGCTCTGGACGCCCTCGGCGAACTCGATCTGGTCCGCCCGGAGCAGGGCGTTGTTGATCCGGCGCACCACGGTGGGGACGGAGTTGCCCGGGTAGAGGGACTGGTCCGGGTAGGTGTGGCCGGAGTTGTTGGCATCCGCTGCCACCTGCCAGCCGGAAAGGTAGATGGCGCGCAGCCCTGCCTTGACCTGCTGCACGGCCTGGTTGCCGGTCAGGGCACCGAGGGCGTTGGTGTACTGGCCGCTGGCGTGCTCCTCGGTGAGCTGCTTCCACAGCTTCTCCGAACCCCGGCGGGCCAGCGTGTGCTCTTCGGAAACGCGGCCGCGGAGGCGGACGACGTCGGCCGCTGAGTAGTCCCGGGTGACGCCTTCCCAACGCGGGTCGGCAGCCCACTCGAGCTCCAGGGCGGCAGCCTGCTGTTCGGGCGTCTGCTGGGTGGGCTCAAATGCTGCAGTCATCTTTGTCTCCTTGTTTGTGCGCCGTGTGTGCCCGTCCGTCCCTGCTTCCTTGCAGTTCAGGCCGGTGACCCGGTGCGGTTTCTTTCCGTGACAACTACTTTTCTTTACTTTCAAGACCCTTGCTAGAGAAAAATGCTGGAAAGAAATGCGTTTCTTCGCGTATTCTTCAGAAATGTCACCTACGAGCTGGAACCGCAAAGCCGTCGCCCCGCCGTCGTCCTCCTCCGCCCCCGAACTGGACGCAATCAGCCTGGGCCGCCGCATCCGCCACCTGCGTAAAGCGGCAGGGATGACGCTCGATACCTTGAGTGCCGCCGTCGGGACCGCTCCGAGCCAACTGAGCCTGATTGAGAACGGCAAGCGCGAACCCAAACTCGGGCTGCTGCAGCAGCTCGCAGCGGCACTGGATGTGACCATTGACCAGCTGCTGGGGGCCGAGCCGCCCAGCCGCCGGGCCGCGCTGGAAATCGAGCTGGAACGGTACCAGCGCAGCCCGCTGTACGAGTCGCTGAACCTGCCGAAAATCCGCATCAGCTCGCGGTTGCCGATGGATGTGCTGGAGTCCATGGTGGGGCTGCAGCATGAGCTGGAACGAAGGCTGAACGAGCAGACTGCCACACCGGAAGAGGCCCGCCGGGCCAACGCCGAACTGCGCGCGATGATGCGGGAACGGAACAACTACTTTCCCGAGTATGAGGCGGAGGCGCAGAAGGTCCTGGCCTCCGTGGGGCACACCAGCGGCCCGCTGTCCCACCACGTCATCGCAGACATCGCCGCGCACCTCGGATTCAGCCTGCACCACGTGGGCGACCTGCCCCATTCCACCCGTTCGGTGACCGATCTTAAGAACCGCCGAATTTATCTGACGCAGAACCAGCGCACCGACCATGACCCCCGCTCGGTGCTGCTGCAGGCGCTGGGACACTACGTCCTGGGCCACCAGACCCCCGGCAACTACGGGGACTTCCTGATGCAGCGCGTGGCGACGAACTATTTTGCTGCGGCCCTGATGCTGCCTGAGCAGGCGACGGTCGAATTTTTGCAAAAAGCCAAGCAGGCCAAGGAGATTGCCGTCGAGGACATCCGTGACGCCTTCGCCGTCTCCTACGAGACCGCGGCGCACCGCTTCACCAACCTTGCCACCCAGCATCTGGACATCCGCACACACTTCCAGAAGACGCACAAGAGCGGCATCATCTACAAGGCCTACGAGAACGACGGCGTGACGTTCCCGCAAGACCACACCGGCGCCATCGAGGGCCAGCCGTCGTGCAAGAGCTGGACGTCACGGGTCGTCTTCGACGTGCCGGACAAGTTCAGCGCCTACAACCAGTACACCGACACTCCGGCCGGAACCTACTGGTGCACCGCCCGGACGGAGCGTTCAGCCACCGGGGAGTTTTCGCTGTCCGTGGGCGTTCCTTATGCCCAGGTGAAGTGGTTCCGCGGCCGGGAAACCACCGAGCGCTCCAAGTCCACGTGCCCGGACGAGAACTGCTGCCGCCGCCCGCCGTCCGCCCTGACTGACGAGTGGGCCGGCAATGCCTGGCCATCCGCCCGGGCCCACTCGCACCTGCTCGCCGCCATGCCCCCCGGCGCATTCCCCGGCGTGGACGAGACTGAGGTGTACAGCTTCCTGCAGGCGCACTCGGGCAGCTGACGCCCTCTCACTTCTCGCCGGCTTGCCCGTGACGCTCACGCACTGTTGCGGGAGACCTGACGAATGCTTCCGGCTCGCGTGCGCGGCCACGGTGAGCAGGAATAGGGGACCAAAGCGTAAGGCGGCCCCTGCCGCCGTCGCAAGCGCCCGCCGGGGTGTGTGTTCGACGGCGCGACGTACCCTCGGCGGCCGTGAAGGGTGCGATCTCTGGGGAAGGCATCGTCGCCGGAAGACACCGTCGCCGGAAGACACCGGATAGACGGAAATATGGTGAGCCCAGTCTGCGGGATGAGACCAATCCGACGACAAACCGTGACTGGCCAGGCATCGATACTGTCGCACCCCGATGTTTGACTGTGGGCAGGCAGTATTCCGGTGACCGTCTGAGGACGTCGATGAAAAGGATACGAGTGGCAAAATTCGTGGCAGCAGCGGCCATGGCGGCCCTGGCCGCATGCTCCGCGTCGCAACCCGGGCTCCTGAAAGCCGACGGCGTGCAACGCGAGTCCGCGGACCGGGCTGCATATTCCCCCGGACTGATAGCCCTCCGGGACTCCGCGCTGAAGCTGGGGGAGGCGCTGCTGGCTGACGGCGGCGACAGCGCCAGCGGCAATGCGGTTTCCTCGCCGGGCAGTCTGCTGATTGCCCTGGCGATGCTCCGCGCCGGGGCCGCTGGCGGGACGGCGGCTGAGATGGATGCAGTGCTGAAGCTTCCCGGGCTCAAACGGGACGAGGCAATGAACGCGCTGCTTGCTTCGCTGGAGCAGTTCGACGGCGACCCTGGCTCCGTTGACGAAGGGAACCCGCCGCGGAAGCCGGTAATGCACCCGGCAAACGGCCTCTTTGTGGACCAGGGGGTGGAGACCGGCGCCTCCTACCTCAACACACTGGCCCGGCTTTACGGCACGGGCGTGTATCCCGTGGACTTCAGCGACGAGGCGGTCACGAAGCCTGCGATCGACGCCTGGGTGGGGAAGAACACCGGTGGCCGGATCACGAACGCGCCGGCTGAATACGACCGCCGGAACACCTTCAGTCTCCTGAACACCCTGTATTTCGCGGCCGCATGGGGCTCGCCGTTCGATCCTGGCAGTACGTTCGATGCGCCGTTCACCACGGCGGCCGGTGAAGAAATCAATTCCCCCGCCATGCACACTCTCCTGTACCTGGATTACGCCGAGGGGCCGGGCTGGCGGGGCGTTGACCTTCCCTATGCCGAGGGCTTCGTCATGAGACTGGTCCTGCCGGACGCAGGAGTCGGAAGGGACACGCTGACCGCCCAGGAGTTGGGGAGCATCGCCGGCATTGTGGATTCGGCGCAGCGGCAAACGGTGCAGATCCAGCTGCCAAAGTGGGACCACAGGTGCAGCTTCGACCTGCGGAAGGTTCTCCAAGCCATGGGACTGAACAACACCCTCAACACCACAGTTGATTTCAACTCCATCCAGCCGGACTTTGCCATCACGCAGGCTGCGCAGGCAGTCAACATCACCGTCGCCGAGAAAGGTACCGTCGCTGCCGCCGCAACTCAGTTCAACGGCATGGTCACCAGCGCCCCGCCGCAGCCGGACCGGACCATCGAATTCGACAGGCCGTTCCACTATCAGATCGTCCACGTTGAGACGGGTCTGCCGCTGTTCATGGGCACGGTGGCGGATCCTCGTTGAGGTTGAGGCCGCCGTCGAAACCATCGAAGGCAGGCCGGCGACTGCGGCTACCCGTGCAGGTCCTTGTAGGCAGCCGCGGCCGCGGGATGCAGCGGCAGCCCGGCGGTGTTGATGAGCGATTCCGGGCTCAGGAACTGGACGCCGAGACTGGATCGCGGAACGAGCTCCTGGGCATGGTTCACCAGCAGTTCGACCGTCCGCCTAACCGTGCGCTCATCCAGGTCGTTTCGGCACAGGAGCAGGTTGGCAACCCCCACGGTCCACACTGCCGGAGTGCCTTCATAGCCGTCCTCAGGGATCAGGACGCGGTCATAGAAGATGCCGTAACGCGTCCGCATCGCCGGGATCAGCGCAGAGAGGTCGAGGAACCCGAGCCCGGTTTCCTTGTTGGCGGCTGAGATGGCCGCAGTGGGCACTCCTCCGGACCAGAACAAGGCATCCACTGCTCCCTTCTGGAGTGCCTTGAGCCCATCATTCAGCCCAAGATTCCTGATGGTTACCGTGTTCGCACGGCTCGAGCCGCTGGTAGAGCCGCCCGCTGGCGAGGACTTTAGTCCGGCAGCCTGAATGAGGCGGGGAGTGATGAGCGATGTACCGGAGCCGGGCTGGCCCACAGCGACAATCCTGCCGGCAAGCTGGGTGAAGTGCCGGATGCCGCTGTTCCTGCGCACGACGCAGTGGACGTAGTTTTCATAGACCTTTCCGAGGGCGGCAATTTCGAGGCCTGACCTAGGTTGGGCTGCCAGCTGCGCCGCTGCGTCCGCGAGTGCGACGGCGAAGGTCGCTTCGCCGGTGAGAAGACTTTCCAGATTGTCCAGGCTGCCCCCGGTGGTCAGGGCCACAGCATGGTCCGCCACCCCGTGACGCTGGAGCGACTCTGCGAGCAGCGTCGAAAACTCCAGGTAGAAGCCTCCAGGTTCACCCCCCGCCACGGTGACGGTGGCGGGACGGTTCTCCGGAGTACACGCACTCAGAACCGGCAACAGCGCCCCTGCCAAGCCCGCCGCCAACCCGATCGTAAGAGCCGTCCTTCGCGGTGGAAGTCCTCCCTGCGGAATCACATCAACCATGCGGCTGCTCCTGGCCGACATGGGCTGCCGAGGAGGGAAATTCGAGGCGGGCAATCAGGCCGTGCGGTGGATTTTCTGCCAGCAGCAGACGGCCGCCATTGGCTCCCGCCAGTTTGTCGACGATGGTCATGCCCAGGCCGTTTCCGGGAACCTCCCGATTCCGTCGTGACCGCCAGAAGCGGGTGGTCGCAGCGGCCCTCTCGTCCTCCGTAAGTCCTGGACCGTCGTCGGAAACCTCGATTACCGCTGCCCCTGGGCGCTCGCGGAGGGCAACGGAAATGCGGGCGCCGGGGGCGTACTTGATCGCGTTGTTCAGGAGTTCCCCCACCATATGGGCGAGCTCGGCGGCGTTGCAGCGCAGTGACGCAGGGCGGTCCGGTGGCCCCTGGAGGAGGATTGAGGCTCCGGCGCGGCGGGCGGCAGGTTCTGCCCGTTCGGCTTCTTCCTGCAGTACAGGGTAGGGATCGATGGGGTCCTTCGTCCCGCCGGAAGCGCCGCCACGTGCGGAGTCCTCGAAGGCCCGATGCTCAGCCGCCGCCAGTTTCAGTACCCCGTCCAGGATCTCCTCCACCCGCTCGAGTTCCGCCAGTACCCCCGCCGCGGCGGTATGTTCGCGGGCTGTCTGCAATTCCAGCTGCAGCAGATCAATCCTCAACCGCAGGGCGCCCACGGGATTGCGCAGCTGATGGGACGTGTCGGCTATCAGTTGGCGTTGTGAATCGATGCTTTCACTAACGGTCTGCGCCATCGCGCTGAAGGAACGGCTCAACTGCCTCAGCTCTGGCGGGCCGTCCTCGGGAAGGTGGCTGGTCCGCCCCGTCGTTTCGAGTTCGGTCACGGCCGCGTTCAGGCGATGGACAGGACGCAGCACCCAGCGGGTCACGCGCGCCGCGCCCAGGATGAGCACTGCCACGAGGGCGGACGCCGCAAGCCCGACGGCGAGCCACCGGTCCCGCAGTTTCTGTCGGGCCGCGTCCAGGTTGACTTCCAGGACGGCTTCGCCAAGCACCTGGCTGGCACTGCCAAAGGACCGGGAGATCACCTCGGAGCTGTTTCCGAACGGCTGCAAAGGGGCCAGTACCGTGTCGCTAAGGTTCAGGTTCGCCCTCGCCACCGCGTTCCGGACATCTGTCCTCTCTTCGCTGAGGCCGCCGGAGCGCAGGGTCCGCTCCTGAAGGCGGATCAGAAGCCCCTCTTCGTAAAGCTCGGAATACCTGTCCATCTCCCGTTGCAGCTGAGTGGAATCGCCGTCCAGCGCGGCGTCATAGGCAACCTGTGCGAACCGGTTGAGCGCTGCCACCCGGTTGATTTGGAGCTCCTGCGTAAGCTCCCGGCTGGCGGATGTCAGGATGGTGCTGGAGACGAGGATGACCATGAGGACGGCCAGCAGGCTGAGGACGCCCAAGACACGCAGTTTCACGCTGGATCGGCCTCTATCCGGTAACCCACCCCGCGCACATTGATGATGAAGCCTGGAAGTTGCAGCTTCGCCCTTAGGCCGGTCAGGTGAACGTCCAGTGATCGTGAGGATGCGAGGAACGCATCACCCCACAAGGCGTCCAGGATCTGCTCCCGGGTGACCACTGAACCTGCATGGCGGGCCAGCAGCGCCAGCAGATCGAACTCGGTGGCAGTCAACGGCAGCACGCGCGAACCCAGCGCCGCCACACGACGGTCGACGTCGACCTCGAGGTCCCCGAGCACAATGCTTTGCTGTCTCTGACTGCCGCTGCGGCCCGTCCGCCGGGTGACGGCCTCGATGCGCGCAAGCAGTTCGACTAGCTTTACCGGTTTGACGAGATAGTCGTCTGCCCCGGACCGCAGTCCCAGCACCACACTCCTCTCGTCGTCGCGGGCCGTGAGGATCAGAATGGGGCACGGGGTGACTTGGCGAAGTTTCCGCAGCACTTCCAGGCCGTCCATGTCCGGAAGCCCCAGATCCAGCAGGATCACTTCGGATCTCCTATGGGCCAGGAGGGCATCAGCGCCTCGGGACACCCTCGTCGCCTTATGGCCTGCGGAGACCACGGCTGCATCAAGAGCACCCGCCATGGCGTCGTCGTCCTCGACGATGAGCACATCCATGGCCTGGTTCCTTTGTCGCTGATCGGGGGCGCACATCCGTCTGCCCGCTTTGGACACTACCCCTTCTTCCGCTTTTTTGCTTTGCGTCCTCGAGGGCTCAAGCGCTGGCGGACGGGACGATCCGGCACCGGTTGCGGGCTCCCCACCCTGGCCGGCACCAAGGACCCATTCACCGCGTTCCTGCTCATGATGGGCGGACTGCTGATCGTTGGCGGCTACACATCCATCAACGCACTCGTGAAGGCCGAGCTGTTCCCGGCGTCGATCCGCGCGCTGGGTCTCGGACTTGGCTATGCAATTGCCAACTCACTCTTTGGCGGCACGGTTCCGCTGATCGGTGCTGCCCTGCAGAAGGCCGGCCAGGTGGATCTCTTCTTCACCTACGTCACGGTGGCGATCAGCCTGTCCCTGCTGGTCTACATCTTCGCGCTGAAGAACAAGAAGGCCACGCACCTGGACCGCGAACAGGGCGACGCCTGGTCGCGCGCTGCCACGGCCACGGACGCAGGTGCCACCACGGAAGCAGGGGCCAGGGACGACGCAGGTGCCACCACGGAAGCAGGGGCCAGGGACGACGACAAGGACCTCATCGGCGTCTCGCGGCGCTAGGAACGTGCGCCGTTTCGACGGTTCCGTGCCCACTCGATGCCTGCAAGCGTCGAGCCGGCAGGGAACCATCGAAACGGACGCGTACGACGGCGGATGGCTGGCTGACGGAGTTCGGGTCCCGGAGCCAGCTGTCTGCCGTCGTCGTGTCGGCCCCTCACCCGCCGTTTCGACGGTTCCGTGCCCACTCGATGCCTGCAAGCGTCGAGCCGGCAGGGAACCATCGAAACGGCGGAAGGAGTGAGGTTGTCCGGCAGGGGACGAAGTTGAAGCTAGCCGCCCGGGCCGCGGCCAAGTGCCTGGAGCACCCGGTACTTGAAATGCGCCTCGTTGAAAAGGTCCTTCCATTCGATGCGGAGGAATGTCCAGCCTTGCTTCATCAGCGCCTTTTCGCGCCGGCGCTCCGCGAACAGGACTTCGCCGGTAGGCGCATAGTCGAAGTACTTGACCTTGCCGTCGAATTCGAGCGCCACTTTCTTCTTGCGCCAGGCGAAGTCGAGCCGATGCTCGCCCAGTGCCGTCTGCACAACATGCTGGAGTTCGGGCGGTTCGATTCCGAGCCTGCGGAGCAGCTCCCTGGTCAGTGTTTCGCCCGGCGACTCTGACCGCCCATCTGCCAGTTCGAGCGCCCCGCGCAGTGCAACGACTCCGTTGCGTCCAGTCAGTTCAGCACAGCGGGATCGCAGAAGCTCAAAGTCCGCGCCAAGCCGGCAGGCGTGGTCCATAAGGATGAGGGATTGCCGAAGGGTGAACATCAGGCAGCAATCTACAACAGTTCGTTCCAGCGACGTGCAGGGGAGTCCGTCCACGAAACTGATCTCGCCCGGGCGCAGGGCACTGGTGTGGGCAACAACGTCGCGCCCGTGCGATATTCGGGACGGGCACGTCGGCTGTGTCAGGTGGATCCTGTCGTCGACATTCCACAGGTGCAGCCGGTGCAGGCGGGCACTGGAGGTGTGGCTGTAAACGAAGCCGCCCGCCGACGTCGTAAGCGTTCCGTGGGCGTGCGCGTGAACCAGGTAGCGGCTGCGCGTGCCGGATTTCAGGCCGTTCCACCAGCTGCCGCGAACGTAGCAGCCCCTACGGGGACGCACTAGCTCCCCGCTGCGCAACAAGGCGGCGATGGCACGCGCATGAAGGCCGGCGCTGATCAGTTCCTGGGTGCGCCAGATTGAGCCACTGGGAAGCGAAGGCCGTGTCATGGTTCCAGCTTCGGCTTCGTGACCGCCTGCTCCCAGACCCCGAATCGGCTATGTGGAAAGCCGGATCGACGGTTCCCTGCAGGCTAGACGTGTTCGCACGTCGTGGGGGCAGGGAACGGTCGAAACGGCGCGCGCGGGGCGAAGCGGGCGCCGGGAACGACGGCGCCCGACTGCCTACGAGTAGTAGCGGCCGAGGGTCTCGGCCTTGAACTCGAAGAAAGAGCCGTCCTCGATGGCAAGCCGGGCGTCGTCCACCATCTTCACCACGAAGCGCTCGTTGTGGATGGAGATGAGCGTGGCCGAGAGCATCTCCTTGGCCTTAAACAGGTGGTGGATGTAGGCGCGGGAGTAGTTCCGGCAGGCGTAGCAGTCGCAGCCTTCCTGCAACGGACCGAAGTCGCGCTTGTACTTGGCCCCGGAAAGGTTGTACCGGCCGGTCGGTGTATAGAACGCCGAGTTACGGGCCACCCGGGTAGGGGAGACACAGTCGAAGGTGTCGGCCCCGTTTTCAATGGCGGTGAAGATATCGTCCGGCTCGGAGATCCCCAACAGGTGCCGCGGCTTGTTCTCCGGGAGTTCCTCGTTGCACCAGCGGACAATCGTGCCGAGGTTCTCCTTCTCCAGCGCCCCGCCGATCCCGTAACCGTCGAACGGCATGGCGCCGAGATCCCGGCAGGCTTTGCGGCGCAGGTCCTCGTACTGGGCCCCCTGGATCACGCCAAACAGTGCCTGGTACGGTTTCCCCGTCCGGGACGCGGTGAGCCGGAAATGCTCCTCAAGGCAGCGCAGCGCCCACCGCCGTGTCCGTTCCAGCGACTCCACCTGGTACCCGCGGGAGTTCTGGAGCGTGGTGAGCTCGTCGAAGGCAAACATGATGTCCGCGCCGATCTGGTGCTGCACCTGCATCGAGATCTCAGGCGAGAAGCGGTGGCGGTCCCCGTTGAGGTGGCTCTTGAACCACACGCCGTCATCATCCACGTGGGCAAGCCGCTCCTTGCCCGCTGCGACAGCATCATCCGGCCCTGATTGGTCAACGGATTTCATGTCAATGACCTTCTTGAACCCCGAGCCCAGGCTCATCACCTGGAAGCCGCCGGAATCGGTGAAGGTGGGCCCGGGCCAGTTCATGAAGGCGCCTAGCCCGCCCGCCTCGTCCAGGACGTCCGGTCCTGGCTGCAGGTACAAATGGTAGGCGTTGGCCAGGAGCGCCTGGGCCCCCAACTCAGCCATGGATTCCGGCAGCACGGACTTCACCGTTGCCTTGGTTCCGACGGCGATGAAGGCCGGTGTCTGGATCTCGCCGTGGGGCGTGGTGATGGTGCCGGTGCGGCCCAGGAACCCGCCGCCGTTGCCGGACACCTGCTCAGCGGTGGGTCGGCAGGTTTCAATAAGGCGTTTGCCCACGCGGAAGGAAAATTCAGACTGCCGGGCGGGCGGCACTGATACAGGATTGGCTGGCGGTCCGGGATTGGCTGACACGGTTCAAGTGTGCCAGCTATGGGGCCGTGCGCTCAGTGGATCGGCTCCGATGTGGGGTAGTTTTCAGCACGCCAGTCGTCCCAGAGGGTGCGGATGGTTTCCAGGGCGTGGGCCCCCAGCTCGTAGGTCGAAATGATCACCATGGATCCCCCGTCGGGCCGAACGTCCGGGATGACGGGCTGGTCCGCCACGATCAGCAGGCCGTCACCGTGCTCGGCATAACTGTGCACGGTGAGTCCCACCTGGTGGTTGGACTTGTACCAGACCCTGCCGGCGATCTCCTCGCCTGTTCCCAGGGTCAGCGAATACTCCTCGCCAGGCGCGGGGACATCCTTGAGTCCGAGTTTTTCAATGGCAGAACCGCCTGAGCCGGGTACCGAGAAGAAGATGGTGCGCCGCTTTGCGTGGGGGTGTCGCTCCAAGGCGAATCGCAGCTGCTGCAGGAAGGTGAGCCATCCCTGGGTGATGTCCTCGTCCCAGGCGGCCCACTCCGAGTTGTGGTCCAGGGCCGCGCGCGTCACGCTGACTTCAGTTCCTGTGGGCACCGGTTTGAGCGTGAACTCGTCGCCGCCGTCCACGGTCAGGGACGTGTGGTCAGGGCTTTCCACTACGGTGCTGTTGAAGTAGATCTCTTTGATTTCCGAGGCCAGGTCGTCGGCCTGCCAGCCATGCCATTCGGCAACTTTTGCGGGTTCACGAAGCATCGTCCAAACCTGCGGTGCATCAGAGTTGATCACAACGCTCAGATTGTTCGTCATGGCCCGAATGTACAACGTCGGCAAGGCCGGGGCTAGAGCTAAGCAGGATTAGACCAAGAGCAGGACCTAGGCCCGGACCGACTCCAGCTCGTTGGCGATGCGCCGCTCCAGCTCACTGGCGCTGATGGTCTGGGATCCGCCGTGGGCGCGCAGGAACAGCAGCGACTCCAGGCGCAGCAGCCGCCACTCCCGTTCAGCTTCGTGATTCGAGTTGTCGATGGAACGGAAGATCTCTTTGTCGTACAGGTTAGGTTCGTTCAGCGACCGCTGGCGCACCCGCGCCTGCATGCGGGCTTTGAACGGGTCGGTCTCCTGGTTGTCGGGGGCGCGGAGCAGCTTTTCGTAGACCGCCGCGCGTTCCTTCTGGCCGGTCTGGCGGCAGATGTACGTCGACAGTGCGAGCGCCGCCTCCACCGACGACCACCTGCCGGGATTGCCGTCAAACGGCAGCACATTCAGCAGGTCGGCCACGGCCAGCGCGCCGTCCGCATCCTTGAGCATGATGAACAGCTCGTGGGCAAGATCGCTGAGGTCCTTCAGGCAACTGCCGGACTTCGTGTTGATGCCCTTCACCAGCTTGTCCGCCAGCAGCTGCACGCCGACGGAATCCGGATGCGCCTCGGCCACCGCCTCCACCACGGATTCGGGAGTTCCGCTGGGCTGCGGGATGAGGGCTAGGTCTTCGGCGCTGGGGCCGATGACCGCCGGAGTGGTGGCCGGCAGGGGAGGTACGACGACGGCGGAAGGCGCCGGGGGCAGCGCCGCCCCCGCCTCCTGGTTCCCGGCCACCTGAAGCGGGGCAGCAGCCTTGGACGCTTCGGCGTCGGCAGCTTCCAGTTGCTCGTCGGCCAGAGCATCGGCGGTGTCCGCGGCAACTTCGGGTTCAGCTCCGGCCGCATCTGTAACCCGGACGGAGGAGCCGGCCGCGATACGCAGCATTCCGCCCCCGGTCAGCGTCGCCAGGACGAGGGCAGGCACGCCAAAGTCATCATTTTCAATGTGCACAGAGTGGATTTCGGCTGGCCGCAGGCCATCCGGCAGGAGAAGATGGTCGCCCGCCTGCAGAGACCCAGCCTGCTGTTCGCGGTAGGTCTGGGCAGCTGGAAGGTGGTTCATCGGGAGTCCTTAAGTTCTCTTGCGGTCCGCCCAACAGTCTACAAAGGAGCAGGTGCGAAGTCGGGGAGGCGCGGACTTCCGGGTGCTGTCAGACGCCGACGCCGGCGTAGGCCAGGGCCTGGCGCACGAGTGCTCCGCGGCCGCCGCTGAACTCCAGCTGCACGCCTTCGCTCAGGACTTCGTGCGGTGTCATCCAGGTCAGTTCCAAGGCATCCTGGCGGGGATCGCACTCGCCGGTCACGGGAATGACGTAGGCCAGTGACACGGCGTGCTGGCGGTCGTCCGTGAAGCCCGTGTGGGACGGGGCGGGGAAGTATTCGGCCACGGTGAACGGGACGGGGCTGATGGGCAGCTGCGGGAAGGCGAGCGGGCCGAGGTCCTTTTCCATGTGGCGCAGGAGCGCGGCGCGGATGGTTTCGCGGTAGAGCACGCGGCCGGAAACGAGCGAACGCACCATGGTGCCGTCTGCATCTGCCTGCAGGAGTGTGCCCACCTCGTTCACAAAACCCAGCGGATCGAGCCGGACCGGCACGGCCTCGACATAGACCATCGGGAGCCGTCCGCGGGCCTCGAAGAGGTCCTCGTCGGAGAGCCAGCCAGGATTGGGGTCGGGGGTGCGCACGTTCATGGTTAAGTTCTACCCCATCAGCACCTGCTGCGAGCTGAGAAGGCATGCCGCGACGTAGGTTCTTAGCTCTGAGCGGATCTGTCTGGACCGGGATTTCACATCCCGGTGGGGCATCGCGGTCGATCGGGGGAAGCTCACCGGCTGGTCACTGGCAGGTCACCCGGAAGGTCACTGTTCCAAGGGAGCTCGCTTTGAGATCCAGATCGTTGGCGGAACGTGAGGGCCGGGCCGACCATCGCCGGCAGCGTTCGGGTGGGCAGTGTGGTCTGGATTGGCAACGTGCAGGGAACGGGCGAACTCCTCCTCGGTCAGGGTGACCTTGTGCCCCGCCGAGGTGAGGCGGTTGCGCAAGGCGTCCAGGTCGCCGTCGTACTCGAAACCAAAGCCGGAGCGTGCAGGGCCGGAACCGGGGCGGACCACCAGCATCCCGCCATTCTTGGCCGTAAACTCTGCGGTCTCGAAGTCATCCGGCACGGGCCGGAACCTGGCCCCGATGCTGCTGAGTGTTGCAGCAGCTGCAGCAGTGTCTTCCGTGAACCAAACCCCGACGACGGACAACCCCGTATCTGCGTCGGCACACTGCGACCAGTGGGTCGCCTTGTCCGCCATGAAACTGAAACCGTCCTCGCCCGTGATCCTGCAGGAGTCACCGATATCCGCAGGGATGAGCTCTGCCGGGGTGGCTCCCGTCTCCGACGCCGCGAGGTTGGTGCGGCGGGCGAATTCCTCCACGTCACCCACCTCTACGGCGAGGGACGTGGTGCCGTCGTTCTCCGCCTCGGCGGGTGTGTGCTGCAGGGCGAGCCGGCCGGAAGCGGCGTCGAACTCACGCCAGGTGCCGTCTTCCAGCGTCTTAACCATGCCCAGGTCGGTGAGAAGCCGCTCCCACTCTTCGATCCGGGACGTGAAGTGGATGGGGCGGACACGCAACATGATTTCTCCTCGGGCTCGAACGGCATGCAGAATCGGCGCAGTCATGGCCATGATGCCACGACTTGTATCGTGCGGCACCGGGGGCAGAATAGGCGCATGGCCGTTGAACTCGAGGAGCTCTTAGTCAAGGACGCTGCGGAGTGGCGCGCGTGGCTGGAACAGAACCATGCCAGCAGCCCGGGGGTGTGGCTGGTGCTCCACAAAAAGGGCGGCGGCGTCACCGAACTGGACTATGAGGCCGCGCTCAATGAGGCGTTGTGCTTTGGCTGGATTGACGGCCAGGGCAGACGGCGGAACGATGAAAGCTCCTTCCAGAGAATGACCCGGCGCGGTCCGAAGAGCGTGTGGTCGGCACGGAACGTGGACCGGGTCGGCCGCCTTGAAGCTGCCGGCCGCATGACAGAAGCAGGGCAGGCCGCCGTCGCAGCGGCGAAAGCTGACGGCCGATGGGAAGCCGCCTATGCAGGCCAGGCAGTTGCCGAAGTGCCCGAAGATCTCGCTGCTGCCATTGCCGCGAATCCCGCCGCCCAGGCGATGTTTGACGTGCTGAGCTCGGTTAATCGGTACGCCCTGATCTACCGCACCAACTCGGTGAAGCAGGCCTCCACCCGTGCCCGCAAAATAGCCGGCTTCGTGGAGATGCTGGCCCGGGGTGATACGCCCTATCCCCAGAAGAGGCGTCCCGGCGGGCAAGCCAGCAAATCCTGACGTTTCCGGGCGGGGGCAGGTCCGAAAATGCGGCCGCGGTGCAATTGAACCTGTTCAGGTACGTCGGCATGTCTAGGCTCCTTGAATGCGGGTTTTCCTAGCGGACTGGCATCCCCGGCTGCCGCGCCGCCGTCACCGCCGCTGCGGCCTCCAGGACCATCCAGGCCTGGAGTTGCGTGGAAAGCTCGACGGCGGCCCCCGGCGGATACGTGTCCGTCGCCGGCCGCCACGGATCGTGGGAGAAAACCAGGCGTCCCGGTCCGCCGTGCCGGGCGAGGGCTTCGCCGGTTGCCACGGACCTCCGGCCGGACCACAGCGCCTCCGCCGTGCCCGTGACCAGCCGAGTGGCTGTGGCGCGCGTCGCCCCGGGCAGGCGCGCGTCACGGGCGGCGAGCGCAAGGTACCGGCCGAGGATTCCGGTGAACAGCCCGCCGTCGCCGGTTCCGTCGCACCGAAGGACCATGCCTTTCGCCGGGCCCGTCCCCCCGCCCGTGCCCGCTGCGCTGCCCGTTCCGGTGCCCGTGCCCGCCAGCGTGAGGTGCCGTGCGACGGCATCGACCAGCACGGCCGCGCGCTCCACATTCCTCCCGCCGCCAAGTTCCAGCAGGGCACCGAGCACCGGGCCCTGGTTATAGGTGTAGACCGCATTCTCCAGCGTGGTTTCGCCGCCCGGGCCGATCCGAAGCCCGTCCAGGTACAGTCCCCGGCCGGCATCGAAGAGCCTGGCATCGAGCCAGTCCAGCAGCGCCTGCGCCTTGCCGGGGTTGCCCGTGCGGGCGTAGTACAGCGCCACCGGGGCTGTCGCCGGGGTGTTCTTGAAGTCCCGCTTCGTGCTCCAGAAGGTGCCGCCGCCAAGGTGGTCCGTGGAGGCGGAATCAAACTGGAGCGTCAGGCTCTTGCGGATGCGGGCGTATCGGCGGGAGACCGGGCGCCGGCTTTCCTCCTCCGCCAGCTTCTCGAGCCGGAGGGTGGAGAGGGCCAGCCAGGCCATATCGTCGTAGTAGTTGTTGACGAAGGTGAAGAAATTGCGCAGCCGGATGCCGGTGACCAGGCGGGAGGCGAGCGTGCCGGCGCTCAGGCGCGCGTCGCCGTCGAACGCTGCGGGCTGCTGGCCTGGCTGCCCGAGCTCGCGGCGGACCGCATCCACGAGGCAATCCAGGTAGTGCGCCTGCCACCAGTAGTGCCAGGGGCGGGTGAGGTTCCCGAAGCAACCGGTTGGCCGGACGGTGGCGGCAAGGTGCGTTCCCGGGAGGAAGAACAGGCGCTGGCCGAACATGCGGGTGACCGAGCGGGCGGCTTCATTGGCACGGTCGGCCCAGTCGTGGGGGGTGGTTGCCTCGCCGGGGAGCGGCCGGGCCGCAGGGGTGGGTGACGCGCCAGGCTGGTCCATGATGCCAGCCTAGCGAATCGCTGAGCCTTAGCGGGAAGGTGCGCTCCCGCGTGCTTTCAGTTAACATTCACTAACTAAGGCCGGTCGGGCTGCCGCATCAAGGAGGATGTATGGACATCAAAGGTTGTGTCGCGCTGATCACCGGTGGGGCGTCCGGACTGGGCGCGGCCACTGCCCGGCGGCTGTTCGGAGCCGGCGCGTCAGTGGTGCTCGTGGACCTCGATTCTTCCGCAGGCGCCGGGTTGGCCGACGAGCTGAACTCCCAGGCGTCCGCCGGAAACAAGGCCATCTTCGTTCCCGCCGACGTCACCGTCGAGGACCAGGTGCAGGCCGCCGTCGACGCCGCATCCGCGCTCGGTGCGCTGCGGATTGTGGTGAACTGCGCCGGGATCGCCACCCCCGGGAAGGTGCTGGGCCGGGACGGTGTGCTGCCGCTGGATACCTTCAACCGCGTCATCCAGATCAACCTTGTGGGCACCTTTAATGTGGTCCGCCTGGCCGCTGCCGCTATGAGCACCACTAAAACGGCGTTCACCGAACTGGGCGGGGAGGAGCGCGGCGTCATTGTCAACACAGCCTCTGTTGCCGCATTCGACGGCCAGATCGGCCAGCCCGCCTATGCCGCGTCGAAGGGGGCCGTGGCGGCCATGACCCTGCCGCTGGCCCGCGAGCTCGCCCGGTCGTTGATCCGGGTGGTGACCATCGCCCCCGGCATCTTCGAAACACCCATGATGGCCGGCCTTCCGCCGGAGGCCCAGGACTCACTGGGCAAGCAGGTGCCGCATCCGTCCCGCCTCGGAAGGCCTGCCGAGTACGCCAACCTCGTAGCGCACATTGTGGACAACGCCATGCTCAACGGGGAAACGATCCGCCTCGATGGCGCCATCCGAATGGGTCCAAAATGATGCCCTCTGCCATCGAAGCTCTGCCCGCGGCAGACTTCTACGAGTACGAAACGCTGCTCAGCGAGACGGAACGGCACAAGCTCAAAGAGCTGCGTGGGTTCCTTGCGGCAGAGGTCGCGCCGTACGCGGAAGACTGGTGGAACAAGGCCGAATTCCCGGCGCATCTCCTGCCGAAGCTTGCCGCGCTGGAGCTCAGTACCCCCACCCGGCGCGGCTACAGCAACCTCTTCGCCGGGCTGGTGATCGCCGAAATGACCAGGGTGGACACCTCGATCGCCACGTTCTTTTTGGTACATCACGATCTCTTCGTGGAGGCACTGCACGGGTTCGGTTCCGAAGACCAGCGGAGCCGGCTGCTCGCCGACGCCTCGAACCTGCGCACCACCGGTGCATTCGCGCTTACCGAACCGGGGCACGGTTCGGACGTTGCCGGGGGAATGGAAACCCGGGTGCGCCGAGTTGCGGGAGGTGACGCCGGCGGTGCCGACTGCTGGGTGCTGAACGGCGCCAAGCGCTGGATCGGCAACGGGACGTTCTGCGACTACATGCTTGTCTGGGCGCGTGACGAGGCGGACGGTGCGGTGCGCGGATTCATCGTCGACGCCGCTCTGCCCGGCGTGAGCCGCCGGCGGATCGACAACAAGATCGCCCTGAGGACCGTGCAGAACGCCGACATCCTGTTCGAGGACGTCCGCATCCCCGAGGCCGACCGGTTTGCCGGCATCAGCAGTTTCGAGGACACGAATGAACTGCTGCGGGGGTCGCGGATCATGGTGGCGTGGCAGGCAGTGGGGCAGCAGCTGGCCGCGTTCGACGTCGCCAGGCAGTACGCGGTTGAACGCGAGCAGTTTGGGCAGCCGCTGGCGAAGTTCCAGCTCGTCCAGCAGCAGCTCGTGGCGATGCTGGGCAATGCGGTGGCGAGCATGGGCATGATGGTGCGGATCGGGCAGCTGCAGGACAGCGGCGGCGCGGATATGGCACAGGTGGCGCTGGCGAAGTCTTACACCTCGGCGCGGATGCGCGAAACAGTGGCAGCCGGCCGGTCCCTGCTGGGCGGCAACGGCATCGTCACGGACTACCGGATGGCCAAGATCTTCGCCGACGCCGAGGCCATCTACACTTACGAGGGCTCCTACGAGATCAACACGCTCATCGTGGGCCGCGCCGTCACCGGGGTTTCTGCGTTCACGTGACACTCGTCCCGCCAGCACCCACGCGCGAACGGACAGTTGTGGCCCCGTCCCCACGCCGTCCACGCGCGAACGGACAGTTGTGGCCCCTTTCCTGCCGGCGTTCGCTGAGGGGCCGGGGCTTAAGTGTCCGTTCGCGCTCAGGCGGTGGAGCGCTTTTCGCCTGCTTCGATCCTGGCGTCCAGGCTGTTGTTCGGTACGGGCATCGGGCAGGTGCCGTAGGGCGTGAAGGCGCTGGGGTAGTTGATGGCGCGGTTGAAGTCCAGGACCACGGTTGCCTGGCCTGACGCGTCGACGCGGGGGCGGGCCGTGGAGACTTTCCGCCACTCGTCAGTGCTGTCTCCATTCGTCTCGTCGTGGAATGTGACGGTCAGGGCCCCGAGCTTCTCCTCCTCGGCATGGAGCCGGTACTCATGGTCCTTCCCGGGCAGCCGGAAGACCAGCTCGCCGACGCTGCGGTGCACGCCGTCCACCAGGGGATTGGCGGTGGCGATCGGGATGTCCACCGGCTCCGGATAGGGCTCGAACCTGGCCTCCACCACAAAGTCGGGCCGGTACTCGAAGGTGGGCACGCCGTCGAACTCTGTGAGTACCGGCGACTGGGAATCCCTGGTGCGGATGGCATACCTGTCGGCGCGCATGGCCAGTTCCATCACAACCTGCCGGCCGTCCGGGCCGCCGAACTGCACCCACATGAGCGACTCCTCATTGGCGAGCCGCGCCGAGATGGTCCCGTCCACCGGTTCCCCGGTGGATACGAGTGTGAGCCCGTCAGCCGCGGACGCGGTGAGGACCGCCGACGTGCTGTCCGCCGACCACAGGCCCGGGACGAGGTCGACGGCGGACGGCTGGCCGTCGAGCCACTGGAACGAGGTGAGTGTAAGCCAGCCGTGCTCGGCTGCGAGCGCGGCGTTGCGGTTGGCGCGGAAACGCTGCCAGCGCTGCAGTTGGGCGTCGGGTGCGGTGCTCATAAGTCCTCCAATGCGCGTAGCTGCCTGTACAACCGCCAGCTACAACCTTCGGCCGCGGGACTTCATTCCGGCCGGCTCCCTGCAGCCAAGGAGGGTCTCCAACCCGGCATCACATTCAGGCGCCCCCATACCCCGGTGAAGCGGCCATGCCCACGGCCGGGACAGCATCAGGACGTAATCCCGGCCCCGCGGGCTGCGGGTAAGGCGGGCTGCGGGTAGTATGCCATAGGAACAAGTAACCCGGCTCACAGTATCCAGCGCAGTGTACGAGCCAAGTCGAACCCTCGAAAGATAGTTTCCATGGCTGACACTGCAACCAATCCTGAAACAGATCTCGCCGCCGAACTCCGCGCCGACGTGCGCCGCATCTCCACCCTGCTGGGCGAATCGCTGGTCCGCCAGCATGGCCCCGAACTCCTGGATCTCGTGGAGCAGGTGCGTCTGCTCACCAAGGAGTCCAAGGAAGCCGCCCGCGGCGGGGCGGACGCCACGGGTCCGTGGAGCGCCCACGACGTCGTTGCCCAGGTCCGGGAGCTCCTCGCCTCCCTGCCGCTTGAGCAGGCGACCGACCTGGTCCGCGCCTTCGCCTTTTACTTTCACCTCGCCAACGCCGCCGAGCAGGTCCACCGCGTGCGCGGCCTGCGCACGCGGCAGGAGAAGGACGGCTGGCTTGCCAAGGCCGTGGAGGACATCGCCGGGCAGGCCGGCTCCGCGGTGCTCCAGGACGTGGTCAACGAACTGGACGTGCGTCCGGTCTTCACCGCCCACCCCACCGAGGCCTCGCGGCGTTCCGTACTGGACAAGATCCGCAAGCTGTCCGATGTGCTGGCCCAGCCCACCGCTGAAGGCACCACCGCCCGCCGCCGCCAGGACCGCCAGCTGTCCGAAATGATCGATCAGATGTGGCAGACGGATGAGCTGCGCCAGGTACGCCCCACCCCCGTGGATGAGGCGCGGAACGCTATCTACTACCTCAACAGCATCCTCACCGACGCCCTGCCGGAGATGCTCACGGACCTGTCCGCGCTTCTGGAAGAGCACGGTGTCACGCTTCCCGCACAGAGCGCGCCCATCAAGTTCGGGTCGTGGATCGGCGGTGACAGGGACGGCAACCCGAACGTCACCGCGGCCGTGACGCACGAAATCCTGCAGCTGCAGAACCAAAACGCCGTGCGGATCAGCATCGGGATGATCGACGAGCTCATCTCGGTCCTGTCTAACTCCACCGCGCTCGCCGGCGCGGACCAGGCTTTGCTTGATTCGATCGACGCCGACCTTGCCAAACTCCCTGGACTGGACAAGCGCATCCTCGAGCTCAACGCGCAGGAGCCCTACCGGCTCAAACTTACGTGCATCAAGGCCAAGCTCATGAACACCGCCAAGCGGGTTACTGCGAACTCAGCCCACCAGCCGGGCCGTGACTACACCTCCACAGAGGAGCTCATTTCCGAGCTCGAGCTGCTGGAGCTCTCGCTGCGCAACCATTCGGCATCCCTCGTCGCCGACGGTGCCCTGGCGCGCGTCCGGCGCGCCATCGCCTCGTTCGGCCTGCACCTGGCCACCCTGGACATCCGCGAACACGCCGACCACCACCATGACGCCGTCGGTCAGCTCATGGACCGCCTCGGCGGACCCGGCATCCGGTACGCCGAGCTGACGCGTGAGCAGCGGCTTGAGGTGCTGAGTGCGGAACTGGGCTCCCGCCGGCCGCTGTCCGGCCACCCCATCAGGCTCGACGGCGTCGCTGACGGCACGTACGACGTCTTCCGCGAGATCCGGCGCGCCCTGCGCACCTATGGCCCGAAGGTCATCGAGACCTACATCATCTCCATGACCCGCGGCGCCGACGACGTCCTTGCCGCTGCCGTCCTGGCCCGCGAGGCCGGCCTGGTCAGCCTCTTCGGGGACGCCCCGTACGCCA
This sequence comes from Arthrobacter sp. D1-17, assembly GCF_054130535.1. Taxonomy (NCBI): domain Bacteria; kingdom Bacillati; phylum Actinomycetota; class Actinomycetes; order Micrococcales; family Micrococcaceae; genus Arthrobacter; species Arthrobacter sp. D1-17. The sequence continues at coordinate 3,571,319 of NZ_CP096382.1, read as the reverse complement.
AGATCGGTTTCGCCCCGCTGCTGGAAACCGTGGAGGAGCTGCGCGCCTCCGCCGAGATCGTGGACCAGCTGCTGTCCGATTCCTCCTACCGTGAGCTGGTCCGGCTGCGCGGCGACATCCAGGAAGTCATGCTCGGCTACTCGGACTCCAACAAGGAATCCGGCGTCATGACCAGCCAGTGGGAGATCCACAAGACCCAGCGGAAGCTGCGCGACGTCGCCGCAAAGCATGGCGTACGCGTCCGCCTCTTCCATGGCCGCGGCGGTTCCGTGGGCCGCGGCGGCGGGCCGACGTATGACGCCATCATGGCCCAGCCCAACGGCGTCCTGGAAGGCGAAATCAAGTTCACCGAACAGGGCGAGGTCATCTCCGACAAGTATTCCCTCCCGGAGCTGGCCCGGGAGAACCTGGAGCTTTCGCTCGCGGCCGTTATGCAGGGTTCCGCGCTGCACCGAACCCCCCGTACATCCGATGACCAGCGCGAGCGCTTCGGCCACGTCATGGAGATCATCTCCGACGCTGCCTTCGCCCGTTACCGCAGCCTGATAGACCACCCGGACCTGCCCGCCTACTTCATGGCGTCCACCCCGGTGGAGCAGCTGGGCTCGCTGAACATCGGCTCCCGGCCCTCCAAGCGCCCGGACTCCGGCGCCGGACTGGGAGGCCTGCGGGCCATCCCGTGGGTGTTCGGCTGGACGCAGTCCCGGCAGATCGTGCCCGGCTGGTTCGGTGTGGGTTCTGGTCTGAGGGCTGCCCGAGAGGCAGGAAACTCGGCCCAACTGGTGGAGATGATGGACGGCTGGCACTTCTTCCGCTCTGTCCTCTCCAATGTGGAGATGACCCTGGCAAAGACGGACCTGGACATTGCGGGCTATTACGTGGACACCCTGGTTCCCAAGGAACTGCACCACCTTTTCCGCGCCATCCGCGAGGAGTATGAGCTGACCGTCGCCGAGGTCCAGAACCTCACCGGCGAAAACGTGCTCCTGGATGCCCAGCCTACGCTGAAGCGCTCACTGGAAATCCGGGATCAGTACCTCGACCCCATCAGCTACCTCCAAGTGGAGCTGCTGCGCCGTGTTCGCACTGAAGCCGCGAAGGGCAAGACTGTGTCAGGAGCAGAGATTGACGAGCGCCTTCAACGCGCCATGCTGATCACGGTCAACGGAGTCGCAGCGGGCCTGCGGAACACGGGATAAGCCGGACGCTCTCTCACTTTCCGTGGAAAATTTCCGGACGCTCTCTTACTTTTTGTGGCTCGTTTTGGGACGCTCTCTCCCCCTGTGAGTAGAGGGTGCGCCGATGGGATGCGCCTCACCAGCTCACCAGCTCACCTTGCCGGTCGATAGGTCACCTGTCTTGCGCTGCAGCTGCCGGCAAGTCCGCCGCCGTCACAGGAAGTTCCGGCGGGGCCACAGCCGGTGCAGCAACAGCCGGTGACGCGGGCCCGGGTGCCAGTACGGGGGCGGTGTTGAATCCTGCGGGTGCGACCAGCGGAATGGCCTGTACGGGCGTGGCCTCTGTCGGACCTGGAGCAGGCGGGACGGCTGGCAGGGGTCCGGCATGCTCCGGACCCCCCGGAATAGCTACACACAGCACTCCACCCTGGGCCAGCAGCGGAAGCGGATCCAAGTGGAGGTCCCTGTCCTCGAGGCAGGCGCCACCACGCCGCACATCAAAGTGGCCCCGGCAGGTGGGGCAGCCGAGGAGGCTGCCGCCGGCCTCTGTGCCGGCAGACCTGTGCAGGGATGCGCCTGCCAGGGAGCCGGTGCAGCGCGGGCAATAGTCGCGATACGCGTACAGGTCCTGGCCAGTGCGGCAGGCCAGTACCGGGTAGCCGCCAACCAGGAACGCCGCGACCTCGCCGGATTCAAGACCCGCGATTTCCGGTATCGGTTCCCATGTGCCGCCGGACATGTCTTGCCAAGGCCCTGCGGGTGTTGCGACCGCAGGATTGTTCGCCCGGACAGGGAACGAGTCCACGGGGATGAGTTCGGGCGCTCCGGCCTGTTTTGCCACTTCCGCGACGTCTATGGCGGTCACTTCCGGTGCCGCAGCCTTGATCGCCGCTTCTACCTCGGACTTGAGCGAAGCGGACGACGGCGGGCCCCCGGGATGCGTGCGGAAAAGTTTGAGCCGCACCACACCGTCCTGGCTGGTGCCTTCCAGCTCCACGTCACGGCCCTGCGAGCCAAGGTAGGGCCGGAGCCGGTCCACTGCCACGGCGACCCTCGCCTCCAGCGGGCGGGGATCCAGCCCGTGAAGCACCAGGAGGCCCGACACCAGGCGGTCACCCGTCAGTGCTACTACCGTGGCGTCGTCAAGCTTTCCCTGATCGCGCAGGATCTCCATGATCCGGCGCAGCCCGGATCCGTAGAGGTCCGCCACTTGCCGCACCAGATCCCCTGCACTGCCTGGGGCCGCCGCGCGCTCAATGCCGCCGGTCTGGAGGAGAAGGTCTATCTTGTCGTCATGCTGGAGCGGCCTGTCTTCACCAGGCATGCCCTATGCGCCTGTCGAAGAATGGGAGGGAACGGGCTTTGTCTGTCGTGCGGGCAGCATCAGTAGGCATCATTGCCTCTTTCGGTAGCCCCTGCGGGCGGTGGTGTACTTTAGTCAGCGTTCCGGTCAAGATGCCGGATCGGTCGTGCCGGGGATGCGGTGCGGATGCCGGCCCCGTCGCCGCATCCGCAGGGGTGGACGGTGTTCTATGGCACCTCCGCGGAGACCGGCCAAGGCTTGCAACGGAACACGAAGGTGTCCGGAAACCCGACGGACAAATGCGCGATATCGACGTCTGGTGCAGTGGCCGGCCGTTCGCCTGCGGGCTCAAGAACGGCGGGATGAAGGCTCTGTGTGCCTAAGAGTTCATGCATGATCGCGCCCCTTTCCTGCCAAGATAGGCTCGCCCACGACAAAACGCAACCGCCAGATACTCCGCCACAATCCCAGGGCGCGAACGGGCAGCCGATGCCCTTCAGAAGCGGATTGAGGGCCTTTACTGCCCGTTCGCGCTCTGCCGTTAGGGTGGGAGCATGCCGTCATTTCAGACCAGACTCAAGATCACCGGGCTGAAGCCCGGCCATCCTCCCGAGGCGGTGATGGCAGCAGCCGTCGAAGCGCTGGGCACGCGGCATCACGTGGAATCGAACCAGCTGGACATCGCCGGGGGCGTGCCCCAGCTGAACCTCCGCTTCCTGGTGGAGCCCACCGAATACAGCGGCGAGAACAACCAGGCGCTGGAGTCGGCCGCTTTGATGCGTGACGCCGTCGAACGCGTTGCCGTGACAGGCGCGCTGTCGGTGCTCCGCCGCAGCCGCGGCAGGTGGGCCCCCGTCTGACCGTCGCCCGGGCTGTTCAGGAAGCGGAGCCGGCAGTTCCGTCGGGTTCATCAACAGGAGACCGGCTGCCGCGGCGCCGCGTAGCAATCACTCCGACGACGGCCCCGATCACCAGGCCTGCGGCCACCCCGATGAGTGAGCTCGCCCAGAACGGCAGCCCTGTGGCTGAACCGGTGAAGTAGCCGAGCCCGACGAGCCACGTCGCCCAGAGGACAGCCCCCAGCCCGGCGCAGAGGTTGAAGCCGCCGGTTGAGACCTCGGCGATACCGGCCGCAGCGGAGGTTGCGAGCCGGCCGCCGGGGATGAAGCGGGCACCAATGATGGTGCCATAGGTGGAGGAGCGGCCCGCTTTCGCGATGGCGTCATGGATCCCGTGGTGCAGTTTCCGCCCCCACCGCCAGCGGTCAAGGACATGGCTGAGCCGGCGCTTGAACAGCTGGAAGACCACCATGTCCCCGGCCCAGGAAGCCGATGCTGCCAGCAGGCCAACCAGGGCCAGGTTCGCGCGGCCCTCGGCGGAAAGCGCCCCTCCCGTGATGAGAACCATCTCGGACGGGACGGGCGGGAAGATGGCGTCACCAAGCACAGCCGGAATGATCCAGAAATAGATCGCGGCCCCCCAGCTGTCCGCGTTGCCGAAGTCCATTTGCACAAACTACCGCACTTGACGCCGGCTGGGGACTCCCGGATCTTCGTCGGATCTGTTGAGCGAAGGCGTCGCGCAGATATTCCAGGACATCCTGGTATTCCTGCACGCCCCAACATCTAACGGGCTTCGCTCAGCTCCAGCCTGCTGCGGTATTCCACCGGATTTCCCGTGATGGGATCAACGAAGCGGATACCCCGAGCCAGGAGCTGCAGCGGCTTGGTGTAGTCGTCCGGCGCTTTGTCCAGCAGCTCCGGGTAGAAGGCATCGTGCAGGATGCCCAGCCCCAGCGACGCCATGTGAACCCTCAGCTGGTGGGTCTTGCCGGAGTGCGGCTCAAGCCGGTACAGGCCGCGGCGCTGCCTTGGAGCGGAACCGGCAGCGGAACCTGCGGCGGGACGGCCACCGTCGGAAGTCCCGGCGTCGAACGTTTTCAGCAGGTCAATCCTGGTCTCCGCATTCGGCTCACCTTCGACGACCTCCGCGAGGAGGTAGCTGCGCGATTTGGTCATCCGGTTCCGCACCACCACGGGGAAGTCGAAGGTGGGGTATCCGGCAGCAGGTTCCGCTGCGGCCACGCACTCGTATTCCTTCTGCACCTGCCGCTTCTCAAACAGGACCTGGTACTTGCCGCGGGTTTCGGGGTTTGTGGACAGGAGCAGGATGCCCGCGGTCATGCGGTCGAGCCGGTGCATGGGAATCAGGTCGGGCAGATTCAGCTGGTTCCGCAGCCGCACCAGCGCGGATTCCTGGATGTAGGTGCCGCCTGGCGTGGTGGGCAGGAAGTGCGGCTTGTCCACGACGAGGATGTGGTCGTCCTGGTGCAGGATGTTCAGCTCCACCGGCAGGCGCTTCTCCGGGGGCAGGGTGCGGTAGTACCAGATGAAGGTGTGGTCCTCGAGCCTGGTGCGCCGGTCCAGTGGAACGCCGCCTTCGCCGACGATTTCCCCGGCGTCGAACCGGTCCTCGATGCCCTGCGGATCAATATGTCCCCAACGGTGCATCATATAGTCCATCGCAGTGTCCCACGGCCCCTCATCCGGCAGGCGAAGACGGGTCGCGTTCACGCCGTCGCGCACGGGGAGGGGGGATTGCATCACCGCTCCATTCTACTTTGCCGTTTCGACGCCCGCCGTTTCGACGGTTCCTGTCTGGCTAGACGTCGCCGGACGTCGACTGCGCGGGGAACCGTCGAAACGGCGGACCCTGTGGAGCCGGACCCTGCGGAGGCGGGCCCTGCGGAGCCGGAGCCGGAGTCGGCGCGGAGTCACCGCGATGGCGACGGCGGGGGTGTCCTTGGACCTCCCGGCAGCTGCGGGGAGGAGCCCAGCCTGTCCTGGGCCGAGCGCAAGGCAAGGACAGCCGTTTCCAACTTGTTCGGCGGCACAGTGAACGGCGCGCGCAGGAGTTCTCGGAGAAACCGCCCACGCCGAATCGCGGGCCGCGGCGAGCCGGATGCCGAAGTCGGGCGGACGTCGGCAAACAGGCCCACCAGCACGGCATCTGGACGGCCCGGCCGTGGAGCAGCTGGCGGCCGCCCATCTGGTGCGGTCCCTCGAAGAGCCCCTGCCCGCACGTCTTGCAGTTTGGCCCTGATCCCCTCATTCTCATACCTGGGCGGGCAGGCTGTGCTGCTCACCGGCGCGGTAGTGCTCAACGGGATCGAGCCTTCGCCTGCGACGTCGGTGCGCCCTTTCGCCCTGGGGCGCGTGACGGCCTCATGACCGGGCTCGCCCGCCGCACCGGCTGTCGGTCCGCACGTCCAGAACCCTCATCGAAGTGGTAGTGCTTGGGGCCCGCTGCTTGGCGGCCCTGTCGGGGTGGGCACCGTGGTCTACGCACTGGCCATCGGACTCCTGGTCCAGCTCCTGTTGCCCTCCTTCATGGCCCCGGACGCAAGCCAGGCTCCCGCCCGGGTGCCCGTCCCGGGACCCTCAGAGCGCAGACCCCAAGTGGTTTGCAGCCGCCGGGGCTACTCCCTGGCGCCCAAAAGCGGCTGACAAGTGGGGCAGAAGTAGATGTCCCTCTCCTCAATGACGAGTTCGGGATTGCCCCTGCCCGCTTTGCCCAAGATTGCGTGCCGGATGGGCGTGCGGCAGCGGAGGCAGGGCTGATGTTCGCGGCGGTAAACCCAGTATCCAGGCCGGCCGGCTGCCCTGCCCACAGGCATTCCCCGCGCATTGAGCAGGGTGGTGCGGCGTCCGGGGCCGAGGTTGGCCTCCAAGAGCTGTTTGGCGTCAGCAAACATTGCGGGCAGATCCGTGGCTGCCGCTACCGGCGAGGCCGGGTGCAGTCCCGCAAGGAAGCACACCTCGCAGCGGTAGATGTTGCCGATGCCGGCAAGGTTTCGCTGATCCAGCAACGCCACGCCGATGGGCACGTTCGGCGCGGACGCCATCCGCCGTTCGGCTTCAACAGGATCCCAATCAGGCCCGAGCAAGTCGGGGCCGAGGTGGCCTACGACTTTGTCCTCGTCGGAGGTCTTGATGACCTCGAGCTGTCCCAGGGAAAAGCCGACGACGTCCGCCACCGGTGTGCGGAGCACGCACCGCGCGGTGAAACCTGGTTTCCGCCAACGTCCACCTGGCGCATAGACCTGCCAGCTGCCCTCCATTTTAAGATGGGAATGAATGGTCACCCTTTCATCGGCCTGGCTTACCAGCCGCATCAGGAGGTGCTTGCCGCGCGGGACCACCCCCTCAACAGTCCAGCCGCGAAGGTCCAGGGTGGCGAAACGGGGCACCCGGAAGTCTGAAGCGGTGAGTGTCTGGCCGGCCAGGGCGCCGTGCAGCTGATGGGCGGCGCGCCAGATGGAATCACCCTCAGGCACGGATCCTCAGTCCCTTCGGGGTGGAGTAGGCTCCTGCTGCCGTCAAAGCCGCTGCAGCCGGGGTGTCCAGGATGGCGTGGCCGTTGACCTTTTCCATGACGAGCTTGTCCACCGCGCCGCGTTTCACGACATCGACCAGTGCCGAGGCCGCAGCGGCCAGGACCGGCTCATCGTCCGAGAAGACGAGGAGCGTCTTGCCGCCGCGCTCCACGTACAGTGTCAATGCGCCGTCCACCAGTACCACCAGCGCCCCAGCTTTCCTGCCCGGACGGTGTCCGCTGCCGGCATCTTCGCCCAGCGCGGGCCAGGACAGAGCAGCCCCATACGGGTTGGCGGGGTCCGTCGCGGCAAGGGCCAGCGCTACGGGTTCCGGCTTGGCAATCTGAGTGTCCTCGGAATAGGAACGCAGCCGGTCCACCGTCGCAGGGACGGCGAACTGGGCTGCACCAAGATGCTCGATGAAGTAGCCGCGCCGGCAACGCCCGGCTTCCTCCAGCCGGGCGAGCACCTTGTACATGAGTCCGAAGCCGCCCAGGATGTTCTCTGCCATGACCGAGCCGCGGGTGACGATCCCGTACCTGTCCAGGAGCAGTTCGGCCATTGCCCGGGCATGGATCGTGGGGTCGAGCTCCGGTGCGGGGAGGGCGGACCACCGCCCGGCGGCCAGCGGCGGCGTCGGGGCGGACCCACTGGCGGATCCGTAGCGCGCGCCAGCTAGGCCGGGTGACCCTAGCAAGCCGGTTCCGTGTGAACGGCCCAGCCTGCTCATCCGGGGAGCGCGGGCGCGCGGTGCCCGGGCAACCTGGCGATGCGCCGTGTGTCCGCCGGCGATGAGGGAACGCACCGGGGCGAATGTGTCCCCGGTAATCCGGCCGGCCCACACCAGGTCCCACAGCGCGGACACTACATCCTGGTCGCCGAGTACCGCATCCATGCCGCCGGCAATGTCGGTGAGCTGCCGGAAAAAGTAGCCCCCGCCGTCGGACTGCAGGTGCTCCAGCAGCCGCCGCTGCGCATCCCCGGGCTCAAAGTCGATGGAGGGGTTCAGCGTCAGTTCCGCGGATTCGGCAAGATGGAGGCTGATCCAGCCATCGTTGCCGGGGAGGGCGCCGGCTCCGGACCAGAGGACTTCGCCTGCTGCCATCAGCTCGTCGAGCATGGCTGGCTGGTAGTTGGACACGCGGCTGGCCAGGACAAGGGGCTCCCAGGCCGACGCCGGAACGGGGACGCCGGACAGCTGGTCGACAGCCGTAAGGATGCCGTCCAGACCCCGCAGCGCGGGCTGGCCGCGCCGGTTGCCCTGGGTGCGGACGTTCTGCCAGGCCGGCAGGAACCGCCCATAGGTGGACGTATCCACGGGTTCCACTTCGGCGCGCAGCGCGGCAAGGGAACGACGGCGCAGCTTCCGGAGCACCTCCGCGTCGCACCACTCGCTGCCGGTAACGATGGTGGTGGTTGCGGCGCCACGCCCCTCCGCTTCGCGTGCGTGCCCTTCCGTTACGGGCTGCCCTTCCTGTGCCGCAGCCTCGCCGGCTTCCGCGGCCGGTTCCACATGGGGGCGGAACTCGCCTTCGACCACCCGCCCGTCGGCGGCGAGGCGTTTCAGCGCAGCGCTGACCACCGCAACGCCGAGTCCCAGCCTGGCCGCGGTCTCCGCAGCCGTGAATGGACCGTGGGTGCGCGCGTAGCGTGAGACAAGGTCGCCCAACGGGTCCGCCACGGGTTCGATGAACGCCAGGGGGACGCCCATGGGAAGGGGAACCCCGATGGCGTCCCGCAGGCGGGCGGCATCTTCCACAGCCGCATACCTTTCGACGCCGCCGATGCTCACCCTGATGGCGCGGTTCGCCCGTTGGAGGGCTGCAAGATGGGCTGCGGCGTCGGCCATTGTGACTTCGGAGGGCGGGGTGGTAGTGGGCGGATCGGTTCCGACGGGCTCAGCCAGTTGGACAGGCTCAGCAAGCGGCTCGGTTTCAGCAGGCTCAACCAGGGGAGCAGGCTCAACCAGGGGAGCAGGCTCAACCAGCGGGGCAGGCTCAAGCCTGGCCGCGACCTCGTCCGGCGCGAGCGGACCCAGGAGGCGCAGCAGGTCGGCCACGCCTTCGACCCCGCGGACCCTGCGGTCGGGAGCAAGGCGCTGCAGCTCGCGCTCCGTTGACTCGATCACTCTGACATCCAGCAGTTCCCGCAGCTCCACCCGGCCGAGCAGTTCGTTGAGCAGCGTGGAATCAAGGGCGAGAGCGGCGGCTCGGCGTTCGGCAAGCGGCGAATCGCCCTCGTACAGGAACTGGGCCACGTACCCGAAGAGGAGCGACTTGGCGAACGGAGAGGGCTGCTGCGTGGTGGTCTCCACGATCCGCAGCTCTCGGCGTTCCACGGAGGAAGCGATGTCCTTTAGCGCTGGCAGGTCATAGACGTCCTGCAGGCATTCACGCACCGTCTCGAGCACGATGGGGAACGTGGGGTACTTTCGGGCGACGTCGAGCAACTGGGCGGAGCGCTGGCGCTGCTGCCATAGCGGCTGCCGCTTGCCAGGAGTCTGCCGCGGGAGCAGCAGCGCACGGGCCGCGCATTCGCGGAAACGGGAGGCGAACAGTGCACTGCCGCCGACCTCGGCAGTGACAATCTGTTCCAGCTCCTCTGGGTCGAACAGGAACAGCTCAGCGCCGGGCGGATCGTCCTCCATCATGGGAACGCGGAGCACGATGCCGTCGTCGGCAGCCATGGCGGAGCCGTCCAAGCCGTAGCGCTGGTGCAGCCGCTGGCCCACGGCCAGCGCCCAGGGGGCATGGACGGGCATCCCGAACGGGCTGTGCAGGATCACCCGCCAGTCCCCGAGCTCGTCATGGAAGCGCTCCACGACAAGCGTTGTATCGCTGGGAACGACTTCTGTGGCCTGCTTCTGCTCGTCCAGGTACTGGAGCAGGTTGTTGGCGGCAAAGCCGTCCAGTCCGCTGGCCTTGCAGCGTTCGGCGGCAGGGCCGACGCCGGACGCTGACAGTTCCCGGATGAAGGCGCCGAGGGCGCGGCCGAGATCCACCGGCCGGCCAAGCGAGTCCCCCTTCCAGAACGGCAGTTTCCCGGGCTGGCCAAAAGCGGGTGAAACAAGGACACGATCATGGGTGATGTCCTCAATTTTCCAGCTGGTGGCACCGAGGGCGAAGATGTCGCCAACCCGGGATTCATAGACCATCTCCTCGTCCAGTTCACCCACGCGGCGGCCGCCCTTCGCGGGGGCGGCGCCGCCGGAGCCCTTGCCATCGGCACTTCCCCCGGCCCGAGACGCTGATCCTTCCGTTTCGGTCCCGATGATATAGACGCCAAAGAGCCCCCTGTCCGGGATGGTTCCTCCGGAGGTGACGGCGAGACGCTGCGCTCCGGGCCGTCCCTCGATGGTTCCTGCATTCCGGTCCCAGATGATGCGCGGGCGGAGTTCAGCGAATTCATCGGACGGGTAGCGGCCGGCCAGGAGGTCCAGCGTGGCCTCGAACGCGGAGCGTGGGAGCGAGGCGAAGGGCGCCGAGCGCCGTACCGTTGCGAACCACTCCTCCACATCGATGCTGCCCAGGGCGGTGGCCGCGACAGTCTGTTGTGCCAGGATGTCCAGCGGGTTGGCCGGAATGCTCAACCTCTCGATTTTGCCGGCCAGCATCCGCTCCACCGTGATGGCGGTGTGGACGAGATCAGCCCGGTGCTTGGGAAACAGGTAGCCCTGGGAAATCTCGCCCACCTGGTGTCCGGCCCGTCCCACGCGCTGCAGTCCGCTCGCCACGGACGGTGGAGATTCGACCTGCACCACAAGGTCCACAGCGCCCATGTCGATGCCAAGCTCCAGGGATGAGGTGGCCACCACGCAGCGGAGCCGTCCCGATTTCAAGTCATCTTCGATGAGGGCCCTTTGGTCCTTGGAGACGGAGCCGTGGTGTGCCCTGGCAAGCAGCGGCTCGGCCCCGGACGTGCTCCCAGCCTGGGCCATCATGTGCGCGGGAGTGGCGGTGGACGCCGGGGGGGAACCGGGAGGAACCGGAGCCGGTTCGTCCCAGCCGCCTCCGACCGCGAGCAGCTGCCGGTCTGCGTGGATCTCGTTCAGCCTTGCGGTGAGCCGTTCAGCCAGCCGGCGGGAGTTGGCGAATACGATGGTGGACTGGTTGGCCAGCACCAGGTCAACAATCTTTTCCTCCACATGCGGCCAGATGGAGGCCTGCGGCTGCAGCCCGGACGCCGGGCCGGAATCGAAGGCTCCTGCCGCCCCCTGCAGATCCGACATGTCCTCCACAGGAACCGACACAGTGAGGTCCCAGTTCTTCCGCGAGGGCGGCGCCACGATCTCCACGGGCGCGGACCCGGCCAGGAACTGGGCCACCAGTTCCTTCGGCTCCACGGTGGCAGACAGCCCGATCCGCTGCGCGGGCTTGGGCAGCAGCGCGTCAAGCCGTTCGAGGGAGACGGCCAGATGGGCGCCGCGCTTAGTGCCGGCCACGGCGTGCACCTCATCCACGATGACGGTACCCACTTCGCTGAGCGTTTCCCGTGCCCGCGACGTCAGCATAAGGAACAGCGACTCCGGAGTGGTGATGAGAATGTCCGGCGGATTGCTGAGCAGGGTGCGGCGGTCGGAGGCAGGGGTATCTCCGGACCTGACGCCTACAGTGATCAACGGGGCAGGCATGTCCAGGCGCTTGGCTGTTTGGGTGATGCCGATGAGCGGCGAGCGGAGGTTGCGTTCGACGTCGACGCCAAGCGCCTTTAGCGGGGAAATGTACAGTACACGGGTTTTCCGCTTCGGCGTTTTCGCTCTGCGGCTGTTGGCCGCCGCCCGTTTCCCGCTGCCCTTTGCCGTTCCGTCTGCTTCCTCCCCGTCTGCTGCTGCCAATCCCGGAAGCGCTGCCGGCCCGGTCGCCTCGGAGACCAGCAGCCGGTCCAGGGCCCACAGGAAGGCGGCGAGGGTTTTTCCGGAACCGGTCGGCGCGACAACAAGGGCATGGGATCCGGAGGAAATAGCGTTCCAGGCGCCTTGCTGCGCAGGGGTCGGTTCGGAGAAGGCGCCGAGGAACCACTCCCGGGTAGGCCGGCTGAACTGGCCCATGGAGTCCACCGAAGATGTGCCGCCGGTCGTGCCGGCGGGCCCCTGCGACTGCATGCCTCCATCATGCCCTAAGGCACCTACAGTATCTCCGCACCCCCGTGCCCGCGCCCCGTCAGGCCTACCGCTCAACCAGCCCCGGCCCGCTGGGCCCGCCCCTTCTGCCCCGTACTTCTGCCCCGGGTACTTCTGCCCCGGTTACTTCTGTCCCCGTTCCCCGGCCGCCGGAAGGTTGCGCGTGGCCGGTCCCTCGAGCAGGGTCCCGTCGCTGTTGAACCGGGAACCGTGCAGGGGGCAGTCCCAGGATTTTTCGTGGTCGTTCCAGTGGACGATCCCGCCGAGGTGGGTGCAGACAGCAGACAGGGAGCAGGTTTTCCCGTTCACCGTGGACGTCGCCACGGGCTTGCGCCCCCGAACTGCCACAACGCCCGTTCCTTCAGCGGGCACAGTGCCCTTGTCCTGGGGAAGCTTCCTCAGCGCGGCCTGCGACCAGTCCTTGGCGAGGGTGGCGGCCACGCCGGCGTTGAGCGAAACGGCGGAGGCAGCACCTGGAGGGGATGTCACCCTGCGGTGGATCGTGTTGGCCCATTCCAGGTGGCCGCCAAGGATGTCCGCGGCGATGCCGAGGGCGGCGGCAACCGCGTTCGTCATTCCCCATTTGTTGTAGCCGGTACCCAGGAAGATCCGGCCGCGGCCGCGGGGAAGCTTCCCGAAGAAGGGCATGAGGTTGATCGACTGGTAGTCCTGCGCAGACCACATGTGTGTCACGGCGGCGCCGGGGAAGTGGGATTCTGCCCAGGCCAGCATCTCATCCAAGTGGGCCTGTTCCGATTCAGCCCTTCCCACAGGATGCCCGTTGCCGCCCACCAGCAGCAGACGGCGCCCGTCGAGCGGGTAGTCACGCAGCGACCGGGTGGGGTGCTCCACGGACAGGTACATGCCGTCCGGCGGCGTCAGGGAGCCGGCGAGCTCCAAGGCCGCGGCGTAGGAGCGGTTGGGCTTGAGCTTCGCAAAATACATGCCCCGGTTCAGGATGGGCGTCCCGGTGGCGAGCACCACCGTGTTGGCGCGCACCGACCCCTGGTCGGTTTCAACCACGGCCGGACCGGTTCCGCTCACATCCCGTACACGGACGCCGGTAACGACGGTCCCGCCATGTGAACGCACATCCTTGGCCAGGGCCAGCACGGCATCCATGGGATTGATCTGTGCCTGGCCGCGGAGACGTACTGCCCCGTGGATGGGGAACGGAAGGCCTGCGTCCCGGACATAATCCACCTCGACGCCGGCGGCGAGCGCCGCGGCCAGCTCCTTACGGAGCGTCTCGGCACCCTTCGGCGTGGTTGCGTAGGTGTAGGCGTCGCGTTCCTGGTGGGGGAGACTGGCGGAATCCAAGTAGCGCAGCAACCAGGCCTGCCCCTCACGGTTGGCTGTGACATACGCTTCGACAACCTTCGCCGAGTATTGGCTCCTGAGCGCCGACAGGGCTGTTCCCTGCAGCAAGGTGACTTTGGCAGTGGTGTGCCCCGTGGTGACGGCGCCAAGGTACCGGGCCTCAAGAACCAGGACATTCTGGCCGGAGCGAGCGAGGAGCAACGCCGTCACCAAGCCGGTGAGGCCGGCGCCAACCACCACCGTGTCATACGCCTCATCCGGGCGGAACTCATCTCCGCTGAAGGTATCAGTGCGGTCCAACCAGAGCGACGTCATGCCAATCAACCTGCCTTCAACCGTAGCCACATTGCGGAGCAATCACGCGCCAGACCTTCCTGTTATGGAGGGCCCGACGTAGTCGTCAGTGTACTTATGGAACTGGGGCCGAGGAACAGGTCACTGCGCCTGGAACGGCCCGATGGCCAGGAGTTCTATGGAGGCGTTGCTGCACGCATCCGAAGGCTGGGCCACGAAGAGGGACGCTGTTTCCTCGGGCGGGTAAATCCTGAACCCGGCCGCCGGAACCAAGACGCAGTCACTGTGGTTGCGGGCCTGGGTGTAGCGCAGCACGGCGGACCCGGCCCGCCCGGGAGCCAGCAGCACGTTGACGGCCGGCGTCGATGTGTCGCGCCGCGCCGGCGCGCCGATCGGCTCGCCGGCGCGGCCGTTGGTCAGGGAGACGCCGGCGAAGCCATTGAGATGACAGGGGACGGAGCCGCTGTTGGTCAGGATCAGCTGCATATAAACACTGCCGGCCGCGCCGCCGCCCGAGGCGTTGGTACTGGCCTCCAGCGCCGAGGCCCTGCAACGAGCGACGGCGGTGCCCGTTGCCTCATGAGGTGGTGGCCCAGTGCTTGCCGGCGCTTGGGACGGCGTTTCAGCCGGCGCCGGGTCAGCCGAAGCGGATGCCGAGGACCAGGCCGACGGCGGGACGGGAGTTGCCGGGTCCGCCGGGCTTGCGCTCGGGCTGGTTTCCGACGCTGTGCTCGTAGTCGGTTGCGGGCCGGCTTGCCCGCCTGCCCCGCACGCCGTCAGCAGCAGCACGAGCGCGCCGGTTGCTGAAGCGGACGTCAGTCCGGTGGGGATGCGCTGAAGCCTCATGGTCCTAACCTTGCGGGCAGCGCCGCCATAGTCAACGAAGGCGCAGCCGGCATGAGGAATTGGTGGCCGGATTGTGATGCCGGCAAACAATCTGCCCGGTCTGTTTCTTACCGCGATGATTTCCTTGCCATGCGGCTTGCGGCTGACGGCTAACGGGCGGACCTCCGCGTCCAAGCGCCAGCTCCTCAGCGGGGTCCGGAAACGCTGCATCGTTCATACCGTCTGGCCGTTCCGCTGACGTTCAGAGGAAGTATTTAAATGATGCAACGATAAACCATGCGCAACCCCGGAATGCCTCTCCAAATGGGGCCTTATTCCGTTGATAAGGGCATTTCCCTATGTCAGAATGAACCGTGGTCTCGCTTGTCCCGGAATTCACTAACTAAAAGATTCGGATAAGGAATAGCTCTCCGTCTGGCCGCCGCCGATCCATCACCGGCGCAGCCAGCACCGCCCCCGAGTACTGGGGGCGCGCAGGGCTGAGGGAGGCAGCTCGGCACTCACCGGCAGCAACGCCGCTGCTGGTGAACCTTGAATAGGCGCATCAGTAATCGGTACAGGCAATACCAGCCCCTACCGATAACGATGGGGGCTGAGGTTATGACCGGTTGGCTTGTCCGCTGGAGTCTTAAGTTTCGTTTGATCGTTTTGGCCGTTGCGGCCGGCATTCTAGGGTTCGGACTAACGAGCCTGCCGTCCATGCCAATGGATAATCTTCCTGAATTTTCTCCACCGCATGTGGAAATTCAGACCGAGGCGTTGGGTCTGTCGGCCGTCGAGGTCGAGCAGCTCATCACCTCTCCCATGGAGGCGGATCTGCTGAACGGGGTCGCTTGGCTCGATGAAATCCGTTCAGTGTCGGTTCCTGGCCTGTCGTCCATTGAGATGGTCTTTGAGCCGGGAACGGATGTTTTGCGTGCACGGCAACTGGTGGCCGAACGCCTGACGCAGGCCCACGCTCTGCCCAACGTCTCGTCTCCGCCAGTGCTGATGCAGCCGCTGTCTTCGACGAGCCGGGTGATGATGGTCGAAATGACGTCAGAGGACGTCTCGCCAATCGACATGTCAGTGCTGGCCCGCTGGGACATCAAGCCCGCACTCATGGGCGTTCCCGGGGTAGCCAACGTTTCTATCTTCGGCCAGCGTGAGCAGCAGTTGCAGGTCCAGGTGGACCCCGCAAAGCTGCGGGCCCAGGATGTAACCCTGAACCAGGTGGTGGAGACTGCAGGCAACGCCGTCTGGGTTTCGCCGCTGAGCTTCCTCGAGGCGTCAACCCCGGGAACCGGCGGCTTCCTGGAATCCGCCAACCAGCGGATCGGTATCCAGCACGTTCTTCCCATCCGCACACCGGAGGATTTGGGCAAGATCAGCGTCGAGGGCAACAACAAGTCCCTGAAGCTGTCCGATGTAACCACCCTGGTCGAGGACCACCAGCCGCTGATCGGGGACGCAGTGACCGGAAAGTCTCCGGGCCTGCTGCTGGTCATCGAGAAATTCCCAGACACCAGCGTCGCCGAGGTCACCGCGGGGGTTGAGGCGATTCTGGACGGCCTGCGACCTGGCCTGTCAGGGATCACGGTGGATTCGACCGTCTTCCGTCCGGCGTCCTTCCTCGAGTCCGCCGCGAGCGGGCTTGGTGTGGCGTTGCTGGTGAGCCTATTGGTCGTGACGGCCGCCATTGGTCTGGCCTTCCGGTCCTGGCGGTACGCGCTGCTGGCACTTGTGGCCATTTCCGTGGCCGCAATGGGCGCAGCCTTGGTGCTGCAGTTCCAGGGAGCCGTGCTGAACACCATGGCGTTCGCTGGCCTCACGTTGGCGCTCATCGTGGTGGTGGGCGACATCATCCTGGACCTGCACAGCTTCCGAAAGGATGCCGCGAATGAAGGGCTGTCCCGGGAGGCTCTGCTGGCCCACGGGCTGCAGCGATCGCGGGTGCCCGTCCTGTTCGCAGGCCTGATAGCGCTGCTGGCGCTCGCTCCTGCACTGTTTGTCCCGGGCGTGGACGGAGCATTCCTGAAGCCGCTGGTGCTGTCGTACCTGCTAGCAACGGCGGTGGCAATGCTGGTCGCCCTTACGGTCACTCCGGCGCTAGGGAGTCTGCTGTTGCGCGGCCGCCAGCGGCCGCAGACGAAGCCGTCCTTTTTCCACAAGCTCGGAGAGCGCTACCGCAGGTCAACAGGGTCCTTCACCAAGGGCGTGGCCGTTCTGGTCGCATCGGTCGCAGCCGTGCTGGCCATAGTCGCCGTGGCACTGGTGCCGGGGCTGACCAGGCAATCGCCGATCGTAAGCGCCGTTCCGGACCGCACGCTCCTCGTTGAATTGGACGCCTCCAGCGGTACAGGACCGGACGTGATGAACCGGCTAATGACCAAAGCCGGCGAGGAGCTGACACAAATCGAAGGAGTAGCACGGGTCGGCGGCCACGTAGGACGCGCCATCACCTCGGACCTGTCATCCGATGTGAACTCCGGAGAGCTCTGGATCACCATGCAAGACGGCGCGAACATCGCGAACGTCCGGGCCGATGCCCAGTCCATCGTGCAGGGCTACCCGGGAGTGACGGCCAAGGTCACCACCTACCCGGAGCAGCAAGTGGCCGCAGCCAGCGCTCGTGACGACCAGCAGTTCAGGGTCCGCGTCTATGGCATCGAACTGCCCATCCTGCAGGAGAAAGCCAACGAAATCCGCGACATCCTGTCACGTACCGCGGGGGTCGTTAACCCCACCGTGGAGGCCACCCCGTCCCAACCTGTAGCCGAGATTGAAGTGGACCTCGCCAAGGCGCAACAGCAAGGCGTCAAGCCCGGTGACGTGCGGCGCGCCGCTGCCACTGTCCTCCAAGGTATTGAGGTGGGCTACCTCTTCGAGCAGCAAAAGGTGTTCCAGGTCGTCGTCAAAGGCGTCCCAGAGACGCGTCACAGCATGAGCAATGTCCGGAACCTGCTGATTGACAAGCCGGAAGGCGGGCAGATCCGGCTCGGCGACGTCGCCGACGTCAGGCTCAGCCCCAACCAGACAGTGATCAACCACGATGACACCTCCAGGAGGATCGACGTGGTGGCTGACATCGAAGGCAGGAGCCTCAGTGACGTGACCGCAGACATACAAAGCGCAATCAAGGGCATGCAGTTCCCCGTTGAATACCACGCCGAGATCCCCAAGAAGTTCGGCGAGCAGCAGGCAGCCGGTGACATGATGGTGTGGCTGGCGGCGGCCGCGGCGGCGGGTATTCTGGTGCTGCTGCTGACCGTCCTGGGCAGTTGGCGGCTCGCAGCGCTCGTGTTCGTGCTGCTGCCTGTCGCATTACTGGGCGGTGTCATTGCTGCCTGGTTGAGCGGGGGCTTCGGTTCCCTGTACGTGCTGGTAGCCCTGGCGGCTGTGCTTGCCGTCGCAGTCCGTGACGCAGTCATGCTCATGGGCACCTATCAATCCATCCAGGCCCAGGATCCGACGGCGTCCCCGGCCGAGCAGATGAAGCGTGCGGTATCCGAGCGGCTGCAGCCAACAGTGCTGACGGCCATCATCACCGCCCTGGCGCTGGTGCCACTGGTGCTGCTGGGCGGGCCCGTCGCCATGGCCATGCTGCTTCCGATGGCGCTCATCCTGTGGGGCGGCCTGATCACGTCCGCCCTGCTGACCCTGTATATCCTGCCGATCCTCTTCCTGCGTTTTGGTCCGGCCGCCAACACGGACTGGGGGAGCTCATTGGTGATTAACAACGGACCGGTTCTGTCAGAGAGGTCGGAATTGTCATGAAAAGCAACAGTGGTTTTGGGGGCTGGCGTTCTGTTCTCGTGCTGGCCTGCGCGGCGTCAATGAGCCTTGCCGGCTGCGCGGCAGTGAAATCCGAGTCTGCGCCTGCCGGGGAGGCTCCGGCCAGCCTGGAGAAGGTGGGCTCGGATCTGAACCGGCTGACGCTGACAGAGAAGGCGGTGGAACGGCTGGGACTGACCACGGAGAAGGTCACGAAGGGCAAAGCCGGCCTGGAGGTCCCGTACGCCGCACTGATGTACGACGGCGCCGGCAAGACCTGGGTCTACACCAGCCCGGAGCCGCGGACGTACATTCGGGCCGCGGTGGCGGTGGAGCGAATCAGCGGCGACAGGGTCGAGCTCCGGTCCGGTCCGCCGGCCGGAACAGAGGTAGTCACCTTCGGTGCTGCGGAGCTGTTCGGGGCCGAATTCGGCACGAAGGGGCATTGACATGCGCGGGATTGTCGGGTTCAGCCTGAAGTTCCGCGCCTTGGTGGTGGCCATCGCGGTGGCAATGATGGCGTTCGGCGGCGTTCAGCTCAGCACGGCCTCTGTGGATGTCTTTCCAGAGTTTGCGCCGCCGAAGGTGGAGATCCAGACCATTGCCATTGGTCTGACCGCTGCCGAGGTGGAGCAGTTGGTAAGCGTTCCGCTCGAAGACGCCCTCACCGGTGTCGAGGGGCTGGACGAGATCCGCTCCAAGTCCGTGGAGCAGTTGTCCTCGATTGTGCTGATTTTCGCCCCGGGGGCGGACCTGCTCAAGGCCCGCCAGCTGGTCTCGGAGCGCATCGCCACCATCACGCCGTCGTTGCCCACCTGGGCGTCGCCGCCGATGATGCTGCAGCCGCTGTCATCCACAAGCCGGGTCATGAAGATCGGCCTGACGTCGGATGAACGTTCGCTGATTGAAATGTCCATGATCTCCTACTGGAAGATCCGGCAGCACCTGTTGCGTGTTCCGGGCGTGGCTAACGTCGCCATCTGGGGCGAGCGTCTGCAAATGCTGCAGGTGCAGGCGGTTCCGGAGAAGATGAAGGCCCACGATGTCAGTATCAACCAGGTCATGGATGTCACCGCTAATGCCCTGGACGCCGGCCTGCTGCAATACACGCCTGGGGCCGTCATCGGCACCGGTGGCCACATTGAGACGCCGAACCAGCGGCTGAGCATCCAGCACGTGCTGCCCATCGCCACCCCCGAGGATCTCGCGGAGGTCGTCATCGAGGAACGGAACGGCAAGCCGCTTCGCCTAGGTGACGTGGCCAATGTGGTCGAAGACCACCAGCCGCTCATTGGCGACGCCGTGATCAATCAGGGCCCAGGGCTGATGCTCATTGTTGAGAAACTTCCGTGGGGCAACACCCTGGAGGTCACCAAGGGCGTGGAGGCAGCGCTTGAACAGATGAAGCCCGGACTCAGCGGCATCACCATCGACACGGAGATTTTCCGTCCGGCGACCTTCATCGAGGAGTCCATTGACAACCTCAGCCGGGCGCTGCTGTTGGGCTGTCTCTTCGTGGTGCTGGTGCTGGGAGCGTTTCTCTTCCAGTGGCGGACCGCGCTGATCAGCCTGATCGCCATCCCGCTGTCGCTGGTGACGGCGGCGTCCATTCTCTATATGACCGGCACGGCGGTGAACACCATGGTCCTGGCCGGGTTGGTGATTGCCGTCGGGGTGGTGGTCGATGATGCCATCATCGACATTGAAAACATCATCCGAAGACTCCGGCAGAACCGGGCGGAGGGCGGAACACGTTCCACCACCTCGGTGGTGCTGGAGGCCTCCCTGGAGGTCCGCGGACCGATCGTCTATGCCACGCTGATCATTATCGCCGCGGCTGTGCCGATCTTCTTCCTTCAAGGGTTGACCGGCGCGTTCTTCAGGCCGCTGGCCATTTCCTACACCGTTGCGGTGCTGGCATCGATGGTTGTGGCCTTGACAGTGACCCCTGCCCTGGCGCTGATCTTTATGCGCAAGGTCCCGCTCAAGGAGCAGGAGCCGCCCCTGGTCCGGGTGCTCAAGGGTGGCTATCAGCGGATCCTGCGCAAGATCGTCCGGCGCCCGGCGGCAGGTTACGCGACCTTCGGCGCGATGGCGGCCGTCGGGGCCATCACCGCACCGCTGTTGGGGCAGTCGCTGCTGCCCGACTTCAAGGAGCGCGACTTCCTGATGCACTGGCTGACCCAGCCGGGCACATCGGTCCAGGAAGAATATCGGATTAGTCAAAAGGCGTGCACTGAGCTCATGACCATCCCGGGAGTGCGGAACTGCGGCGCCCACATCGGGCAGGCTTTCAACGCCGACGAAGTGGTGGGTGTGTATTTCGGTGAGAACTGGATCAGCATCGACCCTGCAGTGGACTATGACGAAACCTTGGCCAAGGTCCAGGAAGTTGTCGAGGGCTATCCCGGCATCGTGCGCGATGTTCAAACATATCTGAAGGAGAGAATCCGCGAGGTGCTGACGGGCGCCAGCACAGCCGTCGTCGTAAGGCTTTACGGGGACGACCTGGCGCTCCTGCGCTCAGAGGCCGCAGAAATCCAGGCGATCTTTGACAGCACCGAGGGGGCCATCGACGTCCACACAGAGCTGCAGAAGGACATACCACAGATCGATATTGAGGTAGATCTGGAAAAGGCCCAGCAACACGGGCTGAAGCCGGGCGACGTGCGGCGGCAAGCGGCATGGCTGGTCGCCGGTGAGGAAGCCGGCGACGTCTACCGTGGCGGCAAGGCCTATGACGTCCAGGTCTGGAGCCCGGTAGAGGTCCGTTCTGACCTCACCAGCATCAGGAATCTCCCCATTGATACTCCCAACGGAGAGAAAATCCTGTTGTCCGACGTGGCAAGCGTGCAGGTGAAACCAACACCCAACGTCATCGAGCGTGATGCTCACTCAAGGCGCATCGACATCGAGGCAAACGTGACAGAAGGATCCCTGGGCACGGTTGTTGCGGCCATGGAGGAAGGGCTCAAGAACGTGGAGCTGCCCCCGGGCTTCCGAACGGAAATCCTGGGCGAGTTCAAGGAGCGCCAAGAGGCGACCAACACGCTGCTGACCCTCTCCACCGTGGCGCTGGCCGTGATTTACCTGCTGCTGCAGGTAGCCTTCGGAAGCTGGCGTCTTGCGACGTTGGTCATCCTCACGCTGCCAATTGCCCTCGTCGGCGGTGTGTTCGCCGCCTTCCTCGGAGGGGGGGTGCTGTCACTGGGCTCCATTGTGGGCTTCCTGACAGTCATGGGCATCGCGGCCAGGAACGGCATTCTGCTCATCAACCACTGCCAGCACCTGGAGAAAAATGAGGGCATGAAGTTCGGGCCCGATCTCGTGCTGCGCGGTGCTGCAGAGCGGCTCTCGCCGATCCTGATGACCACGCTCTCCACCGGGCTGGCCCTCGTTCCTCTGGTGGTCCTGGGCGACCTTCCAGGTCACGAGATTGAACACCCCATGGCGCTCGTGATCCTTGGCGGGCTGGTGACGTCCACACTGGTTAACCTCTTCGTGGTGCCGTCGCTCTACCTGAGGTTCGCCAAGTCCCGGAAACAGCGGGACGAGGCGCCGCCACGGGAACCGGAGCTCGCCAACGCCTGACGAGCTGCATGCAGTAACTAGGCCTTCCGCCGCCCACGCCCCGCCAACCGCGGGAACGTGGGCGGCGGTGGCGTGGGGACGCCCTGCAGATCAACGCCGCTGCGCCGCCGGCGTAGTTCCAGGGCGAGGCTTTCGTGCCCCCGTTCCATGGCCCATCGGTGGTTCGCCGCGAAGGCGGGTTTCAGGAGCAAGCCCAGGCGCCGGAGCAGTGGCTTGGCTGCACTGACCTGCCAGTCGTAGGTGATGACGGTTTCCGGGCCGTCCTGCTCGAAAGTCCAGTGGCCGGTGCCGTTGAGATCCCCGGTAGCCCGGATACTGAAGCCTGTGCTGGTGACTGGGGAGGTGACGGTCAGCGTCCATCGCAGCGTATAGGGCAGCCAGCCTTTGGTGTGAAGCTTGGCCATTCCTCCCACTCCGCCGTCCCGCCCGCGGTGTAGGGGCTCCACGGATAGGTAGACCGAAGGCCACCACTCCGGAAGTGCGGTGGCGTCTCTGAGGACGGCTACGACCTCATCCGGCGTAGCGGCCACCCGCCATACTGTCCGGAACTCATAGTCACTGCTGCTCACGGTTGCCTCCCGGCAGTCGCCTGTCGCAGCAGTTCACGTTTGGGTCAGCGTTCATACCGTGGATGTTATCCGGGCCGGACAATGTTGATCGTTCCTTGATGTGCCGTCCGTATACTCCGGAGCACCCGTAGCCGCAATGATGCAGGCCTTCTGCGGCGAAGGTAGGTAGCCCGCTCTGACTTCCAATGGGGCGGGCTGCCGCTCCAACCCGGTCAGGAACCCAGGAATGGCCAGGGGGGATACGCGGCCGGTCGGGTGCGTTCCGCGTGTGGGGGCAGGGCGGATCACCCGGCAAGGGCCGCAATTTCACAATCGGATGTTGTCAGAATGTAGCCACGCAGGCTCTTTTGACAGAGCAAAGGCCCTGTTTCCCTTGGAAAGGATAGGGAAACAGGGCCTTGCTCATTGGCGGTGACGGTGGGATTTGAACCCACGTTGGCTTTGACACCAAACAACATTTCGAGTGTTGCACCTTCGGCCGCTCGGACACGTCACCAACCTCAATAGGGTACCGGAGCATGGCGCCCAACCCCAAAACGTCCCCTCAGAACCGGGGGGTTAGCCATCAGCACTGGAACAGGAGGCCGCGCCGTGAGTCTGCTTTCGCCCGCGGGCAGCCGGGCGTTAGATTCATAAGCAAGATGACTACTTCCCAGCAGCACGCAGAAGCAATCGCATATTGGACCACAGGCCCGAACCAAGGCGAGATCCGCGCCGAGGAGCTCCAGCGCCCCGGTCCGGATGAGGCCCTCGTCCGAACGCTGTATTCCGGCATCAGCAAAGGCACGGAGCTCGTGGTGCATCGCGCTGCGGTGCCGCCGTGCGTCGCCGGGCGGATGCGTGCCCCATACCAGGAAGGTTCTTTCCCTGCCCCCGTAAAGTTCGGCTATCTCTCGGTGGGAATCGTTGAGGAGGGTCCGGGGGACTGGCCAGGCCAGGCCGTGTTTTGCCTGCATCCGCACCAAGACCGGTACGTCGTCCCCGTCTCGGCGCTGACCCGCATTCCCGACAACGTCCCTCTCCGCCGGGCCGTGCTCACCGGCACCGTGGAAACCGCCGTGAACGCGTTGTGGGAGGCAGGGCCGCGGCTGGGGGACCGTATCGCCGTGATCGGTGCAGGCCTGGTCGGCGGGATGGTGGCGACTCTGCTGCGCACCTTCCCGCTGGCCAGGCTCCAGCTCGTGGACGTGGACCCGGCCCGCAAGGACCTTGCCGACGCCCTCGGCGTGGAGTTCGCCCATCCGGATAACGCCCTGCCCGACTGCGACATCGTGTTCCACTGCTCGGCGTCCGAAAGCGGCCTGGAACGCAGCCTGAACCTCGTCGGCGACGAGGGCGAAATCATCGAGATGTCCTGGTACGCCGACCGCAAGGTGACGCTGCCCCTGGGAGAGGACTTCCACGCCCGCAGGCTCTCCATCCGGGCGAGCCAGGTTAGCGAGGTGGCGCGGGCACGGCGCCACCGCCGCACCAACGCCCAGCGCCTCGAAACGGCGGTGGCGCTGCTGACGGACCCGGTTTTCGACGCTTTCCTCACCGGCACATCTGCGTTCAAGGAACTGCCCGACGTCGTCCAGCGGCTGTCGGACGGGACGTTGCCGGCGCTGTGCCATGTCATCGAATACCCGGCAGACATCGAATATCCAACTACAGAAACCACGAGGTAACCGTGTTCAGCCTGACCGTCCGACGCCACTTCATGATCGCCCACAGCCTGCCCCGGGAAGCTTTCGGGCCGGCCCAAGCCCTGCACGGGGCGACCTTCGTGGCCGAGGTGGCCTTCCGCCGTCGTGCACTCAACGATGAGGCCATCGTCCTGGACATCGGCGCGGCCGGCGGGATCCTCGAAGAGGTGCTCGCCGGGCTCAACTACCGCAACCTGGACGAGCACCCGGACTTTGCGGGGAAACTGACCACTACGGAAGCCCTGGCGCAGTACATCGCCGAGGCGGTGGCCGAGCGGCTGCGGAACGACGAGGACGGCCGCGAACTGTCCGGCCTGGACGTCACCTTGCGGGAGAACCCGGACGCCTGGGCATCCTATGCCCTCGACTTGTCCTAGGTGTCCTGATGCAGTTCCGGCCGGCAGCCGTCCGCCTCCTCGTTCCCGGCAACATCCAGCACAACTCCGGCGGCAACGTCTACAACGCGTCCCTGATGGATGGGCTCGCCCGGTTGGGGGTCAGCGTGGCCAGCGAACCGGTGGAGGGTGAGTGGCCGGTCGCCTCCCCGGAAGACCGACGGCGGCTGGCTGGTCTGCTGGTGGCCGGCGCCGTCGGGCCCGGGACCGAGTCCCACGACGATTCCGACGGCGGAACGGTCACCGTTGTTGACGGGCTCGTCGCCTCCGGCGCGCCCGAGGCGTTGGAGGAAGCGGCGGCGGCCGGCCAGCGGCCCTGGATCCTGCTGCATATGCCGCTGCTTGACCATCCTGAGTTGGAGAGCCGATCGCTCCGCGCCGCTGCCGGGGTGATTTGCACGAGCAGTTCCGTGGCGGCGGAGATCACTCAGCGGCACAGCGCAACCCGAGTCCATGTCGCGCTGCCGGGAACCGAACCCGCTGGGCCGGCCGGAGGCTCGGATCCCCGCCACTTGATCTCCGTGGCGGCGTTGCTCCCGAACAAGGACCAGCTGACCCTCCTGCATGCCCTTGCGCTGGTGAAGGACCTGCCGTGGACTGCCGCCCTCGTCGGTTCCCAGGAGGCGGACCCGGACTACGCCGGGGCTGTCCGGGCGGCATGCAAGGAACTCGGGCTGCAGGACCGGGTGCGGATCGCCGGGGAAGTGACGGGCCAGGCGCTGGATAAGGAATGGCATGCCGCCGACCTCAGCCTGCTCGTTTCCAAGGTGGAAGCCTTCGGCATGGCCGTCACGGAGTCCCTGGCGCGCGGCCTTCCGGTTGTGGTCCGGTCCGGCACCGGGGCAGTGGAGGCCCTGAGCCTGGGGGCCGTGGAGAGTACAGCAGCGGGAGGCGGCACCACTGCATTGCCAGGGGCCGTCGTCGTCCTTGGCTCAGACCCCGCCCCGCTCGCGGCTGTACTCCGCGACTGGCTTACGTCACCTGAGCTGCAGGCGACGTGGCGCCGCGCGGCGCTCGCTGGAAGGGAACGGCTGCCCGGCTGGGACGCAACCGCCCGCGGTGTCCTTGACATCATCAGCCGCGAAGAGCTTTAGGAGGCTCACCCCTAAGCCATGCCGGTCCTCACGTCCCCGGGGGATCACCTGCACCTTGGATTCTTGCGGGTTCGACCCTGCGATGCGCGGCGAAGAACTCGCGCAGCACCGCGCCGCATTCCTCTTCCTGCACGCCTGCATACACCTCCACCCAGTGGTTGAGGCGGCGCTCACGGAGGATGTCGAACACCGACCCGGCAGCTCCAGCCTTTTCATCCCAGGCACCGAACACCACGCGGTGGATCCGTGCCAGCACGATCGCCCCGGCGCACATCGCGCAGGGTTCCAGCGTCACCACCAGGGTGCAGTCCTCGAGCCGCCAGCCGTCACTCCGCCCACCCTGAAGCTCAGAGCGCTCCCGAAGCATTGCCGCGGCCCTTCGGATGGCCACCACCTCAGCATGGGCGGTGGGATCCCCAAGCGCCTCCCGTTCGTTGCGGCCGCTTGCCAGGACTGCGCCGTTCGGGCCGATAACGACGGCGCCGATGGGCACGTCTTCGGTGGCCAGCGCCCGCCGGGCTTCTTCGAGGGCGAGGCCCATCCATGCGAGGTGTTGCGGATCTGCCGGGCCCATGGCTCAATGATAGTTTCGAAGGGTATTTAGCTTCGGACACCACCTCGCCGGGAGAGATCATGAAATCTCTGACAGATCGATTTGGCCGGTGGCTGGGACCGTACGCCGCTTTGTGGATCACGCTCATCGTGGGCGGTTTCCTGGTGATCACGCTGGCGCTGCTCGGGGCGGAGGTCTACCAGGACGTTGTGGCCAAGGATGGGGTTTCCGGCCTGGACCGGCCCGCCCTTGAATTGGCCAAGCAGTACCGGAACCCGGGGGTGGATGCCGCAGTCACGGCGTTCACCAATATAGGTGGCGGCATCGGCATGCCCATTCTCGCGAGCATCCTTGTCGCGTGGCTGACCTACGTGAGCCGCAGCTGGCGTCCCCTCATTCTTGTCGGCGGCGCGGCGGCGGTTTCAGTCACCGCAACTACCGTGGGCAAAACCCTGATGGGCCGGGTGCGTCCCGACCACCTGGACGCTGTTCCGCCTTTCGAATTCTCGCCCTCGTTCCCCAGCGGACACACCCTGAACACCACGGTGGTGATCGGTGTTGTGGTGTATCTGATGTGCCTGCAGATGGACAGAGCCAGGGTCCGGGCCGCCGTCATCACCGTAGGAACGCTGTTCATCATCGCCATGGGCCTGAGCAGGGTCTTTCTTGGACATCACTGGCTTACCGACGTTATGGCGGCGTGGTTGCTGGGACTGGCTTGGGTGGGCATCGTCATTCTCGCCCACCGGCTGTTCCACATGATCCGGCGGCGCGAGCATGCCGGGCCGGCACCGACCTTCGAGCATCCTGCACACCTCACCCCTGAGCCCGAGGGCGGCGGCGCCGGGGCAGAGGCTGCAGCTCCGGAGACGTCCGGCGTTCGCCATGGCAACGAGGCTGACAGGGAGGATCCGCGCGGCGGCGGCGATGGCGGCGGCGGCTCCCATGGCAGCCGAAGCCGGGGTGGGGAGCCATTGTCCGGGTGATAGTTTTGACGCATGCGCACACTCGTCGTGGATCATCCCCTGGTCGCCCACAAGCTCACCGTCCTGCGGGATAAGCGCACTTCCTCGCCGGGATTCCGCCAGCTGACGGAGGAGCTCGTTACGCTCCTCGCCTATGAGGCCACCCGGGATGTCCGGACCGAGCCTGTCACCATCGAAACCCCGGTTGCCAGCACCGTGGGAACTGCCTTTACCAAGCCCACCCCGCTGGTTGTTCCGATTCTCCGGGCAGGCCTGGGCATGCTCGAAGGCATGACCAAGCTGGTTCCCACCGCCGAGGTCGGCTTCCTGGGTATGGCCCGCGATGAGGAAACCCTCGACATCATCACCTACGCGGAGCGGCTGCCGGAGGACCTCACGGGCCGGCAGATCTTCGTGCTGGACCCCATGCTTGCCACCGGCGGCACCCTGCGCGAAGCCATCAAGTTCCTCTTCAAGCGCGGAGCGTCCGACGTGACGTGCATCTGCCTGCTGGCAGCCCCGGAAGGCCTGGCGAAACTTGAAGAAGAACTTTCCGGCGCAAACGTAACGATCGTGCTTGCCTCGATCGACGAGAAACTGAACGAGAAGTCGTACATCGTGCCCGGCCTCGGTGACGCCGGCGACCGCCTGTACGGCCCCGCGCATTAGGCCCCGCACGGCGGGCCCCCATGCACCGGTTTTCCGGAGCAGGTCTTACGGCATAGGGGGTGGCCGGCGAGCCTGTGCCGATGGACCGGAAACTTGAACTCGTTTTCGTCCCGGTATCCGATGTGGACCGCGCCAGGAACTTCTATGTCAACAAGGTGGGCTTCAATGCGGACTATGACGGGCGGGCAGTAAAAGGAATCCTTTTCGTCCAGTTGACCCCGCCGGGCGAAGTCAGGGCTGATGAGGCAGGATGGAAGCCATGAGACTTCCCGCTGAATCCACCACCATCACGCTGACTGCCCGTGCTGTCCTGTTTGACATGGATGGCACACTGGTGGACTCCACTGCGGTGGTGGAACAGGTCTGGGGCGACTTTGCAGCACGTTACGGACTGGACATCGCCGAGATCCTGCGGACATCCCATGGGATCCAGGCCGGGGACACCGTGCGGCGTTTTGCCCCGGAGGGATCGGACGTAGTGGCATTGACCGCCGAGCTGGGCGCCATGGAGCGGGTCCGCACGGAGGGCATTGTTGCCTTGCCGGGTGCTGCTGACCTGTTGCGGAGCCTGCCTGCCGACGCCGTGGCACTCGTGACGTCCGCGGACCGCGTCCTAGCTGACATCCGGATGGAAGCAGCGGGACTGGGCATGCCGGCCACGGCCGTCACCGCGGAGCTTGTCACCCGGGGCAAGCCCCACCCCGAAGGATACCTGCGGGCCGCCGAACTGCTGGGCGTGGATCCTGCGGACGCTGTGATTTTCGAAGACGCCCCCGCCGGCATTGCGGCTGGACGGGCCGCAGGCATCCGGACCATAGCGGTAGGCATGAACACCGGTGAAGTGCCCGACGACGTGCTCCGCATAGCCGACTACGCCTCGGTCAGGGCGTCCGTGGCAGCGGACAGCCACGGCAGCAGGGTCATTTCCCTCAGCCTCTAACTCCACTGCCACCAACTGCACTGCCGCTGACTCGTCGCATTTCTGCACCGCTTTCCGCTCCGCAGCATGGTGCAGTGATGCCGAAGGGCCCCGGACCACGCGGATCCGGAGCCCTTCGGGGACTCAAAGCGGCGCAGAAATGCGGGCCGTCCCCGGGAAAAGTGCCGGGACAACCATGCCTCGGTGGTTTAGTACCAGTTGTTGGCGTAGTGGAAGTTCAGCGCCTGGCAGGGAGAACCGTACCGCTCCTCGATGTAGCCCAGGCCCCAGTTGATCTGGGTGCGGTAGTTGGTGCGGTAGTCGGCCCCGGAGCTGGCCATCTTTTCAGCGGGCAGGGACTGCACAATGCCGTAGGCCCCGCTGCTGGGGTTTGTGGCGGTGGTGCGCCATTCGGACTCCTTGGTCCAGAGCTTCTTCAGGCACTGCATCTGGTCCGGAGCCCAGCCGTAGGATGACAGCTTTCCGGCGGCGTAGGCTTGGGCGCCGGCCGGGTCGTTGACAGCGACCGGAGCTGCGGGCTTGCGGGCCGGGGCAGGCTTAGTTGGTGCAACCTTGGCGGGAACGACCTTCGCTGCCGGAGCAGCGGCCGGCTTCGGTGCGGGGGCAGCCTTCACAGCCTGCTTGGGAGCGGCCTTGGCCGGTGCAGCCTTGGCCGGTGCCGGTGCGGCCTTCTGCGTGGCCTTGGGTGCAGGCTTGGTGACGGACTGCGGTGCAACCGAGGCTGCCGTCGGGGACGGCAAAGCGGAAATCAGCGTCTTGTCGAAGCTGAGCGTTTCAATGGCGTCGGCTGCGGCCGGAGCCGCCTCGGACGTCGCTTGGGGAGTGGTCTGCTCGGCCGCCTGCCCTGCGGCGCCGACCCCTACGAGGACCGTGCAGGCGGTGGCCAGCACTGCCGTGCGGCGGCCCAATGACGGGATGTTCGCGGTGAGCCGGCCCCAGGCAGATGCGGGGCGGGCGGACTCGGCGCGGTGGCGTGAAATCTTACGGCTGGACTGCTGGGAAGCGCGATCAGGGCGCGACTGTGCCTTGAATTCAGACATGGTTGATTGCCTCTCAACACCTGCGGAGTTAGCTGTCGGGTTCGGATGAGGTCATCCGGCCGCACGGAAAAAAATTCACGTGCCGGCTTCACCCCAAGGGCTGATGCGGAAAGCCCGGGACTCTGGTTCCCCCGCCTCTGCCTGGTCTAGCGGAATCCGGGAAGCGGCAGAGCTGGGCGTCAATCCGAACATGCGGCCCTAGTGGTTGCCGCACTCTATCGACCGTACAGGAGGCTTCGGTCAAAATCACAATTAGGTAACGGACATCACGACTGCGGCGCGTCGTCTTGTGCCGCGACCCCGGGGCAGTGGAGCCGTGAACCGGGTCCGGCCGGGGCGCGGTGTGATTGCCACGCCCCCTAATGCGCCTCGACAGTCGACTGCACGATCAGCAGCCCCCGGCCCGCTGTGCGTCGGCCGATTTTTTTTCATTGTGTCCCCGTTACGGCTGGACAACGGTGAATTCATGACTCTCGAATTCCGGCCATCCTTGGGCGGCTGAAGAATCTACGATTGTAAGGGTGCTTCTTTTCCTAAAATTCGCCAGAAGCGCGTATCTGAACGTTCGGTCTGGAAAAAGGCGCCAAGAAGTTACCCGTCGGAGAATTGTGATTTGAAGCACAAAAGGGCGACTTGTCTCACGATGCGGACCAATCCGCCCATTGTTACTTGCTAGTTCTCATTGTTACGTTGCACACTTTCAAGTGTGAACAAGGACTCAACAGCACCTGCAGCCGCAGACCATTGGACCAGCACACCCGCTGCTGCCTACATGCGCTGTTGTCGAATGCACGCCTGACTTTCCCATCCCTGAAGTTATAGGCATTCGCCCCCCAGCCCAGCGTCGGGCGCCCTCCCCAGACCCATTGCGGGGACCAAGCATTCGAGCCGCGATGACGGCCATTCACATTGAGGTAAGCATTCATGTCAGTTGCATCTGGATACGTCCACATCTCCGTCCGTAACGCCAATAAGGCAGGCCAGGCGCAGGGACTGCGCCAAGGCTTCGGGGCCCGCCCGGCGTTCCCCGGCAGCCAGGTCAGCAGCGCCCCTGCACCCGGCTATGCGCCGCAGGGTTACAACCCTAATTCCTATGGCCAGCTGCGCGCTGTGCCGACCGAGGAAGCTGCCCCGCTGACGGCCCCGACCCCCGTCCTGGCTCCCGGAGCCGGCGCCGCAGTCCGGCCCGTGCAGAACGACAACGTTGCGCGTGGCTTCGTCCTCTACATGGGCATCGATGAGGAGACCGCCGCGGCCGCGGGGACCTCGATCGCAAAGCTGGCCCAGGAGATCCGGGCGTACGCGCAGTCGCTCGTTACCGGCGCAGAAAGCTATGCAGCCGTCGCAGTAGCGCCGGCCAGCGCTCCCGGGTCCGCGCTCGACGTCGTCCGCTCCACCTTCGGTGACCCCACCGTCAACACAAGACAGCAGCGCCCCGAAACCACTCGCCTACAGCCTGCCCAGGATCCCCGCCCTTCCGGCGTCCTGATCGACCTCGCCCGGCGTGAGGTGCACCTCGACGGCGAATCGCTGAACCTGACTTTCAAGGAGTTCGAACTGCTGAACTACCTCGTCGAGAACGGAACGCGCACGGTGGGCCGCGATGAGCTGCTGGAAGGCCTGTGGCGCAATGCGGAGGAAGTGCCGAATGAGCGCACCATCGACGTTCATATCCGCCGCCTCCGTTCGAAGCTGGGCCGACTGGCCAACACCGTCCGGACTGTCCGCGGCCAGGGATACCGCTTTTATGAGCACCCCGAAGTGGTTGTTTGGGCCGC
Organism: Arthrobacter sp. D1-17; assembly: GCF_054130535.1. Taxonomy (NCBI): domain Bacteria; kingdom Bacillati; phylum Actinomycetota; class Actinomycetes; order Micrococcales; family Micrococcaceae; genus Arthrobacter; species Arthrobacter sp. D1-17. The sequence goes on along the minus strand of NZ_CP096382.1, from coordinate 3,539,852 downwards.
TCCGGAATACTCGATCTAGTCCTTCAGCGACGCGCCAAAGCGGCTTTCTGCCGTGCCTTAGACACCTCCTTCGTTCCTCCCCACCGTCCCCCTCGCCTCGCAAGCTCGGCCAGGGCACCCTGACGGCGAGGCCCCTCGTCGGCGATGCGGCACCATGCAGAAAGTCGCTTTGCCGCATTCGGGTCCAGCGAGCATCGGCCTCCGCGGCTATCGGGGCTAGCGGGTTTGGGTTGGCTAGGCTGGGGCCATGAGTGCTCACCATAAGAAGCGACTGGTCATTATGCGCCATGCGAAGGCCGACTGGCCGGGCGGCGTGGCTGACCACGACCGTCCCCTGGAAGCACGGGGTCACCGGGAGGCCCCCTTGGCTGGCAAATGGCTGCTGAAGCACAACATTGTCCCCGACTTCATCCTGTGTTCGAGCGCGTTGCGGACCCGCCAGACCTGCACCTGGGTGTGCAGCGAGCTGGGCGACAAGGCTCCGACGCCGAAACTGGAGGACGGCCTCTACGGCGCCACCGCGCTCCGCATGTTGTCCGTCATCAACCATGTGCCGGACACAGTGACCACCCTCATGGTGATCTCGCACATGCCCGGGGTCCAGGACCTGGCCATGCACCTGGCCTCGCGGGACTCGAATCACGACGCCTACATGGACGCCGCCACCCGCTTTCCCACCAGCGGACTCACAGTCCTGGAAACCGAGAAATCCTGGGCAGAGCTGGACGGGCAGGACGCACGGATCACCCACTTCAAAGTGCCCCGGGCGCACTAGAAAATCCGCGGGTACTCTTAACCTAGCGCTGTCTAGTGGGGAAGGGCCCGCCATGCTTGATTCTGTTTTGTTACGGTGGCGGGCGGATGCGCGGCGGTTCGCCGCCGTCGTCGTGGTTTTGGCTCTCTTCCTGGCAGGCGCACCGGGTGCCCAAGCTGCGCCCGCAGGCGAGCAGCTGTCCACCAGTGTGGTGACCACGCCCACCCATCCCTGGGTGCTTGTGAACAAGTCCCGGCCCCTGAACCCGATTCAGTTCGTTCCGTCGGATCTGGTGTATTGGAACGGCACCGGCCACCGGCTCAGGAGGAGTGTTTCGGCCGCGGCGAATCAGATGTTCACCGGTGCGCGCGCTGCCGGGCACTCGCTGGAAGTGATCAGCGGTTACCGTTCCTATGCCACGCAGCGGGACCTGTACAACTACTATGTCCAGACTTATGGCCAGGCCTACGCTGACCAGATCTCCGCCCGCCCTGGCCACAGCGAGCACCAGACCGGCCTCGCCATGGATGTCGGCAACGTGGGCGGAGGCTGCGGCCTGACCGCCTGTTTTGGGGACACGGCCGGCGGCCGCTGGGTTGCGGCAAACGCACACCGCTACGGTTTCATCGTCCGGTACCCGCAGGGCTACACGCACATCACGGGATACGCGTACGAGCCGTGGCACCTGCGCTATGTAGGGGTCGCGCTCGCCACCGATATGAAAGTCCGCAGCATTCCGACCATGGAGCAGTTCTTCTCGCTTCGACCCACGATCAAGAGCGCAGCGGACGTGCTCGCGGCCGATTCAAGCGGAGCACTCTGGAACTACCCGGCCAACGGCCGGGGCGGATACGGTCCGCGGGTGAAGATCGCCAGCGCCGGATGGACCGGGCTGAAAGCAGGCTTTGTGGCGGACTGGAACTCAGACGGAATCAACGACATTGTGGCCCAATGGAACAGCGGCCGGCTTGCGGTCTACCGCGGCAAGGGTGCCGGCGGTTTCCTCAGCCCGATCATCGTCGGAGCGACCGGCTGGCAGCCCATGAACATCACTGTCGGCAAGTGGCACAACGGTCACCGTTACCCGGGCGTCGTGGGCACCGGCGCCGGCGGCGTCCTGGTCTACTACAGGAACACCGCCGGCGGCGCCCTGAGCACGCCCCAGCGCGTGGGTTTCGGTTTCGAGGGGACGAAACTGACTATGGCGGATTTCGATAACGACCGCCGGCAGGATCTCCTGGTCACTAAGCCAACGGGCGAACTCCTGCTCTACCGGTCCGACGGGTCCGCCCGGCTCCTGCCCGAGGCGCGGCGGAAGCTGGGGAATGGCTGGCACGTCATCGCGCAGTCACACGCCTCCTTTGGATTCCTGGGCACAGAAACACGGGGCCTCGCCGCGAAAACCACGGACGGACGGCTGTTCTACTACGGCCTCCGAACCAACCAGTTCACGTCAACCCGCCAAGTGGGCAACGGATGGGGCGCCTACAGCGTCTTCCGCTGAGGCCGCTGGGTCCGCTGCACCTGATGCTGGGACGGTTGACGTTGCGTGGCCTGGCGCTGTCGCGGTTGACGTTGCGTGGCTTGGCGCTGCGGCGTTTGACGTTGTGTGGCCTGCCGCTGTGGAGCCGGACGCCGTGCAGCGGGTGACCGGGCGGCAGAAGACGGCGCCGCGCGCCGTTGCCCCACAGTGGCGCGTGAAGGGCGGGCCGCGCGGCGGCGTCCCGGCCACGTCGCGGCGCCAAACAGCACGAGCAGCGTGACTGTTCCCGCGGCGGCAGCCAGATAGAAGTAGATATCCGGGTCTGTCGTAGATACCGCCCTGCCCAGAGTGGAAGGAGTATCAGTGAACGCCAGCCCCCACATCCGCAGGAACGCCATGCCGCACCCGATGAAAAGGCTCGTCCCGGCGGCGCCGACCAGCAGGGCAAGATAGCGGCGGCGGGCAAACGCTTCCGCTACGGACGCCACATAGCCCACAGCCAGGAGCCCAAGGAAGGTGAACAGCACGGCTTCTTCCAGCGTGATGGCAGTCAGCACCAGCATGCCGAGGGCGGCGAAAAACGCTCCGACCGCTGTCTTTCCGCTCCTACCCATGTGGCTCATGGGACTAATCATCTCCGAGAACCGCGCTCCTGCAGCACCAGCCACGCGTATGCGCCGAGACTCAGGCGCCAGTCGCGTCCGGGGGTGTCAGAGGCCGTATTTTTCAAGCAGCCGCAGCCACACCTCACTGATCGTGGGGTAGGAGGGGACCGCATGCCAGAGGCGGCCCACCGGCACCTGGCCCACAATGGCTATGGTTGCCGCGTGCAGCATCTCCGCGACGTCGGGGCCTGCAAAGGTGGCGCCCAAGAGTACCTTCCGTTCCTCGTCGATGACGAGCTGTGCCCAGCCGTCGTAGTTGTCCGCGTGCAGGGACGAGCCCGCGACGGCGATGGGCAGTTCCACCGACGCGACGCTGTAGCCGTCCTTCCGCGCCTGCTCGACGGAGCGGCCGACGCTAGCCACCTCGGGGTCGGTGAACACCACACTGGGAACGGCGTGCTCGTCGGCGGTCTGGGCATAGCGGCTCCACGGCTCGGGGGTTCCTTGCAGCTCTCCCTTGGCACGTGCGGCGATCGCGGCGCCGGTGGCACGTGCCTCGTACTTCCCCTGGTGCGTGAGCAGGGCTTTGCCGGCAGCATCGCCAACAGCGTACAGCCACGGGCCCTGCTCGTTTCCGGCAGCGGCGTTCACCAGTCCGGTTGAGTCGGTGCTGAGGGTGAGGGGCTTTCCATCCCGGGCAGCGAGTCCGGCGTTCTCCAGGCCGAGTCCGTCCAGCGCCGGCCGCCGCCCGGTGGACACCAGCAGCCTGTCCGCCGTCACGGTGCTGCCGTCGTCAAGCGTCAGGGTGAGTGAACCGTCGTCGTTCTGGCGGACGCGCTCGGTTGTGGTGTGGAGGCGGATTTCCACTCCGTCAGCCCGGAGTCCGGCGGCCACCAGCTGTGCTGCCTCTGCCGGTAAATTGCCCAGCAGGCCGGCGCGGGCCACGAGCGTGACGGCCGATCCGAGGCGTGCGAAGGCCTGGGCGAGCTCCGTGCCGGATACGCCGCCGCCCAAAACGGCAAGGCGTTCGGGCACCTCCTTGGCGGAGGTGGCTTCGCGCGTGCCCCAGAACCGGACGTCGGAAAGGCCCTCGACCGGGGGTGTGTTGGGCGTGGAGCCGCTGGCAAGTACGACGGCGTGGCGCGCCGCGAGCGTGTGGGCAATGCCATCCAGTCCGGCTACTTTTACGGATCGCGGAGCAGCAATCCGGGCCTTGCCCCGGATCAGTTCGATGCCGGCGCCGTCCACCCAAGCCACTTGGCTGTCGTCCTGCCAGTTGGCAGCGAACGAGTCCCGTCGCTTGAGAACGGCAGCGGCATCCAGAGTTTGGGTGACTGCTTCGCTGGCACCCGGCACCGCCTGTGCCCCATGGAGGGCGGAGCCCGGCCGCAGCAGCGCCTTGGACGGCATGCAGGCCCAATACGAGCATTCGCCGCCGACGAGTTCGGCCTCGATCAGCACGGCTGTCAGACCGCCCTGCACCACCCGGTCGGCCACGTTTTCCCCGGAGGCACCCGCTCCGATCACAACTACATCAAATTCCCGCTCAACGGCCTGTGGCGACATGGCTACAGCCTACGCCCGCCGTCCCCGTGACCTGCCGGCAGGAACGGTGGCGGACACAGCGGGGAGGCGCCCGCGTCCGAAGCCGCCTGCGTAACAATGGCGGTTCCCCCGAGCCGCATATAGGACATCCGCTAGCGTGAGGAATCCAGCCCCCGAAGGAGAGCCGATGCCCGTCAGCAAACATGGTTCCGCCTGCCCGGTTCAGTGCCCAGGCTCGTCTCCGTGCCCTCCAGTCCGACATCATGGAGCTGATCCTGCAACGCGAACTGGAAGTGGGGGACGCCCTGCCCACCGAAAATGAGCTGTGCGTGGCCCTGGGGGTCGGGAGGAACACGCTGCGCGAATCGCTCAAGGTGCTCCAGGCCCTGGGCGTCATCGAGGTCCGCCAAGGCTTCGGCATGTTCGTTGCGCCGAGCAATTTCGAGGCGCTTGCCGACGGGCTCATCTTCCGCGGCAGACTGTCACTGCGCCACCACGGGCTCGAAGCGCTGCAGCTCGTGGACGTGCGCCAGGCGCTGGAGTCGGGGCTCATCGGAAGTTCAAAATGGACGTGATGGAGGCCGGCCAGCTCGCGGCCATAGAAGAGTCCGTGGTCCGCATGGAGGACCTCGCAGCCATGGGCGAGCCGTTCGTGGAGGCGGATTCTGATTTTCACAGCAGACTCTTTGCACCCCTGAACAACGAACTGCTGCTTAACCTGCTGGGCGTCTTTTGGAAGGTCTACCGGAAGATCCACACGGAGATCGGGCCGGGCATTGAGGACCTGCCGGCCTTGGCCGCCCTGCACCGTGACATTTATACGGCGGTGGCTGCCGGGGACAAGGCCAGGGCAGCTGAAGAGCTGGGCCGGCACTTCGCGGGGATCCGCCGGCCTCGCTGAGGCTGTGGGGGAGTAAAAAGACTCGTCCGTGCCCTTTCGCAGCAGGCATGCACCAGCTCATCGCCTTAACGCAGAAGGTCCGCACCATCCGGTGCGGACCTTCTCTCTGTGCGCCCAAAGGGATTCGAACCCCTGACCTTCTGTTCCGTAGACAGACGCTCTATCCAGCTGAGCTATGGGCGCATCTTCGGCTCCGGCGAACTTTCCGCTCGCCCCGAACCTCGAATAACTTTACGCGAGGAGAGCCGTAGTTCCAAATTGGAAAGTGTGTAATATCCGTAACTAGACCGGCCTACGTGACCTTCGTCACTAATTTAGGAAAATGTCAAACACTTCCCCTTGATTTTCCGCGGTTTTTGTCTCCGAAAGAGAAGACGTCCGATGTCTGACTGGAAATCTAGACCACTGGAAGCCCAATAGCATTTAGGACACACCACTGAACCCGAAGAAGGGAACCGAAATGGGCCATCTGGCGCGACTGCCGCTGCTTGAGAAAGCACCCACCACACACGCCGGCCTGCTGGCGTGGGTTGAAGAGGTCGCTGGGCTGACCCAGCCGGACCGGATTCACTGGGTTGACGGCTCTGAGGAAGAGAATACCCGCCTGACGGACGAGTTGGTCGCCGCCGGCACACTCAAGCGGCTGAACCCGGAGCTTTTCCCCAATTCTTTCGCTGCATTCTCCGACCCCGCCGACGTAGCTCGGGTGGAGGAGCAGACCTTCATCTGCTCGGAGAATGAACACGATGCAGGCTTCACCAACAACTGGATGCCGCCGGCCGAGATGAAGGAGAAGCTGCGCGGGCTGTTCTCCGGCTCGATGCGCGGCCGCACCATGTACGTCATCCCGTTCGTGATGGGCCACCTCGACGCCGAGGACCCCAAGTTCGGTGTGGAGATCACGGACAGCGCCTACGTTGTGGCCTCGATGCGGATCATGGCGCGCATCGGCACCGACGTGCTGGACCGGATCACCGAGACCAACGCGTTCTTCGTTCCCGCCCTCCACTCGCTGGGCGCACCCCTGGAGCCCGGCCAGGCCGATGTGCCGTGGCCGTGCAACCCGGACAAGTGGATTGTGCACTTCCCGGAGGAGCGCTCCATCTGGTCCTTCGGCTCCGGTTACGGCGGCAACGCCCTGCTGGGCAAGAAGTGCTACGCCCTCCGCATCGCCTCGGTCATGGCACACGACGAGGGCTGGCTTGCCGAGCACATGCTCATCCTCAAGCTGACTTCCCCGGAAAAGAAGACCTACTACGTTTCCGCAGCTTTCCCGTCGGCCTGCGGCAAGACCAACCTTGCCCTGCTGGATCCCACCATCGAAGGCTGGAAAGTGGAGACCCTCGGGGACGACATCACCTGGATGCGTTTCGGCAAGGAGGGCGAGCTCCGCGCAGTCAACCCGGAAGCCGGCCTGTTCGGTGTCGCACCCGGCACCGGCTGGGGCACCAACCCCAACGCCATGCGCGCCATTGCCAAGGGCAACAGCATCTTCACCAATGTTGCGCTGACCGACGACGGCGGCGTGTGGTGGGAAGGCATGACCGAGGACGTGCCCGCCCACCTTACCGACTGGCAGGGCAGCTCCTGGACGCCGGAGTCCGGCAAGCCGGCTGCACACCCGAACTCCCGTTTCTGCACGCCGATCGACCAGATCGACATGCTGGCCGAGGAGTACCACAACCCCGACGGTGTGGAGCTCTCCGCCATTCTCTTCGGCGGCCGCCGCAAGACCACCATCCCCCTGGTCACCCAGGCCCGCGACTGGTCGAACGGCATCTTCATGGGCGCAACGCTGTCCTCGGAGACCACCGCTGCTGCAGCCGGTGCCGTGGGCGTGGTCCGCCGCGACCCGATGGCCATGCTGCCGTTCATCGGCTACGACGCGGGTGACTACCTGAACCACTGGGTCAACCTGTCCGCCAAGGCAAACCCCGCCCGCCTGCCGAAGATCTTCCTGGTCAACTGGTTCCGCCGTACCGCCGACGGCGGGTTCGCCTGGCCCGGCTTCGGCGACAACGCACGTGTGCTCAAGTGGGCCATCGAGCGGCTCGAAGGCAAGGCCGATGCGGTCGAGACCCCCATCGGTTTCGTGCCGACGGGTGATTCGATTGACCTCACCGGACTGGACATGACCCCGGAGCAGGTCGAGGAGGCTGTCCACGTGGATCCGGCTGAGTGGCAGACCGAGCTGGCCTCGATTGAGGAATGGTTCGCGAACTTCGGCAGCTCGCTCCCCGAAGCCCTCCGCCAGGAACTTGAGGGCCTGAAGGCCCGCCTGGGCTGAGACACAGAGTCTTCAACAACTGAAAACCCGTACGACGGCGGCCCCGCACCTTTTCAACGCAAGATGCGGGGCCGCCGTCGTCCGCTCTGCCCCCTGCAGCGTGAGGGCAAGCGCGAACGGACACTTAAGCCCCGGGGCTTAAGTGTCCGTTCGCACTATTTAAGGGTGGCGTCAGAATGCCTCCCAGCTGTCCGGACCGGAAACTTCGTAGTGGATCCGGGTCGCCGCGATGCCGCCGTCGATGGCTTCGCTAGGATCTTCTTCATGAAAGGGAGCGGGCCGCGCAGGTACAGTGCGGCGTCGGCCGGGAGCGCCACCTCGCGCAGGGACAGGAACCCGGATGCCGTGCCCGCCTGCGGCTCCTCAAGCCACAGCTCGAGCTCAGCCCCATCCAGGCGCGCCGCGTCCGCGGTCATCTCCGTTAGCGCGGACCGGGGGCAGGCCAGAAGGCCGGAGGCTTCAGAGACGGGGGCTCAAAGGCCGGAACGCAGCCCGATGGCCTTAAAGACGGGTGCCATCTGGCGCGAATTCGGAAGTTCGGACACCACAACCTCGTCGAGTTCCTGATAGAAGGCCTCGCGGGCGCGTTTAAGGGCGCCGCGTAGAAGGCACTCTTTAATGAGCGGGCAGTTCCCGGCCGGGCCGACGCACTCCGCGGCGTCTTCCCGGGTATTGAGCTGCCTCAGTACCTGCCCTACGGTGACGCGGCGGCCGGCTGGACTGAGCCGCGATCCTCCATTGCGTCCCCGTTCGACGTCGATCAGTCCCAAAACCCGCAGTTTGGCCATGGCCTTGCTGACGTGGTTGTAGGGCGTGCCGACGGCGTCTGCCACACTCTGGGTGGTCAGGAGACCGGCCTCCGGCGCGGCCGCGAGCACCATGAGGGCGCGCAGGCTGACGTCGGCGAAGGCGTTGATTTTCATGGCTCAAGCCTAATGACCCGGTGCAAGTCACACTGCGGGGTTGACGGCGGCATGGCCGGCCTAGTCCACCCAGACGGCGGGTTCGTTGGCGTCCGCGGCGATGTCTCCGAATTCCCACGCGGTGTTGTCCCGGTTGGGGGCGTAGGGCAGTACAGCTGCGAAGACGGCACCGCTTCGGTGCTCCGCCGCCACGTGAATGGCATCGGAGTTTTCCTCGGTCAGGGTGATGTCGCAGACGATGGCGGCAGCACGGAACTCCTCGCGCTTCTGGCGGAGCAGCTCGGTGATGTCGTTGATCATGCTGTCAGCATCGAACTCGTCGCCGTCTTCCGCCGGGGATACCGTCAGGAGACGGACCTCGCCACCGTTCTCCACTACGAGGGCGAAGGGCAGGAAGGCGCCGTTCCGCTCAAGCTGCTCCCGGGCTGCCCCCATGCCGGTACCGAGCAGGTTTTCCAGGTCGGCGGCCGTTGCCTCCGGAACCGAGTCCCGCCAGGACGGTTCGGACTGCGGCGCTGCTTTTGCTGCGCCGTCTGCCATTCCTTCTGTCATGTCGGGAGCCTAGCTGCGGACGAGGGCGAGCACGCGGTCGCGGACCCGCTGCATGGTGGCCTGGTCAGTTGCTTCTGCGTTCAGCCGCAGGTAAGGCTCGGTGTTCGAGGGGCGGAGGTTGAACCAGTAGCTGCCGTCATTGGCCGTGAACGTGCTGCCGTCCAAGTGGTCCACCGTGACATCTTCGCCGGCAAAATCGGTGCGGACGCGTTCGACGGCGGCGGCTTTGTCCTCGATCGCGGAATTGATTTCGCCGGAGGAAACATACGGTTCGTATTCTCGGCCGAGTTCGGACAGCGGGCCGTCCTGCTCGCCCAAGGCAGCCAGCACGTGCATCGCTGCCAGCATGCCGGTGTCAGCGTTCCAGAAGTCGCGGAAGTAGAAATGGGCGGAGTGCTCCCCGCCGAAGACGGCACCCTCTTTGGCCATGACTGCCTTGATGAACGAGTGTCCAACCCGCGTCCGGACCGCGCGGCCACCCGCCTCTGCTACGATCTCGGGCACTGCTCGGGACGTCAGCAGGTTATGGATGATGGTGGGCGTCTCCTCGCCCTGGGCTTTGGCCCGGACGATCTCGCGGCGGGCCACCATCGCGGTGATAGCAGACGGCGACACTGTCTCGCCCCGCTCGTCAATAACGAAGCAGCGGTCGGCGTCGCCGTCGAACGCCAGGCCGATGTCAGCCCCGTGTTTGATGACGGCGGCCTGCAGATCGCGCAGGTTTTCCGGCTCCAGCGGGTTGGCCGGGTGGTTCGGGAAGGAACCGTCCAGCTCGAAGTACAGCGGGATGATGTCCAAGGGGAGCTTGGGCAGCAGGGCGTCGCCGAGGACAGCGGGAGTGGTCAGGCCCGCCATGCCATTGCCGGCGTCGACTACCACCTTCAGCGGCCGGGAACCCGAGAGGTCAACGAGCTTGCGCAGGTATTCGGAGTAACCCTTGAGAACGTCCTGCACACCGATCTGGCCGCGGGCCGCGGCAGCCGGGATGGAGCCTTCGTTGAGGTAGTGCTCGGCGAGGGCCTGGATCTCCTTGAGTCCTGTTTCAGAGGAGATGGGCACGGCACCTGCCTTGGCCATCTTGATGCCGTTGTATTCGGCCGGGTTATGGCTCGCAGTAAAGGTGGCGCCTGCTGCATTGAGCGCGCCGCAGGCGTAGTACAGCTCGTCGGTGGAGATCAGGTCCAGCAGTTGGACATCTGCTCCGCGGGTGGCGGCGCCATTGGCGAAGGCCTTGCTGAATTCGGGGGAGGAGGGGCGCATATCGCCGCCGACCAGGACCGTTTGGCCTTCCAGTTCCAGCACATCGACGAATGCGGCCCCCACGGCTTCGACGATTTCAGCGGTGATGGATTCGCCCACGATGCCGCGGACGTCGTACGCCTTGAAGGAAGCTGAAAGGTCAAAAATATTGGTCTCGTTGCTAGTCACGGGACTTATCTTACGTTGAAGCGCTCTGCAGCCTGGGGAGGGGAAGTCATGAACGTGCCTATGGCGGCCCGCTGCAATTTTCCGCTCGGCCGGGGCGCGGGGCGCGGGGCGTTGTCCACATGGGAGGCTCCGGGCTTTGGCGTGTCAGAGGCGGCTGGGATACTGAATCAATGCCCCATAACCAGCACGCCTCAGTTCTTGCCTCTGCCACCGGCGCACCGTCAGCATCCTCAGCAGCGTCACCCAAGGGGCCTGCGGGGTCGCGTGACGAGGCGCTCGGCGTGCTGCGGGAGCTGGTCGGCCACCCGGGCGCTGAGTTACATGACGGCCAGTTTGAAGCGATTGAGGCACTGGTCGACGGCGGGCGGCGGGCACTTGTGGTCCAACGGACAGGCTGGGGCAAGTCGGCGGTGTACTTCGTGGCATCACTGCTGCTCCGGCGGCGCGGTGCGGGTCCTACACTGATCGTGTCCCCGCTACTGGCGCTGATGCGGGACCAGGTTGCGGCAGCTGCCCGTGCCGGGGTGCGGGCGGTGGCCATCAATTCCGCGAACCAGCTGGAGTGGGACAACGTGCGGGAGCAGCTCGCGGCGGACCAGGTAGACGTTCTGCTCGTTTCCCCCGAGCGGCTCACGAACCCATCGTTCCGTGAGAACCAGCTTCCGGAACTGATCCGCCGCACCGGGCTCCTCGTGATTGACGAGGCGCACTGCATCTCGGACTGGGGCCACGATTTCCGCCCCGATTACCGGCGGATCGCGGACCTCATCACCCAGCTCCCGGACACCGTTCCCGTGCTGGCCACCACCGCCACGGCCAACTCCCGCGTGGTTCACGACATCGAGGAGCAGCTGGGTGATGGCGTGCTGACCATCCGCGGCTCGCTGGGAAGGGAATCCCTGCGGCTGGGTGTGCTCACGCTTCCGGATTCACGTGAGAGGCTGGGCTGGCTGCTGACCCATCTGGCGGATCTACCGGGCAGCGGAATTATCTACACCCTGACGGTATCGGCAGCCGAGGACACAGCCCGGCTGTTGGCGGAGGCCGGGCACCAGGTGCTGGCCTATACCGGCCGCACCGACCCGGCTGACCGGGAACGGGCGGAACAGCTCTTGAAGGACAACGACGTCAAGGCACTCGTGGCCACATCCGCGCTGGGAATGGGCTTCGACAAGCCGGACCTCGGCTTCGTCGTCCACCTCGGGGCCCCGTCCTCGCCGGTGGCTTATTACCAGCAGGTGGGCCGCGCCGGGCGTGGGGCTGCCAACGCGGACGTCCTGCTGCTTCCGGGGTCCGAAGACAGGGACATCTGGCAGTATTTCGCCACGGCATCCATGCCTTCGGAAGAGAAGGCCTCCGCGGTGCTGACTGCCTTGGCTGAAGCCGGTACGGCCGTTTCGACTGTGGCGCTGGAGGCCCGCGTGGACCTGCGGCGGACACCGCTGGAGCTGTTGTTAAAAGTGCTGGCCGTCGACGGGGCCGTCGAGCGCGTGGGCGGCGGTTGGCGGTCGACCGGGCAGCCCTGGACGTACGACGCCGAGCGCTACCGCAGGATCGCGGAAGCACGGGTAGACGAGCAGGATTCCATGGTCATCTACCAGGACACCGCCGGATGCCGCATGGAGTACATCACGTCAGTGCTGGACGACGAGACCGCCGCGGCTTGCGGGCGGTGCGACAACTGCGCGGGCCGGTGGTTCCCGGCGGACATCTCGTCCTCGGCGACGGAGGCTGCCGGCCAGACACTCAGCCGGGCGGGCGTCGTCCTCGAACCGCGGCTGCAGTGGCCGAGCGGTATGGACCGGCTTGGGGTGCCGGTGAAGGGGAAGATCAAGCCGGACGAGAGCCTTGCAGAGGGCCGGGCGCTGGCCAGAATGACTGACCTGGGGTGGGGAGGTGCCCTGCGGGAAGTCTTTGCCGCGGGCGCTCCGGACCGGGAAGTGGATGCCGGCATGCTGCAGGCGTGCGTCCAGGTGCTGCGCGAATGGGGCGCCGGCGACTCCCGGACTCCCGGTTGGAGTGGCGCCGGCCGGCCGGCCGCCATCGTCAGTTTGCCGTCGCGCGGTAAGCCGGTGCTCGTGGAATCACTGGCCAGGGGAATTTCCGACATTGGCCGCATTCCATACCTGGGCCGTCTGGATCTGGAGCATGGCGGGCCAACGGGCGGCCGCGGCGGCAACAGCGCCTACCGTCTCGCGGGGGTGTGGGAGCGGCTGGTGGCCGGCCCGGCGCTGCAGTCGGCTTTGGCAGGACTTGGCGGGCAGAGTGTCTTGCTGATCGATGACCTGGTGGATAGCCGATGGACTGTGACCGTTGCCGGCCGTGCGCTCAGGCGGGCCGGTGCCGGGGCGGTTCTGCCGCTGGTGCTCGCCCAGGCCGGCTAATTTCGGCCCCGGCATGGCGGGGCAGCATCAGGCTGTCCGCCGTGCTGAGCAGCATCAGCAAGGCGATGGCCAGGAAGGCGCCCCGGTAGGCCGCCGCATCCTCTCCGCCTGCTGAGGCGCCCAGCACGGCGTCCCATCCGGCCGTGAGGAGAGGAGCCGCGTCGAATACGCGGAGGAGAAGTGCTCCCACCGCGATGCCTGCCCCCGTGCCAAGCTGGACAAGCGTGGCCGAGACGGCGTTGGCTGAAGTCAGCTGCCCGGGCACGATGTCTGCATACTGGACCGAAGCGTAGGCAGAGAACCCGATCGACCGGAATGCGCCGCTGCAGACCAGCAGCGCAAAGATCAGCGGCTCGGGAGTCCCCGGAGTGAGGGTGCCGAAGAGCGCGAATGTCACCGCTGAGGCCAGGGACGCAAAAACGAGGACCGGCTTGAACCCGAAGCGGCGGATCAGCGGCGTGGTCGCCGGCTTGATGCCGATGTTCCCTATGAATACGGCTGCCACCATGATGCCGGCATGGATGGGGCTCCACCCGAAGCCCTCCTGGAACATCAGCGGCAGCAGGAAGGGCACGGCGCTGATGGTGAGCCGGTAGATGAAGCCGCCGGTGTTCGTTGCCCGGAACGTGCGTGTCGAAAAAACCGTCAGGTCGAACAGCGGATTGGCTGCCTTGCGCATCCACAGCACTGCGGCGGCCAGGGCCGCCACTCCGGTTAGAAGCGCCGGCAGGCTCCAGGGCCCGTCCAGGTGGGCACTGGCCAACTCCAGCCCGGCAACGAGGGAACCGACGCCCGCGGTGGTGAGAACCAACCCAAGCCAGTCGAGCCGGCGTTCGCGGTCAACCGGCACTCCCGGAACGAGACGGAGGGCTGCCAGGAACGCGGCGATGCCCAGTGGCAGATTGACCAGGAATATCCAGTGCCAGGATAAGTACGTCGTCAGCGCCCCTCCCACCAACGGCGCCAGCACCGGGGCCAGCAGGCCGGGCCACACGAGGTAGGCAGTGGCGCGCAGCAGCTCAGCCTTGGGGGTCCCGCGGAGTACCACGAGCGTTCCCACAGGGACCATCATGGCCCCGCCTGCGCCCTGCAGAATGCGGCTGAACGTCAGCATTGTGAGGTCCTGGCTCAAAGCGCAGAGCAGGGAAGCCACCGTGAAGAGCGCAATGGCAAGGCAGAAGACGCGCCGGGCTCCCAGCCGCTCGGCCAGCCAACCGCTCAGCGGAATGCCCATGGCCACGGTCATCAGGTAGGCGGTCATGGTGATGTTTACGCTGGCCGCCGCCACGCCGAAGTCCGCGGCGATACTCGGAATGGCGGTCACCAGCACCGTTCCGTCCAGGAACTCCATGAAGAACGTGGCAGCCACGAGCAAAGCCAGCCTCGGGTTCCAGGGGCGCACGGCGGCTCCGCCGCTCATGGGCTCCTGCACCAGCTCATTGCACTCATCCCATCATCCTGCCACTGCGGGAGGGATGGCTGCCTTCTGTGTCCGCGAACCGGAACACGGGCAACCCCCGCCAGGAACGCAAAAGGCCCCGGTCCAAGGACCGGGGCCAAACGCGGAGACGGGGGGATTTGAACCCCCGGTCGAGTTTAACCCCGACCCTTCATTAGCAGTGAAGTCCATTCGGCCGCTCTGGCACGTCTCCATCGGCTATTACTAGCCCACCAAGGATACGCAGAACCGGCCATTCAGTGCAAAACCGCGCGGGGAAGTCCCTGCAGCGTGTCGGGCTGAGGCGAGGGTTTTCTCGGGATGGTGCGTTCATTCCCGGTGCTTTGTCCCGCCCAACGCAGGCCAGAACAACGCCGCCGAGGGGTCAGGCAGTCCCACCCGCCAGGGACTTCCAGAGGAAGTGCTGGCTGCGGCCCTGGAGTGCTGCCGCCTGCCGGTTGTCCGACGCCCCGGCATGCCCGCCTTCGAGTGCTTCATGGAACCAGACGTTCCGGATGCCCATGGCCTGCATGCGGGCGGCCATTTTGCGGGCCTGCACGGGGCCCACCCTGTCATCCGAGGTCGCCGTCCAGATGAAGGTCTCCGGATACTCGACCCCGTCCTTCAGCAGGTGATAGGGAGAGAAGGTCTTGATGAATTCCCAGTGCTCCGGGACGTCGGGGTCCCCGTACTCCGCGATCCACGAGTGCCCGGCCGACAGCTTGGTGTACCGCCGCATGTCGAGCAGGGGCACGCCGCAGGACACCGCCCCAAAGAGGTGCGGATAGCGGGTCAGCATGTTGCCCACCAGGAGCCCGCCGTTCGAGCCGCCCACACAGCCAAGCCGCTCCCGGCTTGTGACGCCCCGGGAGATAAGGTCCTTCGCCACGGCGGCAAAATCCTCATAAGCCCGGTGCCGGTTTTCCTGCAGCGCTGCCCGATGCCACGAGGGCCCGTATTCCCCTCCGCCGCGGATGTTGGCCACGACATAGACCCCGCCCCGGCTGTGGGAAGTAGCTGCGCCTGCGTCAGAAGCGCCGCCACCGGCGTCCGGGACCGGGGTACTGTCCGCACCATCGGCGCTGCCAGGCGAGCCGTGCCCGCTAGCATCGGCAGGCGCCGTCCGCCGCTCCAGCCAGGCGCGGCCGACGGCCCCGCTGTAGGCAGGCGTACGGGAGACTTCGAAGCCCCCATACCCGGACAGCTGGGTTGGGTTTTGCCCGTCCAGCACGAGGTCGCGCGAGGCGATCTGGAAGTACGGCACCCGAGTACCGTCCTCGGAGACGGCAAAGTGCTGCTGCACTTCATACGCAGCGTCGTTAAAGAACGACGGCGATGCCTTGACCACCGCATGGCTGCTCACCACGCCTGATTCCCCGGCAGGAACGGGGCCCCCGGCAGGATCTGCCCGTTTCAGGGTTCCGCGCGTCAGCGTGGTGGGGGTGGTGAAGCCGGTAGCGACCAGCCAGAAATCGTTTCCGGCTCCTCCGGGAGCGCCTTGGGATAGGTAGTCAGTGTCGTCATCCGCGTCGTCCTCATCGTCCACGGCGTAGGCATTGACGTCATGGAGCGGCGGGCAGGCGTCCAGCAGTGAGGAGGCCCAGGCACCGTTTCCTGTTGCGGAGGCGGCCTGAGAGGGATCAAGCACGCGAATCTCGGAGGAGACATCCCGCAGCAGGTTCAGCAGCAGGAAATTCCGGGTCCAGCTCCAGGACTGCAGCGACGTTTGGGCGTCAGGTGTAAAGAGGACCGTGAGCCCGCGCTCGCCGGAGAGGAAGCGGTCAAAGTCCGCAGCGAGCAGCGATCCCGCCGGGTAGCTCGTGCCGTCCACCGTCCACTCGCCCTGGGGGCGGAAGAGCAGCCACTCCCGGTGCAGGCTGAGGTTGACGTCGGTTGGAACGTCGATGGCCGTCCAGGAATCGCCCCTGAGCACCGACGTCGTCCTGTTGAAGAAGTCGATCCAGTCGACCGCCAGGGTCCGCTCAAAGCCCGGCGTATCGTCGTGAACCACGATTGCCATCATGTGGTCCTCCGGGATCTCGAAGATCCGCGGTGCCTTGGTCAGCGGTTGGCCGCGGCGCAGCCGGACCGCCGTCCGCGCATAGGAAGAGACCGTCCGCGGCAGGCCGTCGGCCGTGCTGGCCACCAGCAGCGTGTCCGCGTCCAGCCACGAAACGTTCCCCTTCGCCGTCGGAAGGTCAAAACCTCCGCGGGCGGGGTCCACGAAGGTGCGGGTTTCGACGTCGAACTCGCGGTAGCGGTTGGCGTCCCCGCCGTCGGGGGAGAGTGCCAGCAGTGCCAGCCGGTAGGGCTGGCCGGGTTCGGGCCGGAGGAAATTCGCCCCGTGAAAGACCCATTCCTCACCTTCGTCTGCGGCGAGCGCGTCCACGTCCAGCAGCACGTCCCACTCGGGGGCATCGCTGCAGTAGCTCTCCCACGTGGTCCGCCGCCACAGGCCCTTCGGATTCTCCCGGTCCTTCCAGAAGTTGTAGTACCAGTCACCGCGCTTGGTCACCATCGCGATCTTGTCCGTGGAGTCCAGCACTTCGAGGATCTCGCCTTCGAGACGCTCGTACTCGGCGTCCTGGAGCAGGTCCTCCGTGCGGGCGTTCTGCTCGCGTACCCACGCCAGCTGTGCTTCGCCGTGGATGTCCTCCAGCCAGATGTTTTCGTCAATAGGCTCGGGTGCGGTCCCTGGTGGAACGGCGTCCGATGCGGGAGCTGAGTCAGCTGTGATGGTCATCGCCCCATCCAAACAACTTCGCGGCTCAGTCAGCAAGTCACATGCCGATACTCTGGATGCCGTGGTCACATCGCAAAACATCCGGACGGTACTGATAGGTGCCGGCCCGAGGGGCACCAGCGTGCTGGAGCGGCTGTTGGCCAACTGGTCCGCCGCCGCCGCTGCCGATCCCGGAGCAGGCCTGCACATCGATGTGGTCGATCCCTACCCGGCAGGCCCCGGCCATGTGTGGCAGCCGGGCCAGTCGCGGCTCTACCTGATGAACACGCAGTCTTTCTATCCCACGCTTATCCCGGAGGACCCGCACCTGGCCGCCCCCCTCGCCGGAACGACATTCGACCGCTGGCGCGAATCCCAGCAGCAGGACCCGCTCCCCACCCTGACGGATGAGGAACGGGCGGAACTGGCGGTCCTCAAGGCCGGCGATTTCCCCAGCCGTGCCCTCTACGGCAGGTACTTGCGCTCCACGCTTGAGGAGCTGCTTGCGGTGCTGCCCAACGGCGTCACAGTGGACTTTCATGAAGCCGTTGCCACCGCGGTGCGCCCGTCAGGGGACGGAACGTTCGACGTCGAACTGGCCGACGGCGGGCCCCTCACCGCGGACTCGGTCGTGTTCGCCCTGGGCCACCTGGACGCACGGCTGAGCCCCGAGCAGCGACAGCTGCAGGCGGCGGCCGCAGAGCTGGGACTGCGCTACTTCCCGCCGGCCGCTCCCGCCGACGTCGACTGGTCCGCGGTTCCGCCGCTCGAACCGGTGCTGGTCCGCGGCATGGGGTTGAACTTCTTCGATGTCATGGGCCAGCTCACCGAGGGCAGGGGCGGCAAGTTCGTCGAGGGCGGTGAAGCGTTGGCGTACGTGCCCTCCGGCCAGGAGCCGCTGATCATTGCGGCATCCCGTCGCGGCACGCCCTATCGGGCCAAGGCGGCACTGGGCGGCTATTACCCGGCCTCCGTAACCCTGAAGTACTTCACGCCTGCGGCAATAAACCGCTTCGAAGCTACCGGCATCACTCCGGCCTTCGACCACGACCTGTGGCCCCTCCTGCACCGTGACGCCCTGTGGGCCTACTACTGCACACTCGTGCGTTCCGAGCCGGAAGCTGTACCGGATTCCGGCTCGTTCCTGAAAGAACTGGACGTGGCCATGCACCCGCACGCCCACAGCACGGTGAGGTGGGAGGAAACTGTCCGTGCCGTCGTCGAAAGTCACGTCCGGGAAGAGGACAGGATCGACCTGCTGAGCCTCGCGGCGCCGCTGGCGGGGCGCAGCTTCAGCTCACGCGCGGAGCTGGACGCCGCCGTCACCGAGTACCTGCTCGATAACGCCCGCCGGTCGGCGCGCGGCGAGGACGACCCGGTGAAAATGGCCATCGGAGCCCTGCATCACGGCCGCGCCGTGCTGAAATCGGTGGTGGCCGACGGCGGTATCACCGACGAGTCATGGGTCGCCGGCCTGCGCGGCTGGTTTGAGTCCTTTGTGGAGGGCCTGGCCAGCGGCCCTCCGGCGCTCCGGTCCGAGCAGTTGGCGGCGCTCGCGCAGGCCGGAGTCGTCAGCTTTGTGGGGCCAGACCCCAAATTCGGCGTGGACCGGAAAGCTGGTTTGTTCACCGCCGTCTCACCGTGGGTGGACGGCGGGGCAGCGGAGGCCCGGACCATGGTGGAAGCCCTGGCCCCGGCCAACCGGGTGACCGTCAATGAATCCCCGCTGCTGGAACAGCTCCTGACGGACGGCCTCGTGCGGCCACGGACCATGATGACCGTGGAAGGCACCCCGGTGCAGGCGACCGGGCTGGATGTCAGGCCGCACCCCTACCGTCCTGTGGCTGCCAACGGGGAAGTGGCGGACCGGCTCTTCGTGCTGGGACTCCAGCTCTCGGCCACGCAATGGGGCACCGCGATCGCTGCGGAGGCTGTCCAGCAGGGCGGGCCCGTCTACCCCAGCGGCCAGCGCACCCTGCGCGACGCCGACGAGATCGCCCGCGCCATCCTCCACCTCTGACGCTCTCTCAGGTCCTGCCGCTTTGGCCCTGACGCTCTCTCAGGTCCTGCGGGTTTCCCCTGACGCTCTCTCAGGTTCTGCCGCTTTGGCCCTGACGCTCTCTCAGGTCCGGCGGGTTTCCCCGGGGCAGGGCGGGCAACCCTGACGGCAACCCGCACTACGGTGCCGGATTCCTCCGCAGTGAGAACTAGAGTTCCACTACCGGCAGCCGCATGCGGAGGGAACCCTCAGGTGCACCGTCGCGGCGCCACCCACGACAGGGATGCTGCCCAGAGGAGTGACGGTGCCGGCAGAGTCAGTAAAGACCGTACCCATCGACCTGTTGACGGGACTGCCCAAAGACGCCATGTCGAGTCTGGAGACTTCGAGCGTTACGGCGTCCCCTCTGCTGACTTCGGCAGGCGTGGAGTTCATCACCGCCGCTGAACGCCGGGCGAAGTCAGCAGAGGGGACTGTGCCCACGAAGGTACAGAATCCAGGCATCGCGGCGTCGTAGGTGTAGCTGATGTTCCTGGACAGAGCGAGCTGCTGATAGGGCCGGCTGGGCACGGTTCCGTCCGGGTTGGTCTGCCATTGCTGTTCCAGCAGCATCTTGAACTGGGCGCCGGTCAGGGACGTGGTCCAGAGGCTGTTCACGAACGGCAGGACGGAATTGGCCTCGGCGTACGTGATGGTTCCGTCAGGGGCGTAGTACAGCTCATTCCGCAGACCGCCGGCGTTTCATCACACCGATTTCCGCTCCACCGGCTTCAGGAGACCACAGTGCGTTCCGGAGGGCCTCCGCTACGAGGTTGCCAGCGTGGATTCGCTGGCCCGGTCGTCCCTTTGTGCCGGCGTGACGAGGCTAGGCACCTCCTGGGTCACCGTGCCGATGACCGCCACCCTGATGCCGTTCATAACGAGGACGGTGTACTCGGGCAGCACCGGGTCGGCGGTGCCCTTTGCATAGACGTTGGCCCCCAGGTACGGGAACCGGACGCCGCCGCCGGCGATGCGGTCACCCGGCTCAGCCCAGCCGCCGTCGAACTCGTGGTTACCCACCGCGGAGGCTTTCAGCTCGAGGGCGTCCAGGACATCAAGGGTGGGCTGGTCCCGTGCCACTGCAGAGGCGAACAGCGAAGCGCCGATGTTGTCTCCGGCGGAGAGGAAGGCTGTGGCTCCCGGAGCGGCTTCGGCACGCAGCTGCTCGATTGTTCCCGCAACTCGATTGTTCCGGCAAACAGCACCGTGTTCGTATCGATGCGTCCGTGGAAGTCGTTGATGCCGAGAAAAACCAGGTCGATCGTGTCCAGCGCAGGAGGGGGTCCGGAGCCAGCCACGGCGCGCTGGTGGTGGCCGTCTCCGTTCCCGTGCCGCCCCATGTGGGTTCCAGAGGACGCCGGGGGCTCAGCTCTGCGCCCCCCGGCCGGTGTCTGCGACGATCTTGAACGTGGCTCCGATGGGGTCCGTCAGCGTGGCGATACGCCCGAAGGGAGTGTCTTCCGGACCCTCCACCACGGTCCCGCCCATTTCCACAGCCTTTGCGATCGACGCATCAGCGTCCGACACGGCGAAATAAACCTGCCAGGTGGAGGGGGCTTCGGCGGGAAGATAGCCGGAGGCGTCCAGGATGCCTGCCTTCGCCTCAGCGCCGGCGCCCAGCGTTGTGTAGCGGAACTCCGGAGTGTCGCTCATGATGTCTGTGGCCCAGCCGAAGACCCGCTGGTAGAACTTCACGGCGGCGTCGTAGTCCTTGGCGTGGAGCTCGTGCCATGCTGGGGTGCCGTCCTCGGCCACCAGTTCGTAGCCGCGCATTTCACGCGGCTGCCAGGCGCCGATGGAAGCACCGGAAGCGTCGCCGAAAATTGCCATGTGCCCCTGCTCCGGAACGTCCATGGGCGCGACAAACACCTGCCCGCCGTTGGCTGTGACGGCCTCGGCGGTGGCCGCTGCGTCATCCGTCCGCAAGTATGTAGACCACATATCGGGCAGGGCGGCCTGGTCGGCATCCTTCTGCATGATGCCTGCGACCATCTTGCCCTTCTTCAGGGCGGTGATGTAGCCGCCGTACTTCTCCTGGTCGCCGGCCTGGAAGTCCCAGCCGAACAGTGCGCCGTAGAACTGCTGCGCTGTGTCTGCGTTGGAGGTCATCAAATCGATCCAGCAAGGAGCGCCAGGGGTGATGTCAGGCGTGGGCATAGTCAGCTCCTGGTGTCGGCAGCGGAAACACGTCCGCAGGTCAAGGGGATGTGGAGACAGCTCCGACCCTATGCCGGGGCAATGACAGTTTCAATGGTTCCGGCAGTCAGAGCCGGTCGGAGTAGGACGTCCCGGGCTCGTTGTCGTCATCTGCTTCCACCCATTCGATGAAGTCTTTGAGCGACATGCACCAGTAGTAGTCCGAGTACCTCAGGCCCTGCTTCTCTGTCTTGCTCACGGCGGCGACCTCCCCCCCGAAAAATCGAACTGGCTGCGTAGTGGTGCCCCTTCCCGGGACGGGGCAAGGGCGCCGTGTTCTTACTAGTGAACGCCTGCGCTGCCGTTTGCGCATGAGTGGTGCGTACTCGAATTTTCCCGGCGCAGGTACTCGCTGATACTTGCTTTTGAGGGCGGCGATTCCGGTCTACCTGCAATGGAAGAGGCCTGCCGGTCAACCTCGCGGTTGGCCCGGCAGGCCTCTCATGTGCGCTCAGAAATGCGCTGTGCGGAAGGTAAGAGATTCGAACTCTTGGTACGGGGTTACCGCACACTGGTTTTCAAGACCAGCTCCTTCGGCCGCTCGGACAACCTTCCCTGACTAGTAGTGTTTCATAGGCAGTTGGCTGCAACAAAAACTGAAATGTGGCAGTTGGTGCCGGAGCACACTACTTTGGGGGCAGTATCAGCAAGGAAATCGGGAGTTCTGCATGAAAGCCGTCTACATCTCTGAGCCGGGAGGGCCGGAAGTACTGGAAATCCGCGAGGTCCCAGCCCCGGTTCCCGGGCCCGGCGAAGTCCTGATCGATGTTGTGGCTGCAGGCCTGAACCGCGCGGACGTGCAGCAGAGGAGGGGCTACTACCCGCCCCCTCCGGGTGCTTCGGAGGTTCCCGGCCTTGAAGTTTCCGGCCGCATCGCCGGCTTTGGTGAGGGCGTCACCAAACCGTTTTCCATTGGGGACAAAGTTGTGGCCTTGCTGGCCGGCGGCGGTTACGCGGAACGGGTCGCCGTCCGTGCAGAGCAGGTTCTGAGAGTTCCCGACGGCGTTGACCTGGTCACCGCTGCGGCCCTTCCGGAGGTCGCGGCTACGGTCTACTCGAACCTCGTCATGACTGCACAGCTGCAGTCCGGTGAAACAGTCCTGATCCACGGGGCCACCGGCGGGATCGGCACCATGGCCATCCAGTTCGCGAAGGCAATCGGTGCCACGGTCGCCGCTACGGCCGGCACCGATGAGAAAGTCGGCACCGCCAAGGCCTTCCTGGGGGCAGATATCGCCATCAACTACGCGGAGGAGAACTTCGCGGAGAGCCTGCGTGCCCAGAACGGCGGCAAGGGCGCAGACGTGATCCTGGATGTGGTCGGCGCCAAGTACCTGCAGCAGAACGTTGATGCGCTCGCAGATTATGGCCGGCTCATCGTCATTGGCCTGCAGGGCGGCGCCAAGGGCGAACTCGACCTTGGGCAGCTGCTGCGGAAGCGGGCCGCTGTTGTTGCCACTGCTCTCCGGCCCAGACCCGTCGAAGAGAAGGGCATAATCATGACCGCTGTCCGGGATGCCGTGTGGCCACTCGTCGCTGACGGCCGAATCCACCCCCTCGTGGCCAAGACGTTCCCGCTGGACCAGGTCAGGGCCGCCCACAGGTATTTCGACTCAGGGGAACACGTGGGCAAGATCCTGTTGGTGATGTGATGTCCATCCGCCACAGCCTCCTTGCCCTGCTGCAGGAACGGCCGCGGTACGGGTACCAGCTCAGGAGCGAGTTCCAGGACCGTACGGGTGCCGCGTGGCCGCTGAACATCGGGCAGGTCTATACGACGCTGGAACGCCTGGAACGTGATGGTCTCGTCCGGAAGGATCCTGGGACAGACGGCGGGCAGGTGGTGTACAGCATCACCGATGAAGGAGCAGGCCAGGCCGATGCCTGGTTCTCGGCCCCTGTTGAACGTTCGAATCCGCCGCGGAATGAGCTGGCCATCAAGCTCTCGCTTGCCCTGTCGTTGCCCGGGGTGGATGTCGGGGCCATAATCCGTGCCCAGCGCGCAGCAAGGCTTGCCGTGCTGCAGGAGCAGACCAAGGTAAGGCGTCAGACGGTTGCGAACCCGCGAAGGGCGGACCTGGCCTGGCTGCTGGTCCTGGACTCGTTGATCTTTCAGGCTGAGGCAGAGATTCGCTGGCTGGACCTCTGTGAGGCCCGCATGGCGCAGCTGGCTCCCAGCGGTAGTGCCGCCAGTCGCTGAGCCGTAGCCGTTTGGCGCATCATTCCTACCGCACGGTGATTCTGCATTCCGATCGCTTTCCCTCGTTGGTAGGGTGCGCGTGAGGGAATTGTTCCATTGTGGAATCTCAAGGAGGAGACATGAGCAGCAGCATGCCTGGCGGCAGGGCTGGTACGGCAGATGAGGATCTGGAGCTGAAGCACGATCCGTCGCTGCCGCCGACGGCCGTCGATGACGCGGTCCGCGAAGCTGAGGAGCGTAAGTGGACGCCCATGAAGATTGCGATCTGGTCAGCGATCGCGCTTTTGGGCGGCGTGGCCTGGTTCATGCTCGCCATCGTCCGGGGCGAGACCGTCAACGCGATCTGGTTCGTGTTTGCCTCCGTCTGTACCTACCTGATCGCCTACCGCTTCTACTCGAAGGTCATCGAGCGCTACATCACCAAGCCGAACGACCGGCGGGCCACCCCTGCTGAGTACAAGGCCGACGGAAAGGACTACGTCCGCACGGACCGCAATGTTCTGTTCGGACACCACTTTGCGGCGATCGCCGGCGCCGGCCCGCTGGTGGGCCCGGTCATCGCGGCGCAGATGGGCTACCTGCCCGGCACTATCTGGATCATCCTCGGCGTCGTTCTTGCCGGAGCCGTGCAGGACTACCTCGTCCTGTTCTTCTCGATGCGGCGGGGCGGGCGCTCGCTGGGCCAGATGGCCCGTGAAGAACTAGGCGTGATCGGCGGAACTGCCGCTCTCATTGCCACACTGCTCATCATGGTGATTATCGTGGCGATTCTCGCCCTCGTCGTCGTGAACGCCCTGGGCGAAAGTCCATGGGGTATCTTCTCCGTGGGAATGACCATTCCCATTGCCCTGTTTATGGGGGTTTATCTACGGTTTATCCGTCCCGGCAGGGTCATGGAAGTTTCCCTGATCGGCTTCGTCCTGCTGATGGCCGCGATCATCGGAGGGGGCGTTGTTGCGGAGACCGAGTGGGGCGCGGCGTTCTTCCACCTGGACAAGGTCACCATCGCATGGGGCATCATCGTCTACGGCTTCATAGCCGCGATCCTGCCAGTCTGGCTGCTCCTGGCTCCGCGTGACTACCTCTCCACGTTCATGAAGATCGGCGTCATCGTCATGCTTGCGCTGGCCATCATAGTGGTCCGCCCCGAAATCAGTGTTCCGGCGTTCAGTGAGTTCGCCAGCCGCGACAATGGCCCGGTTTTCCCGGGGGCGCTGTTTCCGTTCCTCTTTGTCACCATCGCCTGCGGCGCCCTGTCTGGCTTCCACGCGCTGATCTCCTCCGGCACCACGCCGAAACTGGTCGAGAAGGAACGCCAGACACGCCTGATCGGCTACGGCGGAATGCTCATGGAGTCCTTCGTGGCGATCATGGCCCTCGTGGCAGCCATCTCCATTGACCGCGGGCTGTACTTCGCCATGAACTCGCCAGCCGCTCTGACGGGCGGGACCGTGGAAACCGCGGCCACCTGGGTGAACAGCCTGGGGCTGTCCGGGGTGAATCTGACACCTGAGATCCTGTCGCAGACTGCGGCCAACGTCGGCGAGGAAAGCATCGTTTCCCGCACCGGCGGCGCACCCACCCTGGCCGTGGGACTGGCCCACATCATGCAGCAGTTCATCGGTGGTACCGCGATGATGGCGTTCTGGTACCACTTCGCCATCATGTTCGAGGCGCTGTTCATCCTGACAGCAGTGGACGCCGGCACCCGCGTGGCACGCTTCATGCTGCAGGACTCCATCGGCAACTTCGTCCCCAAGTTCAAGGAGCATTCCTGGCGGCCGGGAGCCTGGCTGTGCACCGCCATCATGGTTGGGGCCTGGGGTGCCGTGCTGCTGATGGGCGTTACCGACCCGCTGGGCGGCATTAACACGCTGCTTCCGCTGTTCGGAATCGCAAACCAGTTGCTCGCTGCCATAGCGCTATCCGTGTGCATGGCCATCGCAGCCAAACGGGGCTCTTTCAAATACCTCTGGATTGTCGCCCTTCCGCTTGCCTTTGCTGCGGTCGTAACCATCACGGCGAGTTTCCAAAAGATCTTCTCGCCGGTTCCGGTGGTGGGGTACTTCGCCAACAATGCGGCGTTCAGCAAGGCACTTGCGGAAGGCAAGACTGAATTCGGCAGCGCGAAAACCGTGGCGGCCATGGAGGCCGTGGTCCGCAACACGATGATCCAGGGATGGCTCTCGGTGATCTTCGTAGTCCTGAGCATCATCGTCATCATTACGGCGGTGATCGCCACGGTAAAGGCCTTCCGGAACCAGGCCAACGGCGTCTCCCACACCGATCACGAGGACCCGGCAGTACCCTCGAGGGTATACGCGCCGGCCGGCTTCATCCCCACCCCGGCAGAGCGCGAGTTGGTGGCAGAATGGAACAAGCTTCCTGCCGAACTGCGGCTCGAAAAGCCCGTGCACCACTGAGACGGCGCCGACTATGAGCGCGATAACCGAAGGATTGCGGGACTTTGCCCGGTACCTTGGCGGTGTGATGGGGGCGGACGCATATCAGAAATACCTGGAGCACCATGCCGCTGCCGGGCACCCAAACCCGCCCCTGACTGAGCGGGAATTTTGGCGGGACAAGACTGACCGGCAGGACAGCAACCCGCAGGGACGGTGCTGCTGACCCCACATGGTCACCGCGCCGCCGCCGGACACTGCAACGTCCGACGGCGGCACGGCCTTTCCTGCCGAAGGAAACGTGCACTTTTGGCTGGCAGGACAGCCAGGCCCTGATCAACAGCTTCATCGACTGGACTCCCGATTCGGGGGTCGTGAGAGTATGAACCCATGAGCGATCCGAACGACACTCGAACCACCCCGGCTGACACGTCAGACCCAGCATTCGAGGGCTCCAGGCCCGGCGACGAGTCCCCCGTGGAGGGCACGGCCATTGAGGCTGAGCCGATCCCGGTGAACGGCGACAAGCCCGATGGCTCCTCCAAACCCAAGGGGAGCAGTCTGCAGGATCTCGTGGATGAGCCCGCCAAGGTGATGCGGATCGGCACGATGGTCCGGCAATTGCTGGAAGAGGTGAAATCCTCCCCGCTGGACGATGCTGCGCGCGGCAGACTTGCCGAAATCCACGAGCGTTCCATCAGGGAACTCGAGGACGGTCTCGCCCCGGAGCTCATGGAGGAGCTGGAACGGATCAGCCTGCCGTTCCCGGACGATGCCACGCCGTCGGACGCGGAGCTGCGGATCGCCCAGGCCCAGCTGGTTGGCTGGCTCGAAGGCCTGTTCCATGGAATCCAGACAGCCATTGCTGCCCAGCACGCGGCACGGGAACACGCCATGCTCCAGCTGCGCCAGCTCCCGCCTGGCACTGTCATTGCGCCAGGTGTGGTCATCGGCGAGAACGGCGAACCGCAAAGGGCCAAGTCCCCGCAGCAGCCGGCCAGCCCGCTGAAGCCGGGGGAACCTGAGACTCCGGACCACGGCCCGGGCCAGTACCTGTAGGTCGGGATTGGGGTTTTTCACAGCCGCCCGGCAAGGGCGCAGAGACGACGCCGAACTCGGCAAAGGCCTGTGGCGCCGGGCGCATGACCGCTTTCACCGTGGACTGGACCGCTACCACCAGGTCCTGGAGGGCGTTGAGGATGAGCCCCTCTACGCGGAACTTGTCGACATCGCGAATCAGCTTGCGGAACTGTCCGGCCGCGTCCGGGACGTCTGCGTTGAAGCGCAGCGGCGTTCTCCGAGTGAAGGGCTGGACATCCCGCACTCACTCTCCGGTGTCCACCGTGCACTGTCGAAGGCAGGGAACTCGCTGGCGGCGACAGCCGAGGCGGCAGCCATGCTTCGGCTTGCGGTCGGGCCGGTTCCGGTGGGCGCTGCGTCGGTCTGGAGAAGGGCGGAGACCGTGTTTGAACAGGTAGCGGAGGCCGAGCGCCAACTTGCTGCCGCCGGTCCCGCTCCTGGCCTGTGATTACGGCCGTGATTCCAGGGCTGCGACCGGGAGCGTGACTCTTGGGATGCGGAAATATTCCCCGCCCGGGGCATTAAGCGCCTAGCTTACCTGCCGGTAGTTTCCTGCCGCTGCGCGGCACTTCTTGGCAAGATGGACAAATGACTTCTTCACGCACACTGACATTCAATGACGGCAATACCATTCCCCAGCTCGGCTACGGGGTGTGGCAGGTGGAAGACGACGTTGCCGAGAAGGTGGTCTTCCAGGCATTCCAGGCCGGGTTCCGCCACATCGATACGGCCAAGATCTACGGCAACGAGTCCGGAGTGGGCCGCGCCATCGCGAGCTCGGGGCTGTCGCCGGAGGAAATCTTCATCACCACCAAGCTGTGGAACTCGGACCAGGGTTACGAGTCAACGCTCGCGGCCTTCGAGGAGTCCATGGAGCGCCTGGGCCTGGAAACCCTGGATCTCTACCTGATTCACTGGCTTCAGCCGAAGCAGGACAAGTACGTGGACACCTGGAAGGCGCTGATTGAGCTGCAGAAGCGCGGCAGGGTGAACTCGATCGGCGTCTCCAACTTTACGGTGGAGGGCCTGCAACGCATCATCGACGAAACCGGCGTGGTTCCCGCCATTAACCAGGTGGAGCTGCACCCGTTCTTCAACCAGGCTGAACTGCGGGAGTTCAACGCGTCCAAGGGGATCCTGACGCAGGCCTGGTCGCCGCTGGGCCAGGGCGGCGAGCTCCTGCACGACCCCGCCATCACCGCCATCGCGGACAAGCATGGTGCAACGCCGGCGCAAGTGGTTATCGCGTGGCACCTGGCCATTGGAAACGTCGTCATTCCGAAGTCGGTGACGGAGTCCCGGATCCGCGAAAACTATGCGGCCCTGGACATCACGCTCGATGCCGCCGACGTCGAATCCATCAACGGACTGGACCGTACTGCTGCAGGGACCGGACGCATCGGCCCGGACCCGGCCGTCTCCGACTTCGCCTAACCGCCCGGACGAAACGTCCGGGCTGGCAGGCCCCGTCGCCCTGAGCTGCTGTTTCGGCAGGGTTCTCAGCGCGGCGGGGCCTGCCCTTGCGGGCACCAGTACGGTGGCACCAGCCGTTCGAGCCTCATGCCCGGACTCGGTACGGTCAGGCCGCGGCCTGTTCCTGCCGGACAGCCACTGCATCGACAATGGCCCAGTCGTCCTCGCATGACAGGCAGCGGCTGACGAACCTCTCGGCTTCAGCCTGGGTATCGAAGATCTCGGTCCTGATGCGTCCGCAGTCGGCTTCGAAGTACGTGACGTGGAATTCATGGTTCATTTCCATGCCTCCATGGTGCAGCCGGGGTCTGACATTTTTAGCTTTTCAGTCCGGTGTGTTGCGGAGACGGAGCACACGTTCCTTCGCCAGCATTGCCGTCCGCCGGCTCTTCTCCGCAGCCCGGACAGACTGCTTTGCCTCTGCCTCTGCCGTTTCGCGCTCTTTCCGCAGTGCCTCCAGGGACGCTTCCAGGGCTCTTAGCCGTTGTCTGGTCTCACTGACGTCAGCTGTCAGGCGCGCGAATTCCTCGGCGGCCTTGTTAAGGGCCTCCTCGCGCGCCTCGGCCTCTGCCGCCGCTGCGGAGGCGGCTGCCTCTGCCTCAGCCAGTGCCGCTTCGGCTTTTTCGAGAAGGGAGGGCGAGGGCGGCCGCGGAGTCCGGTCCACGGCCTGCAGGCGGGGTTTCTCCGGACCGGCCGCAGGGCGGCGTTTGGACTGTGGCTGACTCTCAGGGCGGATTTTGACAGGTGGTTTCGGGCCCGCAGCTTTGCGGGTAGCTGGTTTCGGAGGTTCAGCTACCTGACCGAGGGCGGAAGGAACTGCAACCGCGCCTTCGAGATCAACCCGGTCCACCCCGTCGGCGTTGAGAACCCGCAGGAGCATGCCACTTTGTACGGCGGCCGCAGCCGCGGGGTCGGCGGTGGCAGCCCGCAGCGTCTCCTCCACCTCGGCGGCCACAGGGGCGCTGACCGGCCTCCCCTGTTGTTTTGCGGCGAGGCGCGCTGCACCGACGGCGTCGGTGAGCAGCTTGCGCCGCTCCCGTGCCAGCTCCCGTAACGCCGCGGCGTCAAGCGCTGCCTGGGCGCCCTGCATCGTTTGGCCCAGGTCGCGGAGCTGCCGGACAGTGTCCGGACGGTGGTAGGCCAGCATGTTCACGGTCCAGGCTGCGGCGGAGGGCTTGGGCAGGGCCTTGATAGCCAAGGACAACGGCCGGTTCGATTCAGCTGCCGCAGCCTTGGCGGCGGCGGTGCGGGCAGCGACAAACTCGTCGAACGGCAGCGCGTAAAGGTGCCGCGCGACGCCGGCAATCTCCTGCTCTTCCATGCCAGTCATCTTAGGACGGCGGTGATCAAGAACTGCATAGGGGCCGACGGCGGCTGGGGGACACCGCCCTGGTCTCAGACAGGCGGTTCCGCCGCCGGCCCAGCTCCGGTGTTCCATTTCTTATTATGGTCTTTTTTTACGTGCAGAAAAGGGGCGGCATTTTCCCGGAGCGGCATGCCATGGTTACCGCTTCGCGGCAGCGCTGCGTACGAAGGCGTCACCGCTGCTGACGAAAGCGTCAGCGCGTGGTTGTGGCTCCGCTTGCTCCAGTCGTACGCTGTGCGGCGTTGAGGATGACCTGGCGCAGGTTCCGGGTTTGTTTAAGGACGCGTCGCTGATGGTGGGCTCCCGTGCCGTTGGCCAGGATGTGCTGCATGGTGTCGTGGACTCTGGTGAAGTCCCCGGTATCAGTCAATGCCGGCCGGATGTGCTCCAGAAGTGCTGAGAGGCATTCTTTTGCGGGCCGTGGTTTGTTATGCAGGGGGTGGATGAGGTCCCCGTCGAGGCTGAACCTGCTGGCCCGCCAGGAGGCCAGGCGCAGCATTTCAGCCGGCACGGCCGGGGGTTCGTTTCCTCGTGCCCAATCCCGGGCTGCGGTTTCAACCAGCGCCCGGGCGACTGCTGCGATGGCAATGGCGTGGTCAGCGTCAAGGCAGACGTCGGGAACTCGGACTTCAACGGTTGGGTAGGTGGCAGAGAGCCGGGCGTCGAAATAAACCATCGCCCCGTCGAGCAGGACGTTGCAGGAGAGCAGCATGTCGAGGAGCCGGTTATAGGCTTGCGCGGAACCGAAGACCTCCGTAGGCCCTGCCGTTGGCCAGCGTCTCCAGACCTGGTAGCGGAAGCTGGCGTACCCGGTGTCTTGGCCGAGCCAGAACGGGGAATTCGTCGACATCGCGATCAGGAGGGGAAGCCAGATGCGGATCCCATCCAGGACTGCCACGCCTTCTTCAGCTGAACTGATCGAGACGTGGATGTGGAATCCGCACATGAGCTGTTCGCGCAGAATGAGCCCGAAGCGTTCCTCCATGGCTTCATAGCGCGGGCGGCGGGTAGGGCGCGGAAGATCCGGGAGTGGTGAGGTGCCCACCGCCACCGCCAGGGCGCCGAATGCCAAAGCCTGCCGATTGGCTTCCACGCGGCCGGCCCGCACAGCGTCGGCCAACCGGTCAAGGCTTGTGAAGGGCGCGGACACGGCTTCAACCTGCTCCAGCTGAACCTCGCCCCTTAGAGAGTTATTCCGCCTGCCGGGGTCCGGCTGTTCCCGGGCAGCGGCGGGAGCCTTCCCCGCCCGGGGACTGGGTGCCGCATCCACCAGTTGTTGGCCCACGGGAGCATGCACACCTGTCCTGGCGTCCACCAGCAGGAATTCCTCTTCGACACCGAAGCTTCGCACACGGACAGTCTTGCGTATCTCCGAGGTTGGACGGAAGGGATGGCGCCACCGGGCGGGCCCCCTCTTCCGCAAACATGCCAGAGTGTGTTGGGATGGCCTGATCTTGAGAAAGGCGTGACCATGACCGAAGAGAATCTTCCGGATGATGAACTTGAAGTAGTTCAGGATGACGACGTCCTGCTTGATGAAACTCCAGGTGCAGCTTCCTCCATGGAACTGGACCCTGTGTTCGGAGAGCCGGACAGCTATCCGGGAGCTGCCGAGAATAACCCTGACCGCTGGCAGGATGATCCACTGCTGCAGGAGGAGGCAGTTTCGGGGGAGGAAGAGGATTTCCTGAGTGAGCAGACCCTGCGTGATGAAACACGGGGAAGGGCAGACGTGCCGACTATTGGAGAAGCCGCCGCCGACGTCGATTTCGGCGAAGTTCCTCCTGGCGAGGAAGCGGACGCAAGTGATGACCAGACGAATTTTGGCGGGTCCCCGCTGAGCCAGTTCGACCCGGATGACCTCGAGCGCTGACCCGCCACCGCGCCGTCAGGAGGGGAACCTGCAGGGTCTGGACACCGGTAGACAGCAGACTTACCGTTCAGGAGTAGTGGTTGCCTGTTCCATCAGGGCAGGAACTGCTGCCGGTCCGTTTCGGACCGCCCGTTACGACAGGAGGAAGCAGATGGAAACCGTTGAAGAGACTGTTGATGTCGCAGTCCCGGTCCGTACGGCGTATAACCAGTGGACGCAGTTCGAATCCTTTCCGCAGTTCATGTCCGGTGTGGAATCCGTGACCCAACTGACCGACACAACCAACCACTGGGTTACCAAGGTCGGCGGGGTGAAACGTGAATTTGATACGGAGATTGTTGACCAGGAGCCTGACGACCGGATCGCCTGGCGCAGCACCGACGGCAAATCGCACGCCGGCATCATCAGGTTCACACCCCTGGATGCCAATCACACCAAGGTAAAGGTCCATTTCGAGTGGGCACCGGAAACAGTCACGGAGAAAGCAGGAGCGGCTCTCAAGATCGACGAAATGCAGGTCAAAGCCGACATGCGTAAGTTCAAGGATTTCATCGAATCGCGCGGCACCGAAACCGGCGGATGGCGCGGGGAAGTCGAGGATACCGGCCCGACCGGGCAGATCTAACTCCGCAGCTGCCGGGGAGGGGTACTTCCCATGATTGCGGGGAAGTACCCTGTCAGTCGGGCGTCCGGGCTTTTCCTACTCACTGGTAGGGGCGCTCCGGCGCCCGATGTCGCGTGACGGCTACCACCCGCGGCGGCGTGCCCACGGACTGAGTGGAAGGCCCGCCCGGGGAAGGCAGGCGGGAGGCGCGCCTATATCCGAAGAGGGTCCGAGGAAATTCATGGTTCTCCCCGGTGTTTTGGTTTCTTCCGCTACTCCGAAACCCATCCCGGTTCCGGCAGCTCGGGCTTACTCCGGCACCCGGGGACCAGTACATTTGCCAGGAGGGGCTTTCGTGCAGTACCTGCACCAAGTAGAGTCCCGGAATGAGCACTTCACCGTCAGCCCGGCTCTCGGCGCCGTTGAAGAGAGAAACCTTTTCGTCGCGAAGGCTCTTCATCCTGTCCGCCATCGGATCCGCTGTGGGCTTGGGCAACATTTGGCGCTTCCCCTACATTGCTTACGACAATGGTGGCGGAGCCTTCCTGATCCCCTACCTCACGGCGCTGCTGACGGCCGGCATCCCGCTCCTGTTCCTCGATTATGCGGTCGGGCACAAGTTCCGCGGCTCCCCACCCTTGGCCTATCGGCGGCTTCACCGGGCCGCTGAGCCGCTGGGCTGGTGGCAGGTGCTGGTCTGCTTCGTCATCGCAGCCTATTACGCGGTGATTATCGCCTGGTCGCTGATGTACATGATCTTCTCCTTTACGGAAGCCTGGGGCGACGACGCTGAGGGCTTCTTCTTCGGAGAGTTCCTGGCCGTGGCTGAAGCGCCGGGCCTGGGTTTCGAGTTCGTACCCTCGGTGTTCTTCCCGCTGCTGCTTATCTGGGTTGCTGTCATTGCCATCATGGTGGCCGGGATACGCAAGGGCATCTCCCGCGCGAACGCTGTCCTGCTGCCGCTGTTGATGGTGATGTTCCTCCTGCTGGTAATCCAATCACTCTTCCTGCCGGGGGCGGCGGACGGCCTGAATGCTTTCTTCACCCCGGACTGGTCCGCCCTCGGTGACCCGTCTGTGTGGGCTGCGGCCTACGGACATATCTTCTTCTCACTCTCCGTGGGCTACGGCATCATGGTCACCTACTCCTCCTACCTCAAGCGCAGGACGGACCTGACCGGATCTGGAATGGTGGTTGCCTTTTCCAACTCCGGCTTCGAGATCCTCGCCGGTATCGGCGTTTTCGCGGCACTGGGCTTCATGGCGCAGGCTTCCGGGGCTGCGGTTGGCGACGTCGTGACCCAAGGCATCGGTCTGGCGTTCATTGCGTTTCCCACCATCGTGTCGCAGGCCCCTTTCGGCGCCTTCATGGGAGTGCTGTTCTTCGGATCCCTGGTGTTTGCCGGCATTACATCGTTGATTTCCGTGCTGGAAGTGATTGTCGCCGCTGTGCAGGACAAGCTGGGCTGGGACCGCGTCCCGGCATCAGTGGTGGTCAGCGTCCTGGTTGCGGCCGTCTCGCTGGGGCTGTTCCCCACGGCGACAGGCCTGTACCTGTTGGACACCTCAGATGCTTTCGTCAACAGCTTCGGCATTACCCTCGGCGCGCTCGTGACCGTAGTGGTGCTGGCGTGGTTCCTGCGCAAGCTTCCACTGTTGTCCGCCCACCTCAACCGGATTTCGACCATAAAGATGCGCCGGACCTGGATGGTGTTGGTCTCAGGCATTGTGCCGCTCGCGCTTATTTACATGGTGGCCAATGAATTCACGACGAAGATCTCCACGACCTATGAGGGTTACCCCGACTGGTTCGTTGGAGTATTCGGCTGGGGAATGGCAGGTGGACTGATTGTCCTCGCGCTGGTACTGACCTTCATTCCATGGAGCAGGCGCTCCAAAGCCCACCACGACCCTGAATACGACTCCCTGGTGGCCAACGAAGCAAAGGAGACGGCGCTGTGACACCTATCGCCATCATCATGATGATCATTGCCATCGTTACCGTCTGGGGCGGCCTGGTGCTGGCACTGCTGAACCTTCACAGGCACCCGGAAGACGAAGGGGCGTTGCCCGAGGAGCAAGCCTGGGAGCTTTGAACCCAGAGGTACTCGCTCTCTTGGCCAGCGTCGCCACAAACACCCCTTACCGCCACGGGATCAGCGATGCTGCGCGGTCCTTCCCGAG
Source organism: Arthrobacter sp. D1-17 (assembly GCF_054130535.1). Classification (NCBI taxonomy): domain Bacteria; kingdom Bacillati; phylum Actinomycetota; class Actinomycetes; order Micrococcales; family Micrococcaceae; genus Arthrobacter; species Arthrobacter sp. D1-17. The sequence goes on along the minus strand of NZ_CP096382.1, from coordinate 3,505,412 downwards.
CTGGCTATCAGAATTGGACTGAGACCTTTTCGTTGCGCACCTCCTCCCGCCGGGCCGGTCGCGGCGTCGTCTTCCCGCAGCGCCGTGCAGCCCGGCGGCTTGAGGAAACGCACGACGGCGTGCGGCGGTGTTGGGTGACAAGGTGCTGCTCCTCATGGTGCATCCGCCGCCCTGATTCATGTGTGAGAATGAGGCGGGGTTGAGCAAACGGCCTGCGGACCTATGCCTAGGAGCAATGTGGCTTACCTTATCCGGAGCGGTAGCACTTCCGCAGTTGGTCGGGAGCAGTCAGTGAATCCGCGCGTCCTTGGGGGTACGCAATGACGCGCAGGATGGGCGTTGAGGAAGAATTCCTGATCGTGGACGGCGAGAACGGGACCCCACTGCCTCTGGGCGAAGTCCTCGAACAGCTCAGCGACTTTCCCCGCCTCACCAGCGAGATGAAACAGGAACAGGTTGAAACCTGCACCCTGCCGCGGGTCAGCCTCTCCGAACTGGCCCATGACATCAGTTCCGGGCGGGAGAACGCAGACGCGGCGGCCAGGAGGGCAGGAGCACGGGCGGCTGCGCTGGCAACCTCGCCGCTGCCGGTGGAGTCCACCATCGCCCCGGGGAAACGCTGTGCGCAGCTGATGGAGAGGTTCGGGCTTACCGCCGTCGAACAACTGACCGGCGGCTGCCACGTGCATGTGGAGATCGAGTCGGAAGACGAAGGCGTCGCCATCCTGGACCGCATCCGGATCTGGCTGCCCGTCCTACTGGCCATCAGCGCCAATTCGCCGTATTGGAACGGCCTGGACTCAAGCTACGCGAGCTACCGCTGGCAGGCCTGGGGCCGGTGGCCCACAACCGGCCCGGCTGACATATACGGCTCCGCTGCTGCCTACCACCGTGAGATCGGGCAGGTCCTCAGCTCCGGCGTGCCTCTGGACAAGGCGAACCTGTACTTCGACGCGCGGCTCAGCCACAAGCACCCGACCGTGGAGGTCCGGGTGGCGGACGTGTGCTTGTACGCGGACGACGCCGTACTGATGGCAGCCCTGGTCCGCGGGCTGGCGGAGACCGCGGCACGGCAGTGGCGCGACGGCGTCAGCCCGGTCCCGGCTTCAGCCACCCAACTGCAACTCGCGTCCTGGCGGGCCAGCCGCTACGGACTCGATGGCGAGTTGGCGGACCCCGTGTCAGGAAAGCCCCGGGGTGCATTCGAGCCGGTGATGGCCCTGCTGGACCACCTCCGGCCGGTGCTGGAGGAACAGGGCGAGCTCAGTACCGTGGAGTTCCTGCTATTCCAGGTCCTGAACCGGGGGACCGGCGCCGCCGTGCAGCGCAACTCCTACGCGCGTGCCGGAAGCATGCGGGATGTGATCGCCGATGCTGTTCACATCACCTGCATTCCGGCCACACCATTGCGGGAGGCGGGCAGCAGTACGGGAGAGACCCAGCATAGGCTCATGGCGAAGGGACGGGTGACGTTCGGGGGCGGAGTTTTCCTCCGCCGGGGCTCCGGTGACTAATGCGCCACCAGACGGGGGAACTAATTCAGGCCTGAGTGGAATCGCCTCGTCCTTGAAGCTCCATCCTGATCCGAGGGCGACCATAGCCTGCCCTGGCCTTGGCAGGGCTCAGGTTAACCAGCGAAAAACCCCGCATTATCGTCGAAATCAACGACAATACGGGGTTTTGCCCGAGCTTCCTATCAGAATCGAACTGATGACCTTTTCATTACGAGTGAAACGCTCTACCGACTGAGCTAAGGAAGCACCGCACGCCTGACCGTAAAATCCCGGCTGGTTCATGCAAGAGTCAACTGTAATAGAGTCCCTGCGTCCGGGTCAAAATGACAGGAGGAGAAGCTCAGCAGACCGTGTTGTCTGCCGGTTTCTTGCCGTCGACCAGGTACGAGTCAACGGCGTCTTCGATGCAGCTGTTGGCCCGTCCGTATGCCGTGTGGCCTTCGCCCTTCCACGTCAGCAGCGAAGCGTTGCCCAGCTGCTTGCGGAGGGAGGTGGCCCACTCCACGGGGGTGGCAGGATCTCCGGTGGTGCCGACCACCACGATGGGGGATTCGCCGTCATATTTCACGGCCGCCGGAGCGGGCCGGACGTTCTTGTACGGCCAGTTGGCGCAGTTGGCCGCGCCGTAGGCGAAGAAGTACCCAAGCGTCGGTGACGCCTCACGGAGCTTCAGTTCCTCTTCCCGCATGGCGGCAGGATCGCTGTCCATCGGGTAGTCCAGGCAGTTGATCGCAGAAAACGCGAACGTTGTGTTGGAGGTGTATTTTCCGTTGGAACTGCGGTTGGCGCCGAGGTCCGCCAGGCGGAGCATGAGGCTGACGTCGCCCTTGGTTACAGCGTCAAGCGCCTGCGTCAGGGCGGGCCAGTTTTCGTTGGCATACAGGGGCACAATTAGTCCGCTGGCGAAGGTGTTGCCGCCGACAATCCGGCCGTCCTTTGCCGGGCGGGGGTTGGACGCGACCGACTGAATCATATCGCTGATCTGCTGGACACCGTCTTCAACCGTGCCGCTCAAGGGACAGGCTTCCTGCTGCAGGCAGTGCCCGACATAGGCGCGGAGTGCCTTGTCGAACGCCTTCGCCTGGCCAAGCGTGATTTCGTCAGCGCCGAGGGACGGGTCCACCGCTCCGTCGAGCAGCATCCGTCCGACGTTGTCCGGGAACAGCGAGGCGTAGGTCGCGCCGAGGAAGGTCCCGTAGGAGAAGCCCGCGTAGTTGAGCTTGGCGTCGTTGACCACTGCGCGGAGGATGTCCAGGTCCTTGGCGGCACTGACGGTGTCGATGTGTCCCAGTGCGGGCCCTGTCTGTTGGGCGCACTTCTCGGCGATTGCTTTGTTGTCGGCGAGGAGGGTGGCCAGGCCGGCGTCTGTTTCCGGGGCGTAGATCTTCGCCCGGGCCTCATCGCGTTCCTTGTCTGTCAGGCAGGTCACCGGCGCGGAGCGCTTGACGCCACGCGGGTCAAAACCAATGAGATCGTAGTTGGCCCGCACCTTCTCGGAGAAGTTGGTGAAGCCGGCGTCGCGGACGAAGTCGTAACCGGATGCCCCCGGCCCCCCGGGGTTGATCAGCAAGCTCCCTTGCTTGTCTTTCCCGCTGCTGGGGATCTTGAGGGCTGCGAGTTCGATGGTTTCGCCGTCCGGTTTGGCGTAGTCCAGCGGCGCCTTGACCTTGGCGCACTGCATCTCCTCCTCGCAGGACTCCCACACAATACTCTGGGAGTAAAAGTCTTCCAGACCTTCGGGAGCCGCCGCTGCTATGGATGGATCCGCCTGGCCCGTAGAGTTCCCCTGCTGCCCGCCGTCCTTGGAGCTCCCCAACAAGGTGCATGATGTCAGGAACAGAACCACCGCCATCGCTCCGGCAGCCCGCACTGCGGTCGCGAAGGAGCGCGATCGCGCGGTCGGGGGGAGTGTGGACATCATGCGGTTCTCCTTGGGCAGGGCGTTTGGCGGCATTGGGGCAGGCGGAATGCGGGCCGGCTAGATCAGGCCGGTGGCCATTGCCTCGATGGTCAAAAGCGGTGCGACGTTGGTGGTGGTGATGCGCTTCCTTGCCTTGTTGATGGCATCCATCCTGGCGAGGGTGACTTCTGGGCCTGAACGGCCGGCGAAGTCCTCCAGTTCAGCCCTGAGCTCAACGTTCACGAGCTCCACGGAATTCCCCATCTGGATGATGAGCACATCCCGGTAGAAGGAGAGGAGATCGGTGAGCGTCCGGTCCAGGGAATCGGTGATAGAACGTTTCGCGCGCCGTTTCTGGTCGTCCTCAAGCTGTTTGACCTGGCTGCGCATGGCGGGCGGCAGCTGTCCGGTCTCAGGGGCGCCCAGCGTGGCCAGCAGTGCGGCCTTTTCGGCGGCGTCGCGCTCCTCATTGGAGCTGTTGGCCTCCTCGGTGGCGATCTTCACAAGTTTATCAGCCATCATGACGGCGGCCGTGACGCCCTGGAGACCCAACGGGAAGCGAACCGTTTCCAGCCGGCGTTCCCTTGCCTCGGCGTCACGTGCCAGCCGGCGCGCAATTCCTACATGGCTTTGCGCCGCGCGTGCTGCGCGCTGAGCGAGGTCCAAATCCACGCCATCGCGCTTGACCAGCAAGGCGGCGACGTCCGCAGCGGGGGGAAGCCGCAGCGCCACAGCCCGGCACCGCGACCGGATGGTCACCAGGACATCCGCGGGGGAGGGCGCGCACAGCATCCAGATGGTCCGCGGCGTGGGTTCCTCAATGGCTTTTAGGAGAACGTTGGTGGTGCGTTCCGCCATACGGTCCGCGTCCTCAACCACGATGATCCGCCACCGGCCCGACGACGGCCTGTTGCCGGCCGTCGACACCAATTCCCGGGCTTCCTCAATCGTGATGGTCACCTTTTCGGTGCGGACAAAAACGACATCGGCGTGCGTCTCTCCGAGGATCGTCCTGCACGCGTGGCACTCGCCGCAGCCGCGCCGGGCGACATCGTCCTGGTCGCAGTTCAGCGCCGCCGCGAAGGCTTTCGCGGCGTTGGAGCGGCCCGATCCCGGCGGGCCGGTGAACAGCCAGGCATGTGTCAGCCCTTCGCCCATGGCCGCCTGCTGCAGCTGGGTGACGACGGCCGGTTGGCCCTGCAGGTCCTCCCATACGGTCATCGCAGACTCCTGGCGGACGCTGCCAGCAGCCGGTCCACGCGGTCCAGGATGCGTGCGGTGAGCTCGTCCACGGACTGCTGTGCCTCAAGGACGAGGTACCTGTCCGGCCGGGCGGCGGCAAGGTCCAGAAATGCCTGCCGGATCCGGGCGTGGAACTCATCGGCTTCCGATTCCAGCCGGTCCTCTGCTGCGTCGCCGGCGGTGCGGCGGCTGCGTCCATCGGCTGGATGGACGTCAAGCAGCACTGTGAGGTCCGGCTGCAGTCCGGAGGTGGCCCACTCGTTGATGCTTCGCACGGCATCTGTTCCGAGGTCCCGGCCGGCTCCCTGGTAAGCCACCGAGGAGTCGATGTAGCGGTCTGTCAGCACCACTTCTCCGCGTTCCAGCGCCGGCCGGATCACCTGGCTCGCGTGTGCGGCGCGGGAGGCAGCGAAAATCAGCGCCTCCGTGTGGGCGTCGATGTGGCCATGGCCGTGTTCCAACACCAGGGCGCGCAGCTTCTCACCGATCGGGGTTCCACCCGGTTCCCTGGTCCGCAGCACGGTCAGGCCGCGGGACTCCAGTGCCCCGGCCAGCCGGGCGGCCTGGGTAGACTTGCCGGCGCCGTCACCGCCTTCGAAAGCGATGAACAGTCCGGGACTCTGCTTATTCACTCATCCAGCGTACCGACTCCTGCTGACCGTAAGCCCTACGGCCGCTTTTTCACACAGCTGGAGCCCACGTACCCTTTGATCATGAGTCTTTCCCAACAGCGTGCCGCGTCCCTTTCGGCTGAGACGGTGGTTGTGGCCGCCGGCCGGCCGCCCCGCGAACGGGACGAGCCTGTCAACCCGCCGATCGTGCTGTCCTCCACGTACTTCGGAACCGCCGCCCTGGACGACGGCGACCGCGGCTACGGCCGCTACTCCAACCCCACCTGGGACCCGTTCGAAGAAGCGCTGGGTCAGCTTGAAGGCGCCTCCCTGCCCGGCCTGCTCTACGCGTCCGGGCTGGCTGCCGTCAGCTCAGCCCTGTCGCTTATCCCGGCCGGGGGAGCGCTCGTCATGCCGTCCCACAGTTACGCCGGTTCGCTGGTGATGGCGTCCGAGCTGGCAGAAAAGGGCTTCATCGAGTTGCGCACGGTGGACATCGCCGACACTGCTGCCGTCCTTGCCCAGCTCACGCCGGCGGGCGGGAAGCCGGCGGCGATGCTGTGGCTGGAAAGCCCCACCAACCCCATGCTCGGCATCGCCGACATCCGTGCCCTGACCCAGGCCGCGCACGACGCCGGAGCCGTCGTCGTCACGGACAATACCTTCTCTACGCCGCTGGTGCAGCAGCCGCTCGCCCTGGGGTCCGACGTCGTCCTCCACTCGGTGACCAAATACTTGGCCGGGCATTCCGACGTCGTGCTGGGCGCCCTGGTGACCTCCGATCCGGAACTGCGGAACACCCTGCTCCACCACCGCATCATCCACGGCGCCATAGCGGGCCCGTTCGAGGCCTGGCTGGCGCTGCGCGGGCTGCGGACTCTGGCGCTGCGGATCGAACGCTCGCAGGCCTCCGCTGCCGTGCTCGCCGAAAGGCTCAGCGCCCACCCGCGCGTCGAAAGCGTCCGCTACCCGGGCCTCGCCACAGATCCCGGCCATGACCGGGCCAAGTCCCAGATGACCGGCTTCGGGTCCGTCGTCTGCATCCAGATTTCCCCTGCGGACGATCTCAGCGGCGCGGACGCAGCGGACAAACTGGTCCGCTCGCTGCAGCTGTGGCTGCCCGCCACGTCGCTCGGCGGTGTCGAGTCATTGATCGAACGACGACGGCGGCACGTAGCGGAGCCGGAAAGCGTGCCGGAGAATCTCGTGCGCCTCAGCGTGGGGATCGAAAACGTCGAAGACCTTTGGTCCGATTTGCAGCAGGCTTTGGCCGCCTTGGACAGATAGGCTTGTCAGGTGGACGGAACAGTACTGATCAGAGTTGTCGAAAGCGCGGTCTACTACGTCTTGGGGCTGGTGGCACTGGTCCTGGAAGTGTGGGCCTTCTTCGACTGTGTCCGCCACAGGGCCAACGCCTTTGAGGCTGTGGGTAAGAGGACCAAGACGTTCTGGCTGGCGCTCACCGGCGGCAGCCTGGCGATCGGTGCCTTGTCGGTACTGGGCGGCGGGGGAGGCGGTCTGATTGGACCGTTTGGCCTGTTCGGCCTCGCAGCTGTAGTGGCAGCGTCGGTCTACCTGGCGGATGTCCGGCCCGCGGTCAAGGACGCCGGCCGCGGCGGCAGCCGCAACACCGGCCCCTACGGACCCTGGTGACCTCGCACAGCCAGTGACCCAACTGCGGAGTAGCTAAGGCCGGAGTAGCTAAGGCAGCGGAGCCACCGCTTCCCAGCCCACCGTGAGTTCCCCCAGTCGCCAGCGTGACGGTCCGTCGTGGACCGGCCACCCTCCATCGCGCAGCATCACGCACATGGACGTCCAGCGTTGTCTGTTCCCGAAGGCTGCCAGCGCCGCCGACTCAAGCCACGTGCGGTCCATGGCCTGCAGCAGCGCATGAACGGGCTCGCCGGGGACGTTGCGGTGGATAAGCGCTTTGGGCAGGCGTTCGGCCACGTCCGACGGCCGTTCAAAGCTGCCAAAGCGCATGGACATGCTCAACGAGAGCGGACGCGCGGCATCCAGCGCAATCCACGTAACGCGCCGGCCGATCTCGTCGCAGGTTCCGTCAATAAACAGCCCGTCCGGAGCGAGCCGGTCCTGCACCAGACGCCAGATCCCGCCGACGTCCGCCTCCTCATACTGGCGCAGCACATTAAAGGCACGGACGAGGACTGGTTTTCCCGGCACCGGGATTTCGAAGCCTCCGAGGAGGAAGCTGAGTCCCGGTCGTTCCAGTGCGCTGGCGGCCTGCACGCGGTCGGGCTCGATTTCGATACCGCACAGGCGGACGTCCGGCCGGACGGCGGAAAGCCGCTCAAAAAGCTCGACGGCGGTGGCCGGGGAAGCGCCGTAGCCCAGGTCGACTGCCAAGGGATCTGCCGCTGACCGCAGACGCCAGGCCTGCGGCCCGGTGAGCCAGCGGTCCACGCGGCGCATACGGTTGGGGTTGGTGGTGCCGCGGGTAATGTTGCCGACAGGGCGTCCGCCGCTGCCACGGCTGTCCGGATGTGCCACCCGCTCTGCTTTCTGAACCACCGCCCCAGACTATCCTGCAGGGAAATGTAACGGACGGCGGCGGAAGTCCCTGCTCGGCTAGGATGAAAATCATGACTTACAAGCTGATTCTGCTGCGCCACGGCCACAGCGAATGGAATGCCAAGAACCTCTTCACCGGCTGGGTGGACGTTGACCTCAACGACCAGGGCCGCGAGGAAGCAGCCCGCGGGGGAGAGCTCCTGGTCGAGCACGACGTGCTCCCGGACATCCTTTACACGTCGCTCCTGAAGCGGGCCATCAACACGGCCAACATTGCCCTGGACAAGGCCGACCGCGGATGGATCCCGGTCAAGCGCGACTGGCGCCTGAACGAACGCCACTACGGTGCGCTGCAGGGCAAGGACAAGGCCCAGACCCTCGCCGAGTACGGTGAGGAGCAGTTCATGGAATGGCGCCGGTCCTACGACACCCCGCCGCCGCCCCTTGACGACGACTCACCATTCTCACAGGCGCACGATCCCCGCTACGCCGGCCTGGGCGACAAGCTGCCCCGTACGGAGTGCCTCAAGGATGTCCTGGTCCGGCTGCTTCCGTACTGGGAATCGGACATCAAGGAAGATCTCAAGTCAGGCAAGACCGTACTCGTCACGGCCCACGGCAACTCGCTGCGCGCCCTGGTGAAGCACCTCGACGGCATCAGCGATGAAGCCATCGCCAGCCTGAACATCCCCACCGGCATTCCGCTGGTCTACGACCTGGACGAGAACTTCCAGCCGCTCAAGCCAGGCGGAACGTATCTTGACCCCGAGGCTGCCGAGGAAGCCATCCTGGCCGTGGCGAACCAGGGCAAGAAGTAAGAATAGACGACGACGGCGGCCGGTCACCTAGGTGACCGGCCGCCGTCGTCTGTTGGCTGCGGTGCTACTGCATCAGCCGTGTTCGATGCTGCTGTTCGGGTGCCACGCGCCCGTCACGAGGTACGTGACCTTCTGCGCCACCGAAACACCGTGGTCGGCAAAGCGCTCGAAGTACCGGCTGGCGAGGGCCACGTCCACAGTGGTGGCGGGGGTTTCCTGCCAGTCGCTCCGGGCGATGGCCTTGAAAACGCTGACGTGCAGGTCGTTGACCTCCGAGTTCGCCTTCAGGATGTCCCGGGCAACTTCAAGATCGCGGGTCTCCAGCAGCTGCGTGAGTTTGTTGGCGATCACGATGTCGTGCTCGGCGAAACTCTTGAAGGTTTCCGTCAGGGAGGCGGGGATCACCGTGGAGGGAAAGCGGAGACGGGCCAGCTGCGCGATGTGGCGGGCGAGGTCGCCCATGCGCTCGAGCGAAGCGCTCATCCGCAGCGAACCCACGATCATCCGCAGGTCGCTGGCCACCGGCCCCTGGAGGGCGAGGATGTCGATGGCTCGTTCATCAAGGCTGTTCTGCAGGAAGTCGATCCGGGCATCAGCCGCGATGACATCCTGGGCCAGATCGACGTCGGCGACTTCAAACGACGCGGTTGCCTTCGTGATCGCGTCGCTGACCAGCTTTGACATTTCGATGAGGTCTTCGCCCACCTGGGCGAGCTCTTCCTGAAAAACCTTACGCACGTAGGCGTCCTTTCCTTGGAGGCCCGGCCCGCCGCGATGGGCGGTCCGGGTCTCGTATCACCGTTCCGGCAGTCCAACCCGCCACTCTTCCAGTGTCGGGTGAACTGTTACGCACCTCTAGATGAACGTTAGCTGAATCCGCCCCGTTCTGGTCCTGGAACCGCTGTGCGGGCATTTCGAAAGCATAAGCTGGAGCCGTGGATCCAATGCTCATCGGTGTCATCGCCGGCCTGCTCGGCCTGTCGTTCGGCGTCTTCGGTATGCTCGCCTTCAGGGTCAGCGAGCAGCAGCGAAAGATTGTCGACGTCGAAGTCGATGAACCTGCGCTGCCGCCAGGCGCCGCTGAAGTGCTCGCCGTCATCGGCAAGGCCTTCGTGGTCGTGGACGCCATCGACGGCGTGGTCCGGGCAAGCCCGGCTGCCTATGCATACGGGCTGGTGCGGGGCCACACCGTGGTGCACCGGGAGCTGCTGGACATGACGGCGAACGTCCGCCGCGACGGCGTCATCCTCGAAAAGCGCCTCGAGCTTCCGAGGGGCCCGCTCGGCCAGGGCGCCATCATCGTGCAGGTCCGGGCCGCCATGCTCGGAGAGGAATATATTCTCCTCCTGGCCGATGACCGGACCGAAATCACGCGCACCGAGGAGATCCGCAACGACTTCGTGGCGAACGTGTCCCATGAACTGAAGACTCCGGTGGGCGCACTGTCCCTGCTGGCAGAGGCGATCGAATCCTCGGCGGCCGACGAAGAGGCCGTCCGGCGCTTCGCGGCCCGCATGCACAAGGAATCCGCCCGGCTTGCGGCGCTGGTACAGGACATCATCGAGCTCTCCCGCCTGCAGGCCGCAGATGTGGCGCAGCAGGGACAGGAAGTTGACATCAACGACGTTGTCGCAGAGGCGGTGGACCGCTCACAGCTGCCGGCGGAAAGCAAGAACATTCAAATTGTCATCGGCGGCCGGGTCGACGCCAAGGTCTACGGGGACCAGGACCTCCTGGTGACCGCCCTGCGCAACCTCATTGACAATGCCATCCGTTACTCCCCGGAGAACACGAGGGTGGGGATCGGACTCCGGGCCAAGGAAGGCCTCGTCTCGATCTCCGTGACGGATCAGGGCGAGGGCCTTTCGGCCGAGGACCAGGAACGCGTGTTCGAACGTTTTTACCGCGTGGATTCCGCACGGTCACGCCACACCGGCGGGACCGGGCTGGGCCTGAGCATTGTCAAACACGTCGTTTCCAACCATGGCGGAGAGGTGACCCTGTGGTCGCAGCCGGGCCAGGGTTCGACGTTCACGCTGCGCCTGCCGGAAATGGAAGGGCAGGCGTCGCATGCAAAAGAACCAAGGGACGCCGCCGGCGTCCAAGAACGAGGAGTTACCGCTTGAGCAGGATTCTTATTGTGGAGGACGAGGAATCGTTCAGCGATCCCCTGTCCTATCTGCTGGGCAAGGAAGGCTTTGAGGTCGAGGTCGTGGACAACGGCCTGGACGCGCTTACGGAATTCGACCGCAACGGAGCCGACCTGGTGCTCCTGGACCTGCAGCTGCCGGGCCTGTCCGGGACGGAAGTCTGCCGTCAGCTGCGCCAGCGCTCGGGCGTCCCCGTGATCATGCTCACCGCCAAGGACACGGAAATCGATAAGGTGGTGGGGCTGGAGCTGGGTGCCGACGACTACGTCACCAAGCCGTACTCATCGCGGGAGCTGGTGGCCCGCGTCCGGGCGGTGCTCCGCCGCCAGGGCGAACCGGAAGAACTCGTTTCCAGCACGGTGCAGGCCGGTCCGGTTCGGATGGACATCGAACGCCATGTCGTCAGCGTGGGCGGGGAGCAGGTGGCGCTCCCGCTGAAGGAATTTGAACTCCTCGAGATGCTGCTCCGGAATTCGGGCCGGGTCCTCACCCGCGGCCAGCTGATCGACAGGGTCTGGGGATCCGATTACGTGGGTGACACGAAGACGCTCGACGTCCATGTCAAGCGGCTGCGCAGCAAGATCGAACCCGACCCCTCCCTTCCGCGGTACCTCGTGACCGTCCGCGGCCTGGGGTACAAATTCGAACCGTAAGGGGCACGGCCTGGCTGCCGCCTTCCGGCCGGCCGGAGTGTCCGTCATTCGATATCCGGCCTTAAACGTGCAGGAGGGCATCCCGATTGGGATCCCCTCTGCACGTTGAGCGAGGTGGCGGTGTCAGTGGCCGCCCTCGGTGGGTGCGGCTCCTTCTGTGTGCGCGCCATCAGTGTGGGTGCCGGTTTCACTCGGCGTGGGGGTGGGGGTGCTGCCTGCGGGCAGGTACGCCTGGTATTCCTTCAGGGTTCCGTCCATAACGGGGATCTTGACGGTCTTGTTGACGTTGGTGCCGTCTTCGCGGACGGTGATGTCCACGAGCGAGCCCGGGCGGCCACCGGCGGTGCTCAGGATGGCCGGTTCCGTGGACTCGTTAAGCAGGGTGTAGGAGTTCTTCTTGACCGGGATCTCGGTCTGGGCTCCTTTGGCTCCACTCAGAGTGACCTTGACGTCATTGGAGGAGGAGTTGTAGACGGCACCGATCACGCGGCCGGGCTGGTTCTCGCCTGAGGCTACGATCAGCATGTTGCGCAGCTGCACGGGTCCGACGTCGGAGCGTGTTCCGTCCGAGGCGGCGTACTGCTCGGAGGTCTGCTGGGCGTTGATGTAGCCGCAGCCGGTCAGGGTGAGCAGTCCGACGCTCAGGACGGCAGCCGCCATGGCCATCTTGCCGCACTGGCCCCGGTTCATCGCAGTGAAACGCACGTCACGCACTCCTAGAAAGTCTTGAAACTTGGTTTAAGCCATAGCCTATCGGCAAACACGGCTGAACGAGGATTCCCGCCGTACACAATAGCGCCTGTTTGGGGACCCGGTCCGGTGTTGACGAGGGACCGCGGACTACCGCCGCGTAGCGCTTGTCGGCACTAGGGTCATGCACTATTATCCGCGTTCGTCAAGGGGTCTGAGCCGCTGATTCTGCCCATTTTCCGCGTATTTCCGCGGTTCCCGGGCCTGATCCATGCCAGTCATATGCCTTAATCGTGATAAACTGGTCTGCGGGAAAGGGGAAAGTCCACATGGTTTTTGAGGTCGGCGAGACAGTAGTTTACCCTCACCACGGTGCAGCAAAAATTGAAGAAATCAAGATGCGCACTGTCAAGGGCGAAGAGAAGATGTATCTCAAGCTCAAGGTGGCTCAGGGTGATCTGACCATTGAAGTTCCAGCAGAAAACGTTGACCTCGTTGGGGTACGCGACGTAGTGGGCAAGGAAGGTTTGGAGCACGTATTCGATGTGCTCCGTGCCGAGTTCACTGAAGAGCCCACCAACTGGTCGCGCCGTTACAAGGCAAATCTGGAGAAGCTTGCTTCCGGTGACGTCATCAAGGTAGCAGAGGTCGTCCGCGACCTGTGGCGCCGGGATCACGATCGGGGCCTTTCCGCAGGTGAGAAGCGAATGCTGGCCAAGGCACGGCAGATTCTGATCTCAGAATTGGCTTTGGCCGAGAGAACCGACGAGGAGAAGGCTGCAAGCGTTCTCGACGAGGTTCTGGCTTCCTGAGAATTGAACCCCGGTGGCACGGTGCCGCCGGGGTTTCTTTTTGCCCAAAAACACCCTCGCAACCAGGTGTTAGAGGGGAGCGCGGCCGGGACGTAGGCTAGTCGGCATGAACGATCCAGCCACGCGACCCGTCACCGCCGTCATCCTCGTTGCTGCAGGGACAGGGCAGCGGCTTGGCTACGGCATGCCCAAAGCGGCAGTGCCGCTGGGCGGCGAGCCGATCCTTCTCCACGCCCTCCGCGGCATCGTCGCTGCCGGCGTGGCAAGCCAGATTTGCATCGCCCTGCCCGCCGCCGACGCCGGGCTTCGGCAGCTGATCGAGGATTTCAGGCTGGAGTTGGCAGACGGCGGTCCGCTTCTGATAATGGTCGACGGCGGAGCCACCAGGGCGGATTCCGTCCGGTCAGCCCTGTCAGCCGTGGAGGAGGGAACCGAGGCCGTTCTCGTCCACGATGCCGCCCGCGCCCTCACGCCGGAAGCTGTCTTCCACCGGGTAGTGCAGGCCCTGGCCAGCGGAGCCTCGGCCGTCATCCCCGTCATCCCCGTCGTGGATACGGTCAAAACCGTGGCCCCAACTGACGGCAGCGATGCTGACATCGCGCCCGAGGTCGTCACGGGAACTGTGTCCCGGCAGGAGCTGCGCTCGGTCCAGACCCCGCAGGGATTCAAACTGGACACGCTGAAGGCTGCCCACGCGGCTGCGGCAGGCTTTGACGAAGGCCGAGTAGCGGCAGTCACCGACGACGCGATGCTGGTGGAGCTCCTTGGCGAACCCGTCCACGCCGTGCGAGGAGCCAGCCAGTCCCTGAAAATCACCACGCCGCTGGACCTCATCCTCGCTGAAGGTCTCCTCGAGGGTCCGCTCGGCACGCGCTGGGTGGAAGGCTGACGGCGTGAGCCTGGACGGGGCGAGTGAAGACAAAGTGAACCGACCAGAAAACGAAAGGCCCGGCATGATCCTGCCCCGCACCGGAATCGGTGTCGACGTTCACGCTTTCGCCCCTGAGGGCGCCGGCAGGCCGCTCTGGCTTGGCGGACTGTTGTGGGAGGGGGAGCGCGGGCTCGCCGGTCATTCCGACGGCGACGCCGTGGCCCATGCTGCGGCGGATGCCCTGTTCTCCGCCTGCGGGATTGGCGACCTGGGAACGCACTTCGGGACCGACCGCCCGGAGTTCGCGGGTGCGTCCGGGATTACCCTCCTGGCAGAAGCGGCACGTATTGTCCGGGCATCCGGGTTCGAGATCGGCAATGTGGCAGTCCAGTTCGTGGCGAACCGCCCCAAGTTCGGCCCGCGCCGCGAAGAGTCGCAGCGCGTCCTTACGGAAGCCGCCGGGGCGCCTGTCAGCGTCACGGCCACCACGAGCGACAGTCTCGGATTCACCGGCAGGGGTGAAGGCATCTCCGCCGTAGCCACGGCCTTGGTCTATCCCGCCTCCTGAACATTCCTGGGTACAGCGTCCGCGGCACCCAAAGTCACCGCGCCGGTTTCAATCACCTACGCTGGAAGAAGGACCTGCGGCGTGCCCGCGGGTGCCATCTGTACCGCCACATCAGGAGACCTCCCGTGAAAAAGCTGCTTCCCGCCGTCGTGATTGCCTGCCTGCTGCTGACAGGCTGCGGCGGCACGCCCAGGATGAGCGTCGCTGAGAGCTGCGCCTTCCTCAACAGCGATACGTTCAAACCCACCGGAAACCAGCAGCAGCAGGCGGACCAAATCGCGAAGCACTACGAGGAGGTCGCCGACAAGGTAGCCCCCGAAATCGCGGACCCGATCCAGAAAATGGCCGACGTCATGAAGCAGGTGGCCGGCACTGCCCTGGGCGACAAGAGTGAGGCGCAGATCGCCGAGCTGACCAAACAGAACAACCGGATCGGCGGTATCTGCAAGTAAGCGGACGGGCATAAGCGGGAGGTAAGCAGGATCAGGCCAATCAGCTAATCTGGAGCGGTGACCCTGCGCTTTTACGACACTGCATCCGCCGAAGTCCGCGACTTCGTTCCCCTCGTGCCGGGCAAGGTGAGCCTGTATTACTGCGGTGCCACTGTGCAGGGCATGCCGCATGTGGGGCACATCCGTTCTGCCATCGCCTTTGACCAGCTCACCCGCTGGCTGCAGTACCGGGGGTTCCGCGTAACGGCGGTCCGGAACGTCACGGACATCGACGACAAGATCCTCGCCAAGTCCGCGGCGTCCTTCGAAGCTGGCTTCGAGCAGGAACCGGGCGCCGTCCCCGAAGAGGAATGGTGGGCGCTGGCCTACCGGTACGAGCAGGAGTTCCTCAAGGCCTACGACGTCCTCGGCGTCTCCCGGCCCACCTACGAACCCCGCGCCACCGGCCACATTCCCGAGATGCACGCGCTCATTCAGCAGCTCATCGACCGCGGCCACGCCTACCCTGCGCTGGACGGGTCTGGCGATGTCTACTTCGACGTCCGCTCCTGGAACAAGTACGGCTCCCTGACGCGGCAAAAGATCGACGATATGCAGGGCGCCCCGGATGTTGAACCACAATTCATCAACCGGAAGAAGGACCCGCGGGACTTTGCGCTGTGGAAGGGACACAAGGAAGGGGAGCCGACGACGGCGGGCTGGGTTTCGCCGTGGGGCACGGGCCGTCCGGGCTGGCACCTGGAATGCTCTGCCATGGCCTCCAAATATCTGGGCACCGAGTTCGACATTCACGGCGGCGGGCTTGACCTGCGGTTTCCGCATCACGAAAACGAGATGGCCCAGTCCCAAGCCGCCGGACAGGGCTTCGCCAACTTCTGGATGCACAACGGGATGGTGACCTACCAGGGCGAAAAGATGTCGAAGTCCGTGGGAAACACGGTGAGCCCGGCCGAAATGCTGGAGCTCGCTCCGCCGCGGGTCGTTCGTTACTACCTCGGGCAGGCGCAGTACCGCTCGGTCCTGGACTACCAGCCGACGTCGCTGCAGGAGGCGACCGCCGCCGTCGAACGCATTGACGGTTTTATTGCCAGGGCAATCCGGGCGCTGTCCACGGATGGTGCCCTGCTGGTCGGCGGCAGCGGCGAAGTCCCTGGCGCGTTTGCCGCCGCCATGGACGACGACCTCAACGTCCCGCAGGCCCTCGCGGTGCTGCACGACACCGTCCGGGCAGGGAATTCGGCACTGACAGCCGGGGATCTTGGGGCTGCACGGCAGGCACTTGCCAGCGTGAACGACATGCTCCGGGTCCTGGGGATCAACGACGCGGCTCAGCCGGCCGCCGACAACGAAGCGACGGCGGCACTCGGCATACTCGTGGAGGCCCAGCTGGCGGCACGCGCCGACGCCCGTGCCCGGAAGGATTGGGCGGCCTCGGACGCGATCCGCGACACCCTCGCTGCTGCCGGCATCCTGGTCGAAGACAGCGCTGACGGACCCAGCTGGAGCCTCCAGCGCGGCTGAGCCGGGGCATCCACCCGCTCCGGACGACGATTTAACTGCAGTCAGTAGACTGGAGTTCAGACTTACTCAATACAACCAAGGGTGGAATCATGGCCAACAACGGTCGCCCGGGCGCAATCCGCAAGAACAAGAAGGGCCCCACCACCGGAACCGGTGGCCACGGCCGCAAGGCTCTCGAAGGCAAGGGGCCAACCCCCAAAGCCGAGGACCGCACCTACCACAAGGCGCACAAGACCAAGCAGCTCGCCGAGCGTGCGGCCGCCAAGCGTTCCGGCGCCCCCCGCGGTGCGGGTGCGGGGGCCCGGTCGGGGCCAAAGGGCCGTGCCACCGAAGAAGTCGTCACCGGCCGCAACTCCGTGGTGGAAGCGCTCCGCGCAGGCATCCCGGCCAAGGCGCTGCACGTGGCCGTCCGTATCGAAATGGACGACCGCGTCAAGGAGTCACTCAAGATCGCTGCAGAGCGGGGCATCCCGCTGCTCGAGACCGGCAAGCCCGAGCTCGACCGAATGACCGACGACGCCGTGCACCAGGGCCTCGTGCTGCAGATCCCGCCGTACGAATACCAGGACGCCTACGACCTCGCCGAAGAGACCGTTGAGAAGTGGAAGAAGGGGCACATCTCGAACGCTCCTCTGTTCGTGGCACTGGACGGCATCACCGATCCCCGCAACCTCGGCGCGATCATCCGCTCCGTTTCAGCCTTCAGCGGGCACGGCGTCATCGTCCCCGAGCGCCGTTCCGTGGGTGTCACGGCCTCTGCATGGAAGACCAGCGCCGGGGCCGCCGTCCGCGTCCCCGTGGCCCGCGCCTCGAACCTGAACAATGCCCTGAAGCAGTTCAAGGGCATGGGGATGTTCGTTCTGGGGCTCGACGGCGACGGCGACGTTTCGCTGCCGGACCTTAGCCTGGCGGCGGAACCCATCTGCATCGTGGTCGGCTCTGAGGGCAAGGGCCTGAGCCGCCTCGTCCGCGAAAACTGCGACCAGATCGTCTCGATCCCCATCGACTCCGCCATGGAGTCCTTGAACGCGTCAATGGCCGTCGGCATCTCCCTCTACGAAGTCTCCCGCCAGCGCGCCACCACCAAGTAAGACCCAGGGCCCACCCCGCAGCCCCAAATTTGAATTGCAACGAAACGGGCGACGCTCTCTCACGTTTTGCAGTGAAATGGTCGACGCTCTCTCACGTTTTGCAATGCAACGAGGAACGCTCTCTCACATCACGTGAACTGGTCCCCGATAGTTGGACTGGCTAAATGGGATTCTAGGCTGCAAGGGTCTGGGCCCGGTATTGCACCGGGCTCAGGCCCTTGAGCTTTGTGGAGATTCTTTTGTTGTTGTACCAGTGGATGTATTCCTCTATTGCAGCTGCCAGTGCGTCGGTGTTGAGGAATCGGACGCGGTGGAAGAGTTCTTCCTTGAGGTGGCCGAAGAAGTTCTCCATGACGGCGTTGTCGTAGCAATTGCCCTTGCGGGACATGGATTGGACCGCGCCGGCGTTCTGGATGAGGGTGCGCCAGGACGCGTGACGGTATTGGAAACCTTGGTCCGAGTGCACCAGCGGCTGCTGACCGGGCTGCAGACAGGTCAGGGCCTCACGCAGGGAATCGTTGGTGAGCGCCAGGTTCGGGGATAAGCCCAGCGAGTAAGAAATGATCTGCCGGTCAAAGAGGTCCATCACCGGTGAGAGGTAGAGCTTCCCGCCGCCGACGCTGAACTCCGTCACATCCGTAACCCACTTCCGGTTCGGCGCATCAGCCTCGAACTCCCGGTTCAGCACGTTGGGCGCTACCGCGCCCTGTTCGCCCTGGTAGGAGTTGTAGCGCTTCCTGCGCCGGACCTTGCGGGCCAACCCAAGGGCCTCCATTAGCTTCAGCACGGTCTTCTTCGCGACCGTCCACCCGTGCTTGAGTAGCTCCGTGTGGACCCGGCGGTGCCCGTACCGGCCATGGTTCGTTTCAAAGATCTCCGTGATCGCCGCTTTGAGCTTCTCTTTCGGGTCCGGCGCCTGGAGCCGGAGCTGGTGATAGAAAAACGTGGATCTGGCCAGCCCGGCGACGTCCAACAGGACAGCAAGGGGATAGTCAGCCTTGAGGGAAACGACGGCCTGAACCCTTACCGTCGTCCCTGTTCCCTCAAGGCCCGCAGTTTTCCCAGGTACGCCACCTCAGCGCGCAGCCGCTCGTTCTCCCGCCGCAACCGCTCAAGCTCCGGCAGCTCCCCAGTCGGCGGGGAATCGGGTTTCCGCGGTCTGCCCTTGGGCTTTGGCCGCAACCCGTCCTCACCGTCCATTCGATACGCCCGGACCCACTTTTGCAGCAGCTCACGGGAGGCCAAACCGGCCTCCACCGCCAACTCCGGGCCGGACTCGCCCGCGAGGAACCGCTGCACCAAGGCCAGCTTGAACTCGAAAGAGTAGGACTTCGCAGGCCTGCTCACCAGCACTCCTTGCCCATGAATCCTCCACCGCCCATACAGTGCCCTGACCGGTACCCAAGGCGCATCCAGCAACCGGGCCGCCGCCCGATAGCCGATGCCCTTCTCAAACAACGCTACAGCTGCCTCGCGCTGCGCCTCAGCCAATGAACTACGTGCACGCATAAAACTGCTCCCCGGAAGTCGGAACTGAATTTCTCAGTCCAACTTCCGGGGAGCAGTTCACACGTGAGGGAGCGCTTCTTTTTTGTAGAAAAGGCACAGGCGGCGGCTGCGCCTGCCACCGAAGGAACGCGTCTAACTGACGGCAACGCTCCTATATCCGTGGGACGCTGCGCGGACACGGCGGGATCTGCGAGAGCGTTTCGGTTTGGGGTGCAGGACCTGCGCGAGCGTCGGGGTTTGGGGCGCAGGATTCGCGAGAGGGTGGGTTAGAAGTCGCGCCGGTTGGCAAGAACAGGGAGCTTCGTGCGGGCTTCCTTGACGACGGCGGGATCCAGGTCGGCGAACAGGAGGCCGGGGGCGCCGTCGAGCTCTCCGAGTACCTCCCCGAAAGGCGACACGACGGCGCTGTGTCCGACGCCGGTGGGTGCCGCGCCGCGGGGCTCGGTGCCCTGCGTGGCGGGGTCGCCCTGGCCGCAGGCGAGGACATAGGTGGTGGTGTCGACTGCGCGGGCGCGGGCCAGGAGCTTCCACTGGTCGATCTTGCCCGGGCCGGCTCCCCAGGCTGCGCAGATGATGTTCACATCGGCTCCACGGTCGGCATTGGCTGTGAAGAGGGCTGGGAAACGGATGTCGTAGCAGGTGGCCAGGCCAAAGGTGAGACCATCGGCGTCGAACGTAACTGGTCCTGACCCGGCGTCCACGGTGTCTGACTCGAGGAAGCCGAATGCATCGAAGAGGTGCACCTTGTCGTAGCTGGTGTCTACACCCGGGCCGGTAACCAGTAGCGTGTTCCGGACCTTCGCCCGGCCGCCATGAGTTGCGGAGCCTGGAGTGAACATGCCGGCAACGATTAGGATTTCCAGCTGCGCAGCAATGGAACGAACCCGGCCGGCCCAGGGACCGTCAAGCGGCTCTGCGATGTCATGTAAGGAATTGCCAAATGCGCGCATGGTCGCTTCCGGGAAGACAACGAGTTCCGCACCGCCCTCCTTTGCCTGGCGGGCGTAATCCTCGAGCACCTCGAGGTTGCGCTCCACGTCACGGCCGGAAATGATCTGGGCCAGTGCAATCTTCACGAATACCTCCACCTGGGCGTTTTCCGGTCGGCAGTATGCCGCCACCGGCAACCGAGTCGTCACATGCCGGAACAGATCGGCTTTTGAGAGCAGCACTTAAGCTTTAATCGATAGTAATGCCCCTTATTGATACAGCCTCCACGATGGACGCCGCTCCGGCGTTCCCCCTTGGCGTAAGTTCGGCGGGACCGCGATCCGCCGGGACTGGTTCCCCCGACAGCCGGGCGAGCGTGGCGGTCTATGCACCAGGCGTCCAGACTTTGGAGATCGCCTATCAGGCACCCGGCGGGGACTGGCGGATCCATACGCTGCCCAACGTGACCAAAGGCGTCCACTACGGCGTGGTGGATGCCTTTCCCGTTGGCTCCCGCTACGGTTTCCGCCCCGCCCCGGACCGCCAGGTCCTGCCACTCACCGTTCCCACAACTGATCTTGACGACGACGGCGGCAATCAGCCGCTGCTGCTCGATCCCTATGGGCGCGGTGTGGACCAGCGCAACGGATTCCTCACCAGTGTGAGGACGTCCAGCGACTTTGACTGGGGCTCCGACCAGCGGCTGCAGACGCCGTGGCGCAACACGATTATTTACGAGGCGCACGTCCGCGGGCAGAGCATGCTCCACCCGGACATCCCGGACGCTCTGCGCGGCACCTACGCCGGCTTGGCCCATCCCGCAATGATCGAGCACCTTACGGGCCTTGGAGTCACGGCGGTGGAATTGCTGCCCGTCCACTTCCACCTCGATGAGCCGCACTTGCAGAACCTCGGCCTGACCAATTACTGGGGCTACAACACGGCCGCATTCTTTGCCCCGCACCCGGCGTACGCGACCAAGTCGGCGCAGGAGTCAGGACCGCAGGCAGTCCAGGACGAGTTCAAGGCCATGGTCAAGCTCCTGCACGCCGCTGGCATCGAAGTTCTCCTGGACGTGGTCTATAACCACACTGCAGAGGGCGGGCCGGACGGGCCCACCTTCTGCTTCCGGGGCCTGGGGGAGCGGAACTATTACAGAACCGATGGCAGCGGCAAGTACGTCGACACCACAGGATGCGGGAATACCCTTAACTTTGCCGAGCCCCGCGTTGTCCAGTTGGTACTGGATTCGCTTCGGTACTGGGTGAACGAGTTCCATATCGACGGATTCCGTTTCGACCTTGCCGTTGCCCTCTGCAGGAACGCGGCCAACGAGTTCGATCCCAAGCACCCATTCCTGGCCGAAGTGGGAGCGGACCCCGTGCTCTCAAGCGTCAAGCTCATCGCCGAACCCTGGGACGTGGGCCACGGGGGCTGGCAGACCGGGCGCTTCCCGCGCGGCTGGGTGGACTGGAACGACCACTACCGCGATTCCATGCGCTCGTTCTGGGTTGCGGACCGTGCCGCCATCGACGCCGGGGGCCAGGGAGGGTCGGTGGCACGGCTGGCAGACGCTCTCTCCGGTTCGGCCAGACTCTTTGAAGCCTCAGGCCGTTCCCGCCTTGCATCCCTGAACTACATCACCTCCCACGACGGCTTCACCATGGAAGACCTCGTCTCCTACGACCGCAAGCACAATGAGGCCAACGGGGAACAGAACCGGGACGGGCACGGGGACAACCGGAGCTATAACCACGGGTTCGAGGGCCGGACCGAGGACGAAGCAATCCTTTCCCGGCGTGCCCAGACGCGGCGGAACCTCATAGCATCGCTCATGATCTCCGTCGGGGTTCCCATGATCACTGCCGGCGATGAACTTGGCCGGACACAGCAGGGAAACAACAACGCGTATTGCCAGGACAACCCGCTCACGTGGGTGGACTGGACGAGCACTCCGGAATCGCATGCCATGCTTCGGAGCACCAAGCGCGTGATACGGCTCCGCAAGGAGTTCCTTGCCGGACAGCCGCATGACTATCCCGCGCGCGACGACAACTCCTTCCTGCACTGGTTCGATGAGAACGGCGAGCCCATGAGCATGGAGCAGTGGAACGATTCGAAGCACAGGGTCGTGCAGCTGCTGCTGGGCTCCGATGACGGCCAGGTGGCCGGACTCATTGTTGTCAATGGCGGCCGTGACGATGTGATGGTCGCGCTTCCGAAGGGCATCGGCAGTTTGGGCGCAGACGGCGGGCGGACGTTCGAATTGCGCGTCACAACGTCCGGACTCCATGACCAGCGCCAGGGCATCAACGTCGCACCCGGCGACCGGGATCTGGCACAGGCCAACACCATCAACATCTACCGCGCCTAGTACGAAGGACTGGAACACTTGACTATGCGCAGGCTGCTGGCCTCGGTGGTGCTGATGGTGCTGCTGGGTGTGGCGCTCGTGGTTTCCAACGGACTGCAGCCCCAAACGGACTGGCCTGCCCCTGCAGGATCCGAAACAGCACGGCCCGGCACCACACAATCAAGCACCGCCCTAGCCAGCCCCGCACGACCCGGCACACCGCCGTCGTTGTCCTCTCCGCCGCCGGCGTCGTCCCTTGCGCCCTCGGCAGCCGACGGCGGAACGGTCGCCAATCCCTCACGTCTCCCCACGATCAGGGAATCCGAACTCCCGCGCGAAGGGCGGCTCACTCTTGCGCTCATCCGCCAGGGAGGGCCGTTTCCGTACGAACGCGACGGCGTGACCTTCGGAAATTTTGAGCGGATCCTGCCGCGGAAACCGGGTGGCTATTACAAGGAATACACCGTGCCGACTCCCGGGGAGTCTGACCGCGGGGCCCGCAGGATTGTCGCGGGCAAGGCCGGCGACAAGTACTACACAGCCGATCACTACGAGTCGTTCACATTCATAGCAGAGGGTAAATAGCTCCGTGAAGATCTATTCGGCAGACACCTGGACCATCGATGAACTGCGTGACCAAGCCGCTGATGCGGGCCGCCGCAGCCTAATGATCCCGGCTGCGGACGCCAAGAAGGGAGTACTTGCCGCCTTCGGCGAGGCCCTGCAGTTCCCGGAGCACTACGGGGTCAACCTGGACGCCCTGAACGACGCGCTCCACGACTTCGCCGATGCCATTTCCGACAACGGTGAAGACCCTCTCACGGTGATCTGGCAGGTGCCCGCCGCCTTCCGCAGCGACCGCTCCTTCGGCGTCATCTGCGAAATCCTCCAGGACGCCGAAAACTACGCCGGACGGGACCTCGCCGTCATAGCTGTCTGCCTGTAGGCGCAGCAGCCTGGCTGGGGGCGGGCCGCACGGCGAATTCAGGCGGGGCGCAGGGCGACCCGTCAGCGGCGGGCCACCCTGCTGTGAAGGCCTACGCGTTGACGACCAGCCCCAGCTCGGCCTTGGATGCGAGTGCCTCGTGCTTCGGGAGCACCCGCACCGTATAGCCGAAGGATCCGGAGCGGTCGATCACGATGGAGCCGGTGAACAGGTACCGGCCGTTGCCCAGTTCGTCCTTGGGCTCGAGCTCCACTAGCGTCACATTGGCCAGTTCATCACTGTCCTCGGCCTGCCCGTAGGCCACTTCCACCGAAACGTCCTCGGGCGTCAGGTTGTGCAGCCCAACGTAGGCGTTGACCTGGAGGGTGTCGCCGATCTGGGGATCCTCGGAGACACCCAGCGAATCCACATGCTCAACGTGGAGTTGCGGCCAGGCAGCGCGAACTTTGGTGGTCCAGGCCGCAAGGCCCTTTGACTGGGCGAAGGAGTTTGCCACCGCGTGCCGCCCGGAAACTGCAGCGGGCCGGTACAAGACGTTGACGTAGTCCCGCAGCATCCGCTCAGCCGACACTGCGGGTCCGAGGTGGGCGAGTGTGTGCTTGATCATGGACACCCAGTGCGTGGGGATTTTCTCGCGGCCGGTGTCGGATGGACCGGCTGCACCGGCTCCCTCG
This sequence comes from Arthrobacter sp. D1-17, assembly GCF_054130535.1. NCBI lineage: Bacteria > Bacillati > Actinomycetota > Actinomycetes > Micrococcales > Micrococcaceae > Arthrobacter > Arthrobacter sp. D1-17. Next base: position 3,481,575 of record NZ_CP096382.1, on the reverse strand, counting down.
GAGACGGTGTTGCCGTAGAAGCGCGGCGCCACCTGCGTCTCGAGCAGCTCGTACAGGGCCGCAGCCTCGATGTCGTCGCGCTCATCCGCTGACGCACCGTTGTTGGCGGTCGGAATCGCCCAGCCGTTTTCGCCGTCGTACATTTCGTCCCACCACCCGTCGAGCACCGAAAGGTTGAGGGAACCGTTGATGGCTGCCTTCATGCCCGACGTGCCGCAGGCTTCCAGCGGACGCAGCGGATTGTTCAGCCAGACGTCGCAGCCGGGGAACAGCGTCCGGGCCATGGCGATGTCATAGTTTGGCAGGAAGACGATGCGGTGGCGGACCTTGGGGTCGTCCGTGAAGCGCACCAGGTCCTGGATCATCTTCTTGCCCGCGTCGTCAGCCGGATGGGACTTGCCTGCAATCACCAGCTGAATCGGGTGCTCCTTGTGCAGCAGGAGGGCCTTGAGGCGTTCGGGCTCGCGCAGCATCAGCGTCAGCCGCTTGTAAGTGGGAACGCGCCGGGCGAACCCGATGGTCAGGACATCCGGATCGAGGACGGAGTCCGTCCAGGCGAGCTCGGCATCGGCCGCCCCGCGCTTCTTCCAGGCTGCGCGGAGCCTGCGCCGGACGTCCTCCACGAGTGAGGTACGCATGTCCCGCCGCAGCTGCCAGACTTCGGCATCGCTGACGTTGTAGGCCAGATCCCAGCGGCCCATCGCCTCGGCTTCGGCCCCGAAGCGTTCACGGGCCAGTTTAGAGATCCTCGAGTCGACCCAGGTGGGTACGTGCACGCCGTTGGTCACGGAGGTGATGGGCACTTCTGAATGGTCGAATCCGGGCCAAAGGGCAGAGAACATGCCGCGGGACACTTCGCCGTGGAGCTTCGCCACGCCATTGGCGCGCTGGGCGAGGCGCAGGCCCATGACGGCCATGTTGAACACGAACGGGTTGCCCTCCGCGAAGTTCTCGCGGCCCAGGTCGAGGATCCGGGACGTGGGGACATCCGGGGCGAGCCCCGCCTCGAAAAAGTGTTGAATCTGGGCGGCCTCGAAGCGGTCGATGCCGGCAGGCACAGGCGTATGGGTGGTGAAAACCGTGGACGCACGTCCCGCGGCGAGGGCCTCGTCGAATGTGAGGGCTTCCTCGCCCGCCATCAACTCCTGGATTCTCTCGATGCCGAGGAAACCTGCGTGGCCTTCATTGGTGTGGAACACCTCGGGCGCGGGGGTGCCGGTCAGTCGCTGGTAGGCGCGCAGCGCCTTCACCCCGCCCATGCCAAGCAGCAGTTCCTGCTGGAGCCTATGGTCACCGCCGCCGCCGTACAGCCGGTCCGTGACGCCGCGGGCGGCGTCGTCGTTGCCGGGAACGTTGGAGTCCAGCAGCAGGAGGGGAACACGTCCGACGTCGGCACGCCAGATATACGCCGCAAGGCGCCGGCCGTTGGGCAGCGGCAGCGCGATTTCGATTGGCTTGCCGCTTCCGTCCGCTGACGGTTCCCGCAGCAGTGTCAGCGGCAGGCCGTCGGGATCAATCACCGGATATGTCTCCTGCTGCCAGGCGTCCCGGGACAGGGACTGCTTGAAGTACCCCGCCTGGTACAGCAGGCCCACCCCGATCAGGGGAACGCCGAGGTCGGATGCGGCCTTGAGGTGGTCACCGGCCAGGATGCCGAGGCCGCCCGAATACTGCGGCAGGACTTCCGTGATACCGAACTCGGGTGAGAAGTAGGCGATGGAAGCAGGGGCGTCCTCGCCCAGGCTCTGGTACCAGCGAGGCTCCTCAAGGTACCGGTCAAGATCCTCGGCAGCCGCACGCACCCGGGCCACCACATCGGGATCGGTGGCCAGGCGGTGCATCTCTTCGCGGCCCACCAGTCCCAGGAAACTCACCGGATCGTTGCCGCATTCGGCCCAGACCTTTGGATCCAGACTTTCGAAGAGTTCCCGCGTGGGCCGGTGCCATGACCAGCGCAGATTGGTGGCCAAGCGGGCCAACGGCCTGATCGGCTCGGGAAGAACGGTACGGACAGTAAATCTGCGGATTGCCTTCACTTGCGTCACACTAATCGAGAAGCTGAACGTCAGGAACCGCTTTCGATTACTTTCCGGTAAATGACGATTCGGCACGCCAATTTAGTTCGCACGCTTAGCAATGGGTGCCATTTATCGCTAAGGTCGAGGCTGTGACGACTAACACGCGAACCAGTGCCCCAGCCAAGCAGACGCCCAACGCTTCGATCATGGATGGCCTTCGATTCGGCCGTTTCCCGATCACCAATGTTCAGCCGGTAGTCGAAGGCGGGAAGTTTCCCGCCAAGGCGCTTCCGGGTGAGGACATTGTCGTTAGTGCACAGGCCTTCCGGGAAGGCCATGACCAGCTGGGCGTCAGTGCCGTCCTGCTCGATCCCAAGGGCAAGGAGCGCCAGCGGGTCCGGCTGCACCCGCCCCGCGGTGATCGCGGCAAGGGCACCGACTTGTGGGAAGGCAAGCTGACTCCCACCTCGACGGGCCGCTGGTCCTTCGTGATCGAAGCGTGGCACGACCGCTATGGAACCTGGCACCACAACGCCGAGGTGAAGGTTGAGGCAGGCATCGACGTCGAACTGATGCTCGACGAGGGAGCTGCGCTGCTGTCGCAGGCTGCAGAGGAGTCTTTCCGTAACTCCTCCGACCGGAACACGCTCCGCGCCGCCGTCGTCGGTCTCTCCGACACCTCAAAGTCCGCTGAAGAACGGCTGGCCGCCGGTTTCAGTGCGGACGTCACCGAAGTCGTCGGACGCGAGCCCATCCGCGAGCTGGTGACTGTTTCTGAGCCGTTCCCCCTGCTGGTGGAGCGCGATCTCGCCGGCCGCGGCTCCTGGTACGAGTTCTTCCCGCGCTCTGAAGGTGCCGTCAAGAACCATGAGACCGGGCAGTGGACCTCCGGCAACTTCCGCACGGCTGCGAAACGTCTGGAAGCGGTTGCCGACATGGGCTTTGACATAATCTACATGCCGCCGATCCATCCGATCGGTGTGCAGCACCGCAAGGGCCCGAACAACACGCTTATCGCCGGTCCGAACGACCCCGGTTCCCCGTGGGCCATTGGGGCGAAAGAGGGCGGCCACGACGCCATCCACCCGGACCTGGGCACGTTCGAAGACTTTGACGCATTCGTCGCACGTGCCAACGAACTGGGTCTGGAAGTAGCACTCGACCTGGCCCTTCAGGCCGCCCCGGACCATCCGTGGGTGACCGAGCACCCGGAATGGTTCACCACACGGGTGGACGGAAGCATCGCCTATGCGGAAAACCCGCCCAAGAAGTACCAGGACATCTACCCGCTCAACTTCGACAATGATCCTGAGGGCCTGTCCAGGGAAATCCTCCGCATCGTCGAACTCTGGGTCAGCCACGGCGTCAAGGTCTTCCGCGTGGACAACCCCCACACCAAGCCCGTGTGGTTCTGGGAATGGCTGATCGCCAAGGTCAACAAGAAGAACCCCGACGTCGTGTTCCTCGCCGAGGCCTTCACCCGGCCGGCGATGATGCACGCGCTTGGCCGGGCCGGCTTCCAACAGTCCTACACGTACTTCACCTGGCGGAACACGAAGAAGGAGCTGGAAGAGTACTTCCATGAGGTCAGCCACGTCTCGCCGGCCTTCTTCCGGCCGAACTTCTTCGTCAACACGCCCGACATCCTCACGGAGTACCTGCAGTACGGCGGTCCGGCCGCCTTCAAGATCCGGGCTGTCCTAGCCGCGACTGCCAGTCCGCTGTGGGGCGTCTACGCCGGTTACGAATTGTACGAGCACGTGGCACGGCCGGGTGCCGAAGAGTACATCGACAATGAGAAGTTCGAGTACAAGGCCAGGGACTGGGATGCTGCTGCCGCATCCGGCCGGAGCCTTGCGCCATACCTGACCAGGCTGAACGAAATCCGCAAGGCCCATCCGTCCCTCGGGGACCTGCAGAACCTGACTCTGCACCACTCCACCGACGACGCGACGATCGTGTACTCCAAGCACAAGACGCTTCCGGACGGCACAAAGGACTCCATCATCGTGGTGGTTAACGTAGATCCGCACAGCACCAGGGAAAGCACGGTGTCGCTTGACCTCGCCGCGCTGGAGCTTGGCCCGGATGACCTCACGCCAAACGGCGGCTTCAGGGTGGACGACCTGGTCTCAGGGCAGTCCTGGGAATGGGGCGAATACAACTACGTCAGACTCGATTCCCACGTAGAACCGGCGCATATCCTGAACATCCGGAGGTAGCCTCAGTGAGTTTCAGCCCGCAGACATCCTCACACCACTTCACGCCAAAGAGCACCTTCGAGCTGAACGCCCCGGGACTGCAACACGATCCGCTGTGGTACAGGAAAGCGGTGTTCTATGAAGTGCTCGTGCGGGGCTTTGCGGACGCCAATGGGGACGGGTCGGGAGACTTCCACGGCCTGATTGATAAACTCGACTACCTGCAGTGGCTGGGGGTCGACTGCCTCTGGCTGCCTCCGTTCTTCCAATCACCGCTGCGGGACGGGGGCTATGACATCTCTGACTACAACTCTGTGTTGGACGAGTTCGGGACCATTAGCGACTTCAAGCGGCTCGTCGCCGAAGCCCACGCGCGCGGCGTCCGGGTCATCATCGACCTGCCGCTGAACCATACGTCCGACCAGCACCCCTGGTTCCAAGAGTCACGCAAGGACCCGGACGGTCCCTTCGGCGACTTCTACGTGTGGAGCGACACGGACGAGAAGTACCAGGACGCCCGCATTATCTTCGTGGATACGGAAGAGTCGAACTGGACGTTCGATCCCATCCGGCGCCAGTTCTTCTGGCACCGTTTCTTCAGCCACCAGCCCGACCTCAATTTCGAAAACCCCAAGGTGATCGACGCCGTGTTCGACGTCGTGCGGTTCTGGCTGGACCAGGGGATCGACGGGTTCCGTGCCGACGCCATCCCGTACCTCTACGAGGAGGAAGGCACCAACTGCGAAAACCTGCCCGCGACCCACGAATTCCTGCGCAAGCTGCGCAAGATGGTGGATGAGAGCTACCCAGGCAGGGTGATCATCGCCGAGGCCAACCAGCCGCCAAACGAGGTGGTGGAGTATTTCGGAACGGAAGAGGAACCGGAATGCCACATGGCCTTCCACTTTCCGATCATGCCGCGGCTCTACTACGCACTTCGCGACCAGAAGGCCGCCCCGATCATCGAGACGATGCATGACACCCCGGACATCCCGGAAGGCGCCCAGTGGGGAACGTTCCTGCGGAACCACGACGAGCTGACGCTCGAAATGGTCACCGCCGACGAGCGCGCGGCGATGCTGGGCTGGTACGCCCCGGACCCGCGGATGCGCGCCAACATCGGCATCCGGCGGCGCCTGGCGCCGCTGCTGGACAACTCCCGGGCCGAGATCGAACTCATCAACGCCTTGCTGCTGTCGCTGCCGGGCAGCCCCTTCCTTTACTACGGGGACGAGATCGGCATGGGCGACAACATCTGGCTGGAAGATCGCGACGCCGTGCGCACCCCCATGCAGTGGAACCCGGACCGCAATGCAGGGTTCTCCAACGCCGACCCGGGCAAGCTCTACCTGCCGGTGATTCAGTCGCTGGTCTACAACTACAGCATGGCCAACGTGGAGGCGGAGGCCGCCCACTCCGGATCCCTCCTTCGGTGGACCCGGCAGATCCTCAGTGTCCGGCGCAACCACCCGGCCTTCGGGCTGGGAACCTTCCGGCACGTCGAAGCTGACCACGAAGTGGTGCTTGCCTACCTACGCGAACTTCCCGAAGGCAACTCAGCCGGCGAACCTGCCGAAACCATTCTGTGCGCCTTCAATCTCTCCCAGCACCCGGTCTCGTCGACGCTGAAGCTGCCGCAGTTCGCCGGCCGCGGACTGCGCGATGTGTTTGGCGGACAGCCATTCCCGGGCGTGGGAGAGGACGGGAACTTGACCCTCACGCTGGGCAGCCACGACTTCTTCTGGCTGCGCCTGCGTTCTGCTGCTTCCAACCCCGCATCACCTTTCACCCAGGCGATGCCCGTTCTTTCGATCGAGGGCTGAGATGAGTCAATTAACACTGACCCCCACACTCAAAGAGCTGCTCCGCCAGTGGCTGCCCCGCCAGCGCTGGTTCCCGGTGAAGGCGGGAGCTTTTTCGTTGGACCCGGCAGGCGGCTTCCTCCTGAACGATTCATTTGATGAGGTCGGCCTTGAGGTGTTCCTCGCCGCCGTGGTCTCGGAAACGCCCGACGGCGGCCGCCGCACCGACGTAGTGCAAGTGCCGCTCAGTTACCGCCGCAACCCCCTGCCCGGTGCGGATCGCGCCCTCGTCGGGGAAAGCGACCACCCTGAACTGGGACACCGCTGGATCTACGATGGTGTCCACGACCCCGTGTTCATCGCGACATGGCTTGACCTCATGCGGACTGAGGGCGCCGCTGCGGCAGGCGCCGCGACCGGCCACCTTTCGGGAGGCGGCCAGCCGCTTCCCCGAGCGACCGGAACAGTGCGCGTCCTGTCGGGTGAGCAGTCCAACACGTCCGTCATCGTCGACGACGGCGACTCTGCGGCGATCGTGAAATTCTTCCGTGTGCTTTCCGCCGGACGGAACCCGGAGGTGGAAGTGGGAGCCGCCCTTTCCGCCGCGCGCACCACGGAAGTACCCGCCACGCTCGGCTGGGTCACCGGCGAGTGGTTCGTGCAGACGGGGCCGGCCGGTGTGCCTGAACGCGCCCTGGGCGAACTCGCAGTGGCACACGAGTTCCTGGCCGGCGGCCGTGACGCCTGGAGGCTTGCAGTCGAAGCGGCGGCAGCGGGAACGGACTTCACCCAGGAAGCACACGCCCTCGGCCACGCCACCGCCACTGTCCACCGGCGGCTCGCCGAGACCTTGGGTGTATCTGCGGAAGACGTCCCCGGCGGCGTCATTGCGCCCGGAGTAGCCCAGCGAGTGCGGCAGGCCTGGACGGAAGCCGGTCCCGCCGTCGGACCGTATGACAACGAACTGGAACTGCTGCTTGCAAACCTTGAGGGCACCCCGGCCGGCGCCCTGCAGCGCATCCACGGGGACCTCCACCTCGGCCAGATCCTGCAGGTTCCCGGCCGCGGCGGGGGGCCGGACCGCTGGGCAATCCTCGATTTTGAGGGCGAACCGCTCCGACCTATCGCCGAGCGGAACTTTCCTGACGTCCCACTGCGGGACGTGCTGGGCATGCTCCGCTCCTTCGATTACGCAGCCGGGGCCGCCGAGCGTGAGAATCGTAACGCCCGCGTTCCGGAGACCTGGGTGGATGACTGCACCGAGGCGTTCCTGGCCGGCTACTCGGAAGTCACACCCGGCACCGTTGACAGGAACTCGCCGCTCTTTGTGGCATTGTGGCTGGACAAGGCGCTCTACGAAGTCGTCTATGAGATGCGCAACAGGCCGGACTGGCTGGCCATCCCGGCGAATGCGGCCAGACGGCTCCTCAGCAGTAAAGGCACCGGCGAACCGGCCGGTGCCGCAGCGGAAGGTAAGAACATGACAGGCTCTGTACCCACAGATCGGCCCCACGCGCCCCTTCACGTGGATGCGCATACGCTCTCCCGTGTGGCTGCCGGTGAGCACCACGCCCCGCACTCCGTGCTTGGCGCCCACCTGGATGACTACGGCCACGTGACCATCCGGACCGTGAAGCACATGGCCGAAGCGGTGACCGTAGTAACGGAGGCAGGCTCCGTCCCGATGACCCATGAGTCCGATGGCGTTTGGGTGGCCGTGATGGAGCCTCTCCAGGCGGGGCATGTTCCGGACTACCGCCTGGAAGTGACGTACGAAGGCCTGGACCCGGTAAGGGTCGACGAGCCTTACCGGTACCTCCCGACCGTTGGCGAAATTGACCTGCACCTGATCGGGGAAGGCCGCCATGAAACGCTGTGGACCGTCCTCGGCGCCCACGTGCAGCACTACAAGTCCTCTCTCGGAGACGTCGACGGCGTGTCCTTCGCCGTGTGGGCCCCGAACGCCGAGGCCGTGCGTGTCAAGGGTGACTTCAACGCGTGGGACGGGCGGGAGCACTCCCTCCGTTCCCTGGGCTCCTCCGGCATCTGGGAGCTCTTCGTCCCTGGCGTCGGAGCCGGCGCGTGCTACAAGTTTGAGATCAAGACCAAGGGCGGCTACTGGGTTGAAAAGGCCGACCCCCTGGCCTTCGGCACGGAGGTGCCGCCGCTGACCGCCTCCAGGGTTGTCGAATCCCATTACCGGTTCGAAGACGACGAATGGATGACGGCGCGCGCCGAGCGGGATCCGCACAACTCGCCCATGAGTGTTTACGAGGTCCACCTGGGATCATGGCGCCTCGGACTGGGCTACCGTGAGCTGGCCAAGGAACTCGTCGAGTACGTCAAGTGGCTGGGCTTTAGCCATGTCGAGTTCATGCCCGTCGCCGAGCACCCCTTCGGCGGCTCCTGGGGCTACCAGGTCACCTCCTACTTTGCGCCAACGTCCCGCTTCGGGCACCCGGACGAGTTCCGCTACCTGGTGGACGCGCTCCACCAGGCCGGCATCGGCGTCATCCTTGACTGGGTTCCGGCGCACTTCCCGAAGGACAACTGGGCCCTCGCCCAGTTCGACGGCCAGCCGCTGTACGAGCACGCAGACCCCAACCTGGGCGAGCACCCGGACTGGGGCACCCTGATTTTCGACTTCGGTCGCACCGAGGTCCGCAACTTCCTGGTGGCGAACGCGCTTTACTGGCTGGACGAGTTCCACATCGACGGCCTGCGCGTGGACGCCGTTGCTTCCATGCTCTACCTCGATTACTCCCGCGAGGACGGCCAGTGGCAGCCGAACCGCTACGGTGGACGTGAAAACCTCGAGGCCATCTCGTTCCTGCAGGAGGCCAACGCCACGGTGTACAAGACGCACCCCGGCGCGGTCATGATCGCCGAGGAATCCACCGCGTTCCCGGGTGTGACCGGTCCGACCAGCCACGGCGGACTCGGCTTTGGGCTCAAGTGGAACATGGGCTGGATGCATGACTCGCTGAAGTACATGTCGGAAGACCCGGTCAACCGCAAGTGGCACCACGGTACAGTCACGTTCTCGCTGGTCTACGCCTTCACCGAGAACTTCCTCCTGCCCATCAGCCATGACGAGGTTGTCCACGGCAAGGGCTCGATGCTGCGCAAGATGCCGGGCGACCGCTGGCAGCAGCTGGCGAACCTGCGCGCGTTCCTGGGATATCAGTGGGCACATCCCGGCAAGCAGCTGATCTTCATGGGTACCGAATTCGGCCAGGAAGCGGAATGGTCGGAGCAGCATGGCCTGGACTGGTGGCTCGCAGATATCCCGGGCCACAACGGCATCCAGCTGCTGACGAAGGACCTGAATGAGCTGTACAAGTCCACCCCGGCTCTCTACTCACGGGACAACGAACCCGGCGGCTTCCAGTGGATCAACGGAGCCGACGCGGACCGCAACGTGCTGACCTTTGTCCGCTGGGACAAGGACAGCAATCCCGTGGTCTTCGCCGTCAACTTCTCCGGTGCCCCCCACAAGGATTACGCCCTGGGCGTGCCAACCGCCGGTGGATGGACCGAGGTGTTGAACACCGACGCCGCCGCCTACGGAGGGTCCGGTGTGATCAACGCCGGGACCCTGGTCGCGGAGGACGAAGCCATCGACGGGCAGCCCGCAACGCTGACAGTTACCCTGCCCCCGCTCGGCGCCGCATACTTCAAGCCGACCGGCACGGCCGCCCAGTCCCTGCCGGCGAAGGCGGCCCAAGCGGAACTGCCGGAAACCACGGTGAGCTAGCGCAGCCAGGGACACTGAACCCCGTGGAGAGGCCTGGAATCCTTGAGATTCCGGGCCTCTTCCGTTCGTTCGTTCACTACGCGGATGGCTGTTCGGAACACTGCCTTCAAGCGGGTTGGCGTCCGCGAAAACTAGTGGTAGAGTTTATTTCCGCGCCGCTCCCCGGAGTTGGTCGGATCAGTGAGTAAGATGCCCAAGGCATCCTAGACTTGCAGAGGCCGATTTGACTAGGATGGTGAGAGCAGGTAAGTTTGAAAAGTTGCTCCGGAGCGATCCTGAACGTGGGTTTGGGTGGTGCCGGGTGTGTCTGTTGTTTGAGAACTCAATAGTGTGCCAAGTTTGTTGATACCGATTTTTTATTAAATTGGTTGAATTGCCGGGCTGCGCCTGCCCCTGTGGGTGTGGTCTGGTGTTTTGGCTGGTTTCAAATTTTGTGCAGCCTTCGTTCCTGTTATTTCCGGGGGTGTTGGTTGTGTCTGTTTTACTTCAACGGAGAGTTTGATCCTGGCTCAGGATGAACGCTGGCGGCGTGCTTAACACATGCAAGTCGAACGATGATCCGGTGCTTGCATCGGGGATTAGTGGCGAACGGGTGAGTAACACGTGAGTAACCTGCCCTTGACTCTGGGATAAGCCTGGGAAACTGGGTCTAATACCGGATATGACTCCTCATCGCATGGTGGGGGGTGGAAAGCTTTTGTGGTTTTGGATGGACTCGCGGCCTATCAGCTTGTTGGTGAGGTAATGGCTCACCAAGGCGACGACGGGTAGCCGGCCTGAGAGGGTGACCGGCCACACTGGGACTGAGACACGGCCCAGACTCCTACGGGAGGCAGCAGTGGGGAATATTGCACAATGGGCGCAAGCCTGATGCAGCGACGCCGCGTGAGGGATGACGGCCTTCGGGTTGTAAACCTCTTTCAGTAGGGAAGAAGCGAAAGTGACGGTACCTGCAGAAGAAGCGCCGGCTAACTACGTGCCAGCAGCCGCGGTAATACGTAGGGCGCAAGCGTTATCCGGAATTATTGGGCGTAAAGAGCTCGTAGGCGGTTTGTCGCGTCTGCCGTGAAAGTCCGGGGCTCAACTCCGGATCTGCGGTGGGTACGGGCAGGCTAGAGTGATGTAGGGGAGACTGGAATTCCTGGTGTAGCGGTGAAATGCGCAGATATCAGGAGGAACACCGATGGCGAAGGCAGGTCTCTGGGCATTAACTGACGCTGAGGAGCGAAAGCATGGGGAGCGAACAGGATTAGATACCCTGGTAGTCCATGCCGTAAACGTTGGGCACTAGGTGTGGGGGACATTCCACGTTTTCCGCGCCGTAGCTAACGCATTAAGTGCCCCGCCTGGGGAGTACGGCCGCAAGGCTAAAACTCAAAGGAATTGACGGGGGCCCGCACAAGCGGCGGAGCATGCGGATTAATTCGATGCAACGCGAAGAACCTTACCAAGGCTTGACATGGACCGGACCGCCGCAGAGATGTGGTTTCTCCTTTTGGGGCCGGTTCACAGGTGGTGCATGGTTGTCGTCAGCTCGTGTCGTGAGATGTTGGGTTAAGTCCCGCAACGAGCGCAACCCTCGTTCCATGTTGCCAGCGCGTTATGGCGGGGACTCATGGGAGACTGCCGGGGTCAACTCGGAGGAAGGTGGGGACGACGTCAAATCATCATGCCCCTTATGTCTTGGGCTTCACGCATGCTACAATGGCCGGTACAAAGGGTTGCGATACTGTGAGGTGGAGCTAATCCCAAAAAGCCGGTCTCAGTTCGGATTGGGGTCTGCAACTCGACCCCATGAAGTCGGAGTCGCTAGTAATCGCAGATCAGCAACGCTGCGGTGAATACGTTCCCGGGCCTTGTACACACCGCCCGTCAAGTCACGAAAGTTGGTAACACCCGAAGCCGGTGGCCTAACCCCTTGTGGGAGGGAGCCGTCGAAGGTGGGACTGGCGATTGGGACTAAGTCGTAACAAGGTAGCCGTACCGGAAGGTGCGGCTGGATCACCTCCTTTCTAAGGAGCACCTACGGATTCGTGCCGGCGTGTAGGCGCCGGTGGCGGGTTTGTCAGGAGTAAAGGCCCGTTGCGCAGGCGATCGTTCTGCGGCGGGTGCTCATGGGTGGAATATCAATGAATAGCGGCCGCTTGGTTCTTTTCTTCGTCTGGTACGGATGCTTTTGGGTGTCCTGGAACGGCGGGGCGGGGGAGTGGGTGGTTTCGTGTTTGGCACACTGTTGGGTCCTGAGGCAACAGGGCCGGGGTTTTTCGTGGTGGCGTGTCCTTTGGGGCGGGTGGCTGCGGGGGGTTTCGGGGTTTGTTTGTTTCTGGTTTCCTGGCTGCACCGATCGCACGGTTTGTTCTCCCTTTGGGGGGTGTGTGGGGTGTGTGGTTTGGGGTTGTTGTTTGAGAACTACATAGTGGACGCGAGCATCTTTTATAAGAAGCAATTTCCAAGAATATGAACCTGGATCTGGCTGTGCCCTGTTTTTTGCGGGGTGTGGTTGGTTTCTGTGGTTCTCTCGAAATTTCTGATTGATCTTTGTGGTCAAGTTTTTAAGAGCACACGGTGGATGCCTTGGCATTAGGAGCCGAAGAAGGACGTAGGAATCTGCGATAAGCCTGGGGGAGTCGATAACCGGACTGTGATCCCAGGGTGTCCGAATGGGGAAACCCCGCCAGACGCGCGAGTGATCTGGTGACCCGCATCTGAACACATAGGGTGCGTGGGGGGAACGCGGGGAAGTGAAACATCTCAGTACCCGCAGGAAGAGAAAACAATAGTGATTCCGTTAGTAGTGGCGAGCGAACGCGGATCAGGCTAAACCGTTTCCATGTGTGATAGCCGGCGGGCGTTGCATGGGCGGGGTTGTGGGACTTTCTTTCCTGGTTCTGCCGGACCGGGAGGGTGTGAAGTGCTGGCATAGGTGAACGGTCTTGAAAGGCCGGCCGTAGAGGGTGTGAGCCCCGTAACCGTAATGTTGTGCACCGCCTGGAGAGTATCCCAAGTAGCACGGGGCCCGAGAAATCCCGTGTGAATCTGTCAGGACCACCTGATAAGCCTAAATACTCCCTAATGACCGATAGCGGACCAGTACCGTGAGGGAAAGGTGAAAAGTACCCCGGGAGGGGAGTGAAACAGTACCTGAAACCGTGTGCTTACAATCCGTCGGAGCAACCGCACCTTGTGTGCATAGTAGTTGTGACGGCGTGCCTTTTGAAGAATGAGCCTGCGAGTTAGTGTTACGTCGCGAGGTTAACCCGTGTGGGGAAGCCGTAGCGAAAGCGAGTCTGAACAGGGCGTTGCAGTGGCGTGATCTAGACCCGAAGCGAAGTGATCTACCCATGGCCAGGTTGAAGCGACGGTAAGACGTCGTGGAGGACCGAACCCACTTCAGTTGAAAATGGAGGGGATGAGCTGTGGGTAGGGGTGAAAGGCCAATCAAACTTCGTGATAGCTGGTTCTCCCCGAAATGCATTTAGGTGCAGCGTTGCGTGTTTCTTGCCGGAGGTAGAGCTACTGGATGGCTAATGGGCCCTACAAGGTTACTGACGTCAGCCAAACTCCGAATGCCGGTAAGTCAGAGCGCAGCAGTGAGACTGTGGGGGATAAGCTTCATAGTCGAGAGGGAAACAGCCCAGACCACCAACTAAGGCCCCTAAGCGTGTGCTAAGTGGGAAAGGATGTGGAGTTGCGAAGACAACCAGGAGGTTGGCTTAGAAGCAGCCATCCTTAAAAGAGTGCGTAATAGCTCACTGGTCAAGTGATTCCGCGCCGACAATGTAGCGGGGCTCAAGTACACCGCCGAAGTTGTGGCATTCATACGTGTTCTAAGCCTTTGTGGTTCAGGAGTGTGGATGGGTAGGGGAGCGTCGTGTGGGCGGTGAAGTCGCGGTGTAAACCAGCGGTGGAGCCTACACGAGTGAGAATGCAGGCATGAGTAGCGAAAGACGGGTGAGAAACCCGTCCGCCGGATGATCAAGGGTTCCAGGGTCAAGCTAATCTGCCCTGGGTAAGTCGGGACCTAAGGCGAGGCCGACAGGCGTAGTCGATGGACAACGGGTTGATATTCCCGTACCGGCGAAAAACCGCCCATGCTGAACGGGGGATACTAACCGCCCGAAGCCTGCCCAATCACCCTTGTGGTGTGCGGGTTTTGGTGGAGCGCGGGATCTGATCCCGGGAGGCAAGCGTATTAACAGGTGTGACGCAGGAAGGTAGCCGAGCCGGGCGATGGTTGTCCCGGTCTAAGGATGTAGGGCGAACGGTAGGCAAATCCGCCGTTCATGTGCCTGAGATCTGATGGGACCCCCGTTTGGGGGGATTCGGTGATCCTATGCTGTCGAGAAAAGCATCGGCGCGAGGTTTTAGCCGCCCGTACCCCAAACCGACACAGGTGATCAGGTAGAGAATACTAAGGCGATCGAGAGAATTATGGTTAAGGAACTCGGCAAAATGCCCCCGTAACTTCGGGAGAAGGGGGGCCCCAACCTTGAACACCACTTGCTGGTGGGAGGGGATCGGGGCCGCAGAGACCAGGGGGAAGCGACTGTTTACTAAAAACACAGGTCCGTGCGAAGTCGCAAGACGATGTATACGGACTGACTCCTGCCCGGTGCTGGAAGGTTAAGAGGACCGGTTAGCCGCAAGGCGAAGCTGAGAATTCAAGCCCCAGTAAACGGCGGTGGTAACTATAACCATCCTAAGGTAGCGAAATTCCTTGTCGGGTAAGTTCCGACCTGCACGAATGGAGTAACGACTTCCCCGCTGTCTCAACCATAAACTCGGCGAAATTGCAGTACGAGTAAAGATGCTCGTTACGCGCAGCAGGACGGAAAGACCCCGAGACCTTTACTATAGTTTGGTATTGGTGTTCGGAGTGGCTTGTGTAGGATAGGTGGGAGACGTTGAAGCCCGGACGCCAGTTCGGGTGGAGTCATCGTTGAAATACCACTCTGGTCACTTTGGACATCTAACTTCGGCCCGTAATCCGGGTCAGGGACAGTGCCTGATGGGTAGTTTAACTGGGGCGGTTGCCTCCTAAAAAGTAACGGAGGCGCCCAAAGGTTCCCTCAGCCTGGTTGGCAATCAGGTGTCGAGTGTAAGTGCACAAGGGAGCTTGACTGTGAGAGAGACATCTCGAGCAGGGACGAAAGTCGGGACTAGTGATCCGGCGGTACATTGTGGAATGGCCGTCGCTCAACGGATAAAAGGTACCTCGGGGATAACAGGCTGATCTTGCCCAAGAGTCCATATCGACGGCATGGTTTGGCACCTCGATGTCGGCTCGTCGCATCCTGGGGCTGGAGTAGGTCCCAAGGGTTGGGCTGTTCGCCCATTAAAGCGGTACGCGAGCTGGGTTTAGAACGTCGTGAGACAGTTCGGTCCCTATCCGCTGCGCGCGCAGGAAATTTGAGAAGGGCTGTCCTTAGTACGAGAGGACCGGGACGGACGAACCTCTGGTGTGTCAGTTGTACTGCCAAGTGCACCGCTGATTAGCTACGTTCGGATGGGATAACCGCTGAAAGCATCTAAGCGGGAAGCTCGCTTCGAGATGAGATTTCCATACACCTTGTGTGTGAGAGGCCCCCAGCCAGACCACTGGGTTGATAGGCCGGATGTGGAAGCGAGGACTAACGACTCGTGAAGCTGACCGGTACTAATAGGCCGATAACTTACACCACACACCCACCCCGCAAACGCCCCTTCAAAAGCGTTTGCACCCGGGGCGGGTAAAAGATCCAAGAGCGCTTGCGTCCACTATGTGGTTCCCAACCAACAAACCCGCCACCGGCAGGGTTTGCTGCCAGGGAACCCACAACTCAATAGCACAACACCACACCTGCCATAACCGGCAGGGCATGTTGTAACCACAGATTTTCCCACCCCCGCCACCGCGGGGGGACGGGTCACAGGGTTACGGCGGTCATAGCGTGGGGGAAACGCCCGGTCCCATTCCGAACCCGGAAGCTAAGACCCACAGCGCCGATGGTACTGCACCCGGGAGGGTGTGGGAGAGTAGGTCACCGCCGGACATAAATTACAGCAAGGCCCCGACACCACCGTCGGGGCCTTCGCTTTTTAACCACCCAAAGCCCCTCCCACTACACTCCCTACCGTCGATTCCCCTGACGCTCTCTCACCTCCGGCCGGTAATCCCGGGACCTCTGCCACCTCCTGCACCGCACCCCGCAAACCCTCCAGCAGATCCGGCACCAGGACAACAACAGGCACCCGGAACCCCGGCAGGAAATGGAAGAGCGCCGGCCCGGAAGCGGCAGGAAATGAGAGAGCGTCCGCCCGGAAGCGGCAGGAAATGAGAGAGCGTCCGAGGGGTTGGCGGGCGGGCCTGTATGGTTAGTGACCATGGAAAACCTCTTCAGCCACCCGCCCGCTTCAGGTGCGGAGGAACCTGGCAGGCCTGCGGACCTGGATCCGGTGGTCTGCACTATCGTCGTCCCCGGTCCCGTCTCCCGGGCTTTCATTGGTTTCACGGAGCACACGCACCTCTGGTGGCCGATGGAAACCAACAGCGTGTATGGTGCCGGATCCTATGTCGAGTTTGAAGAGAACCTCATTCTTGAAACAGCTGACGATGGCAGGAGCACTACCTGGGGCACCATTGATGACTGGCAGCCGCCAATGTCCTTCCACGCATCCTGGTATCCCGGTGCCACTGCCCTGTGGTCCACGGAGCTGCGGGTTGCCTTCAGGTCCGTCAACGGGGGCACCGAAGTGCGGGTCGTCCACGACGGCTGGGAGGGTGCAGAAGACCCCTCCGCCACCCACGCCCAGTCAGAGCGGGACTGGCCCGACGTGCTGGCGCGCTACGCAAGGTTCATGGGCGCCGCTGCAGATTAGCCGCTGCGCGGCTGGCCACTAGGGACAAGCAGCCCAGGCCGCCAGTTCCTAAACCGATCGTGGCACGGCTGTGCTCCGCCGCAGATAAACGCCGCACGGTAAACCTCGTCGGGTACTCGATATCGCTGGCGGGGGCGTGCTTGCTGCCGGCCAGTCCTTCCAGAAGCAGGCGCACCGCGAGAGCCCCCTTGGCCGCGCGGGTCCTGTTCAATGTGGAGAGGCCAAAGAGCTCCCCGAGCTCGTGTCCGTCCATCCCGACCACCGACAGGTCCTCAGGAATCCTCAATCCGAAGTCACGTGCACCTAATGCTTTTGACAGTCTGCATCAACCGCCACCACAACGAGGCAAAGCAGCAGCGGAAACTGGAGGCGTCTGCACCTCTGGACGGCGTTGCTGCGGCGCTGCAGTACCCTACAGCCCGATAGCCACGCCCGGGCCATAGACTTAATACACGTGTGACGCGAACGGGAGATTCAATGGGCAGCATCGCTGACGGGCTGACTTCAACGCTGGGGCCAGGCAAGGTCGTGCAGGATCCAGCCGTATTGGCTGCATACGCCGTCGACCAGGCACCTGTGCTGGACTATCGGCAGCCGCTTGCGGTTGTGTTTGCAGAATCCGTCCCCGACGTCCAACACATCGTTCGGATGTGCGCCGAGCTGCGGATTCCGATTGTGGCCCGCGGAGCCGGTACGGGGGTCTCCGGCGGCGCCCACGCCACCGAAGGCTGCGTCGTTCTGAGTCTGGAACGGATGAACCGCATTCTGGACCTCAACCCGGACGACGAGACCGCCGTCGTCGAACCCGGCGTGATCAACGCCGACCTGAACGACGCAGCGGCGGCGCACGGGCTGATGTTCGCACCTGACCCGGCAAGCTTCCGTATGTCTACCATTGGCGGCAATGTAGCCACCAACGCCGGCGGACTGCGTTGTGCCAAATATGGGGTCACCCGTGATTCTGTACTGGCACTGGACGTCGTGCTGGCGGACGGTTCCCTGATCCGTACCGGCCACCAGACGTTCAAGGGGGTAGCGGGGTACGACCTGACCGGGCTGTTCGTGGGATCCGAGGGAACGCTGGGGATCGTCGTCGGCGCCACCGTACGCCTGAAGTACCTGCCCCGCGAGGTCCACACGATCGCCGCCTTCTACTCCGATTTCCGGCAGGCTGCGGCAGGGGTTTTGGCGGTGGGCAAGGCCCGTGTGCAACCGGCCATCATGGAACTGCTCGACGGCGGGTCCCTCGCGCAACTGGATGAGATCCACGGTTCGGACCTTGCCGTCAGGGGAAAATCGCTCCTGCTGGTCCAGACTGACGGTTTTGGCGCCGCGGCCGAGGCCGCAGTGGTACGGGACGTCCTTGCTGCGGGCGGAGCTGTGGTGACCACCGAGGCCAGCGAGGAGGCCGAACGCCTGGTGGAACTGCGGCGGAACAGCCGAGGCGTCGAAGTGGACGATCAGTACCGGGTGGGCGAGGACGTCGCCGTGCCCCGTTCCCGGCTGGTGGACTATGTGGCCGCCCTTGAATCTTTGGCCGAGGTCCATGAGGTGAAGCTCAAGGTGGTGGCGCACGCCGGGGACGGCAACCTGCACCCAACGTTCTGGGTGGACCGCGTGAGCAGCCTCGTCGACGCCGGGGCCATGCTCCGCCTGAACAAGGCCCTGGACGCGTCAATCGCCGTGGCGCTGGACATGGGCGGCACCATCACCGGCGAGCACGGCATTGGCCAGTACAAGCTGCGCTGGCTGGACCTGGAACAGCCGCAGCCCATCCGTGAGCTGCAGCGGCGCGTGAAGGAGCTTTTCGACCCGCAGGGGATACTCAACCCGGGCAAGGCAATCTAGCCGGCAGGAAAAGCCGGCCCCCGCAGGCGGCCCGTCCGGACCGCGAAGGCCAGCGGCAGCTTAGTCGTCAGAGTCGGGGTACTCGTCGACGGATTCCTCGGCACCGTAGCGTGACTGCTCGGTTTCCACTTCGAGGATTTTCAGCAGCTCTGTATCAGGGTTCAGCATGATTGCTGCCTCGTCCCGGCGGTGTCGCAGGATGGAGTCGATGTAGGACTGGACGGCCTCGGCCAGCGGAATGTGGCGCTCCTGCTTTTCGGACATGTACCAGCGGTGCTCCAGCACCTCATGGACGGCTTCTGCAGGTTCCAGCTTTCCCGAGAGGTCACGGGGAATCGAGCGGACGATCGGTTCGAAGATCTGGCTCACCCAGAGGTGGGCGCTGTATTCCTCATCCATGTCCGGGTTGTTGTCGGCCCTGAACGAGTCCATGTCGTTGAGCAGGCGGCGCGCCTGGTTCTCCTGGGCGTCCAGGCCAGTGAGCCGGAGCAGGCGCCGCTGGTGGTGGCCGGCATCGACCACCTTGGGCTGGAGCTGGATGGTGGAGCCGTTCTGCGTCGTCTTGATGGCGTATTCCTCGACGTCGAAGCCCAGCTCGTTGAGGCGGCGGATGCGCGCGCCCACGCGCCACCGCTCGCCGAGTTCGAACGATTCCTTCTCCGTCAGCTCCGTCCACAGGCGGCGGTAGCTTTCCATGATGAGTTCGCTCGTGGCCACCGGGTCCACCTTCTCCTCGATCAGGCCGCCGTCGAGAAGGTCCATGAGTTCGCCCGCGATGTTGACCCGGGCAATCTCAAGGTCGTATTCGCGCTGCCCTGTGGACAGGTCCGGGTAGAGCTCACCGGTCTCGGCGTCCACGAGGTATGCGGCGAAGGCGCCGGCGTCGCGCCGGAACAGTGTGTTGGAGAGCGACACGTCCCCCCAGTAGAAACCTATGAGGTGGAGCCGGACCATCAGCAGGGCCTGCGCGTCGATGAGCCGCGTCAGGGTGTCCTTGCGCAGCATCTGGGAGAACAGGGCGCGGTAGGGCATGGAAAACTTCAGGTGGCGGGTGACCAGTACGGGGTTCAGCGGCCTGCCGTCGAGGGTGGTGCGGCCCGTGATGACAGCCACGGGCTCCACGCAGGGCACGTCCAGCCGGGCAAGTTTGCGCAGCATGTGGTACTCGTGCCGGGCAACGTGTTCGGAGGTCTCTTTGATGGCGATGACGGAACCACCCAGGTGAGCGAACCGGACGATGTGCCGTGAGATACCGCGGGGGAGAGCAGCGAGGTTCTCCGCGGGCCAGTCCTCCAGGGCAATGTGCCACGGCAGGTCCAGCAGCTCAGGGTCCGCTGCCGCAGCGGTGATGTTCAGATTGCTGGCGACCGAGGACGCCTTGGCGTCCTTCGCACTCGCGGCCTCGAACCTTGGCAGTTTGCCGATCTGTCCATAGTCGGTGGGTTCGTCGTGCCACTGGGCGCTGTGTTCCTCGGTCATGGGTCAATTCTTCCGTACGTAGGGGCCGGGCACCTAAAGAAAGCCTGCTGCGGCTGTCGTCACCTGGCGCTTCTTAGCGCCTGACGGCGTTTAACGCCCGACGGCGGCCCTTCCGTTGAGGGGAGGGGCCGCCGTCGTTTGTTGTTGTGGAGCCGGTGGGCGGGGACTAGTCGCCCAGGCGCTCGCCGGTCTTGGTGTCGAACAGGTGGACGTGGCCGGACTGCGGACGGACCCAGATGGACTCGCCCTTCATCGGGGGGCGGCGGCCGTCGACGCGTGCCACGATGTCATGGCTCTTGCCGTCCAGGGTGGTGTGGCCGTAGACGTAGGCGTCGGCGCCGAGCTCTTCGACGACGTCGACCTCAACCTGCAGGCCTTCGCCCTGCGGGGCGCTTTCCAGGTCTTCGGGACGGCTGCCGAGCGTCACGGTGGTGCCGTGTGCCTCCTCGAGGACGTTGCGCGGCACGGGGTAGACGGTGCCGCCGAACTGCACGCCGCCATCGACGACCGGAAGTTCGAGGAGGTTCATGGCGGGGGAGCCGATGAAGCCGGCAACGAATACGTTCTTGGGGCGGTCGTACAGGTTGCGGGGAGTGTCCACCTGCATCAGCAGGCCGTCCTTGAGTACGGCAACCCGGTCACCCATGGTCATGGCTTCGACCTGGTCGTGCGTCACGTAGACGGTGGTGACGCCCAGGCGGCGGGTCAGGGACGCAATCTGGGTTCGGGTCTGGACGCGGAGCTTTGCGTCCAGGTTGGAGAGCGGCTCATCCATGAGGAAGACCTGCGGGTTACGGACGATTGCGCGGCCCATGGCAACACGCTGGCGCTGACCGCCGGAAAGTGCCTTCGGCTTGCGGTCCAGGTACGGTTCGAGGTCCAGGAGCTTGGCAGCTTCACGGACGCGCTCGGCACGTTCCTCCTTGCTCACGCCGGCGATCTTCAGCGCGAAGCCCATGTTGTCCGCCACCGTCATGTGGGGGTAGAGGGCGTAGTTCTGGAAAACCATCGCGATATCGCGGTCCTTCGGCGGAACGTCAGTGACATCGCGGTCGCCAATGAGGATACGGCCGGCGTTTACGTCTTCCAAGCCTGCGAGCATGCGCAGGGAGGTGGACTTACCGCAACCGGAGGGTCCAACGAGGACCAGGAACTCGCCGTCGGCGATTTCAATGTTGAGCTTGTCAACAGCGGGCTTCTCTGTGCCCGGGTACAGACGCGTAGCGTTGTCAAAAGTAACTGTTGCCACAGTTATCAATCCCTTCACCGGCAGGTACGTGCCGGACGATCCGTAGTGAATGGTTCATGTAATTCAGTTATTTGCTCCCCGCCTCTAAATGTATAGAGGCAGAGGAGCATCGCATGACGCCGCACGGTTCCTGTGCGCCACATCACATGCAAGAGTATGTCAGATTTATCCGCAATGGACGCAAATGTTACGGACCTCACATGTGAGATCCGCAACGCGCCCCGTCCTCACGCCGTGTGTGAGACCGCCTTGCGGCGTTCCCTCAGCAGGGTTTCCAGCAACTCTGCGATGTGCACTGGGGCCTCGACGCGGAACTGGGCCTGTGTAAAGTCCAGGCCGACCTTCACGCCGACATCGCCGGGGCCAAGCCTGCCCAAGGCATCCTCATCAGTGACGTCATCCCCGGCGAAGAGGACAGCCGTAGCCCCGGTGGCCTGCTTGAGGAAGTCCACACCCTCACCCTTTGAGGCATGGACTACTGATGTTTCCAGCACGCGCTTGCCGTTTTTGAGATGGACGCCCTCGAGGTCCTGGAGCGCCGCCCGCGCGGCCGCCACGGCGTCCTCCGCCACGTCGTCTGACGCCAGCCGGGTGTGCAGGACCACCCCTGCCGGTTTTTCTTCGAGGAGCGTGCCGGGCGCGAGCTCCACGATTCCCTCCAGGATGCTGCGGACCTCCGCCAGGAGCTCCAGCTGCCCGGGGTCCAGGACAAGCGGCGCGGAACCGGGCCCCAGCCATGCCTCGGCCCCGTGGCTGCCGATGAGCAACGTCTCATCCGGAGGCGAGGCGACCGCGCGCAGGCTGTCGAGTGCCCTGCCAGAGATGAGGGCCGTCGTCGTGCGCGGAAGGGTGGCCAGCTCCTTGAACGCCGCGGCGGAGCGCGGCAGCGGACGGGCGTCTCCGGCGTGGTCAACGAGCGGGGAGATCGTGCCGTCGAAATCCATTGCGATCAGCAGCTGCTCCGTGCCGGCGATCTCCCGCACGGCTTCCAGCAGTTCCGGTGAAAGGGTAAGGCGAGTGTTTGCGCGGGAATGGGTGCGGTCTGCCTCAGGAGTCATCGCGGACCACCTTCTCGTTGAGGGCGTGCAGGAAGTCGGCGGACCAGTGGTCGACGTCGTGGTCCAGGATCTGCTTGCGCATGGCGCGCATGCGTCGCGCCGACTCCCGGGGGGACATGTTGACGGCCCGCATCACGGCGTCTTTGAGCCCGTCAATGTCGTGCGGGTTCATCAGCAGGGCCTGCTTGAGTTGGTCGGCCGCCCCCGCGAATTCGCTGAGGACCAGGGCGCCGTCGTTGTTGGTCCTGGCCGTCACGTATTCCTTGGCCACGAGGTTCATACCGTCCCGAAGGGCGGTGACGAGCATGACGTCGGCAGCCAGATAAAGCGCTACCATCTCCTCGATGGGGTAGCTGTGGTGCAGGTACCGCACCGCCGTGTTTTCCAGTGTGTCGTAGGTTCCGTTGATATGGCCCACAGTGCCTTCCACCTCTTCCCGGAGGAGGCGGTACTGTTCCACACGCTCGCGGCTGGGGCTTGCCACCTGGATCAGTGTTGCGTCGCCAACGGTGAGCTTCCCTTCGTCGAGGAGCTCCTCGTAGGCCTTGAGCCGGTGCCGGATGCCCTTGGTGTAGTCAAGGCGGTCAACGCCGAGCAGGATCGTCTTGGGGTTGCCGAGGTCCTGGCGGATTTGGCGGGACCGCTCGATGATGTCGGGGTTATTGGCCAGCTCGGTGATCTGCCGGACGTCAATGGAGATCGGGAAGGACTGGGCGCGGGCGATGTGCGTCATGTCGCCGTTCTGGCCCCTGACGTGGACCTGCTGCTGCTTGACGCTGGCGCCGAGGAACCGGCGTGCCGAGCGCATGAAGTTGCCGGCATCGCTGCTGCGTTGGAAGCCCACGAGGTCGGCGCCCAGCAAACCGTCGATAATCGCCTGGCGCCAGGGGAGCTGGGCGAAGATCTCCGGCGGCGGGAACGGGATGTGGTTGAAGAAGCCGATCCGCAGGTCGGGACGCGCCTCACGGAGCATCCGGGGCACGAGCTGGAGCTGGTAGTCCTGCACCCACACTGTTGCGCCGTGGTCGGCATGGCGGACGACGGCGTCGGCGAACCTTCTGTTGACCTTGCGGTAAGAATCCCACCAGGTCCGGTGGAACTCCGGCGGAGCGATGACGTCGTGGTAGAGCGGCCAGAGCGTGGCGTTGGAAAAACCTTCGTAGTACAGCTCGACGTCGTCGGTACTCAGCTGCACCGGGACCAGGTCCATGCTGCCGTGGCTAAACGGTTGAACCGTTTCGTCGGGCGCACCGTGCCAGCCCACCCATGCGCCGTCGGTCTTGGTCATCATGGGCGCCAAGGCTGTCACCAGGCCGCCAGGGGAACGGCGCCAGCCGGAGCCGTCGTCACCTTGCTCCCCCGGAGCGCAGCGGTCCACCGGCAGGCGGTTGGACACCACCATGAAGTCATACAGCGTGGCGGCCGAGTTGCTTCCGGAACCCGCCCCGCCGTCCGCAGGTGTCTGCGGCTTGTCGCGTTCAGGTCGTTGCATTGCGCCCCCTAGGGTTGCTTGTGGATCTCTGTCAACCCTAACGGGCCGGAATCTTACGTGCTATTCATCCGTTGGGCAGACTGAAGAAATACTTGAAGGCGCAAGCACCCGCGTTTCCCCCTAAACTGGGAGAGTTGCCCCTGGGTGGTCCGCACCTGTCCGATCGACACGAGGAACTAATGAGCCCCGCAAACGAAGCCCGCAAGTCCAAAG
The DNA here is from genome assembly GCF_054130535.1 of Arthrobacter sp. D1-17. NCBI lineage: Bacteria > Bacillati > Actinomycetota > Actinomycetes > Micrococcales > Micrococcaceae > Arthrobacter > Arthrobacter sp. D1-17. Next base: position 3,457,600 of record NZ_CP096382.1, on the reverse strand, counting down.
CTGAGCGCACAGCAGAGGCCCGCGAGAAAGCCCGCCAGATCCGCGAAGCACAGCTTAAGAAGGACAAGCGGAACAAGCTGCTGATCGGGTGGGGCATCGTGGCCGCGGTGGTGGCCATCCTTGTTGTCGTGGGTCTCGTGGTCAGCACGAGCCTGCAGAACAATGCCCCGGTTGCGGATCAGGGCCCCACACCGGCCAACGGAAACGTTCACGGCGGCGTCACCCTTCTGAAAGGCACTGAGGTGGCCAAGACCGAGCCCGCCACAGTGAACGTGGCGGACCTTCCGGAGCCGGCGGCATCGGCCCCCGCCACCATCGCTGCGCCCGGTGCGGAAGCTGAGGCCGGCAAACCGGTTAAGGTTGTCCTCTACATCGACTTCATTTGCCCCGCCTGCAAGAACTTCGAGGCGCAGTTCAACGAGACCCTGACGTCGCTCCGCAACGAAAGCAAGATCACCGTGGAGTACCGGGCTCTGGGATTCCTGGACAGCCGCTCCACCACCAACTACTCCTCCCGTGCAGCCAACGCCGCTGCCTGCGTCGTGAATGAGTCCCCGGAGAAGTACGCGGAGTTTGTGGACACGCTGTTCGCCAACCAGCCGGCCGAGGGCGGCCCCGGACTCTCCGACGACGAGCTGAAGAAGCTGGCCACGGACGTCGGGGCCAAGAGCATCGATACCTGCGTCGAGGAAAAGCGCTACCGTCCTTGGGTGAAGTACACCACCCAGGAAGCGGCTGCCATCGGCGTTGCCGGCACCCCGACTGTTCTGGTGGACGGCAAGCAGTGGGGTAAGGGTGACAGCGCCCAGACTGAATTCCCGGCCTTCCTCGAGGCGGCCATCAAGGCCAAGGCCTAGTTCCTGCATCAGCCTGGACGGCAGCCTTAGCGGCGGCCTCTTGGTGGCGGCCCGCGCCCCGGATCGAACCGGGGATGCGGGCCGCCACCGTTTTTACCTCCGGGCAGTCCTTGGGCTAATCTTGACTAGCGCCATATGGCGCCCACCCTGACGGGTGTGCCTCCTTAGCTCAGTTGGCCAGAGCACCGCTCTTGTAAAGCGGGGGTCGTCGGTTCGAATCCGACAGGGGGCTCCAGGAAGGCCGTGAGCTGCGATGCCAGTACCGCAGGTCAGGGCCTTTGCATTTTCAGACCCCTGGACTCAACCGTTCCGGTGTTTCGCGCCCATGACATTGAGCGGGCCGACATCGGCCACATCATAGCCGTGGGGGTAGACCGGCATCAGCGGCTGGCCGGACCTGAAGCTTGGTACTGTGCGCAAGGGAGTGTGGCGACGGATCCCATTGCGGACTGCCAATCCGGCATCAAGCGCAAACCGTGACCACCAGGTGCTCCGGGGGAGCCCGAGCGCTGCGGTGAGCCGTGCGTCGTCGAGCATTGTGGCTATCATGAGCCTTGTCAGCGGATGGAGCATCCGCGGCTGCATGCTTTGAAAGACCTCTACCGTAGCCTTCATGAGTGCCCGGCCGGCAGGGCTTGGGCGGACTCTCCGGCTTTCGTAGTCGTCGAAAAAGGCCTCCGCCTCCTCGAAGGTGGCAGGGATGTTGGAGATGTGCATCCTGGTGCCCAGCCCTGTGAAGAAACGGATGGCGGCGTTTCTTTCGGTCTGTGTGGGTTTCCGCCAGCCGTGGCGGTGCGACCACCGTAGGGGGACAACCAAGAGTGTCATCAGCACATACAGATAGTCTTCGTCGCTGCCAGGAACGTTGCGGTGAACTCGATTCAGCAAAGCTGTCATTTGTCGACCACGCTCGGAGTCCAGTCCGTTTGCGATGAGTTCATAGATGACGATTGCAGTGTCAAAGGAACGCTTCACGGGCCGCGCTGGGATTTCCCCGTTTGTGACAAGAGTGTCTGAACCGGATGGAATGGTGAAATTCCGGTAGTACGCGAGGAGGAACCCGAGCTTCATGTCTTCGGCAAGGTCGAAAAGGACCATCTGCCTGAACGTTTCCTCCCAGTCCTCCGGGTCCCTGGTTACTTGCCGGCTTAGGCTCTGCTCGAGAGATGGATGAAGATGCATGATGATGTGGGACCTCCATGGCGGAGACGCGGGCCTTAGAAACACCAACCGAGAGGTTCACGACGACGGTGTCCCTCAATCGTAGGACGGGGCGCCGGGAGATTCGAGGAGTTGCTGCGAACAGGTCCGTGAAGCGGAGGGGGCTGTCCCCACGCCGACCGCTCATGGTCAGATAGGAGGGTTAGACCGGCTGTCCGAGTCCGACCGCGGCCTCGGCCTATGGAAGGAACAACATGACCGATCACCAGGACCATCCTCCGATCCCCACTCCGGGCAGCGCCCAGGGTCTGGACACCAAGATCGAGGGTGGGTGTCCGATCGCCCATGACAGCGTGACCTCGCACGGCAGCGAGAGCGAGAACCCGGCCATCGACTCGCCGCAGCCCAAGGCGCACCGTCCCCGAACGAACGCAGACTGGTGGCCGAACCAGCTCGATCTCTCGGTGCTCCATGGGAACCATCCGGCAGGCAACCCGCTCGCCCCCGGTTTTAGCTACCGGGAGGAGTTCCAGAAGCTCGACGTTGAGGCACTGAAGCAGGACATTATCGAGGTCCTGACCACGTCGCAGGACTGGTGGCCGGCGGACTTTGGCCACTACGGCGGCCTGATGATCAGACTGAGCTGGCACGCTGCCGGCACCTACCGGGTCCACGATGGCCGCGGCGGAGCGGGTGAAGGCAGCCAGCGCTTCGCTCCGCTGAACAGCTGGCCGGACAACGCCAATCTGGACAAGGCCCGCAGGCTGCTGTGGCCGGTGAAGCAGAAGTATGGCCAGAAGGTCTCGTGGGCGGACCTGCTGGTTCTCGCGGGCAACGTCGCCCTGGAGTCCATGGGCTTCAAGACCTTTGGATTCGCCTTCGGCCGTGAGGACGTGTGGGAGCCCGAGCAGATCTTCTGGGGGCCAGAGGACACCTGGCTCGGCGACGAACGCTACATCGGAGAAGGCCAGATGTCGGAGGAGGTCGGCTCCACCGAGATGGGCCTGATCTACGTCAACCCCGAGGGCCCGATGGGCAACCCGGATCCCAAGCTCGCTGCGTCGTTTATCCGCGAGACCTTCAAGCGGATGGCGATGAACGACGAGGAGACCTTCGCGCTGATTGCCGGCGGCCACACCTTCGGCAAGACCCACGGCGCCGGGGACGCCGACGCACACGTCGGCCCCGAGCCGGAGGCTGCCGACCTCGAGGCGCAGGGCCTGGGCTGGCTCAGCACCTACGGCAGCGGCAAGGCCGGCGACACAATCACCTCCGGGCTCGAGGTCACCTGGACCGATCGGCCGACGGAGTGGAGCAACCGTTTCCTGGAGATCCTGTTCGAATATGAGTGGGAGCTCACCAAGAGCCCGGCAGGTGCCCACCAGTGGGTCGCCAAGGATGCCCCGGAGATCATCCCGGACGCGCACGACCCGGAGAAGAAGCACCGCCCAACCATGCTCACGACCGACCTGTCACTGCGCTTCGACCCGATCTACGAGAAAATCGGGCGGCGCTTCCTGGAGAACCCGGACGAGTTCGCGCTCGCGTTCGCCAAGGCCTGGTACAAGCTGCTGCACCGCGACATGGGTCCGGTGGGCCCGCACCTGCTCGGACCATGGGTCCCGGAGCCGCAGCTCTGGCAGGACCCCATCCCGGCAGCCGACCACGCGCTGATCGACGAGCAGGACATCGCCGCGCTTAAAGCCCAACTCCTGGAGTCAGGTTTGTCCGTCTCGCAGCTCGCCAGCACGGCGTGGGCAGCAGCGTCCACCTTCCGCAAGACCGACAAGCGCGGCGGCGCGAATGGCGCGCGGATCCGGCTGGAGCCCCAGCGCGGCTGGGAAGTTAACGAGCCCGAGCAGCTGGCCACAGCGCTGCGGGCCGTCGAGACGGTGCAGCAGCAGTTCAACTCCGCGCAGACAGGGGGCAAGAAGGTCTCGTTGGCAGACCTGATCGTCCTCGGTGGCTGCGCTGCGGTGGAGAAGGCCGCGAGGGACGCCGGCTTCCCCGTCACCGTACCGTTCCGTGCAGGCCGGGCAGACGCCTCCCAGGATCAGACCGACGTCGAGTCATTCCAGTATCTGCAGCCGCGGGCGGACGGGTTCCGCAATTACATGCGCCCCGGCGAGAAGCTGCAGCCGGAGACCCTCCTGCTGGACAAGGCGTACCTGCTGGGCCTCTCCGCGCCGGAGATGACAGTCCTTATCGGCGGCATGCGTGTCCTCGGCACCAATGCCGGCGGTTCCGCCCACGGTGTCCTCACCGACAGGCCGCAGGTCCTGACGAACGACTTCTTCGTCAACCTCCTCTCCCCGGGCACGCGGTGGAGGGTATCGGGGGCTGAGGAGAACGTCTACGAGATCAGCGACATCGCCACCGGCGAACTGAAGTGGACGGCCACGGCTGTCGACCTGGTCCTCGGCTCCAACTCGCAGCTGCGGGCGCTGGCCGAGGTCTACGCGAGCGAGGACGCCCGGGAGAAGTTCGTCAACGACTTCGTGGCGGCCTGGGTGAAGGTCATGGAACTCGACCGCTTCGACCTGCGCTAACCGGGTCCGTCGGCCGAGGCGCCCCGGGCCGGCTGCAGATGCGGCCGGCCGGGACGCCCGGGCGACGGCGACTGGAGCGAGCCGGCCGACGGCGGCCCGGGGGCCGCCCGGGTCCGGCTGCGAGAGCCAGCCGAACCACGCGGCCTCAGCCGGCGTCGATTTCTTCCAGCAATTTTTTGGCTGCCTTAGCGATGTCCTCGTGGTCGTACTGCGCTGCGCGGCTTTCCAGCGAGATGATGGCGCAGCGGTGGACCTTCTTGAAGTCGCCGAACGGGAAACTGACGCTGCCCTTGGTGCCGTCCGATTGCTCCCGGTCAATGCCGAGATGCCACTTGGAAAACTCCTCAAAGCCGTGCTTGTCGATGAACGAGTTTTCATCGTCAGTCGAGGGGGCGTGTTCGCTCCAGTCGTCACGGATGTCGCGCTCAACCTTTCCCTTTTTCACCAGTGCGCGGGCATTCTCCAGGGCCTTGCGATTGAGTTTGGTGGCCATGAGGTGCCTCCCTGCGGAGAACGAGTTGATCTTTCGTTCAGGCTAAAACCGGCAGCGCCCGGCCGCCAGTCCCAAAGGGCGTATCAGCCCTGAAAAGGCCCGGATGTCGGCTTGGCCACACTAGTCTTCCCTTTTGCGCTTTATGACCTAAACTGCTTCACTGAGGTGCCTGAAATGGCGCTGCGCAGCAACGAAAGTGAACACGTTATGGCTACCGATTACGACGCCCCACGCAAGACAGAAGAAGAGAATCCCTCCGCATCGTTGGAGGCCCTTCAGGCGTCCCGCGGCGGCGGCGCGCAGACCGCTGTTATCGACGTCGATGAGAACGATACTGCTGAGGGCATCGACCTTCCGGGCGCAGATCTCTCCAACGAAGAACTCACGGTCATTGTTGTTCCGGAGCAGTCCGACGAATTTACCTGCTCCTCCTGCTTCCTGGTCCGCCACCGGTCCCAGGTTGCGCGCGAAAAAAACGGCATGAAGTATTGCCGCGACTGCGAAGGCTGACCCCCACCCGCGCCGTTTTGCGGGCTTCAGTAGCAAGGCAAAGCGAGACGCCGGCACCCGACAGGGACGCTGGCGTCTCGCTTTTTTATGCCCACAGTGCATTCGACCGTACCGCCACGATATTGGCCGTTACCGGCGGTAACGGCCGTGTAGAGAAAGTGCTACGAACGTCTCTCGAGGGCCCTGAAAAACGCTCGGGAATTACGGTCCCGTGATCGGTTTTCCGGCGGTTTAACGGTTGTACGAAGAACCGGAAACATCCCTCGTTTCGGGCCTTTGGCGCTCCTACGCTGGAGTTATCCAATCACTCACACCCGAAAGGGGTGCCTACATGAAAAAACTAAGCGCCTGGCTGACTGCCATCATCATGGCTCTCGGGCTGGGCCTGCTGGCTCCGGGGTCCGCCTCGGCAACCACTTCCTACTGCGGACTGGTCTGGGGTTCACTTGCCAAGTCCAACCAGACCATGAGCGCCGCACCGGTCACCAATGTGCGCTCGGGCCAGCACTACTGCTTCGACCGCCTCGTGATCGACATCAAGGGAAAGGCAACCGGTTACAACGTCCGCTACGTTTCGAAGGTTGTCCAGGACGGATCAGGGCTGCCCATCAAGCTGAGGGGCGGTGCATTCCTGCAGGTCACCGCCCACTCGCCCAGCTATGACAGCAACACGGGCAAGGCCACGTTCGTGCCGGCCAACCGCTCCGAGGTGACCAACGTTTCCAAGTACCAGACGTTCCGGCAGGTTGCCTGGGCGGGCAGCTTCGAGGGCCACACCACTCTTGGCCTCGGCGTCCGCGCCCGGCTGCCCTTCAAGGTGTTCACCCTTGCCGGTCCCGGCAACGGATCCAGGCTCGTGATTGACGTCGCCCACCACTGGTGACGGCAAATAAAGCCGGTTAAGCAGCGGTGCCCCGCCCCGAGGAGGAGGCGGGGCCCCGCTGTGCCTGCGTCATGCTGTACATCGTGCGGCGATGGGTGCAGTAGCGCCTAGTCGGGAACCACCAGTGCCGGGGTGTCCTGACGTATTGTCTCGCCACGGAAGAACCCAGGCCGCAGGCGCGACATCACCAGCATGAACACAGCCCCGAGCGCCAGGATGCCGACGCCAAGCACGAACACCAGGCCCACACCGAAGACCTCGGACCCGCTGCCGAATTCCGGGGCCCAGCTGTCCGCGGCCGTCTGGAGGAAGACCACCAGGAGGCCCGCCCCGCCCAGCAGGGGACAGACCAGCCGCAACATGAAGTTGCGGGCGCTGCTGAACACGGTGTTGCGGAAGTACCAGGCGCAGGCGAAAGCAGTCAGGCCGTAGTAGAAGCAGATCATCAGGCCGAGGGCGAGGATGGTGTCGTTGAGAACGTTCTCGCTTACCACGTGCATCACGGCGTAGAACCCCGCCGAGAGGACCCCCGAGGCGATGATGGCGAAGCCCGGCGTCGCGAACTGCGCGCTCATGCGGCTGAAGGGCCTTGGCAGCGCGCCGTAGTGCGCCATCGCCAGCAGGCTGCGTGAGGGCGACGTAAACGTTGACTGAAGCGAGGCTGCCGAACTGGACAGGACCGCCAGCGACATGAGGATGGCTAAGGGGCCCATAACGGGCGACGCCAGCGCCGTGAAGATATTGGCGTGGTTTTCCTCATTGTTCAGGCCAATCCCCGCGGTGCCAACCCCGGCGAACATCATGGTGGCGATAGTGATCAGGAGGTAAATGCCAAGAACGACGACGGCGGTCACGGTGCCTGCGAGGCCGGCGGTTTTCTTGCCGTTGGTGGTTTCCTCGTTCACGGTGAGGCAAACATCCCAGCCCCAGTACACGAAGATGGACAGCGAGATGCCCGCCGCGAGCTGGCCGAACGTCTCGATCTTGGTCACGTCGAACCACTCCCAGCTGAAGGGGATGGAGGTTTCGGACGAGGACCAGTTTGCAAAGGCGAGGCCCACGAACAGGGCCAGCACCAGCAGCTGGAACCCCACGAGTCCATACTGCACGATCTTTGTGCTGTGCAGCCCGCGGTAACTCACCCACACGGCCAGCGCGACGAAAACGAAGCAGGTGGCCACGTTGAGGAGCTTGTTGGCGGCGAGGTCGGCCAGTTCCGGGGTCCCCGTCAGCTGCGCGAGGAAGAGATAGAAGAAGTCCACGGCCACCGCCGCCAGGTTGGACAGCACGGTGATGTTGGCGGCCAGCAGGCCCCAGCCGCCCATCCACCCCACCCAGGGCCCGAAGGCCTTGGTCACCCACGTGAAGGTGGTGCCGCTGTCCGGCGAATCGGTGTTCAGCTCCCGGTAGGCGAGGGACACGAGGATCATCGGGATGAAGCCGATGAGGAAAATGACCGGTAGCTGCAGCCCGGCCTCGGCAACGGTAGGACCGAGGGCACTGGTAAGCGTATAGGCCGGCGCAATCGTCGAAATGCCGAGAACAACGACGGCGAGGAGGCCCAGCTGCCCGCCCTTCAGTCCCTTGCTGGTAATGCCGTGCGCGGGGCCGGCGGTGCCGGCAGTAGCTCCGGCCGACGCGGTTGGGCGGGTGGCTTGGCTCATGACGTACCCTCTCTGGGAGGCAGCCCGGTCCAGGGGACAGCGGGCTGCTGCTGGGTGATGCAGTGGATTCCGCCGCCGCGGGCGAAGAGGTCACGCGCGTCAATGCCCACCACGCGGCGGCCGGGATAGGCATCGGCGAGAATGCGGAGGGCTTTCTCGTCGTTGGGGTCGGAGAACGTGCAGGCAAGGACTCCGCCGTTCACCACAACGTGGTTGATATAGCTGTAGTCCACGAACCCTTCGGCGTCCGTCAGCGTCTCGGGGGCGGGCACCTCGATGATGTTCCATTCCCGTCCGGCGGCATCCTGCGTGGAGGACAGAAAGCTGATGAGTTCCTGGCTTACGCCGTAGTCGGGGTGCGCCGGGTTTCGCTGCGCGTGGACCAGGAGCGTGCCGGGGGACGGGATGGCTGCAACGAGGTCCACATGGCCCCGGGTGCCGAATTTTTCTGAATCACGCGTCAAGCCGCGGGGCAGCCAGATCACGTGGCTGGCACCGAGGGTCCGGACCAGCTCCGCTTCGATCTCGGCTTTGGTCAGGCCGGGATTGCGCCCGGGATCGAGCTGGACGGTCTCGGTGACCAGTACGGTGCCCTCGCCGTCCACCTGGATGCCGCCGCCCTCGTTCACCAGTCCTGACACCAGATGGTCTGCGCCTGCCCGTCCCGTGATTTCGGCCGCTATGCGGGCGTCTTGGTCCCAGCGGGCCCATTCCTGCGCACCCCAGCCGTTGAAGACCCAGTCCACCGCACCCAGCGTGCCGCGGCCGTCCAGCACGAACGTCGGGCCGATGTCCCGCATCCAGGCATCGTTCAGCTCCGCCGTCAGTACCTCGACGGCGGGTGCGAGATACCCCTTTGCGGTATCGGCGTCGTCGGGGGCCACCACCACCGTGACCGGCTCGAACTCAACGGCAGCGTTCGCGACGGCGGACCACACCGAACGCGCGGCATGCGCCTCCTCTGCAGTCCCGCCCAGAGTGTAGCCGCCGGTGGGGAACGCCATCCAGAGCCGCTCCTGGGGCGCCGTTTCTGCCGGCATGCGCCAGGTGCTCATGCCGTCACCTCCGCCAGGGCATTGGCCGCGGCCAGCCGATTGGGCTCAACCAGCGGAGCCGGCACTCCGCCGAAGGGGGCGTCGTGGCGCACTGGTTCAGTGAGACGTGAGTAGGTGTCCGGGCGGCGGGTGGTGAGGAATGGGAAGAGCGTGAGCCAGTCTCGGCGCTGGTCCAGATCCACGTCCGCGACGAGGACGGCCGATTCGTCACGCGGTGCCTGGACCAGGATGCGTCCGTAAGGATCCGAGATGAAGGAGGACCCGTAGAAATTGAGGGCGTCCTCCTGGCCCCAGCGGTTGGGGACCACCATGAACAGCCCGTTGGCGATGCCGTTGCCCACGATAACCTGCTGCCACAGGGGCTGCGTGTCAAAGTCCGGGAACAGCGGTTCTGAACCAATCGCCGTCGGATATACCAGCAGCTCCGCGCCGCCCAGCGCGTAAAGGCGTGCCAGTTCCGGGAACCACTCGTCCCAGCAGGTGGGCATGCCGAGGCGCGCGCCGTCGAGCTCGGCCGGAGCGTGGACCGCATAGGCGTCTTCGGCTGCCGGGCCCTGCCGGAAGAACCTGTCCTCGTAGTAGCCAGCAGTGACGGGGATGTGCAGCTTGTGCGTGCGCGCCAGCAGCTCAGTGGAGGGGGAGACAAGGATGGAGGTGTTCAGGCCGAGGCCGTCGTCGCTGCCGTCAGGGTGTTCTGCCTGCTGGTAGAGCGACGCGTGGACGCAGATGCCGTGGCGGCGGGCGGCTTCAGCCGCGAAGCGGAAGGTGGGACCGCCGAGGAGATCCTCCGCCACGTCCGAGGGTCGCGAACGGGTGCGGCCCAGGGACAGGTCGTTGTCCGGGACCTGGTCCGCAGGGTAGCGGGACAGCGTCAGTTCGGGAAGGAAGACGACACTGGCGCCGAGGCGGGCAGCGCGACCGATGCCATCGTCCAGTTCGGCGCGGACAGCGGCGTTGCTGCTGTGCCAGTGGTGCTGGACAACTCCGATCCGCAGGGCGGGCCGCGTGGACGGCGCTGTCCGGGCGGGGGAATCGAGGGCATCCAGGCGGGTGATTTCGATCATGATAATCACTCCATTGCGACGGCCGCATACTAAATGAATGACGTTCATTTAGTATGCGCAGTGCCTGCGGTGCTGGCAAGGGTTATTTGAATGTCGATCATTTATGACGGAAAGTACTAAGTAAGCTGATGGTGAAACGGCGGCTTGGTTCTGCCGCCCGGATTAGGGGCTGGGGTAGCGTCGGAACTGCTGGACCAATCGAGGAGGACGAATGAAAGCTTCACCGACCCTGACCAACAACATGCAGGCTGTGCTCGCGGACCTGATCGAGCTGCACCTCCAGGGCAAGCAGGCACACTGGAATATCGTGGGGACCAACTTCCGGGACCTCCACCTGCAGTTGGACGAGATTGTGGACGCCGCGAGGACCTTCGCTGACGACACCGCGGAGCGGATGCGCGCACTCCATGCGCTGCCCGACGGCCGCAGCGAGACGGTGGCCAAGTCCACCAACCTTGCCCGCTTCCCGGACGGCCTTATCAGCACCCAGGACGCGGCCGAGCGGATTGTTGCCGCCTTGGAAGCCGCGGTCGGCACCATGCGCAAAGTCCATGACGAGGTGGATGAGGAAGACCCCACCACTGCTGACTTGCTCCACACCTTCATCGAGAAGCTGGAGCAGTTCGCCTGGATGCTGAGTGCTGAGAACATGAAGCCCACCGCCAGCGTCACGCAGCCTGACGGCAAGTAACTTCGCGTGCTGCGGCCCGGCCGCAAAGGCAAAACAGCCCCGGAACGAGCTCCGGGGCTGTTTTTGTGCCGGACACCTTTGTGCAGGCCCCTTTTGTGCAGGCCCTCTTTTGGGTCGGCACCGCCCGACGGCGGACAGGACGGCCGCTGCTGCCATCAGTACCAGCGCGATGGCAGCATGATGTGGACGCCCGAGTCGAAAGCCGTGCGGGCAGCCTCTGCGAGAGCCTCGGAAGCCGGGGCCGGCAGCATCCCGGCCAGTTCCACCGCGCCCGCGAGTGTTTCGCCTGCGCCGGCCAGCGCTTCGGCCGGCGCCGTCTCGGGGGAAGTGCCCACGACCGCAGGTGGCAGCGCCAGATGCTGCTGATACGAGGCCGTGAGGATGGATCCCAGCACGGCTGTCCCGAGCAGGGACCCACCTCATAGCCTGTTTCCGAAATCGCCGCGGCTGCCCCTGACCTGGCTGGCGGAACTGCCCCCAAGGATCAGGTCGTTGGAAATTGTCTCCGCCCCGCCCACGCCGACGGCCAGCAGGAGCAGTGCGCCCAGCAGTAGCCCCGGCCCTGATGAATGGTCGTCTAGGGCGACGAGCCTGTAGCCCGCAGCGCTGAGGAACAGGCCTCCGGCCACAACAAACCCGGGGCGCAGCTTTTTCACCAGCGGCACCACGAGCAGCCCGGCCATCACCATCGCGGCAAGGGCGGGAAGCATGGCCATTCCAGATGCCGAAGGGGACATGCCCTCCAGCAGCTGCAGCTGCAGGTGCTGCGCCAGGAACAGGATGAAGCCGTTGTAGGAGAACAGCGCCAGGACATTGGCCGTGATGGCCGTGCTGAAGTCGGGGTTGCTGAAAAGCGATAGGTCCAGGAGGGGCGACGCCAGGCGCTTCTGCCGCCGGACAAATGCCCAGCCCATGAATGCGCCAAAGGCGATGACGGCAACCGGCGCCCCCGAGGCCTGCGGTGGCAAGTTCCTTGATTCCGTAGAGGCCCGCGCGGGTGTTCCAAAGGAGGGCTGCTCTACCATTTCCCGAACAAGGAAGCGCTGATCGGCGTCCTTTTGGATCGCCTGGACGAGTACGCCGAAGCCGATGCGCAGGCCATGTCCACCGCGCCCGAAGGGGCGGCCGCCTACTTCATCAGGTCCTCCGTCTGGGCGGACACCCACTGGACCCTGCCATCGTCGCCTCCACGCGACTGGCGGAAGTGGCCCACGAGGAAACCCGGCGCCGGTTCGCCCGCATCCAGCAGCGGTGGCTGGACGAGATTGCCAAGGACGTGGGACCCGACCTCGCCTAGGCGGTCCTGTATATGGGTGACGGCGTGTACTTCAATGCAATGCTCTCCATCGGGCCCGCCGCGACCGCCGCAGAAACGGCTGCCGACGGCGAAAGCCTGCTCTCCGCGCTGGCGCGGCTCCGGGGCTGAAGAGCGCTTTCCCGCGGGGAACCCGATGATTGCGCGGCGTCGGCCGGCCGCGGGCCCGGACGCCGCTGCTGCAGTTTGCGGACGGGTTCGGGACGTAGGAGAATGGCCGGTGTGGCTGATGCCACGGCTAACTGAATACGCCTTTGATCTGCGGCGGGAGAGTCCTGCAAGTAGGTACAAGCAGGCGCCGTAGGAGCAAACCCTCCCCAGGAATCTCACAGGCCCATGTACCGCCGCGGCGAGGCAACTCTGGAAAGTAGCAGGCTGTCGGCCGTAAGGCCCGGGATCACCCGACAACTCAGGACACGCTGTGCTCACCGACGGTGCAAGCGGCGCCGCGCACGATGCGCGCCGCGGAAACTCTCAGGTCCAATACAGAGCGGGGAGGAACCCGAATCACTGTGGCGTACCCGCGCCGCCTTAGTTATGGAGTTCCTTTGACCGTACATTCAGCCTCCGCCACCTTCGTCGACCGGCACATCGGAGCCCGCCGCGAAGCCCATGTTGCCGCCATGCTCAAGGCTGTGGGCTTCGACACCGTTGATGCCCTGGTTGACACCGCCGTTCCCAAGGACATCCGGCAGGATGTTGCGCTGGAACTGTCTCCGGCGCTGAGCGAGGTTGAAGCGCTCGCCGAGCTCCGCAGGCTGGCCGCGAAGAACAAGACGGCTGTACAGATGATCGGCCAGGGCTACTACGACACCGTGACGCCTCCGGTGATCCGCCGCAACATCCTGGAATCCCCTGCGTGGTACACGGCCTACACCCCGTACCAGCCGGAAATTTCCCAGGGCCGCCTTGAGGCGCTGCTGAACTTCCAGACCATGGTCCAGGACCTCGTTGGCCTGCCAATCGCCAATGCCTCGCTGCTGGATGAAGCAACGGCGGTGGCCGAGGCGGTGCTGCTGATGCGCCGGGCCAACAAGAACAAGCAAGCCCGCGAGGGCAAGACCGTCCTGGACGCTGACTGCCTGCCGCAGACCATCGCCATCGTCAAGGGTCGCGCCGAGGCGCTGGGCTTCGAGGTCGAGGTCGCGGATTTGTCCTACGGACTGCCTGACGGTGACATCAACGGCGTCGTCCTGCAGCAGCCCGGAGTCTCCGGCCGGGTCTGGGACCAGTCCCCCGTGATTGCCGCCGCCAAGGAACGTGGTGCCCTGGTCACGGTCTCAGCTGACCTGCTGGCCCTGACCCTGATCACGCCTCCCGGCGAGCAGGGCGCGGATATCGCCGTCGGGTCCGCGCAGCGGCTGGGTGTGCCGCTGTTCTACGGCGGACCCCACGCCGCCTATATGGCAGTGCAAAAGGGCCTTGAGCGCTCCCTGCCCGGCCGCCTGGTGGGTGTCTCCAAAGACTCTGCCGGAGTGCCCGCGTACCGCCTCGCGCTGCAGACCCGGGAGCAGCACATCCGCCGTGAAAAGGCGACCTCCAACATCTGCACCGCGCAGGCGCTGTTGGCTATCGTCGCGTCGATGTACGCGGTCTACCACGGACCGGAGGGGCTGAAGGCGATCGCCGAGACCGCGCACAGCCACGCCAAGGTTCTCGCGGCATCGCTCAAGGCAGCCGGCTTGGAAGTCCTGCACAACAGTTTCTTCGACACCGTGACCGTTTCCGTTCCGGGCAAGGCGGCCGGCATCATCGCCGCAGCAGAAGAAAAGGGGATCAACCTCCGCGTGATCGACGCCGACACCGTCGGCATCTCCACGGATGAAACAACCACACCGGCCATCGTGGCGGACGTACTCGCCGCCTTCGGCGCCACGGCAGTGGGAGCCCCGGGCAGTTTCGCTCTTGACCCCGCCGTCGAACGCACCTCCGGTTACCTGGAGCATCCGGTGTTCAATACGCACCGGTCCGAGACGCAGCTGCTGCGTTATATCCGGCGGTTGTCGGACCGTGACCTGGCGCTGGACCGCACGATGATTCCGTTGGGGTCCTGCACGATGAAGCTGAATGCGACGGCCGAGATGGAGGCCATTTCCTGGCCGGAGTTCGCCTCGATCCACCCGTTCGCGCCGGATTCCCAAACGGCGGGCTGGCGTGAGCTGATCGCTGATCTGGAGGCGCAGCTGACCGAGATCACCGGCTATGACCAGGTCTCGATCCAGCCCAATGCCGGGTCCCAAGGTGAGCTGGCGGGTCTGCTGGCGATCCGCGGTTACCACCGGTCCCGTGGCGAGGGCCAGCGGAACATTTGCCTGATTCCGGCCTCGGCGCACGGCACGAACGCTGCCTCGGCGGTGCTGGCGGGCATGAAGGTCGTGGTGGTGGCCACCGCGGCGGACGGCACCATTGACCACGCGGACCTGTACGCGAAGATCGAGGCGCACAAGGACGTGCTGTCGTGCATCATGATCACCTACCCCTCCACCCACGGGGTGTACGACGGGGACGTCCGTGAGGTCTGCGACGCGGTGCACGCCGCGGGCGGGCAGGTCTACGTTGACGGCGCGAACCTTAACGCCCTGGTGGGGCTGGCCCAGCCGGGCAAGTTCGGCGGGGACGTGTCGCACCTGAACCTGCACAAGACCTTCTGCATCCCGCACGGCGGCGGCGGGCCCGGCGTCGGCCCGGTCGCGGCCAAGGCGCACCTGGCACCGTTCATGCCCGGCAACGCGGCGTCCTGGAGTGAGGGTGATGACGTGCCGATCTCGGCCTCGCGCTTCGGCTCCGCCGGGGTGCTGCCGATCTCCTGGGCGTACGTGAAGCTGATGGGCGGGGACGGGCTGACCGAGGCCACGAAGTCGGCGCTGCTCGCGGCGAACTACGTCGCTGCGCGCCTGGATGAGCACTTCCCGGTGCTGTACACCGGTGAGGGCGGCCTGGTGGCGCACGAGTGCATCCTGGACCTGCGCGAACTCACGGCCCGGACCGGTGTCACGGCCGAGGACGTGGCCAAGCGCCTGATCGACTACGGCTTCCACGCCCCCACCCTGGCGTTCCCGGTGGCCGGGACCCTGATGGTGGAGCCGACCGAGTCCGAGGACCTGGCCGAGATCGACCGGTTCATCGAGGCCATGGTTTCCATCCGCCGCGAGATCGACCAGGTCGCCAACGGTGACTTCACTGTGGAGAACAGCCCGCTGCGTAACGCCCCGCACACCGCGGCCGCGGTCATCAGCTCCGACTGGAACCGTGACTACCCCCGCGAGCAGGCCGTGTTCCCCGTGCACTCCCTCAAGCAGGACAAGTACTTCGCGCCCGTGGGCCGCATCGACGGCGCAGCCGGGGACCGGAACCTGGTCTGTTCCTGCCCGCCGCTTTCCGAATTTGAGAACTAAGGATCACCCCCCATGACTGAGAAGTACACGGCCCTGTACGAAGAGCACAAGAAACTCGGCGCCTCCTTCACCGACTTCGGCGGCTGGCAGATGCCGCTCAAATACACCTCCGAGCTGGCCGAGCACCACGCCGTCCGCAACGCCGCCGGCATCTTCGACCTCTCCCACATGGGCGAAGTCTGGGTCACCGGGCCGGACGCCGGAGCCTTCCTGGACTACGCCCTCGCGGGAAAGATCTCCGCCATGGCCGTCGGCAAGGCCAAGTACTCGCTGATCTGCAACCAGGACGGCGGCATCATCGATGACCTCATCGTGTACCGGCGCCCTGCCGGTGCTGGTGCTGCCGGTGCTGGGACCGCGGAGACCGGAACCGCCGACAGGTTCCTCGTCGTGCCCAATGCCGGCAACGCTGCCACCGTCGCCGCCGCCCTCGTCGAGCGCGCGGCAGGATTCGACGTCGTCGTGGACGACGTCTCCGCCGAAACCTCGCTCATCGCTGTGCAGGGGCCGAAAGCTGAAGAAATCCTTCTTCGCCTCGTTCCCGCAGCCCAGCACGAGCTCGTCACCGGACTGAAGTACTACGCCGGCGTCGAGGTCCCATTCCTCGTGGCCGGCGCGGGTCAGGAGCTGCTGCTGGCACGCACGGGCTACACCGGGGAAGACGGCTTTGAGATCTTCGTGGACAATGCCGACGCCGCCGCCCTCTGGCAGGCAATCATCGCCATCGCCGACGAGGGGGAGCTGACGCCGGCCGGCCTGGCCTGCCGCGATTCCCTCCGCCTGGAGGCCGGCATGCCGCTCTACGGCAACGAACTGTCCCTCGACGGCGACCCCTTCGCCGCCGGCCTGGGCCCCGTCGTCGCGCTGTCCAAGGAAGGCGACTTCGTCGGCAAGGCAGCCCTGGCGGCCAAAAAGGAAGCCGGAGCCGGAACCAGCACGGGACGGAAGCTCGTAGGCCTCAAGGGCCTGGGCCGCCGCGCCGGCCGGGCACACTACCCTGTGCTTAAGGACGGCAACGTCGTCGGTGAAGTGACCTCCGGCCAGCCCAGCCCCACCCTGGGTTACCCCGTCGCTATGGCTTACGTCGACGTCGAATACACCGAGCCCGGCACGTTCTTGGACGTAGACCTCCGCGGCAAGGCAGAACCCTTCGAAGTCGTGGCACTCCCGTTCTACAAACGCGCCAAGTAGTTTTGCGGGAGAGCGTCCGGGACCACCTACCCCCGGACGCTCTCTCACTTTCTGCACAATTAACCCGGCGCTCTCTCACTTTCCGTCGGGTTTAACCCGACGCTCTCTCACTTTCCGAAATCACCGAAACGTAAGGAACCAAACAACATGGCAAAAGTTGCCGCTGATCTGCAGTACTCCGAAGAACACGAGTGGCTGTCCCGGAAGGATGGAAACGTTGTTTCCGTCGGCCTTTCCGCCGTGGCCACCGACGCCCTCGGCGACATTGTTTACGTGGACCTGCCCGAGGTCGGCTCCACTGTGACTGCCGGCGAGACCTGCGGCGAGGTGGAGTCCACCAAGTCCGTTTCGGACCTCTACTCCCCGGTCACTGGCGAGGTCACGGAAACCAACCCGGCCGTCGTCGACGACCCGGCGCTAATCAACAGCGACCCGTACGGTGCAGGATGGCTCTTCAAGGTCGCCGCCGAGTCGGAAGGTCCGCTGCTGTCCGCCGAGGAGTACGCGTCCAAGAACGGCGGCGAGCTTTAAGCCATTGGATTGCGCTCGGGGCTGCCCTCGCGGCGCCCAAAACGGCGTAGCGTTGGTAAGAGAGATTGCTGGCAAGTCCGCTGGTTGAGCTTGTCGAAGCCCGGCCCGTCGGGTTCAACCTTTGTGCATGCCGGGCCCACGCCGTCCGGGTTCCCTGGCCGAGCTTTCGAGGTTAGGGGGGACGGCGGGGAGCATGCTGCCGGAGGCCGGACCCGAAGGGGCCGCTGCTCACCTCTCGATTACTGACTTTTTAGGAACTGATCATGGCTGTTGGTGTCTTTGACCTTTTCTCCATCGGAATCGGCCCGTCGAGTTCGCACACTGTGGGGCCGATGCGTGCTGCTGCGGTGTTTGCGGAGGAGCTTAGGGCGTCCGGGGTGTTGGAGCGGGTGGCGTCGTTGCGGGTGGATCTGTACGGTTCGCTGGCTGCGACGGGTCACGGGCACGGGACGATGACCGCGGTCCTGTTGGGCCTGGAGGGCTTTCATCCGGAGTTGATCCTGCCGGAGGAGGTGGAGTCCCGGCTGGCGGACATCGCGGAGACCGGGATGCTGCAGCTGGCCGGCGCGGGCGGCGGTGTGCGGTTGCCGTATGGGGTGGAGGATATTGTGTTGCGGCCCTTGACCGTGCTGCCCCGGCACACCAACGGGATGACGTTTACCGTGTCCGACGCCGCCGGCGAGGTGCTGCACAGGGCGACGTTCTTCTCGGTCGGGGGCGGGTTCATTGTCCGGGAGGGCGAGGAGGACGCGGCGCTGCAGGAGCTGGAGGAGTCCAAGAAGGAGCTGCCGCTGCCGTTCCGCACGGCCGCGGAGCTGCTGGAGCATTGCCGTGCCCAGGGCCTGTCGATCAGCGAGGTCATGTTCGTCAATGAACGCGCTTCCCGTTCGGAGGAGGAGATCCGGGAGGGGCTGGGGCGCATCTACTCCGTGATGGAGGCGTGTGTGCAGACCAGCCTGAAGCGGGAGGGACTGTTGCCGGGCGGGCTGAAGGTCCGCCGCCGCGCCCCGGACTGGCATCAGCGGCTGCTGAAGGAAGACACGGACCGGGACGGCCGGTATTGGCAGGAATGGGTGAACCTGGTCGCGCTGGCGGTCAATGAGGAGAACGCTTCGGGCGGGCGGGTGGTCACGGCCCCGACGAACGGGGCCGCGGGCATCATCCCGGCGGTGCTGTATTACGCGCTGCACTACGCCCCCGGCATGGATCAGGCGACCCAGGCCGACCGGGACGATGTGGTGGTGAAGTTCCTGCTCGCCGCCGGCGCGGTCGGGGTGCTGTACAAGGAACAGGCGTCCATTTCCGGGGCGGAGGTCGGCTGCCAGGGCGAGGTCGGGTCGGCGTCCTCGATGGCCGCCGCGGGCTTGGCCGAGGTGATGGGCGGGTCCCCGGCGCAGGTGGAGAACGCCGCGGAGATCGCGATGGAACACAATCTGGGCCTGACGTGTGACCCGATCGGGGGCCTGGTGCAGGTGCCCTGCATCGAACGCAACGCGATCGCCGCGGCGAAGGCCATCAACGCCGCGAAAATGGCGCTCTGGGGCGACGGCACCCACCGCGTCTCACTGGACGAGGTCATCATCACCATGCGCGAAACCGGCAAGGACATGAGCGATAAGTACAAGGAAACCGCCATGGGCGGCCTCGCCGTCAACGTCGTGGAATGCTGATCCCTCTTCAGCTGGTCGAGCTTGCCGGGACTTAGTTGTTGCACCCCGTACATCCTGAGACCGGTCCTGGGCCTGGCGCTGCGGCTGCGCCAAACGACCCACGCCGCCACGGCCATGGAGGCACACAGCACAGTCCAGACCGGCCCGAACACCCAGTTGGGCGTAGACCACGGCGCCTTGTCCGCCGCCGCGTACCAGCCGCTGACATTGTTGATGGTTGCCTGAGAGCCGGGCCACGCGACCAGAGCGGACGCTGCCAGAAAAGCGAGGAGTGCCGCGAGCTGCACAACAACACGCCTGCTGTCCGAGCGTACGGTCCCGTCCTTGTTAATCGAAGTCCCCGGACTCCCTCCGGCAAGCGGTCCGTGCCTTCCCACTTGCCGTGCGTGAGGCCGGAGTCAAGGCCACGTGCCACCATTGGATCCATGAACGGAGGCTACGATCCTGGCTTCCTGCTGGAGGCCGTTGACCTTCCCTGCCCGAACGCGCCTGCCGTGCTGCTCGATTACACCCACTTCTCGGTGCGGCTTCAGTCCTCCCGCAGGCTGGCTGCCGTCGTCGGGGTCAATATCAACGGCGGGGAACTCCGCCCGCTCGAGCGCAGCGGAACCTGGCATTTCGACCCGAGGGTGCCCCGTGGGCACCAGGCCGGCCCAGAGGTGTACCGGAACAACAAGCTGGACCGGGGACACCTGGTGCGCAGGCTCGACCCCGTGTGGGGAGACCCGGAGACCGCCCGGAGAGCAAACCAGGACACGTTTGCCTTTCCCAACGCGGCGCCGCAGGCAGCGGACTTCAACCAGGATAAGCAGCTCTGGCTCGGCCTCGAGGACCACGTGCTGAACCATGCCGACATTTACGACGCCAAACTGAGCGTCTTCACCGGACCGGTCCTCGCCCACGACGATCTGCCGTACAGGGGGATCCAGATACCACGACGGTTCTGGAAGGTCGCCGCTTGGACCGGAGACGGGGCACTCGCCTCGGCGGGATTCGTGCTCGACCAGTCACCCCTGCTGGAAGGGCTGGAGCTGGAGCAGGCCGTCCTCCGGCGGCTGGCCGCGGGCGAGCCGCCGCCGCTGGGACCCTTCCGCACCTTCCAGGTCCCGGTGAGCCAGATAGCCGGGCTCACGGGGATCGACCTCACCCGGCTGGCGGCCGCCGACCGGCTGACCAAGGGCGCCGGCATGGGCGGCCTGGTACCGGCGGCCGCACGCCTGCAGGACTTCGCCAGTGTAAGGCTGTGACGGAAAGCCCACCGCCTGGGTGCCCCTCACTCGGCGAGGGCGCGGGCTGTCCCGATAGACTTGAGGCTGCCTCATCGGGCACCTTCTGCAGAGCTACGTACGCGAAGATTGGACACGGCACCCTTGCGAGAATTCACCGCCCGCTTTGCCACCTCCGAAGAGGTCGCCAACTGGGATTCCCACGTCACCGCGAATCCGAACGGCGGAAACCTCCTGCAATCCGAGGCCTTCGCTGACGTCAAACAGCACTATGGCTGGAAGACACTGCACCTCGTCTATGAGACAGCCGACTACGTGAGCTACAACCTCGTCCTTGAAAAGAGCTTTCCGGTGCTGGGCAAGCTCTGGTACATCATCAAGGGCCCGGACGTGGCCGATGTCGAGGACATTCCCGGCATCGCCAAAGCCAACGCCGACTTCGTCAGGCGGGCACGCCTCGGGGTCTTCGCCATCAAGATCGAGCCGGATATCGTACTCAGCGACCATGCGCGTCAGGTCATCGAAGGCGCCGGGCTGGTCAAGACCCACAACCTTCAGCCCAATGACTCCACCGCACTCCTGGACATTTCCCCGGACGAGAACCAGCTGCTCCGCAACCTCCACTCGCGGGGCCGGAACGCAATCCGCCGTGCCATCCGGGAAGGCGTCGAGGTGCACAATGTGGAACCGACGGAAGAGAACTTCCGCGCCATGTACGGTCTCATGACCACAACGGTGGAGGCCAAGTCGCAGGTCCGGGTCCGGGAGTACGAGTACTACCGCCAGTTCTGGACCAACTTCATCAAGCGTGGCCAAGGGCGGCTCCTGTTCGTTTACGAGGACGCGGTCCCCTCTGTGGGCGCCTTTGTCATCAACTACGGACGCAAGGGCACGTACAAGGACGGCGGCTCACTGCAGAAACGCAGCCAGTACGGCGATTCGCACCTCGTGCAGTGGACAGCGATCAAGCAGGTCAAGGAGCTGGGCTGCACGGAATACGACTTCTGCGGCACGCCCCCGAGCGACAAGCTGAAGGACACATCCAACCCCTTCCACGGTCTCGGGCTCTTCAAGACAAGCTTCAGCAAGACCGTCACGGATTTCGTCGGTTGCTATGACCAGGTCATCAGCCCGCTGAAGTACAAGCTGTGGACCGCCGCCGGTGAACGGGTGGCGCGGCAGGTTTACACCCGCCGGACGGGGCAGCAGTTCTACTAGACATACTGGTACGCCGAGCAGCATTAACTCACGGAGGGAGGCCGGAATGACCAAGCAACCCGACGGGGCCAAGCGCCCCCATACCGACAGCCTGCCCAAGACCGAGCCGCTCTCCGCTTCGCAGCTGCGGCAGAACGCCGCGGCCAAGCGCATGCTGCGCCGCCTCGTGCAGGGGGAGAACCCGCCGACGGCGCCCCTGAGCATCGTGGACCGGCTCACTGGCAGCCCTTACGCCAACCCCATGATCCAGGTGGGCGCGGTGGACACCTCCGCGCGCAAAACCATGGACTTTGCTCTGCGCCTCGCCGAAGCGATGTTCCGTTACGGCGCCGGCGCCCTCGAAGTGGAAACCAGCATCATCGCCGTCACCGCGGCGCTCGGGCTGAGCAACATCGAGGTGGACATCACCAACCAGTCGGTGGCCATCAATTATGCGCCCCAGGACCAGACGCCCATCGCGCTGCTGCGCGTGGTGCGTTCCTGGACCAACAATTACGCGGGCCTGGCGAAGGTACACCAGCTCGTTACAGACATCGTGGCCGGAGGCGTCGGCCGGGACGAGGCCGCCCGACGGCTTGACGAAATTGTCCGCAGCCCCAAACCGTTCCCGCGCTGGATGGTCACGGTCGCGTTCGCGGTGTTTTCTGCCATGTTCGTGGGCGTGATCGGCGGCGGCCCGGGTGCCTCGGCCGTCGCGTTCGCCTCCAACCTGCTGATCAGCCTTCTGGCCCGGAAGCTGGGCCGCTGGCGGACACCAGACTTCTTCATCACCGCGGCGTGTTCCTTCGTTGTCACCGTGATCGCGCTGCTCCTGTGGCGATTCGGCAGCCCCTTGGGGATACAGCTTGCCCCGGCCATCGTTGTGGTGGGCGGTATCCTGCTGCTGCTTCCCACCGGCCGGCTCGTATCGTCGGTCCAGGACGCCATCAACGGGTTCCCTGTTACCGCGGCCGGCCGGTTCCTGTCGACTCTGCTGACCTTCGGTGCCGTGGTGGCCGGGATCGCCGTCGCCTTCGTGGTGGGGGACAGGATCGGCATGGAGCCCATCGACGTCACGGAAACTTTCCCGCCGGCGTATCCGCTGTGGGTGCAGGTGTTCATGGTGGCCGTCGCCGTCGTCGCGATCGGCATCACGGAACAGACGGACTGGAAGCTGTTGCTGCCGACGGCGGGAGTCGGCGTGGTTGGGCACCTGGCCCTTATCGGCGCCGAATCACTGAATGTTGGCGCACGCTTCTCACCGGCAATTGCCGCCGTAGTGATCGGCCTGCTGGCCCGCGTGGTGGCCCTGAGGATGGGTGCTCCCCAGCTGGTGGTTGCCGTCCCTGCCGGCCTGATTCTTCTGCCCGGCCTGACCATCTTCCGGTCGATGTACGTGCTCACCATCGAGGAATCAGAGATCCTGCTAGGAGCCGGAGGCATGCTCAGCGCAGGGGCCATCGTCTTCGGCGTCGCTGGTGGCATCGTGCTCGGCGACACCCTGGCGCGGCCGCTCACCAGGAGCCTTGCGAGCAACGAACGACGGCGGGCCCGCCGCCGCTAGCGGCAGGCGGATCCTGGCGCTGAAGAGCTGGCCGCGTTCAGATCTTGGCCGCGCCTAGATCTTGCCGATTCTAGATCGTGCCCGCGCCTAGATCTTGCCTGCTCCTAGATTTTGCCTGCTCCTAGATCTTGCCGATCGGGAGCTTCTTTTCAGCCTGGAAATCATCTTCCACCCGGCCCTTGGCCCAATATCCGGACAGCGACACCTGGCGCCGTTCCAGTCCACGCTCCTTGAACAGCACGTCGCGCAGGGCCTTCATGTAGCCCCGTTCGCCGTGCACAAAGACGTCCACCCTGCCCTTCGGCCACTGGGCCTCCCGCACAGCATCGATCAACAGGGTGCTGTCGCCGGCGGGTACGCCCTGCCGTTTGAGCCAGACGACCTCCACTCCGGCGGGTGCGGCAATGTGCTGGGCATCGGCGTCGTTGTCCACCTCGAGGAATGCCTGCCCGCGGGCGCCGCTGGGAAGGGATTCGACGACGGCGGCGATGGCCGGCAGCGCCGCTTCATCGCCGGCCAGCAGGTACCAGTCCGCCGAGGGATCCGGGTTGTAGGCGCCGCCCGGGCCGGTGAAGATCAGGCTGTCACCGGGCTGGGCTGACGCGGCCCACGGCCCGGCGAGGCCGGAGTCTCCGTGGAGGACGAAGTCGATGGCCAGTTCGCGAGCCGCCATATCAACCCGACGGATGGTATAGGTGCGGGTGAACGGCCACTGCTCCCGTGGCATGGTCTCGCGCACAGCCCACAGGTCAAGCGGCTCGGGGTACTCGACGCCCTGCTGCGGAAAGACGATCTTGACGTAGCGGTCAACAAAGTCATTGTTGACGTAGTCTCCGAAACCTTCGCCGCCCGCGATGATCCTCACCATGTGCGGCGAAAGCTGCTCCCGGCGCAGAACGGTCAGGTTGATCTGGGGACGGGATTTCTGGGTCGCCGATGTGGTGGCAGGCAGAACAGTCATGAAAGTAAGCCTAGCCTAAGTATTCTTTCCGGCTGCCTTCTGTTGCCTTTCAAGGCTTAATGAATCAACGCGCCCTCCAGCTTGGGCCAGGGCAAGAGGCCCGGCTCTTAGACTCCGGGTACGAACGGCGGAAGCTCCCAGTCGACTGCGTCGGCGCCCTGTTCTTCCAGCAGGGCATTGGCGCGGCTGAACGGCCGGGAGCCAAAGAAACCCCGCGACGCGGACAGCGGGCTGGGGTGGGCGCTGGCCACCACCGGCGTGCTGCCGAGCAGGGGGCGGACGCTCTCGGCGTCCTTGCCCCAGAGTACGGCGACCAGCGGTATCCGGCTTCCCTCCGCCGTGCCGCGGCCGGCGACGGCGGTAACGGCCGCCGTCGTGATGGTTTCCCAGCCCCTTCCGCGGTGGGACCCGGCAGCACCCTCGCGCACACTTAGCACCCGGTTAAGCAGCAATACGCCCTGGTCAGCCCATGCACCGAGGTCCCCGTGGGTACGGGCGGGGTAGCCGAGGTCCGATTCCAGTTCCTTGTAGATGTTCGCCAGGCTCCGGGGGAGGGGCCGGGTGCGGCCGTCCACGGAGAACGCCAGGCCTACGGCGTGTCCCGGCGTGGGATACGGATCCTGTCCGACGATCAGTATCCGGACGTCTGCAAGCGGCTGCCGGAACGCCCGGAGGAGGTTCGACGGCGACGGCAGCACCCGGTGCCCTGCAGCTTCCTCCCCGGCCACGAAGGAGAGAGCGGACCTCAGCTCGTCCTCCACGTCAGCCAATGCCGCGGCCCAGTCCGGCGCCACCAGCTTCTCCAAAGGCATGGCCCTCATATCAGCGAGTACTTGGTCTTCAGCCGGCGCATGGCTCTCCAGCACAAACAGGGGCTCAGGTTCAGTCACACGGACCATTGTTCCAGCGCAGGGCCTCCGGCGTAACGCCGCGTAAATGACAATGCTGTTATTCGTCCGTAACATGGTGGTTGGTCTTTTTCCCGGAACCAGCCAAGGAGTGTGCAGTGGCCGAACCGTTGCAGGACCATCTCACAGACCGCGCCGCCGTCTCTGCAGCAGAGCGATCCGCTGCAGCAGAAAGTCCTGCTGCGGGGCCGCGCCGCGGGTCCTTGCTCGAGGATTTTCAGCTGCGGGACTCTCCGTTGAGCGAGCGCGAGCAGCAGATCCTGGCGCTGGAGCGGCAGTGGTGGAAGTACGCCGGCGCCAAGGAACAGGCCATCCGCGAACTGTTCGATCTGTCGGCTACGCACTACTACCAGATCCTCAATGCGCTCATTGATACCGAGGCCGCCCTGGCCCACGATCCCATGCTTGTGAAGAGATTGCGTAGACTACGTACGTCACGTCAGAGGGCCCGCACCGCGCGCCGCTTGGGGTCTGGCGCCTAAATCGTTAGTGCCGGCCTACCGGCAAAAGACCAGCAAGGACGTCGTTTTACCATGACCAATTACGCCCGGGATGAATTCGACAGGGTACCTGAGGCCGCCTCACGGCAGGGCGTCCACCGGGCAGCGGCGGCGCCAAAGCGTCCCCGTCTGTGGCCCATCCTGAGCGTGGGGACCGCTTCCTTGGCCGTGGGCATGGCGGCGTTCGTCCTGCTGCCGCATGGTGGGTTCGAGACCCCGGGACAGTCTGCGTCCGAGGCTGCGGCCGCCGTCGCCCAATCCGGGAGCTCGGCGTCCGGGGCGTCCTCACCCAAGCCATCATCCGCTGCACCCGCTGCGGGTGCCTCCAAGCCGGCCTCCCCGTCTGCTGCCGCGTCTGCGGACCCCTCCGAGACCGCGCCGTCATCGCCGGCTGCGACGGACCCCGCCTCGGTCGACGTGCTGGCTTCAACCGTGGACAAGGCACTTCCGGTCTCGATCTTCAACGGGACTTTGACTTCCGGGCTGGCTGGCCGTGTGGGTGCCACCGTCGAGGCCGACGGCTGGACCTTGGGTCAGGTCGCTAACTGGCAGGGTGCGCCTCAGCAAACGTCCGTCATCTTCTATCCGGGCGCCGAGCACAAGGCCAGCGCTGAAGCGCTGGGGGAGTTGTTGAACATTCCGACGCTCGTTCAGAGCCCGGGTTTTGAGTCGTCCGTTGCCGTTGTGCTGGGCCCCGGATTCCAGTGATGAACCGGGTTACGCCCGAATAACTATTGCGCCAGGTTTCGGCTGTCCGTCTGCCTCCGGTCGCCTGCCGGTGGATAGAGTGAAGAAAGTCTTCGCAGCGTAATTCGCGGCACACGCTGAGGTGGGCCTTACGGAAGCAATCTGAAAGTGTGGAAATCATGGCATTGGGAACCGTGAAGTGGTTCAACGCTGAAAAGGGCTACGGCTTCATCACCGTTGACAGCTCGGGCGATGACATCTTTGTGCACTGGTCTGCCATCCAGGGAGACGGCTACCGCGCCCTCGATGAGGGCCAGCGGGTCGAGCTCGATGTCGGAGAGGGCGAAAAAGGCCCACAGGCCGAAAACGTCCGGCCTGCCTAGTGGCTGGCCGCGCCATCGCGGAGACCGCCCAAGATAGTGCCGGACGGACGACCGGCGCCTTGCGCTTGCCCCGCACGTCCTTCACCCGGAGGCCCTTCACCCACGGGCCCTTCATTCGCATGGCAGGGTTTGGCGCTGCCGCCGTTTTGGTGCTGGGGGCATGCTCGGGGCAGGCGGGAAACGCAAGGACGGCCTCGGTCGAAGCAAGTGGCGACGGCACCTTGCGGATTGGCCTGATTCTCGACAACTCGGGATCCCAGGCGTTCCTAAATGCCGCGCAGCTCGCGGCCGCCAAGCTTGCTGTCCAGGAAATTAACGCGGCGGGCGGGCACAAGGGCCGGCCCCTGGAGCTGCTGCCGGAAAAGATTGGCGGGGAAGCAGCGGACCAGGCCAGGGCGCTGGTGGAGGCAAAGGCCGACGTCGTCGTAGGCCCCACGGATTCCAGTCGGGCTCCTGGCGCCATCGATGTGCTGTCCAAGGCCAAGGTGGTTCTTATCTCGCCGGCCAACACTGCAGCCAGCCTGAGCCAGTACCAGAGCGGGGGCTACTACTTCCGGACTGCGGCAACCGACGTGGCCCAGTCGCCGGTCCTGGTCAAGCTGGCCAAGGACGGCGGCGCCAGGAAACTGGCTGTTGTCCACGAGCAGAGCGCCTACGGCACCGATGTGTCGGCGGCCGTGTCCTCCTCCGCCAAGGAAGCGGGGATGGAGGTCGTCACGGTGGCCGGATTCAAACCCGGTGAAGCGCAGAAGGCGGCGGCGACTGCGGCGGAAGCCTCGCCGGACGCCGTCGTGCTCATTGCCCGTGATGGCGCCCAGGGTGCCATCGCCGAACTGCAGAATGCGGGCGTGACCGGAAGTCAGTTCATCTTGGCAGACGGAGCCTTTAGGCAGTATGGCTCGGATCTTGGGTCACGGGCGCTCGAAGGGGCCAGGGGGATCGTTGCCGGCGCGTTTCCCTCCGCCCATCTGCAGGGTGAACTGGTCGCCGTGGACAAGGGGCTCAAGGACATGACCTTTGCTGCCGAAACGTACGACGCGGTCAATCTCGCTGCCCTTGCCGCCGCTGTGGCTGATGATGACGCCGGCGCCTCCGTGGCCGCCCACCTCATTGGCGTCTCGGGCGGTTCAGCGGGTTCTGCCGCAGCAGGTACCCGGTCCGCCGGGAAGCCAATGCTCTGCAGATCGTACAAAGACTGTCTCGCCGGTATCAGAGAGGGAAAGCCGATTGATTATGACGGCGAGTCGGGGCCCGTGCGGTTCGATGAGAACGGGGATGTAACAGCGGCCAGGTACATGGTGTTTACCTACGGGCCGGACAACAGGGCGAAACTGACCGGCAGCGAGACGGCCGGCAGGGCTCAGCGCTGAACAGCGTTCGCGTGTTCGCGTGATCGCGTGATCGCTGGGAGCGAAGCCGGTCGCGAAGTGGCGAGGTTTTAGCGGCGACTGCTTGCACTCTCCCCGGGGGAGTGCTAATTATTGATTAGCACTCCTGCATATCGACTGCTAACTCATCGCCCGGTTTAGGCCGCAAGCGGGGTCAGTGGCCGTGCATGGAGCGAAAGAAACACCTGGTTGGGGTGAGATCGGGACTGCCGGCATACAGAGGCCGTCAGGAAGGATCGTCCGTCGCGGGCACCGCAGCGAGGTTCATTCTTAACGACTGTCCCGAAAGGACTACTGCCGTTATGGCCAAGATCATTGCATTTGATGAAGAGGCACGCCGCGGTCTTGAGCGGGGCCTGAACACCCTCGCCGACGCCGTCAAGGTCACCCTCGGCCCGCGTGGACGCAACGTCGTCCTCGAAAAGAAGTGGGGCGCCCCCACGATCACCAACGATGGTGTGTCCATCGCCAAGGAGATCGAGCTGGACGATCCTTACGAGAAGATCGGCGCCGAGCTGGTCAAGGAAGTTGCCAAGAAGACGGATGACGTCGCTGGCGACGGCACCACCACGGCTACCGTGCTGGCCCAGGCCCTGGTCAAGGAAGGCCTGCGCAACGTTGCCGCCGGCGCTGACCCGCTGTCCCTCAAGCGCGGCATCGAGAAGGCAGTTGAAGCGGTAACCCGCGAACTGCTGGACAACGCCAAGGAAATCGAAACCAAGGAAGAGATCGCTGCCACGGCCTCCATCTCCGCCGGCGACGACGAAATTGGTGCCCTCATCGCCGAAGCCCTGGACAAGGTCGGCAAGGAAGGTGTCATCACCGTCGAGGAGTCCAACACCTTCGGCCTGGAGCTTGAGCTCACCGAAGGCATGCGCTTCGACAAGGGCTACATCTCCGCCTACTTCGTCACGGACACCGAGCGCCAGGAGACGGTTCTTGAGGACCCGTACATCCTGATCGTCAACTCCAAGATCTCCAACGTCAAGGAACTGGTTGCTGTCCTCGAAAAGGTCATGCAGTCCAACAAGCCGCTGCTGATCATCGCCGAAGACATCGAGGGCGAGGCACTGGCCACCCTGATCGTCAACAAGATCCGCGGTACCTTCAAGTCCGTCGCCGTCAAGGCCCCGGGCTTCGGTGACCGTCGCAAGGCGCAGCTCGCCGACATCGCCATCCTCACCGGTGGCCAGGTCATCGCCGAGGAAGTCGGCCTGAAGCTGGAGAACGCGGGCCTCGAACTCCTGGGCCGCGCCCGCAAGGTCGTTGTCACCAAGGACGAGACCACCATCGTCGAAGGTGCAGGCGACGCTGACCAGATCGCCGGTCGCGTTTCCCAGATCCGCGCCGAGATCGAAAACTCCGACTCCGACTACGACCGCGAGAAGCTGCAGGAGCGCCTGGCCAAGCTGGCCGGCGGCGTTGCAGTCATCAAGGCCGGTGCCGCAACCGAAGTTGAGCTCAAGGAACGCAAGCACCGCATCGAGGACGCAGTCCGCAACGCGAAGGCTGCTGTTGAGGAAGGCATCGTCGCCGGTGGTGGCGTTGCCCTGATCCAGGCTGGCCTGAAGGCCTTCGCCAACCTCGACGTCAGCGGTGACGAAGCAACGGGCGCCAACATCGTCCGCGTTGCCATCGACGCCCCGCTTAAGCAGATTGCTTTCAACGCAGGCCTCGAGCCCGGCGTTGTTGTGGACAAGGTCCGCGGCC
Organism: Arthrobacter sp. D1-17; assembly: GCF_054130535.1. Taxonomy (NCBI): domain Bacteria; kingdom Bacillati; phylum Actinomycetota; class Actinomycetes; order Micrococcales; family Micrococcaceae; genus Arthrobacter; species Arthrobacter sp. D1-17. The sequence continues at coordinate 3,428,047 of NZ_CP096382.1, read as the reverse complement.
TGCCCGCAGGCCACGGCCTGAACGCTGCAACCGGCGAGTACGTCGACCTGCTGGCTGCCGGTATCAACGACCCCGTCAAGGTAACCCGCTCTGCCCTGCAGAACGCGGCATCCATTGCCGGTCTCTTCCTCACCACCGAGGCCGTCGTGGCCGACAAGCCGGAGAAGAACGCTCCGGCCGTCGGCGGCGGCGACGAGATGGGCGGCATGGGCGGTTTCTAACCACCCCTCCCATCGCTGAGCAGGTCAGCGAGCATTGCGTAAGTGCGGCGGCGGTTCCATCTTCGGATGGGGCCGCCGCTGGTCTTTAACGGGTACGGTTGATGTGCGGCTTTCAGTGTCTGCCCGGTCTGGCAGGATGGATTTGTGACGATTACAGCAGCGGCCGACGGTTCGGCTTTAGGAAATCCCGGTCCGGCCGGATGGGCCTGGTACGTGAACGATGATTGCTGGCGCGCCGGAGGCTGGCCGCACGGCACGAACAACCAGGGCGAGCTGATGGCCGTGCTGGACCTGTTCCGTTCCACCGCGCACATTCCTCAGGAAGACCTGCGGATCCTGTGTGACAGCCAGTACGTCATTAACTCAGTGACCAAATGGATGCCGGGCTGGAAGCGCAAGGGATGGCGCAAGGCCGACGGCACGCCCGTGCTGAACGTGGACCTGCTCAAGGAGATTGATAAAGAGCTAGTCGGGCGCAAGTACACATTCGAGTGGGTCAAGGGCCATGCCGGACACGACCTCAATGAGGCGGCCGACGAGCGTGCACGGGCCGTAGCTCTGGCCTACCAGCAGGGTATCGCAGCGCGGTCCGGCCCAGGCTTCCGCGGAGCGGCCGCACTGGCCGAGGAGGAGGAGGCTGTCTCAAGGCCGGGAGCCGCTGGCCTGACACAGGACGACGACGCGCTGGCACAGGGCCACGTCTCGCTGGGACGGAATGCCGATGCCGCGCTGGAACGGGACGCAGGACTTCAACAGGACGAGGCGGAAGAGCTGGACCTGTTCGGCGGCCTGGAAAGCGGGCTTTCTCCTAGCGCCGGACGCAGTCGTGGACCCGCCGGTGCCGTGGAGGACGCTGGGGCAGTGGCCAGCGCTGGGAGAGTGGCAAGCGGTGCGGCAGCGGCAAACGGCAGTACAGTGGCGGGCAGCGGGTTGGCAGAAGAGCTGGACCTGTTCAGCGAACTGGACGATGACGCCTTCAGCTCGCCACTGGGTAAGGCGAGCCCGGAACTAACTGTCGAAGCGCTCGAACGTGAGCTCCTCCGCCCTGAGGTACGCAGTGACATCGGGCGGACCGGTGTGCTGCTGCATCCGGAGTTCACCGAGATCGGCACCTCCGGAAGGCTCTGGACCCGCGACGCCATGATGATGTCCCTGGAGGAAAGCCCCGGCAGTCACATGGAGCTGGAACTGATATCCGTGGACCGCGTCGGCGCAGAGGCCATCCTGCTCGTTTACCGTAGCCATTCCCGCGAGGGTGCGGCCCTCCGGAGCTCCCTGTGGGTCCTTGACGGCGGACAATGGCGCCTCCGCTTCCACCAAGGCACTCCTGAGGCCTGAGGCAGTCAGAAAAAACCGGTCAACTGAAGCGTTGCGCGTTGCCCTGCTCGGCTTGGGCATAGGTGGTTGCAGCCGATGACAGCGCGAGGTTGATGGACGCCAGTGACGCCTCAACCTTTCCCTGCGTCAGGGTCCACTCAGTCACGAGTGCCTGGAAGTTGGTGGCTGCCGAACCCCGCCAGGTTCCCTGGAGCTCGTCCAGGCCGTGCTTCATGGCCTGGACGTCTGCACTGATGCGGTCCACGGTTGCCCTGACGCTTGCCGATTTCAGCTGGAGGAGTTCGGTATCGACGGAAATGATGCTCATGGCTCTGGCCTCTCAACGTGCTGCACGGGCGATGGGATGCCGGTGCTGGACGAAAGCGGACAGGTTCTCCGGTCCGCTGTATCGAGCCTACGAGCCGGGCAGTATCGGGAACACAGGGTCATCCCTGTATGTGGATAACCTGCCCGTCGTCCTTGCTGTCGCGGCCTTCTCCTTGGCTGTCCCGGCCTGCATCTTCCCGGACTGCACCTCCGCTCACGCTGTGGGGCACAGTTTGCTGTGAGTCGTCGCGCAGCGGAAGGCTGACTGTCAAAGTTGCGCCCCCGCCGTCAGTGGTATGGACCCGCACGGAGCCGCCATGGGAACCCACAATGGCTGCCACAATGGCCAGGCCCAGTCCGCTGCCGCCTGTTTCCCGGGTGCGGGAGGTGTCCGAGCGGTAAAAGCGTTCAAAGATCCTTGGCGCCTCGCTGTCCGGAATGCCAGGTCCGTGGTCACGGACTTCAAGGACGGCATGCGGGGCTCCGTCCTCTCCGAGGCGGACACCAACCGCCAGCTCGATCGGAGTGCCCTCGGGTGTGTATCTCAGGGCGTTGCCCACCAGGTTTCCAACGACCTGGCGGAGCTTGGCCTCGTCGCCGAGAATTGGGGCCGGTGTGGCATGCCCGCCGTCGAGCCCGATCAGGGTGATGCTACGGTTCCTGTCACTGGCCTGGGTGTCCACCACGGCGTCGTGGGCGATCAGCTGCAGGTCGACCGGTTTCTGCTGCAGCGGCCGCTGCTCGTCGAGCCGGGCGAGCAGCAACAGGTCCTCCACCATGGATCCCATCCGTTTGGCTTCGCTCTCGATCCTTCCCATGGCGTTCGAAATGTCTTCGTCGGACTGCAGGGCGCCGTGGCGGTAGAGCTCTGAGTACCCCCTTATGGTCACCAGTGGAGTGCGCAGCTCATGTGAGGCGTCAGCGGCGAAGCGCCGCATCCGTTCCTCCGAGGCCATACGTGCGGCAAAGGCTGCCTCAATGTGCGCCAGCATGGCATTGAGTGAGCGTCCCAGCCGGCCGACCTCTGTCTCCGGGTGCTCCACCGCCACGCGGCGCGACAGGTCCCCGGCCGCGATTGCAGCGGCGGTCTTTTCCACGCGGGCGAGCGGCCGGAAAGACTTGGTTACCGTCCAGGAAGCGATAAAGGAGGCCAGAATCATGGTCAGCAGGCCGACGCCCACTACTACCAGCGTGGCATGGCGCAGCACTTCGTCGACCGGCGAAAGAGGCAGTCCCACAACCACGACCGCCCGGCGCTGTTCCCGGTCCACAACGTTAACCGCAACGACGCGCCAGTTCTTTCCGTCGCTGCCCTTTACCTGGTATGGCCTCAGTTCGCGCTCGCGGGCTTCCTCTACCGAGATTTCCTCGATGTTGGGGCGGTTGGACTTTCCGTCAAGGTTGCTTCCTGCGGCTCCGGGGTAGTAGATGGTCACGGTGTAATCCGTGGGTACCACGGGGTTGGGCACGATGAGCTGGTTGAAGGAGCGCTGCCGCTGTGCGGACTCCACTGCTGCCTGGAGCTTGTCGTCCACCTGTCCCTCAAGATAGCTGCGCAGCAGGGTAAGGGTGCCAGCCCCAGTCACGGCGAGGGCCACCAGCATGAGTGCCATCATGATGGCCACCAGCTGGGAGCGGAGGGTGGCAGACTTCCAACGTTCGAGCAAGGTCAGCGCTTTTCTGCCGTCCGCAGCACGTAGCCCACACCGCGCTTGGTCTGGATCAGGGCAGGGGCTGCGGGATCGGTGTCCACCTTGCGGCGCAGGTAGGAAATGTAGGATTCCACGATCGAGGCGTCACCGTTGAAGTCGTATTCCCACACGTGGTCCAGGATCTGAGCCTTGGACAGGACACGGTTCGGGTTCAGCATGAGGTACCGCAGCAGTTTGAACTCGGTGGGGGACAGTTCGATGACGGTCCCGCCGCGACGGACCTCATGGGCATCATCGTCGAGCTCGAGGTCGTCGACACGGATGACGGCTTCGTCGTCATCCATCATCGGCTGCGTGCGGCGCAGGACAGCCCGGATCCTGGCCACGACCTCGTCGAGGCTGAAGGGCTTGGTGACGTAGTCATCGCCGCCCACGGTGAGACCGGTGACTTTGTCCTCGGTGTCGTCCTTGGCGGTCAGGAACAGGACGGGAAAATGCTTGCCGGCGGCGCGCAGGCGCCGTGTGACTGTGAAGCCATCCATGTCCGGCAGCATGACGTCCAGCACGGCAAGGTCCGGCGCGTGGCTTTCCGCGGCGGCCAAGGCCTCCCGTCCGTTGCCCGCAGATACAACCTCGAATCCTGCAAACCGCAGGGAAGTGGACAGCAGTTCGCGGATGTTGGGTTCGTCATCTACCACGAGGAGCTTCGCTTCGGCACCGTTTTTCTTCATAAGTCCATGATGCTCCCCCAGTCTGGGAGTTTTCTGGACGAATCTTGTGTGTTGCCGGCCTTAGGCAGCCTTTCTCCGTGGTCCATGGTCCTGCTTGCCACCGGTGGCGTTGTCACCGTCGCCCGCCATGATCAGTCCGCGGGCCCAGCCGACGGGGACGGTTCCGTAGCCTTTGCCGCCGCAACCGGAGTGCGGGTGTCGGGGGCGGGTTCTGATCGATCATACTGAAGCGGCACAGGCCGTACGCCACCTACCGGATCAGATGGCCAAAGGTACTGCCGAGAAAGCCGAAAGCGGGACGCTAGCCCAGGGCGCCGGCGTCCTTCGCGTCCATGATCCGGTAGGCATAGCCCTGCTCCGCCAGGAACCGCTGGCGCTTGGCGGCGAAGTCCTGGTCCAGGGTGTCACGCGCCACCAGGGAGTAGAAGCGTGCCGCCCGCCCGTCCTGCTTGGGACGCAGCAGCCTGCCCAGCCGCTGGGCCTCCTCCTGGCGGGATCCGAAGGAGCCGGAAACCTGGATGGCGACGGACGCTTCCGGCAGGTCAATGGAGAAGTTGGCCACCTTGGAGACAACGAGGGTCTGGACGTCGCCCGCCCGGAACGCGCCAAAGAGTTTCTGGCGCTCCTTCACAGAGGTGTCGCCCTTGATCACAGGGGCGTCCAGCCGCTCGCCGAGCTCATCGAGCTGGTCGATGTACTGGCCAATCACCAGGACCTGTTCGCCGCGGTGCTTTTCCACAAGCTGCTCCGCCACCACGGTCTTGGTTTCAGACGTGGCGCAGAGGCGGTATTTATCGGCGTCGTCGGCCATGGCATAGGCGACGCGCTCATCACGAGGCAGGTCCACACGCACTTCCACGCAGTCAGCGGGTGCGATGTAGCCCTGCGCCTCAATGTCCTTCCACGGCGCGTCGTAGCGCTTCGGGCCGATCAGGCTGAACACTTCCCCCTCCCGGCCGTCCTCCCTGACCAGGGTGGCGGTGAGGCCCAGCCTTCGCCGGGCCTGCAGGTCGGCGGTCATCCGGAAGATCGGCGCCGGCAGGAGATGGACTTCATCGTAGATGATCAGGCCCCAGTCGTTGCCGTCCACCAGCTCGAGGTGCGGGTACAGTCCGCCGCGCTTGGTGGTCAGCACCTGGTATGTGGCAATGGTGACCGGACGGACCTCCTTCACGGCTCCGGAGTATTCGCCGATCTCAGCTTCGGTGAGGGAGGTCCGCTTGAGGAGCTCGTCCTTCCACTGCCTTGCCGAAACGGTGTTGGTAACGAGTATGAGGGTGGTGGTGGAGCTGGTGGCCATCGCGGCGGCGCCCACCAGGGTCTTGCCGGCGCCGCAGGGGAGCACCACCACACCGCTGCCGCCGGCCCAGAAGTTCTCAGCGGCGTGCTGCTGGTACGGCCGCAGTTTCCAGCCGGATTCATCCAACATAATCGGGTGCGGAGTCCCGTCGACGTATCCTGCCAGGTCCTCCGCCGGCCAGCCGATCTTGAGCAGCAGCTGCTTCAGCTGGCCGCGCTGGGAAGAGTGCACCACCACGGTCTCACCATCGATGCGCGGCCCCAGCAGCGGCTGGATCTTTTTGGCGCGGCTGACCTCCTCCAGCACCGGATAGTCGCTGGTCCGCATGACGAGGCCGTGCTGCGGATCCTTTTCCAGCCGGAGCCTGCCGTACCGGGACATCGTTTCTTCGATGTCGATGAGCAGCGAATGCGGCACCGGAAAGCGTGAGTACTTCAGCAGCGTGTCCAGCACCTTCTCCGCATCCAGGCCGGCCGCACGCGCATTCCATAGGCCAAGGGGAGTCAGCCGGTAGCTGTGCATGTGCTCCGGCGCGCGCTCCAGCTCGGCAAACGCCGCGATGGCGTGCCTTGCCTCGGTGGCCTGCTCGTGGTCGACTTCGAGGAGAATTGTCTTGTCGCTCTGGACGATCAGGGGGCCGTCGTTCACGCGGTGAAAACCTTCACGGATGGATGTCCTCTGCTGCTTCAATATCGATGATCCGGTGGATGGACAGCACTCGTTCCGTGTCTTTCGAGGGGTCGAAGACCCGCACACGTCCGCCCGTCACCGATACCGGAACAACCGTTTCCAGTTTCGCATTCCCAAGGCTGTCCACCACATTCATGGTCACCCGCTGTTTAAGCCGGATAGCCTTCCGCAGGGTTTCCAGCCCCAGCTGGGTTGCTTCCTCGCCCCCGTTTAGTCCGGCACCCGTCCGGTGGCCGTTTGTTACGGCCGCATGGCTGCGAAGCACGGCCAGCTGCGCGGCGATCTCCTCATCGGGCGGCGCTGTGCGTGGAGCGCTGTAGACCGGGCGTCCGCTGACGCCGGCGGGCGCTGCCGTCCGGTTAAGGCGTACGACGGCGGAACCCGCCTCGTCGACGGCGGGCGAGAGTCCCAGCCCGCGCAGCACGAGAGCAGTTTGCCGGGGCGGGGCGTGCGAAATCAGAACGGTCGGGGCGATGCGGATCAGGTTGAGGGAGGCTGCCGCGGCTTCACCCGAGAGATCCGCAAGCGCCGACTCGTCGTCGCTCTGGATAAAGCTGCCGGCCGCGCCAACCCGCAGTTTCCCGTGCCGCTGTGCGGTGTCCTCGATGAGGTACTCCAGCGGCTGCGGGACGGGGGTGGCTGAGTGCCTGCGCAGGAAATTCAGGATCGCGGCGGCGTCTTGCCCCGCGTCCAAGGCCCGCCTGACGGATTGCACTGAAAACCTGTAGATGGTGGCGGGTCCCTGCCCCTCGGCGTCGGCCATTTGCATTAGCTGCTTGGTGAGACCGGGGGTCAGATAGCCGGGGGCGACGGCCGTAAGGTCCGCCTGCAGCAGGACATGGTTCAGTGCGGCGGGAAGGTGTTCGCCGAGGATATCCATGGCTTCTTCCGGCTCTTCGGCGGCGATGGCTGCGCCAAGTTGGCTCAGCGCGCCGGATCCGAGCAGGCCGAGCATCTCTGCTTCGGCCAGGACTCCCCGGATAAGGGAGCTGAAGCGCCGTGCCATCCGTGGCTGCAGCCATTCGGCACGCTGCAGTACAGCTTCGGTGTTGAGGACGGGGGCAGTGCCGTCCGGCGCCTCGGCTTCCCGCGTCAGTTCCTGCAGTATCTCCAGGATCCTCTTTCGCACAACCGGGGCGTCGGTCCGTTGTGCCTCTGCGGAGAGCGCATTGACGGTGGCGGCTGCGGCTGCTTTTTGGCTGGACGGACCCCCGGGTCCTCCGTTGATTGGCTGGCCGACCATTGACGGCGCCCTTTCGCTCGCGAGCCAGGCGGTGACCAGCCACAACCATTGTTCCTGGCGGGGGAGGCCCAGCCACTCCAGCTCGGGAACCTGAATCCAGCAGGAGCTGTCCACATCCAGCCGGATCAGCCCGGACAGGGCGCAGAACTCGAGGAGGATGGCGGCCGTGTGCTGGTCCACCCGCAAAGCGTCGGCAAGCCGCCTCATTTCGCGAATGCCCACTCCGCCGCTCCTGAGGGTGGCCAGCGGCTGTTCCCGAACCGCGTGGAGCAGTTCACCCGTGAGCCGCAGTGTTTCGGCGATGGCTCCCAGGGCCGCGTTCCGGCGTAGCGAAGCAGTGGTGGTTCCGAGTGTCGGTCGGGGTGGAGAGAGGGAGAAGCTGTCAATTACAGCGCCGCCACGGAGGGAAACGCCGACGCTGTGGGGTAGCTCCACGTGCGCTGCGTCCAGGGGCACGAGCAGCCCCCGGGCGAGCAGCCAGTCCACTGGCCCGACGTCGTGCCCCTCGGTGGTGACGGAAACTTTCCGCTGCGCCTGGGGGACCGCACCCATGGCCCAGTTGCTGAATCTGGCGAGGAGCGCCGTCGTGCGTTCCGGAGCCTTGGCGAGGACGGCATGCAAGGCTTCGGGGGAAGCCGTCCAGTGCTGCAGGGCCAGCGCCGCCTCCATGGGGGTGGTGGCGGGCTGGATTGTGGCGCCGCTGCGGTGGAGTTCCCCGACGATCTGCACGACGCGCTGGGCGAAGGCAGGCTGCAGGCGGACGAGTTCAGTGTAGCTGCGCCCGAGTCCGGCCGGATAGATGCCGATGACATCTTTCAGGCTGACTACGGGCAGATAGAAACGCTGCCGGTGGGCTGACGGGCTGGTGGAGTGAGGGGGTTCGGCCCGGTGGACCAGTGCCAGCTCCTGGAGCGACATCAGGATCCGTTCAACGGCTGAGAGCGTTGAACCCGCAATCAGTTTTTTGACACCCGCGGCGGAAGCACTGTGTCCGGTATCCGTGTTGGTGCAGAGGTGCAGCGTCTCCAACACTTGCATATGCGGCCGGTCCAGGCGTTCCAACGCGCGCTGCACACTGACCCTGGCGCTTGCGCGTGCGGCCAAGGCGGGGAAGTCAGGTACGCCGGGCGAGATGAGGTCCGGGCGCGCAATGAATAAGCCACGCAGCGAGTCGTCGCTGCGTGCCTCCAGTTCCTTGCTGAGCGCACGAATAAGGGACATCAGTCCAACGTTACCGCCCGCCGCCGTTTCCTGCCCGGCGCCGTGCTGCCACGCCATCAATCAGCAGCACGAACATCAGGATGAAAGCGAGCGGAAGCCCGTAGAGGGCGGTGGAGGTAATCCAGGGCGGGGCAGCCTGCCCTCCGAAGGCCAGCGCCATGACTGTTCCTACGGCCGCGAGGGAAAGCACTGCGAGGACCGCGGACGCGATCATCAGGGGGCGCCGGAAACGCGTGGTAATCATGTACGTAACGCTAACAGCCCGGTCACCCGGCGGCGCCTCAAAGCAGGAATCCCAAGCCAGTCAGGATAACCTTGAAGGAGTAGACCAACATGGACCAGGCGGTCATACCCTGAACCCGTACATCAGTGCGGATGCGGTGACGGCCGGACGTGTATTAGACAGTCAGAAGAAGAAGGTTGATTACGTGCCTACCGGCAAAGTCAAGTGGTATGACAAGGACAAGGGTTTCGGATTCCTCGCGGGGGAGGACGGACAGGAAGTGTTCCTGCCCAAGTCCGCGCTTCCGGAAGGCGTTAACGATCTGAAAGCCGGCACTCGAGTGGAATTTGGTGTGGCCGACGGCCGCAAGGGGGCACAGGCTCTGGGCCTGCGCGTTTTGGACAAGACTCCCTCCATCGCCAAGGCCAAGCGGCCCAACGCCCGCGATCTCGCGCCCCTGGTGCAGGATCTGGTCACTGTCCTGGACAACCTGTCCGGCACCCTGTCCGCCGGCAAGTACCCGGAGGGTCACAAGGGCAAGGCCATCGCCGCTGCCCTGCGTAAGGTTGCCGACGAGCTGGACGCTTAGGCCTGCCCATGAATCCGGAACCTGAACAGGCCAAGCCGCAGGCGGAGCCCACGCCGTCCAAAAAGCGTGCCGCTGTTCCCGCCTGGCGGACCGGCAAACCGGACGCTGTCTTGGCCGCCGCGGTTGACGTGGCGCGCACCGCCATTGAAGGCATCGCGAAGGCGTCCGAGATTGGCGAGCACGTGGCGGCCCGCACCGAGGGCGACCGCCTCGTGACGCACCTGTTCGAATCAAGGCTGCCCGGCTACGTCGGCTGGCACTGGTACGCGGTGCTCACCCGCAATTCACGCTCCAAGGTGGTCACGGTCAGCGAGCTGGGCCTGCTGCCCTCGGAGGACTCGATCCTCGCTCCTGAGTGGGTTCCCTGGGCGGAACGCGTCAGGCCTGAGGACGCGCAGGCTGAGGACGTCCAGGCTGAGGAGGTCCAAGCCGAGGACGCGCGGACCGGGGACTCGCAGATCGGGGACGCCCACGCCGGCGTCCAGGAAGACGAGCCGACTGAGGCGGAACCCCGGCCAGCAGAGGGCGGCCCGGCCGGACCCGCGGGCCCTGTTGACGCATCCGACGGCGAATCCGATGGCGACCCCGCCACGTTGGCTCGGGCCCCCCATCTGGAACCCGCCGAAGCGTACGACGGTACCCCGGCCGACGACACCCAGGGCGACGGCACGCCGGCGGACGACACCCAGGGCGACGGCACCCCGGCCGACGACACCCAGGGCGACGGCACCCCGGACGACGACACCCAGGACGGGAGCGCTCAGGGCGGGAACTCCCAAGGCGGGGACGCGGTTGAGGCGGACAGCCCCGGGCAGGGCTGACCACGCCATTGACGTTCCCGGGGTTTGAGCGGCGCGAAGGCAGACGATGATGTCCACCTTCCGGTCCCTGCACATTCTCAATTATCGGATCTGGTTCATCGGAGCCCTTGTCTCCAACATCGGCACCTGGATGCAGCGGACCGCCCAGGACTGGCTGGTCTTTGACCACCTGACCAGGCACGACGCCGGCGCGATGGGCGTCACCATGGCCCTGCAGCTCGGGCCGCAGCTGTTTCTGGCACCAGTTGCAGGACTGGCCGCCGACCGCTACAACCGCAAGCAGTTGCTCGTCATGACCCAATCCGTCATGGCGCTGCTGAGTGCCGGGCTCGGCATCCTGGTGGTGCTTGGGGCCGCCGAACTGTGGCACGTGTATGTGTTCGCTCTCATGCTCGGAATAGTCTCGGCATTGGACGCACCTGTGCGGCAGACGTTTGTCTCCGAGCTCGTCAAGGATGAACTCCTGCCCAATGCCGTGGCCCTGAACAGCGCTTCGTTCAACGTTGCCCGGATGATCGGCCCAGCAGTAGCCGGCCTCCTCACGGTGGCGGTGGGACCCGGGTGGGTGTTCCTGATCAACACCCTCACGTTCCTCGCTCTGCTGGCCAGCCTCGCCAAAATCCCGACGCCGTCGCTCCGGTCCCTGCCCCGCGCAACCGGAGGAAAGGGCAGGATCCGCGAGGGTCTTCGCTATGTTCGCTTCCGCCCGGACATCGTGGTGGTCCTGGTGGCCATCTTTATCGTCGGCACGCTGGGGCTGAACTTCGTCCTGTTCATAGCGGCGATGGTTGGCACCGAATTCGGTCTGGACGCGAAGGCCTTCGGGCTGATGAACTCCATCATGGCCCTTGGCTCCGTGGCAGGTGCACTGCTGTCCGCCCGCCGCAGCAAGCCGCGGCTTCGCATCATTTTTGGTGCCGCTGCAGGTTTCGGCGTTGCCTCCGGACTCGCAGCGCTGGCACCCGACTACTTCTGGTTCGGCGCCGCGCTGGTGCCCGTGGGGCTCTTCGCGCTGACCATGCTCACGAGCGCCAACGGCTATGTGCAGGCCACCACGGACGCTGTGATGCGCGGCCGCGTCATGGCCCTTTATATGGCGATCTTCATGGGCGGCACTCCCATCGGCGCGCCCCTTGTCGGCTGGGTGGCCAACGTGGCCGGCCCCCGCTGGGCCATGGCAGTGGCGGCCGGGTCAGGCTTGTTGGCCGCAGCCATAGGTCTGGTGTGGGTCATCCGGGCTAGGATGCTCCGGCTCCGGGTAAGCCGGCCGCCCCGCGGGCTACCGCGGTTCACAGTGATTTCGGGGGCGGGCGCCGCTGCACCGGACGGAACAGCGGGCTCAACAGCGGACGGCGCCGCCCGGCACTCAAGCCCGGACGACGCCGCCGAACGCTGAGGCTCTGAAGCGTCACCAGCAGGACAGCGACCCTGGTCCGATCACCGCCAGTGATGCAGGAGGCTACTTTTTCAGCTCGCCCACCACGTAGTCGATGCAGTCCAGCAGCGAGGAGACGTCGGAGGGCTCAATGGCCACGAAGGTGGCGATGCGGAGCTGGTTGCGTCCCAGCTTCCGGTATGGCTCCGTGTCCACGATGCCGTTGGCGCGCAGGATCTTGGCGACCGCGGCGGCATCAATGGAGTCGTCGAAATCGATGGTGGCGATGACGTTCGAGCGCTCGGCTGCATTCGTGACGAACGGGGTGGCGAACTCTGACGACTCGGCCCACTTGTAAACGCGGCCCGCGGAGTCTGCCGTGCGCCGGGCGGCGAAGTCCAGGCCCCCATTTGAGTTGAGCCACTGCACCTGGGCATCCAGGGTCACGAGGGTGGCCAGTGCCGGGGTGTTGTAGGTCTGGTTCAGCTTGGAGTTGTCGATCGCCGTCTGCAGGTCCAGGAAGTCGGGGATCCAGCGGCCGCTCGCCTTGACCCGGGCCGCGCGCTCCAGCGCGGCAGGGGAGAAGAGCCCAAGCCACAAACCGCCGTCGGACGCGAAGTTCTTCTGCGGCGCGAAGTAGTAGACGTCGGTCTGGGCGACGTCGACATCCAGGCCGCCGGCGGCGGACGTTGCATCCACCAGGACGAGCGATCCGGCATCGGCGCCGGCCACCCGCTGGACTGGGGCAGCAACGCCGGTGGATGTCTCGTTCTGGGGCCAGGCGTAGACGTCAACACCGGCTTCGGACTGGGGTGCAGGGCATGTTCCCGGTTCCGACGTGATGATGGAGGAGTCGGAAAGGAACGGCGCCTTGTTGGTGGCTGCGGCAAACTTCGAACCGAACTCGCCGAAGGAGAGGTGCTGGGCTTTCTGCTCCACCAGGCCGAAGCTCGCTACATCCCAGAAAGCCGTTGAGCCGCCGACGCCGAGGATCACTTCGTAGCCCTCAGGAGCGCGGAAGAAGGTGCTTAGGCCCTCACGGACGGAACCGACCAGGTTCTTTACAGGGGCCTGCCGGTGGGACGTGCCCAGGAGCGTTGTGGACGCTGCGGACAGTGCTTCAACCTGTTCGGGCCTGACCTTGGAGGGCCCGGCGCCGAACCGTCCATCCTTTGGCAGGAGATTTGCTGGGATAGTGATGCTGGTGTCGCTCACAGTGGCTCCAATTTTCGGCATGGACATGCAGTTCAGCTGGGGGATCGATGACCAGCGGCCAGACATGGCTGCCGCGAAGGCCCCTTTTATTCTGCCTGAGACGCTGAAATCCGGGGTAACCCGGCCGTCACAGTCCAGCTATTGAGACGCCTCCGCGCTCAGCCAAATTATCTGGAGTAATTCAAAATAGGCTAAGCTTTTAGAGGACGTAGGGGCGGAAAGCCGGTGTTGCGCCGCCGCCGGTTTGCGGCCGCGGTGCTGAACGCCGCAACCTCGGACGTAGGCCCGCGGTACGGTGGGACGGACGCAAGTACTGTGCTCGAGGAGCTGAGCTGAATGACGGATCTGATCGATACCACGGAGATGTATCTTCGGACCATTTTGGAGCTTGAAGAAGAGAACATCGTGGCACTTCGGGCCCGCATCGCAGAACGCCTCCGCCATTCTGGCCCCACTGTTTCGCAGACCGTAGGCCGTATGGAGCGCGACGGACTGGTGGTGGTTTCCGGCGACCGTCACTTAGAGCTGACGGAAACAGGCCGGAAGCGCGCCACTGAAGTCATGCGGAAGCACCGCCTGGCTGAGCGGCTCCTCGCCGACGTGATTGGCTTGGACTGGGCATACGTCCATGACGAGGCCTGCAGGTGGGAGCACGTGATGAGCGAGCGCGTGGAACGCAGGATTTACGAGTTGCTTGACCATCCCACAGAGTCGCCATACGGAAACCCGATTCCAGGGCTGGCTGCACTTGGCGGTGAGCCCTCACGGGCATTCGCGGACGGCGTCATGAATCTGCTTGAAGCGATGGCCGGATATGCTCCGGAGTTACGGGTCACTGTCAGCAGACTGGCAGAGCCCATCCAGGTTGAGCCCGAGCTGCTGCTGCAGCTGGACGAAGGCGGCATCAGGCCCGGTGCAAGTGTGTCCCTTGAGCGCGTCGGAGAGTACATCTCCGTTCGGGTTCCGGGTATAGAGGGCGCCCTTGAGCTGCCGCCGGAAGTAGCAGCGCACGTGTTTGTCCGCGTGGGTTAGACCTCTCCAGCAACGAGCAGATGTCCGACATCAGTTGGCAGACGACCGACTAGTTTTGCACATTCGAGGTAACGGATTTATTACTGGAACCTTTAATCGCCTATAGTTAAATCGCAGCACCGATACCAAAGCGTTACCTGATCCGGAGCCGAACTCTGCCAGCGGATCAGTAGCTCGAAACACCTTCTGGCAGAGGCGGGGGAACCACAACCGGCCGTTCAACGAACGGCCTTGGGGTGAAGTCCGCAAGGCAAGCCATTCTCACAACTGGAATCTCCTGGGATACCCCTGTGCCGAAAAGCTTGCCGTGGCGGACCGGGTCAATGATCTCTCTGGCCCGAATCCGACAGCTAACTTCGCAGGCTATCCAGAGAGGAACAGTTCTTGACCATGCAGAATGCCCGGGGCCGTCGCCGTGCGACGGGCCCCGCTGCGGAGCCGCGCACTCCCATAGCAGTCGCCGTCGAGCGGCCCCGCGATGCCCAGCGCGAAGCGCGCAGGCGACGCGGCCCCTTCCGTCAGGTCACAGACTTTGCCGCCGCCAGCGGCATGGGCCAAAAAGCCGGAGTCGCGCTGGCTGCCACAGGCCTCCTGCTGACTGTCACAGTTCCCGCCACCAGCCCCGTCATGGCGACGCCGGACCAGGGCGGCGCAGCGCCGGCGAATGCGGCTGTGGCGGCAGCCGCGCCCAAGGTTTCTGCCGAGGCGGCGGCCAAAATTGACTTCAGCCGCACCTCCGTAGCTACAGCCGGTGACCCCGAGGGCAAGCTCAAGCAGCTCCTCAGCGCCCAGTCTGCCGGCAGCATTAGCCGGGCGGCGTCAGCGGGCAGCCTGGGCCTCCCGCTGGAGACCATGGTCAAAACTTCCCCGTTCGGCTACCGCGTGAGCCCGATTACGGGCGGCGCGGGAGAGTTCCACCGAGGCCAGGACTTTGCTGCCCAGTGTGGAACACAGGTGTTCGCCGCCGCGAGCGGCAAGGTTACCTTTGCCGGCTGGCACCCGTACGGAGGCGGCAACAGGGTTGTCATCGACCATGGCAACGGCCTGGAAACCACGTACAACCATTTGTCGTCATCAAGCGTCCAGGTAGGCCAGAAGGTCACCCGCGGCGAAGCGGTGGCACTTAGCGGGACCACCGGCGCTTCTACGGGCTGCCACCTCCACTTTGAGGTGATGGTCAACGGAGACGTTGTCAATCCCGCTGTGTGGCTCTAAGCAAAACGATGGAGAACTCTCACATTCTCGTGACACGCCGTGATCTGAATGTGACATTCGCTCCGAACTGCTGTACCGTCTAAACCGCGTCAACTTTTCCGAAGTTGACGCCTTTGAGTGGATTGCCTAACTCTGCCACCGCTCAAGGTCCGTTCGCATTACATCGTCTGGCAGGGGCGGGGGAACCAATTTTGGTCTTCGCAAGAAGGCCTTGGGGTTAAGTCGCAAAGCTTCTCAGGAAGCAGCGCGGCCGGGTGACTCCCATCCGAATCCGACAGCTCACCTCGTAGGCATTGGGAGAGGCTACCTTCGTGTCTTCACGCCACAATTCTGCGCGCCACCGTGCGCAAACGGTTCGCAAGAACCCGATCGGCGCCGTGTCCAAGGCAGTAAGCGCCAACGCAGGAACAGTAGGTCGCCAGGCAGCAGTCGTCGCAGCCGCTTCAGGTCTTGTCCTGAGCGTCGGCATGCCAGCCAATGCAGCCGACGCCAATGTTGGTATTTCCGCCTCCGCTGAGTCGGGATCCCAGGCTACGCAGCTCGCTGTGACAGCCGCGCCCACCGCCACGGTCTCGTTCGAGCGTCCCGCCGTCACCACCGAGGCAGCGCCGGTCATCGAAACCCTCGCGGTGCAGTCCAGCGACGACACCGCCGCTGCAGCGGCAGACGTTGCCGCCGAAACCGTAACGGCCAAGGCTGAAACGGCTGACGCAGCAGGGTCGGGCGCAACTGCGGGTCTCGCTGCCATCGCCTACACCGGCATCGGCAACCCCTACGTATGGGGCGGCACCACCCCCAGCGGTTGGGACTGCTCTGGATTCACTCAATGGGTCTACGCACAGGCAGGCATCAGCATTCCCCGCGTGAACGCGTGGAACGCCATGCAGCCCACGTCTGCTCCCGCTCCCGGTGACCTGGTCATGCAGAACGGCGGTGCCCACGTTGGCATCTACGTAGGCAACGGCATGATGATCAGCGCGCTGAACCCCTCGCAGGGCACCCTCCTGCACGCAGTGTCCGCCACGGGCACCGCTTCGTATTACACCCTTCGCTAAGAACCCCACTCGAGACGATCCGGCGTACCCCCAAGATGCCGGCGCGTCGCTAAACCGCGGCCTGCTACAGCGGGCAGCGGACCACGAAAGAGAGAAATCATGACTACACGTGCGACCAGTGCACGCCACCGCGCCGAGGTTACCAAGACCAACTCGCTGACCGTCATTGCCAAAGCTGTCGGCGACAACGCCGGTGGTGTAGGCCGCCAGGCTGCAGTTATCGCTGCTGCTTCCGGACTCGTTCTGACCAGCGGCGTTGCCGCTAACGCTGCTGAGACCAACGTCCAGCGTGACTCCGCTTCTGCGTCCACCCTCGAAGTGCAGTCGCTTGCTTCCGCTCCGATTTCCGCCGCATCCAGCATCGCCATCTCCTACGAGAAGCCTGCTGTCACCACCGAAGCTGCCCCCGTTGTCGAGGCCCCCAAGCCCGTCGTCAAGGTGCAGGAAGCTGCCCCCGTTGAAGCGGCTCCGGTTGCCGAGGCAACAGTCGAAGCTGCTCCGGCAATTCAGACCGCTTCCGTGAAGACCGCCGCAACCACCGAGTCTGCTCCGGCCAAGGCGGCTGCCAGCAGCGGCATGGGCGCGTCGATCGCTGCTGCTGCATACGCCCAGCTTGGCGTTGCACAGGACTGCACCCGACTGGCGACCAACTCCCTGGCCGCCGTCGGCATCAACTACCACGGCTGGCCGGCAGGTTACCTCTCCCTGGGCCGCACCGTCAGCGCCGCTGAGGCCAAGCCGGGCGACCTCGCCTACTACAAAGACGGTGGCATGGGCCTGGCCCACATCGCTGTTTACGTCGGCAACGGCCAGGCTGTCCACGGTGGCTGGAACGGTGGAACCACCGCTCTGTTCAGCGTGAACGTCGGCTCCGGACCGGTCTTCATCCGCGTCGGCGGCTAAGACAACACACGTTCCAAGCTCTCTAGGACCCCTGCCATTGGGCAGGGGTCCTTTTGTCTGCGCGGCGCAATGGGCCCGGCTAACTGTGCCTTTAATCATGCCGTTTACCCACGACACGCGTCCTGCGACATTTGGTCGATTCGTCGATCTGGGCTATGAGTGTTTACTCTTATGGTGTCGATCCATAGCCCGGACATGCAGAGGGCAGCCGGCCCTCGGGCCTCTGCCGGGTGCGGCCGTGAAGAGGTATGCGCATGCGCACGCTCGTTCTCAATGCTGGATATGAACCGCTGGCGGTTGTAAGTTTCCGCCGGGCGCTGGTCCTTGTGCTGACCGGGAAAGCCAGTGTGGTAGCCGAAGGTGACGATCCCGTCGTGGGACCGCAGGACATCATGGGCCGCCCGTCCGTGA
The DNA here is from genome assembly GCF_054130535.1 of Arthrobacter sp. D1-17. Lineage (NCBI taxonomy): Bacteria > Bacillati > Actinomycetota > Actinomycetes > Micrococcales > Micrococcaceae > Arthrobacter > Arthrobacter sp. D1-17. The sequence continues at coordinate 3,410,506 of NZ_CP096382.1, read as the reverse complement.
TCCTCCTGAACCGGTATATCCGGCCGCGGTACACCATGGTCACCGCCGTGAGCCGGCGCGGGGTGCTGCGCCGGGACGGGCACAGGTGCGCTTACTGCGGAAAAGCAGCCCACACCATCGACCACGTCCACCCAAAGTCACGGGGCGGCGCCGATTCGTGGGAAAATCTCGTCGCTGCCTGCCTACGGTGCAACAATGTCAAGGGCGACCACACACCGGCGGAAATGGGCTGGAAGCTGCGTTTCGTTCCCGCCCCGCCTGTCGGAACGGTCTGGCAGATTAAGGAACTGGAGAAGCCCACGCCTGCGTGGGATCCGTTCCTGCTTCCGGAGACCGCCGCGTAATCCTTCCGCAGTAGGCTGGGGATGTGGACTTCGACACAATAATCCTGGCCGGGGGGCGATCCTCGCGGCTCGGCGGCTCACCCAAATCTGAACTGACGTACGACGGCGGGACCCTCCTTGAGCGGACGATCGCTGCGGCGGGCGGTGCCCGCCATATAGTTGTCGTCGGTCCGGTGACGGAAGCTCTCCCTGCCGGCGCGCACGGCTGCCGGGAAGACCCGCCGTTCGCCGGGCCCGCTGCTGCGATCGCCGCGGGCCTCGCAGAGCTCCAGTCCCTGCATCGGTCAGGGCTTGGTGAAGCCGTGGCTTCCACAGGAGTTGCCCCCTTTACCCTCGTACTGGCCTGTGACATGCCCCATGTGCACATGGCAATCCCCGTGTTGCAGGAAGTACTGCTTTCCCTGGACTGGGAGAATCCGGATGACGGAGCACGGTGCGGCGGTGTCATGGCTGCCTCCCCCGAAGGGCGGAGGCAGCCGCTGGCGGGTTTTTACCGCACCGCTGCGCTCCGTGCTGCCGTGGATGATGCTGCCGCGCGGAACGAGCTGAACCACGGGTCAGTTTTCGCTCTGCTTGCTAGGCTTGACGTAATGGCTGTCACCGTCCCCTCCGGCTCCACAGATGATGTGGATACCTGGGATGATGCTGCCGCATTGGGAGTTGACGCGGGCGCGAACCGGGCTGAACGGCCGGGCCGCAGCTGAATTTGGAGGCAGGCATGAAAAGCCAGGACGAAACGCTTGAAGAGTGGTGCCGGCTGCTGCTTCGGACCTTCGAGCTCGAAGACGTGCAGGTGGACGTCAATGAGGTGTTGTCGATCGCGGGGGTTGCTGCGCACTCTGTCGTTAGGCCGGCAGCGCCGTTGACCACCTTCATCGCCGGTTTTGCCGCCGGCCTTGCATCCGGCTCCGGCCAGGCTTCGGACGTGGCCTCGATGAAATCCGCCCTGGACGTGGCGCGCACCGTGTCGAAGGCGTACGCGGCTGGGGAGGCAGGGGAGAACCCCGCCCCTCCTGCCGCGGGTACCTCCACCGGCTCGACGACTCCCACCGGAACGTCTCCGACCGGGATGCCGGGGGAATGACATCGCCCCCCGCACATTCCGCCGACGGAGCCGCCCACCCGGTCAGTATTTCCGCCGAAGAATCCACCCAGGCAGCTTCTTTCGGTGAGACACCCGTCCACATGGCCCACACGTGGGAGGAGGCCCGGCAGGCGGCTTTTGACTGTGCCGCCCCGATTCCTCCCGGCCTGGTACCGCTGCGTGAAGCCTTGGGCAGGACCTTGGCCGAGGACATCACAGCGCTGCAGGACATGCCCCATTACGCCTCCTCCGCCATGGATGGCTGGGCCGTGAATGGTAGTGGCCCCTGGATCATCGCCGAGCCCGGGCAGCGGCTCGCTCCCCATCAGGCAAGTGCCATTGTGACCGGCGGGCTCCTTCCGCCAGGAGCCAAGGCCGTGCTGCGCAGCGAGAGCGGCGTCATGTCCACGGATGATGAGGGCTTGCCGGTCCTGGCCCTCGGCGGCTCAGCCCGTCCCGGTGAACCCCGCAACGGCCAGCACATCCGTAAAGCAGGGGAAGAAGCAGCGGCCGGTGAAGTGCTGGTCAAGGCCGGTGCCCGGATGAATCCTGCCCATGTGGCCCTTGCTGCCCTGGCCGGCTACGACGCCGTGCAGGTCCTGGGGAAGCCGGTGGTGAAGCTGCTGCTCACCGGTTCCGAAGTCGTGGAGCGCGGCCTGCCGGAACCGGGTAAGGTGCGCGACACCTTCGGCCCGCAGCTGGCCGGCGTGGTGGAGATGTTGGGCGGCATCTGCGCGTCGCAGGTCAGGATCGGCGACAGCTACTCAGAGTGGCTCGAAGCGCTCGAGGATGAGGGACCCTTGGTGGACCCGGAGGTTACGCCGGTGGAGGTGGTGGCCTCGGCGCTGCCTGCCGACGTCGTAATCACCACCGGCGGCACGGGAGTGTCCGGCACCGACCACTTCAGGCGGGCCGTAGCGGACCTCGGCGGGCGGCTCGTGATCGACAGCGTGGCGATGCGGCCCGGCCACCCGGTTGTCCTTGCCGAGCTTCCGGACGGGCGCTTCGTGCTGGGCCTGCCGGGCAATCCGCTTGCCGCCATGATGGCCCTATTCACGGTCGGCGCTCCGCTGCTCGCCGCGCTGGGTCATAGGACCCTGCCGCCGATCGAGGAGGTGCCGTGCGGAACCATGATCGATCCTGATCCCGGCCGGACGCGGCTCATGCCCTTCCGGCTCCTCTACGGCATGGCCTCGCCCGCCCAGCATGCGGGCCCCGGCATGATGCGGGGCCTCGCCTCCGCCGACGGTGTGATGGTGGTTCCGCCGCACGGGGTGCAGCTCGGTGAAGGCGTCCCGGCTTTTGCCCTGCCGTGGGGGCCGCCGATTCCCAGGCCCAAGCGCGCCGACTCCAGGCCCAAAGCTGGACAACGGAAGGCCGGAAGCCGGTCGGCTGCCAAAGTCGACGCGAAAAGCGGCCCTGTGGACTGGAGCGCCCTGCTGGATTAAGTCGCCTGCTGGACTGCGGCAGGGTGCCGTGGCCGAAGCGAAGCTGCCCTGCTGATGTTTCGGCGGCGATGCTCTGGGCGGACGTCCCTTGGTGTGCAGGCGCCTCGCTTGCAATGATGGAGGCATGAACAGGCTGGAACCCGGGGTGATCCTATGGGACGCGTGACGCAACGACGCAAGATTCACAGGTACGTCCTGGACGGGTCGCCGTCCGCCCTTGAGTTTCCGGTCCGGCACCGTGAAGACGTGCTCGCCGTGGAGGAGCCCCTCGAGATCCGGCTGGGCAACCTATCCTTCTCGGTCACCATGCGCACACCGGGGGATGACTTCGACCTCGTGGCGGGCTTCCTGGTTTCTGAAGGTGTCATCTGGAGCCCGGACCAGCTGATTTCGCTGCGGTTCTGTGCGGGCGAGGACGAAAACGGCGTCCAGACCTTCAACGTGGTGGAGGCCCAGCTCAGGCCGGACGTGGCCCTTCCGGACACCGGCCGCCATGTCTACACGTCCAGTTCCTGCGGCATCTGCGGCACCGACTCCATAGAGGCCGTGCGGAAGTCCTCCCATTTCCGCCCCGCTGAGGACACCCTGTCCGTCCCGGTCAATACGCTCGCGTCCCTGCCGGACCTGCTCCGGGAGGCACAGGCAGTCTTCGAGACCACCGGCGGCGTGCACGCTGCCGGCCTCTTCAGGATCGACGACGACGGCGGCGCCCGGCTGCTCTGCCTCCGCGAGGATGTGGGACGGCACAACGCAGTGGACAAGGTGGTGGGATGGGCACTGCGCGAGCGGCTCCTGCCGCTGTCCGGCACCGTGCTTCAGGTGTCCGGCCGGGCGTCCTTCGAGCTGGTGCAGAAGGCCGCCCTTGCGGGCATTCCGGTGCTGGCCGCGGTGAGCGCTCCTTCCAGCCTCGCCGTGGAACTGGCTGAGTCCAGCGGGGTCACGCTGGTCGGTTTCAGCCGGGGAAGCAGCCTCAATGTCTACACGGGCAGGGAACGAATATCGCTGCCGGCAGCCAAGCCGCTGCAGGAGCCGCAACCGCTTGGCTGAAGCCAAATTCCCAGCCAGCGTCACGACAGGCATTTCGCTGCTGCCAAGTGTACGGGACCCTTGGCTAACGCTGCCCAACGCAGTAGATTTTATCCATCGAATGGACACGTTGCTCCGCTCTTTCCGGAGGTGAAGCCTGCCGGAACACCAGCTGCGGAACGCATGGGCCGGCCAACAGCCGGGCATGGCGCCCCAGCCCCACGTATTGAAGAGGAATATCTTGCACGACGACCGCCGGATCACGGAAGTGCGCCTCGACCGATTCCTGCGGGAACGCATCGTGCCCGCAGTCTACTCACGCAGCGTGCCGCTGGCCCTGAGCAGCTGGGAAGCGCCTGACGAACCTGTCCCCGTCGCGGAGGCCCTGCTCCAGGACTTTACGCCGCAGGAACACGGCGCCGCCTGGGGCCGCCCCTGGGGCACGCTGTGGCTGCGTCTGCAGGGCGAAGTACCGGATTCCTGGGGGATGGCCCCGGATACAGAGGTGGAAATGGTGGTGGATCTGGGCTTCACCGCCGAAATTCCCGGCTTCCAATGTGAGGGAACGGCGTGGCGTCCGGACGGCAGCATCATCAAGGCAATTTCCCCCCGGAACCAGTACATTCCGCTAAAGCTGCTGGGCAGTGGGATGGCCGTGGACTTTTATGTCGAGGCCGCGGCCAACCCTGACGTCGCCCAGGGCTGGACCTTTGCCGCTACACCGTACGGAGACAAGACGACTGCCGGCGACCAGCCGCAGTACCGCCTCGGCAGCATCGCTATAGCGGAACTCAACAGGACAGTATGGGAGCTGCAGCAGGACGTCTGGACTCTGCGGGGGCTGATGCATGAGCTGCCGATGGAACTGCCGCGCCGCCACGAGATTCTCCGGGCGCTGGAGCGGATGCTGGATGTCATGGATCCGGACGACGTCCCCGGCACGGCAGCTGCAGGCAGGGCCGAGCTCGCCAATGTGCTGGCCAGGCCGGCGTATGCCTCTGCCCATCAGCTCGTCGCGACTGGCCATGCCCACATCGACTCTGCCTGGCTGTGGCCCGTCCGGGAGACCATGCGGAAGTGCGCACGGACGTTTTCCAGCGTCCTCGCCCTTATGGACGAGGACCCGGACTTTGTGTTCTCCTGTTCGTCCGCCCAGCAGATGGCATGGATTAAGGAGTTCTACCCCGAGCTGTTCGGCAGGATCCGCGAGAAAGTAAGGTCCGGACAGTTCGTTCCCGTCGGCGGGATGTGGGTGGAGTCGGACACGAACATGCCCGGCGGCGAAGCCATGGCGCGGCAGTTCCTTGAGGGCAAGAGTTTTTTCCTGGAGGAGTTTGGCATCGATTGCCAGGAAGCATGGCTTCCCGACTCTTTCGGTTACTCGGCTGCGTTGCCGCAGATCGTCAAGTCCGCAGGCAGCCGGTGGTTCCTTACCCAAAAGATCTCCTGGAACCAGGTCAACCGGATGCCGCACCACACCTTTAACTGGGAAGGCATTGACGGGACCCGGCTCTTCACCCACTTCCCGCCCGTGGATACCTACAACGCCGAACTGAGCGGTAGGGAGCTGGCCCACGCGGAGCGCAATTACCGCGACCACGGGTACGGCACCGTCTCGCTGATCCCCTTCGGCTATGGAGACGGCGGCGGCGGACCCACGCGGGAGATGCTGGCGGCAGCACACCGCGCCGCCGATCTCGAAGGTTCGCCCAAGGTCCGGATCGGGACGGCCCGCAGCTTCTTCGAGCAGGCCGAGGCCGAGTACAAAGCACTGCCGGTCTGGGTGGGCGAGATGTACCTCGAACTCCACCGCGGCACCTACACGAGCCAGGCCCGTACCAAACAGGGGAACAGGCGCAGTGAACACCTGCTCCGCGAAGCCGAGCTGTGGTGCGCCACAGCCGCCGTCCGGACAGAAGGGACCTACGCCTATCCCGCAGCCGAACTGAAGCGGCTCTGGCGGCTGGTGCTCCTGCAGCAGTTCCACGACATCCTGCCCGGCAGCTCCATCGCCTGGGTCCACAAGGACGCCGAACGGAACTACGCCGCTGTGGCGCGGGGACTCGAGAATCTCATTGCGCAGGCCGCGGCGGCTGTCCTGGGGGAGGGACCCACAGAGTTCCTGCTCAATGCCGGCCCCCACGAACGCCAGGGGGTTCCGGCGCTCGCGGCTGCCCCGGCGGTACACCCGGAAGAATCCATCCAGGCGGAACCGCGCGACGGCGGATTCCTGCTCGACAACGGGATCGTCCGTGCCGTGGTGGACGCCAACGGCCTGCTGACCTCGCTGCAGGACCGTGCGAGCGGACGGGAGGCGATAGCCCCGGGGGAGTTCGGCAACCACCTGGAACTGCACCGCGACACCCCGAACGAATGGGACGCCTGGGACATTGACGAGTTCTATCGGCGGAACGTCACTTCCCTGACCCAAGCAGCGTCCGTTGCGCTGGAGCGTCACGGCGGGGACGCCGTCGTCATGGTTGAACGGCTGGCGGGCAACTCCCGCATTACCCAGCGCATCACGCTGGCAGCGGGCAGCGCGGCGCTGGCAATCTCCACTGAAGTGGACTGGCAGGAACGGGAGAAACTGCTCAAGCTGGGCTTCCCGCTGGACCTCAGGGCGGACCGATCGGCAGCGGAGACGCAGTTCGGCCACGTTTTCCGGCCCACTCACGTGAACACGTCCTGGGAGGCAGCGAAGTTCGAGATCTGCGCCCACCGCTGGATCCATGTGGCCGAACCCGGCTATGGCGTTGCCATCGCCAACGCCTCCACGTACGGGCATGACGTCTCCCGGAACATCAGGGACGACGGCGGCTCTACCACCACCGTGCGGCTGTCACTGCTGCGCGCAACCAAGTTCCCTGATCCGCAGGCAGACCGGGGCCGCCATGTCCTCGACATCCTGATCCGGCCCGGCGCCGGCATCGCGGAGGCCGTCGAGGAAGGCTACCGTGCCAACCTTGCGCCGCGCACGGTAAAGGGAAGGCATGCCGTGGAGCCGCTGGTCTCCGTCGATAATCCGGCGCTCGTGGTTGAAGCCGTGAAGCTGGCTGAGGACGGGTCCGGAGACGTCATCGTCCGCCTCTATGAGTCACTGGGTGAGCGCTCCTCGGGGCGGCTGGCAGCCAACTTCCCAGTCCGTAGGATCCAGGCCGTGGACCTGCTGGAGTGTGCGGTCGAGGCACCCGGTGTGGCGACCGGAGTCGATACCGCAGACCTCACGCTGCGGCCCTTCCAGCTCGTCACCCTCAGGTTTGTCCGCTAGCCGGAAATCAGCCCGTTGGAATTCGGCGACATGGGAAATCAGCGCCCGTTGAACTTAGCGCCGGTCAAACCCGTGGCTGTCAAAATTCATGGAGCAGCCGCTTGATGAATTGGCGGGTGCGCTCCTGGCGTGGAGCCCGCAGAACCTCTGCTGCGGGACCGCGCTCCACGACGACGCCGCCGTCCATGAAGATGACTTCATCTGCCACCTGGCGCGCGAAGGCGAGTTCATGGGTAACGATCACCATGGTCCAGCCCTCCTCAGCGAGTTCCTGGATGACCCCCAGCACGTCGCCCACCAGTTCGGGGTCCAGCGCCGAGGTGGGCTCGTCGAACAGCAGCAGCTGGGGCTTCAGGGCGAGGGCACGCACAATTCCCACACGCTGCTGTTGCCCGCCCGAGAGCTCAAACGGGTAGGAATCGCGCTTGTCTGCCAAGCCCACGCGGGCGAGCAGCTTCTCCGCCTCGGCAACTGCCTCCGCCCGCTTGCGCTTCTGCACCTGAACCGGGCCTTCAATGACATTCTGCAGGACGGTCATGTGCGGAAACAGGTTGTAGTGCTGGAAAACCATGGCGCTGCGGTCGCGCAATTCCGCGACGTCCTTACGCGTTACCCGCGCCGAGAAATCGAGCGACAGGTCCTTTCCCTTGGCAGTGTCCGCGAACGTAACGGTGCCGGCGTCGGGGGTTTCCAGCCCGTTCAGGGAACGAAGCACGGTGGTCTTGCCGGAACCGGAGGGCCCGATGAGGGCCACCACATTGCCGCGGCGCACGTCCAGGTCGATGTCGCGGAGCACCACGTTGCTGCCGAACGCTTTCGCCAGGTTGCGGACACTCAGCACAGGTTTCGACCGGGGCTTTCCAGTGGAGGGCGGCTGGCCGGGGAAAGCTCCCGCGGGAGGGCTAGTGGGCGACATAGCGGTCCAATCTCTTCTCGAGGGCGGATTGTCCCGAGGACAGCGCGAGGCAGATGACCCAGTAGACGAGTGCGGCCTCCAGGTACAGCACCATGAACTCTTGGCTGAACGCGGCGATCTGCTGCGCGTTCCGGAAGAGCTCGGTGACCAGGATCAGCGAGGCAAGGGACGTGTCCTTGACCAGAGAGATGAACGTGTTGGACAGCGGCGGCACGGAAACCCGGGCTGCCTGCGGCAGAATGATGCGGCGCAGGGACTGGCCCCGCGACATGCCGATGGTGTGCCCGGCCTCCCACTGCCCCTTGGGTACCGAGAGGATGGCCGCCCGGATAATCTCCGCCGCGTAGCCTCCCACGTTGAGGGAAAACGCGATGATGGCGCTGGGCCAAGGGTCAAGCTTCACGCCAATGGTGGGCAGACCGTAGAAGATCACGAACAGCTGCACGAGCAGCGGGGTTCCGCGGATGACGGAGACGTAGAACCTCGCCGCTCCTGACAGCACGGTGCTCTGGCTTAACCGCATGAGCGCAACGACCAGCGCCAGTGCCAGGCCGAGGGCGAAGGAAGCCAGTGTCAGCGGGATCGTCCCCGTGACGGCGCCGGAGATAAGTGGGCCGAAGGAACTCCAGACGAGGTCCCAGTTCAACGGCATTTACCTGGTGACGTCCGCGCCGAAATACTTTTCCGAGATCTTGGCCAGGGTGCCGTCGGCGCGCAGATCGGCCAGGGTCTTGTCCACGGCGGCGGTCAGTTCGGTGGAACCCTTGCGGAAGACAAACGCACTCTCCGACTTTTCGGTGGTTTCAGCCGCAATCTTCAACCCGGAGTCAGGATTGGTCTTGGCGTAGTCAAGGTAGGTGAGCTTGTCGTTGACGATTGCGTCCACCCGACCCTGCCGAACCAGTGCAACGCCCTGTGCCCAGCCTTCGACGGACTGGACGTTCGCGCCGGCATCCACTGCCATCTTGTAGAAGTTGCTGGTCAGCGACTGGGCAGTCGTCTTGCCCTTGAGACTCTCGAAGCTGGTAATGCTGGAGTCGTCCGCCTTGGTCACAATCACGCCGGTAGACACCGTGTACGGGGTGGAGAAGTCGTATTTCGCCTTGCGCTCGGCATTGATGGAAATTTGGTTGGCAATTGTGTCGAAGCGCTTGGCGTCGAGGCCGGCAAAGATGCCGTCGAACTGGGTCTCCTCGAACCGGGCCTTTACTCCCAGCTTCTCCGCGACAGCCTTGGCAACCTCCACGTCGAAGCCCGTGAGGTCGCCGGCGCCCTCGGCGTGGAAGCTGAACGGCTTGTACGTGCCTTCGGTGGCGATGACGATCTCACCCCTGGTCTTCACGTCGCTGAGGGACGTGTCTGAGCCTGCGGTGGCGGGGGTCTCTGAACCGCCTCCTGTGCCTCCGCCGCAGCCGGACAGTGCCAGGGCAAGGCCAGCGAGGGTGGCGGCGACCGCACTGCGGCGAGTGGGAAAGCGGTTCATGGCGGTTCCTTTGGTCGGCTGGCGGCAGGCTTGCAAAGCCCATTCAATTCGCCATCATACGGTGGAGTGAACCACGCCTTAAACAGGCTGAGTGGGGGCGGTCCCCAACGGCCGCCACCACTCATCCCCCCAATGTATGCTCCGGCATGCGCCACGGCCCTCCGCTTTATGGAGTGCCAGGCAGCAGCTGCCTTCACACATTCATGATTCTCTCATGCTCTAATGATTTTGTGAATCCCGGGGTCCTACCTGTCGGTATGTGACGTTCCGGGTCTTCGTCAGGATGCCCTTCTCCGCTCTTTTCCCGGGATCCCAGGCCCTGTGGCCCGCACCCGTGCCAGCCAGACCGCTGCCAGACCCAGGATGAAGAAAACCACGGCCGCGTTGTTGACCGCCGAGCGCAGAAGGTTGAGGGAGGGACCGCTGAACTCAAGCAGAAACCCCGCGGCGGTTGCCGCTGCACCGGCCGCCATAAGTGCCGCACCCGTGCGGACGAGGCCCGCCAGGCTGCTGTTAACGGTCCGGACAAGGCAGGGAAGGAGGGCGAGGGCGACATACGCCGGATAGCCTCTCGCAGCGGTCCAGTAGAAAGGAAGCAGTGCGGCATTCCGGGCGCTCTCGTCGCCGACGTCCGCCAGGCCCAGGGAGGAAGCGGCAGGGTCCATCATGGCAAAGATGCCGACCAGGGCAGCCGCGAAAACGGCCAGAACGGTGAGTCCGGCCGGGCCGGAGATGAGGCGGTATGCCCCGGCATCGCCAAAAGCCTTGCTCACCCGCAAAGCGATCAGGTGGATCGTGGCGAAAATGATCAGCCGCAGGAGGACGCTGGCGATGTTCATTCCGCCAATGGCGCGGTCGGCCGGCAGATAGAACTGTTCCATGCTCAGGATGGCTGCCGCTGTGGCCAGCAGGAAAATCAGGAAAAGCGAGCGGTTCCTGCCCTGCAGGGCGCTCGGAATCCGGGCCAGGGCCGCGGTGGCGCACACGATCAGGGTGATCCATTGCAGGGTCTCGATCATGGGCGGCTCTTCCGGATGGTTCGTTTGTTGGTCTCCTAGTTGCCGGCAACGGGATGGCGCCTGCCGGCTGGCTGTTTCCTTGCTGCCCGCCCCTTCGCCACCCAGACGAGCATGAATCCGCCAACAAAGCACAAAATGGCCGTGTAGTTGATGATGAACGGCAGGAAGCCCAGTGCCGGAGGAATGACAGGAAACAGCAGGCTCAGCGGTATGGCGATTGCGCCGACGGCCATCAGCAGGGCGCTGATCCGGAGCGGGACCGGCAGCGTGCTGCCCACGGCCCGCATCAGACCGGGGAGGATGGCCAGGCAGATGTAGGCGGGATAAGCGCGTCCTGCAGCGCCGTAGAACTCAACCAGTGCTGCGTTGCGCTCGTCTTTCCCGCCCACCGCTATCATGCCGGCGGACGACCCTTCAGTGTCCATAAGGGCAAACAGGATCACCAGCGCAACGGAGATCAGACCCAGGACCAGGACGCCGGACCGCCCTCTGATGAGGGTCAGGCCTCCGTTGTCCCCAAAGCCCGTGGCAATCCGGATGCCCAGGAAGTAGATGGCTGCGAAGATGATGAAGCGCAGCAGAAGGTTGGCCACGTTCATGCCGCCGAGGAGGCCGTCAATGGCGGCATAAGGCCCCTTGATGCTCAGCAGAATGGCCAGTGTCAGCAAAGCGAAGATGTAGAACAGGGACCTGTTCTTCTTCTTGCGGAAGCTTGGAATGCGCCATAAGGCGGCAGCGGCGCAGGCAGCAAGGGTTGTCCACTGCAGGATTTCGATCATCCCAGGTTCTCCCAGATTTTTTCGGTTTGTTCGTGGTCTTGTTCCTGCCGGCGCAGGGTTCTGCCCAGCGCCTGGAGCCTCTCGCCCGCTAGCGCCGTGAGTGCCCCGTCCGAAAGCCTGTCCAAAGCGGCCCTGCGGGCGCCGGGCGGCCAGCCGGCTTCGGCTTCCGTGATCAGGCCCGAGGCGACCAGGCCGTCGGCCAGCCCGACGCCGGCCGCCCGCGACGTGGCGATCGCAACTTCGGGCGCAAGCCGGTTCGCGCTCAGCTGCGCGGAGTAATTTTGCGGCGCGATCCCGGTGGCGGCTGACACGCGGTGCCGGAGTTCGCCGTCGTCGATGGCGTCAACCCAGTTCTTCACGGAAGTGGCATGGGGTATGGGGCTAAGCTCCCAGTCCTCCACCGGGCCTTGAGCTCCTGTTGTGGGCACGCCGCCTTCGCTGCCTGGGGCGCCATCCGCCCCCGGAACAGTGCGGGCGATGACCTCCCGCAGCAGGTCCACGGTGGCGATCTGGCTGACGAGTTCTTCCTGGCGGGGCGGGATGGGGGGTCCGGCGAGGTCGCGGTACGTGTCGAAGAAGGCGAGCGAAGCTACCGGGTCAGTGTTGAATGCCCGGCTGATGCTCACAACCGTCGCTTCGGCTACCTTGCCCCGCACGAGCTGCTGCGCCAGGGTGGTTCGCTTTACCTTGGACAGCCTGCAGACGTCGGCCATGCTGGTATCGGGGGCAATGCCGTGCAGCCAGCGCTGGAACGCTTTGGCGGGGAGTGGCATGAAACGCTCTCTGCTGACGAATTGGTTGGCACGGTCGTAGCTGCCGGCTTTTTCGATTTTACGTTGGCGGCAGCTTCCACTATGCTAGTTTCTCGAACCCGTTGGTCCGTACACCCCCCAAGTCCGGACCAGCGGGTTCTTTCATGCCCGCCGGAATCTCCGGGCCGGGCCGGTATCTCCGGACCCGCCCAGGCAGCGGTGAGAGGATGGACTAATGACGGCAACCCTAGTTGCGAAGGACCTGGCGGGCGGTCATGATCACCGCACCCTCTTCTCAAAACTTTCCCTGACAGTAGCACCGGGCGACGTAGTTGGCGTTGTCGGGGCCAACGGGGCAGGCAAGTCCACACTGCTCCGGCTGCTGGCCGGCGTCGACCTGCCGCTGGAAGGTGCTGTCAGCCTGGCTCCGGCCGACGCCTTTGTCGGCTGGCTCCCCCAGGAGCATGAGCGGGTCGCCGGGGAGACGGTGGGCGCTTACATAGCCCGCCGCACCGGTTGCGCCGACGCTACCGCTGACATGGAGGCCGCCGCTGATGCCCTGGGCGGGGGAGCGCCCGGCGCCGAAGATGCGTACGCCCTGGCTTTCGACCGCTGGATGGCGTCCGGGGCTGCGGATCTGGATGAGCGGATTCCCCCGGTCCTCGCCGACCTGGGTCTGGATGTCGGAGCGGACGCGCAAATGTCCGGTCTCTCCGGCGGGCAGGCCGCCAGGGCCGCGCTCGCGGCGCTGCTGCTGAGCCGGTTCGACATCGTGCTGCTTGATGAGCCGACGAACGATCTTGACCTGGACGGCCTGGCCAGGCTTGAAGCCTTTGTGCAGGGGCTGCGGGGCGGAGCCGTGCTGGTCTCGCACGACCGCGAGTTCCTGGCCCGTTGCGTGACCAGGATTGTTGAGCTGGACCTCGCCCAGAACGCCGTGGCGGTTTACGACGGCGGCTACGAGGCGTTCCTGGAGGAGCGCGCCGTCGCCCGCCGGCATGCCCGCGAACGGTATGAGGAGTTTGCGTCCACGAAGGCGGATCTGGTGTCCCGTGCAAGGACGCAGCGCGAGTGGAGCTCCCAAGGTGTCCGGAACGCGATGAAGAAGAACCCGGACAACGACAAGATCCGGCGTGCGGCGAGCACCGAATCATCCGAAAAGCAGGCGCAGAAGGTCCGGCAAATGGAATCGCGCATCGCCCGCCTCGACGTCGTCGAGGAGCCCCGCAAGGAATGGCAGCTGCAGTTCAGCATCGGCCAGGCGCCGCGTTCCAGTTCCGTGCTGGCCACACTCCGGGACGCCGTGGTCCGGCAGGGCGATTTCACACTCGGCCCGGTCAACCTGCAGCTCAACGCCGCTGAACGGATCGGCATCACCGGTCCGAACGGTGCGGGCAAGTCGACCCTGCTTCGCCTACTGCTCGGGGTCCAGGAACCGGACTCCGGCAGTGCCTCCAGGGGTGTGTCAATCGCAGTCGGCGAGATCGACCAGGCGCGCGGGCTGCTGGCCGGACACCTGACCTTGGGAGCCGCCGTCGAACGGGTGCTGGCAGACCAGACGCCGGCGGAAGTGCGGACGCTGCTGGCCAAGTTTGGCCTCAAAGCGGACCACACCTCACGGACGGTGGACTCGCTCTCACCCGGAGAACGCACCCGCGCTGCCCTCGCCCTGCTGCAGGCCAGGGGCGTTAACCTGCTGGTCCTGGATGAGCCCACCAACCACCTGGACCTGCCGGCAATCGAACAGCTTGAGCAGGCGCTTGACAGCTATGAGGGCGCGCTCCTGCTGGTCACCCACGACCGCCGCCTGCTCGACAACGTCCGGCTGGACGCCCGCTGGAATGTGGACAGGGGAGTGGTTGCTGAAGCTGGAAGCGGCACAACTTCATGACCGGCAAAGCATCATGACCAGCACGATGGAGCAGAAAAAATGAGCATGGATGGCGTCGCCTGGCGCTCGCTGTACAACATCACCAGGGCCAAGAGCGGTTCCAAACCGTTTTCGAAGGAGACCCTGAAGCGCGTCATGGGGTTCGCCCGCCCGCACCGGGGCCGACTCGTCGCCTTCGTCCTCGTGTCTGTTGCCATGGCCTTTCTGGCCGTGGCAACGCCGGTTCTCGCCGGCCAGGTGGTGGATGCCATCGTGGCGGCGGCCGGCGCGGAGGTGGTCTTCCGCCTTGCGGCGCTGATCGCCGGCGTGGCCGTGGCAGAGGCCGCGCTCGGCATGGTGAGCCGCTGGCTCTCTGCGACCATCGGGGAAGGCGTCATCCTCGACCTGCGCACAAGGGTGTTCGACCACGTGCAGAAAATGCCGATCGCGTTCTTCACGAGGACACGAACCGGTGCCCTCGTCAGCAGGCTGAACAACGACGTCATCGGAGCGCAGTCGGCCTTCGCCGGAACACTGTCCGGCGTGGTGAGCAACGTCGTGGCGCTCATCCTCACCCTCGTGGTCATGCTGAACACCTCCTGGCTGGTCACCGTGCTGGCGATGCTCCTGCTGCCCATCTTCCTCATCCCGGCCCGCCGGATGGGTTCGAAACTGGCGGACCTCCGGCGCGAAGCCGCAGAGCACAACGCCGCCATGGGCACCCAAATGACGGAGCGTTTCTCCGCCCCGGGCGCCACGCTCGTGAAGCTCTTTGGACGCCCGGCAGAGGAATCCCGCGAGTTCGCCGTGCGTGCCGGCCGTGTCCGTGACATCGGCGTGCGGACAGCGATGTTGCAGTTCACTTTCGTCACAGCCCTGACGCTGGTCTCGGCACTGGCCCTGGCACTCGTGTACGGCCTCGGTGGCTGGCTCGCAGTTGAGGGCCAGCTCGCAGCCGGCGACGTCGTCGTGCTGGCCCTGCTGCTGACCCGCCTCTATGCGCCGCTCACGGCCCTCTCCAACGCCCGGGTGGAGATCATGAGCGCCCTGGTGAGCTTTGAACGCGTCTTCGAGATCCTCGACCTCAAGCCGCTCATCCAAGAGAAACCCGACGCCGTGGAGGTACCGCCGGGACCTGTGGCCGTGGAGTTCGACGATGTGCGGTTCGCCTACCCCTCTGCTGACAAGGTCTCCCTGGCCTCGCTGGAAGAGGTTTCCACCCTGGACACCCGCGGCGGTGAAGAGGTGCTGCACGGCATCAGCTTCCGCGTCGAACCGGGCCAGACCGTAGCACTCGTCGGTTCCTCCGGGGCCGGCAAATCCACCATCGCCCAGCTGCTCTCCCGGCTTTACGACGTCGACTCCGGCGCCGTCCGGCTTGGCGGCCAAGGTCCGAAGGCAGGGCTGGACGTCCGGGACCTCACCTTCGACTCCATGCGGGCAACTCTGGGCATGGTCACCCAGGACGGGCACCTCTTCCACGAAAGCATCGCCTCCAACCTGCGGCTGGCCCGACCGGAGGCCACGGAGCAGGAGATGTGGGATGTGCTGCGGCAAGCCCGGCTCGAGTACATGGTCCGGTCCCTGCCGGACGGCCTGGACACCGTGGTGGGGGAGCGCGGCTATCGGCTTTCCGGGGGCGAGCGCCAGCGCCTGACTATCGCCCGGCTGCTGATTGCCCAGCCGCGCGTGGTCATCCTCGACGAGGCCACCGCTGCCCTGGACTCCACCAACGAAGCCGCCGTGCAGGCGGCGCTGGGCGCCGCGCTCGAGGGGAGGACCGCCGTCGTCATTGCGCACCGGCTCTCCACCATCCGTGCCGCGGACGTGATCATGGTGGTGGAGGACGGCGCCATTGTGGAACGCGGAACCCATGCCGGGCTTCTGGCCGCGGACGGCCGCTACGCCGAGCTGTACCGCACCCAGTTCGCCGAGGCAACGGCTGTGGCCGAGGACGCCGTTCCGGAACTCTGACCGAAGGTGTGGCGCCGAAGCTAGCTGGGCCGGGCCGCTGCGAGCGCCGGCAGGATATGGTCGGTGAGGAGTGGCGCCAGGTCACCGGGCAGTTCCGCCGACAGGTCGAGCCACCGGATCTCCGCGATCTCGGCCGAGGGATGCGCTTCCCAAACACCCGGCGCCCTGAAAACCGTTGCCTCAATTTCGGTGGCGGCCTCGTTGGCAGCCTGTGCAAGCCATACGCCCATCAGCTCCAGCTCGCGCGGGTCCACAACAATGCCCACCTCCTCCTGCAGTTCCCGGGCAGCAGCCTGTACCGCGGATTCGCCGGGCTCGGGTTTGCCGCCCGGATGCATGAACTTGTCGGTACCGCGCTTGCGGACGGTCAGGAGCCGGCCGGTGGAGTCATAGACACAGACGGCGGAGACAATGATGCGGGGATTCACCTTACGAGCCTAGCTTCCGCCGGGCGGCCCGGGCTGCCGCCGCAACAAGGATTCCAACAGCAGGTTCTTCCGGGGGCCGGTGACATCCCAGACGTAACTGAACTCCCCGGGACCCAGCAGTGTGTAGGTGACACGGTAGGTGTCAGGGTCGCACCAGTGCCGGTCCTGGCTCGCCTCCGGTGTGAAGCTCATCCGGTGGAAGGGCCGACCGTCGGGAAAGGTCATGTCCAGGGCGTCGGGGGAGCCGGTCGGCACGAGCAGGTACTCCCGAGTGGCAGGTCCGGTGAAAATTTCCCCGCCCTCAGCAGGCCAGCGGACGGTGCCTTCCTCGCGGAAGCGCAGCCCGCGGTCCCCGTTTGCTGAGAAGACCGCGACGCCGGTAAAGGTTCCACGGGTGCCCGCCGACCGGTCGAAGAGCGTGCGTTCCACCAACCAGCGCGCCACGGTGGGGGCGTCCGGAGGCGCGGCGCCCAGGAGGTAAGCGCGGAGCCCTGGATACGGCTGCAGATTCAAGTGCCCTCGATTGGAATCGAACCAACGACACCGGCTTTAGGAGAGCCGTGCTCTATCCACTGAGCTACGAGGGCGGGCGTCCCGGCGTTCCGGCTGGACCGGCCCGTTCGGACACGCTTACAAGCATACAAGGTGACGGCGCGTACTACGCTCATTGGCATGGCCGCCGCACCTTCCGCACCCTCCGTCCGGGGAACTTTCCTGCCCGATACCGCCACCACCCGCCAGTACATCGGCGCCTGGGCTGTGCTGAGCGTGGTGCAATATTTCGTTGCCGAAGCGGCCGTCATTGAGGCCTGGGCCGGGCCCCAGCCATACGACCGGCGCACCGGGTTCATCAGCGACCTCGGCGCAGTCCACTGCGGGATCTTCGACGGCAGGAACGTCTGCTCACCACTCCATGGACTGATGAACGCGTCCTTCGTGGTGCAGGGACTGGGCATGCTGCTGGGCGCCCTGCTGCTGAGCTCGGCACTGCTGAGGATTGCAGCCCGCCCGGAGGTGCGGGTCGCCGTGACACACTCCGGCGAGGTGCCGTGGTTTGCGGCCGTCGGCGCGCGCCTGCTGACCGGAACCGCCGGCACCGGAACCGTCATTGTGGGTCTGGTGCCCGAGGACGTGGGATCGGGCTGGCACTACGCCGGCGCCGTGATGTTCTTCGCCGCAGGGTCCCTCGCGCTGCTGCTGCTGGGCGGGCTCTGGCTGAAACAGACCCCGGTGGGCTGGTTCATCCTCTCCTGCGGCATCGTGTCCTTCAGCGCCCTTGTCACCGGGGGAGTGACCGGCATGAAGGTGCCGGAACCCGGAACGCTCGAGCGGCTGATGGGCTACCCGATCACCATCGGCCTGGCAGCGGCCGGCCTGGTGATCGCCCAGCGCGTCCACCATGAGCGCTCCATCCGGAAAGCCCAGGGCGTACGGACGGCTTAGCCTGCGGCGGTCTCCGGAGCCGGCTTTGCCGGCCCGCGTCCCGGTTTTGGCGACCCGCGTCCCATCAGGACGGCGGCGCCGCCGGCGACCAGGCTCAGCACCAGCAGCACCCAGCCGGCAACAGTAAGGCCCGATGCCAGGGCGACCTGCCCGGGTTGCAGCACAGGAGCGGAGATCATGGCGTCGATAGCTACGTTGCCCCACAGCCGGGCCACCACGAACAGCAGCGGCAGGGACCACAGGGCCCAGCGCAGCCGCTTCGCGGCCACGTTGGAGCCGATCAGGAGAAGCCACGTAAAGCCGAAGATCAGCGGAAAGAGTGTGCCGGCGGTCTTGTGGAGGTAGTTCAGCTGGCCCAGGGCATCGCCCGTCAGGACGCGCCTCAGTTGCTCCACGAACGCCTGATCAAAGCCGCCGACCAGCGAGTCGGGCATCGGCAGGCCGCCGGAAAGCTGGGTGAGCTGGCTCAGCGTCAGCAGGTGCAGATACCAGAACAGGAAGAGGCTGGCCACGACGCCTGCAACCACAATGACGTTGCTGTTGTTCTGGGCCTTCCGCGGCGAGCGGGTGGTGGTGGGGTTGATTACCGGCGGCAGATGGTGCTCCGGGACCACCGCCTTTGCGCCGTGCTTCTTGATCCGCTGTGCAGGTGTCTTGGCCATGTGTCCATTATCGCCCGCTGGGCCTGCTGTGCAGTGTCTGCGGCCGCCGATAGGCTGGGGACCGTGACGGAACTCGGCAGACATAAACTCGGCAAACACAGCGCCTCCACTTTGAGCCCCTCCCTCGACGACTTCGAGCTGGCCGCCGCGCTGGTGCGCGAGGCAGGACTGCTGGCCCTGATGATGCGGCAGGGCGGGCTGGATGCCCAGCGCAAGACGTCGGTTTCCGACATCGTCACCGCGGCCGACCATGCCGCGGAGGCCTACGTCCTGCAACAGCTGCAGAACTGCCGGCCGGACGACGGCGTCTTGGGGGAGGAAGGCGCAGCCGTCCATGGCAGCAGCGGCCGCACCTGGGTCATCGACCCCGTGGACGGAACGTACAACTTCATGCAGGGCTCCACGTACTGGTGTTCTGCGATAGCCCTCAAGGACGAATCCGGCGTTCTGCTCGGCGCCATCTACCAGCCGGAAGAGGACAAACTATGGCTCGGGGGCACCGGGCGGCCGGCCACGCTCAACGGTGATCCCGTGACCACGTTCAGCGCGGACGGCGCCCAGCGCGCCGCACTTCCCCTCTCGGACCTCGGGGCCGCCACCTACATCCACCCGCGGTGGCTCGCGGACCCCATGTGCGCCATGCCGTGGCATGCCGCCGCCACGTCTGCGGCCACGCTCCGCATGCTGGGATCAGGCTCCTGTGACCTGGGCCGGGTCGCCGACGGCGAGATCGGCTGTTGGTTCCAGCACAGCTGTCCTGAGTGGGACTGGCTTCCAGGTAAAGCGATCGTGCTCGCGGCAGGCGGTGCCGTGGGCACGGTGCACGTGAACGGCCTTGAGTGGTTCATGGCAGGGGGCGCGACGGCGGTACATCAGTTGAGGGCAGCCCTCGAGTCCGGATCCGTGGACTAGGTTCTGCAACTGTCTCTCCGGCGTTTATCCACAGGCCCGGAGCCGGGTGTCAGTCCCACCGCCTAGACTTGTACTCACCATGGACATGTTGTTTGACCCGTACGCTGACGGACCCTTCAAAGCAGGCACGCACACGGCCGCGCTCACCAAGTCGCGCCCCGAACCGGGACTGACCCCGCTTGAATTCGGCGGGGCTTCGCCCGCTTCGCCCGCTTCGCGGGAACCCAGCCGGTACAGTTCGGGCCAGGAACAGGGCCACCACGACCCGGGACGCCGTGAGGCTGCAGGCGGTGCGGCAGGCGAGTGGGCCCGCCCTCACCTGCCGGACGCCGGTTCCCTCCTCGAGGGACTCAACCCGCAGCAGGAAGAGGCAGTCAAACACGCCGGCAGCGCGCTGCTGATCGTGGCAGGCGCAGGGTCAGGCAAGACACGCGTCCTCAGTAACCGGATTGCCTACCTCATAGCCACCAAGCGCGCCCACCACGGCGAAATCCTGGCCATCACCTTCACCAACAAGGCGGCAGCTGAGATGCGGGAGCGCATCGAGGCGCTTGTGGGCAACAGGGCGAAGGCCATGTGGATCTCCACGTTCCACTCCTCCTGCGTCCGCATCCTGCGCCGAGAAGCAGCCAATGTCGGGCTGAAATCCAACTTTTCCATCTACGACTCCGCTGATTCGCTCAGGCTCATCACGCTCGTGGCCAAGAACCTGGACCTGGATCCCAAGAAGTTTGCGCCCAAGGCCATCCAGCACAAGATCTCGGCACTCAAGAACGAGCTGGTCGATGCAGAGGCCTTCGCGTCGGCGGCCAATTACAACGACCCCTTTGAGCAGGCCGTGGCAGATGTCTTCAAGGGCTACACGCAGCGACTCCGCCAGGCGAACGCCATGGACTTCGACGATCTCATTGCAGAGACCGTCTACATGTTCCGGGC
Source organism: Arthrobacter sp. D1-17 (assembly GCF_054130535.1). Taxonomy (NCBI): domain Bacteria; kingdom Bacillati; phylum Actinomycetota; class Actinomycetes; order Micrococcales; family Micrococcaceae; genus Arthrobacter; species Arthrobacter sp. D1-17. The sequence continues at coordinate 3,390,162 of NZ_CP096382.1, read as the reverse complement.
CTTCCCCGCGCTCGCCGAATCCTACCGCCGCCGCTTCAGGCACGTGCTGGTGGACGAATACCAGGACACCAACCACGCCCAGTACGCCCTGGTCCGGGAAATTGTGGGGGAGGGGCAGGGCGCCGCTGAACTCACCGTGGTGGGCGACTCCGACCAGTCCATTTACGCCTTCCGCGGCGCAGACATCCGCAACATCGTCGAGTTCGAAAATGACTACCCGGACGCCCGCACCATCAAGCTGGAACAGAACTACCGGTCCACGCAGAACATCCTGAGTGCGGCCAACTCCGTCATCTCACGCAACCCGAACCGGCCCGAGAAGCGGCTGTGGACGGCCGAGGGTGAGGGCCACAAGATCATTGGCTACGTCGGGGAAAACGAGCACGACGAAGCGCAGTTCATTGCCAAGGAGATTGACCGGCTGCAGGACGAGGACAACCTCCGCCCCGGGGACGTCGCCATCTTCTACCGCACCAACGCCCAGTCGCGCTCCATTGAAGACGTGCTGGTCCGCGTCGGCCTGCCGTACAAAGTGGTGGGCGGCACCAGGTTTTACGAGCGCAAAGAGATCAAAGACGCCCTCGCCTACCTCCGCGTGCTGGTCAACCCGGACGACGACGTGAATCTCCGGCGCGTGCTCAACGAGCCCAAGCGCGGGATCGGCGACCGCGCTGAGGGCGCGGTTGCCGCACTGGCGGAACGGGAACGGACCTCCTTCATGGCAGCCGCCCGGCGCGCCGACCAGGCCCCGGGCATGGCCACCCGCTCAGTCAACGCCGTCCTCGGCTTCGTGAAGCTGCTGGATGATCTCGTGGAGGTCGCGGCAGGATCCGGCGCTGCGGCCGCGCTCGAGGCGGTGCTGGAGCAGACCGGGTACCTTGCCACGCTGCGGTCCAGCACCGATCCCCAGGACGAATCCCGGGTCGAGAACCTCGCGGAACTCGTCGCCGTCGTGCGCGAGTACGAACAGGAGAACCCGGAAGGTTCCCTCGAAGCCTTCCTGGAACAGGTCTCACTCGTGGCGGACGCGGACCAGATTCCTGACGCCCCCGGCGGTGACGCCGAGGACACGGCCGCCGCCGTGGCAGAGGCCAAGCGCCTGGGCGTGGTTACCCTGATGACGCTGCACACGGCGAAAGGCCTCGAATTTCCCGTCGTGTTCCTTACCGGGATGGAGCACGGCCTCTTCCCGCACCAGCGCTCGGCCACCGACCCGAAGGAACTGGCCGAGGAACGCCGGCTGGCGTACGTCGGCCTGACCCGTGCCCGGAAGCGGCTGTATGTCACCCGCTCCGAGGTGCGGAACATGTGGGGCCAGAGCCAGTACAACCCGGCCAGCCAGTTCCTGGAGGAGATCCCGTCCGAGCTCGTCGAGTGGAAGCGTGAGGGCACCAGCAGGCAGGCAGGGGGCTGGGGAAGCGGCGCATCCATTGGCTCGAGCCGTTACGGGGGATCCTTCTGGGGCGCAGGAACCGCCCGCGGCAACCTCCCCGACTCCTCAGCGGGCTTCAAGGCGGACGTGCCGGCCGCCGTGGCGAAGAACAGGGTGCAGCCGCAAAAGGAAGTCATTGCGGTCAGCGTGGGGGACAAGGTCAACCACACGAGTTTCGGGAACGGCACCGTGCTGGCAGTGGAGGGCGCGGGGGACAAGACAGTCGCGAAGGTGAAGTTCGACATCGGCGAGAAGCGCCTGCTGCTGCGCTACGCGCCGCTGACGAAACTCGACGCCTGACGGCGGTCTCCACGCCGCTGAGGGCCGCCGGAAGCGGGGCCGGGCCGTGCTCGTACCCGCAGGCTGTTCCGTGAAGGTGAAGGACCCCCGGGTACACCCCGCCTCCGCCGTTGCCTGCGCTCAAGCAGCTGAAGCAGGCGCCGCTGAGCGGTGCCGCAGCCCTCACTGCCGCCGGCGACGTGCTGGCCTTCGTCACAGCGGACCGCAACATTGCCTGAGCCTTGACTTGTGCGCGCCGGCACGGACCACACCGAATCATTACGAACTCGTCTCTCCGGAGGGCAAAAACGCCGAAGCGGCGCCCTCAAAGGCTTCAAAATCCCCGTAATCATGCGGTTTTTCTACGCTCCATAGAATAGTGTCCTTACTCACAGAACAGGTAGTCTGGAACAGGCTCATCCCCTCAAAGGACTAGAGTTCCCAAAGGAGCATTGCGCCGCGTGGCTCGTTTCCGGACCTGCCGCAGGGCGCCTTAATTCCGCAGCCCGGTCCGCATCCTTGGGTGTAGTCCGGCTGTACAGAAACTACTTCGACGTAGAAGGACACTAAACCGTGGACCTGTTTGAATATCAGGCGCGCGATATGTTCGAAGCGCACGGTGTACCCGTGCTCGCCGGCATCGTGGCGCACACCCCTGAAGAAGCAAAGGCAGCTGCCGAGAAGATCGGCGGCGTAACTGTCGTCAAGGCACAGGTTAAGGTCGGTGGCCGCGGCAAGGCGGGCGGCGTCAAGGTCGCCAAGTCCGCCGATGAGGCACTTGAGCACGCCACCAACATCCTGGGCATGGACATCAAGGGCCACACCGTCAACAAGGTGATGATCGCCCAGGGTGCGGACATCGCCGAGGAATACTACTTCTCCGTCCTGCTGGACCGCGCCAACCGCAACTACCTGGCCATGTGCTCGGTTGAGGGCGGCATGGAAATCGAGCAGCTCGCCGTCGAGCGTCCCGAGGCCCTGGCGAAGATTGCCATCGACCCCGCTGTCGGCATCGACCAGGCGAAGGCTGACGAGATCGTCGCCGCTGCCGGCTTCGCTGAGGAACTGCGCGGCAACGTCGCCAGCGTGATCCTCAAGCTCTGGGACGTCTTCAAGAAGGAAGATGCCACCCTCGTTGAGGTCAACCCTCTCGTCAAGACCGGCGCCGGCGACATCGTCGCCCTCGACGGCAAGGTCTCCCTGGACGAGAACGCTGAATTCCGCCACCCCAAGCACGCCAAGCTTGAGGACAAGGAATCCGCCGACCCGCTCGAGGCGAAGGCCAAGGCGCAGGACCTGAACTACGTCAAGCTGGACGGCGAAGTTGGAATCATCGGTAACGGTGCAGGCCTCGTCATGTCTACCCTGGACGTCGTCGCCTACGCCGGCGAAAACCACGGCAACGTCAAGCCCGCCAACTTCCTGGACATCGGCGGCGGAGCCTCCGCTGAGGTCATGGCCGCGGGCCTGGACGTCATCCTGGGCGACGAGCAGGTCAAGTCTGTGTTCGTCAATGTCTTCGGCGGCATCACCGCCTGTGACGCCGTGGCCAAGGGCATCGTCGGCGCGCTGGCTGAGCTGGGCCACTCCGCCAACAAGCCGCTGGTAGTCCGCCTCGACGGCAACAATGTTGAAGAAGGCCGCCGCATCCTCGCCGAGGCCAACCACCCGCTGGTCACCTTGGCCGCCACCATGGACGAGGGCGCCGACAAGGCAGCCGAGCTCGCCAACGCCCGCTGATCGAGCCTGCCGAGATCTAGGAAAGAAAACATGTCTATTTATCTGAACAAGGACTCCAAGGTCATCGTCCAGGGCATTACGGGCGGCGAGGGCACCAAGCACACCGCCCTCATGCTCAAGGCCGGCACCAACATCGTGGGCGGCGTCAACGCCCGCAAGGCCGGCACAACTGTGCTGCACGGCGATAACGAGATCACGGTTTACGGCACCGTCAAGGAAGCCATGGCAGAGACCGGCGCCGACGTCTCCATCGTCTTCGTTCCGCCGGCCTTCACCAAGAGCGCGGTCGTCGAAGCCATCGAAGCAGGCATCGGCCTGGTCGTTGTCATCACCGAGGGCGTCCCGGTCCAGGACTCCGCCGAGTTCTGGGCGCTGGCCCAGTCCAAGGTGGACGCCGACGGAAACCAGGTCACCCGCATCATCGGGCCGAACTGCCCTGGCATCATCACCCCGGGTGAAGCCCTCGTCGGCATCACCCCGGCCAACATCACGGGCAAGGGCCCCATTGGGCTGGTTTCCAAGTCCGGCACCCTGACCTATCAGATGATGTATGAGCTCCGCGACCTCGGCTTCTCCACCGCCATCGGCATCGGCGGTGACCCTATCATCGGCACCACGCACATCGATGCGCTGGCCGCTTTTGAGGCTGACCCGGAGACCAAGGCGATCGTCATGATCGGCGAAATCGGCGGCGACGCCGAAGAGCGTGCTGCCGACTTCATCAAGGCCAACGTCACCAAGCCGGTTGTCGGCTACGTAGCAGGCTTCACCGCGCCGGAAGGCAAGACCATGGGCCACGCTGGCGCCATCGTCTCCGGTTCCGCCGGGACCGCCCAGGCCAAGAAGGAAGCCCTCGAAGCCGCAGGTGTGAAGGTCGGCAAGACGCCGTCCGAGACCGCCAAGCTGCTGCGTGAGGTCTACGCAGCCCTCTAAGCGCCATACAACAGCAACGCGGGGTGACTGCCGCCTAATCCGGACCGCGGATCGGGTGCAAAGTGACCCCGCGTTGCGTCATTTAAGTTGGGCTACCCCTTGTGCGGAAAATGGCACGGGTCTATTGTGATTAACAACCCGTCAGTTGATAAACCGTTAGGTTGATTAGAGCCGGTCGATTGATTGGCCATAGGTGACATCAGGCAAGGGCAGTGGCAGTGGACACGGGCAATGACGACGAACTTCTCAACTTGGCCTTTTTGGCCTTGTCGGATCCGGTCCGCCGCCGTCTCATCTCCCGGCTCAGCCGGGGACCCGCCACTGTCAATGAACTGGCTGAACCCTTCGCGATCACCAAACAGGCGGTCTCGAAGCACATCCAGGTCCTCGAGCAGGCGCAGCTGGTCACGCGCACCCGCGATGCCCAGCGCCGGCCCGTCCACCTGAATCCCGCACGGCTCGAAGCCCTTACGGCGTGGATCGACCAGTACCGGCTGGCCCGCGAAGCGCAGTTCCGCAGCCTCGATGCCGTGCTCCGCTCCAGCGCCGCCGCGGGCGGCGGAAGTCAAGAGGAAGAAAATGAGCAACGCGCTTAAACTCACCGTTCCTGACGGCGTCCCGTTCATCGATTGGGAGCGGGAGTTCGATTTCCCGGTCGCGGACGTTTTCCGGGCGCACAGGGAGCCTGAACTGATTACCAAGTGGCTCGGTCCGCGGGGCACGAATGTGGACATCGACCACTATGACTTCCGCTCGGGCGGCAGCTACGTGTACAACCACACGGGTTCCGACGGGGTGACCTATTCGTTCAACGGGATTTTCCACACCGTTCGTGAGAACGACTTTGCTATCCAGACGTTTGAGTTCAGCGGGTACCCGGATGTCGTGAGCATCGAGTTCATGAACTTTGAGGACCTCGGCGGAGGGCGCTGCCGTATCCGCGGGCACTCCGTCTACCCGACCCAGGAGGCGCGGGACGGCATGGCCCAGTCCGGGATGGAAAGCGGCATGTCGGACGGCTACGAGAGGCTCGATGAACTTCTCGCGAAGTAGGCAGTCGAAGCCGAAAAATTGATAAAGAACGACGTCGGGCGGCCCCCTTTACGAAAAGGTGGCCGCCCGGCGTCGTTCTTGTTGTCAGGTCCTGCAGCGGCCGGCGTCCACCGCTGGGGAGATCTTGTCGCCTTCATTGCTACTTTAATAGTATGACAGGACAAACTATCCAAGGAGTACCAATTGCCACTCGTTCGAATCGACGTCAATGAAGGCCGCACCTCTCAGGAGTTGAAGCAGCTCAGCAGGGGGATCCATGATGCCATCCTCGCTGAATACCGCATCCCCGAGCGTGACTACTTCCATATCGTCACGGAGCACCCGGCCGGCCAGATCTTCGCGCAGGACGCCGGGCTCGGCTTTGAGCGTACGCCAGAGGTTGTGATGATCCAGATCTTTACCCAGGGCGGCCGGAGCCAGGAAGCGAAGCAGTCACTTTTTGCCGCCGTAGCGGAAAAGCTGGGGGAGTTGGGGATAGCCGGCGAGAACGTCTTCATTGGATATGTGGAGAACACGGCAGGTGACTGGTCCTTCGGATTCGGGCGCGCCCAGTACGTACCGGTGAGCTCGCGGTTCCCAGGAAGTAGCACCCGGGGCGTGGTGGCCAAGCCCTGGCGGCGGCCGTCTAATCCCTTCCTGCCAGGGCGATCGGCAGGCAGAAATGCAAGTTGTAAATATGTCAGTACAAACCTTTGACAGGACATTCAATCTAGGGCAAAGTAGGTGTGTGGCCCCGCTCACGGGGCCGGATACGCACAGTAGCCCCGGCTGTTCGGCTGCTTAGGTACAGAGTTCAAACAGAAAGGTCCACGATTACCGTGACCCACGAACTGCTCACGATCGGGCGAATCAGCGTTGATATCTACCCGAACGACATCGGGGTGGGGCTGGAGGACGTGACGTCCTTCGGCAAGTACCTCGGCGGATCACCGTCCAATGTCGCAGTTGCCGCCGCCCGCCATGGACGCCGCACCGGAGTCATTACCCGCACCGGTGATGACCCCTTCGGGTCTTACCTGCACCGCGAACTGGAAAAGTTCGGTGTTGACGACTCCTTTGTCACGCCAGTCCAAGGGCTCCAGACGCCGGCGACCTTCTGCGCTATCCAGCCGCCGCATGATTTTCCGCTCTACTTCTACGGCCGTTTTCCCACCGCTCCTGACCTGCAGATCAAGGCTGACGAACTCGACACCGACGCTATCCGGAAAGCAGGCATCTTCTGGTCCACCGTCACCGGTCTCTGCCAGGAGCCGAGCCGTGAAGCGCATATCAAGGCCCACGAAGCCCGGCCGCGCACCGGCCTCAAGGAAGGCCAGTACACCATCCTGGACCTTGACTACCGCCCCATGTTCTGGGCCTCCGAGGAGGAAGCCCGGGCCGAAGTAGCCAAAATCCTGCCGCACGTCACCGTCGCCATCGGCAATGACCAGGAATGTGCCGTGGCCGTCGGGGAGGGCACGCCCGATGAGCAGGCGGACCGCCTCTTGGCAGCCGGCGTGGAAATCGCCGTCGTCAAGCTCGGCCCCGAAGGCGTGATGGCAAAGACCCGGACCGAGCGCGTGGTCTCCGCCCCCGTTCCTGTCGAGACCGTCAACGGACTGGGTGCCGGGGACTCGTTCGGCGGGGCCTTCTGCCACGGACTGCTGTCCGGTTGGCCCCTGGCCCAGGTCCTTGATTATGCAAATGCAGCCGGCGCCATTGTTGCCTCCCGGCTGTCCTGCGCCGACGCCATGCCCACCCCGGCTGAGGTCACCTCCCTGCTTGCCGAGCGGGGACGCCTTGTTCCTGGCACGGATTCCGGTCCCGGCAAGCCTGCCGTAACCGGCCAGGACTCCAACACTTTTACCCCCGAAGGAGCGGCACTGTGAGCCTCAACCCCGGCAGCGCCACCCTCACCACGGTGGATGATGACCCCCGCCGCTACGAACACCTGAGCCGCATCCGCCTCGAGGACCCCGAGGCCGTCGCCCGCGCCGCCAAGGCGCGCCGCCGCCACCCCGGGCCGAAGGCGGGCCGGCAGAACTTTATCGTCGCAGCCGACCACCCGGCCCGCGGCGCCCTCGCCGTCGGCAGCGATCCGGTGGCCATGGCGGACCGCCGCCAGCTGCTGGACCGGCTGCGGATCGCCCTGGCCAACCCGGACGTGGACGGCGTGCTCGCTTCCCCGGACATCATGGATGACCTGCTGCTGCTGGGAGCGCTCGAAGGCAAGCTGGTCTTTGGGTCGATGAACCGCGGCGGCCTCACCGGGCTGGTCAATGAATTCGATGACCGGTTCACCGGCCACACCGCTGCTGCCCTGGAGGCCCTTGGTGCCGACGGCGGCAAGATGCTCACGCGCATCTGCCTTGAGGACCCGGACACCGTGGTCACGCTGGAAGCAACCGCCAAAGCCATCGACTCCCTGGCCGAACGCAAGCTGATCGCAATGGTGGAACCCTTCCTCTCCGTCCGCGTCAACGGCAAGGTCCGCAACGACCTCTCAACCGATGCTGTGATCAAGTCCATCGGCATCGCGGAGGGCCTCGGCTCCACCAGCGCTTACACCTGGATGAAGCTGCCCGTCGTGGCGGAGATGGAACGCGTCATGGCGGCCACCACCATGCCCACAGTCCTCCTCGGCGGCGACCCTGAGGGAACGCAGGACGAGGTCTTTGCCAGCTGGGAAGCGGCGCTCTCCCTCCCCGGCGTGCAGGGCCTCACCGTCGGACGGACGCTGCTGTACCCGCAGGACGGCGACGTTGCCGGCGCGGTCGCCGCAGCGGCTTCGCTCCTCCACCACACGACAGAAGTATCGGAGTAACCTCCCATGGAGACGAGAACAGCAACAGGAACCCGCCGAATGACCGTGGCGCAGGCCGTGGTCGAGTACCTCTCCAAGCAATACACGGTTGACCGCATCGGCAGCCAGGACTACCGTGAGCGGCTCATCCCCGGCACCTTCGGCATCTTCGGCCACGGCAACGTGGCCGGTGTGGGCCAGGCGCTGAAGCAGTACCAGGCCGCGGATCCCTCAGTGATGCCGTACTACCAGGGCCGCAATGAGCAGGCTCAGGTGCACCAGGCTGTCGGCTACGCCCGGCATACCCGGCGCCGCCAGACGTTCGCGATCAGCACGTCGATCGGCCCGGGTTCGTCCAACCTCCTCACCGGCGCGGCGCTGGCCACGACCAACCGCCTGCCGGTGCTGCTGCTGCCCAGCGACACCTTCGCCACGCGCGCGGCGGATCCTGTGCTGCAGCAGCTCGAGCAGCCGTACGCCTATGACATCACCGTCAACGACGCTTTCCGGCCGCTGTCGAAGTTTTTCGACCGGGTCTCCCGGCCCGAGCAGCTGTTCTCGGCGTTCCACCACGGCCTGCGGGTGCTGACGGACCCGGCCGAGACCGGTGCGGTGACCATCTCGCTGCCGCAGGACGTCCAGGCCGAGGCCTTCGATGTGCCTGAGGAGTTCCTGGCCGAACGCGAGTGGCGGATCCGCCGCCCGGACGCGGAGGACGAGGACATCCGCCGCGCCGCCGAAGCGATCCGCGCGGCGAAGCGGCCGCTGATCATCGCCGGCGGCGGCGTGCTCTACGCCTACGCCAACGAGGAACTCGCGACCTTCGTGGAGCTGACCGGCATCCCGGTGGGCAATACCCAGGCCGGCGTCGGCGTGCTGCCGTGGGACCACAAGTTCTCCCTCGGTGCCATCGGCTCCACCGGCACCACGGCGGCCAACGCCATCGCAGCCGAAGCGGACCTGATCATCGGCATCGGTACCCGCTACGAGGACTTCACCACCGCGTCCCGCACGGCCTTCCAGAACCCGGACGTGAGGTTCATCAACATCAACGTCGCCGCCATCGACGCGTACAAGCACGGCACCTCGCTGCCGATCGTGGCTGACGCCCGCAGGGCCCTGGTCAAGCTGAACCAGGTCCTGGGCGGCTACCGTGTGGGCGCGGACCTTGAGCAGAAGATCGCCGCGGAAAAGCAGCGCTGGGACGCCACCGTGGACGCAGCCTTCGACACCCGCTACACGCCGCTGCCGGCGCAGAACGAAATCATCGGGGCGACCAGCCGGGCCATGGACGCCCAGGACGTCGTGATCTGCGCCGCCGGCTCGTTGCCGGGTGACCTGCACAAGATGTGGCGCGTCCGCGACCCGTTCGGCTACCACGTGGAATACGCCTACTCCTGCATGGGCTACGAAATCCCCGGCGGCCTGGGCGTCAAGCGCGCAGCGCTGGCCGAGGCCGCTGCGGGGGGAACCCAGCGTGACGTCGTCGTGATGGTGGGGGACGGCTCCTACCTGATGATGCACACCGAACTGGTCACCGCCGTCGCCGAACGGATCAAGCTGATTGTGGTCCTGATTCAGAACCACGGCTACGCATCCATCGGCTCCCTCTCCGAAATGCTCGGTTCCCAGCGTTTCGGCACCCAGTACCGCGCCTTGGATGAGGAACAGCACAGCTTCGACGAAGGCGATATTCTTCCCGTGGATCTGGCCACCAATGCTGAAAGCCTCGGGGTGAAGGTCATCCGGATCGAACCGGGGGAGAAGGTCATCGCTGAACTCGAGCAGGCCATCCGCGACGCGAAGGCCGCCCCGGAACGCAGCGGCCCGATCCTCATCCACGTCGAATCCGACCCGCTGCTGGACGCACCGTCCTCCGAATCCTGGTGGGACGTTCCCGTTTCCCAGGTCTCGGACCTGGAATCGACGCAGCAGGCGTACAGGACGTACACCGACCACAAGAGCCGCCAGCGCAAGCTTCTCGGCTGACCGCTCCAGCGAACTACAGCACCCTTAGACCACTCACATTTGATCACTCAAGGAAGAGTTCCATGACGACCACCACTGCAGGCACCACCACCATCAACCACTTCATCAACGGCGTTGAAACCGCAGGTGTTGGCGACCGCACCCAGCCGGTCTACAACCCCGCCACCGGCCAGGTCAGCGCGGAGCTGCGCCTGGCCAACCGGGCGGACCTGGACAACACCGTCGCCGCAGCCCGCGCCGCCGCCGACAGCTGGGGCGACATCTCCCTGGCCAAGCGCACCGCGGTGCTGTTCAAGTTCCGCGAGCTCGTCGCCAGCCACGTGGACGAACTCGCCGCCCTGATCACCGCCGAACACGGCAAGGTCCTCTCCGACGCCAAGGGCGAGATTGGCCGCGGCCTGGAGGTCATCGAGTTCGCCTGCGGCATCCCGCAGCTGCTCAAGGGCGACTACTCGGATCAGGTCTCCACGGGCATCGATGTCTTCTCCTTCCGCGAGCCCCTTGGTGTCGTCGCCGGCATCACGCCATTCAACTTCCCCGTCATGGTGCCGCTGTGGATGGCCCCGATGGCGATCGCCACGGGCAACGCCTTCATCCTCAAGCCCTCCGAGCGCGACCCCTCCGCCTCCATGCTGCTGGCCAAGCTCTGGAAGCAGGCCGGCCTGCCCGACGGCGTCTTCCAGGTCCTGCACGGCGACAAGGAAACCGTCGACGGGCTGCTGACCCACCAGGACGTGGACGGCATCTCCTTTGTCGGGTCCACGCCGATCGCGAAGTACGTCCACGAAACGGCCACCGCGCACGGCAAGCGTGTCCAGGCTCTGGGCGGGGCGAAGAACCATGCCATCGTCATGCCGGACGCCGACCTCGACAACGCCGCCGACCACCTCGCTGCCGCCGCCTTCGGTTCCGCCGGCGAACGCTGCATGGCTATCTCCGTCGCCGTCGCTGTTGCCGACGCCGCAGACCTGCTCGTGAAGAAGGTCGAAGAACGCGCCCTGGCCGTTAAGGTCGACAACGGCACCGCCCCCGGCGCCGAAATGGGCCCGGTCATCACCCCGGCGTCGAAGGAACGCATCGTGCGGATCGTCACTGAAGCCGAACAGGCAGGCGCCGCCATGGTGGTGGATGGCCGCGACCTCGTGGTCCCCGGCCACGAAGAAGGTTTCTGGGTCGGCCCCACCGTGATCGACCACGTCAAGACCGAAATGACCGCCTACACGGAAGAGATTTTCGGGCCCGTCCTCGTCGTGGTCCGCGTCGACAGCCTCGAAGACGGCATCAGGCTTATCAACTCCAACCCCTACGGCAACGGCACCGCCATCTTCACCTCCTCCGGTGCCTCCGCCCGCAAGTTCCAGCGCTCTGTCACGGTCGGCATGGTCGGCATCAACGTCCCGCTGCCCGTCCCGGTGGCCTACCACTCCTTCGGCGGCTGGAAGGCCTCGCTCTTCGGCGACAAGCACATGTACGGCCCCGAAGGCGTCTCCTTCTACACCCGCGGCAAAGTCGTCACCTCCCGCTGGCCCGAACCCACCCACGCCTCCGGTGCCTCCTACAACTTCCCCTCCCACGCCGACGACAGCCACGCCGTCCGCCACGACGGCATCGCAGAGGGGCTCCCGGACGAGCTCGCCGGAGGAGAGGACGCCGTTCCCGGACGCGCCGACGACGCCACGGAAGGCCGGGGACGTCGGGACTGACGCACTCTCGCCCTACGCCGCCGCCCCGAATCAGCTGACAAGAGAAAGACAATGCTGTCATGACAGATAAAGAGAACAAGCTCATCATCGGCACGGCCCCGGACTCCTGGGGGGTCTGGTTCGCGGACGACCCGCAGCAGACCCCGTGGGAACGGTTCCTCGACGAAGTAGCAGAATCTGGCTATAAGTGGATCGAACTCGGCCCCTACGGCTACCTGCCCACCGACCCGGCACGCCTCGCCGAGGAGCTTAAGCAGCGCGACCTGAAGGTCACGGCCGGAACCGTATTCACCGCTTTCCACCGCGGCCTGGAGCAGTGGGAAACGGCCTGGGAGCCGGCCCGGAAGGTTGCCGAGCTCACGGCTGCGATGGGCGGCGAGCACATCGTGGTGATTCCGGCGATGTGGCGAGACGACGTCACGGGGGAGGCCGTAGAAAGCGGCGAGCTCAGCGACAAGGCCTGGAGCGACCTCTTCGCCGGGCACAACCGGCTAGGGAAGACCCTGCTGGAGGACTTCGGCCTGAAGCAGCAGTTCCACTCCCATGCGGACTCGCACGTAGGAGCCCAGGAGGACATTGAAACCCTGCTGCGCGCGACCGACCCGCAGTACCTGAACCTGTGCCTGGACACCGGCCACGCCGAATACTGCGGCGCCTCCAGCCTGGAGCTCATCAAGAACTACCCGGACCGCATCGGTTACCTGCACCTCAAGCAAATCAACCCGGACGTACTGAAGAAGGTCAACGAGGAAAACATGACCTGGGCCGCAGCCAACCTGGCCGGCGTCATGACGGAACCGCCGAACGGCTTGCCGGACCTGCGTGCCGTCATCGAAGCCGTCGAGGCCCTCAACCGTCCCATCTTCGGCATTGTGGAACAGGACATGTACCCGGTGGCCTTCGACGTTCCCATGCCTATCGCCAAGCGCACCAGGAACTACCTGCTCTCCTGCGGTTCACGGACCGCTGTCAACTAATCGGCATCCTGCCCACGCCAACTGCAAAGGAAGAGAACAATGACTGAAACCCTTCGCGTCGCCGTCATCGGCGCCGGACGCATGGGCGCGGACCACATCCAGCGCCTCAGCAAGCGGATCCACGGCGCTGAAGTCGCCGCCGTCGTAGACGTCGACCTGGGCCGTGCGCAGGCCGCCATTGAAGGCATCCCCGGTGCAGTAGCCCTGGCCGACGCCGAAGAGGCCCTCAATAACGGCGACGTCAACGCCGTGCTGATCGCCACCCCGGGATTCCTGCACGAGGACATCCTGCTCAAGGCCCTCGAGAAGGACATCCCGATCCTTTGCGAGAAGCCGCTGACCCCCGACGCGGAAACCTCCTGGAAGATCGTCGAGGCGGAGCAGAAGCTTGGCCGCAAGCGCATCCAGGTCGGCTTCATGCGCCGCTTCGACGCGGAATACGCAGCGCTCGGCGGGATCATCCGCAACCGCGAGCTCGGCGAGCTCCTCATGCTGCACCACCAGCACCGCAACCCCACCACACCGCCGGGCTTCACCAACGAGATGCTCATCAACGATTCCGTGGTGCACGAGTTCGACGCCATCCGCTACTTCACCGGCGAGGAAATCACTTCCGTCCAGGTCCGTCTGGGCAAGCCGACCAAGAACGCTCCGGCAGGGCAGCACGATCCCCAGCACGTCCTGATCGAAACCGAGTCCGGAGTCCTTGCCGACGTCGAGATTTATGTGAATGCCAAATTCGGCTACGAGGTGGCCACGCAGGCGTCCTTCGAGGATGGCATCGTCAGCATCGGCGGTGACCAGGGCCCCTACGTCCGCACCGAAGGCCGTTGGGGCGGCAAGGTGACACCCGGTTTCGAAGAGCGCTTCGGCGCCGCATACGACGTCGAAATCCAGGCCTGGGTGGACGCCGCACTCCGCGGCGAAATCGGCGGCCCCACCGCCTGGGACGGGTACGCCACCGCAGCATGCTGTGAAGCAGGCGTCGAAGCCCAGAAGAACGGCGAAAAGGTCGCCGTGAAGCTGAACGCCAAGCCCGCTCTCTACAGCTAAGAGCCCGCCCTCTATAGCGTTCACGGAAGGGGCGGACCCGTCCGCCCCTTCCTTTGCCGTTTCAGAGCACTTGTATCGCCCTGACTGATCCACCATGGAGTGTATCCCCCGTGAAAATTGCCCTTGATCCCACCCCGTTCCACCACAGCCACAGCCTGCTGGAGTTCCCCGAGGTCGTCGCCGATCTCGGCTACAAGTACATGCAGATGACCCCGCACGCCGACTTCATCCCGTTCTTTAACCACCCCAAGGCCGACGACGAACTGGTGGGCCAGCTGAAGAAGGCCTGCAGGGACGCCGAAATCGAAATTGCCTCGGTGCTGCCGGTGCTGCGCTGGTCCGGGCCGGATGAAGACGCCCGCGAGGCAGCCGTCCGGTACTGGAAGCGCGCCATCCAGATCACGGTCGATCTGGGCGTGAGCACCATGAACACCGAGTTCAGCGGCCGGCCGGAAAAGGCTGAGGAATCCGAGCGGGCGTTTTACCGCTCCATGGAGGAGCTGCTGCCGATTATCGAGCGCGAAGGCATTGACCTTCTCATCGACCCTCATCCGGACGACTTCGTCGAAGAGGGACTGGCAGCCATCCGGGTGATCCGCGGCCTGAACTCCAAGAATGTCGGCATGGTCTACGTGGCCTCGCACAGCTTCCACATGAAGAACCGGCCCCTGGACATCATGCGCGCGGCAGGAGACAAGCTGCGCCTGGTCCATGTCGCGGACACGATGGACCACCACGCCTCCCATGGCCTGCGCTACATCACCAACCCGCCGGGCAATCCCGTCCGGGTGCACCAGCACCTGAAGATCGGCGACGGTGACGTCAACTGGGAAGAATTCTTCGGCGGCCTGAACGAGATCGGCTTCCTGGACCGGGATGACACCGTGATGGTGTCAAGCGTCTTTGCCGAGAACGAGAAGGCGGAGGAGGTCTCCCGGTACCAGCTGGACACGATGAACAACTACATTGCGAAGGCACGGTGAAGGCCGACTCCATGAAGCACGCAGATAACGAGACACTGACTGAAGAGGCATCGACCCAGGCGCCGCCCGCTCGGGAGGAACCGGCGCGCCCTGCGGCAGCGGCAACCCCGGAAGAACCCGCCGCTGCCACTAACCCCAAGGGCTTCATGCGGAAGGTGGCGCTGTTCTCCACCTTTGGCGGCCTGCTGTTCGGCTACGACACAGGTGTCATCAACGGTGCCCTGCCGTTTATGCAGCGGGACCTGGGGCTGACACCGCTGACCGAAGGCCTGGTCACTTCGACCCTGCTGTTGGGCGCCGCCTTCGGTGCCATCACAGCCGGCCGGCTGTCGGACCGCTTCGGCCGCCGCAGGACCATCATGGCCCTTGCCCTGATCTTCGCCGTTGCCACGATAGGGTGTTCCATTGCACCCGGTACCGAACTGCTGGTTGTTGCCCGCACCGTCCTTGGCCTGGCGGTCGGTGGTGCCTCGGTCATAGTGCCCGTGTACCTGGCGGAAATGTCACCGGCAGCCCAGCGCGGGCGCATTGTGACCCAGAACGAGCTGATGATCGTCACCGGCCAATTCCTGGCGTTCACCTTCAACGCCCTGATCGGCAACGCCTTCCCCGACGCCTCCCACGTGTGGCGGTGGATGCTCGTGATTGCCACGCTGCCGGCAGTGGTGCTGTGGTTCGGAATGCTGGTGTTGCCCGAAAGCCCCCGCTGGCTGGCCTCGGCCGGGCGCTTCGGCGAAGTTCTGGAGGTGCTGCGCAAGACGCGTGCTTCGGCCAACGTCGCCGACGAATTCGATGAAGTGCGGCAGGCGGCACGTGAGGATTATCAGTCCAAGCTCGGAACGTGGCGGGACCTCACCGTTCCCTGGATCCGCCGCATCTTTGTGGTGGGGCTCGGCATGGCGGTGATCAACCAAATCAGCGGTGTCAACGCCATCATGTATTACGGCACCTCCATCCTCTCCAGCTCCGGATTCGGAGACCAGGGTGCCCTGCTTGCCAACGTGGTCAACGGGGTGACGTCAGTAGTCGCAGTGGTGGTCGGCATGGCACTGATGACGCGCGTGGCCCGGAAATCGATGCTGATCGTTGGGCTCGTCGGTACTGCGAGCTCCCTGCTGGCCATTGGCCTGATCTCGCTGCTGATCCCCGAAAGCACCCTCCGCGGCTACCTCGTGCTGCTGTTCATGGTGACGTTCCTGGCGTCCATGCAGTCCTGCATCGGTACCGTCACCTGGCTCACGATGTCCGAAATCTTCCCGCTGCACGTTCGCGGCATCGGCATGGGCATCTGCGTGTTCGTGCTGTGGATGATCAACTTCCTGATCGGCTTCTTCTTCCCGCAGATGGTTTCGTGGATCGGCGTCTCAACGACGTTCTTCATCTTTGTCGCTATCCAGCTTGTGGCCATCGTCTGGGTCAAGCGCGTAGTGCCGGAAACCCGGGGCAAGAGCCTCGAGGACCTGGAGCACTACTTCAAGGGCATGGCCGGGGCACAGGCTGCAACGGCCGGAAGCCGGACCGTCTGAGGGACCGCTCAAAAATCGAAAAACAGTTCTGACGAGAAACAGTTCTGACACAGACCAGGCCCCCTCGCCATTGGCGAGGGGGCCTGGTTCTATTCAAAAAACGCTGCCCGGCCTCGGAGACTAGCCGCCGAACGGCAGGCGCGGGTCCACGTCCTGGCCCTCCCAGGTTTGGCGGACCCAGCCATGGTGCGGGTCGTCGCTGATCAGCCAGTCGCGGACCCGGCCCGGTCCGGCCATGACGTTCAGGTAGTACATGTCGTAGCCGGGAGCGGCCATGGCGGGTCCGTGCCAGCCGTAGGGGACCAGGACCACATCGCCCGTGCGCACCTCGGCGGCAACATCGATGGGACGCTCGTCGGAGGCGTAGACACGCTGGTAGCCGATGGCGTCAGCGTTACCGGCAGGGGCAGCCGTGCCGGGTTCCACCCGCGTTTCAAAGTAGTAGATCTCCTCGAGGCGCGTCTCGCCTTCCTTCTCCTCGTCGTGCTTGTGGGGCGGGTAGGAAGACCAGTTGCCGGCGGGCGTAATCACCTCGCAGACGATAAAGCGGTCCGCTTCCAGGGCAGCAGGCGTGCCGAAGTTGTGGACCTGGCGCGAGCAGTTCCCGGCACCGCGCAGCTCCACAGGCGTTTCGGCGGCCGTAATCAGGCGGGTGGGGTACTGGACCTTGGCGGGAGCCGTGGCGATGGCAACCCGGCCGCCGTCGGACGATGTCACCGTCACTGCCTTTTGTGTGCCGGAGTACAGCACGTCACTGGGGCCATTGAACACACTCGCCCGGCCGGCCAGCTGGTACTTCTCACCGTCAACGCTTACTGTGAACGCTCCGCTCAGCGGAATCACAATGCGTTCCTCGCCCGCGGCGGGGAGTTCGACGGCGGCGCCCGGCGCCAACGAGGCCACCTTCAGCCCCGTGTGTTCCCACCCGTCGACGGTGATGGCGGAGTCCGCTGTTCCCAGCGAAACATCCCAGCAGCCTTCGGCTGCGCTGCCCAGCGGATATACCCATTCGGCCATGGATTAGTCTCTTTCAGGTCGGTGTTATCAGGATTGCAATGCAGGTACTGCGGTAAGCGCCGGAGCTTACCTCTGCACGAGCGTCATTTCGAAGCTGTAGGAATCACCTCGGTACACGTGGTGTCCGGTCTCAACGTTACGGCCGGTGTCATCCACGGCCGTGCGCTCCATGGTCACCAGGGCGGAGCCGGGCTTTGTTTCGAGGAGCGGTGCCTGGTACTCGTTGGCCACCACGGCGCCGATCCGCTGCGTGGCGAGCCTGAAATTGACCCCGCCGCTGCGGAGGATCGCGTAGAGGCCTTTCGAGGCCAGCAGTTCCTCATCAATAGGCGTGATGTCATCGCGGACCCAGTTTTCCATCAGCGCCAGCGGCTTGCCGCCGACTTTGCGGAGTCGCGTGAAGTGGTAGACCTTCGCACCGGCGGGCAGGTGCAGCGCCTTGAGGGTGGCGTCATCGGCTTCGACGTGCGCGAAGGTCAGCACGTCGGTTGTGGGCTTGCTGCCGTTGCTGGTGAGGTCGTCGTACAGGCTGGAGAGCTCAAGGGGCCGGCGGACCTGGCTGGAAACCACCTGGGTGCCCACGCCGCGTTTACGGACCAGCAGGCCTGCACGGACCAGTTCGTCCATGGCCTTGCGCATGGTGGGGCGGGAGAGGTTCAGCTGTGCGGCGAGGTCAATTTCGTTCTCCAGCCGGCTGCCCGGTTCCAGCAGCCCGGTGTGGATGGCAGCTTCGATGCCCTGTACCACCTGGTGGTACAGGGGCACCGGCGACGACCTGTCAATGCTGAGGTGAAGTTGGTTCGCCATTGAATGCTCCCTTATGTGCCGCGGCGGGTCCTGTGCCCGGGCTGTATGTCCGGTGCATGTTTGCTTGATAGGACATACTGCCTTTCGATAGTAGCAGCGACGCGCCGGGGGTCAAGAGGACCGGTCTGGGAAGACTGCCTTTGGGGGTGAAAGCACGTTCCTTCTCGTAAAAACATCCTAATGTCAGGACAAAGTATTGACATCTGTGGCCTGAGTCACCATGATCGGTGTAACAAGCCTGCTGAATCCCGCGATGTGGCGGGCTGAGGCTTTCGAATCGAAGGAGATTTACTGTGACCAAATTC
Source organism: Arthrobacter sp. D1-17 (assembly GCF_054130535.1). Lineage (NCBI taxonomy): Bacteria > Bacillati > Actinomycetota > Actinomycetes > Micrococcales > Micrococcaceae > Arthrobacter > Arthrobacter sp. D1-17. Next base: position 3,371,583 of record NZ_CP096382.1, on the reverse strand, counting down.
TTTTGGCGCCGGGCGGCCGTCGCGGCCGTCGCAATCCCGATGCTCGCTCTGACAGCTTGCTCCAGCCAGGGGGGCCGTGCTCCCGAAGGGAACACTGGGGGCGGCGCCGGGCAGGTTGCCTCGACCCCTCGCATGAAGGTTGCACTCATCACCCATGCCGCCCCGGGTGACACGTTCTGGGACATCGTCCGCAAGGGGGCCGAGGAAGCCGCCGCGAAGGATAATGTGGAATTGCTCTACACCTCGGATCCCGAAGGCGGGCGCCAGGCGCAGCTGATCCAGCAGGCGATTGATCAGAAGGTCGACGGCATTGCTGTGACCCTTGCCAAGCCGGATGCGTTGAAGGACTCCCTCAAGAAGGCCACTGACGCCGGCATTCCTGTGGTCAGCCTCAATGCCGGTGAATCAGTCTCGGCTCAATTGGGTGCTTTCACTCACTTCGGGTCGAACGAAAAACTCGCTGGCGCTGCCGTCGGAACAAAGCTCACTGAACTGGGCCTCAAACACCCCATCTGTGTTATTCAGGAGCAGGGGCACGTGGGTCTGGAAGCCCGCTGTGCAGGTGTGAAGGAAAAGGTGGCCGGAACGGAGATCCTTTACGTTCCCGGTACTGACATGGCGCAGGTTTCCTCCACGGTTACCGCCAAGCTGCAGGCTACCGCTGACGCCGATGCCATCATTGGCTTGGGTGCACCCTACACGTTGACCATCCTGAAGGCTGTGACCGGGGCGGGCAGCAAGGCCAAGGTGGCCTCGTTCGACATGAACCCTGAGCTCGCCCAGAAGATTGCTGACGGCGATGTCGTTTTCACGGTTGATCAGCAGCCGTGGTTGCAGGGCTATGGCGCAATCGATTCGCTGTGGCAGGCAAAGCGCGGCGGCTTCAAGATCGGTGGCGGGCAGCCCGTGCTGACCGGCCCCTCTATCGTCGACCAGGCCGCAGCCACCGACGTCCTCAAGTTCGCCAAGGAAGGCCTCCGCTAACAGCCCGCTAGCCGGACTGCGGACCCGACCCTTAGGTAGGAGAATCATCATGACCATCACCCAGAGTGTGACAAAGCCCCCGGCACTGCGCGATGAGCGCGTGGCCAAGCGCAACCCCTTCCAGAAACTCCTCGCACGTCCCGAAGTCGGCGCCCTCGTGGGCGCAATCGTCCTCTTCGTCTTCTTCGCCTCGGTCTCCCAGACCTTCATCCAGCCGAACGCCTTCGCCACCGTCCTCTACGGCAGCTCCACCATCGGCATCATGGCCGTGGGTGTGTCGCTGCTGATGATTGGCGGCGAGTTCGACCTTTCCACCGGCGTTGCCGTGATCAGCTCGGCCCTGACCGCCTCGATGTTCAGCTGGTACTTCAGCATGAATGTGTGGGTCGGCGTGGTCCTGGCGCTCGTCGTGTCCCTGGGCATCGGCTACATCAACGGCTGGATCCTGATGAAGACCAAGCTGCCGAGCTTCATCGTTACCCTCGCAACCTTCCTGATGCTGACCGGCCTTAACCTGGGACTTACTCGTATGATCGGCGGCGGCGTGTCCTCCCCGTCAATTTCCAGCATGGACGGCTACCAGGCGGCCCGGGCCATCTTCGCCTCCTCGGTCAACATCGCCGGCGTGGACGTCAACAACACCGTCTTCATCTGGATCGCCCTGGTTGCCGTGGCGTCCTGGGTGCTGCTGCGCACCAAGGTGGGCAACTGGATCTTCGCTGTCGGCGGCGACGCGAATGCCGCCCGCGCCGTTGGTGTTCCCGTCAAAGCCACCAAGATCGGCCTGTTCATGGCCGTCGGTTTCTGCGGCTGGATCCTCGGCATGCACAACCTGTTCGCCTTCGACGCCGTGCAGTCCGGCGAAGGCGTGGGCAACGAATTCCTCTACATCATCGCCGCGGTCATCGGCGGCTGCCTCCTCACCGGCGGCTATGGCTCGGCCGTGGGCGGCGCCATCGGCGCCTTCATCTTCGGCATGGCCAACAAGGGCATCGTCTACGCCCAGTGGAACCCGGACTGGTTCAAGTTCTTCCTGGGCCTGATGCTTCTCCTGGCCACCATCGTGAACCTGATCGTCAAGCGCCGCGCAGACGCAAGCAAGTAAGGGCCCCTAAACCATGAACGCCAAGCAGATCGACCAGCAGCAGCTCCTCAAGGACGAAAAGGACCCGCTGACCCACACCCCCGTGCACCTGCTCTCCATGGAGAGCGTGGGCAAGCACTACGGCAACATCGTCGCCCTCACCGACGTCACGATGGCCGTGGACAATGGCCGCGTCACGTGTGTCCTCGGTGATAACGGTGCCGGCAAGTCAACCCTGATCAAGATCATCGCCGGGCTGCACCAGCACGACGAAGGCGTCCTGAAAGTCATGGGGGAGGATCGCAAGTTCACCTCCCCCAGGGACGCCCTGGACGTAGGCATCGCCACCGTCTACCAGGACCTTGCCGTGGTGCCGCTGATGCCCATCTGGCGCAACTTCTTCCTGGGCTCCGAGCTGACCACCGGCGTGGGCCCCTTCAAGAAGCTGGACGTCCAGAAGATGAAGGACATCACCAAGAAAGAGCTCGCCGATATGGGCATCGACCTGCGCGATGTCGAACAGCCCATCGGCCAGCTCTCCGGCGGTGAGCGCCAATGTGTTGCGATCGCCCGCGCCGTCTACTTCGGCGCCAAGGTCCTGATCCTGGACGAACCCACCGCTGCCCTCGGCGTCAAGCAGTCCGGCGTCGTGCTGCGTTACATCCTGCAGGCCCGTGACCGCGGACTGGGCGTCATCTTCATCACCCACAACCCCCACCATGCCTTCCCGGTGGGCGACCGGTTCCTGCTGCTCAAGCGCGGCCGTTCCATCGGCTACTACGACAAGAAGGACATCACCCTCGACGAACTCACCGCCCAGATGGCCGGCGGCGCAGAACTCGCCGAACTCGCCCACGAACTTGAACAGCTGGGCGGGCACGGCGACATCGTGAAGGAAGTCCAGGCTGAAGTGGCCGGAACCGGGAACGCAGGTGCCCCGGAAACCGGGACTCCCAGCCACGTACGCGGCTGAGCCTCACGATCCAGCCTCATCTCCAGCAGTAAGGAACTTCATGAAGGACATCACCCTCGGACTCGTCGGCGTGGGCCGCATCGGCGTCATGCACGCCAACAACATCGCTTCCCTGAACGGGGTGCTCCACCCGCAGAACATCAACGTCCAGCTCAAGCTGACAGATGTGGCCGCTGACCACGCACGCGCCGTGGCCGAAGGGCTGGGTGCAGAGTTCCTGCCGTCCGTGGAGGCCCTGTTGGAGTCGGGGATTGATGGCCTGGTCATCGCCACTGGAACCGGCACCCACCCCGACCTGATTAGGGCAGGGGTGGATGCCGGAGTCCCGGTGTTTTGTGAAAAGCCTGTGGCCATGAACGTGGCTGACGCCCTGCCCGTTCTTGAGTACATCACGTCCAACAGGGGGACTGTCCAGATCGGGCACCAGCGGCGGTTCGACGCAGGCTACCTCGAGGCAAAGCGCGCCTTCGAAGCCGGCGAGCTCGGCTGGATCCATTCCGTGCGGGCCGTCACCTGCGACATGACACCCCCTCCGGTCGATTTCCTGGCGACATCAGGAGGCCTCTTCCGGGACTGTTCCGTGCACGACTTCGACATCCTGCGCTGGCTCACCGGCCGGGACATCGTGGAGGTCTACGCCAAGGGCTCCAACAAGGGCGACCCCGCGATCGGGCACGTGGGAGACGTGGACACCGCGCTGGCGGTGGTGACGTTCGACGACGGGACGCTGGGTTCCGTCGTCGCCTCGCGGTACAACGGAGCCGGGCACGATGTACGGCTCGAAATCCAGGGTTCCGCAGGATCTCTGATGGTGGGCCTGGACGAAAAGACCGCGCTGGGGTCGGCGGAAGCCGGCGTCGCCTTTCCAGCAGGAGAACCGCACCGGACATTTGCTGACCGGTTCGACCAGGCCTACCGCTCCGAGATGGCGGCCTTCGTGGAACTCGTGCTCGGCCAGCGGGACAACCCGTGCACGCCGGAAGACGCAGTAGCGGCATCACGCGTGGCGGACGCAGCCCAGGAATCACTTGAAACCGCTGTGCCGGTCCGCGTTGCCGCGGCTGTCACGATCTGAGGCTGCGGCAGGCCTCGACTGCGGTGCCACACCGCCCCGGGGCCGGAGGCAGTGGCTGCATTCTGCATGTTCACGTTCTGCACCACGGCCCCCGTTTCTGCCGCACTTGAAGGTGACGCGCCAAGGGCTGCCAACGCGTCCTGGTGTTTACTCCCGACGCCCCGGTTTCTGTAGTGTTAGGCCCATCAGTGTCGGGCGCTCGGGGCCTGATACGAGGCGAAAGTAGGTCGTTCCGCATGGGTCGCAGGACGCTTGTTGACCACCTTGTGGACGGCCTGCTGGATGACATCCTCGACGGCAGGCTGAAGCCCCATGATGCCCTGCCCCCGGAATCCGATATCGCCAAGATTTATGACGTCAGCCGGCTGACGGTCCGGGAAGCACTCAAGGCGCTGCGGGCACAGAACATTCTCTATGTGAAGGCCGGCCGCGGAACCTTCGTCAACCCCGCGGAAAACTGGACCGGTCTGGATGCGATCATCAAGGCGGCATCGCACGGCAATGCCGACGACCAGGTGTCCAGAGGCCTTATCGAGGTGCGGCGAATGGTCGAAACGGGCGCTTCGGCCCTTGCGGCGAAGCGGCATTCGCCGGAGCACATTGAAAGCATGCGCCAGGCAATTGCTGCCATGAAGCGTTTCCATGAGTCCGGGGATCTGGACGGATTCGTGACGGCCGATATCGAGTTCCACGACGCCGTGCTGAAGGCCTCGGGAAATCCGTTTGTGCGTGCCCTGCTCGCCCAGTTGGGCCAGTCGCTATACCGGGCACGCCGCGAAACCTCCGCCGTGCGGGAAATTCAGGCCCACGCCATCGTCTTCCACCAGCGCGTGCTGGACAGCATCCTCACGGGCGACTCCGAGCTCGCGCGCCGGGTCATGGATGAGCACATGGACCAGACGTTCGAGGACTACGAACGCTACGTTCACGGCTCGCAGAGCTAAGGCACTTTTCCTCGCCGGATCTGCCCGCCTTGACGTAATCCGCATCACCCTCCTAAGATCTCTTTCATGCTCGTCCGTCAGATGTCTGACATCAGATTCAACTCAGCAACATGAAAATGATGTTCCCCCGTGGAGCGGACAGAAACCCCAATAAAAGCAATCGGATTCCTCCGCGCGTAGCCGCCGGCCGGAAACCGTCTGATAGAAGGTCGATGATGACTTCATTAACCACAAAGTCCTCGGGACTCGGCGAGCTTGGCGACCGCACTCTCCGCAAAGTCCGCCGCCGCGTCATGCCCCTGATCGTGCTGCTGTACTTCATCGCTTACCTGGACCGGAACAACGTCGGTTTCGCCAAGCTGACCATGAGCGAGGACATCGGCCTGAGCGCTGCCGCCTATGGCTTGGGCGCGGGCATCTTCTTCCTCGGCTACGCACTCCTCGAGGTGCCCAGCAACGCCGGTATGTACAAGTACGGTGCCCGCAAATGGCTGGCCCGCATCCTGATCACCTGGGGCATCTTCGCCACGGCGATGGCCCTGGTCAACGGTGAATCCACCTACTACATCATCCGGTTCCTGCTCGGTGCCGCTGAAGCCGGCTTCTTCCCGGCCATCCTCTTCTACCTCACCCTGTGGTTCCCGGCCGCGCAGCGTGTCACCGTCCTGGGCATCTTCATCCTGGCCCAGCCCATCTCCAACGCCTTGGGCGCACCGGTCTCCGGACTGCTCCTCCAGATGGACGGCATTATGGGCCTGCACGGTTGGCAGTGGCTGTACATCATCGAAGGCATCCCCGCCATCCTCCTCGGCGTGCTGACCCCCATCCTCATGACGGACCGCCCCCGTGACGCCAAGTGGCTCAATGCCGATGAGCGCGAATGGCTCACCACCACCATGGAGGCCGAACTCGCAGCAAAGTCCAAGGGCGGCAGCCACAACTTCCTGGCCGGCCTCAAGGACAAGCGCACCATCGTCTACTCGGCACTCTACTTCGGCCTCGTTTGCGGCATCTACGGCCTCGGACTCTGGATGCCCACGATCGTTGCCGCCCTCGGCAAGTTCTCCACCGCCCAGGTCGGGTTCATCGTCCTCATTCCGTACGCCATCGCAGCCGTCTTCGTATATTTCTGGAGCAAGCGTGCCGACAAGACGGGCAAGCGTGCCTGGCACAGCTCCGTCAGCATGGTGCTCGCCGGTGTGGGTCTGCTGTCCGCAGGCTACCTGCTCCAGGTCAACCCCATCCTGGCCCTGATTGCACTCACCGCCGCGGCCATGGGTATCTACGGTGCCATCGCCCCGTTCCTGTCCATGCCATCCGCAGCACTCACCGGTGCAGCAGCAGCCTCCGGCCTGGCCATGGTGAACTCGCTGGGCAACCTTGGAGGCTTCGTTGCCCCTTATGCCGTCGGTCTGTTCAACGACGCCACCGGCAGTAACCAGAGCGGCCTGCTGTTCCTCTCCTTCTGCCTGTGCACCACCGCGGTAGCCACCTACCTCTACGCCCGCAAGCGTCCCGAGGGGGACGCCGCCCTGGATCCCGCTGTCGAGGCAGCTGCCAAGGTCGAAGTCGAAGTCACCCGCTAAGAACCGTCCGCCACGTACCGGCTATCACCAGCTAAAGGAAATACCTGCAATGAGCTCAACCACTCCCTTCCCCGCAGACCGCACGGTCGTCCTGACCGGCGCTGCCTCCGCCCGCGGCATCGGCCGTGCCGCTGCTGACCGCATGGCCAGCGAAGGCTGGTCCATCGCTATCCTGGACATCAACGCCGAGGACGCGAAGGCCGCTGCCGCAGAGATCGGCTCCAACCGTGCGGTAAAGGCGATCGGTGTCGGCGCGGACGTTTCCGACGAAGCGTCCGTGGACCGGGCCATCACCGAGATCGAAGAGTCCCTGCCGCCGATTGTGGCACTGGCCAACCTTGCAGGCATCAGCTCGCCGACCCCCTTCATGGAAACCACCGTTGCCGAGTGGGACAAGGTCTTCGCCATCAACATGCGCGGCACCTTCGTGGTCTCCCAGCGCGTCCTCAAGGGCATGATCGAGCGCAAGCTCGGACGCATCGTGAGCATCTCCTCGATCTCGGCACAGCGCGGCGGCGGCACCTACTCCAAGGTTGCCTACAGCGCCTCCAAGGCCGGCATCATCGGGTTCACCCGTGCTTTGGCACGCGAAGTCGGGGAGTTCGGCGTCACCGTGAACGCCATCGCCCCGGGCCCCATTGATACCGACATCATGGGCGGCACCCTGAGCGAGGAGCGTAAGGCGCAGATGTCCGAAGGCATCATGATGGGCCGTGTCGGAACCCGCGAGGAAGTGGCTGCGCTCATCTCCTTCCTGCTGGGTGCGGACTCCGGCTACATCACCGCCGCCACGTACGACATCAACGGCGGGCTCCAGGTTTCCTAAGCCTGGCCGCTCAGTTCGTGAGGACGCACCCCGCCGGGCTTCGGCGGGGTGCGTCCTTTTCGGCGGGGTGCGTCCCTTTAACTGGCAAGCATCCCGGTAACTGGCAAGCATTCCGGATAACCGGCAGTATTCCAGTGAAGCCGGCCTTGCCTGCCAGTCCAACGGCACTGCCCGGCCACTAGGCTGGCACCATGAATCCCTCCGGCAACCTCAACCCGAGCCCGCGGACCCTCGATATTGAAAGCCTGGTCGGCTTCGACCAGCTGGTTCGGACCGGAGCGAAAAGCATGCACGGCTGGCACGCCCAGTCGCTCGACCTGCGCGGACGGGCATCTGCGCTTGCAGAAATGGACGCCGAAGGCGCCATCTTCCTCGGCTGCACGTTTGATCCCGGCGTGGAGGATGCGTTGCGCCGGCGCGGCGCCCTCATCTTTCCCAAGCTGACCGGCGTACCCTTCGACGCCTACCGCGGGGAGCTCTATACGCCGCAGGAGCTTTACGCCGGCATCCGGGACGCCCCCTACGAAAAGTCCCCGGATGCGCTGGTGTATCAGTGGAGCATCCAGCCCGGGCAGCGGCACCGGCTCGACGCCACGCTCGCCGCTGCCCTTCACGACCATGCCATCGGCGACGCCCTGGAAGAACTGTCCCACTCCGTGCGCAGCGAGGGACGCCCGATTGTCGGGGTAATGGGCGGCCACGCGGCGCAGCGAGGAAGCCTCGACTTTGCCGACGCCGCGAAGCTGGGCAGACTCCTGACCCTCAGCGGGCGGATGGTGGCGACCGGCGGGGGTCCGGGAGCCATGGAGGCGGCAAACCTCGGCGCTTACCTCAGTGAATGTCCCGACAATGATGTCCTGGACGTCCTCGCAGAACTGGCCGCCGTCCCGGGCTTCCGGCCCTCGGTGTCCGCGTGGGCGCGGGCGGCGGCAGCCGTCGTCGACCGTTTTCCTGACGGCGCGGCGTCGGTGGGCATTCCGACGTGGTTTTACGGGCACGAGCCGCCCAACTATTTCGCGACGCACATTGCCAAGTACTTCACGAACGCCGTCCGGGAAGCCATCCTCCTGGAGCTCTGCAACGGCGGGATCGTGTTCCTGCCCGGCGCGGCGGGAACGGTGCAGGAGATCTTCCAGGATGCCTGCGAGAACTACTACGGCGCGCCTGAGACCATGACCCCCATGGTGCTGGTGGGCCGGGACTACTGGGAACACCGCTACCCGGCCTGGCCGATGCTTCAGCGCCTCGCGGCAGGGCGGGCCATGGAGGAGTGGATATTCCTGGTCGACAGCGTGGATGAGGCAGTTGCCGTCTTGGGCGGGTGATCTGTGGCCCGTCAATAACGCACTTCAGCACGTAGGTCTTAGAGATCCTTCCGGCACGGAGCGCTCCCCAAGGCGTGCAGGCCATTGAGATCCCCGGCGGCAAGGCCGTCAGGCGTGCCGATTTCCGGATACATCAGCTGGACCGGATCGCCGACATGCTCGAGCCCCATGACATGGCCGAGCTCGTGCAGGATGACGGCCCTGGCGTAGGCCGAGCCGTCGGGCCGGTGCAATCCGACGCCAATCTGAGGCGCGTCGAGCTCGAGGCTTCCGGTGACGAAGCTCTTGGGCCCGCCCTCGTAGCTGAAGTGCGTGCTGCCGCCGGTGCCAATGATCTGCCCTTTGAGCTGAGGAGCGGCCTCGGGCGTGGTCCAGCTGATGAGCAGCGGAGCCCATCGCTCGCCGTAGGCCTCCGGCTGGTAGGGGTCGCGCTGGTCGGAAGGCTGCTCACGGGTGGCGCCGTCGCTGATGAAGCGGATGCCCGTCGCCCGCGACATCGTCCTGATGGCCTCGTGGACCAGGCCCTCCGCGCCTGCGGGGGCGAGGTCGGCATTCATGACATAGTGCAGCGGCCGGCAGGGTGAATAACCCACGGGGGTGCCGTCGTCGTTCATGGCGAGAAACTTGTATGAACTGCTCGGCGCCGGAGGAGGCAGCGGCGTGCCCAGCGGCTCTGCCGCTTCCTCTACTCCGGGCGGCGGGGCGTGGGCCGCGCCGTTCGTGGCCAGCTCACCGCCGGGCCCGCCCGCCCTGCCGGATTCGTGCGTCCGTCCGGTCTCGCCGTCTGCAGTACCTTCGCCGAAGGGACCGGAACTGTCATTTCCCGTGCCCGCATTTCCAGGATCCAGCCGGAAGTCCAGCAGTGCAGCAAGCCGCGGGCCGCCATAAGCCAGACCCGCGGTGAGGAAGGCTCCGCATCCAACCACCGCCACCAGGACGAGGTAGCCCATGAAACGGCGGGCGGCGTTGGCCTGTCCCGAATGACGCCCTGACGGCCGGTGCCCGGCGTCCCGCACTAGGCGATCACCGCGCCAAAGGCCATGCCCAGCAAGTAGGTCACGCCGGCGGCGCCCAGGCCGATCACCAGCTGCCGCAGGCCGCGGGTCAGGGGAGAGGTGCCGGACAGCAGGCCGACGACGGCGCCAGTCGCCAGCAGCGCCACGCCCACCAGGGCAGCGGCTACGACGAGCGCCGCGAGGCCGGTCATGCCGAAGACGAAGGGGAGGATGGGGACGACCGCGCCGGATGCAAAGAAGCAGAAGCTGGACAGCGCAGCACCCCATGCCGTACCCACGGCCTCGTGCTCATCATCGGATGCGGGCAGCTCGGGCCGGAGTGAGAGGCTGGGGTCGCAGTCGCAGCTGAAGCGGCCCATCCGCTCCGCGACCCGGTGCTCAGCTGCTTCCCGGGACATGCCCCGGGCCAGGTACACAAGCAGGAGCTCATTGTGTTCGATGTCGAGCTGCGGTGCCGCGGCGAGCGTGACCTGCGTGGGCCGAGTGGCGGCAAGCAGCTCGCGCTGGGAGCGGACAGAGACGAATTCGCCGGCCCCCATGGAGAAGGCGCCGGCCAGCAGGCCCGCGATGCCACTGAGCAGCACGACTGAACTGGCGACGCCTGTCGCGGCCATACCCATGACGAGGGCGAGGTTGCTGACCAGGCCGTCGTTGGCTCCAAACACGGCGGCACGGAAGCTGCCGGCAAGGCGGTTGCGGCCACGAGTGGCAAGACCCCGCACCACCTCTTCGTGAATCTGCTCGTCCGCTGCCATGGCCGGCGTGGCGGACGGCTCCTTTAGGTAAGGGGAGCGGCCCTCTGCCCGCTGAGCCAGGGCCAGCACGAAAACAGATCCGAAATGCCGGGCAAGGAATCCCAGGAGGCGGCTTCGGGCCGAGGCGCGGCGGGGCTTGCCTGCGTGTTCGCCGAGCAGTCTGAGCCAGTGTGCTTCGTGACGGCCCTCTGCCGCGGCGAGTGCAAGGAGAATCGCGCGTTCTTCGCCCGAGCGGTTCTGCGCCAGGTCCCGGTATACGGCGGCTTCTGCGCGCTCGTCGGCCAGGTATTGGCGCCAGCGCCTGATGTCTGCCGGGGCCGGGGCGGCGCTGGTATCGGCTTGGAAGGCTTGGTCAGATCTGGCGTGCTGGGACACGGAAACTCCTGGGCTGGATGGGGCTGGTTCGGCCCCATTGCTTGCCCAGCTTACCCCGCAATTCCGCGGATTTTCGGCCGGTATTCCTCAGGCGGAAGTTTAGGGATCCCGTAATTTTGCCTGTTCAGGGGCTGCTTTCCGGCCTGCCATCGTGCCCTTGACCCACTGCAACGGCGGTGATCTGATGAAAACGTGCCTCGCTGACGGAGGGCACGGAAGTCCAATCACACGGAGGTTTGCAGTATGAACACCACCGGAGCACGTCCCGAGCCTGCCCGCCACACCCTCGAATCCGATCCCGCCTACGACTTTGCCGAGGACACCCCGGTAGAGGAAGACTGGGACGCCGAAGACGAGTTCCTCGATTCCGAGGAACGCGTCGTTCCCGCCGTGCCGGAGGCGGCGGACGACGACGAGCGGGTCGTTTCGCTGGACACAGACGAGTTCCGTGACGACGAGGAATATGATCGCTGACTCCCCGTCCGGCCCCGGTCCCCTTTCTTGATCACGACTTCGTAACCCCGGCTTAGCCCCAACTTTCACCTCGACGGCGGTGCCTTCCCAACAGAGGGAGGGCACCGCCGTCGAACGTTAATAGGGTGAAGACGCAAATGTCTGCGCAGCGATTCCCCGGGGTCAGATCGGCGGCGGGCCGCTAGTATGTCTCCAGAGATGGGGCCGAGCGGCCGGCCGTGAAAGGTTCATAGATGAAGGCACTTCCAGTTGAGCCGAGCAATATTCCGGTTGCCATCGGTTCAAGAATCCGTGCCGCCCGCCAATCGCAGCGGCTCACGATCGAACAGGTGGCGGACGCCACCGGGCTGACCAAGGGTTTCCTGAGCCGCGTGGAACGTGACCTGACGTCGCCGTCGGTGGCCTCCCTCGTGACCCTGTGCCAGGTGCTGTCCATCTCGATCGGCGACCTGTTCGCTGCCCCGGAGACTCACCTGACAAAGCGCAACGCCGGTCCCCGTATCTCGCTCGGAGGCGAAGGTATCGTTGAGCGGCTGCTGACCGCACGGTCCGAGCGGCGGGTCCAGGTCATTCAGGCCGTCATCGAACCGGAGGGGCGAGGCGAGTCCGAGCTTTACGCAGTGGACTGCGACGTCGACGTGCTGCACGTTATCAAAGGCAGCATCAAGCTCATCCTTACCAATGAGGAGTACGAGCTTTCTACCGGCGACACCGTGACGTTCCCGGGCCGCGAACCGCACACCTGGGTGAACCCGACGAGCGAATCCGTCGAGGTGCTCTGGGTCCTGGTGCCCGCTGCCAGCAGGTAGCACCGTCCCTTCCGGGGCCTCCCCTTCCAGCGCCTTCCGTTCCCGGTTTCCTTCGTGCAGCCGGCTCTTGTGGAGTGCGTGGATTCTACAATTCCCCAAGCGAGCGAGCTTTGTAAACAAGTGATGCGCATTAGGCAACATCGTGTGTATGATGGCTGCCACATCACCTTTCATCCTCGAAGGAGAGGCGTTCCCTTGGAAGAGCTGCGCATCGAAGCCAACGGCAATCTTGGCCCCATGGATTCATCCCGTATCCCCCGCTACGCAGGCGCTGCAACTTACGCCCGGCTGCCCCGACTGGACCAGGTATCCCATGCCGACATCACCGTGGTTGGCGTCCCCTTCGACTCCGGCGTTTCCTACCGCCCCGGCGCCCGCTTCGGCGCCAACCACATCCGCGAGGCCAGCCGGCTGCTCCGGCCGTATAACCCCGCTTGGGATGTCAGCCCTTTCGAAAACTGCCAGGTGGCGGACGCCGGCGATATGGCCGTGAATCCGTTCAATATCAACGAGGCCATCGAGACCATCCAGCACAACGCCCTGGAGCTGACCGCATCGGGCAGCAAGCTGGTCACCCTCGGCGGGGACCACACCATCGCGCTGCCGCTGCTGCGTGCCGCAGCCGAACGCGCCGGCGGGCCCATCGCCATGCTGCACTTCGACGCACACCTGGACACCTGGGACACCTACTTCGGTGCGGAATACACCCACGGGACTCCTTTCCGCCGGGCCGTGGAGGAGGGCATTCTGGACACTGATGCCATCAGCCACATCGGCACCCGCGGCCCGCTCTACGGCAAGAAGGATCTCGACGACGACCACCGCTTCGGCTTCGGCATCGTCACCTCAGCCGACGTTTACTACCAAGGCGTCCTCGAGACCGTGGCCAAGGTCAGGGACCGCATCGGCAGCCGCCCCCTGTACATCTCCGTCGACATCGACGTGCTTGACCCGGCGCACGCGCCCGGAACCGGAACGCCGGAAGCCGGCGGAATCACCAGCAGGGAACTGCTCGAGATCCTCCGGGGCTTCCGCGGCATGAACCTTGTCGGCGCCGACGTCGTCGAAGTTGCCCCCGCCTACGACCACGCGGAAATCACCGGCGTCGCCGCCAGCCACGTCGCCTACGAACTTGTCACGCTCATGGCCGACAATGCCGTCGAAGGCAGCCGCCTCGGTGCCGACACCGGTTACGCAGCCCAGGCGCTGGGCCAGGAAGCCCGCCGGCCGGCCGGTTTCGCTAATCCGGTGGCCTCACTGTGACCGGCCTCCGCAATGGCGGGGACCTCGTCGTCGAAACCCTCGAAGCGCTCGGTGCAAAGACCGTCTTCGGCATTCCAGGCCAGCACGCGCTGGGCCTGTTCGACGCGATGGGCCGGGGCAACTTAAAGTTCGTGTCCTCCCGCGTCGAAAACAACAGCGCCTTCGCTGCAGACGGGTACTCACGTGCCACCGGGGAAGTGGGCGTGCTGTTTCTGTCCACCGGGCCGGGGGCGCTGACCTCCCTCGCCGGGCTGCAGGAAGCATATGCCACCGGAGTGCCGATGGTTGTGGTCGCGAGCCAGATCCCGCTGGAAGGACTGGGGGCGCGCCGCAAGGGAATGCTGCACCAGCTCGATGACCAGAAGGCCTCGGCCGCGAACGTCACAAAAAGCCAGCGCCTCATCCAGCACGCGTCCGGCATCCCGTCGGCCATCCAGGATGCCTGGACTGAAGCCATCTCGTCACCGCAGGGCCCGGTCTGGATCGAGATCCCGCAGAACGTCCTGCTCGACCCCATCATGGTGCCGCGGGTGGAGGACGCCCTTGCCGAAGCGGCTGACAACCCGCCCCGCGTCGAGCTGGTCCGGGAAGCCGTCAAATGGCTGTCGGCAGCAGAGCGTCCCGCCATCATCGCCGGCGGGGGCACCCGCCGCGGGCGGGCCGAGAAGTCTTTGCTCTCCATCGCCGAGAAGCTGCGGGCGCCGGTCATCTGCACTCCCGGCGGCAACGGCGCATTTCCCTGGAACCACGAACTGTCGTTGCAGTCCTGGATCGAGGACCGGTACATGACAGACGTCCTCGAGGACGCAGACGTGCTGATCGTTATCGGGTCCTCCCTGGGCGAGGTCACCTCCAACTACTTCACGTTCGAGCCGCGCGGCCGGATCATCCAGATCGACGCCGAACCCAGGGTGCTTGAATCAAACCGGCCGGGGCTGGGGATCCGCGCTGACGCCGGCCAAGCGCTCGCAGCACTGGATGAAGCCCTGACTGCGGCCGGTCCCGGTGAAAGGCGCCCCAACTGGCGCGGCAAGACACCGGAAGAACTTGTTCGGGACTCCCTGACGAAGGTGCGTGACCGGCTGGAGTCGCAGGACCTCGGCAAGGAGCTGAAGTTCATGGCCGACATCCTGGAGGCGGTTCCCGCGGACATGCAGACCTTCTGGGACATGACGATTTCCGCCTACTGGGCCTGGAGTTGCTGGGATGCCCGGGAGGGGCAGTTCCATTCCGCCCAGGGCGCCGGCGGCCTGGGCTTCGGGTTCCCCGCAGCGATCGGGGGAGCGGTGGGGCTGGAAACCGTGGGCAAGACGGGTGCTTCCGCACGTGTCCTTGCAGTCTCGGGCGACGGCTCCGCCATGTACTCCATTTCGGAACTGGCCACGGCGAAGCAGCACAATGTGCCCGTCACATGGCTGATCGTGGATGACGGCGGCTACGGCATCCTGCGCGAGTACATGGTGGGCGCGTTTGGCAAGGCGACAGCCACCGAACTTGCCCGGCCGGATTTCGTAAAGCTCGCCGAAGCCTTCGGCGTCCCGGCCACCCGTGTTGCGCCACAAAACGTGGGGGACGCGCTCAAGGCGGGCTTCGCCGCGGACGGCCCGAACGTCGTCGTCGTCGAAACCCTCCTGAAGATGTTCGCACCCACCCACCTGACCGCCTAACCCCGGCCACCACCCAGCGCGAACGGACACTTGAGGCCCCATTCCGTGAAGAGATTGGGGCCTCAAGCGCCCGTTCGCGCTCCCCGAGGGTTCATGGCAAACTTGCCGCTGCCACGCGACCATCCGCGACGCCGATACGATCTTGGTCATGGAGAACGGAAAAATAGTCGAGCCGGGCAACCATCAGGTGCTGCTTACTGCAGAAGGCACCCGCTACCGTCTGTACATGTCGCAGTTCGCCGGCGGCCGGGTTGAGGAAATGCCCGTGGACGGTTCGACGGCGGTGTTCAGCTGAGCGCCCAGCGGCCGGAGGCCGTGACTATGCAGGCGCCAGGGGCCGCGGCTTCACAGGTGGTGGCCAGGGCTTCCCGACGCATCGAGGTGCATGTGCCGATGCGCTGGGGCGACATGGACGCCTATGGCCATATCAACAACGTCCAGATCGTCCGCATGCTGGAGGAAGCACGCATTGCCGCCTTCGGCCCGCCCCGCGGCGCCGGGCTGCCGGGCGTGGAGCCGCAGGTGTCGTTGTTCAATGACGTGCCGGAGGGCACCATGGCGCTGATCGTGGACCACCGGATCCGTTACGTCCGGACGCTGGAGTACCGCAACATCCCCGCTCTGGTCCAGGTGTGGATCGGCGCCGTCAAAGGCGCCAGCTTCGACATCCACTACCTTGTGCAGGACCCCGTAACTCGCGAGGATTGTGTGAAGGCCTCGAGCCACCTCGCGTTCGTCGACGAAGCCAGCGGGCGGGTGTTGAGGCTGACGCCGGAACAGAAAGAGCGCCTCGCGCCCTATATCGAACACAGGCCCGCCGAACGCAAGGAGCACTGACCGTGGCACGAAAGAAGAAGTCCTGGAAGGAGCTGCCCCCGGCAGCCCGCTTTGGCACCGTTCTGGTGGGAGTTGCCCAGCTGGCCTACCTTACTGCAGCCCAGCGCGATATTTCACGCCGTCCGGCTGAACAGATCCGCGGCTCCAAGACGCTCTGGCGGTTCGCCACGCTGGTCAATTTCATTGGTCCCGGCAGCTACTTCGCATTCGGCCGGAAGAGGCTGCCGAAGCCTGCCGGCAAGTAGCCGGCGAAGGGGGCATGGTGCCGGCGTCCAGCGAAACACTGTAAATTTGAAGCCATGACCCCCAACCCCAAACCTGCCATGCACCGTGCCCTCGGCGTATCCAAGGAAATCGAAGAGGCGGCGTGGTTCGTGCTCGGGGCGGGTCTGCAGGGCAAGCCCTCGGCGCTTGACGGGCGAACCCAGACGTGGACCGCGGATGCCGCCTCGGAGCTGCTTGAACGGCTGGAAAAGGGGGTGGCGGATGCCAAGGCGCCCATGATGACCAACCTTCGGCACAACCTCGCGGACGCCTCCAGGCCGGCGAAGCAGCTTGCCGTTGAACTGCTGTTCCTGCAGTCACTGCCGCTGGCCCACGAGGTGAAATCGCTGAAAGTGAAGCGAGCCCGTGTGGCCGAGGCTGCGTCGTGGCTGGAGCCGCCCCTTGAGCTCCCGGACGAGCTGTACAAGGGCATGACCGACCACGGCGTAATCCGGGACCGCACGGCCGAATTCAACTGGACCATCTGGGACCACCTCATGTGGCTCTGCAGGTTCGTCCGCCACGTGGACCAACAGTCCACTGCTGTGATCACCAAGGCGCTGAAGGATCCGCTGGCCTTCCACGCCCTCGCCGCTGGAACTCCGGACGACCAGCCGGCCATCCGGCGCAGCATTGAGTTCCTGACTTGGCCGAATTTTTTTGAACCGGTTGTGGCCGACGTCGAGCGGCGGGAGATCCGGGACGCCTTCGCATCGCTCGTGGGCGGCGCCAAGGGCGACAGTGACGAGGACATCACAGCCGACATCCGCCGCATCCGCCTGCACCTGGACGAGCAGGCCGGCCAGCGCATCGACTGGTACTCCCGGCAGCTGGTGAGCCAGTGGCGCAAGGTGGGCGATCCGGGCCGCCGTGCCTGGCTGCTGCGCACCCACCATGACAATGCCGAACTCCTGACAGCCTGGCAGGCCGAGGAAAAGGTGACGCTCGACGTCGAGCATCTCCGACTGCTGGACGCAGGCGTCACAGCCGGAGTGGTCCAGCACGCCGTGGACGAGGATTACAAGCACCTCGGCTATGTGGAACGCGAGGACACCAAGACCGCGGTTTTCGCGTTTCTGACCGTCATGAAGCCCGGCGACCTCGCGCTGTACCAGAACGCCGGCGCCGTCCGCATCGGCGTCGTCCTCGGCGAGCCGGACCACAACGCCGACAACCGCCGGATGCGCCGGAAGGTGCGCTGGTTCGACGAGGCTCATGGCATGGCCGACCTGCCGCGGCACGTGCAGCGTCAGCTCGCGACACCGGGGATCGTGGTTGACGTGACGCGCGTCGTGCAGGCGCTGGAGGCGCTGGTCCCGGCGGAAGCGGAAGCAGAGCCCGACGGCGGCACGGAACCTGCCGCCGTCGTTCTGCCCGCCCCGGGCGGGTTCCGCCCGCTGAGCGGCCACTTCGCCGAGTCGCTCCACATGGATCTGGAGCCACTGCAGGAAATTGCGGACCTGCTGGAGGAAAACCGGCAGTTGGTGCTGTACGGCCCGCCGGGCACCGGAAAGACCTACCTCGCCAAGCACCTCGCCGCCGAACTCGCGCAGGACAGCACTGACGAACGGGTGAAGCTGGTGCAGTTCCACCCGTCCTACGCCTATGAGGATTTCTTCGAGGGGTACCGGCCGGACAAGACGGACGAGGGCCAGGTGTCCTTCAAACTGGTGGCCGGGCCGCTGCGCCGGCTCGCCGAGGAAGCCGCCAAGCCGGGCAATGAGTCGAAGCCGTACTTCCTGATCATCGACGAAATGAACCGCGCCAACCTGGCCAAGGTCTTCGGCGAGCTGTACTTCCTGCTCGAGTACCGGGACGACCGGATCTACCTGCAGTACAGCCCGAATGAGCCGTTCACGCTCCCCGACAACCTCTACATCATCGGCACGATGAACACCGCGGACCGCTCCATCGCCATGATGGACGCCGCCATCCGCCGCCGCTTCGCGTTCATCGAGCTGCACCCCAAGACGGAACCGGTGAAAGGCTCGCTCTTGCGCTTCCTCGAGGCACGGCAGCTGGACACCACACCGGCGCTGCTGCTGGATGCGCTGAACGACTCCATCGATGAATGGGACCGCGACCTGATGATCGGACCGTCGTACTTCATGAAGAAGGCTGCCCAGACTCCTGCAGGGCTACGCCGGATCTGGAAGTACGAGCTCATGCCGCTGCTGGAGGAGCACTACCACGGCCAGCTGACCCGCGCCCAGCTGGAGGAACGGTTCGGGCTGGACCAGCTGATGGGACGCCTTGCAGTCCGCTAGTGCGGTGCGGCCGGAAGCGTCGGCCACGGAAGTACCAGGCCCTGGCACGGTGCGGGCGGGAGCGCCCGGACAGGGACTATCCGGACAGGGACTATCCGGGCAGGGGTTCCGGCACGTCGTGCTGGATGAATTGTCCGGCGGCATCGTCGAGAAGCTGGATGCCGCCAGCGCTGCGTGCGTCAACTCCAGCGGCCTCGCCAAAGCTTCCCCAATGGGCATGGGTCTGTACCGGATCGAGCCGGTGGGCCTGGTGGGTTCCGTCAGGACTCCGCAGGTGCAGCTCGACGTGCGGCCCAAAGACCGGCTCGGGCTGAGCCGCCTGCTGTTTTTGCTGTGCTACGCCGGTGACCAGGGGTTCCGCGAGGATACAGTTGCAGCCGCTGAAGACCCCGGGCTGTGGAGCGCACTGGCATCGTCCCTGGTGCAGCTCGCCGAACGTGCACTGAAGCGGGGCGTGCTGCAGGGGTACCTTACCGTCGACGAATCCCTCCGGACCGTCAAGGGCAGGATCCGCATCTCGGACCAGATCTCGCGCCGCCCCGGCATGCTGGTCCCTCTTGAGGTGTCCTACGATGAATTCACCGTCGACATTCCCGAAAACCGGATCCTTCGCGCCGCCCTGGAGCGCATGTCCCGCGTCCCCGGTGTCCGTCCCGAGGTGCTGAGCCGCCTACGCCAGCTCAAGGGAAAGCTCGACGACGTCACCCGCCTTCAGTCGGGCGCTCCACTTCCGCCGTGGCACGCCAACCGGATAAATGCCCGCTATCACGCAGCGCTGCGCCTCTCGGAGGTCATCCTGCGCAATGCGTCGGCTGAACCGGGCGAGGGAATGCAGGAGAGCGCCTCCTTCGTGGTGGACATGGACCGGGTCTTTGAGGAATTCGTGGGCAAAGCCCTCCGCCAAGCGATGGCAGCCTTCCCCGGTGAGATGCGGCTGCAGTACAACGCCCTGCTCAATGAGGCCGTCCGGGACTCGGACCGGCTTTCCGTCCGGCCTGACGCGGTGCACCTGCTCGGCGGCCGTCCGGTGGTGGTCTACGACGCGAAATACCGGGCACGCTCTGACCGTGGGGCCTCGCTGTCTGCTGACCACTTCCAGATGCTGGCCTACTGCACCGCGCTTGCGGTCCCGACCGCCTGGCTGGTCTATGCCGGCGCCGGGGAGATGAAGCTTAGAAGGATCCTCAACACGGATATCGACATCGTGGAGTTTCCGCTGGATCTTTCACGGCCGCCGTCGGAAATCCTGGATGCCATCGCTGATCTCGCCGAGCAGTCGTGGGGCGAAGTAGTCCGGCAGGCCCGTGCTGGCCGGCTGACTCACGTTGGCGACTGAACCAGACCGGCAGCGCCTAGTCCAGGTGGCTGGCTGAAGAAACAGCTTCCGATGTGTTCCATTCGGCTCCGTTGCATCTGGCTCGGTTGAGTCAGACGGGCTCGGGAGCCCAGTGGTCTTGGGCGTCATCGAGGAAGTCGCTCTGCATGGAGCGGAGGTGTTCCAGCAGGGCCTTCTCGGGGCAGCCGGGGTGCTGGGCGAGGAGTGCTCGGAGGCGGGTCCTGACGGCGGCAGTCTCCGGACTGACGTCATCGAGGATCGAGGAGATGATTGCCATGACCTGGCGCCGCATTGGCCCCAGTTCGGGATCCTTGGTGGGTTGCCTGTATTCCGGCCATGAGGCGAGCGGCGCGGAGTAGGGCCGAAGCCCTGTGGGGACTAGATTCTGGCTCACGTCACGCTCCGGTTCCCTTGGGTGTCAGGTATTCAATGCAATTGCGGTGCTTCCCTCGTGCGTATCAGGACTGCCTCAGTGCGGTGGGATCGGCCACCTCCTGTGGAATGAACAGTCTGTAAGAACTTTATCGGAAGACAGACAAGTCTGTCTTGCTTTTGGGAGTAGGATGTTAAACAAATGGAAGATACATCCAGAACCGCTTTACCAAGCGCCGGGGTCTTTCCATCCCGCGGGCTCCAGTCTGACCCGCAGGCCCTGAACTTGCCAGGTGAGGGGCACGAGGTGCGCCCCAGCGAGTTGCCTGCAGCCTCAAGCCCGGGTGCGGCCGCGACCGCTACCAGCCCAGTTGGAATCCGGGAGCGGATCATCGACACGGCTTACGATCTCTTTGCCCGCCGCGGCGTCCGGGACGTAGGTATCAATGAAATCATCAGCCGCTCGGGCGTCGCCAAGGCCACTTTTTACCGCCACTTCGCCTCCAAAGACCAGGTGGTGCTGGCGTTCCTGGAACAGCGCGACCGCGTGTGGACGGTGAACGCAATCGTTGGAGAGGCACGGCGCCGGGGGGACACGCCGGAAGAGCAGCTCCTGGCCATCTTCGACGTGTTCTCCGACTGGTTCCACCGCACGGATTTTGAGGCGTGCTCATTTATCAACGTGCTTTTGGAGATGGGTTCCAGCCATCCGCTTGGACGGGCCAGTATCGATTACCTCGCCAAAATCCGGGGACATGTTCGGCAGCTAGCCGACGAGGCCGGCCTGCAGCGGACCGATGATTTCTCCCGTTCATGGCACATTTTGATGAAGGGGTCCATTATTTCGGCGGCCGAAGGCGACACGGCCGCGGCGCAGCGTGCCCGCCAGCTCGCAGGCTGGCTGATTGAGCACCACCGTACTTAGATCATGGGCCCCCGTCATGCCGGAACGGCAAAGGTGAACGTGGTGCCCCGCCCTACCTCGCTGTACAGCGAAACGTGGCCGCCGTGCGCCTCCACGATGGCTTTGCTGATGGACAGCCCCAGCCCGACGCCGGGAATAGCCGAGTTGCGTACGGACTGGGAGCGGAAGAACTTGGTGAAGACCTCGTCCTGGTCCTCCTTGCTCATTCCCATGCCGGTATCGCTGACGCTGCATACGACGTTCCCGTCGTCGGACCGCAGCGAAACTGTCACCTCACCGCCGTCGGGGGAGTACTTGATGGCGTTGGAGACCAGGTTGTCCAGGACCTGGGCGACACGGGCGGCGTCAATGTGTGCCTCCAACCGCTCAGGGACGTCGGCCCGCAGCTGGACCCCGGATTGGGTGGCGCGGGGAAGGGCCGAGGTGATACTGGCGCGCACCAGCTCGGCGACGTCCACGGCGTGGCGATTAACCACCAGCTGCCCGGTCCGGCTCGACAGAAGGTCGGAAACGAGGGTCAGGAGCCGTTCAGAGTTCCGGCGGATGATCTCCAGGGGCCCGCGAACGTCGTCTCCCAGAGCCTCATCATCCAGCATTAGCTCCACATAGCCGAGGATCGAGGTTAGCGGTGTCCGGAATTCGTGCGACACGTTGGCCACAAATTCGTCCTTGGCTGCGAGGGCCTTGACCAGGTCTGTGACGTCACTGAAAACTATGACCGAGCCTGCGAAGTTGCCGTCCTGGTCCGTCATCGGCCTGGCGCTCGTCGTGACGGCGCGTTGTTCGTCGCCGACGCCCAGCCAGACTAGGTAGTCGGTGAACTCCTCGCCCAGGATGGCCCTGCGGACAGGCCGCTGCTCGACGGGAACAAGGGTGGTCCTGTCACGGTCGAAGACGAGCAGCTGGGACTCGTTGGGGTCAGGGTTGTCTGGCGGCGAAGCCAGCAGGTGATGGATCCGCTGCTTCCGGTTCATCAGGATGTCGTGCCCCTCTGCATCCACCGCGAGGACGCCGAGGTGCACAGTGTCGAGAACGGTATTCAGGAGCCGCTCCTGGTGCTTGCTTGCGTCCAGCACTCTACGCAGCTGCCTGTCCTTCTCCTCTACGTCCCGTTGCTGCCGCATCATGCTCAAAGTCATGACAGTGACGGAAACGCCGATCCCCAGCATCATGACGGGGAGCAGGAGCGACCGGGCAAGATCCTGACCAGTGAGGTCTCCCTTGATGAGAAGGGGAACCCAGATGATGCCGAGGGGAGCGAGAAAGGACAGGGCCACCGCTGTCCGGGGAAATACCCCGGACGCACAGAGCCAAATCACCGGGAAGACCGCCATTAGGCTGATGCCGGTCAGGCTGTCCTGCCCGCCCTCCCTTCCCAGCGCGATCGAGGCGAGGTCCAGCATCGGAATCACGAGGAAGCTGGGATAGGGCAGGCGCTCCCAGGGGATAACGAAGCAAAGAATCAGGATGGCGGCCTGGGAGAAAAGGAAGCTGAGAAACAGCGGATTCAGCAGCGTTCCCGGGAAGTAGACCAGAATTAGCAAAGCAGTCAGGGCTACCGTCACAGAAAGCGGCAGCTGGCTCAGTGTCACCCGGCCCCGCATGGAATACTCGTGGAAGGGCCGGCTGAAGAGCAAAAACTTGCCCGGTGCCTCGTTCCTCGCCTTTCTGCTCATGGGTGCGGCGTAGTGCGGGCGCGGCGGAAGTGGTGCATACAAGCAGGATATCGGGCGAGGGCTATACTTCTGACGGGATGTAGCGGGCTGAGGGGACTGCAATGGGCGACACACGCGTGGGTTTAGTTATTGAAGACGACCACGATATTCGAGAGCTTGTTCGGGTTGTACTGACGCAGGCGGGATTTGAGGTTACGGCTGCCTCCAGCGGAGCCGAAGGTGTTTTGGCAGCAAGAAATCTGGACCCCGCCGTCATAACCCTGGACCTTGGCCTGCCGGACATCGACGGGTTCGAAGTCGCACGGCAGATCAGGCAGTTCTCCGATGCGTACATCGTGATGCTCACCGCGAGAGCGGAGGAGCTGGATACCCTGATCGGCCTGGAATCCGGAGCTGATGACTACCTCACCAAGCCCTTCCGGCCCAGGGAGCTGCGTGCCCGTGTTGCCGCTATGATGCGGCGCCCGCGTTCAACGCCGGAGCTGGCCGAGGATTCAGCCGCGCCTTCCGCCGGGCCCGATGATTCAAGAAGCTACCGCCACAATGGGCTTGATCTGAGCTACGAGTCCCGGATGGTCGCGGTGGACGGCCAAGAATTGAGCCTCACCCGTACTGAATTTGATTTGCTGCACGCCTTGCTGGAAGCAAACCGCATGGTCCGTACCAAAGCGGACCTGGTGCGCCGGCTGCGCGACGAGCCGTACGACGTCGGAAGTTACATCAGCGAAGCTGACGAGCGGTCTGTCGAGGTGCATATGGGAAACCTCCGCAAGAAGCTTGGTGATTCGGCGCAAAATCCGCGCTGGCTCCAGACCGTGCGCGGCGTGGGCTACCGGTTGGCTCCCGAACAGGACTGAAGCGTCAGAGCGTTCGGGGGTTCTGGAGGAACCTCTCCAGATGTTCTTCCAAGGCCTGCCGGTCCTTCAGCTCGCACTCCCATACGGTGAGCACATCCCACCCTGCGGTTTCGAGCCGGTGCCGTTGGTCGGCGTCGCGGTTTCTGGTTTTGGTCCTTTTG
Organism: Arthrobacter sp. D1-17; assembly: GCF_054130535.1. Classification (NCBI taxonomy): domain Bacteria; kingdom Bacillati; phylum Actinomycetota; class Actinomycetes; order Micrococcales; family Micrococcaceae; genus Arthrobacter; species Arthrobacter sp. D1-17. The sequence goes on along the minus strand of NZ_CP096382.1, from coordinate 3,347,732 downwards.
GCTTCCCAAAATTCGGCGTTGGCTTTTGGCGCGTGCTGACCCACCCGGCAGTCGTGGAAGTGCCAGAAGCATCCGTTGATAAATATGACCTTGCGACGGCTGGCAAAAACAAGATCCGGGTTTCCCGGCAGCTTAGTCCCTCCGGAGGCCCCGTGAAGGCGGTAGCGGTAGCCCTTGGCATGCAGAAGCCCGCGCACCAGCAATTCAGGTTTTGTGTTTTTTCCCCTGATCCGGGACATGTTCCAGCTGCGTTGTTCAGGTGTCAGCCGGTCAGCCATGGTTTCTATTTTAGGGGCCCTTCGCGGACTGTTGCCGGTAGCATCAGGGGTTGAAATCGGGTTCCGCGCCGAACTCGAAGTGCCTTCCGCTGACGGATTGGGGCTCGACCTCAACGTAGAAGTCCTTCAGGGTCGGGACCCAAGAAGCCAACCCCAGTTCCTCTACCTCTGCTATTTCCGCGGACTGGTGCAATACCCTGGCGGTGCCGCGCACCACGACTGACCATGCCTGGTCCGACAGGATGCCGTCTGTTTCGAAGAGGACCCGGTCGTTGATGGTCAGCTCTGCCAACTTATTGCCCGGCGCCGTGCGGAAGTAAAGCTTCCGGTCATTCGTCACGTAATTCACGGGAAAAATGTCGGGCTCGCCGGCGACGGTGACAACCAACCTGCCGTGCCTTGCGCCCTCCAGTAGCTGCCAGCACTGCTCGTCGTTGAGGATGAGAATAGGATCGCCGTCAGGATGGTTGAACATCAGGGCTCCATTCTTCTACGCGATGTAGAAAAAGGGTAGGGTGTAAGTCACATTTTCCAGTACCTGGCGCACATCTGCCAGAGCCTGCCCGGGCAGTTCCCAGCTATCTCCGCTTCTGGTCATTGTCCCGTTTGCGGACAATTTCCCTTCTTTTCGGAGTCGTCGGGTGGTAGAACGAGATGGTTGCCAGGGTGTGGATAACTTTGAGTCGGTAAATGCGGCCTCAGTTACCCTTTAACCATTGTTCGGACACAGACGTCTGAAACCTATCCGGGGGGATTAGCTGAGCATGACTTCTCGTCGATCCATTTCCGGGCGCGTGCGCCTGACAGCTATTTCATGTATTGCCGCCTCCGCCGTCCTTATCAGCGGCTGCAGCAACGGCGGCTCTCCCCAGGGCAGCCCTAGTGCCGGGCCCACTTCCGCCGGTTCTCCGAAAGTCTCCGTTACGCCGGCTGCCTCGCCAACTCCTAAAGCAACCCCCGTGTATAAACCGGCCGACGCGAAGGGGCGGGCACAAAATGTTCCAGTGCCGGTGAAGCCTGCGCTGGCGGACAAGAACTCCAAGGAAGGGCTGGAAGCGTTTACGAAGTATTGGTATTCGCTGCTGAATTACGGATTTGAAACGGGAGACCTCTCTTCATGGGTAAAGCTGACTTCGACGTCCTGCGAGTTTTGCAACGTGCTACGAAACAGCATCACAGTTGGTTACAAGGAAGGGCGTTGGCAGGTTGGCGGCCGCCTTTCCACTCCTTCTGTTGAGCCAAGGTATAAACCCGGCGCGCAGAGTCAGCAGGTTATCGTGCAAGTCATTCAGGAGAAGACTCAGTTTTATAAGGCGGACAAAAGCGTGGGACGCGGCCCTGCTGCTCGATCAAATACTGCCTCAGTAGTCCTCGCAGAGTATTCCGGCGGCAGATGGACTGTCTCGGACCTTCACCCCGTTCGGTAGTGGCTACGATGCGTCTGAGGATGCTGCGTAGAGCGGCGCTTGTCGGACTAATTTCGCTTGGGGTGTATCCGCAGGCTCAGGCACTCGATGATGACTACGGTGGGTCGGTAACCTATGGCGAAGGGAGCCTCGTGGTTGGTGGTTGGGTTCATGATGTGACGACCGGCGAAATTGTTCCTGCACCGGCTGGTTATGTCAGTGAGGACCCAAACCAATACAACGCATTTCCGCAATGCCAGGTGGACGATGGCAATCTTGACATCAAATGCTTAGCCGGCCAACGCCCTTGCCCTGCAAGGGCGGATGGCAAGCCCGGAATTCCGGTCCTTTGGAAGGTGGCCCCCAGATCGATCGAGAACCCAACCTGGACAGACTGGCAGGGGAATGGCGGGGGGCCGACCTGTCTCTACGACAAGAACCCAGAAGATCTGCTGCCCCGCATCGCTGCACTGATTCAGCGAGAGTTCGAAAAATTGCCTGTGAATCCAGGACAGGTGACCGCACAGCCGAGTCCACATACCCTTAGAGCTGCCGAGACAAACTTTTACGCTAATGCCGTCGATCAAGAATTCGATATCACGATCTTGGCCCAGAAAATTCACATCATCGCCAAACCCGTCCAGTACCGTTGGGACTATGGGGACGGCACTTCGCTCGGCCCGACCAGCACCATGGGCGGGCCGCTGCCGCAGGACCGCTGGGGAGAAAAGACCCGCACCAGCCATGCCTACGCTGCGACGGGGGACTTCGACGTTGTCCTGACCACCTACTTCCAGGGCACCTACTCCGTCAACGGGGGCCCGGCACTACCCATACCGAATCAAGGCCAGTTCAGCTCAGCTCCCCAAACAGTAAGCGTCTGGCGCTCAGTCACCCGGAACTACGCGGACGACTGCATCGCAAACCCCCGCGGGGAAGGGTGTCCAACAAGATGAAACGGCCGCTGCAGTTTCATCTCCGATCCGTGCCCGGGGTGTGACTCTCAGCGCATCCGGAATACCGGTCCTCAAGAGGCAGTTGCGGAATGTAGACCCCAATGCATTCTGAAAGGAACACGCATGCTGTTTTCCCCGCTGCGCCTCGGAGAACTCGAACTCCCCAACCGCCTGGTCATGGCGCCCCTCACCCGCGTCCGCGCAGGCAAAGACGGTGTCCCCGGGCCGCTCCTTGTCGAACACTACCGCCAGCGCGCGTCCCTCGGACTGATCGTCAGTGAAGGCACCTACCCGAGCCCCGCCGGCCGCTCCTACCCAGGGCAGCCGGGGCTGGTCACAGCCGAGCAGATCGCCGGGTGGAAGAAAGTCACCGACGCAGTCCACGCCGAAGGCGGCCGGATGTTCGCGCAAATCATGCACGGCGGACGTGTCTCCCATGAGGACATCACCGGCGGCCACCAAGTCGTCGCGCCCAGCGCGATCGCTGTCGACGCCGAGACCCGCACCTACAACGGCAAGCAGCCCCACCCCGTTCCTCATGAACTCACTGCTGACGAGATTCCCGTGGTGATCCAGGAGATTGTCACCGCATCGCTCAACGCGATCGAGGCGGGTTTCGACGGCGTCGAACTCCACTCTGCCAATGGTTACCTGCTGCACGAGTTCCTCGCGCCGAACACCAACGTCCGCACCGACAGCTACGGTGGTTCTCCCGAGAAACGCGCCCGCTTTGTCATCGAGACAGTCAACGCGGTCGTGGAGGCACTGGGGGCAAACCGCGTGGGCATCCGGATTTCCCCGGAGCACCACGTCCAGGGCATCGAAGAGAACAACCCCGAGGACGTGCGTGCTACCTATGAAGTCCTGGTGAACTCCATAGCTCCGCTGAACCTCGCCTACCTGAGCATTCTCCACGCCGATCCGTCGGGAGACTTGGTTCAGGACCTGCGTGCCCGTTTCAATGGCACCTTCCTGGTCAACACCGGCTTCGGCGACATCACCACGCGGAAGGAAGCTGTCTCGCTCGTGGCGGACGGCCACGCAGACGCGGTTGTTGTCGGCCGACCCGCCATCGCCAATCCCGACCTCGCCCGCCGCTGGCGTGAAGGGCTGCCGCTCAACGAGCTCGACCTGAGCACGATGTACGGCGAAGGAGCCAAGGGATACACGGACTACCCGGCCTACCAGCCGTCTTAGTTCTTCTCACCAGAAGCTCCTCTCACCAGAAGAACCGCCAGGGCTCCGGGCGGTTCTCCTCGTTGTGGCGTGCTTGACCTTCCGGCAAAACCGCGGGGTCCTTCCAACTCCACAGGAGCAGCAGGAGGCGGAATCCTCAGCGCAGGTGCATGCCGTCGCCATGCACACCTATAGGATTTGAGCATGCAAAAAGCCTCCAGCGGCGTCCGCGCCGACAGCCGACACACCGGGGAGAGCTCCCAACGCTCCGCCGGCCGGGCCGTCAGCCGGCAGGTTCTCGCTGACCACGTCTACGAGGAACTCCTCGCCGCCCTCATGGACGGCCGCCTGGAACCCGGTGCCGCCGTCAGCATTGACGGCACCGCCCGCGACCTCGACGTCTCACCCACTCCGGTCCGTGAAGCCCTCGCCAGACTGGAACATACCGGGATGGTGCGGCGGGTGGCGTTGAAGGGATACCGCGTTGCCCCCGTCTTTACCCGTGAGGACTTCGCGGAGCTGATGGAGGCGCGGCTGGCCATCGAGCCCGTCAATGCCCGTCTGGCCTGTGCCCGGCTCACGCCCGAACGCCTCGCGGACCTCGAGAAGACAGTTGAGGCCCTGAAGTCCGCTCCGCGTGGCCCTTCCTTTGCTGAGTACAAGGACTACCTGGAAGCCGACGAACACTTCCACCAACTCATCGCGCACCAGACGGGCAACCAGTTCATGGAGGCGGCCTACGGGGCCCTCGGCGGGCAGGTCCAGCGGTTCCGGCTTTTCGGGGGCGTGGGAATTACCGACGCCGAATACGCCATCGCCGAGCACCAGGCGGTCCTGAACGCACTCTCCACAGGGGACCCTGAAAAGGCCGAAGCGGCCATGGCCGACCACATCCAAAAGGTGCGGGCCCGGGCCATCGCCGACGCACCGGAAGATTAGGGCCCAGGAGCAGGTCAGGCGGCGGCGCCAAGCCCAAAGTAGCTCGTAAGAGGTGCGGCTTGACCGCTCAAAACGGCAGCTATTGCGAGTTAGTGTGGCAGGTCGGAGCGAAGGCATGCCCCTGCGGCGTAGCATCGGGCGGCCCCCGTATGCGTTTCTCAGAAGTGACGCCCTTCACAGGCTGAAGAGCGCCCTATAGGATCTTTGATCGGAAGAGAAGGAATCAAAGAGCCTTGACAGCCTCACCGGGATAGTAGATCCTATAGGAAACAGGATTCACGAAGGAGTGCACCACGTGGCTTATACAGCTGACAACTGGCCCATCACCGCAGCCCTGCTGCAGTTCCCCGGCGTCGACGCCCAAGGAACCCCCATCAATGACGCCGGCGCTTCCGCCTGGGCCGAGGTATTCACCGAGGTCAAGGAAGCCGGCTTCGCGAACGTCGACCTCACCGACAGCTGGGTCCGCCCCGGCGATCTGAGCAAGGAACGCCTTGCAGAATTCAAGCAGACAGCGGACAACGTGGGTATCGGCATGCCGGTCATTTCCGCGATCCGCCGCAGTGTAATCGAGGAGGGCAACTGGGAAGCCAACCTCGAGTACAGCCACCGGACCATCGACGCCGCCGCTGAACTGGGCTGCGAGGTTGTCTCTTTCGGCCTGCACCAGGCGATTACCCCGGAGCAGCAGAAGCAGCTGTGGTTCTGGACCCTCGAGGGCTACAAGGATCCGCTGGGAGACAAGGAAGTTTGGAATAACGCCGTCTCGCGGCTCCGCGAACTCGGCCGCCATGCAGCAGAGGTCGGCGTCCTGCTCTCCCTCGAAATGTACGAAGACACCTTCCTGGGCACCGCCGACTCGTCCGTGCAGCTGGTCCAGGACATCGGGCTCTCCAACGTCGGCCTGAACCCGGACATCGGAAACCTGATCCGCCTGCACCGCCCCATCGAGGACTGGCGCGAACTCGTGGCCAAGACCCTGCCGTACTCCAACTACTGGCACGTGAAGAACTACATCCGTGACGAGGACACCGCCCGCGGCATGTACGTCGCCATGCCTTCTCCGATGGAAAGCGGCCTCATCAACTACCGCGAGGCTTTCAAGGTTGCCCTCGCAAACGGTTTCCAGGGCATCATCTGCACGGAACACTACGGCGGAGACGGCCTCTCCGTGACGGCGAGCAACCAGGAATACCTGCGCCGCCACGTGCTCCCCAAGAAGGACGGCTACGCGCTCGGCAAGAGCCTGGTGGCGCAGGGCCGGCAGCAGCCCGCCGTCGAACTCGCTTCATCCTGAAGCTACCTCCACCAAACAAAACCGGCGGAATCCGCCAGAACCGAACATCCCGACCCGGATTCAATGAGGAACCATGACCCAGATCTTCGACAATCCCGCCGACTTCGCGGATGAGGCACTGGACGGCTTCGTCGCTGCCAACCGCGGTTACGTTGCCCGTGTTGACGGCGGCGTCGTCCGATCCACCGAGATGACGCCCGGCCAGGTGGCCCTCGTCATCGGCGGCGGCTCCGGACACTACCCGGCTTTCGCCGGACTCGTGGGGCCCGGCCTGGCAGCCGGCTCAGCGTGCGGCAACATGTTCGCATCACCGGCCGCCGGCCAGGTTTACCGCGTGGCCAAGGCATCCAACGCCGGCGGTGGCGTACTTCTCAGCTACGGCAACTACGCCGGCGACGTCCTGCACTTCGGACAGGCCCAGCTGCGGCTCAATGCCGAAGGCATTGAGACGCGCACCGTCCTCGTGACCGACGACATCGCCAGCGCCCCGCTGGACCAGATCGAAAAGCGCCGCGGCATCGCCGGCGACCTCACGGTCTTCAAGGTTGCCGGTGCTGCCGCCGAGGCAGGGCTGAACCTGGACGAAGTGGAACGCCTCGCCATCAAGACCAACAACCGTACCCGGTCACTCGGCGTCGCCTTCGACGGCTGCACCCTGCCCGGCGCGAGCGAGCCGCTCTTCCACGTCCCGGCAGGGCAGATGTCGCTGGGCCTCGGAATCCACGGCGAACCCGGCATTTCCGAGCACCCCATGCCGACCGCATCCGAACTGGCCGAGTTGCTGGTGTCGCGGCTTTTGGAGGACAAGCCGGAGGACGCCGGGGACCGCGTCGTGGCCATCGTCAACGGACTCGGCACGGTCAAGTACGACGAACTCTTCCTGCTCTTCGGCAAGGTCGAGAAGCTGCTCACCAGGGCCGGACTGACGGTAGTGGAGCCCGAATGCGGCGAACTCGTCACCAGCCTGGACATGTCCGGCCTCTCCTTGACCCTGCTGTGGCTGGACGACGAGATCGAGCAGTACTGGGCAGCACCGGCGGACACCCCGGCCTTCCGCAAGGGAAACCTCGCACCCCGTACACGGCGCGAAGTCACCGGTACCGAGGACGCGGTGGCAGAAGAAGCAGAGAGCGCCACGGCTGCGTCTGCTGACCTTGGCCGACTGGCAGCCGCCGTCCTCGCGCAGGTGCGGGACGTCGTCGTCGAACATGAAGAGGAACTGGGCAACCTGGACGCCATCGCCGGCGACGGCGACCACGGCATCGGCATGCGCCGCGGCGTCGATGCCGCCGCTGCCGCCAGTGAGCAGAACGCTGCTGCCGGAGCCTCAGTGCAGCGGGTGCTCACCGCTGCCGGCGAGGCATGGAGCGAACGCGCCGGCGGCACCTCCGGTGCGCTCTGGGGGTCGGCAGTCATTGCTGCCGGACTGGCGATTGGCAACCGCGAGTCCTACCAGCCAGAGAACGCCGCCGCTGCAGTGGAGGCTTTCACCAACGCGATCACCGAACTCGGCAAAGCCGAACCGGGGGACAAGACCATGGTGGACGCCCTCCTCCCGTTCCGGGATGTCTTCCGCAACGAGCACGGCGGCGGCGCCTCCGTCGGCGATGCCCTCGCCGCCGCAGCCTCCGCGGCAACGGAAGCAGCCCGCCAGACTGCGGACCTGCGCCCGTTGAAGGGACGCGCCCGTCCGCTGGCTGAAAAGAGCCTTGGGCACCCGGACCCCGGAGCGATCTCTTTCGGGCTCATCACTGAACGGATTGCCCGCTTTATCCAATCTGACCCGGCCACGTCTGATCTGGCCTCATCCGAGATGGCCGCACCGGCCGGAAATGGAGCATAAGCATGACCACGACTGCAGGCTGGCGCATTGTCATCGGCAACGATGAGGCCGGCGTTGAGTACAAGGAAGCACTGAAGGCGCTCCTGGAGGCGGACGACCGCGTGGCCTCCGTGCTGGATATCGGTGTTGCTGCCAACGACTCCACCGCCTATCCGCATCTCGCCGTCGCGGCTGCCCGCAAGGTGGCCGAAGGCGAAGCCGACCGTGCACTGCTCATCTGCGGCACGGGCCTGGGCGTAGCGATCGCGGCGAACAAGGTCCCGGGGGTCCGCGCCGTCACCGCTCACGACAGCTACTCCGTGGAACGCTCCGTCCTGAGCAACAATGCCCAGGTCCTCACCATGGGACAGCGCGTCATCGGCCTGGAACTCGCCAAGAAGCTCGTCGGCGAATGGCTGAACCACCGCTTCGATGAGACCTCGTCCTCGGCGGCCAAAGTGGACGCCATTTGCTCCTACGAACCCGACTACACAAAGGCTGACTGAACCATGACAGAGACACCCACCAGCTCACGCAAGTACGCCGTCGTCGGATCCGGTTACATGGGCGGCGGCATCGCCCAGGTCCTGGCCCTCGGCGGGGCGCGCGTTGCCCTCGCCGATGTGTCCGCGGAAGTGGCGCAGAAGAACTACGAGCGCCTGCTCACGGAATCAGACCAGTTCGTGGCCGATGGCTTGTTCCCCGAAGGCTCCACGGAAATCCTGAAGCAGAACCTCTGGGCCGCGAAGGACATTGAAGAGGCCGTGGCTGATGCTGACTTCATCGAGGAGGCCGTCCCGGAAGTCATCGCGATCAAGCACGAGACCCTCGCCCGCATCAGCGCCGCAGCCCGTCCCGATGCCATCATCGGCTCCAACACCTCCACAATCTCCATTGCGGAGCTGTCCGAGCCCGTTGCCAACCCGGAGCGCTTCCTCGGCGTCCACTTCTCCAACCCCTCGCCGTTCATCCCGGGCGTGGAGATCATTCCCCACGCCGGAACCTCGGCTGAGACCGTTGGCGCAGCCCGCGACCTCGTGCACGGCGCCAACAAGCAGACCGCCGTGGTCAAGGACGTCACCGGTTTCGTGCTCAACCGCCTGCAGTATGCGCTCTTCCACGAGGCCGCGCAGCTGGTGGAGCAGGGCATCGCGACGGCGGAGGACGTGGACACCCTGGTCCGCACCACCTTCGGCTTCCGGCTGCCGTTCTTCGGGCCGTTCGCCATCGCCGACATGGCAGGCCTGGACGTCTACAACTTCTGCTACAAGTCCCTGCAGAGCGACTTCCCTGAGCGCTTCGCCACCCCGAAGATCCTCACGGACCTCGTCGAGGCCGGAAAGCTGGGCACCAAGACCGGGGCTGGCTTCCTCAACGTCCCCGCCGAGCGCACGCCGGAGCTGATCGCGTACCGCAACAAAGCCTACGTGGCGATGCAGAAACTGATCGAGGAACTCGGCCCAGCGCCGATCAACTAGCGCCGATCAACCAGCCCCGATCAGTTGGCCCCGATGAGTTAGCACCGGTCAGCTAGATCCATCCCCTGCACAGGACCGTGCCTGCCCCAGCGGCAGGCACGGTCCGCTGTGCCGCGCCCAGAAACCCCGACATTCAGGAGGACATCCATGAGCACTTTCCCGTCAGAACGAACCGCCATTGTCACCGGAGCAGTCTCCGAACGCGGCATCGGCCGTGCCACGGCAAACTACCTCGCAGAGCAGGGCTGGAACATCGGCATCGTCGACTTGGACGACGCCCTATGCCGGGCAACCGCCAAGGACATTGCCGGCACATACGGTGTGAAGGCCCACGGCGTCGGAGCCAACGTGGCCGATGAAGCATCCGTGCGCGCCGCCATCGACTCCATAGAGGCGGAGCTGCCCCAGATCGTCGCCCTCGCGAACGTGGCCGGTGTCAGCTCGCCGGTCCCGTACCTCGAACTCGAGGCGGCTGAATGGGACCGGGTCCTGAACATCAACCTCAACGGCGTCCACTACGCCACCCGCCGCGTCGCCGAATCCATGGTGAAGAACCGTATCGGCCGCATCGTCAACATCTCCTCCGTTTCCGCGCAGCGCGGCGGCGGAACGTTCTCCAAGACCCCTTACTCGGTGGCCAAAGCAGGCGTCATCGGCCTGACCCGTTCCACCGCCCGCGAGCTGGGGGAGTACGACATCACCGTCAACGCCATCTCCCCGGGGCCCATCGACACCGACATCATGGGCGGCACCCTCAGCCAGGAACGGAAGGAAGAGCTCACTCAGGACCTCGTGGTCAACCGCGTCGGCACCACGCGCGACATTGCGGCAGCCATCGCCTTCCTCATCAGCGAGGACGCCGGATACATCTCCGGCCAGACGCTGAATGTGGATGGCGGCCTCTACATGCATTAGACCTCGCACCAGGAAGGATCACCATGACCTCATGGACCAGAGAACGCAAGATCTACCTCGCCGTCGGCGTCCTCGCCAGCCTGGCAGGCGTTCTGCTCATCGCGTTCTCGCTCTAAGCACGACCTGCTTCAAGCACCACCTCGCTCCGGGCACCACCGAAGCGAAGCACCACCTGATTGAAAGCCGCCCACGGTCTCGGGCTGCTGTTTTGCCATCTGATTTGCTCACTTACTTACTCAACGAGGAGTTTGAATGACTGTCACGTCAACAACGTCCGCCACCAGGGAGCTGCTGGACTCCCCGGTGCTGAAGTCGGCCATATCCAAGGCCTCCTTCCGGCTCATGCCCATGCTGGTGATCCTCTACGTGGTGGCGTTCCTGGACCGCACGAATGTGGGCTTCGCCGAAGCGGCACTCGAGGTCGACAGGGGCATCACGGCCGGCGCTTACGCGCTCGGAGCAGGCATCTTCTTCATCGGCTACGCCTTGTTTGAAATCCCCTCCAACCTGCTCCTCACGAAGTTCGGAGCGAAGGTGTGGCTGGCCCGCATCGCCATTACCTGGGGTATCGTCTCTGCCTGCTTCGCGTTCGTTCAGGGGGAAGTGTCCTTTATCATCCTGCGGTTCCTGCTGGGCGTCACGGAAGCCGGTCTGTTCCCCGGCGTCATCATGTTCCTCGCCGCTTGGTTCCCCAACAAGGTCCGCGTGAAGATGTTCGCCATCTTCTACCTGGCCCAGCCCTTCTCCCAGATGATGGGTGCGCCGCTGTCCGGCTGGCTGATCAACATCGGTGACCAGGTTCCCGGCGTCCACGGCTGGCAGGTCATGTTCTTCGTCGAGGGCATGCTCGCCGTCGTCGCTGGTATCGCGGCCTATTTCTTCCTGATCAACAGCCCGCAGGACGCGAAGTTCCTCAATGCAGGTGAAAAGAAGGCGCTGCTCGACGTCATGGCCCTTGAGGACAACGTCAAGGAAGAATCCGGCCCCCGCGGCGTGCTTGCCGCGATGAAAAACCGCCGGGTCTGGTACTTCACCCTCATCTACTTCTGCCTGCAGATCGCGGTTTACGGTGTGACGTTCTATCTCCCGCAGCAGGTGGCGCAGCTGACCGGCCAGAAGGTGGGACTCGCCGTCGGCCTGCTGGCTGCCATTCCGTGGTTCTTCGGCATGTTCGCCTGCTACTTCATCGGTAAGGCCGCCAATACGGTGGTCCGCCGGCGCGTCTGGGGCACCGGGTTGTTCATCTCCACCGGTCTGTGCATTTTCGGTTCGGCCTGGGCAGGTGCCAACCACGTTCCGGCGCTGGGCATCCTGTGCATCAGCCTCGCAGTCTGCAGCTTCCTCTCCATCGGCCCCATCGCCTGGTCCTACCCGACGGCGTTCCTCACCGGTACGGCCGCGGCCGCAGGCATCGGGCTGATCAACTCGCTGGGCAACCTCGGCGGCTTCGTGGCTCCGATCCTGCGCACCTCCGTCAACCAGATCACCGCGTCCGACACCGGCACTATGGGTGTTTACGCGCTGGGCGTGATGCCGTTCCTCGCTGCTGCGATGATGTACGGCACGCGGAAGTTCAAGAACAAGGCCGATGACCTGCTCGAAAAGTAGGCGTCGCGGAAACGCTCAACGCAACAAGAGCTGGACCGGACTACAAGGAGTAAAACCAGAATGACGCAGCCCCGCCTGGCCACGGGCCCCGATACCGGGGAGACCCGGGCCGCCGAAACCAGGTATGTCGGTGTGAGCACCAAGATGTACCTGGGATACGCGGACAGCCTGCGCTGGCTGGGCGAACTGCGCTCGGAAGTGGACGCCCGTCCGGCCCTCAGGGCCGGGCGGGTGGTCCCGTTTGTCATTCCGTCCTTTCCCATGCTCCCCGCAGCCCGTGAGCTGCTGGCCGGGTCCCCTGTCCTTCTCGGGGCGCAGGACTGCGGCTGGGCGGACGGTCCGTGGACCGGCGAGGTGTCGCCGTCGCTGCTCGCCGAGCTTGGTGTGCGCCTCGTGGAGATTGGCCATGCCGAGCGGCGCCGGCACTTCGGTGAGGATGACGCCATGATTGCACTCAAGGTCAAAGCAGCCGACGACGCCGGGATCACCCCGCTGCTCTGCGTCGGCGAGGAAACGGCAGGGCCGGGTCTGGGGACGGAAAAAGCCCCTGCGGCATCAGCCGAAGCGGCTGCCGAGGCCGCAGCTTCCTTCGTCTATAGCCAGATCGAGGCTGCAACCGGCGGGAACTGGGAGCTCGCGTCGCGCCTGGTAGTCGCCTATGAACCCGTCTGGGCCATCGGCGCTGCCGAACCTGCCGGCGCAGGCTACGTGTCCGCCGTCGTCAATCATCTGCGTGGACGGCTCCGCGCCCACGGACTGCACGATTTGCCGATTATCTACGGCGGTTCCGCGAAACCCGGACTTCTCCCCACGCTTGACGCTGTGTCCGGTCTGTTCCTGGGCCGGTTCGCACACGACGCCGCGAACTTCGGAAAGGTTTTGGACGAGGCTCTCGCTGTGACCGTGGCGGACTAGAGGAACGCTTCGCGGCCGGTGCCTTCGTTGAGGACCAGTTCGCCGTCCTCGATGGACACCAGGAGGCTCTTTGGCCGTCCGTGCAGCTTCTTCTCTGCGCTGAGGTTCCGGCTGGTCACCTCGACACCCACCGTGGCGCCCTTGGCGGGAAGCTCCACCGAGACCTCCTCGGCCATGCCCAGCAGCTCACGGGTGGTCACGTCGCGGTCGAACCGGGCCTCCTTGCCGTTGACGGTGATGGCGACCTCGTCTTCATCGAAGCCGTCCTGGAAAATAATCAGCAATTCCTGCATGGTGCACCGCCTGCCCGAAGGATTTCTGCCTACAGCCACTACATCACTTAAGCCCAGCCGTGGGTAGAGCAGCTTGGTGCCGCTGCAACGGCGCGGCGGGTTTGGGCCGGCCGCTTCCCCGATCAATGCCGGTCACCAGGCCGTTCGACGCCCGCCCGGCCGGGTAAGGCAAAATAATGGGGTGACCCAACTCCCGCAGCACCCGCCCGCCACCCGTATCGCCGACAGCATCGCGGCCCAGATTGCTTCCGAGCTCGGAGTACAGGCCTGGCAGGTAAAGGCCGCGGTGGAACTGCTCGACGGCGGAGCCACCGTCCCCTTCATCGCCCGGTACCGCAAGGAAGCCACGGGGACGTTGGACGACACCCAGCTGCGCGGGCTCGACGAGCGGCTGCGCTACCTGCGCGAACTGGAGGACCGCCGTCGTGCAGTCCTCGAGGCGATAACCGCCCAAGGCAAACTGACGGCGGAACTCGAGGCAGCCCTCGTCGCCGCCGACACGAAGTCCAGAGTGGAGGACATCTACCTGCCCTTCAAGTCCAAGCGCCGCACCAAGGCACAGCTCGCGCGCGAAGCCGGGCTCGAGCCGCTCGCCGACACACTGCTCAAGCGCCCCGACCTGGATCCGGAGCGCGAGGCGACGAAGTACCTGAACGCCGAGCATGCTGTCGACGATGCCGCCGCTGCGCTCGCCGGTGCCCGCGCCATCCTCGTGGAGCGCGTGGCGCAGGATCCCGACTTGGCAGAGACCCTGCGCGAACGGTTGTGGACGCAGGGCCGGATGGTGTCGCGCGTGAAGAAGGGCAAGGAAGCCGAGGGGCAGAAGTTCGCGGACTACTTCGAATTCGCGCAGCCTCCGGCCGGGATGCCATCGCACCGCGTCCTCGCTTTGCTGCGCGGCGAAAAGGAAGGCGTGCTGGAGCTCGACCTCGCCGAGGCGGACCCCGGGGACGACGACGCCCTGGCCGCCGCCCGCTCCCGGTACGAGTCCGCGGTGGCCAGGTTCCTCGGGGTTGCTGACCGCGGACGGCCGGCAGACGCGTGGCTGCTGCAGACGGCGCAGGTGGCTTGGCGCTCGCGGGTGCTCGCCCGGCTCACAGCCGACCTGCGCGGACGGATGTTTGCCGCAGCGGAGGACGAGGCTGTCCGCGTCTTCGCGGCGAACCTGCGCGACGTGCTGCTCGCCGCGCCGGCCGGGAACCGCGCCACCCTCGGCCTGGATCCCGGGCTGCGGACAGGCGTCAAGGTGGCTGTGGTGGACGGAACCGGCAAGGTGGTGGCCACAGATACCGTGTATCCGCACGCTCCAGCCCGAAAGTGGGACGAAGCGCTGGCCACTTTGGAGCGTCTGGCGCGAAAGCACGCCGTCGAACTTGTGGCCATCGGCAACGGCACAGCCTCGCGCGAGACGGACAAGCTGGCCGCCGAACTTATCAAGAAACTCTCCGCAGACAAGGCGTCCGCAGACAAGGCGTCTGCAGGCGGGCTGTCGACAGACGCAGGCGCCGGGCCGAAGCCGCAAAAGCTCGTAGTGTCCGAAGCCGGCGCGTCCGTTTACTCCGCATCAGCCCTGGCCGCTGCTGAACTGCCCGGCATGGATGTGTCCCTCCGCGGTGCCGTGTCCATCGCGCGCCGGCTGCAGGACCCGCTGGCTGAGCTGGTGAAGATCGACCCGAAGTCCATCGGCGTCGGGCAGTACCAGCACGACGTCACCCCAGCCAAGCTGGACCGCAGCCTGGATGCGGTGGTGGAGGATTGCGTGAACGCGGTGGGCGTTGACGTAAACACTGCTTCGCCCGCGCTGCTCAGCCGGGTGGCCGGGGTTGGACCTTTGCTGAGCGAGAACATCGTGGCCTACCGGAACCAGAACGGGCCCTTCACCAAGCGCACGGAGCTGAAGAAGGTGCCGCGGCTGGGGGCCAAGGCATTTGAGCAGTGCGCCGGATTCCTGCGGATCACCGGGGGAGCGGAACCTCTGGATGCTTCCAGTGTCCACCCCGAGGCGTATCCGGTTGCGCGGAAGATCATGGCCGCCGCTGCCCCGGAGGAGTTTTCGAAGGGAGGGTTGCCGTCCTCCGGCCTTGCCGGGGCCACTTCGCTGGATCCGCAGGACTTTGTCGACGGCACCTTCGGTCTGCCCACAGTCCGCGACATCATCGCCGAGTTGGAGAAGCCGGGACGCGACCCCCGGCCGGCCTTCAAGGCCGCCTCGTTCTCGGAGGGCGTTGAGAAGATCTCCGACCTCAAGCCCGGCATGGTGCTTGAGGGGACGGTCACGAACGTGGCTGCCTTTGGTGCGTTCGTGGATGTCGGAGTGCACCAGGACGGGCTGGTGCACGTGTCCGCGCTCGCCAACCGCTTCGTGTCCGACCCCCGTGAAGTTGTGAAATCCGGACAGGTTGTGCGCGTCAAGGTGCTCGAAGCCGACCCGGAGCGGAAGCGGATTTCGCTAACCCTGCGGCTCGATGACGAACCGTCGCAGTCCGGCGGGCGGAACGCCGGCGGGCGTGGTTCCAATGAGGGCGCCAAGCCGGCCAGCGGTGGACGTGCTGCTGGGAGTGCAAACGCTGGCAGTTCAAACGCTGGGAGTTCAAACGCCAGCCGTTCAGGCGCGGGGGGCGGAAGCGGTCGCGGGACAGGCGGCCGCAACCGGCGTGAGGCCCCTGCGCCTCAAAAGCCCGCGCCAGCTCCTGCGAACACTGCCATGGCGGAAGCCTTGCGGCAGGCCGGCCTCGCAAAGTAGGCACAGAGCCGAGTAGGCACGAAGCAAAGTCGGCACGGAGCCCAGCAGCCAGATCAGAAGCCGTGTCGCGGGCGCGTGTCCTCGAGACGGCGGAATGCGGTGCCTAGAGTATCTGCATGAGCTATACGCGGCCGGACCCTTTCACTACCCGCCCCACGCTGCGAGGCACGTTTGGCATGGCTGCGTCGACGCACTGGCTGGCAACGGCCACAGCGCAGTCTGTGCTCGAGCGCGGCGGGAACGCGTTCGACGCCGCTACCGCGGCCGCCTTCGTGCTGCATGTTGTGGAGCCGCACCTCAACGGTCCCGGCGGCGATATGACGGGTGTTTTCAGCACGGCGGAGGAGCCTGGCAAGCCCATCGTACTGATGGGGCAGGGGCCGGCACCGTCCGGAGCTACCGTGGAGCATTACCTTTCCGAAGGACTGGAACTTGTGCCGGGCTCCGGCGCGCTGGCCGCGGCGGTTCCGGGCGCCGTCGACGCCTGGCTTTTGCTTCTGCGGGACCACGGGACATGGGAGCTGGCGGAAGTGTTGGACTTTGCCATCGGATACGCGCGTGACGGACACCCGGTTCTCGCGCGGGTCGGTGCCACCATCTCGGCGGTATCGGAGCTGTTCCGCGAGCACTGGCCCACGTCCGCTGAGCTGTGGATGCCTGAGGGGCGAATTCCGGTGGAAGGCGAGCTGATCCGGAATCCCGCCCACGCGCGAACCTTGCAACGGCTGGTCCAGGCCGGGGCCGGTATCGGTGAAGCTGCTGGAACTGCTGCTGCCCATACGCGGGAAGCACGCATCGACGCGGCGCGCAGGGAATGGAGTGAGGGATTCGTGGCGAGCGCCGTGGCGAGGGCAGTGCAGACTCCGCACCGCCACTCGTCTGGGACGGATCACCGCGGCGTCCTGACCATGGCGGACATGGCGGGCTTCCGTGCCGGTTATGAAGTGGCAGTGACGTTGGAATTCCGAGGCCATACAGTCGCCAAGACTGGCCCGTGGGGCCAGGGGCCAGCATTGCTGCAGACTCTCGCCATCCTTGACGGCTTCGACGACGAGCACCTCGACCCGTCCACCGAGCTCGGCGCCCACACCATCCTTGAAGCCCAGAAGCTGGCGCTCGCCGACCGCGAGGCGTACTACGGAGATGTCGACGTGCCGCTGGAGCACCTGCTGTCCGCTGACTACGCCGCGGAGCGCCGGCAGCTGATCAACGAGAGTGCGTCCCATGAGTTCCGCCCGGGACGGGTTCCGGGGCGTGAGCCCTATATGCCGGTGCTGCGCACCGAGTATGTTCCGCCGGCGCTCGCGGATGGCGCCCGTGGTCCGGGCGCCGGGAGTGCGGGAGTGGGGGAACCGACGGTGGAAAGGACCGGGGAGACGCGGGGCGACACGTGCCACCTCGACGTCGTGGACCGCTGGGGCAACATGGTTTCGGCAACTCCCTCCGGTGGCTGGCTGCAGTCGTCCCCGGCGATCCCGGAACTCGGCTTCTGCCTGGGCACCCGTCTGCAGATGACCTGGCTGGAAGCGGGGATACCGTCCACGCTGACGCCGGGTAAACGGCCGCGGACCACGCTGACGCCGACCCTGGTGCTCCGCGATGGAGCATCAATCTCCGCGCTCGGCTCGCCGGGCGGGGACCAACAGGACCAGTGGCAGTTACTGTACCTGTTGAGGACGATCGTTGGAGGGTACTCCCCACAGCAGGCGATCGATGCACCCGCCTTCCATACGACGTCGATGCCTGGTTCATTCTGGCCACGTATTTGGGAGCCGGGCGGTGCCGTTGTGGAGGGCCGACTTGGGGATGCGGTTATTGCGGGGCTTGAGCGGAGAGGCCACCTGATCACCCGCGCAGGTGACTGGACGCTGGGACGGCTATCCGCCGTCGTCCGTGATCCCTACACCGGGGTAGTGCAGGCCGCTGCGAATGCGCGGGGGGCGCAGGGATATGCCGCTGGGCGGTAAATGCCGGCCAGACCTTCAGGCGGCCGTGCCTCTGGTGAGGGAGGTCCCCTTCTCATGGCGAACAGGCGCGTCGGGGTTTCGGGCGTCGGAGCTTTCTGCAAGGCTGGGGCCATGAACTATTTCCTGGAATACACGGTCCCCGCCGCTCCTGAAGACGCCGAGTTCGAGTTCCCGCACAATGAGATTCAGTCGGGCACCACCATCCCGCTCTCGGAGACTGACTCGGAAATAGTGCACACACCTGAGCTGCCGGCCAGGACCGGTATCATCGGCGCAACCATCCCGGAGGCCAAGCTCGAGGCCGAGCAGCTCATCAACCACAGCCGGGCCACGGAGGCATCGCTGTACGAAGATCCATCCAACTCGCTCCAGGCCGGCGTCGGCACACTGGTTGCCACCTACCTTGAGGGCCGGGGCTGGCAGGACGCCTAGTCCTCCTTACCCCTGTTGTGCCGGACGTTACTCCTGTTGTGCCGGACGGCGGCTAGTTCCGGACGGCGGCGGCGCCCCTGCTTGTCGTCCGAACCGCGGTCTTGTGGTGGGGCTTCAGCTCTTGCCGAGCATGTGAGGCAGTCCGAAGCTGCTGAGGACTCCCGGGGAATGAAGCCGGATTCTGGATGTCCCATAACTTTGATTCCCGTTGCTGCAGCAGCTGGTCGCCCAGCGAGCCCGCTCTGCCCGGTAAAGCGGCCAAGCCGGATGCGTTTGGCCGATACAGGGTTCGTCGAGCAACTGGGTGTGCAGGCCGAACCGGGCTGTGAGATGGATGGACAGCGGGCCGTTCGCCTCCTGGCCGGGGGCTGGTCTCACTGAGAAGTCAGACGTTGAGCCATGCCGGAACCTCTATACAGAGTAGGCAGCGCCGCCGACCGCCTCAATAAGTGGACGCAAACCGCTGCCCGCATCAATTCCTGGACGGAAACTGAGGCGAGACCAGATGTAGGCCAACCGGGTCGGCCCGCGCGGCCGCAGCGAAGGCAAGCCGCGACGCATCCATGCTCAAAAACACGGCTCCCCGCCTGTCGCCTGGCTCGCGTGAGTACAGCGGGACGTTCACTTCGTTGGCGGCTGTAGGAGCCAGGGGACGGGTGACCTGTCATGCGTGCTCCTTGCAGGTCAGCAGCATGGGCAGAGCTCAGTCCCCAACTGCCGCTCTAAAGAAGTGCCGACCACAGAAAATATGAGCTGCTTTTATGTTCTGTGGTGGTGGTTGCGGCGGGGTTTTTGGTGAGGGTCGATGTGGGGTGGGGGGATGAACCAGGGGATGCCGTTTCTAATGTGGATTTGCCAGTGTTCTTTGTGGATGAGGTGGTGGTGGTGGGTACAGAGCAGGACGCCGTTGTCGGTGTTGGTGGGTCCGCCGTGTGACCAGTAGGTGGTGTGGTGGGCTTCGCACCAGGGTGCGGGGATGGTGCAGTTGGGGAAGGCGCAGCCTTGGTCGCGGGCGGTGAGGGCTTTGCGGATGTGAGGCGGGAAGACCCGGGTGGTGCGGCCGATGTCGAGGATGCGGCCTTCGCTGCCGAGCAGGATGGGGATGATGTCGGCGTCGCAGGCGATTTTGCGGACGGTGGAGGCGGTGACGGGTCCGCTGAACACGAACGTCCCGGACGCCGTGCCTGTAGCGCTTCCTGCGGAGGAGCCCGGGCCGGTTTCGATTCCTGGACCCGTTCCCGTGACCGTCCCGGTTCCGGCGGTGGTCCAGCCTGCGGTGCCGGTTCCCGCCCGCGGGGATGCTTCGGGTTCTGTTCCGGTCCCTGCAGAGGAGTCTGCGCCGGTGCGGGGGCGGAGGCGGGTGAGGAGGTCTTGGTAGTTGATGGTGACCATGACTTGGGGGCGGAGTCCTCCGGTGGCGGGGAGGGTGTTGGCGGCGAGGGCGGTTTTGCAGGCGCCGACGAGGCCGTCGAGGAGTTGCTGGGGCCGGGTGCGGCGTTCGAGGTGGGCGTCGTTGGCGGCGGTTTCGGCTGCCGGACTGAAGCCGGGCCCGGTGAGCGGTTGGGTGAATGGATCGGTGCCGGCTTCCGTGGCCGGTGCGACGCTGCCGTCGGTTGCGGGACCGTCGCCTGGTGGCGTGCGGGGGTTGGTGGCGGTGTTCATGACGGTGAGGAGGTGTTCGTATTGGTCGGTGGTGGCGAAGATTTCCACGTGGTGCAGTCCGCGGCGGGGGCGGCGGAGGAAGGCGCCTTGGCGGTGGCGGAGTTCTTCTTCAGAGGGTTCCGTGCCGTCCTGGTCGATGGCGTCCATCCAGCGGTGGGCAATGCGGGCCAGGAAGTCCTGGTCCGTTTCGATGGCGGTGTGCAGCAGGGCCTCTTCCATCTCGGCCAAGGTCTCGGGGCTGGCGATGGGGCGTGCTTTGTCCAGGGCGGTGGTGATGATGGTCCCGGCGCGGGAGGCGATGCTGCCCGCTGCCAGCGCGGCGCCGGTCTGGTGGCAGGGCGCCGGCAGGGGTGCGCCGGTGATCCCGGTGCCCGGGAGCACGGCTGGGGCGAGGGCCAGGCGGCGGCGCGCTTCACTGGCGCTGATCCGGAGCCGGACCCGCAGGAACTCGGCGGTGTTCCGGCACCCGTCATCGGCCGGGTCTACGTCCGTTGCCTTAAGCGCTCCAGGTGTTGCGGTCCCGGACCCCGCCGCCACCGCGGTCCCCGACGAAGTGGCCGCTGCTGTCCCGGTTTCGCTGCCGGAAACCGGAGTGGCTAAGGTGCCGGTTCCGGTTCCGGTGGCGGGTTCGGCGCGCCAGCCGGTGGTCCAGTCTGCGGCCTTGCCGGCAGAACCGGCTGACTTGCGCACTGCGGTGCGGGAACGGTCCACCGCCGCGGCGGCGAGCAGCTGGAGGTGATCGACCCCGCGGGAGAGTCCCTCAACCATCTCGGCGTAATCAGCCGCCTCACCGAATTCGGCCAGGGCCAAAGCAGCAGGAGCGGAATCAACAGCGGTCTCCACGGCTTCAAGGCAACGCCGCAAATCAACGAAAGCACCGCCGTCGGACGCCGGGACTGCTTCATCGGCGGCCGCGGCCAGCGGGACGGCACCCTCAACGAAAGCACCGCCGTCGAACGCCGGGCCACCCGATGCCACGCCGTCAGTGCCGAAGGGGACAGCGGAAGCGCTTTGGAGACCGCTGGCTGGAAGCAGCGCGCCGGGAGTGAAACCGGCAATGAAGCCGGGTGCTGCAGCGCGCAGAGCGGCGTGCGCCGGTGAGCAATCCGCTGCGTCGTCCCTAAAGGCTTCCATAGGGACACTTTGTCAGAGGGGTGCGACATTAATAGTCCCAACATCACCACAGCATTGGGTTTCATCAGCGGTCGCTTTGAAGCTAGTAATTGCCACGGCAGCACCCCAAATCACAACCCAAATTTAGACCCAAATTACGTATCGGCTGCTGCCGCACCGCGGTGCTCCGGAGCACCTTGGGATCCTGTACGGGCAGGTGAGGGTTCTTTCTGCCATGGCCACCGGCCCGTGATTTCAAGTTCAAGCGCAAAGCTCAGGAAAGTACGAATGAGGACGATGATCGCCAGCACGCCTACGCTTTCATAAGTAGGCGTGACCGCTACGGTGCGAATGATGTCGGCTGCCACGAGCAACTCCAGTCCGAGCAGGATTGAGCGGCCCAGCAGCTGGCGGTATGAGCGGTACACGGTTATGGGCTCGGCATCGGCCGGAAGGCGTCGGGGCTGGTAACCGCGCAGAGCCATGGGGATTGAAACAACGGCACCGATCACCATGACAGCCACGCCCGCGAAGTCCATGAACTTGCCGACTTCTTCAATGATGTGCTGAAACTCCATCAGGGCCCCTCGTGGGTTTGGTTCGATAGTGTCGCCGCAGCAGTCCCGTTCTGAGCCGGGAGCCGTCACGGCATCCAAGGAACAGCCTAGGGGTGGCGCACGCCGACACCGGCAAGGATGTCCCGATATCCCTCCCGGAATGTCGGGTAGCGGAACGAATAACCTGTGGCGCGCAGCAGGGCGTTGCTGCACCGCTTGTTGCCGGCGCGGGCATCGCCGGCATCACCGGTGGGCGGGGCGTCCAGCCCCAGCTCTGCCGCCAGGAAACGCAGGACGTCGCCGAGTTCAGCGGGATCGTTGTCCACGCCCACATAAACCGGGGATGGCTCGTTCTCCATCATGCACAGCTGAACGATCGCGCCGGAGGCGTCGTCCCGGTGGATGCGGTTCGTGTAGCGCGGGACATCAGGAACTATGGCCGACCCGGTGCGAACCTGGTCGATGAGCCGTGTGCGTCCTGGCCCGTAGATGCCCCCAAGCCGAAGGGCCACTGCCGCTGACGATGTTCCGCGGAGTCGGTCGGCGAGAAGACTTTCAGCTTCTACGAGGATGCGGCCGGAGAAGCTGCCAGGTGCAGGCGTCGTGCTCTCGTCGACCCAACCGCCGTCGGCGTCGCCGTAGACGGCAGTGGAGGAGACGAACAAAACGCGGTGCGGCGTCACGCCGTCGCGCTCTAACGCGTCCAGGACATGCGCGAGTCCGTCCACGTAGGCGGCACGGTACGCCGCTTCCGTGGGCGAATCGGCGGCAACAGCAACGACGACGGCGGTGGTATCCGCCGGGACCGGCGGAAGGTCGGGGGAGCTCAGGTCAGCTGCCACGCCTTCAATTGCGGGCGGCAGTTTTGAAGGGGAACGCCGCCAACCAACGACCTTCTGACCGGCAGCGGCGAACCGCAGGCCTGCTTCGGTTCCCACATCGCCGCAACCGGCCAGAAGGATAGTCATACCTGCCAGTTTGCCAGTCCACCGGGGGAGCCATGAAATGGACAGCAGCCCCGAACCCGGAGCAGCCCCGCACTGGCAGCCGCGGTCTGGCGCCTGCGCTAGAGCGCAGGAACCGGGAAGAACACCCGGGGATCCTGCAGGAGGGCGGGGTAGTCGAACGCGGAGCGGTCGATAATTTCGGTGACTTGGAAATGCCGTCCGAAGCGGCCATCTTCAAGCGTGATGGGCCGGCCGACAACCATGCCTACTGCGAACTTGCTGCCGCCCTCAAAGGGAACGGCAACGGGGGACTTCCCGGGGAGGGTGGAGAATATCGCTTCCTGGCGCTGGCGTTTCCGTGACGGCTTCTTCACCTGCTGCTTAGGGGGCAGCTTGCGCGCCACCTTCAGCGGCCGGCGCGATGCAGACTCGGCATAAACCGGTTGGTACTCGTCCTCCGTGACGTCCTGATCAGCGTCGCCCGTGGCCTGGGCAGCGCGGCCCACGGCCGGCAGGCCGACTTTGTCGAGGCGCTCCGGATCGATGTCGCCCACGTTTTCACGCAGGATCCACAGGACGTCACCTTCGGGGTCCTCCGGCAGGAACACGTGGCGGGGCTCCGGCCAGACGTACTCGAGGTCGGATTCGGTGTCCGGGAAAATCGGGGTGTAAAAGCTCGGGTCTTTGCGAATGAGGTTGGAGCGGTGGCTCAGGTGCAGCTCCCGATCGCCAAGCCACGGCGGCATGAGAATCTTGGAAGCGTAGTCGGGGTGGGCGGCCTGCGGAGCGAACTCGCGGATGTTGTCGCGGGTGGTGTCCGCAGAGCCGCGCTTTATCCATTCGTCTGCCATCGCCAGGCCGTACATGGTCAGGGCGGGGACATATCCCATCCACATGCGGATGGCTGGATGCGACTGCCAGCCGTACTCCGGGATCACCAGCGCACGGAGTGCCTGCAGCGCCTCAACGCGCTGCTTGCCGAGCCTGGCGGGGTCCAGCGCGGCTGCACTTTGCTGGAAATCGGGATACGGGAGGAAGGTCTGCATCCTTTTAGTCTGAGGCCACGCGCCCAATGTGCCAATTGCGGTGTCCCGGCCCACACTCTGACCTCTTTGCCGAGTGGTCCACAATGCGGACCGATGCATACCTCGGGGGTGTGAAGCCACTAAGATAGCCAAAACCCTAACCGCGTCTGGAAGCCCTTCACATGACTCTTACCTCCCCTGCGCCCTTGGTTAGCGCCCCTTCGGCGTCCGTTTCACAGCCGTCACGCCAGCCCCAACTGTTCGTTCCGAAGTATGGCAAGATGCTAGGCCCCGAGGCGAACGGCATCCTTGTTCTCGACGAGTTCACCCTGGATCCCGCGGCTGCCCGCAAGGAGCAGCACCGCTTCCGTGCCGCCTTGGGCTCAGTCACTCTCACCCTGCGCCGGCTGGTCGCCCTCCGCGTCGTTATCGCCATCGTGGCCATCGCGAATCTGCCGCTGTTCCTGATGTCGACGGGGTGGTGGATCTATCTCGTGTCCCTGTCCCTGGTCGTGGGAGTGCACCTGGCGGTCAACTGGCTGAACCGGCACGAGCCGCGTGTCAAGGAGCGCCACGAGATGGAACTCCACCGCCACCGTGAACGCAGCGCCAACTACCGCAAGGTGCGCGACGCCGTGAAGTTCGTCATTGATACGCCTTCCCGGATGAACGAGCACCTCTACCTGGAGTTGCTGCACGCTAAGCGCGTCGCTCTTCACCTCGCCTCGGGCACCGTCGCCCTGCTGGACACGAGTGACGACGCCGCTTGGAAGGTTCGCATCGTCCGCGAACTGCCCGCGGCCGGCTAAGCGAACACGCAAAGGCCGGCTAGACGCACAGGCCGCGGGTCGCGAAGAAACGCGGGTCGCGAAGATACAAGAACAAAGACAAAAGTACGACGCCGGGATGATCCTTCTTATGGGGGGGCATCCCGGCGTCGTACTGCTTTAAGGTCGTCGTACTGCTGCTGCAAGGTCGTCGTACTTGCTGCAACTTGGCTTTGGGGGGGCGCGTTTAGCCTGCGAGGGGCCTGCGCGGTACGCAGCAGCGCTGTGACGAACACCGCCGCCTCCCCAAGCACATGGCCCTCCCCAAGCACATGGCATTGGGCCCGGTTAAACGAGCAACGCCGGGTGCCCGAAATGGGCACCCGGCGTTGCTCTGGACAGTCGCTACTGTCGGCCAGCGCCGAGATTAGGCGGCAGGCAGCTGCAGAACCTGGCCGACGAAAATCAGGTCGATATCATCGATCGTGTCAGCATTGGCATCGGCGAGGGCCTGCCAGCCACCCTGCACGCCGAGCTTCGCAGCGATCTTGCTGAGGGTGTCTCCAGCCTGGACGGTGTAGGTCTCGCCGCTGACGGCGACGGGAGCCACGTGCTTGGCGTGGGTCTGTACGGGGGCAGCCTGGACGGGGGCCGCCTGGACCGGAGCGGTCTGCACGGGGGCAGCCTGAACGGGAGCAGCTTGGACTGGTGCGCTCTGCGGCTGAATCTGCGGTGCAGGAGCGCCACCGCCGCCACTCAGGCCCAGCTTGGCGGCGCAAGCAGGCCATGCGCCCCAACCCTGTGTAGCCTGAACGCGCTCGGCCACAGCGATCTGCTGGGCGCGGGAAGCGTTCTCGGGCGAACCGGTACCACCGAAGCCGGCCCAGGTCTGCGGGGTGAACTGCAGACCACCTGAGAAGCCGTTGCCAGTGTTGATGGCCCAGTTGCCACCGCTCTCACACTGAGCGAGTGCGTCCCAGGTGGATCCGGGGGTTGCGGCGTTGGCTGCAGTGGCGGAGAGGGCCAGGCCCGCAGCGGAAACGGCGGCAATGGTTACACCGCGGCGCGCGGCAGTAGTGAAAGTAGATTTCTTCATTGTGGGATGCTCCTGAGGCCACCCGCGCTCGGTCCGTCCCCGGACGTTGTCGCGCTACCACCCGCCCCTGACGAACTAGAGGTCATTCGGTGTCCGCCGGCCGGGCAGTAATTGGTGGAGGCGGCACCGGGCATTCATGGGCCCGCAACTGATGCGGGCATGTGTCCCACCGTAAAGGAGTCCGGCTCCGTTATCAAATTGAGATCAACATTGACAGTCAAGCGGCCGAGGATGGGAACCGACGGATGCTATAGGAACTGGCCGAACCCTGGCAAAGCCGCGCCAATTCAGGACGCGGAGGCTTTCGCCGCCCCTGTCCGCGACTGCCCTTTACTCCTAAGTCAGTGACTTGACGGAAACACCAGCGCCGGCAAGAGATCACGATGCTGTTATCGATCACGCTGATGTTTCGCTGCACATCTTGTTCCGCCCTGGCGTTGAGGGCTGGCTTGGGGGGTCTATTCTTGCGTTGTGGATACCTACGACGGCGCCGCCGACCCCGCCAATCACACCGCACTTGACAACGAACGGGACGCCGCAGGGGCACCGCCCCTCATGCCTCTGGCGGAACTGCACCTGCACATTGAGGGGACGCTGGAACCGGAGCTGATCTTTGCCCTCGCGGAACGCAATGGCATCCAGCTTCCGTATGCCGACTTGGATGAGCTGCGTGCCCGTTACGAATTCACTGACCTGCAGTCCTTCCTGGACCTGTACTACGCGAACATGGGTGTGCTGCAGACCGAGGCGGACTTCGCGGACATGGCCCGCGCCTATCTTGCCCGGGCAGCCACGGCGGGAGTGCGGCATGCCGAGATCATGCTGGATCCCCAGGCCCACGTGTCCCGCGGAGTGCCGCTGGAGACCTGCGTCTCCGGCGTGGCCCAGGTGCTCGCCACATCGGAAGAGGAATTCGGGATAAGCACCCTTCTGATTGCCGCCTTCCTGCGCGACCTGCCGGAAGAATCGGCCCTGGAAGTGCTCGAAGCGATGCTGGCCATGAACGCACCTATTGTCGGCATCGGCCTGGACTCCGCCGAAGTAGGTAACCCGCCCTCCAAATTCCAGCGGCTCTTTGCGCGGGCCGGCGAAGCAGGCCTGCGCAAGATCGCCCACGCCGGTGAGGAGGGGCCGCCGTCGTACATTGTTGAAGCGCTGGACCTGCTGGGAGTCGACCGGATTGACCACGGGATTCGGTGTATGGAGGACCCTGATCTTGTCGAGCGGCTGGTGGACGAGCGGGTGCCCCTGACCGTTTGCCCGCTGTCGAATGTGCGGCTCCGGGCGGTGCACAAGCTGGCCGACCACCCGCTTCCGGCCATGCTGGCCGCCGGGCTGAACGTTAGCGTCAACTCCGACGATCCGGCGTACTTCGGCGGGTACGTGGATGACAACTTCGCCCAACTGGAACAGGTGACGGGCCTGTCGGAGTTTGACCGGGTCAGGCTCGCCGCTAATTCGATCGGCTCATCCTTCGCCTCTGAGGAGCGCAAGGCGGAACTGCTGGCTGAACTCTCCGGCTGAGGCTGTGTAGGAGTGCGGCAACGAAGTCGTGCACCTGGCGCGCCGGCCGGGCGGCCCGCTGCTGATTGGCCTCTCCGCAGCGGGCAATGTAACGTTTAGGTCACCGGTTGGCTCACCCGCCCTTCAGGACGTCCTGGAAGCTGTCGCGTGTGCTAGTGCGCCAGGCAGCAATGTGGGGCGCGGCCGCAGACCGGAACTAACATCGGCAGGACGTTGTCCCTCATCGGCCTTCCCGTTTCCGCACTCCCCGACAGAGGCTTTATATCCCCATGCCCAGGAAAAATTTGCTGGCCCTCAGCATGCTCTCGGTCCTACTCGTTTCGACAGCATGTAGTGCCGGGGCCGACGCCGAGCCCTCACACTCTGCGGGCTCGGCCGGCACAGGCGCAGAGGCTAACGCCGGCTCCACGTACACGGACCTGTCCTCAGAAGTCGGCGTCTCCCAGAGGGCCGCGGCTGAGAAGGCCAAGATTGCGGCCAAGGCAAAGAAAACGGCAGCGGCGAAGGCCAAGGTGCTCGAAGCCAACGAGGATGCCGCGGCCGCAAGGGCCAAGGCCGCGGTGGTTGACAAGGAAGCGGCGGTAGCCAAGGCGCAGGCCGCAGCAGCCAAACCCGCCACACCCACAAGGGAAGCCGCTGCATACGCCGCAGCGAAGAAGGCGGCCGGAAAGTCCGCTGCCAAGAAGGCCGGAACAGAGAAGACCGGAACAGAGAAGCCCGGAGCAGGCAAGCCGCCCGTGACGGTTCGGAAGCCGCCGGTGGAAGTCCCCGCTGTTCCTAAGCTGCCGGTGGAAACACCCAAAATTCCTGATCTGCCAGAGACAGTCCCCGCGGTTCCGAACCTGGGGGAGATAGCCCCCCCTATCGTCCCGGACCTGCGCAAGGTAACCCCCACGGTTCCGGCTTTCGCCCCGGCGCCGGCTGGACCGGCGTCCTAGGACGGAAACCGCCCTCGGAAGTACCGTCCACGAATCAGGCTTAAATCTTCATCACCGACTCGCAATTGACGTGCGGGGACCCGCCACCAAGGCCGGTCCCCGCATTTCTTTCTGCCGCTGGTGCCTGGGCCGTCCGTGGAAGGCGAATGCTTGCAGCCGCCTCCCAGACCTGCTAGTCCTGTGAAGGAGGCATTACAAGGCTGTGATGCCGGGCCCTCAGCAAGCAGGACCCAGACCGTGAGAGTCGAGGAGAGTGCAGCATGCCGCGCAAAAACCCGCGGGTGGAAGAGGCTGACGAAAAAGACCTTGAAGTAGGCAAGCCGAAGGACTGGGCAGCCGGCATCCCGGGCGTGGTGCATTCCATGCAGCCGGCGCTCAAGCATATGGGCGTGGGCAGGGCGGAGAAAACCCTGCTGGCCCTGAACCAGAAGGACGGCTTCGACTGCATGAGCTGTGCCTGGCCGGACCCCGGGCACCGTAAAACGTTCGAATTCTGTGAGAACGGAGCCAAAGCGGTCACGTGGGAAGCCACGCCGGTGGTGATAGCGTCCGAGTTCTGGGCGGAACATCCGGTAAGCGAACTGCGGCAGAGGCCCGAGTACTGGCTCGGCATGCAGGGCCGTCTCACCGAGCCGGTGTACAAGCCGGCGGGAGAGGACCATTACCGGCCGGTCAGCTGGGACGAGGCGTTTAGGATCATCGGCGACAGGTTGAAAGGGCTGGCCAGCCCGGATGAGGCTGCGTTCTACACCAGCGGCCGGACGTCCAATGAGGCAGCCTTTATCTATCAGCTGTTCATCCGTGCCTTCGGGACCAACAACCTGCCGGACTGCTCCAACCTGTGCCACGAATCGTCGGGCTGGGCGATGGGGCAGACCATCGGCATCGGCAAGGCGACGATCTCCTACGACGATTTCGCCAAGGCACAGCTGATCATCATCATGGGCCAGAACCCGGGAACCAACCATCCGCGGATGCTCACCGCGCTTGAGGAGGCCAAGGAAGCCGGCTGCGAGATCGTGGCGGTCAATCCGCTGCCGGAAGCCGGACTGATGCGGTACAAGAACCCGCAGAAGGTCAAGGGAATCATCGGCCACGGCACTGCGCTCGCAGACCAGTATCTGCAGATCCGCGTGGGAGGGGACATGGCGCTGCTGCAGGCCATTTCCAAGCGTGTCCTGGATGCCGAGGCAAAGAACCCCGGCACAGTGCTGGACCATGAGTTCCTGGAGGAGCACTGCCAAGGCCTGGAAGAGCTCCGCGCGCATCTGGCGGATCTCGATGAGGAGACTGTCCGCGAAGCCACCGGCCTGCGCACCGAAGAGATCGATGAGCTCGCCGAGCGCTACCTCAAGGCGGAACGGGTCATCATCACCTGGGCCATGGGCATCACGCAGCACAAGAAGGGCGTCGCCACGATCAAGGAGATCATCAACCTGCTGCTGCTGCGCGGCAACATCGGCAAGCCGGGCGCCGGCGCCTCACCCATCCGCGGCCACAGCAACGTCCAGGGCGACCGCACCATGGGCATCTGGGAGCAGATGCCCCCTGCCTTCATGGACGCGCTCGGCAAGGAATTCGACTTCGACCCGCCCCGCGAGCCCGGCGCGGACGCCGTCGAAAGTATCCGGAAGATGCGCGACGGCGAGATCAAGGTTTTCGTTGCCCTGGGAGGCAACCTTGTCGCCGCCATCTCAGACACCCACGCCGCCGAGGCGGCGATGGAAAACACGGACCTGACGGTGCAGATCTCCACCAAGCTCAACCGCTCCCACACCGTGACGGGCAAGGAAGCAATCATCCTGCCCACGATGGGACGGACGGAGATCGACATGCAGGCGTCCGGACCACAGTTCGTCTCCGTCGAGGACACCGTATGCGCTGTGCATGCCTCGCAGGGGAAGGTGAAGCCGGTGGCGCCGAACCTGCTGTCCGAGGTGGCCATCGTCTGCCGACTGGCGCGGGAGACCGTGGACGGAAAGACGAGCGCCGACTGGGAGGGCTTCGAAAAGAACTACGACCTCATCCGCGAGCATATCTCCCGTGTGGTGGCCGGCTGCGAAAACTACAACGACAAGATCCGGCAGGACGGCGGTTTTATCCTGCCCAACGGCCCGCGGGACTCGCGCACGTTCCGCACTCCCACCGGAAAGGCGATACTGACGGTCAACCACTTGGAACACATCGAGCGGCCGGCGGGAACGCTGATCCTGCAGTCCGTGCGCTCCCACGACCAGTTCAACACCACCATCTACGGCTACAATGACCGTTACCGCGGCATCAAGAAGGGGCGCGACGTGGTCTTTGTCAGCCCAGAGGACATCGCGGAACTCGGTCTGAGCGACGGGCAGCTCGTTGACCTCCATGGGGTGTACCACGACAACGTGGAACGGGTGATGCGGAAGCTGCGCGTGGTGTCCTATCCGACGGCCCAGGGCTGCGCCGCTACCTACTATCCCGAAGCCAACGTGCTGGTTCCGCTGGACAGTGTGGCGGAGGGCAGCAACACGCCTGCGTCGAAAGCGGTGATTGTGAGGCTGGAGCCCAGCGCCGCGTAAGGGCAGCGCGGGGTTGCGTAAGGGCAGCGCCGGCGTTAAGGCGCGGCACGTAGCGGCGCGCCTTCGTGCTGGCGGCCGCCGTCACTGCGCCGTCGTGGTCCACCCTGCGTCGTCGGGGCCGCCGTCCACACCGTGCTCGCAAAGCTGCAGAGCCATGTCCGCCGCGGACTGCACGGCCTCGTTCGGTGTGCCTTCCCCGTTTTGCACAGCCAGCCCGGCAGCGTAACCAACCAGCAGAGCGCTGATGGGCGCGGCGGAGGGATTCACGGCCCGGGCCGATTCCTGCGCGAGACGGGCAACCAGCTGCCGGTCGAGGTCGAGGTCCAGGATTTGCAGTGCCTGAGTGAGCCGCCGGCTCCACTGGGCCAGTTCGTGGTCAGTGGTTTTTTGATCGTTGATGGAGTCGGTCGCGTCAGCTGAGTTGGTTGAAGTGGCGGGGCCGGCGGGTTCGCTGTCCTCGGTATTTCCCATCATGGGACTCCCTTTTCTTCGATCTTTAACCAGGACCGGCAGCGGCAGCCGGGTCCAAGGCGGTGCAGTAATGCTGACCTGCACCAGGTTTTTGAGCTGTTGCGGCCGGGGAACGCTACGGAGTAGGGCTGCCGCCATTGACGTTGAGCGTTTCGCCGATGACGAAGCTCGACTCCGCCGACGCCAGGAACACATACGCGGGCGCAAGTTCCGCAGGCTGCCCGGCCCGGCCCAGGGGAGTGTTCTTGCCGAACTCGGGCAAGGCTTCCTTCGGCTGACCACTGCTGACCTGCAGCGGAGTCCAGACTGGGCCGGGGGCAACTGCGTTGACCCGGATGCCCTTGGGAGCCAGTTGCTGGGCGAGGCCTTTGGTGAAGTTGTTGATGCTGGCTTTCGTCGTGGCGTAGTCCAGAAGGGTAGGGGAGGGGTTGTAGGCCTGGATCGATGTCGTATTGATGATTGTCGACCCGGGCGGAAGGTGCGGCACCGCGGCCTTGGTCAGCCAGAACATCGCGTAGACGTTGGTTTTGAGCGTGTGGTCGAACTGTTCGTCGCTGATCCCGCCGATGTCCTCCTGTGCCACCTGCTTGCCCGCGTTGTTGACCAGGATGTCCAAGCCGCCGAGTTCCCGGAGGGCTGTGTCCACGAGTTCACGGCAGGTGTCGGAGTTCTTGAGGTCGCCGGGCACCTTCACGGCCTTCCGCCCGGCTTTCTCAATCAGGTTCGCGATCCTTGCGGCATCCTCTTCCTCTTCGGGCAGGTAGGAGAGGACGACGTCGGCCCCCTCGCGTGCGAATGCAATCGCCGTGGCGGCTCCGATGCCCGAGTCGGCCCCCGTGACGATCGCCTTGCGGCCTTCGAGGCGTCCGGTTCCCCGGTAGCTGTCTTCGCCCAGGTCCGCCTTGGGGGTCAGTTCGGCGTCGAGGCCGGGTTCCGGTTGGTGCTGCTTTGGCGGCTCGATGTGCTCGTAGGCGGTGACGGGATTCTTGAAGGTGTACTGATCGGTCATGGTGCTCCTCTTGATAGGGGTTGAACACGAACAGGTTCATAAAGAGCTGAACAAGCTCCCGTGCGATGCTAAGCATGCTTAGGGCCCAGCTTAACGAGCAGCCCGCCCTGTGGCCAGAGGTTCTAAACCTGACCTGCACTAGGTCCTGCGAGGCTCTTCCGCAGGTGGCCCGACCTTACTAGGCTCGAGGCTTACCAGGCTTGAGGCGAGGGCCAAGGCGGCCGAGTCACGAAAAAGTCGCGTCACGTACACATGCGAGGAGTGCACACTATGGACAACCAGGACATTCTGCAGCGGATCCAAGCGCTCGTGGATGAAGAGCACCGGCTTCGTGGACCGGGGGAGGGGGACGGCGGCGGTGCGCCCGAGGCGGAGGACCGTCAGGCGAGGCTGCGGCACGTGGAAGAGGCCCTGGACCAATGCTGGGACTTGCTGCGCCAGCGCCGTGCCAAGGCAAAAGCTGGCGAAGATCCTGAGGAAGCGGAAGTGCGGCCCGCCAATGAAGTAGAGGGCTACCGCCAGTAGGTTGGCCAGCCGCCCGGGCGCGAGCTAAACGCATAGGCTTTGGGGCCTCAAGTGTACGTTCGCGCTGGACCCCGGGGCCTCGAGTGTTCGTTCGCGCTGGACCCGGGCGGCGGCCTCGTTGGGTTTTGTCGCCGACCTACTGTTCGGCGCCGACCTACTGTTCGGCGCCGCCGTGGAGTCCGTCGTCGCTGCTGTCGCTGGAGGCTGCCTCGCCGGTGTCGTCGGAGAGGTCCATATTTCCGCGGGCTTCAGTCATGGTGGGGCCGCCGGAGGGGACGTCGTAACGCTCGGGCCGGATGCCGTGGGACTGCTCTTCGATCAGCGCCTGCTCTTCGCTGAAGCGGATCACGTTGGCGTCGTCACCGGCATCACCTGGGATGTCCTCGCGGACCTTTGACGGGTCCGGAACTATGAATCCGTCTTCGCGGTCGTTTTGGTCGCTCATGGTTCGTCCTTTCCAATGCACTCGTCGGTTCAAGCCTACTTGGTAAGCCTACTTCCTATTATGAAGGGTGAGAAATGGCAGCATTGCCGACGCCGCGTTCCAACGCCGCCAAAGCGAGACTCAAACCCCAATTCACGTGTAATCCTCGTCATAGTCGGTCGCGACACGCAGAATTAACGATTTCAAGTCGCCAGAACTAACCTCCGCACGGCAAACTACTGAGGGAACAATCGCTCTATGAGGGGAACCATGCGCAAGACTGCCGCAGAAAACACCAACTTCCGGCTTAAGGCCGTGCTGGACGTTCTGGCAGAGGGGGTGTTGACTGGTGAGTCGCAGAATGCCGGCGAGGTGCTGGCTGAAGCGCTCGTGCGGGTTCCGCTGAACGCCTACGAAGCTGAGCTTCTCAGCGGTGGCATTCCTCGGGGCCACAAGTCGCTCACCACAGCCACGGCCAAGCTCGTCAAGGCCGGATGGCTGGTTAAGGGCCGCTCCGGCTGGACCATCACCGAAGAGGGCCTGCGCGCCACGGTAGCTTTCCCGGATGCCGCAAGCTTTGCGGCCGCGCTCGACGCCGGAACTCCGGTTCCAGCCGACACCCCCCTTCCGGTTGCTGCTCCCGCCCAGTCTGGGGGAACGAAGGATGCCGCTGCCAAAAAGGCGGCGCCCAAGGTTGAAGAAAAGACTGAGAAGGCTCCGTCCAAGGCGGCAAAGGTCGTGGACAAGGCTGCCAAGCTGATCGAAGATGCGGTGGCCCCGGTTGCCAACGCGGTGCGAGGTAAGAAAGACGAGGCTGCCTCCGAGACGGAAGCTCCCGCGGTGGAATCCTTTCCCCAGCCGGAAGCAGTTGCTGTTGCAGGTGACTTCAACACCCTGCTCGGTGCGCCGGAAAACTGGGCCCCGCAGTATGACGAGGCGCAGATGCAGCTGGACGCCATCGACCAGCTTTGGAAGCTGACCGCCGACATTCCGGCTGGCCACTACACCTTCAAGATTGCACTGAACCGGTCCTGGGAAGAAAACTACGGCGCTTTCGGCGCCTTCGATGGTCCCAACCACGAACTGCACCACGACGGCGGCCGCCTCACCATCCGCTACGACCACCGAACCAGGGACATCATCGTCAACTAGCCGATGACTGCTGCCTGCGGGCAGGATCAAGCCACGAAGCCCCGCTGCCGCAACTGCGGCAGCGGGGCTTCGCTGTTCGTGGTGGCACTGTTTCCGATGGTGCGGTTTCGACGGCGGTGCGGCGCAGCGCCCTGACGGCGCTGGGCTGCCTCTTTCGGGTGCTGCTTATTCGTGTGCGGCCAGGGTCTTCTCCCTGTCCTCGAACGCCCGGTCGCCCGGTCCGCTGAAGGCCCGGGACCGCTGCACGGCTTCGAACGAGCCGGTGAACAGCTGGGAGTCGTGCCGATCGGACTGCTGCCGGGGCTGGGCCTCCAGCTGTCGTGGACGAGCGACGGCAGGAGGCTCCTGCTGAGAAGAGTTAACCGACTCCCAACGCATATGGGGGAGCGCCTGGGGATGATGCTGCTGCAGGAAGGACACCAGCTCTTCCCGGATAAGGCACCGCAGGTCGAACAGCGACGCGCTGTCCGCGGCGCTCACCAGGATCCGCACGCGGACGAAGCCGCTTGTGGCGTCCGTGACCTGGAGGATGCCGACCCGTTCGTCCCAGAGCTCCGTGCCGGCCAGGAGTGCCTTGAGCTCAGAGCGCATGGCCTCAACCGGGGCGCGCCAGTCGAGGTCGAACTCCACGGTCCCCATGACCTCGGACCGCCGGCGGGTCCAGTTTTCGAAGGGCGTGGTGGTGAAGTAGGTGGAAGGGAGGATGAGGCGGCGGTCATCCCAGACGTGCACCACAACATAGGTCAGGGTGATCTCTTCGATCCGGCCCCATTCCTTTTGCACCACCACCACGTCGTCCACACGGATGGCATCGGTAAAGGCGAGCTGGAGGCCGGCGAACACGTTAACGAGCGATGACTGCACGGCGAGGCCAGCCACAATCGAGACGAGCCCTGCTGAGGCGAGAATACCCGCCCCCAGCGCCCGGACGTCCGGGAAGGTGAGCAGGCTGATGCCCAGCGCCAGGATGATCACCAGGGCAATACCTATGCGGCGGGCCAGGATGACTTGGGTGCGCAGGCGGCGAGCGCGCCGGTTGTCGGCAACGTCCACCCTGTAGTGCGTGAGCGTCAGCGCTTCAATGATCATGAGGACGGCGA
Source organism: Arthrobacter sp. D1-17 (assembly GCF_054130535.1). Taxonomy (NCBI): domain Bacteria; kingdom Bacillati; phylum Actinomycetota; class Actinomycetes; order Micrococcales; family Micrococcaceae; genus Arthrobacter; species Arthrobacter sp. D1-17. The sequence goes on along the minus strand of NZ_CP096382.1, from coordinate 3,312,639 downwards.
TCGCCAACCAGGCGGCCGATGCGATCAGTGCAATCAGCAGGATGTGATCCGCATTCGTGCGCCACCTGGAGTTCTCCGTGGTGAGCGCAAGCGCGATGCGGACGCCGATGAGGCACAGGAAAAGCCGCAGCGGGACCCGTGCCATGCGGGAGGCTTCACGCAGGGCGGGGAGCTTTCGGTTGAGCCGGAGGAGGATGCGCCGGAGGAGCCAGGAGAGGACCAGTCCCGCAGCCACGGCTACGGCGATCGCCAGGAATGGCATTGCTTGATTCAGGACGTCTTGCATTCTTAACCTTTACCAAGTCCGCCCGGGCCTGTTGAAATCGGCGGAGATGCGCTAGGAAGACAACGATTTGATCGCAGTTGGAGGTCACCAGGCATTTCCCAACGCGGTGCAGCGCACCATTAGTCCACCGTCTTTTTTACCTTAGGGAGGGCTTGATGCGCCGAACAGCATTAACGCTGACTGCTATTTCCGCTGTATGCCTCGCAGTGACGCTTGCTTCCTGCGGTTCCCCCGGCACGGCACCCGCCACCGGCTCTCCCGCCGGGACAGCGACCGCCACCGGGACAACGACCGCCACAGCTACCGCACCGCCGACTGCCTCGGAGACCACGCCGACCGCGGCCCCAACTACCGGCACCGCCACGCCGCCTGCCGAAGGTTGGAAGACGTTCACCACGAAGGACGGGTCGCTCGCTTTCGACTATCCGGCCGACTGGACCATCAAGGATCCTGCCGGGCAGACGCCCCAGGGCGGCGGTGTCTTCCTGGAAGTGTCCAAGCCTGACGGCAAGCCCATGGCAACGCTGCGCACCAACATGGTGACCGGTGCCGAATGCACGAAGAAGACGCCGTACAGCGTCCTCGACTCCCAGCCGCTGCCTGCACTGGCGCAGAATGGCCAAACGCCCCGGTTCACGTTCGAATCCCGCTCTGATCCTGAAGTGACCGATCCGATGACGTCATCTGTCTTCGCGTACGGCATCACCGCTGCGCCGGAGCCGACCGGGCCGACGGCGTGCCCTATGGCGCACTTCTTTAGCTGGCCGCCCAGCGGGGCGATGTTTGGGGGCGCCTACAACCCCTTCGACACTTCCCCGGGGAATGAACCACACGTGGACACGCCGGAGGCATACAAGGAGACCGCCGAGTACAAGAACGTCCGCCAGATGATCACGTCCCTGCGGCCGGCAGGCCAGTAGCCGAACTATCGCTGGAGGGGTCTGTCGGCCGTTCATGGGAAGCGCGGGGAGCCTGTCGGGGGGACTGGCCCGGCGCTAAGTTAGAGTCATGACCGAGTCGAATGCTCCCGAAGCAGACAGCGTCCGCCTCACGGCACGCGTGACGGGCATGGTCCAGGGCGTCGGTTTCCGCTACTGGACCGCCCGCAAGGCTGACGAGTTGGGAATTACTGGTTCCGTCAGGAACGACGACGACGGTTCCGTCGCGGTCGTGGCGGAGGGACCCCAGCCGGTCATAGTGGAATTCCGGCGCTGGCTGAGTTCTGACGAGGCTCCAGGCCGCGTATCCCAGGTTGACGAGAAGGTATCACCCGCCGAGGGCAGATTCAGCAGCTTCGACGTGGTGATGTGAGGCCAGATGTCTTCTGCTGTGGTCATCCCTGAGGCGCCGCCATACCTGTAAAAGGGCGCGGACTGAGTCCAATGAACGCACCAAGTTCCTCCAGGGCTGATGGTTTGCGGGGCATGTAATTGGTCAACTCGGGGGAGCGGACGATTATTGCCCGCCACTGCCCCCGTGACACCGCCACATTGAGACGGTTCCGGTTGAGCAGGAACTCGGCACCGCGGGGTGCTTCGGCGATGGCAGAGCAAGCCATGGACACGAGCACCACGGGAGCCTCCTGCCCCTGGAACTTGTCCACGGTTCCCACCTTCACCGCGGAAAGCCCCTGCCGGTCGAGGGCCTGCCGGATAACCTGTACCTGTGCGTTGTACGCAGCCACCACCAGGATGTCAGTCGCCTCGAGCCTCCTGGCAGGTTCATCTTTACCCGGAGTCCATTTCAGCCCCATGTGCTCGGAGGCCAGCTGGACGACCTTCGCGGCCTCCTCCGTGGAGCTCGTGGTGTTGCCCCGGTGCTCCACGAGGACCGTCTCCACTCCTGCAGGAACGCCGTCCAAGTGCCGGTGCGATGCCGCGGGAGCTGACTGGAGCCTGCCGTCGTAGCTCAGCACCGAGACCGCCTGGCACAGGGCCGGATGCATCCGCCAGGAGGCCGCGAGGAAGTAACCCAGTTCCGCCGGCATGGTGGGGTGGCCGCCGGACAGCCAACCAAGTGCGGACTCGTCAACGGGCTCCGGGTGTGATCCCTGGGTGACCTGCGGGAGCTGCTGGGGGTCGCCCAGCAGCAGCAGCCGTTTCGCCGCCTGGGCTACGGCAAGTGTATTCGCCAGCGAATACTGCCCTGCCTCGTCAATGACCAGCAGGTCGAGTGAGCCGGGAGGGACGCACTGGCCGGTCATGGTCCAGGCAGTTCCTCCGACCAGGCAGCCGCCGTCCGCTCCAAGGATGCGCGCGACGTCTTTGTCCGTGGTGAGTCCCCACGGGACATCGGCACCGCTGCGTGGTGCCTTGATATCCTTGGCCACCACCGCCGGGTCTACTCCTGCCGTGTTGATGGCTGTGCTAAGCATGTTCTCCACTACCGAATGCGACTGGGCCACGACGCCGACTTTCCAGCCGCGCCGCACCAGCCGGGCGATGACGTGGGAACCCACATACGTCTTGCCCGTCCCGGGAGGGCCCTGGACGGCGACATAGGACCGGTCCAGATCCTCGACCGCAGCGGTGAGGGCCGAGACGTAGTCGGCCGCACCGGATGCATCATGGTGGACAACCGGAAGCGACGCCCCGGAAGCCATCCGCGGAGGCATACGGCGCAGCACATCCAGGCCGGCGTGCTTCGGCAGATCGGGCAGCGTGGACCCGACGAGTTGTGCGAGCTCAGCAAGCGCGGCTTCGATGCTGGCGGTGGGGATGGGGCGGTCCGCGGTGAGCGCCATGGGCAGCTGCATATACGGCGGTACCTTGCGTTTGGATTTCTCGGTGATGGTGATGATGGTCTTGCCGGGCCGGTCGGGATGGTCTTCGACCGCCTCGATGAGCGTTCCGAAGATGCCGTCGCGGGACACTGACTCCTTCGCGGAGGGGTGCAGGGCCGTGCCGGTCCGCTCCGGCCGAGGTGTCCGCCCGCCGTCGACCTCTCCAAGCCCCTCCGGCAGGGGATCTTCGAACATCCGGAACCAGGTGGAGCCTGCCCGGAATTCCGAGCCCTCGCTCATGGTGCCGGTCAGACGCAGCGTCCTGGACTCGGTGCTAGCGCGGGCACTGTGCGGGGCCCAGTCGGACACTACTGAGGCTTCGTCCACCACGAAGGCGTTGCGCTGGTGCCGCCAGTGATCCACCTCGGACTCCAGACGGTCGAAATGCTCCCACCAGAACTGTTTCGCTTCCCGGCGGTGGTATCCCGTGGCCGCGGCAACCATCGCCACGGCCTGCTCGTCGCTGGCCAATGGACGGTTGTCTGGAAGGGACTTCAGATAGGTGCGGAGTGCCTCTTCCTCCGGCGGCACCCCATCCGCCAGCTCAGGTACAGCCTCTACAACTGCCTGGACAACGGCGCCAGTCCGCTCGTCCCCGGCGGCTGCAATGGCCGCATCCCTCGGTGCGGAGGCATCATGGCCAAGCTGCAGCAGCCAGTCGCGAAGGCGCAGGGTGGAGAGGCAGTCGTACTCGTTGTAGTCGGAGATGGACGCGAGGATGTCGGCAGCCACGGCCTGGGTTTCGGGTCCGCCGTCGCGGGCTGTGCAGTAGGCGGCGTAGGCCACCACGGAGGCACCGGCGTCCTTGACGTCCCCGGACCTAAGGTTGTCGCCCATATAGAGGGGCTCGAGTTTCTTGATGGAGTAGGAGGCCTCGGAGATTCTCAGCGACTGCCGCACCGTGGCGTAGAGATCCACCAGTAAGCCTTCACGCAGCCAGGAATCGACGATGTCCTCGCCGGCGACATGCCTCAGGGACAGCTTCCTGAGAGCGGTCTTCTCGTACGGCGCGTAGTGATAGACGTGCATGTCCGGATACCGTTTGCGGCGTTCCTCCACGTAGGCAAGGAAGTCCAGGAAGGCGTGCCGTTCACCTGTAAGGGAGTGCGCCCAGAAGGGCCGGAAGACCGGAGCGGCGTCGGGCGCATGCCCGGGCAGCGGAGCTTCGATCACGCCGAAGAGGTATTCGAGTCCCCATTGTCCGCTTGTGGGATCCTGCCACAGCGGATCGCCCTCGAAGTCGAAAAAGATGTCGCCGGCGCTGGGAGCCGGGATGCTGGCCAGGGCGTTCTCGGCCAGTACCTTGTAGGTGATGGTGTGTTCTTCACCGTCCTTGATGAATGTCCGGATGCCGTCGGAGGCTTCGCGGGCAGTCTGCATCCTGGCCTGGTCGCGCAGCCGGCGCAATGAACCTGTTGCCTTATCCTCCGGAAGCTCTGCGAGGTCATCGATGGTTGTGACGCCTTCGGCGATGAGCTTTTTCCGCTGGCCGGAGTTCATGCCGCCGACCATGAGCAGGTCGCGGTGTGCGGACACCTGTTCGGCGCAGTAATCGCATCTTCCGCAGTACCCGATGCCAGGCTGCTGCCACTGTACGGAGCTTTCCGAAGCCAGATGGATTGCCGTGAGTTCACGGAACCGGTCCCGGCGCTCGCGGAATACCGGCAGGAGGTCGCCGAGGGAGTGGATGCTGCGTTCGAGGTTGCCCAGCACCAACGTGACACGGGGAGCAGGATCAAGGCCGAGCTTGATCAGCTGGTCCCCATAGGCGGCAAGCTGCAGCAGTGCACCCACCTTGGCGTGCCGGGCCAGCTTCGTATCCCAGACCGCGTAGCGCGGCGCGGCACCGGCAGCTGCCCTGCCGGCTGCAGCATCCGTTGCACTGTCCGTTGCTCGGCCAGTGCCCGCGGCCGCTCCTTCTTCCTTGACCAGGAAGTCCGCGTAGCCGAGGAACTCGCCGTCGAAGAAGGTCGCCTGGAAGACAACATCAGCGCCGGACCGGAGGACGGCGGCAGTTTCCTGATGTTTTTCTGTCAGGTTCACGCGCTCAGCGGTTCCGCGTTGGACGGTATAGACGCCGGTGCCGCGGGAATCATTCCACCTGCCGTACTGCGCAATGAGGCTGTCCAGTACCTTGTGCTCGTGAATGTCGCCGAGTTTGCCGGCGCGGACCTGCATCTCGTCCGGCGGGAAGTCTGCTTTGGGGGACCGCCCCAGCTTTTCGTCGAGGATTCGTAGCGTGCGGTATTCGCACTCGCTGGCCACTACGAGGTCGCTGGCCGAGAACACCAAATCAGGTTGCGCCTCCGGCGTTAGTGGATCGAGCAGGAACAAGGGGCCTCCCCATCAGGCAGCCTGGCTCCGGGAGGGTTCCCGAAGCGCTAATTCGAATCTAGCAAGAGGCTGTGACAAAGAGGCTGTGACAAAGAGGCTGTGACTAAGAACAGAAGGCCCTAGGACCCGTGGGAGGGGAGGCAGGCGAGGAAAAGAAGGTAACGGAACGTTATAGACCTCTCCATGGTGACCGTTCTAGACTGGCGGCACCCCTCCGCTGCCGGGCACCGACGACGCCGTCCGGCTCGCCGCCTGTTCGGCCCGAAGGGAGCATCGCAACACTTCATGAATCACAACGTGCCCTCACTGGTGAGGGTCCGTGAGGCCAGGAGGAAGAGATGGAAGCGAACAAAGCCGTTGCCTACAAGGGACCCGGCAAGGTGGAGGTCATTGATGTTGACTATCCAACCTTTGAACTCAAAGACGGGCCAGGAGTCAATCCGGCCAATGTAGGGCGTCCCGTTCCGCACGCGGCAATTCTCAAAACGGTCGCTACAAATATCTGCGGCTCTGACCAGCACATGGTTCGAGGACGGACCACGGCGCCAACTGACTTGGTGCTGGGCCATGAGATCACCGGAGAGGTGGTGGAGGTGGGGCCCGGCGTCGAGTTCATCAAGGTGGGGGACCTCTGTTCGGTGCCGTTCAACATCTCCTGCGGCCGGTGCCGGAACTGCAAGGAGCGCAAGACCGGCATTTGCCTGAACGTGAACCCGGACCGTCCTGGCAGCGCCTACGGCTATGTGGACATGGGCGGCTGGATCGGCGGGCAGGCCAACTACGTGCTGGTGCCGTATGCCGACTGGAACCTGCTCAAATTCCCGGACAAGGACCGGGCGATGGAGAAGATCCTTGACCTGGCAATGCTGTCGGATATATTTCCCACAGGCTTCCACGGCGCTGTCAGCGCCGGGGTGGGTGTCGGGTCGACCGTGTATGTCGCGGGCGCCGGCCCTGTCGGGCTTGCTGCGGCGACGAGCGCGCAGCTGTTGGGTGCCGCCGTCGTGATTGTCGGCGATCTGAACGAGGAGCGGCTCGCGCAGGCGCGCAGTTTCGGTTGTGAGACCGTGGACCTCACGAAGGGCGGTCCGGCCGAGCAGATTGAGCAGATCCTGGGCGTGCCTGAGGTCGACTGCGGCGTTGATGCCGTCGGATTCGAGGCGAAAGGCCACGGTACGGGCGCCAAGGAAGCTCCGGCCACGGTGCTGAATTCGCTCATGGACATCACGGCTGCCGGCGGCGCCCTCGGCATTCCCGGCCTATACGTGACGGGGGACCCGGGCGGTGTTGACGAGGCCGCGAAGAAAGGCGCGTTGAGCCTGAGCTTGGGTACGGGGTGGGCAAAGTCGCTGAGCTTCACCACAGGGCAGTGTCCGGTGATGAAGTACAACCGGCAGCTGATGATGGCCATCCTGCACGACAGGGTTCAGATCGCAAAGAACGTCAATGCGAAGCCCATCCCCCTCGAACAGGCGCCGCAAGGGTATGCCGAATTCGACGCCGGCGCCGCAACGAAGTACGTGCTCGACCCGAACGGCTACTTGAGTTAGGGGAGGGCAGACAGCGGTAGCAAAGGGAGACTGACAGCGACGCGGGGTCAAGCACGAGCGGAAGCCATCAGCAGCCGGCCGGCAGGCAGCTGGCCGGGGCGGCCCGCGCGTTTTGGTTCCGTGTTGCTGTTTACCCGCGAAGAACCGGTGGGGAGAATTGTTCCACCACGAACATCGAGCCAGAACCGAGGCCAGCGATGAGCAACCAGCCTGAAGAGACCCCGATGGAAGTACCGGAAGCTGATGCCGTCGAGCAGCGGCTGTCGGCCATACCCGATGCAGGAGGGGAGGACTTTGATCCCCTGCCCGAGGACGCACCGGAGGCGGACGTGCTGGAGCAGCGGACCCCGCTGGTGTCCACGCCCCTGCCGGACGTGCCCGCCCCGGGCCTCTCGGCAGAGAAGGCTACGGAAGCGGATGTTGTCGAGCAGTCGCTGGGAACTCCGGGCAGCGACGAGGACGACTATCCGTTCGTCGGCGAGGAGCCGGAGCTGCCGGAGTAGGGCAGACTTGCCGGAGTAGGCAGAGGCAGCTGCCCGCCTGGCACAGTTTCTCAGCCTGGGGCGCCGCCGCAAGTGGCCAGAACCGAGGTCATGGCGGTGTGCTCGGCGCGCGTGACCCAAAGCTTGTAAGCGGCCTTGACCGAAATCTGCCGGGCGACGTAGGCGCAACGGAAGGCCTTGTTGCCGGGCAGCCAGGTTGCGGCGTCGCCGTCACCCTTTTTCTGGTTGGCGGGGCCGGAGACCGCGAGGAGGTTGCGGGGATCGTTGGCGAAGGCGGTGCGCCGCGCCTTCGTCAACTGCTGCGCACCCTTCTGCCAGGCGTCGCTGAGAGCCACGACATGATCGATCTGGACCTCGCTGCTGGTGCTGGCACCGCGCGTAAAGGAGATGGTGGTGGCGGTGTACGGGTCCGCCAGCCTGCCCGTGAGGATCACGCAGTTCCTGGTGCCGGGCTTGGTTGTCCTCGCCGTGAGGTCCCGGGCGAGGATATCGTTGCGCGTGTCGCAGCCGTTGTTGTCGGTGTCCGCCCAGGCGGGGCCGAAAGCGGTGCGGTCGTAGCCGGTCTTCGGGGCGCGGCCTTTGACAGGCAGGGTCGCGAGGAGGTCCTGAGTGGCACGTGCCTGCGCCCGGCTGAAGCCTTGGCCGGCGCCCGGCGCCGCCGTTGCGATTGTCCCGTCCGGCTGAACGTCCGACGGCGGCTGTTGCGTCGCGGTAATGGACCCGCCACAGGCCGTGGTCGCCAGGATGACCGCGGCGGCGATGCCGCCCTTTATCCAGTTGACGTTCGTCGTCCAGTAGTCGTGTAGCGATGGTGTTCTATTCAAACTCGTCGTGCCCCTGTGGCGTGTGGCTTTGTGCGTCCATTGGTTTTGGCGTCCATCGAGCCTACCGGCGAAGATCGCCGCTCCGGGGAAGGCGGGCCCTGAGCGATGGCATGTTGCGGAACCCCTCTGCCGATTACACACAGAGCCGGTTACGCACAGAGCCGGTTACACACAGTGCCGATGACACTAGGAGTCGACCAAACGCAGGGCCGATCACATGCAGAAGGGCCCCGCACATCCTTGACGGAGTGCGGGGCCCTTCCTAGCGGCAGGACCACAGCAACTGGGGGATGCGGTGGGCCTGAACCAAGATTAGACCCGGTTCCTGAAAAATAGCTAGGAGTTTTAGGCATCCCTTAAAATTTTTTTTCGATAGTCCTCAACAGGAGCGTGCGGAGCTGAAAAAGTGCGACGGGCAGAAGGGCAGCCCGGGATCCTTGACTTCAATCGCGGGCTGAACAAGTGTGGAAATCGCACTGATCAGCTGGCATTTCACATAGGAGGAGATTCGCGATGACGCTTCCCGCAGGCCTGACCCCGGGCACCTGGACCCTGGACATGTCCCACAGCGACATAGGTTTTACTGTCCGGCACGCCGGCATCAGCAAGGTGCGCGGCCGCTTCACGGACGCCTCTGCCACAGCGCATGTCCGCGACTCGCTCAAGGAGTCTTCGCTGCATGCCACGGTGAAGACGGCCAGCTTCGATTCCGGCGAGCCGAACCGGGACGCCCACGTGCGGGGAGCGGACTTCTTTGATGTCGAGAACTTCCCCGAGATGACCTTCCGGGCCACCGGCGTGGAGGGCGACGGTGAGGATTACACTCTCACCGGCGACCTCACTATCCGCGGCATTACCAAGCCGGTCGAGCTGGAGGTCGAATTTACAGGCGTGGCCGTGGATCCCTTCGGAGCGACCAGGGCAGGCTTCTCGGCCGAGACGGAGATCAGTCGCAAGGAATTCGGCCTGACGTGGAACGCCGCCCTGGAAACCGGCGGGTTCCTGGTCAGTGACAAGGTGAAGATCAACCTCGAAGCGGCGCTGGTCAAGCAGGACCAGGGGCATCAGGAGCCGGGGCAGCAGGACGCGACAGAAACTGCTGCGCCGTAGCCAGTACATGAGTTCCGGGGTACGCCGGGTACCAGCGCTTTCCTACGACGGTACGCCGGGTATCGTCGGCTGTCCTACGACAGCCGCGCCACGCTTCGGCGGACCGGACGGGACGCTGTGCCGTCTGAGAACAGGTCCGGGGATGATTCCTGAATCCGCTTGACGTCCTCGAAGACCCCCCGCAGGTGCACGCGCAGCGAGTCGTCGGCGGCGGCAAGGTTGTTGGATTCCAAGGCGTCCACTACAGCGGTGTGCTGCTCAATGAGCGTGGCAACCGGACGGGTGTCTATGAGGCTCAGCCGCCGTGCCCTGTCCAGGTGAGCCTTAGCGGAGTTCACTGCCGTCCACGCTGATTCATGGCCTGCGAGCCGCAGGAGTTCCCGGTGGAAGTCCTCGTCAAGCCGGAAGAACTCCTCCACGTCGCCTTTAGCTTCGGCGTCGCGCTGGCTGGCCAGAATATCCCGGAGGCCGGCGATTCCGGCAGCATCGACGCTGAGATCAGTCAGTGACGCGCATTCGATCGCCTCCCGGACGAACTGCGCCTCGGCCACCCGCCCCAGGTCCACCAGGGATACGAACGAGCCGATCTGCGGGAATACCTGGACCAATCCTTCCTCCCGCAGCAGGATCAGGCTTTCGCGCACCGGGGTGCGGCTGACGCCCAGCTCTTGAGCGAGTTCGTTCTCGGACAACGGCTCACCCGGGGGGAGCTGCAGGGAGATGATCCTGCGCCGGAGGGTTTCCAGTGTCTGGTCACGCACGGAGAGCCGTGCTGACTGCCCTTTGTCGGGTTTGCCGCTTGCCATGCATCCAGTCTAAGCCATCGTTGACAAACTAGAATGGTAGTGCTTGTATGGTAGCTAGAAAGGCCGCCGAAGCAGCACCGCGCGTTCAACGCTGCTTACTCCTGGAGGGCGGCCCCTTCACTCGAATTATCCCCAGCAAACTCGCAGACCCCCCCTTTTTTCATCGCCTGCAAAGGAGCAATTGATGACCGAGAGCATCGCGCCCCCCACCACTAAGCCGGAAGCAAAACCCACCCGGGAACTTGCCAAAGTCGCCGTTTCCGGCTGGCTGGGAACGGCCATGGAGTTCATGGACTTCCAGCTGTACTCGCTGGCTGCCGCAATCGTGTTCAATAAGCTCTTCTTCCCCGAGGTCAGCCCGGTCATCGGCCTCATCGCCGCCATGGCAACCTACGGCGTGGGCTACGTTGCCCGCCTTGCGGGAGCCGTCTACTTCGGCCGCATGGGTGACAGGATCGGCCGCAAGAAGGTCCTTTTCATCACTATCGCCCTGATGGGTGCATCCACGACGCTGATCGGCATCCTTCCGACCTATGCCATGATCGGCATCTGGGCCCCCATCATGCTGGTGGCGCTGCGCCTGGCCCAGGGCTTCGGGGCAGGTGCTGAGATTGCGGGCGCAACCGTGATGCTGGCCGAGTTCGCTCCCGCCCGCCGCCGCGGCCTCATCTCTTCCCTCGTGTGCCTCGGAACCAACTCCGGCACTCTGGCGGCCTCCGCGATCTGGGCAATCCTGGTGTCCACCCTCTCCGAGGAAGACTTGCTGAGCTGGGGCTGGCGCATCCCGTTCCTGTTCAGCTTCGTGCTGATGATCTTCGCAGTCTGGGTCCGCCATCACGTCAAGGAAAGCCCCGTCTTCGAAGAGCGTGCCGACGTCGTCAACGGCGTTGCACTGTCCAAGCGCGAAATTGCCGCTGCGGAGGAACTGGCAGAGACCAGCACCATCGAGGCCGCCCTGCACCAGCGCAAGGGCAAGGCCTTCCTCATCACCCTCGGCCTGCGCTTCGGCCAGGCAGGCAACTCCGGCCTGATCCAGACATTCCTGGTGGGCTACCTCGCCACCGTCCTTCTGGTGGACAAGAGCGTGGGCACCACCGCCATTATGTATGGCTCGCTGCTTGGCTTCCTGACCATCCCCGTGATGGGCATCCTCGGTGACCGCTTCGGCCGCCGGCCGCTCTACCTGGCGCTGAGCTCCCTTACTGCACTGTTCGCGATCCCCATGCTGCTGATGGTCACCAGCGGCAACACTGTCCTGATCACCATCGCCATGGTCATCGGACTCAACCTGGGCGTGCTGAGCCTCTTCGCCATGGAGAGTGTCACAATGGCCGAGTTCTTCGGAGCCCGCACCCGCTTCACCCAGCTCGCCCTGGCCAAGGAAATCGGCGGCATCCTCGCCACCGCCATCGGGCCCCTGCTGGCAGCGACCCTCACCGCTATCACCGGCCACTGGTGGCCCTTGGCCGCGATGGTCATCGCCTATTCTCTGATCACCCTGATCTCGGCCTTCGTGGGCCCCGAGGTCCGCGGCCGCGACATGGTCCGCCTCGAGGACGCTGTATGAAAGCCGTCGTTGTCCACGGACCCAACGATCTGCGCATCGACGAGCGTCCCGAGCCCGTTGCCGGACCTGGTGAGGTAGTGCTCGACGTCGAATGGGGCGGCATCTGCGGATCCGACCTTTCGTACTGGCGCCACGGTGCTTCCGGTACAGCGTCGCTGAAGTCGCCGCTCGTCCTCGGCCACGAGGTTGCCGGCAGGATCGCCCAGTTGGGCGAGGGAGTGGAAAACCTCGACGTAGGCCAGCCGGTGACGGTACACCCTGCGGAACTGGTGGGGGACGGCATCATGCCGGAGCGCATCAAGGGCAGAACCAACCTCTACCCCCAGATCAGGTACTTCGGCTCCGCCGCGTTTGATCCGCACACGGACGGCGGCTTCAGCGAGCGCAAGCTCGCCAGGGCCTCCCAGATCCGGCCGCTGCCTGACGGCGTCGACACCCTTCATGGCGCGCTCGCCGAACCGCTCGCCGTCGCCCTCCACGCCGCAGGCCGGGCGGGTTCGCTCGCTGGCCGCGACGTGCTCGTGAACGGCGCCGGGCCGATCGGCTCGCTGGTGGTGGCCGCGGTAAAGTATGCCGGCGCCAGGAGCGTCATCGCGACGGACATCAACGACGCGTCGCTGCGCATCGCCAAGGCGATGGGCGCCGACGAGGTCCTGAACGTCTCTGACGGCGGGAGCCTGCCGGAGGACATGGAACTGGTGTTTGAAGCCACCGGCATCCCGGCGGTGTTGGGCGGAGTCCTGCGGGCCACGGCCCGCGGCGGAACCATCGTTCAGGTCGGTAACCTGCCCGGCGGCCCGGCCCCGGCGGCGCTTGGAGACCTGGTGACCAGGGAAATCACGTGGATCGGCTCGTACCGGTTCGTGGACGAAATCACCGATGCCCTCCGCGCCATGGCCGAAGGCCTCGACGTTTCCCCGGTGATCACCCAACGTTCGGTATCGACCAGGCTGCGGAAGCCATGCGGACCGCCGCTGATCCAGCCGCCGACAGCAGCAAGGTCATGCTCCGCCTCGGCTCCCACTGACCGCCGCCATGCCCCGCACCCGGCACGCCTGACTGGCAGCAGGTGTCGTTTGAGCGTTCACAACGGCACCTGCTCCTACCTACTTGCACACCTCCCGCACACTTTTGAAGGACCAACCAGTGAAGATCACCGACGCACGGGTAGTCGTTTCGTCGCCAGGACGGAATTACGTCACCCTCGTTATCGAAACCGAGGACGGCATTACCGGCATCGGCGACGCCACGCTCAACGGCCGTGAGCTGGCTGTGGCGTCTTACCTGTCCGAGCACCTTTGCCCACTGTTGATCGGCCGGGATGCCCGCCGCATCGAGGACACGTGGCAGTATTTTTACAAGGGCGCTTACTGGCGCCGCGGGCCGGTGACCATGACCGCGATCGCCGCGATCGACGTCGCGCTGTGGGACATCAAGGGCAAGACCGCCGTTATGCCGGTGTACGAGCTGCTTGGCGGTGCCGCCCGCGAGGGCGTCATGGTCTATGGCCACGCCAGCGGCTCCTCGCTGGAGGACCTCAGCGCTGACTTCCAGCACCACCTGGACCTCGGCTACAAGGCCATCCGGGCGCAGGCCGCTGTGCCGGGGCTGGAGAAGACGTACGGCATCGCACCCGTGGACGGGAAGACGTACGAGCCCGCGAGCGGCAACATCCCCCAGGAGGACGTGTGGGAGACCACCGCTTACCTGGACTTCGCACCAAGGATGATGGCGCACGTGCGCGAACAGTTCGGCTACGGCGTGCACGTGCTGCACGACGTGCACCACCGGCTGACGCCGATCGAGGCCGGCCGGCTGGGCTCCTCGCTGGAGCAGTACCGGCCGTTCTGGATCGAAGATCCAACGCCGGCGGAGGACCAGTCGGCGTTCCGCCTGATCCGCCAGCACACCACGACGCCGATCGCGGTCGGCGAGGTGTTCAACTCGATCTGGGACTGCCAGCAGCTGATCACCGAGCGGCTGATTGACTACATCCGCACCTCGGTCTCGCACTCCGGCGGCATCACGCATCTGCGCCGCATCTTCTCGCTGGCGGACCTGTACGGCGTCCGCTCGGGCTCGCACGGCGCGGGCGACCTGTCGCCGGTGTCCTTCGCTGCGGCGCTGCACGTGGACATGAGCATCCCGAACTTCGGCATCCAGGAGTACATGGGCCACCGCGATCCCGCCAACGAAGTCTTCACGACCTCCTACACCTTCACCGACGGCTATATGCACCCCGGCGATGCACCCGGCCTCGGCGTGGAGTTCAACGAGGAAGCCGCGGCCGCATTCCCGTTCGACCCCAAGTACCTGCCCATCAACCGCCGCCTCGACGGGTCGGTGCATGACTGGTGAATGACGCAGTGCACGAAACCGCAACGTCCGAAACCGAGTTCCGGCCGTTCGACGTCATCGTGATGGGGGAGATCCTCGTAGAGGTGGCCACCGACGTCGCGTTCGGGCACGGCGTGCCAGCGCAGCTCGGCATCTCCGGGGATGCGCTGAACGTCGCGGCTGCCGCTGCCGCCGCCGGCGCCCGCGTGGGGCTGCTGTCCGTACTGCCCGACGACGACCTCGGCAAGGCGATCGCCGCCCGGATTGCCGAACTCGGCATCTCCACCGGATTGCTCAAGTTCCGGACGGGCCAGCAGGGCGTGTACCTGGTGCACTGCGACCCCGACGGGCAGCGCGAGTTCTCCTACGCCCGCAGCGGCAGCGTCGGCTCCACACTGGGCCCGGACGACGTCGACGAAGGCATCTTCTCGTCCGCAGGTGCCGTCATCGCCGGAGGGATTGCCTGTGCCATCTCGGAATCCGCCCGGGCCGCGGTCCTCAAGGCAGCCGGCGTGGCAAAGCGGTTTGTCTTTGACCCCAACTTCCGGCCCCGGCTCACTTCCGCGGAGAGTGCGACGGCGGTGCTCACCAAACTCGCGCGGCAGGCTTTCCTGGTCACGCCGTCCTTCCCCGGCGAAACGTCCGCGCTGCTGGCCACGTCCTCGCCCGAGGAGGCCGCGGCCAAACTCCGCAGCCTGGGCGCTGCCAATGTGGCGGTGACCTGCGGAGCTGAGGGTGTCCAGCTGGACGGAGAACTGGCAGACGGTTCTGCAGAGTCCTGGATCGAGGCCATCCCTGCCCCTTCTGTGGTGGACCAGACCGGAGCCGGCGACGCTTTTGTAGGTACACTGGCCGCCCGGCTCGTGCTGGGCGACAGCTTCCCGGCCGCCGCACGTTACGGCGCTGCAGCAGCATCCCTCGTGGTGGGGGGCAAGGGCGGGACCGGCTTCATTCCCACGTTCGAGCAGACGCGCGCCCACGCCGGGGCCGGCTCAACCAAGGCCACGGAAGGAGCCCTGTCATCGCACGCCTAAACGCCGCCTCCCTCGCTGCCAGCGGCCACCAGGCCCTGTTGCAGCGGGAGACACTGCGCCCCGGAATTGTCCACCTCGGCCTGGGCGCGTTCGCCCGCGCCCACACGGCCGTGTTCACCGAGAAGGCGATGCTGGCCACCGGCGACCTGGAGTGGGGGATCATCGGCGTCACCCAGCGCTCGGACACCGTGGCCAGGCAGCTCGCGCCGCAGGACGGACTCTTCACCGTGGCCGAACGGGGCCAAAGTGCCGCGCCGCCGCGCGTGGTCTCGAGCATAGTCGGGGCCGTCTCGGGGCGGGACAATCCAGAAGCAGTGGTGAATTGGATCGCCGCTGAGACAACCAGGATCGTCACGCTCACCGTCACCGAGAAGGGCTACCGGATCGATCCCCAGACCGGGACCCTGAACACCGGGGACCCGCAGGTGCGCGCCGACCTTTCGGGGCAGGCACC
This sequence comes from Arthrobacter sp. D1-17, assembly GCF_054130535.1. Taxonomy (NCBI): domain Bacteria; kingdom Bacillati; phylum Actinomycetota; class Actinomycetes; order Micrococcales; family Micrococcaceae; genus Arthrobacter; species Arthrobacter sp. D1-17. Next base: position 3,297,052 of record NZ_CP096382.1, on the reverse strand, counting down.
ACAGACGGCCATCGGGCAGATTGTCCGGGGACTGCAGCAGCGGGCGCGCACCGGCGCCGGCCCGATCACCGTGCTGTCCTGCGACAACCTGCCGGGCAACGGTGACCTCACCGGCAAGCTGGTCCGCGCCTTTGCCACTGCCCTGCCGGCCGAGGAAGCCGGGCAACTGCTGGCCTGGCTGGACGCCAACGTCACCTTCCCCAACACCATGGTGGACCGGATGGTTCCGGCCACGACGGCGGATGACCTGGACGCCGTCGAACGCGAACTGGGGCTGCGGGACGAGGCCGCCGTGGTGGCCGAGCCGTTCATGCAGTGGGTCATCGAGGACAACTTCGCCGCCGGACGGCCGCGCTGGGAGGACGCCGGGGCGCTGTTCAGCTCCGACGTTGCTGCATGGGAGGCGGCCAAGCTGCGCTTGCTGAACGCGAGCCACTCGCTGTTGGCGTACCTCGGCCTGGTCGCGGGGAAGGAAACCATCAGCGACGCGGTGGGGGAGGAGCCGTTCTTCACTGCGGCAAGGCGCATGATGGACGAGGACGTCCTTCCCACCATCACACTGCCTGAGGGTCTGGACGCGGACGACTACTGCGCCCAGGTGCTGGCCCGCTTCGCCAACCCCGCCCTCGGGCACACCACCGCGAAGGTGGGCAGCGACGGTTCGCAAAAGATCGGGTTGCGGCTGCTGAGTACGGTCCGCGGAAATCTCGACGCCGGACGGGAACCCAGATGGGCAGTGCTTGCCGTCGCGGCGTGGATGCGCCACGTCGCCACCACGCCTGTCGCGGAGCTGAACGACCCCCTCGCGGAGGAACTGCACGCAGCCCTGCCCGGGACGCGCAGCGCCGAGAGTGTTGTACCCGCCCTGCTCGGGTGCCGCAGCATCTTCGACGCCGCCCTGGCGGCAGACGTCCGCTTCGCCGCGCTGCTCACGCATTGGTACCGCATCATCGACAACCACGGGCTGGACGGCCTGAGAAATGAGATCAACCATGGCTGACGCAACGGGCATCCTGCACGTTTCCCCGGTGATCCCCGTGGTCACTATCGAGGACCCGCGGCATGCGGTTCCGGTGGCCCGGGCGCTGGCCGACGGCGGCGTCCGGATTATCGAGCTGACGCTGCGGACCGACAGCGCACTCACCTCGCTGAAGCTCATCGCCAATGAGGTGCCGGACATCCTCTTGGGCGCCGGCACCATCCTCACCCCGGGCCAGGCCGACGCCGCCGTGTCCGCGGGCGCCCAGTTCCTCGTGAGCCCGGGCGTCACCCCGACGCTGCTGGACCACATGCTGGCGCTGGACGTCCCGGTACTGCCCGGTGTGGCCACGGTGGGTGAGGTGATGGCGGTTGCGGAGCGCGGGCTGGAGGCGATGAAGTTCTTCCCGGCCGGTCCCGCCGGAGGCCCGAATTACCTGGCCGCGATCGGCGCGCCCCTCCCGAACGTACAGTTCTGCCCCACCGGAGGCATCAGTTTGGCCACCGCTCAGGACTACCTGAAACTGCCGAACGTCTCCTGCGTCGGCGGCAGCTGGCTCACGCCGCGGGGCGTTGTCGAGGCCGAAGACTGGGCGCAGATCGAGGCGCTGGCGCGGGAGGCCACCGGTCTCGCGGGGTGATCATGGGGACAACACGCCCGGGCGCAACACCCCGTAGCCATGCTCCAGAGACGCGCGTAGAGTCGGAAAGGACCGGACCATCTACGGTCACCGACTGAAAAGCCGCAATCTGAACTGAGGAGTTCACCATGAATTTGGGACACAAGATCAGGAATGCCGCAGAACGTCTTAGTGGGCGGACCGGTGCCGCTGGCGGCGCTGCGCGCCCTGCCCGTCCAAGGGCTACCGGAACGGGAACCGGCATGAGCCATGGTGCGGGAGCCCACCTGGGTGACAGGCTCCGCAACCTGCTCAGAAAGCACTGAGCCTGAGGCCAAAACGACCTCGAGCTAAGCCACACAGAGGGCGGCAACCGCAAGGTTGCCGCCCTCTGTGTGGTAAGACCTCTGTGCTTTGGACCCTCGGTGCTTCAAAGACTTACCGCCCGTTGGCCCGGTCGAGGGCTTCGTCGTGCTCGTTGTGGGCCTGGCGGAGCAGGTTCATGAACTCGGTTTCGTTGCGGATAAGCCGCTTGTACTTCTCCGGCAGCTTCTTGAGTTCGGACTCCTCGCGGACCATCTTGTTGAAGATCACCTCGCGCTCGGCGATGTCCGTTTCGTAGTTGAGGTCCACGTACTCGGTGGCGTGGCGCTTGGCGCCGGAGATCATGTTCTTGGCCTTGCCCTTCGGGCTCAGGACCGACCCCATGACGGTGACAAGAAGGACGCCGAGGATCACCGTCAGCGAGGTGCCGGTGCTGATTTCGACGACGTTCACGTGTTCGCCGTCGTTGATGAACGGCAGGTTGTTCTCGTGGAGTGCATGCAGGATGAGCTTGACGCCGATGAAGCCGAGGATGGCGGCGAGGCCGTACGAGAGATAGATGAGGCGGTCCAGCAATTCGTCGATGAGGAAGAACAGTTGGCGCAGGCCCAGGAGCGAGAAGACCGTGGCGGTGAAGACGATGTACACGTTTTGGGTCAGGCCGAAGATCGCCGGAATGGAATCGAGGGCGAACAGGATGTCGGTGCCGCCGATGGCCACCATCACCAGGAGCATCGGGGTGAGGACCTTCTTGCCGTCCACCATCGTGAAGAGCTTGTCGCCGTCGTAATGCTCGGTGGCTGGCAGGAACTTCCTCGCGAGACGGACCACGAGGCCTTCGCTGCTGTCATCGTGTCCGTTGGGCCGGAGCAGGTTGCCGGCGGTGATGAGCAGGATGAGGCCGAAAATGTAGAACACCCAGGCGAAGCTGTTGATGAGGGCGGCGCCGAGGAAGATGAACCCCGTGCGGGCGATCAGCGAGAACACGATGCCGAACAGCAGCACCTTCTGCTGGTCTTTGCGTGGCACCCTGAAGCTGGCCATGATGATGAGGAAGACGAACAGGTTGTCTACCGAGAGGGCTTTCTCGGTGACGTAGCCGGCGAAGTACTCCGTGCCCATCGTGGGCCCGCCGAAGATCCAGACGGCCACGCCGAACACGAGGGCGACGCCCACGTAAAGGGCGGACCAGACGGCGGATTCTTTGAGCTTGGGGGTGTGCGCTTTCCGGACGTGGAAGAAGAAGTCAAAGGCCAGCAGGCCCAGGATTCCGGCTACGGTCGCGATCCAGATCATGAGGGGGACTTCCATGCTGCGTGCCTCTTTCCAGGTGAACGAAGTCGCATGCAGTGAGAGGGCTCAGCCGGCTTGACGAACCCGCAACGCCGCATCGGTACTAGGGCTTACCCTACCGAAGGGCGTGCGGGTCCCGCACGAAGTCCCAGGGGAAAGCGTCAGGTGTACATCAGGGACCCCGGGGTGGTGAGCTTCTGCCCGGTCTCGAGCCAGGTTTTCAGGCCGGACAGGATCATTGGCCAGCCGCCGTACAGCTGCTCGTTGGCACCCTCGCGCAGCTGGTCGTGCGTGACTGTCAGGCGGCAGGAGTCTTCCACCTGTTCGATCTCCCACGTGACCCGTGAGGTGCCCTCGGCCTTGACGTCATCGCCCCACAGTGCGCGCATGGTCTGCACGAGCCGCCGTGGCGGGTCCACCTCAAGGTTCTCGCCCTCGCCAAGGGGAGAACCGCCGTCGGGAGCCATCTCAAACCGGGAGCCAGGCGTCCAGTCCGAGGTGACGTGCACGCCAAACTGGTACTTGCTGCGGATCTCGCTGTCCGTGATTGCTTCCCAGAGCCGTTCCGGCGTGGTCTTGATGTAGATCTCGAAAATTTTTTCCATGGGACTTTCCAATCTGGATTTGAGGTCGCTGAGGCCAGCGGCCCATGGTTCTGCGTATTTGCTCACCCAGCGGTCGTGGACGAGCCTGATGGGCACCGGATTAAGGAAGTGCAGTTTTTCCCGACCACGACGGCGGGTCACCACCAGGCCTGCCTCTTCCAGTATCTTGAGGTGCTTCATGACGCCGAAGCGGGTGATCTCGAAATGTGCTTCCAAGGCGCGAAGCGTTTGGCCGTCCTCACGGAACAGCTCGTCCAGCAGTTCTCTGCGGATGGGATCCGCCAGGGCCTTGAATACCGCGTCCACACACCAAGAATAGGTGACCATTCGGTCACGTGTCAACGCTTGCATCCCAGATTTGGAGGGGTTGATGGGGGAGAAGCCTGGGCGTAGAGTCCACGACGTCACGGGAGTGAGGAGGAGATCATGGGGCAACTGGTGGTTCAGGACTTCGTCAGCGCCGACGGTTTCGCCGCCGATGCGAATAACGAGTTCACCTTCTACGAATATCTGGACGGGGGTACCGCTGAATTCGACCGTAGCCAGCTGGAGTGGCTGGGGACCGTGGACACCATGGTCCTTGGGGCGAACACCTACAGGATGTTCGTCGAGTACTGGCCAACAGCGGCATCCAAAGATGAAATCATCGCGCCCTCCCTGAACGCTCTGCGCCGCATCGTGTTCTCCCGCCACCTCACAAAGGCACCGTGGGGAGACAAGGCGGAGGCGGAGATCGAATCCGGCGACGTGATTGAGGCGATCCAGCGGATCAAGAGCGGGACCGACGGCGACATAGTCGTCTGGGGCAGCCTTACCCTGGCAGGAACGTTCCTGGCCGCGGGTGTCGTGGACTCGGTGAGGCTGGTGGTCATGCCGATCGCCATCGGCGCAGGGCGGGGCGTGTTCCCTTCGGGGCAGGATCCCAACGTGCTGCGCCTTCAGAGCGCAACAACCTACGACCAGGGATTGGTCGAGCTGGTGTACGACGTGCGGGCGAAGAGTTGAGGATGCAATGGCTCAGGATTCGAAGGCGGCTGAGGGCAGGGTCGAGGTACCAGGCGGCCAGGTCTGGTACCGGATTGTAGGGAGCGGTCCCGGCCTTCCGCTGGTCACCGTCCACGGCGGTCCCGGCGGCACGCACGACTATCTGGAGCCTCTGGAAGAACTGGGTGACGACCGGCCGGTGGTGTTTTATGACCAGCTCGGAGCGGGAAAGTCCGACGCGCCGGACGACATCGAACTGTGGACAAATGACCGGCTGGTGGACGAACTGCAGCGCGTCCTGGATGCCATAGGGTTTGCGCGGGTTCACCTGCTTGGCCAGTCCTGGGGAACCATCCCCGCGGCGGAGTCTGCCCTGCGGGCACCCGGGCGGCTGTGCAGCCTGGTCCTCTCCGATCCGTTGCTCAGCGTGCCGCTTTTCGCTGCCGCCACTGCCGCTCTCCGGGCCGCCCTTCCTGCCGAGGTGCGTGAAACACTGGACCGCCACGAGGCGGCCGGCACTATGGACTCCGAGGAGTACCAGGAGGCGTCGATGGAGTTCATTAGGCGCTATGTTTGCCAGCTGGATCCGTGGCCCGAGCCCCTGATGCGCACCTTCCACCAGATGAACCAGGCCGTCTATGAACACATGCAGGGGCCCAGCGAGTTCACGATCACCGGGATCCACAGGAACTACGACATCACCGGACGCCTCGGAGAAGTCACTGTTCCCACGCTCTACATCTGCGGCCGCCACGGGGAGACCCGCCCGGAAGAGACTGCGCTGTATCACGGCATGACGCCGGGATCGGAGCTGGAGATCTTCGAGGAAAGCAGCCACGTGCCGCATCTGGAGGAACCCGAGCGCTACCTGCAGGTGCTTCGGGACTTCCTGCAGCGGGCGGAACAGCGGGCTTCCACTGATGACTCAGGTGTCAGCCCACTTGGATTTCCAAGGTAGGAGCCAGCGGCATGTCAGCTAGTGGGACCGGAGTCACTTCGCGAGCTTGAGCAGCTCACTGTCCGTCACGGCCTGGCGGGACAGTGTCTTGTAGCCCTCCTGCTCGAAGAGCACCGTGATCACGTCCTCCTCGTGCCGCATCACGATGCCTGGTCCCCATTCCTTGTGCACCACGGCGGCCTGCAGCGGGAAGGGTTCACCGCCGGCGGCAGCCGCCGCGCCGCCGTCGTAATCCTCCTCCTGGGCGGAGCCGTCGGTGCAGGTGTCGCAGTTGCCGCAGGGCTCGGGGAGGTCCTCGCCGAAGTAGCCCAGCAGGAACTGCCGGCGGCAGGCGTCCGTCTCGGCGTAACCGCGCATCATCTCGATGCGGGAACGGTCCACGCGCTGGCGTGCTTCGGCGAGTTCGACGGCGCGTTCCACCACCTTCGGCACCTTGGCGCTTGTTTCAAGCCGGATGCCGCGTTTGCCGATCTTGACCGAGCGGGTTTCCTGCAACTGGTTCAGCAGCCCGGTGAGCTTCCGTGGGGACATCCCCGTCTGCTCGACGAGGGCTTTCCGGGTGAGCGGAGCATCGGCGGCGCGCAGGGTGGTGAGGACGGTCAGCAGCGAGTCCTCGTCGGGCGTGTGCGTGCCGAAGAACCTGCGCAGGCCCAGGTCCTCCGGCCGGTAGTGGAGCACGGCGAGGGCCGGTTCGCCGTCGCGCCCGGAGCGGCCGATTTCCTGGTAGTAGCTGTCGAGGGACTCGGGAATGTCGGCGTGCAGGACGAAGCGGACGTTGGGCTTGTCGATGCCCATGCCGAACGCGGTGGTCGCCACCACGACGTCCAGTTCATCGTCGAGGAACCGCTCGTGGACGCTGTCCCGCTCGCTCTGCTTCCGCCCGGCGTGGTACGCCTCAGCCCGCAGTCCACGCTCGGTGAGCTCCGCCGCGTAGGTTTCGGTGTCCTTGCGGGTGGCCGCGTAGAGCAGGCCGGGACCCTTGAGCTCGGCCACCTGCTCCAGCACGGCGCGGCGCTTGTCCCGGTCCTCGAGGTGGCGAAGCACCTCCAGTCGGATGTTGGACCGGTCGAAGCCGTGCACGAGGACCAGCGGGTCCTCCATGCGCAGGCGGTGCTGGATCTCGTCACGGACCGGGGGAGACGCCGTGGCCGTGAGCCCGACGACCGGCGGGTTCCCCAGCTGCCCGCGGACCTCGCCGAGGCGCAGGTAGTCGGGCCGGAAGTCGTGGCCCCACGAGGAAACGCAGTGGGCCTCATCCACCACGAACAGCGAGACGTCCAGGGCCGCGAGCCGCTCCACTGTCTCGGACTTGGCCAGCTGCTCGGGGGCGAGGAAGAGGAACGTGGCGTCGCCCCGCTCGGCGGCCTCCCAGGCGTCGTCCACCTCGGAGTCCTTCCGGCCTGAGTTCACGGCGACTGCGGCTTCCCCGCCCATGTCCTCCAGCAGCCCGTCCAGTTGGTCCTCCTGCAAGGCAATCAGCGGGGAAACCACGACCGCGGGCCCGCGCCGTGCGCCGGCAGCCGGACGCTCGCCGTTGGGTGCGCTTGTGTCCCCGCCCTGCCGGGCAGTCTGTTGCAGGTGCAGCGCGGCAACCTGATAGATGGCCGACTTGCCGTAACCGGTGGGCATTACGGCAAGGACATCGCGTCCCTGAACCAGGGCACGCATTCCGGCGAGCTGGCCGTCCCGCAAACGGGACAGTCCAAAGGTGTCGGCGGCGAGCCGGCGAAGGGAGGCATCGGGATCCTTGCCGTTGCCAGCGGCGGGAACGGCGTCAGCGGCCGCTGTGTTGCTGGTGGCTGCGGGGACGAGGGCTTCGGTCATGGCGGCAGCTCCGTAAAGGGCGGTCCGATGGCCGGGTGTCTTCAGCCGTGCATTAACCCTACTCCCCAGTCAGCGCGTCAACGCGACCGGACGCCCCGCATTGAAGCCGGGAAGCGTGTGTGGGAGTGAAGCTTCCCGGCGGACGCGGCGGGCCTGGACCTGGGGACAATGGATTCACCGTGGCCACCGCGGCTCATGTCGCGGATGAGTCCGGTCCCGGCGATCTCCCGGATGGCGGAAATTCCCATAACAGCCGCCTGCTTGGTCGGGTACTTGACCGAGGTGGCCACGAGCTGCCCCGCCCCGTCCAAAAGCCTGACGCGGAAGCCGCCGTCCTCGGCATCGATGATTTCAAAGTAGCCGGCCATCAGAGATCCCCTCCATACTGCTGCATCTGCTTAGTGCTGCGTCTCTTCACTACTCGGGTCCTCGCGGTACCCGTGCTTTCATTCTGCGCCTTTTGAGGCAGGAAGGCTCTAACGCGTGGCGGTCCCGGTTGCGGGAGCATCGTTGTTGCCCCAATCCGCGAGTGCGAAAATAGCTGCCCCCATAGGAACCATGAAGGAGCCTGAAATGGCTGACGGAATTGGATTGATCAAGCGCTTTTGCGACGAAGTGATCGTGGGCGGTAATTTCTCTCTGATCGACGAACTGGTCCTGGATGACTATTTCGATCACCAGGAAGGCCTGCCCGGGCAGCCGGAGGGCAAGGAAGGCCTGAAGTTTTACGTCAGTACCGTCCGAATGGCCTTTCCGGACCTCACCGTCAAAGCCACCGAACCGTCGCTGACCGACGGGAACCTGGAATGCGCATACGTCACTCTGGCAGGCACCCACCAAGGGGACTTCGCGGGGATCCCGGCCACCGGCAGGACCGTCGAATTCTCGGAATCAACATCATCCGCCGTCAGGAGGGCAGGATCGCCGAACACTGGGGATCGACGGACATGCTGGGCCTGATGCAGCAGCTCGGAGCCGTGCCCCGGTAGCTGCGCCAGATACCCGTCTGAATCGCTTCCGCACCATGACGACGGCGGCTGCCGGCCGCCGTCGTCATGGCCGTTTTGTGCCCGCTGGAACCCCTGCTAAAGAATGCCGTGGTGACCTTAAGCGCACCTCGGTGGACACTGCTGTTTTGACTGCTTCGGCCCGTGTACTATCCCTTCAGGGGCGGAGACGCCGTAGCGTCAAACTGGGGGACATCAGCGCATAAGCAAGCCGTAAAAAGCCATGTGAATAGCCGTGAAACCAGCGTTGTGCAGTCAGCGCACCCCAGCGTTACCTGTAGCCTCCCCTTTCCGCAGAACCGACGGTCCGCCTGACCGGTTCCGGAACCACCACCCGCGTCAGCCACCGCACCCACCTCCTAAAATCCGCCATTAGGTGACCCCTGCCGTCACCACCCCCGAAAGGACGCCATGAGCCAGCCCGGCCAAACCCCGCCCCCACCACCGCCGGCCCCCGACTACACCACGTACGGTGCACCCGGGTTCCCGGGAGGGCAGCAGTACGGGAGCCGGCAGTACGGTACAGGCGAGTGGTACGGCGGCCAGCAGTTCGGGGCGGGCCAGTATAGGTATGGGACAGCTACGCAGAAGTCCTTCCTCGCGACCTGGCTGTTCTCCCTGTTCCTGGGTGGCCTGGGCGTGGACCGCTTTTACCTTGGCAAGATCGGCACGGGCATCGCCAAGCTGCTGACTTTGGGCGGCCTGGGCATCTGGTCGCTGGTGGACCTGGTGATCACCCTCACCGGCCGGCAGACGGACAAGGACCGCCAGCCGCTGGCAGGTTACGCACAGCACAAGAAGGTGGCCGTTATCGTCTCGGTTGTCCTTCTTGTGCTCAGCATGGTGATGAGCGTTCTGAGCGGGCTCGCTGCCGCCGTGGCCATCCAGCAGGCATCCACATCGCCGATCGTCTCCGCTGCGCCTGCCACTGAGCAGGGCGCGGCCGGTTCCTCTGCGGAACCGACAGCGTCCGGGGAAGCAGCGGCAGGGGAAGAGCGGCCCCGCCTGGAGGCACAGACGCTCACGGGCACCGGTGACGGCGTCAAGATGGTGGACCTGAAGGGCGTTCCGGCCGTAGTGACGTTTATCTGCAAAGCCTGCACCGGCAACGTCGTCCTGGAAACCAACGGCGCCGAGATGCTGCTGGTCAACACCACCGGCGCTTACGCGGGCTCGCACCTTGTGGACACCAGCGCGGGCGTTCCCACCACGGAGCTTGCGATCAGCGCCGATTCGGCTTGGACGCTGAAGATCGAGGACATCGACAGTGTCCCCGCCTCAAGGGACAAGGCGAGCGGCCGCGGGGACATGGTTCTCTACTGGGACGCGCCCAGCGACAGGGCAGCCATCACCAACAAGGGCGAAGGCAGTTTTGTGGTGCAGGGCTTCGGCAGCGAGATTCCGGAACTCGCCGTCAACAAGATCGGTGATTACAGCGGCACCGTGCAGCTGACCCCCGGCTTCGTGCAGGTCAACTCCGACGGCGACTGGACCATCACCGCGAAGTAGCATCAGCGGCGAAGGTTGCCAGGCTGGCCGCCGCAATCGAGGAACAGACCGCCCCGCCGGATTTTCCGGTGGGCGGTCTTCTTGCTTTTGTTGCGAGGCACATGTTAGCCGAGCGCTCAGCTTTCCAGGGCGCCGGCGAGGTCCCGCAGGGACGTGACTGCGTGGTCAGGCTCGGTGAAGTAGGCCGGGTAGGGCGCCCCGGTGCGGTTGACCCAGGCCGTGTTGAGTCCGGCCCGCGCGGCGCCGTGGATGTCCCAGGGATGGACCGCCACGAGGAGCATTTGCTCGGGGTCCGCGCCGCAGGCGGCCGCGGCGTAGTCGTAGGCTCCGCGGGCTGGCTTCCACGCCGGGGCCTCGTCGACGGAGAGCAGGCGGTCGAAACTGTCCCGGATCCCGGCGGCGGCGAAAAGGTTTTCGGCGACGTTGGTGGAGCCGTTGGTCAGCGTCACCAGCCGGTAGCCCGCAGCTTTCAGGGCGGACACTCCGTCCGGAACGTCGGGATGGACCTCCAGCCCGGCCATGCCCTGCATAATGTGGTCCACAGCGGCGTCCATCTCCATCTCCAGTTCCTGTCCGGCGAGCAGTCCGCGCAGGGCTTCCGCGCCGATCTCAGCGAAGGCGCTGTTGTCCCCGGCCGCTGTCAGGGCGAAGCCGTCGCGCAGCAGCGTGGCGAACCACAGCTTGGCAAGCGACGCCGGCGCCCCGGTCTCGGCGAAACGGTCCGCCAGAGGGGACATGTCAGACAGGGTCTCGTTGACGTCGAAGACGATGACGGACGGTTTGGTAGGCACCTGGGCTCCTTCTGTGCGGCGATTGGTCATGCCCAGTCTTACGTGCGCGGGACGAGAACGGTAGGCCTCACCTGCGTTGAGCGTCCAGTCTCCCGCGAAACGTAGCCGCCGTCGTACGTCCTGGCTGGATGCTCCTAGAGCGAGCCTTCCAGCGCGTACGGCTTGGGCAGCTTCAGGCCGCGCTCGTCCATGAGGGCGCGGAGGCGGGTGGGGTAGTCGGTGATGATGCCGTCCACGCCGAGGTCCATCAGACGGGCCATGTCCTCGGTGGTGTTCACGGTCCACGGGATGACGGGCAGGCCGAACTCGTGGGCTTCGGCGATCATCTGCGGGGTGACGGAGCGGAACGCGGGGGAGATGACGTCGTAGCCCTGGGCCTTGGCGGCTTTGGCGAGGGAGCCGTCATAGTCGTCGATGTCGATGCCGCCCAGGTTCGGGCTGGCGCCGGGCTGGCCCACCTGCATCCAGGCGTCGCCGCTGGAGAGGGCAACGAGGGGCAACTGAGGGGCGATCTTTTGGGTCAGGTTAAGGGTGGACCAGTCGAAAGACTGCAGGGTGGTGCGGCCGGACATGCCCGCCGTGTAGATCTCGGTGATGACGGCCTTAGTCAGTGCCACGGAGCCTTCGCCGCCAACCTGGCCGGTTTCCACCTTGGTCTCGACGTTGAAGCGGACCTTCTTGGCGTCGTAGTCGCGGACCAGCTCAAACACCTCCCTCAGCTCGGCAATGCGGTTGCCCTCGATCACGTCCTGCTCCGGGTAGCCGGCCAACTGCGTGTAGCCGCAGTTGAGGGTCTTGATCTGGGCCAGCGACAGCTCCGCCACGCGGTCGCCGACATACGGGAATTCGGCATCGGCAGGGGCGGCCGGGGCGGTATCCATGCACTTGGCGCCCTGGATGGTGTCGTCGTGCCAGACGATCACCTTGCCGTCCTCGGTCAGGTGCGTGTCCAGTTCCAGGGTGCTCACGCCCAGCTCCAGCGACTTCGCGAACGCCGCCAGGGATTCTTCCGTCCACTCGCCGCGGCCGCCGCGGTGCGACTGCAGGTCAAAGGAGCCGTTGCGCTCGTTCGTCTTGATCGCCGCGGGTGAAGCGGCAGCGTTCGACGACGACGCGTCGCCGGCTTCCGCCGTCGGGGCGGCGACGGCGGGACTTGCGAGAGCGGTGAGCAGGGCGGCGGCGGCCGCAGTGGTCAGGACTTTGCGCATTGTTGGGGTTCCTCCTGGATGACGGTGGCCGGCGCTGAGCCGCCGACCCGTTCACCCTAGGGAGGTGAGGTGGCGAAACGTGTGCCGGGAGTTGGCCCGGAGGTTAACAAGCCTGCTGCCCTAGGCGCGGGGCGAAGCTGGAACCTGATGCCGCGTCAGATGCTGTCGAGGGCGAATCCCTGCGGCGGAAAGTCATGGCTTGGCTGCTCGATCCGCCGCTGCGGATGCCGCACTGCCAGTCTCCAGCTGCTGGGCATGCCGTTGATGGAGGGCATGATGCTTCCCTCTGTGATGAAGTGTGCATCTGTTTCGTCGTGGAGCGGCGCCCACCATCCGCTGGCCGGGCAATGGTCGCCGGTCCGTGGGCTCTGTGGCCTTCCGCTTTCGCCGATCAGGGCGTGCTCGAGCTGGCTACGCTTCTTCATGTTTTTCCTTAAGGGCGCTTTCTATTGGCGAATATTCAATCGACTGCTCCATAAGGGCCGTTATAAGGGTCAAAAGGGCACTTACGGAGCAGTCAATGGCGGGGTGTTAGGCGGAAACGAGCTGGTGCCAGTCCGCTGCGAGCTCCAAACCGTGGGCCTGCGACACAGAAGCGTGCGTTACATGGCCTGCTGCGATGTTCAGGCCGGCCGCGAGGGCAGGGTCCTTCTCGAAGGCGGCCTTGACGCCGAGGTTGGCCAGTGCCACGCCGTAGCGGAGCGTGACGTTGGTCAGGGCGTAGGTGGAGGTGTTCGGGACGGCGCCGGGCATGTTGGCCACGCAGTAGAAGATGGTGTTGTGGACCTTGTAGGTGGGTTCCTGGTGCGTGGTGGGGCGGGTGTCTTCGAAGCAGCCGCCCTGGTCTACCGCGATGTCCACGAGCACGGAACCGGGCTTCATCCGGGCCACGAGTTCGTTGGTGACGAGTTTGGGCGCCTTGGCACCCGGGATCAGGACGGAACCGATGACGAGGTCGGCGTCGACCACTGACTTTTCGATCTCGTACTTGTTGGAGGCCACGGTCTTCAGGCGGCCCTGGTACTGGGCGTCGAGTTCGCGCAGGCGGTGGATGTTGATGTCCAGGATGGTCACGTCGGCGCCGAGGCCCAGGGCCATCGCGGCGGCGTTGGTGCCGGCCACGCCGGCGCCCAGGACCACGACCTTGGCCGGGCGGACGCCGGGGACCCCGCCCAGGAGCACGCCCTTGCCGCCGGCGGGGGCCATGAGGGAGGTGGCTCCGACCTGCACCGAGAGCCGGCCGGCTACCTCGGACATCGGGGCGAGCAGCGGAAGGGTGCGGCCTTCCTGGACCGTTTCGTAGGCGATGGCGGTGACGCCGGAGTTGATGAGCTCCCGTGTCAGTTCCGGTTCGGCGGCGAGGTGGAGGTAGGTGAAGAGGATCAGGCCCTTGCGGAAGCGGTGGTATTCGGCCTTGATGGGTTCCTTGACCTTCATGACCATGTCGGCACGGCCCCAGACGTCGTCGGCGTCGGCGACGATCTCGGCGCCGGCGATGGCGTACTCCTCGTCGGTGATGCCGGAGCCCAGGCCGGCGCCGCGCTCTACCAGGACCGTGTGGCCGTGCGTGCGGAACTCGTGGACGCCGGCGGCGGTGATGGCGACGCGGAATTCGTTGTTCTTGATTTCTTTGGGGACACCGATGATCATTTTTGGGCTCCAATCTAGGGACTCTTGTGTTCTTGGCCTTGCATGGTCAGCGGATGTGCAAAGCGGCAGCCGTGACGATGTGCAGCCCGGCGGGGAGGAAACGTCGTTGAATTACTCCGGCAACCTAGCTTTTACATTCGTATTGTTGACAATAGTACACTCGCCTTCTAGGTTTGTGTAACACAGATCACAGGACGAATCGGTTCCTGGTTAGTGCCCGCAAATCCGGGCGGAGGAGTACACATGACACTCGATATTTCACGGCGCAACGTCCTGCGGAGTGCGGGAGTGGCGGTATTGGGCGCCACTGTGGCGGGCTGGGCTGCAGGCTGTTCCAGCGTGGCTGCTGGGGGTCCCGCAACGGGTGCCTCCAGCAACCTGCTGGAGACCGCGAAGTCCCAGGGCTTCCTGCGGGTCGGCATCGCCAACGAGCCGCCCTACACTCAGGTCAGCGCCGACGGAAAGGTCACCGGCTGCGAACCCGATGTGTTGCGCGCCGTCTGCAAGCGTCTTGGCATCGATGACGTCCAGGGCATCATCACTCCCTATGAATCCATGATTCCTGGCCTCAATGCCAATCGCTGGGACGTCATTGCCGCCGGACTCTTCATGAAGGAATCCCGTTGCGGGCAGGTCCTCTACTCGGAGCCGGTTATTGTCTCCACGGAGTCCTACGCCACGCCAAAGGGAAACCCGAAAGGCATTACATCCGTGGCCAATGTCCTCGCCGACAAGTCCCTGAGGATCGCTGTTCTGCCCGGCGGCTTCGAGGAGGGCGTGCTCAAGGCGGCCAAGGTCCCTGCCTCCCAGCAGGTCAAAATCAACGACGGGCGCAGCGGCCTCGAGGCGCTCAAAGCGAACCGGGCGGACGCCTTCATGCTTCCGACTCTGTCGCTGCAGGCATTGGCGAAGGACGATGTGAGCTTCGACATCAGTGAGCCCCTGGAAGATGCCCCTCGCACCGGCTCCGGCGCCGCGTTCCGCAAGTCCGACACCGCCTTCCACGAGGCCTACAACAAGGAACTTGCAGCTTTCAAGAAGACCCCGGAGTTCGCCGAGATCCTCACGAAGTGGGGCTTCGACCCGTCGGTAGTGGAGGGCGTCACCGCCGAGGAGCTATGCAAGACCGCGGGCTGATCCTGTTGGGGCGAAGGGGGCGTACCTGATGTCTGCAGTAATCGATTATGCGCCTCTGCTCTGGCAGGGACTGCTCACCACCATGCTGGTCACGGTGCTCAGCGGGGCTCTTTGCGTAGTGGTCGCCTTCGCCGCAGGGCTGGCGCGTCTGTCCCGGCACAGGTTCCTGAGCTGGCCGGCCGGCATTTTCATCGAGGTGTTCAGGGGTACGTCACTGCTGGTGCAGATGTTCTGGCTGTTCTTCGCGCTGCCGTTCTTCGGAATTCAGCTGCACCCGCTGACGGCGGCCGTACTGGCGCTCGGCCTGAACGAGGGCGCCTACGCTGCCGAGGTGGTGCGCGGCGCCATTGCCAGCCGCGCCAAGGGGCAGACCGAGGCCTGCATCGCCCTCGGAATGGAGCCGGCGCTCAGGTTGCGCAGGATTATCATCCCGCAGTCGATTCCCGCCATGCTGCCGCCCTTTGGCAACGTCATGGTTGACCTGCTTAAAAACACCTCCCTGGTTTCCCTGGTCACCGTTGCAGATCTGACCTTCAGCGCCCAGATGATCCGCAGCACAACAGGGCAGACCACCGCGATATTCGTCACCATTCTTCTGATGTACTTCGCACTGTCGTACCTCCTGACGCTGCTGACCGGATGGCTGGAGCGGCGGTTCGCGCTGGACCGGAATGCCGTGACTGCCCAGCGTAAGGAAAGCCGTCTCATGAAGGTTGGTGCGGCATGATCTGGGACAACAATTTCGCCATTTCAGTCTTTCCGCTGCTCTTGGAAGGACTCGGCGTCACCGTACACATCACGCTGCTGGGCACACTGCTTGCCGCGGTCCTCGGTTTGTTCTTCGCCGTCCTTCGACGGCTTGCCATTCCGGTCCTCTCGTCTGTGGTTTCCTTCTTCGTCGTTTTTGTGCGCGGGACACCGTTGCTGGTTCAGGCCTATTGCGCCTTTTTCGTACTGCCGGCCTACGGTGTCAGCTTTGACGCTTTGACTACCGGTGTTGTGGTCATTGGCATCAATTACAGCGCCTACATGGCCGAGGTTTACCGCAGCGGAATCCAGGGTGTTCCAAAGGGCCAGTGGGAGGCGGCAACGGCGCTCAGCCTCCCGGGTGCCCGTACCTGGGGAAGGGTCATCCTTCCGCAGGCGATCCGCAGCGTGGTGCCCATGCTCGGCAACTACCTCATCCAGATGTTCAAGGATTCGGCGGTCCTGTCCGCCATCACCGTCGTGGAGCTTATGGCTACGGCCCAGGCCATCGGAAGCTCAAACTTCCGTTACCTTGAACCGCTCACCATGGCCGCCCTGCTGTTCCTGGCAGTCAGCTACCCGGCCTCCCGGCTCGTCAACAGATTGGAGAGGCGCTATGCGCCCCAGCACTGAACCCCAACCCCTGAGTGTGGGCACTGCCCTGGCTCCGGACCCGCTGATCCGCTTTGAGAATGTCAGTAAGAACTGGGGATCGAACCACGTCCTCAAGTCGCTCAACTTTGAGGTTGCGCCCGGGGAGAAGGTCTCCATCATTGGGCCTTCCGGCTCGGGAAAAACCACAATCCTCCGAATCCTCATGACACTGGAAACACCCAGTGAGGGATTGGTGACCGTGGGCGGCGACACCTTGTGGGATGTCACGAGGGGGCAGAAGGTCCGCGAAACGAAGCAGCTGCGCGAGACCCGCCGGAAAATTGGGATGGTGTTCCAGCAGTTCAATCTTTTCCCACACATGTCCGCCATGGAGAACGTCATTGAGGCTCCCATCCATGTGCTGGGCATGAACAAGGCGGAAGCGCGGGAGCGGGCCGCCGACCTGCTTAACCTGGTGGGGTTGGGAAAGCACATGGACCACACCCCGCCCCAGATGTCCGGCGGACAGCAGCAGCGCGTGGCCATTGCCCGGGCGATGGCCATGCGACCCAAAGTGCTGCTGTTCGATGAGCCCACTTCGGCACTGGACCCGGAACTGATCGGCGAGGTCCTGAACGTGATCCGGAACCTGGCCCGCAGCACGGACATGACCATGCTGATGGTGACGCACGAAATGCGGTTCGCCGAGGAGATCTCAGACCGGGTGGTGATGTTCGATAACGGCGCCGCCGTGGAAAGCGGACCGCCTGCCCAGATCTTCAAGAACCCGCAGCAGGAACGGACCCGGACCTTCCTCCGGGCCGTCCTGCAGCACTGAGGCGGCGGTCGTCCGCGGCTATAGTTCCACGAGCAATTGAGAACTCCACGGGCGCTTGCCTGGGAAGCTGGCCTTAAGAGGCAGCTTCCGGGGCAAGCGCCCTGGTGCTTCCGGCGGTGACGCCTAAGCATTGCCCCTAACCGTTGGCCGTGATGGTTCCCGCCCCTGCCGGGCAGGGGATTTAGGCGTTGCGGAAGGAGGCTACCAGCGATATTTCAACCGGTGCACCGCCGGGCAGGCTGGAAACCCCGACGGCGGCACGCACCGGCCGGCCCTGGTCCCCGAAGTACGAAACCAGCACGTCAGACGCGCCGTCCATTACCAGCGGATGGTCCGTGAAGTCGCTGCCGGCGCAGACGTAGCCCGTCATGGAGACAATCTCATCGATGTTGCCCAGCCCACCGGCATGCGCAGCCAGAGACGCCAGGCAGTTCAGCACAGCGGTTGCCGCAGCTGACCGCCCTTCCTCGACTGACAGGTCCTGGCCCACACGGCCGCGGTGTTCCAAAATTCCCTGTACCGCAGAGGTATGTCCGGACGTGTAAAGGAGGCCGGCTGCTTCACGGACGGGCACGTAGTTGCCGGCAGGCTGGGGGGTGGGCGGAAGCGGCGGGGTCCTGTTCTCGTTTCTATACATAACGACCCATTGTAGACAATCCAACAAATGTGAGAAAGTGACGTATGGCACTTTTACCTGAACCCGCTGTGGCACCTCTCGTGGACCCGCAGGGCCCCCACCCCTGGCAGGACATCGGCGTTGTCTGCCCTTTTGACATGGCCTTGGATCACGAGCTCTGGCGCTGGATGCCAGACCGCGTGAACCTTGTGTTTACCCGCACCCCTTATTACGACCAGCCCGTAGGCCTGGACATGGCCGAGGAGATCAGTGACCACCGTGAAATCCAGGACGCCGTCCGCAGCGTGGTGGCTATCCGCCCCGCTGTAGTGGCATACGCCTGCACGTCGGGCAGCTTTGTCCACGGCGTAGAGGGTGCCCGGGACCTTTCAGCGGCCATGGTTTCTGCGGGGGCACCCGCAGCCGTGACCACCTCGGAGGGCCTGCTGATGGCGCTGGACGCACTCGGTGTCACCCGGGTGGCGGTGGCAACTCCATACCTCGCCGAGCTCACTGACCGGCTGGCTACGTTTCTGGAGCAGGGCGGGAAGTCTGTGGTCTCGCATGAGGGGATGGGGCTGGACCGGGAGATCTGGAAGGTCCCCTATGCCGCCACGTGTGAGCTGATCCGCGGGGCCGACCGGCCGGATGCGGAGGCTGTCTTCGTCAGCTGCACCAATCTGCCCACCTATGACCTCATTGCCTACATGGAACGGGAACTGGGGAAGCCCGTGATCACGGCCAACCAGGTTACTGCCTGGAGCGCGCTGCGGCTGATGGGCCGCGAGGCCGTAGGCCCGGAGCAACTCTTGCTCCAGGCCGCAGTCAGGTAGCCCGACCCATGTGAATCACAACCAGACAAAGAAAGACCTCCCGGGCGGCGGATGCCGCCGCCCAGGAGGTCTTTTAGTTTGCTGTGTTGCCAGTCCCGGGCCCGTCTTCTGATCGGGCGCGGATTTCTAATCAGGCGCGGAACAGCGCGCCCAGCTGGTCCGAGTGCACCGTCCTGCCGGCGAGCTGCAGCCCGTACCACGCGGTTACCTGATTCGCGGTCAATACAGTCTTTCCGAGTACCGATTCCAGTTCGTTGATCCAACGCACGGTATGCAGGGCCGTGTCCGGAATCAGGACGGCCTGGGCCTCCGGAGCATTGGCGCTGCGCGCCAGCTCAATCACGCTGTCGTGGTCCAGTTCGCCGGCATCCTCTCCCGAGGCGATGTCGTGGGAGGCCATATCAAGGACCTCGATGTCCTGGTGGCCAAGCAGTTCCACAAAGTGGCGGGAGACCTCGTCGGGGTAGGTTGCCGAAATGGAAACCTTCGAAATCCCCAGGTGACGCAGCGCGGCTGCGAAGGCCAGTGAGGTGGAGGACGTGGGAACATTGATGGCTTCCTGTATTTCCTTTGCCTGCTGATGGGCGCCCTCCCAGCCGAATACGAAACTGCCTGAGGTGCAGGCCCACATGACCGCGTCCGGATTGAACGTGCGGGCAATCTCGCTGGCACCGGTGAGCAGCCGCTCCGGCTTGCCCAGGTCCAGCAGCGCCTCCACCTCGTGTGTGGTGATCTCGTCGGGACCTCCGACGGAGGTATGAACCACTGGGAGGTGGATGTCGTCTCCCAGCACTGATTCCAGGTAGGGATATTCATCCTCGGCGCTGTGGCCGGGATAAAGCATTCCGACAGTTGTCATCTTCGCTCCTGAGCGTCGGGCCGTTTGTACGGCATAGGGGTTTCCAGTGCTACACAAATAGCATACAGTTGGATTGTCGACAATCGAAGTCTTTGCGACCGCAACCTTTCGCTTAGCGCAGTCGCATCAAGCAAACGGAGCTTCTCCGCCGCGACAGCATCTCGCGAGTTGAGCAATGCTCTCTCTTTGTCGACGGTAGAATGCTTATTGTCAACCATTAGACGCGGACTGTCTGTAGACAGCTATAACTCGATCAGCGGCCAGGAGCGGAGCCTGGGAGCAAGGACGGAAGCAGCATGAAAAGGGGAGCCCTAGACCCGGTTGTGCAGGAGTCTACTCCGGCAATCATTGCCAGGAAAATCCGCGATGCCATCGCCCGGGGTGACTTCGCCCCCGGCGTGCAGCTGGGTGAAGCCGAACTCGCCAAGGAGTTGGGTGTAAGCCGCGGCCCCCTTCGGGAGGCCATGCAGAGGCTGACGCAAGAGGGCCTGTTGGTGAGCTACCGGAACCGCGGCCTCTTCGTGGTGTCGATGGATCAAGACGACTTCCGCGACATCTATTTGGCGCGCTCCGCCGTCGAGACTGCAGCCATCAACCGGGTGGCCAGCACTGACCCTGAGGGTGCGGCGGCGCGGCTGATGGAGGCCGTGCGCGAGATGGAAGCCGCCGCCTCCACGCCCAGCGGCGAAGCGATTACAGAAGCTGACATGCGTTTTCACGCGCTCTTGGTCGAGTTGGCCGGCAGCCCCCGCCTTAAGAAGATGCATGACACGCTTCTGACGGAGACGCAAATGTGCCTTAATGCCCTCAAGAGCACGTACGAGACGGCGGACAAACGCATCTCCGAGCACAGGGGTATCGCCGAGGCGATTTCCCGGGGAGATGCGGACCTCGCGCAGAAGCTCATGGGTGAACACATGGATGATGCCCTGATGCGCTTGATTCCTGAGTGACGTCTATTGACGCATGCTAGGGGGCCATCAGGCCATTAGTCACTAAAGGGCCGTCGGATCATCAGTGATCCGACGGCCCTTCTGCGTCCTCCCCGTGTGGCCCCCGGAAAAGCCGGTAGCCCCAACGCGGTTCTCCTATTGTCAACAATGCGACAGTCCGGTAGTGTGATGAGCGATACATTTCCCCCACACGAGGATTGTCATGTCAGAAACACAACCGCTAGGAGCTGGCTCCGGCGCGGGGTTTGCGGCTCCAGAGGAAAACTCACCAGCAGGCAAAAAGGTTTTGCGCCGAGCCATCGCCGCCTCGGCGATGGGTAACGCCACTGAGTGGTTCGATTACGGCGTTTATGCTGTAGCAGCCACCTACATCACAGCTAACTTCTTCCCTGGCGAAGGTGCCATGGGAACTGTCTGGACGCTGGCCACCTTTGCACTCTCGTTCCTGGTGCGGCCCCTCGGCGGGCTGTTCTGGGGCCCCCTGGGCGACAGGATCGGCCGCAAGAAGGTTCTGGCGCTGACCATTATCCTGATGGCAGGTGCGACCTTCGCGATCGGCCTTCTCCCAACCCAATCTGTGGCCGGCTGGCTGGCCCCGGCACTGCTGATCCTGCTCCGCATGGTTCAGGGCTTCTCTACCGGCGGCGAGTACGGCGGCGCCGCCACCTTTATGGCGGAGTATGCGCCCGACAAGAAGCGTGGCTTCTACGGAAGCTTTCTGGAGTTCGGCACCCTGGGCGGCTTCGCCCTCGGTTCCCTGATCGTTCTGCTCTGCAGCCTGCTCCTGGGCGACAGCGCCATGCACGAGTGGGGCTGGCGCGTGCCGTTCCTGATCGCCGGTCCACTCGGCATCATCGGGCTCTACCTGCGGAACCGTCTGGAAGACACCCCCGTCTTTCGCGAGCTCGAGGCCAAGGGTGACCTGGAGCCGGCAGTGAGTTCCACGCTCAGGGACCTGCTCCGCTACTACTGGCGGCCAATGCTGACCATGTCCGGGCTCGTCATCGCTCTGAACGTGGTTAATTACACGCTTCTTTCGTACATGCCGACTTACCTCGAGGGCTCGGTCGGCATGGACGCCAGTACGGTACTGACCCTCATGTTTGTCGGACAGTTGGTGATGATGCTGATCATTCCGCTGGCAGGAGCCCGTTCGGACAAGATCGGACGCAGGCCCATGTGGTTCATCTCGCTCATCGGCCTGTTCGTCTTGGCGGTCCCGATGTATATGGTGATGGCCAACGGCTTTTGGTTCGCGATGCTTGGCTTCGCTGTCCTGGGCCTGCTGTACCTCCCACAGCTAGCCACCATCTCAGCTACCTTTCCCGCCCTGTTCCCCACGCAGGTCCGCTACTCAGGCTTCGCGATAACGTACAACGTCAGCACCGCTCTCTTTGGCGGCACTGCTCCCATGGTGAACGAGCTCCTGATCAATTCCACGGGGAACGTCCTGATGCCGGCGTTCTACATGATGGCTGCCTGCCTCGTAGGCCTCGTTGCCGTGTGGAAAATGCCCGAAACCGCGGGCTCCTCCCTGCGCAACATGAAGATTCCAGGGGACTCCATCAGCCGCACCGCTCCTAAACCTCACAATTCAAAGAGCGGGATTTAAAAACACCGGAGTTTCATAAAGCACGATCCCTGGCCCGCGGCTGGACCCTGATCACTATCAGGGCCAGCCGCGGGCTTGGTCATTTATCGGGTCCCTGGAGCCACCGGGACTTTTGAGCGTTGCAATGTCCCTTGAAGAGACCCGGCCAGCTGTGCCGCCCCCGTGACCACGGTTCACGCCGAGTAGGGGCTCACGCGGAGTACGCGGATCGAAAAGAACGGGGCAGGTCGCAGTTGGCTGGTGTCCACACCTGCGCCGAGGCGCTTGCCGATATCGAGTGGGTCGCGTCAATCGGCTCCACGATCGTGCACGTCCATCAGCACGCAGCGACCCTTCCACGCCTCACAGGGGCTCCCGCCTCGAGGAGATCCGATTCCCACGGCCAGGTAGGGGAAGACCACGCACCCGTCCGGACCGCATTCCGGCAGACAACGGTTACCGTCCACGGCCAACCGCACCTGGCCCGCCGGCCGCGGCATCAAGGGCACCATCCCGGAAAGTCGGAGCAGGCAGCGAACCGGAAAAGGGCGGTTCTGCTGGCAGGCGCCCGCCAGGGTTCGGCAGTAAGGCCTGGAAGGGGCGCAATGTCGTCGAGCGAGGATTCACTCGACTCAAGAACTGGCTGGCCTCGCCATGAGATCGGACAAGACCCGCACGCCATTACCTGGCCGCCGCTAATCAGACGCGGTCCCATGATCGCCCCGCAGACACAAAAATGCCCGGCTGGGAAATCCCAGCCGGGCATTTTGTCTGACTCCAAGGCGTTAGGCGCCCCGTCGAGACGGCTAGCTGCGGTGTGCCGCGATCCGTGCGGGCCGTTCGGTACCCCAGGCCGCGGCCTTCTCGTAGGTTTGGGCTGCACGGAGCACCTTGCGGTCCGCGTGCCGCGGGCCGATGATCTGCAGGCCCGCGGGGAGACCGGCCTCGGTGAAGCCGCAGGGAACGCTGATGGCAGGCTGCTGCGTCATGTTGAACGGGTAGGTGTACGGGGTCCAGCTGGTCCAGTTCTGGGAGTGCCAGCCTTCGGGCGCGTCCCGGTCCCGCGGGAAGGCCGCGATGGGGAGCGTGGGGGTCAAAAGCAGCTCGTACGTTTCGTGGAACCGTCCCATCTTCACGCCCAGGTCCATCCGTACGGCGGTGGCATCGAGGAAGTCCGAAGCGCTGATGTCTCCCTGCTCCTCAATGGATCGGCGTAGCCCTGGATCCACCTTGCTGATGGCATCCGGTCCATAGGCTTCGAGCACTTTGGCGGCCCCCGCGAACCACAGGACATGGAAGGCCTCAACTGGATCCTGGATACCGGGATCTACTTCCTCGACGAGGGCGCCGGCCTCCGCAAGCACTTGAGCCGCCGCCCGGACCAGCCGCTCGACCTCAGGATCGTTGGCGCCGAAGCCAAGCGTCGGTGAGAATGCTATCCGCATCCCCTTGACACCGCCGTCGAGGCCGTCCAGGAAGGAACCGGTCGGAGTCGGGAGTGCAGACCAGTCGCGCGAATCAAACCCGGTGATCACATCCAGCAGGAGAGCCGTGTCCTCGACCGTACGGGTCATGGGCCCGGCATGCGCGAGGGTTCCGAACGGGCTGGCGGGGAACATAGGCACCAACCCATACGTGGGCTTGAGGGCCACGGTTCCGGTGAACGCGGCGGGGATCCGGACCGAGCCGCCTCCGTCGGTGCCCACCGACCATGGACCCATCCCGAGCCCCACGGCCGTGGCGCTGCCGCCGCTCGAGCCGCCTGACGTTAGGTCCTGGGCCCTGGGATTACCTGTGGAGCCGTGGCGGAGGGAATCCGTCACTCCCTTCCAGGCGAACTCCGGAGTGGTGGTCTTTCCGAGCAGCACGGCGCCGGTCTCACGCAGCCTCGCGACGCACGGCGCATCATCGTTCCAGGCCGCGTCCGCATTGATGAGGTTGGTCCCGCGCAGAGTGGGCCAACCCCGGGTGTAAAAAATGTCCTTAATGGAAGTGGGAACGCCGTCGCCTGGACCCAGCGGCTTGCCACTGCGCCACCTCGCTGCGGATTCACGTGCCTCCTGCAGAGCGCTGTCGGCCTCAACGGAGACAAAGGCGTTTACGTCATTGTTTCCCGCGTCTATAGCTTCCAGCGCAGCCTGGGTGGCGTCCACGGGCGAGACGGTGCCCTCGCGGTAGCCCGCCAGCAGCTCAACTGCCGTTAGGTTTATCAGATCGGTCAATTCACTCATTATTTCCTCCTGCTGATTCCACTTCGGATCCAGCATCACTTGGTCTTTGAGCCCTAGACGCGGGGGAGGGCCATGTACTTGATTTCCAGGAACTCGTCCAGGCCCACGCGGCCGCCCTCACGGCCCAGCCCGGAGGCTTTGATGCCGCCGAAGGGCGCCGCCGGGTTGGACACAATTCCTGTATTGAGTCCAACCATGCCGACCTCCAGTTCCTCGCCCACGCGGAAGGCTCGGTCCAGGTCCTGGGTGAACAGGTAGCTGGCCAGGCCCCAAGGGGTATCGTTGGCGAGCCGGATGACTTCCTCCTCGGTGTCGAAGGGAATTACCGGGGCCACCGGGCCGAAGATCTCCTCGCTCATCAGGGCCGCATCCGGGCTGACGTCCGCAAGTACCGTGGGGGAGTAGAAGTACCCGGTGCCCTCGGGGCGGGAGCCGCCGCAGACCACGGTGGCGCCCTTGGCGACGGCGTCGTCCACCAGTTCCTGGACCTTGTTCAGGGCTTTCTCTTCCACCAGAGGGCCGACGTCGGTGCCTTCCTCGGCGCCGTCGCCGACCTTGAGGGCTTTAAGGCGCTTGGCGAGCCGTGCCGAGAAGTCGGCGGCCACAGAGCGCTGGACGAAAATCCGGTTGGCGGCGGTGCAGGCCTCGCCCATGTTCCGCATCTTGGCGGCAAATGCGCCTTCCACGGCCCGGTCCAGGTCGGCATCCTCAAACACGATCAGGGGCGCGTTGCCGCCGAGTTCCATCGAGGAGCGCATGACGTTCTTTGCCGCCTGCTCCAGGAGCCGGATGCCCACGCCGGTGGAGCCGGTGAAGCTGACCTTGCGGGCGATGCCGCTCTCCATCCACGGGGTGACTACGTCCGAGGCCTTGGTGGTGGTGACGACGTTGAGCACGCCCTTGGGCAGGCCGGCCTCGATCAGGATGTCCACCAGCGCCAGTGAGGACAGCGGGGTGAGGTTGGCAGGCTTGAAGACCATGGTGCAGCCGGCTGCGATGGCCGGACCGATCTTCCGCGTGCCCATGGCCAGCGGGAAGTTCCAGGGCGTCACCAGCACGCAGGGGCCCACGGGCTCCTTAGAGACGAGAATCCGGTTCTTGCCGTCGCCTGTGGTGGTCAGGTCGCCGCCGATGCGCACAGCCTCCTCCGAGAACCAGCGGAAAAACTCTGCAGCGTAGGCTACTTCGCCCTTGGCTTCGGCGAAGGGCTTGCCCATCTCGGTGGTCATGATCAGGGCCAGCTCGTCCTGCCGGGCCATGATCAGGTCGAAGGCACGCCGTAGGATTTCGCTCCGCTCCCGCGGCGGGGTCTTGGCCCACTCCTTCTGTACACGGCCGGCCGTTTCGATCGCCCGGCGGGCGTCTTCGGGACCGCCGTCGGCCACGGTGGCAATGACTTCCTCGGTGGCGGGGTTGATGACGTTGAAGCGGGCGCCGGAAGAGGCTTCCGCCCATTCGCCGTCGATGAACAGTTTGGTGCTCACCTTGGCGACGGCGTCCAGCGCCTTTTGGGAAGTCCTGGAGTTGGTGGTTGCCTGGATGCTCATGAATAGTCCTTTTCTTGAGTGGAAGGAAGTGTTTTGTGATTGCGCTCAAGGGAGATTGTTGTCGGTCCCCCGGGATCGAGGAGTTGGGCGAGGTGGCGCCCCGGCTTGGAATCATCGAGTTGCCGGACCTGCATCGCGCAGGAGAAGCCGTCGGTGAGGACCACGGAATCCGCCTCTGTCTCCCGCAGGGCAGGCGCTAGAGACTGCTCGGCCACCAGCATGCTGACGTCGAAGTGCTCCTTTTCGAAGCCGAAGTTGCCGGCTACGCCGCAGCAGCCTGTCGCGTCCACTATGTCTGCGACACCCACCGCGCCGAGCGCCGCGCGCTGGGTGCCCGCGCCGAAGACGGAGTGTTCGTGGCAGTGCGTCTGTAGCACCACCTTTTCCGGCAGGGGTTCCGCCGGCGTAGGTTTCCAGCCCGACTTCGCCAGCTCTTCTATGTGCGAGGCGAAGCTGCGCACCCTGGCGGCGACCCGGCGGGCCTGGTCCGTATGGACGAGCTCCGGCAGGTCCTTGCGCAGCGCGGCGGCACAGCTCGGTTCCACCACCACAATGGGGCGGTCGGTCCCGTCGTCGAGCGCGACGGCCGCCTTGCCCAGCAGCTTTTTGGCCGTATCAAGCTGCCCAGTGGAAATCCAGGTCAGGCCGCAACAGGCGTCGGCGGAACATTCCGTGGTGGAACCGGCGCCGGCGAGAACGCGCGCCGCTGCACCGGCGACCTCAGGCCGGAAGCCGCGGGTGAACGTGTCCACGAACAGGACTACTCCGTCCGGGGCTGGCCCATTGGCACCGTCGGCCGTGCCGCTGTTGCTGGACTTGCGGGCGGGCGCGACGCCGGCGGCGAAGACTGCCCGGCGCCACTCGTTCGCTCCGGCGAAGCGGGGCATGGACCTCTTGGTGGTGAGCCCGCCCAGGGCGGAAGCCGCTTTGGCCAGCGGTGTGGACATCACGGCGTTGACCACCGGTGCCATGCGGCCGGTGACCTTGAGCCATCGGGGCAGCCAGCCCAGGGAGTAGTGCGAGAGTGGGCGCCGCTTGCCGTCGTAATAGTGCGAGAAGAACTCGGATTTGTACGTGGCCATGTCGACGCCGGTGGGGCAGTCGCTGGAACAGGCCTTGCAGGAGAGGCATAGGTCAAGGGCCTCACGGACCTCCTCCGATTTCCAGCCTTCCTCCACGGTGCGGGCTCCGCGGACCATGTCCTGCAGCACGCGGGAGCGCCCGCGGGTTGAGTCCTTTTCATCCTTGGTGGCGCGGTAGCTCGGGCACATGACGCCGCCGGAATCCGTGCGGCAACGGCCGACGCCAATGCAGCTCTGGAGCGCGTGAACCCAGGGATCCGTACCGCTGCCCGTGGAGGTCTCGGGAGTGTCGGTTTCGGTTGATGCGCTGCCTCCGGCGCCGAGCGGGCGGAGGTCGAAGCTCGTTCGCCACTGCCGCTGCGGAACACCGTCGAGGACTAGGTTGGCGTCCATCGGGTCCGCTTCAGTAAGCGACCCCGGATTAAGGATTCCTGCCGGGTCCCAGGCGCGGCGGAAGCTGGCGAATGCTTCCAACATCCGTGGTGAGTACATCATGGGCAGCAGTTCCGAGCGGGCCCTGCCATCGCCGTGTTCTCCCGAGAGTGAGCCGCCGTGCCGGACCACGAGCCCGGCGGCTTCCTGTGTGAAGGTCCGGAAGACGGCCCGGCCCGCCTCGGTGCGGAGATCATAGGTGATGCGGATGTGCATGCAGCCCGCGCCGAAGTGGCCATACATGACGCCTCTTAGCTCATGGCGGGCCAGAAGTTCGCGGAACTCGGAGAGGTAATCGGCCAGTTTTTCAGGAGCCACGGCGGAGTCCTCCCAGCCGGGCCAGGATTCGCCTCCGGTGGAGAGCCGTGCGGAAAGTCCTGCGCCGTCCTCGCGGACACGCCAGAGGGATGCCCGCTCGACGGCGTCAGGCACCGGGCGCCCGTCCACGAGCCGTCCGTTTTCCTTGAGTCGGGCAAGCAGCCGCTCGGCGTCGGCGCGAACCTCGCCCGGGTTGTCGCCGTCCAGGTCCACGTAGAGCCAGGCCTTTCCATCGGGAAGGCCAAGCACTGAGCGGTCGCCGCGGCGAAAGCGCATGGTCTCCACGATCGCCTCATCGATGCCTTCCACGGCAGCGGGGGAGAACTCCAGGATGGTCTCGATGTCCCGCGCCGCGTCGACCACGTCCGCATAGCCCAGGCAGACCAGCAGGGCGCTGGCCGGCTTGGGTACGAGCTTCATCCGCGCACCGACAATGATCGCGCACGTTCCCTCAGAGCCCGCTAAAGCGCGGGCCACGTTGAACCCGTTTTCCGGCAGCAGGTTGGCCAGGTGATAACCGGAAACCTGGCGCTGGATGCGTTCGAGCTCGAGCCGGAACTCGGACAGGTGGTTGTGCGTCAGGTCCTTGAGGGATGCGGTCAGGGCAGCGGCGCGGGAGGCCGAGGCGTTGTCACTGGGGTCGGTGGCGCGCAATCCCGTGGCCGCAGCGGTGAGCCGCGCACCATCGGAGGTGACGACGTCGATCTCCGCAACGTGGTCAGACGTCCGTCCATAGCGGACGGAATGGTTACCGCACGCGTCGTTACCCAGCGAGCCGCCGATGGTCGCGCGGTTCTTGGAGGAAGGGTCCGGCGCAAAGGTGTAGCGGCCCCCAGTCGTCTTCTCCACTTCGCGGGAGAGGACGGCGAGCACCACTCCGGGGTCCACGGCCACCGTTCCGGCGGCTTCATCAAGGCTGTGAATGCCGTTCATATGCCGGGAAAAATCCAGCACGATGCCGGGACCCATGGCGTTTCCGGCCATGGAAGTCCCGCCGCCGCGGCCGATCAGAGGCGTTGCCGTTTCACGGCAGGCAGCAACGGTGGAGACAACATCCTCTACTGTTCTCGGGAAGACCACGGCTAACGGGGCCACGCGGTAGTT
The DNA here is from genome assembly GCF_054130535.1 of Arthrobacter sp. D1-17. Classification (NCBI taxonomy): domain Bacteria; kingdom Bacillati; phylum Actinomycetota; class Actinomycetes; order Micrococcales; family Micrococcaceae; genus Arthrobacter; species Arthrobacter sp. D1-17. The sequence goes on along the minus strand of NZ_CP096382.1, from coordinate 3,268,419 downwards.
AGACGCATCGTAGGAGTATTCCGACAGGCGCCGCGGCGAGGTGTCCGCGGCAACACCCGCGGAGGCCAGGCGCGCGAGGACCGCGGGTTGCCCGGCCTTACTGACACTCGGCGCGCCGGGGTCTACTACCGGGTCCGCTGGGGAACGAACGGCGTCAATCATGAGGTCTCAGGATCCTGTCGAGGCGGGAACGGCTCCGACGACGGCGCCCACAGCTGCCTCGAAACGCTCCAGGCCCAGGGAGATTTCCTCTGCGGTGACCACGAGCGCCGGGATCAGCCGGACGACATTGCCGGCTGGGCCGCAGGTCAGTGTCAGCAGCCCCTCTGCCGTGGTGGCCTGTTGGACAGCGCTGGCGGTCGCGGCGTCGGGGGTGCCGTCTTCAGACGTGAATTCAATGCCCAGCATGAGGCCGCGGCCGCGGACGTCACCGATGACCGGGAAGCGGGCTTGGATCTCCTTGAGGCCGGACTGCAGCTGTTCACCGCGAACGCGGGAATTTTCCACAAGGCCTTCTTCCCGCACAACGTCGAGGGTGGCGACGCCGGCAGCGGCGGAAACAGCGTTTCCTCCGTACGTGCCGCCCTGGGATCCGGGCCAGCCCTTCGACATCGTTTCGGTGGACGCCGCGATGGCGGAGATTGGGAAGCCGGAGGCAATGCCCTTGGCAGTGATGATGATGTCCGGTGTGGCGCTGGAATACTGATGGCCCCAGAACTTGCCCATCCGGCCCACTCCGGCCTGCACCTCATCAAAAATGAGCTGGATGCCGTGGCGGTCGGCGCGCTCGCGCAATCCTTCCAGGAATGCGGGAGGGGTCGGGAGGTAGCCGCCGTCGCCCAGAGCCGGCTCAATCAGGAAGGCGGCAGTGTCATTCGGCGCGGTCCGGGTCTGCAGCAGGTAGTCAAGTTCCTTCAGGGCGAAGGCGACAGTGCTGGCCTCATCCCAGCCGTATCGGTAGGCATAGGGGAACGCGGACATGTGGACACCGGACATCAGCGGGGAGAAACCTGCGGAGAATCGGGTTCCGGCTGTGGTCAGCGAAGCGGCAGCGACGGTGCGGCCGTGGAAGCCGCCCTGGAAAACAACGATGTTGGGACGTCCGGTGGCCATGCGTGCCAGGCGGATTGCGGCCTCAACGGCTTCGGAACCAGAGTTGGCATAAAAAACGGAGTCGAGGCCTTCCGGAAGCACCTCGCCGAGCTTCTCGGTCAGAGCCAGAAGCGGCTTGTGCATGACCGTGGTGTACTGCGCGTGGATGATCTTACCTACCTGTTCCCGGGCTGCTTCCACTACTCGGGGATGGCAGTGGCCCGTGCTGGTCACACCAATTCCGGTGGTGAAGTCCAGGTAGGCCTTGCCGTCGGTGGCGTGGATCCAGCTGCCAAGGGCGTGGTCCACCACCAAGGGGGTTGCTTGCTTGAGGAGGGGGCTAAGTGAAGTCATGAAGATAATTCTGCCTCATATTGATCGATTGTCAACAATCCGCAATGGAACTAGAGTTGAGACGTGGACATAATAAATGAGATGCCGGTCACCCCTCACCGGCCAAAAGTTGTCATTCTGACCGCGCAAGGGGTCATGCCTCCTCATAACATCGACGCCGTGGGGCAGCGCGTGGAGTTGGTGATGACGGACGCCGATGGCCTGGCTGACGCCCTCCCGGGGGCCGAGGTCCTCTTTCTATGGGACTTCTTCTCGACAGCGCTGCGCGATGCATGGAAACACGCCGATTCGCTCCGTTGGATACATGTCGCAGCCGCGGGCGTGGACTCCCTGCTCTTCGACGAACTCCGCCAGTCCGACGTCCTTGTCACCAATGCCCATGGAGCCTTCGACGGCCCCATCGCAGAGTTCGTGCTGGCCTCTGTCCTCGCACACGACAAACAACTGCACGTCAGCAAGAGCCTGCAGCAGCAGAACGTGTGGAAGCACCGGGAAGTCCAGCGCACGGCCGGGCAGAATGTTCTCGTGGTTGGTACCGGGGGCATCGGACGGGCCACTGCCAGGTTGCTGAAAGCTATAGGCATGAACGTCCTTGGAGCCGGGCGAACCGTAAGGGACAGCGACCCCGACTTCAACAAGGTGGTTTCCAGCGCAGAGCTGGCGGCCCATGCCGGTTGGTGCGACCACTTGGTGCTGATCGCACCACTGACTGAGGAGACCCGCGGAATCCTCAATGCCGAGGTACTGGGAACGATGAAGCCAACCGCCCATGTGGTGAACGTGGGACGAGGGGCACTCGTTGACGAAGACGCCTTGGTCCAGGCACTGCGAAACGGTCACGTTGCCGCCGCTTCGCTCGATGTTTTCCAGGTGGAACCGTTGCCGGCGGAACACCCGTTCTGGTCTATGGACAACGTGCACATATCCGCCCATATGTCCGGAGACGTGGTCGGCTGGCGGAACACGCTGGCCGGGCAGTTTGAAGCCAACCTGCACCTGTGGCTGGCCGGAAAGCCTCTGGTCAACCTGGTGGACAAGGAGTTTGGCTACGCCGCGTCGCGGTAAAAAGCCGGCATAGAGCAGCAAAAGATAAGGGGCGGTGTGGGGAATCCCCACGCCGCCCCTTTACTGTTGGGCATTCCCTCCAGCTCCTGTGGCCTGCGCCGCTGACGCGGTTAGACCCCCAGCACGAGGTTGATCCGCACAGACGCCTCCAGCGGCAGTTCCTGGACTCCCACGCGGCTCGCCTACGCCAGCCGTTTGGTCAGATCGACGATAGCGACCATCCGGTCAAGACAACCAAGGTGCTGCCCTTCGGTATTTTTGAGGGGCGGGCTGCCAATGAGCCTCCACGTAACCGCGGTTCCGTCCGCCGCGGGCATGATGGTTCCTTTGGCCAGAAACTGCGCAGCAGAGTCCCGGTTCGACGGCGTCCACCAGCCGCTGACGGGGCAGTGTTCGCCCGTTCGGGGCAGTATCTCAGCTGAGCTGCCCGCAATGCTGCGGGCAGACCTGGTGAGTGTGCGTTTCTTCAACTTGTCCTCCAGTGTCAGATAGTAAGTGGCCGTTGTCCCGTGGATGGGACTAGCGGTTGGATACCCGGTGTGCCAGGGAAGCCGCGATTTGTGCCATGACGGTGTTGTCCGACAGGGTGGTGGCGTCGCCTGCTTCGCGGCCTTCGGCGACGTCTTTGAGGAGGCGGCGCATGATTTTGCCGGAGCGGGTCTTGGGCAGTTCCGGGACCACGAGGACGGTTTTGGGTTTGGCGATCGGGCCGATTTCGCGGCCGACGTGGTTGCGCAGTTCCTGGACGATTGCGTCCCCGGAATCCACGGCGTCGCCGCGGAGGATGACGAACGCCACGACGGCCTGGCCGGTGGTTTCGTCTGTGGCGCCCACGACGGCGGCTTCGGCCACGGCGGGGTGGGAGACCAGGGCGGATTCGATCTCGGTGGTGGAGAGGCGGTGGCCTGAGACGTTCATGACGTCATCGACCCGGCCCAGGAGCCAGATGTCGCCGTCTTCGTCCTTTTTGGCCCCGTCCCCGGCGAAGTACATGGTTTCGAACCGGGACCAGTAGGTGTCCTTGAAGCGTTCGGGGTCGCCCCAGATGCCGCGGAGCATGGCCGGCCAGGGTTCGCGGATCACCAGGAACCCGCCGTGCCCGTCCGGGACCGAAGCGCCGTTCTCGTCCACGACGTCCACGGCAATGCCGGGCAGGGGCACCTGGGCGGAGCCGGGCTTGGCGGCCGTGACGCCGGGCAGCGGGGCGATCATCTGCGCGCCGGTTTCGGTTTGCCACCAGGTGTCCACGATCGGGGCGGGGTGCTCCTTCTTTTCACCGTTCTTGCCGGCGTTGGCGCCGATGACCTCGCGGTACCACATCCACGCCTCGGGGTTGATGGGTTCACCCACGGAGCCCAGCACCCGGATGGAGGACAGGTCGTACCCGTCCGGGATGGAACGGCCCCACTTCATGAAGGTCCGTATCGCGGTGGGCGCGGTGTAGAGGATGGAGACCTTGTACTTCTCCACGATCTCCCACCAGCGGCCCTGGTGGGGGGAGTCCGGGGTGCCTTCGTACATGACCTGGGTGGCGCCGTTGATCAGCGGCGCGTAGGCGACGTAGGAGTGGCCGGTGACCCATCCGACGTCGGCCGTGCACCAGTACACGTCCGTTTCGGGGTGCAGGTCGAAGACTGCCTTGTGGGTGAACGCGGTTTGGGTGAGGTAGCCGCCGGTGGTGTGCAGGATGCCCTTGGGCTTACCGGTGGTGCCGGAGGTGTACAGGATGAACAGCGGGTGCTCGGAATCGTGGCCCACCGGGCTGTGCTCGGCGGACGCGGCGCCGACGGTGTCCTCCCACCAGTGGTCCCGGCCCTCGGTCCAGTCCACCGGTTCGCCGTTGCGCTTGACCACCACGACGTTCTGCACCGTGTGCCCGGCAGCGGAGAGCGCCTGGTCCACGGCCGGTTTCAGGGCGCTGGGCTTGCCGCGGCGGTAGGTGCCGTCGGCGGTGACGACGAGCGTGGCTTCGGCGTCATCGATGCGCGAGCGCAGCGCGTCAGCGGAGAAGCCGCCGAACACGACGGAGTGCACGGCGCCGATCCGGGCGCAGGCGAGCAGCGTGATCACGGCTTCGGGGATCATCGGCAGGTACACGGCAACACGGTCGCCCTTGGCCACGCCCAGGGATTCGAAGGCGTTCGCGGCCTGCTTCACTTCCTCGGTGAGCTGGGCGTAGGTGTAGGTGCGGGAATCACCGGGTTCGCCCTCGAAGTAGATCGCAACCCGGTCCCCGAGGCCGTTCTCCACGTGCCGGTCCAGCGCGTTGTAGGCCGCGTTGACCTCCCCGCCGACAAACCATTTCGCGAACGGCGGGTCCGTCCAGTCGAGGGTTTCGGTGAAGTCCTTGCTCCAGGTGAGCAGTTCGCGGGCCTGTTTGGCCCAAAACGCCGGCCGGTCAGCCTCGGCCTCTGCATAGATCCCGGCGCCAACGACGGCGTTCGCGGCGAATTCTGCGGACGGTGCAAACTTACGGTTCTCATGCAGGCCGGGTCCCGGTGCTGACTGCCGGGGTTGTCCTCCTGCCGGTCCTTTTTCTGACACGGATAGCCTTTCCATCATGGTGTTCGAGCCGAGGGATACTCCGAAAGGGCTTGGTCCACGAACCGCGCGTCCGAGCTGCTCATTGTCAACAATCCTACGGAGCTTCTAGTGCCAGGACAAGAGCGGTAGGATTGTTGACAATAGTGATCGCGGCCACATAGCCTGTTGGCATCCGATCGTTACGCACGGTCTTCTGGTTCAACGACGAAGTAAGGCAGAATATGGCCCGGTACATCAACATCACCCTGGAGAAGCGGGGGGTCACCTGCAAGGCCCTCCTACACGACGACGTAGCACCCCGCACGAGCAAAGCGGTCTGGGATGCCCTGCCGCTGAGCGGGCAGGTGTTTCATGGAAAATACGCCCGCAACGAGATCTACAACCTCGTCCCGGCCTTCGCTCCGGTAGAACCCGGCGCCGAGAACACCACCGTGACCCCAATCCCCGGGGACGTCTGCTACTTCACGTTCACTTCTAACGACCTGAAAACGCCTTCCCACGGCTACGAGCAGGATTCCGGCACTGATTCCGTGCAGACAATTGTTGACCTCGCCGTCTTCTACGGCCGCAACAACCTGTTGCTCAACGGGGACACCGGCTGGGTTCCCGGCAACGTCTTTGCCACGATCGTAGAAGGCCTGGATGAGATGGCCGCAGCCTGCCAGGACATCTGGATGGGTGGGGCCCGCGACGAGACCCTGACGTACTCCCGGGCTGTGGAGACGGCCGAGTAACAGAGACAGGGATAATCACTGCAGCCGGGCGGCTTCCAGCACCCGGCTGCAGTAGCATGTGCTCCTGCGTCTGGAAAAACGCCAGCAGCATCTGCAACAGGATGACGAAAGCAATGGAAAGGGCCGGCTGCACGATGTGCAGCCGGCCGTTCCGGTCTGTCTGGATTCAGGGCTCCTGGAGTCTGCCGCTGTCAGCTTCTATCGTGCCGCAGGCACATAAGCGCGTACGCGCGGGCGGCGGCTACGAGCTCCGCGATGCTGACCGATTCATTCACCTGGTGCGCCTGGTCGTTGAGGCCGCCGGGTCCCATGACAATCGCGGGAATGCCAAGGTCCCGGGCAATGAAACCGCCGTCACAGGCAGCCGTCCAGCCGGTCACGGCGCTGCTGACGCCGGAGTCGGCCAATGCTTTGACCGAATTTGCCACCAGGGCATGGGTTTCGGGAGTGCGGAAACCGGGCATCTCCATGGTGACCTCCGCCTCCACGCGGATGCCGTCGGTGTCAATACCGGCCTCGCTGATCTGCCGTTGAAGGCAGTCCAGGATCAGGTGCGCGTCCTCGCCGGGCATGAGGCGGCGGTCCAGGGACAGGGTGCACTCGGCGGCCACCATCGATGTGCCGGTGCCCCCGCGGATGAGGCCGGTGCTCCAGGTTCCAGCTCCGAGCAAAGGGTCCTGAGTGGTTTGGAGTCGGGCATGGTCCTCCCGGACAAGCTCCAGGATCTTGGCTGCAGCGTCAATGGCGTTCCGGCCGTCTGCGGGCCGGCCGGAGTGGGCTGACTTGCCGGTGACTTTCAGCTCAATGTAGCTATCGCCCCGGCAACCGATGACTGTTTCAAGGTCGGTGGGCTCCGCGACGACGCACGCCGAGTAGGAGAATGTCGGATCTTTGAGGGAGGTTGCCGTGTAGGCCCGGATGCCGAGTCCCAAGTCCTCCTCGTCCACCGTGCATGCGAGTGCGGCGTTCCCGGAGAGCTCCGCACCGGCATCCTTGAGGGCCTTCAGCGCGATGAGCACTGCAGCCAGGCCGCCCTTCATGTCGGTGGCACCGCGGCCATAAAGCCTGCCGTCCCGCACATGCGGCTCGAACGGTGGGCGCTCCCAACCTGCTCCTGCCGGAACCACGTCGGAGTGGCCCAGGAACAGGACGCCGGGCCGGGGACCGCCGGGCAGGATGGCGGTGAAGTTCGGCCGTCCCGTGGCCACTGTCTCCGTTGACACCTCCAGGCCCGCAACCAGGCTGAAGTTCCTCAGGACGTCCACCGTGGCTTCCTCGGTGCCGCCCGGATTTTCCCCGGCGGCGGCCACCAGGGCCGTGGTCAGCGAGACAAGTTCGGCCTCGCTGACCAAATCCAAGACTTTCTGCTCCAGCCGCAGTTGTTCAAGGGCTTGTTGTTTCGGCCGCTGTCGTTCCGCTGCGGTCCTCAAGCGTTGCCTCCGCCCTTCAACCCTGCGAGTTCCAGGTCCATCGCGCGCCGGAGCCGGATGACGCCTTCCTCGGCCCGTTCGGGTGTGGTGGATGCGAAGCAGAGCCGCAGCGCGTCGTCGAACTTTCCGCTGGCGGAAAGGGCCGGACCGGGGATGAAGGCGACGCCTTCGGCAAGGGCCGTCTCGAAGAGCTTCCGAGTGGAGATCTGTGCGTCCTGTCCCTGAAGTGTGAGCCAGAGGAAGAAGCCTCCCTCGGGATCGGTGGTGGTGACCCTGTCTCCTAGATTGCGGCGCAGGCTCTCCTGCATCGAATCCTTGCGGCGCTTGTATTCAGTCCGCAGGCCTGCGAGGTGGTTGTCCAAGCCTCCGCGGCGGATGAATTCGGCAACGATGTGCTGGGCAGGAACGTTAGTGGAGGTGTCCATTGCCTGCTTGGCGTTGATGACCAGCTGTCGCAGCGCGGGGTCCGTGTCCACCCACCCCACCCGCAAACCAGGAGCCAAAATCTTGGAGAAGGTCCGGACCGAAAAGAGCAGCGGATCCCCGGGACTCAAAGCTTGGAGGGAGGGAAGGTCCTCGCCCTCAAAACGGAGCAGGCCGTAGGGGTCATCGTCGATGACGACGGAGTTCCACTCGTGCGCCAGTTCCAGGAGCTGGTGGCGGCGCGGCAGTGAGAGTGTGGTGCCGGAAGGGTTCTGGAAGTTCGGGATGGTGTAGATCGCTTTGGGGGTCCGGCCCGCTGCCGCAACCAGGTCCGGAAGGGCCTCGACGATGAGGCCGTTCTCGTCTATTGGCGCCTCGAGAAGTTCGGCGCCGTAGCTCAGTGCAGTGGCGCTGCCATTGGTGTAGGTGGGGCTTTCCACGATCACCAGGTCACCCGGGTTGACGAAGATCTTGCAGGCCAGGTCCAGGCCCTGCATGCCACCGGCGGTAATGGTAATACGTTCCTCGTCCGTGGGGTCCGAGGTGCCGGCGAGGTACTCAACAAGGGCCTTCAACAGCACGGGTTCGCCCTCAGTGGCGCCGTAGGTCATGGAACTGTGGTCGATGACCTGGTCCGCGATCTGACGGAATTCGGCCAGCGGTACCGCTTCGTCTGCGGGTGAGCCCATAGCGAAACGGACGATGTCATGTGTCTGGGAGGCCAGCAGGGAGGTGCTGGAGTCGATGACAGAGCCGACGAGATTGGCTGCGCGGTCTGCCAGGGGCAGGGTGGCGCGGGAGCGGGTGGCGAAATGGTCAACGGTCATGACCTAACCGCCTTTCTGGATGAGTTCCCGGGGGAAGCTGGTAAATGTTTCCACGCCGTCTGCGGTGACGCGGATTGATTCGGAGAGTTCATAGCCGTAGTTGTCCATCCACATGCCCCCGATTACATGGAAGGTCATGTTCTCAGCGAGGACGGACTCATCCTCGGAGCGGATGGAGATGGTGCGCTCGCCCCAGTCCGGCGGATAGCCGATGCCTATTGAGTAACCGATGCGGGATGGCTTTTCAAGGCCGTACTTGGCCAGCGTCCAGTTCCAGGCCCTGGCCAGTTCGCTGACTGGAACGCCCGGCTGCACTTCTGTGAGCACGGCGTTCAGGCCGTCGGCGACGGCGTCGGCCAGCTTCGCAAGCCTGTCCGGTTTTTTGCCGAGCGTCAGGGTGCGGGCCAGCGGGGCGTGGTAGCGCTGGTGGGCGCCCGCCAGCTCGATGACCACGGCCTGTCCGGCCTCGAAGCGGTCCTCGCTCCAGGTCAGGTGCGGGGTGTCCGCTGCTTCACCGGTGGGCAGCATCGGCACGATGGCGGGGTAGTCCCCACCGATGCCGTTGGCACCCTGGATTTGCGCCTGGCTGATCGCTGCCGCGGCATCGCACTGGCGGACCCCGACGTCTATGGTTTCTACGGCGGTCTTCATTGCCGCCATGCAGACCTGCGCGGCGCCGCGCATCAGCTGGATCTCCGCCGGTGATTTGATGGAGCGGACCCAGTTGACCAGCTCGAAGCTGTCCACGAGGGTCCATTCCGGAATGGCGTTGACCAGCGAGCGGTATGCCTTGGGGGAGAAGAAGTGCGAGTCCATTTCAAGGCCCACACATCCCTTTGCTGCCGCGGCGATGAGGTACCGCTCGCGGAGGGCGAAGGCCACCCAGTCGAAGGGATGCACGTGCGGGCGGTGAACGTACTGTTCCGGGTACCCGACGATGCTGTCCTCCGGCAGCCAACTGGTGCGGAAGGCGCCGCCGGCGTCCATCGCCCTGGTGAAGAGCAGCATGGGCCCGTCGGCGGGAACGAAGACCATCTGGGGGGTGTAGAAGGACCACGCGTTGTAGCCGGTCAGGTAATAGATGTTGGCAGGATCGGTTACCAGCAAGGCCGCGAGGCCCTGCTTGGCCATGCGTACGCGGACTCCGGCGAGCCGGGCGTCGTACTCCCCTTGGCTGAACAGCAAAAGACACCTCCATAAGAATAGTAGATTGTTTACAATCTATTCTACGTGGCGCCGGTCACACAAGTTCGCGACGAACCTTGTGGTGTTCCAAGGCCATCCGCCTCGTCTCGTGGGGAATTGACTGGGCCTGTTGTTGCGCCAAGCTGCGCGGGCGCGAGGAAAATTCCGGACCAGTGCACCGGTCCGTGATGAGATCACGGAAGCGCCACGCCTCTTCCCATCCGGGAGAGCAACAAAGCTGTTCGCGGGACCGCCCACAGGATGGCCAGGCCGAGCGCCGGAACCAGACTGAAACCGACGTCGGGAAACTGGTGGACTATGACGGCAAGGTTGGTGTCGAACTTGGCAGGGGCATAGAGCAGGCATAACCACAGCACGAAGCCGTCCAGGGCGAGGGCGAGGGCCGCCAGGCCGGCCCGCAGCAGCCGCCACCCTGTCCCGCGGCTGCCGCGGTCGGAACTGCCGTGGCCGGAACTGGCATGGCCGGGGCTGGCAGGGTCGGAACCGGCAGGGCCGGGTCGCAGCAGAAACCGCAGCGCCAGCACCAGGCTGAGAAGTTCCGCAAGCAGCAGTCCAAGCGCCACGGCCCAGCTATAGCGCTGCAGCCAGTCCTCCTGCAGCACGGCCGGCACCGGTTCCTGACCGTGGAGAATCCGGAGGATGTTGGTATCGATGGCTTTAAGCCGGGACGGGGCCGAGGTGTCGTTCGCGTTGATGACCAGGGCGACGCCGAGGCGTGAGGACGGGACCATGGCCAGGTAGGTGTGCGAGTTGCCCCATTCGCCTTGGTGCTCCGCGAGCAGCGGCAACTCCTCGTCGGGTGGGGGCGGTCCTGCGGGGTTCACGGATTCCATGAGGGGGCGGGTGAACCAGCCCATGGCGTACAACTTTGACCCGTCCACCTGCATCCGCGGCTCAAGCATGGCCTGCACGCTTTCCGGCCGGAGGATGCGGCGGTCACGGTACCGTCCCCCGTCCAGCAGCGCGATGAGCTCATGGCCCAGGTCCTCCGCCGAGGCGTACATGGTGCTCGACGGCATGCCGGCAGCGGGTGCAGGCACTTCCGTCTGGCGCCAGGCGGTGCCGAACCACAAGGAGTAACCCGCAGCGGCGCTGTCCGCCCGGGCAGCTGCCCGCGTCGCGTGGCTGCGGGGCATTCCCAGTGGTTCGAAGACGTGCTGCTCCATGTAGTCTCCGAACGGCTGGCCGGAGACTGTCTGCACGAGCAAGCCAAGGATGTTGAAGTTGGCGTTGGCATACCCGAATGCTTCACCGGGGATCCCGGCCAGCGGGGATCCCGACAGGGCGCGCACGCCTTCTTCGAGGGCTTCCGGGCTCTGGGCGTCGGTGCCCTCGAATGCGGTGTCCTTGGCGGCCATGCCGCTGGCCTGGTGCAGCAGATGGCGGACTGTGATGTCCGCAGCGCGGGGGTCCTGCATGCTGAACCATGGCAGATAGGTTTTTACGGGCTCGTCCAGCCGGAGCCGTCCGGCCTCGACCTGCTGCATCACGGCGATGGCTGTGAGGGACTTGGTCGTTGAAGCCAGCAGCACCGGGGTCTGGGCAGTCATCGGGCGCCCCGAATCATCAGCCTCGCCGAAGGCGGCGGAGTGCACCTGGACGCCGTCCTTGACGACCGCGATTGCGGCACCGGGCAGTCCCATGGCCTGGATCCGCTCCTGCAGGAAGGCGTCCACCCTCTCGTAGGCCTGGTTCGGGACGGCAGCTTCAGGTGCGGAAGGCGCGGCCGCTATCGCAGCTTGCGCGAGGAAGCCGAGGGCAAGGCCAGCGCTCAGGAAGCACGAAACAAGCCAGCGCGATGACCACGGAATACTTCCCATACCCGCACCTGCACTTCGGCTGACCGTCTCTTCACCGTATGGGGTGGCTCGAGGGAAAACAACGACGTGGGTTCGCGGATTGAGAGCGGCCATAGCCAGTCTGCCAGCCTCAGCCGAAAATTAGCCGAAGAGGGTGGAAGCAATGCCGCCGGGTCGGAGTGCGTGTCCGGTCAGCGGACGGTCTGGCCGTAGCCGTGGACGTCCTGGAGAACCTGGCCGGCTAGGTTCAAGGGAAAGGGGTCTTGAGGGACAGGGGCGGGGCGCCGGTGGCGGTCTTCCGGCGCCGGAGCGGTGATTGTATGCTGTGGTTCGGAGTGCCGGGAAGCCTGGTCGGCCCGCACGGATGAGTGTGCGGATCACCCTGGGCAGCCGCCTCGGGTGTTCATGCTAGGAACGGACCTGCCATGTGCTCTGAGTCATCTCCTGTCATTGAAACCACCGGCCTGGTTAAGAATTTTGGCCGCATTATGGCGCTGGCGGGCCTCGATCTGTCCGTGCTGCCGGGGGAGGTCCACGGCTTCCTGGGCCCCAACGGCGCAGGCAAGTCGACCACATTGCGGATACTTCTTGGCCTGATCCGCCCCACGTCAGGTACCGCCCGCGTCTTCGGCCTGGATCCTTGGATTGAACCTGCCACAGCGCACCGGGACGTCGCTTACGTTCCGGGGGATGTAAATCTGTGGCCCAACCTGTCCGGCGGTGAGGTCATCGACCTGCTCACGGGACTGCGAGGCGGTGCTGAGGAACGGCTGCTTAGGGAACTCATTGAGGAGTTCGAGTTCGATCCCCGGCGGAAGTCCCGGACCTATTCGAAGGGCAACCGTCAGAAGGCGGCTCTCATCGCCGCGTTCGCCCGCCCGGCGCGGCTGTACCTCCTGGATGAGCCCAGCGCAGGCCTGGACCCGGTCATGGACTCCGTTTTCCGTCGCCACATCAGACGTGTCGCCGCCGACGGAGCGACCGTCCTGCTTTCCAGCCATGTCCTCAGCGAGGTTGAACAGCTCTGCGACCGGATCACCATCATCCGCTCCGGCACCGCTGTTGAAACAGGAACCCTGGCCGAGCTGAGGCACCTGACCCGGACCCGCTTCCGGATCACCACTGCAGCGGAGCCGGTGGGACTGGTGTCACTGCCGGGCGTGCACGGTGTCCGCAGCAATGGCCTTGGCACAGAGTTTGATGCTGATGCTTCGGAGCTCGGCTCCGTCCTCGAAGGGCTCGCCCGCACCGGCGTCACGACCATTACCGCCGCCCCGCCCTCGTTGGAGGAGCTGTTCCTGCGCCACTACAGCGACCGGGACGGGAGAAAGTGATGAGCGGCGTCCTGCGGCTGGCCCTGTTCCAAGCGCGCAGTGACCGTTGGCTCCTGCCTGTCTGGATCCTGGCGATAGCCTTTCTTGCCTTCGCTACCGCCGCCGCCGTCGCGGGGCAGTTCAGTGCCGAGAGTGACCGCGCGGCCATCATCGCAGTGTCCGCGGTGAACCCCGCGTTTCTTTTCCTGCGGGGCCTGCCAGACGGGACCGGCACCGGGGCTGTCGCGTTCTTCGGCGGATACGCGTTCACTGCTGGCCTGGCCGGGCTCATGAGTACGTTCCTCGTCATCCGCCATACCCGGTTGGATGAGGAACTTGGCCGCGCGGAGTTCGTCGGTGCCGTCCCGCTTTCCCGTCCTGCGCCGCTGCTGGCGACCTTGCTTTTGGGCGGGGCCGCAAACGTCGCCCTTGCACTGTCGGTTGCCGCCGCCTTCCTCGCCGCGGGCCTGCCCGTCGCAGGGGCTGTCGTGGCAGGCGCAGCGGTGGGTGCTGTAGGCGTGTTCTTTGTCCCCGTCGCTGCGGTTGCGGCACAGCTGCTGCCGTCCGGGCGTTCGGCGAACGGCGCCGCAGCCGGCCTTGTCGGCGGGGCCTACCTCCTTCGGGGTGTAGGGGATGCCCTGGGGACCCCCGATGCCGACCTGTTGCACGTTACGCCCGCCTGGCCCTCGCTGCTCTCGCCCATAGGCTGGGGCCAGCGGTCCCGGCCATTTGTTGTAGCTGACCCGATGCCGTTGCTGGTCCTGGTTGCCGCGGCAGCAATCTTGGCTGCCGCCGTGGTGCTGATTCAGGACCGGCGGGATCTGGGCGCCAGCCTGCTGCCCCAGCGCGCCGGCAGGGCCCGGGCAGGCGTGGGCGGCGCGTCATTCTTGGGACTTGCCTTCCGTCTTCAACGCGCCACGTTGTTTGGTTGGTGCCTGGCGGCTGCTGCCATAGGGGCTGTGGCGGGCGGTCTTGGGCCTCTGGCCAGTGAGGCGGTGGCCGGGAATGCGTCACTGCAGGACCTGATCAGCCGGCTCGTGCCTGGTACCCGGGCCGAGATGCTGGATCTGTTCATCACCGCCATACTCGGCATCGCAGGTGTCCTGGCTGCGGCTGCCGGCATCCAGGCGGTCCTTCGGCTGCATGCGGAAGAGGTTGAAGGCCGGGCCGAACTGCTCCTTGCCGTGCCGGCGTCCCGGGCCCGGTGGCTGAACGCGAACGTATTGGTGGCGGCTGGCTCCGTGCTTGCCGTGACCGCAACGGCCGGTGCTGCAGCCGCCCTCGGAGTGGGACTGGCCGGAGCACGAAACGGGCCGGCTGGACTATTGGTGCCGGCGGCCCTCGCCCACGTCCCGGCCGCGGCCGTCTTCCTGGCTGTAACGGCCGTTGCGTTCGCCGCCACGCCACGCCTATCCATTCCGCTGGGCTGGGGGTTCCTCGCCGTCGGGCTCATGCTGGGAGAATTCGGCGACCTTCTTGGCCTGCCGGTATGGCTTCAGGACCTGAGCCCGTTCCGTCACTCCCCGGCCATGCCGGTGGAATCCTTCGACGCGGTCGCGGCCCTGACCATGACCGCCATTGCTGCGGCAGGAGCCGGTCTTGCGGCTTATCTGGTCAGGCACAGGGACCTCACCGGATGAGCGGGCCCCTGCCCGTCCGCTATTCAGCGCGGTGCCTGTGGTGCATGGAATAGCTGTCAAACACATCCGAAGACGTTTCCCCGGAATGACCGAACCTGCCGCGAAGAACGGTTGCGAGATCCTCTAAAGCAGCCTCCAGCATCCGCCCGGCAAACTGGAGTTCCCTGTCATCGCTTGCCCCGGCTTCCGACGCGAGCTGCTGGGCGTATGCCACCGTGGCAGGCAGGGAGCCCCGCTCCTCGACTTCGTGGAAATAGTACGTTTCGTGGAAGGCGAGCAAGTCTATGCTGACGGAAGCCACGCTGCCGGCCAGCGCTTCGAGCAGCCCGGCAGCCTGGCGTGGATCCATTGCCGATACGCCGCCGGGGCCAGCCGCTTCCCTAAAGAGGTTCAGTTGATGGGCAAGAGCCCGTCGGCGGTTCAAGGCGGGATACATCTGAAGGATCCAGGAAACCGTGGCCGTCAGCAGACCGAAACCGGTGACAGCCTGCAAGGCAGAAACGAGTCTGAGCAATGGATGCCCGGCCACCACCTCCCCGAATCCAACGGTGGAAAGGGTGACCATCGAGATGTACACCGCTTCGATGAAATCTCCCTGCTGAGGAATCCCGCTGCCATAAACGAAACTCTCCGGCAGGTGCGGCAGGTAGAGCAGAGCCCAGCCGATAACAGCCATGGCCGCCCAGGCGCCGATAACAGCAGCCATTGCCACGGGAGCTGCTATCGGAGAGGCGCCTCCCCTGGAAGGCCTGGAGAGGAGCCAGCACCCGCGCATTATTGTCCTGCACATGGGGCCCGAACCGTGAGGATAAAGCAGGGTGTAAAAGACGTCCACAAGCATCAGCAGAATGAGTCCGGCACCCATTACGGTCCACAACACGTCCCAGAAGTCCATGCCTCATCTTAGGAGCGACGCTGCTCTTAGGACTCAGTGGGTAGTGGACGCCTCCGAGGGGGTCCCAGGAAGTGACGGCGGCGAGCCCCGCGGCTCTCAACCTCTTCTTCATACTCGGCACCGCCGTCCGCACCGCGTGGTCAGCACAGCGGCGCCGGGAACCCAAAGAGTTGTAGCGATGCTCGTTGTGGTGGCTGCCTGGCTGACGGCATCCGCTGGTGCCACAGCAAACCCCAAGGCACCGGCGGTACCGAACAGGATGACGGCCACAACTGTCCCGCAGCAGCTCTGCGGAACAGCGTGCGGAGCCTTCAGATGGCGGGATGCTACTGCCGCGGCTGGCCGCCCACAAGAGCGGAACAGGTGAAGTAAAAGCTTATTGACAGGCCTCCACGCAGGAGTAATCTCAGCGATATCAGGACCTTTCGCCCTGTTTCCCAGTAATTTCGGCGCCGTGCCTTCACGGCTTCCGCCTGGCAATGGCGCCAGCAAGGAGAGTCCTCAATGTCATGGGAAATATCTGGAAAGTACGTTGCCAACTGCGATTGCCAGCTGATTTGTCCCTGCTCCGTAGACGGCCCGCCCACGGGGAAGAACGGGGAATGCCGGGGTTCGGCGGTCTTCCACATCGCCAGGGGCCAGCTTGATGACACCGACCTCTCGGGCGTTGACTTCGCCTTCTGCAACTTCTTCCCGTCAAACCTCACTGCAGGCAACTGGAAGGTCGGCATCATCGTCGGCAACAGCGCCTCTGACGGCCAGGCCCAGGCCCTGGAGCGCATCCTGCACGGCGACGAAGGCGGACCGTTTGCCGACTTCGCCGCCTTCTACGGCGAGTGGCTTGGTGTTGAGCGCCGCAATATCAGCTTCTCCGATGGCGACACCCCCACGGCTTCCGTGGACGGACACATCAATCTGGCCATTGAACCGCTTCCCGGCCCCGACGGGGGAGTCACCACCGTCAAGAACGCAATGTTCGGCTTCGCCCCCGAGTACCTGATTGGGAAGGGCCGAGGCGGGTCGGACCTCTTCGGCCTCGACTACGGTTCGGTCTACGCCGAATCGGCGGACTACACGTTCTCAAGCGAGATGGCCGAAGGTGCACCCAAAGGCCGCGCCTGAGCCCCGGCAGCACACCCTGCGCGCCATTGATGTGCGCGAGGCCGTACTGATTGCCGTACTGCTCATCCTCGCTGCGCTGAGCTGGGTGCTCACCGCGCAGCGGATGGGCGGGATGGACATGGGAGCCTGGACGGATCCGGGGCCGCTGGGGTACTTCCTTACTACCTGGATGGTGATGCTGGCCGCCATGATGTTTCCATCGGTCGCGCCCATGGTGACGGCCTACGCGAAAATCAGCCGCCGCCGTCGGGAAACGGGGCGTTATGCACCGCGCGGTTCCACAGCCCTGTTCGTCGTTGGGTATCTCGTCGCGTGGACGGCGTTCGGGCTGGTGGCCTACGGGCTTTATGGGGCGGTTGTGGTGCTTGCCCCCGGCGCGTTCACGGCAGATCCCAGCGGACGCTTCGCCGCGGCCGGCGTGATCCTGGCGGCTGCGCTGTACCAGCTGACCCCCGCTAAGAATGGCTGTCTCACCAAGTGCCGCACGCCCATGCATTTCGTCCTCCACGGCCTGCGGCCGGGATACGGCGGGGCGCTGCGCATGGGGGTGGAGCACGGCGCCTGGTGCGTTGGCTGCTGCTGGGCGCTCATGGTGGCGCTGTTTGCGCTGGGCGTGATGAGCGTCGGGTGGATGGCACTCATGGGCGCGTTCATCGCGGCGGAGAAGATGCTGCCCTGGAGAGGCCTGGCCAACCGCTCGGTCTCGGCAGCTCTGGCCCTGATTGCGGTCGGCATTGTGCTTATGCCCGCGGCGACCTCGGGAATGACGATGTGAAAGACGCTCAATGAGGGTTTGCAGCGGGCTTCAATTCGGCAGCACCGGCGGCATTTGGCCCGGAACGTGCCGTTCCCCAGGAACTGACGACGGCGAGGCCGGCGGCTACCGCTGCACTCAGCACCACCGCCCCCAGCCACAGCGAGACCGGCCAGCGGATCGCATCCACCACCGAGTACGCCACGAGCTGGCCCGTCCAAACAAGCGCAGCGGTTCCGGCGGTCACGGCGGGCAACCGCCGGTGCAGCCACACTGCCGGCACCCGGGCGAGCAGCAGGTCAACCACGACGGCGGCCAGCGTGGCCCCTGCTGCTCCGGCCACCGCGGTCGGGCGCACGCCCACCATCACAACGGGAAGCCAGGCCGCCGCCACGACGAGCAGAGTGACAATCCCGCGGAGGGGCTTCCGTGCGGCTGAAAGCGTGAACAGGAAGGGGGCGATGATCAGAGCGGTGGTCAGCAGGTAACTGACCAAACCGACCACCACCGGCATCTCCGCCTCAATGCGGCCGGGCGTGCCCACCGGCGTCGGAACGAAGAGGGCAGTTGGCCCCGGCCGGACAAAAGCCGAGGCGTAGACGAAGAAGAAGGCTCCCAAGCCCGTCATCAGGACGACGGCGAACATCGCCGCCGGAGTCCACCCAGGGTTTCCGGTGCGGCTGGCTGCCCGGGCGCTCCGGACTGCGGTGCCGAGGATGAGGAAGAGACTCAACCCGAGCAGCAGGTGGGTGGGGCTGACCAAGGCATCCAGCGAGACCTCCAGGCCCAGAATTTCGTGCCACAGCAGGTCCAGACCACCCGCCGTGGCGAACAGGAGCACTCCCGCCGCGGTGCCGCGGTAGCCCGGCGGAGCGCCTTGCACGAGCGGTTGCCCGGGCGTCCGGTAGCGCCAGATCACGACGGCGGTCCACGCCGCCGTGGCCAGCATGCCGGAGTAGAGGGCCGCGTGCCACGGCGTGAAGAACGTCTCCAGCCCGGGGACGTTTAGGTGTGCCCAGCCGTCGATGAAGACGGCGAGCAGCAGCCACAGCCCCAGGAGCCCGGTGATTAGGTCCCGGAAGCGCCCGGTGCGGGTGCCAGTGCGCGGTGCCGCGTCGAGCAACGTTGCCCCCTTCCCGAGAGCCGTCAGGTGAGGGGATGGTACTGCCGTGGCTTGGCGCGTACAAGGGGCTCTGCTCTGGGGTGTAGGTCCAGGTTCCCGGTTACTGTGCCGCCCGCCGGTTGCGTGCCTGGTGTGCGAGCTGGAGGAACCAGAGCACGAAAACCGTTTCGATCACCACCATTAGGGCGAGCATCAGCCACCGCCCTTGGGCGATGAAAACGACGGCGCCGGTGAGGACCAGCACGGTCCCAAGGGTCAGGGCGTACACGGCGAAGCCCAAGGCAACCCCTGCGCTGCGCACACCGGTGCGGAAGCCAAAGCCCAGCGGCTCTCCGCCGGGGTGCCCTGGCACCCGGTCGGGGGCGGCGGGTTTAGAGCAGTCGAACTCGTCCCACAGGTCCCGGTCCTGATCGGTCATACCTCCATTATTCCGCGTAGCTGGCAGCTCCGGCGCTCTAAAGCGGGAGGTCGGGGCCCCGAATCAACAAGGTGGACAAGTCCATCGCGTTATGCCGCCATCCCTGCCTGAACCTTTGTTTCCTCCTCGGGTGCCCGCGTTGCCGCCAGCTGCTTCGCGAGATACTTAGCGTCCCGGCAGACGCCGGGCAGGGTTTCGGATGCGGCCGAGTAGATGAGATCCTTCCCCAGCAGGTACAGGCCCGGCAATGCATCCACGGTCCCGCGGTGCTGCTGCTCGCGCCAGTTCGCGGGCAGCCCCGGGATGTCCAGCCACGGGTAGTCCTCGGCGAAGCCGGTGCACCAGATGACGTTCGACACGGAAAGGCTGCGGCCGTCGTCGAGCAATACTTCTGCATCCTCAACGCCGGAGACCCGCGACACCAGGTGGACGCCAGCGGCGCGGAGGTCTGCCAGCTTGGTGCGGATCAACGGCGTAGCCATGGCAGCAATCTTCGGCAGCACCCTCCGTCCGACCGGCGTGTTGGTGTTCAGCACGTGCATCCCGGCGAAGCGGACCACCGGGATGAAGTAACGGGCGGCGTTCCGGCCGTGCCGGAACGGAATCTCGGCACTCGGCTTGCCTGCCAGCCAGGTTTCGTGCGTGCGGCTGGTCTCCAAGGCGATCTCCGCCCCGGAGTTACCCACGCCTACCACCAGGACCGGTCCGCTTGAGAGTTGAGCGGGGTTTTTGTAGTCCTTGGAGTGGAGCTGTACCACGTCGGGTGGCAGCTGCGCCGCAAAGCCCGGCCTCTTAGGCAGATGGCAGGCGCCGGTGGCAAGGACGACGTTCAGCGCCGTCCAGCGCTGCGCCCCGGCCGTCACGTGGAACCGCTGCCCATCGTGGCTCAGCCGGGTGACAGCCGTGTTGGAGCGGACCGGCAGGTGGAAGCGGGAGGCGTAGTCCTCCAGATAGTCGGCCTGCTCGTCCTTGGTGGGAAAGGCGAGCCGGTCGCCGGGGAAGGGCAGGCCGGGCAGGCCGTCGTACTTGGCGGGCGTAAACAGGCGCAGCGAGTCCCAGCGAATCCGCCACGCGTCGCCGACCCGTGCCCCGGCGTCGAGAATGACGAAGATCCTGCGCTGCTGCGCCAGGTAGTAGCCCAGCGCCAAGCCGGACTGTCCGGCACCGATGATGACGGTGTCGACGGCGGTAGGACTGACGGCGCTGCCGGTGTCAGGTGCCGGGATGGAATTCATGGTGGTGCCTCCTCATGCATGTATGTGCGGTGGATTGGTCATGAACGCGGTGGAAGCGCAGGAACCAGATGAGCAGCAGCGCGGAGGCTGTGATGTAGAAACAGTGCAGCAGCCAGATGGGCCCCAGCGGGAGGCTGAAGACGTAAACGGAGTGCACTGCGTTGGCCACATTGCTCAGCGTGAGGTAGCCGAGGCTGTAGGAGTCAAGATCTCTCGTGCGGAGGGCCTTGCCCAGCATCGGCAGGTAGCTCACCGCGAAGAGGATGGTGGACACTATTCCTGCAAACACCGAAACGTTCATGCCACTAACGCTATGTATCGTCGTGGCAGGTCAAATCGGGCGAATCACCCATTTCCCGGGTGGAGTCGGGCTGACGGGGGAATGGGTAGTTTTATGCAGGGGAGGGATGCCGGGTGAGTCCGTGCTCGTAGGCGTATGCCGTGAGCGCGGCCCGGGAGGACAGGTCCAGCTTGGTGAAGACGTTGCTTAGGTGCCGGGCCACCGTTTTCCCGCTGATGAACAGTTCGGCTGCGATGTCCCGGTTGCTCAGTCCGGCTGCGACCAGCCGCACGACCTCTATTTCCCGGGAGGTGAGCGGCCCGGCGTTGTGATCGGTGCCGTTCGCGGAGGCCGGCGCCGGGTCTGCCTCAGCGCCCGGGGCGGCGGGCATCAACTGTTCAAGCTCCGATAGCGCCGGCGCGGCGCCCAGCTCGGCAAATACTGCCCGGGCCGCCTCGCGCTCCAGGCGGGCGGACTCCTCATCGCCGAGTGCGCCGCACACGCTAGCCAGCAGGGCCCGGCAGCGGGCTGCCTCGAATGGGGCGTCGAGGCTGAGCCAGCGGGACCAAGCGCGGCGGAGCAGGACCAGGGCGGCCCCGGCATCGCCGTCGTGCATGAGCACGGAGGCCTGGGACTGCTCTGTCATGGCATGCAGCATGGGCGAGTCAAGGGAGGCGCAGAGCGAGGCCAGCTCTTCTGCCGCGGCCCGCGCCGCCTCCACATAACCCACGGCGAGTTCAATGTCGACGCGTGCGGCAAGCATCCGCCGGCGGTAGGCGGGGTCAAGATCGTCCATGGCCTGCCGGAGCAGGCTCTGGGCCTGCTCGGGCCTTCCCTGGGCAAGGCGGAGAAGCGCCAGCCCGGGCTGCGGCGGAAAGCCAGTCTCGAGGGCACGCAGGTAGGCTGCCTCGGCGGCGTCGAAGTCACCGCGCAACCGGTGAATTTCGCCCTGTTCGTAAAAGCCGCCATAGGTGGCCATCCGGTCGCCGCGGAACGCGAAGTCCTGTGCAGTCTTGGCCGCGTTCATCGCCTCTGACCAGGCGCCGTGCAGACGGTAAAGCTCCGCCCGGTGCATCTGACACTGCCCGCTGAAGGCCACGAGGCTGTGCTGCTCGGCGCACCACCGGTTCAACGCGCGGGTCCACTCGTGGGCCCGATCCAGGTCAAAGGCCAAACGACAGGTTTCGATTACGGCGCAGTAGATAATTCCGGCTGGGACCGGGGAGATTTCCCCGACAGTGACGGCGACCATGGATTCGTCAAGCAAGGCCAGGCCGTCGTCGAACTGGCCCAACTGAATTTTTGCCTGCCCGAGGCCCAGCGTACCGAGGGCTGCAGAGTCAGCGTCGCCACGTTCCCGCCCGAGGTAAGCCGCCCGGGTGAAGGCTTCAGCGGCGGCGGCGCCGTCGCCCCGATAGAGGGCGCCCAGCCCGGCCGGGACGAAGAGCAGCCCCTCGCAGGGGCAGGGCTCTGGCATGTCCTCGACGATGCGGTGAGCCCGGGCTATCCAGCCGGCACCGCGGGCGGTCTCGCCATGCTTGATGAGATTCAGCCCTGTCCAAACGGCGCAGCGCACTGCTGAAGCGTAGTCGCGGTCTGCGAGGTACTTCAGGTGCGCGCGGGCCAGAATGTCTCCGCCTTCATCGGGCCCACCGGTGAGGATGACGGAGGTGGCCAACTGTTCCAGGTCGCTGGCCGGCAGTTCGGCTTCGTGCTCGGCAGCGGTGTACTGCCCCACGGCGTCCGGCCAGCGCCGTTCGGCGTAGGCTTGCCTGCCTTGGGCAAGTGTAGACATCGGCGGCTCCCGTTCCCGGTGGCGGATCGCAGCCTGGCGCTGCCGGAGGCTGACCCGTCATGTGCTTTTCAGGCTACCGCCGGGGTTTAGCGGGCGGAAGGTACTCGTGAAGCAGCAACGGATGCGTGCGGGTTGTCGACCTGGACCAAAATAATTGCCTTGCAGCTTATCGTCCCAACCTTTCTTAAAGCTGGGGGGGATACCAATGGGCACCTGACGCCGTCTATGGAGTTGTGACCAATAAGTTCGAAAGAACGGGCTCTTCGCATCTGGGCTTGGTAAGGGGACCGATGTTGGGTGAGGACCGCCGGCCGGGTGGGGAAGGGCTCAGACGTGCTGCCCGGCTAACGCTGGGTGGGTGGACGGTCGGACTCTTCGTGACCGGCCTTGTGGTGTGGAGCCCCCATGTTCTCTTCGGCTACCACAGCCCGGCTCTGCACTTGGTGCTGGACTCGGTAGACGCTTGCGTGGCCTTATTGGTGGCATATCTGCTGGCCGGACGTTTTATGCGTCGTCGCAGACTGCAGGACTTGCTGCTCGCCCAAAGCCTCGTGCTTTTGGCGGCCGCCGGGACTGGCATGTCGTGGGTGACCGGATCACTAAGCGGGGAAGGAGACGGAAGCCTGGATGTCTGGCTTCCGCTGGCGCTCAGGTTAACCGGCGCAGTCCTCATTGCGGCCGCAGCAGTGGTGAGTCCGGACCGGAAGACACTGTCCACATCCGGACTGCGGACGGTAGCTGCACCTGTGGCAGTTGTCATCCTGCTGTCCTTGGCCCTTTGGGCCTGGCGGTTTCAACTGCCCGTGGCCCTCGACACGACTGTGGACCCTGCCACGCAACCTGCGCTGCTCGCCGTCCATCCACTGTTTCTGGCAGCCCAGTGCGCAGCGGCCCTTTGTTTTTTTACGGCCTCCATCGCCTTCACCAAGCCCGCCGCAGACCGTGACGACCCGTTGCTGCACTGGCTGGGTCCGGCTTGCGCCATTGCAGGGTTCGCCCGCGTCAACTATGCCCTGTTCCCGTCGCTGTACACAGACTGGTTTTATACCGGTGATCTTTTGCGGACCGGCTTCTACGTGCTGCTGCTGATCGGGGCCAGCCGTGAAATCAGGCAGTACTGGGACGCATACTCCCGCGTGGCCGTGCTCGAGGACCGGCGGAGGCTCTCCCGTGAGCTGCACGATGGGGTCATCCAGGAGCTCGCGTTGCTGCGGATGGAAGGTCACTCCCTGCCGCCCGATATGCCGGCCAAAAGCAGGATACTCGCTGCATGTGACCGATCGCTGGACGAAGCCCGTGCTGCAGTGCAAGCACTCGGCCATGGCGGGGACGACCCGCTGGGATTAGTCCTGCGCCGGACGATGCGGGAGCTGGCGCAGAGGTACCGCGTGCGCGTGGACATTGAGGTCGACGATTCGATCGAGGCCAGCGGGGAACAGCAGCACGCCCTGCTGCGCATCACTCGCGAGGCAGTGGCAAACGGAGTACGCCATGGCCGCGCCAGGCACCTGTCCCTGCGTTTGGGCAGGGTCGGCGACAGACGGCAACTGGTGGTTGAGGACGACGGGACTGGCTTCAACGTCGAGGGCGCCACGGGCGCCAACGCGGGCTACGGGTTGATCAGCATGCGGGACCGGGCCCGGACCTTGCCAGGATCCCTTGACATCACATCCCGGGCAGGACAAGGAAGCGTGGTTACGGTGACATGGTAGAGCAGCAGTGTCAACGGCTAGTCATGGCAGACGATCACGCGCGAATCCGGGCGAAGGTGCGCGAAGCGCTTGAAGCGGGCGGCTGGGAAGTATGCGGGGACGGGGCAACTGCGGGGGAAGCGATTGAGCTTGCTCTGAGACACCGCCCCGATGTGGTCCTGCTGGACATCAATATGCCCGGCAACGGTATTTCGGCCGCGCAGGAGATCAGCCGGACCTTACCCGAAACGGCAGTTGTGATGCTGACCCAGTCCGCGGATGATGAGGATCTCTTCGATTCGTTGCGGGCGGGGGCTTCCGGATATTTGCTCAAGACCACGGATCCGGCAGTTCTGGCCGACGTCCTACGGGGGGTCCTTTCTGGAGAGGCGGCAATGTCCCCCGCGCTCGTGACCCGCATTCTCCAGGAGTTCAAGGCGCCCGCCCGAAGGATTCTGAGCTGGAAGCCGGCCGCGGTGGCGAAGTTAAGCCCACGGGAGTGGGAGGTCATGGAGCTCTTGGCCACAGGGTTGGGCACCGAGGACGTCGCCAACAAGCTGTTCGTTTCCCCGACGACGGTCCGGGTCCACGTCTCGACAGTCTTGCGGAAACTTCGGGTGAAGGACCGGGAGAGCGCTTTTAGGGCGCTGAAGGGGTAGGAAGGGCCGGACCTTCTATGCGGCAGGACTAGCGCAGGTGCCAGGCCCGATTGGAGGGCCGTCCCAACGCGATGTGCTGGCGAGCGCCGGGTTAACACCCTGCTCTCGTACAGAATTTGCTTATTCGGGTGCGGGCACCAGGCATTGCGGCTGGTGCTGCTCGTTCATCAGGAGTTGCCCGCGTTTAGGCATTTGAACGCTGGCAAACGGTACTTACTTCCTTTTCCACCGTAGCCTTTAAACAGCGGTAGGCCGGCTGCCACACCTGTTGGGACCAAGACACACACCACGATTCAGCACTGTTTCGGGATTCGGATCTTCGGATACCGATATGCGGAGTTCCTACGTCCCACTTCCACAAGTTGAGCGCCCTTATTGGGCACAAGTAAGGGAATCACCATGAAAAAAAGGATTTTGACCGGCCCGGCAGCCAGGCCATTCGCTAGGCCCGCCACCGGCAGTAAGCCGCTCCACCGTGCAGTGTTCAGGGCGACGGCCGCCGTGGCGGCCGGAACCTTGCTCCTGACCAGTGCAGGGATGGTCAACGCGGACGACATCGTCGTACTCCCGGGCAGCGTCGACGCAGTCGCAAAGGTCATGCCTCTGAACGTCGGCGGAGCGGCGGGAATTACCCAACTGGGGGTCGTAACAACAGACGGCGACGGAAAGCCCGGGTGCAACCTCACAGGCAAGACAGTCCTCACGCTAAACATCACTTCGAGTGCTCCAACTGTGGCAAAAGTCGAGCCAAGCACTGTCACGTTTGATTCCTGCGGAGCACAGCCCACTTTGACCGTTACCCCCGTGAGCGCCGGGGAGGTTGAGATCGCGGCACAGGAAGCAAGCAACACGACTGGCTCCACATTCAACCTTCTGCCAGCGAAATTCACGGTGAAGGTAGCGCCGCCGTCGAACACTGCCCCGCGCCTTGACATCACCGGCACCACAACGGGCGGCTCTTACGCTAAAGGCTCCGTCCCTGTGACGGCGTGCAAGGCGACCGACGCGGAAGACGGGGTAAGCACTGCGGAGGTTAAGCTCAGCGCCATCACCGGTCCCGATGCGGCCACCGGGATAGGGACCCAGACTGCGAGCTGCAGTTACACAGATAAGGGAGGACTCACCGCTTCCAGCTCAGTGACATATACCATCACCGATCCTACTGCGCCCGAGGTCAGCTACACCTTGAGCCCGGCGACAGCTGACGGACTCGCCGGATGGTACAAGAGCGCGGTGAATTTGACGTGGACGGTGAAGGAACCGGACTCACCATCCACTCTTGATCGCACGGGCTGTGAAACCAAGACTGTAGAACTGGACCAGCTGGAAAAAGACTATGGCTGCTCCGCAAAGAGCGGCGGAGGCGCCGCCGAGGCCGTGACTGTCTCCATCAAGAAGGATGGCACTGCGCCAACCGCCAGCTACACCACCGCGACAGGCACTCTTGGCGACAACGGCTGGTACCGCTCGGATGTGGAAGCATTGTTCACCGGCGCGGACGCCACCTCAGGCCTGGCTTCAAGCACGCAAACGAAAAACTCGGAAGGTGAGGGTGCAGCCATCAAGGTCACAAGCCCTGCATTTGAGGACCTGGCGGGCAACACCAGCGCAGCAGGTCTCGCTTCGGAGACTTTCAAGATTGATAAGACGGCTCCCGCCGTCAGCTACACCAGCGCGACCGGCACACTTGGCGGCGACGGCTGGTACCGCTCGGACGTGAAAGCCCTGTTTACCGCCACTGACGGGACGTCGGGCCCGGCTGCAAGCACCCAGACAAAAGACTCGGTCGGCGAGGGCGAAGCGGTCCAGATAACAAGCCCGGAGTTCAAAGACCTCGCCGGCAACACCCGCGCAGCGGGCGCGGCTTCGGAAACCTTCAAGATTGACAAGACCGCGCCCACCGCCGTCTTCAACTCAACACTGACCGATAGCTACTTTGGTTCCACCGCGGCTGCGCCCACGTGCACCGCAACAGACAATCTCTCCGGTCCGCTCAGCTGCGCTGTCTCGGGCTACAAAACCGCTGTGGGCACACACACTCTTACTGCCACTGCCACCGACGTGGCAGGCAACACAGCAATCGCAAGCCAGCAGTACACTGTGAAAGCCTGGACCACCAAGGGCTTCTACCAACCGGTGGATATGAACGGCGTATTGAACACCGTCAAAAATGGCAGCACTGTACCCGTCAAGTTCGAGGCATTTGCGGGTACTACCGAGCTCACCGATCCTAGCTTGATGACAGTCAAGGTGAGCCCGATTGTGTGCACGCCAAACGCCCCGGTCGACGATATCGAACTAACAGCTGCTGGCAGCACGTCCCTGCGCTACGACGCCATTGGCGGCCAGTTCATTTACCACTGGAAAACCCCAGCAGCCGCCGGCTCCTGCTACAGGCTCACCATGGCAGCGGATGACGGCAGCACCATCCGTGCTGACTTCAAACTGAAATAGCATTGACGGGCCCCAATCTAAGGCTCCCTCGCAAACCAACTGCTCCCCGGAGGTTGGACTGGAAAATCCAGTTCTGACTTCCGGGGAGCAGGTTTATGTGAAGCTATTCTGCCTCCGCCTTTCTGCCGACGGAAGTAACTCGGAGACGTGCGATCCTCAGCCGGTCCATTGCCGTCACCGTCAGCGCATGGCCTGGCACCTCCACTCCGTCACCTACATGAGGCAGACGACCCAGTTGGTCGATGACGAACCCGGCCACGGTTTCGTAAGGACCCTCCGGAAGCGCTATTCCGGACGCTGACGCAAATTCCTGGAGTATCAGCCCGCCGTCGACCTCTATTGATCCATTGGCCATGCGGACGCGGTCCTCGGGATCAGCTCCGGTGTCGTACTCGTCGTAGATTTCACCAACCAGCTCTTCCACCAGATCCTCCAGAGTGACAATGCCGTCCGTGCCTCCATACTCGTCAACCACGAGCGCAATGTGCTGGTTGAGCCTGCGCATCCGGGACAGCGAGGGCAACACCTTGTTCGTTCCCGGCAATGGGAGAATCTCACGAACGATGTCCTTCACCATCCGCTCGTCTAACTGCCCATCCCGGAGCATCAGGTCACGGATATGGATGAAACCAAGGACGTCGTCAGGAGTCCTGCCGATTACGGGATAACGCGAGTATGGGGCGTCCTTCACCGTGCCGCGTGCGGCGGCCACGGTTAGGTCACCAGAGATGAAGGCCACCTCGGTGCGGGGACGCATGACTTCCTGCAATGACCGGCTCCCTGCCCCGAAAACGTCCTGCAGGATATTCCGGCTGTGCTCCTCCAGCCGGTCGTTCTGCGTCACCATGTCCCGCAGCTCCTCGGCGCTGATGGCCTCCTGCCGTGCTTTGGGATCACCTCCAAACAGCCTGACAACCGCGTCGGTTGAAACAGACAGCAGCCAGACGGCGGGTCGCATCAGCTCCGAAAGTACCAGCAAGGGCGGGGCGAGTACTTTCGCGAAACCGGCGGCGCTCTGCATGGCCAGCCGCTTGGGCACCAGCTCACCCAGTACCAGGGAAAGGTAGGCTACCAGCAGCGTCATGCCGATAAAGGCAACAGGTTCGGCTGCGGGGCCCAATCCCGCGGCTTGCAGGAGGGGCTCAACGTCCGGGGCGAGCGTGGAGGCGCCATAGGCGGCCGAGAAGAAACCCGATAGCGTTACGCCGATCTGGACAGTCGAGAGGAAACGGTTGGGATTCCCGGCCAGCGCTGCAATTCTGGCTCCGCGCTTCCCGGCCTTTTCCATCCGGCGCACCTGACCCTCACGAAGGGAAACGAGCGCCATTTCCGTGCCTGCAAAGAGGCCTCCTAACAGCACAAAAAAGAGGACCAGCAGGAAATTTATGAGGGTGTCGCTATCCATGAACCGACACTACCGAACCGCCGTACAGAACTCCCCTTCGCAGGTGAGAAGAGACGGGCATGGCGGCCACAGCCATTTTTGGGGAAGGAGCAGAGCCTGGGGAAGGGCGCCCTGCCACAGCTCTCAGCCCACTTGCTCGCCGCCTTGTTCTCGAGCATCGCCGATCCTACCCTGAGGTCATGCCCATAGTGAGCGCGAACGGCGTTGCCCTTTACTATGAGGTCCACGGCGAGGGAAGACCTGTCCTGGGGATTCACGGCACGCCCAGCTCGGCACTGATGTGGGAGGACGCCGCCGAGCGGCTCGGCCGCGTCACCAGGTGCATCATCTACGACCGCCGGGGCTTCTACCGCAGCGAACGGCCGCACCCATTCGAAGCCGTGGATCTCAACGATCACGTTCGGGACGCGGCCGCGCTGCTGGAGGTGCTGTCCGCGACGCCCGCGGCGGTGATCGGACGCAGTACCGGTGGATTGATCGCCCTGGAGCTGGCACGCCGCCACCCCGGCAAGGTCAGTGCGCTGGTGCTGCTGGAGCCGGCGGTGTTGACGCTGCATCCCGAGGCTGCGGCGTGGGCGCAGCAGCTGCGGCGAGCGGTGCTGGCCGCTGCAGCGCAGGACCCCTCGGCGGTTTCCGAGGTTGTGTTCCGGGAGGCGCTGGGTGGTGGGGCGTGGGAGTCATTTCCCGAGCCGCTGCGCGAGCACTTCATCAGCGCCAGCCCTGCTGTGCTGGCCGAAGTCAGGGGCCGGGGTCTGGATCTCAGCCAGGCACCGCTGGAGCTGAACGACGTGGAGGCCGCAGAGATACGGCAACCGACCCTGATCGTTTCGGCCGAAGATTCCCCGGAAGCACTCCACGCCGTCAACCGGCGCCTGCAGGAGCTGCTGCCCAACACGGAGACGGCCCATGTGACGGGCGGACATCTCATCGACCCGGCAGGACCGGCCGTGCTGGACTTCCTCCACCGGCATCTGCCGCCAGCCAACGCGAGCCCAGGCTGACGCGGCTGGCATTCATCGCTCAGATGTGGGTCCTGCTCCGCTCCCCGTGAGGCGTGCGTTCCACACTCCGGTGGTGAACCTGGTCATTACGGGTTTGCTTGGCCTGATTGCGATCTTCCTGGACGTGGCAACGTCGACGTCCTTCATCAGCTTCGGGCCCTTCACCGCCTTCACCCTGGTCAACGTCTCCGTGGTCTTCCACTACATGTGCCGGCGCAGGGCAGGGGAGCAGTTGAACCCTGTCTCCTACCGGAAGGTACCCGCGGTCGGCGCCATCATCTGCGGCTACCTGCTCTCCCAGCTGGATAGCAACACGATTACGCCGGGAGTGTCCTGGCAGGTGGTGGTCCTGGCGCTGACCACACGCAGCTTCCTGGCGGCGCCGCCGGAGATGACGAGGACGGAAAAAGCTACCGTGGGGGCTGCGGTTTACGGCCTCTCGCGGCCGCTGTAGCGAGCCGTGGTTGCATGGTTGTGATGTAACGAAGAGACGGGCCCGCTGCAGGAGCAGCGAGCCCGTCTTATTTGCGCCCTCGGCCGGGGCGCCAGTCCTCTTGATTACTATTCGCAGCCGACCCCATCGCGGTCGCGGTCGAGGTGCACGCCGTATTGGGGCTGCCTGCGTATACCGGCGCAGCTCCAGCCGCCCTGGCTGCAGAGCAGTTCTCGTAGACGGAAGCGGGAGCGGCGGGCACGACGGCTTGCTGTGCAGCTTGTTGTGCAGCAGCCTGCTCTGCGGCAGCCCGGGCTGCTGCAGCCTCAGCGGCCACGGTCTGGTCTGCTGCCGCCTTTTCTGCTACTTTGCGCGGCGCCGCAGCTCAGCGGCTGTTTTTTCGGCGGCAAGCTTATCGGCGGCTGGTTTTGCGGCTGCCTTCGCGGCTGCGAGTTTATCGGCAGCCGCCTTTGCTGCTGCCTTTTGAGCCCCTGGTCACATTTCACTGGCGGAAGCACCTGGCGGGGGAGGTAGCGGCGCAAGACTACATGCTGAGACCGCCGTGCATGAGAGCGAGATCGCCAACAGCCTCCTCGCAGACTCAACGGCTCCAACAGATTCGGGGAGCGACCCGTTGCCTACCCGTGGCTCAGCGCTAAGGGGCTCAAGGATCTTTCAAGAAAGTTGGCGGGTTAAGAGCCCCATCCGCTTCAATCGCCCGGCTGTGATGGTGCTCCCTAACAGTGCTGCCAAGGCTCTCTGATGGCGCTCCTCCTCCGTGTCGCTTGCTCCAAGCCACGCACAAGACAGCCGGCCATTGGGACCTGCGGCCGAGGTGCCGGGCACGCCTAGATGGATGATGAGAGAATGGGTGAGAACGACAAAACGGGTCCGCTGCATGTAGCAGCGGACCCGTTTTTGCATCCCGGCGGCCTTGTCATTAGGCGGGAACAGTGCGACTAGTCGCAGCCGATAACACCGATGTCACAGCCGCAGGAGGGTACAACTTCCCACTCTCTGTAGGACAAGTCCATTTAGGCAACGAGTTTGGCGTAGACGACATAGTTGTCGTCGAACTGGCCCGTTGCCGGATCGAAGCCGTCACATGTGATGAGCCGAAGTTCCGGCCCTTCGGTGTTCCCGTAGACGCTCTGTGTCGGGAACGCGTCCTTGGAGTAATGGTCAGCATGATCAAATGCGAAAACGCTGGTAGTTCCATCCTGGCGTGGAACCCTGATCACGTCACCCGCCTTGAGGTCTCGAAGGTTTGCGAAGACGCCCGGACCTCCGTCCGTTGCATTGACATGCCCTAGAAGGATGGCAGGACCGCGCTCTCCAGGCGTCGGAGACCCGTTGTACCAGGAAGCCGGAGCGCCCGGACCGTCCGGTGGCACTTCCAGCGACCCGTCCTCTTTCAGGCCCAGACTTAGCAGGTCAGATTCGATGCCAACGGAAGGGATGCTGACAGAAATTGGGTCCGAAGCTGGCAGGACCTTCTGGGGTGCTGTAAGCCCATTTGATGGTACGGAAGTCTCGGCAGGAGCCGTCGTCCCGGCATGAGGTGCAGGCGAAGAAGTGGGTGCCGCCGGCATAGCAGCCGTCTGCACCGAAGCGCCTGTTGCGCAACCAGTAAGAAGTAGCAAAGCGACCGCCGCGGACGCCAGCTGGCATCTGCGGCGGGCGCTCGTCGAGCTAGTCATACGATGCGTTATTTCCGAAGCCTATGCCTGGACGGATGCGCGTCGACGCACGAGGATAGAGCCGGCCGCTGCGGCAATGGCAAGGCCGCCAAGCGCGAGGAAGTCGGTCCCGTTGCTGACCGGCTGAGCAACGCCGGTCTCAGCGCCGCCTACCGGCACCTGGCTTACCTGCGCCGGGGCCTGAGCTACAGCAGCCGGAGCGGGAGCGACCTGAGTGGTTCCGCCGCCTGCAGCGGAGTTCTCACAGGCAATGCCGTCCTTGTCACGGTCAAGGTGCGGACCGTAGCCCGGTGCTCCTGCCGGGATGTTGTACGCGCCTGCTGCTGCTGCTGCCTTGCAGTTAGGGAAGGCGGCGGTTGTTGCGTTGGCCGGGGTCGCTGTCATCGCTGACAGTCCGACCACCGCTGCTACTGCGAAGACAGATACGCTTTTCTTCATTTTTATCCCCATTCTTCTGGTGCCCGCCATGCAAGAGCGAGCGCAGGACCCTCCGGTGAAGGGGAGCCTGCAGCTAGCCCTGCGGGCGGTGATTATTGGCATTTGCCTCGCAAGTTATATCAACCGAAATGCTTGAACCGTCAATGTGACGGCCCCCCACAATAGTGCCAGTGTCAGCTGTTACGCTGGGGGTTCACTGACGAATTGGGGCCCTGGCCGGTCGTGCGCAAGACTGTTGCCGTGAGCAACTCCTCCCGCGCCGGCCTCGCCGTGGCCGGCCTCAGCCTGGGCACGTCGCTGAACCCGCTGAACTCGTCGATGATCGCCGTCGCCCTGGTGGTGCTGCGCGAGGACTTCCGGCTCGACGTCGCCACGGTCACTTGGGTGATTACCGCCTTCTACATCACGTCCGCCGCCGGCCAGCCGCTGATGGGGCGGCTCGCCGACAGGTTCGGTCCACGGCGACTCTTCATGCTGGGCATGGGGCTGGTGGCGGCGACCTGCGCGCTGGCTCCCTTCTCGCCCAACTTCGTTTTCGTTTGCATAGCCCGCGCCCTCATGGCGCTGGGAACGGCGACGGCGTACCCGAGTGCCGTCGTCATGGTCGGTGCCCTGGCAAGGATGGCGAACACGACCTCCACCCGTCCGCTGGGTCGCATCCAGATGGCCAACACCTCAGGGGCCGCGGTTGGCCCGGTGGTGGGCGGGCTGCTGATAAGCCTGATGGGTTGGGAAGCCCTGTTCCTGATCAACGTGCCGCTGTCGCTGGCTGCCCTGTTCATTGTGCGGAAGTGTGCGCCACCGGATGAAGGGCGGGAACAGGGCAGCGTGGCCAGCCTGCTGCGCGATTCTGACATCCCCGGCATCCTCGCCTTCACGGCCAGCATGGTGCTGCTGCTGATGGGACTGCTCAATGCCCTGCCCGGGTTCCGCTGGTGGCTGCTGGGCGCCGCCATGGTGTTGGCCATGCTCTTCGGCTGGCGCGAGCTGAGCTTCAAAAGGCCGTTCCTGGACCTGCGCCTGCTCGGCAGGAACCGTCCCCTGCTGCTCGTGTACCTGGGCTTCACGGTATTCAGCGCGGTCTACTATTTCGCGTTCTTCGGGCTGCCCCAGCTGCTGCAGGAAGCCGGTGGATATGACCCGGGTCTGGTAGGCCTGCTGATGCTGCCGCTGGCGGCGATGTCCGTCGTCGTCACGCCCTTGGCCGCCCGCGGGATCGACCGGTTCGGCGTGCGGCGGGTGCTGCTTGCCGGCGTCGCACTTCTGGCAGTGGTGGCAGCGGCACTATGGCTGCTGACCACGTCGTTGGCCGTCCTGCTGGTTCTGGCCCTCACGGCCCTGATGGGCGTGCCTTATGGTGCCGTCGGCATCGCCTCGAACCAGGGCCTGTACCTCTCCGCGGCGCCGGAGGACAGGGGAGTGGCCGCCGGGATCTTCCAGACCTGCCGGTACGTGGGCGCCATCAGCGCCACCGTGATGATCGGCCTCTTCTACGGCACCGGGGTGAACCAGGAGAACTGGGGCCGCATGGTGCTGGTGATGCTGGGGCTCTGCGCGGGGACGTTCGTCGTTTCGCTGCTGTGGCGGGAGCGAAAGACGCCCTAGACGATGAAGGGTGGCCTAAAGACCGCCACGCAGTGGTTCCTGGTGCTGGCCCAGGGACCGCATTTATGCACGTTGAGATCGGCCCTTGTGGCAAGCTGGCATTGGCTACGGTTGGCTTCCGCCGGCCGGGCTCCCGGCGTGGCGCCCCGGACCAGACTTGGAGTGGGTAAATGGAATCTGTACGGACTTTCGAATCAATAGTCATCATCTTCAACCCAAACAGCACTGGAGACGCGCCAGAACTGGCCGAAAAGCTCCGGGACCGCCTGGCTGAACTCCTCACCTACTCGCCCGA
Source organism: Arthrobacter sp. D1-17 (assembly GCF_054130535.1). Taxonomy (NCBI): domain Bacteria; kingdom Bacillati; phylum Actinomycetota; class Actinomycetes; order Micrococcales; family Micrococcaceae; genus Arthrobacter; species Arthrobacter sp. D1-17. The sequence continues at coordinate 3,234,689 of NZ_CP096382.1, read as the reverse complement.
GATCAGGCTGCAGCCGACCAGTCACGCCGGGCACGCCGTAGAGCTGGCCCGCGATGCCTCCACCAGCACCAGGAATGTGCTGGTTGTCTCTGTCAGCGGGGACGGGGGCTACAACGAAGTCGTCAACGGCGTGATGCAGGGCGGTAATGCCGAGGCCGTATGTGCTGTTATGGCCGCGGGCAACGCCAACGACCACCGGCGGACCATAGGCACCAAACCGCTGGAAGAAGCCATCGCCGAGGGCCGCGTACGCCACATTGACCTGCTGCGCATCCATACGGGCCAAGGACCCGGCGAGACGGCCGAATACGCCCACTCCTATATCGGCTTCGGGCTCACACCGGTGGTGGCCATCGACCTTGAAAAGGGCAGCAAGGGCGCCCTCAAGGAGATGTTCTCTGTGGTGCGGACGTTCTCAAAGTACAAGCCCTTTGAGATACGGCAGGCGGATGGAAAACGCCGGAAGTTCGACAGCCTCGTCTTCGCCAATATTCCCGAGATGGCCAAGTATGCAACGCTCAGCGAAGCAGACGACCAGGCTTCCGACGGGAAATTCGAAGTGGTCATTTTCCCGCACATGTCCAAGTGGCGCGTGCTTTTGACAGCGCTGCGCGCCACCACGCAGGGACTGGGGGATCAGCCCAGCGTCAGCAGTTACGAATTCACCACACTCAAACCGCTTCCGTACCAGATCGACGGGGAAGTGAAGTCCGTGGCCGCAAAGACCGCAGTCAGGGTAGTGAGCGCCCCCTCTGCCCTGCCGACGCTTGGGTAGGGCCGGCCCTCACTCAGGAGGAAGGGCCGGAGCGGAAGAACGTCTCCGGTCGGCTTGCACCCTGCCGGCCCCCGCCATTGCAGGCTGCCTTTGTAGCCTTGACCCCTGCACCGGAAGGCCTACGATGGGCCGCACGAGTACATGCCAAGGAGGAGATGCGTCATGTCACGCGCTGAGGTAGAGCAGCTTGATGACCGCGGAATGGCGGCGTGGGACCAGCATGATGCGGCGGCGTTCACCGCCCTGCTGGCGGACGGTTTCACGTTTCGGGATGTGATGGCGCCTGAGGCCTTCACTACCCGGGAACAGGTCCAGGCATATATGGAATCGTGGTTTACCGCGTTTCCCGATTTACGTGCCAAATTGACCAACAGGGTGGTGTCGGATGATCAGGTGGCGGGTGAAGTCGAGATCACGGGCACCCACACCGGTCCGCTGCAGATGGGCGGCCAGGAGATTCCAGCCACGGGCAAGCCTATCGTGGGAACCGGCACGTACTTCGGCTCCGTCAGGGAGGGCAAGTTCGTCTCCTTCCGCGTCCATCCGAACGTCGCCTCAATGATGATGCAGCTGGGACTGATGCCGGGGGCTTAGCCCGGACCGGCGCGGTGCCGCTCAACCCTGAGCCTACCGCTGATGTCCTTGAGGTGGAGCCATAGCGGGCCGCCCGGCACCCTGCCCGCTTCCGCCGTCGGTGTCCGCTATGCCCTTTCCCTTTCCGTCAGCAGCTCCCTTTCCGTCAGCTGGAACCCCGGTGCTGCCCGCCGCGGGTTTGTCCGCCCAGGACGGCACGTCGGCCGGACGGGAGGCATGCGGGGTGGCGGGTTTCCCTTCGCCGTGCAGGCCGGTGGAAGGAGTCCCGGTTCCATGTTTTCGGGGCGTCTGGGTCACGTGCATGCGCGTCTCGGCACCGTGCCGTTCGTGCACGGAAGGCTCAGCCGGGCGGTTCTGAACAGGGACAGGGGCGGCGGGAACAGCCGCCGCCGAGGGCGTTCCGGCAGGGGAGTGAATGACGGCAGCTCAGTACCGCAGGTGAGAGTTGGCGGTAGACAGTGCAAAAGGCACCCTCGTCGGCGTGACCTGGCGCCTGTACGTCAGCCTTGACTTTTTGCATCCGCCCCCCTGCGGCAGATGCTCCTATCCGGGCATCTTTCGGATCTGGCGCCGGGCCAGGACGAGCAGTTCGCCCCGGCCCGATCGCCGCTCCGGCCCCGGTTTCAGTGTTGTGGCAGAAGCGGAAGCCAGGTCGGTGCCCCAGGGGCGGCGGGGACACCGGGCGAAGCGCCGGCTGCGCACGTGGCGCGCCACCGGCTGACGGCAAAGATGAAGACGGCCTCGATCAGCACCATCAGGCCGGGCAGCGGCCACTGCCCTGGCTGGCGAACACGATCGCGGTTGGCGAACACGATCGCGCTGGTGAGGACGAGGGGTCACCGTGCGCCGCGTGAACGGCGCGGCGCACGGTGCACAGCACACTAGATTTTCGCGGATTCCTTCTCGCGGTCGGCCGTCTTGTAGGACTCCCAGAAGGTGGCCCCGGTAATGCCGAGTGGCTTCGGGTCGAAGACCGGATCGAGGCCGAGCTTCTGCTGGCGCTCGAAGTCCTTCAGCGCCTTGAACGCGGGCTTCTGCAGGATCAGGATGCCCACGATGTTCAGCCAGGCCATGAGGCCAACGCCAATATCGCCCATCACCCATGCATCGGCGGCAGTGTTCACGCAACCGTAAGCAGCGGCGACGAGGATGGCCACCTGCAGGGCGATGGTGGTGGCGCGGCCGAGGCTGGTCCGGAGGCCGGGAATCATCTTGGCCGACGAGGTGCCCAGGAGGAAGCGCAGGTTGGTTTCGGCCATGTAGTAGTACGCGATGACAGTGGTCAGGCAGAAGAAGACCAGCGTGATCGCGATGAACGCGGCGCCGACGCCGGGGAAGACGGAGTCGAATCCGGCCTGCACGTACTGCGGCCCAACGACGGCCGAGGCCGACAGCAGGCCGCCTTCGGCGAGGACTGCACCGTCTTCGCTGCCCCCGGAGAAGACGCGGTAGGCGCCGGTGGAGAGGATCAGGAAGCCGGTGGCCGAGCAGACGAACAGCGTGTCGATGTAGACCGCGAAGGCCTGGACCAGGCCTTGCTTCGCCGGGTGCGAGACTTCGGCGGCGGCCGCGGCGTGCGGGCCCGTTCCCTGGCCGGCCTCGTTTGAGTAGACACCGCGCTTGACGCCCCACATCACGGCCAGGCCGATGATGGCTCCGAGGGCAGAATCCATACCGAAGGCGCTGCGGAACACCAGCGAGAGGATTTCCGGCAGCTGGGCGGCGTTGATGACGACGACGATCAGGGCGAGGATGATGTAGCCGACGGCCATAAAGGGCACCACGAACGCGGCAACGCTGGCAATACGCTTCACGCCGCCCACGACGACGAGGGCCAGGAGGATGACCGAGCCGACGGCAACAATCCACGGCTCGAGGGTCCACGCGCCGCTGATTGCGGTGGCCATAGAATTGGTTTGGACACCCGGCATGAGAATGCCGCAGGCAAGGACGGTCACGGCCGCGAAGATGTAGCCGTAGACCTTGAAGAAGCCGGCGCCCTTGGTGTGGGCGAACGCACGGGAGAAGTAGTACGCCGGGCCGCCGCGGTATTCGCCGGTCAGCGGGTCGCGGGTCTTGTAGATCTGGCCGAGGGTCGACTCGATAAACGATGTGGATGCGCCCAGGAAAGCGACCGCCCACATCCAAAACAGGGCGCCGGGTCCGCCGAAGGCGATTGCGGTGGCGACACCGGCGACGTTGCCGGTGCCGACGCGGCCTGACAGGGACATCGCCAGGGCCTGGAACGAGGAGACGCCGGAGGCGGACTTCTCACCCCGCACCAGCTGCTGGATCATGCCCTTGACGTGCCGCACCTGCAGGAAGCGCGAACGGACGGAGAAGTAGACGCCTGTGGCGAGGCAGAGATAGACGAGCCAGTCGCTCCAGATCACGTTATTGATGGCTGATAAGACATCGCTCATAAGTGGGTTTCCTTTATGAAGAGCGGGGGGATGGGGTTGGGGGTGCCCGGGTCGGTGGACGCGGTGGCGCACACCACATCAAAACCTGTGAAGTGTCGCACAAAATGGTGGTACTAGTCCATTTGGCCGCATCCCGTCCCCGTGACCGGCCATTACACGGAACATCGGAGAAGGCCAGGGGAGCCCTGAGAGCCGGCGCATGGGCAAGAACCTTCCTCAGTCAACTGTTTGAATCCCACCTATGCTGATGCCATGTCAAAGTCCGGGGAGATGCTTCCGTCTGGACTTCGCCCGCCGCTAAACGTCGCACTGGCGAAGGCCGTGAAGGGTCTTCCTGCAGTGGGGGCGTTGCCGGCCCCGGTATGCTTCGAGCCCAAGTGGGACGGTTACCGCGTTCTGATTTTTCGTCAGCAAGGCAGTACGAGCCTGTGGTCCCGCCAGGGCAAGGACCTGACCCGGCATTTCCCGGAAGTCGAGGCTGCGGCGGCCGACATGATTCCCGACGGTTGTATTGTCGACGGCGAAGTCGTCGTGTGGTCCGGGGGCCGGCTGCACTTCGAAGCCCTGCAGCAGCGGCTGACGGCAGGGAAGGACAAGCTGCAGGCCCTCGTCGGCGATCTTCCGGCAAGCTTCGTCGGCTTTGACGTGTTAGGCGTCGCCGGGCAGGACGCCAGGGATCTGCCGTTGCTGGACCGGCGGGCGCTGCTGGAGGAACTCTCTACGGTGTGGTCCCCGCCCCTGGCGCTTTCCCCGCAGACGGGTGACTGGGATCTCGCGCGGCAGTGGTTTGAGGACCTGGCCGGCGCCGGCCTTGAAGGGGTCGTGGCGAAAAGCGGTGGCCAGCGGTACCTCGGCGGCCAAAGGATCTGGCTCAAGGCCAAACTTCTCAGTGACCTCGATGTGGTGTGCGGAGCTGTCATCGGCCCCGTCGGCCGGCCCACGGAAATCGTGGCAGGACTCCCCATCGGGGGAGAACTTCGCATCGTGGGCCGCAGCTCGCGTTTGAAAACAGCAGACAGCGGGGCGCTGGCCCGCTGGCTGCGGCCCTCTACTGGCACCCATCCCTGGCCGACGACGGTCAAGGGCACGGCGCTTGACCGGTTCAACCGCGACGCATCGCCCGTGGAACTCACCCTGGTCGAACCTGTCGTGGTGGAAGTGGCGGCGGATGCGGCTTGGTCGGGGAAGTCATTCCGGCATGCGCTGCGCTTCCGCAGGGCCCGTCCTGAACTGGACCCGGCCTCTGTCGAAGTACCGGCGAGACTGCCGATTGCTGAACGTTAGGACCTCTTCCTGCTTCCTGGCACGTGCTGGCTTGTCCCGGTTCGGTTCATTCCTGGCCAGTGGTGGCAGTCTGTTGGCCGGGCTCACCGGTTGTAGTAGTGCCAGTACCGGCTGGTGGCGTTCACATCGGCCAGCAGCAGCAGACCGCTGTTAGCGGTGCCCCCTGCCACGCTGTTCAGGTTTTGCTTCGTCGACGTCACGTTGTGGACATACTGGTCGGCGTCCACGATGCGGGCTGTCTTCGTGGTGGTGAAGTTGATGTCGTTCAGCGGCGTGGACTTCTCGTAGATCGCACCGCCCGAGGTGGTGCAGACACCGGCGTTGGCCGTGCCGCTGGGCTTCGGATAGGTAGCGAAGGTCCGCAGTCTCTGCGTGCTCTCATCAATCATGACGATCACCCGGTTCGGGCACTCCGCCACGGTCGCGATCGTGTGCGCCGACCATGCCGAGGTCGCATTATTCAATGCCAACAGCTGGATCAGCGGCTGGGACGCCGACGTGAACGACGTCTTAATCGCGGAGAAAACCCGGCCGCGCGAGGAATCCAGCCACTTCAGGTTCATATGGTCATCACTGCTGCGCTGGCCCTTCACCGCCGCGACAGGAGCGGTCCAGGTGGTTTTCGCCGCTCCGTCGACGTGGTAGCTCCAGTACATGCCGTCGGTGGCGTCACCGACCTGGCGGCTCCACATCACACCGATCTTGCCCGGTCCAAACGCGATCACAGCCGAGGTGTCATCCACAGAGACATTGCCCAGCGAGGCAGGATGGGGGAACGGCGTCCCCCAGGTCTTGCCGTCCGTGGCAGTGACGTTCAGGTAGATCCGGTTTCCCTGCTGCCAGGTGGCCCATACCCGGCCCGTGGAGTCCTTATCGATGGTCAGGGCCTCAACACGGTGGTCGTTGATTTTTGTAGAACTCAGCAGCGAGTACGTCTTCTTACTCGCGTTGTAGCTGTAACGCCGCATCGTCGTCGGGTGGTTCGGCTCAGCCCGCCGGCCGTCGTTGACGAACCGATAGCTTGCCACATGCAACGTTCTCCCGTCCCACAGCACGTCATGGTGGGTGTCCGCCCGCTTGTCCGTCGCCACACCTGTATCAACCCACGACCTCGTCGCGGCATTGAACCGGAAGATATGAAAATCCGAGCTGGCAGTGTCCCACAGGCTCCCCCACCAGGACCCGTCGTTGAACCACAACGCACTCGTCGCCCGCTTCGAGCCCGTCGGCGTCCCCGTCCCTGAGTGTGACCGGCCTTCAACCCCAACATCCCCCGAAGCAGCCGACGCCGGAACCGGCACCACCAGGACACCACTCAACGCCAGCAACAGCGCTGTGAGCAGTGCAGGTAACCGCAGCTGACGCGGGCCTCCTCGCAGACCTGGGCAGGCCGAGCGCCTGCCTCCCGGCCTTACGCCAAGCCAGGGAGTCCTGCGACCGCGACCACGCCCCCGCAACAGCGTTACTTCCTGGCGTTGAACGTCGACCTGAATAGGGTTGGTCACTAGCCTCACCACTCATTGGAGTTGTTTGCCTGTGCCAGTCCCGAGCAGCGCTCCCGCTTGGGCAGGAGAAATCGAAGCGCCTGCTGCTGCTGTCCTGGCACCTTACGCGCACTCCCCTCCAGACATGTTCACCCGAGCAACTTGTAAAAAGCTTCGGAATTTCTTGAACCGCACGAGTCTCAGGGGTGGGAATTATTGGAAATCAGGTTCCATCTGCAGCCTCATCCCGCTGAGCTGCTAACACACGGCTCGGACCGTGCACACCTGGATGAGGGCGAGGTCGAGGACCGGTGACCTAGCGCTGGAGTGCAGGCTCGCTGACTTCTGGCTTTGACCGGCCGGACTCTTTCCGGCCCGGCGGGTAGGCGTGCTTCCTGCCGGCCAGCGTGATGACGAGGGCGACGGCGACCGGCAGCGCTGCGGCGACAGGGACCAGGAGCGGGCCGGCCAGGACCAGGGCGGCGGAGCCGTAGAGGGCGCCGACGGTGATGCCGAGCTGAATGGTCAACACGGTGAGGCCGTTGGCGGCGTCTTTGTACTCGCGGCCGGCCCGGAGGATGGCGGTCTGGTTGTAGACGCCGACCGCGCCGAGGCCGGCACCCCACACGGCCATGAGGACCATGGCGACGGGGATGTTGCCTCCGCCGAGCGGGAGGAGGAGCATCGCGACGGCGATGGCCGCCGTCGTGATGATCAGCGAGCGGCGGGGCCGGGTGTCCACGGTGAGGCCGGCGATCCAGATGCCGACCAGGCCGGCGGCGCCGAGGACGGTGAGGGAGAGGCCGACAGCGTAGTCGGGCAGGCCGGCTTCGCGGATGAACGGCGCGATGTAGGTGAAGAGCGCGAAGTGGGCCAGGACCAGCAGCGGCCAGGCGATGGCCACGGATTTCACGCCGGGCTGGGCGATTGCTTTGCGCAGGGAGGGACGGACGGCGTCAGGGATCCGGCGGACCTGCGGCAGCAGCCAGAGGGCCAGGCCGGTCAGCAGCAGGCCGAAGCCGGCGAGGAAGAGGAAGGCCGCGCGCCAGCCAAAGAGGGTGCCCAGTGCCGTGCCGACGGGGGCGCCGATGGCCAGGCCCAGGCTGTTGCCGCTGAAGACGATGGCCAGGGCCTTGCCCACCTTGTCGGCCGGGACCACCCGTGCGACGAACGGGGCCATGGTGGTCCAGAGCAGGCCGTGCGCCAGGCCCCCGACCAAACGTGCTGCCATGGCCGCGGTGAAGTTGGGCGCCAGTCCGACGAGGACGTTGCTCAGCGCGAAGGTCAGGACGAGTGAGACGAGCAGGGTCTTCCGCGGCACCCTGGCCAGCAGCCGCGCCGCCGGGATCACGGTGACCACGATGACGGCGGCGTAAGCGGCGGCCAGGTAGCCGGCCACGGGCTCGGAGACGTTCAGGCCCTCGCTGATCTGCGGCAGCAGACCGGAGGGCAGCAGTTCGGTGGTGATGGCCGTGAAGGCGATGGTGGCGAGCACCAGCATCGCGGCCAACGGAAAGCGTTTGGGCGCAGGAAGGGGCAGGGCGGAAGACATGGGGGAGCGGATCCATTCAAAAAGGGAGGAGCGGAATGGGACGTCGCTGGCCCGAAAGTTCCAACCACAAAGTTACTGGATTTATTCGCGGCGAGGCAGGCCCTGCCAAACCCTGTTCAGGTTGACTGCAGGCGAAGACGAAATCGGCACCAACTGTCCGGTAACAGAAGTGGTGGCATTGGCGGTCTTCTGGCAGTCGGTGCCGCGGTTTATAGTGCAGCCGTGACGAAGCGGCGGGCCCGGCGGTACACGCCAGACCCGCCATGGCAGAGGGTTTTATGCAGGGAGTTCCAGTTCCCCGGTATCCGATGCCGCCTCTTCCCAACTTTCAGAGGATGGCGCTCATTCCGTGATGGCCGCAGGAACCTGCTGACTGCCGCGCACGGCAGGAGTGTTCCGGCGGCGCCAGTAGGCCGCCAGAACTGCACCGGAAACGTTGTGCCAGACCGAGAAGATAGCGGCAGGCAGGGCTGATTCGGGAGTCAGATACTGCCGCGAGAGCGCTGCTGCAAGGCCTGAGTTCTGCATGCCGACCTCGATTGCGGTGGTGCGACGCGCGGGTACCGGCAGCTTGAACAAGCGGGCCGCGCCGTACCCGAGGGCGTAACCCAGGCCGTTGTGGAGGATAACGGCGGCGAGAACCAGCAGCCCAGCGGCGAAGATGGCCTTTGCGCTTCCTGCAACCACCGCAACAACCACAAGGGTGATGGCGAGTACCGAAATCCAGGGGAGGGCAGGCAGCGCCCTGGTGACCAGGCGCGGCAGGAAGGTTCGGAGCACGAGTCCCAGCAGCACGGGGATCAGCACAACCTGGACGATCGACCACGCCATCGAACCGGCGTCCACCGGCATGTACTGGCCTGCCAGCCAGAGTGCCAGTACGGGGGTCAGCAGCGGAGCAAGCAGCGTTGAAACGGTCGTCATGGCAACGGACAAGGCAACGTCACCCCTGGCCAGGTAAGACACAACGTTGGATGCCGTTCCGCCGGGGCAGCAGCCCACCAGGATGACACCGGCCGCCAGGGCCGGCGGCAGGCCCAGCGCCGCCGCGATCAGCCAGCCCAGGAGCGGCATGATGGCGTACTGTGCCACAACGCCGATGACTACCGGGACGGGACGTTTGGCGATGACGGCGAAGTCAGGGGGCGTGAGCGTCAGGCCCATGCCGAACATGATGACTCCCAGCAGGGGAGTGATCCACGGGGCCAGCCCGGTGAAAGCTGTTGGCGCGGTAAGCGCTACCGCTCCTCCGGCAAGGATAAGCAGGGGAAAAAGGGTGACGGCGACGCGGGCGCTGCGCTCTTCGGCAGCGGATGCCGTCGCGGAAGATTTGGATAAGGAAGACATGACTACCGGATTATCACAGCGGCGGCCGAGGTTGAGAATCAGCGTCTGTTGATGACGGAGGCGGGAGGGTACGACGGCGACGTGCTTCCGCATTTACGTAGCACGGTCACTGCCGCTAGATCCGCGCGGATTCCTAGTATCGGTGTTGGTCCATTTGGCCATCACGGGTCAGATGACTCTTCTGAAATGACCTGCAGCCAAGTGCGATTGCCATCACACTTGGCACGGGCGGATTTACAAAGTTGAGCAAACCTTCCCTAAAAAAATGCAAAGGATCTTAAGTAGGGCAGATTCTTTGCATATGACGTCGACATCCGGCCTGGGTGCCGACATCACCTGCCTGAATGCGTGGGGAGATCCTCTGCGTAGATGCTTTCCCGTTTTTACGGACCTATAGTTGTCGGGCCTGCACCAGCGTGAGCACGTCTTCATCCCGCATCATTACCACCGGATTGAGCGTCCTTCCGCTCTCAGTAGCGCTGATGTTCCGTGCACTTGCAGGCTTAACATCGGATGGACAGCAGGAGAATTTACCAGAGCAGTCGGAGCGCTCCACACGGATAAGGAGAAACTGGAATGTCCGCCACACCAGGCACCAGGCCCATCAGCCAACCACCGGGGGACCTTCCGCCTGCCCCCCAAGAAGGGGTGCACCACCAGCCCGGAAACCGCGACTCAAGACTCGCCAGATGGGTCTTCTGGCCCGCAGCCGCCATCATCATCGTGTTCGTCCTCTTCGCCACGATCTTCCCGGCCGCCGCGACAGCGCTCTTCGGCGCGATCCAGGGCAACGTTATCAGATGGTTCGGCTGGTACTACGTCGCAGCGATTGCCCTCTTCGTAGCATTCGCGCTCTGGATCGGCCTCGGCCACTACGGCAACATCAAACTCGGCAAAGACGAGGATGAACCCGAGTTCTCCGTCATGTCCTGGTTCGCCCTCCTGTTTGCCGCCGGCATGGGGATTGGCCTGGTCTTCTTCGGTGTGGCCGAGCCCCTGAACCACTTCGCCTCTCCCCGTCCGGGTGTGGAAGGTTCGCCTTTGGAGCTCGCCCAGCAGGCGATGACGCAAACGTACCTCCACTGGGGCCTGCACGCGTGGGCCATCTACGTTGTGGTGGGGGTATCTATTGCCTACGCCGTGCATCGCAAGAAGCACCAGATCTCCATTCGGTGGGCCCTGGAACCGCTTTTGGGCCACAAGCGTGTGGCCGGCGCATGGGGCAACCTGATCGACGTCGTCGCCCTGGTGGGTACGCTCTTTGGCGTAGCTGCCTCGCTGGGTCTCGGTGTCCTGCAGATTTCTGCCGGTCTGGAGCAGGTCAACATCGTTCAGGCCACCACTGTGACGCAGATCGGCCTGATCCTCGGCATCATCACATTGACCATCGTTTCCGTGGTGTCAGGTGTGGCCAGGGGCATGAAGTGGCTGTCCAACACCAACCTGGTCCTGGCCGCATTGCTGATGCTCGTGGTGCTGTTCACCGGCCCCACACTGTTCCTGCTGCGGGAGTTCGTGCAGTCCGTCGGCCATTACCTGCAGAACGTCGTTGGCCTTACGTTCAACACCTTGGCCTTCTCCGGGGCGGAGGGTGAAGCCTGGCAAGCAGCCTGGACCACCTTCTACTGGGGCTGGTGGATCTCTTGGGCCCCCTTCGTCGGTATCTTTATTGCCCGCATTTCAAAGGGCCGCACCGTCCGGCAGTTCGTTGCCGGCGTCCTGCTGGTGCCTACCACCGTCGGATTCCTATGGTTCTCCGTCCTGGGCGGCGCGGCGATCCACCGCGAACTGTTCGGCGCCGGGGGCCTGATCAGTGACGACGGCAGCGTGGACACCGAGGGCGCACTGTTCAATCTCCTCGGCAGCCTTCCCGGCGGAGCGGTCCTGACGGTGGGCGCCATCCTCCTGATCGCCATCTTCTTCATCACTTCGGCAGACTCCGGTTCACTGGTGATGGGCATGATTTCCACGGGAGGCGATGTGGAGCCGAAGAACTGGTTGCGCATCTTCTGGGCGCTGGCAGCCGCCGCCGTTGCCATCGCACTACTCCTGTCCAATGGTTTGCAAGCAATCCAAACGGCGGCCATTCTGACGGCAGTGCCTTTCAGTGTTGTCATCGTTCTGATGTGCGTTTCCACAGCCAAGGCTTTCCATCGGGAACACGCCATTCTGATGAGAGCGCAACGCAGGCTTGCCCGCGACGAGATGGCTACATATGTCACCGAACAGGTGCAGGACTCCATGCAGGACTCCGTTCAGGAGCATTACCAGGAGCACGTCGCGGAGCAGATCCACGACTCGGTCCAAGAGCACTATCAGGAGCACCTGGCAGACCAGGTCACCGAGGCTGTGGAGGCCCAGCTCAGTGAGCGGCTCGCTGCGGAGGACGTCCCGGACCAGGAAGCACCAATGACCGGAACGTCCACAGAGAAGCGCAGCCCGTAAAGATAACTTTGTTGGACAAGCCTCATGGTGTGCTAAATATCAGAGCACCAGATAATCGGCACGCCTGTCGGCTTGCAACGGTAATCATCCAGGAGCGGGCCGGCCAGGACCAGGGCGGCGGAGCCGTAGAGGGCGCCGACGGTGATGCCGAGCTGAATGGTCAACACGGTGAGGCCGTTGGCGGCGTCTTTGTACTCGCGGCCGGCCCGGAGGATGGCGGTCTGGTTGTAGACGCCGACCGCGCCGAGGCCGGCAGATGCTGACCAGGCCGGCGGCGCCGGCCACGGGCTCGGAGACGTCCAGGCCCTCGCTGATCTGCGGCAGCAGACCGGAGGGCAGCAGTTCGGTGGTGATGGCCGTGAAGGCGATGGTGGCGAGCACCAGCATCGCGGCGAGCGGGAAGCGTATGGGCACAGGCAGGGGCAGGGCGGAAGACATGGGGGAGCGGACCCATTCAAAGGGAGGAGCGGAGAGGGACGTCGCTGGCCCGGAAGTTCCAACCACAAAGTTACTGGATTTATTCGCGGCGAGGCAGGGACTGCCAGTGCATGTTTCAGGTCGACTGAGGGCGAAGACGAATTCGGCGCCAACTGTCCGAGTACCAGAAGTGACCTGGTCACAGAGGCGGAAAGCGGAAACCCCGGCATAGTAATCATGCCGGGGGCGCGTCATATATGGGCTCGCCTGTCGATACAACTATATTCTAAGCATGCTTACCAGTGGCGTTTCGGGTCAGTCGGCTAGCGGCGGGGCCAGGTGTGGCTCGGGGTGTACGACCGGGTTGTTGCGGTACTTTCAACAGGAACGCGCGCTTATGGGTAAAGTCACCGCAACAATGTAGGACGGAAACGAACAGGGGCTTTCATTGGCAGGGAATGCAACCTTCCGGCATAGCAACACCGCGTTGCTCTCGGTCAGCAGCGTCGAGGCTCCCAGGATCGTAAGTTCTACGGATTTCGACCGCAGGCTGGCTTCGACCCTGCAGCGGCTGAACTTCCCGCCCGGGCTGCTTGAGCGTGTCGCCGGTGTCACGCACCGGCGCTGGTGGGCGGCCGGGACCTCTTTTGATGATGCGGCCACCGAGGTGGGCGCCAAAGCCCTGGCCGAGGCCGGCGTCGAACCGTCAGACGTCGGCCTGCTGATCAACACCTCGGTGACGCGGCGGAACCTTGAACCGTCCGTCGCGGTGAAGATCCATCACGGACTCGGCCTGCCGTCGTCGGCCATGAACTTCGACCTGGCCAACGCCTGCCTGGGGTTCGTGAACGGCCTGACCCTGGCGGCCAGCATGATCGACTCGGGGCAGATCACGTACGCGGTGATCGTCAACGCCGAGGATGCCGAGGCCACGCAGAAGGCCACGCTGGCCCGCCTCCAGCGGCCCGAGACCACGCGGGAGGACTTCAACCGGGAGTTTGCCACGCTCACCCTGGGCTCTGGAGCTGCTGCCGCCGTCCTGGGTCCCGCAGACAAGCATCACGGTGCTCACCGGATCGTCGGCGGGGTGATGCGCGCCGGCACCGAACACCATGAATTGTGCGTGGGCGGCCTTGACGGCATGACCACCGACACGAAAGGACTGCTCGACGGCGGTCTCCAGCTCGTTGTCGACGCTTGGCATGAAGCCCGGCCGGAGTGGGACTGGACCGCCATGGACCGCTACGTCACGCACCAGGTGAGCAATGCCTACACGCAGGCGATTATCGACGCCATCGACCTGGACCCCGCGAAGGTGCCCATCACATTCCCGCGCTGGGGCAACGTGGGCCCGGCCTCCCTCCCCATGACCCTCGCCGCCGAGGCCCAATCCCTTGAAACGGGGGACCGGGTCCTGTGCATGGGCGTCGGATCCGGGTTGAACACCGCCATGCTGGAGATTCTTTGGTAACCGCAGACTGGCCTGGCGTGGACCCGGAATGGTCGCGGGAGATTGACGTTGCCTCCACCTCTGACGCCGATGCCCCGGGCACTGTCCGCCGTTGGCACCTGCTGGACAACGGCGCCCAGCTCTCCCGCCTCGGCCTGGCTCCCGCCGGTACCCTGCTGTGCGTGCACGGCAACCCCACCTGGTCGTACCTGTGGCGGACGCTGCTGGCCGCCGGATCAGATCCCGCCCACCCGTGGCGCGTGGTGGCGGTGGACCAGCTGGACATGGGCTACTCGGAGCGGACCGGCACCTTCCGGCGCCTGGCCGACCGCATCAACGACCTGGGTGACTTGACCAACGCTCTCGACCTCGACGGGCCTGTGGTGACAGCGGGCCACGACTGGGGTGGCGTGATCAGCCTGGGCTGGGCCCTGGCGCACCCGCAGCACCTCGCCGGGGTGGTGCTGACCAACACGGCGGTCCACCAACCCTCCGAGTCGGCAATCCCGCCGGCCCTGCGGCTTGCCCTGCACCCCGCCGTCCACGGTTGGGGAACGACGACGACGGACGCGTTTCTTCGGGTGACGCACTCGCTCGCCCACCCGCCGCTGCCCGCCGGCGTGCGCAAGGCCTACATGGCTCCCTACCGCGAAGCCCGCCGCCGCACTGGCGTAGGAAACTTTGTGGCGGACATCCCCGTGGATGCCTCCCACCCGAGTTTTTCCGCGCTCACCGGCGTCGCGGAAGGGCTGCGCGGGTTGGAGGTACCGGCGCTGATGCTCTGGGGCCCCCGCGATCCCGTTTTTTCGGACCGGTACCTCAATGACCTCATCAGCCGGCTTCCACACGCCGATGTGCACCGCTTCGAAGGCGCCGGCCATCTTGTAGCGGAGGACCGGAACATTGCCGCGCCGGTCTTCCAGTGGCTCGCCGAGAACGTTGGCGCCAAAAAAGTTGGCGCCGGAAAAGTTGGCGCACGCGAAAACTCATCCGCGGAAGCGGACGCCATGACGCCCGCCGGCCAGCGGCCGGACAAAGCTGAGCCGGAGCAGGCGGAATTCCGGCCCCTGTGGGACCTGCTCGGCAAGCAGGCGGCAGGATCCGCGGGAGCGGACACCGCCGTCGCGGAAATGGCGCCGGACGGCAGGGTGGCCCGCTCGCTCAGCTGGCAGCAGCTGGACCGGAACATCCTGGACCTGGCCGAGGGGCTGCGGGAAGCCGGCGTGGCAAGCGGCAGCCGGGTCAGCCTGATGGTTCCGCCGGGGGTGGACCTGACCGTCGCCCTCTACGCCTGCCTCCGGCTGGGCGCCGTGGTGGTGGTGGCCGACGCCGGACTGGGAACCAGAGGCCTCAGCCGCGCCGTAAAAGGCGCCACCCCGGATTTCATTATCGGCATCGACAAGGCGCTCGCGGCCGCCTCAGTGCTCGGCTGGCCGGGACGTCGGATCAGTGTGCGGGAGCTCCCGGCCGCCCGCCGCCGCATGCTGGGCGTCGAAGCCTCCCTCGAGGCCCTGGCACATGCCGGTGCCGGCCGCGGTTCACCGCAGCCAGGGGACAGCGTGGATCCGGATGCTCCGGCCGCCGTACTCTTCACGTCCGGCTCGACGGGCCCCGCCAAGGGCGTGCTCTATGCCCACCGGCAGCTGGCCGCGATGCGGGACACGGTGGCCGCAACCTTCGGAATCCGTCCCGGTGCACGGCTTGTGGCCGGTTTTGCGCCGTTCGCGCTGCTGGGACCGGCACTCGGAGCAGTGTCGGTAACGCCGGCCATGGACGTCACCGCGCCCCGCACTTTGACCGCGAGCGCGCTCGCCGGCGCCGCCGCGGCGATCGACGCTACGGTGGTCTTCGCCTCGCCGGCGGCGTTGCGCAACGTCCTTGCCACCCGGGATGACCTGGACGAAGCAGGGCGTAAAGCTTTGGATGGCGTCGGGTTGCTGCTCTCTGCCGGCGCGCCCGTCCCGGAACCGCTGCTGGCAGAGGTGCAGCGGCTGCTGCCCCGGGCCTCGCTGCATACCCCGTACGGGATGACAGAGGCGCTGCCGGTCACCGACATCAGCCTGGAACAGATCCAGGCCGCCGACGCCGATGCTGCCGCCGGCACTGTGGCGGGAGCAGGCAACGGCGTGTGCGTGGGGTGGCCGGTGCACGGCGCACGGGTCGCCGTCGTGCCGCTTGCGGCCGATGGCACCGCACCAGGATCCCAACCTGTGACCGAGCCGGGCGTGACGGGCGAGATCCTGGTCAGCGCCCCGCACGTCAAGGAAGCGTACGACCGGCTCTGGCTGACCCAGCAGGAAAGCAGCAGCGTGCCCGGATGGCACCGCACCGGCGATGTGGGGCACTTCGACGGCGCTGGCCGGATGTGGGTGGAGGGACGCCTCGCACATGTGGTTACGGCGCCTGGTGCTGTGGTGACGCCCGTGGGCGCGGAGCAGGCCATCGAACGCCTGGACGGCGTCCGGCTTGCGGCCGTCACCGGCGTCGGTCCGGGCGGCACCCAGGCCGTGGTCGCCGTCGTCGAGACCGTCCCGGCGGCGCGGAAAGCCGGCCCTGCTGCACCGCAGCTCGCCGGGAGTGTCCGCAGGGCAGCGCGTGAGGCCGGCGTCCAGGTGTCCGCAGTGCTGGAAGTCCCCGCACAGCCCACCGACATCCGGCACAACGCCAAGATCGACAGGAGCAGGCTGTCCCGCTGGGCTACGCGGGTGCTGGCCGGCGGCCGGCCAGGGAAACCATGAGGGTCCTCGTCACCGGAGCAAGCGGGCTGCTTGGGGGAGAAGTTGCCCGGCTGCTGGTGCGCCAGGGCCATGACGTCACCACCTTCCAGCGCCGTCCGTCAGGGGTCGACGGCGCCACGGACTTCCGCGGGTCCCTGACGGACAATGAACGGCTCGGCCAAGCAGTCGAAGGCGCAGAAGGAATCATCCACCTGGCAGCGAAGGTTTCCTTCACGGGCCGCACCGCGGAGTTTGATGAGGTGAACGTCAAAGGAACCCGCCGCCTGCTCGATCGCGCCCGTGCGACGGGGGTGCGGGACGTGGTGTACGTGTCCTCCCCGTCTGTGGCCAACTCCGGTGCCGCCATTGCCGGCCTTGGCGCGGAGCCGGCGGACCCGGAACGCGCGCACGGCGACTACTCACGCACCAAGGCGCAGGCTGAGCTGTTGGCGCTTGCTGCCGACGCTCCCGAATTCCGGGTCGCAGCCGTGCGGCCCCACATCGTCTGGGGCCCCGGGGACACGCAGCTGGTGGAACGGGTCCTGGCACGGGCCAGCTGTAACCGCCTGCCGCTGCTCGACTCCGGTGCAGCCCTGATCGACACCACCTACGTGGACAACGCCGCCGCGGCCATCGTCGCTGCGCTGCACCGGATGGAAGACGTGCACGGCAGGGCCCTGGTGGTGAGCAACGGCGAGCCGCGGCCGGTGGGGGAGCTGCTGGCGGGCATCTGCGCGGCGGGAGGCGTTCCTGCGCCGTCGTGGTCCGTGCCCGGTGCGGTGGCACGGGTGGCGGGAGCTATGGTGGAGAAACTGTGGACCTGGGCCGGAAGGAAAGAGGAGCCGCCGATGACCCGGTTCCTCGCCGAGCAGCTCTCCACCGCCCACTGGTTCGACCAGCGTGAGACCCGGGAACTCCTCGACTGGACCCCCGCTCTCTCGATTGATGAGGGGCTGGCTAGGCTGGCGGAGCACTATGGTTCTCAGCGTTAGGGCGTACCGATCCTGAGGGTCGAGTGTCCAGCCGTGCCGTGCACAAGTGGGCGGCTGAATGCGAAAGTACGTCGCACTCATATGGGAAAAAATCGTGGTCCAGGCGTCTTTCGGTCATTCAAAAGCAGCGTGACAATTATCGCGCAGTCCTGTTTTGTAACCGCGGGGAAATGTCGACGCCAAAGGCTGGTGATCAATAATGAAAAAGTTAAACCCGACCGGCTTTAAGGATCAGCAGGCTCGGTATCATGGCAGGCCGCTTCGCCTCGCTTCATCGCTGTCGATCGCGGGCTTCTTGACGTTCGTGACAGCCACCCTTTTTCACGCGGGTGGGCCAGCCAACAACCACAGATTGATTTTCACAGAATACGCAGCAAGCACGAACTGGATCGTTGTCCATCTGGGGCAATTTGCTGGCATGGCACTATTCGTCGCCGGACTCCTTGTACTCTACTTTGCTCTGGATATCCGAGAGGGAAGCGCGGTCTGGGTAGCGCGGCTGGGTGCCGTTTCTGCCGCACTGGCCCTCGGTCTTTACGGAGTCCTGCAAGCTGTGGACGGTGTCGCACTCAAGCGGGCAGTAGTTGCCTGGGCTATGGCACCCGAGGCCGAGTCGGGGGATCGCTTCGCCAGTGCCGAGGTAATCCGATGGATTGAGTGGGGAATCAGGAGTTATCACACCATAATGCTTGGTTTCGCTTTGGTGTTGCTCGGCAGCGCAGTTGCCTTCACGGCAAGGCTGCCGAAAGTGCTGGGGTTCCTGATGGGGCTGTCTGGCCTCACCTACTTCCTGCAGGGCTGGGTGCTCGGGATCGAGGGCTTCTCCGAGACCAATACGGTGGCGATTTTGGCCGGGTATTGCCTCACTCTTGCATGGACGGTTTGGCTTGTCGTGATGGCGTGGCGGCAGAACGAACGGCCAGGGCAGCTCAGCTCGTAGCGGACTACTGCCCCGGGTGTTCAGTGAGCAGGGCGAGGTCCGGCGCAGTTCGGTCGGCCACGGCCCGCTAAGGTCATTTCATGACCACTGACGCTCTCCGGCCCGTCTATTTCCTTTCGGACAGCACCGGCATCACCGCGGAAACGCTGGGCAACACGTTGCTGACGCAGTTCCCCGGGAACAATTTCGACCGCATCACCATCCCGTTCATCACCACGGTTGAGCAGGCGCGGTCCGTCGTCAAAATCATCGACGGCGCCGCCGCCGCCGGACCTGCCCCGCTCGTCTTTTCGACGGCGGTCAGCAGTGAAATCCGCCAGACCTTGTCCGCGTGCAAGGGAACCATCGTGGACCTCATCGGCACGTACGTGGAACAGCTGGAGCAGGCACTGGGCAGTCACGCCAGCGGGGAACCCGGCAGGGCGCACGGCCTGGGAA
Source organism: Arthrobacter sp. D1-17 (assembly GCF_054130535.1). NCBI lineage: Bacteria > Bacillati > Actinomycetota > Actinomycetes > Micrococcales > Micrococcaceae > Arthrobacter > Arthrobacter sp. D1-17. The sequence continues at coordinate 3,215,831 of NZ_CP096382.1, read as the reverse complement.
ACGCTGCGCGCTACCAGTCCCGGATGGCCGCCGTCGAATATGCCATGGAGCACGACGACGGCCAGAGCCTGCGTGCGCTGGAGAAGGCCCAGGTCATCCTGGTGGCCCCGTCCCGCTGCGGGAAGACGCCCACCACCATGTACCTGGCGCTGCAGCACGGGATCTTCGCCGCGAACTTCCCGCTGGTGGAGGAGGACTTTGCCCGGGAAGGGCTGCCCAAGTCGCTGAAGCCGTTCGTGTCGAAATGTTTCGGCCTGACCACCAACCCGCTGCGGCTAAGCCAGGTCCGCGCCGAACGGCGCCGCGGCTCCTCCTACGCCTCACTGCGCCAGTGCGGGTTCGAGCTGCGCAGCGCGGAGCGGCTCTACGAATACCACGGGATTCCGTACCTTAATTCGGCCAGTGTGTCCGTCGAGGAGATGGCGGCCACCATCCTGCAGAAGATGAACCTCAAGCACTAGGGAAAAGTTTCACAAAGTCGGTGTGGCGCACATCATATGGCGCGCCTCTCATTGGCCTGCCAGTGTGGAGGGGACTTTATGCCCATAACCGGCCACCGCCGGGAGCAGGGCCTTGGCATTTCACCCTCTGCGAAGGAGCAGTAACTATGGCAACAGACATCCTGTGGTTCTCGGAACTCGGGCTCAAGGACCTGGACCGGGTGGGCGGCAAGAACGCCTCCCTCGGCGAGATGGTGCAGAACCTCACCTCCGCCGGCGTCCAGGTGCCCGACGGGTTCGCCACCACTGCAGATGCCTACCGCCGCTTCCTGGCCGAGTCGGGGCTGGACCAGCACATTGCCGACCGCCTGGTGGGCCTGGACACCGATGACGTAACTGCCCTGGCAGCCGCCGGCCACGACATCCGGGCCCTGGTGCGGCAGACCCCCTTCCTCCCCGACTTTGAGGAGCAGCTCCGGAATGCCTACCGGGAGCTGGTGGAGAAGCACGGCGGCTCCGAGGACCTCTCCTGGGCCGTCCGGTCCAGCGCGACTGCGGAAGACCTGCCGGACGCGTCTTTCGCCGGGCAGCAGGAAACCTTCCTGAATGTCCGCGGCATCGAGAACATCCTGACCGCCATCAAGGACGTGTTCGCGTCGCTCTACAACGACCGCGCCATCGCCTACCGGGTGCACCACAAGTTCGAGCACGCCGACGTGGCACTCTCGGCGGGCGTGCAGCGGATGGTGCGCTCCGACGTCGGGGCCTCCGGCGTCATGTTCACCATGGACACCGAATCAGGCTTCCAGGACGCCGTGTTCGTCACCTCCTCCTACGGCCTCGGCGAGGCCGTGGTCCAGGGTGCCGTGAACCCGGACGAGTTTTACGTGTACAAGCCGGCGCTGCAGGCGGGCCGGCCCGCCATCCTCAAGCGCGGTCTGGGCGAGAAGGCCCTGCAGATGACGTACACGTCCAGCCAGGAAATCGGCCGCACCATCGACTTTGTCCCGGTGGAGGCATCCCTGCGGAACCGCTTCAGCCTCAGTGACGAGGATGTGGAGCAGCTGGCCCGCCACGCCGTGGCCATCGAGAACCACTACGGCCGCCCGATGGACATCGAATGGGGCAAGGACGGGATCGACGGCGGCCTGTACATTCTGCAGGCACGCCCGGAAACGGTGCAGTCCCGCCGCGCCCCCGGCAGCCAGAGCCGCTTCCGCCTCAACGAAACTGGCCCGGTCCTGGCCGAGGGCCGCGCCATTGGCCAGCGCATCGGCGCCGGCAGCGTCCGCATCCTCACCGCCATCGACCAGATGGCCTCGTTCCAGACCGGCGACGTCCTGGTGGCTGACATGACCGACCCGGACTGGGAACCGATTATGAAGCGCGCCTCCGCGATCGTGACCAACCGCGGCGGACGGACTTGCCACGCGGCCATCATCGCCCGGGAACTGGGGATCCCCGCCGTCGTCGGAACCGGCCACGCCACGGACGCACTGTCCGACGGGCAGGAGGTCACCGTCTCCTGCGCCGACGGCGAGACCGGCGTCATCTACGAAGGCCTGCTGGACTTCACCGTGGAGGAAACCGGGATCACTGAGATGCCGGAGGCCCCCGTCAAGGTGATGATGAACGTGGGAACCCCGGAGCAGGCGTTCACCTTCGCCCAGCTGCCCAACCACGGCGTGGGCCTGGCCCGGCTCGAATTCATCATCAACCGCCAGATCGGCATCCACCCCAAGGCGCTGCTGAACCTGGACAGCCAGCCGGAGGACGTGGCCGCGCAGATCCGGGAGCGCATTGCCGCCTACAGCAGCCCACGCGAGTACTACATCAAGCGCCTCGCCGAAGGCGTCTCCACCATCGCCGCCGCGTTCGCGCCGGAACCGGTGATTGTGCGCATGTCCGACTTCAAGTCCAACGAGTACGCCAACCTCCTAGGCGGACCGGCCTACGAACCGCACGAAGAGAACCCGATGCTCGGCTTCCGTGGCGCCTCACGCTACCTGGAGCCGTCCTTCCGCGACTGCTTCGACCTCGAGTGCGAAGCCCTGTCCTTCGTCCGCAACGAGATGGGCCTGACCAACGTCAAGATCATGATCCCCTTCGTGCGGACCCTGAAAGAAGCCCGCGGCGTCATCGAGCTGCTCGCCGAGAACGGGCTGCGCCGGGGCGAGAACGGCCTGGAAGTGATCATGATGTGCGAGCTACCCTCCAACGCGCTGCTTGCCGACGAATTCCTGAACTACTTTGACGGCTTCTCGATCGGCTCCAACGACATGACCCAGCTGGCTCTGGGCCTGGACCGCGACTCGGCGATCGTGTCCGCAGGTTTCGATGAACGCGATCCTGCCGTCAAGAAGCTCCTCAGCATGGCCATCAGTGCCTGCCGGGAACGCGGCAAGTACGTGGGCATCTGCGGCCAGGGCCCCAGCGACCACCCGGACCTCGCCGAGTGGCTGGTGGATCAGGGCATCGACTCCGTCTCGCTGAACCCGGACACTGTGGTGGACACCTGGCTCCGGCTCGCAGACGTCGCGGCCAACGTTTCCCCGGGCGCTTCAGCCGAGGCTGAGCCCGTGGCCCTGGCGGGGGCGGTCTGACCCCCTAGGCTGACTCTCGTGCCGCCGTCGGGCATTCCGACGGCGGTGCGCGGCTTTAAATGGTGCGGCCCTCTTATGCGGGTTTGCAGCTTAGCCAGCTGGCCGCCGTCGTGAACTACGACGGCGGCCCGCGGGCTTTGGCTCTAAAGATGGCGCGGGTGGGCCCTACTTGGATTATTGGGGACACTGCCTGGCTGCAAGGAGGGCGAGTTCGTAGATAAGCCGCTGAACTTCACCCTCGCGGCCGCTGGTCTTGGAGGGCGGCGCTTGTGAGGCCTTGAGTTGCTTACTTGGAGGAGCAGGAAGGGGCCCACGGACTGCCGGCGGTGCCCGGCAGTCGGCACGAAGGTCCGCTGGGTCAGCGTCGCCCCGCGGTCCTCGCGCGGCCCAATCAATTGTTACGGGCAGAAGCCCAACTGAGACAACGAGGCTCAAGATCGCATCAAGAAGAGCGCAACATCTGGCCAAGATCCTGCAGGTTTCGGCTTCTGCACCTATGAGCAAACTAGGCTTGGCGACAATACGTTAGTCGGCTAAACGAACCGGCGAACCATGGGCCTGCGTAAGCCCACTTTATTGGGGAATTGATTGTCGAGTTACCACGCCCTTTTGGGTTCATCACCGTCCTCGCCGACGCCGAAGCCGCCGCGTAAACCATATGCCTCCACCGTCATCGTAGGAATGATCACCGCACTGTTCGCGCTTCTGGGGGCGCTCAGCAGTGGAATCGGACTCGCGCTGGTACTCCTGGCCATCGCGGTTGGGCTCACCGGGATGTACGTCCTCCTGACCGGACGCCGCTCCTGGGCCATGCTGCCCGCAAAACGCAAAGCGGGTGCCGTAGCGCTCGTCACGTCATTCGCCCTTTTCATCGCCGGTGGCCTCGCCCTGCCGCCAGTGGCCACCCTGGACTTGGAAGCTGCCGCGTCAGACAGCACAGTGTCAGCCGCGCCCGTCAGTGCGAGCCCAACCGCTTCAGCCAGCGCCAAGCCGTCGGCCGCTCCTACTGCTACGGAATCCGGCGCGCCGCTGAACCCGGAGATTGCTGCCGTGGCGGCGCAGGGCACTTCGGCGTCGGCACCGAACGGGCAGCCTGCTTACGCTACGAAGGCACTGGACCTGCTGGCAACCCTTCCCGTCAAGGGCAGGGCGCCGAAGACCGGGTATGACCGAGCGCTGTTTGGGCAGGCATGGGCGGACGCTGACCGCAACGGCTGCGACACGCGGAACGACATGCTCAAGCGGGACCTCACAGCGATCACCTACGTCAACAGCGCGCCGTGCAAGGTGAAGTCGGGGACCCTGGCGGATCCGTATACGGGCACGAGCATCAACTTCCTGCGCGGGCAGGCTACCAGTACCGCGGTGCAGATTGATCATGTGGTGGCACTGAGCGACGCCTGGCAGAAGGGCGCACAGCAGCTGACTACCGAGCAGCGGACTGCCTTTGCGAATGATCCGCTGAACCTCCAGTCGACGGACGGCCCCACCAACCAGAAGAAGGGCGACGGCGACGCCGCGACTTGGCTGCCGCCCAACAAGGGGTTCCGGTGCGAGTATGTCGTGCGGCAGATCTTGGTGAAGGCGACGTACAGCCTGTGGGTGACGCAGGCGGAGCACGATGCCATGGTACGGATATTGGGCGCCTGCTTAGAGCAGTTGGCGCCGACGAGCGTACAGGCTCCTGCGCCGGTTGAGGCAACACCTGCACCTGCCGCTCCTGTTCCGGCCGCGCCAGTCCCCGCTCCGATTGCTCCTGTAGTGCCTGCACCCGCAACTGCCTACTACTCCAGCTGCGCCGCCGCCCGAGCCGCAGGCGCTGCACCGCTTTTTGCGGGACAAGCTGGGTACCGGCCGGCCCTGGACCGCGACTCCGACGGCGTGGCCTGCGAGTAGCCACTGAGCTTTTCGGGGACTACACATCTCATTCTCACCATCAATACAAAACACTCCTAGGGGGAAACAATGACAAAAGTAGGAAGCTCTAAGAGGACTCTCGCCCTTATTGTGCTCACCGGCCTCATGCTCACTGGCTGTGGGGGAGCCAAACAGGAGGCAGCAGAGCCAGCCGCTGCCGCCGCCCTCGCCACGGCCGTTCAGAAGGTTACGGTTCCCGGCGTTGTGGGCCTGACTCTGGACAAAGCCACAGAGCAGTTGGAAGATCTCGGGTTCGAAGTGGAGGCCGTGGACATCGTCGATGGCAAGTCGATCGTTGTGGAAAAGAACTGGCAGGTGATCACCCAGGACCCCACCGAAGGCACCAGCGCGGACACGGGATCCGTGGTAGAGCTCGGTGTCAAGTCCCTTGACGTGCTTGCGGCAGAAAAGGCTGCCGTGGAGAAAGCGGCAGCCGAGAAGGTCGCAGCAGAAGCGGCAGCAGCGGCAAAGGCCGCGGCTAAAAAAGCTGCAGCCGAAAAAGCTGCAGCCGAAAAAGCTGCAGCCGAAAAAGCGGCGGCCGAACGAGCGGCGGCCGAACGAGCGGCGGCCGAACAGGCTGCGGCTGCGCAAGCTGCTGCCGCCGCGCAAGCCGCTCGGGATGCGGCAGCGCGGGCGGCAAAGCCGGCACCAGCCCCAGCGGTACCAGCGCCCGCGGCTCCCGCTCCGGCCGCCTACTACGCCAACTGCGCCGCTGCTCGAGCAGCGGGAGCCGCGCCGGTTTACGCGGGCGCACCAGGTTACGGCACTCACCTCGACAGGGACCGCGACGGTGTCGGCTGCGAGTAGCAGGCTAAAGGTTTGAAGTGCCGTGGATACCTGTCCTCACTGGAAGGTATCCACGGCACTGCGGTTTAAAAGCGGGAGGTTGCGCCCTCCCTTGGACTGTGGCGCTTCTGGAAGCCCCACTCAGAACATGAACCTCAGGCACAACCTCCCTTAGAGACTTCAAGTGATTATTCAGCTGCGGCGGCGAACTCCGCGGTGGGCGCGTGCTGTCACGCCTTTCCTAAACGACTGGCCCGCCGCGCAAACGCTTCTCCAAACGGAACGCGACCAGCGAGGCCCCCGCCCCAGCTGCTGCGACCACCGCTGCAAGCGTCCACCCAATGGCCGGACTGAACTGCGAGAACACGATCCCGAACAGCAACGGCCCCAGCGTTCCGCCGATGTAGGTTCCGCTCTGCGTGATTCCCGTGGCCTGGATGGTGAACGGATGCGCCGTGCGTGAGACCACGTAATGGGCCAGGCCGTTCCAGCCCCATCCCAAACCGAAGGCGACGACGGCTCCGGCTGCATAGGCGATCGGGAAGCCGGACGCCATGCCGAGCAGCCCCAGGCTCCCAGCCCCCATCATTAGAGCCACGGTGGCCATCGAGCCGCCGATCCCTCGATCCGCGGCGATACCAACCAGCGGGCGCGCCAGAATCCCGGCCACACTGGCGGCGCCCAGCAATAGGCCCGCGCCAGCGGCACCGAATCCCGCCTGCACTGCCATGGTGACAGTGAAAGCACCCACCACATTGGCCTGCCCGGCCCCCAGGGCGCTGGCCACGGCGGTAGCAAAAAGGAACGGTTTCAGCCTCCGGGGGAGCGGCTCCCTGGCAGCTTTGCCGGAGCGCCGACGGACGGGGGCACTGCGCGGGAGAGTGCGGAAAAGCACCGGAATCAGGGACGCCGCCAGTAGTGCTGCCAGCGCGAAGGTCCAGTTCCACCCAACGGTGAGGGCGAATACCGGAACGGACAGGCCCGCGGTGAGTGTCGCCGTCGGAATGGCCGCCTGCTTGAGCCCGAACGAGAAGGCGCGGTTGCGGACCGCGACCTGGTCCACGATCAGGCCATTGGACAGTGGATGGATCAGGGCGTTCGCGGCGCCGGCGAAACTGAGCCAGACGACCAGCCATGCCCAGTGCGGAGTGACAAACGCGATCCCGGCCAGCGCCACAAAGCCCAGCCCGACGGCGAGCGGCAGCCCGCGGCGCAGCCCCAGTCCGCTCGCCACATAGCCGGCCGGAGCAGACAGCAGTGCTGACACAGCCCAGAAGGTGGCCACCGCGATACCGAGCGCCGACGCTGTCATGCCCAGGTCCTGCTCGAGCTGGACAGCCAGCCCGCCGACGAGGAAGACCGGCAGCACCGCCACCACCGTTGTCAGCGCAGCGATGGCCGTGGCCCGCTGTCCCGGTCGACGCGCTGGTTTTCGAACCGGTTTGACGGCTGCCGGCCTCACCGTGCGGATCGGCTCTGCGAAACGCCCGCCGCGTCGTCCTGTACGACGGCGTTGCTGGCCAGCACGGAGCGCCCGCCGGTCCGCACCTGGGCCAGCAGACCCCCGGCAATGAGGACAGCGCGTTCGGCCGGCGAGAAGTCGAGCCCGAGCGTCAGCTCCGCGTCCCCGTCCACACGGGCGGTGACGGAGCGGCCACCGTTGGCCAGAGCATCAGCCAGCCCGTCGATCACCCAGCGCTGCCCGGCCGAGCTTTGCGCGTCGGAGGGAAGGATCAGCGGCACAATGCCGGCCGCGATGAGGTTGCGGCGGTGGATCCGGGCGTAGCTCCGGGCAGCGACCACACGGACCCCCAGGTACAGCGGGATCAGGGCGGCATGTTCTCGCGACGAACCCTGCCCGTAGTTTTCCCCGCCAACAATGATTCCGCCGCCCCATTCGAGGGCCCGGTCGTGGAATTCAGGGTCGAGGCGGCGGAACATGAAGCGCGCGCACACGGCGATGTTGGACCACACCGACATGGCGATGGCGCCGTCGGGAGCCATGTCGCCGGTCGAGATATCATCGCCGACGACGATGAGCACCCGGGCGTCGAGGTCCGCCGCGAGCGGTTCCGGTTGTGGCGGCGGGACCAGGTTGCTGCCGCGCTCGATCTCGATGTTGCGCCGGGTCTCCAAGGGCAGGACGCCGGCAATATGCAGATCGTGGACCTCCGGGTGCGGCGGCGTGGCGGGGCGGAGCTCGCCGCGGCTGACGGTGGAAGCGTCGACGATCGCGCCTTCCAGCGCGCTGGCAGCGGCGGTCGACGGCGAACACAGATATACGCAGTCCTCCGCAGTGCCGCTGCGGCCCGGGAAGTTCCGGTTGAACGTCCGCAACGACGGCGCGCCCTCCGTTGGCGCCTGCCCGATGCCTACGCACGGGCCGCACACCGGCTCGAGCATCCGCGCCCCGGCTCCCATGAGGTCCTCGTAGACGCCGGAAGCGATGATCGTCTGCAGGATCTGCCGCGACCCCGGCGTCACGGTGAGCTGGACGGCCGGATGGACGGTGTGTCCCTTCAGGATGGCCGCCACCGTGGCGAGGTCCTCATAGGAGCTGTTCACCGACGAGCCGACACAGACCTGGACCACCTCGGTACGCGGCAGTTCGGAGACCGGACGGACGTTCCCCGGCGAATGCGGCAGCGCCACGAGCGGAACGAGGCTCGAGAGATCAATCTGCTCGTCGTCGTCGTACATGGCGCCGGCATCGGCTGTCAGGGGAACGAACTGGTCCTCGCGGCGCTGTGCCCGCAGCCAGGCGCGGGTCTGGTCATCGGAGGGGAAGACGGCGGTGGCGGCACCTGTTTCGATGATCATGTTGCAGATGGTCGCGCGCGCCGAGACCGACAGGGATGCCATACCCTCGCCGTAGAACTCGAAGACCTTCCCGCGGCCACCGCGCACGCCGTGGCGTCGCAGCAGTTCCAGCACCACGTCCTTCGCTTCGGCATTGGGTCCGAGCGTGCCCGTCAGTTCCACGCCGACGACGGCGGGGCACACGAAGTCGAACCCGTAACCCGCCATGGCCACAGCCACCTCCAGCCCGCCGGCGCCGAGGGCGAACATGCCCAGGGCGCCCGCGGTAGAGGTGTGGGAGTCCGCACCCACCAGGACACCACCGGGCCGGGAGAAGTGTTCGAGATGGATGTAGTGGGAGATGCCGTGCCCGGCGGGGGAGTAGCGCAGCCCGTAGCGGGCGGAAAAGGTGCGCAGGTAGTGGTGGTCCTGCATGTTCTTGTCGTCGATCTGCAGGACGTTGTGATCGACATACATGACCGCCAGCGGCACCGCGACGGAATCCACGCCGAGCATTTCGAACTGCATGGCGGTCATGGTGCCGGTGGCGTCCTCGATGAGGATCTGGTCAACGGCGATGGTGATGTCGGTACCGGGAGTCAGCTCGCCGGACGCGAGATGGCTGGCTAGGAGCTTCTGGGTCAGGTTCTGGGCCACTGGATTCCTTAGCGATGGTGTTACAGACAACTGCGGCCCGCCGGGGGGATCGACGGGCCGCAGGGGAGCCTGATTACTTGACGAACTCGTTGGTGTAGGTTTCCTCGAGCTTGATCTCGGCCTCGCCGACCTCCGGGTTGGCCACCCGCTGCGTCTCAAGGACGGCTTTTGCGCCCTCCTCGGTGAAGGCGCCGTCCTTGCTCAGCGCCACCTTCATCTCCTCGATGACCTTGGCGTACTGCTTGGGATCGCCGCCGGCGAAGGTCTCGGGCATCTTGGCCGCGATTTCCTCACCGGAGTGGTCGGCAATGAACTGCAGGGTCTTCTTGATGGCTGCGGCCAGTTTGCGGGCAGCCTCCGGGTTCTTTTCCAGCCAGCCGGAGGTGGCGTACAGGCTCGACGACGGCCACGCATCGGTACCGAAGACCTCCTTAAGACCCTCCGGCGTGCGGACATCCTGGATGATCGTCGGCTCGGTTCCGAGCCGCTTGGCCAGGACGGTGACGTCCGGCTCGAGCATGACGGCGGCGTCCACCTGGCCCTGCTCGACGGCCGCAACCGCCGAGGACCCGGCACCGATCGCCGATACCGCAGCGGCGTCCAGCTTCATGCCGTTCTTGGAGAGCAGGTACTTCACGAACATGTCGGTGGAGGACCCCGGCGAGGTGACGCCCACGTTCTTGCCCTTCAGGTCAGCGACGGATTTGATGGAGTCCTTGTTCTTCTCCGCGACCACCAGCGCCAGTCCGGAGGACAGGTTCATGTTCACGAACGCCTTGACAGGCTGCTTCTTGGCCTGCATCTGGATGGTGTGCTCGTAGTAGCCGCTGGTGACGTCGGTGCTGCCACCGATCATCGCCGTCAGCGCCTTCGAACCGCCCTGGAGGTCCTGCAAATCGACCTTGACGCCCTCGTCCTCGTAGTACCCGAGCTCCTGGGCGAGCGTCGTGGGCAGGTAGGTGAGCAGTGTCTGGCCGCCGATCCCGATGGTGACGGTCTCACCGCTGGCGGCATCGCCCCCGCCGCCTCCCTGTCCGGGAGGTGCTGACTGTGGGGCGCCGCAGGCGGACAGGGCAAGGGCGAGGCCGGCGACGACGGCGAGGGGCTTAGTGGGGAAAACGCGGCGTCCTTGCCGGTTTGCGGAGCTGAACATGGGGGTCCCTTTCGGACGGGTGGGCTGGGATGGATTAGGAAGACTGCTGCGGCGGGCGCCAGCGCAGGAGATGTCGTTCCACGCGGTTGACCCCGAGGTCGATGATGAGGACCACGACCATCAGGATGAACATGCCGGCGAACACGCCCTCGGTGTCGAACACGCCCTGTGCCTGGGCGATGGCGTAACCGACACCTGCCGAGGCACCAAGGTATTCACCGACCACCGCACCGGTGATGGCGAAGCCCACGCTGATGTGGAGGCTGGAGAAGATCCAGGTCAGGGCGCTGGGGATGAACACGTGGCGGAGGAGCTGCTTTTCGCTGGCTCCGAGCATCTTGGCGTTGTCCACCAGGACGCGGTCCACACTCTTGACGCCTTCGAGGGTATTAAAGAAAACGATGAAGAAGACCAGGGTGAAGCCGAAAGCAACCTTGGACCAGATTCCCAGGCCGAACCAGAGCAGGAAGATCGGGGCGAGGACAACGCGGGGGAGTGCGTTGAACATCTGCAGGAACGGGTCGAAGAGCCGCTCCAGGATGCGCACGCGGGCCAGGAGGAAGCCGAGGACCAGGCCGGCCGTCGCACCCGTGATAAATGCGAGGACCGCTTCCTGCAGGGTGATCCACAGATGCGGGAAGACGAAGCCCGTGGAGATCCAGGCCCACACCGTCACCAGGATGTCGGAGGGGAGGGGGAAGAAGAACGGGTCGATGACGCCGACGCGTCCCAGTAATTCCCATGCGCCGAGGACAACGGCGGCGAGGCCCAGTTGCCCCATCCGGATGGCGAAGTTCGACGTTTCGGGCCGCTTGCGCTTGGGGCGCTGGAGCGCCGCCGGACTCTGCTCCTTCCGGAGAGGAAAGCGTTGAGTTTTCTTTGAAGCTGGTGCCACGGTCATGCTGCGTCGCTCTCTTCTTCTTCCCGTGCTGATTCATAGGTCCTGGATACCTCGACCTTGAGGCGGCCCCAGATTTCCCTGTGGAGGTCGACGAACTTGGGATCGTCGCGGATGTCGAGGAGGTCCCGGGGGCGGGGGATGTCGATCTCGTAGCTGCCGACGACGGTGCTGCCCGGTCCGGCCCCGAGGATGATCACCTCGTCGGACAGGGCAATCGCCTCGTCCAGGTCGTGGGTGATGAACACGACGGCCTTGTCCGATTCCTGCCAGAGCTGGAGGAGTTCGTTCTCCATGATCTGGCGGGTCTGCACGTCGAGCGCGGAGAAGGGCTCGTCCATAAGCAGGATGTCCGGGTTGACGATCCAGGCCTGTGCAACTGCGGTGCGCTTGCGCATGCCGCCGGAGAGCTGGTGGGGGTACCGGTCGGCGAAGTTCTTCAATCCCACCTTCTCGAGCCAGCGGCGTGACTCGTCGTAGGCCTCAGCCTTGGAGACGCCGGCCATGGTGAGCCCAAGGCTGACGTTGTCGATGACCGATTTCCAGGGCAGCAGCGCGTCCTGCTGGAACATGTAGGACGCGCGGCGGTTTACTCCGTGGACCGGCTCGCCGAAGCTATGAACAGTGCCCGACGACGGATTCAACAGTCCCGCTGCCATGTTGAGGATCGTGGACTTACCCGATCCCGTCGGCCCAACGATGGAAACGAACCGTCCCGGCTCAACCTTGAGATCGATGTCCCGGACAGCGAAGTACGATCCACCGCCGGGAGTTGAAAACTCCTTGGTGCATGCGTTGAGTTCAACCGCATACTTCGAAGATTCAGGCTGTGAGGGCTGCGTCATTGCTATTCTCCCGCTAACCACATTGTGAGTTGATTATCATATAGTGAGCGCCATGCTAGCAGTAAGCTTCGTCACACTACAAGCGGTTTACAAACAGTCGGGCGCCCCGTCCTGAGAGAAGAAGGAACCTAGGATCGAGTCATGAGCCCTACCGAAAATGCCGCCGCCCCGTTGCTGGTGCTGAAGAAGATCACGTCCATCCTGGATGCCTTCTCGCTGGTGCGGCCTGAGATGAGCCTTGCCGAGATACGAGCGGAGACCGGGCTGCCGCACTCTACCGTGCAGCGCCTGGTGACCAATATGGTGCAGGAGGGAATGCTCGATCGACGTGATGACCAGTTCAGGATCGGAATACGTATGACCCACTGGGCAGCGCCCGCCCGGCAGGGCCTCGACTTCCTGGAATTGCTGACTCCCGTGGTGCGGCGGTTGCGGGATGAGCTGGGTGAAACGGTCTGCATCTTCAGGGAATCGCAAGGGAGCAGGGTGTGTGTCGCCTTGGCTGAGACCCGGCGGGTTCTTCGAAGGGCGGTCGACGTTGGCCATATTATGCCGCTCCATGCCGGTTCGGCGGGCCGGGTGTTGCTCGCCTGGAATCCCGACCTGGCGGAGAGGGTCTACGGGTCAGGGCTCCAGTCGATGACCGACCAGACCATCACGGACGCAGCAAGCCTTGATGCTGCCGTCGCGAAGACCCGTGCAGACGGTTTTGCCATCACCATCGGAGAGCGGGTTTCCGGGGCCAGCGGGTTGTCCGCTCCGATCTTCGGCCCGCAGGCTGAGCTCTACGGTGCGCTCACCGTGATGGGGCCGACCATGAGGATGCCCTACGACGTGTGCGCTTCCTGGATAGAGCCCGTGGTTGCTGCGGCTGCTGAGGCGACGCGGTTGATCGGAGGGAGTCTTCCCTCCGAAGCGGTACCCATATCGTGATTTGAGGTTCACAATATGAATCCGCGAGTGCATACTGGTTCCTGTACGACGGGGAGCTCTTCGACCTCGATAGGTGTGTACGGCGCCTGCTGGGTCCGCCGTCAGGAATCAGGAGTTGAGATTGATGAAGGTTTTCGAAACCGGCAAAATGAACCGTGGCAAGGACGCCGCGGACGAGAACGGCCACGGGATCGCTGAAGAAACGCAATCAGGCAACGCAACCAGGACAGAAGCCTCAGGCGATGGCGCCGGTCCGCTGTCCGGCGTGCGCGTCCTCGAACTGGGATCTCTTATCGCCGGCCCGTTCGCGGGACGGCAGATGGCGGACTTCGGTGCCGAAGTCATCAAGGTCGAATCCCCGAACCGGCCGGATCCCATGCGCGAATGGGGCCGGGCGCGGGTCAACGACCGCCCTCTGTGGTGGTCGGTCCAGTCCCGCGGCAAAAAGTGCGTCACGATGGACCTGAAAGCCCCACGCGGCCGGGAACTTTTTCTTGAGCTCTGCAAGGAAGCCGACGTCATTCTCGAGAACTTCCGCCCGGGCACCATGGAGAAGCTTGGCCTCGGCCCTGAAGAGCTGTGGAAGATCAATCCCGGCCTCATTATTGCTCGGGTCTCCGGCTACGGGCAGACCGGTCCGGAAGCGTCAAAACCGGGTTATGCCTCCGTCGCCGAGGCACGCAGCGGATTGCGACACCTGAACGGCTACCCCGATCAGCCGCCTCCCCGCACCGGTATCTCCCTGGGCGACAGCCTTGGTTCGCTGTATGCCCTGCAGGGGATCCTGCTGGCACTGTACTGGAGGGATGCCCGCGGGGGGACCGGACAGGTGGTCGATGTGTCGCTCGTTGAGGCGTGCTTCTCACTGCTGGAGAGCACCGTGCCCGACTACGCCGCGACCGGTATTGTCCCCGGACCCAGCGGCTCGGGGCTCAAGGGGATAGCGCCGTCGAACATCTTCCGTTCCAGCGATGGCAAGTGGATGGTCATAGCGGCCAATCAGGACTCGGTCTTCGTGCGCCTGGCCACAGCGATGGGCATGCCCGGCCTCGCGGCGGACCCGAAATATCGCGATCATGCGCAGCGGGGTCGCAACCAAGAGGAGCTTGAAGGCATCATCGCCGACTGGGCGGTCCACTACTCCGCCGGCGAGCTGGTTCGCCTGCTCGATGAACACGGTGTTCCGAACAGCACGGTGAGCACCGTTGAAGATATCTTCGAGGACCCGCAGCTCAAAGCACGGGACATGCTTGTGGAAGTGGCTGACGACGAGCTGGGCACCGTGGTCCAGCCGGGAATCGTCCCCAAGCTCACCCGCTCTGCCGGCCGGATTGGCTGGAACGGGCCGCTGGTGCATGGATCCCACAACGCCGATGTGTACCAGGGCCTCCTGAACCTCACCGAGGAAGAGTTGCAGAAGGCGCGAAGCGAAGGAGCAATCTGATGGCTTTTGCCAATGGAACCAGGCCGGTCTCGATCGTGGACGTTAGCCCGCGCGACGGCTTGCAGAACGAGAAGACCCCTGTGAGTACCGAGGACAAGGTCCGGCTCATCAAAGAGCTGATCCAGATGGGTGCTCAGAGGATCGAAGCCGTCAGCTTTGTGAATCCCAAAGCGGTTCCCCAAATGGCCGATGCCGACGCCGTGATGGCGGCGGTGCCGCGCACCGACGACGTGAGCTATATCGGCCTGGTACTGAACACCAGGGGTGCCGTCCGCGCTGTCGACGCCGGGGTGGACGAGATGAACTATGTGCTCCCGGTGACCGATGCGTTCGCCACAGCCAACCAGAACACCACTGTTTCCGCAGCGCTCGCGGCTCTGGAGGAAGTTTCGGGCATCGCTGCCGCGGCCTCCATTCCGCTCAGCGTCACAGCGGCTGTCGCTTTTGGCTGCCCCTATCAGGGTGACGTCCCGATCGAACAGACCCTCGACGTCGTCCGCAGTGCAATTGGTCGCGCGAACCTGGCGGAGGTGGCGTTGGCGGATACGATCGGCTGCGCCGTGCCGTGGCAGGTGGGCGAGACTTTCGCCAAGCTGCGCGAGGAAACCGACCTGCAGTTGAGGGCGCACCTTCACGAGACCCGCCATACTGCGCTGGCCAACACCTATGCGGCGATGGCCTCGGGCGTCGATGTGTTTGACAGTAGCGTCGGTGGCCTCGGAGGATGCCCTTTCGCTCCGGGCGCAGCGGGAAATATCTCCACGGAGGACCTCGCATGGATGCTCGGGCGTGCCGGGTTCCAGACAGGCATCGACGTGCAGAAGGCAACGGAACTGGGCCGCTGGATCTGCGGCATAGTCGGTACGGATCCGCGTTCCGGACTGGCAGGGGCAGGGGTGTTCCCCGCGGCAGCGTAGTGCTTTCACGGCACGGAATTTGTCAAGGCGAATGAGGCCAGTGGGAGCTAGGCGGCTACCTGATCCCGTTCAGGATGCGGTTTCGTCGTCGAAGGGGAAGTCACGCCTGAGGAGGCTCCCATGCCTGCGCCTTCAACAGGGCCATCTTCAGCTCCCGGCCGCCGGCTTCCTCCAGCAGCGCCCTGTCGCCGACCACTTAAAGCCCAGCACGTGGCCGTAGAACATGCCGCTGTTGGCGTGGAATTCGAGCCAGTACTCGGCGATGGTGCCGGCGTCGGCATGGGCGCCATCGAAGTCAAAGGCGGCAAGGTCGGCGTTGAAAACGGGCAGTGGTATCAGTCCGACACCAAACGACCTTTTCGGCCGCCCGCTGCGTTTATCCTGTGGCGCCCGCTTCCATTCCGCGGCAAGAAATTTGCCGCTTGTCGCGAATCTTCCGCCGCTCGCCGCTGAACGGCGGCGCCGCAGTGTGGCGTGCACCATGATTGCCGGAGGCAGCAGCGGCTGAACAAGTCGTTCGCCTTCACCCGCTGGGACATGCGCCGAACCGGTGCAGGGACATCGACGTCGTTGACGAGGAGTATTTATGAGCTGGTTGGACCGAGACCGAACCATTGCCCCGCCGGGGTTCAACCGCTGGCTCGTCCCGCCCGCGGCGCTCGCCGTCCACCTCTGCATCGGCCAGGCGTACGCGACGAGCGTCTACAAGACGGCCCTGGTCAAGCATTTCGGCGCCAGCCTGACCGAGATTGGCGTGATCTTCTCCATCGCCATTGTGATGCTGGGCCTGTCGGCTGCGGCCATGGGCACCTGGGTGGACAGAAGCGGCCCGCGCAAGGCGATGTTCACCTCGGCAGTGTTCTGGTCCGGCGGCTTCCTGATCGGTTCCCTCGGCATCTTCACGCACCAGCTGTGGCTGGTCTACTTAGGCTACGGCGTTGTCGGCGGCATCGGCCTGGGGATCGGCTACATCTCGCCGGTGTCCACCCTGATCAAGTGGTTCCCTGACCGGCCCGGCCTGGCCACCGGCATGGCCATCATGGGTTTCGGCGGCGGCGCGCTGATCGCCAGCCCCGTCTCCACGGCGCTGCTCAAGCTGTACGACCCGAACTCAGGCGCCAAGGACTGGGTGGCCAGCGGGGATGCCGTGGGCAGGCTCTTCCTGACCCTCGCCGTCGTCTACCTGGCTTACATGCTCTTCGGCGCCTTCACCATCAAGGTTCCGCCGGCGGGCTGGCAGCCGCGCGGGTTCGATCCCGCCAAGGTGAAGGCCGCCAAACTCGTCACAACGGAGAATGTCTCGGCCAGGAACGCCGTCAAAACCAGACAGTTCTGGCTGGTCTGGATTGTCCTTTTCTGCAATGTCACCGCGGGCATCGGCATCCTGGAGCAGGCCGCGCCGATGATCCAGGACTTCTTCCGAAAGTCCGACGGCGTCTCCGCGGTGAGCGCCGCCGTCGCCGCCGGTTTTGTAGGGCTGCTGTCCATCGGCAACATGGTGGGGCGCTTCGTCTGGTCCTCCACCTCCGACGTCACCGGCCGCAAGCGCATCTACATGGTGTACCTCGGCGTCGGCGCCGTCCTCTACACCGTGCTGGCGCTGGCCGGTTCCACCACCACCGTCCTGTACGTGGCGCTGGCGTTCGTCATCATCTCCTTCTACGGCGGCGGGTTCGCCACTGTTCCGGCCTACCTGCGGGACCTCTTCGGGACCTTCCAGGTGGGCGCCATCCATGGCCGGCTGCTGACCGCCTGGTCCGCCGCCGGGGTGGCGGGCCCGCTGATCGTCAACGCTTTCCTGGACGCCCAGGGCAAGCCCGGCCAGCTGGACGCCGCGTCCTACCAGCCCGCGCTGCTGACCATGGTGGCGCTGCTGGTGGTCGGTTTCCTGGCCAACCTGATGGTGAAACCGGTGGACGCACGATTCCACGAACCCCGCCCCGATCGCGGACGAGCCCACGTACCTGCCATGGAGGCCTGAGATGAGCACTGCACACACCCCCGGCGCGCAGGCGCCCGCCAAAGTATCCGCCGGCAAACTTACCGTGGCCTGGGCGCTCGTCGGGCTGCCGCTGGGCTACGGGGTGTTTCAGACTTTGACCCGCGTGGCGGCGCTGTTCGGCTAACGGCATCTTCGGCGCGGGACGTACAGAAGAGCTGTCCTGCTTTTAGCCGTTCTCCGTACCTTCTCCGGTGTCCTCCCACATGACATCCAGATTGTGGAAAGTAACGGGTCCGTCGCACAGCGCCGCCATCTTGGCAGCGAACTCCGACGTTTCGGGCCGGCCGGAATTCTCCATCGCCGAGTCAAAGGAATCGAACTCGACGATGGTGAAATAGGTTCCTGGGTGGTCTCTGTCCGCCGTGGCGACAATGTGGCGGAACGTGGCTGGAGTGCTTCCCTCGGTTCTTGAGGGCCGGCCCAGCTCCTCGATCTCTTCGATGCGGGAGGTCTTGAATTCGATGATCTGCACAAACCCGGCCATGACTGCTCCTCGGCGGTAGTGGACGCTGATGCAGATCAGGCTAGCCCCTGCGCCCGGCGGCGAACAGGGGAGAAGTGCCCCACTTTGGCGGCCCTGGATGAGTGTTGGTCCGCGTGACAGCCTGGCTCCCGCGGTGCCTGGGATGACTTATGCCGGCATATTGACTGCTTGTGGACACCGGAATACTTTCGGCCTTAACGGGGTCAGCCGCTCCGTTTCCAGATGAAGAAGGGCTAAAGACCATGCCGAAGTATCTGTTTGAAGCGACGTACGTGGGCCAGGGAATCAAGGGGCTCATGCAAGAAGGCGGCACAAAGCGGCGTGACGCCCTGACGGAGGCCCTCAAATCCGTAGGCGGATCGCTGGAGAGCTTCTACTACGCATTTGGCTACTACGACGTTCTTGGCGTTTTCGAGGCGCCGGACGATGCAAGTGCTGCAGCACTGTCGCTGCTGATCAATTCGACGGGGAGCGTCAACGTCCGTCTGAAGCCGCTCCTGACCGTCGAAGACCTGGACGAAGCCGCCAAGAAGACGCCGTCCTACCGGGCGCCGGGACAGTAGGGGAGGTTTGGCACCTTGGTGACGGGCCGCCGTCGTAATGTACGACGGCGGCCGCAGGCCCGAGGTGCGCCTACTAGTGATTGCCGCCGGAACTTGCTCGCCGTCGCGCAGGGCAGGGCTGCTGCGGCGGCGCCAGTAAGCCGCCAGAACTGCGCCGGAAACGTTGTGCCAGACGGAGAAGATGGCGCCGGGCAGGGCCGCTTCGGGGGTCAGGTACTGCCGTGCCAGCCCTGCTGCCAGGCCCGAGTTCTGCATGCCGACTTCAATGGCAGTGGTGCGCCGGGAAGGAATCGGCAGCCGGCACAGCCGGGCGGCCGCGTAACCGAGGGCATAGCCGAGGCCGTTGTGCAGGATGACGGCGGCGAGAACCAGCAGTCCGGCCGCGAAGATCGCCTTGGCGCTTCCGGAGACCACTGCAACCACCACGGTGGTGATGGCGAGGACCGAAATCCAGGGCAGGGCAGGTAGGGCCCTGTCGATGAGGTGGGGCAGGAAGAGCCGGATGACAAGTCCCAGCAGCACAGGGAACAGCACGATCTGGACGATGGACCACGCCATGGAACCGGCGTCCACCGGCATGTACTGGCCGGCCAGCCACAGTGCCAGCACCGGGGTCAGCAGCGGGGCGATCAGCGTTGAGACGGTGGTCATCGCGACGGACAGGGCGACGTCGCCCTTTGCCAGGTAGGACACCACGTTGGAAGCAGTGCCGCCGGGGCAACAGCCCACCAGGATGACGCCAGCAGTACGCCATCATGCCGTTCCTGGACCGCTCGGTGCCTGCTCTCGGGAGCTGGGGAGAGATTCAAGCCCGCGACGGCGGCGCCCGGGTGAGTGCCGCCGTCGCCCTTTCCATGGTTTCGGGGTACGCCGGGCATGGGGCTTGAGCGGTTGGGACTGATCGCCATACAGTGACTGCCTACGACACTTCAGGAGAGACGGCATGTCCCTTGTCCGCGTGCATAACTTCTCGGTCTCCCTCGACGGCTTCGGTACCGGTGAGGGCCAGCTACTGGACGCGCCGTTCGGCCACGCAGGCACGCGGCTGCTGGAGTGGGCCTTTGAGACGCGGACCTTCCGCGCGATGGGCATCCATGGGGAATCGGAAGGATCCTTCGGCGTCGACGAGGCGTTCGCCAGCCAGTGGGGACCAGGGGTCGGCGCCGAAATCATGGGGCGCAACAAGTTCGGCCCTCAACGCGGTCCTTGGGAGAACGAGGAGTGGAAGGGGTGGTGGGGCGACAACCCTGTGTTCCACACCCCTGTGGTCGTCCTGACACACCATCCCCGGCCGGTACTCGAAATGGCAGGTGGAACGACCTTCCATTTTGTTGACGCGGACCCCGCCTCCGCGCTTGAGCAGGCGCGTGGACTGGCCGGCGGCCAGGACATTCGGATCGGCGGCGGCGCCAGCACGGTGCGGCAGTTCCTCGAGGCCGACCTGATCGACCACATGCATATCGTCCTCGTGCCGATCGTGCTGGGCCGGGGCGAACGGCTCTGGGACGGACTCGAGGGACTCGAAGAACGCTTCGACATTGAAGCGACCCCTTCTCCGCAAGGGGTGGTCCATTTGGTCTTCACCCGCCGCTCGGCCCGGAGGTGAATGATGCTCGACGAGACAGACCTTTTGCAGGCGCTGCGGCGTCACTGGGAGTACTCCGGCAAGGATGAGGACATCGCCCACGAGATCTACCATGACGACGCGGTGCTTGAGTTTCCCCAGTCCGGCGAGCGGTTCGAAGGCGTGGAGAACTTCCGCGAATGGCGGCGGCAGTACCCGGCGGAACTCAAGTTCCACACCCGACGGATCACCCACCGCCAAGACCTGGTGGTTGTCGAGAACCTGATCAGCTACGACGGTGCGCCGTGGATGTACACAGTCAACCTGCTCGAGTTCCGGGATGACCGGGTCGCACACGAGCGGATCTACATCATGGACGGCTGGGATGCTGCGGGGTGGAGGAGCCCCTGGCGGGCGGAGCGGCCAGCAGATCCGCCACCGCCTGCTCCTTAGCTCAAGGTGGCGTACTGGCCCGCGGAGAGTAGGTGGCCGAGTCTTGCTGCAGCGAGCACGCACGACGGCGGCACTTGGCTGAGCGTAGTCAACAATTGTGCGGGCCGGCGCAGAAAGCAGCGATTCTCGATGGTCCGCACTCAGCCGGCCACCGCCGCCTTCGCGGCCTGCTTGGCATTCATCCACTCGCTCAGCCAGGGCGCCCGCACGCTTGACGTGATCCGGCAATCCGCCACGAAGGTGCCCTTGGCGCCGTCGTCGATCCAGTCCTGAAGCGCGGAAAGGTCCGCAAGCGAGCGGATGACCGCCGACTCGGCACCAAGCGCCCGGGCGATGCCGCTGAAGTCCACCTCGGGGATCAGCATGGGCTTTTCGGTCAGGCCACCGGAGCCGTACTGATGGATTTCGGCCCCGTAGGCGGCGTCGTTGTAGATCACGACGACGGCGCTGCTTGCCGCGGCGATGAGCGATTCGAGGTCGGACAGGCCCATCAGGAAACCGCCGTCACCGGAGGCCAGCACCAGCGTGCGGCCGTCCTCCACTGCCCGGGCTGCCCCGACGGCGCTGGCAAGGCCGAGCCCGATGGTCTGGTAAGCGGTCCCCACCATGACTAGGTCCTGCGGCCGCGGGATCCGCCAATACATGGGTGCCCAGCCCATGAAGTGCCCTCCGTCCTGGACCACCGTGCGGCGCTCCGGCAGCATGGCATCCAGGGCTATGGCAAGAAAGCGCGGGTCCAGCCGTCCGTCCGGCGTCTCGGCGGAGCCTGGGTGGTGCGCCGGTCCTTCGGCCAGACGCCTGCGGGCTTCCGCGCGCCAGGCTTCTGCCCGGTTGGTTTCCGGCGAGGCCGGGCCATCCAGCATCCGGAGGATGCTTCCCGCGGCAGACTTCGCGTCCGCGCTGACGAACAGGTCCACCCGGGGGTGCGTCGGCTGCAGGGCGGCGTCGATCTGGATAACTGTGCTGTCCGGGCCGAGCAGGTGTCCGAACCGCATGGTGAAGGGGCTCAGGCTTGCCCCGGCCACGAGGACCACATCGGCCTCACCCATGAGCCCGGCCGCGGTGTCCGTGCCGAAGCCGCCCGCGACGCCGAGGTATCCCTCGCCCTGGAGGAGGTTGAGCGCCAGGGCCGTTCCGGCGGTCAGCGCGCCCAGGCGGTCGGCGAGCTCCCGGAGTTCCGGGCCTGCGCCGGCGAGATGCGCACCGCGGCCGGCGAGGATCAGCGGCCGCTTCGCCCCGGCGAGCAGCCGGGCTACCTGCCCAAGGCCGCCGTCGACGTCGTCCGTCACCTGAGGTGCCGACGGCACCGGAAGTTCCTCGTCCGCAGCCTCGAGGGCCGCGAGGTCGTAGGGAATGGCAATCACGACGGCGGTCCGCTTGGTGAGCGCGTATTCCACCGCCTGCTGCGTGATGGAGCCCGCGGCGTCGCGGGTGACGGTGAAGGTCGCCGCGCCGAGGCCCGCGGCGATGGCCGCCTGGTCCACGTCCCAGGGCCGGACGCCGCTGCTCGGAGCGTCCCCGGTGACCAGCACGACGGGGATTTGCGCCTGGACCGCTTCGGCGAGTGCGGTGAGTGCGTTGGTGTAGCCGGGGCCGTAGGTGGTGGTGCCCGCTGCGAGACGTCCTGACGTCCGGTAATAGGCGTCGGCCGCGGCGATGGCGGCGCCTTCATGGCGGACGGGGGAGAAGCGGAGGCCCAGCTTTTCCGCGGCGTCCAGGAAGTAGACGTTTCCGTTGCCCATGACGCCGAAGACATCGGTGAGATAGCTGCTGAGAACCTGTGCCACGCGGCCGGAGACGGTAAGTGAAGTCATGCAGGAATCTTGTGAACCAAGGCCTCAGATAAGCAATAGAGCCCATTTCTTCTGGGCTATTTGGCAGTAGGGGATGAGAGAACTGCAAATATGCCCACTTGTGGTTCGCGTCACCCCCTCCTAGTTCGAAGGGCGGGATTCCTGCTCCGACAGTCTGGCAAGGAGGCCGTCGTAGCGGGGTGGCATGAGTTCCATGACGGAGATCGCTGTGCTAGTCCGTTGGATCCCGTCGATTTCAAGGATCTGGTTAGTGATGCGGTACAGGTCTTCGGTGCCGCGCGCCACCACCTTGGCCATGAGGTCCGCATCGCCGGTAGTGGCATGCACCTCGATGACCTCCGGGATCGCCGCGAGACTGTTTTCCACTGAGCCCGCGCGCGTCTGGCTGATGGCCAACGAGAGGAACGCCATCAGCTCGTAGCCAAGCGCGGCGGGGTCCAACCTCCGGCTGAAGGAGCGGAGGGCGCCGCTGCGCTCCAACCGTGCCAGCCGGGCATGGACAGTGTTCCGTGCGACGCCGAGCGTCCGCGAGAGTGCCAGGGCGCTGGCTTCCGGATCGTTGTCGAGTGCCAGGATGATCCGGCCGTCGAGGGAATCGAGGGTGCGAGAGTTCGCGATGGTCATATTTTCACCACACACAGTAGAAGTTGAGCAGAAGTCCCAATGGCTAAAGCGTATCTTGCAATGTGGGCGGGGTCACAACCATGATCGGTCCCCATGACCCGTGATCAACTCCTGGCCAAACCGGAAACCGCACTTCCCACTCTTAGAAGCGCGGTCACCGGACTTCCGTCCTACGTCCCGGGCCGGCGCAGCGGCGGCGCGGACATCGCAGCCCTCGCCAGCAATGAAAGCCACTACGAGCCGCTGCCCGCTGCCACCGCCGCGGTGACTGAAGCGGCCGGCAGGATGAACCGCTACCCCGACAGTGCCGCCGTCGAACTCCGCGAACGGCTCGCCCGGCACCTCGGCGTCACCGCCGGGGAGATCGCAGTGGGGCCCGGCAGCGTGGGCGTCCTCCAGCAGATCATCACCGGCCTGTGCGACGCCGGGGATGAAGTGGTCTTCGCGTGGCGCTCGTTCGAGGCCTACCCCATCCTGGTTGAACTGGCAGGAGCCCGGCCGGTCCGCATCCCGCTGGACGACGGCGAGGGCCACGACCTCGAGGCGATGGCTGCGGCCATCACTGCCCGCACCAAGGTGATCCTGCTATGCACCCCCAACAACCCCACCGGCATGCCGATCAGCCATGAGCGCATTGATGCCTTCCTGCGCACTGTCCGCTCCGACGTCCTCGTGGTGATCGACGAAGCCTACGTGGAATACGCCGACGCCGGCAGCGGCCCCGATTCCCTGGCGCTCTACCGCCGGTACCCGAACGTCTGCATCCTGCGCACCTTCTCCAAGGCCTATGGACTCGCCGGCCTGCGCGTGGGCTACGCCGTGGCGGCCCCGGACATTGCTGAAGGGCTGCGCCGCACCGCCCTGCCCTTCGCCGTGAGCGCGCTGGCCCAGAAGGCAGCCATCGCGTCGCTGGACGCCGGGAAGGAGATGGAAATCCGGGTCGCCGCCGTCAGGCGGGAACGCGTCCGGATGGCCGCGCAGCTGGAAGCCCAGGGTTGGAAGTTGCAGGCGAGCCAGGGCAACTTCCTGTGGATCCGTGCTGATGACCGCCTCCTGGCGACGCTGGTGGACGCGTTCGACGGCGCAGGCATCATGGTCCGGGCGTACCAGGGCGACGGCGTGCGGATCACCGTTGCCGATCCCGCCTCCATCGACCGCGTGCTCCGGATCTTGGAAGCCCACACGGCCTGAACTACCTGCTCTAAAACCCAATCCGTTCCACCTACTAATCAGAGGAATCTCCATGGAACAACAGACAACGACGTCTGCCCGCGCCCTCGGCGCGGCCCTCAAACCCCGCCAGCTGACCATGATGGGCCTGGGAAGCGCCATTGGCGCGGGCCTGTTCATCGGCTCCGGCGCGGGGCATCCAGGCTGCAGGCCCGGCGGTGCTCATCTCCTATCTCGTGGCCGGCACGCTCATCATCCTGGTGATGTGGGCGCTTGGTGTGATGGCGGCCGCGAACCCGGACAGCGGCGCGTTCTCCGTCTATACAGCCAAGGCGTACGGGCCGGTGGCTGGCGCCACGGTGGGCTGGCTCTGGTGGCTGCAGCTCGTGGTGGTGATCGCGGCCGAAGCGCTCGGAGCTGCGGGCCTGCTGGCCACGATCTTCCCCGCCCTGCCAGTGTGGCTGATGGCCTTCGTGTTCATCGTGGTGCTCACCGCTGTGAACCTCACCAGTGTGAAAAACTTTGGCGAGTTCGAGTTCTGGTTCGCCCTGCTCAAGGTGGCAGCGATCGTCGGGTTCCTCCTGGTGGGCGCAGCCCTGCTCTTCGGCTGGCTGCCGGGCGTGCAGTCTCCGGGCCTGGCCAACTTTACCCATGAAGGCTTCGCACCCAGCGGTTTCGGCGGCATTGCCACTGCTTTGTTCGTTGTGGCGTTCGCGTTCGGCGGCACCGAGATCGTGTCAGTCGCGGCAGCCGAGACGGCGGAGCCGGCCCGCAGCATGAAGAAGGCAGTGCGCACCGTGCTGTGGCGCATTCTGGTGTTCTACATTGGCGCGATCTTCGTGATTGCGGCCGTGGTTCCCGTGGGTTCGCAGGGGCTGAAGAGCCCGTTCGCCGCGGTGCTGGAAGCTGCCGGGATGCCCGGCGCCGGTACCGTCATCACCCTGGTGGCCGTGGCGGCACTGCTCTCCGCCCTTAACGCCAACCTCTACGGTGCCTCCCGGATGGCGTACTCCCTGGCCGAGCGGGGTGAGGCACCACGCATGCTCGCTTCCGCGTCCAAGGCCCGGGTTCCGGTGGTCGCGGTCCTGGCCAGCGTCGCCTTCGGCATCGTCACGGTGGTGCTGGAGATGGCCTTCCCCGAGATGGTGCTTGGCGTCCTGCTGAACATTGTTGGTTCGACGTGCCTGCTGGTGTGGACGTCCGCGCTCCTGGCCCAGCTCGCGCTGCGCCTCCGCGCCGACGCCGAGGGAACGGAGCTTCCGCTGCGGATGCCCGGCTTCCCGTGGCTCACTTCCCTTGGCCTGCTGATCCTCGCGGCAATCTTCACGGTGGGCTTCATCGGCGAGGATTCACGCCCCCAGCTCCTGAGCACGTTCGGACTCGTTGTGCTCCTGGCGGTGGCGAACTGGCTGCACCACCGTTCGGGCAAGGTTGCCGACCGCATTCAAGTGTCTTCGAACGATATCAGGCAGTCCGTACTTATCGACTGAAAAGTCAAGAGTACGACTTTCGGCATAGCCGTAAGGAGGGCGCGTCCGGTCTGGCCGGAGGTGCCCTCCTCGGTGTATGGCAACGTTTGAGTGGCGTGGACCAAGCCGCTGGCAGGCACTGTCTACGTTTCGCAGGACGACTTTCCGCTGGAGCGTGGAACGAGAAGCTAGGCCGCACCTTAGCTTTGAAGCTGAACTGCTCAAGGACAATGACGTGATGTAGCCTGACCGCAACAACATAAGGATGAAAAGACTGGGGGCAGCGTGGCAGGGAAACCGACGGATTGGTCTGAGACGGAAGTGGCGATGACCGTACGGAGCTACTTGGACATGTTGCAGCTGGAAGTGTCAGGGCAATCCTACGTAAAGAGCCATTTCAGAAAGGCGCTTTTGCCTCGGCTCTCGAATCGCTCCGAGTCAGCTATTGAGTTCAAGTACCAGAACATTTCAGCCGTGCTAATGAAGCTTGGCCTGCGGCCAATCCGCGGTTACCAGCCAGCCCAGAACTATCAACAGACCTTAGTCCCTGAAGTTCAGCGCCAGTTGGCGTCAAGGCCATCTATCATCGAGCTTGTCCTGGCCGAAGCCTTGCGAGTACCCGGGACCAGCCCCATCGGTGCCCTTGATTTCGATGGTGCCAGCGTTCCTTCGATCATTGTCCCGCAATCATCCAATGGGGCTAGTGTTCACACAGCCCGCCCCGACTACGCAGCAATTGAGGCAAGAAATCGCCCGCTCGGGCTTGCAGGAGAGCTCGCCGTAGTCGATCTCGAATACCGGAGGCTAGTCAAAGCAGGCAAAGCCAATTTAGCTCGTCGGATTGACCACGTCAGCGAGTCGCGAGGTGACGGGGACGGCTACGACATACTGTCGTTTGAAGAGAACGGCAGAGAAAAGCTTATCGAAGTGAAGACCACAAGATCTCGCGCGGAGACGCCTTTCTTTGTCACCAGCAATGAACTGAAAGTGTCTAGGGAGCACCCGGACATCTACTACCTGGTGCGTGTATACAACTTTGGAAATGACTCCGCCTGGTTTCCTCTGAGAGGTAATCTCGACGCGAGTTGCCTCCTAGAGCCGAACGGCTTCACGGCGCTTCCACGTCCAGCCTGATTGCGTAGTGGCGAGGATTTTCCCGCTGGAAGGGCATCGAAGATCAAGATCAGCTCAAGAATGGGGCAGCGTTAGGACAGTATTTTGTGTCCGCTGGGCTGCCTGGTACAGAAGGAATTACGATCGACACCAACACCTTTGGCTAAGCAGATGGCCAGGTAACTGTAGCGACTCCACGGGCAGGAATTCCGCGCCTGTTTAAGTTGCCATGGTCGATTCGGTGCGAGGGAGCACCAGCAAGGTTGGGGGAATAAATGGCAATAACAACTGCCGAATGGGTTGCAGACGAAGTTCTTGTTCGAGAAATCAACGAGCAGTTCCAAAGTGCGGTAGCAGCCTACGACGCGAAGCCGACGCTGATCGCTGAGCATGTTAACCACGAGGAGTCGATACGTACGGGGGGATACGCGAACCGGACACTTCTCGAGCTTGTTCAGAACGCGGCCGATGCGATGGCTGGTTCGGATGATGGCGGACTGAGTAGCCTCGGAAGAGTCGAGATTGTGCTCGATTCTTCTTCGAGCACACTATACTGCGCCAACTCCGGACGCCCATTTTCCAAGTCTGGATTGATCGCCATCACGCACGCACACCTCAGTGGAAAGCGAGGGGATGAGATTGGCCGCTTCGGGCTCGGGTTCAAGTCGGTCCTTAGCGTCAGTGACTCGCCACAGGTTTTTAGCCGCTCGATCTCATTCGAGTTCAATTCAACACAGGCACGGGAAGCCCTTGCCGGAATCGCGCCTGGGCAACGGTTTCCGATCTTACGCACGGCAACTATTCTCGATGCTGAAAAAGAAATTCAGGCAGATCCGATCCTAGCCGAGCTGGGAGTGTGGGCGTCGACGGTCGTAAAGCTCCCATATGCGTCCAACCTCGAACACCTCCGCGAGGAAATTGAGAACTTCAGCTCGGAGTTTCTTCTTTTTGTTGAAGCTGTTCGGGAAGTGAAGCTTCGAGTGGTAGGCCCGGATCCCTTTGAGACAAGCCACGTCTCTCGCGACCTGGGCGGGGGAGTCCTAAGAATTGAAGGCCCCTCGGGCGAAGGCAGCGAATGGATTGTCGGGAGCCGGATGCACGCTCCTTCAGCCGCGGCGAGAAAACTTGTCGGAGAAGCTGTATCGCGTGCGGAAGTGAAAGTAACGGTCGCGCTACCAGCTCAGCAGAACACGCTGAGGATTGGACAGTTCTGGTCCTACTTCCAGCTGCAGGATACGACATCAGCATCGGGGCTGTTCAATGCTCCTTGGAGCGTAAACGATGACCGAACCACTTTGCTCAAGAACGAGTACAACCGGGAAATGCTTGGAACGCTTGCGGAGATATTCGTAGGTCTGCTGCCTCAACTCAGGACGGAAACAGACCCGGCGGCACATCTGGATTACATGCCCGCGCGTGGCCGTGGCCAGGAAAGCCACGGCTTTGGCGACGAGAACTTGTCAGCGCATGTACTGCGACTGGCGGGAGCGGGTGATCTGATTCCAAATGCTAATGCCCAACTTTGCAATGGTGCTTCGCTCCGTCCGCTAGACCTAACAGTGCGCTTCGAGGAGCCGGTACATCAGGGCTGGATCATGTCGCCGAATACGGGCAGCGATGTCCCTCACTGGCGCTGTTACTCGACACCGACTCGCGCTACCCGTTTGAGGGATCTTCTCCTATACGCCACCAGCCCTAGTCTGGAGCCGAGTGCGCGTGACACTAAGCTAGCGCTGGAGCACATGCCGAAGCGGGGTCTTTTGACGTGGCTGCGGGAGTGGGCCGAGGGCAATGACGCAAAATCGGCAGCCAATGCGTTCCGCACCGTAACTAAGAATCCTGGTCTTGATGACATCGCGAACGCAAACGTGATTCCTACGTCAGAAGGCATGCGAGCACTGGCCGATAAGGACGTCGTGTTCCTCCACCGCGAAGCAGACCTTGAAATCGAAGGAGCTGTTTTCGTCGACGCCGCATTCCTGGCCGAGGAAGGCATCGAGATGCTTCTCCGCGGCCGCGGGTTTCGTGACCTCGACCCTGAAGCGATTCTCAACGCACGACTGGCGACGCTTCCGGTGGAGCCTAGCGACGATGACCTCGTCAAACTATGGGACGCCGTTTTGTCTGTCGCGGTTCCTGCCGCCGCGAAACTGATGGCTTCGTCACGAGCTTCGATCAAGGTACCGACCCGTGACGGCGGTTGGGCTTGGCCTCAACAAGTGCTCGACCTCGATATTGCGCTACCAGGGAACGTCACGTCTCGGCTCCTCGATCGGCCTCGCTGCGTTCCTGATGTCGCCCACCGACTGGGAGTAGTACAACAGCCGGTGAAGGACTTTGCGTTGGAGGACGAGCTCGCCTACGAGGCATACGTCGAAGCAACGCTCAGCGAGCTTAACGGACGACTGGGGCCGGGCGAGCGGCCAATTAGGACTATCGATTTGAGTCCCAGCGAAGGTCCGGGGCCGTTCTCGGTGCTCTTCCTGCTGCGCGACGCGGGTGTTCCAGATCAAGTTCGCGCCAACTGGACGACAGCCCTTCTTTCGTTCGCCGAAGACGAGTGGGTAGTGGAGGACTCCGATACCGGACGCACATTTGCCGTGCGATCACCCGTTCGCTGGGCAGTTGAGCAAGCGGGGCTCTTAAACACGAGCCGTGGCTACCGTCCGCTCCGAGATGTCATCGCACCTTCGTTAGTCCGTTTTTCTGGGCTGCTGCCGCTCTACAAAGGGCCACATCAAGTGTTGAATTTGCTTGACCTTCCGGACGAACTTACCGATGTTCCCCCACACGTCATGCGGGAAATGCTCGAGGGGCAGCTCTTTCCCAGGGTAGATGATGACATCCTTGTGGAGTTTGTCCTGGCCGCGAGCAGGAGCGGGCTGGAGGGTGCCAAGCCGAAGACGCTTCCGGCTCGAGTAAGGCAAACGATAGAGGCGCATGCGCCGTCTACGGTTTACCTTGCTACGACAGACGAGCAGGAGAATTTCCTTGGCGCTCGCCATCGCCCGTACTTGCGCGTCGGGCCCTCGCAGGTTGAGGAGATGGTCGCGGTCGTCGGCTGTCGCAGGTTCGAAGATAGTTTCTCTTTTTCTATGGTTGTCGAGGGACAGCAGGACTCCCAAAAAATCCTTGACGTTTACACCGGACTGCGGAACGAGTTCGGCGTGCATTTGTATGCAGCTAAAGTTTCCCGTGCTTTATTGATCGCAAAGCGCGTTACGACTGAGGACGGCGTCGAAGATCAGCCATTGAACTGGCACCGCGATGGTTTTGAACTTGTGGTCGCTGGAGACTCAGACGCGCGGCAGATCCTAGGTTTCGTGAATGAGGCCTTCGATCTGCGCCTCGACAACGCCAGGCTATTGGCCGTGCTTAAGGCAGGCCTCAACCATAGGCTGGAACTCCTGCGTCTGCAGGCGCGCGCCATCGAGTCTGACGCTGAACGTCTAGATCTGTACATTGGCCCGGACGATCTGCAGGACGCGCTGCCGACCGGCCTCTGGACGGCATTGGAGGCACAAGGACTTGTCGGTGAGGACACTTCCGTCGCCGAGCTGTTCCTCACGGTCTACGGCTCGGACTCGCTGAGGATCCTTGCCGAACGCTTCCGCGAAGAGGGGTTCTCAGACGTCCCATCGGCGTGGGCCGGAACGCCGGCAGCGATTTCGTGGGTGCGCAAGATGGGCTTCGGTCCTGAATTCGCTGGCCAGCGGAACCGGCCGCGTCCTGAAGAGTTCGTCGTCGCCGGTGCTGTCCGACTCAACAAGTTTCACAGCTACCAAAAGAGGATCAGCGAGGATTTGCGGAGAGTTCTGACCCAGCCGTCCGCGGAGGGACCGGCACAGAAGGGTATGGTCGAGTTGCCCACCGGAGCAGGCAAAACCCGTGTGGCAACAGAGACCGCGCTCAAGTTGTTCGTTGATGAGGTGCTGTCCGGAACGATCCTGTGGATAGCCCAGTCCGCAGAGCTGTGCGAGCAAGCAGTGCAGACATTTCAAACAGTCTGGCGGTATCTGGGCGATGAGCGCCCTCTTACCATCGGTCGGCTTTGGGACACCAACACGGTCCAAGAGCCTGACACCGAGCTCTCTGTCGTCGTCGCTACCGACGCCAAGATTGAAGCGATCATGGGTCGACCCGACTATGAGTGGCTCAGCCAGCCGACCGCCGTCTTTATCGACGAGGCACATCGCACGGGTGGCTCGACGCGCTACACGGCTATATTGCGGTGGCTCGGCGTCGATGGACGCAGCTGGGAACGACCTCTGGTGGGTCTATCCGCAACCCCATTCAAGGGCCGCGCGGGTGACCACAGTGGTACCAAAGAGCTGGCCGCTAGGTTCGGCACCAATCGTCTCACCGCGTTCGAGTCCGACGCGTACAAGGAGCTTGTCAAACTGGGCGTGCTCGCAAGGGTCAGGCACGAGGTGCTCCCATCCGGCGTCGAGGTTGATCTCAACGCCGCGGAACGCAATACGCTCAATTCGAGCCGCCTCATCGATCGGAACGTTTACGAGAAACTCGGCCGCAATGAGCATCGAATGCGGATCCTGGTGGAACACATCCTTGAACAGGATCCGGAGTGGCCAATCCTTGTATTTACGCCGAGCGTGTTGTCCGCGCAGGTGCTGGCCGCGTCATTGCGGTATCGCGGTGTGAAGGCTGCATCAGTCAGTGGCCAAACCGGACGCCAGGAACGCCGAAACGTTATCAAAGAATTCCAGGACGGCGAGATCAAAGTGCTCGCTAACTGTGACCTGCTGGTGCAGGGATTCGACGCACCAGGTGTGCGTGCCCTGTACATTGCGCGCCCCACCTTCAGCCCGGGCGCTTACATCCAAATGGCTGGTCGTGGGCTGCGGGGCAAAGAGAACGGCGGCAAGGAGGAGTGCCTGATTGTCGACGTGGCCGACAACTGGGGTGCGATGAACGACTTCCTCGGGTACCACGACTACGAAGAGCTCTGGAAGGAGCAGCAGGGATGATACTGGTACCAACCCTGGCAGACATTGACAAGAAATCTGCCAGTGCGGGCGAGCGATCCGTTGCTCGCTTACTTCGTGATATTGACGCTGATCCGAACGCAGTTGCTTTTTACTCCGTGGACCTGCGCTCGCACTCCTACAAGCAGCAGGCCGAGGCAGACTTTGTGGTCTTATGGCGCGGGTGCGTGGTCGTGATAGAGGTCAAGGGGGGAGGCGTCCGTAAGCATGACGGTGTTTGGTACTCCGTTGACCGGCACAGGGATTGGCACAGACTCGCGACCTCACCAATGGAGCAGGCCCGCTCGGCGGGGTTCGCGCTTCGAGGCATTCTGAAGGAGCAGGGTGTGGGATGGTTCGCCCACGAGGCCGTCGTGGTGACTCCAGACATCGATACGCCGCCGGATGCAGTCGGATGGCTACCCACGCATTGGCTCGCACGTGACGACATGACATCTACAAACCTCGCTGCGGCCCTCGATGAAGTTGCGGCCGGCGCCCGCCAGGCTCCAGCAGGGCAGAAGGTTGCTCGAATGGAAGACCTTCGGGCTCGTCTATTCGGCGAGTTCACGCGAATGCCAGTCGTTGACGCGCAACGCGGGGCGATTATCGAGGAGCAGAACCGAGCAACGGCTGGGCAGTCAAGAGTTCTTGGAGCGCTCGCGAGGAACCAACGCATGGTCGTCTACGGTGGTGCGGGGACGGGGAAATCCATGGTCCTGGTCGAGGCAGCCAAACTAGAAGCAGATCAAGGACGTTCCGTGCTCGTCACATTCCGGTCGCCTGCCTTGGCACAGTACTTCGCACCGCATCTCGACGACCGGCCAGTAGACGTGATCCCCTTCGAGAATCTCGGAACCGCGGGGCGGTACGACGTGGTACTGATTGACGAAGCGCAGGACATGATGTCCGCCGAGGCCATGGATTTGATTGACAGCGTGATTGTTGGAGGTCGAGCCAACGGGCGTTGGCGGATGTTTCTCGACCAGAACAACCAGGCGCACGTCGATGGCGTCTACGATGGCGACGTTGCTGCGCTCGTTGCTGACGAGGCCGTGGCCGTTGACCTAGACCTCAACGTGCGGAACACGAGTGCGATCGTGCACGTCGTTCAGGAGTACCTGGGCGCTGATGTTGGCGATCCGGGAATCGTGCACGGTGAAAAAGTTCAGTGGCATACAACGGATAGTCAAGTCACAATCTCGGACGGTGTGGCCGTCGCTGCACAGCTCCTCCAAGAGGGGGCTCGCCGGAGCGAGATCTGGCTCATTGACCCTGCCTCCGACAAGACGCCCGTGGCGGCCGATGGAATCACCGTAACCACCCCTAGGTCCGCCAAAGGGCTCGAAGCCGAACACGTCATCGTATGTGGCCTACCCGAACCACTCGATGACGCCGGCCTAGCTGGCTTTTACGTTGCCGTCACGCGGGCACGGGTCTCGCTACACATTGTGGCGTCCAAGGACGACAAACGGCGCCTTCAGCAACTCGTTCGACAGCGGATGGTGACACGGTGACTCTCACCCATGCACAAAGCCTGGTGCTGCAGCACCTGCGATCTGCTTACCTCGGTCCAGACGGACGCGACGACGAGGTTCTCGAGAACCTACCTAATAGGCAATACGCCGTCGGCATGCTCTTTCCTCATGAGGGTGCCGCTCCAGTCGCCGACGAGGGGGCCGCTCCTGACTTCGACGAGGTCGACGTCGACGGAGCCGTCTCTTCGTCTGGCGAAGTGGAGGAGACGGGGGCTAGCGTTCCAATCGCGGAGGATTGGCGGCCGTCATCGGTTGCAATCTCATTCGTCACTAGTGACTCTGCGGTTAGATGTGACCTCACCGGCGCGACATACACTGCTTTGGACGAGGATGGTCCGCCCCGGTGGCGGCGCGTGCCATTCCATTTCGAGGGCCTCGAGCTTGCTCAGGAACAGCCGCACTACGAAGACGTGGCCGGCGACGTGCCAGTCCAGATTGGATCTCGGTGGAGAGCATTTGGCGACGCCTTTCTTGTGACCGTCCATGTACGCGTCCTGAGCCAGTCGACTGGTGACGACCGCCTCGACGCGGTCAATATGCTTTACCAGGTCTCGCTTGCAGTCGCCCCACAGGGACAAGGGGCGATCCTCGAATACGACACCACGAGAGCATTGGATCTCGATGATGAGGCGGCCGAGCTTCGGCTCCGGTACCGGGACCGAAAAGTCTACGCCGTCGGGCATGGCATGGCGGCCGATTGGGAATTGCGTGATGGACGCTGCCGTCGGGTGTGGCTCGAACCCGTGCCCTCCTTTGTGGTGCCAGCTATTGAGACAACTGGCTTCGACGCATCGACAGCTGAGGCGCAGGCGCTGCGTCTCGATCATCTCTCGCGACTCGACGGGTCGCCGGATGAGGTTCTCGCATCTCTGGACGCCTTCGTCGACGCTTTCGGGTCTTGGGTTGCTTCGGAAGAAAATCGCGTGAGTTCGTTCGACTCCGACGCCTTGGTTGCCAGGCGGATTGTTGAGCGATCGATGGTTGCCCATGGCCGAATGGGCGAGACCGTCGCGCTTTTGCGCCGGGACGACCGATCCGATCTCCGCTCGGCGTTCGCCCTGGCTATGGTGGCCATGCGGCTGCAAATGCGACAGGCTCAGCTCAACCGAGGTGCTGAACTGACGGAGCCACGTTGGCGGCCGTTCCAGCTCGGGTTCCTGCTGGTCGCTCTTGCCTCGACCGTGGATGAGAGCCACGACGAACGCGAGCTCGTAGACTTGATTTGGTTCCCCACTGGTGGCGGCAAGACAGAGGCCTACCTCGGGCTGGCAGCGATCGAAATCTTCCGCCGGCGAATCGCAGAAGGACCGGCAGGCGGTGGAACGGCAGTACTGACCCGTTACACGCTTCGCCTGCTGACCTCCCAGCAATTTCAGCGCGCTGCCTCGCTAGTCTGTGCAATGGAGCTCCTCCGAAGGCCGGGCCAGTTCAGTGACCCCAGGGTCAAAGGAATGGCGGCCTTCACGATCGGCCTTTGGGTGGGCAATGAGGTTACCCCGGGATCCCGACGAGATGCCAAGGCGGCCATTGAAAGGCTACACAAGGCAGCACGTCCGGAGGAGGCGAACCAGTTCCAGGTCGAAAGCTGCCCGTGGTGCGCTAGTGACCTCCTGCCGAAGTCGCGGTCTGCAAAGCTACACGAGTATGGAGTCAGACTTGTCGGCCATGACGTTGTCATACACTGCACTGACAGCTCGTGCGAGTTCAGTGATGCGCTTCCGGTGGAGGTTGTGGATGAGGTTCTCTATGAAAATCCACCCACGATCCTGCTCGCGACGGTCGACAAGTTTGCGCGCCTGCAGTTCCGCGCCGAGGCAGGCCGGTTGCTCGGTCTAAATACCGCGTTTCGCCAGCCGTCTTTGATCATCCAGGACGAGCTGCACCTGCTGTCGGGCCCCCTGGGGACCACCGTGGCAGTCTTTGACGCGGTAATAAAGTTACTGCTCTCCGCTGGCGGGGCGACGCCAAAGATCGTAGCGTCGACTGCCACGATCAGGTCCTCGGATGACCAGGTTCAAGGCTTGTATGGACGAGCGGTTGCCTTGTATCCCCCGCCGGGGCTTGACGACGACAGGACGTTTTTTTCCCGGCCTGTAGGCAGCGGCGAGGGACGCCTATACCTTGGGCTGATGCCGCAGGCGCTATCGCAGATGTCAGCGACAGTTTCGGCGGCTTCGCCGTTGGTCGAGATCCCAGCCGTGCTCGATAAATTAGGGAGCTCGGGTGTCAGCCGTGACGCCTACTGGACTGCGGTTATGTACCACAACAGCTTGCGGGAGCTTGGACGGACCGGAACCCTCGTTGTCGATGACGTCAACGCGCGCCTTGAACCCAGAGCGGAGCGTCTCGGCCACGACCTCCGCACAGTCAGAGCAGGAAGAGTGCTCGAACTCACCAGCCGTCGTGGACCGGAAGAGCTCCCGCACGATCTGCGTGAGCTCAGTCGCAGTATAGAGAGTTCAGACCAAGCTATCGATATCGTACTGTCGTCCAACATGCTGTCGGTGGGAATTGACATCCCACGCCTAGCATTGATGCTTATGGTCGGTCAGCCTAAAACGACCTCCGAGTACATCCAGGCCACCAGCAGGGTCGGGCGCGGCAGGGTGCAAGGTGTCGTCACGACGTTGTTTCGCTCTAACCGTGCGCGGGACCGCTCGCACTTCGAGACCTTCCGCGGATACCACGAAGTGCTTTACCGCAATGTCGAACCGACGAGCGTGACGCCCTGGTCGCTGGCGTCACGTGAGCGCTCGCTGGCTGGCGCCGTGGCGGCGCTTGTACGGCATCTGGTACCCCCGCTAGCCGGAAACGACGCTGCTGGTCAACTCGATCTGGAGAATGCCGTGCTGAGAGGGACGATCGACACGCTAGTCGATAGATTCGTGGGACTCGTTGAGCGCGCTGACAAGGTCGAAGCGGACGACACGCGCGAGAGGGTTAGAACGCTGCTCAACGAGTGGGACAGACGTGCGAGAAATGCACGTGAGTCAGGCTCGCTATTGCTCTACGACCGGAAGAATCCGACAGACGGGGCGTTGTTCAAACGTTTCGGGCAACCGGGGGAGGGGTGGCTGGTGGCCGACTCCATGCGGTCTGTCGAACCCAATGTGGCCGTGGATGTACGTGAGCCTTTTGAGGAGGGAAGCAGTGGAACGGATCAAGCATGACTTGCGGCTGTCGGAAACCGTCTCGCCTTTCGGTGTCGGCTCAATCGTGGACGTGCGCGGTGAGTCGCTCATCGCTCCTGACACATCGTGGTGGGATAAGCGTTTCGCTCCTGAGATTCACTGCGAACGTCTCGTAGAGCGGCTGGGACCGAGCGTTCTTTGTGAGGCACCCACTCACTCAGGCCGAGCCGGGAAAGATACGCTCGGTCTCTTGTACTGGCGGTTTCCATCTTGGAGGTTCTGCGAAAGGTGCTCGCGGCTTTCGCAGCAGACGGGAAGAAATAGGGGAAAGTGGGCAAACAAGTGCTCCTGTGAGGGTTCGCTCGTCCCAATGCGTTATGTCGCGGTTTGCGAGAAGGGCAGTCACCTACAGGACGTCCCCTGGTTCATGTGGACCCATCGCGGCCATGACGTCGGAGTCACCGAGTCCGTACGCTTCTGTCGTGCCTACAAGGAGCTTCGGTTCGTGCGTTCTGCCAAGCACGGCGAAGGTCTCAAGTCGCTGCGGGTGGAGTGCGGTGGTTGCAAGCGTTCAAGGCCCCTGTCTGACCTCGTAACCAAGGACGCACTCGGCCGCGACGGCATCCGTTGCAAAGGGGTCCAGCCCTGGCAGGACCCGATGCCCGGCAATGCATGCAATCACAAGCTCTTCGCGGTGCAGCGAGGAGCAACTGGCAACTATATCGCCGAACGCATCTCAGCACTCGATATCCCTGAAGAGCGCCCCCGCTCGGCTGAAGCTGACGACGCCATCCGAAATCACATGTTTTTTGAGAAGGTCGTCGCCGACAATGGCGGACCGCAGTCAGAGATGATCGCCGGGTGGATCGCTGGCGAGCTCAGCATCACGGCTGAAGAAGTCTTAAGTGTCGCGGCCGGTGGCAGCGAGCCCGCCGATGACATCTTGCTAGATCTGAAGGACGGTGAATGGGCAGCTTTCCTAAGAAAGCTTGAGAAACCAGGACGAGACCGAAGCGAAGGCGACTTTGTAGTCGATAGCTGGTCCGTCAATGGTCATCAGGGCGTCCCTTCGACACTCGCGGCCCGGCTAACTGCCGTTGGACAAGTCAGGAGGGTGCGGGAAGTTCGTGCGCTTAAGGGGTTCCGCCGCTACTCTGGAGACGCGGAGATGATCAGTGCAGACCTCTCTATCGACGGCAAGAGAAGGCCCGTCTTCCCTGCCATCGAGATGTACGGAGAGGGGATATTCCTTCAGTTCGACGAGGAGTTCCTAACTGAGTGGGAAAACCGACCAGAAGTCCAGGCACGTGCCGGAATTCTCGTTAGCAGGCGCAACGAGACTCCATGGGCGCATCGACTTGACGTCCCCGAGCCACGCTATGTCGCTTTGCATACGATCGCGCACCTCTTGATTCGTCGTCTCGCCTATGCCAGCGGCTATTCCTCGGCATCTTTGCAGGAGCGAATTTATGCGCACTCCGATCGTCCTGACAGTACCGCCGGCATCCTTATCTATACGGCAGCCGGTGATGCCCAAGGCACGCTCGGAGGACTCGTACGTCTCGGCGATCCTGACAAGCTAGTGCCGCTGCTCCTCGCAGCCCTCGACGATGCCGACGTCTGCTCGAACGACCCTGTTTGCATTGAAAGCGATCGGCAAGGCACGTCCAGCCTGAACTTATCCGCCTGCCATGGCTGTTCGCTTGTCAGTGAGACATCCTGTGAAACCGCCAATCGACTTCTCGACAGACAATTGGTGCTGGGCGGGAGCTACGTTCCCGGCTTGCTGGATGGAGTACTGGAGGAAGTTCGGTCGTCGGGACGGTCTGGAAGATAAGCGTGGTCCCCTAGCGGCTTCAAGGCTTGGGACGTCGCCGACAGGTCCGCGACGTAGTCCGGAATGTACTCTCATCTCGACAGCCCGGAGATGACCGTTAGAGAGGGGCCTGCAAGTTAGGATGTATGAATGGCAGTAGAGAACACGGATGAGGCGCCCATTACGGTCCTCGACTTGTTCTCCGGATGCGGAGGGCTCTCCGAAGGCTTCCATCAGTTTCGTCCGAAGGATGGTACTAGACCCGTCTTCCGTAGCATTGGCGCCGTTGAATGGGAACCAGCAGCAGCGGCCTCCTACGCGATGAACTTTGGAGCCGAGTCGGGCCGCCAGCGCTATTTTGATCCGCCTGAGATCTTCTGTGGTGACATTACCGATTGGGAGCCCAAATGGAGGCCTGGCGATATTGACGTCGTAGTCGGTGGCCCCCCTTGCCAAGGATTCTCCGGCCTAAATCGCCATAAGGTGCGCGCAGACCGCAATAAGCTCTGGCAAGAGTTTATACGTGTCGTTATTGCCGTCCAGCCCCAGCTCTTCGTTATCGAAAATGTTGACAGGTTTGTTCGTTCAGTCGAATTCAGTGATCTGCAAGAACGTATCGGAAACGGTGATCTTGCTAATTATCAGCTTGTCGCCCCCCCAGGGGCCAACGAGAATGATACCGAGTCAGAGCGTGCCCGGCGCTACTTATTGAATGCCGCTGACTATGGCGCGAGCCAGGCACGCCGGCGATCCATCGTTATTGGCATAAGAACGGATGCGGGCCTTCCTGTTGGTCTTATGACGTATCCGGAGCCTTCTCATTCTCGTACTAACCAAATGCGCAAAACGCAACGAACTCAATCTGACGGTACCAATAAGAGGGAGTCTTGGCGGACGGTAGACGATGTGTTCGCAAGAACTGCTACATTGCCGCTAGCAACGACAGAACTTCCCGGCGGGCGGAAAAAGACTATTGACGGCATAACCGCCAACATTGCGGGGCCCTTCGTCACCACTGAACTCCA
Source organism: Arthrobacter sp. D1-17 (assembly GCF_054130535.1). Taxonomy (NCBI): domain Bacteria; kingdom Bacillati; phylum Actinomycetota; class Actinomycetes; order Micrococcales; family Micrococcaceae; genus Arthrobacter; species Arthrobacter sp. D1-17. The sequence goes on along the minus strand of NZ_CP096382.1, from coordinate 3,176,688 downwards.
TTTCACTAGGCGCCCAGAGCCGGTTTCTCTTGCACGCTATAAGGCAATTCCAACAGGGGGTAATCGCAAGAATCTGCGAGGTAGGTACCTGTGTCGTTTCGACGACGGTAGAGAAGTCATTCTTGAAAAGGTGGGGGATACCCGAGACAGCACAGGCAAGCTCGACGTGCTTGGCGCTTACAAGGTAGTCGCCAACGGTGAAACGACGACCAGGACGCTTTCTGTTTGGTCTCAGCAAGAGGTAATAGCCTCCGGCGCGCGAAGCCGGAGTGCCTTATATCAGGTGAAAATTAGAAACAAGACTCTCATCCAAAATGCGACGCTTGAATACTTGTCTACTCGGTCGTGGGACCAGCACGATTCAGGGACGGGCGATGTCATGGGCCGGCTGCGGTATGGGTTTCCCTCTGTCACTATTCGGACCGAATTCTTCAAACCGGAGAAGGGCCGCTACCTTCACCCGGTAGAGAACCGCCCAATTACACACCTTGAGGCTGCCAAGCTGCAGGGCTTTCCTGACGACTTTCGATGGTGCGGATCCAAGACCGAAATAGCCAAGCAAATTGGGAATGCTGTCCCCGTCCCTCTTGCAAAGAGAATAGCGGAGGCGATCTACGACTACCTTCGGCTAGTGAAAGTCCACAAGGAGGAGACGGAGAGACTTGACTCTGTGTTGGCGGACGCTCTCCGGCACTTGCCAGCTCATGGCACCATCCATACGCTTCACCCTAATAGCCTTGACGTTACTGCAGTCATGGTTTAAGTGTCGTGCCTGTCCTACGGGACAACCAGTTGGCCTAGAGTGATGTTGCCAATGCGAGGTCCTTTAGGTGTCAAGGTTCCTAGCTTGCTAGTAAGCCGTAAAGCTTGCCTGAGCAGTCAGTTGGCGTCGTCTTTAGAGCCGGGAGACATACGGGATCATCAATAGTTGCCGAGTTGGACGTAAAACCGCTAGTCCGCAAGAATTTGCTTGTGGCAAACAAAAGGATCAGAAAAATGTCAGGTTGTCTCGCAGCGAGTGAACTCAGGACTAGAACTGCGCACCCAGTCCCATTTACCCACGTGCTGGTGCAACTAGGAACTGCGAAATACCTGGCGTCGATTCCTGGGTCGGACCTTGCCGAGCGTGAAAGCAGGAGAACTGCGTGATTCCCAGGGCTAGAGGTCAAAATCAAGGTATCGGGGAGAGTCAACAACTACAGCGTGTTGCTGTCGAGTTCCTCGCCCTAGACCCTCAGAACCCAAGGCTTCCGGAGGAACTCTTAGGGCACTCTCAGGAAGAGCTGCTTACTTGGCTCAACGAAGAGGAAGTTCTGGACGAACTTGCTCGATCGATGCTTGAAAATGGGTTCTTTGAGCATGAACCACTGGTTGTTCTTTCCCAGGATGATGCGGGGAATTACACCGTCGTCGAAGGTAACAGAAGGCTCGCGGCGCTTACGATCCTGCTTCAACTTCCTTCCGCGCAGGCAGCCAACCTCACCTTCGACTTCCTGTCGCTACCGAATCAAGTGCAGCTCGATCGGCTCCGCACCGTCCCATGTTTCGTTGTTTCCGATCGACAAGAAGTGCGCAAGTTCCTGGGTTTTCGCCATATTGGTGGTCTGAAAACATGGAGCCCTGAGTCTAAGGCGCGGTACCTTGAAGCAGAAATAGAGCATGCTGTTGAAGAAGGATCCAATGATGCATTTCGCGATGTTGCTAGGAGAGTCGGTAGCACGGTCCCAGCCGTTAGGGGGCAGTACCTTGCGCTAAAGGTTCTTCGTGAAGCGCGCGAGCTTGGAATTGATAGTCGCTACATCATTCGCGAGCGCTTTGGCGTTTGGAATCGACTTCTCAATAGCCCTGAGGTCCGCCGATATATTGGTTTAGATGCAGTCAGTACGGTAGATGAAGTACGGACTGTATCCAAAACTCTTAATCCTCTCGGGCTAAGGCAGGTTATTACCGACTTAACTCCTGCCGATTCCGGTACGAAGCCCGTTCTCTGGGATTCTCGTGATGTCACTATTTATGGCAAAGTGATTTCCAATGAGCGAGCATTAGCCAGTTTGATGAAATTTGGCGACCTAGCCGTCGCTCGCCAGATTGTCGAAAGAGGCGCGGTAACAGAACGTCTCCGCACGATCACTAGGTCCATCGAGGCCATCACGCAGGACATAGACAGCTATGAAATCAACTCCGATACAGAAGCGGTTGCCGCTGCACTGGTAAGTGCGGCTCGGACTCTTAGTGCCACTATTAAAGGCAGGCTCGAAGACGACGATAATGATTGAAGCTGATATCGACCGCTACGGAGGCCTGATCCGGTCGTCGTATCTCGCCGACTATCTGGAAGTCCTAGCGCTTAGAGGTAAAAGATGCACTTTTGCTCAACTGGCTGACATGGTCAGCGATAGGTGGAACCTTAAGCAGCAGATATTAGTAACCCCGGACGAAGATCCTGAAGATGAGGCTGTTACTTTTTCTGATGGCGCCATCGCGTGTATCCGCGAGAGAAAGCAGATTCTTGGCAGCTCGTACCCTTTTGAGCTGTCCAACTCGCACATTAAGCTCATCGATGGTTATGATCTCCATAATTCATCCTATGTCGCGCTGCTGAGTATCACCATGGCTCATGCCTACAAGATTGATGCAGCTATGAATGTGGAACAGACTTTTGAAGACGTCGTTGCCGATTCTTTGGCTGGTCTTGGCCTCGCCGTGGGCAACGTAGGGGCACTTTCGAGGGCTAATTCAATGAATTTCGAACGGACGATTGATGCCCTGGGTGCAGCACTCAATATCAAGATGAACGCTAACGCTGCCGTCCGCCGGCGCCACGCGAATGATGGTGGGGTAGATGTGGTCGCTTGTTTAGATTGGGGCGACGGTCGTTCCGGACGTTGGACGCTGCTCGGTCAAGCAACCTGTGGGAGCAGCGACACTTGGCAAAGCAAGTTGGCCGAACCGAAGCCTGAAATGTGGAAGAGAATCATGTCCGAGACATCTAGTCCGAAATGTTTTCTCGCAGTACCTCATCATGTTGAGGAGAGCGCTTATCGAGAAATCAGCGAAAATACTGGACATACTGTTGTGGATCGTCCCCGATTAGTTCCATTCGTCCGGTCTTTGCCGCAGGGAATAGGCAATGTAATTCAAAGCGTTTTGGATACACCCCTGCAGACTAGCGAAGTGTGATTGCTGCACCCAAGTGGCGACCGCGAAAACGAGACACTTTGGCTGGCAGGATGCCAGACTTACCTATCTGGCGCACTGATAAGTGCGCGTGCTCCATACCCAGATACTTGAACTCGAGGGTACAACACCCAAGGCTACGAATGTCTATATACGGTCACTTGCGGTTGACCAGAGATGCGCCCATTCCCGCATAGAGTCAGGAGAGGCTTCGATTTCTTCTAGTCTTCGGAAGCTTTGAGCGATGAACTTTTCGATGTTTGCTCCGCGCTGGCTGACTGGCCAGCCAAAAATCAGATGAAGTAGTTGCTTAAAGCTCTCAAAGACGGAGACGATGACGCCTGTTTCATTGAATGCTTGTTCCCGCAGCGCGGAAATATTCAGTGGGGTATGACCTCTCCAATCAACTACGACCGCTGCAGCCCAAATGTCTGCATGACGGCAAGCCTCCGCGAATGCTAAAACTTCTCCAGCCGGAACGCGTTTACCACGAACTTCTATCGCAAGGACCGGAAAGTCATTGTCGTAGACTTGAATATCACCTGGAAAGTCTCGAGATGGGTCATTTATCTTTCGTGTACCAACGTCGTTATGGGCCACGTCCATGGCCGCAGCAACTAAGGCCTGAAGGCGTTTCGGCCTGTCGACAACATTCGAATGTAGGTACTCATCAGTTATGGCGAAGACCTGATTCATGTTCATGCTGTCGTTAGGCGGGGAGTACGAGGGTAGACTGTCTTGGTACGCAAATGCGACTCGAACATATGACGCCAGGGCGTTTCGAGCTTCTCCAGTGTCCACCTCGCTCAACTGGGATAGCTGCATAAGGAATTCCTGATGTTGACCGGGGTTTCTGACTCGGTCGATGAGGGACATGTGGTCGTATCGAAAGAATGGCTGATTATTAAGCGGCTCGCGTCCCTTCGCGCGGATCGAAAACCCGTATTTCTGGGCACCGGGGACGAGCACCGCGTGTCCCAACGTTCTTAGACTATAGGTGTAGTCGGAATACTCGGCTTTTATTGAAAGTGGATCTACGCGCGGGTCCACTGACCTAGCCAGAAGCGCGGTACCCAGGGCAGCAGCGTAGGTTTTTGAAGCCATTGCGTATGTCTGAGCCGCCGTGTCTAGCCACCTCAGGGGAAGTGATTCACCGGACTGCGCTCTCGCGACTGCAGCCGCCAACACAGCAGTAGCCTCACGTGTGTCGATCCTAATTCCCAATTTGTACTCCTAAAAAGCAATCGCAATTAAAGGGACATGCTGAATGCCAACTGTTCGGGTGGCGAATAGATTTCGGAAGTGCATACTTCTAAATGTCCCAGTTGGGTGAGAAGTGCACGAGCCACAACTTTACCCAACTCAACAGGAACAGCATTGCCCAGCTGCCGCTGGGCATCGGCACGAGAACCTACAATCTTGAACGAATCGGGAAAGGACATAAGACGCTTCATCTCTGGCAGTCGAAGCCTCCTCGCCCTCAGCTCGCCCGCCGAATTCCTGACGTTTTCCCAGTGAAAAGGGCCGACCCACGGTCCAGGCTGCGCTTGTATTGTTGATGATGGGCGATCGGGGTCAAGCCGCAATAGGAAAGTCCAGTACCTGCTCCGCCATTCGAAGGCATTCTGTCCCCCGTAACGGTCGGTGTGCCAAAGATAATTCTGTCCGGGTGGTACCTGGGCAGCAAGATCCGCGAATTCCCCCTCAACTATTTCCTCTGCCTCCGCGACCGGAGGGAGACCTAGGAGGGCCTCGCGGGCCGTGACGTAGGGGATTTTTGTGTGATCCATTTTTCGGTCACGTTCACTCCACCCTGAGTGCGTTGGCTCAGGAAAATGGAAGGCCTTGCCGTCACGCCTCCCGACAATGAAGACCCGGCGCCTAAGCTGGGGAACGCCATAATCACCTGCTAGAAGAACCTTCCACTGCGGGTTGTACCCAAGCTCTGTCATTGCGGCGAGCAGTCGGTCCAGCTGTGCACGGTGCGTTTTGTAGGTTAGCCCTTGGACGTTTTCCAAGATGAACGCCTCTGGCCTTGATTCACGTACGACGCGCACATACTCATCGAGCAGCGACGCGTTGGGGTCGCGACTCTCTCGCTTCTCCTTGATCCAAAAACCGGATTTGCTGAACGGTGTACAGGGGGGGCCTCCAATAACGAGTACAGGGTCTCCGATGGACAAACCGCCCTCTCGGAGTAGCTCGTTGGTGCTTGTGGCTCGGATGTCCGCGCAAACTGTCGCTGTCCCAGGCATGTTGGCCCGAAGCGTTGCCAGAGCCGATTCTTCGTAATCAGTGGCAACGGCGATCCGAACTGGTTGTGGCTCTACGGCAGCGGCTTGAAGGGGGGCGTCGGCCGCTCGCTCAACGGCGTGATCAAGACCGCCAGCGCCCGAGAATAAGCTCACTACGGGCAGACGATTATCACTTAACACACAAGCTCCCTAACACGTTGCTGCTTTCGCTCCCGCGAGACATAAGTCAACCGCAGTGGAGCGTAAATCCGGAGTATTCATTGTCGCAGGTGCCAACGACAAAGAAGTCCAGGAGCCAGTGGGCCGCCTCGTTCGCTGGCGCGAAAGCGCCTGATCGGACAGGAAAACTCCCCTCATCGGACTTTCGAAGCCGACGAGTCGGGAAAATCACAGGTACTGGACCGCTGGGACAGATGAAGCCAGAGTTCGTCAGGCCAGAGCAGCTTTCGCCCCGCAGCGCTGCTGAGAAGCATCCAACGCAAGCGCAAACGCGGGCCGTCTTTCTGCGTATTCTGGTCGATCTGATGAAGCTGCTTCCTCAACGTTGATTTGGGCTCCCCGCGGCTTGTGTGAGCGCATCCCCGGAGTTCCTGCAAGTGGCCCGGGACACACCTGCCTCATCAGGGTCCTCACCAAAGCCAACTGCCCAAACGCTGAACTGGCGTTGGCCGAATCTCGATGAAGTCCATGATATATAAGGGCAGCCCTGGCAGCCGTAAGCGCGTACACCTGTCGAAGCTCATCAGCTCCAGCGTCGCTCAGCCATCGGCACACATAACTCTGCGGAACGCTCCCGAGCTGGCGGCCAATATAGTCAACCTCGATGCACTCCGACTCCGCCAGCTTTTGCACAGTGTTGATTCTCAGCGTGGTCATGGACAGCTTTTCGAAGCAGCGCAGTTCGTGGGGCAGGGCACCACCGTGGAGCCTACGTCAATCAGGATGTTCTCCTCGGACCGGGTCTCAGACGCGGCCCACCGGGGACGGCGAGCTTTTGCTCGAGCGCCTCGCCGGTGCGCTGCCGCAGCGACGCCTCCGGGTGGGCGCCCAGCATCCTAGCCCCACCGTAGGTGCCGGCCAGCCGGCCCGGCGCTTCCACCTGTGCCGGCAGATGGAATTCATCGGGCTCTCCGGCGGCGGCAGGGGCCTGAGCGAGAAGATCGTGGAGGGCAGCGGCGTGAAGGCGGGCGACACGGCTCTGGTGGGCGGGTCCGGTCCCATCAGGCTGCTGACCGCCGCAGTCCTGAAGGGCATGGGTGACCACCATCGTCAGCGAACTGACCCAGGCCCGCAAGGGAGAAGGCCACGTCCAGCGGGGTTGCGGACCATGTGCTGGACCCCAGCAAGGAGGACGTCCCGGCGCGTGTGCTAGAGCTGACCGGCGGCGCCGGGGCGGACGTGGCGTTCGAGTTTCGCCGGCGTGAATGCGGTGCTGGACACCATGCTCGACGCCGTCCGGCCCGGGGGAGTGGTGGTGAACGGGCTCTTCGTGGTTGGTGGGGAATTGAGTTCGTGTCGTTGAAGACAAAGGGGCCCTTCGCATTTAGGCATGGTTGAGGGTGTTCCTCCGATAGGGTCGGTGGCCGCCGGCGGCGAGTAGGCATCTGAGTCTGTAGTTGGTGAAGTTCCGAAAGCCGCGTGCGATGCGGCGGGTGGTTTCGATGACGCCGTTGACCGCTTCGGTGGGGCCGTTGGAGGCGCCGAAGGTATCGAAGTAGGCCAGGATCGCGGCCTTCCATTGTTTGAGTGTCCTGCCGAGGCGGCCGACTTCCGGGATCGGGCAGGTCGGGAACGAGGAGATCACCTCGTTGACAAGTTCCCTGCCCCGGGCCGGAGGGGCGTGGTAGATGTGGCGGAGCTTCTGGTAGCACTGCCAGGCCAGGGTGACTTCGTGGTCCGGGTCCCCGAGGGCGAGCTTGGCGTCGAGCCGGGCGGCTTGTTTATCGGTGAGGTGTTCGGCCCCGATCTGCAGGGTCCGGCGGATGCCGAAGAGCGGGTCGCCCTTGCGGCCGCGGTGCCCGAGGGTGTCCTGCTGGACCCGGCGGCGGACCTCATCGACCATGGCCGAGCCGAGTTTCACCACGTGGAAAGCATCCAGGACGGTGATGGCTTCTGGCAGTTCGTCGCGGATTGCGTTCGCGTAGCCGCGGAACGGATCCAAGGCGGCGGTTTTGATGCCTGCCGTGAATTCCTCCCCGCGGTCTTTGAGCCAGTCGGCATAGGCCTTCCCGGACCGACCCGGGACGAGGTCCAGCAGCCTGGCGTGCACCACACCTTGGGCGTCGCGGGTGTGGTCCACGATCCCGGTGACCATGCCAGTGCCGGGCGGGCCGGTGTGGGACCAGACATGCTCATCGACGCCAAGCGCGTCCACTCCTGTTAGCCGGCCTGCCGTGGCGATCCGCCGGGCGGCCTCGGCCTTGATGGCGTCCCAGGCGGTGTGCCAGGAGACGCCGAGCTGGTGCGCCAGGGCGGAGACCGAGGTGTCGAAACGCTGCAGGCCGTCGGTCGCCCACGTCACGGCCCTGGCAGTGAGTTTTGCCCGGGGGCCGGCCAACTCGTGCTCTTCGGTGAATGTGGTTCTCGGGCAGTCAGGGTCCGGGCAGCGCCAGACCCGTTTGGCCCACAGCAGCCGCACCGGACGGCCGAAACACGGCGTGTCATGAAGCCGGACCTGCCGGCGGCCGTGCCCGATCGCGACGACGCCACAGTCCGGACAGCCGCTGACAGTTTCGGCTGTCTCGACGTGCAGAACCAGGCCGCTCCCGGCCGCGGTGACAGAGCAGACGTGGATACCTTCGACACCAAGAAGCGCGTCGGCCCGCTCGCACCAACGACCGCCCGGGCAGGAAGTAGCATTGGGCATATCAGGGTCTCTTTTTTATTTGGAAGCTTGGTCGCTACCAATTCAAAGAGGCCCTGACCTCTCTCCTCCCGCACCACGCCGCAGCGGCACCAAGACACACTCCCATCCTCGGCGTCAGAGGCCCCGACCACGCTCATCTGCGAAGGGCCGACAAAGGGGCCCGTGGCCTCGCTGGGATGAGTGTGTCTAAGCATTCAACCTGGAACAGGACCACGAGCCTTGAACGAGCCTACCGGGGTGGCAGCCGACGCTGCCAACATCCTCTTCAACCTCCCCGACTACCGAGTCATCTCCACCACCGTCACAGCTGGCCGGCGGCAGGTCATCATCGAAACCGACCAGCTGCCGGGCTGCCCGAGCTGCGGGGTCATCGCATCCCGAGGCAAGGAACGACGCTTCCAACGGCTTCGCGATATTCCGGTCGCCGGGACGGTGGATGTGCTCTGGTCCAAGTACCGCTGGTACTGCGAAGAACCAGCCTGCGACAGGCTGTCGTTCTTTGAATCCACGCCACAGGTCCCACGCCGCGCCCGCTCCACCGGCAGGCTCCGGAACCAAGTTCGTGGATGCGGTCATCCGCTCGGGCCGGGCCGTATCGGAAACAGCTGCGGGCTTCGCCGTGTCCTGGTGGATGCTTCGGGCGGCACTGAATGAAGCCTGCCTGCTGCGGCTGCCCGACGTGGACAAGCTCAGTCCGCGGATGCTGGGCATCGATGAGCACCGGTTCAGGTCAGTGCGCTATTTCCAGGACTCGGCCACGAAGGCTTGGACACGGTTCGAACCATGGATGACAACGATCGTGGATCTGGACACCGGCCAGGTCCTGGGCGTCGTTGACGGCCGTGACCACAACGGCGTCGGAGACTGGCTGTTCGCCCGCCCCCTGCATTGGCGTCTGGCCGTGCAAGTCGTGGCGATCGACCCTCCGCCGCTTTCCGCAAAGCATTGAGGATGTGGCTTCCCCGCACCGCTGTCGCAGTGGACCACTTCCACCTGATCTCGCTGGCGAACCAGGCCATGACCGAGACGCGGCAGAACCTCTCCCAACAGGTCAAGGGCCGCCGAGGCAGGGCCGTTGACAAAGCCTGGGCCCACCGGATGCTCCTCCTAGGCGCCGGCGACACACTCACCCAGAAGGCAGCCCACAGGCTGGAAGAAGTATTCACCGCCGACCATCCCACCGGCACTCTCCACGCCGTCTGGAAGGTCAAGGAACAGCTCAGGGCGCTGCTGCGCACGGGCTCCCTGGAGGACGCCGCGGCAGCGCAAGCCGAACTCGAGAAGCTGGTCAAGGCAGCTGCACGGCCAGAGGCAAACAGGCTCTACCGCACTGTTTGCAGGTGGTGGAAAGCGATCGAGGTGCTGATCATTACCGGCGCGACGACCGGCAAGGTCGAGGCGAACAACACCGCTATCAAGAACATCAAGCGCACTGCCCGCGGCTACCGCAACCCAGCCAACTACAAATCGGTTATTCTCTTGAGAAGTGCCGTCCGGACGGCGGCATGACGCTCATTCCAGGGATTCATTTCCCCACGAACCGTGAAGAGCCAGTGAACGTGGCCATCTGGGGTGCCCCAGCCAGCGTGGACATGCAGAAGCTGGTGCTCAAGGAGATTGACCTGCGCGGCACCATCGCCAACGTCCGGGACCATCCCGCCGTCGTCAAGATGGTGCAGAAGGGCAAGGTGGACCTCAAGCCGTTCATCACGGGCAGGATCGGCTGGAGAACCTGGTGGAGCAGGGCTTCGACACCCTGATCAACCATAAGGACACGGCAGTGAAGGTCCTCGTGCATCCGTAGGCGGAGCAGCCAGCCGCTCCTGCGGCGGCCGTTCCCAGTACGGAGGGAAGACGACGGCGGGATGCAGTTCTGCCGTCGTCGTTCCAGCGAGCTGCAGCTCGACGCCCTCAGCCGGAATCCGCAGGTTGAGTACGCCGAACAGAACTAAGTGGATACCGTGCGCTGACCGACCGGTACTTTTCGCGGCAGTACGAGCTGCAGAACGACGCTGGGGCTTTCACCCGCTGGAACTCGTCGTAATCCGCCGGACCTGCCGGCCGGAACATCAGACTCACTGCCGGGAGACGTCCGCCCCGGCAACCCGCCCAACGTATTCAGCCAGCGGCCCCAGCGCCGGCTGCGACGAAGGATCGCCCACCGCATCCGCCCCAACAGCATTAGCCAGCGCCAGCGCCTGGGAGTAGTCCAGCCCGGTTCGAAGCGCCAACACTAGCGCCGCACAGAACGCATCGCCGGCACCGATCGTGTTCGCCACGGTCGCGGCAGCAGCAGGTGCCTCGGCCAGCTTCCGGCCATGTTCAAACATGGCCGAGCCGTCCTTCCCGTACGTCACCGCCACCAGTTTCGCGTCGGCCAGGGCGGGGATCAGCTCGTATTCAGTCTCGTTGACGATCACCAGGTCGCACCGCTCGAGAAGCGCCGCCGGCAGGTCCATGGCCGGCGCCGCGTTCAGCACGAAGAACCCGGAGGACTTCCGGGCAGCTTCCAGCACCACAGGAAGGCCGACCTCGAGCTGGCATAGCACCGTCTCGTCCGGCGCGAATTCCACGCCCTCCAGTGAAAAACCGGCGTTGGCCCCCGGGCACACCACGATCTGGTTCTCGCCGTCGCAGTCCACCACGATCAGTGCGGTGCCGGTCGCATCGCCGTCGAGCACTGCCACGTCCGACGTGTCCACGCCGGCACCGGCAAGAGACTCCAGCATCAGGCGGCCCTGCGCGTCGTTGCCCACCGCACCGATCATCCGCGCACTCCCGCCGAGCCGGGCGGCGGCCACGGCCTGGTTGGCGCCTTTGCCGCCCGGCTGCTGCTGCAGCACGCCGCCGCCGACGGTTTCCCCGGCGGTGGGAAGCCGGTCCGCGGTGGCGATGATGTCCAGGTTGATGCTGCCGACGACGGTGACGGCAGGAAGTCGATTGCTCATGAGGAAGTCCTATCAGGTCGAGCCAGGGGCGGCTGAATTAGGAAATAGTGTACGGCATGGTTGTACTTGTTGGTCATACATGGTTGTATAACAACTTACATCCCAAGAGCAGGACCCGCCTGCAGAACAAAGGAGTTTGATGTGAACACCCCAGCCACCGCCGCCACCTCGCCGCCACCCGCCGTCGAAAACCAAACACGCCAAGACCAAACCAAACTCGGCGGCCGCCGCGCCGCCCTGCTGATCTCCAGCCTGCTGCTCGGCGTGCTGTCCTTCCAGCTCAACGCCAGCATGGTCACCCCGGCGCTGCCGCAGATCGCGGCCTCCTTCGGCCTGGGCGCCGAGGCCCCCCCCCGTGCAGTCCATGTTCTTCCTCGCCGGCGCGATCGCCGGCCCGGTCATCGGGCGCTGGAGCGACTTCATCGGCCGCCGCACCGCGCTGCTCCTGGTTTTGGTCCTGGCGATCATGGGCGCCGGCACCCTGCTCTGCATCGCCGCGCCCACCCTGCCGCTGCTCATCGCCGGCCGGTTCCTGCAGGGCGTCTCCAGCGCGGTCTTCGCCCTGGCCTACATCGTCCTCAGCGAAAACCTGAACGCCCGCGTCTTCGGCACCTCCGTGGGCATCATCGCCGCCATCAACGGGGGAGTGGGCGGCGTGGATGGCTACGTCGGCGGCCTCATGGCCGAAACCCTCGGCTTCCGGTCCATTTTCGTCGTCGTCCTCGTCCTGACCGCCATCGCCGCCGCCTGCATTCTCAAGACCGTCCCGGCCGGACGCCCCCAGGGCGTGCGCGGCGCCATGGACTGGTGGGGCGCCGGATCCCTCTCGGTGTTCCTGGTCTTCATCACCTACTTCGTCTCCGCTGGCTCGGCCGCCGGCTGGACCGCCCCGAGCACGTTGGGCCTGCTCGCCGGCACCGCTGCGTCCTTCGCCGCCTTCTGGATGATCGAGAAGAAGCGCAGCCACCCGCTCATCGCCGTTCACCACCTGCGCTCCCGCCAGGTCTGGCCCGTCATCGCCACCACCGTCCTGACCCTCGCCGGCATCTTCGCCATCATCAACTTCACCGTGGTGCTGCTCAGCCAGGACACCACGAACGGCTTCGGACTCAGCGCCTCCCTGTCCGCCCTGCTGTTCCTGACCCCGGCCGCGCTGATCGGCGTCTTCGCCGCACCCCTCGCCGGCTGGCTCGCCGACCGACGCGGCTGGATCAAGACCCTCCGCATCGGCACCGGGCTCAGCCTCGCCTGCGCCATCGCCGCGGCCGTCTTCTCCGACAACCAGCTCGCCGTCCTGATCGCCATCGCCCTCGGCATCTTCTACAACGGCTTCTTCCTCACCGCCATCAACGGACTCTCCGTCCTGCTCTCGCCCACGGAAGCCCCCGCGGCCCTGCCCGGCATCAACGGCGCCTCCTTCGGCATCGGCGCGAGCCTCGGCGTCGTGCTCGTCGCACCGTTCGCCGCCCAGGCCACCTCCGCCGGCTACGCCACGGCCCTCTGGATCTCCGTGGCCATCACGGCGGCCGCATTCATCGTCAGCCTCTTCGTCGCCGCCCCCAAGGGCGAGTCCGTCTAAATCCTCATCCAGCACCACCTGAAAAGAGAACCATGACCACGCCCACCAGCCACCCGTTCTACCTCGACTGCGACACCGGCATCGACGACGCCCTCGCCCTGGCCTACCTGCTCGCCTCCCCGCAGGCCGACGTGCGGGGGATCGGCACCGTCAGCGGCAACGTCAGTGCCGCCGTCGGCGCCCGCAACACCCTGGACCTGCTCGAGCTCGCCGGCCACGCGCACATCCCCGTCGCCCTCGGCGCGCATGACCCGCTCGCCGCTTCCTTCGGCGGCGGGGCGCCGTGGGTGCACGGCGAGAACGGGATCGGGGAAGTCTCGCTGGATCCGGCCTCCGTTTCGCTGGCACGGGAAAGCGCGGCGGAGATGCTGGTCCGGCTCGCCCACGAACACCCCGGCACGCTGCGGGTGCTCGCCATCGGCCCGCTGACCAATATCGCCGAGGCCCTCCGGCTGGAACCTGCGCTCCCTTCGCTGGTGGACGAAATCACCATCATGGGCGGTGCTGCCCTGGCCCCCGGCAACATCAGCCCGGTGGCCGAGGCCAACATCTTCAACGACCCCGAGGCTGCCGCCCTGGTGCTGGCCGCTGACTGGAACATCACCCTTGTGCCGCTGGACGTGACCATGGCAAACGTCCTGGAGGAAAGCCACCGGCAGGAGCTGCTGGCCTCTTCGAGTCCTGTGCCGCGGGCGCTGGGGGAGATGCTCGGCTACTACTTCCGGTTCTACAAGGGCCTGTTCGGCCGCGCCTGCTCCGCCATGCACGACCCCCTCGCCGCGGCACTCGCGGTGGGCGGCGTCAGCACTGCGGTTGCGCCGGTGGTGCATGTCGACGTCGACACCACCACCGGTCCCGGACGGGGACAGACTGTCTGCGACCTGCGCGGGCTGTACAAGGACTACCCGGAGCAGCCCGGCGCGCGCTGCCGCGTGGTGCTGTCGCTCGACGGCCACTTCGCGCCGCACCTGGTGGAGACGCTGCTGAGTTTCTTTGAAGGCGCCGATAAGGGAGGCACGACGGCGGCACTCGCCAGGGCGGGCTCGTTCACCTAAAGCGGGCCCGCCCGGAGTCGGCTAGCGGCGTTGTGCGACGAGCACGAATGCGCAAGACGCCAGGACGCCCGCGAGGGCGAAGATGAGCATGCCCGTGAATGAACCTCCGCCCGACTGGATCAAAGCTCCGCTGACGATCGGGCCAATGGAGAATCCGGTACCGATCATCAGGTTGGTGGTGTTCATCAGGTGCCCGCCGCTTGAAAGAGAGGACAACGTGGACAGCAGGTACGGCAGGATGAAGGTCCAGGCGAACTTGAAGATCACGGCGGCGATGGCGAAGCGGATCAGGGCCGGTGAACCGAAGAGCAACGCGATACTGACAGCCATGCCTACGTAACCGGCAACCAGATAGAGCTTCCGGCGCGGCGTCTCTCCAAGGGCTGTGGCAACGAGGGCCGACAGGATCCCGGCGACAGTAGCCAGGGAAAGAATAAGGCTGCTGGCGGAAAGGTCGATTCCGGAGCCTGCGGAGATCTGGGCTATGAATGACCAGACACCGCTGAGCGCAATGTAGAAAAGGAGCACCGCCGCCATTCCCGCTGCTGCCTTGAGGACAGGGACCCGTTTCGCTGCCCCAGCAGCAACTGGGGCCGCGGTTCGCAGCGCTTCCCCGTCGATCCGGTTGACTACAAGCAGGCACAGCACGGCGAGCCCGGCAAGAGTCCAGTAGATCGCTGCAACCCCTGCTGCCGCGAACAATGACGGGAAGACGGCCAGAATCAGTGCTCCCATGGCCAACTGGAAAACGACGAATATTCCGAACGCGCGGCTGGGGTTCGCGGTCTTGCCGCTGAGGGTCAGGATGATCACGGTGATGGAGCCAGCCGCGAGGCTGGTCACCACCCGGGCGATCATCAAGAGGCCAAAATCGTCCACAAATCCTGAGACGACGTTGCCTGCAATGACGACGGCGGTAAAGATGTAGCTCGCTGTTCTCAGGTTGATGCGGCGGAGCCATAGATAGGCCGGCACAGTGGCCAAACTGAAGGCTCCCAGCTCCAACGAGAAGAGCGTCCCCACCTGGACCGGTGTCAGGGCAAATTGCTCCACCAGTTTGCCCGCGATGACGGGGGCAATCAGCAGGACGGTATAGAGGACCGCACTGAAAACGGCGATATACGCATACGTCCCCTTATCCGAGGCGCTGGTTGCCGGGGTGGCTGTTGCGGTGATTGTCATGGTGTATGTCTTTCGGGCAGGACGAAGCGGCCAGGGCCGCCGTCGGCGGTAAAAATTAGGGCCGCCGTCGGCGGTAAAAAGGGGAGAACGCCTGCGGACCTGTAAGTCCCAGGGGCGTAGCGCATCAGGTCAAGCGCGTTGCGCGGAGTGTCCTTCGGCGGTGCACGCGGCATGTTCCGAGGATTCTGCGTCGAACACTTTGCGGCCCGCGAACCAGGTCTGACGGGTTTTGATGCGCGGGATATCTTCCACGTCGATCCCGGACGGGTTAGCACTCAGGACGATGAAGTCTGCGGACTTTCCCGGGGCCAAAGAGCCGGTGACATCGTCCAAGCCCAGCGCTTCTGCGGAATTGGTGGTGTAAATCCTGATGGCTTCAGCCAGGGAGATGGCCTGCTCGGGCCAAAGGGTGCCGGGGAATTGTCCCGTGGGATCCTGGCGGGTGACGAGGCCGTAGATTCCTTCCCACGCGTTGGGTGACACGCTGACCGGCCAGTCCGATCCGCCGGCGATGCGGGCGCCCGCGTCAAGCAGGGAGCGGTTGGGCTGCATTTTCGATGCCCGTTCCGCGGGCAGCACTGTGGCGATGGCCTCGGAGATGACACCCGGGAACCACAACGACGGTGAGATATCAGCAGTGACGTCGAGCTCGGCAAAGCGCGGAATGTCCTGTTCGTGGACAAACTGGCCGTGGGCGATGTGGTACTTCGGTGTTGTGTGTCCGGCTGCACGGACCTTGGCGACGGTATCCAGCACGAGGCGGACCGAGGCGTCGCCCGTGCAGTGAATCTTCGCGGAGATGCCACGTTCGGCCGTGCCCATAAGCCAGTGCTCGAGTTCCTCTGCGGGCATGGTGGTACCTCCGCAGTGGCACTCCGGGAATCCGACGCCGGACAGGTACGGTTCGATGAACGCTGCGGTTCCCGCCGGTGGCACGCCGTCAAGGAAGATCTTGATGAAATCCGGCCGGTGGTGTTCTGAGCGCAGCTCCTCCCTGTGGGCGATGATGCCCTCTCCGAGGGGAGTGGTGCCGAAGATAAAGTCATTGGCTTGCATGGAGGTAACCACCCAGGCATGCAGTTGACCGGAGTCGTCCAGTTCTTTCAGTGCCTGCAGTAGCTGGAGGGATGCTGCGGCGTCCTGGAATCCGGTGATGCCGTAGGAGTGGAGAATTTCGATACCCCGAGCTGCGGCCCGGGCCAGGTCCTGGGTGGAGAGGGGCTGCAGCCGCGCCACCGTCTGTTCCACCAGCACGCCCCCGGCCTCGATCAGGACGCCGGTGGCACGCCCTGAACTGTCCCGCATGATGTGACCGCCGTCAGGGTCGGCGGTGCGCTCGTCGATTCCGGCCAGTTCCATGGCGCGGGAGTTGGCCCACCTGTTGTGCTTGCTGTCGTCTTTGAGGACGGCGGGCCGCCCGCCCGTCGCGGCATCAAAGCGGGCCAGCGCCTCCACGGAATCGAGTTCGGCCAGGAGGCCGGAGCCCCAGCTTCCGCCGATAACCCACTCGTCCGGGCCCAGCCTCTTTGCGTACTCCTCGACGGCGGTGAGGAGATTATCGAGCGATTTGGTGGGCGCCTCGTTGAGCTCGAACAAATCCATTTGCCCTGCCAGCATGTGGTGGTTGTGGACGTCCAGCAGCCCTGGCATGACATAGGCGCCCTCCAGGTCAATGATCGTGGTGCCGGGACCGGCAGCAGCTTCAGCAGACGAACCGAGCGAGTGCACTTTCCCGGCCTTCACGGCGAGTGACGCGACGCGCGGATGTTCCTGGTGCAGTGTGTCGATTACGCCGTTGATCAGAAGTAGATCAGCTTTGTTGTCCATAACCTCAGTCCCTGTAGGTGGCTTGGATCACAACAATAGAGCGAGGGTCTTCCGAAAAGTTGACTTTCCGCGCACTGCTCTTGGAAATTCCGGCAACACTGGGAGCTGTCTTTGCATTCCTGTTCCAGCTTGTAGAACGTCGACCGCGCGGGACTGTCGCTGCTAAGGATAAGGGCTTAGGGCGCCTAGATTAGGGGGTACGTCGCGCAGAAGGAGAGTTCAGTGAGCGAGAAGTTGCGTTGGGGCGTCCTGGGCACTGCCCGCATCGTCCGCAAGACCATCCCGGCGTTGCAGGCAACCACAAACGGTGAGGTGGTGGGTATCGCATCCCGTACCGAGGGCAAGGCGAGGGAGTACGCCGACAAGCACGGCATCCCGCAGGCGTTCGGCTCCTACGAGGCGCTGCTCGCGTCACCGGACATCGACGCCGTATACATTCCGCTGCCCAACGCACTGCACCTCGAGTGGATCCTGAGCTCCCTGGACGCCGGCAAACACGTCCTGTGCGAAAAGCCCTTGGCCATGAGCGCCGCCGAGTGCGAGGAGATTGCGCGCAGGGCCGAGGAAACCGGGCTCAAGGTCCTGGAAGGCTTCATGTACCGGTTCCACCCGCGGTTCGAGAAGCTGCAGGAGCTGCTCGCGGCCGACGCGGTGGGAACGCTGACCTTTGTCCACGTCGGCCACTCCTTCGACGCGGGCGGTGGAGACAACATCCGCTGGCACAGCGGGCTCGGCGGCGGGGCGCTGTTCGACACGGGCTGCTACTGCATCAACGTGAGCCGGATGGTCACGGCGCAGGAGCCAACGGACATCGCGGCCTTCGGCAACTACCGCGACGCCAACGACGGAGGCCAGATCGACACCAGCATCGCCGGCATGCTCCGTTTTCCCGGCAGTGCCACCGTGCTGTTTGATACCGGGGTGAACCTCGAGCGCCGCAACTTTCTGGAAATCACCGGCACCGAGGGACGGCTCTACCTTGACAATCCGTTCGGGCTCCTGGAGGAGGACTCGGTCCTGGAGGAGCACCACTTTGGGCAGGACACCGTCTTGCACCGGATCAGGGGTGCGAACCACTTCGTGCGGATGGGCGAACACTTCGCCGACAGCGTGCTGAACGGCATGCCGCTCCGCTATGACCTCGCCGACGCGGCAAACAACGCGCGGGTGCTGGAAGCCCTTGATGCGACTGCGCGGAAACATGCGGGGGCGCCTCACCTGGCGCCACATTCCAGCGCTAGTCCAGGCGCTCGCTGACCAGGGCTGGGCCCCACCTGGCTGAGGCTGCTCTGGCACCCGCCCGGGGCCCTGCTTGGCCATGGAGGGCCAATCTCGGACTTCGCGCCGCACTTGCTGGAAGGCTGCCGTCATTCTCTGAAAGCACGACGGCGGCACTCGGCGCAGGTGCCGCCGTCGACTGAGCGCTTGTGCGGCCCCGCGCCGGGTTGGTTGACGGCGCTTCGCTCCCACCCGGCACCGGGCCTACTATTCATATATGTGAACGGACCCGTTCCTTGCAAGACATCGGCGGGTTCTGCATCAACTTGGGAGCAGACATGAACGAAGACCGGACCAACCCGACAGTGAAGTCGGCCGACCGGGCCCTGGCCGTGGTGGAATTCGTTGCCGGCAAAGGGTCTGCGAGTTTCACCGAGATCCTTGAAGCCCTTCGTCTGCCTCGATCCAGCGCCCACGGACTGCTGAACACTCTATGTTCTGCGGGCTGGCTGGACCACAACGCAGCGAACCGGCAGTATTCGCTCGGACTGAGGGCCTGGCAGGTGGGGCAGCTCTACACGGGGCACCAGACCCTGGCCAACGTTGCTAAGCCTGTCATGGACCGGCTTTCCAGTTCGCTTGGGGAGACTGTCCAACTGGCGCTCCTGGACGGGGTGGAGAACGTGTACATCGCGATCAGCCAGGCACCCAGCGGAATGAGGCTCGGCTCCTCCGTCGGAATGCGCCTCTTGGCCCATGCCACCGGAATCGGCAAGGCACTGCTGAGCATGCTCGAACCCGACGATGCGCTGCAGCGGCTCAGTTCGGTGGCGTTGCCTCGCCTGACGTCGAAAACCGTCACCGATGTCAAAGCCCTGGCGGAACTGGTTGCACAGGCGAAGGCCACCGGATTCGCACTGGATGACGAGGAATACCTCGACGGATGCCGGTGCGTGGCCGTTCCGCTAACCAGCGAGGCGGGCGGAGGAATGAACGCTGCGCTGTCGGTCACCATGCCGACAGCCCGGACGGATGAAGAATGGCCTGGAAGCATTCTGCGTCCACTAGCGGGAGCGGCGCAGGAGATCCGCGCCCTCCTTGGGGTCCGGGAGCCAGGGATAGCGCTGCCGCCAGCGCTGCAAAAAACGTCCTAATCCGCTTCATTAAGCCTTTACCGCCGCGCCCATCGCGTAATGGTTGCTGCAGCACGTGACCTGTGCCATACTCGTCCTGTTCACATTCTTGAACTCCAATTCATGCTCATGAACTCAATGAGGAGTTGCTTTGTCCAATCACGTACTGGCTCCCACCAGCGAGGCGCTGGCCCCAATCGTCCGACGAGTTACACGGCGGCTGATTCCAGTCCTGCTGCTGATGTACATCCTGGCGTTCCTTGACCGTGCCAACCTCGGCTTCGCGAAGGCTGCCTACCAGGCTGACACCGGGCTGTCGGATGCTGCCTACGCACTGGGTGCCGGCATCTTCTTCCTGGGCTACGCCGCGTTGGAAGTCCCCAGCAACATCCTGATGCGCCGGCTCGGTGCCAAGATCTGGCTGGCGCGCATCATGATCAGCTGGGGCATCGTCTCGGCGCTCATGATGTTCGCCCACAACGAATGGTCCTTCTACCTCCTCCGGGTCCTGCTCGGAATCACGGAGGCAGGGTTCTTCCCCGGCGTCATCCTCTACCTGACCTACTGGATCCCCAGCCAGTTCCGCGGCAGCGTCAACGGGCTCTTCTACTTCGGCGCACCCCTGGCCTTCATCTTCGGCGGGCCACTCTCAGGTATGCTCTTGGATCTCGACGGCCTTGGCGGACTCCAAGGCTGGCAGCTCATGTTCCTTGTTACCGGCGCCCTGACCATCGCCGTTGGAATTTGGGCTTTCTCCTACCTGGACAACGGCCCGGCCGATGCCAAGTGGCTCAGTGAAAGCGACCGGACCACCCTGATCGCGGCAATGGACGTTGAGGACGGCGTGAAGTCGGACCACTCCCCGAAGGGCGCGCTAAGGGCCCTTACCAACCCCAAAGTTTTGTACTTCTGCGTCATCTACTTCACCATCCAGATGAGTGTCTACGGTGTCACGTTCTACCTGCCCACCCAGATCGCAGAGCTGGTAGGCAGCAAGGTGGGACTCGGCGTCGGCCTCATGACAGCAGTTCCATGGGGATTCGCCATGCTGGCCACCTTCCTGCTCAGCCGCCTCGCGGACCGGACCGGAAAGCGCCGCCTCGTGGCCGCCGCTTCACTCACCGCCGCAGCAGTCGGCATCTGCGCCTCCGCCCTCACCGACAACCCCGTGCTGGGACTCGCGGCACTCTCGCTGGGCGCCGCCGGATTCATCAGCGTGCAGCCGGTGTTCTGGACACTGCCCACCGGAATGCTCGTGGGAGCAGCCGCTGCCGGCGGCATCGCCTTGATCAACTCCATCGGCAGCCTCGGCGGATTCGTGGCACCCATCGCCAAGACCTGGGCTGAGTCCTCCTTCGGCCCGAACGCCGGACTCTTCCTGCTGGCCGCAACGGCTCTGCTCGGTGCCGTCCTTCTCTACAACAGCCACCGAATCAGCAAGATCGTGGACACAAACCCGCTGGCCCAACCCACCCCTGAGAAAGTGCACTGATGCGCGTCCTTGAACTCAAAGAATTCCACCAGCTTGTGGTTGCAGACCGCGACGAACCGGCCGCCGGCCCAGGCGAAGTGGTTATCGACGTCGTCGCCACAGGCATCTGCGGATCAGACATTCATGGCTACACCGGCGAGAACGGCCGACGCATCCCGGGCCAGGTCATGGGGCACGAGACGGTGGGGCACATCGCCGCGCTTGGGCCCGGCACCGGCGGGCATGGTCTTGCCGTTGGCCAGCCGGTAACGTTCAACCCGCTCATCAGCTGCAACGACTGCGATGCGTGTAGCGCAGGGCAGCAGCAGCACTGCCCCGAGCGGACGGTGATTGGCGTGAACCCTGCCATCGTGTCCGCCTTTGCCGAGCAGGTGGTGGTCCCGGCCGGCAACGTGGTGCCACTCTCCACGGAGACGCCCATTGTCTATGGTGCGCTGATTGAACCCCTGGCCGTTGCCTTCCACGCCGTCCGCCGGGCGCGGATCGGCAGCGGACACAAGGTCCTGGTGATCGGAGGCGGCCCAATCGGCCAGTCGGTCATCCTTGCCGCCCTTCAGGAGGGCGCCCGCCAGGTCCTCGTGTCAGAAATGGATCCGGCCCGCCGTGCCCTGTGCGAACGCCTGGGCGCGACAGCCCTTGATCCCGCTGCCGCTCCCTTGGATCAACAGGTCCGGGCAGCATTTGGGACACTGGCTGACACCACCGTGGACGCGGTCGGCATCAAACCCACCATTGCCGGTGCCCTCGAAGCCACCAAGTTCGGCGGCGTGGTCTCGCTGGTGGGCATGGGATCGCCCGAGCTTGCCTTCAACGCCTACCGCGTCTCCACCGAGGAGCGGGAAATCGTGGGCAGCTTCTGCTACAACAACCAGGACTTCCGCGACGCCGCCGCCTGGGTGGACCAGGGCTCGCCCGTCCTGAGCGAACTCATCAGCCGTGAAGTTTCCATGGAAGACGCCGACGCAGCATTCGCCGGTCTCGCTTCAGCAGACGGCACCGCCGGCAAAATATTGGTCCGCCTCGACTCAGCAAGGAACAGCAATTGAGCATCGAAAACCGTATCCGCCACGTCCGCGCCTACACCCTCCGCGGCGGCGGAGCCGACTACCACGACCAGGACGCCGGGCACTGGATTGACGACCACATCGCCACACCCATGTCCGTCTACCCCGAATACCGGCAGTCCCGTCAGAGCTTCGGCCTTAACGTCCTGGGCACCTTGGTGGTGGAGGTAGAGGCCGACGACGGCACGGTGGGTTTCGCCGTCACCACGGCCGGCGAACTGGGCGCCTACATCGTGGAGAAGCATCTGGCCCGTTTCGTCGAGGGCGCACGCGTCACCGACATAGAGAAGATCTGGGACCAGATGTACCGCTCCACGCTCTTCTACGGCCGCAAGGGCGTGGTGCTCAATGCCATCAGCGCCGTGGACCTGGCGCTGTACGACCTGCTGGGCAAGATTAGGCAGGAGCCCGTTTACGCTCTTCTGGGCGGGCCCGTCCGCGATGAGCTCACGATGTATGCCACGGGAGCACGGCCCGACATCGCCAAGAAGCTCGGGTTCATCGGCGGCAAGATGCCCCTGCACCACGGGCCGGCCGAAGGCGAGGAAGGCCTCCGGAAGAACCTGGAAATGATCCGGGACATGCGCGAGAAGGTTGGCGACGACTTCTGGCTGATGCTCGATTGCTGGATGTCGCTGGACCTCGACTACGCTACCCGGCTGGCCCACGGAGCCGCGGAATACAACCTCAAGTGGATTGAAGAGGCTCTTCCTCCGGATGACTACTGGGGATACGCCAAGCTCAAAAAGCAGGTCCCGCCCAAGATGCTGGTGACCACCGGCGAGCACGAAGCGACGCGCTGGGGCTTCAAGCTGCTCCTGGACATGGACTGCGCCGACATCATCCAGCCCGATGTGGGCTGGTGCGGCGGTATCACCGAACTCACGAAGATTTCGGCGATGGCCGACGCCAACGGCGCACTGGTGGTTCCCCACGGCTCGTCCGTGTACTCCTACCATTTCGTGGTCACCCGGACCAACAGCCCGTTCGCGGAGTTCCTCATGATGCACCCGACGGCCGAGGAAGTGGTTCCCATGTTTTCCCCGATGCTGCTTGGTGAGCCCGTCCCCGTGAACGGCAAACTCAAGGTACCCGAGACCCCGGGCTTCGGCGTCGAGCTGAACCCGAACCTGGAAAAGCTGCGGCCGTACACGCACTGACAATCCCCCTACTAAGACCAAGGAAACGATTAATGGAACTCATGCGCTTGGGCGAGCCCGGGCTGGAACTGCCCGTAGCAAAGGAAGGCGAGAAGTACTTCGACCTGCGGGCCATCACCGCGGACATCGACGGGGACTTTCTCGCCAGCGATGGGATCGCCAAGGTGCGCGAAGCACTCAAGGCGGGCTTGCCAGAACTCGAAGGTGCGGCGTCGCTGCGGATCGGCGCACCCGTTGCCAAGCCGGGGGCGGTGCTTTGCATCGGTCAGAACTACGCTGCCCATGCTGCTGAATCTGGTGACGCCCCGCCGTCGGTCCCGATTCTCTTCTTCAAGCACCCCAACACCGTGGTGGGTGCCTTTGACCACGTGGTAATTCCGCCCGGAGCCGAGAAGGTGGACTGGGAGGTGGAACTGGCGGTTGTCATCGGCAAGCGCGCCTCGTACCTCGAGTCGCCCGAGGAAGCACTGGATTACGTTGCCGGTTATGCAGTCAGCAACGATGTGTCCGAGCGGGCGTTTCAGGTAGAACACTCAGGCGGGCAGTGGTCTAAGGGCAAGTGCTGCGCGACGTTCAACCCGCTGGGTCCGGCGCTGGTTCCCGCTGCGGAGGTGGGGGATCCGCAGCAGTTGCGTCTGCGGTCCGCTGTGAACGGGGAAACGAGGCAGGACTCGAACACCTCGGACATGATCTTCTCCGTGGCACACATCGTCTGGCATCTTTCCCAGTATCTGGTCCTGGAGCCCGGCGACATCATCAACACCGGAACCCCGCAGGGTGTCGCGCTTTCCGGCAGGTTCCCATACCTGCGCGAAGGAGACCGCATGGAGATCAGCATCGAGAAGTTGGGCCGCCAGGAGCAGAAGCTGGTCGCCTACACCAAGGAGTGACTGCGGCGTGAATGTCGCCGTTGCCCGGCCCCGCACGCGATATGTGGAACATGGGCAGCGGGCTGGCGGCGCCGTGGCCCACTCTGGCCAGCCAAGCGGCGGGTACCGTTCTGCTGCTTGCCAAGCCGTGGCTGGGGCGGGCCGTTGGGTGGTTGGGCGCCGTCTACATCTTTGGCATCCTATGGAAGCGGGTCACCCTGGAGTCGTTCCGGCACCCGGACAGCGAGATCACCCCGCTCATAGCCTCAGGACTTGCCTGTCTGATGCCATGGCCTTGCTCGGTCTGGCCGGACGACAGCGGCAAACGGCAGCAGGGTAAGGGCGGGGTCATTGCCCTGCCCCACCCCTTGACGGAGGCGCGACTCAGGACTGGAGTGACTGCATCACCGAGAGGTGCCCGGCGCGGTCCGCGATCAGGCACTTGGCCAGGTAGAAGGGCCGGTTCGCGTGCCTGACGTACTGCGTCAGCACGAGGACCGGGTCCGGGGCGCGCAGGTCCATCAGCTTGGCGCGACTGGGTCCCACCTGGCTGAGGCTGATTTGGCATTCGCCGGGGCCCAAAACCCTACCGAGGCGGGAGTTGAGGGCCGCGAGCAGCGTGGTGCCGCCGTCGTCGTCAAGCTCCAACGGTGCGGGGGAGGCGTTGCCGATGCTGAGGGGCTGGGCGGAGATGTTTTCCTGCAGGTGCGCGATGGGCTCGCCGTCCCGGATCAGGACGGATTCCCAGAGCCAGACCTCGCTGCCGGGTTCGACGCCGACGCCGGGGGCCGCGAACTCGGAGGCGGGCTGCCGCACCACCTGCACGCGTTTGATCTCGAGGTGCTGTCCGGAACCACCACCAAGGACCTCCTCGAAGGGGCGGATGCGTTCGATGCCGATTCGGGGGAGGGTGTCGGAGACGAACCGGCCGACGCCGCGGCGGGCCCGGATGAGGCCGTCCTCCTCGAGCAGCATGAGCGCCTCGCGGACCACGGTGCGGCTGACCTTCATGTCCGTGCCGAGGTCGGTTTCGGTGGGGAGCATGGAGCCGGGCGTGAGCAGGTTGTTGCGGATGGCCTCGGCGATCCGGGAGTAGACGGCGACGCGGAGCGGCGAGCCGGGCTGAGCCTCCACCGGCTGGGACAGGAACCGGACGGCGTCCTCGTGCACGTTATGCCTCCTCTTGCGTTTGTTCGGGGAGTCCAGCCTAACAAGTGGTGCGACGCGTTTGTTGGACAAGCCTGATTCTGATGCCACACCAGTGACGGCCTGCACCGGCTTGGACGTTACCGCGCTTTTTCTGGCGACAGGGCAGTGAGCCCTGCTTCTGCCGCTGCCGCACCCAGCTCCTGGTCGTAGGCAACCAGCACGTCCGTCTGCAGCCGGATAGCGGTGGCTAGATGGATGGCGTCGGGGCTGCGCAGCTTGCCCGGCATCGCGGCCGCATACATCAGATCCGAACGTGCGAGATCCACAAGGTTGATTCCGCCCAACACTGTGGTTATGAGTTCGGCCGGCAGCCCGCGGCGTTTTCCGGCGCAATGGAGTTCCGTGTACAGGAGCATCGAGGCTACCAGTTGGTGACCTTGGCGCACACCAGCTGACAGGTACTCGGCCACAGCCGCTGACTCATGTTCCTCGACGACGAGTTTGAGTGCCGCTGAGGTGTCTACGTAAATGATCAACGCTCGCCGCGCAGGTCGGACAGTATTTCTGAGGTGCCTGCACCGGACGTGACACGGCGTAGGACCTGGAAATCGACCGGACCAGAGGCGGGGCGGACATTTCCGGCCAGCAGCAGCCGTTCGAAGGGCGAGGCGGAAGGGGGAATCAGGGTAGCTGCCACCTCGCCGTTGTTGGTGACGTCGATGGTTTCGCCATTCTTCACGCGCTCGAGGATCTTGCTGCTCTGGTTGCGGAGCTCGCGGTGCGGGATAGTTGTCATGGCTGCCTCCGTAGCAATCGTAGCAAGGCCAGCGGCTGTTCCGGTGGACCGTCCCCAGGAGGTTCCACTGCCCCTGTTGCTGGCTGGTGGCGGGGCAGCCGTTCTACTGTGTGCGAAAGCTGGCCTTCAGGCCCCGAGCCTGCGGGCCAGCTCGGTGATGCTCGACGCGGAGAGGTCCCAATCGCTCTCCGGTGCCAGATCTGCAGCCTGGCCGGGCCCGTACTCGGTGGGGCGCGCGACGAACGCCGTCGCCAGCCCCGCCTCCCGGGCAGCATGCAGGTCGGTGTTGTGCGCGGCGGCGAGCATCACTTGGCCGGGCCGGAGATCCAAAATTTCCGCTGTCCGCAGGTAGGCCTGGGGCAGCGGCTTGTAGGTGCGTGTCAGGTCCGAGCCAATGATCACATCCCATGGCAGGCCCGCAGTCTTGGCCATATTCAGCAACAAGGAGGTATTGCCGTTGGAAAGGGGGCCCACGATGTAGCGGCGGCGGATGGCGGTCAGGCCCTCGACGCTGTCCGGCCATGGGGGCAGGCGGTGCCAGGATTTGTTCAGCTCATCCAGGGTCCGTGTGTTCAGCCGTTCTGGATTGAAACCGTGGCGGCGGAGCACGTGGTCCAGGTTTTCGCGGTGGAGCGTATCCAGGGTGGCGAATTCACGAAATCCGGAGCGGATGGCCTCCATCGCCGGCTGGTAAAGGGCGCGCCAGTCATCGGCGAACGCCTCCGCGTCGAGGTCCTGCCCACGTGCAGCCGCAAAGGCGGCCGCCTGCCGGGCGATGCCGGTGCGCCAGTCCACCACCGTGCCGAAGGTGTCGAAGAGGACGGCGCGCACCTCGCGCCCGGTTGATGGTGAACGGTATGGCTGGAACCTCATATCCTGTCTCCTTCCTGGGCTGCCCTGACCGTTAGTCTGGCAGCATGCGAACTGATTTCAGCCCCACGGCCACGTCCGCCCGGGATTTCTACCGTCTGCTCACCGCGGTGGTGGTGCCCCGGCCCATCGCCTGGGTTTCAAGCGTCTCGCCGGAGGGCGTTGATAACCTGGCCCCGCACTCGTTCTTCACCGTGGCTTCCAACAATCCCCCCATCGTGCAGTTCACGTCGGTGGGGGAGAAGGATTCGCTCCGCAACATCACCGGGTCCGGAGAGTTCGTGGTTAACCTCGCCCCGGCCGCACTCCTGGAAGAGGTCAATGCCACAGGCACCAATTTCCCACCGGACGTCAGTGAGTTCGACGCCGCCGGCCTGACCCGTGAGCCGAGCCTCACCGTGGCAGCGCCGCGCGTTAAGGAATCACCGGCGGTGCTCGAATGCCGTCTCCACTCGGTGCTGCCGATGGGAGACTCCACCCTTGTTTTCGGCGAAGTGACGCACGCTGCCGTGAGCGATGCGGTGCTGGAGGGCAGCCACCCGCGGATCGACCTGCTGGAGCCACTGGCCCGGCTGGGCCCGGACGAGTGGGGCACGCTAGGCACGGTCCACGACCTCAAACGGATCCGGCTCAAGGACTGGCCGGGGCATTTCCGCCCGCAGGACTAGGACTGGCCCAAGCTCCGCCGCCATGAGAAGGGGAAAGGGGTGGCGACAGCCCACCCCTTTCCCTTCAGATGTGCAATGGTCAGCCGAGGCCGAGCTGGACGAACAGGAACCAGACGAGGAACGGCACCACGCCGATCATCGCGATAGCCCACAGCAGCAGCGCCCGGAAGAACATCCGCTCGTCCTTGGGCTGCGCGCTCGCCATCAGCAGGGCACCGCTGGTGGACATCGGGCTCACGTCAACCACCGAGGAGCTGATCGCGATGGCCGTCACTACGCCGATGGGGGTGAGCAGCGGGTCCATGGCGATCGGTTCGACCACCGGGCTGATGACGCCCAGGGTGCCGGTGGTGGAAGCGAAGGCCGAGACTATGGCCACCACGTAGCTCGTGATGAGGGCGGCAAGGGAGCTGTTGCCCAGGCCTGCGATGCCTTCCTGCAGTTCCTTCAGCGCGCCCATCTCTTCCAGCATGCCCACGTAAGTGACGATGCCGGTCACCAGGATGATTGCGGACCACGGCATGCTTTCCACTGCCGGCTTCTGCACGCCCGGGTTCAGGACGATCAGCACCATGGCAATGACCAGCGACGCGACTCCGACGTCCATGCCCAGGACGGTGGTGAGTACCAGCAGGGAGGCGATGCCCACCAAGGTGAGGATCCGCATGGGGGTTGCGGCTACCTTCTCGGGACCGGTCTTGGTGGCGGTTCCGGTAGCTGCATGTGCCGGGGCGGTGAGCACAGCGGTTCCCGTGCCGGACGGGCCGGACAGGCCGCTTCCGGGGGTAGCGGCAGCGCCGCCGTCGTGCTTTGCGCCGCCGGTGTCACCGGCCTGGTGATGTGCGTCCCCCTTGGCCGCGCGGCGCTTCATGATGGCCTGTACCAGAACGTAGGCGATCGCGGCCAGGATGGCGTTGAAGAGAAAGCAGTAAGCGTAGAGCTTGAAGGAATCGTCTGCGGCTCCCGCACCATCCAGAATCTTGTTGGCCAGCACGCCGAACGGGTTGACCGGGGAGAACGCGCCGGCGTTGGCGCCCTGGACGATGACCAGGCCCATGGCCAGGGTGCTGATGCCGAACCGCATGCCCAGCGCCAGGCCCACAGGGGCCACGATGGCGATGGCCGCCGGGGTGAAAGCGCCGGCCGAAGCCAGAGCGGCGGTCAGCAGGAACATCAGGATGGGGACCAGAATTTTCCGGTCGCCGGCGAGCCGTTCAGCCCAGTAGGCCAGCAGGTCGATGGTGCCGTTGATCCGCACTATGGCGAAGAGCAAAGTGGCGCCGACCAGGATGAAGAACAGTCCGGCGGGAAACTGGCCGATGACGTCCTTGATGGACATGCCGGCCAGGAGGGTCCCGACGCCGAACGCGGCGACTGTGGCCAGCAGGCCGGCGTTGATCTTGGTGAAGGATCCGACGGCGAACGCCGCCACCAGGACGAGGAACGCGATAAGTGACAGGGACATGGTGCCGGCCGCCTAGGAGTTCAGAGGGGTCAGGACGCCGGCGCCGGAAAGCAGGCTGCCAGCCCCGGTGATGGCGGGCTGGTGGCCGAGCGCCTTCAGGATCTCGTACGTGGTGGCCGTGGCCGCTGTGATGACCGGCAGGCCGAGCTCGTCCTCCACCGCCTGGACCGCTGCGAGTGACGGCATTTGGACACAGGCGGAAAGCACGACGGCGTCCGCGCCTTCGCGCTGCAGGCTGCGGGCAAGCGCGGGCAGGTTCTGCGGGTCAAGGCAGCCGACTTCGAGGTTGTCCGCCACCTCGAGGCTGATGGCGTCCAGCACCGTGATGCCGGATCCTTCGATGTAGTCCACCACCATCTTGGTGAGCGGCTTCATGTAGGGGGTGATCATGGCCACCTTGAGCGCGCCGATTTCCTTCAGGGTGCGGACCAGGGCACCGGCGCTGCTGGTGACCGGGGCAGGGTGGCCGTTTGCGGCGGCGGCCTCTGCGATGACTTTCTCCGAGCCCTCATGCGCTTCGGGGCCCTGGGCCATGACGGCGACCAGACAGGCGTAAGCGATGACGTCCACGTCGGCATCGGAAACTGCCTCGGCGCAGCCCGCTGCCTTGCCCACCATGGCCAGCAGCTCTTCCCGGGTGACCTTCTTCATGCCGGCGCGGGCGGAGTGGAAGGTGTAGTTGTGGCCTGTTGCCTCGGTTTGCCGGCGGAACAGCTCGGGCAGCTCCGTTTCCATAGTGGTGTTGGAGCTCGGGACGATCAGTCCCACCCTGGAGGAGCCCGGGCGCTTGGGCTCGGGCGCGGTTTCGCAGGTGGTTTCGGCGGTGCTCATAGTTTCTCCACGTCATTGTGCTGGGGGTTCGAGGGGGAAAACCCATCTGGTGGGTTCGGTTCCCATGATGTGGGTCACGCCGATAGAATGTCAAATGGGTCACGTTCCGGCGGCCCGCTTCCGGCTGGTTAAGCTGGAGGCTGCTCGAGGAAAAAGTAGTGAAGGGACGTTGAAGCGGTGGCGACGGAACCGGGGGCTGGGGCCTCACCCCTGCTGGTCCTGCACAAGGTGGCGGAGATCCTGGACTGTTTTTCGGTTGAGGCTCCGGAGCCGACACTGCAGCAGATCATCCGGAAGACGGGTCTGCCGTCCAGCACCTGTCAGCGGCTGGTGCAGAACATGCTGCGGGAGGGCTTCCTGGACCGGGACGGCGACCGGTACCGGATCGGCATCGGGCTGGTCCGCTGGGCTACCCCCGGGACGTTCGGGCTGGACGTGGTCCGGCTGGTGAAGCCGGTCTTGCAGCAGCTGCGCGATCAGACCGGCGAAACGGCGTGCCTGTATGTCCGGGATGGATCGTTTCGGACTATCGTTGCCGTGGCCGAGACGCGCCACGTGGTGATGCGGCCGTTCATGGTGGGCATGGTCATGCCGCTGCACGCCGGTGCGCCGGGCAAGATTTTCCTGGCGTTCGATCCGGAGGCATGGGACGCCTTGGACGAGCACGGCCTGGACCGCTTTACCTCCGACACGCCGGCCTCCGTGGAGATGCTCCGGCAGCAGGCGGCGATAGCCAAGGAGCAGGGGTTCTACGCGGCGTTCGGGGAACGGAATGAAGACGTAGGTTCCATCAGCGCGCCCGTGTTCGACCACGGCGGGCGGCTCGCCTGCGCCCTAGGCCTGGGGTTCCCGACCCAGCGGATCGGGCCCGCGGACGTGGAACGGCTCGGGCCTGTAATAGCCCGCGCGGGCCTGGAAGCCAGCCGTGCGCTGGGGTATGCCGGCAGCCTATCCGCTGGTTAAGCCTGCCGCCCGTGGTCCGCGTCAACCTCGAGAACGGGGGAGAGATCCAGCGGTCCGCCGCCATTGTGGCGAGCTGGCCCTAAGTTCGCTGCCATCATCACCGTCAGTGGTCGCCGCGTCGAAATGTTCAACCAGCGGATCCCGGCCGGTCCAGACCACCGAGGCGCGCAAGTGCCCAGTCCCAGCGGATTAGCTCCTGTTCGAGGCGGACGGCTGACCCGAAAGTGTCATTGCCCAGCCTTTCGTAGAGTTTACGCTCCTGCGGCACCAGCCGGGTCAGCGCAGCCCTCGACGGTGACGGTTCCTGTCCCCAGGCGTCGCGGTGCTCAAGTAACGTCTCTTCGTCCATCAGCACGCTCTCCACATGCGGATGGACCGCCCGGAGCTGGTCCAAAATCCTGAAGCCGTGCGTATCGATATCACCCCAGTACAGGACTTCGCAATCCCGCAGCCACGCCGCATCCCGCAGCGACGTGAAGCCGTACCCGGCGCCGTACAGGGCCAAGGTGCCCGTCCGTCCAGGCAGGGCGAGAAAGTTGACCTGGTTCTCGGTCGCAATGACGGTGTGCACCGGAAGCTGCAGTGTGCTGAACGCCTCCGCCGTCACCGTGATGTCCCGCGCAGCACCCAGAGCACCAATCGCTGGGTCCAGCAGCCGAAACCGGACGAGCTCCGGCGGATGCAGGAACCCGTGCCGCGCGGCGAAACGTGCGGCAGGAGTGCGCCCCGCCGGATCGGCCAGGGCCACATCCACAATGTCCGCTGCCTCCTCCGCCGCAGTCCCACCGTCCGCCGAGTCCACCTGAGGATCCGCAGACCCAGCCCGCAGCAGCGCCACCATCTCGTCGATGACCCTCCGGTGGGCCTCGATGAACTTCGTGTGCACCCCGGGCAGGCTCAGCTGCCTCAGGTAGATGCCCGGCGACGGATTCTCCCGCAGCCACAGCGCCACCCGGGCCGCAGTCAGCGCAGCTTCGCCCAGTTCCAGGAGCTGCAGCGGCCGCTTCAGTGCCCAGCCCCTCAGCGGCGCGCCGGCCGAGGCGTCGAGCCCGGACAGCCCCGCGGCAAGCGCGCGGAACCGCTGGGAGTCCTTCGTCTTGCCGGCGAAGGCGATCTCATCTTCGGCCGTGTCGAAAACCGCCGCGGCCGGAAGCCGGTTGGAGCCAATCGTGTTCCGGCCGACCTCGACCGTCTCCAGACGGTAATGCCCTGCCCCTCCGGAAAGCTCGATCGCCCAGCTGCGGGCCGCAGCGTAGTCGCTCAACAGTTCGTTCGCCGTCGGGCGCTTCAAAGAACGACGGCGGGGATAGACGCCGGTGGGTTCCAGCAGCTCCCGCAGCAGCGCACCGCTGCTCCAACTCTTCAGTGACAGTGCCCGCAGGTCAGCCAGCGTAGTCCACTTTTTTGGAACGTCAGCCGGCACGCCGGTCCCGTTCGTCGCGGTACTCCTGGATGGTCATGTTGCGCAGCTGCGAGTCGTCGCCGTTGGTGTTCGCCACGAACCCCACGTGTGAGACGAACGGTTCGATCACGTGGATCTTCTGCAGCGGCGTGACAATCAGCAGCTGCAGCTTCATCCGCTGGAACAGCTGCAGCCCGTACCGCGCCGACTCATCGGACCCGCGGCCGAACGCTTCGTCGATCACCACGAACCGGAAACTCCGGCCGCTGTTCGCCTTCTTCCCAGCGCCCGCGGCGCTGTTCGCCCCCGATCCCAGCCCGAACTGGAACGCTAGCGCCGCCGCCAGGATGGTGTAGGCCAGTTTCTCCTTCTGCCCGCCCGATTTGCCGCCGGAGTCCGTGAAGTGCTCGAACTCTTCGCCGGTCTCGGTCCATTTCTCGGACGCTGAGAACGTGAACCAGTTCCGCACGTCCGTGACCTTGGCCGTCCACCGTTCGTCGAGCGTAGTCAGGCCCTCCCTGCCGCGGAACCGCTCGATCAGCCGCTCCACCTGCAGGTACTTCTGCTCCGAGTACTGGTCCTCGTCGCCGATGGTCCCCTCCGAACAGGCCCGCAGGTCGACGCCGAACTCGCGCACGTCCTGGTCCGACGTGTTCTGGTGCTCCAACTGGATGTGCCGGCCGGGGTTGTACTCAATCCCCGCCAGCGACTGGTTAATCTCGCCGATCCGGTTCACGATGTCCTGCCGCCGGCTGTCCAGAAACGCATTGAACGCCACCACTTCGTGGATGGTGTTCTGGTTCAGCGACTCCTTGAAGTGCGCCTCAAACCGGGGAAGGTCGTTGCTGACCAGCTGCTCCAGCAGCCGGTTGTAGTCCGGGGCGGCCTCGAGGGCGGCGTCGATGTCCGTGGTCTCGTTCGGGTACTTGTTGCGGAAGTCCGCCATTAGCCGGACGGTACCTTCCGCCGCCCGGGCGATCCTCTTGGACAGCGCATCGATCGTGTCCGTCAGCCCGGCGCGCACCGAACTCTCCGCCGTGCCGGTGTTCTTGTACGTCAGCGTCTTGTCCCCGAGCGCCGCGGCGGTGAGCTGTTCGACGGCGGCCAGCACCCCGCCGTCGTTCGTCAGCGGTGTCTCGGCGAGGATGCCGCGGCATTCCTCAATCGCCTCCGCGATGTCCCTCGCGTCCTTCTCGTTGGCGCCCAGCCGCTCGCGCAGTTTGCCGGCCTTTTCCTCCAGCCGTTCCAGCTCTTTGGTGACGGCGGACTCCTTGGTCGTCAGCTGTTTCAGCACGTCGCTGGCGGTCTCCAGCTCCAGCTTCTCGGCCTTAAGTTCCTCGATCCGCCGGGCCGTGAGCTGCCAGCTAATCTCACCGAAGTCCGCCACCGAACGCACGGTGCCCAGCTGCTGGTTCCGCCTTCCCAGATCACCCAGTTCCGCGTTGACCTTGTTCAGCTGCGCCTCCGTGATGTGCAGCTGGCCCTTAACCTCGTCCTGCTCGGCGAGGAAGCGGCTGATCTTGTCGTGGTTGTCCCAGCCGAGCACGTAGTTGCGCCGGTCCGTGAGCTCGCGCCGGTCGTCCTTCTCGTGCCTGCCGCGCCCGCCCTTGAGCTGCCCGTTGACGGTCAGCGCCTTGGGGTAACGGCGGAAGTCCTCAACGGTGTCGCAGCAGATGTGATCGAACCGGGTGGCGAGCTCATCCAGCAGGAAGTTGCGGAACGGCGTGCCCGGCTTGATGGCGATCTTCGCAGCCAGCGTCCCCGGCTCCGCCGTCCTGGCCGCCGGCGATTCCCCGATTCTCAGGTAGACCAGCCGGCCGCGCAGGTTGTTGGCGTCCACCCAGCTGCTCACCGCGGCGTAATGCTGGGCCGGCACCAGCAGGGACAGCGCGAAGCCGTGCAGCGTGCGTTCCGCGGCACCCTCCCAGGCGCCCTCGCCATCGCGGACCCGCAGCAGCTCGCCGGCGTACGGCAGCGCCGCTTCCGCGATGCCCGTTCCGTCACACAGCCGACGGCGGAGCTCCAGTTGGGGGAGCGGCAGCAGATTGGGGCGGGACTGCAGGCTGCGCAGTTCGTTGCCGATCTCGGTCAGGCGCGCGTTGAGCTCGGTGCGGGTGATGGTCAGGTCTGTCCGGCTCTCCTGCAGCTCATCGGACTGATCGGTGAGCTGCTTTTCCACCTCGCCGAGCCGGGCGCGGTTGCCGTCGAAAAGCACTTTGTCCTCAGGCGGGCGCAGCCCCAGATCCTGTGCGGCTGCGGCGTAGGTGTCGAAGCGCTGCCGCTGGGTCCGGGACTCGACAGCAAGTCTTGCCATGTCGGCGTCGATGGCCGCCAGCCGGCCGCCGCCGTTGGTGCGGATGTCCTCCTGAACGGCGGACAGCTCGTGCCGCTTTTCCGTGATGTCGGTGCGCAGCTTGGTGCTGTCCTCCCGCAGCCGCTCGCCTGTGCGTTCCAGTTCCGACTGGTGTTCCAGGCTCAGCTGCAGCTTCCGGTGCGTGAACCAGGGGTGCAGCTGGTCGCGCTGCTGGCGGGCAAGCTCGTCGTCGCGGCTCAGCTTCGCGTGCTGCGCGGCGCCCTCCCTGATCGGCGTCAGCAGGGCGATCTGGTCCTTGGCCCGGAGCACGGCGTCATGGGCTTTTTTCAGGTCGTCGAAGTGGTGGATGAGGTTGCCGATGCGCTCCCCGACGTTGTCTTCCTCCAGCATGTTGGTGCGCACGAAGGAGGTGATGTTTTCCACCTGCTTCATCGACACCGTGCGGTGGAACAGCTCCATGGCCTGGTTGCCGCTGATGCCGAATTGCCGCTTGAAGGCCCCGGCGTAGGGTTCGAAGGTGTCATGGACGGCGGCACCGGCGGCGCGGAGCTTCTTCTTCAGCTTCGCCGGGTCCTGGCCGAAGTTGGAGAAATCCGCCGCGATGGACTGGTCCGCCTCGGCGAGAGAGTAAAAGCGGCTGGGCTGGCCGGCTTCCTGGGTGGCCCACAGCGTTATGGCCAGGGTGACCGACTTGTCCAGCACGGCATTGTGGAAGACGGCGAGCACCACGGTCAGCGCGCCGGTGTTGCGGAGCGCCACCGGCCTGGAGTATTCGCCGCCGGTGCTGCGCGTGCTCTTGTGGAAGCCGCGCACGTACGACATCAGCGAGCGTTCCTTCTTCTGCGCCCCGGCCGCCTTGTTGTATTCGATCCGGTTCGCGGGCAGCAGCAGGGTGGTGACCGCGTCCACGACCGTCGACTTGCCCGAACCGATGTCCCCGGTGAGCAGGCTGTTGGCGCCGTCCAGCTGGAACGTCCGCACGCCCTGGTGGAAGGTGCCCCAGTTCAGCAGCTCCAGACGGCGCAGGCGAAAGCCCGGGGGAGTGCCGCCGTCGTCCGTTTTTTCCTCCAGGCTGAACAGGGTGTCCTGCAGTTCGGCGGTCATTTGCCGTCCTCCTCCGCTGTATCAGCCGGTGTTCCCGTGAGCGTCGCTCGATAGGCCGCCAGCCGCGTGTCGAACTCCTCCAGCCACTGGGCGTCCACGAACGCCTTGAGGATTCGCGCCACCTCGTACGTGTCTGCCTGTCCCTTGAGCTTCCGCAGAAAGCCGAGCTCTACAACTTTCTTGATGTCGGCCCGGAGCCGGTCCAGAGTGCGGGCCTCGTTGCTGGATTCCGGCCGGAACAGCGAGACCATGTCCACGATTTCCTGTTCGGTCATGATGAGCCTGACCTCGCTGCTGTTGATATCGAACTCCATCATGCGGCGGCGGAGGAGTACCAGCAGAAGGCTGACGTTGAAGGTGAGGGTGCGGCGCGCGATGAGCCGGGGGAGCGTGCCGTCGGGATCCTCGCGCGACTTCAGGAACGCGTAGCCCTCGGATTCGTCCAGGATCAGGTCCAGCCCCAGCACGGACACGTAGTCGCGGACCTGGGAGGTCAGGCCCAGCAGCGACTGCCAGAGCTTCTCGTCCCCTTCCGCGTACAGCACGCCTTTGAAGAGCCGGGTGACGACGCCGGGAAGTTCCTCCGGCGTCCGGCTTTCCGTCTCTGTTGTGGCTGGGGAAATTGCTGCCGGGTTCATGCGGGCCTTCCAAAGATGATCTGTTCGAGGGTGGCTTCGCGGATGCTGCCGTCTTCGAGTTGCCAGGCTATTTGCTGCTCGGCCTCTGGGTTGATGGTGGCCCAGTCCGACTCCGTGGCCAGCTGATAGTAGGCCACAATCTCCGCAAGCCCCTGTTCGACGGGGTGTTTGGCCGTGATCTCGGCTAGGGTGGCCTGCTCCGCTTCGGCCTCGGCCAGGACGGCGTCGATGTTGGCCTTGAGACGCTCCTTGTCCACGTGGAACTGGCTGAACAGGGCGCCGGCATCCACGTCGGCGTCGTCGGCGATTTCGATCTGGTCCTCCACCATCACCCGCCGGCTCGGCTCATACAGCGGGCGTTCGAACGGGAGGGTGATGTCCACTGACGGCGCCGCCATTTCAATGAAGTCCCCTTGCGGGGGCTGCTCCCGGGTGGCGAGGGCACCGGACTCGACGCTGCGGATGAGCTGCATGATGCGCTTGTTTTCCAGGAACACCTTGTCGTCGAGCAGCCGGCGCATCTGCTGGGACAGCTGGCGGACGGTGCCCTGGGTCTGCTCGACGGCGGGCAGCCAGTCCTGGTGCAGGTTGGTGATGGCGTGCAGGTTGTCCGTCTGGGCGAGGGCTTCGATTTGGGTGGCGCGCTGGAGGAGTTCCTGCAGCTTCCTTCGGGAGTCCGGGGACATGAGGTAGTCCCAGAAGCCCTGGAAGGTCCGGCCCTGCAGGGAGCTGGTGATGTCCTGCTGGTTGGCGAAGATCGATTCCAGCAGCTCGCCCTGCGTGCCGTCCCAGGTGGCGATCTGCTCACGGACCTGACGGTCCAGCTTGCGGAAGTTCTGTTCGACCTCGCGGAAGTCCGAGAGGAGGTCCTTGGCCAGGGCGGTCAGCTGCTGGAAATGGTCGAGGGCCTCCGGGGCCGTCATGACCCGGATGTTGCCCTCGCGAATTCGCCGCATCTCGGCGTCGACGGCGTCTCGCTGGTTTTGGAGTTCTTTGAGGCGTACTTCCGGATCCGTCTCGGACTGCTGGACCAGCCGCTCGAGGACCGCGAAGATGCTGGTCAGCCGCGACTGGGTGGCGACGAAGTCCCGGCCTCGCAGGCTCTCCACCCAGCGGACGACATCCTCCGCCGCCGCGGTGAGATCGTAGCGCGGCTCGTCCTGGCCCGTGACGTAGTACTTCCGCAGCCATTTGCGTTCGTCCGCGGCCCAGTCGTCCAGGTATTCAGATGCCTGCCGCGGGAACTTGTCTTCACCGTAGGCGTCCCGCAGGCCGAAGAGCACGTCGTCCAGGCTGTCGATGAGCTGCTGCCGGCCGAGGTTGCGCTGGTTTGGAGCGGTGAACGCCGCCATGAAAAACGAGATGGCGAGCGGGCCGTTCTGGGCGCGCAGCAGGGACCAGCCTGCATGGTTCTCACGCAGGCTGTTGATTGCGTAGTAGTCCATTCGGCCCTCCGGGTGCTGAGCGGCTACCTGCCGTCAGTTCACTCTAAAGGGAGGCGCCGACATTCTTTGTGGAGGAAGAGTCGACCTGGCAACATGTGCCTGCCAGGCAGGTGAGTCCTTCCTATGCCAACCCGGGCTAGGTTCAGGAAAGCTCTCGGCGCTCGCCGACCCGGACGGCGTCCTCGAACTCAACGTAAGCAAGCCGTCGTCGTTCCAGTCTTGCTTGCTGTGCCGGTGACGGGATCCGAGCCCCTTTCGCCCGGTTGCACCTGCTGCATGCAGCGACAAAATTCTGCAGGCTGGTGGAGCCGCCTTTGGACCAAGGGTAGAAGTGGTCGCCGTGCTCTGCAGGGCGTGAACAACGACGGCGGAAGCCCGCCTCCATTTCGCACTGCCCGTCTGCCCTTGCCATGCCTTCACGGCGCTGCTGTCGGGTGAAACGGCGGACGGGATCTCGGCGCCGTACGTCCCTGGCTTGCATCACCAATGCGGAGACGATCAGGACTGCGACCAGTGCGCCCGGCAGCAATACCGCCGGCAGCACGCCGTCGAAAGTCTGGGTGAAGACGTCAGTCACTGAAGTCGACCGTCCAACAGCGAATTTCGAGGCATTCCCCATGAAGGAGAGGATGGCAGCTGCAGAGATCCAGAGCGTCAGGACGGCCATGGCCAGCCGGAGTGATTGGCGGGTCCAGTAGATGCGTTTAAGTTCAGGCAAAGCGTCTCTCCCCACAAGACTCCGGCAAAGTGCGATCGGGCAGTCATCCTCCCGATGAAAGCGATCCTACATTCCAGTCGCGCTATGAAAGCGCCGCGCCGAAGCCTGGGCCGGGCCAAAGCTGCCGCCCACAAGACCTTCGCCGATCTTGCACGAAACTTTCGCCGATCTTGTCCGAACGGAGTCAGCATGGATTCATCAGCGGAAGGAGTGAACATCATGGCTGACGACCTTGAAACTGCCACTGTCTACATGGAAGCACTCGCCCGCTACAACGGGGACTGAATCTGGCCCCTGCCATGAGGTGAGGGCTCGAGTCTTGCCTGGTGGGTGGGCGGTGCGATGTGCACTAATCGCCGAGTTGCGGGATCCGTACAGCCGGGAGCGCCCGGTATTTAGTGCTGGGAACCCAGGACCGAGTGCGCGATCAGCATGTCCAGCCGGCGCACATCCACCTTTTTGCCCACTTTAATCTTGATGTGCCCCGCGCGAGTCCAAAGCTCCAGCTCTGCGTCGAGATCGAATTTCCCTGCATTCTCTGAAGACCACATGTTGATGGCAGAGAAGGGCAGCGAATACACCTCCACCTTTTTGCCGGTCAGCCCTTGGGCGTCGCGGACGATCATCCGCTTGGTTGTAAAAATGGCGCTGTCCCGGAATGTCTTATACGCGGCCACTGGCTGCTCGCCCGGAACCATTAGTTCCGCAACGTCACTGGGAATCGGGCATTCGTCGACGAACATCCAAGTGCTTACCGCTGCTGCCTCCAAGAGAGCTCCTTTTTGTTGGTCCTGACTCAGCGTTCAGTGTCTCAAAGTCATGCTGAGCTATGCTGACCTGCGGCCAGCGGCGTGTCGTAATGGCTAATGCTGGCCGCAAAATTGCATGGGCAGTGATGTTCTAGGAGTCGCCTCTGGCGATGTCAGACCAAACGCTACACTTTCGGCCGCACACTGTAAGCGGCAGAATGTTATCTCGAGCTAAGGAATGCACATTGCAGATCAACAAACGGACGCTAAAAGAGGACGGGTTCACCGGATTCCGCTCCTTCAAGCAGCTGGAGATCAACCGCGTTCCGCAAGCGCCCGGAATCTATGCCGTGCTTAAGCCCGAAGGTTTCGAACCGACGTTCCTCGCCAAGAGCGTTGGGGGCCGCTTCAAGAGGCGGGATCCATCCTTGCTCCAAAGCGTTCTGGAAGCGGAGTGGATCGAGGATGCGGACGTCCTCTACATCGGGAAAGCAGGCCCGGGAAGCGCCGGCAATCGCGGACTACGAAAGCGAATCCAAGAGTTCGCCGACTTCGGCCGCGGGAAACCCGTTGGCCACTGGGACGGGCGGCTCATCTGGCAGCTTGC
The DNA here is from genome assembly GCF_054130535.1 of Arthrobacter sp. D1-17. NCBI lineage: Bacteria > Bacillati > Actinomycetota > Actinomycetes > Micrococcales > Micrococcaceae > Arthrobacter > Arthrobacter sp. D1-17. The sequence continues at coordinate 3,137,144 of NZ_CP096382.1, read as the reverse complement.
GGACTCCCAATCACTGGTCATCGCCTGGAAGGAGCTGACAGCTGCAGAAGTGAATCCTGCCGAAGCCACCTATCACGCGGAATTCATCAGGATTTATGGAAGATTGCCCTTCGCCAACCTGGTCCAGGCGAGAGCGACGGGACCCGTAGCTGTCGCCGCCCAGCGCCTTACAGAACGCAGCTGACAAGACCTTCGCCTATCTTGCATGAAACTTTCGCCGATCTTGCTCGAACGGGGTGAACATCAACTCATCACCGGAAGGAGTGACATCATGGCTGACGACCAAGAACTGTTGGACTGGGTTTCCCCGCGCAAACAGCGGGAAATCGACAACCAGGCGGCATTTCTGCGCTATCTGCTTGAGCGTGAAGAGGCGCTAGGGGGTGGAAAATAATGAACGACTTTATTCCCCGTCCCCGTGCACCGTATGACGCGCTTTGGGTTATCAAAAACGACCTGGCGAACATCATCGCCAAATACACCGATAGGGGCGACGCTGAAACCGCCGCTGTCTACATGGAAGCACTCGCCCGTTACAACGGGGACTGAAATCTGGTTTCGCCGAGCTGAACCAGCGGCTGGTTTCGACGCGCCTGGTGCGACGAGCCCAACCAGCGGGCCCGCTTCGAAGGCTCAACCACCAGGGCGAGACCGGCCAGGGCAGGCAGTGTGACCGCGTCAACGGCCCCGGTCTTCCGGGACCTCCTCAGCCCATGATCCTCTGGATCCCCGTACGTCCGGCCGCCGCTGAGACGTAGCGCCATCCATGAGCAGACCGTCCTCTCTCGCAGGCGGGGAGCTTGTGAGAGGTCTTGGGTCAGGATAGTGTGGCGCTCGTCACTCGATGGAGCCAATTCTGCAGGCACGATGGCACCTTCGAGGAGTGCCCGGGCACACCGCCTGAGCCCTTGTCTCCGAAGGAGGGCATCAACGTGGATCTTCAACTACTACTTGCGCTGGTACTGGGCATCGCGACCATCGTCGTGCTCGTACTGCGCACCCGGCTTGACGCTTTCGTAGCCTTGCTCATAGCCGCCCTAGTGACCGGCCTCGTTGCCGGCCAGGCTCCGCTGGATATCACCCGGGCCATCACCACCGGTTTCGGCAACACCCTCGCTTCGATTGGCATAGTAATCGGTCTCGGTGTGGCCATCGGCAAGATCCTCGAGGTTTCCGGGGCTGCTCACGCACTTGCCTTGGCCTTCCTTCGGCTCTTCGGCAAAGGCAGGGAGCCTTGGGCGATGGGCAGTGTCGGTGCCCTGGTATCCATCCCGGTGTTTTGTGACTCTGGGTATGTAATCATGAACCCGCTGGCGCGCTCCATTGCCCGGGTCGAGCGCGCAGGCTATGTCACGCTGGCCTTGGCACTGGGCGCGGGCATGACCCTGACGCATCACTTGGTGCCGCCGACCCCTGGCCCGTTGGCTGTCTCCGGTCTGCTGGGCGCGGACCTTGGCGCAGTCATCCTCACGGGCTTGGCCTTCACCGTCCTCCTGCTTCCGATCGTGGTTGCTTACGCCAAGTGGATGGGTCCCAAGCTGGAAGCCTCCATCAACGAGGAAGTCCGGACCGCAGTTTATGGCCGGACGGCGCGGGTCGGGGGAGGGGCGCATCACGGTTCAACGGATACGGTCACCGCGGACGGCCCGCCCGGCGCAGACGGACCTGTTGAGGCTGAACTTCCGGAGGGTCCTGAGTTGGAATTGGGCACCCCGCCCCCGGGTGCGAAGCCGCACAGGGTCGGCGCGTTCCTCGCCTCGCTGCCCCTCTTGGTGCCGCTGTTGCTGATCGTCCTCAACACAGTCACCGGCGCTATTGACCAGAACGCGCAGGGGGTCATTGGCGGAGAGTACGAGCCGTCGGATTGGGTTGTTCCCTTCGCTTTCATCGGCAACCCCGTGATCGCGCTGATTATTGGCGTACTGCTCGCCGTCTACGTGCTGTTGCCGCGGTGGACTCCCCGGACCAAGGTCCAGGGGTGGTTTGCCAGCGCTGCTGCCTCGGCAGGCCTCATCCTGCTGATCACCGGTGCCGGCGGCGCGCTGGGGCAGGTGCTCCGCAGCTCAGGTGTGGGCGATGCGCTGGCAGAGGCCATTGCAAACACGGCCCTGCCCGCTTTCCTTGTGCCCTTCCTGGTGGCCACTCTTGTCCGGCTCGCGCAGGGGTCCGGCACGGTGGCGATGATCACCGCGGCGTCCGTCACTGCACCACTGGTGGGCACTCTCGGTATCGATCCGCTGGTAGCCGCAGTGGCGTGCACCGCCGGTTCCATGATCCTGAGCTACTTCAATGACTCCTACTTCTGGGTGGTAACCCGGTTCACCGGACTCGAAGGCACTGCGGCGCTTCGGGGCTGGTCCGGCATCACCACCGCTGTCTGGGCTGGATCAATCCCGTTGCTGTTCATCCTGAATCTCATCCTGGGCTAAGGTCCTCCACAGCAGAGGGCCCCGGGACGTGACATCCCGGGGTCCTTTGCTTGCGCCTGCTTAACTCCTGGGACCTACGCATCTTCGACGTTGGAGCGTGGGCTGGTCAGCTGCAGCGTGGGCTGATCAGCTCACACCCCGTAGAAGCTCTTGCGGGCCTCGGCGTAGCGTTCCCGGAGGCCGAAACCCCAGTCACCTTCGGGTTCATACGCCGCGTCGATGCTGCGCCTCCAGTCCGGCAGTTCTCCCGTCGCTGCCCACGCAGCCTGCTTCGCCGCACCCAGCGCAACGTACTCCCTGCTCGCCGGCACCTCCACCGGCAGATTGAAGATGCTGGCCGCTGCCTGGCGCAGGGCCTGCGACTTCGAACCCCCGCCGATGAGCACAACCTTGTCCGGCGTTCCGCCGAGTTGCCTTAGGACGTCGATGGCGTCTGCCAGTGAGTTCAGCACGCCCAGCACGGAGGCGCGGGCGAGGTTCTCCGGGGTCATGTTGCTTCTGCTGAGGCCGGCCAGGGTTCCGCTCGCGTGGGGAAGGTTGGGGCTGCGCTCGCCGTCAAGGTACGGCAGGAATGTGAGCCCGCCGGCATCGCGGTCCGCGGCCAGCGCCAGGGAGTCCAGTTTTGCCAAGTCGACGTCGAGCATGGCGGCCGTCGCGGCCATGACACGGGCGGAGTTGAGCATGGCCAGCAGGGGCAGGTGGCCGCCGGCCGCATCCGCAAAACCGGCGACTGCACCTGTGCGGTCAGGCATCGCGGAAGGTGCGGTGGTGAAGACGGTGCCGGAGGTCCCGATGGACACGACCACTTCGCCAGCGCGGAGCCCCAGCCCCAGCGCTGCTGCCGCATTGTCCCCGGCGCCGGCCGCGAGGACCGCACCGTCGATGCCCCAGCCGTTCTGCACGGTTCCGGCCTGCTCGTTTGACGCCACGACGCGCGGAAGGCGCGGAACTCGGCCGAAGAAGCGCTCCAGCAGGTCCGTCCGGTAGCTGTCCGTCACCGGGGAGAAATAGCCGGTGCCGGAGGCGTCGCTGCGGTCGGTGGTGAACTCGCCGCCCAGGGCGCCGTTTAGCCAGTCATGGGGGAGGACAACCTGGTCGACGCGGCCCGCGGCCTCCGGTTCGTTCCGCGCCAGCCACGCCAGCTTCGAGATGGTGAAGGAAGCGACCGGAACAAGGTTGACGGCGCCGACCCACGCTTCGGGGCCAAGCTCGTCCCGGAGCCTCGCTGCATCGCCTGCGCTGCGGGTGTCGTTCCACAGCAGTGCGTCGTGGACGGGTGTGTTGGAGCTGTCGAGCGCCACCATCCCGTGCTGCTGGGCGGCGATGCCGGCAGCGGCGACGGAGCCGCCCAGGCTGTCCGCGCCGGCGGACTGCCACGCCTCGCGCAGCGCGGAGGTCCAGATGCGCGGGTTCACCGCGGTGAGGTCCGGGTGGGCTACCGCACCCGCAGAGATGACGTCTCCACTTTCGGCATCGACGGCGAGGACCTTGCAGGACTGGGTGGAGGAATCTACCCCGACGACAACGCTCATTGACTATTCTCCTCATCGATTAGGTCTGTCAGGGCCTGGGCCAACGGCACGTCCACAATCAGCGTGGTGACAAAGCCGGCCTTCGCCACGGCCCGTACTGCTTCTGCCCGTGCTTTTCCGTGCGACACGGCAATTACCTTCGGGGTGCGCTGCAACTGCTTTATCGTGACGGCGATGATCTGTTCATCCAGTCCGGATTCGACCGGAACACCCTCAGCGTTGAGTAGCCGTCCCGAACATTCCGCCACAGCGCCGGCTTCCACAGCTGCCTCGCGCACCTCCGCTTCCGCGCGTTCCCAGACGGTGGAGCTACCGCTCTTCCAAGCGCCAATTGCCACCACCGCTAAGTCGAGAGAATCGGCCTTTGCAAGTGCGCCGGCGATCTCCGGCTGACGGCGCAAGCCGGCGGCCGTCGCCGGATCTTCCACCACCAGTGGTGACCACAGCGGCCACGTGAACCCGCCGCTCAAGTGCCCTAACCGCTGGATAAGCTCGAGGGGATTGCTCTCCCCTTCCGCCGGGAGGGCGCCCGCGAGTTGAACGATGTCGCACCGGGGGAGCTCCCGGACTAGCTTCGAGGCGACATCCAGGATTCGCGACCAGGAGATGCCCAAGGTCCCGCCCGCAGGGGCCTGCCGCGAGACTTCGGCGGCGGCAAACTTCGCCAGAATGCCGCGAGCCTGGTCTTCGTCGCCTGTGGTCGAATCTGCAACGATCACCTCGGGAATGCCCAACCACGACTCTATCCGGCGTATATCCGTGCTGGAGATGTTGGACGGGAAATGCACCTTGATTTCAACGATCCCGCGCTCGCGGGCCTCGGTGAGCAGCCGCGCGACCTGAAACCGTGAAATACCGTAGCTAGCGCCGATTTCTACCTTCGAACGGTTCTCCAAGTAGTACTCGCTGCTGATGCGGGCCAGGAGCTCTTCATGGGAATGCTCGGGCATGTGGTCACCTCGTCTCACATCTGATCATTTGAGTAACGCCTCTTGCTCAAACGAGTATATATGACTAGAGTCACATGACAGATGAGCAGTTAGGGCCGCTCAGATGAGCAGGTGAGCTGGGGGAGACCCGGCTGTTCTGTCCGGGCCCGAATGCCCTTCCAGTCCTGGCCCCGCCAAGCGCGACCAGGACTGGAATTCAACTTTTGAGCACAAAGGAGTTCTTATGCGACCGACCATGCGCGCTGCCTCACTGGCCGCCGGCGCTCTGTGCATCGCACTTTCTGCCTCGGCCTGCGCAGGTGCTGGCGGAGGCAATTCCGCCGGTGATCCGAACAGCATCAACGTGCTGATGGTGAACAACCCGCAGATGGAGGACCTGCAGCGGTTGACCGCGGACAATTTCACCAAGGAAACCGGGATCAAGGTCAACTACACCGTCCTGCCGGAGAACGACGTCCGGGCGAAAATCAGCCAGGAGTTCTCCAGCCAGGCCGGCCAGTATGACGTCGCCTCCCTGTCGAACTACGAGATTCCGTTCTTTGCCGCCAACGGTTGGCTGGCGCCGCTGGACAACGTGGCGAACGACCCCGAGTTCAACCAGGCGGACATTCTGCCGGCCTACACGGAGTCCCTGACCGGTGAGGACGGCAAGCTGTACGGTGAACCGTTCTACGGCGAGTCTTCGTTCCTGATGTACCGCAAGGACATTCTGGAGGCCAAGGGCCTGACCATGCCCGAAAAGCCCACCTGGGATGAGGTCGCGGACATCGCGGCCAAGGCTGACGGTGCAGCGCCGGGCATGAAGGGCATTTGCCTGCGCGGCCAGCCCGGCTGGGGCCAGGTCTTCGCGCCACTGACCACCGTGGTGAACACCTTCGGCGGGACCTGGTTCGACAAGGACTGGAACGCGCAGGTCAACTCCCCGGAATTCAAGGAAGCGGTGGAGTTCTACGTGGACCTGGTCCGCAAGCACGGTGAAGCCGGCGCCGCGCAGGCCGGGTTCACCGAGTGCCTGAACAACATGAGCCAGTCCAAGGTGGCCATGTGGTACGACGCAACGTCGGCCGCCGGTGCCCTGGAGGCCGAGGACTCCCCGGTGAAGGGCAAGATCGGCTACGCGCAGGCGCCGGTGAAGGAAACCAAGTCCTCCGGCTGGTTGTGGACCTGGTCCTGGGCCATGCAGGCCGCGTCCAAGAAGCAGGACGCTGCCGGGAAGTTCGTCGCCTGGGCCAGCTCGAAGGACTACGAGGAACTGGTCGCCGCAAAGCTCGGCTGGGCCAAGGTCCCGTCCGGCAAGCGCATCTCCACCTATGAGAATGCCGAATTCCAGAAGGCGGCGCCGTTCTTCAAGGCCGAGCGCTTCGCCATTGAGAACGCCGACCCGAAGAACCCCGGCGCACAGGAACGCCCGGCCGTCGGCATCCAGTTTGTGGGTATTCCCGAATTCGCCGCGCTGGGGACCAGTGTCTCCCAGGGGGTCAGTTCCGCCATCGCGGGCCAGGGCACCGTGGCCGAGGCGCTGGCCAAGGGTCAGGAAGCCGCAGAAAAAGTCGCCAAAAAGTACAAGCAGCCTTAACCGAACAGCAGGAGAACATCATGACTACCGCAACGGCGCGCATCTCCCGCCCGGGACACCATGCAGCCAAACCTTCACGAAATGCCGACTCACGGAACAGGCGGTCGCGGGAACGCGCCGCGGCCTGGGCGCGGCGTGCACCGCTGCTTCCGGCCCTGATCTTCCTCATCATCGTCACCCAGCTTCCGTTCGCGGTGACCCTGATCATCTCGTTCCTGAACTGGAACAGCCTGAGCCCGGACAAGACCGCCTTCGCCGGGCTGGAGAACTACGTCACGGTCCTGACCGACCCTGACCTGCGCCAGGCCATCTTCACCACCATCGTCCTCACCGTCTCCGTAGTGCTGATCAGCCTGGTCATCGGCCTGGGCCTGGCGCTGCTGCTGGATAAGAAGTTCATCGGCAGGGGACTGGCCCGGACCCTGCTGATCGCACCGTTCCTGGTGGTTCCGGTGGCCGCGGCCCTGATCTGGAAGCACGCCCTGCTCAACCCGACCTACGGGCTGATCAACGGGATCCTGACCTGGGCCTGGTCCCTCTTCGGCAACAGCACCCCGCCGCAACTGGACCTCCTGTCCCAGGCCCCGCTGGCCGCCGTCGTCGTCTCGCTGGTGTGGCAGTGGACCCCGTTCATGATGCTCATCCTGCTCGCGGGCCTGCAGTCCCGTCCCATGGACACCGTGGAAGCGGCCCAGATGGACGGCGCGACCCCCTGGGCGATCTTCCGGCACCTGACGCTGCCGCACCTGCGCCAGTACCTGGAACTGGGTGGCCTGCTCGGCGCGATCTACATCGTGCAGAACTTCGACGCCGTCTTCACCCTCACCGCCGGCGGGCTGGGCACGGCAAACCTGCCCTACGCGATCTACCAGACGTTCTACTTCGCCAATGAGTACGGCCTGGCCTCCGCCGCCGGCGTCGTGGTGGTCATCGGAACCATCATCGTGGCGACGTTTGCCCTGCGCACCGTCTTTTCACTCTTCAAGAAGGAGGCAGCACGATGAGCACCCTCACCCCCGCCGCACCCCAAAACACCCCCGGTCCCACCGCCCCCGCAGGCCCGACCGCCCTGAACACCGGTACCCGGCGCCGCGGCTTCGCCTGGTTCGGCTTCAAGATGTCCGGCGGCGGGAAGTCCCGCATGGACCCCACCCGCAACAACACCGCCGCCGGCATCGCCGCCTGGCTGCTCGCCCTGCTCTTCGCCACCCCGGTGCTGTGGATGATCCTCACCTCCTTCCACTCCGAAACCGACGCAGCCACCAACCCGCCCTCCCTCGCCGCGAACCTGACACTGGACGCCTACCGCGAGTTCTTTGGGGAAACATCGGGCGTCAGCCCGTGGCCGTCCCTGATCAATTCCGCCACCGCCTCGATCCTGTCCACGGTCCTCGTGCTGCTCCTGGCCTTCCCGGCCGCGTACGCGCTGTCCATCCGGCCGGTGAAGAAGTGGACGGACGTGATGTTCTTCTTCCTCTCAACCAAAATGATGCCCGTGGTCGCGGCGATCCTGCCGCTCTACCTCTTCGCACGGACCGTGGGCGCGCTGGATAACATCTGGTTCCTGATCCTGATGTACACGTCCATGAACCTGCCCATCGCGGTCTGGATGATGCGCTCGTTCCTGGCTGAAGTTCCGGAAGAAATGCTGGAAGCCGCCCAGATCGACGGCGCCAACCTCCTGCTCATCCTCCGCAAGGTCATCGCCCCCGTGGCCATGCCCGGCATCGCCGCGACGGCCCTGATCTGCTTCATCTTCAGCTGGAACGAACTGCTCCTGGCCCGCGTCCTCACCGGCGTCGTCGCCGGCACCGCCCCGGTCTTTTTGACCGGCTTCGTCTCCGGCCAGGGCCTCTTCCTCGCCCAGGTCTGCGCCGCCGCCGTCGTGATCTCCCTGCCGGTGCTGTTCGCCGGCTTCGCCGCCCAGGACAAACTGGTCCAGGGCCTCTCCCTCGGCGCCGTCAAATAGCCGCCGAACAAATAGCCACCAGCCCCGTCACTCTTCCAAGGAATACTTCGATGACAACATCAACCGCGCAGCCCGCAGTGCTCGGACAGCCCGGACTGCCCGCCACCATGCGCGCCGCCGTCCTGAAGCGCCAGGGCGACATGGCCCTGGAAACCCTGCCCGTCCCGGGCCTGGACCCCGACCAGGTCTTGGTGCAGGTGGCCGCCGTCGGCGTCTGCGGCAGCGACGTCCACTACTACGAGCACGGCCGCATCGGCGACTACGTGGTGGACCACCCGCTCATCCTCGGCCACGAACTCTCCGGCCGGATCGCCGCCGTCGGAACCGCCGTTGACCCCTCACGGGTCGGCAAGCGGGTCGCCGTCGAACCCCAGCGCCCCTGCCGCACCTGCACGCAGTGCAAGGCCGGACGCTACAACCTCTGCCCGGACATTGAGTTCTACGCCACCCCGCCGATCGACGGCGCCTTCGCCGAATACGTCACCATCCAGTCCGACTTCGCCTACGACATCCCGGACAGCGTCAGCGACGAAGCCGCCGCGCTGATCGAGCCGCTCTCCGTCGGACTGTGGGCCTGCGAACGGGCAGGGATCAAGCCCGGCAGCCGGGTCCTGATCGCCGGCGCCGGTCCGATCGGCATCATCGCCGCGCAGGCCGCCCGCGCGTACGGCGCCACCGAAATCTACATCAGTGACATCGCCGAGGACCGGCTCGCGTTCGCCCTGGAACACGGCGCCACCCACGCACTGAACGCCCGGACGGACACCGTCGAGGGGCTCGACGTCGATGCCTTCATCGACGCCTCCGGCGCACCCCAGGCCGTCCGTTCCGGCATCAAAGCCGTCGCGCCCGCCGGCCGGGTCATCCTCGTCGGGCTCGGGGCGGACGACGTCGAACTCCCCGTCTCCTACATCCAGAACCGCGAGATCTGGCTCTCCGGCGTCTTCCGCTACACCAACACCTGGCCCCTGGCCATCCAGCTCATCGCCGACGGCAAGGTGGACCTGGACATCCTCGTCACCGGCAAATTCAGCCTCGCCGAATCCGAAGAAGCCCTCAAAGCCGGCAAACAGCCCGGACAGCTCAAAGCCGTCGTCTACCCCGGCCGCTGACCGCCCGCCCTGAAAGGAAAACTCCCGTGCTCACCACTTCAGCACTTCCAGAACTCCCCGCCAGCCTGGGCAAGCCGTCCTATGACCGGTCGGCATTGACGGCGGGAATCGTCCACTTCGGCGTCGGCGGCTTCCACCGCGCCCACCAGGCCATGTACCTGGACCAGCTGATGAACGCCGGCCTCGCCCACGACTGGGCCATCTGCGGAGTGGGCGTCCTGCCCGGCGATGCCCGGATGAAGCAGGTCATGGACTCCCAGGACTGCCTGTACACGCTCGTTGTGAAGAACCCCGACGGTACGCGGGAAGGCCGCGTTATCGGCTCGATCATCGAGTACCTCTTCGCCCCCGACGACCCCGAGGCAGTCATCGAAAAAATGGCGTCCGACGCCGTCCGGATCGTCTCGCTGACCGTCACCGAAGGCGGCTACAACTTCCACCACGTCACCGGCGACTTCGACGCCGACAACCCCGACGTGGTCCACGACCTCCAGCCGGGCGCCGCGCCGCGCACAACCTTCGGGCTCATCACCGAGGCCCTGCGCCGCCGTCGTGAACGGGGACTGGAACCCTTCACCGTGATGTCCTGCGACAACATCCAGGGCAACGGCGACGTCGCCCGCAAGATGTTCACCGCCTTTGCCGCGCTCAAGGCCCCGGCCCTGGGGGCATGGATCGCCGGGAACGTGCCCTTCCCCAACAGCATGGTGGACCGCATCACCCCGGTCACCACTGACGAAGACCGCACGGCCATCGCCGAGGAGTTCGGCGTGGCGGACGGCTGGCCTGTGGTCTGCGAGCCCTTTGAGCAGTGGGTGCTGGAGGACAACTTCAGCCTCGGACGCCCGCCCTTTGAAAAGGCCGGAGTGCAGCTCGTGGAGGACGTGGAGCCTTACGAGCTGATGAAGCTGCGCCTGCTCAACGCCAGCCACCAGGGCATGTGCTATTTCGGCCACCTCGCCGGCTACCGCTACGCGCATGAGGCGGCACAGGACCCGCTGTTCGCCCGGTTCCTGCTGGATTACATGGACAAGGAAGCAACCCCGACGCTGCACCCGGTACCCGGCATCGATCTCGACTCCTACAAGCGCACCCTCATCGAGCGCTTCTCCAACGAGCATGTCCGCGACACCCTGGCCCGCCTGTGCGCCGAGAGTTCGGACCGGATTCCGAAGTGGCTCCTTCCCGTAGTCCGCATCAACCTTGAAAACGGGGGAGAGATCCAGCGGTCAGCGGCTATCGTGGCCAGCTGGGCCCGGTATGCCGAAGGGACGGACGAGCAGGGCAACCCTATCGACGTGGTGGACCGGCTCAAGGACACGCTTATGGCCGCCGCGTCACGCCAGAGGCAGGACCCGCTGTCCTTCATCTCGGACCGGGAAGTTTTCGGGGACCTCATCGACAACGAACGGTTCGTCACCGCGTACGGCGACGCCCTGGCCAGCCTGCATCAGCGCGGGGCCAAGGAGACTCTTCGCAAGCTGGAAGCCTGAGTCGGGCTAGTCGCTCCACCAGGCCTGACAGCCTGCAAATGGCCCCCGTCCGGAAAGTTCCGGGCGGGGTCTCCTGCTTGTGCCGTCCCCGCTGCGGACGGGCGCCTCAGCCATGGCCGCTGGCCACTGTCGTTTCCCTCGGTATGAGGACCGGCGGGAGCACTACCGATTCCGGGTCTTCGCCGTTGATCCGCCGCTGCAGCGTCTCGAAGCTGAGCCGGCCCATGTCGTTGAGTTCGGACCGGACCGAGGTCAGCGGAACCGGCAGATTTGCTGCCAGATCGACGTCGTTGTAACCGACCAGAGCGACATCCTCGCGCAGCCGCTTGCCCGCCTCGCGGATGGCGCCCATCGCACCAACAGCGGTGAGGTCATCGACGGCGAAAATGGCGGTGGGAGGGCTGGGCAGGTTCATAAGGTGCTCGCCCGCTGTCCGTCCGGCCTGCGTTCCAAACCCGGAACTGACGACGTAGCTGTCCTGTACCGGGTAGCCGGCGGCCTCGAACGTTCTCCGAAAACTTTGGGACCGCTCAAGCCCGGTGCTTGCGAGCAGGTCTCCGGCGATCACGCCGACGCGTTTGTGTCCCAGGCGCAACAGGTGTTCGGCGGCAAGCCGTCCGCCGAGCTGGTCGTCCGTGGTGACGGAAAGATGTCCATCCAACTTGCGCATGACCAGCACGTACGGGACTCCGCGCTGCTGCAGCTCAAAGGCGGCGGTGTCTCCGATGTGGGAGTCTCCGATTATCACTCCGTCCAGGCGCCGTGAGAGCAGAGCGTCCAGCCGGGCCCGACGGTGATCCGGGTCATCGAACGTATTGGCCACCACTGTGCTGTACCCGGCAGACCCGGCCGCGGCGTCGATGCTTTCATGAATCGTTGCGAGCACCAGGTCGGTAAGGCGGGGGACCAGCACCCCGATAAGCCTCGAGCTCCCCGTCCGGAGCCCCGCGGCTGCGACGTCCCGGCGATACCCCAGCATGGAGGCGAGTTCCCGGATCCGCTTCACTGTGTCTGCTCCTACGCCCGCAGGATCATCGCTCAGAGCCCGAGAAGCGGTGGAAACATGGACCTGCGCGTGGTGGGCCACGGTGGCGAGAGTGACGGCTTTCGGGCGGCCGGAAGTGCTCTGGTTGGCGATGGCGGTGCTCCTTTCGTGCTGGGGGCAAAGCCTTCCCGTTGCCGGCGTGCAAACTTACGCAATGGTTTGCGTAAGTCGTCGTAACAAGAATTTTACGACCAAGAAACCTTGACGTCCTAGGGTTTCTATAGTGTGATGTACAGCATACACCCCTCCAAAACAGGCCTTTGGCCAACGTACTTCGCAATCGTTTGCGCAACTCAGCGCTGAGTCTGGAATCGATGGCGCTGAATATCTTCTTCCAGAAGGGATCACATGTTGAACCTGCACTTTTCCGCCACAAGCGAGACCGCAGAGCGGGTCGAGGCGGGCATTACAGAGGTTTCCGCCTACAGCGAAGCCGACAGGCGCGGCTGGACCCGGGAGGTTTTCAGTGAGGCGTACCGCGAGTCGCGGCAGTGGACTGAGGCGCGGATGCGGGAGGCCGGTCTGGAAGTCCATATTGACGCCGCCGGCAATGTCGTCGGACGGCTTCCGGGCACCAACCCGAATGCTCCGGCTCTGGTCACGGGGTCCCATACCGACACTGTCGACGGCGGCGGACGCTTCGACGGCGTCGTCGGAGTCGTGGGCGCAATTGACGCCGTCCGGCAGTTGCGCCAGAGCGGCATCACACTCACCAGGGACCTTCTGGTGGTGGATTTCTTCGGGGAAGAGTCCAACCCCTACGGCCTCAGCTGCCTCGGCAGCAGGGCAGCCGCTGGAGAACTTACTGCCGCAGACCTCAACCGCACCGACTACCGCGGCGTCACTCTCGGACAGAGCTATGCGGACTTCGGTTTGGACCCTGCCTCGACGATGACCTCGCACTGGGCCCGCAGCACCCCTCTGCACGCTTTTCTGGAGCTGCACATTGAGCAGGGCCCCACCCTCGAACAGCGCCAGATGCCCATAGGCATCGTGACCGGGATCGCGGGCATCGAACGGCTCCTCGCCACGTTCACCGGAACCCCCGACCACGCCGGGACCCGGCCTATGGACGACCGGCAGGACGCCATGGTGGCGGCAGCCGAAGCCGTCCTCGCCGTGCGTAGGGAAGGCTGCGGGGCACCGAACCACGGCGTTGCCACCACCACCCGGGTCGAATCTGATTCGCGCTCGCCCAATGTAGTGCCCTCACTGGTCCGTATGACCAGTGAGGTGCGCAGCATCGACAAGGAATGGCTTTCCGGTGTGAAGGGCCGGCTGGCCGAGGAGATCCTCGGCCGGGCCCGGGAGCACGGGGTGGATGTGGAGTTCACCTGGTCGACCGACAACGAAGTAGTCCGGACGCACACCAAAGTCCAGGACGCTGCCGCCGCAGCCGTGGACGCCCTCGGCATCCCCTGGATGCCGGTTCCCAGCGGGGCCACGCATGATGCAGTCCACATGGCACGGTTGGCACCGATGGGCATGATCTTCGTGCCCTCCAAGGCAGGGAAAAGCCATTGCCCCGAGGAATGGACGGACTTCAGTGACATTGCCACCGGCGTCAGTGCACTGACTCAGACCCTCATCACCCTTGACCAATCAGAACTCAGCAGCACGTAGCTCAGCACCTCAGCGCACTGAATCCACCTGAGCGCACTGAATCAATGAGACGTCATCATTTACTACAGGAGCATTCATGAACACTGCAGTAATGCCGGGAGGATCCACAGACATCCTCTCCATCGCAAACCTTCCGGTCCTCTGGGTGTTGGCCATCGGCGTCTTCGGGGCCATCATCCTCCAGTCCGTTATCTACATGCGGGCAGCAAAGAAAGCCGGCCCCTCGGCAGGTATCTCCGAAGCTGAACTGAAGACCTCCTTTCGCGCCGGCGCCGTGGCGGCGATCGGCCCCTCCCTCGCCGTCGTGCTGGTCAGCATCGCACTCCTGACGCTCTTCGGAACCCCTGCGGTGCTCGTCCGCATCGGACTTGTGGGCTCCGCCGCCACCGAATCGGCCTCCGCCTCCATTGCGTCCGCGACGATGGGGGCGACATTGGGCGGGCCCGACTACACGCAGGCCGTGTTCGTTGTGGCGTTCATGGCCATGAGCATGTCCGGCGCCATGTGGATGATTTCCACGCTCATCCTCACTCCGTTGCTGAAAAAGGGCGATTCCAAACTGCGCCGCGTAAACCCGGCACTCATGGCGATCGTGCCGGCAGCAGCACTCATCGGTGCTTTTGCCAGCCTGGGGATCGCTGAGTTGGGCAAGACCCCGGTGCACATCATGTCCGTAGCCGTGTCCGCACTGGTCATGGGCGTCTGCCTCTTCCTCGCCAAGAAACTCTCCGCCGCCTGGCTGCGCGAGTGGGGACTCGGCATTGCCATCCTCGTCGGACTTGCCGTCGCCTACTTCGCCCACACCTCCGCCCTGGTTCCCGTGGCCGCCTAAGCAGCCTCCCCTTGAACGAAAGGAAACCCAACATGTCTCTCACAGATACCGCTGCAGGAACCGCCGCGACCATTGACGAATTTGACCGCACCACCTCACGCTGGGGCCGGATCACCATGATCTTCGCGCTGGCGCTGTCCCTCGCCGCGCCGGTCTACCTCGTCATGTTCACGGACCTGGGCATCACCTCCACGCACATCTGGACTGCGTTCTTCGCCGTGGCCGCCGCCTTCTTCGTCCTGTGGTTCGTCGAACCTGTCACCTACTACCCGGTGCTGGGCCCGGCCGCGATGTACCAGGCGTTCATGATCGGCAACATCGCCAACAAACTCCTGCCCTCGGCGCTCGTGGCGCAGGCGACCGTCGGCGCAAAGGCCGGCACGAAGCGCGGTGAGTTCTCTGCCCTTATGGCCATCTGCGGGGCCGCCATGGTCCACGTATTCTCCATGCTCCTCTTCGTCGGCATCCTCGGCACGTGGCTAGTGAGCATCATCCCTACCGACATAGTGGACGTGGCCAGGCTCTACATCTTCCCGAGCATCATCGGAGGCGTGCTGGTCCAGCTGATTGTCACGATCAAGCAGCCACGGGTCACCGTCATCGCCGTGGTCGTCGCCGCCGTCGTCCTTTTTGCCCTCGTGCCCGCCGTGCCGGCGCTGGCCAAGTCCGCGACGGGCATCGTGGTGCTGCTCACCGCGGCACTCGCCTGGTTCCTGCGGCCCAAAGGCGCCGCCGAACAACACGCGCATCCCGGCGTCTGATTCCCTCCCCTACCCTGAACCTGAGCCATTTGAACCTGATAGGAAGCTATGACCATCGAGACCACTGCCCTTGAACTGTCCGCTGCGCAGCTCACCGAAATGCATGACCTCTACCGCCATCTCCATGCCCACCCGGAACTGTCCATGCAGGAAACGCAGACGGCGAACTTCATTCTCAAGGCGCTGACCGACCTTGGCATCGAGGCCTTTCTCTGCGGAGGGACCGGCGTGGTCGGCGTGCTGCGCAATGGGGACGGCCCGGTGGTCGGTTTCCGCGCCGACACCGACGGTCTGCCGATGCAGGAGGACACTGGGCTGGAATATGCCAGCCAGGCTAGAGGCAGATTGGCGGACGGAACCGAGGTGCCGGTCATGCACGGCTGCGGCCATGACACCCACATCACAGCCGCCCTAACGGCTGCGCGGCTCCTCGCCGACAGCACCGACACCTGGGGCGGCACCGTCGTGTTCATCTTCCAGCCAGGCGAAGAAACCGCGGCGGGTGCCCGGGCCATGATCGACGACGGAATCTGGGACAAAGCGCCCAAGCCCGAGGTGATTTACGGCCAGCACGTGTGGCCAGGCCTGGCCGGAACTGTGAACATTAGCCGCGGTACGGCCATGGCCATGGCCGATTCCTGGAAGGTCACCGTGCATGGACGCCAGGCACACGGCTCGCAGCCGGAGGAGTCTATTGACCCGATCGTGCTCGGCGCGCACATGGTGGTGCGCATCCAGACCATCGTGGCCCGCGAGGTCCACCCTATGAAGTCCGCCGTGGTGACCATCGGCACCTTTCACGCCGGCCTGAAGGAGAACATCATCCCGGACACTGCGGAGTTTTCCATCAATGTCCGCACTTTCGACACGGACGTGCGCGAGCGCGTCCTTGCCTCCCTCCGCCGCATCATCAAGGCCGAAGCCGAGGCGTCAGGGGCGCCGGAACCCTCTATCACGGAAATCTCCAGCTTCCCGCGGTGCTACAACGATCCCGCCGCCGCTGACGCCCTGATCAGCGAGTTCCACCGGACACTGGGAGAGGACGCCGTCAACGAGGTGCCGCCCGTCATGGGCAGCGAGGACTTTGGGCTGTTTGCTGAAGTTATCGGCGTGCCCTCGGTGTACTGGATGTTTGGTGCCTACAGCCAGGAAAAGCTCGACGCTGAAAGCCCGCTTCCCGGAAACCATTCGCCGTACTTCGCACCCGACATCGAGCCGACGCTTTCGACCGGGGTCAGGGCGGCCATGACGTCCCTGATGTCGAAGCTGGCCCGGTAACGGGAATGCCGCCTTGCTCCGCTGGGGATTAGAATCCTGACAAGCACCGTCGGTGCCCCCCATCCCAGCGGAGCAGGTGCGGGCTGGACAGGCGACGGGAGTATGAACGTCTGAACAGCAATAAGACGGATGCGCTCAGCCGGCATGTTGCCGGATTCTCATAAGCGTTCTTGCCTGCCCCCGGGTCCTGTGCTGAGGTGCGCTATGCGCTATGCGCTATGTTGCTGCATTGAAGCCCGGATCAGTGGTTGCCGTCTCGAGGAGCCGGTCGAAGCTGCTGATGCCGTAATCGGGCGGGGTGGCTGTGATGAGGATCCACGTGGTGGTGACCACCTCAGCCTTCGGCTTGGCGTACTGTTTCGGCTGCGGTGTGGGCTGCGGAATGACGCTCAGATGCAGGCCGGACACCCCGTTCACCAGCAACGGCAGGCTCCCGCCCTCGACGAGGAGTGAGCGGAGCTCGTCCGCCGAGAGGTGGTTCGTCCTGTCCGCCGTCAGTTCGAGAATCACTTCGTTGACAGTGCCTGTAAGCCGCTGCAGGAACGCCCGCTCGCCCGAACTCTTGCCTAGGATGCCCAGCACCGTGAAAGTGGACGCGAAAATCCCGACGAACAGCATGAGGGCGCTGACGTCCCTGAGGCCGGGTGTGAAGGTCATCAGAACCAAGCACAGAACGAACCCGATGACGGCGAATCCGCCGAACATTGCGCCCGCGCCCTCGGCCGGCCTGCCCGTCCATTCCTTGGAGGTGAACCTGCAGATGTCCCGGGATTCGGTCCGTGGAGTTGGCATGATCAGTTTCCTTTCACTTCCAGCAGGGCCTCGGCCAGGATGATTGCTTCCCGCGCTTCCCTGAGACTTTCCCGAAGTCCGGGATCGGGGAAGTTGAGGCTGATGCCTTCCGCGGTGACTGAAAGATCCTCGGCGACCTTCCGGAGGTTCTCCCGCTCCAGCGCGAGCAGCCGGGACGATGCCAGTTTGACCTTGCTTTTCTCCAGCTCGAACAGGGACCGATTGATCTGGTCCCGGCGTACCCGGATCGCACGGCACACCCCCTGCACGCGCTGGGTGCGGCTGGTGAACATCTGCTCCATCTTGGCGGCGACATCATGAAGTTCCATCAGCGTGCTGTATCGCCGAGCCTGTTGGTGTGCTCCGTGCCGGGCCAGGAGCTGATTGATCAGGGATAGCCGCTGGCCCCACAGCTCCAGCCCTGCATGGTTCTGGCTGAAGAGCAGCTCCGCCGCGTCAAGGGCTTTGGACAGGGCATCCCGCCGCGGAGTGAGTTTCCCGGCCGCTGCATCCAGCCGTCCGATGAACTCGGCGTAGTTGTCGACCGGCGGCGCTGGTCTCTCATCCCTGCTCACCACGCGGATAGCGGGCGGGGCGGACTGGCTTTTGGCCGCCGTCGAACGTTCCCTTGCTGTTCCTATCCGCGGTGGACGGGGAGGCTTTTGCGGCGGGACGGCATGGGGGTCCGGACCCGAGTCAGGTGCGCCGTTGCTCATGATCAGTCATCCCCGTTCATGATCCGTCCACGGCAGCCTCACTGCCTGTGAACGAAGCAGGAGCGTCTCCGCACCTGCCTGTGATTGCCCATTCTAGAGGCCGGGACCGGCGTTGTCTGCGGGCGCCGGTGCCCCTCCCATGGTGTTCATTCAGGGTGTTCCCGTTAGGTGTTCTAGTTAGAGGCTGGCTGCACTACCTTTTTCCTATGGCCATGGGCAAGCAATGGTGCTCTGACCCCCTATAGGAATTTCTACTCAGAAGGAGTGGGAAAGGTCATGAATCGACGAACCAAAATAATTTTTGCTGCGGTCCTCGCGCTGCTGGTGGTTGGTGGGGCGGCGCTGTTTTTCTACGACAGCAATAAAAGGAGCAGGGCCGCGGAGTACAACCCGCAGATCAACCCGGCCGATTTCAGCACCAAGATAACCAACAGATACTTTTCCCTGCCCGTCGGCAAGAAACTGACGTACGAGACCACCCGGCAGGGAAGCGTCACCGAGAGGATTGAAATCGAGATCTTGCCGGAGACCATGACCATAGAGGGCGTCGAGACGGTCGTCTACCTGGACAAGGAATTCAAGAACGGGCAGCTGGTGGAGGAAACCCGTGATTACCTTGCGCAACATAAAAACGGTGACGTCTGGTACTTCGGCGAGGACGTGAAAAACTTCTGGAATGGGATGCTGATGAACCGCGCCGGCAGCTTTCTCCACGGAAAAGACGGTGCAAAAGCCGGCATCTGGATGAAGGCCGAGCAGCGTGTCGGCGATTCGTACAGGCAGGAATTCTACGTTGGCCATGCGGAGGACATCCGGGACACCGTCGCCACCGGCGAGACCGTGTCCACGAGGTCAGGCACCTACACCAACTGCGTCAAGGTCTACGACTGGACGCCGCTGGAGAAGAATGCGCGGGAGCACAAATACCACTGCCCCCAAGTCGGCGCGCTGGTTCTGACTGAGGACCTGGAGACAGGCAGCCGGTCAGAACTCGTGGACGTTGTCCAGCCCTAGCCTTCCAACAACAGATACACGCGCGGCTCCTGCAACGCCCGGCAAAGCGTCCGGGCGTTGCAGGAGAACCAGCCGTCGAGGCTACCCGCGTGCCTGCAGTCCCGGAACGCCGTCCTGGATCTGGAAGGAGGCCTTCGTCCCAACGGGGGAGCCCGGCGTCGTCACGTAGTCCAGCACCCGGAAGTCCGCCTGCAGGAAGTCCTTCGTGATGCGGGTGTTCACGTAACCGCGGTTGTCGTTGTAGAACTTCAGGTGCGGATTCCACGCCATGACGGGATCGCTGGTGGAACCGGAGCCGTTGCCGGTGGAGGTAATGGACGTGCAGACAAGCTCCGAGCCAACCACGGGCGACGCCGGATCCTTGTAGTCCACCTTGATGTCGTTGGCCCAGTTCCGGTGCACGTCGCCGGTCAGGACGACGGCGTTGCGCACGTTTGCATCCACCCAGCCCTGGGTGATGCGCCGGCGGGACGCAGCATAGCCGTCCCAGCCGTCCATGGACACGTCGTCGATCTCCGGCGCCCTGTTGCGGTCCCGTTCGGCGAAGAACACCTGCTGGCCCAGGATGTCCCAGCGCTGCGTGGAGCTCCGGAAGCCGTCCAGCAGCCACTTCTCCTGCTCCCCGCCCGTGATGCTGCGGTTCTCAGCGAGGCGCTCGGAAACATTCTTCTTCCAGCCGTCCCCGGCGAGCTGGTCGTCGCGGTACTGGCGGGTGTCCATCATGTGGAAGTTGGCCAGCTGGCCCCACTGGATGGTGCGGTAGATCTTCATGTCGAAGCCGGCGGGGACGGAGGACCTGCGCAGCGGCATGTTCTCGTAGTACGCCTTGAAGGCGGCAGCCCGGCGCCGCCGGAAACGCTCGGTGCTGTCGTTCATCTGGGCGGCATCATTGTTCTCCGGAACCTCGTCCGCCCAGTTGTTGTCCACTTCGTGGTCGTCCCAGACCACGAGCCACGGCGCGATGGCGTGTGCGGCCTGCAGGTCGGCGTCGGACTTGTACTGTGCGTGCCGCTGCCGGTAGCCCTCCAGCGTGACTGTCTCGGGGCCTTCGTGGTCGCGGGGGTTGCCGCCGCCGATGACGTACCTGTCCTTCTTGTATTCGTACAGGTAGTCGCCCAGGTGCAGTATGAGGTCCGGGTGGTCCTGCGCCAGGCGGGTATAGGCGGTGAAGTAGCCGTGCTCATACTGGGAGCAGCTGGCGAAGGCCATGGCCAGAGCCGCCGGCGTCTCATGAAGGGCCGGGCTGGTGAGGGTCCGGCCGACGGTGCTGATGTGCCGTCCGCTGCGGAAACGGTAGAAGTATTCACGCCCCGGCTTGAGGCCCTTGAGTTCCACGTGGACGGAGTGCGCGTTTTCGATGCGGGCGTGTTCGACCCCGCGGGCCACCACTTTGCGCATCGCCGAGTCTTCGGCAACCTCCCACGCGACGGGAACGCTGCGGGACGGCATGCCGCCCAGGCCGTCGTCGGCCAGGGGGTCAAGGGCCAGCCGGGTCCACAGCACGAAACCGTCCGGCCACGGCTCGCCGGAGGCGATGCCCAGACGGAACGGGTCTGAGCGGAGTCCGGCGTCGTCGGTGGTGGAGGTTGCGACGGCGGCACCCGGCAGGGCAGCGACGAGTCCGGCCCCGAGGCCAGCGGTGATAAGCGATCTGCGTGAGATGTTGTCCATGCAACTGAACCTATTCAGCGAATTTTGACGGTTCCTGTTGCCTTCGTGAACCGGGGGTGAACGAACAGCATCTTGTCGAATAAACGCGTGTGGCTCGGGTTACTTCTTTAACGTGCGCGGCTTGGAGGGCTGTGGTTCCTTGGGTGCCTTCGGCTCCTTGGGTGGCAGCCCGGCTACATAGTCATAGGCCTTCATCACCCATGCCCTCGCCCGCGTCTGGTCGCCGTCACCCTCTTCGTTCCATACCTCCGGGAGTCCGACGTAGCCGCCCATGGGCCGCTCCTCCGGCCCGAAGGGGACGGTCCGCTCCGAGCTCTCGAGTTCGGTACGGTCGGCATCGGACAGCCGGACGCCGATGGTGGGGCCGAACAGTCCGGCGAACATGTTCCCGTGCACGAAGGCGCCGAGGTTCCCGAACATCGGCTTCACCACCACGTCCGGATGATGCGGCATGGCGGAGCGGAACCGTTGCTTGTCCTCCTCGGACGGCTTGGGCATCTGCATCGTGAACACTTCCTTCGGAGCGGGTCAGGGAGACACTGGAACTGCCTCGTGACTGCCAGTGTGGCCTTCCGGACGAACTCGTGTACAGTAGAGACCGTTGTTGTGTTTGTATTTGGTAGTTCAGGCAGTACGCGCGGTCGAAAGTCCGCGTTCTTCTGAAGTAGCGGTTTTGAACATCTCACGCCGGAGGACCCGAAGGTCGGGACTTTTCCTCCACCTTCACGAAGGACAAAAATAATGGCTACTGGCACCGTCAAATGGTTTAACGCTGAAAAGGGCTTCGGCTTCATTTCCCCCGATGACTCTTCCCAGGACGTGTTCGCGCACTACTCCGCGATCAACTCCTCCGGCTTCCGCTCCCTCGAAGAGAACCAGAAGGTTTCCTTCGAAACCGAGCAGGGCCCCAAGGGTCCCCAGGCCGTCAACATCCAGGCTATCTAATTTCCTAGATACTCTGGGACCGCAAGGTTTCTAAGCAGGGCCCGTCTAAAGACGGGCCCTGCTTTTGTTTAACCTCACCGCTGACCAAGCCTGCCGAGATCAAGGCGGCCCCGTTTAGGCAGGCTCAAGCAGCAGTGGTTCGCCCTACTTGGGGCAGCGGTGCGCGGGGTTGTAGGCCGCGAACATGCCGTCCGGATTATCGCGCCAGATCCACGCGTGCAGGGCGAACGTTCCCGGGAGCGGGCCGTTGTCAAACTTCACGCCCGCAATGACCGGGCGCTTTTTGGCAGTGGACAGGAACTCAACAGCCACCAGCTTGTACTTGCCCTGCTTGTTGGGCATGTACACCAGGATTTCCGGCTTGCGCGGGTCGATCTTGTCGTCGATCAGGGAGTTCTTGGCGTAATGGAACCCCATCGCCCCCACACCCTTCTTTTCGATGCACGGGGTGACCTTCTTGTAGCCGTCCTCCTTCGCTTCGGCCAGCGAGCGGTATTCCTCAGTCACGTCCCTCAGCGTCTTAACCAGTTTGCGCTGCTGGGAAGTGAGTTTCCGGTCGTCATCGTCGTCGTCCCAACCGCCGTGTGCGGCAGCGGTGGCGGGCATGAGTCCGGTTGTCAGGACTCCGGCGACAAGCATGGACATGAGTCCCTTTTTGGTGCGATGCAACATTTCTTCCAACCCTCTGAGACCGCTATTTTTCGGTAAGGGTACGAAGCAGCAGGCCGGCCCGGCCCACCTTCGCCACGATGCCGGCGGCCAAAGGAGGCACAACCGGTGCTAGGGCCGCCCGTTGCACAGCAGAGCAAATTGGAGCGGCCCTAAGATTATGCGCTTCTCGGGAAAATGGCGCCAGAGTCAGTTGGAAGTAGTCGCTGATCGCGCTTGCCGAGATCAGGGGCACATCGGGATCGGCAGGCTCCACCAGCTATCAGTGCAGCCCCATCGCGTTCCGGACCTCGTCCAGGATGTGGTGCATGGCGGTCTCGGCGGCGGTTGCGTCCCCGCCGGCCACCGCGGCTGCCACCTCCTCGTGGGCGTCCAGGGCTTCCGGCCGCGGCTTGAACGGCATGAGTCCCTGCTGGGTCCGGCTGGTAAGGACTTCCGCCACCATCCCCTCAAGGGCGGTGAACATTTCGTTGCCGCAGCTTGCCAGCAGCAGCCGGTGGAAGGCGATGTCGGCTTCGAGGAACCCTTGAAGCTCGCCCGCTTCTCCCAGTCGGCGGAGGTCGGCGGCCAGCGCCACGAGCTGGCTGCGCTCGGCGGCGCTTGCCCTGCGGGCGGCCCCTGCGGCCGCGATGGGTTCGACGGCGATGCGGAGTTCCGTAAGGCTGCTGTACTGCTGCTCCCGGCGGTCTGAGGCGAGGCGCCACCGCACCAGCTTTGGATCAAAGACGTTCCACAGGTTTCGCTCCTGCACCACGATGCCTACACGCCGGCGCGAGTACACCAGGTTCATGGACTCCAGCACTTTCATGGTGTCCCGGGCAACCGTGCGTGACACCCCGTATTCCTGCTGCAGCCCCTCTAGGGTCAGGCGGCTTCCCGGAGGCAGTTCACCTGCGGCGATAGCCGTGCCCACAGCGTCCAATACGCGTTCGTGCATGGCGGGGGACCCGCCGTCGTTCGCGCCATCCTTGCGGTCTACTGTCGCCGTCGACATGATCCTGCCTTCCGTCCGCGCCAAAAGCGCTCTTCCAGCTTAGCCGAAAGTGGCACAAAGGTATGACCTGTGACACGCAAAGATAGTATCTGTGTGGTGAAAAGGTGATACCTTATCTCCAACGCAGTTCGAATCGGCTGCTGAACGAGCTTCTTCTCCAAGCCAAAGACGTCTTCTTCGGAGGTAAACATGCAGTACCCAGCCACGCATCTGGTGGTGATGGGCGTTGCCGGTTCCGGCAAGTCCACAATTGCGGCAGCTCTGTCCAATCAGCTTGGCTGGGCCTGGGCCGAAGCCGACGAATTCCACCCGCAGTCCAACATCGACAAGATGAGCCAGGGCATTCCCCTGCAGGATGAGGACCGCTGGCCGTGGTTGCAGCAGATCCAGGACTGGATGACCGGGAAGGCCCGCGCCGGCGAGAGCACCGTGCTCACGTGCTCCGCCCTCAAGCGGACCTACCGCCGGCTGCTGTCCGAGGCCCAGGGCCGCGTGCTCTTTATCCACCTGCACGGCGAAGCCGGCCTCATCAGCCAGCGGATGCAGGGGCGCGAGGGCCACTTCATGCCGCCCACACTGCTGCCCAGCCAGCTCGCGACCCTGGAACCCCTGACCGAGGAGGAACTGGCCGCGGGAAGCCTGCGCCTGGACATCTCCCGCTCCCCGCAGGAACTCATCGCCGAAATCCTGGCCGCCCTCACGCTGCCGGCCCGATCGGATCCCGCCTCGGGCACCGATTCCGCCTCCGAGTAAGACCCGGGCACCGCCTTCGGCTAAGACCGGGCCCACTGACCCCGCACTCTTTTCGACTCCCCAACCGCTAGAACCTGTTTCAAAGGAGAACCATGACCATCGAAGGATGGACTCAAACACTGGGCGCAGGCCCCCTGCTGCTCATCGCGGCGGCAGCGATCGGCGTCCTGCTGTTCCTGATCATCAGGCTGCGGATGCACGCACTGCTGGCACTGATCGTGGTCAGCCTTGCCACCGCCTTCGCCACCGGAATCCCCGCAAACCAGGTGGTGCCGGTGCTGATCAACGGCTTCGGAACGACCCTCGGAACCGTGGCGCTGCTCGTCGGCCTCGGCGCCATGCTCGGCCGCATCGTGGAAACCAGCGGCGGCGCCAAAGTCCTGGCCGACTACCTGATCGGCATCTTCGGCGAAAAGCGTGCCCCCCTTGCCCTGGGCCTTGCCTCCCTGATCTTCGGCTTCCCGATCTTCTTCGACGCCGGCCTCGTGGTCATGCTCCCCGTCGTCTTCGCCGTGGCACACCGCCTGGGCGGGGGAGTGCTGCGCTACGGTCTCCCGGCTGCCGGCGCGTTCTCCGTGATGCACATCTTCCTGCCGCCGCACCCCGGCCCGGTCTCGGCGTCGGCCTTCTTTGAAGCGAACATCGGCCTGGTCACCGTCGCCGGCCTCATCACGGCGATCCCCACCTGGTACGTGACCGCCTACCTGTACGGCCTGTGGACGGGCAGGAAGCTGCAGCTTCCCGTTCCGGAACTCCTCGGCCACGCCGACGCCGAAGCCCTGTCCCACCCGCCGCGGTTCCGCACCATCATTGGTCTGCTGCTCCTGCCGCTGGTCCTGATCTTCATGAATACGGGGCTGAATACCTTCGCCGCGTCCGGCGTGCTGCCGGAAAACGTCCGGGACGAACAGTGGTTCCAGGTTTTGCGCACCATCGGTGAAACCCCGGTGGCCCTGCTCATCTCCGTCCTCGTCGCGATGTTCGTCCTTGGTGCCCGCCGCGGCGTCCATAACGGCGCCCTGGAAAAGTTGCTCGAATCCTCGCTCGGCCCGGTCTGCTCCGTCATCCTCATTACCGGCGCCGGCGGTATGTTCGGCGGAGTGCTGCGCACCTCCGGCATCGGCGACGCCCTGGCCGACGTGCTGGGCAGCATCGGCATCCCGCTCATCTTCGCGGGCTTCCTGCTCTCCGCCATCCTGCGCATCGCCCAGGGCTCGGCCACCGTGGCGCTCACCACCACCGCAGGCCTCATCGCCCCCGGTGTTGCCGCTGCCGGGCTGAACGGCATGCAGATCGCCGCGCTCGTCATCGCCGTGGCCGCCGGCTCCGTGGTGGTCTCCCACGTCAACGACTCGGGCTTCTGGCTGGTGGGCCGCTTCTTCGGCATGGACGTGAAGACCACGTTGAAGACCTGGACCGTCATGGAAACCCTGATCGGTGTCATGGGCTTCACCATCGCCGCCACCATCTTCGGGTTGGCCGGTTTGGCGGGTTAGCTGCTTCTGGTGAATACGACGGCGGGAGGCTGGCAGATCTGCCAGCCTCCCGCCGTCGTTGGTTTTGAAAGTGGAGGACACTGGAAGCCACAACCAGGAAGGTGGATCCCATGATCAAGCTCCAGCAGGATGCCGAAGGCTTTATTCGGATGAGCCGGCACTATCCCGAAAGCGTCCGAGTCTCCGTCACCTTTGCCGACGGCACCGAAGAGGAGATCTCCGGGCGCCGGCTCAACAAGGCCTACGATGACGCGCTGGCCGAATACCGCGCCCAGAACCATCTCGATGCCAAGGGATTCTCCCGGGCGCCGAAAAAGAAGACTGGTTCGGGCAACAGGATCGACTTCGTCCCGGTGCATCCCGGCATGGGGGAGTAAGCCTCTCCCCTTCGGGTTTCGGCAGCCTCAACCAGTGGCGAGGGCTTCGATGACCTCCTTGGCGACGTCCTCGCTGGATTGGGGGTTCTGGCCGCTGATCAGGTTTCCGTCGCGCACCACAAAGCTGGACCAGTCCGCGCCGGTCTCCACGTTGGCGCCCTTCTCGCGCAGCCTGTTTTCCACCAGCCAGGGCGTGTTCTCGCCGGTGCCGCCGCCCAATTCCTCCGAGTTGGCGAAAACGGTGAGACGGCGGCCCGCGAAGGCAAACCTGCCGTCGTCGGACGTGGCGCTGAGCAGGCCCGCGGGGCCGTGGCAGAACGGGGCGATGATCTTGCCTGCGTCGTTCATCTCCACGAGGATCCGGCCCAAGTCCTTGTCCTTGTACAGGTCGGCCATGGGGCCGTGCCCGCCGGGCAGCACCACGGCGTCATAGGCGGAGGTGTCGACATCGGCCAGCACCAGCGGCGCGAAAAGGTCGACGTCGATCATGTCCAGATACATGCGGAAGTCTTCCGCCCGTTCCTCGCTGCCGACCGCCTCAGCCTGCAGGCTGGCCTTGTCCACTGTCGGTTTCACGCCGCCGGGAGTGGCGAAGTCCACCGTGTGTCCTGCCTGGAGCAGGGCGCGGTGTGCCACCACCAGCTCCTCGGCCCAGTACCCGGTGGGGTGCTCGCTGCCGTCCTTCATGGTGAGCTTGTCGGCGGCTGATACGACCATCAGGATGTTGGCCATGGGATTCTCCTCTTGAGTCTGTTCTTGGTGGCGGCGGGCTTAACCGGCCGGGGTCCGATGAGCTCAACCAGCGGTCCACTGCCGCAGGCGCAGCGGCGGCTCACCACCTCCGGGCTTTTGGAGCAGCACTTGGTTGACCCCGGTCAGCCCATTTTCGAACCCCAACGCGCTGGACGCCATATACAGCCGCCAAACACGGGCGCGGCCGGGAGACGTCAGCCGCACCGCCTCGTCCCAGTGCTCCTCCAGATTCCGCACCCAGGCACGGAGGGTCAGGGCGTAGTGCCGGCGGAGCGCTTCGACATCGAGCACCTCGAAGCCGCCGGCCTCCAGCGCCACCACCATCTCCGAAAGGCTCAGCATCTCGCCGTCGGGGAAGACATAACGGGGGATGAAGGAATCCGGGTCGTCCTCCGTGGGCCCGGCGTTCCATGAGATGGCGTGGTTGAGCAGCCGGCCCCCCGGGCGGAGCAGGTTGTGCAGCTGCTCCACATAGTCGGGGAGCTGTGCCCTGCCCACGTGCTCGGACATACCGATGGAGCTGATCGCGTCGAAGGGGCCGTCCTCGACATCGCGGTAGTCCTGGACGCGGATGTCCACCCGCTCCGTCAGTCCGGCCTCGGCCACCCGTTTGCGGACGAACTCCGCCTGTTCGGTGGACAGCGTGATTCCGACAACATTCACCCCGTAGCGCTCAGCGGCGTGCAGGACGAAGCTTCCCCAGCCACAGCCGACGTCCAGCACCCGCATGCCCGGCTGCAGCCCCAGCTTGCGGCAGACCAGATCCAGTTTGGCTTCCTGCGCTTCCTCCAGGCTCGTGTCGTGGCTGTCGAAGACGGCGCAGGAGTACACCATGGAGGGGCCGAGCACGAGGCGGTAGAAGTCGTTGCCGACGTCGTAATGGTGGGAGATCGCCGCAGCGTCACGCTGCTTGGAATGCCTGCGTCCGTGCTTTTCGACCCGCGCTTCCTCCGGCGGCGGCGCCGGATTCGGTCCCACCGCACCGAGCCTGACCGCGGTGGCGAGCAGCGTCGCCAGCTCCCGCGGCGTCGGCTTGCTGAAGGCTCCGGGCTCGGTGAACTTCCCGGCGGAGCTCAGCGCCGTGAAGGCCGCGAAGATGTCTCCGTGTGCCTCGATCTCGCCAGCCACGTACGCCCGGCTCAAGCCCAGCTGCCCGGGCGCCCACAACATCCGCCGCAGCGCCCGCCTCGATTTGAACTCGATGACCGGTGCATCTGCCGGACCCGCTTCCGACCCGTCCCACGCCCGCAGCCGGACAGGAACCTCCTCAGCCCGCAGGACAATGGCCAGCGCCTTGGCCAGCCGTGATGCCACACCAGATGTTTTCGCCATACCCGTCGCCTCTCGTCCCGTGCCCCAGCCCTACGGCCTGCGCCATTGCAGCCCGTGGCAATAACGTACACAACCCTCCCCGCGCCGGACAGGGAGACAACTTTGTCCGCCTTCTGAGCGCGGCGCAAACCTCTCGGCTCTGGACCGGAAATCAGGGCAGTGGGATCCTAAACGCAAAATGTCGACGGGGGAGAAGGGCTGTAGCAGACTATGGACGACTCCGCGGACACGCGCCAACGGCTGTCTGAGCGCATTGACCAAAAGCAGCAGACGATCCGTTCCTACTTGGGACGGGAGCGGCCGCGCCGGAACAAGCTTTCCAACATCAGCATCGTAGGCAGCGCGCTCGCGGCCATGCTCACCGCCGGGCCTGCTGTGGGCGGCACCGGATTCACCGAGGCGGTGCGGGAAATCTTCTCGCTGGCGGACGATTCGGTTGTGTGGCGGTTCCTGTGCCTGGCCGCCGTCATGTTCTCCGTCGCGGCCGCCCTTGCCACGAACTTCGCCAACTCCCGCGCCCTGGGCGAAAAGGTCAGCGCGGCCGAGACCGCCAATGCCCAGCTGGAAGGCCTGCAGCTGTCACTGAACTTCGGCAACCTGGCCGTGGACGAGGCCCTCAAGCTCTACCAGCAGGCCGTTGCGCAGGTAGCTTTCGTGGACGAGGTACGTGCGCCCTGATTTGGGCAACAAGCAAACGCACGACGGCGGGTGGCCGGCACATTGCCGGCCACCCGCTGGTTTCGGAAGGCACTTAAGCTTCACCTCCCCGTGTCCTTCGGTTCACCCGCGCCGTCGAGAGTGGCCCCATGACTGCTCTCACCCGCCGAAACGTCCTCAAAGGTGCCATCACCGCCGCCGGTGCTGCCGCCGTCGCGCCTTCCCTTCTTGTGCCCGCGCATGCCGCCAGCCCGTCCGCTGTCCCGCTGGTCCGCAACCGCCTGACCCTTCCGTCCGGCATTGCCACGGGCGACGTGACCGCGGATTCCGGTGTCCTCTGGTCCCGGGCGTCGGGACCCGGCCGGCTGGTGGCCAGCCTGCTGGCGGTTGACGAGGACGGGTCCCCGCTTCGCGGCGGACGCGCCTTCCGGCGTGTACTGCGGGGGAGCGCCGCCACCGAGGCCAGCGACTTCACCTCCAAGATCAACGCCGCCCACCTCCCGGCCGGCACACGGTTTGCCCTGACCATGCACTTCGAGGACACCGAGGGCAACGCGGGCGAAACCGCCCAAGGCTCCTTCGCCACGGCACCCGGAACCGGGACTCTCCGCAGCGCCCGGTCCTCCCGCCGCCAGAGCTTCGTCTGGTCCGGCGACACGGCCGGCCAGGGCTGGGGCATTAATGAGGACATCGGCGGCATGCGCGGCTATGCGGCCATGCACGCCACCCGCCCGGACTTCTTCATCCACTCCGGCGACACCATCTACGCCGACGGTCCCATCGCCGCGCAGGTCACCGAACCTGAGGGGCAGATCTGGCGGAACCTCGTCACCGAGGAAGTCTCCAAGGTGGCCGAAACCCTCAACGACTTCCGCGGCCGGCACCGCTACAACCTGATGGACCGCAACGTCCGCGCCATGTACGCCGAGGTTCCGGTCATCGCCCAGTGGGACGACCACGAAACGACCAACAACTGGTACCCCGGCGAAATCCTCACCGACCCCCGCTACACTGAACGCCGGGTGGACGTCCTGGCAGCCCGCGGCCGTCAGGCCTGGCAGGAGTACCAGCCCATAGCGGGGCCGAGCAGGGGCCTCAGCGACGGCAGCACCGGCTTCGAACCCGCCCGCATCTACCGCAAGATATCCCGCGGCCCGCAGCTGGAGATCTTCTGCCTGGACATGCGCACGTTCAAGGACCCGAACACAGACGGCAGGGAAACCAGCCTCACCCACATCCTCGGCGAGGAGCAGGCATGCTGGCTGATCAACGAAGTCACGAGGTCCAAGGCGACCTGGAAGGTGATCTCTGCAGACCTCCCGCTCGGCATCATCGTGCCGGATGGCCCGGTCAACCAGGAATCCCTCGCCAACCGCAACGCCGGTGCCCCCTTGGGCAAAGAGCTTGAGATTGCCGGCGTGCTCTCGGCGTTCAAGCGCAGCAAGGTGAAGAACGTGGTCTGGCTGACCGCGGACGTCCACTACTGCGCGGCTCACCACTACTCGCCCGAGCGTGCCGCCTTCACAGACTTCGACCCCTTCTGGGAGTTTGTGGCCGGCCCCATTAACGCCGGCACGTTCGGGCCCAGCCAGATGGACGGCACATTCGGCCCTGAGGTCGCCTTCTACAAGGCCGGCGCCTACGCCAATCAGTCCCCGCGCACGGGTGACAGCCAGTTCTTCGGCCATGTGGCCCTCGACGAGGACGACGTCTTCACGGTCAGCCTCCGCAACGCCAACGGCGCCGTGCTTTGGAGCAAAGCCCTGCACCCGGAAGCCTGACGCGGGGTCTGGAGCTGAGACTGGCTCAACCGGCGGGTGGCCGGCAACCCGCGCCGCCCACCTGCCCCGTTCATAATTGCGCCCGGAAAGAAATCCTGCACCGGACCTGCGAAGATGTTCTTGTAGTGGAAAGATCAAGTAATGGCCTGACTTTCCATTCAATGCCAGGGGGAGGCAAGCAGTGCCGGGAATCAGTTTTACCGCCATCGACTTAGCGACGGCGAACAGTGACAGCGCATCCGTGTGCGGCGTGGGCTTGGCGAAGGTGCAGGACGGCCGCCTCGTGGACAAAACCTCGTGGCTGATCAAACCACCGCCGGGCCTAGGGCACTTTGATCCTGTCAACACAGAGGTCCACGGGATCCGCGCCGAGGACGTCGCCAGTGCCGCCGACTGGGAGATGTCCATCGAGGGGATCCTGCACTTCACCTGTGAGGATCCGCTGGTGGCCTATAACGCCGCCTACAACGCCGAGGTGCTGCTGAAGGCGAGCGGCCGCCTGAACCTGGACCTGCCGGCCCAGAACTTTTACTGCGCGCTTGAGTTGGCGCAGAACGAGCTCCACCTGCCGAGGCGGAGCCTCACGCACACCCTTGCGGCCCTGAAGCTGCCGCCGGTCGCGCAGACGGAGCCGGGTGCCAACGCTGTGGCCTGTTCCAAGATTGTGCTGGCCATCGCCCGGATGCGGAAAATGGGCAGGTTTGAAGAGATCTGGAAGGAGCCGGCGGTCACTGTCGGGCGAAAGCCGCAGGGCCGCCGTCGTAAGCAGTCTTCGGAGTAGGCGGCCGCTACTTCTCCTTGGGAATGATGATCCACAACGCTATGTAGGCGAGCTCGCCCACACCAAACAGGCCGAAAAGCACGAAGCCGATGCGGACAAGAGCCTTGGAAATTCCGAAGCGCGCGGCGAGCGCTGCGCAGACTCCGGCGATCATCTTTCCCTGCCTGGGCCGAACCATGATTGCGTCCATGCCGCCAGACTAGCAGCCAGTGGCGGCGCGGTCAGCGGCCCGTTGCAACAGATTCCCCGGCCTACAAGACAAGCGCGAACGGACAGACGGGGCCCTGTCCCAGCATGCGCCAGGACCAGCTGGGACAGCATCGGAAGAACCCCGACGGCGGGCGGCCGGCGACGCTGGCAGCCCTCCCGCCGTCGAGCTTAGGGGGACCGTCCCCAGGGAGCGGAGACGATCAGGCGGCAGTTACGGTGACAGTCCGCGTCGCGAGGACCCTGCCGGTGATCCAGTGCAGGAAGTCGACGGCGATCGTGTACTTTCCGGGCGCCGGGGGACGCAGCAGCAGGTCGAACTTTTCGGCCGCACCAGACTTGATGATGCTGGTCAGCAATGGCTGTCCTACCAGCGATGGCTGAACGGCCGGGCCCGTGGGGCTGGGCGTGTTCCAGAAGGGCCGGCCGTCATGCGCAATCAGTTCAGCGATCCGTGCGGGCTTGCCGGCTGCGTCCATGAACCTGGTAAGCGTGGGGAAATAATCCACGTTCACGTGCCGCACCAGCGTGGGAAATGTACCTGGCCTGACGACGTTGGCTTTCATGGCCGAGATCGTCCACACCCGGTCTCCCCCTGGTCTGGCCGGAATGACGCCTCCGAGCAGGAAGAAATGCTTAGG
This sequence comes from Arthrobacter sp. D1-17, assembly GCF_054130535.1. Taxonomy (NCBI): domain Bacteria; kingdom Bacillati; phylum Actinomycetota; class Actinomycetes; order Micrococcales; family Micrococcaceae; genus Arthrobacter; species Arthrobacter sp. D1-17. The sequence continues at coordinate 3,104,965 of NZ_CP096382.1, read as the reverse complement.
TTCGAAGCGGTTAAGGCCCACGTCCTCACCGGACAGTCCCGCGGCGTGGTTCAGTTCATGCCAGCGCGGATCGATTGAGAACGGTGCGATCATGGCTTCGGTGGCAATGTCGTACAGCGGGCCTTCCGATGAGTGACGGCGTGTTCCCGGCGGGTTTGCCGGATCCGCAGGGGGATCGACGATCACCGCCCCGAACATGCCCATCTGGACGTGGAGGGGAGTGTTGACGTGGCAGTGGTAGAAGTAAGTGCCCGCTGAGCCGCGGTTTGGGTTGCCCCGTTCGGCCACTTCGGGCCGCCACTGGTAGGTGTAGTGCCCTGTCACCTCAAAGGAGGTGTGGCCGACGCCGTCATTGCGGGGATCGGGCTCAAGCCCGTGCCAATGGATGGTATGCACCCGCTTGCTGGACTTGATGGTGGCGTGGAAGATGTCGCCTTCCGTTATGCGCACGAGCGGCCCGGGGAGCTGGCGGCCTGACTTTTCGTCCTCGAAACTCCACACCTCGTGCTCGGAGCCGTCGGGGAACTCGAGTTTCCTGTTGAAGAAATCCATCTCCACGGAGACATCAGGCCGCAGCGGAAACTCGGTTTCGGGGCTGCCTTCGTGCGGCTGGTCGGAGGCGAAGTCCACCTGGCTTTGGAACGTGCGGTGGGCTTCGTCCTCCACCGTGCCGGGAAGGCCATGCTCGGGCACCGGGCCGGCAGCGAGTACCCAGTCGGACATCAACCCGCCGGGGTAGAGGCCGCCCGCCGCCGTCTGGGATGGTTCGGCGTGGCAGTGCATGGGATATTTCCAGTCAGCGTCCCTCGCGTTCCACACCTCGTCCACCACTTCCGGCGGCCGCCGGACCGGCAGCATGGCCTCCTTGCGTTCACCGGGCTGCAGCTGAACGGTGTCCTCCCACTGCTGAAGGATGACGTCACCTGCGGGGCTGACCCTGCCGTTGGCTCGCGGAAAGTCCAAGCCGTTGGCCCGCACCGTCCACACGTGGTTCCCGTGGTAGTGCAGCTGGTGGTCCACGATGCCGGCGTTGAGCATCCGCATGAGCTGGCCGGTGCGGACGGCGCCCCGCGCCGGGGACGCGCTGAAATTGCGCACGTCAGTTTCCCTTGGATGGCCCGAAGGAAGCGTGTCCTCCTCCCGATGCTTGTTGAACTCCTCATCCGGAGTGAGGGCAAGCGCCTGAAACCCCGAGTATCCGTTGAGCGTGAAATAGCGCGGCACGGCCGGAGTAGTGAGCGGGTTGACCGGCTGCCCCTGAGACGCAATGCGCGCCCAGTTCGGAGCTACGTCGTGGCACATCCACAGCCACTGGCGTTCAAATTCCGGTCCGTTTTGGCCCAGCCGCCAGGCGTTGCGCGGGTCGATGACCACCAGCCCGCCGTACAGGCCCAGCGTCCGCTCCACCGGCTCGGTGCCGGGATCGGAGAACAGGTACGTCCCGGGCGCCGGGGCACGGAACTCGAAAAGTTTCGTCCTGCCCGGGGCGATCTTCCCGCTCCTGACGTGTGCCCCCGCCGGGCCGGCGTTGTGGAAGAGCAGCTCGTGCGGCTGCGACAGGTTGTTCTGCAGCAGGATGCTGATGGTGCTTCCCGTCTCGGCGATCAGCGTCCGCTCCGGGAAGTAACTGGCCCAGTAAGCGCGTCTGGCCAGGAACTGCCGCTCGTGCGCCGGGTCCCCGCTGAAAGGCGCCGGCCTTCCGTAGGGCGGCACCGGAGCCTTAAGCGGATAGATCCGGCTGGCGACAACTTGGCCGGCTGCCGTGAACACCCGGGGGCCCATCTTCAGCGCCGGCTTAGGGTCGTTGATCCGGGTGGGCCTGTCGCCGAATCCCCGATGGTAGACGAGCGAACCGTCCACCATGGGCAAAAATCCCTCGTTGATGTGCATGCTCAGAGGGCTCATGACAGCCCCCGGTACTCATCACAGCTGAACGATGCGCTAATATGGGCAAGTCTTGTGCAGGTACTCAGGAACATGTCCCCCCCCAATAAGCGTTTGCGGACGCGCTCATCCTGCGCGGCAAAGCTGGGGAAAAGCTGGGTCGCTGGGGGAACCAAAGTGGGGGTCTAAGAGGAGTGGGCGGAGCTTGCGCTCCGGCTTTCCAAACGAAACTCAAGGTCACTAATCACAACAGCGGCCAGATCCTGCAGCGTTGCTGCCTCTTTCGGAGTGAGGACCCGGGGCTTGAAATCAAGGATGCATAAGGTGCCCAGGTTGTAGCCGTCCCGGGTGGTGAGCGGCGCCCCCGCGTAGAAGCGCAGGCCGAATTCTCCGGCTACAAGTGGGTTCGTGAGAGCCCGAGGGTCGTCGGGGGCGCTCTCCACCACCCAGACGTCGTCCTGCAGGATTGCCGAGGCACATAGTCCGGCATCTCGGTCGATTTCATTGACGTTAATGCCGTGGTGGGACTTAAACCAGATACGGTCATGGTCCACCACCGAGACGATGGCAATAGGAACGTCGAAAACCCTGGCTGCGAGTGCCGTGATCCTGTCGAAGGTGCCGTTCGGCGGCGTGTCCAAAATCCTGTAGCGGTGGACGGCGTCCATCCGCGCATTTTCATTCGCGGGAATGATGGCGGCGTCAACCTTGTGTCTTCCCCTGCTGTTGACCGCCAGGTGATCGAGTGCCTGGGCAACCTCGTAGGTTGATGGGCGCTCCTGCGGGTCCCGTGCCGTCATGGCAGCCAGAAGTTGCTGCCATTCCGGTTCCAGCCATTCCGGGATGGCCGGGTCATTGATCAGCCGGGCCAGGGCGCTCTGCAGGGGATCACCGCGGAAGACAGGCTCGCCCGTGAGACACTCGATCAGCACCAAGCCCAGTGAATAGACGTCGCTGGGTGGTCCCGTTGGCTCTGACTTCGCCTGCTCCGGGCTGAGGTAGGCCGCTGTTCCCAGCACTCCTCCGGTGTCATATTGGCGAGCGTCCGACATCAGCGCGATCCCGAAGTCCGTTAATTTGGCCCGCATCCTTGCGGCATAGTGGCTGTAATCGAAGACCAGGATGTTCCCGGGCTTGACGTCGCGATGGACCACACCATTCTCGTGGATGTAGCTCAGTGCGTCCGCAACGTCGTGGCCGATCTGCGCCGTGTGGCGTGGTGAAAGGGGTCCTTCCTGGAGCCGGTGCTTGAGGTCGGGACCCTCAACGAGCTCCATCACCAGGTAGACGCGGGGCGGTCCTGGTTCTGTCCGGTCCACCCCAGCGTCCAGGAGCGTGACCAGGTTGTGGTGGTTTAAGCGTGCTAGAACCTTCACCTCCGCGTCGTCGTCCCGAGCTGCCCCGGTAAACGCTGACTTGATGACCACCTTTACGGCGACGTCGCGGCCGAGGATTTCGTCAGCAGCGCGGTAGACGTGGGCCATTGCTCCCGAACCGAGTTGCTCCACCACGCGGTACCTGCCACCCAGTAAGGTGCCTGTTGAAATGCCAGACTGTTCGTCCATTGATTCCTTGAGTTTCCCGCGCAGGCCTGACCGGCCTGCAGTGCGTCAGTTGATGGTCAGCTTAAATGAAGCAGGAAGAGCCGGAAGAGAACGGCTCTTCCTGTGGCACGCCGGAGCTAGATGAGGCTGGGGGCGCTGGCCACAATATAGTCGGCGGCGGCCGGGCCGGTCATCGACAACTCATTTTTGTCGGGATCAATACCGAGGGCCTTCAGGCCGGCGCGGAGCGCTTCGGGGGTCTCGGGCTCGGTTCTGTTGATCAGGCTCCAGCTGGTGTAGAGGCCATAGAGCTCGTCCGGGGTAAGCCCTGTATCGGTTTCCCGGTCCGCAGTGAGAGCTTCGGCTACAAAGCGGTCAAAGTGTGTTGCAGTCATTAGTTCGCTCTTTCATGGCATGCACGTCGGTTCGCCGGTTCTGCTTCAGCGATGCGGCCCCTCGCGAAGGACGGAGCCAGTTCTTGAAACTTATGTGAGACAGACCGTTCTGTCTAGTTAGACTTCACATACGCAGGTCACGTGGCTGGCGCCTTCGACGCTTGTCGCGGGAGTGGCGGGCTGCGCAGCAAGCCGCCCGAGAGCGGGATCCTCATGCAGGGACCACATTTGTTCCCATGTCGAGGCGTCCTAGCCGTGGGGGTAGACCGATTTGCATGGCCTGTTGGACGTGTGTAAAGTAATTCGAGTCGCCGCCGCTGAAGCGGAAAAATAGCGACCGACCCCAACAAAACAGCCCAAACACGGTCGCCTATAACGGCGCGCTGACAAAGGGTGGGGACCTGCTTGGAAAGCCCAAATCGCAGAATTGCTGATTTGCAAGGCGCAGACAAGTCGGGTAAGTTTGAAAAGTTGCTCCGGAGCGATCCTGAACGTGGGTTTGGGTGGTGCCGGGTGTGTCTGTTGTTTGAGAACTCAATAGTGTGCCAAGTTTGTTGATACCGATTTTTTATTAAATTGGTTGAATTGCCGGGCTGCGCCTGCCCCTGTGGGTGTGGTCTGGTGTTTTGGCTGGTTTCAAATTTTGTGCAGCCTTCGTTCCTGTTATTTCCGGGGGTGTTGGTTGTGTCTGTTTTACTTCAACGGAGAGTTTGATCCTGGCTCAGGATGAACGCTGGCGGCGTGCTTAACACATGCAAGTCGAACGATGATCCGGTGCTTGCACCGGGGATTAGTGGCGAACGGGTGAGTAACACGTGAGTAACCTGCCCTTGACTCTGGGATAAGCCTGGGAAACTGGGTCTAATACCGGATATGACTCCTCATCGCATGGTGGGGGGTGGAAAGCTTTTGTGGTTTTGGATGGACTCGCGGCCTATCAGCTTGTTGGTGAGGTAATGGCTCACCAAGGCGACGACGGGTAGCCGGCCTGAGAGGGTGACCGGCCACACTGGGACTGAGACACGGCCCAGACTCCTACGGGAGGCAGCAGTGGGGAATATTGCACAATGGGCGCAAGCCTGATGCAGCGACGCCGCGTGAGGGATGACGGCCTTCGGGTTGTAAACCTCTTTCAGTAGGGAAGAAGCGAAAGTGACGGTACCTGCAGAAGAAGCGCCGGCTAACTACGTGCCAGCAGCCGCGGTAATACGTAGGGCGCAAGCGTTATCCGGAATTATTGGGCGTAAAGAGCTCGTAGGCGGTTTGTCGCGTCTGCCGTGAAAGTCCGGGGCTCAACTCCGGATCTGCGGTGGGTACGGGCAGGCTAGAGTGATGTAGGGGAGACTGGAATTCCTGGTGTAGCGGTGAAATGCGCAGATATCAGGAGGAACACCGATGGCGAAGGCAGGTCTCTGGGCATTAACTGACGCTGAGGAGCGAAAGCATGGGGAGCGAACAGGATTAGATACCCTGGTAGTCCATGCCGTAAACGTTGGGCACTAGGTGTGGGGGACATTCCACGTTTTCCGCGCCGTAGCTAACGCATTAAGTGCCCCGCCTGGGGAGTACGGCCGCAAGGCTAAAACTCAAAGGAATTGACGGGGGCCCGCACAAGCGGCGGAGCATGCGGATTAATTCGATGCAACGCGAAGAACCTTACCAAGGCTTGACATGGACCGGACCGCCGCAGAGATGTGGTTTCTCCTTTTGGGGCCGGTTCACAGGTGGTGCATGGTTGTCGTCAGCTCGTGTCGTGAGATGTTGGGTTAAGTCCCGCAACGAGCGCAACCCTCGTTCCATGTTGCCAGCGCGTTATGGCGGGGACTCATGGGAGACTGCCGGGGTCAACTCGGAGGAAGGTGGGGACGACGTCAAATCATCATGCCCCTTATGTCTTGGGCTTCACGCATGCTACAATGGCCGGTACAAAGGGTTGCGATACTGTGAGGTGGAGCTAATCCCAAAAAGCCGGTCTCAGTTCGGATTGGGGTCTGCAACTCGACCCCATGAAGTCGGAGTCGCTAGTAATCGCAGATCAGCAACGCTGCGGTGAATACGTTCCCGGGCCTTGTACACACCGCCCGTCAAGTCACGAAAGTTGGTAACACCCGAAGCCGGTGGCCTAACCCCTTGTGGGAGGGAGCCGTCGAAGGTGGGACTGGCGATTGGGACTAAGTCGTAACAAGGTAGCCGTACCGGAAGGTGCGGCTGGATCACCTCCTTTCTAAGGAGCACCTACGGATTCGTGCCGGCGTGTAGGCGCCGGTGGCGGGTTTGTCAGGAGTAAAGGCCCGTTGCGCAGGCGATCGTTCTGCGGCGGGTGCTCATGGGTGGAATATCAATGAATAGCGGCCGCTTGGTTCTTTTCTTCGTCTGGTACGGATGCTTTTGGGTGTCCTGGAACGGCGGGGCGGGGGAGTGGGTGGTTTCGTGTTTGGCACACTGTTGGGTCCTGAGGCAACAGGGCCGGGGTTTTTCGTGGTGGCGTGTCCTTTGGGGCGGGTGGCTGCGGGGGGTTCCGGGGTTTTGTTTGTTTCTGGTTTCCTGGCTGCACCGATCGCACGGTTTGTTCTCCCTTTGGGGGGTGTGTGGGGTGTGTGGTTTGGGGTTGTTGTTTGAGAACTACATAGTGGACGCGAGCATCTTTTATAAGAAGCAATTTCCAAGAATATGAACCTGGATCTGGCTGTGCCCTGTTTTTTGCGGGGTGTGGTTGGTTTCTGTGGTTCTCTCGAAATTTCTGATTGATCTTTGTGGTCAAGTTTTTAAGAGCACACGGTGGATGCCTTGGCATTAGGAGCCGAAGAAGGACGTAGGAATCTGCGATAAGCCTGGGGGAGTCGATAACCGGACTGTGATCCCAGGGTGTCCGAATGGGGAAACCCCGCCAGACGCGCGAGTGATCTGGTGACCCGCATCTGAACACATAGGGTGCGTGGGGGGAACGCGGGGAAGTGAAACATCTCAGTACCCGCAGGAAGAGAAAACAATAGTGATTCCGTTAGTAGTGGCGAGCGAACGCGGATCAGGCTAAACCGTTTCCATGTGTGATAGCCGGCGGGCGTTGCATGGGCGGGGTTGTGGGACTTTCTTTCCTGGTTCTGCCGGACCGGGAGGGTGTGAAGTGCTGGCATAGGTGAACGGTCTTGAAAGGCCGGCCGTAGAGGGTGTGAGCCCCGTAACCGTAATGTTGTGCACCGCCTGGAGAGTATCCCAAGTAGCACGGGGCCCGAGAAATCCCGTGTGAATCTGTCAGGACCACCTGATAAGCCTAAATACTCCCTAATGACCGATAGCGGACCAGTACCGTGAGGGAAAGGTGAAAAGTACCCCGGGAGGGGAGTGAAACAGTACCTGAAACCGTGTGCTTACAATCCGTCGGAGCAACCGCACCTTGTGTGCATAGTAGTTGTGACGGCGTGCCTTTTGAAGAATGAGCCTGCGAGTTAGTGTTACGTCGCGAGGTTAACCCGTGTGGGGAAGCCGTAGCGAAAGCGAGTCTGAACAGGGCGTTGCAGTGGCGTGATCTAGACCCGAAGCGAAGTGATCTACCCATGGCCAGGTTGAAGCGACGGTAAGACGTCGTGGAGGACCGAACCCACTTCAGTTGAAAATGGAGGGGATGAGCTGTGGGTAGGGGTGAAAGGCCAATCAAACTTCGTGATAGCTGGTTCTCCCCGAAATGCATTTAGGTGCAGCGTTGCGTGTTTCTTGCCGGAGGTAGAGCTACTGGATGGCTAATGGGCCCTACAAGGTTACTGACGTCAGCCAAACTCCGAATGCCGGTAAGTCAGAGCGCAGCAGTGAGACTGTGGGGGATAAGCTTCATAGTCGAGAGGGAAACAGCCCAGACCACCAACTAAGGCCCCTAAGCGTGTGCTAAGTGGGAAAGGATGTGGAGTTGCGAAGACAACCAGGAGGTTGGCTTAGAAGCAGCCATCCTTAAAAGAGTGCGTAATAGCTCACTGGTCAAGTGATTCCGCGCCGACAATGTAGCGGGGCTCAAGTACACCGCCGAAGTTGTGGCATTCATACGTGTTCTAAGCCTTTGTGGTTCAGGAGTGTGGATGGGTAGGGGAGCGTCGTGTGGGCGGTGAAGTCGCGGTGTAAACCAGCGGTGGAGCCTACACGAGTGAGAATGCAGGCATGAGTAGCGAAAGACGGGTGAGAAACCCGTCCGCCGGATGATCAAGGGTTCCAGGGTCAAGCTAATCTGCCCTGGGTAAGTCGGGACCTAAGGCGAGGCCGACAGGCGTAGTCGATGGACAACGGGTTGATATTCCCGTACCGGCGAAAAACCGCCCATGCTGAACGGGGGATACTAACCGCCCGAAGCCTGCCCAATCACCCTTGTGGTGTGCGGGTTTTGGTGGAGCGCGGGATCTGATCCCGGGAGGCAAGCGTATTAACAGGTGTGACGCAGGAAGGTAGCCGAGCCGGGCGATGGTTGTCCCGGTCTAAGGATGTAGGGCGAACGGTAGGCAAATCCGCCGTTCATGTGCCTGAGATCTGATGGGACCCCCGTTTGGGGGGATTCGGTGATCCTATGCTGTCGAGAAAAGCATCGGCGCGAGGTTTTAGCCGCCCGTACCCCAAACCGACACAGGTGATCAGGTAGAGAATACTAAGGCGATCGAGAGAATTATGGTTAAGGAACTCGGCAAAATGCCCCCGTAACTTCGGGAGAAGGGGGGCCCCAACCTTGAACACCACTTGCTGGTGGGAGGGGATCGGGGCCGCAGAGACCAGGGGGAAGCGACTGTTTACTAAAAACACAGGTCCGTGCGAAGTCGCAAGACGATGTATACGGACTGACTCCTGCCCGGTGCTGGAAGGTTAAGAGGACCGGTTAGCCGCAAGGCGAAGCTGAGAATTCAAGCCCCAGTAAACGGCGGTGGTAACTATAACCATCCTAAGGTAGCGAAATTCCTTGTCGGGTAAGTTCCGACCTGCACGAATGGAGTAACGACTTCCCCGCTGTCTCAACCATAAACTCGGCGAAATTGCAGTACGAGTAAAGATGCTCGTTACGCGCAGCAGGACGGAAAGACCCCGAGACCTTTACTATAGTTTGGTATTGGTGTTCGGAGTGGCTTGTGTAGGATAGGTGGGAGACGTTGAAGCCCGGACGCCAGTTCGGGTGGAGTCATCGTTGAAATACCACTCTGGTCACTTTGGACATCTAACTTCGGCCCGTAATCCGGGTCAGGGACAGTGCCTGATGGGTAGTTTAACTGGGGCGGTTGCCTCCTAAAAAGTAACGGAGGCGCCCAAAGGTTCCCTCAGCCTGGTTGGCAATCAGGTGTCGAGTGTAAGTGCACAAGGGAGCTTGACTGTGAGAGAGACATCTCGAGCAGGGACGAAAGTCGGGACTAGTGATCCGGCGGTACATTGTGGAATGGCCGTCGCTCAACGGATAAAAGGTACCTCGGGGATAACAGGCTGATCTTGCCCAAGAGTCCATATCGACGGCATGGTTTGGCACCTCGATGTCGGCTCGTCGCATCCTGGGGCTGGAGTAGGTCCCAAGGGTTGGGCTGTTCGCCCATTAAAGCGGTACGCGAGCTGGGTTTAGAACGTCGTGAGACAGTTCGGTCCCTATCCGCTGCGCGCGCAGGAAATTTGAGAAGGGCTGTCCTTAGTACGAGAGGACCGGGACGGACGAACCTCTGGTGTGTCAGTTGTACTGCCAAGTGCACCGCTGATTAGCTACGTTCGGATGGGATAACCGCTGAAAGCATCTAAGCGGGAAGCTCGCTTCGAGATGAGATTTCCATACACCTTGTGTGTGAGAGGCCCCCAGCCAGACCACTGGGTTGATAGGCCGGATGTGGAAGCGAGGACTAACGACTCGTGAAGCTGACCGGTACTAATAGGCCGATAACTTACACCACACACCCACCCCGCAAACGCCCCTTCAAAAGCGTTTGCACCCGGGGCGGGTAAAAGATCCAAGAGCGCTTGCGTCCACTATGTGGTTCCCAACCAACAAACCCGCCACCGGCAGGGTTTGCTGCCAGGGAACCCACAACTCAATAGCACAACACCACACCTGCCATAACCGGCAGGGCATGTTGTAACCACAGATTTTCCCACCCCCGCCACCGCGGGGGGACGGGTCACAGGGTTACGGCGGTCATAGCGTGGGGGAAACGCCCGGTCCCATTCCGAACCCGGAAGCTAAGACCCACAGCGCCGATGGTACTGCACCCGGGAGGGTGTGGGAGAGTAGGTCACCGCCGGACATAAATTACAGCAAGGCCCCGACACCACCGTCGGGGCCTTCGCTTTTTAACCACCCAAAGCCCCTCCCACTACACTCCCTACCGTCGATTCCCCTGACGCTCTCTCACCTCCGGCCGGTAATCCCGGGACCTCTGCCACCTCCTGCACCGCACCCCGCAAACCCTCCAGCAGATCCGGCACCAGGACGACAACAGGCACCCGGAACCCCGGCAGGAAATGGAAGAGCGCCGGCCCGGAAGCGGCAGGAAATGAGAGAGCGTCCGCCCGGAAGCGGCAGGAAATGGAAGAGCGTCCGAGGTGGAACACAACCGGCACTGGCGGCGTTGTCTGAGGGGGAGGAGATCTTTCCCGTGCAGCCCGCATACCCGTCGCACATTAAAGGACATTCATGGCCCAGCGAACCATCGTCATCACCGGTGCCAGTGACGGCATCGGTGCAGCTGCCGCACGGAAGCTGGCAGCGGCAGGGGAGCGAATCGTCGTCGTCGGGCGTTCCGCTGATAAGACAGCACGAGTGGCTGCAGAGCTGGGTGCCGATTACTTTGTGAGTGACTTCGCCGAACTGTCCCAGGTGCGTCACTTGGCTGCGGCGCTGAGGGACAAATATGACCGGATCGACGTGCTGGCCAATAACGCCGGTGGCATTATGGCTGGCCATGAGCTTACGGCGGACGGCCACGAAAAGACCTTTCAGGTCAACCACCTCGCGCCTTTCCTGCTAACCGTCGAACTGATGGACGTCCTCACCACCAGCCGGGCCACCATCATCAACACGTCGAGTGCAGCCAATGGATTCGGGCGGCTGGAGTTGGACGATCTCAACTCAGCACAGAAGTACTCGACGAACCGCGCCTACGGCACGGCCAAGCTGGCAAACATCATGTTCACTTCGGAGCTGCAGAACCGTTATGGCGCCGCCGGCATAAGTGCGGCGGCGTTCCACCCCGGCGTGGTCGCAACCAATTTCGCGGCGGAGTCCACCAGCTGGTTCCGCCACGCCTACAAGACGGTGCTCAACCGCTGCCTGCTGGCCGCGGAACAGGGCGCCGACACGCTGGTGTGGCTCGCGTCCTCCACTCCCGGCCAGGACTGGGTGCCCGGTGCCTACTACGCCAAGCGGGCCTTGACGAAGGCTAATAAGCAGGCCTACGACTCAGAGCTCGCCCGGGCATTCTGGGACCGGAGCCTAAAACTTGTGGGTGCAGGCGAGCCGGTAGCAGAGCGGTAAGAGCGGGTGCCGGTCAGGATTAACCGGTACGACAAGCCCAACCAGCGGCTGCAGTTGCCGTCAGTGCCTGATCCGCAGCCCCTCCAGCTCGTCGATGGCGTCGGCTGAGCGGAGGATGGCGATCTCCAGGCCGGCAGCCGGTTCCGGGAACGAGAACAGGTATCCCTGCAGGGAATCACACTGCCGGTCCGTCAGATACGCCGCCTGCGCCGCCGTCTCGACGCCTTCAGCAGTGACCTTTAGCCCGAGCGAGTGGGCCATGTTGATCATGGAACTGAGGATCGGAAGTTTTTCTGCGCCCGTCCGGATCATGGAGACGAAGGACTTGTCGATTTTCACCGCATCCACGGGAAGGTCCTGCAGCCGCCCGAGCGATGAGTAACCCGTGCCGAAATCGTCGAGTGCCACGCGAACCCCGGCACGGCGGAGGAGTTCCAGCTGCTCAATCAGGTGGTCGTCATGGTCGAAGAACACGCTTTCCGTCACCTCAAGCACCAATTGCGCGGAGTTCATGCCGCACGATTCCGCGAGCAGCAGCACCTCGTCGGCGAAGTCAGGCTCGCGAAGCTGGACCCCCGAGACGTTCACCGCGAGGGAGCGCGCGGGTGAAGCCGCCAGCCACGGGTGCAGCTCGCTGAAGCTTTCCTGCAGCATGTGCATGCCGACGATGGAAATGAGCCCGCTCCGCTCCGCCGTCGGAATGAAATGCGACGGCGGCACCCGCTCGCCGTCCCGGTCCCACCGCGCCAAGGCTTCCAGTTGCGTGACCTGGCCAAGCGCCGGCGACACGATCGGCTGGTAATTCACCGTGATCTCGCCGTTGTCGACGGCCAGGCGCAGGCCGGCTTCCATGTCCGTGCGCTGGACCAGCGCCGTCATCATTTCCGGCCGAAACCGGAGGTACTGGTTCTTGCCGGCGGCCTTGGCCGCATACATGGCGACGTCAGCACGGCGCAGCAGCTCCGACGCCGCAAGGACCCCTTCGCCCATTGACGCCAGGCCCAGGCTGAGGCTCGGCCGCAGCATCTCCCCGTCGATCCACACCGGAACGTTCAGCGAGTCAACGATATCCGCCGCCACGCTCTCGGCATCCGTGGACCCGGTCAGGAGAACCACGAACTCGTCGCCGCCCAGCCGCGCCACGGTATCGTCCGGGCTGACGCACGCCCGCAGTCGGCGGGCAACCTCGATCAGCATCTGGTCACCTGCGTGGTGGCCGAGGATGTCGTTGACCTCCTTAAAATCGTCCAGGTCCAGGAGGAGAACGTCGACGGCGGCACTGCACTCGCCGTGCAGCGCTTCCGTCAGCTGCTCGTGGAACAGCTTCCTGTTGGCGAGCCCGGTCAGCGGGTCTTGGAACGCCATGGCTTTCAGCTGGGCAGCCTGTTCGGCAAGTTCAGCCATTGCCTGCTTGGCCTGCTCCTGGGCTCGGCGCCTCGGCGTGACATCCCGGAAGCTCCAGACCCGGCCCACCACCCTGTCATCCACCTTCTGCGGCCGCGAATAACGTTCGAAGGTGCGCCCGTCGAGGAACTCCAGCACGTCGTGGCTTTCCGCCTCAGGATGCGCATACAGCTCGTTGACCTTCCTCAGGAAGGTTGCGGGATCGGAAAGCTGTGCCAGGACATACTGCATGACGGCCTCGTCATCACGGGCGGCGAGCATCTCCCGGGGGATCCGCCACATGGAAGAGAACTGATCATTGATCCCGGCGATCTTGCCGTCGGCGCCCACCACGAGGATGCCGTCCGCCGTCGACTCCAGCGTGGCGCTGAGAAGCGACATCGCTTCCCGCAGCCCTTCATCGGCCTCCGGCCGGTGGAACGCGGGGCGGATGGACGCAACCAGGAACGTACCCTCGTCCGAATCCAACAGCGAACTCGCCACCTCGCCGCGGAATTTGCTGCCGTCCTTGCGGCGGCCGCATGCATCAAAGGGCAAAGGAGCGGGAGAACCGGAGCCGTGGCTGCGGCGAAGGGCGGCCATATGCTGCTCTTGCCCGGCACTGAAGGCGTCGGGAAGGACGCTCCGATGATCCCGGCCCGCCAGGTCCTGCCGAACGTACCCGAACATGGTCCCGCCGGCCCGGTTCGCAAGGCGGATGACCCCGTCCTCAGCGATGACCAGCACAGCATCAGGCAGCGCATCGAAAACCGCCTGGAAGCCGGCTTCCGGGCCTTCCTGCCGGGCAGGAAACAGCGGGCCACCCATCAGGCACCCTTCGCATGAGACCGCGAATTCTTCATTGAGGAACCTCCCCCTTGGGGGAAATCATAGAGTCCCTGCCCAGGCAGGCTCTACCCCGGCAGGGAATGCTGACGCCATTCCTGGCGACTGGAACGGTCCTGTCTTGAACAGTCCTGACCTGCTCAGCCTGCGCTGACCTGCTCAGCCTGCGCTGACCTGCTCAGCCTGCGCTGACCTGCTCAGCCTGCGCTGATCCGGGCAGGCGCGGCGCCTCTAGCGGATGTGAAAGCAACGGAAGCAGCGGCAGCAGGCACAGTCACGGACGCGGCCGTGGGCCGGGCGCCGGTCCCCAGACCGCGCACTTCCCAGCCTGCCGCTTTCCAGATGGCAGCGTCCAGGACGTTGCGCGCATCCAGCACCGTCCGCCGTCGTACAAGCCGCCCGGCTGCAACCGGTGACAGCGAGCGGTATTCGTCCCACTCGGTGAGCAGCAGGATGAGCTCCGCGTCCTCCAGCGCCCTGTGCGTTGAGGGCTCGAAGCGCAGCTGGGGATAGCGCATCCACGCACTGTTGATGGCCTTCGGGTCGGTGACGGTCACGTGCGCTCCGGCCGCCGCAAGCTGCAGGGCAACGTCGAGGGCCGGCGAGTCACGGATGTCATCCGTGTCCGGCTTGAACGCCGCGCCCAGCACCGTGACTGTCCTGCCGGCGAGATGGCCGCCGCACAGCTCGCGGGCGGCTTCCACGGTGCGGACCCGCTGGCCGGTGTTGACGGAGTCCACGAGGCACATCAACCCGTTGAGCGACTCCACGCCATGCTGCACGGCCTGGGTCCTCAGGCTCCGGATGTCCTTGGGCAGGCAGCCGCCTCCGAAGCCGGGTCCGGCGTGAAGGTAGCGGCTTCCGATGCGCGGGTCCAGCCCCATCGCCTCGCTGAGTTCACCGACATCCGCCCCGGTAGCGTCGCACAATTCAGACATGGCATTGATGAAGCTGACCTTCGTGGCCAAAAACGCGTTCGACGCCGACTTGATCAGCTCCGCGGTGGCAAAGTCGCACACCAGCCGCGGAATGCCTGCGAACAGCAGGGGTGCGTACACCGTATCCAGCAGCGCGGTCACTCCCTGCGAGGTGCCACTTCCCGGAGCGAAGGCGGCGTCCCTGCCGCCTGGCACGCCGTACACCAACCGGTCCGGCACCAGCGTGTCTTTCACCGCGGTGCCCTGGCGCAGGAACTCCGGGTTCCACCCCAGCAGCACGTCCGGGCGGTCCGCGAGGATTCCGCCGATCTGGTCGACCGTACCCACAGGCACCGTTGACTTGCCGACGACGGCGGCACCGCGGCCCAGGTGCGGAAGGAGACTTTCCGTCGCGGAGAACAGGTAACTGAGGTCCGCACCGCCGGAGGTCTTGGACTGGGGAGTGCCCACACACAGGAAATGCAGCTCCGCGCCCGCGGCGGCCGCGAAGTCTGTGGAGAACGTGAGCCGGCCACAGTCATGGCCATCCCGCAGCAGCTCATCCAGGCCCGGCTCAAAGAACGGCGCATCGCCGCCGCCTAGGTGCTCCACTTTGGCGGGATCGACGTCGATTCCCACCACGGTGTGGCCCATCGAGGCGAGCGTCGCGGCGTGCACAGCGCCGAGGTAGCCACACCCGATAACGGAAATTTTCACAGTGCAGCTCCTTCGGTGGGACGGACGGCAGGGGCTCCTATGACCTCCCAGTAGTGCCGGACCAGTTCTGCGCACAGTGCAGGCCACGTCCTGCCCTGGACCGCAGCGTGCGCCGCGGTGGCGAATGCGCGGCGCTTGGCGTCGTCGCCCATCAGGTCCATGACCCGGCTGCGGAGCCCGGAGAGGTCGCCCGGTTCGTAGAGCCAGCCGGTCCGGGAGTTCTCCACCAGGTCCAGCGGGCCGCCGCGGCCCGTAGCCACCACGGGGACTCCCGACGCCATGGCTTCCTGGATCGTCTGGCAGAAGGTCTCGAATTCACCCGGGTGCACAAACAGGTCGAAGGACGCCACAGCCCGGGCCAGCTCTTCACCTCCGAGGAAGCCGGTGAAAACAGCACTTGGAATGGCTTCTTCGAGCGCGCCGCGCTGGGGCCCGTCGCCCACGATCACCAGCCGCGTGCCTGGCACGTCGGACAGCACGCCCAGGTCCTCCACCTGCTTCTCGACCGCGAGCCGCCCCACATAGCCGATGAGCCGCTCACCGCCGGGGGCCACGGAAGCCCGCCAGCCGCCGTCGCGCTTTTCCGGGCTGAAACGCGCGGTATCCACACCGCGCCGCCACATCTCCACCCTCGGAATCCCGCGGCCGCGCAACTGGTTCAGCGCGAAAGTGGACGGCGCCAGCGTCCGTCCGGCCAGAAGATGGATGTTCTCAACCCGGTTCCAGGCCCAATTCTCGAGGAACGGCACACCATAGCGCCCCGCGTAGCTCGGAACCTCGGTCTGGTAGACCGCCACGGTGGGGATGCCCAGCTGCGAGGCCGCCTGGGCAGCCCGCCAGCCAAGCACGAACGGCGACGCCAGGTGGACCACATCAGGGGCGTAATCGGCAAGGATTCTCTTGACCCGATACACACCGCCCAACGCGACCCGGACGTTCGCATACCCTGTCACCGGCACCGAAGGAAGCCGGTGCACAGCCGCGCCGTGAACGACATCGAGAACGCCGGTGTCCGTCGTCGACGGCGCGATCACCAGCACCTCGTCACCCCGCTCCTGCAAATGCTCCAGCACCCTCAGGACCGAGTGCGTAACCCCGTTCATCAACGGCAGGAATGATTCGGCGACTATTGCGATCCTCACCCCTCTACGGTGGCCCCAGAGTCTGACACGGCGGGGGAGCGGGCGTAGCCGGGAGGGAAAGGTTGGGTTAACGGGAGTGCGTTTCGGCGGACAACGCAGGCGGGCTCCGCCGGCCGGGATTTCCGCCTAGTGCTGCTCCAGGATGCGGCGGGCGTTCCGCTGGGCTTCGAGCTCCTCCGGGGTGACGGTCTGCCCGGCCAGGTAGCCGGCTCCGGTGATGAGCTGCCTGAGTTCAGCGACAGTTCGGGGCGTGGCAACGCCGAGGTGGGCCATCGCATGGCAGTTCGAACATAACGGCACCAGATCGGCCACCGGGTCGAGTTGGTAGTCACTGCCGAGGAGTTCCGGCGGAACGAGATGGTGGACTTCGATGAAGCCGGTGCCTGCCGGGCCGTAGGTGGCTTCGAAGGAGAGGCCGCAGGCGGCGCAGCTGGTGCCATGGTGTGCGATACACACCCGTTGCGCCTCGATGCTGCTTTCGAACCGGTTTACCTGCACCCGGCGGACTGCCTGCCCCGGGTAGCTGCCGGGGATGAGGTGGCCGGGGGCCGGTGGCTGGGACGGGCCGAATCCGCGCCACACGGCACGGATCTTCGCCTCGAGGAGCGGCTCCAGAACCGTCACCGGGCGCACCGGCGTAATCCATGGAATGTCCGGAACGATGTCCGCAAACAGCGACGGCGGCAACTCGTCGCCGGGCGGGATGAGGGCGTCATAAGCAACAGAGATGCGGGTGTGGCCGGGGTGGGGAGGGGGAGTGGCCCCGTGTGGGACAGGTTCCGGTTCTCCTGCAGATCCCGGCCCTTCACGCCGGGCGCCGGAGACAACGGTGCCATGGCCCAGCAGGCCGCAGCGCGTCCGGCCCTGCAGCCACAGCCACACCTCGGTGCCTGCGAGGATCCGATCGGGTCCCGTCATGGTCCAGTCCGCCAGAAACTGCCCGGTTTCGCTCACGCGTTCGACGGCGGCCGCATAGTTCCAGCCGTCCCTGCGGTCCGGGTTCCACATCAGGATGATTGCTGCCATACGCCTATTCTTACAGCGATCCCCGCGGGTGAACCTGCTGCCTTTAGTGGCGCTACCGGGTAGGGTCGAGGCCATGACAGCCCAATCCGGCCCGGCCCGGTCCAGCACTCCGCCCGTACCGCCGTCGTCCGTGCCCGGCGCCTCCACGAAGGGGACTCTGATCATCGCTGGACGCGGCAACAGGCATCACGAGGTGGTGGTGGTCGGCGGCGGCAACGCCGGGATCTCTCTGGCAGCGCGGCTCCGCCGTTACGGCATCCGGGATATTGCTGTCGTGGAACCCAGCGGCAGGCATCTCTTCCAGCCGCTCTTCTCTCATATTGGCGGCGGAACGGCCAAGGCTGCCGAAGCCGTCCGTGCCCAGGCGTCGGTAATGCCGGACGGTGCCACCTGGGTCCAGGACAGCGCCGTCGATATCAGGCCCGGGTCCAGCACAGTGGTGCTTGCCTCCGGTGGCGAGGTCACGTACGGGCACGTGGTGGTTTGCCCCGGCCTGCAGCTTGATTGGCACAAGGTGCCCGGTCTGGCCGAGGCCATTGATTCTCCATATGGGTCCTCCAACTACGTCTACGAGCTGGCCTCCAAGACATGGGGCTTGCTCAAAGAGCTGCGCAGCGGGACGGCCGTGTTCACCATGCCGTCCGGCCCGGTCAAGTGCGGCGGCGCCTCGCAGAAACCCATGTATCTGGCCTGTGACTACTGGAGACAGCAGGGTGTCCTGGACAAGCTCCGGGTAGTGCTGGTGGTCCCCACGCCCACAGTCTACGGAGTGCCCGGTGTGGATGAGGAGCTGAACCGGAAGATCGCCGAGTACGGCATCGAGCTGCGCTGCAACAGCGAGGTCGTCTCCGTGGATGCGGAGGGGCGGACGGTGCAGGTACACGATTCGCAGGCGGACCGGACGGAGGGCTTGGCCTACGACGTTCTGCACGCGGTGCCGCCGCAATCCGCTCCAGATTGGCTGAAGGCCACAAGCCTGCCGGCAGAGGGGGAGAGCGGCGGATTCGTGGAGGTTCATCCTGAGACGCTGCGGCATACCCGCTACCCGAACGTATGGTCCCTGGGCGATGCTGCGGGCACCAGGAATTCCAAGGCCGGCGCGGCCCTTCGAAAGCAGACCACCGTGCTGGCCAAGAACCTGAAGGCCGTCCTGAAGGGAGGCGAGCCCACGGCCAAGTACAACGGCTACTCGGCGTGCCCGTTCACGGTCTCCCGCTCAACCGTCGTGTTTGCCGAGTTCGACGATCAGTACAGGCCGATGCCCACTCTTCCGAAGGTCCATGTGGCCAAGGAACGGCGGTCGACTTGGATCCTCGAGCGTGATCTCTTCCCTGGTATTTACTGGAACCTCATCCTCAAGGGTCGTGCGTAGGAGCACGGGACCGGGTACTTACCTCCTGTAGAGCAGCATATAAAAACGGCCACCTCACCGGTGTGGTGAGGCGGCCGCTGTCGTGGTGTTTGGGTTCAGGTGTTTTGGCCTTGGTCCTTGACATGGGCTGCGGCGTCGGTGGCGCTGGTTTTGACGTCGCTGGCGGCGGTCTGGCCTTCGTCCTTGACGTTCTGGACGGCGTCGGTGGCGGTGGCCCTGACGTTTTCCATGGCTTCCTGGGCGGGTTCCTTCATGCCTTGGGCCATGTCCTTGGCCGCTTCGGTGAGCTGGCTGGTCATGGGCTCGGCGGCGCTCTTGAGGGCTTCGGCTGCTTCGCGTTCCTTCTGGCTTGGCGGGATCAGCGAGGAGACGAGCAGTCCGGCGCCGAAGGCGATCAGGCCCGCGGCCAGGGGGTTGCCCTGGGTCTTCACCGCGGCCTGGTGCGGCGCGTCGGCGACGGCGGAACCAGCGCTCTGGACGGCGGAGCCGACGGTGGAGCCGGCGTCCTGCAGGCTGGAGGTGACGTTGGTGCGGGCGTCGTGCAGGGCTGAGCCTGCGTTGCCGGTGGCGGAGTGCATGCCGCCGGAGGCGCTGTGGGTGGCGTGGTCGGCTGCTCCCATGACTTTCTCCTTCACTCCAAACACGGCGTTTTTCACCTTGTCCGTTTGGCGGTGGACGATGTTTGAGGGGGTGACTTTGTCCGCGACGGCGTCCACGTTGGTGCCCAGCCGGGCGCGGGTGGCTTCGATGTCGGCGCGGATGGCGTCCGGGTTCTCGCTGCTCATTTAGTGGCCTCCGTTGGGTTTGAGGGTGGGTGGGATTTCCTGGACGGTTTCGGCGGTCTGGGGCATGCCCTTGATCCGCTTGAATTCCTTGCGGCCGGTGGCGGCGAGAACCGCGGCGATGATGCCCCAGATCAGGGCGACGACGACGGCGGACCAGCCCAGGCCCATCAGCTCGCCCAGGGCGTACCAGAGGGCGAGGGAGAGGAACAGGAGCACGAAGTGCCCGGCCACGCCGGCGCCGGCGAACATGCCCGAGCCTTTGCCGGCGCGGGTGGCTGACTGCTTCGCTTCAACCTTGGCGAGCTCCAGTTCCTGGCGCATCAGGGTGGACAGGTCCCGGGTGACGTCGCTCAGGAGGTCACCCAGCGAGGTCGAGTCCGCTTTGGCGTGCGCGGCCGTCGGGGGAGTGTCGGGTATCTGGCTGCTCACAGGGGACGACCTCCACCCTCGGCATACGGGTCATCGACGTCGCCAAGCGGAGCTCCTGGAGTGGCACCTGCCGAGAAAGTGGGCGATGCCGTGCCGGCTGTACCCGGACGGGTGGGCTCACCCACGCCAGGCTCTCCGTATACCGGGGTGCCAGGCTGTCCGGCGGACGGTTCTTCGAAGCCCGGTTCTCCATAAGTCGGGGCGCCGTAGGCCGGTTGTCCGTAGGCAGGCTGGGCCGCTGTGGTCTCGTCGTAGAACGGCTCTCCGATGCCTGCAGTGACGGCGCTTTCTGTTGCCGGGGCCTGAACGGGCTGCGGAGGGATGGTGCTTCCTGCCGCCGTCGTAGTTTCCGGGGTTCCGGCTTGGAGGCTGCGGCCGAGGCGTCCGGCGAGCAGGCCTGCGCCGGCGGCCAGGAGCAGGAAGGTGCCGGGGCGCTGGCGGGCGAAGGACTTAACCTCGTTCAGCAGCGAGCCCGGATCCCGGTTTTCCAGCCAGGACGCGACGGATTCGGAACGCTCGGCGGCCTGGCGGATGAGGTCCGAGGCCACGCCCTGCTGCTCGGGGGCATCGGCCATGGAGCGCAGCTGCGAGGAGATGGTGCGGACACCCTCGGCGGCCTTCTGCTGCTGGGCCCCTGCCTGCTCGGTCAGCCCGGACCTGGCCTGGTTGAGCAGGTCCCTGGTGTTGGTCTTGACTTCGGCGGCGACATTCGCGGCCTCGGCCTTGGCGGTGCCCGCCACGTCCTGGGCTGCGCCCCTGGCCTGGCCGGCGACGTTCGAGGCTTCTTCCCTGGCGGCTTCCTTCTTGGAGGATGCCCCGCCCTGCTCGGCGAACGTCCCGGTTGTTCCTGTGGTGCCGGTTGTTCCTGTGGTGCCGGTTGTTCCAGATGTGCCATAGGGGTCTACGGGGTACGGGTCAGCGGCCTGCGGCCATTGGTTCTCTGTCATCTTCGCTCTCTCTTTCCGAAAGGGGCAGCTGCTGTTCAAGAACCAGCGTTGCTGGCATGCAATGGTAAGCATGTTTACTAATAAATGGTAAGCATCCTTTGCTTTTTTTCTTCAGCCCCTTCTGTAGTTCCGCCATCGGCTTGCCCTTCAGGACGCTTACGTCCCGGTGGGCAGAATGCAGCACCTCCGTCGCCCAGTCTGCCGAAAGAAAAAAAGCTAAGCAAGCTTGCCAACATGATAGTAAGCATGCTTAGGGTGTATGTGTGGGGTTGAGTCGCAGCGACCTCGCCGACAAAGCCCGGCGGCATGGCAGAGGTGTGGCAACAGGGGTGGCAACGGACATCCCGGGGACACCTTCACACCGCCGTTACGGTCCGATATAGCCAATGCACCAGTAGTCAAGATCCAAGGAGACAGGATGCTCACCAAGGAACACATCGACGACCTGCTTAAGAAGGACGGCAACATCCTCTCCGCTGACGGAGACAAGATCGGCTCAATCGGTCAGATCTATGCCGACGATGACAACGGCCAGCCCACTTGGGTAACGACGCCCACGGGTCTTTTTGGCACCTCCGAATCCTTCATTCCCCTTGAGGGCGCCCGCCTTGCAGGCAGCGACATCGTGGTCCCTTACACCAAGGATCAGGTAAAGGACGCACCCCGTGTGGATACCGACGGGCACCTGGAACCGTCAGAGGAGGACCGGCTCTACGAGCACTACCAGCTCAACGGCGCTGGAGCTTACGGTGACACCGCAACCGGCCGGAACGACGTCGAGCTCAACGGCCGTGATGCCAATACTGAGCGTGACGCCGCTTTCGCCGCCGGACGCAGCGGGACTTACGCCGCTGCCGGCGCTGCGGACACTGTAGGCCACGACACCTCTGGCCCTTCGACGGATGGCACCATGACGCGGTCCGAGGAGCGTTTGAGCGTCGGCGCCGAGAGGCAGGCAACCGGCAGGGCGCGGCTGCGCAAGTACGTGACGACAGAGAATGTCACGCAGACCGTACCCGTGCAGCATGAGGACGTTCGCTTGGAGCGGGAGCCTATTACGGACGAAAACATCAGCGCGGCTACGATCGGGCCGGACATTAGTGAAGCCGAGCACGAGGTGGTTCTCCACAAAGAGCGAGCCATCGTGGACAAGGAGACGGTTCCCGTGGAGCGCGTACGGCTGGACACGGAGACAGTGGCCGACGAGGTCACCGTCGACGAGCAGGTCCGCAAGGAGCGCATCGAGACGGACGGCGTCGACGACGCCCTCCACCGGCGCTGACGGGGACAACTCTGAGGGGCGGCACGTTGCCGGCGCTCAGGGGCAGTAACGCCGGAGCGCCGCTCCGGGCCGACTCACGTTCAAAAAGGGAGAGGCGGAACTGATGGTCCCGAATGCTGACGCGGAGCAATGGGGTCCTCACCAGTTGCTGTCAATGGCTGCCCGGCTCATCCAACGCCGGCAGGACCAGGCGTTGGCCGACCTTGGCCTGACCCATGCTGCCGTGATTGCCCTGCAGGGCCTCACGGCAGGTCCGCTGAACCAGGAGCAGCTCGCGGAAGAGATTCACGTCCGAAGCCAGTCCCTGGGCAGGGTGCTGGCGCGCCTTGAGGAGGCAGGCTTCGTGGCCCGGAAGTCCAGTTCCCTGGACCGGCGGAGCAACGATGTATCCATTACCGAGGCCGGGCTGCGTGCCTTGGCGGCTGCCCGGCAGGTGGAGAAGGAAACGCTGCCCCCCGATATAGTTGAGGGCACCGTCTTGAGCCGCGAGCTGGCGCGGGTGATCAGCTACTTTCCAGGTTCTCCCCGTCTTGGTTCGCGGCAGCGGAAGGGGCGGACCACACGCCCAGGCATCCACGGGGAGGGCACGAACGCTCAGGCTGCCGAGGCTTTGACGGGTTCCGATGCCCACCAGTTGGAGTCCACGGGGCCAGAATCTGGGGAACCTTCCGTTCCGGAAGCCGGAATACCCGAATCGGGGGAACCGGGCCTGCGGGAGGAATCCGGGCGTCCTGCGGAGCCGCCGTCAGGGCGGCCCGACGGCGATCCGGGGCAGAGCGCCGCAGAACAGGCAAGGCGCCTGAACGGCAACCGGGAACTCTGAATTTAAAGCTGAATTTAAACAGGTGACGTTGTTCCCGCACTGCCTCGTGGCCGTGCGGGAACAGCGTTGTTTTGTGTCTTTTCCAATATGAATCACTAATTTGAGGTGCAACTGCTCTTGGCGATGTGGTTTGGCCAGCTGCCGATGCGGGCACGCATTGGATCGGGCCAGTTGCCGATGGCACGACCCATGGGATCAAGCCCGTTGGCGATGCGGGAGCGGCGCGAGTGGGCTGAGGCAACGAAAAGCTGGGTGTGGTTGGACATGGCATGTCTCCTGACTGAACGTGGAATACCTCTGTCGCATGGGGCGCAGAGGTGGTCTTGTCTGCCCGAGAGAAGGCAGAGCTGACCTGTTCAGTCGGGGGAGGATCCCGGATCGACGGCGGGACCGGACGGCGGTGTCACGAATGCGCCGTCGGTGTGGGCGCTGGCGGCGGGGGACGCTACGTTCCAGGCTGCGGCGATGTCAGCCGTGTGTGAGCCGGAGCTGTCTGAGCCGGAGGAACCCGACTCGCCGTGTGTCGCGGCAAAGTTCCACCGCTCCGTGGCGGGTCGCTCGTCCCAGGGCCCACCGGGCGGCGCTTGGACGGCACCTGCCAGAGGGCGGGCGGAGGTTGTCATCCGCAGCTGTGCGAATGTCTTGACGGGCGAATCGATGTCTTGGATCGCAGCCGGGTTTGGTCCGGCAGGGCTTGATATGCCGGAAAGCGCCAAAGCCGGAGTATAGCTAGAGGCTTTTGTGGTCGGGGAACCAGCTGCAGCCCGGGACGGGTCAATCGCCACAGACGAGCGGCTGGCGAGTGGCCTTCGGATGTCGCTGGCCGGCGAGGGCGGCACCGCGGACTTCGCTGCCCGCAGCGGCTTGGGGACCGTGGCGACAGGAATACCCTGATGCAGCTGAGGCAGTTTGACCACCGGAAGCAGCCGCTTGGTCGCGGAAGCAACGCTCGAGACGACCGGCACAACGGTCTTGCTGACGGTGGCGATGGCGGGCGCGGCGGATGTGGTGGTCGTGGCGATGGCGGATGTGGTGGTTGTGGCGACGGCGGGTGCGGCGGGTGTGGTGATTGTGGCGATGGCGGGTGCGGCGGAATCAGCCGGAACCTGCCCGGCAGGCATGACCTGAACAGCCGGCAAGGAAGGGGCACTGGAAAGACTGACGTTCAGGACGCTTTCAGAGGTGGCGGTCCCGGAAGGCTCCGAGGATGCATGTGCGCTGCCCGCACCCCATATGAGCCACGCCAAGGCAAGCAGAACGGGGGCCAGAAGAGCGCGCCCGGAAACAGCGCAACAATAGTGAAGCAAGCTGCCCATTCAATTCACCCCCCGAGCAATGCGATTTCAGAATATGCCCGGGGAAGGAACCCGTCCAGAGGAAACTTTTCGCCTGCTTGGCGTCGACCAGCTTATGCGCGAAATTCCCGCCGCATTCTGCGGTTGGATTCTGCCGTTGCAGGGCCGCGGAGGCCAACCACTCCGTCAAACCCGAAACAGCTTAAAATGATTTGAGAGGTGTAGAGGCATGGCCGGGTCGATCGTCGTCGTCCTGATAATTCTGGCAATCATTGCTGCCGTGGCGATTATTGCAACGGTGAGAACGGTTCTGCGCGATGGACATGGCCGGGTTCCCGTGGAGCCTTCCCAGCAGCCTTGGAAAGCTGGCAACCTGCCCAGCCAGCCGTACTCCCTGATCCGTTTTTGAACCTGTTGGGGCCTGAACGAGCTGGTGCAGCTGCCAACGAACGTGCGTCGGACAACTGCACCAACCGGTAGTACGAATTTTCAGATTAGATATTTACTCATTCGCGGCTCCTATTTCCCGGCGTTCGCTTTCCGGGTTTATTTCCGTTCCTCGGCTGCATGCCGCGAGAGCAACCAGCCGACGGCAATCATGAGAACACCACCCACCATCATGGTCCAGTTATCCGTCATGTTCAGCGACAGGAAATTGGCCGCCGAATCCACTCCGACACTGAGCCCGTAGATGCTGAGGATGATGTACAGCGCACCGGCGCCCATGAGGAACCTGCGCGCACCCATTTCACTGCGGGACATTGCCCAGCCGGTTCCGCCAATAACCAGCTGCACAATGTTGAGCAGCATGGATACCTGGAACAGGCCAAACAGCATAGCGTGCGAATTAGGCCCAAGGAACATCAGTTCGCCATACCGTGCGGTGATGCCCGGGATGAATCCCAGAACACCGACTGCCAACGCGAGAATACCAACACCCATGCCGACGTTCTGGACGTCTGTACGGCCAAAGTGAACGCCATGTGCATGTGGGGATGCGGTAGTCATTTTCTGCCTCCAACCACTGATTGCGGACAACCTAATTTTACGTCGGAGCACCTTAAAAAGCGCTGCCACTTAGCCTGGCCAGGGACGCCCGGAGACTACCGCTTAGATTGTCTTCTCCGTGGATTGAGCCTGTCGTAAACAGGCAGCAGCGGCCTCACATGGCACGATGGGTCACGATGAAACTGCGCGCTGATCAGACCGGAGACCGTGGCCTTCCGATGCCCTTGTGGCTGCAGGGCGGGCTGGAGTCCGCTCAGGCAGCAATCATTTCGGCGCTGGTAGTGATTGCCCCCATCGCCGCAGTATGGGCCACCTCCGGTTTCCGCGAGACGCACGTCGACGTCCTGGCGCGTCTCGCCGGCCAGGCCTGGCTGGTGATCCACGGGGTGCCCCTGTACCTGACCACTGTCGCTGAAGGCCCTGCGGCGCGGCCTGAGATGGGCACGCTGTCGCTCGTTCCGCTTGGCCTGACACTCATTCCCTTCCTGCTGGCCTGGCGTGCCGGGCGCCGCCTCGCACGCGCCTCCTACACGGACCAGCTCTGGCAGGCATTGCTGGGCTCATGGCTTGTTTATGCCGCCTTCGGCATCACAACCGGCTTTGTCTGCCGGACCGATGACGTCGAAGTTTTTCTCTGGTGGGCTGCGCTGTTCCCGCTGTTACCCTTCGCACTTGGCATGGTGATCGGTGCGAGGCGCGAGGCAGGCTCATGGAGCCGGCTGATTGGCGTTGACGCAGTTGACTGGATTGCCCGGACAAGCCAGCATTCGCGGTGGGCCGGATCGTACCTTGCATCAGCAGCCAAAGCCGGTTTCGTGGCGCTCATGGCGGCACTGGCGCTCGCCTCCGGCCTGCTCGCGGTGGACCTTTTCATCCACTGGAACCTTGTGGTGGCCGTCTACGAAGGGCTCGACGCCGGGGCAGTAGGAGGCGCGGCGCTCACCATCGCGCAGCTCGGATTCCTTCCCAACCTTGCGGTCTTCTCGCTAGCGTGGGTTTCCGGCTCGGGCTTCGCCCTCGGTGCCGGCTCACACGTGGGACCGCTGGGAACCGCCGTCGGGCCGCTGCCCTCTATCCCCGTGCTTGCGGCGATCCCTGCCGGGCCGCTGGACTACGGCGTCGTGGCCCTCGTGGTGCCGGTGCTCGCCGGCGTGCTGGCAGGCTGGTGGTTCCTGCGCGAGGGCGAGAATCACTTCGATGAGTGGTTGTCTATCAAAGTCCCTGTCCGCTGGTTCACGGCTGCCGCCTCCACCCTTGTGCTGGGCATTATCACAGGGGCGGCGGCAGGCCTGCTGGCTGGCGCGCTGGCTTGCATCGCTCATGGCTCCGCCGGCATTGGGCGTCTGACGGACGTTGGACCCAACCCGCTGTGGACGGCCGTGTGGGTGGCAGCGGAAGCCTGTGTCGGCGTCGTTATTGGATACGCAGCAGGGCCGTGGCTGGAACGACGGCAGCAGCTGCGCGAAGCGGACCTGGGGACAGTGCCGAGCAAGTAAGGGCGGCGGCACATCAGGCCGCCGGCATAAGGCCAGCATCAAACGGCGGGACGACGGCGGTAGGTAGCCTCGAGTATGAGGCGGAGTTTACCGGCCGGGTTGGAACGGACCCGGGAGTGAATTTTCGAGCTGGACCCGGCAGTCGTTACTGGCCTGGCTCGTCAGGGCATGGCGCGCGCAGTCCTGGTAGTCGCGCACCTGATTGAAGAAAACAGCGGAAACGAGCACCAGCAGCACCATCACGCCGGAGACGGCCAAGCCGCAAATACTGCCGATCAACACCAGCTTGGACTCCTTGAGCCGGACGGCACGGACCAGCACTATGATCCCCAGAACGATGCCGGCCACGGTCAGGATGGCTGCCAGCCACAGATAGTCCAGGTCCAGCTGGAAAACGAAGAAAGCGCCCAGCACCGCCACGATGAACATGCGGAACAGGTTGTGCGTTGTCAGCAGCGAGGTCTTGGCGTCCTCGCTGAGCGGATGTCTGGTCCGCTGTGACCCGTCTGGGCCCGGAGTGGGGTTCATGTTTTCCAGCCTACGCGAGCAGCCACATAAGCTTGGCCAATGCGCATCGTTGTCCTCGTCTCCGGAACCGGCTCCAACCTCCAGGCTGTCATCGACGCCGTCCAGGCTGGGGAACTGGACGTTGAGATCGCAGCGGTGGGCGCCGACCGCCCGGGAACTTACGGCGTGGAGCGTTCGGCCGCCGCAGGAATCGATACCTTCGTGGTGGACTTCAAGGCCTACGCCGACCGGGCTGACTGGAATGCGGCGCTGACGGAGGCGGTCGCGGCCTATCAGCCGGATGTTGTGGTGTCTTCAGGGTTCATGCGGATTGTGAGCCCGGAGTTCATTGACGCTTTCGGCGGCAAGTACCTCAACACCCACCCGGCGCTGCTGCCGTCCTTCCCCGGCGCCCACGGAGTACGGGATGCCCTGGCCTATGGTGTGAAGGTCACGGGCTGCACCGTGCACTGGGCCGACGCCGGGGTGGACACCGGCCCCATCATCGCCCAGGAAGCCGTACCCATCGAGGACGGTGACACCGAAGAAACCCTCCACGAACGCATCAAAGTGGTAGAGCGCCGGCTTCTGGTCTCCACCCTCGCGGCCCTCGCTGCGGAGCAAGCCCAGCTGCAAGCCCCGCCCCGGTAGCACGCCCTCCCGGCAGGGTCCTACTGGAGGCGGCGCTGCCTGGTCTCGGGGGAGAAGAACATCATCCAGAGCACGGCGAGCAGGACCAGGCCGCCCGCGAGGGCGAAGGAGGTGGCCAGTCCCAGCTCGGGCCAGAAGTAGTTGGCGAAGATCAGCGGCCCGAAGCCGGCTCCCAGCCGCGAGAACGTAGACGCCCAGCCGAAGCCGCTTCCGCGCAGCTCCGTCGGGTACAGCTCGGACACGTAGGCGTAGAGGACCGGAATGGCCACCTGCACCACAAAGCCGAAAACCAGCAGCCAGAATACAGCCGCAGTGGGAATGTCCACCACGAACGCCACGATCACAAGCGTCAGGGCGGACAGCGGGCCCGTGACAGCCAGCAGCCACTTGCGGCCGATCCGCTCCACCAGCAATGCGGCCGCGACCACGCCAAGGAGTCCGACGGCGGCCATCCCCGCTGTGGTCAGGAACGCCTTGTACTCCGCGAACCCGGCGCCGATCAGGATCCGGGGCATCCAGGTCAGGGACAGGTAGTAGACAAGGAGGATGCTGAAGAACAGGCCCCAGGCGGCGGCAGTGATCTTCCAGTTGAACGCCCAGACGCCCCGCAGCTGCTGCCAGGCGCTGCCGGCGGAGAGCCGGGGGATGGACTGGGCATCGGGCAGGCTGTAGGCGCGGGGCTCGGCGCCGGTTGCCTGGACCAGGCTGTCGATCACCTTGGCCGCTTCCTCACGCCGGCCCTTGTGGATCAGGAACAGCGGCGACTCCGGCACGCTGCGCCGGACCCAGAACACCAGCAGGGCGGGCAGCACCATCACCATCATGGTCAGACGCCAGTCGGCAAACGCCGCCACCAGCCAAGCCGAGACGAAGCCGCACAGTGCAGCTCCCACAGGCCACCAGCCGTCCATGGCCGTGAGGACCCTGCCGCGTTGCTTGCGGGGGGTGAACTCACCCACCAGCGCATAATCCACAGGAATGCACCCGCCCAGGCCGAATCCGGCCATGAACCGGAAGATGCAGAACCAGACGAAGTCAGGGGAGAACGCGCCCAGAACAGTGAAGAGCGAAAAGATCAGCAGCGTCGCCGTGAAGGCCTTCTTGCGGCCGATCGTGTCCGCAATGGTGCCCCAGATGAACGCGCCGAGCGCCATGCCGATCAGGTTGGCCGTGCCGATCCATCCGGCCTCTCCGGGGGTCAGCTGCCAGTGTGAGGACAGCAACGGGATCAGGATGCCGTTCAGTGTCACATCCCAGGCATCGAACATGAAGCCGAGGCCGCCGATCAGGAAAATCCGGCCCTGCACTTTCCAACGCCACGGCAGTTCCTGGACCACCTGTTCGCCGCTTGGCACTGCGGTGTGAATGTTCATCTTGGCCTCCCTGTTTAAACCTTACGTTGCGGCCCGCAGGACCCACGTCGTCTTCACACTCGAGCCGTCAGGAAGTCCAGCTATCAGGACGCGATAAACTGGCGGTATCCCCACCAACCGCGGCGTGCTGCCGCGCGATACGACGGAGACTTTTGTGACGCTGACGCAGCTAGACCGTGTTCCCATCCGCCGGGCCCTGATCTCGGTTTACGACAAGACCGGTCTGGAGGAGCTCGCCAAAGGCCTGGACGCCGCAGGCGTCAGGATCGTTTCCACCGGCTCCACCGCCAAGAAGATCGCCGCGGCCGGCATCCCCGTCCAGGAGGTTGAAGAGGTCACCGGTTCACCCGAAATGCTGGATGGCCGCGTCAAGACCCTGCACCCCCGCGTGCACGGCGGAATCCTCGCCGACCGCCGCGTTCCAGCCCACATGGAAACCCTCACCACCATGGAAATCGAGGCGTTCGATCTCGTGGTGGTCAACCTTTACCCGTTCGTTGAGACTGTGAAGTCCGGAGCCTCCCAGGACGAGGTCGTGGAGCAGATCGATATCGGGGGACCCGCCATGGTGCGTTCCGCTGCGAAGAACCACGCCGCCGTCGCGATTGTGGTTGATCCCAAGTTCTACGGTCAGGTTGTCACCGCCGCCGCCGAGGGCGGCTTTGACCTAAAAACCCGCCGCCGGCTGGCCGCCAAGGCCTTCGCACACACCGCCACCTACGACAATGCCGTGGCAACCTGGACCGCCAGCCAGTTCCTCGACGAGGACGGCGACGGCGTCATCGACTGGCCCGCCTACGCCGGCCTGGCTTTGGAACGCTCCGAGGTCCTGCGCTACGGCGAAAACCCGCACCAGCAGGCTGCCCTTTACGTGGACAAGGCAGCGCCTGCCGGTATCGCCCAGGCCGACCAGCTGCACGGCAAGGCCATGAGCTACAACAACTTCGTGGACGCTGACGCCGCCCTGCGGGCTGCCTACGACTTCGCCGAGCCGGCCGTCGCCATCATCAAGCATGCCAACCCCTGCGGTGTGGCCGTGGGATCTGCCGGTGCCGCCGACCCGATTGCGGACGCTCATGCGAAGGCCCACGCCTGCGATCCTGTCTCTGCCTTTGGGGGCGTCATCGCGGCGAACCGCACGGTCACGGCCGGCATGGCGCGGACCGTCGCGGACATCTTCACCGAGGTTGTCATTGCCCCGGGCTTCGAACCGGAAGCCGTGGAGATCCTCGCCAAGAAGAAGAACATCCGCCTGCTCACCCTGCCGGAGGGATACGACCGCTACCCGACGGAGATCCGCCAGGTCTCCGGCGGCGTGCTGATTCAGGTCACGGACAAGGTGAACGCCGACGGCGACAACCCGGCCAACTGGACCCTCGTCGCCGGTGAAGCCGCCGATGACGCCACCCTCGCCGACCTCGCCTTCGCCTGGACCGCCTGCCGCGCCGCGAAGTCGAACGCGATCCTCCTCGCTGCCGACGGAGCGGCTGTTGGCATCGGGATGGGCCAGGTGAACCGCCTGGACTCTTGCAGGCTTGCCGTTGAACGGGCCAACACCCTCGGCGTCACCGTGGCATCGGACGGTGCTGTTGGGGGGGACGCCCCCGGCGGCGCTTCCAACACCAGCGCTGGTGCAGCCCCGGAGCGGGCCCGCGGCGCAGTGGCAGCCTCCGACGCCTTCTTCCCGTTCGCCGACGGCCTGCAGATCCTGATCGATGCCGGCGTCCGTGCTGTGGTCCAGCCCGGCGGTTCCGTCCGGGATGATGAAGTCATCGCCGCGGCCAACGCAGCCGGCATCACGATGTACTTCACAGGTGCGCGGCACTTCTTCCACTAGTCCCCGCCGCCTCCCTGACCTCGCTGCGCTCGGCCAAGGAACCCGGGCGGCGTGGGCCCACCGGCGACTCCGTGACCCCGCGGCGCGCACAGGAGAAGCAGCACTAGAGGTAAAGCCCGGCTAGAGAAGTAAAGCCCGACGGCGGTTGCCCCCTTACGGGAGCAGCCGCCGTCGCGCTTTTGCATCGTCAGTCTTTTTTAGATCCGCCGGCAGGTTCCTGGGCCGGATTCTCGTCAGGGCCCGGGATCCGGATCTCCCGCGGCTGCGCCCCTGCCATGCGCTCCGGTGTCCAGTAGGCGAGAATTTCCTCCGGGGTCTGCGCCGACTCGGCGTGGCTGACCGGGTCCTCAGAGGATGCCGGCCCGTCGTCAGGGCGCTGTTGTTGATGCACTTTGGTAGACCTGTTGGATGGTTGCGCCCCAGAAGGGGCCGTACATGGTGGTGGAGCGGCTGCCGTAGCCGTAGCTGTTGACCGAGTTCTGATATCCCACCTGGGCGGATGTGCCGTTCTGAAGCAGCCAGGGACCTCCCGACGATCCTCCGGTCATGTCGCAGGGGATGCCCTGTGTTTCAAACGTCGGGCTGATGGCATCATCGCCCGCCTTGCCATAGCAGCTGACCAGCCTTTGTCCGGTGAACGGGGTTGCAGCCGGGTAGCCAAACGCCTTGTACGTCAGTCCCCGCGGCTGGCTGAAGGCCACGCCAACCGCTCCTACGGCATTAGCAAGGCTCCTGCCACCGACGTGGGCGACCACAGCGAAGCCGGTGTCGTATTGCATGTTCCCGCTGGCGGTCCATTCCTGGGGCGCGAACAGTTTGGTGGCCGGCCATTTTCCGTAAGGGGCTGCTCCATCCTTATAGGCAGGAACAAAAATGAAATTGGTGGCGAAGGCGCCAGGACCTGCATTAAGGCAGTGGCCGGCGGTGGAAACTGTGCTCTTGTTAGCTGCAATGACCGAACTGCCGGAGCAGACGTAATTGGCGCCGTTCAGCGTGAAGAAAACCTTCCCAATGTGGCTGACCGGCTTTTCGTTCGTGTGAAGAGTGCTGGTTTTCGTCCTTCCGGACGTCCCGGCAATCTTCGTGCTTGAACCCCGGTCCGTGATCCCGTCGAGGCTCTTGCCCTTGTTGATCTGGCGGGCCGCCGCCTTCTCAGCGAGAACATCACCGGGGGTAGCGGAACGCATCCGTTCGGAGGTCCAGTAGCTTGCGGCTGTCAGGCTGGCGACTGTGGCGCTGACGATCCGGGGTCCGTCCGACTCCTGCAGTATCCGGGGCGATGCCGTTGCTCCGCCGGCTGCCGACAAAGTCAGCAGCAGTCCCGTTGAAAGGCTCAGGAGGCTGGCGGCCAGAGACTTCTTGCTCGTCATTGTGGTCCTACCTGTCGGGTCGGCGGACGGGACTGCCCGCTGGTGGAGGTTGAGCCTACCCGGAGATGACAAGCATCAGTAAAACCATGTCCCATCAACGCAGCCCAGGTAGGGGTAGTGCTGTTTTCTGCCCCTGCCGCAGGGGTTATCGGTTACGTTCAGCCGCCGGAGCGGTTATTCATATGAGCCAAAGATAGGGGCAAGTGCCGCCGGGGACAATGGATTCCCCTCCGTGATATCCGGTCAGCGAGGTCACGGAAGCCTGATCCCGGACCCGGTAGGGTTCCCCCGGCCGTCCTCGGGTAAGTTAAAGGTTGGTGAAATAGACCGGATTCCATATACAAGCCGACCTTCAGGGAGACGCCCGAGCATGGCCAAAATTATCTATACCCACACCGACGAAGCGCCGATGTTGGCTACATATTCGTTCCTGCCGATCGTTGAGGCCTTTGCTTCGACCGCAGGTGTGCAGGTGGAGACACGCGACATTTCGCTGGCCGGTCGGATCATCGCCGTCTTCGGCGACTACCTCACGGAAGAGCAGCAGATCGGCGACGCTCTGGCTGAACTCGGTGAACTGGCAAAGAAGCCGGAAGCCAACATCATCAAGCTTCCCAACATCAGCGCCTCCGTGCCGCAGCTGAAGGCGGCCATCGCCGAGCTCCAGTCCCAGGGTTACAACCTGCCGGACTATCCGGACAACCCCTCCTCGGACGAAGAGACGGCCATCCGCTCGCGCTACGACAAGATCAAGGGCTCCGCCGTGAACCCGGTCCTGCGTGAAGGCAACTCGGATCGCCGCGCCCCGCTCTCTGTGAAGAACTACGCCCGCCAGAACCCGCACTCCATGGGTCCTTGGACTCCCGAGTCCAAGACCAACGTTGCCCATATGGAAGCGGATGACTTCCGCTCCAATGAGAAGTCTGTGGTCATCCCGGCCGACGGCACGATCGAAATTCAGCAGGTCCGTGAAGACGGCACCGTCAAGGTCCTGAAGAAGGCATTCCCGGTCCTGGCCGGCGAAGTCATCGACGGCACTGTCATGCGCGCTGCTGCACTGGACGAATTCCTCGCGGCGCAGGTTGCCCGTGCCAAGGAAGAAGGGGTGCTCTTCTCGGCCCACCTGAAGGCCACCATGATGAAGGTTTCCGACCCCATCATCTTCGGCCACGTGGTCAAGGCCTACTTCTCAGAGTTGTTCGACACCTACGGCAAGCAGCTCGCAGCCGCCGGCATCAGCCCGAATAACGGTCTTGCCGCCATCCTCAACGGCCTCGAAGACCTTCCCGAGGACGTCCGCGAAGGCGTCCAGGCCGCCATCAAGAGGGGTCTGGAAGAGGGCCCCGCGCTGGCCATGGTTGACTCCGACAAGGGCATCACCAGCCTGCACGTCCCGAGCGACATCATCGTGGACGCCTCCATGCCGGCCATGATCCGCAGCTCCGGCCACATGTGGGGCCCCGACGGCAAGGAAGCGGACACGCTGGCTGTTCTGCCGGATAGCTCCTACGCCGGGATCTACCAGGTCGTCATCGACGATTGCCGGGCCAACGGTGCCTTCGACCCCACCACGATGGGTACGGTTCCGAACGTTGGCCTGATGGCCCAGGCAGCCGAGGAGTACGGCAGCCACGACAAGACCTTCGAGGTCCAGGCTCCGGGCAAGATCCAGGTGGTTGACGGCTCCGGTGCTGTGCTGATCGAGCACGAAGTTGGCCCAGGCGACATCTGGCGTGCCTGCCAGACCAAGGACCTGGCGATCCGTGACTGGGTCAAGCTGGCCGTGAACCGTGCCCGCGCTTCCCAGACCCCCGCAGTTTTCTGGCTCGACGAGACCCGTGCACACGACGCGAAGCTCATCGAGAAGGTCCGCGAGTACCTCAAGGAGCACGACACCGAGGGCCTCCAGATTGAAATCCTGTCCCCGGTCAAGGCCACCGCGTTCACTCTTGAGCGCATCCGCAAGGGCGAGGACACGATCTCCGTCACGGGCAACGTCCTCCGCGACTACCTGACCGACCTGTTCCCGATCCTGGAACTCGGCACCAGCGCTAAGATGCTGTCGATCGTTCCCCTGATCAACGGCGGCGGCCTCTTCGAGACCGGTGCCGGCGGCTCGGCCCCGAAGCACGTGCAGCAGCTCCTGAAGGAAAACCACCTGCGCTGGGACAGCCTGGGTGAATTCCTTGCGCTGGCCGTCAGCTTCGAGCACCTCGCTAACACCACGGACAACAAGCGGGCCCAGATCCTGGCCGACACCCTTGACCGCGCAACGGGCACGTTCCTGCTGGAGGACAAGTCCCCGAAGCGCAAGGTCGGCGAACTCGACAATCGCGGCAGCCATTACTACCTGGCGCTCTACTGGGCCCAGGAACTGACCAAGCAGAGCGACGACGCCGAACTGGCAGGCTCCTTCGCCTCGGTCGCCGAAGCCCTCGGCTCCAACGAGCAGGCCATTGTTTCCGAACTGCTGGAGGTTCAGGGGCACCCGGTCGACATCGGAGGCTACTACCGTCCCGACTCCGAGAAGGCTGCCGCCGTGATGCGTCCTTCGGCGACGCTGAACAAGGTTGTCGCCAGCCTCGGCTAGGACGAACTGCACCGGTTTGGACCGGATCCGGGTTAATACCTGAAAGCGCCCCGCTACTTTTCAGTGGCGGGGCGCCTTTTAGTGCAGTTCAATTTTTGCGGTGGCAGCTCGGGGGGAACGGCCGCGCGGGCCGCGGCAAGCGCTAGCGGTCCGGGGTGTCGTCCCGCCCTGTGTTGCCCAGCCGGGTGTCGTTGCGTGGCTCACCTGCTTCTGTGTCACTGTAGGGGGCGTCGACGGCCATATCCGGATCAGCCTCCACGGGCCGTTCGGTGGCTGCGGTGTCGTACGCGTCGCCTGACTCGTAGGTACGGCCGGGAGTGACATCTGATCCAGGTCCGGCAGCGTACCCTGTGGCGGTATCCGCGTTGCCGTACCCCTCGGCATTGCCGTATCCGTCAGCCGGGTCTGCACCTGCACCAGGCGTCGCGATTCCCTCTCCGACCCGGTTGCCCTCACCTGCTTGGGCGGTGCCTTCACCGGTTCCTCCGCCGGCCATTCCTCCGCCGGCCATTCCTCCGCCGGCCATTCCTCCGCCGGTCGTGCCGGCTGCGGCTGTTCCTCCGCTGGTCGTGCCTGTGTCAGTCATGCCTGTACCGGCCCCGCCAGCCCCACCTGGCGGGACAAGCCCGGCCGCGCCCGCACCGGCAGCACCCGCGGTACCCATGGCCGTGGTTCCGGCAGCACCCATGCCGGCAGTTCCGCCCTGGCCCGCGACCTCGCCGTCTCGGACGGTCTCACGCCAAGCGCCGGTCTCCGAGCCCTGGCTCTCAATGAACTCCTTGAACTTCTTCAGATCCGATGAAACCTGACGGGAATCCAGGCCAACGGCAGCCCCAATCTTCTCCATCGCAGAATCGGGTTCCCAGGTAAGTTCGACGTTGACTTTGGTCTGCTCCGGGCCAAGAGACTCGAACCAGACAGTTCCAGCGTTGCGGGGTTCGTTCAGGCTCTCCCAGGTGACGCGCTGGTCCGGCTCCTGGACAGTAATCTGGGCGTCATACTCTCGTTTGACGCCGCCAATGGTTGTTTCGAAATGGACCGTGGTGTCATCGAGCTGGCGCACCGAGTCAATGCCGCTCATGAAACGAGGGAAGTCCTCGAACTGGGTCCATTGGTTGTAGGCCTTGCTGACGGGGACATCGACTTCGATGGATTCCTGGACAGTAGCCATGCGTTGTTCACTCCTTCAGGCGGCGGACGGGTAGCCCGCGGTTCTGGTCTCTGAATGTTTGGTGGAACACCTCCAACGTAGTCCGAAGCCATGAGCAATTGAAGAGAACCGGGGAGTGCGTTGGGGCAGGAGTCAACGTCGGCGTGAGTGGTAGGCTAGTCCCTTTTGTCCCCGGAACCTTTGTCGTTGTCCTTGTCCTCGTCACCGTTGCTGTTGCCGTTGTCCGAGCCTCCCCCGCTCTTGTCGTCAGTCTTAGGAGCAGGGACCGGCGCAGGGGCAGGTGCAGGGGCCACAGCAACGGGTGTTGTGACCGGGGGAGGGGAGTGCTTGGCGGCTTCTGCTGCCGCCTTCGCGGCTGAAGCCTTGGCAGCTGCTGCTGCAGCGGATTTCTTGGCAGCCTGGGCGGCGGTGAGCCCCGTTTTGACCGAGTCGATCGCGGCAGTAATGCTTTGGTGGCGCTTAAAGGAAACCTGACCGGCCGCAGCCGCCGTATCCAGTTGGGACGACAACTGGTCCAGGGATTTCAGGGCCTTGGCTGGATCGTTTCCGGCCGCTGCCTCCGTAATGGCGAGTACGTGCTGCTGAAGCTGGCTGGCCGCACCGGTCTCCAATTCCGGCGCCGTACCTCCGCAGGCGACGAGGCCAAGCGAGAGCAATCCGACGGCGAGGGCCGCGGAAGCGCGCACGGGCAGGGCGGAACCCAACCTGGCGAACGGGTTCATGGTTCCACGCTCTTTTGCAGTTCCACGAGATGGTCGCCCAGGGTGCCGGTTACCGTGGGGTACGTGACGACGTCGGACGTTCCCGGTGTGGTGACAGCGAAGGTGACCGCCGTTGCTGCGGCGAGGAGGGCCGCCGCAGCGGCAGCTGACGCGAGCCATACGCGACGGCTGCGCCGACGAGGTCCCTCAGGCGCGCGGCTTTCCTCCGCGCCGACGACGGGTTCTGGGGCTGTGGTGTGTGCCGCAGCAGGCGGCACGACGCCGGGCTGCAGCGCCGCCGCGTTGTGAATGACGGTCGACGGCGGCCGCGACGGCAGGGCCGGGAGAATGCGTGTGTGCTCCTCAGCAACTTCGCCCGGAACGGAGTCCGGTGACACCAGCGCCCGCCGCAAGGCGACTTCGAGGTCGGCGGCACTGGGCCGTTCCAGTGGTTCGATGGCGGTCATGGAGGACAGGAGGTGCTGCCATTCCTCGGGAATGTCCTCGGGAATGACAGGTGCGCGGTGCAAGCGCGCGACTGCCGATTCGACGGCGCCGCCCGGATACTCCACGGTGCCCTTGATACATTCGAGCAGCACAAGTCCCAGCGAGTAGATGTCAGTGGCGGGCGAGAGCGGGGAGCCCATCGCCTGCTCCGGGCTGAGATACGCGGCCGTGCCCACCATTGTTCCTGTCGCAGTGAGCCGTGTGCCGCCAACGATCCTGGCAATTCCGAAGTCTGTCAGCTTGGGCCGCAGTGCCTCGCCCGGCCGGACCTGAACGAGAAGGATGTTCGCGGGCTTGATGTCCCGATGGATGACGCCCAGCCCATGCACGTAGGCCAGGGCGTCGGCAATGCCTGCACCAATCACCGCGAGTTCTTCCAGCGGCACCTGGCTGTGGCGGAGCCGGCTCCGGAGGTCCTGACCTTCCACGAGTTCCATGGTGAGGAATGGCCTCGGTTGGTCGGGCACGCGGGAGTCCACGCCGGCATCAAACAAAGTCACGAGGCTCGGGTGGTTGAGCGTCGCGAGGAGCTTGATCTCCGCTTCCTGCCGCTTGAGCTCATCGGCGTCGGCAGCCTGGGGAGCGAACAGTTTCAGCGCCACGTCCCTGCCGAGGTTTTCGTCGTGAGCAGTGTAGACCGAGGACATGCCTCCGCGGCCAATAACTTCTCCGAGCCTATAGCGCCCGTCCAGTACATCAGCCGTAACGCTGCCAGGAGAATCATTAAACACTTTGCCGTCCTTATCCGCATTCGGTCCCGTTAAGGGTAATACGCGGTTGGGGCGGCGGACGCCGCGGCAGTGCCTGGTGCCCAGGCACTGCCGCGGACACAGACCCATGCCGGCGGTCCGGTCCTGGTGAATCATGGAGACTCTCCAGGCGGGCCGCCGGCAGGGGATTCGCCTACTTAATCAGGCATATCGCCTTTCCGTGTGTCTGACAGTCCGTTTATGCCTTCTTCCGCCGGACGGCCGTCAGTCCGCCGACTGCCAGGAGTGCCAAGGCGAAGGGCAGGAGAGCCATGTCGGTTCCGGTGTTGGCGAGCTGCTTCGTGCCAGTCGCCGCCCTTCCGGCGGCCATCACGGTGGCCCCTGCATTCTGTGCAACGGTTGCCATGGCCACGTCCGCGGTCAGGGAACCTGCAGGGAGGACAGCGATTGCGGATCCGCCGCCAGCCGTGCCGGCAACAGCTCCACTGGCTCCGCCGGTGGTGCCTTCGTTGGTTCCAGTTCCGGCTCCGCCGGTGGTGCCTTCGTTGGTTCCAGTTCCGGCTCCGCCGGTGGTGCCTTCGTTGGTTCCAGTTCCGGCTCCGCCGGTGGTGCCTTCGTTGGTTCCGGTTCCGGCTCCGCCGGTGATGCTGTCGTTGGTTCCGGTTCCGGCTCCGCCGGTGGTGCTGTCGTTGGTTCCGGCTCCGCCGGTGGTGCTGTCGTTGTCGGAGCCGTTAGCCGGATCGGTCGAAGGTGGAGTCGTGTTAGCACCTGTGCTGAGTCCGATACTCAGATCTACAACCAACCCAAGAGTGGATCCGGTTCCGGAGCCTACACCGAGGTCGACTGCACCTTCAGCGGCTGCACCGCCATTACCGAGCAGGCCCACTCCGCCAAGGCTGGCGTCGACGAGGGCGCCGGCTGAGCTGCCGGTGCCTGTTGCGGTGGCCGGGGCGGTGCCGAGGTTGGCTGTCACGAGGGCGTCGGCGGTGCTGCCGGTGCCTGTTGCGGTGGCCGGGGCGGTGCCGAGGTTGGCTGTCACGAGGGCGTCGGCGGTGGTGCCGGTGCCTGTTGCGGTGGCCGGGGCGGTGCCGAGGTTGGCTGTCACGAGGGCGTCGGCGGTGGTGCCGGTGCCTGTTGCGGTGGCCGGGGCGGTGCCGAGGTTGGCCGTCACGAGGGCGTCGGCGGTGGTGCCGGTGCCTGTTGCGGTGGCCGGGGCGGTGCCGAGGTTGGCCGTCACGAGGGCGTCGGCGGTGGTGCCGGTGCCTGTTGCGGTGGCCGGGGCGGTGCCGAGGTTGGCCGTCACGAGGGCGTCGGCGGTGGTGCCGGTGCCTGTTGCGGTGGCCGGGGCGGTGCCGAGGTTGGCCGTCACGAGGGCGTCGGCGGTGGTGCCGGTGCCTGTTGCGGTGGCCGGGGCGGTGCCGAGGTTGGCCGTCACGAGGGCGTCGGCGGTGGTGCCGGTACCTGTTGCGGTGGCCGGGGCGGTGCCGAGGTTGGCCGTCACGAGGGCGTCGGCGGTGGTGCCGGTACCTGTTGCGGTGGCCGGGGCAGTGCCGAGCGTTGCTTCGGCAGCCGCCGCGACTTGGGAAGAACTCGACGCCGTTGGACCACCCAGCAGGCCCAACGACGTCGAGGCAGTGAGGTCCGCTGAAGCGGATTCGGACCCTACGGTAACCGTTTCGGTTGCGGTGGTGTCTGCGCTGGCTGCGGTGGCTCCCAGCGCGATCAGCCCGCCTGCAAAAAGGGTGCCTAGAAGGCCCCTGCGAAATTGCTCATGCATTTTGATGTCTCCTGAAGAGTTGTTTTCGGGCGCTCCAAGGCAGCCCGATACTGGCCGTTTTTCTGCACGAAAGGTGCAGCGGGCGGCCAACTAGTCAGGAGAAGAGCCGGGTTCCAAAGCAATCGGTGAGGGGACGTGCTGGAGAGGACCGCGGGCAGGGAGAAGGCCTGCTGCGGGAAAATGTTCGAACGGTCCCGTGAGCCAGGCGGCCGAAGCGAAGGGACCGCCCGAAGACTGTCCATTCCCGGAGCCGGATCGGGGGGGAGGCCCCGGAAGCATGGGGTCGAGCCGGTTATTGTCCCCGGGAGGCGTGCCTCCACTGCTGTGCAGAGCAAGGAAAGCTTGGGCAGTGCTGCCGGATCCGGATGCACCGAGCAGAACCGACGCTGCCGGGGAAAGCACGGCTCCAACGCCTGCACTTCCAAGGGACAGTGCCATATCCAACATGGATGTGACGGATTGGGTTGCACCTTCTGCCGGCATAGAGGAAGGGGACTGTGGAGCTGCCGGGAAGGCTTTTTCCCTGTCAGCTGGAGCCGCC
The DNA here is from genome assembly GCF_054130535.1 of Arthrobacter sp. D1-17. NCBI lineage: Bacteria > Bacillati > Actinomycetota > Actinomycetes > Micrococcales > Micrococcaceae > Arthrobacter > Arthrobacter sp. D1-17. Next base: position 3,064,465 of record NZ_CP096382.1, on the reverse strand, counting down.
GAATCAACGTCCTCCAGGACCTCCCAAATAGGCGCATCCGGTTCAACGGGCGCCGGCGCGTCCGAGACGGAATCGGAAATGGACTTTAGCGGCGGGGCCAAGACTGGCACTGTCTCAGCTACTGGTACCACCACCGTCTGTGCAACCGTCTCACCAACGCGGCTGATTGCCGTTTCCGCTAGAGACACCACAGGGGCGGCTATCTGTGCCGGCAGAGATTCCGACGATGTCAGAGCGTTGGCTGCTGCCGCCGCTGGGGCGACGATTTCATCTGCGAGGGATGACGCGTACTCCGGGACAGTCACAGGAGCACGCGGAGCGGTTGCGGGAAGCACTTTCAAGGGCGGTGCAAGGACCGGAATGTCAGGCAGCTTCGGTTGGGCTGCAGGGGCCACCGCGTCGATAGCTTTCAGGGCCTGTGTCGCCAAGCCGGGGCTGTCGGTTCCGCTGCTGCCGACGGAGGTAGCAGGTGCTGTGATTCCGCCGACCAGAGCATCCCCGGCAGGTTGGGCGCTTGCATCAGCAGCAGGAGCGGAAAAGGACAGCCAGGCAATGGCGGCGGCTCCTGCAATGAGAACCGGACGCGCAGAGCGGAGCAGAGACCAAGACGACACACTGCTGGCCATGCTCGACACCCCCCGGTACGCGAACAGTTCGATAATCGTCTACAGCCTAAGCCTCAAAGAAAGCGGGAGTCCAGAGCTGTAACAAAACTTGTCAAACGAATTACGGGAGGACGCCAGGCGCACGCTGAGTGTGTGCGTCGTTGGGGTAGCTGACGCCCAATTGCGCCCGGACGCCGTCGAAGAGGCGCATCGTCTTAAGAGAATCCTCTAAAGGCATGACAGGGCTTTCGGTCAGTCCCTGTTGGATGCAACGCATCACCTCACGAAGCTCGTAGGTATAGCCACGGCCGGCAACCTCGAAATGCTCGGTGCGCAATGGCCCGCGGCCGATTCCGACGACCAGCTGCTTAGGGTTGTTGATGGATCCGAGCGACTGCAGATAACCCAGGCTTCCGGCTACCGTTGCAGTTCTGGGTCCGTGGGCCAGCAATGAGGATGTCAGTTGGGCCTGTGCGCCGTGGTGGTATTCCAGCGTCAGCGCATTCTGAGCATCCACGCCGTCGTCGTTAAGTGTGCCCGTGGCACTTACTGCCTGCGGAAAACCCAGGGTGCCCAGCGCCCACAACAGGGGATAAACGGTCAGATCGAGGAGGGCGCCACCTCCGTCCTTGACGGCCCACAGCCTCGCTGTGGGGGAGTAAGGGGCAGGGAAGCCGAGATCCGCGGTGACCCACTGCAGGGTACCGAGTTCGCCTGACGCTGCAATGTCAAAGGCTCGTTGCATGCTGGGGAGAAAGCGGCTCCACATGGCTTCCATCAGAAAGAGCTTCTTTTCCTGGGCTAACGCTATCAGCTCGGCTGCCTCGCGGGCATTGATGGTGAAGGCCTTTTCGCAAAGAACATGTTTGCCCGCGTTGAGGGCAGCGAGCACCATCTGGTGGTGCTGCGCGTGCGGGGTTGCAACGTAGACCACGTCCACGGAGTCATCAGCAAGCAGACGCTCGTAGCCTTGTTCTCCGCCATCGTCACCGTAAGCGACAGAAAACCCCAATTCGGCCGCAAACGCATCAGCTGTTTCCTGCTTTCGGGAGCTGACGGCATACAGATTGGCATCATCGAGCAAGGCAAGATCCTGGGACACCAGCGAGGCAATTCGACCGGTCGCGATGATTCCCCACCGAAGGGGAACGCCCGTCGCGGCGAGGGGGTCCTGGTTCGACTGGCTGAAGAGCCATGGCTTTGCGATGGACGTCATCTCGCCATCCTCTCACCCGAATGCCGGACGGTTTAGGAATTACGTGCGAAAGGTGAGAGAGCGTCGGGTTGGGACGTGCGAAAGGTGAGAGAGCGTCGGGTTGGGACGTGCGAAAGGTGAGAGAGCGTCGGGTGGGGACAGAAGAGCCCCGGCCCTCCCATTGGGGGAACCGGGGCTCTTCAGCGGCCGCGTCCAGCGTTGGTGCCGCCTGCAGCGTTACTTGGAGATCATGGCGTTACTTGGTGATCGGTCCGAGTACCGGATCGTCCACGTAGGCCGTCTTGACGTTCTCCTTGGTCACGATGACCGGCTCCAGCAGGTAGGCCGGAACGGTCTTGACCTTGTTGTTGTAGGACTTGTCGTCGTTGATCTCAGGCGTCTTGCCGGCCTGGATGTCCTTGACCATCGTGACCGCATGCTCCACCAGCTTGCGGGTGTCCTTGTTGATGGTGGAGTACTGCTCGCCGGCCATGATGGACTTGACGGACTCAACCTCCGAGTCCTGGCCCGTGATGATGGGCAGCGGCTTGCCGGCACCCTTGACGGCGGTAAGGACCGCACGCGCCAAGGTGTCGTTCGGGGACAGGACGCCGTCCAGCGGGGCCGAGCCGTAGCTGCCGGTCAGCAGCGTGTCAGCACGGCGCTGGGCGTTTTCTGCCTTCCAGCCCTGGGTCACAGCCTGCTCGAAGGAGGTCTGGCCGGAGCGGACCTTGAGCGTGCCGTCGTCGATCTTCGGCTTCAGGACGCTCATGGCGCCGTCAAAGAAGACCTTCGCGTTGGCATCGTCCGGGGAGCCGGCGAAGAGCTCGATGTTGTAGGGCCCTTCGGGCTTCTTGGCCTTCATCCCGTCCAGCAGCGCCTGGCCTTGGAGTTCGCCGACCTTGAAGTTGTCGTAGGCGACGTAGTAGTCCACGTTTTCTGTGTTCAGCAGCAGTCGGTCGTACGCGATGATCGTTGCGCCGGCATCCTTGGCCTGCTTGAGCTGGGTACCCAGCTGCGCACCGTCAATGGCCCCGACGACAATGACCTTGGCGCCCTTGGTGACCATGGCGCTGATCTGGTTCTGCTGTTCGGAGACGCCGCCATTGGCGAACTGGACGTCCGGCTTGAAGCCGGCTTCCTTCAGGCCGTCGTTGAACAGCTTTTCTGCCAGTACCCAGTTCTCACTGGTCTTCTGGGGGAGTGCGACGCCGATCGAGGATTCCTTGGGGAACGCCTCGCCGCCGCCGGTGCCACCCCCCGTTGCGCCGGTCTCGGAGCGGCCGCAGGCTGTCAGCGCCAGTGCCGCAATAGCAGCAACTGCTGCCGCCTTTCCTGCTTTACCAATCATTCGCATGTGCTTGGTTCACTTTCTATAGGGGTGGGAAATGCGTCCTGGGAATGTCAGCGCTCAGGCTTCCCGGGCGATGGTTTCTTTGGTGGAAGTCACTTCATCCGGCTGGAGCGGTGTACCGCCGCTGGGACGGTTGAAGTTCTGGGTCAGCATGCCGATGATGGACCGCTTGCCCTGGCTCTTGTTGTAGACATCGAACGCCACGGCGATCAGCAGGACCAGGCCCTTGATGATCTGGGTGAGGTCGGCGCCGACGCCGAGGAGCTGCAGTCCGTTGTTCAGCACAGCCATCACCAGTCCTCCGACGATCGAGCCGATCACGGTTCCGACGCCGCCCGTCACCGCGGCGCCGCCGATGAAAACTGCCGCAATGGCGTCCAGTTCCCAGCCCACGCCGTCGAACGGGCCGGATGCCGTGGAGCGGCCGACGAAGATCATGCCGGCCAGGCCGGCCAGGATGGACATGTTCATCATGACCAGGAAGTTGACCTTCTTGGACTGGACGCCGGAGAGCTCAGCGGCATGGCGGTTGCCTCCCACGGCGTAGACGTGGCGGCCGATGACGGTCTTGGAGGAGATGAAGCCGTAGATCAGCACCAGGACGGCAAGGATGAGGCCGGGGATCGGGAAGGAGGTTCCCGGGCGGCCAGTGGCGAACAGGTAAGTCGCGTACAGGATGGCGCCGCAGATAAGGATCAGCTTCACGGCCACAACCCAGCCCTCGGGGACCTCTGCACCCAGCGCCTTAGCGGTGCGGCGGGCGCGGAGTTCGCCGACAACCACGAAGGCGACGGCGGCGAAGCCCAGCAGCAGGGTCAGGTTGTTGAACCCGGTGTTCGGCCCCACCTCCGGCAGGTATCCGGAGCCGATGTATTGGAAGTCCGAGGGGACGGGGATGGTGTTGGACTTGCCGACGAACTGGTTGAAGCCGCGGAACAAGAGCATGCCGGCCAGTGTGACAATGAACGCGGGTATGCCTACGTAGGCGGTCCAGAACCCTTGCCAGGCGCCGATCAGGGCTCCCAGCGCCAGGCCGAGCAGGATGCCCGCGTACCAGGGCAGGCCCCAGTCCCGGATGGCCAGGGCCACGGTGACCCCGACGAAGGCAGCCACAGATCCCACGGACAGGTCAATGTGCCCGGCGATGATGACCAGCACCATGCCGATGGCCAGGATGAGGATGTAGGAGTTGCCGTTGAAGAGGTTGATGACGTTGCCCGGAGTGAGCGTGCGGCCGTCCGTGGCGATTTGGAAGAAGATGATCAGTGCAACCAGGGCGAAGATCATGCCGAATTGGCGGGTGTTGCCGCCAAAGAGCTTCTTGAGCGCGTTCATTGTGTCAGTCCTTGTTCTGGAAGGTTCTGGAGGATTCCAGAGGGTCAGGCGGCGGCTTTGCGGGCGGAGGTCATCAGCTTCATCAGGCTTTCCTGACTGGCCTCGTCTTTATTAAGGACACCGGTGATGGCGCCTTCGAAGATGGTGTAGATGCGGTCCGAGAGGCCCAGCAGCTCAGGCAGTTCGGAGGAGATGACGATGACCCCCTTGCCCTGGTTGGCCAGTTGCTGAATGATGCCGTAGATCTCGTACTTGGCACCGACATCGATGCCGCGGGTGGGTTCGTCCAGGATCAACAGGTCCGGGTCGGTGAACATCCACTTGGCCAGGACCACCTTCTGCTGGTTGCCGCCGGACAGCTTGGCCACGCCTTCCTCCACAGACGGCGTCTTGGTGCGCAGCGATTTGCGGTACTGCTCTGCCACGGTGAATTCCTTGTTGGCATCCACCACCATGTGTTTGGAAATCTTCTGCAGCGCCGCCGAGACCGTGGTGGTCTTGATGTCATCCAGGAGGTTCAGGCCCAGGGACTTGCGGTCCTCCGTCACGTAGCCGAGGCCGGCGTCGATGGCCTGCCTGACGTTCTTGAGCTGGATCTCCTTGCCGTCCTTGTAGATGCTGCCGGTGATGTAGCGGCCGTAGGACCGGCCAAAGACAGACCGTGCCAGTTCTGTTCGGCCGGCACCCATGAGCCCGGCGAAACCCACGATTTCACCGCGGCGGACGAAGAAGTTTGAGCCTTTGCAGACCAGGCGGTCCTGGATCTGCGGGTGCCCGACGGTCCAGTTCTTCACCTCAAAAAAGACCTCGCCGATCTTGGGCTCGTGGGGCGGAAAGCGGGACTCCAGAGTGCGGCCCACCATGCCCTTGATGATGCGGTCCTCATCCACGCCGTCCGCCTTCACATCGAGCGTTTCGATGGATTTGCCGTCGCGGATGATGGTGATGGAGTCCGCGATCTGCTCGATCTCGTTCAGCTTGTGGGAAATGATGATGGACGTGATGCCGCGGCCCTTCAGGCCCAGCATCAGGTCCAGCAGGTGCTGCGAATCCGATTCGTTCAGCGCCGCGGTCGGCTCGTCCAGGATGAGGAGTTTCACGGACTTGCTCAGCGCCTTGGCGATCTCCACGAGCTGCTGCTTGCCGACGCCGATTTCCTTGATCGGAGTGTCCGGGTCTTCCCGGAGTCCTACGCGGGCCAGCAGCTCACGGGTCCGGGTGCGGGCTTCTGCCCAGTCGATCACGCCGCGCTTGACCGGTTCGTTGCCGAGGAAGATGTTCTCCGTGATGGACAGTTCCGGGATGAGTGCCAGTTCCTGGTGGATGATCACGATGCCGCCGTGCTCGCTGGCCCGGATGTCCCTGAACTGCTGGACTTCGTTCTGATAGACAATGTCGCCGGTGTAGCTGCCGTAGGGGTACACCCCGGAAAGGACCTTCATCAGGGTTGACTTGCCGGCGCCGTTCTCACCGCAGATCGCGTGGATCTCGCCGGCCTTCACCCGAAGGTTCACATCGGACAAGGCTTTAACGCCCGGGAATTCCTTGGTGATGTTGCGCATCTCGAGGAGGATCGGATCTTCGTGCGTGGTCTCGGACGTCATCTGCCCTTACGCCTCCAATTAAAGACTTCGTTGTCTGCCCTGCAAGCCGCAGGGCCGTCTGATGAAAAAGTAAACTGGATCACGGCCGTTGTCGTCAAGTCTTTAACGCAACGGCCCGATAACGAAAGAGCTAAGAACGCCGGATTCCGGAATGCTGGAACACGAGCGCCGCAGCCCCCAGCGCCTCGGCACGGTCCCCCAGGGAGGACATGGTCAGGGTGGTGGTCTCTCCGATGACGGGAACCGCATGGCGGATCAGGCCCCTCCGTATGGGGTCCAGCAGGAGATGGCCGAGTTCTGCCAGAGGTCCGCCGACCACGATCACCTCGGGATTGATCAGATTGGCCACGTTGCCCAGCGCCCGGCCTACGGCGAGCCCCGCGTCGTCCACAACCCTGAGGGTCGCACTGTCCCGCGCCAGTGCCTTGCGGACGATGTCCTCGGGCGTCATCGGCGTTTTTTCGCCGCGGCTGAGCAGTTCAATCATGGTGGTGGTGGAGGCGATGGTTTCCAGGCAGCCCCTGTTGCCGCAGCGGCAGATCAGGCCGTGTTCATGGATGGTGGCATGGCCAATTTCGCCGGTGATGCCGACGCTGCCGTAGTACGGGGCGCCGTTGAGGATAAGGCCGGCGCCGATGCCCGAGCCGATCTTCATGAACATCAGATTGCTGATACCGCTGTGCGGTCCCCAGGTGACCTCCGACAGTGCGCCCAGATTGGCATCATTGTCAATGAAGACGGGGAACTGCAGGGTGTTTTCGAGGTGCTCGAGAATATTGATGCCCACCCACTCCGGGAGGATGGCGCCCTGCGCCACAGTGCCCGTCCGGCGGTCGATGGGGCCGGGAATTCCGACGCCGGCTCCTACTATGGCGCTCCGCTCCACACCGCTGTTGTCAAGCAGCCGGGCCAGCAGCGCGACGGCGGCCTCGATGCCCTCGGCGGCATGGTGGCCCAGGGGGAGGAGGACGGAGTCCTCGGCGATGATCTCGTAACTCAGGGACGCCAGCACCACGCGCAGATGGCGCCGGCCGAAGTCGATGCCAACCGCCACGGCGCCGTTGCTGTTGAGCCGCACATTGAGTGCCCGCCGGCCCGAGCTGGTGGTGGGTTCGGTTGATGCCAGTCCGGAATCCTGCATGATCTTGACGATGTTGGAGACGGTGGCAGTCGAGAGTCCCGTTTGGCGGGCAAGTTCCGCCTGCGTTGCAGGGCCGCTCAGCAGGCATTCGATAATCCGCTGCTGGTTCAAATGCCGCAGGGCGGATTGCGACCCCGGGTTACTGGTTCGGCTCCTCGTTGAGCTCGATGTTGAGGGCATGCTTGAAAGCCTGCACCATGCGTGCTTTGTAGTCAAGAAGTTAACGCAAGGATTCGGTTGTTCCGTCGGGTGGAACGGCGGACAATACATCCCGCCGACCTTCGAGCGGGGTGCAAATGGCCCGGCGGAGGCGGCGCGGTGCGGGGCTACGCTGAGGAGAACCGGGTCCGTCGATGGTCGGACCTTCACGAGGACTCTTGAGGTGATTACGGTGTTGCTGGCGCTGATGCAGGAAAACTCCGCAGTTCTGGACGTCGCGAAAAACTGCAGCGTAGTTGATGAGGCAGCCCGCAAGGCCGCCGCGGCCGGCGCCGGTGTTCTGCTGACGCCCGAGCTGTTCCCGGTGGGCTACGCGCCGCTGCCGGTCCGCACTGAACTGGACCCCGAGATCCTTCCCGGCATCCGGGAACGTCTTGCCGGCATCGCCCGTCGCCACAGCATTGCGCTTGTGTACAGCCTCCCTGTCGTGACCGCCGGGCAGTGGCATATCTCCGCCACCCTGGTCGGCAGCCGGGGGGAGGAGCTGCTTAGCTATTCCAAGGTCCATCTATTCGGCCCGGAGGAGCGCAAGGCGTTCAGCCCCGCCGAAGAAGCCCCCGCCGTCGTGCTCCTGGACGGCATCAGGACGTCGCTCGCCATCTGCTACGACGTGGAGTTCCCCGAGACGGTTCGGGCCGCTGCCGCCCGGGGCGCTGAACTGCTCCTTGTTCCCACGGCGCTGGGGCACGAATTTGAGAACGTGCCCCAGATTCTGCTGCGCGCGAGGGCCCTGGAAAGCCAGTTAACTGTGGCCTATGCCAACCACTGTGGAGAGGAGGACGGGTGCGAGTTCCTTGGGGGAAGCGTGATTGCCGCCCCCGACGGGGCACTGCTGGCGGCCGCGGGGACCGGGCCGGAACTGCTGTTTGCGGAAGTGAGCGCCGCGGCGGCCGGGCGCGCCCGGAACGCGGTGCCTTACCTTGCTGAGCGCCGGCCACCTATCTATCGGGCGTGGGAAGAAGCGCTTGCACAGGAGCATGAACAGGAGCAGGCGCAGGAACAAGGCCCGTAGCCAGGACGAGGCATTCGGGCAGGAAGCGGGCCGGGAAATCCGGCCGGGGGCACCGGGAAAACAGCCGGAAGTTCTAGGAGTCAGCCTGTGCGGCAGGAGCCGGGCCGGCCGGAAGCAGCCCGTCCACGTACTGCAGGGCAATCCACAGCTCTGCCCGCACCTGCGCCTGGTTGAGGTCGGTATCCAGCAGTTCTGCCACGGCATGGATCTGCCGCCTCACGCTGTTGCGGTGAAGACCCAGGACTTTCGCTGTGGCGTCCCAGCTTCCGTTCTCGCCCAGCCACGAGCGCAGCACCGCCAACTGCGCGTCCCGGCGCTCGGGCTCCTGTGCAAGCAAAGGCTCCAGGATCCGGCCGGCCAGCATGGTGCCGGCTTCCCTGCCCAAAAGTCCGGCCACTGTCCAGGACACTTCATCCACGCGCACACTTACGCCGGTATTCACTACACGTGGGCGCAGGGAAGCCGCGCGCTGGTACGCCGCGGCCAGGCCCGCCAGTTCTGTGGCAGCACCGATGACGAGGCGCCAGCCGAGCTTCTCCACCTCACCGAGCAGGACGTCGTCAACCTTCAGCCTGGTAACCGCGGCGAAGCCGTAGTCAGTGATTTCCACGAGCTTGGTGTCGAAGAGCCGGCGCCACTGAAGCAGCTCACGGACGGGGCTTTCGCCAGCGGGGCGCCTGGCCGGCTCAGCCGTGATTCCCTGCACGACGCGCAGCGGTGCGGAGCGCGTCGAGGACGTGCTTTGGGCCAGCAGGTCCCGCAGCTGGTTGACGTGCCGCGCTCCGCCGGTGGCCAGGCTGTCCGGGTGCAGCAGCAGGGCGGTGGCCAGCTGGCTCGGTGCCAGCGACCCGCTGGTCCGCTGCCGGACCAGCAGTTCCAGCAGCCCGACGGCGGATGAGACCACGCTGTTCTGCGATGGGGTCAGCGGCTGGTCCGTTCCCAGAATCAGGGCGCCGAGGTTGGCGTCCCGGGTGCTGCGCAGCGGGTGCCCAAACACCAGGGCAGAGCCGGGAACGTCGAAGGAATCCATTTCCACGCGGGGGCCGCTGCCGCCGAGCAGCCGCTCGAGGATCTGCTGCAGGGCGGAAAGCTCGACGCCGGTGCCCGCCCGGGCGCGGACCCTGCCGTCTGCGCCGACCAGCACTGCCCACACCGGGACACGCTGGACCAGAGCGGCCAGAAGCTCATGTTCCGGGCGCGCGGAAAGGACCGCCCGCATCAGCTGCCGGTTGGTGTCTGCCAGCTGCCGGAAGACTTTGGCGTTGTCCGATTCGAGCAACTGCGAAAACTCCAGCCCGATGGCAGCGAACGGCACAGTGCCTGGCACTTCTACAAGCGTCAGGTTATGCCGGACGCAGGCCCTGACCAGTGCTTCCGGCACCGCATCGAAGTAGGGTTCCAGCCCGAAGCCCAGGGCTCCCACACCGGCTCCCACCAGGCGCCGCACATAGGCGTCGACCTGGGCCTCATTGCCCGCCTCACCCACGAACGGGAGCCCGGCCGTGAGGAGGAACTCGCCGTCGAGCAGGTACGGAGTGGGGTCCTCCAGCTCGCTGGGCTCAACCCAGCGCAGCAGTCCGGAACCGCTGCCGCCGTCGTGAAGGATTTTCAGCTCGGGAGGCAGTTTCTGCAGGAGCTGATCCAGTGTGACGACGCTGAGCGGCTCCCCGGCTCCGGAATCCGGCTGGCCGGCCATGGCATCCGCCAGAAAACCCCCGCCGGCCTTTTGTGCATAACGTCTCATGCGCAGCAACTATAGGTCATTTTGCACAACCTTGAGAGGTGGCTCACACGCCTAGTCTTGGGCAAGGGGAAAACGACAACTACTCACGAACGGACGTCAACGATGACTGTGCCCACTTACACAGAGCAGCGGCCGGCCGCGCCGGATCGCCGACCGGGCCTGGGTGCCCAGCTGCTGCGCCGCAAGCCGATCGGACAAATGGTCAACGAGGCCGATACAGGTCACGGCGGCACCCGCCTGGTCCGCAGCTTTGGCGTGCTGCAGCTGACCATGATCAGCGTTGGGGCAACCCTGGGCACGGGAATCCTGGTGATCCTGGGCGAATCCGTGCCGCTGGCAGGTCCGGCCATCTGGGTTTCCTTCGCCATCGCCGGACTCGCGGCCTTGCTGTCCGCAGTCTCGTACGCCGAGATGGCGGGCCTCGTGCCGGTGGCCGGTTCCAGCTATTCCTACAGCTATGCCACCCTGGGAGAGGGCATGGCCTGGATCTGCGGATGGTGCCTGGTGCTCGAGTATGCCGTCTCGGTGGCCGCGGTGGCTGTGGGTGCAGGCCAATACGTGAACGAAGCCCTGGCCATCTTCGGCCAGGTCCTGCCGGATGCCGTCACGCAGCCGCCGGGCGACGGCGGTGTCATGAACATCCCCGCCATGGTCATCGTCCTCCTGGCGATGGTCCTGCTGGTCCGTGGCGCCAAGGAAAGCGCATGGGTCAATACGGCAATCGTGGTGATCAAGGTGGCAATCCTGATCTTCTTCTGCGCAGTGGCCTTCACCGCGTTCAACGCAGGCAACTTCGCACCGCTGCTGCCGATGGGTGCAGCCGGAGTCTCCGCTGCCGCCTCCACCGTCTTCTTTTCCTACATCGGCTTTGACGCGGCGTCCACGGCCGGTGAGGAAGCCCGCAACCCGAAGCGTGATCTGCCCCGGGCCATCATGCTCTCCATGCTGATTGTCACCACCATCTACGTTCTAGTGGCTGTTGCAGCAATCGGAGCCCGTCCGTGGGGTTGGTTCGACGGGACGGAAGCCGCCCTGGTCAAGATCCTTGAAGAGATCACCGGACAGCCTTGGATGGCACTCGTCTTTGCCGTCGGAGCCGTCTTCGCCATCGCCAGCATCGTCCTGACGGTCCTCTACGGACAGACCCGCATCCTTCTCTCCATGGCCCGCGACGGGCTGGTGCCGCGCATCTTCGGTCGCGTCTCGCAGCGGACCGGCACTCCGGTTGCGGGCACGCTCATTGTCGGCATTCTGGTCGCGCTGACAGCGGGCATGGTTCCGCTGGGGGCGCTCGCGGACGCCACGAGCATCGGCACCCTCTTTGCCTTCGCCCTGGTAAACGTCGCCGTCATCTACCTGCGCCGCACCCGGCCGGAACTCAGGCGGACGTTCCGCGTGCCGCTGTTTCCCCTCACCCCCATCCTCGGCGCCCTCATGTGCGGGTACCTGATGGCCAACCTCGGCGCCGACACCTGGGTGACCTTCGGCATCTGGATGCTGGTGGGCCTCGCTGCCTACTTCGGCTACGGACGGCGCCATTCCAGGGTGGCTTCCCTCAGCGAGCGTGAATACCGTGAGCTGTCCAGCCGCGAACTTTCGAACACACCGTCAAATCCTGAGACCATGAAGGCAGAGCTTCCATGACCACCGCTACCGAACTGCCGGCGTCCGATCCCTCAAGCACGTCAACCCTGGCCCCGACAACACTGGCCCCGACAACCCTCGCCCCGTCGGCCGGCGCCGAGACGGCCGTTGCCGACAGGCCGGACCTGGCGCCCGTGACCATGCTTAACCCGGATTTCCCGTTCAGCTACGACCATTACCTTGCCCACCCTGACGGGCTGGGTTTTGTGCCGGTCCAACTGCACGGCACGGAAGTGGCTGTGATAGGCGCCGGGCTGTCCGGGCTTGTGACGGCCTACGAACTAATGAAGCTCGGGCTGCGGCCGGTGGTCTATGAAGCGGACCGCATCGGCGGGCGCCTGCGCACTGCGGCTTTCCCGTCAGCCCCGGGGGTGGTGGCAGACTTGGGCGGCATGCGCTTCCCCGTGTCCGGCAAGGCGTTCTACCACTATGTGAACCTGCTCGGGCTGGAGACGCAGGACTTCCCCAACCCGCTGGCACCGGTAACCTCCAGCACTGTGATCGAACTGGCCGGGAAGAAGCACTATGCAAGCACCCCGGCGGACCTGCCGCCGTTTTTCCGCGAGGTGGCCGAGGCCTGGAAGGCGGCCGTGAACGACGGGGCCCGGTTCAGCGAGATGCAGGACGCCATCCGGGCCCGGGACACAGCCCGGATCAAGAAACTCTGGAACGAGCTGCTGCCGCTGCTGGACGAGCAGACGTTCTACGGCTTCATCGCGGCCAGCGAATCGTTCAGGCAGGCCGGTTTCGCCCATCGTGAGGCCTTCGGTCAGGTCGGGTTCGGCACGGGCGGCTGGGACACCGACTTCCCCAACTCGATCCTGGAAATCCTGCGGGTCGTCTACACCGACGCCGACGACCAGCACCGGCTCATCAAAGGGGGAGCGCAAAGGCTCCCCGAGGCACTGTGGCACCACGCGCCGTCGGGCATGGCCCACTGGCCGGAGGGAACGTCGCTGGCGTCCCTGCACTCAGGTTCGCCGCGCGGCGCCGTGGAGCGGATCGGCCGGGACGCCAACGGGGACCTGCGAATCCGTGAGCGGTGGGGCCGTGAGTCCGCCTATCCGGCTGTCGTGACCACGTGCCAGTCGTGGCTGCTGTCTACGCGGATCCACACGCAAGAAGCGCTGTTCCCCGCCGAGTTGTGGACAGCGATCGAGCGCTCGCACTACATGCAGTCCTCGAAGACCTTCGTGATGGTGGACCGGCCGTTCTGGAAGGACATTGATCCCGCCACCGGCCAAGAGGCCATGTCCATGACACTGACGGACCGGCTCAACCGGGCCACCTACCTGCTGGACAACGGTCCGGACAAGCCGGCAGTGATCCTGCTGTCCTACACCTGGAACGACGACGCCCTGAAGTGGCTCGCGCTCGACGCCGACCAGCGCGTTGAGCTGATGCTGCACTCGCTTGAACAGATCTACCCGACGGTGGATATCGCCAGCCACATCGTGGGCCAGCCCATCACGGTCTCCTGGGAATCGGACCCGAACTTCATGGGAGCTTTCAAGGCCAATCTGCCAGGACACTACCGGTACCAGCAGCGCCTCTTCACCCACTTTAAGCAGGACAAACTCCCCGGGGCACAGCGTGGGATCTTCCTTGCCGGCGACGACATCTCCTTCACCGCGGGGTGGGCCGAGGGCGCCATCACCACCGGCCTGAACGCCGTGTGGGGTGTTGTGAACCACCTCGGCGGGTCCTCCGCCGCAGCCAACCCCGGCCCCGGCGACCTGCTTGACGAGCTGGGCCCGATCAGCCTGGACTGATGGGCTGTCAGCCTGTGTGCATCTCGCGGTGCGCCTTCGCCAGGTCGCGGTAGTGCGCTGCGTTGCGCTTCACGCCGTCGAACTCCTCATCGGTGAGTTCACGGCGTACCTTGGCCGGGACCCCGGCCACGAGGGAGCGCGGAGGGACCACGGTTCCTTCCAGCACGACGGCGCCGGCGGCCACAAGCGAGCCGGTGCCGATCACTGCGCCGTTCAGGATGGTGGCACTCATGCCGATAAGGCAGTCGTCCTCGACGGTGCAGCCGTGCACCACCGCGCTGTGTCCGACGCTGACCCGGGCCCCGACGCTGCAGGGAAAGCCGGGGTCAGCGTGCAGCACAACATTGTCCTGCAGATTGCTGCCTGCACCGACCGTGATGGCGGCAGTATCAGCCCGCACGGAAACACCGTAGAACGCGCTGGCGTCCTCGGCGAGGGTGGCTTGGCCGATGACGGACGCCGTCGGGGCAACGAAAACCGAGGGGTGGATGTCCGGCGCGTCACCGGCGAAAGGGTAGATGGGAGCCATGCCACCCAGCCTAAAGCACGCTGCACGCACCGAAAGAGCCCCACCCGTGCTCTATGCGGCGGGATTAGCCAATGGTGCGGGAGAGTGCCTCGCCCAGGATACGGGCGCCTTCCGGAAAAGCACCTGGGTTTGGGCCCGCATAATTGAGCCGGATAAATGGTCCGGCCGGTTCGGCAGGAAACCATTCCGTTCCGGCGGCGATGATCACGCCTTCGCTTTCGCATACACGGACGAGCTGTTCGACGTCGGTCCCGTCCGGCAAGCGGGCCCAAAGGTTGAGCCCGCCCTTCGGCACATGCTCGATGTGAGCCTGCGGCGCGCGCTGCAGCAGGCTCGTCAGCAGAAGGTCGCGGCGGGCCCGGAGCTGGTGCCGGAGGCTGCGCAGGTGTGTTTGCCAGCCCGGCTGCGTGACAACGTCAAGCGCGGCGGCCTGGAGAAGGCCGCTGACATACATCGACTCGGCTCCCCGGTCGGCGAGTATTCGCTCACGGGCAGGTCCGCGGGCGATGACGGCGGCAACCCGGATGGCAGGGGAGACGCTCTTAGTCAACGACCGGAGGTATACAACGTGACCCGAATCGTCATGCGCGGCCAGAGGCTGCGGGGTGGTGTCGACGCCGAAATCATGCGCCCAGTCGTCCTCCAGCAGGAACGCGCCGTTCTCCCGCACCACGTTCAGAACCTGTTCCCCGCACCGGGGGTGCCACTGCGCGCCGGTGGGGTTCGCATAGCTTGGCTGGGCATAAAACATCCGTGCCCCCGTCTCCCTGAAGGCCCGGGCCAACTCGTCCGGGTCCGGGCCCTCGGGGCCGCTGGGCACAGGGATCACGCGGACCCCCGCCTGTGCAGCGGCCAGGATGGCTCCCCAGTACGTTGGGGATTCCACGAGCAGCGGCTGTCCGTAGCCGACCAGTGCCTTGAAGATGGAGCTGAGGCCGCTTTGGCTTCCCGGGAGTACAACGGCATCGCTGGCCGTTGGCGGCGTGATGCCTGCCGGAGTAAAGGCGCCGAGTTCGTGGGCGAACCAGGACTGAAGCTCGGGAAGCCCGGCAGCCGGAGGGCGGGACAGTGCCGCCTCGCTCCGGACTGCCCGCGTGAGCGCTGCACGCACCAGCCGCTCCGGGAGGAGCTCGCGGTCCGGATAGCCCGAGTGGAACGCGATGACATCGTTCGGGGTGCTTCGCATTGCCGTGGAGGCGGGTCGAAGGGGCGCCTGCGGAGACCGCAGCGCAGCTGTTTGCCAGCCGTAGTCCGAGGGCCGCGCCGTCCGGACGGCACGCACGAACGTCCCCACGCCAGGCCGGCTCTCGATGACACCCTCCCTGTTCAGGAGGTGCAGTGCCTTCTGAACTGTTACAGGGCTGACCTGGTAATCGGCAACGAGTGAGCGGGTTGACGGCAGCCTCGAGCCCGGCGCGGCTCCGGCGATCCATTCCCTTAGCCGCAAGGCAATCAGCGAGGTGCTATCGTTGTTCATGAGAGACAATAGTAGCGCTATCGTATCTGTCCGGCCAGTGATATCGGATGGTATGTGCATCGGACCCGCAGTCACCGGGCCTGAAGTCGCCGGACCAGCAGCCACCGGGCATGCACGCGTCGGGTTGGGGTGGGGCCTGCTTGGTGTCACCGCCTTCTCGCTGACTGTTCCGCTCACGCGCCTGGCGGTGGAGGGATTGCCGCCCATGTTCATCGGTTCAGGGCGGGCAGTGGTGGCGGCCGTCCTGGCCGCAGCGGCGCTCCTTCTGACGCGGCAAAGCTTTCCCCGCGGCGGCCAGTGGATGCGGCTGGCCGTGGTCGGCGGAGGGATTGTAATCGGTTTCCCGCTGCTGACTTCCTTTGCGCTCACGGCCGCCCCCGCCAGCCACGCAGCAGTTGTGATCGCCCTGCTGCCCGCCGCGACTGCCACGATGGCGGCTCTCCGAGGCCGGGAGCGTCCGCAATGGCTCTTCTGGGCTGCGACAGCCGCAGGGGCCCTGGCTGCCATCGTTTTCGCCTTCCTGCAGTCCGGCGGCCCCGGCCGGGTGCACTGGACGGACCTGCTGTTGTTCGGTGCCGTGCTGGCTGCAGCCGTGGGCTACGCCGAAGGGGGACTGCTGGCCCGCGAGCTCGGCGCCTGGCAGACCATATCCTGGGCCCTGGTTCTCGCTTCGCCCCTGATGCTTGTTCTCATGGCCTTCGCCGTGTCCCAGCAGCAGCCGGGCACGTCCGTGCAGTCGGCGACGCCGGTGCAGTGGGCCGCCTTTGCCTACCTTGGTGTCGTCAGCATGTTCCTGGGCTTTTTCGCCTGGTACCACGGACTTGCGATTGGGCCCATGGCTCAGGTCAGCCAGGTCCAACTAGCCCAGCCGGTGATGAGCATCTGCTGGGCGGCGCTCCTGCTCGGCGAACACCTGACCTGGGTCACCATCCTTGGCGGGCTGGCAGTCATCGCCTGCGCCGGCATTGCCGTCCTTGTCCGGCTCCACCGGCCACCTGCCAACTGGCGCACCTGAATCAGCAGCCGAACAGCCGGCCGCAGGAACCCGCAAATCCCAGCCCAAGCCCCTAGACGAAAGAGCCTCATGTACACCCCAGCACATTTCGCAGCCAGCCCCGACGCAATCAACGGCCTCCTCGCAAGGCCCGCTGCCGCCAACTTGATCACCGCCACGGCGCAGGGCATCCTCGCCACTATGCTGCCCCTCATCTACGAACCGTCCATCGGCGACCACGGGGCGCTGCACGGGCACCTCGCACGAAACAACCCGCAGTGGTCCGCACCTGCACTCGGTGAGTCGATGGCGATTCTGCAGGGCGCCGACGCCTATATCTCACCGTCGTGGTACGCCTCGAAGTCAGAGCATGGACGGGTGGTGCCCACCTGGAATTACTCCACGGCCCATGTGTACGGGAACCTCGTTATCCACGACGACGCGGCCTGGCTCAGCAACCACGTCAGGCGGCTGACCGACCTCCACGAGGCCGGCACCGATCGTCCATGGTCAGTGGACGATGCCCCGGAGCGGTTCATTTCGGGGCAGCTGCGCGCCATCGTCGGTGTCGAACTGATCATCAGCAGGATCGAGGGAAAGACAAAGCTCAGCCAAAACCGGCCAGACGCGGACGTCAGCGGTGTCGTTGCCGGGCTGCAGTCGGTTGGGCAATCGGAGATCGCGGAGGAGGTGGAGCGGGCACGGCGGGAGCGGCGCGTTTAACGGGCTTCGCGCGCAGCCCGGCCGCATGTGCCGGAACAGCCGCGCAGAATTGCGCGGCTGTTCGGCAGCTAGGGAAGGACGACGGCGATCGGCGCGCCAGGTTCGGCCACGCGCTCAAGCTCCCGGACGACGTCATCCGCCTGGTCCGCAGTGAGGCCCGTCAGGGACTCCACCGCCCAAACAGCGGGGAAGGTGTTGTCCGCGAAGGGCAGGCGGTCCGGTTGCGCAACCGATACGCTCAGCCGGCGGGCGACTGCGTAGCGGACGTTCCCGTCGAAGGGGTCCACGCCGGTGTAGTGGATCCCGGCCTGAACAAACCGGATGCCGTCATCCCCCGGGCCGCAGCACACGTTCAGGACTGAGTGCCGTCTCTGGGTTTTGAGCAGGGCGATGAAAGGTTCCAGTGCGGTGTCTGTCAGCAGAGCCATCGTATTAACCAGTCTCAGTTAAAACACCCGCCGCTGGGAACCTCAAGCCGGAGGCCTCTTGATCGGACACCACTCGTCAAGCGCTGGCGGCAGTCGAAAACGTCAGTTGAAGACAACCGTCCGGTTGCCGTCCAGAAGTACCCGGTGCTCGGCATGCCACTGCACGGCCTGGGCCAGCGTGCGTGCCTCCACGTCCCGACCCATCTGCACGAACTGCTCGGGGGTGCGGGCATGGTCCACGCGGATCACTTCCTGTTCGATGATGGGACCTTCGTCCAGTGCAGCAGTGACGTAGTGCGCCGTGGCACCGATCAGTTTCACGCCGCGGGCATGTGCCTGGTGGTAGGGTTTGGCGCCCTTGAAGGACGGCAGGAAGGAGTGGTGGATGTTAATGGCCTTGCCGGTCAGTTCCTCGCACAGCTCATCCGAGATGATCTGCATGTAGCGGGCCAGGACCGTCAGCTCAATGCGTTCCTCGGCGATGATCTGCCGCAGCTTGTCCTCGGCCTCCGCTTTCGTCTCAGGAGTCACCGGGATGTAGTGGAACGGGATGCCGTAAAACCCTGCGAGCCCGGCCAGGTCGTTGTGGTTTGACACAATTGCCGGAATCTCGATCGGCAGCGTGCCCGAGCGCTGCAGGAACAGCAGGTCGTTGAGGCAGTGCGCGGACTTGCTCGCCATGAGCAGTGTCCGGACCTTCTGGCCCGCCGGGTTGAGGCTCCACTGCATGCCGAAGGCCTCCGCCACGGGTTCCAAGGCGGCGTGGACTTCATTGCGCGGTGCGGCGGTCGTGGCCTCGACCCGCATGAAAAAAGTTCCCGTGGCCTCGCTGCCGTACTGCTGGGAGTCAGTAATATTGCAGCCCGCCACGAGCAGGGCGCCGGCCACGGCGTGGACGATCCCCGGGCGGTCCGGGCAAGACAGAGTTACTACGTATGCTTTGGCGGGGTGGTCTTCAATCACGAAGAACAGCCTACCCGCGCGGCGGCGCCGCTTTTGATAATGTGGTGGCGTCGCAACTGGCGTTTGGGTGGCTAACCACCAGGGAGCGGCATTCACGAAGACCACGGATCGTACGCCTGGGCCGAGGGTCATGTTGTGCCGGTAGTGCTGCGCTTTCCCGAAGAGCAGCCGCCTTGTGCGTTGCGGCGCCCTGAATAGATCTGCGGCCCGGAGTCTTCCGGATCGTGGTCATCAAGGGGCGGAGCCGCGCCCATGCCGGTAGCCTGACCTTAGCAGTGCCCATCCCTAGCCAGGAGATCCTCGTGACTACTTCACCGACTTCCCTCAGCACTTCATCCGACGTCAGCAACCAGCCGCTTGCCGAACTCGACCCCGAGATCGCTGCGGTACTGGACCAGGAGCTCGGCCGCCAGCGCGGCACCCTGGAGATGATCGCTTCGGAAAACTTCGCACCGCGTGCAGTAATGGAAGCCCAAGGCTCCGTCCTGACCAACAAGTACGCCGAGGGCTACCCGGGCCGCCGTTACTACGGTGGCTGCGAATACGTTGACGTCGCAGAGCAACTGGCCATCGACCGGGTGAAGGACCTGTTCGGCGCCGAATACGCCAACGTCCAGCCGCACTCCGGCGCGCAGGCCAACGCCGCAGCCCTCTCGGCCATGATCACCCCCGGCGACAAGATCCTGGGCCTTTCCCTGGCACACGGCGGACACCTGACCCACGGCATGAAGCTGAACTTCTCCGGCAAGCTCTACAAAGTGGCCGCCTACCAGGTTGAGCAGGACACCTTCCGGGTGGACATGGACAAGCTGCGCGAGCAGGCCATCGCCGAGAAGCCGCAGGTCATCATCGCCGGCTGGTCCGCCTACCCCCGCCACCTCGACTTTGCGGCATTCCGCTCCATCGCCGATGAAGTCGGCGCGCTGCTCTGGACCGACATGGCCCACTTCGCAGGCCTCGTGGCTGCAGGACTGCACCCGAGTCCCGTGCCGCACTCCGACGTCGTCACCTCCACCGTGCACAAGACCCTCGCCGGTCCCCGCTCCGGTGTGATCCTGGCCAAGCAGGAGTGGGCCAAGAAGCTCAACTCCAACGTCTTCCCGGGCCAGCAGGGCGGGCCGCTGATGCACGTCATCGCCGCCAAGGCCGTGGCCTTCAAAATCGCCGGCACCGCCGAGTTCAAGGAGCGCCAGGAGCGCGTCCTGGAGGGCGCGAAGATTATCGCCGACCGCCTGAACCAGGCCGACGTCGCCGAGGCCGGCGTCTCGGTCCTGACCGGCGGCACCGATGTGCACCTGGTCCTGGTTGATCTTCGCAACTCGCAGCTGGACGGCCAGCAGGCCGAGGACCTCCTGCACTCGGTGGGCATCACCGTCAACCGCAACGCTGTGCCGTTCGACCCCCGCCCGCCGATGGTCACCTCCGGCCTGCGCATCGGCACCCCTGCGCTGGCCACCCGTGGCTTCGGCGCCAAGGAATTCACCGAGGTTGCAGACATCATCGCCACCGCGCTTAAGGCCGGCTCGGCCACCGACGTGGAGGCCCTGCAGGCCCGCGTGGACAAGCTTGCCGCCGACTTCCCGCTGTACCCCCAGCACGAGCAGTGGTAATCCATGGCATCTGCTGAAACGGCTAAAACCGCACAAGTCCTTGACGGCAAGGCGGCAGCCGCCGCCATCAAGGCCGAACTGACCGAACGCGTGGCCGCGCTCAAGGCCAAAGGCGTCACACCGGGACTGGGCACCATCCTCGTCGGTTCCGACCCTGGCAGCACATGGTACGTGGGCGGCAAGCACAAGGACTGCGCGGAGGTGGGCATCACGTCCATCCGCCGCGACCTGCCCGAGGACATCAGCCAGGATGACCTTCTGGACGTGGTCCGCGAGCTGAACGAGAACCCGGATTGCACCGGCTACATTGTCCAGCTGCCACTGCCCAAGCACATCGACCAGGACACCATCCTGGAGGCGATGGATCCGGACAAGGACGCCGACGGCCTGCACCCGATGAACCTGGGCCGGCTCGTTGCCAACATCAGCGGACCCATGAAGTCCCCGCTGCCATGCACGCCTAAGGGGTGCGTGGAACTGCTTGCCCGCCACGGCATCGACCTCAAGGGCAAGCGCGTCCTCGTGGTGGGTCGGGGCGTCACCATCGGCCGTCCGGTGGGGCTGCTGCTCACCCGCAAGGACGTCAACGCCACCGTGGTCCTGGCCCACACCGGCACCGTTGACCTGCCCGCCGAACTCCGGCAGGCCGACGTCGTCATTGCTGCGGCCGGTGTGCCGCACCTGGTAAAGGCGGAGGACCTGAAGCCGGGCGCAATAGTGCTCGACGTCGGTGTGTCCCGCGTGGACGACGGCTCCGGCAAGTCGGTGATTACCGGAGACGTGCACCCCGACGTCTCCGACGTCGCGGCCTGGCTGTCCCCGAATCCGGGCGGCGTGGGTCCGATGACCCGTGCCATGCTGCTGTCCAACGTGGTGGAGAGCGCCGAGCGCCAGGCCGGCATCAGCTGACCGCTGCTTGAACTGAACCGCTGCCCGAACTGGCGGGCAGCAACGCGGGGCCACTCATAGTGGCCCCGCGTTGCTGCGTTTTTGAGACGCTGGTTTTGAGATGTGGCTATTCCTTTGCTCCGCGGTGAGGGCTAGCGTGATGGGGTGCCCGAACTCCACTCTTCCGAAGAAACGTCCCGAAAGCCCGTGTCCGGGGAAGAAGCCGGCTTCGCGGAAGATCACGCGCCAGCCCCGGCCCAGTACGTGATCGCAGCGGAGAACCTAACCAAGACCTATGGCGACGTCACCGCCGTCGACGGCATTTCCTTCAGAGTTCCCGCGGGGGAGGCGTTCGGGCTGCTGGGGCCCAACGGCGCCGGCAAGTCCACCACGATGAAAATGATCGGCGGCGTGTCCCAGCGCACCTCGGGCAGCCTGACCATCATGGGCCTGGACCCGGAGCAGCACGGGCCGGAGGTCCGGGCGCACCTTGGCGTGGTGCCGCAGCAGGACAACCTGGACGAGGAGCTCAAGGTCCGGGACAACCTGCTGGTGTACGGGCGCTACTTCGGCCTGCCAATGAGCTATCTCCGGCCCAAGGCTGACGAGCTGCTCGAGTTTGCACAGCTGACGGACAAGGCCAAGTCGAAGGTGGATGCCCTGTCCGGCGGCATGAAGCGCCGCCTTACCATCGCGCGCTCGCTCATCAACGAGCCCCGCATCCTCCTGCTGGACGAACCCACCACAGGCCTTGACCCGCAGGCGCGGCACATCCTGTGGGACCGGCTGTTCCGGCTCAAGGAACAGGGCGTCACGCTGATCCTGACCACCCACTACATGGACGAGGCAGAGCAGCTGTGTGACCGGCTCATTGTGGTGGACAAGGGGCGGATCATGGCGGAAGGGTCGCCCGCCAGCCTGATCAGGAACTACTGCACAAGGGAAGTCCTCGAACTGCGCTTCGGGTCGGAACGGAACGCCAGCGTCGGCGCGGAACTGGAAGGCATCGGCGAAAGGCTGGAGACGCTGCCGGACCGCGTGTTGATCTACACGCAGGACGGCGAGGCGGCCCTTGAGGAAGTCTCCGCCCGCGGCCTGCGCCCGCTCACGTCGCTGGTGCGCCGGTCCTCGCTGGAGGACGTCTTCCTCCGGCTAACGGGCAGGAGCCTCGTTGACTGAGCCGCTGCCCGCGAAGGGCACCCTTTCACCTGACGTTCCAGAACGGCCGACGGCGCGGCCTCCTTTGCGTGCCCATTCGCCGGAGGTTTCTGCCGCGAGGGCGCGGCGGTGGGGCGCCTTCTATTTCGCCGAGCATGTCCTGCGTGTGATGAAGGGTTATGGCTGGTCGATTTTCCTCTACAGCGTGGGGCAGCCCGCGGCCTACCTGTTTGCCATGGGCATCGGTCTGGCCACGCTTGTGGAGGGGAACGCTGCGGACGCCAACGGTGCGACAGTGTTCGGCGGGGTCAGCTACCTGGCCTTCATTGCGCCTGCCCTGCTGATTTCCGCCGCCGTCATGACAGCGGCCAACGAATTTACGTACCCGGTGATGGACGGCTTCAAGTGGCGGCGGGTCTACTACGGGCCGCATGCCTCACCGCTGACCCCGGAACAAATCGCGGCGGGCCAGATCATCGCCGTAACGGTGCGCTTCTTCCTGCAGTCCGCGATCTATTTCGCCATCGTCACGCTGTTCGGCGCTTCGCCCAGCGGCTGGGGCTGGGTCTCCATCCTCGTGGCCACGCTGGCAGGTCTGTCCTTCGGGCTGCCACTGATGGCCTATGCAGCGACCATCAAGGATGACAAAGGGCAGTTCGCCATGGTGATGCGCTTTATTGTGATGCCGCTCTTTCTGTTTTCCGGCACCTTCTTTCCGCTGGACACACTGCCGCTGCTGGTCCGGTGGGTCGGCTGGATATCGCCCATCTGGCATGGCACGGAACTCGGCCGGGTCCTCAGCTACGGCCATGAGGAACCGCCCGTCCTGACCATCATTCACATCGTCTTCCTGGCGGGCCTGGCGTGGTTTGGCTGGGCGGTCACGAAGCGGCAATTCGCCCGGAGGCTGGGGCAATGAGCGTCCTGACGCAGGGCCACAGCGTGACGGAGGAGGCCCGGAACCGGCGCTTTGGCCCCCTGTACTCCCGCAACGCGAGGGCTGTCATTGGGCGGGGCCTGATGGCCACGAAGAGCAGCAACTGGCTGGTCATGCTGTCCGGGTTCTTCGAGCCGGTGCTGTTCCTGCTGTCGATGGGCATCGGCATGGGGGCCGTGGTGGGTTCCGTCACAGGGCCAGGCGGGCAGGAAATCAGCTATGCCGCTTACATTGCGCCTGCCCTCCTTGCTGTCTCGGCCATGAACGGTGCTGTCTACGACTCCACCTGGAACGTCTTCTTCAAGATGAACTTCGCCAAGTTGTACCAGGGCATGCTCTGCACTTCCCTGGGTCCGCTCGACGTGGCGATGGGGGAGATCTTCCTGGCCCTCCTGCGCGGCCTTTTGTACGCCACGGGCTTCACCGCCGTGATGGGCCTGATGGGTCTCATCACCACGCCCTGGGCGCTGCTGATGATCCCTGCGTCGGTACTGATCGCCTTCGGCTTCGCCAGCTTCGGCATGGGCCTGACGAGCTTCATGAAGACCTTCCAGCAGATGGACTGGATCAACTTCATCATGCTGCCGATGTTCCTGTTCAGCGCCACGTTCTACCCCCTCAGCGTCTACCCGCAGATGATCCAGTGGCTCATCCAGGCCATGCCGCTGTGGCACGGCGTGGAGTTGCTGCGCCAGATCAGCGCCGGGACGTTCACCCCGGCCGCGGCCATCCACGTCGGCTACTACCTGGTGATGATCGTGCTCGGACTAATGCTGACCACCAGCAGGCTCCGGAGCCTGTTCCTGAAGTAGCTGCACTGCTGTGGACGGGCATACCTGGGGCTGGCCGGAGTGTGCCCGGGGCGTTCGCCGCCGGTGGAAGCGTTCAGGGGCACCCGTTGGATTTGAGACAATAGCTGCATGCAATCTCTGGGCAGCCCAAAATTTTCCTCCAACCCGGCTCGGGGCGGATTCTCCATGTTCCGCATCAGCGGACCGGGGTTTCTGGTCCTGATTACCGCCTTCCTGGTCGCCGTCATCTTCGCGGCCAACCAGAACGACGTGGTCGGCTGGGTGGTCGCTGTCATCGCACTCTTCTGGCTCCTGCTGGCATCGTTCGTGGTCTTCAGCATCCAGAAGGCGGCCAAGAAGGCAGGAGCGAAGCTGAACGAAGCGCAGAACGCCTTCAACGCCGCAGCCGGCCGTGCACCGGGGCGCGGCTCAGCGGACCACGGCGGAACACGGCTGGTGCGCGAACGCGGTGAAGCCGAGGAAATCCGCGACATGAAGCTGGACCACTCCTTCAAGATCGTCCAGGTGCAGGTCCGTGTGGTGGAGCAGGAACGGGCCAAGGGAGCCGCCGCGGACCAGGACACGATCCGCCGTGCCCTCGAAACCATCGAAATAACCGCCACCAACGCCAGGGACATGATTAAGTCCTCGGGCGGTCCCGGTGAACCCGTAACCGGAACCATCATCGACTAGAGTGGAGCGGGTGAGCTCGGCATTGAAGAAGGACCACCTTCGCATCGCAACAGTCAACGTCAACGGCCTTCGGGCTGCCTACAAAAAGGGCATGGCTGAGTGGCTGGCGGACCGCGAAGTGGACATTCTCACCCTGCAGGAAGTCCGCGCCCCCGACGCCATTGTCCGCAAACTTCTGGGCGATGGCTGGCATATCCTGCACGCAGAGGCGGAAGCCAAGGGCCGCGCCGGCGTCGCCATCGCCTCCCGGGAGGAGCCGCTGGTAACCCGCGGGCACATCGGAGACGACTACTTCGCCACAGCCGGCCGCTGGGTGGAGGCGGACTTCCGGATCCGCGACGCCGAGGGCAATGCCTCCCAGCTGACAGTTGTAAGCGCCTATGTCCACTCAGGGGACGTCGGGACTCCCAAGCAGGTGGACAAGTACCGCTTCTTGGACCTCATGACCGCGCGGCTCCCAGAGCTGGCAAAGCACAGTGACCACGCCCTGGTCACCGGCGATCTGAACGTGGGCCACACCGAGCTGGACATTAAGAACTGGAAAGGCAACGTCAAGCGTGCCGGCTTCCTGCCCGAGGAGCGAGCGTACTTCGACCGCTTCTTCGGCGAGGACATCGGCTGGAAGGATGTTCACAGGAGCCTGGCGGGTAACGTCAACGGCCCCTACACCTGGTGGTCCCAGCGTGGCCAGGCCTTTGACAATGACTCTGGCTGGCGCATCGATTACCACATGGCCACCCCCGGACTCGCCGCAGCTGCCGTTTCGGCAGTCGTGGACCGGGCGCCCTCGTGGGACACACGTTTCTCTGACCATGCACCGCTGGTAGTGGACTACCGGCTCTAGTCTTAAGGCCTCCGACGAATGACCTCCACCCCCATCGTGACCGACGGCTCTGCTGCCGGACAGCCCGCCGCCACCCTCCAGCCGGACGGCAAGAGCGGTCAGGACGCCGGGATCCGCCACCGCATCCTGTCGGGCATGCAGCCCTCCGCCGACTCCCTGCACCTGGGGAACTACCTCGGCGCCCTCGTGAACTGGGTCCGCATGCAGGACGAATACGATGCCGTGTTCTTCATCCCCGATCTGCACGCCATTACGGTTCCGCAGGATCCCGCCGAACTGGCCCACCGCACCCGCGTCACAGCCGCTCAGTACATTGCCGGCGGAGTGGACGTGGACAAGTGCACTCTGTTCGTCCAGTCCCAGGTCCCCGAACACGCGCAACTGGCCTGGGTCCTGAACTGCATTACGGGGTTCGGCGAAGCCTCCCGCATGACGCAGTTCAAGGACAAGGCGCTAAGGCAAGGCTCGGACCAGGCCAGCGTCGGCCTGTTCACCTACCCCATCCTGCAGGCCGCGGATATCCTGCTGTACCAGCCGCACGGCGTGCCCGTGGGTGAGGACCAGCGCCAGCACGTGGAACTCAGCCGCGACCTCGCCACCCGGTTCAACACCCGCTTCGGCCAGACGTTCACAGTACCCAAGCCCTTCATTCAGAAGGAATCGGCGAAGATCTACGATCTGCAGCAGCCCACGGTCAAGATGTCCAAGTCCGCCGAATCGCCTGCCGGCCTGATTAACCTGCTCGACGAGCCCAAGATTATCGCCAAGCGGATCAAGTCCGCGGTGACCGACGCCGAGACCGAGATCCGCTTCGACCGCGATACGAAGCCGGGCGTTTCCAACCTGCTGACCATCTACTCCGTCATCACCGGCCAGACGGTGGAGCAGCTTGTCGCAGCCTACGAAGGAAAGATGTACGGCCACCTCAAAGTGGACTTGGCTGACGTGGTGACAGAGCGCCTGACGCCGATCCGCAACCGCGCCAACGAGCTGCTCGGCGACCCGGCGGAGCTTGACCGGCTGCTGGCCCACGGCGCCGACAAGGCACGTGAGATCGCCTCGGCCACTCTCGCCGACGTTTACGCCAAGGTCGGCTTCCTGCCATACGCGGGAGCCCGCTAAGACGATGCCCGTCAAAAGGAGAGACGGCGAAGGAATGAGCCTCGGGGTAATCCTGGGCTTCCCGCCCGGCATCGCCGAGGAACTGCAACGCTGGCGTGCCTCTTTCGGGGATCCCATGGCCACGGTCATTCCGGCGCACATCACGCTCGTCACCACCACTCCCACGAACGACTGGGAGGCCGCACGGGACCACGTCCGTGAAGTGGCGCGCACCCAGGCGCCCTTCATGGTGACCATTGCCGGCACCGGTTCCTTCCGGCCCGTATCCCCGGTGGTCTTCATCAACGTGGAGGACGGGTTCGAGGAGTGCGTGGAACTGCATGAGAAACTGCAGACCGGACCGTTGGCCCGTGAGCTCCCTTTTGCCTACCACCCCCACGTGACGATCGCCCACGACGTCGCCCCGGAAAGCCTCGATGAGGCCGAAATGGTCCTGAAAGACTACAGAGCAACTTTCCCCGTGGTTAGCATGGGACTTTACGAGCACGATGCTGACGGCATTTGGCAGCTACGGGAAGAGCTTGACTTTGGTACCGAACCTGACAACGAGCGGGAGCAGCTCCGAGCAGCCGAAGCTGGCGGGGCAGCCACTTCCCACTGAACGTGCCCGCCTGAAGCTGGAGGTCATCCGCAAGAAAGTGGAGTGGGGCAAGGCCCGCAGATCCGGCAAGGGCACGGTGCCCCAGCTCGTGGCCATGTTTCAGTGGCTGCTCGCGCGGCTGAACGCCTTCCGGCCCGTGCGCGCCTTTCAGTACTACAACCTTCAGCGCGGACCGTTGCTTGGCGCCGGTATCGGCTTCAACATGTTCTTTTCCATCACGGGCCTGCTTACTACCGGTTTCTCCGTTGCCGGGCTGCTGCTTCGCGGCCAACCAGCGCTCCTGGACAGAATCGTCAGCAGTGTGTCGGCGGCGGCCCCGGGACTGTTGAAAACCGGGGGCCGGGAAGGACTGGTGGCCCCCGAGGAGCTGCTGAACCCGGACGGGCTCGGCTGGACGGCAGTTATCGCCGCCGCAGTGACTGTCGTGACGTCTCTCCGCTGGATAGGCGGGATGCGCGGTGGTCTTCGCATAGTGCATCGATTGCCTCCAGTGAAGCTGAACCCCGTCGTCCTCAAGCTCAAGGACACGGGAGTCCTCCTGCTGCTTGGCGTAGCGCTTGTGCTGAGCGCAGGGGCGTCGCTGGTTTTCGGGACGGCAGCAGGCTGGGTGACCGTACAACTCCGGCTCGATCCGCTGCTCTCGTGGCCCTTGACCACGTCCATCAAAATCGGTGTGCCGCTGGTGCTGGGCTGGGTTACTGCCCTCATAATGTTTCGGTTCGCAGGGGGACTCAAACTGTCCCGCCGGGCGCTGCTGGAGGGGACCATCCTCGCGGCACTGGGGACAACGGTCCTCCAGATCTTCAGCACGGAATTGCTGGCAAGCGCCGGACGCAATCCCATCCTGGCCCCGTTCGCCATCATCATAGGGCTGCTCATCTGGTTCAACCTGGTCAGCCAGGTCTACCTCGTGGCCGCCGCTTGGTCGGCGATCCGCGAGGAGGACCTTAAGGCTGCTCCGGCAGCGAAGACAACCGGCTGGGGACCACGCCAGGTGCAGCCCGGCAAGACCCCCGTGGAACGGAACCACGTCGCCGATCATCCGCGGCCGGTGGGTGTCACTGCCCGGCGTCGAGGTACTGATCGGCCCACGCCGCGATAATCTTTGCCGCTCGCGCTGCCTGGCCCTTTCCGGTCAGCAGGTGGTCGCTGCCCTCGAGCGAAACGAAGCTGCGCGGATGACGCGCGGTCTGGAAAATGGTGCTGGCGTTCTCGATGCCCACTGTGTTGTCTGTGGGGGAGTGCAGCACCAGCAGGGGCCTGTGCAGCCGCTTGATGCAGTCGGTGAGGTCGGCGTTCTCCAGGTCTTCGACAAAGTGCCGCCGGATCTCCACGCGCTTGCCGCCGAGGTCGACCTCCGCGCTGCCCTCGCTCAGGATTTTGTCCAGGGCGGCGTCAAAGACATGCGCCACATGCTTCGGTGAGAAGGGGGCTGCCACGGTGGCCACGGCGTCGAGCTCGGGAATCTCGGACGCTGCAGCAAGCACGGCGGCGCCGCCGAAGGAATGTCCCACCAGCAGGGAGACGGCCCGGCCCTCCGCACGCATGTACTCGGCGGCGCGAACGGTGTCCGCCACCTTGTGGCTGAAGGACCCTTCCGACCACTCACCTGCCGAGCCGCCAAGGCCCACGTTGTCGAACCGGAGCATGCCGATGCCGTGGTCCGCCAGGGCCTTGCACATGCGGGATGCGGCAGGACTGTCCTTGCCCAGCGTGAACCCGTGGGAGAAGACGCCCCAGCCCTTCACCGTCCCTTCCGGCGTGTCGAGGATGCCGGAGAGCAGCTCACCGGTGGAACCTTTGAAGGTGACCTTTTCGGAGCGGGACACGGCGTTGCCTTTCCTCTGGGACGGTTTGCTGGACATACGACGACGGCGCCGCTCACCGTACATTCCCGTACGTGGTGAGTGACGCCGTCGGCCGTTACATCTGTTGCCTGTTACGTCCGCTGCTAAGCGGGCGTTAGATCTTGCGGGACAGGATGGCCTGCTTGACTTCAGCAATGGCCTGGGTGACCTGGATGCCGCGGGGGCAGGCTTCCGAGCAGTTGAAGGTGGTGCGGCAGCGCCACACACCTTCCTTGTCGTTCAGAATCTCCAGGCGCATGTCGCCGGCATCATCGCGGGAGTCGAAGATGAAACGGTGCGCATTAACGATCGCTGCCGGGCCGAAGTACTGGCCGTCGGTCCAGAACACGGGGCAGGACGAGGTGCACGCCGCGCACAGGATGCACTTGGTGGTGTCGTCGAAGCGCTCCCGGTCCTCGGCGGACTGCAGGCGTTCCTTGGTGGGCTCGTGGCCCTTGTTGATCAGGAAGGGCATGACTTCGCGGAACGACTGGAAGAAAGGTTCCATGTCCACGATCAGGTCCTTCTCCACCGGCAGGCCCTTGATGGGTTCAACCGTGATGGGCTTGGACGTGTCCAGGTCCTTCAGCAGCGTCTTGCAGGCAAGGCGGTTGCGGCCGTTGATGCGCATCGCATCGGAGCCGCAGACGCCGTGGGCGCAGGACCGGCGGAAGGAGACGCTGCCGTCCACTTCCCACTTGATCTTGTGCAGGGCGTCCAGCACGCGGTCCGTGCCGTACATGGTCAGCTTGAAGTCGTCCCAGCGGGCGTCCTCGGAAACCTCAGGGTTGTAGCGGCGGACGCGCAGGGTGATGTCGAAGGTGGGGATTTCCCCGCCGCCGCCGACACCTGCGGGCAGTTCGATCTTGGAGGCTGGCTCAGCAAGTTCAGCGGACATTTTTAGTACTTCCTCACCATCGGCTCGTAGCGCGTAAACACGACCGGCTTTGTACCAAGCCGAATCCCGGCAATTGCCTCCTCCACGGAACCGTCAGCCGGTGCGTGGTCTTCTTTGTACGCCATGGAGTGCTTCATGAATTTTTCGTCGTCCCGTTCCGGGAAGTCCTCGCGGAAGTGCCCGCCGCGGGACTCCTCGCGGTGCAGGGCGGCCACGGTCATGACCTTCGCGAGTTCCAGCAGGAAGCCGAGTTCCACGGCCTCCAGCAGGTCAAGGTTGAAGCGCTTGCCCTTGTCCTGCACGCTGATGTTCCGGTAGCGCTCCTCAAAGGAAGCAATGTCCGTCAGCACCTGGTTGAGCGTGTCGGCCGTCCGGAACACCTGCATGTTGGCATCCATGGTGTCCTGGAGTTCCTTGCGGATCACGGACACCTTCTCGGTGCCGGTGCCGTTGCGGGCAATGTCCAGCAGCTCAACCGTGTAGGCTTCCGGGTTCTCCGGGAGTTCCACGTAGTTTGCCGTCCTGGCATACTCGGCCGCGGCGATGCCGGCGCGCTTACCGAAGACGTTGATGTCCAGCAGGGAGTTGGTGCCCAGGCGGTTGGAGCCGTGGACCGAGACGCAAGCCACTTCACCGGCGGCGTACAGGCCCGGCACCACGGTGTCGTTGTCCTGCAGGACCTCAGTGTTGATGTTCGTGGGAATGCCGCCCATGGCGTAGTGCGCCGTCGGGAACACCGGAACGGGCTCCGTGTAGGGCTCCACGCCGAGGTAGGTGCGTGCGAACTCGGTGATGTCCGGCAGCTTGGCGTCGATGTGGGCCGGCTCAAGGTGCGTCAGGTCAAGGAGCACGTAGTCCTTGTTCGGGCCGCAGCCGCGGCCTTCCCGTACTTCGTTGGCCATGGAGCGGGCCACGATGTCACGGGGAGCGAGGTCCTTGATGGTCGGGGCGTAGCGCTCCATGAAGCGCTCACCCTCGGAGTTACGCAGGATGGCGCCCTCACCGCGGGCGGCTTCGGACAGCAGAATGCCCAGGCCGGCAAGGCCGGTCGGGTGGAACTGGAAGAACTCCATGTCCTCCAGCGGAATGCCACGGCGGAAGGCGATGCCCATGCCGTCACCCGTGAGGGTGTGGGCGTTGGACGTGGTCTTGAAGACCTTGCCGGCGCCGCCGGAGGCGAACACCACGGACTTTGCCTGGAAAACGTGCAGCTCGCCGGACGCGAGGTCGTAGGAGACGACGCCTGCGACGCGCTTCTGCTTGTACGGGGTGCCGTCCTCGCGCACTGCGTCTTCTTCAACTGTGAGCAGATCCAGGACGTAGTACTCGTTGTAGAACTCAACGTTGTGCTTGACGCAGTTTTGGTACAGCGTCTGCAGGATCATGTGGCCCGTGCGGTCGGCGGCGTAGCACGCCCGGCGGACGGGAGCCTTGCCGTGGTCGCGGGTGTGGCCACCGAAGCGGCGCTGGTCAATCCTGCCCTCGGGGGTGCGGTTGAACGGCAGACCCATCTTCTCAAGGTCCAGCACGGCGTCAATGGCCTCCTTGGCCATGACTTCCGCGGCATCCTGGTCAACCAGGTAGTCGCCGCCCTTGATGGTGTCGAAGGTGTGCCATTCCCAGTTGTCTTCTTCGACATTGGCCAGGGCTGCACACATGCCGCCCTGGGCTGCACCCGTGTGGGAGCGGGTGGGGTAGAGCTTGGTCAGTACTGCTGTTCGCGCACGCTGACCGGATTCGATCGCGGCGCGCATCCCGGCGCCACCGGCACCGACGATGACGACGTCGTACTTATGGACCTGCATACCAGACGCTCTTTCTCTCAAAATTCGCAATAAAACAACGGGCGGGCTGAGGCCTGCTCCGCAAACAGAAGACCGCCGGACGGGGCGGGCAGCCGCTGTACGCTACGCGGGGCAGAAGCCGCCGGGGAGCTGGACGCCGTCGACGACGGGGCACGGGTTGAAGGTGAAGATCACCAAGGTGCCAAGGATGATGATGACGGCGGTGGCGGCGTAGAGGACCATCTTGAGCCAAAAGCGGGTGGAGTCCTTCTCGGCGTAGTCGTTGATGATGGTGCGGACACCGTTCGTGCCGTGCAGCATGGCCAGCCACAGCATGGCGAGGTCCCAGAACTGCCAGAACGGGTCGGCCCACTTGCCGGCAACGAAACCGAAGTCGATGGCGTGGATGCCCTCGCCCACCAGCAGGTTGACGAAGAGGTGGCCGAAGATCAGGACTACCAGCACCACGCCGGAGAGACGCATGAACAGCCATGCGGCCATTTCGAAGTTTCCGCGGGAGCTGCCTCCGCGGCGGTACTTCGGAGCGATGAGGCCGGCTTGCGGCTTGCCGCTGATCTGGCCACTGCGCGGGGGCTGGATCTCAGTTGCAGACATGGCTTAGTGACCTCCGAGTGCAAGGGAAAGGTGGCGGATGGAGAAGGCCACCATGGTGACGATCCAGAGACCGAGCACGACCCAGAGCATCTGGCGCTGGTACTTGGCACCCTTCTTCCAGAAGTCGACGGCGATGATCCGCAGGCCGTTGAAGGCGTGGAAGACGATCGCCGCGACCAGGCCCGTTTCACCCAGGGCCATCAGCGGGTTCTTGTAGGCACCGATCACCGCGGTGTAGGCCTCCGGCGACACTCTCACAAGGGAGGTGTCCAGCACGTGGACCAACAAGAAGAAAAAGATCACAACACCGGTAATGCGGTGTCCAACCCAGGACCACATGCCTTCACGGCCGCGGTACAAGGTGCCAGCTGGTTTCGTCGGCACTGAATAAACCTCCCTGCAACACAGCGGCGCTGGCACGGGATCCATGCGGGGGGAACGCCTGCTGTGAGAGCACTCGTAGCTCAGGCCTAAATCTAGGCTTCGCTCACAGCTTATTCAATTCAGGCCTTCCTTAGCGGCCGCAGTACTGTACGGTTTTGCGCCTTTTTTGAGACAAACGCCACATTTTGGTTGCCGATGAGTCGGGTCCCCTTCCGCTTCAGCAGGGCCCTTGAGGCTTGTCAGCTAAAGTAGGCCGTGATGAGTAAAGACAAAGTGACAAGCCAGGATTCACCTCTCAGCCGTTTTATTGCTGTGATTCCTGCGGGCGGCGTGGGGACCCGCCTCTGGCCTCTGTCACGCGCAGCAGCTCCCAAGTTCCTTCACGACCTCACGGGTTCGGGAAGCACGCTTCTGCGTGCAACCTATGACCGGCTGGAGCCCCTCGCGGGCAACCGGGTCCTCGTTGTCACCGGAAACGCACACCGCGAGGCCGTGTGCCGCCAGCTGCCGGAGGTCCAGGACGGCGACCTCGTGCTGGAAAGCGAGCCGAAGGACTCAGGCGCTGCCATCGGCCTCGCCGCCGCTATCCTGCACCAGCGGGATCCTGACACCATCATGGGCTCGTTCGCGGCAGACCACGTGATCAGCCCCGATGACCTTTTCCAGCAGACGGTGCGGGAAGCCATCTACACCGCGGCCGCCGGCAAGATCGTCACCATCGGCATCAAGCCGACGCACCCGTCCACCGGGTTCGGCTACATCCGCTCCGGCGCCTCCCTGCACATTCCGGGCGCGCCCAACTCCCAGGCCGTCGTCGAGTTCGTGGAGAAGCCGGACGAGGACGTTGCGCAGCAGTACGTGGACAGCGGCGATTACGTCTGGAACGCCGGCATGTTCGTGGCGCCGGTGTCCCTGATGCTCAAGCACCTGGAAGCGAACCAGCCGGAGCTGTTCACCGGCCTGCAGGAAATCGCCGAAGCCTGGGACACTCCGCGCCGTGATGAAGTCACCGCCCGTATCTGGCCCACCCTGCCCAAGATCGCCATCGACTATGCGGTGGCAGAGCCCGCAGCGGCAGCCGGGGACGTCGCCGTCGTGCCTGGTTCCTTCCGGTGGGACGACGTCGGGGACTTTGCCTCCGTGGGACGCCTCAACAGTGCCAAGGAAGTGGACGAGGTTACTGTCCTTGGCGAGGGCGCGCGCGTCTTTACCGAAAAAGCCAGCGGCGTGGTGGTTTCGGATACCAAGCGCGTTATTGCGCTGATCGGGATTAAGGACGTGGTGATCGTGGATACGCCCGATGCGCTGCTCGTCACCACCAAGCAGCATTCGCAGCGGGTGAAGCAGGCCGTGGACGCCCTGAAGGCCAGCGGTGACACCGACGTCCTCTAGGAAACCGTAATGCGGCGACTGCGATGCCATGATTCATCGGCGGCTCGCTAGAGTTGTGATGTGCGCAATTACACTACTGAAGCCGAGCCGACCGTGGCGGTAGGGCCGTGGCTCGAACCGCTGCTGCCGGAACTGATCGAATTCCGCAGGGACCTCCATGCGCACCCTGAACTGTCCTTCAAGGAATTCCGCACCACGGACAAGCTCGTGGAGCGACTGGAAGAGGCGGGGCTGGAGCCGCGCCGGCTTGAAGGCACAGGCCTTACCGTGGACATCGGCGAAGGCCCCATTGCCACCGCTCTGCGCGGTGATATCGACGCCCTGCCGATCATCGAGGAAACCGGCCTGCCGTTCGCTTCGAAGAACCACGGCGTGACCCACGCCTGCGGCCACGACATCCATACCACTACCATGCTGGGGATCGCGCTGGTCCTGCACCGCATGCATCTGGAAACACCCTTGGGCGGGAGCGTCCGCATAATTTTCCAGCCTGCAGAGGAGACCATGCCAGGCGGTGCCCACGCGTGCATCGAGCAGGGGGTCCTCGAAGGTGTGCCGCGCATCCTGGCGCTGCACTGCGATCCGCGCATCAACGTCGGCAAGATCGGTACGCGCATCGGGGCCATCACCTCAGCCTCGGACACCATCAAGATCGAATTGAGCGGCCGCGGCGGCCACACCTCCCGCCCGCATCTCACTGAGGACCTGGTATTCGCCCTCGCCCAGATCGCGGTGAACGTTCCGGCCGTGCTGTCCCGCCGGGTGGACGTCCGCAGCGGCGTCTCCGTGGTGTGGGGCCACATCAACGCCGGGTCGGCGCCGAACGCGATCCCGGGTACGGGCTACATGGCCGGCACCATGCGCTGCCTGGACCGCGACGCCTGGCACAGCGCCGGTGAACTGCTCGACGAAGTGGTGCAGCAGGTGGCCGCGCCCTACGGCGTGGACGTGCACCTGGAGCACACCCGCGGTGTGCCGCCTGTGGTCAACTCGGAGCACGAGACGGCCCTGATCGAGGCTGCGGCCCGCGCCGAGATCGGCGAAGGCGCCGTGGTGCTGACCCCGCAGTCCATGGGCGGGGAAGACTTCGCCTGGTTCCTCGCGGAGCTGCCGGGCGCCATGATGCGCCTCGGGACCCGGACCCCCGGTGGAGAAGACTACGACCTGCACCGCGGCGACTACATTGTTGACGAGCGCGCCCTGGGCTACGGCATCCAGGTTCTCACTGCCGCAGCCTTGCGAACCATTCGCGACCTCTAACTCCTTTTGCCCCATGCTGCCCTATCTCGTGACCGTCCTCGCAGTGGCCGGGCTCGTCGGCAGGTCGCGCCCGCCGGCCGCCAGCGGCATCCGATACGTTAAGGGCTGACGGGTATGAACGACGCTTCGCCGCGCCCGCCCGCCGAAGCCGGCCAGTCCGACGTCGACTGGCCGGCCCTGCAGGCCGCCGCCGTCGACGCCATGCAGAAGGCGTATGTGCGCTATTCAAAGTTCCCGGTCGGTGCAGCTGCCCTCACCTCGGACGGACGGATTGTCAGCGGCTGCAACGTCGAAAACGCCAGTTACGGGCTCACGCTGTGTGCTGAATGCACGCTCGTGGGCAACCTCCATATGACCGGCGGCGGTCTCCTGCGCGCCTTTTATTGCGTCGACGGCGGAGGGAACGTCCTGATGCCCTGCGGGCGCTGCCGCCAGTTACTGTATGAATTCCGGGCTCCAGGGATGGAGCTCATGACCACACAGGGAATCATGACCATGGACCAGGTGCTCCCTGATGCATTTGGCCCCGAACACCTGAAGGAAGCCCCGTGAAACTCGTTTCAACTGAAACGGAAGCGTTCGACGCCGTCGACATCATCCGCATCAAGCGTGACAGGGGTGTCCTGAGCCCCGAACAGATCGACTGGACCATCGATGCCTACACGCGCGGAGTGATCGCGGATGAGCAGATGGCCGCCCTGAACATGGCCATCCTGCTCAACGGCATGGACCGGGCAGAAATCTCACGCTGGACGGCTGCGATGATCGCCTCGGGGGAACGGATGGACTTCTCCAGCCTCAAGCGTCCCGACGGTGGAGTGAAGGCGACGAGCGACAAGCACTCCACCGGGGGTGTCGGGGATAAGGTCACCCTCCCGCTGGCGCCGCTGGTGGCCGTGTTCGGGGTGGCCGTGCCGCAGCTTTCCGGCCGAGGCCTCGGGCACACGGGCGGCACGCTGGACAAGCTGGAATCCATTCCGGGCTGGCGTGCCGTCTTAAGCAACGAGGAAATCCTCGCGCAGCTCCAGGACGTCGGTGCCGTGATCTGCGCCGCCGGTGCCGGCCTGGCCCCTGCGGACAAGAAGCTCTACGCGCTCCGGGACGTCACAGGCACCGTGGAGGCCATTCCACTGATCGCCTCCTCGATCATGAGCAAGAAGATCGCGGAAGGCACCGGCTCGCTCGTGCTGGACGTCAAGGTGGGCAGCGGGGCCTTCATGAAGGATGAGGCCCGCGCACGGGAACTCGCCGAGACAATGGTGGCCTTGGGGAAGGACGCGGGAGTGAACACCGTGGCCCTGCTCAGCAACATGGACACGCCCTTGGGGCTGACCGCGGGAAACGCCATCGAGGTGGAGGAGTCCGTCGAGGTGCTCGCGGGCGGCGGCCCGGAAGACGTCGTCGAACTGACTGTCAGGCTGGCGGAGGAGATGCTCGCCTGTGCAGGGGTTGAGGACGCCGACCCGCGGGCGGCGCTCAAGGACGGCCGCGCTATGGACGTCTGGAACGGGATGATTGCGGCGCAGGGCGGTGATCCGCGGGCAAAGCTGCCGGTGGCGAAGGAATCCGAAACCATCTATGCCCCGGCAGACGGCGTCCTCGTGGAACTGGATGCCCTCGCCGTCGGGGTGGCTGCCTGGCGGCTGGGAGCGGGCCGGGCCCGCAAAGAGGATCCGGTCCAGGCAGGGGCGGGCGTCCGCCTGCACGCCAAGCCCGGCGCCACCGTGCGCGCAGGGGAGCCGCTGATGACCCTGCTTACCGACACTCCCGAGAAGTTCGCCCGCGCCAAAGAGGCGCTCGAAAACGCTGTTACCGTTGCTCCGGATGGATCGCGGCCTGCGCAGCAGCTCATCATTGACCGCATTGCCTGACGCCGTGCAGGCCATCAACGACTTTATTCTTGCAGCGGCCGGCCAACCGTGGGTCCTGTTCATCGTCTTGGCCTGCTGTTTCATTGACGGTTTCTTTCCGCCGATTCCCAGTGAATCGGTGGTGGTGGGACTGGCAGCCGTCGCGGCGACTGCGGATGTCCCCAACCCGTGGCTTCTTGCCGCCATCGCGGCGCTCGGCGCCTTCACGGGAGACAACACCGCCTATCTCATTGGCCGGGGCGTGGGAACGCAACGTTGGCGATGGATGCGGGGGCCGCGGATGCAGCGCGCATTCCGCTGGGCCGGGCGTGAGCTTCGAAAGCGCCCGGCGTCCCTGATCCTTGTGGCGCGGTTCGTTCCGATCGGCAGGGTGGCCGTCAACCTCACAGCGGGAGCCACGCACTTTCCCCACACCCGCTTCGTGGCGCTGACCGTGCTGTCAGCAACGCTCTGGGCTGGCTACTCGGTGGCCATCGGGCTGTTTTTTGGCCAGTGGTTCGAAGAGAACCACCTGCTGGGAGCCGCCGTCGCCATCGTCTGCGCGATCACGCTGGGCATCATCGTGGACCTCGTCATCAGCAAGCTGCGTGGCGGGTTCCCCGGGCCCCTGGTGGACGACTGATTTTTGCCGGACAGGCGTAGCGGACTGTGCTCCGCGCATGGGACACTGAAAAGCGTTTAGCGTCATCGACTTTTTTCTCATTGCCGAGGAGCAACACCCGCGTGGAGTTTATTAATGAGGCCGTGCTCCATGCAGCGGGTCAGTGGTGGATTTATCCGATTTTGCTTTTGTTCTTCTTCGTGGACGGCTTTGCAATGGTCGTGCCCAGCGAGACGCTCATCGTCGCCCTGGCCGCCTTCTCCCGGCACAGCGGCGAGCCCAATCTCTGGATCCTGGGACTGACCGCACTTACGGGTGCGATTGCCGGCGACAACATGGCGTACCTCCTGGGCCGGAAGATCGGCCTTGAGCGCTGGAAGTGGATGCGGCGGCCGAAGGTCCAGAAGGCTTTTGGCTGGGCCCGCTACGAGCTGGAGAAGCGCGGCGCCGTGCTCATTTTCACGGCGCGATACATTCCCTGGGGCCGTGTGGCCGTGAACTATGTGGCTGGAACCACGGGCTTTCCGCACCGCCGGTTTTTCCTGTTGGATGCCTTCGCCTGCATCACGTGGGTGGGGTATTCCGTGGGTATTGGAATCCTGGCGAGCTCCTTCCCCTGGCTGCACCACAACCCGCTGCTCGGGGCGGGCATTGCCGTGGTCTTTGCCATCATCCTGGGAATCTTCATTGACCACGTGTTGCGGTGGTGGCATAAGCGGCTCGGGCGCAATGACGTACTCAATGACGTACTCCCGGGTCCCGGACCGGCGCCGGAGGAGGCGGGCCTTGCGGAGCCGGAACCGGACGGGACTCCGGCAGCAAGGCCGGACCGCAAAGCTGAAGGGCACGACGGCGGGCGGCTGGGCCGTTCGCTGCCGCTTTCGGTGACTGCCGACGCCGAGCCGGGGCGCTGAAACCCACGGCGGCGGGCCGTTGGCGTTGCACGCGGTCCAACCCTAGAGTTGGTACGTGACTGAGCCCATCGTTGACGCCGCCCCTGCCCTTGACTTCGATCTGAAGAGCCTGCCCAAGGTATCCCTTCATGATCACCTGGACGGGGGTCTCCG
Source organism: Arthrobacter sp. D1-17 (assembly GCF_054130535.1). Taxonomy (NCBI): domain Bacteria; kingdom Bacillati; phylum Actinomycetota; class Actinomycetes; order Micrococcales; family Micrococcaceae; genus Arthrobacter; species Arthrobacter sp. D1-17. The sequence goes on along the minus strand of NZ_CP096382.1, from coordinate 3,025,363 downwards.
CCCCGCAACCATCATCGAACTGGCGGCGGCCGTTGGCCATACCCTGCCATCCACCGACCCTGCCGCCCTCGGTGAATGGTTCCGCGAGTCCGCCGACTCCGGCTCGCTGGTCCGCTACCTCGAAACGTTCGACCACACCGTCGCCGTCATGCAGACCACGGAAGGCCTGTCCCGGGTGGCGCGGGAATTTGTGGAGGATCTCGCGGATGACGGCGTGGTCTACGGGGAGGTCCGCTGGGCGCCGGAGCAGCACCTCCAAAAGGGCCTCACGCTCGATGAGGTAGTCGAGGCCGTCCAGGAAGGCCTTGAAGCAGGCGTTGCGGCCGTGGCCGAAACCGGCCGCGAAATCCGGGTGGGCCAGCTGATCACCGCGATGCGCCACGCCGAGCGCGGCCAGGAGATCGCCGAGCTCGCCGTCCGCCACCGGGACCGCGGCGCGGTAGGCTTTGACATCGCCGGCGCCGAGGACGGCTTTTTGCCGTCGCGCTTCAAGGATGCCTTCACCTACCTGGCTGAAAACAACTTCCCGGCCACCGTGCATGCAGGCGAGGCTGCAGGACTCGAAAGCATCCAGTCCGCCCTCGTCGACGGACGCGCCCTGCGGCTGGGTCATGGCGTCCGGATCGCTGAGGACATCATGGTGGAATTCGAGGACAGCGATGACGCCGCTGATGACAGTGACGATGACAACATTGGCCTGGTGACGCTCGGAAACCTTGCGAGCTGGGTCCGTGACCGCGGCATTCCATTGGAGATCTGCCCGTCGTCGAACCTGCAGACCGGAGCGATCGCCGGCTTCGGCGAAGGCATCGACAGCCACCCGTTGGACATGCTCTACCAGCTGGGCTTCAACGTCACCATCAACACGGACAACCGGCTCATGAGCGGCGTGACCCTCACGGACGAATTCGAGTTGCTGGTGGAGACGTTCGACTATGACCTCGATGACCTGCTGGAACTCACACTCAACGCGGCCGAGGCCTCCTTCCTGCCGCTCGAGGAAAGGGAAGCCCTGGTGGAGTACATCAACGACGCCTACGCGAACCTTGGCTGACAAAACCGCTGAGGGGGTGCCCGCTGGCGGGGTGCCCGCTGACGGGGTGGGGGAGTTGTTGGGGGTGATCGCCGCGCTGCGCGAGCATTGTCCCTGGATGGGCGCACTTACCCATGAATCCCTCGTTGAGTACCTCCTTGAGGAAGCCTATGAAGTGGCTGAGACCATCGAAACCGGCCGGGATGAAACAGAACTGAAGGGCGAGCTGGGCGACGTGCTGCTCCAGGTGGTGCTGCACGCCCGGCTCGCGGAAGAGCGCGGCACTTTCGCCTTTTCCGACGTCGCCCGGGGCATCGCCGAGAAGATGATCCGCCGCAACCCCCACGTGTTCCGGCCGGACGGTTCCCTGCAGGAAACCTTCCCCGCCACGGTGGAGGAAATCGTGCTCACATGGGACGCCGTCAAGAAGGCGGAAAAGCCGGAACGGACCAGCCACTTTGAGGGCATCCCCGCCGCGTTGCCTGCCTTGGCCCGGGCTCACAAGATCCTGGATCGGGCGGAGCGCGCAGGGTTGTCCACGCTGCCTGAACGCGCAACCCCGCTGGTTGAGACGCTCGAAACAATAGAAACCGAAGCCGAGCTTGGCGAGTTGTTACTCGCCGTTGTCGGCGCTGCGCGCAGCAAGGGGTTCGACGCCGAAAGGGCCCTCCGGGGCGCCGTCCGGCGCCGCCAAAATCAGGTCGCGCCCGGATCATGACGTCCGTGTTCTGGATAGGTTTCCGTAACGTTCACCACTCTCGACTAGGCTAGTCCCTGACGAGGACGTCGAGATTTTTTTGCCAGTACCCCCGTAATATCGCCCATAAGGAGCATATTCATGGCGCTTATTGATGCCATCCACGCCCGCGAGATCCTCGATTCCCGTGGCAACCCCACCGTAGAGGTCGAAGTTCTGCTCTCCGATGGCCAGATCGGCCGCGCAGCAGTTCCCTCCGGCGCATCCACCGGCGAGCACGAGGCTGTTGAGCTGCGTGACGGCGACAAGGGCCGTTACCTCGGCAAGGGCGTCCAGAAGGCCGTGGATGCGGTCATCGACCAGATCGCACCAGCCCTGACCGGCTTCGACGCCACGGACCAGCGCAGCATCGACCAGGCCATGATCGACCTGGACGGCACGGCCAACAAGGGCAAGCTGGGCGCAAACGCCATCCTCGGCGTTTCACTGGCAGTCGCCAACGCCGCCGCAGCCTCCGCCGACCTGCCGCTGTACAAGTACCTGGGCGGCCCGAACGCCCACGTCCTGCCGGTTCCGCTGATGAACATCCTCAACGGCGGTTCCCACGCTGACTCGGATGTCGACATCCAGGAATTCATGATCGCCCCGATCGGCGCCGAGACCTTTTCCGAGGGCCTGCGCTGGGGCGTTGAGGTTTACCACAACCTCAAGGCCGTGCTGCAGCAGAAGGGCCTCTCCACCGGCCTGGGCGACGAGGGCGGCTTCGCCCCGAACCTGCCGTCCAACCGCGCCGCCCTGGACCTGATCCAGGAAGCCATCCAGAACGCCGGCTACACCCCGGGCACCGACATCGCCCTGGCCCTGGACGTCGCCTCCTCCGAGTTCTTTAAGGACGGCGCCTACCAGTTCGAAGGCAAGGCCCTGAGCTCCGCCGAGATGAGCTCCTACTACGCCGAGCTGGTTGCCGACTACCCGCTGGTGTCCATCGAGGACCCGCTGGACGAGAACGACTGGGAGGGCTGGAAGATCCTCACCGACACCATCGGTGACAAGGTCCAGCTTGTGGGCGACGACCTGTTCGTCACCAACCCTGAGCGTCTGCAGCAGGGCATCGATGCGGCTACCGCCAACTCCCTGCTGGTCAAGGTCAACCAGATCGGTTCGCTGACCGAAACCCTGGACGCGGTGTCCCTGGCACAGCGCTCCGGCTACACCACCATCACCTCGCACCGCTCCGGCGAAACCGAGGACACCACCATCGCTGACATCTCCGTCGCCACCAACGCCGGCCAGATCAAGACCGGCGCTCCGGCCCGTTCCGAGCGTGTTGCCAAGTACAACCAGCTGCTGCGCATCGAAGAGGAACTCGACGACGCCGCACGGTACGCCGGACGCAGCGCCTTCCCGCGTTTCAAGGCTTAATAGCCGGATAAACGAATGACCGGTGGCTATGGTGGAAAGACCATAGCCACCGGCTTCGTTTAAGGCCGGCTAGTCCCGCGTTTTACAGGAGTGTCATGGCTACCCGCCGTCCCAAAGTTCCCCGGGTGACAGCAGCGACCCGGAACCCCGGCACTGGCTCCGGCGGGGGAGACGTCATCTTGGCAGACTTCGGCGGTCGCGCGCACGGCGAAACGGGAAGGGAAACCGCCCCGGCGGCCGGCGCCCCCCAGGCCAGCGGAACAAGCCCAGCCGGGACCACAGCCAAGGGCGCAGCAGCAGGCGAGTCGCCGGCAGGCAAAACGCCGTCAGGTAAAACGCCGGCAGGCAAAACGCCGCCAGGTAAAACGCCGTCAGGCAAAACGCCGTCGGGCGGTACTGTGCCCGGAACAGCCGGGAGGTCCGGCGCCGCGGCCGCCGGGAAGAAGGGGTCCGGGTCGTCCCCCGTAATAGGCGAGGACGAAAGCGTCGACCCGGTCCCCGCCAAGGCCTTCTCGGGGCGCATGCTGGCGCTGGCCGTCGTCATGATTGCCATCACCACCATGCTGGCGCCTACGGTGAAGATCTTCATCGACAAGCGGGCCGAAATTGCCGCGCTGGAAGCGGATATAGCGGCCAGACAATCCGCCCAGGATGACCTGAAGCGACAGGTTTCGCGCTGGCAGGATCCCAACTACGTCAAGCAGCAGGCCCGGGACCGCATTAACATGGTTATGCCGGGCGAGACCGGCTACTGGGTGTTTGGCAGCGACATGCCGGCAGGTGCAGCAGCCAGCGGGCCCGGTGCAGCAGCAGTACAAGACCCCGCCAACGTGCCGTGGGTGGACTCCCTGTGGGAATCCATTCGGCGTTCGGCAACAGACTAAGCGGCGCCCGCCGCAGGACTGCCCCAGGCATCGCTGGGCAGCCGGATCCGGGCAGGAAGGACGGCCGCGCCAGTGGCAGACAACACGGCATCGGCGCCGGAGGAAACCCGGCAGCCATCGGCACACGATCTCGAGGTGCTGAGCCGCCAGCTGGGCCGGCCTGTCCGTGACGTCGTGGAGATCCCCGCGAGGTGTGTCTGTGGCAATCCCCTCGTGGCCGCCACAGCCCCGCGGCTCAGCAACGGCACACCGTTCCCGACGACGTTCTACCTGACCCACCCGGTGATCACGTCCGCTGTATCGCGGCTGGAAGCGGCCGGGCTCATGAATGAGATGAACCAGCGACTCACCGCGGACGAGCCGCTGGCCGCCGCGTATCGGGCAGCCCATGAGGCGTATCTGCAGTCGCGTGCGGAAATCGGAGCGCGTTGCGGCATCGGGGAGGTCCCCGAGATCGACGGCGTCTCGGCCGGCGGAATGCCTACACGGGTGAAATGCCTCCATGTGCTGGTGGGCCACTCCCTGGCGGCCGGCCCCGGTGTCAATCCACTCGGTGACGAAGCCATCGCCGCCATTGGTGAATGGTGGAGCGTTGACCGGTGTTACTGCGAAGGCGCCTGGGACACCGCAGGCGAAGCGCCGTCTCAGGACCTCAGCAGGCACGGGCCGCAGGGACTGCCTGCCATCGTGGGGCGGCCCGCCCCGGTGCGGAAGACGAAGCAGGAGGCAGGCGAATGACCAGGGTTGCAGCCATTGACTGCGGTACCAATTCCATCCGCCTGCTGATCGCGGACGTTGACCGCGGAAACGGCCCGACGAAGCTCACGGACATTGTCCGCGAGATGAGGGTGGTGCGGCTGGGCCAAGGCGTGGACGCAACGGGGGAGCTCGCGCCGGAGGCACTGGAGCGCACTTTTGCTGCCGCTGCTGACTATGCCGAGCTGATCCGCGAGTACCGCGCCGAGAAAGTGCGCTTCGTGGCCACCTCCGCAACGCGCGATGCCCGCAACCGCCAGGTCTTTGTGAACGGCATCCGGGGGCTCCTCGGCGTCGAGCCCGAGGTCATTTCCGGCGACGAGGAAGCGGCTCTCTCCTTCGCCGGAGCAAGCAGCGTGCTGCCCATGGCCGACGGGGCCAGGGTCTTGGTTGTGGACCTCGGCGGCGGGAGTACCGAATTCGTGCTGGGGGACGCAAACGGAGTCATCGCGGCCAAGTCTGTGGATATCGGTTGTGTCCGGCTGACCGAACGCCATCTCAAAAGTGATCCACCCACCGCTGCGGAGATCGCCGCGGCGGAGGCTGACGTCGACGCCGCCATCGCGCAAGCGGCACTGGACGTTCCGCTGGAAAGCGGCACCGCCGTCGTCGGGGTTGCCGGGTCCGTAACCACGATTACGGCCCATGCGCTCAAGCTGCCGGAATACCTGCCCGCCGCCATCCACGGCGCCGAACTGTCCATCCGGGCCGTTGCTGAGGCAGCCGGTGACTTGCTCGGCATGACCCGCGCGCAGCGGGCCCGGCTGCCCTACATGCACCCCGGCCGGGTGGATGTCATCGGTGCCGGCGCCCTCGTCTGGCGACGCATCCTCATGAGGATGGGCGAACTCACCGGAGGAGAGATCATTACGGCCACAGCCAGCGAGCACGATATTCTTGACGGAATTGCCCTGAGCGTCCACTGACCCACGGAGCTGGCAAGGCACCGCCCCACCGAGTATTGGATCTTGAATGACCAGAGCAACAGCCCGGTTCCGCCGGACCGTCTCGGCTCTGCTGTCGGCGGTGCTGGCCGGCAGCATCGCTGCGGCAACCATAGCTACGGCCCCGGCAGCACAGGCCGACACTTGGCGGGACAAGCAGTACTGGCTCAAGGAAGCCGGCATCACGAAGGCCTGGGAGGTCTCCAAGGGCGCCAACGTGAAAGTGGCTGTGATCGACAGCGGCGTGGACGGCGACCACCCCGACCTGAAGGGCGCCATCGCCGGAGGGCATGATGTCTCGGGGGCGGGTACGCCGGACGGACAGAAGGGCATCGGGGCCAAGCCGGAGCACGGAACGCTGGTGGCCACCATGCTCGCGGGCCGCGGACACCAGCCGCCGCCCCCCAAGAAGTCCAAGGCCAGCGCCAAGCCCTCGCCTACCTCTTCGCCATCGAAGACCAATCCCGACGGCATCATGGGCGTCGCACCGGAAGCCCAGATTCTCGCTGTGTCCACCTGGCTCGGGTCGGAGAACCCCGGCGGCAAGAGTGACCAGGACCAGATTCCCGAGGCTGTCCGCTGGGCAGTGGACAACGGGGCCAAGGTCATCAACATCTCACTGGGCAGCACCTCGCCCGAGTGGCCGCAAAGCTGGGACGCCGCCTTCCTCTACGCAGAGCAGAAGGACGTCGTCATCGTGGCTGCTGCCGGCAACCGGGTAGGCGGCAACATCCAAGTAGGCGCGCCGGCAACCATTCCGGGCGTGCTTACCGTGGCCGGACTGGACCGCGGCGGCAGGGCCAGCGTCGACTCCTCATCGCAGGGCATCAGCATCGGTGTGGCAGCCCCGGCAGAAAAGCTTGCCGGCGGACTTCCCGGCGGAAGCTATGCGGAATGGGCAGGTACCTCGGGAGCTACGCCTATCGTTTCCGGTGTAGCCGCGCTGATCCGTTCCAAATGGCCCGAGATGAGCGCCGAGCAGGTCATCAACAGGATCGTGTCCACAGCCACGGACGAGGGCGCCCCGGGGAAGGACCCGCTCTATGGATTCGGCATGCTCAATGCCGAAGCCGCACTGAAAGTTGATGTCGCGGAAACCCAGGTGAATCCCCTGGGATCCATCTCCGACTGGATCCGCGTGCACCGCCGCGGCAATGCGGCGACGCCGGCGCCTGTGGCGCCTCCTGAGACCGAGGCGGTCGCGCAGCCCACGCTGCCAAAGGCCACGGTGCCGGCCGCCCAGGCCCCGTCACAGCTGGACAGCGCCCTTCCGGCCGTCGTCGTGATCGGTTTCGGATCCCTTTTCGTCATCATCATCGTTGCCGGCGCGGTGCAGCTGCGCCGTGCTTACAGGGCCTCCGGGGGCAGCGCCGAAGACGCCGAAACAGGGACCTTGAGCAGAGTGGACCCTGGCGGCACCCCAAGTTAGTGAAGATTTTCACAAACTGTTGTACTCTGGATGCATGGCAACCACCCCTCAGCTCCAGGACCGTCCCAGGGTGCTCGTCGTCGGCGGCGGGTACGTCGGCCTGTACGTAGCACTCAAACTGCAGAAGAAGATCGCGAATGCCGGTGGCATCGTCACCCTCGTGGATCCACTGCCCTACATGACTTACCAGCCCTTCCTGCCCGAAGTTGCCGGCGGCAACATCGAGGCGCGCCACGCGGTGGTCTCGCACCGCCGGCACCTCAAGCAGACCGAGCTCATCCAGGGCCGCGTCACGTCGATCGACCACGCCAACCGCACCGCCGTGGTTGCGCCCTCTGACGGCGGCGACCCCTTCGAGGTTCCCTACTTCGACGTCGTCCTGGCCGCAGGGGCCATTACCCGCACGTTCCCCATCAAGGGCCTTGCGGACAAGGGCATCGGCCTGAAGACCATTGAGGAGGCCGTTGCGCTCCGCAACAAGGTCCTCGACCGGATCGAGGTCGGCTCCACGATCACGGATCCGGCTGAGCGTGCCCGCGCGCTGACCTTTGTGGTTGTGGGTGGCGGTTTCGCCGGCATCGAGTGCATCACCGAGATGGAAGACCTCGCCCGCGCGGCCGTTAAGAACAACCCGCGCGTCAAGCAGGAGGAAGTCCGCTTCGTGCTCGTTGAGGCCATGGGCCGCATCATGCCCGAGGTCACCGAGAAGCAGGCCGAATGGGTTGTTGAGCACCTCCGCAGCCGCGGCATCGAGGTCCTGCTGAACACATCCCTGGACAACGCTGAGGGCTCCCTGAAGCTGATCAACCTGCCGGACAAGACCCTGGCCCAGGAATTTGAGTCCGATACCCTCGTGTGGACAGCCGGTGTCCAGGCCAACCCGATGGTCCGCTCCACCGACTTCCCACTGGAGCCCCGCGGACGCGTCCGTGTCCTGCCGGACCTGCGCATCGCCGGCGATGAAGGCATCATCGAGAACGCCTGGGCGGCAGGTGACATCGCCGCGGTTCCCGACCTTACAGGTGCTGGCCTGCCTGACGGGACCTGTGTCCCCAATGCCCAGCACGCGTTGCGCCAGGCCAAGCGCCTCGCCAAGAACCTGTGGGCTTCCCGCTGGGACAAGCCGCTCGCGGACTACAAGCACAAGAACCTCGGTGCTGTGGCCGGCTTCGGCCAGTGGAAGGGCGTCGCCAACATCAACCTCCTCGGCCGCATCGGGCTCAAGGGCCCCCTCGCGTGGCTGGCCCACCGCGGCTACCACGGGATGGCCATGCCCACTGTGGAGCGCAAGGTCCGCGTGATCTTCGGCTGGATCCTGGCCTTCTTCCTGGGCCGCGACACCACGCAGCTGCTGGACCTGGACAACCCGCGCGGTGCCTTCGTGGCCGCTGCCACACCGGCTCCCAAGCCCGCAGCTGCCGAGGCGAAGCCTGCCGACGCCAAGCCTGTCGAGGGAACGCCGGCAGACGCCCAGAAGAATGATTCGAAGGACCCTGTTGCGGTGAAGTCCAAGTAGGCAGCAGTAGTCCACGACGGCGGCCGTTCCCCTTGGGGAGCGGCCGCTTCGTCGTTTGGGCTGCTTTTTCGTCCAGGTGACGCCGCTTTACCTCCGCCGCTGCGGCTGCCGCGGATGTCTAGACTGGCTGCATGACGGGCGAAAAGAATATCCAGACCCTGCTGGCCACCATGCACCCCGTGCTCCGCGGCGGCGAGTACGTGTACGTGCTCTGGCCGCATGGAAAGCCGCTCTTGCCCGGCATTGAAGCCGCAGTCCGGGAGGCCGAAGGGCTCACCGTGGTGCTGCCCCGGGCTGAGGCCGATGCCCACGGTCTGAAGTACGACTTCGTGGCCGCCTGGATCACCCTGGAGATCCACTCGGAGCTCGAAGCCGTGGGCCTGACCGCCGCAGTGAGCCGGGCGCTGACGGACGCCAGGATCAGCTGCAATGTCCTGGCCGGTTTCCACCATGACCATCTGCTTGTGCCCGTGGCTGAGACTGCCCGCGCCCTGGAGGTGCTGCGGGAACTCTCGACTGCCCCCGCGGCTGAACCCGAGCCGGTCCGTGAGCTGGCGCTGCGCAGCGAGACACCCGAAGACCGGGAGGCCGTCATCGCGCTGACGGCCGAGGCCTTTTCCATATCGCCGCTGACGGGACTGCCGGTGGAGGGCGAGCCTGTGGAAGTGGAACTGCTCCGCCAGCTTTTCGAGTGCGACGCCTATCTGCCGGAGCTCAGCATTGTCGCAGAGCTGAACGGCGAAATCGTCGGCCATGTCATCAGCACCCGCGCCCGCGCTGACGGCACCGAGCTGCTGGGGCTGGGGCCGATCAGCGTGGCTCCGCGGCTGCAGCGCCGCGGCATCGGCTCAGCCCTCATGCACGAAACCGTCGTCCGGGCTAACGCCGCGGGGGAAAAGGGCATCGCCCTGCTTGGCAGCACGGACTACTACCCGCGCTTTGGCTTTGTTTCGGCCTCATCCATGGGGATAGCGGCACCCGACAAGGACTGGGGTGACTACTTCCAGTTCCTCCCGCTCGCGCTGTGGCCCGGCGGTGTGCATGGAACCTTCCAGTACGCCGAGCCCTTCGCCGCAATCGCAGCAACTCCGGCAGCGGAAAGCGGTAGCATTGACCGGGCGCCCCAGTAGCCCAATTGGCAGAGGCAGCGGACTTAAAATCCGCGTGTTGTGGGTTCGAGTCCCACCTGGGGTACACATTTCGGGGCCTTCTGCGCCCTTTTTCCGGGAGCCCTCTACGAGGTGTCCCATATGCAACGAGTGTTATAAGGATGTGACCTTACTCACTTATGTTCGGCTGTGATTTGCACTAGCTTGAACTTATCTCAGGAACACGCCTGACCAATCGCATCAAAGGCCGTTCGCACCTTTCGATCGAGGAGACTCACACATGATTTCACTCCCCCAAGGCGCGCCCCGAGCAGCTAAGCTAACAGCGCTTAGCATCGGCGTCGCCCTGCTGGCTACGGCTTGTGGTGGCAGCCCCACCCCAGGCTCGACCACAACCGCAGCCGGTGCGGGTGCAGGCATCGCCTGCCCTGCTCCCAGTGCCACCGGAACCGCCACCTCCCAGGCTACTGCAGATGCCGGTTCTGTTCCGGCCGCAACAACCACCACTCCCACTCCGCTGAAGATTGGATCGCTGCTGCCGACGACGGGGTCGCTGGCGTTCCTGGGCCCACCCGAGATCGCAGGCGTTAACCTTGGCATCAAGGAAGTCAATGCCGCGGGCGGCGTCCTGGGCAAGCCGGTCCAGGTTGTTCACCGGGACTCCGGTGACACGAAGACCGACATTGCAACGCAGTCCACCACCGCCTTGCTTGGCCAAGGCGTCAGTGCCATCATTGGTGCGGCTTCCTCCGGTGTGTCCAAGACCGTGATCAACCAGATCACCGGTGCCGGCGTGGTCCAGTTCTCCCCGGCCAACACCTCGCCCGACTTCACCGCATGGGAGGACAAGAACCTCTACTGGCGCACGGCTCCCTCCGACGTGCTGCAGGGCAAGGTGCTTGGCAACTACATGGCAACCTGTGGAGCCCAGACTCTGGGCATGATTGTCCTTAACGACGCCTACGGCACGGGCCTGCAGAAGAACATCAAGGAAGCCTTCGAAGCAGCCGGCGGCCAGATTGTGGCCGAGGAGCTCTTCAACGAAGGTGACTCGCAGTTCAGCAGCCAGGTGGACAAGGTTATTGCCGCCAAGCCCGATGCGATCGCCCTGATCACCTTTGACCAGGCAAAGAGCATTGTGCCGCTGATGACAGGCAAGGGCATCAAGCCCACGCAGCTGTTCATGGTGGACGGCAACACCTCCGATTACAGCAAGGACTTCAAAGCCGGAACGCTCAAGGGCGCCCAGGGCACCATCCCCGGTACGTTCGCGAAGGAAGACTTCAAGAAGAAGCTCCTCGCCATCGACCCGGCACTGAAGGACTACAGCTACGCCGGCGAGTCCTATGACGCGGTCAACCTGATCGCGCTCGCCGCAGAGGCCGCCAAGAGCACCAAGGGCACCGAGATCGCCAAGCAGCTCAAGGCAGTTTCGGAGGGTGGGGACAAGTGCAACAACTTCGCGTCCTGCGTCACGCTCCTCCGCAACGGCAAGGACATCGACTACGATGGCCAGTCCGGTCCGGTGACCTTCTCCGAGCAGGGCGACCCCACGGAGGCATTCATCGGTATCTACGAGTACCAGGATGACAACACGTACAAGCCGGTCAGGGAAGAATTCGGCCAGCTGTAAAGCCCCGAACCAGCCAGACCGCAGGAAGCCCCCGTCCTCAGTGAACCTGACGGGGGCTTTCTGCTGTCCATGGGCTGTCAGCGGCCGCGCCGAGGGTCTCGTCACCGCGGTGCACGGCCGGTGGGAGAAAGGTACAGGGGAGGGCCGCCACCAGAACCGGGTGACGGCCCTCGAAAGGTGTGGGACGCGCGCCTAGACTTCGTCCGCCAGCGTTCCCAGATACAGCTGGATGACCTTTGGATCCTTCATCAGTTCCCGGCCTGTCCCGGTGTACGCGTCCTTGCCCTGGTCCAGGACGTAGCCGCGGTCGCAGATCTGCAGGCAGCGGCGGGCGTTCTGCTCCACCATGATCACGGACACTCCTGCCCGGTTGATCTCATGCACGCGCAGGAAGGTCTCATCCTGTTTCACGGGGGAGAGGCCGGCCGAGGGCTCATCCAGCAGCAGCACGGCGGGTTCCATCATCAGGGCCCGGCCCATCGCGACCATCTGGCGCTCGCCGCCGGACAGTGACCCCGCACGCTGGGCGCGGCGTTTCCCGAGCTCGGGAAACAGGCTGGTGACGAACTCGAACCGCCTGGCGAAGTCCTTGGGCCGCTGGAACATGCCCATCTGCATGTTTTCCTCGATGGTGAGGGTCGCGAAGACATTGTTGTTCTGGGGCACGAACCCCACGCCCTGCGTGACCAACTTGTTTGCCTTGAGCCCGGTGAGATCCTGGCCCCGCACGACGACGGAGCCTGAGTGGACCTTGACGAGGCCGAACATGGCCTTGAGGAGTGTGGACTTTCCGGCCCCGTTGGGACCGATGATTCCGATCAATTCACCTTTGCGGGCCTCGATGCTGCAGCCATTGAGGATGTTGACGCCGGGCAGGTACCCGGCCACCAGGTCAGTGACCTTAACAACGGTGCCGTCTGCTGCTGCGCTGCTTGCGGCCGGGGCCGCGCTGGTGGCACTCATGCTTTGTCCTTGTCTGTGTGGATTGGCGACGAACCGCCGGCCTTGAGGTCGGGCACCACCGAGTCGACGGCGATGATGCCGGCATCTTCGGTGCCGACAACCGACTCTTCATCCGCCTGGAGTTCCTGTTCCAGCGCCTTGATGCCTTCCGTGTCGCCCAGATCCACATCGTGGTGGGCGCCGAGGTAGGCGTCGATCACGGCGGGATTCTTCATGACTTCACCGGGCGGTCCCTCGGCCACGATCTTTCCTTCGGCCATCACCACGACCCAGTCGGCGATGTGGCGAACCATGTTCATGTCGTGTTCGACGAAGAGCACGGTCATGCCCTCCGCCTTGAGGTTCTTGATGTGATCCAACAGGGATTGGGTCAGTGCGGGATTGACGCCTGCCATGGGCTCGTCCAGCATCACCAGTTTGGGGCGGACCATGAGGGAACGCGCCATTTCGAGCAGCTTGCGCTGGCCTCCGGACAGGGAAGCCGCGTAGTCGTCCTTCTTTGCGTCCAGCTTGAACTTCTCCAGCAGCCTGTCCGCCTGCTCGGTGAGTTCCTTCTCCCGGCCGCCCCAGATGCCCTTGAAGAGTGCCTTGGACAGCCTTTCGCCCGGTTGGTTGGCACCGCCGAGGCGCATGTTTTCCATCACGGTCAGCTTGCCCATGACCTTGGTGAGCTGGAAGGTTCGGACCATTCCCATGCGTGCCACCTTGTAGGAGGAGACGCCGGCGATGTTTTGCCCCTCGAACTGCCACTTGCCTGAGTTCGGGGTGTCGAATCCGGTCAGCAGGTTGAAGAGGGTGGTCTTTCCGGCCCCGTTGGGACCGATCAGGGCAGTGATCTTGTGCCGCGGGATCTCGAGGTAATCAACGTCGACGGCGTTGATGCCGCCGAAGCTACGCGTCACGTTTTCGGCGACGACGATCGGGTCCCGCTTCTTGCAGCCGGGCATGTTCTCCCCGACGGCGATGGGGCGGGTGTCCGTCATGTAGTCGACGCCGCCCTCCGCTGAATTTTCGCTGTGCTTGCTCATGCGAACGCCAGCTCCTTCTTATTGCCAAAGACACCCTGCGGCCTGAAGATCATCAGCAGCATCAGGGCGATGCCCACGAGGATGTAGCGCAGCTGACCGGCCTGGACTGTGGTCAGCCAGGTCACTGCACCCGATTCGATGAGGCCGTACAGGATGCCCTGCGTCAGGGACAGCACGACCCAGAAGATCATGGCGCCTGCCACCGGCCCCAGAACCGTGGCCATGCCGCCCAGCAGCAGGCAGGTCCACAGGAAGAACGTCAGCTCGGTTCCGTAGTTGGCGGGCTGGACTGCCCCTCGCGGAAGGGTGAACACCATCCCGGCCAGTGCACCCAGGACGCCGCCGATGACCAGTGCCTGCATCTTGTAGGCGTACACGTTCTTGCCGAGGGAGCGCACCGCGTTCTCGTCCTCACGGATGCCCTTCAAAACGCGGCCCCACGGGCTGCGCATGAGGAGCCAGATGATGACGCAGCAGAGGGTCACCAGGCCCCAGCCGATGACTCTGATAAAGAAGTCGCGGTTGTTCATGCCAAAGTACGAGCCTTCGGGGAAGGGGTTCATGGCGTAGAAGCCGCCCTCGAAGGCGGCCAGTCCATTCGCGGAGCCGGTGATCGAGGTGAGCTGGTTCGTCGTGACCACGTACCGGACGATTTCCGCAGCGGCGATGGTAACGATGGCCAGGTAGTCGGCACGCAGCCGGAGCGTGGGGATGCCCAGGACCAGTGCAAAGAGCACGGAGCAGGCCACGGCGATCAGCAGGCCCACGAAGAAGGGAACGCCGAAGCTCAGGGTGGAGATCGCGAAGCCGTATGCACCCACTGCCATGAAGCCGGCCTGCCCGAAGTTCAGCAGGCCCGAGTAGCCGAAGTGGACGGCAAGTCCGAGCGCGGCAAGCGCGTACGCTGCCGTCGTCGGGCTGAATAGTTCACCCAGCGCGCTGGAGAATATGAAACCGAAATCCATGGCTGTCTCCTAACCCACGCGCTCGCGACGGCCCAGGATGCCCTGGGGACGGAACAAGAGGACAACGATCATGATGAACAGTGCTCCCACATACTTAAGGTCGGCGGCGAGGCCGAAGACGGTGGTCAGTTCAACGAAGATGCCAACGATGACTGATCCGATCAGGGCGCCGAAGACGGTGCCGAGCCCGCCGAGCGTCACCCCGGCAAAGATCAGCAGCAGGATCTGGGAGCCCATGTCGAAGGTGACGCCGGGACGGTAGTAGGCCCACAGGATGCCGCCCAGGGAAGCGAGCACACCGCCGACGATCCAGACAAGGCGGATGACGCCGTCGACGTCGATCCCCGATGCTGCGGCCAGCGCCGGGTTGTCCGCCACGGCACGGGTGGCCTTGCCCAGCCGCGTCTTCAGGAGCACGATGCCGATCAGGGCGATGACGATGGCGCTGATCACCAGCGACCACAGATTGTTGGGGGAGATCGACACCGGGCCGATCTGGATCTCCGCACTTTGGGCAAAGGGGAGTTGCTGGGTGGCACCGCCGAAGTTGAACTGGATGATGTAGCGGACCGCCAGGGCGAGGCCGATACTGACGATCATCATGGGTACCAGGCCAGTTCCCCGGCGGCGCAGGGGTCGCCACAGTCCGGCGTCCTGTGCATACCCCCATAGCCCGCCGCACAGGAGGGAGAGGATAATGGCGAGCCAGAACGGCAGGTTCATTGCGCTGAAGGCAAAGACGAGGACTGCGCCGAGGGTGACCATTTCCCCGTGTGCGAAGTTGGTGAGGCCTGTGGTTCCGAAGATGAGGGAGAGCCCGACAGAAGCCAGGGCGAGCAGGAGGCCGAAGCTCAGCCCGGCTACGAGCCGGTTGAGCAGGTTTTGGCCGAAGTCCTGCTGCTGCACGACGATGCCCTCTCCGAAGGCAAAGATCACGGACAGGTTCGACGTTTGGCTGAACGTGACTGTACGCGGATTGGCCTGCCCCTCGGCGAGTTTGATGCCCTCCGGCAGCGTGGACTCGTCCAGTTCAACTTCATAACTGCCCTGTGTAGGTACGGCTATGCGCCAGGACCCGTTGGCACCCGAAGTGGCGGTTCCGGTGAATTCAGCGTTCTTGGCGGTGATCTTCACACCCTCGAGAGGGTTGCGTGCATCGTCACGGAGGAAGCCGCTGATGCTGTTCCGGAACTGCTGGTCCGACGGGGGTGGTGTCGGAGAGGGGGTGGCGGCCTGGGATGCCGGCGCGGCTGCCAGCAGGAGCGCCAGGACAAGCGAGGCGACAGCCCCCATCGCCTTCAGCAGTCCGGCTGGCCGCTTGCGCAGCAGGCCTTTGGGTGTGCGTCTCAAATTGAAAACCTCCACAGGGGGTGGTGCGGCGTGCGTCATTGCAACCGCTGCGAACGGTGAAGATGACACGCGGGCAAACAGGTTGCTTGTGATGTGTGTCACCCTGCACCGCTCATGTTACCGCGCGGTCAGTACAAACTTTGGCCCTCGGAGCCCGCCTCTGCATAGCGATCAGATAACAACTCAAAGGCGGGAGCTACCGACCATCAAGTAGCACCTGCAAAAACTTTTGTTGTCGCTGAGTATTCCCAAAGTATGGCTGTGCTGGACCGTCCGTGCGCGAGGAGAGTGGTGCTTGAGGTTACGATTGCGTGTCGAGGCAAGAGTTCATGGAACTTTGCCTGCCACTGGTGCGTGGAAATTGATAGTTTGAATTTAAGAAAAGATCCACCAACCCCTTATATGGAGGACACCCGCAATGGCACTTGGCGGAAACCCGATCTTCAACGGAAAGAACTTCCGTGAAGCCACCCAGGCACCGCCTGTTCCGCAGGCGTACGGGCAGAACCCGTATGGCCAGTACGGCCAGAGCCCTTACGGTCAGGGCGGCTATGGCCAGACGCCCGTCATGAACGCACCCGGAGGCTGGCCGCAGCAGCCGAACATGACGGACGACCAGCTGCAGCAGATGTACAACCGGCCGGCGGCAGGACCCGCTGAGACCGGCCGGATGACCTACGACGACGTCATCGTCAAGACCGCGGTCTGCCTTGCTGCGGTGATGGCCGGCGCCGCAGTCACACTGTTCGTCAGCCTGCCGCTGGCAACCATGCTGATGATTGTCGGCGCGCTGGGCGGGTTCGTGCTGGCGCTTGTCAATACATTCAAGAAGCAGCCGTCACCGGCACTCATCCTGGCCTATGCCGGGCTTGAGGGCCTGTTCCTCGGCGGACTCACGCGCATCCTGGACGGCATGTTTCCCGGCGTCGGATTGCAGGCTGTGATCGGCACGCTCTCCGTCTTTGCGGTGACGCTCGTGCTCTTCAAGAGCGGCAAGGTGCGTGCCACTCCCAAGGTGATGCGCTTCTTCATGATCGCCATGATCGGCTACCTCGTCTTTGCCCTGGTCAACGTTGTCATGATGATGACTGGTGCCGTGCAGGAGCCGTTCGGCCTGCGCACCAGCATAGAGATCTTCGGTATCCCGCTGGGCGTCTTCATCGGCATCCTCGCCATCGGCCTGGCAGCCTTCGCGCTGATCATGGACTTCACCAGCATCGAGGCAGGCGTCCGCAGCGGCGCCCCAGAGCGCTTTTCCTGGACCGCGGCGTTCGGCCTCACCGTCACGCTGGTCTGGCTGTACGTGGAGATCATCCGCCTGCTGGCCATCCTCCGGGGCGAAGAGTAACGCCGTTCCGATTCAACTAATCACAAGTGGGTCCCGCCGGCGGCGGGGCCCACTTTTGCGTTCGGTGGCCTAACTAAGGCGTTCGATAACCACGGCCATGCCCTGTCCGCCGCCGACGCAGAGCGTGGCCAGGCCCATCGTTCCGTCCGTCTCGCGGAGCCCATTGATCAGCGTGGTGGTGAGGCGGGCGCCGGTCATGCCGAACGGATGGCCCAGGGCAATGGCGCCGCCGTGCACGTTGAGCTTCGCAGGGTCGATGCCAAGCTCCCGCGCGCTGGCCAGCACCTGGACGGCGAAGGCCTCATTCAGTTCCACGAGGTCGATGTCGCCGATCCCTAGCCCGGCTGTGGCCAGCGCCCTTCGGGTGGACTCAACCGGCCCCAGGCCCATCAGTTCCGGCGACAGTGCGCTGGCCCCCGTGGAGACGATCCTCGCCAGAGGTTCCAGGCCCAACTCACGCGCCCGGGAATCGCTCATAATGACCGTGGCCGCGGCGCCGTCGTTGAGGGGGCAGGCGTTCCCGGCCGTGACGGTTCCTTCCCTGCGGAAGACTGGCTGCAGTGCGCTGACCGCTTCGAGGGTGACGCCTGGGCGCGGCGAGTCATCCCGGTCCACGACGGTCCCGTCACGGCGTTGGTACGGCGTGATCTCCCGGGCATAGAACCCGGAAGCGATAGCGGCCTCGGCCCGGTTCTGGCTGAGCACGGCCCATTCATCCTGATCGGAGCGGCTGATGCCGTAGGACGTGGCGACGTTCTCCGCCGTCTGGCCCATGGCGATATAGATGTCCGGCATCCTGCCGCCCAACCGAGGGTCCGTCCAGGGCGTGTTTGACTCCGCCCGCGCCGCAGTGCGCTGGCCCGCCGATTCGAACACCGGGTTGTGGTTGCCGGAATCCGTTTCTCCGGCCCCGGCCCAGTTCTGATAGCGCGAGACCGCCTCGACTCCGCCGGCAACGAACGCGTGCCCCTCGCCTGCCTTGATCGCGTGATAGGCCATCCGGATGGTCTGCAGGCTTGAGGCGCAAAACCGGTTAATCGTGGCAGCGGGCACATTGTCCAGACCGGTCAGGATGGTGACCACGCGCGCCATGTTCGAGCCGGCTTCTCCGCTGGGTTCGGCGCAGCCGAGATAGACGTCATCCAGGCCGGGTCCGCCTTGGCCGGAGGGGTCGAAGGACGGCAGTTTGGCGAGGGCGGCACTGACCATGGCGGCGGCCAGGTCATCAGGGCGTTCGTCTTTCAACGAACCCTTGAAAGCTCGGCCGATCGGGCTTCTGGCGGTTGAAACGATGACTGCTTCCGGCATGCGCCAAGCCTACGCCCGCGCTACGCCACCCGCATCGCCCCGGCCGAGGGCGTGACGGTGAAGATGTCCGGGGCGGTGTAGCCCGCCTGGGCAAAGGCCTGTACGACGGCGCTGCGCACCCGCTGCTCTTCAGTCACCGGTGTCAGCGCGATCGCCGCGCCGCCAAACCCGCCGCCGGTCATTCTGGCGCCTATGGCGCCGTTCGTCCGGGCCGTCCCGACTGCGAGGTCCAGTTCCGGGCAGGAGATTTCGAAGTCGTCACGCATGGAAACGTGACTCGCGTCCAGTAGCGCTCCGATCGAGGAAGGACCCTGCTCCTCCAGCAGTTCGACAGTCTGCAGCACCCGGTCGTTTTCCGTGACCACGTGGCGGATCCGGCGGAACGTGACGTCGTCCAAGAGCCCGCTTGCCTCGTCAAGATCCTCGAATGCAACATCCCGCAGCGCCTTGACGCCCAGCACCTCAGCGCCAAGTTCGCAGGCCTCGCGGCGGGAGGCGTAGCCACCGTCGGCATGTGAGTGGGCGACCTTGGTGTCGATCACGAGCATGGCCAGGCCTGCTTGCGCGGCGGCAAACGGCACCAACCGGACCCCCTGGTCGCGGCAGTCCAGGAACACGGCGTGCCCGGCCGCGCCGCGCAGGGACGCGGACTGGTCCATAATCCCCGTGGGCGCACCGACGAAGTCGTTCTCGGCGCGCTGCGTGGCAAGCACCATGTCTTCGGGGCTGAGCCCGGCACCCGTGATCTCGTTCAGGGCCGTAATCACCGCGCATTCGATGGCATGGGAGGAGGAGAGCCCGGCCCCGAGGGGGACGTCTGAGTCCAGCAGGAGATCGAGGCCGGGGATGCCGATTCCGCGGTGCTGCAGTGACCACACGACGCCAAGGGGGTACTTCGTCCAGCCCTTGGCGGACTGCGGCTCCAGCATCTCCGTGTGCGCCGTGGTCATGCCCTGGTCGCCATAGGTGGACAGCAGGCGGACCTTGCCGTCGGACCGGACCCTGACGGCCACACGCGCCGTCCTGTCGATGGCGAACGGCAGTACGAAGCCTTCGTTGTAGTCGGTATGTTCCCCGATCAGGTTGACCCGTCCCGGAGCCTGCCAGATACCGTCGGGGTCCTGGCCGAAGGCGCTGCTGAATTGTCCGGCGAGATTCAGGGGGCTGCTGGCAGCCGTCATGCGGAGGCTCCTTCGGTCAGCCCTGATGGAGATGGGGTGAGGGCAGATGGGGCGGGGGCGGGGACGGGGGTGTCCGCGGCTGCGACGGCGCGGAGCCGCTCCGCCACAAGCTCCGGAGTCGTGTCGTTAATGAAGGCTCCCATGGCTGCCTCCGATCCTGCCAGGAATTTCAGCTTGTCCGCAGCGCGGCGCGGTGATGTCAGCTGCAGGTGCAGGTAACCGGCCGGGCGCAGCAGCTGGTCAACGGGGGCCTGGTGCCATGCCGAGATGTAGGGGGTCGGCGTGGGATAGAGGGCGTCAAGGCGCTTGAGCAAGTTCAGGTAGACGTAGGCCAGTTCGTCCTTCTCGGTGCCGGTAAGGGCCGCGAGGTCGGGAACCTGACGGTGTGGCACGAGGTGGATCTCGAGGGGCCACCGAGCGGCGAACGGAACGTAGGCGCTGAAGCTGTCGCTTTCGAGCACCATCCTGCTGCCATCCTCCCGTTCGGCCTTCAGCAGCGAACCGGTCAGCGTCTGCCGGCCGTCGGCGTCGTCATAGAACTTTCGCGCCGCGGCGCCCATCACGGCAGCCCGGGGCGTGACATACGGATAGGCGTAGATCTGTCCGTGGGGGTGGTGCAGTGTGACGCCGATATCGGCGCCCCTGTTCTCGAAGGGGAAAACCTGCTTGATGCCCGGAAGCGCGCTCAAGGCCGCCGTGCGGTGCGCCCAGGCCTCCACCACTGTCCTGGCCCGCGTTTCGGTCAATCCGCTGAATGATCCGGTGTGCTCGGGCGTAAACGTCACCACCTCGCACCTGCCGAAGGCGGGCCCCACGGTTCCCCAGCCCACGTTGTCCGGAACCGGGCCCACCGCCGGGCCGAGGGAGGGAAAACGGTTCTCGAACACCACAACGTCGTAGTCCGGGGCGGGGATTTCGGAGGGGTTAAGGGCGGTCGTGGGACAGATGGGGCACTGGTCGGCCGGGGGCAGGTGCGTCCGGGTCTGGCGGTGTGCGGCGACCGCCACCCATTCTCCCGTCAGCGCGTCAAACCGTACCTCGCCGGGTTCGCCCCGAACCGGTAGATCGCGGAGATCCGGGGCTTCTTCCACGGAGCGCTCCCGGCGCGACCCGGCGTCGTCGAAATACAGCAGTTCCCGGCCGTCGGCGAGGCAGGTGCTGGTGATGGAGGTCATGCGTTGTGTCCTTTGAGCGCGGTAGGCCGGCGGTCCGGCGGGGCACATCACCAGTGTGGCATAAATCGCCCAAAAGCAAATACTTTCGAACAAAAAGTGACAAATTGGCACTCTGGCCCAAGGTTCCTCCGCGGCTTCGGCCAGCGGTTGTACCGTAAGTCCCATGACTTCCGGCGCCGAAACAGAATCCAGCGATGACCAGCCCGAGCGCAGGCGCTATGCCTCCGGCCGGCAGTACGAACTCAGGCGGGGCGGTGCGCTCGCCGTCGTTACCGAACTCGCTGCGGGGCTGCGGTGGTACAGCCGCGCAGGTGTCCAGCTGACGGAGACCTATGCGGACGCGGAAATCCCTCCTGGCGGAGCCGGCATCACCCTGGCGCCCTGGGCGAACCGGGTGGAGGACGGCGCCTGGCAGCTCCATGGCAAAAAGCAGCAGCTGGACATCACAGAGGTGCCCAAGAACAACGCAAGCCACGGCCTCCTGCGCAACAGCTCCTACGCGCTCGTGGCGGAGTCGGAGTTTTCCGTGACCCTGGAGGCCCCCGTATTCCCCCAGCACGGCTACCCGTTCCTCGTGCGGCACCGCGTGGAGTACTCCCTTGCCGAGGACCTGGGGCTGGTGGTGCGCCAGACGCTGATCAACGACTCCCAGGCCGACGCGCCTTTCGTGCTCGGCGCGCACCCGTACCTGCGGCTCGGTGACGTTCCCAGCGAGGAGCTCACCCTCACCGTCAGGGCGGCAACACGCCTGGTGGCGGATGAACGGCTAATCCCGCGGAGCTCCGAACCGGTCAGCGGCGATACTGACCTGCGCCAGGGCAGGAAGGTGGAGGACCTGGACATCGACGTCTCCATGACGGACCTGGAGTTCGACGGCGGCATCGCCCGCCATACGCTGGCTGCCGCCGACGGCCGGAGCGTCAGCCTCTGGCAGGATGCGGGCTGCGCCTTCGCCCACGTCTTTGTCTCCACCAAGTACCCCCGCCGGACTAAGGCCGTGGCCATTGAACCCATGACCGGCCCGGCCAACGCCTTCAACTCCGGCCATGGCCTGCGCTGGCTTGCGCCGAATGACGCTTTCACCATGACGTGGGGGATCAGCGCGTCCCTGGACAGCGGCTCCTGACAGCAGTCCTTGAGCTCCTGGCAAGGCAAGGACTGCTCCGTTTCCCATAGCCGCGCAGCTAGGGAATTATGGGGCTATGACGCCAGCTAAGGACCCCTTGCCGGACGAGCCGGCCAGGCCAGCCATCCTTCCCCCTTCACGGCCCAGGACCGAGCGGGACATTGAGCAGGACATTCCCTACGGAGTGCGCATCGCTGCGGCCTGGGCGTGGCGGGTGGGGCTGATCCTGCTGATCATGGGCGTGTTGGTCTGGCTGCTCGGCAGGATCAGCTTCCTCATCATTCCGGTCATGGTGGCGGCGCTGCTGGCCGGCCTGCTCAGCCCGGTGGTCGGCTGGCTGCGCTCGCAGCGTCTGCCCAACGGGCTGGCCGTCGCCGTGACCGTGCTGGCATTCATCGGGGTCATAGCCGGAGCCCTGGCTCTGGTAGGGCGCCAACTGGCGCTGGGCTTCCGGGAGCTGTGGAATGAGGCCCTGGCGGGAATCCAGCAGATCCAGGACTGGCTGGCCGAGGGGCCGCTGCACCTGACGACGGCGCAGATCGACCAGTACATCCAGGAGGCCACAGCGGCGCTGCAAGACAACAGCCGCAGCATCCTCAGCGGAGCGCTTTCCTTCGGCAGCACCGCAGGCCACTTTGCTGCAGGCATGATCCTTGCCCTGTTCATCCTGATCTTCTTCCTCCTGGAAGGCGGACGGATCTGGGCCTTCCTGGTCCGGCTGCTGCCGCGGCGGGCCCGCATCCCCGCCGACGGAGCAGGGCGGCGCGGATGGGCTTCCATGGTCAGCTATGCACGGATCCAGATGTTCGTGGCCTTCGTTGACGCAGTGGGCATCGGAGTGGGTGCGGCCATCATTGGAGTTCCGCTGGCGCTGCCGCTCAGCGTGCTGGTTTTCATCGGATCCTTCATTCCCATCGTGGGTGCCCTGGTGACGGGAGCCATCGCCGTGCTGCTCGCACTCGTCGCCAACGGTCCGGTCAACGCGCTGGTGATGCTGGGCATCGTGCTCCTGGTACAGCAGCTGGAAAGCCACATCCTGCAGCCGCTCGTCATGGGCAAGGCCGTGGCGCTGCACCCTGTGGCTGTGATCCTCGCCGTCGCGGCCGGCTCCTACCTCGCCGGCATCCCCGGAGCCCTCTTCTCAGTCCCCATCCTGGCCGTAGCAAATTCGGCGATTCGGTATATTGCCGGCAGAACGTGGGAACATGATCAGGTACTGGCTGCCGCACGCGGTGCGTTTGCGGCGGCCCCGGCCGGCAGCGGCCAGGACAACACCATCAAGGAAGCCCGTCTGCCGGGCACCGGCCACGGCAAGGACGCCGGTCATGGAACGGGGGCTCCGGGCGGCAAGGCCGCCCCCGGCCCCGAAGCTGAATTTCCCAAAGGAGAATAAGTTCGTGAATACCCCTGAAAGCCTTCCCGTCACGCTGGACGATGTCCTTGAGGCGCAGAAGCTGCTTGACGGGATTATTACCCGCACACCCGTGGAATCCTCCCGCGCCCTCGGCAGCATGGTCGGCGGCCAGGTCTTCTTCAAGTGCGAGAACCTCCAGCGCGCCGGCTCCTTCAAGGTGCGCGGCGCCTACGTCAGGATGGCCCGGCTGTCCGACGCGGACAAGAAGCGCGGCGTTGTTGCCGCTTCCGCAGGAAACCACGCCCAAGGCGTGGCCGTTGCCGCCAAGAGCCTCGGCATCAAGGCGAGGATCTACATGCCGCTAGGCGTGGCGCTGCCCAAGCTCGCTGCGACCCGCAGCCACGGCGCCGAGGTCATCCTGCACGGCCACAACGTGGACGAGGCCCTCGCCGAGGCGCAGCGCTACGCCGACGACACCGGGGCCGTGTTCGTCCACCCCTTTGACAACGTGGACGTCGTGGCTGGC
The DNA here is from genome assembly GCF_054130535.1 of Arthrobacter sp. D1-17. NCBI lineage: Bacteria > Bacillati > Actinomycetota > Actinomycetes > Micrococcales > Micrococcaceae > Arthrobacter > Arthrobacter sp. D1-17. Next base: position 3,001,616 of record NZ_CP096382.1, on the reverse strand, counting down.
CAAGGCACCCTCGGGCTGGAAATCCTCGAACAGGTGCCCGACGTCGACACCATTCTCATGGGCGTCGGCGGCGGCGGACTTCTGGCCGGTGTTGCGGTCGCCGTGAAGGCGCGGGCCAAAGAGCTTGGCCGGGACATCCGCATCATCGGCGTCCAGGCCGAGAACGCCGCCGCTTATCCGCCGTCGCTGGCGGCAGACGCCCTGGTGCCGCTCAAGAAGGTGTCCACCATGGCCGACGGCATCGCCGTCGGCCGGCCGGGCCAGCTTCCGTTCAGCATCATCCGGGAACTGGTGGATGACGTGGTCACTGTCAGCGAGGACTCCCTGGCGCGCGCCCTGATCTTCCTGCTGGAACGCGCCAAAATGGTGGTGGAGCCCGCTGGTGCCGTTGGTGTGGCAGCTCTCATGGATGGCACGATCGAGAACCCGGGCACCACCGCCGTGGTGCTCTCCGGCGGGAACATCGACCCGATGCTGATGCTCAAGGTGATCCAGCGCGGCCTCTCAGCGGCGGGCCGTTACATGACCGTGCGGATGATGCTCGATGACCGGCCCGGTTCACTCGCCACCATTGCGCGGATCATTGCGGAGAACGACGCCAACGTGACCGGCCTGGACCATACGCGGGTAGGAGGCTCCATCAGCATGGGAGACGTTTCCATCACGGTGAACCTCGAAACCAAGGGCCACGAGCACGGAGAACAAGTGCTGGCAGCCTTGCGGGCCGAGGGCTTTCAACCGATCGTGGTGCATTAGAAAACTGATGCATTAGAGACTGGTGCATGAGGAGGTCATAAGATGCTGGAGCCACCACGGGACCCTTTCGCCGGGGACACGCCGGCGGCAAGGGACACCCCTGCTGCACGGGCCAAGGGCGGACTGCTGGTGGTCGGTTCCTTCGTGCTGCTGCTCTTCGCCATCGAGCTTCTCAACACCGCGTTGCTGCACGGGCTGAACCGGGTCTTCGGCCTTAGGCCCCGCAGCCCGGACGGGCTGCTCGACATTTTCACCTTTCCGCTGCTGCACTCCAACCTCAACCACGTCCTGTCCAATGCGCTGCCCCTGATTATTTTCGGCTTCCTGGTCTTCATGTCCGGGCTGCGGGTCTTCCTCACGGCTATTGTCTGCAGCTGGCTCGGCTCCGGCCTGGCGGTATGGCTGATCGGGGGCCGCGGCGTCACGGTGGGATCATCCGGGCTGGTTTTCGGGCTGTTTGCCTTCCTGCTGGTGAGGGGTTTCTTCAACCGCAGCTGGTGGCAGATTCTGCTCTCGCTCGTGCTGTTCACGGCGTACGGCAGCATCCTGTTCGGGTTGATTCCCAGCGTGGCGGGCTTCGTTTCCTGGCAGGCACATCTTGGCGGAGCGGTGGGCGGCGTCTTCGCCGCGGTACTGCTGCGGGCCCGCAGCAGCGCGACTTAAAGCGCGACGCCGGCCCTCCCGCAGCAGGAGGGCCGGCGTCGCGCGTTGCCGCAAGAGCTTTGGAACAACAGCCGCAATATCAGGCGGCAGGGCCGTATCAGGCGGCAGGGCCGTGGAGGCTAGCCCACGTACGGCTTGGCGGAAATGATCTCCACCGTGATCGCCTTGCCGTTGGGAGCGGTGTAGCTCAGGGTGTCGCCTTCTTTGTGGCCCATGATGGCCGCGCCGAGCGGTGACTTTTCGCTGAACACGTCGATGTCGGAATCTCCGGCGATCTCGCGCGAGCCGAGCAGGAAGGTCTCTTCGTCTCCGGCGATCCGGGCCACGACGATCATGCCGGGCTCGACGATTCCGTCGTCTGCCGGGGCCTCGCCAACGTGGGCGTCGCGAAGGAGCTGGGTGAGCTGACGGATGCGGGCCTCGATCTTGCCCTGCTCTTCTTTCGCCGCGTGGTAGCCGCCGTTTTCCTTGAGGTCACCTTCTTGGCGCGCGGCTTCGATCTTCTGGACGATCTCGGACCGGCCGGCGCTGGAAAGGTGGTCCAGCTCTGCCTTCAGGCGGTCAAAAGCTTCCTGGGTAAGCCAAGCTGCAGGCGCGCTGTTGGTGGTAGACACGGACATCTCCTCTAGTGGTTAGCAAGCAGGTCATACAAGCAAAGACCCCGCCACGGTGGCCACTTGTGGAACTCAGTAACCAACTCAGCGGGGTAAAGGTATTGGTTCATTGTAGTCAATCCTGTGGATAAAACCCAACGGCCGAGGGGTGTGGGTCACATACCTACTTGGCGTTCTCGGGGATCCAGCAGCTGTCCACGACGGCCGAGACGGACTGCGATTCGGTGCGCAGCACTTCACGCAGGGCCACCGTGCGGCCCCCGTCGGTGACCGATGCTTCTCCGGAATCGGGGGCAGCCGGGATGTCCACGACCTTCCACCCCACGATCGCGAACTTCGAATCGAGTGCCTTCACGGCGCACTGCACCTCGGTTCCGGGTTCACGCGTGACCTGGAAATCGATAGCGGCTTGGGTGGCATCCACCGTGATGTACCCGACGTCCTTAAATGTGACTGAAGACATGGCATTGGACGTGGAAACCCACGCCAGGAAACCCATCCCGACAGCCAGGGCCGCGATGGCTGCGTTCCGTTTGGCTTTACGGGACACCTGGCGCTTTGGACCGCCATAGCGATTGGCTAGGCTAATGTCTGCAGGCCGGGGAGTGCCCGACGTGTCCTCGGTAGTCACCCATCCAGTTTAGTGGGGATTCTACGGGGAAATATCCGGTAGTCCCCCCGGAAAGCAACAGCAGAAAGAGGAACAGTCCCAGATGGCAGCGTCCACGAGCCCGTCACCTTCGCTCCGCCTTATGGCAGTGCACGCCCACCCGGATGACGAGTCAAGCAAGGGCGCGGCAACGATGGCGATGTACGCGGCGTCCGGAGTGGACGTCATGGTGGCCACCTGCACGGACGGTTCCCGCGGGGACATCCAGAACCCCGCGATGTTGGGCGAGCCGCACCCGAAAAGGGATATGGCCGGCGCCCGGCGGCTCGAAATGCATGCGGCTGCACGCATCCTGGGAGTGAAACAGCGCTGGCTGGGGTTCGTGGACTCCGGATTGCCGGAAGGGGATCCGCTCCCGCCGCTGCCGCCGGGTTCGTTCGCGCTGCAGCCGCTGCACCGCGCCGCGGCGCCGCTGGTCCGCCTTGTCCGGGATTTTAAGCCGCACGTGATGATCAGCTACGACGAAAAGGGCGGCTACCCGCACCCCGACCACATCATGGCGCACCGCGTTGCCGTGGAGGCCTTCGAGGCAGCGGGAGACCCCGAGAAATACCTGGGCACCGGTGCAGCCTGGGCTCCGAGCAAGCTCTACTACGACCGCGCCTTCAGCCCTGAGCGCTTCCGCGCCCTGCACTTCGCGCTCGAGGAGGCCGGGCTCCAGTCGCCTTACGCCGAACGCCTGGCGGCATGGTTGGAAGCCGACGCCGAGGGACATACCGCGCCGCCGTCCACGCACCAGACCACTACCCAGGTGGACTGCGGGGACTACTTCGAGACCCGGGACGATGCCCTCCGGGCTCACCGCACCCAGGTCGACCCGCTGGGCTTCTTCTTCGCGGTGTCTCCCGACATGCAGCGCAGGGCGTGGCCCTGGGAGGACTACACCCTCATCCATTCGCGGGTAGCCACCGATCTCCCTGAGAAAGACCTGTTCGCGGGACTAAGATAGAGTCAAGACACGATTTCTATTTCATGTAGAAACAGCTAGTTCCAGAAACAGCGGTCCGAGAAAGTTCCAACAGTGCACTACATGCTCATCACCCTGGCGTCCTCGCCCGCGCCCTCGCCTTCCTTGCGGCCGGGCCTTTCGGAGGACCAGGTGACCCCCGGCCTGCTCGGCTTCCTGCTGACGGCCTTCATCGTGGTGCTGACGGCGCTGCTGATTGTAGACATGGTGCGCAGGATCCGGCGCGTGCGCTACCGCGCCCAGGTGGAAGAGGAACGCATGGCCGCTGCCGAGGCCGCGGACATCGCGCGCGACGAAGCCGCTGACGGCAATGCAGGACGCACAGACACCTGAGTCAGGTGCGCGAAACGCACTGGGCGATGAACCGTCTGCCTATCTGAGGCAGCACGCGGACAACCCGGTGCACTGGCAGCCCTTCGGAGACCAGGCCTTTGCCGACGCGGCCGCCCGGGACGTTCCCGTTTTCTTGTCGATCGGTTACGCGGCGTGCCACTGGTGCCACGTTATGGCCCACGAGTCCTTCGAAGACCAGGCCGTGGCCGACTACCTCAATCAGCACTTTGTCGCCGTCAAGGTGGACCGGGAAGAGCGGCCGGACGTCGACTCCGTCTATATGGCCGCGACGCAGGCGATCAGCGGTGAGGGCGGTTGGCCCATGTCGGTTTTCCTGACGCCGGAGGGACTCGCCTTTTACGCCGGCACGTATTACCCGCCGCGGCCCCTGCCCGGCAGACCCTCATTCTTGCAGGTGCTGGAGGCGGTGCACGACGCCTGGACCGAGCGCAGGGACGGCGTGGAGCAGAACGCCCGGGCGCTCGCGCAGAACATGGGCCAGGCCCAGCTTTCCGCCGCCGTGCGCCTTGATGGGCCTCCCGGACTGCTCGACCCGGATCTGTTGCCGGCTGCCGTCCGTTCGCTTGCCCTCTCGGAAGACCCCGACGCCGGTGGCTTCGGCGCCGCCCCGAAGTTTCCGCCGTCGGCGGTCCTGGAGTTTTTGGTTCGGCATGCGGCAGTGCCCTCGAAGACGGCAGGGGAGGCCCGCGCCATGGCCGGGCGGGCCCTGGCAGGAATGGCGCGTTCGGCCTTGTTCGACCAGCTCGACGGCGGGTTCGCCCGGTACTCGGTGACCCGGGACTGGTCCGTGCCGCACTTTGAAAAGATGCTGTACGACAACGCCCAGCTGCTGCGGGTCTATGTCCACTGGGTGCGTCTGGGCGGCACCGAAGGATTTCCGGCCGGGGAAGCTGCGGATGTTGCGGGGCGCACAGCCCGGTGGATGCTGGCAGCCCTCGGACTCGGAAGCAATGACCAGGCGCTGGCGTCCTCGCTGGATGCTGATTTCGTCATCAACGGGGTCCATCACGAAGGAGGTACCTATCTCTGGACTGTGGCCGGGCTTGAGGACGTGCTGGGCAGTGATGACGCGGCCGCCGTTGCGCGCATCATGAACGTCGGGGAGGAAGGCACCGTCTCGGAGCTCGGATCGCCCCTGCATCCGGCGCGGGCTCTTGGCGCGGACGAGGCCGCACTCTGGTCCCGGATCCGGCCCATCCTGCTCGCTGCCCGAAACGCCCGGCCGCAACCTGCCCGGGACGACAAAGTGGTGGCTGGCTGGAACGGCCTTGCCGTGGCCGCCCTCGCGGAGGCAGGGGCCGTGCTGGACGAGCCGGGACTGGTGGATTCAGCGGTGCGTATCGGCGGGTACCTGGAGCAGGTCCACTGGAAGCCAGATGAGGCCCGGCTGGTGCGTGTTTCCCATGATGGATTGGCACGTGGAATTGGTGGGCTGCTGGAGGACTACGCGTTTTGCGCCGAAGGCTTCCTGGCCCTGTTTTCCGTCACCGGCAACGCCCGCTGGTACCGGCTGGCAGAATCGCTGATCGCGGCAGCCCGCTCGCGGTTCATTGTCGACGGCAGCCTGGCAGATAGTGCGGGGGAATCCCGGCCCGTCACCAACGCCCAGGGCGGCAGGCCCGGTCTGGAACCCTTCGACGGTGCTGCGCCCAGCGGCGCGGCAGCGTTCGCCGGGGTCCTGCTGAGCTACGCCGCCCTGTCCGGCTCAGCCACTCACCGGGCGCTGGCCGGCAATATCCTGTCGCTGCTGCCCCCGCTTGCAACGCGGGCTCCCCGCGCCGTCGGCTGGCTGCTCGCCACCGCGCAGGCCGGTGCCGCCGGGCCGGTGGAGGCAGCCGTCGTCGGGGCAGCCGGACCTGCGAGGGAGGGGATGCACCGGGCCCTCGTGCGCTCTCCCAGCCCCGGCATGGTGATTGCCGTGGGAGAGCCGGTCGCCGGCGATCGAGGCGGGGACGCTGGAACCGGCGATGCTGCCGGCTCAGACGCCGGGACGGTGCCATTGCTGCGCGGCCGCGCGGCCGGGGCCGGTGGCAGTCCGCTGGTTTACCTTTGCCGCAATATGGCGTGCGATCGGCCGGTGGGGTCCGTACCCGAGGTGCTGGAAAGGCTCAATGCAGGTCCTGTCCCATCCCAGGGGTAGGACCTGCCCCATCCTAGGGGGCGGGGCTGAGGACAGCGATGACAATCGCCGCGAAGTGCGCGGCGAAGGCAAACACGGTAAACGCATGGAACAGTTCGTGGAAGCCAAAGTGCCTGTAGCTGATGTTCGGTTTCTTCAGCGCATAAAACACGGCCCCCGCAATGTACAGCCCACCGCCACTGCAGATCAGCAGTGCTGCGGGAACGCTCGCGGCGAAGAAGTCCGGAAGGTAGAACAATGCCCCGCATCCCAGGGCTATGTAGACCGGAACGTACAGCCAGCGCGGTGCATTGGTCCACAAGAGCCGGAACAGCACGCCAAGGATGGCGCCGGACCAGATCAGCCACAGCAGGAGCACCGCCGTCGGCCGTTCAAGAAGGCTCCATGCCAGCGGAGTGTAGCTCCCGGCGATGACCAGCATGATGTTCGTGTGGTCGAGGCGCTTCAAGACCGCTTTGACGCCCGGCGACCAGTTCCCGCGGTGGTAAAGGGCGCTGATGCCGAACAGCAGCACGCCGGTCAGGGCGTAGACGGCGGAGGCAATTTTTCGGTCCGGGGTGGGCGCAAGTATCAGCAGCACGATCCCGGAGGCCAGGGCCAGCGGAGCGGCTGCCGTGTGGATCCAGCCACGCCACTTCGGCTTGATCATCAGCAGTTCGGCAATGCGGACGGCCGCACCATCCACAGCTGCATTCACCGAGTTCGGCCGATGCTCCGGATTCCCCGGGCTGCCTGCCGGGCTAGTGTTCGCCATATCCTCAGGATAACCTGCCGGGCTGGTAGGTTACCCGTCAGTAACAGGGTGGGCCGGGAGGCCCGTCGCACACCCGACCCCTCCGGACGGTAGCCTAGGATTTGCACAGCAGTCAGTCAGCGCAGGAAGTCAGGTGAAGCCCCGGATGGAATTGCCCGGATTCCTCTATGGCTTCTACGAGCGCCGGCTCCTCCGGGCGATGGAGCCTGAGCGCATACCCAAGCACATCGGCGTTATGGTGGACGGCAACCGGCGCTGGGCGCGCCAGTTCAATGCCCCTACCAGCCAGGGCCACCAGGCCGGCGCGGACAAGATCCACGAGTTCCTTGGCTGGTGCCAGGAACTGGGAATCAGGGTGGTGACGCTCTACATGCTCTCCACCGACAACATGAGCCGGTCGGGCGAGGAACTGGACCTGCTCATGGGCATCATCGCCAACACGCTGGACCGCCTTGACGAAGACGCAGACATTTCGGTTCACGCCATGGGTGCCCCCGAGCTCCTCCCTGACTACCTGGCCGAGCGGCTCACCAAGCTGACCGCACGTACGCCTGTACGTGAAAAGCTGCACGTCAATGTGGCAGTGGGTTACGGCGGCCGCCGGGAGATTGTGGACGCCGTCCGTGAACTGCTGCATGACGCAGTGGCGCGCAATGCCGATATCAGCGAACTGGCGGACACTCTCTCCGTTGATGACATCTCCCGATTCCTCTACACCAGGGGCCAGCCCGACCCGGACCTGGTCATCCGGACGTCGGGAGAGCAACGTCTGTCGGGCTTTCTGATGTGGCAGAGCGCCTACAGCGAGTTCTACTTCTGCGAAGCGCTCTGGCCTGCGTTCCGAAAGGTCGATTTCCTGCGTGCCCTCAGGGACTACGCCGGGCGGCAGCGCCGCTTCGGCTCCTGACTGTGCCGCTGACTGATGCGGCTGCGGTTGCCAGCAGGCTTGCCGGCCGCCCGGTTCACCTCGAATTCACACTCCGGCAACAGGAATCGCCGCTGCAGGACGTTGGAAATTTGTTGGGGGAGATTTACGTTAGACCCATCAGCAGGCAAACCGCCGGCTGATCGGGGAGGCCAGTACATGGAGCGGACAATCGCACCGGATGTATGGGAGGAGGCCGAGCCCGGCCTCCGGGCCGAGCCGCCTCACCACTAACAATTCCGGGCATGTGCCCCGGGGCTGGAGTCGATGTGGCTAATTCTGAACAACTGCCCGCAGTCATCACGGACCAGGGTGAGGAGGCTACTTCTCGCACGAAGCGAGAGAATTCACAGACCGGCGCGGCCACGGAAGATGTCGCAGCCGGTCTTGCTGTTTCCGGCCCAGAAGCCCAGCCAGCTGTCTCGACGTTCGTTATTGACACGTCTGTGTTGCTATCCGATCCCCGCGCGCTGCTGCGCTTCGCGGAGCATGAAGTGGTCTTGCCCATCGTGGTGATCACCGAGCTCGAGGGCAAGCGGCATGACCCCGAACTGGGCTACTTCGCAAGGGCCGCGCTCCGGCTCCTCGACGACCTCAGGGTCCAGCACGGCGGCCTCAACCGACCCATCCCGCTGGGCGAGGCCGGCGGAACACTCATGGTGGAGCTGAACCACATCTCCTCTGAAGTGCTTCCGGCAGGCTTCCGCGGCGGCGACAATGACAGCCGCATCCTCGCCGTCGCAATGAATCTTGCCAACGAGGGCAGGAATGTGACGGTCGTTTCCAAGGACCTCCCCATGCGGGTCAAGGCCTCCGCGATGGGGCTGCTGGCTGACGAATACAGGAACGAGCTGGTCAAGGACTCAGGGTGGACCGGCGTCGCGGAAGTTGACGCCAGCGAGGCGGAGATCTCCACCCTCTATGGCCACGAACCGGTCTTCATTCCCGCCGCGGCAGAGCTGCCCGTCAACACCGGCCTGGTCCTGCTGTCCAACAGGGGATCAGCCCTCGGCCGGGTCGGCCCGGACAAGCAGGTCCGCCTCGTGAAGGGGGACCGCGATGTCTTTGGCCTCCACGGGCGTTCGGCCGAACAGCGGCTGGCCATCGACATGCTGATGGATCCGGCGGTGGGCATCGTCTCCATCGGCGGGCGGGCAGGCACCGGCAAATCTGCGCTCGCCCTGTGTGCCGGGCTGGAGGCCGTGCTGGAGCGCAGAGAACACCGCAAGGTGGTCGTCTTCCGTCCCCTTTACGCCGTGGGCGGCCAGGAGCTTGGCTACTTGCCCGGTTCAGAGGCCGAGAAGATGAACCCGTGGGCGCAAGCTGTCTTTGACACGCTCGGAGCACTCGTCAGCCAGGAAGTGGTGGAGGAGGTGATGGACCGCGGGATGCTGGAGGTCATGCCGCTGACCCATATCCGCGGCCGCTCGCTGCACGATGCCTTCGTGATTGTGGACGAGGCACAGTCCCTCGAGAAGAACGTGCTGCTGACCGTCATGAGCCGCATCGGGCAGAACTCGAAGATTGTCCTCACCCACGACGTTGCCCAGCGGGACAACCTTCGGGTTGGCCGCCACGACGGCGTTGCAGCGGTAGTTGAGACGCTCAAGGGACACCCGCTCTTCGGGCACATCACGCTCACCCGTTCGGAGCGCTCGCCCATCGCGGCCCTTGTCACCGAGCTTCTGGAAGGGGCCTGAGACTTAGGAAACGCGACGAGCCGTGGCCCTGTTTACCGGGCCGCGGTTCTTCGCTGACTGAGCCTGCGACGCCAAGCGGATCGTGGACGCTGCTAGATCCCGAGGAACTGTGCGGTTGACCCGTGGCCCTCTACCGATAGCTGCCAGTCGGGACGTTTCAGGGTTTCCGGCGTGAGGCGTACCCGCTGGACGGTTTCGGCCTTCCCGCCCCATGACATGCGTGTCACTCCATTCAGCTCGTATCCGAGGGACCGTGATACTCCGAGGGAGGCGGCGTTCCAGTCCGCAGCTTCGGACTCCGCGACGTCGGCCTTGATCCAGTCAAAGGCATACAGTGCGACGGCGGCGCGCATCTCCTTGCCGAAGCCGCGGCCGTGCGCATCCCTCCTCAGCCAGGAACCGGTGGTCACGGTCCTGAGGACGGCGAAATCCTTGGCCTCGATGTCCTGGCAGCCTAGAAAGGTATCGCCGTGCCAGATGCCAAGGATGAGGGACCAGGACTCCGGCGTGCTATTGGCCCGGCACTGCCAGTACCAGCGCGCCATGCCGGGACCCAGCCGGTCGGGCGGTGATTCGGCCCATGGTGTGCTGAAAGGGTTCCGGCCCCGCTCATGAATGCCGCTGGCTGCCGCCTCCACCGCGGCGGGAATGTCGTCGTCCCGAAGCGGGCGCAACACGAGCCGGGGAGTTGCCAGCCTCAGGGCGAACGGCGGAAAAACAGACGTCAGCTGGGTCATGAGGGAAGCCTAGCCCACGCCTGCCAGCTCAGGCGGGGTCGGGATGCAGCGGCCACTGGATGTGCTCCCGAACGTCCGTCAGGTTCACCGGTTCAGCGACGAAGAGGTCATCAAGCATGTATTCGTCGACGGCGAGGATGCGGATGGCATGTCCGGGAGCATCCGGTCCTTTATCCAGGGCTTCGCAGGACACACAGACACCGGTTCCGATATCGATTCGGATGCGTGTCCGCCCCGGTCCGCATAGGGGGTACTCCGGATCCAGCGGACGGTAGCCTGGATTCGGAGTCACCACCGCCTCCCAAGCGGGGCGCCCTTCGTGCTCGACCTCCCCCACCGGTTCGAGCAGCTCCACAGCGTTGGCATGGGGGAACTCCATCGGAACGGGAGCGTTGCCGGCGAGCTCCACAGGATCAAGGGCTGCGGCAAGGCGGCTGTTTCCGAACGACGGTTCACCGTACGCCGCCTCCGGGCGGCGCCTGACCAGCCCTGCGCCGTCGTAAACGGGCGTGACCAGATGCGCCGGCAGGAGCCACGACCGCCGGGTGGCGCTGATATACAGGCCGTCCCGGGAATCGTTGATTCCGGTGGTGCTGTGCAGCAGCGTGCCGTCCATAGCTTCAAGACGGAGTGCACCAGGGCGGCGCAGCCAGGCACGCACCGGGCCTGCGCCGGAGGTCTCGCGGTATTCGAACCGGAGGGATTGCCATTTCCAAGGGGACGATCGGCAGAGGTTCCGAAAGGTTCCGGGGTCCAGTGACATCGCGGATCCGCCGTGCTCCTGCCGGTGTTTGGCATCCCAGGTCCCCATATCCACAGTTTACGCGGGGGGCGCGCGGCGGACGGACCGGATCCAGTAGCATCCGAGAGTGATCCAACGACTGGACGGACTCTGGCAGGCGGCCCCTCCCGCCTTTTGGCTGGTCCTCGCTGCCTGCGCCTACTTCGCCGTAATGGCCGTGCGGCTGACGGTGATCGACATCCGCCACCACCTGCTGCCGAACAGGATCGTTTTCCCGTCCTATGCCGTTGCGGGAGGCTTATTGCTTGGGGCCGTAGCCAGCCTGGTGATCACGGCGCCCGGAAGCGGCGTGCCGGATGCCGCGGCCCAGTTGTTCGGGGTGCCCGCACTCCGGATCCTGGCGGGGGGAGCGGTCCTCTGGCTGTTCTACTTCGTCCTGCGGCTGGTGTATCCGCCCGGGATGGGCTTCGGCGACGTGAAGTTAGCTGGCGTGCTGGGAATGTACCTGGGGTATCTGGGCTGGACGCACGTCTTTGCGGGCACGTTCGCCGCGTTCCTGCTGGGCGGCTTGTGGAGCATCGCCCTGCTGGTGTCGCGGCGCGGCACGCTCAAATCCGCGATTCCCTTCGGCCCCTTCATGCTGGCCGGCGCCGCCGCCGCCATGGCCGTGCTCCCCGCCTAGGGAGAATCACTGCGCGAACGGACACTTGGTGCCCTCGCCTGGCAAGAGTCGCGGCGCGAGCGGACACTTCGGGCCCAAGCCCAGCAAGAATCGCTGCGCGAACGGACACTTGTGGCCCAGGAGGCGCAAGATCCCATGCGGTGCAAAAGCTGCCTCAACCACGGCGGCCGCCCGCCTTCGCAGGGAAGGTGGGCGGCCGCCGTCGTACGTCAGATCTGTTGTACGTCAGTTCTGGGAAGTCCAGACCTCAGAAAGTCATGCCTTGTGCGGCGGGCGCGTCATCGACATGACGTCCAGGGCGGTGTCCAGTTGCTCCTCGGTCAGTTCGCCGCGTTCCAGGAAGCCCATGGCGACCACGGCCTCGCGGATCGTGAGGCCTTCAGCGACGGCCTTCTTGGCGATCTTGGCGGCGTTCTCGTACCCGATGTACTTGTTCAGCGGGGTGACAATGGACGGCGAGGCCTCGGCCAGGAAGCGGGCGCGCTCGGTGTTGGCGGTGATGCCGTCGATCATCTTGTCCGCCATGACGCGGCTGGTGTTGGCCAGCAGGCGGACGGATTCGAGCAGGTTCGCCGCCATCACCGGGATGCCGACGTTCAGTTCAAAGGCGCCGTTCGTGCCGGACCAGGCGATGGCGGTGTCGTTGCCGATGACCTGGGCGCACACCATGATGGAGGCCTCGCAGATGACAGGGTTGACCTTGCCCGGCATGATGGATGAGCCCGGCTGCAGGTCGGGGATCGCAATTTCGCCGAGGCCGGTGTTGGGGCCGGAGCCCATCCAGCGCAGGTCATTGTTGATCTTCATGAAGGAGATGGCAATGTTGCGCAGCTGGCTTGAAGCTTCGATGAGCCCGTCGCGGTTGGCCTGGGCTTCGAAGTGGTCGCGGGCTTCGGTCAGGGGCAGCCCGGTGTCGGTGGCGAGCAGTTCGATGACGCGCTCGGGGAAGCCCGCCGGGGTGTTGATGCCGGTGCCTACGGCGGTGCCGCCGAGGGGAACCTCCGCTACGCGGGGAAGCGCAGCGTTGATGCGCTCGATGCCGTAGCGGACCTGCGCCGCGTAGCCGCCGAACTCCTGGCCAAGGGTCACGGGGGTGGCGTCCATGAGGTGGGTGCGGCCGGACTTGACGACGTCCTTGAACTCAACGGCCTTCCGCTCAAGGGACTCGGCGAGGTAGCCGAGCGCCGGGATGAGGTCGTTGAGCAGGGCCGAGGTGGCGGCCACGTGGACCGAGGTGGGAAACACGTCGTTGGAGGACTGCGAGGCGTTGACGTGGTCGTTGGGGTGGACCACCTTGTCGCTGCCGGCGGCCTTGAGGGCGCGGGTAGCCAGCTCGGCAAGGACCTCGTTGGTGTTCATGTTCGAGGACGTGCCGGAGCCGGTCTGGAAAACGTCGATGGGGAAGTCGCCGTCGTACTTGCCCGTGGCCACCTCATCGGCAGCTTCCGCGATCGCCTTGGCCAGCTCGCCGTCGAGCACGCCCAGTTCTGCGTTGGCCTGGGCAGCGGCCTTCTTGACCCGGGCCAGCGCCTCAATGTGCGCGCGTTCCAGGGTCTTTCCGGAGATCGGGAAGTTCTCGACTGCACGTTGCGTCTGCGCGCGGTACAGGGCGTTCACGGGGACGCGGACTTCGCCCATCGTGTCATATTCAATACGGAACTCTTCAGTGGAAGTCATGGGGCTAGCTTAGGGTGATCTTCCGCCGCATCGAAAACCGTGAACTGCTTGCTACGGCGGTCCCGAAAGGGCCCGCCGTTGGCAGCCCTAAAGCTCGCCGATTCCGGAAACAAGCTCCGCGTGGCCCTCTGCAAGGCTGTAAGAAAGCCCGATGACCGCTGCCTGGCCTTTTTCGATTGCGTCCGAAATCACACGCGAGCTGTCGACGAGCCGCTGTGAGGTCTGCTTGACGTGCTCTACCACCATGTCGTTGACCTCGGTCTGGTCATTGCGGAGGGATGTCAGCACTGACGGCGTGATGCGCTCCACGAGGTCCCGAATGAAGCCCGTGGGCATCTGCCCGGTTTCCACCGCGGACTTGGTGGCGCTTACCGCGCCGCAGCTATCGTGGCCGAGCACGACGATCAGCGGCACCCCCAGCACGCCGATGCTGTACTCGAGCGAGCCCAGGACGGCGTCATCGATGACCTGTCCCGCGGTCCGCACCACGAAAACGTCACCAAGGCCGACGTCGAAAATGATTTCTGCGGCGAGCCGTGAGTCCGAGCAGCCGAAAATCACAGCGAAGGGGTGCTGGTTTTCCACCAGGGACGACCGCCGTGAGGCGTCTTGGTTAGGGTGAGAGGTATCACCGCTGACGAAGCGTTCGTTTCCTTCGCGCAGGCGGCGCCAGGCCAGAGCAGGGGTCAAATAAGTTGCCACGGCCCTACCTTACGGGCTGGGGGTCACCGAAGGGGAAACCGTTACTGCCGGGTTACTGTCCATGGACTTTACGACGGCGGCAGCCAGTGCCGCGAATTCGTCCAATTGGGCGTCACCGCGCAGGATAACGGTGGTTCCGCGGTGGTTCAGCACCATGTTTTTCTCACCCTTGCCGGTGTCCCGGAGCTCCCAGTCGCGGCCCCCGGCCTCCCGGGTGCCGGTCACCGGCGCATTCTTTGTTTCCTGCAGTAGCCAGGTGGGATTTGCCCGACGGGTCTGGACCAGGCCGATGAAAGCTTCCTTGGCGGTGACATATCCGACCTCCCACGTGGGCACCCCCGATGCTGTCCCGGCCTCCCAACGGGCGTAATTGGGTCTGAATGTGTCGCCAGGTTCCGGCGCGACCGGTGTGAATCCCGCCACACCTGCCGCGTTGCCGGCCACCGCGCTGACGTTGATATCCGGACGGAAACCTTCCGTCTTCGGCGCCGGATTCATCAGGACGATCGGCAGGAAGGCGGCGATGCTGACCACCAGCGCGATGATCATTCCTATGACGGAAGCATTGGCACGCTTGGCCGCAGCGGCGGGGATCACCGGCTTGACCGGCTGGGCGGCCGGATCGGGGGAGGCCGCAGAGGAGCCGTGCCCGGCTGCGCGGTTATCGGGGGCGGACCTGTCCTGCGTTTCACTCACCCTTCTATAGTCGCCCATGCACGCTCTGATCTCACATTCCGGGCAGTGGGCGGTGAGGAGCTTCACACGTTGGTCATGCCACCACCTCTGCTGCCTGCCGCGACTATGATCAGTAACAGAGGAATCACCGCGCGTGCCTGCCATGGCACAGCGGGTTCAATGATCGCCACTCGAAGAAGAGGTTCACGTGTCACCAGCGTCCATGACCCAGAAGTATTCAACGCTTTCCCCCTCGCTCGCCGTCGGAACCGACGAGCCGGACCGCAACCTCGCACTTGAGCTTGTCCGCGTCACGGAAGCCGCGGCAATCGCCGGCGGCCACTGGGTCGGATTCGGCGACAAGAACAAGGCAGACGGCGCCGCCGTCGATGCAATGCGCTCCTTCCTTCACACCGTCCACTTCAACGGCGTAGTGGTCATCGGTGAAGGTGAAAAAGACGAAGCCCCGATGCTGTTCAACGGCGAACAGGTAGGTGACGGCACCGGTCCCGAGTGCGATGTCGCCGTCGATCCCATCGACGGAACCCGCCTGACCGCGCTGGGCATCAACAACGCCCTCGCCGTCCTGGCCGTGGCAGAACGCGGCTCCATGTTCGACCCGTCGGCAGTGTTCTACATGGAGAAGCTCGTCACGGGCCCCGAAGCTGCGGACATGGTGGACCTGCGCCTGCCCGTCAAGCAGAACCTGCACCTGATCGCCAAGGCCAAGGGCGTCAAGGTCAACCAGCTCAACGTCATGATCCTCGACCGTGACCGCCACCGCCCGCTGGTGGAGGAAATCCGCGAGGCCGGCGCCCGCACCAAGTTCATCATGGACGGTGACGTTGCCGGCGCCATCGCCGCTGCCCGCTCCGGCACCGGCGTGGACGCGCTGATGGGTATCGGCGGAACGCCTGAAGGCATCGTCGCCGCCTGCGCCATCAAGTCACTCGGCGGCGTCATCCAGGGCCGGCTCTGGCCTACCAGTGATGACGAAAAGCAAAAGGCTATCGACGCCGGCCACGACCTTGAGCGCGTCCTCTCCACGAACGACCTCGTCAAGAGCGACAACTGCTACTTCGCCGCCACCGGCATCACTGACGGCGACCTGCTCAAGGGTGTGCGGTACGACAAGGACAAGGTGCTGACGCAGTCGATCGTGATGCGCTCCAAGTCCGGCACGATCCGTTTCGTTGACGGCGAGCACCAGGCCAGCAAGTGGGAAGGCTACGCCCGCAGGAGCTAGTCGCAACCCGGCGCAAATAGAGCGCCTCTCTGCGCGATCAGCGCCCCGCTGCGCGGACGGTGCGCGTGTCCCTGCGCGAACGTACACCTGTGGCCCCAATTCCGAACCGGTTTGGGGCCACAAGTGTACGTTCGTGCTGCCCCGGGGTGGAGGGCGTCCTAGGCGCCCGACGCCCCGCGCCGCAGCCGTCGGTCCAGCGCAGCCCGAACCTTCTCAAGGACGAATGGCCTGTCGCCGTCGAGATCGTCTTTGTATATTCTGAGTTCCGTCCAGCCGAGGCGCTCGGTGAGCTCCTTGCGCTTCCTGTCGCGCGCGGCCTGCTCCGGATCCGAATGATGTGAGCCGTCGTATTGCAGCGCAAGGCGGTGTTCCGGATATGCACCGTCCGGCCACACGGCCGGCTGGCCCCAGCTGCTGTGAATCACGTGATTCAGAATGGGTTCGCCTAGCTTCGTCCTGGCCAGAACCAGCCGCATTCTTGTTTCCTGCGGCGAGTCTGCCCCTACACGGATCTCGGGGAGGGCCAGCCGCGCTGTTTTCATGCCCCGCATGCCCGGGTGCGCGGCAATGATTCGCCGCAGATCGTCAATAGTCGCCAGGGGCGATCTCGGCTTCGGAAAGTCCGGGCCGTGGGAAACCACCACGCAGTCTCCCGCGGCGATCAAGTCGTCGACGCTAAGCAGGTTGGCGAGATCGAGCCAAGTACGTGCCGGCGAGGTGACCCGGACGCCGTCGTGGACCACCACTTCGCCTGGTCCAAGAGTAAGGCGATGGCCGACGACGTTTCGCCGACGTGGTTTGCTGTCGTCCCGGCCGCGTGCCACATGGATTTTCCAGTCCTCTTCCATCCAGCCGGGAAGGCTAAAGCCCCATATCCTGGCCCCGGAATGATGTGTCAAGGTGGACCGTGCCGCCACCGCGGCGTACGCCCGCAGATGTGCGCCCGTGGTTGGCTCGCCCTCAAGAGGAACGCGGATACCGCGGGAAGGGATGACGACGTCGGGCTGCCGCTGGCGTTTCCGGGACACGCCCTGGGCCACAGCCTGTACTGAGGTGAATGATCCCGCCAGCAGATGCTGGGGTAGTGGTGAGAGGCCCATGCTCCAGTGTGTGGCGGTCAAGGGCCCGCCGAAGCGTTATCCACAGGCAAAAGCTGGGTATGCGGCGCGAACGGACACTTGTGGCCCCGAAGCATCCCGGCGACGGGGCCGCAAGTGTCCGTTCGCGCTAAGAGGTGGGGCGTTTGATGCGCTTGAGGGCGGTGCGGAGCGCCTCGCGGAGCTTGCGGGCTACCTGGTAGGCAGCGTAGCGGGGCTTGTTCACGGGCAGGTCCCAGGTTCCCGGATAGGCAATTTCTCGCCCCCCGAAGGATTTCTTGAAGGCGCTGAACCCGGCCCACTTATGGTCAGGCTCATCGGCAGGCGCCACGCCCCAGAGGTCCACGTGCTTCAGGCCCTTTTCCTTGGCGTCGGCCATCAGGGTGACCAACAGCGGAATGCCTGCGCTGAGCTTCCGGTGGGTGTCGTCCATGGCAGCGTGGGCATACGTCCGGGTATCCGCGGAATCGTAGGCAAGGGCCGCTGCGATGGGTCCCCCGTGGAGTTCGGCCACGAACAGGGTTGCCGCTTTAGCAGGCATCATGGACTCGGCCACCTGAGTCAGGTACTCGTCGCTTTGCGGCTTGAAGCCGTTGCGCCGAGCTGTCAGGTGCAGGAAGTTCAGCAGGATCCTGATGTCCTCCGGATCCTGGGTGGAACGGAACGTGACACCCTTTTTGTGGATGTTCCGGTAGAGGTTCCGGTTGACCGGCTTCATGTCGGCCAGGACGTCCTTGAAGTCCCGGTCGAGGTCCACGATCCAGCTGAGCTCTGGCTGCTGGCTGACGGGGGCAGGCTGGAGCCCCCGGCTCTTCAGCTCGCCGGCTGCCGTTGCCGGGTCCAGCCCGGCCGTCACGGGTTCGATTCTGACGAAGACCGCGTGGCACGATTTTGCGAGCTCCACCAGGGCTGCCAGCGCGTCGTCAAATGCAGCGGCGGACCGGGCCACCGGCCCGTAGGGCGCGTACAGCACCTTGCCGGCGGGGTTCTTTTCCTCGATGGCCAGGAAGCTCCAGCCCTCGCCGGACCGCTGGTGGACGCGGCGTCCGAGGGACCGCTGGAAGTCGGCCCACGCCTCGGTCTGCAGAAAGTATTCCACAGCGATCAGGCCTTCAGCGCGGTGGTTACGGCGAAGGCCACAGCAGCGTCAGTGGATCCGGAAACCGGGTGGACGTTCACTGGCGCGTCGGCCGCCGGGAGGAACGCGCTTCGGCCGTGGTCCAGCCGCAGGTCGCCCTTGGGGGAATCCAGGTAGACGGACCCCGAGGTGACAATGACCACCGCCGGCCCTGACTGCGCCAGCGGCACAGGGGGGCCGCCGGGAACCGTTTCGATCCGCTGGAGCTGGAATTCGCGGAACGGCGGCCGGTAGAGCTCCTGCCCGAGTTCGGACGTCTCGGCGCGAAGCATGGGTATCCCAACGGACTCGAAGGCGACAGTCTTCAGCAGCTCCGGCACGTCAACAAATTTCGGCGTGAGGCCGCCGCGCAGCACGTTGTCTGAGGACGCCATGACCTCAACGCCCAGGCCGCGGAGGTACGCATGGACGTTGCCGGCGGGCAGGTAGACGGCCTCGCCCGGTTCCAGCGAGAAGCGGTTGAGCAGCAGGGAAATCAGCACGCCAGGATCGCCGGGGTACTCGCTGTTCAGGCTCAGCACGGTGGACAACTCCGGCTGGTAGGGCGCCATGGGGGCGCCGGCTGCCAGCGCGTCGACAACACGCTTCGTTGCCTCGGTGACGCCGTCGCCGCCGGCGATCAGCCGCTCAAACGCGGACCGCAGGGCGTCCCGTTCCTCGGACTGGGAGAGGTCGTCGATGACCTCGGAAAGCACCGCGGGTACGCCGGATCCCGAGAGCTCGAGGCACCCGGCCAGGTGCAGGAAAACATCACGGGACGTCTCCGGCTTCCGGAACCCACACAGCGCCTCAAAGGGTGTCAGCGCGTAAATCATTTCCGGCTTGTGGTTGTCATCCCGGTAGTTGCGGTTGGCGGCATCGACTGCAATGCCCTCAGCGTTCTCGCGGGCGAAGCCGGCCCTGGCCTGGTCAAGGCTGGGGTGCACCTGCAGTGACAGCGGCTTGGCGGCCGCGAGAACCTTGGTGAGGAAGGGCAATCGGGGTCCGAAGGCGGCCACCGAGGCTTCCCCCAGGTAATGGTCGGGGTCCTCGGAAATCAATTCATCAAGGGGGACCGCCGTGCCGTCGGGGCGCGTTGCGACAGAAGGTGAGTCGGGGTGTGCACCGACCCACAACTCCGCCTCGGGACCGCCCGACTCCGGCCTGCCGAGGAGCCCGGCGATCGCCGTCGTCGAGCCCCAGGCGTACGGCCGGAGGACGTTATCGATTTCGTACACAGCCGGGTGTCCTTCTTTCTAAAAGCACGTGGTGGTCAGAGGGGGGCGCATTGGCCGTTGGTGGCCACGAGTTCGCGGATGGCCTGCTCGTTCCCCTCGCGCTTGAGCTGGTTCAGCATCTCTTCGGTGATTGGCTCACCGGCGGGCGTTGTGGTCACCGGGGTGAAATCCGACGGCGGGGGCGTGGGCACCTGTACGGTCACCGGGGCAGCGGGGCCGGCTGCCGTCAGGCCAGTGGCGACGCCGGCATGCTGCGGCTGCAGCGCGTCGTCAGGTGCCGCAGCCGGTGAAGGACCGGAGCCGGTGCCGCTCAGCAGCTTCCTGACGCGGTCATGGATGACCTCGAAGTCTGGCGAAGTGGAGAAGGACGCGTCAAAGTCCGGCGGGCCGATGGTGAGGCGGCTGATTTCCTGGCCCTTGGCCTTCATGGCGAGGTCCACGAAGCTGCCGAGCTGGCTGGAGGATATGTTGGAGTCCACCACCTTGGTGCCGGCGTTGGCGATGTCCTCGAATTTGGCAAGGAGCGTGGCCGGGTCCAGCTGTTTAAGCATCGCCTGCTGGACGCACTGCTGCCGCTGGATTCGTGCGTAATCGTCCACGAACTCCCGGGACCGGCCGTACCAGAGGGCCTGGAAGCCATTGAGCTTCTGGTCGCCGGCCGGAATCCAGCCATCCGGCATGCCGTGGATGCCGTTGGCTTCATCCACCATCGGTCCGCTGATGGGTACCCAGCCCCCGGCCTTGATGCGGATGCCCCCCATCGCGTCAATGAGCTTGGCGAAGCCGTCCATGTCCACGAGCACGTACGCCTGGACCGTGATGCCGAGCGTTCCCGAGACGGCCTCGAGGGTGGCCTGGGCTCCAGGATCGGCAGCGTCGGGGTACAGGTCCTTGTACTTGTTGGTGACCTCAGTGTTGATCGCGTTGATGAGGCAGTCGTTTCCGCAGTTGTAGCCGTCGGGGTAGATCTGCAGCATCGGCGAGCCCTCGCTGAAGCGGGCGTTCTGCAGGTTGCGGGGGACGGAAATAATCGCGGTCTTGCCGGTCTCGGCGTCTACGCTGAGGACGGACAGGCTGTCCGGGCGCCGGCCCGTGCGGTCGGCGCCGGCATCGCCGCCCATCATGAGGAAGTTGTAGCGGCCGTCAACGGGTTCAATAGCGGGGCCGCCGGCGAAAATGCTGCCAATGGCGTTGCGGCTGATGTTGAGCAGGTAAGCCGCGTAGCCGAGGGAGCCGCTGCTGAGCACCATGGCAAGGACAAGGGCGGTGACGACCACCGGGCGCATGCGCTTTGCCAACAGCACGGGCCGGATCAGCCGCAGCGTGTTGATGAACAACACCGCCCACCCGACCGCCAGGGCGGCCAGGACCAGCACGATAAGCAGGGAGGCGACCGGGTTGGCGACAATGTTGATGAGCAGCGTCCGGGCGGTGAACAGCAGCACCAGGGCCAGGATGACGAGGGCCCATACGGTCAGCGTCACGCGCAGGGCAATGCGCCCCAGCTTCCGGTCGCCGGCGGCGATCTGGGCGCTCCCCGGCACGAACAGCGTGAGGAGGATCAGCAGGAAGGCGCGTTTAGTCCGGGCTGATTCGCTTGCGCTCGCCGGATACCGGACGGGGTCCGTCAGCAGTCCGTCTGCTGGCAGTTTGGTGTTGGACATGGGCCCTTCCCTAGCGGCTGCCCCGCGGAACAACGTTTCCTTCGGCGAAGACTTCGTTGACCTTCTGCCGGAGGTTGGCGCCCTTCCGGCTGGCGACGTCGTTGAGCTCCTGCGCGAAATCCAGAAGATCATTGCGGAGGCTCGCAGCGAGGTCGTCGGTGCCGGCGGCAAGCATCCGTACTGCAAGCAGGCCTGCATTCCGGGCACCGGCGATCGAGACCGTGGCGACCGGGACGCCGGCGGGCATCTGCACGATGGACAGCAATGAATCCATGCCGTCCAGGGTTTTGAGGGGGACGGGCACCCCGATGACGGGAAGGGGAGTGACTGAGGCCAGCATGCCAGGAAGGTGGGCCGCTCCGCCGGCCCCGGCGATGATGACGCGGAGGCCGCGTTCGTGCGCCGTTTGGCCGTAGCGGATCATTTCTGTGGGCATCCGGTGGGCCGAGACGACGTCGGCCTCGAAGGGGATGCCGAACTCGGCCAGCGCGTCAGCGGCCGCCTCCATGACAGGCCAGTCAGAGTCCGAGCCCATGACGAGGCCTACCAGCGCATCCGTTTCCTGGCTGACGGGGGATTCGGGGTTCATAAGTTCTCCTCGGTTACGCCGGATGCCATGGGTGAGCCTGTTGCCGTCCCGGACGGCCTGCCGTTCCGGATAATCTCTGCCACGGTGGTGGCCCGCTCACGCAGTGTGGCAACGTCCGCGACGCTCGCGCCCACGAGGTTGACGTGGCCGATTTTCCTGCCGGGGCGGACGGATTTTCCGTAGCAGTGGACCTTCGCGGCAGGCTCCGCGGCGAGTGCTGCCGGGTACGCGGAAAACAGGTCCTGGTTGTCGCCGCCCAGGAAGTTCTTCATCACAACAACGCTGCCGAGCACGTCAGTTGCGCCCAGCGGCAGGTTCAGCACAGCACGCAGGTGCTGTTCAAACTGGCTCGTCACGGAACCGTCCTGCGTCCAGTGGCCGGTGTTGTGGGGACGCATGGCGAGTTCGTTGATGAGGAAGCCTGCGCCCGAACCCGGCGTTTCGAACAGCTCCACGGCCATGACCCCGGTGACGCCCAGTTCGTTGGCGATCCGCAGGGCGGCATCCTCGGCCGCGGCGGCAACCTCCAGCGGAATGTCCTGTGCCGGGGCGATCACTTCGTCGCAGACGCCGTCAACCTGGATGGTGTGGACCACGGGCCAGGCGCGCGAAGCGCCGTCGGGCGTGCGGGCCACCAGGGCGGAGAGTTCGCGGCTGAATTCCACCTTGGCTTCTGCCAGAAGGGGGCTCATGGCCTCAAACCAGTCGGCCGTCTCGGCGGCCTCGCCAGCAGATCCGACGATCCGGACACCCTTGCCGTCGTAGCCGCCCCGCGGAGTTTTGAGTACTACCGGCCAGCCGATCTTGTCGCCGAAGGCGATGAGGGCCTGAACGTCGTCCACGGACGCCCAATCCGGGTTCGGCAGCTCAAGGCGGTCGATAGCCGCGCGCATCACGAGTTTGTCCTGCGCATTGATGAGGGCGTCGGGCCCGGGCTGGACGTTAACTCCTGCCGCGATCAGTTCGTGCAGATGTTCTGCCGGAACGTGCTCGTGGTCGAAGGTCATCACGTCCAGGCCCTGCGAGAACTCCAGGAGGGCAGCCAGGTCCTTGTAGTCGCCGACGGGGGCGTTCGGAACGGCCGAGGCCGCCGAAACGTCTTCACCTTCAACCAGGATGCGGAGCTCGAAGCCTAGGGCTGTAGCGGCAGGGGCCATCATGCGCGCTAGCTGGCCGCCGCCAACTACGCCGATTACTGGAAAAGTCACATCTTCCAGACTACAGAAAAGGAGCGCCGTTACCGGCTTCGGGGGCACGGGAGCCTGCGATTGCCGTGAATTTCGACGGCGGAGCGTGGCTCAGCTGCCTCACTTCGCCGCCCGCTCGTGGGAGCTGCTGCCACCTGCCGGTTGGAGCCGCGCGGGTCAATTCGGGCTAAAATGGGACCTTGGCCCATTGGCCCAACAACCAGACGGCCATGGAGGGTCATGATTAACACGCTTTCAGATCGCATCCGGGGGCTCGCCTCGCTTTTCTGGCGCGAGGTGGCAAAGTTCGGTGCCGTTGGCGGTGTGGCGTTCGTCATTGACTCGGCAGTTTTTATCTGGCTCTTTACCGGGCCTATGCACGGCAGCGAGGTGTGGGCGAAGGCTATCGCCACTGTGGTGGCGAGCATTTTCTCGTGGATCGCCAACAGGTTCTGGACCTTCCGCCACCGCAAGCAGGCCAACGTCCTCCGCGAGGCGCTGCTGTTTGCTGTGATGAATTTTGTGGGCCTGCTGATCGCCTCGGGCTGCGTCTGGGTTGCCAAGTACATCCTGGGCCTCACCGACAAGCCATCCCTCTTCATCGCCGGCAGCGTGGTGGGTCTGGTGCTGGGAACCATCTTCCGCTTTTTCGCCTACCGCTTCTGGGTATTCAATGAGGAATTGGACCAGGAGCCCGAGTTCTCCCACGACCACGAGCTCATCGAGGGCCACCACCACCGGACCACCGTCCCGGTAGGAAGCGATTCCGCAGTCAACGATTCCGCAGTCAACGATCCCGCGGTACCGGGGAAGCCCGGGGCGCGGGGCTCCGGCGCTGCCGGGAGCCATCTGCCGGTCAGGCCTGAGTAGCACTGGCTTAGCGAAACGTTGGTCTGGCGGAATGCTGGCTTGGCAGGATCTTGATGGAGCAGGGCCAACTCAGTCGCCGTGCACCCGCTCCGCTGCGAGCAGGTTATCCGTCAGCTCCACATCCCCGTGCACCAGCACCACCGAGCCGTCGTTCTTCCAGGCTCCCAGCGCGTTAGCGAGGGCAGACTCCAGCCCCTCATCAGCGCGGACCACCAGCCTGGCCCCGGGCTCATGCCGGGCCGCAAAAGTCTCCAGCAGGTCCGCGTGGCGGAGAGGATCACCGTCTGTGGTGTGCAGCGCCGGGTGCTGCGGGTCGGGATCCTCATGGGCCATGAAAACGTCACCGTGTGAGCGGACTTCGGCCGCGTAGTCGATTACTCCCGCCGGCAGTCCGCCGGGCCACTTCATGGCAAGGGCGGGGAGCGGTACTGCTACGACGGCGTCGAACCCCGGCGTGGCATCCTCCGGTGCAGCCGTCGCGAGAAAGTCCGCGCCGCCGCTGCCGTCCAGGACAACCTCCATCCCGAGCTGCCACGCGGCCAGTGCCCAGATGATGGATTTCCAGTGCGCCGGAAGGTCGAGTCGGAGCCGCCTTCCGGGCGTTGCATCGAGTTCGTCCTGCAGCAGGTTGCTCGTCTTGGCCACCCAGTTATCCAGTACCCGACCGGAGAGCTCAACGCGTTCGGCGTCCGGGCCGTACCAGGTCAGGCGGGGGGAGGTGGAGTGGCCCGAGCGCAGGGCCGTCATCAGGTCAGTGGCCGGGATGTTCATGGCTACATCTTGCCATGCAGGAATCCAGTGTCTACTGGAAGAAGAAGACGTTTGTGGAGAAGAGGGTGTGCACCGGAACGTGCAGGCTGCCGGCCGGCGGGCCGCCCAGCTATGACATCTGCCACACCCTCTCATGAGGTCCTTGGAGTTAATGCGGCGTTTTTCACAGGATTGCGCCGCGCAGAGGCTAAACCATAAGCTTGCTGTCAGATTGTGCGTACCTTCCGGCTGCCTCCCAAACACATTCCCGGGCGTGGCGTGACGCCTGAATCACCAATGAGTTGTCTATTATCCTCCGTAGCTTGACTCCCCCTAGTTACACGCGTGTAATTAGCTATTGAAAAGCCGCCGCGAAACGTTGGACACACAAACCTAGTGTCCTGACTGTCCGGGCAGGGCTGACCAATTCAGGAGGGACGCCATGGGGCAAGCTGAGCGTATCCATGAAGAAGCCGTTGTAGCCGGCCAGGCCACGGCGAAGTACCGATCTCGCGGAGTGCCGAGTGACTGGTACGTCGATCCGGCCGACCCGGATGCCGCCGAGCGGTACAACCTGGACAGCACTGCGTCCCTGCAGGATCAGGCCACTGCCTTCCTTGCACAGCATGAGGCGCTGCTTGACGGCGGGCCGGACCCTGACGAGGACCCGGACGATCCCCCGATGGAGCTCTTGGCTCCGGGTGCCGAAACCCTGACGCAGCCTGTGTGGATCGGTCTTCCCCGCAGCGAGGACTTTGCCGACGAAGGCGAACTCGGCTGGCAGACAGATGCGCTGTGCGCCCAAACCGATCCGGAAGCGTTTTTTCCCGAGAAGGGCGGATCCACGCGGGACGCCAAGAAAGTTTGCGGAGCCTGCAACGTCCGGTCGCAGTGCCTTGAGTACGCTCTGGCAAACGACGAGCGGTTCGGCATTTGGGGAGGCCTCTCCGAGCGTGAGCGCCGTCGGCTGAGGAAGCGGGCAGTCTAATTCTTCAGGAAGTACACGTCACTGCTGTGGTGGTAGCCCACAACGGCAGTGATTATCTACCCAGGACCCTGGCAGCGCTGGCGGACCAGACCCGGCCGGCTGACCTTGCCATCGGGGTCGACGCCGGTTCGCATGACACCTCTGCTGCCCTACTCGAACGTGGGCTCGGGCGTGGCAATGTTACACGCGCCGCTTCCGGCAGGGCGGGCATGGGGGCGGCCGTCAGTGCTGCCCTCGCCGCGTTGGCGCCGCGGGAGCCGGAATCCAGGGGCGCGGAGTCTCCGCGCACGGCCTCAGAGTGGATTTGGCTCATACACGACGATGCTGCCCCCGCACCTGAAGCTCTCGCTGAACTGCTGCACGCCGTTGAACGGGCCCCTTCCGTCACGGTGGCCGGCTGCAAACAGCTGGACTGGGACGCGCCGCGCAGACTCATCGACGTCGGCCTTTCCACTAGCCGCTGGGCCGAACGCCTCACCCTGATCGAGGCAGATGAGCTTGACCAGGGCCAATACGACGGGCGCTCCGACACTTTTGCCGTCAACTCGGCCGGCATGCTGGTCAGGCGTGATGTGTGGGAGCAGCTGGACGGGTTCGACCCGGCGCTTCCCGGAACCGGCGACGACGTCGACTTCTGCTGGCGAAACCGCCTCGCGGGGAACCGTGTGGTGGTGGTGCCCAGCGCCAGGATGTTCCACGTAGCCCGCCGTCCGCATGCCCTGGGCAACGCTGCAGCGGCACGCCGGGCGCAGGTCCACCTTCGGCTAAAGCACGCACCCCTGTGGCTGGTCCCCGTGCATGCAGTGGCGGCCTTCCTGGGCAGCATCTTCAAACTCGTGTTCAGCATCGCCGTGAAGGACCCCGGCCACGGATTCTCGCAGCTTCTGGCAACTGTCGCGGCCCTGGGCCGTCCGGCATCCATTTTCCGCGGCCGCCGCAACGCAGCCCGCACGCGCCGCGTCCGGCGTTCGGTGGTTAATGCGCTGCAGACTGAACGTCGCGAGGTGTGGAGCCACCGCCGGTCACTCATGGAATCCCTGGGCGCCGACGACAGCCAGGCAGAAGGCGAGGGACGTGGTTCCCTCGCGGAGCAGCCGAGCGGTGACTCTACTGACGACTTCGCCGCGCTGGCCACCAGTGAGCGCGGCTGGGTGGGCAACGGAGCCCTCGCCGCGGTCATCCTCGCCTGCGTCGCATCCTTTGCCGGCCTCGCCGGTCTCTTCCGCGCCGACGCGGTCTCCGGCGGCGCCCTGCTGCCCGTCTCCGCCAGCCTGGAGGAGGTCTGGCACCGCGCCTCAAGTTGGTGGATCGGGCTGGGTGCAGGGCTTCCCGGGCACGGGGACCCGTTTGGCTACGTCTTATGGATTCTGGGCGTTCTCGGCGGCGGCAATGCCAACGGAGCTGTCGTGTGGTTGCTCCTGCTGGCCATGCCGCTGTCCGGCCTCACGGCCTGGTTTGCTTCCGGTGCGCTTACCTCACGCCGCCGGCTGCGGCTGGCGGCCGCCCTGGTGTGGGCAGGTGCGCCGGCCCTGCAGGTCGCGCTGAACCAAGGACGGATCGGAGCATTGCTTGCCCACGTCCTGATGCCGTTGCTGGTCCTCGCCCTGCTGCGTGCCACAGGCACGGCCATCGGGCGAGGCCGATACGCTGCACAGGGACAGCCGCGTGGGCGCTTCGAAGAAAAACCTCCAGTGAAGCCGGGCGTGAACGGAACGCCTTCCTGGACGGCGGCAGCCGCTGCGGGACTGGCGCTGGCCGTGATCACAGCCAGCGCACCATCGCTGCTGGTGCCGGCCGCCGTCGTGATTGTCGTCGCGGCAATCCTGCTGCGGAGGAGGGGCCGCACCCTGTGGTGGGCCCTCCTGCCCACCGCCGCGCTTTTCATTCCTTTTGCTCTGTCCACGCTGGACCATCCCCGTGCGCTCCTGGCGGATCCGGGAATGCCACTGGGCTTTGACGTGGCCCCTCTCTGGCAACAGGTGCTTGGGCAGCCGCTGAGCTTTGATGCTGCGCACGGGTTGTCCGGCCTGGCACCGTTCGGAGGAGGAGCCGTGCCGTGGGCGCTGCTGCTGGGCCTCCTCATCGGGGCACCGGTGCTGGTGTTGGCCCTGAGCGCGCTGTTTCTGCCCTCCCCGCGGGTCCGTGTGGCCCGCGCCCTGTGGGCAGCAGCGCTGATCGTGCTGGCAGGCAGTTGGCTTGCCTCGCATGTCGCCACCGGCGCCGGAGCCGGGTTCCTTGTTCCGCCGTTCCCCGGCGCTGCCGTCTCAGCGGCGGTCTTCACTTTCCTGGGTGCTGCCCTGATCGGCGGGGAAAGCCTGCTGGCCCTCGCAGGCACGAAGGGTTCCGGAGCCGCTTCGCCCGTCCGTGGCCATCCCGGGCGGGGCGCCGCCGTTGCGCGTGCAGCGTCCGCCGTTACCATCACTCTCCTGCTGGCGGGGCCGGTGGCCGGGCTCACGGCCTGGACAGCCCAGAACGTCGCACAGCCGTCTACTGCAATTCCGGTGGAGACACCGGCGCTCGGTACGCCCCGGATGGTGGCTGGCACTGATCCGCGGACGCTGCCGGCCACCGCGATAGACCGGGGCGAAGGACCGGAGCAGACCCGTACCTTGCTGATCCACATAGGTGAGAACGGGACCTATGGCGCGTCGCTGATGCGGGGCGGGGGTACTACCCTGGATGCGCTTTCCGCCATTGCCTCTGCCCGCGACATCCGCGGACTGCCGGGCCAGGAAACCATCCGCGACGACGATGAAGTCACCGCTGCCTTGCGCACCACTGTCGCTACCGTGGTCGCAGGTCATGGCGTAGATCCGCGGCCTGAACTCGAGCGGCTGGGCGTGGGCTTCGTCGTACTTCGCTCCAACGACACCGCGGCCCAGTTGACCGCGAGCCGCATGGACGCAGTTCCCGGCCTTGTGGCTGTCGGTCCCACCGATGCAGGCTGGCTTTGGCGCGTCAGCCCCCTCAACCACCGCGTTATGAAGCCTGCCGACGTCGCCCACCGGGCCCGGATCGTTGACGGCAAGGGCGCCACCATAAATCTTCTGCCCTCGGAACTCACCCGCGTGGATACAGCTGTGCCTAAGGGGCCCGAAGGCCGGCTCCTGGTCCTTGCCGAACGTGCGGACCCCGGATGGACGGCGTGGCTAAATGGCCGGAAGCTGACATCTACCACGTCGGGTTGGTCCCAGGCTTTCACTCTGCCTCCGCACGCCGGGCAGGTGACGGTCCGCTATGAGAACCCGTGGGCGCTGTGGACGGGGATTGTCCAGGCAGCAGTCATCGGACTGACCATCCTGCTGGCACTGCCCATGCCTGCCCGGCGCCCCAATTCCGGCCTGTCCAGGGACGAAGGCTCGTTGCGTAAGGACTACCAAAATGCATAAGGACGAGAACCCCCCAGCCGCCGCTCCTAAAAAAATCGGGCCTTCGGCAGAAGGGGGCTCTGCAAACGGTGCAACAGCCATCAGACGGGACGGCCGTCCCAACCGCCGGGCAGCAGCCGTCAGCCTGCTTTCGGCAGTGGCACTCGTTGCCGCCGGGGGAGGCATGGTGGCGGCAGCCTCGTTCGCACCGGAGCCATCCGGCGGACAGCAGCTCGAGGTGCCTTTGGCCTCGGTCCCGGCGGGAGCGAGCCGGGGCGTCTGCCCTGGCCCTGCCAAGCTGCTCGAAGGCACACCGGTAGGAACGGATCCCCAGTTCAGTCCGGAATCAGCCACGGCCCGGAGCACGGTCTCGGCGGCGGTGATCGGCGCGGCCGGGGCACTGCTCCCGGGCAGCAGGCTCTCGCGGCTCGACGGCTCGGAACTGCAACTGATCGCCAAGGACCCTGGCTCCGCGAAACCTCCTGCAGGCGCTTCGGCGCAGCTGGCTGGAGTCATCGCCGAAACCCCCGTGAAAGGTGTCACTGTCCTCGGCGCCGACCCGCTCGGCAACCGGCAGCCTGCCGCGGCCGGCGTCATGGAGTACACCGCAACGGACGGCGACCTGCAGGGGTCCGCGGCTGCCGCCTGCCAGGAACCGCTTAACGATCTGTGGTTGACAGGGGCGAACACGGCGGTCGGGCGCAGCAGCGTACTGCATCTGACCAACGCGTCAACGACGCCGGCCACAGTGAATCTTGAACTGTTTGGCAAGGACGGCCGGCTCAAGGCGCCCGGCAGCCGCGGGCTCCTGGTGGCGCCAGGATCCACGCGTTCCATCGTGCTCGCAGGTCTGGCCCCGGGCCAGGAGCGGCTGACGGTCCACGCCCGCAGCACCGGCGGCCCGGTGAGCGCTTTCATCCAGCAAAGCGTCCTTCGCGGCCTCACCCCTGGCGGAGTTGACTACATCGTCCCGGGAACGGCGCCTTCGGCGCTCCAGGTCATGACCGGACTGGACATCCAGGACCCCGCCGGCATCGCGGACCTTTCGAAGGAAAGCGGCTTCAGCGATGCGGCTCCGGCGCTGCACATCACCGTCCCGGGCCCAGTCGACGCAGTGGTTGAAGTCAGCGTCTTCGGCCGAGGCGGGCAGAAAGCCCTGCCAGCGGGCGGAGTTGTCACGGCCAAGGCGGGAACGGTGACGGAAGTACCGCTGACCGGACTGCCCGCAGGGCAGTACACCGTCTCCGCAAGCTCGGACGTGACGATCGTTGCGGCAGCGCGCGTAACCCGTGGCCTGCAGGCCGCGCAAGCCACTGACTTCGCTTGGACCCCGTCGTCTGGCAGGCTCGGCAGCCAGCACGTCGTGCCGGTTCCGCACGGCGGCGAGCGGTTCCTCGTCATCGGTGCGCTGGGGGAGCGCGCCGCCATCTCGTACACACCTGTGACGGCTGACGGCAAGGTGCGCACGGCGGCCACCGCGGATATCGCCGGCGGCACCACCTCTTCGCTTCAGGTGCCTGACCAGATCGACAAGTCCCCGGTGGTCGCTTACCTGGTTTCCGCCGCCGGCGACGCAGCCTACGGCGCGGTGCTCCTGGCAAAGAATGCCAGGAACGACGTCGCGACGGTCGCCATCACGCCGGGCGCGGAAGGACAGGAGAAAGTTCCCGTAACGCTGGGCTACTAGGGGGCGGGCGATGGCAGCCCGGCCGACGGTGCCCGGGCTGCAGGTCAGTAGCGCCGGCGATACACCGGATCCAGCGTTTCCGGGGCGACGCCGAGCATCTCCGCGGTGTGCTCCACCACCACGTCATGCACCAGGTCCTGAAGTTCCTCCTTGACAGGGCAGCCCTGCTCCACAACCCGGCGGTACAGCGTGATGATCGGCCCCTCGTCCTCGGTGGCGGGCGTATAGGAGCCCATGGGCGCCGGAGAATTATCCGCGGCGAGCTGCTCAAGGTTCGGCGGAATCTCCTCCACTGCGAACCGTACGCCGTCGAGCAGCTTGCCCCAGATGTCGTGGAGCCGCTGGGCAGAATCCATGACCAGTTCGTCAAACCGGTCCGAGCGGGACCTGCAGGCGGGCAGCGTAGGCAACATGAGTTCCCCGCGAAGGCCGCGTCCGTGGCGGTTGCGCCGCCGCTGTGCAAAGCTCCGCCCGGCGGCCGAACCGGCGCCGTGCTGGGGAGCCTCAGTCTCAGCCAACCGGACCGTAAAACCCGAAGTATGGTGCGATGACTGCATATACAGACTCTAAACCCGGCGGATGATTTGTGCGACATAATCACCACATGCAACGGCTCCGGGTCAGCACCACTTTGCCCGGTGCGCCGATGCCCGGATCACTGGGCGGTCAGAGTATTCTGTGATGTTGTGGGTGCTATCCGTCAATGTTCCAGGTCAGCCTGCCGCCAGTCCGCGGTGGCAACTTTGACGTACGTCTATGCGGACTCAACAGCAGTCCTGGGACCGCTCGCCACGTACGCCGAACCGCACTGCTACGACCTCTGCGGGCAGCACGCTGACTCGCTCACCGTTCCCCGCGGTTGGGAAGTCCTGCGGCTCGCCATGCCGTCCCAGCCGCCGCAGCCCGGCCCTGATGATCTTCTGGCCTTGGCAGATGCTGTCCGGGAGGCGGCGGCGAGGCCCGCAGCCGCCGGACAGCAGCAGGGCCAGCGCAGCGCCCACTCCGCGCTCGAAGCACCCGCGGGCTCCGAAGGAACCCGGCGCGGCCACCTCCGCATCCTTCGCGAGCCGTCCTGATCCCATCTGGCGGTAGGCTGGGAGCTGCAAATCCGTCAGCCACGGCGCGCCTTTTCGCCCACCAGGGAGCATCCATCATGCCAAAGATCAGTCCTGACCTGATGTCCGTCCTGCGGTGCCCTGTCACCGGCTCGGCCCTGACCCAGGAAGGCGAAGAACTGGTTTCCACAGCCACGGACGAAAACGGCCAAAACCTGCGCTACGCGATCGAGGACGGCATTCCTCTGCTCCTTCCCCCGGAGCTGCTGGCCGCGGCGAATGCCGCCCGTTCCGGCCAGCATGACGGACCCGGCCAGGACCCGGCAGCGCCAGCAGCGCCGGAAACGCCCACAGCCTAAATCTCCAGCCAGCACCGCAGAAGGCACGACGCCGGATACAGCAAAGGACCCCCATGACTCTCGAATACAAGGTCGCCGATATTTCCCTCGCGGAGGCCGGGCGCCACCAGATTCGCCTGGCCGAGCACGAGATGCCTGGCCTGATGTCGCTCCGCAAGGAATTCGGCCCGAGCCAGCCGTTGAAGGGCGCGCGTATCGCCGGCTCCCTGCATATGACTGTGCAGACGGCCGTCCTCATTGAAACCCTCACCGCCCTCGGCGCGGACGTCCGCTGGGCATCCTGCAACATCTTCTCCACCCAGGATGAGGCGGCAGCCGCCGTTGTGGTCGGCGCCGGCACCGTCGAGGATCCCCAGGGCGTTCCCGTCTTTGCATGGAAAGGCGAAACGCTGGAGGAATACTGGTGGACGGCCGAACAGATCCTCACCTGGCAGGGTGCCGACACAAACCCGGAGCTCGGGCCGAACATGATTCTCGACGACGGCGGTGACGCCACCCTCCTCGTGCACCGCGGTGTCGAGTTCGAGGCAGCCGGCGCTGTTCCGGCGGCCGCCGAGAATGACCCCGAGGAATACGGCATTGTGCTGGACCTCCTGCGCCGGACCCTCGCCGAGGACCCGAAGAAGTGGACGCGGCTCGCCGCCGGGATCCACGGCGTCAGCGAAGAGACCACCACCGGCGTGCACCGCCTCTATCAGCTCGCGGAACAGGGCAAGCTGCTGTTCCCGGCCATCAACGTCAATGACTCCGTGACAAAGAGTAAGTTCGACAACAAATACGGCATCCGCCATTCGTTGCCCGACGGCCTGAACCGGGCTACCGACGTCCTCATCGGCGGCAAGGTCGCCGTCGTCTGCGGCTATGGAGACGTCGGAAAGGGCGCCGCCGAGGCCCTGCGGGGACAGGGGGCCCGCGTCATTGTCACCGAGATCGATCCCATCTGCGCGCTGCAGGCAGCGATGGACGGCTACCAGGTGGCAAAGCTCGAGTCCGTACTGGCTCAGGGCGACATCTTCATTACCACCACGGGCAACAAAGACGTGATCATGGCCGAGCACATGGCGGGCATGAAGAACAAGGCGATCGTGGGCAACATCGGCCACTTCGACAACGAGATCGACATGGCCGGCCTTGCACGCATCCCGGGCATCCGCAAGATCGAAATCAAGCCCCAAGTGCACGAGTGGGTCTTCGAGGAAGACGCCGCGGACGGTTCCGGGCCGCGGTCAATCATCGTGCTTTCCGAGGGCCGCCTGCTGAACCTTGGGAACGCTACAGGCCACCCGTCGTTTGTCATGAGCAACTCATTTGCCAACCAGACGATTGCCCAGATCGAGCTGTTCACCAAGAAGGACCAGCCGGAAGGCGAACGGGAGTACGACAACAAGGTCTACGTCCTGCCCAAGATTCTGGATGAGAAGGTAGCGCGGCTGCACCTGGACGCCTTGGGCGTGGAACTGACGGAGCTGTCCAAGGACCAGGCCGACTACCTGGACGTTGACGCAGCAGGTCCGTATAAGCCTGAGCACTACCGGTACTAACAGGGACTGCGCGTCGTTTTTCACCGGCAGCCGCCACACGCCGGGCGCCCGTTTCGGGACCGGTTCGTGGCGGCTCCGGCCCGCCTCCGGACAGACTGGTCCCGCCCTTGCGATAAAATTGAGTGGACAGCGTTTCTGCTGGGCACAAGGACGGACGTGGGCGGACGGCCCTGCGGGGACAGAGAGAACCAATCTTGACCAACAAGGACAACCGGAAGATCGGCAAGATTTTGGCAGTGGCAGCGCTCTGCGCGGCCGTCGCTGCCGGTGGAATTGGCGTTGCCACTGCGCCGGGCTGGGCCAAGCCGGCACCGGAGTCGGAAGCCTCCACCCCTGTCCGCAATGAGCCCGGCCTGGCTGCCCCGGTGGTCAAAATGGTGGAGCTGGGCGTCACGCCCACTGACGGTGCAAAGGCCGTCAACCCTGCCGTAGCGCCCTCGGTGAAGGCCGTGAACGGCAAGCTCAAAGACGTTCTCCTGATACCGGCGGCAGGAGGCGAACCGGTCAAGGGCAGCATGAGCGCCGACGGCAGCACCTGGACCGCGCTGGACCCGCTCCAGTTCAACTCCGCCTACACCTACTCCTTCACGATTGTTGATGCGGCTGGCCGCGAGACCAAGAAGACACAGACGTTCACCACGGTCGAAACCGCCAATGAAGCTGACGCCGCGGTGTACCCGGAGAACGGCTCCACGGTCGGTGCAGGGCAGCCCATTGAAATCGTTTTTAGCGAGCCCGTTGTGAACAAGGCGGCGGTGGAGAAAGCCGTGAAGATCATTGCGTCCTCCAAGCAGCCCGTCGCCTGGCACTGGTATTCGGACCAGCGTGTACGCATTCGCCCCGAAAAGTTCTGGGCCTCCAACAGTCAAGTCACCGTTGACATGAAGCTGTTCGGTGTCGATTTCGGCAACGGCATGATCGGAAACTTCGACGCCAAGGTGCAGTTCAAGGTCGGCACCCAGCGCCTCGCGGTCGTGGACGACAACACGAAGACCATGAAGGTCTACTTTGACGGGAAGCTCGTCAAGACCGCCCCGGTGACCCTCGGCGATCCCGACTGGCTCTCACCCACAGGCTACGCAGTCATCATGGAGCAGGAACGCCGCTCCAAGTTCAATGCCGGAAGCATCGGCCTTAAGCCCGGCGACAAGGGCTACTACCCTCCGCTCACTGTCGAGTACGCCAACAGGCTCACCTCCTCCGGCGTCTACGTACACCAGGCACTGGAGTCCGCATGGGGCGCTGTCGGCAAGTACAACGTGTCGCACGGTTGTGTGGGCCTGCTTCCCGCCGACGCCGCCTGGTTCTTCAGCAACATGAAAACCGGGGACGTCGTCCAGACTCTCAACACCGGTGCGCCCGCCGTCGAGCCGCTGGAAGGCTACGGAGACTGGAACATCCCCTGGGCGCAGTACGCCAAGCGCTAGCCGTTGGTTCAGCGCTTACCGTTGGTTCAGCGGGTTATAACGAAATAGCGGCATGATTCCGACAGCCGGGGTTTCATCTCGCCGTGCCGGATAAGCGGACGGTAGGCTCTTCAGGAGATACACAGCGTTGCCCGGTCAAGACCTGGAGCGCGGACGCCTACGGAAGTGAAGCTGCAGTGACCGACAATACTTCGATCCCGTCCAGACGGCTCGATCCGCAGCCGGAATCTGAAGGTCCGGCGTTCGAGGACGCCCATGATTCGGACGAGCCTGCCTTCGAATGGATGGAGGCAGCGCCCCCGGGCACGGGCTCGACGGCGGCGGATCCGGCGGGTCCTGCTCAGCCCGGCAGCAGGGCGGACCGAAAAGCGGCAGAGGCTGCCGAGGCAGCGGAGACGGCCGGCAAGAACGTGCCCGACACGAATACGTCCACCACTCCGACGCCGGACAGCACAACACCCCCCTCCGATGAGACCTCGGGCGGCCACTTCAGCGAACCGCTGCCGACCTCTGCGCTCCATATCCGCCCTCCGCAGGAAGATGTCGAACGCCGCAACGCCGAACGCGAGCAGGCGGCAAAGGCAAAGCCCATGCTGCCCCGCGTCATGCAGGTCCTGCTGGCGGTCTTCTTCCCCGTGGTGCTCCTGGTGCTGGCCGTTCGCGCCGTCACCAGTCCGCTCTTTCTCTGGGTTGAGTATCACCGTCCGGGCTTCCCGGGCGACGGCTACGGGTTCAACGCGGATGACCGCATGACGTATGGCTCCTACGCTGTGGACTACCTCAGCAACTGGTCGGGTCCGCGCTACCTGGGGGAACTGGTGAACCGCAGCGGAGAGAAGCTCTTTCAGGACGGCGAAGTCAGCCATATGGCGGACGTGAAGCTCGTGATCCTCTCGGCGTTCGGTGCCGGAGCGCTTCTGGCGATGATCTGCCTCGGAGCCATCATCTACCTGCGCCGCCGCAGCAACGGCGGGGTGCGGCGCGGGCTGTTTGCCGGTTCCATCATCACGCTCGTGCTGATCACCGGCCTTGGCGTGTTGGCCTTCCTCGGTTGGGAACAATTCTTCACCGAGTTCCACCGGATCTTCTTCGCCAGCGGCACATGGACTTTTGCGTTGCAGGACACGCTGATCCGGCTGTTCCCAGGCCAATTCTGGATTGATGCGGGTATTGTCATCGCCGCGATGGTGCTGCTGACCGCCGTCGTCACCCTGATCCTGACCTGGCCTACACGTCGCCGGCGGGGCCTGCCGAAGACTGTGAAGAAGGGGCGGAAGGACCGCCAGGAGGACGGCGGGTCGGGCGCCGCAGCTGAGGACCGGCCCGTCTCTCTTTAGCCCCGTCGCGCTGTAATGCGCAGGTTTACCCTCAGATCCAAGAGGGCATCCACATCCTGACCCGCCAGTCCTGGTAGGGGATGACCTCGGCGGTCCAGACGGGGTAGAAGAACGCCGACAGCAGAATCGCCCCCACCAGGAAGAGCACCACGCCGTACAGTCCGGACCGCCTGCGCCACAGGGGGTCCGTGCTGCGCCCCAGGACCAGGCCCAGGCAATAGACCAGCGCCAGGATAAGGAAGGGCTCGAAGGACACGGCGTAGAAGAAGAACATCGTCCGTTCCGGGTACAGGAACCACGGAAGGTAGCCCGAACTCACCGCCGCCAGCACTGCGCCCGCCCGCCAGTCACGGCGTCCTGCCCACCA
Organism: Arthrobacter sp. D1-17; assembly: GCF_054130535.1. Classification (NCBI taxonomy): domain Bacteria; kingdom Bacillati; phylum Actinomycetota; class Actinomycetes; order Micrococcales; family Micrococcaceae; genus Arthrobacter; species Arthrobacter sp. D1-17. The sequence goes on along the minus strand of NZ_CP096382.1, from coordinate 2,964,971 downwards.
GAACAGCAGCACGACGAGCGAAATCACAGCGGCCCACCAGATCAGGGGATTACCCACGGACAGGATCGCCGACGTGCAGTTGGACACGTCGCAGCCCGCAGTGCCCTTCGGCGGGGACTCGTAGTAGAAGGACGTGGGCCTGCCCATCACCAGCCAGCTCCAGGCGCTGGCTTCGTACGGGTGCTCGGAACTGAGGCCCTGATGGAACTTGTACGCCTCAAGGTGGTAGTGCGCCAGGGAACGCACAGTATCCGGGAGCCAACCCCATTCCGCACTGGGGTTGGTCGTTGCCCACTGCCGGTAGTAGGCATCCGCCGACCGGAACCATCCCGTCCAGGTGGCAACATACGTCACGGCCGCCACCGGGACGATGCTCGCAAACGCGAGGAGGCCGTCCTTGATGACGCCGGCGCTGATCCACCCCCTGACTCCTGCGGCGCGGCGCGCGCTGAGGTCCCAGAAGACGGTCAGCAGCCCGAAACCGGCCACAAAAAAGAGGGCCGACCACTTGGTGCCGCACGCCAGGCCCAGGCAGACGCCCGCGAGGATCCGCCACCAGCGGATTCCAAGCCAGGGGCCGGACAGCAGCTGAAGCTGGGACGGCAGGCCCGTGGGGGACCCGGCTGCCTGGCTGGCGAGGCGGACCGCCAACCGGCGCCGGCCGTCGTCGCGGTCCAACAACAGCGCACCAAACGCCGCCAGCACCCAAAACATGAGGAAAATGTCCAGCAGCGACGTCCGCGACATGACCAGATGGTGGCCGTCGATGGCGAGGAGCAGTCCTGCTGAAGCTCCCAGGACAAGGGAGCGAAAGAGTTTCTGGGCGATGAGGGCCACCAGGGCTATGGACAGCGCGCCGGTAAGCGCCGCCGAAAAGCGCCACCCCAACGGGTTGTCCGGACCGAAAAGCCACATGCCCGCCGCGATCATCCACTTGCCCACAGGCGGGTGCACCACATATTCGGGCGCGTCCAAAAGCACGTTCGGATTGCCGGCATTGAACGAGTCGTTCGCCTTCTCCGGCCAGCTCCGCTCGTAGCCGCTGATGAGGTACGAGTAGGCGTCCTTGACGTAATACGTCTCGTCAAAGACAAGGGTGCCCGGAACCTCCAGGCGGACGAACCTCAGGACCCCGCCCACCGCGGCGGTCAGCGCCGGTACCAGCCAGAACCAAAGCCTGAGCGACGGCGGATAGTCCCGCCAACTGCGGATGCTCCCGCTGAGGCGGCTGTTCAGAGCCTCGGCGGTGAACGCTTCGCGGGGGCGGGCAACCCAGCCGTGCCTCCGGCCGGGGCTGGCCCCGGATTCGGCAGCCGAAGCCGGTGTACGGGCGGAACCGGCCGCGTCAGGCCGCACGGAGGTCTGCGTCACGTGCCCATGCTACCGTTTGCCATCGATTGTTCCCGCGGGCGCGCGTGCCACCGGGCCCGCTCCAGTGGCCCGTCCCGTTACCTGTCCCGTTACCTGTCCTGTTGGCCGGCCCGTTGGCCTGCCTCTTTGGCCGGCGGGTCTGCGGCAAACCGCGGCCGGCAGTAGGCTGGGTGGGTGGATCAAGAACCCAGCAGCGCGCAGACCGGCACCGACGAACAGGGTGCTGGCCGCGGCCTTCCCGGAAGCCCAGGCCGGATCGTGCTGGCCGCCACACCCATCGGCAATGTCGGTGACGCTTCGTCGCGGCTGATTGAGCTGCTGGGCTCCGCCGATATCGTGGCAGCGGAGGACACACGGCGGCTGCACCGTCTCGTGCAGAGCCTGGAAGTCACCGTGGCGGGCAGGATCATCAGCTATCACGAGCACAACGAGGCCACCAAGACAGCCGAGCTGCTGGACCAGGTCCGTGCAGGCAAGACCCTTGTGATGGTAACCGATGCGGGCATGCCGGCGGTTTCTGATCCGGGTTTCAGGCTCGTTGAGGGAGCCGTTGCCGCGGGACTGACGGTGACCGCCGTTCCGGGCCCCTCCGCCGTCCTCACTGCCCTGGCTCTCTCCGGGCTCCCCACCGACCGCTTCTGTTTCGAGGGATTCCTGCCGCGGAAAGCCGGCGAACGTGCCTCCCGTCTGGCGGATCTCGACGCCGAGCGGCGCACCATGGTCTTCTTCGAGGCGCCGCACCGCCTGGAGGCCATGCTCCGTGCCCTGCATGAGCGGTTCGGTCCCGATCGCAGGGTGGCTGTTTGCCGCGAACTGACCAAGACCTACGAAGAAGTCCTCCGCGGAACACTCCTCGAACTGCTGCAGTGGGCCGAGTCGAATGAGATCCGCGGGGAAATTGCGGTGGTGGTGGGCGGCGCGCCGGAGCGGCCGCCCGGAGCTCCGGAGGACAACGTGGCCGCGGTCAATGCGCTGGTCTCGGAAGGGCTCCGCCTCAAGGACGCCGTTGCCGCCGTTGCAGAAGAGGCCCGGGTCAGCAAGCGTGAACTGTATGCTGCTGTGCTGGCTGCCCGCTGACCAGTGCCCAGGCTGAGGGTAAACCAGGTCCGCAAGAGGTGCCGCTGTCAAAGCGGCAAATCCCGGTCAAGGCAGCGTTCCTTCCTGTGCAGCTGCACAGCAGCTTGGGGAATGCGTAGTGCGCAAATGCGTAGACAGTGATTGGAACCGGGCAGTAGCGTGGCCTTAAACCAGCCGCGTAAGCAGCAGCCCCAGGGCCCCGCTGCGGTGGCTGCACCAATCCGCAATCCGATTGCCGACGAGGGAGTCACCGTGTCTGTCACCATACAATCCACTGTTACCGCAGAGCGCGAAAGCCAACTGCTTGCTGCTGTTCCCGCTGGCCTGCTGATCAACGGTGAGTGGCGTCCGGCCTCGTCCGGCAAGACATTCGACGTTGAGGACCCTTCCACCGGCAAAGTGCTGTTGAGCATCGCCGACGCCGGGGCAGAGGACGGCAAGGCTGCCCTGGATGCGGCGGCCGCTGCGCAGGAGTCCTGGGCCAAGGTTCCTGCCCGGGAACGTGGCGAAATCCTGCGCCGGGCCTTTGAACTGGTTACCGAGCGGGCCGAGGATTTCGCGCTGCTGATGACCCTGGAGATGGGCAAGCCTCTCGCGGAGGCGCGAGGTGAGGTCACCTACGGTGCGGAGTTCCTGCGCTGGTTCTCGGAGGAAGCCGTCCGTGCATTCGGCCGTTACTCCGTCTCCCCGGACGGTAAGTCCCGCCTGCTCGTCACGAAGAAGCCGGTGGGCCCGTGCCTGCTCATCACGCCGTGGAACTTTCCGCTGGCGATGGCCACCCGCAAAGTTGCCCCCGCGGTTGCTGCCGGCTGCACCATGGTCCTCAAGTCCGCTAACCTGACGCCCCTGACCTCCCAGCTGTTTGCTGCGGTCATGCAGGAAGCCGGCCTGCCCGCCGGAGTCCTGAACGTCATTCCCACCTCCACGGCCGGTGCCACCACGGGGCCGCTGATCAAGGATTCCCGGCTGCGCAAGCTCTCGTTCACCGGCTCCACCGAGGTGGGCCGCCGCCTGCTCGCGGATGCCTCCGAGACCGTGCTGCGCACATCCATGGAACTGGGCGGGAACGCCCCGTTCCTGGTGTTCGAGGACGCAGACGTCGACGCCGCCGTCGCCGGTGCCATGCTGGCGAAACTGCGGAACATGGGCGAGGCCTGCACCGCGGCGAACCGGTTCATCGTGCACGAGTCCGTCGCCGATGAATTCGCCGAGAAGTTCGCCGCCAAGATGAGCGGGATGACCACAGCCCGCGGCACCGACCCTGAATCGAAGGTTGGACCCCTCATCGATGCCAAGAGCCGCGACAAGGTCCACGAACTCGTCAGCGACGCCGTTTCCTCCGGCGCCAGTGCCGTGCTGGGCGGGGCACCGGTGGACGGGCCGGGCTACTTCTACCAGCCCACCATCCTCAAGGGCGTCACCGAGGGCACCCGGATCCTGTCCGAGGAAATCTTCGGCCCGGTCGCGCCGATCATCACCTTCAGCAGCGAGGACGAGGCTGTCCGTCTGGCCAACAACACCGAGTACGGGCTGGTGGCCTATGTCTTCACGAAGGACCTGAACCGCGGCATCCGCATGGGCGAGCGGCTTGAAACCGGCATGCTGGGCCTGAACGCCGGTGTCATCTCCAACGCCGCCGCGCCCTTCGGTGGTGTGAAGCAGTCGGGCCTGGGCCGCGAGGGCGGCCTTGAGGGCATCGAGGAATACCTTTACACCCAGTACATCGGCATCGCCGACCCCTACGCCGGCTAGCCGTCCCGCAGCCGCCTCAGGCCGTCGCGGGCACCCGTCCAGGAGCCCGCGGCGGCCCGTCCGGCCCGCGCAGCGGCACGGGCGGCGGCGTGGAAGGGCCCTCCGGCGGTGTCACCCCAACGGGCCATGACCGACGGCGGCAGCCACTCTGCGCGCAGCCGTCCCAACGCTCCGGCATTGCGGCGCAGCACCTTCCGCACTGCCGCGATGTTCTCGGCACCGGCACCGGCACCGGCTCCGGCTCCGGCACCGGCTCCGGCTCCGGCACCGGCACCGGCGCCCGGGCCGCCAGAGGCGGCTGCAGGAGCGGCACCCGGCCGCCCATACTCGTGGCGCTCATAGGCTGCCGTCAAATCTTGCACCGCCGCATCAGCCAGCTGCACATCCTGAGTTGCCCGGGCAGGGGCCTCCTGAGCGCGCTTTTTTCCGGTCCGCGGGAGCGCGAGGAAGCTCCGGATCCGGGCAGAAAACGTACGGGGTGTCTCGCTGGAAAGCGGGGGCAAACCGTAATCCGTTGCAAGGTCACGCAACTCCGACCAGGCGAGAGGCGCCGCGCCAGGTTGTCCCGCGTCGCGAGCCCGGAGGCGGCGGGACCGTACGCTGGCGCGCGTTAGCCGGGGAGAAGCGGCAATCAGGAGCAGCATGAGCACACCTGCGGCGGCGTAGAACGGCATCAGTGCATGGCTTCCGGTCGTGGCCCCGCTGTCCCCGGGAAGGGGAAGGGGCGCCGGCGGCGTCACGGGCGGCGGAACCGGTCCGCTCGTGGGCAGCAGCCCGTCGCTATTCCCTTCATTGGTGCTGACGCCGCCCGAAGCGGGATCCTGGGCGTAGGCCGGCACGACGCCGCGCGAAGGGGTGGGCTCGAAAGGCACCCATCCGAGGCCCTGGAAATACAGTTCGGGCCAGGCATGGGCGTCCCGGGCGTCCACCTCGAACTCCGAAAGCGCTCCCTGGCCGGGCACGAACACGGTGTCACCTGTCAGCCGGCCCGGCGCATAGCCCACGGCGATCCTGCTCGGGATTCCTTCCACCCTGGCCATGACGGCCATGGCGGACGCAAAGTGAATGCAGTATCCGCTCTTCTGGGTAAGGAAGTCCGCCAACACGGACAGGCCGTTGCCGTCATATCCGCCCTGGATCGGCGATTCGAGGGAGTAGGTAAAATCCGCGGAGCGCAGGAACCGCTGGAGTGCCATCGCCTTCTCAAAGGCGGTCCTGCTGTTCGAGGTCACGGAGTCGGCGGTGGTCCGAACGATTTCGGGAACGTTGGCGGGCGGGCGAATGAACTCCTCGGATATCCCGCTTACCGCCTCAGATGACTGGTCCAGCAGCTCTGTGGTAAGTCTCGGAGCCGTGGACCGGACCAGATACTGCTGGTTACGGGAGTTGGTGTCGGTGCCCTTGATGCTCAGGGTCGCCGGATCCCAGCTCCACCGGCCCGTCAGGCCGTTGACCGTTTCGGGCGCATAAGGCACCGGGAGGTACGGGCTGGTGAAATCGCCCGTGTTGACAGCGGTGACCGTGCGGACCTGTTCCGGGGCAAGGATCTCGTGGCCCGTCTCCATCCGGCCGGGGCCGGCCCTGCGGGCGGCATCGCGGTCATCGGGCGACCAGGCCTCTCCGTCGAACCGGTCCACCGTCACGGAGCGCAAGTACAGAGGGGTGGCGGCGTTTGTGGCATAAGTAATGCGGCCGTCGCCTGTGGGGCGGCGAAGGCTGTTGCCCAGGCTGATCATCGGATTCAGGCCGCTCGAGGACGCCCACGGATTCAGCCGTGAACCCTGCGGGAATGTGCCTTGGTCAAAGCCCGGGATCACGAGCTGCAGCACCAGCGTAGTCACCAAGGCTACTCCGCCGGTCAGGGCCGCCCGTTTGGCCTGCCCGGGGTTCCGTGAGGTGTCCGCCTGGATCCGGGCATCGGGTGAGAACCATTGGCTGCACGCGAGAATGAGCAGGAATCCGATGGCCGTGCCGAGGAATCCGACCACGCCGATGCTTTGCGGCTTGATCATGGCCGGCACCACGAGCACTGCCAGCAGGCCCAGGCCGCTGGTCGCGGGCATGCCCAAGGGAAGGGCAAGCGCGTCCACCAGGATCACGACCAGTCCCAGGGCAGCGCACGTCACCAGCACGATGCCGGCGTTCGGGGCCACCGGCGAGCTTTCCGAGAGCACGGTCTCGCTGGCCCGCCGCAGGTGCGTGCCCAGGGCGGCCATCGTCGCGTCCGTGGGAATGAAGCCGGCGAAACTGTCGCGGCGGAAAAAAGTGAACATCAGGATGAACGAGAGTGACACGAAGCCGCCCGCTGGCACCAGTAACGGCCGGACGCGCAGGGCACGCAGTCCGGCCATCGCCAGGGACACCACCAGAATGGTAGTGAGCACCGGCAGGTACCAGGCCCAGCCCCTCAGCACTCCGTTGAGGGAGAGCGCGGCGCCGGCCACCCCGACGGCCACAGCTCCTGACATCGCCCATGGATATGCGCCCGGGCTTGGACGCCGGGTACGGGGGGGCGGCGCCGGGGGCAGCTGTTCAATAGGGCCGTGCTGGCGTTGGGGAGTCAGTGTCACCGTGCCACCTCCGCACCGCGTCGCACATCGGCAGCCGCAGCCGCCACAGTCGCGTCGCCCTCATCAAAATATGTCCACGCTGCCGGCAGGGAGGTGGCCGCATCCACGGCCACAGCGCGCCACCCGCCTTGGCGCAGGGTGTCCAGGACTTCAGCCGACTCGGATGTCCTGTCGGTCACGACGATGGCAAAGGCATTTGCCGCGTAGGCTGATGCCGGCGCCAGCGCGTGTGCCTCCGCCAGGGACATTCTGCCGAGGAGTGCCAGGACCGGACCGCGCATCCGGTGTGCCGCGAGCTTGTCCATGAGCAGGTCGTCGAACACTGCCTGCCCCGACTCACCGCCCGCCGGATGCTCCCGGCGGACCGGATCATGCTCGCGCCGGAGGTGGTGCTGCCCCGTCAGCTGGATGGCGGCGAGGCTCTCCGCAATGGATTGCAGTCCGGCCGCGCCTCTATATTCCTCACTGTCAGGTTCCGGTGCCGAGGGGGAGCGGCGGAACCCGGGCTCACCCGCGGCGTCCAGAAACCGGAGTGCATAGTTCCGTTCTGAAAGGTGGGCGCTGACGGACATGGCGGCCGTGACGGCCCACTCGAACGTGTCGCTGGTGATGAGGTGGCCATCGTCCCCCGCGCCGGTGAAAACCGGACCGAAACCGGAGGAGTGGGCAGCGAACCGCTGATCGAGAATAATGGTCGCCTCGGGAGTAGTCACAGACTCCTCCTGCCGCACCATGAGGGCGCCGTGACGTGCAGTCGCAGGCCAGTGCACGCGGCGCATCGGATCGCCGTGGCGGTATTCCCTGGTCATGACGTCATCGTCGCTGGGGTTGGCCCGGATCCGCGTCGCCGTGATCCCGTCATTGCCCCTCGCCCCCGCGAGCCCTGTGGGAGGGAGTTCGACGGCTGCCGGCGTCACGGTGAGCGTGTCGCCGTCGTCAATTGTGTGCCTGTGCAGCGACAGCCCGAATGGATCCGTGAACTCGGCCGTTACCGGTCCGATGGTGAACTGTCCGCGCCGGCCGGAACGCAGACGGTACTCATAGCGGCTGGTTCCGCCGCTGGAGGACCTGGCGGGAAAATGGAATGCCGGGGATTCTCCGAACCTGGGTGGCAGCCGTTCCTCCATGACCACCCTTCCGGTGCCGGGTCCAGTCCGGGCGACGGCCAGCCGTACGGTGGTGACGGAATCGGTCTCCACCGTGGAGGGGCTGAACTCCCGGTAGACGCGGAACCTCGGCTTCACCAGCCGGATCCCGGCGAGCGAAATCAGCGGCAGCACAACCAGGAAGACGCCCAGCGCAAGCAGGTCCCGGCGGCCCATCATCTGTGCGCAGAGCAGGCACAGGATACCTGCCGCCATCAGTCCCCAGCCGCGTGTGGTGAAGAGGTGTCGGGGGAGGCGGTCACGCAGTGCCACGGCGTTGTCCTGCTAGCGGCTTGGACGGAGTTCGGCGGCCTCAGCGCGCCGGGGCGCCCGGGCCGAGTCAGTCATTTCCTGACTGACGGGAAGCCTGGCGAGGACGCTGCGGATCACGCTCTGCGGGGTCTCGCCCGTGCCGGCGGCTTTCCTGTCCAGGATGATCCGATGCGCCAGTACCGACTCTGCGACGGCAACGACATCATCCGGGAGCACGAAATCCCGTCCGTCCAAAGCCGCCGTTGCTTTGGCCGCCCGAAGCAGCTGGAGCATGGACCGCGGGCTGGCGCCCAGGCGCAGCATCGCACTGTCGCGGGTGGCACGTCCCACCGCGACCGTATACTCCTTCACCGATTGGGACACGTAGACCTGCTGGACCGTGGCGATCATCGCTGCGACGTCCGCAGACGTCACCACGGATGTCACGTGCGCCAGCGGTGACGTTGCCTGGTGGGTTTCCAGCATCTCAATCTCGGAGTCCTTGTCTGGGTAACCCATGGAAATGCGGGCCATGAAGCGGTCCCGCTGGGCCTCAGGCAGCGGATATGTCCCTTCCATCTCAATCGGGTTCTGGGTGGCCACCACCATGAACGGTTCGGTAAGCCTGTAGGAGTGGCCGTCAACCGTGACCTGATGCTCCTCCATGCATTCAAGGAGGGCGGACTGTGTCTTCGCCGAGGCGCGGTTGATTTCATCCCCGATAACGATGTTTGCGAAGACGGCGCCGGGACGGAATTCGAACTGGCGAGACGACTGGTTGTAGATGGACACGCCGGTCACGTCGGACGGCAGCAGGTCCGGGGTGAACTGGATCCGGCTGACGGAACAGTCGATGGTGCGCGCCAAAGTCTTGGCGAGGAGGGTCTTGCCTACCCCGGGAACGTCCTCAACAAGCAAGTGGCCCTGGGCAAGCAGGACTGTCAGCGCCAGCTTCGCCGCCTCGGCCTTGCCGTCGATGACCGTGTTGATGGCGGTGAGGATGCGCTCGCTGGCGTCGCGGAAGGCCTGCTGGCCCATGGCTGCGGGTTTGTGGCCGTTGAGCTGCGTGCCGGCGAGCCCACCGCTTCCACCAAAACCGTGACCGCCCGGAAGAATATCATCCATGCTTGTACGTCGGTGCGGTTCCATCGGCAGCCTTTCAAGCCTGAGTGTCACGCGAAACGGCATGGCAGGCGCATTGCCGCTGCCCGTCGGTGCGGACACATCTCTCCATACCAGCGTACTAACACAACTGCTATGCCTGACAGAGAGTTCCAGGTAATTCTGGCCTGCATCCGAGCCCCGCAGTCCGGTGCTGCACATTCCTCAAGTCAGGAGCCGCACATTCCTCCGGCGGAGTCCCTTCCCGCCGCTAGGCTGGAGGAATGTGCAACTCCCTGACACCCCAGCCTTACCGTGCGCCCGGAGCCGACGGATCCGGCAAGCAGGGCTATCCGCCCGCTCCGGAGCCGCTACCGGTGCCCGTCATGGATAACCACACGCACCTTGATTACCCGTTCACGGACATCCAGGTTGAAATCAGCGCCGCCCTGGATGCCGCCGAGGCGGTGGGAGTCAGCGGGGCAGTGCAGGTCGGCACCGACCTGGCATCATCGCGGTTCACGGTGGACGCGGTTGACGCGGACCGCAGGCTGCTGGGTGCGGTGGCGATCCACCCGAACGATGCCCCCGACTATGCAAGCCGGGGGGAACTTGAGGATGCCCTGCGTGAAATTGAAGAGCTCGCGGCGCACCCCCGGATCCGCGCCGTCGGAGAAACCGGCTTGGATTTCTTCCGCACCAAGGGGGAGGGGCTGGCCCACCAGCGTTACTCGTTCCGCCGGCACATAGACATCGCCAAGCGGCTGGATCTGACACTGCAGATCCATGACAGGGACGCCCACGATGACGTGGTGCAGGTCCTGCGGGAGGAAGGTACCCCTGAGCGCGTGGTCTTTCACTGCTACTCCGGCGACGAGGACCTGGCCACAATATGCAACCGCGAAGGGTGGTTCATGTCGTTCGCCGGCACGCTCACCTTCAAAAACGCGGACAACCTGCGGGCATCGCTGGCAGTGGCGGACCCGGAACTCATCCTCGTGGAAACCGATTCGCCCTTTCTAACGCCGCATCCCCACCGGGGCAGGCCCAATGCCAGCTACATGGTGCCTTACACGGTCCGGGCCATGGCGGAACTGACGGGTTCGGATCTGGGGCAACTCTGCAGCCAGATCACCGAAAACACGCTCCGCGCCTACGGTTCTTGGGAGTAGCGCCTCCCCGCCGGGCAAACGGCGTGCATACCGCGTATGTAACGTTTTTTGGCCGGTTTATAACGGATCGGTTACAGTGAACAACTATTAGCCGGGGTCGGGGAAGGCCTCCGGATGATGTCACTCATTTTTAGACAGGGCGCCTGGCGGCGCCCTGCCTTGCGAGTGTGGCGGCGCACAAGCCTGCTGCAGAGCTCCGGTGTGCCCGGAGTCACCCCTGGGTGTCCTGCTGTGGCTGTCTCTGTGCGTTTTTCCCCGTGCCCGGATGGCTCAAAAGATGTGGGCAATCGTGGACAAGTTCTTTACGTCGGACGGCAAATTCAGCGTCGTTAAGGTAGTCGCCCAGTTGGTGGTGCTCTCGGCTCTCGTGTTCGGGCTGGTTGCCTTTGTGGGCAACAACAAGACCGTCACCCTGAATGTTGACGGCAAGGTGAGCTCCGTCCAGACCTTCGGCGGCACCGTCGAACAGGTCGTCAAGGCTGCCAAGGTGGACTTGAAGGCCTCCGACCGGGTGTCCCCGTCGCTGGATGCCACAGTCAAGAACGGCTCGGTGATCAACGTCAACCTCGCCAAGGCCGTCAAAGTGAATCTGGACGGTGCTGAAAAGACCGTCAGCACCACGGCCCGGGACGTGGCTGGCCTCGTCACCCAGCTCGGTGTCGCCAGCTCCTCCGAACTTTCGGTCCCCAAGACCGCCCAGCTGTCCGTCGACGGCTCCTTCGTTGCCATCTCGACGCCGAAGACCGTCACCATCCTCGCCGACGGAAAAGCCGCCAAGACCACCACCACCGCCGCGACCGTTGGCGAGGTGCTCAAGGACGCCCGCGTGAAGCTGGCCTCCGCCGACCGCACCTCGCAGCCGGCCAACGCGAAGGTCGTCAGCAATATGGTGATCAAGGTTTCCCGCGTTGATACCAGCAAGACTGCCATCGTCTCTGAAGAGATTCCCTTTGAAACGCTGTCCACCGACAGCGCCGACGTACTGAAGGGTGAGGAAGAGGTTACCCAGGCCGGCGTCCCCGGAGTCGTCACCCACAAGTACAAGCTCGTCCTGGTGGACGGCCGCGAAGCGTCCCGCACCCTCGTCTCCCGGACCGTGACCCGTGAGCCGGTTACCGAGAAGGTCAGTGTGGGCACCAAGGAAAAGCCCGAGCCGGCGCCTGCTGCCGCGGCTGAAGACGGAAACACGGGAGCCGCTGCTCCGGCCATGATGAACGAGGCCATGTGGGACAAGATCGCCCAGTGCGAATCGGGCGGTAACTGGTCCATCAACAGCGGCAACGGGTACTACGGCGGCCTGCAGTTCGATATCCAGACCTGGATCGGCGCGGGCGGCGGCCAGTATGCACCGAACGCCAGCCAGGCCTCGAAGGCGCAGCAGATCGACATCGCCAACCGTGTGTACGCCGAGCGCGGGCTGCAGCCGTGGGGCTGCGGCTGGGCTGCGGGCAGCTAACAGATCCTGCCCCGCCTGCGGGATAGGATACCTAGGTGACTGACCCGACTCCTTCCGCCTCCGGTACCGCCCCTGCTCCTCTGCTGGGCGCTTCCGATATCCGCAGGCTGGCAGAGGATCTCGGTGTCCGGCCCACCAAGATGCTGGGCCAGAACTTCGTGATCGACGGCAACACCATCCGCAGGATTGTCGCCGCTGCCGGCGTCGGTCCGGAGGAAACCGTCCTTGAAGTGGGGCCGGGGCTTGGTTCCCTGACGCTGGGGCTACTGGACGCGGCGAAAGCTGTGGTCGCCGTTGAAATCGATCCCGTGCTCGCCGCCAGGCTGCCGCAGACTGTGGGGGAGTGGCGGCCGGCTGCCGCCGGCGCCTTCCACCTGGTGCTGGCAGACGCCATGAAGGTCACTGAGCTTCCGGTGCAGCCGACGGCCCTTGTCGCGAACCTGCCGTACAACGTGGCTGTCCCGGTGGTACTTCACCTCCTGCAGCATTTTCCATCGATTCAACACGGCCTGGTGATGGTTCAGGACGAGGTCGCAGACCGGCTGGCGGCCGCTCCGGGGTCAAAGATTTACGGAGTGCCCTCCGTCAAGGCCGCGTGGTACAGCCAGATGCGCAAGGCCGGCGTTATCGGCATGAACGTCTTCTGGCCCGCTCCTAAGATCCACTCAGGCCTTGTGGCCTTTACGCGCCGGGAGCCGCCCGCCACCACTGCCAGCAGGGAGCAGGTTTTCGCCGTCATTGACGCCGCTTTCGCCCAGCGCCGGAAAACTCTGCGCGCTGCCCTCGCCGGCTGGGCCGGCGGTGCGGCGGAGGCTGAACGCTGCCTGCTGGCGGCCGGGGTGGAGCCCACGGCGCGCGGCGAGGTGATCGATATCGCGGCTTTCGCCCGGATCGCCGAAGCCCGCCAAGTTTCAGGCGGTTGACTTTCAGGCGGTGATCATCAGCCGCGTGAGCGGCCTGGGCCCGGCAGCGGAAACGGCCCCCCCGAGCGGGGCGGCGCGCCCTTACTGGAGCCCTTCGTTGATGGACTGCCTTTGCTTTCTTTGAGTGCAGCACCGCGATGCCATAGCTTGGACTCATGAACGCAGTGAGAGGGCGCTTTGCGGCGAGGACCGTCCGGGTCAAGGCTCCGGGCAAAGTGAACGTCTCCCTGGATGTGGGCCCTTTGCGCCCCGACGGCTACCATTCGGTGGCCAGCGTGTACCTGGCCGTCTCACTGTATGAGGAAGTCGCCGCCACGAGCACTCCCGGGGACGGCATCACCGTCAGCGTCAGTCCCGACAGCATTCTGGACCTTGACCGGGTCGATATTCCGCTCGATGAGCGCAACCTTGCCTACAAGGCCGCAGCCATCATGGCCGACGTCTCCGAGCATTCCACCGGCGTGCACCTGGAGATCACCAAGCGGGTCCCGGTGGCCGGGGGCATGGGCGGTGGTTCCGCCGACGCGGCGGCCACACTTTTGGCCTGTGACGCGCTGTGGAACAGCGGGCTGTCCCGGGACGAACTCGCCCAGCTTGCCGCGGAGCTGGGGGCCGATGTGCCCTTCGCGCTGCTCGGCGGCACAGCGGTGGGGCTCGGCGTCGGGGATGATCTCTCGCCGGCCCTCGCCAAAGCCCAAATGGACTGGGTCCTGGTTACCGCCGACTTCGGCCTTGCGACTCCGGACGTCTTCAAGACACTTGACCGGCTGCGTGAAGCGGAAGGGCTCGACGTGGAGGAACCCACCGCGGTGGACCCCAAAATCCTGCAGGCCCTGCGCAGCGGCGACGCCGACGCGCTGAGCCGGCTGCTCGTCAACGACCTGCAGCGCGCGTCCATCGAACTGGCGCCCACGCTCCGGGACACGTTGGGGCTCGGCGAATCGAGCGGCGCCATCGCCGGGATTGTCTCGGGCTCAGGACCCACCATTGCGCTGCTGACGCATAATCCCGAAGCTGCCGAAGGGCTTGCCGAGGAACTGCAGCACAAGGGGCTCACGGCGTTCGCCGTCCACGGTCCGGTTCCCGGCGCCCGCATTATCTCCGATACTCTCCTTTAATACCCTTTCCGTTTTTCGGAGCATTGGTACCCAAGCCGCAGATAATGTGCGGACGTAAATTTGCAGAAGAAAGCAGTTCCCATTGGCACACCTGCTCGGCGGTGAGAACCTCACGGTCTCGTACGCGACCCGCACCGTTCTTGACGGCGTTACGCTCGGACTTGAGGAAGGCGACCGCATCGGTATGGTGGGCCGCAACGGCGACGGAAAATCCACGCTGATGCGCCTGCTTGCCCTGCGCTCCACCCCGGACTCCGGCCGGGTCACCAAGCGTGGCGACGTCAACGTCGGATACCTGGACCAGAGTGACGTCCTCGACGGCGACCTCACGGTTGGTGCCGCCATCGTTGGTGACCAGGCCGACTATGAATGGGCGCGCAATCCGCAGATCCGTGAGGTCATGGGCGGGCTGGTATCCGACGTTGACTGGCATGCCAACGTGCACGCCCTGTCCGGCGGCCAGAAACGCCGCGTTGCGCTGGCCAAGCTCCTCATCGAGGACCACGACGTCATCATGCTCGACGAACCCACCAACCACCTCGACGTCGAAGGTGTGGCCTGGCTGTCCCGGCACCTGAAGACCCGATGGCGTGCGAACCAGGGCGCGTTCCTTGTGGTCACCCACGACCGCTGGTTCCTGGACGAAGTGTGCACCAAGACGTGGGAGGTCCATGACGGGATCGTTGACCCGTTCGACGGCGGTTATGCCGCCTATGTGCTGGCCCGCGCCGAGCGGGACCGCGCGGCGTCCGTCGTCGAAGGCAAGCGCCAGCAGCTCGTGAAGAAGGAACTCGCCTGGCTTCGCCGCGGCGCTCCCGCCCGCACGGCCAAACCCAAATTCCGGATCGAAGCGGCAAACGCCCTGATTGCGGACGTCCCCGAACCCCGGGACTCCATGGCGCTGAGCAAGATGGCCACGGCGAGGCTGGGCAAGGACGTGCTGGACCTGGAACACGTGTCGCTGGACCTCCTGGGCGGTGACGGGCAGAAACTGTTCGACAACATCACCCTCCGCCTGGCACCGGGTGAACGCCTCGGACTCGTCGGGGTCAACGGTGCCGGCAAGACGACGCTGCTGAAGCTCCTCAACGGCGAGATCCAGCCGACCTCGGGCAAGGTCAAGCGGGGCAAAACCGTGGTCACCGCCGTTCTTACGCAGGAAGTGAAGGAACTTGATGACGTCGCCGACCTCCGCGTCATAGAGGTTATCGAGCGCGAAAAACGATCCTTCAATGTTGGCGGCAAGGAATTCACGGCCGGCCAGCTCGTGGAGCAGCTGGGCTTCACGAACCAGAAGCAGTGGACGCCGGTCCGCGACCTGTCCGGCGGGGAACGCCGCCGGCTGCAGCTCCTGCGCCTGCTCGTGGGAGAGCCCAACGTGCTGATGCTGGATGAGCCCACCAACGACCTCGACACCGACACGCTTTCCGCCGTCGAAGATGTCCTGGACGGCTGGCCCGGCACCCTCGTGGTGGTCAGCCACGACCGCTACCTTCTGGAACGCGTCACCGACCACCAGATGGCACTGCTCGGCGACGGCAAAATCCGCGGCCTGCCCGGGGGCGTGGACCAGTACCTCGAGCTGCGCGAGTCCGCCCTCGCCGGATCCACGGTTGCCGGGGGCGGCAACCCTGTGACCGCCGCCAGCGGCAGTTCCGCCCCGGCCGCTGCAGGTCCTTCCGAATCGGAGAAGCGGGACGCCCGCAAGGCCAAGAACCGCATCGAGCGCCAGCTGGGCAAGCTTGAGCAGCAGGAGAAGAAGCTGCACGACCAGATGGTGAAAAGCACTACGGATGCAGACTTCGACGCCCTCGCTGAGCAGAACAAGAGGCTCAAGGACCTCGCAGGGGAACGCGAAGCCCTCGAACTCGAATGGCTCGAAGCCTCCGAAGTCCTCGGCGAATAACCTCCGAATCCTTTCGTAGTACTCGCCCAGGTGCATGCGGTATGGCCCACCGGCTATCTGCACGCTCGCTCACATCTGGCGCGTTTTTTTACGACCCTCTTTCAGGTCTTGCCGGTTTTTCCCGCATCCTCCTGCAGGTCCTGCTATCGCGATCAGAGTTGGCGGTTGGAGATGAGAGAGCGTTGGGCGTGAACTTGCAGAAGGTGAGAGAGCGCTGGGGGAAAACTTGCAAAATGTGAGAGAGCGTTCGTAAGCGACGACGGGGGACCGCTTATCCCGCAGGAGGATGCGGAACCCGTCGGTGCGGTCCTCGACGTAGTTAAGGAGAAGCAGCGATCTCCTCGTTGGCGGTGCCGTCCAGGCCGCGCATGGCGAACAGGCCGACGCCAGCCAGCTGGGACCGCCGCTGGCGTCCGGTCGTCCGCGACCGGGGAATACGTACGGCATCCGCTTCCGCCTTAACCGTCAGCTTCCCTTCCCTTCGGTGTCACTGTGCTGTTGCTCACCGTCCAGTCATGCCTCAGCCTACGAGGTCGCATGAGCCGTGCCGTTCGTGGCAGAATTGGTCTTCGTGCCCGGGCTTGGCTCGTGGCACGGTCCGCTCTGGTGTAATGGCAGCACCCCGGCCTTTGGAGCCGTGGAGTATAGGTTCGAATCCTATGGGCGGAACTGCTGCATCAGCGGTGTCCAGTAGGATGGAGCCTGTTGCCGGCTCCGGGCGCGCTCGGGCGGCGGCGCGCATGCAGTACCGCGCAACCGAACAAGGAGAGCCCGTACGTGAGCCCCGAGAAGTCCGGCCCAGCCGCCGTCATCGTCCTAGCTGCAGGTGCCGGTACCCGGATGAAGTCTCGTACGCCCAAGATTCTTCACGAAATCGGCGGCCGCTCTATGGTGGGGCACGCCCTGATTGCGGCGCGCAGCATCAATCCCCGGCGCGTCGCCGTCGTCGTCCGCCATGAGCGTGACCGCGTGGCCAGCCACCTCAAGGAGCTCGACGCCGATGCCCTGATCGTGGATCAGGATGAGATTCCGGGCACCGGCCGCGCTGTCGAGGTTGCCCTGGAAGCTCTGGATTCGGACGCCCGCCTCGAGGGAACGGTGGTGGTGACCTACGGCGACGTGCCGCTGCTGACAGGTGAGCTGCTGTCCGAACTGGTGGCCAGGCACGAGTCCGAAGGCAACGCAGTCACGGTCCTGACCGCGTTGCTCGAGGACGCCACCGGCTACGGCCGGATCCTCCGCGGCACCGACGGGACAGTCACCGGCATCCGGGAGCACAAGGATGCCACGGACACCGAGCGCGGGATCCGCGAAGTCAATTCCGGCATTTATGCCTTCGACGCCGCCGTGCTGCGCGATGCCCTCCGGCACGTCACCACCGACAACTCACAGGGCGAGAAGTACCTGACGGACGTCCTGGCTTTGGCGCGGGAGGCAGGCGGCCGCGTGGCCGCCGTCGTCACGGCCGACCACTGGCAGGTCGAAGGCGCCAACGACCGGGTTCAGCTCGCTGCCTTGGGCGCCGAGCATAACCGCCGCATCGTGGAAGCGTGGATGCGTGCCGGAGTCACTGTCGTCGATCCGGCCACCACGTGGATCGACTCCACTGTCACCCTGGACGAGGACGTTCGGATCCTGCCCAACACCCAGCTGCACGGCAGCACGGCGGTGGCGCGTGACGCCGTCGTCGGCCCCGACTCCACCCTGACGGATGTGCGGATCGGCGAAGGCGCGAAGGTAATCCGCACGCACGGAACGGGAGCGGACATCGGCGCCGGCGCCAGCGTGGGACCGTTCACGTACCTGCGGCCCGGGACAGTCCTTGGCGAAACGGGCAAGATCGGCGCCTTCTACGAAACCAAGAACGTGACCATCGGCCGCGGCTCCAAGCTGTCCCACCTTGGCTACGCGGGAGACGCAGAGATCGGTGAGGACACGAACATCGGCTGCGGCAACATCACCGCCAATTATGACGGCGAGAAGAAGCACCGCACGGTGATTGGCTCAGGTGTCCGCACCGGCTCCAACACAGTATTCGTTGCTCCTGTCACGGTGGGGGACGGTGCCTACAGCGGCGCCGGAGCCGTGATCCGCAAGGACGTTCCCGCAGGAGCCCTGGCGCTGTCCATGGCCGCGCAGCGCAACGCGGAGGGTTGGGTCATCGCCAACCGTCCGGGTTCGGTGTCGGCAGCACGGGCGGCGGCCGCGGGCGCAACTACTCCTGACACCTCACATTCCCCGGCATCTACAGAAGAGGGCACCCAACCATGACCGACATTACGGCTCGCGGCGAAAAAAGGCTGGTGCTGGCCGCAGGGCGCGCTCACCCGGAGCTGGCACGCGAAATTGCCAAGGAGCTGGGCACCGAGCTGCTGCCCGTCGACGCCTACGACTTCGCCAACGGTGAGATCTACGTCCGCGCCGGCGAAAGCGTGCGCGGAACCGATGCCTTCGTCATTCAGGCCCACCCGGCACCGCTGAATAACCATCTCATGGAACAGCTGATCATGATCGATTCGCTGAAGCGGGCTTCTGCCAAGCGGATCACCGTGGTGTCGCCGTTCTACCCGTACTCCCGACAGGACAAGAAGGGCCGCGGCCGTGAGCCCATCTCGGCACGGCTGGTGGCGGACCTCTACCGGACCGCCGGCGCTGACCGCATCATGAGCGTTGACCTGCACACCTCGCAGATCCAGGGCTTCTTCGACGGCCCGGTGGACCACCTCATGGCCATTCCGCTGCTTGCTGACTACATCCGCACCCGGGTTGCGGCCGACAACATCACCGTGGTGTCCCCAGACACCGGCCGTGTCCGCGTGGCCGAGCAGTGGGCCGAACGCCTTGGCGGCGCGCCGCTGGCCTTCGTCCACAAGAGCCGCGACCTCACTGTTCCCAACCAGGCTGTCTCCAAGACAGTCGTGGGCCAGATCGAGGGCCGCACCTGCGTCCTCATCGACGACATGATTGACACCGGCGGGACCATTTCCGGTGCCGTCCAGGTGCTCAAGAACGCAGGGGCCAAGGACGTCATCATCGCCGCGACGCACGCCATTTTCTCCGACCCGGCGGCCCGCCGTCTGTCCGAGTCCGGCGCCCGCGAAGTTGTAGTCACCGATACGCTGCCCCTGCCGGCCGCGAAGCGCTTCCCGGAACTGACGGTGCTCTCCATCGCACCGCTGATTGCCCGTGCCATCCGCGAAGTGTTCGACGACGGCTCGGTCACCAGCCTCTTCGACGGCAACGCCTAACAGCGTTGCTGGGCCCATGCCAGCAAGGGCTCCCTGCGCGAGCTTGCGGGTTAGGGGGCTGGCGGGGACCGTTTCAGTAAACGGCCCCGGCGCTGGTAGGATCTATCCCGATACCTTGGCGAGGGAGAGCACCGGAAAACCGTAGACACGGCCAACCGGTTTGCTGGTCTCCGTTATCGACTGGGTCTGAACTTTCCTTCTGGTAGGGCCGCCCGCGGCCCGGCGTTGAAGGTCGCTCCAGACCTCCGCCCTTGCTGTACAACACCAAAGCACCAGGAGATATCCATGTCTGAGCAGAAGCTCGCAGCAGAAGTACGCACCGAATTCGGCAAGGGCTTCGCCCGCCGCGCCCGCATGGCCGGCCAGATCCCCGCCGTCATCTACGGCCACGGCGCGGAGCCCATCCACATCACGCTCCCGGCAAAGGCAACCACGCTGGCCGTGCGCACCGCCAACGCCCTGCTGGCCCTCGACGTCAACGGTGAAGGCCACCTCGCCCTCGTGAAGGACATCCAGCGCGACCCGATCAAGCAGATCATCGAGCACATCGACCTCCTGACCGTCCGCCAGGGCGAGAAGGTCACCGTGGACGTTCCCGTCCACGTCACCGGTGAAACCGCTCCCGGCACCGTTCACAACCTCGAGCTCACCGTTGTTTCCCTTGAGGCAGAGGCCACCCACCTGCCCACCGCCGTCGAGGTTGACATTGAAGGCCGCCGCGCCGGCGAGCACATCCACGCCTCCGACCTGGTTCTGCCGAAGGGCTCTGTTCTCCTGGCCGACGCTGAGGCACTCGTCGTCAACATCTCCGAGGCTGCTGCCACAGCTGCGGAGGAAGGCGAAGAGGGAGCCGCAGCTGCGGAAGCCCCGGCCGGTGGAGCTGCAGCCGAGTAGCAGGCACTTCTTTCCTCGTCCGGTGGCCGGGTCCTTTGGGCCCGGCCACCGGCGTACCCGGATTCTTCAAGCCTGGCTGCTGCATCCGGGCGAGGCTTCAGCGCGAACGGGCACTTGAGGCCCCGCCGCAACGACTGCCGGCGCCGCAACAACTTTTAGGATTGATCCATGACTGACACCTGGCTGATCGTAGGCCTTGGAAACCCTGGCGCCGAGTACAGCCGCAACCGGCATAACGTGGGCCAGATGGTTCTTGACGAGCTCGCTGACCGCGTGGGGGGAACCTTCAAGATTCACAAGGCCCGCTCGCAGGTCCTTGAGGGCCGGCTGGGTATCGGGGGCCCGCGCGTGGTCCTGGCAAAGCCCGTGACGTACATGAATGTTTCCGGCGGTCCCGTTTCCGGCCTGGCCAGGTTTTATGACATCGATCCCTCCCGGGTGGTGGCAGTCCACGACGAAATCGACATTCCCTTTAATACGGTGAAGCTTAAACTCGGGGGCGGGGAAGGCGGCCACAACGGGTTGCGGGATATCTCCAAGGCCCTCGCCACGAAGGACTACCTGCGTGTCCGGGTTGGAGTCGGCAGGCCCCCGGGGCGCATGGATACCGCGGACTTTGTGCTGCGCGACTTCGCGCCGGCGGAAAAGAAAGAGCTGCCTTTCCTGCTCGACGAGGCCGCAGACGCCGTCGAACTGCTGATCCGGGACGGCCTGACAGCGGCGCAGCAGCGGTTCCATCCGGCGAAGGTCTGACGGCACCGGCGGGATGCAGGCCTCATACCGCCGGAAACCGCCATTTTCTCCCGCCTTCCCTGCATTTGCAATTTCGGTAATGCTATTTCTGCCGCATTAGCATGACAGGGCGAAATGTAAATCGTTTGCCCTGTTTCATGGCCGGGGTAAGGGAGTACTCTGTCTCCTAAGCGGGGGAGGCGATGGGGCCTTTATCCCGCAACGCGGGATGTAAGGAAAAGTTCATGTCTAGTGAACCACTGAGCTGGGGTCGTGGGTCCACGGCAGGAGTGCTGGCTGGTCCTGCGGCTTCGGGGGGCGGAACGGACCTGCAACGATGGTCGGTGCCGGCGCGCAGCGCGGACCTGGAGGCCATCCGCAATGCCCTGACCGATCCTGATTCCCTTGGTGTCGTTATTACCGGTGCCCGCGGCGTCGGCAAGTCATCCCTGGCGCGGACCGCAGTGGCTGAACTGGGCAAGGATGTCTGGGCGCTGCAGCTGCGCAGCCCGCTCACCGGCTCGCAGACCTCCTACGGCTGCCTTGCCTTCCTCTTGGCCCGGCTGCCGCAGTCGGCCATGGGATCACCCACAGCCGTCCTGCAAGGAATCACGTCCCTCATCAGGAGTGATGCGGCCGGCAGGGAATGCATCATCACCCTGGACACCACGGGCATGATCGATGACATGAGCGCCGGCGTCCTCCTGAACATCATGCTGACGCGCACGGCGCGGATTATTGCCATTGCGCCCGGCACAAGCGATCTTCCCGCGGATTTCCACTGGCTGCTGACAGACCGCCGCCTCACGGAAGTGCGGCTGGAGAACCTCAACGAGCTGCAGACCCGGCAGGTCCTGCTGACTCTGCTGGGGCACCGAGTGTCCGCGTCCCTTGTGAGCACTTATCACGCCATCGTCGGCGGCAACCCGCTGCTGCTCAAGGCACTTGTCACGGAGCAGCAGCAGTCAGGCAACCTGGTTCTTTCCGACTCGGTCTGGACGCTGCGGGACAAAGTGGTACTGGACGGCGCCACCGGCCTGGACGACATTGTCCGGTCCCGCTGGTCCCGCGAGTCTCCGGAAAGCCGCGAAGTCATGGAAATGCTCTCCTGCGCACGCAGGGTGCCCTTGTCACGGCTCACCGAGCTGTACGGCACGGACATCGTGGCGGACATGGAGGATGGCGGGCTTCTCAAAGTGGGAGACACCGATGCCCGCTGGGTGTCGCTGCGGGAGCAGTACCTGGGCGACGTCGTCCGGTCCTGGCTGAGCCTCTCACGGCGCCGGGAGCTGAGGAGCCAGCTGCTGGGCGACACGGAACCCGAACTCGCCCACCTGAGCCTGGAAGAGCGGATCGAGTTCGCCGCATGGACCCGGGAATGCCAGGCCGAGCTCAGCCCTGCCATGGCTGTCGCAGCTGCCGAAGCAGCCGTACAGATGTTTGACCCCCGATTTGCCTTGAACTGCCTCGAGGGAATCAAGAGAACCGACCCCGAGTGGGTGGCCGGGCAACACCATAAGGCCACTGCCTACCTGCTGCTGGATCTGCCCCTTCAGGCCATGGACGCCCTTGACAGCATTTCCCAGGCGCAGCTGGATCAGCTCGGCGTGGAGGAATTCGCCAGCGTTATCGCCGCGAAGTGCCGGGTCATGATGTGGCTCCCCGAGGTCTGCGGCAAAGTTCCGGAGGAAATTGACGCCGCCCGCCGGCGCCTGGGTGTGGGGCCAGGCATCGCCACCAGCTGGCCCGACTCCCTGGGTGCAGCCGCGAACGCCATAAGCCTTGCCGAATTTGAGTACCGCTCCTTTATCGGCGACTATGCGCCCATGATCGATGCCCTTGAAGAAGCATCAGATCCGGCCATCAACAAGGACCCCGCATTCCGCATCCAGTCTGCCTTGATCCTCATGCACGCGCTGTCGGCCTGCGGCAGGGAAATGGACGCGCTGCAGCTCACACGAAGGGTGGGCGGCCAGCTCTCCGATGCAGGTCCCCTGACAGGCCTCCGCGAAATGTTCTCCATGACGGCCTTCTCGGTGCTGCTCCAGGCCGGACAATGGCGGCGGTGCCTTGATCTTGTCGGTCCGCCCAAGGGCCACGAGGAGCGCAGGCTGGCACACCGCACCTCCGCCATGGAGCTGGCCACTGGAATCGCCTACGTGTACTCCGGCCGCGGCGCAGTTGCGCTGGACTCGCTCCTGTCTGCAGTGGCCCAGCTTGAACTCCGGCCGGTGGTCAACATGCTGCAGGCCGCCTATGCCGCCACAGCCTTTGCTTATGCACAGATCGGCAACGCCGGCCAGGCCCACAAGTACCTCGACAAGCTGCGGGGGGCACGCAGCCATTGCAACTTCCGCACCCGGACCGTCACGGATTTCTGTGCGGACATGGCCGGACGCTGGCTGGGGGACCCCGACGCCGTCAAGCGGCTGCGGGAGTCCGCCCGCCGCGATATCGCCGCGGGCCGCTACACTCTCGCCGGAATCAGCCTGCTGGGTGCCACAGTCAACGGAACAGATGAAGATTTCCGCCTTATGGAGGAAGTCGCCGGCCACCGGCAGGGCAAGCTTGCAGAGATTTCGCGCCTGGTGGCCGTGGGCAGCCGCACGAAGGACGCGAAGGTCCTGCTGGAAGGCGGGCACATCGCCGCCGAGCTCGAACTGGATGCGGTGGAGGCCCGCTGCATGGCCCTGGCCGTGGACTTTGCGCGGCACTCAGGCGATTCCGCATCAGCACGCGTGGCCCAGGCCCGGCTGGATGCCCTTACTGCAACCGTCCCAAGCCTGCCGATCGTACCGAGCAGCGGCAGCCCGCTTCTGACCGCGAGGGAGCGCCAGATCTCGCGCCTGGCCGGCCGTGGTGTGTCCAACCGCGACATCGCACTGGAGATGGGTGTCTCCGTCCGGACAGTGGAAGGGCACCTGTACCAGGTCTTCACCAAACTCGGTGTGACTTCCAGGGGTGATCTGCCTGGACTCGTCTAAGGGCCGCCCGCTAAAGCCGGAACCCCCTGCAGACCACCGGCAGCTCACCGGGCGGAATGAGGTGATTGAACACGTCTGCGCCACCATCCGCAGCCGGGCAAGCCAGGCTGTGTTCCTCATGGCGGGACCGGGGCTTGGGAAGTCGTCCCTGACTGATGCCGTCAGCGGGAAGCTGGCGGCCGAAATGACCATCCTCCGGATCCACGGCAGCTCGTCGCTCTCGAAGGTCCCTTACGGCGTGCTCGCTCCCTACACAGCCGATCTTCCGCCCGAGGAGTCTGACTCGCCGGTGGCGGTGCTGCGGTCGGTGTGGGCGTACTTCCAGGAGATCAAAGGCGGCAAGGACGTCCCGCTGCTCCTGGTTGTCGACGATGCCCACCACCTGGACGAAGCGACGGCAACCATGGTGGTGGACATGATGTCGGCAGGGTGGGTCAGCGTGCTGGCCTCCGGACGACCGCGGCCCGGCCTGCCCCAGGCATTGAACCAGCTGTGGTACGACGGCCAGGCCGAACGGATAGACCTCCGGCCGCTCAACGGCGAGCAAGTCACGGAGGTGGTAGAGCACACGCTGCAGGGAACAGTCCCGGCCAATACCGTGCAGTCCTTGTGGTCTGCTTCAGGCGGCAACCCCCTGCTCCTGAACTGCATACTGGGTGATGCGGTCGAAGCGGGCATTCTCGCCAAACGCAACGGGATTTGGCTGCTGCTGGGTCCGCTGCCGGCGGACGGACCCCGGCTGTCCGACGTCGTCGTCAAAGATCTCCTGCGCAGAACCCGCGAGGAGCAGGAAGCCCTCAGGCTCATTGCCCTGGCTGAGCCTATTGACCGCAGCGTCATCGAGGACCTGTGCGGAGGAACGGTGGTCCGTTCCCTGCTGGACCACCAGCTGGTCAGTGAATCCAGCGGGCAGCCCACCCAGCTGCGTATCTGGCACCCGATTCTGGGCGAATCGATGCGGCATCAGGTCTCAGTGTCACGCAGCCTCCAGTTGCGTCAAAAGATGACTCAGTACCACGATCCAAAGACATCGGGCCCAGAGGGCAGGCTGCGGATGGTGGAGTGGTCGCTCGAGTGCGGCCTGGAAGTCGCCGATGCTGACCTGCTGGATGCCGCCCTGCTGGCAGTCACGAGCTTCAACAATGAAGGTGCCCGGCTCATGGCCGGACACGTCCGCGCGCCGGAGCTGCAGGCCCACGCCCAGTCGATTTCCGCGAGAGCTCTCTTCAATGAGGGCAAGTACCGGGAGGCCGCGGCACTCCTTGACACATGCTGGCTGGAACTGGCCACCCACCCGGAAGCCCCTCACGTGCTCATGCTCAGGGCGTCGGCGCACCTGGCACTCGGAAAATCAGCGGAACAGCTTCGGTCCGAGTCACGCAGTCAGCTCTCGGACGCCGGGCATGACGTCCGGTCCGCCTGGCAGGACACCATCCACAACCTGCTGGAGTTGGCCGAGGCCGCCGACCACGAGGGCATAAGGGATCTGATTGCCGCCGGAATGCCCGACGGCGGCACCTGGGCCGGAACCGATGTGTCCGGACCCGCCAAACCGGTCATGGCTGCAGCCGGTGCATCTAACGGACATTCGGAAGCCGGACGTGGGGAGTCGCGCGGCCAAGAATTTGCACGTGCAGATCCAGGCAGCACGCAATCCGCCCGCGCAGACTTAGGCAGCACGGAATCCGCGCGCGCAGAATCCTTCGCTTCAGGCACGGAAGAGAATCCGGCAGTCCGCCCGCCTGCCACAGTGGCCTCGGCCATTCAGTCCCTCTCCCGCGCTCTCCTTGCCCAGGCCCTCGTATCGGCAGGACTGGCACACCAGGCACATGCGGCCGCCCTTGCTGCGGCGCCCGCGCCTGCGCTGCAGGCCGGCCTGTACTTTTTCAACGAGTTCGTCCTGACCCGGCTCGTCGCAGCGTCCCTCGCTGCCGGCAATTGGGAATCGGCGGAGCATGAGCTCGCGAGCTCCTCGGTGGAGGAGAACGAGGGAGCCGCCACGTTCGGCGGAGGAATCCAAGTGCTCCGCGGGTTGGGCTTCCTGCGGCAGGGCCAGCTGGAGCGTGCCTACCACGAGCTGCTTCCGGCCGTCGAAGCGCTTCGCATCAACGACCCGCTTCAGCAGTTCCGGTTCGGCGCGGCCCTCGCCTTTTACGCCGCCGCGCGGCTGGGTGACGGGGCGCAGGCCCAGCGACTCGAGCAGGATTTGATTGCCGCCCGGCATGCGACAGGGCCGGGCGGAGAGTTGCTTGCTGAAGGCTATGCTGCCGCCGCCGCAGAATATCTTGACCGCAAGGGCAGCGGACTGGCCAGGCTTCGTGAACTCGCGGCATCACCCGCCGTCATGGCCCAGCCCGGAATCAGGATGGAA
This sequence comes from Arthrobacter sp. D1-17, assembly GCF_054130535.1. NCBI lineage: Bacteria > Bacillati > Actinomycetota > Actinomycetes > Micrococcales > Micrococcaceae > Arthrobacter > Arthrobacter sp. D1-17. The sequence goes on along the minus strand of NZ_CP096382.1, from coordinate 2,938,899 downwards.
TGCCTGATCCTGTGTTCGGATCTCGGTGACCGCACGGTGGCCGATGACATCGCGTCCTTGTCCGACACCGTCGAGGGACGTTGGGCTGCAGGGTGGCACCAGCTCGCGGAAGCCTGGGTCAGCGGTGACGCAGACAACCTCATGGAGACTGCAGCCGCCCTGGAAGAAGCAGGGCTGGTCAACCTGGCCAGAGAGGCGTATGCCCGGGCCGGTGCGGTCCTGGACGCGGCGGGGGAACGGCGCCGCGCACGGCAGGCGGTGGCGCACCGCGAAAAATGCGACCAGGAACTCGGGGAACGGTTCCGCGAAAGTCCGTTCGTGGCGTCGGTCCCGAGCGTCCACCTCACACGCCGCGAGCGTGACATTGTGGAGCTGGCGGTCCAGGGACTCTCCGACCGCGAGATTGCCCAGCAGCTCATGGTCTCGGTGCGGACCGTCGAGGGGCACCTGTACCGGAGCTACGTCAAGCTCGGCGTACGCCGGCGGGATGAACTCGCGCTGGCTCTTCCCAAGAAATAGCGCCTGCGGGAGAGGGTTCTTCCTGCCCGGATGCAGGCCTGCCCGCGGCGATCAGTGTGTCCAAAAACCTGGCGTCGGCGCCGCCACTGCCACCTGCGGAAACCAGTAGTCCATTACCTGAAAAAACGAGTACTTACTACTCGTGCTGCCGGTCACGGTACGCGATTAACTGTTACTGGCAGCAGAACCCGATGGAGCACTTCATCTGCAGAAGCTGCCACCAGACTTTACAGGTCTCGCGTGCTGCACTCACATATGTTGCAACAGTTTCCGGTCCTCGCGGGACCGGTTCAAGCGGGGCCGGCGACGTCAGAGCCTTCTGAGACCGAGGCTCTCCCCCCAGCCGTCGCCGGCCCTTATACGTGCGCTCCTGCTGTTCAGCCCGGAGGAGCACCGTCCGCTCCGGGGTAGTCCACCCCGGCGCAGTCCAACCCAGCACAGCCTAAGCCATGGCCAATACTGCCCTGTGGGACAATTGAGGGGTACCTTAAGGCATCCCCAAGGAGTCCCATTGGCCGTAGTAGCAACGCCAACCACGCTGGAACGTGCCCTTCCTGCGATGGACAACTCGGAGGTCCTCAGGATCCGGAACGACTTTCCCATCCTGGACCAGCTCGTCAACGGCCGTCCGCTGGTCTATCTGGACTCCGGCGCCACCTCACAGAATCCCGTGAGCGTGATTGAGGCCGAACAGGAATTCTACGAGCAGCGGAATGCCGCCGTGCACCGCGGGGCCCACCACCTCGCCGTGGAAGCTACGGAGGTGTTCGAGGACGCCCGGCAGACGGTCGCTGATTTCGTAGGAGCGCAGTACGAGGAAATCGTCTGGACCTCCAACGCGACGGAAGGCTTGAACCTCATCAGCTATGCGTTGTCCAACGCCACTCTCTGGGCTGCGCAGAACCGCGGCGATGCGCGGCTGCGGGAGCTGGCTCTCGGTCCGGGAGACGAGATCGTGGTCACCGAAATGGAGCACCACGCGAACCTCATTCCCTGGCAGGAGCTTGCCTTCCGGACCGGCGCCACCCTGCGCTACATTCCCATTGACGACGCCGGAAGACTGCAGCTGGACCAGGCCTCGGACATCGTGGGGGAGCGAACCAGGCTTCTCGCCTTCACTCACGCCTCCAATGTGCTTGGAACCATCAACCCGGTCCGGGACCTTGTGGCTCTGGCCCGGCGTGCCGGTGCCCTGGTGGTGCTTGATGCGTGCCAGTCCGCGCCGCACCTGCCCCTCAAAGTCACGGAGCTGGACGTCGACTTCGCCGTCTTCTCAAGCCACAAGATGCTGGGCCCCACCGGCATCGGCGTGTTGTATGGCAAGCAGGACCTCCTGGACGTGCTGCCCCCGTTCCTGACTGGCGGGTCGATGATCACCACCGTGAGCATGGAACGGGCCGACTATCTGCCGGCGCCACAGAGGTTCGAGGCCGGAACGCAGAAAATTTCGCAGGCCGTAGCCCTCGCCGCCGCCGTCAATTACCTCACCGAGACCGGCCTGGACCGGGTGCACCGCTGGGAGTCCGAACTCGGCCAGCGCATGGTGGCCGGGCTTGAAGCCATCGACGGCATCCGTGTTCTCGGCCCGGCTGCCGGCCAGGACCGGATTGGCCTTGCGGCGTTCGACGTCGCCGGTGTTCACGCGCACGACGTCGGACAGTTCCTGGATGCGCGCGGCATCGCCGTTCGCGTCGGTCACCACTGCGCCCAGCCGCTGCACCGCCGCCTGGGCCTCACGGCCACCACGCGGGCCAGCGCCTATCTGTATAACACCACCGACGACGTGGACGAGTTCCTGGACGCTGTGTCCGGAGTCCGCGCCTACTTCCGCGCCTAGTGCCGGCACCCCTGAAGGCAGGTAACGCAGCATGAGCCTTGACCAGCTTTACCAGCAAATCATTCTGGACCACTCCAAAGCGCGGCATGGCAGCGGTCTGTCCGAAAGGGCTGCCCCCGACGGCGCCTCCACCGGGCAGTCGCATCAGCTGAACCCGGTCTGCGGTGATGAGGTGACCGTGCGGGTTGCGGTGGACCACGGGACCGTTTCCCAGGTGGCATGGGACGGGGCCGGCTGCTCCATCTCCATGGCATCTGCCTCCGTCCTCAGTGAGATGGCGGAAGGCATGTCCGTGGACGAACTGCGCGAGGTGATCGGCAGCTTCCGGAACGTCCTCCGCTCGCGCGGCAAGGTCCAGGCGGACCCCGAGGTGCTGGGCGACGCCGCCGCATTCGAAGGTGTGTCCCGCTACGCCGCGCGGGTGAAGTGCGCGATGATCTCCTGGGTCGCCGCAGAGGACGCCCTCAACCAGGCAGCCTAGCCGTTACACAGGGACCGGCTGTGCAGTCAAGGGTTAGCTGCACAGCCGGACAGCCCGCTAGCCGAACAGGCCTGCGATACCGATGCCGGCCGTGGCCGCGCCCAGAACCATGGACACTGCCACCAGCACAACGTGGACGGTGAGGAATTTCGTCGCCTTGCCTTCAGCGTCCCGCCCCCTCGGATCCTTCATCACGCGGCGCAGGAACTGCGGCCAGACCACGAGCGACCAGACACCCGCAATGATCAGGACCCAGGCCAGAAGAGCGGGGATTTCCATCCCTAATGGCTTTCGAGCCAGGCCTGGGCCTGCTGGGACTGGATGTTCAGCGCCTTGCCCACCATCGGTTCGGCGGCTTCGGCGATCTTCCCGCCCAGGAACGGCACGGAGGACGTGACGTTGCCCTCAAGCTCAACGCGCGTGCTGCCGCCGTCTGCAACGAGCCGCTGGACAGCAGAGACATCGATCGGAGCGCCGGCAATCTTGAGGGAGATGTTGCTCTGCCGTGAGCCGTCAGCGCCCGGGGCGTCCCAGTTCTCCACCTGGGTTACCTTCAGGGTGTCGCCAACGAACTTGCGGGCGATTTCCGGGAGCCGGGTGGTGGGGAGGGTGCGCACGGACGTGGTGCTGAAGGCTCCAGCAACGTCACCGTCCACCGTGAAGGAATCGAGGCTGCCTCCCACGTATTCGCTGGTGTGCCGCTGGAACTCCTCGTTGGTGAAAACTGCGGTGACGCTGTCGACGCCGTGGGGAAGGGTAGTGGATGCACTCAGTGCCATGGATCCTCCATTGGGGTGGGGTCAGAACGCTTTTTGCTCCACACATCCTACGGGGTTGCCTGCGTCTCCTTGGAATCGGGCTCATCTGCGGCCGGCGCAGTGCCTGACTCTCCGCCTGGCCCCCGGCGGGCGGCTTCCGTGGCGGCGATCTTCCTGGCGGCCGCTGTGATGTTGCGTGCCATGGCCGGAAATATGAGGCTGTGGAATGGCAGCACCGCCAGCCAGTAGAGCCGCCCGCTCAGGCCCTTGGGGAAGAAGATGGCCCGCTGGCGGTAGCGGCTCCCGCTCCCGCCGGACTCTACTGAGAGCTCCAGCCAGGCGCGTCCGGGAGCCCGCATCTCGGCCCGAAGCCGGAGCAGCCGGCCCCGGTCGATCCGTTCCACCCGCCACCAGTCCACCACTTCCCCCGCGACGAGGCGGTGGGGATGCCGGCGCCCGCGGAGCAGGCCCGCTCCGCCGGAGAGCTTGTCCAGCCAGCCCCGCACGCTCCAGGCCAACGGCAGTGAGTACCAGCCGTTGCGCCCCCCAATGCCCTCGATGACGGTCCAGACATGGCCGGGGCCCACGTCGCCGTGGAAAGTACGCTCATCCACATACACCTTGTGCCCGGCCCACTCCGGGTCGCTGGGCAGCGGATCGGCGTCCGCTCCCGCATTGGCCCACGTCGTCTCCACCTGCCCATCGCGTTCCTTGCCCAGCGCAAGCGCCACGGCCTTGCGGTAGCCGGTCAGACCGCCGTCGGGCATTTTGATGTAGTTGTCGATGTCGTGTTCGGACGAGACGGCGTCGTGCTGCAGCGACTGCACCAGGGGCACGGACATGGACAGCGGTATAGGGGTCACGAGTGCCACCCAGAGGCCGGCCAGCCTGGGGGCGGGGATGGGGAGCGCCAGGACTAGGCGCAGCGGCAGCCCCGCCTCGGCTGCGTACTCCTTCATCATTCCGGCATAGCTCAGGACGTCCCGGGAACCGACGTCAAAGGTCCGGTTGAGGGGTTCCGTCAGGGAGGCAGCCGCCACCAGGTAGTGCAGCACGTCCCGCACGGCGATCGCCTCGATCCGGTTCCGCACCCAGCTGGGGGCCGGCATGACCGGGAGCGTTTCCGCGAGGTGCCGGATCATTTCGAAGGATGCGGAGCCGGATCCAATAACCACGCCGGCCTGGAACACGATGGCGTCCACCGGGCCGGACAGGAAGACTTCGCCCACGGCCTCGCGTGAGCGCATGTGCGTGGACAGGCCGGTGTTGCGGGGGTGCAGGCCGCCCAGGTACACGATCCGCTGCACGCCGGCGGCAGCAGCGGAATCGGCCACGAGTTCCGCCATGGACTTTTCCTTGGCTTCGAAGCCGGACCCCGCCGCCATCGAATGCACGAGGTAGTAGAGGACCTCCACGCCCTTCATGGCCTCGGTGAGTGCGGGCGCGTCGTCGAGGCTGGAACGCACCACTTCCACATCGTGAAACCAGGGTATGCCGGCGATCTTCTCGGCAGAGCGCACCAGCACCTTGACCCGGTGCCCTGCATCGAGCAGGCGCGGGACCAGCCGGCCGCCGATGTAGCCGGTGGCGCCGGTGACCAGCACCGTCCGGCCGTTGCTGCCCGGCGGGCGGTGGCCCGGCTCGCTGTTTTTCACCCTGCTCTCTGCCCGGCGGGCATTGGCGCTGCTGTTTCCGGTCTGGTCGCTGGTCTGCTCGCTCACGCGGGTCTCCTAGGGTGGCGGCTTTGCCAGGCTCAACATCACCTGGCAAGCAAGCCTAGCAACGGTGGAATGCAGTGTGGGGCAGAGGCGTGCAGCCCCGGTAGAGGTTCGGAATGCAGCCGGGCCCCGGCAGGGGTAGGCTGGGATGACCCGGCATTCTCGCGAATTCCGGGTTTTCGTGTTGCCTGTGCTCGACGTGAATACTCCAGGAGATCCATCCATGAGCCCCACCGGCCAGCCAAGCAAAGGCCCGTCCCTGAGCGGCCTGCGACGCGCCCTTGCCGCAGACAAGACTTTTGCCCGCGTACAGGCGGAGGCGTCCCGGAGCTTCGGCATCCGCAGCGAGGACTACCAGATCAGCGCCCCCGCCGGCTTGCGCGCGGTGCTGCTGGCGGAGATGGCGGAAGGGCTGGAGAATGCCGACGGCGGGCCCGGCATCGTGCTCGCCGTGACCGCCACCGGCCGCGAGGCCGAGGATCTCGCCGCCGCGCTGCGCGCCTACCTTCCCGCCGACGCCGTGGCGGAGTTCCCCAGCTGGGAGACCCTGCCGCACGAGCGGCTGTCGCCGCGTTCGGACACGGTGGGGCGGCGGCTTTCGGTGCTGCGCCGGCTTGCGCATCCGGAGACTGCGACGGCGGGACCCCTCCGGGTTGTGGTCGCTCCGGTCCGCGCCGTGGTCCAGCCGATTGTCGCGGGGCTGGGTGAGCTTGTACCGGTCACCCTGAAGGTGGGCCAGGAAGTGCCCTTCAACGACGTGATTCGCAGCCTCGCTGACGCCGCTTACGCCCGGGTGGACATGGTGACGCACCGCGGTGAGTTTGCCGTTCGCGGCGGCATCCTGGATGTCTTCCCGCCCACCGAAGACCACCCCATCCGTGTGGAGTTCTTCGGCGACGAGGTGGACCAGATGCGCTGGTTCGCCGTCGCGGACCAGCGCTCGCTGTCCTCACCCGGGCTCCACCACCCCACGGAGCTTCATGCGCCGCCGTGCCGTGAAGTCCTCATTACACCGTCGGTGATGTCCCGGGCGGCGACGCTCAAATCCCAGCTCCCAGCGGCAGCGGACATGCTGGAGAAAATCGCCGGCGGCATCGCTGTGGAGGGCATGGAGTCCCTCGCACCGGTGCTCGTCGATGCCATGGTGCCCTTCATGGAACAGTTGCCCGCCGGGTCCATTTCCGTAATGATCGAACCGGAGAAGGTCCGCACCCGCGCCCACGACCTCGCAGCCACCAACGAGGAGTTCCTTGAAGCGGCCTGGTCCACGGCATCGGAGGGCGGAACTGCGCCTTTGGCGCTGGACACTGTTCTGGGCTCCCGAGCCTCCGAAGCCCTGCACTCGGCCAGCTTCCGCTCACTGACCCAAACCCGTTCCGCTGCCCTCGAACATCACGTCTCCTGGTGGTCCATCACGTCACTGGCCACCGACGAAGAACTGACGGACATCAACGTGCTTAACCTGCACGCCCGTGAACCCCGCGGTTATCAGGGCGACGTCGCGGAGATGATGGACTTCATCGGCTCCCATGTGCGGGACCAGTGGCGGATCGTCGTGGCCACGGAAGGACCGGGTCCGGCCCAGCGCCTTGCCGAGCTGTTCCACGACGCCAACATCCCCTGCACGCGGGTGGAGTCCTTGGACCACGAGCCCCAGGCGGGCATCATCGAGGTGACCACTGCCGCCGTCGGACGCGGTTTTGTCCTGGACGGACTGAAACTGGGACTCCTCACGGAAGCGGACCTGCTCGGACGGACGTCCGCAGCCTCCACGAAGGACATGCGCCGCATGCCGTCCAAGCGGCGGAACGCGGTGGACCCGCTGCAACTGCTGGCCGGGGACCACGTGGTACACGAACAGCACGGCATCGGCAGGTTCGTGGAGCTCATCCAACGCAAGGTGGCTGGCGGGGGCGACGGCGTGCGCGAGTACCTCGTGCTGGAGTACGCCCCGTCCAAGCGCGGTGCCCCCGGTGACAGGCTGTTCGTTCCCACCGACCAGCTGGACCAGGTGACGCGCTACGTGGGCGGCGACGCGCCGGTGCTCAGCAAGATGGGCGGGGCCGACTGGGCCAGCACCAAATCCAAGGCCCGCAAGGCCGTCAAGGAAATCGCCGGCGAACTCATCCGGCTGTACTCGGCGCGGATGGCGTCCCGCGGGCACGCCTTCGCCCCAGACACCCCGTGGCAGCGCGAACTGGAAGAAGCCTTCCCGTACGTGGAGACCCCGGACCAGCTGACCACCATCAACGAGGTCAAGGCGGACATGGAGCGGGAAATTCCCATGGACCGGCTGGTCTCCGGCGACGTGGGCTACGGCAAGACAGAAATTGCCGTCCGCGCCGCGTTCAAAGCCGTGCAGGACGGCAAGCAGGTGGCCGTCCTCGTCCCCACCACGCTGCTCGCGCAGCAGCATTACGAGACATTCACAGAGCGCTTCTCCGGCTTCCCGCTCAGCGTGAAGCCCCTGTCCCGCTTCCAGAGCTCGAAGGAGGCCAAGGAAACAGCGGAAGGCGTCAAGAACGGAACCGTGGACGTTGTCATCGGCACCCACCGGCTCCTCTCCAAGGACTTTGGCTTCAAGGACCTGGGACTCGTGATTGTGGATGAGGAGCAGCGCTTCGGCGTGGAACACAAGGAAGCGCTCAAAAAGATGCGCACCAATGTGGACGTCCTCGCGATGAGTGCCACCCCCATTCCGCGTACGCTGGAAATGTCGCTGACCGGCATCCGCGAAACCTCCACTCTGGCCACGCCCCCGGAGGAACGGCACCCGGTGCTGACATACGTGGGGCCATACACCGACAAGCAGACCTCAGCCGCGATCCGGCGTGAACTGATGCGCGAAGGCCAGGTGTTCCTGGTCCACAACCGCGTGTCCACCATCGAGCGGACGGCCGCCAAGATCCGCGAACTGGTCCCGGAGGCGCGGGTGGAGGTGGCGCACGGTCAGATGTCGGAGAGCCGCCTGGAGCAGATCATCGTGGACTTCTGGGAGAAGCGCTTCGACGTCCTGGTCTGCACCACCATCATCGAAACCGGCCTGGACATCTCCAACGCCAACACCCTGATCGTGGACGGCGCAGACAAGTACGGCCTGTCGCAGCTGCACCAGCTGCGCGGCCGTGTGGGGCGCGGACGTGAGCGGGCGTATGCCTACTTCCTCTATCCCTCCGAGAAGCCGCTGGGAGAAGTGGCCCTGGAGCGGCTCAAGGCGGTGGCCAGCCACAACGAACTCGGCGCGGGCATGCAGCTGGCCATGAAGGACCTGGAAATCCGCGGCGCGGGCAACCTGCTCGGCGGTGAACAGTCCGGCCACATCCAGGGCGTCGGCTTCGACCTCTACATCCGGCTGGTAGGCGAAGCTGTGGCGGACTACCGCGGCGAGACCGAGGAAAAGGCCGCCGAGATGAAGATCGAGCTGCCGGTCAACGCCCACCTGCCGCACGACTACGTTCCAGGTGAACGGCTCCGGCTGGAGGCCTACCGGAAGCTGGCTGCCGCGCTCACCAACGAGGCGATTGACGAGGTCCTGGCCGAACTCGTGGACCGCTACGGCGAGCCGCCGCTGCCGGCGCAGAACCTCGTGGCGGTGGCACGCTTCCGGGTCGGCGCGCGCGAAGCCGGCCTGACCGACATCGCCCTGCAGGGGAACTTCATCAGGTTCTCACCCGCCCAGCTCCCGGAGTCCAAGACCATGCGGCTGAACCGCATGTATCCGGGCGCCCAGACCAAACCTGCACTGGACGCCGTTCTGATTCCGAAGCCGAAGACAGCCAGGATCGGCGGCCGGGATCTCCAGGACGCCGAGATCCTGGACTGGGCCAACGGAGTGATCCGCAACATCTTCTCCGACGCTCCGCTCGCCGCGCCGGCCCTGGGCGGCTGAGCCTGTGATGGGAGGACACCACGCCGCGTCAGGTGCCGCGGCGTGGGTGGCTGTTGCCTCAACGGGGCACTACGCATTCGGCTGGTATCCGCTGGATGCCACCGGAGTGCTGATCGGCGGCATGGCGACGGCGGGAACCGCATTGGTCTGCGACTGGGACCACCGTTCCAGCACCATCGCGCACTCTCTGCCGCCCCTGTCCAATGCCATTGCCCGAGGCATCGAAAACGCCAGCGGAGGGCACCGCCAGGGAACGCATTCCGTCCTGGGCGCGGCGTTCTTCGTCGTGCTCGCCGCGATGGCCGGCCAGATCCAGCTGCAGACGGACTGGGGCCTGCTTTCCGTGGGCGCCGGACTGGTGTGCATGTTCATGATCAACATCGCGGCCAAGGCGCTCAAGCTGTTTCCCAAGTCAGGCTTCATCAGCAACTGGGTCTTCGCCCTGGTCATGGCAGGCCTCGTGACCTGGTTTGCCCCGGACCAGTGGACCTGGCTTCCGGTGTCCATGTTGATCGGCGTCGTGGTTCACATTGTCGGGGACCTCGTCACCACGGGCGGCGTGCCGCTGCTGTGGCCGCTGGTCATCAAACCGCCGCGAGTCCTGCGGCGGCTGCCACTGCTGAAGAACATCTGGCGCCCGAACGGAGCCCTGTCCATTCCCATCCTTGGACGCGCCGGGTCGCGGCGGGAGTGGCTGGTGCTCATCCCGGTGAGCGCGTACGCGATGGTGGGCATGAGCCTCGCGGCATGGTCGCTGGCGGGCGCCTACTATCCGACCGCCCTCGCGCTGCTCGGCCCCCTAGTAGGCGCACTGCCGGGCATGCCCTGAGGCGAGACACTCGGGGGCGGCTTTAAAGGCTGCAGCCCCCGGAACGTTCCGGGGGCTGCATCCTTTAAGCGGTCTCGGCAGGCAGGCTCAGTGCTCCCCGGCGGAGTCCGAGCGGCCCGTGATGGTCTGCGGGATCCAGAAGGCGAGGGCGAACAGGCCAAGGCACACGGCCATCGGCCAGGGGTTGTCCAGCGACAGGAAAGTCAGCGAGTAGATGGCTCCCAGGAACAGGGCCATCATCACTACGAACAGGAAAACGCTGGTGACCAGGCTGTTCTCGTTCTGGGGTGTCTGAACCTGCGCATCGATCTTGCTGGACATTCATTCCTCCTCGGCCCCGGGGGGCTCAAACTGTGGATGCCGCCGGGGGATCAGTAGGCGGACGAACCCTGTTCGCCCTTGATGATCGCAATTCCGGAGCTGGCACCAATACGTGTTGCACCTGCAGCAATCATAGCCTGAGCGTCAGCCAGGGAACGCACTCCGCCGGAGGCCTTCACACCTACTGCCGGGCCCACGGTGCGACGCATCAGGACAATGTCTTCAACGGTTGCGCCTCCGCCATTGAAGCCGGTGGACGTCTTGACGAAGTCCGCTCCAGCCTCCACGGCCGCCTCGCAGGCCAGGATCTTCTGGTCATCGCTGAGCAGGGCAGTCTCGATGATGACCTTCAGGATCGCTTCGCCGCCATGGACAGCCTCGGCTACGGCCTTGATATCGTCCACCAGGGCGCCCTTGTCCGAGGAGCGCGCATCAGCGATATTGATGACCATGTCCACCTCATCCGCCCCGTCGAGCACCGCGCCGCGCGCCTCGAACGCCTTGACGTCGCTGGGAGTGGCTCCCAGCGGGAACCCGACCACGGAGCATGTCAGCACACCGCTGCCCTTGAGCGCCTTCTTGACAGTCTTCACCCAGACAGGGTTGACGCAGACCGACTTGAACCTGTACTCGGCGGCCTCGGCGCAGACCTTGAGGATCTCGGCCGCGCTGGCTTCAGGCTTCAGCAGCGTGTGGTCGATGTAGGACGCGATGGTGGACGGTGCAGCGCCGGCAGGGGTTCCTGCGGGGCTGGTTGCGGTGCCCGCTCCCGGGCTGGCTTCATTGCTCATGCTGGTCCTTTCCAAAGGCCTTGGAGGCCACAGGTGCCGCGGGTGTCGCTGCTCCCTGCGTGACCATCTTGCCATAGCCCGGGGCGCTTGCCCTGGCTGCCACCATCGGCTAAGCGGCGGCACCCAGCCGGTGCTCCGGGACGGTTGCCGTCAGCGCGGCAGCGCAGGCCCGGGCGGCTGCTTCGGAAGCCACGAGCAGTCCGAGCCTCACCCCGTCAAGGGATGCAGCATCTCCGATTGCCCAGATGCCCGGGATGGAGGACCGGTAGTCCGGGCCGACCACAATTCCGCCGCCCGGGGCCGTTTTCACGCCGGCACCGGCGGCGAGGCTGTCGCGGGCAATCCGGTCCTCGGCGAGCACCACGAGGTCACCATTCATGCGGCTGCCGTCATCGAAAACGATTCCGGCGGCGGGCAGCACGGAACCGGCCAGGGTGGGAACGACGGCGGCCGGCCGGGCGGTGGTGCGGACCGGCCGGACGCCGCGGGCGCGGAGCACGGCCTCGGCCTGACCGGCTGCGGCGCCCGTGCCGACCAGAATTCCCAGCGGACGCCGGCCCAGGACCCGGGTGACCTCTTTTACGGCATCGCCAATCCGGGCGGCATCCTCGATGGTGGAGTAGCTGAGGCAGCGGCTGGCTCCCTCGATAGGGGAGTGCGCGGGCGCCGATCCGGTGGCTATGACCAGCTGGTCGTAGCTGAACTCCAAGCCGTCCGCAGTGGTGACAACCCGTGCGGTGGCGTCGATGTGGCTTGCAGGCTGGCCGAAGCGGAGGGAGACAAACGGCAAGGCAGCGAGGTCCAGCAGTTCATGCGGTGCGTCATCCCGGGCGCTGAGCACCGTGACGGAACCCGGGAAGCGGGACGCGGCGAGCTGGCTGATCAGGTTGCACGCGGCGGGGCCTGCGCCGGCGATGATGATTCTGGGTGCAGAGGCGCCTGCCGGGGTGGCTTCAGGACCAGGGCCGGATACTGGAGTGGCGGTGAGCGGAAAATGTGCCGGAACAGACATGTGCGGGCCCTTTCAGATGCTGCAGTAGGGCCGGATGTGTGGCCCTGGTGTGCTGATGGGACCCAGCATAGATGGTGCGTTTTTCGCTCTTGTTTCCCGGCTGTTGCCGTTTTGTCCCCGCCTGTTCCCTGCTTTTTACCGCCCGGCAACAGAAGCCACCCGGCGCCCGGCTACAGCTCAGGCACTTCCGCCGCCTCGTGGGTTAGACGCGGATGCGGTAACCGCGCTTAACCACCGTTTCCACGAGACGCCCGTCCGGAAGCGAGGACCGCAGGCGGCTTACCGTCATGTCAAGGGCATGAACGGATCCGCGCAGCTCGAGCAGCTCGGACAGAGACTCGCGCGACAGCACGGCTCCGCCGGCGCCGAGGAGGGCACGCAGGAGCAGCAGCGGAGCCGGCGCCACCTCCACCGGCTCGCCGTCGATCCGCAGTGAGCGGCCGCGCAGTTCCACGGTGCCAGAGCGTGTCTCGAGGCGGCGCACGTGGTTCAGCGCAAGGTGTTCGCACACCAGCCGGATCAGCGCGCCCATCCGGAACCGCTCCGGAACCAGGGGGGTGATCCCGGCGTCCAGCAGCGGCTGGGCGGTCACGGGACCCACGACGGCTGTGGTGACCGTGGTCTTCAGGCTCTCCACGAGCTGCTGGTACAGGCCCATTTCGTGCGCAGTGCTCCACATGGCGTCCACCGCCGGGGCGCTCGTGAAGGTCAGGACGTCGAGGTTGCCGCTGCAGACAGCCTCGATCAGGCGGGGGAGGCGGTCCGCGCCGTCGGGCTTCACCCAGCGGTAGGGGGTGACTGTCAGGACGGTGGCGCCGGACATCCGGAGACGCTCCAGTTGGCGGACGTCGGTGTAGCCGTGCAGCTGCACGGCCACGGTCTTGCCGCGCACGCCTTCCTGGAGCAGCATGTCCACGAGCGTGGCGGTGGTCTCATCGCTGCTGATTCCGACGTCGGCAAGGCCGGCCGCGCGCACGGCGCCGCGGGCTTTGGGTCCGCGGACGAACATCCTGCAGGAGGCCAGGGTGTCGAGCAGTTCCTCCCCGATCCCGGAAGCATCTGCCGCTTCGCACCAGCGGCGCATGCCGTAGGCGGTGGTGGCGATGCAGAGGTCCGGCTTGGCGGCGATGATCGCCTTGGTGTCCTCGATGAGGCTGATGTCCTCATTGACCGGGGCGATCTTGAGCGCAGGGGCGTGCAGCACCTCGGCGCCGCGGCGTTCCAGGGCCTCGATCAGGTCCCGGGAGCGGCGGTGCGAGGTGACGCCGATCCGGAAACCTTCGAGCGGAGCTTCAGTGGCCTCGGGGGCAGTGGCCTCCTGGGATTCAGTTCCTGGGGCGGGGGCGATGGCGTTCAGTGCACTCATAACCTTCACGATTCCAGCAGGGAGGCCGCCAGGCGGTCAAGATCGGCGGCGGCCTGGGCATGCCCGCGGTTGGCCTCAGCCACCCGCACCACCTCACCGATCACCAGGACGGCGGGATTGCTGCAGCCTGCAGCGGCAGAGGCGATGGTGCCAAGTTCCGCGATGGTGGTGCGCTGGCCCGGACGGTATCCGCGCTCCACCACGGCCATGGGCATGTCGGCGCGCATGCCGGCGCGGCGGAGGCCGGCGGCGAGGTGGTGCAGCGTCCCGATTCCCATAAGGACCACGATAGTGCCACCCAGCCCGGCCAGGTGCGTGAGTTCCTGCTCAGTCAGCGGCGCGTGGCCGGAGACCACGGTGAACATGTGGCTGACCTCGCGGTGCGTCACCGGGATCCCGGCAGCCGCCGGCACGGAGATGGCGCTGGTGACTCCGGAGATCACGCGGACGGGAACGCCGGCTGCCACGCAGGAGGCGACTTCCTCGCCGCCGCGGCCAAAGACGTAGGGGTCCCCGCCCTTAAGGCGGACCACGTTGTTGCCGGCGAGGGCGCTTTCCACCATGAGCTTTTCGATGTCGCCCTGGCTGACCTTGTGGTGGCCGGGTTTTTTGCCTACATCCACCAGTTCGGCCGAGGTCAGGGAGGCGAGCTCCTGATAGGGGGCTAGCCGGTCGTAGAGCACGACGTCGGCGTCGCGCAAGGCGTTGACGGCCGCCACGGTCAGCAGTTCGGTGGTGCCCGGGCCGCCGCCGACCAGCGTCACCTGCCCGGCTGTGCCGGCGGCCGGTTCCGCGGAGACGGGGATGCCGGTAATGCGGCACCGCTCGAGCAGGGGTTCCCAGCCGGGCTGGCCGTCGTTGACGGCGGCGACGAGGAACGGACGCTCAGGCAGGGCACCGTCGCCTGCTGCACCCTGCGGGGTGCTCAGGCGGTAGACGACCGCGCCGGCCGCCTCGTAGCGGCGGACCGCCTGGCGGGCGGCATGGTCTGAACCTGTGACCAGAACGTCACGGCCGGTGAGATCAATGTTGAGCTGCATGCTATACCTCGTTCTCATCCAGCAGTTCGGGAGTGGAGGGCCTCATGGGGATGGAGGCCCCGATCAGGACTGGTTGCTGGGCGGCCAGGGCCTTTTCTTCTGCCGTGGCCGGGCGCATCTGGCCACGTTCGTCGGGGACGAACGTGATGGAGTCGTCCTTCTGGTCCGGAGCGTTGACGAAGGAGCGGAACCGGCGCAGGCGCTCGGGGTCCTTCAGGGTGTCTGCCCACTCGTCAACGTAGGTGTCCACGTGCTTGGCCATGGCCGCCTCGAGCTCTTCGGCGATGCCCAGGGTGTCGTTCACCACGACGTCCTCGACGTGCTTGATGCCGCCGTCGAGCTCCTCCTGCCAGCGTGCGGTGCGCTGCAGGCGGTCGGCAGTGCGGATGTAATACATGAAGTAGCGGTCGATGTACTTGATCAGCGTCGCGTCGTCCAGGTCCTTCGCGAGCAGCTGGGCGTGGGCCGGGGTGGCACCACCGTTGCCGCCGACGTACAGGTTCCAGCCGTCTGCGGTGGCGATCACGCCGACGTCCTTGCCGCGGGCCTCGGCGCATTCCCGGGCGCAGCCGGAGACACCCATCTTGAGCTTGTGCGGGCTGCGCAGGCCGCGGTAACGGAGTTCGAGCTGGATGGCCATGGCCACGGAGTCCTGGACACCGAAGCGGCACCAGGTGGAACCCACGCAGGATTTCACGGTACGAAGGCTCTTGCCGTAGGCCTGGCCGGATTCGAAGCCGGCGTCCACCAGTTCCTTCCAGATTTCCGGAAGCTGCTCCAGCCGGGCGCCGAACATGTCGATGCGCTGGCCGCCGGTGATCTTGGTGTAAAGGCCGTACTTCTCGGCCACGGCAGCGATGACGCCGAGCTTCTTGGGGGTGATCTCGCCGCCGGCAATGCGGGGGACCACCGAGTAGGTGCCGTCCTTCTGCATGTTGGCCAGGGCGCGGTCGTTGGTGTCCTGCAGGGTGCCGCGGCCGGCATCCAGGACGTAGGCGCTGTTCTGGCTGGCCAGGATGTTGGCGATGGTCGGCTTGCAGATGTCGCAGCCGGCGCCGGTGCCGTACTTGGCCATGATTTCTTCGAACGAGGTCAGTTCCAGGACACGGATGGCGTCGAACAGCTCCTGGCGGGACAGCTCGATGTGCTCGCAGAGTGCCTTTGAGACCTCGACGCCGGACTTGGTGAGTTCAGTTTCCAGCAGCTTCTTGAGCATCGGCACGCAGGAACCGCACTGGGTTCCGGCACGGGTGCAGCCCTTCAGCTCGCCCAGTTCCTGAACGGGCGCGTTGCCTTCACAGGCGCCGCAGCCGCTGATGGCGTCACGGATGCTTCCTGCCGTTACGTTGTTGCAGGAGCACAGGGTGGCGTCGTCCGGCAGTTCGGTCTCGGGGGCGTCTCCGCCCCCGGCTGCCGTCAGGTAGGCGCCCGGCTCGGCCGGAAGCTCGCGGCCCAGGAGAGGACGGAGGCTGGTGTACGGGGCGGCGTCGCCGACGAAGATGCCGCCGAGCAGGGTCTTGGCGTCGTCCGTGGTGACGATCTTCTGGTACACGCCGCGGGCGGGGTCCGCGTAGACGATCTCGAGCGCGTGCTCCGTCTTGGCAAAGGCGTCACCGAAGCTGGCGACGTCCACGCCCGACAGCTTCAGCTTGGTGGCGGTATCGAAGCCGGGGAACGTTGCCTCGCCGCCGTGCAGGCGGTCCGCCACGATTTCAGCCATGGTGTTGGCCGGGGCCACGAGGCCAAGGCACATGCCGTCGAAGTTGGCCACTTCACCGATGGCCCAGATGCCGGGTACCTGGGTAGAGCAGTCATCGTTGATGACCACACCGCCGCGGGGGCCAAGGTCGAACAGCGGTTCCTCACCCTCGGCTGCACGGAAGAGCTCATCGCGGGGCTTGACGCCGATGGCGACGATCACGATGTCTGCGGGGATGGTGCGGCCGTCGGCCATCAGCACGCCGGTGACCTGGCCGTCGTCGTCCGCGAGGATCTCCGACGGGAACACGCCGCCGTGGACCTGGAAGCCCTTGGCTTCGATCAGGCGGCCCAGCGCCTGGCCGGCGCCCTCGTCGAGCTGGGTGTTCATGAGCCACGGTGCGCCATTGATGACCACCGGGGTGGCTCCAAGCTGCTCGGTGCCCGCTGCTGATTCCAGGCCCAGCAGGCCGCCGCCGATGGTGACGGCATTGATCTTGCGGCCGAGCTTCGCGGTGAGCTCGGCGATGGACTTGTTGATGGCCCAGACGTCTTCGAGCGTGCGGTAGACGTGCACGTGCTCGGCGCCGGGGATGGGGAGCCTGGCTGCGTCGGAGCCGGTGGCCACAACGAGTTCGTCGTATTCAAAGCGGTGGCCGGCGGCGGTTTCAACGGCCTTGGCGGCGGTGTCGATCTTCACCACGCGCTCGCCGGTCTTCAGTGCGATGGCTTCGTGGTCCCACATTGACGCGGCGCCGAGCGTGAGGTCAACGGTGCTGTCCGTGAGGGCCTTGCTCAGTGCGACCCGGTCGTAGGGCAGGTGCGCTTCTTCCGTAAGTACGGTTACTTGCCAGCCTTCGAGGCCACGGGCATGCATGGCGTCTGCAAAACGGTGGGCAGCCGGGCCGCCGCCGGCGACGACGATGCGGCGCGGTGTCTCTGTGCTTGAAGTCTGTCCGGTCACTTAGGGGCCTTTCGCATGGGCCGCAGACGGTGCTCTGCAGCTTGTCCATCCAGACTAGGCGGGGGCAGTTTCGCTTCAGTTTCCCTTTTGTTTCGCGAACTTAACTTCTGCATCACGAACACGTTTCCGGCCAGGTGAGGTCTCTTTTACGTTCCGGACACAATGACTGCACCACTTTGAAACACCCGGGACCTAAGTTGAATACACCGCCGCACTGGCGGCTGAAGCGGGCGAAAGACGCCTCGCGGAAACCGGCCTTTAGCCGGACAGCAGGCACAGGGAGAGGAGCCGACATGACGGCAACACTGGAACTTGAGGATCTGACCGCCGGGTACGCCACCGGCTGGCACCGGGTCTGCTCCGTAAGCGAACTCGAACCCGCCTGGGGCGAAGCTGCACTCGTCGCCGGCCGCCAGGTGGCACTGTTCCGCACCGCAGCCGGTGAGGTTTTCGCTGTCGCCCAGGAAGACCCCGCTACCGGCGCCATGGTGATGGCACGGGGCATCCTCGGATCCCGCGGCTCCCGCCCCACCATCGCGTCGCCCCTCCACAAGGAGGTTTACGACCTTGAGACGGGTGAGTGCTTTGGGAACCCCGGGCTGCGACTTCCGACCTTCACCGCCCGCATCGACGACGGCTACATCGAGATCGCGCTTTAGGGCCCGGCTTTAAAGCCCCAGCGCCTCACGGACGTCACTAAGGACCTGGTCCAGGGCGGCCCGTGCGGCTGCCCGTGCGTCCGGCAGTTCCGCCGCCGAACCGACGCTGCGGATGACCTCGAGGTAACACTTGAGTTTGGGCTCCGTGCCGCTCGGGCGGATGATCACGCGGGTCAGGTCGCGGGTGAGGTAGAGGAGCCCCTCCGTCGGAGGCAGGTTATCGCTGCCTTCGGCGAGGTCGAGGAATGACTCCACAGCTGAACCCGCGAAGGATTCCGGCGGGCTGACCCGGAGCCGGTTCATCATGGCGTCCAGCAGCCCAAGGTCAGCCACCCGGATGCTCAGCTGGTCGCTCGCGTGCAGCCCGTGGACCAGGTACAGCTCATCCAGGGTGTCAAAGATCGTCTTGCCGTCCGCCTTTGCTGCCGCGGCAAGTTCGGCGACCAGGACGGCAGCCGATATGCCATCCTTGTCCCGGACCAGCTCCGGGGCCACGCAGTAGCCAAGCGCCTCCTCGTACCCGTACAGGAGGCCCGGCACGCGGGAGATCCACTTGAACCCCGTGAGGGTTTCCTCGTGCACATATCCGGCAGCGGCCGCGATGCGGGACAGCAGGCGTGAGGAAACGATCGAATTGGCGAACACGCCGTCGTGCGTTTCCCCAGTGGCAGCGGTGAGCCGGGCAACCACGTGCGCGCCCAGCAGCGCGCCCACTTCATCGCCCCGCAACATCCGCCACGCGCCCGTGTCCGGATCCTTGGCGGCGACTGCGGCGCGGTCGGCGTCGGGATCATTAGCCAGGACAATGTCCGCGCCGGCGTCAGCGGCTGCCGCCAGGGCGAGATCGAGGGCACCCGGTTCCTCCGGGTTGGGAAAGCTGACGGTGGGGAAAGCGGGGTCCGGCACTGCCTGCTCCCTCACCAGCGTGACGTCGGTGAAGCCGGCCGAATTCAGCACGGCCACGGCCGTGTTACCGCCCACCCCGTGCATCGGGGTGAGGACAATCTTGAGGTTTCGGGCCGGGAAAAGGTCCTTTTGTGCGAGTGCCGCGATGGCGGCCTGGTACTTGGCGATGATGTCCGGGCCCAGCACTGTCCAGCCGTCCTCAGCCAATGGGATGGTATCCAGGGAGCCCACCTTGTCGATCTCGGCAGCAATCAGGGCATCGTAGGGCGTTACGATCTGGGCGCCGCGGCCGCTTTCATTCACCGCGTGGCGGCCAAGATAGACCTTGTAGCCGTTGTCCTGCGGCGGGTTGTGGCTTGCTGTGACCATGACTCCGCCGTCACACTCGAGCGCCCGCACGGCATACGCCAGCAGGGGAGTGGGCAGTGCCGCAGGCATCAGGAACGTCTCGAAGCCCGCCGCGGTGAAGATAGCTGCGGACTCGCGGGCGAAGATGTCGGAGTTGTAGCGGGCGTCGAAACCGACGACGGCGCGCGGCCGGGTTCCCGGTGAAGTCTTCTCCACCGCTTCGGCCACGAACCGCGCGAAGCCAGCTGCTGCCCGGCGGACAACGACGCGGTTCATCCGGTTGGGTCCCGGGCCGAGGGCTGCACGGAGCCCCGCGGTGCCGAACTGAAGCGGCCCGCTGAAGCTGTCCTGCAGCTGCTGGCGGGCTGCCGGCGTGCCGGCCTCCGCGAGCGCAATAAGTTCGTTCAGGGCCGAGGACGTGGCGGGATCAGGGTCCGCGGCAGCCCAGGAGCGGGCCGCACTCAGCAGCTGGGAGTCGGCATGCAGCTGGAAGTCGGCATCGGAAGACGTCATGGGTACAAACTATCGTCTAAGCCGCCCTTGGGCGGACGAGCCACAGCCGCGGAGGAGCCAAGGTCCGGTCACGTGCCGGCAGGATCAGAGCCGGGCGATGATTTCCGCCAGCAGCTTGGAGATGCGCGGCGCGGCGGCATGCCCGGCCTCCAGCACTTCCTCATGACTGAGCGGAACGGGGCTGATGCCTGCCGCGAGGTTGGTCACGAGCGAGATCCCGAAGACCTCCATCCCGGCATGTCGCGCAGCAATGGCCTCCAGGGCGGTGGACATGCCGACAAGGTCGGCGCCAATGCGCTTGGCGTACTGCACCTCAGCCGGGGTCTCGTAGTGCGGCCCGGTGAACTGCGCGTAAACGCCTTCGTCGAGCGAGGCATCGACCTCGCGGGCCAGGCCGCGGATGCGCGCCGAGTACAGGTCGGTGAGGTCCACGAACGTGGCGCCTTCCAGCGGCGAAGTGGCGGTGAGATTGATGTGGTCCCTGATCAGGACCGGTGTCCCCGGCGCCCAGTTTTCGTTCAATCCGCCGCAGCCGTTCGTGACCACGAGCGTAGTGCAGCCGGCCGCGGCCGCCGTGCGCACGCCGTGCACCACAGCGCGGACCCCTTTGCCCTCGTAGTAGTGCGTGCGGGCGCCAAGGACCAGCGCCCGTTTTCCTTCCCTGGTCAGCACCGAACGGATGGTGCCCACGTGGCCCTCCACGGCCGGAGGAGAGAAGCCCGGTACTTCACAGGCGGTCAACGTGGCTGTCGTCTCGCCGATCAGGTTGGCGGCCTCTCCCCAGCCGGAGCCGAGCACCAGGGCGATGTCGTGCGATTCGACACCGGTTTCCGCTGCTATGTAGTCGGCGGCGGTGCGGGCTGCCTCGAAGGGATCGATGGTCAGGAATTCCGTATCACTCACTGGTACAAGCTATCGCGCGGCGGCGCGGCTGCGCAGCAGTGCAGCGCCAGAAAGGCAGCTGTCCTGTTCGGGTGGGGCAACCGGAGGTGGTTGGTGGTGCGGCTGGCTTTGCGGGAGAATGGTTGATTGTGACTATGCATCCTGATTTCAGCGCACCCCGAATCGCAATTCTCGGCGGAGGCCCGGGCGGATACGAAGCCGCCATGGTTGCCGCCTCTCTGGGGGCCAAGGTCACGATCATTGAGCGCGCCGGACTCGGCGGCTCCGCCGTGCTGACCGACGTCGTGCCGTCCAAGACATTGATCGCGACGTCGGACCTGATGACCCGCGTCGGAGAGGCGGGAGATCTGGGCGTGAAGTTCGACGTCGACGGCGGCGACTTCGTGCCAGTGATGCGCGCGGATCTGAAGCACATCAATGACCGCCTGCTGGGCCTCGCACGGCAGCAGTCCCGCGACATTCAGGCCGGCTTGGAGCACCAGAACGTCCGCATCCTGGCAGGCTCGGGCAAGCTGCTGGACGGC
This sequence comes from Arthrobacter sp. D1-17, assembly GCF_054130535.1. Taxonomy (NCBI): domain Bacteria; kingdom Bacillati; phylum Actinomycetota; class Actinomycetes; order Micrococcales; family Micrococcaceae; genus Arthrobacter; species Arthrobacter sp. D1-17. The sequence continues at coordinate 2,917,823 of NZ_CP096382.1, read as the reverse complement.
CGCACCATCGAGGTCCTGACGGCCGAGGGCACGGAAACGGTCGAAGCGGATGCGATCCTGCTGACAGTCGGTGCGCACCCGCGTGAGCTGCCCACCGCCCGGCCGGACGGCGAACGGATCCTCAACTGGGCGCAGATCTACAACCTGGACGAGCTGCCGGAAGAGCTCATCGTGGTGGGCTCCGGTGTCACAGGCGCCGAATTCGCTTCCGCCTACAACGGCCTTGGCTCCAAGGTCACCCTGATCTCAAGCCGCGACCGGGTGCTTCCCGGCTCCGACACTGATGCCGCGGAGGTGCTGGAGGAGGTCTTCGAACGCCGCGGCGTGACCGTCCTGTCCCGGTCCCGTGCCGAGACGGTTGAGCGCACCGGCGACGGCGTCGTAGTCACCCTCGGAGACGGTTCCAAGGTCACCGGCAGCCACTGCCTGGTCTGCGTCGGGTCCATCCCCAACACCGCCGGCATTGGCCTGGAAGAGGCCGGCGTTGCGCTCACCGAGAGCGGACACATCAAGGTCGACGGCGTATCGCGCACCACCGCCCCGAACATCTACGCGGCCGGCGACTGCACCGGCGTCCTTGCGCTGGCCTCTGTTGCCGCCATGCAGGGCCGCATCGCCATTGCCCACATCATCGGCGACAGCGTCACCCCCATCAAGCTTCATCAGGTGGCCTCCAACATCTTCACCTCGCCCGAGATTGCATCAGTGGGCGTTTCGGAAGCCGAGATTGAGTCGGGCAAATACCAGGGCGACATCATCAAGCTCTCCCTGAAGAGCAATGCCCGCGCCAAGATGCGCAACGTCAAGGACGGCTTCGTCAAGATCTTTGCCCGCAAGGGATCGGGCACCGTGATCGGCGGCGTCGTGGTGGGGCCGAATGCCTCCGAGCTGATCTTCGCCATTTCCATTGCGGTGAAGCAGAAGCTGCACGTCGACGACGTGGCCAGCACCTTCACGGTCTACCCGTCCCTCAGCGGCTCGATCTCCGAAGCAGCGCGCCGCCTTCACGTGCATATATAGCACACGGGCCGCATGAAGCATACGGCCCGACCGGCGGAAATTGCGCTCGGGCCGAACGACCACGGTCAGCTTTCAGGCGGCTGCCGCCTGAAAGTGTTTTTCGATGAGCACCTTGATGTCCTCGTGGCAGCCACCGCATCCGGTGCCCGCGCGAGTTGCAGAGGAGACCTCCGCCACGGTGGAGCAGCCTTCCGTCACGGCGTCGGCGATCCTGCCGCCGCTGACCCCGGCACAGCGGCAGACGGTGCTTTCCGGGTCGCTGGCTGCTGCAGAGGTGGCCAGCTGGTCAGGCCCGTCAAGGCGCAGCAGCAGGGACCTGTCCGCGGGCAGTTCGGCGCCGCGTTCGAAGAGCTGCACCAGCTCTCCGGCTGTGCGGGGCATGCCGACGCTGACCAGGCCTTCCAGCACGCCGCCGCGGGTGGTCATCTTCACGTAACGTCCGTGCTCAGGGTCGGCCCACTGGGCGATCTGCAGCCGCGGCCGCCCGCTCACTGCCCCGGCCGTCAGGACTTCCTCGTCCCATGGCTCAGCGGAATTGTCCCCGGCCACGGCCATGTTCATGCCACGGGCCTTCAGCACGATTACGCCCGGCTTCTCCTGGGGAAGTACCGGCAGCGCATCTGCGTCCCCTTCGCCAGCCAGCAGCAGCAGGTATTCAGCGAGCCATTCGGCCTGCCGCCAGCCAGGACCCACCAGGCCGGACGGGCCGCGCGCAGTGCGGCACTCGACGCAGTCCGGTTCCGGGCAGCGGACCTCGGCGCAGTCGCCGATGGCGAAGATGTGCGGCTCATGGTGGGCACGGAGCCGGTGGTCGACGAGGATTCCAGTGCCTGTCGAAAGGCCGCAGCCCTCGGCCAGCTCGGTCCGCGGCCGTACGCCGCAGGAGAGGACCAGCAGGTCACCGTCAATCGCGGAACCGTCCTCGAGCAGCAAAGCCGAGAACCCGCCGTCGGGAGCGCTGTGCTCGACGCCGGTGGAGCGGGCGTTGCCGGCCACGCGGACGCCGCAGCTGCGCAGGCTGGCAGCGAGCACTGCTCCGCCGCCCCGGTCGATGGTCCGCCCCAGCGGGTGGGGCCCGTTGTGCACCACGGTGACGGTGGCGCCTTCTTCGGCCGCTGCAAGGGCGGTCTCGAGGCCCAGCACACCGCCGCCGAGCACCACCACGCGCTTGCCGCCTGAGACTGCCTGGCGCAGCACCTCGGCGTCGCGGAGGTCGCGGAGTGCGGTGACGCCCGGTGGGAGGACCGGAGCGGCGGGGTCCGGATTCAGTCCGATGAGGTTGGGAATGACGGGCCGCGAACCTGTCGCGAAGACCAGCCGGTCGTAGTGCGCGGAGGTCCCATCGGAGAGCAGGACGTTCTGCCGCGCCCGGTCAACGCGCTTGACCTTAACGCCCAGCCGGACGTCGACGCCGTCCGCCACCAAGGCAGCAGCATCGGCGAGGGCCAGGGCCTCGGGTGTGGTGCGGCCCACGCCGAGATCAGCAACCAGCACGCGGTTGTAGGCGGCCTCGGCCTCCTGGCCGATAACCGTGAGCCCCACCTGCCCGGCGCGCAGTGCCGGCAGCAGTTCGTCTACCAGCCGGGCCGCCACCGGACCGAATCCCACTATGACAACCTGCTCGCTCATGAGGCCTCCGATGCTTGAAGAACACGCGTGTCTTGTACGTTCACAGCCAGCCGGACCCACACTTTGTTGAACTTGAATTCCGGCATCCCCGAGATGGGATCCGTGGCCGCTTCCGTGAGCCGGTTGGCGCTTTCCAGTTCGGGGAAGTGGAAGGGCAGGAACACGGTTTCAGGACGGATGGCCGTGCTGAGCTGCGCCCGGCAGAGCACTTCACCGAGTTCATTCGCGAGGGAGACCTGTGCCCCGTCGGTGATGCCCATGGCCGCGGCTGCGCCCGGGTGGATCTGCATCCTGGCCTCAGGCTGGGAGGCGAGGAGCTCGGACACGCGGCGCGTCTGGGACCCTGACTGGTAGTGCTCCAGCAGCCGGCCGGTGATGAGGGTCATCGGCCTGGCGGCGGGATCTGCAACGTCCCTCCCGGGCTTTGCGGCCGGAGCACGACGGCGGCGCGGCGCCACCGGGGTGAGCACTGCCTTGCCGTCCGGATGGGCAAAGGCGTCCAGGAAGAGGCGCGGTGTCCCCGTGCTGCCCGCGGGGTACGGCCAGTACGCGGCCTCGCCGCTGTCCAGCAGGGCGTAATCGATGCCCGAGTAGTCGGCCGCACCGCCGGCGGACGCGAGGCGGAGTTCCTCGAAGACCGTCTCTGGATCGTCGCTGTAGGTGGAGGGGGCGTCCAGGGCCTCGGCGAGCCGGGCCATGATCCACAGTTCGCTGCGGGCGCCGGCTGGCGGACTGATTGCCTTGCGGCGGCGGAGGACGCGGCCTTCGAGGTTGGTCAGCGTGCCTTCTTCCTCGGCCCACTGGAGAACCGGCAGGACGAGGTTTGCCTCGGCCGCGGTCTCGGACATGAAGAAGTCGCAGACCACCAGGAAGTCCAGGCTGCGGAGCCCCCGGATGACGGCGTTGGCGTCCGGCGAGGCGACCACGATGTTGGAGGCGTGCACGAAAAGGCAGCGGACGCCGTCGGGCTGTCCCAGTGACTTGAGCAGCTGCACGGCCGGCAGGCCGGGACCGGGGATGAGCGACTCGGGCACGTTCCAGACCTTAGCCATGTGTGCGCGTGCGGCCGGATCGGTGATCTTGCGGTAGCCCGGGAGCTGGTCGGCCTTCTGGCCGTGTTCCCGGCCTCCCTGGCCGTTGCCTTGGCCGGTGAGGGTGCCGTAGCCGCTGCGGGCAGTACCCGGCAGCCCCAGCAGCAGGCTGAGGTTGATGGCTGCGGTGGCCGTGTCTGTGCCGTCCACGTGCTGTTCCACGCCGCGGCCGGTGAGGATGTAGCTGCCGCCGCGGCGGGCTCCGCTGGCGAGCCGGCGGGCCGTTTCGCGGATGAGGTCGGCGGGAACGCCGGTGAGGGATTGGACCCGCTCAGGCCAGAAGGCGTTGACGCTGCGGGCGACGGCGTCGTAGCCCGTGGTGCGCGCCGCAACGTAGCCGGCATCCACCAGGCCTTCATGAATAACCACGTGGGACAGGCCGAGCAGGAGGGTGAGGTCTGTGCCGGGCAGGGGCTGGAGGTGGAGCCCGCCGCCATCGGAGGTGAAGGCCGCCGTGGCGGAACGCCGCGGGTCCACCACGATGAGGCCGCCGGCGTCGCGGACTCCCTGCAGGTGCTGGACGAACGGCGGCATGGTCTCGGCGACGTTGGAGCCGAGCATCAGGATGGTGCTGGCGGTGTCCAAGGCTTCGAGCGGGAACGGCAGCCCGCGGTCAAGGCCGAAGGCGCGCATGCCGGCGGCAGCCGCCGAGGACATGCAGAACCGGCCGTTGTAGTCGATCCGGGAGGTGCCCAGGGCGAGGCGCGCGAACTTTCCCAGTTGGTAGGCCTTTTCGTTGGTGAGCCCGCCGCCTCCGAACACGCCGACAGCGTCAGCGCCGTACTTTGCGCGCGTGTCTTTGACGGCTGCGGTGACGTGCGCCAGGGCATCGTCCCAGGAGATGGGGCGGAAGACGCCGTCGGGCCCTTTGAGCATGGGTTCGGTGACACGGCCGGGGTGCTGCAGCAGCGACGCCGAAGTCCAGCCCTTGCGGCACAGCCCGCCGCGGTTAGTGGGGAAGTCGCGGCCGCTCACTTCGAGGGCCAGCCCTTCCACTCGAGGAGCCGCGAGCGGGGGCGCAGCAGGCACAGGGTCTGACCCCGGCCGGACAGCCGGGGCCAGACCTGTCGCGGCCGGGGCCGCGGGGGACTTCAGCGTCATGGCGCACTGCAGGGCGCAGTAAGGGCAGTGCGTTTCGGCGCTCGTGGTCATGTTAGACGTGTCCCATCGCGTTTCGGTTGGCGTTGCGGATGTAGCAGAACCAGCAGACGGACAGCATCAGGACGTAGGCTCCGACGAAGCCGTAGAACGCTGAGGTGTAGGAGCCGCTGGCTGTGTTGGAGGCGTTCAGAACCTGCGGGATGACGAACCCGCCGTAGGCGCCGATGGCCGAGATGAGTCCCAGGGCCGCGGATGCCAGCCGCTGGGTGTGCACTGAGCTGGCGCCCGCGCGCGCTGCCCGGCTGGAGGTGGCGAAGATGACCGGGATCATCCGGTAGGTGGCGCCGTTTCCGAAGCCGCTTGCGGTGAACAGCATCAGGAACAGGACCAGGAAGAGCCAGAAGCTCTTCAACGGCAGCGTCCAGATCATGGTCAGCGTGATGACGGCCATGGAAGCGAACGCGGCAACGGTCATCCGTGCCCCGCCCATCCGGTCCGCCATGCGGCCGCCGTAAGGGCGGGCCAGGGACCCGACGAGGGGGCCGAGGAAGGCCAGTGAGAGGGCCACCGTGCCAACACCGATGGAGGAGAAGGCGGGGAAGTAGTCCTTGATGAGCTTGGGGAAGACGCCGGCGAAGCCGATGAATGACCCGAAAGTGCCGATGTACAGCAGAGCCATGATCCACAGGTGCGGTTCCTTCAGGGCGGCCACGGAGCCCGCCACGTCACCTTTGGCGCTCGTCAGGTTGTCCATGTACTTGAAGGCGCCGAACGCCGCGATCAGGATGAACGGGACCCACATCCAGCCCGCCATCGGCAGGTTGACGGTGCCGGCGGCCAGGAGCGTGATGACGATAGGGACAGCCAGCTGGGCTACGGCCGCACCGAGGTTTCCGCCCGCCGCGTTCAGGCCAAGCGCCCAGCCTTTTTCACGGGCAGGGTAGAAGAACGTGATGTTGGCCATCGAGCTGGCGAAGTTGCCGCCGCCGAAGCCGGCAAGGGCGGCGACCAGGAGCATGACACCGAAGGGAGTCTCCGGATTGGAGACACACAGCGCCAGGCCGACGGAGGGGATGAGCAGCAGCAGGGCCGAAACGATGGTCCAGTTGCGGCCGCCGAACCTCGGGACCATGAAGGTGTAGGGGATGCGGAGGGTTGCGCCCACAAGGCTGGGCATGGAGATCAGCCAGAAGATTTCGGAGGTGCTGAAGGTAAAGCCTGCTGCCGGGAGCTGGACCACGACGATCGACCACAGCTGCCAGACAACGAAGCCCAGGAATTCGGCGAAGATGGACCAGTTGAGGTTCCTGCGCGCAATGGAACGGCCCTGCGTTTCCCACTGGTGCTTGTTCTCTGCATCCCAGTTAGCGATCCAGCGGCCGGGGCGGAGCTCAAGGGCGGGAGCGTCGGTGGTAGTGGCCGAGGCGGTGTTCGCATTGAGGGGAGCGGAGCCGCTCCCGGGCTTCGGCTCTGCGGCAAGGTCGAGGGAATTGCCGGTGCCGGATTCTGCGGTGCTGTCAGCAGTCACGGTGTACCTCCTTGGGAATGTGGTGTCCTTCCAAGGTATGGAAGCCGCGTTTCGAGGACAGTCGCCCTGTGTTAACGGGCTGTGACATTTGCCTATCAGTGACCCGGAGGGGGAGTTAGGCATTGGCAGGAGACCTCATCGTGAGACGATGCGGATTGTCCGGATAATGGACAAAATGCCCGGTTGCCGGACTGCGGGAACTAATATTGAACTCTGTTTTTGTCCTTAAGTCGGGCGGGGTCGGCAGCGAATTCCGTCCAGTCCCAGAAAGCGACACTTCATGTCATCCCCTGCAACGTCAACGGAACGTGGCACTCCCAAGCCGGTGAACTCCAAAGGCAAAGTAATCTTTGCCAGCCTCATCGGAACGACGATCGAGTTCTACGACTTCTACATCTATGCGACTGCATCGGTGCTCGTCTTTCCGCGGCTCTTCTTCCCCGAAGCCACGGAAATCAACGCACTGCTGAGCTCCTTTGCAATTTTCGGCGTAGCCTTCATCGCCCGCCCCATCGGCTCCGTCCTCTTCGGACACTTCGGCGATAAGTTTGGCCGCAAGGGCACGCTGGTCGCCTCCCTCCTCACCATGGGCGTCGCCACGTTCCTCATTGGCCTGCTGCCCACTGCTTCAGTCCCTGGCTGGGCTATCTTCGCGCCGCTGCTGCTCGTCCTGCTGCGCTTTGCACAGGGTCTTGCCCTGGGCGGTGAGTGGTCCGGCGCTGCACTGCTGGCCACCGAGAACGCCCCCGAGGGCAAGCGCGCCATCTACGGAACGTTCCCGCAGCTCGGCGCCCCTATCGGCTTCATCCTGGCCAACCTGCTCTTCATCTGGTTCAACGCCACCCTCAGCCCCGCAGACTTCCTCGCCTGGGGCTGGCGGGTTCCGTTCCTGCTCAGCGCCGTGCTGGTGATCGTTGGCCTCTACGTCCGGCTCAAGCTTGTGGAGAGCCTGTCGTTCCAGAAGGTCCTGAAGGAAGAGAAGGTTGCGAAGGTTCCGTTCACGGCAACGTTCAAGAGCCACTGGCGCCCGGTGCTGGCCGGAACGTTCATCATGTTCGCCACCTACGTGCTGTTCTACATCATGACGTCCTTCACCCTGACCTACGGCACCAAACCCGCCTCCGTCGAGGCTGCCCAGGCAGCTGCCGAGAAGGCAGGCAGGCCGATGTCAGCCGCTGAAATCGCCAACTTTGTTCCCGGCCTGGGCGTTCCCCGCGGTGATTTCCTCTGGATGCTGATTCTCGGCGTCGTATTCTTCGGCATCTTCACGCTGGTGTCCGGCCCGCTGGCCGAGAAGTGGGGCCGCCGCAAGTTCCTCCTGGGTGTCACCGCAGGCATCTTCGTCTTCGGCATGCTGTGGTTCACCATGTTCGGCCCCGGCCCGGGTGCCGCCATTGTCGGCCTGATCGTCGGCTTCACGCTGATGGGCCTCACGTTCGGGCCGATGGCCGCGATCCTGCCGGAGCTTTTCCCCGCGAATGTGCGGTACACCGGTTCCGCTGTGGCCTACAACCTCTCCAGCGTGATCGGTGCAGCTCCGGCGTCTTTCGTCGCGATTGCCCTCTGGCAGGCCGCCGGCGGAAGCACCTGGCTGGTGGGTGTTTACATGGCTGCCGCTGCGGTGCTCACCTTCATTGCCCTGTGGCTCACCCGGGAAACCAAGGACACGGACTACGAAAACAACGTGGCCTAAGTCCTGATTGCTGGCCGGTCCCCGCTGCCGGGGCCGGCCACACTATTACCCCGGATATGGAAATGCCCGGTGTGACATTCACACCGGGCATTTTCATGAGCTCATTCAGTCCTCGATGGTGGCAATCACAGCGCCGGCGGCCACTGTCTGGCCGGCGGCCGCGGCCAGTCCCGTGACGGTGCCGGAACGGTGGGCGGTCAGTGGCTGCTCCATCTTCATGGCTTCCAGCACGACGACGAGATCCCCCTCGGCGACGACGTCACCCTCGGCGACGGCCACCTTAACGATGGTGCCCTGCATGGGGGAGGTCAGGGCATTGCCGCCTGCCGCTACAGCCGTACCGCCGGACCGGCTCCGCTTCTTGGACTTGGCCGGCTTTCCGCCGCCGGAGGCAGCGCCGCTGAAGCTTAGTGAGGCGGGGAGGGCAACTTCCAGCCGCTTGCCGCCGACCTCCACCACGAAGGTCCGGCGGTCGCCCGGTTCCTCTGCGGCTTCACTTCCGGCACCGCCGGGCGTCCAGGCAGGCAGCTCGTTGGCGAATTCGGTCTCAATCCAGCGCGTGTGGACGCTGAACGGCCCCTCCTCGGGGGCGAAGTCCGGGTGGCTGACCACGGCAAGGTCAAACGGGATGACGGTGGGAATGCCTTCCACCACCATTTCCTCAAGCGCCCGGCGGGAGCGCTGCAGCGCCTGGGTACGCGTGGCTCCGGTGACGATCAGCTTGGACAGCATCGAGTCGAAGTTGCCGCTGATGACGTCACCCTGCTCCACGCCGGAGTCGATCCTGACGCCGGGACCGGTGGGGTTCTTCAGCATGGTGATGGTGCCCGGGGCGGGCATGAAGTTCCGGCCGGGGTCTTCGCCGGTGATGCGGAATTCGATGGAGTGACCGCGGACCTCCGGGTCGTCATAGCCCAGCTTCTCGCCACGGGCCAGGCGGAACTGCTCGCGGACCAGGTCGATTCCCGTGACCTCTTCGGACACGCAGTGCTCCACCTGGAGGCGGGTGTTGACCTCGAGGAAGGAGATGGTGCCGTCCTGCCCCACGAGGAATTCACAGGTTCCGGCGCCGAGGTAGCGGGCCTCTTTGAGGATCGCCTTGGAGGACTCGTAGAGGCGCCTGTTCTGCTCTTCGGTGAGGAACGGTGCCGGAGCCTCTTCGACGAGCTTCTGGTTGCGGCGCTGCAGGGAGCAGTCGCGGGTCGAAACCACAACGACGTTGCCGTAGGCGTCGGCCAGGCATTGCGTCTCCACATGGCGGGGGGCGTCCAAAAACCGCTCGATGAAGCATTCACCGCGGCCGAATGCCGCAGTCGCCTCCCGGACAGCCGACTCGTAGAGTTCCGGGATTTCCTCGCGGGTACGCGCAACCTTGATGCCGCGGCCGCCGCCGCCAAAGGCGGCCTTGATGGCGACGGGGAGGCCGTACTTGTCAACGAACTCCAGAATTTCCTCGGCGGATGCGACGGGGTCGGCCGTGCCGGGCACCTGCGGCGCCCCGACCTTTTCGGCGATGTGGCGGGCCTGGACCTTGTCACCCAGCGCAGAAATCGCTTCCGGTGACGGGCCGATCCACGTGATGCCGGCGTCGATGACCTTCGCGGCGAACTGGGCGTTTTCCGCCAGGAAGCCGTAACCGGGGTGGATTGCATCAGCGCCGGACTGGCGGGCTGCCTCAATCAGCTTGTCCATGACCAGGTACGACTCGGCAGCGGTGTTGCCGCCCAAAGCGTAGGCCTCGTCCGCGAGGCGGACGTGCAGGGCATCCCGGTCGGGCTCGGCGTACACGGCGACGGAGGCGATGCCTTCGTCCCGGGCTGCCCGGATGATGCGTACGGCGATCTCACCGCGGTTCGCGATCAGGACCTTTGTGAGGTTTGCGTGCACTGGGCCTGCGGACTGCTCCGGCTTAACTGACAAGGCGTCTCCTTCTTTCCTTCAGGGAGCCTAGCCTGATTTTGAGGATTCCGCCGATATTACTGGCGGAATCCGCGTGTAGGCGGCCTTTGCTTTGTAGGGTTGCTACAAGGAGCCGCGAATCGGTCTACTCGGCACGCACCTCTGCCGGATCAGCGGCGCCGCCGGTCCACAGTTCCGTGACGTTCACTTTTGCCTGGCCGAGCAGGCCGCGCAGGGTGGAGATGGAGAGCCCGACGACGGCGTGGGGGTCGCCGTCGACCTTGCGGATGAAGGCGCCGCCGTAGCCGTCGATTGTGAAGGATCCCGCGCACTGAAGGGGCTCGCCCGTGGCGATGTAAGTATCGATCTCGTCCTCGCTCATGTCCATGAAATGGACTTCGGCCGAAGATACCGAGCCGACAGTCGCGCCTGAGCCGGGGTCGCCGTCGTCGGACCCACCGGTGTCCCGGCAATCCACCAGCCAGTGGCCGGTGTGCAGCACGCCCATGCTGCCGCTCATCCGAAGCATCCGTTCCTTCGCTACCTCGGCTGTGTAGGGCTTGCCATGGGCTTCGCCGTCGAATTCGAAGACGGAATCGCAGCCGATCACCAGGGCGCCGTCAGCTTCGGGCAGGGAGGCCACGGCTTCGGCTTTGGCGCGTGCCAGGAGCAGGGCGGTGTCGTGCGGATCCGTCACGCCGTAGCGCGCCTGGACGGCGTCCTCGTCCACATCGGAGACGAGGATGTCATGGGCGATGCCCGCGTTGCTGAGCAGTTTGGTGCGGGCGGGGGACTGGGAAGCAAGAATGAGGCGGGTCACTGCACCAGCCTAGTTGCTTGGCCTGAACCTCCGGCCCCCTGCAAGCGGCCGGGCCAATAATGTCGTGGGTCACGGCACAGTCGTAGGTCACGGACAGTTGAACCATAGATGGCAGGCAGGTACCGGAAGGGATTCCCGGAGCAACGGCATGCGGAGTGAGCATGCCGCCCCGGTCCTGGGCAGCGCCCAGGGCGCCGCGGTCCGCGGCGGAGGCATCGTCGCGGCTTCTGGCCCAGATTCACACCGACTTCACAGCTGTGGCCTAGGAAAAGCGCAACTTCGGAGGCGCATCCTGTTCCCATGGCCGTAACGGCCGGCGGCGACGGGGCTGCCAGCGTCGGCTGATCGAGGAGAAGATCATGAACCGTAGCAAGAAGGTTGCACTCAGCCTCGGTGCTGCAGCGGTTGCGCTCGGCGCCGGTTTGAGCGCGACAGGAATAGCCTCAGCGACGACTGCCCCACCGACCCCCAACTCCGGCAGTTCCTCGGCGAACGCGGCGCCCGAGGGTCAGGCGCCAGGCAATGGGCAAGACAAAGGGCAAGGCCCTGGCCGGAGCGTAGGCAAAGGTCAAACCCACGGCCATGCCTTAGGTCACGGCCGGGCTCACGGGCAGGGGCTGCGCGGAGCGCAGGCTTCAGCGCTGGCGGCCAAGCTGGGAGTGGACGGAGCCAAGGTGGCAGACGCTCTCCGGAAATTCAGGCAAGAAACCCGGCCGTCCGGTCCCGGGGCTGGTGGTCAGAAGCCGGACCGCGCGGCGAGGGACGCAGCGCTGGCCGCATCCTTGGCAAAATCACTGGGGATCGATGAGGCCAAGGTGAAGGCCGCGCTGGAGGAACTTCGCGCTGAGGCCGGTAAGAACCGGGCTGCAGACCTGAAGCCGCGGCTGGACCAGGCTGTTAGGGACGGCACGCTTACCCAGGCGGAGGCGGATGCCGTGATGAAGGCAGTGGAGCAGGGCGTGATCGGTGGACGCCACTGAAGTTCCCTAAGCGGACTTGTCCACCGCTGCCAGGATTGCCTGTCCCAGTTCGGCAGGCCTGGTGAACTGCGGCCAGTGCCCCGTCGGCAGGTCCACCAGCTCGACGTCACGGATGCGGGACAGTTCTTCAACGTACGGGTGGCCCGCATCCATCCAGTCGTTGAGCAGGCTGCTGGGAAACTCGCAGGCGATGACTGTGGCGGGCACATCATAGCGGCGCGGGTCATAAAGGTGCTGCCGGCCGTAGGCCACGCCCTTGGGCTGGGGAATGGCACGCGCACGGAACATGGCCCGAAGGTCGTCATTCATGTCCACCAGGTCCTCCTCCTCGAAGCCTTCCCACGGCGGCAGCGGTATCTCATCACCCTGCGCCGGCAGTTCATCATTGATGACGCCGCCCTCACCGAGAGGCCCGCTGTCCACATAGATGGCACGTGCGACGCGGTCCGGCCGGGCGTCGACTGCACCGTGGATGATGGCACCGCCGCCCGAGTGGCCCACGAGGACCACCTGGCCGCCAATGCCGTCGACTGTTTCCACGACAGCGTTGATGTGGTCGCGCAGCCCGATGCTGCCCCGCTCTGCATCAGGAGCCTCCAGCCCGGGCAACGTCAGCGGATGGACTTTGTGCCCGGCGGCGGTGAGCGGGGGAGTGACCCCGGACCACGAGGATGCATCGAGCCAGAACCCGGGAACCAGAATGATGTCCATGCGGGTACCCTACCGCGGACCATGCCGCCGTGGAGCGGAAAAAACGCCTGTGCCCCGGGACTTCCGGGGCACAGGCGTTTATCAGCGCTTCGCGCCCGCCAGTTGGGGCGTTTCGTGTGAGGCCGGCATAGCGAATGCAGGTGCGTCGTCTGTGAAGGGGTCTCCGGTCCGGTGGGCGTTGTACAGCCCCTCGTCCAGGATGCCCTGACGCTTGGCCACCAGTGTTGGGACAAGGGCCTGGCCGGCAACGTTAACCGCGGTGCGGCCCATGTCCAGGATGGGGTCGACAGCGAGCAGGAGGCCGACGCCGGCCAGCGGCAGTCCCAGCGTGGAGAGGGTCAGCGTGAGCATGACCACGGCGCCAGTGGTGCCGGCAGTAGCAGCCGAGCCGAGCACGGATACCAGCGCGATCAGCAGGTACTGGCTGAAGCCCAGCTCGATGCCGAAGAACTGCGCGACGAAAATGGCCGCAATTGCGGGGTAGATGGCTGCGCAGCCGTCCATCTTGGTAGTCGCGCCCAGGGGAACGGCGAACGAGGCATAACCGCGGGGGACGCCGAGATTCCGCTCGGTCACCCGCTGTGTCAGCGGAAGGGTGCCGATGGATGACCGCGAGACGAATGCCATCTGCACGGCCGGCCAGACGCCGGAGAAGTACTGCTTGACGGACAGCTCGTGGGACCGGACCAGCACGGGGTACACGCCGAAGATGACGAGTGCGAGGCCGATGTAGATGGCAGCCGTGAACTTGCCCAGTGCACCGATGGTGTCCCAGCCGTAGACGGCGACGGCGTTGCCGATCAGACCGACAGTGCCCAGCGGCGCAATCCGGATGATCCACCACAGGACCTTCTGGATCACTGCCAGCGCTGAGGCATTGAGCGTCAGGAAAGGTTCGGCCTGCTTGCCGACCTTGAGGGCGGCGATGCCGACGGCGATTGCGATGACCAGGATCTGCAGCACGTTGAAGCTGACGGCTGTGGTCACAGCGCCGGATTCGGCCACGGTGGAGCTCGCACCAAGGCCGAGGAAATTCTTGGGGAAGAGGCCTGTCAGGAACGCCCACCAGTCACCCGACTTGCCGGAGTACTCCCCGCGCTCACCGGAAATACCGGTATTGGTGCCGGGCTGCAGCACCACGCCGAGGCCGATGCCGATCAGGACGGCGATCAGGGACGTAATGGCAAACCACAGCAGGGTGTTCCAGGCCAGCCGCGCCGCGTTGGAGACCTCGCGGAGGTTGGAAATGGAGCTCACTACCGCGGTGAAGATCAGGGGAACGACGGCGGTCTGCAGCAACGAGACATAACTCGACCCTATGGTCTGCAGCGTCGCGCCAAGGGCGTTGGGGCTGGCTTTCGTGCTGCCGGTGTACTTGGCCAGCAGGCCAAGGCCGAGTCCCACGATCAGGGCAGCGATGATCTGGAAGGCGAAGGAGCCTGCCCATCTGGGCAGCTGGAATCCGGATGATCCGGACGAAGGAGGGGTGCTGGTTTGAGTGCTCACTCCATCAAGCTAGGACGCGCAAAATACAGCTTCCACTCCTCATTGAGAAATATTACGTTGTCCCTGCTCCCTCTGACAGTTGAAATGCCCGGAAATCCGGCACGAAATCAATGTTTTATGAAGTTATTCCTGGAACGGCTGTGGGGAAGATCTCCCATGGCCGCCCGATTTTTGGCGGTCTCAATCAGCGGCGGCTAGCCGAGCATGGCGCGCTTGAGGGTGTCCAGTCCTACGGAGCCGATGTTCAGTGCCTTCGTGTGGAACGCCTTGAGATCGAAGCCGGGGCGGGCTTCAAGTTCGGTTCGGATCTGTTCCCACAGCCGCTGGCCCACCTTGTAGGAGGGTGCCTGCCCCGGCCACCCGAGGTAGCGCGCAAATTCGAACTGCAGGTTGCCTTCGCTGATGTCAAGGTTCGCCTTCAGGAACTCGAAGCCCTTCTCCGGCGTCCACGGTCCAGAGCCCCACTGCCCGGGTATGTCGAGCTCAAGGTGGACCCCGATGTCGAAGACCACCCGCGCGGCCCGCATCCGCTGCATGTCCAGCATGCCCATGTGATCGCCCGGATCCTTGAGGTAGCCAAGCTCCTCCATCAGCTTTTCGGCGTACAGCGCCCATCCCTCGCCGTGCCCTGAAGTCCAGCAGACGTTACGGCGCCAGCTGTTGAGGAGTTCGCGCCGGTACACGGCAGTGGCCACCTGCAGGTGGTGTCCCGGAACGCCTTCGTGGAACACAGTGGTGGTTTCAGCCCACGTGGTGAACGTGTCCTCGCCGGCAGGCACGGACCACCACATGCGCCCGGGGCGGCTGAAGTCGTCGGTCGGGCCGGTGTAGTAGATGCCCCCCTCATCGGTCGGAGCGATGAGGCATTCGAGCGTCTTCATGACGTCGGGGATGTCAAAATGGACACCGGAAAGCTCGGTGATCGCCCGGTCTGAGAGCTCCTGCATCCATGCCTTCAAGGCATCCTTACCCTTGAGCTGGCGCGCCGGATCGTTGTTAAGGATCTGCTTGGCCTCGGCAACCGAGGCGCCCGGCCGGATTTCATTGGCTACGGCCTCCTGGGCGGCGATGATCCGCTCGAGTTCCCCGATGCCCCACGCGTACGTTTCTTCGAGGTCCACAGCGGCCCCGAGGAAGCCGCGGGACGCGAGTGCGTACCGTTCCCGTCCCACCGCATCCTTTGCTGGCGCAGCCGGCAGCAGTTCATCCCTGAGGAACGCAGCAAGCTCTGCGTACGCGCCCCGGGCAGCGGCAGCACCGGCGTCGAGCTTCTCCTGAAGCGCGGCAGGCAGCGGCCCGTCACCTGCCGTCGCGCCGGCGGCAAGGTTTGCGAAGAAGCCGTCTTCTGCGGCGTACTTACTGGCCTGCTCCATGACGATGGCGACTTGGCGGGCAGCGGAAACACGCCCTGCATCCTTGGCTGCGCGCAACGATTCGACGTAGCCCCGGATTGCACCGGGAACATTGGCGGCGCGGCCGGCGATGTTCTCCCAGTGCTCCTCCGTGTCCGAGGGCATGAGGTCGAAGATGGACCTGATGTTCTGGGCGGGAGATTCTATATTGTTGAGCTCGGCCTCGTCCCAGCCCGATGCGTGAAACTCCAACTGCAGGCCAAGGCGCTCACGCATCGCGTCAAGGGTGACGGCGTCAACGTCGTCCACCGGGTCCAGTCCGTCGAGGGCAGCCAGGGTTTCCCGTGCGGCGGCCGCAAACTCCTCGACGCCGGCCGGTGAGAAGTCCTGGAGCTCCGTGTCGTGTCCGGGCACGCCCAGGATGGTGGCAAAGCTCGGGTTGAGCCGGACCAAGGTGTCCGTGTAGGCCTCGGCGACGGTATCAATGGCAGTCCGGGGGCGCCCTGGCGCTGTGGTTTCACTAGTCACTCCACGAGACTAACGGCGCAAATCCAGTTACGAAAGACTTACTGAATTTTTGGCGGCGGCTTCGTCAGCCGCGGCTCCGCTTCCATGCGCCAGGGCCGGGCGTGGGGGCCAGCCGCAGCTGCTGCCGCCGCACCCAGTGGCGCACGCTGGGCTTGCCGGCCTCAACAGTCTCGCCCGGTCCAAGGGAAAGCACGACGGCGGTCAGCGCCGCCAGCTCTTCCGGCGTGGGATTCCCTTTGACGACGGAGAACAGCGGCGCTTCCGCCGGCACAAGGGTTGCGGCCGGCTCAGCTTCTGCCGGCTCAGCGGTCCCGGCGGGCTCACGGGTTTCAGCGCGCCGAACCAATGGCTTTTTCGCGTTCACAGCGGGATGTTCCCGTGCTTCTTGGTCGGAAGGCTGGCGCGCTTGTCGCGGAGCGCGCGAAGCCCCTTGATGATTTGGACCCGTGTCTCCGAGGGTGCGATGACTACGTCAACATAGCCCAGTTCAGCAGCCTGGTAAGGGTTGAGCAGTTCTTCCTCATACTGGCGGATGACCTCGGCGCGCTTGGCTTCGACGTCACCGCCTGCTTCGGCAACGGCAGCGAGATCACGGCGGTAGAGGATGTTGACGGCGCCCTGCGCGCCCATGACGCCGATCTGAGCGGTGGGCCAGGCCAGGTTGAGGTCCGCCCCGAGCTTCTTGGAGCCCATGACGATGTAAGCCCCGCCGTACGCCTTCCGCGTGATGACCGTCAGCTTCGGCACCGTAGCCTCGGCGTACGCGTACAGGAGTTTGGCGCCGCGTCGGATGATGCCCTGGAACTCCTGGTCCTTCCCGGGGAGGAAGCCGGGAACGTCCACCAGGGTGATGATGGGAATGTTGAAGGCATCGCAGTGCCGCACGAAGCGTGCCGCTTTCTCGGACGCCGAGATGTCCAGGGTGCCCGCGAACTGCATGGGCTGGTTGGCCACGATGCCCACGGTGTGGCCCTCAACGCGGCCGTATCCGATGATCACGTTGGGTGCGTACAGGGACTGCATCTCAAGGAAGTGTGCGTCGTCGACGACCTGTTCGATGACCTTGCGCATGTCGTACGGCTGGTTGGCGGAGTCCGGGATCAGCACGTCCAGGGCGAGGTCGTCGTCGTCGAGCTCCAGCTCCTGCAGGTGCTCCAGGACGGGTGCTTCCGACAGGTTGTTGGAGGGAAGGAAGTCCAGCAGTTCCCGGACGAACTCGATCGCGTCGGCTTCATCCGAGGCCAAATAAGTGGATGTGCCGGTGGTGGCGTTGTGCTGCCGGGCGCCGCCGAGAGTCTCCATGTCCACGTCTTCACCGGTGACGGTCTTGATGACGTCTGGCCCGGTAATGAACATGTGGGAGGTCTTATCCACCATCACCACGTAGTCGGTGAGGGCGGGGGAGTAGGCGGCGCCGCCGGCGCAGGGGCCCATGATCAGGGAGATCTGTGGGACGACGCCCGAAGCGTGGACGTTGTTCCGAAAGATGTCGGCGAACATGGCCAGGGACGCCACGCCTTCCTGGATGCGGGCGCCGCCGCCGTCGTTGATGCCCACCACCGGGCATCCGTTGCGCAGTGCGAACTCCTGGACCTTGACGATTTTTTCGCCGTTGACCTGGCTGAGCGACCCACCGTAAACGCTGAAGTCCTGGCTGTAGAGCGCCACCAGGCGCCCGTCGACGGTGCCGTAGCCGGACACCACACCGTCGCCGAGCGGCTTCTTCTTCTCCATCCCGAAGGCCGTGGACCGGTGCACGGCCAATGCATCGAACTCCACGAAAGAGCCGGCGTCCACCAGGAGGTCGATGCGTTCGCGGGCAGTGTTTTTTCCGCGGGCATGCTGTTTTTCAATGGCTTCAGGACCTGAGGGCTGCTCTGCGCTGGCCTGGCGGTCGCGGAAATCGGCAATCTTTCCCGCCGTCGTGGTCAGATCGTGGCTCATGAAGTGTCTCTCCGGCTCTGTAGCTGTTGTGCTGTAGCTGTTGCTTGCTGCAGCAGCATGACGCGGGGCTCCTCAAGCGGTGGTCGATGGCTGCATTAAGTAGCTTCCGCACAAATCAAAGGCCCTGATGGCTAGTCTAGTGACGCATTTTCCGGGCGCTGCTGTAGGGATCCTACAATTTTCGACGGCAGCGTCGGCAGTGGCAGCTAAGTTACCCGTTGGTAACGTAGGCGGGCTAGAGTGTCCGTATGACCTCGAGCAATGACGCTTCGCTGCCCACCGCCGCGCCGTACCAGGCCACCGGTTCACTGCGGGGCCGGACGATCCTGATGTCCGGCGGCAGCCGCGGCATCGGTCTTGCCATCGCACTGCGGGCAGCCGGCGACGGAGCGAATATCGTCCTGCTGGCTAAGACCGGCCAGCCCCATCCAAAGCTTCCGGGAACAGTGTTTTCCGCCGCCGAGGAGCTGGACGCTGCCGGCGGGCACTCGCTTCCTCTCGTGGGTGATGTCCGCAAGGACGACGACGTGGCGCGCGCGGTGGGTGCCGCCGTCGAACGTTTTGGCGGGATTGACATCGTCATCAACAACGCCTCGGCCATCGACCTTTCCCGCACCGACGACGTCGACATGAAGCGCTACGACCTCATGCAGGACATCAACGTCCGGGGCACCTTCCTGCTGTCCAAGCTGGCGCTGCCCGCACTCCGCACGTCGTCCGGAGGCCAGATCCTTACCCTGTCACCGCCGCTGAACCTGGATCCGAAGTGGGCCGGCAGGCACCTGGCCTACACCATGGCCAAGTACGGGATGAGCCTGACCACTCTGGGCCTGGCGGAGGAGCTCAGGACCGACGGCATTAGCGTCAACTCCCTGTGGCCGTGCACCCTGATTGACACCGCGGCCATCCGCAACTTGCCCGGGGGCACGCCGAAGGTCCAGGCGGCCCGAAGCCCGAGGATCATGGCCGACGCAGCCCATGCCGTGCTCACGGGAGCCAATCTGAGCAATGACACTAAACCCGGCAATGGCACTGATCCCAGCAATCGCATTGAAAGGTCCGGAAACTTCTACACGGATGAAGAAGTGCTGGCGGCGGCGGGTGTGGCCGATTTTAGGCCCTACAGCCTCGGCGCCGCCGAGGACGAACTGGAACCTGACATCTTCCTCTGATTCCTTTAGGTCAACCCGCTATCGACGGAATCCGCCGGACAGGTGCGGCAACTGGATAGGATTCAGATATGGATGCCGCACGCCCTGACGAAAGCCCGGAAGTACGCCCGAACGGATTGAACGGACGCCCGGAGCACCCTCGCAATAACGGCGAAGAACTGCACCGGGAAGAACTGCACCGACAGACGCTGGACCGTGAGGCGCTGTCCGGCGCCGAGTTCCTGTCCGCCTACGGCATCCCACAGCTAACCGTAGTAGACGTCACCGGCTCCACCAATGCAGACCTCCTGCGTGCCGTCACCACCGAGCCGAAGGCGTGGCCGGACCTCTCGGTCCTGGCAGCCGAGCACCAGACGGCCGCCCGTGGCAGGCTGGACCGTGTCTGGGAGGCGCCGGAGCGCAGCTCTGTCCTGGTGTCGATCGTCCTGCGCCCGGTCAACGCGGACGGCAGGCCGTTGCCGACCCAGACCTACTCCTGGCTCTCGCTCCTGGCCGCCCTCGCGCTCCGTGAAGCCCTGCTGGAGACAGCCGGGCTGCCGGCCGAGCTCAAGTGGCCGAACGATGTCCTGGTGCGCGGCCGGAAAATCGCCGGCATCCTGGCCCAGCTTGGACCAATGGGAGACGGAACCGTCCCGCCGGTCATCCTCGGTACCGGACTGAACGTGACGCTGACCGAGTCTGAACTGCCCGTTCCCACCGCCACCTCGGTGTTGCTGGAGGGAGCCCGGACGGTGGACCGCACGGCACTGCTAAAGAGTTATCTGTCGAAGTTCTGCACGCTGTACCGCAGCTTCTGCAATGCAGACGGCGACCCGACGGCGGGGCTCGCCGGCGGCCCTTCACTGCACAAGCGTGTGGAGGCGGCCATGGTGACCCTGGGGCAGCAGGTCCGCGCCCATCTGCCCGGCGACCATGAAATCACCGGGCACGCCACCCGGCTGGATGACTCCGGCTCCCTGCTGGTCGTGGACGCCTCGGCCCACGAGCACGCCGTGACGGCGGGGGACGTAATCCACCTGCGTCCCTGGTCTGCGCCGGAGGAGCGTGCGGAAAGCGGTAATGCGTAAAGACCTCTTGCCCGGGGAGCAGGTCATCGTCATGACCCGCCCGCAGCCCAGGGCGCTGGTTCTGCCGGCCGTGGTGTTTGTCCTGGCACCTGCCCTGGCCGCATTCGCCAGTGCCTGGATCATCCGCGGCGGCGTGCGGAGCGTGTATCCGGACATTCCGGCCGGCTGGACCAACTGGCTTGTGGCGGGCTGCGTGCTGGCCGCTCTCTGGGTGCTCCTCAGTTACTGTCTGCCGCGGTTGCTGCGGTGGCAGTCCACACGGTACTTCCTCACCAACTGCAGAATCCTGGCCCGTTACGGCACGATGCGCCGGCGTGACCGGCAGGTGTTCCTGGCCTCCGTGCGTAATGTCACTGTCACCCAGACGATGCTCCAGCGGATGTTGCGTTCCGGGACTATATCCTTGGATGCCGGGCACCAGTTCAGCACCGTGTTGCGGGACGTGCCCGAAGTCGCCACTTTCCACAGGTTTGTGCTGGACGCTCTCAGTGAGCTTCCAAGGGATGAGTTTTATGAGCGGGGCCAGGCGCCGGACGGCCCGGACGCGGGGTTCTGGCGGGATGTGAGAGAAGGTGGGAGAGATGAACGATGAGGATCAGCGCATGAGCCAGGAGTCGGGTGCCGCTGAGGCGGAGGGTCCCGTCGTCAGTGCTCCTTCCACCGGCACCCTGTCTGCCGACCGGATCGCCATCAAAGCCCTTGAAACCAGGCTGCTCGGCGGTGAGCGCAAGCTGCGCCGCCGTGAGGTGGCTGCAGGAGCCGGCTTGTCGCTGCTGTCGGCACGGAAGCTGTGGCGCGCCTTGGGTTTCCCCAACCTCGGTGACGAGGAAGTCGCCTTTACCGAGCGGGACCAGGCGGCGCTGAACACCGCCGTCGACCTCGTCCGCACCGGGAAACTTACTGAAGAGGCCGCAATATCGGTGACCCGGGCCATCGGCCAGATGACGGACCGCATGGTGGTCTGGCAGATCGAGGCGCTCGTGGAGGACATGGTCCACGAGCAGGGTGTCACCGACGCCATGGCCCGGAAGCGCCTCGTGAACGAACTTCCCGCTCTGGTGGATCCGCTTGAAGAGATGCTCGTGTACTCGTGGCGGCGGCAGCTGAACGCGGCCGTGCACCGGCTTGCCGTCCGTGCCGAAGCCGGGTTGCAGGCCAGCGAAGAAGGCCGGGAAGGGGACGAGGACGACGCTCCGCTTCCCCTGGCCCGTGCCGTCGGCTTCGCCGACCTGGTCTCCTACACGAGCCTTTCCCGCCGAATGAATGAAAAGACCCTCGCCAAGCTGGTGCAGCGGTTTGAAAACAAATGCGCCGAAATCATCTCCGTCGGTGGTGGGCGGCTGGTGAAGACCGTTGGCGACGAAGTGCTCTACATCGCTGAAACCCCGGCCGCGGGCGCCGAAATTTCGCTGGCTTTGGCCGAGGCATTCACACAGGATGAAATTCTCCCGGAAGCGCGCGTGGCTATGGTGTGGGGACGGATCCTGTCAAGGCTGGGTGACATTTACGGACCCACCGTCAACCTCGCCGCGCGCCTGACCACGCTCGCGGACCCCGGAACGGTGCTGATCGATTCCATGACCGCCGCAGCCCTGGACCAGGACGAGCGCTTTGTGCTGATTCCCCAGGAAGCGGAGAATGTCCGTGGCTTCGGTGAGATCCAGCCGGTCATTCTCGCCCGCGGCCAGGGCAAGGGGCTCGTGCTGGACTAGTGGCGGACGCCCTGCGCGTCGCGGCAAGTTACCGCAACTCTGGCGGGGCGGCGGCGAACCCGCAGGGTTTCGCGGTAGCATCCCGGTAGGCGGGGGCCGGGGGGAAAGGAACCGCGATGGGAGCCAGCTGCACGGTGTTCCCACATGTGTCACCCCCGGAACCGCCGTTCATTGTAAGCACCGGACCTTCGATGTAGGACAGGCATGGACTCACAGCAGGCGGCCAGCACTGAAAGGGCCGGGAGCACGTCGGGCCTCACACTTAGCTGGGGTTACGGAACGGACCGCGGTCTGCGCCGCGAGCTCAACGAGGACTCCTTCATCGCCACTGAGCCCGTGTTTGCGGTGGCCGACGGGATGGGAGGTCATGAAGCCGGGGAAGTGGCAAGCGGCATGTGCGTGCGTGCCCTGGCGCAGCTGCCCCAGCTCGCCACCCGGGAGCGCACGGCCACGGCTTCGCAGATTCAGCATTATCTCGACGTCGCCGACGAGTCGATTCGTACCGCCACCGACTCGCGGGCAGGCACCACGCTTACCGGCGTCGTCGTGGTGGAACAGATGGGCATTGACTACTGGCTGGTGCTGAACATCGGGGATTCGCGGACCTACCGGGTGAACCAAGGCCGGCTGACGCAGGTCAGTGTGGACCATTCCGAAGTGCAGGAACTGGTGGACACCGGGGAGATCACCGCTGAGCAGGCCAGCGTGCACCCCCGGCGTCATGTGGTGACGCGTGCGCTGGGCGCGGGCGATGAGACGGAAGCAGATTACTGGCTGCTTCCAATCGAAGAGGGCGACCGGATGATGGTGTGCTCGGACGGTCTCAACGGTGAAGTAAGTGACGAGCAGATCCTCGATATCCTCAGCACCGTCGCCGACCCGCAGGAAGCCGTGGACGAGCTGATCCAGGCCGCGCTGCGAGGCGGCGGGCGGGACAACATCACAGTGATCGTCGTTGACGCGCGGAACGTCGTCAACGGGGATGCCCAGTCCACCACGGCGGAAAAGGCGCTTGCCGCGCCTGAGGATGAGGACACCCTCCCGCTTCCGCAGCAGCCCAAGTAGCCGGGGCAGCGAGGACAGCTCCGGCGGCCCTGGGCAGTTGCCTCCGGAGACGACAAATTCCTGCGCAACGCGCTGCCGCCGGAAAACCGGCAAGGAGGGATTTGGTGATTGGGGGGAGCGTATAGGAAGATGCCCGGGATAAACCCACTGCGGGAGAGCCCTGCGCGCCCAGCAAAGGTAACGACATGATCCGACCGACCCGCCTGCGGACCCTTGTGCTGCCAGGACTGGCAGCCTCCGTGCTGGCACTCACCGCCTCCGTTGCGTCCGGCAGCGTGCTGCATGCCACCGAATGCCTGCCGGAACAGTGCCCCACCACGCCACCAGCCACTGCGGCACCCGCTCCGAGCACACCCGCGCCCGCACGTACAACGTCGCCGGCCGCACCGGCTCCAGCCCCTGCACCGGCCTCTGCGCCAGCGCCTGCTCCACCGCAAGCTCCGGCGCCTGCACCCGCGCCCGCCCCTGCTCCTGCCAAACCCAAGCCAGCGCCGCCGGCGCCCGTGCCCGCCCGGGGACCGGTGGCCACCGCAGCGGTTCCACCCCGGGCAGCGCCAGCTGCCGGCGGTCCTGCAGCGCCTGTGGCTCCTGCCGTCGCCGTGCCCGTCGCCACCCCTTCAAGCTCACCGAGCACCGGCGCGGCCACGTTCAGCGCGCCGGCCGACTCCAGCTGGACCACACCTATCGAAGCTAGTGCCGAAGCGACGCAGGCGGCGGTCGTCAGCGCAGAGGACAATGGGCCGGGTATGGGGATTTTCGGCCTCTTCGCCCTTATGGGAGGAGTTCTGCTGGTGGGCCTTGGCGGACTCGCTTTCGCATTCTGGAGCCGGAACCGCCTCGCCTCGCACTGGTAACGGCATCTGACCACGATGTTCCCGGGCAACACGGGGCATCGGCAAAATGTCGTGGCGGTAGGGCAAGATAGGTCTGTGAGCACAGCATCAGGTTCCACAGCATCAGGTTCCACGGCAACCGGTTCCGGAGACATGGCATTATCCGGAACCGACCAGCTCGAGCCGGAAGCGATTCCGTCCGAGTCAGTTCGGGACGAGTACCAGAACCTGGTGGACCTTGTCAGGAAGTACCGGTTCGCCTACTACCAGGAAGACCAGCCGCTCGTCTCCGATGCCGAGTTCGATACCCTGTTCCGCAGGCTTGAGGAGCTTGAAGCCCTCCACCCCGAGCTCGTGTCCAACGACTCACCCACCCAGGAGGTGGGTGGGGAAGTGTCGGCGGCCTTTGCCGCCGTCGAGCATCTGCAGCGGATGTACAGCCTCGAGGACGTATTTTCCCTGGAGGAGCTGGCAGCCTGGATTGCCAAGGCAGAGGCGTCAATCGCAAAAATCGGAAACCCGCAGGCGGCGTGGCTTACCGAGCTGAAGATCGACGGACTGGCCGTCAATTTGCTCTATCGGGACGGCAAGCTGGTCCGGGCTGCCACCCGTGGGGACGGCACCACCGGTGAGGACATCACGCACAACGTGCTCACCATCAAGGAAATCCCGCAGCAGCTCACCGGAACCGGATTCCCGGCCGAGATGGAGGTCCGCGGCGAGGTTTTCATTCCCTCCAAGGCCTTTGCTGAGTTCAACGAGGCCCTGACTGAGGCAGGCAAGGCGCCGCTCGCCAACCCCCGGAACGCCGCCGCGGGTTCCATCCGGCAGAAGGATCCGGCTGAGACGGCAAAGCGCCCGCTGAAAATGTTCGTCCACGGCATCGGTGCCCGCGACGGGCTTCCGAGTGCAAGCCAGTCCGAAACGTACAAGAAGCTGGCGGAGTGGGGGCTGCCGGTCAGCCCGTACGTCGAAGTCCTGGGCAGCCTGTCCGAGATCCTGGAATTCATCGCCAAGTACGGGGACAAGCGCCACAGCCTGCTTCACGAAATTGACGGCATCGTGGTGAAGGTGGACGACTTCGCCACCCAGCGCGCACTGGGCTTCACCACCCGTGTTCCCCGCTGGGCGGTGGCCTACAAGTATCCGCCCGAAGAAGTGCACACCAAGCTGAGGGATATTGCGGTCAATGTCGGGCGGACCGGACGCGTCACACCGTTTGGCATCATGGAGCCGGTTAAGGTCGCAGGCTCCACCGTGGAAATGGCCACCCTGCACAACCAGGAGGTGGTCAAGGCCAAGGGCGTGAAGATCGGCGACATCGTGATCCTGCGCAAGGCCGGGGACGTGATCCCCGAAATCGTGGGGCCGGTGCTGGCGCTGCGGGACCAACAGGATCCGCCGGTCCGTGACTTCGTCATGCCCACCGAGTGCCCTTCCTGCGGGACACCGCTCGCCCCGGCCAAGGAGGGCGACGTCGATATCCGCTGCCCCAACGCCCGTTCCTGTCCGTCACAGCTTCGTGAACGGGTCTTCCACCTCGCCGGCCGCGGCGCCTTCGATATTGAAGCACTCGGCTGGGAAGCGGCCATCGCCCTCACCCAGCCCGCGGAGCCTGAGGTTCCTCCGCTCACCACCGAAGCCGCCCTTTTTGACCTGACGCCCGAGGATCTCGCCCCGGTGAAGATGCGGCGCGAGAAGCGGGCCAAGGGCGTTGGCACGGGGGAGTACGAGCTGGTGCCGTATTTCTACAGCAAAGGCACTGCGAAGACGCCGTCCAAGCCCACGGCAACTACGGAGAAGCTCTTCAGGGAACTGGAGAAGGCCAAGACCCAGCCTCTGTGGCGCGTCCTGGTGGCGCTATCGATCCGGCACGTCGGACCCCGGGCGTCGCGCGCCCTCGCCAACCACTTCGGCACTATGGACGCCATCCGGCAGGCGTCGGAGGAAGAGCTCGCGGGAGTTGACGGCGTCGGTCCCACGATCGCTGCCGCGCTCAAGGAATGGTTTGCCGAAGACTGGCATGTTGAGATCATCGACCGCTGGGCTGCTGCCGGAGTGCGCATGGAGGATGAACGGGACGAATCCACGCCGCGCACCCTCGAGGGCCTGAGCGTCGTTGTCACGGGGACGCTGGAGGGCTTCAGCCGTGATGAAGCCAAGGAAGCTATCCTCATCCGTGGGGGTAAGGCGGCCGGATCAGTATCCAAGAAAACCAGCTACCTGGTGGCCGGTGAGAACGCGGGCACCAAGCTGGACAAGGCAGAACAACTGGGGGTTTCTGTCCTCGATGAGGACGGGTTCCGGGAGTTGCTGGCCAAAGGACCGGCTGCATTTGAGGGCGACGGCCTGGGCCATGGCGAGGCGAACGGCGACAGGGACGGCGTCGAATGAGCCAGGACGTGAACGAGCTGCTTCAGGTGGCGAAGGCGGCGGCTGCCGCCGGCGCTGCTGTCCTCTCCACACGCGAGGACTCAGACCTGGCCGACGTCAGCAACAAGAGCG
This sequence comes from Arthrobacter sp. D1-17, assembly GCF_054130535.1. Taxonomy (NCBI): domain Bacteria; kingdom Bacillati; phylum Actinomycetota; class Actinomycetes; order Micrococcales; family Micrococcaceae; genus Arthrobacter; species Arthrobacter sp. D1-17. The sequence continues at coordinate 2,891,667 of NZ_CP096382.1, read as the reverse complement.
CCGCAGGCGACTGGGTCACTGCCTTCGACGTGGCCGCCGAGAACGCCGTCCGGAACTGCATCCTCGCCGCCCGTCCGCAGGACACCATCACCGGCGAGGAACACGGAACCACCCGTGCCGAAGTTCCCAGCGGGCTGCGCTGGTCCATTGATCCGCTGGACGGCACCACCAACTTCATCCGCAATATCGTCTACTACGCGACCTCCGTAGCCGTTGCCGATTCCGGCGGTGTCTGGCTGGCCGGCGTCGTCAGCGCTCCGGCATTGGGGCGGGTGTATTACGCCGCACGGGGCCAGGGCGCCTGGCTGGAACAGAACGGAAAGCTGGTCCAGCTCACCGGCCCGGTCTCCGGACGCACGGGTCAGATCCTTGCCACGGGGTTCAGCTACGACCCCGAGGTGCGGGCGGAGCAAGCAGCGGCGCTGGGCGGCTTCATGGACGGTTTCGCGGATATGCGCCGCCTCGGTTCCGCGGCCCTGGACCTCTGCCTGGTCGCTGACGGCACCCACGATGCCTTCGGCGAGCGGGGCCTGAACGAGCACGATTTTTCTGCCGGGGCCTTGATCGCCGAGGAGGCGGGCTGCTGGGTCCGCCGGCCCCGGCTGACCAGTCCGCTCGACGGCGGTCCGTCCGACGAGGAGCGCCTCGCCGCCTGGACCTGCGCCGGCACACTCGAGATGTCCGGAAAATTCCCGCTCTAGCACTGCGGCGGCCTGATAGATCAATCACGGAAACCCCTGTTTCGCAAGGAGCACGGGAGCACGGGCCCTACCATTGACAGGTGCAGCCGCAGATTACCGTCCGTCCCGCCGTCCCCGCTGATTTTGAGGAGATAGCCCGGATCACCCGTGATTCCTATCTGGCGGCGGGGTACTTCGACAGCGCAGACCACCCCTACATGCAGCAGATTCAGGACGTGGCCAAACGGGCGGCGCAGGCAACCGTCTGGGTGGCCGAGCGCGGGGGACGGACCGTCGGCTCGGTGACGCTGGCAGTCGCCGGCGAGCCGTATGCCGACATTGCCCTTGAGGACGAGCTGGAATTTCGGATGCTGGTGGTGGACCCGGCAGTCCAGCGCAGCGGCGCGGGCCGGGCGATGGTCGAGGCGATCATCGATCACGCCAAATCGCTGCACGGCATCCAGGGCGTCGCGCTGACCACCGGAACGACGTGGGAAAGCGCCCGTGGTCTGTACCGGACGACAGGTTTCCGGCGGGCACCCCAGCGTGACTGGTTCGTGCCCGGCACCGACATAAAGCTGCTGGTTTTCCGTCTCGACGTGTAGCTGCCGGCAGCCGGAATGAGCGGATAGAGTGGTGCCGACTCATTTCCCCGGCCCCGCTTCCACCTGCGTATATGCATCGTGCCGCGCGGCCCCAGTGAAAGGCGCCCATGCGCAAGACTTTCGGCACCGGTTCCGTCTGGGAACAGACCCTCGGGTACTCCCGCGCGGTGCAGGTGGATAACACGCTGTACATCTCTGCCACGTCCTCCAGCGGCGAGAACGGTATTGTCGGCAGCGACTTCTATGAGCAGACCAAGTACATCCTGCAGAAGCTGGAAAAGGTTCTCGCCGACGCGGGGTTCAGCCTCGACGACGTTGTGCAGTCCAAGCTGTACCTGACGGACATCAGCAAGTGGGAGGACGCCGGACGCGCCCATGGCGAGGTCTTCGGCGAGATCCGTCCCACCTTGTCTTTGGTGCACGTGCTCCCGTTCCTGGACCCGGACATGCTCGTGGAAATCGAGCTAGTTGCCCAAAAGAGCGCCGGCTAGCGGAGCCGAAGCCCGCCCAGCAGAGCGCGAACGGACACTTGAGGCCCTCGGAGTGAGGGCCTGAAGTGTCCGTTCGCGCTGGAAGGGCGGGGCTCAAGTGTCCGTTCGCGCTTAGGCGGGGGGGAGGCCGTAGCGGTGTTCCGGGCGGCCCGTGGTGCCGTAGCGGAGCTGGATCTCGACGGCGCCGTCGTCCGCCAGCGACGAAAGGTACCGCTGGGCTGTGGCCCGGGAGACACCCACACGCCCTGCGACGTCGGCAGCGGAATACTGCTCGCCCGGCTCCAGTGACTCCAGCACTGCCGCTTCAGTGGCCGAGCGCGGCCGGGACGACGGCGCGACGTCGCCCGGTATCAGTGCCCGCTTGGCCCGTTCCACGGTGTCCTGGTCCAGGGCGCCCGGCTGGGACAGGATCCGCCGGTACCGGGCATAGGACCGAAGCTGCTGGGAAAGGGATTCGGACGTGAACGGCTTCAGCAGGTAGCCAAGGGCCCCGCGGCGGAAGGCCGTCCGCAACGAGGCGGCGTCGGATGCCGCACTCAGGATCATGGTGTCAACGTCCAGCTGGTGCAGGAGATCCAGGCCGGAGGCGTCCGGCAGATACACGTCCAGCAGCACGAGGTCGGGGCGCAGGCTGTGGATGGACTGCAGCGCCAGTGACGCTGAACCGGCCGGAGGCAACGCGAGAAACCCTGCCACCGAGTCAACGTACGCCGCGTGGAGTTTGGCGACGTGGAAATCGTCATCCACAATCAGAACCCGGTAATCCTCAGGCATCCTCATCCTTCCGTCCGATTTTCACTCAGTCTTTGCGCGTGTTCGTGGTGCCAGGCAGCGTCGCCATGAACACCGCCCCGGGCCCGCCCCTGGTTCCCGGATCCAGCACCCTGACGTCTCCGCCGCGGCGGCGCGCCAGCTGTCGTGCGAGAGCCAGGCCCAGGCCCTGCCCGCCGCCGGCACGCACCGGGGCTGCCGCCGTCGTAAATCCCTCCGCGAACACGGCTTCCGGATCAGCGCCCGCCGGCAGCCCGTCGCCGGAATCACCCACCACGATATGCAGCGTGCCACCGCTGGCGGCCGGCTCGTCCAGCAGTTCAACCTCCACCCACCGCTCGACAGCGGAGCCTGACACTGCGGCGTTGACCGCGTTGTCGATCAGGTTGCCCAGCACCGTGGTGACGTCCTGCGGCTCGGTCACCTGGCCCCGGACCAGGGTTTCCGGGCCGATCCGGAGCGCCACGCCGCGTTCATCAGCCTCCACGCCCTTAGCCCCGACGAACGCCTGCAGGTAGGGATCCTGGAGGAGCTCGGCCTGCTCCACGGGGAATTTCAGCGGACCGGTGGCCGCCAGCCGTTCGAGGTATTCGCGGGCCTGCTGGTGCTGGTCGATGCTCATGAAGCCGGCGATCGTGTGCAGCTGGTTGGCAAACTCGTGCCGCTGCGCCCGGAGCGCCGTGGACATCGTACCCACCGCATCGAGCTGGCGGGTGAGCTGCTGCAGTTCAGTACGGTCCCGCAGCATGACCACCCAGCCAAGGTCTTCCTGGCCATGCAGTGCCTTGCGGGCGCTCGCCACCAGGACGCGGCTGCCGGCGATGAGCTCCACCGCTTCGCCTTCCCGGGCAGCGGGGTGGGTGAGGGTTTTGAGCTGCGCCGGCACCGGGGCGGCGGACCACAGCGAACCGGTCAGGTCGGACTGGCCGAGAAGCCGCTGGGCGGCGGCATTAAACACGCTGACACGGCCGTCGGCCGAGACGCCGATGACGCCTTCGTCCACGCCTTCCAGCACCGCCACCTGGTCGTGGACCAGGGAGCTGATTTCCTCGGGCTCCAAGCCCAAGGTGAGGCGCTGCAGCCGGCGCCGGAGCAGAAACGACGCCATGACGCCGGCAACCAACGATCCAGCTGCGGTCATCGCGATCGGCACGATGTCGCGGGACAGGCTCTGCCCGATCGTTTCAGTGGAATAGCCCACGCTGACTTCGCCAACTACGGGACGGGCGCGGGAACCGGAAGCGGAACCTGCGGCGGTATCCGGAGCAAACACCGGAACCTTGGCACCGGCCGACGGTCCGAGCGTCCCAGTATTCCGGGTGGTCACCTCCCGCCCGGCCAGCGCCTCGGAGGGATCGGTGCTCACCCGTTCTCCGAGCCGGTCCGCCTCGGGGTGGGCCAGCCGAAGTCCTTTTTCATCCGTGATCACCACGAACAGGGCCCCGGTGCGTGCCCGCGCACCTTCCGCCGCCGCCATCAGCGGACCGTTGAGCAGCACCTCGCGCGGGGGAGTGCCTTCCTGCCGGCTGATCCCGGCGACGTCGGCGCGTACGGAGGGATCGGAGGCTACCGTCCGGGCTAGCGTCAGCGCCTGGTTCTCGGCTTCGCGGCCCAGCCGTTCAAAGGTCAACCACGCATGCACCGCTGCGCTGAGAAGCACGACCAGGAGCACCACTCCCAGCTGCAGCAGCAGCGTCTGCGTGGAGAACCTCAGCGGCAGGCGCCGGGATGCCGCGGTCATGGCGCTCCTCCTCGAGTGGCTGGGGTGGTGAACAGCTGATGAACGGCTGGGGCGGGGCACAAACCGGCTGTGAGCAGAATGCGCAAAATGCTCCCAATAAGCAGTATGCCAATCAATTGAGCCAAAGGCACTGCCGTGACCCGGGCCACTCTAACGTCTGTAGTACGCATCACACCGGGGTGGTGCCGTTCATCACGAAGGAGCCGGCTGTGCTGGTATTACTTGGATTCGCCATGATCGCGGTTTTCATGGTGCTGATCATGACGAAAAAGTTGACGCCAGTGCTGGCGCTAATCATCGTCCCCACCGTTTTCGGGCTTTTCGCGGGCGCCGGTCTCGGCATCGGGGACATGGTCATGGACTCAATGAAGTCCATGACGTCCACCGCCGCCCTGCTGATGTTCGCCATCATCTACTTCGGCCTGATGATCGACGTCGGGCTGTTCGACCCGCTGGTCCGGTTCATCCTGCGCAAGCTGGGCAATGACCCCGCCAAAGTTGTCCTGGGCACCGCGCTCCTTGCTGCGGCCGTGTCCCTCGACGGCGACGGCTCCACCACCTTCATCCTCACCACCGCGGCGATGCTGCCGATCTACCTGCGCCTGAAGATGAGCCCCGTGGTCCTCACCTGCGTGGCCGGCCTGGCTAACGGCACCATGAACATCGTGCCGTGGGGCGGCCCCACCGCCCGCGCCGCCACCGCCCTGAAAATCGATGTCAACGACGTCTTCGTCCCCATGCTCCCGTCGCTGCTCGCCGGCATCGCCGTCGTCCTGGCCTTCGCGTGGCTGCTTGGCATCCAGGAGCGCAACCGCCTCCGTGCTACCCAGCCTGAAATCTGGGGAACGCCGTCTACGGCAGAACCCTTCACGCCTGAAGCGTTCGACGGCGGAACCTCCGGCGGCGGTTCGGGAACCGGCCGCGGACGCAGGGGGAACAACCCCGGCGGAGCCGCCCCCGCCGTCGGCGGTACAGCCGGCTCCGGCGTGGCCGTGCTGGAGCGCACGGAAACCCTCGTTGATGACAGCGACACTGCCATGGCGGACACTGCACTGGACCCCAACCGCAAGACCCTCCGCCCGAAACTGCAGTGGTTCAACCTGGGCCTCACAGTTGCCGTCATGGGCATGCTCATCGCCGACCTCGTGCCCCTGCCGTACGTCTTCATGGTGGGCTCGGCCATCGCCCTGCTGGTGAACTTTCCCCACGTCAAGGACCAGGGCGCGCAGCTTGTGGCACACGCACCGTCGATCGTCGCCGTGGTGAGCATGGTCATGGCCGCCGCAGTTCTCACCGGAGTCCTGACCGGCACCGGCATGGTCGAGGCCATGTCCGCCTGGCTGGTCCAGATCATTCCCTCGGACATGGGCCCGCTCATGGCGGTCATCACCGGCGTCCTCAGCATCCCCATGACGTTCTTCATGAGCAACGATGCCTTCTACTTCGGCGTGCTGCCCGTCCTCAGCGAGACCGCCGCGCACTACGGCATCAGCGCCGCCGAGATGGCCCGTGCCTCCATCACCGGACAGCCCTTCCACATGCAGAGCCCGCTGGTTCCCGCCATCCTGCTGCTGGTTTCCCTGGCCAAGGTGGACCTGGGTGACCACCACAAGAAGGTGCTGTGGCGCAGCGCCGTTGTCTCCCTTGTCATGCTGGCTGTCGGCATGCTGACCGGTGCCATCGGAGTCGGCTAGCCTGTTCTTGCCCGCGGCTCGCCGCGTGGCCTGATGTGCCCGCCTGGGGCCCGCTTGGGGTCTTCAGGCGGGCACTGACGTTTCCCGACTAGACTGGGTTCGGAAAACAATTCGAACTTTGCAGGGGAGATCCATGGCTGCGATCAACCGTGACGACGTCGCGCATCTCGCGCGGCTCGCACACATCGAGATGGGCGCTGACGAGCTGGACAGGATGGCCGGCGAGCTGGCCGTCATCGTAGACGCGGTGAAGTCCGTCAGCGAAGCCGCCGGGGACGACGTACCGGCGACCTCGCACCCGATCCCGTTGAACAACGTGTTCCGTGAAGACATGGTGGGTCACACGTTTACCGCCGAGCAGGCACTCTCCGGAGCTCCGGATGCCGACGAGAACCGTTTCAAGGTCCCGGCAATCCTGGATGAGGCATAGCACAGATGACTGAAAACAACAGCAACGAGCTAATCCGGCTTTCTGCAGACCGGCTGGCCCAGAAGCTCGCCGCCCGTGAGGTAACCGCCGTTGAGGTCGTCCAGGCACACCTGGACCGCATCGCGGCGGTCGACGGCGGTGACCGCGGCGTCAACGCCTTCCTGCACGTCAACGCCGAAGAAGCGCTGGCCGTGGCCGCCGAGGTGGACGCCATCCGCGCCGCCGGAGGGCAGGCTGCCCAGGAGCTGCACGAACTCGCCGGCGTCCCCATCGCCGTCAAGGACCTCATCGTGACCATCGGCCAGCCCACCACGGCCGGTTCCAGGATCCTTGAGGGCTGGTACAGCCCGTATGACGCCACTGTCGTGCAGAAGCTGCGCGCCGCCAAAATGCCGATTCTGGGTAAGACGAACCTGGACGAATTCGCCATGGGTTCCTCCACGGAGCACTCCGCTTACGGCCCCACGCGCAACCCGTGGGACCTGGACCGCATCCCGGGCGGGTCCGGCGGCGGGTCGGCAGCCGCCGTCGCCGCATTCGAAGCGCCGCTCGCGCTGGGCACGGACACCGGCGGATCCATCCGCCAGCCGGGGGCTGTCACCGGTACCGTTGGCGTGAAGCCCACCTATGGCGGCGTGTCCCGTTACGGCGCCATCGCCATGGCCTCCTCCCTGGACCAGATCGGACCCGTGTCGCGGACCGTCCTGGACTCCGCGCTGCTGCATCAGGTCATCGGCGGGCACGACCCGCGGGATTCCACCTCCCTGCCCGACCCGCTGGAGGACCTCGTCGCGGCCGCCCGCACGGGCAACGTTGAGGGCATGAAGATCGGCATCATTAAGGAACTCCACGGCGAGGGCTACCAGGCCGGCGTCGAAAAGCGGTTCAACGAGTCCCTCGAGCTGCTCAAAGAGGCAGGCGCGGAAATCGTCGAGGTTTCCTGCCCCAACTTCAAGTACGCCCTCGGTGCGTACTACCTCATCATGCCGTCCGAGGCGTCCTCCAACCTTGCGAAGTTCGACGGCGTCCGGTACGGCCTGCGCGTGCTTCCGCAGGACCCGCCCATGACCATCGAGCGTGTCATGGGGGCGACCCGCGCTGCCGGCTTCGGCGACGAAGTCAAGCGCCGCATCATCCTGGGCACCTACGCCCTGTCGGCCGGCTACTACGACGCCTACTACGGCTCCGCCCAGAAGGTCCGCACGCTCATCCAGCGTGATTTCGACGCCGCGTTCGCCCAGGCGGACGTCCTGATTTCCCCGACGGCCCCCACCACGGCCTTCAAGCTGGGGGAGAAGCTGGACGATCCCCTGGCCATGTACTTGAACGACGTTGCCACCATCCCCGCCAACATGGCCGGTGTCCCCGGCCTGTCGCTGCCCGGCGGCCTGGCTGACGAGGACGGGCTGCCGGTCGGCATCCAGCTGCTGGCTCCTGCCCGCGAGGACGCCCGCCTGTACCGCGTGGGCGCCGTGCTGGAGTCACTTCTTGAGGAGAAATGGGGCGGCCCGCTCCTGGACAAGGCTCCCGAACTCGCTGTTTCCACGGCTGTTTCCACGGCTGGCGCCCCCTCGAGCCACGGAGGTTCACACTGATGTCCGATGCAATCCTGAGCTTCGAAGAGGCCATGGAGAAGTACGATCCTGTCCTGGGCTTCGAGGTCCACGTGGAGCTGAATACCAAGACCAAGATGTTCTCTTCCGCGCCGAACGTGTTTGGCGATGAGCCCAATACGAACGTTAACGAGGTGGACCTGGGAATGCCCGGCGTTCTCCCTGTCCTGAACAAGACCGCGGTGGAGTCCTCCATCAAGATCGGCCTGGCGCTGAACTGCAAGATCGCGGAATCCTGCCGCTTCGCCCGGAAGAACTACTTCTACCCGGACACCCCCAAGAACTTCCAGACGTCCCAGTACGACGAGCCGATTGCCTACGACGGCTACCTCGACATTGAGCTCTCGGACGGAGAGATGTTCCGCGTCGAAATTGAGCGCGCGCACATGGAGGAGGACGCCGGCAAGCTCACCCACCTCGGCGGCTCGGCCGGGCGTATCCAGGGCGCAGACTACTCCCTCGTGGACTACAACCGCGCCGGCGTGCCGCTGGTGGAGATTGTGACCAAGCCCATCCAGGGTGCCGGGTCCCGGGCTCCGGAACTCGCCAAGGCCTACGTGGCCGCCGTGCGCGAGATCGTCAAGAACCTGGGAGTCTCCGACGCCCGGATGGAGCGCGGCAACGTCCGCTGCGACGCCAACGTTTCGCTGCGCCCGCACGGCCGTGAGCGCTTCGGCATCCGCTCTGAGACGAAGAACGTGAACTCGCTGCGCGCCGTCGAACATGCCGTCCGCTACGAGATCCAGCGCCACGCGGCGGTTCTGGAGTCCGGCGAGCCTGTGGTGCAGGAAACCCGCCACTGGCACGAGGACACCCGCACCACCACCTCCGGCCGCGCCAAGTCCGACGCCGACGACTACCGCTACTTCCCGGAACCGGACCTGGTGCCGGTGGTGGCCTCGCGTGAATGGGTCGAAGAGCTGCGCGCCATGCTGCCTGAACCGCCCGCGGACCGCCGCAAGCGGCTCCAGGCGGACTGGGGCTACTCCGACCTGGAGTTCCGCGACGTCGTCAACGCCGGCGTGATGGACGAAATCGAGGAAACCATCGCCGCAGGCGCCACGGCCTCCGTTGCCCGCAAATGGTGGATGGGCGAGATCGTCGGCCGCGCCAAGAACGCCGACGTCGACCCCGGCCAGCTGGGCATCGAGCCGGCCACCATCGTTGAACTGAGCAAGATGGTGGAAGCGGGCAAGATCAACAACAAGATGGCCACCGAGGTGCTCGACGGCGTGCTCGCCGGCGAAGGCACCCCGGCCGAGATCGTGGAGAAGCGAGGCCTTGCCGTAGTGTCCGACGACGGCCCGCTCCTGGAAGCCATCGATGCGGCGCTCGAGGCGCAGCCGGACGTCGCGGACAAGATTCGCGGCGGCAAGGTGCAGGCCATCGGAGCGATCGTGGGCGGCGTCATGAAGGCCACCCGCGGCCAGGCCGACGCTGGCCGCGTCCGCGAACTCATCCTGGAAAAGCTGGGCGTCAACGCCTGACGCTTTTGCCCCGCCCAACCGGGTCGCAGTAGTGGTCGTTTGAGCCCTTCACAACAACCACTACTGCGACCCAGTTGGGGTTAGGTGTGGACGAGGCTGGCCATGATGTCCTGCAGCGCCTCGCACACCACTGTCACCGAGGCACGCTTCAGGTTCTCCGGGCGGGCCAGGATGTCGATCCTGCGGCGGGTGCTGATCCCCCGCAGCGGACGCAGCACGATGTCCTCGCTCAGCACCGGCCTCGCGGTGTGCCGGGGCAGCAGCCCGATCACGCCGCCGGCTGCCACCAGCGCTGCCACGGTGGAGTAGTCGTTGATGCGGTGCACGATGTTCAGCTCCCTGCTGGAGACGGCGGCGACGGCGGACAGCACGTCCGCGGGGGAGTATCCGGTGCGGCTGGTCACCCACGGTTCGCCCACGACGTCGTCCGGCTCCAAGGATGCCTGCCCCGCCAGACGGTGGCCGGCTGGCAGGGCGACATCCAGCGGCTCGTGCGCGAGGGGTATCACGGCCACCCGTTCCTCAGGCCACCGCGGGCTGTGGTCCATGCGGTGTGCCAGCACCAGGTCGTAGCGCGCCGTCAGGCCGGGGAAGTCGTGCTGCGCCACGTCCTCGTCAAACAGCCGCACACTGGGTTTGTCCGGCCCGTCCAAAAGCCGTGCAAGCGGCGCGAACAGCGCCTGCCCGGCGCTGTGGAAGCCACTGACCGTCACCGGCGCCAGCATGGAGCCGTGGTAGGCACCGATCGCCATGCGGGCGTCGGCCATGGCACTGACCACGGCGGCCCCCGCGTCCGCGAGCACCTGCCCGGCCTCCGTGAGGACGAGGTTCCGGCCCTCTTTGCGGGTCAGCGGCACGTCGACGCTTTTTTGCAGCTGTGCCAGCTGCTGGGAGACCGCGGACGGCGTGACCAGCAGCGTGTCAGCTACTGCCTTGACGCTTCCCAAAGCCCCGAGCTCACGTAACATCTCCAACTGATGGATCTCCATACGCCCATCGTAAGCGTTAGGAAATCCTAAATCGTCGATTGAGAAGAATCGCCTTGTGCTAACGCTTTCCGCGTGGCTCTAATGAAGGGAGATTTCCCCGCATGGCGCTTCCGCGCATGCCAGACCTTAAGGACGCCAATGAAGGCCCTGTACAAAGCCCGCGCCGCTGCCGGATTTGAACTCGTTGACCGCCCGGAGCCCGCGGCCGGCCCCCACGACGTTAAGATCCGCGTCCTGACCACGGGCATCTGCGGCACGGATCTGCACATCCAGTCCTGGGACGCCTGGGCTCAGGGCATCATCCAGACACCCCTTATCGCAGGCCACGAGTTCTATGGCGAGGTCGTGGAGATCGGCGACGACGTCCGGGACGTAAAGGTGGGGGACCGGGTGTCCGGTGAGGGACACATTGTGTGCGGCATCTGCAGGAACTGCCGCGCAGGCCGCCGGCAGATGTGCATCCACACTGTAAGCGTGGGGGTCCAGCGGGACGGGGCCTTCGCGGAATACGTTGTCATCCCCGAGACCAACGTCTGGGTGCACCAGGATCCCTCCGTGACGCCGGAGCTCGGCGCGATCTTCGATCCCTTCGGAAACGCGGTGCACACGGCACTGAGCTTTCCCCTTGTCGGCGAGGACGTCCTCATCACCGGTGCGGGACCCATCGGCCTCATGGCCATCGCAGTGGTCCGCCACGCGGGAGCACGCAAGATCGCCATCACCGACGTGTCCGCCCCCCGGCTGGAACTCGCCCGGCAGCTCGGCGTCGATTTGGCCATCGACGTTTCCAAGACACGCGTCCGGGAGGCGCAGCGGGAGCTCGGCATGCGTGAAGGCTTCGACGTCGGGCTTGAAATGTCGGGCCACCCCTCAGCCCTGCCGGAAATGATCGATAACATGAACCACGGCGGCCGGATCGCCATGCTGGGCCTGCCCAGCCAGTCGATCGAGATCGACTGGGGCAAAGTGGTCACCCACATGCTGACGCTGAAGGGAATCTACGGCCGCGAGATGTTCGAGACCTGGTACGCCATGAGCGCCATGCTGTCCTCGAATCCAGCGCTGCACGCCAACATCTCAGCCGTCGTCACGGATGTGCTGCCGGCGACACAGTGGGAGAAGGGCTTCAACATTGCCCGTTCCGGTGTCGGCGGCAAGGTTGTGCTGGACTGGTCGGAATTCTAAGAAACCCAGCAACAACGAAACAACCAAAAACGAAACTCCCAAGAGTCGAGGAACCACGCATGTACTCAGCAATCAAAGACCAGCTGCGCAGCGAACTGGACGACATCCGGGCTGCCGGCCTCTACAAGACCGAGCGGCACATCGATTCCCCGCAGGCCAACCGGATCTCGGCGGGCCAGATCGGGCAGGAAGCCGCGCCTGTACTGAACTTCTGCGCCAACAACTACCTCGGTCTCGCGGACCACCCGGACATCATCGCCGCAGCCAAGACCGCCATGGATGAACGCGGCTTCGGCATGGCCAGCGTGCGGTTTATCTGCGGCACCCAGGACCTCCACCTGCAGCTGGAATCCAGGGTTTCGAAGTTCCTCGGCACCGAGGACACCATCCTGTTCTCCAGCTGCTTCGACGCCAACGGCGGCGTCTTTGAATCGCTCTTTGGGCCCGAGGACGCGGTGATCTCGGATGCGCTGAACCACGCGTCGATCATCGACGGAATCCGTCTGTGCAAGGCGCAGCGCTACCGCTATGCCAACCAGGACATGGCCGACCTCGAAGCGAAGCTCCTCGAGGCCAAGGACGCCCGGCGCAAGGTCATCGTCACGGACGGCGTGTTCTCCATGGACGGCTACCTCGCGCCCCTGGAAGCCATCTGCGACCTCGCCGAAAAATACGACGCACTGGTCATGGTGGACGACTCCCACGCCGTGGGTTTCATGGGCGACACAGGGGCGGGAACTCCGGAACACGCCGGCGTGTCCCACCGCGTGGACATTTTCACCGGCACCTTTGGCAAGGCCCTCGGTGGGGCCTCCGGCGGCTATGTTTCCGGACGCGGTGAGATAGTGGCGATGCTGCGGCAGAAGGCCCGGCCCTACCTGTTTTCCAACTCGCTGGCCCCCGCCATCGTGGCCGCCACCATCAAGGCCCTGGATCTCGTGGAGACGTCCGCCGAGCTGCGCGCCCGGCTCTTCGAGAACGCCGGGCTGTTCCGGCGCCGGATGACGGAGGAGGGCTTTGAACTGCTCGACGGCGAGCACGCGATCGTTCCGGTGATGTTCGGCGATGCCGTCCTGGCTGCGAAAATCGCGGACCAGATGCTCCAGCACGGCGTCTTCGTGACCGCTTTCAGCTTCCCCGTCGTGCCACGGGGCGCCGCCCGCATCCGCGTGCAGCTGTCGGCTGCGCACAGCACCGACGACGTCGAAACCTGCGTCCAGGCATTCGTGAAGAGCCGCAACGCCGTCGGATAGGTCTTGCAGTGGCGAATAGCTCCTGCACAGGTGAATAGCTTCTGCACTGGCGAATAGCTCCTGCCCATCTGTAAGGATGGAGCCATGGCAGCAACCTATGACGTGGTAATTGTTGGCGGCGGGATCGCCGGTTTGTCCCTGGCGTCGGCCCTCGACGGGCGGTGCAGGGTGGCGCTGGTCGAAGCCGAGCACCAGCTGGCGTATCACACGTCCTCCCGCTCGGCACGGCAGCTGATCCCCAGCTACGGCCCGCCCGTCGTCCAGGAGCTCACCATCCGCACACTGGAGCTCATCGCAGAGCGGGACGCCGGCCTTCCCGAGCCGGTCCTCGCGCCGCGGAGCTTCATGCTCATCGGTGATGAGGAAACTGTTCGGGCTGAAGCGAGCGGACAGATGCGCATGATCAGCCACACTGAAGCCCTCGGGCTGTGTCCGGTCCTGGCGCCGGATGCCTTCTCCGCGGCCGGCCTGGACACCGGTTCCTTCGCCTGCAACGCACCGCTCCTGTTGGAGGAACACCGAGCGCGTGCCGAGGCCGGAGGGGTGGACATCTTTACCGGGGCCGGGCTGCATTCGGCCCAGCGCCTCGGCAGCGGCTGGGAGATTGGCGCCGGTCAGGAAGCCTTCCAAGCCGGTGTCCTCGTCAACGCAGCTGGGGCCTGGGCAGACGATGTAGCAGTTGTATGTGGCGTGGAGAAGCTCGGACTCCAGCCCTACCGCCGCACTGCGGCGATTGTCGCCGTCGAGCGTTCCCTGCCTGAGGGCGCCCCGATGGTGGCGGCGGCGGACCACTCCTTCTACTTCCGCCGGGAGGGTGCGGACGTGCTGATCTCACCGTCCGAGCATGTCGCCAGCGCAGCAGAGGACGCACGGCCCTTCCCGGGCGACGTGGAGCGGCTCATTGCCCGCCTCAACACCCTGACCACGGTGGGGATCAACGCTGTCCGGACAGCTTGGACGGGGCTGCGCACTGAGGCGGCGGACGGCATCCCGGTGGCAGGATTCGACGCCGAAGCTCCCGGTTTTTACTGGCTCGCCGGCCAGGGCGGGTACGGATTCCAGACCTCCGCTGCGATGGCCGAACTCGCTGCTGCCCAAATCCTTGCTGGCTTGGGATCTGATCCGGGAAGCAGTCCGGAATCCCGGACGGCAGACGCTCTGGCTGCGACGCGCTGGTCCATCCGGCGCTGAAGAATGGAGCCATGAGCATCCTTCTTACCAACGTCGGCGAATTGATGACCCAGGACCGGGAGCAGCGAATTCTTCGGAACGCCGCCCTCGTGATCGAGGGGGAACGGATCGCGTGGCTGGGACCCGTTGAGGAGGCTCCGGCAGCAGACGAGGTTTTCGACGCCGGCGGCCGGGCGCTCCTGCCAGGCTGGGTGGATTCCCACACCCACCTGATCTTCGCGGGCGACCGCACCGCCGAGTTTGAGGCCCGGATGGCGGGGGAGGAGTACAGTGCGGGCGGCATCGCCGTCACCACGAAGGCAACGCGCAGCACGGGGGACTATGACCTGACGCGGCTTGCGCTGGGCCGGGTGGCGGAGGCGGTGTCGCAGGGCACCACCTACCTGGAAACCAAGACCGGGTACGGCTTGGACGTGGAGCAGGAAGCTCGGAGTGCACGGATCGCGGCCACGGTGGCAGACGAAGTCACCTACCTCGGCGCACACCTGGTGCCCGCCGGCGTGGACGCTGACGTTTACACAGATCTCGTCTGCGGCCCGATGCTGGATGCCGTCCGCCCCTATGCCTCGTGGGCTGACGTGTTCTGCGAGCGGGGAGCCTTTACCGAAGCACAGTCGCGGCGGGTTCTGCAGGCGTGCCGCGACGCTGGCCTCGGGCTGCGCGTCCACGGCAACCAGCTGGGCCCCGGGCCGGGAGTCCGCCTCGCTGCAGAGTTCGGTGCCGCCAGCGTGGACCATGTGAACTACCTGTCCGGCGAGGATGTCGATGCCCTGTCGGCCAGCTGGTCCGGCTGGGACGCGGCGGCGGGTTCCGGTGTACGCGGCACCGTGGCGACCTGCCTGCCGGCCTGCGATCTGTCCACCCGCCAGCCCCTCGCACCGGCGCGGCGCCTTTTGGATGCCGGCGTCCCGGTTGCGCTCGCCTCTAACTGCAACCCCGGAACGTCCTACACGAGTTCCATGGCATACTGTGTGACCACCGCTGTGCTGCAGATGGGACTCAGCGTCCACGAAGCCGTCCGCGCGGCGACGTACGGGGGCGCCCTCGCCCTGGGGCGCGAGGCCGGGAACGACGTCGACGGCGAGCGGGCGGTAGGGTCGGTCGCCGTCGGGCACCGGGCTGACCTGCATCTGCTCAATGCCCCGTCAGCCACGCACCTTGCCTACCGGCCCGGAATGCCGCTCACGCACGCCGTGTGGCGGGCGGGAGTCCGCGCCCGCTAGCCGATAGAACTGGCGCTATGTGATTTTTTAGGGTCTGTTAGAATCAGAAAACGTCATTTTGTTGACGTTCGGATCCTCGAAAGGCCCATGCATTGACCCGCACCGACCGTCTGACGGCAATACTGGACCTCCTTGCCGAAACGGGGCAGGTTGAGGTGGAGGAAATCGTCACACGGCTAGGGGTTTCGCCCGCCACCGCCCGGCGCGACCTGGACAGCCTGGCCAAGCGGCGGCTGCTAACCCGCACCCGGGGAGGGGCCACCACCGGAGCACTGGCCTACGACCTTCCTGGGCGGTACAACCGGGACGACCACGCGGCTGCCAAACAGCAGATTGCACTGGCGGCGTCGGCACTGATCTCCCCGGGCATGGTTATCGGACTCTGCGGCGGCACCACCAGCACGGCCCTCGCCCAGATCCTGGCGACGCGTGAGGACATCAATGCGCCCTCCAACCAGCCCACGCTCACGGTGGTCACCAATGCCATCAACATTGCCGGCCAACTGGCGGTGCGGCCGAACATCAAGGTCATGGTGACGGGCGGCGTCCTGAACCCGCGCTCCTATGAGCTGGTGGGGCCCTACACGGACATCATCATGCAGCGGGTAGTGCTGGATATCGCCTTCATCGGTGTGAACGGCATCGATCCGGTGGTGGGGCCCACCAACACTGGGGAGGGCGAAGCCTCGGTCAACGCACTGCTCGCCAGCCGCGCCAGCATGTCCTACGTCCTAGCCGACTCCTCCAAAGTGGGACGCCGCGCCTTCGCCACGATGGACGGCTATGAATTCACCCGGCTGATCACCGATTCCGGTATCTCGCCTGAGGACAAGGCCGCCTTCGAAGCAATCGGCACGGAAGTTATCGTAGCGCCGGAAACGCCACGGACCCGGCTGGCTTAATTCGGCCGGCGGACGCAGGCGGAGCGTGCTTCAACAGGAAAGTACGAGCAACTGAAGGCAAGATAGGAACATGCTGGTTCCCTCCCGCCGTCGTCTGCGGATCGAAGTCTGGATCGTCCTGGGGCTGTCACTGGGGCAGTCAGCGGTGTACTCAGTAGTGCAGCTGCTGGACAAGATGACCCGGGCACCCCTGGCCGAGGGCACCTCCACGCTGAACCGTTCCCAAAGCACCCGCGAGTATTTCGACCTGACGTACCAGCTCCTGGACATCATCTTCGCGCTGGTGCCGGTCCTGCTTGTCATCTACTTCATGACCGAGCAGAGGCAAACGAAAACCGGAACGGGCTATGAGAGCGGCTCGGCATTCCACAGGCTGGGTTTCGATCTTGCCCGCCCCGGACGGGATCTGCTGCAAGGGCTGGGCCTGGCGGCCCTGATTGGCATTCCTTCCCTGGGCCTGTATGCGGCAGGGCGCGCGCTGGGCATCACCACAGCCATTATCCCCAGCGCCCTGGACGCCTACTGGTGGACCATCCCGGTCCTGATCCTTTCGGCCATGCGGCATGCCATCGTGGAGGAAGTCATTGTGGTGGGCTATCTGCTGGACCGCTTCGGAAAGTTCGGCTGGTCCCTTCCGTTGGCCATCTTCGCCAGTTCCATGCTCCGCGGCAGCTACCACTTGTATCAGGGCTTCGGGCCGTTCATCGGCAACGCGGTCATGGGCGTGCTCTTCGCCTGGATCTACACCAGGACGCGCAGGGTGATGCCGCTCGTTGTGGCGCACGCCCTGCTGGACATCGTGGCCTTTGTTGGCTTCAGCCTGTTTGGAAAAGCCGTCGGACTGGGCCAGTAAATGATTCGGCCGCCATCGGCGGGTGGCGACGTTGGCACCCGCTGATGGCGGCCGAAGTGTGGTGGCAGCAAGCTGCCAGGCTTCCGGGATGGTTACTGCATCAGACAGTTACTGCATCAGATAGTCACAGCGCCGGCGGCGGTTTCGAACGTGACCGACAGGATGCCAGGGGTTCCGTGCGGAGCCACCCAGTTCACCGCCACGTCCTCGAGGGGCCTTTCCACGGGCTCGCCGAGCCATTCCGTGACACGTTCGGCCGAGCCGGCGATGGTAAGGCTGGACATCTTGACGTTGCTGTCATAGGCGTTGGACGGGTGCAGCGAGGGGTCGCCTTCCCACTTCAGCATGTACGGGACCTGCGGGTCCGCAATGAGCCCCAAAATCCCGATTTGCTTCCAGATGAGTTCGCGGCCGTCGGGGAACTTGCGGTTGCCATTGACGGCGGCGCGTCCGAGACGCTCCTCAAATGGGGCAAGGTCGTCCACTTCGACGCACCAGCCCATCCAGCCGCCGCCGGCGGCCGAGCGGGCCCGCACAGCCTGACCGAAAGGCGCCTTGTCCGACGCCGGGTGGTCCAGGACCTCCACGACCTCAAGGTATTTGTGCCCGGCGAGCGGGATAATCATGTTTCGGGTCCCGAAACGGGGGTGTACTCCACCCTTTACGGCTTCAACGCCGAGGGCGGACGCGATACGTTCAGTGGTGGCAGCCAGGCCATCGTGTTCACAGGCGTAAGAGACGTGATCCATGCGCATGCCCTCATCTTGGCATCTTGTGACGCGGCTCTCAGCTAAGGGTTGCCTAACACCCGTTGAAGCCCTTACGAAGCGTGGATTCCAGTGGTCCTTCCGTGCCGCACCTACCCCTGGAGCTTCGGTTCAGGGAGTCACATAGGCGTCATAATCTTCGCGAAGGCGGCCGCCCGTTTCGTAAGCTGGTTCAAGGTCATGAGTGCCAGCAACAGCCCCGGCTTGCTGGCCGGCAACCCTCCTTCCGCGGCGGGGTGCCCCGGGTGAAGACCTGGCCCGCGGTCAACTGGCGGCAGGCAAGCGCGTAGAAGAGGTATCCCAATGACGATCTCGGCAACCCGTACCGACGCGTCTGGCAGCACTATTTCGGAGGGGTCTGCACTCGACGGCACGCTCCGGTACGCAAACATCGGCAGCCTCAAGCTGGAGGCCGGCGGCTTTCTCCCGGAGGTCACCCTTGCCTACGAAACCTGGGGGACACTTAACGCAGACGGCTCCAACGCCATCCTGGTGGAGCATGCCCTCACCGGGGACACCCATGTGACTCGCGGCCAGGCAGGTGCTGAAGAAGGCTGGTGGGAGCAGCTGGCGGGCCCGGGCGCACCGGCGGACACCAACAAATTTTTCGTGGTCTCCATTAACATCTTGGGCGGCTGCTACGGATCCACCGGGCCGTCGTCGGAAGCTCCAGACGGCAAGCCGTGGGGATCCCGGTTCCCCCTGGTGACCCTCCGCGATTCCACAGCTGCCGAAGCGCGCCTGGCAGACCAGCTGGGCATCAGCAGCTGGTTCGCGGTCCTGGGTGGTTCCATGGGCGGCGCCCGGGCGCTGGAGTGGGCGGTCAGCTACCCGGACCGGGTTCGGCGTTGCGGCGTAATTTCCGTGGGTGCGAGCAGCACGGCCGAACAGATTGCCTTTGCGCAGGCCCAGACCCTCGCCATCCGCCAGGATCCCAACTTCAACGGCGGCGACTATTACGGGGGGCCGCTGCCTGAGGCCGGCCTGGCGCTCGCCCGCCGGATCGCCCACATTACGTACCGTTCGGCGCACGAGCTGGACTTCCGCTTTGGCCGGAACGCCCAGGGCAACGAATCCCCGCTTCAGGCTGATGCCCTCGGAGCCCGGGGCCGGTACCAGGTGGAAAGCTACCTGGACCACCAGGGGCACAAGCTGGTCCGCCGCTTCGATGCCAACAGCTACATTGCCCTGACCGAAGCTCTCATGAGCCATGACATCTGCCGCGGACGGGGGACGCTGAAGGAAGCGTTGGCCCGCACGACCGCCGATTTTTTTGTCGCCGCCGTCGATTCCGACCGGCTCTACTTCCCGTCGCAGTCCTGTGCGCTCGCCGAGGCCCTGCCCGGGGATGTGGACGTGCACGTCATTGAAGCCCCCATCGGCCATGACGGCTTCCTGACGGAGATCGGGCAGCTCAATGAGCAGCTGCGCGCACACCTGTTGGACTGACCACCGGCCGTGCGCTTTTGAACGGGGCCTAACACGCCCCTACTGGCGGGTAGGGGAACGCGCTGGTGTGCATTTTTGCAGATGCGTTCTGCACTAATTGTCGTTGAGCCTGCCGGCAATTGCAGACCATACTCATGTGAATCGGTGTTTCGTGGTGTACCTCACACGCGTTCGCCAAAGACTGGTCCCAGTGGTGTCGCGTCGACGAAGACGCCTAAGGAGTGATACATGAGTACGGAAAACTCCGCCGCAAGGCGCGTAGAGGAAACCGATATTAAGGCCTCGGGCCTGAGGAAAGTCGTCACGGCCTCCATGGCCGGCACGGTGGTTGAGTGGTATGAGTTCTTCCTCTATGCCTCTGCAGCAACCCTGGTGTTCGGCAAGATGTTCTTCCCCAATTCGGGCACGGAACTGGACGGCATCATCGCCGCATTCGTGACCTACGCGGTGGGGTTCGTGGCCCGTCCCATCGGCGGCATCGTCTTCGGCCACTTCGGGGACAAGTTCGGCCGCAAGCAGCTGCTGCAGCTGAGCATCATCCTGGTGGGCGTCGCCACCTTCCTCATGGGCTGCCTGCCCACGTTTGCGCAAATCGGCTACTGGGCTCCGGCGCTGCTGGTCTTCCTGCGCTTCGTTCAGGGCTTCGCCGTCGGCGGGGAATGGGGCGGCGCCGTGCTGCTCGTTGCCGAGCACAGCCCCAACAAGTCCCGCGGTTTCTGGTCCAGCTGGCCGCAGTCCGCCGTTCCCATGGGTAACCTCCTGGCGACCGGCGTGCTGTTCACCCTGTCGTCCACGCTGTCCCAGGAAGCTTTCCTCGGCTGGGGCTGGCGTATCGCCTTCTGGCTGTCCGCAGTGATCGTGATCGTCGGTTACTACATCCGCACCAAGGTCCAGGACGCCCCGATCTTCATCGAGGCCCGCAAGGAAGTCACAGTCGAGAAGAAGGGCTACGGCGTGGCGGAAGTCTTCCGCCGCTACCCGCGCGGTGTCTTCACTGCCATGGGCCTGCGCTTTGCCGAGAACATCCTGTACTACCTCGTCGTGACATTCTCCATCACCTACCTGAAGGTCGTCGTCCAGACGGACACGTCCCGGATCCTCCTGCTGCTCCTGGTGGCGCACTTCATCCACTTCTGCGCCGTCCCGCTCGTCGGCAAGATGTCCGACGCCTTCGGCCGCCGACCCGTCTACATGGCAGGCGCCGTCCTCGGCGGGACCTGGGGCTTCTTCGCCTTCCCCATGATGGACACCGGAAACGACATCGTCATCCTGGCCGCTATCACAATTGGCCTGCTGTTCCACGCGCTTATGTATGCAGGGCAGCCCTCCATCATGGCCGAGATGTTCCCGACCCGGATGCGCTACTCGGGAGTTTCCCTGGGCTACCAGGTGACCTCGATCGTCGCCGGTTCGCTGGCACCGATCATCGCCACCGCACTGCTTAGCAACTTCAAGTCCTCCACTCCGGTGGCGCTGTACCTGCTCGGAGCCTGCATCGTGACCGCTGTCTCGGTATTCTTCCTCAAGGAAACCCGCGGCATCTCGCTCCACGACGTGGATGCCGCAGACGCCAAGGGCACCGCGGACCTTCTGGCGGCCGCCAAGAAATAGCGGCCAGGAGCCGGCATCACAGAAGTGGCGCAACGACCCAAGCGCCAGCACCTTATGCGACAAAACCGCAGACCAGCTGCCCGGACCCGCGACCACGCGGCCCGGGCAGTTGGCGTCGCACCTCAGGCGAAGTCAGGAATTGCAATGAAAGCAGCTGTCCTTTATTCCACCGTCGGCTCCGGAACCAGCTATGCGGAAGCACATCCGCTCCGTGTTGAGGAGCTGGACCGGCCGCAACCGCGTGCCGGGGAGCTCGGCATCGCCATCTCCTACTCAAGCCTGTGCCACTCGGACCTTTCTGTGGTGGACGGTTCCCGCGTCAGGCCGCTTCCCATGGCACTGGGACACGAGGCCGTCGGGCGCGTAGAAGCAGTCGGGGAGGGGGTCGAGGATGTCTCGGTGGGCGACCACGTTGTCCTGGTGTTCGTTCCGAGCTGCGGCGCGTGCCGTGCCTGCAAGGCCGGGCGGCCGGCGCTGTGCCACCGGGCGGCGGAAGTCAACGGCTCGGGTGACCTCCTGCACGGGGAGGCGCTGCTGCGCACGCCAACGGGGGAGCGGATCAACCACCACCTGGGGGTCTCTGCCTTCGCAGACTACGCCGTGGTTGCCCGCGAATCGGCAGTGGTCATTGACGACGACGTCCCCGACACGGTTGCGGCCATGTTCGGTTGCGCTGTACTCACCGGAATGGGTGCCGTCATGAACACCGCCGCGGTCCAGGCAGGGCAGTCTGTGGCCGTTTTCGGGTTGGGCGCCGTTGGCCTTTCCGCTGTCATGGCGGCCGCGCTTGCCGATGCATCCGCCGTGATCGCCATTGACCCGAACACGAGCAAGCATGAGCTCGCCCTGAAATGCGGGGCGACCGCCGTCGGCACGCCTGAGGACGCGGCCCGGCTGATTGCGGATGCCACCGGCGACGGTGTGGACACAGCCATCGAGGCAGTGGGATCCGCCCGGGTGATCGCGTCCTGCCTCGAGCACGTGACGCGTGGTGGGGCGGTGGTCTCGGTCGGCCTGCCGCATCCCTCCGCAGAGCTCACGGTGCCCGCCCTGCAGTTCGCCGGGGCCGGCAAGCGCCTGCTCGGCTCGTACATGGGCGATGCCGTGCCGGACCGGGACATCCCGCTGTACCTGAAGTATTGGCGGGAGGGCCGGCTGCCCGTTGGGCTGCTGCACACCGATACGCGGCCGCTGGCCGAGATCAACGAGGGCCTCGACGCGCTGGCCGCCGGTTACGTGGTGCGGCGGCTCTTCCGGGCCTGAGGTCCTTGGGCTCAGGCAGCCAGGAGACTCTGACGCCCGTCCGCCTCTTCCTTCAGCGCTGCGATCACGGCCTGCACCCGGGCGGAGCGCAGCGCCTCGGGCCGGGCCACCGCCCAAATCGGCACCTGGCGCTGGAAGTCGTCCGGGAGCACCGGAACGAACTCCGGATTTCCTGCCACCATGAAATTCGGGAGCAGCCCGATGCCCGCGCCTTGGCGCACTGCCTCGATCTGGGCAAAGACACTCGTGGCCTGAAAGCTGGACTTCGGCATCGGCAGCTGGGAAGAGCGGTGGCCAAGCTCCGCCACCTGAAGCGCCGATTCGACGTAAGAGACGAAGCCGTGCTGCCCCAGGCCGTCGAGCGTTTCCGGAAGCCCCCGCTCCGCGGCGTAGCCGGTGCTCGCGTAGAGCCTGAGGAAGTAGTTCGTCAGGAAGATCGGCTGCGCGTTGCTGACCTCGTTCCGGCCCACCACCACTTCAAGGTCCACCCCGGACCTGTTCTGGCTGACCTTGCGGGTGGCGCTGAGCATCTCCACATTCAGCAGCGGGTGCCGCTGCTGAATGTGGACCAACGCGGGCGTCACAAACTCGGCGCCGAAGCCGTCCGACGTGCTGATACGCACCAGTCCGGACAGGGCATCACATTCCTGGCCGATGGCGCCAGCCAGTGACCCCAGCGTTTCCTCAATCGCTTCAGCTGCGGCAACAGCTGACGTCCCCAACTCGGTGAGCTCCCACCCGTGGGGGCTGCGCTCCAGCGTGCGTCCGCCCAGCTGCTTGTCGAGGGCAAGGATCCGGCGCGAAATCGTGGTGTGCGTCGTGCCCAGCGTTTCGGCGACGGCGTTGAAGCGCCCCAGCCGGGCCACGGTCAGCAAAATTAGCAGGTCGTCCGGGCTGGGAAGCCGCTGCATGCGGTGCCTTTCTCTCATGTGCATTGGTGCACATACCGTCTGTGATTTTTTCCCTTGATTGCACTGTAGCAGGGTGTGATGGTGGACACAGACCTTCCGGCCGCCCTCGGCCGGATACACAGCAAAGGAGCTAACGCCATGGCAGTAGTCGGTTGGATCGGTTTGGGGAACATGGGCGGCTCCATGTCAGCGAACCTTGCAAAGGCCGGGCATGACGTACGGGGATTCGACCTCAATCCCGCCGCCGTCGCTGCGGCAGAGGCCGGCGGGGTAAAGCCCGTGCAGAGCATCGCGGAAGCGGTGGACGGTGCAGAGGTCGTGTTCACGATGCTTCCCAAGGGCGAGCACGCCAAGGCCGTTTACCTGGGTGAGGACGGACTGCTCGCGCACGCTGACACCTCGACCCTCCTCGTTGATTCCTCCACCATCGACATCGCCGCCGCCCGGGAACTGCACGACGCCGCTGCAGCAGCCGGCTTCCGCTTTGTCGACGCTCCAGTCTCAGGCGGCATGAGCGGTGCCAAGGCCGGAACCCTCACCTTCATGGTCGGCGGGGAAGCGGGTGCCGTGGCTGACGCCAGCCGCTACATCGAGCCGATGGCCTCCAATGTCATTCCCACCGGCGGCGCCACGACGGGCCAGGCAGCAAAGATCTGCAACAACCTGATGCTCCTGATCAACCTGGCCTCCACGGCCGAAGGTGCAGTCCTCGCGGACCGGCTCGGCCTCGACAAGAAGGTGTTCTGGGACATCGCCTCGGTCTCCTCCGGTGACAGCTGGGCCCTGCGAACCTGGTACCCCGTTCCGGGCGTGGTGCCCACCGCAGCCTCCAACAATGACTTTGCGCCCACATTCACCACTGAACTGGCGAACAAGGATATTGGGCTGGCCATCAGCGCTGCGGAGGACACCGGCACGCCCCTTGAGATCGGCAAGCATGTGCAGCAGCTGTACCAGCGGCTCATCGATGCCGGGGAAGCCGGCAAGGACTGCTCGATGATTATCAAACTCGTTGACGGTTCGCTCGATTCAGGGAGATAGCCAGCCGTCTCTGGTCCTGCCTGAGCAGCGCTCCAGTAGCCCCTACCAGCCCTGGCCGCCCGCCTCCCCGGCATGACGCCGTCGTTCATGCCCCAAATCTGTCTGCCCCACGAAAGGGACATCCATGGAAACCATTCCCCATTTCATCAACGGCAACCGCGTCAGCGACGCCGAACGGTTCGGCCCCGTCTTCAACCCCGCCACCGGAGAGCAGGAGAAGCAGGTGGTGCTCGCTTCGGGCGCCAGGGTCGACGAAGCGATCGCGGCAGCGAAGGCGGCGCTGCCCGCATGGCGGGCCACGAGTCTTGCCAAGCGCACAAATGTTTTCTTCCGCGTCCGCGAAATCCTGACTCAGCGCAAGAGCGAACTTGCAGCGATCCTCACGAGCGAGCACGGCAAGGTGCTCTCTGACGCCGAAGGGGAAATCTCCCGCGGCCTGGAGAACATCGAGTTCGCAACGGGGCTTTCCCACATGCTCAAGGGTGAGCATTCAGAGCAGGTCTCAAGCGGCATCGATGTTCACTCAGTGCGTCAGCCGGTCGGGGTGGTCGCCTGCATCACACCCTTCAACTTCCCCGCAATGGTGCCGTTGTGGATGATCGGCAGCGCACTGGCGTGCGGCAATACCGTGCTGCTGAAGCCGAGCGAAAAGGACCCGTCGTCGGCAGTTTTCATCGCAGAGGTCTTTGCTGAGGCCGGACTGCCGCCGGGCGTGCTCAACGTCGTGCAGGGCGACAAGGAGGCCGTGGATGTGCTGCTTGAACATTCTGACGTGAAGGCCGTCAGCTTCGTCGGTTCAACCCCCATCGCCCAGTCGATCTACAAGCGTGCCGCCGATCATGGCAAGCGAGTCCAGGCCCTCGGCGGAGCAAAGAACCACATGGTGGTCCTGCCCGACGCCGACCTGGACATGGCCGCTGACGCCGCCGTCTCCGCAGCATACGGTTCCGCGGGCGAACGCTGCATGGCGATCAGCGTGCTGGTTGCCGTCGGTAACATCGCGGACGATCTGGTGAAGGCGATTTCCACCCGCATGGTGGACCTGAAGATCGGTCCGGGGACTGACCCCTCTTCGCAGATGGGACCGCTGATTACTGCCGAGCACCGCGACAAGGTCGCTTCCTATGTGGCCGGCGCGGAAAACGAAGGTGCAACCGTGGTTGTCGATGGCCGCCGGCATCAGTTCGATTCGAACGGCTTCTTCATCGGTGTCAGCCTGGTGGACCACGTCAAGCCCGGTATGAAGGTGTACGACGACGAGATCTTCGGCCCGGTTCTTTCGGTAGTTCGCGTGGACACCTACAGCGACGCTGTCCGCCTCGTCAACGAGAACGAGTTCGGCAACGGGATGGCCATCTTCACCCGCGACGGCGGTGCTGCCCGGCAGTTCGAATTCGACGTCGAGGCGGGCATGGTGGGCGTCAACGTGCCGATCCCGGTGCCGGTGGGGACCTTCTCGTTCGGAGGCTGGAAGAGCTCCCTCTTTGGAGACACCCACATGTATGGTCCGGACAGCATCCGCTTCTATACGCGGGGCAAGGTGGTCACCACTCGCTGGCCGGATCCGTCGACGTCGGTCATCGACCTAGGGTTCCCGCAGGTCGACTAGTCCTCGCGCTCCCCGGTTTCCAGGCGCCGGCTTTAGCGCCAGGCTTGTCCGGCAGCACTCCGGCCCGTGTCCCGCCACAAGCGGCGGGACACGGGTTTTGTGCGCCGAAGCAACTAAGCTCCTGGTGACCGACGAGGGGCGATGACAGGTACGCCGTCGGCCGCCGTCATGAAATGTCAGCCTCCGCTGGAACACTTTGCTTATTGCAGGCAATCGGGAGCGTAGCGGCTCCTGTTCCGGCGGGCTAGCTACCGGAGCTGCACCTAGCCGTTCATGATGTCGTTGCGCCGGTTCATGTACTCCTCCATGGAGATTTCCCCGTTGCTGTATTGCTGGTCGAGTTCAGCCAGTTTGCGCGCGCGGTATCCCTGGGGAGCTGATGGCGGCGGGGGAGTGACCGGGCCGGTATCGTGCTGCGTCGGGTGGGCCTGCGGCTGCGGAGGGTTGGCACGGTACTCGGGGCTGTCCTCATAGGGGAGGTTGGCGGGCTGCCCGTACTGTGCGCCGCCTGGTTGAGGGTACTGGCCTGGTTGAGGGTACTGGCCTGGTTGAGGGTACTGGCCGGGCTGAGGCTGCTGGCCCGCCTGGGGGAACTGCTGATAGGGCGGGTTGGGGTAGGGCTGGTCCAGCGGCGCAAGCTCGTCCCGGCCGCGGTTCCCGGGCAGGCCGAAGCCTCCGCTCATGTAATCCTGCTGGGTGTAGCCGTCCGAAGGCTGGTTCTTTGGGCGCCCGGAGAATGAACCGGGAAACCCGCCCGGGTACTGTCCGGGAAAGTTCTGGCTCTGGTCCCGCCTCTGGACAGACCTCCGGTACATGCGCATCGCCACGGGAATCAGGAGCGACAGGATGATGATCCAGAAAAACAGGTTATTCATTGCTGGTGGGCCTCTCATGAGTGTCAATCCAGCTTAGTCCCCGAAGCTGAGGAGGTGCTGGGCGCTTCAGTCAACATATGACGCCGGCATCCCAAGGAAGGCCTCATACCTAGTGGCGGCCTGCTCCAGGGCACCGGTTGATATTTTGTCCTGCCGCATCCGGATGTCCAGTTCGCACCGCTGGCCGGGGGAGCCGGGCCGGATCAACCGATGCCGCCAAGTACCCGCCATACGGCCGTCCAGCAGGACCACATGCTGAGGATCACCATGTCTCGGGAAAATTGGTGCCTTACCGCCCAGGTAGCCGCGTGAGGCGGAATACCCCATGATGTACTCGTCATAGCACTGGATGAGATCAATGCAGCCAGCTGAACCTGCGCCCCCGCTGGTGGAGGAGTACGGACGGGTGGAGGGGCCCGGGCTGAAGGGGCGGGAGGACTCCGGATCAAAATAGAACGGGATGCCCTCAATCTCCTCACGCCCCAGGGCTGCCGGGTCGTCCTCGAGGGCCAGCGCGAGTCCGAGGCGGACGTCGGTGATGGTCATTCCGGACCAGTCGGCGCAGTCCCAGACTGTGGCCGGACCGCGGCTTCGGAAGTACCGCCGGACCAAGGCGGCAAGCGACTCCTCCCTGGAGAGCGGATGGATGCCGGACGCGCCTACCCGCTCGCTGAAGAGCGCGTACGTCTGCCGGAGAGCCCCGGACGCACTGCGCACCGGTGCACCGCTGGTGATCACGCCGTTGATCTCCGCGTGCATGATCACGTACGCCAGGGCCAGACCTGTGAGGGCGAATCCCGCGCGCTCCAACTCGGCCGCGAGCTGCTCACGTGTCAGCTGCCGCCCGCCGGCCAGTGCGGCGGCGAGGATGTCAGCACTCCGTGCTGCTGCCGCTGCATCAATCCCCGTCCGACGGTACGTGGGCGCATTGGTCTGATGCAGGCGCGGCGCCGATAGCGCCCTGAGCCAGGGAAGATCAGTACGATGCACGAAGTGCCAGGTGGGCCGCAATATGTGCGTTCGAAGGATGTGGCCCTCGGCGACTGCCTGCGCCACGTCATTCGCCGTGGCGTCAGCGGTACGCTGCGCCAGAGACCAGCGCGCGTACGGATACTCCTGCGCCTGCACCGCCAGCAGGTTTTTCAGCGCGGCTTCCACCGAGGCTGCCACGGGTGAGCGCAGCTGTTGGCTTGCCAGCCGCGTTCTGACCACCACCTCCGGCTCCATGCACACATCCTTCCTGTCCCGGCCGCACCCCGCCACCAGGCGCGGCTACCGAGGACAGCCGCCCTCCGGGAACTGTAAGAATGGACCCATGACTTTAGCCGACGCTTTTCCTGCCCCCGTTGTTCTGTGGTCCAAACCGGAGGAGGCCCGGGCCGGTAAGCCCCTGCTGGTCCTCCTGCATGGCTACGGCGCAAACGAGCAGGATCTCCTCAGCCTGGCTGACATGCTCCCCGATGAGTTCGCGGTCGCCTCTGTCCGCGCGCCGATCGCCATGGGCCCCGGTTTTGCGTGGTTCCCGCTGACCGGCAGCGTTGAATACTCAGTTGATGCTGTCAAAGCTGCGGCGGCCTACGTCCAGGACTGGATTGACACCGTCAAGGACAACCATCCATCCGTCACTCTCCTCGGGTTTTCCATGGGCATGGCCATGGCCACGACGCTGCTGAGGCAGCGCCCCGCCGACTATGCCGCCGTCGTCGGGCTTTCAGGATTTGTTGTCGACGCCGGAGCTGACGGCGAATTCCGCGACGCGGACCTTGACGGTACGGTGCCGTTCTTCTGGGGCCGCGACCAGCAGGATCCGGTCATCACCCAAGACAAGATTGAATACACGATGGGCTGGGTCCGCAAGCACGTGAAGCTGACCAAAGTCCTGTACACGGGAATGTGGCACGGGATCAACGCCCAGGAAATCGGGCACGTCTCGGAATTCCTCACCCACGAGGTGCTGAACAAGTAGCCGCCGGCGCCGCCTGATCCGGACAGCGCCAGCTTGTTCCGGACGGCCCAGAAGCGCTCCCAGGCTGCAATCCGGGCCATCAGCTGCCGGCGGCGGTGATCCGGACGGTGCGGTTGTTGAGCGTGACCGTGTCGCCGAGGTGGAGCTGCCGGCCGCGGCGGTCATCGATTTCGCCGTTGACCTTGACCAGCCCGTTCTTGATCAGTTCGGTGGCCTCGACGCCGTCCTCCACCAGGTTCGCGAGTTTCAGGAGTTGGCCGAGGCGGATCATCTCGTCGCGGATGGGGATGTCTTCGATTTCCGGTCTGCTCATACAAGCAATTCTGCCTGACGTTAGGTAACCAATGACCCACGCACAGCGGCTGCCCCTTGCCGCAGGCCTTTCGATGGCCGTGGCCGCCGGACTTGCCATTCCCCTCCAGGGGAGAATCAACGGCGCCCTCGGTGCCAGGCTCGGGGATGGCATCGCCGCAGCTGTTGTCAGCTTCAGTACAGGCCTGGTGCTGATGATCCTCGTTTCCTTGGTCCTGCCTCGCGGCCGGGCCGGCCTGGTCAGCATTATGCCTGCCGTTCGGGAGCGGAAGTTTCCGCCGTATTACCTCCTGGCAGGCGGGATCGGGGCCCTCTTTGTCTTCGCGCAATCCTTTACTGTCGGGCTGCTGGGCGTCGCGCTCTTTACGGTGTCCACGGTCACCGGCCAGACCGTCAGCGGCCTGCTGGTGGACAGGCTCGGCCTTGGGCCCGGCGGCAAGAAGGCCGTGACAGGTATCCGCATCATGGGTTGTGTCCTCACTATTGCCGCCGTCGCCTGGGCCGTCTCGCCGCGTTTCGGCGGTGCTTCGGGAGGCGGTGCTCCGGGAGCCGGCGCACCCGGGGCAGGAGGCGACCCGGCCCAGCTCATCCTGCCGCTGCTGCTTCCCGTCCTGGCCGGCTTCCTCATGAGTTTCCAGCAGGCCATGAACGGAACGGCCACGATGCATTACGGCACGCCGATCGCGGCGACTCTGGTGAATTTCGTGGCGGGTACGTGCGTGCTGTGGGTGGCATGGTTTATCAAGGTGGCCATTGCCGGCACAGGAAACCCGCTTCCCGGGGAATGGTGGTACTACCTTGGCGGGCCCATGGGGTGTGTCTTCATCGGACTTGGAGCCCTGCTGGTCCGCAGCCTCGGCGTGCTGGTGACCGGCCTTGGCATGATTGCCGGCCAGCTCCTCGGCTCGCTCGGCCTTGACCTGCTGGTTCCCGCCCCCGGCTCCATTGTTGCTGTTCCCACGGTGCTCGGCACGCTGCTGACCCTTGTGGCCATCGTCATCGCGACGCTTCCCTGGCCGCGGGGAGCATTACGCAGGTAGCGCCCGGTAGTCTAAGACACGCAGCTTTCCTGCACGTTTTCCCTTCGCATTTCCCCGCCCGGCAACCAGCCGGGGTTACCGGGCCACAAACCCGCGGACCGCACCCAGCGGCCCTGTAGAAATTGGAGTTCCCATGGCAGCTAAATCCGTCCTCGACCAGGTCATTTCCCTTTCCAAGCGGAGGGGTTTCGTTTTTCAGGCCGGCGAGATCTACGGAGGCTCCCGTTCCGCCTGGGACTACGGGCCGCTCGGTGCCGAGCTGAAGGAGAACATCAAACGTCAGTGGTGGCAGTCCGTCGTGCGCGGACGTGAAGACGTTGTGGGCCTGGACTCCTCGGTGATCCTGCCCCGCCAGGTGTGGGAAGCGTCCGGGCACGTCGAGGTGTTCTCCGACCCGCTGGTCGAATGCCTCTCCTGCCACAAGCGCTACCGCGCGGACCACCTCGAAGAGGAATACGAGGAAAAGAAGGGCCGTCCCGCCGAGAACGGCCTGAAAGACATCGCCTGCGCCAACTGCGGCACCCGGGGTGAGTGGACGGAGCCACAGGAGTTCTCCGGACTCCTGAAGACCTTCCTTGGGCCTGTCGCCAGCGATGAGGGCCTCCATTACCTGCGCCCCGAAACCGCCCAGGGCATCTTCGTGAACTTCAACAACGTGCTCACCACGTCCCGAAAGAAGCCTCCGTTCGGCATCGGCCAGATCGGCAAGTCCTTCCGCAACGAGATCACGCCGGGCAACTTCATCTTCCGCACCCGCGAGTTCGAGCAGATGGAAATGGAATTTTTCGTCGAGCCGGGCACGGACGAGGAATGGCACCAGTACTGGATGAAGGAACGCATGTCCTGGTACACGGACCTGGGTATCCGTGAAGAGAACCTGCGCTTTTTCGAGCACCCGCTGGACAAGCTCAGCCACTACTCCAAGGGCACCACGGACATCGAATACCGCTTCGGCTTCCAAGGCTCTGAATGGGGCGAGCTCGAAGGCATCGCCAACCGCACAGACTTCGACCTCTCCACCCATGCCAAGGCCTCCGGCACCGACCTGAGCTATTTCAACCAGGCCACCAATGAGCGCTACACGCCGTACGTGATCGAACCCGCCGCGGGCCTCACCCGCTCGTTCATGGCTTTCCTCATCGACGCCTACACCGAGGACGAGGCCCCCAACGCCAAGGGCGGCGTGGATGTCCGCACCGTGCTCAAGCTTGATCCGCGCCTCGCTCCGGTCAAGGCGGCCGTGCTTCCGCTAAGCCGCAACGAGGACCTCTCGCCGAAGGCGAAGGACCTCGGCGCCCAGCTCCGCAAGAACTGGAACATCGACTTCGACGACGCGGGCGCCATCGGCCGCCGTTACCGCCGCCAGGACGAGATCGGCACCCCGTTCTGCATCACTGTGGACTTCGACACCCTCGAGGACCAGGCCGTCACCATCCGTGAACGCGACACCATGAGCCAGGAACGGGTCTCCCTGGACAAGGTGGAGGGCTACCTCGCCGCGCGGCTGATCGGCGCCTGACCGTGGCGATTGAATACCGCGAATGGCGCGAGGGTGATGACCTCACACTCCTCCAGATCTGGGGCGACCCGGAAACTGTTCAAGCCGGACAGTTCCGGGGCACGCTCGCGCCGTCCAGCAACGCGCCATGGCGGCGCTGCATCGTGGCAGAGGACGTCATTGACGGCGTCGGAATCCCCGTGGCAGCAGGTGTGGTCCACGAGGCGGCGCTGCACCCTGAACGGCTGTGGGTGTATGTGGAGGTGGCCCGGGACCACCGGCGTTCCGGCATCGGTTCCACCCTGCTCATGATGCTGCGCCGCGAGGCCGAGGGGTCGCCGTCGGGCGTTACCCGGCTGCGCTGCAAAGTTGAGCCGGGCACCTCCGGCGCCGGGTTCGCCAAGGCCGCGGGCCTCACTCCAATCCAGCGCTCGCAGCTGGTGGTGGTGGAACCCGGCGCCCTGAAGCTTCCGGTGTTTGGCGACGGTTCCGAGGAGGCGGCCTCGGAACGCATCCAGGACCTGGCTACCGGCTCCGTGGAGCTGTCCGACGTGGTGGGACGGTATTACACGTCGGTCCATACCTGGGACAGCCCAGGGAACCTGAGCATTCCCACGGTGCAGCGCCTGTTCCTGGACGACCTCAGCGGCGCCCACGGCGCCATCGTGCTGCGCGCTCCCAAGGCAAGCGCCTTCGGAGCGGGTGTGCCGGCGTCGAAGAAGGGCAAGATCCAGGCGTTCGCCATCAGCTACGCGCAGCCGGAGATGGGGCAGGGCGGAGGGGATCAGGGGCAGTCCGGCCAGCCGTCGGATGTGTTCCTCGGCCACGATCCGGAGCTCGACGGCGACCAGGCCCGCGCCGCGGTGCGTGACCTCCTGGCGCTGATCGCCTACCAGCACCCGGTCCTTATGGAAATAGACGATTCCATGACGGCGCTGCGTGCCGTCGTCGAACCCCTCCTGGAGAGCGGCAAAGCCCGCCGGCAGGGTGCCGAGACGTTCGTCGTTTCGGACTGACCCCGGGCCCCTCAGCTCACAGCACGGCGGGAACAGCGCGGCCGGCTGCCGGGACCAGACGGTCAAAGGCGGCAGCCGGCCGTAAGCCGGGGTTCCAGGCAACGCCTGTGTCTTCGCTGAAGGCCTTCAGCAGGAAGCCCGTGGCCAGGGTGTGCCACAGATGGACGCGGCGGAACATGAAGTGGCCGGCGCCCCGGAGTGCAACGTACTGCAGCGCCCCGGCATACGTTGCCGCCCGGCCGGCAAACCGCAGCGACGCCGCCGGGCTCGTCCAGGTGTCCTCGTCGCCGTGCACAATCAGGACCTTCCGCCCGGCGAGAGGGTCGGCGGGGGTTGTGTCGTCCAGCCACGGAGCGAGCGCCACCACCGCGCGGACCTGAGGGTCGCCTGCTGCACAGACGGCCGTCAGCCCGCCCATGGAGTGACCCAGCAGGTACACGGGCACTGCCGGATGCTGAATCCGGATCTTCTCCAGCGCCCAGCGGGCATCCCTGAGCGGAGACATCTCCTCACCGTTCCAGCCGCGCACCCTGTTCCGCAGGAGCCATACTTCCAGGCCGCCCTTCCGCCCGTGCCGATGCAGGTGCCGGGCGAACGGCAGCATCCGCGCCGGGCTCAGGTGGCGGGCCTGCACGGGTTCAAAGGAGTGCGAGCGCCCGCCGTGGAGGACCAGCGCCACTCCGCGCGTGGGGCCTGCGGGTTTCAAGACGGTCAGTACGGCTTCATCAAGGCTGCCGCGCCTGCCTGCGTCCTCCGACTTCCTGCCATCCATTTATCAACATTAAGCTGACCGCCGTAGAGTTCAAGTATGAGGTTTTGCTGCTGATGGGTTCCGGTCACTCCCACGGTCACACTGGTCATTCGGATCCCACGCCCGAGGCACTGGCTGCACGCCGGAAGGCAAACCGGATTCTGGCCGCCGTGCTGATTCCACTGACCCTGCTGACGCTGGCCGCCATGGCGGCGCTCTGGCCTTCCGGCAGCAAGGAAGGCCTGAGCCTCGCCAACCCCTACAATGCCGCCCCCGGCGTGACCTTTGATACGGGCAAGATCCAGCGCGTGGTCACCGAAAGCTGCACCCCGGCAAGCCAGGTGCCGCAGCAGGTGCCGCAGGAAACCCAGCCGGGAGGACAGGCCGACGCCGGCACCCAATGCACGTTTGCGTTCACTGAGCCGGACAAAGGCGGCAGCCCCGTTAAAGTGGTCATCAACCCCGACGTCGCGAAGTCGCATGGCGTGGACGTGGGGGACAGCATCCGCTACCTCAACCTCACCAACGCCCAGGGTGCTGCGGCCGCGGGTCCGAACGGCCCGGCGTCCAACGGCGCCCCCACATTCATTTTCGTGGACTTCGTCCGCACCATGCCCATCATCCTGCTGGCTGTCCTGTACGCCCTGGTGGTGGTGGCTGTGGCGCGCTGGCGCGGGCTGCGGGCATTGATCGGCCTTGTCGGCGCGTACTTCGTGCTTGTCAGCTTCATGCTCCCCGGGCTCGTGGAAGGAAAGCCACCGCTGCTGCTTGCACTGGTCGGCTCCACCGTAATCATGGTCGGGGTGCTGTATTTTGCCCACGGCTTCTCGGCCCGGACCTCGACGGCGCTGCTTGGCACCATCTTCGGCCTCGGTATCACCGCGCTGCTGGCGGCATGGGCCACCGATACAGCCAATCTGGCAGGAGTGGGAAGCCACGACGCCTCCACCCTGACGAACATCTCGGCCAACATCTCGATCTCAGGGATCATTCTCTGCGGCCTCATCATTTCCGGGCTGGGCGTGCTCAACGATGTCACCATCACCCAGTCGTCCGCAGTGTGGGAGCTCTACGAACTTGCCCCGGGCACCAGCGCCCGCAAGCTCTTCACGTCAGCCATGCGGATCGGCCGGGACCACATCGCCTCCACCGTCTACACGATCGCCTTCGCCTATGCCGGTGCCGCGCTGCCCATCCTGATTATCGTGATGCTCTATGACCGCCCCCTGGGTGAGGCACTCACCAGTGCAGAACTGTCCGAGGAAGTTATCCGCACGCTGGTCGGCTCGATCGGTCTTGTGTTGGCTATCCCCGTCACCACGCTGATCGCGGTTCTGGTGGTCAAGGCAACCGGCATCCGCACCGGCAGGCCGGCTGCCGTAACTCCCGACGACGTCGATGACACCGGCGCACTCGCCGCGGCAGCCGCCGTGGCAGGCGGTGGTGCGGCCCGCGGCAGCGGAGAACCGGGTGGTGTGGCAGGCGGGGAACGTCCGGCGGCCCGCAGGTCCGCGGAGCCGTCACCCTCACTGCCTGAGACGCGCCGGGGGAGGCGGGCTGCCCAGCGTGATTGAGTGCCCGTGATTGAGTGCCCCGGTCTGGTGTTCTGCCCGATTTGCCCGTCTTTGAGACAATGAACGGGTGACTGTTGTAGCAACGCCTCCCGCCCCCAAGCTGGAACTCCCCCCGCTGAAGCTCGGCCCGATCACCGTGGACACCCCGGTGGTGCTGGCGCCCATGGCCGGCATTACCAACACCGCCTTCCGCAGGCTCTGCCGTGAATATGGCGGCGGCATGTATGTGGCCGAAATGGTCACCTCCCGGGCCCTCGTGGAGCGCACGCCGGAGTCCCTGCGCATCATCTCGCATGACGACGACGAAAAGGTCCGGTCCGTCCAGCTTTACGGCGTGGACCCCGTCACCGTCGGCCAGGCTGTGCGCATGCTGGTCGAGGAAGACCGGGCCGACCATATCGACCTCAATTTCGGCTGCCCGGTACCCAAGGTCACGCGCCGCGGCGGCGGTTCCGCTTTGCCGTGGAAGATTGACCTCTTCACCTCGATCGTGCAGACGGCCGTGAGGGAAGCCTCCAAGGGCGGCATTCCGCTAACCATCAAGATGCGCAAGGGCATCGATGATGACCACCTGACGTATCTCGACGCCGGCAGGATCGCCCGCGACGCGGGAGTGGCCGCCGTCGCGCTTCATGGCCGCACGGCGGCGCAGTTCTACTCAGGCCAGGCGGACTGGTCGGCGATCGCCCGCCTCCGGGAGGCGCTCCCTGACATCCCTGTCCTTGGCAACGGCGACATCTGGTCCGCCGAGGATGCGGTGCGCATGGTCCGGGAGACCGGTGTTGACGGCGTGGTGGTGGGCCGTGGCTGCCAGGGCCGTCCCTGGCTCTTCGGCGATCTGCAGGCCGCATTCGAAGGAAGCGACAAAAGGCACCGTCCCGGCCTGCGCCAGGTGGCCGACGGCGTGTACCGCCACGCCCAGCTCATGATCGAGACCTTCGGCAACGACGAATACAAAGCCCTGCGCGAGATCCGCAAGCACATGGCCTGGTACTTCAAGGGCTATGTTGTGGGCGGCGAACTCCGGGCCAAGCTGGCCACTGTGCCCACCCTGGAAGTGCTGCGGGAACTGCTGGACCAGCTGGACATGGACCTGCCCTATCCAGGTGTCGACTCCGAAGGCCCACGCGGACGTGCCGGCTCCCCGAAGAAACCGGCTCTGCCCAAGGACTGGCTGATGAGCCGACAGTTGAACGAGGACCAGTCACGGGACATTTCGGCGGCGGAACTGGATGTGTCCGGTGGGTGAGAGCCGGCTGGCGGAGAGCCAGCCTGTCCCCGCCCGGGGGCTGTCGCTGTCCCTGCCCGGCTACGGGGCGCACGATTCCGCGCGCTGGGTGGAGGAGCCGCCGAAAAGCACCTACCGGTCCGACTTCGAGCGCGACCGGGCGCGGGTGCTGCATTCCTCCGCGTTGCGGCGCCTGGGTGCCAAGACGCAGGTGGTCGCGCCGGACACGGACGACTTTGTCCGCACCCGGCTGACCCACAGCCTCGAAGTCGCCCAGGTGGGCCGCGCGCTCGGCCGTGCGCTGGGCTGCGACCCGGACGTGGTGGACACCGCCTGCCTCAGCCATGACCTCGGGCACCCGCCCTTCGGGCACAACGGCGAATCCGCGCTGAACGAGATGGCGCATGCGATCGGCGGCTTCGAAGGCAACGCCCAGACGCTGCGGCTGCTCAGCCGGCTCGAGCCTAAAGTGCTGGATGCGGACGGCCGGCCCGCAGGCCTGAACCTGACCCGGGCCAGCCTCGACGCCGCCGCAAAATACCCGTGGTCAGCACTGGACGCCCCGGTGATCCACGGCCAGCGCACCAGCAAGTTCGGTGCCTACGAGGACGACCTGCCCATCTTCAACTGGATCCGGGAGGGGGCGCCCGTCCGGCGGTCCTGCCTCGAAGCCCAGGTCATGGACCTCGCCGATGATATCTCCTATTCCGTGCACGACGTCGAAGACGCCATTGTTGCCGGGCACTTCCAGCTGCGCTGGATGGACAACCCGGACCACCGCGCCCGCGTGGTGGGCTACACCCGGCAGTGGTACCTGCCGCACAACGACCCTGCGGCCATCGACGCGGCCCTGGCCCGGCTCGAGGCTACGGACGTGTGGGTGCGCGAAGCCGACGGCAGCCGCAAAGCCATGGCCGCCCTGAAGGACATGACCAGCCAGCTGATCGGCCGCTTCTGCCAGAGTGCTCTGGAGACCACCCGGGCCGTGTACGGGCCGGAGAAGCTGACGCGTTACAACGCCGAACTCATCGTCCCGGACGAGACTGTCCTGGAGATCGCGGTCATGAAGGGCCTGGCCACCACGTTCGTCATGACAACAGACCACCGCCAGCCGATCTATGAGCGGCAGCGCGAAGTCCTCCATGCCCTCGTGACCACGCTGAACGCCTCCGGGGACCGCCACCTGGAGCCGATGTTCGCAGCAGACTGGCGTGACGCGCCCGACGACGGCGCCCGGCTCCGCGTGGTCATCGACCAGGTAGCGTCGCTCACGGATGGTTCCGCGCTGGCGATGTACGAACGGCTCGTGGGAAGTTTGCCGTCGCTGTGGTGATGCGCGCTTTAGGCTCCGCCCCAGTGTCCTGCCTCGCTGTCGCGCCGCTGTCCTGCCCCGCGGTTAGGATGGCTCCGTGGCCGGCCTGATCAAACGTGAAGACATCGACGAGGTCCGTCAGCGCACAGACATCAAGGAAGTCGTCGACGCCTACGTCACGCTCAAGAGCGCAGGCCTTGGTTCGTTCAAGGGCCTGTGCCCCTTCCATGACGAGCGTTCGCCGTCATTCACGGTGCGGCCGCAGGTGGGCCGCTACCACTGTTTTGGCTGCGGCGAAGACGGTGACGTCATCTCGTTCGTGCAGAAGCTGGACCACACGTCCTTCCACGAGGCGGTGGAGAAGCTGGCCGCGCGGATCGGCTACGAGCTCCGGTACGAGGACGGCGGCACGGGTCCCAGCCGGGAAGAGGTGGGCAAGCGCCAGCGGCTGCTGGATGCCCATAAGATTGCGGACGAGTTCTTCCGCGGCCAGCTGCTGACGACAGGTGCCACTGAAGGACGCCGGTTCCTGCAGCTGCGGGGTTTTGACCGGGCGGCCGCCGAGCACTTCGGCGTCGGCTACGCACCCCAGGGCTGGGACGCCCTGCTCAAGCACCTGCGCGGGCGGGGCTTCACGGATGCGGAGTTGAAGCTGACCGGAATGTTTTCGGAAGGCAATAGGGGCCTTTACGACCGCTTCCGTGGCCGGCTGATCTGGCCCATCCGGGACATCGCCGGGGACACCATCGGCTTCGGCGCACGCAAGCTCTACGAGGACGACCAAGGCCCCAAGTACCTCAACACGCCCGAGACCACGCTCTACAAGAAATCCCAGGTGCTGTACGGCATCGACCTCGCCAAGCGGAACATCGCCAAGGACCGGCAGCTGGTGGTGGTGGAAGGCTACACGGACGTCATGGCGTGCCACCTCGCGGGAATCACGACGGCCGTGGCCACGTGCGGTACCGCGTTCGGCGCCGACCATATAAAAGTCGCCCGCCGGCTGCTGTCCGACGACGGCACTGGGGGAGAAGTCATCTTCACCTTTGACGGGGACGCCGCCGGGCAGAAGGCGGCCCTGCGGGCCTTTGAAGAGGACCAGCGTTTCGTGGCGCAGACGTACGTCGCTGTGGAACCGACCGGTGCTGACCCCTGCGATCTGCGCCAGACGCGGGGTGACGCTGCAGTCCGTGAATTGATCGGCTCCCGGCGGCCGCTGTTTGAGTTTGCCATCCGCGCCACGCTGAGAAGGCACAACCTGGACACTGTGGAGGGCCGGGTGGCAGCCCTGCGGGAGTCCGCTCCCGTCGTGGCGCAGATCCGGGACGCCGGAATCCGACCCGCATACGCCCGGGAACTGGCTGGGTGGCTGGGGATGCCCATCGAGGACGTCTCCCGGGCCGTTGCGTCCGCTGCCAAACGGGAAGCCGCTCCTGGAGCTCCCGGTGTTGCTGCCCTCCCCCCATCGGGCGTTCTCCCGTCCTTCAACCGCCCGGATCCGCGGGACCCGGTGGCGTCCATGGAGCGGCAGGCTCTTGAAGTGGCGCTGCAGGAGCCGGCGATGCTCGGCGGCGGGTTCTGGGAGAGGTTCTGCGCTGTGCGGTTCGTCACTCCCGCGTACCAGGCCATCCACGACGCCATCCGCGCCACGGGGCTGGCGTATGCCGGTGATCCGGTGATGTGGGTGGAGCAGCTCCGCCAGGAGGTGCCGGAACCGCTGCAGCCGCTGGTTTCGGAGCTGGCCGTGGTCCCGCTGCCCGCACATACAGTCGAAGCCGTGCAGAAGTACTGCCGGGACATCCTTGCCCGGTTGTTCGAACTCCAGATCACCCGCATCAAGTCCGACAAGATGGGGCAGCTGCAGCGCCTGGACGCCGCCGCCCACCCTGAGGAGTTCCAGCAGCTCAACCGGGAGCTGATGATGCTTGAAATGGAACGTCGGGCACTGCGCTCCGACGCCTGACAGGCAGGACGCGGTGCTCGATTTCGTTTCGCGGCCGGGTGTTTGCTAGGCTTATACCCGCTTCATTCCTCCTTAGCTCAATTGGCAGAGCATTCGACTGTTAATCGAAGGGTTGCTGGTTCAAGTCCAGCAGGAGGAGCGCGCAGTCCCCGTCCCGGGCTTCCGGGACGGGGACTTTTTTATGCCTGGGAGGGGTAATGGGCCGCACGATTCCGCCAATTTCCCATACCGGCGGAACCTTTGCTAATGTCATACCTGCTTCATTCCTCCTTAGCTCAATTGGCAGAGCATTCGACTGTTAATCGAAGGGTTGCTGGTTCAAGTCCAGCAGGAGGAGCGCACAGGTCCCGCAGCCGCCACAAGCCGGCTGCGGGACCTTTTTTTGCGATGCCGTTTCCGGCTCAGACGAAATCCATCTCCACTTCGAGGAAGCGCTCGGCCTCGGCCACGGCCGCGGCGAAAGCCTCGCTCTCGGTGGGCGGCGTGCGGGGCTGGCGGGGATGCCACTCATGCGGCGATGAATGCACGCGGGTGAAGCCTGTGTCCGGCGGAGCATAGAAGATACCGAAACGCTGCACCGGCCATTCCGGCGAGGTCTCCGGGGCCACGAGAAGGGCGGCGTTGGCTGCCGGGTTGTACCACTGCGCTATCGGACGGCGCCGGTCTTCCGTAAACAGGCCCGCCGCATACAGAGCTGCCGACTGCGCACTGGTCTGTGTGCACAGCCGGTCCCACCACAACGGCAGTATGCCTGCGTCGCACCGCTGCCACGTGGCCGGAAGTGGAGGATGATCCTGCCAGTGAGGCACGTGTCAACTTTATCTCGCAGCGGGCTGCCCGGAATAGAGCGGACTCAGTTCCGGTTCCAGGGTCCGGGGTTGACCCGGTAGAGCAAGGCAGAACCTACAACGGCTCCGAGGATGACGCCGAGGGCGGCATTGCCCATGGCACGGCCGAAAAAGAAGCCCGCAACGGCACCAAGGACGGCTCCCAGGAAGAGCCCTCGTCCGTTGCGGTGCGGCTTGCGGGTCATGCGGCCAGCCTACGCTGCCCCGGAAGAATGGGCCCCGCTAGTGAATCGATGGCACGGTCCTGGGGCGGACTATGATCCACAGCGCCGTTGCTGCGAGGAAGATGCAGCAGGCCTGGACAGCGCCCATGGGTGTGGCGGAGCTGCCGCCCACCCAGCCCACCACCGGCGAGATGATGCCTGCCATCAGGAAGGTGGAGGCGCCCAGCAGGGAGGCCGCTGTACCGGCCTGTGCGCCGTGCTTGGCCAGCGCCAGGACCTGTACGCACGGGAACGTGAACCCGGTGCCGAGAATGTAGAACCACAGCGGAACCAGGACACCCCAGAGCCCGAACCCCAACTGGTCAAAGAGGACGATCAGGAGGGCCATCAGGAACATCCAGGCGGTGGAGCCGGCGATGATCCACTGCGGCGGCACGAGCTTGATCAACCGCGAGCTGGTCTGGACCCCGGCCACGATGCCCAAGGAATTCACGCCGAACAGCAGGCCGTACTGCTGGGGAGTGAAGCCGAAGATGTCCTGGAACAGGAAGGGGGAAGCGGAGAGGTAGGTGAACAGGCCTCCGAAGTTCATGCCGCCTACCAGCAGCAGGCCGACGAATATCCGGTCAGCGAAGAGCACCCCGTACCTCTGGCGGGCGGTCAGGCCCGACTTCCCCCGGAGCTCGCGCGGCAGCGTCTCACGGACCAGGAATATCGCGGCAGTGATCACCGTCGCGCCGTAACAGGCGAGGAACACAAAGATGCCCGGCCACTCCATCACCAGGAGCAGCTGCGATCCGATGACGGGTGCCAGGATCGGAGCCAGCCCGTTGACCAGCGCCATGCGGGAGAACATCCGCACCATGGCGTAGCCGCTGAACAGATCCCGGACCATGGCCATCGCCACGACCCCTCCGCCTGCAGCTCCGATTCCCATGAGGACCCGAAACAGTCCGAGTGTGCCGATGTCCGTGGAAAGCGAGGCTCCGAGCGAGGACGCGATGTGCAGCGCCGTCGCCAATATCAGAGGCGCCCGCCGCCCGAACTTGTCGCTGAAGGGACCCACCACCAGCTGTCCCAGGGCGAAGCCCACCGTGGTGCCGGTCAGCGTCAGCTGGACCGCAGCTTCTGACACGTCGAGGCTCGTCTCCAGGGCGGGGAAGGCCGGCAGGTAAAGGTCTACCGTGAAGGGTCCCAGAGCCGTGAGGGCACCGAGAAGGAGGATGTAAAGGAATTTTTCGCGTCGGCTCAGGGCATCGCCGGGATTGATAGCGGTCACAGGCAACCATCCTAGGGCGCAAAGATCATACTTTTACAGGCCGGAAGGCTCGCCGGACAGTATGGACAGAAGTTGCGGCTGACCCTGAATGATAGTTTTGTCAGCGGGGGCATGCTGAGCCACATGCGGGCCCCGCAAAGCCGAGGAAAAATCGACTACGGAACCAGTTAGGCGGGACCTATGAGCGGGCGTCACAGCGGGCGGGCCAACAAGGGGTTGCGTGTCACCACGCTGCCGAAAACGTTGAAGCTCATCTTCAAACTGGCGCCGCGCCAGCTTAATGACGAGATCGCGATGGCTAAGTTCGAGGTCAAGCGCAAGGGCAAGCAGCTGGGCGTGGCCGGAGCCTTCTTTGGCGTTGCCGCTGTCTTCCTGGCTTTCCTGCTGACCGGGCTGATCGTCGCCGCCATTATGGGGCTCGCCACCATCATGCCGGCCTGGCTCGCGGCGCTTCTGGTGTGCGCGGTCTTCCTCCTGATCGCCCTGATCGGCGGGCTCGTAGGCCTCCGCAAGTTCAAGAAGGCAATGCCGCTGATACCCGCTGAGACCGTCCGCGGTCTCAAGCATGATCTCGGTGTTGCCAAAGAAGGCTCGGACTTTGACGCGGCGGTCCTGGACCCCAACTCGCCGCAGGCGAAGGCGGCCAAGGAAGCCAAGGCTGCTGCCAAGGCACAGGCCAAGGCGGAGAAGGAAGCCAAGGCGGCTGCAGAGCACCTCGAAGTCCCTGCCGTTTCCGAACCTGAGGTCCACCGCCGCCTGAAGCAGCGTCGCGAACACCTCACCGCCGTACGCGATGACCTTGGCGAAGAACTGGATGTCAGGACCCAGGCGCAAGCCCTGCTCGGCGTGGCCAGGCACCGGCTGGATGAGGGCAGGGACAAGATCAAGGACAGCAAGGACCGCGTGGGTGAAAGGTTCGCTGCCCGTTCGGCCGCCAGATCCTCCGAACCCGGGGCCTCCGCCACGGCACCGTCGACCTTTGGATCCACCACTGGATCGTCCCTGTCCGGGTCATCCTCTGCAGACGGCGTGGTACGTTCCCTGCCCGAAGAGCTGGAATCCCGCTGGAAGCCCCTCGTGGCGTTCGTCGCATCCACTGCTGTGATGTTTACCCTGTTGCGGAAACTGTTTAAGAACTGAGCGTTGCCCTGAACTCTGACAGGAAGACGCCCCCGGCCACGGAGAGGGGCACCGGATGAGGTTCATCGGGGCTGGTTCCCGTCCCGGCCAGCCGCACGTCGACCGCGACCTGGTCTTCACCGTCCCCAATCTCCTGACAGTTCTGCGCTTTATGGGCGTACCGCTGTTTATCTGGCTCGTCCTGGCGCAACGCGAGTACGGCTTTGCCGTGCTGGTGCTTGCCATCATGGGGAGCACAGACTGGGTGGACGGCTACATCGCCCGGCGGTTCAACCAGGCCTCGAAGTTGGGGCGCGTCCTGGACCCCATCGCGGACAGGCTGGCGCTGATCGCTGTAGCCGTGACGCTGGTGATCGCGGGCGTGCTCGACTGGTGGTACCTTACGGCACTCCTCATTCCGGACTCCGTGTTGCTCGCGATGTCGCTGTTTTACTTCCACAGCCACCCGGATCTTCCGGTCAGCCTGATCGGCAAGACGCGCACCGCCCTGCTGCTGCTGGGCACGCCACTGCTGTTGCTGTCACAGCTGGATACCCCTTCCGCCGGTGCCTGGTTCGTTGCGGCGTGGATCGTGCTCGGCCTTGGGCTGGTGGGCCACTGGGTGGCCGCCTACAACTACTTCTGGGCTATCCGCCGCAAAGGCAAGATGCGGGCCGGCAACGGCGGTGGCAGCTGATGGTGTGGCTTGCGGTTTTCCTGGCCGTACTGGGCGCGTTTTTCCTGGCCTTTGGTGCACAACGCCAAGGCAGTGCCGTGAAGGCCGACACCGGCGGGCTGGCCCTCAGCTCCAACGGTTTCCTCCGTCTGCTGCGGAACCCCCGGTGGGTTCTCGGGCTCCTGCTGCTCTGTATCGGCATGGGCATGAACGCCGTCGCGCTGGTTTCCGCCCCGCTGACCGTGGTGCAACCGATCGGCGCGATTGCTCTTGTCATCACCACGGTGGTCAACGCCAGGGACCAGGGGCTGAGCATCAACCGGGCCACAGTGGTGGCCATCTCCGCTTGCGTGACCGGTTCAGCCCTGTTCGTCCTGCTCGCCGTCTTCGTCACTCAGGAAAACCACCACGTTAATTCCGACGACGAACTCGCCATCGTGCTGCTGCTCGCTTTGGCGGTGGGCCTCTTTGGCACGCTGGCGGCCACGTTCAAGAACCGCATGAGCGCCTTTATCTACATCCTTGGCGCGGGCATTTTGTTCGGTTTTGTGGCGGTGCTGACCAGGATCATCGGAAAGCACCTGCTCGATCCGAACGGGCAGGCCCTCCTGAACGTGCCTTGGTATTCGCTGGTCGCTATCCTGGCGGCGGGTGGGTTGGGCTCCTGGTTTGTGCAGAGTGCTTACTCCACCGGACCGCCGGACCTCGTCATTGCTGGGCTGACCGTTATCGACCCCATTGTGGGAATCGCCATCGGCATCATCATCCTGGGGGAATTGCGGCCTGACGTCCACGCCGTCATGGCCATTGCCATGGGTACTGCTGCATCCCTTGCTATCGTGGGGGTAATCGCCCTCTCCCGGCATCATCCCGAGGTCACCAAGCGGAAGAAGGACGCTCGGAAGGCCGCGGGCAGGGCGCCCCACTAGCCGATTTTTCGACAGCGGGCCAGGCGCGAACGTGCCAGCGCTTTATGTGCCAGTGCCAGCCGGAGCGGTCAGCCGCAGCTGACCCCGCCGTGACCACCAGGAGCTTTCCACGTGACAAGACCCGATGCCCAGCGCCCACTGACCGTCCTGATTGCGGCCGACACCTACCCGCCCCACGTCAACGGAGCAGCCCAGTTCGGCTACCGGCTGGCCAAAGGCATGACGGGC
The DNA here is from genome assembly GCF_054130535.1 of Arthrobacter sp. D1-17. Classification (NCBI taxonomy): domain Bacteria; kingdom Bacillati; phylum Actinomycetota; class Actinomycetes; order Micrococcales; family Micrococcaceae; genus Arthrobacter; species Arthrobacter sp. D1-17. The sequence continues at coordinate 2,847,130 of NZ_CP096382.1, read as the reverse complement.
CGGGGACATAATGTCCATGTCCTCGCCTGCCGCCAGGACAAGGGCAAGAGCTTCACGGAGTTCCGCAAGGAAGCCACAGTCCACCGCCTGCGCTCCCACGGCGTCTTCACGCACGAGTATTTCCGGATCTGCTTTCCCTGGGAGATCAAGAAGGAGATCAGCCTGCTTTTTGAGAAGGTGCAGCCGGACGTGGTCCACATCCAGAGCCATTACATGATCGGTGAGCACGTGCTGTACGAAGCCGTGAAGCGCGGCATCCGCGTGGTCGCCACAAACCACTTCATGCCCGAGAACCTCAATCCCTTCCTGCCCTTCCCGCAGTGGTTCAAGGACATCATCGGGAAAATCTCGTGGCGGGACATGGGCAAGGTAATGGGCAAGGCCGACGTCGTGACGACTCCTACACCGCTTGCGGCCAAGGCCATGCACCAGCACGCCTTCCTGCGGAAGGTCCTGCCGCTTTCCAACGGCATCGACTCCACTGCCTACGAACTCAAACCGGGCGAGGTCATCGAGCCCCACGCCAACCCGACCGTCCTCTTTGCCGGACGCCTGGCCGAGGAAAAGCACGTGGACGTGCTGATCAAGGCAGTGGCTGCCGTCCCGGCAGACCTGAACGTCCACCTGGAGATCGTCGGGGGAGGCGAGGTGCGTCCGGCCCTGGAAGCGCTTGTCGAGCGGCTCGGCCTGCAGGACAGGGTGAAGTTCATGGGCCTTGCCAGCGATGAGGATCTTCGCCGGGCGTATATCAGGGCAGACATCTTCTGCATGCCGGGAACGGCCGAACTGCAGTCCCTGGTGACCCTTGAAGCGATGTCCGCGTCCACTCCGGTTCTGCTGGCCAATGCGATGGCCCTGCCGCATCTCGTGCGCGACGGCGAAAATGGCTACCTCTTCACGCCGAATGACAGCAAGGATCTGGCGGGGAAGATCACGCGGATTCTGCGGCTGCCGGCGGAGGAGCGCAAGGCGATGGGCCAAGCAAGCCGCTGCATGGTGGAGCCGCACAGCATCCAGGGCACCCTGCAGACATTCGAGGACCTCTACCGTGGCGCGACCTACGACGACAAGGTCGTCTAGGTCCGGCTGGCCTAAACCCGTTCGCCAGTTTGCTAGAGTGTTTTTGCCCCGCAGATGACGGGCCCGGTCACCCGGGCGCCGGAACTCTGGGACGGCACCTCAGATACAAGGGGCTATAGCTCAGCTGGTTAGAGCGCGGGACTCATAATCCTAAGGTCCTCGGTTCAAGTCCGAGTAGCCCTACCTGTTCTGCAAAGAGCCGCGGCCGACGTCCAACGTCGGCCGCGGTTCTCTCTGTTTTCGGAGATAACCGGCTTTTCTCAAACCACTTGGGTTTCTTCCACCAGCCAGGGTATGTGCTCAGTAACATCACCTCTGGATGCCCCCGGCATGAAGACCGGAACTTTCAGGTGACCGCTGCCCACCATGAAGAAAACCCCATGTCCATAGCCAACTTCGACATCAACAGCCTTCCTGCGCCGACGGTGACTTCTTCGCCTTTGAGCAGCTGCTCGGCAGCAAGGAGCAGGACCGGCTGCCGGAGATCCGGCACTTTCTCGCCCGCGAGGTGAAGCCCATCGCCGTGGACTGCTGGAACCGTGGCGAGTTCCCCATGGAACTGATTCCCAAGCTGGCTGAGATCGATTTTGTGAGCCCCGTGCGCCGGCAGGGCCGCTCGAACCTCTTCGCGGGCATCGTTCATGCCGAAGTCACCCGCGCAGACACCTCAATTGCCACCTTCTTGGGAGTTCACGACGGACTGTTCACCGGCTCCATCGAGGCGCTGGCTTCGATCGAGCAGCAGGACGCCTGGCTGCCGGATATTTACTCCCTCAGGAAGATCGGGGCCTTCGCCCTGACGGAACCGCTGGGCAGCTCCGACGTCGCGGGTGGCACGCGCACGACGGCCCGGCGCGATGGCGACCAGTGGATCCTCAACGGCGCCAAGCGTTGGATCGGCAATGCCACGTTTTCGGACTGGGTGGTGGTTTATGCCCGGGATGTGTCCGACAACCAGGTCAAGGGATTCCTCGTGGACACCGCCCTGCCCGGATTCACCGCCACCAAAATCGAGAACAAGATTTCGCTGCGCACGGTCCAGAACGCGGACATCACCCTCCAGGATGTGTCCGTTCCGCACTTTTGCAAGCTGGCACATGCCAACAGCTTCCGGGACGCCAACAAAGTGCTCAAAGTCACGCGGCTCGCCGTGGGCTGGCAAGCTGTGGGCCAGCAGCTGGCCGCGTTCGGTGTGGCCCGCCGCTACGTCCTCGAGCGCCGCCAGTTCGGCCGCCCGCTTGCCTCCTTCCAGCTGGTGCAGAGCCAGCTGGTGCAGATCCTGGGCAATGCCGTCAGTTCCCTGGGGATGATGGTGCGCCTTTCCCAGCTTCAGGATGCCGGGCAGGCCAGGGATGAGCAGTCTGCCCTGGCCAAGGCCTTCACCACCGCCCGCATGCGCGAGAGCGTGGCCATCGGCAGGAGCCTGCTGGGCGGAAACGGCATAGTGACCGACTTTGAGATGGCCAAGATCTTCGCCGATGCAGAGGCCATCTACTCCTATGAGGGCACGCACGAGGTGAACACGCTGGTCGCCGGGCGCGCCATCACCGGCGTCTCGGCCATCGTTTGAACTCATCCCTCCCGCAGCGGCAGCAGAATGGAGGGCCGCAGATCCATTACGAACCCCAGCGGGTTCACGTAGTCCTCTCCGTTGCGCACACCCCAGTGCACGCAGGGAGTTGCCCCGCAGTGGCCGGTGGCCAACGTTCCCAAAGCATCTCCCTTGCCTACCGTGTCACCTTTGGCCAGGGTGCTGCGGACCGGTTCGAAACTGCTGCGCAGGCCGTTGCCGTGATCCACTGTGATGACCGGCCTGTCCACCACGACTCCCACAAAGCTGATGGTGCCGGATTCCGGTGAAGTGACCGTGCCGCCCTCGGATGCTGCCTTTAAATCCACGCCGCGGTGGCCGCTCAGCCAGGGCTGGTCCGGCGGATCAAAAGGCCGCAACACGGCGGGCCGGGGCGCCAGCGGCCACGCCCACGCGCCTGCCGCAGCGGCTGCAGCGGCAGGCGCGAGCCTGCCCGCTGGTACTGCCGCCCGGAATTCCGGCGCGTCTGGGGATGGCCAGGCAGCCGACGGGGCGGCGGCGGCCGCCGCAAGCGCAAGGAAAGCGGGCAGGATGCGGGTATTCATGACACCAGTGTTGCCACGATAAGCTGACGCGGATACGGGCCTGAAAGCCTATGTGGACAACGGCGGCAGCGCAGCTGTCCACGGTGCCGGGGAAGCGGGCCGCTGTAGTACACTTGACGGAGCAGTTTGCTGTGCCCTCAACGTATTCCAATTCTCTTGGGTAGCGTCAGCACGCCCCATTCAGGAGTGCGGGGGAGCAGCAGCTGACTACGCGTATCCAGCCCTCCACCACCGGAAGCCACAGGTTCCCGGCGGAGGATTGTGCCTCTTGCGGTCCGGACCCACAGTCCGGATGAGAAGTGCAATGGATGCCAGGAGCATCGCCCGGCTCGGGTGAAGCTAAATAACCGTCAACTATTGGCAGGGTAAGAGCGGCCTACGGGCGCTCTCATGAATGACCTGCCGGAAGGAGCGTCGGCATGCCCGTCGTAACCATGCGCCAGCTGCTTGACAGCGGCGTCCACTTTGGACACCAGACCCGCCGTTGGAACCCGAAGATGAAGCGCTTTATCTTCACCGAGCGCAACGGCATCTACATCATTGACCTCCAGCAGTCGCTGTCCTACATCGACCGCGCCTACGAGTTCGTCAAGGCCACCGTTGCCCATGGCGGCACCGTGCTCTTCGTCGGCACCAAGAAGCAGGCCCAGGAAGCAATTGCCGAGCAGGCAACCCGCGTTGGCCAGCCGTACGTCAACCAGCGTTGGCTCGGCGGTATGCTGACCAACTTCCAGACGGTTGCCAAGCGTATCCAGCGAATGAAGGAACTCGAAGAGATTGACTTCGAGGACGTCGCCGGTTCCGCTTACACCAAGAAGGAACTGCTGCTGCTCCGCCGCGAGCTGACCAAGCTTGAGTCCAACCTGGGTGGTATCCGCAACCTCACCAAGGCTCCCTCCGTGCTGTGGATCGTGGACACCAAGAAGGAGCACCTGGCCGTTGACGAAGCCAAGAAGCTCAACATCCCGGTTGTGGCCATCCTGGACACCAACTGCGATCCGGACGAAGTTGACTTCCCGATCCCGGGCAACGACGACGCCATCCGCTCCGTGAACCTGCTGACCCGCGTTGTTGCTGACGCTGTTGCTGAAGGCCTGATCGCCCGCAACCAGCGTGCAACCGGCACCACCGAGACTCCGGAAGAGCCGCTGGCCGAGTGGGAGCGCGAGCTCCTCGAAGGCAACAAGTCTGAGGCTGCTGCAGCCGAAGCTCCGGCTGCCGAAGCACAGGCCGCTGAAGCTGCTCCCGCCGCCGAGGAAGCCCCGGCTGCCGCCGAGGGCACCGACGCCGAGAAGTAAACAACTCCATCGGGATTTCCCGGCGCCCTCAGCGCCGGGGCAACTGACAGGATGGCGGCTCACCACGTGGGCTGCCGTCCTGTCAGTACGTACATCACATAAATTTTTTCTAGACAGAGGGGTTCACATGGCGAACTACACTGCCGCTGATATCAAGGCTCTGCGCGAGCGCACCGGCGCCGGCATGATGGATGTCAAGAAGGCTCTCGACGAGGCCAACGGCGATGCCGAGAAGGCGATCGAGATCATCCGCATCAAGGGTCTGAAGGGCGCCACCAAGCGCGAAGGCCGCTCCACCGCCGAAGGCCTGGTTGCTGCCAAGGTCAACGGCAAGGTCGGCGTAATGATCGAGGTCAACTGCGAGACCGACTTCGTCGCCAAGGCTGACAAGTTTATCCAGCTCGCCGACAAGGTCCTGGCGGTCGCTGTCGAGTCCGGTGCCGCCGACCTTGAGACCCTGCTCGCAACCGACGTGGACGGCAAGCCGCTCTCCGAGGTTGTTGTCGAGGAAGGCGCCGTTCTCGGTGAGAAGGTAGTGGTCCGCCGCATCTCCCGCATCGAGGGCGCCACGGTCGACGCTTACCTGCACAAGACCTCCAAGGACCTTCCGGCCCAGGTTGGCGTCCTGTTCGCCGTTGACGGCGAAGGTGAAGCTGCTGCCACCGCAGCCCACGACGTTGCAGTCCACATTGCCGCCATGGCCCCGAACTACCTCTCCCGCGAGGATGTTCCGGCTGACCTGGTCGAGTCTGAGCGCCGCATCGCCGAGGAGACCGCCAAGGCAGAGGGCAAGCCCGAGGCTGCCCTGACCAAGATCGTGGAAGGCCGCGTCACGGGCTTCTACAAGGGTGAGGTGCTGCTCGACCAGGCCTTCGCCAAGGATGCCAAGAAGACTGTGGCCCAGGTCCTCGAAGAGGCCGGCGTCAAGGGAACAGCCTTCACGCGTTTCCGCGTCGGCTCCTAGCCAGACATGCAAGGGGGCGGTCACTCTGGTGGCCGCCCCTTTTGCATGCACTGGCCACAATGGCTCTTGGCCACCCAGCACGATAATCTAGCTCAGAACTCACCAACGGGAAGGCACGATGGAAGCCGTTAATACTTCAGTCCAGTCAGGGAAAAACAGGCGGCGGGTCCTCCTGAAGCTCTCCGGTGAGGTCTTCGGCGGCGGAAAGCTCGGCGTCGATCCGGACACTGTTCGCGGTGTCGCCAAGCAGATCGCCGCAGCCGTTCCCGACGTCGAAGTCGCCATTGTGGTGGGCGGCGGCAACTTCTTCCGCGGAGCCGAACTGTCCCAGAGCGGTATGGACCGCTCCCGCGCCGACTACATGGGCATGCTCGGGACAGTCATGAACTGCCTCGCCCTGCAGGACTTCCTCGAGCAGGCAGGCGTTGAAACCCGCGTTCAAAGCGCCATCACCATGGGCCAAGTGGCCGAGGCCTACATTCCGCGGCGCGCCATCCGCCACATGGAGAAGAACCGCGTGGTCATCTTTGGCGCAGGCGCCGGCCTTCCCTACTTCTCCACGGATACGGTTGCAGCCCAGCGCGCCCTGGAAGTCCACGCCGACGTCGTTCTGATGGCCAAAAGCGGGGTGGACGGTGTGTACACCGCCGACCCCAAGAAGGACCCGATGGCCGAGAAGCTGGAAAAGCTCAGCTACGACGAGGCCCTCCGCCGCGACATCCGGGTCATGGACCAGACCGCGATGACCATGTGCAAGGACAACAACCTCTCCATGGTGGTGTTTGGCATGGAGGGTGAAGGCAACGTCACCCGGGCCATCCGTGGCGAGCAGCTGGGAACGCTGGTCACCCCCTAGTTACAGCTAGGATATTTCTAGGAGGTTCCGTCCATCGGGCGGAACCCGGATTGTGAAATGCCCCGGGTGCCGGGAGCCAATTGCTGAGGAGAGACCGTGATCGAAGAAACCTTGCTCGAAGCCGGGGACAAGATGGACAAGGCGGTTGAGGTAGCCAAGGAAGACTTCGCCTCGATCCGGACGGGCCGGGCCACCCCGGGCCTCTACAACAAGGTGATGGTGGACTACTACGGTACGCCGACGCCACTTCAGCAGCTGGCATCCTTCGCGGTGCCGGACGCGCGCACCATCCTCATCACGCCCTACGACAAGACGGCGCTGCGGGACATTGAGCGCGCGCTCAGTGATTCTGAAGTGGGCGCCAACCCGTCCAATGACGGCAACGTCATCCGGGTCACCATCCCGGAGCTCACGCAGGAGCGCCGCAAGGAATACGTGAAGATCGTGAAGTCCAAGGGCGAAGAGGCAAAGGTCTCGATCCGCAACATCCGCCGCAAGGCGAAGGAAACCCTGGACCGCCTGGTCAAGGACGGCGAAGCCGGCGAGGATGAGGGGAACCGCGGCGAAAAGGAACTCGACGCCATCACCAAGCAGCACGTCGACGGCATCGATGAGCTGCTCAAGCGCAAGGAAGCAGAGCTGCTCGAAGTCTGATGGGGCAGGCACAGCAGGCCCCCGGAGCGCGGGACCGACCCCAGTCCCGGCAGCTCCGGCAGCCAAAGCCCAACCCGACGCCCGGCGCAGGGCGCAACCTGCCGGCGGCGACCGCCGTCGGACTTTCCATGCTCTTCGCGGTGCTGGGCGGGCTTCTTTTCTTCCCGCTTGGCTTCGTCGCCATCACCACCACCTTTGCCGTGTTCGGTGTGTGGGAGATTTTCCGCGCCCTGGAAGCGAACGGCACTCGCCTGCCCATCGTGCCCGTCATGGTGGGCACGGTCGCGATGCCTTTTGCCGCCTACTTCGGCGGACGGGAAAGCCTGCTGTTCGCCATGCTGGCCAGCAGCGTCGCAGTGCTGCTCTGGCGCTCCATCGAAAGTGCCGTCGGTTCGGCGCGCAGCATCTTTGCCGGCGTTTTCACCCTCGCCTGGGTTCCCTTCCTGATAAGCTTCTCTGCCCTGCCGCTGCATGTTGCAGGGGGAGTGACGCCTGTTGGACTGTGGCCGGGCGGCGCCGTTCCGGACGGCGCCTGGCAGGTGGTCATCCTGCTCCTGCTGGTGGTTTCCAATGACACATTCGGGTACCTGGTGGGAGCGTCGCTGGGCAAGCACCCCATGGCGCCCAAGATCAGTCCGAAGAAAACGTGGGAGGGTTTCGCAGGATCCATCGCCGGCGCGACGCTGATTGGTGTCCTGGCCTGCATGTTCGTGCTCGAAAAACCCTGGTGGGTGGGGGTTGTCCTCGCCGTGGGGATGGTGGCAGCGGCGACCGCCGGCGACCTCGCGGAATCCATGGTCAAGCGTGAGCTCGGCATCAAAGACATGAGCAGCATCCTTCCCGGGCACGGCGGAGTGATGGACCGGCTGGACTCGATCGTCTTCGCCTCCCCGGTGGCATATCTGCTGTTCGTCCTCGTGTCCGGCGCCTGAGGGGGCGCGGCCCCGCACACCCGGACGCCGGGACGAGGGTGGATGGAGTGCGCCCTAGACTATTGCGGTTAGAAACTGAACTGAAAAGCATTGAAGGATTACAAGTGACAGTGGAGAGCAATCGGCAAGTTGCCGGGTCGTTTGAGCGTGTGGCCCGCTCCGAATACGGCTACAACGCCAAGCAGGTGGATCAGTTTCTGCAGCGCGCCCGCGTATCGCTCGAGACGCCGGAGGCTGCCGCCCATCCCGTGAAAAGCTTCGACGTCCGCGCCGTGTCCTTCGATCCGGTCAAGGGCGGCTACTCGGCCACCGCCGTGGATGCCGCGCTGGATCGCCTCGAGGATGCCTTCGCCCGCCGCGAGCGGGACGAACTCATCGCCGAACAGGGGGAGGAGGCCTGGCTGCGCCAGATTGGGCAGCTTTCCGCCTCCCTGCGCGGCCGACTCCACCGGCCCGACGGCGAGCGGTTCCGCCGCCCGGCGAAGAAGAAGGCCCGCAGCTACAACATCAAGGACGTGGACCGGCTCTGCGTCGACCTCATCGGCTACCTCGAGGAAGATAAGCCGCTCAGCGTCGACAACGTACGCCGGGCTGTGTTCCGGCCGGCAGTAGGCCAGTCCGGCTACGAGGAAACCCAGGTGGACGCATTCCTGGACCGCGTCGTCGAACTCATGGCAGCCATCGACTGACGCCGCAGCTTACCGCCCCGTAGCCAGTGGTCTTTCCGGAGTATGGAGCCGCGTCATCACCTTCGTGATGGTGTGTGGAACCCGTGATTTCGTGGCACGCGACGTCAGGACCATGACGGCGAAGGCAGCCGGAACAGTCCACGCCGCAGGCTGCGCAAGCCAGACGGGGGTGCCGGCACCCAGGGCAGCCCCCGCCACCATCGCCCCGCCGCAGAGCAGGCCGCCGGTCGCCATCCCGGCGATGGCCCCGGCGTCGGTAAGCCCCCGCCACCAGATGCCCAGCAGCAGCACCGGACAAATGGTGGAGGCAGTGAAAGCGAACACGAGTCCGACGCTGCCGGCCAGGGCCAACGAGTCTGTGATGAACGCCACGGCCAGCGGAACCGCAGCGGAAACCAGCGCGGCGAGGCGGAATCCCCGCACGCTGCCGCCCAGCACGTCCTGGCTGATAACCCCGGCCAGCGAGACGACAAGACCGGACGTCGTCGAGAGGAAAGCGGCGAAGGCCCCCGCCACCACGAAGGCGGACATGAGTTCCCCTGCCGGTCCGCCAATGAGCCGTCCGGGCAGCAGCAGGACCACGGCGTCTGCCTGGCCGGCCTGGGCAAGGCCGGGAGCGAACATCCGGCCCACGAGCCCGTAAGCGGTGGGGAAAAGGTAAAAGACCGAGAGCAGTCCCAGCACGATCAGCGTGGTCCTGCGGGCTGACTGCCCGTCCGGATTGGTGTAGAAGCGGACCAGCACGTGGGGCAGCCCGAGCGTTCCAAACAGCAGGGCGACCAGCAACGAGATGTTCTGGTAGGGCCCAGCGGGTGCCAGGCCCGTGGGGTTCACGTCCGCGGCGGCCGCAGCAGGCGCGCCGTTATCTCTCAGGACCAGGAGGATGAAGACCAGCGGCACGGCCAGCGCGGTGAGCTTGAGCCAGTACTGGAATGCCTGCACGAAGGTGATGGAGCGCATCCCGCCGGCTACCACCGTCAGGACTACCACCACCACGACGGCGGTCGAGCCCACCCACGAGGGCAGGCCCGTCGTGGTCCTGATGGTGAGCGCGGCGCCGTGCAGCTGGGGCACGATATAGAGCCAGCCCACGATCACCACCGCAAGGCTGGTCACCAGCCGCGCGGCACGCGAATCGAGCCGTGCCTCGGTGAAGTCCGGGATGGTGTACGCCCCGGAGCGCCGCAGCGGAGCGGCCACGAACAGCAGGAGCATCAGGTAGCCGGCGGTGTAGCCCACGGGGAACCACAGGGCATCCGTGCCCGAAAGCAGGATAAGTCCGGCAACGCCCAGGAAGCTCGCGGCGGAGAGATACTCGCCGCCGATCGCCGAGGCGTTCCACCAGGGCGGAACGGTGCGCGAAGCCACATAAAAGTCCCCGGTGGTGCGGGAAATCCTGAGCCCGTAAAAACCAAAAACCGCTGTGGCCGCGGTGACGGCGGCAAAGGCGGTGATTCCTACTGCAGGGTTCACCGCCCAGTCACCGGTCCCCGCTAAGAGCACGGGCAAGATCGCGGTAGCGGGCCTCGTTCCGGGCGGCGCTGCGAATGTACAGCCAGGCACTGATCCCCGTCACAGGGTAGATCCCGGCACCGAGCAGCAGCCAGTCAAAGGGGATGCCGGCCACCGTGGATTCCGCCAGTCCCGGAAAGGCCGCCAGCAGAAGCGGAAAGGCGCCGACAATCAGCACGAAACCTCCTGCCACCACCAGGGCCAGCCTGAGCTGCGAGCGGATCAGGGACCGGACAAAGACCTGGCCCACGGCTGATTCCTCCGCGGTCCCGCGGAAGTCGACGGCGGGGCGCGCCACCGAGCGGGGGGCAGTCACCCTGACCCGCGTCATGCCTGCGGCCTTATCCGCGTGGCTTCGAGCTTATCCCTTACGGACGGAAGATGGCGGCGGCTGATCGGCAGTTCGGCAGCTTCGACCATGACGCCGGGCCGTGCCGTCCCCAGCTTCAGGTGCGTGATGTGGGACAGGGCAACAAGGTAGGAACGGTGGATGCGGATGAAGCCTGCGTCCGCCCACTGCTGTTCAAGATCGGCCAGGGGCACGCGGATCAGGTAGCTGGCGTCTGCCGTATGGAGCCGGGCGTAGTCGCCCTGCGCCTGGACGTAGGTAACGTCGTCGCGCCTGATCATTCTGGTCGTGCCGCCCTGGTCCACGGTGATCATCTCGGGCGCCGCGCCGCCGTCGCGGATCAGTTCACTGATCCGCCCCACGGAGCGGGCCAGCCGCTCAGCGCGCACGGGTTTCAGGAGGTAGTCCACGGCGGCGAGTTCGAACGCCTCAAGTGCGCAGTCCTCGTCCGCGGTGACAAAGACGACGGCGGGCGGGCGGCTGCTGCGGGCGATCACCCGCGCGATATCCAGGCCTGAGACAGCGGGCATATGGATGTCGAGAAAGACGGCGTCCACCGCCTCGGTCTCCAGCGCGCGCAATGCTTCATTCCCGGAAGAAGCCCGGTGGATGGCGCCGATGCGTTCATCCTTGCCCAGCAAAAAGGCGAGTTCTTCAATGGCGGGCAGCTCGTCGTCGGCGACGAGGACGTTAATCATGGTTCAAGGTTAACCGCCCTCACGGAGTAGCTGTGTCAGGCGTCGTGGCCCGGCTGGGACTTCGGGACCCGCATGGTGATCAAGGTCCCTTCCCCGGGGGCCGTCTCAATGATGAGGCCGTGGTCGTCGCCGTAAACCTGGCGCAGGCGCGAGTCCACGTTCCGCAGCCCAACGTGGTCCCCGTCGGTGTGTCCGGCGAGCACGGACTGAAGCTGCACCGGATCCATCCCCACGCCGTCGTCCTCGATGGTGACTTCCGCGAAGGCGCCCGAATCATGGGCAGCAATGGTGATGTGCCCCGGCCCTTCCTTCGCCTCCAGGCCATGCCGTACAGCGTTTTCCACAAGGGGCTGCAGGCTCAGGAACGGAATGACGGTGCTCAGCACTTCCGGCGCGACCTGCAGGCTCACCTGGACACGTTCGCCGAAGCGCGCCCGCTCCAGCAGGAGGTACCTGTCAATACACCGCAGTTCCTCGGCCAAAGTGGTGAAGTCGCCGTGCCGCCGGAACGAATAGCGCGTGAAGTCCGCAAACTCCACCACCAGCTCACGTGCCCTGACAGGGTCGGTATTGATGAACGAGGCGATGGCGTTCAGGGAGTTGTAGATGAAGTGCGGACTGATCTGGGCGCGCAGAGCACGCACCTCCGCCTCCATCAGGAGCGTCCGCGACGCATCAAGTTCGGCAAGCTCCACTTGGGCGGCCACCCAGTCGGCCACTTCGCTCGTGGCCCGGACCAGGCCGGCGCCGGCGGACGGTGCGAAGGCAGCCACCACCCCCACCACCCGGGAGCCTGCCCGGATCGGAGCGATGACGGCGGCTGCGACACGTCCGATGGCAAGGGCAGGGACTTCTCCAGCACCAATCACCTGCGTCCGCCCGCCGGCAAGCACGTCGGCGGCCAGGTCCATCAGCCGGGGTTTCAGTTCCTCGGCCGCGCCGTCCCATGCCAGCACCCCTGAGACATCGGTGATGGCCAGGGCGTCGCATCCCAGCAGGCCCCGCAGCTGCCGGCTCGCCTTCGACGCGCCGGCAGGGTTCAGTCCGGTCCGCAGGTGCTGGCCTGCCTTGGAGGCCGTATGCAGGGTGTTGTACGTGGCGCGTTCCGCGTCGGTGCCTAGCTCGCGGAAGGACTTGAGGACCTTGAGTCCGACGCCGACGACGACGGCAATCGCCAGGGCGATGAGCGCTATGGCCGCCGCGGAATAGAGAGGGGAATCCGGCATGAAGACCAGCGTAGCCTGCCGTTTATCGCAGCATCACAACCGCTAAGCGACGGCGGGAGCCAAAACACTGGAACGGGACCCGCGGACGGAGCACAGTGATGGGAGTCACACTGGCGGTGAAATGCGCGGCCGGTGTGGGAGAGCACTCTCAACGAGGAGGAACGATGGGTAATGATGCCCGCACCCCGGACGTCGCGGCGTCCGCGGACTTCGAAGAAGTCCAAGCCACCGAGCAGTTCAAGGAACTGCGCAAGCGCCACCGCAGTTTCGTATTTCCCATGGCTGTCGCCTTCCTGCTGTGGTACTTCGCGTACGTCATCCTGGCCGCCTACGCGGTGGACTTCATGTCCACCAAGGTGTGGGGCAACATCAACATCGGCATCATCATGGGGCTGCTGCAGTTCGTGACCACTTTCGCCATCACTGGCTGGTACGTCAGCTACTCCAACAGGCGCCTGGACCCAATTGCCGCCGGGATCCGCCACGGCATTGAAGGGCACGAATTCGACACGACGGGCGCCGGAGCGTCCGGCAGCGCAACGGGCGGAGCAGCCAAATGATTAACATTCCAACAGCGGTGGACGTCGCCGCGCTCAAGGACACAACCCTCCTCAACATGGGCATCTTCGGCCTGTTCGTCGCGGTCACCATGGTGATCGTCCTGCGGGCAAGCCGGAACAACAAGACGGCCGCTGACTACTATGCGGCGGGCCGGTCCTTCACTGGCTCACAGAACGGCACCGCGATCGCCGGCGACTACCTGTCCGCTGCTTCGTTCCTGGGTATCACCGGCGCCATCGCCATCAATGGCTACGACGGCTTCATGTACTCCATCGGGTTCCTCGTCGCCTGGCTTGTGGCACTCCTGCTCGTGGCCGAACTCCTCCGGAACACCGGCAAGTTCACCATGGCGGACGTGCTGTCCTTCCGCCTCAAGCAGCGCCCGGTCCGCATCGCCGCTGCCATCTCCACCCTTGCCGTCTGCTTCTTCTACCTGCTGGCACAGATGGCCGGCGCCGGCAGCCTGATCTCGCTGCTGCTGGGCATCAGTGACTGGGGCGGTCAGGCGCTCGTCATCATCGTCGTGGGCGCGCTGATGATCATGTACGTCCTGATTGGCGGCATGAAGGGCACCACCTGGGTGCAGATCATCAAGGCCATCCTGCTGATTGCCGGCGCAGCTGTCATGACCCTCTGGGTCCTGGCCATCTACGGCTTCAACCTCTCCACCCTGCTTGGAGCCGCTGTGGATACGGCCAACAATCCGGCCGTGCTGAACCCCGGCCTGCAGTACGGCAAGACCGAAACCTCGAAGCTGGACTTCATGTCACTGGGCCTGGCCCTGGTGCTTGGCACCGCCGCCCTGCCGCACGTCCTCATGCGCTTCTACACCGTGCCCACGGCCAAGGAAGCCCGGAAATCCGTGGTGTGGTCCATCTGGCTGATCGGACTGTTCTACCTGTTCACGCTGGTCCTCGGCTACGGTGCCGCTGCCCTCGTTGGTGCCTCCACCATCAAGGCAGCCCCGGGCGGCGTCAACTCTGCTGCTCCGCTGCTGGCCTTCTACCTCGGCGGCCCGCTGCTGCTGGGCTTCATCTCCGCCGTAGCCTTCGCCACGATTCTCGCCGTGGTGGCCGGACTCACCATCACGGCCGCGGCCTCCTTCGCGCACGACATTTACGCCAGTGTCATCGCCAAGGGGAAGGCCGACGCCGACACCGAGGTTAAGGTGGCCCGGCGGACCGTTGTGGTCATCGGCGTCCTGGCCATCCTCGGCGGCATCCTCGCCAACGGACAGAACGTGGCCTTCCTGGTGGCGCTCGCCTTCGCTGTCGCCGCCTCCGCGAATCTGCCGACGATCATCTACTCGCTGTTCTGGCGAAGGTTCACCACCCAGGGCGCGATCTGGAGCATGTATGGTGGCTTGGCCTCGGCCATCCTGCTGATCGTGTTCTCGCCGGTGGTCTCGGGTTCGGCGACGTCCATGGTCCAGGGGGCCAACTTCGCCATCTTCCCGCTCAGCAACCCGGGCATCGTCTCTATTCCGCTGGCATTCTTCCTGGGATGGCTGGGCACGGTTCTGGACAAGCAGAGGGAGGACACCGTCAAGCAGGCCGAGATGGAAGTCCGCTCCCTGACCGGTGTCGGGGCTGAGAAGGCCGTCGAGCACTGACAGGCGCCGCTGTTTGCCGGCACGGATGACATTACACGGTAGACGCAGCCACAGCAGAAGCCCCTGCTGACTCCAAGGAGTGTTCACTCCGGACTGGAGTCCGCAGGGGCTTCTTGCTGCCCGCGCTTGCAGGCTCAGGGGCCGTGGTGTCCGGCACTGCCGCCGATCGGATGGCCGCTGACCGAATGGCCGCCGTCGGAATGACTGCCGTCGGAATGACTGCTGTGCGGCACCGCGAATTGTCCTGCCGTCGAAGCGGCGAGTCCCGGCGTCGTAATGGCTGCGATGGCGACGGCTCCGGCGAAAGCTCCCAGAAGCAGCCGCCCGGCGCCGGCACCTGCACCGACAGGCCCGGCGCCACCGCCGACAGACGCGGCGCCGGCGCCAGCGCCAGCGGAGACGGTGCCGGCGCCAGCGGACAGGGTGCCGGACGCAGTGCCGGCCGCATCACCCAGCCCGGCTTGCCGCCGGAGCCAGGCTTGCGCTGCGACCATGGTCAGCGTCAGCAGCAGAGCGGCCAGGTGGCTGATGTTCAGTCCCGCCAGATCAGTGCCGCCACCGCCGATAATGGACAGCACGTGGAGGGCCGCTGCCGTCAGCAGCAGCGCCGACGACAGCCGAGGCCAAGGAAAGCTGCCCCTGCGCAGCGCCGCCACGGTCCACCCGAGAAGGGCGGTTCCCCACAGGGCTGTAGCTATCGCCGGGACCAGCAGAAGCGGGCGGCCGGCTGCAGCGGTGAACAGGCTGGAGGAAATGGCGAGCGTGACTGACCCTGCGCCAAATCCGGCGAAGCCGGCCACTAGCCGGACCACGGCCACCGCGTTGCTCTGCAGATTGCTTTGCTGCCTCACTGCCTGCCTCCTCTTGATACTCAGCTGATTATTTAGATGCCCCCTGAGTGGGTGCCCGATCAGCAAGAGCCTGATTGCCAAACGCCCGGTGACGGGCGCCTGGCCAACGGGCGCCCCGGCCTCTAGGCGCGTGCGGCGACTGGGGACTTCTCGACGGAGAGGCCCACGCCGAGCAGCAGGACGGCGCTTGCGAGGTGCAGGACGTTGTCCGCACCGTTAAGGGCGATGATGTTCAGCGGTGAGCTGAGCAGGAAGAGGCCCAGGATGCCCACGAGGAGGTAAACGGCGCCGACGCCGGCGTTGACGGTGCGGGCCATTTGCACGTTCTTGAGGCCTGCGTAGAGCAGGGCGGCACCGATGGCCAGGTGGATGACGTTATGGAGGGGGTTGACTTCGAAGATGATGAGGTTGGCGCCTTCGGTGGCGAAGAACCCCACGCCGGACGTTACGGCAAATCCGACAAGCCCGACGAGCAGATAGACGGCGCCGAAGACGGTGGCGACGAGACGGTTCGGTGAGTTGCGCATGGCCCGAATCCTTCCGGTAGGGCCGGGACACTTATCCCGGCCGGACTGCGGAGCCCCGGTCGGGACTCTCGGAAGCAATTCGGACCACACGCCCCTGCGGATGGGACGAACCTCAAACTTTTGGTTTGAGCCTGATGGTCACCATCTTCAGGTCGTCCGTTCCCGCGAACCGGTACACCATCTCGACGTCCTTGCCGCCGCACTGGATCACGCCCGCCACGTCGGCAATGCTGGAGCCGCTGTCCTCGCTGAGCTGAGGATCGTCAAGCATCATGGTGCAGGAGGAGTCGAGGTTCAGGCTCTCGATGCCGGATGCGAAGTCCTCCCGCGGCAGCTGTTCTTTGAGCGCAGGATCCAGGTATTCGTCGTATGCCTTGTGCGTGTCGCCGGCGATGACGAGCCTGGTGAAGCTGTCCGCGAGATCGGATGCCTGGCGCGCTTGACCGCCAACGAGGCCCATCAGGAGTGGAACGCCCGCTGCCACCAAGAGCAGGACGCCGCCTACGATCCCCAGCACAATCCAGAGCCCTTTACGGCTCTTGGCGGGCGGCTGCCCGGGGAGGCCGAACGGCGACGGTGGGAGCGACGACCTGCTCCGGCGCGGCCGCAGCGGCTCGGGCGCTTCGTACCCGGGGTCCTGGGGGTTACTCAAGGCTGGCCTTTCCGGCGGCCGTGGCACGGCGCACCTCATTGGCGGGCACGCCACGGTGCCGCGTCGCTTCCGTGGCAAGGGCCACTTTCGGTGGCATTAGCCTATAGCGTTATCCGTGGCTATTCGGCGGTGGAACCGCGGTCCAGGAGCGGCCGGATCCGGAACGGAATCAGTTCTCCCATGGCGAGTGCCGTGTCGGTCCGCTCTACACCGTCGCACGCGAGGATCTTCCCGTTAATGCGGAACAGGTCCTCGGCGTCGAGCGCCACCACCCGTAACAAAAGATCTGCCGAGCCCGTGAGCCCGTAGCCCTCCAGGATTTCCGGTACGCCGGCCAGGTCTTCCGCCAGGCTGCCGAGTTTCTGCTGCTGGACGTGGACAGAAATAAAGGCCATGAGGGGGTACCCCAGAGAAACCGGATTGATGCGGCGCTCGAAGGAGAGGAAGGCGTGCTTCTTTTCGAGCTGCGCCATGCGGGCCTGCACTGTGTTCCGGGACAGTCCCAGCTTTTGGGCCAGTGCAACAACCGTCTGCCGCGGGTCTTGGGCCAGGGCTGAAAGCAGGCGGGTATCTGTGCCATCCAAAGCGCGCATAATGCGCAAGGCTAGCACGGTGTTGAGGTGCGGAAGAGTGCATTGTGCTCAGCTTTTCCGGCAGTGGTTGTACCCCCTGCCTGTTGTGAGTATGGTCACAATTATCCGGAGCAACGGCGCCCGGAACGCCGCGCGGGGCCGGGATCACGAGTCCTTCCGCCGCACGGCGACACGACGTCAGAAAGTTGCACAACTGTGGTGACAGACGAGGTGGGCCAGGGCGGTACAACCGCCGGCGGCCCGGGCAACAGTGCAGGACAACAGGGCAGGACCGGCCAGAACCTGGTCCAGCTGATCACTCCCGCAGGGGAACGTGTCAGCCATCCCGAGTACGACCCCTGGGTGCAGGACATTTCAGACGAGCAGTTGTGCTCCCTGTATGAGGACCTGGTGATTACCCGGCGCATCGACACCGAAGCCACAGCCCTGCAGCGGCAGGGTGAGCTTGGACTTTGGCCCCCAATGCTCGGGCAGGAAGCATCGCAGATCGGTTCGGCCAGGGCCCTGCGCGACGATGATTTTGTTTTCCCCACCTACCGTGACAACGGGGTTGCCTACTGCAGGGGGGTGAAGCTGACGGACATCCTCCGTGTCTGGCGCGGCAATGCGTCCGCCGGATGGGATCCCTACACCGTCAACCTGGGAACTCCCCAGATCATCATCGGCTCCCAAACGCTGCACGCCACCGGCTATGCCATGGGCATCCAGAACGACGGCGCTGATTCAGCGGCCATTGCCTACCTTGGCGACGGCGCAACGAGCCAGGGTGATGTCAATGAAGCCATGGTCTTTGCGGCAAGCTTCCAGGTGCCCGTGGTGTTCTTTTGCCAGAACAACCACTGGGCCATCTCCGAACCCGTACGGCTGCAGTCCCACGTCCAGATCGCCGACCGTCCTTTGGGCTTTGGCATTCCCAGCATGCGGGTGGACGGCAACGATGTCCTCGCCGTGATGGCGGCCACTAGGGTCGCCTTGGACAGGGCACGCCGCGGAGGCGGACCCACCTTCATTGAGGCCGTCACCTACCGCATGGGGCCGCACACGACGGCGGACGATCCCACCCGCTACCGGGACGCCAACGAACTTGAGGACTGGGCGCAGAAGGACCCCATCCGCCGGGTTAAGGCCCTGCTCGAGCGGAAGGGCCTTCTCACCCCGGAGCTCGAAACGGCTGTACAGCAAAAGGCGGACGCCGTTGCCCGGGATATGCGCACCGGCTGCACCACCATGCCGGACCCCGAGCCGCTGGACGTCTTCAAGCACGTCTACAGCACGCCGCATTCCTGGCTGGACCGCCAGCAGGACCATTACTCCCGCTACCTGGACTCCTTCGGCGATCCCGCAGGAGCCGCCTCTGAAGAAGGTGCACGCCGATGACCCAGCTGACCTTTGCCCGGGCAATAAACTCCGGGCTCCGCAAATCCCTTGAGAACGATCCCAAAGTTGTCCTCATGGGCGAGGACATTGGAACCCTTGGCGGTGTGTTCCGGGTGACGGACGGATTGCAGAAGGATTTCGGCAAGCACCGTGTGATCGACACGCCGCTGGCCGAGTCCGGCATCGTGGGCACCGCGGTGGGACTTGCCTACCGCGGCTACCGCCCGGTCGTGGAGATCCAGTTCGACGGATTCGTGTACCCGGCCTTCGACCAGATCGTTTGCCAGGTGGCAAAGATGCATTACCGCACGAAGGGTGCCGTCAAGATGCCCATCACCATCCGCATCCCGTTCGGCGGCGGCATAGGGTCACCGGAGTTCCACTCTGAATCTCCCGAGGCGTACTTCGCGCACACCCCGGGCCTGAGGGTCATCAGCCCGTCAAGCCCGCAGGACGCGCACACGATGATCCAGCAGGCCATCGCGTGTGATGACCCCGTGCTGTTCTTCGAACCCAAGCGCCGCTACCACGACAAGGGTGACGTGGATGAGTCCCTCGATCCGGGCGCAGCGCTTCCATTCGAGAAGGCCAGGGTGGTGGCCGACGGCCGTGACGTCACGCTGGTCGCCTACGGACCGCTCGTGAAGACCGCCCGCGACGTCGCCCTCGCTGCCGCTGACGAAGGCATGTCCGTCGAAGTCATCGACCTTCGTTCCCTGGCTCCGGTGGATTTCGCCACAGTGGAAGCCTCGGTGCGCAAGACCGGGCGGCTCGTGATTGCCCATGAGGCAGTGCAGTCGGGCGGGCTCGGTGCTGAGATTGCCGCGAGCATCACGGAACGCTGTTTCTACTACCTGGAATCCGCCCCCGTCCGGGTCACAGGGTTCGACGTGCCGTACCCGTATTCGAAGCTGGAGATGCATCACCTCCCTGGGCTGGACAGGATTCTCGACGGCGTTGACCGGGCTCTGGGCCGGCCCAACTCGTTGAGCGGGCTGGAAGGATGAGCGGCGCAATGATCAAGGAATTCCGGCTTCCCGACCTCGGCGAAGGCCTCACCGAGTCGGAGATCGTCAGCTGGAAGGTGAATGTCGGGGATACCGTAAGCCTGAACCAGATCATCGCCGAGGTGGAGACCGCGAAGGCCGTGGTGGAGCTTCCCTCCCCGTTCGCCGGCGTCATTACGGCGCTGCATGAGCAGCCGGGGACCGTCGTGGAAGTCGGCAAGCCCATCGTCTCCTTCGAAGTCGAGGGCGACGACGGCGGGCAGCCTCCCGCCGCAGCTGACGGTGCCGCAGTTGACAGTGCCGCAGCCGCCAAAGGCGGCGCCGAGGTGCGTCCCGCCAAGCGGGAACCGAACCTCGTAGGCTACGGGGCCGTCGTCGAAAGTTCCGGCCATCCGGTGCGCAGGGCACGGAAGCCGGTTGAGCCAGCCCCGCTGGTTGAGCCTGCTGAAACCAAACCTGCCGGACCAAAACCCGCGGGATCCAGGCCTTCGACCACCAAGTCTGCCGAGGGCCAGGACGAGCGCCCACGGTCCACCCCGCCCGTCCGGAAGCTGGCGAAAGACCTGGGTGTGTTCCTTGAGGACATCAAGGGCACTGGCCCCAACGGGCTGATAACCCGCGACGACGTACGGAACTTCGTGGGCGGCGGGGACCTGCCGGCTGCAGCCCATGAGCTCGCAGCCGATGGGATGGCCGCCCGGGAAGCGGCGGCCGGGGAACTTTCTGCGGCCGGCGTGGGCGGTCGCGAAGTGCGCACGCCCATCAAGGGCGTCCGCAAGCTCACAGCAGCCGCGATGGTGACGAGTGCGTTTACGGCGCCCCACGTCACCGAATTCCTCACCGTTGACGTCACGCCGGCCATGGAACTGCTGGCCCGGCTCAAAGCCGCCAAGGCCTTTGAAGGGCTCAGGCTGACGCCGCTGACCCTCGTGGCGAAGGCTGCCCTGATCGCCTTGCGCCGCAACCCCACCCTGAATTCCCGGTGGGACGAAGCCAACCAGGAGATCGTGCAGTTCAACTACGTTAACCTCGGCATTGCCGCGGCTACACCGCGCGGCCTCACCGTGCCCAACATCAAGGACGCCGACCGGATGACTCTTGCAGAACTGTCCGCGGCGCTGACTGGACTGACCGAGACCGCCAGGGCCGGAAAGACGAGCCCGGCGGATCTGTCCGGAGGCACTATGTCAATCACCAACATCGGGACCTTCGGCATCGACGCCGGCACACCCATCCTTAACCCGGGGGAGGCGGCCATCCTGGCTATGGGCGCCGTCCGGAAAATGCCTTGGGAATACCAGGACCAGATCGCCCTTCGGCAGGTCATGACGCTAAGCCTCTCCTTCGACCACCGGCTGGTGGACGGCGAGCAGGGCTCGGGGTTCCTGGCCGACGTCGGAGCTCTCCTGGCTGATCCGGGCATGGCGCTGGCTATGGTCTGACACTCTGCCCTGTACCCGGCCCCGGCCCTGTACCCTGCCCGCATGACCGGCGATAAGCAGCGGTCATGCGGGCCGGGTACCGCTCGTGGAGTTGGAGCGCAGGCTTAGGCCGGCGGCGCACCGGGGGCGGTCAGGGCAGCCAGCGCCATGTTCTCCAGCAGCGGCCGGGCCGATCTGACGGCCATCCGGCGGCCATGGTTCCGGACAGAGTGGGGTGTGGAGTTGATCAGCCCGAAGGTGGCATGGGCGCGCATCCGCAAGTCGGCTGTGTCGGTATCGCTGTGAATGCCTGTCAGCACGTCAACCCAGAGCTCCACGTAGCTGCGCTGCAAAGCCCGCACCTGGGCCTGGTCTTCCTCAGAGAGGTTGGTGAAATCCCGGTCCTGGACCCTGATCACGTCCGGATTGCTCAGGGCGAAGTCCACATGGAACTGGACCAGCCGGGCCAAAGCTGTCGGCGGGTCCGCTGCGTCAGCCACCACATGCCGCCCGCCTTCCAGCAGGTCTTGGCTGACTGTCAGGAGGAGTGCACCCAGCACGGCCTGCTTCCCCGGGAAATGGCGGTAGACCGCCGGTCCGCTGACGCCGGCTGCGGCGCCCAGATCCTCGAGCGACACCCTGTTGAACCCGTGGACGGCAAACAGCGACGCGGCGGCGGACAGCAAAGCCTGCCGGCGGGTTTCCTTGGCACGGCTGCGCTGCGTTGCCCGGCTCTGCGGGATACCCTCGGCCAGGGTTGGGGCTGCTGACGGGTCGCTCCCGGCGAGCATGTCCTGTTCTGCGATCGGCACTTTTCCTCCTAGGACCTGCAAACTCTAGCAACCCTCGCGTGTGTTGGACATCACAGTTAATAGAGACTAACCTAAATCTCAGTTACACGGCACTAACTCAAATGTGGCGAGGCCAGCATCTAAAGGCTGGCCAGGAACGGAAGCGGTCAATGGAGACACTCGCCAGCCGGCTGGACCCTACCAGCGGGACCTTCGAAGCGAACAGCCTTGCGCAGCGGGCGCTCGCGGCGGAACTCCGCAAGCGGCTGGCCGAAGCTGCCTTGGGCGGACCGGAAAAGTCCCGCGAGCGCCATGTGGCCCGCGGAAAACTGCTGCCGCGGGAGCGAATTGACCAGCTTCTCGATGAAGGCAGCCCCTTCCTGGAGATCGCCCCGCTGGCGGCGAACGGCATGTACAACGACGAGTCCCCGGGCGCCGGACTCATTGCAGGCATCGGGCTGGTCCACGGCCGGCACGTTCTGGTGATCTCCAATGACGCCACCGTCAAGGGCGGCACGTACTATCCCATGACGGTGAAAAAGCACCTCCGCGCCCAGGAGATTGCCTTGGAAAACCGGCTGCCCTGCATCTATCTGGTCGACTCCGGCGGGGCCTTCCTGCCGAAGCAGGACGAGGTCTTCCCGGATAAGGAACATTTCGGCCGGATCTTCTACAACCAGGCGAGGATGTCAGCTGCAAAGATTCCGCAGATCGCGTCGGTCATGGGCTCGTGCACCGCCGGCGGCGCCTATGTTCCGGCCATGAGCGACGAAACGGTGATCGTCAGGAACCAGGGCACCATCTTCCTGGGCGGTCCGCCCCTCGTGAAGGCCGCCATCGGTGAAATCGTCACCGCCGAGGAACTCGGAGGCGGCGATGTCCACTCCCGTATCTCAGGCGTCACCGACCACCTGGCGGAAAACGACGAACACGCCCTGCAGATTGTCCGGGACATCGTCGCCACTCTGCCCGCGCCCGCCGCGCCCGCCTGGCCGGTGGATGCCGCCGCCGAACCGGCCGTTGACCTGGGCGGGCTCTACGGCGCGGTCCCCACGGACGTTAATGCGCAGTATGACGTTCGTGAGGTCATCGCCCGGCTGGTGGACGCCAGCAGGTTCCACGAGTTCAAGAAAAACTACGGCACCACGCTGGTGACCGGGTTCGCGAAGCTGTACGGCCACCCCGTGGGCATCGTGGCCAATAACGGCGTGCTCTTCAGCGAGTCCGCACTCAAGGGGGCGCACTTCATCGAATTGTGCGACCAGCGCGGCATTCCGCTGATCTTCCTGCAGAACATCTCCGGCTTCATGGTGGGTAAGGACTCCGAGCAGGGCGGCATCGCCAAAAACGGGGCCAAGATGGTCACAGCAGTTGCTACCGCCCGGGTGCCCAAGCTGACCGTCGTTATCGGCGGCTCCTTCGGAGCCGGAAACTATTCCATGTGCGGCCGTGCCTATTCCCCGCGCTTCCTGTGGATGTGGCCAGCCAGCCGTATTTCCGTCATGGGCGGCAACCAGGCGGCCAGCGTCCTGGCCACCGTGAAGCGAGACCAGTACGAGGCGGCCGGCCAGGAGTGGCCAGCCGAGGATGAGGAAAGCTTCAAGGCCCCCATCCGGCAGCAGTACGAGGACCAGGGCAGCCCGTACTACTCCACCGCCCGCCTCTGGGACGACGGCGTGATTGATCCCGCAGATACACGCACCGTCCTGGGACTCGCCCTCGACGTTGTCTCCCGCACTGCGCTGCCGGAGACCTCCCTCGGCCTCTTCCGGATGTGAGCACGCCATGACCGATCAAGCAATCACGACGCCGGCCCCCGTCTCCGGCGCCCCCGCCATGTTCTCCACTGTCCTCGTCGCCAACCGCGGCGAGATCGCGTGCCGGGTCATCCGCACGCTGCGGGCCATGGGCATCCGTTCCGTCGCCGTCTACAGTGATGCCGATCTCCGCGCCCGCCATGTGCAGGAGGCGGACGCCGCCGTCCGGATCGGTCCCGCCGCGGCAGGGGAGAGCTACCTCAAGATCGAGGCCATCATCCGGGCGTGCCGGGAGAGCGGCGCGCAGGCGGTACACCCCGGCTATGGGTTCCTGAGTGAGAACGTCCTGTTTGCCCGGGCACTGGCCGCGGCCGGTATTGCGTTTATCGGTCCGGGTGCCGAAGCCCTCGAAGTCATGGGCGACAAAATCCGGTCCAAGAACCACGTGGCAGGATACGGCGTTCCCGTGGTCCCCGGCGTCGCCGAACCGGGGCTGACGGACGCCGAACTGGTCGACGCCGCGGCGGGCGTCGGGTTCCCGCTACTCATCAAGCCGTCGGCCGGCGGCGGCGGCAAGGGCATGCATATCGTGGAGCGGCCGGAGGATCTCCCGGCCGTCCTGGTGACCGCCCGGCGCGTGGCGGCAGCAGCCTTCGGGGACGACACCCTGTTCCTGGAACGCCTCGTCCAGGCGCCCCGGCACATCGAGGTCCAGGTCCTGGCGGACGCTTACGGCAATGTCATCCACCTCGGCGAGCGCGAATGTTCCCTGCAGCGCCGGCACCAGAAGGTGATCGAAGAAGCACCCTCTCCGTTGCTGGAAGCGCTGCACGACGGCGGCACCAGGCGGGCGCGCATCGGTGATGCCGCCTGCCAGGCAGCACGGAGCGTGCACTACACCGGGGCGGGAACGGTCGAGTTCCTCGTCTCCGACAACGACCCCGACCAGTTCTTCTTCATGGAAATGAACACCCGGCTCCAGGTGGAGCACCCCGTCACCGAAATGGTCACCGGAGTTGACCTCGTCGAATGGCAGGTGCGCATCGCCGCCGGTGAAGCACTCACCGTCGCGCAGGACGACGTCGGGCTTAACGGCCACGCGGTAGAGGCGCGCGTGTACGCGGAGGTGCCGGAACGGAACTTCCTGCCGTCCACCGGTGAGGTGGTGCTGCTCGATGAACACGGCAGCATCTTTACGGCTTTGCCGGAGGCGGGCGGCGCCAGGACTGCCGCCGACCCTCATCTGCGGATTGACTCGGCCCTGCTGCCGGGGCTGGAAATCTCCAGTGACTACGACCCCCTGCTGTCCAAGGTTATTGCCTGGGGCCAGGACCGTCAGTCGGCGCTGGACAGGCTGGACGCTGCGCTCGCCGGGTACACCGTTCTCGGGGTGGGCACCAACGTTGAGTACCTCAGGCTCCTGATTAACGACGCCGACGTCCGCGCCGGGCGTCTGGACACCACGCTCATAGACCGGAAAATGCCGGACCTGGCCTTCCATACTGCAGGGGACGTTGAGATCATCGCTGCGGCCATGCACTTCCGGGCAGCGGCCAGG
The DNA here is from genome assembly GCF_054130535.1 of Arthrobacter sp. D1-17. Taxonomy (NCBI): domain Bacteria; kingdom Bacillati; phylum Actinomycetota; class Actinomycetes; order Micrococcales; family Micrococcaceae; genus Arthrobacter; species Arthrobacter sp. D1-17. The sequence continues at coordinate 2,822,029 of NZ_CP096382.1, read as the reverse complement.
GGTCCTCAAGGGGTTTCTTCCCCCTGGAATACAGTCCGGGGCTGGCGGCTGGGCAGTCCGGCCCCCTGGCGCATACGCTTCGGCCTGCCCTGCGGTGGCCTCGCCGAAGCATCTGTCACCTGGCTGGGCAACGCGGACGGAGGGCACGCCCTGGTCCGGGTCAATGGGGGACCGCAGTACAAGGTCGTCATCCTTTTGTTGACCAGCAGGTCAATTCACCTGGACGTGGATGGGCAGGAGCACGCCTTCGCCCTCGGATCCCTGGTGGACGGCCGCGGGGATGGCGCCACCGGGAACGACGCCGGCCGGAACGGCGCCGGCCGGAACGGCGCCACCGGGAACGACGCCGCTGGAAAGGAACGGCCGCAGCATGTTTACGTCGGCAGGGGCGGCTGGGCCTGCAGGCTCGACGTGCTCAGCCGGGAAACCTACCTGGAGCGGGTGCTCGCGGCCATGCAACGGGAAGCGGGCACAGCGGACCCCGAAGTGCGTTCGCCGATGCCGGGCACCGTCGTCTCGGTCGCCGTCGTCAACGGCGACACGGTGGAGCCCGGACAGGTGCTCCTCGCCGTAGAGGCCATGAAAATGGAGCACCAGCTGGTCGCCGAGGTGGCCGGTACGGTCCACATCACCGTCGGCGCGGGGGATCTCGTCAAAGCCGACCAGGTGCTGGCGACCATCCATGCGGCGCCGGCTGCCGACGCGCCGGACCAGGATCCTGCCACCGAACGTAAGCCACTGACCGTAAACCACTGAACGTGAGCCACTGAACGTGAGCCGCTGAACCTCAATCATTGAGGCAAACCAATGAACGAAAGCCATTGACCATAGAACCAATAAACGTAAGGGAGCCTGAGAATGGCCGATTTTGAGCTCGGCGAGGAATACCAGGACCTCAGCGACACTGTCCGGGAGTTCGCCGACGAGGTCGTGGCGCCGGTCGCGGCCAAGCACGACGAGGAACACAGCTTCCCGTACGAAGTCATCTCGCAGATGGCGGACATGGGCCTCTTCGGGCTGCCGTTCCCGGAGGAGTACGGAGGCATGGGCGGAGACTACTTCGCGCTGGCCCTCGCGCTGGAACAGCTGGGACGGGTGGACCAGTCCGTGGCGATCACCCTGGAAGCCGGCGTTTCTTTGGGGGCCATGCCGATCCACCGGTTCGGCACTAACGCGCAAAAGGAGGAGTGGCTGCCGCTGCTCGCCTCAGGAAAGGCGCTCGCAGGCTTCGGCCTGACAGAGCCCGAGGCGGGTTCGGACGCCGGCGGCACCAAGACCACGGCGCGGCTGGAAGGCGGCGCAGACGCCAAGAACTGGGTGATCAACGGCAATAAGGAATTCATCAGCAACTCAGGCACGGACATCAGCCGGCTGGTGACGGTGACCGCCGTAACTGGCCAGCACGAACGCAAGGACGGGAGCGTCAAGAAGGAGATCTCCACGATCCTCGTGCCGACCGACACGCCCGGATTCAAAGCGGAAAAGGCCTACAACAAGGTCGGCTGGAACGCCTCGGACACGCACCCCCTGACCCTTAGGGATGTCAGGGTCCCCGAAGCCAACCTGCTGGGACAGCAGGGCCGGGGCTACGCCAACTTCCTGTCCATCCTGGACGAAGGCCGCATCGCCATCGCGGCGCTTGCCACGGGTGCGGCCCAGGGCTGCGTGGATCTGTCAGTGCGGTACGCCAAGGAGCGCCGCGCGTTCGGCAACAACATCGGCAAGTACCAGGCGATCTCCTTCAAGATTGCGCGTATGCAGGCCAGGGCCCATACCGCCCGCCTGGCCTACTACGATGCGGCGGCCAGGATGCTAGCGGGCAAGCCGTTCAAGACCCAGGCGGCCATAGCTAAGATGGTCGCAGGCGAGGCGGCCATGGACAACGCGCGGGATGCCACCCAGGTATTCGGCGGCTATGGCTTCATCAACGAGTTCACTGTGGCACGCCATTACCGTGACTCCAAGATCCTTGAAGTCGGCGAAGGCACCACGGAGGTCCAGCTGATGCTCATCGCCCGGGAGCTCGGGCTCTAGACTGCCCGGGAGACGAGGTCGGGAACACCTGAAAGGATCAACGATGATTGACAAGGTTGTTGCGAGCGCTGCGGAGGCCGTTGCGGATATTCCCGACGGCGCTTCACTCGCTGTGGGCGGTTTCGGGCTGTGCGGTATCCCGGTGGCGCTGATCAATGCCCTGCATGAGCACGGCACCACGGACCTCGAAACGGTGAGCAACAACTGCGGGGTGGATGACTGGGGCCTCGGCATCCTGCTCCGGGACGGCCGCATCCGCCGGACCATCAGCTCCTACGTGGGGGAGAACAAGGAGTTCGCCCGGCAGTACCTGGCCGGTGAACTCGAGGTGGTGCTGACCCCGCAGGGAACCCTGGCCGAGAAGCTGCGGGCCGGCGGGGCTGGCATCCCGGCGTTCTACACCAAGGCTGGCGTCGGTACCCAGGTGTCCGAGGGCGGCCTGCCTCAAAAGTACGACGCCCACGGCGGCATCGCGGTCGCGTCGGCACCCAAGGAAGTCCGGAGTTTCAACGGCGTGGACTACGTCCTGGAAGAGTCCCTGAGACCGGATTTCGGCCTGGTGCACGCGTGGAAGGGCGACCGTCACGGGAACCTTGTTTTTCACGCCACCGCCATGAACTTCAACCCGCTCTGCGCCATGGCGGGGAGGATCACCATCGCCGAAGTCGAAGAGCTGGTGGAACCGGGAGAACTGGACCCCGAACACGTCCACCTGCCGGGAATCTTCGTCCAGCGGGTTGTGGTTGTCCCGCAGGGAGAGAAGCGCATCGAAAAAAGGACGGTGGCCCTGACTGCGGCCGGCGCCCGTGAGCAGGCAGGAGCATAGGAATGGATCCGAACAGCCCCCAGGCTCCCCGCCCCGAAGGTGTCCGTCCCGAATACCGGCGCGCGGCTTCGTCGCATCCCGAAGGCAGGGGATGGACGAGGAACGAACTGGCCGCCCGCGTGGCCCAGGAACTCAGCAACGGACAGTACGTCAACCTGGGCATCGGCATGCCCACGCTGATTCCCAACTACATTCCCGCCGGCGTGGAAGTGGTGCTCCATTCAGAGAACGGGATCCTTGGCGTGGGCCCCTACCCGGGCGAGGACGAGGTGGACCCGGACCTGATTAATGCAGGAAAGGAAACCGTCACTGTCAACAAGGGCGCAGCATTCTTCGACTCATCCCTGTCGTTCGGCATGATCCGGGGAGGCCACGTCGATGTCGCGGTGCTCGGTGCCATGGAGGTGGCCGCCAACGGCGACTTGGCCAACTGGATGATTCCCGGCAAGATGGTCAAGGGCATGGGCGGCGCCATGGACCTGGTCTTCGGAGCGAAGAAAGTCATCGTGATGATGGAGCACGTGGACCGGAACGGCAGGCCCAAGATCGTCGAACAGTGCACCCTGCCGCTGACTGGCAAAGCCTGCGTAGACCGCATCATCACTGACCTTGCGGTGATCGACGTCGTGATCGACGGCGCAGCCCCGCGCCTCGTGCTTCGCGAACTGGCCCCCAACGTCTCCGTCGAGGAAGTAGCGGCCGCCACGGGCGCCGAATTGTTCGAGGAAGACCAGGAACTGACCGTATGAACGGGGTCTCGGCAGGCTCAACCGCCGGCGGTCCCCGGGTGATCGAACAGCGCGGACTGTACTTTGACGAACTCGAGGAGGGCGTACTGTACGCCCACCGCCCGGGCCGGACCGTGACCGAAGCGGATAATGTTCTCTTCACCACCATGACCATGAACACCCAGGGGCTGCACCTGGACGCCGCGTGGAGCGCAGGGCAGCCGTTCGGGCAGCGGCTGGTGAACTCGATGTTTACGCTCGCAACCGTCGTCGGGCAGTCCGTTGCCCAGCTGACCCAGGGCACGATCATCGCACAGCTGGGGCTAACGGACGTGTCCTTTCCCGGCCCCCTGTTCCACGGGGACACGCTGTACACGGAGACCGTCATCACCGGAAAGCGGCTCTCGGGATCCCGTCCGGGCCAAGGGATTGTCACCATGCAGCACACGGGCCGGAACCAGGACGGCGCCGTGGTCGCCTTGGCCACCCGCAGCTGCCTCATGTGGACAAGGGACGCACATGCCCGCATCCAGCACGGCGCCCAAGCGCGAACGGACACCTAGGCCCCTGACCATGAAGCCCCTGACCATGAAGCCCCTGACCATGAAGCCCCAGACAATGAAGCGCGGACGGAAAAATAATCGGAGAATGGCTGTATGACTTTCGTTATGGGTCCCGCCCTGCTTTTCTGCCCTGCCGACCGTCCGGAACGCTTCCAAAAGGCAGCCGAGCGCTCGGACGCCGTCATCCTCGACCTTGAGGACGCGGTGGCCGCTCCTGACAAGCAGCGGGCCCGGGGAGCCATCCTGGCCCAGCTCGCGGGCTCACTGGACGTGCCCGAGCTTGACCCGAGCCGGACCATCGTCAGGGTCAACCCGGCCGGCACTGAGGACTTTGAGAAGGACCTGCACTGCCTGGCCCACACGCCATACCGGACGGTGATGCTTGCCAAGACCGAAAACGCAGCGCAGCTTCGGGCGCTGGAGGGATTCCACGTCATTGCCCTGTGCGAAACGGCCGCCGGAATCATCAACGCCCCTGCCATCGCCGCCGCGCCGAACGTGGTGGCGCTGATGTGGGGTGCCGAGGACCTCCTCGCGTCCCTTGGCGGCACCTCGAGCAGGAAGGACGACGGCGGCTACCGGGCTGTTGCCCTGCAGGCCCGTTCATCGGTGCTGCTGGCGGCCGGAGCCTTCGGCAAGGAAGCCGTGGACGCCGTGTACGTCAACATTCCCGATCTTGAGGGACTTGGAGCCGAGGCCCGCGACGCCGTGGCCTCCGGGTTCAGCTCGAAGGCGTGTATCCACCCGACCCAGGTGCCCGTCGTTCGCGGGGCCTATGCGCCGTCCGAGGCGGACGTGGCTGCAGCCAGACAACTGCTGGAAGCGGCCCATGCGTCCGGCAGCGGGGTATTCCAATACGACGGCAAGATGATCGACGGCCCCATCCTGAAGCACGCGGAATCCACCATCCGCCGGGCAGGCATCAGGGCCTAGCTTTTTCTACGGCCGCCGCCCGGGCGCTCGCCGCAGTGAGAGCGGCGGGATGGCCTCATACAGCGGAGTGCGGATCCAGCGCTGGCCGGTCTTGCGGAACTCGTCGCGGGTTGCGAAACGGTAGAGGTAGGTGCGGGCACGCACCCAACGGGGGCGTTCGCCGTCGAACGGGTCATGTCGCAGCAAGCGCAGTACCGCTCGGTCCGCTTCCAGGAGTTTGGTGAGGAACGCGTAAAACCACTCTTCGTGGACGGTTCGCAGCGGCAGGAACCACATGAGCCAGTCGAGCCGCAGGTGGTACGGCGCGTACTGGCGCGGCATCCGGCGCACATCCCAAGGCTTGCCTTTGAAGCCATACTCCCGCCAGTCCGCGGACTCGTCCGGTTCCTCGTCCATAGTGCCTTCCACCGCGACCTCGATCCGCTGCTTAGTGACCGTGCCGAACGCGCCGTAGGTATTCACCAGCTGCCAGCGGTTGAAACTGGCGTTCATCAGCTGGTAGTGGGAGAACAGGTTGCGGATGGGCCAGTAGCTGAGTACCACCAGCAGCACTGTCGCCGCCAGGGTGATGGCGAGCCACCAGAGCGGGGTTTCGCGGCCGGCACCGGCGCCATGCCAGTCGAGCGGAATGACGGGCAGCACTGCATGGGCCACCGGATCGCTGACGGCTGCGAAGGCCAGCACTATGGCGATCCAGTTCAGCCAGGCGAAGTTGCCGCTGGCCACGAGCCACAGCTGCGTGAAAATAATGAGGCCAGCTGCGATGCTCGCGATTGGCTGCGGGGCGAAGAGGAAGAACGGCACCACAAGCTGGGCGAAGTGGTTGCCCAGCACCTCCAGCTTATGGAACGGCTTGGGCAGGAGGTGTGCCTGCCGGCTCAGCGGCCCGGGCATGGGCTGCGTCTCGTGGTGGTAATACAACGCCGTGAGGTCCCGCCATTCCCGTCCGCCGCGGATCTTGATCATGCCTGCGCCGAACTCCAGGCGGAACACCAGCCAGGCGATGAGGAACAGGATGGTGCGGGGCGGGTCCGTCTGGTCGGAGCCGAGGAAAGCCACGGTGAAGCCGGCTTCGAGCAGCAGCATCTCCCAGCCGAAGCCGTAGAACGTCTGCCCGACATTGACGATGGACATGTACAGCAGCCAGAGGGACAGGAACGCAATAAGTGGCACCCAAGGCGGCCCAAGCTGGGGGAGCCCCAGAACGAGGGCCGCGGAGATGACCATTCCGGCGACACACACCGCCCGCAGGAGCCGGTCTGAGTAATGCCAGCGGAACAGCGTGGGCCGCCGGAACTTGCTGAAGGCCTCCAGAAAGTCAGGAACGGGAAGGAGGCCGCGCTCACCCAGCAGTGCGGGAAACTGGTTAAAAGAAGAGAGGAATGCAACGAAAAAGAGCCCGGCGACGCCGCGCTGCAACACTTGCCGGGCGAACTCGTAGTCCGGCGCGTCCAACCAGTCAATCCAGGCGGCCCAGTCCACGCTTCCACGTTACTCAGGGCGCCCGGAGCGTCAAGATGCCCGCCCGGGCGCACTTCCTGCCACCCGCCACCAACCAGCCGCCGGCGGGGGTGCGGGATACTTAAGCCATGCAGACTTCGGGCGCCGGACGTTCCACCAAGCAACCAGCGGGCCACCCGCGCAGAATTGTCATCCTCGGATCCACCGGTTCGATCGGCACCCAGGCGATTGACGTCGTCGACGCCGCCCCGCACCGTTTCGAGGTAGTGGCCCTCAGCGCCGGCGGCGGCAACCTCGAACTCCTTGCGCAGCAGGCCGTGCACACGAGGGCGCACGCGGTGGGCATCGCCTCCGGCGATCCAGGCAGGCTCCGCGAGCTGATTGACGGCGCGGCGCGGGCAGCCGGCCTCCCGTCGTACCGGCCCGAGATCGTGGCTGGTCCTGATGCCTCCACCGCCATAGCCGCGGTGGAAGCGGACGTGGTCCTCAATGGCATCACCGGCTCCATCGGCCTGGCGCCCACCCTGGCTGCCCTGGGCACCGGGGCCACCCTGGCGCTCGCGAACAAGGAATCCCTGATTGTGGGCGGTTCACTCGTCAAGGCCGCGGCCAGGGAGGGCCAGATCGTGCCGGTCGATTCGGAACATTCCGCCATCGCCCAATGCCTGCGCTCAGGGTCCGCCACGGAGGTGGACCGGCTTATCCTCACCGCGTCCGGCGGACCGTTCCGCGGCCGCACCCGGGAGCAGCTCGCTGACGTCACCCCCGACGAAGCCCTGGCACACCCCACCTGGGACATGGGCCTGATGGTGACAACCAACTCCGCGACGCTGGTCAACAAGGGCCTGGAGGTGATTGAGGCGCACCTGCTGTTTGACATCCCGCTGGACCGCATCGATGTGGTGGTTCATCCCCAGTCCGTGGTCCACTCCATGGTGCAGTTCGTGGACGGTTCGATTATTGCCCAAGCCTCCCCGCCGGATATGCGCCTGCCGATCGCCCTCGGGCTGGGCTGGCCGGACCGGGTTCCGAACGCCGCCATGCCGTGCGACTGGAGCCGTGCCGTGAGCTGGACCTTCGAGCCGCTGGACACGGCCGCGTTCCCCGCCGTCGACCTCGCCAAGGATGCCGCGGAGCGAGGGAGTACGTTCCCTGCCGTGTTCAACGCGGCAAATGAGGAAGCCGTCCTGGCGTTCCACGAGGGCCGCATCAGATTCACCGACATTGTGGATACCATCGAAGCTGTGCTCAGTGAACATCCGGGTTCCTCCCGGTTGACGGTCGAGTCCGTGCTCGATGCTGAGAAGTGGGCACGGGCACGCGCCCACGAACGTTTAGCAGTGAGCAGTCTCTAGGAAGCAGCAGATCCAGGCATGAGCCCCGTCATTCTCTTTATCCTCGGCGTCGTCTTCGTGGCGATCGGCATTGCCGTGTCGATTGCCCTGCACGAAGTGGGCCACCTGCTCCCGGCCAAGCTGTTCAAAGTCCGCGTCACCAAATACATGATCGGCTTTGGCCCCACCCTCTGGTCCAAGAAAAAAGGCGAGACCGAATACGGCCTTAAAGCCCTGCCGCTGGGCGGCTTCGTATCGATGATCGGCATGTATCCGCCCAACAAGGATGACGGGTCCGTGCGCCCGTCCAGTACGGGAATGTTCCAGACCCTGGCCACGGAGGCGCGGTCCATGGCCCATGAAGAGGTGGGTGCGGGCGACGAAAACCGCGTCTTCTACCGGCTTCCCGTATGGAAAAAGATCGTGGTGATGCTGGGTGGGCCCGCGATGAACCTGCTGATCGGCCTTGTGCTGACCGCAGTGCTGCTGATGGGCTTCGGCATTGCAACGCCGACGACGACGATTGCCGACGTTTCGAAATGCCAGGTGAAGGCCGGGGAGACCGTGGACCCCGATTCGGCGGACTGCAAGCTGACCCCCGCTGCCTCTGCCGGGCTGAAGCCAAACGACGTCATCACCTCCTTTGACGGCAAAACCGTGACGGACTGGGCTGAGCTCACAGGATGGATCCGGGCATCGGCCGGACGGGAAGTCACCATCACAGTTGAGCGGGATGGTGCCCCCGTCACCACTACCGTCACCCCTGTCCTGTCCGCCCGACCGGTGATCGGGGAGGACGGACGGCAGGCGAGGGACGGCCAGGGCAACCCCATGTTCCAGGACGTAGGCTTCTTGGGCATCGGTGCCCAGACAGCCCTCGTTGCCCAGCCGGCGTCGTCAGTCCTGCCCATGGCGGGGGAGAACATCCGCCAGATCGCCGGCGTCATCCTGAATCTTCCGGCCCGGGTGGCTGGTGTGGCGCAGGCGGCGTTCAGCGAAGAGCCGAGGGACCCAAACGGCCCGATCAGCGTGGTTGGAGTGGGTCGGGTAGCTGGCGAAGTTGCCGCCATGGAGCAGGTGCCAGTGCAGTCCAGGCTCGCCGCCCTTGTTGGTCTGCTGGCCGGGCTGAACTTCGCCCTGGCGGTTTTTAACCTGGTGCCGCTGTTGCCCCTCGACGGCGGGCACGTTGCGGGAGCGCTGTACGAAGGTCTCCGGCGCCGCGTCGCCAAGCTTTTCGGTAAGCCGGACCCGGGCGCCTTCGATATCGCCAAACTCCTCCCCGTGACATACGTCGTGGCCGTGCTGCTGATGGGCATGGGTGCTTTGCTGATTTACGCCGATATCGTCAAACCGGTCAATCTCTTCGGATAGCGGGCCGTTCTAAACCAATTGGGGCTGATTTGCAATAATCAGCTGGACCTGATTGATATCCGACAATCCGCCGGTTACGGTTGATCGATGTACGTTTTGACCATTGATCAACGTGGCAGCAGTACGGACATCGACCGGGTGCCCGAGTTCCTCGAGGAACTGCACCGTATCTCCCATGGCTTTGAACGTTCAGTGGGGGATGAGGTCCAGGGCGTCCTCAGCGACCCACGAGAGGTCGTGGAAGTGAGCCTTCATGCCCTCCGCAGCGGCCTCTGGTACGTGGGCGTCGGCATCGGGTCGGTGAACGAACCGCAGCCTGTGAGCCCCCGGGAAGGATCGGGGGCAGCGTTCGTTGCGGCACGGCAGGCTGTGGACCGGGCCAAGGCCGCCGGTAGCCACGTCCCGCTGGCGGTTGCTTCCGGGGCTGGCGGCCGTGGTGCCGCTGCAGCGGGAGACGCTGCAGCGGGCGCCAAGGCATGCGCGAACGCCGAAGCAGTCCTGCGGCTCGTGGGCAGGCTGGTTCAGGAGCGTACCGAAGCCCAATGGCGGGTGGTGGACGCGCTCCGTGCCCGGAACGGCCGCGACCCGGGCCGGCACGGACAGCAGAAGCAGGTTGCGAGGGATCTGGGAATCAGCGAGCAGTCGGTGAGCCGGGCAATCATCAGGTCCGGGTGGCAGGAAGAATGGGCGGCGAGGCCCGCAGTGGAAATGCTGCTGGCTACCGCCCACGGGCTGGTTCTGAGAACCTCCAGCCCCGAAGCACCCGACCGAGGAGAACGGTGAACGCACTCTGGATCGCACTTGCCCTGCTGACGGCAGGTTTCGTTGGCTGGCCGGTGACCGCCCTCGTGTTTAAATTGGCCCGCACCATCGATGACAAGGCCGACGCCGACGCCGGTGTGGTGAGCAGCGGGGACGATCCCTCCGCGGATGTCACGGTAGACCGGGAAAGGCCCTTCGGTTCAGGGACTGAAACGGATGCCGGGAAGGCTGACGGAGGCGACACCAGTGCGGGCAACACGGTGAACGGCGACATTACGGTACCCAGGAAAACTGCTTCCGGGTCCACAACCCGGATCCTGCGGGGAGGGGCCATTATTGGCGTGCTGGAACGCCTGGCCGTGTGCCTTGCCATCCTGGCCGGGCAGCCCGTTGCCATCGCCTACGTTGTGGCGATTAAGGGCCTGGGACGGTTCGCCGAACTAAAGGAGACCCCGGTTGCGGCGGAACGGTTCATCATAGGCACCCTGTCTTCGATGCTGTGGGCAGCCGGGGTGGCAGCGTTTACGAAGGTCGTGCTCCTCGCCTAGGGCGCCTGCGGGATAGGGTGTCTGTATGACTGTTTTTGCTGTTGAGTACGTATATGACGCCGAATCCTCCGACGCCCGCGCAGCCAGCCGCCCTTCGCACCGTGAGTGGACCGCAGGCCTGGCCCAGGACGGCGTTCTCCTCGCCAGCGGACCCTACGGTGACGGCGCAGGCGCGCTTTTGATCTTCAAGGCTGCCGACGAGAGCGCCCTGAATGACATCCTCAAGCAGGATCCCTTCGCCTCCGCCGGCGTCATCTCCGGCACCCGCACAACGGAATGGGTCCCCGTGACCGGCCTCCTCGCCGACCACGCCTAAGCCCCTTCCCGCCACCTTTTTGAATCAAGGAGTCCACGTGACCTCGGTCAGCCTGGGAATGCCATCCGCCCCGCCTCCCGTCCTTGCTCCGCGCCGCAAGACGCGCCAGATCAAAGTCGGCCCGGTGGGAGTCGGTTCCGACTCGCCCATCAGTGTGCAGTCGATGACCACCACTCCCACCACGGACATCAACGCCACCCTGCAGCAGATCGCGGAGCTGACGGCCTCCGGCTGTGACATCGTCCGCGTGGCATGCCCTTCCGCGGATGACGCCGAAGCTCTTCCGATCATCGCCCGCAAATCCCAGATCCCGGTCATCGCCGACATCCACTTCCAGCCGAAGTACGTCTTCGCAGCTATTGAAGCAGGCTGCGCCGCCGTGCGCGTCAACCCAGGCAACATCCGCAAGTTCGATGACCAGGTGAAGGAAATCGCCAGGGCGGCGAAGGACCACGGCACGTCCATCCGCATCGGTGTCAATGCAGGCTCGCTGGAGCCCGGCATCCTGAAGAAGTATGGGAAAGCCACTCCGGAAGCACTGGTTGAATCGGCCGTTTGGGAAGCGTCGCTGTTCGAGGAACACGGCTTCCAAGACTTCAAGATCTCGGTCAAGCACAATGACCCCGTCATCATGGTGGCTGCCTATGAGATGCTGGCCGAAAAAGGGGACTGGCCCCTGCACCTGGGTGTCACCGAGGCCGGACCCGCCTTCCAGGGCACCATCAAATCAGCCACGGCGTTTGGCGCGCTGCTGTCCAGAGGCATTGGTGACACCATCCGTGTATCCCTCTCCGCCCCGCCGGTGGAGGAGATCAAGGTGGGAAACCAGATCCTTCAGTCGCTGAACCTGCGTCCACGCAAGCTGGAGATCGTGTCCTGCCCCTCCTGCGGCCGCGCCCAGGTGGACGTCTACACCCTCGCCGAACAGGTGACGGCCGGACTGGAGGGCATGGAGATCCCGCTCCGCGTCGCTGTCATGGGTTGCGTGGTCAATGGTCCCGGCGAAGCACGCGAAGCTGACCTCGGCGTCGCCTCCGGCAACGGCAAGGGCCAGATCTTTGTGAAGGGCGAAGTCATCAAGACTGTCCCCGAGAGCCAGATTGTTGAGACACTGATCGAAGAGGCCATGCGTATCGCAGAAGAGATGGGGGAGGCCGATGGCGAAGATGCTGTCAAGGGTAGCCCCGTGGTTAGCGTCTCATAAGGACGGAGCCGCTCCGGATGGTGTGACCGTCCGGGCACTTGGCGCGGGGGACACGGCCGGGCTACGGGATCTGGCCGGCGCTGATCCGGTGGCCAATGTGTTCATTCTGGCCCATCTGGAATCAACCGGTACTGCTGCCCCAACTCCTGGGGGCGCGAATGTTCTGGGGGTCTTCGACGGCGATGCTCTGGTGGGCGCCTGCTGGGCAGGCGCCAACCTGGTGCCGGTCCAACTGGCACCAGCCTTGGCCGGAGCGGTGTCAGTTGCCGCCCACCGGTCCGGCCGCCGGTACGCATCCATCTTCGGCCCGGCCCCCACCGTGCTCGCGATGCATGGCGAACTGGAAAAATTGGGGCACCAGGCCCATGAGGTGCGGCCGGACCAGCCGCTCATGACGATTGCCGGACCACCCGCCGTCGAGCCCAACTGGCAGCTGGGCGTTGGACACGAGTCCGACTTTGACACTATCCTGCCTGCCTGCGCGGCGATGTTCGAGGAGGAAGTAGGCTATTCGCCCTATCTCGGGGGCCGTGACTTTTATAGCAGGAGGGTGGCGGGACTGATCCGCCAAGGCCACTCCCTGGTTCATATCAAGGACGGCGAAGTGGTCTTCAAGGCCGAGCTGGGAGCCGTGACCCGCGATGTGACGCAGGTTCAGGGCGTGTGGATGAACCCCGGCTACCGCGGGCTCGGCCTGAGCGCGGCCTACATGGCGGCGGTGGTGCTGCTGGCCCAAAAAATGGCGCCTGTGACCAGTCTTTATGTCAACGACTACAACTCCCGCGCCCGCGCCATGTACGAGCGGGTCGGCTTCCGGCAGGTCGGAACTTTCGCCACGGTCCTTTTCTGACCGACTTCTGACCGACCCGGATTGCGGCTTCCTACTGACCCTGCGCCGGCGTCCGCGGAAGCTGCCGGGCTGTGTTGCCGGTAGATTAGTACCCAGACAATCTGCACTTTCCCCCAGAAACGGATGCTTACCCGTGGTTCTTCGACTTTCCAAGCTGTTCCTGCGCACCCTGCGTGAAGATCCGGCCGACGCCGAGGTGGCGAGCCACAGGCTCCTGGTCCGCGCCGGATACATCCGCAGGGCCGCGCCGGGCATCTACACCTGGCTGCCGCTGGGTCTGACTGTCCTGCGCAAGGTGGAGCAGGTGATCCGCGAGGAGATGGCCGCCATTGGCGCCCAGGAAGTCCACTTCCCGGCCCTGCTGCCTAAGGAACCCTACGAGGCGACAAACCGCTGGACTGAGTACGGCGAGGGCATCTTCCGGCTCAAGGACCGCAAAGGCGGGGATTACCTGCTGGCACCCACCCACGAGGAAATGTTCACCCTGTTGGTCAAGGACCTGTACTCCTCCTACAAAGACCTGCCGCTAAGCATCTACCAGATCCAGAACAAGTACCGTGATGAGGCCCGCCCGCGCGCAGGCCTGCTGCGCGGCCGCGAGTTCATCATGAAGGACTCGTATTCCTTCGATGTGGACGACGCCGGGCTGGACGCCAGCTACAACGCGCACCGCGCCGCGTACCTGAAGATCTTTGAGCGCCTGGGTCTGGAAGTGATTCCCGTTGCCGCCACGGCCGGCGCCATGGGCGGATCCAGGAGCGAGGAGTTCCTGCACCCCACCGAGATCGGTGAAGACACGTTCGTGCGGTCAGCGGGCGGCTATGCGGCGAACGTAGAGGCCGTAACCACTGTCGTCCCTGCCGAGATTGACTACTCCAACGCTCCCGCAGCGGAGATCCGGGACACTCCGAACACCCCCACCATCGAGACGCTCGTAACCGCTTCCAACGAGCTTGCTCCGCGCAGCGAGGCGGACGGCGGTCCGTGGACTGCGGCCGACACCCTGAAGAACGTGGTCCTCGCCGTCACCTTGCCCACGGGTGAGCGGCAGATCGTCGTCATCGGTGTCCCGGGCGACCGCGGCGTGGATCTCAAGCGTGTCGAAGCCAACATTGGTGCCTATCTCCCCATTGCAGGGGAGATCAACGTCGAAGCAGCCGGCGACGAGGACCTGGCAAAGAACCCTCTCATTGTGCGCGGCTACCTTGGGCCCGGAATGTCGCTGGACCAGCCCCTCCTCGGTCTGGAGGGCGCTGCCAAGCTCCTTTACCTGGTGGACCCGCGCGTCGTTAACGGCACCTCCTGGGTGACCGGAGCCAATATGGCCGGCAAGCACGTGTACGGCCTCGTTGCGGGACGGGACTTCGCCTGGGACGGCACCATTGAGTGCACCGAGGTGCGTGCCGGCGATGAAGCCCCCGACGGTTCAGGCCCCCTCGAAACGGCCCGTGGCATCGAGATGGGACACATCTTCCAGCTCGGCCGCAAGTACGCTGAGGCCCTTGAACTCAAGGTCCTGGACCAGAACGGCAAGCAGGTTGTTGTGACAATGGGCTCCTACGGCGTGGGTGTGACCCGTGCCGTGGCCGCCCTGGCCGAGTCATACCACGACGCCAAGGGCCTCGCCTGGCCACGTTCGGTGGCTCCGGCCGATGTCCACGTCGTAGCCGTCGGACGCGGCCAGGAAATCTTCGCGGCGGCGGAGCAGCTCGCTCACGAACTCGAAGCTTCCGGGCTGGAGGTCATCTACGACGACCGGCCCAAGGTCTCTCCGGGTGTGAAGTTCGGCGACGCGGAGCTCATCGGTGTGCCCACCATCCTTGCCGTCGGCAAGGGCCTCGTGGACGGCGTCGTCGAAATCAAGGACCGCCGCAGCGGTGAAGCGGAAAACGTGGCAGTGGACAAGGCCGTTGACTTCGTGGTCAACGCTGTCCGCAACTCCTGACGCTGCGCAGCGCCCGGGGTGCTCTCTGGCTTTGAATCGATCGAGCTCGCCACCATCATCCTGATAGTGGTGGCGGGCTTCGCCGCGGGCTGGGTGGATGCCGTGGTGGGAGGCGGCGGCCTGCTGCAGCTTCCCGCGCTCCTGCTTGTTCCGGGCATCACTCCCGTCCAGGCGCTTGCCACCAACAAGATGGGTTCCATCTTCGGTACCACCACCAGCGCGGTCACTTACTATGGGCGGGTGCGGCCGGACCTGTGGACCGCCGTGCCCATGGCGGTCATTGCGCTGGCCGGCAGCTTCGGGGGCGCCCTGCTGGCGGCCCGGCTGCCGGCGGAAGTGTTCAAACCGATCATCGTGGTGGCGCTGGTCGCCGTCGCACTTTTCACCGCCTTGAAGCCCGACGCCGGGCACCTCACCGTTCTCAGGCACGACGGCGGCACCCACTACGTGGTGGCCTGCACCATTGGCGGGGTGATCGGCTTTTACGACGGCCTGATCGGGCCCGGCACAGGCTCGTTCCTGGTCATCGCCCTCGTTTCGGCGATGGGGTACGCGTTCCTGGAAGCAAGCGCCAAGGCCAAGATCGTCAACATGGCCACCAACGCAGGTGCGCTGCTGTTCTTCCTGCCGCACGGCTCCTTACTGTGGGGGATCGGACTGCTGCTGGGGCTGGCGAACATGGCCGGGGGCTACCTGGGTGCGCGCACGGCCGTCCGGCAGGGAAGCCGCTTTGTGCGGCTGGTCTTCCTCGCCGTGGTCGGGGCCCTCATCATTAAGCTTGGCTTCGACGTCTGGCAGGAGAATTTCGCGTGAGCCTTCACTGATCCTTCACTGAACCCTGAGAAGCCGGCTAGGACGGGAACGAATCCCCGCCAGCGTGGCCCGGCTCGGGCAGCGAGTGCGGCGCGGGAAGCCCGTCAAGTGTGTGGCCGGCAACGGTGCTGGCTACCCAGAGAGAACGCGCGAGATCGCCTTCGTGGCCCGGTTTCGAGGCGTAGTGCAGGGCGTTATCCACCTCACGGACGAGGCTCCACTGCCGGGCAATCTCCTCGTCCAGCCCCGCTGCCATGCTGAAATCACGGCAGCGCCGCCGCAGTCCGGCTCCGGGATTATCGGACGGAAGCTCAGTAATGCGGTTCCACAACACGGGGGCGACCCCGAACTCGGCCTCGCCAATCATTGGCTGCGGATCGATGGCCGCGTAGGTGGGGCGCTATTCGTCCTCCGCAGCGCCAAGTCTGGCCAGGATGTTCAGGAAGTGGAAGTCGGTGTTGACGAGCACGTCCGAACCGGAGCGGCGGCCAACAGCGCCCCTGGTCTGGCAGACTTCCAGCGCAGCTTCCAGGAGCCACCGCGGGAAGGGCCTGCCCAACTGCTCCCATTCGGCCGGCAGATCATCGCTCCATCGCTCTGCACGGGCTGCAATCTGCTCGAATTCGCGCCATTGCGGCTCGCTGCCGGGGACCAGGCTCAGCTGCCGTACCAGCCCGCCCCACACTTCGGCGGCAGCGTCCATCGGCTCGGTTTCGAGTGACTTGCCGGCATTCAGGCGCTCCAGCAGCATCGAGCAGGTGCCCGCGTCGGAGGCCAGCAGCCGGACGGCACCCCGCCCGTTCCAGAGGGCCAGCGCGTGCCTCTCCACCAGGGCCTCGTCATGGGGAAAAGCGACTTTCAGGGCCGCCGGAACGTCCCGGGCCAGCACAGGGACCACCACCCCGCCGTGTCCGCTCCAGGGCAGCGTTCCAGGCTTGAGGTCAAGCGTGAGCTCCCAACGTTCCATCCGGCTTCTCAGCAGCCCCGGGAGGGACGCCAGCCACGCCCGGCCGGCGCTGCTGCGGGAATAGCGGCGCGTCAGGTCAGGCGGCACAGGAACGGCTGGAAGGCTCATCAGCACAAGCGTAGTTGACCTGACCATGCTGACATGGACTGGCAGTTCAGGAGCTTGAACCGCGTCTAGGCCTGGACCGCGGTCAGGGCGCGTTTCCTTATTGCCAGGCGGTGCTTGCTGCCGCACTGGTCCTGACTGCCGCACTGTGGTCCTTACTGCCGCCCCCGGTAAGCACGGCCCGGGACGAGCAGTCGCTGTGGATCGTGCCATGCGTCCATAGTGGCGCTAAATTGTCACTGCCTGCTGGCATGCTGTGGGTATGGATGACACGGCAGAGGCGCAGGTGTTGGAGGGCATCGGGGCCTCCGTTGCTGCGCTGGCTGTTGCTCTCCGCCGCGCTGGTTTTGTCCCTAGTGACGACCGGGCCGGTGACGGCCACATGATGGCAGCGTGTGCTGCTCCCCGGATCGGTGCTGATCCCCAGATTGGTGCTGGTCCCCAGATTGGTGCTGGTTCCCAAATCGGTGCTGAACCGGGGTGGGGTGCTGACTCGCCCAGCGGTGCTGACTCTGGGGATCCCTTGCGGGATCAGGCGGACGCGTTTCTGGTTGGCTTGGAGGAGTTGGGCCGGATCGAGGCACGGATGGCCGCGTTGAAGGTTCACCTGGCCACCGGATATGCCGCCGCTGCCGAGGCGATGGCGGAGCGGGCGCGTTCTGCCCAGGAGCGCACTGCCCAGAAGATGGCCGTGACCGCGGAGGTCGCGTGTGCCCTGACGGTGAGTGAACGTGCCGCCGATGCCTTGCTGAGTGAGGCCCGCAACCTTACCACCGTGTTGCCGCTGACACTGGCCGCGCTGAGCGCCGGAGACATCTCCTGGCAGCACGCCCGGATCCTGTGTGATGAAACAGCCAACCTGGACACGACAGCCGCCGCGGCCCTCGAAGCGCACTTCCTGGATCCGGACGAGCCCGGGGCTGCCCGGGGCTGCCCCGCCGGGGAGCTGGTGCCGGGCAGGTTCCGCGCCAAAACCCGCGCCTGGCGGGAACGGCGCCACCCGGTCAGCATCGAAACCCGCCACGGCCGGAACGCCAAGGACCGCCGGGTGGAGTACCTCCCGGACCGGGACGGGATGGCCTGGTTCTCGACATACCTGCCCGCCGACACCGCCGCCGGCATCTGGAACCGCACCACCGCAGCCGCCCGCGGCCTGCAGGGCCCTGAGGAGCCACGGACGCTGACGCAGCTGCGCGCGGACGTCGCCGCCGGCTGGCTCCTGGCGGGCACCGCCGACGGGATCCCCTCACCCAAAGCCCAGGTCCTGGTCACGGTTCCGGTGCTCTCACTGGTCAATGGAGGTGAGGAACCAGCCGTTCTGGACGGGTACGGGCCGGTCCCGGCGTCGATGGCACGGAAGCTGGTCGCCGAAGGAGCCACATCGTTCCTGCGGGTGCTGACCGATCCCCGGGACGGGGCGCCGCTGGAGATCGGACGCACCAGCTACCGGCTGACGAAACCGATGCGTCAATGGCTGCGGCTCCGCGACGCGCGATGCACGTTTCCCGGCTGCAACAATCACTCCCTGGACAACGACGCGGACCATGTCCTGGCCTGGTCCGCCGGCGGCAGCACCGGGATCAGCAACCTCGGACAGCCATGCCCACGCCACCACCACCTCAAACACAGCTCAGCGTGGAGGCCGGTCAATGCGACCCGGGACAGCCCGCCCGGCTGGATGTCACCGGCAGGCCGCTTTTACTCCGGCGAACAACCGGACTGGGAACCACCACACTGGCCCGACACCCTCCAACCCGACAACCCAGACTGGCCAGACAGCTTTGAGGAGCCGGACAGCCTTGAGGAACCGGACAGGTCCGCCTGGGCGGACAACCCGGACTGGCCAAACAGTCTCGAGGAACCGGAGAGCCCCGACTGGCCCTACGACCTCGAGCCGGACAACCTCGAGGGCCTTTGCCCGCCACCGCCGATGGATCTCCTCCCTGTAGATCCACCGCGCGAAGATCCATGCGCGAAGATCCATCTGCCTGTAGGTCCACCGCCGGTGGATCTCCTGCCCGTGGATCCCTTCCCTGAGTGGGCACAGTTCACAGCAGCGTAATGCGCTGCTGTGTACCTGCCGCCGGGGGGTGCTGCAGCCTCCGCTGAATCGTTGCTCCAACATTCAGTGGGTGGCTCCACCGGTAGCACGTCACGTCCGCAGGCACGTCGGACTGCGATACCCCAGACAAGAAGCTAATCAGCCGGAGTGCTGCCTGAGGGGGCGGGCGTGCCCGTTTCGGGTAAGGGGGGAAGCTGTGACGTGTCGAGCACGAGCCCGGGGACGGGGCCGGGATCAGATCCCCAGCGAACGGTGCGCTGCGCTGCGGCGAACAGTGATCCGATGGCCCACTGCCGCGTGGCGCCTTCGCTCAGGGCAACCAGATCCCCGTAGACGGGCAGTGTGCCAGCTTCAAGGCTGGCCAGCCCGGCGGTGGGGTTGTTGAGGAATGTGGCATCCAGGGTGTAGCCCGGCTGGCGCGGCGGAACCGGTGCGCAGGAGAGGCGGGTGCGGATCTCCGCCTGAGTGACGGCTGCCTCGTGCTTGACCAGCAGGTCCTTCGCCTGCTGGACAGCCGGACCATTAAGCCGGGTGAGCGCCACCTGGTACCCGTAGACGGTCTCCAGTTCCGTGCGGACGACCTGCGTGAGGGCGTCCGCCGTTGAGGCGCCGCCGGCCGGCTGTGTGGATTCAGCTCCCGGTGCTGCAGGTGCAGCTGCTGAGCGTGCCGGCGCCGGCGATGACGGCGCAGCCACGTCCGCATCCGCATCTGTCATGCCGTCAACGGCTGCAGGCGGGCAACTGGCTGCCGGGACAGGCGCCGGCGCCTGTGTCGCGGAGGAAGGAAGCGCTGGCGCGGAAGGAAGCGCCGAAGCCGACGAGACGGCCGGTATAGCAGGAGGAACGGCCGGCGGAGGCAGGGCCGGGGCCGGGATTCCGGAGACCTGGGCCAGCGCTTCCGCCTGCAGGAGCTGCGCGGTCCCGACGGACGAGAGCAGGCGGGCCATCCCGCCGTCGGCTGTTTGGGCATGGGCCAGCCGCAACTTTCCGCTCGCTGACAGCCCCGCAACGAGTGCAGGAGCCGTGGCCGCAGCAGCAGTGGACCGCGAGGCGGAGGGCGCACCTGCAGAGGCCGGAGCGGAACCAGAAGCAGCCCCGGCGGGACCAGAGGGGGCATGGGAGGGATCATCGGAAGGGAGGAGCAGCGCCCTCGCCTGGATAGTCAGCAATGTCACAGTTCGTGAAAAAGCCTGCCGCCGGGCACCGGATGAACCCTCGGCCAGGTGCTGGCTAACTGCCCGCAGGTGCATAGTCTCAGCGAGGGCGGTAGCGCGTGCCTGCTCGGAAAAAGGCGGGGCTGCAGGCTCCGGGACGGGGCGGGGAATCAGGGCAAAACCGAGGCTGAGCACCAGAAGGGCCGTGAAGGCTGCAAGGGCATATCGGAAATAGCCGATGGGCCGGCCGCTTTCCCTGGTGTCCTTTTTCACAACACACCATGTTGTCACGGCAGCGGGCAACTCTGTGCACCAAGGCGGCCGGAAAATCGCTACGCTAGTAGTCACAACATCATCTATCGGGAGGCGGCCGGCATCGTGAGCAATGCAGAAGCCACGACTTCATCAGACCGGACCGACGCGGGAAAGGCTGAATCCGCGGGTGTCCATAATCCCGAGGCTGAGCGCCTCCGGGCTCTGTTCGAGCCGACGGTTCAGGCGCACAGGCTGTATCTGGAGGATGTTGCCATCAACATCGCGGGCTCCAACCGCGTAGTCCACGTGGTGGTGGACCTGCCGCAGGAAGAAACCGGCGGGGTCAGCCTCGATGTCATCGCAGACATTTCCAAGGAGCTTTCGGACATCCTGGACAACGTTCCCGGCATTGACAGCCGCCCCTACGACCTTGAGGTCTCCTCACCAGGCGTGGGCCGCCCGTTGAAGGAGCCCCGTCACTGGCACCGGGCCCGCGGCCGCTTGGTCACCGTTAACGTGGTCCAAGGTGACAACGTCACCGGCCGGATCCAATCTGTAGACGACTCGGGCGTGACGCTGATTCCCGAAATAGCCGTGAAAAAGGGAATGAAGCCCAAGCAGGGCGATCCCGTAAAACTTCCTTTCGACAAGATTCGCAGCGGAAAAGTCGAAATCGAGTTCAGCCACCTCGACGAGGCCGGTCTGAAAAATGAACACAATGGACCTTCTGAGGAGGCCTGATGGATATTGACATGAGCGCGCTGAGACTCCTGGAGCGTGAGCGCGAAATCCCCCTGGATCTCCTCATCCCCACGATCGAGCAGGCACTGCTGGTTGCTTATCACAAGTCTCCCGGCGCCTTCGAGAAGGCCCGCGCCGAGCTGGACCGCAAGAGCGGGCACGTGACCATCTGGGCCACCGAGATCGACGACGACGGTGTGCCGATTGGCGAGTTCGAAGACACCCCCGCGGGCTTTGGCCGCATCGCAGCCAGCACCGCCCGGCAGATCATCCTCCAGCGCCTTCGGGACGTTGAGGACGACAACGTGCTGGGCGAGTTCAAGGGCCGCGAGGGCGAACTCGTGGCCGGACTGATCCAGCAGGGCAACAACCCGCACATGATCCAGGTCAACCTGGGCAGTGTGGAAGCCCTACTGCCGCCGCCCGAGCAGGTGCCCGGGGAGAAGTACATCCATGGAAACCGCCTCCGTGCCTACGTCATCGACGTGCACCGCGGCACCAAGGGACCCTCGATAACGCTTTCCAGGTCGCACCCGGGCCTCGTCCGCAAGCTCTTCGAACTGGAGGTGCCGGAAATTGCGGACCACTCCGTGGAGATCGTGGCGCTGGCACGCGAAGCCGGGCACCGCACCAAGATCGCGGTGAAGGCCAATACCCCCGGGATAAACGCGAAGGGTGCCTGCATCGGCGAGATGGGTTCCCGCGTGCGGGCCGTCATGACTGAGCTGAATGACGAAAAGATCGACATCGTCGATTACAGCGAGGATCCGGCAACTTTTATCGCCAGTGCACTGTCCCCGTCGCGTGTGAATTCCGTCACCATCACAGATGAAGCCACCCGTTCGGCCCGTGTGGTGGTCCCTGACTACCAGCTGTCACTTGCCATCGGCAAAGAAGGCCAAAATGCCCGTCTCGCGGCGAAGCTGACAGGCTGGCGGATTGATATTGTCTCTGACGCGGCTGCGCCCCGCGCCTAGGGAGCGTTTTCCCCGGTCACGCCGGGATCGGTCGAAGCCTCCAACTGTGCTCTCCGACGGCGGCCGGTTCCGGCCGCCGTTTCGGGTGTGGGGGCCCCGAGGGGCTAGAATGGAACATGACCGTGCCTAGCAGCCGGCGCCAGTGTGCCTTTGTGCGGCCGCGTTTCTGTCTGAGGGCAGCAACGGTGCCGCCGGGCAGGCAGATATGTACAGGCAGGAAGATACTCGAAAGTGGCAGCAGTGCAACACCTCGGGAATCCGCCGCAACGTACCTGCATCGGATGCCGGAAGAAAGGGCTGCGGTCGGAGTTACTCCGGCTCGTCTCCGACGCCGGCGGGTCATCCGCTGTCGTAGTGGATGAACGACGCCGGATGGCTGGCAGGGGTGCATGGCTGCACCCCAGCGAAGCGTGCTTTGCCCTGGCGGTCAAGCGGCGTGCTTTCGGAAGGGCCCTTAACGGCGCAACCGGAACCGCCGACGTCGAACGCTGGATAGCGGCAGGAACGCACGCTGCGGACGTCCCGGCGTCTACAGCACCAACCGTCCAACCTGAAAGCGGGTCAGAAAACTGATGGAAACCCGATGAGTTCCCAGCGATGAGTGCGCAGCGATGACAACTTTGTTGCGCTCTGCAATGGACCTTTCAGCTGCATTAGCGGCGGAGGTCCGCAGTAAGAAGTAGACGGTTCGTGCCTGGCTCGGTGCGGACCGAGACAGGAGAAATGTGGCCAAGGTCCGCGTACACGAGCTTGCGAAAGAGCTCGGTATTACTTCCAAAGATGCAGTGAACAAACTGCAGGAACTGGGCGAATTCGTTCGCTCCGCCTCATCCACCATTGAGGCCCCCGTTGTGCGGAAACTCCGCAACGCCTTCCCGGCTGCGTCCGCTTCGACCTCCGAAGCGCCCGCAAGCGCTCCCAAGGCTCCGGCCAAGGCGGCAGAATCACGTCCCGCTCCGGCTCCCGGACCGGCTGCCCCGAAGGCCCAGGCGCCCGCACCGGCGCCGGCCCCGGCACCCGCCCCGGCACCCAAGGCTGAGGCACCTGCCGCCCCGGCAGCTCCGTCCCCGGTAGCTCCTGCAGCGGCCGCCCCGGCGGCTCCCTCCACTGGCGCCAAACCCGGAGCCCGCCCGGCCCCCAAGGCTGAGACCCCGGCAGCGCCGGCCCCGCGACAGGGCGGCTCCGCCCCGCGTCCTGGCGGCCCGCGCCCCGGCAACAACCCGTTCGCCACCTCGCAGGGCATGCCCCGTGGCCGTGGCGGCGACGGCGAGCGTCCGCCGCGTCCGGGTAACAACCCGTTCGCGACGTCCCAGGGCATGCCCCGCCCGGGCGGCGGCCGTACCGACGGCGACCGTCCCGGTGGCCCGCGTCCCGCAGCAGGAGCTCCCCGCCCCGGCGGTCCGCGTCCGGCTGCAGGTGCCGGTGGTGCCCGTCCCGGTGGTCCGCGGCCTGCAGCGGGTGCGGGTCCCCGTCCGGGTGCCGGAGGCAACCGTCCTACTCCCGGCATGATGCCTAACCGCACCGAGCGTCCGGCACCTGCCGGTGCCGGTGCCGGCCGTCCCGGCGGCGGCGGACGCGGTCCCGGCCGCCCAGGCGGCGCTCCCGGAACCGGCGGTCCCGGCGGTGGCGGCGGTGCTCCGGCCGGCGGTGGCTTCGGCAAGGGCGGCCGCGGCCGCGGTGGTACCCAGGGTGCCTTCGGCAAGGGCGGCGCAGGCCGCGGCAAGCAGCGCAAGTCGAAGCGCGCAAAGCGCCAGGAGCTCGAGCAGATGAGCGCCCCGTCGCTGGGTGGCGTGAGCGTACCCCGCGGCGACGGCAACACCGTTATCCGGCTTCGCCGTGGCTCGTCCATTACGGACTTCGCCGACAAGATCGAGGCGAACCCCGCCGCGCTGGTGACCGTTCTCTTTCACCTCGGTGAGATGGCTACGGCAACCCAGTCGCTGGACGAAGACACCTTTGCGCTGCTGGGTGAGGAGCTTGGCTACAAGCTGCAGGTCGTTTCGCCGGAGGATGAGGAGCGCGAGCTGCTCAGCACCTTCGATATCGACGTCGAAGCCGAACTTGAGGCTGAAGGCGACGAAGAGCTTGAGGCGCGTCCTCCGGTCGTCACTGTGATGGGTCACGTTGACCACGGTAAGACCCGGTTGCTGGATGCCATCCGCAACTCGGACGTGGTTGCAGGCGAGCACGGCGGCATCACGCAGCACATTGGTGCCTACCAGATCAGCCACGAGCATGAGGGTGCGCTGCGCGACATCACCTTCATCGATACCCCGGGTCACGAAGCGTTCACCGCCATGCGTGCCCGTGGTGCGAAGGTCACGGATATCGCCATCCTGGTGGTCGCAGCGGACGACGGCGTCATGCCCCAGACCGTTGAAGCGCTCAACCACGCCCAGGCGGCCAACGTGCCGATCGTTGTGGCCGTGAACAAGATCGACAAGGAAGGCGCCAACCCGGACAAGGTCAAGGGCCAGCTGACCGAGTACGGCCTCGTTCCAGAAGAATATGGTGGCGACACCATGTTCGTTGAGGTTTCTGCCCGCCAGAACCTGAACATCGACGAGCTGATCGATGCGGTGCTGCTGACAGCCGATGCCGCGCTGGACCTCCGCGCCAACCCGGACAAGGCTGCCCGCGGTATCGCCATCGAAGCGAACCTGGACAAGGGCCGCGGTTCCGTAGCCACCGTCCTGGTGCAGTCCGGTACCCTGGCGGTCGGCGACACGATCGTGGCCGGCACGGCTCACGGCCGCGTCCGTGCCATGTTCGACGAAGACGGCGAAGCCCTCGACGTTGCACTGCCGTCCCGTCCGGTCCAGGTCCTCGGCCTGTCCAACGTGCCGCGCGCCGGTGACTCCTTCCTGGTGACCGCCGACGAGCGTACGGCCCGCCAGATCGCTGAAAAGCGTGAAGCTGCTGACCGCAACGCCCAGCTCGCCAAGCGCCGCAAGCGCATCAGCCTGGAAGACTTCGATCAGGCTGTGGCCGAAGGCAAGATCGACACCCTCAACCTCATCCTCAAGGGTGACGTTTCCGGTGCCGTGGAAGCCCTCGAAGACGCGCTGCTCAAGATCGACGTCGGCGAGGGCGTCCAGCTCCGCGTTATCCACCGCGGTGTCGGTGCGATCACGCAGAACGACGTCAACCTGGCAACGGTCGACAGCGCCGTGATCATCGGCTTCAACGTCAAGCCTGCCGAGCGGGTTGCCGAGCTGGCAGACCGCGAAGGTGTGGATATGCGCTTCTACTCCGTCATCTACGCAGCAATTGATGACATCGAGCTGGCCCTCAAGGGCATGCTCAAGCCGGAGTACGAAGAGGTCCAGCTGGGCACCGCCGAGGTCCGCGAAGTGTTCCGCTCCTCCAAGTTCGGCAACATTGCAGGTTCCATCGTTCGCTCCGGCATCATGCGGCGCAACGCGAAGGCCCGTATCAGCCGCAACGGCAAGGTTATCGGTGACAACCTCACCGTCGAGACGCTCAAGCGTTTCAAGGACGACGTCACCGAGGTCCGCACGGACTTCGAGTGCGGTATCGGCCTCGGGTCGTACAACGACATCAACGAAGGCGACATCATCGAGACCTTCGAGATGCGCGAGAAGCCGCGCGTTTAGGTTCGTCTAGCGTCATAAAGTGCGGGGCCGCTGGATTTTCCGGCGGCCCCGCACTGTCGGTGCGTGGCAACTAACGAAACTCATGTACGTAGGCCGTCATCGCGCCGTCGTACCTCAATTTTTAGGAGTAAAAATGGCTGATCCGGCACGCGCTGCCAAGATGGCGCAGCGGATTAAGGTTGTTGTTGCAGAGGCCTTGGGCCGGAAGGTGAAGGATCCCCGGCTTGAGGGCATCACTGTCACTGATGCCCGGGTGACCAACGACCTGCAGCATGCCACCATCTACTACACCGTCTTCGGTGACCAGGCCGTCCAGGCTGACGCCGCCAAGGGCCTGGAGAAGGCCAAGGGCGTACTGCGGCAGGAAGTTGGCCGGAACATCACCGCCCGGCTGACCCCCACGCTGGAGTTCGTGGCTGACCAGATCCCCGTGAACGCCTCCAACCTCGAGGAGCTGCTCCGGGAGGCGAAGAGGCGTGACGCCGAGGTGGCTGCCCTGGCCGAGAAAGCCAAGCACGCAGGCGACGCTGACCCGTACAAGACGGACGTGCAGCCTGACGTGGACCTCGACGAAGACGATTTCGACGAAGAGGACATTGAGTTCAGCCGTGCGGATGACCTCGATGAGGGTCAGAGCAAGTAGGCATGAGCAGAACGGCGCGGCCGGACCTGAGGGTCCGGCCGCGCCGTTCCTATATGCCGCGCCGTTCTGATGTACTGAACGCCCGGCATCTTTCTTGTCGGGTTAGTCGTCCCGGTGCCCGGTCAGGGGCATGGAAACAACGCGGCCGTCCGGGGCCTTCCCCGGTTCAGGGAGAGCGTTCACGGTGGCGTAGAGGGTATCGCCCCTGAGATCGACGTCGGCAGCGAGCTGTGCCGGGAGCAGCACGCGCTGTTTGCGGTCGTCATCGTCGATCCTGACCACGCCTTTTCCGAAAAGGGAAGCGACGTAGACGTTGCCGTCGGCGTCGGCCTCAATGCCGGTGGGGGACATCACCCGGTCCGCGAACAGCTTCACCTGTCCGGTGTGTGGATTGACGCGGAACACCGCGCCGCGGGCGCCGAGGGCCGGATCTTCAGGGCCGCCGGGGAGCGAGGACACATATAGCCAGCCGTCCGGACCGACGGTGACGTCAGTGGGAACAGACTCGAAGCTGTAGGTGTACCCCACGATGCAGGCCGGCAGCTTCATAGCAGCAGCCTGTGACGCGGTGACGCGGTGCGGGCGGGCCGGCAGTACGGCGACTGTTTTCGTCTTGCCCGACTTCACATCGACGGACACAATGCTGTTGGCCCCCGCATCGGCCACGTACACTTTGGCGCCGGAAACTTCGATTCCGTAGGGGTGGGAGTCGACGTCGCCCTTGTAGGAGACCGGGGCGTCCTTCGGCAGTTGCGCAGCGCAGCCCGCCGGCAGGTTGCGGAAGCCGTACTGGATGCCGCCGTCGGCGTTTTCTCTCTTCTCCAGGGCAGCCAGATCACCGAACATGCGGTGTTTGCCACTGGAATCGATGCTGTGAATGTGTCCCGCCAGCGGGCGGGGATCCATCGGCCCGGCCCCTTGGCTGGCGGCGAAGAAGATCGTACCGCCCTGCCGGTCCGAACCCGCCACATCCCACGCGGCGTTTTCGTAGACTACAGACCGGGCTCCGTCTTTGGCGATCCGCACCAGCCGGCCCGCGAACTCTTCGCTGACGAGGACGGAGCGGTCCTGCCCGACGCTGAGATGCAGCGGAGCGACCAGGCCTTTAGCGAGCACCTTCGGGGCAATGGGCTTTGCAGCCGGGGCGGCCTGGGTGGCCGGGGCGGAAGAGAGGATCGTGGCTGCAGCGGCCAGTACGGTCAGGACTGCTGATGTCTTTTTCATGCTGTCTCCAATGTCAATGGTGATCATCCAGAGCATTGAGACCTGATTATTCGCCCGATTCGGGTTCCCCCGTCGCGCGCATTGTAGTCCCGGGAATTGGAGGCTGTCGATGGCTGACAACAAGTCGGCGCTGGCCGGAATCACGTCCGCAGCGCTGCAAACTCAACCGTGGCCGGCCGGAACGATTCATCTGACTATGATCGGAGCATGCCCGCCACACCAACTGACACAGACGTCCTGGAGTACCTGACCGAGGCAGTGGCCTTGGCCGAACGAAACGTGGCCGCCGGAGGCGGGCCCTTCGGTGCGCTCGTGGTAACAGCCGACGGCATTGTGCATGAGGGCGTCAACCGGGTTACCCGGGACAATGACCCCACGGCGCACGCAGAAGTGGTTGCGATCCGCACGGCGGCCGCCGAGTCCGGGAATTTTGATCTCACCGGCGCCGTGCTCTACGCCAGCTGCGAGCCGTGCCCGCTGTGCCTGGCCGCGGCCCTGTGGGCGCGGATCGAGCGCGTCTACTTTGCGGCTGACCGCCATGGGGCGGCTGCCGCGGGTTTCGACGACGCCGTGTTCTATGAGTATTTCGGCGGGACCCGGCCGGATCTGTTGCCGGTCACCCAAACCGCAGTCCCGACGTCGGGAAGCCCCTTTGAGGCGTGGCGCAGCAACGCGGAACGCACCGACTATTGAACAGGACCGGCAGCTGAACCGGAAGAGAGGCGGAACGTGCAACCCCAACTCGTCCCATGCCCCCACTGCGGCAAGACCAACAGGCTCCCGGCTGCTGCTGCCGGGCATCCGCGCTGCGGCAACTGCCGACAGGACCTCCCGTGGATAGTCACGGCCGGCGATGAGGACTTTGCCCGCATCGCCGAACAGTCCACCGTCCCGGCCCTCGTGGATTTCTGGGCCGCCTGGTGCGGCCCCTGCCGGATGGTCAGCCCTGTTCTCGATGGCCTCGCCCGCGAGAAGGCTGGGCAGGTCAAGCTGGTCAAGGTTGACGTGGACCGGTCCCCGGCATTGTCCCGGCGTTTTGACGTGCAGTCCATCCCCACGCTGATTGTCCTCGTGAACGGGAAAGTCGTGGCCCGCCAGTCCGGCGCCGCTCCCGCTCCCGTTCTTCGCTCCTGGCTGGAGTCAGCCCTGACGGGCAGCCGGGGCTGAGGCGCGCGCAGGCAGCCGGCCGAGTCCCTCCACCAGATCTGCCCCGCTGCCGCACAACGCGATCCGGATCCAGCCCTCACCAATGGAGCCGAAAGCGGTTCCCGGGGCAACGGAAACGCCGGACTCCGCGAGGAACGTGTGCACCCAGCTCCGCACGTCCCCTTCGCTCACATGCGACACATCGGCCCAGAGATAGAACGCGCCTTGGGCGGAGAGAAACGGGATGCCCTTGGAACGGAGGATGGCCGAAGCGGCATCCCGGTTCACCCGGTAATGCCTGCGGGCCTCCACCACGTAGTCCTGCGGACCGGTCAGGGCCGCCAGCGCGCTGTACTGCGACGGTGATGCCACACAGGAGACGATGGCCTCCATGACCTTGTTCATCTGCTGCTCGAGTCCTGGCGGGCAGATGAGGGCGCCGATCCGCAGCCCCGTGAGGCCATACGTCTTGGACAGTGTCAGGGACGTGAAGATCCGGGCCTCGCCGGAACTGCTGCTGTCAAAGCGCGCCGCGCTGACATGGGGAACATCGTAGGTGAACGCCTCATAGCATTCGTCAGAGATGATCCAGAGATCATGCCGCCTGGCCAGCTCCACCAGCTGGCGGGTGATTTCCTCGCTGAGCACCGCCCCGAGCGGGTTCGACGGCGAGTTGAGCATCAGGACACGCGTACGGTCAGTGATCAGCGCTGCAACGTCCTCGATCCGCGGCTGGAAGTCGTATTCCGGATAAAGGGGATACCCGACAGGGACGGCGTGCAGCAGCCGGCTGGTCATGGCGAACGTGGGATATCCGGGGTTGGGGATCAGGATTTCATCACCCGAACCCAGGAGGAGGCTCATCGCCAGGTGCAGCCCTTGCTGCGCACCGGCAACCACGTAGACGCGCTCAGCTCCAACGTCGGCCCCCGACTGCTCCCTGAACCTGTCGGCGAAGGCCTTGCGCAGGGCGGGAATCCCGGCGTTAGGGGTGTAGTTGGTCTCGTCACGGTCCAGGCACGACATCCCCGCCTCCAGAACGTGCCGGGGGAGGGGGAAGCCGGGTTCGCCGATACTTAACACCAGGGCGCCGGGGGTCCGCCACGCCGCTTCGGTGATTTCGCGGATCTGATTGACGGGGACGTCAGAAACGTGCGGCGCAAGCTCGGGCATGATTGTCATCCTAGTGCCCGAGGCCCCAGTGGCGGGACGGCTGTTTTGGCGGGCAGGCTACCGGGGCTTCCGCCGGCTGACAGGGAGGGTATCGCCACGCCGATATACTGGGAGGCGTGCTTTCTGGACTGGTAATAGTGGACAAGCCGCAGGGATGGACCAGCCATGATGTGGTTGGACGGATGCGGCGCATCGCCGGTACCCGGAAAGTGGGCCATGCGGGAACACTCGATCCCATGGCCACAGGGGTCCTTGTACTCGGAATTAACAAGGCAACGCGGTTGCTCACCTACATCGTGGGAACGTCCAAGACCTACACCGCCACCATCCGGCTCGGTGAATCCACCATCACCGACGACGCCGAAGGCGAGGTGGTGGCCACAGTGAGTGCCGCCGCCGTCAGCGACGAGGACATCCACGCGGGAGTGGCAGCGCTGACCGGGGAGATCCAGCAGGTTCCCAGCAGCGTCAGCGCCATCAAGGTCAACGGAGAACGGGCCTACGCCCGCGTCCGGTCCGGCGAAGCCGTGAAGCTGGCAGCAAGGCCCGTGACCATCCACCGTTTCGATCTGCAGGACATCCGCCGCGAACGCGGCGGGGACGTGGTGGATCTTGATGTGACAGTGGAATGCTCGTCCGGAACCTATATCCGGGCACTGGCACGCGACCTGGGCTCTTCCCTAGGCGTCGGGGGCCACCTGACCGCTCTGCGCCGGACCCACGTGGGGCCGTATTCACTCGACCAGGCACGGACTCTCGAGCAACTCGCCGAGGACCTGGAAGTATTCGAGATGTCCCAGGCGGCCCGTGCGCTCATGCCCAACAGGGAACTCAGCCCGGAGGAAACCACGGAGATATCATTCGGCCGCCGCATTGCTGCCGGAGCGCCGGCCGGATCGGCGGAGGCAGCCACCGCCGAACGGCCCGCAGCGGCGTTTGCTCCGGACGGCACCCTCGTGGCGCTGCTGGCGGATTCGGGCAACTTCGCCAAACCGGTACTCGTCTTTGCGCCCGGCACCGGGCCCGGCGCCGCCAGCGGGCAGGCCGTTTAGCCTTGGACGCCTATTTCTACATCATCCTGGTGGTCGGTCTGCTCTCCACCCTCATCTGTGCTGTGGCAGGAATCCTCAAGAAGGCGCCAAACGATGTCACTATCCTGTCGGTGGCCGCGGTGGAACTGGCGCTGCTGGTCTACCTCGTCGGCTCGATCATCCGTGTCATCGCAGGGGAACCGATCGCAGGGGAGGCCTGGGAGTTCTGGGGCTACCTCGGGACCGCCCTGCTCCTGCCCGTTGCCGCGGTGTACTGGTCGGTCCTGGAACGCACGCGCTGGAGCAATTTTGTCCTCGCGGCCGTCGGGGTGACTGCCCTGGTCATGGCCGCCCGAATGAACCAAATCTGGTACTGACGTGGAAGAAGCCTCCAAAGTGACCGCAACACCCGCCCACACCGAACACAACCCCCGCGAGGCCGGCAACACGCGGAACACCGGCCCCGGGAGGCTCCTGATCGCGGTGTACGCTGTGTTCGCCATCTCTGCGACAGCGCGCGCCGGATACCAGATTCTCACCAAGTTCTCCGAGGCCCCGCTGGCCTACCTGCTGTCCGCTTTCGCCGCTGCGGTGTACGTGGTCGCCACGGTCTCGCTGGCCAAGCCGGGGCGGGCATGGTTCCGCGTGTCACTCATCGCCGTGCTGGTGGAGCTGGTGGGCGTGGTGGTCGTGGGAGCGCTGAGCGTGTTCGACGCCGTAGCCTTTCCGCATGAAACGGTGTGGTCCCTTTTTGGCCGCGGCTATGCCTTCATCCCGCTGGTCCTGCCCGTCCTGGGACTGATCTGGCTCTACCGGCGGCGGCCGGCGGCACCTGCCGCCCAGCTGTCCTGAGCCGGGGCAGGCCGTTCCGGCCCGTCCGTGGACTGCCGTGATTGCGGGTAATCTAGGAGAGTTCCGGGCACCTGGCGGTGCACGGGAGTTCATGTCAGGCAGTAAAAGGCGAGGTTGATGGTTCACATCTGGAACGATCCGACCGAAGTTCCCCAGGACTTCGGTCCTTCCGTGGTCACGATCGGCAACTTCGACGGCGTTCACCGCGGCCACCAGCAGGTGCTGTCCCGGCTCATCCGGACCGCCCGGCTCAACAAGGCACGGTCCGTGGCCGTGACGTTTGATCCCCACCCCGCCCAGGTGCACCGGCCCCAGTCAGCGCCTGAACTCATCATGGGCCTGCAGGACAAGCTCCTGGCACTGGGGGAGCTCGGACTGGATGCCATCCTGGTGATGAAGTACTCGCTTGAACTCGCCAGCCTCACCCCTGAAGAGTTCGTTGGATCGGTGCTGGTCGACGCCCTCCACGCCAGCCATGTCGTCATCGGCCATGATGCCCGCTTCGGGCGCGGCAACTCCGGAGACCTGAACACAATGCGCGAGCTTGGGGCCAAGTTCGGCTTCGAGGTGCTGGTCATCAGCGAATTCGGCTCGGAAGGCTTTCCCCTGCATGACGACGGCGGCAAGGACCGCCGCTGTTCGTCCACCTGGGTGCGTGAAGCGCTCATGGAAGGGGACGTGGCCACGGCTGCCGCCGTGCTGGGACGCCCGCACCAGATGCGCGGTGAAGTAGTCCACGGTGCGGCCCGCGGCCGTGCACTGGGATTTCCCACCGCCAACCTTTCCCATGACGCCAGCGGCTTCATTCCTGCGGACGGGATCTACGCGGGCTGGCTGGTGGACCAGGCAGGCACCCGGTGGCCGGCTGCCATCTCGGTCGGCTCCAACCCCACCTTCGACGGCGTCAGCCGGCAGGTGGAAGCCCATGTCATCGACCGCCCCGAGGAAACCGTAGAAGACTTCGATCTGTACGGCCAGACAGTAGTGGTGGAGTTTGTCGCCCGGTTGCGGGGCATGGTGGCGTACCGTGGGCCTGAGGCCCTTGTGGAGCAGATGCGCCAGGATGTCGTGCAAACCCACGACATCCTCCTTAAACAGCGCTGACCCGCCAGCTCCACACAGTACTTGGCAAGGAAGGCAACGCTGTGACCGTGGAGAAGAACACCAGGAAACTGGACAAGGGAATCGTCCGCGATTTCAGTTCCAGGATGAGCTACGGGGCGTACCTTCAGCTGCCCACGCTGCTGAGCGCGCAGCGGCCTGTCAGCAAACCGGAACACCATGACGAGATGCTGTTCATCATCCAGCACCAGACCACCGAGCTCTGGCTCAAGCTCGTGCTGCACGAACTGCGCAGCGCCGCCGCACACCTCCGCAGGGACGATCTGGGTACCGCGCTGAAGGGCATTGCCCGCGTCAAGCACATCCAGAAAACCCTCACGGAACAGTGGTCTGTCCTGGCCACGCTGACGCCCACAGAGTATTCGCAATTCCGGGGCTTCCTCGGCAACTCCTCCGGATTCCAGTCCAGCCAGTACCGTGCGGTGGAATTCGTCCTGGGCAACAAAAACAAGAAAATGCTGCCGGTATTTGAGTCTGATCCGGAGGCGCACGCGCTGCTCACGGCGGTCCTGGAAGCGCCCAGCATCTATGACGAGTTCCTGGCCTACCTGCACCGGCAGGGCTACGACGTCCCCGCTGAGGTGCTCAACCGCGACGTCACCCGCGCCCACGAGTTCTCACCGGGGCTGGTTCCGCTGTTCAAGCACATCTACGAAAATGCCGCTGACAACTGGGGCGCCTACGAGGCCTGCGAGGAGCTCGTGGACCTTGAGGACAACTTCCAGCTCTGGCGGTTCCGGCACCTGCGCACCGTGCAGCGAACCATCGGAATGAAGACCGGAACCGGCGGCTCCAGCGGCGTGGCGTTCCTGCAAAAAGCCCTTGAACTCACGTTCTTTCCTGAACTGTTTGCTGTACGGACGGAGATTGGCCAATGACCGCCCTTGACGGAAGCCGGGACGTCGGAATGACGGAGGAGACAGTGACACAGGACAAACTCCTCCGGCATGCACTCCTGCTCGACGGGCAGGACCCGCTGGCCGCCTTCCGGGACCACTTCATCGGCACCGAGACGGATCTGTCCTATCTGGACGGCAACTCCCTGGGCCGGCCGCTGAAGCGGACAGCGGACGACATCAACACCTTCATCCACGCCGGCTGGGGCGGCCGCCTCATCCGCGGCTGGGATGAGGAATGGCTGGAGATGCCCCAGACCATCGGCGACCAGTTGGGACGGGCAGTCCTCGGCGCCGCCCCCGGACAGACCATCATTGCCGATTCGACCACCGTCGTGCTGTACAAGCTGATCCGCGCTGCCCTTGCCGCCGTCAAGGATCCCGGCCGGACCGAGATCGTCCTCGACACGGAGAACTTTCCCACAGACCGGTACCTCGTCGAAGGCATTGCCCGGGAGGAGGGGCTGACGCTGCGCTGGATTGAAGCTGATCCGGCCTCCGGGGTGACCCTTGAACAGGTGAGGCAGGCCGCCGGGCCGGCTACCGCCGTCGTGCTTCTCAGCCATGTGGCGTACCGCTCGGGGTTCCTCGCGGACCTGCCGGGCATCACGGCGGCGGTGCACGACGCCGGCGCACTGGTTGTGTGGGACCTGTGCCATTCAGCGGGGTCCGTGGAGATCGGGCTGGACGCGGCCGGTGTTGATTTTGCCGCGGGCTGCACCTACAAGTACCTCAACGGTGGACCGGGATCGCCCGCCTTCGCCTATGTCAATGCCCGGCACTTGCCCGGTCTCGCGCAGCCCATCTGGGGCTGGATGGGACGGAAAGACGCGTTCGAGATGGGCCCCGGCTATGAGGCTGCCTACGGTATCCGCGGCTTCCTGAGCGGAACGCCGGCCATCTTCGGCATGATCGCGATGCGCGGCACTCTGGACCTGATCGAGGAGGTGGGGATGCCCGCAATCCGCGGGAAGTCGCTCCAGCTGACGGAATTCGCGGTGGAGTTGTTCGACGCGTGGCTGGCTCCAGCCGGTGTCAGGCTCGCCACGCCACGCGACCCCGGGCAGCGCGGCAGCCACATCACCCTGGACCATCCCTCGTTCCGGGAAGTGACGGCCTCCCTGTGGAACAGCGACGTAATTCCCGACTTCCGGGCGCCGTCGGGCATTCGAATCGGTCTTTCGCCGCTCAGCACAAGCTTTGCCGAACTGCACCGCGGCATGGCGGCCATCCGGGACCTGCTGCCGGATCACTGACGCGCGACGGTTCGTATTGCCCGGCTCGTGATTGAACCGCCCGCATTGAACAGAACCAGCCATTGACCAGAGCGGGCGTTTCGACAAGATTGCGACAGGGCCGGTAAACTAACCGTGGGTCCGGCTGCAGTCCGTGGTTGCTGGATCCTGTTTCGCGCGGACAGCCTGTTTTGACGGGACCGTCCGCGCCTGCACACCCGGCAGTGAATTTCTGACTCGGGCCTCACGGCACATTTCTAGGAGTTATTGTGGCACTTGACGCCGCCGTAAAGCAGTCCATCATCAAGGATTACGCAACGTCCGAGGGCGACACCGGTTCGCCGGAGGTCCAGATTGCGGTTCTGACTCAGCGGATCAAGGATCTGACTGAGCACATGAAGGAGCACAAGCACGACTTCCACACCCAGCGCGGTCTGCTGGCCATGGTCGGTCGTCGCAAGCGCATGCTGACCTACCTCAAGAAGACTGACATCTCCCGCTACCGTTCGCTCATTGAGCGTCTTGGCCTGCGCCGCTAGTCTGACTTAGGGGGCGGCCCTTTCCCGCTGGGAACGGGCCGCCTTCTGCACTAAAAAACTCAACAGGAGGATCAACCGCATCACGCATTCGCGGTCCTCGGTAGTGATCCCCGGGAAGCTTCGCTGACGGAAGCCGGCCCGTGGGTCTCGATCGATGACCGGGTGCAGTGCAGGCCAGTAGACAGATGCTGGACTGGGTTGATGCGGCTGGACTTCCGTTAACAAAGAAACGGGGGTGACTCTCTTGGAGGGTCCCGAAATCCAGTTCTCAGAAGCAGTCATTGACAATGGCCGCTTTGGCAAGCGTGTAATCCGCTTCGAAACCGGCCGTCTTGCCAAGCAGGCCGCCGGCGCAGCCATGGTGTACATCGACGAAGACACCGCGCTGCTTTCCGCTACCACTGCCGGCAAGCACCCGCGCGAAGGCTTCGACTTCTTCCCCCTGACGGTGGACGTCGAAGAGCGCATGTACGCCGCCGGCCGCATCCCGGGTTCGTTCTTCCGCCGTGAAGGCCGTCCGTCCACCGAAGCCATCCTGGCCTGCCGCCTGATGGACCGCCCGCTGCGTCCCGCCTTCGTCAAGGGCCTGCGCAACGAGGTCCAGATCGTCGTCACCGTGCTGGCGATCAACCCGGACGAGCTGTACGACGTCGTGGCGATCAACGCCTCCTCGATGTCCACCCAGCTGTCCGGCCTGCCGTTCTCCGGCCCGATCGGCGGCGTCCGCGTTGCCCTCGTGGCGGACGAGCAGGGTTCGCAGTGGGTTGCCTTCCCGAAGCACTCCCAGCTGGAAAACTCCGTGTTCAACATGGTTGTGGCCGGCCGCGTGGCAGGCGACGACGTCGCCATCATGATGGTCGAGGCAGAAGCCACGGACAACTCCTGGAACCTCATCAAGGAACAGGGCGCCACCGCTCCGACCGAAGAGGTCGTTTCCGAGGGTCTCGAGGCCGCCAAGCCGTTCATCAAGGCTCTCTGCGATGCGCAGCAGGACCTGGCAGCCCGCGCCGCCAAGCCCACCGTCGAGTTCCCGGTCTTCCTGGACTACCAGGACGACGTGTATGCCGCCGTTGAGGCCGCCGCATCCGAGAAGCTCACCGCCGTCTTCCAGATCGCCGACAAGCAGACGCGCGACAACGCCGCCGACGAGCTGAAGGACGAGGTTGTCGCGTCCCTGGCTGAGCAGTTCGAAGGCCGCGAAAAGGAAGTTTCAGCAGCCTTCCGCTCCGTGACCAAGCACGTGGTCCGCCAGCGGATCCTCAAGGACCAGATCCGCATCGACGGCCGTGGCCTGACGGACATCCGCCAGCTCACCGCCGAGGTCGAGGTGCTGCCCCGCGTTCACGGTTCTGCCATCTTCGAACGCGGCGAAACCCAGATCATGGGTGTCACCACGCTGAACATGCTCAAGATGGAACAGCAGATTGACTCGCTCTCGCCCGTAACGCGCAAGCGTTACATGCACAACTACAACTTCCCGCCGTACTCCACCGGTGAAACAGGTCGCGTCGGTTCCCCGAAGCGCCGTGAAATCGGCCACGGCGCCCTTGCCGAGCGCGCGCTCGTGCCGGTGCTGCCGTCCCGCGAGGAGTTCCCGTACGCCATCCGCCAGGTCTCCGAGGCCCTTGGCTCCAACGGCTCCACCTCGATGGGCTCGGTCTGCGCCTCCACGCTGTCCATGCTCAACGCCGGTGTTCCGCTGAAGGCTGCCGTTGCAGGGATCGCCATGGGCCTGGTGTCTGACCAGGTTGACGGGCAGACCCGGTACGCCGCCCTCACGGACATCCTCGGCGCTGAAGACGCCTTCGGCGACATGGACTTCAAAGTCGCGGGCACGGCTGAGTTCGTCACCGCCATCCAGTTGGACACCAAGCTCGACGGCATCCCCGCCTCGGTGCTGGCAGCAGCGCTGAAGCAGGCGCGCGAAGCCCGTCTGCACATCCTCGAGGTCATCAACGCAGCGATTGACACGCCGGACGAGCTCTCCGAGTTCGCCCCGCGCGTTATCGCCGTCAAGATCCCCGTGGACAAGATCGGCGAGGTCATCGGTCCGAAGGGCAAGATGATCAACCAGATCCAGGAGGACACCGGCGCCGACATCTCCATCGAGGACGACGGCACGGTCTACATTGGCGCCACCGACGGACCGTCTGCCGATGCAGCACGCTCCGCGATTAACGCCATTGCCAACCCGCAGGTGCC
The DNA here is from genome assembly GCF_054130535.1 of Arthrobacter sp. D1-17. Classification (NCBI taxonomy): domain Bacteria; kingdom Bacillati; phylum Actinomycetota; class Actinomycetes; order Micrococcales; family Micrococcaceae; genus Arthrobacter; species Arthrobacter sp. D1-17. The sequence goes on along the minus strand of NZ_CP096382.1, from coordinate 2,784,400 downwards.
GGAAATCGGCGAGCGTTACCTGGGCACGGTCGTCAAGACCACCACCTTCGGTGCGTTCATCTCCCTCACCCCGGGCAAGGACGGCCTGCTGCACATCTCCGAGCTGCGCAAGCTCGCCAGCGGCAAGCGCGTGGACAACGTCGAGGACGTCGTCTCCGTCGGCCAGAAGATCCAGGTGGAAATCACCAAGATCGATGACCGCGGCAAGCTGTCCCTGTCGCCGGTCGTGGCGGAAGAGGAAGGCGCCGGGGATTCCGAGCGCGCCCACACGACGGAGCCTGCTGAAGGCGCTGACGTCTAGCAGTTCCGTTTTCCGGGATACACACAGTATGAAACGCGGGGCCGGTGGTTGATCCACCGGCCCCGCCGGCTGTTAACAAGATGCTCTCCCCAGACACGCTACTGAAATTCTTATTGACACGGCGCATTCCTATTGGCACGGGGCAGGGCACCTGACCCGGGGCGCCGCTGGTACGATTGCAGGCAGATTTGGCTCCGCTTCCTGAAAGGCCTTGATGACTGTCGTACCCCTGCCGCTGGCGCAGAACCATCCCGGTGACACCCTGATCCACGGAGCTGACGGCGGCTCTGAAGTGCGCCGTTCGGTTCTGCCGGGCGGGGTCCGCGTGCTGACCGAGGCCATGCCTGGCCAGCGTTCCGCCACGATCGGTTTCTGGGTGGGAGTGGGATCCCGCGACGAGGCGCCCGGCCAGCACGGCTCAACCCACTTCCTTGAGCACCTGCTGTTCAAGGGAACACGGCGGCGGACGGCCTTGGAAATTGCGTCAGCTTTCGACGAAGTGGGCGGGGAATCGAACGCGGCCACTGCGAAGGAAAGCACCTGCTATTTCGCCCGCGTGCTGGACACGGACCTGCCGATGGCCATTGACGTCATCGCGGACATGATCACCGGGGCGGTACTGGACCCGGCGGAAATGGAACAGGAACGCGACGTCATCCTTGAAGAGATCGCCATGGACAGCGACGACCCTACGGACGTGGCGCACGAGCACTTCGTCGCGGCTGTTCTCGGTTCCCATCCTCTGGGCAGGCCCATTGGCGGTACCCCGGACGCCATCAGGGCAGTGGCCCGCGACTCTGTATGGGACCACTACCGGCGTTACTACCGTCCCGATGAATTGGTTATCACCGCCGCCGGCGGTTTGCATCACGACGACGTGTGCCGCCTTGTGGTGGATGCTCTTCACAGTGCCGGGTGGTCGCTGGAGCCCGATGCGGCTCCCGTGGAACGGCGGTCCACGGAACGAGCAGAGATCACCGGAACCGCAGGGCTGCATGTGGTCAAGCGCCCTGTGGAACAGGCCAACATCATCATGGGCTGCCCGACAATCGTAGCCACGGATGAACGCCGGTATGTCATGAGCGTGCTGAACGCAGTGCTTGGCGGCGGCATGTCCTCGCGCCTTTTCCAGGAGATCCGCGAAAAGCGGGGGCTCGTCTACTCCACCTATTCGTTCGCATCCTCCTATGCCGACGCCGGTTATTTCGGCATGTATGCCGGCTGCACACCCACAAAGGTCCGCCAGGTCCTGGAACTGCTGGGGGCGGAGCTGGACAAGCTCGCCAAGAGCGGCATCTCAGATGAGGAACTCCGCAAGGCCGTGGGTCAGCTCTGCGGCGGTATCGTTCTGGCTCTCGAGGACACCGGCTCGCGCATGTCGCGTCTGGGCCGCGCGGAACTCGTGTCCGGTGAGTACCAGGACATCGACGAGACCCTGCGGCTAATCAAGTCCGTGACTGCAGAGCAGGTCCAGGAACTGGCCGGCGAGCTCGCTGCGGCGCCGCGGACCGTGACGGTGGTAGGCCCGTTCGAAGAGACCGAAACCTTCGGCTTCTGATCTCCGGCTGCCGCACGGACGGATCTCGCCATGAGGGCAGTGACGCGCCACGGTCCTGCTACTGGACACCCCCGATGGGCGGGCTCATGATGGAGCCAGATCCCACTGCGCGGGGCTTCCATTGGGTTGGCCTGCGCGTACCCGCACTGGGGAGGAATAATGGAGCAGCCTCACCCGGGGACGGCCCACGATGCGCTGGAGATGTTCGTGGGGCACTGGCTGGGAACCACAGAGCTCGCGGCTTCACCGTGGGGTCCCGCCCGGACCGCGAAAGCGGAAGTGACGTTTACGAGGGCTGCGGGCGGGCTGGCCGTAGTGCAGACGTACCGCCACACCGAGACCGACGGCAGCCATTTCGAGGGCCACGGCGTCTTCACCGTCGACCCTGACCATGATGAAACGCTCTGGTACTACGTGGACAGTATGGGAAAGCCGCCCGAAGCCCCGGCGCGCGGCGCTTGGCGCGACGGGATGCTCACGGTCGAGCGGCACAGCGACCGCGGCACCGCACGGCACACCTTCCGCGTTGATGACGGCGTGCTGACCCACACCGCCGAGCTCCGGCTCGGGGATGCACGCGACTACAGCCCCTTCATGACCTCAGTCTGCCGCCGCGCCTGAGAGCGCGAACGGACACTTAAGCACCATATAAATCCTTGGCTCAGCCGCCGGCGAACGGCGGCAGGACGTCCACCACGTCACCGTCGGAGAGGACCACGGAGCGGTCACGGACGGCGACTTCGTTGAGCAGGAAACTGCTCCGCGCAAGGATGCCGGCAAGACCCGGCGTTCCGGCCGGGGGGTCGGGGCGTTCGACGTCGAGGACAGCCGTGAGCAGGGCTTCCACGGTGGATCCGGGTGGAAGGTCGAAGCGCTCCTCGTCCACGCCTGCCGCGGCGCGTGCGGCAGCGAAGTAACGTACGTTCAAGGGTTCAGCCTCCGATGGCGCTCATGCTGCGGTCCGGTTGGACGAAGTCCGGAGCGTCGAGTCCCACGTGGTCCATGCCGTGGGCCTTGGGCTTGAGCCACATGGCATCCTGCCAGCGTTCTGCCAGTTCCTGGTCGCTGGCACCGGCCCGAAGCAGGCCGAGCAGGTCGAATTCCTCCCGCGAGAAGAGGCAGCTCATGATCTTGCCTTCCGCGGTGATGCGGGTACGCCGGCAGTCGGAACAGAACGGCTCGGTGACGGAGGCTATGATCCCCACGGTGCCGAGAACAGGACTACTTAAGCCCGCAGACCCTGCTGTCACAGACCCTGAGGGTCGGTGCCGTACTTCAAACCGTTCCGCCGGCGCGCCATCGCGCGCGCGCGGATCCGGGCTCAGGACGTAGTCCCTGGACAGCAGCTCGCGGATCTCCGCCGCGGTGATCATGTCCTGCCGGGTCCAGCCGTGATCGGCGTCGAGCGGCATCTGCTCAATGAACCGCAGCTCATAGCCTTTCTCCAGGGCCCAGGCCAGCAGCGCCGGCGACTCGGTGTCATTGATGCCGCGCATGAGCACCGCGTTGAGCTTGACCGGGCCGAGTCCCGCCGCCCAGGCGGCGTCCACGCCGGCAAGGACGCGGTCCAGGAAGGGACGCCTGGTCAGCTTGGCGAACGTCTCCTCATGCAGGGAATCCAGCGAAACGTTGATCCGGGTGAGTCCCGCCGCTTTGAGCGCGGCGGCCTTCCTGTCCAGCCCCACGCCGTTCGTGGTCATGGAGATCGGCAGGTCCGGGTGTTCCTGGCGGAGCGCAGCGATGATGTCGACGAGGTCGGCCCGGACCAGGGGTTCGCCGCCGGTCAGCCGAAGCTCCCGGACTCCGAGCAGGTTGACTCCCACACGGACGATCCGCACAATCTCGTTGGCGGACATGACGGCCTGTTTCGCCAGCCATTCCAGCCCCTCGGCCGGCATGCAGTAGGTGCAGCGCAGATTGCACTTGTCCGTCAGGGATAGACGCATGTCTGTGGCGCGGCGGCCATAGCGGTCGGCGAGCCCTGCGGGAGCGTCGGCGGGGCGGGCTGCCGGAACGCCCTGCGCGCCCTGAAGGGGTCTGCTCCCTTCACGGGGCTGCGGCATGCCAAGCTGAACACTCATGAACTCAGGCTACGCCAGATTGCGCCAAAGCATCACGCGCATGACGCCACCCGGGAACCTATGCTGGAAGGGTGAACGAGTCCCAGCCGGACGTGGGCGGGACAGCGGCCGCTCAGCAGAGCGCTCCCGCGTCCGAAACACGCGCCGCGTCAGGACTTCCGCCCGCCCGGTCCCGCCGGTGGGCTGCAGCGGCGGGTGTGGTTGCGGCAGGTGCCGGACTAGCGGCGAGCGAGCTGATTGCCGGATTCGTCAGCCCTTCGCTGTCGACCATCACGGCCATCGGCGGCGTGATCATCGATAGCGTTCCGCCTGCAGTCAAGGACTGGGCGGTTGCGCTGTTCGGCACGGCTGACAAACTGGCTCTGCTGGCCGGGATGGCCCTGGTGATCGCAGCCGTGGCAGCGTTCGCGGGTGTGCTGGAACTCCGCAGGCGCCTGGCCGGAGCCGCGGTTTTCGCCATTTTCGGGCTGGTCGGCGTGGCAGCTGTGCTGACCCGCGCCCAGGTGACTGTTCCCGCCGTCGCCCTCCCTGTGCTGGCCGCTGGCATCGGCGGACTGCTGCTGCAAAGTTTGATCGCGCGGCTTGGCGCGTGGCAGGCCGGCATACCCGGTGCCCCTGCGGGCGGGCAGACCGGCGGGCAGATTACGGAGCGAGCCGGAGGACCGGACCCTGGACAAACCAGGCGGCGCGGGTTCCTCTCGCTGCTGGGCGGTTCAACCGGAGCGGTGTTGGTGGGCGGGGCGGTCGTCACGGCCTGGCGGGGCGGGGCAGCGGGGGTCAACGAGCTCCGCCGCACCCTGCGGTTGCCGGCGCCGTGGTCGCCGGCCTCGGCGATTCCCGCGGGTGCCGAGATCGGCCTGGACGGCATGCAGCCGCTCGTCACCCCGAACCCTGATTTTTACCGCATTGACACAGCGCTCTCCGTCCCTGTCCTTGATCCCCGCGAATGGAAGCTGAAGGTCACGGGCATGGTGGAGCGGGAGGTCGAACTTGACTTCGAGGCCCTGCAAGCGAAGCCCCTGCTGGAACGCCACGTGACTATCGCCTGTGTTTCCAACGAGGTGGGCGGAGACCTGATCGGCAATGCGCTGTGGCTTGGCTGGCCGGTCCGGGAACTGCTGGGCATGGCCGGCCCGCTGCCGGGCGCCGACATGGTCCTCTCCAAAAGCTCGGACGGCTGGACCGCGAGCACCCCCTTGGACGTCCTGACCGACAACCGGGACGCGCTGCTCGCCATCGGCATGAACGGCGAGCCGCTGCCGCTCGAACACGGCTTCCCCGTGCGCATGGTCGTCCCAGGACTGTATGGCTACGTGTCCGCCACGAAATGGCTCATTGAACTCAAGGTCACCCGGTTCGCTGACGACGTCGCCTACTGGACACCCCGCGGCTGGTCCGAACGCGGACCCATCAAGATCTCGTCGCGCATTGATGTTCCCCGCGACGGCCGGTCCGCCCGTCAGGGTGCATTGTCATTCGGTGGCGTGGCCTGGGCGCAGCACACGGGCATCGGAAAAGTGGAACTGCGCGTGGATGGCGGCGCCTGGCAGCAGGCCGAGCTGGCACCCGGCATTTCTGTGGACACCTGGTACCAGTGGAGGCTGGGCGTCAACCTGCCGCCGGGAAAGCATGAAGTCCAGGTACGGGCGACAGACCTGCGCGGCCGTGTACAAACGGAGGAACGCCGATCCGTTGCCCCGGACGGCGCCACAGGCCTGCACACCATTAGAGTTGACGTGAACCAATAACAGGCGCTCCCTAAGGCAGGACCATGCACAGTCACCCGCAGCCAACTGCCCAGCGCCATGCTGACGCAGGCCACAGGCACCCCAGCGTGGCCGAACACCGGCAGTCGGTCCGGAACCTCCTGGAGCCGCTGCTGTCCTCCGGCCCTCCCGAGCGGGTCCCGCTCACTGAAGCCTTGGGTCGGGGGCTGGCCGAGACCATCATCGCGCCGCTGAACCTGCCGCCCTTCGCCAACTCCCAGATGGACGGCTTCGCCGTTCACTCTCGGGACGTGCCCGACGGCGGCCCAGCACTCCGCGTCGCCGCTCCCGTTCCTGCGGGCGCCAGTCCCGCACCGCTGGAGGCGGGGACAGCAGCCCCGATCATGACGGGAGCAATGATTCCGCCCGGGGCCGACGCCGTCGTTCCTGTTGAGCGGGCGGTTCCCGCCGTGTTCCCCGCGCCCGGAACAGAGGCAACCGTGCAGTTGCCGTCCACCCCGTCGGGGACATTTATCCGGGCCTCCGGCAGCGATATCCGTGCGGGGGAGACAGCCCTTGCCGCAGGTACACACCTGGGTCCGGGGCAACTGGGGCTCGTCGCGGCGCTTGGCCTGCCCGATGTGCTGGTGCACCGCCGGCTGACCGTCCTGCTGGTCACAACCGGGGATGAAGTGGTTGCACCGGGGATCCCGTTGGACAACGGAAAGATCTACGACGCGAACGGTACGCTGCTGGAAACCTCGTTGCGGCAGGCCGGGCTGGCTGTGACCAGGGCCGGTATCTCAACCGATGATCCCGAGGCCCTCCGCCGTCTGCTGCGAAGCCATGCCGGAGTGGACCTCATCATCACCAGCGGGGGAGTGAGCAAGGGAGCCTACGAAGTGGTCCGCCAGGCGATGGACGGCCAAAATGTGGTCTTCGCCCACGTGGCCATGCAGCCCGGCGGCCCGCAAGGAATCGGAAAGTTCGACGGCGTGCCCCTCCTGGGATTTCCCGGTAACCCGGTCAGCTGCCTGGTCTCGTTCGAGATGTTCCTGCGCCCTGTCCTCAGCGATCTGTTCGGAGCACCGGTACCCAGGACCGTCGTGCGCGGCCGGCTCCTGCAACCGCTGACATCGCCTGCAGGCAAGCATCAGGTGCGGCGAGGAACCCTTCTATCCGACGGCAGCGTCCGGCTGGAGGGAGGCGAAGGGTCCCACCTGATCAGGGCCCTGGCGCATTCAAATGCCCTGGTGCAGGTGCCGGAAGGTGTCTCCGCGCTTAATGAGGGCGCCGAAGTGGAAGTATGGATGCTGTGACAGCACAAAATGATCCTGCAGCCCTGACGCATCTGCGCAGCGACGGCACCGCCCAGATGGTGGACGTCTCAGAAAAATCGGAAACCACGCGGGAAGCGACAGCCAGCGCGACGGTCCGCAGCACCCCGGAGGTTCTTGCGTTGCTGGGCACCGGCGGGCTGCCCAAGGGCGATGCCCTGGCCGTTGCGCGGATAGCCGGCATCATGGCGGCCAAGAAGACCCCTGACCTTATTCCGCTGTGCCATCCGCTGCCGGTTTCGAAGGTGACAGTGGACTTCGAGCTCGGCCCCGCGACCGTGGGCATCCTCGCCACGGTCAAGACCCGGGGAGTCACCGGAGTGGAGATGGAGGCGTTGACGGCGGCCTCCGTCGCGGCTTTGAGCGTGTACGACATGATCAAGGCCGTGGACAAACACGCCGTGCTGACCGACATCAAGGTACTTGCCAAAAGCGGCGGCAAGAGCGGGGACTGGCGATTGTGAGTATGGCAGGAGTACCGCACGTCCACGGGGAGGTCCAGGGGAGGAAGGCCGGCGTGGTGATTGCCTCGACCCGCGCCGCCGCCGGGCTTTACCAGGACGAGACCGGGCCGGTCATCATTGACTGGCTCACCGAGCACGGCTTCGACGCTTTCCCGGCCATGGTGGTTCCTGACGGCGAGCCGGTGGGCGCCGCCATCCGGGCGCTGCTCACCCAGCAACCCGCCGTCGTCATCACCAGCGGCGGGACCGGATTGAGCCCCGACGACCGGACGCCCGAAGTGACGCTGCCCCTGCTGGACCGGGAAATCCCCGGCATTATGGAAGGCATCCGGCAGGCGGGCATCGCCAAGACCCCGCTGGCGATGCTGAGCCGCGGGCACGCCGGCGCCGCCGGCACAACCTTTATCGTTAATCTGCCCGGATCACCCAAGGGCGTCATGGACGGGCTGTCCGTGCTGGATCCGGTGATCGGGCATCTTTGTGACCAGCTGGAGGGCGGACATGGGCACTGAACAGGCCAGGACTGAACAGGGCAGGACTGAACAGGGATCGACTGGGAGGCGATCCACCGCGGAGGCAACCCCGGTGCAGGCGTTCGACGTGGTGCATGCCGTGCTGAGCGAGGAAGCGATCTCCGTCGATGTGGCGATCGCTGCCGTGGAGTCGGAAACCGCCGGCGCGGTCGTCAGCTTCAGCGGCGTAGTGCGGAACCACGACGGCGGCAAGAGCGTCGAGCGGCTGAATTACACCGCCCACCCCACGGCCCACCAGGTCCTGGCCGACGTCGTGGCCAAACTCATCGCCGAGCATTCCGGCGATGACAGCGGAGAACCGGGCACTCCTGTGCGGATTTGGGCCGCGCACCGTATCGGCGCCCTGAAGATCGGCGATCCTGCCCTGGTCTGCGCCGTAGCTGCCGCGCACCGCGGGCAGGCATTTGCTGTGTGCTCGGAACTGGTGGACAGGATCAAGGAGCAGGTTCCCATCTGGAAAGAACAGTTCTTCACTGACGGCACCGTGGAGTGGGTCGGCGCAGGAGCCTAAGTGGCTGAGGAAATGTTCGACGGGTTTGACCACGTGACCGGCCTTGGCGGGATGTATCTGGCGGATCCCCGCCTCGCCGCCAACTATGGCGGTGAGCAGGGAGCACACCTCGTCCGCGACGCCCTCCGGGTCTTTGCCGAGAAGCACCTTTAGGCCTGTTACAGCCTCCCATCCGTGGGGGGAGAGCACGCCTGGGGGAACGGCAGGGGGGCTGGAAAGGGGGGTCCGGGATCCGGCTTTTTGTAGCCGGAGTGCGGCACGATGACGGCCATCGGGAGGAGCCCGCAGCCGTGGAAAACGGCCGACAGGCTGCTCCGGATGCGGTCCGGACTCCTGCCCGGGCTGGTCTCACGGCAGTGTGCGGAGGCGTGCACTGGCAGCTGCAGCAGAAAGGATTGGCCAATGGAACCGGCGAACCCAGGCTCGGAGACCGGAATCCACGGACCACGGGAGGACGTGGCACTGCAGCGCCGGGACCTCGGGAGAACGGCCGGTTCCAGGGGGCCGGACGGGTTCGCAGGATTGGACGGGGACCGCCGGCCAGGCACACGGGTGCGGGGCGATCCGTCCTTGCGCGGTCAGGTCCTGGACGTTATCGCGGACGTGGTCTCTGGTACGGCGACGTCCCCTGAAGTGCGCCAGCGGCTTCTGTGGCAGCTAATGGAGCATCCGGGCAACCCGGAGCAGGCCCTGCTCTCACACATCCTCGGTTTCGAGAATCCCTGAGGGAGCCGCGTCCGTCCGGATGTCAGGGTCCCGAAGGTGGTCCAGCAGGGCCCGCTCCGGGTGCCCGGGGTTTTCGGCAAGATGTTGCAGCATGCGTGCACGGACCTCCTGGCGGACGGGTTCCGCATCGGAAAGCACGTCCAGGATAATGTCCACGATCTGCCGGCGCAGTTCAGGGCTGCCGAGCTGGACACATGCCAGCGGCTCGGGTTCGGCCGTTTCCCATTCATGCAGGGCTGATGACTCGTGCAGCCCGCGAATCCCCGTACGCATTGCGGCCTCCTTCGGCTCGTCTAAGTTCCGGTCCCAGCCCCCCTGGGTGTTTCCATCATGGACGGTGAACGTGAAGCATGAATGAGACTCGTCTGAGAGTCTTCTCATCAGCTGTTCGCTTCCCGTTTCCCCGGAACTCTCTTCCCGTACACCTCCGGTTCCGCTGCCCGGCCAGCCAAAAGGTAGGGTTGAAGCCATGACCGAACAACTCCCCGTCGCCGTTTTGGGCGCGAGCGGGCGCATGGGCGCCGAAGCAGTCAAGGCCGTTGAAGCAGCTTCCGACATGAAGCTCGTGGCCGCCCTGGGCCGCGGCGATTCCCTCGATACGCTCGCAAGATCAGGGGCCCGGATCGTCGTGGACCTGACCGTGCCGGAGAGCACAGAGGCGAACGTCCGCTTCGCCGTCGAGCACGGCATGCACGCCGTCGTGGGAACCACGGGCTGGGACGCAGGAAGGCTCGCGGAGCTGGAATCCCTGCTGTCCGGCCGGCCGGAGGTGGGCGTGCTCATTGCACCGAACTTTGCCCTCGGATCGGTGCTGGCGTCTGCCTTTGCCGCCAAGGCCTCCAGGTATTTCGAGTCGGTGGAAATCATTGAACTCCACCACCCCGATAAGGTAGACGCCCCCTCTGGAACCGCGGTCCGCACCGCTCAGCTCATCGCCGGGGAACGTGTGGCCGCCGGCGTCGATCCAAGCCCGGATGCGACCACGAGCGAGCTGGCCGGCGCCCGCGGCTGTGACGTCGACGGGGTCCGCGTCCACAGCGTCCGGCTCCGCGGCCTCGTGGCGCACCAGGAAGTCCTGCTCGGCGGACCGGGGGAACAGCTCACCTTCCGCCACGATTCCTTCGACCGGGCTTCCTTCATGCCAGGAGTCCTCCTGGGCGTGCGGAACGTCGCCCGGCACCCCGGACTGACGGTTGGCTTGGACGGTTACCTGGACCTGGGGCTGTAGGGACCGTGGAACGCTTCCTTGACCGGCTGAAGCAGAGCCGCACCAAAATCTGGGTTGGGGCCGTCACGCTCCTGCTTGTGTTCTATTTGGTCGTGTCGTTCCAGCGCTCTGTCCTCCTGCTGACGGATCCCGAACCGGTGGCGCGCGCCATAGGGGCGGCCTATCTCGTTCTTCCGGTAATCGGCGCCTGGGCACTGATCCGCGAGCTGCTGTTCGGTGCCCGCACCGAACAGATGGCGAAAGTTCTCGAGGCCGAAGGCGGCCTCCCGGTAGACAACCTGCCCCGCACTCCTGCAGGAAGGATCGTCCGTTCCGCCGCCGACGAGGAGTTCGAGAAGTACCGTGCAGAGACCGAAGCGGCCCCTGATGACTGGCGCTCCTGGTTCCGGCTCAGCTGCGCCTACGACGCGGCAGGGGACCGCAAGCGCGCCCGGTCTGCCATGCGGGACGCGGTGCGGCTCTTCCGCGCCTCGAACAACGCGCTCACGCGGTAACCCCTTAGCGTAAGCACAGGCCGGATGCGGGGCACGAAGCGCACCGCCCTCAGCGGACCCTGTCCGGCTCCTGCCGTCCCACCTGATTTGCGGCGTGGCCAAGCCATTCGAGGGGGCCGCGGCGCTTCAGGATCACAAAGGCCATTCCGATCAGCACGGCGAGTGCGGCGTGCGCAAAGTACATGCCGTCTTCAGTCCATCCCTCCGGCAGGGGCTTGAGATGGAACGCCGCCACCACCCAGACGTGCACCGTGTACAGGGTCAGGGTCATGGCCCCGGGGCCGCGGAGGGGCAGCAAGAGATCCAGGTCCAGCCATTCGCCGAGCCTGCCCACCAGAAGGCACAGCCCGACGACGGCGGCAGCCACGCCGCTTGTATGCAGCAGATCGAGGGTGGTTCCGGAGTGTGGGGCGCTGCCGGCCAGCCACCACCAGGACCCCTCCTGCCGGACGCCGGCCAGGTTCACCTGCAGAAGGCTGTCCAGCGGGTAGTTGGGGTCCGTCAGTATCGCCTGCAGGGCCTCCCGGCCGCCCCACTCTTCCATGGCGGCGGTGCCCAGCACCTTCGCGAACGCAGCCACCGCGGTGCCTGCCGCCAGCAGCAGCAGTGGAATCCCAAGGGCCGTCAGGGAGAGGCGGCCGATGATCAGGCCGATCAGCAGGTACGAAAGCCACTGCAGGATGGGGTAGTAACCGGTCAGGAACAAATCGCCGAGCAGCTGGCCGGGCGTGGTCAGATCCTCCCACCCCGGGTTGTGGTTTAGCTGCAGCGGCGGCTCCGCGGCCATCAGCCAGGGGCGCAGCAGGAAGGCCAGCACGGGAGAGCCCAGAATCCAGCCGGCCGTCCAGGCGCAGAGGGTTTTGAGCCGCAGTCCGAGGAACGGCAGGATGCACAGGAAGAGAACGGCGTAGTGCACCAGGATCACTGCGACGTTGACCTCGAGGCCGCCCAGGGCAAGTCCGACGACGGCAATCACCAGGGCGCGCAGGGCTATGCCCCGCCGGGCAGCAGCCAGGGCGCCGCCTGCCAGCGGGTGTTGTTTGCCCGTGGAGAGCGCGAGACCGACGCCGGCCAGCACTGCGAAGAGGGCTGCGGCCCGCCCTGAAAACGTCAGCCCGATCCATGTGGGGGTCAGACTGGCATCCGCCTCGAAGGTCGGCAGCAGGTGTGTGGCCATCATCCCCAGGAGGGCAAGGCCGCGGGCGGCGTCGATGCCTGAGAGGCGGGTGGAGACTGCCTTGCCTTTCGATGTTTTGGACGATGCAGCCGTGCTCCCCGAGGTCATGATGTGATCGTCTCATATCCAGCCGGGCGGCCAAGGCGCTTCAACTGTGACGGACGGTCCTGCCGGAGAGTACGCAAAAGTGCTAATTGCATTCGAACATACTTTCGAATAATCTTGCGGCATGGATCGGCCGGAAAATGAAACGGGACAGGAAAGCAGGCCCGAGGGTCTGCTGAAGGCGATGAGTCCGGGCGTGGTGGACTACCTCTTCCGCCAGCTTGTCTCCGGAGAGCCTGCGGAGGATGTGCCATGGCAGCGCGAGGGTATACCTCTTTCTGCCCAGGCGCCGGGCGGAGAGTTGGCGCGCCGCCTGTCGGAGACAGACCTCGATGCGCTGACACCCACTGAGCTGTTCCATTACGTGCGGGCGGCCCAGCGCCTCGCGGCTTGGGCAGAGTCGCTCAGGGAGGCGGCCCTCGGCCGGTACTGCGCCGGAAATGATTCCCGTCAGGCCGGAAATGATGCCCGTCAGGCTCCGCGCCGCCCGCGCCATGCGTGACTGCCGCGCTTGCCGGTCGGCGCGACTTTGGCCATCATCACGCGCCCGCCATTGTCCTAACCTGCCGCTGACAGGGTAACGTTTTTCCCATGGCTGAAACTCCCGCGAACATTCCTGCTCTTGGAACCCTTCTGACCGCCATGGTCACGCCCTTTACGCAGGACGGCAAAGTGGACTACCAGCAGGCCGCGGAGCTGGCCGGCAAGCTCGTCGATGACGGCTGCGACGGCCTGGTAGTCACCGGCACCACCGGTGAAACCTCCACCCTCAAAGACGAGGAAAACCTGGGCATGTTCCGTGCGGTCAAGGAGGCGGTAGGAGGTCGGGCCGCCATCATCGCCGGAACCGGAACCAACGACACGGCGCACTCTGTGCATCTGTCCCAGCAGGCTGCGGCCCTCGGCGTCGACGGTCTCCTGCTCGTCACGCCGTACTACAACAAGCCCAGCCAGGCCGGCGTCCGAGCGCACTTCGAAACCATCGCGTCGGCAGTCGACGTACCCGTCATGCTCTATGACATCCCGGGCCGCTCCTCCATCGCGATCGCGCCTGAAACCATGATCCGGCTTGCCCAGCACCCGAACATCGTCGCCGTCAAAGACGCCAAGGCCGACTTCACCGCTGCCACGCGCGTCATGGCGGAAACCGATCTTCTCTTCTACTCCGGGGATGACGGCCTGACCCTTCCCTGGATGGCCCTGGGCGCAGTGGGCCTGGTAGGTGTGACGACGCACGTTGCCACCCGCCGCTTCCGCGAGCTTATCGACGCCGTCAACGCCAACGACCTCGGAACGGCGCGCAAGATCAACTTCGAGCTCGAGCCCGTGGTACGCGCAACCATGACCCGCGTGCAGGGTGCCGTCGCGGCCAAACAAATTCTTAAATGGCAGGGAGTCCTGCCCAACTCGATTGTCCGCTTGCCCCTCGTGGAGCCGGACGAAGCCGAGATCGAAACCATCCGCGGGGATTTGGCGGAAGGAGGGCTGGTCTTTTCCTGACGGACTGAGACCGGCACTCTTCCGCTGGAAAGAAGTGCAATATGACCCAACTAGCCCTACCCGGCCTCGTTACGCCCCCCCGCCTTGCGGAGGGGACCCTCAGGATTGTTCCGCTTGGGGGCCTGGGCGAAATCGGCCGCAACATGGCTGTCTTCGAAATCGACGGAAAGTTGCTGATCGTTGACTGCGGTGTCCTCTTCCCTGAGGAGACGCAGCCCGGGGTGGACCTGATCCTGCCCGATTTCTCCTACATTGAGGATCGGCTGGATGACATCGTGGCCGTGGTGCTCACGCACGGCCATGAGGACCACATTGGTGCCGTGCCCTACCTCCTCCGTCTCCGCAGCGATATTCCGCTGGTGGGATCGCAGCTGACACTTGCCCTGGTGGAAGCGAAGCTCCAGGAACACCGCATCCGCCCCTACACACTGACGGTGACCGAAGGCCAGGTCGAGCAGTTCGGCCCGTTCCAGTGCGAGTTTGTCGCCGTCAACCACTCCATTCCGGATGCGCTGGCCGTGTTCCTTCGTACCGCCGGCGGTACGGTGCTGCACACCGGTGACTTCAAAATGGACCAGCTGCCGCTGGACGGGCGGATCACCGACCTGCGGCACTTCGCCAAGCTCGGCGAAGAAGGCGTGGATCTCTTCATGTCCGACTCCACAAACGCCGACGTCCCCGGATTCACCACCGCCGAAAAGGAGATCGGACCCACCCTGGAGCGGCTCTTCGGGCAGGCTACGAAGCGCATCATCGTGGCCTCTTTCTCCTCCCACGTCCACCGCGTGCAGCAGGTCCTGGACGCCGCCGCCAAGCATGGCCGCAACGTGGCGTTTGTAGGACGCTCGATGGTCCGGAATATGGCCATCGCCGAAAAGCTCGGCTACCTGGACGTGCCGGACGGCATCCTCGTAGACCTCAAGAACATCGACGCCCTGCCGGACAACAAGGTAGTGCTGATGTCCACGGGGTCGCAGGGCGAGCCCATGGCTGCGCTGTCCCGGATGGCGAACGGGGACCACCGTGTGGTGGTGGGCCAGGGCGATACCGTAATCCTCGCCTCGAGCCTTATCCCGGGCAACGAGAATGCGGTGTTCCGCATCATCAACGGCCTGCTGAAGCTTGGCGCCGATGTCATTCACAAGGGCAACGCCAAAGTCCACGTCTCAGGGCACGCGGCCGCCGGCGAGCTGCTCTATTGCTACAACATCCTCGAACCGCTAAACGCCATGCCCGTCCACGGCGAAACCCGCCATCTGATCGCCAACGCAAGGATCGCGGAGGCATCCGGCGTGCCGGATGCCAGCATCCTCCTGGCGGACAACGGCACGGTTGTTGACCTCAAGGACCACCGCGCCGACGTTGTGGGCCAGATTGAAGTTGGCTTCGTCTACGTGGACGGCTCCAGCGTCGGCGAAATCACCGATGCTGACCTCAAGGACCGGCGTGTCCTTGGCGATGAAGGTTTCATTTCCATCATCACGGTCATCAACCGGGCTACCGGCAAGGTGGTTTCCGGTCCGGAAATCCACGCCAGGGGAGTGGCCGAGGACGACTCGGTCTTCGATGACATAATCCCCAAGATCAATAACGCCCTGGAAGAAGCTGTGCTGAGCAACGCGGACCACACCACGCACCAGCTGCAGCAGGTTGTCCGCCGGGTCGTCGGAACCTGGGTCAATCGCAAGCTTCGGCGCCGGCCGATGATCATTCCGGTGGTCCTCGAAGCCTAGCCTTCCGCCGGCGCGTGCTGCCGGATCGCGATTTGGGCGAATGCAGGGCTGTCGAACACAGCGCCGGAAGGCCCGGAAATCAGCGGAATCAGGTGCGGAGTGGAGTACCGTGGCACATATGGCCACACGTACTTCCTCCGCGCCAAAACGTACCCCCAGCGCCAGATCGGGCACGTCATCAGGCCGCGCCGGTGCCACGGCCTCCAAGGCGGGGCGTTCGGCATCAACCGGCCAGCCAGCCCGCACACGCCAGATGGCCGCCGTCGAACCCCGCCAGCCGTGGCTTCTGCGGGTTCTGGGCGGCGCCTGGCTGGCTGTCGGCCACCTGGTGGGTGGGGGAGTGCGCAGGATCGGTCATGATGTCAGCGACCTCCCGCCCGGGGATCGCCGGGACGGCGCCGCGCTGTTCAACCTGGCGCTGGCAATTTTCATCGCAACCTTCGCATGGTGGGGTTTCCGGGGCTGGTTCCCTGATGCGGTGTACGCAGTGGTCAATGGGACGTTCGGGTGGATGTCGCTGGTGCTGCCGCTAATGCTGTTCATCTGCGCTGTGCGGCTGTTCCGCCGGCCTGCCGACGGCCGCGGCAACAACCGCGTGGGGATCGGCTTCCTCATCATGACATTCGCAGGCTGCGGGCTGGCCCACATCATCGGCGGTCAACCAACCGTCGCCCAGGGTTTCGACGGCCTCCGCCAGGCGGGCGGCATGCTGGGTTTCCTGGCATCATCGCCCCTTGCCGCCATCCACGCCGCGGTGCCAGTGGCTTTATATGGACTGCTGGCGTTCGTCTCAGTGCTCATCGTCACCGCCACACCGTTCACGGCGATCCCGCGGCGCCTGCGCGCGGCCTATGAGCACCTCATGGGCGTTGACCTGCAGGAACATAAGGCCGACGGCCACGACCGCAGCTACCTTTACGAAAACACTGCTCCGGCAGCGCCGAAAAAGAAGCGCAAGCGCCTCTTCGGCAAGGAACAGGACGCAGACGCGCGCCTCGAGGGCTATGTCGGTGACGAGGCCTTCGAGCATGCGGTCATTGACGACGACGAGCCTGCCTCTTCCGGCAAGGGCGCCTCGGCGGTGGCCCCTGGTGTCCGCCGACCCACTCAGGCGGAGATCGCCGTCGAGAAGATCAAGGCGGCGCAGGGGATTGGAGTCAAGGGGTCGGACGCCCACGGGGAGAATGCCACGGAGGCCATCCCGCTCGTCGCCCCAGGCATGAACACGGCAGGCATGAACACGCCGGGTATCAGCGCCCCCGGCTCGCCGCCGGCGATGAATGCAGCGGGTGCGGCCGTCCATGTGCCTTCCAAACCGGTGGCGCCACCGCCGCCGCCCACGCCGATCCCGCAACGCACGGAGCAGCTTTCGCTGGCCGGCGACGTCACTTACACCCTCCCGTCGTCCGACATGCTGACCCCCGGGTCCATTCCGAAGGAGCGGACGGAAGCCAACGACGCCGTGGTCGCCGCCCTGACCGACACGCTCACCCAGTTCAACGTGGACGCCACGGTGACCGGGTTCAGCCGCGGTCCCACCGTCACGCGCTATGAAATCGAGCTCGCGCCCGGAACCAAGGTGGAGCGCGTCACGGCGCTGTCCAAGAACATCTCCTATGCGGTCGCCAGCTCGGATGTGCGGATCCTGAGCCCCATCCCGGGCAAGTCCGCCATCGGCATTGAAATCCCGAACACGGACCGTGAGACTGTGTCGCTGGGCGACGTCCTCCGCAGCCAAAACGCCCGGCGCACCGACCACCCCATGGTTATGGGCGTCGGGAAGGACGTGGAGGGAGGATACGTCGTCGCGAACCTCGCGAAGATGCCCCACCTCCTCGTGGCCGGTGCAACCGGTGCCGGTAAGTCCTCGTTCGTGAATTCGATGATCACGTCGATCCTCATGCGTTCCACGCCGGACGAGGTCCGCATGGTCATGGTAGACCCCAAGCGCGTGGAACTGACCGCCTATGAGGGAGTGCCGCACCTCATCACGCCCATCATTACGAACCCGAAGAAAGCCGCCGAAGCGCTGCAGTGGGTAGTCCGGGAAATGGACGCCCGCTACGACGACCTGGCCAACTACGGCTTCAAGCACATCGACGACTTCAACAAAGCCGTCCGAGCAGGGAAAGTCCAGCCTCCCGTGGATTCCAAGCGCGTGATCCGGCCGTACCCGTATCTGTTGGTGATCGTGGACGAACTCGCCGACCTCATGATGGTGGCCCCGCGCGACGTCGAGGACTCCATCGTCCGGATCACGCAGCTGGCGCGTGCCGCCGGCATCCACCTGGTCCTTGCCACGCAGCGGCCGTCCGTGGACGTCGTCACCGGCCTGATCAAGGCCAACGTCCCCTCGCGCATGGCCTTTGCGACATCCTCCGTGACCGACTCCCGCGTGGTCCTCGACCAGCCAGGCGCCGAAAAGCTTATCGGGCAGGGTGACGCCCTCTTCCTGCCCATGGGCGCCTCCAAAGCCATGCGCGTGCAGGGCGCCTGGGTGACGGAGTCAGAAATCCATAACGTGGTGGAGCACGTCAAGGGCCAGCTCAAGGCCGAGTACCGCGATGACGTTGCCGCAGATGCACCTAAGAAGCAGATTGACGACGACATCGGAGACGACCTCGAGGTGCTGCTGCAGGCCACCGAACTCGTGGTCACCACCCAGTTCGGCTCCACTTCT
Organism: Arthrobacter sp. D1-17; assembly: GCF_054130535.1. Taxonomy (NCBI): domain Bacteria; kingdom Bacillati; phylum Actinomycetota; class Actinomycetes; order Micrococcales; family Micrococcaceae; genus Arthrobacter; species Arthrobacter sp. D1-17. Next base: position 2,766,266 of record NZ_CP096382.1, on the reverse strand, counting down.
ATGCTGCAGCGCAAGCTGCGGGTCGGGTTCGCCAAGGCCGGCCGCCTCATGGACCTTCTGGAGTCCAGGGGAGTGGTGGGCCCATCCGAAGGATCCAAGGCGCGCGACGTCCTGGTCAAGCCGGACGACCTCGCCGCCGTGCTGGCAGCCATGAAGGGCCAGGAAGCCCCGGTCGCACCCGATTCGCAGACCGCCGCTCTCAGCGACAATGCCAACGCCAACATCGCGCAGGGCGGCTATGCGGAAGACCTCGTTGCTGCCGACCTGGACAACCGCACGCAGAGCGTTGAGTACTACGACGGGGCCGATGGTCCGGGTGATGACGGTGACGGCTCCGAGGACGCCTGGTCCCTTACGGGGCGGTAGCTCTGAGACAGGAGCCGAACCCCCAGTTCTGAACGCTGGCCAGGAAGCTGACCGGCCGGAAGACGGTAGCCTAGGAAGGTGACTAGCACCGAAGCGACCGCGGCCGGCTCCAACAGCTCCGGGATCTGGAATCTACCCAACATCCTCACGATGCTCCGCATCGTGCTGGTGCCGTTCTTCGTCTGGTTCCTCCTGGCGGACGCGCCAGGGCTCAGCAGCGAGTCCGGGCCTTGGAGGTGGGCCGCCGTGGCGGTTTTCGCCGTCGCCATCTATACGGACAAGCTCGACGGCGACATTGCCCGCAGCCGCGGATTGGTCACCGATTTCGGTAAGATTGCCGATCCCATTGCAGACAAGCTGCTGACCGGCTCCGCCCTGGTCATGCTCTCTGTGCTAAACGAACTGCCCTGGTGGATCACGGTGGTCATCCTTGTCCGCGAATGGGGCATCACCGCACTGCGGTTCTTCGTCATTCGTTATGGCGTCATTCCGGCATCGCGCGGAGGAAAATTCAAGACTGTGGTGCAGACCGCCGCGATCTTCCTGTACCTGCTCCCGTTGTCGGCCATCGCGCCATGGCTGACCTGGGTGGCCCTCGCCGTGATGCTGGTCGCCGTGCTCATCACGGTGTGGACCGGCGTCGAGTATGTCATCGAGGCACTGAAGGTCCGCTCGCAGGGGCTGCGCCACAGGGCCGAAGAACAGCGCAGGGCCGAAGAACAGCGCGAGGCAGAAGAACAGCGCGGGCCGGACACCCGGGAGGGGCAGGTATGAGCAACCTTCACAGACTTGCCGGCGAAACCGTGGCGGCGGCGGCAGGACGCGGCGTCACGATAGCCACCGCAGAGTCCCTGACCGCGGGCATGGTCAGCGCCATGCTTGCTGACACGCCCGGCGCCTCCGCCATGCTGCGCGGCGGCGTCGTCTCCTATAGCAATTCGGTCAAGCGTGACCTCCTCCGCGTTCCCCAGGAGCTGCTGGACGCCGTGGGATCCGTGGACGGCGAGGTGGCCGCCGCCATGGCCGAAGGTGCCCGCAGCGCCTGCGGAGCGGACCTGGCCGTAGCAACCACCGGCGTGGCGGGGCCGGGGGAGCATGACGGGAAACCGGTGGGAACGGTGTTCATCGGTGTCGCCAGTGCCCACGGTTCCACGTCCTTTCCCTACAGTTTCGAGGGCACGCGGGCGGAGATCAGGGCGCTGGCTTGCGAGGCTGCGCTGGAACGGCTTCGGGAGGCGCTGGCCTCGCTAAGTTACCAGGAGTAAAGTTGCCGGGAACAAAAAGCATTTCCTAATAGTTGTTACATTGTGTCGCTTCCGCAATGGGGAGGCGCCTAGGATGAAAATACCAACATCGGTTCGCCCTTCAGCGGACCGGACTCATGAGGGAGCAAGGCGATACAGATGGTAAAGCAGCCCGTATCCGTGAACGGCGTTGTCCGCTGGAAGGATGTGGGCCTCGCTGATCAGTCCAAGAGCGAACAGAAGGAGCGCAAGATGGTAGTACTTCGTCACGAAATCGGTGATGTCCTGCGCGATGTCCGCCAGCGCCAGGGGCGTACCCTCCGCGAAGTGTCGCACAGCGCCCGGGTTTCCCTGGGTTACCTGAGTGAAGTGGAGCGCGGCCAGAAGGAAGCCTCTTCCGAGCTCCTGTCCTCGATTTGCTCTGCCCTGGACGTGCCGCTCTCCAGCATGCTCCGTGAGGTCAGCGACCGTGTGGCGGTGGCCGAGGGCGTTGCAGTGCCCGACACGGTGCCGCAGGAATTCTCCCAGCGTTACGGCCGTGATCTCGACCGCGACCTCAACACTGAGCTGAACAACGAGCTTGCCAAGGGCCTGCTGTCCGGAGCCCGGTAACCGGAACCGAACCCAAAGCTTCGCCTAACGAAAGCCCGCGGCAGCAGCCGGGGGCTTTCGTTACGCCTGGGGGTGTTCGTCCCGGGGAAACCCGTCACGTTCGTATGTTGCATTGAGCTTGGCCATATAGGTGGCAAGTGCTTCAAGATCCTCCACCGGCCATTCGCCCAACCGCTCCCGGAAGACCTGGTGCCTGGCGTCCTGCACCTGGTGCATCTTCTCTTCGCCCTTGGGTGTGAGGCGGATTGTCTGCGCGCGCCCATCGAGCGGATCCGCTTCCTTGACGACGAGGCCGATGTTCTCCAAAAACGCGATCTGACGACTCACCGAAGGCTTGCCGACTCCGATGCAGGACGCGAGTTCAGTCAGTCTGATGGGTCCCGTCTTGCGGATCATCGTGAGCAGCCCGTAGGCAGCGGGCTCCATGTCCGGATGCACCTGGCGCGACAGCTGCTGGGAAACAGCGCGGGCGCGCCGCCAGAAGATGCTGATCTGCTGCTCCACAGACTTCAGGGCCTCATCAAGGGTGTCTTCAGCAGGGGCGGACGTTCCCGGGACGTCAACGGGGTTGCTCATGGCAACCATTCTAGAGTCCGCCGGCCATGAGAGACTCTATCCTGTGCGGATCAGTGATTTTTGGCGGCTCATGGACGATGAGTTCGGTGCAGGCTATTCCCGTGTACTCAGCAGTTCGCTGAGCCTTGCAGGAGTAGGAGGCCGGACCGCCGATGAAGCATTGGCTGCCGGTGTCAATCCCCGGGACATTTGGCTGGCTATGTGCGACGTACAGGACGTTCCGGCAGAACGGCGCCTGGGTCGCGACGTCAAACCCACCAAGAACTGATCCTCCCATTCCGCTGGCAGAGTCCTGACACGCCGACCGGTTCTTCGAATATCTGTTCGGATGGGACTATGCTTTTTTCCAGCGGGTTATCCACATACGCAGCCGCGCCGGGCAATATTGTCACTGGCCGGCGATAGCGTCAGGGATGACAGAGAAAAGGGCCGCACAGGCCACTCCACAGCGAGAAAGCAACAGAGGTGTGAACCATGGCGGCAGCCCCGGACCGTGCAAAGGCGCTTGAAGCAGCGCTTGCCCAGATTGACAAGCAGTTCGGCAAGGGATCGATCATGCGGCTGGGCGATGAGACCCGGGCCCCCATCGAGGTCATTCCCACCGGATCGATTGCCCTGGATGTCGCGCTTGGCATCGGCGGGCTTCCTCGCGGCAGGGTCGTGGAGATCTACGGGCCGGAATCCTCCGGTAAGACCACCGTCGCGCTCCATGCCGTGGCGAACGCCCAGCGCAACGGCGGCATCGCCGCATTCATCGACGCCGAACACGCCCTTGACCCCGAGTACGCGGCCAGGCTGGGTGTGGATACAGATGCCCTGCTGGTCTCCCAGCCGGACACCGGTGAACAGGCCCTCGAGATCATGGACATGCTGGTGGGCTCCGGTTCACTGGACGTCGTGGTCATTGACTCCGTGGCCGCCCTCGTCCCGCGCGCGGAAATCGAAGGCGACATGGGCGACAGCCACGTCGGCCTCCAGGCGCGGCTAATGAGCCAGGCCCTCCGAAAGATCACCGGCCGGCTGAGCCAGACCAAGACCACCGCCATCTTCATCAACCAGCTTCGCGAAAAGATCGGCGTGTTCTTCGGCTCACCCGAAACCACCACCGGTGGTAAGGCGCTGAAGTTCTACGCGTCCGTCCGTATTGACGTCCGCCGCATTCAGACGCTGAAGGAAGGTGCCGACTCTGTCGGTAACCGTACCAAGGCCAAGATCGTCAAGAACAAGATGGCCCCGCCCTTCAAGGTCGCCGAGTTCGACATCATCTACGGGCAGGGCATCTCCCGAGAGGGCGGCATCATCGACATGGGCGTGGAGCACGGCATCATCAAGAAGTCCGGGTCCTGGTTCACCTATGACGGCGACCAGCTTGGGCAGGGCATGGAGAACTCCCGGCGCTTCCTTCGCGACAACCCCGAACTCGCGGCGGAACTGGAGCGGCTCATCAAGGAAAAGCTCGGCGTTGGAGTCAAGCCCGCTGCTGAAACAGAGGCTTCACCGAAGCTGAAGGCTGTTGACGGCTTCTAGCAGCAGGCGGCGAGGCCGGGACGGCGGTGCCGAGGACGGCGACTGGTCCGCCCCGGCATCTCCGCCGGGACAGAATGAGCCGCCGCCACCGCCGGAGGACAGAGAAGCAGATCCTGTGGCGGTGGCGCGGGCCATCGTGCTGCGCCAGCTGACGAACTCCCCTAAGAGCAGGCTGCAGCTGGAGCGCAAACTGGCCGAACGCAACGTGCCGGAAGACGTCGCCGTTGCTGTTCTGGACCGGTTCGAAGAAGTCAAACTCGTCAATGACGCGGAATTCGCCGATATGTGGGTGCGCAGCCGCTCGCAGAACCGCAAGCTGGCCAAGGGTGCCCTGCGCCGCGAACTGGCCGAGAAGGGCATCGACCCCGAGACCGCGGCATCAGCGCTGGGGCAGCTTAGCGACGAGGACGAGGAAGCTGCGGCCCGGCACCTGGTGGAGCGCAAGCTGCGGCCGGGCGTGGACCTGACGGACCGCGCCGAGCGGGACAAGGCAACCCGGCGCCTGGCCTCCATGCTCGCGCGCAAGGGGTACCAGCCCTCGCAGGCCTTCCGCATCGTCGGCGAAGTGCTGGACTCAGTCTCGGGCAGCTAGAGCTTCTCCGCCAGCTGAAGCACCGGCGGCCAAGCAGGCCCAGCCGGGGGACGAATCCGGGATCTGGACGCAGCCGGTACGCTTAATGGGTGAGTCTGACCTACCCTTCCCCCGTAACCGACGCCGTACCCGCAGCCGGCGGCGCTTCCGGCGCACCCCGCACCTACCAGGTGCGGACTTTCGGATGCCAAATGAACGTCCACGATTCCGAACGCATGGCCGGGATGCTCGAAGCGGCAGGCTACGTTCCGGCGGATGGCACCCAGGCCGACGTCGTGGTGTTCAACACATGCGCTGTCAGGGAAAACGCGGACAATAAGCTGTACGGCAACCTGGGCCAGCTGGCGCCGGTCAAGGCCGCCAACCCCGGAATGCAGATCGCCGTCGGCGGCTGCCTGGCGCAGAAGGACCGCGAGGCCATTCTGAAGAAGGCCCCATGGGTGGACGCCGTCTTTGGCACGCACAACGTCGGTGCCCTGCCGGCCCTTTTGGACCGGGCGCGCCACAACAGCGAGGCCCAGCTGGAGATCCTTGAATCGCTGGACGTCTTCCCGTCGACACTGCCCACGAAGCGCGACTCAGTCTATTCCGGCTGGGTGTCCATTTCCGTCGGCTGTAACAACACCTGCACTTTCTGCATCGTTCCAGCCCTCCGCGGCAAGGAAAAGGACCGCCGGCCCGGGGACATCCTCGCCGAAGTTCAAGCCTTGGTGGAGGACGGCGCCATCGAAGTGACCCTCCTGGGCCAGAACGTCAACTCCTACGGCGTGGAGTTCGGCGACCGCCAGGCGTTCTCCAAACTGCTGCGCGCCTGTGGTGTGATCCATGGCCTGGAAAGGGTCCGCTTCACCAGCCCGCACCCGGCCGCATTTACGGACGACGTCATCGACGCCATGGCCGAGACGCCCAATGTCATGCCGCAGCTGCACATGCCGCTGCAGTCGGGCTCAGACAAGGTCCTGAAGGACATGCGGCGTTCCTACCGCTCCTCCAAGTTCCTCGGAATCCTCGACAAGGTCCGGGAGAAAATGCCGCACGCCGCGATCTCCACGGACATCATTGTGGGTTTCCCGGGCGAGACGGAAGAGGATTTCCAGGGGACCCTGGACGTTGTTGAGAAGTCGCGCTTCGCCACCGCCTTCACTTTCCAGTACTCCAAGCGGCCCGGGACACCGGCGGCCGACCTTCCCGACCAGCTGCCTAAAGCGGTGGTCCAGGAGCGCTTCGAGCGGCTCACTGCCCTTCAGGACCGCATCGCTGCAGAGGAAAACGCAAAGCAGCTTGGACGGCGGGTTGAGGTTATGGTGACTGCGCAGTCGGGACGCAAGGCAGAGGAAACCCACCGCCTGTCCGGCAGGGCGCAGGACCAGCGGCTCGTCCACTTCTCGGTGCCTGGCGGTGCCCCAGCCCCTCGGCCAGGTGACCTCGTCACCGTCACGATCACCGGGGCTGCCGCTTTCCACCTGGTCGCCGACCCTGCAACGGCTGCGGACTACTCCCTCCGCCGTTCGCGGGCGGGGGACGCCTGGGACAGGTCACAGTCGGATTCCTGCGGCGCTCCCGCGCCGGCTGCCCCGGGCGGGAAATCCAACGTCTCACTCGGCATGCCGTCACTACCGATCCGCAGCCGCTAGCCCGTGGACGCCAGGCAGCCGCCCGTCATCACGGTGGTTGGGCCCACCGGTTCCGGAAAATCGGACCTGGCCGTCGAGCTCGCGCTGAAACTTGACGGCGAGGTCATCAACGCAGACGCCATGCAGTTTTACCGCGGCATGGACATCGGAACCGCCAAAGTCACCGAGGCTGAGCGCAAGGGGATTCCGCACCACCTGCTGGACACTCTGGACGTCACCGAGGAAGCGTCGGTGTCCGAGTTCCAGCAGCAGGCACGCGCCGCCATCGCTGACATCCACCGCCGCGGGAAACGTGCCATTCTCGCCGGCGGCTCCGGGCTTTATGTCCGTGCTGCCGTCGACATCCTCGAGTTCCCGGGTACCTCTCCCTCCATCCGGAAGCGCCTTGAGCAGGAACACGCGGACGCCGGCGTTGCCCCTCTGCTGGAACGGTTGCGGCGCGTCGACCCGGCCTCTGCCGGACGGCTGGGAGACGCGCGCCGGATCATCCGGGCCCTGGAGGTCTTTGAGCTGACAGGCCGTCCGTTCAGTTCGTTCATGCCCAACCGCGAGTACGTTCAGCCCACGGTGCAGATCGGCCTGCAAGTCGACCGGGAGATACTCCGAGACCGGCTCGCCGACCGCGTCCACCGCATGGTCGGGAAGGGACTCCTGGCTGAGGTTGAACGCCTTGACGCTGCCGGGCTCCGGCGGGGCCGCACTGCGCCCCGCGCGCTGGGATACGCCCAGTTTTTGAAAGTGCTCGACGGCGCGACGGATGTGGCGCAGGCAGCGGAGGAGACGATCGTGGCCACCCGGCAGTTTGCCCGCCGCCAGCTCACCTGGTTCCGGGCCGATCCGCGCATTGCATGGGTAGACTGGCAGGATCCTGATCTGGTCGCCAAGGCCGCGGCCCTCTGCTGCTGACGGGATCGCAGATGCAGGGCGGCCTCCGTTTTTCGGACCGTTGAGCCGACGGGTAACCTTGAAACATGAATGAAGCCCTTACAGAAGCCGACGAACGCCCGGTGTCACACCTGAGCGGCCTCCGCTTCTCGAAGGGCCACGGCACCGGCAATGACTTCGTCTTGATCGCGGATCCCGAGGGCATCCATTCCATCTCCCCGCACCAGGTCGCTGAGCTCTGCGACCGGCACCGCGGCATTGGCGGGGACGGACTCATCCGTGCGGTCCCGTCCCGGCTGCTCGATGAGGGCCGGCAGATCCTCTCTGTGAACCCGGATGCCGAATGGTTCATGGACTACCGCAACGGCGACGGCTCGCTGTCCGAGATGTGCGGGAACGGCGTCCGGGTCTTCGTTCACTTCCTCCTCGCCGAGGGCCTGGCGGAGCTGCCGCCTGGCGGCTCACTGACGGTCGGAACGCGCGGCGGCGTGAAGACGATCGTCCGCACAGCCGACGGCTACGCCGTGGATATGGGCCCTTGGGAGTTTATTTTCCCCGCCGATGCTGCCGCCCGCGCCATGGACTCCCTGGTCAGCGCTGACGGCCTGGAGGTGCCGCGGCCCGCACTGTCCGTCAGCATGGGAAACCCGCACACGGTCGTCGCCCTGGCTGAGCTGTCCGAGCTTGACGGCATGAAGCTCTTCACCGCACCGCATGTTGATCCGAAGCCCGAGCACGGAACCAACGTTGAATTTGTTGTGCCCTCCGAACCCCTGGTCCACGACGGTGTGGGCACAGTCACCATGCGTGTGCACGAACGCGGAGTCGGGGAAACACAGTCGTGCGGAACAGGTGCCTGCGCCGCCGCCGTAGCAATCCGTCACTGGGCCGGTCAGGGCGCACCGGACGCTTGGCAGGTAAAGGTGCCGGGCGGCGTCGTCGGTGTGAAATTCTTCACCGTGGCTGACGGCCGTGAGCACGTGGAGCTGAGCGGTCCGGCAACGATCGTAGCTAGCGGGACGCTTTCCTGACCCGCAGGATCCGGAACGACTTGGACGTGCTCTCACGGGTCACCGTGAAGGACTCATCGAGCGCCGTGTCCAGCCAGCGCTGCAGCGAATCGGAACCCAGGTTTTTCTGCACCACCATCCAGGCCGAGCCGCCCGGTGCCAGACGCGGCAGCCAGAGCAACAGCAGTGAATGCAGCTCGTCCTTGCCGACCCGGATCGGCGGATTGGACCAGATGGTATCGAAGCGCAGCTCCGGATCGACCTCCTCCGGCAAGCTGGCGGCGACATTGTCCAACCCAAGAAGGGCGGCGTTCTCGTTCGTGAGTGCGATGCAGCGTTCGTTGACGTCCACCGCGTAAACCTGCGCATGCGGCGCACGCAGCGCCATGGTCAGCGCGATGGGGCCCCAGCCGCAGCCTATGTCCAGCAGATTCCCCTGCGGCGCCGGGGCAGGGACTTCCGCCAGCAATATCGCCGTGCCCTTATCGATCCCGTCCGGGCTGAAAATACCCGAGGAAGTGTGCAGCTTCCGCGGTTCACCGGCCAGCTCCACGGTAAGCGGCTTGCGGGTGAACGGCCCTGCGGGCGAGGCGCTGAAATAGTGGGCAGAGTCCATAACTGGCCAGATTAGTGGGCTGACCGGCCTGATGGAAAACCGGCGCCGGAGTTCTGGTATTCTAGTAGGCATGTTCCTGACTTTTGAGTAGCCGGTATTTGTCGGCCGCAGGTTCAAGCCGCGGCCTCCGGCCACATGCCCTCCCGTTGCGATGCAGGTGTACAGCCTTCCGCGCGGAGCGCGCCCATTGACGCTCAATCAGTCCATTTCCTGCCGCTCCGGCTCCAAGCCCGCGGCATGTCAGGAGCCTCCGTGACCCTTCCCAGTCAGCCCAGCGCGAATACCGTGCCCAAGGGCGGCAATCAGCACTATTCTAAAGATGCAGAACCTTTTAAGGAGACCATGACCAGTCAGCACAATTCCGGATCCGACCCAGCCGCCCAGGACATGAGCCCTGAGGAAATCCAGGCTGTGATCGACCGGATCCTCTCCAAGGACGTCCCGGCCCGGGGCGCCGCAGCTGCTAACGGCCCGGAAGCCGGCAGTAACGCGGTCCTTGGCACAGCGCAGGCCATCTCGCGCCTTGACGAAGAACACAGTATGTTCGACGGCGACCAGCAGGACCTCGAGGAACGCCGCGCACTGCGCCGTACGGCTGGGCTGTCCACCGAACTCGAAGACGTCACCGAAGTTGAATACCGGCAGCTGCGCCTGGAGCGTGTGGTTTTGGCTGGGCTCTGGAGCGAAGGCACCCTCGCCGACGCCGAGAACTCCTTGCGGGAACTGGCCGCCCTCGCCGAAACGGCTGGGTCGGAAGTTCTCGATGGGCTGGTCCAGCGGCGGGCAAAACCTGACCCCGGGACTTTCTTGGGCGCCGGAAAGGCCCTGGAGCTCAAGGACGTCGTGATGGCCACCGGCGCAGATACCGTGGTGGTGGACGCGGAACTTGCCCCCTCGCAGCGCCGCGGGCTCGAAGACATCGTCAAAGTCAAGGTCATTGACCGCACCGCGCTGATCCTCGACATCTTCGCCCAGCATGCGAAGAGCCGCGAAGGCAAGGCTCAGGTGGAGCTCGCGCAGCTCGAATACCTGCTCCCACGCCTCCGTGGCTGGGGCGAATCGATGTCCCGCCAAGCCGGTGGCCAGGTGGGCGGCGCCGGTGCAGGCATGGGCTCGCGTGGTCCCGGTGAAACCAAGATCGAACTGGACCGGCGGCGCATCCGCACGCGGATGGCGAAGCTGCGCCGCGAGATTGCCGCGATGAAGCCGGCCCGGGAAACCAAGCGGGCCAACCGGCGTCGTAATGCCGTACCGTCCGTGGCGATCGCCGGGTACACCAACGCCGGCAAGTCCTCACTGCTGAACCGGCTGACTGATGCCGGCGTCCTGGTCGAAAACGCCTTGTTCGCCACGCTGGATCCGACCGTGCGCAAGGCGGAGACCGCGGACGGTCTGGGGTACACGCTCGCGGACACGGTGGGCTTCGTCCGGTCACTTCCCACACAGCTGGTGGAGGCTTTCCGCTCCACGCTGGAGGAAGTGGCAGACGCAGATCTGATCCTGCACGTTGTGGATGTCTCCCACCCGGATCCGGAGGGCCAGATCGCTGCTGTGCGCTCCGTCTTCGCCGAGGTGGACGCGCGCAAGGTGCCCGAGATCATCGTTCTGAACAAGGCTGACGCGGCGGATCCGTTCGTCGTCGAGCGACTGAAGCAGCGCGAGCCGCGCCATGTGGTGGTGTCGGCCCGCACCGGCCAGGGAATTCCCGAGCTGCTTAAGGCGATCAGCGACGGGATTCCGCGGCCCAGCGTCAAGCTTGAACTGCTGGTGCCGTACCATCGCGGAGACCTGATCAACAAGCTCCACGAGTCTGATGCGGAGATCCTCAGCATGGAGCACGAAGAGGGCGGCACCCGGGCCGTGGTCATGGTCCGGGAAGGCCTTGCGGCTGAACTGGAATCCTTCATCATCAATGACTGACCGGGCGGCAGCCTCCGCCGGTGCCGCTCCCTCCTCCGGCGCCACGGCCGGCGAGGAGTTCGTCATCGAGCTCCTCGACCGTGCCGTGGCGGCCATGGGCGGCCAGAGCCGCAGCGGCCAGCATGAGATGGCGCGGCAGGTGGCCCGGGCCATTGAAACCGGCCACCACCTGCTGGTCCAGGCCGGCACAGGCACCGGAAAATCCCTCGCCTACCTGGTCCCGCTCATCGCCCACTCGCTGGAAAGCAACAAGCCCACACTCGTCTCAACGGCCACCCTGGCGCTGCAGACCCAGATCGTTGGCCGCGACCTTCCCCGGCTGTTGGAGAGCCTCAAACCGGCACTCGACCGCCCGGTGAAGGTTGCCCTCGTCAAAGGCCGTGCCAACTACGTCTGCCGGCACAAGCTCGAAGGGGGCTTTCCCTCCGAGGAGCCCGCCGAGGGGCAGCTTTTCTCCTTGGGCGAGGACACCAGCGTCCCGCACTTCGCGGCTGCCATGGGCGGGCCGTCGTCACAGCTTGGCAAGGAGGTCGTCCGCCTCCGCGAATGGGCGGAAAAGACCACCACGGGCGACCGCGACGAGCTCCTTCCCGGTGTCACGGACCGCGCCTGGCGGCAGGTCTCCGTCACTTCGATGGAATGCCTGGGCGCCCAGAAGTGTCCGCTCGCCGAAGAATGCTTCAGCGAGCTGGCCCGGCACGAGGCAGCCGATGCCGACGTCGTCGTCACCAACCATGCCATGCTTGCAGTCAGCGCATTTGAGGGCCTGGCGGTCCTGCCCGAATACGATGTGGTCGTCGTCGATGAAGCTCACGAGCTGCACGACCGGGTCACCGGCGCAGTGTCCGGACAGCTGTCCGTCGCCATGGTCCATGCGGCAGCATCAGGTGCCCGCAAACACACCGGGATTACCGTGGACGCGCTCAACAACGCGGCGGCCAACCTTGAACTTGCCCTCGCGGCTGTCCCCAGCGGTCTGCTGCCCAACGGATTAAACGCGGAACAGCTCGACTGCGTTGACCAGCTCCGGGAGGCGTGCCGGGCGGCGCTCTCGGATTCCAAGGGGGACAGTAACAGCACGGCCGACGGCGGCCGGCAGCTCGCGCGCTCCCGCCTCCTCGTCATCCTGGAACTGTGCGAACGGCTGCTCGCCGCACGCGAGAACCGCGAGGTTGTCTGGTTTTCGCGGAACAGCACCTTCGATCCCCAGCAGGGGTACTCACCGCCGGATGACACGCAGCCCGCGCTGATCAACATCGCACCACTCAGCGTCGCCGGGCGCCTGCGGGAGGGATTGTTCGCGGACCACACGGTGGTGCTGACTTCCGCTACGCTCGCCATCGGTTCCGCGTTCGAACCCGCTGCCGGCGGCCTCGGCCTCCTGGGTGACGGCGCCCCCGGCTGGACCGGAGTGGACGTCGGATCGCCGTTTGACTACCCCAAGCAAGGCATACTCTACGTGGCAGGGCATCTGCCCAAGCCGGGGAGGGGCACGTCGCCTGAAGCGCTGGACGAACTCGAAGCGCTGATCAGGGCCTCCGGAGGTGGAGCACTGTGCCTCTTCTCATCCCGCCGTGCCGCTGAGGAGGCCGCGGATGCCCTGAGGCCGCGCCTGGACGTCGACGTGCTTTGCCAGGGAGACTCCACGATGACCGCGCTGGTTAAGCAGTTCGCGGACGAGCCGGATACCTGCCTCTTCGGGACCATGTCGCTATGGCAGGGGGTGGACGTGCCGGGTGGCTCTTGCAGGCTTGTAGTGATCGACAGGATTCCGTTTCCGCGGCCGGATGATCCGCTGATGACTGCCCGCTCCCGGGCAGTGGCGCAGTCCGGCGGCAACGGCTTCATGTCCGTCTCGGCGACCCACGCCGCGATCCGCCTGGCCCAGGGTGCCGGTCGTCTCATCCGGTCCACCGATGACAGGGGTGTGGTGGCTGTACTGGATTCGCGCCTCTCCACTGAGCGTTACGGCGCGTTCCTGCGGGCAGCGCTTCCACCGTTCTGGCCGACGACCGACCGCAAGATCGCCCTTGCGGCATTGGAACGACTCGCCCGGGCTGACTGAGGGCAGGCTTGCGTGTGACGGTCGCAGCGAGAGCTTGTCCCTGAAGCGGACACGCCTAGAGCGAGCGGAGCACCGAGACGACCTTGCCCATGACGATGGCGTGGTCGCCCAGAATGGGCTCGTACTGCGTGTTTTGCGGAAGCAGCCACGTGTGGCCATCCCGCTGCCGAAATGTCTTCACTGTTGCTTCGTCATCCAGCAGGGCCGCAACGATGTCGCCGTTGACGGCGTCACTCTGCCGGCGTACAACCACCCAGTCGCCGTCGCAGATGGCAGCATCCACCATGGAGTCCCCTGCGACGCGCAGCATGAACAGTTCCCCGTGGCCCACAAGCTGCCGGGGGAGTGGCATGAGCTCCTCCACCATTTGGTCGGCGAGGATGGGGCCGCCGGCAGCGATGCGCCCGACGAGCGGCACCATGGCGGTGTCGGTTGCGCTGGGAAGCTCGGACACACTGACCGGGCCGACACTCTGAAGCCGCACGTCCTGCTCGGGATCGGAGGTCTTGGACAGGCCGGCGTCCAGCGTCAGCGGCATGAGGACTTCCATGGCGCGGGGCCGCTTGGGATCGCGCCGGAGATACCCGAGCTTTTCCAGTTGAGAGAGCTGGTGAGTAACGCTGGACAGGCTGGCCAGCCCGACGATGTCTCCAATCTCCCGCATGGAGGGAGGGTAGCCGTTGTCATTGACCGAGCGCTGGATGGTCTCCAGTATCTTCTTCTGACGAATCGTCAGCCCCTTGGGCTTCCGGGGCCGCTGGCTGCGCTGGGTAGCTTTGCCTTCGGAGGCTGATGCTGCCATGTTCGCAAATGCCTTTCGTTCCACCCGGTCTGCGGGCTGCAGTGCCGGGAACCCCCGGCCTGAAAATGTCAGACCCTGCTGATCAACTGCAGAAGTGGTTGTTCTTCGATTTCAAACGTAGGCCAGCCGCAGGGCTTTTTCAAACATTTGTTCTAGCGAGTCTCGACTTTATTCGTTGATAAGTGCTAAAACTGGAGAAGCAAAAGTTCGAATATGTGTTCTATTGCAACTGCAGGTCCGGTCGGTTCTTCGAACACACTGGCGGACATGCTCAGCAGTATCGACCGGCAGCAGCACAGAGCAGCAGCACAGAGTAGTCCAGGAGGGCTCAGGTCATGTCAGCTTCAACAACCGTTCATCAGCCTCTTTCGCTCCAGTCCCACCCAGTCCCGTCCCAGGGCAGGACCGAACAGGCGGGGAAGCCGCCGCGTCTGCGTCTGACCCGCCGGGGCCGCATCGTTCTGATCGGGTTGCCGCTGGTGCTTCTGGCGGCGCTTCTGTTGACTCTGGCCGGACTGCTGAATTCCCCGGCTAAGGCAGCCGACGCGGCCAGCGAACTCTCGGTCACGGAGACGGTCACTGTGACGGTGCAGCCCGGGGAGTCGCTATGGGCCATCGCCGTGGACGCGGATCCCCACAGGGACGCCCGCGACACTATTGCCGACATTGTCCAGCTGAACGATCTGGAGGACGGCAAAGTTCTGCCGGGGCAGCAGCTGTTCGTCCCGTCCGCCAAGTCCTGAATGCGGTGCAGAATCGCTCCCTGCCTGCCGTCGCACCGGCCACAGTTTCCTGCCAGCCGCTTCGGGCAAATAAACTGTCCACGTGACCGACCAGCTTGAGCGACTGAACCGCCTTCCCCTTCGGACCAACCTGCGGGGGTTGACGCCCTACGGCGCGCCGCAGCTGGACGTGCCTATCCTGCTGAACGTCAATGAGAACACTCATGGCGTACCGGCCGATGTCAGGGCAGCCATATCGGAGGCTGTGACAGAGGCTGCGGCCGGACTGAACCGCTACCCGGACCGCGAATTCACCCAGCTCCGGGAAGCCCTCGCCGAATACCTGGGCCACGGTCTGGGCGCCGAAAACATCTGGGCGGCCAACGGCTCCAATGAAGTCCTCCAGCAGATCCTCCAGGCCTTCGGCGGCCCCGGCCGCACGGCGTTGGGATTTCCGCCCACGTACTCCATGTACCCGCTGCTGGCCAGCGGCACCGACACTGAATACATCGTGGGGCAGCGGGCGGAGGACTACGGCCTGAGCGCCGAGTCCGCGGCACGCCAGGTCCGGGAGCTGCAGCCGAACGTCGTGTTCCTGTGCTCGCCAAACAATCCCACCGGCACGGGCCTGGGGCTGGATGTAGTAGAAGCCGTGTATCAAGCCGGCGAAGCCAGCCAGACCGTTGTGATTGTCGACGAGGCCTACCACGAGTTTGCGCACGACGGCACGCCCAGCGCCCTGACGCTGCTGCCCGGGCGTGAGCGGCTCATAGTGTCCCGGACCATGAGCAAGGCCTTTGCCCTGGCCGGAGCCCGGCTCGGATACATGGCAGCAGCCCCGGAAGTGGCCGACGCGCTGCGCCTTGTCCGCCTTCCGTACCACCTGTCGGCGATCACCCAGGCCACTGCTCTGGCCGCGCTGGAGCACAGGGAGGCTCTGATGGCCGACGTCGAGGACATCAAGCGCCAGCGCGACCGGATTGTCACAGAGCTGACGCGGATGGGTCTGAAGCCTGCGGCGTCGGACTCCAACTACGTCTTCTTCGGCGGCATCGAGAACCCCCACCAGGTGTGGCAGGAGCTGCTGGACTCCGGTGTCCTGATTAGGGATGTCGGGATCCCCGGGCACCTGCGTGTTACCGCGGGTACTGAGACGGAAACCACAGCCTTCCTCGGGGCGCTGGAAGCGATCCTGGCCCGGCAGGCAGCCCTTCCGGCCTAAACTGGAGGGTAGACCGAGAGCAGCGTCTGCATCATCCTTCGTCAAAAAGGACATCTATCACCATGACCGATACCGGAATCAAGACTGTCGGGGCCCGCACCGCGCGCCTGGAGCGCACCACCAGTGAATCCTCCGTTCTGGTGGAGATCGACCTCGACGGCACCGGAGTATCAGACATCAGCACCTCGGTCCCGTTTTACGACCACATGCTGACCGCGCTGTGCAAGCACTCGCTGATCGACATGACCGTGAAGGCTACCGGCGACATCCACATCGATGTCCACCACACGGTGGAGGACGTTGCCATCACGTTTGGCGAGGTGCTGCGCACCGCCCTCGGCAACAAGGCCGGCATCCGCCGCTTCGGTGAAGCAACCGTGCCGCTGGACGAGGCACTTGCCCACGCGGTGGTTGATGTTTCCGGCCGGCCTTACCTCGTGCACGGAGGTGAACCGGCAGGCCAGGAATACCACCTGATCGGCGGGCATTTCACCGGTTCGCTAACCCGCCACGTCTTTGAGGCCATCACCCTGCACGCCGGCATCTGCCTGCACATGAACGTCCTCGCGGGGCGGGATCCGCACCACATTGTCGAGGCCCAGTTCAAAGCATTCGCCAGGGCGCTGCGCGCCGCCGTCGAGCCCGACCCCCGGGTCGAGGGAATTCCGTCCACGAAGGGTGCACTGTGACAGGCAAAGTGCTGCGCGACGGCGCCATCATCGACCCCTCGGCCACGGTGAAGCTCCCGTCGCCCGAAGGGAAGCCGACGGTCACCGTGCTGGACTATGGATCAGGCAACGTCCGTTCTGCTGTCCGGGCGCTCGAACGCGCCGGTGCTGAGGTCATTCTGAGCTCCAAGCAGGAGGATGTTCTGAACGCTGACGGCCTGGTGGTTCCGGGCGTGGGTGCCTTCGAAACTGTCATGCGTGAGCTTAAAGCCGTGGACGGCATCCGGATGATCGGGCGCCGCGTCGCCGGCGGCCGGCCGGTCCTTGGCATCTGCGTTGGCCTCCAGGTGCTCTTCGAAGCGGGCGTGGAACACGGGACAGAAGCGGAAGGCATGGGGGAGTGGCCAGGCAAGGTTGAGCTCCTTCCCGCCGACGTGGTTCCCCACATGGGATGGAACACGGTCAAGGTTCCGGAGGGTTCAAGGCTGTTCGAAGGCGTGGAGAATGAGCGGTTCTACTTCGTGCACTCCTATGGGGTGCAGAGCTGGGACTTCGACGTCATCCAGCCCCGCATGGCCCCACCGCTCGTCACCTGGTCCGAGCACGGCGCACCCTTCATCGCAGCCGTGGAGAACGGTCCGCTGTGCGCCACGCAATTCCACCCCGAAAAATCGGGCGACGCCGGCGGCCGACTCCTCAAGAACTGGGTGACCAGCCTGCTCAGTTCCTCGCACCGCATCCCCCCAGCGGACGCCTAGATGTGGTCGGTCGTCCTGATGGGCCTCGCCGGCTTGCTGATCGGCGGCGCGCTGTCCTTCAGGCAGCAGGAGAAGCCGCTCTGGACGCAAATAGGGTTCGGCGTCCTGGCGGCAATGTCACTGCTGGCCGCCTACCTGCTGACCCTGCCCGGATCCTGACGCCGGCTCCCTGACCACCGCGCAGCCATGACGTCTGCGCAATTCATAACCACATGTGCTCCACGAGAACTGAGGACCGAGATGACCAGCCAGAACGAACTGCCGGCACTTGAACTGCTTCCCGCAGTCGACGTCGTGAACGGGCAGGCCGTGCGCCTGGTCCAGGGCGAAGCAGGCAGCGAAACCAGCTATGGCACCCCCTTGGAGGCGGCCCTGAACTGGCAGCAGCAGGGCGCCGAGTGGGTCCACCTCGTGGACCTGGACGCGGCCTTCGGCCGCGGCTCGAATGCCGAGTTGCTGCGCGAAGTCGTCGGTCGTCTGGACATCAAGGTGGAATTCTCCGGCGGCCTGCGCGACGACGAATCGCTGGAAAAGGCACTGGACCTGGGAGTCGCGCGGGTCAACCTTGGAACCGCGGCCCTGGAAAACCCGGAGTGGACTGCCCGAGCCATCGACCGCTTCGGTGATCGGATCGCTGTCGGACTCGACGTCCGCGGCACCACCCTGGCTGGGCGCGGCTGGACTAAAGAGGGCGGGGACCTCTGGGACGTGCTGGGCCGCCTCGAGGAAGCGGGCTGTGCCCGCTACGTGGTGACGGACGTGACCAAGGACGGCACGCTGCAGGGACCCAACGTTGAACTGTTGCGCCAGATGGTGGAAAAGACTGGCAAGCCCGTGGTGGCCTCCGGCGGGATCTCCAGCCTGGATGACCTGAAGGTCCTGCGCTCACTGGTCCCGCTGGGCGTCGAAGGCGCGATTGTCGGCAAGGCCCTCTACGCCGGCGCCTTCACCCTGCCCGAGGCCCTTGACGTCGCCGGCCGCCCCTAGGCTGCCCCAGTGGCTGGGCAGGACTTAACCCCGGAAAACCGGGAGGACCCGGCAGGGCAGCCGCCTGCCCGCCGGCTCCCAGGCCATATCGAGGCGGCCCTGGCGGGTGCCGACGGCGCCACGGATTCCGCCGGCCAGCCTTGGGCGGGGCGCAGCCTCGCCGGTGAGGACGCGAAGATTCACAACTTCGAGGACGACGACGGCACAGCAGACAATGCCTATCTCGCCGCCATCGATGCGCTCTTGACCGGCGGAGCGGACGAAGCGGCTGTGGTCGCCACCCTGGCAACAGCGAGGGTCTTTGTCCCGGTGGTGGCGCAGCTTGCCGAGGAAGCGGAGGGAGCTGCAGGGCTCCATGCCGACAAGCAGGCGGATATGGCGCTGGTGACGCTCAAGGCGCCGGACGGCAGGCTGGCCATGCCGGTCTTCACTTCTTCGGCCGCACTGGCCGCCTGGCACTCGGAGGCGAGGCCCGTTGCCGTCTATGCATCGCGCGCTGCCCTATCAGCAGTCTCAGAGGGCGCGGAACTGCTTGTGGTTGATCCCGGCTCCGAGGTGACGTTCGTCGTGCGCCGGCCAGCGGTGTGGTCTCTCGCGCAGCAGCAGCCCTGGCTTCCCGCCTACAGGGACCCCGAACTGGCTGCGGTGCTGGAAGCGACAGCCGCCGCTTGGCCCGCGGTCCGCCGCCTGGAGGTTCTTCCCGGTCAGGGAGTGGCTGCCGCTACGGCATCCGGCCGCCGGATGGCAGGCGGAGGACCCGGCCCGGAGCTCCGGGTGGTGCTGTATCTCGAGGAGGGGCTTGATGCCGCCGCCGTCCAGTCGCTCGTCGGGGACCTGCACAATCAGTGGGCGCGGAATGAATTGTTCGGTGAACGTGTTGACTCGGTCGAGGTCAAGCTGAGGCGCGCCGCAGAGTAACCGCCGGTCCAAGTGGTCCGTCCGATTCTGCCCCGCGGCGGAACGAAGGGACCACCCGTGAATTTCACCCTGTACCGGGATCTGTTGGCTGTGGAGCCGATACGCCGCCTCCTGGTGGTGGGCATGATTGCCCGTATACCCCACTCATCTGCCGGCGTGCTGCTGACGCTGCACATCGTCCTCACCTTGGAACAGGGGTATGCCGCTGCAGGCACTGCAGCAGCCGTCATGACCGTTGGCATTGCCCTGGGTGCCCCATGGCGCGGCCGCCGCGTGGACACGGTGGGGCTGCGCCGGGCGCTGATCCCGTCGGTGGTTTCCGAGACCGTCATCTGGTCGATAGTCCCGCACGTTTCCTATCAGTGGCTGTTGCCGCTGGTCTTCGTGGGCGGCCTGCTGACGCTGCCCATTTTTAGTGTGGTGCGGCAGTCGCTGGGAGTGCTCGCCGACGGCGACCAGCGGCGGACCGCCTTCGCACTCGATGCCATCACCACCGAACTGGTGTTCATGATCGGGCCAGCGGCGGGAGCAGTCGTGGCTACGAGCGGCCAGTCGGTCCTCGGCCTGACCATCGTAGGTGTCTCCACCTCCCTGGCAGGTCTGTTCCTGATGTGGTTCAATCCGCCCACCCGAAGCGCTGCCGATAACGGGGCCAGCGTTGGCGAAGAGCAGGATGCTGCAGCGATGACCGTTGCCGCCGCAGCCCCGGCCCACCTGCAGGAAGCTGCCGCCGAGTTGGCATTGCCGACAGCCGTGCGCGGCCGGAGCGGTCTGCAGAATCCGGGCCGCCTGCGACGTCTGCGTCTGCGCCATGAAGGCCTGAAGGGGCGCGCGGCCGCCGGCTTCGCGTGGTTCACAGCGTCCGTGGCCGCCGTGTTCGCAGTGGCCGCCGGGGCCGGCATGGTCCTTAGCGGCACCGACGTGGGGATCATTGCGGCTCTTGAAACCAACGGCCGCGAGGCCGAGATCGGTATCGTGTTCGTTTTTTGGTGCGCTGCATCCGTCCTGGGCGGCCTCGTCTACGGCGCCCTGCATCGGCCGGTTTCGCCGATCCTGCTCCTGCTGGGAATGGCGGCACTGACCATCCCGATGGGATTCGCCACCGACACACTGACCCTGAGCCTGCTGTCCCTGCTTCCGGGCTTCCTGTGCGCCCCGGTGCTTTCGGCCGCCTCGGAGAAAGTGGCCGACCTCGTGGCCGAGGCGCGCCGGGGCGAAGCGATGGGATGGTATGGATCCGCCCTGACTGCGGGCATCGCGCTTGGGGCCCCGCTCGCCGGGCTGTTCATTGACACTGTCGGCGCGTGGGGCGGATTCGTTTCAGTCGGTGTGGCCGGAGTGCTCCTCTGCGCGGCTGGCATCGCATTGCAGCAGCGCCGCCGCCGGCGGGCCGCGGCGCCCTGACTTCGGCCGGGTCTATTTCCGAACGGCCGGCTCCGGAGCTCCCTGCTCGGAAACTCCCTACCCCCTACTCGGGAACAATGGGAGGAATGCGGACCTCAACCGGCTTAGTGAGTTCTATTTCTTTGCTGTTGATCACGACGGCACACTGGAACTCCGCAGAGCAGGTCTGCAGCACGACGAAGGCTACCGCTATTCCGGGATCGTAGGCGATCGCGCGGGGAATGACCCGGATGGTCACAGTCTGGCTTTCGCCCGTGCAGCTGAGCTGGGCGTTGCCAAAGCCATTGGCAATCCGGCCTTCGGTGACGCGCTGGTTCACTTCCACCACGGGAACGGCGATAATACGGCCGGGGTCGGTGTCGCAGGTAAACGTTATCGGGACATCGACGGCGGCGCCGTCAGCAACGAGGGTGCCCGGGCCGACGCTGACGAGGGCTGCAGGGGCAGCGTAAGCGGGTGTGGCAACTGCGGTCAGCCCGAGGCTGGCGACAAGGACGGTGGCGAAACGGACTGTTGTGCCTAGCATGGTAGGTTCTGCCTTTGTGAACGGGCGGCAATCTTTGCCTCCAGGCGGCGAGGGCGGGAATCCCGCTGCCTGGGTATACGGGGCGCTGCCCCTGACGGCAGCGCCCCGCAAAGGCGCCGCATGAGTGCCAGCCGGAAAGCCGGCTGGCCGCCGAGCTTACTCAGGGTGCGGTTCCGTGACAACAGTCAATTTATTGGAATGAAAAAAGAACGACGGCGGGCGGCCTCCTCAAGGCCGGCCTGCCGCCGTCGAACGCTGCTTTGCGTCAGGTACTGTCCGGTGAGTCAACGCCCCCGGTCAATTAATTTCACCGGTCAGTTGACAGCGCCCGTGAACTTCTCGCCCGGACCCTTGCCCGGAGGATCCGGAATGATCGACTCTTCCCGGAACGCCAGCTGCAGGGAACGCAGCCCGTCGCGCAACGGGCCGGCATGCTGGGAGCCGATTTCAGGCGCTGCCGCGGTGACAAGTCCTGCAAGGGCGGTAATGAGCTTCCGGGCCTCATCCAGGTCCTTGAGTTCCTCTGCATTCTCCTCGGCGGCCAAGCCAAGCTTCACGGCAGCGGCGCTCATGAGGTGGACAGCGGCCGTGGTGATGACCTCGATGGCCGGAACTTCTGCGATGTCCCGAACCTGCTGTGAGACATCGGCCTGGGGCGCGGGGGCCTGGTAAATGTGTGAATTACTGTCTGGAGTGCTCATACTGGTAAGCTTGACACAGACCGACTGGATGTCGTTATTTTGCCGTGGATGAGACCCACTGCCGCAATGTGCGGTGAGCGGGTATCTTTCTGTAAAATCGTCTTTCAGTTTGCAAGCGGAGTTCTCTCCCACCCGCGTCAGCCGTTTTCCCCGCAGTTTCAAGGGGACGCAAGGTTGCCGGGTAACAGGTCGGGCGTTCCCGCAGGCACAGTCCTGTGGAAGCGCGTGCAGTCCCCAGGGGCGTGCACATCCGATCTTCGAGGCCTTCGATTGCTCCGGCAATTGGGGGCCTTCTCTGTTTGCCGGTGGAACATCAAACACAAACACAGGAGCTTTAACATTAGCGAGCCAAGAATCAATGAGCGTATCCGCGTCCCTGAGGTGCGGCTGGTCGGCCCTGCCGGCGAACAGGTAGGAATCGTCCGTATCGAGGATGCCCTCCGTCTGGCTGCCGAGTCCGACCTTGATCTCGTTGAAGTTGCACCTCAGGCGAAGCCTCCGGTGTGCAAGCTGATGGACTTCGGCAAGTACAAGTACGAGGCCGCAGTCAAGGCCCGTGAGGCCCGTAAGAACCAAACCAACACGGTTCTGAAGGAAATCCGGTTCCGCCTGAAGATCGACACCCACGACTATGAGACCAAGCGCGGCCATGCCCTGCGCTTCCTCGGAGCCGGAGACAAGGTCAAGGCCATGATCCAGTTCCGTGGCCGTGAGCAGCAGCGTCCCGAAATGGGCCTGCGTTTGCTCCAGCGTTTCGCTGAGGACGTCTCCGACGTTGGGGTAGTGGAGTCCAGCCCCCGCATCGATGGCCGCAACATGGTCATGGTCATCGGTCCGCTGAAGAACAAGGCTGAGGCTAAGGCCGAAGCCCGCCGTACTGCGCAGCGCGCCGAGGCCAAGGCCCAGAATGAAGCCAAGGCATCCGGACACATCGACACCTCGGGCGCTGAGCAGGCACCCATGACGCAGTCGCTTGCAGACCTGCTGCCCGAGGGCTACCAGGTGAACACGGAAGCACCTGCGCCGGAAGCCGCCGTCGAAACGCCGGCAGCTAAGGCTCCGGAGGTCCCGGAAGCCCCGCAGCAGGAAGCCCCCAAGGCAGCAGAGCCGAAGCGCGAAGCGCCCAAGGCTGCCGCCCCCAAGGCTGCAGCTCCGAAGGCTGCAGCTCCGAAGGCTGCAGCTCCGAAGGCTCCGGCTCCGGCTCCGGCACCCGCAGCTCCTGCGGAGCCGAAAGCAACTGAAGCTGAAGCCGCTGCTCCAGCAGCACCAAAGCCTGCGGCAGTGCCTGCCCCGCCGAAGCCGGTGGCCAGGCCTGCTGCGCCGAAGCCCGCTGCACGCCCTGCAGCACCCCGGGCGACGCCGAAACCGGCAGGCAAGAAGACCACCTAGTCCACAGCTGCGGAAGGTATCGCCTTCAGGCAGTAAGCAACCAGCATGCCGCCCGCAGGGGCGGCTGCCCGAAAGACTGCAGACGTAGTCTGCGGAAACGTTAGGAGATCGGTTCCCATGCCGAAGATGAAGACCCACAGCGGTGCTAAGAAGCGCTTCAAGCTGACCGGCAGTGGCAAGCTGCGCCGCCAGCAGGCCAACCGCCGCCACTACCTCGAGCACAAGTCCTCCCGGCTGACGCGTCGCCTCGCCGGCGACAAGATCGTCTTCAAGGGCGACGCCAAGGTTATCCGGAAGATGCTCGGCATCTAATTTCCCAGCACTCTGACTGGTTGCCATTGGCAGCAGTCAACCACCAATAAGCCTTCTCAGGCCCGCCGGGATTCCGGCAGCAGACGCTTGGGATAAGAATTTTGAAGGAGTACGCACGTGGCACGTGTGAAGCGGGCGGTAAACGCCCACAAGAAGCGCCGGGTTGTTCTCGAACGCGCCAAAGGTTACCGCGGACAGCGCTCACGCCTGTACCGCAAGGCCAAAGAGCAGCTGCTGCACTCGTTTGTGTACAGCTACGGGGACCGCAAGAAGAAGAAGGGCGACTTCCGCCGCCTGTGGATCCAGCGCATCAACGCTGCATCCCGCGCCAACGGACTCACCTACAACCGCCTGATCCAGGGCCTGAAGGCCGCCGAGGTCGAGGTTGACCGCCGCATGCTTGCCGAGCTGGCCGTTTCCGACGCCAACGCCTTCGCTGCGCTGGTCCAGGTCGCCAAGGACTCCCTGCCTGCCGACACCTCCGCTCCGGCTGTTTCCGCCGAAGCTGCGCCGGCTGCCAAGACCAAGAAGCCTGCCGCCAAGAAGGCTGCCGCTGACGAGGCTGCTGTTTAGCAGCTCCCCGTTCCGGGCAGTTCGAGGACCTGTTGCAACAGCAACTAAGGTTCTTATATGAACGAAACCGGGCGCCCGCAAGACTTTCCACTTTCCAACCCCCGAGCTGATCGGGTCAGGGATGTGGCAAAGCTTGCCGGGCGCCCGGTCCGTTTAAAGCGCCGGCAGTTTTTGGCGGAGGGGCCCCAGGCCGTCCGTGAAGCACTGGTGCTGCACCGCAAGAGACTGGAGGCTGGGGAGCTTGGCGTCGTCCGCGACGTGTACGCCAGCGAAGCATGCCTGGACCGCTACCCGGAGTTCGAAGACCTGGCATCCGGCACCAGTGCCAGGCTGGCCACCGATGAGGTGCTGGCGGCCATGGCCGATACCGTCACACCGCAGGGGATCATCGCCGTCTGTGATTTCGTTGACGTCCCGCTGGACAGTGTGCTCGACGCGCGGCCCCGGCTGCTTGCTGTGCTGTGCCAGGTCCGGGATCCAGGAAACGCCGGAACCGTCCTCCGCGCCGCCGATGCGGCCGGCGCGGATGCCGTGGTTCTGACGGGCTCGAGTGTGGACATTTATAACCCCAAGGCCGTGCGCTCCACGGCCGGCTCCCTCTTCCACCTGCCGGTGGTGCTTGGCGCCGACGTCGAAGAGGTCGCAGCGCAGTGCAGGGCCCGGGGCATAGGTGTGCTGGCCGCCGACGGTTACGGGACACTGAATCTGGACCGGCTGCAGGATGAGAGTGCGGCGCGGCGGCTCAGCGGCTCGGACACCGGTTCGGACTATGCCCTGGAGGAGCCTACAGCCTGGCTCTTCGGGAATGAGGCGCAGGGACTATCCGAGGTTGAGCTCGCCTTGGCCGACCACCGGGTGGCAGTTCCCGTGTACGGCTCCGCTGAAAGCCTTAACCTCGGCACGGCAGCTACCGTTTGCCTCTATGCAAGTGCGAGGTCCCAGCAGCCGCAGCACGTGGCTGCGGGAGAATAAAAAAGCGGGGACCCACCGAAGTGGGTTCCCGCGTTCTTCTTTAGTTCAGGTCCGCCCACGGGGCAGCCTTGGTGTTCTTACGTCGTTGTGCGGTTGCGTCCGGTGATGGCCCCGTAGATGCCGGCGACTACCAGGCCGCCGATAATGGCGAGGATCCAGGTGCCGAGGTCGAAGAAGGCCAGGTCACCTCTGCCGAACAGAAGGCTGCCGATCCAGCCACCAACGATTGCGCCAACGACGCCCAGAACCAGGCTGGTGACCCAGCCGCCGCCAACCCTGCCGGGCATAACGGCCTTAACGATTGCGCCTACAATGAGGCCGAGAATAATCCAAGCAAGAAAACCCATTGTCTCCTCCTTTATATTCGTCGGGACCGATACAAAAACCACTCCCGATATGGCTTCAAGCTAGCACAGCGCATGTTTCTTGTCAGTACGCTTAGTTTCGTGTTTTTTTGTGGCGGGGCGTCGCCGGTACTGGTGCCCTCCGACGGCGGGACGGGTACGGTAATGACTAGTGGTTCCCGTTGGCGGGCCCAGTCCAATTCGTGGTGATGCAGACCTCAAAGAGGTGAGCCTCCCTTGGCTGCAACTGGTGGTACCAAGGCGATTGTTGCGGCTCTGGCTGCCAACCTGACCATCGCCGCCCTGAAGTTCGTCGCATTCATACTGACGTTGTCATCTTCAATGCTGGCCGAGGCAATCCACTCGGTGGCCGACTCCGGAAACCAGATCCTGCTTCTCGTGGGAGGCAAACGGGCGAAGCGTGCTGCAAGTGAAGAGCACCCGTTCGGTTACGGCCGTGAACGCTATATCTACGCCTTCATCGTTTCCATCGTGCTGTTCAGTGTGGGCGGCCTGTTCGCTCTCTACGAAGCATGGGACAAGTTCCAGCATCCGCACGTCCATCATCCCCCTCAAGACCCTGCACCTCGGGCCCGAGGAGCTGCTCGTCGCCGCAAAGATCACTGTGGGGGCAGCGGTATCGGGGCTGGAGATTGCCGAACTGATCAACGCCGCCGAGGAGCGGGTACGTGCGGCAGTTCCGATCGCCAGGGTCATCTATCTGGAACCCGATATCCACCGCTCGGAGCTGCGCACCGGGGAGGCGGCAGTTGGCGGCAAAGGGTCCTGAGCCCTGCCTGAACCTTTGGAAGCTGCTGGCTCTGTAATCCTGTCCGGGTTAGGTGGCCAGCGGCCTTTTATGCTCCAGCAGTCCGCTCAGCAGTGCTACGCCCAGGCCCAGGACGGCCAGCACCGCTCCCACCAGGGCAGGAGCAACATATCCCCATCCCCAGGCAATCACGAGGCCGCCGAGGAACGCGCCCAGGGCGTTGGCAACGTTGAGTGCCGCGTGATTGAGGGAGGAGGCCAGGGACGGTGCGTCGGGTGAGGCATCGAGCAGCCTGGTTTGCAGCGCGGGGACCAGCATTGAGCCGGCTGCGCCCACAACGAACACCATCACGAACGCGGACCAGGCCCAGTGCACGGCGACCGCGTAGATGACCAGCGCCACCGCGATTCCCGGCAGCACGCGGTAGAGGGTTCCCATGACTGACTTGTCGGCGAGCCTGCCGCCCACGATGTTGCCCGCCACCATTCCTAGACCATAGAGCGCCACGACGAACGGCAGGAACCCAGAAGGAATGCCCGCGACGGACGTCATCGTGTGCGCGATGTAAGTGTAGGTGGCGAAGAACCCGCCGAAGCCGACGATCCCGATCATGATGGCGAGCCAGACCTGTGCCCGCTTCAGTGCACCAAGTTCGCGGCGGATGCTCGCATCGGCATGGGCCTTCTGGAAGGGAACAAATTTCCAGATCAGGGCCAGCGTCAGCAGCCCGAGGAAGCCGACCAGAACGAACAGCAGACGCCAGCCGAACGTCTGTCCTATCCACGTGGCGAAGGGAACGCCGATGACGTTCGCCACGGTTAGCCCGGCCATGACCATGGAAATCGCCCACCCGCGTTTCGTCGGAGCCACGAGCGACGCCGCGATCACGGCGGCTACACCGAAAAAGGCGCCATGTGGCAGTCCGGCGGCAAAGCGGGAAACCAGCATGCTCGCATAGTCCGGGGCGATGAAGGAGGACAGATTGGCGACGCTGAAGAACAGCATGAGGCCGAGCGCGAGATGCTTGCGCGGAAGCTTCGCGCCCACGGCGGCCAGTGCAGGTGCCCCGACGACAACGCCCAGCGCATAGGCGGAGATGAGGTGCCCGGCCTCGGGGGTGCCGATGTTCAAGCCGACCTCCACCTCCTTGAGCAGCCCCATCATGGCGAATTCGGTAACACCGATGCCGAACCCTCCCATGGCCAGCGCCAGGATGGCGAGGCCGAGATGGGAGCGGTTGGCTGCGGCTTTGCCGGGAGCGTGAACGGTCGTGGTCATGTGCCTGCTTTTCCGAGCTCGGGGATGTGTGCTGCGGCGCAACTGAAGGCGCTGCCAGGTATTTCCGCGACGTTGGGGGAGGGCGCTGCAGAGGTGCACGCCCTAACCATTGTCCCCCATACACTGAGGAGGTGAGAGAACCGATAAGCGTCGTGGGCGGTGCCGTCCTGGATTCACTTGCCCGCCCAACCCGGCTGCTGGTGGCCAGGCGGACAGCACCCCCGCAGTTCGCAGGCATGTGGGAGTTTCCCGGCGGCAAAGTGGAACCGGATGAAACGGCCGAGACGGCACTGCACCGCGAGTTGGGTGAGGAGTTGGGCATCGGCGTCCGCCTGGGAGCGGAGCTGACGGCCCCGCACCAGTCTGGCTGGCCCCTGAACGAGCGGGCATCCATGCGCGTATGGTTGGCCGAAATCAGCGACGGTGAGCCCCTGCCCTTGGAGGACCATGACCAACTGGCCTGGGTGAGCATCCGTGAAAGTGAGGAAGCTCTCAGTCTGCCCTGGATTCCGGCCGACCTTCCGATTGTCCGGGCCCTGCTGGCAGAGCTCGGCACCTCAGCCCCGATGAACGCCCTCCCCGCAAATTAAGTTCCATTCAGCACTGCAGATCCCTTCTGATTGTTCGGATTAGGGCTCCTGCCGGCTTGTGGGCAGAATTTGCATGCTGGACGTTTCTGCTGCGTCCACCCCTTGGACAACTCGAGGGGACCGGCATATTCATCCCAGCCTGCAAGGAGTCCCATGATCTCGGTGAGCCGTGTCGTCAAGAGCTACGGCTCCGGAGCTTCGCAGGTCCGGGCCCTCGATGACGTGACCCTGTCCGTTGCCGAAGGTGAAATTTTCGGCGTCGTCGGTCAAAGCGGTGCAGGCAAGAGCACGCTGATCCGCACCATCAACTCCCTGGAGAGTCCCGACTCCGGCACCGTCCGGGTGGGCGGCCGGGAGATGACCAAGCTTGCGGGCCGGGAGCTGCGGGAAGCGCGGCACGACATCGGCATGATCTTTCAGCACTTCAACCTGCTTAGCGGCCGGACTGTCAGGTCCAACGTAGAACTCTCGCTGGAGATCACGGGAACCGGACGAAGCCAGCGCCGCAGCCGCGCCATGGAGATCCTGGAACTCGTAGGCCTGCATGGCAAAGCCGATGCCTATCCCGCTCAATTGTCTGGCGGGCAGAAACAGCGCGTCGGGATCGCCCGGGCATTGGCTTCCAACCCCTCGGTGCTGCTGAGCGATGAAGCCACTTCCGCGCTCGACCCCGAAACCACGCGGCAGATCCTGGATCTTATTCGCCAGCTCAGCAGGGACCTCAGCCTGACAGTGCTCCTGATCACGCACGAGATGGATGTTGTCAAGAGAATCTGCGAGTCCGCCGCTGTCATGAGCCAGGGGCGGATCCTTGAGCAGGGGCGCGTAAAGGACCTGCTGACGACGGACGGGTCCCTTTTGGGTAAGGCGCTGTTTCCCCTCGGAGACCTCCCGGAGACCTCGTCCGCAGTTGTCGAAATCACTTTTACGGGAGTTCCTACGGACCGGCCCGTCATCGCCCAGCTGGCCCGCAAGCACGGGATCGACGTCGGAATCCTGGGCGCCGCCGTCGAGACGGTCCACGGACGGCAGACCGGACGGACCCGGCTGGAACTGCCCGGCGACCGGGGGGCTGTGGCAGGTGCCATCGCGGACCTGCGCTCGCAGGGACTTTATGTGGAGGTAATCAAATGATTGACCGCAATGACCCTTACTTCTGGTCGGACTGGCTGGACACCATTCTTAACGGGGCGGGAGAGACGTTTTATACCGTCGGCGTGAGTCTCCTGCTGACCGTGATCTTCGGCCTTGCGGCCGGTGTGCTGCTCGTAACCACCGAGGCGGGCGGCCTGCTGGCCAAGCCGTTTGGAAGCCGAGTGCTGGGGCTCGTGATCAACCGCCTGCTGGATGTGCTGGTCAACATGGGCCGCTCGATCCCGTTCATTATCCTGATGATCCTGCTTATTCCCTTCACCCGCCTCCTGGTTGGCTCGTTCATCGGCCCGACGGCGGCCATCGTCCCGCTCACGATCGCCGGAATCCCGTTTTTCGCGCGATTGGTTGAGATCGGCATCCGGGAGGTGCCCCGGGGCCTTGTTGAAGCTGCCGAATCCCTGGGCGCCACGCGCTGGACCATCCTCACTAAAGTTTTGGTCGCCGAGGCCGTACCGGCCCTGGCCCTGAGCCTCTCCACAACGGTGGTGGGTCTCATTGGCTACTCCGCAATGGTGGGCGCTGTGGGCGGCGGGGGGCTGGGCGACGTGGCCTTCCGCTACGGCTACCAGCGTTACAGCCCGGAGTACATGTTCGGCGTGGTCATCCTCCTGATCCTGCTGGTCCAGATCTTCCAATCACTGGGAAACTTGGCGGCCCGCAGGCTTTCCCACCGCTGACCAACTCGTTTCAACTTCCATCCATTCCATCCCTGAAAGAGTTCCCCATGATTCGCTCCTCTCTCCTCAAAGCGGCCGCTGCCGGAGCAGCCGCCGTCCTCGCCTTGTCCGCATGCGGCGGTGCAGCTTCCTCCGCGAAGGAATCGGAAACCATCAAGGTAGGAGCGCTGGCTGTTCCGGCCGGCGACATGCTCAAGCACGTCCAGCGTGAACTGGCCCCCAAGGAAGGCCTGACAGTCGACTACAAGGAGTTCAGCGACTACAACACGCCGAACCCCGCTGTCAGCGACGGCGACATCGATGCCAACCTCTTCCAAAACACCACGTTCCTTGAGACCTACAACAAGGTGTCCGGCAAGAATCTGGTCAGCGTGGGCAAGGTCTACCTGCCGCCAATGGCCCTGTACTCCAACAACTTCAGCAGCCTGGACGCCCTGCCTGCCGGCGCCTCCGTGGCCATTCCGAACGACCCCACCAACGAGGCCCGTGCCTTGAAGCTGCTGGCGTCCAAGGGCCTCATCGAGGTCACGGAGAACCCGGTCACACTCAAGGACGTCAAGGCGAACCCCAAGAACCTGAAGTTCACGGAGATCGAAAACGCCAGCCTTCCCCAGGCCCTTAACGACAAGGACGCTGCGATCGTGACCCTGGCCTTCGCCCTGCCCGCTGGCCTGAGCGCCGACAAGCAGATTCTCGTCGAGGGCAAGGACAGCGCCTACTACAACGTCCTCGCTGTCAAGGCCGAGATGAAGGACGATCCCCGGGTGCAGAAGCTCTACAAGATCCTGACGTCCCAGGAGATGAAGGACTTCATCCAGACCGAGTTCAAGGGCCTCGTCATCCCTGCAAGCTAGGACGGCGATCAGAAGAGCGTCGGCTGGGATGCTTGAGCTGAGGCGACTGCTGCGGGGCGCTGGCTGGCTGCCTGTGGAATGCTCCCTTCCGGGTAGGCGGCCTCCTCGCCGCGCGGATCGTCGACATCACGGTGGCTGAATCCGTGAGACCCGCCAAATCCATGCCGTGCCTTGAAGTACCGGACCTTCCCCGCAAGCCAGGACCGGTATTCCTTGGAGGCGTAGGAGCCATTGCTGTACAACCTTTTGTACCGACCGACGAGTTCTGGGTGTGTGGCTGCAAGCCACTGCATGAACCACTCGCGGGTGCCTGGCTTGAGGTACAGCGCCCCTGCTGTCACTCCGGAGGCCCCGGCCCTGGCGAGGGAGGCAAACAGATCATCGAGGGCTTCGTCGCTGTCTGAAAGCCAGGGCAGGATGGGCATGGCCATGACGCCGCAGGGCAACCCGGCGTCACGGAGCCGCGACACAAGCTTCAGCCGGGCCCGCGGGCCCGGAGTGCCGGGCTCGATCGCCTCGGAGAGTTGTTCGTCTGTCATGGCGAGCGATATGCCCACCCCCACCGGCACCTGGGCGGCGGCATGCTTCAGCAGCGGGATGTCGCGGGCCAGCAGTGTTCCCTTGGTCAGGATGGACAGCGGCGTGCCGGAATCGGCCAGCGCGCCGATGATGCCGGGCATCAGCTGGTACCTGCCCTCGGCCCGCTGGTAAGGATCGGTGTTGGTGCCGAGCGCCACCTGCTGGCGCCCCCATGACGGCTTGGCCAGTTCCTTGCGCAGCACGTCCGCTGCGTTGATCTTCACGACCACTTGGCTGTCGAAGTCGAGCCCGGCGTCGAAGTCCAAGTACGTGTGGGTCTTGCGGGCGAAGCAGTAAACGCACGCATGGCTGCACCCCCGGTAGGGGTTCACTGTCCATTCGAACGGCATGCGGGAACCGGACGCCACCTTGTTGAGCACCGATTTGGCGGTGACCTCATGGAAGGTAACGCGGGCAAACTCGGGGGTGGAGACGGAACGCACCAGCCCGGCCAGCGGCAACAGCGGCACTGCGGCCGGGGCGGCCGCAGATGCACTGTTGGCGCTGGGCTCTCCGGGTGCCGGCTTAAGTGCTTGTGCGTCCCATCTCATGAGGTCTATTCGAATATATGTTCTAATGGAAGTCAAGATCCGCGGCTGGTGTGTCCGCGGCTGGAATGTCCGCCCCGGGCGGGATACCCGCCCGCTTCAAGTCCGGCGTGCCGCTCAAAGGGATTCCCCGATGCCGGATCGCCGTAACGCAGCAGCGACCAGCCGGCGGCTGCGAAGTAGAGCGCCAGGAAAGGCAGGCCGAGACATGCGTACTGGGTGGTGTGCCGTTCTTCGTGTCTGAGCAGGGCGGCGTTGGCCAAGGCCGCCTCAGGCCCGGCACGGTAGATGATTACGTTGCCCACCGCGAAGGCGCCGGCGATGGGCAGCCTCAGGTCGTAGCCGGTGGCGATGATGAGGCCGCGCGGTCCCTTGAACGTCCTGGTTCGGGCGAGCTGTGCGAGCATGAGTCCCGCCGGAGTGGAGGCATTGAGCAGGTTCGCGAGCTGTCGAAGCCGCTGTGCCGGGGTCATGAAGCCATGCTAGCGGCAGCCCCGCCGGACGGCACTGGCGGCAGCCCAGCCGGGCGGCACACCCAGCCGGCAGTGCCACCCGGCAGTTCGGGCAGCCGGGCGGCTTCAATTAGACTGGGAACAGTGCCTGCCGGCCAACCCCGGCGAGCCTGCCCTTGTCCTTGCATGGCGTCCTTGACCGGCGGTATGCGATGACGTGCCAGTGACGGACGCGCTGCCGGGAAACCGGTCCAGCAGCAGCGGCCGCTGGCATCACCCGACTCGTAGCTAAGAACAGTAGATGACTGAAACCTTGCCGGGCGCTGCCGTCCCGAACCCCACGGATGAAGCCGCCATCACCGCCGCCGTCGAGCAGGCAATCTCCGCCATTGCAGGAGCCGCCACACTGGACGAACTCAAGGCAGTGCGTTTGGCCCACACCGGTGAGAAATCACCGCTGAGCCTGGCCAACCGCGAGATCGGACGCCTGCCCAAAGACCAGAAGGCCATTGCTGGAAAGCTCATGGGCGCCTCGCGCGGACGCGTTAACAAGGCGCTCGCCGACCGTACTGCCGAGCTTGAGGCTGAAAACGACGCGCGCATCCTGGTGGAGGAAACCGTTGACGTCACCGCAGCCCCCCGCCGCCGCCGGGCCGGAGCGCGCCACCCGCTCTCCACCCTGCAGGACCGCGTGTCGGACATCTTTGTAGGCATGGGATGGGAGATCGCTGAAGGCCCGGAAGTGGAGTCGGAGTGGTTCAACTTCGACGCCCTGAACTTCAAGCCGGACCATCCGGCCCGTGAAATGCAGGACACCTTCTTCGTGGAGCCGCCGGAAGCGCACCTCCTCATGCGGACCCACACCTCCCCGGTGCAGGTCCGTTCCATGCTGGAACGTGAGGTGCCGATCTACGTGCTGTGCCCCGGCAAGGTTTTCCGTACGGATGAGCTCGACGCCACGCACACCCCGGTCTTCCACCAGTTCGAGGGGCTGGCGATCGATAAGAACCTCAGCATGGCGGATCTGCGCGGCACGCTGGAGCACTTTGCCCGCCAGATGTTCGGTGACGAAGCCCAGATCCGGTTGCGCCCCAACTACTTCCCGTTCACCGAGCCGTCTGCGGAACTGGACATCTTCCACCCGGGCGCCAAGGGCGGTCCGCGCTGGATTGAGTGGGGCGGTTGCGGCATGGTCAACCCCAACGTCCTCCGCGCGGCCGGCATCGACCCGGACGTCTATTCAGGGTTTGCCTTCGGCATGGGCATCGAGCGCACGCTCATGTTCCGCAACGAGGTTGGCGACATGCGCGACATGATCGAAGGCGATGTACGTTTCAGCGAGCACTTCGGGATGGAGATCTAACAGTGCGTATCCCACTTTCCTGGCTGCGTGAGTTCGCGCAGGTACCGGCCGGAGCAACGGCTGAAGATGTCATGGCGGACCTGGTCAAGGTCGGTTTTGAAGAAGAAGCGGTGCACCGCCCCACTGATGCCCTGCGCGGGCCCGTCGTGGTGGGCCAGGTCCTGAGCCTGGTCAAGGAGCCGCAGTCCAACGGCAAGACCATCAACTGGTGCCAGGTGCGCGTTGTCCCCGAGGGGCAGGAGCAGACACTCACCGGCAAGGGCATCGACCCATCCGGCGTGCAGGGCATCGTCTGCGGCGCCCACAACTTCGTCGAGGGCGACAAGGTGGTGGTCACCCTGCCGGGTGCCGTGCTGCCCGGTGACTTCCACATCTCTGCCCGCAAGACCTACGGCCACATGTCCGCAGGCATGATCGCCTCCGTCCGCGAACTGGGCATCGGCGAGGACCACGACGGCATCCTCGTGCTCTCGAGGATTGGACTCGACCCGGAAATCGGGACCGACGCCATGGAGCTGCTGGGCCTCTACGACGAAGCCGCCGAAATCAACGTCACCCCGGACCGAGGTTATGCCTTTTCCATCCGTGGCGTCGCCCGTGAATACGCCCACGCCACGGGTACGGTCTTCACCGATCCCGTTTCCAGGGTCAGCGCACCGGCTTCCCTCACCGGCGGCTACGGCGTGAAGATCAACGATGACGCCCCCATCTATGGCAACCCGGGATGCGACCGGTTCGTCGCCCGCACGGTCCGGGGCGTTGACGCGACCCGGCCCACACCGCCGTGGATGGCTTCCAGGCTGCGACTGGCCGGGATCCGCTCGATTTCCCTGCCCGTAGACATTTCCAACTATGTGATGCTCGAGCTCGGACAGCCCCTGCATTTCTACGACCAGGACAAGCTGTCAGGCGAGATCGTGGTACGGCGTGCCGTGGCGGGCGAGAAGCTCACCACCCTCGACGGCAAGGAACGCGCACTTGACCCCGAGGATCTGCTGATTACGGACAATTCGGGCCCCATCGGCGTCGCAGGCGTCATGGGCGGTGCATCCACCGAGGTCTCCGACGCCACGTCCACGGTACTGATCGAGGCCGCGCACTTCGAGGAAGTCTCGATTGCCCGTTCGCGCCGGCGCCACAAGCTGCCGTCGGAAGCGTCGAAGCGTTTCGAGCGCGGCGTTGACTGGCAGGTGGCGAACATCGCCGCCCAGCGTGCCGTCGACCTGCTTGTGGAACTTGCAGGGGGCACGGCTGAGGAGACGGGCACCGACGTCGGAACCGCACCGGACGCCGTGTCCATCGCCCTGCCGGCCGCTTTCGCCGCCGAGCGGATCGGCATCGACTTCACGGAAGAGCAGATCGTTACTTCCCTTGAAGACCTCGGCGCAGTGGTGGAAAAGTCCGACGGCGGCTGGGCAGTTTCGGCACCAAGCTGGCGGCACGACCTGGAAACCAAGGAGGATCTTTCCGAGGAGATCGCCCGTCTGGTGGGATATGACCAGATCCCGGCGATCCTTCCGGTCGCTCCTCCAGGACGGGGCCTGACGCGCGTGCAGCAGCAGCGCCGCCGGCTCATCCAGTCTCTTGCCGACGCCGGTCTCACCGAGGTGCTGGCTTATCCGTTCGTCTCGAAGGCCGCCAACGATACCTTCGGCGTGGCAGAGGCCGGGGCTGCCCGCTCGGCAGTCAAGCTGGCCAACCCCATCAGCGAGGAGCACGGCTACCTCCGCACGTCGGTCCTGCCCGGCCTGATCGAGGTGGCCAAGCGCAACCATTCGCGCGGCTTCCGGGACCTGGCGCTGTTCGAGGCAGGGCTTGTCTTCCTGCCCGGCGAGTCACTGGGAACCGCCTCGATTCCGCCGCTGGGCGTCAGGCCTTCGGATGAGGTGCTGGACGCACTGTACGACGGCGTTCCCGCCCAGCCGCTGCATGTCGCCGCCGTCCTGACCGGCCATGACTCCCCGGCCGCGGCAGGGCACACGCCAAGGTTGTGGGACTGGGCCGATGCGCTGGACATCGCACGCCTCATCGGTGACGTGCTCGGCGTCGAGGTCGTTGTGGCGCAGGGGCAGCACCAGGCCTTCCACCCGGGCCGGGCCGCGCAGCTGTCGCTGCGCACCGGCGAGGTAGTTGGCTACGCCGGCGAACTGCACCCCAAGCTCCTGGCGGCGTCGGACATGCCGGCCCGTTCCGTCGCACTCGAGATCAACGCCGACGCTCTCTTCGAGGCGGCCGCCGACGTGATCGTGGCACGCCATATCTCCACCTTCCCGGTGGCGACGCAGGACGTTGCGCTCGTGGTGCCGCAGGAGATTCCTGCGGACGATGTGCTGGCTGCCCTGCGCGAAGGCGCCGGTGAGCTGCTCGAAGACGTCGCCCTGTTCGACGTGTACGCCGGCAAGGGGATAGAGGACGGCAAGAAGTCACTGGCCTTCGGGCTCCGCTTCCGCGCCAACGACCGCACCCTGACGGCCGACGAGGCTTCCGCCGCCCGGGAGAGCGCTGTGGCCGTGGCGGCCGAGCGCTTCGGAGCAGTCCAGCGCTGATCCGGGCCTAAGAGATCTGGTCAGGAAATCCCCGCAGCCTTCCGGCTGCGGGGATTTTTTGTGGCCCGCGGCGCCGGTGCCGCATCTTCGGCCGCGTTCCTCGTATATTGGAATGCTGCGGGCATCGCAGGATCGGATAGCGGTGCAGCGTCAGGAGTCCGCAGATCCCGCTTTCTTGCGCGCTCGCCCCAGGGCACGGCAGACGATGGAACGGCCAACCGCGAACAGTTTGGCGCCAGATCGCCTGAGCATGTATTGAAGTGAAGCCGTCCTGGTGGACATGGACCAGGGACTACCAGGCGGGCGCACCCTGGTCATGCCTACGAGAGGAGTAGGCCCCTACGATTGCCCGGGATCCCTGGTACTGAACGCACCATGCGAAGCTCTCGCACGTTATCCTCGGTCTGGCTGACCCCGTCCGGCACGAACCCATGCTTGCGATGGCCTGCCAGGCTGCACCGTGCTTAGATGCCAATGCCATGGACTGAGCAATTTCAGCCTTGGCGCCCGCGCGAATGAGGACACCTTCCGTCACAAGCCTCAGAATAAGGGTGCTGTTCAGGCACGGGGCAGCGTGCGGTGCCAGCCCCGGCACTTCACCAAAAGCGAGCCCGTTATGGCACCAGCAGCACCTTGCCCGTGGTGCGCCGTCCCTCGAGGTCCTCGTGGGCCTGGCGGGCTTCGGCCAAGGGGTAGGTGGCGCCGATCCGGACCTTGAGGTTCCCGTTCGCGGCGGCGGCGAAGATCTCCCCGGAACGCCAGTGCCGTTCCTGTTCGTTGAGCAGGAAATGCGCGAGGGACGGCCGGGTCAGCGTCAGCGATCCGCCCGCGTTCAGGCGCTGCGGGTCAACGGGCGGGACAGCACCGGACGCTGCTCCGAACAGGACGAGCGACCCGCGGACCCGCAGGCAGGACATTGACCCGTCGAACGTGTTCCGGCCAACGCCGTCGTACACCACATCCACGCCCTTGCCACCGGTCAGCTCGCGGACATGGTGGGGAAATCCCTCATACCGCAGCACCTGGTCGGCGCCGGCTTCCCGGGCAAGCTCTTCCTTGGCGTCGGAGGACACCGTCGTGAGAACCCTGGCGCCCCGCTCCTTAAGCAGCTGGGTCAGCAGCAGGCCCACACCGCCGGCTCCCGCATGCGTCAGCACCGTGTGGCCCGGCTCCACCCTGAAGGACGAGTTAATGAGGTAATGCGCCGTCATGCCCTGCAGGGGGAGCGCCGCGGCCGTCTGGTCATCCACGCCGTCGGGCACCGGAAGGGCCTTCGCCGCATCCAGGATCGTGTAGCCGGCGTAGCATTTGGAACCCTCGGCCGTGGCTACCCGGCTGCCCACCGAGAAGTTCTCCACGCCCTCGCCGACTTCCTCTACGGTGCCGGCGACCTCCGATCCCGGAGTGAACGGGAAAGGAACCTTGTACATGCCGCCGCGCTGGTACGTATCAATGAAGTTCACGCCGGCGGCCGCGACCTTGACGAGTAACTGGCCGGGACCGGGGACGGGACGGTCGATTTCCGCGAAGTTCAGGACCTCGGGTCCGCCCGGCTGCTGGGCGACGATGGCATGCGTCATGGAATCTCTCCTTTCCCGGGCCGGGACTTCCGGCCGCCGGATTCTCAAACCATCCTATGGAGAGCCGTCCCGGAGGCGAAGTCGGCGGGCCTCATCAAGGGCGCGGAGCGGGGCTCGGCGACATCTCCGCCGCCTGGCGCAGCCTTGATCATGCTGCGGACGTCCACTATGCCCATGCCGGCGATAGCAATACGACGGGTGGAAGCACAGGAGAGCCAGAGATGAGCACCGCTAAAGCCAAGCGGGAAGAGATCTACCACCTGGCCGTCACCACCGGGTTGGCATTGGTGGAGGAACTGTCGCGGCATACCGGGGTCACCGCTTCCACCATCCGGCGCGATCTTGCCCACCTCAACGGGCAGGGAAAGCTGGCGCGGACCTACGGCGGCGCGGTGGCGCTGGGCGCCCACCCCGAGCCGTCCCTGCGGCAGCGGACGGGGGAGGCGTGTGAGCAAAAGCACGCCATCGCCGCTTGGGCCGCCGCCGAGGTGAAGGACGGCGAAAACATTCTGCTTGGTGGGGGGTCGACGGTAGGAGCGCTTGCACACGCCCTGCGCGCTCGGGAAAATCTCTCCGTCACCACCCCCGGCCTGAACACACTCCAGGAACTGGGGGACTCGGCAGGGGTCCAGGTGGACTGCCTCGGCGGCCGGCTGCGCGGCGTGAGCCAGACGTTCGTCGGTCCCCTCGCCGAGGCGGCACTGGAACGGATGAGCTTTGACCGGGTGTTCCTGGGAGCGGACGCCGTCACGGCAAGCGACGGCCTGTGTGAGCGGGCCATGCGCAGACCCGGCTCAAGGAGCTCATGGCGCGGCGCGGCGGCGCCGTCTACGTCCTTGCCGACTCCAGCAAGCTGGGCAAGCGCCCGTTCCGCGCCTGGGTCAGGATCACACTGCCGTGGACGTTGGTGACTGACGCCGACGCGGACCCCGGACAAGTGGCGCTCTTCCGGAAGGCCGGGGTGCAGGTGCAGCTGGTGCAGGCGGCGCAGCAGGAGCTAGCAGCAGCTGCTGCTGGCGCTAGCTCGCGCTGAGCTCCTCTGCCAAGATCGGAGCTTCCGACGTGGCCGGGACGAGCCGCGTGAGCATTTTGCCCCTGGCTGCTTCAATGAGCGCCTGGAAGAGTGCCATTTCCTCAGCCAGCTGCTCAGGGTGCCACTGCACACCGATGCAGAACCTATGGCCTGACAATTCAACCGCTTCGATGATCTGATCATCACTCCAAGCCGTAGCGATCAGACCCTGTCCCAAGCGGGCCACTGCCTGGTGGTGCGACACCGGCACTCCGTCGAGGCCAGCGGAGCCAAAAAGACGTCCCAACTTGGAATCGGCGCGCAACTCCACCCGGATGGAATTGAACTGGTAGCCGCCAGGCTGGTAGGCCGCGGTACCAACAATGTCAGGCAAGTGCTGGTGCAGTGTTCCGCCGAGCGTCACGTTCAGCATCTGCTCCCCGCGGCAGATGCACAAGAGCGGGACGTCCTGCCGGATTGCTTCAAGGATGAGTGCTGCTTCCCATTCATCCCGCTCCGGCCGAGGCGCGTCCGTCGCAGGATGTGCCTCCTGCCCATAGCGGGCAGGGTCAACATCCCAGCCGCCCGGAATGACCAATCCGTCAAGCCTGCTCACCAGATGCTCGACACTGGTTCCGAGAACCGGCTGAGGAGGAAGCAATACAGGCACTCCGCCGGCAGCCACGATCGGGGTCAGGTAGGTTTCCGGCAGGAAGGCCGCATTCACAGTGCCGCAACCCTCGGTCCCGGCCTGTTCCAGATACGTGGTCAGCCCAATGATCGGCTGCATTGCGGTATCGGCAGAGTTCATGCGGGTCCTTTCAGAATTAGTTCCTGCGGCAAGATTAGGGCGCAGTTGTGTACGCCGTGTTACGCCACTGTCACTATCGGATATCGGCGTGAGGAGGTCCTGCGGGACAACGTGTGCGCTCGGAGCTTGTTTTCCGGCCAGCGAGAGTTAACCATGGACGTGCTGGCACCGGCAAATTATGGAATCTGGGAGTGATCCGGGCCACCGGCAACTGTCCGGAACCTGCGGTTCGCCAGGGACGGTACCTTTCGGCGGACGGCCGCGATCCGCTCGAATCTGAGGTCGGCGAAAGCCACTCCTGGCGCTTCGCCGGCGTTGGCAATGACCACGCCGAAGGGATCCACGATCAGCGAGTATCCGGTGGCCAGCGGTCCAGTCTGGTTTGCCGTGACGATGTAGGACGTGTTTTCGATGGCCCTGGCCCGGACCAGCGTTGACCAGTGGTCTTCCTTTCCCGGCCCGCTGATCCACATTGCCGGAAGCAGCAGCACATTCGCGCCCGCGTCTACCAGGTGGCGGGAGCTCTCGGGAAAACGCAGGTCGTAGCAGGTGAGCACTCCGAGGCGAAGTTCCCCGAACTGAAGCAGGAAGGGCGGGCCGATCTCCCCGGGGCTGATGCCGTCACTTTCACGGTAGCCGAAGGCGTCATAGAGGTGGACCTTGCGGTACGTACCGGATATCCCACCTGCTGCGTCGACAGAGACCGCCGTGTTGAATGGCAAGCCTTCCGGGTTCGCCTCCGTCGTGCCCACCACCACCGGCAGGGCAAGTTCCCTTGCGCGGGCAGCGATTCCGCCGATGAAGGGGCCGTCAAGGTCCTGGGCGACGGAGGAGAGCGCGGCCGGCCCCGCACTGGCGTAAAGGCTCGATTCGGGAAGCACCAAAAGGTCAGCGCCGCCGGCGGACGCTGTTTCCATGAGCCTTGCGATTTCCTGCAGATTCCCTGCGGGGTCTGTTCCGGCAGGGAACTGTCCAGAGGCAATTCGCATGCTGCTCCTTAAGCAAACATCTCGCATTTGAGCCGGTTTTTCGGGCGGAACTCTGCCAATTTCGTCCTTGACGCAATCTTAGTCTCAGGAGAAGGTTAAGAAATAAGCATGCTTATTACTTTATGGGAGATTCAATATGTGCGGCATAGCGGGCGAGCTGGCCTTCCGGGGGGCAAGGGTTCGGCTGCGGTCAGTGGAGCGGATGACGGATTCCATGGCGGATAGAGGACCGGACGGAGAGGGGGTTTGGAGTAACAGCTGGGTGGCCCTGGGGCACAGGCGTTTGAGCATCATCGACCTGTCCGAAGCGGGTGCCCAGCCCATGATTGACGAGGGCGCCGGGCTGGCGCTGGTCTTCAACGGGTGCATCTACAACCACCATGAGCTCCGCAGGGAGCTTCAACAGCATTACGCCTTCGATTCCAGCAGCGACACTGAGGTGATCATCAAGGCCTATCGTCATTGGGGCGAGAACTTCGTGGACCACCTTGTGGGCATGTTTGCGATTGCCCTGGTGGACCGCCGGCGCAACCAAGTGGTCCTGGCCAGAGACCGCCTGGGCATCAAGCCGTTATACCTGGCATCCGTGGAAGGCAGCCTGCGGTTCGCTTCGACGCTGCCAGCGGTTTTGGCGGGCGGCGGGGTGGACACCGGAATCGATAATGTAGCGCTCCATCATTACCTCAGCTGGCATTCCATTGTGCCGGCCCCCCGCACCATCCTGGCCGGAGTTCGCAAGCTGCCTCCTGCTACCGTCCGGGTGGTCACCCCCGACGGTAGCCATCGGGACCGCGTCTACTGGAAGCCGGACTACGTCAGGCGTCAGGATCAGGCCCTGTGGACGCCGGACGATTGGCGTGAAGCCCTGCATCAGGCATTGCGGACTGCAGTTGCACGGCGGCTGGTCGCGGACGTTCCTGTTGGCGTGCTCCTCTCCGGCGGGCTCGATTCCAGCCTGCTGGTTGCCCTGCTCGCTGAGGGCGGCCAGTCCGGCCTCAATACCTTCAGCATTGGGTTCGACGGGACCGGCGGTGAAAGCGGCGACGAGTTTGAGTACTCGGACCTGATCGCCAGGAATTTCGGCACGGACCATCACAGGCTTCATATTCCCGTTTCCGAGTTTGCCCCGGCTGTTGCCGATGCGGTGGCCGCCATGCCTGAGCCCATGGCAAGCCATGACGTCCCTGCGTTCTTCCTGCTGTCAAAGGCTGTATCCGAGCAGGTCAAGGTGGTGCAGTCCGGCCAGGGCGCTGATGAAGTGTTTGCCGGATACGCCTACCACCAGCCTGCCGCAGCGGTTGCCCGAGAGCAGGCACTCGGCACCTTCACTGAAGCATTTGTGGACCGGAGCCATGCCCAGATGCTGGACGTGCTCGAGCCGGAGTGGCTGTGCCTGAGGGATGTGAGCCGGGAGCGACTGGCGGCGGAACTGGCTGTTCCCGGAGCGGAAACAGCCTTGGATGCCATTCTGCGCCTGGACACGCACGTCCTCATGCCTGACGATCCTGTCAAGCGGGTGGACAGCATGACCATGGCTTGGGGGCTGGAAGCCCGCGTTCCCTTCCTTGATCAGGACCTCGTTTCCCTGGCTGCCGCTTGTCCGCCCGGACTTAAGGCCGGGCAGGGCGGTAAGGGCGTGCTCAAGGATCTTGGCAGGGGGATCCTGCCGGACGACGTCATCGATCGGCCCAAGGGCTATTTCCCGGTTCCCGCCCTCCGCCACCTTGAGGAGCCGTTCCTCAGCATGGTCAGCGATGCCCTTCATACCCCCGAGGCCAAGCAGCGGGGCTTGTTCCGGAGCGACTTTGTGGAGGGGTTGCTGGCGAATCCCAACGAACGCTTCACCCTGGCCAGGGGCAACCTGCTGTGGCATCTGGGCGTTCTGGAGATGTGGCTGCAGCAGCATGGGGTTGGAACTTAACAATGGGGGGCGCACAGGAAGGCGTGGCCTGCCCCCTCGATCGCCGATGAGGCATTCAGGCGGAGGGTGGGCTCCGGCTACGGAGCCGCGGTAGCCGATCTGGGTGCGCTGGTGGAGATTCCTGGCATGGCCTGGGATGCCTTTGAGCCTGCACATCTTGAAAACAGCGCCGCCGCCGTCGCCAGACTGCTGTCGGGCGCCGGCCTGGGCGACGTGCATGTTGTGCGGCGAAACCGGACGGTACTCCCGGAGCTCCTGCGG
Source organism: Arthrobacter sp. D1-17 (assembly GCF_054130535.1). Lineage (NCBI taxonomy): Bacteria > Bacillati > Actinomycetota > Actinomycetes > Micrococcales > Micrococcaceae > Arthrobacter > Arthrobacter sp. D1-17. The sequence continues at coordinate 2,723,536 of NZ_CP096382.1, read as the reverse complement.
TCCGCGCCCGAAAGTCCGTCCGGAGCGGCTGGCCGAGCATACTCCTCTATGCGCGACATGACGTCCAGCCTCCCGGTGATCCGGCGCTGTGGGAGACCCCGCCGTTGCCCCTGCTGAGCGCCACGGTCGGCTCTACGGAAGGGGCGTGGCGGACAACAAAGCCGGGATCATCATGCACCTTGCCGCCTTCCGGGCCCTATGGGAGGAACGGGAAGACAGCCTCGGAATCGGCATCACCTTCTTCATTGAGGGTGAGGAGGAAGCGGGGTCTCATGCTGACTGCCGTGGAAGAGTCTTGGGGAAAGCCGGCTGTGGAAAGGGGAGTCGGCGGTTCAATTCCCGTAACGGGCGTCATGGCGGAGGCTTTCCCCACGCTACTGTCCTGATCAACGGCGCTGAAGACCCGGATTCCCGCGCTCACGGCGCCAATGAGTCCATTGACTCGGCGGACTTCGGGAACGGCATCCTGGCCGAGGCATTGTTCCTCGATCAGCTGAACGGAGGTCAGCTGAACGGAGGTCAGTTGAACAGAGGCCAGCTAAATATGATCAGGTGAACAACTATGTGAACCGGATATGGTTCGCTGCATCGGCCGTTTCTTTTGCGGTGGGCCTTTCACAGGATGTCCCGAGTGACGACGGAGGGAAAAGCTTGTAACCGTGTGAGGCGGGATGCCTGCTGGTGAACCGGGTACGTATTTTGGCCATAGCATGAGGACGGCGCCACCGCCCCGATGGAGGATCAGCCCCTGAAGGAGGAGCAGCATGACGACAGCGAAGGCCGGACGGGAAGAGATCTACCATCTCGCCGTCACCACCGGGTTGGCATCTGTGGAGGAACTGTCCCGGCATGTCAACGTGACGGCTTCGACAATCCGCCGGGACATCGCGCATCTGAACGGTGAGGGCAAGCTGGCCCGGACCTACGGGGGCGCTGCTGCCCTCGGCGCCCACCCGGAACCGTCCCTGCGCCAGCGCACGGCGAGGCGTTCGAGCAGAAGCAGGCCATTGCTGCCTGGGTGGCCACACCCGGCATCAACACCCTCCAGGAACTCGCTGATTCACCGGGCGTCCAGGTGGACTGCCTCGGCGGCAGGCTCCGCGGCATGAGTCAGACGCTCGTCGGGCCGCTCGCCGAAGCCGCGCTGGAGCGCATGACCTTCGACCGGGTCTTCCTGAGCGCCGATGCCGTGACCGCAGAAGACGGCCTGTGCGAGGTGGACCACGCCCAGACCAGGCTGAAGGAGCTCATGGCGCGGCGCGGCGCCACCGTGTACGTCCTCGCTGACTCCAGCAAGCTTGGCAAAAAGCCCTTCCACGCCTGGGCCCGGATTCCGCTGCCCTGGATCCTCGTCACAGACACGTTTGCCGACGCCGGGCAGGTGCAGCTCTTCCGGGACACCGGCATTCAGGTCCACCTCGTGGACCCCGGGGGAGCAGGAATTGCGCAACCTCACGAAGAGACTGCCGGCAGCGCCAGCAAGGCCAGGGCGTCATGATCCCTCCTGAGATCACCACGCCCGAGGTGATGATCGACGTCGACATTCTCGACCGGAACATCGCCAGGATGGCCGCGGTGGCGCAAGCCCGCGGACTGCGGCTGCGCCCGCACGCCAAGACCCACAAGGTGCTGGAAATCGCGGAGCGTCAACTTGCGGCCGGCGCCGTCGGGCTGACGGTGGCGACCATCGGTGAGGCAGAAGTCTTCGCCACGGCTGGCGTCGCGGACATCTTTATCGCTTATCCGCTGTGGGTGACGGCATCCCAGGCGGCGCGGCTGCGGAAGCTCGCGGAGACCAGCAGAGTCGCAGTGGGCGTGGACTCGGCAGAAAGCGCGGCCTTTATGGGAGGGAACCTGGGAGCCGGTGCGGGCAGGGTTTCTGTCCTTGTGGAGCTCGACAGCGGACACCACCGCAGCGGCGTCCGGCCCGAGGATGCAGCCGCAGTTGCGCGGGCCGCCGCAGCTGCCGGACTGGACGTGGCCGGTGTCTTCACCTTCCCGGGCCACAGCTACGCGCCGGGAATGCCAATGGCAGCGGCCCGGCAGGAAGACGAAGCCCTGCGCCGAGGGGCTGACGAGCTGGCCGCCGCAGGTTTCACCGTGCGGACCGTCAGCGGCGGGTCCACCCCCACTGCCTCTCTCGACGGCGGTGCTTCTCACAACGGCAGTGCTTCTCCCGGCGGCGGTGCCTCTCTCGACAGCACGGCGGTAACTGAACTGCGCCCCGGGGTTTACGTGTTCGGCGACGCCCAGCAGTTCGAGCTTGGGCGGTGCGAAACCGCCGACATCGCCCTGACGGTTGCCAGCACTGTGGTCAGCCACCACCGCACTGCGCCGGGTGAACCGGGGCGCTTCATCATTGATGCAGGCAGCAAGGTCCTGGGCAGCGACCGCCCGGCCTGGGCCAGCGGCTATGGCCGGCTTCTGGACCATCCGGACGCCAGAATTACCGCCCTGTCCGAACACCACGCCACTGTTGAATGGCCGCCGGGACTCCCTCTGCCGGACCGCGGAGAGCGGCTCAGGGTGGTTCCCAACCACGTGTGCCTGACGATGAACCTGGTGGACGAGGTGTGTCTCATCCGTGCGGGAGCGCTCGCGGGGCGGTGGGAAGTGGCGGCACGCGGCAAGAACAACTGACGCGTCAGTACTGCCTCCGGCTGATCTGCCCCCACCGCGGGCAGGTGCCAGCCATGCATAAATATCGGGATCTATGCATATTCTTGCTGTATAGTCGGAACCATGACTATTTCTGTTGCCGTCTCAGGTGCCAGCGGCTATGCCGGCGGCGAGGTGCTGCGCATTCTGTCCGGCCACCCCGGTGTCACCCTCGGCGCCATCACCGCACACAGCAACGCCGGTTCAAGACTAGGCGAACTGCAGCCGCATCTCCATGGCCTGTCCAGCCGAATTCTTGAGGACACCACCGTGGAGAACCTGGCCGGGCACGACGTCGTGTTCCTGGCCCTTCCGCACGGTGCCTCCGCGGACATCGCCGCTAAGCTGCCCGGGGACACCGTGGTGATCGACGCCGGAGCGGACCATCGCCTTGAGGATCCGGCGGCATGGGAAAAATTTTACGGTTCCGCGCACGCCGGCACCTGGCCATACGGTCTGCCCGAACTTCCCGGACAGCGGGAGAAGCTCAAGGGCGCCAAGCGGATCGCCGTGCCCGGGTGCTATCCGACGTCGGCACTGCTGGCCCTGACGCCGGGCTTTGCCGCCGGGCTGCTCCAGGGCGAGGATGTGGTCATCGTTGCCGCCTCGGGCACGTCGGGCGCCGGAAAGGCCGCAAAGGTCAACCTGATCGGGTCCGAAGTCATGGGCTCCATGAGCCCCTATGGGGTAGGCGGCGGCCATCGCCACACTCCCGAGATCGAGCAGGGGCTGTCCAACGCCGGGGGGGAATCAGTCACCGTGTCCTTCACGCCCACGCTGGCCCCCATGAGCCGCGGCATTCTCACCACCGCCACGGCCAGGATCAAGCCGGGCGCGTCCGTCGAGCAGCTCCGCGCCGCCTGGATGGAGGCTTACGACGACGAACCCTTCGTCCACCTGCTGCCGGAGGGCCAGTGGCCCTCCACCAAGTCCGTCCAGGGCTCCAACCACGCGGCCATGCAGCTGGCCCTGGACACGCACACCGGCCGCGTCATCGTTACCTGCGCCATCGACAACCTGACAAAGGGGACCGCAGGCGGAGCCGTGCAGTCCATGAACATCGCTCTTGGCCTTGCGGAAACCGCAGGCCTCAACCTGCAGGGAGTCGCCCCGTGACCGTGACCGCACCCCAGGGCTTCCGGGCCTCCGGCGTGAAAGCCGGACTCAAGGCGTCCGGAAACCCTGACCTCGCCCTCGTGGTCAACGACGGTCCCTCCAAGGCTGCTGCAGCAGTTTTCACGTCGAACCGGGTGGCCGCCGCCCCTGTCCACTGGTCGCGTCAGGTGGTCTCCGACGGCCGCGTGGACGCAGTCATCCTGAACTCCGGCGGAGCCAACGCGTGCACCGGTCCGCAGGGTTTCCAGAACACCCATGCGACAGCCGAGAAGACGGCCAAGGTCCTCGGAATTTCCGCCACAGACGTCTTCGTCTGCTCCACCGGCCTGATCGGCGAGCAGCTGCCAATGGACAAGCTGCTTCCGGCCGTCGACGCTGCTGCTGCCGCGCTCACCGTTGATGGCGGAGCTGCCGCAGCCGCCGCCATTATGACAACGGATACGGTGCCGAAGCAGGCTGTATTCAAAGGCGCCGACGCCAAAGGCCAGGAATTCACTATCGGCGGCATCGCCAAGGGCGCGGGCATGCTCGCGCCCGGACTGGCCACCATGCTGGTGGTCCTCACCACAGATGCCGACGTTCTGCCGGAAATGCTCGACTTCGTCCTCCGCGACGCCACGCGGGTCACCTTTGACCGTGCCGACTCGGACGGCTGCATGTCCACAAACGACACCGTGGTGCTGCTGGCCTCCGGTGCGTCCGGTGCCGTTCCCTCCGCCGAGGCCTTCGGCAAGGGTCTTACACAGGTGTGTGCTGAACTGGCGCGCAAGCTGATCGGCGATGCCGAGGGTGCCAGTCACGACATCGCCATCCGGACGTTCAACGCTGCCAGCGAACGCGACGCCGAAACCGTCAGCCGTGCGGTCGCCCGTTCCAACCTCTTCAAGGCGGCCATCTTCGGCAAGGACCCGAACTGGGGACGTGTCCTGTCCGCCGTCGGTACCACGGACGCCGCCTTCGAGCCGGACCAGCTGAACGTCTCCATGAACGGAGTCCAGATCTGCCGCAACGGCAGCATCGGTGAGGACCGCAGCCGCGTGGACCTCGAGCCGCGCGAGGTGATCGTTGAGATCGATCTCCAGGCCGGCGATGCAGAAGCCACCATCTGGACGAACGACCTCACCCACGACTACGTCCACGAGAACAGCGCGTACTCAAGCTAGATCCACCAGCACCTTGGAGAACGGCAGCATGAACACCCAGACCCGCGAGACAACGTCCATGCGCGACGCGCAAGACAAAGCCGGCACCCTGATCGAGGCACTGCCCTGGATCCAGCGCTTCGCCGGCACCACGATGGTGATCAAGTACGGCGGTAACGCCATGGTGAACGACGAACTGCGCCGCGCCTTCGCCGAGGACGTGGTGTTCCTGCACCACGTGGGTATCCATCCTGTGGTGGTGCACGGCGGCGGTCCGCAGATTAACGCCATGCTGAGCCGGCTGGGCATCGAATCCGAGTTCAAGGGCGGCCTGCGCGTCACTACGCCCGAGGCCATGGATGTGGTCCGCATGGTCCTCACCGGCCAGGTGGGCCGCGAACTGGTGGGCCTCATCAACTCCCACGGCCCGTACGCCGTGGGCATGTCAGGTGAAGACGGCGGCCTGCTGCGCGCGGTCCGTACCGGCACCGTGGTGAACGGCGAAGAGGTGGACCTCGGTCTTGTCGGCGAAGTGGTGGGTGTCAACCCCGAAGGCATTGTCGACATCCTCGCGGCCGGCCGGATCCCGGTGATCTCTACTGTTGCGCCGGAGATTTTCAACGACGGCGCAGCCGACGGAGCCGGCCGTGGGCAGACTACCGGCCAGGTCCTGAACGTCAACGCAGATACGGCAGCCGCCGCCCTGGCCGAAGCGCTAGGCGCGTCCAAGCTGGTCATCCTGACCGACGTCGAAGGCCTGTTCGCCAACTGGCCGGACCGCTCGTCCCTGATCTCGTCACTGACCGCCTCAGAGCTCCGGGACCTGCTGCCTTCCCTCGAATCCGGCATGATTCCCAAGATGGAGGCGTGCCTGAAGGCCGTCGAAGGCGGCGTGGAACGCGCGCACATCGTGGACGGGCGCCTCGCGCACTCGATGCTCCTTGAAACATTTACGACGGCGGGCATCGGCACGCAGGTGGTCCCCGACGAGGAAACGGAAGCATGAGCAATCTTGAACACTCGGCAGTGGCCGAGCAGTCCCCGGTGACTGAGCTCGTTGAAACAAGCGGGCACGCGGGCTCAGAGTGGCTTGCCCGCTACTCATCGGCCCTCATGGGCGTTTTCGGCACGCCGCAGCGTGTCCTGGTGCGCGGAGCCGGCTGCCTTGTCTGGGACGCGGACGGCAAGGAGTACCTGGACCTGCTCGGCGGTATCGCTGTCAACGCCTTGGGACACGCCCACCCGTTTGTGACCTCGGTGATCTCCAGCCAGTTGGCCACGCTTGGGCATGTCTCCAACTTTTTCACCAGCCCCACCCAGATTGCCCTGGCCGAAAAGCTCCTGGCCCTGGGCAACGCACCGTCCGGCTCCAAGGTGTTTTTCACGAACTCCGGGACGGAAGCCAACGAGGCCGCCTTCAAGCTGGCCCGGCGTAACTCGGACGGACCGGGCGGGACCCGCAGCAGGATCATCGCCCTGGAAGGTGCCTTCCACGGCCGGACCATGGGTGCCCTCGCGCTGACGGCGAAGGAAGCCTATCGGGCACCGTTCGAGCCCATGCCCGGCGGCGTGGAGCACATTCCGTTCGGCGACATCGACGCGCTCCGCAACGCGGTGGACGAGACGGTGGCGGCCGTCTTTCTCGAACCCATCCAGGGTGAAGCCGGCGTCCGTCCGCTTCCTGCCGGGTACCTGCAGGCCGCCCGCGAGGCCACCTCGGCGGCCGGTGCGCTGCTGATCCTCGACGAGGTCCAGACTGGCATTGGACGTACCGGCAAGTGGCTGGCCAGCGAAGACGCAGGAATCGTGCCCGACGCCGTGACCTTGGCGAAGGGCCTCGGCGGCGGATTCCCCATCGGCGCGCTCATGACCTTCGGCCAGGAAACGTCGTCGCTGCTGTCCGCAGGGCAGCACGGCACCACGTTCGGCGGCAACCCCGTGGCCACGGCCGCCGCCTTGGCCACCCTGCATGCCATTGAAAGCCAGCAGGTGCTGGACAACGTCCGGAAGGTCGGGGACCACCTTCGCTCCGCCCTGGCCGCCGCTGACGGCGTGACCGAAGTCCGCGGGGAAGGGCTGCTGATCGGCTTCGATTTGGACGCCGATGTGGCGCCTGCCGCTGTCACCGCGGGCCTCGAGGCGGGATTCATCATTAACAGCCCCGGCCCGCGCACCATCCGGCTCGCGCCGCCCCTCATCCTCACCGAGGAGCAGGCGGACCGGTTCCTGGCAGCCCTCCCGGCCATCCTGCAAACTGCAAAGGACGCACAGTGACTTCACCAGCGGCTTCAACCACATCAGCGGCTACGCCCGTTCCGACCCGCCACTTCCTCAAGGACACCGACCTCAGCCCCGCCGAGCAGGCTGAGGTCCTGGAGCTCGCGGTCCGCATGAAGGCCGCACCCTACAGCGTGCAGCCGTTCGCCGCGCAAGGCAGCGGACGCAAGACAGTGGCCGTCATTTTCGACAAGACCTCCACCCGCACCCGGGTGTCCTTCGCCGCCGGTGTGGCGGACATGGGCGGTACCGCCCTCATCATCAACCCGGGTGAGGCGCAGATCGGCCACAAGGAATCCGTGGAGGACACCGCCAAGGTGCTCGAGCGGATGGTCTCGACCGTCGTGTGGCGGACCGGAGCCCACTCCGGACTGGTTGCCATGGCGGAAAACTCCAAAGTTCCGGTCATCAATGCCCTGTGCGATGACTACCACCCCTGCCAGCTCCTCGCGGACCTGCTGACGGTCAAGGAACACAAGGGCAGCCTGCAGGGCCTCACCATGGCCTACCTCGGCGACTCCGCCAACAACATGGCCAACTCCTACCTGCTGGCCGGCGTCACCGCGGGGATGCACGTGCGGATCGCCGGTCCGGAGGGGTACCTGCCGGCTGCAGCCATTGTGGCCGACGCGGAAGAACGGGCGGCCGAAACGGGCGGCTCCGTCCTCATCACCACCGATGCCGCCGAGGCCCTCAAGGGCGCCGATGTCGTGGCGACGGACACCTGGGTTTCGATGGGCCAGGAGGCCGAAAAAGAAGCCCGGCTCCAACTGTTCCGGAAGTACTCCGTCGACGAGGCCGCCATGGCACTCGCGGCGGATGACGCCGTCGTGCTTCACTGCCTCCCGGCATACCGCGGCTATGAGATCTCGGCAGGTGTCATTGACGGACCCCAGTCCATCGTGTGGGATGAGGCGGAAAACCGGCTGCACGCCCAGAAGGCCCTGATGGCGTGGCTCATGCACCGGTCCGGCCTGGCGGTGGTCGACGGGCTGCCGCCGGTGGCGGGGCAGGCTTAGTTGTCCGTCCAACCCCCGGCTTCGGGCGCGAGCCCGGCCACCAAGACAGCACGCCAGGCGCGGATCACCGCAATCCTGACAGGAGAGTCCGTGCGGTCCCAGGCAGAGCTTGCCGCTCTGCTGGCGGACGATGGCGTGCAGGTCACCCAGGCGACGCTGTCCCGGGACCTCGTCGAACTCGGCGCTGTCCGGGTCCGCGGGAAGGAGGGCGTGCTGGTCTACGCTGTTCCCGGCGAAGGCGGGGAGCGTGCGGCGAAAAGCGGGGTGAGCCAGGAAATCCTTGATGCGCGGCTCGCCAGGTTGTGCGGGGAACTGCTGGTCACCGCGGAAGCGTCGGCCAACATCGCCGTGCTCCGCACCCCTCCCGGGGCCGCCAACTTCCTGGCCCTCGCTATCGACCACTCAGTCATGCCCTCGATCCTCGGCACCATCGCGGGGGATGACACCGTCCTGCTGGTGGCCCGTGATCCGCAGGGCGGCCCGGATCTCGCCGCGCGGTTTCTGCAGCTTGCAGAGGAAGCCGGCCAGTAAAGCCAACCCGTACCCCTTCAGATTGGGCCCGCCGCTGCAATGTGACAGGCTCTTCATCAGACGAAAAACAAGTTCAACCAAACAACTAAGGAGCATTTGACGTGACTGAGCGTATTGTTCTGGCCTACTCCGGTGGCCTCGATACTTCCGTAGCCATCGGCTGGATCGGTGAAGCCACCGGCGCCGAGGTCATCGCCGTCGCGGTGGACGTCGGACAGGGCGGCGAATCACTGGAGACCATCCGCCAGCGCGCCCTGGGCTGCGGCGCCGTCGAGGCCTACGTGGCAGACGCCAGCGACGAGTTCGCCAACGAGTACTGCATGCCGACCCTGAAGGCCAACGCGCTGTACCAGGGCCACTACCCCCTGGTGTCCGCCATCTCCCGCCCGGTCATCGTTAAGCACCTGGTCAAGGCCGCCCGTGAATTCGGCGCCAGCACCGTGGCCCACGGCTGCACCGGCAAGGGCAATGACCAGGTCCGCTTCGAAGTCGGTATTCAGACCCTCGGCCCGGACCTGAAGTGCATCGCACCGGTCCGCGACCTCGCCCTGACCCGCGACAAGGCCATCGCCTTCGCCGAGGAAAAGGGACTGCCCATCGAGACGACCAAGAAGAACCCGTACTCGATTGACCAGAACGTCTGGGGACGCGCCGTCGAAACCGGCTACCTCGAGGACATCTGGAACGCCCCCACGAAGGACATCTACGACTACACGGCAGCGCCGGAATTCCCCCCGGCCCCGGATGAAGTCACCATCTCCTTCGAAGCGGGCATCCCCGTGGCGATCGACGGCGTGAAGGTCACCCCGCTGCAGGCCATCAAGGAACTGAACCGCCGCGCAGGCGCCCAGGGCGTAGGCCGGATCGACGTCGTCGAGGACCGCCTCGTGGGCATCAAGTCCCGCGAAATCTACGAGGCTCCCGGCGCCATGGCACTGATCACCGCGCACAAGCACCTCGAGGACATCACCATCGAGCGCGAACAGGCCCGCTTCAAGGCGACGGTCGGCCAGCGCTGGGCCGAACTGGTCTACGACGGCCAGTGGTTCTCCCCGCTTAAGCGCTCCCTCGACGCCTTCATCGAGGACACCCAGCGTTACGTCTCCGGGGACATCCGCATGGTCCTGCACGGTGGCCAGGCGATCGTCAACGGACGCCGCTCCGAGACCTCGCTGTACGACTTCGATCTCGCCACCTACGACACCGGTGACACCTTCGACCAGTCCATGGCCCGCGGGTTTATCGAGCTGTGGGGCATGTCTGCGAAGGTCGCCTCCGGTCGCGACATCCGCGTCGCAGGAAAGTAGCCCCTGTGGCTGAGCAGGAAATCACCAAATCGGCAGCCACGAACACCGGTGCACTGTGGGGCGGCCGGTTCGCCGGCGGCCCCGCGGACGCACTGGCAGCGTTGAGTAAGTCCACCCACTTCGACTGGCGGCTCGCCCGGTACGACATCGCCGGTTCCATGGCGCACGCCCGGGTGCTGCACAAGGCACAGCTGCTGGACGACACCGAGCTGGAAGGCATGCTGGCTGCCCTGAAGCGACTGGACGAGGACGTTGCCTCCGGCGCCTACCTGCCTGCGGAGTCCGACGAGGACGTTCATGGATCGCTGGAACGCGGCCTGATCGAGCGTGCCGGACCGCAGCTGGGCGGCAAGCTCCGTGCCGGACGCTCCCGAAACGACCAGGTGGCCACCCTTGGCCGCATGTTCCTGCGCGACCATGCGCGGATTATCGCGCGCGGTGTGCTGGCCACAATCGATGCACTTGTAGACCAGGCCAAAGCGCACCAGGGCGTGGCCATGCCCGGCCGCACCCACCTGCAGCACGCCCAGCCTGTCCTGCTCAGCCACCACCTGCTGGCCCATGCCTGGGCCCTGCTGCGCGATGTGCAGCGGCTCCAGGACTGGGACAAGCGGGCCGGTGTTTCGCCTTACGGTTCCGGCGCCCTCGCCGGATCCTCGCTGGGACTGGACCCGGAGGCGGTCGCGGCGGACCTGGGCTTTTTCTCCGCGGTCCACAACTCGATCGACGGCACCGCCTCCCGCGACGTCTTCGCCGAGTTCGCCTGGATCGCGGCCATGATCGGGGTTGACCTTTCGAGGGTCTCCGAGGAAGTCATCCTGTGGGCGACGAAGGAGTTCTCGTTCGTGACCCTGCACGATTCCTACTCCACCGGCTCTTCGATCATGCCGCAGAAAAAGAACCCGGATGTGGCCGAGCTGGCACGCGGCAAGGCAGGACGCCTGATCGGCGACCTGACCGGGCTGCTCGCGACACTCAAGGGCCTGCCGCTGGCGTACAACCGCGACCTGCAGGAGGACAAGGAACCGGTGTTCGACGCGGCAGACACGCTGGAGCTGCTGCTTCCCGCCGTGTCCGGCATGATCGCAACACTGAAGTTCAACGCCGAACGGATGGAAGCCCTGGCTCCGCAGGGCTTCGCGCTGGCCACCGACATCGCCGAATGGCTTGTCCGCCAGGGCGTTCCGTTCCGTGAGGCGCACGAGCTCTCCGGCGCCGCGGTGAAGCAGGCCGAAAGCCGCGGCGTCGAGCTGTGGGATTTGACGGACGAGGAGTATGCGGAGATTTCGGAGCATCTGACTCCCGACGTCCGCACCGTCCTGAGCACCGAGGGTTCCCTCAACAGCCGCAGCTCCCAGGGCGGCACCGCACCGGCCGCCGTCGAACGCCAGCTGGCGGCGCTGGAAGGCGAGCTTGCCGACGTCAGGGAGTACGCGGGCTAGTCAGCGCAACCGAGGTGGCATTTCGCAGCAGTGTTTTCCACGGAGACTGCCGCGAAGTGCCATCTCGCTGCGTTAAGCGGCAATCCCACTCCGCTACGATGGCGGCATGACCGCAATCACACCTGGCGCTGTGCGCGCCGAACTCCACAAGGCGGCCGACGTCGTTTCCTCCCTCACAGCGAAGCTCACCGACGCGGACGTCCCGGCGCCCTCCGCGCTGCCCGGCTGGAGCCGCGGGCACGTTCTGGCGCACATCGCCGCCATCTCAAACGCCATGGCCCGGCAAGTCGAGTTCGCGGCGCGCGGAGAAACTGTGGAATTGTACGACGGCGGCTATGACGGCCGTACGAAGGCCATCGAAATGAGCGCCGGACACTCCCTTGAACAACACCGGGCGGACCTCGCCGCAGCGCTGGAACGGGCGCTGCGCGCCTTCGATTCCGTGGACGCTTCACCGGCAGCTGCAGGCTGGCAGGCGCCCATCTCGTACCGCGGGGGAGTGGTGCTCGACGGCGGCCGCGCACTCTGGCGCGAACTCGTGATCCATGCCTCGGATCTCGGCACCGGCCGCGGTCCGGAGACGTGGAGCAGGCACTTCTGCGAGCACCTCTTCAACTTCCTGTCCGCGCGTGTGCCTGCAGACCAAAAGCTGGTGCTGCAGCCTTTGGGAATGCCTCCCGTGACGCTCGGCAGCGGCGGGCGCTCCACGGTTGTCAGTGGAATGGTCACGGACATCGCCGCGTGGCTCGCCGGGCGGGAACCTGCGCTCGGCAGCCTGCGCGCGTCGGCCGCCGCCGATGGCGTGGAGCTGCCGGAGCTGCTGCCGTGGCCTTCCGGGGTGCCCACGAGCTAGAGCGAGTTCAAGAGCCCGTATTGATTGACGACGTCGAGTCGCAGTCGGTGGCGCTGTTGATTCATGCGCTGTGTATCGCGCGTTTACGTGCGTAGGCGCGCGCGGCGCGGACTCGGTCCCCGCAACGGGTTGAGCACCATTGCCGTCGTGCGTGGGTGCGCAGGAAGAACCGCTCGCACGAGTCCGCTTCACAGGACGCGAGCATCGACGCTTGGTCGCCGCTGAGCAGCGAGGCAGCATCATCAGCGATGACGGCCATGACGTGCTCGACGACCTGTGTCACGGGATGCTCGGCGCAACGGGTGAACCCTGCCGCCGGCTCGAACCGTAACAGCTGCGCGCCGGGGGCACGGGTCAGCGCACGATTGACAGCGTGCACGGCCGTTGTCTTTGGGACGTCCCCAGTAGTGTGCGCCGTGAAAAGGTCGCGCAGATCTGCGCGCAACGCTGCGAGCCTGGCGCGGCAGTGCTCCTGCAGCACAGACTCTGATGCGATGAGATCGCGTGCCATTAGCCAAGCCGTCGCGGCCTCAGGGCTGCCCAGTTCGTCGTAACGTCTGCCTCCAGACAGTCCGTTTGAGGTGTTGACCAGCGCGAGGCAGGGATGCTCCTCGGCGCCTGGCGCGGCTGCTAGCAATGTATCTGACACGCTTCTCATGTTATCAGTTTCATTTAAACGTGAGGTAACTGCTAGGCTCCAATCACGCCAAAAAGCAAGTATTTCCATGAGGAGTTTGTATGCAGTTCGGACGACCATCGGGCGCGGCCCCATTCACGCTGTCCGTGCTCTCCGCGGGCGGCACCGGCGTCGGGATGACCGCAGAGGAAGGGCTGGCGGGCACGATCTCGCTGGCGCGGAAGGCGGATCAGCGGGGTTATCACCGGTTCTGGATGTCTGAGCACCATGCAATGGGGGCGACCTCAGTGTCCTCACCGCCGCTGATGGTCGCCCGCCTCATCGCCGAGACGACGCGCATCCGACTTGGTGCCGGCGGGGTAATGCTGCCTAACCACTCGCCGCTGCTGATCGCTGAGCAGTTCGGGATGCTGGAGGCTCTCGCGCGGGGCCGAATTGATCTTGGGCTGGGACGCGCCCCAGGCACTGATGGGGCGACTGCTGCGGCGCTGCGTCGGGGAGCTGATGCCAACGACGGATTCCCGCAGCAGGTGCTCGAGTTGCTCGGGTTCCTGGGCGACGAGTTCCCGCCCGGACACCCATACCGGAACGTCCACGCGGTGCCCGGGCCCTGGCAGGCAATGGAAAACCGGGTGTCGGCGCCTTCGACCGCTCCTGAGGTGTGGGTGCTGGGCTCCTCTCCGTACTCAGCACAGCTGGCCGGGCAGCTCGGCCGGCCGTATGCGTTCGCTTTGCAGTTCGGCGACGCTGACATCGACACGGCCATGCGTCTCTACCGTGAGAACTTCCAGCCCTCCAACGTGCTCGCCGAGCCGCACACCCTCGTCAGCGTGCCCGTGGCCATCAGCGAGGATCCGGTTCAGGCAAAACGGCAGGCGGCAACGTCGGCGATGGCGATGCTGCGCATGTTTAAAAGCGAAGGTTATCTGCTCCTGCCCCCGGACGAGGTTGAGGCGTATCCGGCGACAATACAGGAGCAGCAAATCCTGGACGCCTACACCAGCCGCAGTTTCCATGGCACCGCCGCTACTGTCGCTAGCCGCCTCGAAGCCCTGCACGAGCGGACCGGTGTCGATGAGGTGATGCTCGTTGTCGGCGGGCACTCGGCAACCCTCGACCAGCATGGGATCACCCTGCTTGCCGATCACTACGCACTGCCCTATCTGGAGGCGCCGCTTCCGGCAGCCGCGCAGTAGCGCACATTCCAACACACGTTCACAACGCCCACTAAAGGAGAACCCCATGACCACACCTCGCCGAGCCCTGATCGTCATTGACGCCCAACAGGAATACTTCGACGGGCTGCTCCCGATTCAATACCCGGCCCGGGATGAGTCCATCACCAGGATCAAGACCGCGATCGACACCGCCCACCAAACTGGAACTCCAGTGGTGCTGGTCCAGCACGAACTCCCGGCAGAGGTCCCGGTGTTCGCCTCCGGATCGGCGACCTGGCAGAACCACCCCGAAGTAGCCGCCCACGAGAACGTAGCAGCCAAGCGCATCAGCAAGCAGTTCTCCAGCATCTTCGCAGACACGGGCCTCGAAGCCTGGCTGCGTGAACAAGGCATCGACACGATTACCCTCGTTGGGTACATGACAAACAACTGCGTGCTCGCCTCCGCTGCAGCCGCCGAGCCCCTCGGCTTCGCCGTCGAAGTCCTCGCAGACGCGACCGGAGCAATCGACCTCTCCAACGAGGCCGGCACCGCGGCAGCACGCCAGGTCCACGAGACCCTCATGGCGCTGCTGCATTCGAACTGGGCCGCCGTCATGGATACCGCGACATGGATCACTGCGCTGCATACGGGAGCACCGTTGACCAAGAGCGACCTCATCACCTCCGCCGCGCAAGGCCGCAGCATTCGGTAGAAACGGGTTGGGGGATCAAGGAGAGCGGTCTGGCTCAACCGGCCGCCAGCACCTGCTTTTCCCGGGCCAGCAGGCTTTCCTTAATCCGCAGTCCCCACCGGAAGCCGCCGGGGGAGCCGTCGGTGCGGACCACCCGGTGGCACGGAACGAACAGCGCTGCGGCGTTCAACGCGCACGCGCTGGCCGCCGCCCGCACCGCCTTGGAGTTTCCGGCAAGCGCCGCATATTCCGTGTAGGTCACCGGGGCCCCCGGCCTGACCGTGCGCAGCACCTCCCACGCGTGCGCCCGGAAGGGGCCCGACCTCTGGAGCACCGGAACGCTCATGGCCGGGGCAGGGTTTCCGGCGTAGAAGGCTTCCACCGCAGAGGAGATGGCACCGAGGTCCTCAACGCTCTCATAGGCGGCAGGCAGCAGTGCCGGGTGGATCTGTCCGGTGAGTTCACCGACATCGGCAGTCCAGCCCGAAGCCAGCACCACGCCGTCCCGGGCGATGACCGTAAACGGCCCGTCCGGAGTGGCCATCGTCAGCCGCTGCGCAGTGCCGGCCGTCTCCGTATGCTCCACAGTCATTCCATTGCCTCTAAAATCCCGGCGTGTGATGTCGTCCTGGCTTGTCATGTCATCGCCTTGCCTCAGTGGTCGTGGTGGTCTTCGGAGCGCGGGCCACGTCCGGGGCGGCCGCGGCGCGCCAGAGGTGCATGGTGGCGTAGGAGCGCCACGGGCTCACGCCGTCGAAATCGGGAGACCTACTGATATCAGGAGAGCCGCCGAATACAGGGGCTGGGGCAGGACCTCCACCCTTGTCCGCACGATGGCTGACAGCACCCCCTGAGGTGAGGTTCCGGATGCCGTTGCGGACCGCGGCGTCATTGGCCAGGAAAATGTCCGGAGCGCCAATGACACGCATCGCCACGTATCCCACGGTCCAGGGGCCGATGCCGGCCAGCGGAAGGAGCTTGGAACGAAGCCCCGGCAGGTCATCACCGTAACCCAACTCAAGCTCCCTGGCGGCCAGGGCAGCGGAAGCGGCCACGAGCGCATCGGTTCTGCGCTGCGGCCCGCGCAGCAGTTCCCGCCCGTTCTCCGCAATTTGCTCCGGCGTGGGGAACAGCCTGTTGAGTCCTTCGCCCGGGACCACGCTGGGGCTGCCCGCCGCCGCCAACCGGGTGAGCGCCGTCCGGGCTGCGCCCACGGTAATCTGCTGTCCCACCATGGCCCGGATCAGGAGCTCGTGCGGGTCCAATGCGCCTGGCATCCGGATTCCGGGGGCTTCAGCCACGGAATCCGAAAGCCGCGGGTCAGCCGAAAGTGCCTCGTCGATCGCGACGGGGTCGGCATCGAGGTCCAAAAGCCGGCGGACCCTGCTGAGGAGCGCAGGCAGATCCCTCAGGTCCGCCGCGCCGATAGTGAGTACCAGGGGCCGTCCCCGGGTGCCGCCATCGTCCCCTGCAGTCTTGTATTCCGCAGTCTTGTATTCCGCAGTGTTGTTGGCGGCTGTGTTGTATTCCACTGTGAACCGGGCATGGCCGTGCGGCAGCCGGAGGGTCCTGGCGTAGGAGGTGGCTGTTCCGGACTCGATTCCCGGGATGGCCCGGACAGCAAGGAAGCTGAAAATGCCCGGATCGAAGGGCTCGCGGTAGGGGAGATTCAAGGTGAGGGCCGTGCTGGTTGCCGGTGCCGGATGACGGTGTGCGGTGGCACGCAGCGCGGTAGGCGTCATGGCGAACACCTCGCCCATGGTTTCGTTGAACTGGCGCACGCTGCTGAATCCGGCGGCAAACGCGACGTCTGCAAATTTCATGGACGTGGACACGAGCAGCGTCCGCGCGGTCTGGGCCCTGCCCGCCCGGGCGAGGGAGAGCGGGCCGGCGCCGAGCTCCTGGGTGAGGATCCTGTTCAGCTGCCGGGACGAGTACCCCAGCCGTGCGGCCAGCCCTTCCACGCCGTCGCGGTTGATAACGCCGTCGTTGATGAGACGCATGGCCCGTCCGGCAATATCGGAACGTAGGTTCCAGGCCGGCGTGCCCGGCACAGCTTCGGGGAGGCAGCGCTTGCAGGCGCGGTAGCCCGCGTCATGGGCGGCAGCGGAGGTCTCATAGAAGGTGACGTTGTCGGCCTTCGGCGTCCTCGCCGGGCAGGAAGGCCTGCAGTAGATGCCCGTGCTCCGCACCGCCGTATAGAACTGCCCGTCGAAACGGGTGTCCCGTGCGTCGATGGCACGATAGCGCTGCCAGAAGTCCATGTGTCCATCCTGCCAGTCTGGGGAAGGGGCAGCTAGCGGAAATCGGACATGGCCGTTGGGCGGCCTGTCGGTAAAGTCGGAGCATGCATAACGAGCTCCAGCGGAACGAGGTGCGGGAATTCCTGTCGGGGGATGCACGGGAAGTGGCGCCCCTGCTTCTTGGGGCCGTCCTCACCCACCACAGCCCGGAGGGATCCGTGTCCGTGCGGATCACCGAGTTGGAGGCCTACATGGGGCCCGGCGATTCCCTGCATCCGGACCCCGGTTCCCATACCTTCCGCGGCCCCACCGGCCGCAATGCGCCGATGTTCGGCCCCGCCGGCCATCTCTACGTCTACTTCACGTACGGAATGCACTACTGCGCCAACCTCGTCTGCGGACCGGACGGCCACGCGTCCGCCGTGCTGCTGCGCGCGGGCGAGGTGGTGGACGGGTTGCCGCTGGCGGCGGCGAGGCGGCCGACGTCCAAAGCGTCCAAGGACCTTGCCAGCGGACCCGCCCGCTTGGCCACTGCACTGGGACTGACGACGGCGGACAGCGGCAGGGATGCGCTCATCCACCCGTTCGGACTGGAGCTGCCTGCTGTCCCGGCCGGAGACGTCAGCTCAGGACCACGGGTGGGTGTGGCAGGGCACGGGGGATCCCACGACTACCCGTGGCGGTTCTGGCTCACAGGTGACCCCACAGTCTCCCGATACAAGGCCGCGAAGGTGCGTGCCGCGCGAACCTGACCCCTGCGGTCCGTGATGCTCCCGGCTGCCAGTGCCAGCGGGCGGAATGGCACGCTGACAGCCCCGGAAATACCGGGAAGGCAAGGACGCGTTCGTAAAAATGGTTGTAGAATGGACGGTCTGTCTTTTGCGATAGGGGAACGTTAATGCTCGATGCCGAATTGGCCCACGAACGGGACTATGTTGCCGGCCTGTATGCACGGCTTGATGAGCTGCGCGCGGAAAAGCGCGCCCAGTTGGCGCAGGTGCGCCGTGCCGGAGCGGTGGGCACTATGCAGAACGTTTCTGAACGCGACGCCTTCGCCGCACTGTACGAGGACCGCCTGGCGCAGCTTGACGCCGTCGATGACCGGCTGGTGTTCGGCCGGCTGGACCTGGACTCGGGTGAAGCGCAGTACATCGGCCGCATCGGCCTCACCACCGATGACCTGCAGCGGCTCATGGTGGACTGGCGCGCCCCTGAGGCCGGCCACTTCTACCAGGCCACGGCCTTTGACCGCCAGGGTGTGCGCAGGCGCAGGCACCTGATCCTGCAGGGCCGTGAGGTCAAGGCCATTGAAGACGACGTCCTCGACCCCGACATGCTCACGGACAGCAATTCGCTGCAGGGGGAGGGTGCCCTGCTCGCTGCCCTGAACTCCAAGCGGACCGGCCGAATGTCCGACATCGTGGGCACCATCCAGTCGGAACAGGACCGGATCATCCGCTCCTCCATTTCAGGCGCGCTCGTGGTCCAGGGCGGCCCCGGAACCGGAAAGACTGCCGTAGCGCTGCACCGCGCCGCGTACCTTCTCTATACGCACCGGGACAGGCTTAAGACGGCCGGTGTGCTGCTCGTGGGTCCGTCGTCGTCCTTCATGAAGTACATCGAGCGCGTCCTGCCGTCGCTCGGTGAAACCGGCGTGGTTATGGCGAGCCTTGGCCGGCTGATGCCCGGCATCAATGCCGTGCCTGAGCAGGAAGCGGAGGTGGCGGCCATCAAGGGGCGGCTGGACATGGCGGACGTCATCGCCAACGCCGTTGCGAACAGGCAGCGTCTTCCTGCGGAAAACCGCATCCTCGAAGTGGACGGCCGCAAGCTAACCCTTACGCCGCGGCAGGTCCGCCGTGCCCGTGAACGCGCCCGTTCCACCGGCAAGCCGCACAACGAGGCCCGACTCACGTTCGTGAAGATCCTTCTGCGCGAGCTGACCGAGCAGCTGACTGAAATGGTTGAAGCGGGCAACCTCGGTAACAACGCCGATAGGTCCTACCTGGCTGAGGATGTCCGTTCCGCCCGGGACGTCCGCATCGCGCTCAACCTCTGCTGGATGCCGATGACGCCGGAAAAGCTCGTCAGTGAACTGCTGAGCAAGCCAGCCATCCTGGAAGCCTGCACTCCGCGTCTGACTCCCCGGGAGCGCCAGCTCCTGCTCCGTGCCCCCGACGCTCCCTGGACCGAGGCGGATGTTCCGCTCCTGGATGAGGCAGCCGAGCTGCTCGGTGAACTCGACCCCGCAGCGGGCAGGGGCCTCGCCCAGCAGGAACACGACCGCGCCCGCGACCTGGCCAACGCCCGCCAGACACTTGTCAACATGGAGACTGCCGGCGTCGATGTCCTCATGTCGGCCGAGGAGCTCGTGGAGCAGAACCGGGAGCGCGAGGCACGCCTGACCGCCGCGGAGCGGGCCACCAGCGACCGCACCTGGGCATTCGGCCACATCGTGGTGGATGAAGCGCAGGAGCTCTCGCCCATGCAATGGCGCCTCCTCGTCCGCCGCTGCCCGCTGAAGTCGTTCACCATCGTGGGGGACATCGCCCAGACCAGTTCGGTCGCCGGAGCCAAGTCGTGGCAGGGCGCGCTTGCGCCGATGTTCGGCAAGCGCTGGCAGATGGAGGAACTCACCGTCAACTACCGCACGCCGTCGCAGATTGCTGAAGCCGCTGCCCGGATGGCCAACGCTGCCGGGCTCGTGGTGTCCGCTCCGAAGGCAGTCCGCGAGGGCAGCTGGGAACCCATCATCGACCGGGTCGCGCCTGGCGGGATCGTTAGCCGCCTGGTGGAGGTGCTCCCGGAAGAGCTGGACGCGATCGACGGCGGCCTGCTCGCCGTGATTGCCGACGGTGACCTCCTGCCGGAGGCCACGTCTGCGCTGCGCGCCGTCTACGGGCGCCGTATCGGGACCGGTGCCGGCAGCTACGAACAGGACGTCGTGGTGATCAGCCCGAGGGAAGCCAAGGGGCTCGAGTTCGACGCCGTGGTGGTCCTTGAGCCGGCCGCCATGCTCAACCATGAGCACGGCCGGGTGGGAGACCTCTATGTCGCCATGACCAGGCCCACCCAGAGGCTGCGCCTTATCGCCGCAGCAGAAGTCCCGCCAGGCATCGAGCGCTAGGAGCCCCGGAGCTCGTCCCCACGGTCCGGTCAGGGGCGTCTGGCCCGCAGCGCTCCTGACCGCCGATACTGCTACCTTAGAAAGCGTGTCACACGTAAACGACCTAGAATCCCAGCAGAACGACCCCAGCTTCGCCAACATCTGGCAGGAGCTCAAATGGCGCGGCCTTGTCCACGTATCCACCGACGAGGTGGAACTGGAGAAACTGCTCGCCGGAGACCCGGTCACGTACTATTGCGGATTCGACCCGACGGCTCCCAGCCTGCACCTGGGGAACCTGGTCCAGCTCCTCCTCATGAGGCGCCTGCAGCTGGCCGGGCACAAGCCGTTGGGCCTCGTTGGCGGCTCCACTGGCCTCATCGGTGACCCAAGGCCTACGGCCGAACGCACCCTGAACACGAAGGACACTGTCACCGAGTGGGTTGGCTACCTGCAGGCACAGGTCCGCAGGTTCCTCAGCTTCGAAGGTGCCAATGCCGCCCGCATGGTCAACAACCTCGACTGGACCGCGCCGCTTTCCGCCATCGACTTCCTGCGTGAGGTGGGTAAGCACTTCCGTGTAGGCACGATGCTGCGCAAGGATGCAGTGGCGTCCCGCCTCAACTCCGAAGAGGGCATCAGCTACACCGAGTTCAGCTACCAGATCCTGCAGGGCATGGACTACCTGCAGCTGTACCGGGACTACGGCTGCGTGCTGCAGACGGGCGGTTCGGACCAGTGGGGCAACCTGACCAGCGGCACCGAACTCATCCGCAAGGTGGAGGGCAAGAGCGTCCACGCCCTGGGGACTCCGCTCATCACCAACGCGGACGGCTCGAAGTTTGGCAAGAGCGAAGGCAACGCCATCTGGCTGGATCCGGCCATGTGCAGCCCATACGCGTTTTACCAGTTCTGGCTGAACACGGCGGATGCCGATGTCGTGCCCCGGCTGAAGGTCTTCACCTTCCTGGGCCGTTCCGAGATTGAGGCGCTGGCAGAAGCAGTTGCTGAGCGTCCGTTCGCTCGCGAGGGTCAGCGGAAGCTGGCCTACGAAGTGACTTCGCTGGTTCACGGTGTCGATGCCACCGAGAAGGTAATTGCGGCATCGGCTGCGGTGTTCGGCAACGGTGACCTGTCCCTGCTTGACGAGCCGACGCTCGCTGCCGCCACCTCGGAGCTGCCCTCAACTTCCGTGGACGGGGCCGGCCTTGGAATCATCGACCTGCTTGTCGCCTCGGGCCTGTCGGAGAGCAAGTCGGCGGCACGCCGGGTGGTCGGCGAAGGCGGTGCCTACGTCAACAATGCGAAAGTGTCTGACCCGGATGCCGTTATCCCCGTATCAGAGCTGCTGCACGGAAAATACCTGCTGCTGCGCCGGGGCAAAAAGAACCTCGCCACCGTCCAGGTGTCGGGCATCTAACACCCCGTCAACTACCTTCTGCACGCTCCCCCGGGCCGATTTGCGCGGGCCCGGGGGAGCGTGTATTGTTTTCTGAGTCGCCGCCGCTGAGCGGTGAACAAACCCCCTTAATCTGAGAAGCAATTTTTCGCGTGCAAAAGCATGAAAAGAAGAAAAGCTTCTCTTCGCTATGGGCGGAATCGGCTTCACGGGGTGAATATCGGGAAAACAACCGGGATTTGCAAAGTGAAAATGAATGAAATAAGCTGTAAACATCGCAGCGAAGAAATGCAAGGCGAATATAATTTACAAATTAAAATGTAGATTGCCGAGCGAAGTATTCGAATGTGTCTGTTGTTTGAGAACTCAATAGTGTGCCAAGTTTGTTGATACCGATTTTTTATTAAATTGGTTGAATTGCCGGGCTGCGCCTGCCCCTGTGGGTGTGGTCTGGTGTTTTGGCTGGTTTCAAATTTTGTGCAGCCTTCGTTCCTGTTATTTCCGGGGGTGTTGGTTGTGTCTGTTTTACTTCAACGGAGAGTTTGATCCTGGCTCAGGATGAACGCTGGCGGCGTGCTTAACACATGCAAGTCGAACGATGATCCGGTGCTTGCACCGGGGATTAGTGGCGAACGGGTGAGTAACACGTGAGTAACCTGCCCTTGACTCTGGGATAAGCCTGGGAAACTGGGTCTAATACCGGATATGACTCCTCATCGCATGGTGGGGGGTGGAAAGCTTTTGTGGTTTTGGATGGACTCGCGGCCTATCAGCTTGTTGGTGAGGTAATGGCTCACCAAGGCGACGACGGGTAGCCGGCCTGAGAGGGTGACCGGCCACACTGGGACTGAGACACGGCCCAGACTCCTACGGGAGGCAGCAGTGGGGAATATTGCACAATGGGCGCAAGCCTGATGCAGCGACGCCGCGTGAGGGATGACGGCCTTCGGGTTGTAAACCTCTTTCAGTAGGGAAGAAGCGAAAGTGACGGTACCTGCAGAAGAAGCGCCGGCTAACTACGTGCCAGCAGCCGCGGTAATACGTAGGGCGCAAGCGTTATCCGGAATTATTGGGCGTAAAGAGCTCGTAGGCGGTTTGTCGCGTCTGCCGTGAAAGTCCGGGGCTCAACTCCGGATCTGCGGTGGGTACGGGCAGGCTAGAGTGATGTAGGGGAGACTGGAATTCCTGGTGTAGCGGTGAAATGCGCAGATATCAGGAGGAACACCGATGGCGAAGGCAGGTCTCTGGGCATTAACTGACGCTGAGGAGCGAAAGCATGGGGAGCGAACAGGATTAGATACCCTGGTAGTCCATGCCGTAAACGTTGGGCACTAGGTGTGGGGGACATTCCACGTTTTCCGCGCCGTAGCTAACGCATTAAGTGCCCCGCCTGGGGAGTACGGCCGCAAGGCTAAAACTCAAAGGAATTGACGGGGGCCCGCACAAGCGGCGGAGCATGCGGATTAATTCGATGCAACGCGAAGAACCTTACCAAGGCTTGACATGGACCGGACCGCCGCAGAGATGTGGTTTCTCCTTTTGGGGCCGGTTCACAGGTGGTGCATGGTTGTCGTCAGCTCGTGTCGTGAGATGTTGGGTTAAGTCCCGCAACGAGCGCAACCCTCGTTCCATGTTGCCAGCGCGTTATGGCGGGGACTCATGGGAGACTGCCGGGGTCAACTCGGAGGAAGGTGGGGACGACGTCAAATCATCATGCCCCTTATGTCTTGGGCTTCACGCATGCTACAATGGCCGGTACAAAGGGTTGCGATACTGTGAGGTGGAGCTAATCCCAAAAAGCCGGTCTCAGTTCGGATTGGGGTCTGCAACTCGACCCCATGAAGTCGGAGTCGCTAGTAATCGCAGATCAGCAACGCTGCGGTGAATACGTTCCCGGGCCTTGTACACACCGCCCGTCAAGTCACGAAAGTTGGTAACACCCGAAGCCGGTGGCCTAACCCCTTGTGGGAGGGAGCCGTCGAAGGTGGGACTGGCGATTGGGACTAAGTCGTAACAAGGTAGCCGTACCGGAAGGTGCGGCTGGATCACCTCCTTTCTAAGGAGCACCTACGGATTCGTGCCGGCGTGTAGGCGCCGGTGGCGGGTTTGTCAGGAGTAAAGGCCCGTTGCGCAGGCGATCGTTCTGCGGCGGGTGCTCATGGGTGGAATATCAATGAATAGCGGCCGCTTGGTTCTTTTCTTCGTCTGGTACGGATGCTTTTGGGTGTCCTGGAACGGCGGGGCGGGGGAGTGGGTGGTTTCGTGTTTGGCACACTGTTGGGTCCTGAGGCAACAGGGCCGGGGTTTTTCGTGGTGGCGTGTCCTTTGGGGCGGGTGGCTGCGGGGGGTTCCGGGGTTTGTTTGTTTCTGGTTTCCTGGCTGCACCGATCGCACGGTTTGTTCTCCCTTTGGGGGGTGTGTGGGGTGTGTGGTTTGGGGTTGTTGTTTGAGAACTACATAGTGGACGCGAGCATCTTTTATAAGAAGCAATTTCCAAGAATATGAACCTGGATCTGGCTGTGCCCTGTTTTTTGTGGGGTGTGGTTGGTTTCTGTGGTTCTCTCGAAATTTCTGATTGATCTTTGTGGTCAAGTTTTTAAGAGCACACGGTGGATGCCTTGGCATTAGGAGCCGAAGAAGGACGTAGGAATCTGCGATAAGCCTGGGGGAGTCGATAACCGGACTGTGATCCCAGGGTGTCCGAATGGGGAAACCCCGCCAGACGCGCGAGTGATCTGGTGACCCGCATCTGAACACATAGGGTGCGTGGGGGGAACGCGGGGAAGTGAAACATCTCAGTACCCGCAGGAAGAGAAAACAATAGTGATTCCGTTAGTAGTGGCGAGCGAACGCGGATCAGGCTAAACCGTTTCCATGTGTGATAGCCGGCGGGCGTTGCATGGGCGGGGTTGTGGGACTTTCTTTCCTGGTTCTGCCGGACCGGGAGGGTGTGAAGTGCTGGCATAGGTGAACGGTCTTGAAAGGCCGGCCGTAGAGGGTGTGAGCCCCGTAACCGTAATGTTGTGCACCGCCTGGAGAGTATCCCAAGTAGCACGGGGCCCGAGAAATCCCGTGTGAATCTGTCAGGACCACCTGATAAGCCTAAATACTCCCTAATGACCGATAGCGGACCAGTACCGTGAGGGAAAGGTGAAAAGTACCCCGGGAGGGGAGTGAAACAGTACCTGAAACCGTGTGCTTACAATCCGTCGGAGCAACCGCACCTTGTGTGCATAGTAGTTGTGACGGCGTGCCTTTTGAAGAATGAGCCTGCGAGTTAGTGTTACGTCGCGAGGTTAACCCGTGTGGGGAAGCCGTAGCGAAAGCGAGTCTGAACAGGGCGTTGCAGTGGCGTGATCTAGACCCGAAGCGAAGTGATCTACCCATGGCCAGGTTGAAGCGACGGTAAGACGTCGTGGAGGACCGAACCCACTTCAGTTGAAAATGGAGGGGATGAGCTGTGGGTAGGGGTGAAAGGCCAATCAAACTTCGTGATAGCTGGTTCTCCCCGAAATGCATTTAGGTGCAGCGTTGCGTGTTTCTTGCCGGAGGTAGAGCTACTGGATGGCTAATGGGCCCTACAAGGTTACTGACGTCAGCCAAACTCCGAATGCCGGTAAGTCAGAGCGCAGCAGTGAGACTGTGGGGGATAAGCTTCATAGTCGAGAGGGAAACAGCCCAGACCACCAACTAAGGCCCCTAAGCGTGTGCTAAGTGGGAAAGGATGTGGAGTTGCGAAGACAACCAGGAGGTTGGCTTAGAAGCAGCCATCCTTAAAAGAGTGCGTAATAGCTCACTGGTCAAGTGATTCCGCGCCGACAATGTAGCGGGGCTCAAGTACACCGCCGAAGTTGTGGCATTCACACGTGTTCTAAGCCTTTGTGGTTCAGGAGTGTGGATGGGTAGGGGAGCGTCGTGTGGGCGGTGAAGTCGCGGTGTAAACCAGCGGTGGAGCCTACACGAGTGAGAATGCAGGCATGAGTAGCGAAAGACGGGTGAGAAACCCGTCCGCCGGATGATCAAGGGTTCCAGGGTCAAGCTAATCTGCCCTGGGTAAGTCGGGACCTAAGGCGAGGCCGACAGGCGTAGTCGATGGACAACGGGTTGATATTCCCGTACCGGCGAAAAACCGCCCATGCTGAACGGGGGATACTAACCGCCCGAAGCCTGCCCAATCACCCTTGTGGTGTGCGGGTTTTGGTGGAGCGCGGGATCTGATCCCGGGAGGCAAGCGTATTAACAGGTGTGACGCAGGAAGGTAGCCGAGCCGGGCGATGGTTGTCCCGGTCTAAGGATGTAGGGCGAACGGTAGGCAAATCCGCCGTTCATGTGCCTGAGATCTGATGGGACCCCCGTTTGGGGGGATTCGGTGATCCTATGCTGTCGAGAAAAGCATCGGCGCGAGGTTTTAGCCGCCCGTACCCCAAACCGACACAGGTGATCAGGTAGAGAATACTAAGGCGATCGAGAGAATTATGGTTAAGGAACTCGGCAAAATGCCCCCGTAACTTCGGGAGAAGGGGGGCCCCAACCTTGAACACCACTTGCTGGTGGGAGGGGATCGGGGCCGCAGAGACCAGGGGGAAGCGACTGTTTACTAAAAACACAGGTCCGTGCGAAGTCGCAAGACGATGTATACGGACTGACTCCTGCCCGGTGCTGGAAGGTTAAGAGGACCGGTTAGCCGCAAGGCGAAGCTGAGAATTCAAGCCCCAGTAAACGGCGGTGGTAACTATAACCATCCTAAGGTAGCGAAATTCCTTGTCGGGTAAGTTCCGACCTGCACGAATGGAGTAACGACTTCCCCGCTGTCTCAACCATAAACTCGGCGAAATTGCAGTACGAGTAAAGATGCTCGTTACGCGCAGCAGGACGGAAAGACCCCGAGACCTTTACTATAGTTTGGTATTGGTGTTCGGAGTGGCTTGTGTAGGATAGGTGGGAGACGTTGAAGCCCGGACGCCAGTTCGGGTGGAGTCATCGTTGAAATACCACTCTGGTCACTTTGGACATCTAACTTCGGCCCGTAATCCGGGTCAGGGACAGTGCCTGATGGGTAGTTTAACTGGGGCGGTTGCCTCCTAAAAAGTAACGGAGGCGCCCAAAGGTTCCCTCAGCCTGGTTGGCAATCAGGTGTCGAGTGTAAGTGCACAAGGGAGCTTGACTGTGAGAGAGACATCTCGAGCAGGGACGAAAGTCGGGACTAGTGATCCGGCGGTACATTGTGGAATGGCCGTCGCTCAACGGATAAAAGGTACCTCGGGGATAACAGGCTGATCTTGCCCAAGAGTCCATATCGACGGCATGGTTTGGCACCTCGATGTCGGCTCGTCGCATCCTGGGGCTGGAGTAGGTCCCAAGGGTTGGGCTGTTCGCCCATTAAAGCGGTACGCGAGCTGGGTTTAGAACGTCGTGAGACAGTTCGGTCCCTATCCGCTGCGCGCGCAGGAAATTTGAGAAGGGCTGTCCTTAGTACGAGAGGACCGGGACGGACGAACCTCTGGTGTGTCAGTTGTACTGCCAAGTGCACCGCTGATTAGCTACGTTCGGATGGGATAACCGCTGAAAGCATCTAAGCGGGAAGCTCGCTTCGAGATGAGATTTCCATACACCTTGTGTGTGAGAGGCCCCCAGCCAGACCACTGGGTTGATAGGCCGGATGTGGAAGCGAGGACTAACGACTCGTGAAGCTGACCGGTACTAATAGGCCGATAACTTACACCACACACCCACCCCGCAAACGCCCCTTCAAAAGCGTTTGCACCCGGGGCGGGTAAAAGATCCAAGAGCGCTTGCGTCCACTATGTGGTTCCCAACCAACAAACCCGCCACCGGCAGGGTTTGCTGCCAGGGAACCCACAACTCAATAGCACAACACCACACCTGCCATAACCGGCAGGGCATGTTGTAACCACAGATTTTCCCACCCCCGCCACCGCGGGGGGACGGGTCACAGGGTTACGGCGGTCATAGCGTGGGGGAAACGCCCGGTCCCATTCCGAACCCGGAAGCTAAGACCCACAGCGCCGATGGTACTGCACCCGGGAGGGTGTGGGAGAGTAGGTCACCGCCGGACAATCATTAACGGTCGAGAGCCCCAACCACACGGTTGGGGCTCTCCCACTTTAACAACCACCGCGCATGCAACACACTGCGCAACCGACGCTCTCTCACTCGTTACCGGCGATCACCCGACCCTTCCTCACTTTTCGCAGCTAATCCGCGGACGCTCTCTCAGCTTCTAACGGCCTGGATCAATCGCTCTTTCAGTCGGTGCGTACTGCCGCCGTCGCCGTGCCGCCCCGGGTCGAGTCGGCCCGGACCATCGTGACCTGCCGGGACGGACCGGGCTTGGTCGTCCAGGTCCAGTTGCCGAGGGAATTAATGGACGCCATTCCGATCTTCGTGACCGTCCGGCCTGGGGTGACGTCATACAGCACCACGCTTGCCGCCGTCACCGTCCCCGAGTACCTCGACGTCCCGGCGAACGTGATGTCCTTGTTCTGCCGGTGCCGCGCCGTGGTGATCGTGATGACGTCCTTCTGAGTGGCCGGTTGAGCAGCCGGCTGGGTGGTGGTCGTGGAGCCGCCCGTTTGGGTGGTCTCTGCCGTTGCGGTTGCCGTCGTCTCTGCCGTCCGGGTCGGGTTGGATGTCGCTGTCACCTGCTCACCCTGGACTGGAGTTGTCGGGTCGATCGGATGGGGTTTCACGGCTTCTATGGGGTCGTTGGGGTCGGGGTCGTTGGGGTTGTAGCCCACGCTGAACTGGCCCATCATGTCGTGGTCTTCGTGCGGCAGGTTGTGGCAGTGGATCATGTACCGGCCCCGGTGCGGGCCGAACTGCATGAGCAGGCGCACCGTTTCGCCTTCACCGACGTAGACGGTGTCCTTGGGCCCCTGTTCGTAGGGGAAGGGCGGCCGGCCGTTGCGGCTGAGGATTTTGAAGTCCACCAGGTGGATGTGCAGGGGATGGAACCAGCCGCCTGAGCTGTTCTCGAATTCCCAGATCTCGATGTCGTTGAGGTTTGGGTCGGCCAGGACCTTTTTGTAGCCGCTCTTCATGACCTCGTCCCAGGTCATTCCGCCGATGGTCCATATATCGCCGTCGCGCTTGAGGCGCATGTGCCGGGTCTTGACCGACTGCGAGGGCGTCAGGTTCATCGTTGGGCTGCCCGCCAGCAGGGTTGGCATCACCTTGGCGGCCGGTCCCGACGTGTCCACGGTTTCCCCGGTCACGTCGAATGCCATGACCCTGCCCGTGTAGTCGTAGTCGATGTTGTTTTTGTTCGACAAGTTGCGCAGTTCAACACGCTTGCCCACGGGGTACTTGGAGAAGTCGATGAGGATCTCATAGCGTTCCGCACCGGCCTGCCGCCAGGAAGTCACCTGTTTCGCGGTCGGCATCAGCCCGCCGTCGGTCGCCACCATCGTGACAGCGTCGCCTGTGCTCAGCCGGAAGTTGTAGGAGCGGGAGATGGAGGCATTGAGGATGCGGAAGCGGTAGATGCGGCGCTGCACCTTCATCACTGGCCACGGTGCACCGTTAACGAGGATGATGTCGCCATAAAGGCCTGAATGGGTGTTGTCGTTGTATCCAAGGGCACCGTTACTGGCGAACATGGCGTCCGAGATGGTCAGCGGCACATCGAATTTGCCCTGCGGCAGCAGATTCCGCTCAACCTCGTCGTGAAGGTGGTACTGGCCGGCGAGCCCGGAGTACACGCTCTGGGCTGTGTTGTGCGCCGCGTGATCGTGGTACCAGAGGGTACGGGCCGGCTGGAAGTTGGGGTACTCGTAGTCCTTGCACAGTCCGCGGCCGGTCACGTCGTTGGCATAGCCGTCGTACTGGGGAAGCGACGCCGAACCATGAAGGTGGGTGGACGTATCCAGGCGGTATCCCCACTGCGGGTGGAAGAGCGGCAGCAGGTTGTCCATTTCCATCGTGATCCGTTCGTCCTTGTTCACCTTGATGGTGGGGCCGGGGAAGGATCCGTTGTAGCCCAGGATCGGGGTTTTCAGCCCGGGAACGATGTTGGCCATGCCGGCGGTCTGTTCGATCTGGTACAGGTGCGTCTTGGCGCCGTCCGCCCCTATGGTAGTGCTCTTGGGAGCGAGCACCGGGGGAATGGGGAGCGTGCGCTGGTACAACCTGGGCATGTTCCGGGAACTCAACTGGCTCGCAGACTTGGCATCAACGGATGTGAGCGGCACAGCCAGCCCCAAAGTCCCGATGATGCCGACCCCGCCAATTTGCAATGCCTGACGGCGTGAAACTGCCATGGCTACCTCCCCATATACCGCGAATTGTCCAAATGCTTTAGATGAAGATTGAAGGGTTCACCCTGCAAAAACCTTGCGCGCTCATGGCCTTATCAGAGAGTCGCGTCTTGTTTGCTGACCGTGGGGGGACTCATTTGGACCGGAGTCCGCTTGGGCAACCGCAATGCGTGCCGAAGCCGAAGCCTCAGTCCAGTCCCCGACGTGCTCTGTTCCCGCCCGGTCATCCTCAAGGGATGCCAACCTGATACGCGGTTGCAGCAGCATCACGGCTGCAACCAAGGCCAGGGTGGCGGCGGCCAAGGTCCACATGGCGACACCGGCCGGCTCCGCTCCTCTCAAGAAAAGGTCGACGGCGGAATCAACCGTTATCTGCCAGGGTTCCCTCCTGGCGTCCGGCAGCTGATCAGGCTGCTGGGCCAGTGCCCAGCCGTGGAAGCCGTAAAGCGCCGCCACGGCACCCAGTGCCAGCAGCCGCACTGTCACCGTTGAGGATGAGGGGACCCCGAAGGAGCGCCACAGCGATGCAGTGAACAGGCATCCGGATACCAGAGCAAGCGCGGTCATGGCGGCATAGCCGAGTTGGCTGGCCGATGAGTACTGCAGCAGCGGTGTGTAGTAAAGGACGGC
Organism: Arthrobacter sp. D1-17; assembly: GCF_054130535.1. Lineage (NCBI taxonomy): Bacteria > Bacillati > Actinomycetota > Actinomycetes > Micrococcales > Micrococcaceae > Arthrobacter > Arthrobacter sp. D1-17. Next base: position 2,693,049 of record NZ_CP096382.1, on the reverse strand, counting down.
CAGCGTTGCAGCAAGACCAACCGCCGCCGCAATGGGATCTGCCGTGGCGGTCAGGGCCGAGCGGACTGCCCTGCCGATCACCTCCGCGCCGCCGATGGTTCCGTCGTGCCGCCCATGGACGGTTGCTTCTGCCAAGGTGAGCGGCGCGGCCGGCACAAGGAAGAGCGGAATCACGGCGGTAAGGATCATCTGGGTCAGCACGTGCGCACTGATGTGGTGCTCCTGGGCAGCGTGCAGTCCGCCGTTCGTGACGAGAAACAGCAGCCCGACGCCGACGAGCCAGAGGACGGTCCGGTAGACAGGCCATGTTCGGCCCTGCAAGCGCAGCCTGTGCAGGCCAGCGAGATACAGAAAGACGGCCATTCCGCAGACAAGGCTCCACAGCGGGTCCAGCTTCCAGGCGGATGCTGCAGCGATGAGTGAAGGGATTTGGCCCTCCTCTTCGAGGGGAGCCCCTTCCGCAATTGTCGGAGGCGGCGTGCGGGCAAGCGCCGCAGCAAGTCCGGACGCGGCCCCCATGACGGCCAGTTCCGCCACTGCGAGCATGGCAAACGCCTGGCCGCCCGCACTCGGGTTCCGCTCAAGCCTGGCAAGAATCAAACGCCGGTGAAGCGCCCCAAAGATCCCCAGCACAATGAAGGCAGCGCTTTTCGCCGAGAGGATTGCCCCGTAGGAGCTAATGAGGGCGGCGAACGAACCCAGGCCAGCCCAGCCTGCAAGAAGACCTGAAACGCCCAATGCGGCAAATGAAACCAGTGCGAGAGTGGAATAGCGCCGAACCACGGTTGCCACCGTTGCGGCGTCAAGAGACCGGCGGAGCAGGACGAGGGCCAACAGACCGCCCAGCCAGATTGCGGCCGCACCCATGTGCAGCACGACAGAAAGCGTACTGTCGGGGTGGCCCCCGCCGCTTGCGGCATGCGAATTCAATGCCAGCGGAACCAGCCCTGCAACGGAGAGCAGGGCCGCCAGTCCAACCCGCCGCTGACGTTTCAAGGTGGAAGCGCGGGTAGTGGCAGAACCGGGCTTCGCGGCTGAATGGTTCACGGCAAAGCACAGGAGTGCGACGGCGGCGGCCACCAGGACGCTCAATGCTCCCCGCCGCCCGGCGTCGACATCTGCCAGAAAGCTGATGAACGCTACACTGGATCCTTCCGAAAAGAGGGCCATATTGGCGAGAGAATGGAATGTCAGGAAGGACATGCCTGCCCCAGCAAGTGCCCAAAGGGCCGCCGAGACCCCGGCGAGCGTCAGCGCCCGCGAGAACGCCCTTCCTTGGGGCGGCAAAGCGAAGAGTGCGAGCACGAGCGAGCCGAGGGCACCCGCAGCGGCAATATTGAACATCAACTTCACCAAGGGCAAACCCCACACAACAGCCGAACCCGTCTGGGACAGCGCACCGGCTTCGGTTGCGGCCTGTGGGTAAAAGGCGACGACAAAGGGCCCAAGGCCACAGGCCAGGACAACGGCTCCGGCCGTGACTGCCCGCACGGTTGAATGCTTCATAGATCCCCCTAGGCGTGTCTCTTGGCCCAGTCTCACCAGACACCCTTGGGGATTCCCTGTGGCTGCATGGGGTGAAAGAGTCCCGACCAGTGCCGCTGGGGCGGGGTGATGAGGCCCGAGGACACGCTCGGGGCGGTCTGTGACCATTCACACGCCTGCCCTGATAACCGTCCCGAGGTTCGGAAGTGCGTACCCTCTCGCCTAGAATTGCAGGAGATAAGCGGGCGCCAGACAACACCAGGTGGCGTGGCGCAGAACAATAAAACAAGGATACGAGCGGCTGCGCATCGCGCCAGTGGTCGGCTCACTACAGGAGGCATCCACAATGGCTGAGCACGACGGCGGCAAGCGCCACGAACACGACAGCGGCAACTCGGGCAGCAACCGCGGGCGGGGCGGTCCTTTCAGGGGGACCAACAACTCAGGGGGCGACCCCAGGGGCTTCCGTGCCCGGGACGGTCGCGGCGCCGATGGCCCTCGCCGTCCATCCGGCGACGGTGAGCGTAAGCCGTTTGGTGATCGTCCGCGCCGTGAGGGTGAGGGTGAGCGCCGGAGTTTTGGTGGCGGTGAGCGTAAGCCGTTTGGTGATCGTCCGCGCCGTGAGGGTGAGGGTGAGCGCCGGAGTTTTGGTGGCGGTGAGCGTAAGCCGTTTGGTGATCGTCCGCGCCGTGAGGGTGAGGGTGAGCGCCGGAGTTTTGGTGGCGGTGAGCGTAAGCCGTTTGGTGATCGTCCGCGCCGTGAGGGTGAGGGTGAGCGCCGGAGTTTTGGTGGCGGTGAGCGTAAGCCGTTTGGTGATCGTCCGCGCCGTGAGGGTGAGGGTGAGCGCCGGAGTTTTGGTGGCGGTGAGCGTAAGCCGTTTGGTGATCGTCCGCGCCGTGAGGGTGAGGGTGAGCGCCGGAGTTTTGGTGGCGGTGAGCGTAAGCCGTTTGGTGATCGTCCGCGCCGTGAGGGTGAGGGTGAGCGCCGGAGTTTTGGTGGCGGTGAGCGTAAGCCGTTTGGTGATCGTCCGCGCCGTGAGGGTGGGGATGAGCGCCGGAGTTTTGGTGGCGGTGAGCGTAAGCCGTTTGGTGATCGTCCGCGCCGTGAGGGTGGGGATGAGCGCCGGAGTTTTGGTGGCGGTGAGCGTAAGCCGTTCAGCGACAGGCAGGAGCGGGCTCCCCGCAGCTTCGACCGGGGCGACTCCGGACCCCGTCGCTTCGGCCAGGACAGGGAAGAGGGCCGTCCCGTCCGCGTCCCGAACGCAGCGGACCTCCGCAGCGCCAACCGCCCGGACCGCGAGCGTTCTCCTGAAATTGATGAGGACGTGACCGGCAAGGAACTGGACCGCGCCACGCAGCATCAGATCAAAACCCTGGAGGCCAAGAGTGCCGAATGGGTGGCGCGACACCTGGTGATGGCCGGCCGCCTCCTCGACGAAGAGCCCGAGCTGGCCTTCCAGCACGCCTTGGCCGCCAGCCGCCGCGGCGGACGCCTCGCAGCAGTCCGCGAAGCTGTGGGCTTGACCGCCTACGCCGCCGGACACTACGGCGAAGCCCTGCGGGAGTTCCGGACTTACCGCCGGATCAGCGGCTCCAACATGCACCTGCCCGTCATGGCGGACTGCGAACGTGGTCTCGGCCGGCCGGACCGCGCCTTGGATGTCGCCCGCTCGGAGGAGGCCCATGACCTGGACGCCCCCGGCAAGGTGGAACTGGCAATGGTCGCGTCCGGTGCCCGCGCCGACCTTGGCCAGCTCGATGCTGCAGTGGCTGAGCTGGAGATCCCGCAGCTGGACATCAACCGCGCCTTCTCCTACAGCCCCCGCCTTTTCCGCGCGTACGCAGATGCCTTGAGCGCCGTTGGACGTACCGTCGAGGCGGAGAAGTGGCAACGCCAGGCCGTCGTGGCTGAGGAGGCCCTGGGCATGGGCATTGCGGAGGAACCGGAGATTATCGACCTCGGCTGGGACGAGGAAGAGGAAGCGCGCGAGGCGGCCGAGCGCAAGCGGCTGATAGCCGAGGCTGCAGCAGATGCCGCGCCGCAGGCTGCCCGCACCACGCCCGCCCAGCAGGCCGCAGAGGTCACCCCGGAAGCAGAACACCAAGCGTCCCCAGCGGAGAGCGCAGCATTGGGGGACAACCTTGACGACGCCGAAGCGGACCATTTCACCTCCGACGACGCCGAGTCCGATGCGGATTCGGCAGAAATCGAAGACGAAGAAGCAGTGCACGAAGAAGCAGTGCACGAAGAAGCAGTGCACGAGGAAGCAGCGCACGGCGAAGAAACACTGCACGACGACCGCAGGCACGAAGGCTCAGAGGACTAGGCACGCATGACTGATTCCCATCTGATCTCTCGTTTCGACGCGCTGCTCTCCGACCTCGACGGGGTGGTGTACGCCGGGCCCCACGCCATCCCCGGCGCTGTGGACTCGCTGCAGCGGCTTGAGGGTATCGGCGTCGGGCTTGGCTACGTGACCAATAACGCATCCCGGACTCCCGCGCAGGTGGCGGCACACCTGCGCGAGCTGGGAGCCCCGGCAGAGGACCATCAGGTGGTGAGTTCGTCGCAGGCGGCAGCGGAATTGCTTGCTTCGCTCCTGCCGGCAGGAGCCGCCGTTTTGATCACCGGCAGCCCTGCTTTGGCCCACGAGATCGAGCTGGTTGGACTGAAGCCCGTGCACAGTGCAGCGGAACACCCGGTTGCAGTGGCGCAGGGTTTCAACCCGGAGATCGGGTGGAAGGACCTGGCTGAGGCTTCTTACGTAGTAGCTGGCGGCGCCCTGTGGGTGGCCACCAATACAGACATGTCCATCCCGCAGGCACGGGGAATGGCGCCGGGGAACGGCACGCTCGTGGGTGCTGTAGCCGCCGCGACCCGCCAATACCCACGTATCGCGGGCAAGCCCGAGGCGCCGCTGTTCCACGCTGCCGCGAAGCGCCTCGCGGCCGACCGCCCGCTCGTGGTGGGGGACCGCCTGGACACCGACATCCTGGGCGGGAACCGCGCCGGCTTTGCCACCGTGGCGGTGCTGACCGGCGTCGACACGCGGGAAACGATCCTTGCGGCGCGCACCGAGGAGCGCCCCGACTTCCTCATTCCAGATCTGACGGGACTGTACCAGCCGTATCCGGCCGTGGAGCACGACGCCGGGACGTTCCGTTGCGGCGGCGCGATCGCTACCGTGGCCGGAGACACAGTCCGGATCAGCGGTGGGGAGGAAAACCTGGACTCCTGGCGGGCGGCCTGCGCCGCCTGGTGGAATGCGCGTCCGCAGGCTCCGGAACCCACTGCTCCGATGCTGGAATGGCTGGATCAATAGAATCAATAGACTGGTGAAATGACACAGCCGAATTCTGACTCCCGGCAGGAGGCCCCCGGCCGGATTACGTGGCCGGACCTGTCCGCGGGGACGGATAAAGCGCAGGACCACGCGGTCCAGGCCATCCTCGAGGCGGTACGGCAGATTCCGGCACTTCCGGTATCCGACCACCCTGCCGCGTACGCGGAAATGCACGAGAGCCTCCTGGCAGTGCTCAACGAGGATACGTCGGCCGGGACCGGCGCATGACCAGACTCGACCAGGTGCTCGTCACCCGGGGGCTGGCGCGGTCCCGCACGCATGCGGCCCGGCTCATCGCGGACGGCAAGGTCTCCTCCGCCGGTGACGTTCTCGCGAAGGCGTCGCTTCAGATTGCCGAAGACCGCGAGCTCGTCGTCGCCGAGGATGCGACAGACACCTACGTCAGCCGGGCGGGCCATAAGCTGGCCGGCGCCCTCGACGCGTTTCCCGAGATCCCGGTCGGCGGCAAACGGTGCCTCGATGCCGGAGCGTCCACGGGAGGGTTTACCGACGTCCTGCTGCGGCGGGGCGCCGCGCAGGTGGTGGCGGTCGACGTCGGGCACGGACAGCTGGTGCCGCAGCTCAGGAGTGACCCCCGCGTCAGCGTTCATGAAGGGCTAAATGTCCGGTACATGGAACCTGACCACATCGGGGGAGCGGCTGACCTGACGGTGGCCGACCTGTCCTTCATTTCGCTGACGCTCGTCATGGCGCCGTTGGCATCCTGCACGCGTCCCGGCGGCGACCTTGTGCTCATGGTCAAGCCTCAGTTTGAAATCGGCAAGGAACGGCTGGGACGCACCGGCGTGGTCACCTCGGAGCGCGAACGACGCATGGCGGTGGCTAAAGTGGCGGGGGCGGCCAGCGATGCAGGTCTTGAACTCTGCGGACTGGCGACCAGCCCATTGCCGGGGCAGGACGGAAATGTCGAGTATTTCCTGTGGATAAAACGAAGAACCGACCGAGACTTGCCTAAGATCGAAGAGCGGGACGCAGCTGTGGCTGTGTTGCTTGGAAGTATCTGGCCGAACCACTAGAGAGCGGAACCCGATGAGCAGGCGTGTACTGGTACTTGCCCACACCGGCCGCGAAGAATCCCTGAAGGCTGCCTGGGAGGCCTGTGCCCAACTGCACGCATCCGGCATCATTCCCGTGATGCAGCAGTCCGAGCTGGAGGACATGGAGGGGTTCTTCGGCCGGATGGAGCACCCCGTGGAAATCCTGCACGACCACGTCCAGCTGCCCGACGTCGAACTCGTCATGGTACTCGGCGGCGACGGCACCATTCTTCGGGCGGCTGAACTGGTCAGGGAGGTGGACGTCCCCCTGCTCGGAGTCAACCTGGGGCACGTGGGGTTCCTCGCCGAAAGCGAGCGGGCAGACCTCGCCCAGACCGTCGAATGGATCGCCAGCCGTGACTACTCGGTGGAAGAGCGGATGACCATCGACGTCCAGGTCTGGGTCCGCGGCCAGAAAATCTGGCATACCTGGGCGCTCAATGAGGCAGCCATCGAAAAAGGCAACCGTGAGCGGATGCTTGAGGTGGTCACCGAAGTGGATGAGCGTCCCCTGAGCTCCTTCGGCTGTGACGGTGTCGTGCTTGCCACGCCCACGGGATCGACAGCCTACGCCTTCTCGGCCGGCGGCCCGGTCGTGTGGCCTGAGGTGGAGGCCCTCGTGATTGTTCCCATCAGTGCGCACGCGCTCTTTACGAAGCCCCTGGTGGTTTCCCCGCGCTCCAGGCTGGCCGTGGAAGTGCTGAATCGGACGGATGCCCAGGGTGTGCTGTGGTGCGACGGCCGACGCTCCGTGGATCTGCCGCCCGGCGCCCGAGTGGAAGTCACCAGGTCCGCCACCCCTGTCCGCCTGGCCCGTACACACCAGACGCCATTCTCTGCCCGGCTGGTCCGCAAGTTCCAGCTGCCCATCCACGGCTGGCGCGGCCCCGTGCCGCAAGCCGAAGCCGTCCACACAGGCCCGATACCCTTAGTCCGCACACCGCGTCCCATGGCCCCCCTGCACCCGCCGCAGCCCGGCGATCTGCCGCCCATTCCGCAGCCGTACGCCGAACCTGCCGAAGATTCCGAGCCTCCAACCGGAAAGTGACCCATGCTTGAAGAACTGAGAATCCGAGATTTGGGCGTCATCACTGACGCTACCCTGCCCCTGGGCCCCGGCCTCAGTGTGGTGACCGGCGAGACCGGCGCCGGTGTGGAACTGCTGCTGTCACGCCGCCTGGGAGCGGACGGACGCAGCCGCGCTTTCCTCGGCGGACGTGCGGCCCCGGTGGGGGTGCTGGCCGAAATCGGCGAATCGCTGGTAGTGGTGCACGGCCAGTCGGACCAGATCCGGCTTAAAAGCGCCACAGCCCAGCGCGAAGCCCTGGACAAGTTTGCCGGGGATACCCTGGCCGCCGTCCTCGGCGGATATCAGAAGCTGTATGCCTCCTGGAAGGCAAGCCAGGTCGAACTGGACATGCTCCGGAATGCGGCGCGCGACCGCCTGCGCGAGGCGGAATCGCTGGAGATCTCCCTCGCGGAAATCGACGCCGTGGACCCGCAGCCGGGGGAGGACGACGCCCTCAAGGCCGAGGCGGTGAAGCTCGCCAATGTTGAGGAGCTCCGCATCGCTGCCACCACGGCCCATCAGGCACTGATTGCCGAGGACTTCGGCGAGGCCGGCGACGCCACCACGCTCGTGGACACTGCCAAGCGGACGCTCGAACACGTGGCCGAGCACGACGAGGAACTTGGTTCCGCTGCGGCCCGCCTCGCCGAGGTGGGCTTCCTGCTCAACGACATCGCCACAGAGCTTGCCAGCTATCAGGCCGGACTGGATTCGGAAGGCCCGGAGCGGCTGGCCGAGATCGAGGAACGCCGGGCAGCCTTGGCGAAGCTGGTCCGCAAATATGCGCCCAGCATCGACGAGGTTCTGGAGTGGGCCGAAAAGGCGCGTGTCCGCTTCGATGAGCTGCAGGACGATTCCACCCGGATTGAAATTCTGGAAGGCGACGTTGCCAAGGCCCAAGCCGAGCTCACGAAGCAGGCTGCAGCGATCAGCAAGATCCGTGCCAAGGCTGCCAAGAACCTCTCGGCCCGGGTCAGCGGGGAGCTGAAGGCCCTCGCCATGGCCGATGCCACCCTGGTCATCAACCTCGATCCCGCCGGCCAGCTCGGACCCCACGGCGCCGATGAAATCTCATTCCTGCTGCAGCCGCACTCGGGCGCACCCGCACGGCCGCTGGGCAAGGGAGCGTCCGGCGGTGAGCTTTCCCGCGTCATGCTGGCGATTGAGGTCGTACTGGCGGCCGTTGACCCGGTTCCCACGTTCGTCTTCGATGAGGTGGATGCAGGGGTGGGAGGCCGGGCCGCCGTCGAGATCGGCCGCCGGCTGGCCATGCTGGCCCGCCACGTCCAGGTGCTCGTTGTCACCCACCTGCCGCAGGTCGCTGCCTTCGCGGACCAGCACATCCGGGTGACCAAAACCTCGGTCCGCGGCTCCAACGGCACCACCGCCACCGGATTTACCTCCAGCGACGTCCAGCTGCTGGATGAGCCGGAGCGGGTCCGGGAGCTGGCGCGAATGCTCGCGGGCCAGGAGGACTCCGAAACGGCGCAGGCCCACGCGCAGGAACTGCTGGACGACGCCCGGCTCTTGCCGCAGCAGGCATGACGGCCTCTGCTCTTGCTTGGAGCGTGCGGACAGGGAAAACTGAAGCCTTTGGGGACGAATACCCGATCCGTGGAAGGCTCAATTGATGATAGGCTCGAATTCCGTGGTGCAGCGATCAAATTCCCGTATAAATTCCCGGTTCCCGGGCTCGTCCAAGACGACCAAACACATCTTCGTCACCGGCGGTGTGGCGTCCTCGCTCGGTAAGGGACTGACGGCTTCCAGCCTCGGCCACCTGCTGCGGGCACGCGGTTTGTCTGTAACTATGCAGAAGCTCGATCCCTATCTGAACGTGGATCCGGGCACGATGAACCCCTTCCAGCACGGTGAGGTCTTCGTCACGGACGACGGCGCGGAGACCGACCTCGACATCGGACACTACGAGCGCTTCCTCGACGAGAACCTCGAAGGCTCAGCCAACGTGACCACAGGCCAGGTCTACTCCACGGTGATCGCCAAGGAACGCCGCGGCGAATACCTCGGAGACACCGTCCAGGTCATTCCGCACATCACCGATGAGATCAAGCGCAGGATGCGTCTTCCCGCCGAGGGCAAGAACGCGCCGGATGTCATCATCACCGAGATCGGCGGAACCGTCGGCGACATCGAATCTCAGCCGTTCCTTGAGTCGGCGCGCCAGGTCCGCCAGGACGTCGGCCGCAACAACGTCTTCTTCCTGCACGTCTCCCTGGTGCCGTACATCGGACCCTCGCAGGAACTCAAGACCAAGCCCACGCAGCACTCTGTGGCAGCCCTGCGCTCCATCGGCATCCAGCCCGAAGCGATCGTGATCCGCTCGGACCGCGAAGTTCCCGAGGCCATGCGCGAAAAGATCGGCCGCATGTGCGACGTCGACATCGACGCCGTGGTCAACGCCGCCGACGCCCCGAGCATTTACGACATCCCCAAGACTCTGCACTCGCAGGGCCTGGATTCCTACATAGTCCGGGCGCTCGACCTGCCGTTCAAGGACGTCGACTGGACCAGCTGGGACAAGCTCCTCGAAGCCGTCCACAACCCCAAGCATGAGGTTGAAATCGCCCTCGTGGGCAAGTACATTGACCTCCCGGACGCCTACCTTTCCGTGACGGAGGCCCTGCGCGCCGGCGGCTTCGCCAATGACGCCAAGGTCAAGATCCGCTGGGTGCCGTCCGACGAATGCGAAACACACGAAGGCGCTGCCAGGTCGCTGGACGCCGTGGATGCCATCTGCGTGCCGGGAGGGTTCGGCATCCGCGGACTCGAAGGCAAGCTCGGCGCCCTGAAGTACGCCCGCGAAAGCCGTCTGCCGGTCCTGGGCCTGTGCCTTGGCCTGCAGTGCATGGTGATCGAGTACGCGCGCAACGTGGTGGGCCTTGAGGGCGCTTCTTCCAGCGAATTTGAGCCTGACTCGAAGTACCCGGTCATTGCCACGATGGAAGAGCAGTTGGAATACGTCGAGGGCCGCGGCGACCTGGGCGGCACCATGCGCCTCGGCCTGTACGAGGCCAAGCTGGACGAGGGCTCGGTCATCGCCGAAACCTACGGCACCACCACTGTCAGCGAACGCCACCGCCACCGGTACGAGGTGAACAACAAGTACCGCGACCAGATTGCCGCCCGGGGCCTCGTGTTCTCCGGCACGTCGCCGGATGGCAAGCTCGTCGAGTACGTAGAACTGCCGCGCGAAGTCCACCCGTACTACGTCGCCACGCAGGCCCACCCCGAACTGAGCTCGCGTCCGACGCGTCCGCACCCGCTCTTCGCCGGGCTGGTGAAGGCTGCCCTGGACCACCAGAGCAGCGCGAACAGGAACCCGGCTGCTCCGGTGGCCGGGTCCGCAGCGCAGCAGGAACCAGCGGCGGAGGCGGCCTCCGGGGCGACAGCCAGCTAGAGAACTGCAAAGTAGAACTGAGCACCAATGACGGAGGACGGCGCGATGCCCGGTATTTCTGAAAACATCCCTGCTGCACGGCAGGTGTCGGATGAGCCGAGCCCGCGCCGTCTGCTGTCCACGGAGAAGGTCTACGAGGGTAGGATCTGGGACGTCGTCAGTGACAGCTTTGAGCTCACCGAGGACGGCAGCCCCTTGGTCCGTGACTACATTGACCACCCCGGAGCGGTGGCCGTGCTGCCAATGAACGACGCCGGCGAGGTGCTGCTGATCAAGCAGTACCGGCATCCGGTAGGAATGGACCTGTGGGAGATTCCGGCTGGCCTGCTGGACGTCGAAGGCGAGGACTTTGTGGCCGGTGCCGCGCGTGAACTGGCGGAGGAAGCGGACCTCGTGGCCGGCACGTGGAACGTCCTCGCCGACTTTTTCAACTCGCCCGGGTCCTCCAGCGAAGCCATCCGCATTTATCTGGCCCGGGACCTGACGGAAGTTCCGCACCATGAGCTCCACGTCCGCACGGACGAGGAAGCCGAGATCGAGCTGCATTGGCTTCCGCTCGAAGAGGCCGTGGCCGCAGTCCTGGAGGGGCGCCTGCATAACCCTTCTGCCGTCGTCGGAGTCCTCGCCGCAGCAGCGGCCAAAGCGGAGGGCTTTAGCGGACTGCGCCCCGCTGATGCACCTTGGCCGGCCCATCCCAGCCAGCGCTGATGACGGCAGGGACGACTGCAGCTGAGTCAGCGCCTGCCCCGGGCCCGCCGCCTGCGGATCCCCCGGAGCAGGCTCCGCAGCGCCCGGGCCCCGACGCCGCCCGTGCCGAACGTCCCCGGACTGCGATTGACCGCGCGGTGACCGATTATCTCCAGCATATGGGCGTCGAGAGGGGCCTCGCGGCCAACACGTTGTCCGCCTACCGCCGCGACCTTGCCCGGTACTCCAACTACCTTGCCGCCGCGGGACTCAGCAGCCCCGGCGATGTGACACGGTTCCACGTCACCGGCTTCGTCCGGGCATTGTCGGATGGCTCGGACGGCGGAACGGCGCTGGGCGTGCGCTCGGCGGCGCGCACCGTGGTCGCCGTCCGCGGACTGCACAAGTTTTGGGCATTGGAGGGCATGACGACGGCGGATCCGGCCAGTGACGTCCACCCGCCGATGCCGGGGAGGCGGCTTCCCAAGGCCATCACCGTTGATGAAGTCACCCGCATCCTCGAAGCCGCGGGTGCCGACACAGCCACGGGTCTCAGGGACCGGGCGCTGCTCGAATTCCTCTATTCCACCGGTGCCCGCATCAGTGAAGCCGTGGGACTCGACGTCGATGACATTTCGGTGCAGCCGGCCTCCGCCGGGCCCGCCATCGTGCGGCTGTTCGGCAAGGGCTCAAAGGAGAGGATGGTCCCGCTTGGCTCCTATGGCGCCCGGGCGCTGGACGCCTACCTGGTCCGCGGCCGGCCGCTGCTGGCAGCCAAGGGCAAGGGAACGCCGGCGCTCTTCCTCAATGCACGGGGCGGACGGATCAGCCGGCAGAGTGCCTGGACCATCCTGAAGGCAGCAGCCGACAAGGCCAACATCACCAAGGATGTGTCCCCGCACACGCTGCGCCATTCTTTCGCCACGCACCTGCTCGAGGGCGGGGCCGACGTCCGGGTGGTCCAGGAACTGCTGGGCCACGCCTCCGTCACCACCACGCAGGTGTACACGCTCGTGACGGCGGATACGCTCCGGGAAATCTACGCCGCCGCCCATCCGCGGGCGCTGGGGTAAAAAGGCGCTGTGGTAAAGGGGCACTTGGATAAGGGCCGCTGGCTAAAGAGCCTGGCCTGGAGGGCAGGCAGGGCTGAAACGGGGCGGTGAGGCTAGGCTGGTCTCCATGACCTCCGTGCCCGTCACCCTCTGTTTCCTCCTCCGGGAGCGCCCCGGCAGCGGGCCCGAGGTGCTGCTGGGACTGAAAAAGACCGGGTTCGGCACCGGCAAGATCGTGGGCCTCGGCGGTCACGTCGAAGCGGGGGAGACCGACGCCCAGGCAGCCTGCCGCGAGGTGCTGGAGGAAGCGGGAATCGTGGTGCTCGAGGACGACCTGGCCGACGCCGGTACCGTGGAGTTTGTTTTTCCCGCACGGCCCGATTGGAATATGTCCACGCGACTGTTCACCGCCCGGCGGTGGATGGGTGATCCGGTGGAAAGTTCCGAGATCATTCCCGAGTGGTTCCGAACGTCCGCACTGCCCCTGGACCGGATGTGGCAGGATGCCGAGCACTGGCTTCCCGTGGCATTGGACGGAAGCGTGGTGGATTCCGTCATCACTTTGAATGCGGATAACGAGACGGTTGCTTCCGCCCAATACTCCTACCGAGGTATGTAGGTGCGCGGGCCGGCCACCTGCAGAGGTGACCGGCCCGGCGTCGTACTCTTTTCGCTGGAGAGCAGCGGGAAGTTACGGCAAATGCCGTTCCTCCGGACCGTTGTACGCGCTCAGCGGGCGGATCAGGGAATTGGATTCCATCTGCTCCATGATGTGGGCGGTCCAGCCAGTGATGCGGCTCGCGACGAACAGCGGGGTGAACATCTGTGTGTCGAAACCCATGAGGTGGTAGGTGGGCCCCGCGGGATAGTCGAGGTTCGGTTTGATGCCCTTGGCCTCGTCCATCGCGGTTTCGAGACCGTTGTAGAGTCCCAGCAGCTCGGCGCGGCCGTAGTGGGCGATCATCTTGTCCAGGGCCGCCTTCATAGTGGGCACGCGGGAGTCGCCGTGCTTATACACACGGTGCCCGAAGCCCATCACCTTCTTCTTGTTGGCCAGGGCATGTTCCATCCAGGCCCTGGCCCGTGCTGCGGCCTCCTCGAGGGATTCCTCGGCCCGGATGCCGATCTCCTCGAAGGTGTGCATGACGGCTTCGTTGGCGCCGCCGTGCAGGGGGCCCTTAAGCGCTCCGATCGCGCCGGTCACGGCCGAGTGGAGATCCGACAGGGTGGACGTGATGACCCGGGCTGCGAAGGTGGAGGCGTTGAACGAGTGCTCCGCATAAAGAATCATGGAGACGTTGAAGGCCTCGACGACCTCCGGCACGGCCTCCTCGCCGAAGGACATCCACAGGAAATTTGCGGAGTAGCCGAGGTCGTCGCGCGGCTCCACTGGTTCAATGGGGCGTCCCGCCGAGCGGCGGCGGCGCTGGTCGTAGGCCACGACCGCGGGCATGGCTGCGAACAGGTCCACGGCCTTGGCCATGTTGGCCTCCCGGGAGGAATCTTCTGCCAGCTCATGGCGCGCGCCCATCACTGAGGCTGCTGTCCTGCAGACATCCATTGGGTGGGCTGAGAGGGGCAGGGCGTCCACCACCTGCTTCACCACGGGGTCCATTGCACGGCCTGCCCGTTCCCGCCGGGTAAAAGCGGCCAGCTCCTCGGAGTCGGGGAGCTCTCCGTTCCAGAGCAGATAGGCGACTTCCTCGAAGCTGCACCGCGCTGCCAGTTCCTGGACCGGATAGCCCCGGTACAGCAGCGAGTTCGTATCGGGGTTGACCTTGGAGACGGCGGTGTAATCCACCACGACGCCGGCGAGGCCCTTCTTGATCTCTTCTTCAGCCATGCTGAACTCCTTCGTTCTTGCGTCCGATTACCGGCTGCCGCGGCCGGTGGTCCTGAGGGGTTGCGCGTCAGTCGGCTCCGGGAATCCGGAAATTGAAGACGCCGGCATCGAAGCGGTTGTAGGCCTCGTAGTCCACGAGGTCATACAGCCGCGCACGCGTGAGCATGTTTCCTACCTGTGCCTCCTGCGTTCCGTCCGCCCTGATTGAGTCCAGCGTACGCTCAGCAGCGCCCATGGCACTACGGAGCAGCGTCACGGGGTAGATCACCATATTGACGCCGACACTTTGCAGCTCGTCCACTGTGAACAGGGCACTCTTGCCGAACTCCGTCATGTTGGCCAGGATCGGGACGTCCACCGCGTCGCGGATAGCCTTGAACTCCTCCAGCGTGGCCATGGCTTCCGGGAAGATGGCGTCCGCTCCAGCCTCCACCAGCGCCTTCGCGCGCTGCTGGGCAGCCTCGAGCCCCTCCACAGCACGGATGTCGGTGCGGGCCATGATGAGGAAGTTCGGGTCCCGCCGTGCATCCGCGGCGGCACGGATGCGCTTGGTGGCCGTCTCGAGGTCCACGACGTTCTTGCCGTCGAGGTGTCCGCAGCGTTTGGGGTTGAACTGGTCTTCGATGTGGCAGCCGGCGAGTCCGGCGTTTTCCAGTTCCTGAACGCTGCGGGCCACGTTCATGGGTTCGCCGAACCCCGTGTCCGCGTCCACGATGGCCGGCAGGTCGGTCATTCGCGCGATCTGCCCGGCCCGGGTGGCCACCTCGGTGAGCGTGGTCAGCCCGATGTCCGGCAGGCCGAGGTCATTGGCCAACACGGCGCCGGAGATGTACACGCCGGCGAAGTCTTTCTCCTCAATCAGCCGGGCAGAGAGCGGATTGAACGCCCCGGGGAACTGCGCGATGGTGCCCGAGGCGAGCAGCTCACGGAAGCGGACGCGCTTTTCTTCCGGCCTGGTCTTGGAATACAGCACTTTAGAACAGCCCCTTTGGTGCTGCACCGAGGTCGATGACGCGGGGGGCGGCGGTGATGTTCAGCTGGTCCAGTTCCCCGGCGGCGAGTTCGGGGAGGTGTTCGACGGCGGCGAGGAACCGTGCGATTTCGTCCTCCTCCACGAGGCCGGCGGCGAGGGTGCGGAACTTGTTGATGTACTGTTCCCGGGTGAACGGCCGGGCGCCGAGCGGGTGGGCGTCGGCGACAGCGATCTCGTCGCGGATGACGGTGCCGTCGGAGAGGGTGATTTCCACGGACCCGCCGAAGGCCTTCTCGGAGATGTCGAGGGAGTGGTAGCGTCGGGTCCATTCCGGGTCTTCCTCGGTGGTGACCTTCTGCCAGAGCTCCACGGTGTCGGGGCGGGCGGCGCGTTCGGGGGCGTAGGAGTCCACGTGGTGCCAGGCCCCGTCCTGCAGTGCGACCGTGAAGATGTACGGGATGGAGTGGTCCAGCGTCTCACGCGATGCGGTGGGGCTGTACTTCTGCGGATCGTTCGCGCCGGAGCCGATGACATAGTGGGTGTGGTGGCTGGTCTTGATCAGCACGGACTGCACGTTGGCCGGGTCCGTGGCCTCAGGGTGTTCTTTGTTCAGCTTGCGGGCCAGGTCGATCCAGGCCTGGGCCTGGTACTCGGCCGAGTGCTCCTTGGTGTAGGTGTCCAGGATGGCGCGCTTGGCCTCACCCGGTGTGGGCAACGGGACCATGTAGGAGGCGTCGGGGCCGTCGAGCAGCCAGGCGATCACGCCGTCTTCGCCTTCGTAGATCGGCACGGGGGAGGTCTGGCCACGCATGGAACGGTCCGCGGCTTCCACTGCCATCTTGCCCGCGAACGCCGGAGCGTGGGCCTTCCACGTGGAGATCTCACCCTTCCTCGACTGGCGGGTCGCGGTGGTGGTGTGCAGCGCCTGCCCGACAGATTGGAAGATCGTCTCGACATCGAGCCCCAGCAGGGTCCCGATGCCGGCCGCGGCGGACGGGCCGAGGTGCGCGACGTGGTCGATCTTGTGCTTGTGCAGGCAGATCGCCTTGACCAGGTTCACCTGGATCTCATACCCGGTGGCAATGCCGCGGACAAGATCAGCGCCGCTGGAGCCAACGTGCTGGGCCACGGCCAGGATCGGCGGGATGTTGTCGCCGGGGTGGGAGTAATCGGCGGCAAGGAAGGTGTCGTGGTAATCCAGTTCCCGGACTGCGACCCCATTGGCCCAGGCGGCCCACTCGGGGGAGACGCGCTCACCGATCCCGAAGACCTTCGCGCCCTTGCCGCCCGTGGAGGGACCGTGGCTGAGGGCCTGCGCCCGGGCGGCGACGATCGGGGCCCGGTTCAGGGATGCGATGGCGACGGAGGCGTTATCGATGATCCGGTTAATCACCATCTCCGTGACGTCATCCGTCACGCCGACGGGGTCGGCTGCCACTACTGCGATCTTGTGGGCCAGCTGGTCCTCGCGTGGAAGGTTTTCCTCGCTTTTGTACACGCGGACGTGGTGTTCCTTAACCATGGGACTCCTTCGAGAGTGATGGGTGAGTGGCTTTGACGTGGGAAAGACTGCGGTGCAAGTGGACGGTGGTGGCCGCTTCAGCCAGCCGCGCGTTGCCCTCGGCTATGGCCTCGGCTATGGCCGCATGTTCGGCCGCGGCAGCAGTGAGGCGGCCGGCGTCGTCGGCCGCCAGCCTGCGGACCCGCACCAGATGGACACGGAGGCTGCGCATGGCCTGAGCCAGGTAGGAGTTCGAGATGGCGGCATCGATGGCCTCATCGAGACGACCCACGAGCCCGTAGTAGTCGTGACGGGCAGGGTCGGCGCCACTGATCAGCGCGGGCGCCGCCAGCAACTCTTCCTGCAGCTCCCGAAAAACTGCCGGATCGCCCCGCTGCGCCGCCAGCGCGGCTGCCTTGCCTTCGAGGGTTTCGCGGAGCTCGAACAGCTCATCGATATCGTCCAGCGAGATATCGGTGACGACGACGCCCCGGCCGCCCGCCGTCGTTGTTAGCCCTTCCGCTGAGAGGCGGCTTAGCGCTTCCCGCAGCGGCGTGCGGGACACTCCGAGGCGTTCGGACTGCTCAACTTCACCGAGGACAGTGCCAGGGAGGATCCGCCATTCGATGATGTCGTCGCGCAGTGCCGCGTAGGCCCTGTCGCTGGCGCGCATGCCGCCTCCCTTCCGTGGTCGATAGCTACCACTGTATACAGGCGAGGCACTTTTGCCTAGCATCAAGGGTGCATCCCTCAAGAACTAAGGCTCTTTTGTATACATAGTTCTTGTATCCAAGGCGGCCGGGAATAGCATGGGCGACATCACAACGTCGTGGACAGGAAATCTTCATGGTCACCAATAGCTACCGCGATGCCTACGACCGCAGCCTCACAAAGCCCGACGAGTTCTGGTTGCAGGCCGCATGCGGGTGTCCTGGACCCGGGGTCCCCGCCAGGCCGTGGACAGTCGGCGTGCGCCCCTGTTCGGCTGGTTCCCGGACGGCGTCCTTAACACCTCCTTTAACGCGCTGGACCGTCACGTTCTGGCTGGCCGTGGGGAACAGGATGCGCTTATTTATGATTCCGCGGTGCTTGGCAGCCGGCAGCGGTACACCTACGCGGAGCTCACGGATCTCGTGGCAAAGTTCGCCGGCGTCCTGCGGGCACGGGGAGTGGCGGAGGGCGACCGCGTCGTGATCTACATGCCGATGATCCCGGAAGCCGCCATCGCTATGCTGGCAACCGCGCGCCTGGGCGCCATCCACTCGGTGGTCTTCGGCGGCTTCGCTCCCAAGGAACTCGCCGCCCGCATCCGCGACGCTTCCCCTGTTGCGGTGGTTACCGCATCAGGCGGTGTGGAGCCCGCGCGCCGAGTGGAGTATCTGCCTGCAGTTAATGAAGCCCTCGCGCTCGCAGGAGCTGATGGAACCCCGGTTCTAGTCAAGGAGCGGGACGGCTTCGAGGCCCGGTGCGCCGACTTCGCCGGGTGGCTGGACTGGGACGACGAGATGGCCGTGGCCCGACCGGCGGCGCCTGTCGATGTCCGCGCCACTGACCCGCTATACATCCTGTACACCTCAGGCACCACCGGCAGCCCGAAGGGAGTGGTCCGCGATAACGGGGGGCACGCTGTTGCCATGGGCTGGACCATGGAAAACGTCTACGACGTCGGGCCGGGGGACGTCATGTGGACCGCTTCCGACGTCGGGTGGGTGGTGGGACACTCCTACATCGTGTACGGTCCCCTGATTGCCGGCGCCGCCACCGTGCTGTACGAGGGCAAGCCGGTGGGCACCCCCGATGCGGGAGCGTTCTGGCGTGTCATCCGGGACCACAAAGTGAATGTACTCTTTACCGCGCCGACCGCCCTGCGTGCAATTCGGAAGGCGGATCCCGGCGCCGCGTTGCTGGCCGGCTATGACTTGTCCAGCCTGAAGACGCTTTTCGTCGCCGGTGAGCGGCTGGACACCGACACCTATCACTGGGCCGCGGGAGCGCTGAGAGTCCCCGTGGTGGACCACTGGTGGCAGACCGAAACAGGTTGGGCCATCTGCGCCAATCCGAGGGGCCTGGATTCTCTTCCCATCAAACCTGGTTCACCTTCGGTACCGATGCCTGGATTCAACCTCAGCATCGTGGACGGTGCTGGCGTTGCGGTAGAGGCCGGAGTGGAAGGCAACATCGTGCTGGGGCTTCCGCTGCCTCCGGGTACGCTCACCACACTCTGGGGAGACGATGACCGCTACAAGTCGTCGTACCTCCAGGCCTTTGCCGGCTACTACGCCACGGGCGATTCCGGTTACCGGGACGAGGACGGGTACGTTTTCGTGATGGGGCGCACCGACGACGTGATCAACGTTGCCGGGCACAGGCTGTCTACGGGGGCAATGGAGCAGGTCATCGGACAGCATCCGGCAGTGGCTGAGTGCGCTGTCATCGGCGTCGCGGATCCCTTGAAAGGCCAGCGCGCCAGTGGCTATGTCGTGCTCAAGGCCGGGGTGGACGTGCCGGAGGCGGTCCTGGTTCGCGAACTGATCGCACTCGTCCGGCG
This sequence comes from Arthrobacter sp. D1-17, assembly GCF_054130535.1. Taxonomy (NCBI): domain Bacteria; kingdom Bacillati; phylum Actinomycetota; class Actinomycetes; order Micrococcales; family Micrococcaceae; genus Arthrobacter; species Arthrobacter sp. D1-17. The sequence goes on along the minus strand of NZ_CP096382.1, from coordinate 2,674,072 downwards.
GGACATCGGCGCCGTAGCCGATTTCAAGTCCGTGGCCGTGGTGGATGCGCTGCCCAAGACCAGGTCCGGGAAGATCCTTCGAAAGACGATGCGGCAAATCGCTGACGGCGATGACTACGTGGTCCCGTCCACCATCGAAGACCCCGAGGTGCTCGACCGGCTGATCGGAACGCTGCGGCCAGCGGACGCTGGCGGCGCCGGCTGAGCCGGTCGGACCTGCTGCGTCAGGCCGCCATTCTGCTCAGGCACGCGCCCAGCGGTACTCGTTTTCCGGTCGTCCGGGCGCCCCGTACCGCGCCGTACGGGAGACCGTCCCGGCGTCGGCAAGGTACTCCAGATAACGCCGGGCGGTGACCCGGGACATTCCCAGTGCGGTCATGACCTCGGTGGCTGAGACCGCGCCGGGCTGTTCCCGGATGAAGTCTCGGACGGCGTCGAGCGTGGAGGGTGAAAGACCCTTGGGCAGGGGCAGTTCCGACGGTGCCCGGAGACTGGCGAAGGCCTGGTCCACGTCGCTCTGGGAGGCACCGGCTTTGGCTGAGCCGGATCCTGAGGCCAGTTGCTCACGAAACTGGCGGTAGCTCGCCAGTTTGTCGGCGAAGGTCGCGAAGGTAAAGGGCTTAATGAGGTACTGCACGACGCCGATGGACACCGCGTTGCGCACGATGGTGAGTTCCCTGACGGCCGTGATTGCGATGATATCCGCAAAGTGGCCGGCGGAACGCATCCGTCGCGCGATATCCAGGCCGTGAAGGTCCGGCAGGTTCATGTCCAGGAGCACCAACTCCACAGGACTTCCGGCGGCCGCAAATTCCGTGAGCATCCGCAACGCCGACTGGCCGTCCGGCGCTGTGCCGGCCAGGACGAAGCCGGCCAGTCTTTCCACGTAGGCGGCATGCGCCGCTGAAGCGATCGGCTCGTCCTCGACCACGAGGACCCGGATGTCTGTCACGCTTGGTCCTCCAGGCGGCTGTGCGGGGCCGGCGGGGGAAGCACGACGTTGAAGCGCGCGCCGCCGCCGTTGCCGGAACTGGTGATCGTCATCGTACCGGCCAGCCGCTGGACCGCCTGCTTCACTAGGGCCAGCCCGAGACCGCGGCCAAAGGGTCCTGCCTCCTTGGTGCTGAAGCCGTAGCGGAAAATGTCGTCGACGGCACCGGGCTCAATGCCCTTGCCTGAATCCTGGACGGTGATGTCGAGCCCGCCGTGTTCGGACGTCACCGTCAGTTGGACACGCCTCGGGGCGGCGGCCTCGGCGGCAGCGTCAATTGCGTTGTCCAGGAGGTTGCCAAGGATGGTGACGAGGTCCTGGATGGCGATGCCCGCAGCCCCTGCCGCCGGGGATGCTTCGACGATCAGCTCCACGCCCCGTTCATGGGCCTCTGCGGCCTTGCCCATGATGAGCGCGCTGATCACGGGTTCCTGCACCGAGCCCACCATGTCGTCCGTGAGCTGCTGGCTCAGCTCAAGGTCGTGGGTCGCGAAGTCGAGCGCCTCATCCATCCGGCCGAGTTCCAGGAGCGACACCATGGTATGAAGCCGGTTGGCGTGCTCATGCGTCTGGGCGCGGAGGGCATCGGAGAGGGTCCGCATGGTCTCCAGTTCGCTTCCCAGGGATTCGATTTCCGTACGGTCCCTGATCGTGGCCACAGTGCCGAAGACCGCGGGCGGCCGTCCGGCCGGAGGGCCGGGGTCCACGGCCGGGCCCTGGTTCACCACGAGGACGCCTGAGTCCGTCAGATGGATCTCATCGTGGACGGTCCGGCCCGACTCGAACAGGGCCTTCAGGCTTGGCGCCAGCGGAAGGTCCCGGAGTGACGGAGCATCCGCGGGATCACTGCCAGAGCCCTTCGGTTCAAGGCCGAGCAGCTCAGCGGCTTGGTCGTTGTACATCACCACCCGTCCCTTGGGGTCGATGAGGATGATTCCCTCACGGACAGAGTGCAGCACGGATTCGTAGTAGGCAAAGAGCCGGGCAAGCTGTTCGGGCCCCCAGCCGCGGGTCACGCGGCGGAGGTAGCGCCCGAGCAGCCAGGACGTGAGCGAACCGCTTACGAGCAGTCCACCCGAGATGGCCAAAAGGGCGGGAATCCTCCCGCTCACGGCGACGTCGACTGTCCTGACCGTGACTCCGGCAGCCACGAGGGCCTTGACCGAACCGCCGGCGTCCTTGACCGGCGCGATGGTGCGTACGGAGGGACCCAGCGTGCCGGTGGCGATCTCGGTGAAAACCTTTCCCTCCAGGGCTTCGCCGATCGAACCGATGTAAGGCTGGCCGAGTTCCTCCCTTTGGGGGTGGGTCCACCGTGTCCTGTCCGGAGCCATGATCGTGATGAAGTCGGCGCCGGCGTCCTCCATGACGCGCAGGGCATAGGGCTGCAGCCGGGCGGAGGGGTCAGGGGAAGCAGCGGACTCCAGTACCAGGGGGTTGTCCGCAACGGCCACGGCCACCGCGGCCATCCTGCGTCCGGCCTCGGCATAGGTGCGGTCCCGGGCATCCACGAAGGCGGCTGTCCCCACGACAAGGGTGAGCGCCAGCACAAACAGCAGGTTGGCCACGAACAGCCGCTTGGCAATGCTCCAGTGGTGGATCACAACACCTCCCATGACCAATATGAACGCAACGGTGAGGCAAGTCACTTCATGCCCAATGATGGAAATCACACAAAGGACCGACGCGAAGAGCTCAGAGACTGTGCCGAAGCGTCTTCCAGATTATCCATAAGGAGACACATCATGGCTTCTCAACGAGGAGAGTCGGCTGCACCGGTCAAGACCGGGCGCAAAAGGCTGGACAAATCCCACTACCTTTACATCGCCGTCATCGCCGCCGTTATCCTGGGCGCCCTGGTGGGGCTGCTGTTCCCGGAGGTCGGAAAATCCCTGAAGCCCCTCGGCGACGGGTTCATCAAGCTCATCAAGATGATGATCGCTCCGATCATCTTCTGCACCATCGTGCTGGGCATCGGCTCCATTGCCAAGGCCGCAACCGTCGGCAAGGTTGGCGGGCTTGCCCTGGGCTACTTCGTCCTGATGTCCACGTTCGCCCTCGGCATCGGCCTCGTGGTCGGCAACCTGATCCACCCGGGCGAGGGCCTGAAGCTGGCCCCGTACGATCCCAACAAGAAGGCTGAAACCGACAGTACTGTAGCCTTCCTTCTCGGCATTATCCCCGGCGACATCCCGGTCCTGCCCACCCTCTTCGCCGCCATCCTCGTTGGCTTTGCACTGCAGAAGATGGGCGCTCAGGGCGCCCCCGTGCTCAGGGCCATCGGCCACGGCCAGGCTGTGGTCTTCCGCATCCTCATCATGATCATGTGGCTGGCTCCGGTGGGTGCCTTCGGCGCCATCGCCGCAGTTGTCGGTGCCACCGGCTTCCAGGCAATCGTGAGCATGTTCACCCTGATGGCGGCGTTCTACATCACCTGCGCACTGTTTATCGTCATCATCCTCGGCGGCCTCCTGCAGGTTGTGGCTGGCGTGAACATCTTCAAGCTGATGAAGTACCTGGCACGCGAATACCTCCTCATCTTCTCCACCTCCTCCTCCGAGGCAGCACTGCCCCGCCTGATCGCCAAGCTCGAGCACCTGGGTGTCTCCAAGCCGGTCGTCGGCGTTACCGTCCCCACCGGATACTCCTTCAACCTCGACGGCACGGCCATCTACCTGACAATGGCCTCCCTGTTCGTGGCCAACGCCATGGGAACCCCGCTGGACCTCGGTGCCCAGGTCTCCCTGCTGATCTTCATGATCATCGCCTCCAAGGGCGCTGCCGGTGTCACCGGCGCAGGCCTCGCCACGCTGGCCGCGGGCCTGCAGGCCCACAAGCCCGAACTCCTGGGCGGCGTCGGCATGATCGTTGGCATCGACCGGTTCATGTCCGAGGCCCGCGCCCTCACCAACTTCACCGGCAACGCGGTGGCCACGGTCCTGATCGGCACCTGGGTCAAGGAGATCGACGGCGTCCAGGTCCGGCGCGTCCTCTCCGGCGAGGAACCCTTCGACGAGCAGACCATGATTGCCACGCACCACGGTGTCCAGGAGACCCCGGCGCAGCAGCCCGTTCCGGCCAACGCGTAACTCCGGACAGACGGCGCCCCGGCGCCGAACGACCGCCCGCACAGGTACTCCTGTGCGGGCGGTTTTTGCATTCCCGGGACTAACCTTCGACCTCAGGTAAAAGGTAAAGGCTCAAATGCCATCAAAAGTCAAGTTTCACGGAATGCCGTGTCCGGAGCTGTAACCTTGGGTGGAAGAAGCATGGGAGCTGGGCAGTCAGCTTTAAGCACTCAGCTTGAGGCATCCAGCGGCAGAGAAAAATCACCGTCATCGAAAGTGTGGATAGATACGTGAGCAGCGAACAGGGTTCAGCAACTCTGGAAGGCACGGAACTCGACCTGGAAGACGCCGTGATGGGTCCCACAGGCCGCCCCCACCGCGATTTTCCGGAGCCCGCGCCGCTGTCCTCCCATGGACCGGCCCGCGTGATTGCAATGGTCAACCAGAAGGGCGGCGTTGGTAAAACCACGTCAACCATCAACCTTGCGGCAGCGCTTGCCGAATATGGCCGCCGCGTGCTGCTGGTGGACTTCGATCCCCAGGGCGCCCTGTCCGCGGGCTTGGGCGTCAATCCACACGAGCTGGACCTGACCGTGTACAACGTGCTGATGGACCGCAAGGTGGACATCCGAGAGGCGATCCACCAGACCGGCGTTGAAAACGTGGACCTGCTGCCCGCCAACATTGACCTCTCCGCTGCTGAGGTCCAGCTGGTCAACGAAGTGGCGCGCGAACAGGTGCTGGACCGCGCCCTGAAAAAGGTCGAGGACGACTATGACGTCGTTCTGATTGACTGCCAGCCGTCCCTAGGCTTGCTCACCGTGAACGCGCTGACCGCTGCCCACGGTGTCATCATTCCCCTGATCTGCGAGTTCTTTGCCCTCCGCGCTGTGGCGCTGCTCGTGGAAACCATCGACAAGGTCCAGGACAGGCTCAACCCGCGGCTGCAGGTGGACGGGGTGCTCGCCACGATGTACGACGCCCGGACCCTGCACAGCCGGGAAGTTATCTCCCGCCTCGTGGAAGCCTTCGGTGACAAGGTCTTTGAGACTGTCATCAAGCGTTCCATCAAGTTCGCAGACGCCACCGTCGCTGCAGAACCGATAACGAGCTATGCCGGCAACCACGTCGGTGCTGACGCCTACCGCCGCCTTGCCAAAGAACTCATTTCGCGCGGTGGCGCTCCCTAGCCTGGATTGTGTCTGGAGAGGGTGCCACGCCGGACGTTGCCGGGCAAGCCGTTAAGAAGCAGGGCTTTGAGGTCCGGCTCGCCAACTTCACCGGCCCGTTTGACCTCCTGCTGGGGCTGATCTCAAAGCACCAGCTGGACATCACCGAGGTGGCCCTGGCCACGGTGACCGACGAGTTCATCAAGTACATCCGGAACCTGCAGCAGCTGGGGGAGGAGTGGGCGCTTGACGAAGCCAGCGAGTTCCTGGTCATTGCTGCCACGCTGCTTGACCTCAAGGCCGCCCGGCTGCTTCCGGCCGGCGAAGTCGAGGACGAGGATGACATTGCCCTCCTGGAGGCACGGGACCTGCTGTTTGCCAGGCTCCTGCAGTACAAGGCGTTCAAGCAGGTTGCTGCCCTGATGGATGCCACCCTGGAGCTTGAGGCCCGCCGGTATCCGCGGCAGGTGGCGCTCGAGGAACATTTCGCGGCCATGCTTCCGGAACTCGTCTGGAAGCACACGCCGCAGCAGTTCGCCGTCCTGGCTGAAGCTGCGTTGAAACCCAGGGCGCCGGAGACCACCGAGGTGGGCCTGGCCCACCTCCACGGCAGCCCCGTCAGCGTCAAGGAGCAGGCGGAGCTGATCGGGCTGCGCCTGCAGGAGGGGAGGCCGCTGTCCTTCCGGGCACTGATTGCCAACGCGGAATCCACGCTGGTGGTGGTCGCGCGGTTCCTGGCCTTGCTGGAGCTGTTCCGCGACCAGGCGGTGGCCTTCGACCAGGTGGCGCCGCTCAGTGACCTGACCGTGCGGTGGACTGCCTCTGATGTGTGGAGCGGCGATCACCTGAGTGAAGAATATGAGGAGCAGACGTGAGCAAGTCCCAACCTACGCTGCCGGATGACGCAGTTAATCTGGCGGCGCTTCCCGGCGGTGCCCGGGCTGCCCTGGAAGCCGTACTGATGGTGCTGGACCAGCCGGCGTCCGCCACGGATCTGGCCGCCGGGCTGGACCTCACCGTCGAAACGGTGGAGCAGCTGCTGCTGGACCTGCAGCGCGAGTATGACGGCTATACTGTTAAAGCCCCGGATATGGAAATCGCCAGTGATGCTGGCCTTACCTCCAGCCCCCGGGGTTTTGAATTGCGGAACGTCGCCGGTGGCTGGCGCATCTACTCCCGTGCAGAATTCGCCGACATCGTTGGAGCATTCGTCTTGGAGGGCCAGACAGCCAGGCTGACGCAGGCAGCGCTTGAAACGCTCGCCGTCATCGCCTACAGGCAGCCCGTTTCGCGGGCCAGGGTGTCTGCAATTCGAGGGGTCAATGTTGACTCTGTCGTACGGACCCTGACCCAGCGCGGGCTGATCGAGGATGCCGGAACTGATCCGGAATCGGGCGCCGTCCTGTACCGGACGACGTCGTATTTCCTTGAACGCATGGGGATCGGCTCGGTGGCGGAGTTGCCTCAGATCTCACCGCACCTTCCGGGGCTTGATGGAATCGAAGAGTTCTACGACGCCGGAAGAATGTAGGCGCCTATGCCTGCGGAACAGTATTTACCAGGGCAGATTTAATCTGCAGGGCTGGCTAGTGTTGTCCTTGGACAACCGTTGCCGCTCAACATAACAAAGGACGGGTCATGACACAGGCGGGACGCCAGGGTTCACCACGTAACAGTTCAGGGCGTAAGGGTCCGGAGCGCGCTGCAGGGCAGGGCGGCCGGGGAGGCCAGCGCGGTACCGGATTCGGTTCAGGACAGCGCGATTTCTCCAAGGGAAGCGACCGGCCGTTCGGCGACCGTTCCCACCGGGCCCCCAAGCCCCGCGAGGAGCGCTTCGTCGATCCCGACGTTGCGGCTGCCGGCCAGGGCGGCAGGCTCTCCGCGGAGCGGAAGACCGGAGCCAAGCCGGCCGCACGCAAAACCGCGGCGCGCAAGCCTGGTGCCGGCAAGGCCCCGGGCACTCCCGGCGCGCTCAAGCCCAAGCCTCGCGCCGGAGCGCCCAAGACGGCCGCTTCGCGTGCCTTCGGAAGCGAACGCTTCGGGCAGAACCTCGGCCCTGTCCGCAAGCCTTCCCGGAAGCGCGGCCCGCGCGGCGACGTTCCGCAGTCGGAAGTGCACGACGCCGACGGCGTCCGCCTGCAGAAGGTCATGGCCTCCGCCGGCGTTGCCTCACGCCGCGTCTGCGAGGAGATGATCGCCGAAGGCCGCGTGGAGGTCGACGGCAAGGTCGTCACCGAGCTCGGCGTTCGTGTTGATCCCAAGACCGCCGTGATCCACGTGGACGGCCTGCGCATCCAGCTCGATGACACCCTGGTCTACATGGTGTTCAACAAGCCCAAGGGTGTTGTCTCCACCATGGAGGACCCTGAGGGACGTCCCTGCATCAGCGACTTCATCCGCAACAACCAGGGCGAACGGCTTTTCCATGTGGGACGCCTCGACGTCGCCACCGAGGGGCTGCTTTTGCTGACCAACGACGGCGAACTTGCCAACCGCCTGACACACCCTTCCTATGAGGTGCCCAAGACGTACCTGGTCCAGGTCCGCGGGCCCTTCCCCCAGGGTGTCGGCGCCCAGCTAAAGGCCGGCGTCGAGCTGGAAGACGGCATCGCCTCCGTAGACTCCTTCCGCCTTGTGGACTCGACCCCGGGCCACGTGCTGATCGAAGTGGTCCTGCACTCCGGGAAGAACCGGATCGTGCGCCGGCTCTTCGACGCGGTCGGTTTCCCTGTGCTGCGCCTGGTGCGCGTCAAGGTCGGCCCCATCGGGCTGGGGGACCAGCGCCAGGGAAGCATCCGCAACCTCGGCAAGCAGGAAGTCGGCCACCTGCTGGCATCCGTAGGGCTCTAGGGCATGTCGGCATTCCGCAATCACGGCCGCGGGCACCTGCGCGGCCCTGTCGTTGTTCTCGGCACGGGCCTGCTCGGGACCAGCATCGGCCTCGGCCTCCGCGGCCGCGGCGTTGCCGTCTACCTCTCCGATCCGTCGCCCACCAACCAGGCCGTCGCCGTCGACATCGGTGCTGGCCAGCCCCTCACGTCGCTGGGCGGGGAGCAGCCCGAACTCGTTGTCGTGGCGTCCCCGCCGGACGTGACGGCCGATGTCGTGGAGCGTGCGCTGTCCGAATACCCTGGCGCCACCGTGGTGGACATTGCCAGCGTCAAGGCGGCCATCCAGGCGGAGCTGCGCCGCCGGAACGTGGATCTTGGACGCTACGTCGGCACCCATCCCATGGCCGGGCGCGAGAAGTCCGGGCCGGTGGCAGCCCGCGGGGAGCTCTTCACCTCGATGCCGTGGGTGGTCTGCCCCTCGGAGGAATCGTCCGCCGTGTCGCTGCAGGTTGCCCGGGCCCTCGCCACCGACCTTGGCGCCTTGGTATCGCAATTCTCTGCCGAAGAGCACGACGAAGCGGTGGCGCTGGTGTCCCATCTGCCCCAGGTGATGTCGTCGCTGCTGGCCAGTAGGCTGCAGGGCACGCCTCTGCCTGCGCTGTCCCTCGCGGGCAACGGGCTCCGCGACGTGACCCGGATTGCCGCCAGCGATCCGACTCTGTGGGTGCAGATCCTCGGAGCGAACGCCGGCAAGGTGGTGGAGATCCTGTACGGCGTGCGGGAAGACCTGAACAGGCTGATCGGCACGCTGGAGGACCCCGCAGCGCCCGGCGCACGGCTGGACCTTGCCCAGCTGATGAGCGAGGGCAACGCCGGCCAGGCGCGCATCCCGGGCAAGCACGGCGGCCCGCCCCAGGCCTACTCGTGGCTCACGGTGCTCGTGGACGACCGACCGGGGCAAATTGCCCGCCTGCTGACAGAAATCGGCGAGATCGGTGTCAACGTCGAGGACCTACGGCTGGATCACTCGTCCGGACAGAACGTCGGGATGGTGGAACTGTCCGTTCTGCCGAACAGGCATGATCTCCTCATCGAAGCCCTTAACGACCGTGGATGGCGGGTATTGCAGTGACACAGGAACTTCTTGACACCATGCCGGCGCTCCGGCTGGGCCGCCCGCTGGTTGTTGCCATCGACGGGCCTTCGGGATCCGGCAAGTCGAGCGTGAGCAAGGAAGTGGCCCGGCGCCTTAACCTCGCCTACCTCGACACCGGCGCCATGTACCGTGCCCTGACCTGGTACTGCCTGGACCGCGCCACCGACCTCGGTGATGCCTCCGCCGTCGAGCTGGCCGCGGAAGACCTTCCGCTCGACATCAGCACCTGGCCCCACGAGGAGTACGTGCGGGTGGGCGGAACCGACGTCACCGAAGCGATCCGGGAGCCGAAAATCTCCTCAGCCGTCAGTGCTGTGGCCACTACGCTCGGCGCCCGGACCGAACTAATTCGCCGGCAGCGCGAGCTGATCGAAAAGCACCACCGCCGCATGGTGGTGGAAGGCAGGGACATCACCACCGTCGTCGTGCCCGGGGCCGAGGTCCGGATGCTGCTGACAGCCAGCGAAGAGGCTCGGCTGCGCCGGCGCGGAATCCAGCTCGGCGGCACGCAAAGCGCCGAGCAGCTTGCCGCCCAGGTGACCCAGCGCGACGCGAAGGACTCCACGGTTGTTAACTTCACCCAGGCCGCGGATGGCGTGGTGACCCTGGATTCCTCCGATCTGGATTTTGAACAGACCGTGGCGGCCGCGCTGCGGATTGTCACCAAAGTGATCAACCATGAGTGACCCCGTCCCTGAGCCGCCGCCAGCCGGAAACCGGGAAAAACGGGCGTGCTTCAATGGACAGGGCGAACAGACTTCACGTAGCAGCCGGGCCGCCGGCAGACCACCACTAAGGAAAATGCAATGAGCGACACCACTCAAACGTCCGGCCGCTCAGGCGCCGGCGAAGATGAATACACGCCCACCGGCGCCGACCAAGTGGCCGAGCACCTTGCCGCCATGGACGATGACGAGGCCGAACTCCGTGCGGCCTCGCTCCGGGCCGGGCTGGAAGATTACGAACTCGACGACGAAGACGCCGCCCTTCTGAGCGGCCACTACGACGACGAGGACCAGGAAGGTCCGGTCAAGCTGGACCCCGTCCTGGCGATCATCGGCCGTCCCAACGTCGGCAAGTCCACCCTGGTTAACCGCATCCTCGGCCGCCGCGAGGCGGTCGTTGAGGACACGCCGGGTGTGACCCGTGACCGTGTGATGTACTCCGCCAACTGGAACGGGCGCAATTTCACTCTTGTGGATACCGGTGGGTGGGAGCACGATGCCCGCGGCATCCACGCCAGGGTGGCGGAGCAGGCGGAAATGGCCGTCGAGCTCGCCGACGCGGTGCTGTTCGTCGTTGACTCCGCAGTCGGCGCGACGGCGACCGATGAAGCAGTCATGAAGATGCTGCGCCGGAGCAGGAAACCGGTCATCCTGGTGGCCAACAAGGTGGACGATTTTGCGCAGGAGGCGGACTCCGCCGTCCTGTGGGGCCTCGGCTTCGGCGAGCCCTACCCCGTCTCGGCACTGCATGGCCGCGGCGTGGCGGACCTGCTGGACCACGTCATGGACACGCTTCCGGAATTCTCCACGATCGAAGGCGTCGAACGCTCCGGCGGCCCCCGCCGTGTGGCGCTGATTGGCCGCCCGAACGTGGGCAAGTCATCCCTCCTGAACAAGCTGGCCGGTTCCGAACGGGTGGTGGTGGACAACATCGCCGGTACAACCCGGGACCCGGTGGACGAATTCATCGAGCTCGGTGGACGCACGTGGCGATTCGTCGACACCGCTGGTATTCGGCGCCGCCAGCACATGGCGCAGGGCGCTGACTTCTACGCCTCCCTGCGGACCCAAAGCGCGCTTGAAAAAGCGGAGGTCGCCGTCGTGCTTCTCGCCGTGGACGAGGTGCTCAGCGAGCAGGACGTCCGCATCCTCCAGCTGGCCATCGAATCCGGTCGCGCCCTGGTGCTTGCGTTCAACAAATGGGACCTTCTTGACGATGAGCGCCGCCGTTACCTGGAGCGTGAAATCGAGCAGGACCTGGCCCACGTTGAGTGGGCTCCGCGCGTGAACATCTCAGCCAAGACCGGCTGGCATAAGGATCGTCTCGTGCCCGCACTGGATGTTGCTTTGGAGAACTGGGACAAGCGCATCCCGACCGGACGGCTCAACGCGTTCCTGGGCGAGCTCGTGGCGGCGCACCCGCACCCGGTGCGCGGCGGCAAACAGCCGAGGATCCTCTTCGGCACCCAGGCCTCCAGCCGCCCACCGAAGTTCGTCCTCTTCACCACTGGCTTCCTCGACCCGGGATACCGCCGGTTTATCACCCGCCGGCTTCGGGAAACCTTCGGCTTCGAGGGAACACCCATTGAAGTCAGCATGCGTGTCCGTGAAAAGCGGGGAAAGAAGCGTTAATTTCGACACACCCGGCCCGTGACAACCGAAATTGTCACGGGCACCCTCCGGAATCGTGTAAGCTTTTGGAGGTGGTTCGGCCGGACTGCTGAAGTGAAATTCTTCTGAAATTCACGGCAGCGGAGAACGGCAGAACTGACGGGCTGTAGCGCAGCTTGGTAGCGCACTTGACTGGGGGTCAAGGGGTCGCAGGTTCAAATCCTGTCAGCCCGACCAGCTGAAAAACCGCTCTATTACTGGGATCTTGCCCGGTGATGGGGCGGTTTTTTCTTTGCCCTCGAACCGAAATACCGACTCGTGTGTGCAGTGCGTGTGCATCGGCTTCTTGGACGGCACCAAGGCGGACGCGTTCTCGGCTGCGTATCGGCTGGCGGAGGCAAACCAGATGTGCGTACAGGTCTGACGTCGTAGCCAGGTTGGAATGCCCCAGCCGTTTGGACACAATCGACATGTCAGCGCCGCCCGCGATAAGTAGGGAAGCATGCTCATGCCGGGAGCCGTGCAGGGTGGGTGTCGCGAGTCCGGCCTGTACCCGGATCTTGTCGGAGAGCCGCGTCGCGTAACAAGCTCGGCCCTCCGGAGCCGCGGCGACACGCCGCACCGTCACGGCACCCCTGCCGGTCTCTGTGCTCCGTCAGGAAGTCAACGATGTGATAGGTCCGGATGTCCGTGGGCGTCATTGCTCCCAGCGCCGAGGGGGCATACGCCTTCAGCGGAGCTAGCTACTAACGGTCCTTTCGACCGTTTTTCTGCCATAACTGAGTGGAGGTGGTCCGCTCCGCCCCCTTGCATCGGAGCGGACCACCTACTGCCGGCCCGTAGCCCCCCGGCGGACCCTGACCCGTAACCGAACTGTCCCGCAATCCTCGGTTACTGAAAGCGGCAGCCCGCCCCATTGGGGGTGAAGGCGGGCTACCTAACCGCCGCCGCGGAAGGCGTGCATCCAATGCGGCGGCTGCTATGGAGTGTACGGGCGGCACATCAAGGAACAGTCAACATTGGCGCAGCTTTTGGCGGTGGCTCGCCCCGTCCCCCATTTACCCGGGGCGCGCCACCTACCGCCGCCGTAGATCCAGCAACTGGCCGCTAGGGCGGGCGGTAAAGGGAGCATACGCCATGCAAGTAAACGCCCTGTAACCACGCAGCAGCCTTATCAAGTTGAGGGATTAAGTACCGCGGCGTAGCGTCATAACCGGCAGCCCCTCGCGTGTCCCCCCAGAGTGCGGGGGGCTGCTTGAACGTCAAGAACCCCCGCCGGCCAGGCCAGAGAGGCTGACGGGGGTTCTTCCTGCCTAAAGCACCTTGGGAAAACGCTACTTCTTTTCCTCAATGGCAATGGTTCAGGAGCCGAAGTTTGCGGCCTTCACATCAAGGAAGCAGTTACCCGCGTCCTTGTGGATGGCAGTTTCTCCGGCTTCGTCTTCCTGGAGCATCTTGATGGGAATGCCTCCGTCTTTCAGGATTCGGTGCACTCTTCCTCCGAGGGCACCAGAGTGGTACGCCCGTTTGGGGTGTGGACCGGTGCGGCTGGTTTGCCCTGTCGAGGGAAACCCGTGGTGTGCAGATTTCGCAGTGGCGGTTAATGCGCAGGACTTGCTTATGACCTCCGACACTTCCTGCCCTAACAGCGATCCTCGGCAGCACAGCCTCAGTTGGTGCAGCCAAAGCCAGCTATTTCAGGAAACGGGACGTCCGGCGGTCCGCCAGGACCTTGCCCTTCGTTTGGCAGGTGGGGCAGTACTGGAGGGCTGTGTCCGCGAAGGACACTTCACGGACCGTGTCCCCGCACACCGGGCATGACAGCCCGGCCCGGCCATGGACGTTCATGCCGCCGCGCTTCGTGTCCTTCAGGTCTTCCGGAGCCTTGCCCAGTGCCTCCTGCACCGCGGCCCCGAGAACGTCATGAATGGCCGTATGGAGGACCCGCGCGGTTTCCTTGTCCAGCGAATGAGCCATGGTGTACGGCGAGATCCTTGCAGCGTGAAGGATCTCGTCGCTGTAGGCGTTGCCGATTCCGGCCATCACGTTCTGGCTCCGCAGGACGCCCTTGATCTGGTGGGGACTGGCAGCAAGGATGGCCTGCAGGTTCTCGACGCTGAACCGCGGGTCCAGCGGGTCGGGTCCAAGGGCCGCAATTCCCGGTACCTTATGGGGATCCGTTACCACGTAGACAGCGAGACTCTTCTTGGTGCCTGCCTCGGTGAGATCGACCCCCAAATGGCCGCCGTCCTGTCCCGCAAACGTGAGCCGTGCGGCGATGGGGCCTTTGCCGGGCCGCAGCGGCACCTCCGAGGGAGACTCCGTGTAACGCACCCAGCCCGCCCGCGCCAGGTGAAAAACGAAGTAAAGGCCGCCGGCCTCCAGGCTAATGAACTTGCCGAAGCGCCGGACGCTGGCCACCGTGCGGCCTTCCAGGGCCGTGTAGGGCGGATCAGCGGTCTTGAGGACGGCCACGGAAAGGACCTGAAGTTTCGTCAGCACGGCGCCCTGGAGGTGTGTGCCGAGAAAGGCTGTCAGGCCCGCTACTTCGGGTAGTTCTGGCATGCCCCAACTCTGGCACAACGACCGAGGCGTGTCAGCGCCTGAGCTGGCCTAACGCTGTTTCGGTCCCCTTTGCGGTCCGGGGCTTGTGTCTATACTTTCAGCGGTGGCTTGTTCCTGCGCCGCCGTTGACATTGGTGATTGACCCGATGAAAGGCCCCTGATGAGCAACATTCCCTCAGATCTGTCCTACACCGCCGAACACGAGTGGGTGTCCGCGCCGAATGCCGACGGAGTGGTCAGGGTCGGGATCACCGACTTCGCCCAGGACGCCCTAGGGGACGTCGTCTACGCCCAGATGCCCGAAGTCGGGACTACTGTCACAGCGAACGACGTGATCGGCGAGGTCGAGTCCACCAAGAGCGTCAGCGATATCTACGCTCCGGTGACCGGTGAAATTGTTGCCCGGAACGACGCGCTTGACACGGATTCTGCCCTCATCAATTCCGATCCGTACGGCGACGGCTGGCTCATCGAGGTCAAGCTCGCGGAACCTGATGCAGTGGACTCCCTGCTCAGTGCATCCGAGTACGAACAACAGGTAGGCTAAAGCTAGCTGTTCCCGCCGGACCGGACCATGGATTTCATCGTATTGATTCCAGTGGTCCGGGCGGCGGACAGCGAACCCGGAGCTGCCAGGCAGTTTCCGGACGATACGCGTTGATTGCAGGGGGACATCTGCAACGAAGGAGGAGGAATCCATGGTTGGCGGCGAACAGAACCACACCAGCGGTGATTACGGCACGGGCGTGGGCAGGGCTTCGGAGACAACCTCGATCAACCTCACTCCCGTCCGTGACGAGCCGACGATCGTGCCCAAGCTTTCGCCCGAGGAGAGGACTGCCGTAGAGGCATTGCCGGCCGGTTCGGCACTGCTGGTAGCGCACAGCGGCCCCAACGCGGGCGCCCGTTTCCTGCTTGACTCCGACGTCACCACGGCCGGACGGCACCCTGATGCGGATATTTTCCTTGACGACGTGACCGTCTCGCGCCGCCATGTCGAGTTCCGCCGCACCGCCCGCAGCTTCGAGGTCGTGGACACGGGCAGCCTCAACGGCACCTACGTCAACCATGACCGCGTGGATAGCTTGGAGCTGAAGTCCGGAAACGAAGTCCAGATCGGCAAGTTCCGACTCACCTTCTACCTGAGCCCTGCCCGCACAGCAGGACGCGTCTGATTCGGAGCGGCTGCCTGTGGCAATGGCACAACCGGAGCGCCGGGGACCCCTGGTCCTGAATATCGGGGAGGTCCTCGCTCAGTTGAGCGACGATTTCCCGAGCATGACGGCGTCGAAAATCAGATTCCTTGAAGAAAAGGGGCTCATCAATCCCCGGCGCACCCCTGCCGGCTACCGGCAGTATTCAGATGGCGACGTCGAACGTCTGCGCTTTGTCCTGTCGCTGCAGCGCGACCAGTACCTGCCCTTAAAGGTGATCAAGGACTACCTTGACGCCATTGACCGCGGTGAGCGGCCGGAGAACCTTCCGCCGGGTGTCACCGTTTCCCCGCGGATTGTTTCCGATGAGCTTGCAGCTGAGCTGCAGAACAAGTCACGCAAGCTCAGTGAGGAGCAGTTGCGGGCGGAGTCCGGCGCGAGCGTTCCGCTGGTGCAGTCGCTGCTGAGCTTCGGCCTCATCGGCCACACGAACGGCATGTTCGATGAGCACGCGCTGCAGGTGGCACGCGCCTGCGTCCAACTGGAGGGGCACGGACTGGAGCCCCGTCATCTCCGTCCCTTCCAGGCTGCCGCCGAGCGGGAGTTCGGACTGGTGGAACGGGCAGTGGCGACGCTGACATCCCGCAGGGACGCAGCTTCGCAGGCACGGGCAGCCGAGGCGGCCCGCGAAATCAGTGACCTCTGCCTGACGCTGCACCGGGCTCTGGTCCAGGACCGTATCTCACGGATGGAAATCTGATGATCGAAGTCGAGATTGTGGGCGTCCGGATAGAGCTGCCCTCCAACCAGCCCCTGGTCCTGCTGCGCGAGATGCACGGCGAACGGCACGTGCCCATCTGGATCGGCACGCCGGAAGCGAGTGCCATCGCCTTGGCACAGCAGGGCGTGGTTCCGCCGCGGCCCATGACGCACGACCTTCTGGTGGACGTCGTCGAGACGCTGGGGCACTCCGTCGTGAGCGTCAACATTGTGGCTGTGGAAGACAACATCTTCTACGGGCAGCTCCAGTTTGATAACGGCGCAACCGTCAGCTCCCGGGCGTCCGATGCACTGGCCATTGCGCTCAGGGCCAAGTGCCGTATCTGGTGCGCGGATTCAGTCATGGACGAGGCCGGTGTACGGATCACCGAACACGACGAGGGGGAGGACACCGAGCCGGGTCCCGCCGTCGACGAGGAGCGCGAACTGCGAAAGTTCCGCGAGTTCCTGGACGACGTGGAACCGGAAGATTTCGACGGCTGAGGTAACGTTAAGGTTAAACTTAAGGCTGAAACTTTCGACACGCCGTTTATATGGGCGCAGGGTCTTTGACCTTGGGCCGCGGCGGGCCTAACGTCGAAGGTACCAAGTTCCCATTGCATACGACAGCCGCGCAAGTCACACTGGAAAGTGCTACTCCGGCCAAATTACACGCATGATCTTCGTCGTGATCATCATGTCTGTAGGGCTGTTGCGGCAGACTTCCCCAGGGGAGCTCATGACAAGGAGGATCCACGTGAGTCCGAAAGGCGAAGCAGGCGAGCTGAAGCAGTCTTCGACGGCCGGCGTAGCTGTGCCTGTAAGTGGCGCTCAGGGCCTTCTCTTCACTGAGGACCTTCCGGTGCTGGACGAAGATGCAGGCTACCGGGGCCCCACCGCCTGCAAGGCGGCGGGCATCACCTACCGCCAACTGGACTACTGGGCCCGGACGGGCCTGGTGGAACCCGCAGTCCGCGGTGCCGCCGGCTCGGGATCGCAGCGGCTCTACGGCTTCCGTGACATCCTCGTCCTCAAGGTGGTCAAGCGTCTGCTTGATACCGGCGTATCGCTGCAGCAGATCCGCTCCGCCGTGGAACACCTTCGTGAGCGGGGCGTTGAAGACCTGGCGCAAATCACCCTTATGAGCGATGGCGCCAGTGTCTACGAGTGCACCTCCGCCGACGAAGTCATCGACCTGGTGCAGGGCGGTCAGGGCGTCTTTGGCATCGCCGTCGGACGTGTCTGGCGTGAAGTTGAAGGCAGCCTTGCCTCTCTGCCGAGCGAGCACGCCTCCGAGCAGAACTTCCCGGATGACGAACTGAGCAAGCGCCGCGCGGCGCGCAAGATCGGCTAGGTTTACGAACCCTGCGGGACGGTCGACGAGGTGCTGTCCAGCGGGACGTTGCTGGGTCCGTTGACGACGTTATGCTGCTCGACCCACCCGGATCCATCCAGCCAGAGGGCGTCCCGAACAGCCACCAGGATGTTGTCGCGGATAACCGTCGTGGATGGACAGGACGCGTGGCAGACAACACCGCGGGAGTTTCTGCCGTTCAGCCAGACCGTGTTGAATTCGAAAGTGGTGCTGTTGGTAGGGCCGTACTGCGAATCCGGGCCACGGATGATCAGTCCCACCGCCTCGGCGCAGTCCGCGCCGCACGTGGAGCGGACCAGGTTGTAGCGGAAAACATTGCCGTCGGCCGCGCCGTCAGAACGGCCAACTTCGGAGAACACGTTGTTGTCGATGGCGTGGTTGTGGTGGATGTTATTGCGGCTGCCGTCGTAGATCTCGAAGGCGCCGCCGTCCATGCCGTAGTCGAAGGAGGCAGCCGTGGAGCCGGTGACGGTGTTGCCGAAAAACTCGTTGTCGTTGCCGTTGATCAGTACGCCGAAGGCTCCTGAGTCATCGGTGCAGTCCGTCGCCTCCGCCGTGCCGCACTGACGTCCGGGCGTATTGACGTTCATGACGTTGTTGTTTTTCAGGACGTTGTTGGAGTAGGTGCTGAAGTCAGAGCCTGTGCCCACCTTGATTCCGGCGGCGTTGTCGGAGGCTTCGGAATTTTTCACCGCAACGTAGTCGCCGGACACATTGAAGCCCGCGTACCCGCAGTTTGTGGCCCGCAGACCCTCCACCTCGATGTAGCTGCCGTTCAGTCGGAAGCAGCTTCCACCCTCCCCGCTGGTCACCGTGGGCAAATTCCCGCTTCCGTAGCTGTTCAACCTGATCGTCGAGTCCGCGGTGCCGCTTTCGTCCAGAACGACGTTGCCCGCCCACTCATCACCCCTGCGGAAACTTATGGAATCGCCGGGATTGAAAGTCGTTGTATTGACCTTCGTTAGCGACTGCCAGGGCGAATCGGGGGAAGTTCCGGAGTTGCTGTCACTACCGAGAGCGCTGATGTAGTAGCGGGTGAACGGGGTCGACCGGCTCACTGTGGAAACCCAGGCCATCAACAGGACCACCAGGAGGACAAGCGCCAGCGCCGCGGCCCGTGTGGCATTTGCTCTCATGATGGCACCTGCGGGGAGGCGGACGACGAGGGACTCTAAACGGCTCCGGACTACGGCTGGCTTCCGCTGGCCGTATCCGGAGCCGCAATGCTATAGAGCGGCCGTCGTCAAAGTCAATGGCCGTGGCCCCTAGCGGTTGACCCGGCTGCGGTTCGCCCTGCCCGCGGACATCAGATTGGCCAGGAGAGTGTCGAAGAGGGCCGCGGTTGATTTGGCGGAGTCGCCCGGCCAGTGGTGGATGGAGTGGGCAGCGCCTTGGATCTGCTGCCAGTTTGCCTGCTCCGGGATGTGTGGCGCGAGCAGGAGATCACCGAACATGGACTGCATCTCGGCCAGCCGGAACGCGTGCTCGGAGGATCCAGTACGAACGCGGTTGGCCACGATGCCTGCCGGTGTGAGGTTAGGGGCGAATTCCTGCCGGAAGAGCTGGATGGCGCGCATTGTGCGCTCAGTGCCGGCCACGGAGAACAGGCCTGGTTCTGCCACGAGGGCCACTTTGGTACTTGCCGACCACGCCATGCGCGTCAGGCCATTCAAAGAAGGAGGGCAGTCCACGAGTACCAACTGGTATGTGTCCGTTCCAGCCAGCACCGCGGTCAACCGGCGAAGGTCCCTCTTGCCAAGGTCCGGGCGGTCGTAGATGCCGGTGTAGGCCGAGCCCACGGCGACGTCCAGGACGGCGGGTGCGGAACCATTGGTTGCCACCCGCGTGGTCCAGCCGCTGGGCACTACGTTTTCGGGAAGCTTGGCCTTGCGTGGATTCTTCAGCATCCGGCCGATGTCCAGCTTGTCGCTCGGCTGCACTCCCAAGGCTGTGCTGGCATCGGCATGGGGATCCAGGTCCACAACGAGGGTGGGGATACCGGCGGCCAGTGCCGCAGACGCCAATCCGGTTGTGACGGATGTCTTGCCGACACCGCCTTTGAGGCTGCTGATGCTGACTACTTGCACTTGAAAAACCAATACCTAACGCCGGTTGCCGTGTTCGGGTAGTTGCTGCTCCGGTCCTGCCGGAACGGGGACAGGGTTCGCCGCCCCACCCATCATATGTTGACCGGGTGCCCAAACCCTTTTTATCTGCCTCCGGCGCATGGCTTAGTGGGCAGGCAGTTGCCGACTGTCCGCCGGCCCGGCTGCCGGACGTTGTCCGGATACCGCTGCTGGGGCCAGCACAGCATGATTGTGGCCTCGAAATGACGGATAATTTGTGATGGTGGACACAATGATTTGTGTTTCAATACGCGCGTCTTACACACTGTGACGACACTTACCGAACCACCCGCGATGATGCAGGAGAAGTATGTTTTCCAAGATTCTGGTGGCCAACCGCGGCGAGATCGCAATCCGTGCTTTCCGCGCAGGCTACGAACTCGGCGCCAAGACAGTCGCCGTGTTCCCCAACGAGGACCGTAACTCGATCCACCGCCAGAAGGCCGACGAGGCATACCTCATCGGTGAAGAGGGCCACCCCGTACGCGCATACCTGGACGTTGACGAGGTCATCCGGGTCGCCAAGGAATCCGGAGCCGACGCCATTTACCCCGGCTACGGCTTCCTCTCGGAGAACCCGGACCTGGCCCGGGCCGCCAAGAACGCCGGCATTACTTTCGTCGGCCCCCCCGCTGAAGTCCTGGAACTTGCCGGCAACAAGGTTGCCGCCCTGGAGGCTGCCCGCAAGGCCGGCGTCCCCGTCCTGAAGTCAAGCGCGCCCTCAAAGGACCTCGACGAGCTCATCGCCGCAGCGGACGAAATCGGCTTCCCGATCTTCGCGAAGGCGGTTGCGGGCGGCGGCGGACGCGGCATGCGCCGGGTCAACACCCGCGAAGCGCTGCCCGAAGCGCTGCAGTCCGCCATGCGCGAGGCCGACGCCGCATTCGGCGACCCCACCATGTTCCTGGAGCAGGCGGTGCTCCGTCCCCGGCACATCGAAGTGCAGATCCTGGCCGACGCCGAAGGCAACGTCATGCATCTCTTCGAGCGTGACTGCTCCATCCAGCGCCGCCACCAGAAGGTTATCGAGATCGCCCCGGCGCCCAACCTCGACGAGGGCATCCGCCAGGCCCTGTACCGCGACGCTGTCAAATTCGCCAAGGCCCTGAACTACGTCAACGCCGGTACCGTGGAGTTCCTTGTGGATACGGTAGGGGAGCGCGCCGGCCAGCACGTCTTCATCGAAATGAACCCCCGCATCCAGGTGGAGCACACGGTCACCGAAGAGGTTACCGACGTCGACCTGGTGCAGGCACAGATGCGGATCGCCTCGGGCGAGACTCTGGCCGACCTCGGCTTGTCGCAGGAGACGGTATTCCTTAAGGGTGCGGCGCTGCAGTCGCGCATCACCACGGAGGATCCGGCCAACGGCTTCCGCCCCGACGTCGGAAAGATCACCGGCTACCGCTCGGCCGGCGGTGCCGGTGTAAGGCTCGACGGCGGCACGGTCTACTCGGGTGCCGAAATCAGCCCCCACTTCGACTCCATGCTCGTCAAGCTCACCTGCCGCGGCCGGGACTACCCGGCCGCAGTGGCCCGGGCCCGACGTGCCCTCGCAGAGTTCCGTATCCGTGGCGTATCCACGAACATCTCATTCCTGCAGGCCGTGCTGGACGACCCGGACTTTATCGCCGGGAACGTGGCCACATCCTTCATCGATGAGCGCCCCCAGCTGCTGAAGGCCCGCGTTTCAGCGGACCGCGGCACGAAGCTGCTGACCTGGCTGGCTGAGGTCACCGTCAACAAACCAAACGGTGAGCTCACAGTCCACACCGATCCTGCCGAGAAGCTTCCGGTCGTGAAGGGGAGCGAGCCGCAGCCGGGCTCGCGCCAGCGCCTACAGGAACTGGGCCCGGAAGGCTTCGCCCGTGCCCTGCGTGAGCAGACGGCCGTGGCGGTCACGGACACCACGTTCCGCGACGCGCACCAGTCGCTGCTGGCCACCCGCGTCCGCACCAGGGACCTGGTTGCCGCCGCACCCGCTGTGTCCTCGCTGCTGCCGGAACTGCTCTCGGTCGAGGCCTGGGGCGGCGCCACCTACGACGTCGCCCTGCGTTTCCTGGGCGAGGACCCCTGGGACCGCCTGGCTGCGCTGCGTAAGGCCATGCCGAACATCTGCCTGCAGATGCTGCTCCGCGGCCGGAACACGGTGGGTTACACACCGTACCCGGAGGAAGTGACGGAGGCCTTCGTCAACGAGGCGGCCGCCACGGGCATTGACATCTTCCGCATCTTCGATGCGCTGAATGACGTCAACCAGATGGCTCCGGCCATCCGCGCCGTGCGCGCCACGGGTACCGCCGTCGCCGAAGTGGCGCTCTGCTACACCGGGGACATGCTGGACCCGAATGAAAAGCTGTACACGCTGGACTACTACCTGCAGCTGGCGGACAGGATTGTCGAGGCAGGCGCGCACATCCTCGCCATCAAGGATATGGCCGGCCTGCTGCGCCCGGCAGCCGCCGCGAAGCTCGTGACGGCACTCCGGGAACGGTTCGACCTCCCCGTCCACCTGCACACGCACGACACCGCCGGCGGGCAGCTCGCCACCTTGTTTGCGGCAGTGAACGCCGGCGTTGACGCCGTCGACGTCGCCTCGGCCTCCTTGGCCGGAACCACGAGCCAGCCTTCTGCGTCCGCGCTGGTTGCAGCGCTGGCCCACACTGAGCGCGACACCGGGCTCAGCCTTGCCTATGTCAGCTCCCTGGAACCCTACTGGGAAGCCGTGCGCCGCGTGTACGCGCCGTTCGAGTCCGGCCTGCCGGGCCCCACCGGCCGGGTCTACCAGCACGAAATTCCGGGCGGGCAGCTGTCCAACCTCCGGCAGCAGGCCATGGCCCTGGGCCTGGGCGAACGCTTCGAAGCCATCGAAGACATGTACACCGCCGCGGACCGCATCCTGGGCCATCTGGTGAAGGTCACGCCTTCCTCCAAGGTGGTGGGTGACCTAGCCCTGCACCTTGTCGGGCTGAACGCCGATCCCGCGGACTTCGAAGAGAACCCGCAGAACTATGACATCCCGGACTCGGTCATTGGCTTCCTGTCCGGCGAGCTCGGCGATCCTCCTGGAGGCTGGCCGGAACCGTTCCGCACCAAGGCACTGCAGGGGCGGAGCATCAAGGTCCGCGACGCGGAGCTCAGCGCGGAAGACAGCGCAGCTCTTAAGGGTGACTCAAAGACCAGGCAGCAGACGCTGAACCGCCTGCTCTTCGCCGGGCCGACCAAGGACTACCAGAAGAGCGTGGAAACCTACGGCAACGTTTCCGTCCTGGACACCCGCGACTACCTTTATGGTCTGCAGCGCGGCCAGGAGCACGTGATCCAGCTCGAAAAGGGTGTCCGCCTTATCGCCTCGCTGGAGGCCGTTTCGGAGCCGGACGAGAAGGGCATGCGCACCGTCATGTGCACGCTCAACGGGCAGTCCCGTCCTGTCTCGGTCCGCGACAAGTCCGTGATCAGCAACGTCAAGGCAGCCGAGAAGGCCGATCCCGCCCAACCGGGACAGGTCGCTGCGCCGTTCGCCGGCGCCGTCACGGTCACCGTCAGGATCGGCGACACGGTCAAGGCCGGTGACACCGTCGCCACGATCGAGGCCATGAAGATGGAGGCGTCCATCACAACGCCGGTTGCGGGCAAGGTGACGCGGATTGCCATCTCCGCTGTGGAACAGGTACAGGGCGGAGACCTGCTGCTCGTCGTTGAGTAGGAGCGTCGAGTAGGAGCCGGTCGGGTAGCGGCCAGTCCAACCGAAAGAGCCCCGCCGGAGGAATTCCGGCGGGGCTCTTTCGTGTGCGGGTGCTAGGCGCGGGTGGGTCTGGGCGCGGCGTACATTTCGTCGATGACCGGTTCGAAGTCCTTCATGACCTGCGCCCGCTTGACCTTCATGGACGGGGTCAGGTGGCCCGAGGCCTCGGTGAAGTCGCGCGGCACGATCCGGAACGACCTGATGGCCTCGGCCTGCGAAACGGAATGGTTCGCGTTGTTGATCAATTCCTGCACTGCGGCCCTCACGGTGTCGTTGTCGGCCGCCTCGGCAACAGTGGTTTCAGCGGGCAGCCCATGCCGCTGCAGCCATCCCGGAAGGGCTTCCTCGTCGAGCGTCACGAGAGCACCGATGAAGGGCCGGTTATCGCCCACCACGAGCACCTGGGACACCAGCGCGTCGGCACGGATCTGGTCTTCGAGCAGGGCCGGAATCACGTTCTTGCCCCCGGCCGTAACGATGATTTCCTTCTTCCGGCCGGTGATGGTCAGGAAGCCGTCAGCATCCAGCTGGCCGATGTCTCCAGTCCGGAACCACCCGTCGACGAAAGCCTCAGCCGTCAGGTCCTCGCGCTTGTAGTAGCCCTTCATGACACAGACGCCCTTGGTGAGGATCTCGCCATCGTCCGCAATTTTTACCGTATTGCCGGGAATCGGTGCCCCAACAGTCCCGATCTTGATGCGCTCGGGCGTGTTAACGCTGACCGGGGCCGTGGTCTCTGTGAGGCCGTAGCCTTCGAGGATCTGCAGGCCGATGCCCTGGAAGAAATGGCCCAGCCGCTCGCCCAGGGGACCGCCTCCTGACACAGCATGGGCGACCTCGCCGCCCATCGCGGCGCGGAGCTTGCCGTAAACGAGCTTATCGAAGAGGGCGTGCCTGATCTTCAGCCCGACACCCACCTTGCCCTCCTGGCGGGCGCGGGAGTAGGCGATGGCCGTGTCCGCCGCCTTGTGGAAAATCGCGCCTTTCCCGCCGTCTTCCGCTTTGGTCAGTGCGGAGTTGTATACCTTCTCGAAGACACGCGGTACGGCGAGGATGAACGTGGGCTTGTAGCTCTGCAGGTCAGGCAGCAGGTGCTTGATGTCAGGCGTGTGTGCGACCGTGACGCCGGCCCCCACGGCCAGGACGGAGATGAACCGTGCGAACACGTGCGCCATCGGGAGGAACATGATGGTCCGCGCCTGCTCGTTGACAATCTGGCGCAGGGACGTGGCCAGCGCGTTCTCCGTCAGTTCAACAAAGTTTCCGTGGGTCAGTTCGCAGCCCTTTGGCCGTCCCGTGGTGCCGGAGGTATAGATGATCGTGGCGACGTCGCCCAACCCGGCTGTGGTCCGCCGCTTCTCAAGTTCGTCGTCGCTGACATCTGTCCCGGCCTCCCGGAGAGCATTTAGCCCTTCGCCCTCGAGCTGCCAGACCCGGCTCAGGGCGGTCAGGCCTTCGGAAGCGGCCGCCTGCCTGATGACGTTTTCGTGGTGGGCCGCTTCGCCGAACGCGGCCACCGCACCCGAGTCGCCGAGGTTCCAGGCCACTTGGGACGGGGAGGATGTTTCATAGATGGGGACCGAAATACCGCCGGCGAACCAGATGGCGAAGTCAACCAGCGCCCACTCGTACCGCGTCCGGGACATGATTCCGACCCGGTCCCCGGCCTGCACGCCGCTGGCAATCAGCCCCTTTGCGAGGGCGGACACATCCTCGCGGAAGTCAGAGGCGGTGATGTCCTGCCACCGGCCTGAGGCATCCAGCCGCGAGTAGAGTGCCGGATTCGATGTCTTCGCCGCCTGGCGCACCAGAAGATCCGTGATGTTGGAGTCCGAAGGGACGTTGACCAGGGGCGGAACACTGAATTCGCGCACGATAGCTCCTTTGATATCCGTAGGCCGCTGTGGTTAGTCACCACCTTAGTACCCCGCCGCCCGAGGCGGGCTTAGGCCCGCTACCAGCACAAACAGTTACGTGATGTCGAGGTTGCGCCACTGTGAACGGGAGGCAAAACCGCAGGCGGGGGCACCTAGAATGGGGACTTATGCAGCCATTCCCGCCGACCGAACAGTCCGGACCGACTGACACAGCCCGCCTGTTCAGCACGACCCCCCGCTCCAGGCCCGTTTGGCGGCGAAGCCGGGCTGGCCAGCCGGGCGGAAGTGCACCCTACCGCACGCTCCGGCAGCACCTGCGTCCGGCGGCCAATGGCCTGGCCATCGGCATTGACATCGGCGGGACGAAGGTTGCGGCGGGCGTCGTTGATGGTGAAGGGCGCATTCTCCGGGAAGCCAGGCGCTCCACGCCCGGGAGCAATCCCCGGGCGGTCGAACAGGTCATTGTGGAGCTGGTGGAGGAACTCAGTCGCGGCGCCCGCATCAGGTCGGTGGGCATCGGCGCCGCCGGCTGGATGGACCTGGACGGTGGCACCGTGCTCTTCAGCCCGCACCTTGCCTGGCGCAACGAACCTCTGCGGGATAACCTCCAGCGCTTGCTTCGGCGCCCTGTGATGCTGACCAATGACGCCGACGCGGCAGCCTGGGCCGAATGGCGCTTTGGTGCGGGCCAGGGCCAGGACCGGCTCGTGTGCATCACACTGGGCACGGGGATTGGCGGGGCCATGGTGATGGACGGCCGCGTGGAGCGGGGCCGCTTCGGCGTTGCGGGCGAATTCGGCCACCAGATCATCATGCCCGGCGGGCACCGCTGCGAATGCGGCAACCGCGGCTGCTGGGAGCAGTATGCCTCCGGCAATGCCCTCGGGCGGGAGGCCCGGGAGCTCGCACTGGCAAACTCGCCGGTGGCGCAGGAGCTTCTCAAGGCCGTTGACGGCCACGCCGAGCGCATCACTGGAGCCACCGTGACGGAACTGGCTATCGCCGGAGACGCTGCGTCGAAGGAACTTCTGGAGGACGTGGGGGACTGGCTGGGACTCGGGCTGGCCAATCTGGCGGCCGCCCTTGATCCTGGAAAGTTCGTGATCGGCGGAGGGCTGTGCGCTGCCGGGGAACTGCTGGTGGCACCGGCACGGAAGGCTTTCGCCCGCAACCTCACTGGCCGCGGTTTCCGCCCGGCCGCTGAAATCGCCCTGGCGGCCTTGGGTCCAAACGCCGGGCTTATCGGTGCGGCTGACTTGTCAAGGGTCAGCAGCCGAACGCACAGCTGACGCCGGCACGTACGGCTAACAGCGCTTACACGCGGGCGCCGTCGTCGTTTTCGTCTTTCTCCTGTGGCAGCTTCATGATCAGGTACACGACGCCCGCCACAAACACGGCCACTATGCCCAGGATCGCCAGCAGGGGTGCTGACCGCCAGAACATGGCGGACAGTACGAGGGCAATCGGGGAACCCACCGCGCCGAGCCACGCAAGCATCGTCAGGGGATCTGTCGCGGAAAGGACGGGCGGGTCCTCAGGCACAAACGCACCCTCTTCGTCATCGACTCCGTAGTCGCGGGGACCCTCCGGCCCGGTTTGCACCGCCTCACCAGTCGCCTCGGCGGCGCGCCGGCGCGCCGCTGCCTGTTCGCGTTCGACGGCGGACGGCTCCACAGGTGCCGCGGCACCGGGAGCCAGGCCGAGCGGATCGAAGTCAGTGAACCGCCTGGCAGGTGCCTCCGGCCCGGCCGAAGAGTCAGCGGATGAAGGACCTGAAGTGCCTGCGGCGGAGGAGCCTGCGGGGTCGGGCGACTGTTCATCTGCCTGGCGGGCATAGTCGGCCGTGCCGGCCTCCAGTTCGGTGCCGGTCCCTGCGTCGGACTTGGAGGTCTTCCCTTCGAGCCTGGCCACGAGGTCGAGCCATACGGCGTCATCCTGGTTGGCGCTGGGATCGGATGGATTCGAATCGGGCCTGTTCATTGGGCTCGCCCTTCTGGCTGGCTGTCGCGGACTGGTAGGGCTCCGGCATCAGCAAGGACGTTCCGGATGAATTCCACCGAGCCGTTGAAGATCTGTCCGGCGTCGTTATCGAGCGTGGCTACATGGTAACTGTTCTCCAACATGGTCACGTTGAGCGGTGCGTGCGTCAGGCCCCGGCGAAGCGCCGTCATACTCGTGTCGGAAACGACATGGTCCACCGTGGAACGAAAAACCTGGACGGGGGCGGTGACCGCCGGCAGCAGCAGGCGCGTGACTTTGAAGAGCTTGTGCAGTTCATGGGCGGCTGCGACAGGTGTCCGGGCGTAGGCGCCTTCATCAACGCCGGGCTTGAGGATGTCATTGCCGATGGACGGCGTGCTCTTCAGCACGAGCTTCAGTATGCCGGCCAGTGGCGCGCGCGGGTCGTCGATGACGAGCGCGGGGTTGACCAGGACAGTGCCTGCGACGGACCGGGTGGCAGCGATGCGCAAGGCAAGCGCGCCTCCCATGGAGATTCCTGCCGCAAAGACGTAGTCGCACTCGGCCTCAAGCTCCAGATACGCAGCATCCATCGCGTCATGCCATTCCATCCAGCGGCTGCGGGCCAATTCCTGCCACGTGGTGCCATGGCCGGGAAGCAGCGGCATGCGGACCGCGAAGCCTGCGTCCGCGAAGGCCCTGGCCCAGGCCCGCACTCCGTGTGGACTTCCGGTAAAGCCGTGCGAGAGTGCAATGCCCACTCGGGGGCCCTCTCCCGAGAACGGGCTGCTGAACGGACTGTGGTCCGGAAGGGTGCTCATTGCTTCTCCGACGATATGGCACTGTTGGCACGGGTGCTGGTTGCCGGTGCGCCTGGATGCGCGTGGTCTGGATGCGCGTGGTCTGGATGCACAGTGTCTGCGTGCATTTGGAAGAACCGCGCCGAGGCCGCGAAAATTTCCTGCGCGTCGACGTCCAGCGTGGCGACATGGCCGCTGTTCTCCAGCAGCACAGTTTCAAGGTTGCCTTTTCCAACATGTGCAGTTCCGAGACGGGCCTTCAACATGGCCAACGACGTGGGCGGCACAACGACGTCGTTCCGGGACTTGAACACCAGCACGGGCGCAGTGACCCGGGGCAGTCCCCGGATGGCTGCTGCGAAGAGCCGTTTCAGCTGATGGACAGCTGCCAGCGGCGTGCGGGAATAGTCGCCGTCCTGCGTGGGGGCCGCCGTCGGATTTTCTTCTTCGATCGGAATAGTGGTCCGCTGGAAGTACTTCAGCAGTCCTATGATCCTGACGCGCCGGTCATAGAAGCTCAGCCCTGGATTCACCACTGCCACGCCAACCACTGAATGGCGGGAGGCTGTCAGCAGCGCGATGGCACCGCCCATGGAAAGTCCGGCTACGAAGCAGGCCTCGGTCCTGCCGGCAAGCTCCAGGTACGTTTTTTCAAAGGCGCCGTGCCAATCCGGCCAGCCTGTTCGCGCCAGGTCCTGCCAGTCTGTTCCGTGACCGGGAAGCAGCGGTACCGAGACGGCGAAGCCGCGTTCCGCCAGATATTCGGCCCAGGGAAGGATGCTCAACGGGCTGCCTGTAAAACCGTGACAGATCGCGATTCCGATGCGCGCATTGGGGCCATGGCCCGGATAGCTGAAAGCGGCGGGCGTCGCCGGGTCGCTGCTTTCCGTCATGAGTCCATCGTGTCACTGTTCGCTGCAAATCTCACTAGAGTAGGGTTGCATTGCAGTGCTGGCGGGCCCCTTGGAGTGCCTGCCAGTTTCCTTCCGGAGGGGTTGGACCGTGTTTTATTGGATCATGAAGAGGATCTTTTTGGGTCCGGTGCTTCGCACTCTTTTCCGGCCGTGGGTTAAGGGGCTGGATAATGTACCGGCCGAGGGACCTGCGATTATTGCCTCAAACCACTTGTCCTTCTCCGACTCGATCTTCATGCCACTGATGGTGTCGCGGCCGGTCATTTTTCTGGCGAAGTCGGAATACTTCACGGGCACCGGGCTCAAGGGCAAGCTGACCGCCATGTTTTTCCGGCTCACGAACCAACTTCCCATGGACCGCTCCGGAGGGGCCGCATCCGCTGCCTCCCTCGAGGCCGGCATGCATGTCCTGAACCACGGGGGACTGCTGGGCATCTATCCGGAGGGTACCCGCAGCCCCGACGGCCGGCTGTACCGCGGCAAGGTGGGCGTTGCCAGGCTGGCGCTGCAGGCCGGGGTTCCGGTGATACCGGTCGCGATGATCGGCACGGACAAAGTCCAGCCGATCGGAAAGAGGCTGCCCAATATCCGGCGTATCGGCATGATTTTCGGTGAGCCCCTGGACTTTAGCAGGTATCAGGGTATGGCAGATGACCGGCTGATTCAGCGGTCGGTGACGGACGAGATCATGTACGAGCTTATGCGCCTGTCCGGGCAGGAATACGTTGACGAGTACGCCGCCGTGGTTAAACTGCGGCTGGCGGGTAAACAACCAGACCAGACCGGTAAGGACCAGACCGGCAAGGACCAGCCAGGCAAGGATCAGCCCGGAGAAGACCGGCGGGGCGCCTGACCTGAGGAGTGCGGGCCGGAGACGCGTGGCGCCGGCATGTAATACGCCGGAGTCTGTGACGCCGGCCGGGGGTCAATGACACTCCGGGTGTCCCGATGACTGTCCGGGCATCTACTCTTAGTAGTGTGACTGAGCTATCCGCAAAACCTGCCCCTTCCACGACCATCACCGCAGTGAACAGCACCGCCCAGAGCGGCGCAGCGAACTATCCGGGACTGGACAACTGGCGGGACCTTCCGATTTCCCAGCAGCCCTCGTGGCAGGACCGTGACGTCTTCGACGCTTCCGTCCGCGAACTCTCGGCACTGCCGCCCCTCGTGTTTGCGGGCGAAGTCGACGTGCTCCGCGAGCGGCTTGCCGCAGCCGCCCAGGGCAAGGCGTTCCTCCTGCAGGGCGGCGACTGTGCCGAAACGTTCGGGGATGCGACGGCTGACAAGATCAGCGCCCGCGTGAAGACTATCCTCCAGATGGCGGTAGTGCTCACCTACGGTGCGGCAATGCCCGTCATCAAGATGGGCCGGATGGCCGGCCAGTTCGCCAAGCCCCGCTCATCGAATGAAGAAACACGCGACGGCGTGACTCTTCCGGCCTACCGCGGCGACATTGTCAACGGGTACGACTTCACTCCCGAATCCCGCGGTCATGATGCCAGCAGGATGCTCAAGGCCTACCACACGTCGGCATCCACGCTGAACCTGATCCGCGCCTTCACGCAGGGCGGGTTCGCTGATCTGCGCCTGGTGCACCAGTGGAACAAGGGCTTCACCGAAAACCCGGCTCACGCCCGCTACGAATCCCTTGCCCGCGACATCGACCGCGCCATCCAGTTCATGGCGTCCTGCGGAGCTGACTTCGAAGCGCTGAAGCGTGTGGAGTTCTACGCCAGCCACGAGGCCCTGCTGCTCGACTATGAGCGCGCCCTGACCCGCATCGACTCGCGCACCGGCTTCCCTTACGACACCTCCGCCCATTTCCTCTGGATCGGTGAGCGGACCCGGGAGCTCGAGCACGCGCATGTCGACTTCCTCTCCCGCGTGCGCAACCCCATCGGCGTTAAGCTTGGCCCCGCCACCACGGGTGATGACGCCCTGCGACTGATCGACAAGCTGGATCCGAACCGCGAGCCGGGCCGACTGACTTTCATCACCCGTATGGGCGCCGGCAACATTCGTGAAAAGCTCCCCGCGGTCGTGGAAAAGGTGACCGCTTCGGGCGCCCAGGTTCTGTGGGTGACCGACCCGATGCACGGTAACACCGTCACCTCGCCGAACGGCTACAAGACCCGTAACTTCGACGACGTCATCGACGAGGTCCGCGGATTCTTCGAAGTGCACCACGCCCTCGGAACCGTGCCGGGCGGCCTTCACGTCGAAATGACCGGCGACGATGTTGCCGAGTGCCTTGGCGGTGCCGACCCCATCGACCAGGAGGCTTTCCTCGACCGCTACGAATCAGTGTGCGATCCGCGCCTGAACCATATGCAGTCGCTGGAGATGGCGTTCCTCGTGGCTGGCGCCCTGACCCGGCGCTGACACCTGGCCCGGCGCTGCAACCTGCCGTGGCGCGGCACAGTGCGGAAGCGGGCTGATAGCAACTGATAAGGACCGGGGCCCGGGGGGAGCAATCATCCCGGAGCCCCGGTCCAAGTGAGGTCTAATCACGCTGGGATCTTGATCAGGCTGTCGTCTGGAGCATACGTCTAGACGACGGTCAGCGTCACCACGGATCCCTCCGGTACCTCTGTGTCCACAGGATCCTGGTCCCGCACCGTTCCGAAGAATCCGCCGAGGATGTTGTTGACCTGGACCTCGAAACCTCGCTTCTCCAGCGCTTCACGGGCATCGCTGACCTGCTCGCCAATGTAATTGGGCACCTTCACGAGCTTCGGGCCTGCGGAAATGGTCAGGGTGACGGTGCTGCCGCGGGTCAGGGTGCCGGAGGCAGGTTCCTGCCTGACAACCGCTCCCTCTGGGATGTTCCTGTCATTGACGGTCATGTCCGCAACAACGGCCACGAGCCCGGCTGCCTCGATGGTCCGGAAGGCTGCAGATTGCTCCGCTCCGCGGACGTCCGGGACGGGGATGGGCTGGGGGCCCTTGGATACAGTGAGGCTAACTGGAGTTCCGTGCTTGACCTGCGCGGCAGCTGCGGGGGCTTGGGCTAGGACCGTGCCTGCCGGTGCCTCTTCATCGAATTTCTCAGTGATTTTTCCAAGGGCCATCTCTGCCCGGTTGAGTGTTTCCTTGGCGGCGTCGAGGGATTTCCCTGCCAGTTGCGGCAGCGGGAAGAGCTGCGGGCCCTTGGAGACGAACAGTGAAACCTGCTGGTACTTGCGGATCTCCGTTCCCGCCTTCGGTTGAGACCCCACTACCAGCCCGGCGCGGACATCGTCGTCGAACACATCCTGGGTGCTGGATTGGAATCCGGCCGCCAGGAGGAGTTGCTGAGCCTCGGCAACAGTCCGGTTGGCCACCGACGGGACGGTGCCGGGTGATCCTGGTCCCATGCCGAAGAACCAGCCGGCACCGGTGGCCAGCAGCGCCGCGATGACCAGGATGACGATCCAGAGAATCCCGCGGCGTCGGGCGTTTCCCTCACGCAGGCTTCGCAGGGGTGTCGCGGCTGCGCGCGTGCGGGCACGTTCATCGACCCGGTCCTGTTTCCGCTGCTCACGCTTACTCAGCGCTCCATGCCCCAGGGCCGACGGGCCTGGCCCGTAACGGTCAAGCGTGCTGCGTTGGTTGTTGCGTGGCCGGTCGGCATCCACCTGAACGCCGTCCAGGGCAGGGCGGGAATCAAAGTCGCTGTCTGTGTCCCGGCCGTATCCAGGAGGGAGCCGGCGTGCGGGGAAGATGGTGGTGGGATTGCTCGTCTGCGCAATGACTTCGGTGGGGCGCTGGCCCCCGCGCCACTGAAGTGTCTGATCCAGCGGAACCTTGTCCCGCATTTCGGAGAGCACCTCGGTATGGCCTCCGGCGCTCCCCGGCCGGGACGGCAGGCGCTGAGGCACAGGCGGTACCGGGATACCGCTTCCTGCCGGCCCTGAGGCCCTAATGCCCGCCGCAGCCGCCGGGCGGCGCTCCCCCCGCGCCGCGGGAGGCTGCAGATCGAGCTCCGCGTCGGAGAGATTGGTGCGGATGTGCCTGAGTTCGGAGAGGAGCGCATTGCCGTCCACGGGACGCTTTTCCGGGTCCTTTGCCGTACACCACTGCACCAGCTCATCAACCTCTGCTGCCAGTCCCGGGACGAGGCTGGACGGCGGAGCGACGGTCGAGTTGACGTGCTGATAGGCAACCTGGATCGGAACGTCGCCGTCGAACGGCTGTTTGCCGGTGAGCATCTCGAAGAGCATGATTCCAGTGGAGTAGATGTCACTGCGCGCATCCGCCGGCCGGCCAAGGACCAGTTCGGGGGAGAGGTACGCGACCGTTCCGATGAGCGTCCCGGTGCTTGTGGTGGTTGTCACCGCCCGGGCGAGCCCGAAGTCGCCGATTTTGATGCGGCCATCGTCCGCGATCAGTACGTTTTCCGGCTTCACGTCCCGGTGAATCAGCCCGGCGTCATGCGCTGAGCCCAGGCCTTCCACCACCGGATCGATCAGGGCAAATGCCAGGCGCGGAGACAGTGCCCCCTTTTCACGAATGACGTCGCGGAGCGTGTGGCCCTTGATGTACTCCATGACCAGATAGGCTGTCTGACCATCATGTCCCTGGTCCAGGACGCCCACGACATGGGGATGCGACAGTTTTGCCGCCGAGCGGGCCTCCCGGGAGAGGCGGTCGAGGAAGCTGTGGTCATTGGCCAAGTGTGGGTGAAGGACCTTGAGCGCGACGTCCCGGTCCAGCCGCTGGTCTGTGGCCAGGTACACGGTGGACATTCCGCCGCCCGCGAGCCTTGAATTTACCTGGTAGCGGTTGTCCACCAGGGAACCAACGAGACGGTCCGACACGTTTTCCTGCACTCTATGATCCTAAATGCTGCACGGAAACAGGCCCGGACCAACATGCAATCCGGACCCGTATCGTTATGCTCTGCCCCTCTATTAAGGGGAAGGAACGTTTGCAGTCTAGGCGAAGTTCTTTCGGTGCGCTTTGATCGCTGCGACGTAAGCCTTCGTGTCCGAGTACATGCCGTACTTGCTGACGGAATACTGGCCCTGGTAGTAGCCGGCAATCGCGTTGTCCAGGTTCTTGCTGGTGCGGATCAGTTGCCGGATGATAGCCACCCCGGCCGTTGCATTGTCATACGGATCAAGCAGGTTCAGCTTCCGGCCCACAAGGTCGGACGCCCACTCGCCGGAGGACGGAATGACCTGCATGGTGCCGATGGCATTTGCAGGGGACACGGCGCGCTGGTTGAAGCCGGATTCCTGGTAGGCGAACGCCAAGGCGAGCGCCGGATCCACCCCCATGCGCCGTGCCGTGTCGGCCACGATGGATTTCATCTGCGCAAGCGAAGGCACGGGAGCCGCGTTGAGCAGGGCCTTGTTCTTGTTGGCGGAGCTCACCACGGCTGCCGGATACGTGAAGCCAAGGAAGGAGCTGGGCACCAGCGGCGTGACGCTCGACGCCGGTTGGACGGGGCTCGTGGACTTCCCCGGGATCGCGAGTTTGTTACCGGGGTAGATGGTGCTGGTTACCTTGAGCCGGTTGGCGGAGAGTAGATCCGCCAACCTGATGCCGTGACGTGCAGCAATGCCGGAAAGCGTATCTCCGGACTTGATGGTATAGGAGCGCGAGGAGACGGTGCGGGCGGGCGCCGGCGCGGATTTAGTTGGTGCTGGGGAAGCCGCCGTCCCGCCGAGCCGGATCTTCTGGCCCGGGTAGATGATCGAGTTTACGGACAACCGGTTCCAGCTCAGTACCTGTGAAAGCTTCACGCCGTGCCTAGCCGCGATCCCGCCCAGGGTGTCTCCGGATTTCACGGTGTACGTCCTGGTGGCCGAGCTGGCAGGGGCAACATGGGTGGCTGTCCCGGCTGGCGAGGCGCCTTTTAGCTTTAGCTTCTGCCCCGGGTAAATCACCGAGTTCGACCTGAGGTTGTTCAGCTTGAGAACGGCCGAAGTACTCAGGCCATAGCGTGCGGCGATGCCGCTGACTGTATCGCCGCGTACAACCCGGTGGCTGCTGGGGGTGACGCGGGCAGGCTGCAGGCCGGACGGGATGGAGGCCGGGACGGATGCAGGGGGAATTACTCCAGCCTTGACCGCAGCAGCCTGCGCCTCCATGGCGGCAGCAAGCGTTGCAGGAATTGCGCTGGGCCTCGTGTCGGCGCTGGCCGGCTGAGCGAGTGCCAGAGAAGACAGCATGACGGCGGGCAGGGTTGCCGTCGTCGCAGCAATCATAGGAAGGCTCTGCCTGGGGGGCTGCTTTGGCGAGCTGGTCGGCGTCATGGGAGAGATCCTCTTCTCAGCGGCGAATGCTGTCTGTCAGGCACGTGTGACTATTGATACTACTGTTACTGAAGTTCTTTTTGTTACGAATGTGATCAATGAGAATCTCTCATGATTTCGCAAATAGCACAAGAACGGGCTCATGCCCGTCAAGCCCGGATATCTGGGAGTGTCGCCCGGCGAGGGCGGACGTTATGCATGTCGACCAGCCGCTGACTAGGCGTGCAGGCGCCAGCCGTGGCAACCTTGACCCGTGAGTACTGTAGAAAGCCTTGTTGGCGACTGGTTGCCCCTGCCCGACGTAGCCGAGTTGCTGGACGTTTCCATTACCAAAGTCCATGGGTTGCTGGATGAGCGCGCCCTTGCCGCCATCCGGGTGGGCGAACGCAAGATCCGTTCTGTGCCGGCCGCTTTCCTCCAGGACGGACACGTCGTGGAGAGCCTCAAGGGCACCATTGTTGTCCTGTCTGATGCCGGGTATTCGGACGAGGAACTGATTACCTGGCTCTTCACGCCCGACGATTCACTGCGTGGCCGCCCGATCGACGCCCTCAGGGAGGGCCGCAAAACGGAAATTCGCCGCCGCGCCCAGTCGCTGGCCTGGTAAGGCAAGCCCACACGCTAAAGCACGCCAGGTCGTTCCGGCTCTGGAACGACCTGGCGTGGGAACGACCTGAGGTGTTATTAGAGTGCCGTCCTGGCGGCGGGGCTATTAAGCGGCTCGGCTGACGGTTGCTTCGGCGAGCTTCCTCAATGCGGTCTTGGGAAGGTCGTCCAGCGGGAGCAGCTCCAGTGCCTCATAGGCCGCGGCCCCAAACTCTTCAATCAGGACTTCGGTGGCGTGCAGGGCGCCGCAATCGGCGATGATCCTGCGGATTTCTGCCACGTCTTCCTCGCCCAGGTCGGGACTGCCGAGCTTGGCGTCGATGAAGGCTGATTCTTCAGGTGTGGAGAGGTCCAGGGCGAAGGCCACCAGGACGGTGCGCTTTCCCTCCCTGAGGTCGTCTCCCGCCGGCTTGCCGGTGGTAACGGGATCCCCAAATACGCCCAGCACGTCGTCCCGGAGCTGGAATGCTTCGCCGAGCGGCAGCGCGAAAGCGGAGTATCCGCGGAGCAGGTCGTCCGTCGCCCCGCCCAGGGCTCCACCCAGGGCAAGCGGGTGTTCAGTGGAGTACTTGGCGGATTTGAACCGGATGATCGACTGGGCCCGGCTCACAGCACCTGCACGGTCGCGGACCGGACCCGCCACTTCTTCGAGGATGTCGAGGTATTGTCCGGCCATGACCTCGGCGCGCATGAGATTGAAGATCAGCCGTGCCCGGCTTCCGGAGGCCGCCTGCTCGCCAATCTCGGTGAAGGCTTCCTCGCTGAAGGAAAGGCACAGATCCCCGGCCAGGATGGCCGCAGCGTGGCCGAAACGTTCACTGTCCAGCGCCCAGCCCTGGCTCTCGTGCAGTTGGCTGAAGCGGCGGTGGACGCTTGGACCTCCGCGCCGCGTATCTGAGCGGTCAATAATGTCATCGTGAATGAGGGCCGCGGCTTGGAAGAGTTCGAGGGCTGCCCCCGCCGTGATGACGTCCTCTGCTGCCGCCGGCGCGCCGGCGCCGCGCCATCCCCAGTAACACATGAGTGCGCGGAGCCGCTTGCCTCCGGTCACCAGGTTTGAGATGGACCCCATAATCGGGTCGATGTCCGGCGAGATCGAGGTCATGACGGAGTGTCTGGACGTGAGGAAGTCCGTGAGCCTGCCTGCCACGGCGGCGACGAAAGCTGCCTGTTCGACGCGGAGCTGTTCGGCTACCGTCACTTGACGGACCCGGGCAACACGTTGGCGCCGATCGTGAAAGTGGAGACACCGGCGGTCTGCGGAACCGCGATGTTGACTGTTTCGGTGCCCGCGCGAACGAAGTCGAGTGAAGCGACGGCGCCTACGGTGGTGCCGGGAACGGCCTTGAAACCCTGAGCCTCCAGCGCCTTGGTATAGAACGCCACCACCGCCGCCGGCTTGGCGGACACGGACCCGACCAGGGCTGCGGTTGCGGGGGAGGAAGACGTGTCGAAACTGCTCGACACAACCTTTGCGCCCGGCATGAGTGGAAGTAGTTTTTGCGGAAAGCCTGCCACGAGCGCACCTATGGCGGCAGTAGTGCCGGGAGACGCCGTCGGGCTGGGCGGTGCCGTGATGGCCGCCCGCGCCGCCTCTGTTACGGATGCAATTTCGGACGCTTGGCCCGATGCGGCAGGTTCGGCGGACCCGGCAGGTCCGGGGGTCGGAGCGCCGCAGGCTGACATCATCACCACCGCGCCGGCCGCAAGCAGGCCGAGGCCTGCAGGCATGTGCGTTCCAATGACCTTCACAGGTGTTTTCCTCCTGGGGTTGATGC
This sequence comes from Arthrobacter sp. D1-17, assembly GCF_054130535.1. Lineage (NCBI taxonomy): Bacteria > Bacillati > Actinomycetota > Actinomycetes > Micrococcales > Micrococcaceae > Arthrobacter > Arthrobacter sp. D1-17. Next base: position 2,636,618 of record NZ_CP096382.1, on the reverse strand, counting down.
CGGATCCAGCCTCCAGTTTAGTCAGCCCTTGGGCATAGGATTGCAGGCGTGGTGCAGGAGACGGATAAGGAGCAACTCGAAGCGCGTCTTCGGGAGCTGCGGCGCAGCAGCATCCTGCACGTGGATATGGACGCGTTCTTCGTGTCCGTGGAACTGCGCTCACGTCCTGAGCTGCACCGAAGACCGGTGATCGTCGGCTTTCCGGCGGAGCGGTCGGTCGTGCTGTCTGCCTCCTACGAAGCGCGCGCGTTTGGAGTCAAGTCGGCCATGCCCATGGCGGTTGCGCACCGGCTGTGCCCGCAGGCGATCATCATTGAGCCGCGGCACAAGCTTTACTACGAAGTCTCGGGGGAGCTCATGCGCATCTTCGAATCCATCACTGAACTGGTGGAGCCGCTGAGCGTCGATGAGGCTTTTCTCGACGTCGGGGGTGCCATACGGCGGCTGGGTCCACCCCGGGCTATTGGCGAGCTGATCCGGCGCAGGGTGGTCCGCGAACTGGGAATCACTGCCTCTGTGGGAATTGCCAGTACCAAATTCGTCGCCAAGATTGCCTCGACCCGCTGCAAGCCCGACGGACTGCTGCTGATCACGCCCGAGCAGACAGTGCCGTACCTTCACAGTCTGCCTGTCAGTGCACTATGGGGTGTCGGCGCCAAGACTGCGGAGGTGCTTGCAAGGATGGGCATCCGGACGGTGGCCGACGTTGCAGCCACTCCCGTCGCGTCCCTGAAGAAGGTGCTGGGGGCCACCGGCGAGCACGTCCACCGGCTGTCCTGGGGGATCGATCCGCGGACGGTCACGCCCGTCAGGGTGGAAAAGAGCATAGGGGCGGAAGAAACCTTCGCTGCGGACACCGCCGATGACGTCCAGCTCCACAGGGAGCTCCTGCGTCTGTCCCACCGCACTGCCGAGCGCCTGCGGGCCTCCGGGATGGTGGCGCGGACCGTTGCACTGAAGCTTCGGTATGCCGACTTCTCTACTGTGACCCGGAGCAGGAAGGTACACACCCCAGTCGACAGCGCCCAGCTGATCTATGCAGTGGTCCTTCAGTTGCTGGACTCCCTGGGGAGCCGGCCTATGACGGTCCGGCTCGTGGGGGTCCGCGCCGAGCAGCTTGAGGCCGCCGCGCAGACGTCCCTCCAGCTGAGTATTGACCGGCGGGATGATAACTGGCGGGCCGCGGAACAGGCGCTGGACCGGGTGGCGGAAAAGTTCGGCAACAAGTCCGTTCTGCCTGCTCGGCTGCTGGACCCAGGGACGGGCTCCTCCAAGCCGCCCCGGCACAAGCTCTGACATGAGCGGAGCGTCCCATTTCTGCCGGATTCAGGCGTCTCAAGCCGTTTTAGCGCGTGAACAGCGTCTTTCACAACACCGCACAACAAACTATCCTTAGAGATACATAGATTTCGAACGTCTGGACATGTGTGGATCGCCTGACCCGCCCGCGTCCTTATGCTTGGATCCCCGGACCTGCCAAGGACGGAGGGCCGGGAACCAGTGAAGCATATGGATCGTTGACGAGGCAGAAACAACTGGTCCCGGCACGTCCGGACGTTGGCCTACTTAAGGAGGTCGTGATGCCGCTCTCGGAGCACGAACAGAAGCTGCTCGAGCAACTCGAGAGGCAACTGCATGAGGACGATCCCAAGTTCGCCAGTTCCATGGGCTCGGATCCAGGCCGTACCTGGTCCACCCGGCACATTGTGATTGGCGTTTTGGCAACACTGGCCGGAGTCATGCTCCTGCTGGTGGGGGTTTCCCTTCAGAACATTTTCGTGGGTGTCCTCGGATTCATCGTCATGGGTGCCGGGGTGTACTTCGCGACGATGCGCAGTGCCTCGACAGGCAAGGCTAAGACGGGCGGCCATGGAAAGAAGTCCAAAGGCAAGAGTTCCTTCATGAGCAGTCTTGAAGAGCGCTGGGATGAAAGGCGCCGCGGCGAGCCCTGACCTGCCGAGCCCTGACCTGCACCGGCCTCGCGCGTCCATATCCCTCCACTTTCTGCCCGGCACTTACCTCCACTTTCCGCCACCTGGCCTTACAGGTGGCCGCATACGAAGACCCGCTCCGGCGGGTCTTCGGTGTTTAAGGCGGGTTTTTGGTCTTTATCGGGTTTGTACACGCGCAGAGGTGGAGCAGCGTGGAAAATCCCTCCACTTCGCTCCCCGCTGCATCTGGCGCGCAAACATGGGCCAATTGTGACCTTAGGAGCCCTATCGTCTCCCGTGTTGCGTTGACTGTGGTGAGAAGTGGAGTAAAGTGGAGCGTGTAAGAGGGTAGTGGCAGCTCGGGGGTTGTTCGGCTTCTGACGGCAGACGGGCGGTGGGCATGTGTTCCTGGGGACACACTCACCGCGTCTGGATGAAAAGGGGCGGATTATTCTTCCCGCTAAGTTCCGTGAGGAGCTTGCCGGCGGACTTGTTCTCACGCGAGGCCAGGAGCGCTGCATCTACGTCTTCAGTGAGCAGGAATTCGCGAGGGTTCACGAGCAGATCCGGGAGGCTCCCATCTCCAATAAGCAAGCTCGTGACTACATTCGTGTGTTTCTCTCCGGAGCCTCGGACGAGGTGCCTGACAAGCAAGGGCGGGTGACTATCCCACCAGCCCTTCGGGAGTACGCAGGCCTTGGCAGGGAGTTGGCTGTCATTGGGGCCGGCACCAGGGCTGAGATCTGGGACGCCGAGGCTTGGAACGTGTACCTGGCGGAGAAGGAAACCTCCTTCTCTGAAACTGACAACCCCATCGCCGGTCTTCTCTGAATGCCGGCGGAAACATGTGAACCTGCTTCTTGAACGAGATCTCCAGCCGCCCATCCACCTTTTCCTGGCTCACTTCCCCGGAGCCAGGCATGGCCAGGATAGGCGCGGATGGGGATCTGGCTTAAGAAGCATTCCGCTTAAAAAGAAGCAACAGTGAGGCAGGGAGGGCGAAGGTATGAACGAGCATGACAATGCCAGACCTACGTCCGAACGCCATGTGCCGGTCCTGAAGGACCGGTGCATCAATTTGCTGGCCCCGGGATTCGAAGCGGCGCGCATGCGCGGCCAGACCCCCGTGGCAATCGACGCCACCCTCGGAATGGGTGGTCACTCCGAAGCAATGCTGCAGCGGTTCCCGGATCTTCACCTGGTCGGCATCGACCGGGATGAGGAGGCCCTGGCCCTGGCCGGCGCGAGGCTGCAACCGTTCGCAGCCCGGACGGACCTGGTCCACGCGGTCTACGACGAAATCGCTGACGTCCTTGAGGACCTCGGAATCTCCGAAGTCCACGGGATCCTGATGGACCTCGGGGTGTCTTCGCTGCAGCTTGATGAGCGGGAGCGCGGCTTCGCCTACTCCTTCGATGCTCCGCTTGACATGCGGATGGACACTAGCCGCGGCCAGACCGCGGCCGATGTTGTTAACAGCTACAGCGAGGAAGAGCTCGTCCGAATCATCCGAAAATGGGGCGAGGAGAAGTTCGCCGGCCGGATCGCGCACCGGATCGTGGCGGCCCGGGCCGCCAAACCCTTCACAACAACAGGCGAACTCGTGGAGCAGATCCGTGCCGTTGTTCCCGCCGGCGCGGCCAAGTCCGGGGGACATCCGGCCAAGCGGACATTCCAGGCGTTGCGGATCGAAGTCAACGAGGAACTTGACGTCCTGGAGCGGGCAGTGCCGGCAGCCGTGGACGCCCTTGCCATGGGCGGGCGGCTTGTTGTCATGTCCTACCACTCGCTTGAGGACAAGATTGTGAAGAGCGTATTCCAGTCGCGGTCAAAGTCTTCAGCTCCGTTGGGCTTTCCGGTGGAGCTTGAAGAACACAAAGCCGAACTGAAGACCCTGACCAAAGGCACCGAAGTGCCGACCGCCGTCGAAATAGCCGAGAATCCGCGTGCAGCATCCGCCAGGCTGCGCGCCGTGGAACGTATCCGAGCCAGGAGAGCCGCATGAGCACCGCAGCCGCCAAGAACCTCGCCTTCGCGCCCGGCCCCCGCGCCGCCGAAGTTGATCCCCGGCTCACCGGTGCCCGCAAGGCCCGGACACCGCTGTCCGTGGTCCGTTCAGCTCCCAGGAAACGCCGAGCGCCCTTTGTGGTTCTCTGCTTCGGCCTGCTGGCCGTAGCCCTGATAGCCGTCCTCGTTCTCAACATCTCGGTATCCACCGCCCAGTACCAGCTGGTAAAGCTGCGCAGCGACCAAACGGCCCTGACGAAGCAGAACCAGGATCTGACACAGCAGGTGCAAAACTTCCAGGCTCCCCAGAATCTGGCGGCCAAGGCCTCAGAATTGGGGATGGTTGCATCCACCGGCAAGGGGCAGATCGATCTGTCGACGCTGACGGTCAGCGGTTCGGCTAAGCCGGCGGCCAAGGGAGACTCTGCGGGTGCGGTCATCGCGGCCCCGGCTGTTCCCGGCCAGCTCAACGTGGTGCCGCCGTCGATCACCAATGAACCGCTTGAGAGCCGGAAGCCTGTCGCGGAAGCCGTGGCGGAGCCGGTTAAGAAGGCAGCAGCGGCAAAGCCGGCCGCTGTCCTGAATGGAGGCACCATCCCGGCGCCCGCCCAAAAGGTACCGGGGCAGTAGCAGGAGTACGGACGCTGTCAGCGGCCGGGGGCAGGCAAGCAGTGAGGGATTGATCGTGGCGCAAGGCAAGGCAAGCAGGCAAGGGGTCCCCGGCCAGCCGCAAAGAGCCGGATCGTCATACAAGGCCACTTCGTCGAAACGGGCCGGCGCGCCGAAGAAACCCAGTGCGCCGCCAAAACCTGCCAACGCAACGAAGCGGCTGCGGCTCGGGCTGAGCATCATGCTGGCACTGCTGCTGGTGGTGGGCGGAAAGCTCTTCCTGGTTCAGGGCCTGGACGTAGGCGGCATGGCTGAAGCGGCCCTCACTAACCGCCTGCGGCCAACCGTGCTGCCTGCCGAACGCGGCAGCATCGTCGACGCCAACGGCACTGTCCTCGCCAACAGCGTGATCCGCTACAACATCACCGTGGATCAGGCTGTCAACACCAAAACGGAATCCTTCAAACGGCTTGAAACGGTGAACGGCGAAGAAGAGCTCGTGACGGTTTCCCGTGACCAGGGCATTTCCGAGCTCGCCGCCGTCCTGGGGATGAGAGTGCAGGATGTGCGCGACTCTCTGACCGGGACCAAGACGTACTACATCGTGGCCAAGGACCTAAAACCGGACGTTGAAGACCGGGTGTCCAAGCTGCGGATCCCGGGAGTTTTCTCCGAGGGAACCAGCAAGCGCGTTTACCCGAACGGCTCGGTGGCCGGCGGGATCGTGGGCTTCCTGGAGAACGGGGACAAGGGCCTGGCCGGGCTGGAGCAGACTCAGGATGCCACGCTTCGGGGGACTGACGGAAAGCGGGTTTTCGAAATTGGCGCCGACGGCCTCCGCATTCCTGTGGGCGTGGACGAGCTGACTCCGGCCCAGGACGGCAAGGACGTCAAGCTCACCCTCAACTCCGACCTGCAGTACTTTGCACAGCAGGCCATTCAGAGCCAGACGGACAAGCTGAGCGCCGAATGGGGCACCATCATCGTTTCTGATGCCAAGACCGGTGACATCCTCGCCATGGCCGACACCAACGCCCCGGATCCCAACGATCCAGGCAAGGTCGCGGCAAAGGACCGCGGGGTCCGCGCCGTCACTGCCGCGTACGAGCCCGGTTCGGTCCAAAAAATGATCACGGCTGCTGCGGTCATCGAAGAAGGCAAGGCAAAACCGCTCGACACGTTCGTCATTCCGCCGTCCTACGTGGTTGATGGGCAGCAGTTTGACGACTCCTTCAACCACGGCACGGAGAAGCGCACCCTTGCCGGAATCCTCGGCTGGTCCATGAATACCGGAACCGTCATGGCCGGCGAGCGGCTGACGAAGCAACAGCGTTACGACTGGCTGCGGAAGTTCGGGATCGGCGAGGCCCCGGCGATCGGCTTGCCCGCAGAGGCGAAGGGAATCCTGACGCCGCCGGACCAGTGGGATGGACGCCAGCAGTACACCGTGCTCTTCGGTCAGGGCGTGTCGCAGTCGACGCTCCAGACTGTCCGTGCCTATCAGGCCATCGCGAACGACGGAGTGATGCTCCAGCCGAGGCTCATTGACAGCTATATCGCCCCCGACGGAACGGAAGAGAAAGTGCCGGCAAAACCTGCCCGGAAGGTGGTCTCCGAGGCGACCGCCAAGCAGGTACGGGACATCCTCGAAAGCGCCGTCACCGAGGGCCAGATCAAGGAAGCGGCGATCGACGGTTACCGTGTCGGCGCCAAGACTGGAACCTCACAGTCGCCCTGCGATGACGGCACTGCGGGCTTCTGCGGCTTCACCGCCTCGATGGTGGGAATGGCGCCGATGGACGATCCGCGGTTTATTGTTGAGGTGGTCCTGCAGCGGCCCAAAGGTTCCATTTACGGCATCACGAACGGTCCCATATTCCGTTCCGTCATGAGCCAGGCATTGCGGACGTACAACGTTTCGCCGTCCAAAGGCCAACCGGTCAGGCTGCCGCAGTTCGCCAAGTAGTAAACCCGCTTTCAAGACCGCGGTACGCCTGAACGCTTCGTTCTGCCGTGTCCGTTGGTCCACTAGTACCAACGGAGATTTCCTTGTCAGAACACTATGCTCCCGGCACTGCCGACGCCCAGCAAGGGCAGGCCGCCCGCAGTGCGTTCCGGCCCGCCAACGTCGCTGCAGTTGAGCTGGGAGCCATTGGCCGGGAAATTGGCATCAGCGTCCCCGGGACCTCGGCAGGCGTTCCGGTAACCGGGATCTCCCTTAACTCCCGGACGGTGGAGGACGGGGACCTTTATGTTGCCCTTCCGGGGTCTGTGCGCCATGGGGCGGACTTCGCGGCCGCAGCAATTGAATCCGGAGCGGCCGCCGTACTGACGGACGACGCCGGGGCCAGGATCCTTGCCCTGGCACCGGATGTACCGGTGCCGGTGCTGGTCGTGGACGAGCCGCGTGCCGTCGTCGGGCGTCTTTCTGCGCTGATTTACCGGAGCCAGGCAGCGGACGGGACCGCCCTGGCGCTCTTTGGCGTCACTGGCACCAACGGCAAAACCACCACCACGTATTTCGTCAACTCGTTACTCCAGGCCCTCGGCAAAAAGACGGGCCTTATCGGGACCATCGAGATCGTGGCCGGCGGTGAGCCCATTCCGAGCCTTCTGACGACTCCCGAGTCCACCGATGTCCATGCCCTGCTCGCGCTGATGCGGGAACGCGGCCTCGACGCGGCGTCCATGGAGGTGTCCTCGCACGCCGTCTCGTTCCGCCGGGTAGACGGCGTGGTGTTCGACGTGGTCGGATTCACCAACCTCACCCAGGACCACTTGGATCTCCATGGCACCATGGAGGACTACTTTCGCACGAAGGCGAAGCTCTTCACCACGGAGCGCGCCCGCGCCGCCGTCGTGACGGTCGACGACGAATGGGGCCGCCGCCTCGCGGCTGAAGCAGAACTTCCTGTCACCACGCTTGCGACGCTGCCGGTTGGATCGGCTCCGCCCTCCGCCGAGGCGGCATCTTCCGGCGCAGCAGACTGGACTGTCACGAACACCCGGCCCCGCGGCCTCGGCACTGAATTCACGCTGTGCGGCAGGACAGGCGAGGAGCTCCGTGTGCACACCGGCCTTCCCGGAAGCTTCAACGTTTCCAATGCCGCCCTGGCCCTTGCCATGGTCCTCGCCGGCGGGGCCAAGCCCGCTGACGTGCAGGCAGCCCTTGATGCCAGTGACCCCTTTACAGTCGCAGTCCCGGGCAGGATGCAGCTTGTCTCCACCGAGCCCGCGGCAGTGGTCGACTTTGCACATAACCCTGATGCCTTGTCCAGGGCGTTGGAGGCGGTCCGTTCAGCTGACCCCTCCTCCAAGGTCATTGTTGTCTTCGGTGCCACAGGTCAGCGTGACCAAGGGAAACGGCCCGCGATGGGAGCCATCGCCGCCCGCCTGTCCGACGTAGTGATCGTCAGCGACGACGATCCGCACGATGAGGACGCCGCCGCCATCCGCGCCGACGTGCTCGTGGGCGCAACAGACGCCAAGGAAGCTGAGCGGCTCGATTGCCGCATCCTGGAAGTTTTCCCCCGCGACGAGGCCATCCGGAGGGCCGTGGAACTGGCTGCGCCCAACGACACCATCCTTGTTGCCGGCAGGGGGCATGAAGTGTGGCAGGAGGTCAAGGGCGTGAACCTTGCCCTTGATGACAGGGTGGAACTCCGGAACGCCTTGGTGGCCCGGGGATTCACTGTTCTTGAAGATGACCGGATAGAGTCCTAGACCGACATGATTGCATTTACTGCGGCGGAAATCGCCGACATTACCAGCGGCCGACTCCTCGCCGATCCCCAGCTCACCCCGGCTTCAGTGGTCACAGACTCCAGGGAGGCCATCAATGGCTCCCTCTACGTCGCCAAGCCGGGCGAAAACGCTGACGGGCACGACTTTGTGGACGCCGCGTTCAGCCGCGGCGCCATCCTGGCCCTCACCGAGCGCGAGGTTGCCGACGCCAACGGCACGGGCTACCCCGCCGTCGTGGTGGAGGACGCTGTACTGGCCATGGGAGCGCTGGCGGCCGAAGCCGTCCGGCGGATCAGGGAGCGGCGGCAGATGGCGGGCGAACCGTTCACGGTCATCGGAATCACCGGTTCTGCGGGCAAAACCACCACCAAGGACCTCTTGGCCGGCATCCTTTCAAAAGAAGCGGACACTGTTGCGCCGCAGGGCTCCTACAACGGTGAGGTCGGCGTTCCGCTGACGGTCTTTCAGGCAGGCTTTGACACCCGGTACCTCGTCATCGAGATGGGCGCCACCGGGATTGGCCACATCCGGTACCTGTGCACCATGGTCCGCCCGGAAATCGGCGTGGTCCTGGGCGTGGGCACGGCGCACGCAGGAGAGTTCGGGGGAGTGGAAAACATCGCCATCGCCAAGGGCGAGCTGGTGGAAGCGCTCCCGGCGGACGGCACGGCTGTCCTGAACCTGGATGATCCCCGGGTGGCCGCCATGGCCGCTCGCACCAAGGCCGCCGTCCTCGGTTTTTCTTTTCGGAACGCCGCGGCTGAGGGTCCCGTTGTCCGCGCACTGCACATGGAAACGAACGTGGCGGGGCACCCGCAATTCGACCTGGCGCTGCCGGGGGGAGAGCCCATCGGTGTTGCAAGCAAGCTCATCGGGGAACACCACGTCGCCAACCTGCTCGCCGCCGCTGCCGCAGCGCACGCCGCCGGCATCCCGGGGGAGCGCATCGCAGGCTCCCTGAGCTCCCAGACCCCTGCCAGCCGCTGGCGGATGGAACGCACCGAACGTCCCGACGGCGTGACCATCATCAATGATGCCTACAACGCCAACCCTGAATCGATGCGGGCAGCATTGCGCACGCTGGCCGACCTCGGCCGCGGCCGCCGTACCTGGGCTGTGCTCGGAGCCATGCTCGAGCTGGGCGATGAGTCCATTGGGGAACACACCGCAGTTGGCACCCAGGTGGTGCGCCTTAACATCTCGCGCCTGCTCGTGGTGGGACGGGAAGCGCGCCCGCTCTACGTCTCCGCCATCCAGGAAGGATCATGGGGCGAGGAATGCATTTTCGCCGAGACGGCGGATGAGGCCTTCGAAATCCTGGAAGCCCAGCTGGAACCTGGCGACCTGGTGCTGTTCAAGTCCTCCAACAGCGTGGGACTGCGCCATTTGGGCGATCGGATAGCATTACCCCCGAAAACCCCCGCAACCGCCAATGAAGGGAGCGAGCTGCTGTGATTGCACTGCTGATCGGCGCTGGCCTGGCCCTGCTGATGGCATTGGTGGGCACACCGCTGTTCATCCGTCTGCTGGTCCGCAAGAGCTACGGCCAGTTCATCCGTGATGACGGGCCGACGTCCCACCACACAAAGCGCGGCACCCCGACCATGGGCGGAACGGTGGTGGTCACTGCCGTACTCCTGAGCTACGGCCTGACCCACCTCATCATGTGGATGATGAACCCGCTGTCCGCCGGCCCGTCAGTGTCCGCGCTGCTCCTGCTCTTCCTGATGGTGGGCATGGGGTTGGTGGGTTTCCTGGATGACTTCATCAAGATCTCCCGGCAGCGCAGCCTCGGCCTGAACGCCAAGGCCAAGCTGATCCTGCAGGGCGCCGTGGGCATCATTTTCGCCGTCCTGGCCCTCTACTTCCCGGACTCCGACGGCCTGACGCCCGCGTCCACCAAGATCTCCCTGGTGCGCGACATTCCCTGGCTGGACCTTGCCTTCGGCGGCACCGTGCTCGGAGCGATCCTGTTCGTCCTCTGGTCAAACCTGATCGTGACTGCAGCCACCAACGGCGTCAACCTGACTGACGGGCTCGACGGGCTGGCGGCTGGTGCCTCCGTGATGGTCTTCGGCGCATATACCCTGATGGGCATATGGCAGAGCAACCAGGCCTGCGGATCACCCCGCCAGGCCGGCGGGGGCTGTTATTCCGTGCGGGACCCGCTCGACCTTGCGCTCCTCGCTGCCATCATGAGCGCGGCGCTGGTGGGCTTCCTCTGGTGGAACACTTCACCGGCCAAAATCTTCATGGGCGACACCGGATCCCTTGCCATCGGCGGCGCCATCGCCGGATTTGCTATCCTCTCCCGCACCGAACTGCTGCTCGCCTTCATTGGCGGCCTGTTCGTGCTCATCACGCTGTCCGTGATCATCCAAGTGGGCTACTTCAAGGTCACCAAGGGCAAACGCTTCTTCAAAATGGCTCCGCTCCAGCACCATTTCGAGCTCAAGGGGTGGGCCGAAGTCACTGTCGTCGTCCGGTTCTGGATCCTGGGCGGCCTGTTTGTCGCCGCGGGCCTGGGCATTTTCTACGCGGAATGGGTGGTCCTGCTGTGAGCGGCATCGTCACCGGGGCAGCCCGGCTCAAAGATTTGGTCACCTGGGACTCCAACTGGTCGGGACTCCGTGTGTTGGTCACCGGTATCGGTGTTTCGGGTTTCGCCGCCGCCGACACCCTCATCGAACTGGGTGCCCGGGTGGTGGTGGTGGACGCAGCCACGACGGAGACAGCCCGCGCCAAGGCGGACACCCTGAAGATTGTCGGGGCTGCCGACGTCCTGCTCGGTGAGGACGCTGTGAAGTCCTTGCCCAAGATTGATGGCCTGAAACCGGAACTGATCGTGACCTCACCCGGCTGGCGGCCGGACCAAGCTTTGCTTGCAGCCGCCGCACGGGCCCACATCCCGGTCTGGGGCGACGTCGAGCTGGCCTGGCGTGTCCGCATCCGGGAAGGGCGCAAGACGGCGGACTGGCTGACCATCACCGGCACCAATGGAAAGACCACGACGGTGGGCCTGACCGAGTCGATGCTGAAGGCAGCGGGCCTGAAGGCGATCGCCGTGGGGAACGTGGGAACCCCGATCCTCGACGCCCTCCGGGACCCCGTCGATTACGACGTGTTCGCGGTGGAGCTCTCCAGCTTCCAGCTGCATTGGTCCGAGTCCGTCTCCGCCGTCGCAAGCGTGGTCCTCAACGTCGCTGAGGACCACGTTGACTGGCACGGTTCCTACGACTCCTATTTGGCGGACAAAGCCAGGATCTACGAAAACACGCAGAAGGCCTGCCTCTACAACGCCGAGCAGATCGAAATTGAGCGGATGGTGGAGGATGCCGACGTCGTGGAAGGTTGCCGGGCCATCGGGTTCACCACCGTCACGCCCGCGATCAGCATGCTCGGCGTCGTCGAGGGCCTTCTGGTTGACAGGGCCTTCATTGCCGAGCGCAAGGACAGTGCGGCGGAGCTTGCCTCGATCTCCGACCTGGGTCCGGTGGCTCCCCGGCATATGGTGGCCAACGCGCTGGCCGCGGCCGGACTGGTACGGGCCTATGGGATCAGCCCCGAGCACGTTCGCAAGGGGCTGCGGGACTACATCCCCGGAAGCCACCGCATCCAGCCGGTTGCCAAGCAGAACGGCGTGCTGTGGATCAACGACTCCAAGGCCACCAACCCGCATGCCGCGGCGGCCTCGCTGTCCGCGTTCGATCCTGTTGTCTGGATCGCCGGCGGCCTGTCCAAGGGAGTCAGCTACGACGAGATCGTCAGCCAGCACGCCAGCCGCCTCAAGGCTGTAGTGCTCATTGGCAAGGACCCGTCATCCCTCGAAGAGGCACTGAGGCGACACGCTCCGGATGTACCGGTCATCCGGACCGGCACGGGCGACACTGAAAACGTGCAGTCCGCCGGAACCGGCCAGGACGGCGCGCTGTCCTCCCCGGAGTCCGGTGAAGCCGTCATGGCACGGGCCGTCGCGTCAGCGGCGCAGCTTGCCACCTCGGGTGACACAGTGCTCATGGCGCCGGCGGCTGCCTCCATGGATCAGTTCTCTTCCTACGCTCACCGTGGCGACGCCTTCATCGAAGCAGTCCGCGAGCTCGTGGAAGGGCAGGCTCAGACCGGCAAGGAGTAGGAATGGTCAGCACGCCCACACGGCCTGTGAAGCGGCCGACGGGAAGCACCGTGGTGCAGCGGCCACTTCCTGGGAAGCTGTTGCGCGGATACCGCCGCTTTTGGTCGGCTCTTGAAGGGGACGGGAAGTCCCGTAACGGTTCCACGTACTACCTGATTCTGGGCACGACACTTGCGCTGACGGCCATCGGGATCATGATGGTATTGTCCGCCTCGAGCGTGGAGGCCATCGCCGCCGGGGAGTCCCCCTACTCGGCTGCGCTCAAGCAGGGGCTGTTCGCGGGGATCGGCATCTTCTTGATGTTCATGCTGTCGCGGATCAATGTGGTGTGGCTTAAGCGCCTGGCTTGGCTGGGCATTTTAGTTTCCTACGGCCTGCTCGGCCTGGTGCTGCTGATAGGCACCAGTGTGAACGGCAACAAGAACTGGATCGAAGTCGGAGGGTTCTTCACCCTGCAGCCATCCGAAGCCGCCAAGCTCGCGCTGGCACTGTGGATGGCCACGGTCCTTGCCAAGAAGGCCAGGCTGATCCACCGCTGGCAGCATGCTGTGGTTCCTGTGGTACCGGTGGCCATGGGCGTCATCGTGCTCGTCCTCGCCGGCAACGACCTCGGTACCGGCATGATCATCATGATGATCATGGCTGCTGCGCTGTTCTTCGCAGGCGTCCGCCTCTACCTCTTTGGCTTTGCTGCCATCGCAGCGGTCATCGGCACCGCGTTCATGGCCTTGACCAGCTCCAACCGCATGTGCCGCATCACCTCGTGGTGGACGGGCCAAAGCTGCGGCGACGGTACGGATGCCAACTACCAGTCCACCAACGGCCTGTACGGGCTCGCTTCGGGTGGCTGGTTCGGCGTCGGGCTCGGCCAGAGCCGGCAAAAGTACAGCTGGATTCCAGAAGCCCACAACGACTTTATTTTCGCCATCATCGGTGAGGAGTTCGGACTGCTGGGGACCGTCGTCGTCCTCATACTGTTCGCCATCCTCGGCGCCGCGATCTACCGCGTGGTTGTAGCGCAGGAGGATCTCTTCCACCGCGTCCTCGCCGGCACCATCATGGTGTGGCTGCTGGGCCAGGCAACGGTCAACATGGCGGTGGTTACCGGGCTCGTCCCGGTAATCGGCGTTCCGCTGCCCTTCATCTCCTATGGCGGATCGGCCCTGCTCATGTCGCTTTGCGCAATCGGCGTAGTGTTGTCTCTGGCCCGGGAACAGATGGCTCCCAGCCTCCGGCCCCGGAAACTGCTGCCGCCGCTGCGAAAGCGCGGCCGCAAGACACCCAGTACGAAAGCGTAAACGTCACCTGATGAAATCCGACACCTTGTCCGTGGTCCTTGCCGGCGGCGGAACGGCGGGCCATATCAACCCCCTCCTCGCCATCGCCTCGGCAATCCGCGAAGCCCGTCCCGACGCCCGGCTGCTGGCAGTCGGAACGCCCTCAGGCATGGAAACGAGGCTGGTTCCCGCGGCTGGACTTGAACTTGCCACGATTGACCGTGTCCCATTCCCGCGCCGGCCCTCCGCCGACCTGCTGCGGCTTCCAGCCCGTTTGGCAGGCGCCGTCAAGCAGGCCGGACGGATCCTGGATGAGGCCCAAGCCGATGTCGTGGTCGGCGTGGGCGGCTACGTCTGCACGCCGATGTATCTGGCGGCCTGGCGCCGCAAAATTCCGATCGTCATCCACGAGGCAAACGCCCGCCCGGGGCTCGCCAACAGGGTAGGCGCACTCTTCAGCAAACACGTCGCCGTCGCCTTCGCCGGGACGCCATTGCGCCACGCACGCCATGTGGGCATGCCCATGCGGCGCGAGATCTCGGCCATGGTCCGGGAAACCGCCCGAAACGAAGCCCTGAATGCGCTCGGGCTGCAGCCCGACAAACCGGTGCTTATCGTCACCGGCGGCTCGTCCGGGGCGCAGAGCATTAACCGGACGGTGGCGGCTTCCCTTGAGGCGCTGGCGGAAGCCGGGGTTCAGACGCTCCATATCACCGGCCGGGGCAAGGCGCTGGAGGACAGCGACGGCAACGTCCTGCAGGCGGAGGGCTACCGCCAGCTCGAGTACGTCGACGGCATGGAATCGGTGTACGCCGCGGCTGACCTCTTGCTCGCACGGGCCGGAGCGGCCACGGTGAGCGAGGTAGCCGCCGTCGGCGTTCCCGCGGTGTTCGTGCCGCTGCCCATCGGCAACGGGGAGCAGGCGCTCAACGCCGAAGGGCTGGTGCAGGCGGGCGGTGCCCTGCTTGTGGCTGACCGGGAGTTCACTCCCGAGTGGGTACGCCGGCAGCTCATTCCGTTGCTGACGGACCGGCCCCGGCTTGAGACCATGGCAGCAAACTCCGAAAACCTTGGCATCAGGGATGCCGACCGGCTGATGGCCGGTCTCGTACTGGAAGCGGTATCCGCATGACCGGCAACGGCGTACGTCAGCAGGAAGCGCTTGGGCGCGTACATTTCATCGGCATCGGCGGTGTGGGCATGTCCGCCGTGGCCAGGATCATGGTGGCCCGGGGTGTGCCGGTGAGCGGTTCCGACGCCAAGGACCTGCCCGTCATGGCGGACCTCGCAGCCGCCGGCGCCAGGATTGCCGTCGGCTATGCGGCGGAAAATCTCGGCGGGGCGCAGACCGTCGTGGCGGGATCCGCCATCCGGGAGGACAACCCGGAGCTCGCCGCCGCCAGGGCAGCAGGGCTGCCCGTGCTGCACCGGTCCGAGGCGCTGGCCGCCACCATGGGCGATGACCTCGTAGTCACAGTCGCAGGCACCCACGGGAAGTCCACCACGACGTCGATGATTGCAGTGCTGCTGCAGGGCGCCGGCCTGGACCCTTCCTTCGCGATCGGCGCCAACGTTCCGGCCCTTGGCGTCAACGCGGCAAGCGGCACGTCGCAGGTGTTCGTGGCCGAGGCCGACGAGTCGGACGGCTCGTTCCTGAACTACCGTCCGAAGATCGCTGTCGTAACGAACGTCGAGCCAGACCACCTGGACCACTACGGCACGGCCGAGGCCGTGTATGCCTCGTTCGACAGCTTCACGGCCCTGCTGCCGGCGGACGGGGTGCTCGTTGCCTGCGCGGACGACGCCGGCGCGCTGGCTCTGGCGCGCCGGACCGCCGAGCGGGGCAACACCCGGGTGGTGCTGTACGGCACGTCCGAGGACGCTGACATCCGGCTGTCCGACGGCGGCCCCGGCAATGTCTCCATCACGACGGCGGCCGGCAGCTTTCCGCTGTCACTGCAGGTCCCGGGCCGGCACAATGCGCTCAACGCCGCTGCCGCGATGGCGGTGGCCTTGGAGCTGGGCGTGGCACCGGACGCGGCAGCGGCGGCGCTGGCAGGATTCTCCGGCGCCTCAAGGCGCTTTGAATTCAGGGGCGAGGGCAGGGGTGTGCGCGTGTACGACGACTACGCCCACCACCCCACTGAGGTGCGCGCCGCCCTGGCCGCAGCACGCTCGGTCGCCGGCAGCCACAAAGTCCATGTCCTGTTCCAGCCCCATCTCTTTTCCCGGACCCGTGAATTTGCCAAGGACTTCGCTGAAGCCCTGAACACGGCCGACACCGCCTTGGTGCTGGACATTTATCCGGCCAGGGAAGACCCGATCCCCGGCGTCACCAGCGCCCTGATCGCGGAGCATCTCGGTGCGGGCGGCCACCTGACAGATGGTGGCGCAACCGCAGTGGCAGCTGTGGCCGCAGCCGCGGAGCCCGGAGATGTGGTGCTGACCGCCGGGGCCGGCGACGTCACAGCGTATGGGCCGCTCATCGTGGAGTCGCTTGCCGTGGAGTCACGCAGTGGCTAGCACACGGCGGCCAACCTATCGGCCCACCGGAACCGGCACCGGCACCGGAACCCGGGGCAAGTCGGGGGATCGGGATGCTGCAGGATCACAGGCGACGGAGTCCGGGGCCTCAGACTCCCGACGCGCCTCGCAGCCGGGAGTGATCTCCGCCTCCAAGAGCGCTTACGTGGAGCCTGCGGGACTGCAGCCCGAAGGGGAGAAGGCAGCCGCGCAAAAGGCCGTGAGGCAGAAAGCAGCCGGGCAGAAAGCAGCCGGGCAGAAAGCCGGTCTTTGGAAGGCCGGCAGGCGGAAAGCCGCTCAGCAGAAGGCTGATGACCAGGGGACCGCAGCCGCGGGTGCAGCACGTGAGAATGTTCTCGCCTTTCCCGAGCCCAAGGGCAGGCGGATCAGGCGGAATGCCATCATCGCCGCATGTCTAGTGGCGGCGCTGGTGGCCGGTGTGCTGGTGGCGGCCGTGTATTCGCCCCTGCTCGCCGTCAGGGCGGTGACGGTGAACGGCACCAAACTGCTCAAGCCCGCGCAGGTCCAGGCTGCCCTCAAACCGCTTGAGGGAAAACCCCTGCCCCAGATCAGCGACGGGGAGGTTGACGGACTGCTTAGGCAGCTCGTGCAGATCAAGTCAGTGACAACGCAGGCACACCCGCCCTCCACCCTTGTGGTGCAGGTCCAGGAACGCATTCCGGTGGCGCTCGTGAAGCGCGGGGCGCAGTACATTCTGGTGGACGTGGACGGCGTGCGGCTGAGCTCCACGGACAACCCCGCCAAGGTGAAGCTGCCGGTCATTGACGGGGGCGCCGGTGCCATCGGCAAGGATTTGTTTCAGGCTACTGCCGCCGTCCTCGGTGCCTTGCCGGCCAGCGTCCTGGCTAAACTTTCCAACGCCTCCGCAAGGTCAGTTGACGCGGTGGAACTGAAACTCGTTGACGGCCGGACCGTCGTGTGGGGCAATGCGGGGGAGAAGGAACTGAAGGCGCGGGTACTTGAGGCACTTCTGAAGGTTCCGGCTGATCCTGCCAATCCGGTCAAGGTCTACGACGTCAGCGTTCCCCGGCACCCGGTGACTCGATGACGGACTGACACGCCGTATTTCGCGGGGATTAGCACGACACGCTGCGGCGGTTATTGAATGTACGAAGCATAGGAAATAGCGTCACAGACATGAGTTACTTGACATAACTATAACCTTCAACTCGAAGGTTAAGGTTCGGAAGTTCAAGCTCGACTCCATCAGTTTTCGCAACAGGACACGAACAAGGGACACGTAACGTGGCAGCTCCGCAGAATTACTTGGCCGTCATCAAGGTCGTCGGCATCGGCGGCGGTGGCGTGAACGCAGTCAACCGCATGATCGACGTGGGTCTCCGCGGTGTCGAATTCATCGCGATCAACACCGATGCCCAGGCGCTGCTGATGAGCGATGCCGACGTCAAGCTTGATGTCGGACGCGAACTGACGCGAGGGCTTGGCGCAGGTGCCAACCCCGACGTCGGCCGGCAGGCTGCCGAGGACCACGCTGACGAGATCGAGGAAGTGCTGCGCGGTGCGGACATGGTCTTCGTGACGGCTGGCGAGGGCGGTGGCACGGGCACCGGCGGTGCTCCCGTCGTTGCCCGCATTGCTCGGTCCCTTGGCGCCCTGACCATTGGTGTCGTGACCCGCCCCTTCACTTTCGAGGGACGCCGCCGCGCCGGTTCCGCCGAGGCCGGCATCGATGCGCTGCGCGATGAGGTCGACACGCTGATCGTCATTCCCAACGACCGTCTGCTGTCGATCAGCGACCGCAACGTCTCCGTGCTGGATGCTTTCCGCTCGGCTGACCAGGTCCTGCTGTCCGGTGTCCAGGGCATCACCGACCTCATCACCACCCCGGGCTTGATCAACCTTGACTTCGCCGACGTCAAGTCGGTCATGCAGGGCGCCGGTTCGGCGCTCATGGGCATCGGCTCCGCCCGCGGCGAGGACAGGGCTGTCAAAGCCGCCGAACTCGCCATCGCATCGCCGCTGCTTGAGGCTTCCATTGACGGTGCCCACGGTGTGCTGCTCTCGATCCAGGGCGGTTCTGACCTCGGCCTCTTCGAGATCAACGAGGCCGCCCGCCTCGTCCAGGAAGTGGCGCACCCCGAAGCCAACATCATCTTCGGAGCCGTGATCGACGACGCCCTCGGCGACGAGGCACGCGTCACCGTCATCGCAGCCGGCTTTGACGATGTTAAGGCCACCTCGCCGTCCATGGATCAGTCCCAGCCGCAGGCCGCCCCGCAGCGTCCCGCCGTTCCGGCTGCTGCGCCGACCCAGGCACCCTCCGGAAACCCGCAGGTCCACGTCCAGCCGGTGCACGCCGGAGTCGGCGCCGCCACCAACCTGGGCAGCTGGGGCCAGCACCGCTCGTCCGCAGTCCCCGCAGACTCCGGATTCGACGTCGATCTCCCGTCCGTTGTTGAGCCCGATCTCTCCGGCGGCCGCCAGGATGACCTGGACGTCCCGGACTTCCTGAAGTAGGAAGCCTTCCTGTTTGTCAGCAGGCGGCCGGTCCTGAGGTCCGGCTGCTCGTGGCCTGCATTTTCCTGAGCGTGTCCCCGGGCCCAAAGCCTTACTGATTGTCGGTGTTTTTGATTGTTGTTGGTGTTCTGATTGTTTCTGTGGCGCTCCGAAGTTCTTCCGGGTGTGTCGGTGGCGTTCACCGACACCGCGGCAGGCAACCTTGCGTTGCACGTAGGCGATGATGGGCCGTCCGTTCTGCAACGGCGCGACGAACTGAACAGAACCACGGGTCTTGCTCCCCGCGGCTTCCGCTACATGAACCAGGTGCATGGAAACCACGTTGCCCTCGTTGGTGCTGCGGCGGAGACGCCCACAGCTGATGCCATGGTGTCCCGCTCGGAACCGCTGGCTGTCATGGTGGCTGACTGCATTCCCCTTGTTCTTGTCGGTCAGTCAGACTCCGCTCCGCTGTTTGGAGTGGTTCATGCTGGCCGCCCGGGGCTGGCTGCCGGGATCATTCCTGCTGCTATCGAGCAGTTGCGGGCTGCGGGCGCTGAGAACATCCGTGCCTGGCTGGGTCCGTCCATCTGCGGCGGCTGTTATGAAGTGCCGGCCGGCCTCCGGGACGGCGTTGCTGCCCTCGTGCCGTCTGCCTGGGCCACCACAACGTGGGGAACACCGGCGCTCGACCTTCCGGCAGGCGCGGCAAGCCAACTTGAAGCCGAAGGCGTGACCATCGAATATCGGGGACCATGCACCCTTGAAACCGAATCCCTCTACTCCTATCGCAGGGACCGGCAGTCCGGGCGGTTCGCGGGGCTGGTGTGGGCCCATGGCTGAGACCCCTGAAACAGACCCCAGGACAGCAAGGCTGAGGCAGCGCCTCGAGGCGGTGAACCTGCGGATCGCCGAGGCCACCGCTGCTGCTGGCCGCGGCGACAATGCGCCGCGGCTCATCGTTGTCACCAAGTTCCACCCAGCAGACGACATCCGCAGGCTCGCCGCGCTCGGAGTGTCGGACTTTGGCGAAAACCGTGACCAGGAGGCATCCGAAAAGGCCGACGCGCTCAGCGGACTGGATGTCAGGTGGCATTTCGTTGGGCAGCTGCAAAGCAAGAAATCCAAAAACGTGGTCCGTTACGCCCACGCTGTTCACTCCGTTGACCGTCCCCAGCTCGTGGAAGCGCTGGGCCGGGCCATGGCAGCGGAGCGGGAGAAGTCCGGCCGTGACCCTCTGGAGTGCTTCATCCAAGTAAGCCTGGAAAACGACGCCGGGACGCACCGGGGTGGAGCCGCACCTGTCGACGTGCCGCTGCTGGCCGACCAGGTGGAAGCTGCCGGGGGCCTGCAGTTGGCCGGGGTCATGGCCGTTGCTCCGCTGGGTGCCGAGCCGGACCGGGCGTTTGCGCAGCTGGCCGAGATTTCCGCACGGCTCCGGATGGACCACCCTGCCGCGGACGGCATTTCAGCGGGCATGAGCCAGGATCTGGAATCAGCCATAAGCCACGGTGCGACACACCTGAGAATCGGGTCCGATATTCTCGGTTCGCGCCCGGCCGTGCGATAGCGTCTGAGTATTGGAAGTGAATGGCGGGGATTTCCGATGCTGTCAGACGTTTGGTCGGCCCGCTTACGGACACGATTAGGAGTCGACCATGGCTGGCGCTCTGCGCAAGACAATGATCTATCTTGGGCTCGCCGATGGCGAAGAGCACTACGAGTCTGAGCTTTCCACCCAGCAAAAGGACGAGGACCACATGGAGCCTGACCGCGAAGAACGCCGTGCCCCGGCACCCGTCCGCGACGTCGTCCGTGAAGTGCCTGCCCCCGCCGAAGAGGAATACCGCGCACCCGTGACACCCATCAAACGTGCGGCTTCCAGCCGCGAGGAAAGCACAGGACTCCGGCAGATCACCACGATCCACCCGCGCTCCTACAACGACGCCAAGCTTATTGGCGAAAGCTTCCGGGACGGCATTCCTGTCATCATGAACGTCACCGACATGGGTGAAGCGGACGCCAAGCGCCTTGTCGACTTCTCGGCGGGACTGGTTTTCGGTCTCCGCGGAAGCATCGAGCGTGTCACCAACAAGGTGTTCCTGCTGTCGCCGTCGTACGTTGAAGTCATCGGCGATGACAAGAAAGCCAGCGACACGACCGCGAGCTTCTTCAACCAAAGCTAGGGAAGATTCTCCGGATGCCAGGCAGGACTCCTGCCTGGCATCCGTGCTGACATAGTATTTGTGCTGAAGCAGTCGTTCAGCAACAGGCAGACCGACAGGGGTGCCACCGCATCCGGAATGAACATGGAGATTTTGATCAGCTCATGGGACTAGTATTCGGGCTCATCTATATCGTCCTGCTGTTCATCTTTGTGGCACTCATCGTGCGGCTGGTCTTCGACTGGGTCCAGATGTTTGCACGCGAATGGCGTCCCCGCGGGGCCGCGCTCGTCGCGGCCCACGCGGTGTACTCCGTTACGGATCCGCCACTGAGAGTGCTCCGCAGGGTTATCCCGCCGCTGCGGCTCGGCGGTGTATCGCTTGATCTGGGCTTCCTGGTGTTGTTCATCGCCCTCAGCATCGCAATGGCGGTCACCAGATCCTTCGCATAGCTTCACGGCCGCGTCCGTTCCCGGAAGGAACGGGTGAGCGTGCTGTGAAATCTCCGGTTTGACACTACGTGTTGAATTAGAGGAACCAGACCATATTTAGGTACCGTAGTTTTGAACGGCCGGAAGGCCTACTGACTAACTAGACCAACGAGGTGACCAGATGGCTTTGACGCCAGAAGACGTTGTCAACAAGCGCTTTCAGCCGACCAAGTTCCGCGAAGGCTACGACCAGGACGAAGTTGATGACTTCCTGGACGAAATCGTCGTTGAACTGCGCCGCCTGAACCAGGAAAACGACGAACTTCGCAAGAAGCTCGCTGAGGTTTCCGGCGGCAACCCCGCTGCCTCCGCAGCAGTGGCACCTGTCGTTGAGAAGGTTTCGGCTCCGGCGAAGGCCGACAAGGACGAAGCACGCGCGAAGGCCGAAGCCGACGCAAAGGCCGCAGAGCTTGCCAAGAAGAAGGCTGCCGAGCAGGCTGTGCCCGTGGCAGCACCGGCCCCCGCTGCCGGAGGCAATGTCTCCGAGTCCGCTGCCGGCCTGCTTGCCATGGCCCAGCAGATGCACGACCGTCACGTCGCTGACGGCCAGGAACAGCGCGACAAGATCATCGCTGAGGCACAGATCGAAGCCAGCAGCCTCGTCAACGATGCACAGGAGAAGTCCCGCAAGATCCTCGGCGCACTTGAGCAGCAGCGTTCTGTTCTCGAGCGCAAGGTGGAGCAGCTCCGCGGCTTCGAGCGCGACTACCGCGCACGCCTGAAGGCTTACATCGAGGGCCAGCTCCGCGATCTTGACGCCCGTGGCTCCGTCGCCGCCCCCGAGGTCGGCGAAAGCAACGCTACCGTTTAGCACGTATTCTGAAAGCCGGTGGCTGAGGATTCCTCGGCCGCCGGCTTTTTGTGATTAACCTCGGTTCCCGAACGAAAGCACTATGACAGACGAAATTGCCGCTGATGCAGCCCACCCAGCCTCTCCGCGCCCACGGCCCCGCCGGGCAGTCCTGCTCTCCCTGTTCACCGGCCTGGCTGCGTTCGCGTACATTTTCGACCAGCTCACCAAGCTGTGGGTCACAAGCACCATGGTCGAAGGCGAACGCATCCCGGTCCTGCCGCCGCTCCTGCACTGGTACTTCATCCGGAACTCCGGCGCCGCCTTTTCCATTGGCGAGAACGTGACGTGGATCTTCACCATCATCATGGTGGCCGTCTCAGTGGCTATTCTGTTCCAGCTGCGCCGGCTCGGCTCGGCATGGTGGGCCGTGGCTCTGGGACTTCTGTTCGGCGGTGCCACCGGGAATCTGACCGACCGGCTGTTCCGCGAACCATCCTTCGCCATGGGACACGTGGTGGACTTTATCCAGCTGCCTAACTTCGCGATCTTCAACATAGCCGACTCGGCCGTGGTGTCCTCGGTGGTTATCATCTGCCTGCTGACGCTGCGTGGGATCGGACTCGACGGCTCCCGCCACTCGTCGGCCAAGCAGGACGGGGGCAAGGATGTCTGAGCGGCTGGTAGTGCCTGAAGAGCTCCACGGAACCCGTGCGGATGCAGGGCTGGCCAAACTGATGGGCGTGTCCCGTTCTTTGGCTGCGGACCTCATCGCCGAAGGCAATGTTGTCAGCGGCGGAAAACTCCTGGGGAAGTCTGCCAGGCTCGCGTCTGGCACTGTGCTCCACGTGACAGTCCCGGAGCGGCGGGACCCCTTGGAAGTTGTGGAGGAAGAAGTGGAAGGCCTGAAAATCCTGCTGGACGACGACGACTTCGTGGTCGTGGACAAGCCAGTGGGTGTGGCCGCGCACCCTTCGCCCGGCTGGGTGGGCCCGACGGTCGTCGGGGGACTGGCCGGCGCCGGCTACCGCATCTCGACATCCGGCGCCTCTGAACGCGCCGGCATTGTCCACCGTCTCGACGTCGGCACGTCCGGTGTTATGGTGGTCGCCAAGTCAGAAGATGCGTACACAGCGCTGAAACGGGCCTTCAAGGACCGCAGCGTCGACAAGGTCTACCACGCTGTTGTCCAGGGGCTGCCGGACCCCTTGCAGGGGACCATCGATGCCCCCATCGGCCGCCATCCCGGCCACGACTGGCGCTTTGCGGTCATCGAGGAGGGGCGGCCGTCCGTTACGCATTACGAAGTCCTCGAGGCTTACGGCAAGGCGACCCTGGTGGAGGTGCACCTGGAGACTGGCAGGACCCACCAGATCCGGGTCCATTTCGCAGCGCTGCGGCACCCCTGCGCCGGCGACCTCACCTACGGCGCCGACCCCCGCCTTGCCGCCACCCTCGGACTAACGCGGCAGTGGCTCCACGCCCGGCAGCTTGGCTTCGATCACCCCAGGACAGGCGAACGGGTGACTGTGACCAGCGAATACCCGGAAGATCTCGCCTATGCGCTGCGGGTTCTGGAGTCGGGTAACGCCTGAGGACGGTGTGGCTGCCAGGGTAGGCATGCCCAGGGCTGGCCTGCCCAGGGCGGGTGGCCGCGCTGAACGTCTGGCCCCGGCACTAGAATGGTCCGGTGACTTCCAGCAATGACTCGTTCGTACATCTCCACACCCACACCGAGTACTCCATGCTGGACGGTGCAGCCCGGCTCGGCGAACTGTTCGACGAAACCGAGCGGCTGGGCATGCCAGCCCTCGCCACGACAGACCACGGTTATCTGTTTGGGGCCTTTGATTTCTGGAAGAAGGCCACGGACAAGGGCATCAAGCCGATCATCGGCGTCGAAGCCTATGTGACACCGGGGACGGCGCGCGGGGACAAGGAACGCGTGCGGTGGGGTGATGAATCCCAGCGTAAGGACGACGTTTCCGGCGGTGGCTCCTACACCCACATGACGCTCCTGAGCTACAACAACGTGGGGATGCGGAACCTGTTCCGGGCCTCGTCGATCGCATCTCTGGATTCTGTCTTCGGCAAATGGCCAAGGCTGGACCGGGAGCTGCTGAACACGTATTCCGAGGGACTGATAGCCACTACCGGCTGCCCGTCCGGGGAGGTCCAGACCCGGCTCCGGCTTGGCCAGTACCGCGAGGCGCTGGAGGCGGCCGCGGAGTTCCGCGACATCTTCGGTGCGGACAACTACTTTTGCGAACTCATGGACCACGGCCTGGACATCGAGCGGAGGGTCACGGGAGACCTGCTGCGGCTCGCCAAAGACCTGAACCTGCCGCTTGTGGCCACCAACGACCTCCACTACACGCATGAGCATGACGCGAAGGCGCACGAGGCCCTGCTGGCCATCCAATCCGGCTCCACGCTGCTGGAACCCACCTATGACAACGGCGGCTCGCGCTTCGCCTTCTCCGGCAGCGGCTACTACCTGAAGTCTCCCCGGGAAATGCGTGAGCTCTTCCGGGACCACCCGGAAGCCTGTGACAACACCCTGCTCATCGCCGAGCGCTGCGAGGTGTCCTTCAACACGGACGCCAACTACATGCCCCGCTTCCCCTGCCCGCCCGGAGAAGACGAGACATCCTGGTTGGTTAAGGAAGTGGACAAGGGGCTGCAGTACCGCTATCCCGGGGGCATCCCGGACGAGGTCCGCAAGCAGGCCGACTACGAGCTGGAGGTCATCACCTCCATGGGCTTCCCGGGTTACTTCCTCGTGGTTGCCGACTTCATCAACTGGGCGAAGAACAACGGCATCCGCGTCGGACCGGGCCGCGGTTCCGGCGCGGGCTCCATGGTTGCTTACGCCATGCGCATCACCGACCTCGACCCGCTGAGGCACGGCCTGATCTTCGAGCGCTTCCTCAACCCGGACCGCGTCTCGATGCCCGACTTCGACGTGGACTTCGATGACCGGCGCCGATCGGAAGTGATCGACTACGTCACCCGCAAGTATGGCGACGAACGCGTGGCCATGATCGTCACGTACGGCACCATCAAGACCAAGCAGGCGCTCAAGGACTCCTCGCGCGTCCTGGGGTATCCCTTCAGCATGGGCGAGCAGCTGACCAAGGCCCTGCCGCCCGCCGTCATGGCCAAGGACATCCCGCTTGCTGATATCCAGAACCCTGAGGCCAAGCGTTACAGCGAAGCCGGTGACTTCCGGCAGCTCATCGCAACCGACCCAGAAGCCGCGAAGGTGTTCGAGACGGCACTGGGCATAGAGGGCCTGAAGCGCCAGTGGGGCGTCCATGCCGCCGGCGTCATTATGTCCTCGGACCCGATCATTGACGTCATCCCCATCATGCGCCGTTTCCAGGACGGCCAGGTCATCACCCAGTTCGACTACCCGACGTCCGAGGGCCTTGGCCTGATCAAGATGGACTTCCTGGGACTGCGGAACCTGACGATCATTTCCGATGCCCTCGAGAACATCAAGATGAACCGCGGAATCGACCTCGACCTCGAAAACCTTGAGCTCGACGATGCCGCTTCCTACGAGCTCCTGGCGCGCGGCGACACCCTCGGGGTGTTTCAGCTCGACGGCGGCCCGATGCGGTCCCTGCTCAAACTGATGAAACCTGACAACTTCGAGGATATTTCCGCTGTCCTGGCGCTCTACCGCCCGGGTCCGATGGGCGCCAACGCCCACACGGATTATGCCCTGCGCAAGAACGGGATTCAGAAAGTTATCCCGATCCACCCCGAACTCGAAGAACCGCTGTCGGAGATCCTGGGCGGCACCTACGGCCTGATCGTCTACCAGGAACAGGTTATGGCCGTCGCGCAGAAGCTTGCCGGGTACTCCCTGGGCCAGGCCGACATCCTGCGCCGGGCCATGGGTAAAAAGAAGAAGTCTGAACTGGATAAGCAGTTTGCCGGCTTTTCACAGGGCATGCAGGACAACGGCTACTCGATGGAAGCCGTGAAGACCCTGTGGGACATCCTGCTGCCGTTTTCCGACTACGCGTTCAACAAGGCGCACTCGGCCGCGTATGGAGTGATCTCCTACTGGACGGCGTACCTCAAGGCCCACTACGCACCCGAGTACATGGCCGCACTGCTGACCTCCGTCGGTGACGACAAGGACAAGTCTGCGATCTACCTGAACGAATGCCGGCGGATGGGCATTACTGTGCTGCCGCCGGACGTTAACGAATCGGCGCTGAACTTCACTCCGGTGGGCAATGACATCCGCTTCGGCATGGGGGCGATCCGCAACGTCGGCGTCAACGTGGTGGAAGCCATGGTTTCCGCCCGGGAAAAGGACGGCGCATACACCTCCTTCAAGGACTACCTCATGAAGGTGCCCGCCGTCGTGTGCAACAAGCGCACCATTGAATCCCTGATCAAGGCCGGCGCCTTCGACTCCTTGGGGCACCACCGGCGCGCCCTGGCCATGGTCCATGAAGAGGCAATCGATTCCGTCATCACCCTCAAGCGCAATGAGGCCATCGGACAGTTCGACCTCTTCGCCGGCTTCGAGGATACCGAGTCGGAGGCGTCCCTGAGCATCGAGATACCTGACCTTCCCGAGTGGGAGAAGAAGGACAAGCTGTCGTTCGAGCGTGACATGCTTGGGCTGTATGTCTCGGACCACCCGCTGCAGGGCCTTGAAGGGTTGCTGAGCCAGCACGCCGACCAGTCCATCACCTCGATCATCGCCGAGGATGGACCCCAGGACGGGGCGATCGTGACGATTTCCGGGATGATCACCTCGCTCAGCAGGCGTATCGCCAAGGCCAGCGGCAATGCCTATGCCAGGGCCGAGATCGAAGACCTCGGCGGTTCTATGGAAGTGATGTTCTTCGGGCAGGTGTACGGCCCCATAGCGTCCGTCCTCGCCGAAGACCTCATCGTGGTAGTCAAGGGCCGCCTGCAGCGGCGTGATGACGGCGCCGTCACCCTGAACTGCATGGAACTTTCCGTCCCGGACCTTAGTGAGGGCGCCAATGGACCCATCGTGATCACGATGCCGACTCACAAGGCCACCGAGGCAGTGGTCATGGAGCTGGGCGACGTACTGCGCAACCACCGCGGAAACTCAGAGGTGCGCATCAACCTCATGGGCGACACCCGAGTGGAGGTTATGGCCCTGCCCGTGCACCTGCGGGTCAACCCCAACCCCTCGCTCTTCGGCGACCTGAAGGTGCTGCTGGGGCCTGCCTGCCTGGACTTCTAGGCACGCCCAACCCTTCTAATGGCGCGCCCCTTGCAAGGGCGCGCCACCCTCCCGGTGAAAGAAACCCGCCTGCCTGTCCGCAGAGGACCGCTGTGCCGTGGACGAGGAACTCGCCCCGGCACCGGCCCTCTCGCCGGGATGGGCGCCCGCACCCTCGTCGCCGTGGCCAAAGCCGCCGCCTACCGCCGTGACGCGCGCTCGACATCGTTTCGTGGCACGACGGAGGGGCCCGGTCTGCTACTTTGCTTTGTCCAACAGGTTTTCCTGTCCGGCTACGTTGCTTTCCAGCTAGATTTCGTAGTCCAGGGGTACGGGCTGGCCGTACGTGCCGGAGTGGTACAGCAGGGGAGTGCCGTCCGGTCCTACCTGGCCCTCCACCACTTCCACCACGACCACCGCGTTGTTTTCAAAGGACAGGCGCATCTGGATCTTCCCGATCAACCAGCCGGCAACATCCTTGAGGATCGGAACGTCATGCGGGCCAAGTGCCCAGTGGTCTCCGGCGAAGCGCTCTTTCGTACGCGCGAAGCGGTCGGCCAGTTCCTGGTTCTCCAGACCCAGCATGTGGACGCCAATGTAGGTGGTGTTTGCCACTGCAGGCCAGGAGCTCGAACTGCGTGCCATGTTGAAAGTAAAGCGGGGTGGCTTGGCAGAGAGTGAAGCCACGGACGTGGCGGTGAAGCCGTACGGGACGCCGTTGTAGTTCACTGTGATAATTGCAACGCCTGCCGCATGGCGGCGGAACATCTCCTTGAACGTGCCTTCGAAGGCAGCGTCATCCGCGGTCACTGTAATCGATCTCCCTGCTGAACTGGTGGTTTCGTTGTCCTACTACAAGAGTATTGGCCGATGGGGGGTTCCGTTGATTCTTCGTCCCCAAGGCCATCCGGCTCAACAGCGGCAAACATTTGTTAGCGTTTCTTCATGACGCAGCCCGCACACGCATCTCCCTCCGGATCACCTGAAGGGGCCGACAGTACCCTGCAGCGGCCTTCGTCCCGTCGGGCTGCCGGCAGTTCCGGGCAGCAGCAACGTGCTTCGCGTGGCTGGCTGTGGGCAGCCGGCATTGCCGGATCCGGGGTGCCGATAGGTGTCCTGTGGTGGGTGCTTGCCCCCGGCGGCCTGAATCTCCTGTCGGGCAACGCAGCCTTCGCGTCCGGGACCAACTCCCAAGTGTGGCTGCCGCGGGATTTGGTCCTGGCGGGATTTTTTGTGGTCGCGGGCTGTCTCGTGGCGGTCCTGCTGGCGGGCCGAAAGGACGCAGGATCGGCCCGGATGTTACTGCTGTCCGTGGCCGCCGGGGCCGTTGCAGCGGTGCTTGCCTGGCAGGTCGGCCTCCTGGCCGGCCGCTGGTTCGGCGACCCGCTGGACACCTCAGCCAACGCAAGCGTCGCCTTCTCGCTGCGGTCTTATTCAGTTTTGCTGCTGTGGCCTGCGGCAGTTGCGGGCGGCTTTTTTGCAATCACCCTGCTTGAAGTGCTGCACCGGCCCCGGGACCGGGACCCGGGCAGCAGCGGCCGTGTGTGACAGCGAGGCTCGTCCCGGTCCCCGGGCGCGTAAAATGAACCGGTGACTAATTCTCCGGAGAGCCCTGCACGCCCGACTTCCCCCACCGTCGACTTTCGCACCGTGGATCTTCGCGGCCGGCGGCTGAGTCTCGCGGAACTCCGTGAAGCCGTGCCGCGGGCCCGGCATGAGACAGTCGCCGATGCTGAGCAGAAGGTCGAAGCCATCATCACTGACGTCCGCGAGCGTGGCTATGAAGCATTGACAGAGCTTGCCCGCCGTTTCGACGGGGTGGAGCAGGCGCACCCGCGTGTGTCCGCCGAGGCGCTGCGCTCGGCGCTGAACGGCCTGGACCCGGCCGTCCGTTCAGCCCTGGAGGAGAGCATCAGCCGTGCCCGCCGCTTCGCCGACAGCCAGCGCCCCGCGGATGTCGACGTCGCACTGGACGAGGGCGCCGTCGTGAGCCAGAAGTGGGTGCCTGTTGCGCGTGTGGGTCTCTACGTTCCGGGCGGCCTGGCCGTCTACCCGTCGTCGGTCATCATGAACGTTGTCCCCGCGCTGGCAGCGGGGGTGGAATCCATCGCGCTGGCGTCCCCGCCGCAGAAGGACTTTGGCGGCCTGCCGCATCCTACTATCCTGGCGGCCGCGGCGCTGCTCGGCATTGACGAGGTTTATGCGATCGGCGGGGCGCAGGCCATTGCCGCGTTCGCGTACGGCCTGCCGGGCTCCGACGGGGCGGCCGCTCTGGAACCCGTCGACGTCGTGACGGGGCCGGGCAACATTTTCGTGGCCACCGCCAAGCGCCTTGTTAAAGGGGTTGTGGGAATCGACTCGGAGGCAGGCACCACTGAGATCGCCATTCTGGCCGATGCCGCGGCCCGGCCCGCCTTCGTTGCCGCCGACCTGATCAGTCAGGCCGAGCACGACCCGAAGGCAGCCTCCGTGCTGATCACCGATTCCGAGCAGCTCGCCGCTGAGGTGAGGGAGGAGCTTGACCGTCAGGCGCTGGCGACGAAGCACAGTGCGAGGGTGCGCGAAGCGCTCTCCGGCCCGCAATCCGGCGTCGTGCTGGTGGATGACCTTGACCAGGGCATAGCCGCCTGCGATGCGTATGCTGCCGAACATCTTGAAATCATGACGGCGGACGCGCCTGCTGTGGCGGCCCGCATCAGGAACGCCGGGGCCATTTTCGTTGGGGACTACAGCCCCGTCAGCCTGGGGGACTACTGTGCGGGTTCCAACCACGTGCTGCCCACCAGCGGAACGGCGGCGTTTTCCTCCGGCCTGAACGTGACCACGTTCCTGCGCGCCATCCAGGTCATCAACTACACGGACTCGGCGCTCCAGCGGGTCAGCAGCCACATCGTCAGCCTGTCCGGGGCGGAAGACCTGCCGGCACACGGCGATGCCGTGACGGCCCGCTTCAGAACCGGCCGGTAAACACTAGATGTAGTAATTACAGGCTTGTTATTCAGCTACATCTAGTCGTAGACTGGTGGCGGTAGAGAAGCCGGGCACATGCCCGCGGCCCCGCTGCGCACAGGGAAGGAACGAACGTGTACTGTCCGTTTTGCCGGAACCCTGATTCGCGCGTCGTGGACAGCCGCATGGCCGACGACGGTTCGTCCATCAGGCGGCGCCGCCAATGCCCCGAATGCGGCCGGCGCTTCACCACAGTTGAAACCACCAGCCTTTCCGTCATCAAGCGCTCTGGCGTAGGGGAGCCTTTTAGCCGCAGCAAGGTCATCAACGGCGTCCGCAAAGCGTGCCAGGGCAGGCCGGTGAGCGAGGACGACCTCGCCCTGCTCGCCCAGGAAGTCGAAGAGAACATCAGGGCTTCGGGCGCGGCGGAAATCGATGCCCATGAGGTGGGCCTGATCATCCTGGGTCCGCTGCAGAAGCTGGACAAGGTGGCCTATCTTCGCTTCGCGAGCGTGTACCAGGCTTTCGAATCACTGGAAGACTTCGAATCCGCCATTGCGCTGCTGCGGCACGAGGGAGACGTCGACGGCAAGCCGGCCGAAGGCAAGAGTCCGGAACAGAGCACGCTTTAAGCTCCGGTGGCGGCAGCGGAGGGGAAGCCGCACAAGCCGGCACCGGCTCCAGTAAAAAACCGAAGGCGGCAGACATTGAGTCTGCCGCCTTCGGTTTTCCCTGGAGGCGCTGCGCGGGCAGGAATCAGCCCGGCTGGAACCTACTTTGCGAGCTCGTGCTTCACGGCGATCTCAAGGGCTGCCCCCACGATGCCGGCTTCGTTTTTCAGCTCGGCCGGAACGATGGGCGTGCGCAGCTTCAGCCGCGGCAGGTACTCATCGGCGCGCTTGGAAATTCCGCCGCCGACGATGAACAGTTCCGGGGAGAACAGGAACTCGACGTGGGAGAAGTAGCGCTGCAGGAGCACGCTGTACTCCTCCCAGCTGAGGCCGTCCCGCTCACGTGCCACGGCAGAGGCCTTGCTTTCGGCGTCGAAACCGTCGATCTCAAGGTGGCCGAGCTCGGCATTCGGAACCAGTTGGCCATTGAAGATGAACGCTGAACCGATGCCGGTGCCGAGTGTGATGACGAGGACAGTGCCGTTGACGCCTTCACCGGCGCCGTAGCGTGCCTCGGCAAGCCCGGCGGCGTCGGCGTCGTTAATGACTTCCACCGGGCGGCCCAACCGGGCAGTGAGCAACGCGTCGATGTCGGTGTTGATCCAGCTCTTATCCACGTTGGCGGCGGAGTGGACCACACCGTGCTGGATGATGCCGGGAAACGTGACGCCCACCGGGCTGTCCGCTTCGGGTGCGTCAGGGCGCGCAGACAGTTCCTCCACGACCTTCGCGACGACTTCCATGACAGCGGCCGGGGTAGCAGGCTGGGGAGTTGCCAGGCGGAAGCGGTCGCCAATCAGTTTGCCCTTCTTCAGGTCAACGATGCCGCCCTTGATTCCGGTGCCGCCGATATCAATACCGATCAGCGGTGCGTTCTTGCGGGTCTTTTCGTCCTTTTTAGCCAATGCGATTCCGTTCGTGGCAGGGTTTTGGGCTCGGGCTGGCAAGGGTCGCTTGCCTGGGGAGTCTGGGCCGGTGCAGACTGGGCGTTAGGGAAGGGTGAGGATCTCCGCGCCCGTTTCGGTGACGAGCAGGGTGTGTTCGAACTGGGCAGTGCGCTTCCGGTCGCGGGTCACAACCGTCCAGTCGTCTGCCCACATGTCCCACTCAACGGTGCCGAGCGTAAGCATGGGTTCGATCGTGAACACCATGCCGGCTTCGATCACGGTGTTGTAGGCAGGGGCAGCGTCATAGTGGGGAATGATCAGGCCGGTATGGAAGGCTTCCCCCACTCCATGGCCGGTGAAGTCGCGGACAACGCCGTAGCCGAAACGCTTGGCGTAGGACTCGATGGCGCGGCCGATCACGTTGATTTCCCGCCCCGGCGCGACTGCCTTAATGGCCCGGTTCAGCGACTCCTGGGTGCGCTCCACCAAGAGGCGCGACTCCTCGTCCACGTCCCCCACCAGGAAGGTGTAGTTCGTGTCTCCGTGCACTCCGCCGATGAACGCGGTGATGTCGATGTTGAGAATGTCCCCGTCCTTGACCACTGTGCTGTCCGGAATCCCGTGGCAGATGACCTCGTTCAGTGAGGAGCACAAGGACTTGGGGAAGCCGCGGTAGCCAAGAGTTGACGGGTAGGCCTTGTGGTCCAGCAGGAATTCGTGGCCGATCCGGTCAAGTTCGTCCGTGGTCACGCCGGGGACAATGTGTTTTCCCACTTCGACGATGGCCTGGGCAGCGATTTTTCCTGCTATGCGGATTTTCTCGATCGTCTCGGCCGGCTTTACCTCTGAGCCGGTGAACCTAGACGGTCCCGGCTTGCCGACGTACTCGGGCCGCGGTATGGAAGCAGGCACCGGACGCTGTGGGCTGACGGATCCGGGGGTCAGCGTGCCGGTTGGTGCGGTCGAGGCTAAGGAAGGCATAGATTGATCATATAAGGCAGGGCAGATTGGCATGTAAATTAATGCGGCGCCGCGGCCACATGGCGTTCTACGTTACGTGGATCACTTGTAGCCGAGTGACAAGCGGCGCCGGGTGAAGAAGCAGCGCCGTCCGGAAAACAGCTCCAGCCCGGCCATCCAGCGGAAGCGAGGAACGTCGATGCCCCAGTACTGGTACAACGTAAAGACACATGAGGTCGAAGAGGACGCCATGTCGGACTGGACCCAGCTCATCGGCCCGTACAAAACCCGGGAAGAGGCCGAGCACGCCCTGGAGAAGGTCCACGCCCGCAATGAGGCGTGGGAAAAGGGCGACGAGGACTAGCGCGGGAGGGGAAGCGCTGGAACGAGTGGTCGCGGAAGCCGCTAGAATGAGTGCTCCCGGCCTGGAAACTGTCCGGACCGGACATCATCGCCGTAGGCCTTGGCGGCATCACTGAGGATAGTCCGCAGGTCTGCGTACTGCTTGACGAACTTGGCCATTTTGCCGCCCCGGAGGCCTGCCATGTCCTGCCAGACCAGCACCTGACCGGTCGTGACATTTCCGGCGCCGATGCCGATGGTCGGCACCGCGACGGCGGCGTCGACTGCTGCTGCCGTCTCGGCCGGAACCATTTCCATGAGCACGCAGAACGCGCCCGCGTCTACCAGCGCCACGGCGTCGTCGATCAGCCGCTTTGCATCATCCCCGCGGCCCTGCACGCGGTAGCCGCCCAGCGAGTGCTCACTTTGGGGCGTGAAGCCGATGTGGGCCATCACGGGAATGCCCGCCTGCACCATGGCTCGGACGGTCTCAGCGTAGAACGCGCCGCCTTCAATCTTCACGGCATGGGCCAGGCCTTCCTTCAGGAAGCGGACGCCGGTGGCGACCGCCTGCTGGGCGGACACCTCATAGCTGCCGAACGGCAGGTCCGCCACGACCAGGGCGCGCTTTGCTGAACGGGTCACGGCGCGGCACAGGGGCAGCAGTTCGTCAACAGTCACAGGGAGGCTGGATTCGTTGCCGAAGACGTTGTTCGACGCCGAGTCGCCCACGAGCAGTACTTCGATGCCGGCCTGGTCGAAGATCTCCGCGGTGTACTGGTCATACGCCGTCAGCATGGCGAAACGCTCACCGCTGGCTTTGGCCTGCTGCAGGTGATGCGTGCGGATCCTGGCTGCCGGTTTCCGCGGAGCGCCCGACGACGGCGGTTCCCCCGCTGCAGGGCCGCTGCCGTAAGGGGCGGGTACTTCTGCGGACGCGCTTGAGTCAGGACTGCTGCTGGTGGAGGCCATAGGCTAGAGCGTAAACCGAGACCCGCTGCCCTAGCCACCGCCGTCTCTTCGGCGGCAGGTGATTCGCCTCACAGGACCCGCCTCGCGGGGACCTGTGAAAGACGGTGTGGGTCGTTGTAACGGCAATTGTGCCTGCGGCAGGTGTTAACGCTGTGTTACGCGGTACAGCTGCGCCAACATTGCAACTGAATGCTTAGTAAAGTGAATCGTGAGCTGCCGCGGCCTCTTTCATCGCATTGGGCCCCGGCATGAACGTTGACCCGGAGAAGAGGCCTTCATGGACCGCCAGCAAGAGTTTGTCCTGCGCACGATCGAAGAGCGCGACGTACGTTTTGTGCGTCTGTGGTTCACCGACGTCGTAGGTTCACTCAAATCAGTGGCGCTGGCGCCAGCCGAAGTCGAAGGCGCGTTTGAAGAGGGCCTGGGCTTTGACGGGTCCTCTATCGAAGGCCTGGCCCGCGTGTTCGAATCCGACATGCTCGCCCAGCCTGATCCCGCCACATTCCAGATCCTGCCCTGGCGCGGTGAGACCGAGCAGACGTCGAGGATGTTCTGCGACATTCTCACGCCGGATGGGGAGCCCTCGGCCGCTGACCCCCGCAACGTCCTCAAGCGCACTCTGGCCAAGGCCGCCGACATGGGCTTCACCTGCTACACGCACCCGGAAATCGAGTTTTACCTTCTGAAGTCCCAAGAGCCCGGACCGGACGGCGCGCCGATTCCCGTGGACGAGGGCGGCTACTTCGACCACGTGCCCGGCGGAGTGGCCCAGGACTTCCGCCGCACCGCCGTCACCATGCTCGAGTCGGTGGGCATCTCCGTGGAGTTCAGCCACCACGAGGCGGGTCCCGGCCAAAACGAGATCGACCTTCGCTACGCGGACGCCCTCCAGACGGCGGACAACATCATGACGTTCCGTACGGTGATCAAAGAGGTGGCGCTCCAGCAGGGGACGTACGCAACCTTCATGCCCAAGCCGTTCACCGCGCACCCGGGTTCGGGCATGCATACGCACTTCTCGCTGTTCGAGGGTGATACCAATGCATTCTTTGAGGCAGGGGCCGAGTTCCAGCTGTCCGAGACCGCGCGCCAGTTCATCGCCGGCATCCTCAAGCACGCTCCGGAGTTCACTGCCGTGACCAACCAGTTCGTGAACTCCTACAAGCGCCTGTGGGGCGGAGGAGAAGCGCCCAGCTACCTGAGCTGGGGCCACAACAACCGCTCCGCCCTGGTGCGCGTGCCGCTGTACAAGCCGGGCAAGGGACAGTCCGCCCGGATCGAATACCGCGGCATTGACTCCGCAGCCAACCCCTACCTCGCCTACGCCGTGCTTCTGGGCGCCGGGCTCAAGGGTATCGAGGAGGGCTACCAGCTTCCCGCCGCGGCCGAGGACGACATCTGGTCGCTGAGCTCGGCGGAACGCCGTGCCATGGGCCACGACCCGCTGCCCGCCAGCCTGCACGACGCGATCCGCAGCATGGAGGACTCCGAGCTCATGCCACAGATCCTGGGTGAGCAGGTGTTCGAGCACTTCCTGCGCAACAAGAGGGCGGAATGGCAGGACTACCGCCTTCAGGTGACCCCTTATGAACTGCAGCGAAACCTCGCGATCCTGTAGGCGGTCGGCGTGAGCCTGGCCCGCCGCCTCATCTCCGCCGGCTTCAGTGACCTGGAGAAGGGCGAACGGTTCCTCGCGGCCCCGGAACTCGAGGGCATCGATCAGGACGTGCTCTTCGCGGGCCTCCAGCTTGCCGCGAGCCCGGATGCTGCGCTGCAATCGCTGGTCCGGCTGATCGAAAAGCATCCTGACCTGAGGGAGCTGGCTGCCGCTGACACTGACTCCAGCGAGCCCCTGTACCGGGTCCTGGGGGCAAGTGAGGCCCTGGGCGAGTTCCTCATCCGGCATCCGGAACATTTGGAGGCCTTCGACGTTAAAGTCAGCCCGGAACCGCTCCAGGCGCCGGCTGACGAACTGCGGACGGGGCTCCTGAAATCGGTACAGGCAGACCCGAGGGCGTCGCGCCCGGTTGCGGGAATTACCGGCCCCGAGGCGTACGAGGCCCTGCGCACGGCGTATCGGCGCGGTGTGGTCGACCTGGCCGTCAAGGACCTTTGTGCGGCGGACCCGCTGGACTTCATGCCCGCTGTCGGCGCCGAGCTTGCCGATCTGGCCGGCGCTGCCATCGAGGCCGCCCTGGCCGTCTCCCGGGCGGAGGCGGGAGCGCAGTTCAACGCGGAGGAGGTTGCCGACGTCGGCCTTGCCGTGATCGGCATGGGTAAGTGCGGTGCGCGCGAGCTCAACTACATTTCCGACGTCGACGTCATCTACGTCGTGGAGGCCGGGCTGCTCGAGGATGCGCGGGCAAACAGCATCGGCACTGCCCTTGCCTCCGGCATCTCGCGCGCCATTTCCTCCCCGGCCCGCGAACCCGGCCTGTGGGAGGTGGATGCCAACCTCCGTCCCGAGGGTAAGTCCGGGCCGCTGGTCCGGACGCTTGATTCGCACCGGAGCTATTACGCCCGTTGGGCTGAGAGCTGGGAATTCCAGGCGCTGCTGAAGGCCAGGACAATTGCCGGCGATGCGGACCTGGGCAGCCGGTACGAAGAAGCTGTATCGCCGCTTGTGTGGTCTTCCGCCGGCCGGGACGGGTTCGTCGAATCGGTGCAGGCTATGCGCCGGCGGGTGACCGAACACATTCCCGCCGCGGAGGAACAGCGCCAGATCAAGCTCGGCCGCGGCGGGCTGCGGGACGTCGAGTTCACGGTGCAGCTCCTGCAGCTGGTGCACGGAAAATCCGACGAGTCGCTGCGGTGCCGTGATACGACATCTGCCATCGCCGCCCTGTCCGCAGGCGGGTACATCGGCAGGGCGGACGCCTCCGCATTTGACCGTGCCTACCGGTACTTGCGGCTGCTGGAACACCGCATCCAGCTGTTCCAGCTGCGCCGCACCCACCTGATGCCGGTCAAGGAACCTGCCCTGCGGGCCCTGGCCAAAGCCGTGCTGGGCCCCTTCTCCACGGACCGGCCGCATCCTGACGCGCTCATGGCGGCATGGCAGAAGACAAAGCGCTCGGTCCGGGAACTGCATGACCGGATCTTCTACCGGCCGCTGCTGAACACCGCTGCGAAACTGAGCAGTGAGGATGCCCGCCTGACCCCGGAAGCAGCCCAAGGCCGCCTTGCCGCGCTCGGGTACCGCGATCCGCAGGGAGCCCTGCGGCATATCGAGGCTCTCACGGCGGGTGTCAGCCGTAGGGCCGCCTTGCAGCGGCAGCTGCTGCCCATCCTGCTGGGCTGGCTCGCTGAAGGCGTCGATCCCGACACCGGCCTGCTCGCGTTCCGGCGCGTCAGCGAGTCCCTGGGTACCACCCACTGGTACCTCGGCATGCTGCGGGATTCTGCCGCGGCAGCAGAACGGCTCTGCCACATGCTCTCCAATTCACGGCTCATTGCCGACCTGCTCGAAGTATCGCCGGAATCCGTGGCGTGGCTGGGGTCGGACAAGGACCTCACACCCCTGAGCTTTGAGGCGCAGTGGCAGGAAATCGTCTCCAAGATGTCCCGCCACGCCGAGCCGGAAAGCGCCATGAGGCTGATCCGGCTGATCCGGCGGCGTGAGATCCTGCGCATCGCCATCGCGGACAGCGCCGGACTGCTCACCCAGGACCAGGTGGGCGTGGCGCTGGCCGAAACGGACCGCGCCGCCATCCTCGGGGCCCTGCGGGTGGCCGAGAACATTGTGTCGGCGACGGGGCCCCTGAAGACCTCGGTGCTGGTGGTGGCTATGGGCCGGCAGGGCGGCCGGGAAATCGGGTACGGTTCCGACGCCGATGTGCTCTACGTCCACCGCGCCCTGCCCGGCTGTGCGGACGGTGAAGCCCAGGAGCAGGCGGCAAAGATCGTTGGCCATGTCTCCAGCCTCCTCACCCAGCCTCTGCGGCCCGCCATCATGGCCGAGCGCGTGCTCACGGTTGACGCGGACCTCCGCCCCGAGGGCAAGAGCGGTGCGATGGTGAGGTCGCTGGAATCGTACGCCGAGTACTACCGCCGCTGGTCCCTGGCGTGGGAGGCCCAGGCACTCCTGCGGGCCAGGCCCATTGCCGGGGACGACCAGCTGGCGGATGCCTTCCTCCGGCTCATCAATCCGATACGCTACCCCGAGTCGCTCTCGGAGGCGGACGTCCGGGAGATCAGGCGCATTAAGGCCAGGGTGGAGTCCGAACGGCTGCCGCGCGGTGCCGACCCTGCCCGGCACCTCAAGCTCGGCCGGGGCGGGCTCAGCGACGTCGAATGGCTGGTGCAGCTGCTGCAGCTGCAGCACGCGGGGCAGCACCCCGAATTGAGGACGACGTCGACGATCGGTGCTTTGGAGGCGGCAGCTGAGCTGGGCCTCATCGAAGCCGCCGACGCCGGGTTGCTGGCCGAAGCCTGGCGCCTCGCCAGCCGCATCCGCTCCGCCAATGTCATCTGGACGGGGCGTGCCTCGGACCTGCTGCCGTCCTCGCGTCGGGACCTCGAAGCAGTGGCGCGCTGGTGCGGATATGAGGAGGGGATGGCCACGGCTTTCGAGGAGAACTACCTTCGGGTGAGCCGGCGCGCGCGTGCCGTCTTCGAGAAGGTCTTCTACGGTCACTAGGCCAGTGGCAAACCGCATTCCGCAGGGCTGACATGCTTTGGCGCGGGTGCTAGGTTGGCCCCATGGCTACCCAAATCTTTGTCAATCTCCCTGTCTCGGACCTGGACAAGTCGGTGGAGTTCTTCACGGCGCTGGGGTTCACCTTCAACCCGGACTACACCGACGAGAACGCCACGTGCATGGTCATCAATGACAACGCCTACGTGATGCTGCTGGTCGAGGGCTTCTTCAAAACCTTCACGTCCAAGGACATCGTCGATGCCAGGCGATCTACCGAGGTGATCATGGCCTTTTCAGCGGACAGCCGCGAGGGCGTTGACGGACTGTACAACAAGGCGATCGACGCCGGGGGCTCCTCGTCCCAGCCCGCCCAGGACTACGGCTTCATGTACAGCCGCAGTTTCCAGGACCCCGACGGCCACCTCTGGGAGGTCATGTGGATGGACCCGGCCGGCCCCCAGGCCGAGACCGCGACGTCCGCCGCCGGGGCTGAATGACGCGGCTGAATGACGCTTCCCGCAGCGCGGGTAGTCCGCGGGTAGTCTCAGAACATGCTTCCCGACGTCTGGCTCATCTCCCTGAGGGACCTTGACGACGATGCCCGGGCCATCCACCTTGGCGAAGTCGCGCTGATGGAACTGGGCGCAGGCCAAAATGACTTCGTTGGCGATCCGCTGCGGATGATGCTGGCAGGTCTGGAAGAACAGTCCCGCCGTCCTTATGTGATCGAGTCCGGCGGGAAGGCTGCCGGGGTGCTGACCCTGCAGTCGGGCGCGGCCACGCTGGCAGGATGGCCCGATGACCACTCGGTCTGGCTGCTCCGCGGGTTCCTCATCGACAGAACCCTGCAGGGGTCGGGGCTGGGGACGGCAGCCGCGGCAGCAGCGGTGGCTGCCGCCGCAAAACTCACGGCGCGGCAGGGAAGCGGGGAGTCCGGCGTCGTACTTTCCGTCAACGAGCGCAACAGAGCCGGCATAACCGCCTACCTCAAGGCCGGGTTTGAGGACCGCGGACTATACCAGGGCGGCGAAGCAGGCCCGCAACGGACCATGTACGCGGCCTTCTGATATGTCCGGGCGGTCTTCCGGGTGCTTATAGACTGCTGGAGTACGTGTTCCTCGACCTTTAGGAGAAGTGCATGAACTACAGCGGAAGTCCGTCTGAGAAAGCAGTGGCGGCCGGCGAACTGGACAGGAGCCATGTGGGGCAGTCGGTGAGCTTTCAGTCGAATGATTTCACAGTGGTGTTCGGAAAGATCGCGGGTATCGCACGCACGGAAGCCCAGGTGTACCTGACACTGGAAGGCGTAGGTGGCGGAACCCACCTGAAGGATGAGTATGACCTTCCGGTCGGCCAGCACGTCTATCTGCAGCTCGATCCGTTGAGCAACGCCGGCAAGACCATTTCTGACGCGGAGAAGATCATCAAGGAAAAGTTCGACGAGCTCAAAAAGAACCTCCTTGACCGGGAACAGAAGTCCGGCTCCCAGTAGTAGCGGCTTCTAGGGGCTGCTGTTGGCAGGGCCTGTTTCTGCAAGGTCTGCCGGCCTGGAAGCAAAGAACCCCGCAACGCTTCGGCGTTGCGGGGTTCTTTCGGTGATGCAGGTATAACCAGATAACAGTCCTGGCTAGACGCCGTAGTAGAGCTCGAACTCGTAGGGGTTCGGGCGCAGGGACAGCGGGCGGATCTCGTTCTCGTACTTGTACTCGATCCAGGTGTCGATCAGGTCCTGGGTGAACACGCCGCCGGCCTGCAGGAACTCGTTGTCCTCGCGCAGGGCCTCCAAGGCTTCCTCGAGGGTGCCCGGAGCCTTCGGGATGTCCTTCGCTTCTTCGGCGGGGAGCTCGTAAAGGTCCTTGTCGATCGGAGCCGGCGGCTCAATACGGTTGCGGATGCCGTCGATGCCGGCCATCAGCTGGGCGGCGAAAGCCAGGTAGGGGTTGGAGGAGGGGTCCGGAGCGCGGAATTCGATGCGCTTGGCCTTCGGGTTGGTGCCCGTGATCGGGATGCGGATACCGGCGGAGCGGTTGCCCTGCGAGTAGACCATGTTGACCGGAGCCTCGAAGCCCTTGACCAGGCGGCGGTACGAGTTGACCGTCGGGTTGGTGAAGGCCAGCACGGCGGAAGCGTGCTTCAGCAGGCCGCCGATGTACCAGCGGGCAGTGTCAGACAGGCCGGCGTAGCCCTTCTCGTCGTAGAACAGCGGCTGGCCGCCGGTCCACAGTGACTGGTGGCAGTGCATGCCCGAGCCGTTGTCACCGAAGACCGGCTTCGGCATGAAGGTAACGGACTTGCCCCAGGCGTCAGCGGTGTTCTTGATGACGTACTTGAACTTCTGCAGGTCATCGGCCGCGTGGGTCAGCGTGGTGAACTTGTAGTTGATTTCAGCCTGGCCGGCGGAACCCACTTCGTGGTGGCTGCGCTCGACCTCGAGGCCGGCTTCGTCCAGGGCGACACACATGGCGTCACGCAGGTCAGCCTGCTTGTCGGTCGGGGAGACCGGGAAGTAGCCGCCCTTGACGGGGGTCTTGTAGCCCAGGTTTCCGCCTTCTTCTTCGCGGCCGCTGTTCCAGTGGGCTTCTTCCGAGTCGATCTTGTAGAAGCTGCCCTCAGGGGAGGACTGGTACTGGACGTTATCGAAGACGAAGAACTCTGCTTCAGGGGCGAAGAAGGCGGTGTCTGCGATGCCGGTGGAGGCGAGGTAGGCTTCGGCCTTCTCAGCCACGCCACGGGGGTCACGGTGGTAAGGGTCACCGGTGCGGGGGTTCACGATGGAGAAGTTCAGCGCAAGGGTCTTCTCCAGACGGAAGGTGTCCAGGAATGCGGTGGTGACATCCGGGATCAGCTGCATGTCCGACTCGGCAATGCCCTGGAAGCCGCGGATGGAAGATCCGTCGAAGAGCTGGCCATTGACGAAGAAATCAGCGTCGACGCTCTTCGCCGGCACGTTGAAGTGCTGCTGCACGCCAGGAAGGTCGGTGAAGCGGATATCGACGAACTTAATATCTTCGTCCTGGATGAACTTGAGGACTTCGTCCGCAGTCTTGAACATCTATGCTCCTTACGCATATGTAATAACTGGCTGGAGGCCTATGTGGTCCAGCGCAATCGGGGTGCAGCGCAGTCGGAATCGGGCGAAAAACACAAAAGTGCCCCCGCCTCCAGCTCGCTGGCAACTGTTACCACCCTAGGGACAAGGGATTTCCCGTCCGTGTCCGCTTTGTTTCCGGCAGGTTACATAACCGCCTGATATGTAAACGCTATACGGTGTCCACAGTGTGGTCTATCCGGATCCACTATCCGGGAGATCCGAACTCGGCTGAGCGGGGCAGCGGACCGCTAAACTTGGACAGTGGTAGATCGCAGAGATATTGGTTCCTGGCTGTCCGGGCCGGACACATCCGGCATTTCCAAGTACCCGGGGGAGCGCCTTGGGCTTCCTGAATCGGGTCCCGGATCCATTGCCCGGGCCGGGCGGCGGATTGCGGCGATCCTCATCGACTGGACCCTGGCCCTGCTGATCAGCAACTTCCTGTTTTCGGGCGATTCGTGGGCCACACTCGCCGTCTTTGCAGCCGAGCAAATCCTGCTGCTCGGAACCCTCGGCTACAGCATCGGCCACCGCGCCATGAGCATCCGTGTGGTGCGGCTTGGCGGCGCGCCGGCCGGCCCCCTTGCAGCCCTGGTCCGGACCCTGCTGCTGTGCCTGGTGATTCCCGCCGTAATTTTCGACCCGGACCAGCGGGGTCTGCATGACAAGGCCGCGAAGACGGTGCTGGTCCGCATGTAGCGGGCCGGCGCTGCCGGACCCGCCGCGGCGGGGCCGGCCGCCGCAGCACAACATCCGGACGCTAGACGTCCGCAGTTTCTTCCCCGGCGCGTTCCTTGACGTCCCGTTCCACTGACGCTGCCTGCCCTCCGGCGGGGGTTGTGCCGGCCGCCGTCAGATAGCCGCGGCCTCCTGCCCAGCGCTCGAACAGCAGCGTGGCAAACGGTAGGACTGCCGAGAAACCGGCGAAAAGAGCGACGAGGAACGGCCAGCGCTGCAGCCGCCACAGGACGAGGGCTGTCAGGCCATAGCCGATGAACAGCCCGCCGTGGATGGGACCGGCGATTTCCACGCCCAGCTCGGTGGTCTTGGCGATCCATTTGAAGTACATACCGGCCAGCAGTGCCGCCCAGCTGAACGCTTCGGCAAGGGCGAGCACGCGGAAGATGCTTATGACGGCGGTAGTTGACGGTACTTTCACGGGGTCTCCGGCTCTGTCGGTGGTTGGCGGCGGGTGGCAGCACGCAGCTTCCGCCGGTGTGTCAGGCAAATGAAAGCGCCCCGGCAGCCGGAGGAAGTCCGGCCGCCGGGGCGGATCAGGAAGTTTTAGCGTCCGCGCTGGGGACGGGCCTTGTAGGGATCAATGCCCTTCGGAATGGGGAGCCGTGTGCCGAGGGACGAGATGCGCTTGGACACGGCGCTGACCTCGATCTTGGTGAGCTCCTTGTCCAGCTTGTTCATCTTCTTCGCAACCTGGCTGATGGGCGTCTGGCCTTCGCCGCGGCCGCTCTCGATGACATGAATGGTCACGTTGGGAAGGATGCGCGCGAGCTTCTTGCGCTCAGCGTCCAGGAGCGGCTTGACGCGGTGCGAGGGGCCTTCGCTGACCAGCACGATGCCGGGACGGCCGATGGCGCGGAAGACAGCGTCCTGGGTACGCGGGTTGACTGCGACCGGCTGTTCTTCCGTGATCCAGCCGCGCTTAAGCGTGCTGAGCGCAGCCCCGGACGCTCCGGGCTGGTTTTCGATCTGGGCGAAAGCCGCCCGTTCGGCGCGCCGCGACAGGATGAAGGTAGCGGCCAGGAAACCCAGCGGGATGCCGATGATCAGGCCGGTAATCCAGTTGTTCAGCAACAGGCCAACGATGAGGCTGACTGCGACGACTCCCAGGAACGCCAGCAGCATGAGCCACGGGACCATGGGATCGTGGCGGCGCGTCATGGTGAAGACTTCGCCGATCTGCTTGAGCCGGCTGGGCTTCTTGACCTTCGCTTCCTTGGGCTTGCGCGAGAAGAGGCCGCGCTTGGGAGCGTCAGCTGCCGGAGGGTTGTTGCTGGAATCAGGGGTTTTCGCCATAGTGCCTTAATTCTACGTGATCCATGACAAAGGACCGGACGCCGGAAACTTCCGGCGGCCGGTCCTTTGGGCGGTCAGGCAGGTACTGCTAGGAGTGGGCCGCGAGCAGGGTGCTGGCTTCCTGGCGGGTGGTTCCGGAGGATTCGATGTGGGCGAGTTTGGCGGGGATTTCCCGGCCTTTCTTGCGCATTGCGGTGGCCCAGAGCCGGCCGGCGCGGTAGGAGGAGCGGACCAGGGGGCCG
The DNA here is from genome assembly GCF_054130535.1 of Arthrobacter sp. D1-17. NCBI lineage: Bacteria > Bacillati > Actinomycetota > Actinomycetes > Micrococcales > Micrococcaceae > Arthrobacter > Arthrobacter sp. D1-17. The sequence continues at coordinate 2,592,457 of NZ_CP096382.1, read as the reverse complement.
GACATGACGCCGAGGAAGCCGATCTCGTCCGCTTCCTGCTGCAGGTCCACGAATTCCTGCGGCTTGACCCAGCGGTCCACCGGCAGGTGCCGTTCGGAGGGGCGCAGGTACTGGGTGATGGTGATCAGGTCGCAGCCGGCCTCGTGCAGGTCCTGCAGGGCTTCGGAGATTTCCTGGCGGGTCTCGCCCATGCCAAGGATGAGGTTGGATTTGGTGACCATGCCCAGGTTCCGTCCCTGGGTGATGACGTCCAGGGAGCGTTCGTAGCGGAACGCGGGGCGGATGCGCTTGAAGATCCGCGGCACGGTTTCGACGTTGTGGGCGAACACCTCGGGGGCCGAGTCGCAGATCGCGGCGATGTGGTCGGGTTTGCCGGAGAAGTCCGGGATCAAAAGTTCGACGCCGGTGCCCGGGTTCAGTTCGTGGATCTTGCGGACCGTTTCGGCGTAGAGCCAGACGCCCTCGTCGGCGAGGTCGTCGCGGGCGACGCCGGTGACGGTGGCGTAGCGCAGGGCCATGGCCTGCACCGAGCGGGCCACCTTGGTCGGTTCGAACCTGTCCACGGGGGAGGGCTTGCCGGTGTCGATCTGGCAGAAGTCACAGCGCCGGGTGCATTCGGAGCCGCCGATCAGGAACGTCGCTTCCTTGTCTTCCCAGCACTCGAAGATGTTCGGGCACCCGGCTTCCTCGCAGACGGTGTGCAGGCCTTCCTTCTTCACCAGGTTCTTGAGCTGGACGAACTCCGGGCCCATCTGGACCTTGGCCTTGATCCACTCCGGCTTGCGCTCCACCGGGGTGGCCGCATTGCGCTGCTCGATACGCAGCATCTTCCGGCCTTCTGGTGCCAGTGTCACAGGAGAACTCCTTCGGGGGTTGCAACTAGGGCGTCTTCATTCTTGCGCAGTTCCTCGATGATCCGAGAAACAAGTTCAGCCGGAGCCACGTCGCGGCCGGTTTCCCGCGCGATGGTAGTTACGTCGGCATCGGTGATTCCACAGGCGATGATCTGGGCGTAGGGTGCCAGGTCGTTGTTGCAGTTGATGGCGAAGCCGTGCATGGTGACTCCCTGGGAGATCCTGATGCCGATAGCGGCGATTTTGCGGTCGGGGCCTTTGTCGTCAGCGGTAATCCAGACGCCGGCGCGGCCCTTGATCCGGACGCCCTGAATGCCGTAGTCGGCCAGGACAGCGATGATGACGGCCTCGAGCCGCTCAACGTAGTCGCGGATCCCCGCCCTGTTCTTCAGCTTGATGATGGGGTAGCCCACCAGTTGGCCGGGTCCGTGCCAGGTGAGCTTGCCGCCGCGGTCCACCGGCACCACGGGAGTGCCGTCGAAGGGCCGCTCGTGGTCCTCCGTCAGCTTCCCTGCCGTGTAGACGGCGGAGTGTTCGAGGAGGAGTACGGTGCTGGGGGCCTTGCCCGCCAGGACGTTCTCATGGATTTCCCGCTGGAGGTCCCAGGCCTTCGAATAATCCACGAAATCAGGGGCGAGACCCAGCTGTCTGAACTCAAGAGTCATGGCATCCAGCTTAGACCTTGGCCGGGTCCCTCCCGGCTAGTGTGTGCCCAACCTCTCACTTCGCTTAGGCGCCATGGTATACGCCGCTGGCCTGTGGATAACTTCTGCGGGAACAGCCGGCTTCCGGTAGTCATTAAGGCATGGATGCTGAGGGGCCGGACACTGATCCGGCAGGACGTAAACCGAAGGTGCCCGGCTACCACGCGCGCCGCCGGCTGGGTGTCGGCGGCAGCGCCGTCGTCTGGCTGGTGGAGGAGGAAGCCACAGGGCGGCAGCTGGCCCTGAAGTGTTTCGGCCCGCTGTTCCCACCGCAGCAGGCGCGGTCCCACCTGTCCCGTCCCGGCGGTTCCGGGGCAGGCGTGTACCCCGAAGAGGATATCCGCCGCGAGCTGCTGATCATGTCCGTTCTCGACCATGGGCACCTGGTCAAGGCGCACGAGGTCGTCACGGTTGGTGACGGCCCGGACAGCGCATTGGGCATCCTGATGGACTATGCGCCCGGCGGCTCGCTCGGGCAGCTGGTCGCGGCCCGGGGACGGCTGAGTGTCGGCGAGACGGTAACCGTGCTGACCCCCGTTGCGCAGGCCCTGGCCTATCTGCACGGCAAGGGATTCACGCACTCGGATGTGTCCCCTGGGAATGTGCTCTTTTCCGGTCACGGGAAGCCGCTCCTGGCTGACGTCGGCACGGCCCGGATGGTGGGCGATGGCGACGCTGTGCCGGATGCCGGAACCGCAGGTTTCCAGGATCCCTCGCCGGTGGATGCTGTCCGGGCGGGCCTGCAGCCCGGCCGCGATGTCTATGCCGCAGCGGCCGTGGGCTGGTATTGCCTCACCGGGGCTCCACCTCCGCCGGCGGCGGACCGGCCGCCGCTGTCCGTGCTGGCTCCTGATGTGCCCCGGGAGCTTGCCGCGGCGCTGGAGGCAGGCCTCAACGAGGACCGGCGGCAGCGGCCTGACGCAACAGAACTGGCGACGGCGGTATACCGAAGTGCGCCGGCAGCACCTGTTGATCTATCCCGCTCCGTGGATCCGAGCGTCCTGCCGCAGCTGCTGACACGCAGGCCTGAACCGCCAGCGCGAAGCCGTCACCGCGAGCGCCTGGGCGCCTGGAGAAGGCGCCTCCACACCTCCGGGCTGGCGAAAGCCCTCCGGAGGCGCAGGAGCACCGGGACGTCACCGGGCAGGCACTCACGGCGGTCCGCCGCGCCGTCCCGCAACAGGGCCAGGGCAGTGTGGGCGGCCTTGGCTGCCCTTGCCGTCATTGTCGATGTGTGGATGCCGCTGCCACCATCACCGGAGCTGCTGCCGGCTGATGGTCCGACCGCCGCTGAAGCAGGAGGCACGAGTCCGAGCGCAACTGAAACGGGTACCACTGAACCGGGTACCACGGAATCAGGTAGCTCTGAACCGGCTACTGCTGAACCGGGTACCACGGGTCCGACGGCGGGCAGTCCGGTTCCGGCCATGGTGCCCGGTGCCGTCCGTCGCCAGGTGCAGTCGGCAAATCCGGTGGAAGCCGTCAAAGGACTCGCAGCACTTCGTGCTTTCGCCTTGAGCCGGGGCAGGCTGGAGTTGCTCCGCGAGGTAAACGCCGCCAACTCTCCGGCAGCATCCGCCGACGCCCGCATCACCGCCAGGCTTCAGGAGTCCGGGTCGGTGCTGGAAGGGTTCACCACCGCCCTCACCGGCATCCGGCGCCTTCCCGAAAGTTCGAACGGCCGGGCGGTGGTCGCCGTGACGGCTGTGACGTCCGGCTATGTGCAGAGGTCTGCAGGGGGCACTGTGGCCGCTAGTCCAGCCCAAGCGGCTGTTGACCTGCGGCTCGTGCTGCTCAAGGTGAAGGGCAGGTGGCTGATCTCGGAGATCCTCGCGGCACGGTAACCCGTCCTGCGGCCCCGACCCGTGCCACAACCCGTCACCCGCTCCTCCTGCAATTCCCGCGGCCATTTACCCATAGGTCATGTCCCGCAGGTCATTCCCCGCCCGCCACCCACTCGGCCGCCTGCCGGAGGGCCGGGTGCTGCCACTCGAACCCGGCGGCGTATAAGCGGGACGGCTCCACCTTCTGGCTGGCCAGGAGGAGCTCGTCCGCCAGTTTGCCCATCACAAGCCGCAGCGCCGGTGCCGGGACCCGGAGCAGCGCGGGCCTGTGCAGGGCTGCGGCCAGTTCCTTTACCAGGGCATTGACGTCCGCGGCTTCGGGGGCAGAGACGATGACCGGGCCGGACAACTCTGACGCCAGGAGGAAAATAAATGCCGCGGACAGGTCCGGCAGCGTGATCCACGGCCAATACTGCCGGCCATTGCCCAGGGGCCCGCCGAGCCCCAGGCGCAGCAGCGGAAGCAGCCTTCCGAGTGCTCCGCCGGACCTGCTCAGCACTACAGCAGTCCGCGGGGTCACCACACGCACACTGCCAGGAGCCTCACGGGCGGCGGCCTCCCATTCCACGCAGATGCGCGCAAGGATGCCGGAACCGGCGGATGACTCCTCGCTGAGGACGGCGTCACCGGCATCGCCGTAGTAGCCGGTTCCGGACTGGCTGATGAACACCTGCGGAGGCGCATCGAGGTGCTTCATCGCCGTAGCCAGGGACCGCGTCGCATCCAGCCGTGAACGGAAAAGTTCGTCTATGCGTCCCGGCGTCCATGGCCGGTCCCCGATGCCAGCCCCGGCGAGGTTGATGACTGCGTCTGCGCCCTCAAGGCAGGCTGGGTCGAGGAATCCGGACGAGGGGTCCCAGCGGGCCTCGGCAGGGGATGCGGGCGTCCGGCGGACCAGTCGCGTGACGGCATGTCCGTCGTCGGAGAGGCGTTTGGAAAGGTGGCTGCCGATAAGCCCGGAGGCGCCAGCCATGACGATGCGCATGATCCATCTCACCATGTCCGGCACGGTGGGGCACTTCCCGGATGCCCCTGTTGACTTTGACTATGATCGAACGATGACCTCTTCGAGCTACTTCCGTTTTCCGCATGTTCACGGCGATCTGGTCACGTTTGTGGCCGAGGACGACGTCTGGATCGCACCCCTTGGCGGCGGCCGTGCATGGCGGATTTCCTCGCTGCAACTTCCGGCCCGCAATCCCCGGTTCACGCCGGACGGCAAGAAACTCGTCTGGTCGGTCGTGCAGGGAGCCGCGCCCGAGGTTGTCATTGCGGACGTCGACGGCGGTGGCTACCGTCAGCTGACCTTCTTCGGCCACAGCACCACGAGGGTTAAGGGCTTCACGGCCGCCGGTGAGGTGGTGGTCACCAGCGCATTCCGCCAGGCCGAGAGCCGGCACACGCATGCCTACCGGCTGTCCACGCAAGGCGGGTGGGCGGAGGAGCTGCCCTTCGGGCCGGTTGAATCCGTGGCCTTCGGTCCGGAGGTCGGAGACGAGAAACCCGTGGTGGTAGCCAGCGTGCTGTCGAGGGAGCCGGCATGGTGGAAGCGCTACCGGGGCGGTACGGCCGGAAAGCTCTGGATCGACGCCGACGGCAACGGCGAGTTTGAGCGGCTGCTTCCGGACCTCGAGGGCAACCTCGCCGATCCGATGTGGGTGGACGGCCGGATTGCCTTCCTTTCGGACCACGAGGGCTACGGCAACCTGTACTCGGTCCAGCCCAACGGCAATGACCTGCGGCGTCATACGGACCATGAGGATTTCTATGTGCGCCATGCGTCCACGGACGGCAAGCGCGTGGTTTTCGAAGCCGCTGGCGAACTGTGGATACTGCGTGATCTTGCCGCCGACGCCGTCCGGCTGAACATCTCGCTTGGTTCGGCTTCCCAGGGACGCCGCCCCTCGCTGCTGAAGGTCAGAAAGCATTTGGGCGACGTCCGTCCTGACGCCGCTGGAACAGCCAGCGCGGTGGAGGCGCACGGAACTATCCACTGGCTGCGGCACAAGGACGGGCCCTCCCGGGTGGTCGAAGCCACTCCCGGTGTCAGGGCATGCCTCCCGCGTCCCCTCACCGGGGGGCGCATCGCCTATGTAGCGGACCATGACGGTGAGGAAGCCCTGTACATCAGGGAGATCGCTCCCCGCTTGGCCGCCTCCGCCTCCGCCGCCCAGGCCGCCCAGGCAGCGGAAACGGTGCGTGCGGGCAGCGTCGCTGAACAGCCGGTTTCCGTAACACCTGCGCTGCTGCCCAGTCCTGTTTCCGCAGCCGGCGTCGTTGGCCATGGCATCGAGGCGCCCGTGACGGACGGCTCCCGTGCGGACGTCGCACCTGCCGCCGAAAGCGAAGAGAGCGTCGCCGCCGCTGCAGCCGCAGATTCCACAGGCACGACGCCCGTCCGGATCGCTTTCCCGCGGCCGTCGCGCGCCAGTGCGCTGGAAGCCAGCCCCGACGGCCGCTGGCTCGCGGTGGGCACCTCGTTTGGTGACGTCTATGTCGCCGATACCCGGGAAGGCACCCTCACGCGGGTGACCAGCATCGGTGAGGGCAGCATTGACGCGCTGTGCTGGTCCCCGGACTCTGCCTGGCTCGCCTGGGCGGAGCCCGTCACGTCCTTTGGCTCCCGCAGCCGGCTCCGGCTCACGCAGGTGGGAGCAAACTTACAGGGCGCCGAGCAGTCCATCGTCGACGTGACAGACGGCCGCTTCCGTGACCAGTCGCCGTCGTTCACACCGGACGGGAAGTTCCTTGCTTTCCTGTCCAACCGAAGCTTCGACCCGGTCTACGACGGACATTCCTTCGACCTTTCGTTCCCCAGCCCGATCAAGCCTTACCTCGTGGCACTCGCAGCTGATACCGCGTCCCCGTTCGGCCCGGATGTGGATCTTGCATTCGAGGAAGGAACCGGCGGCGACGGCGGGGCGCAGGATACGACAGCGCAGGCAACAACAGCTTCGGAGAAGCCGGCGCCGGTCCGTGTGGACGCAGACGGTCTCTCGCACCGGGTGATCAGTGTTCCGGTCCCGCAGGGCAACTACGCGTCGCTGACGGCAGTGGAGGGTGCGCTGTTGTGGCTGGACTGCCCCCTGTCCGGGGTTACCGGGGACGGCAAGGCGAGCCCTGAGGACAAGGACGAGGCGCCCAGCCTCGTCCGGTTCGATCTCGGGAAGCGCAAGAGCGTAACCATTGTGGATTCCCTTGACAGCTACACCGCCTCCGGTGACGGCAGGAAGGTCGTGGCTGTCCACGAGAAGCAGGTGCGGGTTGTGCCCTCGGACGCGAAAGCAGATGAGGAATCCGGCCAGCTCGTTAAGGTGGATCTCACGCGGATCCGCGTGAAGATGGACCCGGTCAGTGTCTGGGGACAGGCCTTCGACGAAGCGTGGCGGCTGCAGCGCGACTTCTTCTGGACAGAAGACATGGCTGGCCAGGACTGGGAATCGGTGCACAGGCGCTACCGGCCGCTGGTTGGGAGGCTCGGATCCCACGACGACCTCGTGGATCTGCTGTGGGAGCTGCACGGAGAGCTAGGCACATCCCATGCCTACGTCCGTCCCGCCGCGGCCACGGAGAACGGCAGCAACGGCCAGGGCCGCCTCGGCGCAGACCTCTCGTTCAACGGAGAGGGCTGGGAGATTGCCCGCATCCTCGCCGGCGAGTCCTCCGATCCCATGGCGACATCCCCGCTGGCCCGGCCGGGCGCGGCCGCCAAGGCAGGGGACGTCCTGCTGGCGGTCGACGGCGTGCAGCTTACGGAGACCCTGACGCCTGCCATGCAGCTTGTGGGCGCGGCCGGGCGGGCTGTGGAACTGACCATCCGCAACGGGGCGGGCCACGGTGCCGCGGCGGGCGAGCAGCGGCGTATTGCCGTGGTTCCCATCAAGGACGAGGAACGCCTGCGCTACCAGGACTGGGTTACGGCCAACCGCCGAACGGTCCGTGAAGCGTCGGGAGGAAAGTTTGGCTACCTGCACGTCCCGGACATGATGGCCAATGGGTGGGCGCAGCTGCACCGCGACCTCGACACGGAAACGGCTCTCGACGGGCTCATCGTTGACGTGCGCCGCAACCGCGGCGGGCACACCTCGCAGCTGGTCGCTGAGCTCATCGGCCGCAAGGTGACGGGCTGGAGCATGCCGCGTGGCGAGAAGCCCCGGACCTATCCGCACCATGCTCCGCGCGGTCCCGTCATCATCCTCGCCGATGAATTCGCCGGCTCCGACGGGGACATCATCACCCAGGTGTCCAAGCTGCGGGGGATCGGCCCCGTGATCGGAACCCGCACCTGGGGCGGGGTGGTGGGCATCGACAACCGCTTCACCCTGGCCGACGGTACCGGAGTCACCCAGCCGCGCTACGCCACCTGGTTTGGCGGGGGAGTCGGCTGGAACGTGGAAAACCACGGCGTGGCGCCGGACATCGAAGTGACGTTCCCGCCGCACGCCTATGCTGCCGGCCGGGACCCGCAGCTTGAATATGGCATCGGCGCGTTGAAGGAAATGGTGCAGGAGCTTCCCACCGACCGCCCGCCGGCACGTGAAGGCTACCGGCGGCTGCGGCCGGAACCGCTCCCGGCCCGCCGGCATACGGCTGGCTGACGCTCCCGCGGCGAAATAAGGGGTGAAACCAAAAGGCCCTGTGGGTTCTGGTTGTCCAGAACCCACAGGGCCTTTGCTGTCGGCGCCGCCGGCTCGCCGGTATCAGGCACCGGCATCATGCGCCGGGCGGGAAAGCGCCCGGGGAAATCAGGAAGCGGCGAGCGTGGCGTCGAGGGTGATGTCGATGCTGGCGAGGGCGCCGGAAACAGGGCAACCGACCTTGGCTTCCGCCGCGATCTTCTGGAACTCGTCTTCCGAGATGCCCGGGATCCTGGCGTTCAGGGTCAGGTGGCTGCCCGTGATACCCGTGCCCGGTACGAACGTGACGTCCGCCTTGGTGTTGACCTCTTCCGGCGTGTGCCCGGCCTGGGCGAGGGCGTGGCTGAAAGCCATGGAGAAGCAGGCCGAGTGGGCGGCGGCGATCAGCTCCTCCGGGCTGGTCTTGCCTTCCGATGCCTCGGTACGGGCCTTCCAGGTGACCTCGTAGGTGCCCAGTCCGGAGCTGTCGAGCGTCGTGTTGCCGGCGCCCGTCATCAGGTCGCCGTTCCATACTGTGTGTGCGGTGCGTGTTGCTGCCATGTCCACTCCTTAGCTTGGGTTCGTCCAGGCCCGGGCTGCCGCCCGGCCCTTCCTGCTCAATCCTAGGGACTACCCGGCACGCGCGCACGGGTTGTCCGCTGTCAGAGGATTATGACCGGGGCTATTGCCAGAGGGTGGCGATCGCGATGTTCAGCAAGGCCAGGCCGCCGACGCTGTGCGCAAGGCCGGCGGAGATCGGCTCGTTCTGCTTGTACTTCCGGCGTCCAATGAAGGCCAGCACGATGACGGCCAGTGCGATAGCGAACTTGATGCCGAGCTTGACGTAGTTTGCGTCCATGTCGAGGGCGGGAATCAGCCCCGTCATCACGATGCCGGTGAGCAGCTGCAGCGCGGCGCCGTCGAACTGCCGGGGGTGGACGGTTGGCTTCTTCATGTTGCCGATCCAGATGCCGACGATCATGGCGGCGCCAACGATGTGCAGGAAGACCATGATGTTATAGACGATGTTCATGGCACCAGTGTAGCCAGAGCTTTCTACGCACCGTAGTAGGACCGTGGGTGGGTCTGGGCGGGAACAAAAAAGCGGCGGCTGCCCGCTCAGTGGTTTCCCACCGGCCGGGCAGCCGCCGCCTGACGGTCTATTGGGCCTTAGAGGCCCGGCAGCTTAGAGTCCGAGGTCCGATTCGAAAGCGCCCTCTTCGAGCCGGGCCTTCAGGGTCTGGAGGAAGCGTCCTGCGTCGGCACCGTCCACCAGGCGGTGGTCGTAGGTCAGCGACAGGTACATCATGGAGCGGACGGCGATCGAGTCGTCGCCGTTCTCGTCCTGCACCACGACGGGCCGCTTGACGATGGCGCCGGTGCCCAGAATGCCAACCTGCGGCTGGTTGATGATCGGCGTGTCGAACAGGGCGCCGACAGAACCGATGTTGGTGATGCTGAACGTGCCGCCCGACAGCTCGTCGGGACCGATCCTGCCGTTGCGGGTGCGGTCAGCAACGTCGGCGATCTTGCCGGCGAGACCGGCAAGGTTGAGCGTGCCGGCATCGGCAATGACCGGGACCAGCAGGCCCTTGTCCGTGTCGACGGCGATCGCGAGGTGCTCGGCGTTGTGGTACGTGATTTCCTGCCTGTCTTCGTCGTATGCAGCGTTGAGCTTGGGGTGCTGCTTCAGTGCCTCAGCCACAGCCTTGGCGATGAACGGCAGGAAGGTGAGCTTGGTGCCGTTCTGGGCCTGGAACGAGTTCTTCGCCTTGAGGCGCAGCTTCGCGATCCTGGTCATGTCCACTTCGTGCACCTGGGTCAGCTGCGTGGAGATGTCCAGCGATTCCCGCATGCGGCGGGCGATGACCTGGCGGATGCGGGGGGCCTTCTGGGTGGTCCCGCGCAGCGACGAAGCTGCGGCGGCTGCACCTGCCGATGGAGCGGCAGAAGCGGCTGCCGGAGCTGCGGCTGCTGGCGCGGCTTTGGCTTCAGCGGCTGCCAGGACGTCCTGCTTGCGGATGCGTCCGCCGACGCCGGTGCCGGACAGGCCGGAGATGTCCACGCCGTGCTGGTTGGCAAGCTTGCGGACCAGCGGAGTGACGTAGCCGTTGTCAGTTCCGGCGGCCGGCGCCTCGGCGGGAGCGGCCGGAGCCTGGGCGGGTGCAGCGGGAGCCGGTGCTGCAGGAGCGGGGGCGGGAGCCGGTGCAGCCTGGGCCGGTACGGCCGGGGCTTCAGCAGGTGTCTCCGGAGCAGCAGGTGCTTCGGCCGGCTTTTCAGGGGCTGCGGCAGGCGCGGCTGCGGGAGCGGCAGCGCCGGACCCGATGACGGCGAGGACGGAACCAACTTCAGCGGTCTCGTCCTCGTTGACGCGGATCTCCTGGAGCGTGCCTGCTACGGGGGACGGAATTTCGGTGTCGACCTTGTCCGTGGAAACCTCGAGCAGCGGCTCGTCAACTTCCACGGCATCGCCGATTGACTTGAGCCAGCGGGTGACAGTGCCTTCCGTAACGCTTTCGCCCAGTGCCGGGAGGGTAACCTCGTGGCCTTCGCGGGATGCGGCGGGTGCTGCGGCGGCAGGTGCTTCGGCTGCAGGGGCCGCTGCGGCTGGAGCTTCCTTGGCCGGGGCTTCTTCGGCCGGTGCGGCCTCGGCGGGTGCCTCTTCAGCCGGTGCGGATCCGCCGCCGGCACCATCACCGATGCGGACCAGGGGAGCGCCAACTTCTGCTGTTTCGTCTTCAGCAACGAGGATCTCCTCGATGACGCCGGCGATAGGAGAGGGGATCTCAGTGTCTACTTTGTCGGTGGAGACCTCGAGCAGCGGCTCGTCCACCTCTACCCGGTCACCTACCTGCTTGAGCCAGCGGGTGACGGTTCCTTCGGTGACACTCTCACCGAGGGCGGGCAAGTTAACGGATTCAGACATGTCGTCCCCGTTCTCCTTATTGATCTTTATGCGAATGAATGCTGGCTTGTTTGAGCCTAGTGCAAGCAGCAGGTAATGCCGCCTGCACTAGGCCCTGGTTCTTGTGGAGCTGGTGGAGCCGCGGAGCCGCCGCTAGCCGTGGAGGGCTTTGCCCGCGAGGGCGAGGTGGGCTTCGCCCAGTGCCTCGTTCTGGGTGGGGTGGGCGTGCAGCAGCTGGGCCACATCCTCGGGGTAGGCTTCCCAGTTCACGATCAGCTGCGCTTCGCCGATCTGCTCGCCCATACGGGAGCCGATCATGTGAACGCCCACCACGGGGCCGTCCTTCTGGCGGACCAGCTTGACGATGCCGCCGGTACCCAGGATCGAGCTCTTGCCGTTGCCGGCGAGGTTGTATTCCTGGGTCTGGACCTGGTCTTCGCCGAACTTCTCCTTGGCAGCCTTTTCGGTGTAGCCGACGGTGGCGATTTCAGGCTCCGAGTAAGTGACCTTGGGGATGTTGACGTCTTCGACGATGGCCGGCTTGAGCCCGGCAATTTCCTCGGCGACGAAGATGCCCTGCTGGTAGCCGCGGTGCGCCAGCTGGACGCCCGGGACGATGTCGCCCACAGCGTAGATGTTGCCGACGCCGGTGTGGAGGCGTTCATTGGTGATCACGAAGCCGCGGTCAACGGTGATGCCGGCGTCTTCGAAGCCGAGGTTTGCGGTGACGGGGCCACGGCCGACGGCCACGAGGAGCAGGTCGGCTTCGAAGGTCTTGCCGTCGACGAGGGTGACCTTGACGCCGTCGGCGTTTTGCTCAACGCCCTGGAAGAAGACACCGGTGGAGAACTTGATGCCGCGCTTCTTGAACGCACGCTCGAAGTTCTTCACGATGGCGGCGTCCTCGTTGGGGACCAGCGACGGCAGACCCTCAACGATGGTGACGTCGACGCCGAAGGACTTCCAGACCGAGGCGAACTCAACGCCGATCACGCCACCGCCCAGGATGATAGCGCTCTTCGGGATGGTATCCATGGTGAGTGCTTCGTCGGAGGTGATGACCTTCCCGCCGATTTCCAGTCCCGGAAGAGTGCGGGAGTAGGAGCCCGTGGCCAGAACGATGTTCTTGCCCTTGTAGGCGGTGCCGTTCACGACGACGGTGTCGGTGCCCTGAAGTTTGCCTTCACCCTCGATGACGGTGATGCCCTTGGACTTGATCAGGCCCTGCAGGCCCTTGTACTTGCCGGCAACGATGCCGTCCTTGTAGGCGTTCACGGCGCCCATGTCGATGCTGTCCAGCGTGACGTTCACGCCGTACTTGGCGGAATCACGGGCGTGGTCGGCCAGCTCGGCCGAGTGGAGCAGAGCCTTGGTGGGGATACAGCCGTTGTGCAGGCAGGTGCCGCCGAGCTTGGCCTTCTCCACGAGCCCAACAGAGAAGCCAAGCTGAACGGCCCGGAGTGCGGTGGCGTAGCCGCCGCTTCCGCCGCCGAGTACCAGGATGTCGAATTCTTGCGCAGTTGCCTGATCGGCCACTTAGACGCTCCCTCGCGTGAACGATGACACGAGAGTACGCATCATCTGGTCTTGGAACTTGCTCTGCCGTGATTATGCCAGCAGGCCGGTTCCCTTTCATTTGTGACTACCGAGGTTCACCTTAGCGAACCACTTATCCATGCTCCACCTTGCCGCCGCTTTTGTGGAGCGCTTGTGTCGAGTGTCACGCGGCTGTGTGGCGGGGGGATCACCGCCTGCCACACAGCCGCGTTCCGGGTCACGCCCGGGCCAGAAGGTCCTCGGCATACGCGACGAGCGTGCGGACGGTGCAGCCCGTGCCCTGCTTAGGGGTATAGCCGTACGGCGCCCCGTTGTTAAAGGAAGGGCCGGCAATATCGATATGCGCCCACGGGATGGTTTCGCCGTCTTTTGCCTTGCCCACGAACTCGCGCAGGAACACCGCCGCCGTCATCATGCCGCCGTGGCGTTCTCCGATGTTGGCGATGTCCGCCACCTGCGAATCCAGGCTTGGCCGCAGTTCCTCGGGCAGCGGCATCGGCCAGACCAGCTCGCCGGCCCGGTCGGCTGCCGCTTTGAGCGGGGCAGTTACGCTGTCGGCGCCCATGACGCCTGCGGTGCGGTTTCCCAGTGCGATCAGCTGCGCACCGGTGAGAGTGGCCACGTCGATGATGACGTCGGGATGCTCCTGGCTCGCTGCGACGATGCCGTCGGCCATGACCAGCCGACCCTCGGCGTCGGTGTTCAGGACCTCAACGGTCTTGCCGCCGAAGATCGTGAGGACGTCGGCCGGGCGGGACGCGGAACCCGACGGCATGTTTTCAGCGATGCAGAGCCAGGCTGTCGCCTTGACCGGCAAGCCCAAACCGGCGAGCGCCAGCACTGTGTTGAGGACGACGGCGGCACCCGCCATATCGCTCTTCATGTCACCCATGCCCAGGGCCGGCTTGATGGAAATGCCACCCGTATCGAACGTGATGCCCTTGCCCACAAGCGCGATCTTCCGGGTGGCCTTCGCCGGCGAGTATTCGACTTTCACCAGGCGGGGCTGGCGTGCAGAGCCCTTGCCGACGCCCATGATGCCGCCGAAGCCCTCTTTCTCGAGGCGCTTTTCGTCCCAGACCGTCACCTTGACGGGCAGGCCCTTCGCCAGTTCCTTGGCCGCCTCGGCGAAGGTCTCGGGATAGAGGTGGCTCGGCGGCTGGTTGACCAGCGTGCGGGTGGCGTTAACCGCCTTTCCTACGAGGGCGGCCCGCTTCAATGCCGGCTCCAGATCCTTGCCGCCGGCCAGGTCGGTGAAGATCACCACGCTGCGGACCGGATCCTTGAGGCCGTCTTTCGAGGAGCGGTACTCAGTGAAGGAGTAGGCGCCCAGCGCCGCGCCTTCGGCGACTGCTTCGACATCGGCGACATCCGCCGTCGGGAACGCCAGCGTAACAGTGGACAGTCCCGCTAGCTGACGGACTGCGGAGCCTGCTGCCCGCCGCAGCGCCTCGCGGCTGAGGCGCTGGCCGGGGCTTGTCTTGCCGACGCCGGCCAGGACGACGATGCCGTTTCCTGCCTCCGGAAGCCCGGGAAGGCGGACAACCTGGTCGGCAGCGCCCGTGATGCCAAGAACCTTCAGCGATTCGGTCAGTGCCTCTGCGGACTTGGCGGACAACGGGTTCTCGAGCAGGACCGGACCGTCCGCCCCTTGTCCCACGCCCACCACGACGGCGTCGCTCGCCGCCTTCTTGAGGTCGCGTGCAACGGCACTGATGTTTATTTCACTATTCTTGACCACGAGGATCAGTCCTCAATTCTCTGTGACGATTCGGGCAGGAACTGCATGCAAGGCGCCGGCCGCGCGTATCGGAGCGTCCTCCACAGGGTGGCCGCCGGCAGCGGTGGCCCCTCAGCAAGGCCAATGTCGATCGTAGTCTGTCGCCGGCTCCTTGCTGGGATTGCGTGAGAGCCGGGCCACTGCCGTCTCCGGAATGTGCCGGGCGGCTCCGGCGTTATGGAGATAACGTCCCCTAAATAGACCTGAATAGACTTTGACCACGAAAGGAACTCGCCGTGTTTGAACGGATTTCCGGCTCGCTGCTGGACCCCGATGCGCTCTATGCCAAGAACATCGAGCTGTTCCACAGCCCCGGGCTGCGCGGGCTGAACCTGGTGATGGCCTTCACCGGCTTTGCCGATGCCGGCCACGTGGTCCGCCAGATCACGGCTGAACTCCTGGACAACCTTGAGTCCGAGCGGGTGGCCGTGTTCGACGCTGACCAGCTGATCGACTACCGCTCCCGGCGTCCGCATGTGACGTTCGTGGAAGACCACCTCGAGGATTACCAGGCGCCAAGCCTGGCCTTGTACAAGCTGGTGGACGGGCTGGGCCGGCCGTTCCTGTTCCTCGCCGGATTCGAACCGGACCTGCAGTGGGAACGCTTCGCGCGTGCGGTGGTGCAGATCGTGGAGGCCCTCGACGTCAACCTCGTGACGTGGATCCACGCCATCCCCATGCCTGTTCCGCACACCCGCCCGGTCGGCGTGACCGTGCACGGCAACCGTCCAGACCTGATCGAAGGCATCTCGGCGTGGAAGCCGACGGTGGAAGTGCCGGCAGCGGTGGGCCACGTGCTGGAACTGCGCCTTGCCGGTGCCGGCCGGAATGTGGCTGGTTATGTCATCCACGTCCCGCATTACCTTGCCGAGGCTGAATACCCGACCGCAGCCGTGGCCGGTCTGGAGTACCTGGGCGCTGCGGCTTCCCTCATGCTGCCCACCGACCGCCTCCGTGAGTCGGGCCGCGAAGTGGGCCGGCAGATCGCCGAACAGGTCGAGGCGTCCGCTGACGTCCAGCAGGTGGTGGCCAAGCTGGAAGCCCGCTACGACGAAAAGGCGGAAGGGACGGTGCGGCGGTCACTCCTGGCCGACGAGAACGATGAGCTGCCCGATGCTGACACGCTGGGCGCCGCCGTCGAAGCCTATCTCGCCCGTGAAAACCCGGCACATTAAGCTGCCCCATAACGTCGGTCACTAAAAGCCCAAAATAAATAGGATTTTTGAGGGGCCCGGGCATAATAAAAGGGTGACTGCACCCCGCGCCTGGCTCGTTTGGTCCATAGGCATTTTCGCGTACCTGGTGGCTGTGACCCAGCGTACGTCCTTTGGTGTGGTCGGGCTCGAGGCGACGGAGCGTTTTCACGCCACTGCCTCGGCCATCTCCTTTTTCACAGTGCTCCAGCTGCTCGTCTATGCGGCCCTGCAGATCCCCGTCGGCGTGCTGGTGGACCGGTTCGGCTCCCGGGCCATGATCGCCGGCGGGGCCCTGCTCATGGGCCTCGGCCAGCTCCAGCTCGCCTTCGCCGAAAGCGTCCCGGCCGGCGTGCTCGGCCGGGTGCTCGTCGGCGCCGGCGACGCAATGACCTTCATTTCCGTCATCCGGCTGATTCCGCTGTGGTTTGCTCCCGCCCGGGTGCCGCTGCTGACCCAGCTCACCGGAATGTCCGGGCAGCTGGGGCAGTTGCTCAGCGTCGTGCCCTTTGCCTTCGTCCTGCATAGCGCCGGCTGGAGCCCCGCCTTCCTGTCCCTCGCCGGACTGTCCGGCCTCGCCGTCGTCCTGGTTGTCCTGCTGCTGCAGGATCTGCCGCCGGGCACCCCGCGGCAGGAAGCGGCCAAGGGGCTGAAGGCCACCGGCATCTCGCTTTCCCGGGCATGGAAGCAGCCGGGCACGCGGCTGGGCATGTGGAGTCACTTCACCATCCAATTCAGCGGCACCGTTTTCGCGATGACGTGGGGGTACCCGTTCCTTATATCCGCGCAGGGGCTGGATGCTGCTACCGTGGCCTCGCTGATGTCCCTTTATGTGGCCGGCGCGATCGGGGCCGGACCGCTGATCGGCCGGTTTGTCGCGCGGCACCCGCTGCGGCGCTCCACCATGGTTCTGCTCCTCGTAGCTGCCACCGCTGCGGCATGGGCGGCCGTGCTCCTGTATCCCGGCCGGTCGCCATTGTGGCTGCTGGCCGTCCTCATTGTGGTGCTGGCCATCGGCGGTCCCGGCTCCATGATCGGCTTTGATTTTGCGCGTACGTTCAACCCGGCACACCGGATCGGCACGGCCACCGGCATTGTCAACGTGGGCGGTTTCTTCGCCGCGCTCATGGCCATCTACCTGATCGGCGCCGTCCTGGACGTGCTGTACACCACCGGTTTTTCCAACGGCGCGCTGTATGGCCTGGAACCGTTCCGCATCGCGCTCTGTGTGCACTTCCTCCTTCTCGGCATCGGCTCCATCGCGATGCTGGTGGTTCGCCGCAAGGTCCGCCGGCAGATGGCTGCCCAGGGAATCGTTGTCCCGCCGCTGCTCCAGGCGATGGCCCAGCAGCGGCGGGCGCGCAATGCCCGGAAGTCCGCGTCCCAGGGATAAGCGCCTCCGGTGTAGCCGTTCGTGGGTACGGCCGGTTCCGTATCAGACGGTCCCAGGTACCGACGCTTGCGCCGTCTTGGCACCCAGCGGCAGCCGGGTCGGCCGGCCACCTGTCCTCCCCAGTGCCGTATGTCCACATAGCCCAAGTCGGGCCTGCCTTGGGGGATGGGCGGCGGCGAAAGCTTGAGGCATGAACGCACCTGAGCACCTGATCATCAGTGGCCCCGAGGATATTCTCGGATTTGTTCCCCACACGCTGGGGTATTGGCCCTCCCGGAGCCTCGTGGCCATGACCATGCAGGGCAAACGGCTGGGGGCCACGCTGCGCGTCGACCTCCCGGAAGCCGGCCCGACAGACCGCGGGGAGGATTTCGCCGGAACTGTAGCTGAGTATCTCCTCGCGGATGTGGAGGCCGACGGCAGCCTGTTGATCTTTTTTACTGATGACGGCTGGGCGGACGCCGCCGGCCCGCCGGGCAGCCGGGCGCTGCTCGCAGCCCTCGAGCCTGCCCTCGGGCTCGCTGGCATGCCGGTGCGGGACGCCTGGTACGTCGGCCCGGAGTACTGGAGGAACGCGTACTGCACCGACCCCGGTTGCTGTCCCTTGCCCGGCCGCCCCCTCGCGGAAATTCGCGACAGCAGGCTCAACGCCGAAATGGTGTACCTGGGAAGCAGCGTGGGCGAGGCCCCCGGTACCGGCACCCCCGCAAGTCCAGGATCCGGTAAACCCGCCGTGATGGAGGCCGAAGAACGCTGGGCACTGGAACTGTGTGCCAGGCGAAGCAGCCGGAAGCAGTTTGAAACCGTGCTGGATACATGGCAGGCGGTGCTGGCTTCCAAGGCTGCGATGGCCGTCAAGGCGCCGAGCCTGGATACGACAGACGGTGCGGAACCGGCACCCGCCGTGACGGCTGCACCGGGTATTTCAGCGGCACCGGGTATTCCAGCGGCAGCGGGCTTTCCAGCGGCACCGGGGCCCGCATCCGGAGGTGACCTGCCGTGTGACATTGCCGGATTTCTCCGGGCCACTCTCCGCGTCCCGGCCTGGCGGGATGCCGTGCTCGTGATGGCTGCCGCGGGGCGTGCCACCGCCCGGGCAGGGGCTGAGCAGTTTGGCATCTTCTCCCAAGAGCCCGTGTTGCCGGCAAAAGGGCCGGCCCTCGTTCAGATGACGTCCGTTCACCTGGCGTCCGTTCATCTGCCGTCGGGCACAGTGGATGCCGGGGAAACCGGTCAGAAGGCGAGCTGCCCGAATACTGACCGCAGCGACAGGCAGGCCGGGCTGCCCGGTTACGGCGAGGTCCTGCTTGGCCTTAGCCCGGCGCTGCCCGACTGGAACATCATGAAATTCCTTGAAGACGTCATGCTTGATCTCGTGGCATGCGGCCCGGGGGAAGCGGAGGCAGCGGCGTGGACCTCCAGAGGTTGGATCGAGTGGTGCCGGGGGCGGGGGTCCTACGCCCACGCCTCGCTGTCCAAAGCGCTGGAGGCCGCGCCCGGCTACAGGCTCGCCGAACTGCTCTCCGAGGTGGTCCGGCGGGGAACGATCTGCGGCTGGGCAGGAAGGAAGGAGGCGGCCTGGCACAGGTTCGGCGTGGACGCGGCCTAAGCCAGGCACTCCAGGGCCTATTACGGCGGAAGCGCCCTGCCCGCAGAAAATCGTGAGACAATGGTTGCCGAGACCCGGTTGGGTCCGTGAATCAGTGCTTGCAGTGAGCCCGGGAACGGGAACATTGCGGCCGCCCCGGCAGTTCTACTTAATGGCTTTGCCGGTCGTGGTTGCACATGATGTCAATCACGGACTTGACAGGGTCATAGTGGTGTTGCCCGTATGGTGATTCCACAGACCGCCGCTAGAAAGGTTTTCTGTGACCCCGTCTTCCGCGAAGAAGGAACCCGCCGCCCAGGCCGATGTGTCGGCCGAGGACAAGAAGGCGGCAACTAACGCCAAGCGCGCAGCAACCCGTGCCGCCAATAAGGCTGTCAAGGATGCTGCTGTCGCCGGTGGCGGTGACGCCTCGAAGCCCGAGCCGAAGAAGCGTGGACCCAAGCCCGGCGCCAAGGCGGCAGCCGAAGCTGCCGGAAACGCAGCCCCTGATGACGACGTTGAGGTTGACGTCGAAGAGGACCTGGACGACGTAACGCCCGATCCCTCTGAACTCACCGAGGAACCCGACGAGGCCGGCAAGACTGCCGCCGCCCCCACAGGGTCCGGTTTCGTATACTCCGACGCGGACGACGACGATGCCCCCGTGCAGCAGGTCATGTCCGCGGGCGCCACCGCCGACCCCGTCAAGGACTACCTCAAGCAGATCGGCAAGGTTGCGCTCCTCAACGCCGAACAGGAGGTTGACCTTGCTCTCCGGATTGAGGCCGGCCTCTTCGCCGAAGAGAAGATCGCCAACGACGATGGCTCGATGGACCCGAAGTACAAGCGTGAGCTTGAGTTCATCATCCACGACGGCAAGCGCGCCAAGAACCACCTTCTCGAAGCAAACCTCCGCCTCGTGGTGTCCCTGGCCAAGCGGTACACCGGCCGCGGCATGCTGTTCCTGGACCTCATCCAGGAAGGCAACCTCGGTCTGATCCGTGCAGTTGAGAAGTTCGACTACACCAAGGGCTTTAAGTTCTCGACCTACGCCACGTGGTGGATCCGGCAGGCGATTACGCGTGCCATGGCCGACCAGGCCCGCACCATTCGTATCCCTGTCCACATGGTCGAAGTCATCAACAAGCTCGCCCGCGTGCAGCGCCAGATGCTGCAGGACCTCGGACGCGAACCCACTCCCGAGGAACTGGCCCTCGAGCTGGACATGACCCCGGAAAAGGTCGTGGAGGTCCAGAAGTACGGCCGCGAGCCGATCTCCCTGCACACGCCTCTGGGTGAGGACGGCGACTCCGAGTTCGGTGACCTCATCGAGGATTCAGAAGCCGTGGTTCCAGCCGATGCCGTGAGCTTTACCCTGCTGCAGGAACAGCTGCACTCCGTTCTTGACACCCTGTCAGAGCGGGAAGCCGGAGTTGTTGCCATGCGCTTTGGCCTCACCGACGGCCAGCCGAAGACTTTAGACGAAATCGGCAAGGTCTACGGCGTCACGCGTGAGCGTATCCGTCAGATCGAATCCAAGACCATGTCCAAGCTGCGCCACCCGTCGCGGTCTCAGGTCCTGCGGGATTACCTGGACTAGTCTGAAAAACAAAGCCTGGGGCTGCCACCGTTAGCGGTGGCAGCCCCAGGCTTTTTCTGGTGGATCATCATCATGTGGGCAGACGATGCACAGGCAGCAAAAAGGCCAGGGCCCCCGTAGGGAACCTGGCCTGTCTGCTACGCACTATCCCAGCTCAAGGTCTAGTCGACCGGTACCGGCGCCTTCTCGTGAAGCCGGCCCGACTCATCGTGCCATTCTGAGCTCAGCGGCTTGAGGGTCGCTTCGACGGCACGTGAATGGTGAGCGCAGAAGAGCAGCTCACCACCGGAGGACTCGAGTACAACCCGGACGTACGCCTGCGCTCCGCAACGGTCGCACCGGTCAGCTGCGTTAAGTGTGCGGTCGGCAACTGCTGTTGTCATGTCGGCCTCCTTAGTAGATCTGTACATCTATATAACCAGCATTCGGTGCCGAACTATGGCAAGGATGTGTCACTTTCGCTGTCCGCGTATCACGTCTGCGTAACGGCACGGCCCTGCCGGGGCCTGCCGGGAGTGGCTGAACGCCTACCTCCGCCCGCACGACTAGGCTAGAGGGAGCCATTTAATGCCCTAGCCGGGCCCTCTTTGAAGGAGTTCACTGCCTGTGGCACCGAGTTCTGATTACACCGCCCGCCACCTTTCGGTGCTGGAGGGCCTCGAGGCCGTCCGGAAACGCCCGGGCATGTACATCGGTTCCACCGATTCCCGGGGCCTCATGCACTGTCTCTGGGAGATCATCGACAATTCCGTGGACGAGGCCCTGGCCGGTTTCGGCCACGACATCAAGATCATTTTGCACGCGGACAACTCGGTGGAGATTCACGATGACGGCCGCGGCATTCCCATCGATGTCGAACCCAAGACCGGCCTTACCGGCGTTGAAGTCGTTTTCACCAAGCTGCACGCCGGAGGCAAGTTCGGCGGGGGCTCCTACACCGCGTCCGGTGGCTTGCACGGGGTGGGCGCCTCGGTGGTCAACGCTCTCTCCGCCCGGCTCGACGTCGAAGTGGACCGCGGCGGCAAGACATACAAGATGTCCTTCCGCAGGGGCGAGCCCGGCCGCTTCAAGGACGGCACGCGCCCTGACCCTGCCGCCCCCTTTGAGCCGTTCGTGGACAACTCCGTGCTGGACATTGTCGGCAAGGCCAAGCGGGGGGTGACAGGCACGCGGATCCGTTACTGGGCGGACCGCCAGATCTTCACGCCTGACGCCAAGTTCTCCTATGAGGAACTGGCCGCCCGCGCCCGCCAGACGTCGTTCCTGGTCCCGGGCCTGAAGCTGACCGTCTGTGACGAACGGAAACATCCCGGAACGCCCGGCGAGAACGGGCCCCACGAGGAGGTTTTTCACCACGACGGCGGCATTTCCGAATTCGTGGAGTTCCTCGCCATCGATTCCGGGGTCACGGACGTCTGGCGGCTCCATGGTGCTGGGAAGTTCAAGGAAACTGTTCCGGTGCTGGACGAAAAGGGCCACAGCGCACTGGCCGAAGTCGAGCGTGACTGCGAAGTGGACGTTGCGCTTCGCTGGGGCATCGGCTACGACACCACCGTCCGCAGCTTCGTCAACATCATTTCCACACCCAAGGGCGGCACTCACCAGGCCGGCTTTGAGCAAGCTCTCGTCAAAACCTTCCGTAAAGCTGTGGAGGCCAACGCCAGGAAGCTCAAGGCCGGCAACGACAAGATCGAAAAGGATGACATCTTCGCGGGCCTGACCGCCGTGCTCACGGTCCGTCTCGCCGAGCCGCAATTCGAGGGGCAGACAAAGGAAATTCTCGGGACGTCGGCGGTGAAGGCCATCGTGGCACGGATCGTGGAGAAGGAGATCACGGCCAAGCTCAACTCCTCCAACCGCAATGACAAGGCGCAGTCCGCGCTGCTGCTGGAAAAAATCGTCAGCGAGATGAAATCCCGCATCTCCGCCCGTGTGCACAAGGAGACGCAGCGCCGAAAGTCGGCACTGGAGTCCTCCTCAATGCCGACCAAACTGGCAGACTGCCGGACGGATGACGTGGCCCGGTCCGAGCTGTTCATTGTCGAGGGCGATTCCGCCCTCGGCACCGCCAAGCTGGCCCGGTCGTCGGACTTCCAGGCGCTGCTGCCCATTCGCGGGAAGATCCTGAACGTGCAGAAGGCTTCCGTGGGCGACATGCTGTCCAATACTGAATGTGCTGCGCTGATCCAGGTGGTGGGGGCCGGGTCGGGGCGCAGCTTCGCGATCGAGGCCGCCCGCTACGGGAAGGTGATCCTCATGACGGACGCCGACGTCGATGGCGCGCACATCCGAACGCTGCTGCTCACTCTGTTCTTCCGCTACATGCGGCCCATGGTCGAGCAGGGCAGGGTTTTCGCGGCTGTGCCGCCACTGCACCGGGTGGAAGTCATCAATCCCGGCCAGAAGGCCAACGAGATGATTTACACCTACTCGGAGGCGGAGCTGCACGCGCTGCTGGCCCGCCTCGCCAAGGAAGGCAAGCGCTACAAGGAACCCATTCAGCGCTACAAGGGCCTGGGGGAGATGGACGCCGAGCAGCTGGCCGAGACCACCATGGACCCCCGGCACCGCATGCTGCGCAAAGTCAACATCGAGAACGCCCAGCACGCGGAAGCCACCTTTGACCTGCTCATGGGTTCGGACGTCGCGCCCCGCAAAGACTTCATCGTTGCGGGGGCAGCCAGCCTCGACCGCGACCGCATCGACGCCTGACAGCCGGCACCGCCTTGCCTGCAGTGCCAGGAAGCCCTAACGCTGGGCAGTACAGCTAGCCCAGCAGCCCCGGCACAATGAGCAGGGCCGTGGGCATGGCCAGTAGCAGCACACAGACGGCGAGCACGCTGGCCCGGAGGGCTGCGGGCAGCGGAGGGCGCGGTGAGAGCAGGCGGCTGACGCGGGACGCCGTCGTGCTCGCCGGGACGGCTCCTCCGGAGCCGTCCGGCAGCTGCAGCCCCTGGTCACCCCGGGCGCCCTGGCCAAAGGCAGGCGCTGCCTGCGGCACGGCGGAGCCGCTGGCCACGATGGCGATCGCTTTAATGAGCGTGGCTTTGCTCTCCGTTTTGAGGGCCACGTCGTCGGCCAGCATTTCGATGAGGGAGTTGACAGCTTCCTGCGCCAGACGGGTCGTGGGCAGCCAGGGCAGCGCCTGACGCCACGCGGCGAAGGCCCACAGCAGCAGGTGGTGGCGCTGGTTGAGATGGGCGTTCTCGTGGATCAGTACGGCTCGCAGCTCCGCCGGTTCCAGTGCCGCCATGAGCCCGTCGGAGAGTACGGTGACGGACCGCGCGCCGCCCGGCAGACAGTACGCAACCGGAGAATCGTGATTAATCACCATGGTGGCGGTGCCGTGTTCGGAGGGGGAGGCCAGCAGCGCGAGCAGTTCGCGGTGCTTCCGGCGCTGCCGCTCGATCTTGTAATACGTCAGCAGCAGGGTGAACACGAGGTGCGCGCTCAGCAGTGCGGCTGCGGACAGCGCAAAGAGGTGCCAGAACCCGAGGGCTGTCGTGGGTTCGTTCTGGAACACCATGCCTGCCAGCGCCCGCAGGCCGGCAATGAGGTTGTCACCGATCGGCTCGAGCGCGTAAACCAGCATCGCGCCGATCATGGAAAGGCCGCCGGCGAGGCCGATGGCCTGCCACAGCACCATGGCTGTGAACGGATCCCGCGCCGGCCAGCGGGCGCGGGAGAGAAGGATAGGTACCGGCCATGCCAGTACTATCGCCAGGACCGCCAGGAAATATGAGGTCCAGAACATTGTCCGCTAGCTGTGGCCAAGCAGTTTGCGCAGTGTCTCAGCTTCGCTTTCCGTCACCGAGCCGATAAACCTGGCCAGTACAGCCTCGCGGTCAGGGGCCGATCCGAGCACTTCGTGCATGAGTTCCGCGGTGTGGTCCGCGCGGCTGGAAACGGCCTGGTAGCGGTGCGGGCGGGTGCCGCGTTCGCGCTCGACCAAGCCCTTCTTTTCCAGGCGCGAAAGCACCGTGAGGACAGTGGTGACCGCAAGGTCCTTGCCAACGTGCCCTGCTGCGCCGCCCTGCGCCGCGGTGCTCTGTGCCAGCATGTCGCGCAGGGTGTTGGCAGTCGCCGCTTCCCGGCCCGCCCAGAGCAGGTCCATCACTGCCCGTTCCAGTTCACCAAGACTCGCCATCTGTACATCCTTCTGCCATCACGCCGCCGGCGGCCGGCCGGCCACTGCGTGCTGTGATTCCAATACTTCAACTACAAATCTAACGCGTTTCCGCCGTTGTTTCTACATGAGGTAGAACCAGCGGCGAGCCGCGCGTCATTGCCGCCGCGCCGAGGGCGCTGCAGGCATGTTTACAGGGCCACGGGCGCTGTTCTACACTTTGTAGAAATAGATGTTCTACGTAGCGTAGAAAACATCCCCTGAGAGCTTGGACCAGCCTAAAGTAGGGACCGCCTTGGAAGCCTTGGAAATCGCACGCTGGCAATTCGGAATCACCACCGTTTACCACTTCATGATGGTGCCGCTGACCATCGGCTTGGGCCTCGCCGTGGCCGTGATCCAGACAGTCTGGTACCGGACGGGCAACCCTGCCTACCTGCGGATGACCAAGTTCTGGGGGAAGCTCTTCCTCATCAACTTCATCATGGGCGTGGCCACCGGCATCGTGCAGGAGTTCCAGTTCGGCATGGCCTGGAGCGAGTACAGCCGCTTCGTGGGCGACGTCTTCGGGGCGCCTTTGGCCCTTGAGGCCCTGCTCGCGTTCTTCGTCGAGTCCACGTTCCTGGGGCTCTGGATCTTCGGCTGGAAGCAGCTCAAGAAGGGCGTCCACCTGGCCTGCCTCTGGATCGCCGTCGTCGGTTCATTCTTTTCCGCCTACTTCATCATTGTGGCCAACAGCTGGATGCAGCACCCTGTAGGCGTCGACATGATCGACGGCCGGCCTGTCATGACGGATGCCTGGGCGGTCTTCACCAACAACACGGCCCTCGTCGCCGTGCCGCACACTCTCTTTGGCGCCCTTGCCGTTGCAGGAGGCTTCCTGCTCGGCATCGCCTGGTACCACCTTTGGCGGCGGCGCCACGACGGCATTGACACCGTCGGCGCTGACGGAAAGGTCATCGTCGGCTCGGCCGACATTTCCGGCCGCGACGGCACCGACCACACCGTGTGGCTCCGCTCCCTCCGTATCGGGGCGGTTGTGGCCATGATTTCCTTCGCAGGCACGGCGCTTACCGGAGACCTTCAAGGCAAGCTGATGTTCGAGCAGCAGCCGATGAAAATGGCGGCAGCCGAAGCAGCCTGCCACGACGGTACGGGCTTTTCGGTCCTGAGCGTGGGAAACCTCGGATCCCAGAACTGCGACGACATTGTGGCCCTGATCGAGGTGCCGGGCGTCCTCTCCTACCTGGCCAAGGGGGATTTCACCACCGAGGTCAAGGGCGTGAACAGCCTGGTAGGCCAGTACAAAGCCGACTACGGCACCCACCTGCCTGACAACCCCATCTACGGTGAGCGTGCAGGACAGGAAATCGAGTACGTGCCGGTCATGGAGGTCACCTACTGGGGCTTCCGCATGATGATCGGATTCGGTGGAATCGCGGCCATCGCTGCACTCCTGGCGCTGTGGGTCACACGCAGCGGCACGGTTCCGCAGTCCCGCTGGCTCATGCGGCTGGCCGTGGTCGGAATCCTGGCCCCGTTCGGAGCAAACGCCGCGGGCTGGATCTTCACAGAGATGGGACGCCAGCCCTTCGTCGTGGCGCCAAACCCCGACCTCAACGGAATTGACCCGGTTTTCATGTTCACGGCCGCCGCGGTTTCCCCTGGGGTCTCGGCCGGTGAGATCCTGACCTCCCTGATCGTCCTGACCGCCATCTATGCGGTGCTGCTCGTGGTGGAGGTGAAACTCCTTGTGAAATACGTCCGCGGCGGCGTGGTCTCCGCCATGCCGGAGCTGGCCCACGCTCCCGCTGATGAGAACGAGGATGCCACTCCCGGTCCGGACGGGCCGCGCAAGCCCGGAACCGGCGACGACGTGCTGGCCTTCGCCTACTAAGACCTGAGGATACGGAACATGGAACTGTTGCCCACTGTCTGGTTCATCGCCATCGCCGTGCTGTGGACGGGATATCTCTTCCTCGAGGGATTCGACCTTGGAGTTGGCATGCTGATGAAGCTCTTCGCGCGCGACAACACGGAACGGCGCTTGCTGCTCAACACCATCGGACCCGTCTGGGACGGGAATGAAGTCTGGCTGCTTACCGCAGCCGGAGCCACGTTCGCCGCCTTTCCGTTCTGGTATGCGTCCCTCTTTTCAACCCTGTACCTGCCGCTGCTCATCGTCCTGGTGGCCTTGATCTTCCGGGCCGTAGCGTTTGAATACCGCGGGAAAGTGGACACCGTCCGCTGGCGCACCACCTGGGACTGGGCCATCGCCGTCGGTTCCTTCCTGGCCGCCTTCGGCGTGGGCGCGGCCCTTGCGCTCACCACGACGGGCCTGCCTTTGGACGCCAACGGGGACCGGGACGGGGGACCGTTCGCCTGGTTCAGCGGCTATGCGGTGCTCGGCGGCTTCGCCGTGGCGGGCTTTGCGCTGCTGCACGCACTCGCGTTCCTAGCGCTGAAGACCGACGGCGAGGTCCGGCACCGTGCCCGACGCTGGTTCGTGCGGCTGCTTCCCGTCCTGCTCCTGCCCATGGCTGCCTGGGCCGTAAGCGTGCAGCTCCTCTTCGGCAAGACCTGGACGCTGGCCCTCCTCGCCGCTGCCGTGTTCGCGGCAGCCGCCGCATGGTTCCAGGCACGGACAGGCAAAGAGGGCAAGGCCTTTCTGGCCACCGGAGTGTTCCTGGTTGGCGGTACCGCCTCAATCTTTGGCGCCGTCTTCCCGCGGGTGCTTCCCTCGACCATCGATCCTGCGTTCAGCCTGACCATCGCCAATGCGTCATCCTCGGATTACACCCTGGGGCTCATGACTGCCGTCGCGTGCGTGGGACTGCCGCTGGTCATCGCCTACCAGGCCTGGACTTACTGGGTCTTCCGCCGCAGGGTCAGCGCCGCCGACATTCCGGAGGCGCACAGCTTTGTGCCCGCCATCGCCGCCAAAGCCTTCCTTCGGAACGACTGAACGTACCGTGAAGCCACAATTTCCCAGCGGGCCCTCGACCCGTGCCGCGCTCTACGGGCTGGGCCTGCTCGCGGCGCTGAAAGCGCTCGCCCTCGTCCTCATGGGACAGGCCGTAGCATCGGTCCTCGCCAATCTCATGAGCAAAGACCCTGCCTGGGCCGACCAGCTGGTGTGGGGCATGACCGGCGTCGTCCTCAGGGCAGCCACAGTCTGGGCGCAGGGAGTGGTTTCCCGGCGGGCTGCCTTGGGCGTCAAGGAGGAGCTGCGCTCGCAGCTCCTGGAGCATGCCCTGCGCAACGGTGTCCGCACGTCGGGTCCGGCCGACGGCGGCCTGGCGGTCCTGGCTACGCGGGGCCTGGATGCACTGGACAGCTATTACACGCAGTTCCTGCCCGCCTTAGTGAATTGCGCGACGATTCCGCTGCTGCTGGGTGCGCGGATCCTGTTCGCCGACTGGGTGAGCGCCGTGGTGGTGGTGCTGACAGTGCCGCTCGTACCGCTGTTCATGGTGCTGATCGGCCGCTATACCGAGGACAAGGTCAGGGACGCGCAGGCGGCGTTGTCCCGGCTCTCGGCCCACATGCTGGAACTGGCCAAAGGGCTTCCGGTGCTGGTGGGGCTCGGCCGGGCTGCGGCCCAGCGGCGCGCGCTCGAAGACATTTCCGAGGAGTACCGTTCCCGCACCATGGGCACGCTTCGGACCGCGTTCCTCTCTGCCCTGGCGCTTGAACTGATTGCAACGATTTCGGTAGCCGTGGTTGCCGTCTTCATCGGCGTGCGGCTGGTGCACGGCGACATGGGGCTGGAGGCGGGGCTCCTCGCCCTGATCCTTGCGCCGGACTGCTACCTTCCGCTGCGTGAACTGGGAACGGCACATCACGCGAGCGACGACGGCCGCGCGGCGCTCGCTGAGACGACGGCGGTGCTGGACGCGCCGGGCCAGCAGCGGCTCGCTCCCGCTACCGTTCCGGCCGGCGGTTCCGGCAGTGTTCAGGATGTCACGGTCAGGGGACTCGCCGTCCGCTACCCCGGACGGCGCGGTGCCGCCGTCGGGCCACTCAGCTTCACCGCACCGGCCGGGTTGGTCACCGCCCTCGACGGACCCAGCGGCGCCGGGAAGAGCACCGTGCTGGGGGTCCTTGCGGGGACTGTCGGATCTACGGCCCGCACGGATACAGCCCGCACGGATACAGCTGGCACGTGCACAGCCGGAACGGAAGTTACCGGAGCCCTGCAGGGCTTCGCGTCCGGGGATGTGGCGTGGGTGCCCCAGCATCCGGTCATGGTGGCGGATAGCGTGAGGGACGAGGTGCTGCTGTACCTGACGGCCGACGCTGCCGGAACGGGCAGCCCGGCAGACGCACAGAAGGCCGCCACTGACGTTATGCAGTGCCTCGCGTCGGTTGCCGCGGCCCACCTGGCCGGAAAGCACCCGGCGGAACTGAGCCCCGGCGAACTGCGCCGGGTAGCGCTGGCCCGTGGGCTGGCGCGGGTTCGGGCCGGCGCCACGGTGCTGCTGCTCGATGAACCCACCGCCCACCTGGACCGGGAGACTGCCGACACTGTCGCGGACGCTATCCGTGGCCTCCGAGGCCGGGTGACAGTTGTCCTGGTCGCCCATGACCGACAGACACGCGAACTGGCCGACCACATGGTTGCCCTGGCCGCGGCCGGGCAGGAGGCCCAGGTATCCGATAGCTCTGCCTTTGTTACGGCTGCCTCTGTTACGGCTGACTCTGTTACGACCGATTCTGTCAGGGCTGTCTCTGCCGGGACTGCCCCCACCAGCACTGTCTTCCGGAGCGAAGTCCCGGCCGTGAGCGCCGGCGCAGAAGCGCTGGACCTGGCCTCCAAGGCTGAAGCAAGGGCAGCTGAACAACCTGCGCCGATCGCCGGACTGCTGGGCCGGCTGCTCGCCCCGGTGCGCGGCAGGTTCGCCGGTGCCGGCGCCGTGGGGATCCTGGCTTCGGTCTTCGCTGTTGCCCTTGCCGGCCTATCCGGCTGGCTCATCCTGCGGTCCAGCGAACAGCCGCCCATCCTGTACCTGCTCACGGCTATCGTGGGGGTCCGGTTCTTCGGAATCGGCAGGGCTGTGCTGCGCTACTGCGAGCGGCTGCTGCTCCACGACGCCGTCTTTGCGTCGCTGACCCTGCTTCGCGGACGCCTGTGGGAGTCGCTGAGCCGGCGGGCCCTGTCCCTGCGGCGGCTGCTCCAGGGCGGGAACGTCCTCGGTGTGGTGGTCGACGACGTCGACACCGTCCGGGACCTGCTGCCGCGGGTCGTCCTGCCGCCGGTGACGGCGTTGGCCGTGGCGGCAGCCGCCGCCGGAACGTCTGCCTGGCTGGTGCCGGCTGCACTGCCGGCGGTCCTGGCCGCGGCCGCCGCCAGCCTGGTCCTGGCGCCCGCCGCCGCGCTGCTGGCCGACCGAATGTCTGCCCGCACCGAACAGCGGCTCCGCTCAGGCGTCCTGCACCGCATCACCGCCGCCCTCGACGCGAGGGCGGAACTGCTAGCCAACGGCACGGCAGCACCAGTCCTGGGCGCCATCCGGGCGGAGGACCGCGCGGCGACGCGGGCGTCGCAGCGCTCCGCCTGGGCAGAGGGACTCGGCCAGGCGATCACTGTCGCGGCGTGCAGCGCCGCGGCACTGTCCTGCGCCGCCCTCGCAGCACCCCAGGTCCTGGCCGGTGCCGTCGCAGCGCCCACTGCCGCCGTTGTTGTCCTGATGCAGCTCGCCGTGGCAGAACCGTTCGCCGCCATGACGACCGCGGTCCGCCAGTATCCGGCACTGCGTGCCGTGCTGCGCCGCATCGGGGGCTCCGGGGTGCTGGAGGATGGCCAGGGTTCCCGCGCTACGGAACTAACAGCTCCTTCGCCACGGCAGGGCGGCCGCCCGGGGCTTGAACTCGCCGGGGTGTCGGCCGCGTGGCCCGGGGGCGCTCCTGTCTTCACCGACCTGTCGGCCGAGGCGGCACCTGGCCGCTGGCTGGCTGTCACCGGCCCCTCGGGCGCGGGTAAATCCACCCTGCTGGCGGTTCTGCTGGGTTTCCTGCCCGCCGACCAGGGCCGGATCCGCGTCAGCGGCCGGGTCGCCTGGTGCCCGCAGGAAGCACACCTCTTTGATTCCACCATCCGAGGCAACCTGCTGCTGGGGCGCACTGAGCAGTCATCGGACACCGGGCAGCCCGCTGACGCCGAACGGGACATGCAGCAGGCACTCAACGCTGTTGGTCTGGGACCCCTGCTGGAGCGGCTCGACCACGGGCTCGACACCAGGATTGGCCCGGGCGGCGCCTTTCTCAGCGGCGGGGAAAGGCAGCGGCTCGCAGTGGCCCGCACCCTGATGACGCAGGCCGACGTCATCCTGCTGGATGAGCCCACGGCCCACCTTGACGCCGAATCGGGCAGGGCGCTGATGGCCGACCTGCGGGCCGGGCTCCGCTCCCGGACCGTGGTGCTCGTGACGCATAACTCCGACGACACTAGCCATGAGGACGTGCTGCTGGCACTCAGGTCCGGCGCGTCCATGGCGCCGTCAGGGGCCTCCGGTTAGCCTGATTCCATGGTTCAATCCGGCTCCTTGAAGGGCTCCACGGAACGAATAGTCAATGTCCCCTCGCTGCGGTGGAAAAGCGCCACACGCGACGACATCGGAGTGTGGGCGGACCTCATCGCCAGGACAGCGGCTGTGGAGAAGCCTGTGTGGTTTGAACGCCGCCCCGAGCTTGAGCAGATCATGGAGTCCCGGAAGAACCCGCCGGAGGGCAACACGGTGCTGGGGTTCGACCGGGACGGTACCGCCCGGGCCTACGCGCGCATCACCAAGAACCCTGACAGCGGAAAGGCGTACGGCTTCGGCTGCGTCGATCCCGAATGGCAGCACCGCGGTGTCGGCACAGCGCTGCTGGAGTGGCTTGAGGCCCGGACGCGGCATCGCTTCCTCGAGGATGGCGGCCCCCTCGAGGATGGCGGCCCCGCCGCACGGCTCCGGATCCATAGTGAGCAGCAGCACGGGCACCAGATCGCACTCTTCACCAGGCATGGGTACAGCGTCGTGCGCTACTTCAATGAGATGCACCGGCCACTGACCGGGCCCTTGCCCGAGGTCACCATGGACCCGGACTTTGAGCTGGTGGCAATGGGGCCCGGGCTGAGTGAGGCGGTGCGGCTCGCGCACAACGATGCCTTCCGTGACCACTGGGGCAGCGAGCCAAAGGACGAAGAGTCGTGGGGATTCATTGTCAACGACCCCCAATCCCGGCCCGACCTCAGCGCGGTTGTGCTCGAGCGGGCTACCGGGAAGGTGGCCGGGTACCAGTTGGCCACCCATGATCCGGACAGCGCCGTGACCCGCGGCTTCAGCGAAGGCTACACGGACCTGCTCGGTGTGCGGCGGGAGTTCCGTGGTCGCGGCATCGCCAGTGCGCTGCTGGCCGATGCGATGCGTCGCTTCGCCGCTAATGGTTTGGACGTCGCTTCCCTGGATGTCGACTCGGAGAATCCCACCGGTGCCCTGGCGCTGTACCTGAAGATGGGCTACCAACCCGTCAACAGGAGCCTGGCGTGGGACAAGTACCTGGACTAGCTACCGCTGCGCATGGGCAGTTATCCGTCGACGTCGGCCAAGTGGTGGGTGACGTCGTGCAGGAAATACTGCGCAAGGGTGAGCACAGTGAACTTGGAGCCGTTGCTGCGCAGCCCTGTCCGGCCCCATTCCGACTCGCTGACCCGCGCGAAGGAGGCGGCCACTTGTTCGCCGTCGGCGGTCAGTTCCGCGCTCACGAGCGTGGGGTCGGCGTTGGCGTAGCCGCTCTCCACGGCCGTCCGGTCCTGGTCCCAGTCGTCGAATTTCGCGTCGTTGTCGGTGAGCATGAGGTTCAGCCGCCGGTCAAAGAGGTTGAAGACGTCGCGGACATGGCAGGCATACTCCAGTGCCGGCCACGTGCTGTCATTTGGGCGCTCTGCAGCGTCCGGCCGGCGCAGCACGGCACGCCACCGCGGGAGCATGTTCTCCACGCTGCCCGGCACCGTCGACGGCGTGACTGTTGAGGCATCAAAGCCGCATTGGCTGCACGCGCGGGAAAGGACCCAGGTCCAGTCTTTTTCATCCGGGATGATAGGCATGCCAGTAGTCTAGGTCTCCGCGGACTCAGCCCAGGTCATGCTGGGCCCGATTGCCTCCACGGCCTGGGAGAGCGGAATGCCTGAACCGTCACGGCGTCCGTGCTCCTGGGGGAGCGAACGTGCCACGCCGGCCAGCGATGACGCCTTCGCCGGGCCATGGCCGGCCCATGCCTGCAGCAGGACGTCCTCGCCCTTCAAAAAGCGGTGCGCCCTGACTCCGGCGGTGGCCCGGCCCTTGGCCGGGTACTCCGAAAACGCCGTGACCTTCGCGGCGCCCGGCGCGGTTCCCGGCAGCGCGCCGTCGGTCCCGGCGATAGTGACGACGACGGCGGCCTCGTCGCCGGGGGCAACGGCGCCGAAGAAGATGACCTGGTCGCCCGGAGCAAGCTTGATGCCGGCCATGCCGCCGGCTGTCCGGCCCTGCGGCCGGACGTTGCCCGCGCTGAAGCGCAGCAGCTGGGCCTGGCGCGTCAGGAAGACGAGCTCGGTGTCATCGCTTCCTGCCGGTGCCACGCCTACCACGCTGTCTTTGTCCTTGAGCGCTATGACTTCCCAGTCCTCCCGGTTGAGCGGGTAGTCCGGCTGCACCCTTTTGACCACGCCCTGGGCCGTCCCGATTGCGAGCACTTCGTCCAGCGGTGCGAACGCCACCAGCGATTCGCCCTTCAGCAGCGTAATGAAGTCCTTGGCAGGAACCCCGCCGGCCAGGTTGGGCACGCCGGACATCGGGGGCAGGACCGGCATGTCCATCACCTGGATGCGCAGCATCCGCCCCTGTGAGGTGACAGCCGCAATCTCGCCCCGGGCGGACGTCTTGACGACGGAGCGGAACACGTCGTGCTTGGAACGCGGCCCGGACTCAGCGAGGCTGTCCTGGTTGGATGTCCTGGCGATCTGTCCGGACGCGGTGAGGATGGCCCAGCAGGGATCGTCCGGGATTTCCAGTGCCAGCGGCGCGGCCTTGCCCTTGACCCCGTTCTTACCCTGCAGGCCGTCTGCTGCCGCCGGGACGGTGGGGGAGACAGCCTCAGATTCCAGGAGCACAGTACGCCGGGGAGTGCCGTATTTCTCCGCGATCTCCGCCAGTTCTCCGGAGACCAGATCACGCAGCAGCTCCTCCGAGGCGAGGATCGCTTCGAGCTCGGCGATTTCACGGCGCAGCTCGTCCTGCTCCTTTTCCAGCTCGATCCGGGAATACTTGGTGAGCTGGCGCAACCGCAGTTCCAGGATGTAGTTCGCCTGGATCTCCGAGAGGTCATAGATGGACATCAGCCGTTCGCGGGCAGCTGACGCCTCATCCGAGGACCGGATGATCTGGATGACTTCGTCGATGTCCACGATGGCGATCAGCAGACCCTCCACCAGGTGCAGGCGGTCCTTCTTCCTTCCCAGCCGGAACGCCGTCCGGCGCCGCACCACGTTCAGGCGGTGGTCCACGTAGACAGTGAGCAGCTGGAGCAGGCCGAGGGTCTGCGGCTGGCCGTCAACGAGGGTAACGTTGTTGATGCCGAAGGAGTCTTCCATGGGCGAGTAGCGGTAGAGCTGCTGAAGCACCGCGTTGGGATTGAAACCGTTCTTCAGCTCAATGACGAGGCGCAGGCCATGCTTGCGGTCGGTCAGGTCAACGATGTCGCTGATGCCCGTCAGCTTCTTGCCGTTGACGGCGTCCTTGATCTTTTCGATCACCTTTTCCGGGCCCACCATGTACGGCAGCTCGGTGACAACGAGGCCCGTCCGGCGGGCCGACAGCTGCTCCACCTCCACCTTGGCGCGGGTTTTGAAGGAGCCCCGGCCGGTGGCGTACGCGTCCCGGATGCCGTCCAGGCCCACAATCCGGCCCCCGGTGGGAAGGTCGGGGCCGGGCACGAAGCGCATGATGTCATCCAGCGTGGCGTCCGGGTTGGCAATCAGATGCCGCGCGGCGGAGATGACCTCCACGAGGTTGTGCGGCGCCATGTTGGTGGCCATACCTACGGCGATGCCCGTGGCGCCGTTGACCAGCAGGTTGGGGAACGCTGCCGGCAGGACGTCCGGCTGGGTGAGCTGGTTGTCGTAGTTTGGAACGAAATCAACAACGTCTTCGTCGAGGTGGTCGGTCAGGGTGAGGGCTGCCGCCGCGAGGCGGGCCTCCGTGTATCGCGGTGCCGCAGGACCGTCGTCGAGCGATCCGAAGTTGCCGTGTCCGTCAATCAACGGAAGCCGCAGCGAAAAGTCCTGGGCCATGCGGACCATGGCGTCGTAGATGGCAGTATCGCCGTGCGGGTGGAGCTTCCCCATGACCTCGCCCACCACACGGGCGCTCTTGACATGGCCGCGGTCCGGCCGGAGCCCCATGTCGCTCATCATGTACAGGATGCGCCGCTGCACGGGCTTGAGCCCGTCCCTGGCATCGGGAAGTGCCCGGGAGTAGATGACTGAATAGGCGTACTCCAGGAACGAGCCTTCCATTTCGGAAGTGACGTCGATGTCTACGATGTTTTCGGTGTAGTCCTGGACGATTTCCCCTGCGGGGGTGGAACTCTGGCGGCGGGCCATGGGGCTAGGTAGATCCTTTTGGGGTGCACTTCGGAAAGTCTTGGCTAGGCTAAGCCTATGGTGGAACAGCCCGCAGACGGCGAATATCCGGAATATTGGGAAGCCGATGTCGTGCTGAGGGACGGCGGAACTGCCCACCTGCGGCCCATCCATCCTACCGATGCTGACGCCGTGCAGGTTTTCCATACCGGACAGTCGCAGAACTCGATCTACATGCGGTTCTTCGCTTTCAAAGCCCGCCTCTCAGCCAAGGAGCTCAAACGGTTCACCGAGGTGGATTATCGCAACCGGGTAGCCTTCGTGATCACCATCGGCGGGGAAATCATCGGCATCGGACGCTACGACCGGCTGGATGACCCCTCGGAAGCCGAGGTGGCCTTTAACATCGCCGACAGGCACCAGGGCCGAGGCATCGGCTCCATCCTGCTGGAACACCTGGCCGCTGCTGCCCGTGAAAACGGCATACGCCGCTTCACCGCTGAAGTCCTGCCGGAAAACCGGAAGATGCTGACGGTCTTTTCCGAGGCGGGTTACGACGTCAAAAGGCATTTCGACGACGGCGTGGTCAGCCTGGAGTTCAACATTGACCCCACCGACAAGTCCCGAGCCGTGATGGAAGCCCGCGAACACCGCGCCGAGGCCAGGAGCGTACAGGACCTGCTCGCGCCGTCGTCGGTGGCGGTGATCGGCGCGAGCCGCAGGTGGGGCACGGTGGGATACCAGCTCCTTGAGCACATCATCGGCGGCGGATTCACGGGCCCCGTTTACGCGATTAACCCTGAGGCGTTTGAACTGGCCGGGATGTTGTCCTTCGGCAAGCTCTCGGAGGTTCCCGGGCCGGTGCAGCTGGCCATCATCGCGGTGCCGTACGAGGAAGTGCCCAAGGTGGTGGACGAGTGCGCGGCAGCCGGGGTGAAGGGAATCCTCGTGGCGTCGGCGGGGTTCGCCGAAGACGGCGAGCGCGGCCTGGTGCGTCAGCGGGCGCTGGTCCGCCAGGCGAGGGCGAACGGCATGCGGGTGATCGGGCCGGCGTCGCTGGGCATCGTGAACACGCATCCGGCGGTCTCCCTCAACGCGTCCATGGCACCCAGCCTCGCCATCCGCGGGGGCCTGGGGCTGTTCAGCCAGTCAGCGGCAATCGGCGTCGCCCTGTATGCGGCCTCCAGCCGCCGCCGCGTCGGCATCTCCACCTTCCTGTCGGCAGGCAACCGCGCGGACGTCTCGGGCAACGACATGATGCAGTTCTGGGAAGACGACGCCGACACCTCTGCCGTGGGGCTGTACCTGGAGTCAATCGGCAACCCGCGCAAATTCTCCCGCCTGGCCCGCCGCCTTGCCCTCACCAAACCCGTCATCGTTGCCAAATCCAGCTCCATGGGCCTGCAGCTGCCTCCGGGGCATGCGGTGCGCACTACCCAGGCACCGCCCGGGGCGCTCGACGCGATGATGCGCCAGGCCGGGGTGATCCGTGTGGAAACCATCGAGCAGCTCATGGATGTGGCACAGATCGTTTCCTCCCAGCCGCTGCCCAAGGGCGCGGACGTCGCAGTGTTTAGCAATTCAGGGGCGCTGGGGAAGGTGGTGGCGGACAGCGCGGCATCGCACGGGCTCGGTATCCAGGACCTCGTGGCAGACCTGGATCTGGACAGCGGCATGTCCCGCGCACTGCCGGAACTGCAGCGCCGGCTGCGCGCTTCCCTGGCACGTGACGAGGTGCACGCGGCCGTGGTGGCGTTCCTGCCGGCCCGGGGTCTAACGGTCGAGAAGATCGCCGATGCGCTCGCGGACTGTTCGGCGGCGGCCGGCAAGCCCGTGGTGGCGGCCTTCACCGGCATCCTTGACCCCTCCGTCTACGTTGAGGGCATGGTGGGGGACGGCACCCCCGCCCCGCCCGTACCGTGCTACTCAAATCCGGGAGCCGCCGTCGCAGCCCTGTCAGCTGTGGTGCGCTACGCGGAATGGGCGGACCGCGACCAGGGGCTGTTCGCGGAACCCGAAGGCTGCGACACCGAAGCCGCGCACGCCGATCTTGAGGGACTGCTTCACGACGTGCGGGGCGAGCAACTCAAGGAGCTCGCCCCGGCCGACGCCGCCCGCTTGCTCGGACACTACGGGATCAGGGTGCTTCCCTCTGAAGGTTTCAATACGGCAGACGAGGCGGTCGCCGCGGCGGACCGGCTGGGTTGGCCGGTGGCGCTCAAGACGACCGACCCGACCCTGCGGCACCGGCTCGATCTGGGCGGGGTGCGGCTCGACATCCAGGACCCCGAGTCCCTCCGGCTGAACATCGCGCAAATGCGGCGGGCACTGGAGCCCTACGGCCCGGCCTCCCTGGAGGTGCAGGCCATGGCGCCGGTGGGGCAGGCCTGCACGTTCCGGGCCATCGAGGACCCGCTGCTGGGGCCGGTGGTCTCCTTCGGGCTGGCCGGTGACGCCGTGAACCTGCTGGATGACTGGGCGCACCGCGTGCCGCCGCTGTCAGGGGCCGATCTCCGCGACTTCATCCGCAGTCCCCGCGCTTCCCGCAAGCTCTTCGGCTATCAGGGACTTCCCGCCGTCAACGTCGCCGCGCTGGAAGACCTGGCCGCCCGCCTGACCCTGCTCAAGGACACCCACCCGGAGATTTCCCTGGTGGAGTTCAACCCCGTCCTCGCGACGCCGCAGGGGGTGTTCATCCTCGGCGCGGACGTGCGGATCGGCAACGCGGCACAGCGCACTGACAGTGCCCGCCGGGCCCTGCGCAACTGAACACCGGTTAGCATGTGCCAAGCCGATCTGTGAAAATGGGGAAATGAGCTCCCAGCCTCCCACCTCGAAGCCTCAAGCCCCCGACCACAGCCCGCAGGCTTCCATCCACCACAGCTCACACAACCACACCGCCCAGGGACAGAGCTTGGACGGGGCATTGCAGCAGGCCGGTTTCTACCCCCGCCTGGTGGCCGACGTCGTGGATGACGCGCTCGACGGCCGGGACTGCCTTGCGCACCTCGTGCACCTCGAAACTCACTTCGACCGCGCCGAAGTCCGGCGCCACATCACCGTGCTGGTGCTGACCGAGGACATGCTCGTGATCACGCACGTGGATGACCAGCAGCTTGACGACGCCGGCGAGCAGATCGTGGCGCAGATTTCCACGGAGTCCGTCCCTGTGGCCCAGATCCGGTCCGTGGTGCTGAGCTACATGTACTCCCAGCCGCAGAACTACAAGCCCTCGGATCCGGTCCGGGAAGTCACGCTGTCCATCGCATGGTCCGGCGGCCAGCGGCTCGAGATGGGCCCGGCCAGCTGCGGAGACCCGCAATGCGAGGCGGACCACGGCTACAGCGGCACCATTGCCCAGGAGGACATTGTCCTGCGCATCTCCGCAGAGGCTGACGGGCTGCAGGCGGTACAGGACGCCAAGCTTTTCGCCCGCGCGCTCCGCGCGGTGAACACCGGTTCCCCGGCTCCTGTCCCGCACGCAGTCCGCTCGTCCCAGCCGCGCCCCCGGATGGGCGTCTTCTCCAACCGTCTCAGCCGCGGACACCAGCGCTGAGATGGGGCCGGACCACGACCTTTCCGCTCCCGCCATCCCCGTATTGCCATCGTCCCCATCCGCGCTTCCTCCTGCCCCCGCCTACGGGCGGCGGTCGGTCGCCGAGGTGCTTGGCAGCGCCGCTGCCAGCATCGGCGTTGACGGCTTCGAGAACCGGCTCGGACTGCCGCCAGCCAGGCGGATCTGTGTTGTCCTCGCTGACGGCCTGGGCCGCGGCCTGCTGAAACAGAAGTCCGCGCACACCCCGTTCCTCCGGGGTGTGCTGCAGCAGGGCCAGGGCGAGGTTCCGGTATGGCTCGATTCCGCGTTTCCCTCCACCACGGCGGCCTCCCTCGCCAGCCTCGGCACCGGCCTGGCTCCCGGGCAGCACGGCTTAGTCGGGTATGACGTCCTTGATCCGTCCCAGGACAAGGTGGTCAACATGCTGGGCAACTGGGATGCCGGCGTGGACCCGCAGGACTGGCAGCCGTTCCCCACCATTTTCGAACGGGCCGCGGAACATGTTGACGTCACCACCGTCAGCCTGCCGCAATTCGGCGACTCACCCATGACCCGCGCAGCCCTCCGTGGCGGCAGCTTCGTTTCCGGGATCACGTCACATGCCCGCACGGCCGCCGCTGCCGAGGCGATGGCGGGCACCGATGCGTCCCTCATGTACTTCTATGTGAACGACCTCGACAAGGCCGGCCACCGCCATGGATGCCAGTCGCCCGAGTGGGAGCACCAGCTCGAAGAACTGGACGCTACGGTCAAACGCCTGGACTCCTCCCTGCCCGCGGGGACTACCGTGCTCCTCACTGCCGATCACGGCATGCTCGATGTGGCCGAAGCGCAGCGGATCGACTACTCCGCGGACCCGGCACTGATAGCCGGCGTACGGCACACAGCGGGGGAGCCGCGGATGCTGCATCTGTACCTGGACGACGGGTTGTCGCGCAGCGGCGCAGACAGCGGCGGTGGCACCGGACGACAGCGCCTGCTCGATGCCTGGCGCGGCCGGTTCGGGGAGCGGATTTGGGCCTTCACCCGGGAACAAGCCATCGCCGCCGGCCTCTTCGGTCCCGTCCGGTCCGGCGTGGAACAGCGCATCGGCGACGTCATGATTGCGGCCCGTGATGCCTTGGCCTTCTACGACACCGGCCGCCAGCGCCCCACTGCCATGGAGGTGGTGGGCCAGCACGGTTCCCTGACCAAGGCGGAGAGGGAAGTTCCGCTGCTCTGCTTCCAGGCTTCCGGCAAGACAGCAGGCCCGGCCTCCGCCCGGACCACCCGCCGCAGGGGAGCCCGTGGCTGAGCTCGTCTTCTTCTCAGGGACCATGGACTGCGGCAAGTCCACCCTCGCCCTGCAAATGGACTACAACCACCGCGCCCGCGGCCGCGGCGGAGTCCGCTTCAGCCGCAACGACCGGGCCGGAGGATCCCGTATTTCAAGCCGGCTCGGACTGAAGACGGATGCAGTGGAAGTCCTGGACACCACTGACTTCTGGGAAGAGGTGGTGCAGCGCCGCACCAAGGGTGTGCGCGTGGACTACCTCATCTGCGACGAAGCCCAGTTCTATTCCGCCGCCCAGGTGGAGCAGCTCGCACGGGTTGTGGATGAGATTGACATCGACGTCTTTGCCTTTGGCATCACCTCCGATTTCCGCACCCGGCTCTTCCCCGGGTCCCAGCGCCTCATCGAGCTTGCCGACCGCGTGCAGGTGCTGCAGGTGGAGGCACTCTGCTGGTGCGGGCGGCGCGCCACGCACAACGCCAGAACGGTCGACGGCGTCATGGTCACCGAAGGGGCACAGGTGGTGGTCGGCGATGTCGTGGCTGCCGGAGAGTCAACCGCAACGGGCGCCGGGACAGACGGCGCCGGGTTGAACGACGGCGGGACGGGACCGGTAGTGGGTTACGAGACGCTGTGCCGGCGGCACTTCATGCGCCGCGTGACCGCCCACGGCGCCAACATCATGGCCCAGAAGGATCAGCTGCTGCCGTTTGAGGTCGACGCGTGCCTGTGGCGCGGGGCGGGCGGTGTTGCGGGCAGCGCATCCGCTGACTGCCAGCCCGGACCGCAGAGCAGCCCAAGGAACCGTCCAGCTTAGCTAGTCGCCCCGGGTTCCGAAGACGATTTCGTCCCAGCTGGGGACGCTTGAGCGTTTTGGTCTTGCCGGCTGACGTTCGGGTTCGTCCCTGTCCTGGTGCTGGCGGCCGGCCGTTCCCTGATCGGCTGCTGCGCGGCCTGCGTCGAGCCGGCGGCGTGGTGTTCCCCGTCCGAGCAGTTCATCGAGTCCTGCGTTACTCGCGGCGGACGCGCCGGCTGGACGTTCAAGAGGGCGATCCGCCGGCCGCGCCCCGGGCGTGTCCTGGATGCCGGTACTGTCAGTATCTGCGCCACCCACGGGTCCCGCAAGACCGGCACTGCCAGCAGGTCCCTCGTTTCCGACAGGACGCAGAGGTGCCGGGACGATGGTGATTTCGCGGGTGTCGGTGCTGACGCCGTTGTGAAGCTGGAGCGAGTCGTCCTCGGGCCCGCCGGAGAAACTCTGGTGTTGCGGTGCCAGGCTGAGGCGGGAGACCATGGAAGGCCGGGCATCGCGGCGTCGTGTGGCAGGACCATGGGTTGCAGGGCCGGCAGGTGCAGGGCCGCGTGGTGCAGCGGTGTGCTCAGCCGCCGGGGAGTCCGTTTTATCGCCTGCAGCTTCATCGTCAGCAGGTTCGTCTTCATCCGGTGCAAGGACCGGGGCGGCTTCCTCGGGCCTGGGGTGGGCTGCGGGAACCCCATTGGCCAGCAGGAGCGCCAGGGCGTCATCGCTGTCTTCGTCAAGGCCCAGCCGCTGGCCCCTTCGGGAACGCAGCATGTCCAATAGACCGTCCGCGTCCTTCTGCTGATCGGCACTGTTCCGCGCCGCCGTCTCGGCGTCAGTTTCAAAGTCGAAAGGCCGGTCAGAAACCGCGGAGAGGCGGCGGGCAGGAACAGGACCATCCAGAGGCTCCAGCTCACTGAGCTGCTGTGCCCAACGGTTGGCGTTCTGCAAGGATTTGCGGGACGGGTTGAACGTCCACATGGCCGGCGGCTCTTCGCCGATGGTTACAGGATTTCCCGGCTGGGTCTCAAACCTTGCCACCACCGTCCATGTGCCGTCCGGCCGTCGCCAGGAATCCCATTCCAGGGTGGACGAGGAAATTCCGTGTGCCGCAAGACGGTGCCCCACCATGTCACCGAGGGTGGCCGGGTTGTCGCCAAAGGCCGACCGGTAGATGTCGTGGCCGGGGGCAGGTGAGGCAACCTCTACCTTGCGGGCCTGCTGGGCAATGTACTCGCGCTCGGCCAGTACCGGGCCTTCGTAGCGCTCGACCTTTTCCAGCGGCAGCCCGGAAGCCTCGGCAACCTCGGCAGCGGTCGCCCCGCTTCGGATTCTGGCCTGGATATCGCGCGGGGACAAGGCCGTCACTGCGGAGGCCTGCTTTCGCAGCGAGGGCCGGCTCGCCGCCAGCCGCAACGCTTCATTGATCGGCAGCTGGAACATCTCGCCGCCGGCGCCGCTCAACAGGAGATGCTCCCCGTCGTCGTGGACGCCTACAAGCCGTAGATCCTGCATACAATCCTCCACCCTGGCTTCACTATCATTCGAAACTCTGCCACTGAAGCCCGGCTTTTCCGGTTAGGACGGCGGGCGCGCCGCGAAATTCCGGGAGTTTGCTCCCTAGGCAGTGTTTCCTCTGACAGAACGCTGACAGAACGCTGACAGGACGCGGGCAGGATGCGGGGCCGGAACAGGCGGGCCAGCCTCATTGGCGCCACTATGGCTTTTCCCTCCGTCTTACGGAAAAATGGCCCCGAACCGGGCACAAACCGACCGTGTTCGGCGTTGTGCACGTTGCATCATCCATGTGAGTCGACGGAGTGTGAGCAGCAGACCATGGCCACAGACTATGACGCGCCGAGGAAGTCGGAAGAGGACCTCAACGAGGATTCAATCGAAGAGCTGAAGACCCGGCGCGCCGAGAAACCCACCGCAGTGGTGGAAGAGGACGAGGCCGACCTCGCGGAGGGATATGAGCTGCCCGGCGCCGACCTCTCCGGAGAGGAACTGCTGGTCCGGGTCATGCCGGCGCAGGCAGATGAGTTCACCTGTTCGTCGTGCTTCCTGGTCCGGCACCGCTCCCAGATCGCCCGCGAAAAGGACGGCCGCCTGTATTGCCGGGACTGCGAAGGCTGAGAACAATTGCGGCCGGAACTACCTGGCGGATAGCGCGGCCACCAGTTCCTCCGGGCGGCGGGTGGATGTCAGCCAGTACGGCGTGGGA
The DNA here is from genome assembly GCF_054130535.1 of Arthrobacter sp. D1-17. NCBI lineage: Bacteria > Bacillati > Actinomycetota > Actinomycetes > Micrococcales > Micrococcaceae > Arthrobacter > Arthrobacter sp. D1-17. Next base: position 2,549,842 of record NZ_CP096382.1, on the reverse strand, counting down.
TCGGACGGGTCGTTGATGCCGATCCGCACCACAGGATCGATCCAACCGCGGATGCACAGGTATGCCAGGCCATTCAGGCGTGTGCCCCGCTCAGCCGTGGCCTCCTCCTTGCGGAATGCCTCCGCCTGACCGATCAGCCCGCGGTCGATAACTGCCCTGCCCACTTGCAGCGTGCGCGCCGTGACGGTGACCGTGGGCGTGGAGAGAATGAGCAGGGCGGCCTGGATGGAGAAGAGGACCGCGGCGGCCGTGAATCCGGCGGCCGGGCTGATGGGCGCAAACACCAGGATGCCTGCCCCGGCCAGGCCGGCCGCAACCAGCCAGATCCAGGCACTGGGCCACAGCTTCTCAGTAAAAAGGACAGTGTCGTCCGGCGGCGGCGGCTGGTGGTGGGCAGGCACTGCTGCGCTCGATTCGGGCATGCACCCAGCTTTCCATCTTTGCCGGGGCATTTCATCCCGGCCGCTCGCTGCGGCAGGCCCGCCCGGTAGGAGCAAACGCGTAGTAGGAGCCGCGGCGCCCGGGCGATAGAGTGAGGGACTGTGACTGACGAACAAACAGCCCTTAAGCCAGCGCTGCGGCATACTGTGCAGATCCAGCTGAAGATGCTCGACGACGGCCTGGAGGCTCCCTCCTACGCCCACCCCGGCGACGCAGGTGCCGACCTGCGCGCCCGCGAGGACGTCGTCCTGGAACCGGGGGAGCGGCGCCTCGTGCCTACCGGCGTCTCGATCGCTCTTCCGGACGGTTTCGTCGCGCTGATCCACCCCCGCTCGGGACTTGCCACGAAGCACGGACTCACCGTTGTCAATGCCCCGGGAACAGTTGATGCAGGATACCGCGGCGAGATCGCTGTGACGCTCCTGAACACCGACCGGGACAAGGCGATAGAACTGCGCCGCGGCGATAGAATTGCACAGATGGTCATTCAGCGCGTGGAATACGCGCAGTTCGTCGCCGTCGGTGAACTGAGCGACTCAGTCCGTGGCACCGGAGGTTTCGGCTCCACGGGCGGCTTTGCTTTGCCAGAGGTCCAAGCATGAGCGTGCACAGCATAAAAGCGCACAGCGGAAGAGCCCGCGGGTAACAGCGCCGAGGGTCAACGCCCCAGGTAAACAGCGCGGCTGATCCCAACGCGTAGGGGACAGATCACAATTGAAGGAGACACACCCATGGTTTTTGGGCGGCGCAGGAAAGCCAAGATGGAAGAGGCCGTACAGCCGGACGAAGTGCGGGATGAGGACGCAGGCGATGATGCAGGCGACGGTCCAGTAGCATCCGGCCGCAGCGTCACTGGTCCATTCGATGTCTCCGAAGTCAGCAGCAAGGACGGCTACGTCGATCTGGGCGCCCTGCTCATTGCGCCCCGCGAAGGGCTGCAGCTTCGTCTTGAGGTCGAGGAGGCGACCCAGCGGGTTGTGGCAGTAACCATGGACCTGGACGGGTCGAGCCTGCAGCTGCAGGCGTTCGCGGCGCCCCGGTCCGAGGGCCTGTGGGACGAAATCCGCGAACAGATCGGCCAGTCAGTCGGCAGCCAGGGCGGGCAGGTCGAGGAGATCCCCGGCGAGTTCGGCGCCGAGCTCGTGGCCAAGCTGCCTTCCGGAATCAACGACGGGACCCAGGGCTACCGCGTTGCCCGTTTCATCGGCGTTGACGGTCCACGGTGGTTCCTCCGTGGTGTGTTCGGGGGCGAAGCAGCGCTGAACCGCGAAGCCGCTGCCGGCCTTGAGGAACTCTTCCGCAAGATCGTCGTGGTCCGCGGCGACAATCCCATGCCGCCAAGGGACCTGCTGCAGTTGCGCCTCCCCAAGGAAGCCGCCGGACCTGCACCGCAGGGTGCAGCGGACGGTGCGCCGGAATTCGAACAGCCTGAGCGCGGACCGGAGATCACCCAGATTGGTTGATGCCCGCCCCCATCCGCAGGACGGACCGGTCCCCATCAGCGGGCTGCCGGAGCGGGGGCGCGTGCTGTGCCAGGGCTTCATCGAATCGGTGACCTACGTCCCTGCCAGCCAGGTGGCCGCCTTTACCGCCACAGTGACGGACCATGAAGGCCGCGGCAGGCTGCGCGTCATTTGGCTCGGGCGCAGGCGCGTCCCGGGTATCGACGCCGGCACTGAAGTCCGTCTGCAAGGCATGCTGACCCTGCGCGAGGGTATCCGCACTATGTTCAACCCCCGCTACGAAATACTGTCCCGCCAGGAGAACGAATGACTCTGCCAGACAATCCGGAGCAGGAGAGGGCAAGGCCCGAACAGGAAAGGGCAAGGCTTGGGCACGAGAGCGAAAGGCCGGAACCGGCGCCGGACAATCCCGGGTTCGCCGGCCTAGCTGAGGGCTATGCCTCCAAATCAGGCTTGCACCGCACGGAGGACGGCCGCATCGACGTCCTCAAGAGCGCCGGCGGCTACCAGGGCATTGCGGAAAGCATCCTCCCCGGCCTGGTGTTCCTGGTCTCCTTCACCATCTCAGCTGCCCTGACGCCGTCGCTGATTGCTGCACTGGCAACGGCCGCTGTATTTACCATCGTGCGCCTCGCCCAGCGCCGCCCGCTGACCCAGGCCTTGGCAGGGGTGGTGGGCGTCGGGATTTCCGCCTGGTTTGCCAACAGCACCGGCAAGGCGGAGGACTTTTACCTTCCGGGTTTCCTGACGAATGCCGCCTACATCGTCGCGATGGTCATCTCAATCGCCGTCCGGTGGCCCCTGGCGGGATTGCTGTTCGGCTTCATCCGCAATGAGGGCCTGGATTGGCGGCAGCATCCGGCCCGGGTACGCGCCTACCAGCTGGGCACATGGATTATCGTCGGGGTGCTGGCTCTTCGGCTTGTGGTGCAGGTGCCGTTGTACCTCATGGGCCCTGAGGGACTGGCCGCCCTGGCCACCACTCGGCTCATCATGGGCGCGCCGCTGTATATTCTGGGCGTGTGGCTGGCCTGGCTGGTTACCCGACCTGCACCCGTGCCGGGGATTCAGCCGTCGAAGCCGTCGTCCTCCGCCGACTGATCGAGCCGTGTCTGCGGGACAGACGCGGGGACGGCCTCATCAGATGGCCGGGTTCCATCAGATGGCTGGGTTCCAGCAGAGGGCAGGCTTTCGCCGAACGGCCCGTCCTCACCGGAAGGGGCGGATCCGGCGGACACATCCGCACCTTGGGCGGATCCGGGGGACAGCAGCTCACGCAGCTGATCCTCCGCGGCAATCGTCGTCACGAAGAAGAGCTCGTCGCCGCCGTCAATGACGTCGTCCCGGCTCGGCGTGATTGGTGCCTGATCGCGGAGGATCGCTACAAGCGTCGAATCCTCCGGCCAGTCGATGCTTCCCACTGTGAGCCCGATGGCGTGCGAATCGTGCGGCACCGTGAATTCCACCAGGGATGACACGCCCGTCTGGAGCGTAAGCAGCCGGACGAGGTCGCCGATCTCCACCGCTTCCTCCACCAGTGCCGTCATAAGCTGCGGCGTGTTGACGGCGACGTCCACGCCCCAGGAGTCGTTGAACATCCAGTCATTCTTGGGGTTGTTGACACGACCCACTGTGCGTCCCACACCGAATTCGGTCTTGGCCAGCAGGGAAACGACCAGGTTGACCTTGTCGTCACCGGTCGCCGAGACCACCACGTCCGCGTCTTCAAGCTTTGCGTCCTGCAGCGTGCTAAGTTCGCACGCGTCGCCCACCAGCCAGTGCGCTCCGCGCAGTCCGCTGCGGCCGATGACCTCGGGTTTGAGGTCGATGAGCAGGATCTCGTGCTTGTGGGCCAGCAACTCCCGGGCGATCGAGGAACCCACGCTTCCAGCTCCGACGATGACGACTTTCACTTACGACTCCTTGGCCGGTGCTTTGGCGAGAATTTGGGACACTTCCACGCTGCGGTCAAGGCGCATCATGGCATGCACTGTGTCACCGTCCTGGTAAGAGGTGCCTGAGGTGGGAAGCATCCCTTCGCCGAAGCGGGTCAGGTACGCGACGCGGACGTCAGCGGCCTTTTCGATCGAGTCCACAGTGTGGCCGATCCAGGCAGGATCGATGTCGAGTTCGGCGAGGACAAGCCGGCCCGAAGGCTCGCGGAAGTCCCCTGCCATGTGCTGTTCGGGGAGGATGCGGCGCAGGACCTGGTCGGCGCTCCACCGTACAGCGGCCACCGTGGGAATGCCGAGCCGCTGGTAGATCTCCGCCCGGCCGGGATCGTAGATCCTGGCGACCACGTGCTGGACGTGGAAGGTCTCGCGCGCCACGCGGGTGGCCAGGATGTTGGAGTTGTCACCACTGGAAACTGCAGCGAAAGCGTAGGCCTCGGCTACTCCTGCCTGCTTCAGCGTGTCCCGGTCAAAGCCGACGCCGGTGACCTTGCGCCCGGTGAAGCCGGAACGCAGCCGGCGGAAGGCACGGTCGTCCTGGTCAATGATGGCCACCGAATGTCCTGCGTCCTCGAGCGTGTGCGCGAGCGTGGCTCCGACGCGTCCACAACCCATGATCACGAAGTGCGCCACCCGTGTCTCCTCCAGTTTCCTTGCTGCCCGGTATGACTCTACCGCCGGATCACCGCCATGACATCGCGCCTGAATCAGACTAACTTTGTCTGGTGCTGACAATACTGAATGCCGTGAAGCGGGTGCTGGTGGGCAGGCCCTTCCGGAGCGACCGGATGGCTCACACGCTGCTGCCAAAGAGGATCGCGCTTCCCGTCTACGCTTCAGACGCGTTGTCATCCGTCGCCTACGCCCCCGATGAGATCCTCCTGACGCTGGCATTGGCCGGCGTCAGCGCGGTGGCATTCTCCCCGCTTGTGGGACTCGCTGTCATGGTGGTGCTGCTGACGGTGGTCGCCTCCTACCGCCAGAATGTCCACGCCTACCCGTCCGGCGGCGGCGATTACGAGATCGCCAACGTGAATCTGGGCAAGCGAGCAGGCTTGACCGTGGCATCAGCCCTGCTCGTCGACTACGTGCTGACCGTGGCCGTCTCGATCTCCTCCGCGGCCACCTACCTCACCACGGCCGTTCCCTCCCTTCATGGCCAGCAGGTGATGCTCGCCACGCTCGGGGTGGTGATTCTTGCCCTTGTGAACCTGCGCGGCATCAAGGAAGCGGGAAGGGTCTTTGCCGCGCCTGCGTATATATTCATGGCGTCGATCCTGGGCATGACGGCGGTCGGTCTTTTCCAGGGGCTGACAGGTCAGCTGGGCCAGGCTCCGTCGGCCGCGTTCACCATCGTTCCGGCCCCCGGCTTCGATGAAGGGCTGGTGGGTCTCGCGGGAGCCTTCCTGCTGCTGCGGGCATTTTCCTCGGGGGCGGCCGCGCTCACCGGCGTGGAGGCCATCAGCAACGGCGTACCCAATTTCCAGAAGCCGAAGAGCAAGAACGCCGCGACGACGCTGCTGCTGCTCGGAATCATCGGGTCGTCCATGCTGGCCGGCGTCATCTACCTTGCCAATGCGACCAAGGTCCACATCGTGCTGGATCCGGCCACCGAATTCCTGCTGAACGGACAGCCGCTGCCCGAGGGATACATTCAAAGCCCCGCCATCAGCCAGATCGCCCAGACCGTTTTCGGGCCCGGATCCATCCCGTTTTATGTCATCGTCGCAGCGACGGGCCTGATCCTGGTATTCGCCGCCAATACGGCATTCAACGGTTTCCCTGTGCTGGGATCCATCCTCGCCCAGGACGGTTACCTGCCCCGCCAGCTCCGCACCCGCGGCGACCGGCTGGCTTTCAGCAACGGCGTTCTTGCCTTGGCCGCCGGCGCGCTGGTGCTCATTCTGGCGTTCAACGCAGACGTGACCAAGCTCATTCAGCTGTACATCGTGGGTGTCTTCATCTCGTTCACCGCCAGCCAGCTGGGTATGGTCAGGCACTGGGGCCGCGAGCTGAAACTGGCCAAGGACAAGACGGTCCGCCTCCGGATCATCAAGTCCCGGACCATCAACATGATCGGCTTCGGCATGACGGCGCTGGTTCTGGTGATCGTGCTCGTGACCAAGTTTGAGCAGGGCGCCTGGATCGCGCTGCTGGCAATGTTTGTCCTGTACCTCATCATGTGGAGCATCCACGCGCACTACGACAACGTAGCCCGGGAACTCGCTGTGGACGAGGACTCCTCGCCACGCGCCCTGCCCACCCGGGTCCATGCCGTGCTGCTGGTTTCGCATGTACGCAAGCCCGTGCTCCGCGCCCTGGCCTACGCGCGCGCCTCCCGTCCCTCCAGACTGGATGCGATCACCGTGGACATCAATGCGGAGGAAACAGCCCACACCCTTGCCGACTGGGAAAAGCTGGACATCCCCGTGCCCCTCACGGTCCTGGCCAGCCCCTACCGTGAGACCGTCACTCCCATCATGGACTACATCAAGAACATGCGCAGGGACTCACCGCGGGACCTGATCGTCGTGTACATACCGGAATACGTGGTGGGCAAGTGGTGGGAACAGCTCGTCCACAACCAGACGGCGCTGCGCATCAAGACCCGGCTCCACTTCGAACCCGGCGTCATGGTGGCAAGCGTTCCCTGGCAGCTCAAATCATCCGAAGAAGCAAAGAAACTGCAGGACATCCAATGAACCCCGAACCCCAGACCTCCTCCGCCGGCGAAGAACTGGTGGTCGCCGTCGGCCCCGTAGCCCACGGCGGGCACTGCGTGGCACGGCACGAGGGCCGCGTGGTCTTCGTGCGCCATGGCATTCCCGGTGAGAAGGTGCGGGTGCGCCTGACCGACGCGGAGGAGTCGGCCAAGTTCTGGCGTGCCGACGTCGTGGAGGTCCTGGAACCCTCACCCGACCGTGTGCAGCACTTCTGGAGGGTCGCAGATTCGCTCACCTCCTGGCGCCACGGGCGGCCGCCTGTCGGCGGCGCCGAGCTGGGGCACATTTCCCTGCCACGGCAACGGAGCCTCAAGTCCGAGGTGCTGGCCGAACAGCTCAAACGGCTCGCCGACGTCGAACTGCCCACCGCAGTGGAGGCGGTGGGCGGCGCCAGCGCCGGAAACGGAGGAACGTCCGACGGCGCCGACGGCCTTGGGTGGCGCACCAGGGCCAGCTTTGCGGTGACCACCGGAGGCAAGCTGGCCATGCATGCCCACCGTTCAGACCACATCGTGCCGGTCCGGGAAATGCCGCTAGCTGTGGCGGGCATCAACGATCTCCGTCTGTGGGACGTCGACCTGCAGGGCATTGAGAGGGTGGAGGTCGCGGCGCCCGCCAACGGTTCCCGCCCCCTCGTGCTGCTCGCGCCTGCTCCGGGCACCAGTGTCAAACGTCTCACGTCGATCCTCGGGCAGCTTCCCGCCGATGTCTCGGTGGCCAGCCACGACCCCCTGAAGGACGAGACACTGCAGCTGCGGGGCCGGACGTGGGTGCAGGAAACCGCCGTCGGACATGACTACCGCGTGACCGGCGCCGGGTTCTGGCAGATCCACCGGGCCGCCCCGGAAACTCTCGTGGGTGCCGTGAGGGAATTCCTGCACGACGGCGGTTTCCTCGAGCCGGGCGCCGCCGTGGCTGACCTGTACGCCGGCGCCGGGCTGTTCACCGCCCCGCTGGCGGACGCGGTCGGTGTTACCGGATCCGTACTTTCGGTGGAAGGTGCGCCGGGCGCCAGCAGGGACGCGCGGAAAAACCTGCACGGAGCGGCGCAGGTGGAAATCGTGCAGGGACGCGTTGAGCGGATTCTGCGCCAGCGGCCGCGAAACTTCGATGCCCTCGTGCTGGACCCGCCGCGAGCCGGTGCCGGCAAGGCAGTGGTGAACCAGCTGATGGCGGCAAGCCCGCGCGCCATCGCCTATGTCTCCTGCGACCCGGCGTCGTTCGCCCGTGATATCGGCTACTTCCGGCAGGGCGGCTGGGGGATCGCGCAGCTCAGGGCCTTCGACCTGTACCCGCATACGCATCATTTGGAAACGGTAGCTCTGCTGACGCCCCGCGGTTGATGCCACTACTATGGGGCTCGTAGTCCCGCGTCGCGCCCCGGCTTTCCGGTTGACCATGCAATTTGACCAGTCCAGCACTAATTAGGCTGCCCTAACTAGCAAGCGGTCTACCGCGCGACAAAGATGAAACTGTTGCGAGAGGAGTCCTGCGATGAGCACTGTGGACAGCTTCGGTTCAAAAGGCAAACTTAATGTAGCCGGAACCGAATACGAAATTTTCCGGTTGAACTCCGTTGAAGGGTCAGAATCCCTTCCGTTCAGCCTCAAGGTATTGCTTGAAAACCTGTTGAGGACCGAGGACGGCGCGAACATCACTGCCGATCACGTTCGCGCCTTGGCAGGGTGGGATCCGAATGCCCAGCCCGACACTGAAATCCAGTTCACGCCTGCACGCGTAATCATGCAGGACTTCACGGGTGTGCCCTGTGTGGTAGACCTCGCCACCATGCGCGAGGCCGTCAAGGAGCTGGGGGGCGATCCGAAGAGGGTGAACCCGCTGGCCCCCGCCGAGATGGTCATTGACCACTCCGTGCAGATCGACGTCTTCGGAAACTCCGGCGCGCTGGAGCGCAACATGGAGATCGAATACCAGCGCAATGGTGAGCGCTACCAGTTCCTGCGCTGGGGCCAGACGGCGTTCGACGACTTCAAGGTTGTTCCGCCCGGAACCGGCATCGTGCACCAGGTCAACATCGAGTACCTGGCCCGCACGGTCATGACCCGCGAAATCAATGGCGCCCTGCGCGCCTACCCCGACACCTGTGTCGGTACCGACTCGCACACCACGATGGTCAATGGCATGGGCGTGCTCGGCTGGGGCGTCGGCGGCATCGAAGCCGAAGCGGCCATGCTGGGCCAGCCGGTCTCCATGCTGATCCCGCGCGTTGTCGGCTTCAAGCTCAGCGGCAGCATCCCTGCCGGAGCCACGGCCACCGACGTGGTGCTGACCATCACCGAGATGCTGCGCAAGCACGGCGTGGTGGGCAAGTTCGTGGAATTCTACGGTGAAGGCGTTGCCGCAGTGCCGCTGGCCAACCGTGCGACCATCGGCAACATGAGCCCGGAGTTCGGCTCGACGGCCGCCATGTTCCCGATCGACGACGTCACCCTCGACTACCTGCGCCTCACCGGCCGCCCGGACGAGAACGTAGCCCTGGTCGAGGCCTACGCCAAGGAGCAGGGCCTCTGGCACGACCCCTCCCGGGAATTGCGCTTCTCGGAGTACCTCGAGCTGGACCTGTCCACCGTGGTTCCGTCCATCGCCGGCCCGAAGCGTCCGCAAGACCGCATCGAGCTCACCGAGGCCAAGGACGAGTTCCGCCACGACCTCAAGAACTACGTCGCGCACGACGCCGATGCCGGCACGCTGGACGAGTCGCTGGAGGAATCCTTCCCCGCCTCCGATCCGCCCTCGTTCAACACCGGCGGCACCCACGTGACGGACACGGACCGCGTTCCGCCGAAGTACTCCGCCGCGCACGGCGCCGAGGGCCGGATTTCCAGCCCCGTCGCTGTGAAAATGGAAGACGGCCGCGAGTTTGACCTGGACCACGGTGCTGTCACGATCGCCTCGATCACGTCATGCACCAACACGTCCAACCCCTCTGTCATGCTTGCTGCCGCCGTGCTGGCCCGCAATGCCGTCAACAAGGGGCTCACTGCGAAGCCGTGGGTGAAGACTTCTGTCGCCCCCGGGTCCAAGGTCGTGACCGACTACTACGAGAAGTCGGGCCTCACCCCGTACCTGGAGAAGCTGGGCTTCTACATCGTGGGCTACGGCTGCGCCACCTGCATCGGCAACTCCGGTCCGCTGGAAGCCGAAATCTCCGAGGCCATCCAGGCCAACGACCTCGCTGTCAGCGCCGTCCTTTCGGGCAACCGCAACTTCGAAGGCCGCATCAACCCGGACGTCAAGATGAACTACCTGGCTTCCCCGCCGCTGGTCATCGCCTACGCCCTGGCCGGTTCCATGGACTTTGACTTCGAGACCGACCCGCTGGGCAAGGACGAGGCGGGCAACGACGTCTTCCTGAAGGACATCTGGCCGAACCCGGTCGAGGTGCAGGAAGTCATCGACTCCTCCATCGACAAGGAAATGTTCACCAGGGGCTACGAAGGCGTCTTTGAAGGTGACGACCGCTGGAAGGCGCTCGACACCCCGGCCGGCGACACCTTCGCCTGGGATGAGAAGTCCACGTACGTCCGGAAGCCCCCGTACTTCGAGGGCATGAAGGCCCAGCCGGAGCCGGTCCAGGACATCACAGGCGCCCGCGTGCTGCTCAAGCTCGGCGATTCCGTCACCACCGACCACATCTCCCCGGCCGGTTCCTTCAAGTCGGACACCCCGGCGGGGCAGTACCTGCTGGCCAACGGCGTGGAGCGGAAAGACTTCAACTCCTACGGTTCGCGCCGTGGCAACCACGAAGTCATGATCCGCGGCACGTTCGCGAATATCCGCATCAAGAACCAGCTCCTGGACGGCGTGGAGGGCGGCTTCACCCGCGACTTCACCCAGGCCGACGGCCCGCAGGCCTACGTCTACGACGCCGCCCAGAACTACCAGGCTGCCGGCACCCCGCTGGTGGTCCTGGCAGGCAAGGAGTACGGCTCCGGCTCATCCCGTGACTGGGCTGCCAAGGGCACCGCCCTGCTGGGAGTCAAGGCCGTCATCGCCGAGAGCTACGAGCGCATCCACCGCTCCAACCTCATCGGCATGGGCGTCCTGCCGCTGCAGTTCCCGGCCGGCGAATCCGCTGCGACGCTGGGTCTGACGGGCACGGAAACCTTCGCTGTTGAGGGCGTCACCGCCCTGAACGAAGGCACCACCCCAAAGACCCTCAAGGTCACGGCAACCGCAGAGGACGGCTCCACCACGTCGTTCGACGCAGTGCTCCGTATCGACACCCCGGGTGAAGCGGACTACTACCGCAACGGCGGCATCCTGCAGTACGTACTCCGCCAGATCTCCGCGAACTAGCGGGGTCCTGCCGGGCCTGACCCGGTGCGCAGTACGCTGAGAGGCCCCGGCCGGTCGTTTGACCGGCCGGGGCCTCGTGCATTGGTGCGGGGCTAGTGGAGGGGTTCGAAGGCGTTAGAGTTAAAAGGCATGTCTACCACCCTGAAGGAGAGGCCGTTGGGAATCTTGGAGACCATTCGGAATCCGCAGGACCTGAGCAAGCTGTCCCAGGTGCAGCTGACGCAACTGGCCGCCGACATCAGGGAATTCCTCATCGACAACGTCTCCCAGACGGGCGGACACCTCGGTCCCAACCTCGGCGTCGTTGAGCTGACCATGGCGGTGCACCGGATCTTCGATTCCCCCCGCGACAGCATCGTCTTTGATACCGGCCACCAGTCATATGTGCACAAGCTCCTTACCGGGCGCAAGGATTTCAGCACCCTCCGCCAGCAGGGCGGGCTCTCTGGCTACCCCGACCGTGCCGAGTCCGAGCACGACATCGTCGAAAGCTCCCACGCCTCGTCCTCCCTCTCATGGGCCGACGGCATTTCCCGCGCCCGCCAGCTGACCGGTGAAGGCGACCGCTACGTCGTCGCGATTGTCGGAGACGGCGCGCTGACCGGCGGCATGGCGTGGGAAGCCATCAACAACATCGCGGCGGACAAGAAGCGCCGCGTCGTTATTGTGGTTAACGACAACGGGCGCTCCTACGCTCCGACGGTGGGCGGTTTCGCCGACTACCTCGCGTCCCTGCGCCCCACCATTGACTCCCTCCGCACCGCGCCCGCCTATGAGGTAGCCCTCGACTGGTGGAAGAAAAAGCTCCAGAGCGGCGGCCCCCTTGGCCAGTTCACCTACAAGAGCCTGCACGCCACGAAAAAGGGCATCAAGGACTGGTGGGCTCCCCAGGGCATGTTTGAAGACCTTGGCATGAAGTACATCGGCCCCGTGGACGGTCACAACCTCCACGCGATGGAACACGCCTTGTCCACCGCGAAGAACTACGCCGGCCCCGTCATTGTGCACGCCATAACGGAGAAGGGCCACGGTTATGCGCCGGCGCGGGCCCACGAAGCGGACCAGTTCCACGCCGTGGGCATCATCGACCCTGAAACCGGCGAGCCCACCGAGGCCGGCGGAGCCAAATCCTGGACGTCGGTCTTCGGAGACGAGATTGCAGACATCGCGGATGAGCGCAACGACATTGTCGGAATCACCGGAGCGATGCTCATCCCTGTGGGGCTGCACAAATTCGCCGCCAGGCACCCGGAGCGCGTCTTCGACGTCGGCATCGCCGAGCAGCACGCCCTCACCTCAGCTGCCGGGATGGCCTTCGGCGGGCTCCACCCCGTCGTCGCCGTCTATGCCACCTTCCTCAACCGCGCTTTTGACCAGCTGCTCATGGACGTGGCCCTGCACAAGGCCGGCGTCACCATCGTGCTTGACCGTGCCGGTGTCACGGGTCCCGACGGCGCCAGCCACCACGGCATGTGGGACATGGCGATGGTCCAGATCGTGCCCGGGCTGCACCTGGCTGCACCGCGAGACGCCACACGGCTGCGCGAGGAACTGCGCGAAGCAGTGGCCATCAAGGATGCCCCCAGCGTGCTCCGCTACTCCAAAGGCACAGTCGGGGCAGAAATCGAGGCAGTCGAGAGGCTGGGCGACGGTGTCGACGTGCTCGCCCGGCGCCCGTCCGGTTCCACCGAAAACGACGTCCTCATCGTCAGCGTCGGCGCCATGTCCGAGCTCGCCCTCAACGTCTCGAACCGGCTTGGAGCACAGGGCATCAGCTCCACCGTGGTGGATCCGCGATGGGTGCTTCCGGTCCGGAAGTCCATCATCGCTCTCGCCGCAAGGCACCGACTGGTGATCTGCATCGAGGACGGGGTCCGCGCAGGAGGGGTGGGATCCAGGATCCGCCAGGAGATGCGCGCTGCCGGCGTTGATACCGCCTTGAATGAAGTGGGCCTGCCAGTGGAGTTCCTGGACCACGGAACCCGTAGCCAAGTGCTCGAACGTGTTGGTCTCACGGCACAGCAGATCACCCACGACGTCGTCGCCCAGGTTTTGGGCACCAAGGTGCCGTTTGCGCGTCCCCTTCCCGGACAGGAACACCCCACCACGGGCAGCCTGCCGAAACTGTAGGCACATTTTCCACTGTTAGGCGGCTCAGACCGCGGCGATCCACCTAAGGACTGGCATGAGCGGCATTATTCGGGTTTACAGGCGCGATGAAGAAGGGACTCTTCACTTTCGGGAGGCCTGGTTCGACGAGGACTACAACCAGTTCGTCATGAACCATGGGGCAGTGGGCCACCAGAGCAAGACCGAGGAAACAGACGTTGCCGACGCCGAAGCCGCCGACCGTTTGCTCGATGCGTTCTCTGCGCAGTGCGAGGAGGATGGATATGCGGAGATTCCGGAGGAGGAACAGTTCTGGGTGGTCGCCCAGTACGCCCTGAAAACCCGGGAAGGCACCAGCCGGGACAGGTACCTGGAGGAAAAAGCAAAGGATGCGCTGATCAGCCACTTGGCATGGCGCGGCCTCGGCACGGTGGAGCGCTCGGAATTCAGCGACTCCAAGCTCAACATTTTCTGCCTGTGCCCGGATGTCAACAAAGCCGTGAACGCCATTAAGGTCTGCATCCGCGGCGAGGACCTGGACTTCACCAAGCTGAGTATCGGCGCTGCTCCCTACACAGATCCCATGGCACTCAAGCTCAAGCACTCACCGAAGCCGGGGACTGTCTTCACCCTCTAACGGTGCCTTTCCCTTGTCATGGCTCCCTAACGGTTCATCCTGTAATGCCAGTCCTACGCTCCCCAGAGGAAGGCAGACCGCATGCCGCAGAAACCAGCACAACCTGGCAGGACACCACTGCCGCGGGGCATAGCCTCGCCCACCCGTAGAATGCTGGCCCACGCCGGCGTGGAGACCCTCGAACAGCTCGCGCAGCTGGGGCATCGGCAGGTAACGCAACTTCCGGGCATGAGTCCGAAAACGCTGGCACAACTGCAGGATGCCCTCGATGAGCACGGCCTATCGTTTTCCGGCAGCTGAACCGAACCTTGCTTCGGGCTTCTCGCCTGACAACGGCCGGACCCAGCCACGACCGGGCCTCCATCCCTGCCGTTGTAGGGTGTTTTCATGACTGAATACCGCAGGCTGGGAAAATCCGGACTGACCGTCTCCGTTGTGGGACTTGGCTGCAACAATCTCGGCCGGGCGAGCACGGTGACCGAGTCGCAAGAGGGGACAGACGCCGTCGTCCATGCCGCCCTCGACGCCGGGGTCACTCTCTTTGACGTGGCGGACTCGTACGGCCGGGAACCCGGCCTGAGCGAAACGATGCTCGGAAAGGCGCTCGGCAGCAGGCGGGCCGATGCCGTGGTCGCCACGAAATTTGGGTTGGACATGCGCGGCACCAACGGCAAAGATTACGGTGCCCGGGGATCCCGTAGCTACATCATCCGTGCTGCGGAGGCATCACTCCGGCGGTTGGGGACTGACTGGATCGACCTGTACCAGTTCCACACGCCGGATCCGCTGACGCCGATCGAAGAGACACTGGACGCTCTGGATAATCTGGTGACCAGCGGCAAGGTCCGGTATATCGGCCACTCCAACCGGGCCGGCTGGCAGATTGCTGAAGCCGAATACGTAGCCCGGGCCAGGGGCGGGGCGCGGTTCATTTCTGCCCAAAACCACTACAACCTCCTGGACCGCCGCGCCGAGCTGGAGGTCACTCCTGCCGCTGAAGCCTACGGAATCGGGGTGCTGCCCTATTTCCCCCTGGCGAACGGCCTCCTAACGGGAAAATACGCCCCGCACCAGGCGCCCGAAGGCACGCGGCTGAGCCATACCCGGACGCACCTGGTGGACGAGGCCGACTGGCAGCAGCTGAAGCAGTTCAGCGCCTTTGCCGCAGAGCGGGGGCTCACTGAGGTTCAGGTTGCCTTCTCCTGGCTGGCGGCGCAGCCCTCTGTCAGCAGCGTTATCGCCGGAGCCACCCGGCCAGAACAGGTCCGGCAGAACGCGGAAGCGGTGGCCTGGGTCCCGGACAAGGCCGAGCTGGAAGAGCTGGACCGGATCTTCCCGCGGACACCCAAGGTTGCCCTTTTTTAATGGACACACGTTTGGTGGGCGCTGGTCTGCCTCATTCTGCCCCGACGCAGTCTGACCAGACTTCCTCTGTCCCGTCGCACTCCGTCCTCGTGGATGTTGATACCGGGATCGACGACGCGCTGGCGCTGGTCTACCTGCTGTCCCGGCCGGAGGTCCGGCTCGAGGCCATCACCTGCACAGCCGGAAATGTGGGAGCCCGGCAGGTGGCGCTGAACAATCTGGCACTGCTGGAACTCTGCGGCAAAACCGGAGTGGAAGTAGCCGTTGGCGCCGAAGCGCCGCTCGAGATTCCACTTGTCACCACGGAGGAGACCCACGGGCCGCAGGGGATCGGCTACGCAGTGCTTCCGCCTCCAGTGCAGCAAATTTCACCGCGGCATGCCGTTGATGTCTGGGTGGACACTGTCCGCGCCCATCCCGGTCAGATCACTGGCCTCATCACCGGCCCACTGACCAACTTTGCCCTGGCCCTGCGACGCGAGCCTGAGCTGCCAACGCTGCTCAAGGGCCTGGTGATCATGGGCGGCTGTTTCAACTACCAGGGCAACACCACACCCACGGCGGAGTGGAACGTGTCCGTTGATCCGCATGCCGCCCAGGAAGTCTTCACGGCCTACAACGGCTTGCCCGAGGACCGGCTGCCGGTTGTCTGCGCCCTTGAAACCACCGAGCGGATCGAGCTGCGGCCCGAACACCTGCAGAAGCTGGGGGAGGCCGCCGGGGCACGTGAGCCGGAACTCGTGCTGCCTGAGCAGCGTGAAGGACAGCGCAGTGTTTCAGACAACCGGCTGGTGGCCTGCCTGTCAGACGCCATCCGCTTCTACCTGGAATTCCACCGGCTCTACGACCAGGGCTACATCGCGCACATGCACGACGCCTTCGCGGCCGCTGCCGCCATCGGTCGCACTCCGTTCCGGACGCGCGCAGCGACCGTCCACGTCGAAACCGCTTCTCCTCGCCTGATCGGCACCACGGTGGCTGACTTCCGCGGTATCTGGAACGAGCCGCCCAACGCCCGGATCGTAACCTGGAATGACCCGGAGCAGTGCCTTGATGAGCTGATCTCCTCTGTGGGTGCCCTGGCCAGAACGGTCGCCCCACGCTCCGCCGCCACCAGCTAGTCCGCTTCACAAGGGATTGGAACAGGGTGCCCGGCGGGCGTCTGTTGCGCCGTGTCCACCAACCTTCCGGTTGGTTGGTACTCTGGTCTTATGGCGACGGACACGAGAGACGTGATACTCAGCGGCGCACTGGAACTCATCGGCTCCGGCGGCACGGTTTCCTTGGAGTCAGCCGCCCGGCATGTGGGGCTGAGCAAGCCCGGAGTGATGCATCATTTCCGCAGCAAGGAAGCGCTTATGCTGGCGCTGGTGGACCGGGTTGCGGGGGACTGGCATGCGGAGCTGTCCCGTCGTCTCGGCAGACCGGTCGCGGACGCGCCTGCAGGGCTGCGCTTGCGTACCTATGTGGAATGGTGCCTGACAGGGGATTTCGGCGAAGCGGATCTGGTGATGCTTTCCGACCCCCGGCTGCGTCAGCCCTTGCTGGCCCGATGGATGGAACGCATGGCTGTGTGGGTTGAGGTTCCGCCCGACCTGCCGCTGGACCAGCGTTCGTCCCTGACCGCGGCCCGGCTGCTTGCGGAGGGTGCCTGGTTCGCGGCCGCCACTGACGTCTTCCCTCCCGCTCCTGAACTGAAAGCCGGCATCCGTGCCATCATCGAGCAACTACTGGAGGACCGACCATGGTGAAATGGCTACTGCTGGCCGGTGCTATCGCCAGCGAGGTGATTGCTTCCCTGACCCTAAAGGCCGCGCTGGAGAATCCCGCTCTTTTCGCCGTTGTGGGTGCCGGCTATGTGACTGCCTTTGGTCTCCTGGGCAGGGTGCTGCGCCGGGGTCTGGCCTTGGGCGTGGCCTACGGCATCTGGGCCGCCATGGGTGTCGCCCTGACCGCGCTGCTCGCCGCCGTGCTTTTCGGTGAGCCACTGACCCTGCTGATGCTCGTGGGAATCGCATTGGTCATCGGCGGAGTACTGTGCGTTGAGGTCGGATCCCACAGGGCGCCAGTGAAAGAGCAGACCGCCGGATGATGTGGCTGTTCTTGACCGGGGCGATCCTTACCGAAGTCGCCGGCACCTTATCCCTTCGCCTCGCATCTGAGGGAAAGAAGAGCTGGTACGTGGCGGTGGGAGCCGGCTACCTGCTGGCGTTCACCTTTCTCACCCTGACCCTGGCCCAGGGAATGAGCCTCGGAGTCGCCTACGGCATCTGGGCTGCCGTGGGTGTAGCCCTGACAGCCGTCGGAAGCAGGATTGTCTTTAAGGAACCCCTCACTCCCGTCATGATCCTTGGCCTGGGCCTCATCATGGTCGGCGTGCTGCTCATCGAACTCGGCGCAGCCCACTCAACGCAACTCTGAGCGTCCGGGCCTGGCGCGTACGTGCATCCACTCGCCCTGCTGTCCAAACAGGCTAAGAAACTCGACGGGTTTGCCATCAGCGCTGGCGAACCAGTGCGGCGTGTGGGTGTCGAATTCCACGGCTTCGCCCGGGCGAAGGTCAAAGTCCTTGTAGCCCAGCACCAGACGCAGTCGTCCATTGAGGATGTAAAGCCATTCATAGCGCTCATGAACGCGCGGGTCGGGCTCTTCCCCGCGGGCATCGCCGGTGAGCACCATCTTGAAGGCCTGCTACCGGAGCGACTCGCCGGCGATTTGGAGCTGGTACCCAGCGCCACCCGGACGGTCTGGGTGGCCACCCCGGCCATGGCCTAAGCGAAGTTCCCGCAGTAGCAGGGCGCGCCCGCAGCTCGGTAGGATGGTAGCCGCGTCGAGGTGACATAGGCGCCCTGTTTTGCGTACGCGGATGATCACGCCACAGGGCGGAACCGCCGTCATCAGCCAAAGGACCCATCATGTCTCAGCCTTCCCTCACCCTCCCGACCCCTGGACAGCAGTCGGCCCGCAAGCGCCGGCTGCTCGAAATTCTGGGCGCCGCCGCGATCGCGGCCACCTTTATCTACCTGGTAATTACCCAGCCCACCGACATCACCGGCGGGCTCAGCAGCGTCTCCGCACTGGTGGCCCTGGGCGGCTTCCTGCTCGGGGCAGCCTTGCTGATCGCCGGGGTGCTGCCGACGCTTCCGACGTCCACCGTGGTCCTCATGCCGGTCGCCCTGGTACTGAACATCGTGCTCGGACAGCTCATGGGTACCAGCGGCCTGCCTTTCTACTTCGACGCCATCGGCACAGTCCTGATCGCAGTACTCGCCGGCCCCGCGGCCGGAGCGGCCACCGGAGCCCTCAGCAGCATTGTTTGGTCCTTAATCAACCCCACGGTCCTTCCCTTCGCAGCCGGTTCCGCGCTGATCGGCTTCCTCGCGGGAACCGCCGCCCGCTACGGCCTGTTCCGCCGTTTCTACCTCGCGCCCGTGGCCGGTTTTGTCACCGGAATCCTGGCCGGCGTGGTCTCGGCCCCCATAGCTGCATTTGTTTTTGGCGGGACCTCCGGCGCCGGCACCGGTGCCATTGTCAGCGCCTTCCGCGCCATGGGTGACACCCTGCTGGCCGCCATCACCAAACAGGCCCTGATCTCCGACCCGATGGACAAGGCGATCGTGTTCGCCATCGCCGCCATGCTCGTCTACGCGCTGCCGCGCCGCACCTCGTTCCAGTTCCCGTTTGTGCGGCGCTTCAACGTTCTGGCCGGCAAGAGCCCCGCCGGGAAAAATGTTGTCGGGAAAAACGCCTAAAGCTCCAGAAACACCGCCAACAAACGTGGCGCCGCGATTCAACCCCCTCACCCTGCTGGCCGCGGCAGCCGCAGTCCTGGTTATGACGACGGCGGCCTCGTGGTGGCCCGTGTCCCTCACCGTCGCTGCCGGCGCCATAGTGCTGGCGGCTCTGACCGGCACCGCCCGCCGCGTCATCCTGGCCGGCGGGGCTATTTTGGTGCCCTTCTGGCTTTCGCTGTTGCTGATGCACGGCCTGTTTTTCCCGGAGGGGCACACCGTTCTTGCCGCCTTTGGGCCGGCCAGGGTGACAATCGAAGGGCTGGGGTTTGCTCTCGATATGGGGCTGCGCACCTCCTCCTTCGTGTTAGTGCTGATGCTGTTCTCGTTCAGCGTCCGGGTTCCGGACCTGGTGGCGGCGCTGACAACACTCCGTGTGCCGCCGCAGTTCGGCTACGTGCTGGCCTCCACCCTCATGGTGGCCCCTATCATTGCGGTGCGGCTCCAGACTGTGCGCCAGGCGCAGGAGTCCCGCGGGCTGGTGATCGACAAAAGTTTCCGGAGCCGCCTGCACGCACTCCGGCTGCAAATGTTCCCGCTGGTGCTGGGTCTTGTCCACGAGGCCGGCACCCGGGCGCAAGCGCTTGATGCCCGGGGCTTCCGGCGGCCCGGGCCGCGGAGCAGCTATCGGGAAGTCCAGGATTCGGCAGCTCAGCGCATCTTCCGCTGGAGTGTCCTCCTGCTTGCGGTCGCTGCGGTTGTCCTGCGGCTTGTGGCCTCATACCCGGCAGGGGAGTCGGCATGAACGGGCAGCTTGCAGCCGGGGCAACGACACTGCGGGCATGCATTGAATCCTTCACATTCCATGGCGATTCCTTCCCGGCGGTGCAAGGTGTTGAACTCGTTGCTGCCCCGGGGTCACTGACGGCCGTCCTTGGTGGTTCTGGAAGCGGTAAATCAACGTTGGGACGGTTGCTGGCAGCTTGGCTGGCTTCCGGACGTGACGGCAAGCTGACGGGTACCCTGCATCTGGATGGCGGCAGCAGTATTCATGACGACGGCGGGCCACTGACCTTTGCCGGTGACGACAGTGACCCGCGGATCGATCCAGCCGCCTGGGCCGAACACGTGGGCTACGTCCCGCAGGACCCCGCAGCCATGCTTTCAGGGGTGCGGAGCACAGTTGCTGAAGAGCTGGCTTTCGGCCTGGAAAACCTGGGAGTGCCCAGGGCGCACATGATGCAGCTCGTGGCTGACACCGCCATGCGAACAGGTCTCACCGCACTGCTCGAACGGGACCCGGCGACGCTATCCGGCGGAGAACTGCGGCGTCTGGCCGTCGGGTGTGCCGTCGTCACAAATCCCGCAGTCCTGGTCCTCGACGAACCCCTGGCCTCCCTTGATTCCACGGGCTCCCTAGCCGTCACGGAACTGGTAGCCGATGTGCTGGCAAGGGGGACCGCCGTCGTCGTCTTGAGCCAGCAGGCCGACCCGCTGATCCGGCAGGCGGCGCAGTGGCTGGTCCTGGACGGAGGGAGGCTCGCCGCCGCAGGGCCTCCGGACCGGCTGCTGGCCGGTGCTTCCCTTGCCGGTTTCGGGATTGTTCTCCCCGGCCCTGCCGGACGGGTGTGCTCCAAGGCGGAACCCCGGATGGTGGCTACCTCCGGGGATGCCCCCGCTCCTGCGGCTCTTGCCGCGGCCTTGGAACTGGACGGCGTGTCCTTTGGCTTCGACGGCACAAATTCGGCTGGCAGGCTGTTGCTCCAGAAGGTTGATCTCAGCGTCCGTCCAGGCGAAATCCTCGCGGTGACTGGCCGGAACGGTGCAGGGAAATCCACACTGCTCCGGCTCTGCAACGGCTTGCTGAGGCCGGCGCAGGGGGAAGTACGCGTGGGCGGTGAACCGATCACAGGTGTTCCAACGGGTATCGTCGCCGCACGGCTCGGTCTCATGTTCCAGCATCCCCAGCACCAGCTGTTCGAGCGGACAGTGCAGCGGGAGGTGCTGTTTGGGCTTGACCGGCTGTACGGCAAGCAGGCGCAGGCGAAGGCAGCTGAAGCCCTGACGGCGGTAGGGCTTGAGCGTTCGCCCGGGGCCCATCCCTACGAGCTGTCCAGCTCAGCTCAGCGCCTGCTGGCGTTGGCCACCGTTCTCGCACGGGAACCGGCGGTGCTGGCACTCGACGAGCCCACCGTGGCGCTTGATGCTCATGGCCTGGACAGGCTCGCTGCCGTGATTGCCCAAGCAGTGGACAGGGGTGCCGCCGTGGTGATGGTGACCCACGACCTGGCATTCGCCCATGCCCACGCGGACAGGACCGTCGAGCTCAGAAATGGCAGGCTTTATGGAGCCAGGCATAGGGACAGCTAAGTATCTGGACGGTTAGGTGCCGACCCAGCGGGGAGCTGCAGTGGACGCCCGCACCACCAAGTGGGGTGTTCTGACGATGTGCGCGGGTCCCTGTGGTTTCTCGATCCGCTCGACTGCCTGGTTCACGGCGGTCGCTGCGAGTAATGGCGCATCCTGGCTGACGGAAGACAGCTGCACGTAGCTCAGCCGGGCGAACTGGCTGTCGTCGTAGCCGAGCACTGAGATGTCATCGGGTACCTTTAGCCCCTCGGCACGAAGGCCCTCAATCACGCCGAGTGCGGAGCGGTCGTTAAAGGCAAGAACTGCGGAGGGAAGATTGCCGCGCAGGGACCGGAAGGCGTTCAGTCCGTCCTCTTCCGTGGGTCCCCCGGGGACAATCCTGGCCTCCAGGCCGTGCCGCTCCATTTCAGCCCGGAAAGCATCGCGGCGTTGGCTGGCGGAAACGGCCGCACCGCCGTCGACATGGACGATGTTGCGGTGCCCGAGGCCGGCCAGGTGCTCCACCCCCAACCTGATCCCGGCACTGTCGTCGCTGCTGATTGAGTCCACGCGGTCGCCCACGTCATTCCGCAGGAGGCTGACCACCGGAACGTTGCTGGCATACCCGGCCAGCTCCCTTTCGCTGAGTGTGGGGGAAACCATGATCAGCGCCTCCGAACCGAAATCCAGGAGCGATTCGATGGCCCGCGCCTCCGGGCGGCCGCTGCCCACCGCACTCAAGGCGATCTCGTATCCGCACGCGGCTGCCTCCGCATAGGCGGCGTCCACGATTTCGGCATGGAAGGCCTCGGCGCTGAAGAAGCTCACCCCCAGGAGCCTGGTGCGGCTGCTGCGCAGCAGGCGGGCCCGGCTGTCGGGCCGGTAGCCGAGCGTGCGTGCTGCCTCCAGGACTTTTTGCCTGGTGGGCTCCGACGCACCCGGGGCTCCCCGCATGACGATGGAGACCAGGGCGCGGGAAACGCCGGCCGCTTGGGCCACGTCCACCATGGTGGGCCGGCGTTGCTGTTCGGGCATGTTCCTCCTTTATCCGGATCAGTCTATAGAACGATCTAGACAGACGGCGGATTAACTGCCACCATGAAGGGACTAGAACGATCTAGCTACTTTTCCGACACCACTGCCAACCCGGGAGAACCATGACTTACCTTCAGCATCCGGTCAGCGCTGACCGGCCAGCCCGCATTGCTTTGATCGGCGCGGGCTGGATCGGCGGCTTCCATGCGGAGTCCGTCGCCCGCCGTATCCCCAATGCGCGCCTGGAAGCCATTGCCGATCCCGCGCTGCCTGCCGTAGAAGCCCTGGCCGGGCGGCTGGGAGTCGCCAAAATCAGCACTGACCCCGCCGACGTACTCTCAGATCCCGACGTCGATGCCGTGCTGATCGCTGCGCCCGCACGTTTTCACTCGGAACTGATCGCGGCGGCTGCACGCGCTGGAAAGGACGTCTTCTGTGAAAAGCCCGGAGGACGAACCGTCGAGGAGCTGGACGGGGCGATGGAGGCAGCCGAGAACGCCGGGGTCATCGTGCAGTTCGGCTTCAACCGGCGCTTTGCGACGGACTTTGCCGCTGCACGGAAACTGATCGACGACGGCGTGGTGGGGGTTCCCCAGCTGCTTCGGTCGCTGACCCGCGACCCCGGAACAGCAGCCGGCATTGCCAACCCTGAACGCATCCCGCCGCGCACCATCTTCCTGGAAACGCTGATTCATGACTTTGACACGCTCAACTGGCTCAATCCCGGTGCTGTTCCGGTCCGCGTGCATGCTGTCGCTGACGCCCTTGTGGCGCCGGCAGCGAAGGCTGGCGGACTTCTCGATACAGCTGTTGTGACCGTGACCTACAGCAACGGCGCCATCGCCGTTGCCGAGGCAAACTTCAACGCGCTGTACGGCTATGACGTGCGCGGGGAAGTATTCGGCTCGGCGGGCATGGTGACCGCGGGCGGCCCCCAAACCTCGGGAGCGGTGAGCTACACCGAAGCCGGGATCAGCTCAGCCACTGTACGGCTGAACGTGGATCTCTTCCACGACGCCTACACAGCGGAAGTGGCCCAGTTCGCAGACACCGTCATTGCACGCCGTGACGGTGCCGGCGCTTCCGTAACATCGGGCCCGGGTTGGACGGATGCCCGCAACGCCCTCGCTGTTGCGTTGGCAGCGGCAGAGTCAGCCGAAACAGGTCTGGCCGTAGACGTAGCCACAATCGCCCAACTGCGGGCTGCCGAGCCTGAACTGGGGGCGGCGCAATCTGAACGGCAGCTGGCAGGAGACATGGCATGAGTTTCCGTCTGGCGGTCTGCGCTGAAATGGTCTACGGCGCGCTGCCGCTGATCGACCGTGTCCGCAGAATCCATGACCAGGGCTTCGAAGTGGAACTCTGGGACACCCGGGGCCGCGATACTGCTGCACTTGCCGCCACCGGGGCACGCTTCTCGTCGATGAGCGGCTACTTCGGCGGCAGCCTCATCGATCCCGGGAGCGCCGATGAAGTGGTCGCGTCCGCCGAGAAGCTCATTCCGACTGCTCTGGAGCTTGGAGTCGAGCGCATGGTGGTCCACCCGGCCGAGCTCGGTGAGGGCGGAGTAGCAGTCCGGCCGGTACACCGTGCCACTGGCCAAATGTGGCTGACCGGCCTGCGCACCCTCGAGCGCCTTGCGGTTTTGGGCGAAAAGCACGGCGTGACCTTCGCCCTCGAAAATCTGAACACCATCAGGGATCATCCGGGGATACCGCTGGCACGGGCCAAGGACACGTTGGCCCTTGTCGCGGCAGTCAACCACCCGAACGTGAAGATGATGCTGGATCTCTACCACGCGCAGATTGGGGAGGGGAACCTGATTGAGCTGGTCCGGGCAGCCCTTCCCAGCATCGGCGAGGTGCAGGTGGCTGACGTTCCAGGCCGGTTCGAACCCGGAACAGGTGAGGTTAATTACCGAGCCGTTGCTTCGGCCCTCGCGCAGACAGGGTACGAAGGTGTTGTGGGTCTGGAGGCCGGGGCCCTCGGCGGGCCAGGGATGGAAGCAGGGGACGCCGCCCTCGCTGCATTCCGTTCGGCCTTTGAGGTCTGACCGGCTGACGGATCCGGAGCCCGCGGCTCTCAACTGAAGTTTGCAGTGGACTTGACCGCGCGTCTCGCGGGGATGGGTCCGTGCGCTGACAGTGCCGCTTTGATTGATCAGTTTGCGGGATTTGGAGGACTTGAAGTCGGCGCCGGCTGCGCTGCAGGCACGGGTTCCGGTGGCGTTTGATGTGCAGCAGCGCGACGCTCAGGCTGAATCCGGGATACTGAAGGATGAGCTGGGCAAGGGCCTGGGGGTGCAGGTGGCGTTGGCGCGGCGGGAGTCGCCGAACCGCGGCGGCCGGCTGCCGGGCCTGGCTAAAGCCCTGGTGACGGAGATGCCGCACACCCTCGCTGCCCTGCAGAGCGGTGAGCTCAATGAGTGGCGGGCCACGCTGCTGGTGGCCGGGCGGTGGGTGAGCCTGCGTCCGGGGCAGGAGTCCATGACGTAACTCCCGGGGTCATATCGTGGGGACCTGCCTCAGGCCCGGGAGGCCACTCCCGGTGGAAGGAACCGCTTGCCGTTGACCCGCTCAGACGCTCCCACTCGGTCCAGGTACGGGGTAATGCCGCCGAGGAACAGCGGCCAGCCCGCGCCCAGGATCATGCACAGATCGATGTCCTCGGGCCCGGCCACCACACCTTCGTCGAGCATCAGGCCGATCTCCTCGGCGAGTGCGTCCTGAATCCGCCGGAGAACCTCCTCGCCAGTGGACGGCGAGGAACCGAAGGACAGCAGGGCCAGTGTTGACTGCGGAATCTCCTGGCCGCCGCCGGCAGCCGGGGCCCAGAAAGACTTCACCCCGTTCTCAATCAGCTTCTGCAGGTTCCGCGACACCCGGAACCGTTCACCGAAGGCCTCGTGCAGCGACTCCTGCACGTGCTGCGCCACAGGCAGTCCCACCATGGCCGCCAGTGTAAACGGGGTCATCGGCAGACCCATCGGGCGCAGGGCGTTGTCCGCGACCTCAGCGGGCGTGCCCTCGTCGAAGGCAGCAATCACTTCGCCCATCAGCCGCAGAAGGACGCGGTTGACTACGAACGCCGGGGCGTCCTTTATTAGGACTGCGGATTTCTTTAGAGCCTTGGCCAGCTCAAAGGCGGTCGCCAGCACAGCGTCGTCGGTTCTGCGTGCCCTCACAATCTCCACGAGCGGCATAACCGCCACCGGGTTAAAGAAGTGGAAGCCGACCAACCGCTCCGGGTGCTGGAGGCCGGCCGCCATGGCCGTAACCGACAGCGACGACGTGTTCGTGGCCAGGATGCAGTCGGGGGAGACCACGGCCTCCAGGTCCGCGAACACCTGCTTCTTGACGTTCAATTCCTCAAAGACCGCCTCGATGACGAAGTCGGCATCGCCGAACCCGTCCTTGGACACAGAACCGGTCACAAGGGCCTTTGTGCGGTCCGCCGCTTCCTGGCTGATCTTCTTCTTGCCCAGCAGCTTCTCCACTTCCGCATGGACGTAGCCCACGCCCTTGTCAACGCGGCTCTGATCAATATCGGTCATGACGACCGGTACCTTGAGCTGGCGTGCGAACAGGAGGGCGAGCTGGCTGGCCATTAGGCCGGCACCCACCACGCCGACCTTGGTCACAGGGCGGGCAAGCGCGCGATCCGGCGCTCCGGCAGGTCGCTTGGAGCGTTTCTGCACGAGGTCCAGGAACGCATAGACCGTGGCGCGGAACTCATTAGTCTGCATGAGCCCGGCCAGCGTTTCACACTCGAGGGCTGCGGATTCGGTCCGGGACATCGTCCGGTTTGCCTCCATAATGTCCAGCACCCGGGCAGGGGCCGGCGCTGCGTTGGAGGTCTTGGTTTCCACGAAGGCGCGTCCGCCGGACACCGCACGGGCCCAGCGCGCTGCCACGTCCGGGTCAGAAGGGTCGACCGCGTTCTGCCGGCCCGGTGTGACTTCGCCGGCGATGACCTTGGCGGCCCACGACAGCGACTCCTCGAGGAAGCCGGCCGGCTCAAACAGCGCATCGGCAATGCCGACCTCGTACGCTTCCGGGCCTGAGAGCGTCCGGTTGTTGCTGAGCGGGTTCTCGACCATCACCCGCACCGCGTTCTCCGGCCCGATGAGCCTCGGCAGCAGGTAGACCCCGCCCCATCCGGGGACCAGACCGAGAAGGGCTTCCGGAAGTGCCAGCGCGCCGGCAGCTGAGGAGACGGTGCGGTAGGTGGACTGCAAGGCTATTTCCAGCCCGCCGCCCAGCGCCACGCCGTTGATGAATGCGAAGCTGGGAACACCGAGGTTCCCGAGCGTGCCGTAAACCTCGTGTCCCAGCTGCGCCATCCACAAGCCGTGCTCGCGGCGGTTGAGCCTTTTGACGGCCGACAGGTCGGCTCCCGCCACCAGGAAGTTGGGCTTGCCCGTGACGCCGACCCC
Organism: Arthrobacter sp. D1-17; assembly: GCF_054130535.1. Classification (NCBI taxonomy): domain Bacteria; kingdom Bacillati; phylum Actinomycetota; class Actinomycetes; order Micrococcales; family Micrococcaceae; genus Arthrobacter; species Arthrobacter sp. D1-17. The sequence continues at coordinate 2,523,282 of NZ_CP096382.1, read as the reverse complement.
AACGATTTCTCCGTCAGCCGCGCGTTGCCGGAGTCCTTCCAGCACCGCACCGAGTTCCATCAGGGTATTGGGTCCCAGGGTGGTGGGTTTGGACGGGTCGAGGCCGTTATCGAGCGTGAGGAGCGCAAACGTGCCTCCGACTGATCCGCCCACCGTGGGCAGTTGCACATCCTGCACGTAGGAGTGCGTAACGGTCTCGTCGGGGAACAGCTCGGCAAGCTTGCTGAATTCGGCGGCGCTCATGCTGGTACTCCTGCAGGGGTTGCGGCTGGCTGGCTCACGTGCTGCTCCTCATTGAGACACTTAGTGCCGGCCCTGTCCAGATGATCAGGGTCCGGTCGTCAGTGAGCCCCACGTTACCCGTGAGTAACTTGCCCTGCAACCAGCGCCGGTGTGGCCGCTGGCTGGAGGTGCATCGAGAGCGATCAGGCGTTCGGTTCCCTGGATTCCTTCGGCGGCAGGGGCTGGGGATTGAGGAAGGCTTCAGTGATCAGCGGCGCCACGATGTCCACCTGCCAGGGTCTGGCACCGAGCCCGCGAAGCTCCTCGGCCACGGACCCTGCATCAATTTCGGCAGGCGGACGCCATGCGATCCGGCGCAGGTAGTCGGGCGTCAGCAGGTTCTCGAGGGGCAGGTTCAGCTCCTCGGCCTTCGCCTGCAGCAGGGGGCGTGCAGTGGAAAGCCTCTCCGCGGCGGGCAGGTCCCGGTCCGCCCACACGCGGGGCGGCGGAGGCGCGTTCGTGGGAAGGTGCAGCGGCGGGAGGTCTTCGAGTGCCCTTGCAGCAGCAATGCACCGGAGCCAGCGGGGAGCCTCGCGCTGGGCCGCCCGTCCATGGAATCCTTTGGTGCCCAGGAGCTGCGGGACCGTCGTTGGCATCGCCTTCGCGGCTGCTACCAGGGCGGAATCAGGAATGAGCCGGCCGGGCGCTACGTCGCGTTTCTGGGCCAGGGCGTCGCGTTCCAGCCACATCTCCCGGACTGCGGCCAGCTGGCGCCGGTCCCGGATCTGATGTAACCCCGAAGTCTTACGCCAGGGATCGACGCGCGGCGGCGCCAGGCCGGCCGCGAGGATGGCCGCAAATTCCTGCTCCGCGAATTCGAGTTTGCCGTCCGCTTCGAGCAGCTCAATGAGTTCCTCACGCAGCTCGGTGAGGACTTCCACATCGAGGGCGGCGTAGCGGAGCCAGGGTTCGGGCAGCGGCCGCGTGGACCAGTCGGCGGCTGAATGCTCCTTCGCCAGGCCAAAACCGAGGAGTTGCTCGATGACCGCCGCGAGCCCCACGCGAGGCAATCCTGCCAGACGCGCGGCCAGTTCCGTGTCGAAGAGTTTGTCCGGCCACATGCCAATTTCGGAGAGGCAGGGGAGGTCCTGGCTCGCAGCGTGCAGAATCCATTCGACGCCCCGCAGCGCGTCGTTGATGATCTTCAGGTCCTCAAAAGGTTCCGGATCGATGAGCCACGTGCCCGAGCCCTCGCGGCGGATCTGCACCAGGAAAGCCCGCTGGCCGTACCGGAAACCAGACGCGCGTTCCGCGTCCACTCCCGCTGGACCCGTTCCGGCGGCGATGGCTGCCGCGCAGCGCTCCAGCCCGGACTGGGTTTCAATGACCAGGGGCACGCCGTCGCGGGGGGCATCGAGGTCAATGACCACGGGGACGTGGCTGTCAAAGCCCTCTACGGAGATGTGGGGTGCGGTTTCAGCAGCCGGAGCGCCGGCTGTGGTGTTTTCCGGATTTTGCGGGGTCATGATGCCCCTAGTTTACCGGCAGCACGCTGCACACCGGAGTCGCCGCACCCGGAAGGGCTAGTTCCTGCGCCTGCGGGGCAGTGCGGAGACGCCGTCAGGCAGCGGCGGCAGTCCTGCGAACGTGCACACCATATCGGACCAGGCCTCCAGATGCGCCTGCACGTCCGGGCTTGCCGGGGTCCATGAAGCGCGGAGTTCAATGTCGATCGAGCCCGGCCGGTCAGACAGTGTGCCGAAGCTTTCCGAGAGCACACGGGTGGCTGTTCCTCCGGCGGCCCGGTAGGGCGCATGGTGCGTCTCGAGGGCTTCCACGAGCCAGGTCCAGGCGACGGAACCGAGCATTTCGTCGTTGCCCATCTCGGCATCAAGCTGTGCCCGGATATACGTCACAATCCGGAATTCACCGTCCCAGACGGCCGAGCCATCGGGGTCGTGCAGCAGGATGAACCTGCCGGTGGCGAGTTCATCGCCGTCGTCGTCGCTGGCAGCGGAGGAGCGTGCCAGGGCCATCGCCGCAGGTCCATGGACAGCAAAAGATTCGCTGTTCCGGGTTGCGGAGGCGATGACCTCCGCGCCGAGGGCAACGGCGAACGGCGCGAGCCGGGAGGGTGCCGGGATCTCATCCAGGCGCAGTTCGCCGCGGCATCGTGCTTTCCGGAGTGTTCCCAAAGCGTAGAGAAAATCCGCGGGAACCTGGGCAAGTGCGTTCACAATCGCAGGCTACGCAACAGGGGCCGCGCCGTCCGGCAGGCACGCCGGGCGGAAGCGCGATCGTGAACAGTCATTCCCTGCCCGTCTCATCGGGCTCGGGGGAAGCAGTGTGCGCGGACATCTCCCGCCGGATGGCTTCCGCGAAGGCATCCACGTCTTCCTCGCTGGTGTCGAAGGAGCACATCCAGCGGACCTCACCGAGGGCTTCGTTCCAGTCATAAAACCGGAAGGACGTGCGGAGCCTGTCAGCCACACCCGCCGGCAGGATGGCAAAAACGCCATTCGACTCGGTTTTCTGCGTAGGAACCACGCCGTCGATCCCGTCCACCGCCTGCCTCAGCCTGGCAGCCATGGCGTTGGCGTGCGCGGCCGAGCGCAGCCACAGGTCGCCCTCGAGCAGCGCAATGAACTGGGCGGACATGAAGCGCATCTTCGACGCCAGCTGCATGTTCATCTTGCGCAGGAACAGGAGGCCGTGGGCGGCCTCCGGGTTCAGCGCCACCACCACTTCACCGAACAGCAGCCCGTTCTTGGTGCCGCCGAAGGACAGAATGTCCACGCCGGCGTCGCGCGTGAATGCCCGCAATGGAACGCCAAGGTGCGCGGCAGCGTTCGCCAGCCGGGCGCCGTCCATGTGCAGCTTCATGCCCTTGGCATGGACATGCCGGGCAATCGCGCGCACTTCTTCCGGCGTATAGCAGGTTCCGAGTTCCGTGGTCTGGGTAATGGAAACGGCAAGCGGCTGGGCGCGGTGCTCGTCCCCCCAGCCCCAGGCCTCGCGGTCAATCAGTTCGGGAGTCAGCTTGCCGTCCGGGGTGGGCACCTGCAGCAGCTTGATGCCGCCAATGCGCTCCGGCGCGCCGTTCTCATCCATATTGATGTGCGCTGTCGACGCGCAGACCACCGCACCCCAGCGCGGCAGCAGGGACTGCAGCGACAGCACGTTGGCGCCGGTCCCGTTGAAGACGGGGAAACACTGGATGCCCTCGCCGAAGTGCTGCTCCATCAAATCCTGCAGCCGGGCGGTGTAGTCGTCCTCGCCGTAGGACACCTGGTGGCCTTCATTGGCGGCCGCCAGAGCGGCCAGCACTTCGGGATGCACGCCGGAGTAGTTGTCCGAGGCGAAGCCCCGGACGGACGGGTCGTGGAGCCGGGACATGGCGCCGGACGCCTCAATAGTGGTTGTCATCGCTTTGGTCACGCTTTCAGTCTAGGGATTTCCGGCCGGGCACGCCCACGATCACTGGGTGAGCAGGATCCGCTGTCCGTTCAGTTCAGCGGCGGGTTTGCCGAACAGCCCGACGACGGCGGCCGCCAGGTCTTCGACGTCCGTGTAGCCGGGGAAACTTCGTTCGGGGTGACGGCTTCGCATGGCGGCATCCACGAGTGCTTTGACCACGAGGACAACGGCGGCGCTGTGTTCTTCCGCCGCTTCGCCCGCTTCCCGCCGGAAGCCGTCCGCCACGGCCATGGTCCAGGTTTCTGCAGCGGCCTTGGCCGCCACGTAGCTGGCAATGGCAGCGGAGGGTGCCGTTACCGCCGTCGATGACACCATGGCGAAGCGGCCGCTAGGGGATGCCGCTAGGTCTCCGTAGAAAACGCGGGTGACATTGCGAAGCGTCGTGACGGAACTGCTCTCGAGGAAATTCCAGTCTTCGTCGCGCTGGTCGGCGATACCCTGCGCCCCCCGCCAGCCGCCCACGAGGTGGATCACGCCGTCGATCCGGCCCGCCGTGGGGGAGAGCTCCCCGTAGAGCTGCCGCACAGCGGGCAGGCTGGCCAGGTCGCAGGTGAGTGGCGTCACCCCCGGGCCGGCCTGCGCTGCCGCGGCCGCGATCCTGTCGGGGTCCGATCCCACTGTATAAACAGTGCAGCCGGCCTGGGCCAGGGCGCGCGCGACGGCAATGCCCGACGCGCTGCTGCCCCCGGCAACCAGTACCTTGATGGTGCCCTCACTCATTGGGCAGTCATCGCCGTTGTTACGGGAGCGGGGTTGGACGGGTCGGTCGCTCCCGTAATGCCGGCTGTCGACTCGATCACGGGCCGCATCTTCTTCTCCAGCGCCTCGTAGAACATGGAGAGCGGGAACTCGTCGTCCAGTACCTGGTCCGTGAGCCCCCGCGGTGGTCCGTCGAGGGGCAGGGCATCGGGACCCTTGGCCCACACGGACGCGGGATTCGGTGTGAGCGTTCCGGAGATGAGCTCATAGGCGGCCAGCCAGTGGGCCGTCTTGGGCCGGTCGATAGAGCGCCAGTAGAGCTCTTCAATGTGTGCGCCGAGTTCGATGACGACGCCGGCGACCTCGTCCCAGTCAATGCTGAGCCGGCTGTCGGTCCAGTGCAGCACCCTGTGCTGGTGCAGCCAGGCAAAGAGCAGTTGGCCGCCCAGGCCGTCGTAGTTGCGCACGCGGTTCCCGGTGATGGCGAAGCGGAAGATGCGGTCGAAAATTACGGCGTACTGGACGAGCTTTGCGTGCCGGCGCGCCTCGGGGGAGGCGTTTTCGTCCTTTTCGATCCGCACGGATTCCCTGAAGGCCGTGAGATCGCAGCGGAGTTCTTCGAGGGAATACAGGAAGAACGGCATGCGCTGCTTGATCATGAAGGGGTCGAAGGGCAAGTCACCGCGCATGTGTGTCCGGTCGTGGATCAGGTCCCACATCACAAAAGTTTCTTCGGTGAGTTTCTGATCCTCAAGGAACTGGGCTGCCGCCGCGGGCAATTCGAGGGAAGTGATGTCGGCGGCGGCGGCAAGGACCCGCCGGAACCGGGCCGCTTCACGGTCGGCGAAGATGGCGCCCCAGGTGAATTTGGGGGTCTCGCGCACGGCGACCGTTTCCGGGAAAAGCACGGCCGAGTTCGTGTCGTACCCCGGAGTGAAGTCAAGGAAGCGAATGGGCACGAAGAGCCTGTTGGAGTAGTCCCCCTCTTCCAGTCCGGCGATGAATTCGGGCCAGACCACGTCAATCAGCACGGCCTCAACCAGGCGGCTGGTGCTTCCGTTCTGCGTGTACATGGGGAAGACCACAAGATGCTGGAGTCCGTGTTCGCGGTGCTGCTGGGGCTGGAACGCGAGGAGGGAGTCCAGGAAGTCCGGGACTCCGAAGCCGGACGTGATCCATCGTGCGAAGTCGCTGCCGAGGAGTTCAAGGTAACGGGCGTCGTGCGGGAAGGACGGAGCCAGGGCTGCCACGGCGTGGATGATCGCGAGAACATGCTCGCGTGCAGCCGGGTGGTCTGCGGGATCAGGCACTGAGCCGTCCTGGATCTGCAGGCCGCGGAGGCCCGTCGCGGCTGTCTTGAGCCGTTGCCACTCCGGGTGATTTGCGGTGACCCTCACGGGGGTTGCGGTAGCTGTGATCGTCATCGTTGGCGTCGCCTTTCTGGTTGCCTGAGCTTCTACGGCGAGCGTAACAAGCGGCCAGAGTTCCTAATGCAAAATCAGGTCGAGCATAAGAAACAGTTTTGCTCGGAGGTTGCCCAAGGTTGCCCAGATATAGCGTCCGGCAGCCTCAGAATGCAACACGGCTTCCGGAACCCCTGCCCGGGGAACTCGGTGCTTTCAGGGACCGGGCCTCAGCGGGCCGGAGCCCCAAAATCCGGAGCCTCAGGAGCCACTTTGGGGCGCGCTGCTCTCTGCGTCCGTTGCGGGCACCAGCTTCAGCGAAATCGAGTTAATGCAGTAGCGCTGGTCCGTGGGCGTTCCATAGCCTTCCCCTTCGAAGACGTGGCCCAGGTGGGAATCGCAGGCGGAGCACCGCACCTCGATGCGGTCCATGCCGAGGGTGCGGTCGTGGATATAGCGGACCCGCCCCTCGGCGAGAGGGGCCCAGAAAGATGGCCAGCCGCAATGGGAATCGAACTTCTCACTGCTCGTAAATAGTTCGGCGCCGCACGCCCTGCACTGGTATACGCCCGCCGTATGTGTATCCCAGTACTCGCCCGTATAGGGACGTTCCGTGCCTGCCTTGCGCAGCACATGGAATTCCTCGGGGGTGAGTTCGCGGCGCCATTCGTCTTCGGTCCGGACAACCTGCACGGCGTCTTCTGCATTTTCTGGAGTGCTCATAGCTTCATCAACGCTTACGAGTCGCCGATAAATCCCGACCCGGCATACAGGTGCAGCACGGGGAGGCCCAGCCGGTCCTGGGCCTTGTTGGCCCAGTCGGTATGGAGGGTGTCTGCCACCGCGTGCGGACGGGTGATGACGACGGCCTGTGCAGCGCCGAGCTCCTTCACCTTCGCCACGAGGCCGTTCACGGCATCGCCGTCCACCACTTCACCTGTAACGCCGCCGCCGAGCCCCTCGAGGGCACGGAGCGATACGGACAGGGTTTCCGCGGCCGCGGCACGCTGTGTTTCCGGGTCCGGGGCATGTGAGGTCAGTTCGCGGAAGGCCTTGGCGATGTCCAGCATCGAGAGGTTCTCGAGGAAGTCCACCAGCAGATGGCGCTCAGTGTTGGCAGGGACCACTACGACCAAAGGCGTATCACCCCCGTTCACCAGGCGTTCGATGTTGACACGGTCGTCCGCACCAAGCGGCTCTTCTGTGAGAATGACGATGGGATCGCTCATGCCATCAGCCTAGCCCGGTGGCACCGCGCCTGTATGCATGTTGAGCCTGATGTGCCTTGGACGCCGACTCCGGTAAGAATGGAGGAATGGATTCTTCCCGCCAGCAGGCCCCCGCAGCTCAGCCGAGCGGTGCGATGAGCCTGCGGGCCAAGTGGACGCTCGGCGGAATTGTCGCAGGAGGCGCCGCTGCGGCACTGCTGGGGGCAGGGTCGTCAGCGCTGGCGCTGTATTTTGCCCGTCGGGTCCTCACCCCCGCGCGTGCGCGGGTGGCAGATCAGGAAGTGCTGGCCGTCATCAGGCAAAGCAGCGGCCTGCAGGTCATCCTGGCAGCAACGCCGGAAACGACGCAGGACGGTGTTTACAGTCTTTTTTTTGACGGCGGCAAGGGCCATGCCCGCATCGGCAGGATCATTTCCTACTCACCGGCAGAGCGCACCGTGCAGCGTAGCGTCGACGCTGTCTATCAGGGAAACCTGGAAACTGCCCGGCGCGGCTGGTGGGGCGGCGCTGTCTATCCGGATCCTTCCGCCGTCGGACTCGCCTCGGAAGAGATCGCCGTTGAGGTCGAGGGCGGAACCGCTCCTGCCTGGCTGGTACCCGCAGAGCCTGACGCCGAAACCTGGGCCGTCTTGGTCCACGGGCGTGGCGCCACCCGGCAGGAAAGCCTCCGTGCCGCCAGGCCTGTGCACGAACTTGGATTGCCTGCACTTCTTATTTCCTACCGCAACGATGGTCTTGCGCCGTCCGCGCCCGATGGCAGGTACGGCCTGGGTTCAACGGAGTGGCGCGACGTTGAGGCTGCGATCGCGTATGCCCTCGCCCAAGGCGCGAAGGAGGTCGTGCTGTTCGGCTGGTCCATGGGCGGGGCCATCTGCCTGCAGACCGCGGATCTCTCGAGATACCGGAACATCATCCGTGCCATGGTGCTCGATGCGCCGGTCATCGACTGGGTCAATGTCCTGGCGCACCACGCGGAGCTGAACCGCATCCCTTCCGCCGTGGGGCGCTATGGCCAGCTGATGATGGGCCACCGTCTCGGGCGTCGGTTGACGGGGCTCGCCGCGCCGGTGGACCTGAAATCCATGGACTGGGTGTCGCGCGCTGTCGAGCTGCGGACGCCCACGTTGATCATTCACAGCGTGGATGATGAGTACGTGCCCTACCGGCCTTCGGCGCTTCTTGCGGAGAAGAATCCGGAAATGGTCACTTTCGAGGCATTCGAGAAGGCGCGGCACACCAAGGAGTGGAATGCTGATCCCGAGCGCTGGGAGAGCCTGGTCAAGGCGTGGCTGCAAAGGCAGCTGGCGCCGCGCGTCAATCCGGGGCAGAGGACAGGACCGAGCGGGGACGAACTGTACTGATCGGGGCGGTGATGGCCTTTGTCAGGCGGACAAGGTCCCCCGGCGCCAGCTCGATGTCGAGGCCCCGGCGGCCTCCGGAGACCAGGACGCTGTCCAGTGCCAGGGCGCTGTCATCGATAACGGTGGGGGAGGGAAGCCGCTGACCCAGCGGCGAGATGCCGCCGAGCACGTATCCCGTTCGCCGTTCGGCGGTGGCGGGGCTCGCCATGGCTGCCTTTTTGCTCCCGAGGGCCGCCGCCATCGCCTTCAGGTCGAGGCTTCCGCTGACAGGGACGACGCCGGCCGCGAGCCGGCCGTCGAACTCCACCATGAGCGTCTTGAAAACCCTGGCGGGATCGATGCCCAGGACCTCGGCGGCCTCCAGTCCGTAGCTGGCTGCAGAGGGGTCGTGGTTATACGGGTGCAGGGTAAAGGAAACGCCTGCCGCAGCCAGTGCGGCTGTGGCAGGCGTTCCCTGGGACGTGTTTTTGCGTGCCATTCAATGTCCGGTCCGGGTGCCTTAGTCCTGGAAGCGTGCTGAAGCCGCCACCTTGCGCTTGATGCGCCCCAGCATTGCCGTCATGCCGCGCATCCGCAGCGGCGTGATGGCCCGGGTCAGGCCGAGCAGCTCGGGCATGTCGTCGGGCACAGCGAGAATTTCCTCGGCCGTGAGGCCGTCCAGCCCTTCGTGCAGTACTCCCGCGAACCCGCGCGTTGTGGGGGCCTCAGGAGGTGCCTTGAAGAACAGGCGGACGGCGGGCGAGCCGCCGTCGTTCTTCTCCGTTTCAATGGTGAGGAACAACGGCGACTGGCACTCCACAACCTGTTCCAGCAGTTCCGGATGGTTCTGGAGCCGTTCCGGCAGGTCCGGCAGGCCGCGCGAGAACTCCAGCAACAGCTGGAGCCTCTCCGGCTCGCTTAATGCCTGGAAGTCATCGACAATCTCCGCCAGCGCGGTGGGAAGTGCTTGAGTACTCATCACTCCAAGCTTACGCAGTCCGCCGCGCCTTCGGCCGCTTTCTTACGGATGCTTACCGTGCTGCTGCTTACCGTGCTGCGAGTGCGGCCGGCACGGAACCGCGTTCGGCGCCCTTGACGATCGGCACACGAACGGCGTTGCCCCATTCCGTCCAGGAGCCGTCGTAGTTGCGGACACTCTCGAACCCGAGAAGGTACTTAAGGGCGAACCAGGTGTGGCTGGAACGTTCGCCGATGCGGCAGTAGGCTACCACGTCATCGCCTTCCTTCAGGCCGGCTTCCCCCAGGTACAGCGCCTCAAGCTCAGGGCGGCTGCGGTAAGTGCCGTCCTCTGCTGCAGCGCGCGCCCACGGAATCGAGGCGGCGGTGGGAATGTGGCCGCCGCGGAGAGCGCCTTCCTCCGGATAAGCAGGCATGTGGGTCCGCTGTCCCGTGTACTCCTCGGGAGACCGGACATCGATCAACGGCTTGCCAAGGTGGGCCAGGACATCTTCCTTGAAAGCACGGATGGGTTCGTCATTGCGTTCGACGACGGGATAGTTGCCGGGGGCGGGGGAGGGAATGTCCGTCGTGAGCTCGCGTCCTTCGGCAATCCACTTGTCGCGGCCGCCGTCGAGCAGCCGGACGTCTTCGTGGCCAAAGAGGGTGAAGACCCACAGTGCGTAGGCTGCCCACCAGTTGGACTTGTCACCGTAGATCACCACGGTGCTGTCGCGTGAAATGCCCTTTGCAGCGGCCAGGGCAGCGAAGGCTTCGCCCTGCACGTAGTCGCGTGTGACCTCGTCGTTCAGGTCTGTGTGCCAGTCGATCTTCACGGCGCCGGGGATGTGTCCGGTTTCGTACAGCAGGACGTCTTCATCGGACTCCACGACCACGAGCTTTCCGTTCTCGAGGGAGCCGTCATTGATGGCCGCGGCGAGCCACTCCGTGGATACCAGCCGCTCGGGGTGGGCGTAGGCGGCGAACTTTTCGTTCTGTTCAACTGGGTAGGACATGCGTATGGCCTTTCACTGAAACGGTCACGTCAGACGGCCGGGGAGCGGCCCGTCACTGCTCCAACACTAGCCACGGGCCGATGCGAAAGCTTCCCTGCGTTAACAGGAGGAAATGTGGCCTTGGTCACGGCATGGGGCCGATGCCTGCGCGCACGCCGGGGTCCCGCGCCATTGCCGGTATTCTTGCTGGGGACAAACCACCAGCAGAACGGACCCCCTTGGTGCAGATTGAAAAGCTTGCCACCCGCACGCCGGCCGTGTCGGTGGATGAGCTCCTCAAAGGTTTCTACCCCTCGCCCAGGTTCGGGGGGGTGTCCTTCGCCAGCTATCGCCCCGACCCTGCCCAGCCCAGCCAGGCGGCCGCAGTGCATGCCCTTGAATCATTCGCCGGCGGCGTCGGCTCCAGCGACGGTGGCGGACTCTTCAAAAAGCTTTTCGGCAAGAAGGTCGAATCCAGGGCCGGCATCTATCTCGATGGTGGTTTCGGCGTCGGCAAGACGCATCTGCTGGCATCGCTCTGGCACGCTTCCCCCGGCCCAAAGGCCTTCGGCACGTTCGTGGAGTACACGAACCTGGTCGGCGCGCTTTCCTTCCGAAAGACCGTGGACGCGCTGAGCTCCTACAAGCTCGTGTGCATCGATGAGTTCGAGCTGGACGATCCGGGCGACACCGTGCTGATGTCCCGCCTCATGCGTGAACTGGCCGACGCAGGGGTCAAGCTGGCCGCCACGTCCAATACGCTGCCGGGTTCCCTCGGTGACGGCCGGTTTGCCGCCGTCGACTTCCAGCGTGAGATCCAGGTCCTGGCCGACCAGTTCGACGTTATCAGGATCGATGGCGAGGACTTCCGGCACCGGGGCCTGCCCGCTGCGCCGGCTCCACTGCGGAACAGCGAACTCCATAGCCACATGAAGGCGGAGTTCGACGGCCGGACGGTGGCCGAAGACGACTTCAGTACGCTCATCGCGCACCTGGCCGGGGTCCACCCCAGCCGCTACCGCAAGCTCATCGACGGCGTGGACGGTGTGGTGTGGCGCGATGTGGAAACCATCACCGAACAGGCCGTTGCCCTGCGGTTTGTGGTGCTGGCCGACCGGCTGTATGACAAGGACGTGCCGATCCTCGCGAGCGGCGTTCCGTTCGACAAGCTGTTCACTGAAGAGATGATGACCGGCGGCTACATGAAGAAGTACTTCCGGGCGGTCTCGCGACTGACCGCCCTGGCCCGGGAGGGCCAAAAGCACGAGCCGTCCTGACGGCCGGTTGCCCGGTTACCGGTCCTGACAACCGGCTGCCGGTCCTGAGCCGGTTAAGCGCCGAGGGCGCCGGTGCCGCCTCTCGGCGGGACCGGCGCCCTGGTTGACGTCGGGGCAATACCCCGGGCAAACCCTGGTTGCGGAGCCTTACGGAGCCTTGTCGGCCGGCGGCGCGGTGTCGCCTTCCGCGGCCGTACCGGGCTTTCCGTTGGTTTTGTCAACGAAGGTGGAAGCGCCGTTCTGGACTTTATCTATGTGGCCGGTGTACTTGCCGCCCGTCTTCGAGTCGACAAAGTCGCCAGCCTTGTGGATGCCGTCCTTGATGGCCTGCTCGTTGCCGCGGATCAGACCCTGAGCTTTGCCCTTTAGATCGTCAATTAGTCCCACGAGCACCTCCCTTCAATCGCGGAGCCAGTTCGCTCCTCCGCATTCGATCCTAGCCCTCGCGGGCCGGTGATGCCAAGGCGCTGTTTACAGAAGTTGTCAAGCCGGATCTGGGCATGAAAAAAGCAGCCCCGTGAGGAGCTGCTAGGTATAAAAGCGGAGCCGCGATCTGGTGGGCGATACTGGGATCGAACCAGTGACCTCTTCCGTGTCAGGGAAGCGCGCTACCGCTGCGCCAATCGCCCGGAACCGGTAATCCGGCTGAACCTGGGTTCGTATCCGTGAAGACAAGAGAGCGGACGACGAGATTCGAACTCGCGACATCCACCTTGGCAAGGTGGTGCTCTACCAGCTGAGCTACGTCCGCGCATGAAGTACGCCGGCAAGGCCGAACGTTCAACAACAAGCAAGTTTCCTTGCCCTGGTGGGCGATACTGGGATCGAACCAGTGACCTCTTCCGTGTCAGGGAAGCGCGCTACCGCTGCGCCAATCGCCCATGCATCCGGTAACACCGGAAACCATGGTTTTCACCGAGGTGGGTACGGGATTCGAACCCGTGTATACGGCTTTGCAGGCCGCTGCCTCGCCTCTCGGCCAACCCACCGTGTAAGCGTCGGTTCCGGGGGAACCTTGCCGTGACAGTGTCCTGCGAGCGGACGACGAGATTCGAACTCGCGACATCCACCTTGGCAAGGTGGTGCTCTACCAGCTGAGCTACGTCCGCATTTTGGAGCGGTGATTCCTTGCCCTGATCGGCATTTCCTCGCGTTCCAACGAGTAAAAACTCTATAGGAGGTTCCGGGATTCTCCAAATCGGCCCCTGCTGCCACGTCCGCAACCCCTCCGCATCCTTGAATTCTAGGGGAATTTGAGAATTACAGTGGTGTAGTTCCCGTGCCGCTGGGATTGGCGTTGCGCCTTCACCTCTCTCTAGATGGCGCCGCCAGAAGGCGCCGCCCGCCCTGCTGCTTCGGCTTGGATTCCTTGTGGGTTTCCCGATTTCCTAAAGTCCGCCGAGTGGGCTAGCATTCAAATGCGTCGGGGCGATTGGCGCAGTGGTAGCGCGCTTCGTTCACACCGAAGAGGTCACTGGTTCGAACCCAGTATCGCCCACCGATGAGAGTCCGTTTCGCGCAGGGAATTCCCTGCGTGGGACGGGCTTTTCTGTTTCCCGGTTTATCCTCAAACTGTCAGACCCCTGTGAAAGAGTCCTGCCATGACTGCTCCACTCCTTGCCCACGCGACGGAACACGGCCGGATGTATGCCCGGTCCACCACAGCGGAATTCTCGGTTCCCTCCATCACTACAGTGATCGGCCAGCAGCCTCACGGCATGGACGGATGGTTTGGCTACATGGGGGCAAGTACCCTTGCCAAGGATCCGTCCCTTCCTGAGATACTCGGCAGTCCGGCCAAAGTCCGGCAGGCCGTGAACCGTGCCGCCAAGGCAGCGGAGGCTTACCGCGACGAAGCTGCCCAGCGCGGAGACCGGGTCCATACTTACTGTGAACAGGTAGCGCTGCGCGCCTTGGGCAGGCCGCACAAGATGCAGGAGACCCGTGAGGCCTTGGCAGCCAACGGTGAGGAAGCCTTCGCGGCCCGCTTCGATGAATGGTGGGAACTGTTTCGGGTGGAGCCCGTCGCTGCGGAAATCACCGTCTGGAACCAAACCGTGGGGTATGCAGGAACCCTGGATCTGGTGGCCAAAATCAACGGGCGGACCTGCCTGATCGACTACAAGACCAAGGGCACCACCCGCGACGGCCAGGTGAAGCCCCTGGACGACAAGGTGGTCATGCAGCTAGTTGCCGGCATGAAGGCCGAGGAGAGCCTGGTGGATCCCGTGGCCGGGGAATGGGAGCCGTGGCAGCACGGCGATTCCCCGGTGCTGCTGGCAGTCGCCATCGGAGAAACGGAAGTCCGGCCTGTACGGGCCAACCCGGAGGTGCTCCGCCACCACTGGTGGAAGTTCTGCGCCCTCCGCCGTGTCTGGGAGATGTCGGCGGACACCGTCAGCGCCGGACCGGCGCTGATCCCGGTGGCTCCGCCCGCGTACGCCTGAGATCACCAACTAAACTGGACTGGATCCGTTAACGCCCACCGTGAGGAAATGACTGCAGATGGCAATTCTGAATATCCGTATCATCGGCGATCCCGTGCTGCGCACGGTGGCCGAGTCTGTCACGGATTTCGGGCCAGAGCTGGCCAGGCTCGTTGCCGACATGACCGAAACGATGGAGGACGTGGAAGGCGCCGGCCTGGCCGCGCCGCAGGTTGGCGTCAGTCTGCGGGTCTTCACGTACCGGATCGGCGGCGTTGAGGGGCACGTTATTAATCCTGTGCTGGAAAACAGCGAGGACTACCAGCCGGACGAAGTCGAAGGCTGCCTCTCCATCCCCGGACTTGGATTTCCGGTCCGCCGCTTCCGGGCCACCCGTGTTACCGGAGTGGACGTCCACGGCAACCCTGTTTCCGTGGACGGGGAAGGCATGTTGGCCCGGTGTTTCCAGCACGAGACAGACCACCTTGATGGCATTCTCTTCACTGACCGCCTGGAAGGGGAGGACCGTAAGGCTGCGCTCCGCTCCATCCGCAATGCCAACTATGACGCCATCACCGAGAGTACGACGGCGAAGCGCGCCAAGACTGTCGGCTCCAGTTTCGGAGGCGGCAGCTTCGGTTCCGGCAGTTTCAGCTCCGGCAACCCTGGGGCCGGCGCCTCGGGCGCGGGCAGCTTCGGCGCCGCCGGATGAGGGTTCTGTTCGCGGGAACGCCAGCGGTGGCTGTACCGTCACTCGACGCGCTGATCGAGGCCGGTTTCGACGTCGTCGCCGTCCTCACCAGGCCAGACGCGCCGACAGGCCGTAGGCGGGTTCTCACGCCGTCGCCCGTTGCCCTCCGTGCAGGCGAGCTTGGACTCGAAATCATCCACGCAACAAAGGTGGATGCCCAGGTTACGGCCCGGATCGCAGCTGCGCGCCCCGACGTTGCCGCCATCGTCGCTTACGGCGGCTTGGTGCCCCGGGAGGCATTGGACATTCCCCGCCACGGCTGGATCAACCTGCACTTCTCGCTGCTGCCTGCCTGGCGCGGCGCGGCCCCTGTGCAGCGCGCCGTCATGGCCGGGGACGACATTACCGGCGCGGTGACCTTCCAGTTGGAGGAAGGGCTCGATACCGGCCCCGTCATCGGCACCCTCACGGAGCAGGTCCGTCCCGACGATACCGCCGGAACGCTGTTGGAACGGCTGTCCCACAGCGGGTCCGTGCTGCTCGCGCAGACGCTGTCCGCCATCGACTCCGGGGCCGCGTCCCCGCAGCCCCAGCAAGGCGATATTTCCCTGGCGCCGAAGCTGACCCTCGAGGACGGGCGGATCGACTGGTCTGAACCCGCCCTCGCGATTGGCCGGCGGGCCCGCGGCGTTACCCCGGAGCCGGGTGCCTGGACCACCCTGGACGGGCAGCGGGTGAAACTCGAGCCCGTCCTGCTTCGCCCCGAGCAGTCAGCGCTGGCGCCGGGCCACGTGGCAATGGACGGAAAGCGTGTCCTGGTGGGAACGGGATCGCACCCCGTCGAGCTGGTACGGGTCCAGCCTGCCGGCAAGAAAATGATGTCCGCGGCCGACTGGGCCCGTGGACAAGCCTCCCTTGAAAGCGTGGTATTCCAATGAGCGAGTCCGGCAGAAGCGGCTCAGGCCGGGGCGGCCAGCGCGGTTCCGGCGCAGGCGGCGCGGATCAGCGCCGCGGCGGGGGAGGGCCCAGCCGCCGCAACGCGCAGGGCCGGGAACGCAACCGCGGCCCGCAGCGCAGCTTCACTGAGAATGCGCCGTCACAGCGCACCCGCCGCGCCGATCCCGCCCGGCTGGTTGCTTTCGAAGTGCTGCGCGCTGTCGCAGCCGAGGACGCTTACGCCAACCTCGTGCTGCCGGCAAGAATCCGGCACCATGGGCTCGACAAGCGCGACGCCGGCTTCGCCACCGAATTGAGCTACGGCGCCCTGCGCGGCCAGGGCACTTACGACGCCGTGCTGTCCCGATGCGTAGACCGGCCCCTCGAGCAGGTGGATCCGGCCATCCTTGACGCCCTGCGCATCGGCGCCCACCAGTTGCTCGCGATGCGGGTTCCCGCTCATGCGGCGCTGGACCAGACCGTGGGACTGGCGCGCGCCGTTATCGGCGCCGGTCCATCCACCCTGATCAACGCCGTGCTGCGGAAAGTCTCTGCCCACACCTTGGAGGAGTGGCTGGGAATGCTCCTCAGCGGTGAGCAGGACGGGATCAAGGTCGCCTCCGTGCGGTACGCACATCCGGAGTGGATCGTTCGGGCGTTCCGGCAGTCCCTGGTGGCCCATGGGCGGCCGGTCTCGGAGATCGACGATCTTCTCGAAGCGGACAACGCCGCCCCGGTGGTCAACCTGGTGGCCCTGCCCGGACTGGGCAGCCTGGACGAGGCCCTCGAGAACGGCGCGGCGCCAGGCCAGCTGGTCGAAGGTTCGGCGCTGTCCAGCGGAGGTGACCTGGGCCGGCTGTCCTCGGTCCGCCAAGGTACCACCCGCGTGCAGGACGTCGGTTCCCAGCTGGTCGCCCGCGCCCTTGCCGCCGTCGAGCTGGGCGATTCAGAGTCTGGCGGCGCAGGGTCCGGCGAAACCTGGCTTGATCTGTGTGCCGGACCCGGCGGCAAGGCAGCCCTCCTCGGGGCGCTTGCCCACCAGCGGGGTGCCACCCTGCTGGCCAACGAACCCGCACCGCACCGCGCGCAACTCGTCCGCCAGGCCCTGGCCGCGGTTCCCCGGGACATGTGGAAAGTCCGCACGGGAGACGGCAGGGACGTCGGCGCGGAGTACACCGAAAGCTTCGACCGGGTCCTGGTGGATGTTCCCTGCACCGGACTGGGTGCCCTGCGCCGGCGGCCGGAGTCCCGGTGGCGCCGCACCCCGAAGGACCTGGTGGATCTCGGACCGCTGCAGCGGGACCTGCTGCGGTCGGCACTGGATGCCGTAAAACCCGGCGGCGTCGTTGCGTATGTAACGTGTTCGCCGCACCCTGCGGAAACCACGGCCGTCGTCAGTGATGCCTTGAAAAAACGCGACGACCTTGAACTGCTGGACGCCGGCGAGGCGCTTGACGCTGTCAGCCTGACAGGAAATCTCCAGGCAGGCTACGAGCTCACGGCCCAGCTGTGGCCCCACCTCCACCAGACCGACGCTATGTTTTTGGCCCTGATCCGCAAAAAGGCCTGATCCTCAGAAAGTTTTACCCGCAGGAAATCTGAGCCTACATGCTGGACCAGGAGCTCCTGATACTGGGAAATCCGCCCAGCAAGAAGTACCGAATCCCTTTCGTGAAAGGACCCGCATGCCGCAGTGCTGCATCAACCCGAGCATCCTCTCTGCAGATTTCGTTAATCTTGAGGCCGAGCTGCAGCGCATCAGCAATGCCGATTCGGTCCACGTGGACGTAATGGATAACCACTTTGTTCCGAACCTGACCCTCGGGCTGCCGGTCGTCCAGCGGATCCAGGCCGTCAGCCCCGTTCCCCTCGACGCGCATTTGATGATTTCCGACGCCGACCGTTGGGCACCAGGATATGCGGACGCCGGAGTCGCGTCGGTGACATTCCATGCCGAAGCGTCCATAGCGCCGGTGAAGCTGGCGCGTGAACTTCGCGCGCGCGGGTCGAAGGCGGGCATGGCGCTGAGGCCGGCAACGGCGGTGGAACCGTATCTGGATATGCTCAGCGAACTGGACATGCTGCTGATCATGACAGTGGAACCTGGGTTCGGCGGTCAGGCCTTCCTCGATCTCACGCTTCCCAAGATCCGGCGCGCACGCGAGGCCATCGACGGCTCCGGCATCGGCGTCGCACTACAGGTGGATGGCGGTATCACCGAAGAGACCATCCTGCGTGCCGCCGAGGCCGGTGCAAACGTGTTTGTCGCAGGCTCTGCCGTCTACTGCGCTCCCGACCCTGCCGCGGCCATCGACCGGCTGCGTAAGGCCGGCTCGCTGTAGCGGGGATGGTCGCGAGCGGGGATGGTCGCGGCGGAGAACGTTACGCGTTCCGTGACACATCGGGGCGGGGAATACCCGGAGCACCCCTGGGGTTGTGTCAGAATAGCAACACACATTACGTGCTCCGGGGTCGGTGTAAGTCCGAACCGGCGGTGACAGTCCGCGACCCGCGAGCCGGTGTCCTCCAACCAGGAGACCCCGGCAGACGGTTGAACCGGTGAAATTCCGGTACCGACAGTTAAAGTCTGGATGAGAGAAGCACGTACGGCTGTACCTGCGGCGTTGGCAAACGCCGCAGCATTGCACTGTCGTATACCCCCGGAGCCTTGGCGGTTCTAGAGGGAAGGAACGACACACACGCATGGACACCCGTACCGTGTGGCCGGATGCGGCGGTTACTACATGAGCACCCAGCCCGTCCACGCCTTCAGTGCCGCTGAAATTGGCGCTATGAACGCAGCCCTCGAAGCTGCATTGCACGGCCCCCGGGGCGCGAATCCCTTGGTGGGGGCCGTCGTCCTAAGTCCTGACGGAGTGCAACTGGCGACCGGCTATCACCGTGGCGCCGGAACGGCGCATGCCGAAGCTGATGCAATAGCTGAAGCGGCCAGGGCGGGGGTGGACCTCACCGGCTCCACCATGATTGTGACACTTGAACCGTGCAACCATGTGGGACGCACGGGACCCTGTGCGCAGGCCATCATTGAGGCCGGAATCACTAACGTCGTGTACGCCGTCGATGACCCCCACGATCCCGCTGCCGGCGGGGCTGCAACCCTGCGTGAGGCAGGGGTCAGCGTGCGCAGCGGACTGGCAGCGGAGCAGGCGTTGGAACTGAACCGGCGCTGGTTTGAGGCAATTGACGCCGAGCGCCCCTTCGTGACCCTGCACATCGCGCAGACGCTGGACAGCCGGATCGCCGCTGAAGACGGCACCAGCCAGTGGATTTCGTCCCCAGAGTCGCTGGCAGACAACCACGCGATCCGTCGCCGCATCGACGCCATCCTCGTCGGCACGCAAACGGTCCTGGTGGACAACCCCCGGCTCACGGCAAGGGACTCCAACGGTGATGCCACCGGCGAACAGCCGCTCAGGGCCGTCATGGGCCTCCGCGCCGTTCCGGAGGACGCCGCCGTGCATGGTGAGGACGGCAAGGTTATCCACCTGCCCACCCGTGACCCGCACGAGGCGCTGTCCCAGCTGTTTGCGGCAGGGGTCCGGCACGTCATGGTGGAGGGCGGATCCAGGATCCTGAACGCTTTCCTGTCGGAGGGCCTGGTGGATGAGCTGATTATGTATCTGGCCCCCACCCTGTTGGGATCCGGAACCTCAGCGCTCACCGGGCTCGGCATCGGCACACTCGCCGACGCCCAGCGCTGGGACTGGGACGCTGCCTCCGGCGGCGCTGTCCAGACCCTGGGCCGGGACCTGCGGCTGCATCTGCTTCCGGAAAAACCCTCCTCGCCACGGGACATTGCAGACCGACAGACAAAAAACTCCGCGCCCGCAGCGGCACAGGAACCGTCAACCGATCCACTACCAGCCCGCACCGTTGCGGGCACAGCCACGGGAGGCTACTGATGTTCACCGGAATTATTGCCGAGCAGGGGAAGGTCCTCTCCGTGGACCGGAACGGGGACACGAGCGCGACGGTGCGCCTGCACGCCCCCGGCACTGCCGAGGGCCTGCCGCTGGGTGGTTCCATCGCCGTCAACGGCGTCTGCCTCACGGCGACGGCGATTGACGGGAAGGACTTTAGTGTCGACGTCATGGGGGAGACCCTCGTCCGCAGCACCATCGGCGACCTCGCCGCGGGAGACGCCGTCAACCTGGAACGCTGTGTTCCGGCCGGCGGCCGGC
Organism: Arthrobacter sp. D1-17; assembly: GCF_054130535.1. Taxonomy (NCBI): domain Bacteria; kingdom Bacillati; phylum Actinomycetota; class Actinomycetes; order Micrococcales; family Micrococcaceae; genus Arthrobacter; species Arthrobacter sp. D1-17. The sequence continues at coordinate 2,503,428 of NZ_CP096382.1, read as the reverse complement.
TGGACGGCCATGTGGTCCAGGGGCACGTCGACGGCGTCGGCGAACTTTTGGAGCGCGAGGCCCAGGGAAACTGGGAGCGGCTACGGTTTGCCGTGCCGCCGCGGCTGGCGCGCTACATTGCCGAAAAGGGTTCCATCGCCATTGACGGCGTCTCCCTCACGGTCACCGCTGTCAGCCCGCCCCCGGAAAGCGCTCCATGGTTCGAAGTAGGACTGATCCCGACGACCCTTGCCGAAACCGGACTGGGCGCCAAGCCAGCCGGCGGCAAAGTAAACCTGGAAGTCGACGTGCTCGCCAAATACACGGAACGCCTGCTGTCCTTCAGCGGCACCGGAGCCGCATCGGAGGATCAGCTGTGAGCACGGCGAACCTTGACCCGTCCGCGATGGGCATGCTGACGCTCGATCCGATCGAGGAAGCAGTCCGGGCCATGGCGGCGGGACGGCCGGTCCTGGTGGTCGACAACGAGGACCGTGAGAACGAAGGCGACATCATTTTCGCCGCCCAGCACGCCACGCCTGCCCTGATGGGATGGACCATCCGCCACAGTTCCGGCGTCATTTGCGTACCGCTGGACGGCGCCCGCGCGGAAGCCCTGGACCTGCCGCCGATGGTGGAGGTCAACCAGGATTCCAAGGGAACGGCCTATACCGTCTCCTGCGATGCCGCCACCGGAGTGAGCACCGGAATCTCGGCGACGGACAGAGCACTGACGGCACGCGTCCTTGCGGATCCAGCCAGCGGTCCGGCCGTGCTGACCCGGCCCGGGCATATTTTCCCGCTCCGCGCCGTTGACGGGGGAGTGCGTGAACGGCCCGGTCACACCGAAGCGGCCGTGGACCTGTGCCGGCTCGCCGGGCTGGAGCCGGTGGGAGTGATCGCCGAGGTCGTGTACGACGACGGCGAAATGATGCGGCTTGACGGCCTGCGGGCGTTCGCTGCGGAACACGGTTGCCCTCTGGTTTCGATCGAGGATCTCGTGGCCTACCTCGACTCGATTGACCATGTATCTTCACAGGAGCTAAGTGCGGAAGCGAGCCCGGACGGAGAAAGGGAATGACGATGAGTGGATCAGCAGCAGCCGGAACCAGCACCAACGGCAGGGCGCCGCATCCGGTGAGCGGCGGGCCCGTGGTCGAGCTCCCAGGCGCTTTCGGGAACTTCGTGACCCAGGCGTGGACAGATCTCGTCACGGGTGCTGAGCACCTCGCGGTCAGCTCGCCCAACCCTCCTGCGGACGGCAAAGCCCCTCTGGTCCGGCTCCACTCCGAATGCCTCACCGGCGACGTCTTCGGCTCCTACCGCTGCGACTGCGGCGAGCAGCTCGCCTACGCCCTGGCGATGATCGAGGCCAACGGCGGAACCCTCCTGTACCTGCGGGGCCAGGAAGGCCGCGGCATCGGTTTGGCCAACAAGATCAAGGCCTACGCCCTGCAGGAAGCCGGTTTCGACACCATCGAGGCCAATGAGCAGCTGGGGCTGCCGGTCGATGCCCGGTGCTACAAGGCAGCGGCGCAGATCCTGGCGGAGATGGGGCTGCACGAGATCAGGTTGCTGAGCAACAACCCGGACAAGCAGAACAGGCTCGCCAGCGCCGGCGTCAGGGTTGTGGAAATGGTGCCCACCGAGGTGCCCTCGCGGGAACAGAACATCCGCTACCTGCAGACCAAGAAGGACCGCATGGACCACCTGCTGACCCTGGATGCCCAGGGAGCGGGTGTGCCCGGAAGCGGCGCAGACGCATTTGACCACGAACAAGACTGAACAGATCAGGAAATTATCTAATGAGCGGACACGGCGCACCCCAGATCGACCTCACCACCCTTAACCCAGCCGGGACCTCCGGGCTGCGGCTGGCCATTGTGGCGGCGAGCTGGCACACCCAGATCATGGACGGACTGCTGGACGGAGCACTGCGCGCCGCCAAGGACGCAGGCATCAGCGAACCCACAGTTCTGCGCGTCCCGGGCAGCTTCGAGCTCCCCGTGGCCGCGGCGCGGCTCGCGCCGCACTTTGACGCCGTCGTCGCGCTCGGCGTCGTCATCCGCGGCGGAACGCCGCACTTCGACTACGTCTGCCAGGCGGCCACCTCCGGACTGACCGACGTCACCGTCAATACTGGCGTTCCTGTCGGATTCGGAGTGCTCACCTGCGACACCGAGCAGCAGGGCCTGGACCGGGCTGGCCTGCCCGGATCCTCCGAAGACAAGGGACACGAAGCCGTTACGGCCGCTCTGGCAACCGCCGTCGTCCTCAAGCAGTACTGACGCAAGCGGCACCGAACTAAACACGGCCAGGCAGCAGCTATTGGCGCCGACGGCGGGGACGGCGGGATGCGCACCTTGTGTGTGTTTCCTCACATCCCCGCCGTCACGCAGCGGCCCGACAGGCGGGCTCCGGCCCCGAGCAAGTAGTCTGGAAGGCGTGAAGAATTTCGAGACGCTGTTCGCCGAACTGAGCGAGAAGGCAGCGGCCCGCCCGGAGGGCTCCCGCACAGTCGCCGAACTGGAGTCCGGAATCCACGGCATCGGCAAGAAGATCGTCGAGGAAGCCGCGGAAGTCTGGATGGCGGCGGAGTACGAATCCGACGAGGCCGCTGCTGAGGAAATATCGCAGCTGCTGTACCACCTGCAGGTTTTGATGCTGGCCAAGGGACTCAGCCTGGAAGACGTTTACAAGCATCTGTAGCCGCGTCCGCGTGGCCTGCTTGTAATGAAACTCAAGACTTCCAACCCCAGAAAGACCCCAAATGCTGCGAGTAGCCGTACCCAACAAGGGATCCCTGTCCGAAGCCGCGTCCGCCATGCTCTCCGAAGCCGGCTACCGCCAGCGCCGCGACAACCGTGAACTCGTCATGGTGGATCCGGACAATGACATCGAATTCTTCTTCCTCCGCCCCCGGGACATCGCGGTTTATGTGGGACAGGGAACGCTCGACGTCGGCATCACCGGCCGCGACCTGCTGCTGGACGCTGATGTTGAGGCGGAAGAACTGCTGCCGCTCGGTTTTGCCGCCTCCACCTTCCGCTTCGCAGGTCCCGTTGGCGACTTCGCCAAGGTCGAAGAGCTCGAGGGCAAGCGCCTCGCCACCAGCTACGACGTGCTGCTCCGCGACTACCTCGCCGAACGGGGCATCAGCGCCAAAGTGGTCCGGCTTGACGGTGCCGTCGAATCCTCGGTGCGGCTCGGCGTCGCGGACGCCATCGCCGACGTCGTGGAAACCGGCAACACCCTCAAGGCCGCCGGCATGGAAATCTTCGGCGAGCCGATTCTCAAGTCTGAAGCAGTTCTGATCCGACGCACCGGAAATGGTGGTGCCGCCAACGGCACCGCGAAAGAGATCGACGTCCTCATCCGCCGCCTGCAGGGCGTCCTTGTGGCCCGCCAGTACGTGCTGATGGACTACGACATCCGCAAGGAACTCGTGGAACAGGCCGCGGCCCTCACTCCTGGCTTGGAATCGCCCACCGTTTCCCCGCTGCGCGACTCCGAATGGGTTGCCGTCCGCTCGATGGTGCCCAAGAAGGAAACCAACCGAATCATGGACGAGCTCTACGACCTCGGCGCGCGGGCCATCCTGGTCAGCAGCATCCACGCCTGCCGCATCTAGCGGTTTCTTTGCGCCGGTTCTTGACGGCGGCGCCTTTCATGCCGGCCGCCCGGCCGGCACCCTTCCAAGCTCTGCAGTAAACAGGAGAAGTCATGGCTGTAGCCGTACGCGTCATCCCGTGCCTGGATGTTGATGCCGGCCGCGTGGTCAAAGGCATCAACTTTGAAGGACTCCGCGACGCCGGAGATCCGGTGGAACTTGCGCACCGCTACGACAACGGCGGCGCAGACGAGCTCACCTTCCTGGATGTCACAGCATCCTCGGGCAACAGGGAAACCACCTTCGACGTGGTCCGACGCACGGCCGAGGAAGTATTCATCCCACTCACCGTAGGAGGCGGCGTCCGCGGGGTCGCCGAAGTGGACAAGCTGCTTCGCTTCGGGGCTGACAAGGCGTCGATCAACACTGCCGCTGTGGCGCGGCCGGATGTCATTGACGAAATCACCCGTCACTTTGGTTCCCAGGTGCTGGTGCTGTCCGTGGACGCACGGCGCACCCGGCCCGGTTCCGCGCCCACGGCATCGGGCTTTGAGGTCACTACCCACGGCGGCCGCCAAGGCACCGGGATCGACGCAGTTGCGTGGGCCAAGGAAGCTGCCGAGCGCGGCGTCGGGGAAATCCTGCTGAACTCAATTGACGCCGACGGCACCAAGGACGGCTTCGACCTGGAGCTGATCCGGCTGGTCCGTGCCGCCGTCAAGGTACCGATCATCGCATCCGGCGGCGCCGGCGAGCCGGCTCACTTCCCGCCCGCTGTTGAGGCCGGAGCCGACGCCGTGCTGGCCGCCTCGATCTTCCACTGGGGCCCGGACGACATGCTGGCCCAGGTCAAGAAGGCAATCCGTGAAGCGGGCTTCGAAGTCCGCTAACGGGCGGTTAGAGCCCGACTTCTGCTGACTGGAGCAGGGCCACGGCGTCCGGCTGGCCTTCGAAGGTGACGAGCGCATGGCGTGTACGGCCGTGGGCGTGCATCAGCAGTTCTTGGGGCTCGCCGACGATGGCCACGGACACGGGAGCGCGCTTGGCAACATGCCGGGGGCCGGAGGGCCGGACCAGGACGATCCCGAGGTCCACTCCGCGGTACAGGATGGCGGCGCGTTTGACCAGCTCGTCCCAGAGTGCCTCCGAGTATGCCTCGTCGAGTGCGCGGGGAGCCCAGCGGTCCACCGCCCGCCGGACGTCCTCGGTGTGGACGAAGTACTCGATCAGGTTGGAGCTTTCGTCCAGCGCCTTAATCTTCATCGGCGACAGTGCCGGCGGACCCGAGCGGAACGCCTTCACAAGTTTGGTGTATTCGTCAGGGGTCGTGAGCTTCGAAGCCAGCCGGGAAGTCGCTTTGTCGGAGGCCTTGGACAGTCTCTTGATGATGAGGCCAAGGCCAACCGCGGCTTTGCGTTCGCGCAGGTAGAGGTGCGCCGCCAGGTCCCTGGTTTTCCAGCCGCGGCAGAGCGTGGGCGAGTCGGGACCGGCCGCCAGCAGGGTTTCGGCCAGGACTTCTCGGGACGGGTCGACGAAATGCATCACTTGTGAAAGTAGCACGTCGCCGCAGGAGTTGCGCAGTCCGTCTCTCCGTGAACCCCGAGGAAGTGCGTGCAGCCGGGGGGTGCCGCAAGAACCTCCCAAGTTTTTTCCAAGCTTTCGCAGCAAGTATGTGCAGGGGGGAGTGCTCACAAGCTCGCTCTAACGCATCACCAGACGTGCAAGTCTGTTTCCGGGAGTGAGCCGGAAGGCTGCAGTGGAGCGAACACATAACTCCATCTGGCGCGTGAGGAAATCTAATGTACACACTAAGGAAAATGGGCACGGTCGGCAGCGTCGGGCTGCTCATTTCGGGCAGTCTGATCTTCGGTTCGGCCAACGCGGCGGTGGCCGCAACCTGCCGCGCGGGGGTGGCCGTTCCCACCAGCACCTTCACCGGCACGCTGGTGGCGGCAACCAACTTCGAGGGAAACACGCTGTTGCCGTTCAGGACCACTACGTCGGGGACCGGAACAGCGGCAGTGACGAGCCCGAAGGCGCACACCGGAACATGCTCCGCCAGACTTCGTGCAACGGCAGATGCACGCTCGGTGGCAAACATGAATGTTGGACTGGCCGCCGGAACAAAACGGGCCAATGTTGACGCGTGGGTCAACATCACCACTGCCGGGCTCGCTGGCAACAATGTGCCCTATGTCCGGTTCTTCTCTGGCTCCATCAGGGTCGCGGACGTTTTCCGCAACAACGCCAACGGCCAGCTGTGGTTGCGTACCGCGAACCCCAACGGCAGCGTCACATTCACCAAGCTTCAGGCGGCCTCCGTTCCGCTGAATACCTGGCAGCGTGTCCGGATGCAGGTGCGCGCGGACGGCCCCCGGTCCTCCATTCAGATATGGTTCGGAAACGTCCTGGTGTTCAACAGGACAGTGAACCTGCCCTCCACCACCCTGACCAAGGTGCAGTTCGGCGCGGAGCACGGACGCCAGATGGGCGACAGCTATATTGACAACGTCGTCATCAAGCGTGCCCTTTCCTGACCGGAACGAAGCACTGACTCCGACCACACGGCCCGCAGGCGGCTTCACGCCTCCTGCGGGCGTCGTGCGCTGTCTGCCCGCCGTCGCTTGACGCCGGCGTGCAGCCAGGCAGGGCCGTATTTGTGCCAGTGTCCCCCGGCGAGGGCACTAGACTTGACGTGATGTCTGAGCAACCCGCCCCCAGTCCAGCCCCCGCATCCCCTGCCGGTGTCCCCGCCCCGTCGGCCGATACCACACTTCCTGATGCCACGGGTGCCCGTGTGCACGGCAGCGCCCTGCCCGCCGACGTTGCGGCAGTCCTGAAGCGAGACGGCGCCGGGCTGGTGGCCGCGATTGTGCAGCAGCACGATACCAACGAAGTTCTCATGCTCGGCTGGATGGATGACGAGGCCCTTAACCGCACCATGACCACGGGCCGGGTGACCTTTTACTCGCGGTCCCGCCAGGAGTACTGGCGCAAGGGGGACACGTCGGGCCACGTGCAGTGGGTCAAGTCGGTTGCCGTGGACTGCGACGGCGACGCCCTGCTGGTCCGCGTTGACCAGGTCGGCGCCGCCTGCCATACCGGAACCCGCACCTGCTTCGAGGGCCGCAGCCTCGACGTCGTAACCGGAACCGGTCCGGAAACCAGTGACCGGGTCTAATCCGCCAGGCACCACCACCGAACAGACGGAGAACCAATAACCATGCAGGACCTGGGAATCATCAGCCCGAGCCTGGAAGAATTCCGGGAACTGGCCGGCCACAGCCGCGTCATCCCCGTCCGGCTCAAGGTGCTGGCCGATGCCGAAACGCCCATCGGCCTGTACCGGAAGCTGGCCCAGGGCCAGCCGGGCACCTTCCTCATGGAATCGGCGGCTGTTGGCGGCGCCTGGTCCCGCTATTCCTTCATCGGCGCCAGGTCCCGCGCCACACTGACCACGAAGGACGGCCAGGCCCATTGGCTCGGCCAGCCTCCTGCCGGTGTGCCGATGGACGGCAGTCCCGTGGACGCGATCCGGGACACTGTTGCCGCGCTGCGGACCGACCGGTTCGACGGCCTGCCGCCCTTCACCTCGGGGCTGGTAGGTTTCCTTGGCTGGGAGACCGTCCGGCACTGGGAAAGGCTGACCAGCCCTCCCGAAGACGATCTTCAGCTGCCCGAGATGGCATTGAACCTCGTCACGGACATGGCCGTCCACGACAACATGGACGGCACGGTGCTGCTGATCGCCAACGCCATTAACTTCGACAACAGCCCTGACCGGGTGGACGAAGCCTGGCAGGACGCCGTCGCACGTGTGAAGGAGCTGCTGGCCCGCGTCAGCACTCCCGTGGCGCAGCCAGTGTCCGTCCTGGAACCGGCTGCCCTCGATTTTGCCTCCAGTGTCCAGGAACGCTGGGACGAGTCGGAGTACCTTGCCGCCCTCGACCGCGGCAAGGAGGCGATCGTGGACGGGGAAGTCTTCCAGGTTGTCATTTCACGCCGCTTCGAAATGGAATGCGGCGCGTCCCCGCTGGACGTCTACCGGGTCCTGCGGAACACCAACCCGAGCCCCTACATGTACATCTTCAGCCTCGAGGACGCAGAGGGCAGGGAATACTCCATCGTCGGGTCGTCACCTGAAGCGCTGGTTACTGTCACCGGCGAAGACGTCATCACCCACCCCATCGCCGGGTCCCGGCCGAGGGGCAAGACCGTCGACGCAGACAAGGCCCTGGCCGAAGAGCTCCTCGCGGACCAAAAAGAACGTGCCGAACACCTGATGCTGGTGGACCTTTCCCGCAACGATCTGTCCAAGGTCTGCGTTGCAGGTTCCGTGGACGTCACCCAGTTCATGGAAGTGGAGCGGTTCAGCCACATTATGCACCTCGTTTCCACGGTGGTGGGACGGCTCGCTCCCGCAGCCACGGCCTACGACGTCCTGAAGGCAACGTTTCCGGCCGGAACGCTTTCCGGCGCCCCCAAGCCCCGGGCCCTGCGCCTCCTGGATGAGCTCGAGCCGCACCGGCGCGGCATTTACGGCGGCGTCGTGGGCTACTTCGACTTCGCCGGGGACATGGACATGGCCATTGCCATCCGTTCGGCGCTGCTGCGCGAAGGCCGCGCCTACGTCCAGGCCGGGGGCGGCATCGTGGCAGACTCCGTCAACCCCACCGAGGCGCTGGAAACCGTGAACAAGGCCGCTGCTCCGCTGCGTGCGGTCCATACTGCGGGCTCGCTCCACAACATCAGTGCCGAAACAGTCGCCGTTGATGCAGCCCCCACAGATTCCGGGGCGGGCGCCGCCCCGGACGCCGGGACAGGATCCTGATGGCTGCTCCGGCAGGTTCCGCCGCGACGGACAGGGCCCGCAACGGCACTCCGGGCTGGGCGCGGAAGTCCACGGTTGTGTTGCTGATAGCTGTGCTGGCACTGACCGTGTTCGGCACCACCACACAGACCTGGCTGACGGTCCACTTGGACCCTCAGCAACTGGGACAGGGCTCCGCCGTTCAGGACGGGCTGCAGGTCCAGGGCAGCAAGGCCGCCACGACGGTGACGGCATTGGCTCTGGTGGCGCTGGCGGGAGGCCTCGCCGCGTCCATTGCAGGGAAGCTTGCCCGGTGGGTCATCACGGGCATCATCGTGCTGGCAGCCGCCGGCATCATCGCTGCTGCAGCCACCGTCCTGGCCGACCCCCTGGCCGCTGCGCAAGGCTCGATAGCCGCCGCCACCGGCGTTTCCGGGAGTACGGCAGACGTGAGCGTGACAGCGTTCCCAGTCCTCGCTGTGGTCGCCGGTGCCCTCCTGGCCGTGGGCGGACTTCTGGTGGTCCCGGCGGGACGGTACTGGAAAACCCGCACCAAATATGACGCCGCCGTGCAGGACACCACAGGTGGCCCAGGCACTGCAGTCACTACAGAGCAGGGGCGCCCCGGCGCTCCGGCCGGCCCGGTGGACGAGATTGACAGCTGGGACCGTCTCTCACGCGGCGACGACCCCACCTGAGCAGGACGTGCCCTCGAACCACTGGCCCTTGAACGGCATGCCCTTGAACCGCGGCTCCCCGCACCAGCGCCATTGACCCGCTGCCTAATGCCCGGATGCCAAATGCACCGTCAAAAAATGGCAGAATGTAAACAGTATTGATCCTGAGGAGATTCACATGAGCAAAGCCACTGTACCCGGTACCAAGCCCAACGCCCCCAAGACGCATGACGGCGTTGACCACAGCATTGACCTGGGCCACGGCAACAGCCCGGCAGCCTGGACCTGCGTGATCGTCATGCTTATCGGCGCGCTCATCGCCTCCATCGCCTTCGTGATTGCCAACTCGCCGATCTTCTGGTCGGGCATTGCCGTTATGTTCGTCGGCCTGCTGGTTGGTTTCATCATGCGCAAGGCCGGATATGGCGTGGGCGGAAGCAAGCTGAAGAACTCCGGCCACTGACCGTGACCGTTCTCGATGACATCAACGCCGGTGTCAGGGAGGACATGGAGGCGCGCAGGCGTCTGGTGTCCCTCGCGGAACTGAAAGACCGCACGCTGGCAGCTGCGCCGGCGCGTGATGCCTGGGCAGCACTTGGCGGTCCTTCTGCCCGCCGGGACCAGCTCAAGGTCATCGCGGAAATCAAGCGCCGCAGCCCCTCCAAGGGCGATCTCGCGAGCATCGCCGATCCCGCGTCGCTGGCGGGGCAATACGCCGCCGGCGGCGCGGCCGTGATCAGTGTGCTCACCGAACAGCGGCGGTTCAACGGCTCGCTGGCTGACCTGGACGCGGTCCGGGCCAGCGTGGACGTCCCGCTGCTCCGGAAGGACTTCACACTCGACGAGTACCAGATCTGGGAAGCCCGTGCCCACGGTGCGGACCTGATCCTGCTGATCGTGGCCGCCCTGTCCGACGCGCAGCTTCGGGAGTTCAGCGTCCTGAGCCGCGAACTCGGCATGAACGTCCTGGTGGAAACCCACACGCCCGAGGAAGTAGAGCGGGCCGTCGCCGCGGACGCGCGCATCATCGGCGTCAACGTACGCAACCTCAAGACGCTCGACGTCGACCGTTCCCTCTTCGCATCCCTCGCCGGAAGCGTTCCGGCCGGCGCAGTGGTGGTCGCCGAGTCGGGCGTGCGCAACGCCGACGACGTAACCCATTACGCGGCGCACGGCGCCAACGCAATCCTCGTAGGAGAAGCGCTCGTCAGTGACGCGACCCCGCGTGAACGTATCGCGGAGTTCACGGCAGCCGGGGCAGCGGCAATCGCCGCCCGCGTCTGACCCCCGCCTTTACCGCGGCGCCATCCCGTCCGGACCCAGTTGCCCAGTGTGCACATCCGGACGGGATGCTGCCTGACATCAATCAGTGAAAAGTGAACAGGATGGTGAAACTGATGGCCGAAGCGCCAACAGCCGGCTCTGACGAAAGCTCGGTGGACGCGTTCCTGCAGGGAGGCACATCGCTGCGCCACGCCCCGGGACCATACTTCGGCTCGTACGGCGGCCGGTGGATGCCTGAATCACTGATCGCGGCCCTCGACGAGCTTGAAGACACCTTCGAAAAGGCCAAGGCCGACCCGGAATTCACCGCCCAGATCGACGATCTGAACAAGAACTACTCGGGACGGCCGTCGCTTCTCACCGAGGCCAAGCGGTTCTCCGAGCATGCCGGGGGAGTGCGGATCTTCCTTAAGCGCGAAGACCTGAACCACACGGGCTCGCACAAGATCAACAACGTGCTGGGCCAGGCGCTGCTGGCCAAGCGCATGGGCAAAACCCGCGTTATTGCCGAGACCGGAGCCGGCCAGCACGGCGTTGCCAGCGCAACCGCCGCCGCCCTGCTTGGCCTTGAATGCGTTGTCTACATGGGCGCCGAAGACTGCCGCCGCCAGGCACTGAACGTCGCCCGGATGGAGCTCCTCGGCGCCACCGTGGTGCCGGTGACCAACGGCTCGCAGACCCTCAAGGACGCGATTAACGAGGCGCTGCGCGACTGGGTCGCAAACGTCGGGACCACGCACTACCTGCTCGGCACCGCTGCGGGCGCGCACCCGTTCCCCGCGATGGTCCGCTACTTCCACGAAGTCATCGGCGAGGAGGCCCGCGAGCAGATCCTGGCGCAGACCGGCCGCCTGCCCGACGCCGTCTGTGCCTGCATCGGTGGCGGATCCAACGCCATTGGCATCTTCCACGGCTTCCTCGATGACCCGTCCGTCAAGATCTATGGTTTCGAAGCCGGCGGAGAGGGCGTCGACACCGGCCGGCACGCCGCGACCATTACGCTTGGCCGTCCCGGCGTGCTGCACGGTGCCCGCTCGTACCTTATGCAGGACGACGACGGCCAGACCATCGAATCACACTCCATTTCGGCGGGACTGGACTACCCCGGCGTCGGCCCGGAGCACTCCTACCTCGCCGACATCGGACGCGTCAGCTACGAGCCCATCACTGACAGCGAAGCCATGGAGGCCTTCCGGCTCCTGTGCCGCACCGAGGGCATCATCCCGGCCATCGAGTCCTCGCATGCCCTTGCCGGCGCCATCAAGGTGGGCCAGCGCCTGGCGGCAGAGGAGGGGGCCGAGGGCAAGGCATCAGACAAGATCGTGATCGTTAACCTGTCCGGCCGTGGTGACAAGGACGTGGCTACAGCAGCCGAGTGGTTCGACCTCCTGGACAAGAATTCCGCAGAGGCGGCCATCGGCAAGGAAGGGGAGCAGCTGTGAGTACCGCACAGATGACCAGCAAGTCGGCAATAGCCATTGACAAGGCCCGTGCAGAAGGACGGGCGGCCCTCATCGGCTACCTGCCCGCGGGCTACCCGAGTGTCGAGGAAACCATCGCCGCCGGGATCGCCCTGGCGCGGAACGGCGCCGACCTGATCGAAATCGGCATTCCCTATTCGGATCCCGTGATGGACGGCCCGGTCATCCAGGCCGCCACCACCGAAGCCCTGGCCAAGGGTTTTTCCGTCCGCCAGGTCTTTGACGTGGTCGCCGGCATCACCGCCGAAACCGACGCCGCCGTTCTGGTCATGACCTACTGGAATCCCGTGGTTCGGATGGGCGTGGACGAGTTTTCCCGCCGCCTGGCGGAAGCCGGGGGAGCGGGCCTGATAACTCCGGACCTCATTCCCGACGAGGCCGCCGAATGGATGGAAGCCTCCGACAAGTACGGGCTGGACCGCGTGTTCCTTGTGGCGCCGTCCTCCACCACCCAGCGCATGCGGCGCACCGTCGAGGCCAGCCGCGGCTTCGTGTACGCCGTCTCCATCATGGGCGTCACCGGGGCACGCTCCTCCGTGAGTGCGGCCGCCGAAGGTGTGGTGACGGCGGCCAAGGCAGCCGGGGCGGAGCGGGTCTGCGTAGGCCTCGGCGTCTCCAACGCCGGACAGGTCGCGGAAATCGCAGCCTACGCCGACGGCGTGATCGTGGGAACGGCCCTCGTGTCCGCCATTCGGGGGGGCGGCGTGGACGCCGTTGCAAGCCTGACCAAAGACCTCAGCACCGGACTCACCAGGAAGTAGCCCTTCATTATGCAGATGCTCCACTCCGCGGCGGCCCTGCTCCCGGTCAACATGATCCCGGTGAACATGGTTCCGGCCAGCATTCCGAGCCCGGACTGGTCCGGCTTCGACATTCCGCTGCCGTGGGGTTCTCTGCGTATCCACGCCTACGCCCTGTGCATCCTTGCCGGTATCGTCGTCGGCCTCTGGCTGACCTCGGTCCGATGGGCCAGGCGCGGCGCGCCGGAGGGGAGCGTCTGGGACATCGCCATCTGGGCCATCCCGTTCGGCATTATCGGCGGCCGGCTGTACCACGTCTTCTCCTCTCCGGATGCCTACTTCGGCCCCGGGTTCGACGGCACCGGCGACCTCTCCCTGATCCCGCAGATCCAGCGCGGCGGCCTCGGGATCTGGGGTGCCGTGGTGCTTGGTGCCTTCGGCGCCTGGATCGGGTGCCGCCGTGCCGGCGTCAAGCTGACAGGCTTCATGGATGCAGCGGCACCGGGACTGCTGCTGGCCCAGGCCATTGGACGGTGGGGAAACTACTTCAACCAGGAGCTCTTCGGCGGGCCCACCACGCTGCCCTGGGGACTGCAGGTGGATGCGGACAACGCCAACTTCCCCAGCGGGTATCCGGCGGACACCCTGTTCCACCCCACGTTCCTGTACGAGTCCCTCTGGAACATAGCCGGTGTGTTGCTCCTGCTGGCGCTGGACAGGCGGTTCCACTTCCGCCGGGGCCGGCTCTTCTGGCTGTACGCGATGTACTACACGCTTGGCCGGGTATGGATCGAGGCCATGCGCATCGACGACGCCGAGCAGATCGGCCTCTTCGGCGTCACGGCCCGGCTGAACGTGTGGACAAGCATTATCGTCTTTGTCGCCGCGCTGGCCGTGTTTATCGTCCTGGGGCGCCGACAGACAGCAGACGCGGACAGCGTTTACCTTCCCGGCCGGAAGCCGGCCGCCCCGGCGGCAGACCGTGCCGCAACGGCCGGACAAACGGACGACGGCGGCCCGGCGGAGCGGGATAAAGACCCGGAAGGGGAGCGGGAAGGCGGCTCCGCCGCCGTCCGGAGTCTGGTCCGTGGTACGGACCCCGTTGTCTCAGATAGTGAATCGCGTGATAATCTGCCAGATAACGAAAACGGTCCAGGCTACTCTTCTGCCCCAACGGAAGCAGTGCCGGCGTCCACCGGCGGCACTTCGCCCGCCAAGGTCTCGCCGGATGCCGGAAAGTCCGGTGCAACAGCCAATGGAACCGAGTCGGAGACTGACGGCACCCGCTAGTTCAGGAGCCGGCAAGCAGGGCCGCCAGAGCTACCGCTCGGAGCGCCCGACACCACAGCGTCGTGGCATGGGACCATATCGGGCAGCATAGAGCTGCTGGCCGGTCAAGCCCGGGCTGGAGACCTGCGTAACTGTTAGTTGAGCAGGTGTCCCTGCCCTACAATTTCCAGTAAGCAGTAACACTTTGTTGTGCCCATCACAGTGGCGCTCTGAGTGGGGCCAACGTTGTCCCTTCCATACGCACGATCAGGAGGAAGGACGTCTCCCATGACCCAAACTCTTTCAAGCCCCAGCTGGTCCGAACCGGTCCAGCCGGACGCTGCCATGTCACCGTTCAAGCGGTTCGCGGCGCTCCCTGAGGCATCCGGGCTCTACAACCCTGAGCAGGAGAAGGACGCCTGCGGTCTTGCGATCATCGCCACCCTGCGCGGCGAGCCCGGCTACGACATCGTTGACGCTGCACTGACGGCCCTGCGCAACCTGGAGCACCGCGGCGCTGTCGGCGCCGACGAGGGAACAGGTGACGGCGCAGGCCTCCTGATGCAGGTCCCGGACGAGTTCTTCCGCGCCGTGACCGAATTCGAGCTGCCCGCGCCGGGGCAATACGTCGTGGGCACCGCCTTCCTCCCGGCAGAGGAACGTGAAGCCAACGCGGCCAAGGCCGGCATTGAAGGCCTGGCCGCAGATGAGGGCCTCAAGGTGCTCGGCTGGCGCGAAGTGCCTGTCGTGGCCGACCTTGTCGGTGCCATGGCCCGCGCCTGCATGCCGTACTTCTCCCAGCCGTTCCTTGCCTCCGCTACCGGCGAGGAGCTCGAGCGCAACGAACTCGATGCCCGCGCCTGGCGGATCCGCAAGCGCGCCCAGAACAAGTTCGGTGTCTACTTCCCCTCGCTGTCGTCGCGCACCATTGTCTACAAGGGCATGCTGACCACCGCGCAGCTGGAGCCGTTCTACCCCGACCTTTCGGACAAGCGCTTCAAGACCAAGCTGGCGATCGTTCACTCGCGCTTTTCCACGAACACGTTCCCGTCATGGCCGCTGGCCCAGCCGTTCCGCACCATCGCCCACAACGGTGAGATCAACACCGTCAAGGGCAACCGGAACTGGATGCGCGCCCGCCAGTCGCAGCTGGCCAATCCGCTGTTGGGCGATGTCCCCGAAGAGCTGTTCCCGATCTGCACCCCCGGTGCCTCGGACTCCGCCTCGTTCGATGAAGTGGCCGAGCTGCTCTGGCTTTCCGGCCGCCCCATCACACACGCGATCATGATGATGATCCCGGAGGCGTGGGAAAACCACGCCACCATGGACCCCGCACGGCGCGCGTTCTACGAGTACCACTCCCTCCTGATGGAACCGTGGGACGGCCCTGCCGCCGTGTCCTTCACCGACGGCAACCTCGTCGGTGCCACGCTGGACCGCAACGGGCTCCGCCCGGGCCGCTTCTGGATCACCGAGGACGGCCTGGTCGTCTTCGCCTCCGAGGTGGGCGTCATCGACGTCGAGCCCTCCAAGGTGGTGCGCAAGGGCCGTGTTTCCCCGGGCAAGATGTTCCTGGTGGACACCGAAGCGGGGCGCATCATCGACGACGAAGAGGTCAAGGCCGAGGTAGCTGCGGCGAACCCCTGGTCCGAGTGGGTCAAGGACAACCTGATCGACCTGAACGACCTCCCGGAACGCGAGCATGTGGTGCACACGGCTACGTCCGTGAACATCCGCCAGCGGACCTTCGGCTACACCACGGAAGAGCTTAAGATCCTGCTCGGCCCCATGGCCCGCACCGGCGCCGAGCCGCTGGGCGCCATGGGCTCCGATACGCCGGTAGCGGTGCTGTCCAAGCGCCCCCGCCTGCTGTTCGACTATTTTGTGCAGTCCTTCGCCCAGGTCACCAACCCGCCGCTGGACGCCATCCGCGAAGAGCTGGTCACGTCCCTGATGTGCGCCATCGGACCCACCGGCAACCTGCTGGACACCAAGCAGGTCCGCCAGCCCCAGGTCCAGCTGCCGTTCCCGGTTATCAACAACGACCAGCTGGCCAAGATCGCCAACATCGAGGACGCCGACGGAAACCGCGTGGCCATGAAGGTCCGCGGCTTGTACCGTCCCGAAGGCGGCGAAGCCGCCCTCCGCGCCCGCCTCACGGAGATCTGCGAGCAGGTCTCCGGCGCCATCAACCGCGGCGTGCAGTACATCGTGCTGTCCGACCGTGACTCCAACGCCCAGTGGGCGCCGATTCCGTCGCTGCTGCTGGTCAGTGCCGTGCACCACCACCTGCTGCGCAGCGCCAACCGCACCAAGACCGCGCTCGTGGTCGAAGCCGGCGATGTCCGCGAAACGCACCACGTGGCCGTGCTCATCGGCTACGGCGCGTCGGCCGTCAACCCGTACCTGGCTATGGAATCCGTAGAGCAGCTGATCGCTGCCGGCGACGTCGTGGGCGTCACCCCGCAGGACGGGGTGTACAACCTGATCAAGGGCCTCGGCAAGGGCGTCCTGAAGATCATGTCCAAGATGGGCATCTCCACCGTGGCTTCGTACACTGGCGCGCAGACGTTCGAAGCGCTGGGCCTCGGCCAGGAGCTGGTGGACGAATTCTTTGCCGGCACGCACTCCCAGCTGGGCGGCGTGGGCCTGGATGTCATCGCGGCCGAGGTCTCCGCACGCCATCAGATGGCCTACCCCGAGGGCGGCATCGAGCAGCCGCACCGGCCCCTGCTGGGCGGCGGCGAATACCAGTGGCGCCGCGACGGCGAGCCGCACCTGTTCAACCCGGAGACGGTCTTCCGGCTGCAGCACGCCACGCGTGAGCGCCGCTACGACATCTTCAAGGCGTACACCAAGGGCGTGGACGACCAGTCCGAGAACCTGATGACCCTGCGCGGGCTCCTCAAGTTCAAGGACGGCCTGCGCCCGCCGGTGCCGCTCGAGGAAGTGGAGCCGGTCTCCAGCATCGTCAAGCGCTTCTCCACCGGTGCCATGAGTTACGGCTCCATCTCCAAGGAAGCCCACGAGACGCTCGCGATCGCCATGAACCGGCTGGGCGGCAAGTCCAACACCGGTGAAGGCGGCGAGGACGTGGACCGCCTGATGGATCCGGAGCGCCGTTCCGCCGTCAAGCAGATCGCCTCCGGCCGGTTCGGCGTCACCAGCCTGTACCTGACCAACGCTGATGACATCCAGATCAAGATGGCGCAGGGCGCCAAGCCCGGCGAGGGCGGCCAGCTGATGGCCCAGAAGGTGTACCCCTGGGTCGCCCGCACACGCCACTCGACCCCCGGCGTCGGGCTCATTTCCCCGCCCCCGCACCACGACATCTACTCGATCGAGGACCTCGCGCAGCTCATCTACGATGCCAAGCGCGCGAACCCCTCGGCACGTGTGCACGTCAAGCTCGTCTCCGAGGTGGGAATCGGCACAGTTGCCGCCGGGGTCACCAAGGCGAAGGCCGACGTCGTGCTCGTTTCCGGGCACGACGGCGGAACCGGCGCCTCGCCGCTGAACTCGCTCAAGCACGCCGGTGTCCCGTGGGAGCTGGGTCTCGCAGAGACGCAGCAGACGCTCATGCTCAACGGCCTGCGCGACCGCGTAGTCGTGCAGGTGGACGGCCAGCTCAAGACCGGACGCGACGTCGTCATTGCCGCCCTGCTGGGCGGCGAGGAATTCGGCTTCGCCACGGCACCGCTGGTGGTTGAAGGCTGCATCATGATGCGTGTCTGCCACCTGGACACCTGCCCGGTGGGCGTGGCCACGCAGAACCCCGAGCTGCGTGCCCGCTTCAGCGGCAAGCCCGAGTTCGTGGTCAACTTCTTCGAATTCCTGGCCGAGGAAGTCCGCGAAATCCTCGCGGAACTTGGCTTCCGGAGCATTGAGGAAGCGATCGGCCACGCGGAAATGCTGGACACCCAGGACGCCATCAGCCACTGGAAGGCCGAAGGGCTGGACCTCGACCCCATCCTGCACGGACTGGAGTTCGACGACGACGCGCCGCTGCGCAACCTGACCGGCCAGAACCACGAGCTGGACAAGCACTTCGACCAGCGTCTCATCACGATGTCTGCCGAAGCGCTGACCGACCGCGCCCCGGTGAAGATCGCCGTCGACGTCATCAACACGGACCGCTCGGTGGGCACCATGCTCGGCCACGAGGTCACCAAGAAGTTCGGCACGGACGTCCTGGCGACGGACACGATCGACATCACCCTGACCGGCACCGCCGGGCAGTCGCTGGGCGCCTTCCTGCCTGCCGGCATCACGCTGCGCATGTACGGCGACTCCAACGACTACGTGGGCAAGGGCCTCTCCGGCGGCCGCATCATCGTCCGTCCTGACCGCACCAACGTGTTCAAGGCGGAGAGCAACGTCATCGCCGGCAACGTGATCGGCTACGGTGCCACGAGCGGTGAACTGTTCCTGCGCGGCCAGGTGGGCGAACGCTTCCTGGTCCGGAACTCAGGAGCCACGGCGGTTGTCGAAGGCATCGGTGACCACGGCTGCGAGTACATGACCGGCGGCCAGACGCTGATCCTCGGACGGACCGGCCGCAACTTCGGTGCAGGCATGTCCGGCGGTACCGCCTACGTGCTGGACCTGGACAACGCCCGCGTGAACAAGCAGGCGCTGGAAGCCGGCGAACTGCAGCTCCTCGAGCTGGACGCCGAGGACCGTGACATCGTTCACGGGCTTTTGGTCAGGCACGTCGAGGAGACTGAATCCCAGCTGGCCGCGCGCCTGCTCGAGAACTTCGACGACACCGCTGCCCGCATTACCAAGGTGCTGCCGCGCGACTACGCGGCCGTGCTGCAAACCCGCCTTACCGCCATCGAAGAGGGCCTGGACCCCGACGGCGAAGAAGTATGGTCTCGAATCCTGGAGGTGACCGGTGGCTGACCCACGCGGATTTCTGAAAGTACGCCAGCGTGAAACCCAGCCACGCCGCCCCGTTCCCGTCCGCATCATGGACTGGAAGGAAGTTTACGAAGCCCAGGAAAAGGGCGTCCTGAAAAGCCAGGCCGGCCGCTGCATGGACTGCGGCGTGCCGTTCTGCCACCAGGGCTGCCCGCTGGGGAACCTGATTCCCGAGTGGAACGACCTCATGTGGCGGGACAAGGGCGAGGAAGCGATTGAGCGGCTGCACGCCACCAACAACTTCCCCGAATTCACCGGCCGCCTGTGCCCGGCCCCCTGCGAGGCGTCCTGCGTGCTGGGCATCAACCAGCCCGCCGTGACCATCAAGCAGGTCGAGGTCTCCATCATTGATGAAGCCTTCGACAACGGCTGGGTCACCCCGCTCCCGCCGCACCGCCTGACCGGCAAGACCGTGGCCGTGGTCGGCTCCGGCCCCGCCGGCCTGGCCGTCGCCCAGCAGCTGACCCGTGTGGGCCACACCGTCGCCGTGTACGAACGCGACGACAAGATCGGCGGCCTGCTGCGCTATGGCATCCCCGACTTCAAGATGGAAAAGGAGCAGGTGGACCGCCGGCTCGAGCAGATGAAGGCCGAGGGCACCCGCTTCCGCACCGGCGTCAACGTCGGCACCGACGTGACCTGGGAGCAGCTGCGCCGCCGTTACGACGCTGTTGTCATTGCCACTGGTGCCACTGTGCCCCGGGACCTGAAGATCCCGGGCCGTGAGCTCGAGGGTGTCCACTTCGCGATGGACTACCTGGTTCCGGCCAACCGTGCCGTGGCAGGGGAGACGCCGGCGAACCACATCGACGCCCGCGGCAAGCACGTGGTTATCCTAGGCGGCGGCGACACCGGTGCTGACTGCATCGGCACGGCGCACCGCCACCAGGCGGCTTCGGTGACCACCCTGGCCATCGGCAAGCAGCCCCCGGCGGAGCGCGCCAGCCACCAGCCGTGGCCGACGTTCCCCACCCTCTTCGAGGTCGCCAGCGCCCACGAAGAAGGCGGTGAGCGCACCTACCTCGCCTCCACCGTGGAGTTCGTCGGTGAGGACGGCAAGCTGACCGGCGTGAAGGTGGCTGAAACCGAATTCGTCGACGGTAAGCGCGTCCCCAAGGCCGGCACCGAGCGGATCATTCCCGCGGACCTGGTGTTCCTGTCCCTGGGCTTCACCGGACCGGAGCCTGCAGGCATCACCGAGCAGGTCCACGCCGAATTCGACGGACGCGGCAACGTGGCTCGCGACGGCTACTACATGACCAACACCGAGGGCGTCTTCGTTGCCGGTGACGCCGGCCGCGGACAGTCGCTGATCGTGTGGGCCATCGCTGAAGGGCGCGCCGCCGCCGCAGCTGTGGACAAGTACCTGATGGGGAGCACGATTCTTCCCGCTCCCGTCGCCCCGACGGACCGCGCCATCGCCGTCCTCTAGTTATGCATCGGGGGGAGATATTCACCTCCACGACAACTCAACCAATGCAAGTGACCAATAGGGTAGGTATATGAGACGCGCAAAGATTGTGGCCACGTTTGGACCGGCAATTGCCAGCTACGAAAACACCCTCGCGGTGCTGGAAGCCGGCGTTGACGTCGCCCGAATGAACATGAGCCACGGCGATTACTCCGTGCATGACAACACCTACGAGAACGTCCGTAAGGCCGCGGCCGACCTTGGCAAGGCCGTAGCGATCATGGCCGACCTGCAGGGCCCGAAGATCCGCCTCGGCCGTTTCGTCGACGGCCCGCACGAACTCGCGGTCGGTGACATCTTCACGATCACCACCGAAGACGTTCCCGGCACCAAGGAAATCTGCTCGACCACGCTGAAGAGCCTTACCGAGGACGTCAATGTGGGCGACGCCCTCCTGATCGACGACGGCAAGGTCGCCCTGCGCGCCGTGGAGGTGGACGACGTCAAGGTCGTCGCCGAAGTGACCGTCGGCGGCATGGTGTCCAACAACAAGGGCATCAACCTGCCCGGCGTCGCCGTGAACGTCCCTGCCCTGAGCGAGAAGGATGAGGACGACCTCCGCTGGGCCATCCGCCGCGGCGTCGACCTCGTTGCGCTTTCCTTCGTCCGCGACGCGACCGACATCGCCCGCGTCCACGAGATCATGGACGAGGAAGGCCGCCGCGTTCCCGTCATCGCCAAGATCGAGAAGCCGCAGGCCGTGGAGCAGCTGCACGAGATCATCGACGCGTTCGACGCCATCATGGTGGCCCGTGGCGACCTGGGCGTGGAGCTCCCGCTCGAGGAAGTGCCGATCGTGCAGAAGCGTGCCATCGAACTGGCACGCCGCTGGGCGAAGCCGGTCATCGTGGCCACCCAGGTCCTCGAATCCATGATCGACAACCCGCGCCCCACCCGGGCCGAGGCCTCAGACTGCGCCAACGCGGTGCTCGACGGCGCGGACGCCGTGATGCTCTCCGGCGAGACGAGCGTCGGCAAGTACCCGATCGAGACCGTCAAGACCATGGCGCGGATCATCGAGTCCACCGAAGAGCACGGTCTGGAGCGCGTCCCCCCGCTGGGAACGAAGCCCAAGACCCGCGGCGGCGCCATCACCCGTGCCGCCGTCGAAATCGCCGACCAGCTGGACGCGAAGTACATCTGTACCTTCACCCAGTCCGGTGACTCCGCCCGCCGCCTCTCCCGCCTGCGCCCGATCAAGCCGGTCTTCGCCTTCACCCCGGTGGAGCAGGTGTGGAACCAGTTGGCACTGACCTGGGGCATCCAGCCGCAGCTCGTTGCCATGGTGGGCCACACGGACGAAATGACTGCCCAGGTTGACCAAAGCCTGCTGGACATGGAACTGGTGGAAGACGGCGACCTCGTGGTCATCGCTGCCGGTTCCCCTCCCGGAAAAGCCGGCTCCACCAACTCGCTCAAGGTCCACAAGGTGGGCGACCTCGCAGACACCTCACGCACAGGCGAGGGTACGACCAGGGAAAAGCTCGGCCCGTGGCCGGAAAAGAAGAAGAAGAACCAAGCCGCTGAAAAGTAGCTGACAAAAAAAGGAGGATCCCCGCCGGCTGGCGGGGATCCTCCCTTTTTGGCTTTTCTGGGTCTGCTTCTCGGGATTAATCCCGAAGGAGGACCCGCGCCGTTGGGCGTGGATCCTCCTGCTGGTTTTCGGGGTCAGTTGACCTGGTTGATGATGGTCTCGGCGACCTCGCGCATGCTGAGGCGGCGGTCCATGGAGGTCTTCTGGATCCAGCGGAAGGCCTCCGGCTCGGTGAGTCCCATCTTGGTGGTCAGCAGGCTCTTCGCGCGCTCCACGAGCTTGCGAGTGGCGAACTGTTCCTGCAGGTCCGTCACTTCGTTCTCGAGGGCCTTGATTTCCTCGTGCCGGGACAGGGCGATCTCCAGGGCGGGGATGAGGTCCGCGGGGGTGAAAGGCTTCACCACGTAGGCCATGGCGCCGGCGTCGCGCGCACGCTCCACCAGTTCCTTCTGGCTGAACGCTGTCAGGAGGACCACCGGGGCAATGCGGGCCTTAACGATCTTTTCGGCGGCGGAGATACCGTCCATGACGGGCATCTTGACGTCCATCAGGACCAGGTCAGGCTTGAGTTCCTCAGCCAGCTGCACGGCCTTCTCGCCGTTGTCAGCCTCGCCGATAACGTCGTAGCCTTCACCGCGCAGGATCTCGATGATGTCCAGGCGGATAAGGGTTTCATCCTCAGCGACAACTACGCGGCGCGCCGGCTGGGACGTGGTGTTTGACTCCGTCGGTTCTGACACGGGATCTCCTTGAAAAGGTACGGCGGGACTATGACTATCTTAGTTGGGACCCGCGGCTGTACTTGGATCTGCATGGCTTGTTGCGGCGGCGCTGGCGCGATTCTGGACTTTAGCCTATCTGCATGTAGAGTAATTCCGCGCACTGGAAGTGGCTGCGTTGCTCACAATCATGATGTGAGTCTACGATTGTTACTCCGTGTACTCCGCGCCCGAGTGGCGGAATTGGCAGACGCGCCGCACTCAAAATGCGGTATCGAAAGGTGTGTGGGTTCGAGTCCCACCTCGGGCACAGTGTTTCCGCAGGTAGGAGGCCTGTTAGCTCTTTGGGTGTTGACAAAACCGCCCAAAGTGTTGACAGCGGCGTACCGTTTTCTGTGTGGCAAGCATTCGAAAACGCACCAAGAAGGACGGCTCATCGTCCTACATGGTGTTGTGGCGGGATCCGAAGAGCCGCGAGCAGCAGGGCATCACTGTTCCGACCCTCATCGAAGCCGAGACGCTGAAGAGGCTCTTGGACGCCAACGGCCAGTCCTTCGAAATCGCGCAGCATGCCATCCTGTCGAACGAGAAACGCACGCCCACTGTGGCCGAAGTCATCCAGGAACACATCGACCTGCTGATCCGTCCATCGAGCGGAACCACGAAGACGTACCAGACCATGCTGGACCTGCATATCCGGAACGTTATCGGCCATGTGCCGGTGGACAAGCTGGACTATCGACTGATCGCGCACTGGGTGAAGTCGATGATGGCAAAGGGCAAGGCGCCGAAAACCATCCACAACGTGCACGGCCTGATCTCAGCCGCCATGAATACCGCTGAGATGCTTGGCTATATTTCGCGGAACCCTTGCCGCGGCGTTCAGCTTCCCGGCATAGAGAAGGCCGAGGATGAGGCGATGTTCCTTACCCATGCGGAGTTCAGCCTGATCATGGAGGGGATGGGGGAGCGTTACAAGGCCTTCACGAACTTCCTGGTCATGACCGGCACCCGCTTCGGCGAGGCCACCGCCCTTACCGTGGCCGACGTCGACCTGCTCTCCAAACCGCCCACCGCCCGGATCAATAAAGCATGGAAGCGGGACGGCCAGTCCAAGTTTTACGTCGGGGCCACCAAGACCGGTGCCGGTAAGCGGACAATAGGCCTGAACCCGGCGCTTGTTGAGCTGCTGATCCCGTTGGTCGCAAGCAGGCCGGGAAAAGAACTTGTGTTTACGACGCCCAAGGGTGGCCGAATCATCCACAAACTCTACTGGCACCACTACTGGGTCCCTGCCGTTCGCACAGCCCAAGCTATCGGCCTCACTAAAGATCCAAGGATCCACGACCTCCGCCACACGCATGCGTCCTGGCTGATCCAGGACGGGGTGCCCTTGTTCACCATCTCGCGCCGGCTGGGACACGCCTCTACGAGGACTAGGAGCAGGTCTACGGGCACTTGATGCCGGAGGCGCTGCAGGCCGGTGCGGATGCCACGGAGCGCTCGATAACGGCCTTTCTGCACTAACGGTGCTGTTGCTCAGAATGGCATGGCCGGTGTCCGGCGCTTGGGAGCGTTGCCTGACTCGCGCTTCCGGTCATGTCGATTGGTCTCCACGGGGCCATGTAAGTGGAAAGTAACGGCTTCCTTTTGGAGATCCCGTGGAGATCGAATTTTTTGAGCCCGCCGAAGCAGCCGCCCTGATGCGCTGCACAGAGTCATGGCTCCGCGACGGCGCCACAAGCGGACGCTTCCCCCATGCATGCTGGGGAAAGGGAAAGATCATTTTCACTTCCGAGCACATTCTGGAAATCGCAAAGTTGAGCGAGATTCTCCCTGACAGCACTGGTTCCTCGCTCTCCGGCAGTGGGCCCGTGATGAAGGAAAGGCTCATCGGTACCCGCTCGAAGGTCAGACTGGCAAGCGCGAACTGAGCAAGGGCGTCGCTTGCCGTCCGGGCCATGGTTTGAACGGTTGAGCCAGCGAGTGGTACTCGAAGCGGATTTCCCCAGAGGACCGAGGGGCGCTACGTGTGGCCGGCATAACGGACACGGTTACCCTCGGCAGGCGGTGGTAAAAGCTAGCGTGGAACAACCGCCTATAAAAGGATCATGCAGACCACCTGTTCTCCCGCCAGAATTCTGTCTGCTGTCTCCGCATTGATGCTGGCTGGGGCATTAGTAGGTTGTGATGCTGCGGCCAACGCCCTTGAGGTCATCAAAGGGCGTTGCAGGCATCGGTGCGCCAGCCACGGTGGACCCGGCCTTTGCCGGTGACGCCGCCAACGCCCTCGTCCAACTGAAGAGCATCCCGGTGAAGGGGCGCGCTCCAAAGACCGGCTACACGCGCGATGAGTTCGGACCAGACTGGACCGACGTCGACCGGCACCCGCAATGACATCCTCGCTCGGGATCTGACCAACGAAACGTTCAAGCCCGGCACCCACAACTGTGTGATCGCAACGGGAACCCTGGCTGACAAGTACACCGGTACGACCATTATCTTCACGCGCGGCAAGGACACCAGCTCCGATGTCCAGATCGACCACATCGTCCCCCTCAGCGATGCCTGGCAGAAGGGCGCGCAGCAGATCAGCGCCGAGCAGCGCAAGCAACTTGCCAACGACCCGCTGAATCTCATGGCCGCCGACGGACTAATTGACAGCGCTAAGGGCGACAAGGACGCCGCCACCTGGCTGCCGCCGAACAAGGCCTTCCGATGCGAGTACGCGGCACGCCAAACTGTCGTCAAGGCCAAATACAGCCTCTGGGTTACCCAGGCCGAGCACGACGCGGTCGTCAGCACTCTGGAGGGCTGCAGGTAGACCCGGCCGGCACTGAAACTCCTGGAAGAGTGGGGCAGGCGCGGGTGCACAGGCAACAGCACCCGCAGTGCAACGATTCCAAGGATCCAGCCAACCCGACTGCATGAGGGAAGAGTATGGGCGCCGCTTCACGTTCGGTGAACCGTCAGTGGAAGGATTGATCCTCCTTGTTCATGAAGTAGTCGACGCTGGTGTATCCGCCGTCAGCCACGATCGATGCCCCGGTGATGAAGGCAGCCTCGGAGCTCAGAAGGAAGGCGACGACTTTCGCAATGTCGTCGGGGCTCCCGTTGCGGCCCAAGGGAGTGAGAGTTGCCGCCTCGTACGGCTCGGTCAGTATCCCGGAGTCGACCCAGCCTGGTGTTACCGCGTTGACCCGGACGCCGCGGGGCCCAAGCACGTTGGCGAGGCTCAGGGTGACTGAGAGAAGTGCGGCCTTGCTGGCTGAGTAGGCTATGCCCCGGAACGAGCCGACATATGCGTCCGTGCTGGCAATGTTGACTATGCTGCCACCAGGGGAAAGGCGGGGACCTATCGCTTGGGCGAGGATCAGCGGGGCAGTGACGTTGACCGCCAGCGTCCTGTCCCAGACATCCAGCGTCATCTCTTCGAATGGCTGCTTCTCGAGGATCCCGGCGTTGTTAACGAGGGCAGTCAGTGGAAATTCCTCGCAGATCTGCTGCGCGAAATTCTGTGTTTCTGCTCTGTCAGCCAGGTCAACATGGCGTATCTGGACGTCATGAGTGCGGGCCAACTCTTTCGCTTCGTCGAGCCCGGTTTTGTAGGTGGCTACCACGTGCCAGCCGCCCTCTGCCAGCGTCTTGGCAATGGCCCGGCCGATGCCGCGGGCGCCTCCGGTGACTAATACGGTCGTCCGTTCGCCGGGCATTGATGTCTCCTTGAATTCATGAGGAACGGGTAGGAATACTGTGGGCCTGACCGGCCTAGAACACCAGACCCACCTGAGAATCAGTGAGCGCACGAGCCCGCCGCTTCCTGACCAGTGCCCAGGACGTGAGCTCAGCATCTATACCGGCGGGCCGGGGTGTGTATGGCGCATCGCGGCGAGCGACTTCGAGGACTTTATTGTGGAGTCCCATCTGCGCACTGCAGAGCGGCTTGCCCGGACAAGCTCAAGGATGAGGGCAAGTGGGTAGACGGGACACCGCCGGCATGTGACCTCCAAAGAGCTCATCCGAAAGACGCCCCGGTGGAGCGGCGATTTTCGTTGACGGATGGATGATCGCCCTGCCTGCTGCAGTCACTAGGACACGCCCTCGGGCTCCACGAGACTGATAGTGCCCAGGAGCCCCATGGAGATATGACGGCTCCAACGGTGGAAGCGGCAATCCATGAACTGATGGATCTCGCCTGGAATGTTGTCTACGACCTACTCGAGCAGCGGGGTCTGCTCGAGGACGGGCTGATCGTGGAAGAGTACACCGGGATCCATTCCTGGGTAGAAAACCTGACACGCTACACAGTGGTTCACTCCCGGACGGTCGCGGTCCTGTTCGTGGATACGCGGCCCGTGGACGCCATCGTCTTCCAACACGATCTTTTGGGAGGTCCGGGAATGCCGCCCGGACATCGAGGATTTCCTGCTGGAGTTCCTTCAGGCCTGTGATCTTTCCCGTGGCGGCGCTCTCGCGGCGGTAGTCGGCGGTGACGATTGCGTCGAAAGCGCTGACGTCACCCTCGTCCCAAGCTGCGGTCAAAGTGTGGTTTCCGAGACCGAACGCATCGCTCCGGTGCTCGCGAAGGTCCTGACGGACCGCCTCACCGCAGCGTTGGGCGGGGCTGATGAAATTGAGGCGTTCGGCAAGTCGGCTGTTGTCGGGTTGAACGGGGAGGTTGAGCACGCCGCGGCGCTGATCCATACACCGTACTGCGGCAATCTCGTTCGCGAGTTCCTCGAAGGCACATCGATCCTCTCCTTCTCAGACGACCGCGCAGAACCAGGGACTTCCATCGCCGTGCCCATGTGGCACAAAGAAGCCGCCTCCACGCGCAGCCACTACCAAACCCTGACGCTGAGCCTGAGCGAGCGCCCCATCCGAACGAAATCGTCGTCATAGCCGCCGCGTCCACAGGGTCACGTCCGCACCCGCGCATCGGCGACCGAACAACTGACCAACCCGTAACCGCTAAAATCCTGGAGGGAATCCTGCCGTGAACATCCGCAAGATCGTTACTTTGTCCGAAGAAATCCTGACCGAAGGCGGCCGCCCCGTCACCCCCGGAGCCCGCATCGCCGTCGCAGTCGCCGTAGTGGACAACCCATGGGCCGGCCAGGGCTTCGTCGAAGACCTTACCGAGGGCATCGATGCCACAGCCTCTGATCTCGGCGCTCCTCGCCCCGAAAGTCATCGAGGCACTCGGCGCCCCTGTCGAGGCCTACGGCAAGGCAGCCATTGTGGGCATCGATGGGGAGATCGAGCACGGCTCGGCGCTTATCCACACACTGAAATTCGGCGACCACTACCGCAAGGCCGCATCCGCGACCACCCTGCCGCCCGCGGTCGAGAAACGTGCCCCGGCCGGCACCGTGTTCGACATCCCGATGAAGCACATCACGGATGCGACCATCCGCTCCCACCACCAGACCGTCGAGGTCAAAGTCGCCGATGCTCCCCACCCCGGTGAAATCCTCATTGCCCTCGCGGCCTCCGCCCAGGGCCGGCCCCAGGAGCGCCTGGCGCCCCTCTCCACCGAACAATGACAAGAACGCCGGAAAGCCCCGTTGCCCTCCTGCATGGGGCCGGTCTCGATTCAACCATGTGGGGGCCCGTCCAGGATGCCCTCGGGTGTGAGTCAATTGCCATCGACCTTCCCGGGCACGGGCGGCAGCCGCCCCTGACGGAACCGGTCACGCTCGAGGAACTGGCCGCCGATGTGCTCAAACGCCTCCCCGAACGAAGCCACCTCGTGGGTTTCTCGCTGGGTGCCTTGATCGCGCGCATCGCCAGATTCCATCCCGAGCGGGTCGAGACGCTCACCTGCGTGAGCTCTGTGTCTCCTCGCACGAGTTCGCCGTCGCCAACGGCTGCAACGTGATGGTGACGCCGCTCATGAAGGGCGACGAGGAGGTCGAAGACCTCGCGCGCAAGTTCGACACCGCTGTGGAGAACAACCCCGGAGTTCCCCGCCCGGACCTCATGGTGCTCCGCCACACCCACGTCCACTCCGCAGACGAGCCCGAGGGATGGCGGCGCCCAGCCGAAGGCATCAACAAGTTCTACAGGACGTTTGATGCCTGGTTCGGAAACAAGACCACCCCCAAGAACGGTTTCCTCGAGCCCAGCCCTGAAGAGAAGTTCGCCGACCGCCCGGAGTTCACGCCAGAATCCCTCCACCAGACGGCGATGATCGGGATGCCGGACGAAGTGATCGAGCGGCTCCGCCGCTACGAGGCACTGGGCGTAACCGAGTTCAGCGTCTGGTCTGACAACAGCGTGACCCATGAGGAGAAAAAGCGCTCACTCGAACTCTTCATCGAGCACGTCGTGCCGGCATTCCAGGAGCAGCCCGCTACCGCGGCACGCTGATCTCCCGTGGTGGCTGAGCCACGACAACGGCTCAACTGCACTGCAGGCTGGGCGTCGGTTCCGGGATGACCGGACCGGCGCCCGCCTGCCGTGCAGTGCTAAAACGCGGTGCCCCAGGATGCTGACGAAACCGCCAGTACGAGTACTTGAAAGTGTGAACGAGCGGCGGGGAACGAACAGCCAGGATGTATTGGCGCCTGAAGCCGGCGTCGAGAGCGACCGCTCTGGCGCGGGGATCCACGCCCCTTGAGCGCCTAAGCTGCGCAAAGAAAAGGTAAAAGCAATGAAGTTCGGTAAGCAGCCCGCCCCCGTTGCGGATATCAACGAAGACTCCCTCGCCGTCGGTAAACCGAAAACGGAACCTGCCGGTGTGCAAGCCGTAATGGTGGCACTGGAGCGGGCTGTGGCCCAAGCCGGCGTGACCCGGACGGCACAGTCGCTGCTGCGGCTGAACCAGCGCGGCGGCTTCGACTGCCCGGGTTGCGCCTGGCCGGAATCGGACAAGAAACGCAAGGCTGCCGAATTCTGCGAAAACGGCGCCCAGGCCGTGGCCGAGGAGAACACCCTCCGAACCGTCGGTGCGGAGTTCTTGGCCAGGCATTCCATCGCCGAGCTCTCAACCAAGAGTGAGTACTGGCTGGGTAACCAGGGCCGGCTCAGCGAACCGGTGGTGATCCGGGAAGGGGAGACCCACTATTCGCCGATCTCCTGGGCCGAGGCCTTCGAGCTCATCGGGTCTATTCAAGTGCCGTTGAGTTCTTCGTCGGGCTCTTCGCCCAGTCCTACGTCCGGGAAGTCAACGAAGGAGCAGCGTTCGCCTGGTGCCCGGAATGGTACAAACAACCCCGAAGCCCTGATCCGAATGGAAGCCGTCTGGCGGGCTTGGGAACACCTCCGCCTCGAGCCGGCCCTCGGGATCAGCACCTGGTGGCTGAACCATGCCGACCCGCACATGCGTGTCCTCATGGACAAAGAAGGCCCCTTCAAGAAATGCGCTTACGACGGACATAAGACTCCCACTCCGGAGAAGGCGGCACTGCCACACGTCATACCCGAGGCAGGAATCTTCGACTGATGGGGCAGGGCAGCGTTACCTGGGCATTTTCACTGTCGGTAGTGCCATTTCCCAGACCCTTTTCCGAGCCGCTCGCGCTGACGTTACAGGGAGCCGGACGCGATGTGGCACGTCGAAACCCTGCTCTTGTGGCATTAACCTCGGTGCTCTAGGGTATGGGCTCAGGCCACAACGGGGCCTGTACAACTGGGGAGGTGTGTCATGGCTGAAATCAACGCCTTACTGGCAGGGCTGACGCCTGAGGAACTGGAAGAAATCAAGGGGCTTGGCCCAAGGGGGCATCTGGGACGGCATCTGATCGAAGCCCTGGACCGCGCCGCCGGCGGGCCGGATGCAGGGAGGGGCTTCTACGTCCTCGACGGTTCGGTCAACGGAAACGGGGGACAGTTCCACATTCTCCGCGATGACGTCAGCGATCGGATCTTCCAACCCCAGACTGCCCAAGGCTAGGCCGGCAGCGGGGAAACCCCAGATCTGCTGGGATCGACAGCAACGACCTGTGCACTTCTGCGGATGAACCGCCGATCAGGCATAGGGCGACCGGCAGGCGTGAACGTCGCTAGTTCGCGGCCAGGTACTGCTGCACGATGGACTCAGGGACGCGCCCGCGGAGGTTGACTTCCATGCCATGGGCGAGGGCCCATGCCCGGACGTCCTTGGTTGAGGGTCCGGCAGGGCCCAAATCAATGGCGCTCTGCTTGCGGCCGCCCGTACGGCGGGCCTTGGCGGTGAAGCGCTCCAGTGAGGAGCGCAGCTCCTCGGCGTTTCCGTCGTTCAGATCCACCTCGTAGGAGTTGCCGTCGAGGGCAAACTTCACAGTCTGGTTCGCTGCGGTGCCGTCCAGGTCATCGATAAGTTCCACTACACGTTTCTGAGCCACCCGAAGAGGCTACAGGCTTGAGCTGGGGCGACGCCGCAGGCCAGGGGGTGTGTCAGCGCTCCGGCATGATGGACAGCTGAGGCGGGCAAAGCCCGCTGGTGTTTGTCTTGTTCCCTGCTACACGCGGTCTTCGATTACTTAGTGCCGGGTTTAGAGCTCACGCAGGTAGCACAGCATCCGGCAGTCCGTGCCCGGCTGGATGTTGGTGAAACCGTGGCGTTCGTAGAAGCGGCGGGCATCGGTATCGACCTCATCGACGTTGATGTGCATCTCGGCTCCGCCGCGTTCACTGACCTCGTGGACCGCGGTTGCCAGCAGTGCCGTGCCGATGCCCTGGCCGCGCAGGCGGGGCTGGACGTAGAGTTCCTCGAGCTGGGCCAGGGCTCCGTCGTAGTACGGGGTGGGCCTCAGGGTCAGGAACGCGAAACCGGTCGGGTCGACCGGGGTCCCGGAGAGCAGGACAAGCACGTCAGTGCGGGCCAGGAGGAACCTGAACCGGGTGGTAAATTCCTCGGCGCTTGGCCCGGGTGTTTTAAATTCGGTGTTGAAGTCGTAGAGCAGGCGCCCGACCACGCCCGCCTGCCCGGTCGATGCAATGAAGACATCTGTGGCGTCCATGGGCCCATTCTGCGGGCCAACCGCTACTTCTGGAAGCCCAGTACGGGCTGCAGATGGACTTCGACTCGCTGCCGCAGCAGGTCTAAGCCTGGGCGGTCCGTCCGGCAGAAATGGACGGGACCGCCCAGGCTTAGACCTGCTGCGGTGCGGCTTCAAAGGTGACGCCCGGGTCTTTCCGATGCATCGCCCCACTCGAACCAGCAGCTCTTCTCTTAAGCCAGCAGTTCCTTTTCATGTCAGGGGGCCGCCGGACCCAGCGCTGGCTGGGGACTGGCCGGGTCCAGTGGCTGGCCGGAGTTACCTTATCGACCAGTTCCTTAACTGACAGGTACTCCTTGGGTTACCCGGCGGACCTTATGAAACTCATACCTGTCCTCTCAAGGCCGCCCGTGCGTTCAGTTCGATTGAAGATGTAGAGCGGGAGGCCGGTGGGTTTCGGCGTGTGCCGGGACACCGGAGGTTCCTCCGGCCGTTGATTCAATCCCAGAGCGGTCTGGGGGTCGTGGTCTGCCCGGCGTCGCCTGCCGCGGTCCACATGCGTGTATCTCACCATCGGCTCAAGCGAGAGCCAAGTCTCTTTTTGTGCCACAACCGGTGGCACAAA
Source organism: Arthrobacter sp. D1-17 (assembly GCF_054130535.1). NCBI lineage: Bacteria > Bacillati > Actinomycetota > Actinomycetes > Micrococcales > Micrococcaceae > Arthrobacter > Arthrobacter sp. D1-17. The sequence goes on along the minus strand of NZ_CP096382.1, from coordinate 2,471,382 downwards.
TGCAGGCCGCGTGGACCCCGGTCCGCCGCCGGTCTCTTCGCTCCGCGGTTGGAGCTACTCCGGCGCGCTGAGAAAGGGACCATAGCGTTGGGGCCAGTGGGAGACCCGAACCTTTCGGAGCGGTGAGCGCTGGGGGCCGGTCGCTCCGGGGGAGCGGGTCTGAGCCAGCGGATGCTGCAGGCCAAGGATGCAGTGGCAGTCATGACGAGAGCCAAGATAGGCGCGGCGGAAGTCTTTTGTTTAGGCCTGGTACTCATCCTCCGCCGGCGGCATGAAACCCACGCGATCCACCCGTCGGTGGTAGCGCATGCCGGCGATGCCACCCAGGACAGCAGCTATCAGGGCTGCGGCGGCCGCGACGATGATTGCGATGAGATCGCTGCTGCTGGGCTGCCCGTCGAGCAGTGGAATGCCAGGGAAACCACCGCCGGTGCGGGAGCCATTGAGGCGCAGGCCGGCGACCATGCTCAGCAGGACTACAACACCGGCCATAATGACTGCCCACAGCCACACCATCAGACCCTGCCCGGCACCGTTGAAGCGCGCCATCCGCCCCGCCACGTAGCCGCCCGCGAAAAACGAGACGAATACGATCGACAAGGGAAGGATGATGCCCAACATTCCGTCCGGCGAGGACACCACGCCGGACACGATATTGGCCTCCGAGCCCGTCATGAGCCCTGCCCCCATGCCCGCCACGATGAGAACGACAGTCAGCAGAACGGCAATACCTGCGGCTGACAGCCATCCGAAGAAGGCCGACCCGACTTTGATGCCACCGAACCGATCCTCTTGGCGGGCGATGACGACGTCCGCGATGGCGGTGCCCCCGTCAGCGGTGAGGAGAGCGGCACCGAAGCCGGTTGCGGGATTCGCGTAGCCGGGCTCCTCGTCGTAGCCGGCTCCCTCGGTGTAACCGGTTTCCTCGACGTAGGCACCGGCGGGATCGAGATCACCCGGTTCCTCCGTGTAGCCGGAGTCCTCGCCGTAACCGGTGTCGGCCGGAGGATATCGAGGATCCTGAACTATGGCCTGCGTCGCGTCGGCGTCATCCTCGAAGCGATAAGCGACGATGTCGTCGTTAGCGAGGCCACCGGCCGGGTCTACGGAATTTTGGCCGTCTTCATGATCCTGGGGCCCGCCGTTGGGGACCGCTGCGCTGCCCATCACGCATCCTTGTTTTCAGTGCCTGCTTGTCACAAATGGGCGTGTCCACGGCGGTGGGCGGGGCCGCGTACATGGTCTGCCGCTACCGGGAAATGCGCGCTGCCGTGCTGGTTCGCTGCAGCTTGCTTAGGCTGAATGCTGGGTTGAATTGGTGCACCACTGTGCGCTCTGCTCGTGTCGCGGATCAGGCCGGTGCCGGCTATCTCCCGGACGACGGCTATCCCCGCAGCCGCTGCAGGCTTGTCAGGGAACGTCCCCGACGTGACCAGGAGATTTCCCGAGGAATCCAGTAGCCGAAAACGGTATCCCCCTTGCGGGGCGTTGAAGATTTCGAAGTGCCCGGACATGACGTCGTCGCCCCTTTTTCTCCCGCCATTGGGAGTGAGGACCAATAAAACACAGGCCGCAGTCTTCGCCGCAGAAGCTGGCCGGCCTTTGTTCGTTGGGAGGACTTTCGACGGAGTCTGCATACCGTCTGAGGGATCATTTTATCCGCTGGCGGGGGAGCTTGAAAGGCTTCCTTGTAGCTGCGGCCAGGAATCCGTCGCCGCTGTCGCCGGGCAAGGGCGGGGCGTGGCTAGGCGGTCACCGGCCTTCATAGGGCCTGCTTCAGGTGTGCGGGTTCTCTTCGGCGTCCCGGGGATTCTGACGTGGGAGCGGAATGACCAGAACGGGCCGGAGTTGGCGGCGTGTGAGCTGAACGGCAACCGAGCCGACAAGCAGCTGTTCCAGCCGGGTTCCCAGACCTGGTTCCCGGGTGCCAACAACGATGACCGACGCATCCAGAGATTCGGCGAGCTGGCCAAGCGCCTGCGTCGGATTCCCGGACAGGACCAGGAAGGACCAGCGGAGTCCGGCCCCGTCCAGAATGCTGTGAAGCCGTTCTCTGATTCCGGCGCTTACGCCCTCAACGTCGTCAACAAGCACCTCTGAACCGGACGGCCCGGTCTCGCTCTCCTCATCTGGGCCGTCGGCGAGGTAAGTGGTGATATCCACGTATGCGCAGATCAGCTTGACGCCAAGGCTGTGGGCCAATTCCGCGGCGCGATGGACGACCTCCAGCGGCTGGCCAGGCACAACACCGGCCAGGACAGGGCCAGTAATCCGCCGAGGCACGAAGGCCGCGGGCACGGCACCCGGAAGCCCCTCGCCGGCTGGTTGGGTCATGGGCCATCCGCATATAGATGCATGCCTAATCGTAGAACGCCAAGGTGCCGCGGCTGCGAGGCTCAGCGGGGGCACTTTTCTGTAGGTAACGCTTCTGAGCCCATCGTGCCCGGCGGTCCGAAAAGAAGCGGTTCAACCACTGTCGCCCCGCCCCATCATGGATTCGGTCGAGGAAACCGCGTCGTGGACCACAGGTTGGTAATCAAGGCCATTCTTGACCAAGGTCGGAGCTTAGGCTGTGCCTCACGTTCATCGACCTGTGGAGGCTCCTGTGCATGTGTTTGAAAAGCCGACCGGGCGGCTCAGCGCGTCATCTGCAAGAAAACCTCGTCGCCCGTCTTGCCAAGGGCAGGGAATGGGCGACACCTGGTGTTGAATCCGCCCCGCGGTGCGCACTGGGACGAGTGGATGCCGGCATCAACGTAGCCTCACCCCGCCTCCAGGCAACCTTGGGCCATTGCCGATGAGCTGGCTGGGGGAGTGGAAACTGTGACCCCGGGCTCCACGGCCGCATCGCGCGGATCATTCCCGAGGCAGAAGCGCCGGTTATTGAGGAAGCCGCCGCGGACGCCTGACTGGGAAACCGTAGTTGGCCGCAGTTCGCCGCCATCGCCAGAATGGCCGTTTTCGCGTTTATGTACATTTCGGACCAGAAACGCCTAAAATTGGGCCATGAGCGAGATGACTGTTACTGATGCGCGGAGCCGGCTGTCGGAGGCGGTCGATACCGCCCGGGTGAGCCATGAACCGGTGTACCTGCTGCGTCGGGGCCGCCGCGTCGCGGCGCTCATCGACGCCGAGGATCTCGCCACGCTGATTGAAGCCGCCGAAGACCTGGAGGACCTTCGGGCGGCCAACGCGGCGCGGACCGAAATGGAAGAGACCGGCCAAGGTCCGGTGCCGTGGGAGGAAGTCAAGGCGGAGCTGGGCCTGGGGTGAGTTATGCCGTGCAGGTGGCGCCGGCGGCGCTGCGGCAGTTGCGCAAGCTCCCGCCCGACGCCCGCCGACGGATCCAGGCCGCCATCGAACTCCTCGCCGAAACGCCGCGTCCCCCGGGGGCGAAGAAACTCGCCGGCAGCAGCGGCGACTGGCGCGTCCGCACCGGCGACTACCGGATCATCTACGAGATCCGGGACGCTGAGCTGATCGTCCTGGTTGTCGCCATGGGCCACCGGCGGGACATCTACCAGCATTAGGCTGGCCAAACACCGGCACTCAGGCCTCGTCACACTGACTGACGCGCGCGTCCAGGGCGCGGTTCGCCGCATCGACGTCCAAAAATCCAACAACTTCCTGTTGCCGGCCACCCTAACTACTTGGGACACGCGGCACCATGGGCAGCCTGCGGTTCCGCCGATAGGAGCACAGCGCCGAAAGCACCGGATGGGCGGGCAAACTTCCGCTTAGCCTTGGGTGAAGCCCCGCACGAGCAGAGCGATGCTCAAGCGCGGGGGCCTCGTGGCGCTCCGGATGTCGGGGGAACCCGGAGCGTTGGGAACACGCTACGTTCGCCATTCGAAGTTCCCTAATTGCTACCGACCCCCTCCGGGGCCTTGAGCAAACCTGAGCACGGCTGCTGTATATCTGGTTGTTTGGGCTAGGATCGGCAGGTTTGTTACTGAAAGGTAATCCTGCTGTGGACTTCACCCGCTACTTTCTGGGCTTTGCGATCCTGCTGGGCTCGATGCTGCTGTCACTGCTGTGCGCGCATCTGGTGTACCGCTGGTGCCTCAGGCGCCATGACCGGGCCAGGAAAGGGCTTGAGCCGGCGGCGACGGCGAAGTAACGGTTGCCCTACATCAACATGGTCTAAGGCGCTGGGTCAGCATGGTTTGCAGTAGGCGCGTTTCATGTCTGAGGTGATGCGGTCTCCGGGTCGCGGGGATCGGGGACCGGGGACCGTTTTTGGGGGAGGGACGCCTCTGCCCTGATGCTGCGTGTGCGCTAAAGGCGCAGTGGCGCTCTTGATAGAAGCCAACCGCCCTATCTGCAGCCTTGGCTTCGGCGCCCCTCCCGGCCTGTTAGGCGTTAATCTGCTGCTGCGCGCCGGCTCCGGACGTGATATCGATCTTCCGGGGCTGCGCCTTTTCCGCCACCGGGATGCGGAGCGTCAGGACGCCACCGTCGTAGGCCGCCTTGACGTTGTCCGTGTCCAGCGTTTCGCCCAGGACCAGCTGCCGGCTAAAGACCCCCCGCGGCCGCTCGGCGGCGATGTATTCCACCCCTTCACCTCCGGTGTCCTTGCGTTCGGCGCGGATGCTCAGGACGTTCTGCTCGACATCCACGTCGATCGATTCGGTTTCCACGCCGGGAAGGTCAACCGCCACCACGAAATCGTTGCCTTCACGCCAGGCATCCAGGGCCATCACGGCAGGACGCGCGGCGGTACCCAGGACCTGCTGCGTCAGCCGGTCGAACTGGCGGAACGGATCGCTCATCATCAACATGACGTACCTTCTTTGATCATCAAGTGACCGGATGATCTATATCCGCTGATATAGATCTTCTAGCACTCGAGCCAAAAGCTGGCAAGAGGCTGGCAGGGAAAAATGGCCGTACCGCCATGAAGCAGAACGGGATCATTCGCACATTTCCGGGAGCAGGGGAAAGAGAGACTTGTCGTGTTTTCTTCGGGCAAGGGCGGAGACGGCAATGGGATGTGGACGACGCGGCGGCGTGCCCCGCGGCACGGGAGCCTCTCCCGCTGGTCCCAAAACTACGGTTCCCGTTCCTGGGCATAAGACCGGCCGCCAGCTTAGGGGGATTGAGACCGGCGGCGGGCTGGGGTTTCCACAGGGATGGGGGCAAACCAATGGGTCCTCCGCCGTCGGCCTGTTCTTAGGGTACGCCCGGAAGGTCTTCACGAGCCGCCTTGTGCTGGTACCGGTTTATTGTGGATGGGCCGAGGCAACCGCCGGGGGCTTCAAAGTCCGGTTTGGGGCGGCTGCAGGGTGCGTGTGGTGCAGGGATGTGGCATCTATAGGGTCGTGCAGGCTTTCTGCAGGGCGGTGCCCTCAGGCTGTTGTCATATGGCCGGAACGGCACCGCCTGATGGCTCGGCCAGGCCGTTGGCCAGGTAAGGCACTCCCTCCAACGACATTGCAAGAGGCCCTTAACGGACTGGAACGTCTCTTTGCCCGCCAGTCCGTGACACTGCCGGGGACGGCCAAGCCATGGGGCGCCAGTCGTAATCGAGCGGTCCTGGCCCCGCTAACAGGTGCATCAGCGACCCGGATGCCGTCCGTCAGTAGTGTCAGGTTGGGATCTGAGACTCCCTTTAGCCATTGTCAGAAAAGCAGAATCGGATTCCATTCTGACAGCGTGTCGGATTAATGCTTGACGTCAGGGTGGGGTGTGCCCAAAGCGGACGGCAATCGTCGAATTCGGTAACGCTGCAGTTCAAGGGCGCTCTAACGAACAAATACCCCGTCTCGGCGGGGAAGAACTGGCACATAGGATCCGGCACTGGGTTTCGCTACAAAAATCGTGGCTGCTGGGAATTCGTTGAACCAGCCGACTTGTTTGTAGCGAATATCGGTCGTATTGAACACCTTGGAGCTTCCTGCAAGCCGGTCCGTTATCTCCGAAATTTGGTAGCGCAATGTGATGCCCGGGCAGTCTGGCTGTTTGGCGCGGTTCCCTTCTTGCCCCCTCCCGGTTGTAGCAATCTTCTTCGGGCATTCCGTGAGTCAAAGACAGGGAAACAGCCTTCAATGCGGCCTATGTCTACTTCATTTTTGGCCCGCGTGGTCTTGGTGTTGTCAGCGAGCCTCTGGTGTGTCAGGGTTACGCCCGTGGTCAGCCATGCCCGACGAAGGGAACTATTCAAACTTGGGCAGGGGCTAGGACGACGTCGAAGCGTGTGCGGGCCCAGGTTTGGTTGCCGAGGCCGCGCCCGTCGGGGGTGGGGGTCCAGTCGGGCTGGCGTTCGAAGCGTTTGATGAGGGACTCCTTGACTCCGAAGACCGAGTCGCCGATCTCGATCTGCGGGTCGCCGTCGACGAAGATGTGCGTCACCAGCGTTCGGTGGCCGTCGGCGGTGACCATGAAGTGCAGGTGTGCGGCTCTGACGGGGGAACGGCCGACAGACTCCAGCATCTTGCCCACTGGCCCGTCATGCGGAATGGGGTACGGGGTGGGCGTGAGCCCCCAGAACGCGTACTTGCCGTTGTCGTCGGCGAAAAGGTGGGCACGTCCGGCGACCCGCTGATCGCTGTATTGGACGTCGTAGAAACCGTCTTCGTCGGCCTCCCAAACTTCGATCCGCGCACCAGGGACCGGACGCCCTTCGGCGTCGGTGACGGTGCCCTCGATCCAGCAGGGCTGGCCGGCGGCGCCGCCGGCGATGTCGCCGCCGATGGGTATTTCGGGGGCGTCCTCCACAAAGAACGGCCCGAAGACGGTGGCTTCGGTGGCCCCCTTGTATGCCTGGTTGTTGATGGCAATCGTCTGCATGGACAGGCCCAGGACGTCGGAGAGCAGGATGAATTCCTGGCGTTTGTCATCGGTGATCTGGCCGGCGGCGGTGAGGAATTCGATTCCTGAGTTCCACTCGTCCTCGGTGAGGCGGACTTCGCGTACGAAGTTATGCAGGTGGCGGGTCAGTGACTGCATGACCTCCTTCAAGCGCGGATCCTGGGTTTTGTCGAAGGACGCAATGACGGTCTCCACAAGCTTCTGCTCGACGGCGGCCTGCTCTGGGCTGATGGTGTTCCCGGCCCGGGTGGTTCCGGACATGCTGTTCTCCTCTGGTTCGGGTGGGAAGGTGTTGGTTGCGGTCCGGTCAGAGGTCCAGCAGAACTGCGGGGTCTTCGCCGGTGACGGCTGCCTGGAGGAGGCGGGTGAGGTTCTCGGTGGTGACGGGGCGGGGGTTGGACGCCGGGACGGCCGGGAGGACGACGGCGACGGCCTCGGCTATCCCGTCGGCGGTGAAGCCGTAGTCCGCCAGCGCCTTCGGGGCGTCCAGTCGTTTGCGGAGGTCCTGGAGTCCGGTCAGGGCGTCGGCGGTGCTGAATGCTGCGGCGATGCGCGCCTCGGCTTGGGGCGCGGCGGGGGCGTTGAAGGCCAGGACGTAGGGCAGTACGGTGGCGTGGGTGTGGGCGTGGGGGAGGTTGAAGGTGCCGCCCAGTGCGTGGCAGATTTTGTGGTGCAGCCCGGATCCGGCGGAGGCGAACGCGACCGCGGAGAGGTAGGTGCCGTAGAGCGCCTGTTCGCGTCCTTCGGTCCCGGACGGGACACTGACGATGAGCGGCAGGCCTTGGCTGAGGGCGCGGATCCCTTCGGCGCCGAGGGCGGCGTTGATGGGGTCGGCACGGGGTGCCCACATTGAGTCGATGCAGTGCGCGATGCCGTTCAGGCCGGAGGCAACGGACATGTCCACGGGCAGGGACAGGGTCAGGGCCGCGTCGTAGATAACCGTGACGGGCAGGACGGTGTCGTCCACTCCGGTGATTTTCCGTGAGGCTTCGGTCAGGCCCCACATGTTCGTGGCTTCGGAGCCGGCGTAGGTCGTGGGCACCGCGATGATGGGCAGGCGGGACGTCATCGCGATCGCCTTGGCCAGGCCCGTCGTCGAGCCTCCGCCCACGCAGACCAGCAGGTCGATGCCGTGCCCGAGAGCGGCGGCGCGGGCTTTCTCGGCCGTCTCGACGGGGACGTGCATGACCACGTCGTGGTGCCACAGGGCGACCTCAATGTCGGCCGCGACGGTCCGGGCCAGCGGTGTCGCGGAGTCGGAGGCGATCACCATCACATGCCGGGCACCCAGCCTGGCTGCTTCCGCTGCGAGGTTCGCTGCAGCGTTGCCGGTGCCGAAGAGTACCCGCTGGCCAAGGGTGACGTGGTCAAACGTCAAACTCATAGTCATCTCTCCCGGTTCACGATTGCGGTTTCGGCGCCGCGTACGCGACGACGCCGGTGCCGGCGTCGACTTCTTCATCAACGGGTGTTTCGTAGTGCCACCCGGCCCATGCTGAATGAACGAGTACGGGGGGCTTCTGATTTCGGCCAATAGGGAGCACGCGCGAGGCGAGCGAAGCAAGTAAGTCGGAGGTGGTGTGTGCGGTCATGGCGTGTGGGTTTTTGACTGTTGTGCGCATGGGGGTCCTCCTGGAGATGGCCCGGGTCGTATCATGTGGCAGATCCGATACCGATGACGTCGAGGTCGTGACCGATGATGAGTTGCCCGTCGAAACCTTTGCCACAAGCTTCCCAAACGCTGTCCGGTCTATTGCCCGGAACCAGATGTGAGAGAACGAGTGACTTGACGCCGGCCTCCTGGGCAATGGGTCCCACATCCTCGATGAGAGTGTGTGCCTCGATCAGATGTTGGTAGAGCCCCTCCTGCGCGTCGGTACGCGGTTCTGGAAAGAGGGATTGGGGCCAGGTCTTATCTATTACCTCATGGACCAGAACGTCCGCATCCTTGGCCAGCTTAATGAGGTTCGGCGTCTTTCCTGTATCTCCGGAAAAGACCACCGATCCCTCGTCCGTGTCAAAGCGGTAAGCCAAGGCGGGGAAAACGGGGGCGTGGTTGACCAGGGTTGCTGAAACCTTGACGTGGTCATCTTCGTAGAAGGTGAAGGGACTCATTTCGGGGCAAGGATTTGTATTCGGGCTTTTCGTGAACTCGGGGGGAACCGGTACGTCGAAAGCTTCCCACAGCTGATTGGGATGTGGCTTGCGGTTATCGAAAAGCCTGTCATTGAAGTCAGTGGCGTAGGCCTGCACGATGAGATCCGTCATTTCGCGCGTGCCCGGGGTCGGGTTCCCGGGACTGGCCGGGGTGGGCGGGTTTCCTGACCCGAACAAGGGGGGCAACTCACCGCGATTACCCGGGCCCCAGATGGGTATTTTCTTGACGGACTGAAGGCCATTGAAAAGGCCCTCGCTGAGTATGTTGTTCAAGTCCACGACATGGTCGGAGTGAAGATGTGTCAAAAATATTCCAGCGAGCACATCCAGCGGCCCCTCCATATCCTTTTCGTAGTTGGGACCGAGTTTGGCCTTCCGTAACTGCCCCATCACCCCATGGCCTGCGTCAATAAGGTAATAGCGGTCCCCGACTACAAGGGCGGAGGATATTCCTTCGCGCGTACCACCCGGCCAATAGGGCGGACCCCCGGAGGTGCCGAGAAGGACCAGACGGGTGCGATGCCCTTCAGCTGGTGCAGGGCTGAATGACCGCGACGCGGATGATCCCACTGCCCTGTTGTCAGTGCACGCCGTCAGGGTGACCGCCGCCGCTCCAAGCCCGAAACTGGCGAGGATATTTCGTCTGGAGACTCCGGACGACTCAAGTCTGCCTAATACGTCACACATGATTGTTGCTCCTGGTTCGATGTCTCTTACACGGGGTAGAAGGCTGCTGCCCGATTATCAACGACGGCCTAAGGAGATAAGCGACCAACCGAGCCGGGCCCGAGGCTTTCCATACCTCGGAACGTCTTCATTGCCTTTCTGCCCTCTGCCGGCTTGCACCATTTGTCCTCGCACGCCCTGGCCCTCGAGGTCATCAAGAGACCCGACGAACGGATGTGCTCACACCGTCGGACTTGAGTCCGCGTCAGTCTCGTCAAACAGCCGGCCCACACTACACGTGTTTGTGCTTCTGCCGAGGCGTCCAGCGCGGGCAGAAGGAAGTGAGTATGCCGAGTGGATTGTCGGGTCGTGGTCGTCTGTGGCCAGCAGTGCCTCTTCAGCGGATGAACGGCGCTCCATACGTCGACTGGTGGCGCCGCTCATCCGGAACTGAGTTAGTTGCGTTTGAGGAAGAGACTGACGTCGTCGTTGTTGATTAGGTCAGGCACGGTCCAGCCGTCCAGGTCGTACTCGGACATGCACAGGTCCGCGAAACCCTTCATGGAGTCCGTGGTGCCTTGTGCCTGGGCGGCGAAGAGGATTTCAGCCTTGACGTTCTCGTGGTTGCCGGAGTAGTTCCGTTCGTAGAGTTCGTGCCGGCCGCCGAACTCGGTGCCAATCGCGTCCCAGAGCAGCTTCATCAGCTTCACCCGATCCACTGCTTCAACGCCGTCGGAGCCGCGGACGTACTTATCCAGATACGGGCGGATTTCCGGGGTCTTGAAATCCAGCGCCGAGGAGTTCAGGTAGATCAGGCCGGACGCGACATCCTGTTCGATGATTTCCTTGATCCGCGGGTAGCCGATGGCCATGAACATCCGGTACGCCAGGCCGTAGTCCAGCTTTGGCAGCACCGTCCCGTTCGGGCCTTGGTCCGGGTTCAGGGTCATGCCGTCGATCAGGGCGTAGAACATGTTGCGCCAGCCCAGGACCTCACCGACGCGGGTCTGGACGCCGCGGAAGTCCTGGGTGCCGGCAACTTCGAGGGCTTTCAGCAGCAGCCCGGCGATGAAGTCCAGCTTCGTGGCGAGCCGGATCACGCCCTGGAACGTAAAGCGGTTGATGAAGCCGGTCTGCGGGAAGAAGTTGTTGATCTTCTCCACGTCCCCGTAAGCGAAGACGTTCTCCCACGGGATCAGGACCTTGTCGAAGACGAACACCGAATCGTTCTCGTCCATCCGGCTGGAGAGCGGGTAGTCGAACGGGGTGCCCATCACAGCGGCCTGATGGCTGTAGGAAGCGCGGCTGATCAGCTTCACCCCGGGAGCGTCCATCGGCACGGTGCAGATGAGGGCGAACTCCTTGCGCTTGATCGGCAGTCCGTAGTGGGCGATGAAGTTGTAGTTGGTGATCGCCGATCCGGTAGCCACAACCTTCGCGCCGGAAACGATCAGGCCCGAGCCTGTTTCCTTCTCGACCTTCATGAACACGTCGCCCACCTGGTCCGGCGGCAGGTGCCGGTCCACCGGGGGGTTGATGATCGCGTGGTTCCAGTACAGGACCTTTTCCTGGGACTCCTTGTACCAGCGCTTGGCGTTGTCCTGGAAGGGCTCGTAGAAGTCCGGCATGCCGCCCAGGGTGCCCAGGAACGCTGCCTTGTAGTCCGGGGAGCGGCCCAGCCAGCCGTAGCTCATTCGCGCCCAGGTCTCGATCGCGACGCGGTCCTTCTTCAGGTCCTCAACGCTGTGCGGGGTACGGAAGAAGGACATGGTCTTGCCGCCGGACCCGGTATCGGTAGGCACCATCAGCTTGTCCTGCAGCTCCGGCTTGTGCATCCCGTCATACAGCCTGGCGGCCATGCGGACGGAGTTGCGGAACGCCGGGTGGGTGGTCACGTCCTTGACCCGCTCGCCGTAGATCCACACCTCCCGGTCGTCCTTGAGCGAGTTGATGTACTCGTCCCCCGTCATGGGCATCTTCCGATTGGCGGACGTGGTCCGTTCGTCCATCGTGGGAGCGGTGGTGGGTGCTGTGTCATCCAGGATTTCGGTCATGAGGGTTCCTTTCGGTAAGAATTGGGGTCTTAGATGCTGTTGAAGGCTTTGAAGGAGTCCGCGCCGGAGAACCAGCCGGATTCCAGGGAGTCACCACAGTGGTGCCAGTGGCTCGAACCGGTCATGGGCCCGATTTCGCGGAATTTCCCACCAAAGAACAGCAACGGTTCGCGGTCTGTGACCTCGAGTTTTTGGACTTCGCCGATGACGATGATGTGGTCGCCGCCGTCGTAGATCGCCCAGGGCGCGCATTCCAGGGTCGCCTTGTTTTCCAGCAGGACCGGGACGTCTCCGTCCAGCGTCCAGGCCGGCTCATAGGGCAGCGGTTTGCCGGCGAAGTGCCAGGCAACGTCCAACTGGTCCTGGGACAGGATGTTGATGGCGAAGGGGGCCCCGTCAAGGTACTGCGCCGCCCGCGAGGTGCGCGTGAGCGTCACCTGTGCCAGCGGCGGGTCCAGTGACACAGCGGTGAAGGCGTTGACCGTGGCACCGTGCGGGACGCCGACCTCGGACCGGCAGGTTACAACGGTGACGCCGGTAGCGAACTGGCCGAAGGTGTTCCGCAGCTCGCGCGGGTCGACAGGGGTAGTGACTGCTTCCTGAGTCATTTTTCTCCCTCCTCTGGGTCCAGGACGAAGTTGTAGGTGACTTCGCGTCCGGCGGCGTCAGCGCGGTTGGTCGGGGCAAGCACCAGTTCGGGCTTCACGGCCGAAGCGATATCGTCCGCCACGTGTTCGTCACCCTCGAAGTACAGCTGGGTGGTGATGGGCTGATGCCCCGGCGCCGACACTTTGAGGTGCAGGTGCGCCGGGCGCCACGCGTGCCACCCGGCGGCGGCGATGAGCTGCCCGCAGGCACCGTCCGTGGGGATCTGGTACGGCGCGGGCTGCATGGTGTTGATCTGGAAGTTGCCGTCCTGTTCCGCGACCACAGTGCCGCGGAGGTTCCATTCGGGCAGGCCGGGCGCGAACTGCGAGTAGAAGCCGAGATCGTCTGCATGCCAGATCTCGATCTTGGCGCCCGGCAGGGCCTGGCCGGCAACGTTGCTGACTTGTCCCTGGAATAGGAGCGGAATGCCGGGTTCGTCGTCACGCATCGGCAGTGTCGCCGGGGAGTGCTGCTCGGGGGAGTTCGGAAGGTAGTACGGTCCCTCGATGGTTCCCTTGGAGCCGTGCCTGTTCGCATTGGCGACCTCCTCGACGGAGTGCTCCACCCAGACGTCCAGGAACAGCGGCCATTCGCCGTCCTCGCCGACCTGGATGAGCCAGGCCTTCAACGCGTTGTATTCGTTGTAGCTGACCTTTTCTTCCAAGATCGTCTCGTTGATTGCACCGATCACCCGCGATGCCAGCAGGTTTACGCGTTCCTGGCTGGTATCACCGGCGTACTTTTTGTTCTCGCGGAAGCGCTCGGTGGCGTTGGCGCCTGAAGCCGCCGCCGTGGCATGGGTTTCTATAGTCATGTCTGTCCCTCTTGTGGTCTTCGGCCTCATCGCCGCTGCACAAAAGTGTCCCAACTCACATGAGATCGCGTGGGTGGTTGGCGGCGATCTGGCCGCAAAGTGGCAAAACAGGTCCGTTGGGTGCAAAAACCGGGGCCATAATACGGGCCGGCAAGGGCAGCCGCCATGAGTGCCCTGCGGCGCGGGACCTAAAGCGTGATGCCGAGGAGCGTGTTCTTGCGGACCTGGAGCGGAACGGCGCCAAAGCGGGCCTTAAAGGCGCGCGTAAAATAACTTTGCGACGCGAAACCGGCCTCTGCGGCAATCCGTCCCACCGGCGTCGTTCTTTGCGCTGGATCGCAGAGGATGTTCCTCGCCAGCTCCAGCCGCCGGCCCAGAATATACAGACTGGGCGGCTCGCCCGCCTCAGAAAAGATCCGCGTCAGGTGACGTTCGCTAATGCCGACGGCCGCGGCAACCTCGGCCGTGCTGAGTTGCGGATCGCCCAGGCGATCCTCGATATAGCAGCGCGCCGTGGCAAGGTATCCGGGGTCGGTGCCGCTGCGCTCCCCACTCACCAGGAGGCCGAGCAGGTCCAGGGCAGCGTCCTCGGCACGTTCCGGATCCGCCGCCTGGCCGGACTGGGGCTTCCCGGCGAGGGTGCCGCTGACCAGTTTGGCCAGGGCCAGCATGTGCCGATTCGCCGGCTTACCCTGGTTAAAGTCGAAAACCCGCGGTTTGAGCAGCGGCTTCCCGCCTGACAGCTCCAGGTAGTCATCGCGCGGGATCGTCAGCACCAGCTCGTGCAGCCCTTTGCAGAAGCCGCGCAGAAACGGCCGGTCGGCGTCGTAGATGACAGCCTGTCCGGGCTTGAGCGATTCCTGCCCGTCCCCATAGTAGAAAAATGCTTCCCCCTCCAGGGCGAAGAAGACCGCGATCACGTCCGTGGGGTTTTGCCGGATAAACCGCTCGTTACGCTCCACTACCTGGGCGCTGCCCCTAACCTGGGCGAACTTCAGCGACGGGAAATGCAAGTTCAGCTCCCTGGCCTGCAGCGGCGCCTCATCCATAGTGCGGATATCCAGCGGAATCAGCGCTTTGGAATTGTGGTGCTCCCACAGCTGGACTCTGTTGGTGGCTGGGATGCCGTCGGTGCTGAACTTCAGGAGTTTGGCAGGTCTGGATCCGGGCAACTCGCCATCTGGTTCCGCGGCATGTCCTTGCCCTGCAGCGGCCCGCCGTGCGGCATCAAGATGGTGCTGACTCATGAATCACAAAGTGTAGCCTGAATCACACCTTCTGGACAGCCGGCCGGTGGTGTGTCAGCAGAAGACCGGAGGGCACCCGGCGCAGGATCGAGCCGAGGGCGCCGCTGTCCACTGGCTCCTCGCAGCCCAGAGCGGAATCGCCGTCAGCGAAATGACGGCTGGCCCTCAGCCTGCCCCGCTTCGATTGGAAGTCAATATCTGCAACCCTCAAAGCTTGGACCGTACTTTGACCAGCTGATGTGGCCGCAGACCGAGCTTGTACAGCACCTGAAGAAACGGTCGGCGTTCATCAACATCACCCTCGAGGACATCACCAAGATTAGCGACATGTTCAAAACCATCTACAGCATCGATGATGACCGGGCGCCGTCGCACCGCCGGCTGATAGATCCCTAATCGGCAGGTAAAGGAGGGACCTCTCCCCCGGCGATTTTTGAACGCCGGTAACCGCGATTCCGTCAGCCTGTGCCTTTTTCACCAGTGGCTGGCGGCAGGGGAGTGCTTTTAGGAAAATTTGGCCTGGCGGAGGTACTGGTACACAGTTTCCCTGCTGATGCCATAGTCGCTGGCAAGGACGGATTTCGGGACGCCGCTGGCCGCCCGCTGCACCAGTTCGTCTGCCCGTTCCGGAGTGAGGGTCTTTTTCCGCCCTTTATAGGCGCCGCGCTGCTTGGCCAGCGCGATGCCTTCGCGCTGCCGCTCCCGGATCAGGGAGCGTTCGAACTCGGCGAAGGCCCCCATCACGGAAAGCATGAGATTGGCCATGGGGGAGTCTTCCCCGGTGAAGACCAAGCTCTCTTTGATGAACTCCACCCGCACGCCCTTACGCGTGAAGCCCTGGACCAGTGAACGCAGGTCATCCAGGTTCCGGGCGAGGCGGTCCATGCTGTGCACCACCACGGTGTCCCCATCACGGGCAAAACGCAGCAGCTCAGTGAGCTCCGGCCTGGAGGTGTCCCTGCCCGAGGCCTTGTCGGTGAAGACCCGGTCCAGAATCTGGCCGTCGAGCTGGCGTTACTCGTTCTGGTCCAAAGTGCTCACGCGCACGTACCCGATCCGCTGTCCCGACACCGATGCCTCCAAACCCGTCGACCTGTCAGATCGAGTTCTAGGGCCTTCCCAGCAGAACGTCAAGACATCCGGGTTCACATCGTCAGGTTGGGGTGTGCTTGAGCCTTACATCTGCGGGTTGATTGACTACGCGTATAAGCGACGCCACCGCTGGAATGGCGGGTGGCGGGTCCCTTGGAGGCACAAGGCGCGGGATTTATGGCTTAGACGGGTCCTGGCCCTTGGTCTTGGAGCTCTTCCAGAGATGGTGTGGACGGGGGCTGCCCTCGACCTGCACCTCACCATCCGAATGCACCACGAGCACGGGGCAGTCGGCGTGGGAAACGCAGGCTGAGCTTACGGATCCGATATGCATGCCCAGGAAGCCTCCGTGACCACGCCGCCCAACCACCAGCAGCGCGGCGCCGGCGCCGGCTTCCACCAGTTTGTCCCGTGCCGGGCCGCGGATCAGTTCCTGGCTGAGGTTCCTGGGTACGTCCGTCCCGAAGGCCTTGGCGACGGTATCGGCCAGAATCTTCTTCTCAGCCGCCTCAGCCGCGTCGATCGCTTCCATCGCGTCGAAGTCCGGCGGGACGTAGCCAGTCTCGTCGGCGTACACGGGCGGGAGTTCCCAGACGGCTACGGCGTGAATCGCCGCTTCCAGCGCGGGCGCTAACCTGGCAGCAAGCCGCAGCGCCTGTACCGAAGATTCCGAGCCATCGACGCCGACGACCACTTTTCCTTTCGTGTCCATCATCCTTCTCCTTGAATGCGGATCTTTAGCCGGATGAGGATAGCCGGCCGCGCGGTTTGTCTTCGTGATGAAGGGCGGAGGCCGTCATGCGGTAGGAGAGCTTTCCTGCAAGTTGCCGGGGTTCGACCCACACTTCGAAGCCTAGCGCGGCCTCAAAGAGAGCCCTGGGTTCCCACTCGTCAGCCGCCAGCCAGATCACGGAAGAGTCGGGCATCGCCCCGTCGACTCTGCCGGATCTGATGACATTGCCGTCTTTTCGGATCTCAACCGGGGCACCTACGAGCCGGTCCCATGCGTCATGGCGGTACTTGATCATCTCTCCTTCTCTCGGGTGGTCACGGAAGTCGCACGCCGGAGGACATCGGGACGCGGCGGTGATTACGGTGCCCTGCCAATTGAGGGTGACTTACCGCAAGCGTCCTGTGCGGTTCTTAGATACTGCTTGCCAGGTGCCTGACGGTTCCGGCGGCCGTTGAGGTGGTGGAGTTTCTGATCTTTGTGCGGAGGTCTTCTTCGAATTTGTCGATGTCCGCGAGTCTGTGCAGCACGCTTTCGGCGCGTTGCATGGGTATGACGGCAACGCCGTCGTCGTCGGCGCTGATGAGGTCCCCGGGGCTGACGACGGTGCCGCCGCAGGCCACCGGCACCGAGACGGCTCCCGGCCCGTATTTCGCGGGTCCGGCGGGCGAGACCCCGCGGGCCCAGACGGGCAGCCCGAGTTCCTTGATGGCTGCACGGTCCCGGGTTAGTCCGTCGATGACGACGCCGGCGATGCCGGCGGCGAGACAGATCTCGGCCAACAGGTCACCGAAAACGGCCCGGGTTGTTCCTCCGAGGGCGTTGATGACAAGGACGTCGCCGGGTTCGGCGTCATCGAGGGCGCGGTGGATGGCGAGGTTGTCGCCTTCACGGGTCAGTACTGTCAGTGCCGGGCCGACGCACCGGCCGGTGGCCCATTGTGATGCGATGCCTGTGTCCATGAGGTTAAGCCTGTCCATGGCGTCCCCGACATTGGCTGTGGGGTACTGCTTCAGGCCCTCAACGAACTCGGTGACGGAGTTGGTGGGACGGTGGCCGACGGTGAGTGAAGTAGTTGCTGCGTCGATAAACATGGTGTCTTTCAGTGGCTCGTTGGCTGTGTTTTTTGCCGCTTTTCACACCTGCGGGTGGCGGTTTGTGTGCTGGGGGCAGGGGCGGCGGGCCGGGTGGCCGGTACGGGGTTTGTTCCGCGGGTTATACGGGGGCGGGGGAGGGGATGTTATTGAGTGTGATGTTGTTGATTGCGTGGTCCGGCCGCTGGCCGGCGAGGGCCTGTTGCATGACCTGCAGGGCGCCGGTTCCGGCGGCCAGGAAGGCCTCTTCGCTTTGCCCGGCGACGTGCGGGGTCACGATCAGGTTCGGCACCTCCGCGATCTGAATCTTGGAGTGTGCGATGGGGTCTTTCATGTCCACGGACTCGCCTTCCAGGACATCCAGCCCGGCCCCGCCCAGGTGCCCGTTCTGCAGTGCCTGGGCCAGGGCGGGTTCGTCGATGAGGCCGCCGCGGGAGGTGTTGATCAGCACCGACCCGGGTTTCATCCTGGCCAGGGCGTCTGCGTCGATGATTTGGGCGGTCTGCTCGGTCAGCGGCATGTGCAGGCTGAGAACATCCGAGCCGCCGATAACCTCATCGAGCGTTGCGGGGGCAGCACCCGCGGCCTGGATGGCGGAATCCTGCACGAAGGGGTCATGGACCAGGACGTGCATGCCGAATCCCTGGGCGATGGTGGCGACCATGCGGGCGATGTTGCCGAAGCCGAGCAGTCCGAGGGTGCGCCCGTGCAGTTCGAAGCCGTTCATCTGTGGTTTGGCTGCTGCCCAGTGCCCGGCGGTGGTCTGGGCGGCCCCATAGGGCACTTTCCTTGCCAGGGAGAGCAGGAGGGCGAAGACGTGCTCGGCGACGGCGCGGCTGTTGCTGCCCGGGGTGGTGCTCACCCAGACACCGGCGTCGGTGGCAGCTTCGATGTCGACGTTGTCGGTTCCCACTCCGTGGCGGGCGATGATACGCAGCCGGGGGGAGGCCTCAATTTTTTCCCGGTCGAAGCGTTCGGCCCGGAGCAGGACGGCGTCGATATCGGTGCGGACGTCTTCGTAGCGGACAGCGTCCTGGCCGTAGCCAAGGTGCACCTGGCCCAGGGTGTGAAGTTTTGCCAGGACGTCGGTGTGGATCTCGTCGGAGACGTAGAAGGTCGGCATGGTGTTCCTAGCGGTAGAGGTGGGAAGCGGCGGTGAGGGTGTTCTTGCGTACCGTGCCCAGCAGCACGGCCAGGCCCAGGACGCCGAAGATCATCAGCATGTAGGCGGGGATCATGGTGTTGCCGGTGTTGCCGATCAGCCAGGTTGCCACGTAGGGGGCGCCGGCGCCGCCGAGTACGGCCCCGACGCTGTGGCCGAAGGCGACGCCGCTGTGCCGGACCTCGACGGGGAAGAACTCGGGCATGGCGGCGTAGGTGCCTGCCTGGCAGAGGGCGTAGGGCACCATGCCAAGGAGCAGGCCGAAGATCGCCAGTGCCAAGGAACCGGCATTCATGAGCATGAACGAGGGGAAGGTAAGCGCGATGTAGGCGATGTAGGAGGCTGTCAGCAGTTTCTTGCTGCCGATGCGGCTGCCCAGCTGGCCTGCCAGTGGGATCAGCAGCGCCGCGGCGGTGACGGCGATGAGGACGATGGTTGCAGCTTCGGCCTTGGTGAAGTCCAAGACCGTGCTGAAGTAGACGGCAACATAGACGGTGCCGATATAGGTGCCGATGTTCTGCACGAGGGCGATGAAGAAGACCTTGGTCAGCCGTGAGCGGTGGTTGCGGAACAGTTCAACGATCGGAGCCTTGGTTGTATGGCCCTTGTTCGCGCTCTGGGTGAACTCGGGGCTGTCCTCGATCTTCAGGCGCATGACCAGGCACAGGATGCCCAGCGGGATCGCCAGGAGGAACGGGATCCGCCAGCCCCAGGACTCCATTTCCGCCGCCGGCACAAAAGATGCAGCCAGTGCGGCAACGCCTGCAGCGCCGGCCTTACCCAGCACCCCCACGCTGGGAATGAAGGAGATGTAGAGGTTGCGCCGCTCCACCGGAGCCCATTCGCGGATGTAGGTCGCGGCGCCGCCGATCTCGCCGCCGGCGGAGAGGCCCTGCAGCATCCGCAGCAGGCCCAGCAGGATGGGTGCCCAGATGCCGATCTGCGCGTACGTGGGCAGCAGCGCGGTAAGCCCTGCCGCACCGCTCATCAGGATGACCGAGCCGATGAGGCTGGCGCGCCGGCCGTAGCGGTCACCGATGCGCCCGAAGAAGATCGCGCCCAGCGGCCGGACCAGGAACGCCGTGCCGAAAACCAGGAAGGTGTTCAGCAGCCCCGCGACGGGATCACCGGCGGGGAAGAACACCACGGCCAGCGTCGCGGCCACATAGCCGAAGACACTGAAGTCGTAGTACTCGATGAAAGTACCGAACGCGGCAACACCGGTGGCCTTCTTCGCTTTTTTGAGGTGGAGGGCATCCGTCGCCGGGGGGACGGTCTGACTGACTTGGGGCATCCTTGCTCCTTATAAAAAATGGGACAGTGTCCTAGAATGTAAGTTAAGTGTGATGTGGGCCATGGTTTCTGTCAAGCGAGCGTTGCGCCGAGGGTGTTGGTCTGAACGCCTTGTGGTGTGGCGGACGGTAGCTTGGTGAAAGCAGTCCGGGCCTTTGAGGCGAAACGGAGTTCCAAGGAAGCGGTGGAAGAATAGTGAGCGAGAGCGCAGTAGCAGGGAACGAGCGCATTGTTGACGTCCTGCACGCCCTGGCTACCCGTGCAGAGGCGACCGGCGTACGGGAACTCGCTCAGGCCCTGGGCGCCAGCCGCAGCACGGTAAACCGCATCCTGCTGGGGCTGGAGGAGCACGGGCTGGCCGCGGTCACCGGCAGCGGAAACTATCAGGTCGGACCGCGGCTGCGCGTCCTGGGTGCGGCACTCCACGCGCGCCACCCGCTGCTGCGCAATGCTGAAGCCATCATCGAACACCTGGGCGAAGAATCCGATGCCACGGTCCTCGTCGCAGTGCACGACGCACCCCGACCCCGTGTGGTCGTCGTCGCCTGCCGGCGCCGACCTGGGCCGATCAAGTATCTCCTCGAACCCGGGACGGTTTTGCCCCTCCACGCCGGAGCGACCGGCCGTGCGATATTGGGCCGGCTCGGAATCGGCGCCCTGGGCGACGCCCCGCTCGAGGCCGCGACCCCCGACACCGTCATTGATCGGGCGGAACTGGCCAAGCTGCTCCAAGAGGACAGAAGGGCCGGATATACGATCAGCGTGGGACAGCAGTTCCCGCTGGCTGCCGGCGTCGCCGCATCCTTTTACTGCGGGGGACTGACCGGGTCTGTTTCAATCACGCGTCCGCGCTTCCTCACCAGTGATGAAGACCTGGTCCGCTTCGGACCGATGGTCCAGGATGCAGCGCACGCAATAGAAGCCAAATGCTCACTGCCCCACTCGCCGGAGGATCCGAAACCCATCGACAACCCTGCCGGCTCCACCGCCTTGGTGCGCATCATCAAGCTCCTGACCGCGCTGGTCGCCGAACCGTCCGGAATCACCACCGGACAGGTGCTGGCGCGCCGGATTGGGGCCAACATAGCCACGACCAACCGCCTCGTCTCCACCGCGGTCACCACCGGCCTGGCCCTGACCCGAGGGGACACCCTGCACCCTGGCCCGCGCCTGTTCCAGTGGGCCGCCCGTCTGGGTCCCACAGTCGATGTCCCCTCCGCAGCACAACCGATCCTCCGCGACCTGGCCGAAGAATCCGGTGAGACCATCGGGCTGATCCAATTTCAGACCGACACCAAGCAGGCTGTGATGACGACGGTGATAGACGGTGTCCGACCGCTGCATTACGGGCTTGCCTCAGGCGTTGCCATTCCGCTCTACGCCGGTGCCGGCGGGAAAGCCATCCTCGCCCACTGCCCGCCGGGCGAACTGGACAAACTCGCGCTGGAACCTCTCACCGAACGCACCCAAACGAACCGTGACGCCCTCGCGAACGACCTCCGCTCCATCAGGGAGCGCGGCTGGGCGATCGGCAACGGTGAACGCATCCCGGACGCCTTCGGAGTCAGTGCGCCCTACTTCAACAACGGCGAAATCTCTGGCTCCATCACAGCGACCGTATCAAGGCTACGACTGCCAGAGCTGGACGTCGAGGCACTCGCTCACATGGTCCAGCGGGCCGCCCAGCGACTCACGCTGCTTCTCTCCGTACCCTAATCCCTGCCCTACGGCATCCCAAGAAGGGGACGGCGAGAGCGAACAGCCAGCGCGCAGTTTTGATGCCAGAGTGGGGTGTAGTTCCACCCGATATGAGGGGTCGCCGCACTACCCTGTTCCCGGTGTCGTGAAGTTTGCATGTCCCCGGACAGGCTTGCCAATTTCCGAAGTCGCCTGCACTAACTGTCAGAAGACGCCTGCCTTGGGTTAGTTGGTACGGATGAGCTGATCGTCGCCTTTGCGGTAATGCACCTCTGGATGAGCTTCACTGGATGCCCGTCGGCGCAGTGAGGCTTCGACTATTCCCCTCAACAGGCTTCGTCAACCAACTCAGCAATGGGAACGTTCATGCGATTGACCGCACGTGCTTCTTATGGTTAGGAACGGACGAAGCGGGCAATGGCGTCGGAGGCTTCTTTGAACTTTGCTTCCGCGGCGTCTCCACCGAGTTGGGCGGCGTCGAGCACGCAGTGTTTCATGTGGTCATCGAGTAGTCCTAGGGCGACGCCTCGCAGCGCGGCGGTTAGAGCTGAGATCTGGGTGAGGATGTCGATGCAGTACTGCTCTTCCTCGATCATCCGGTGGATGCCCCGCGCCTGCCCCTCGATTCGTTTCACCCGGGCCAGGTACCGGTCTTTGTCAGTGATGTAGCCATGGGTCGACTCGCCCGCGGCTTCGTGGTCCGGGGTGTCCAGCGGTTGCGTGGTGGAGATGGTCATGTTTTTCCTTATGGTGTGTGTCGTTTTACGCCGTGGGCTTCCAGTGTGCGGGAATGTATCCGTACGTGAGGACTTGGGCTGTGAGGTCAACGGCGCAGCGGAGCGGGCAGGCTGTCGTCCCCGCGAATCGTTCTGCTCATGGGAGCACATTGTTCCCGGGGCTTGCGATCCCGTACTCAATATCGATTATCTGCTGGCTGCTGGAGGAATGAGAGGGTACTTCAGCACCGGTGCGCTCAAGCTGGGCCGCGATCGATACTACGAGTCCGCCTAGAAGAAAGCCGATCAAGCCGGAGGCCAGGATGTTGGTGTTCATGGGGTCCTCCGGTGGGTCCTAGTGGGAGTTTGTCAGTGGTGGTGGCCGTGATGGTCGCCGACGTCCGGCCCGTCACCACTGGCACCTGCCGGGCCATGGTGGCCATGGTCATCGCCGTGGCCCTGGTGATGCTCCGTTCCGTGGCCTTGGTGGCCTTGGTGGCCTTCGTGGTACTGGTGGGTCAGCGCGTGCCCCTTGCCCTTGTCGATCAGGTAGCGGTTGACCGGGAATGCGGCTACGAAGGCTGCGCTGAGGGCAACGATCATGCCAATCCAGAAAATCGGGTTGACCAGCCCGGAGTCCATGGCGCCGGGGATGATGGCCATGACGGCGTTGTCTACGATTTCCATCACCGCGATGGAAAGGGTGTCGGCCGCGAATACGACGCTGAGGGCAGCGGTGAAGCCGAGCCCGGCTTGGATGAGCGGCAGCGTCGAGAGGGCGTAACCGAAAAGGAAAGCAAGCACGACCGCCAAGGCAATGGTGATGCCGGTGGAGAGGCCCAAGGCCGTGCCGATCATGAGGCCCGCAATCTCGCCGATAGCACAGCCCGTAAGGCAGTGCAGGGTAGCGCTTGCAGCCATACGGTTGCGGGAGTTCATTCTCTTCCTCTCGTAGGTATACCCCGTAACGGTATCCAAGGGGAACGCCCCAATACAAGCCTTCGGAGGTCTGCGCATTCCCGCCATCCCTCGTTCAGCTTGCTGCTTGTGCGGAGCCCGCAGAGGAAGGGCGGCGGCTCCAGCCCAAAATGTCGAGGGGCGCGTCTTTCAGCCCAGGCGTCCCCACCACCAGCACTTTGACACGCATACCCATAGGGGGTATACCTGTACTACCGTGTAGTTGATACCCCTCCCGGGTATCCACGAGGAAGGGATTTGCCATGGCCACCACTGAATTCCAAGTGACCGGGATGACCTGCGGGCATTGCGAGCTTTCGGTCCGGGAAGAGGTTCAGGAGATTCCCGGGGTCGAAGCAATCGAGGTAAGCCACCGGACGGGCAAGTTGACCGTGACCAGCAACGAGCCCTTGGAGCAGGGCGCGATCATCGCCGCCGTCGAGGAGGCCGGCTACCGGGCGGTGCGGGCAGGATGAACGCTGCCGGACGCCTGGGAGCGTATGCCGCGGGGTTGGCGGTGGTGTTTACCGGCGCCTTCACTGCGGCGGGAGCCGCCGTACCGGAAGAGACGGTAGCGGCATGGACACAGACAGCGGAAGGACATGAAGTGGACCAGCACAACGACGGACATCAAGCTTCGCCCGCCGAGACTGCCACCCAAGCGGCCGAGCCAATGGTCCCGGGTGTGGCGGTGGAGCAGGACGGTTACCTGCTGCAGGAGGTTCAGCACCGGACGCAGTGGGGCAGGCAGGGCAGCTCTCGTTCACGATCACCGGTCCTGACGGGACGCCGGTCACCGAATTCGAGACCGAGCACGGAAAGGATCTGCACCTGATCGTGGTGCGCTCCGACGGTACCCGGTACCGGCACGTCCACCCCGTCATGGACGAAGGCGGCCGCTGGTCCCTGCCGTGGCAGTGGGACGCAGCGGGCACCTATCGGATTTACGCCGACGGCATGCCCGCAGGCGCCGGGAAGACCCTGACGCTGACCCGCACGGTGGATGTGGCGGGGGCGTTTGAGCCGGCCGCCCCGGCACCAACGACCACTGACGACGTTGATGGCTTCCGGGTTTCCCTGAACGGTGACCTCTCGGCCGGTGCGGCCTCGGCATTGACGGTGAGCGTCGCCCGCGACGGCAAGCCCGTCACTAACCTCGAACCCTATCTGGGCGCCTACGGCCACCTGGTGGCCTTGCGTTCCGGGGACCTGGCCTACCTGCACGTTCACCCCGAAGGGCCCGAACCGGTCAAGGGCAAGGTTTCAGGACCGGAGGTCCAGTTTGCCGCAACGGCCCCCACTCCGGGGCGCTACTACCTCTACTTCGATTTCCAGGTCGATGGGCAGGTCCACAGCGCCCGGTTCGTCCTCGACACCACCGGATCATCCGCCCACACCGCACCGAATGGCAGCACCGGCACTCCCGGCAGCGCCGATCACGGTCACGGCGGTCACTGAACCCAACCACCACCGATTCGCCCGGCCGCTCCGACAGGGCCGGCAGCGGCAGAAAGAAGCACTCTATGTCTGAATCCTCGGCCCCCTATCAGGTGCTGGGCACCGGCATCGAACTCGAGATCGGGGGCATGACCTGCGCCTCGTGCGCTAACCGGATCGAGAAAAAGCTCAACAAGCTCGAGGGCGTCACCGCCACGGTGAACTACGCCACCGAGAAGGCACGCGTCAACGTCCCGCCCGGGTACGATGCGCAGGCACTCCTCGCGGAGGTCCAGAAGGCCGGCTACACCGCGACCCTGCCCGCCCCGAGGCAGGAACAGGAGATCGAAGCAGCCGACCGGCCCGACAAGGAGCTGCCGGCCCTGAAGCACCGCCTGATCGGCAGTGTCCTGCTGGCCGTCCCGGTGATCGTGCTGGCGATGGTCCCTGCCCTGCAGTTCACCTACTGGCAGTGGCTGTCCCTCGCCCTGGCAGCGCCGGTGATCGTCTGGGCGGGCTGGCCGTTCCACAAGGCAGCGTTCACTAACCTGCGCCAGGGCACCGCGACCATGGACACCCTGGTCTCCATGGGAACGGCCGCGGCGTTCCTGTGGTCGCTCTATGCCCTGTTCTTGGGCACCGCCGGGGCCCGGGGCATGACGCACCCCTTCGAATTGACCGTGGCGTCTACCGATGGTGCAGCGAACATCTACCTTGAGGTCGCCGCCGGGGTTATCATGTTCATCCTGGCCGGCCGGTACTTTGAGAAGCGGTCCAAGCGGCAGGCCGGTGCTGCGCTGCGCGCCCTGCTGGAACTGGGCGCCAAGGACGTGGCCGTCCTGCGGGACGGGGCCGAGACCCGCATCCGGATGGACCAGCTCACCGTCGGGGACGAGTTTGTGGTCCGCCCTGGGGAGAAGATCGCCACCGACGGCGTCGTCGTCAGCGGCCGCAGCGCCGTGGATGAGTCCATGCTCACCGGTGAGTCCGTGCCCGTGGAGATCGGTGAAGGCGACGCGGTGACCGGGGCGACGGTGAACGCCGGTGGCAGGCTGGTGGTTCGCGCCACCCGGATCGGATCCGACACGCAGCTGGCGCAGATGGCCCGGCTCGTGGAAAACGCCCAGTCCGGCAAAGCCGAAGTCCAGCGCCTGGCCGACAAGGTCTCCGGGGTGTTCGTGCCCATCGTCATCGCCATCGCCGTGGCCACGCTCGGCGCCTGGCTCGGCGCTGGATTCCCGGTCACGGCGGCCTTCACCGCGGCCGTGGCCGTTCTCATCATCGCCTGCCCCTGCGCCCTGGGCCTGGCCACCCCAACCGCGCTGCTGGTCGGAACCGGACGCGGCGCGCAGCTCGGCATCCTGATCAAGGGCCCGGAAGTGCTCGAATCCACCCGCAAGGTCGACACCATCGTGCTGGACAAGACCGGCACCGTCACCACCGGCAAAATGACCCTGCTGGGTGTGCACACCGCATACGGCACCGACAGCGATGAGCTGCTCCGCGTCGCCGGGGCACTGGAAGACGCCTCCGAGCACCCCATCGCCCAGGCCATCGCCCGCGGCGCCACCGAACGGATCGGCGCCCTGCCCATCCCGGAATCCTTCACCAACCATGAAGGACGCGGCGTGCAGGGAATCGTCGAAGGGCACCTCGTTATCGTCGGACGCGACACCCTGCTGACGGACTGGGCTCTGACCATGCCTGCAGACCTGGCCCGCGCCAAAGCTGAGGCGGAAACCGCGGGGGAGACCGCCGTCATCGTGGCATGGGACGGCGAAGTCCGCGGCGTGCTCACCGTCGCCGACGCCATCAAGGACACCAGCGCCGAAGCCATCACCCGGTTCCGGTCCCTCGGCCTGACCCCCGTCCTGCTGACCGGTGACAACCGGGCCGTGGCCGAACAGGTCGCCGCGAAGGTCGGCATCGAACAGGTCATCGCCGAAGTCCTGCCCCAGGACAAGGTCGACGTCATCACCCGGCTCCAAAAGGACGGCAAGGTCGTAGCCATGGTCGGTGACGGCGTCAACGACGCCGCAGCACTGGCCCAGGCAGACCTGGGCCTGGCCATGGGCACCGGCACGGACGCTGCCATCGAAGCCGC
The DNA here is from genome assembly GCF_054130535.1 of Arthrobacter sp. D1-17. Classification (NCBI taxonomy): domain Bacteria; kingdom Bacillati; phylum Actinomycetota; class Actinomycetes; order Micrococcales; family Micrococcaceae; genus Arthrobacter; species Arthrobacter sp. D1-17. The sequence goes on along the minus strand of NZ_CP096382.1, from coordinate 2,444,703 downwards.
CGACCTGACCCTGGTCCGCGGGGACCTGCGCGCCGCCGCCGACGCCATCCGGCTGGCCCGCAAAACCCTGGGCACCATCAAAACCAACCTGTTCTGGGCCTTCGCCTACAACGTGGCCGCGGTTCCGCTGGCTGCTCTCGGGCTGCTCAACCCGATGCTCGCCGGTGCCGCGATGGCTTTCTCCAGCGTCTTCGTCGTCAGCAACAGCCTCCGCCTGCGCACCTTCACCAGCCAGGCGGCCACCACGTCACCGGCCGCCCGTCCCCTGATAGCCCGGCCGGTCGACGCCTGACCCATATCCACCCAACCGAAAGGACACCATCCATGGGAGACAACACAGGAAGCTGCTGCGGCGGCAACACCACCAAGAACACCATGCCCCAGGACCTGACCCTGAACGCCCGGCCCGCGCAGAACGATAACACCACCGCCGAATGCCCCGTCATGCCCGGCACGCCCGTGGTCAAGGCCGTCGCCGAAGCAAAAGGCCTCTACCGCTACTACCAAGGCAACCGCTACTGGCTCTGCTGCCCCGGATGCGGACCGGCCTTCGACGCCGACCCCGCCAGATACGCCAAGGCCCGCTGACCCAGACAGGAACAGGAGAGGCAGGGGAGGACTTACCCGATGTCGGCCCCTGCCACACGTTCAGCCCTGCGGTCCTGAGCTGGCACCGCCCCGACTCACGACCGCAGAGCTTCAGGGCCCAAAGAGGCAGGCCATCAGGGACTCACCGTGCCCCCACCGGTCCTGGTCTATTCCGCCTTGCGCCGTTGATAGTGACGGGCGACCCGCATCCGATTTCCGCAGCGGCTGGCCGAGCACCAGCGACGACGCGGATTGGACGGGAGGAAGAGCAGGACGCAGTCTTCAGCCTCGCACTGGCAGATCCGGGAAACCGCCGGGTCCGTGAGGAGCTCGACGACGCCTTCGGCCAACCACGCCGCCAGGCGCTCGGCTGTTGAGCCCAGACGTCGCCGGTTGGCAGTGAGCCCGTCGGGGCCATCAGCAACCTCGAGGATGCAGGGAGCCCCACGCAGCACCTGGTTGATGGCATCCAGGTCCTCCTGGCTGAGCCCGGTTCCGCTCCGGGCGCACTCGATTGCCCGCGCCGAGCGCTCCCGGACGCACCGCACAACGGCCAGCTCCGCAGGGCCGATGTTCTCGGAGAGGCCTTCCGGGCAGCGACCGGCCTGTAAGGCAAGCCAAGCGAGCAGATCCTCAGGCGTGACGAGGAAGTCACCCTGCGCGTAACGGGTATTGACCAGGTCCAGAGCCAACGGCTCCCCAACCAGCGGGGCAAGGGCACTCATAGGTCTAATGCTACCCGACGCCGGTTTAGGGGTTAGACTCGTTCCCATTGCGCAACTAATGCATAAAATACCCAACAAGGAGTTAGCTTTTGTCTTCCCTCTTTCCCCGTGTCGCCTATCGCCATGTTGAACTGGATGGTGTCCGGGTGTTCTTCCGTGAATCACGCCCAGCCCACGCGGACGCACCGGTGTTGTTGCTCCTGCATGGTTTCCCCTCGGGATCCCACCAGTTCCTCCGTCTCATTGACGCACTGGGCTCGCGCTACCGGGTGATCGCACCGGATCTGCCGGGGTTCGGGCATACCGAGGTCCCGGAAGGTTTCGTCTATTCATTCGACAGCCTCTCGGGAGTCATTGAGAGTTTCGCCCAGCATCTAGGGCTGTCCCGGTTCGCGATGTACGTCTTCGACTTCGGCGCGCCCGTCGGATTCCGCATCGCGGAGAGGCATCCGGAGTGGATCGCCGGGCTGGTGGTACAAAACGGCAACGCCTACGAGGAAGGCCTGTCAGAGGCCGCCCGCGGGCTCCTCACGCTGGACTCTGCCGACCATGCCGCCGTGCAGACACTCCAGGACCTCCTCACCCTGCCCGGAACCCGCAGCCAGTACGAAACCGGGGTTGCCGACCCCGGCCTGATCGCCCCGGACGGATGGACACTCGACCAGCACTTCCTGGAGCTCCCGGGCCGGAAGGACGCTCAACTCTCCCTGCTGTTCGACTACCACACGAACATCGCAAGCTATGACCGCTGGCAGGAATGGCTGCGCCGGTACGCTCCGCCAACCCTCATTGTCTGGGGGCGGAACGACCCCTTCTTCATCGAGCCGGGCGCCCGAGCATACCTCCGCGACCTGCCCGGTGCCGAGCTCCACCTTTTCGACACCGGCCACTTCGCCCTCGAGACGCACGTGGCGGAGATCGCACCGCTTATCGACGGTTTTCTCGACCGGTCCTGGAGCTGAAGCATGCATCCCAACATTGATACGCCGCCCGTCCAGCCGACCCTCCGGCGGAGCCCCTGGTCCGTCGCCTTCGGCCTCTGCGCCGCAGCACTGGCCGCCGTCGGGGCCAATGCGATGATCGCACAGCTGGCACCCACCGCCGGCGTGCCCGGCAACTTCCAGCCCCTTAACCCGCCCTCGTACACGCTCCTGACGGTACTCGGAGTGCTGTTGGGCACCCTGGGTTGGGCCATAACACGCGCGGTTTCGAAAAATCCCCGGAAACTACTCAGCTGGCTCGTGCCGGTCGTCGTCCTGGCCTCCTGCATCCCGGACCTGTTCCTGCTCGAGCAGGGCGGGGCGACCGGCGTCCTCGCTGCAGCCCTCATGCACGTAGCACCGGCAGCGATTGCCGTCCCGGTCTACAGGCGGCTCCTGCCGCTTCCGTCCTGAACCAGTCCAATACCAACGCACAGGAGACTTCCATGAACACCCCCACCACAAACCACACGTACGACCTGGCAGTCATCGGCGCCGGCTCCGCCGCAAAGGCCGCAGCCACGGAAGCCCGCCGCCGCGGAAAATCCGTCGTTATGATCGAGCGCGGCCATCCCGGCGGCACCTGCCTCAACGTGGGCTGCGTGCCCTCGAAGCACCTCCTGGCAGCTGCGGCGGCCCGCGCAGGAGCCGACAGCAGCCGATTCCCCGGCATCACCTCCTCCGCCGGCCCGGTGGACCTGGCATCACTGATCAGCGACAAGGACGCATTCGTCTGCCAGCTGCGGGAACGCGACCACGTCCACGCGACAGCACAGGCCGGCATCACATTGCGCCGGGGCACCGCATCGTTCATTGGTGCCGACGAAGCCGGCGTTTCCCTCAGCATCACCGATGAGGACGGCAGCGCCGGCAATATCGCTGCCCACCATGTCCTCATTGCCACCGGCGCCCAACCGTTCGTCCCGCCCATTCCAGGGATCCACACAATCGACTATTTGACCTCCTCGACATCAATGTCCCTGCACCAGCTGCCCGCATCGCTCGTAGTAGTCGGGGCCAACGCGATCGGACTGGAGCAGGCACAGCTGTTCGCCAGGCTGGGCGCCAAGGTCACCGTCATCGAAGTGGCCGACAGGATCGCCCCCTTCGAGGACCCCGCTATTTCTGCCGCACTGCAGGAGGCCCTCGAAGCGGAAGACATCGAGATACTGACAGCGGCCAACCTGACACAGGTCCAGCCGGACGGCGAAGGTGTCCTCGCCACGGTCGAGTTCAACGCCACCACCATCCGCGTCCCGGCTGAACGGCTGCTCATCGCCACCGGACGACGCCCCATCACCGACGGGCTGGACTTGGACTCCGTCGGGCTCGCCGTCGGCGCCCGCGGCGAAGTGCCTGTAGACGAGCATCTGCGCACCTCCCACCCCCGCATCTGGGCCGCCGGCGACGTCACGGGACACCCACAGTTCGTCTACGTCGCAGCAACACAGGGCGCCACCGCCGTCTCCAACGCCTTCGGGGACGCTCCCCAAGCACTCGACTACACCGTGCTGCCCCGCGTGACCTTCACCTCCCCCGCCGTGGCATCGGTGGGACTGACCCCCGCCCAAGCCGACGCCGCCGGCCACCCATTCGAGACACGCGAACTGCCGCTGAACTTCGTGCCCCGGGCACTGATCAACCGCAAGACCTCCGGCCTGCTCAGGCTGATCTCAGACCCGGACACCGGCCGGCTCCTGGGCGTCCATATGGTCGGGGAGGAAGCAGGAGAGGTCATCACAGCCGCCACTTATGCGCTGTCTGCCGGCCTCACCATCCAACAACTCGCAACCACCTGGGCCCCGTTCCTCACCATGGCCGAATCCCTCAGGATCACAGCCCAAATGCCCGCCGCTACACAAAACTGACGCGAACGAGACCGCCGCCGGGCGATCCAACTTCAAGGGCTTGCTTGAACTCGGATACCCCCTCCCCGTATAGTTGCAGCAGCTACGTACCCCCCGGGGGTATTTGCTTGAACTTTGAAAGTGCGGGCTGTGATCCTGCAAGTGAGAAGAGGAAATTGTTGTGACTGAAAAGGCGGGACAGCGGAGCGGATTGATACCCCTGCTGGTGATAGCCACCGCGCAGCTGATGCTGGTGCTGGACGACTCGATCGTGAATATCGCGTTGCCGAGAATCCAGCAGGAACTCGGGATCGACGCCGTGCATTTGCCCTGGATAGTGAACGCCTACATCCTCGCGTTCGGCGCCCTGCTGCTCCTGGGCGGTCGGATCGGCGACCTCTACGGGCGCCGGCGTGCCCTGCAGGCGGGCCTCGTTATCTTTGTGCTTGCGTCACTGGTCGGCGGTCTCGGCCTGAACAGTGGGGCGCTCATCGGCCCCCGGGCCGTCCAGGGGCTGGGGGCGGCGCTGGTCGCGCCGAATGCCCTGGCCTTGATCGCCACAACCTTTGCCGAGCGCAAGACACGGGACGCCGCCCTCGGGCTGTACGGCGCGATGTCCGGCCTCGGAATCGTGGTCGGCCTGCTCCTCGGGGGCGTGTTGACCGACACCCTGGGCTGGCGCTGGGTGTTCTTCATCAACATCCCTATCGGCATCCTGGTGCTTCTCGGTAGCCGCACGCTTGTTGAAGCAGAGCCTCACCCGGGCAGCCTTGACGTCAGAGGCGCAGTGCTGGGAACCGGCGGCATGGTGGCCCTGGTGTATGCCATTACCCGCTTTGGTGAAGATGGTTTCACCGACCTGATCGGGCTTGGGCTCCTCGGCGCCGCACTGGTGCTGCTTGCAGCATTCATCGCCACTCAAGCACGCAGCAGCACGCCGCTGGTTCCGCTGAGCTTGTTCCGGGACCGCGGCCGCGCCGGCGCCTACGCGTCTATGCTGTTGCTGGCCGTTGGGCCCATGGGCACCTTCTATGTGATCACCCTTTACCTCCAGCAGGTACAGCACTACAGCCCCTTGCAGACCGGGCTGAGCTGGCTTCCTTTCGCTGCCGGGATAGTCGTCGGAGCCGGCGGCGCTCCCAAACTGCTCAACAAGGTGGCTCCGCGCGTTATCGCAGCAGGGGGCGCTTTGCTCAGCGCAGCGGCGGCCTTCTGGTTCTCCTTCATCCAGATAGACACGAGCTACTGGCTGCACCTTGCCCCGGCCATGTTCTTCCTCGCCCTCGGGTTCGGCCTCGGTGTCATTGCCCTAACCCAGGCCGCGGTCTACAACACGGCAGCCGACGAGGCCGGCATTGCCTCCGCACTGCTCAACTCCGCGCAACAGATCGGGGTGGCTCTGGGATTGGCGGTTCTGGCTGGCATTGCCGCAACCGTCACCGGGACATCCGAACCCGGCGCAACAGCGGGCGCTCAGTTGATAGCCGGGTACGGCAGTGCACTCACCGTCGCCGCCGGCATGCTCGCAGCCGCCGGACTATTGGCAGCCACCACCTTGCCGTCTAAACCAACGGCACAAGCCGATGGCAAGTCCGCTGTGGCTGCGGTCAAGCAGCCGAGCCACTAGCCGCAGGGAGGCCCGCCCCCATCAGGGCTGGCACGTTGGTCATTCGAGCCCAAGCCAATCGCGGCGGCAGCGTCCTTCCCCCACCCTGACTCGGTGTCCCGAAAGCAGCCGAGTCCTCATCCTTGCCGCCGCCGAACTCATCGTCTCCTCATGGTCACCGTCAGTAACACCAGCAATAGCAGTACCGCCACGCAACGAAAGGCTATTAATGCACGATCACCAGGCAGATGCCCAGTACATGAACGATCTGAAGGAGAGCGCGCCAGAGATGGTCTCTGCGTTCTTTGCGTTCGACAGGGCGGTTTTCGGCAAGAAGACCGGCGGCCTTGACCCCCTTGTCCGGGAACTCATCGCCGTTGGTGTCGCGGTCACCACGCAATGCCACTTCTGCATCCAGGATCACACCAAGCGTGCCGTCACCGCAGGAGCCTCCAAAGCCGACATTGCGGAGGCTGTCATGGTTGCTACAGCGCTGCGTGCCGGCGGTGGAGTGACCCACGGGTGGAAAGCGATGAGAAGCATGGCCGAAAGGGACTGAGTAACTCCAAGCAAGGCGCGACACGCGAGAACCGGTCGGCCATCGTATGGACCCGCATACCGAAGCTGCAGAACCCCTTTGACAGCCCGCTCGCCCGCCTATTTTAAGAGCCGATAACGGATATTCCGTCAACCTGCCTCGGCCGGGCAAACCGGTGCTTCCTGATCGCGCGGCCGGAACTGGTGGCGACTCTGATCCGTCCACGGCTGGGGTCAATTCAGGTTATCCACGGCTGGAAGTAGGAGCCGTTGGGGCAGCTCCCTGGCAGCAGTAGCGGTGGATAACCTATGAGAATTGTCCCCGGCTGTGGGCGGGCGGCAGCATCATTCTTCACGTGGAGCGGAGAATCAATTCCCACACCGTCAGGGTGGGGTAAACCTCTGCCCGGGGATGGCCATCTCTCAGGATGAACGGAGCCTTAGCTTTCTGGCATCTACGGGGGGTGGCTCCGTCAGGCCGCCTGGTCTTAGGGCAGCGGGAAGATCTCCTGTTCCTGCTCGCCGGCGAAGATTTAGGTCCTGCATCGGAGCACTTCGTCGGCGTGTGGTGATGGACTGTTTACTGCAGTATTCGAGCAGCAAGATGAACAAGCTAGGCAGCTTCCTTGCTTGTTTTCAGGGGTTAGGCGTCAATTGAGGCCATGTTGGCGTCGTCGTGCCATGCCCCTGCTGCAGGTTGGAGTGAGTTCAGGCGTTCGAGCTGGTCTGTGGTGCTCGACGGAATCGGCTGCGGTGTTTTCCTCCACACGCGATACGCGGCGGGTGCCGGGGATCGCGGCGATGTCCTCGCCGCGGGTCAGTAACCAAGCCATGCGGTCTGGGCTGGGGTGGCACCAATCTCCGCGCCGATGCTCTGGACTTCGTCGGCGATGCGCAGGTTCCGGACGAAGTTTTCACCGGTGAAGCGGGGGTTGGTTTTGCGCCAGTCATCGTCGGCGAAGTCCTCCACCGTTCGGATCTGCCCGGTGAGAAGTCCATGCCCGAGGGGTGAGTAGGGGACGAAGCCGATTCCCAGTTCACGCAGCAGCGGCAGGATCTCGTCTTCAACGTCGCGGGTCCACAGGGAGTACTCAATCTGCAGGGCCGAGACAGGCTGCACGGCGTGTGCCCGGCGGATGGTCTGTGCTGACGCTTCGGAGAGATCGAAGTGCAGCACCTTGCCCTCGGCGATCAGGTCGGCGGCTGCGCCGGCGGTCTCTTCGATGGGCGTGTTCGGATCGACGCGGTACTGGTAGTAGAGGTCGATGTGGTCGGTGCCCAGTCGCTTGAGGGACCCCTCGACAGCTGTGCGGATGTTTGCTGCGCTGCTGTCGATCACGCCGGGTCCGCCGCCGGAGTGGGAGACGAGGCCGAACTTGGTGGCGATCTTCACCTGGTCACGGCGGCCACGAATGGCCCGGCCCACGATTTCCTCGCTCAGGAACGGCCCGTAGATCTCCGCTGTGTCGATGTGGGTGACTCCGAGCTCGAGTGCACGGTGGATCGTGCGGATTGATTCGCTGTTATCCAAGGCGCCTTCGCTGGTGTAGGTGCCGGCCATGGTCATGGCTCCGAGGCCGATGCGGGAGACTTCCAGGTCCCGGAGGCGTGCGTTTTTCATGCTGCGTTTTCCTTCGGTGGATTTCTCAGGCTTGGGAGGTGGGCATGGCCCACATTTCGGCGATGGAAGAGCGGCGGTGACGGGTCACCATGTACGCGATGCTCTCGGCGATATCCTCCGGCTGCAGCTTCTCGGGCATGTTCTTCGCGTCGGAGACGGCGAGGTCGCCTTTGATGGTGTCGTTGTTGTGTGAGGTCAGTTCTGTTTCGACTGCGCCGGGTTCGAGTACGCCGACCCGGACGTGCTTCTTCGTGATCTCCTGGCGGAGCGCTTCGGTGAAGCCGTTCACGCCGAACTTCGTCATGTTGTACGCGTCGAAGGTCGCCCACGCCTGCCGGCCGGCGATCGAGGAGATGTTGACGATGTCCGCGACGCCGCGCAGTTCGTCGTCCGGTGCGGCCAGCAGGTGGGGGAGTGCCGCCTTCGTCATGTAGAGCAGACCGTTCTGGTTGACCGCGATCATCCGTTCTCATTCGTCGACCTCCTGATCGACGACCGTTCCGAGCAGCATCAGCCCGGCGTTGTTGATGAGGATGTCCAGCCGACCGAATTGGTTTACCACCTCTGCTACGGCCTGTTCGGCTTGGGTTTGATCGGTGATGTCGGCCGGGACGGCGTAGGCGGTGCCGCCAGCGCCCTTGATCTCGGCCACGAGTGTGTCCAGGCGGTCCTTCCGGCGGGCGACGACGGCGACGGAAGCCCCCTGCTCGGCGAGGGCACGGGCGGTGGCGTCACCGATGCCGCTGCTCGCGCCGGTTACCAGGGCAACAGTTCCGATCAGTTTTGCTGTCATTGGTTCTTCTCTTTCGTACGGTTTCGCTGAATTTGGGCAGGCTGCAGTGAAGTCCGTTCAACGGACACAGTTGGCGGGTTGCCTAAATTGCTCGATAAGTGGTTGGTTGCTATTGCGGTGAAGGTTGGTCTTGCCAGTTGTGGCGTTGTTCTTGCTTCCCCATGTGCGGCTGCGCCTGGGAAGCACAGCACCGAGTCCGTCACGACACAGCGCGAGGGTCTGAAACCGGCGTGATACGTTTCCCGGACCCTCGCGGCTCCTTCTTCAACAGTTGGCAGTCAGGGTGCTTTCAATTCTGCTGGCCTCCGCTACCCGTGGACCGCACATCGAGTCACGCTTACGTGCCATCGCTGACCAATGCCTAAAGGTTTTCCCGGTAAAACGGCGCGAGACTGTTCATGGCCGTATTCAGGCCTTCGCCGTCGTAAAGGTCCATGTGAGTGGCCCCATCAATGATGACGAGCTCTTTAGGTCCGGCAGCGCGTGCGTGCAGGTCTTCGCTGTGCCATAGCGAGCCGGCCTCGCTCCCGGCGACGATGAGGAGGGGCTGGGTCAGGAACGTGTCGATGAAGTCGTACCCGGTAAAGGACACCAGGTAGCTGAGGCTGCTCAGCAACATCCGGTTCGGGGCGTTGGGATGCATCCCCCTTGGCGTGAGGTAATAGTCGGCCGCTTCCTGAATGTCGCGCGGAGCGGTCGTGTCACCCAGTGCGGGAACATAGGGGCCATAGGCGGGCTCGGCTCCGGCTGCCTCAGCCGTGCGCTGCCGGGCGACCGCGTCGAGGGTGGCGATCTGGTCCGCCTCGGAGGCCTTGCCGTCCCAGCCCTTGCGTGTCGCTGCGCCAACGTCTACTCCGCTGACGGTCGCGACGGCCCTGAAGCGGCGGTCGGTGCTGGCGGCCTTGATCGTTGCGCCGCCACCGGCACAGATGCCGATGCGGTCGCTGTCGACGTAGTCCAGGGTGGTCAGGTAGTGGGCCGCGCTGTAAATGTCGCCGACCCTGTTCATCGGGTTGTCGAGGAACCGGGGCAGCCCCCCGCTTGCGCCCTGGTAGGAGGCGTCAAAGGCGAGAGTGACGTAGCCCTGTTCCGCGAGCCGTTGCGCGTAGACGCCGGCCGTCTGTTCCTTCACGCCGCCGCCGGTGAACGCTGACGATGGCGGGGTATTTCCGGCGGCTGTTGAAGTTCGCGGGGAAGTACAGGTTTCCGGCCATAGTGATGCCATAGTTCTGGAATTGAATGCTCTGCATTGCTAGCCGAGCTCGACGCGCATCTCGACGTCGTCGGGGAGGTTCTCGAAGACGCTGAGGTCCGAGGTGATCTCTCCCATTTTGGTGAGGGTGGGAACGGAGCTGGTCTCTTCATAGATGATGGTGATGCTGTCGCGGGGGTTGTAGTAGACGATGTCCCCGGGTTGCACGTCGGTGTAGAACGGACCGGTTTCCGTCATTGGGGCGTTGAGTTCGGTGATGTACTCGATGCCGGCGTTCCGGAACCAGGGGAGCGTGACCGGGAGGGTGGCGGCGAAGTCCTGGGCCACCTGGGTGTCATTGAGGGTCGCGGTCATGACCACATCGCCGGCGGTGATGGTGATCGGGGTTCCGTCGGTGGAAGCCTCCGCCGGTGCCGGTGCCGGTGCCGGTGATCCGGTGGTGGTTGCGGTGGCCGAGGCAGTTGCCGGGGCCGGGGATGTAGTGACGGCGTTCTCGGTTGCGGGTGCGGAACATCCGGCGAGGACGATCGCGGCCGTAGCGGCGATGGCGATGAGGGACAGTGATTTCTTCATGATTTCCTAAGCGTTGTCGAGGGCCATTGAGGAGGACAGCTCGCGGTGGGCATTGACTTGATCCAGGAGGAGTTGGGCCTTTTTCTCGACGCTGGCGACGACGTCTGCTCCGGCGACGAACCGCAGCGGCGGGGTGTCCATGGCGGCGATGGTGACCAGGGCTGCGCCGAGCTTGGCGGGGTCTCCGCCCTGCTGGCCGTTCATGGCCTTCCACGCGGCGATGGTCTGGGTAGTGCGTTCGGCGTAGTCGTCGATGGAGAGTTCGGGCCAGATGGAGGAGGCGCCCTCGACGAGGAGTTCGGTGCGGAAGAATCCGGGTTCGACGATGGTGGTGTGTATGCCGTAGGGCTGCACGTCGTACTGGAGGGATTCCATCCAGCCATCGAGGGCGAACTTCGATGCGGCGTAGGCGGCGCAGAACTCCTGGCCGATGATGCCGGCGGCGGAGGTGATGGTGATGACGTGTCCGCGGCGCTGCTTGCGCATGACCGGGAGGATCGCCCGGGTGACGTTCAGCGGGCCGAAGAAGTTCGTCTCCATTTGTGCCCGGAACTGCTTGTCACTGATCTCTTCGAAGTAGCCGGCGTAGAAGTTGCCGGCGTTGTTGACGAGGACGTCGATGCTTCCGAAGCGTTCGACGGCGGCCTCGGCGGCGGCCGCCGAGGCCGCGGCGTCGGTGACGTCCAGCGACAGGACGAGCAGGTTTTCGTGTTCGCCGAGGGCGGCGGTGACTTTGGCGGCGTCGCGGGCGGTGCCGACGACGCGGTGGCCGGCGTCAAGGGCGGCCTTGGCCAGGTCGACCCCCATGCCGCGGGCGGCTCCGGTGATGAACCAAACGTTGGTCATGATGATGCCTTTCGCAAGTCTTAGCCGGCCCGTGGGGGCCGCTGATGTTTCAAGTCAACAGGCCAGCGCTTGGGCTAACGAGACCCTGCCTAGAGGTTCCCTGACAGGGACCCGCTACGTGGCGAAGGGTGGAGTACCTTCGATTCATGGACAACCAGGACGACCTCAGCCAGTTCCTCATCTCGCGCAGGGCGAAGCTGACGCTGGAACAAGCAGGCCTGCCCGATTTCGGCGGACGGCGCCGCGTCCCTGGCCTGCGACGGGAAGAGGTCGCCCTCCTGGCCGGGATGAGCTCCGAATACTACAAACGCCTGGAACGGGGCAACGCCAAAGGAGCGTCTGAGGCTGTAATCGATGGGGTCAGCCGGGCCCTCCAATTGGATGAGGCCGAGCAATCACATCTCTACGAGCTCATCCGCTCCGCCAATGCCGGCACCCACGCGCAGCGCAGACGCCCGGCACGCAAAACACAGATCAGCGCTGTGCTGCAGCAGACCATCGACGCCATGTCGACCGTTCCGGTGTTCGTGCAGAACGGCCGGCTGGACGCCGTCGCCACCAACCGCCTCGGCCGGGCCCTCTTCTCGGAGATGTTCGAGGACTCCCGGCAGCCGGTGAACGCTGCGCGCTTCGTGTTCCTGGATGCCAGGGCACAGACGTTCTATCAGGACTGGGAGTCCAACACCCGCCAGATTGTCGCCCTCCTCCGGGTCGAAGCGGGCCGGTCTCCGTACGACCGCCAGCTCAGTGACCTCGTCGGCGAACTCTCAACCCGCAGCGACCTCTTCCGAAAGCTCTGGGGAGCGCACGACGTCCGCGAACACCGCACGGGTCTTAAGAGCATCCACCACCCTGTCGTTGGTGACCTCGACCTGAACTACCTCGGGCTGGACCTGGCCGCCGACAGCACCCTCCAGATGCTGGTCTTCTCCGCCGAACCGGGCTCCGCGTCGCACGACGGGCTGCAACTGCTGGCTAACTGGGCGAACACCCACAGCATCGGGCTCACGGCCAACAACCCAGCAAAAACCGATCACATCACCGGAACCTGATGCCGCAACAACGCAATTCTTCGCGGCGAGGGTTCAGCGACCCGCCTCCCGGGCCACGCGAGCACGTCACCTGAGTGCGAGATATCCGGTTCCGCTAGACGTTCTGATCCTGGCTTCCTGGATGTCCCCGCCGTTAACTGGGCGCTGGTTGATCGGTCCTGATTTCCGGAGCTGTAGGTCGAAGGCATTAGCTGACTGTCCGGCACGACCCGTTTTGCGGGCACTCCCCCGCCAATTTTCGAACGCCGATAAGCGTGATTCCGTCAACCTGCTCGGAGGAGACAGGGGAACGGCTTAGTCGCTCTTCCACGTAAGGCCGAGCATCTGAAAGGCGTGCTTAATCGCGTCGCTGTCGTGGTGGAGTTCCTCGATCTTGATGTGCTGTAGCTGGGGGCTGACAAAACCGTCGCCTGGCCGTTCGAAAATGGCCCATAACCGCAGGTCGTCGCCGTGACGGGAGGCGAACGTAACTCCGTTGAGGTCTGTGGTCTCGTAGATCCAGGCGGCGATTGCCTGGGTCAGGTGTCGTGGTCGGGCGTCCTTCAGAGCGGCAGCGTCCAGGTCCGCCAAGCCGAGGCTGAGGGCGATGCCGATGAAGTGCGGGTATAGGACTGCAATGGATTTGGAGTCCGTCACGGCGCAGTAGGTGCCGGTCAGCTCGGCTGATGTTGCGGCGCGGGCGTCTAGCCATTCGCGTGGGACTTGCCCTGGCGGCACGGTGGGGTGCAGCACTGTGTCTTGATCGTTTTCAACGATCTCGTCCAGTTCCATGGCAATTCTGGTGTCGCGGCGGAACGCTGCCAGCACTTCGAGCAGGCATGCGTGCAGGCTGGAGCCGGCGTACACCGTGCGGAAGTTTCCGTGCTGGTCATCCCACCGGCCAGGGAATCTGCCATTGGTTGCCCATTCCCAGCCGCTCCATGCCCAAGGGTCAGGACGGAATCCAATCCGCCAAATCCGGTCTTCCGAAGTAGCTACAGCCAGTTGTTCAGAGCCCACCCGTCAGCCTGCTGCCGCGAATGCCCGGGCTGCGGCCAGAACCGCCTGCGCCGCATCCTCGACCTGGCCTTCCCGCAGCAGCCGCGCCGGCGGCACGTCATCCAGTTGGGGGTTCATGCCCTGGAACCACGCTTGGACCACGGCGCGGGAATCGCGCTCAGCCAGCAGCGCGGCCACGTGGTAGGCGTGTCGCAATCGGGTCATCACCTCGGCCGACGGCTTTCGTTCACCATCGGCCCACTGACGCACCGCCCGGGTTTCCTTTACCGAGCCAATGTAGGCGACCAGCTTCGCGCCGAGGATGTCACGCAGGTCTCGAACAAGCTCGTCCTCGGGAAGCCGGATGGAATCCTGGTGCGCCTTCAATCCGCCTCGGGCTCCTGCAACTGCTGTCATGCCTTCATGCTCCCATAAAACACATGTTCCAACAACGGTCGAATCACATGCCAGATCACACCCGAAGGAGCGCGCATGTTGGTCTTCTGATCAGCCGGGTCGGGGCCGGGGAAGGGGCCAGCGACATAGTTGTGTTGAGCTAGAGCAGTTCCAGACCCGGCATAACGGCAGGGCTGGTGTACGCAGGGATTCAGGCGGGCTTGGCTTGGCGGAGGTACTGATACACCGTTTCCCGGCTGATGCCGTAGTCGTTGGCCAGGGCGGATTTGGGGACTCCGCTGGCCGCTCGCTGTACCAGCTCGGCCGCCCGTTCCGGCGTGAGCGTCTTCTTCCGCCCCTTGTAGGCGCCGCGCTGCTTCGCCAGGGCGATGCCTTCCCGCTGGCGTTCCCTGATCAGGGAGCGTTCGAACTCGGCGAAGGCGCCCATCACGGAGAGCATGAGGTTGGCCATGGGGGAGTCTTCACCGGTGAAGACCAAACTTTCTTTGACGAACTCTACGCGGACGCCCTTACGAGTCAGGCCCTGGACCAGGGCCCTCAAGTCATCGAGGTTGCGGGCGAGCCGGTCCATGCTGTGCACCACGACAGTGTCCCCGTTACGGGCAAACCGCAGCAGCTCAGAGAGCTCCGGCCTGGACGTGTCCCTGCCCGAGGCTTTGTCCGTGAAGACGCGGTCCAGAACCTGGCCGTCGAGTTGGCGTTTCTCGTTCTGGTCCAACGTGCTGACCCGCACGTACCCGATCCGCTGTCCAGCCACCTGAGCCTCCAAACCCATCAACTGTCAGCTTGAGTTCTATGGCCTTTATCGGAGCAGGTCAAGAGGCGCGGATCGTTTGGTGTCAGAGTGGGGTGTACCCCAACTGGACGAACACCCGCCACCTGAGCAGGACGACGGATTGACCAGCCACAGGGTGTACGCCCGGTCCCGCCCCGCGTGGATTATGAGCTGACAGACAATGGGGCGGCTCTCCTGCTGGGGGCCGCTGATGGAAGCAAGGATCGGTACTGCCGTCCATCGCGGCCCCGTGCCTGCACGTCAGCGTCTCGCGCCGGAATGGTGTGAGACCGGCGCGAGACGCTGACGTACTAGGGCGGGGAAACCTTCCTGCGTCGTCAGCGCAGGAGGCGGCTCAGCGGCACGTCCTGGAGCTCCTGGCATACGTGTATCCCTCCAGTGAACCCGGCATTACGGGCTGACTTTTTCAGAGCCTGTTCCCACTCGCGGTGCGCGAAGGCGTCTGGCACCAGGTGGGTCAAGGCCACCGAGCGTACGCCCGAGTCCCGGGCGATCCGGCCGATCTCGGCCACGTCGGTGTGGACTTCGCGCATGTGCTTCATAGTGGTCTCGTTCCATCCCATGCGGGCGGCGGAGGATTCAAGCTCAACGGCTTCGTGTACCAGCAGGTCAGCTCCCTGTGCCAACCGGATGAGATTGGTTGAGACGGCCGTATCGCCGGAGAAGACCACGCTGCCGTGGTCGGTATCAAACCGGTAGGCAAGCGCTGGATAGGCCGCTCCATGCGGAACCAGGGTGGCAGTGACTCGTACGTTCTCGTCCTCCATCACGGGGAAGGGCGCCGTGTCCGGGTGCGGGTTGGACCAGGAGGCGCCGGCCGCCTCGGGGACATGGACCTCGTGTGCACGGATCATCTTCGCCGGGTTCCCAATGAACCGCTCAGCAATAAAGAAGTTTGCCGAGCCGTTGAATGCTTGAGTGACCAGACGCAGAAGCTCTGCCGTACCTGGCGTGGGCTGTTCCGGATTCGCCCACTTTGGATCGGGACCCAAGTCAGCAGCCGGGGTGCCGGCGCTGCCCGGCCCGTAAAGGTCGACCGGTTCCTTGTACGTGTACCGTGTGGGAAATTGTGCGGCCGAGACGGCGTAGCTGCCCAGATCCATGCAGTGGTCGGCGTGCAGGTGGCTCAGAAAAATCGCCTTGAGCGACGCCACGTCCAGCCCTGCGCGCACGAACTGGGTGAGGGAAGCGCGCCCGCAGTCCATCAGGTACGTTCTGCCGTTCACGACCAGAGCTGTCGAGATCCCGGACCGGTCCGGGGCCGGCGGGGGTCCACCCTGAATCCCGAGGGGGACCACCGCGAAGCGCGTGTTTCGGTGCGCTGACTGCCCCGCAGGTGCGGCCGCTGTCGCCGATGGGGCTGCGGCGACAGTGAGAGCCAGGGCGCTGGTTGCTGCGGCCGCTCCCAGGAACGCCCTTCTGTCGGTGCTTCGGGCATCACACATGCGCCGGCGATTCTGTCTCTGAGGCTCCGTCCCACTGGACGTCAGCGTCGAATGCCGGCTCGGTTTGACC
This sequence comes from Arthrobacter sp. D1-17, assembly GCF_054130535.1. Taxonomy (NCBI): domain Bacteria; kingdom Bacillati; phylum Actinomycetota; class Actinomycetes; order Micrococcales; family Micrococcaceae; genus Arthrobacter; species Arthrobacter sp. D1-17. The sequence continues at coordinate 2,428,616 of NZ_CP096382.1, read as the reverse complement.
AGGCGCCTTCGGCATGGTGCTGCGGCAGATGACCGGGGTGCGGGGGGTGTCGTCGAAGATCAGCCGCGTGACGTCAGCCCGGGCGTAATGGCCTGCCGGGTCGACGGTGTTCTTGGCCAGGTCGATATCCGCTAAATCAATGTCAGCGTAGACGATGCCTTCCTCGGTCGGGTCCAGGGGCTCAGTGATGAGACCCGAGTGCGGACCGTAAACACGCGCGTAGCCTCCGCCGCCGGTATAGACGGGCGTGGGTCCTCCATCAGCCGTCGGGAATTTGCGGGCCCCGTCATCGGACATGATCTGGCTGGTGGTGACGACGAAGGAGCTGCCTTCGAGCGCGTACGTCTGGGAGCAGGCCATGATGGATTCCGGGCTCAGTGCCGGCACGTTGCCCAGGATCCCGAGGCAGGGCCAGCCGGCGACGTGGATCTGCTCGTTCTGCGCGTACATAGCGTACTTCGTCAGCGGCTGGAGGTGCTCGAAGCACTGCAGCGCCCCGAGTCGACCCAGGGGCGTGTCGATGACTTTGATGTCACTGCCGTCGCCTTCCCCGAAGAGGGTCCGCTCTGCGTGCGTGGGCTTGAGCTTCCGGCGGTGCCGGATGATCTCCCCGTTGGGGCCGATCACGGCCTGGGCCATGTACAGCGAACCACCGTCTTTCTCGCTGAAACCCACGACGACCGTGATCGAGTGCCGCTGGGCGGCTTCGCGGATCTTGGCTATCTGGGGCCCGTCGATGGTGGGGGAGTTGGCGTGGTACCGGGCGACGAACTGCATCTGCTCGTACACCGGGTAGGACCAGAGGAACACGGGGTAGCCGGGAATCCATGTCTCCGGGAACGCGACCAGGTCGGCTCCTCCGGCTGCGGCCTCGGCAATCAGCTGGACGGTCTTTTCCGTCGTCCCGTCAATGTCCAGCCACACCGGCTCGGCCTGAACGGCAGCAACCCGCACCTTCTCGCTCATCAATACTCCTCGTTATGCTTAGATGGTGCTTCCAAATTTATGATCGGGATCACTTAAATACGTTGGCAATTTCTGCAGGCCCATCCACTATTCCTGCAGGTTCAGGCTTCCCCTGCTGAAACAGGTGCTCGTGCTCGTGCTGGGGAGTCGGAGGGACGCAATGACGGACGTGACCGTTACTGATGTTCTGGCTTGGCAGGATGCAGCGAGCCGGGCGTTCGTACCGCTGCTGTGCACGGCCCCCGAACCTGGTTTCGTCGCACATCTTGAGTCTGTTGCCCTGTCCGGCGGGGTATCTCTGACGCGGGTCCAGTCGGGGCCTCTGCGGGTGGAGCGTCCCGAACGTTTGGCCCGCCGGAATGATGGTGACGACATTCTCATGTCGCTGCAGCTGCAGTCGACCGGGGCTGTCCAGCAGCACGGGCGAACTGCTGTTCTGGTTCCTGGAACGGCAGCCCTTTACGAAATCAACCATCCTTACCTGTTGGACCAGCCGCAATCGGGGCAGGACCTGATCGTCCTTCGCGTTCCACGCCGGCTTCTGGGACTAAAGGACCGGTTCGTCACCGACCTCTGCGGGCGGACAATCGACCAATCCGTCCCCGGCATGGCCGCTTTCACCGGTTATGCCGCTGGATTGATGGCTGGCCGCGGCCACATGGATGACCGTGCACGAGTTGAGTTAGGGCACATCAGTACTGATTTACTCTCGCTCGCCCTGCGCTCTTTCGCGGGACTCCAGCAAACCTCGTGGAGCGATGATGAGACCTTGTTGGAATCCGCGAAGGGGTACATCAGGCAATATCTCGCTGACCCGGACCTTTCGGTTGAACGACTGGCCAGCGCAGAGAACGTCTCCGTCCGCAAGCTCCACGAAGTCTTCGCCGCGATTGGGGAAACGCCGGCGGCGTACGTACGGCGCCGGCGCATGGAACGCGCTACCGCCCTCCTCGCTGCGAGGGCACAAACCCGCCAGAGCGTGGGATCCATCGCGATCGCGTGCGGATTCCGCGACACATCCACCTTTGTCCGGGCTTTTACACGCGTCTACCAATGCACTCCCACACAATGGCCGCTAACGGCCGGTGCCTTGGAAGCCGCCCCCGTGGCATCTGCAGACTAGCCTCGGACGAGAAGCCTTCCAGCGACAAGAAGCCGGTGCTGGTGCCGTCTATGGTCATGCGCACGTCATCTTGGATGAGGTGGGCATAACAGTTGATGCTCAGACCTGCCGCACATGGCATTGGAGGCCCAAGGTCCCGGATGCGCGCGCCGTCCGGGTTCGGCTCCAACAGCCGGGGAATTGGCATAGAACGTCTACGGTCCGAGAACCTGTTCAGTCTCAGCCACCGCCAGCCGCCGATACTCGATCGGCGGGCTGCTGCGCTGGTTCGTTAGCTTGCAGTGGGGTCATGGCACTCGGACCATGCCATCGGTCAGCTGGCGTAGGGTCGGCGATGCCGATGTATTGGGGTGGTGGTGTATTCGGCGATGCCTTCGGTGCCGCCTTCGCGGCCGAGGCCGGATTGCTTGATGCCGCCGAAAGGGGGCTGCGGCGTTGGAGAAAACGTCGGCGTTGAAGCGACCATGCCGAATTCGATCTGTTCTGCCACGCTCAGGAGGCGGTTGAAGTCCCGGCTGTAGAGGTAGGAAGCGAGTCCGTATTCGCTGGTGTTGGCCAGCCGGATTGCCCACCCAGTAAAGGCGTCAAAATAGGGCGCAGCAGGGCCCTAAGGTCGTAGTGTTCGATGGCCATGCCGTTACCAGCGGGATGAGCGAATCGTGCCACGTACGGGCGGTCAGTCGAGCTCGATCAATCCGTTGAGGTTCTCAAGACCAAGCCCGGCGCTCTTCCCGGTCGCGCGGATCCCATCACATGCCCTGGGCCGATCGAATCGATAGTTCAGTAGCTAGGCGGGAGAACCGGCACGTCCGCGTCATCTGGGTTGGCCGCTCAAGCCGCTTGATGCGGCCGCAATGGACTCTGGACGGCCCTGTCGAAGGACCAGGTGATTTGCCTAAAAGCAGAGTGCAAACTGACCGAGGTGGTGGAGTTCTAACAACCTTCCGGGACCGGTCAACGGTCTCCTGCGGCGCCTTGCAGGTATCAGCGATTCCCAGGAGCTCTGAGTCGCGGTCGTGACAGCAGCCCGACCGAATTAGATTAGTTCACTAACACTTAGTACACTAACTATGACCCGGACCTAGGAAAAGGAGCAGTTTATGGCTGGCACAGAGTCGTTCGTCCAGAAGTTCATGCGGGGCACAGGCAAGCTAAGGGCGGTTTTCGGCCCGGCGCAGCAGGGTTCTTTTGCGGGCCGGGTGGTTGTGCGCCGGGACCCAGCGCAGCTTCAGCGCGAAGAGCAGCTGCAGCAGTGGGCTACCGTGCGCAATGCAGATGGCTCCTCCTACCTGGTGGCGCGCTAGCGGCCATCGCATTGACCGCATGCCAACCCACGAAATTACTCCCTGAAAGCAGGCAATGCCTTTGAACGGCAACTTAATGTCTTCCGTCCAGACTCCTGTGGAGGACCCTGAGCAGTTCTTTACCCTCTGGACGGTTTTCAGCCGCGGCGGAGATGACACGGCAACGAACAGCACGGCCTCCTTGGAGGACCTGCTCGCGGAACTAAACCAGGAAGGAACCACCCTTCGGGGAGCCTACGATGTCTCCTCCATGCGCGCCGATGCCGATGTGATGGTCTGGCTCCACGGCAGCCGGCCCGAGGCGCTTCAGTCGGCAGTGCGGAAAATCCGGCGGACGCACGCTTTCGCGGACACAACAATTACATGGTCCGCCATGGGGGTCCATCGGGAAGCGGAGTTCGCCAAAAACCATGTACCGGCCTACGCCCAGGGGATAAAACCCGAAGCTTGGGTTTGTGTGTACCCGTTTGTGCGCTCGTACGACTGGTACCTGCTTCCGGCAGAAGAACGCGGGCTCATGCTACGTGACCACGGACTCCTTGGACGGGAATTTCCCCAGGTTGTCTCCAACACCGTTTCGTCTTTCGCGCTCGGAGACTGGGAGTGGCTGCTTGCACTGGAAGCGCCCAAACTGACAGATCTCGTCGATCTCATGCGCCATCTGCGTACTACCAACGCCCGTCAGCACGTCCGTGAAGAAGTCCCCTTTTTCACAGGCCGGCGAATCCAGCCGAGCGAAATTGCTGATGTCCTCCGCTGACTAAAACGTCCATTCACTGATGTCCCAAAAATCCGTAAGCCCCCGGGTATCAGGCCCTGCTCCCGGCGTCGAAAGGCCTCGCTGCAAAAGAGGAAAGCAAGATTGTGCCCCGGCGGCGGCGTCCCGGGAGGCGACCACGAAGTATAGAAGGAAGGCAACTCCATGAGTTTAGAGAATCGAACTAGTAGCGCGCACGGAAGGGGTCGCAACATCATCTCCTTTATGCCGCGCGTCCTTTCGGAGCGCTTTGCGCTCCACCTGCACACCTCCGCGCTGCGGCAGATGCGCACCTGCGATGGCAGTGCCGCCTTTGTCAGCTCAGTTAATCGGAAGGACGCGGACGCGTGAAGGTCGAAAGCGGACTCTTTATCTACCTGACGCCGTTCTTTTTCGTGGTCGGCACTGTTTATGGGTTCCTCGTCCAATGGTCAGAACCCGTAGGTTTCCTCGCGCTCTTCCTCACGGGTGGTTTGAGCGGAATGGTCGGCGCGTACCTCGCCTTCACGGGAAAGCGGGTCGGGGCACGCCCTGAGGATCGTCACGATGCAGAGATGCACGAGGGATCCGGCGAGCAGGGACACTTTGCTCCCTGGAGCTGGTGGCCGCTCGTCCTCGGTGTCGCGGCCGCGGCCGGGTTCCTCGGTTTGGCGGTTGGATTTTGGATCCTGTACATCGGCTTGGCCCTGACTTTAGTCGCCCTGATCGGCTGGGTCTACGAATACAGCCGCGGAGAGCACGCACACTAGATCCCGCTGAGGCACCTTCAGGAAGAGCCCGTTATGTGCGGGCTCTTCCTCGCTTAAGCTCAGTAGACAGTGCCACCGTGCAGCGACGCTATTCCCGGAAGGTGAATCGTCGCGCAGCGAGATGCGACAACGCAACCCGGGCGGTCCCAAGGCGAAGTTCAGGTAACGTCGCCTCCGTCGCCCTGGCGGCAGTAGTTCAATTCCCGGACGGAGATCGCGTGTTGGGGTTGTGAGCCGTTCTTGCCTGTACCTTTGCTCCCGCTGCCTTTTTCCTTCGTCTTCCGGTTCTGAAATAGTGACCGGTTCTGGACCAGGGCCGGCGCAGGCGCAGGAGCCTGGACCACGGGCGCGTCGTCTCGGCGTCGGGCTTGCGCTCCTATCGCCAGGGACGCGTCGCGGAGTTGTACCTTGGAAAATGCCTTCTCTTAGGCAATACGCCAGGGAAGGTGGTCCTGAGCAGGGTTGAGTGCAGGGGTGCGCGGCGGGCTATTTGCGGGTCAGACGCGGAAGTAGCTGCGGACTTCTGCGACGGCTTCGAGGAGTGTGTCGATGTCGTCTGTGGTGTTGTAGAGATAGGTGCTGGCCCTGGTGGTTGCAGTCAATCCGAGTCGGCGGTGGAGGGGTTGGGCGCAGTGGTGGCCGACGCGCACGGCAATACCCCTGTCGTCGAGGTACTGTCCGACGTCGTGTGGATGCACTCCTGCGACATCAAAAGATGCGAGGCCGACCCGCGGCTCTCCTGAAGCTGGACCCACAACACGTACTCCGTCAAGGCTGTTCAGCCCGTCAACCAAATGCTGACCAAGTTTCGACTCCCACTGGTGAATCCGCTCCATGCCGACGGAGTCGAGGTACTTTACGGCTGCGGCAAGTGCGACGGCCTGGGAGATCCGTTGGGTACCGGCTTCAAATCGCTGGGGAGCGGGCAGGTATTCGGCCCGTTCCATGGTGACTGTTGTGATCATGGAACCGCCGGTGAGGAAGGGCGGCAGTGCGTTGAGTAGTTCGCGGCGTCCGTAGAGCACGCCGATGCCTGTGGGGCCGAGCATTTTGTGTCCGGAGAAGACGGCAAAGTCCACGTTGAGCTGGTGAAGGTTCAAGGCCATGTGCGGGGCTGACTGGCAGGCGTCAAGGACGGTCAGGGCGCCTACGTCCCGTGCCATTGATACCAGTTGGTCTACGGGGTTGATGGTGCCCAGGACGTTGGAAGCGTGCGTGAACGCAACCAGCCGGGTGCGGGACCCTATCAGTGCTTGGGCCTCGTCCATCCGCAGGGTCCCGGTGTCCGATACCGGTATGTACCGCAGACGTGCACCTGTGCGGAAGGCCAGTTCCTGCCAGGGAATCAGGTTGGCGTGGTGTTCCATTTCGGTGACGACGATCTCATCGCCGGGCCCGAGAATGAACGGGGCGAGTTCGGTCCCGCCTCTCTTCCGGGCCGCCCAGAGCGTTGCGTTGGAGAAAGCGTAGCTCAGTGCGTTTATGGCCTCTGTAGCGTTTGAGACCCAGACTGTTTCGTCCTCTGCAGCTCCCACGAACCGGGCTACGCTTTGCCGGGCTTCTTCAAACGCCTCTGTGGCTTCCACGGCCAGGCTGTGCGCCCCACGGTGGACGGCGGCGTTGCGTTCCTGGTAGAACGCTCGCTCAGCTTCAATAACCGGGAAGGGGTTCTGTGAGGTGGCGCCGGAATCCAGGTAGATCAGGGGTTTGCCGTTGACCGCCTGGTCCAGAGCAGGAAACTGGCCCCGGATGCGCAACACTTCGGCGTTACCAATGCCTCCGGCAGTTATTGCGGCCGTCGCACCGGCTGCGTCACGCGCTCCTGCCCACAGGGATGGGGTCGCTGCTAACGTCACCTCAGCGACTTATCGTCAGGGTTCTTGGGCACGACGTAGGTGCTGCCGTCCGGACGGCGGAGGGTTTCCCACTGCTGGGTTTCCGCCTGGCGCTTCTTGAGCAGTTCCTGGTTCTCCTTGGTCATGTCGTGGTCCAGGGCGCTCTTATTGGCGGGACCGAAGACTGCCCGCAGTTTGCCTGTGGCGTTCATGAACTTGTGTACGAAACTCACTGTTCTTTCACCTCTGACTTCCGTGTGCCTGTCGGTACATCAATAGTACACTAATTGTTAGGAGACTAATGATTGGAGCAATGATGACTGAGGTGGCAAATCAGCAGGGGACTGAGAATGACCTTCTGCTTGAGAAGCAACTGTGTTTCGCCTTAAGCGTCGCGGCCAGGAGCGTGGTCGGCGCCTACAAGCCCGTGCTGGAAAGGCTCAACCTGACCCATCCGCAATACCTGGTGATGCTCTCCCTGTGGGAGAGAAGCCCGCAATCGCTTCGGGAGATCAGCAGTGCGCTGGATCTCGAGCCGGCGACACTGTCGCCGCTCCTTCGCCGCCTCGAGACGGCCGGCCTGATAACACGGCGGAGGGTACCGGGAAACGAACGCGCACTGGCCGTCGAGCTGACAGCAGCAGGTTCTGCCCTGCGGTCCGAAGCGCTGTCCGTGCCACAGACCATGATGCAAAGACTCGGCCTCAACCGGGAGGATGTCCAGCAACTCCACGCGGCAATGGTGCGGCTCATCGACGCTACAAAGGCGAGCCGCGGCCAAGGCACTGCGGACTAGCTGGATAATCCCAACTACCAGGCCAGGCGCCCTGCAACACGGGTTTGGAAGGCTGTTCACGGACGTTTGCGGCGCGGCACGCGGAAGATTGGCCTTCCGGCCTGAATAAGAAGCGCGGACTATATCTTCAGCGCATGCACAGGGAGCCTTACTACTGCAGCTCAGCAGAACTGCTGAGACCGGCCGGTAGGGCGGCCTGGCGCTGCCTTTGGCGCCCAGCAGCGGTTCTCTGCAACACAGAACGCCGTTCACTCACACGCTAGAGCAACCCCCAAAAGCCGCCTGTGACCACCCGTGGCTGGAGCTAGGGGCGGATCACAGTTTCGGTGTGTGCGGCGTCTTTTCCGGCCGGCGTCTCGGGGCTCGCGGCGGCGTTGGACGGCGCTTTGGTCCGTGCGTGGGTGACGTAGAGGGGAAGGGCGGTAAACACCAGGCCGCCGACGAGGTTGCCGAGCACTGTCGGGATTTCGTTCCAGACCAGGTAGTCCATGATGGTGAACTGGCCGCCGAGCAACAGGCCTGACGGGAACAGGAACATGTTGACGATCGAGTGCTCGAAGCCCATGAAGAAGAACAGCATGATCGGCATCCACATCACGATGACTTTTCCGGGGACGTCCTTGGCGATCATGGCGCCGGCCACACCGATGGACACCATCCAGTTGCACAGCATTCCGCGGACGAACAGCGTCAGCATCCCGGACGCGCCGTGCTCGGCATAGCCGAGCGTGCGCCCCTCGCCGATGTGACCGATGGCGACACCGACCTCGTTCGGCGGGATGGCGAAACCGTAGGTCACGACAACCGCCATCAGCAGGGCCACCATGAACGCTCCGAGGAAGTTCCCGACGAACACCAGCCCCCAGTTCCGGAGCACGCCGCGGACGGTCACGCCGGGTCGCTTATCCAGCAGCGCCAGGGGTGTCAGGACGAACACCCCGGTCAGCAGGTCGTAGCCGAGCAGGTACAGCAGGATAAACCCGACCGGGAAGAGGATTGCCCCCAACAGCGGAATGCCGGTGGTCACGCTGACCGTGACGGCGAACGCGGCCGCCAGGGAGAGCAGCGCACCGGCCATCGCCGCGCGCACCACCGTGTCCCGGGTGGACATGAACACTTTCGACGCGCCGGCGTCGATCATCGTCGTGATCAGATCACCGGGCTTTACATAGGACATGGGGATAGGCTCCGGGGGTCGGGCTTTTTATGCGGTCCGGGCTGGGCAGCATGGGAAGACAGTAACTGTCCGGTATTTCGGGCAGGTTTCTTCAGAGGCCCTGCCGCGTTACTTATGGCTGACCCCACTGAGTAATTGGTTGTTGCTACCTTTTCATAATATCTATTTGATACTGATAGCTTCAAAGGTACTTAGATACCTACAGGGTATTTAGATACCTACAGGGTATTTAGATACCTAAGGAGTACTTAAGGCCGCTGTTGGTGATCTCTCTGGCCGGATACCCTCCCGGCTAATTCGCCACCTGTCGGTACCAGTAGCTTTACCGGTTATTGGGTTCCCGCCACGCGCCGGCTCGGCTGCCCGCCCTCATCACGGTCGTCCATTACGGGAGGTCAAAATCCTGAAATGAATGCCTAAGGTGCTGGAAAGGCACGGTCCCTGGTCTGACGGGGACGGGCTCTGTGCCACCACTGACGCTGGGAGGGTGACACAGCGCCCCGGCATTTGTGGCACTGGGCAGACGCGTGCATCACTGGCGCAAGGTGCCTATCGGCACGCAAGGTGGCCTGACCGGGGCAGTGGCGTGCACCCATCAAGCGTCCGAATTCAGCGCATACTGCTGGTTTCTGCCCGTGGGCAGGGAAGGCTGTTGTCAGCGGCCGGCCAGGAGTTCCTCGTCGCGGGAGTCGTCATACTCGTCCCGTGCTTTGAGGATTTCGGGCACGTGGCTCTCAGCCCAGGCACGTAATTGGGCCAACGGCACCAGCAGGGACCGGCCGGTGTCGGTCAGCTCATAATCGACCCTTGGCGGAACCGTGGGATACACGGTCCGGGTGACGAGCCCGTCGCGTTCCAGCGCCCGGAGACTCTGCGTCAGCACCTTCGGCGTGGTGTTGACCATGTTCTTCAGGGCAGTGAACCGCACAGGGCCATCGGCGAGGACCTGGATGATCAGTGACGCCCACTTATCACCGATGCGTTGGAAAATCACCCGCGAGGGGCAGTCAGGGTCAAGGATGTTGGTCGTCCTGACGTTGGTATCCAATTAGGTACTCAGTTCCTTTGAAGCTATCAGTATCTAAAAAATACTATAAAGGGGTATCACCAAGACATCAACCACGAGGAGAACACGTGAAGATCGCAGTCTACGGAGCCACCGGCATGGTCGGCAGCCAGATTGTCAGCGAAGCGCTGACCCGAGGTCACGAGGTGACGGCCGTTTCCCGCCGGGGGGCAGAAGTTGCCGGCACCCAGGTCCGGGCAGCTGACCTGGCAGACGCGACAACCTTTGCCGCTGTCGCAGAAGAACACGACGCTGTCGTTCTGGCCACTGGCCCCAGCCGCACCGGCGGAGACCACGGGGAATGGCTCAGCGCGATGAAGACCGCCTACTCCAACGCCAGCGGCACCCGCCTGCTGGTCGTGGGCGGCGCAGGTGCCCTGGAAATCAACGGTATCCGGCTCGTTGACACCCCTGAGTTCCCCGAAGCCTACAAGGCCGAGGCCCTCACCCTCGGTGCAGCCTACGACGCCATCAGGGAAGCCCCGGCAGACCTGGACTGGACTATGCTCGCACCGGCCCCTGTCATCCAGCCCGGCGCACGCACCGCTAGGTACAACACGGCCAAGGACTCCCCGGCCGGGAACAGCATCTCCAGCCAGGACTACGCGGTGGCCATGCTCGATGAAATTGAGCGCCCGGCCTACCGCAACGCCCGGTTCACCGCCGCCAACTGAAGCGGCTTACTAAAACACCTACAGCTAAGCAGTGCCGTGCGCGCAGATCATCTCCTGACCGCACGGCATGCCATGCGATAAACCTCAACACCTAGGCAAAGGACCACCATGACTTCCACCAAACTGACCTACGTCTTCGATGCCTACTGCGGCTGGTGCTACGGCTTCGCCCCGGCATTGCACGAACTGGCCCAGGATGACGGCATCGATATTGAGGTCATCAGCGGCGGCCTCTTCAGCGGCCACCACGCCGGCCCCATAGGCGCGCTGCCGCACATCCCCGGCGCCAACGCGCGGATTGCAGCCCTCACCGGCGTCCGCTTCGGTGAAGCCTACGAAACAGTCCTCTCAGACGGAACCCTGCACATGGATTCCGACGATGCCGGGACGGGACTGGTCGCGCTGAAAGAAGCATCGGGCGGCAAAGACCTGGACATGGCCGCAGCCATGCAGCAAGCGTTCTACATCGACGGACTCAGCCTCTCCGACACAGGAACATACCGCACCATCGCAACCCGTAAAGGCCTGGATCCGGACCTCGTGGAAAAGCTCTACACCCATCCCGGTACACGGGAAAGGGCATTGTCAGAACAGGAACGCGTTGCAGATCTCGGAATCCAGAGCTACCCCACCCTCCTCGTGCACACAGCTGGCGGGCTGGTGAAAATCGGTAGCCCGGTCTACTCCGCCCAGCAACTGCGCAAGGCACTAAAAGATCTGCAGGAGACCCAGCCCAGCTGAGATTCCACCTTCTTTTTCGAAGGACGAAGGCAACTGTGCTCCGCTATCAGGCGCCACCAGGTGCACCAGCCCCCAACCGTGCTTTATTCCCGATCCCGTCGATAGGCGAACAGCCTCTCGCCCCTGTACAACTTCCGATGGAGGGAAATGCCGATGATCCCTACCCCTTATGAGGATCTGCTCCGAGAGGTACTCGCCCAGGGCACCCCCAAATCGGACCGCACCGGCACCGGCACACGCAGCGTGTTCGGACGACAGTTGCGGTTCGATCTCACCCAGTGCTTTCCCCTAATCACCACCAAGCGTGTGCATTTCAAATCCGTTGCCGTGGAACTGCTGTGGTTCCTCCGTGGGGATTCGAACATCCAGTGGATGCAGAACCAAGGCGTAAGCATCTGGGACGAATGGGCAGACCCACACGGCGAGCTCGGCCCCGTCTATGGGGTGCAATGGCGGTCCTGGCCCGCCCCGGACGGCCAGCACATCGATCAAATCGCAGCAGTAATGGACTCCCTCAAAGCCGATCCCTACTCCCGCCGGCACATCGTCTCCGCGTGGAACGTCGCTGAAATCCCCGGCATGGCCCTCCCCCCATGCCACGCCCTCTTCCAGTTCCACGTGGAGCCAATGCCCTCTGGCCCCGACAGGCTCAGCTGCCAGCTCTACCAGCGCAGCACAGACCTGTTCCTCGGAGTGCCGTTCAACATCGGCGCCTACTCCCTGCTTACCCACATGATCGCCCATCAACTCGGCCTTGCAGCCGGAGAATTCATCTGGACCGGCGGGGACTGCCACATCTATGACAACCACATCGATCAGGTCCGGGAGCAAATCCTGCGTGCCCCGTTCCCATCGCCGCGATTGTCCTTCCGCCGCCGCCCGGACACCCTTTTTGACTACACCTGGGAGGACCTCCAGCTTCTGGGCTACCGCCATCACCCAGCCATAGCCGCGCCGGTGGCAGTCTGAACACCCTCCACCAGAAGCCGTTGCACCGACTGGGTGAACCGGGGGCACAGGCAACTACACAGCGAAGCCAGCACCGCAGAGCCGGAAAGCCCTGAAGAGGAAAAAGCGGATTCGGGTCACAACCTGGTTGGTTGGCCCCGACCTTGGAACAGGACGTGGACAGTGAGTAAAAAACAAGCCCGCCCATACAATTACCCCAAAATTGGTGCAACGAAGAGGATGGACGCACCCGCTCTCCTGCAGCGGGGCTACCGGGCCAGTGAAGAACGGATTCAAATCGGATCCGGCAAACGGCGGTGGGAGCACGCATGGAAGGAAACACTTTCCTGGGGCATCCAACGCAAATCCGGCTATACAGTCCTACCCATTCATCCTCCGCAGCCGCACCCCGGAGCCCCGCCAGCACCGCATGCTGCAGAACCTACTTCTGAATTGGCCCGGGAAGGAATGGAAGTCCTGCTCCAAAAGCGCTTCGGCCCGTTTCGGTTGAAGATGCCGGTCCGTATCGTCTACACGATCGACGAACCGGCTCGTAAGGGATTCGCGTTCGGAACTTTGAAAGGACACCCGGTCAGCGGCGAAGCCGCGTTCATCGTCCAACGAAATCCTGACGACTCGGTTTGGTTCACCCTGCGCACACTCAGCGGTCCCGGAAAGGGCCTCTGGCTCTTCGCCCACCCTCTGGTGCTCCTGCTACGCACAGGAATCCGGAACTCCTATATCAACGCCCTTACCGGACCAGTCTCCTGAACCCAAAGAAACTGAACAATGGTTTCGGATCGGGGATGTTCGCGCCCAGAACGACGAGGCGATACGCTAACAGTTAGCGGTCTAACCTATGAGGACGTGATGACCAAGACAACCATCAAACCGGATGCGGCACCCTCTGCCGAGGAGGACCTGCTGCTGGAGAAGCAACTGTGCTTCGCCCTGACAGTGGCTGCCCGGAGCGTGGTAGCCGCCTATAAGCCCGTGCTTGAACGTCTGGGGCTGACCCACCCGCAGTACCTGGTGATGCTGGCGCTGTGGGAAAAAAGTCCCAGGTCATTACGCGAAATCAGCGACGAGCTCGACCTCGAACCGGCGACGATCTCCCCGCTGCTTCGCCGGCTGGAGTCCGCCGGCTTCATCTCCCGCCGCAGGGCCGCAGGTAACGAGCGCTCCCTCGCAGTTGAACTGACCGCCGCGGGGGCCGCGCTCAGGGCTGAGGCCTTGTCCGTTCCCGAGACGATGATGCGGAAACTGGGGCTGGAACGCGAAGATGTGGTTCAGCTGCATGAAGCGATGACCCGCCTTATCGCTGCCACAAAGGGACAGCAGCCGACCGCAGGCGCGGTCAGTTCTTCCTGACCGAACAGGTCCGGGCCGTTGTTTTGGCTGTGAGGGCCGTGGCCTCCTTTTCACTTTCAGCCTGTCGTCTCAACCGGCGACGCGCAGGCACTCCTTGCCCACCCAACGTTTCGCGAGAAGACACCCCATGTCAAAGACATCCTGAGGGCAGTCAATTGGTGTTGATAGGGCGAGTTTCCTTGCTCTTACCGGCATGAGCAGGAGCTCAACTGATAAGGGCAATGTCTCCCAAGTAATTCCCACATGCATCCCCGGCTGAGCATTCCCGGCGCGAACGTACGCATCCACTGACACGGGTTCGCAGCATTTGCCGATTCGCCTGAGGCGTACGGGGTGATGTTAGAGGCAGCCACTGCACTGGCATGGACCATCGCTGGCGGCGCGACTACCCCAGCTGAAAGAGAACGCTTCATTAAACCCGGCGTACAAAACCGCCAGAATTCCACGGGCAAAATACGTCCGGTGTCCCCGGAGAATCTCCAGGACGGCGCTCCTAGGTGCGGAGTGGCGCTACCGGACCCTGCAAGGCCGGGGCCGCCTTGATAGCAACGGTGGCATATTGGACACACGGCCAGTGTGCCACCGGCGCCTGTCCTCGGAAGTCAGACGTAGGTGCCCGCCAGCGCCGTCGCCCCACTCGTTGCGGCTTGGTCATTGTGGGCTTGGAAGCGGACGAACATGGCTTTGAAGCCGGGGGTGTTGGATTCGCGGGCGACGTTTTCCTTGTGGACCAGGGCGTTGGCTTCGGGGAAGTACGCTGCGGCGCAGCCCTTTGCGGTGGGGTAGGCCACGAGCCGGAACTTTTCGGCGTGCCGGTCGATGCCCTGGAAGGTGCTGACGACGTCCACGAGGTCGCGGTCCTGGAAGCCCAGCTCTACGAGGTCTTCGGGGTGGACCAGGATGACGCGGCGGCCGCCGGAGATGCCGCGGTAGCGGTCGTCCAGGCCGTAGAAGGTGGTGTTGTACTGGTCGTGGCTGCGGATGGTCTGCAGCACCAGGTGTCCCTCGGGCGGGGTGAGGTATTCCAGCGGGCTGACGGTGAAGCGGCCCCGCCCGATGTCGGTGGCGAACGAGCGGGTGTCCCGGGGCGGGTTGGGCAGCACGAAGCCGTTCTTGGTCCGGACGCGGGTGTTGAAGTCTTCGAACCCGGGCAGGACGCGGGAGATGTGGTCGCGGATGACGTCATAGTCCTCGGCCATGGCCTTCCAGTCCACAGGATGGTTCGGGCCGAAGGTCGCTTCGGCCATCCGCGCCACGATCACCGGTTCGGCCAGCAGGTGCTCGGAGACCGGGGTCAGCCTGCCCTGGGTGGAGTGGACCACGGACATGGAGTCTTCCACGGACAGGAACTGGGCGCCCTTGGGGTGCTTGTCGTCCTTGTCCGTCCGGCCCAGGGTGGGCAGGATCAGGGAGGTGCGGCCGTGCACCACGTGGGAGCGGTTGGGCTTGGTGGAGATGTGGACCGTCAGCCCGGTCCGCTGCATCCCGGCCTCAAGGATGTCGGTGTCAGAGCACGCCAGGGAGAAGTTTCCGCCCATGGACACGAACACGTCCACCTCGTCGCGCTCGAAGGCCTCCACGGTCTCTACAGAGTCATAGCCATGGTGGCGCGGGGATTGGATGCCGAACTCGTTGTCCAGAGCTGCCAGGAGCGCTTCCTTTGGCTTTTCCCAGATGCCCATGGTCCGGTCGCCCTGGACGTTCGAGTGTCCGCGGACAGGGCAAGCGCCGGCGCCGGGCTTGCCGAAGTTGCCCTGCAGCAGCAGGACGTTGACCATTTCCTTGATGGTGTCCACCGAGTGCGGCTGCTGTGTGACGCCCAGGGCCCAGCAGAAGATGGTGGCTTTGGACCGGATCAGCATTCCCGCCACGGTCTCGATCTGTTCACGTGACAACCCGGTAGCCTTCTCGGTTTCGGCCCAGTCCAGCTCCTGGCGAGCCTGCCGGTACGGTTCGAACCCATCCGTCTGCGCGTCGACGAAGGAACGGTCGACGACGGTACCGGGGTTACGCTCTTCCTCCGCGAGCAGCAGGTGCCCAAGGGCCTGGAACAGCGCCAGGTCTCCGCCGACCTTTATCTGCAGGTACTCGTCCGCCAGGGGAGTGCCGCCGCCCACCACGCCGGAGACGGTCTGCGGGTCCTTGAAGTTGAACAGGCCGGCCTCGGGCAGCGGGTTGACTGCCACTACCTTCCCGCCCTTGTCCTTGCATTCCTTGAGCGCGGACAGCATGCGGGGATGGTTGGTGCCGGGGTTCTGTCCCACGACGAAGATCAGCTCGGAATCGTGGATGTCCTCGAGGGACACCGTGCCCTTGCCGATGCCGATGGTCGGGTTCAGCGCCGAGCCCGAGGATTCGTGGCACATGTTGGAGCAGTCCGGAAGGTTGTTGGTGCCCAGGGCCCGGGCGAAGAGCTGGTACATAAACGCTGTCTCATTCGCGGTGCGGCCGGAGGTGTAGAACACGCAGCGTTCCGGCGTGCTGGCCCGGATATGTTCGCCGATCAGTTTGAAAGCGTCCGCCCAGGAGATGGGCGAATAGTGCTTCTCGCCTTCCCGGATCACCACGGGCTCGGTGATCCGGCCCTGGTTGCCGAGCCAGTACTCCGTCTTTTCGGCCAGTTCCGCGATGGAATGGCGGGCCCAAAATTCGGCTCCGACGGTCCGGAGGGTAGCTTCCTCAGCCACCGCCTTTGCCCCGTTCTCGCAGAACTCCGCAGGCTTGCGCTTCTTGTCCGTTTCCGGCCAGGCGCAGCCAGGGCAGTCGACGCCGCCGCGTTGGTTCAGCCGCAGCAGCGACTGGGCTGTGCGGGGCACGCCCGCCTGGGCGATTGCACGCTCCAAGGCCACCATAACGGCTTTGACGCCGGCGGCCTTGGTCTTGGGATCGTGGACTTCGAGGTCATCCTCGTTGATGTCCGCAACGGGGGCGGGCTGCTTACTGAACTTCACTGTCTCCCTTTCGATGCGCAACACCGCTGACCGGTCTTGCTTTGATCCGCCAGGAGCTCTGAGTCGTGATGGTGACAGCAGCCCGACATGATTAGATTAGCCGACTAACACTTAGTACGCTAAGTATGACTTGGATCTAGGAAAAGGAGCAGTTATGGCTGGCAGAGAGTCTTTCGTCCCGAAATTCATGACGGGGATGTCTTGCCTCAACAGCCACTACGCCATCCAGTCCGATGGGCTTTACGCCCTGGAAGTTGCGGCCAAAGACATCGCGCAGGTCGAGGCCGGCAAGGCTACCATTCCACCGGGAACTCCGATCAACATCGCGTTCCTCGGAAATGAGGATCATGCCCAGCGCATCAAAGCTGCACGGGTAATTCGAGCATGCGGTTTCGAGCCCGTCCCGATTATTTCCTCGCGCCGCCTGCACTCGGAGCGGGACCGCGATTATCTTCTCGACGCCCTGGTTGCAGAAGCAGCCCCGTCGCGGATAATCCTTGTGGGCGGTGACCCGGCCGTCCCTGCCGGTCCCTTTGAGGACTCGCTGGCCCTCCTGAGAAGCGACCTCCTGGAACGCCATTTCTTCCGCCAGGTGGGTATCGTTGGGTACCCTGAAGGACACCCTAAGATCGACACCGACACGCTCTGGCGCTGTTTGAAATGGAAGTTCGGCTTTCTCCAGAATGCGGGTTGCTCGGTCGAGATTACGACCCAGTACGGATTCGACGCCGATGCCGTGGTGCAGTGGATAGAGCGCCTGCGCCGTGAAGGAATCGACGCGCCCGTCCGCATCGGCGTGCCGGGGCCGGCCAGCGTCGGAAAGCTCCTGAGATACGCCAAGCAGTTTGGCTCGGTGCCATCGGCAGCTATCGCCCGGAGATATGGACTCTTGGTGGGCAACCCTGACCACCGCTTCAGTCCTGAGCGCTATTGGGATCACCTCGCGGCCGGGCTGGACGGCGGGAACCTCGGAGCTGTCCTGTATCACCTTTATCCGTTCGGCGGGATCATGGAAGGCGTTCAGTGGATGAACAGCCGCCTGTCAAAGGGTTTCCCACGCCTGCCCTTGGGCGCGTGGGATGAAGGTCCCCGCTCCGTGATGCCCTGCAATTATCCCGGTAAAAGTTCGGCTTTCCAGGGCGACTAACAGTTAGCTCCGGCGGTTCGGGAGCGAGGGCCGATGCCTCCTGCCCCTGCGGGGTATGTCCGTCTTCCCGTAGTGCCCGTCAATGATGGCAATGCCGCTGAGGCGCCCACGCTCCCACCCACATGGGGGCAGAAGGCTAGATCAGGATTTCCCGATGGCGGGTGCCTGGTCCGGTGCCGGGGTGATGGTGTGGGGACGGTCGCCAGGGCAATGACCGCCAGCAGGGCAGCGGCGCCAAGACGTAGAAGCCCCAAGGGTAGGCGATCCCGGCGGCCACGAGAGCTCCGGTGACGGCCGGGCCCATGATGGCCCCCAAACGTCCGACACCGGCCGCGAAGCCGGATTGTCTAAAAGGCACGAATAGTTCGAAATCGAATATGCACTAGTACCAGTAGGCAGTCGCCGAGGACAGGGGAGTTGCCCCTGGTCAGGACAGGCGCGCTATGCTTCGGCGGCTGGGTCGGGCGAGGGTGCCGTCGGAGAAGAGCTCAGGGGTGGTTTCCTGGATTCGCTGGACGTCCTCGAAGACGCCGCGCAGGTGCAGGCGCAGCGAGCTGTCGGCTTCATCGAGGTTGTTTGTTTCCAGGGCATCCACTACTGCGGTGTGTTGTTGGATCAGTGTTGCTATGGGCCTGGTGTCCAGCAGGCTTAGGCGCCGTGCGCGGTCAAGGTGTGCCTTGGCGGAGTTGACTGCAGCCCAGGCGGACTCGTGCCCGGCAAGCCGGAGGAGTTCGCGGTGGAATTCTTCGTCGAGACGGAAAAACTCCTCGACGTCTTTTTGTGCATTGGCTTCCGTCTGGCTTTTGAGTATCAGCCGGAGCCTGGTAACGCCTTCGTCTTCCACGGTCAGGTCCCGCAGGGAGGCGCATTCGATGGCCTCCCGCACGAACTGGGCTTCCGAGACGCGGCCAAGATCCACCAGAGAGACGAAGGAGCCAATCTGGGGGAAGACTTGGATCAGGCCCTCTTCCCGAAGCAGGATCAGGCTTTCGCGGACCGGCGTCCGGCTCACGCCCAGTTCCTGAGCCAGTTCGTTCTCAGAGAGCGGCTGGCCGGGGGGCAGCTGGAGGGAGATGATGCGGCGGCGGATCGTCTCCAGCGTTTGGTCCCTCACGGACAGCCGTGGGGCCGTGCCTCTTTTCTCGGTTGCCATACAACCATTCTAAAGGGTTGACACACTAGAATGGTACTGCTTGTATGGTAGTAGCAAACGGGGTGCTGCCGGTCACAACTGGTCCTCCGCCCGGCTTCATCCGTTCACTCTCCCCTTCGTTTTTCATCGCCCTGCAAAGGAGCATTAGATGACTAAGAGCATCTCGCCGCCCGTTACCAAGCCGGAAGCAAAGCCGACCCGTGAATTGGCCAAGGTGGCAGTTTCCGGTTGGCTGGGAACTGCCATGGAATTCATGGATTTCCAGCTGTATTCGCTGGCAGCAGCCATCGTGTTCAACAGACTCTTTTTCCCGGACGTCAGCCCGGTGATCGGCCTCATCGCGGCGATGGCAACCTACGGCGTTGGTTATGTTGCCCGTCTTGCGGGTGCCGTTTACTTCGGCCGCATGGGCGACAGGATTGGCCGCAAGAAGGTCCTGTTCATCACGATCGCCCTGATGGGCGCTTCCACCACACTGATCGGTGTTCTCCCCACCTACGCGATGATCGGTATCTGGGCTCCCATCCTGCTGGTGGCATTGCGCCTGGCCCAGGGTTTCGGCGCCGGTGCAGAAATCGCCGGCGCAACCGTGATGCTGGCTGAGTTCGCTCCTGCCCGCCGGCGTGGCCTGATCTCCTCCCTCGTGTGCCTGGGTACGAACTCCGGTACCCTCGCCGCCTCTGCCATCTGGGCAATCCTCGTTTCCACCCTGTCGGAAGAGGACCTGCTCAGCTGGGGCTGGCGCATCCCGTTCCTGTTCAGCTTCGTGCTGATGCTCTTCGCAGTGTGGGTCCGCCACCACGTCAAGGAAAGCCCCGTCTTCGAAGAGCGTGCCGACGTCGTGGACGGCGTGGCACTGTCCAAGCGGGAAATCGCCGCAGCCGAGGAATTGGCTAAGACCAGCACCATCGAAGCTGCCCTGCACCAGCGCAAGGGCAAGGCCTTTCTGATCGCACTCGGCCTGCGCTTCGGCCAGGCAGGCAACTCCGGCCTGATCCAGACCTTCCTCATCGGTTACCTCGCCACCGTCCTCCTCGTCGACAAGAGCGTGGGCACCACCGCCATCATGTACGGCTCACTGCTGGGCTTCATCACGATCCCGGTCATGGGCATGCTCGGTGACCGCTTCGGCCGGCGTCCGCTCTACCTTGCGCTGAGCGCCCTCACCGCACTGTTCGCGATCCCCATGTTGATGATGGTCACCAGTGGAAACACCGTCCTCATCACCGTCGCCATGGTCATCGGCCTGAACCTGGGCGTGCTTAGCCTCTTCGCCATGGAGAGTGTCACCATGGCTGAGTTCTTCGGTGCCCGGACCCGCTTCACCCAGCTCGCCCTGGCCAAGGAAATTGGTGGCATCCTTGCCACCGCCATCGGCCCGCTGCTGGCCGCTACCCTCACCGCAATCACGGGTCACTGGTGGCCGTTGGCCGCGATGCTCATCGCCTACTCGCTGATTACCCTCATCTCGGCCTTCGTGGGTCCCGAGGTTCGTGGCCGCGACATGGTCCGTCTGGAAGACGCAGTATGAAAGCCGTTGTAGTCCATGGCGCCAATGACCTTCGGATCGACGAACGGCCGGAGCCTGTAGCGGGTCCCGGAGAGGTAGTGCTCGACATTGAATGGGGCGGTATCTGCGGATCCGACCTTTCGTACTGGCGCCACGGCGCGTCGGGGACGGCGGCGCTGAAGTCACCGCTCGTCCTCGGTCACGAGGTGGCAGGACGGATCGCCCAGTTGGGCGACGGCGTGAAGAACCTTGAGGTTGGCCAGCCGGTCACCGTCCACCCCGCAGAACTGGTGGGGGACGGGGTCTTGCCGGACCGCCTGGCCGGGCGCACCAACCTGTACCCGCAAATCCGCTACTTCGGATCCGCTGCCTTTGATCCGCACACTGACGGCGGCTTCAGCGAACGGAAGCTCGCCAAGGCTTCCCAGATCCGGGTGCTTCCCGACGGAGTGGACACGCTCCGCGGAGCCTTGGCCGAACCGCTCGCCGTTGCAATGCATGCAGTCAGCCGTGCCGGTGACCTTACCGGCCGTGATGTCCTGGTCAACGGTGCCGGGCCCATCGGTTCCCTGGTGGTGGCAGCGGCAAAGTACGCCGGCGCCAGGACCGTCATCGCCGCTGACATCAACGACGCGGCGCTGAAGATCGCCAAAGCCATGGGCGCCGATGAGGTCCGGAACGTTTCCGCCGGTGGAAGCCTCCCCGAGGACATGGAGCTGGTGTTCGAAGCGTCCGGCATTCCGGCAGTGCTGGGCGGCGTTCTCCGCGCCACGGCACGTGGCGGCACCCTGGTCCAGGTCGGGAACCTTCCGGGCGCTCCGGCACCGGCCGCCCTGGGCGACCTGGTCACGCGCGAGATCACCTGGATTGGCTCCTACCGCTTCGCGGACGAGATCAGTGACGCCCTCCGCGCCATGGCCGAAGGTCTGGACGTATCCCCGGTCATCACGCACAAGTTCGGGATCGACCAGGCAGCCGAAGCCATGAGGGTTTTCGGAGATCCTGCCGCCGGCAGCAGCAAAGTCATGCTCAAGCTCAGCTGAGCCACAGCTGACAGTTCCGTTCAATACCACTTCTCCACCCTCAACATCCAAAGGACCAACCAGTGAAGATCACCGACGCACGGGTAGTGGTTTCGTCGCCAGGACGGAATTACGTCACCCTCGTTATCGAAACCGAGGACGGCATCACCGGCATCGGCGACGCCACGCTCAACGGCCGTGAGATGGCGGTCGCATCCTACCTGTCCGAGCACTTGTGCCCGATGCTGATTGGCCGCGATGCGCGTCGGATTGAGGACGCGTGGCAGTACTTCTACAAGGGGGCTTACTGGCGCCGCGGGCCGGTGACCATGACGGCGATCGCCGCCATTGATGTCGCGCTTTGGGACATCAAGGGTAAGGCAGCGGGCATGCCCGTCTACGAGCTGTTGGGCGGTGCGGCCCGCGAGGGTGTCATGGTCTACGGCCACGCCAGTGGCTCCACGCTGCAGGACCTCAGCGCCGACTTCCAGCACCACCTGGACCTCGGCTACAAGGCCATCCGGGTCCAGGCAGCGGTGCCCGGCCTGGACAAAACCTACGGCATTGCGCCGGTGGACGGGAAGCTGTACGAGCCTGCTAGCGGCAACGTCCCGCAGGAGGACACCTGGGAGACGTCGGCGTACCTGGACTTCGCACCCAGGATGATGGCGCACGTCCGTGAGGAATTCGGCTACTCCACCCATGTCCTGCACGACGTGCACCACCGCCTCTCCCCGATCGAGGCAGGGCGGCTGGGCGCCTCGCTGGAGCAGTACCGGCCGTTCTGGATCGAGGATCCCACGCCGGCGGAGGACCAGTCAGCGTTCCGCCTGATCCGCCAGCACACTACTACACCCATCGCAGTGGGTGAGGTATTCAACTCCATCTGGGACTGCCAGCAGCTGATCACCGAACGGCTGATCGACTACATCCGCACCTCCGTTTCACACTCCGGCGGCATCACGCACCTGCGCCGGATCTTCTCACTGGCGGATCTGTACGGTGTCCGTTCGGGCTCCCACGGTGCGGGCGATCTTTCCCCTGCTTCGTTCGCTGCGGCGCTGCACGTGGATATGAGCATCCCGAACTTCGGCATCCAGGAGTACATGGGCCACCGGGAACCGGCCAACGAAGTGTTCACCACGTCCTACACCTTCACCGACGGCTACATGCACCCCGGAGACGCCCCCGGCATCGGCGTGGAGTTCAACGAGGAAGCCGCCGCCCGCTTCCCCTTCAACCCCAAATACCTGCCCATCAACCGGCGGCTCGATGGATCGGTGCACGACTGGTGAACCCCTCAACAATGCATATCGAGAACCAGCCGTTCGACGTCGTCGTGATGGGCGAGATCCTCGTCGAAGTGGCAACAGACGTGGCCTTTGGGCACGGCGTGCCCGCCCAGCTCGGCATCTCCGGAGACGCCCTGAACGTCGCCGCGGCCGCTGCTGCAGCCGGCGCCCGCGTGGGCCTGCTGTCGGTCCTTACCGACGACGATCTCGGCAAGGCGATCGCCGCCCGGATCGTCGAACTCGGCATTTCCCCCGACCTCCTGAAGTTCCGGCAAGGACAGCAGGGCGTCTACCTGGTGCACTGCGACCCCAATGGGCAGCGCGAGTTCTCCTACGCCCGCAGCGGCAGTGTGGGTTCCAGCCTTGGCCCCGACGACGTCGACCCCGCAGTGTTCTCGGCCGCGGGCGCAGTAGTTGCGGGCGGGATCGCGTGCGCCATCTCGGAATCTTCCCGGGCTGCAGTGCTGAAGGCTGCGGCGCTTGCCAAACGCTTCGTGTTCGATCCCAACTTCCGCCCCCGCCTCACGTCAGCAGAGGATGCGGCGGCAGTGCTCCTCCAGCTCGCACCGCGGACTTTCCTGGCGACGCCGTCCTTTCCGGGCGAAACATCTGCACTGCTGAGCTGTTCCACAGCGAGGGAGGCAGCAGCAAAACTGCGCAGCCTGGGCGCAGCGAACGTAGCCGTGACGTGCGGAGCCGAGGGCATCCAGCTTGAAGGCGAAGACCAGGACAGCACGTGGATCGACTCGATCCCCGCCCCCGCCGTCGTGGACCAGACCGGGGCAGGGGACGCATTCGTGGGCACGCTGACCGCGCGGATGGTCCTCGGTGACGCCCTCTCCGTTGCTGCCCGGTACGGCGCGGCGGCGGCGTCCCTTGTTGTCGGCGGCAAGGGTGGGACAGGATTCATCCCCACCTTCGAACAGACCCGTACCCATGCTGCCGGATCCGCCGAAGGAGCACTGTCATCACACGCCTAAGCGCAGCCTCCCTCGCCAGCGGCAAACACCAGGGGAAGGTGCCTGCCAGCACCTTCCGGCCCGGCATTGTGCACTTAGGCCTTGGCGCCTTTGCCCGGGCCCACACTGCCGTGTTCACTGAAAACGCCATGCTCGCCACCGGCGCGTCCGGCTGGGGAATCGTTGGGGTGACCCAGCGCTCAGACACAGTCGCACGCCAACTGGCGCCTCAGGACGGGCTGTTCACCGTTGCCGAGCGTGGCATCGGCGCCGCGCCGCTCCGCGTTGTTTCCAGCATCGTGGAAGCCATCTCCGGCAGGGACAACCCGGGAACTGTCGTGGACCGGATCGCCGCACCCACCACGCACGTGGTGACACTGACCATCACCGAAAAGGGCTACCGGATAGATCCCCACACCGGATCGCTCAACACCACAGATGAACAGGTGCAGGCCGACCTTGCCGGGCACCCGCCCCTGACGGCGATCGGGCAGCTTACCCGGGGAATCCAGGAGCGTGCCCGCAACGGGGGAGGGCCCCTCACCGTCGTCTCCTGCGACAACCTCCCGGGCAACGGGGAGCTGACCGGAAACCTGGTCCGCGGCTTTGCCAGAGCCCTCCCCAATGCGGAAGCAGGGCCGCTGCTGGCATGGCTGGATGCAAACGTGACGTTTCCCAGCACCATGGTGGACCGCATGGTCCCGGCCACCACCAGCGCCGACCTTAACGCCGTCGAACTCGAACTCGGGCTGCGCGACGAAGCCGCCGTGGTGGCGGAACCCTTCATGCAATGGGTCATTGAGGATAACTTTGCCGGGGACCGACCAGCCTGGGAGGAAGCCGGCGCGCTGTTCAGCAACGACGTCGCCGCCTGGGAAGCTGCAAAGTTGCGACTGCTCAACGCCAGCCACTCGCTGCTCGCCTACCTCGGTCTTGCCACGGGCATAAAGACCATCAGTGACGCCGTGAGGGAGGACTCCTTCCGCACAGCATGCCGACTGATGCTCGCCGAGGACGCCCTCCCCACCGTCAGCCTGCCTGACGGCCTGGACGGTGAAACCTACTGCTCCGAGATCCTGGAACGTTTCGCGAACCCCGCCCTGGGACACACCACGGCCAAGGTGGGAAGTGACGGCTCCCAGAAAATCGGCCTGCGCCTACTGACCACAATCCGCGCCAACCTTGATGCCGGCCGCGCGCCCCGGTGGGCTGCCCTCGCTGTCGCCGCATGGATGCACCACGTGGCCTCCACCGGCACAAAGGAGCTGAATGACCCACTTGCCGCCGAGCTCCAAGCCGTGCTTCCCGCCAACCGGACAGCGGACAATGTCATTCCGGCGCTCCTTAACTGCCGCAGCATCTTCGACGCCGAACTCGCCGCAGACAGCACCTTCGCAGGGCTCCTCATGCACTGGTACCGCATCATTGATACCCAAGGCCTGGACGGCCTAAGAAACGAGATCAACCATGGCTAATGCCACCAGCGTCCTGCACATCTCACCGGTCATTCCGGTGGTAACCATTAATGACCCGCAACATGCCGTTCCCCTTGCCAAGGCCCTGGTCGCCGGCGGCGTCAGCATCATCGAGCTCACGCTCCGCACCGAAAGTGCGCTTACGTCACTAAAGCTCATCGCCAACGAGGTGCCCGACATCCTCGTCGGGGCAGGCACAGTACTGACCCCCGGCCAGGCGGACGCGGCAGTCGCCGCCGGAGCGCAGTTCCTCGTCAGCCCCGGCGTGACGCCGTCCCTGCTGGACCACATGCTGACCCTCGGCATCCCTGTCCTGCCCGGCGTAGCCACAGTGGGCGAGGCAATGGCAGTGCTCGAGCGCGGGCTGGACACCCTAAAGTTCTTCCCAGCAGGACCAGCCGGTGGCCCCGACTATCTCGCCGCCATCGGAGCTCCCATCCCACAGGTCCAATTCTGCCCCACCGGAGGAATCAGCCTCGCTTCCGCACCGGCCTACCTTGCGCTGCCCAACGTATCCTGCGTCGGCGGCAGCTGGATCACCCCCCGCAGCGCCATCGAAAACCAGAACTGGCACCAAATCACCCAGCTCGCCGAAGGGGCTGCCGCACTACGCATAGAGTGATCCGGTGCCGCTTCGCGTCAGTGGCTAACCATGACTCCCGGACCGCTCCAGGGCTCGACTTCAAGACTTGAAGTCCGGTTCAGGGCCGTCGGCTTCATGGGCTTATCCTGCCTTGCTGGCCGTCCTGCCTTCAGCGTTACCCCGATTACAGCTGTCGGCAGGATAGCCTGCCTCTCCGCACTGGAGCCTGAAAACAATTCCGACTATTCCTGGCGCACAGGTAAGGATTCGTCAAACGTGCAACGGTCTTTTGCCGTTGCAAGTAGACCGCAACGGGTCAGTTTTGGCGAGTGCCCTAGCTGGACAAGCCCCTGGCCGTGCCGATTCTCCGGGCTTTCGCAGTTCGGGCCCAGGTACACACGAGGCCACAAGGCGGTTTGATCTGACACGCCGCGCTCTTCGGTACCAGCCGCGGACGTAGACACGCTGTTAGCTGCTAAATCTGCCGGTCCTCTGCTATCTGCTTTCTTGCAGGCGCCAGACGAGAGCGCCGGTGGTGCGTGTGAATAGTTTGCGTCCTGCCCCGGAGTCCAGGTGCAGCCAGAGGATTAGACCGTCTTCAGTTACAGCGTCAACGCGACCGGATATTTCAGGTTCGTCGTCTTGGACGATGGCAACTTTTTCTCCGGATGTGAGCATGGTCCAGTCCCGGATGTAGACGGCATCACTGGGAGGTAAGAATTTCAAGTGTCTAACTTCCGCAGTGCGTGGTGGACGTAGCAGGGGTCTCCCTCGGGCCATGATCGTCCTCCCTAATTGTCTGTAAACGGCCGGGTCGGAAAGGTTTATACGTCCTGGTTTTGAAGCGGAGTGTGCCTTGCAGGGGAAATCAGGAAGAAGGCATCGAACAGCCCCGCAGGTTGACCTCACGGGGCTGGTCGGTCTAGCTCGCGTAGGGGTCGGCGATGCCGATGTATTGGGTGGTGGTGTATTCGGCGATGCCTTCTGATCCGCCTTCGCGGCCGAGGCCGGATTGTTTGACGCCGCCGAAGGGTGCTGCGGCGTTGGAGATGACGCCGGCGTTGAACCCGACCATGCCGAATTCGATCTGTTCGGCCACACGCAGGAGGCGGTTGAGGTCGCGGCTGTAGAGGTAGGACGCGAGGCCGTATTCGCTGGCGTTGGCCAGGCGAATGGCGTCCTCTTCAGTGGCGAAGGTGGTGACGGGGGCGACGGGGCCGAAGATTTCTTGGCCCAGGATTGCTGCGTCGTTGGGAACTCCACCGAGGACGGTGGGCTGGTAGAAGTAGCCGGGCCCGTCCACGGGTGCTCCGCCGGTGATGGCGGTGGCCCCGGCGTCGACGGCGGCATTCACCAGGGCGTGCACATCATCCCTGGCGCCGGCGTCAATGAGCGGGCCGACCTGGGTGGCGGGGTCAGTGCCGCGGCCGGTGGTCAGGGCGCCCATCGCGGCGGCAAACTTCCGGGTGAACTCCTGCGCGACGGATTCCTGGACAAGGAACCGGTTGGCCGCGGTGCAGGCTTCGCCCATGTTCCGCATCTTCGCGGCCATGGCACCTTCGACGGCGGCGTCCAGGTCCGCGTCCTCGAACACGATGAACGGCGCGTTACCGCCGAGTTCCATGGAGGTGCGGAGGACGTTTTGGGCCGCATCGGCCATTAGGCGTTTGCCCACCGGGGTTGAGCCGGTGAAGGAGACCTTCCGGAGCCGGGAGTCCTTCAGCAGGGGTCCGGAGATACCGGAGGCCTTAGAGGTCGAAACGACGTTGAGGACTCCGGCAGGCAGGCCGGCTTCCATCATGGTCTGCGCAAACAACTGGGAAGTCAGTGGGGTGAGGTTGGCGGGCTTGAGGACCATGGTGCACCCGGCTGCGACGGCGGGGGCGACCTTGCGGGTGGCCATCGCCAGCGGGAAGTTCCACGGGGTAATGAGCAGGCAGGGCCCGACGGGTTTGTGCTGGACCAAAATTTTGTTCTTGCCCTCGGGGGTGGTGAGGTAGCGGCCGTAGTCCCGGACGGTTTCTTCGGAGAACCAGCGCAGGAACTCGGCACCATAGGTGACTTCACCGCGGGCCTCGGCCAGCGGCTTGCCCATCTCCAAGGTCATGAGCAAAGCGAAGTCTTCGGCGCGTTCGGTGACCAGGTCGAAGGCGCGACGCAGGATCTCGGCCCGCACCCGCGGGGCGGTCCGCGCCCAGGATGCCTGGACCGCGTCAGCCGCATCAAGCGCCGCCACGGCGTCTTCGCTGGTGGCCGAGGCGAGGGTGGCGAGCACCTTTCCGGTGGCGGGGTCATGGACGTCGAAGGTGCCGCCGTCGGAGGCGTCCCGCCACTCGCCATTAATGAGCAGGCCAGTGGGCACGGAAGCGAGGAGGGACGCTTCCCGTTCCTGTGAGATGGCAGGGGAAGTTAAGGGCGAAGTGGTCATGCGGGGTCTCCTCAAAAGTAGGTGGGGCCGGGGGTTGAGCCTGACGGGTCAGAGGTTCCGACAGGCCCAACCGCCGGGGCTAGTAGCTGGCAGGAGTATCGCCGCCAGTGGGCTGTATGTATTGCGCGGCGAGGGCTTCGGACCCGCGGGCCAGGAGGGCCACGTCGGCGCCGACCAGAATGAAGGTGGCGCCGTTAGCCAGGTAGTGCCGGGCGGTATCGGGGTTGAAGGCATTCACGCCGGCCGGCTTGCCGGCCGCCTTGGCCGCGGACAGGCAGTGTTCGACGGCGGCGCGCACCTCGGGGTGGTCCTGCTGGCCCAGCAGGCCCATGGACGCAGCCAGGTCGGAGGGGCCGACGAAGACGGCGTCCACGCCGTCGACCTTGACGATGTCCTCCACCGCGTCCACTGCCGCCGTCGATTCAATCTGGACGGTGACGCTGATGGTCTCATTGGCCCGCCCCAGGTAGTCCGGCACCCGGTTCCACCGTGCCGCGCGGGCCAGCGCCGACCCAACCCCTCGGACACCCTCGGGCGGGTAACGCGTGGCGGCCACTGCAGCCTCCGCTTCGGCTACCGAATTGACCATCGGGATGAGCAGGTTCTGCACGCCCAGGTCCAGGTATTGCTTGATCACCACGGTGTCGTTCACTGGCGGGCGGACCAGGGTGTGGACGGGGTAGCCATAGGTGGCCTGAAGCTGGGCGAGGATGGATTCGAGCCCGTTGGGGCTGTGCTCCGCGTCCACCAGGAGCCAGTCCAGCCCGGAACCCGCGCAGAGCTCAGCGATCAGCGGGCTGCCGGAGCACACCCACATCCCGGCCAGCGGACGGTTCGCGGCGGCGAGGGCATCGCGGAAGGTGTGTTCTATACGAAACGGCATGTGACACTCCCCAGGGGTCCATAGTCGGCGTGGACGGTGTCGCCTTTGTAGACCCAGAGCGGGCGGGTGAAGGAGCCGGCGAGGATGATGTCCCCGGCCTTCATGCTGTCGCCGTGGGAGGCGATCTTGTTGGCGAGCCAGTGGACGCCGTTGGCCGGGTGGTCCAGGACTCCGGCGGCCACGCCGGTTTCCTCCACGGTCTGGTTCTTGTAGAGGATGGCCGAGACCCAGCGGAGATCGACGGCGTCCGGCTTCACCGGGCGGCCGCCCACCACCATGGCGCCCATGGCGGCGTTGTCGGAGATGGTGTCCACGATGGTCCGGCCCTCCATCTCGATCCGGGAATCGAGGATTTCCAGGGCCGGAACCACGTAGTCCGTGGCGTTCAGGACGTCGAAGATGCTGCAGCCCGGGCCCTTGAGCCCCTCTTTCAGGACAAACGCCAGCTCCACCTCCACGCGCGGATGGGTGTACTGGTCCCACTCCACCGAGCAGCCTGTTTCCAGCACCATGTCATCGAAGATGGCCCCGTAATCCGGTTCGGTGATGCCGGTGGCGTCCTGCATGGCCTTGGACGTGAGGCCGATCTTCCGCCCCACCAGGGTCCGGCCGGCGTCCTCGTTGCGGCGCCGCCACAACTGCTGCACGGCATAGGAGTCCTCCACCGTCATCTCCGGATACCGGGCAGTCAAGCGGGGAATGGGGGTGCGGGTCCGGCCGGCCTCGACCAGTTCGTCGGTGATGGCCTCAATCGTCTTGGCATCCAGCATTATGCGCTCCTCAGGGTGGTGCAGGTCGTTCAGTTGTGAGGGCAGCCGGTCCCGCTGTTGCGATACGGAACCGGCTGCCCGGTCAGTGCTAGAGCTGCGCGCCGAGCTTGAAGCCCTCAGCCCCGGCTGCTTCGCTGGGTCGGGTGTAGGAGAAGCCGTCGGCTCCGACGGTGACGGCCATTTCGCTCTTTTCCTCGCGTTCGATCACTGGTTGGGGGTTGCCGTCCAGGTCCAGGACCAGGGAGGCCTCGGTGTACCAGGACGGGACCACGGGGTTGCCCCACCAGTCGCGGCGCTGGTTGTCGTGGACGTCCCAGGTGATGGTGGGGTTGTCCGGGTCGCCGGTGTAGTAGTCCTGGGTGTAGATCTCGATGCGGTGGCCGTCCGGGTCCAGGATGTAGAGGTAGAACGCGTTGGACACGCCGTGCCGGCCGGGGCCGCGCTCGATCCGGTCGCTGATGCGCAGGGCGCCCATCTTGTCGCAGATCTGGATGATGTTGTGCTTCTCGTGGGTGGCGAACGCGACGTGGTGCATGCGCGGGCCGTTGCCGCCGGTCAGGGCGGTGTCGTGGACCGTCTGCTTGCGGTGCATCCACGCGGCGTACGTGACGCCGTCGGAGTCCTTGATGTCTTCGGAGACGCGGAAGCCCAGGTCCTCGAGGTACGCCCGGCCGCGGGGAACGTCCGGGGTGACCTGGTTGAAGTGGTCCAGGCGCACCAGCTCACCGGCGGAATAGAGGTCGTAGCGCTGGGTGAGGCGCTCCACGTGCTCGGTCTCGTAGAAGAACTCGTAGGGAAAGCCCAGCGGGTCCTCGACGCGGACGGAGTCCCCGATGCCCTTGGTGAAGCCTTCCTTGCGGCGCTCGGTCCGGCACCCCAGTTCCTTGTAATAGGCCTCGGCGGCGTCCACCTCGGCGGGAGACTTCACCCGGTAGGCGAACGCTGCCACGGCGGCGATGGGGCCCTGGCGCAGGACCAGGTTGTGGTGGATGAACTCCTCAAGGGAGCGCAGGTAGATGGTGTTTTCATCTTCCTCGGTGACGTGCAGGCCCAGGACATCGACGTAGAACGCCCGCGATTTGGCGAGGTCCGTGACCACGATCTCCATGTAGGCGCAGCGCACGATATCCGGGGCAGGAACGGTGGGAGTGGGAACGAAGTTGGTCATGATGGTCTCTCTTCTTCGAAAGTTTGTTGGGGATTAGCTGTCGCTGGTTGCTGCCGAGTCTTCGACGTTGCCGAACTTCGGGGAGTGGGCCTCGTTAAGGGTGATCTGTACCGATTGCTGGGTGGTGTAGAAGTCGACTGAGCGGTACCCGCCCTCGCGGCCCAGGCCCGAGGCCTTCACGCCGCCGAACGGGGTGCGCAGGTCGCGGACGTTGTTCGAGTTCAGCCACACCATGCCCGCCTCAATAGCGTGTGCGAAGTTGTGCGCACGCTTCAGGCTCGTCGTCCAGACATAGGCAGCGAGGCCGTATTTGGTGTTGTTCGCGAGCTCGAGGGCCTCTTCGTCCGTGTCAAAGGGGGTGATCGCGACGACGGGACCGAAGATTTCCTCCTGGAAGATCCGGGCGTCGGGGGCGACGTCGGCGAACACGGTCGGTGCAACGTAGTTGCCCTCCGGGAGGCCTTCCGGCCGTCCGCCGCCGGCCAGGAGCCGGCCCTCGGTCTTGCCGATCTCGATGTAGCTCATGACCTTGTCGAAGTGGTTCGGGTGCACGAGCGAGCCGACCTCGGTTGCAGGATCGCTCGGGAGACCCACCTTGATGTTCTTCGCGCGCTCGGCGAACCGGGCTACGAAGTCGTCGTAGATGTCGCGCTGCACGAGCACCCGGGACCCAGCGGTGCAACGCTCACCGTTCAGGCTGAAGACACCGAAGACCGTGGCATCGAGGGCGGCCTCGATGTCAGCGTCGGCGAAGACGACGGCCGGGCTCTTGCCACCGAGCTCGAGCGAGAGGCTCTTGAACTGGGGGGCGGCCGCGGTTGAGATCGTGGCACCGGTTGAGCTGTCACCCGTGAAAGAGACGATCGGCACGTCGGGGTGCTTGACGAGGTAGTCACCGGCGACGCCGCCGGATCCAAAGATCAGGTTGAAGACCCCGTCGGGCAGGCCTGCTTCGCGGAAGATCTCGGGCCACAGCACGGCCGAGAGCGGGGTGTAGCTGGCCGGCTTCATAACCACGGTATTGCCCGTTGCGATGGCCGGGGCGAGCTTCCACGACTCCTGCATAAACGGGACGTTCCAGGGTGTGATGAGGGCGGCGACGCCGATCGGCTTGCGGTTCACGTAGTTGATCTGGCGACCGGGCACCTTGAAGGCGTTGTCCTCCTGCCCGACGATGAGGTCAGCGAAGAAGCGGAAGTTTTCGGCGGCGCGGCGGGCCTGTCCCTTGGCCTGGGTGATGGGCAGGCCGGAGTCGTAGCTCTCGAGGAGGGCGAGTTCGTCGTCGCGTGATTCGACGATGTCGGCGATTTTGTGCAGCACGCGTGAGCGTTCGCGGGGCAGCATCTTGGACCAGGGGCCTTCTTTGAAGGCCCGCTTGGCGGCGGCGACGGCGAGGTCGACGTCTTCCGGCTGGGCTGAGGCGACCGTGGCGTAGTTCTCGTTGGTGACCGGCTCCTGCACGTCGAAGGTCTTGCCGCCTACGGAGTCAACGAACTTGCCGTCGATGAAGTGCTGGAGATGCGTGGGCAGGTTTTCCGGAATGTGGTGGTGGGTGGTTTCTACTGCGGTCGTCATCGTTGAGGTCCTAACTGTGATTCGGGTGCTAGTTGGATTGGGCGAGGTAAGCGTTGAGGGTGGCGGAGCGGTGGAGGCGGGCTGCTTTTTCGATGGTGTCCGCATCGGCGCCGGTTTCGATCAGTTTCAGGAGTGCTTCGTGTTCTTCCACTGAGGCGCGGGCCCTGCCCGGGACAAAACGGAAGGTGGAGGACCGAAGGGAGGCCAGCCGGATCCAGCCGCGGTAGACAAGGTCCAGGATGTGCGGGTTGGGGCAGTGCTCGAACAGCACGCGATGGAAGTCTTGGTTCAACTGGGTGAACCCAACCGGGTCAAAGTGGTCCAGGCACTCGCGCATCTCCTTGTTCACTGCGCGGGCCCGGGCAATTGCCACCGAATCGATCAGGGGAGCGGACAAGGCAGTGGCGGCACCTTCCACGATGCTCAGGGTCTGCATGGTGTAGAGGTATTCGGTGGGATCAATCCCTGCGACGGTGGCGCCGACGTTGCGTTCGAACTTCACCAGGCCTTCGGCCTCGAGGCGGCGGATGGCTTCCCGGACGGGAACCACGCTGAAACCGAGGTCCTTGGCAATGGTGCCGAGGACCAGGCGGTACCCGGGGGTGTAGGTACCTTCCACGATGCGTGCCTTGACCGCTTGGTAGGCCTGTTCGGACTTGCTTCCAGGAGTGGATAACTCGGGCAGGTCGGTCAGCGCTGTCTCAGTCATTGTGGCCTGCTTCCCATTCCTTGTATTTGGCCTGCCATTCCTTATTCATGGGGTAGAGGCCGTCCACGCTGTTACCCTGCTGGACCATCTCGAAGATGAAGGTTTCTTCCTGTTCCTGGGCGATGCAGTCATCCACGAGTTCTTCGGCGATGGCCGGCGGGATGACCAGGATGCCGTCGGAGTCGGCCATGATGATGTCGCCGGGCTGGACGGTGGCGCCGCCGCAGGCGATGGTGATGTCCGTGTCCCACGGGACGTGGCGACGGCCCAACACCGCAGGGTGCGGGTTGGCGAAGTAGGTGGGCATCTCCAGGCCCGCCACGGCGGTGAAGTCCCGGACGCCGCCGTCGGTGATGATGGCAGCCGCACCGCGCACCTGTGCGCGCAGGGCCAGGATGTCACCCACCGTTCCGGTTCCCTTTTCGCCACGGGCCTCCATGACCAGGATTTCGCCCTCGTTCACCGAATCGATGGCACGCTTCTGGGCGTTGAACCCGCCGCCGTGGGTCTTGAACAGATCCTCACGGTTGGGCACATAGCGCAGGGTCCGGGCCAGGCCGACGACGCGGCGGTCGGGGCGTGTGGCTTGCAGCCCGTCAATGCTTACGTTATTAAGGCCGCGCTTCCGCAGCTGGGACGACAGGGTGGCCGTGGCCACGCTTTCCAGCTTCGCCTTCAACTCGGGGGAGAGGGCGGGTGCGGATGCGGGCAGCCCCGCGGCTTCGCGCGAACCGTACGCTTCCTCCCGCTGCAGGTCATCAACCTTGGGCCCGGCACCAAAGTCGGCGAACGGCGTCGTGCCTTCCTCCACGGTGGTGAGAAGGCGACCGGTGGTAAGGCTTCCGTCAGCGGCGCTAACTTCCACCTCAAGCACGTCGCCCGGCTTGGCCACGGAGGCGCCGGCGGGGGTGCCCGTGAGGATGATGTCGCCCTCTTCGAGGGTCAGCAGCTGGGACAGGTCGGCCACCAGACGGGCGAACGGGAAAAGGAGATCCTCCGTAGTGTCGTCCTGCACGAGTTCGTCGTTGTGCCAGGTGCGGATGCGCAGTTTGGCGGGGTCGACGGCGTCTGCCGGAATCAGTGCCGGGCCCACGGGTGTGAAGCCGTCCCCGCCCTTGGACCGGAGGTTCGAACCCTTGTCCGCGTAGCGCAGGTCGTAGACGCCCAGGTCATTGCTGGCGGTGATGGAAGCTACATGGTTCCAGGCGTCCTCGATGCCGATGCTGCGGGCGGCCTTGCCGATGATCAGTGCGATCTCGCCTTTATAGCCGAGGAGTTCACACCCGGCGGGCCGCTCCACGCTGCTGCCGGTCAGGGCGAGGGAACTCGAAGGCTTGAGGAAGTAGGAAGGCTGGGCGGGGGTCCGGCCCCGCTGGGCAGCCCGGCTGGGGTAGTTGATGTGCACAGCGATGACTTTCCGTGCCGCTGCCAAGGTGTCCCCATTGACCTGCTCCAAAACTGTCTCCTCATCAAGTACGAAATCGTATACGAACCAACTATGAAGTGCCTCACTGAATCCGTCAAGCCCGGAATCTGCCGCCACTTTTCGCGCCCTTGTCGCCCCCGTCACATGTGCCGTACAGTAATTGCCTAGTCGTGCGTTTCGCATATAGAACCGCAAATTCTAATATAGAACACCATCGGTGATTCAAAGCCCACAGTGAAGTGAGGAAAGCCCGTGCAGTTCCACCACCACGGTTATGTATCCGGTGACCCGAGGGTCCAGCCCGCCGCCGGCGTCGGTGTCGACCGGCCCGCCGAGCTCCCGGACGAAGTTGACGTACTCATCGTCGGTACCGGCCCCGCCGGAATGCTCGCCGCCGCACAACTCTCGCAGTTCCCGAACGTCACCACCCGCATCATCGAGCGGCGCCCCGGACGGCTCGCCATCGGCCAGGCCGACGGCATCCAGGCCCGCAGCGTGGAAACCTTCCAGGCCTTCGGCTTCGCCGAGCGGATCATCGCCGAGGCCTACGCGATCACCGAGATGGCGTTCTGGAAGCCGGACGTCAACGACCCCTCACGAATCGTCCGCACCGCTCGGACCCCGGATGACCCCGCCGGTATCAGTGAGTTCCCACACCTCATCGTCAACCAGGCCAGGGTGCTGGACTACTTCGCAGAATTCATGGCGAACGCACCCACCCGCATGACGCCGGACTACGGCTACGAGTTCGCGGGACTCGAGGTTGCCGACGAGGGGGAGTACCCGGTTACCGTTACGCTCCTTCACACCTCCGGGCCCAACGAGGGCCAGGAGAAGATCGTCCGGGCCAAGTACGTTGTAGGCGCCGACGGTGCACGCAGCAAGGTACGCCAGGCAATCGGCTGCACCCTCGCCGGCGACGCCGCCAACCACGCCTGGGGCGTCATGGACGCCCTCGCCGTCACCGACTTTCCGGACATCCGCACCAAATGCGCCATCCAGTCAGGTGAGGGCGGCAGCATCCTGCTGATCCCACGCGAAGGCGGGCACCTCTTCCGCATGTACGTGGACCTCGGCGAAGTTGACCCCAACGACAAGGGCGCTGTCCGCAACACCACCATCGAGGAAATCATCGGCAAGGCCAACGAAATCCTCCACCCCTACACCCTGGACGTACGCAACGTTGCCTGGCACAGCGTCTACGAAGTAGGGCACCGGCTCACGGACAGGTTCGACGACGTCCTCCCGCATGAGCGCGGCACCCGCACCCCGCGGGTGTTCATCACCGGCGACGCCTGCCACACCCACAGCGCCAAGGCAGGCCAGGGCATGAACGTCTCCATGCAGGACGGCTTCAACATCGCCTGGAAACTGGGCCATGTGCTGGAGGGCCGAAGCCCCGAAAGCCTGCTGTCGACCTACTCGGCAGAGCGTCAGGTGGTCGCGAAGAACCTGATCGACTTTGATAAAGAGTGGTCCACGCTCATGGCCAAGAAGCCCGAGGAGTTTGAAGACCCCTCAGAGCTAGAGAACTTTTACGTCAGCACGGCGGAGTTCCCGGCCGGATTCATGACCCAGTACGCACCGTCGATGCTGGTGGGCGCGGCTGAGCACCCGGCCCTGGCCTCAGGTTTCCCTGTGGGCAAGCGCTTCAAGTCAGCACCCGTGGTGCGGGTGGCCGACACGAATCCCGTGCAATTGGGTCACCATGCCACGGCGGACGGCCGCTGGCGTATTTATGTTTTCGCCGATTCCGGTGTTCCGCTGGAGGGACGGGCGGCGACCGGGAACGGCGTCCCCTCGGCCACGGAACTGTTTGCCGAGTGGATTTCCAAATCTCCGGAGTCCCCGCTTGCTGCCACGCCGTCAGGTGCTGACCCTGATGCCTGGTTCGACGTCAAAGTGGTTTACCAGCAGGATCACCACAGCGTCGATATCGGTGCCGTCCCCGAAGTCTTCAAGCCGCAGGTAGGCCCGTTCAAACTGACGGACTACGAGAAGGTGTACGGCACGGACCCCAGCGCGGACATCTTCGACCTGCGCGGCGTGGACCGCGGCGGCGTCGTGGTGGTGGTCCGTCCGGACCAGTACGTTGCCAACGTCCTTCCGTTGACGGCGACTGCCGAGCTTGGCGCGTTCTTTGCACCTCTCCTGCACCCGGTGAAGCACCCGTCCTCGCGGCTGCCTGGTGTGCCGAGCGCAGATGCAATCAGCACGCCATCAGTCCCGGTTTAGATCTAACACCCTGAGTCCTGAGCGGCGGTGGTGCAGGCACAACATCTGCACCACTGCCGTTCAGTTCATTCATCCCGGTCCCGCCGGACAAGGCGCCACTGACTCAACCCTCGATCCCCAGGATTCCCTTGGGGGCTTTTATCCGCTCACACCAACTGGAGAATTATGAGCACGTCCACATACAGTTCGCAGGCGAACCAACGTCGTGTTGCCTTCGCTACCGTCATTGGCACCACCGTTGAATGGTACGACTTCTTCATCTATGCCACGGCTGCCGGGCTGGTGTTCGCCCAGCTGTTTTTCCAGCCAGCCGGCGAATCCATCGGTCTGCTGCTGTCCTTCGCCTCCGTCGGCATCAGCTTTCTCTTCCGGCCCCTGGGCGCCTTCCTCGCCGGCCACTACGGCGACAAGATTGGCCGCCGCGCCATGCTCGTACTGACCCTGGTACTCATGGGCGCCGCAACCACGCTGATCGGCATCCTGCCGACCTACGCGACCGCAGGTGTCATCGCCCCGGTCATGCTGCTGCTACTGCGAATTCTCCAGGGCATCTCCGCCGGCGGCGAATGGGGTGGCGCTGTCCTGATGGCAGTTGAGCACGCCCCCAACGACCGCCGCGGCCGGGCAGGCGCCTTCCCACAAATCGGCGTCCCGCTGGGACTGCTGCTGGCAACCGGCGTCACAGCACTCATGACCGGCGTCATCTCCCCCGGGGCCGCCTTCCTCGAATGGGGATGGCGCATACCCTTCCTGCTGAGCATCGTTCTCATCGTCGTGGGCTACTTCGTCCGCCGCGCCGTGGACGAATCACCCGTCTTCCAGGAAATCTCCGCAGCGAAAAAACAGCCCAAAACACCGATCGTGGAACTGTTCCGCCGTCACGGACTGCTGGTGATCATCGCTGCCGTGATTTTCGCAGGCAACAACGCCGCAGGCTACATGGCAACCGGCGGCTTCATCCCAAGCTACGCCTCCGGCCCCGCCGTCGGTCACGAACGCACCGACGTGCTCCTCGCCGTCACTTACGGCGCCGGCGTCTGGCTTGTCTTCACCTACCTCGCCGGGTACCTCTCGGACAGGATCGGCCGCAAGAACACCTACTTCATAGGATTCGGCGCCCAGCTTCTGGCCTGCTTCCCGCTATTTTGGATGATCAACACAGGGTCCTTGCCGATGCTCTACCTGGCCATGACCATCTTCACCGTGGGTCTGGGACTGTCGTACGGCCAGCAGGCTGCTCTGTACTCGGAAATGTTCCCTGCCTCGGTGCGCTTCTCCGGCGTCTCCATCTCCTACGCCCTGGGTGCGATCCTCGGCGGCGCCTTTGCCCCCACCATCGCCACAGCCCTCGTCCACGCCACCGGCGGAACCGACGCCGTTTCCCTGTACCTCGCGGGAATGACCCTTCTCTCCCTGGTAGCCGTCGCACTAGTACGGGACCGTTCCGGCATCGACCTCTCCATCCGAAACCAGGCCGAACAGGAAATTGGGGCCCTCGTCTTTGACCGACGAACCCCCGAGACCTCAAATGAGCCTGTCCGTACCAATTAATTACGCGACCGCGTGGAGCCGGGACCTAGCCGAAGTGCCCGGCCCCACGCGGCGGAAGCCCGCTAATAAATGCGGCAATACTCTGGCCAGATGCCTCGATAAGCCCCTTTTTCGGCCCACTCGCCCGCCAATTTCGCAACGTCGATAACCGGCCTTCCGTCAAGCTGCCTTGCGCCCAGAATAAGGACCTACGTCAGGGTGGGGTGTGTTTAAGCCTGACAGGTGGCGAAGCTCAGCCACCGATCCCGGGCTTAGCCCAGCCGGAAGAGTGACGTGACGCACGAGGGCCCGACCTGAGTCGTTCAATTCATCCAACGATGTCAGCCGTTGATGATTTGCGGTACGCCGAGGGCTTTGAGACCTTCGACGCCGAACTCCAGTCCGTAGCCGGATTGCTTGGCACCGCCGAAGGGAACCCGTGGGTCGACGGCTCCGTGTTTGTTGATCCACACGGTGCCGGCCTGGATCCTTGCTGCCACTTCGCGGGCAGCTGCCGGATCGGATGACCAGACTGAGGCTCCCAGCCCGACCTCGAGACTGTTGGCCATGGCGACCGCCTCATCGACTGTGCTGTAGCGGATGATCGGCAAGGCCGGGCCGAACTGTTCTTCGGCCACGAGGGGATTGTCGTTGTCGATATCCGCGACCAGAGTGGTGGGGTAAAAGTAGCCGGGCTGATCCTGCGGAGGGTTGCCTCCCATGAGGATCCGCGCACCGGAGTCTTTGGCGGATTCAACCAGCCGGTTGACGATGTCGAACTGCTGCTTGTTCTGCAGGGGACCGAGAACGCTGGTCTCGTCGAGTCCGTTGCCCATGGGCGCCGCTGCAGCGATCGTGGCGAGTTCTTCACAGACCGCTTCGTAGATGTCCTCGTGGACGTAGAGCCGTTTGAGGGCTGCACAGGTCTGACCCGTGTTAATGAATGCGCCCCAGAACAGGCCTTCGGCGATGGCTTTGGGGTCGGCGTCGGGCAGGACGATGCCGGCGTCGTTTCCGCCCAGTTCCAGGGTGAGGCGTTTGACGGTGTCAGCGGAGGATTTGATGATTGCCTTGCCCGTGGCGGTGGATCCGGTGAACATGATCTTGCCGACAGCCGGGTGCCCGGCCAGGCGTTCCCCGACGTCACGACCCCCTGAGATGACAGTCAGGAGGCCTTCGGGCAGTTCCTCGTTGATCACCTTTGCCAGGGCCAGTACGCTCAGCGGGGTGTATTCGGATGGTTTGACCACCACAGAGTTACCCATGCGCAGGGCGGGGGCGATTTGCCAGGTGGTGATCATCATGGGCCAATTCCATGGACCGATGGCGCCTACGACACCGATGGGCTTGTAGTACAGCTCGGCGCGGGTTTCGCCATCGTCCACCACCGTCTCCGGTTCCAGGACAGTGGCCGCGGTAGCGCGCAGCCAGGCGACACAGGCACCGACTTCGAAGCGGGCGTTCAGCCCGTTTAGCGGCTTGCCCTGTTCACGGGAAAGCAGCCGCGCCAGCTCCTCTGCGGATCGTTCCGCGGCATCGGCCGCCCGGAGCAGCGCTGCGCTGCGGCCTTCATGTCCGAGCGCCGCCCATGCCGGCTGGGCGTTTGCGGCAGCGGCGACCGCCCGGTCCAAGTCCTCCACGGTG
The DNA here is from genome assembly GCF_054130535.1 of Arthrobacter sp. D1-17. NCBI lineage: Bacteria > Bacillati > Actinomycetota > Actinomycetes > Micrococcales > Micrococcaceae > Arthrobacter > Arthrobacter sp. D1-17. The sequence continues at coordinate 2,388,649 of NZ_CP096382.1, read as the reverse complement.
TGAACGGGCGCCTCACCAACCACTGCGCCGGTCGCCGGGTCCAGCATCGTCCTCGTCTCGCCGGTTCCGCCCGTGATCGAGGCCAAAAGTGCTTGGTAGCTTTCCATGATTACTCCACTTCGCGTAATTAGTTGATCGGGGATCTTTTCTGACTCTGCGGATACCCGGTTCTCAGCTTGGCTAGCGGCACTAGGCGAACGAGTACCGGTTATTTTGCGGTGTAGTTTCAGCGTACGTTTCGCCGTCATTGACCAGGGTTTCCGGTTCCAGGGGAGTGGTGGCCGCGGCGCGGAGCCAGGCAGCACAGGCGCCGACTTCGCAGCGGGCGTTGGGCCCGTTCAAGGTTTTCCCTGCTCGCGGGAGAGCAGCTGGGCGAGTTCTTCGGCGGAACGTTCGACGGCGTCCGCTGCCCTAAGGAGCGCAGCGGCCCGGCCCTCATGTCCCAGCGCAGCCCGCGGGCTGGGTTGCCACGGCAGCGGCGACTGCCTGCTCAAGGAACTCGAGGTCGTGGAGGGGGCCTCGCCCGCCTTTTCGCCGGGCCCGATGGAGCGATAATTTCCGTGGTCGTGGCGTGTCCTTCAAGTCAGGTTGCAATGTTGGTTTTATGGGGCCGGTACTGGTTGTCGCGCCGGGTTGGTGATGGTGTTGGCGGTTGCCGGGGCAGCCAACTGTTCGCCGACCGCCCGGGCGGCGTTGAGTCCGCTTTCGATGGCCCCGTCGATGAACCCGCCCCAGCCGTTAGCGAAGTCTGAGCCGGCGAGCCGGATTCGTCCTTCGGGCCGCTGCAGTTCGGGAAGGGAAATGGTCAGGTAGCCGGTGTAGTGCATGGGCCAGGTTGAGCGGGAATGCTGGTCCTCCACCCAGTTGTGTCCTGCAACCTCAAGGACCGTTAATCCGGGAACCAGGGTGTCGAGGATACGCTGGGCGGCTTCGATGTCATCGACGGGGACGGCGCCTGCATCGGGGCCGAAACACACGAGTGTGGTGCTGTCGTCGTCAATGTATTCGGCCTGCACGAAATTGAGCGGGGCGTCTTCGGGGCCGAACGCGACGAATCTTTCCTGCCGTCCCTGGACCTTGACCCAGAGCTTCGCTCCCCGCCCGGCTTGGCCGCGTGCGGCGGCTTCGCGTTTGGTGGGGGAGAGCGGGGGCTGGAAGTCGATGTCGTTCAGCACAGAGAGGGGCAGCGCGAGAATGAGTTCACGTGCTTTGTACTCTTGGCCGCTGGCCGTGCGGGCGGTGACTCCATCGTCGTCCTGTGTGATTGAAACAACCGCGTCGTTGAGGCGCACGTCAGCGGTGGAATCGGCGAGGATGGCTTCGGCCAGCCTGCTGGTGCCACCTTCGATCTTGAAGCTGGCGCAGGCTTCGAACATGGTTTGCCATGAGCCGGTCGCGACAGCGCACCACCGCAGTGCCTGGGTGTATGCCGCTTGGTCGAGTTTGCCGTTGAAGTTCAGGGCCCAGAAGGATCGGAGCAGTTCGTGCCGGTTCTCCGGCAGTTCCAGCCGATCGATGGCGTCCGAGAGCGTGATGCCGTCGATGTCGGCGACGTCTGGGTTGGTCAGCGGTGCCCAGGGCAGGGGGAAGTAGCGGCGTGCGTCGGCCAGCAGAGCCTGGTTCGGCGCGTCGAGCAGCTCAAGTACGTCGTCGGCGTGCCCTTCATGGCGGTGGCCGTTTACATTCCAGTAGGCCTTGGTGAATTCGGGTCCCGGTATGGGGTTGATGCCGTACCGGCCCATTTCGGCCCACACGTATGGCTGGGTCCAATGCACCCAGGTGCCGCCGAGTTCCAGGTTGCGTCCCATGCGTTCCTCGAGGAAGGTGCGGCCTGCGATGCGGTCCCGGGCTTCCAGCAGCGTGGTCTTGTGGCCGCGGCGGGAGAGTTCGCGTGCTGCGATGAGGCCGGCGAATCCGGCGCCGACGATCAGGACGTCAGAAGTTTCCATAGTGTGTTTGTTCCCGTTTAGCTGTAGACGAAGTATTCGATTGTGGGTTCGAGCACGGTCCAGCGGGTCATGGCCCCTTGGGACAGGGAGGCCATTGACCCGGCGGTAAGTTCGAACGTTTCGCCGTCCTTGACCTCAATGCGGATGCGGCCCGAGGAGATGAAGATGGTTTCGTCCTGATGGATGGGCAGGTCGAAGGGTTCCGGCGCCTCCTCAGGGGTGACTTTCCAGATGCCTGCGGAGAGCTTTTCGTTACCGTTGTCTCCCGGGCGGCGAAGCCATTGCACGTTACCGAGCTCGAAGGGCTCGAAAGCGGAGTCATCGTGCTGTGCGAAAAAGACCTGTGTCATTGGTTATTCCTTTGCTTGTTTGGTGTTGACGGGTGGTGCCGGGGTGGCGGTGGGTGTATTCGCTTCGGTGGCCAGCGAACGCGGTTCCCTTAGGAGCGGTAGCCGGTCTTGGAACCGGCGCCTGATGAGGTAGAGGAGGAGGGATAGCAGGAGGATGCCCGCACCGATTGCCAGTTCCATCGGTCCGCCGTATCCGGACAGTTCGGAGGAGAGTGCCCCGATGACCAGAACGGCAGCGCCATAGATGGTCAGCGCCACGGCAAGGGGCACAGCCCAGGCGCCGAGCTTGAAGGTCCTTGAAGCATCCGGCCGGTCGTTGCGCAGCAGCAGGAAGCCTGAGACGGCGAGAAGGATGGCGAGCAGGTAGCCCATGTTCGCTGCGACAAGGATGGAGATGGGGTTTGATACGAAGATCATCAGCAGGACATTCATCACGACGGCGGCAAGGATGGCTCGTGCGGGCACCTGGTGGCGGTTGAGTTTTTCGAACTGGCGGGGTACCAGTCCGTCGATGGCTGCACCATAGAGTGCCCGCGATCCGTCGGCCATGGAGGCATTCACACCCATCAGCAGGGCGCCGATGGTGATCAGGAGCGCGGCGTCCCCGGCGAACCCGGCGGGGAGGACGGACGCGAAGCCGGAAACGAAGACGGCGGTAGGGTCGGCCGCGGCATCAGCCTGTGTCATCAGCCCGCCGACACCCAGCGGTACCAGGGCGAACATCAGGAAGGTGTAGCCGCCCGAAGTTGAGAGGGCCCGCCGGGCATCTTTGTTGCTGCGGTACTCGGGCGTGAATGCCGCGCACATTTCGGTGCCATAGGCGGTCCAGCCGACCAGGTAGAGCCAGACGATGGCGTCCTGCCAGCCGCCCCAGTGGTCAGCCCCCGGCTGGCCAAGGCCCCAGGTGAGGTTGGAGATGTCCCACTGCCCGCTGACGAGCGGGGCGATGACAAAGGTGAACAGTGGAATCAGCAGCAACGCACCGAATACCTTATTGACCCACGCTGCGGGCTGTGCGCCAAAGAGGTTGGGCACCATAAGCGCCAAAATCAAGGCGATGCCGATGATCTGGGCGGTGCCAATCTGCGCGATACCGAGATTGAGTGACCAGGCCGCCTCCGGGAGCCAACGGGCCTCGATAATGGCACCGGCGGTGAGACTGACAATCGAAATAACTGCAGACCACCCGAACCAGTAGCCGAAAGTGGCAAGGGCGCCGGCAGGGGCAAACCGTTCCTTCCAGGCCTCATGAGCGTAGACAGGAACGCCGCCGGGCTTATCGGGGAACATCGAGGCCATTTCTGCAAAGAGGTGGTTTTGGGCCCAACCGATGCCTGCGGCCAGAGCCCAAATGAACAAAGCAGAAAGGGCCCCGATTGCTGCCATGGTGAAACCAAAGGAAACGAACAATCCGCCGGACACTGCCATCGCCAGGGCGAAGGCATCCTGCCAACGGAGCGTCCGGTGCAGGGCCGGGGCGGTGGGGTCATCGAGCGCATGCGCCATTGCATAGCCTTCCAAAGACTGGAGGAAACGGGGGTGGGACTTGGGGAGCGGAGGGGCGTGGGCCGCATCACATAGTCAACAACTATGCATTTGCTTAGTTGCATCTGTCAAGCGGGTCTCGCGCGGGCTACACTCGATTTGTGGCGGCGACGAGAACCAACGAATACGGAAAAGGCCGTGAGGCGCTGCTGGCGGCAACAGTGCAGGTGGTAGCAGAACGCGGACTACGTGGCCTCACGTTGCGGGCAGTCGCCGAAGTGGCCGGGGTCAACAACACCCTGATCAGCCACCATTTCGGCAGCAAGGACGCGCTACTGCATGAAGCAGTCGCCTGGGCCACAGCCCGCGCGATCCGGCTTAGCGACCTGTCTGCCGCTGAAACCATAGACGGCAATTTCGCAGGTGCTCTCGTCACCTTAGTGGCCAGCGAACCGCAACTTCAGATATTTCAATACGAGTTTGTCCTTGAATCGCGGCGCCGGCCGGATCTGCGGGCCGAGGCTGTTGCCCTTTATGAGGGCTACATCGAGGGTCTCGAACTTGCCCTGGCACGCCACGGACACGCAGATACAAAGCCGCTGGCACGTGCCGTCTTCGCAGCACTCGACGGTCTGGTATTCCAACAGCTCACCGTGGCAGACGGCGCCGTCGTCCAGACCGCAATCGAGCGTATAGGCAGCCTGCTGGAAGCCAATCTCGCCAGCGGCCCTTCACGTCCCATGCAGGAAATTGGCGGAGCCAGTTGATTTAACTGCTGCTACCGGTAGTTCAACCCACCTGCCGGAAGCTCCGGAACGAGTTGACTCCTCACAATGACAGCAGAAGTCCTGCACCATGCTTTCGAGACCGTCGCGGTTCGCGCCGCGGATTTTGCGATCCTGGGGGAGAGGTCTTCGCTGGTTCACGGAAGAAAACCGCCGCGCGTTCGGCTGCTATTTGTCACCCGTGACGCGCCGGCCCCCGCCGCCCTGGCGCAAGCAAATTCGCCGCAAGGACCTGCAGTGAAAACTGGCCCTCGCGTATCCGACTCGGGTAATCGGTGAAGCCCCTCCCCGGCATATTTCAATCACGGATAATGGACCTTCTGTCAGGCTACAGCGGTGCCGGCTATGGCACGACTGCTCCACCGGTGGGGAAGTGTTTCACTCCGGCTTGGCCTGGCGCAGATACTGGTAGACCGCTTCCCTGCTGACCCGTAGTCTCGGCAAGGAGGGACCATCTCTCTTTTGTCGCTCCCTGTCGAATGACTCCTCGTACTCCTGCGCGCCACGCACGCCCGTCACGTTCGGGAAGGCTCGTCGCCCCCAGCCCGACGAGAAAGCAGGCCAAGATCACTAGGGAGTAGCGATCCGCGCGGGGCGGGCGAGCTCTTCGAATACACGCCGTTGGCGGGAGGCGACAGGATCGGACTCGGTGAGGGTACCCAGGCGGTGGTATTTTGCGAGCCTCTGTGGTAGCAGCTCTGCCACTCCGGACGCTGAAAGCGCAGCGAGTTCGTATTCGATGGCCTGTCCCATCCGCTGGCAAAACGCCCGGCCTTCGAGGGCCGCGTCGGGGCGCTCGTCCACGATGTGTTCCACCATGCCCTGGGCGTAGAGCGAGGCGACGTTGACGCCCTGCGCCTCGGACATGGCCGGGGCGAAGTCGGTGCTGCGGTGGACGATGGCGCTTGCTCCCTCGGGCGGCAGCGGGGACAGCCAGCCGTGCTGGGCGGCGATGGTGCGGTCCGCCGGGAACAGCGCCAGGGCGCCGCCTCCGGTGCCCTGGCCCAGCAGCACCGACACCGTGGGCGAGCTCAGGCCGATCAGATCATGGAGTGAGCGGGCAATTTCCCCGGCAAGCCCGCCCTCCTCGGCCTCCTTTGACAGGGCCGCACCGCCGGTGTCGATCACCGTCACCAGGGGAAGGCCGAGCTCCTCGGCCAGGCGCATGCCGCGGCGTGCCTCACGGAGCGAGGCCGGACCCATCGCCGTCTGCTGGGAGGGCCGCGGCCGGGTGTGGCCGATCACCACGCAGGACTTCTGTCCGAAGCGGGCCAGCGCCAGGAGCAGACCGGGATCCTTTTCCCCCTGGCCCGTGCCGTTGAGGGGAAGCACGTCACGGGCTCCGTACGCCAGCAGTTGCCGGAGGTCCGGGCGGCGCGGGTTACGGGAGATTTTGATGGATTCCCAGGCGCCGGCGTCGGACGGCTTCACGGACAGCGTCCTTGGTGGACGGACCTGAGGGTGCGGTCCGGCGACCAGGATGCTCAGGGCGCGGTCCACGACGTCGGACAGCTGCCAGGGCGGGACCACCGCGTCCACGAGTCCCTTGTCAAAGAGGTTTTCGGCGACCTGGACGTTCTCGGGAAAGGCCGAGCCATGCAGCGCCTCATACACCCGCGGACCCAGGAATCCGAGGAGGGCGCCGGGCTCGGCGACGGTGATGTGCCCCAGGGAGCCCCAGGAGGCCATGACCCCTCCGGTGGTGGGGTGGCGCAGGTAGACGAGGTAGGGCAGTCCGGCCTGCCGGTGGGCCCGGACCGCCGCGCTGATCTTCACCATGGAGAGGAACGCGATGGTGCCTTCCTGCATGCGGGTGCCGCCCGAGGCCGGTCCCGCCAGGAGGGGCAGGCCCTCCCTGGTTGCGCGTTCGACGGCGTTCACGATCCGCTCGGCTGCGGCGAGCCCGATGGAGCCGGCCAGGAAACGGAATTCGCTGACGATGACGGCTACCCGCCGGCCGCGGATGAGCCCTTCACCGGTCAGGACGGATTCGTCCACGCCGGTCTTCTCGCGGGCGGCGGCCAGTTCCTGCCGGTACTCGGGGCCCGGGTCCGGATCCACGACAGGGGTGTCCCAGCTCTTGTAGGAGCCGGGATCGAGCACGGCGGTGATGAGTTCGGTGGCATCCAGGTGCCGGGGCTTCTGCTGCGTCAGGGTGCTCACCGGCCCTCCCTGGTAGAAGCTGCGGCTCCGGCAGTGGCTGAAACCCCCGCGGAGGCTGCGGCGTCGGCGGGAACCAGGCCGAGCCATTGCCGGATCTGTGCTCCGTCCTGGTCCAGCAGTGGCGGGGCGGTGTGGCTTTTGAGGGTGGTTTCCGCGGTGTCCGCGGCGGTGAAGAAGCGCAGCGGCGGGCCCGGCAGGCTGACGTTGCCGAGGAGTTTGTGGTCGACGTCGATCACCAGGCCCTGTGAGTGGACCTGTTCCCATTCGTAGACCTCGTCCAGGGTGCGGACCTTGCCTGCCGGGATTCCGGCCTCGTTCAGTTTCGTGAGCAGCGCTTCCGCCTCGTAATCGGCGAAGACGCGTTCCACCTCTTCGATGACTTTCTCCCGGTTCCGCACCCGGTCGGCGTTGGAGGCGAATTCCGGCCGGTTGGCATCGATGCCGAAGGCCGAGGCGAAAGCAGCCCAGAGCTTCTCGCTGCCCACGCTGATCTGCACACGGCCCTGCCGGCAGTGGAACAGGCCGTAGGGCGCGATGGACGGGTGGTGGTTGCCCTGGGCCTTCGGGACCTCGCCGGCGACGGTGGCCCGGGTGCCCTGGAAGGCGTGGACCCCGATCAGCGCCGCGAGGAGTGAGGTCCGCACGATCTGGCCCTGGCCTGTCCGCTCGCGCTGCAGCAGTGCAGCGAGCGTGCCGAACGCCCCGTACATACCGGAGAGCAGGTCCGCGATGGGCACGCCCACCCGCTGCGGGTCATCGGGACCGGAACCGGTCAGGGACATCAGCCCGGCCTCGCCCTGCAGGATCTGGTCGTAGCCGCTGCGCCGGGACTCGGGGCCGTCGTGCCCGAAGCCGGTGATGGACAGGACCACGAGCGAAGGGTTCAGCGCGTGCATCTCAGCAGCCGAGAAACCGAGCCGGTCCAGGACCCCGGGCCGGAAGTTCTCGATCACCACGTCCGCCCGCTCCAGCAGCTCGCGCAACACCGTGCGGCCGTCATCGCTCTTCAGATCCAGTGCGATGGATTCCTTGTTGCGGTTGCACGACAGGAAATATGTGGCCTGGGGATCATCCTCGGGGCCGACGAACGGCGGCCCCCAGCCGCGCGTGTCGTCTCCCGTGCCCGGGCTTTCCACCTTGATGACCCGCGCGCCGAGGTCGGCCAGCATCATGCCGGCGTGCGGTCCTGCCAGGGCGCGGCTCAGATCCACCACCAAGAAGTCTTGGAGAGGCCCGGATGTCTGGTCGTGGTTGCTTGGCCTCATTGCCTCCCGATCCTCCTTATGGCGGGTCATTCGCGGTACGCCCATTGGGCAATCAGTCTGCCGTCGTCGTCATAGTTCTGGACAGCCAGGCCAGGACCGCGGTAGGCGATTTCTGCCATTGGGTTGTCGTGGTCGTAAGTGAAGGAGACTAAGGTTCCGTGGCAGATAATGTCGTGAAGATGGAATCTGGTTTGCCCGGCGCCTTGGCGGGCCAAAGCCGTTACTTCCTCCAGCCCGCGGAACGTCTTGCCGAGATCCACGATGATGTACTGAACGTCTTCCCTGAACGTAGCGACGAGAGGTTCAGGATCACCGTTGTTATATGCCTCCATCACCTTTCGAACGGTCCCGCTGAGCTCGCTCAATTGTCGGCTCCCGTCGTGATGGGCGAGGGATCGCCCGAGCGCGGTCCCTCGTGAGTGTTTCCCTGCTCCTGGACGCTGCGTGTCCGCGTAATGGACGCGCCGACCAGCGCGCCGACGATGGAAACACCGGCGATGAAGAGGAGCGGAGCGATGACGCTGCCGGTCCATTCTTGGCCGAGTCCCATGACATAAGGCCCAAGGAAAGAGCCCATTGAACCCACGGTGTTGATCAGAGCAATGCCTGCAGCGGCTGCCGCCATCCCCTTGAGTTGAAGGTTGGTGATGGCCCAAATGATCGGCCCGGTGGCGGTGAAGAGGGCGCAGGCCACCGAGATGCCGATGAGCGTGGGGGCCAGCTGGTCGCTGATGGCAACGCTGGCCACCAACCCTGCTGCGGCGATGACCATGCCGGCCACGAGTATCCGCCGGTGGGCCTGGGTGCGGTCACAGTAGATGCCCAGAGCGATGGTGGCAACGACTGCAACGGCAAAGGGTATGGAGGACAGATAGCCGATGGCTACTACGTCTGTGACACCGGTATTCTTCAGGATCGTAGGAACCCAGAAAACGACTGCGTAGATACCGATGTAGTTCGACGCAAGAACAAAGCCCAGGATCCAGACGCGCTTGTTGGAAACGGCCTTCTTGAACTGCTTGGAAGCCTTCTCTCGCGGAGCCCCGCTACCCAGGCCGGCAACGATGGCTGCCTTCTCGCTGCCACTGAGCCAGGCGGCATCCTTGGGGGTGCTGGAGACTGCGAAGTAGAAAACGATACCCAAGAGCACTGCCGGAATACCTTGGATGATGAAGAGCCACTGCCATCCTGCGAGGTCGGCCACCCCGGCGAAACCGGACATGATCCAGCCCGAGAGCGGGCCGACGAACACGCTTCCGATCGGTCCTGCGATCACCAGTAGGGCCAGGGCCTGGGCAAGGCGCTTGCGTGGGAACCACAGGGAGAGGAAATAGACCATTCCAGGGTAGAAGCCGGCCTCCGCGATTCCGAGAAGGATCCTGGCTCCGTAGAACTGTTCGGTAGTTTGAACGAAACCCGTGGCTATGGTGACGATGCCCCAAGTCACCATGATGCGGGCGATCCACATTTTCGCCCCCACGCGTTCGAGGATCATATTGCTCGGGACTTCAAAAAGGACGTAGGCCAGGAAGAAGATTCCGGCGCCCAAACCATATGCTGCAGCAGAAAGTCCAATGTCTGCGCTCATCTCCAGCTTGGCGAAGCCGATGTTTACACGGTCGATGATGGCCACCGCGTAGCAGATTGACGCGAGCGGCAGTATTCGCCATGCCAGCTTCTTGTACAGAGCTGAAGGAAGATCACCGCTTCCTGGCTGGACGCTTGTGTTGTGGGTTGAGGTCATTTTCAGGACTCTTTCAGGCGTTGTTGGCTGGAGAATGGGAGGTTTGAACCAAAGCAGGAAGTTGCCACCAGGTGTCCGGTTGCCAATCCGCGGCAGCCCAGGCCTGCCTCTGCTCCGACCGGGGATCCGAGGCGACCTTTGGGGGTGCGTCCAACAGCATGGTTAACCGGTCTGACGCCTCATATTCCGGCCAGAACGGCAGGCCGGGCGCGTCGGGTTTTCCGGTTGCGATGAAGCTTGTCCAGGCTTGCCGGATGCCATCCGCAAGCTCGCGCAGCGCCGGCTCCGCCGCTTCGAGGCCTATGTTCCACACGTAGGGGACATCGGCTCCGTGGAAACCCCACTTCTCTCGGGGGGCACCTGGCGTGGGGGCATCGAAGCGATAGCGCCAGCAGGATGCGTGGGCGGACTGGGCGTCCAGCAATCGAAGTGTGGGGATGCCGTATCGCTCATCGGCCAGCACCGCGCGGTGGAGCTGACGCTCATCCGCTTCGGGAAAGGTTGACCGGTAGACGTCAAGCACTCGTTCTGCTTCGGCACCGAAGATTTCCCGCAGGACGCGCGGTGTCTGCTGTGCCGCCGTCGAATCGGCCAGGTCGTAGCTCCCGGCCTCGTTGGCTGTGACGCCGGCCATGATGCTAACGCCCTTGGCGCGTCCGTTGGCAAAGGCCTGAACGGGTGCCTCAGGAAGGCTATTTCCATCGATGGTGGGCCGCCACACCCAGGTTGCCCGGGCGCCAGTGGCAATTTCCTGCTGCGCTTCGAGGAGTACGTCAGCCGGCATTGTCAGGAGCTCTGAGGCAGTTTCCGGTGTCAGTCCGAGGGTGTTTAGCAGGGCTGCGGTGAGCTGTTCCGCGGTTTCCGGAGTGTTGAGGTGTTCGCCCCCGCTTTGCATGATCCCGCGGTGGAACAACCCCTCGGTCAGCGGCGAGGCCATCAGGTTTGCCACGCTCTTGGCCCCGGCGGACACACCGGCAATGGTTATCCGGGAGGTGTCACCGCCGAACGCGGCCACGTTATCACGCACCCACGAGAGTGCTGCGATCTGGTCCAACAATCCTGCATTTGCTGAGGAGGCGTACTCCGGTCCCAGGAGGTGGTCCAATTTCAGGAAGCCCAGCGCGCCCAAGCGGTAGTTCACTGTGACCACGATGGTGCCTTCACGGGCCAGGGCGGTTCCGTCACCGATGAAGTTCGCTCCGGAGCCCCAAGTGAAGCCTCCGCCATGGAACCACACCAGAACGGGGCAGGGTGTTTCTGTCGACTGGTTGGGTGCCGTGATGTTGAGGAACAGGCAATCCTCACCCATGGGAGTGTCCGCGTCAGAAGGGGTCGCACCTCCCGGCGGGACCAGCTCGGGGGTCAAAATTTGGGGAGCGCGGGTAGGAAATGAGTCGGCAGCAGCGATTCCTGTCCATGGCGCAGCTGGCCTTGGAGGCTGCCAGCGCAAGGGCCCAGATGGTGACTGCGCATAGCGGATGCCCCGCCAGCTAATCGTGCCCTCGGCCTCGACTCCACGCACCGCACCTTGAAGTGTCTTTACGAGTGTGTCCGTCATTTTCGTCCTTAGTGGTTGCTGATTCCCTTGATCTCATCGTGAGGCCCATCACATGAATCGGACAATCAAATTCTTAAAGATGGAAGATTCGGCCATTTTTTTGGCCGGGAAGATTAAGCTGGGGAAGGAATCATTGCCGAATCAAGGGGCTTACATGAATGCCTTGGACAGTCTTGATCAACGCATAGTCGCTGCCCTTCAGATTGACGGCCGGGCGCCGTGGGCGAAAATCGCCTCCGCTCTGGGCGAGGCTGAGCGAACGGTTGCACGCCGAGGCGCAGACCTCCTGCGGGATGGACGGGTCAGGATCCGGGCACTGCCGAACCCCAGCCGTGGAAAACGTTTGGAGCAGTTCGTTTTGAAAGTCACGTGCAACCCCGGTGCTGCTGGCATATCTGCCGCTGCTTTGGCCCGGCGCCCGGAGACCTTCTTCACCTACATCCTCACGGGTTCGGCGGACTGCACAGCGGAGCTTTCCAGCCCGGCCTCTAAGTTCGCAGAACTGCTTATACGGGACATTGGGGGCATCCCAGGCGTCAGTTCGGCAGCCACGTATCCAGTTTTGAATCACCTGCGAACGATGCACCAGTGGAACCCCGGGGTGCTGACCTCCGGCGAGCTCGCAGAGTTAGGAGGGACCGAGTATTCGGAAGCTCCGACGGAACTAGCGAACCCGGAGCAGCTGAACAAAGAGGACAGACAGATCATGCGGGCCCTGGAGCGGGACGGACGATCCAGCTACGAAGACCTGGCGCGCATTACGGGGCTCTCGGTACAAACGGCTCAGCGCCGGGTGGAAAAAATGAGACGCGAAGGCACCCTATTCATTCGTGCTGTCTTTGAACCCGCGCTGCTTGGATTACCCGTGGAAGTTATGCTTTGGGTCAAAGTGCCTTTTCCTGAACTGGACCGTGTGGAGGCTGAAATCCTGCCGTCCCCAGCTGTACGGTATGCGGCGGTGCTTGCCGGCGACTTCCAGCTCGTGGTTAATGCTGTCTTCCCCAGCCGTGCCGCACTGTACGCGTACCTCAAGAGCTCCGACTGGGCAGTTCGGGCCCAATCGATAGAGCCGGCGCTTGTTGTGGACGCTCTCAAGCGAAGCGGAACACTTGCTTTATCGTTCGGAGAGGAGCTCCAAGATTGACGCGACCGAATATAGATTTTTTGCATAAAACGCAGCCGACACTTCTTCCAAGAAGCGCTCTCCCGGCAATTTTTGACGCTGATAACGGACCTTCTGTCTACCTGCAGCTCAGACATGCTCTTGTTTCCTGACCGCGGTGGCGGAACCAATGCGTCCTGGAGTGGTTCATGGCTGGGGTCAATTCGGTTATCCGGTTATCCACGGCGGGAATTTGGGAGCCTAGACCTCATCGCCCGGTTCCAGAAGCGTCCAATCCCGGCTGCACTCAGCACAGTTGGGGCATGAAACTTACACGCTTTTCCTCCGCACTCGACCGTGCCTGGGATTGCAGTAAGGGTCGTCCTCTTGCCATTTATCCTTCTGATGTCCTGGCCATGGCGATACGGCGGCGGGGTTGGCTGCAAGTAGAAGCCAGCAGGATGTCCATTCATAGCGTTACCCGAATAGGTCCCTCACGAGCGGTGCATTAGGACTTACTGCTGCTGAGAAGTTTTTAGCGTGACCCGCGGGTCGAGGGCGAGTCCGCCAGGGTCTACAGCGATCATTCCGCCGTCGACTGGCAGCACGGCTGAATTGATGTAGGAGGCCTTGTCGGAGAGTAGCCACGCTATGACGTCGGCGACTTCCGACGACTCGGCGGGTCTGCGGACGGGCACGAAGGACGTCGCGACTTTGTAGGCCTCCTGGTACCCCAGTCCCAGTTCGGCCCCGTATTCCTGCATCTCCATATCGGCCATTTCAGTTCGGGTCCACCCCGGACAGATTGCATTGGCACGCACACCGCGAGGACCGTAGTCCACGGCAATTGACTGCATCAGCATGGCGAGGCCGGCCTTGGTGACGTTGTAGCCGGCTGTGCCTTCGGTTGCTCTAAGGGCAGCGGCGGAAGCGACGCCTACGATGGAACCGCGCGAAGCGAGCAAGTGTGGCATGGCTTCCCGGGCGAGGCGTAGGGGACCGGTGAGGTTGGTGCTGACCATTGCGTCCCAGGCATCATCTGCGAGATCGCCCACCGATCCAGCGCGGACAATTCCCGCGTTCAAGACGAGGCCATCAAGGGATCCGAACCGTTCGATGGTGGTTCCGACCAGCCTTTTGATGTCGGGTTGGGATGCTGCATCGGCGACGACTGGGACGGCGCCGGTAGATTCGGCGACCTGTTGAAGAGGTTCCAGGCGGCGGCCGGAGACAATGACCTCCCAGCCGTCGGAGCGGAGGACTCTCGCTGTTGCCGCACCGATCCCTGTACCTCCTCCGGTGATGATTGCTACCGGGTGATTGCTCATTTCATTCCTTCGTATTAGACGGACCAAAGGCGCATGTCCTGACGGGGCCCGCATGAGGCTGCCCATGAACTGGCCGGGACGCTTTCGAGATTCGGCGTCCCTGGTTAAAGACCGATACCCACGCGTCCGAACAAAGCGTGGGGTTGGGCGGCGGGATGCGTAGGGCGAAAATTGTCTTCGCCCTACGCATCCCTGAATTGATCCTCATTCCGGGTCGGCTGGGTTAGCCGTTGATGACCTGGGGGATTCCGAGGGCTTTGAGGCCTTCGACGCCGAATTCCAGCCCGTAGCCGGACTGTTTCGCTCCGCCGAACGGGATGCGGGGGTCCACCGTGCCGTGCTTGTTGATCCATACAGTGCCGGCCTCGATCCTGCTGGCTACTGCACGAGCCGCTGTGAGGTTGCTGGACCAGACGGAGGCGCCGAGGCCGACGTTCAGGCCGTTGGCCTTTTCCACTGCTTCGTCCACGGTGCTGTACTTGATGATCGGCAGGGCCGGGCCGAACTGTTCCTCGGCCACGAGCGGGTTGTCGTTGTCGATGTCAGCCACCAAGGTGGTGGGGTAGAAGTAGCCGGGTTGGGTGGTGTCCGGGTTTCCGCCCAGCAGTACCCGCGCGCCGGATTCCTTGGCAGCGTTCACGAGGCTGGTCACGATGTCGTATTGCGACTTGTTCTGCAGGGGGCCCAGAACGTTGTTCTCGTCCAGACCGTTACCCATGGGCATGGCGGCGGCCACTTTCGTGAGTTCCTCGCAGACCGCGTCGTAGATGTCCTCGTGTACATAGAGGCGCTTCAGCGCGGCGCAGGTCTGGCCGGTGTTGATGAAGGCGCCCCAGAAAAGGTCCTCGGCGATGGCCTTCGGATCAGCGTCGGGCAGGACGATGCCCGCATCGTTCCCGCCGAGTTCCAGGGTGAGGCGCTTGACGGTGGCCGCGGAGGATTTGATGATGGCGCGACCGGCCGCAGTGGAGCCGGTAAACATGATCTTCCCAACAGCGGGGTGTTCCGTCAGACGGGCACCGACGTCACGGCCGCAGGACACAGCGGAAAGAATACCCTCCGGCAGTGCTTCGTTGATGACCGTGATCAGGGCCAGGACTGACAGCGGGGTGTTCCCCGAGGGCTTGACCACCGCGGCGTTGCCCATCCGCAGGGCCGGGGCGAACTGCCAGACCGCGATCATCATCGGCCAGTTCCAGGGACCGATCGCGGCGACGACTCCGATGGGCTTGTAGTGCAGTTCGGCGCGGGTCTCACCATCATCGACGATCGTTTCGGGCTCCAGGCGGATGGTCGCTGCCGCGCGAAGCCACGCCGCGCAGGCACCGACTTCGAACCGGGCATTTGGCCCGTTCAGCGGCTTGCCCTGCTCCCGCGAGAGCAACCGTGCCAGCTCCTCAGCGTTACGCTCAACGGCGTCCGCGGCCTTCAACAGCGCTTCAGACCGCCCTTCATGGCCAAGCGCCGCCCACGCGGGCTGAGCCTCCACAGCCGCGTCGACAACCTGCTCAAGGTACTCAAGATCATGAACGGGCGCCTCCCCGACTGCCTCGCCAGTCGCAGGATCAGTGATGGTGCGGGTCTTACCCGCGTACGCGGTGACCTGATCAAGCAAGGATTCGTACGTTTTCATTTCGCTACTCCCCTTCGAGCGGTGGCGGGATCTGCCGGGCGTTGCGCCAGGACTTGGGTGGAGTTGTTAATTGAATTCGAGGGCCGGTTGGGCTGACCGCGCCAGGTATCCGTAATCGGCCACGATGCTGGTTCCGTTGATGGGTGCGCTCACACGGGAGGCCAGGAATACGGCATGCGACGCAATCTGATGTGGCGGCATGACCGGAAGGTTTGTGCCCTCGAAGCCTTCCTCGCGCCCCAGGTCCGACCGCGACATCGGAGTGTCGACAATACCGGGGCAAAGGCAGTTGACCCGGATATCAGCGTGGTCCACTGCCAGTGCTTTGGTGAGCATGAGCACGGCAGCTTTTGATGTGCTGTACGGGGCCATGCCTTCAAACGCGACCAGAGCCGAGTCGGAAGCGAGGAACACTATTGTTGCCACGTCGCTGTTTGCCAACAGCGGGATGGCGTGCTTGGCGAGCAGGAAGTTTCCGCGGACGTTCACGGCCATCACGCGGTCCCAATCGTCCACGGAGATGTCAATGGCGGTGCTCCCGACAGGCCCGGAAATCCCGGCGCAGCCGATGACCGAGTCCAGCTGACCGAAGCGGTCCATTGCTGCCTGCACGCAGCTGCGTACGTCCGCTTCCTCAGTTACATCCGCCTGCACGAACTCGACCTCGTAACCGTCGCGCCTGAAGTCCGCTGCAAGGGCAGCACCCTTCGGGTTTCGATCAACAATGAGGACCTTCGCTCCTTCGGTGGTCAGGGCGCGGACGCATGCGTGACCTATACCTGACCCGCCTCCGGTCACTAAAACCACTCGGTCCTTCAGTCCCATATCCACGGGTTCTGTCCATTCTTTAGAGCGATGTTTGCCGCTACCCAGTCACGTCGCCGTGTCAGGGGTGGGTTGATGCCGACGAAGATGTACCAGTTGCGTTAGAGGCGATGTCCGGGCACAGCCCGGACATCGCCTGACGCGTCAATGCTTGTGGTTGTCCTGGGGGTATGCGGTGGTGTTCAGAACGCTGAGCCTTGAGTTGAAGGGGATGACGACAGATTCGGCTTTTGGATCATCCCAGCCGAACATCCGACCGATGGAGCGCTGCTCGCGCAGGTCTACCAGCAGCACTGCTTCCACGCACATGACCTTCTCGGTCCAAAAGAAGATGAAGAGATCTTCTGCTACTTCCCATGTCATGCAGCGGTCAGTGTCAGCAAGTCCTGCCTCCGCGCCGCGGATGCAGTTCCAGGTAAAGGTTCCGGGGTTGAGGTAAATGTGTTCGTAGGTTTCAACGTCGCTGTAGCGGTAGTAGATCCGCTTACCGACCAAACCGGAGGAACGCTCATGCCGCACGGAGGACCCTTCGGTGTTGAATTGGCTGAACTCGGTGGTGCTCCGGGTCCGGCCGTCCACAACAACGAACCGGGATACCCCAGTGGTGGTGGCACCCGTGTTGCGATCGAGGATGATGGTGACGTTTTCTTCGCTGAGGCCTTCGCCGCGGAGGAAGTCGATGATGAAAATACCGGGGCGGGCTTCGATGGCCTTGTAGCGGGCTGCCCCACTCGTGCTTTCCTCACCACGGACATCCGTCCACGTAAGCGAAGATTCGTCGCCGAAGACGTATTCGGAGCTGGATCCGTCGGCCTCGAGGCGCAAGGTGCTGCCGGCCAACGCGGGGGAGGCGGGCAAGGTCTGGTCACCGAAGCCTTCCAGCATGGCGGACACGGGAGGCCACTGATCTTCGGGGATGTAGTCCTGAATGTCAGCTGAAGTCATGTTTGTTCCTTTGTTCTTTTCCATTTGGTTCGGACTGGTTGGGTGTTGGCTAGGTCAGCCGATGACTGCGGCGAAATTGATGGAAGGCTTTTGTGCGCCCCGGGCGAGCCCGGCGACGAAGAAGAGGGGGATGCCGAGCAAAAGCCACCGGGCAACGCCGCCGGCCCCGCCGAGCAGCGCGTCGTAGTTGTCCAGCGTCAGGTATCCGATGACGATGAAGGCAACGAATGACAGAGACGGTGCGATTACGGTCACCCAAAGGTTGTCTCGCATGCCGTTCCTGGCGAAGAAAACCACGATCGCAGCTGATGTCACCAGCAGGATGGTGATAAAGCCTGCTGTTCCCAGGGCCACGAACCACGAAAACACGGTCGTGATCGGATCGGCACCTGCGAGCAAGAAGACGCTGATGATTGCGAGGACGAGAACCCCATTGATGAATCCGGCGACGTGCGGGGCGCCGGTCTTGGACACGGCGGAAAGCTTCGTCGGCAGGGCTCCTGCCCGGCCGAGGGAGAACAGATAGCGGGAGAACATGTTGGACAGGCCCAGCAGCATGGCCAGGAAGCTCGTAACCACCAGGATCTGCATGGTCATGCTCAGCCAGTAACCGGCGCTGGTCTGGGCAAGGTCAAAGATCAGGCCCGCCGGGTTCTCCGTGGCCACGGACTGGATGTTATCGATTCCGATGGCACCACTGATGGCCCACGTGGAGATGGTGTAGAAGATGCCAACGAAGGCGATGACGAAGTAGGCAGCCCGGGGGATAGTACGCCGCGGATCCTTTGCTTCTTCAGCGAAGACGACTGTTGCCTCGAAACTCGTGAAGCAGGCGAAGGCAAAGAGCAGGGAAATACCCAGGCCAGGTCCGAAGACGCTGGAGCCCGTGAAGCCTTCAAACGTGAAGATGCCAAGTCCCTTCTCAGCGATGAGGGACACCACGAGAGCGGCTACCGCGAAGGCCTCTCCGACGATGAGAACCCCCAGCACCTTGAGGCTCGCATCGACACCGCGCATTGTCAGGCCAGTCACGACAGCAAGCAGCACAGCAATCCACAAGTAGACCGGCACGCTGATGCCCGTGAGGCCTTCAACCAGCAACTGTGCAAAGACGCCGAACTGCGACCACAGCCCGATCTGAAGGCTGAGGTAGGTCAGGATGGCGATCCCCGCCCCGCCGGTAGCCCATTTCGTGCCCAACCCCTTGGCCATGTAGGCCACGAAACCGCCGGCGTTGGTGATGTACTGGCTCATCCGCAGGTAGCCAACGGAGAAGAGGGCAACCAGCAGCGCAGCAATCACATAAATGACCGGTGTTCCCGCGCCGCTGGCCGAAAACAGAACCGGGCTGGCGCCCACGACTGCGGCCATGGGGGCAGCTGCCGCAATGGCAAAAAAGGCAATGGCAAGCACGCCGAGTTTGTTCGGCCTCAAACGCACCAAGCCGGCCAAGTCCCCGCGCTCTTCCAACCCGATGCCCGTCGAAGACTCGACTGATTCTTGATTCATGCGTTTGGCTCTTTCAGGAATGCACGGGCATGAAGCCGGTGCGAAAAAAGTGTGGTGCCCCTGTTTCTGCGCGACAGTGCACTGAAATCCGGGGAAATTCTGCTTTCATCCGGATGAAGTTCAAGTGACCGGAGACACATGCCAAACTCTACATCTGTTTAGTTCTGGCTGTCAATGTCTCCCTTTCAACCAACAGCAGGGACTAAACTCGGTGCATGACCCAACCTCAAGCCTCAACCCGTTTGCCCTATGGGGATGGACGTGACGCATTGCTGTCAGCAGTGATTGCGGTCGTGGGAGAGAAGGGTCTCAAGGGGGTCACTTACCGCGCTGTTGCAGCGCGCGCAGGCGTGAACCACACGCTCGTCACGCATCACTTCGGTTCTATTGAGGGGCTTCTGGCTGCCACCATGGAATGGGCTGTTCAGCGGTCCATCGAAGAGACGGGCCTCGAGAGAATCGTCGATTTCGACGAAGCGTTTGCCGATTCACTCATTGCGACGGTGTCGGCCGAACCGGAGCTGCAACTCTTCCAGTTTGAGATGTTGTTGGAAGCCCGACGCAACCCTGAGGTCCGCTCACTAGTGGAGAGGCTGTATGCCAACTACATGAGAACCGTGGAGGATGCCCTGAAGCAACGCGGTCTGCTGGTGGATGACGGCGTTTCTCTGGCTATCTTTGCGGCACTGGATGGTCTCATGCTCCAGTTTTTGACTATCAGTGATCCGGTCAAGATCCGGGCTGCAGTGATTCAGGTGGGTCGGCTGGTCGCCGTTCTTGAATCGTCCAAAGACAGCGGGGACGGGACCGTACACGAACTGCAGCCGGCTCCTGGTGGCGCAAGTTCATCCGCTCTCTTTGTGGAGTAGGTCGATGGAATATGGTTCGAGGCGAGACGCCCTCGTAAGGGCGGCCATTGAAATTGTTGCCGAAAAGGGCCTTCAGGGACTTACGCACCGATCCGTTGCCGCTCGGGCGGGCGTGAACCACGCACTTGTGGGGCAACATTTCGGCTCGATGGATGGCCTCGTCGCCGCCGCCATGGAGGTCGCGGTAGAACGATCGATCAGAGAAACAGGTCTTGCCGGCACCGCTGATTTCGATGAGGGTTTCGCCGATCTGATGTTGGCTTCGCTGGCGACAGATCCCGAGATAGAGATGTTCCAGGCGCAGATGGTGCTCGAGGCGCCCAGGAGGCCCGAGATCCGGGCCCTGGTCGAGCGCCTTTACGCAAACTACATCACGGCCATTGAGGAGAGGCTCCGGGCGCAGGGGATTGACACTTCTGACGGTTCTGACAGGGAATTGGCGCGGGTTGTATTCGCCGCCCTCAACGGGCTGGTACTGCAGTTCCTCGCGGTCGGCAGCCGCGAACCCATTCGAGAGGCCATTGTCGAAGTGGGCAGGCTGCTCAAGAACATAGGGGCGGATGATAATCAGCCAGACGACCGGATCGGCTCAGCCAGTAACGGGGAATAGACAACGGGTGCCACCCCAACCCGAAAATCCTCGCCCACGGCACGGCGGCCCGTATCAGCCGTGTACCGTCCGGACTGCTGCGAACACGGCCCGGCTGGACCTCGATTCACCAGCAATCCGTGTGGGCCAGAAGGCGCTAAGCCCGTTTGCGAACTTTGCGCCGGAACAGCACCAGGTTGTCATGGTGTTAGTCCAGAGGCGCTGGCCGCATCACAAACCAATGTTGACATCGGCGGATTCGGATCCCGGCTTCCTTTAGGATCCCGCGGGGTCCGGCGCCGCATCTTAATGCCGCAGGCATACCTACCGACCGAGGGGCATCAGGGTCCTCCCAAGCCTGGCCGCACAGCCGATCCTGAGGCACCCAGCTACTCAATAATGCCCACGTGAACGGCCGGTTATCGGGCGCTCTTGGCATAAGGCCCGCTGAGCCGGGTCTCAAAGCGACCCTGCCGAACAACTGCCCCTACACCTCCGCGAACGCCCACGCCGGACTGTTGACACTCAAACTAGACAAATGTATATTTCTTGGAAAGCGTGGCGCGCATCACGTCTGGAAGGAACCCCGCAGGGGATTCAGCCGGGAGTAACAGCTGTGGCCATGAGCTGTCCCCGTCACGACGTACGTAGTCGGACGCGGTAGTAGTTCGCGCGTCATGAGTCGCAGCGCTGCCTGCCGTTCCTGTTAGTCCCGATCGCTAGCAAACGTGTACTGCCCTCCCCACCTCACCGAGGCACTATCTCCAAAAAAGGAATTGCTATGCCCGAAACCAATCTGACGACGCCCCCTCCGTCAAGCGATAATCCGAATTCAAGAGGACGAATCGCTCTCATCGTTTTCTTCTCGTCGATCATCTCGACGGTTCTGCTTATGGCTCCTGCCGTAGCGGGACAGTTGCAGATTCAAATGCGGCTGGGCCCCACACAAACCGGTGACCTTTTCGCGGTCGAGCTGGGCGCCATGAGCATAGCCTCACTACCTGCGCTGTACTGGATAAAAAAGCTCAACCTGCGGATGACCTCACTGAGCTTCGGACTTGTGTTCATCGCGGGAAACATCGTTTCCGGCCATGTGACTACCTATGAACATCTAGTGGTCGTGCGGGGCTTGACCTCGCTGGCCGGTGGCTCACTTATGGTGCTGGCTATGACCCTGGCCGCACGTACCACCAACCGCGACCGCGTCTTCGGCATGTGGACAGCTGGTCAAATTGCTTTCGGGGCCATCGGATTGGCAGTCTTCCCCCGGTTCTTCGATAGTTTTGGCGTCGCCGTCGTTTACTGGACCTTGGCTGTCCTCATGATCCTGGCGCTCCCCCTGTTGCGGTTTCTCCCCTCACACGCGTTGACGCCGTTGAAGGCGCAGGGAGGCCACGCACCCAGGCTGAATCTGCACAAGACTCTGATGGGCCTTACCGCATTGCTCGTGTTCTATATAGGCCTTAGCGCGGTCTGGACATTCCTGGGAGGCATTGCAGAAACTGCCCACATCGATCCGCAGACTTTGGGGATGATCCTTTCCATTGCCACGATGGTAGGCGTCGTCGGCTCGATCGCTGCAACGTTAACGGGCGGAAGAGTCAGCCGCAGAGTTCTGCTGGCTGGAGGGCACTTGGGGATGCTGCTCGCCGTTGCACTTCTGTTTGGAGTCCCGTCCGTGCTTCAGCTCAGTGCAGCAGCAATCATCTTCAAGTTCGCCTGGCCATGGACACTGCCGTTTCTGCTGTCGACGCTCGCTGACCTGGACCGTGCCGGGCGAGCGAGCAACCTCTCCAATCTGTTCATTGGCGGCGGCTTCGCGATCGGCCCGTTTATCGCCGGCCGCATCGTCGAGAGCACAGGAGGCTACAACGCCTTGACACTGATGAGCATCATCGCCCTGTCCGCCTCCTTCGTCCTCATTCTGCTTGCGCAACCAGCTAAAGCAGCTCCAGCCCTTGACCCTGCCCCAGCAGAACCGGTTATGGCCAAGAACTAGCGCCTTTCCGAACCGCAGGTTTTCTCCCCGCGCTGTGGATCATCCAAGCGAGAACCGAGTGGAACTGCCCAAGCTTCCTCCTGCCGAAATCCGACGGTCCGTCCCGCGCCGAACCTAGGCCCGACTCAGCCTTCCTACCGCTGCTGGCACTCCGTCTTACCCCATCCGCCGGCGAATCAAATTATGAAAGACACACCGCCATGACCAGCAAAAACACTGCAATCGACATCACATCAAGCCTCTATAGGGCCTACAACAACCGGAACCTCGACGATTGGCTGTCCCATTTCTCGGCAGCCGCCGTCTGGTTGAACGTACCGACTCAAGAACGGTACCTGGGGCTCGAAGGTCAAAAAAAGAACTACGCAGCCTGGAACACACCGTTTCCTCATGGCCTTTGCGAAGACATCGTCATCCGTGGCGGCGACAACTTTTCCGTTGCGGAATTCAACGGCGTCGGAGTTCATGAAGGCCCACTGGCGACACCCTCCGGTGAAATAGCGCCCACCTTGAAATCCACTTCCGTTCCGTTCTGCGATGTCCACACCATCGTTGATGGCAAGGTGGCAGAAACTCATCGCTACTGGGATCTGGAAGACGCAGCCAGGCAGCTGGGACTTTAGGAAAACAATGGCGACGAAGGAGATTTCATGAGGACCGCATACGTAAACGGACGATTTTACACAGTGACAGCTCAGACACCGTGGGCGGATGCCCTGGTGGTGGAAGACGGCAGGATAACGGCAGTTGGATCAGAGCAGGACATACGCGCCGCCGCGGGGCACGACGTGCACTTCGTGGATCTGGGTGGACGCATGGTGATGCCTGGCATCCATGACGCCCACATCCACCTGCTCTTCAGCGGTTTGAAATTCAAATTCGAACCCCGACTTCGCCCCGGGGCGGACAGCCGGCAGATAGTCGAGGACCTGAAGAACTGCCCTTGTTCCGGCCCCAGAGATATGGAAGGCAACGAATGGATCATAGGAGGCGAATTCTTCCCGCCTGCGCTCGACGCGGATGGCGTCAACAAGGAATTCCTCGACGAGGCTTTCCCGGACAAGCCCGTCTTTCTCTACGACTATTCCATTCACCACGGGCTGGCCAACAGCCGCGCCCTCGAATTGGCAGGAGTGCGCGACGACGTCCAGGATCCGGCCGGAGGCCGATTCATCCGCTACTCATCCACGGGACAGCTAACCGGCGAAATGGTGGAGCAGGCACGATGGCCGGTAATGCGGTCCATCCCCGAGTACCCGGAGCGCACCGGATCAGAAGCCGTGGCCTGGGCAGCTTCAATCTGCCACAAGTACGGCATCACTTCTGTTCAGGAAGCCTCAGCCAACCCCCAGGCACTTCAGGCGTTTAGGACCCTCGATCAGAACGACGCCCTGAAACTGCACGTGGCCGCCCACCTGATCTGGCGGGAAGAGGGCTTCGGAGGGACCAGCTCAGCTGAACTCGACAGGTTAATCGAGAACCGCGAAGCGTGGCGAAGCGAGCACGTCGACACCGGATTCATCAAGATATGGCTCGACGGAGCCCCGCTTCCGCCCCACGTGACAGAAGCAGGCCTGAACGAAAACAATGAGGTCGACACCTCCAAGATACTCATCCCGGAAGGGGAGCTGTTCCATGCTCTCCTGAAGTTCGACGCAGCCGGGCAAAGAGTAAAAATCCATTGCGCCGGAGAGGGCGCAGTCCGAGTCGCCCTGGACGCTATCGCCCGCGTGCGCGAGCTTAACGGCCAAAGCGGGCCATCGCATGAAATCGCACACGCAGGTTTCATCAGCGAACAAGACTACGGGCGGCTAGCCAGGCTCAACGTAACAGCCGAGATGTCACCGGCACTTTGGCACATCCCCGAGTTCGGCCTACAGGACGGATTCCGGTTCAAGACCATACTGAGCCACGGAGCGGAAATGACAGTGGGATCCGACTGGATCATCATGGACAACCCCAACCTTTTCCCCGGCCTGCAGGGAATGCTGCAGCACGGCGATCAAGCAATTGACCTGGCAACTGCCATCAAGGCTATGACCATTTCGGGGGCTCGCGCAGTTGGCCGTGACAGCGAACAAGGAACCCTGGAACCAGGCAAGTCAGCTGACTTCATTGTGCTGGACCGAAACCTCTTCGAGGTTCCCGTGAATGAAATTGGCACGACAAAGGTGCTGCGCACGGTTTTCGAAGGCGAAACTGTCTACGAGGACAAGACGTCAGAGCAGCCCGAAGGATAGTCCTAGCTGACCCTGAGCTGGCCCACAGAGGTTGGACCGGCCAGTACGGCCTAAACAGCGAGGGCCTGGGTACGGTATTGCACCGAATCCGCCCCGCGTATGATGCGGGGCGGATTTCGCTTGCAGCTGGGCATGGTGTCCTTACGCAAACGCAATCATGCAAATTGCACTCCGGTGGAATGAAGCTTGGGGTGGCCGCCTTCTTTACCTCATGCTGGCAATGCTGATTGTAAAAGGAAATTTCGAACACGAGGGGCGCGTTGTGCCGGGGAGTGGCCCCGCGACTATAAAAGACGAGAGGGACAAACAGCGGAGCCGGTTTGGCTTCTGGTCGTTCAAGAGTTTGCGGGGGAGCACGCGCCATGAGGTACAGGTATGGATCTACCCCTGACGTCCTGAATGCTTCGACTGATAGCAACTACTCGCGGTGCTGCCAGCCGGTTACCGCACCCTCTTGACCGTGCAGATTCGCTGCCGTTCTGGCTCAATCAGATGTGTTAGATGTCGATCCACGGGGATGTCCAAAACAACGTCAACTTTGGATGTAGAAGCTGCGATTCGGTGATCTGCCAGCCGTTTCCCTCCCAAAGGTCCAGGCGGGCCGCAGCGGCAGAAGGTCGTTTATCGCTTAGCGGATCCCACACCGATGACGTCGAGATCGTGCCCGATGATTAGTTGCCCGTCAAAACCTTTGCCACAGGCCTCCCAGACGTTGTCGGGTCTATTGCCCGGGACCAAATGCGAAAGGACGAGCGATTTGACGCCGGCTTCTTGGGCCACGGTTCCGACGTCCTCGATGAGTGTGTGTGCATTGATCAGGTGCTGATACAGCCCCTCCTGAGCTTCAGTCCGAGGCTCTGAAAAGAGCGATTGCGGCCATGTCTTGTCGATCACTTCGTGAACCAAGACATCTGCACCTTTGGCCAACCTGATGAGGTTGGGGGTTTTTCCCGTGTCCCCGGAAAAGACCACCGAGCCGTCGTCCGTGTCAAAGCGGTAAGCCAAGGCAGGGAAAACAGGGGCGTGGTTCACCAACGTTGCTGAGACGCGAACGTAGTCGTCTTCATAGAAACTGAAAGGGCTCATATCCGGGCAAGGATCGGTATTTGGTCTTTTCGTGAATTCGGACGGAACCGGCACATCGAAAGCTTCCCACAGGTCATCGGGATGGGGCTTTCGGTTGTCGAAAAGCCGGTCGTTGAAGTCCGTGGCGAACGCCTGAACGATGAGATCGGTCATCTCCTGAGTGCCGGGGGTTGGGTTCCTTGGACTGACGGGGGCGGGCGGATCTCCAGGGCCGAACAAGACGGGCACTTGTCCGCGGTTTCCAGGTCCCCAAATCGGTATCTTCCTGACGGACTGAAGTCCGTTGAAGATGCCCTCGCTGAGTATGTTGTTCAGGTCGACAACGTGGTCGGAATGGAGATGCGTCAGAAATATTCCGGCCAGCACGTCGAGCGGTCCGTCCAGATCCTTCTCGTAGTTAGGACCAAGCTTGGCCTTACGTAACTGCCCCATCACTCCGTGTCCGGCGTCGATCAGGTAATAGCGGTCGCCAACTACCAGGGCGGAGGAGATACCTTCGCGCGTACCCCCTGGCCAGTATGGAGGACCCCCTGAAGTGCCGAGAAGAACCAAACGGGTGCGATGCCCTTCAGCGGGCGCCGGGCCGAAGGATCGGGAGACTGATGATTTTCCGGGGCTGTTGTCGGCGCACGCTGTCAGAGTGACAGCCGCAGCGCCGAGCCCGAAGCTGGCAAGGATATTCCGTCTGGAGACTCCGGACGATTCCAGTTTGCTCAACACGTCGCACATAAATTGCTCCTGTTTTTAATAACTGATAAACAACCGAGGAACTAGCCCTGCTCGATGGTGTACTGGAGTCCGGCCCAAGGGAAACAAATCAGCTCCCCAAAGCAAGCCTCGTCTTCCGTACGGTCCGATGCGGCGTCTTGCTCCCGTATCTCCTGGATCCGTGTTGTTCGGCTGCCTGGGCCAAAGCGCATCGCATCTCCTGCTGGGATTTGCACGGGTTATGCCGAGGCGGGTGCGTGGGTTCCTGTCATGAGGGCAGCAAGATCATCCGGTTCCAAGAAGGAGGGCGGTGGTGGCGGTCCCCAGCTGAATAGGCCCTGTGCGCCTTCGAAGGTTTCCGGTGTCCAGAGTTCGTCTTCCGGGATGCAATCCATGTCGGAGTAGTACTCGGAGAAGTTGCCGGCGGGGTCTTTGAGGTACCAGAAGAAGTTGGAGCCGGCGTGGTGTCGGCCGAGACCCCAGATGTGGCGTTCGGGGTTGTTCTCGAGCATGGCTTTGGCGCCGCGCCCTACGTCGTCGATGTCATCGACCTGCCAGGAGGTGTGGTGGAGGAAGTTCACGGGGGCGGCGAGGGCGAGGACATTGTGGTGGTCTAGGGAGCAGCGCATGAACGCGCCTTTGTAGCTGATGTAGTCGCTGACTTTGAAGCCAATGCCTTCGGTGAAGAACCGCATGGTCGCGGCGAGGTCAACAGTGCCGATGACCGTGTGGCCGAGCTTGCGGGGCTTGATGCGGGTTTCGCGCACGACGCCGGGTGCCCGGCCTGCGCGGTCAGTCCGGCCTGGGCCGTTGTACGGGGTCGCCGGAGTCTTCTCCTGCGCGATGCGCGGTGCGACGTGGATTCGCGCGGTAAAACCGGAGATCGGTTCCTGGGCGAGGAGTTCGGAGCCGTTGTGGAAAATTGGAATGCCGAGGCGGCTCATCTGGGTGGTTACTTTGGCGATGTCGTCGTCGTCGTCGGCCCCAACGCCGAGCTCAACAAGGCGCCGCGTCGGTGCGTAAACCACCTTAAGCTGCTCGCCGCCGTCGCGCGTTCCAAACGAATTGTCGCCCAGCGGCTCCAGGCCGAACTCCTCGTAGTAGGCGGCGGTTTCTGCGACGTTGGGCACGCCCATCACCACTCGGGTCAGACGGTGCAAAGACATGGGATTACTCCTTTGTATCCATGGATAAGGCTATCGCTGTGGGAAAGGGCCCTGCTGCCCGGCCGGGGCCGGGCAGCAGGGGTGTTCACTTGCCGGCAGCGACGAAGGTCTGCGTGATTTCGCCGATGCCCTCAATGTGCGAGACCAGGGTCTGGCCGGGCTGGATGAACCGCTGGGGTGTGCGGCCCACGCCGACGCCGGCGGGCGTGCCGGTGAAGATGAGGTCACCTGGCAGGAGTGTCACCGTCTCGGACAGGCCCTGGATCAGGGCCGGAATGGAGAAAATCAGTTCGCTGGTGCGGCCCTTCTGCAGTTCTTCACCATCGAGGCTGCAGCCGAGTTCCAGATCGTCCGGATTCGAGAACTCATCGGGGGTGACCAGCCAGGGACCCACCGGGGCGAAACCGGGGAAGGACTTGCCGAGCCCGAACTGAGGGGCCGGACCCCGGAGCTGGGACACGCGTTCGGAGATGTCTTGCCCGATCGAAAGGCCGGCCACGTACCCCCAGGCATCGGCCGCGGAAACGTTCGAGGCTTCCTTGCCGATGACGGCCACCAGTTCGACTTCCCAGTCCGTGTTTCCGCCCTCGGGCAGGACCACTGTGGTGTCGGGGCCGGTGAGGGCGCTGACGAACTTGGTGAAGACGGGGGGAAGCTGGTCCGGTTCTTCGAACCCCGACTCTTTGGCGTGTTCGCTGTAGTTCAGGCCAATGGCGAAGATCTGGCGCGGCGCCGGGGACGGGGACCCGAGCCGGGAGCGGTCGATGGCCACGTCCGTGTCGGAACCGGACAGTGCCTGTGCCCAGGCAGTGAAGGCCTCCCAGTCGTTGTAGACCGGGGACAGGTCCGGCCCGAAACGGCCGTCGCTGGCTGTATGGATGTCAATACCGCCCTCATCAGAGGTCAGCAGGACAGCCCGGTTGTCATGGTTTGCGATACGCAAGATAACTCCTTGAATGTATGTGGTGTCGGCTTGGCTAGCCCCGGCCGGTCAGGACTGGAAGGTCAGAGCAGTTCTGTGGCCAGCACCTGGCTGAGTGCGGACTTCAGGACCGCCTGGGCATCCTCTGCGGCTTCGACGGAACGGAAGGCGACGTACCGGTCCGGGCGGACCAGCACCGCGCCGGTCGGTGAAATTTCACGGTGCTTGAGCCAGGCGGCGCGGACATCAACATAGTCGCTGTCCAGGACTCCCACGGTGGCGGCCTTGATGGGCAAGCTGTGTTCGGCGGCGATCTTGTTCGCCGCCTCAACCCAGTCGCCGCCGTCTTCTCCGGCGATGAGCAGGAAGTTGCCGCCATGGACCAGCGTTCCGAGCGGGATCCGCTCGCCTTCGCGTTCCACGAAGGCGTGGGGCATCGGGTGGCCGGGCTTGGTGCTTGGTTCGTAGAGGCGTACCGGGTCAAGCGGGACGTACTCGGGACTGCCGTCATGGACGATGGCCGTGGAGTCATAGGTATAGCCGAACTCCACGTTGTGGTGGCGGAATTCCATGGTCTGCGAACCGATGGCCTTGTTCAGGGCGTGCCGCTTGGTGTGGGATTCGGGCAGGTCCTCCCAGAGCGGGCGGACCTCAGCCCAGTTCTGCTCCGGGGTGTTTTCCGGCAAGAGGTTCAGTGCCTTGTCGATCACGAAGTGGTTCATCGCGTTGGCCACGGCGTTGTTGATGTTGTTCTGGTCCACCGGCTTGCGCTCAGCCTCGTAGGTGTCCAGCAGCGCATCGCCGGCCTGTCCGCGAAGCACGGACGCTATCTTCCAGCACAGGTTGTAGGCGTCGTGTACCGCGGAGTTCAGGCCCAGGCCGCCTGTCGGGGGGTGCCGGTGGGCGGCATCGCCGAGGAAGAAGACGGAGCCTTCGCGGAACTTGTCGGAGATGACACCTTCCATGACCCACTGGCTGATGCTGTTGATCTGGGGATCGAAGTCCGGGACGCCCAGGGTCCCCTTGAGGCGCTCCAGGACCTTTTCCCGCTGCATGGCCTCGGGATCGTCCGTGGCGTACTGCATGTGAACGATCCATTCCTCGGACGCCGGACCCCAGTTATCCGGACCCATCGGAACCAGCACGCCGCTGGACCAGGAACCGCCGAAGTCAGGGTTCACCAGCCACCGGATCAGGACTTCATCGTCCTTAAGGTACGCGGAGAGGTCTGCGGTGAAGTGCACGGTGACCATACGCATCAGATCCCGCGGCCCGGTCATGCCCACGCCGAGGATCTTGCCGACCGTCCGGCCGCCGTCGGCCGCAAACAGGTACTGGGCATGGACCGTGAAGTCGGTCCCGTCATCCTTGTTATGGACGGTGGCTACGACCCCATCCTCGTTCTGGACCAGCCCGGTCAGCTCATGGTTGAAGCGGACGTTCCCCGGGTTCAGAGACTCGGCGTGGTCACGCAGGACCGGTTCAAGGCGGATCTGCGGAAGGTTGCAGGTACGGCGGGGGCTCGCGGCGACGTAGTCGGGATCGGTATAGCCGCCACCCCAGACCTCAAGCCGGCCCAATTCACGGCCATAGCCGTCGTGATCGCCGGTGATCCCCGCGTACCAGCCCGTGGCCTTCATGTTCTTCGCGGGCGTGCTTCGCTTGTAGATCTCGGGGGCGACGCCGACCTCGGTGAAAATCTCCATCGTACGCTGGTTCAGCACGTGGGCCTTGGGCAGGATCGAGGTATTGGGGAATGCAGTTACGAGAAGTGACTCGATGCCGAGGTTCGACAGGGTCATGGAAGCGGTGAGGCCTGCGCCGCCGCCGCCAACGATTAGGACAGGAACGTGTACATCCGTCATGGAATCTCCTTAGGCAGATACTGCGGGGAAATGTCCTTCGCTCGAAACCCAGGGGCGTCGTTGCCCTCCCGGTTCAAGCGGGACCGATCATGGGGTGATCTGCAACACACACTGCCACTCGTTCATCGACAAAGCAAGAAAATATCGATTTTTCTTATCGTCAGCGTTTTTTGTGAAGCGGTCGGGTAAGGTGTTCCCATGACAGCCAGCGAGCCCAAGACCCATTCGGAAGGGGTGTACGCATCCCTTCGTACCGAGCTGCTGGGCGGCGCCTTCGTGCCGGGCAGCAAACTCAGGCTCGCAGGCATAGGAACGCGCTACGGCGTGAGCCTTTCGGTTGTCCGTGAAGCCATGACCCGGCTGGCCGGAGAGGGATTGGTGAAGGCGCTGCCGCAACGCGGTTTCTGCGTGCCCCCGCTGTCCGTGGATGATCTGCTGGATCTGACCCGCGCCCGCGTTCTCATCGAAACATCCGTGCTCCGCGAGTCCATCGCCAATGGTGGCCTTGACTGGGAATCCGCCGTGATTGCAACCCACCACACACTTCAACGCACGCCCTACACGACACAGGAAGGCCATCTGGGCGGAGACTGGTCTGCGGCGCACCACGCCTTCCACCGTGCGCTGCTCACAGGAGCAAAAAGCCCCCGCCTTGAATCCATCGCCACGGAACTACGGGACTGTTCCTTGCTTTATCAGCACTGGTCCATAGATATTGCCCACGACCTGGACCGCGACGTCGCTGCCGAGCACAGGAACCTAGCCGAACTCGCCGTCGCCAGGGACGCCGAAGGTGCGGTCAAGGCGTTGAAAGAGCACATCGAACGGACCACCGCCGCCCTTCTGGCCTATGCAGAATCACAAACGGACCCGGGGCGTGCTACCGGCATCTCCGCGTGATCCGAGCCGTTTGAACTTCAACACCTGAGCAGGACCCGCGGGGTACGAGCCGATGACCGTGCGGTGTGAGTACGAGGACAAAAGGAAAAAAATGATACCCGTATGCGCAGGGTGGTTGCCCTTCTGGAAAGGCGACCCGTTCGCTTGCCCGCTGGCGCGTACGATCGTAATCGCCAGGCGCAGCTAAAACTGGCGCCAGGCCTTATGCTCGGAGCTTCCTGGGGGTCACAGCCTCCGGCATCATCCATGATTCGGGCTGTCTGCCATACTGATTGCCCGTTCTAGCGATTCATGCTTGTAGTGCAGCAGGAACTCGTGCTTGTAGTGAAGTCCAATCCAAGGCGAGGCAACAACGTCGTCGATGTCGGCAGCCAATTGCAAGGAAGTTTTTACCGCTGCTGCTTCGCGACACGGCTTAGTAGTCGGGCGGGGGGCGATGGGCTTCATGCGGGGTGCATCCTCTCTTGACTGCTCGTATGTGCTGCGGTGGAGCGCTTACGCCAGTGGGCACGTTCCATTTCGGCCCCCGGGCTCTTTCAGTACAGACAGCTTTACAAGGCGCTCGGCCAGCCGGTGTAGGCCTCGGCGAGGTAGGCCATGCCGTGCCGGGAGGACACAACGGAGTTGAGTTCGCCCAGTTGGCGGGCGCGGGAAAAGTCGTCGGCGTCAGCCGGGGTGTGCAGCATGGTGGTCATCCAGTAGGAGAACTGCTGCGCCTTCCATACCCGCTCCAGGGCGCGATCGCTGTAGGACTCGAGCAGGCGGTCGGAGCCGGAGTTGTAGTGGCTGTCGAGTCCTTCGAAGAGGACTTTGACGTCATGGATGGCGAGGTTCAGGCCCTTGGCGCCGGTGGGCGGAACGGTATGCGCGGCGTCGCCGGCGAGGAACAGGTTGCCGTGGCGCATGGGGGTGTGGACAAAGCTCCGGAATGGCAGGACCATCTTTTCGATGACCGGGCCTTCCTTCAGCTCGAAGCCGTTGCCGTTGACCCTGCTGCGGAACTCGGCCCAAATCCGGTCATCGTCCCACTCCGCTGCGTTTTCCTTGGGGTCGCACTGGAAGTACATCCGCTGGACCGTCTCGGTGCGCTGGCTGATCAGCGCGAACCCGTTGGCGGAGTTGGCGTAGATCAGTTCGTCGGAACTGCGCGGGGCTTCGGCCAGGATCCCGAACCACGCGAAGGGGTATTCGTGGAAGTACCACTTGCGGTGCGCTTCCGGGATCTGGAACCGGCAGTGGCTGCGGGAACCGTCAGCACCCACCAGGAAGTCGGCCTGGATCTCGAGTTCCACGCCGTTGGCGTCTGTGAACCAGACTTTCGGTTTACCTTCGAGGTCGTGGACGCTGGTGTCCGTGACGCTGTAGCGGACGTCGCCGCCGTCGGCCTTCCTGCGGGCGGCGAGGTCCAGGAACACGTCCGTCTGTGGGTACAGCCAGACGGCCTCGCCCACCAGGTCCTTGAAGTCAATGCGGTGGCTTTCGCCGTTGAACCGCAGTTCAATCCCGTCATGCCGGTCGCCTTCACGCATGACACGGTCCGAGGCGCCGCTGTCCACCAGCAGGTTCACGGTGCCGTGCTCCAGGATGCCGGCCCGGACGGTTTCGGAGATGTCCTTGTGGCTGCGGACCTCAATGACTGTGGACTCGATGCCGGCCTTGGCCAGCAGGTGGGAGAGCATCAGCCCGGCGGGGCCGGCGCCCATGATGGCCACCTGGGTGGTGATGACTTTTCGTGTTGCCATGGTTCGTCTCGTTTCGTTGCGGGGCTTCGCAGTGGCGGCGACTGCGTGGGATAGGCTGCCGATTGACTCTGCACCGGAAGGGGTTAAGGAGGCTGCAGCTGTTCCGTTGAATGGTGGTTAGGTTCAAGGGTGCGGCTCGGGACGATGCCGCATTGTCCGGGGCCGGTTGGCCGGGACCGGAACGATGAGCTGTTCCGGTCCCGGCCCTCACTCCGGGGCGAGGTGGGCCTAGGCCTTGGTGCTTGCAGGGGTGGCTTCCAGGCCAGTGGCCGTGGTGGAAGCAGCAAGAGTGGACGCCGCGGGAGCCCCATCACCGGCTACCTCCAGGCCAAGCCTGCGTCGGTCACGCTGCTGGTTGATGAAAAGCAGGGCCAGGATTCCGAAGACCAGCAGGAGGCCGCCGGCCAGGGTGAACGCTGCCCGGTAACCTTCAGCCGGGGTGGCCGCACCGCCGATCAGGAATCCCGACACCGCGGGTGCGAATACGCCGCCGGTGGTCAGGACCGCGTTTGCGATGGAGAGGTTTGCCCCGCGCTGGGCGATGGTGGTCAGTTCAGCGACGACCAGGTAGGTGATGGCGAAGAGTGCAGGTGCCGTTCCGAAGCCGAAGACCATGAGGATGACGGAGAGGACGGGTGAGGTGGTCAGGGTTGCGGCCACAAGACAGGCTCCCGCGAAGGCCGCGGAGATGCTGAGTACCCAACCGCGGGCCTTCCGGGTGGGAACGCCTTTTATGTGCAGGCGCTGGGTCAGGGCGCTGAGGCCCACCGTGGCGATCGCTCCCCATGCCGCGGGCAGCGCGATCATGGCACCGGATTGCTGTCCGCTGAAGCCCAGGACGTTCTGAAAGTACGCCGGTCCCCAGGACATGGCCAGGGTGAAGGTCCAGTAGCCAAAGAAGGATGCCAGGACCGCGAAGATCCAGCTGGGGGAGAGGATGGTGCGCCAGTAGCGGATTTTGGTCTCTGCTGCGACGGGAGTTTCTTCCGCTGCGATGCCGTCGATTTCCTGTTCGGCTTTCCGGCTGGTGTACGGGCCTTCCTTGCCTACGATGACCCAGAAAACAGACCAAACCAGTCCCACGATGGCCAGCAGTGCAAAGGCCGTCTGCCAGCCGAACTGCCCGATGACCCAGGCCAGGACCGGTGCGAAGGCCACAATGCCCAAGGTCACGCCGGATGAGGCAAGAGCTGCCGGGGTAGCGCCCTTCTTCTCCGGGAACCACTTGTAAATGCCGTGCATCAGCACCGGAGCCAGTGGACCCTCGCCGGCACCCAGGAGTAGGCGGCTGGCCCAGAGGGCAGGCAGAGAGGCGAACAGCAGGATGGGTACCTGGGCCACGGACCACAGCAGGCACAGGACCAACAGGATCCACTTGCTCGATACCTTGTTGGCGATGGGTGCGGCGACGATCTGGGCGATCCCGAATGTGAGGAACATGGCGCTGCCCACCAGGCCGAACTGCTCGGGGGTGATGCCCAGTTCTTTCATGATGGGCACGGCGGCGATGCCGAGGACTGCTTTGTCCGCCCAGCTGAGCATCATCAGGAAGAGGAGGCTGAACGTCATGAACCAGCCATAGCGGTTGCGCTTGGCGCGGGACCAGTTCCGGGGATCGCGGGAAGCCGCGGTGTCCGGCGTGCGGCCGGTAAGGGGAGTTTCAGACACAGTATGCCCAATCGTTGAAGGGGAAGTCTTTTGCCGGTTTGGAGCGGCGTTTCCTTGACTCTAGGCTCGTGTGACGGGCCTTACATTCGAGCTTTCCGTTGGACGGAAAGCGACTTTCCGCTGCGGCGCCCACCTCTTGCCGCCCCGCCGTTTGCGCGGGCCAGGAGCGCTAGCAGGGTCATTCCCAGAATGCTCAATCCGCATGTCAGCCACCAGGCAGTGTCCCAGCCACCAGTGGTAGTGGCCAGCAGGGCGAACAGCATGGGCCCCAGGAAGTTCCCGAGGTTGAAGATCTGCTGCGTCAACCCCAGCACGGCGGTGACGGAACCATCCTCGGGGGCAATCCGCACAGAGTAGCTGGTCACCGAGGCAGGGATGAGACCGCCGACGGCGGAGAATACGGCGATGAGGACGAACTGGAAGAGGATGCCGTTATCGATGTTTTCCCAGCCCACGGCAAACGTTCCCATGGACGCCGCTGACATGGCCAGAAAAGTCCAGAAGATAATCTTCCGCTCGGACAGCCCGCGCTGGATGAGCGGTCCGGCGCTCAGCGCCCCGATCGCATTGACTCCGCCGACGGCGGCGCTGAGGATGCCGGGCAGGGACCCTTCCAGGCCCGCCGAGCGGTAAATGGAGGGCAGGAACCCGAGCACTGCCATCCACTGGGCGGTGTAACAGGCGAAGACTAGTCCGATAATCCAGGGTGGACGCGTGGCGACGGTGCGTCCGACGCGGCGGAGGGCGGACCTGAGCCCGGCGTCGGCCGGAGGCACGTCCCTCGGTACCCGGCGAAGCAGCAGCGGCACAGGTAACAGCGTGAGGACAGCCATCACCAGCCACCACTCGCGCCAGCCTGCGGCCTGCAGGAACAGGGCACCGGCGGCGAGTCCGATCAGTGTGGCCACGCCTTGGAACGCGCCCCAGCTTGCCAGCGCTACATTTAGCCGCTGAGCCGGGGTCACCTTGCGGATGAGCGCAGGGGCGACGACGACGGACAGCAGGAATCCGACGCCCTCCAGCGTCCGTGCTGCCATCAGCAACTCAGTGGTGGGCGCGGCGGCGCCGAGCAAGGATGCTGCGCTCAGCAGGATCAGCCCGGCGATCAGGAGCCGGCGGAGGCCTGCCAGTTCCCCGCCAACGGCAGTGGCCAGCCCACCGACTACGCTGGCCAGCTGGATGATGCCGAGCAGCAGGCCGGCCTGAACCAGGGTAATGCCCAGATCCACCTGGATCCCGGCCAGAGCAGCAGGCAGCTTCCAGATATGCATGGCTGCCGCGATGCCCGCCGCGAGGACGGCCAGCCAGGCCCCGTCCGCAGTCGTCCTTTTATCATTTATTGCTGTTGCGGGCGACGTCAGTTCCAAAAGTTGTTGTCCTTGCTGCAGGATGGCGGGCGGAAATTCTTCTTCCCAGGTCTCCTAGGCGGGCGCCAGCACAGGGGTGCCGATGCGGAAACGCTGGCCGCTAACCGCGACGTCCACAGGGCCGTCGAAAGTAGAAGCGGCGCGGGTGCGCCACCATTCAGGCTCCGCGCGGCCAGCTAGGTGGGAGAGGACCAGCCGGCCCACTCCAGCTGCGGCGGCAACGCGGCCTGCCCCCTCTGGCGGGGTGTGTGCAATCTGCTGGTGGTTAAGGAATTCCAGTGCGAAGCCCTTGCCGGCATAGAAGTCCAGGTTCACTGCCTCATGCACCAGGACGTCTGCGCCGCTGGCGAGCACGGCCATCGCCTCACATTCCGCGGTGTCGCCGGAGAAAACAACGGAGCCTGCATCGGTGTCGAAGCGGAATGCCAGTGCGGGGCGCACCGGAGGGTGTTCGACGAGGATGCCGGTGACCTTGACCCTGTCATCCTCGTAGACGTCAAAGGGGCGGGCCGCGTCCGGGCCTCCATGTGTGGGGGTTTTGAGGTCCACGGCGCGCACAAGGGACGCCAGGTCCGGGCGGGCTTCATCGTGGACGCGGATGTCGATGTCGTAGGAGAAGGCCTGAAGGGAATGGGATACCAGCCCGCGGGTGCCGGAGAGCCCGGCACCACCTGTGCGGGTGTCGTCCTTGCCCGGGCCCACAATCGAAACAGGGCCGGTGAAGCCCTCTACGGGGTTGCCCCAGTTCCACAGCAGGAAGCCGGGCAGTTCCACCACGTGGTCCGAGTGCAGGTGGGTGACAAAGCCCGCCACGAGATCCTTGCCGCGAAGCCCGGCCTCATGGGCAGCCCGCGAGCAGCCCATGCCAAAATCCACCATGTAGAAGGCGTCGCCTACTACCAGTGCGCTGGAGATGCCGTTTTCCGGTCCGCGGATGGCCGGCCCGGCGGCTGTGCCAAGGGTAATCAGTTCGACGCTCACAAGAAGTCCTTCTGCAGGGTTGGTGCGGGCTCAGGAGTGGGGGCGGGCATTGATGACGCGGGTTTCCAGGTATTCCTCCAGGCCCCATCGGCCGCGCTCGCGGCCGATGCCCGATGCCTTCCAGCCCCCGAACGGAGCATCGGGCTCCACGAGCGTATGCTGGTTGACCCAGACTGTTCCCGCTTCAATCCGGGAGGCAGTGGCGTAGGCGCGCTCCTGGTCCGGGCTCCACACGGAGGCGCCCAGGCCGAAGTCACCGGCGTTGAGCGCGTTGATTGTCTGTTCGAGATTGTCATAGGCCACAATCGGCAGGGCGGCCCCGAACTGTTCCTGTTCCACCAGGTCCATGCCCGGCTCAGCGTCAATCACTACTGTGGGGGAGAGGAAGTAGCCGGGCAGGTCGCAGCCGGGGCTGCCGCCGGTGATGATGCGGGCTCCTGAACCCACCGCGGAATCGACCAGACCGTGGACGAGTTTGAGCTGGGACTCGTTGTGCATTGGCCCCATGGTGGTCCCGTCCGCAATGCCGTGGCCCAGCACGTGGCGGGAAGCCTCGGCGGCTATAGCCTCGGCCAGTTCCCTGCTGCGGCTGCGGGGAACATATACACGCTTGACTGCCATGCACACCTGGCCGGCGTTGCGGAACGCGCTGCCCACAATTCCGCGGGCAGTCACGGCGACGTCGGCGTCATCGAGCACGATGGCAGGATCGTTTCCGCCGAGTTCCATGGTGACGCGCTTGACGGTGGGGGCGGCCTGCTGGGCCATGGAGATGCCCACCTCGGTGGAGCCGGTAAAAGAGATTTTTCGGATGCCAGGCGAGGTGCTGAGCGCAACATTGACCGTCCGTCGTGAACTGGTCCGTACCTGCAGCACCCCTGCGGGCAGGACTTCATTGAGCAGGTTGACCAGTGCGATGGTGGACAGCGGCGTGGACGGGGAGGGCTTCGCGATCACGGTGCAGCCGGCAACCAGCGCAGGGGCAAGTTTCACGCAGAGCAGGGAGATGGGGAAATTCCACGGCGTGATGGTGCCAACGATGCCCACCGGCCGGTACTGGACTTCAAGGGTCCTGTCGGCCCGTGGAGTAAGGGGCTCGGTTTCATCCCATCCCAGGTCCGCGTAGTAGTCAAAAAGTCCTGCTGCCACGGTGAACTCACCCGCAGCCTCCGTCTTGGGCTTGCCCTGCTCACGGGAGAGCAGGGTGGCCAGGGAATCCAGGTCGCGGCGGATCAGGGCGGCGCCGGCACGCAGGGCGGCGCGGCGGGCATCACGGTCGGCTGCCCAGCGCGGTGCAGCCAGGCGGGCGGCCGCAACGGCCTGCTCAACGTCGTCCCCGGTGTTTTCCCGGGCGTATCCCACGAGCTCAAGCGTGGCCGGGTCCAAGACCTGGTAATGGGCTGCCGTCATGGCCTGTCCTTTCGGCGGGGAAGGGAATTCATATCCCAGTCTCATGGCACGAGTCACAATCCGCCCGGTCCTTTCCATCCAACGGAAAGGGCGGGGCGAGGGATTGATCCGGCTTGCCACTATGGAGTGAAGCACGTCACGCACTAATGAGGAGTCTCCATGTCCCAAGAACAGCTATCCATCGTCCTCACGGGGGTTTCCTCCGGCATCGGCGCCCGGACGGCGCAGATTCTGTCCGCCCGCGGGGTGCCGCTGATCGGCATCGACCGCAACCCGCCTACGGGCTTCAGCGGCAGCTTCTTGCAGGCTGACCTTTCCAGCCAAGCGGGCGTCGACGCCGCCGCCGCTGCAGTCTCCACCGCAGCACCGCACGGCATCGCCGGCCTGGCCAACATCGCAGGAGTCCCCGGTACCGCCCCTTGGCGCACGGTCCTGTCAGTCAACGTCTTCGGCGTCCGCGGGCTGGTCCGAGCGCTTGCCCCGCTCCTCGGTGAGGGAACCGCGGTGGTAAACCTCGCTTCCAGCGTTGCTGTCGACTGGCGCGAGGTGAAAGGCAAGTGTGCCGCGTTTGCGTTGGCTGGGGATCAGGAGATTGCGCTGGACTCGGTTTCCGGTGACGGCAACATCACAGGGGAGTCCTACCTTTTCTCCAAGCAGTGCGTCCGCTTCCTTACCGAGCACCTGGCTGCCGAACTGTTGCCGCAGCGCATCCGGGTCAACAGCGTGAGCCCCGGGCCCGTTGCCACGCCGATCCTTGAGGACTTTAAGCAGGACCACGGGCGGGACAAGGTGGAGGGGGCAGCCGCCCTGCTGGGCCGCTTCGGGGAGCCCGACGACGTCGCCTCCGTCATCGACTTCCTGCTCCGCCCCGAGTCGGGCTGGGTGAACGGCTCGGACATCCGCGTGGACGGCGGCCTGGGTGCCTACCGGGGTTCAAACCTCGCCGCCGCCGCTAACTGAGGACCAACGACGCCGGGACCATCCTGCCCATGCAGGGAGGGCCCGGCGTTGGGCTTAAAATGACGGTAAGCGCGGCGTCAATGATGTGCCGCTGTCCAGGTTCAGGAGGGTGATCCATGGCTAACGCTGCCCCGGGCGGCAGGACCGCCAGCCGTCCCGCCTCGACAACCCGGCCCAGGCACTTCCAAGCTGCCGACGGCGGTGCTGCCGCCCAGCAGGCGGTGAGTGTCACGTCCCGCGCACTGGCCCTGCTCGGGACCTTCGACGCTGAGCACTCAGTCCAAAGCCTCAGTGCCATGGCGCGCCGTGCCGGCCTGCCGGTGACCACCGCGCACCGGCTGGCAGGCGAACTGGTGGCGTGGGGAGGACTGGAGAAGGCCAATGACGGGTACCGCGTGGGGCAGCGGATCTGGCGCCTTGGCCTGCTGGCCCCTGCGCAGCAGAACATCGCCGAGGTGGCCGCACCCTTCATGCAGGATGTCCTTTTCGTGACGCACAACGTGGTGAACCTGTTCATCCTCGATGGGGAGGAGGTCCTGCTGGTGGAACGGATGTCCGGCACTGGAGCAGGCCAGCCTTTCCGGCGCGTGGGCGCACGCCTGCCGCTCCATGCAAGCGCCGCGGGCAAAATCATGCTGGCTTATGGGGCCAAGGACTTGTTGGTTGCCGCGGCGCAGCGTCTGGACCCGCACACGCCGCAGACCATCACCAGCCCCGCTGCGCTCGCTGCCGAAGTCGAGCGGGTGCGGGCCAACGGTTACGCCACCACTGAGGAGGAGGCGGGGCCGGACAACTATGGCCTGGCCGTCCCCGTGTTCCTGCCCAACAAACAACTGGTGGCGGCGCTGGGCATTGTCACCCGGAGCCGTCCCGCCCCGGTCGGCAGCGTGGTTCCCGTGCTCAACATTGCGGCCCGGGGCATTGCCCGGAGGCTGGGTGTGGAGCATCTGCCGCAGTAAGGGCTGCTCCCGTCCTTTTAACCCCAGCCTTTCCGTTGGACGGAAAGCGGCGCACCCGATGTGTTGCGGAACACCTAACCTCGAGTAAGCCGGAATTTAAGGCCGGATGCCCGGCCCAAGGGCCGCCGCCCGGCGGGCCCTTTCCAAAGGAAGTGATGATCTCATGACTGCATCTGCAGGAGCCACCCTCGACGTCGTCGTCGATAGGGCGGACATTGTGGCGGACCAGGTGGTCTCCCTGGTGCTGCGGCGGGCCGACGGAATGCTATTCGAGCCCTGGCAGCCGGGCGCGCACATTGACGTGCACGTGGGCGACGGGCTGGTGCGACAGTATTCGCTGTGTTCCTCCCCCGGGGAACTGGACCACCTGCGGATCGGTGTGCTGCATGTGCCTGATTCCCGTGGTGGGTCCAAGGCCGTGCACGCGCTGTTGCCGGGAACACCGCTGGCCATTTCGGCGCCCCGCAATAACTTTCCCCTGCGCGAGTCCCGCCGCTACCTTTTTATTGCCGGCGGCATCGGCATCACCCCGATCATTCCCATGCTCGAAGCTGCCGACGCTGCCGGCAAGGAATGGACGCTGGTTTACGGCGGCCGGAGCCGGAAGACCATGGCTTTCGCCCAGCAACTGGAGGACCGGTACGGCGTTGACCGTGTCCGCATTGTCGCCGAGGACGAGGTGGGCCGGTTGGACCTGGACCAGGTCCTGGGCATGCCGCGGGCCCACATGCTGGTTTATGCCTGCGGCCCCGGCGGGCTGCTCGGTGCCGTGGAAGAACGGTGCATGGGCTGGCCGCCCGGCGCCCTGCACACCGAGCGGTTCGTCGCCTCCACCCTGGGTGCCGCTGCCGCCAACGCCCCCTTTGAGGTGGAGCTGGCGCGGACCGGAACCACCGTGACGGTAACGAATGACAAAACCATCCTCGAAGCGGTGGAAGAGGTGGGAGTGCGAGTCCTGTCCTCCTGCCGCGGGGGATTGTGCGGAACCTGCGAAACCCAGATCATCTCAGGGGAGCCTGAGCACCGCGATGCAGTCCTGACTGAGGAGGACCGTGAAGCCGGGGAGATCATGCTGGTTTGTGTTTCCCGTGCCGCTGCCGGTTGTCCGCGACTGGTCCTGGATCTCTAAACAGCAGTCCATTACGCCGCTTCCAGCCCGCGTTATTCCGGCCGCTGGCCGGCCCGCCCCCATCAAGTTTCGCCACAAGGAGTGTCCCAAATGACCGTTTCAACCCACGAAGCCAATGTCTTGGGCGAGGACCCCTTTGAAACCGCAAACCTCCTCGACCCCTACCCCTTCCTCGGCAGGCTCCGCGACGCAGGGGCCGTCTCCTACCTCGAGAGCACGGGCAGCTACGCCGTAGCCGGGTACCAGGAGGTCTACGAGGTCCTCACCGACTTCGAAACGTACATCTCCTCCGGCGGCCTTGGCCCGCGTGACATCCGGAAGGACTCCGGCTGGCGGCCGCCCAGCATCCTCGAATCGGACCCGCCCATCCACACCGTGATGCGCCGGGCGCTGACCGGCGTCATCAACCCCGCAGCCGTGCGCGCCCTCCGGGAACCATTCACGCCACCTGCCGAGGAGTTGACCGAGCAGCTCGCAGGCCGCAAGCGGTTCGACGCCATCACCGACCTCGCCGAAAAGTACCCCCTCCGTGTCTTCCCGGACGCGGTGGGGATTCCCGACGTCGGCCGTGAGCACTTGCTGCCCTACGGCAACATGGTGTTCAACGCCTTTGGCCCGGAAAATTACATCTTCAAGCAAGCCTTCGCGCAGGGCGACGAGCACGCCGCCGCGGTGATGCGCAACTGTCAGCGCGAAAACCTGGACGACACCGGTTTTGGTGCCCAGATCTGGAA
Organism: Arthrobacter sp. D1-17; assembly: GCF_054130535.1. Lineage (NCBI taxonomy): Bacteria > Bacillati > Actinomycetota > Actinomycetes > Micrococcales > Micrococcaceae > Arthrobacter > Arthrobacter sp. D1-17. The sequence continues at coordinate 2,346,714 of NZ_CP096382.1, read as the reverse complement.
GCGCGTGGAGGACGGCCTCATAACAGAACAGCAGGCGACGCTGCTGGTGCGGGCGCTGCTCTCCGCGGGCGTGGACACAACCATTTTCGGCATCGGCAACACGCTTTCGGTGTTAGCACGGTACCCGGAAGCATGGGCCCGGCTACGGGAGAACCCCAGAATGGCAAAGTTCGCCGTAGACGAGGCGCTCCGCCTGGAGTCCCCGTTCCAGAAGTTCCACCGCACCGTTTCCGTGGACACCGTCCTGGGCGGCGTGCATCTGCCAGCCGGTGCAAAGGTACTGGTGTTCCTGGGCGCTGCCAACCGGGATTCGCGCAAGTGGGGAGACAATGCCGACGAGTTCGACCTGGACCGCAACGCCTCCGGCCACGTGGCCTTTGGCATGGGCCTGCACCAGTGCGTGGGCCAGCCCATCGCCCGGCTCGAAATGGAAATCGTGCTCCAGCAGCTGCTTCAGCGCGTATCCACCATCGAACCGGACGGCGCGCCAGTGCCGATCCTGCACAACGTACTGCGCGGGTTCGAGTCCCTGCCGGTGCGGATCACGGCAGGATAGACCTCGCAGGAGTGTTCGCGGTCCTGTCTTGAAGTCTCTGAACCGCTCAAAGAGTAGTCGGGGTGGCCGGAACCTTGAGAAGTTCTCCCCGACGCCGAGGAATTCATTGTTCGGGCGGGGAGGGGTTGTTCCACTGGGCGGAAGGTTCCGCTTGCAGGGGCCCAAGGGATGGAGCAAGGTTACAGAATGACCAAGCTTCAGGCGGCAGCGAACCACTACGGACACGATGTCTCGGGCGGCATTGAAGCGGAACCCGAGGGTGTCATCGTCTTGGACTCGGGCCTCGTTGCCGTGTGGGAGCTTGCTGCTCCTCTGCTTGGTGTGCGAGATAATGACGCGCACACACTGTACTCACTTGGTCTTGCCCGTGCCTTGCTGGAATCGCATGCCGAAGCCGATGCTGCCATCGTCCTCCCGGCCATAATGCTTCACGACGTTGGGTGGTCCGAGGTGCCACCGGACGAGGTTCTGCAAGCCATTGCTCCCGGGGGCGGAAGGCCGGATCTGGTCCTTCTCCATGAAAAGGAAGGCGCCAGGCTGGCCGCCAACATCTTGGCGCAGACAGGTTATGACGCGTCGAAGGTGCCGGAGATTCTTGCCATCATCGATGGTCACGATTCCCGGCCTACCGCGCTCTCTATTGAGGATGCGATCGTGAAGGACTCGGACAAGGTCTGGCGGCTCAGCCCACACGGCATTGACACCGTCATGGACTGGTTCGGACTGGACCGGGACCAGGCCCTGCGGCTGTGCAGCCAGCGAGTACATGGCCACCTCTTTACGCATGAAGCGAAAGTGATGGCCAGGGCGCTGTCCGCACTGGAATCCGTCACGCTGTGGCCTCAACGGCGTGTGCTCCTGAACGCGGACTAGACTCTGATCGAACCGCCGGGAGGCGGTCTGTATTGGACATATATCGGATAGGGAGTCGCGATGGCCGGCGGCAGCCGTGAACCAGGCCGGACCGTCACCTCCAAGGTTCTGGCCATTCTGGAGGCGTTCGAGAAATCCCGCGGGGCCCTGAGCCTGAGCGACATAGCAGCGAAGTCCGGCCTGCCCTTGAGCACGACACACAGATTGGTCAATGAACTGACGGACTGGGGATTCCTCTCGCGGGAGCCAAACGGACGCTACCAGCCGGGCATCCGGCTGTGGGAACTCGCCCAGAACACCGGGCGGCAGCTGCGCGACGCAGCCCGCCCTTACGTACAGGATCTGTTCTCCCTCACTGGCGAAACCGCACACCTTGCCGTCCGGGCCGGCCATGAGGTGCTCTACATCGACCGCGTCTACAGCTCCAAGAGAGTCCCGCGCGCCTCCCGCGTCGGTGGCAGGCTCCCGATGCATGCGACCGCTGTCGGAAAGGTCATTCTCGCCTTTGACGAGGACTGGGTCCGCGACGCTTACCTGAACCGGCAGCTGGAGCGGCAAACCGCCCACACTCATGTTGACCCCAAGCGCCTGGCCGAAGAACTTGTCCAAATTCGTGAGCAGGGTTATGCCACCACCTTGGAGGAGGTGCGGCTGGGATCCTGCTCCATCGCCGTCCCGGTATTCCATACCGGAAAGATCGGGGCCTCGATCGGCCTGGTGCTGCCTACGAACCAGGCCGCCACGATGACCCGGCACCTGCCGGTGCTGAAGGGAATTTCCGCCCAGATCGAGCGCGCCACCGCCCGGATTCCGCTGGAGACGCTGCTTGGCAGTCAGACCGGACCCAAGTAGCAAGAACATTGGTTTCCACTCAGTGGAACTACTCCCTGTCATGTATGGGTGATGGGGGACACACTGGTGAGTAGAAATCGCCGGCGTGCCTGACGCTGCCGGCGGAACCAAGACCACAAGGAGTCCAGATGTCATCGTCGACAGAAACGGCCGGCCGCTGTCCCTTCGGCTACGGCGCCGAAGCCCCGGCCGGGCACCACGGCTACGAGCCGTTCCAGATGGAGGATCCCTTCCCGGCTTATGCCGAACTACGGGCGGAACAGCCGGTCATGTTCGATGAGCGCGTTGGCCTGTACGTTGTCTCCCGCTTTGATGATGTCAAGGCTGTTTTCGAGGACTGGGAGACGTTTTCGAGCGAAAACGCCCAGGCGCCGGTCCGGGAACGGAGCCCGGCTGCGAAAAAGATCATGGAAGACGGCGGGTTTACCGCCTATTCAGGCCTTTCGGCCCGGCGCCCGCCGGAACACACCCGGATCCGCGCGGTGGTTCAGAAAGCGTTCACACCCCGACGATACAAAGCGCTGGAACCCTTCATTCGGCAGACGTCGTCACCCTGATCGAACAGATGCTCTCCCGGCCGGAACGTCGCGGTGACCTGGTGAAAGACCTCGCCTACGACGTCCCTACCAACACCATCCTTACCCTGATCGGTGCGGACGTCTCGCAGGTGGATACCTTCAAGCGCTGGAGCGATTCCCGGGCGGCCATGACCTGGGGCGACCTGAGCGATGAGGAGCAGATCCCGCACGCGCACAACCTGGTGGAGTACTGGCAGGAATGCCTGCGCCTGGTCAAGGCGGCGCACGAGGAAGGCGGGGACAACCTCACCGGAGACCTCGTCAAAGCCCAGCAGGATGGCGCCGAGATTTCCGACCATGAGATCGCCTCCGTGCTTTACAGCCTGCTCTTCGCAGGCCACGAAACCACCACCACCCTGATCTCCAACGCCCTGCGCGAACTCCTCACCCGCCCCGGGCAGTGGCGGCAGCTGGTTGAGGATCCCAAGAAGATCCCCGGAGTGCAGGCGGCGGTTGTCTTGACACGGCCGACAGCCCTCGTCGCCCTGGCCATCCGGTACTGGAGCTTCCGCTCGGCGTCCCACAGCTCCTACTGGGCGGTCAGGTCGCCCCTAGCTGCTAGGCGAAGACAGCGACTGGCTCATCCAGACGGATGTCGGCACCGACAATCTGGGTGACCAGCAGCTGGTTGACAGACTCATCCGGGATCGCCTCCATCTGCACTCCAACTCTCAGGCCTTCCTACTGGTCGTAGAAGTCGGCCTCAACAACAACGGTCCAGTCTTGGCTGCAGCCAAGGGACCCTCCTTCGTACGGGGCAGGGTGCTGTCGAGCCTCCATGTGTGCGGACATCCGCTGGGCATCACCGGGTCTGATCCCCCAGCATGCCGCACGCATGGGCACCGAATATCCGCCCCTAGAGAAAGAACGCATGAAACAGAGTATTTTCGGCCGCGTCGCACAGCTGGCGAAGGCCAACCTCAACGACCTCCTGGACCGCGCCGAGGATCCGCAGAAGATGCTGGACCAGATGGTGCGAGACTATTCGGCCAACATCTCCGAAGCCGAAGCAGCGGTCGCCCAAACCATCGGCAACCTTCGCATGCTCGAACAGGACCACTCACAAAATATCGCTTACGCGAACGAATGGGGACGCAAGGCCTTGGCCGCCTCCACCAAGGCAGATGGCTTCCGGTCCGTCGGCAACGCCACGGACGCCCAGAAGTTCGACAACCTCGCCAAGGTGGCTATCCAGCGCCAGTTGGCCGCCGAGAAGCTGGCGAGCGACGCAGCCCCTGGCCTCGCCGCGCAGAACGAGGTGGTGGAGAGGCTGAAGGGCGGGCTGGACTCGATGAAGTCCAAGTTGCGGGAGCTCACCGCCAAACGCAACCAACTGGTTGCCCGATCCCGGACCGCTGCAGCCCAGTCCCAGGTCCAGGAAGCGCTCAAGGGACTGGACGTTCAGGACCCGACCAGCGCCATCGGCCGGTTCGAGGAACGCGTCCGCCGCCAGGAGGCCACGGCCCGGGGCCAGCAGGAGCTCGCCGCCGGCAGCCTGGGGGCTCAGTTCGCGTCGCTCGAGAACCTCGGTGAACAGACGGAGGTGGAGGCCCGTCTCGCCGCCCTGAAAGCCGGTGGCAACCAGAAGGCGATCGGGTACTAGGCGGTCGTCCTGAACAAAGAGCAGGCCTCGGGCGATAGTCCGGGGGCGTCAGAGCCGCCGAACATCCTGTCCGAGGAAGGGCTGGCCCATTTCCCGCCATACCCTGCGGCCTTCAAACACATGCCTTCCATGCAACAGCGAAGCGGAGGTAAGCCTCTGACCAAGGAAAATCTGGGGCCCAGGGTGGCGAGTGAAAGGTTCCTGTATCGGTTGAAGTGGAGGTCCTCATCAAACTCGATCAGGAGGTCGTCGGCCTGGATGTCCCACCACTTAGGCGCCACGGCCGGTTGGGCCGGTACGCCCCCGAGTTCCCGGAAGATGACCAGTGCAGGACGGCGGCCTTCTTTCCGAAGCCGTTCAGCAAGGCCTCAGTCTTCTGCTCACCTCTGGCGCCGGCCTTGGCGACGCCCGTCGTTCACGGCCCAGGAGGAATCCTGCAGACCAGTTGCTGCCCGCCCGTAGATGCCGTTCATCAGAAGTTCCAAATCATCCGGACGACGGCCCACAGCCCGAGGAGGACGAGGATGGCGCCGAGGACTTTGCCGCCCCTGGCCGAGGCCATCCAGTCGTCAATGTCCTTCTTGTCTTTGGCGCTGCTGTCCAGGACGCGGTCTTTAAATCTCTTTTCGCTCATGCCCTGAAACATGCGTAGGCAACAGGGTCACGGGGGTCATCTGGGCGCGTGGGTGCATAATCTGTTGGGGCATGCGGCGGTGCGCCGGCTGAGCTTGCGCTATTGGCCTTGGTGGATGACTACATAGATGGATGTCGGCAGCCGCAGGGTGGTGTCGTCCGTGCAGTCAAACAGAACGTACCTGTTCGAGTCTCCACCGAGCAGCAGGAGGTTCCTCTCGGGGAACTGAGGGGCGAGTTTTGTGCTGTCGAGCAGTTCAACTTTGGTGCCGCTGTAGCTCATGCCAGGGATGCGGTCGGCGGTTCCGCAGTCCCTAACCGTGCGTCCCTGCTGGGCCGCGAGAAGCGGCAACCCGATCCCCAGGATGGCAAGGGACCAGAGCAGGAACAGTGCGAGAAGCCGGTGCCGCTTTTCATTTGCCTCGTAGATGAAGCCGAGGAGAGGGCGGCTGATGATCGTGGCGATGCCCGAGTAGAGCCGCTGGCTCTCCTTGGTCTCCTTCTTATCCAGGACTCCCTTGCGGTCCAGCTCACGAAGCCGCGACTGGCGCCTCAACGCATTCGCCATTAGATTGCGCCCGAATATACGCGACTCATTGGCGGTCCGAGAGGCAGCCAGATAATTGTCGAAGTCAGCGTCCGTCATCTGCGCAAGAACCTCGCGCCCACCGCCGTTCCAGCTACGGTAGCTGGCGCCGATGGTGAAAATTGCGGTGGGGAAGCCGCCAAAGAACACGTAGAACGTAACGATGCTGGCGGCCGCGGCGACGAGGGCAACAAGCACCGAAGACTGGGCGAGGAGCTGAGCGTATCCCAGGCCGACCTCTTCAGGGGTGGTTCCCAGATGTTCGTAAAAAGTGGCGAATGGGAAACGCAGGAAAGCGTACAGTGCGACCCCTGCCGCACCGAGCCACGCCACATCTACCCGCAGCGGACTTCGTCGTTTTTCCTGCTCAACCTCAAGGGCCCCATCATCGGTGCTTCCCTGATCAGTACTGACCGGCCGACTCGTCATGCGTGCAGTATGCACTGCCACAGGACTTAGCTCTGCCAGCGACTCACCACTCAATGCGAAGGCGTTTCGGAAGTTTGGCGTCGCGCCATTGCCGATGGCAGCTGCGAGCGGCCGGCCTTTGGTCAGGTGCGGCTTGGCCGGCGCCGGGTGCGGAACCTCGACTTGGGCGTCCGTGGGTGAACCGATCGTCGCGGTGTGGTCGCCCTTGCGCATCCAGTGCGGTGTAGCTGCGAGCAGCTAGGAGTTCTCCAAGACTACTGTCGCATCGAAGGTGTGCCACGGGGTGGAGGCATAATCGGTCAGCATTCGGTGCCGGGCCCACCGATCCGGGCCGATGGCGTCGTTGATGGCGAAGTCTGCTTCGAGGTTGAAAAATCCTTCGCTCATCAGGTGCCGGTCCGGGAACCATTCCTCCCAGTGGGCGATGCCGATACGGGCGGCGGGGGAGTCCTGGCCGCGGCCGGGAAATTCGCGAAGGACCTGGGAGAGGATCCGGTAGATCTCGTGTCGCGGGTCGGTGCCGGTGTTGCTGGAGCGGTCCGGGTGCGGGGCGACGATGAACACCACGGTCAGGCCTGAGGTTTCCAGTGGCCGTTCCGAAATGACCTGGGCCCAGCGGCGGACCTTGTTCTCGAAGGAGGTCGAGGCGGTGGCCGTCAGTTCGAAGACGATGCGCATTCCGTCGTGCCGGACGATGGTGCCGTCGGCGTGGCGGCCGTCCGTGCGGTTCAGCTTCTTCTCGAGCCCGGAGCCGGCGAGCAGGTCGATGGAAGACAGCTTTTCGCCCAGGACTGTCCAGATGTCCAGGTACTCCGCGGCGCGCAGGCCCAGCTCGGTGGAGAGCACGTTGTGCCGGTCGTAGTGGCCGCCGGTGGACCACGGCTGGCCGGCGGTGACGCTGAGCCATTCCGGTCCGGTGAGGGTGGGCCCGATGACTTTGTTGAACGCGTCGGAGTTCGCGGTCCGGAACACGACGCTGCTGTTCATGCCCGAGTTTGGCCGGAGCTTGTTCGCGTAGGTGCCGACGTCGACCAGGTCCAGGGAGAAGGACGCGGCCATCGACGAGTAGTTCGGGTCCAGGAAATACTGGCAGCCGGTCAGGGCCGCAAGTTGCTCGGAGGAAATGGTCCGCCACGAGTCCAGGACACCCCAGGCCGCGAGTCGGTCCGAGCGTCCCCGGTTGGCTGTGGCGATGCGCAGTGCCTCGTCCTCGTCCAGGAGAAGCTTGGCGTTGACCGGGCTGATGCCTTCCTTCTTGTGGTGCCTGGCCATCGGGCCAGTGATCCAGTTGGCCTGGGAGCCGGGAACCCAGAGCCGGTCCCAGTACGGGTCGCGGCGGTTGTGCATGGCCAAGTCATCGATGGGGTTGGCCGAGGGCATCAACTCGGCATGGATGCCTTCGGCGGCGGCCCGGCGTTCTGGTGTAACTGCTACCAAGGGAAGCTCCTGCTGGTTCATGGGTGTAGCCCTGTGCTGCTGCGTAGGTGTCGATGCTGGCTTCGAAGTTGGGGACCTTGACAATGAACGTTGACTGCCGGCGCTGGTCCACTTCGGAGCAGACGACGACGTGGAAAGCTTCCAGGCGCTGAATGTCTTCTGTGGTGCGCTCACTGAATTGGAGCCCCGTTAGGGCATGCGTTGACCCCTCACAATTGTCCCAATAGGTTCTGGCCGAACGACGTCCGAAACCTGCCATCACGGCGCCGGTAATGACCCTACAAACCAGAGATATCGGGATACATTGTTCGCGCAGATCTGTTGAAGTTCTGTTCCAGCACCTTAATCAAGTCGTGCTTCATCCTCGGCGCGATGATTACTTCGATCGTCGGCACTCCGCGGCGTCCGTATGGTCGGTCGGGGCACGCTGAAGGGACGATTGGAGAACATCCAGGGCCTGGGGGGCTAATCGTCTTATCGACGATCATGCAGTAGATGGTTTTGGACGTTGTCGGTGAAGCTGATCCGATATTCTCCATGTATTATTCACGGCCCTTGAGCGTTTCCTCAGGATGAGTGAGGCTTCTTCAGAGCAGACGATCGGTCGATGTGGAAAACGAGCGCCGCTTGCGGTGCCGTGATGCAAGAGCTCTGTGGGTCGGTGGTTCGCTGGCCGAGGACGAGTTCCACGTCCACGTACCGCTACGCGGGCATCTTTGACGAGTCAACGCGTCTTCCCTGTCTTCTATCTTTTCATTGAGAAGGAATGTACCTTTGGACCTGTTGATGAAACTTCACACGGGTTGGCTTGCCTATGCGGGTGACTGCCTGGACCTTGGCTAGCCGTGATTAGGCCGCGGGTGACCGTTGTGCTCTAAAACTATTCGAGCCCTTTTTAAAATCTCATGAGCAGGCATACAACTATGTGGTCCTCCTCCTTGAATTTGTTTTACTACCCCTACGCCACTTTGGGCCAAAAGCAACAGCCTCTACTGACAGCTGTCGCAGCTTTTTTCGACACGCTAGCAATACTTGACCCTTATCAGGCGAGTGGTGACAGGGTTGGCGTGGGCGATTCATCCGAAGCGTTGCACCTCCTGGAAGAAGCAAAGCTTTTGAAAAGGATCGCTCCGGCTGATGTGCTGTTTAAGTACGAGAGCGAACTAGAATGTGCTATTGAAGCTGACATGAACGATCCGGATTTCATTCGCACGTGCCAGAATCGGAGTGAATATCCGTGGACCTTGGCGTTGGAAAAGATCCCGAAGGCGATCCGGAATGATCCCGACTACATGACGTTGGATCAGGCCATGCAGCGTCTGATGCAGCGGGGAAGCAGCGAATACCAAGAACGCTACCTCGAAAAAATTGTTTCAGTCGCCGGTACAAATGTGCCGCAGGCGTCATCAAATCCAGGTGCAGCCGAGGTCGGTTCCTTTCCCTTTGAGAGAGAATACCGCTATGTGCAGGTCCCCTTCGCACTAGGTGAGTCGATAATGCTCAACCATTGCCTGTTCGCAGGCTTAGTTGAGGAAAGGGCGACTCCGTTCACCATGGATGCGTTTCATCAGGAAATGTTGGCCCACAAGATACGGCGCGCGCCTTCCACTGTCCTAAACACTTTGGACGATGGAGTAGGCAGACGGCAGCAAAAAACAAACATACTATCTCTGGTGGCACTTACTGCAACTGACTTGTCGATTCCCGTGGTTTCTCCGGAACTCCCGTTGGAAGAAGTCCTAGACTACCGCAATAAGCATGCAGACACTTTAGATGCATCCCGTTCTTTGCTGGCCGATCTAGCGTGGGAGATGGAATCAGCGCCACTATCGGGGGAGTTTTTCCGGGAGACCGATTCGGCATTGGCCGCACTACGCCGTTCGCTCCTAGAGGTTGGTAAAGCGCGGGATAGTTGGATCAAAGCCAATTCGTGGAGGTTGGATACCGTCGGAGTCGCGACTGCTGCTGCGTCCATGATGCTTTCTCTTGCTGCAGCGCCGGTAACCCCATTCGCATTTTTTGGAGCGGCTTTAGGCCTGGCCGCAACTGCCCTGCCTTTCGGCAAGAACATGGCACAGGCGGCCGGCGGCTCTACGAACAGCGTCTGCTACCTATTGCGGGAGAAGTGAAGCCTCTTACCGTTCGAGATCCCCCGGGTCTCCGCCTGCGAGGATCTGATTCTGGTTATGGCGACTATGCGAAAACTATATCTGGCCGTCGACCACTGCCCAGGGTTGACACCCGACTCCAAGAGCGGTGCACGCACACCGACTATAGGCGGTGATGTGGCCCGTTCCCGCGTACACAGGCACTGCATTATGGGCTCTTCGCAGATGAGCATGGTTAGGGCGGGCTGAGGCAGCCATCGCAGTGTGGGACAAGCGCGTCTGGCCTGACTTGGCTCACGGGTCGTGGTCTCGCGAAGCGTAGCGCCCTGACCTGCGGTGATGGCGGCAGAATCGTGCTTTTTCACGCACTAATGGGTTTTGTTCTAGTGTCTCCGGTGTGGCGTTCATCAGGAGGGTGCGGACGGCCTCGGGAGCGACGGCAGTACACATCGCCGAGTATGTACGCGGCCGCCAGCAGATTGTGGAGCACGTCGGCTCGGCGCATACGGAGGCAGAACTCGGCATGCTGCTCCGGCGCGCCCGTGAGCCGCTGGACAACCCGGCCCAGGGCGTCCTGGACCTCGGTGTTGAGCCGACACCGCCGGTGAAAGGCCGAATTGTGCCCGCCGATACGGGCCTCTTCGAGACAGCCGGCGCGGTCACGCGAGCCGGTCGCGACAGTCCGGGACGGGTGGTCGGCACGGACTCGCGGATCCTGTTCGATGCGCTGGCCAGCGTTCACCGCACTGGGGTTCGGCGGCCTCGGTGACGAGGTGTTCCGCGACCTGGTGATCGCCCGGGGCGTCGAACCGACATCGCTGCTTGATACAGGCAGAGTCCTGCGCAAGGCGTCATCGAAACCACCCGCAGAATTGCCCGCGGCTTCCGCAACTTCCCAAGACTCAGATGCCTACTCGCCGCCGGCGGGTACCGCCCATACCGGACCAAACAGGCCAACCGTGCCTAATACGAAGGGCCGGTAAAGGAGTGAATCCTCGATGGCTACTACACGGCAACAGCGCTGCTGACTACTGCCGAGGGGTAGAGCGAAATGACTGCCGGGACCAGTGACCCGCAACATGACTCCGTTCCAGTTACCCGGCTCGATCCTGGGACGCCCCGAAGCTCAGACCAACGCCGATCGGCCTCCGCTGCAGGAACAGTGCTAACACGGATGTGGGCGAGGGGTGCCCGGTTTCAGTATTGGGTTACCGGATCAAGGAAAGCAAAAAACGATCCGGGAACGGCCTCGGAGCCCTCCGGGGCAGCGCACTTCAAAACCGCACCCATCCAACCGCATCATCCCTCAGGAGCACTCCCTTGTTCAAAACATCAGACAACAAAATGTCCCACCCTGTCCGCCGCAAGCTCGCCCTGCTGTCGGCGATCGGGCTGGGATTCGCGGCTGTGCCTGTTGCCTTGGCGGCCCCGGCCCAAGCATCTACCACCAGTTACGCCTGCTCTGTCACCCCGCTGAAGCCAATCTTCGCCGGGCACAACTCGTCGGGCGTCAAGCTGGTGGACTACCGGATCCAGGTCCGATGCTACGGCGACCGCTATATCAACATCACCCAGGAACGCTGGGAGGATGACGACTGGCCCAACGGTGATGACCACCTCGGCACCTCGTACTTCAGCCGCCATCTGAACAACGCGAGCGGTTACGTGACGATTTCCAACGTTCGGACACTGGTCGATGGCGAAATCGGCAACGAGGAGGTCTACCACAAGATCCGGTGGCAGGAAGGAAGCGGCGGAGTGTGGTCTCCGTACACGGGGTGGCGCTACAGCCCTTCCACGTCGATGTCTAACTGACGATCCCGCAGCCGGCGACGCCGGCTCGCCGCATACCCAAGGCCTGGCTTCCCCGCCGGGCTTTGGGTGTTTCAATGTCGTAAGTACCTGCTGATTTGTCTGTTGGCTAATAGGTCGGCCAGCAGCGGAACCTGCGCCGCTACATGAAACGGGCCTGAGACCATCAGTTGGTTTCATCGCTTTCGTGCGACGGGGGCCGATGACCGAAGTCCTGATCCGGCTGGCTCTTGACCTTGGCGCAGCACTGCATGAGTTCCACAGGCACACCTATTTGCCAGATCTACCAGAGGACTAAGACACGAGATCCGGTGCGTCATCTACGCCTTAGCGCTATGCGGTTTGCCACCGACTTTGTCCAAGACGCTTTTAGCCTGCCGGTCCACTACTCCGGTGAACAGTTGTTGGGAGGCGCCGAAGATTACTGCCCAAGCAAGAATCTGCGGGGCGGTATCAAGGGCGGAAAGGCCTGGTACGAATCCGCCCCGCATGAGGACGAGCCCCAAGTATGCCGTGAGGGCGCCAGCGGGGAGTTTGACCAGTGCTAATGCCACGGGCAGGGCAAATGGGGTCGACGTGCCTCGTATGTTGCGTAGGGAACTGGCCCCCGAAACCGCTGCTGCAACTAGTCCCAGTAGCTCCACGAGACCGACGTCGTAAAAACGGGCCGTCGCGTGTATTGCCTCGTCTATGTCTGTTCCGTCGGGTACGCCGGCGCTGGGAGGAAACTGGGTTTCATGAACGGCACACACTATCTTGGACGGCTCCTGAGCGGTGCCCTGAGGATTGAAGCAAGGAGAAAACTCCCGCGGGAATATTCCTCCCAGGACTGCCAATGAAGCAGCCATTATCATCAGTATGACGGCGGTCACGAGGAGGACGCGATGAAAGCTGCGCACCCGAGCGTACTCCTGCCGAGCGCGCGAGTGCGCGGCAGCAGTTGCGTCCACGAGGCTGTCACGAGAACTACCGTCATCAGCGGTTTGAGGGTCGCACGGGTGTGGGTTCAACTCTTGCTCGAGGCGCAGCCGTCGGGGATCGTTGGCGTCCAAGTACTTCATGACGTCGGAGTGGATTTCAGGCAACCGGCCCTTAACATAAGACCACGGCGCCCTACGCAGAATCAGTTCTTCGGCCGCGTCGGTGCGGCTGACTGCCCGTTCCATCGCCGGCGCATCACTGTACCAGCGGGAAATCTTGGCAGTTCCTTCTGCTGCCTCCCGAGCCTTCTGCAGATGCTCCAGAATTCCGTCGTCCAGAGCGGCATTAAGGTAGGTTGTCCCTGGGGCTGTTGCCCGGGAGTCTTGCGCAGCAAACCATTTGGTGAGGGCACTCAGGTCTGTAACCTTGGTGAGGATATCTTCCCGCCAAGGTTTGCTCTTTCTAGGTTTGGCTCTGCTGTTTGATTCTGACATGACCTTCATCGCTTAGCTCAGCACACAGTGCCATGGTGCCTGACCTTACTTAGGAGTTGTCCCTGTCGTTCGCGGATCGCCTGCAGGATCGCTGGACTCAAACAACCTCGACACTGCCCTCCCTGGGTTGCACTCCGGCCTAACTGACGCCCCAACATAAACGGAAGCGCGTTACTCGAGCGTTACGGTCCGGCCTCGCAATCGAGTAACCCTTTTGTGCCGCCATAGGCGTCGTGCTTGCCGCCGGGCCAGAATTTCGTCAGCTCAGCTCACCCCATACGCCTCAATGCCCTGCAGCCAAGACCGCAGGATTGTCGTGGCGATCGGCCTTGGATCCCTTAATGGCTGAACTGTTCAAGGCAGAACTCGCCAAGCAGGGACGCTGGCGGGCTCATACAGCTCCGCGGCAGGAACCTAAAACTGGCCAGACGCTCTGCGTCGGCACGCACCTGCGCATGCTGTGGCAGGAGGTTCAGTTCAGAAGTCCCTGGTTCGGGGAATGACCGTGATACGAATCAAGGCTTTATCACCTAGCAGCCGGTGCGCAATGGAGGGAACGGCGATTTCACCGACCCACGACCCTTTGACATCCGGCGCTTTGTCCTCCAGTGCCGTTTCACCTTCCTCCATTGGTTTCCAGAGGCGGACAGGCCTTGCGAGGGTGCTTGTCCAAGCGGCCCAGGCCCTCGGCAGCGCGGAAGCCCCGTCTCCTGGCAGGATGTCGACCACGAGTGCGTCTTCCCAGTCAGCCGTCTGCTCCAGGTGGTCACGCATGTCGATGGTGGACTCCCCATCATACGGGTCGTTTTTCTTGTGTTCTTTTTCCCGGATCGACATGAGCCGAAGGTTCAAGACATGACGGAGAGTAGAAACCTTGTTACCTTCCTCATCCAAGGGCCGGGGAGCCTTCGAGGACAGGAAAGTGGTGAGCAGGGGCCTGGGGTGATCGACTGGATCCTCGCCCTCTTCTAACCGCTCCACGAGGATCGGGCAGTGGTGGGCTGCGGTTTGCTCGTGCACCAGCACAGGCAGGCCACGGATGGTCAACCCCAGGTCCAGCTGGAACTCCAGATCCGAATCGTCCTGACGGCCGACATCGGCGTTGACCAGATCCAAGGTGACCTGAAGGTCCCCGAACAGGAATCGGTTTAGGTTCTGGTAACCCTCTTCTGAATTGACGATGCCATACCTGCCCCCGTGGCTGCGGTGGACAATTGCGCAGTGGGCATCCTTGATCACCGCGTTCTCAAGCTGGACCAGACCGTCGCTCTTGACCCCTACCGCCCGGGAGGAAAGCCCGAAAAGCTGCTTATAGTCCCCCGGATTGGAGCCGGCAAGGCAGAAGATTTTTGATAAGGAGAACCCGTCCTGGGGTATAACGGTGCCTGTGAAGCCGCGGCGTGGCTCCTGATCCCTCAAGAACTCCGGGGTGAGGTACTCGTACATCCGGTCCGGGCCGAAGACATCCGCGCCGAAGAGCCCTGTGAAGTCGCGGAGCCGCTCGAGGAATCCGCCGCCTATCGCGAACCGGATTCCGCCGTGTGGTGTGGCATAGGTGAAAAGGCTTGCCACGTATTTCTCCCCAGCCCGTAAGTTATGTTCAGCCCGTTGGTCGACCTCCGCTTCGGGGATGACGCGCTGAAGCAGGCAACGGCAGATGAGCCCGCCCATGGAGTGCGCTACGAGGAAAACCTTCGGCGCGCCGGTCTTGAGCCGGACCAGCTTGATCAGGCTGAAAAGATTCATGGCTGCCTGTTCCAGAGAAAACTTCTCAGGTTCGTCCTGGATACTTGAAGCTGAGACATCGTAGAAGCGGTGGATCCAGATCGTGGCTGCGGGAATTTCCCCTTCCCTGGCCTGATCCAGATAACGTTTCTGGTTCCCGTGCACCCGAACTTCGTAGTCCATGTCGGACATCAGCCGCAGCATCGGTGACTCGAACTGATGGAACTTGGGATCGCCCCTACGATTGGCTCGAACATGTACCGAACCGGTGCTGAAGCCGTAGAAAGGGTCTTCTACGGCGCCCTCTATGTCGCCCCCGGCAAAACCCCGGACATAGATGATGGGGAGCCGGAGGTCGCCCGGTTGATAGCTCATGGTCCTGACCTTTCGTGAATAAGCAAGCAGCTTCATGCCGGGAGCGCCGGTACCAGGACGCTTGCACGTTCCGCGATTGCAGCACTATGCCCGTTACTGGCACGTTACTGCGATGGGCCTTACTTGGTCTTTTCATCTCGCCCAATTGCAACTCCTAAAAGTTCAGGTGTTGCAAGGACCACTAGACGCCAAGCCCGCAAAACGGCTCACTTTTCGACCATCGCTGACATGCGAACGACCGCAAGAGTGAACGCCACGACATCCAGGCTGAAGAGTTCGACTTGAGGTAGGGAAGCACTGCGCTGCTCCATCAGCGTATGACGTCAGGGGACGACGGAGAGTCAATAAGTCGCGTACCCAGCTAGGCAATGTGTCAGAGTAGCAGGTCACCGGATTTAGGAGCCGGGATTGCGGAATCGGGGCTCATGAGGTGGACGATATCTCGCAAGTCCTCTTGCCGCTGTCAGGCGCTGCTTCAAAGGGCGCCAACATCAATAGACTTCGAGTTCGAAGTTGCCATCGAATCGACCAGTTACCTCTTCAATCTGCGTGGTTCTGGACGTGGAGCCTCACCATCATCTGCTAGATGATGACGAGTCCAATTCGCGGCCAGGATGAGGTCGGCGGCCGAGTTCAGGATGGAATTTAGTGGGTGTTCGTGGGTGCTTGGACCAAACCGGCACCGGCGTCCAACGGGTCCGTACCGGCACTCAGGGGCACGAACGTCGCGGAACCGATAAGTTTGGCCTGTAGGAGTAGCGGACTCAGCGGACCCTGTGCAAGAAGTTGTTCGGCCGAGAGCGCCGTTACGCCAGCCACGTGCGGGGTCGCCATACTGGTTCCGGTGAGGGTCTTGGTGCCACCGTTGCCGCTCCCGACCCTCTGGACACTGATCACGACATCATTAGGCCGTTGTGAGCTGGGCATCCCAGGGCTGACAAGCTGCAGTGAGCGGTGCGATCCAATTACCTGTAGTCAGCCGTCGAGAGGGCGTACAGTCGTCTCCATGGCCGATGACCTATGGGCCAGGACGCGACGATGAAGCCAGCTGGATGCTGGCCCGACCGGCCTTCTGGGCAGTCATTGCGGTCCAGCTCGTAGCGGCGAATCAGATTTGGGTTGCCCTTTAATATCGTTCGTGATCTCGGAGCGTTCTTGCGGGCACATCTATTGCCCTTGATCGTTGGTTTTGCCGGTGTGGTCACGGTATCCCCGTTCAGTAGGCGGATAAGACGTTGGAAGTGCTGGCTGCCGCTGCTGCTTCGTGTGGGTACTAAGGTGCCATGATGACGAAGCCGGCTGCCGGGACACTGATGCTGATGGCCCTGCCGTTTCGTGCCTCGATCGCTGTCTCTGATCCTTGTTGGTTTTGGTCTGTCGAGTATGCGTACCGGAACTTGTCTCCGGCAGAATGCAGCCCTGCGTCGATGGTCACCCACACGGTCCTTTTCTGCACAAGATCGGTGTTGAAGGCACACACGACCTCGCGGCTGGACATGATCCGGCTCCAGGCCACGACGGAAGTCATGCGTCCCTCGCCAATGCGGTTCGGATACCAGAAGTTGGACCCGTCCTCGGAAATGGGCCTGAAGTACTGGCGGCCACGGCGGAGCGCATGGTCGTTCCTGCGAAGCTCCAGAACCTTGGCAAGTTGGTTGTAGGTGTCGGTCGACTCGTCAAAGAAGTGGCGGTCCTTGCTGCGGAATGAGCCGAAGCCGCTGCCGAACATGGCTTCGCGGATGTAGCGGTCGGCCTTGTGGTCGTTACCCGGGTCCAGGTTTACCTCAGTTGGGAACTTGCCGTTGAAGAGCTGCTCGCTGCCGTAGTAGATGCAGGGGATACCGAGCGTCGTTGCGTTCATGGCCAGAACCGCGAGCTCCAGTGCACGGCCCTCAGGGTCAGACGCGAAGCGGGCTTTGTAGCTCCTGCCCATGCGGACCAGGTCGTGGTCGTCGAAGGAGGTGACGACGTGCTTGCGGAACCAGGTGTGTGATTCCTTGCCGACTTCATAGGAGTTGCGGAAAAGCTCGAAGTAGTCGGCAGGGTTGCCCCAGCCCTTGACGGCGTCCACCATTCTTCCCTGTACGTCGGCAAGGCCCAGGGCCGCATCAAGGCCAGTTTCGTCACGGGTCCTGATGGCATCTCCGCGGGGACCGGTGATCTCGCCGACAAGGAAGAAGGATTCTTTGCCGATGGTCTGGGTGAACTCGTGGATGGCGGATGCGAAGTAGCGTGTGGCCCCGGCGTCCATGTGCTTCACGGTGTCGACCCGGAACCCATCCACGTCCGCAAAAGCGATCCAGTACTGGTACGCCTCGGTGAGGACTTGAAAGGCAGGGGAGGGGTGGTAGTCGTGGACGGGACCGGCTCCCTGCTGAATGTCCTTCAGGCCTTCGAAATCACCCTCGGTCGTCTCCGGCCTGTCGTCCCAGCGGATGATTTTTCCTTTGCAGGTAAAGGTGCCGGGAGCCTGGAGCTGACTTGGCCAGACGGCGCTGGCCGGCTCAGTCGGATCAACGGGCGAGGGGAAGGGAAGGCTGGGGGTTCCGTTGGAGTCTCTCCACCCGGCAACTGGGAACGTTGTGCCGTTCCATGCCGGTTCCGGCTCGGGCGTTGCATACTGGAAGACGTCTGCGGAGTGGTTGAGGATGACATCGAGGATGACGTACAGCCCGGCCTCATGCGCGGCGGCCACCAGGTCTTTGAAGTCTTGGGCTGTTCCGAAGTGCGGGTCGACCTCTAGGAAGTTCTGCGTGCCGTAACCGTGGTAGTCATCCAGACCTTGCCGCTGCCGCAGCGCGGGACTGATCCACAGTGCGGTCACACCGAGTCGCTTGAGGTAGCCGATTTTGGTGGCTATCCCTCTCAGGGTTCCGCCGAGCCACTGGGTACCGGCGGTCTCCCAGATTCCGATGTCGGCAGGGGTCGCGACGGCATTGTTGACGTCGACGGCGGAGAACAGAGGGGTCTGGCCTTGGACGACCTGTTCGGATGCGTCCTTGTATCCGTCTTCCTTTCCATCCGAGAACCTGTCGATGAGGAGGAAGTAAATGACCTGGTCGGACCAGTCGTGGGGAGACGGGTGGAAGTTGTTTTGGCTCAGGAGGTTGGCCCACGGTATGGCCTCGATGGAAAGCACAATGTCCTTCTTTCACTTACTGTAATGCGGGGTTTGGAGGAGGGCGTGTTCACGTTCTCCTCAGGGAGGGCCCACCTGCCCGGCCCATACGAATCGCAAAACTCGCGCGACGGTAGCCCCTAAAGGTCACATCTGTACCAAGCGGTCATCCTTGATGTGGGCATCCGACTGCACGATGAGCCCAGTATGAGGACTTGGGCAGTGACGGGGAAGATGCTCCCGGCGCGGCTCTTCGCGCCGCACAATCTTGAGTGCCGTGGTTGTCGGCGTCGAATACCAGCCTCCGGCGAATCTGCATGTGTGGCTTGGGACCGCTGACAGTATTCAACCGTGGGCAGCTTGATGGGGCTGATGCAGTGGGCCGGAGCGGTTGACTCGCTGGTCCTTGCCGGCTGGCGGCTAGAGCGGCTGGGGGAATGGTGAGGTTGAGGAGGCGTCAGGGCTGGTGTCCAGCCTTTGGCGGTGTGGTAGGTGCTGGGAGTCGTGTCGACAAGCAGGCTAGGACGCGGGCCCGCAACACGGTCACCGGCCCTGCACGGGACGTCCGCTCGCACGTCATCACAGGCGCACCTGGCCGCAGGGTTTAAGCCGGCTTTTTGCCAGGAGTGGTAGCACCTTTTGCTGGCCAGTCGAGTGCCGCCCTGATGTTGACTCTGGAGGTGTAGGAGATGGAGCCATGCTGGAAGAGCCTTACGGACAGACGGAACATGAGTGCCGCGCTGACGTAGAGGATCGCGATGACGATGGCGGCCTCGCCAGTGCTGAGGGACCCTAGACCGTTGCGCAGCAAGGCAGTGACCGGGGCGGAGAACGGGAAGTACGTGAAGATCTGCACCGCCATGTCCTGCGGGTCCGAGATGATCATCGATGCGGCGTACAAGGGCACGAAGGCCAACACGATTATCACGGACATCAAGTTTCCTGCCTCTTTGGCAGTGGGCATAACGGCTCCGGCCGCGACGAGGGTAGTGGTGAACAGCGCGAACCCGCCGATTAGGATGAGGAACCCTGTGATCACCGGGACCGGCTCAAAGATCAGGGCTGCGAAGTCGAAAGCAGGGATATTGATCTGCTCCCGGAAGAACAGGGACCCAACGATGATTGGGGAGGTGAAGATGCCCATTTGAAGGAGCCCGATTGCAAAGAGCGCCAGGACTTTGCCGCTGATCAGTACGGCCGGCTTCAAAGTGGTCAAGATCATCTCGCTGACGCGGTTTTCCTTCTCTTCCAAGGCGGAGTTGAGCATCTGCCCGGCGAGCAGGAAGATCATCATGTAAAAGATGATCAGGAACAGCAGGGGCGGGATTACAGCGTTGATTCCGCTGGCTTCCACCGTCCCTCGGTAGGTCTTGACGTCGATTCTCACTGCGTTACCTGTCAGGGCGACAAGCTCGGCGGAGCCAATCTTGGCGGTGGCTGCCTGCGAGAGCATCGCCTGGGCGGTCGCGGAATACTTGTCGTTCTCGAAGATGCCCCGATCGGCGCCGTAAACGTTGACGGTTGACTGGGCAGGGTCGGCGGGAAAATCGAAGAACGCGTCCACGGACCCGGACTGCACGGCCTGGACGCCGTCCTCCCGAGAGGACGCCTTGGTCGCTCCGAACTCCGCCGCCTGCCTGGCGGTGATGAGACCCGACTGGTCGGTGTAGGCGATGGAGAAGCCTCCGCTTTGTTGCGTCTCGGAGGCGGTGGCGGTCGTGGTGCTGCTGACACTCATCAGGCTAAACACGACGGCCATGATCAGGGGGACTGCCAGGGTACCGGCCCAGAACCACTTCTTGGTGACGACGCGTGTGAACTCGAATCCGGCCACCGCGCCAAGGTTGTGCCGTGCCATGTCCGGTTACACCTCCGCCATCGCGTAGTCGCGGTTGCTTGGCTTGTTCTGCTCGCCGTAGACGCGGATAAAGATGTCCTCCAGGGAGACCTTGGTCGTAGTGAAGGAACGGACCGCGACGCCACCGGAGACGAGTTCCTTCAGGATGTCCGCTTCGTCGGCGCCATCAGCGATGGACAGCTCGGAGTAGTTCGTCTCGCTGACCGTGACTGTGTACCGCGGCGATTCCGGGATCTGGCCGGCGTGTCTGAGGCGGACGACACGGCCACCGAACTGGTTCTGGACCTCGTCTACGGTGCCGTAAGCTTCCGCGGTTCCGTTCTTCAACAGGATCACCCGGTCACAGAGGCGTTCGACTTCCTCCATTTGGTGGGTGACCATGACAACAGTCGCGCCGTTAGCTTTCTGCTCCGCGATGATATCCATCAGCAGCTTACGGTTGACCGGGTCAAAGCCCTTGGTCGGTTCGTCCAGGATCAGCAGCTCGGGTTCGTTCATGATGGTCACACCGAGCTGGACCTTCTGCTGCTGCCCGCCGGAGAGCTTGTCCAGTTGCACTGTGGCCTTGTCGGCCAAAGCCACCCGCTCGAGATAGGTCAATGACCAGCGCCTCGCAGCGTGACGCCCCAGCCCTTTGAGCCTGCCAAAGTAGGTCATGACCTCGATGACGTTTTCCTTCTTGTACAGGCCGCGCTCCTCCGGCAAATACCCGAGCCGACCGCCGTCCTCCGGCCTGAAGGATTTACCGTTGATGTGCAGGACACCGGCCGACGGCTGATAGATTCCCAGTAGGGCACGGATCGTGGTCGTCTTTCCGGATCCGTTGCTGCCCAGGAACCCGAAAGTCTCACCGGCCTGCACGTCGAAGGACAAGTCACGGATGATTGTGGTGCCTCCGAAGGCCATGCTGAAGCCGTTTACATGTACCAGTGCCTCGCCCATGATCGTTCCTTATTTGCCGGATAATCTTCCGAGATCGAGCGTATTCCTGCATCTTCGGGCAACGCTTCCGTGCTGGCACGCACCGAAGTGGTTTGCACGTTGGGGTTGGGGAACGCGGTCCTCCCGGCCCATAACCAGGATCACCGGGCGTAAGCCGGCAGCGGGCCCGGAGTCTATGGCAGCGACTGCGTCCTGACCGAGGACGACAGGCCGAAACCTGACGCCAGCGCCGCGCACGTCGCCTCTGAACTCAACTGCTCACGCCCGCGAATCCATGGACCAGTGGACTATGTTCACGTTCAGGGTCACCATGACTTTGGAGACCCCGCACCGGGAAGCACGCCGCCCGGTTCACGGTGAGGTGCTGCCAGGCGGCCAAGGGCCTTCTGCACCTTGCGTCCCCTGACTACGGCGGCGACCGGGTCTGTGAACAGGATTTCAGCGCGCACGCGGCCTGATTCGACTGGAATACCGCGCGGCCAACGCCCAGCGACCGGATGAGTTTCTCCCTGGCGCACCTTCCCAGGAACTGGATGCTTTCTTTGACCGGGCCGACGATGAAGTGGACAAGCTACAACGTTGGGTCAGTGTCTGTTGCTGGAGTACCGCGATAAGGTCTCCTTAAAGGGTGCCTACCGCTGTAACCTGCGATTGCAACAAAGTCGGGCATCTGCAGTCTGCAGATTTTGCCTGGAACCGCACCCCCGGGACTTCGGCAAGTACGGGCGCTGCACCCGGTCCGGGAAGGCCGTGGGTCTTCTCCGAAATGCAGGGTCCTTGGCGTGTTCATGTGGTCAGCCGAGATCGTCGACGACTGGCTGGGATGCGGCGCACGTGACCGACGGGGTGGATTGGACAGGACTTGACGTCGGAGAGATCTGGCGGCGTCAGGTAGAGATTGATGCTCCCCGGCCCGCAGGGCGGCACCGCACATCCAGCTGCTGAGGCGTGGACGGTGCACAGCCCCATCGGCGCACCCTGTCGGGGAGGCGACGGGGTCAACGGCGAGTGTGGCCGCCGGGCTCCAGCAGCCACACTCGGTATCTCTTTGTTTCCTGGATTACTTCAGCATCCACACGTCGGTGGTGTAGTCCTGCCGGCCATCCGCTGGCGTGAAGTCTGTGTGGACCCAGACCCGCAGGTAAGTTTTGCCGTAATACTGGTAGGGCTTGACCCAGACGCTCTTGGTTGCCCAGCTGTACTTGTAGGTGGCGCTTTCCCATCCGCCGTTTTCGGCGTAGGTCCGTCGCGATCCCCAGTCGCAGTCGGTGGGGTGGCACTTTCCAAACACCCGGATGGAGCCCGCGGGATAGACACAGTGGCCGCTGGTGTCGCACAATGCTTGGTCTGCGCAGCCCCAGTCGAGCACCACTTTGGTGACTGAGTTGGTGTTTGGGTCGATGTTCTTCCAGGTTCCGTTCGCCGGGCTGGAGCCGCTACACAGGGCGTGGGCAGGCGCCGCCGTCACCGTGCTGCCGATGAAAACGAAGGCGAAGGCAGCAAGCATCGTGGCGATCAGGACGATGGCGGGCCGGCCCGTCTTTTGCCGGAAGGTGTTCATGAACATTGGGAGCTTCTCCTGGTGTGGTTTGTGTTTGTCGGCCGTTTGTTGCACAGTCCCCCGCTTTGACGGACCGGATGCTCTAAACCGGCACTTCCATGGTCCGCGCGGCGGGGGTTAGGCGCTTCCGTGCCAGCACGGTTCGTGGCTGCACCACGGACTGCTGGCCTTTCGGGGCGAGACGGCGTTGGGCGCATGAAACTCGTGGACCGGTGACATGGCCCGCCCGCTGGTCCCAAGAACCGCCGTGCACAAGAGTTGCGGGCTGGTGATCATAGGCCTGTACCGGCCCATAGCTGGGTGGGATCTGCCCGGGGTTGCAGCCTCGGGCAGGTGGGGTCTCGCCTGGACAGCCCTACCGGCACCGGCATGACCCGTACGCTCGGGTGGGTCGAAGGCGCGTGGACCAAGTAGTCGACCAAGTGGGACAATTGCCTTCTTCGTGGCGGCGTACCCGGAAGTATCAGGCGGGGTAATACAGTGAGTCCCAAGCAGCTGATGTCAGTGGCAGCGGTGACTTTTGGCATCGTGTTGCTTGTCTTGGTCTGCATTGACTGGTCTCCCATCGCTGTTCAAGATCCTGCGCGGACTTTGGGCTTAAGCGCCCAGGGCGTGCTGCGGTGGGGCGAGAACCCGGGCCGAACGCCGTTTTCGGTTTTTGAACTTGCGCTGTTCCTGGCCGTGGGTCTTGCTTTCATTGTGGCCGGTGTTACGGCTTGGGGGAGCCGCCCGACCCGAAACCCTGGAGTGCTGTTGTGTGTAGCGGGGTGGTTGTGGCTCGCGTCAGGTATCCGCCGTTCCAGCGATCCGGTGGCATTTACGCTGGGCGTCACGCTGACGCTGATGTATCAGCCTCCGCTGCTGCAGTTGGCGCTTAGCTTTCCCTCAGGCCTTTTGCGTAGCCGGGCCGAGAAGGCCGGCGTGACGTTTTTCTACGTGTCCTGGTTGTTGGCCCCTGTTGCTGGCTGGGCGTTCTTCGACCCACGCCCTCATATCAAGGAAGGGGTGTCCACCTCCCGTAATCTGCTGCTGCTCTGGGACAGTCCAGCACTCATGGATACTGTCGGGAACGGAGTTCGAACGTTTCAGATCTCGGTGGGAGTCGCGATCGTAGCGGTCCTCATTGACCGCTGGCGCACCGGTACAAGGGCATACCGGTCGGCTTTCTTGCCCCTGTGGCTAGCGGTGATAGTGAAGACAGCGGCCACTGTGTGGGTCTCCCTTGCAGTGATCCAGGTGTCCGGGTCACTATCCTCCGAAGCGCTCCTATGGCAGTATCCCGCGACCGCGATGGTCCCGCTGGCGGTTTTGTTCGGTCTGTGGCGTTACCGATTTGCTCGTGGCTCGTTGGGTGATCTCATGGTCGAAGTCGGTTCAGCCCCGGTGGGTGACAGGCTTGTCGGCGCGCTCCGCCGTTCGGTCCATGACCCAACGCTTACGTTGCTGCGTTGGGTCCCTGATCAGGTATCTTTTGTTGACAGCAACGGAGTTTCCCAATCGTTGCCAGATGCCTCCACTGGGCGCGCCTCCATGGTCCTGGAGCGCCATGGCGTACCAGTAGGGGCGTTAATATTCGACGAAGCCCTCCAGGACCAGCCGCAGTTGCTGGCAGCCGTACGCAGTGCAACTTCCCTGTCGTTGGAAAATCAGCAGATGGAGCAACAGCTTCGGGACCAGCTCATTGAGGTCCGGCGGTCAAGAGAACGAATCGTCACGGCTGGAGACTCCCGCCGTCGTCAGCTTGAACGGGATCTTCACGACGGGGCTCAGCAACGCTTGGTTGCGGTGGCGATGGAGCTGGCCCGGGCCAACCGGGCGACGGATCTTCGGGAAGTACAAGACCTGGTCGGCCAGGCCAGCGCCGAGCTTTCGGAGGCACTCGACGAACTGCGCGAATTGGCGCGGGGCGTATATCCGCCCTCCCTCCGAGAAAAGGGTCTCGCTGGTTCCCTTGCTGCGCTAGCGGAACGGTCATCCGTACCCGTAGAGCTGGATCTCAAGACGGACAATGCGATTCCTGCTCACGTGGAGGTGGCCGCTTACTTCATTTGCGCAGAAGCTGTTACTAACGCCACGAAATACGCCAAGGCGGGCTCGATCCGCATTTGCATCAACGGAGACGACAGAGAAATGCGTATGGTGATCGTGGACAACGGAATTGGTGGTGCCCGTCCGGGAGCCGACGGCGGCCTACAGGGCATTGCGGACCGGGCAGCGGCACTCGGCGGGTCGCTGTCAGTCGACAGCCCTGACGGTAAAGGGACGGCTATACGTGCCGTCCTCCCCTTCTCAACCGACCAGGAAGGCGACCTGCCATGAGACTGCGAGTTGCCATCGCCGATGACTCAGCTTTACTGC
This sequence comes from Arthrobacter sp. D1-17, assembly GCF_054130535.1. NCBI lineage: Bacteria > Bacillati > Actinomycetota > Actinomycetes > Micrococcales > Micrococcaceae > Arthrobacter > Arthrobacter sp. D1-17. The sequence goes on along the minus strand of NZ_CP096382.1, from coordinate 2,321,895 downwards.
GCCGGGGGCTCTCGGCCCTGCTGCAGTCGGAAGGACTGGAGGTGGTGGGTGAGGCTGCTGATGGGCCGCAGCTGCTGGAAGTCATTGACAAACACGGGACCGACGTTGCCGTAGTGGATATCCGGATGCCTCCCACTTACACGATTGAGGGGATCCAGGCAGCAGAGACCCTAAAAAGCAGATACCCAGAGATAGGCGTTCTCCTACTATCCCAATACGTGGAAACCGAAAATGCAATGTCACTATTGAAGAACGGAGCCAAAGGCCTGGGCTACTTGCTCAAGGAGCGCGTGTCCGACGTCGACGAATTCATTGACGCCCTGCACCGCGTTTCTGCAGGTGGCACTGCGATCGATGCAGAGCTCGTCACACGTCTGGTTACTCGTCCACACAAAGGTCACGATCGAGGCGATGACCTAACGAGCCGGGAGAAAAGCGTCCTTGAGCTGATGGCCGAAGGGCGAACCAACCAGGCCATAGGTAAGGCCCTCTTCTTAGGGGAGCGCACCGTAGAAGCCCATATCAGGAGTATTTTCCTGAAGCTTGAGCTGAGGCCTGAGCCAGAGAACCACAGGAGAGTCCTTGCTGTCCTGACATACCTTCGCGGGGTCGGACAGAACCATGATTCCAACTAATCGGCCGTGGCCGCGGTTCCGGGCGAGGGGACGGCACGGTACTTCAGACGGCTGAAGCGCTTGGTGGCCGTGCCCACCTTCAACGTTGGACTCTTCAGTAAGTGGATGCGGCGTACGGCTGGTCTGGATAGAGTCGAGAGCCGCGAGAGTCCGAACTCAGAGCGGTGACAAAGCGATCTGAACCGTACTCTCCCCCCGCGGAAACTTGATGCGCAGGACTGGGTCTCGAGTGTCAGCCGGAACGGTGAAACTGACGTTGCCGGACTTGCTTGAATCACCTGCGACGAGGTCGTTGAGGCCGGAATCGGGGGATACGCTTACCCCGTCAGCGTTGAGCCGGAAGGTGGCGTCCCAGAAGTTTATGTCGTACCTGCCGTGGTTGGTGCATCTGATCGAGAAAGTCAGTGTGATCTGCCCGGCGACGTCGGGGCGGACCTGCGCGTCGAGAATCTCGTATTCCACGTCGGCAGACCGGTACTTACGCTCGGCCGGCAGTGATACCGCCCACCCTGTACCGTTATCCGGCTGCGCGTTACTCGGTGCCGAAGCCGAAATGTCCGGCTGCGCCGGGCTGCCGGGCTGCTGCGAAGAGCCGGTGCCGGCAGGTGAGCCGGGGGCGGTGGCCGGCTTGCCGGCGTCGAATACTCCGAGCTGGCCCAGGCCGAGCAAAAGCCCGGTCACTGCCGTGATCACTGCCGCCGCGGCTGTCAGAAGGCCGGGCAACGTGACCCACCAGTTGGTTGGTTTTTCGTCTGCCATATCGATTCCCTCGGTCCAGGCCGAAGTCATGCTTAGTTGATACTCTCAATACTCCGGCCGGTAGGCGTCCATGCGCCAGATGGTTGTAAGCCTTGACATGCGCTGATTTCTTCTGATCGACCCCCTTCTCCGATGCGAGTAGTGGTTGCAGGCCGCGTCCCTTTCGTCGGCCGGATGGCGGAGAGTTGGGTCCCTGCGCAAATGATTCGCTGGCAGGACTTCGTTGCGAAGAGCGTACAAAGAAGGACCGGCGCCTCATGGGCTGCCCATGAGGTAGCAAACAGCGAGACCAACCTTGAAAACTCCCAAACCCATGTTCCGCTGCCATCGTTCGAATGGGATAGCAGGAGAGGGACGGTAACGCCGCGGTAACGCTTGCTGTCCTACGGTTATGTCCGCTCCCTGTGGCCCCTTTCACGGTGCGTGGGGCGACCGGAAGAAACGTAGGGGAAGGTGTGCTGTGAAACTGGAATCTCTCCCTGACGAGGTACTGGCCTCCCTCGAGGTCCGGGATGCATGGCGGAGGCACGTGGGCGGCAACGGCTCAGGCCTGGAGTTTCTCATCTCTGATCTCGCACGTTGGGTACCAGGATCTGTGGTGCGAGTGGCTTTTTTGGATGGCGATACCGCCCTCCACCAGGAGGTGGCGGGGGCTACCAAACAGATCACCGATGCCTGCAACCTGGACCTTGATTTTGGGCTTAGCCCTTCCGGGGAGTACCGGCGCTGGGATGAGAATGATACTGAGTTGGCGGCCGAGATCCGAGTCGGTTTCAACATGGGCGGTTACTTCTCCCTGGTCGGCACCGACAGTACTGACCCTACCGTGGGATCCCCCGGGGACCCGGTGGGAGGCCGGCCAAACCAGCGGAGCCTGAATTTGGGCGGCTTCGCAGCGGACCGGCCCGATGACTGGGAGGGCACGGTCAGACACGAGTTCCTGCATGCCCTGGCGTTCCACCATTCGCATCAGAACATGCGCGGTGCCTGTGAACAGGAGTTCCGGTGGGAGGATGACCCCGGATATGTGCCCACGAGGAATCCTCGGGGGGTGTTTATCCCCGATGCGGCGGGGCGCCGGCCGGGAATCTACACCTTCCTGGCGGGTCCGCCCAATAACTGGCCGCGCCGTAAGGTCGATCATAACCTTCGCACTGAGGAGGACCCGGGCGTCGTAGCCGGCCCGTTCGATACTGACTCCGTCATGCTGTACAGCTTTCCGTCCTTCTTTTACAAGTCCGATCCAAGTACCTGCGCGCCGACGGGCAACGGTATTGACCTCTCGGCCGGGGACCGACGGGGCCTGGCGCTGCTGTACCCGCATACCGCCGAGCCGGTTGCGGACCTTCAGGAACGGGCCGGCGCCGCCCTGCAGGTGCTGGAGGGCGACGGATTTACGCCGGAATCGGCTGAGACTACCGGCGGGGAGTACCGGGACCGCGCTCTCGAACTGCTGCGCAGGCTTTCCGGAACTGGGTCCTGACCGGCATCTTGCCGGGGCAAGGAGGGGGCGACGGGCAGCAGCCGGGCAGGGTGTGTACCTTCGGGCTGCTGGCAGCCCCGCACGCACAGTACACGTAAGGAGGCCAATCACGCATGAATGCGTGCTCTAGCCACCGGGATCCAAAAAGACTAAGAAAGGACCAACTCGATGACCACCGGGAAGGGTTCATCAGATGAGCCGAAGCCGGCCGATGAAAAGGCGTCGAAATCGCTGCGGCAGTTCATCAGGACCAGGGGAGCGGAGTATCTTAAGGATCCGAACATCTCGTCTATCGGGGTGGGTTACAAGGTCACCGAAGGTAAATCGACCGGGGAAATCGCCCTGCAGTTCACTGTGGATCAGAAGGTGGCCCCGGAAGCGCTGGAATCCCTGGATACTGTGCCGATCCCGGAGACGATTGTGGTGGACGGCGTTTCGGTTCCCACTGATGTGATCGAGCGCAGTTACGAGCCCGCGTTCCGCATCGTGGCCGAAGCCGAACCGCCGCAGTCCAAGGTCAGGGTCGATCCGGTTCTGCCCGGGGTCAGTGTCGCCCATAGCAAGGGCAGCGCAGGCACCATAGGTTGCATCGTCTATGACAAGACCGACGGTACCCCCCTGGTGCTGAGCAATTGGCATGTCCTGCATGGATCCGGCGGCAGACTCGGGGACACCGTCGTGCAGCCCGGCCCGCACGATGACAACCGGGTCGAACGTAACCGCCTCGGAATACTGAAGCGCTCCCACCTTGGGCCCGCCGGCGACTGCGCGGTGGCCAGCATTGAAGGGCGTGGCATGGTCCCGGAAATTCTGGGTATCGGCACGGCCCCACAGAAGCTGGGTGAGCCGGAGATCGGGGACAAGGTCCTCAAGAGCGGCCGCACCACCGGACTCACCCACGGGGTCGTGCGCCGCATCGACGTTCTTGCCAAGCTGCATTATGGAGCGGAAGGTGAACATGCCATCGGTGGCTTCGAAATTGGCCCCGATCCCCAGAATCTGCCGGACGACGGGGAGATCAGCCGGGGCGGGGACTCGGGTGCGGCCTGGATCTTCAAAAACGCAAACGGTGAACCCGGAACTGTACTCGCAGGACTGCACTTCGCAGGCGAAACCGGCGCCAGCACCGACGAACACGCCTTGGCGTGCCTGCCCGAATCCGTGTTCGAGAAACTTGAAATCACGCTGCTGCCCCCCGACCCAGAAACCGTCGCCGAGGCCGCCGACAAGGGCTATGCTCCCCGTTTCCTCGGCACGCGCTTGGACCCGCCTGCCCTGGACGCCGCCCTCAAAGAGGACGCCGTGCTGATGGAGGGCTCGGAAATTATTCCCTACACCCACTTCTCAGTGGCAATGAGCCGGTCCCGTCGGTTGGCCCGATGGGTGGCATGGAATATAGACGGCACTGCGCTGCAGAAAATCAGCCGCAAAGGTATCAAGTTCACCAAGGACCCCAGGATCCCGGCGGTGTTCCAATGTGGCGATGAACTCTACAGCGGCAACCGGCTGGACCGCGGCCATGTTGCCCGCCGCGCAGACCTGCTCTGGGGCAGCCGGGCAGAAGCCGGCCGTGCCAACAAGGACTCCTTCTACTTCACGAACATCACTCCACAAATCGAGGACTTCAACCAAAGTAGCCAAAACGGAGTGTGGGGGCGAATCGAGGACGCTGTGTTCTCCGACGTCGAAGTGGATGACCTGAAAGTCAGCGTTCTCGGTGGTCCGGTCTTCCGAGAGGATGACCGCCTCTATCGCCACGTCCCGTTGCCCCGGGAATACTGGAAAGTGCTCGCTTTCACCGACCACGGAGAGCTGAAGTCCAGAGCTTTTCTGCTGACCCAGAACCTGAACCAGCTTGAGGCACTGGAACTGGACGAATTCCGGGTCTTCCAAGTGACTGTCAGTGAAGTCGAAGAACGTACCGGCCTGCGGTTTCCCGACGAGCTGCGCACTGCCGACACCTTCACCGCACCCGAGTCTCTGGAGGCCAGGAAACCTCTGGACACTCCCGCCAGCATCCGCTGGTAACCTCAAGTCTGCAAACACGCCTTAGAAAGGTTGAACGTTCCTCCTGGCGCTCAACGATGCAAAACGGCACTTTTCCATTGCTCCGAGAAACTTCCAAATTACGTGGAACGTTGACATCCCTCATAAAAGTACGGATCCTCGTTCCTAGATCTATCCCAGATCTCCTAAGCCGCTGGATTTGGGGGTGACCATGGGCAACGGCGACTATGGTGAGTTTCAACTGACCCTTTTTCAGTCATGGAAACTTCTTAAGGGCGCTAATGTTGTGCACGTCGCAGCGCGCCAGCAACGGCTGATTACGGCGTTGGCGATAAACGGTCCGCGGCCCCGCAGCTATCTCGTCGGGCTACTTTGGCCGGAGCATGCCGAGCCGAGAGCCATGGAAAGTCTGCGTGTGAGCGTGCATCTGATTACAAGGCAGGTGCCGGGTCTGTTAGTCAATGAGGGGGCTGTGCTTTCGCTCAGCGAGCTGCTGGACGTCGACCTGCATCGCTTCCGGTCGCAAATTCGACACCTGAGCCAAGCCGGGCTCAATGGAAATGCTGCTTCATGCCTTTACGATTTACGTCGTGCAGAGCTGCTTCCTGGCTGGTACGAAGACTGGATTATTTTTGAGCAGACCCGGCTTAGGCAGGACCGATTGCACGCGTTTCTCGTCATAGCCCGCGAATCGCTGGTACGGCGCGACTATGAGATTGCATTGGAAGCCTCTGAGGCAGCACTGGAACTTGAACCCCTCTACGAAAGAGCGGTTGGACTATTAATTCAGGCCGAGCGGCAGCAGGGCAACAACGCCTCAGCACTTCGGGCCTTTGAGAAGTATCAAGCGCAGCTGAAGGCAGATATGGGAATTGCTCCGTCAGAGGCAATTCGAAGGCTTGTCGCGGACGTTCGGTGACAGTGCAACTGAAACGGACTGAAAGACAAGTTTCCAGCGCAGCCAAGCTAGAGCCAGGCAGCGCGTACGGGTCACAGCCCACGATTGAACCCCAACCGTCGACGATGGCAAGCGCTTGGGGGCTGGGGAGCACGGTTCCAGGCAATCTTGCTTCCAAGCTAACAGTTACCGTCTAGGCTTCGTCTGGAGAGCCCGGCTGGGCAAAGAGCCACTGACGCACGATACGCAAGGCCTCGTCCCGATCGGCAGTGGCAATCCAATCGGGCTCGCCGTCCGGACCCCTGCTATAAGTTAGCCTGGCGCGGAAACCGGGTGCCTGATCGGGCTCGAGCCAGGTACGGATGACCAGGGTCCCCATGGGCGGGACGGCCGAGTCTGTCCCGTCTTGATCGGACATTCCTGACGGACCATCATCGCTTGTCATGAAATTCCCCCACTCTCCTCAGTTTGCGACAACACATACTGGAGGCTCGCGCCTCACCAATGCCCGGGCCAGCCTCGACTGTCTGCAGATAGCGCCTTGGGCATGTCCGCCAAGGAAGGCCCGAGGGCCGGCAGTCGCCGGATACCTTTGATCCTGCTGCACGTGAATCAGGAATCCGCCAGCGTTCGCAAAAGGTTTGCTCAAGATCGCCCGTTGGGAAAATACTTGTCGGGGATAGGGACCTTCTGTCTGGAAGAATGCTTCGTGGCGGTTTACTGTACCGCCTGGGCCAAGATAGTTGGGGAAGTAACGCCAGCCCTCCGGTGGGAGTTTTGGTTCCGCGGGGTAACAGCCTGAAGGGGCTCGCGTTGAACAGCATTATTGACCCCCTACGTTCGACTGGTATGACAAAAATAGTCATATAACCACCGAATGCGCAAATGATTGGACGCTCTCAGGAAGTCAGGTGGAATTTGCCCTGGCTTTTGCGACTCCTTGATCTGGCGAGTCAGTGCATAATGCCAGCCTGTCTCGGGCTACTACCTTTGCGGATTCCCTCCTCCTCGAACGAGACAAAGTCCGCGGTGTCACTGCCCACAAGTTCCTGCCAATGCTCCTAGCCGGGCTTGTTCGCTTAGCGGTTGTACATATGCGCCGGCAGTGCGACAACTGCCTCGAAAACCACGACCTGGCCCCACCGCTGGCCGCGCATCCCCGCGTCGGCTGATGCGACGGATTCACGCTCATGGTACGCGGGCAGCCGCTCCCGAGTAGCCACAGGACTGCTGCTCACCCCCGGAGTCCCAAATGCTGGTTGTGAGCCACGAGTTCCTGGAGGTCTCTGGTCCGATAACCACACCAGGGCGGACCGCCTTATCGTTTAGGAGGCAAAGGCCACCGACCGAACCACGACCGACTTCCACTGTTTCACCCGCGATTTGACTTGGCTGCGTCGAACCCAACCGGCACTGCACAGGGGCTCCACGAATTCCTATCACTTGGATGCGTCCAACCGGGTGCATGCATGTCATCGATGGGTGCCGGGGGACGGGCGGACCGTTGTCATCGTGATGAGCCAATCCGAATCAACGCTCTACGGCTACTCTCTCGGGTTTCCTGCAACGGAAATACCATGGCACACGCTCCGGCCATGCATCGACTGCCCTATTCCGCGGCCATCACCATTCCGGCCAACACAATACTTATCTTCTCACAAACAAGAAATGCGTGACATTCAGCCTCGGGCTGATTGGGACTACCGTAAGGCAACCGTTTTGGGCCGCACGGAGTTCAACGCACAGGTAAGGAATACTGCATGAGCACTGAGCTTCCACAGGGCAAGCGACGGCGCCGTGTTGTGTGGGGCGGTAGGGATTGTGGTCAGAAACATTTCAATTTGATGGATTATGGGAATGTCTCTTGCCCCGCGCAGTCTCGCGATTTATGGAGGACCTCCTGGGCGCCCTGGACTCGCATCGATGACCGCAGCCGCCTGTGCAGGCGCCCCGCGCCCATCATGGACGAAGGGACAAGAAGAATCCATAGTTGTCGTCCCTGCCGTGGTAGACCGCAGGCGTCAATGGCCGGAATGCGCCATGCCTCGGATGCCTGGCCCGCTGCCGGCCCAGGTATTTCGGACAGTGATTTAGGACGTATTGGTCATCGGTTCGGTGATTGACACGGACATTCTCTACTTCGTCCGTCTGCTATAAGAACGATGATCGGGTTCAAGACAGGGCACCGATCTGGTCGCTGAGCCGGTCGCGGAGGTCTCTTAGCCCCGTTTCTGCTGTGCGGAACTCTGCGGCATATTCATCTAGGAGGTTTTGAGCGCGCGGTACGTTGGAGGTGCTTACGGCACCTCCACGCCGCAGTTCCTGACGTACAGCATCCAGTGCCTGCTCACAGGCGTGAAGCGTCCTTTTTGCCGTTTGAGCCATATCCAAGTCATTGAAATACAAACTACCCAGGCGCCACGACAGCTCGCCGGCCCGCTGCCCAGCCCTGTCGCCGAGCAATGCCCACCAAGGTCGATTGCCGGCTCTTTTTTCCAACTTCAGACTTAGTTCTTGGATGCGGCTGCATGAACCCTTTAGCGATTGAATATCTGATTCTAGATCTGCTACCTGATTCCGCGCTGCAAGTAGGTGTTCATTAAATCGCGCTGGTTCTCTGTTCATGTCGGTGCCGTCACTTGTGAAGTCGAAGTAGGTCACGACTCTGGTGATGCTGATTAATCCTGCAACAGTAGCTTTCATCTGTTTCATCATGTCTGCAAGGTCATTCTTTGCGTCAGGATGATTTTTTTTCAGGTATGCTTGGCCGTCTTCAAGCGCGCTGAGAATGGTGCGCGTGTTCTCAATTATCTCGGCTATCAAGGCAACGGTTTCTTTTACTTCATTAACGATCATCTAAGCTCCTCCGCGCACTGCTAGCTCTTCCGGCCCGGACTGCAGGCCGCTCAAAGTCCTCTTGAGATGGATTGCCGAAGGCCGCCTCGGGAGTGAGCGGAAGATCAGACCTCCAATGGGGTTCCCCACAAGAAAGACCTTCGGCGCGCCGGTCTTTTCCAAAACCAGCTTGACCATCTCAAACAGGTCCAGCGCCGCCTGGGTTCCTTGAAAGGGTGGCAGCTGAATCATCGTGAAAACGATGAATCCACACCGATGCTGGGCCGACCGTGCCGGCTTCCATTGCACGAAAGCCCATTGGTCACAGTGCACCGGTACTTCGTACTTGTGGCCAGAAATTAGCCGCAACAGCGGCGATTCCGACTGATGAAACCTGGCCCTGCCGCTGCTGTCGGTGCGGACATGGACGGAACATTGGCTGAATCCGTAAAACTGAGCGTCTACTGCGCTGTTGATGGCGGAGTCGTTGTCGGCGAATCCGAGTACGTAGATCACAGGTAGCCTGTCATCATCGCCGGGGTAACTCATCTCTTATCTCTCCCCAAAGTAAGCGCACCCCCAGAAACGGACTGGATGCACGTGGAGAGTGGAACACGCTGGCCGTTACTGTGGCGTTATTGCCGGAGTTCAGCGGATCCTTTGCTCTGGACGCGAGCCTGTAACGCGGTGGTAACGCTGATGAGGCTCTACTGGATTCAACAAAGCGCAGCACGCTCAGCCGGTTGAATCTGCCGGGGTGGAGACAGAGATGTCGGCTTCAGAGTAGCGATCAGGAGGGGCGCGGAGCCATGAACGTAAAACGCGACGATATCGATGGGACCGAACCGGGCGGTACGCCTGCCGGTTGGGTGACGGGTGAAGGCTTTGTCATGCCGAAGTGGGATGCGCCTGATGTGGTCGCGCCTCACCAGGACAAGCCAAGTCCTGACAAGGAGGCGGACAACGCCACTCCTGCGGGACCGCCAGCGCCAGGAGGCCTAGTCCTGCCGGACTGGGATGAGGAAGAGAGCGAAGCGTCGCGGGACGCTCGGGTCGGGAAAGGCGATGGCAGCGGGCCGACCGGCTATGTACCACCTGGTGGGGCAACAGGAGAGGGAAAGATCGAGCCCGACGGACTTTGATCCTTGACCGGCCATGAGTGAAATTGCGAAGGGCGTCCTTGGCGGGGCATGGACTCTACTCGTCGGTTGGATCTTTCCGGCTTTCTTGGTGTTGGAGAGTGCACTCATTTTGTGGCTGCCGGCGGTGGCGGCCGAGGAGCCTTTTAGCCGCTTCGCAAGGCAAGGGCTTGATCAGCAGCAGCTCGTGGTGCTGCTAGTTTCCGTCGCCGTAGGGTTTCTGCTGGCGGCCCTTCAGACGCCGCTCTACAAGATATTGGAGGGGTACTGGCTGTGGCCCAAACCTCTGAAGGACAGCGGAACTGCACGGCAGAAGCGCATCAGGGCGAAGCTTATTGAGGAAGCCCAAGAAAGCGGGCCGGACAATGAACCCAACCACTGGGTGGAGATGCGCTTCTCATCCATCGATAATCAGTTAGCTCCAACGGCGTTCGGCAACGCCATGAGGCGTTTTGAAACCTATGCAGTTGATCGGTACTACCTGGACTCGCAAACGCTGTGGCACCATTTGGCCGCCAGCGCGCCGGAGTACATCGTGAAGGCGGAAGCTTCTGCGCGAACGAATGTCGATTTCGCGGTAGCTCTGACTTGGCTGAGTTCGCTTCTCGCTGCCGTGGCGGGAGCCACGTGGATAATGCAACCAAACGACAGCGGTCTAATTGTGTCGTTCTTCTTAGCGGCCGTTGCTGCTTACGGTGCGTATCGGTTGGCCATTTTGGGCACGGACGAGTGGGCGGCAACTGTGCGCGCCCAAGTTGACCTGGGGAGAGTAAAACTTGCTGAATCTATGGGCTACAAACTGCCAAAATCACTCCACAACGAACGGGCGCTCTGGTCTCACCTTAACTACTTCGTGAAAGAGCCTTTTGACCGCTCTAACGTTGAAGATGTGCTGAACAAGTTCCGCATCGCGGACAAGAAGGACGAGAGTGAATCGCAGGGCCACCAGCGCCTGATCGGAGGCCACTCCGCGGGTGGTCCCTAGTAGACCGCAAACCTGTGGCCTTCTCTATCCCGGGATGTTGAAACATTTCGTGGCCTTGGTCCCAGGTCAGTGTGCGGCGTAGCGGCAGCGGTAGGCGCGAGTAGGCGGCGATGAGCGCGTTGGCCGGGGTCATGGCGAAATGGTCTCCGGGTAGCCGTAGGAGCGGGGTGAAGCCGGTCTTGCGTTCAACCAGAGTGACGATCGCAGAGCACTGTCAAGATCCGATGATGACACCGAGAGGCGCCGTCCTCCTCTACACCGCCAGCGCCATCCCCGTCGCCTTGCGCGCCGGTGTTCCCCGAAACTGCTCTTCAGCTCGCGCTGGTCGGGCTGGCAGCAGCCACCTCGTGGCTCACCATTTGGATGATGCAGAACACGCCCAGCGAAACTGCAAGCAAAGCTGCCGATCGAAAGCCAGTGACAGGCGCTAATGCGAGTTGAACGAGAGCAGAATGACAGCCACCAACGCGCATGCAGAGGCATGTATCTGGTGCCACTGACCACTCGGTCAGTGGCACCAGGCATACCCTTCAACTGGGAGTAAGTTGAAGCAACAGCAGTTAGCCCGCCGGTGCCGGTTCCAACGCATCGAGGATTAACTCGAGACCGTAGGCGAATTCGTTGCCGTAGTCGTAGCCTGGCTGCATGATGACTTGCGTGGCGATCTCGACCATGTGCGGGTATTCCCCGGTCGCGAACCGTTCCATGATGGGACCGGCCACCTCCGCCATGGGCTTATTGCCGGCTATGGGCAGTGCGGCTTCCTGGAGGGCGAACCCGTAGATGTAGCTGTCCAGAAGCGAGTAGGCCCGGGCAGTCTGTTGCACGGTAAAGCCCGCGGCACGCAGGGTCCCCAGGGTTGCCTCGTGGTGCTTTAGGGTCGCCGGGCCGGGAGCTTTGCGGGATTCCAGCAACCTGACCGCCCACGGGTGCCGGCGCAGCGCCTCGCGGGCCGAGTGGGCCCGGCGGCGCATCTGTTCCTTCCACTCGCCTCCAGCATCCGGTGTGTCGATCTCGCTGAAAACGAGGTCCACGAGGCTGTCGAGGATCTGCTCCTTGTTGGCCACGTAATAGTAGAGCGTCATCGGCTTGGTGCCCATGCTATGGGCGAGGGAACGTATCGACAGCGCAGCGATACCCTCCCTGTCCGCCAACTCCAGGGCGTTCTGCAGTACCTTCTCGCGGCTGAGCCCCGGTCGGTCCCTGCCGCCGGCGCCTGCGTCCTTCATCTAGATGCTCCTCCCAGCCCTTCCGCTTCCGTACATCGTAGGATACCTTTTTCGTACAGCGTACGAAAGCGCCTGCCATGCAGAAAGGAACGTCATGAAAATACAGCAACGGGCTCAGCGACAGGGCACCAGGGCCGGCGGCATGCTCGCTCTCGTTCGGGAAGCTTACGGTGGGCCGGAGGTGCTTCGCCTGGAGCGGGTGCCACGCCCTGCTGTCCAAGGCGACGACGTACTCGTTAGAGTCAGGGCGGCCGGCGTCGACCGCGGAATCTGGCACATGATGACCGGGCTGCCATATTTAGGCCGCCTCGCATTTGGCTCCCGGAAACCAAAGGACGCGGTTCTGGGCCTGGATCTCGCAGGAACCGTAGAGGCCGTAGGTCCCGACGTCACGCGGTTCGCCGTGGGGGACGCGGTGTACGGCAGCGGCCGTGGTTCCTATGCGGAATACGCCATTGCACCCGAGACCAAGCTGGCCGCGAAGCCCCAGGCGCTCTCCTTCGAGCAGGCCGCGGCGGTGCCGGTTTCCGCGGTCACTGCCCTCCAGGGCCTGCGGGTCGGGAAGATCGGGGAGGGGCAGAAGGTGCTGATCACCGGCGCGTCCGGCGGCGTCGGCAGCTACGCGGTCCAGCTGGCCAAAGCCTACGGTGCGCAGGTCACCGGAGTCTGCAGTACCGGCAAGGTCGGGTTTGTCCGGTCCCTCGGCGCGGACCACGTCATCGACTACACCCGGGAGGACTTCGCAGAGACCGGCCCGTACGACCTCATCCTGGACATCGCGGGGAATCCGCCGATCTCGCGCCTGCGCCGCGCCCTGACACCTACAGGAACCGCCGTCATCACCGGCGGTGAGAGCGGAGGAAAACTGACCGGAGGCCTCCACCGCCAGCTCGGCGCCCTGGCGCTGTCACCCTTCATCAGCCAACGGCTGACCACGTTCCTCGGACTGGTCCGTGCCGCCGAACTTCAGGACCTCACCCCGCTTATCGAGGCCGGCACAATAGCCCCAGCCCTCCACCGGACCTTCACGCTGGCCGAGGCTAAAGAAGCCCTCCGCTTCCTGGAAGACGGCCAGGTGTCCGGAAAGGTGGCCCTCACCATCTGACGGCCGCAAGCCGCCGTGGAAATGAAGTCTTCGTCAGGAACCCCCAGTGCAAACATTGTTGTGAGCATGTGTGCTAGGCGCTTTGGCCAGGCCCTGGTAACTCTAGCTAAACCTGCTAACCACAGGGGACCGGGCCTCTCGTTCCAGGGTAAATCAATTCGGTTGTTTTCAAGGACAATGCAAGGAACCGGGTGTCAGCTTTGGGTGTGCCTAGCCGGACATCTGCGCGGCCTTGAGGATGCTCCAGTTCACAAGGGGCCATGAGGGAAGCCCTCGGCCGTCCAGACTTCCGCGGCCCTCAGGGAAGTCCCGAGCGTGAACTGGCACAGCAAGTCCTTGACAACGTGGTGTGAGCTGGCGCACTCTGTTGCTTATCGTGATTGCTGTTGCTGGTTATGGAACAGTACAGTTGCGTCCCCTACGAAGCAGAAGGTTCCACTATGCAGAAGGCAGGCCCGCGCAGTGAACTGGCACCAGGGGAAGCGTCTGGACACGTTTCCCCCGTCGCCGTCTTCCACACCGAGGGCGAGCTCTTTGCCATTGACGGCACGTGCACTCACCAGGACGCCTCCCTGGCCGACGGCTGGTCGAAGACTGCTGGGTCAATGCCCGCTTCACCTCATGCTTTTACCTGGGCACCGGGAGCGTCGAGGCGCGCCACTGGCCAAACTCCCGGTTCGTACACTAAGCAACAGCGATCGAACCGCGACATCATGATCATCGAATCCGACGGGGTTCCCAACCTCCCCCTGGCCTGACAATGGACGGCCGCATCTAATCCGCCAACACATCCATCAGAGGAATAGTTCATGGCAATAACCACTGGAGCCGCTCTTCGCGACGGCGCCAATGACCCTTCCGCTCCCGGCAATGACGCCGAAGTGGAACAGCTTGAGCAACACGAAGACGACGAGCGGATCCTGCAAGAATTGCGGGAGAGCGAAACGGACCTTTCGGCCGGAAGGCATCGTCTTGGCCTCTCACTCGAGGGCCTGGATAAGGTTATTTTCGGAGTGACAGGGGCCTTGGCACTGGCCTTTGTGGTCTGGGGCTTCACCAATTCCGACTCCCTCGGAGCGACTTCCACCGCTGCGCTGGCATGGGTAATCGAAAACACCGGCTGGATTTTCGTAAGCCTGGCTTCTCTCTTTGTCGTTTTCGTCCTGTGGCTAGCACTGGGGCGCTTTGGCAGTATCCCGCTTGGCAGGGACGGCGAGAAGCCCGAGTTCCGGACCGTGTCCTGGATTGCCATGATGTTCAGCGCGGGCATGGGCATCGGACTGGTGTTCTACGGCGTGGCCGAACCGCTCTACCACTACGTGGCCCCACCGCCCGGCACCGTGGCGGGCGTGACCCCGGAGGCAATTCAGACTGCCATGGCCACCTCCATTTTCCACTGGAGCGTCCATCCCTGGGCCATGTTCGCGGTTGTTGGCATCGCCATGGCCTACAGCACCTTCCGACTCGGTCGGCGCCAACTCATTTCCTCGGCATTTGCTTCCCTTTTCGGAAAGCGCGCGGATGGACCCGCGGGCAAGGTCATTAACGGTCTGGCTATCTTCGCCACCCTCTTCGGCACCGCTGCTTCGCTGGGCCTGGGAGCCCTTCAAATCGCCAGTGGATTGCAGTTTAACGGCTGGGTTGGCGAGATTGGCTCTCCCGTGCTGGTCCTGATTATTACCGCACTGACAATTTGCTTTGTGGCTTCCGCGGCCTCAGGCATTGCACGCGGTATCCAGTGGCTCTCCAACATCAACATGGTGCTTGCTTTGGCGCTGGCCGGAATTGTTTTCATTGTCGGGCCAACGCTGTTCATCCTGAACCTGATTCCCTCTGCAATCGGAGACTACGCAGGGGATCTGCCGTCCATGGCTTCCCGGACTGAGGCCGTAGGGGACGAGGCGCTTCGTGATTGGATGTCCGGTTGGACGATCTTCTACTGGGCATGGTGGGTGTCGTGGGCTCCGTTTGTCGGTATTTTCATCGCGCGCATCAGCCGGGGCCGCACTATTCGACAGTTCGTTACGGGCGTTCTGCTGGTGCCAAGCGTCGTTAGCGTCATCTGGTTCTCGATTTTTGGCGGCACTGCATTCGACATCCAGCAGCGTGCCAATGCCACGGCTGATGCTACCGACGGCTTGGTCAAAACGGTTGACGGAGCACCAAGCATCTCCTTCCAGGGCGCGTTGTTCGACCTGATCCGGAACCTTGAAGTCCCGCCGGCAGTCGGCATCGGAATTGCCCTGCTCGCCATGGTCTTGATCGGCATTTTCTTCGTCACCAGCGCTGATTCGGCCTCTATCGTCATGGGTTCCCTGAGCTCCAATGGACGCCTGGAACCGTCCAAGCGGGTGCTGATCTTCTGGGGAGTCCTGACCGGAGCCATCGCAGCTGTCATGCTGCTGGCCGGCGGAGACGACCCCAGCGCAGCACTAAACGGCCTTAAGAACATCACGATTGTCTCCGCACTGCCCTTCGCAATAGTCATGTTCCTACTTTGCTTCGCACTGGTCCGGGATCTGCGCCGCGATCCCATCGCTTTACGAAACCGCCTGGCGGAGTCCGTTGTCGAACGCGCCATCCGCACCGGTGTGAATGAACACGGCGGTGTCCAGTTCGATCTTGTGACTAAACATGAATCCGATGAACATCCTGACGGTGTGCGCAGCCCACACACGATGCAAGCAACAACGAGGGGAGACCAGTGACTCAGTTCTTCCAGGTCGCCTCACCAGCGCTCCGACAGCAGGGGCAGGGGCGAGGACGGCGGAGTTCGTCCTTACGCTGACGGGCCCCGAACGGCCCCGGCATCGTCCTGCCCGCCCGTGACCACATTCCTGTCCGACAATGGCTTCGACTTCGCGGAGCACCAGCAGTTCGATAACAACGTCCCTGGGAGCTACAGCTGATACGTAGTTCTCGCTTGTCAAGGGCACCGGGAAGCAGTCCCAAGATTTGAGTCCTCTTGGGACTGCTTCCTTTCGTGTTGCCGGGATTAGCTTGGTGAGCCCGAATTCCGTCCACAGCGGTAGTGGTCCGAGACCCGCTAAAAGATTTCATTCCTCGTCAGCCGGTCATGATGTGCGCGATGAAGTCGAAGGCATGGTCAACTCCCCGAAGCCTCGGACGTTCCAGGTCGCGACCAGCCAGTTCGTGTCGTCCTTGCGGGAGTGGTCGCGTACAAACGCAACCTTTGGCAAGGCCTCGCCCAGATCTGCGCCGGGCTCACCCAGGCCGCCCGGGGGAACAGCGTTGGCGCGCTCCGGCTCTTCGAGCGCGGTGCGGCCCGACTCGAGGAGTACGGTTCCGGCGAAGGGCCGACCTACGGGCTCGATTTGTCCGCCGTTGGGGATTGCGCGCGTGATCGGATAGGCGCCGGCCGCTGAGCTCGCGACCAGCATCCTCGCGGCCGGCGGCGGAGGGACTATTTTCCGGGACACTGCTGAAGTTTCCTTGACCGTTAACCTGTCCCATAAGGGGAACCTTGAGCGGGACGATATGGACGCCTGTTGGCTAGTCGAGGCGGGGGCAATGCCGCTGGAAGTTCCTAGAGCGGCCCAATCACTGAGACACTCGGTGAATTGCTCACTGAGGGAGTGCTAGATGCTGCATTAGAACGAGCCGACGCCCTAAAACGACGTGACGGTGAATCTTTGGGTCGCTTACTACATCGGAAGTTCTGCTGGATCTCACACAAGGGAGACCAGTTCGATCGCGATGCATACCTTCGATCCAACATAGAGGGCCAGAACACCTGGCGTGCTCAAACTCTCGAACAGCCCAGTGTCACGATGTTTGGTGCCACCGCCGTTCTTACCTGCATCGTTACAGACGACGTGTCAACGCCGGCCGGCAGGAACCGCTACGGTATGCCTATGACCCAGGTCTGGGTCCATGAAGGTGACAGATGGCTACTCGCTGCCGGACATGCAGGTCCGCGCCTTTAGCTTCCCAGGGGTGTGCGGGTCGGGCGGGAGCTAAGCCAACGAGGTCACCAACGATTGTTGGCTCATCAAAGGCGCAGTCAATGATGTCGTCGATGTGGAACTTCACTTCTTCATCAGGTTTTAGGAAGGCGAAGATCGCGTAATTGTCGAGAGTACCGACGAGTCGGTCACCTCTGCGGTGAGCAACGGTCACCCACATCCGTTCCCCAGGGAATCGCGCGACAGACCACATCAGCTTCACTTGGTCACCGGGACGGATAAGGGTCTTCAGATCGTCACTCGGCACCTCGAAGGTATCTGGTGCTTCCAGGTGGCATTGTCGATCCGTTCGCAGTCCGGACCGAGCCGGGTGCGCAGCTACAACGAACTTCTTCTTGGCTCGTCAGTAGCGGACATCGGCCTGCACCGCGAAGTGGTCCGACGCGTACGTGCCGCTCACCGGGCGGGTGCCGAGCAGCGCCGCGGCGAGTGGATGGCCGGTTCCGCCGCGCCTTGGTGCTGCCGTGAGGATGTAGTCGATCCGACGGTCGGGCCACAGCAGTTGAGTGGCCCAGGGATTGCTGTTAGACCGTGTGCAGCCCCGGCCTGCGTGGCCGGCCACTTCCCAGGCGTCGTAGAAGGACAGTCCCGAAACGGGTGCGGTGGCCCGGCCGGTCATCATGCGTATTTCGTCGCTGTCGGGGTCAGCGTTGCCGCGCGACGCGGACATGAGTCCTGACACGGTGGTCCTCGCGATGCGCGCCCATGCGCGGCCGGTCTCCGGCTGCGCAGACGAGCGACGTGTTGCGCTCAACCTCACGGACTCCCGACGCCCGGATGCCCAGCCAGTCACCTACCTGGCCCGGATATCTGCCCGAGCTGTAAGCATCGACAGATCGCTCGAGCCGGAACGGCCCGACGCCGAGGTGTCGGCCACTACCAGGGATTGGAAGGCATGCGTGATCGGCGGCGTCCCCCTCAATCGGCTGCCGGATGCCAGTATGTCCGGCAGCGACGACGCGGTGCAACAACTGATCGAGGCAACGTCGCTGACTGATCCTCCGGAGCCCTAAGGCTGGACGATCCGGTCATCCCGCGATACCAGGTTGCCCCGTTATCCCCTTGCGGGCAGCCGAACCCTTCTCCTAATCCGATGTGACGTGTCGCATAACCCATATGCCTCGAAACGAAAGCATACAAGACAGGTAGGCAGGAGTAGCGGCTGATCTGTCCGCCCATTGCGGGACGCGTTCTGCAGGATTGAAGAATCGCGACTAAGGGGTAAGCGAGGGTGAGACTTAGCGCTGCGCAAGACCGCCATTTACAGCTGCGATTCCTGTCGGAGGCAGGCCGCCCAAAGTTCCACATGGAACTCTAGCAGCCGCCAAGGTCCCAGGCCCTCAGGGAGGCGCTGAGCGCGCCTCAGGCTGGACCAGGTCTTGTTCACCGGCCTGATTCTGTGATTCTCTGAGCCACTACTGCTAGGCGGAGGTGGAAGGCATGAGCGACGCTGACAACAGCAGGCCGGGGGGTCCGGCGAAGGAGCCGGAGGAGAAAGAACCTCGTACGTGGCAGTCCGTTGCTGCCTCGGTCGCCAAGGGCATTACCGGCTTAGCAGGGCTGGGTGGCGCACTGGTTGCTATTTTTGCCTGGTTCCCGATGGCCAGGGACACGCTGTGGCCGAACCTGAAGGAATACGAGATCGTCTCGTCGCTCCACGCCGGTTACAGCGTGGATGCCTTTGACGCCGTCCTCGGCCCGCCGTCTATCGTGATGGAGCGTGAAGATGACGGGACAACTAAACGGCTGTACGTCAAGGACAACTACGTGGTGCAGACGGTTGCCCTGCCCTCGAAGCAGACGGTGCTCTACTCGGTCCTGTCCTGCGATCTGGGCTTCCAGCCGACCTTCACAAAGTTCGGTAAGTCGATCACCTTGAACGTCGCATCAATGGCCGCCCAGTCCACCGGGAGCAATGGTCCGGACGCACCTGTGAAGCTCTACTACGCCGCCCAGGACGAGGTGGGGATCATGAACGCGGAAAAGTTCCACTGGCGTGTAGAAGTACTCAGCGAAGATACCGACGGTTCCCAGAGCCGCGGCATCGGCTTCGGCGTAAATACCGTGTGCACAGCAGCAGGGCAGCCTGCGACCACCGTTAACTATCAGGGCCCTCTGGATGAGGCGCCTGAGGAGGTGAAGAACTTCAGAGCCGCGACAGCGCCGAACTTCTATGTCGAGACGTATGCATGGAGTTTTCCGACCTCCGCACTTCGGCAGGTGTCCCCGTACTACCAAGACTTGCCTACGCTGACGGTGGCAGCGGGCTCGTAGGAGTCCGGTATGAAAGTCGTCGTGGACTCCCTCGCCGAGGGCATCCACGGTAAGTAGCACCGGTGTAAATTGTGGGATGAAACCCAGGGAGACGTCATGAATGCGAGGGCACCTAGGCGAAGGCCTCAGGTCGTCGGCCGTAGCCCCGGGGACGCGAAGCCCAGCGAGGGTGACAGCTGGCGGCAGTGCTGGGTGAGCTTCATTTGAAGCTCACCGCTGAAGATCTGGTCCTCTAGACCAACTCCTTTGAGGCCGACCGGCCATCAATGTGCGCAATCTCCACGCCACCACAGCTGACTCTGCCATTGGGAAAACGGAGAACGGGGATGCCGATGATGCCGTCGCAACCGAAGCCCTGCTGCACAGGAGGTTTGCTGAGCAGCGCGTTAACAAAATGAACCTCCGCCGCAAATTCTTCTGCGTCACCCTTTCACAAAGTACTGAAGGAACACCACGTCGCTGGCCAGCCGAAATGGGTCGTCGGGAAACTACCTCGTGGTTCCGGTCGAGGAACCACTCGGTAAAAGCAAAAAGAAAGGGTGCGGACATTGTCCACACTGCAGGCTCCGAACCGGGTCTTATTGATGCCGGAGGCGCCCGTATTCCACATGTTTCCGGGACTTCCCAGTGCTTGCCAGGGGCTGGAGGACAGTTCGAGTCCCACCTCGGGCACAGTGTTTCCGCAGGCCACAGGCTTTTTCTTCGCTGAGTGTTGACAAGGCTTGACGCAGTCCTGCTTTGGTGAGGAAAGGTCCTGCAGCTGCTTGTGAAGTTGCATCAGTGACGTTCGGACAGAAGCACGCGGCCTCGCTCGGGGGCACCGGCGTCCGCTACCGAGTTGTTAGGAGAATCGCCAGCCACCCACGAACCCGTACGACTCCACGAAATTAAGGCGATACCGCCATCGCGCTCGTTCAGCCGGCGAGACATCTCATATCGCAAGTTTCGAGACGACTTCTAGGGTGAAGTCCTTGAGATGTCTTCACCGGGTAGTTTCGGGAGAGCCTGCAAAAATTGTGCGCGCAGGAATCCTGCGCCGGGACGGGCCAGTTGTGGTGCCGCTGGGGCAATTACCTGGCTTCCTAAAAACTCACGGGTCCGATTTTTTACGATCCTGCATGGTCCGGACGCTCCAGCAGCCGTGAGGCGGCGTAGCCGATGACCAGGCCCCAGAAGGCCGCGTGGATGTTGAAAAGGTTCAGGCCTGAGATCGTGACCACGAAGGTCACCAGCGCGCCCAGGGTGAAGGTGGTGGAGAAGGCGGTCACGAACGCCTGCTGGAGTGCCCGCAGCATGGCGATTCCGCCCAGGACCAGGACGAATTCCTTGGGCGTGGCCAGCATCAGCCGGGTCAGGGTGGGAGCCAGCGCCGCGCAGGCCAGTGCGAGGCAGCCGTAGGTCACCGCTGCAGTGTACTGGCGCTCTTTGGCTCCCGACGACGTCAACAGGGCGTTGGTGGGGCCGGTCACGCAGGCCGATATGGCACCTAAGCCGGCGTTCAGTACGGAGAACGCGCCGGACACAATCGCAAAAACGTTGACGGGCGGTTGGTGCCCGGCGGCGCGGAGCACGGCGATGCCTTGGCCGTTCTGGACGAACAGCACTGTCAGCGCCAGGGGAACCACGAGCTCCAGCTGCGCGGCCCAGGTAAACATGGGAGGGGTGAAGACCGGGGCGGCCAGGAGCGGTCCCGGCCGGCCGGGAACGAATTGCCCGCTGGCGGCAACGGCCAGGCATCCTGCCACCAGCGTGCCGAGGACGGGGGGAAGGAACTTTCCCAGGGCCGGAACGGCGGTTAGGAGGAGGAACGCTGCCACCATCGGGCCGGCTATGGCCAGATTGGATTGCGTTGAAGCAACAATGTCCGTGCCGAACTTAAGGAACACCGCGGCCACCATGGCCATGACGATTTGCATCGGCACCCTGGCCATGATTCGCCGGACCACCCCGGTCGCGCCCAAGGCCAGGATGAGCAGGCCGGCCGTGAGGAATGTGCCCACCACTTCCGGGAAGGACAGATGCTGCAGCGACGGCCCCAGCAGCACCGTGCCGGGAATGGACCAGGCAAACCCCAGCGGCTGCCGGTAGAGGAGCGACATGATGAGTGTCGCGGCGCCGCCGGAGAACAGGATGCCGAAAACCCACGAGGCGAGCTGGTCCTGGGTCAGCCCGCCCGCCGCGCCTACGGCCAGGGTGACGGCGATGGGCCCGGACGCGGTGAAGACCAGTCCGATGACGCCGTTGGACAGGTAGGGCAGGTCCACGTCGCGAAGGAACCGGCGAGGTCCGGCCGGACGGTTCCCGGGCCGTTCCAGGAGCGGTTGCTGTACTGGCGCGGGCACCGGCGCCGTTGTGGTCTGGGGATGGATTGGGGCTGGGTCCTGGCGGGAACTGGGCATCCTGGCTCCTGGCTGCGTGGGTAGAAAAGGCAGGCGCCCCGGGGTTACCGCTCCGGGGCGCCTGACGTTGCCGGGCTCAAGCCCGGCATCAGACAAGCAGGGGCAAGGACCTACTTGGTCTGGCCTTCCTTGGCGAGGATGTAGTTGTAGACAACTTCCTCGCCGGTTCCGCCGTCCGTCCGCGGTCGGGGGTCGAGCATCAGTTCGGGCTTGACAGCCGATGCGATGTCGTCTGCGTTGTGCGGGTCACCTGGGAAGTAGAGCTGCTGGGTGACGGGCTGGTAGCCGGGTGCCGACACCTTGATGTGGATGTGGGCCGGACGCCAGGCGTGCCAGCCGGCAGCCTTGATGAGCTGGCCGCAGGCGCCGTCGGTTGGAATCTGGTACGGCGCGGGGCGCATCGTGTTGATCTCGAAGCGGCCCTGGTCATCTGCCTTGACCGTGGCGCGGAAGAGCCATTCGGGCAGGCCCGGTGCGTACTGCGAGTAGAAGCCGGCGGCGTCAGCGTGCCAGATCTCCACCTGTGCGTTTTTGAGGGCGTTGCCGTTGGTGTCCGTGAACTGGCCGGTGAAGCGCAGGGGGGTGCCCTCTTCGCCGTCGCGCATATGGACGGTTGCCGGCGTAGAAAGCTCAGGGGACCCGGGCACGTAGTAGGGCCCCTCGATGGTTCCCTTGGTGCCGGGGCGCTCCTGGGAGTTCACGTCCTCCACGGTGTGCTCAAGCCACACGTCGAGGAACAGCGGCCACTCGCCGTCGGTACCCACCTTGATCAGCCACGCTTTCAGCGCGTTGTACTCCTCGTAGGTGACCTGGTGCTCAACGACGATGTCGTTGGCGGCCTTGATGAGGGCGCCGGCCAGCAGGCTCACGCGTTCCTTGGGCACGTGCAGTTCCGAGAGCTTGCCGGAGGCGGTGAAGCGCTCGGTGGCCTTCGAGCCGGCCTCAACGGCAGTGCCCTCGTTCTCGTTCCGGGTATTCACTTGGGTCTCAGTCATGGCGGTCTCCACCTTCGTCTTTGAATAGGGGCCAGGAGGTTCTCCTGCACCCGCCGCGGGACGCTGGCGCAGGGAACCTGCTGCCACGCGGCATCGCGTGATGTCTGTTTCATCGTAGGTCCCGGAATAAGGACGCTACAAATATCGATAATGCCCATTTTCAGTCATTATCGATACATAAAGGCACCCTTGGTCGACGCTAGGTGTTTGCCTGATGTGAGTCGGCTCACGAGAGGGAAGAATTGCCTCTAACGTCCGCCGCTGGCACCGATGCCCGGCCCGGACCTCCCGCCCATCCGTCCAGCAATCTCCAATGAAGGAGCACGCCATGACCGAGAACCTGATCCATGCCCGCGAGGTCCTTGCCGACGCCGTGATCGATGACCGTGAGAACGGCATCATCCGGGCCAAACGCGAGATCTTCACCGACCAGGACATCTTCGAACTCGAGATGAAGCACATCTTCGAAGGCAACTGGGTTTACCTCGCCCACGAGTCGCAGATCCCCAACGTGGGTGATTACTTCACCACGTACATCGGCCGCACCCCGGTGATGATCACCAGGGACAAGGACGAACAGCTGAACTGCATCGTCAACGCCTGTTCGCACCGCGGCGCCATGCTGTGCCGCCGCAAGACGGACAACCGCACCACCTTCACCTGCCCGTTCCACGGCTGGACGTTCAAGAACTCCGGCGAGCTGCTGAAGGTCAAGGATTCCCGGAACGCCGGCTACCCCGAGACCTTCAACAAGGAAGGCTCGCACGACCTCACCAAGGTGGCCCGCTTCGAGTCCTACCGCGGCTTCCTGTTCGGCTCGCTGAAGGCTGACGTGCTCCCGCTCGAGGAGCACCTGGGCGACGCCACCAAGGTAATCGACTCGATCGTTGACCAGTCACCTGAAGGCCTGGAGGTGCTGCGCGGTTCCTCCACCTACACCTATGACGGCAACTGGAAGGTCCAGGCCGAGAACGGCGCGGACGGCTACCACGTCACGGCCGTGCACTGGAACTACGCAGCCACCACCGCCCGCCGCAGCGCCGGTGATTCCGCGAACAAGACCAAGGCCATGGACGCCGGCAAGTGGGGCAAGGTCAAGGGCGGCTTCTACTCCTACGACCACGGACACCTGCTCCTGTGGCAGGAATGGACCAACCCCGAGGACCGCCCGCTCTGGGACCGCCGCGACGAACTGGTCCAGAAGTACGGCGAGGAGATGGCCAACTTCATGATCAACATCTCGCGCAACCTTTGCCTGTACCCGAACGTCTACATCATGGACCAGTTCTCCTCCCAGATCCGCCACTTCCGGCCGATTTCCGCGGACCAGACCGAGGTGACGATCTACTGCATTGCACCCAAGGGCGAGTCCCAGGAGAACCGCTCCAAGCGCATCCGCCAGTACGAGGACTTCTTCAACGCCACCGGCATGGCCACGCCGGACGACCTGGAGGAATTCCGCTCCTGCAACAAGACCTACTGGGCCACCAGCGCCCCGTGGAACGACATGACCCGCGGCTCCACCCATGAGATCACCGGCCCTGACGAGCAGGCCCAGGCCCTGGGCATGACCAGGGTGATTGCCTCCGGCGTGCGCACCGAAGACGAAGGGCTTTACCCCATCCAGCACGGGTACTGGAAGGAAGTCATGGACCGTGCCCTGGCGGAGCAAGAGGAGCGCTCCGCGCGGGATTCCGTCCCCGCCACCGCCTGACAGCGGCCGCGGGAACCAACAGACCACGGAACCAGAGCCCACCGGAACCACAGAGAGCGCAGAACCCATGAGCAACCTGACCCAAACCGCCCCGGTCCTGAAGACCGCGGAGGAGATCGCAACCCTCGAGACCGTCCGGGCGTTCCTTTACCGGGAAGCCCGCCTGCTGGATGACCGCCAGTTCGATGAATGGCTTGAGTGCTACCACCCGGACTCCGAATTCTGGATGCCGGCGTGGGACGTCGACGACCAGCTGACGCAGGATCCCCAGAACGAGATCTCCCTCATCTACTACGACAACCGCGGCGGCATCGAGGACCGCGTGTTCCGGATCAAGACCGACCGGTCTTCTGCCACCTCCCTTCCCGAGCCGCGCACGGGCCACAACATCACGGACATCGAGGTTTTGGCGGACGACGGCGGCCAGGTCCAGGTGCGCTTCAACTGGTTCACCCTCTACTTCCGCTACAACACGACCGACACGTACTTCGGCACCAGCTTCTACACGATCGACCTTTCCGGCCCGGAGCCGGTGATCCTGAAGAAGAAAGTGGTCCTGAAGAACGACTACATCCACCACGTGGTGGACGTCTACATGATCTGATCTGCCCGATGCGGCGCCCGGGGTTGCCGGGCGCCGCACGGCAGGTCCCACACCCGTGCCCGCCGGGCACGCCGGAACTTTTCCCGGGCCGCGACGGCGCGCGCCCGCCCAGTCAGGAGGACCCCATGGGCCACAAAGTAGCCCTCAGCTTCGAGGACGGCGTCACCAAAGTCATTAAGGTCGGCGACTACGAAACCGTCATGGACGCGGCCTACAAGGCGCGCATCAACATCCCGTCGGACTGCCGCGACGGTGCCTGCGGCACCTGCAAGGCGTTCTGCGATTCCGGCTCCTTCGACCCGGGGGACTACATCGACGACGCCATGACCGAAGAGGAGCTCGAAAAGGGCTACCTGCTGACCTGCCAGGCCGTCCCGGAATCCGACCTGGCCATCCAGATCCCGGCCACGTCGGAGTCGGCGAAGACGGCCGCGGCCACCTTCACTTCCACCATCAAGGAGCTCAACCGGCACACAGACACCACGGTGTCCTTCACCCTCGAGGTGGACAACCGGGACGCGCTGGCCTTCCTTCCCGGCCAGTACGTCAACCTCAAGGTCCCCGGAACCGACGCCGAGCGCTCCTACTCCTTCAGCAGCGGCCCCGAGGACCAGGACGCGTCCTTCATGGTGCGCGTGACCCCGCAGGGCGCCATGTCCGAGTACCTGCGCGACCGCGCAGCAGTGGGCGACTCCATCGACTTCACCGGCCCCTACGGATCGTTCTTCCTGCGCGAGCCCAAGCGGCCCCTGCTGCTCCTGGCCGGCGGCACCGGCCTGGCCCCGCTCCTGTCCATCCTGGAAAAGCTCTCCGAAAACCCGCCGTCCACCCCGGTCCACCTGATTTACGGGCTCACCCGCGAGGCGGACATCGTGGGCCTCGACTGGCTGCGCGCCTATGAAGCGAAGCTGCCCGGCTTCACCTGGGACTACATTGCCTCCGAGCCCGGCACGTCCGCCCCGCACACTGGCTACGTCACGCAGATCATCGAACCCGCGCACCTCAACGAAGGCGACGTGGACATCTACCTCTGCGGCCCGCCCCCCATGGTCAACGCCGTCTCCAAGTGGCTGGACACCGAAGGCATCCAGCCCGCCAACTTCTACTTCGAACGGTTCGCGCCGAAGGAGACCACCGGAGGCGACGCCGAAACGGGCGCCCCGGCGCCGGCTGAAAAGATCCAGGCCGCAGGCGACACGATGAGCCGCGGTGAGGCACTGTCCTCGCTGGAGACCGGCAGGCTGGATTTCCGCAAGGAGGACAGTTTCGCTCAGCTCGACGCACGCATGGGCCTGGAGCTTGCCGTCAGCGAACTGCTGCTGGGCCGGCTCACCGAAGAGCAGCTGCGCCAGTTCCGTCGGCTGGCCGAAGCCACCACCGGCTCGGTTGCGGGCGGCAACATCATCAATCCCGAGGAGTTCGCGCGCACCAACGAGGAATTCCACGAGTACCTCTTCATGATCTGCGACAACCCCATGCTCCTGGAGTCCTACCGCCGCCTGGACGTGCACGCCCAGATGGCCGCGGCATTCGAGACCGGAACGGCGATCTTCGAGCGCGTCACCCAGGACCACCTGGACATTGTGGACGCCTTCGAACGCGGCGACAAGGACCGCCTCCGCGCCGTCATCACCGCGCACGCCCACGACGCGAAGGACACCATGGCCGGGGCCATCGACGCCAAGGCCGCCCGCTGATGGCGGCGCCGTACGCCGGGCAATTCGTGACGCCCGGCAGGTTCGGCGGCAAGGTTGCCGTCGTCACCGGCGCCGCCCAGGGGATCGGCCAGAAGGTGGCCGAACGCATCGGTGCCGAAGGCGGGACAGTGGTCCTGGTGGACCGGGCGGAACTGGTCCACGATGTGGCTCGCGGCATCGAAGAGGCCGCAAACGCGTCCGGCTCCGGCGGCTCGGCCACATCCGTCACGGCGGACCTGGAGACCTTTGCCGGCGCCACCCAGGCCGTCAAGGCGGCGCTCGCGGCCCACGGACGCGTGGACGTGCTGGTCAACAACGTGGGCGGCACCATCTGGGCACGGCCCTACGAGGAATACGACGAGGAGAAGATCGAGAAGGAAATCCGCCGCTCACTCTTCCCCACCCTCTGGAGCTGCCGGGCGGTACTGCCGGTGATGCTCGAACAGGGATCGGGGACCATCGTCAACGTTTCCTCGGTGGCCACCCGCGGCATGCACCGGGTCCCGTACGCCGCGGCAAAGGGCGGCGTTAACGCCCTGACCCAGGCCTTGGCCATGGAGGTGGCCGGCCACGGCATCCGCGTGGTTGCCACCGCGCCGGGCGGCACCGAGGCGCCTCCGCGGAAGGTCAAGCGCGGGCCGGAAGCCCAATCCGCCACCGAGAAGGCCTGGTACCAGGTGATCGTGGACCAGACCGTGGAGTCGTCCTTCATGAAGCGCTACGGAACCCTGGACGAGCAGGCCGCGCCCATCGTCTTTCTCGCCTCCGACGAAGCGTCCTACCTCACCGGCAGCATCCTCCCGGTCGCCGGCGGGGACCTGGGGTAGCCCGTGGACGTCCGCCGGAAGGGGCGGGCAGGCGCTCCGGTAGACTTGCGGCCATGACTGCGGAGTCCGCCCACGGCGATATCGGTGCGGATTCGCCGCTGGTGGGCCGCGATGCGGTGTTCGAGGAGCTCCTGGAAACCCTCCGCACGGTCCGCAAGGGCAAGGTGGCCACCGTGGTCCTCACCGGCCCCTCGGGTTGCGGAAAAACCGCCGTGCTGGAGTCCTTCCTGGAGCATTGCCGCACCGGCGCCCGGGGCGTCCGCATCCTTTCGGCCATGGGCGATGAGTGGGAAGCGCAGTTTGCGCTCGCAGGCTACTCCCAACTCATGCTCACCTCGCCGCTGCGCTCGGCAAAGGCGTACGACGACGGCCCGCACCTTCCGGCTACGCCGGTCGCCGCCCTGGGCGCGGACCAAGTGGTCAACTACGCGTCCACCCTCAGCACCCACCTCGAAGGGCTGCAGTCGCACGGAAGCGTGGTGGTCGCCGTCGACGACGTCCACAAACTGGACGTGGAAAGCCTGCGAATCCTCACGTTCGTCATGCGCCGGCTGCACGGCAAGCGGATTCTTTTCCTGCTGACGCTCAATCCCGACGAGGCGCCGCGCATCCCCGCCGGCGTCCTGGACTTCCTGACCGGGCACCAAGTGGAGCGGATCCCGATGGAACCGCTCACCGCGCAGCAGGTCCAGGAAGTCGCCCGGCGCTTCCACGGCATTGACCTCAGCGTCACGGCGGCCCACGGGCTGGTCCGGCACACGGGCGGCCTGCCGCAGCCCGTGGTGGAGTTGCTGCGCGAACTGCCCCCGGAGACCTGGCTGACCTGGTTCCCCTCGCTGCCGCCCACGTCCAGGATCCGGGCCAGGGTGCGCAGCGTCCTGGACGCCGCCTCGCCCGGACTCGTTGCCGTCGCGGAGGCCGCGTCCGTGCTAGGGCGCAGCGCCGGACTGACGGAAGTGGCCGCGGTCAGTGGCGTGGCGTCCGTCCTCGAAGCCCTGGACGAAGGCCACCGCGCCGGCCTCCTGGGGCTGTCCGTGGACCAGGCGCGCTCCGCCGTCGTCTTCGTTGAACCCGGCACCGCCGAAGCGATTTACGAGCAGATTGTTCCCAGCCGCCGCATCGCGCTGCACCGGCTGGCCGCCGAGGCCGTGGAACCGGAAGGCGAGAAACTGGGGCACCGGGTTTCGGCAACGCCGGCCGCGGACCAGTCGCTGGCCGAAGAACTCGAGGATTTCGCCAACCGCCAGGCCGCCGTGGGGGCATGGCAGGACGTGGCGACGGCCCTGTTTTCCGCTTCCCGGCTTTCGTTGGAGATCCGGGCCCGCAACGACCGGCTCCTGCGCGCAGTGGACGCGCTGGTGGGGGCCGGAAACGTAGCCGAGGCGCAGACCTGGTCCGCAGCCGTTGACGCCCTGCCGCCCTCGCCGCTGCGCTCCTCGGTGCTGGGCTACCTGTCCACTGTGTCCGGCCAGAACGACAGCGCCCAAAGCCAGTTGGAAATGGCGTGGCGCACCAGCAACCCGGAGCGCGAACCGAAGGCCGCCGCCCAGGTAGCACAGCGTTTCGTCCTGCACGGGGTGGCATCCTGGGACGGGCCGATGATCACCGGCTGGGCGGAGCGTGCGATGGCCCTGACCGAGCCCGGGACGCCGGCGCACGTTGAGTCAGAAGCCATCTACGGCCTGGGCCTGTACGCGCGGGGCCGTCTGGGGGAGGCGGAGGCATCCTACCAGCGGGCGTTCGCGCACGCCGCCGAGAACGCGCAGAAGCAGCGGGTGCAGATGGGAGCTGGCTGGCTGGCGCTGCGGATGGACAACGTGGAAGCGGCCCTGGTGAACTTCGAGTCCGCCGCCCCCACCGAGTACCGCGGCGGGTCCCTGCGGATCTCCCTGTGGGCCGAGGCGTGGCTGGCCCGCACCCATCTGGTGCTGGGGAACTGGGATTCCGCGGCGGCCACCATCGCCCGCTCCAGTGTCCGCCTGGAAACCTCCCGGATGCCCCTGATCCGGCCCCTGCTGTACTGGACCGCCGCGGAGCTCTGGTCCATGCGCGGAGACTGGGACCGCGCCCGCTATTACGTCTCCCAGGCCGCGGTCCAGCCGGGAACCTACCGGGCCATGCAGGTGCCGGCCAGCCTGGCGCGGGCCCGGTTCCACGAGGCGCGGGCTGATTATGAAAGCGCCCTCGCCGTGCTGCAGCCGCTGACCGAACTGGACCCGTGGACCGAGGACCGGGTCTCGTTCTGGCCCTGGCAGGACACGTATGTTAACGCCCTGGTGATGACTGATCAGCTGGACACCGCCGACGCTTTCCTGACCTCCTTCGAGGGGTTGCGGCGCGAACGCGAAGTCCCCTCCGACATGGCACGGATGGCTTGGGCGCGGGGCCGGCTGCTGGCGGCCCAGGGGGATCCCGACGCTGCCAGGGAGCATTTCGAGGCCGCCTTGGGCCACCTCCGCGGGCTCAACCGGCCCTACCTGCGGGCCCGGATCAGCTTTGCTTTCGGGCAGAGCATGCGCCGCGCCGGCAAGCGGCGGCTGGCGTCTTCGGTGCTGCGTGCGGCACGGGACCTCTACGACTCACTGGGCGCGGCCACCTATGTGGAGCGCTGCGACAGGGAGCTCAAGGCGACCGGTCTCGACGTCGGAAATCTCCCTGACCCTGCCGATTCGGTACTCACAGCCGCCCGGGACCACCACGTCCAGCTCACCGCGCAGGAGCAGGCGGTGGCCGAACTCGTCGCCGGGGGTGCGACCAACAAGGAGGCGGCCCGGGCCCTGTTCCTCGCCGAGAAGACGGTGCAGTACCATCTCACGCGGCTTTACCGGAAGATGGGCATCCGGTCCCGCAGCGAGCTCGCCGCCGCGTTCCGGGCCGGGGACTGACCCGGAACGGCTGGTTGGTTCCTACTTCACGTCGGAGGGGTGCTTGGCCAGCGGCACCACCGAGATCTCCATGTACGGGAACAGCGGAAGGTTCTGCAGGATGTCGTGGAGTTCGTCGTTGGAATCCACGTCGAAGATCGAGTAGTTGGCGTATTCACCCACCACGCGCCAGATTTCCGGCCATTTCCCCGAGCGCTGCAGCTCCTGCGAGTAGGCCTTCTCCTTGGCCTTGATCTCAGCCGCCTCGGATGCGGGCAGGTCTGCGGGCAGTTTGACGTCCATATGGACCAGGTACTTCACTAATTTTCCTTTCGTGGAAGGGGTGGCTTAGCGGTCGCTGCGGTAGCGTTCAAGCTTTTCCTCGTTGACCCCGGTGCCCACGCCGGGGCCCTCGGGGACGCGGATGCGCCCTTCGATGATCTGCAGGGGTTCGGCCAGTAGATCGTCCGCCATGTCCAGGTAGTTGGACAGTTCCGCGGCGCGCTTTGCAGTGTGGGCGAACGCAGCGCCGAACACCACCGAAGCCACCGTGCCCACCTGGGTGTCGATCTGGTTGCCGATGTACACGTCGATGCCCATGCCCTCGGCCATCCCCACGATCTTGGCAGCCTCGGTAAATCCGGAGCGGGCCGTCTTGACCGCGAGCAGGTTGGCCCCGCCGTTGAGGATTTCCCGGGCGGCCTCTCCAAGGTTGGGGGCGGATTCGTCCGCGGCGATGGGGATGGGGGAGTTGGCAACGAGCCGACGGCGGCCCAGGACTTCGCGGGCGTCGTCCGGCTCCTCGAGGAACTGCAGGCCCAGGTCCGCGGTGCGGCGCAGCACCTCCGCGGCCTCATTCGCGGACCAGCCCCGGTTGGCGTCCATATACAGTTCGGCGTCCCCGCCGAGGCCCTCGCGCAGCACGCGGGCCGCCTCGACGTCCAGGTGGAGGGGGCGCCGGCCGGTCTTGAGCTTGAAGGTGTTGATGCCGTAGGTCTCGCGGAACTCCAGTGCCAGGTCGAGCAGTTCCTGGGCGGGCTTGAAGCCGAGCATGTGGGAGACCCGCAGCGAGTCGGTGTAGCCGCCCAGCAGCTTGGTCACCGGCTGCCCCAGCGTCTTGCCGATGACGTCCCACAGGGCGATGTCCACGGCGCCCTTGGCGGTCTGGTTGTGGATGGTGCGGTAGAGGATCTCCTGGATCTTCTCCCGGTCAAAAATGTCGACGCCGATCAGTTGCGGAGCGAACACATCCTGCACCACCGCCACGATGGACTTTTGCGTCTCACCATAGGTGTACGGGCGCGGCGGGGTGTCCGCGAGGCCCACCACGCCATCGTCCGTGCGGAGGCGGACCAGCACGTGGTCCGCCTCGTGGACGGATCCGGAGGCGAAATGCAGCGGGTGGCGATAGGGGATCGAGTAAGGAATCGCCTCAATGGCTGCGATTTTCATGACTGGGAAAGCCTTTCATCAGTGGGAAGCGGGACGGGCCCGGGGGCTGGGTCGGGCAGCGGCTGAGCGGCTGTAGCGGCGCCGACGACATCCAAAAAGTTCTGCAGCAGGGTGGAGTGGTTTCCGCGCAGCCAGGCGACAGCGAGTTCCACGGTAGGGACGTTTTCGATCTCCCGGTAAGCAACGCCGTCGAGCTGGAAAGCCCGCACCCGGGACGGCATGACCGCCACGCCGCCGCCGGCGGCAACGAATGCCAGCATCGTGGAGGTCTCACCAACAACTTGAGTGATGCGCGGTTGGAAGCCGGCCTGGCGGCACAGGTCGGAGGTGATGCGGTAGAGCACGGACTCGGGCGCATATGCGATGAAGTCCTGGTCCTGCAGTTCATGTATCGCCACAGACCTGTCCTCCGCCAGCGCGCTGAATGAGGGAACCGCGACGACGAGCGGCTCCTGGGAGACGACGCGGTAGTCGATCTCCTGGGATGAGACGGGGGGACGCAGCAGTGCTGCGTCCAAAGTTCCGTCGCGGAGACCTGCTTCCATGGACGGGGTGAGCATCTCGCCGTTCAATGCCAGGGACAGGCCGGGAAGGACCTGCTTGGCAAGGCGTGCGATCTGGGGCATGACGCCGTAAGTTGCAGAGCCTGAAAATCCCACCCGGAGGACCCCGGTGGCACCCTTGCCCACCTGGTACACGTCCGCCTCCAGCGTCCCTATGTCGTTGACGATCTGCCGGCCCCGCTCAAGCAGGAGCTGTCCCGCGGCCGTGAGGTCCACGCGCCGCGTGGTGCGGTTGAGCAGGCGGACCCCCAGCTGCTCCTCGAGCTGGCGGATCTGCTGGGAGAGGGGCGGCTGGGCCATGTGGAGGCGCTTGGCCGCCCGGCCGAAATGCCGCTCTTCCGCCACCGCAATGAAGTAGTTCAACTGCCGGATGTCCACTGTGGTGCCCTCTCATGCGTATGCCAAGGGCCAGCCTTGGACGTGTATTGATTCAAAGAATAACCCTAAAAGGACGTACTAGTGCATTCTTTCGACTCAATGACGTCCAAGGCGGACCGCTGCACGCTACTGGGGCTGCTTCGCCGTGACGTTGGGTTCGGTGCGGTGCCCGGCGATCTCCTCGACCTTGTGTTCGGCTTCCTCCAGCTTGCGCTGGTGCGGGACCAGGACCGTGACCAGGGCGCCAAGGAGGGCAACGACGCCATAGATGTAGAAGGCTGTGGAGCCGCCGATGCCCGCTGCCGCGAGCCAGCCGCCGATGATCGGGCCCAGTACGCCGCCCAGCCTGCCCACGCTGGCGCACCAAGCCACGCCGGCCGCGCGGGCGTTGGTGGTGAAGTAGTTGGACTGGAACCCATAGATCAGCACCTGGGTGCCCAGTGTTCCAACGCCGGCCACAGCAATGAACGTGAAGAGCATCGGCAGCGGGAAGTTGAAGGTCATGAGGACCAGCGAAACGGTGGCAAGCCCGAAGGTTGTGGCGATGACCCGCTGCGGGCCGCTCTTGTCCGCCAGCCGGGAGGCGACCAGCCCGCCCGCCACCGCGCCGAGGTTCAGCGCCAGCGGGAAGAACAGGGAGTAGGTCCGGCCGTAGCCGTAGCCCTCCATGATCTTGGGGAGCCAGGTGTTGAGGCCGTAGGTGAGGAGGAGGCCGCAGAAGGACATGAGCCCCAGCAGGATCGAGGCCAGCGCGAACTGCCTGGAGAAGACTGCGGCGAACCCGGACTTCAGCGGCGCTGCGCCCGTGTCGAGGATGACGCGCTCTTCAAGCAGCGGCACGCCGGTGCGCTTCGCGGCGGCCAGGGCCTCCTCTTCCCGGCCGCGGGACAGCAGCCAGCGGGGGGACTCGGGGAGTTTGCGCCAGGCGATGGGGAGCAGGATGACCAGCGGCAGTGCGCCGATGATGAACAGCCCCCGCCAGCCGAGACTCTCGTGGAACAGGATGCCCATGACGGAGGCGGCCACGCCGCCTGCCGGGACGCCGGAGTACACGATGGCGTTGTAGAACTGGCGGCGTCCGGCGGGTGCAAATTCGGCCATGGTGGCGCCGGCGCTGGCGATGACAACGCCCAAGCCAAGGCCCGTGATGAACCGCATGGCACCGAAGGCCGGCACGGTGGTGGTCAGTGCGGTGATGAACATGCCCACCGAGAACCAGGCGATGCCGAGGAGCATCAGCCGGCGGCGGCCGAAGAAGTCGCCCACGGCGCCGCAGACGAGCGATCCCACCAGCACGCCGATGAGGGCCCAGGAGCCCAGGAGGCCGGCGGTGGCCACATCGAACTTCCCGATCTGGCCAGGGTCCGCCAGGAGTCCCGGCAGGACGGTGCCGTAGATGACCAGGTCGTAGCCGTCAAAGAGCAGGGCTGTGCAGATGATGAAGGCCACCCAATTGGCGGTGCGGGCCTCCTTTTGTGGATTGTCAGCGATAACCGCGTGCGGTTGTGTCATGTCCGGCTCCTCTCAGGGTGATTGCGTGCGCTGGCGCGACTCTGGGCCAGCGGCCGTTTCCGGGTTCCTTTCAGCCTGACAGGTGTGTGACACAGGACATATGAGGGAAATACCCGGAGTTCCGCTCGGGGGTTATTAATCATTTTCCTGTCACTAATAGGCCGTTTTTTTAGATGAATAGCTATAAATGGCCGCCTGCGGGGCGGCTGCGTGCCACGCGTGCCGGCTGCCGTCCCCCGTTATCAATCGAGATGATCCCGGTATGGAAAAATGGCGCCGGAACAGTAGTCCCGGGGGCGGCCCGCAGCTAGGCTGGCGGGATGATCACTCCCGCACGCCTGCACTCGGACCTGTCCCGTCTGGGCAGGGAAACCGGCATGTTCCTTGCCACCGTCGCGTCCCTTTCGGACGATGAAATGGCGGCCGCGCCGCTGTGTGAAGGATGGTCCAGGGCGCACGTGATCGCCCACGTCGCCGCCAACGGGCGGGCGCTGGTCCAGCTCATCGACTGGGCCGCCGCGGGAGAAGAGCGCCGGTTTTACGCCTCGCCCGAAGCCCGCGCCGGTGCCATCTCCGCCCTGGCAGCGCTGCCCCGGGAGGAGTTGCTGGAGGACTTGCGGGCCTCGGCCAAACACTTCGCAGAGCAGGCGCAGCGGCTGGCCGGCACGCTCGTTGCTCCGGAAGTCCAGGTTAACGGCTGTCCACTTCCGGCAACGTCCATCGTGGCGCTCCGGATCGCGGAAGTGGTGGTGCACCACCATGACCTGGACACCGCCTGGACAATCGAGGAAGCCGACCCGGACTCGCTGCTGGATGCCCTCGAGGCCGTAGTGCGTTCGCTGGGCGCCAAGGATGTGCCGGGCATGACCCTGGTCACCGAGGAACGCGACCAGTGGATTATCGGCAACGGCGCGCTGCGCGTTGAGTCCGACCGTGAGGGCCTGCTCCAGTGGCTGGCGCGCGGTGATGCCGCGCATATCGAGGCGGCAGGCCCGGTGCCGGCATTGCCGCGCTGGTGAGCCGGCCGGCAGGAAGGGCTGGGGCCGGCATCCCATCGAGGGACATGCATGGTCCGGCGGGATTATTTTCTTTGCTCCACCGCTTCTGCAATTCTTTCTGCTGCCCGCACCACCTGGCCGCCAAAGTCCTGGTCCGGTGACTTAACCGCCCTGGCCAGGGCCG
Organism: Arthrobacter sp. D1-17; assembly: GCF_054130535.1. NCBI lineage: Bacteria > Bacillati > Actinomycetota > Actinomycetes > Micrococcales > Micrococcaceae > Arthrobacter > Arthrobacter sp. D1-17. The sequence continues at coordinate 2,286,373 of NZ_CP096382.1, read as the reverse complement.
CGGCGGGGCCTACTCAGGTGTGGGGTGGCGGGTTCAGGACCCTGGCTAGTGGGCCTTCCACCTGCTGTGGTGGGGTTGCGTGCTTCCCTCGTTCTGGTGCTGTCGGGCCGGTCGTGGTTGGCCAACACCTGTTCATGGTTCTAGGGTGCGGGTGCAACATGACCTGGCCGGCCTATATTCTGAACTTTTCTGAGGGGAGGTCGTCGGGGACGTCCTGGCGTATCGCATGTCGGCCCTTTGTCCTGTCAAAGGGGATGTGGACAATGTCCACACTTAAGTCTGCTTTAATGGGTCCCTCTTGTGAGGTAGGCGTGGAAGAGAGTCTCGGATCGTCAGCGGAATGTAGCCCTGATTGCCCCAGTGGAGCGGCCCATTGACCATAAAGTTCAAGGTGACTGTTAGCTAGCTGCTTTGGCTTCTGGTCGCAGCATCGATCCAGAGCCTTCTTAGGCTGATGCCAGAAAAGACTCCCAAGTACCGTCTTGACGTCAGGTTTGGGTGTATTTCCATTTTGATAGGGGCCTGCCAGGGGGCTCTGGTCCGCTAAGTAGAAGCTACCCAGTCGGAGCCAACATCGCGCCAAGCGCGGTCGATGCCTTCCAGTACGCCAGTCTCAAGGGGACCTCGGCTGGCTGCTGTGATGTTTCGGCGCAGATGAGCCAGCTTTGCTGTGCCGACAATTGCGGTGTGCACACCGGGCGCGTACGCAGTGAAGCGTAAAGCGAACTCTGTCCAATCCATGTCGCCTGGGTCAAGTTGGAGAGCCTGAAGCCGCTCCCAGTAGAGTTCTGCGTAGTGGCCGCTTGGCCGATCGGGGAACCGCCAAGGTGCGTTCGCGATGGGGCGCTTGGCGATCACTCCTAGTTCGGGCCGCCTGGCGAGAACGTGTCTGAGATTCCACTGGTCAGCTATGTTGACACTTGTTTCGATGGAACCGAAGCGCCCGGATTCCACCGCATGCTAGAGGTTCATTGTCGCCGCTGTAGCCTGCGACACCGATTTTGCCAGCAGCGACGGCTTCATCAAGGGTGTCCTGCAGGTCACCACGCCGCAGAATTTCGATGGGGCAGGAGTGCAGATAGAAGATATCGATCTGTTCCGACTGTGTCAGGCGCAATGAACGCTCGATACTTGCCAATACGCTTCCTGGCGACCAATCCGGTTGACCATTGATCTTGGGTCCACCTTTGGTTGAAAGCACGAACTCTTCCCGACGTCGGCCGAGGTGCCGGCCGATACGCTCTTCGCTCAGCCCGTAACTAGCGGCGGTATCGATCAGCGTTACTCCGAGATCCAGTGCTCCGTTAAGCACCTCGGCGGCTTCGGCCTCGGTAACATCGTTTTCACCAACTTGACCGGCGCCGAGCCCGACGACGGAGACGCTGAAAGTAGTGTTACCAAAGGGCCTTCGCTCCAACATGCATTCACTCCTGATCTAATGACCGCCCGCACCCTTACCCGTGCGTTGCAACTTCTTGCTAGCGAAGACGGTATTGACTCGTATGTTTCCCCCAACCGGCTGGGGTCAGGCGCTCAACCTTCTAACGTGCCGGGCCGCTTTAACGAGGGACCGCGTATTTCGGGCCAGCGGCCAGCGGCCAGTGGTCAGCGTTGAGCGTCCTGTGCGTTAGCATCCAGCGCAACCGGGGTTGCTCGTGCCGTGGATCGCAACCTCGAGTTCGAGCTTTCCGCTGGTACGTCCAGATGTCGGATGGCATCTTGCGGGCCAAGGGCGTCCGCCGTGACCCGCAAGACTGGAAGCACCTGCAAATTCCGCCCAGTATGGGCGGTTAGGGGCTCAGCGCAGCCAGGCCGTGGTGTTGGCCGGCAACTTGCCGTCCTCGAGGATTGCGCTGCTGACCAGGACGGTGCCTGCCGGCAGGTCGATTGCCGTGTCTCCGAAGTTGGTCACGGACTGCCAGCCGCCGGGTCGGCGGAAGTGCAGGACCTCGGGGTTGCCGGACTCGACCCATTCGAGCTCTTCGTCGGCTTGGAGTTCACGGCGCAGGCGAAGTGCGCTGCGGTAGAGCTCCAGGGTGGAACCTTCGGTCCCGTCCTGGGCCTCGACGGCGTACTTGCTGAACCAGTCCGGCTGGGGCAGGTGGGCTCGGCCGTCGCCGAATCCAAAGGAGCTGCCTTCAATACTCCAGGGCAGGGGCACGCGGCAGCCGTCGCGGCCGATCTCGACGCCCTTGTTGCGGAAGAAGGCGGGGTCCTGGCGCTCGGAGTCAGGGATGTCGGCGACTTCCTGGAGGCCGAGTTCTTCACCCTGGTACAGGTAGGCCGATCCGGGCAGGGCGAACATCAGCAGGGACGCGGCGCGGGCGCGGCGCAGGCCAAGCTCGACGTCCAGTTCTTGGGCCGGGCCGCCTGCCAGGAGCCAGGCTTTGCCGTCCTGGCCTTTGGGTTCCGTTGCCGTGACGTCCTGGGCGGCGTTGGTTCCCTGGGCTGCCGTGGCGTTGCCCTTGGGCAGTCCGTAGCGGGTGGCGTGGCGGACAACGTCGTGGTTGGAGAACACCCAGGTCGAGGATGCCCCCGTTTCTTTGGCCGCGATGAGGTTGTCCATGATGATTTTCTTGAACTTCGGGGCCTCAAAGTCGGCCTGAAGGAGGTCGAAGTTGAAGGCCTGGCCGAGACCTTCAGGGCTGGCGTAGCGGGCGCGGCGCGTCTCGTGGACCCAGGCCTCGGCGACGGCGGTGCGAGGCGGGTTGTACTCGTTGAAGAGCTTGCGCCACTCGGCATAGACCTCGTGGACCTCGTCGCGGTCCCAGAAAGGGTGTGATCCGTCAATGAACCCGTCCGCGCCGGCTTTGGCTTCCAAGTCCGCCTTCAACGGCAGCGGCTCTGAGAGATCCTTTGCCATGCCGTGGGCGACGTCAATGCGGAAGCCATCAACGCCGCGGTCGGACCAGAAACGCAGCGTCTTCAGGAAGTCCTGGCGAACCTCGGGGTTGTCCCAGTTAAAGTCCGGCTGCTCCTTGGCGAAGATGTGCATGTACCACTGGCCGGGGGTGCCGTCCGGCTCGGTGATGCGCTCCCAGACTGGTCCACCGAACACCGAATCCCAGTCCGACGGCGGCAGCTCGCCGTTTTCGCCTTTCCCGTCGCGGAAGATGTAGCGGTCGCGTGCAGGTGAGCCTTTCGGGGAGGCGAGGGCTTCCCGGAACCATTCGTGCCGGTCGGAGGAGTGGTTCGGGACAATGTCGGCGATTAGCTTGATGCCGGCGGCGTGCAGGGCAGCCACCATCTCGTCGAAGTCCTCGAGGGTGCCGAGTTTTGGGTCTACGTTGCGGTAGTCGTCCACGTCGTAGCCGCCGTCGGCGAGGGCTGACGGGTAGAACGGGCTCAGCCAGACGGCGTCGATTCCAAGTGACTTCAGGTATGGGACCTTGGCGGTGATGCCCTTGATGTCTCCGATGCCGTCGCCGTTGGAGTCGGAGAAGCTGCGCGGGTAGATCTGGTAGACGGCTGCTTGGCGCCACCAGTTCGGGTCGGCCATGCGTTCGGATTCAGAGGAGGTTGCCATAGTGGCGGTGGTGGACAAGGTGTTCCTTCTTTTCCTGTTGATCTTGAATTTTGCTGTTGGTGAGTTGGTGCGTTCAGTGATGCTGCATTGCTTGCAGCCGAGGCGCTTGGTCCGTCCAGGGCAGGTCGCTGGTGGTGTCTCCGATGGGGTCATCTTTCGGGGTGGCACTGGAGATGTGCGATCCGGATTGCCCGGCAGGAGCTTTGATCCCCGGGAGTCTCCAGAGCTGCAGTGATGGTCCGGAACCTGAGAAGGTGGTGGATTGCGCTGTGTTCCTTGCGGTAAGAGTGCCACAACCCCATAACGGGGATGGCGTGGCGTTCTCAGTACGCGGATGGACGAGCGATGCGGGTAGTTCCACGGCTTCGAATGCAGCTCGGGATGCCGCTACCAGGACGCAAACGTCGTTGTGCTCGCGCACGTAGATCAACACGTCGTCGCCCGCGTACAGCCATCGCAGGTTTCCTTCGTGCAATGCCGGCAGCTCCCGGCGTAGCCGGCTGAGCTCGGCGATGCCCGGGCCCAGGTCGGCGCGTATCTTTTCGGGTTCCGCCCATGGCATGGGTGTTCTGGCGTCTTCACCGTTGATCCCTTCGAGGCCGAATTCGTCGCCGGCGAACAGCGTCGGGATTCCGGGCAGCGTGAAGATCATGGCCAGGCCCACCAGTTGGCCGTCCGGGATCATGACGGTGGCTGCCCGGGCAGTGTCATGGGAATTCAGGGCGTTCATGTTCTGCGTGCGGATGCGCCAGGGAAAGGCCGCGGACAGGGCTTGGTGGGTCTGGACGAAGTGTTCCGCGCTGATGCGGTTGGGACCGGGAATGGGCGTCCCGAAGAAGTTAACCGGAGCTTCCTCTTTCGTGAGCCATTGCCAGAGCGGGCGGGTGAAGTTGGAGTACGTCATCGCCCCGTGCCAGGTTGAACCGTCGAAATCGGCTGCTGCATCATTTGTTGACTCTGCGAGCAACATGGAATCCGGCTTGATGGACTGCATCGTGTGCCTGATCATCGTGGCAATTTCGCGGTTCATGTCGTCGGTTCCGTGGCGGCCGGTCATGTTTGCCACATCAATGCGCCACCCATCCAGGTTAAAGGGAGGGGCGAGCCAACGGCTTATGACCGACGATTCTCCGGTGATGAAGCGCCGGCGCAACTCGGGTGAGTTCCAGTTGAATTTCGGCAGGCTGGGCACACCGAACCACGAGGCGTACGTGGTGTGGTCTTCGTTGAAATAGTAGAAGCCGGCCTCTGCGGAGTGCGGATCAGCAAGCGCGGCTGTGAACCACTCGTGGGCGTCGCCTGAATGGTTTGCCGTGAGGTCGCCGATCACTCGTAGCCCGCGGTGGTGTGCGGCGTCCACCAGACGGATGAGCGCCTCGTCTCCGCCCAGCAGGGGGTCCACTTTCGTGAAGGTCGTCGCGTCGTATCGGTGATTGGAGCGGGCGGGGAAGAAGGGAGTCAAGTAGAGGACGGTGGCCCCGAGGGCCTGAATGTGGTCGAGATGCCCGGCAATGCCGTCGAGGTCCCCGCCGTAGAGCTGGCGCGGTGTGGCTTCTCCTGCAGGCTGAACGGGTTCATCCCAGGCGCAGCGGACCGCCCAGTCAGGCGTGGGCCGGGTGGCGGCGGCTGAGGAACGGGCAAAGCGGTCCGGGAAGACCTGGTAGATCACTGCGCGGTGAACCCAGTCCGGGGCCGGGGCATGGGCGATCAACCGGAAGTCCTGAAAATCGGGGGTCTCCCGGTTAAAGAGGCCTTCCGCGTTCAACCATTCCCAGGCGGGCCTGCCCTGATGATTGGTTTCGATCAGGAAGCGGTACCGGAGCACGGGATTGACGGCGAGGACCACACATTCCCACCATTGCCAGGAGTGGTCGGACCGGGTCGGGCAGTCCGGTGCATCGACCCGGCGGGCTTCGTCAAAGTGTGGTTCGCCGTCTCTGAGGGAACGAACGAAAACGCGGTCAACGCTGCCGTACGTGGCCGGGATTCGCATCCGGAGCCGTACCTGGCTGCCCACGGCCGGCGCCTGGTCAGAGACATACAGCGACGAACCGTCATGGTGGGGGATATCGGTCTTCACCGCTTGATTCTCCATCTGCTCTGATCCTGTACAGGGACTTGCCTTTATCGGTGGCTGCCCGGCAGGAGGGTGTGGTTGTGCCTTGGTGCGGCTGCCTATCCCTTCACGGAGCCCTGAATCAGCCCGCTGGTGATGTACTTCTGGAGGAACAGGAAGAGGGCCATTACCGGAAGAGCAGCCAGGACGGACCCTGCGGCGAAGACGCCCCAGTTTTCGGAGCGCTGTTCTGCGACATAGGAATACAGTCCGACGGCGAGAGTCTGCGAATCCGGATCTTGGAGTACGACGGAGGCGATGATGAAGTCGCTGCTGATGCCGATGAAGGACAGCAGTCCGACCACGGCCAGGATCGGGGTCACCAGGCGCAGGATGATGCCGAAGAAAATCTGGACGTGGCTGGCTCCATCGAGACGTGCTGCCTCGTCAAGGGACGTGGGCACGGTGTTAAAGAAGCCGTACATCAGGTAGGTGTTTACTCCCAGGGCTCCGCCCAAGTAGACCATGATCAGTCCGAGCTGGCTTCCCAGGCCCAGCCACGGAATAACGTCGGAGATGCCACTGAGCAGCAGGAAGATGGCGACGATGGCGAGCAGCTGGGGAAACAGCTGCAGCAGCATGAGGCTTAGCAGGCCGAATCGCCGGCCTTTGAAGCGCATGCGCGAGAACGCGTAGGCAGCGAGGGCCCCCAGCAGCACGCTGGCCAGGGACGTTACTGCTCCGATGAAGAGTGTGTTGAGGAACCATCGCCCGAAGGGGCGGGCAGGGTCAGAGAAGAGCTGGGCGAAGTTCTCAAAGTCGATCTGGCCGAACAGTCTATTGCTTCCGGCAAGGGTCCCGCTTGAGTCCAGGGCGGCCGAGAGCACATAGAGCAGGGGAAACAGCGCGAAGATGATCGTGACAATTCCAACGACATGGCGCCAGCCCTTGTTTTTTGCCCACGTTGTTCTGCCGCTGTCAGGCCCTCGGGCGGGCAGGGTTTTGCGGTGTGAAATGCTGCGCGTCGAGGTGCCGACTGTCATGAGTTTACTTCTTCCAGGGACTTGGTCATTTTGAAGCTCCATGCCGAGATAACCGCCACGATGATGAAGATGAGAATGGCAAGGGCGCTGGCAAGGCCGTAATCCCGGCCGGCGCCGCCGCCGAAGGCGACCTTATAGACCATGGTGATCAGGATGTCTGTCGCGCCGATGTCCATCGTGGTTCCGGAGAACCGCGGGCCGCCGGAGGTGAGCATGAAGATGACATTGAAGTTGTTGAAATTGAAGGCGAACGTCGAAATCAGCAGCGGAGCCACGGATACGAGCAGGAGCGGGAGCTTGATGGACCGGAAAATCCGCCATGCGCTGGCGCCGTCCACGCGGGCTGCCTCATCCAGTTCTTCGGGCAGCGACTGCAGTGCCCCGGTGCAGACGAGGAACATGTAGGGGAAGCCGAGCCAAAGGTTTACCAGCAGGACGCTGAATTTTGCGAGCCATGGATCAGTGAGCCACGGGATTTGGGCGCCGCCGAAGAGCGTCTGGTTGATGAAGCCGTATTCAGGGTTCAGCAGGCCGGACCATACGAGGCCGGAGAGGAAGACCGGGAAGGCGTAGGGCAGAATGATCAGGATCCTGTAGATGCGTTTGCCCCGCAGATCCTGCCGGTTGAACGTGATGGCGAGGAAGAGTCCCATCGCAAAGGTTGTGGCGACAGAGGCCAGCGCGAAGGTGAGTGTCCAGGCCGCGACCTGCAGGAGGGGCCCGCGGAGGTTTTCATCGGTGAAGGCTTTGGTGAAGTTGGCGAAGCCGACATCGATCTTCCAGCCCGGATCCAGGACGGTCCCGGTCTCGTCGACGAAGTTGCCTTGGCCTCCGTCACGATAGGTCTTTCCGGAAGTCGCATCCGTGAAGGTGTCAGCCGCCGGGTCATAGGTCAGGGTCGGCTTATAGATGTAGGCGTTGCTTCCGTCGGCGGTGCGCAGCGATCCGTCCGCCGCGTCCTGGGACAGGGGAACTTCAAGGGAGGTGATTTTGTCCTGGTTGGCGATGATCTGGCGGAGGTTCAGCGTACTGTAGCCATCCATGCCGGTTGCTTTGCCGCTACCGTCGCGCTGGACGTCTTCTACTTTCTCGGCCGGCCGGTCAGGTCCTCCAAGCAGGGCCTGGCCGTCGGGGTCTGTGAGAAGGAGGTAGAAGTTCTCGCCCTGGCCGAGCACGGAGACCCGGTAGGCGGGGGAGTCCGGAACCCTTTGCTGGGCCGAGCGTTGAATGGCGCTGATTGCGTCTTCCTTGCTGCTGTTGTGACCGTCGCCGTAGTTGGTGAAGGCAATGTAGCCCGTAAAGGCCACAACGCAGATCTGGAAAATCGCGAGGAAGAAGACGCCCGGAGCAAGGTATTTGGCGGGAAGACCACCCTTGCGCAGATAGATCCAGTTGATCAGGACCGTGACGAGGGCGGCGACAACGAGCACGGTCCAGTTCTCACTCATGAAAAGAACGATCATGACGTACACCGCGAAGGCGTCGACCAGACCGAGCAGCACGATCTTGGCGAGGATGCCGCCCAGTGAGTCCGGCCCGCGCCTGGGCTTCTGCGGATTGGTCGGTGACGTAGGTGGGGCTTGAGCGGTGTCGAGTGCAGTCATTGGGATCTGGCTTTCAGCGATTGTAGGCAGATGTTAGCGGCGGGCCGGCCGGCCTGCTCAGACAGGCCGGCCGGCAAAAGCGCGGGAGGCTTACTTTGCGATCTTCTTTTGGATGTTGTCGGCCATGGTCTTCCACGCAGCCTCCGGGTCACCCTGTCCCTTGATCAGAGCCAGTTCAGTGCCGCCCCAGTCGGCCCAGACGGCGTCCATCTCAGGAAGTGCCGGCATGGGCACGCCGTTGGCGCCGATCTTGCCGAATGCTGCCACAACTGGATCCGTTGCCGCTTTCTCGAAGGAAGTCTTCAATGCCGGCGGCCGGCCGCCGCTTGAGAAGAGGGCATCCTGCACACTTTCGGTGGTCAGGTAGTTCACGGCGAATTCTGTGGCTGCCAGGGAGTTCTGGCTCTTGGAGCTGATAAAGAACCCATTGACACCGATGAATGGCTGGGCAGGTTCTGATCCCGCGGTGGGAAGGGGATCGATAGCGACGTTGATGCCGGCCTTCTGGAAGTCAGGAACGTTCCACGGGCCGGTCAGCAGATACGGCGACTCGCCTTTCAGGAACTTTTCCTTGGCAATATCGGCTGTGATGTTCGAGTTGAGGACCTTTTCCCCGGTGTCTCCCCATGCCTTGAGCTTCTTGGCGAACTCGACGCCGCCGGCATTGGCCAGCGTTAGCTTGCTCGCGTCGTACCCGCCGTCCTCGCCGGTGCCGAACACCGGGGCCCCGAACGAGGTCTGCAGCGGATACAGGTGGTAGGGGTCACCCTGCTTCGGATCAAGCCCGACCAGGAACGGGTACGCGGCCTTTCCTTCAGTGACGGCCTTCTTTCCGTTGGTTATCACCTGATCGAAGGTCTCGGCAGGTTCGCTGACCAGCGCTGTGTTCCGGACAAGCCCGATGTTTTCAATGGCGAAGGGAACGCCGTAGACCGAGCCCTTGTAGGTCATTGCCTTCATGGCTGAATCCTCGAAGAGCTTCGCCTTCTCGCCCAGTTCAACCGGTGCGACGACGCCGTTCTGCACGAGCTGGCCGAGCCAGTCGTGGGCGCCAACGATCAGGTCAGGGCCTTTGCCCGTGGGGACCTGGGTGATGAAGTCTTCGCGGACCGTGTCCTTCCCGACCAGCTTCACTTCAATTCCGGTTTCTGCCTTGAATTTGGCTGCCACGTCCTTCAGCACCTTTACCCGGGCATTGTCGGCCCACAGGGTGATGGTGGAGGAGCCTGCCTCGGCGAGGTTCTTGTTCTCCTGAACCGGAGCGGATGCCGGAGCAGACGATGTGCCGCTGCTTCCGCAGCCGCTGAGGGCAAGGGCGCCGGCCGCACCGAGGGCGGCGATGGAAAAGAGGCGGCGGGTAGGGGTCGCGGCGATGGAAGTCACCTTCATTGGTGTACCTTTCTGGCACGTTTTTTCAGGATTGCACCGCAACTTGAAGGGGCGGTGTGTGGTCGAAACCTCCAACCCCCAGCCAAACGACAGGCCGAACGGGGTGGACGTGAGAGGCATCACAACTGTAACCGCTTCCATTTTTTCTGTCTAGCCCCACGGGTCTGGCCGCGAGATAGTTGTAAACGAGGTACTTACGACAGTGAATACTAAGGGAAGCGCTTACATTTTGATGGAAAAGCCCTACAATCGAGACCATGTCTTCCTTCGATGCACCCTCCGTGCGGCAGGACCAGCCACTTTGGAACGTGCCGCACCACGACGGCTCGGCCATGTACGTCTCCGACCTGGCACCTGACCTCGGGGACCAAGTCACCGTTTTCTTGCGCGTCCCGCGGGCAAGCGGGGTGACCCAGGCCCTCCTGCGTGTACTTGTGGACGGAGAACAGGCGCTGCTGGAGACGACAGTCGACCGGGCGAATGAACACGAGTTCTGGCTGCGGGCGGACATTGCCGTTGAGAACCCCGTTGTGAACTATCGCTGGCTCCTTGACGGGATCCAGGACGGGTACCAGTGGCTCAATGGAACGGGCCTGCACACCCATGACGTGACCGACGCCTCGGACTTCCGGATCAGCACCCATCCGGCACCTCCGGCGTGGGCGGGCGACGCTGTGCTTTATCAGATTTTTCCTGACCGCTTCGCCAAGTCAGTTGACCGGCCCGCGCCGGAATGGGCTATTGCAGAGGACTGGGACAGCCCCGTCATCGGCAGGGGGCCGGAAACGCCGTACCAGTATTACGGCGGGGACCTCGACGGCATCATTGAGCACCTTGACCACATTCAGTCAACCGGCGCCAACACCATCTACCTCACGCCGATCTTTCCGGCCCGCTCCAATCATCGATACGACGCCTCAAGATTCGACCAGGTGGACCCCCTTCTTGGCGGAGACGCCGCCTTGAAACGCCTGTCCGAGGCCGTCCACGCCCGCGGCATGCACCTGCTCGGAGACCTCACAACGAACCATTGCGGAAATGTTCACGAATGGTTCAAGGCAGCCGTCAATGACCCGGGCAGCACCGAAGCAGGGTTCTTTCTCTTCAACCACCATCCGGACGATTACGTGTGCTGGTTCGGGCACCAGTCCTTGCCCAAGTTCGACCACAGCAACCCGGAGCTGCGGCAGCGCCTGTACGAAGGTGAGCAGTCTGTTGTGGCCCGCTGGCTCGGACCTAGCGGCTTCGACGGATGGCGTATCGACGTCGCCAACATGACAGGCCGATTGGGCGCCACTGACCTGAACCACCAAGTGGCCACCACCTTGCGCAAGACCATGGCTGAAGCCAGCCCTGACGCGCTGCTGCTGGCCGAGCACAGCCACGATGCGTCCCACGACCTTGACGGGGACGGCTGGCACGGAGTGATGAACTACGCCGGTTTTACCCGCCCCGTCTGGCAATGGCTCAAGGGACCGTCGGAAGTCCCCTTTGAACCAGGGCCATTTACCGCGATTCCCAGACTGTCCGGGCACGACATTGTTGCTTCCATGCGGGAGTTTTCCGCAGCTGCGCCCTGGCGTGCCACATCACACGCTCTCACGCTCGTGGGGTCCCATGACACGATGCGGATCAGCACCATGCTGGGCGATCCGCGGCTGGTTACCGTTGCGCTGGGCTTGCTGGCCACCATGCCAGGCATCCCGATGCTGTGGGCCGGTGACGAGATTGGCCAGGAGGGCGTGAACGGGGAGGACGGCCGGCGGCCTTTCCCCTGGGCCGACGAGGGGGATTGGAATTCCGAGCGTCTCGCTCTCGTCCAAGCCCTGTTTGAAGCGCGGAAACAGTCCCCCGTCCTTCGCCAAGGTGGCCTGCGGTGGCTGTCTGTGGGCAATGACGCGTTCACGTTCCTGCGCGAAACCCCGGGGGAGAGCATCCTTGTCCATGCGGCACGGGCCAACCACGCGCCGGTGAAGCTGCCCTCCAAAACCGTCGGCGCGAACCTCCGCGGGCTCGCGGGCACAACGGACCTCCATGCAGACAAGAATGGCCTCTTCAAACTGCCGAGCGACGGCCCGGCTTTCAGCATGTGGCGCTGCGGCAGCACCAGCCAAGACACCAGATAAGGAGAGCAAACGCTTCCACTAGAGAAAGCCGAAAGGTGAAGCGCCGCCGGTACTTCCCCTTACCACCGGGGATCTCGTAACTGTAAGCGCTTTCGATGCACGCCGAAGGACCCTACAATCGAAACCATGACCCCCGCTTACAGTCACTCCGCGCAGGATCGAACTGATCTGACGCTGGCTGCCGTTCACGTAGCCCGTGCCGGTGTCCAATGGTGGCGTTCCTCAGACTACAGGGCCAGCGGGGCCCCAACCCTGTTATCGGATGGACGCATATGGCTACGGCTGGACTGACAACCGAAGGGACGAAGCCAGGCGCCCCACGTCTAAAGGATGTGGCCGCGCTCGCCGGCGTCTCATCAGCCACTGTTTCGCGCGCCCTAAGCGGTAACGGGCTGGTATCCGCCCGGACGAGAATCAAGGTGCAGAAAGCTGCTGATGAGCTGGGTTTCGTCATGTCATACCATGCCTCAAGCCTCGCTAGCGGGCGCAGTCGCAACATTGGCATCGTCTTGCCCTTCGTCGGCCGGTGGTACTTTTCCACGGTTCTGGAAGGTGCCGCAGCCGCACTCATGGAAGCTGGATACGACCTCACCCTTTATAACTTCGAGGGTGACCGCTATCGGGAAAGCATCCTGTCGAACTTTCTCCTTAGGAAAAGACTGGACGCAGTGGTCGCTGTGGCCCTGAACCTGGATAAGCAAGAAACCGAACAGCTACTCTCAACAGGCATCCCGGTTGTTGGAGTCGGGGGCCCCTTGGCAGGCGTAAGCACCATCAGCATTGACGAGTTCGACGCTGGCCGTCGTGCAACAGAACACCTCATCGGCCTGGGCCACAACAAAGTCGCGCATGTGGGCGGCGAGAACGAACAGGACCGCTATTTCAGAACGTCGGGCGACCGGCGGTCGGGTTACCTGCACGCCATGAAAAGTGCCGACCTGCCTGTGAATCCGGCGTGGCTTCTGACATCCGATTACTCCTTCAACGACGCTTACCAGCAGGCCAAAAATCTTCTCGCTGACCCTGTCAACAGGCCCACAGCAATATTCAGTGCCTCCGACGAAATGGCTGCAGGAGTAATTCTCGCAGCCAGGGACCTTGGGCTCAGCGTCCCGGGCAATCTTTCCGTGATCGGGATTGATGCCCATCCAATCGGCCAATCATTTGGTCTCACTACCTTGGACCAGCATGCCCACGACCAAGGCGTCCAAGCCGTGGAGAGCATCCTCGATCAGCTCGTCAGCACTTCTGCCGAACCCACCAATAACGTTCTTCCTACGAACTTTCTCGTCCGCTCCTCCACAGCGCCACCACCTGACCAATAAGTCGGTTGGGCCCCTACAACAGCATGGGGCAACAGACAGCTGTGGAATGCGGACTTCCGCCATTCCGGAAGTGCGGCACACCGTGCCGCACTTCCCCCGACAGCAAACCCGCCAGTTCAAGAGGAGATAAACATGGGATGCCCGGCAATCATCGCCGGTCGTCTTGCGGATTTGTTCGGGCGGAAGACAGTGCTGGTTAGCGCGGCCGGCCTCTTCTCTGTCGCTACGACGCTCGAGGCAGCATCTCCAGATTTCCTCCGTCACCATGTGGCGGCTCCTAGCTTGTCTGAGGGTAGGCGCGGTGATGCCAACCGGTATCGCCCCCTTGCTGATCTCATTCCCGCAAGGCGACGTGGGGCAATGGTTGCCGCTGCATATGCAGGGGTCGGGCTCGGAAAGACCGTTGTGCCGCAGTGGCTGCCATGCTCGTACCGCTGGCGGTTGGCGTTCACTTCTTGTTACAGGCCGCCTGACCCCTATCGTCATCATCATTCTGCTCGCCTTCGTCGTCCCCGAACCCGCCGGCCTTCCAGTGCCCGGGGCGTCCGAGGACGGCGAAACGAGGACTGGCGCACCTCACACGGCTTGGCTCGTTGCCTGTGCATCAGCACTTTTCACGGACTCAATCCCAGACACACTGAACCGCTTTCACTTGCCTCGCCTTGACCGGTGGAGGTGTCAGGGAAACGCATCGAGGGGAGTTAGATCCTCCCGAAACACCCAGCGCGGTCACTGTGGCTGTCCTGCCTGCTGAAGAACCCCGGCCGTGCGGGGGCGAGCCGGCAGCGTCTCGTCCTGTCCATGGGAAATGTGACCTCCCGACCCCCTACCCTTCAGGCTGTGCACAGCCACTGTTCGCCCAAGATGACGGGGGACCGGTGGTGCCGTGGGGTTGTGTGTTGCGACCACGACTTGATGCCAAAAGCCTCCAATCCAAAGCCACCCAAGCCAGATCTCTAGCCGGATTTGGACCGTTAACAGGGTTTGGTTTTTCTGGAGACGCGTACATACCGGCTGACAAAGTAGTTCGTCCGCCTCCAAAACGAGTACCGACTACTCGTGCCGTGCCCGGCCGTCCCGAGCATATTGGCTATGAGACAGCAAGAATGCAGGACCAACTGCAAGGACCAGGGCATTAGGGGGTGCTGCATGGCAACGTCATTAGTGTCGTTCAATGCGCTGCGCCCTGTGCTTTTTGCCGGCACCCTCGCAGTTGCCTGGCTGGCCTTTTCAGCCCCGTCCGGTGCGGCAGACACGGGCGCGGAATCCGGACCAGTGCTTGGCACCATTTCCGCTGCCGCGCCGGTGAATTCCACCGCCGCCGGAGCTGCAGGCAACGTCAGTTCCAGTCTCGGCACTTCCGTGGCAGCTGTGACCAGGGCGGCGGCGCTGGCGGCACCTGCCCCGCGTCCGCCGGCACCGACGGTAGCGTATCCCGCACCCGTCCCCAGCGCTCCCCAGTCCGTTCCCGCAGACCCGGCCTGGCCGGCGAGTGTCCCGGTGATCCCACTCCCCGTGACGGACGGGCTTGATCCGTCGAAGACTGTGGCCACAGTGATCGAACCGGCCCGCCCGGTGATTGACGTCGCTTCGCCGGTGGTCGATGAAGCGGCTGTGCCGAATGCCGCCCTGCAGCCTGTAACCAACCTGGTGACAGAGTCCGCAGGACCACTTGCCCCAGGAACTCCTAACCCCGTAACCAAGGTCGTGTCGCCGGTGGTAGAGGTGGTCTCGCCGGTGGTTGACGTCGTGTCGCCGGTGGTTGGCGTGGTCTCGCCGGTGGTTGACGTGGTCTCGCCGGTGGTTGACGTCGTGTCGCCGGTGGTGGACGTGGTCTCGCCGGTGGTTGACGTCGTGTCACCGGTGGTTGATGATGTGGCTGCGCCGGATGACGTCCTGCAGCCTGTTCCCGCCCTGGTGAGAGACGTAGCACCAGTGCTTGTTTCAGGCTTCGTTCCGGCCACGGTTCAAGACGATACAGTCATGGTCCTGTCCGGGGTCTCCGCAGCTGACGCTGGTGCCGCTGTCGGAAGCACCGGTCTCTGGTCCGCAGGACCGCTTGACGCACTGACTCCTTGCGGTTTGCTCACGGGGCCCCTGAGCACGCTACTGGTACCGGCTGCTGCCGGTTCTGGCTTCCAAGCCTGGGCTGGTGCTGCCGGGGGATCCTCAGGCGCATTGCCGGAGCCAATCCGGGCCGCGGTTTCCGGATCGGGATCGGGCCAGGGGCCCAGCGGTTCCCAAACTCCCGCGGCGTGGCTCTCCAACAATTTTGCTTATCTTTCCGTGCCGGGGTCGGTTCCCGTCAGCGGACCAATTCAGCATGTACCTGCGCCGGTGTCCTTCGACCCCGGCTCCTCCCCTGACTAGTTGGGTCCTCGGTGCTCCTCGTGAGCAGAAAGCGAGCGACCAGCCGCCTTGAGCGGCCATCAACAACTTTTCAGGAGAAACTAATCATGCAAACACATATCCGCAGAGGGCTGCTTGGCACCGTCTTGGCCGGCGGGCTACTAGCCCTGGGCTGTTCTGCCGCCAGCGCATCAGAGCCCCTCGAGGGTCTGCCCGTCACGGCCAAAACCTCCGGTGATCACAGCATCGC
Organism: Arthrobacter sp. D1-17; assembly: GCF_054130535.1. NCBI lineage: Bacteria > Bacillati > Actinomycetota > Actinomycetes > Micrococcales > Micrococcaceae > Arthrobacter > Arthrobacter sp. D1-17. The sequence goes on along the minus strand of NZ_CP096382.1, from coordinate 2,270,705 downwards.
CTCCGGTAACCAGGTCATTGCCCCGGTTACTGCCCCTGTCACCGTGGGTGCCGTCCCGGCGGCGGTCCTGGGTGATTCCACCGCCATCAACAAGGACGGCGGCGACAAGGACGGGAAGTCCAAGAGGTCGGCGGTGGGACCGCGGATCAATGCAATGACATCTGGTGATCACAGCATCGCCTCCGGAAACCAGGTCATTGCCCAAGTTACTGCCCCTGTCACCGTTGGTGCCGTCTCGGCGGCAGTCCTGGGTGATTCCACTGCCGTCAACAAGGACGGCGGCTACAAGGACGAGAAGTCCAAGGACGGCGGCTACAAGGACGGGAAGTCCAAGAGGCCGGCGGTGGGACCGCGGATCGACGCGGTGACATCCGGTGATCACAGCATCGCCTCCGGAAACCAGGTCATTTCCCCGGTTACTGCCCCTGTTACCGTGGGTGCCGTCTCGGCGGCAGTCCTGGGTGATTCCACCGCCATCAACAAGGGCGGCGGGAACCACCAGGGTGGGGACAAGGGGTCCGCGGCGGGACCGGGGATCAACGCGGTGACATCTGGTGATCACAGCATCGCCTCCGGAAACCAGGTCATCGTCCCGGTTACTGCCCCTGTCACCGTTGGTGCCGTCTCGGCGGCAGTCCTGGGTGATTCCACTGCCATCAACAAGGACGACGGCTACAAGAACGACAAGCCCAAGGACGACGGCTACAAGAACGACAAGCCCAAGGACGACGGCTACAAGAACGACAAGCCCAAGGACGACGGCTACAAGAACGACAAGCCCAAGGACGGGAACCACAAGGGGTCCGGTGCGGGACCGCGGATCAACGCGGTGACATCCGGTGATCACAGCATCGCCTCCGGAAACCAGGTCATCGCCCCGGTTACTGCCCCTGTCACCGTTGGTGCCGTCTCGACGGCGGTCCTGGGTGATTCCACCGCCATCATCAAGGACGACGGCTACAAGAACGAGAAGCCCAAGGGTTCCGTGGCGGGACCGCGGATCAACGCGGTGACCTCCGGTGATCACAGCATCGCCTCCGGCAACCAGGTCATCGTCCCGGTTACTGCCCCGGTGACCGTTGGTGCCGTCTCGGCGGCGGTCCTGGGTGATTCCACTGCCATCATCAAGGACGACGGCTACAAGAACGAGAAGCCCAAGGGTTCCGTGGCGGGACCGCGGATCAACGCGGTGACCTCCGGTGATCACAGCATCGCCTCCGGCAACCAGGTCATCGTCCCGGTTACTGCCCCGGTGACCGTGGGTGCCGTTGCGGCGGCGGTCCTGGGTGATTCCACTGCCATCAACAAGAACGGCGGATACTCCAAGGACGGTGGTTACAAGGACGGGAACCACAAGGGGTCCGCGACGGGACCGCGGATCAATGCGGTGACGTCCGGTGATCACAGCATCGCCTCCGGAAATCAGGTCATCGTCCCGGTTACTGCCCCTGTCACGGTTGGTGCCGTCTCGGCGGCGGTCTTGGGTGATTCCACTGCCATCAACAAGAATGGCGGGTATTCCAAGGACGGCGGTTACAAGGACGGCGGCGATTGATCTGGTGCTCACCAGCTGCTGGCAAGGCGGCAAGCCTCGGTATTCGCCACCAGCAGTAGGGAAACGCTCCCTGTCCGGTGGCCGGCACTCTTGCCGGTCACCGGACTAGGATCCGTCACCTTCCTGCTGGGCTTTTTGCCACCTAATCGGCTTTCAGGTCGCGGTTTCGGGGTAGCGGTCTTGCAATCTCCCTTTGAGGAACACGATGTTGGCGGCCCCGACAGCATAGGAATTGGCACAGTTGCTGGGCGCACTTCTAGGGCAGGGTTTCCACGTACTCGGATGGCGGTGGCCCCTGTTCTCGCCCGTGACCCTCGTGGCTAGGATGTGGGATAGCTCGAAAGCACGAAATTTGGGGGTCTGTACGTGTTTCTCAATTGGGTTCCCGATGAGGGAAGTATGCGGTGATGTTTCGTGTGTTGCGAAACAGACGAGCCTTCCTGTACTTGTCCGGTTTTACACTCAGTTCGGCCGGAAGCAGCATCCTCTTTCTCGCTGTTGGCATTTGGGTCAAGTCTTTGACCGGGAGTAGCGCAGCGGCGGGCGCCACGGTGTTCTTCATCATGGCACCTTCCCTGTTCGCGCCCCTACTGGGTGTGCTGATTGATCGAATGGAACGGACGGTTGTGGCTACTAGCGCCGTATTCGCCATGGGGGGCCTCTTTGAAGCCGTGGTCTTCGATGTGGTCGCCAATCTGAAGCGTGACCCTGCGTTTCTTGGCGTGTTGGTCAGCGTGCAGGGTGCCGGCGCAATCGGGCTGCTGGCGGCTGCGCTGTCCCTGGGTTTGCTCCTCATTCCGTCCTCCGCTGCAGCACTCCTCGCAATGCTGATGCTCGGTGCGGGGATTGCCGCAGCCATGATCGCCTTGAACACGCTGGTCCAGCGGCGAACGCCCGCCGATCTTCTGGGTCGGGTCGGGTCGGGTCGGGTCGGCTGTGCAGACCAGTCTTTTTGTCCCGCAGACGGCGCTCATTGCTCTCGGCGCTGCCCTGGTGACCGTCATCGATCACAGGGTCTTGCTTGGTCGCCATGGTCGTCGTAACAGCGGCCGCCGCACTGTTACTAGTAGCTACTCCACCGGCTACCCTGCGCAGCTCATCGCGCTCACGGGAAGCAGAGGAGTTCGAGCGCTGACAACGCTGGCCACATGGGCTCCGGAGCGAGTGCAACTGTCGAGCTACGGAGGTGGCGGTGGCGGGTCTGCAGACCTCTCGGCGCGCCATGGGGTGCGCCACTCGGCAGCATCCCAGCCATCCATGATGTAGATCCGCTCGTGCGCAACCCGGTCGCCCCGGAATTCCATCAAGCTGACGGTGTACATCCACGGCGCGCCGTCGTAGCTGATCAGGTTCTCCACAACGACCAGGTCTTTACGATGAGTGATTCGTCGAGTGTGGAACTTGAGCCTCGCTGGGTACTGTCGTCGCCATTCGCGGAAGTTCTCCACACCTTCGAACCGTTCGCCAGACTGAGGGAACTCAAGCACCGCGTCGTCGTGGTAGATCTCGTGGGAGACGTCCTCGTCCTTGCCGGAGTACTCCCAGTGACGCCGCAGAGCCTGCAGGAGGTCTGTCTCGTCGAGCATTGCTCACCTCCTCGGGCCGGAACTAAATGCTAACTTCAGGCTTCGAGCATGACAATGCGTGGGGGTCGGGCTCTAAGCGCAGCGTTCCTTGGGCGTGGAAGGAACAGCTCCGAAGACCGCACCGCTCGCGCCGCACTGACCTGTCTCTTTGAACCCGGCGACGTCGGTCACTGCGGGGGGTCCGCCGCACATGGCCGGCGTTGGTGATGGGTTGCCGGCGGTGGACCGAATATTCGCTATCGGCGGCGCCAAGATCGTGCATATGGGAACCCCTTGGACGCTTGCTATGTCTAAGGAGTTGTCAGCGGAGAGCTGACACGCTCCCCATTCAAGTGCTTCCGCCCGCAGTCTATTTCGCGTGGACCCGATGAAGGTTCCAAGGATAGCTGCTCGGTGTCGCCAGCACGCGGCGCGCCCGTGGCCTCGATTATCCCCAGATGCAAGAGCGACGGCGGCGGGACGTCCCGCCGATAGGGTGAGCAAAAAGTAACGCGGCAGGGGCCCTGAGGAAACTTGGCCGAAATGCCGGACAGTTACTGTCTTCCCATGCTGCCCAGCCCGGACCGCATACAAAGCCCAACCCCTCGGAGCCACCCATGTCCTATGTGAAGCCCGGTGATCTGATCACGACGATGATCGACGCCGGCGCGTCGAAGGTATTCATGTCCACCCGGGACACGGTGGTGCGCGCGGCGATGGCCGGTGCGTTGCTCTCGCTGGCGGCCGCGTTCGCCGTCACGGTGAGCGTGACCACCGGCATCCCGCTGTTGGGGGCGATCCTTTTCCCGGTCGGGTTTATCCTGCTGTACCTGCTCGGCTATGACCTGCTCACCGGGGTGTTCGTCCTGACACCCCTGGCACTGCTGGACAAGCGGCCCGGCGTTACCGTCCGGGGAATCCTGCGCAACTGGGGGCTGGTGTTCGTCGGGAACTTCCTCGGAGCGTTCACGGTGGCCCTGCTGATGGCGGTCGTCGTTACCTACGGTTTCGCCATCCCGCCGAACGAGGTCGGTGTCGCCATCGGTCACATCGGCGAGGGGCGCACGCTCGGCTATGCCGAGCACGGCGCGTCCGGGATGCTGACGCTGTTCGTCCGCGGAATGTTGTGCAACTGGATGGTCTCGATCGGCGTGGCCGGCGCCATGATCGCCAAGGACGTCCCCGGGAAAGTGATCGTAATGTGGATGCCGATCATGCTGTTCTTCTACATGGGCTTCGAACACTCCATCGTCAACATGTTCCTGTTCCCGTCGGGTCTGCTGCTCGGCGGCCAGTTCACCATCATGGACTACCTGGTCTGGAACGAAATCCCAACGGTGCTCGGCAACCTCGTCGGCGGCCTGCTGTTCACCGCCCTGCCCCTCTACGTCACCCACGCACGGACCAAAGCGCCGTCCAACACCGTCGGGAACCTCGAGCTCCCGGCCGGGGACGAGGTCGCGCGCACCGAAAGCGGAATCCGCCCCTAGGAGACTGCTGAACAACGTGGTTGTGGGGCGGGCGGAACGCCACCAAGGGCCGTCAAGCGGCGTGTTCTGGTCAGCACTTTTCGGGTGCGACAACGGGGTCGTTCCGCCCGCTCGGTTCATGGTGCCTCGGATGTGGGGCCTCATCCAGTGTCGGGACCAGCACCCATGATCCCTCGTTCACGCGCAGTCCCAGGTTCAGGAGTCTGCGCAGGTTTAGTCCCGTGATCCGCAGGTGCAGCCAGACGTTGTTCCGTGTGATGCCGCGGTGGGGAACGCGGCGGTTGCCGCGGGTGAGCCAGGCGATGGACCGCTCGACCATGGGCCGATTACCTGCCGTAAGCGTCCTGGAAGGCTGGATCCGTGGCGCGTCGACGGTGTTCGCGCTGCAACGCGTCGTGTTCGTGGAGTTCGAGCTTTCGTCCCCGCGGTGAGGCGGTGCACCGGTCCCGGAGTGGGCAGCCGGTGCACGCGGCGCCGAACGTGACCCGTCGTTTGGCGGTGATGTTCCTGGTGATGCCGTTCGGGCAGGTCGCGGTGCCGGCAGCTTCATCGACGCTGAAATCATCGAGAGTGAACCCGCCCTCAACGGCTGAGCGCAGCGGCCAAGGCTTGATCACCGGGATGTGGTCGGTCAGGGCGAGGGCGGCGAGCATCTCGCCGGAACCGTAGGCCGAGTCGGCCAGGACGTCCACGCTGGTGCCGGCGATCGTAGGATCCATGGAGATCAGCCGGGCACCGACGGCCCCGTCGCTGTTCTCCGGTCCGGAGGCTTTCGTCAGTTCCGTGGCGGTGATCAGCCCGGTGTCGGGCTCGATCACGATGTGGGCCTTGAATCCGTCCTGCTGCCGGGACTGGGTCTTATGCGCGTGCCGGGTATCCGGGTCCACGGTGGAGATCATCCGATCCGGGGCGACCCTGCGGGCGATACGCCACCGCCCGTCGGTCCCCTCCGAGCCCTCGGCCGGTTCCACGTCCTGCCCGGCCACGAGGGCCAGCAGCGCGTACGCATCGGCCGCCTTGCCCTCCAAGGTCCCGGGATCGACCGCCGCCAGCAGCGCCAGCGCGTCGGTGACCAGCGCCGAGACGAGCCCGTCTTTGGCGTCCTGGTCATCCCAGGCGATGTCCGGCTTACCCGTGCGGGTGTAGTCATACCCGTTCGCATGGGCGGCCAGCAGTTCCCGGCCGCCGGGGACGTCACGGCCGAAGCGGCGGATCCCGGCGATCAGTTGCGTGATGGTGTCCTGCCTGGCGACCGCGTCATCCAGGACTGTTGAATCCACTGCCCGCCGGCGCCTGCCCTTCAGGATTCCGGTTTCCGCGACGACCTCGGCAATGGCGTCCATGATTCGGTGCGGGTTTCCCGATCCGGCCAGACGCCTGCGCCAGTACGTCAGCGTGCTCGGGTGGAACGCGGTATCAGTCAACCCGTATCCGCACGCCGCTTTCCAGCGCAGATCATACGTCAACGCCTCGGCGGTTTCCCGGTCAGAGAGGCCCTGCAGCGCCTGCAACACCAGCACCGAACCGATCACCGGCGCCGGAACTGAAGGTCGGCCCCGCCGCGACGGAAACAGGTCCTCCATCATAGAATCCGGAAACAGCCGCCCCCGATGCTTGGCCAGAAACACGAAGACGCTGCCCGGAGCCAACAGCGCCCCGGCCAGCGCCTCCACATCCAAATACCCGCGTTGCCCGTCCTCGCGTCCCTGCATAAGACCAGTCTTAATCACCAGGCCCACCAGGCCCACCAGTCCAGCCGACGCGCCCCACATCCGCGATTAGTTCAGCAGTCTCCTAGGGCGTGTTTCCTAAAGCGACCGGGACGAGCCGGTAACCCGCCCAGTGTGCGCCTAAATCAAAAGCAGCGCGCCGCTGCACGCGTTCAGGTGCGGTCTAGTTCCTGGATCCGGGGCTCCGGCCTTCAGCCATCCTCAACGGACGCAGCTAGGCGGAACCGGCTCTGCATGGGTTGCCGGCTTTGGACCGCTGAAAAAAGCCACTCTCCCGCCCATTTTCAAACGCCGATAGGGGAGATTCCGTCAACCTAAGTGGTTTCCGCTGTTAGCTTGGGGTGGGCTCAGCCTGACGCTCAATGGGAAAGCGCCAGTCAGGGGTCAGCTCGCCATCCCCACGAATTAATCGCACCAGCAACCGGAAGTAATCGCGGTCGTGTCCTGTGGGCATCTCTGTTCTGTCTTCGAGACGAAGGTTGAAAGCCATCCCTCTGTAGCGGCAGCCATTCTCTCGGACCTGCTCCATGGTTTGGGCAGCATGTGCCCAAGTCCCTGGCGCTTCGACCCTTTGGGGTTTCCATGCGTTAACTGCTGGATCTCGGGCATGGCGGTTTGTTGGCCGCCTGTTTCGAAGCGGTGGGCCTTCTCCATGAAGCCGGCTACGGTTGGGGTCGTTGCGTCCACTCGGCGCTGTGGTTGCTTCCGGAACTCCCGGCAGCCCGCAGATCATTGGAGTAGGGGGCCCGTGGAGGCGGGGGTAGCTCGTCGATCAGCTCGTTGGCTGCATGGGCCAGTAGATCGCGTTGCAGTTCGGGAAGCGGGAACGCGCCTTGAAGATGTGCGGCTATTTCGTATTCTCCGACGCTCCCTCCGATGCTGAAGTAATGCAGCCACAATTCATCGGTACCGATCCGGGCCTGCCCGAGGGCTTCCCGAAGCAGTCTGCGCTGCTGTTCCTGGTGAGTGTCGAAACCCATCTGCCGCTCCTATTCCTTCCCGGAGGCCGCATCTGACGAGGCGGAATCGAGGAGGGCGGCACTAGCCTGAAGCAGGGGGATTTTTTGGGTGAGGGCAATCCTGAGCAGGTCCTGCATGGACTGCTCCGGCCCGAACCCGTGCCGTTCCATGAGCAGGCCGTAGGCGCGGTTGATCGTGTCCCGGCTGCCCAGGGCGCTTTCGAGAGTTTCGCTGATCCGGTGCGGGGTCTCGTTGCCTTGGATGTTTGCGAGCAACGTGGCGGCGGGGCCGGTGAACTTTTCGAGCAGGCGGGCTACGGCGGCGTCGTAGGCGGAGGGGACTGCGGCGTAGATCTTCAGGGCACCAATGCAGTCTGTGCCCGCAATCAAGGGCGTGCTGACAACCGAACGGACGGGCAGCGAGGCGACTGCTGTGCTCCAGCGCAGCCAGTGTTTATCCTTGGCAACGTCATCAATCAGCACCGTTGTTCGCGCCGCCCAGGCCGTGAGGCAGGGTCCTTGGCCAAGGTCATACTGCGTGGCGTCAGCCTGTTCGACGACGGCATCCGTGGCACCGTGGCTCATTCTGCGGCCCCGGTCATCGAGCAGGGAAACACCCGCCCCGGTTGTTCCGGGGATAGCGTCCCTGATGGCCTCAGCCAGCAGCTGCACGGCACGATCGACTTTCTCCTCGGTCAGGAGCATGCCCTTGATGCGGGCCAGTACAAGGCTGAGTTCATCAAGTGGGAGCCGGTTTGCCATGAGGGCCTTCTTTGGTGGTGGCAGGCATACGGCCGGCCAGCTTGGAGGCCCGCTGCCAGACCAGGAGCAGGCTTTGGTGCTTTCCCGTCGCTGCTTTCAGTGTAGCCCCGCCCCGGCATGACAAGGGGGCTGGAGCCCCGCCCGCCATGAAAGTTGCGAGCCAGGAGCGGCCGCATCGGAAAGACCTATCCCGCGACTTGGCGTGCCGATGGCGTTATGTTTATTCACACATCGAATCCTGGCCGCCTGTGTCGGCTTGACGCCGTGCCCCCTTGGGCATCGATGGCGAAGCCCCTGAAAGTGAGAGACATGCCCGAGAACAGCGAGGACAATGCAACATCTTTGGCAGAGATGCTGCAGGACATGGTCCTAAACAGCGGGGACGTCGAGGGATTCCTGACAGGTCTGGCAAAGTTTGCCGCAGACAAGCTCTCGATCGACGGAACTGAGGTGCTTGGTGCTGTGACGCTCCTGCGGCCGCGGACCGCCGCGACGGTGGCCAGCAGCAGCGAGCACGCGAAGAATTTGGACGAAGTGCAGTATTCCTTCGACGACGGACCCTGCCTGCGGGCCGCCAGGGAAGAAAAGACGTATGTCGTCAGGGACTTCCGGACAGAGACGAGATTCCGCGGATACACCGAAGCAATCGCCAGCCACGGGATCCTTTCGGCCCTCGGCATCCCCATACCGCTCGACGGGGACGCCAATGCAGGACTCAACCTATATGCGCGCGCTGCCGACCATTTTTCGGACCAAGACATTGCCGAGGCCGAACTCCTGGCGCAGGCAGCATCAACGTCGCTGCGCATGGCCGTGCGCATCGCGAAGCTGACCGATACCGGCGAACAGCTTAAAGCCGCAATGAGTTCACGCACCACTATCGACGTCGCCGCCGGGATCGTCATGGCCCAGAACCGATGCAGCCACGACACCGCCATGACCATACTGAAAAGCCGCCTCCAGCGGACGGAACATCAAACTGCATAAGGTAGCCGCCGCCGTTCTCGAATCCATCGGACAGGAAGCCCCTAGCACACACTTCGAAAGCTGAACCCAATCAGCACGGCCGGTCTGGGCTCTGCATCCGGCCTCACTTGCGCGTTCAAGTGGGTACACCTTCGGCAATAGGAACCCCGACGCCACATAGTTCGAGCACACCCCGCAGTTCTCTATGGACTTATCCGCCAACAGCATCAACGAGCCATGCCTTACCCTGCTGGCCGATGCAGCCGGCAAAGGATCCATACGGCTTGGCAGATACCAAGGCCAGAAATTCGGAGCATCTGGCTGATGCCGGTTCTCGCCTGTCGGCTCAGCCCCAGTGCAATAGCCCGCAGGGTCGGTCACTTGGGCCTAGGGTCACGCTGCCAAAGCGGGTGATGCCATACAAGACACTGGATGGCTTGGCATGAGGATGCTGATCCTGTACTCCGACTGGAGCTGATCGATGTGTGGTGGCATGTGGCATGACTGTGGAGCAGGCGTGGAGCTGTTCCAAGGCGCCGGGTTCGATCTCGGCCTGGGTCATGTCCAGTTCCAGCGCCAGGCCAGCCACGAGCGAGGTCGCGCGTTTCATCACGTCGTATAGGCCTTGGGCGCCCTGGACAATCACATGGCCCGCGGTCGCGACCTTGGCCTGCCTGCCGTCTAGGTCCACCCGGACCAGCACTTGAAGTTTGTCTGCCACGAAGTTCCTCCGCTCCTTAAAGCGAGGGCCACCACGCTGTGGCCCCCGATAACGTCGCCTCGAATTCAAGCGAGTTTGCGTGCGATCGTCGAGGCGCTGGCACAGGGAGTGGAGGCCGTCACCTCCCGGCTCCGTGAGCGGATACCGCGGAGCATCCCGGCGGCCAGTGCTACGGCAGCGGAAGCGGCCCAGATTCGAAAGCAGCGACAGAAGCCGTGGTGGCTTGCCGTCATTGGGGCGGCAGCGACGTTTTGGGGAATCACTTTGTGGCGTTCTCGTCGATCAGTCGGCGAACCGCCAACGGCACTTTCCTTGGAGAAGACATCCCAGGGTGGTTCCGTCCCTGCTGAACCTTCCGCCGCCGGTCTTATCTAAGGGAGGGCGGATTGTGGGTGCTGGCGGCGCTGGCTCCGGTGCAGTTCGAAGTGCCATTGGGTGCAACATTTGTCGAAGAGTCCGATTTGCTGCCCGCCTGAACCAGCGGAAGCAGTTGAGGGCGCAAATGCCCGAACACCCCAGACGATGGAGCTAACGCGTGCAGGCCATGTCAGAGCGGTGCCATTCGGCGCTTCCTGTCTCTGGTCTGGTTTCGTGTTGAGGACTGTCCTGAATCCTGTCTCTTTTCCGTTATGGCCGTGCCGCCTGGCAAATTGGCCTGCTCACGGGAAAAGCAAGTTGCCGACCAGGTCAGGATTCTCAGCCGATGCTTTCCAGCGTCAAGTCGATAACAGCGCGTCCAAGAGCATCCAGGTTCGAACCCGGCCAAGGGCAGCATTTCGTAGATGAAGGCATCGAGGTCAAAAGGGTGGCAGTCTCCGCCATGGTTCCAATTCAGGATCCACAGGTCGATCGGGTTTCGTAACTGCACGACATTCACTCATCGAAACTTCCGTGGCTCACAGTGCCTCTCCCGCTATCACCGGTTGGGGGCCCACCGCTACGCGGGCATTCATAAATAATTTTTTCATTCCCCTCCGCGGGCATTTTTGATGAGTCAACGCGAACCGTTGACATGAAAGAAATGCCCCAAGTAGGCTGTGACATAACCAACTGATGGTCGGTTTTCCATCCGATCCGGTGGCGCTTACGATATCGTCCAACCGATCGCACTAAGCGAGTTCTTTACAAAATCATCACCTGTATCGCAATGGAGCGAACATGGGCAGTGTCGGTTTACTGTACGTTGGAGCCGTGCTTTTTATCAACGGTTTGATGTTGATCGGATTGATTCCCGGCAAATCAGCAGCAATTCTCAACTTTTTTGTTGGAATCATGCAGGTGGTCTTCCCGACGATCATTCTGCTGCAGGCAAATAATGACCCTTCGATCATTTTCGGTGCCGCTGGGCTTTACCTTTTCGGTTTCACCTATCTCTACGTGGGGATCCTTCAGGTTACCGGGGTCAGCGGGGAAGGGCTGGGCTGGTTCTCGCTGTTCGTGGCCGCCTGCGCCGTGGCCATCGGCGTTCTCCAGTTCACTTCAGTGAATGATCCTGTGTTCGGCTCCATCTGGCTTATTTGGGCCGTGCTCTGGTTCCTGTTCTTCCTCGTTCTTGGGCTGCACAAAGAGACATTGACCCTCGCGACGGGCTGGTTCACGATCTTTGTCAGCCATCTGACCGGGACCATCCCGGCGTTCTTCCTGCTGCTTGACAGATTTGAGACCAATACCGTCAACGCGCTGGTCGTCGCAGCCTTGGGGGCCGTGTCCCTGGCGGTGGCATTCTTCCTGGCCCGCCGGGGCCTGCCCCACCATACCGTGGCCGCGAAAGACACTGCAGCGGCCTCTGCGGCCTAGCGGCCGGACCAGGAAAGGAATCATCGCATGCCCATTTACGAATACCGGTGCCCGCAATGTTCGGTTTTCGAGGTGATCTGCGCGATGAGTGAAGCGACCGATTCTTCGCCTTGCCCCTCATGCCAGCAATCCGCTCCACGGAAAATGGGCACCCCTCATCTTTCACGCAGCAGCTCCGCCGAATTCCGGCTCTTCGACGCCACCAAACGCAGCGCCCACCAGCCTCAGGTGGTTAGGGAACTGCCGGGGACGAAGGGAAAGAACGCTCAGCACTATACGACTAATCCGTTGCATAAAAAGCTTCCGCGACCATAACAGGACGAAATTCGATCACAGGAGACGAAATGCCCGAGCTAATTTTCCCGCTTGATTCTTCAAAGAAATTTGAGGACCAAGAGAAAATCGGTCACAACCGATGGCATCCGGAGATCCCGCCCGTGGCAGCGGTCAGGCCCGGCGATGTTTTCCGTGTGCATTGCCGCGAGTGGTTCGACGGCGCGATCGTCAACGACGATTCGGCCGAGGACATACTCAACGCCCCCTTGCTGACCGTCCACAAACTCAGCGGACCCTTCGCCGTCGAAGGGGCACAGCCGGGCGATCTGCTGATAGTGGACATTCTTGATGTAGGGCCGATCCCGCAGGAGGACTCCGGGCCGCTGGCCGGACAGGGCTGGGGCTATACCGGCATCTTCGCCACAAACAACGGCGGCGGGTTCCTCACCGAGCAGTTCCCGGACGCCTACAAAGCCATCTGGGACTTCACCGGCCAGATAGCTTCATCCCGGCACGTTCCGGAAGTCTCGTTCACCGGGCTCATCCACCCCGGACTGATGGGCACCGCCCCGTCCGCGGAACTGCTGGCCAAATGGAACAGGCGCGAGGGCGACCTCATCGCCACCGACCCAAACCGGGTTCCACCACTCGCGTTGCCTCCGAATCCCGAGTACGCCGTCCTGGGTAGCTTGCCAGAATCCGAATTCGGCCGGGTGGCCGGGGAAGCGGCCCGTACCGCACCTCCACGGGAAAACGGCGGCAACCAGGACATCAAAAACCTCTCGAAGGGCACCAGGGTCTTCTATCCGGTCTTTGTGGACGGCGCGAACCTGTCCATGGGTGACCTTCACTTCTCCCAGGGCGACGGCGAAATAACGTTCTGCGGTGCCATCGAGATGGGCGGCTTCCTGGATCTGCGGGTCGACCTAATCAAGGGGGGCATGGACACCTATGGGGTGAGCGAAAACGCGATCTTCATGCCCGGAATCGTGGATCCGCGGTTCAGCGAATGGCTCGCGTTCTCCGGAACATCGGTGACACTGGACGGTGAGCAGAAGTACCTTGATTCGCACCTTTCCTATCAGCGGGCCTGCCTGCACGCCATCGACTACCTGACCCGGTTCGGCTACAGCCCCGAGCAGGCGTATCTGCTGCTCGGCGCCGCGCCGATCGAAGGCCGGCTCTCCGGCGTCGTAGACATCCCAAACTCGTGCTCCACCGTCTACCTGCCCACTGCGATTTTCGACTTCGACATCCGGCCCTCCGCCGCCGGCCCGCACCAGGTAGAAGCCGGCATGGGCGCACCCATGGCCAGCAACACGGCTCTGCCCGGTGCCGAGGGATCCGATGCTGATGCCTCGGCTTAGCGACTAAAACGGCCCGTGCGGGACTTCACCGCCACGGCACCAAACGAGCTGTGGTTGACCGACATCACGGAGCACCCGGAATCCAAGCTGCCGAAGGAAAGCTCTACCTCTGCGCGGTGAAGGACGTCTATTCCGGCAGGATCATCGGGTACTCGATGGACTCGCGGACGACATCCTCGCTGGCCGTTGCTGCGCTGGAGAACGCGGTGCAGGCACGCCGCCCGGCAGCGACTGTCGTGCACTCGGACCGGGGGGCCAGTTCCGGACTCGACGCTTCGTCGAATCGCTCCGGCACCACCGGCTGACAGGCTCGATGGGCAGAACCGGTGCGCGCGGACAACGCTGCGATGGAGTAGTTTTACGCCAAGGTCGACGTCGTCTACAACCTCGCCGGGTCGTACATCACGTCGCTAAGCTTTGCCAAAAACGCCTTCTTCGGCAGCTCTCGACCTGGCGCTGGCCGTGGTCACCGAACCCATGATCGAAGACATCGAGATACTGGACACCCTGGTCGGATGCCCAGATGAGGTCATCCCGCAAGCGAAGCACGACCGGCTGCAGGGATATGCAAAACAACTCATGGCGAAGTCATCCCTGCCCAGACAGAAGGAGACAACCTCCCGCATGAGCGAGCAACCGCAGGTGGGTGGAGAGCATCGGGGAGGATGCCGTCTCATGGCTCGGAATGTACCGCACGAGCCAGATCGATAGACGGCAGCCATGAGCATCATTTCAGGACAATGATGCCAGCTCCGGCATATCCTCGCATGAAACCGGTGCTGTGGAAGCGGCTCGCCTATCAGTACGGACGTGGGTCACAAACCCGCTCGGGCCAGGCCGCCAGTGCCGGTTTAGGAGGGCTTCCTATCTATCGGGCCTGCATTCTCGTATCTTCGCCTTTACGGTGCGGGCTGCCCGTCCGTTCCCGGATCTGTGAACACCTCCGGCACCGAGGGCTGTTCGGTCTCGGGGGCAGGCTCAATGCTCTGTTCCGTTGCGGGGGCGAGGTCCGTCGGCAGGGTATCGCTTGATTCGTCCGTTCCCGGTGCTTCAGTTCCGGGCGGACCGCTATCCCCGCCATCGGGGCTACCGTCCGTAGTCAGGCCACCTTCTTTGGGAGGGCCTTCCTCGACTTGCCCAGGCAGCTCCTCCACGTTCTCAATCGGTTTCTCTGGCTCGTCCGGGACCGTCGGATTCCCGCTCAGTGCCTTGCCCAGCGTCGTCGTGTGCGCGGCCGCACCGTCGTCGATGCTCGACGTCGACGAGACAAGGCTGGAGATGGGCTGATTGGTTCCGAATTCGAAAGCAGTGACGCCGACCATCGCGATAACGAATGCGGCAGCACTGCCCGCCCCAACCTTGATCCAGGTCAAGGCCGTGAAATGCCTCCTCACACGCTTGGCACGAGGTTCGTCGCTCTTGGCCGGAGCGCTGGCGGCCAGCTCGTCCCCGTCGTCAGCTGGCAGTCCGGGCCTGCGCCGCTGGGGGATTTTCGTCGAGGCCAAAATGGCGGCCGAACTGAGCGTTCGGGCATAGAGAGCGGCACCCACTGTGGCAATAATAGAGCCGAGCGCCGCGCCGATCAGCGTCCCCGCAACGCCTAAAAAGGACCCCACCAAGCAGAGGTAACCGCGGCCAAAGCCGAGCCAATAGTCTGGGCACCACTCAGTCCGAGGAACTGTTTCGGCTTGTCTTCAGTAGCGGAATCCACAGACATATTTACACGCAATTCAATCGGGGAATGTTACAAATAGATAACGCCCACTGTACGCGGCTGGTTCCCTGTCGGAGCCGTATTTGCTTGAGACGCTGCTCACAGTTCCCTTGCCCCGCGCGTTCTTGGCGCTGCAGCCGCGGGACTCCCGCCAATCCCGGGCACAATTGCCGGATTGCTTGACAGCCCCGGACCCTTAGCGGGGGAGTGGGCAGCCGACGCCGGCGTCGCGCTACAGCTTGGCGCGCAAACCGCTCGCGGAGTTCGCACCATAAGGGTGTCCGCGGGTGGGCGGGCCGTGCGGCTCAGGGCGCGCCGCCACAGAGCTTCGCACACCCTTGACGCCGCGGAAAACGCGCGTTCCGACCCCGGCTGGCGGCCAGGGGTGTGGCCTCGGTCCTGCTTTCCGGGCGGGGGTAGTAAATGGCTGCCGTCCAGCGCAGTGGCGAATGAAGTGAGCAGGCGGCGTCCGGGCGATCGGCAACCGCAGCGTCCTGGTCATCAGCGGCGACAACCTCATCATCACCGAAACCAAAATCGACCCAACCGTCGAGAGGCGTACTCCTGTGATTGCTCTTGGCTATTCCGGGGCCTGTCGGCGCCAACCGTCCTGCTCCTTGGGCGCGGGCGAGGCGTTCCTGTACCCGCTTGTTCTCTTTAGTAAGTTGTCGAATGCGCTGATGGGCGAGTTTAGGTCGTCTGTGCAGGGAGGGGACGATGCACTGGTTGGATGACCTGCTGGGGGAGGCTCTTGCTGTCTGCTTCTGCTGCTGGAGGCGGTCCAATAGATCCGGTTGGCTGTAGAACCAGGACCGCGACACGCACTCCAGATAACGGGAGTGGACGTGAGGTGGCGGCCTCGTTCCCGGTCGTCAGCTACACCATAGAGGACACCCGCACCACGGCTGCAGGAAACATATATTCGAACAGACACGCCAGCAAGAAGCGGCCTTCTGAGCCGCCCGCTGTTCATTGTGGGGGAGGGGTACGACAAAGAACGGGTTGCACGCCGATGGGGACAGGGCGTTTCCAACCAACGTCGCATCACTGTGCCTTGCACCGTAACAACGCTCTCGGAGATAGAACGTATGTTCATGGCCGATATGTCTAGCTCTGTACGTCGAATGCAGCAGCAGCCCAAATCTGTGTCTGGGCGGGGGCTTCGTGGTACGGGTGTGGCCGGGTCCGGTGTACATGGGTGATGCGTCCGGACCCCGCAGTTCTGAAGATTCGGATCGCGGCTTCCGTCGCCTCAGGACGTTGTCAGTCTCGGTCGGAGACATGGGGAAAAAACGTGGGGAACCTTGGAAAGAAACCCCGCTGCCTGTACCGCGTCCCCGGCGGGTCCAAGACGAGATGCAGAGTTACTCCAAGCTCGGGGAGAGATAAATCGGAGCGGGGCCGACGTCACGGTCGGCCTTGAGGCTTCCCTTCCCGACTGTGCAGCACCTACTACAAGCGGGGGCGCATTGGGTTCACGGTAGCTTTGCCTGGTCATCTGGGACGATCAGGATATCCGGGATTTGGTCGCGCTTATTCTGGCGCGGATAGGTTTTGATGTTCTCGCTGTCCGCAACGGCGTCGAAGGGGGCGCCGCCGCCTGGGAACACCATCCTGTCCTGATAACGGCGGATCTGAACCTGCCGGACCTTGACGGCCAGGACGTGGCCCGGCATATCCGGGCACGGTCTGACGCGCCGATGCTCTTTATTACCGCCCGGGCAGACGTCGACGATGAAATGGTCCGCATGGCCTCGGGAGCCGCGGCGTACCTGACCAAACCCTTCCGCACCTGGCACCTGGCACCTGGCAGCTGACCGATGCCGTGAATGCGCTCTGCCCGACAGATTCCCTGACGGTGCAAGGCCACGGCGCAGCCAGGTTTTCGAGGGAACGACCGGCACTCTGTCTGCCGCCTCAAGCCGGAGGGCGCTAGAAGGAGGTTCAGGTTGGCTCCGCCGGGTCTGACGGGCCAGTAACATTGTTCGCCGTGGACTGGGGTCTATACCGGATCGCTCCCTTGGTCCACAATAGCGACGCGTGCAGTATCAGTAACGAATTTGTAACATCATGCTTTTCTTGCTTACATAGTGGTATCCCATACGTGCACCTTGCTATGGGTGTACCCGCTTCGCCAAACCCCGCCGGCGGTACATGAACTCTTATCTTTAGGCGGGGGCGGAAAACCCACGAATGACGTCTTTGGGCGTCTTGGGGTGAAGCCTGGCCCTTGTATCTGCATGCCGTGAGGCGCGCGTCAGGGGAGGCCGGACAGTCCACTCGTCCGAATCCGACAGCTAATTTCGCCGGCGTCGAGAGGACTTGCGCTTTGCCTTCCCACGACAAGCACGGCCTACGCCGTGCCATTTTCTCACGCACATCCGGCAAGGGCCGCCGCCGGGCAGTCTCATCCCCAGTGCCAAAGCTGCGGGGCCGCGGCCAAAAGCTGGCTGTTGCGGCGGCGGTGACCGGAATGATTGGCATGACCGTGCTCTCCGCGGCTCATGCCGACCCAACAGGGATTTCGGCGGTGCGGGAAATTCCCGCCGAGGCAGTGGCCGCTCCGGTCGCACAGCCGTCCCTGGCCGCGGATGCAGGATCGTCGCTGGTTTTTGACCGGCCCCAGGTCAAATCCTCCCCGGCGCGGGAAGCGGCACCCAAACCGCGGAAACCGGCACCGAAAGCGGCAGCCAAACCGGCACGGAAACCGGCATCGAAATCCGCCCGGGTTTCCGCGCCTTCGCCAGGTCTGCGGGCACCGCTCGCCTCGGTGAACGTGAGTTCCCCATTTGGGCTTCGCGGCAATCCCCTGACCGGGGCAGCCGGCGAAATGCATACGGGGCTTGACCTCGCCGGGGCGTGCAATACGCCCGTTCTGGCTGCAGCTGCGGGAAAAGTAACGGAGGCAGGCTGGAGCCCGTACGGCGGCGGAAACCGGATTGTAGTTGACCACGGAAACGGCCTGAAGACCACATACAACCACCTGGCCAGCATCGGCGTTTCAAAGGGGCAAACCCTGGGCAAAGGTAGCCGAATAGCCGCTGTCGGAACGACCGGTAACTCCACCGGCTGCCATCTTCACTTTGAAGTCATGGTCAAGGACCGGACCGTCAACCCCGCAGCCTACCTCTAGGGCAATGACACTAGGACCTGTCAGCATGTGCTTGGTCTCCTTAGTTTGAGCAACGGGTACGGGTCCGAGGCATTCCCTGTCGCAAGCAGATGAGACAGAACGTGCTGCAGAGCGGACAGACCGGTATATCCCAGCCGCTTTCGGCTCGTTTTAGAACGCCGATAACCGTGATTCCCTAAAGCTGGAGTGGTTGCTGCTGTGTCAGCGGGCCTGCATACAATGCGGCACGATGCCGGATCACCAAACGCTTCGAAATCGATCAAGCCAAGCGTCCGCCCAAGCCTCCATGCTGAATCGGCAGCGGGGACGGCCACATTCACCCCGGACCCGTTGCTTGCCGGCGAGAATAGGGCAGGCCGGTACAGCTGGTGAGCTAATCGACGAGGGTTCCCCAAATTAGGAGCGCCCCGGATGCAGCCATCAGAGTGGTAACAACCCACGCGGACGCCCGGTGAAACGAGCGGGACGAATGTATTGCACTCTGGGCGAAATGCCACATCACTATGATCAGACCGGCCGCAAAGCATAGGAGCGCCCCGCCTAAGATCGCTGCGTATTGAGGGGTGCTGTTCCGGCTGCCCAAAACGTACCCGACAACAAGAGACGTAAGACCGGCAGCCAGGCACCTATTTAGAGGCGCACTGCTGCTGTGACTGTTTCCAGGGCCCTCCTGGCCGGGTGTCATCTTGTGATCCTAACGTTGGTGATCCTCGGGAAGATTGCGTCTTGGCATCTTTGTTGGAGATCTGGTGGCCGCAGCCCGGCCGCCCGGTAGGGGCATGAGCAGACGCCCCTGATCCCGCTTGCGGGGGCATCAGAAAGCGCGGGCGGGAGCGGAACATCCCCGCGCGGGCTAGTGCTCGTGGGTATCTTGTGGGTATTCGGTGGTGTTCAGGAGGCTGAGTCGGGAGGTGAAGGGCAGGATGACGGGTTCGGCGGCGGTGTCGCCCCAGCCGAACATCCGCCGCGTCAGGCCAGTTTGGCCTGACGGAGGTACTGATACACCGGTTTACGGCTGATGCCGTAGTCGGTGGCGAGGACGGATTTCGGGACGCCGCTGGCCGCCCGCTGGACCAGCTCGGCCGCCCAGCTCTTTCAGGTCGGTGATGGTCCGCGAGGTCCGCTCCGGCAGGCCGGTCTCCTTCAGGATCCGGTCCCTTCTTCCGCTGGCAGCGCCGCCAGCAGGACCTTCCCGCTCGAGGTGGCATGAAGCAGCGTCCCGGGGGGCCTGATAAGTCGTCCCCAGCGTCGCGGGAATCGGGGCGCCTACTACCATCTGGGCTAGAAAGCCCCGGCTCTCGCCGCTTGAGCGCAGCAAATACAAACGTGGCCACAGCCCTCTTTCCGTGACGCGAGGGCGAGGGCTTCCCCTCCTGCCACGGGAGGGGAAGCTCAACTTAGCCGTTCCTGGTCCCTTGGAGCCGGCGCTGCTTGAGGCGTTCCAGCAGATTGTGCTCAGCATCTTCGCCAGGAGCGATTCCGGTCGGGATTCGGAAGAAGAGGACCAATCCGAGGACCCACCAGAGGCCGAAGAGAATCCATGGCGGCGGGGTGAGGGATGCCGGCATGCCTGGCAGATAAAGGCTGAGGAGCCCAATGCAAAGGACAACGGCCAGGACGCCGATTATGATGCCGCCGTTGCCCTTGCCGCCTACGCGGAGCGGCCTGTCCATCCGGGGTTCGCGGCGACGCAGGATGACGAACACCACTGATACAAGAATGTACGCGATGACAATGCTCGGCGCGCCGGAGTCCACGAGCCAGCCAAGCATCGATACACCGAAGAACGGTGCGAGAAAGGACAGTGCACCGACGAATAGCAGGGCGTTGACTGGGGTCCTGTACTTGGGGTGCAGCTTAGCGAACCATGCCGGCAACATGCCGGAGCGGGCCATCGAGAACATCAGGCGTGAGGCGCCGAGAAGCAGCGAGTTCCACGAGGTCAGGATGCCGGCAATCCCACCGGCGATCAGGATCTTGGCCATCACGTCGCTGCCGAACAGTGCCCCCATGGCATCGGCAGTCGCTATGTCGGCCTGGGCAATTTCACCGGCAGGCATTGCGGAAGAAGTGGTCAGGACGGTCATGGTGTACCAGACCGTGGCTAGCAGGACGGCAACGACCACCAGCTTTCCTATCTGCCGCGCCGGGATGTTCACTTCTTCCGCAGACTGGGGAATAACGTCAAAGCCGACGAACAGAAACGGAACTACTACGAGGACGGCAAAGTAGCCGTTCATGCCGCCGGTGAAGAACGGCTGCATATTCGTTACCGAGCCGCCGGTAAAGGAGCCGAACACGAGCACCAAACCAATAACCAGGAGGAAAACCACCACAAACGTCTGGGCCACTCCGGCCAGCTTAACTCCAAGAATGTTGATTCCCGTGATCACCACCGCGGCAACAGCCCCCACCAGTGCCCATGTCAGGTGCACCTGGTAGCCGGCCACTTCCCACAGAGGAATCTGGCTCAGGTCAGGGAAGAGGTACTGTGCAGTGCGCGGCAACGCAACAGCCTCAAAGGCAACAATCGTTATGTAGCCTCCGGTAATGGCCCAGGACCCGATAAATGACCATCGAGGACCCATACCGCGGAGCAGGAAGTTATGCTCACCGCCGGCCTTAGGCATGGCTGCCGTTAATTCGGCGTACGTCAATCCCACCACGCCCATAATCACACCGCCGGTAATCATGGCGAGAACGGCCCCCATAGTGCCGGCAGAAGCTATCCAGCCGCCGGTGAGGACCACCCAACCAAAACCGATCATGGCACCAAAGCCAAGCGCCAAGGCGTCCCAGTTGCCCAGGACCTTTAGAAGAGAAGTGTCCTGCGGTTGCGCAGGTTGAGAGACTTTCATTTATCCTCGCTCATCGTTGCTGCTGCTGGGATCGAATTTCGGGATCAAACGCCGTCACTACGGGCCACGTTGCAAGCGGACCGGGCCCTGCATGAGGCAGGGCTTGGCCGGAGTTCTTAGGTGGCTGAGCGTCCTCATGCCGGGGCGCCGCGTTCGGAAAGTGTGACCTGAACCATATGTGAAGTGTGCCACGTCCTGTTCCAACCTAAAGCTAGCCCCAGAATTTAGCACCCCTACGATGAGGTGAGAGCGCAGCAAGTGCCCAACCCCCGTTCATTCGATCCGTAGCTAGACACGGCTGACGGCGGCAGGCGTTCCTACGCCAACGGCCAGACCACAAACGCGCATGTGCACCGGCCGCTGGACGTATTGAATGCCCCCACTTTTGGCCGATGCACCGATAACCAACTTTCGTCAACCAGTCCTCTGCGCCACCGAAATCGATACGCTTGCGACCACTCAACCGAAGGCTGCCCAATACCTCCTTTTGCTGCAGGGAGGCTAAGCTACCGCTCGCGAGTTGAGGCTGGGGGAGTATTGCATTAAATGGTAAAGTCTTGGCCGGCCTCGCTGCCGGAGTGCCACTTGGAGCACTTGCAGGTTTACTCCTGGGGCGAATTACCAGGGGTGCGGCATGGTGGCGAATAGAAGGATGGCCGACCGCGGAGGAGTGGCAAGCCTTCGGAGCCATCGCAGCTGTGATTGTCGCGGTGCCAGCTGTCCTCTATGGGCACCCACTGAAGGGATGGTCTGCAGCAGACCGAAGAGCTCTGCTCGTGGAATCGCCAGGAGAATCAACAACAACAAGAATCTTTGAGGAGTGCTGCACGTTTCCTCGACGGCACTAGGCAGGCCACCAAAGGAAGGACTCACTTCGCCTCCCGGAAACCCACGAGCCCAGCTGCCATTGCTGAGGGTCCAGCACTCGGGTTATGGCCCCGATGCGCTTACGAGGGGACCGGCACTTGCTGGTGTTTTGTGCGCCACGGCGGCCACTTCAACCTGTACCCCGGCGTCCCGGAACTTCTGCACCTGCTCGGGGTCGACGCCGTCATCGGTGACCAGCGTCCAGGGCAAAGCCAAACGCGCCCAGGCGTGGAATGGCCGGACGCCGAGCTTGGACGAGTGCGCCAAGACGTAAACGTTGTTGCCGCGCCGGGCCATGAGTTCTTTGAGGCGGGTTTGGGCGTGGTCGGCTTCGCAGATGCCGTCTTCGGCGGTGACGGCGTCGGCGCCGAGGAAGACGCGGTCGAAGCTCATTCGCTCCAGCATTGCCTCGGCCAGAGGCCCGACGAAGCTTTGGCTCAGGCTGCGCAGCCGGCCGCCCAGACAGTCCACTTCGATGCCTTCCGAGTCGGCGAGTTCCTGCATGGTGTTGATGCCTGGCGTGGTGACGGACAGCCTTTCGAACCCGCGCAGTTCGTGGGCCAGGGCACCCACGGTGGAGCCGGCGTCGAGCAGGATGTTCTCGCCGGGCACGATCACGGACGCCGTCCACCGGGCGATTGCGTGCTTCTGCTCGAACGCCTCGCCGGTGCGTTGCCGCAGCGACGCCTCCGGGTGTGCACCCAGGGCCATGGCCCCGCCGTAGGTTCGGGCCAGCCGGCCCTGCCCGTTCAGGAGCGCCAGGTCCCGGCGGATGGTGGAGGCCGTCACTTCGAACCGGGCGGAGAGTTCCTCCACGGAGGCCAGGCCGGTGGTCACGGCAAGGTGGTAGATCTCCTCGCGCCGCGCGTTTGCGCTCAGCATTCCCGGTCTCCTTCCCGTGGCAGTGGTAACCATGCTAGTTCCGACCCCCAAGAAACCCTCGCTGCTACACGGCTACGGCAGGCCGGGTGGCCATCTCCGCGGCCTGGTGCAGGGCCTCCACCATGGACCGCGAATCTGCGATCGCCTTGCCGGCGATGTCGAAGGCGGTGCCGTGGTCCACGGACGTGCGGATCACGGGCAGGCCCACTGTGATGTTCACGCCGGCCTCGATGCCCAGCACCTTCACCGGGCCGTGCCCCTGGTCGTGGTACATAGCCACCACCAGGTCGTAATCGCCCCGGCCGGCCAGGAAGAACAGCGTGTCCGCCGGCAGCGGGCCCACCGCATTGATCCCGTCCGCCTGAGCGGCCTTCACACCGGGTTCGATCTTCTCCGCTTCCTCGCCCTGGCCGAACAGGCCGTTTTCCCCGGCGTGCGGGTTGATGGCGCAGACACCGATCTTCGGGTTCGGGATACCTGCACGGATCAGCGCCTCGTGGCCGCGGCGGATGGTGCGCTCCACCAGGTCCGGGTTGATCTTGCGGATGGCGTCCACCAGCCCGATGTGCGTGGTCACGTGGATCACCCGGATCTTAGGGGTGGAGAGCATCATGGACACTTCCTCCGTGCCCGTCAGGTGCGCCAGCAGCTCGGTGTGCCCGGGGAAGATGTGCCCGGCGGCGTGCAGCGCCTCCTTGTTCAGCGGCGCGGTGCAGATGGCCTGCACCTTCCCGGCCATCGCCAGTTCACTGGCCACCCGGATGTATTCGTACGCGGCATGCCCGGCCACGGGGGAGAGCTGCCCCCACGCCAGGTCCTCCGGCAGCAGCGCCAGGTCAATCACGTTCACCCGGCCCGGCGTGAACACCGCGTCCTCCACGTTTTTGATGCTCTG
This sequence comes from Arthrobacter sp. D1-17, assembly GCF_054130535.1. NCBI lineage: Bacteria > Bacillati > Actinomycetota > Actinomycetes > Micrococcales > Micrococcaceae > Arthrobacter > Arthrobacter sp. D1-17. The sequence goes on along the minus strand of NZ_CP096382.1, from coordinate 2,247,168 downwards.
GATGTCAGCCTCGATGCCCAGGACGTCCGCGGCCTGGCGCAGGCGCAGCGCGTCGCCGATCACCACGGGCCGGCACTCGGCATTGCTCTGCGGATCCAGCACGGCGGCCACCACCACCTCCGGCCCCACCCCGGCGCCATCGCCCATGGTGACGGCCACGTAGGGGAGGGCGGCCTGCTCGGTCTTGGTCACTGCGTCGGTTGTCATGTCTGCTCCAGATCGTTCGGAAGGCTTGCTGGGAAGGGTGTAGGTGGGAGCCTGCGCGGACTGTCCGCGGCGCTCCCGGATTTCGTCGTAAAGCTGTAGGAGGGCCAAGTCGTCGCCGAAGCTGCCGGGCTTGGTGCCCACCAGGGTTCCGTCGTCGGCGCGGCTTAGCACCGCCCCGTGCTGCACGGCCGCTAGCGGCACTAGCCGTTGGAGACCGACGGCGTCCAGGACTTCCCGGGCCGTCTCACCACCGGTGAGGATAAGGTCTGCTTTCAGCCCCGTTGCTGCCTTGGCGGCGAATTGGGATAGCGCTCGGACGATGCTGCTGGCCCTTGCGGGGTCAACCTTGCTTTCGGCCAGGGTGACGGCCACGTGGGTTCCCGCAGCCAGGGCCACCCTTGCTTCCTGCAGTTGTGGTCCATACGCACCAGTGGCGCCGGCGTACTGCGGGTGAAGCTTGATGACTTCGAAGCCGTGGGCCGCGAGCTGGTTCAGCTGCGCCTGCGCAGTTTTGGAAGCGGAGCCGACGACGGCGAGCACCGGCCTGGCGGCTCCCTGCAGTTCCGAGGTGGTCGGGTTAGCCCGTGTCATACTTTGCGCATTCCGCGCAACTTGTGCAGCCAGGCGCTGCCCTGCAAGTCGTTGAGCCAGCACGTCCGCCGTCCCGCCGGTGCCAACCAGCACGATGCGGCGGGTGCCGGCAGTGAAGCCGAGCTCCAGCAGGGCGTCCACCACGTGCTCCAGGTCCTGGACCGTTTCGCCGTCGGCCACGATCAGTGTTGGCCGGTCAGAGGCCAGCAGCGCCGCCAACTTCGACGGAAGCGGGCCGGACCGGACCTCGGCCAAATCCAGGGTCTGCACCGAAGCCGGATCCTCCGGGCGCAGCAGCGACGGAACGTCCGCAGGCGGGGCCGAACGTTCGGCCTGCCACAGGTCCGTCTGGGCCAGGGGAGTCCCGGCAATCAGGGGCTGGCCGTCCCGTACGGACCGCTGCAGCTGGGGGAGTGCTCCCGCAACTACAGCGTGAAAACCAAGGCTTGTTAGCGCGGCAACTTCGGCGCGGACATTTCCGCGCCACAGGGAGTCCATCTTCTTGAACATCACCTGCGCGCCCGAAGCTGCAGTACTGGAAAAAGCTTCCTTCGCCAGGGCTTCAGCCGCAGGTTCAGCGAGCCCGCGTGAATGGGTATCGGTGACCACCGCGTCGGTGACAGGCCCGGCGAATGAGGAAACGCCGTCGTGCTTCCCAAGCAGCACCTGTGCGGTCAGGCCGTGCTGTACAAAGCAGTAGCCAACCTCGGCGGCACCGGAGAAGTCGTCGGCCTGCACAAATACGGAAGCCACGTTGGTCCTCTCTTTCGTCTGCGTCGGCCGGAGCACCGCTGAGGTGCGGGATGCTTTCCAACATTCTGACACGATTGCGCGAATCGCGCCAGAGGGGTTGCGTATTTTGCGCAGAAGTGGCAAAGTGATGGACACAACATTCGGCGCTGCCACTCCGGCCGACAGCCGTCCCCGATCTACCGAGAGGTCAACGATGACCGTTCTTCCTCAAGGAAGTGAGATTTCCCGCCGCCGCCTGCTGCAGTTCGGCGCCGCGGCCGGGTTTCTGCTGGGCACCGGCAGCCTCGCAGGCTGCGCCGGCCCTACCGGCCTTCCCGGACCCAGCACCCTGACCCTGGCCCTGAACCGCTCCCTGGTCAGCCTGGACAACAAGCTCAACCAGTTCGACGCCGCCGTCACGGTGCAGCGTGCCGTCCGCCAGGGCCTCACCGCCATCGGCCCCGAAACCAAGCCTGTGCTGGTCCTGGCCGAACGCTTCGAGATGACCGGCCCTACCGAATGGACCGTCCGGTTCCGCGAGGGCATCCGCTACTCGGACGGCAGCCCCGTGACGGTGGAGGACGTTGCCACCGCACTGAAGATGTATCAGCAGGTGCAGGGCTCCTTCGTGGCCGGCTTCTTCCCCGAATTCCCCAAGGTGGTGCCGGTGGATGACCGCACCTTCAAGATGGTGTCCAAGAGGCCCATCCCTATCTTGGACTCGCTCATGAGCATGATCCTGATTACCCCCGCCGCGCAGAACAAGCCGGAGGAACTGCAGGAAGGCGTGGGCACCGGCCCCTACGTGGTCACCAAGTTCAACCGTGGCGCCGGCACCTACAGCCTGGCCCGCAACGAGAACTACTGGGGCCCGGCACCGCAGGTGGACAATGTGGAAGTCCGGTTCCTCCCCGAGGAATCCAGCCGCGTTATCGCCCTGCGCAGCGGCGAGGTGGACGTCATCGACTCCATCACGCCCGACTCCCGCGAACAGCTCGCCGGACTTCCCGGCGTCGAACTCCAGGAGGCGTCCAGCCTCCGCCTGAACCAGATCTTCTTCAACTTTCGCAAGCCCGCCGGCCACCCGCTGGCCAATCCCCGAGTCCGCCAGGCACTCAGCATGGCGATCGACGGCGAGGCACTGGTCCGCGATGTCCTGGTGGACTCCGTCACCCAGGCCGAGGGCGTCACCCCGTCCAGCCTCACCGGTTACAACAAGACAGGCGAATACGTTTACGATCCCGAGAAGGCCAAGGCCACCCTCGCCGAGCTTGGCGTCAAGGACCTCACCCTGAAGATCATCTGGGAGACCGGCGAATTCGCCTCCGACACCTCCGTGATGGAGGCCCTGGTGGAGATGTTCGGCAAGATCGGCGTGAAGGCCGAGCTGCAGCAGTTTGAACCCGGCGGCAATATCCTGGCCTGGCGCCAGGGCAAGCAGGGTGACTGGGACCTGCTGGGCAACGGCTACCCGAGCCCCACCGGCCTGGCCATCACCATGCTGCAGGGCATGTACTCCGGCACCCCCGAAAAGGAAGCCACGCGCGACACCTACCAGGGCTATGTGATCCCCGAGGTCACCGCCAAGATCCAGGCCGCGTCTGCCGAAGCGGACCCGGCCCGCCGCACTGAACTGTTGAATGACGCACAGCAGGCCGTTTGGGACACCTGGCCCTGCGCCTGGGCGTTCGTCCCCAAGTCCGTCCTCGCCCACCGGGAGCGGGTGTCCAACATCAACCTGGCACCCACCAACTCCTACCCCCTCGTTGATGTCCGGCTGGAGGCCTAAGCCATGACGAATTACATCCTCAAGCGCCTGGGACAGGGCCTGCTGACCGTGTTCCTCACGGTGTCCACCGTGTTTATCCTCATCCGCATGGCACCGGGCGATCCGGCAGTCTCCTACGCAGGCCCACTGGCCAGCAACGAACAGCTCGCGAAGGTGCGGGAGCAGTTCGGCCTGGACCGGACCGTGCTGGAGCAGTACTGGATCTTCCTGCAGCAGCTGTTCACCGGCAACCTGGGCCAGTCCTACTCCTTTCAAGCCCCGGCCATGCAGGTGGTGGCCGAACGGATGCCCTACACGCTGACCCTCGCCACCGCCGCGATCCTGCTCACCGCCGTCGTCGCCATCCCGCTGGGCGTGTGGATGTCCCGCCGCCCGGACACCGGCAAGGAATTCGGCGTGAACGTGCTGACCATCGCCGGGCAATCCATGCCCGACTTCTGGACCGGCATCATGCTCCTCACCGGCTTCGCCGTCTTGATCCCGATCTTTCCGGCCTCCGGCTTCGCCACCTGGGGCGGACTGGTCCTCCCGACCATCACCATCGCCATCCTGCAGATCGCCCTGATCTCCCGCATGGTCCGGCGGGAAATGACCGCCAACCTGGCGGCCCCGTTCCTCACCGTGGCCCGCTCCCGCGGCGTCCGCAGCTCGGCGCTCACTTGGCGCTACGCCATGGGCAACTCCGCCATCCCCGTCTTCACCGCCCTCGGCACCCGGTTCGCCGCGATGCTCAACGGTGTGGTGGTCGTCGAGGTGGTGTTCGCCTGGCCCGGCGTCGGCTCCCTGATTGTGCGGGCCCTCGAAACCCGCGACTACCCCCTCATCCAGGCCACGGTCCTCCTCACCGCGCTGCTGGCGGTGGCTGTCCAGCTGCTCATCGACCTCGCCTACCCGCTCCTTGATCCCCGCGTTCGTCTTGGAAAGGCGGCAACAGCATGAGCCTCGACACCGCAACCCCAGCCGCGGCCGGCCAGCCGGCCAGGCAGCCCAGCCCTTCCGCCATCACCAAGGAGGACATCGCCAAGGCAGGAGCCACCCGCCGTCGTAAAGCCGCCAAGTGGAAGCTCATCGTCGGCACCGTCTGCACCCTGCTGGTGATCATCCCGATCATCCTGGCCCAGGTGCTTCCCCTCCCGGACGCGAACTTCCAGGACCTCGGAGCACGGCGCCTGCCGCCGCTCACCGACGGGCACCTGTTCGGCACAGACCAGCTGGGCCGCGACCTCCTCTCCCGGGTGCTGCACGGGGGCCAGGTCTCGCTGACCATCGGCCTGCTGGCGGTGCTGGTCTCCGGCGCCATCGGCATCATCCTCGGCGCGGCCGCCGGCTACTTCGGCGGCTGGGTGGACACCATCGTCTCCCGCGTCCTCGAAGCCCAGATGTCCCTGCCGCTGCTCATGATGCTGCTGCTGGTGGTGGCCCTGTTCGGCCCCTCCATCCCGGTGATCACCTTCGTGATCGCCATCGCCCAATGGCCCGAAGTGGCCCGCCTCACCCGCTCCATGGTGCTGGTGGAACGCGAAAAGCCGTACGTCTCCGCCGCCCGGATCCTGGGCCTGCACAAGATCCAGATCCTCATCCAGCACATCATCCCCAACGTCATCAAGCAGGCAACCTTGGTGGTCCTGCTCCTGCTGGCTCAGGCCGTGCTGCTCGAGTCCGCGCTCAGCTTCCTCGGTGCCGGCCCGCAGCGGCCCTTCGCCACCTGGGGCCGCATCATCTCCGACGGCCAGGACTACATCACCACCTCCTGGTGGATGGTCACCCTGCCCGGCCTGGTGATCGTGCTCATGGTGGTGGGCGTGAACCTGCTGGGCGACGGCCTCCGCGACCGTCCCCGCCGCAAGAAGAAGGGTGCCTGACATGACCGCACAACCTCAGACCTCCGCTCACCGGGAGCAGCCGCTCCTCGAGGTCCGTGACTTCCAGGTGGAACTGATTACCGACGCCGGAATCATCCGCGCCGTTGACTCCGTCAGCTTCAGCATCCACCGGGGCGAGACGGTCACCATCATCGGCGAGTCCGGCTCCGGCAAGTCCACGACGGCGATGGGCATCCTCCGCCTGCTGCCCGAGGACCTGGCGGTGCTGTCCGGCACAGTGCTGATTGACGGTGTCGACGTCACCGCCGATCCCAAAGCGATCGACAAGGTGCGCGGCAAGACCCTGGCGCTGATCCCGCAGGACCCGATGACGGCGCTGAGCCCGGTCCATTCGATCGGCAGCCAGCTCTTCGAGGCCATCCGGATCGCCGGTGCGGCCTCGGCCAAGGACAAGGGCGCGCTGCAGGCCCGGGCCATCCGGCTGCTGGAGCAGGTGCACATCCCCACCCCGGAGAAGCAGCTGAAGAAGTACCCGCACCAGCTCTCCGGCGGCATGCTGCAGCGCGTGCTGATCGCCATTGCCCTGGCCAGCGAGCCGCAGCTGCTGGTTGCGGATGAGCCGACGTCGGCCCTGGACGTCACCGTGCAGGGCGGGATCCTGGACCTGCTGCTGGAACTGCAGGAGCAGCGCGGCATCGGCATCCTGATGATCACGCACGATCTCGGTGTGGCCCGGCTGATCTCGGACCGCATCCACGTGATGAAGGACGGCTCGTTTGTGGAGTCGGGCGAGGTCCAGCAGATCGTGGACCACCCCGCCACCCAGTACACCCGGGACCTTCTGGCTGCCGTGCCCGTCCTGGGCCCGTGGGACGAAACTCCCGCTGCCTCCCCGGGCCGCTCCCACGGTGCGCACGGCCTGCAGCCCGGTGACTCAGCCACCGGTTTAACCGCCACCGATTCCGCCCTGACCCAGACCGGAGCCAGCCATGACTAAGCCGTTCCTCGCCGTCGAAAACCTCGTGGTGGACTACCACGTGCCGGGTGGCACCTTCCGGGCCGTTGACGACGTCTCCTTCTCCGTGGACAAAGGCAAGACGATCGCCGTGGTGGGTGAATCCGGCTGCGGCAAGTCCACGATCGCCAAGGCGCTGATGCGGCTTGTGACGCCCACCAGCGGGCGGATCGAGCTTGATGGCACGGACATCGCGGCCATGAGCGAGTCGAAGCTGCGGCCGATGCGCTCCAGGTTCCAGATGGTGTTCCAGGACCCGTACGGCTCGCTGGACCCGCACATGACCGCGCAGGAGATTGTGGCCGAGCCGCTGAAGCTGCAGGGCGTCCGGTCCAAGGTGGAGCGGCACAAGGCGGCCGCGAAGCTGATCGACCAGGTGGGCCTGCCCGTGCGGTCCCTGGACAAGCACCCGTCCGAGTTCTCCGGCGGCCAGCGCCAGCGCATTGGCATCGCCCGGGCTCTCGCGTCCAAGCCCGAACTGCTGGTCTGCGACGAGGCTACCAGCGCGCTGGACGTGTCCGTGCAGGCGCAGGTCCTGCGGCTGCTGAAGTCCATCCAGGACGAAACCGGCATCACCTACGTGTTCATCTCGCACAACCTTGGCGTGGTGCAGGAAATCAGCGATAGCGTCATGGTGATGCAGCGCGGCAAGCTGGTTGAGCACGGCTCCACCGCCTCAGTCCTGACCAGCCCAAAGGAGGACTACACCCGCAAGCTCCGCCGCGCGGCGCTGGACCCCTCTACCATGACGGGCCTGAAGCCGCGGCACCTGGTCCGCTCCCTGGCCCTGGCCAACTCCTAACTCTCTCACCAACGCAACCACGAGGAATCAACGCATGAGCACTCAGCCCGAAGGCGCCCAGGTGGACGGCCTGAAACTTCCCATTTCCCGGCTGGTCCTGGGAACCATGACCTTCGGCGACACCGCCGACGAAGCCACAGCGGGGCGGATGGTGGAAGAAGCGCTCGACGCCGGCATCACCACCATCGACACCGCCAACGCCTACGTGGGCGGGGTCACCGAGGAGATGCTGGCACGTCTTTTGAAGGGAAAGCGCGACGGCGTCATCCTGGCCTCCAAGGCCGGCATGCCTCATGCGGACCACGGCTCCAACTCGCCGCTCTCGCCCGCCGGGCTGCGGGCCAGCGTGGAGGGGAGCCTGCGGCGGCTGGGTGTGGACAGCATCGACCTGTTCTACCTGCACCAGCCGGACCGGGCCACGCCTTTGGCTGACACTCTGTCCACGGTTGCCGAGCTGGTTGCGGAGGGGAAGATCGGCGCGCTGGGCGTCTCCAACTTCGCCGCCTGGCAGATCGCCGACGTGATCCACACCGCGCGGGAAGTGGGGGCGCCGCGGCCCATCGTCGCGCAGCAGCTCTACAACCTGGTGGCCCGCCGGCTCGAGGAGGAATACCTCGAATTCGCCGCCACCCATAACGTGCACACCATGGTCTACAACCCGCTGGGTGGCGGCCTGCTCACCGGCAAGCACAGCTTCGACGCCAAGCCCACCGAGGGCCGCTACGGCGACTCCAAGCTCGCTGCCATGTACACGCAGCGGTACTGGGACAAGCAGCTGTTCGACGCGATCGGCGAGCTGTCCCGCATCGCATCGGACGCCGGGGTTTCCCTGGCTGAGCTGTCGCTGCGCTGGCTCGCCTACCGGCCCGGGGTGGGGTCCATGCTGCTGGGCGGATCGAAGGTGGAGCAGCTCCGCGCCAACATCGACGCCGTGGCCAACGGGCCCCTGCCGACCGACGTCGTGGAAGCCTGCGACGCCGTTGGCACCTCGTTGCGCGGCCCGATGCCCGCCTACAACCGCTGACCTCTTCCTCGCCCCCTGAACTGACTTTCCCGAACCGATCACCAAGACTGAAGGACTCTGATGACCTCCGAACTGGCCACCGAATTCGCCCGCAAGATCCGCGCCCGTGAGCAGGCGGTGGGCTACTGGGCGGTGCTGGACGCGCCCGTGGCTACCGAACGCATCGGCCGGCTCGGCTACGACTACGTGGCCCTCGACGCGCAGCATGGCCTGCTCGGCTACTCGGGCGTGCTCAACGGGCTGATGGCCATCGATGCCGGACATATCGCCGTCGGCATGGTCCGGGTGGAGGCCAACGACTTCACAGCGATTGGCAAGGCCCTTGATGCGGGGGCCGTGGGCGTCATTGTCCCGCTCATCAACAACGCCGCCGACGCCGCCGCCGCCGTGGCCGCCGCCAAGTACCCGCCCATGGGCGGCCGCTCCTACGGTCCGATGCGCTCGGCCCTGCGGATCGGGCCGAAGCCCGCTGACGCCAACGGCACCACGCTGGTGTTCGCCATGATCGAAACGCCGGAGGGACTGGCCAACGTCAAGGAAATCTGCGCCACCCCAGGCCTGGACGGGATCTACGTCGGACCCTCGGATCTCACCATCGCGGTGGGCGGGGCATTCCCGGGGGACCCTCAGGTGGAAGCCGAATTCAATGCTGCGCTGGAGACCATTGCCGAGGCCGCGGCCTCTGCCGGCATTGCCGCCGGGATCCACACGCCCGCCGGTTCCGTCGCAGCGCAGCGGCTGGCTCAGGGCTACACCTTCGCCACCATCGCTTCCGATCTGACGCACCTGGAACAGATCGCCAAATCCCACCTCGACACCGCTCGCTCGGATGCCGGAACCAAGGAGAGCTAATTTCATGCAGAACACCACCACCGACGCCTACAGCACCATCACCCCGGACGGGGTCATGAAGCGGGCCGACGGCGCCGACTTCGCCTACCTGCCGGCTCCTACCGTCCAGAGCCACGCCGCCAACCTGCTCACCCTGCCCGACGGCCGGCTCGGCTGCGTCTGGTTTGGCGGAACCCAGGAAGGCGTGCCGGACATCTCCATCTGGTTCTCAGCCCTCGAACCCGGCAGCAGCCAGTGGTCCGAACCGCAGCAGCTTTCCAATGACTCCACCCGGTCGGAGCAGAACCCCATCCTGTTCACCGCAGCTGACGGCGCCCTGTGGCTGCTGTACACCGCCCAGAAGGCGGGCAACCAGGACACCGCCGAGGTCCGCCGTCGTATTTCCACGGACAGCGGCCGCACCTGGGGCGAGGTGGAAACACTGTTCCCCGCGAACGAGACCGGTGGTGTGTTTGTCCGCCAGCTGCCCGTGGTGCTGCCGTCCGGCCGCCTGATCGTGCCGATCTTCCGCTGCATCACCGTCCCGGGCGAGAAGTGGGTGGGCAACAGCGACGACAGCGCCGTGATGATCTCCGACGACGCCGGCGCCACCTGGACCGAGCGCGTCCTGCCGGGGAGCCTGGGTTGTGTTCACATGAACATCCAGCCGATGGCAGACGGTTCGCTGCTGGCCCTGTTCCGCAGCCGCTGGGCCGACTCGATCTACGAATCCCGCTCCACCGATGACGGCTCCACCTGGAGCGAGCCCATCCCCACCGAGCTGCCGAACAACAACTCCTCCATCCAGTTCACCGCCCTCGCCGACGGCCGCCTGGCCCTGGTCTACAACCACAGCCGCGCAGGGGAGAACACCGAGCGCAGGCTGTCCCTCTACGATGAAATTGATGACGACGGGCTGGCCGAGGAGCAGGGTCAGCTCGCTGAACCGGTGCCCGGTGCCGCTTCCTCCGACGGTGAGGAGCGCCGCGCGTTCTGGGGGACGCCGCGGTCTCCGATGACCCTGGCCATCTCCGAGGACTCCGGCCGTTCGTGGCCCATCCGCCGGAACCTGGATGTGGGGGATGGGTACTGCCTGTCAAACAATTCCCGCGACGGACTTAACCGTGAGTATTCCTACCCGTCCATCCATCAGGGCCCGGACGGTGCCCTGAACATCGCCTACACATACTTCCGCCAAGCCATCAAGTTCGTCCGCGTTGACCCGCAGTGGGCGTACGAGGGCATTCAGACGCCGGGCGGCCTCGAGGATGCTTCGATCCATGCCTCCTGAGCAGCATGCGGTAGTCACGGGCTGCAGCTCGGGAATCGGCCTGGCCATCACGCGCCGGCTGCTGGACGACGGGTGGGCCGTGACCGGGCTGAGCCGGACCGAAACCTCGCTGGACGGGAAGTTCGAGTGGCTGCGGGCGGACCTCTCGGAGCCGGAGTCTTTGGCTGACGCGGTGGGCGGGTTGCGCCCTGCCGATGCGCTGGTCCACGCCGCCGGGTTCCAGCGGACGGCGTCGCTGGGGGAGCTCGACCCTTCGGCCTTATCCGGGATGTTCGCCGTTCACGTAGCGGCGGCCAGCGTGCTGGCCAACGCCTTGGTCCCGACAATGCCCGACGGCGGAAGGGTAGTTTTGCTGGGCAGCCGCACCTCCACTGGGTCTCCGGGCAAGAGCCACTACGCCGCCACCAAGGCTGCGCTCATGGGGCTCGGCCGGACATGGGCCCAGGAACTTGCGCCGCGCGGGATCACGGTCAACGTGCTTTCCCCAGGCCCGACGGACACCCCCATGCTGAACGACCCCGGCCGGGCCGCTACTCCCGTGCGGATGCCGGCCCTTGGGGCCTTGGTGGACCCGGATGATGTGGCAGCTCTGGCAGCTTTCCTGCTCGGGCCCCACGGCAAGTCCATCACCGGCCAGAACTACGTCATCTGCGGAGGTGCATCGCTCTGAGTCTGCACCGGAGCTGATCTCACCGTGGGCAATCTGTGGATAAATTGCACCGCGTTGGACTTCGCCGGTCAGGAGTTGCCGGAGTGGAGCATGACCACGGCGCTCCGCCACACAGCCAAAATGCCTCCAGCTCCGGCGCAGCGGAACTGCTGCTGGTAGGAGCTACACCGCTGCGGGTTAAGGGCACCAGGTGATGTGGCAGCGTTGGTCAATTGCTCGGAAAAGAGTCACGCCGTGTGTCCGAGGCCAAGGGCGCCAAAGTAGGTCGGTCTCAGGGGCTGGGAACCGCTCGACCTCCAGGAGTCACTGCTGCAGCCCGATGAGCCTGCCTGGTTCATACTCATTTCGACTTGCCGTTAGCGCGGTACCAGGGAGGGACTCGTAGGGTGACTGTGACTGTCTTGGAATTCTGTGTCCTCGCATCGGTCCTGTTCGCCGCAGCATGCCTCCAAGGATCCGTAGGCTTTGGCTTAGGAATGGTCGCGGCGCCGGTGATTGCCATCATCGATCCGTCGCTGTTGCCAGCCTCGCTGATCCTGCTTTCTGTTCTGCTGACCTTGATCATCACCGTACGGGAACACCAACACTTGGACATTCGCGGCGTCGGCTGGGCCTTGGCTGGCCGCATTCCGGGCAGTATCGTCGGGGCCTGGCTAGTCATCGCGCTCCCGCCGGAGGGCCTGGTATGGCTGGTGGCGTTCGCGGTAACTGCAGGGATCTTGGCAGCCTTCCTCGGCTGGGTCCCGCCACCACTAAGGCGCAATCTGATAGCTGCTGGAGCCGCCTCAGGAATCCTAGGGACTGCCACATCCATCGGGGGCACTCCCATGGCAATCATTTGGCAGCGCTCCGAAGGTCCTCGACTCCGCGGAACGATGAGCGCCTTCTTCCTGGTCGGTTCCTGCATGTCCCTCCTGGCTCTGGCCTTGGCTGGTGCAATCAACGAAAAAATACTCCAGGTATCACTCGCAATGGTTCCGTCCGTGCTAGCAGGATTCTTTCTGTCCCGCTTCCTCACCAGATTCCTGCAGCCACAGCGGACACGTCTAGTCGCGCTGGCTGCATCCTCAGCGGGTGTACTGCTGCTCATCGGCCAGCAACTGCTGCAGCAGGGCTAGGTCCGGAGATTCCCTAGGCGGGCTCGAAGACCGGGAGCCTCTGGACGTGCGGCACCTGCAGCAGGGTGACGGCCGCTGCGGCCCCCCAAGGGGCGGCTGGGGCTGCTGCTCAACCGCCCGCGGCGACCGCATCGCCGGGTTACTTTCGCGTGCGCATATTGGCCTCCGCGGGTTTGCGGCTATCGCCGGACCGGGGCGCAGGGTAGTTTCGCGTCCATGAAACCGTTGATCCTCCTCGACATCGAAGGAGTCCTGAACCCGACGGCGCATCATCGCAGGGGCGAGGACTATCCCGCGCTCGGGCTCTCAGATACCAAGGTGTCGTTGGTCAGACGGCTCGCCAGGTGCGGGCGGATCGCCTGGGTGTCGACGTGGCCGGCGGCCATGATCGGGGGGCTGGAGAGGCAGCTGCAGCTCGAGGTGGAACCCTTACGCATCACGCTGACGCTTAGCCCCGACGATGGTGATGAGCCGACGCCGAAGCTGCGCTCGGTGATCCGGTGGCTGGCCCGGATGGAGGACCTGGGCGAAGCGGATTGGGACTCGGTGGTGTGGGTTGATGACGTGCTCGGTCCGGACGCCCGGGAGTGGGCCCATCACCACAGCCAGCCCGTCCTGCTGGAGAAGCCGGTTCCGGACCATGGCTTGACCGAAGCGCACGTCGTGGCCGTCGAGGTGTTCCTTGATAGCGGCGCCGGGGGGTGAAAGGTAGATTGACCGCCAAGAGTGTGCAGCTGAGATGGGGGAGCTTCTGTGCAGTTGGTGGCGTACCTGAAGGGTGAGCGGGTCGACGCGACCCAGATGCGGCCCGCTCCGAAATGCCTTGCCAAGCAGCAAGCCCGCAGCTTGACTCATGAACAGGGCCGGTGCCGCCGACCCTCAATGATCACTGTGGAAACGAAGCGTCATGGGATTTCTCGCATTTCTCGTGCTCGGCCTGATTGCGGGAGCCATCGCGGGTGAGACACCGGCTGTTCCGGCCTCGACCGTGTACCCGACTGCCGCGGTCCCGATGATTGAGGCGGCTCCCAGTGTGAAGTAACACGGCCAGCTCACGGCAGCGGAGGCGGGACTGACAGCCCTGAGGTAGTTGGCCTTGTTGTAGAACGCCTTGACGGTAATCTTGCGGCCGCCGCCGGCAGGGGTGAGCCGGTAGCTTGGGTCGGTTGAGTGGTAGGTCATGTGCTGCCCGTCCCGGTACCAAACGTACTGCACGCTGTCCGCTGCCGGGGTGGGGGCTGGGCCCGGACGGCGGTGAGCAGCTGGCCGGCCAGCGCGGTTGCCCTGAATGATGGGGGCTGCCGGCGCGGTGAACCTGCCCTGGATGGTCGAGCTCCACAGGCTTCGCGTTTCTGTGGCTGGGGCAGAGACTTGACGAGTTTCCATGCGTGCACGTGTCCCCTGGCGTTATCGGAGCCAGCGGCTGCTTGCCGGACGGCCGACGGCGGGCTGGTTGAGTCTCGGTGCTTCGCCCCGTAGGCCCTCCGCCGCCGGCCTCTCAGGAGGATAGGGGGCACCCCATGTGGGAAGCCTATGGCACCCTGAACATCGAAGTTAGTCAGGGCCCTTGCTTTTGAGGGTCCCGGGTCTCGGTGTCCTCAGGCCACCCCCGGGTTTTCCAACCTGCCCCGTCCACGCCGGCGGTGTCCTGAAGGAAGGTAGCCGCGAACCCTCAGTTCAGGGCTTGCCGGGCCCGGAAGCATTCTCCCCCAAACTCCCGCCGGCTACCTGCCTCGCCTGTCTCTGCACTGGCGGACCTGGCGGATGTAAAGTGCGGATGTAAAGTCTCGACGTCCTGGACATCCCCACGAGCACTGCCGCAGCGTCCGGAATCCTGTGCGCCGCCAGCGTGTCCTCGAGGTCATGGCAGTAGCGCTCCATCCGGACGGCTCCGGCCATCGCGGAGGTGACCTTCAGGCTCACCACGGCTTCCTTGGCCGCCTCCACATTGCTGCTGCTCAGGCACCCGGCAACTGGCCAGCATCTTGATTGCACATGCCCTCGGGCCGGTGGTGCGTCTATATCCCTGGAAGGCACGACCTGGTCGGGGGAGCCTGCGGGTCCATAGGGGGCAAGCGAAACGCCACGCGTGGCATTCTCGCACTTGTATTCTTGCCGTGAAAACGATCCCTGATGCTGTCCGGCCTAGAGCAGCTGGAAGTGGTTAGGCATCGATCACCAAATCGGTCCGCGCGGTGGAGCAGCAGGGCAGGAACTTGCCTGCATCGATTTCCCGTGCCCGGATCCCGCCCTGGTGGTTCATCTCGACCTCCCCGGAAAGCTTGACGACCTTGCAGGAGCCGCACATGCCTTCCTTGCAGTTCGCGCCGATCCGGACGCCCGCACGCTGGGCTACCCCGAGGATGTGTTCGGTGGGGTCGATGCGGACATTGATGCCGGTGCGCATGAAGGACAGTGTGAGGCTTCCCGTTCCGACCGTGTCGAAGCCCGAGGCATCGGGGGACCCGGCCTGCGGCCCCACGTCCGGACTGCCGTCGGGGGCTTCGGAATAGGGGGCGTCCGGGTCCGCGGTTTCCAGCGGCAGCCCCGTGGCCTTCAGTGGTCCCTCGGCGTTGTAGCCGGGCTCGTAGAGCCCGAACGCTGTGGGCTGGCTTTCGTAGTAGTCCTCGGCGGAATCGGCGATTTCCTCGGCGATTTCCTCTGCAATGTCGACTGCAAGCGCGATCTCCGCCTGATATTCAAGGATCGTCTGGCGGTCTCCCGAGAAGAATTCCATGTTGATGGAGGTGTCGTCGACGCCGACCTTCCCCAGGAGCTCGGTGGCGGTATTTAGGTAACCCTCGGGGCCGCAGGCATAGACTTGGCGGCCGTTGGCATCGGGGGCAACCTCCTCGAGCATGGCCGCCGTCAGCCTTCCGCTGAGCCATTCCCACCCTTCGGGTTTGCTGCGGTCGCCCAGGGCGTAGAAGACCTTGACTCGCGAGTCCACGGAGGCGATGTAGGCCAGCTCCTGGTGGAAGGCATATCCGCCGGCCTCCGCTCCGTGGTAGAGCACCACGACATCGGCTTGGCCGGGCAGGGAGTGGATGGTCCGCACCATCGACATGATGGGGGTGATGCCTGCGCCGGCGGCCAGCAAGAGGTATCGTGCCCGGCGGTCGGCGTCAGGCAGGTGGAATGCCCCGACCGGTCCGAGCATCTCCAGGACGGTGCCGGGTTTGACGTTCTGGTGCACCCACGGTGAGACCAGCCCAGCGGGGTCGCGTTTGACTGTGATGTTGAAAGTCCACGGCTGGGTGGGCGAGCTCGACAGCGAGTAGCTGCGGTCCACCGGATCCTGGTCCTCGCCGTTCACGGGAAATGCGATGTTCACGTACTGGCCCGCACGGAACGCCAGGGGCGCACCGTCGCAGCGGCGGAACACGAAGGTCATCATGCCGCCTGCCTCAGGAACGGTCTCGACACATTCCGCCATGAACTCCTGCGGATGCCAGGGACCCAGTGCGTGGGCGGCGCGGGCGGGTCCCTCGCTGCTGCCCATCACCCTGTTCCACGGCATCTCAAGACCGCGGATGCGCTGTGGTTCCTGGATTGCCGTCTCCGTGCCGAGTTGCGTCATGCCAAGTGCTCCTGCACGCGCTGCACGTACCAGTTGATGAACGCCTCGACCTGGTATTCGCTCTTCATGTACGGGCCGGGCTCGTAGGCGGGGCTGCTGGCGCCCTTCTGACACAGCTCCACGAACGCCTTGTCCTGCAGATTTGTCTGCTTCCAGGTGTAGGTGAGTTTCTCCAGATCGTAATCGACGCCTTCCTCGGCGTCGTCAGCCACCAGCCAGGTGGTACGTACCAGTGTCTGGTGTTCGTTGACGGGGAAGACGGCGAACGTGATGACGTGGTCCCCGAGGAAATGGAACCAACTGTTGGGCTGCAGGTGCATCGAGCAGCGGCCAAGACGGAAGTCCCGCAAGTCACCGAGCAGCTTCTTGGAAAGCCTGCGCCCATCGGGCGAGAACGATTCGCCTTCACCGTCAAGCGATTCCCGTGAAATGCGGATTCCCGCTATGCGCGTGTCAAGCTCCTCGATGACCTCGTAGGGAAGGCCATAGCGCCTGCAACGCTCCTCGAGCGATGACTGCGCTTCCTTGTTGCGGTCCCACACTTCTTCGAGATGAGGCGGGACCAGGCCCTCAGTCAGGCCCCAGGTGGGAAAGAGGGAACACGCGAGCTCCGGGTGGCCGTCGCAGTGGTAGCACTCACGGTTGTTCTCCATGACGAGCTTCCAGTTGCCCTCCTCGATGATGTTCTGCTGGTAGGCGATTTTCGTCTTCGCCAGATCGTGGGGCGCAAGGTAAGGCTCGAAGATCTTTCCGGTTTCGTCAAAATCCGTGGGCGGTTCATCCGCAATGCAGACGAAAATGAGTCCGGCAAACACGCGGCTGTGGGCGCGCTTGAGACCGAAGCAGCCCTTGTCGAACTTCGTTTCACCCGGTGCCGAGGCATGGATTAGATCGCCGTTGGGGGAGTAGGTCCAGGAGTGATAGCCGCATACCAGGTTGCCTGTTGACCCCGAGGGTTCGGTCAGGACGCGGGCCCCTCGGTGGCGGCACACGTTGTGCAGGACGTTCACGCCGCCGTCGTCGTTGCGCAGCACGATTAGGGAGTAAGGCCCATAGTCGACGGTGACGTAGTCCCCCGGCTCCGGGAGCTCGGCGATGCTGGCGGCAAAGATCCAGTGCTGGCCAAAAATGGCCTGCATGTCGACGTTGAAAATCGTCGGATCAGTGTAGAAGGGTGCATCGAGGGAATATCCCGTACGCCGGAGATGGAACAACTCGGAGATCTCCGCCAGCTGCTCTGCAGGCAATGATGAAGCGAGTTTTCCGCGGGTGTTGAGGGACAAGTTCACTGGAACAGACATAGGTTTCCTCCCGGGGGGCCTGAGTAGTGTGCAATGCGTTGGGACCACGGGTGGGTGGGTGCAACTGGCGTTATCAAAAAAGCTGTAGTCATGACATTAGGGACGATTGAACCGCAACAAAAGCGCAATATTTAGAAGATAACCCTGCAGAATAGATGCATGATCGATCCAAGGCTCCTTACGCTTCGGGTGTTTGCCCGGTGCGGCACCATAGGCGCAACCGCGGAGCTCACAGGTTATTCTCCCTCCGCCGTCTCCGCGCAGTTGCGGGAGCTCCAGCGCGTGCTTGGAATGCAGCTGCTAACTAAGGACGGCCGGGGTGTGCGGCTGACCGCCACGGGCCGCTTTCTCGTGGCGGGCTCGGACACCCTCATTGCCGGATGGGAGAGCCTGCGCGCCGCAGCCATGGAGGCAGGCGACCAGGTGCCATCTCATTTTGGCCTCGGCGGATTTTCCACTGCGGCCGCACAATTGCTCGCGCCGCTGGCCGCCACCCTGCGCTCGACACGCCCCCTGCTGGAGGTGCAGGTACTCGAGGCCAACCCGGCCCGCTGCTTCGACTTGTTGGTTGCCGAGCGAATCGACCTCGCGGTCATCGTCGCCATGCAGTCCGACACCTCGGTTGAGGATGATCCGCGCTTCGAGCAGACCGTTTTGCTCGACGATCCCCTGGACGTGATCATCCCCTCCGACCATCCGTTGGCATCGCGGGAAACGGTGACGCTCGAAGAGCTGGCATCCGAACCCTGGATCACTGAGTCCGCCGGTTCCGCCTACCATTCCCTGTTCACCGCGGCGTTCACGGCAGTCGGGGTGACGCCGCGGATTGCCCACGAGGCCGTTGAATGGGAAACCCAGATCGCCTTCGTTGGTGCGGGGCTGGGCGTGGGCCTGCTGCCGCGACTGGCCCCCCTGCACAGTGCCGAAAACGTGGTTCGACTGCGCATTACTGGCAAGGGAAAGCCCACGCGCCGTATTGTCGCTGCGGTGCGCAGGGGCAGCATCGCATCGCCCCTGATCCAGGAGTCGCTCGGTATCCTGCAGGTCAGCGCCAACCGGATCCTCGCCGCCCGACCCGGAGACGATCTCTGAAATCGCATTGTCGCGATTCGTTGCCGACGGGCCAGCAGGTCCAGAAGGTGGCGACACGTCCGCGCGGCCGCCTTCTTCGCCGCTTCGTCGTGTGAGTGTCTGCCGCGCAGTCCATGAGATGGGAGAAGGAGGTGTCGCCCGAGCGAACCTCTACAGTGTTTGGCGGGCCTCTCGGTCCGTTGCAATCGGAGGCACTCAAGACGTAGGACGGGCCAGACTCGTTGATAATCCTCACCCTTGCCAGCGCAAAAAACCGCGTTCCCACAGTAGGGAATGCGATTATTCACTGGGTGATCAGAGGATGAATATGGGTGCGGACATTGTCCACACTTATGGCCTCGGACTGGGTTGTACCGGTGTTGGTTCGGGCCGGATTCCGCATGTTTCCGGAGGAATCCTGTGTTTGCAGGCGCTGGAATGTAGTTCGAGTCCCACCTCGGGCACAGCATATCCCCTCGTCAGAGGGGTTTTTGCTTTGAGGTGTTGACATAGCCTGGGGTGGCGTCACTCTGACTCTGGTCCGCGGGCTGTGGCCTGGCCGCCGTGGTGGCTCATTCAGGTGTGTGGGGTGGCGGGTTCAAGTCCCTGGCTAGTGGGCCTTCCGCTTGCTGTGGCGGGGTTTTGCGGTTCCTCGTTCCGGTTTTGTCGGGTTGGTCGGGGGTGGCCAACACCTGTTCATGGTCCGGGTGGCGGGGACGACATGACGTACCAGAATCTGGAATGGAAAGCATCTTGAACATACGCCGGGGCCTTGCCGGAACCTGCCACGGCGACCGGGCAACGTGATCCTCTAGGTAGGTCAGTGCGTTTGGTGGTTCTGAATCCGCGGTTACCGGTGTAAGTGCTCTCGCCAGTCTGCCGGTACCTTGTCTGCCGGCGCAGGTGCTGGCTGCTCCAGTGGTCTGGACTGAGGATCCGGAAGCCGCGGGCCGCGGAAGAACTTCTCCGTGTTGTGCTCGTAGAACCAGTCCTCCCCAGGTTCAAAGGACCTTATGACGGGGTGACCGACGGTGCGCGCGTGGGCGCTGGCATGCTGTGAGGGTGATGAATCGCAGCATCCGATGTGGCCGCATTGGGCGCAGCGGCGAAGATGTAGCCACCATCCTGGGCCGTCACCGCTGAGGCACTCCAGACAACCTGTTCCACTGGGTATGGCGGCCAGGCTGATTCCCGGAATAGGGAGATCCTCCATGGGGTGCTCCATTTCCATCGCTCCGCTTATTCTCAGGTCATCCCGCTTGCCAGCCGTAGTGAGCCATTCTGGCAGAACCTCCGCGCCATTGGAATGACGGAATCGAGGCGACAACCGCGGCCCGATACAACTCCGACTCCGGTGGAGAAGGCCTTCCCGGAGGCAACGAGCACCACTTGTCCCCAATGTCCTAGCGCGAGTATCGTGAGCTCACCGAACCATTGATCCGGAAAGACGGCGGCCATGGATGACTCGGTTCCGGTCATGCTGATTGCTACCACAGACCCGACCTCTCGGCGCGTTCTTGGAGATGAGTTACGTCGACGGTACGGTGCCGACTACGAGGTGCTGGCCTGCGCAGGCCATGCCCACGGGCGGGCGGTGCTTGAGGGGCTCCGGCGCTGGAATCGGCAGGTCGCCCTCATCCTCGGGTGCTACGGGCCGGCTGACCGCGGCGGACTCGATTTCCTGCGGCGTGCCTATGGCTTTCACCCGGCCGCCAAGCGTGGAGTAGTGGTGACATGGGGTGACTTCGCCAGCGCCCCCACTGTATTCCGGGCGATCGGGCAGGGGTACGCCGAATTGGTGATCATACGTCCCGAACGATCGCGCGACGAAGAATTCCATGGGGCGATTACCGACGCCCTCGACGACTGGCACCTGGCCCAGGGGGTCGGGTTCGAGGCGGTCCGGCTGATCGGGGAGGTAGGCGACGAAAGGACTCATATGTTGCGCGACTCCTTAAGTCGGAACCACATCCCGGTGGGCTTCCACCCTGTGGGGTCCGAGACCGCGCAACGGACGCTGGAGAGCCTGGGCCTGCGCGACCCCCTGCTGCCGGTCATGGTGCTGGAGTTCACCGCCTCACCAATCGTCCTCGAGAACCCCAGCGACCTGGAGATCGCCGAAGCGATGGGGGTGACGCGACCGCCGCCGGCGGACAAGATCTTCGATGTGGTGGTTGTGGGAGCCGGTCCATCCGGTCTTGCGACCGCCGTTTATGCCTCCTCCGAAGGCCTCTCCACCATGGTGGTGGAGGGTGAGGCTGTGGGAGGCCAGGCTGGCACCAGCTCATTGATCCGCAACTACCCTGGTTTCTCCCGCGGTGTGAGCGGCGCCCACCTGGCCTACCGCTCATTTCACCAGGCCTGGACTTTGGGCACGGACTTCCTGTTCATGCGGAAGGTGGAGGGGGTCCGCGTGGACGGAGCGTTGTACGCTGTGTCGATTTCGGATGGAAGTGTCGTGCGGTGCCGCACAGTCGTCGTGGCCACCGGCGTTGACTACCGTCGCCTCGGTATACCTCAGCTGGAGGGTCTGGTCGGCAGAGGCGTCTTCTACGGGGCCACAGTCTCGGAGGCGCCGTCGATGGCGGGAAAGCATGTCTGTGTCGTGGGTGGCGGCAACTCGGCCGGACAGGCGGCTCTGCACCTTGCTAAGTACGCGAAGCAGGTGACGCTGCTGGTGCGCGGGCCCACCCTGTCGGTCAGTATGTCGGAATACCTCATCTCCCAACTTGAGGCCACCCGGAACGTTGCGATCCGCTATAGTACCGTGATCGTTGGGGCCCGCGATCAGGACGGATTCCTTGCCGCAGTCAAGGTCGCCGCATCCGGACCCGACGCAACACCGAGCGATGAGATCGAAGCGGGCGGCTTGTTCGTGCTGATCGGTTCGGCGCCGCGGACCTCCTGGCTGCCCGACACCGTGGAGCGTGACCCAGCCGGTTTTCTGCGGACGGGCGCCAGCCGGGATGTCAGTGACGCCGGGTCCAGCAAGTCGGAAAGGGCGCCTTTAGCGCTGGAAACCAGCATGCCCGGCATTTTCGCGATCGGCGACGTGCGGGCCGGTTCGATCAAAAGGGTGGCTACCGCCGTCGGGGACGGCGCCACCGTTGTCTCGATGCTTCACACCTACCTAGCCGAGAATCCTACCCCTGGTGAGGCAGCCGCACCCGAGGAGCTGCCCGGTGATGTCCGCTCCAACTGAGGTCACACCGTTGATTCGGCCGATGCGGTGGCTGCTCTACGTTGCTGCATTCCTCGTGTTTCTTGCAGGGCTCGTGCTGTTCGTGTTTCCGCTCCGGACTGAGGAATGGTTCGCGTGGACAGTCAATCCGCCAATGACCGCGGTCTTCCTCGGGGCGGCATACTGGTCGAGTGCCGGCCTGGAGGTGACGGGCGCCCGCACAGCGAATTGGGATTCAGCGAGGCTGGCAGTCTGGCCCGTGTTCGTCTTCACGACATTGACCCTCGGAGTCACCCTGCTTCATCTCGATCGATTCCACCTGTCGTCAGACACTGCCCCCACTGCCCAAGTAGCCACTTGGGCGTGGCTGGCAATCTATGCCGTCGTGCCCGTGGCGATGCTCGTCATAAGCTGGATGCAGATCCGGTCCGGGCGTCCTGCCCCAAAGTCGGTAACGGCGGGACGGCCAGTGCTACCCCCTGCGCTCCGGCTGCTCCTGGTGGGAATCGCCGCGCTACTGCTGTCATATGGCGTGGCGCTCCTGGCAGTACCCATTCCTGCCGCGACGTGGTGGCCGTGGCCGCTGTCCGAGCTCACCGCTAGGGCGATCGGAGCGTGGCTGGTCGGTCTTGGGTGGGCTGCAGCCCAGGGCCAGTTGAGCGGTGATCTTCGCACCGTCCGCCCCGTGGCCCTAACCTCCGTTGCCTTCGTCATTCTGCAGGCGCTTGCCCTGCTGCGGTATGGCGACGCCCTGACATGGCCGAGCGCTCCGGCGATCGGCTTCGTAGCCGTACTACTGGCCATTGGAGTGGCCGGCGGATGGGCATTCGCACTTTCCCGTCGCCGGTAGTCCGGCCGGAATTTCGTGAGCGACCTTCCCGCATAGGCTTGATCGTCCGGACTGGCCGGGTACTCGAATACTCAACACCTGGCATCGAAGAACCACTATGATGGCCGTTTCTGGGATGAGGGGGAAGCCGTTAGAGCCGACTGGGACCGCCGGGGACGGGCCCTTACGCTGGCTCTGATGGCTCTTGCGCCTGCCTTTCCGGGAACCTTGAGCGGTTAACTCCTTATGCGTCCTTATGCGCGAGAGGGTCCTTTACGGGGCTGGCGGAAAACTCATGCTCGCTTTAGGCTACAAAAATGCAGAACGGATGACCCGCCGGATCGGCGTAGACGTACAACGGCTCGTTCGGGTCATCTGTACGGTCAAAGCGAAGCTCAGCCCCTAATGCCAGGGCCCTAAGATGTTGATGCCCGAGCGTTTCCCGGTCAGGAACGGTGAGATCGAGGTGCATCTGCATCGGCACATCAGGCAAGGGCCAGGTGGTCCGCTCCAGGTGATCAACCTGCTGGAAAGCAAGCTTGCGGTTGCCTTGCGCATCCGTGAGCACCAGCCAATCGACATCATCGCGTGTGCCCTCGGCGGCCGGCTCGTCTCCTGGCCGGTACTGGAGTCCGAGAAGCTGGCGGTAGAACTCCGCCAGTCCTCGCACATCAGTAGTATCTAGGACCGTCTGGAGTATCTGAGGGAACCCGGTCATGCGCCGAGTCTTCGCTGCCGTTCAGGATCCCGGACTGCACCAGGCGCACCAATCAGCGGCAAGCCGTTCCACGTTGCAGCTCACGACGATTACACCGATCTCGGTCTGCACACGGTCACCGTCACTATGACCAGTAAGGGTGGTAGCACCGCTACCGCCTCGACCACGGCCCGACCTGAGGGCGCCCGGCCACGGACTCTGCTGCTTCCGGGTCTGCGCTCCTGACCGACGCACCAAGGCCGTATTCCTGGCAATTCAGCGTTTCGATGATGGCGTCCTGGGAAGGACCGGGCCGAACTGCTCTTCAGCCACCAGCGGGGCGGTGTCGTTGAGACCGCTGACCACTGTCGGTTCTATGAAGTGACCCGGCAACCCCGGTCCCTTTGCCGCCGCCGAAGCACGGACTTCCTTTTGAGGATCCGATGGAGATCGAATTCTTTGACCCCCTGAAGCTGCGGCGTTGATGCGCTGTACAGAGTCGTGGCTGCTCGCTCGCGCTGCCAGCGGGCGCTTCCCGCACGCATGCTGGGGAAAGGGAAGAAATCATTTCCACTTCCGAGCACATCCAGGAATCGCGAGATTGAGTGAGGTCCTCCCCTGGCTCCAGTGGTTCTTCGCTCACTGGTGAGCACCAAAATCCGGGTCAATATCGCCGGAAACCTCGTCGCGGACCCCGATCTCACCTACGGTCAGTCCGGGTGCAGCACACGTCAAACTGCGGGTGGCTGTGAACCAGCGGCCTCCAAGGAATAGACGGAAGCTGGCACGACGGTGGAGCCCATTCAGAACGCTGTGGCCTGGTCCCATGGGACCAAGCCATAGCGTTGTGTCGAAGCGGAGGAACCGTGTGGTTCAGCTATAGCCCGCTACTGCCTTTCCACTCTTCCGGCTGCACACGCTTGATGCTCGATGAGTGCGCCCAACCCATGTGGTACTTACCGGATGAATCCAGCCACTCAATGAGGCCATACTTATGGGTCCATCCCACAGCCTTGCCGTAGACACCGCCGACGTACACCAATGGCCGGCCGTGCTTCGGGAAGTCCCGGATAGGCGCGGGGTCATCTATCGGTCGGCTTGCCTCAGCGTCCATCCGAGCCATCATGCGCTCAACATCTTCGGGCGAGCCAGACTTGATCACGACAACTATTATAGAACATATGTTCGAATGCCCGGGCGTGTGGAGGAACCGGACTTACAGGCGATGCTACGGCGCTCGCCGGAATGGTTTCGTCTCCGACGAAGAGTCCGTCTCGGATGGTGATGCCCTGTTCGGCGAGTACTCCGGTGAGCGCGGCGATGGTGCCCGCCTGGGGTCTGGTTTGTCCTGGGTGGCAGGCTTCGCTGGTCAGTACTTCGCGACGGTGCGCGCGTAGGGGAGTTCCCGGCCGGGCTGGCGGGGGAGATCGATGCGCAGGGTCGCGCCGATGCTGTTGTCGTTCATCGTGATGCAGGCCAGGCTTTCCTTTGGCCAAAAGCCCAGGGTGTGCCCGATGAAGCTGAGGACATCTGATGGTGTTGTGATCGTGAGCTTTTCCATGATCCCGTATTCCCTTCACCCTGGTGTTGCTGTGTGTTCTGCGGTTGTTGGTTGTGGGCGTCGTTCTGGTAGGGGACCGTCCGCTGGGTTCAGGGGCCGGAGTGCAACTTGGGGGACCGGCCCCGGGGCGAAAACTTCTTCTCGGAGCCATCCACTTCACTCTGGGAAGTTTTCGTTCCGGGGGCCGGCGCGGTAGCGCCCTGGGTTGCGCGCAGGTCCCGCACAGCGATCATGGGGCGTATCAGAATGACAAGCAGCGATAGAACTTTTGTCTGTCCGTTGACGCCAAGTATTAAAGCGGCGTGACTTCTTGCAAGGCACCGGAGGCAATGGTCTCCTGTAGTTTCCGGCTCGGTCAGGCCCCCGGTTTCTGTCCGCGACGATCAGCAAGAGCAAGGACGGAAGACCGGGAGGGCCGGGCTTCGTCTACGCCTGCGCCGGATATGCACCCTTTGGGTCTTAGGGCCGAGATGTCTTATTTTGTTCAGCAGACGCGGCCCTGATGGAGTCTGCAGGCTAAGGCACTCGCGGAGCGGATGCTCACGGTACACATGGCGGCCGTGTTCACACACTCAACTGATGACACGGTTCCTCCCGGACAGTACGGCCATGACGCACAGAACGAGCATCAGCATGGCGGTGGCGGTCAGCGGGAGAATCCAGCTGCCGCTGAGATCGTGGAGGGCGCCGAATGCCACCGGCCCGGCGGCCGCGATCGCGTAACCCACCGACTGGGCCATTCCCGAAAGCGAGGCGGCCTGCTGGTGGTTCCCGGCGCGGAGGCTGAACAGTGACAACGCGATTACAATGAGACTCCCGCACCCCAGGGCTGCAACCACCACCCACAGCAGCGTGAGCTGCGGCGCAAGGGAGAGGCCCGCATACGCGCAGAACGCGAGGATGCTGCTGCCAAGGGCGATCGGCCGCTGATCAGACGTGTGATGCAACACGGCTCCGGCGGCTAGGCTGGCCAGCACGCCAACCAACAGGAACACCGAGGTGTGCAGGCCGGACGTGGCCGCAGGGATCCCCTGTTCATGCTCAATTGCGGGTAGCCAGGCGACCATGACGAAGAACGCCAGCGACTGCAGCCCCATGAAGAGCGTGACCTGCCAGCCCAGCGCTGACTTCCACGGTGAACGCAGATGGCCCTGGGAATGGCCTTCGGCCTTGGCCGCGATGGGATTCCGGGACCGCAGCTTTGGGAGCAGGATGGCCAGCGCGATCAGCGCCAATCCCGCCCAGACGCCAAGCGCCAGCCGCCAGCCGTATGTGCTGGTATTGGCAATAGGAACGACGACGGCGGCGCCGGACGCGGCAACGGCACCTTGAGCGGCAGTGTAAATTCCGGTCACCTGACTGACCCGCGTAGGGAGATCCCTTTTGACCAGCGAGGGCAGCAGGACGTTCAGGAAGGCGATGCCGCTTCCGATGAGCACGGTACCGGCCCAGACAGCGGCTTCCACCGGAATGGAGCGGGCGAGGATTCCTGTCGCTAGCAGCAACAGCGATACCCACAGTGCCCTCTCTAAGCCCAGCCGGCGCGCCAGACCCGGGGCGACGGGTGAGAAGACGGCAAAAGAAATCAACGGCAGCCCGGTCAGCAGGCCGGCAGTGCTGCCGGACCAACCGAATTCGGCGCTGATGTCTGAGAGCACCGGACCTACGATGACGAAGGCTACCCGCAGGTTCACGGCGATGAGCAGGATGCCGAGGAAAGCCGCGCCAGCCTGTGCCGTGCGTATCGTTGTTACTCGTTCAGTCACCTGCACGCGCCCGTCTCCTGCTCCCGTTTTTGGTTCTGGCACTGACCCGCAATTACGGCGGAAGCTCCCATTGTGGCACGGTGCTTGCACGGGACCACTGCAGGATCCGATACAACTCAATCAAGCTGAATGTTGCCCCCACCCGAGTGGCCTCGCACTGTTGACGCCGGGCCAATCGGAGAGTTCAGACGGAGACCTCATCAGCCGCCGCCGAGTCAGGCGTGCGTGACGGTGGCAGATGCATCTGATGGGGCAGTGTGTGGTCACATCGTCGACGTCGTCGTCAGACGGGATGACGCGGTGCGGCTGCCTGGCGGGCCGCAAATGCGGCGGCCTCGGATCTGGATTGCAGACCCAGTTTGAGCAGGATGCTGCTGACGTGGTGCCCAACGGTGCGGGGGCTGAGGTAGAGTCGTTCAGCGATTTGCGGGTTGGTGAGTCCTTGCGCGAGGAGGCTCAGCACGTCACGCTCGCGCGCCGAGAGCAGCTCCGCCCGTCGGGGACCAGGTGGTGGGGTCACGCCGAGCGAGCGCAGGACAGCCGCCGCTTCGGCGGCTTCGCGTCGAGCGCCCAGCGCCTCAAGTCGCGCCAGGGCTGAGCGTGCCCGGGCAGCTGCAGCTTCGGGGTCGACGGGCTGGAACAGCCGGGCCAGGTCGAGTTCGGCGTTGGCCGTTTCAAAGGGCAGCTCCAGCCGCGTAAAGACGTCGAGCGCGAATCCGAGGTGTCGGCGGGCCGATTCCGGATTACCCTGCGCGGCGGCCACCAGTCCGGCGGCGTGGGCGAGGAGTCCTGCAGCACGGGGGAATGCGGGCGCCGTCCATACCGGGGATTCGGATCCAACCAGCCCGGCCGCGGCGGCGGGTCGGCCGGAGGCCAGCTCAGCCTCCGCGAGCGTGGCCACCAGCGTTGGGAACGTTGGGCTGTCGTGCTCCTGTAGGGATAATTCGCCCTTGAGGATCGAACGGGCCTCTGTGGGCCGGCCGAGGCGGAGCAGGCAGTGGGCCCGGACAACAGAGCCTGACGGTGTGGCGTCGGCGTCGTCCAACAGCACAAGTGCGGCATCCGGGTCGCCCTGGCGTAGCCGGAGTTCGGCCAGTGCGGTCAGCGCCTCCGTTCGGGGACCGCGGCCGGTGTCGGCGGACATGGAGAGCGCATGTGCAAGCTCGCGCTCTGCCTGGCTCCAATGTCCGGTCGCGACCAGGATACGGCCGTAGTGTGCACGGCACCTGGCTTGGAGGAATGGGCACCCGTAGGTCTGCATGAACCGGTCTGCCGCACGGCACCATTCCGTGGCCCGTCGGAGGTCGTCCACCAAGCTGCACGCCGCCAGCATGTTGCAGCTGGACCAAACCACTACCTCAAGCATCCGACGTGGCTCCGCGAAGGTGGCGGCCATGGCTTCGTCCAGCATGGCCATGCCCTGGCCTGCGTCACCGGTCGTCACATGCCACAGGCCGAGGTCCGCCAAGGCCATCGTGGACAGATCGCGGTCCGACAGTGACGCTGCGCTCGATGCCGCGGCCTCTATGAGGCGCCGGGCTTCGCCTTGATCGGCGGCGACATATCCCGACACCAGCGTGATCCACCCAACTGCTACGGCGTCTCCACTGCGCCGTGCCAGATGACGCGCCCGTGCGAGCCAGCCGTCGGCTGCAGCGAGGTTGTCGAAGTTGCTGAGGTACCAGATGCACAGGTGCACGCCGACCATGGCCGCTTCCGCATATCGCGACTTTTCCTCATAGGCGGCGAATGCCAGCTCAGCGTGTTCCAAGGCAGCCCGCACATCGCCCAGCCACCAGTAGGCCCGCGCGAGACCTTGATGTGCCTTGCCGGACTCATCCCGCGTGAGCACTGCCGTGTACGCGTCCCGCGCCGCCAGCCAATCACCAGCGTCGGCCAAGGCCGCGGCGTCTGCGAGGCTCGGCCCAACCACCATCCTGTAATCATCCCCTAACGTCAGCACCACGAATAGGTCAACTGACCGATGTCTGTTTGCCCGCCACGCACGACACTGGATATCGGACCACAGGAGATGACCCAATGAACGAAACCTTCAACCTCAGCCTTGAACAGGCCCACGCCTACGAGGACCTGTTCGTTCCCGCCCTTTTTGCACAGTGGGTGCCGACACTGCTTCAGCATGCAGCGGTGTCCCAGGGCCAGCACGTCCTCGATGTTGCCTGCGGAACGGGTGTCGTCGCGCGGGCCGCCGCCGAACTGGTCGGCCCTTCTGGCCGGGTGAGTGGGGTCGACCTCAATCCCGCCATGATCCAGGTCGCGGGTGAGCGCGAGTCCGGGATCGACTGGCAGGTCGGCGACGCGGCCAATCTCCCGTACGACGATGAGTCCTTCGACGCCGTCCTATGCCAGTCCGCGCTGTTCTTCTTTCCAGACCCTGCCCAGGCTATCCGGGAGATGGCGCGTGTGTTGCGCAACGGCGGGATAGTCGCCCTCCAGACCTACGCCAACCTGGGGGACCAGCCCGGATACGGTCCGTTCGTCGACACCGTCGTCCGCCACGCCGGTGCCGAGGCCCGCAGTCTTTTAGGCACCTACTGGTCGAAGGGCGACGAGGCGGAGTTGCGGTCACTGCTCAAGCAGGCGGATCTCGACCCGACCGCGGGCCAGAGTGTGCTGGGCCAGGTCACGCTGCCCTCTATAGATGCGTTGGTGCATACCGAGATTCAGGCAACCCCGCTGGCCGAGCGGATCGACAAGTCGGCGTATCTCGCCATCGCCCGGGACGCCCGGGCCGCTCTCGCGGACTACGTCGATGGGCAAGGCACCGTCAGGCTGCCCATCCGGGCGCAGTTTATTATCGGCCGGAAGCGGCGCCCGTCCCGCTGACCTGACCGCGAGACGGCCCGGGGAAGGTAAGTCCGTCCGTCTCGGCGCCTTGGCGCGTTCGCAGTAT
This sequence comes from Arthrobacter sp. D1-17, assembly GCF_054130535.1. Classification (NCBI taxonomy): domain Bacteria; kingdom Bacillati; phylum Actinomycetota; class Actinomycetes; order Micrococcales; family Micrococcaceae; genus Arthrobacter; species Arthrobacter sp. D1-17. Next base: position 2,218,375 of record NZ_CP096382.1, on the reverse strand, counting down.
GCCTCACGGGCAGTGCTGTCCGCTTAGGGATCCCCGCTGGAAGCGAGCGTCTTAGAAGCATGCTCCTGCTGGTGGTTCCTGTGCCCACCAACGCCCGCTCCGAGCCAGCTTGCAGTTTTGTTGCTGGCTGCCGCAGCGGGACGCCAGACCATCCCGGCCCGGTCCTGAACCAGTCGAGCGAATACGACTTCGTGGGTCACTAACCGCTCGGGCTGAAACGGGCAGCGCCGATTAAGAGGCGCTTCCTATCGGGCCTGCATTCGTATCGTGGCCATCACAGTGCCGGCTGTTCGGCCGATCCCGAATCGGACTGGGTTCACCGGAGCCTCAGGAGCGTCGTCCGGAGTCGAAGCTGATCTGCTTACTCGCATGCGTGGGGCAGTGGGTTATGGCGGGCTGTCCGGGAGCCGGCCACTAACGGCCGGGTTCAGCGGACGGGTGCAGAAGTCAGGCTCGGGGTCTGATCGGCTCGTGACTTGTCGTCGCCAGCTCCTTATTAGCGTGGTGGTCTCGTTCCCTGGGTTTGGCGAACCTCAGATACAGCGATGGCACCACGAAGAGGTTAAGCAGTGTGGACGTCACCAGCCCGCCAAGGATGACCAGTGCCATGGGATGTTCGATTTCGTGGCCTGGAAGGTTGCCCAGGACCACCAGTGGAACGAGTGCCAGCCCGGTGGCAAGGGTGGTCATCAGGATCGGTGAAAGCCGCTCGCCCGCGCCGCGCAGCACGAGATCGGGCCCGAACTTCATGCCCTCATTTTTCTCCAGGTGCTGGCAGTGGTTAATGAGCAGGATGCCGTTCCTGGCCGCGATGCCCATGACTGTCAGGAAGCCCACGATCGAGCCCAGTGACAGCACGCCTCCTCCGAGGAAGGCGGCGAATACACCGCCGACGAGGGCGATTGGCAGCGTGAGGATGACCAGCGTGGCTAGCCGCCAGCTTGAGAAGGCCACCTGCAGCAGCAGGTAGATCACGGCCAGCGCTATGGTGGCGAGGGTCAGCAGGGTGTTGGTTGCCTCTTGGCGCTCCTTGAATTCGCCGAGGATTTCCGTGCGGAAGCCCGGGGGCAGCTCCACTTTCTTGAGCCCTTCCTCCATGGCCGCAACCACAGTGGCCAGGGATCCTTCTGTCACATTTGCCTCGATGTCGATGCGCCTTGAGTGGGCATCACGCTCGATAACGTTGGGCGTCGGCTTCACTTCGACGGTGGCGACGTCGGACAACAGGATTTTCTCTCCGCTGGGGGTATCAATGGGCAGGTCCCTGATGCTCGTGACGTCCGAACGCATGGTGGGGGAACTCCAGACACGGACGTCATATGTTTTTCCTGCCCGGTAAAGGTCGCCTACTTCTTCGCTGCCTACCAGTGTCGCCACCGCACGCCTCACATCGCCGGGCTTCAGCCCGTACTTCAGGGCTTTGTCCAGGTCGACTTCAACATCGAGCTGTGGGATGTCCTTCTGCAGCTCGGTGTGGACGTCGATGGCTCCCTCGGTGCTGTCGAAAATCGCCTGGATTTCGGCGGCCTTTGAGCGCAGGAGCTCCAAGTCGTTTCCGTAGAGCCGGACGACGACGGCATTGCTGGCGCCCGTCAGGACCTCGCGGATTCTCTCCTTCAGATATGTTTGAACGTCGCGCACAATGCCGGGATAACCTTCGACAACTTCCTGGACCTTGGCCAAGGTTTCGTCATAGTCCACGGCAGGATCGATGCTGATCCAGTTCTCACCGAAATAAACACCCACCACTTCGTCGGCGTTGAAGGCCTGCCCGATGTGGGCGCCGCAGTTCCGGACCCCAGGGATGGTCAATAGTTCAGCGCAGGCCTTCTGGCTGACGCGATACTCTTCCTGCAAGGATGTGCCCGGCTGGGTCAGCCAGTGCATCAGGAAGTCGCGTTCCTTGAAGTCCGGCAGCAGCGACTGTCCCAGCAGCGGTGCGGTGAAGGCACCGACGGCAGCCATGGCGCCGAAGGTGGCGTAGCCTGCAGCGGGCCGCCGGACGATCCTGCGAAGAATCTTGTGGTAGCCGCGCTTGAGGACCCGGACCAGGGGCGGTTCCTGTTCCTTGAGCGGGACGTTGCGCATGAAGATCAGCGCGAGGGCAGGGGTCACTGTCAGGGCCACAACCATCGATGCCAGCACCGCCAGGGTGTAGGAAATGGCCAGCGGTCTGAAGAAGGCGCCCGTGAGTCCCTGAAGGAAGAAGATCGGCACGGCCGCGGCGATGATGATCAGAGTGGCATAGACAATCGGTCCACGGACTTCGAGGGAAGCCTCCAGCACCACGGAAGTGGTGGAGCGCGTTCCGCCCTCCGCCCGGTTCTGCCGGAGTCTTCGGATGATGTTTTCAATGTCGATGATGGCATCATCGACCACCACCCCGACGGCAATCACCAACCCGGCCAGGACCATGGTGTTCACCGCAGTACCGGTCAGGTACAGGACGGAGGCCGCCGTCACCAGCGACAGCGGGATGGCGATCAGGCTGATGAGCGCGGTCCGCCACTGGAAGAGAAACGCTCCCAGCACCAGCACCACGAAGAGGCAGCCCAACAGCAGTGCCCGGCTGAGGTTGTCGATGGACTCCTCGATGAACGTGGCGGGGCGGAAAATCTCCGTATCAATGGCGATGCCGCTGAGGCCCGGCTCCATCTGCTTGAGGGCTGCCTCCACACCCTTGGTGACTTCCAGGGTGTTGCCCCAGGGAAGCTTTTCAACGATCAGCATCAGCCCCGGACCCTGGTTGATCACGGCGTCACCAATGAGCGGCTGATGATCCGTTACCACATTCGCCACATCCCCGAGGCGGAGAGGTTTCCCGTTTCTCTCCTTGATGACGACCTCCGCGAGGTCCTCTGGGGTAACGATCGGCAGCACGTGCTGAATATTGAGCCGCTGGTTTGGCGTCTCAACGTGGCCACCGGTGCCAACGACGGAACCGGGCGTGTACTGCAGCAGACCTGAGTCGAGGGCGTTGGCGGTGACGTCCATGACCTGGTTCAAGGTGACGTCGTGGGCCTTCATCTTCTCCGGAACAGCCTGTACGAAAAGCATCTCCTTTCGCTGACCCCAGATGGCGACGTTGGCCACGCCCGGGACACGCAGCAGGTGCTGCCGGATCTTCCAGTAGGAGATCATCGACATTTCAATCAGCGAGCGTTCATCCGATGTCATGCCAATTTTCATGACCCGGCTTGTGGATGACAGCGGCTGCAGCATAACAGGCGGCGTTGCCCAGCTAGGCAGCGACGGCGTGACAGTGGCAATGCGTTCCGACACCAGCTGGCGGGCCCTCAGGAGATCCGCCCCCGGCGCGAAAAGGAGCACGATCGAGGACAGCTGTTCCACGGACTTGGAGCGTATCTCGTTCAATCCCTCAACGCCGCTGAGGGCGTCTTCGAGCGGAACGGTCACCAACTGCTCCACCTCGGCAGCGGTCAGACCGATGCAGCTCGTCTGAATCTCCACCTTCGGTGGCGCAAATTCGGGAAAGACGTCCACAGAGGCTGTGCTGAGCTGAACGCCGCCGAACGCCATCATTGCCACCGCGAGGGCCACCACCAATGCGCGGAATTTCAGGCTGAACCCGACGATCCGACGCATCTCAACGGCCCGCCGTACCGGACTGGGTTGCAAACGGCTCTACGAAACCAACGGTGGCAACCTCGGTTCCAACCGGCGGGCCGGACTGGAATCGAACAACACGAACAAGCGACAAACAAAACATAAAACTTCGCCGGATAAGCCAGACCGTCATAACCCTCAGCCCCTTATAGCTGGCCCCGGCAGCTGCCAGACCCAGTTATTCGTACGACTATGCAGATACGCCCGCTGCTGCGCGAAGCAGCGAGCGAAATGCAGGGTGGCCCTCCTATTGCCCTGCACGCCCTCTAACCACAGGACGTTGCCCGGCTCGGCCCAGAGGTCATTTCAATAAAAGAATGGTCGCCGGGCCGGCGGCAAGGAGCATTGTTGTTTCGCTTTCAAACCATTTTGACACCTGCTGTCACGTATAGTGGGCGAATTTGCCAGGCAGTGTGTGATGTATGTCAGCCGCTCATTTTGAATAGCTCAAGCGTTCTCGCACATGACACGGACGGTTTCGCTGCCTCCGATCATCTGTTGGGCAATAGTCCCTTCGCCACTGAGGCCGGTTGACGGCAGCCAACGACGAGATAGTTGCCCGCGTTCTTGGCCGGGCGAAGGAAACGGGGTGCTCCGACGACAAGAAGCTGTCAACCGCCACCGCCTGAATCTCTATCGCGAGCAAACCCAGGCCATGGTGGATCAATACGCCCGGCGGCATTCTAACGAAGGTGCATGGCACCGGCAGCGTCAGCGAGGTCACGGAGCGCGCGCTCGACTCCTTAGACAGGGTGGTGGGAGCCACCTGCCATGAACCCATACGCTGACCACCGCGACATGGGTCGCCGTAGGGTCCCTCGGCGGCCGAGAGTTTGAGGACAAGGATCTCCGTCTACTACCGCCTTTTTCGCGCGGGCATCGCTCGGGACTGCTTATCTCCGCCGGCAGCGGGCCTTGCGTCAAGCAATCGCCGCGTCGGTGACGGCCTAATGGTCCAGGCAGGGGAACGCGTCACTCCAGCTCGACGTTGCGCAGGTACTGGTAGGTGTGACCGTGCTGATGCCCTAAGTCCCGGCCACGGACGGCTTTCGGAAGATTGCTGTCGGCGATGTATCAGTTCGGGCGCCCGTCCGCCTGAAGAGAGAGTGTGGACATTGTCCCCACTCTCAAGGTTGGATCGGGCTTTACAGCTGTCGAACTGCGTCGGATTCCGGATGTTTTCACGGGTCCCCCACAGACCGCCACGAGCTGCTTTCTAAGAAACCCCTCGTACCAAATTGGTTCATCATGTCGCTTCCACTTCCTCTACCCCGCGCCATGAACAGGTGTAGGTCACCTCCGCCTACCCGCCAAAACCGGAACGAGGACCGCAAGAACCCACTCACACCAGGCGGAAGTCCCACAGCCGAGGACTTGAACCGCTACCCACACACCTGCATAGGCTACTACCGCGGCGGTCAGGCCACATCCCGCGAATCTAGAGTCAGAGGGACGCCACCACGAGCTTTGTACACAGGTTAGAGCAAAAGCCCCTCTGACGAGGGGATGTGCCGACTCGAACCATATTCCAGCCCTTGCAGACACTGGGGTGTCTGAGGAGCAGCGCGACCCCGCGGTGGCGCTGTTTGCGACCGGTTGGGGGTCCAGGGCCGTAGCGAGCAAGCTTGGAGTGGCTAGGAAAGCGGTCCTCCGGTTGCACGACAGTGGAATGGTTGTGCTTCTTCCCGCTCGGGGGCGGGACGGGCATTCGCCTGACAGCCGCCGCAGATCCGGTCAGGCGAGCCAGCGCCACCAGCGTGACTGCTCCGGTTCCGGCGTCGGTTCGGGCTCCGGCTCCGGCTCCTCGCCCAAGGCCAGCGCGGCCTCGACGATGTCATTCGCGGTGAGCGTCATGACGGCGTCACGATCGAGCGCGTCGAGACTTTGTTCCTCGTCGAGCGACAGCCGGAGCGCCTGGCGGTTGAGCGCCTGCTCGAACAGCGTGCGGGCGAATCGGGCATTGCCGGAGTCCTCGCCGGCGTGGAGCCCGGTGAGGATGCGGCGCAGCATCTGGTCGGCACCCGGCTCCAGCGTGTACTCGTGCTGGGCCAGCATCTGGTGGAAGATTGTCTGGAGTGCGTCGACGGAGTAGTCGGGGAACGTGATCTCGCGGGCGAACCGGGAGCGCAGTCCGGGGTTCGAGAGCAAGAAGGACTCCATCAGCCGCGGGTACCCGGCCACGATCACGACCAGGCGGTGGCGGTGGTCCTCCATCCGCTTGAGCAGGACCTCGATCGCCTCGGGGCCGAAGTCCGTCCGGCCGTCCTCCGGGGCCAGCGCGTAGGCCTCGTCGATGAACAGGACGCCGTCCAGCGCACGCCGGATCACTCGGTCCGTCTTGATGGCGGTCGCGCCGACATATTGCCCCACCAGGCCCGAACGGTCGACCTCGACCAAGTGGCCTTTCTGCAGCAGACCGACGGCGTGGTACATCTCGGCCAGGAGCCGCGCCACGGTGGTCTTGCCCGTGCCCGGGTTTCCGAGGAACACCAGATGCTGTGACGTGGCCACCTCCGGCAGGCCGTGTGCCTTGCGGCGGGCCTGAACCTGGAGCAGGGCGACGAGGGCCCGCACCTGTTCCTTCACGGTCTCCAGTCCGACCAGTGCGTCGAGCTCGGCCTGCACCTCGGACAGCGGCCGGGCCGGTCCGGGCCTCGCACCGATGAGATCGCCGAGCAGGTCGTCGACGCGCTCCGAACTGGGCAGCTTGAGCTGATCGGCCAGATGGCCGATGGTTTCGCGCAGGTCGTCGAGCGGATGGCGGCTGGGAGCCATGCATCTACTGTAGTACGCGATTCCCGATCGGGGCGGGGTTGGGCTCCCAGTATGACTCCCAGTATGAACTGTGCACTCATGAAGTCAGGTGGGCTGAGCGCCCCCTTCAGGTCGGCGGTCGCGGCATGTGGTGCATCGGCCCGGCAAACATGCGAATTGAACCCGAGGCTGAGCGCGTGGAATAGCCCTGGAAGAGCGTTTGCGGACGTGGGCGCGATTCCCGTCACCCTTGAGTGTGTTGTTGCTGTGATTCGTTGTACCTAAAGTCCCAACCCGCGTCCTCACGCTCTTTGGGAGCGTCGTGAGTCGCTCGAGCGAGGGCACCGCGGTCGAAGCACGGGAGCGACTGCCCTGATTACCGCAAGAAGACCGAAAACGTTCGTTTCGTAGGCGGCGCGTGGACCTCAATGTCGCTTGCCTCCTCAACGGCGCCGAGGAGGCCTCGGCCCACATTGTTGATGATGGGACCTCGCTGCCGCCGGAAGGCAGACAGTTCAGCATCGGCAGCTTGCTCAGCTGCTGATTCATGGTGACGTTCAGCGAGAATGGAACTAGTTGATGGCATGCCTCGGAGAAGTATCAAGGGATCGACTGCTTGTTGCGTGGGCGCCGGCGACCACGTGCCGCCCGCGAGATAGTGCCTCGCCGGAGCGGGTCGGCGCCGCAACCTCGGGAAGCCCGGTGACGAAGTACGCGGTCATTCCTGACCTTGTTTCCTAGGGAACGGGGTGGTGTCTGGGACTATGGATTGTGTGGGATTCATTGCGGCTATCGCGTGCCATGAAAGTGATGTCCGCTCTGGGCGACACGCATGCCCTGCTGCGAAAAAGTCACGCTACTGGGAGCCAGGGAATGACTTTGTCGAGCTCAATGTTCGACCCAGTGCACGGGCAGGGTGTTTGTGTCCAATGGTCTCGTAGCCCACGACAACGACGGCGGGGGAGAGCGTGATGATGATCAAGCAAAGACCGAGGGAGGCTCCCGACCACGCCAGGACGACGACTGCGATCACGAGAGTGACGGTCGCCGTGATCAGCACGATGTGGAAGCCATCGAATTCCTGAACCATGTAGGTGTACAGGGCGAAAAGGCAGAGCTCGAAGATCAGGACCGGGACAGCGACTGCGACGACCGCTCCGACGACACCGATCGGGCGTCCCGACGTGGACTTCCGCGCCGTCGCTGTCGTCATCGCCGTCCTCCCAGATAGTGGCGTCGACAGAGACCTTCCAGTTCATCGGGAAGTCGGACGGGTCGTGGTCCAGGCTCGGGATGCCGCGGTACTCACAGCTGTATTTGAGTGTCATGTAGTCGGGATCAGCGGTGGCCATGTGTGTCCTTCACTGCCAGGGGATGCAGCATACGCCCCCTGGCAGTCCATGCGGGAGCGGACGATCGCGTTGTTGGCCGCAAGGCACAAATCAGACCACGCAGTCACAGCAGCGCCTGTGGCTGTATTCGTCACTCCCCGCTACTGGTTGAAGCCGTTGACATATCATCAAGAGGGCGATCGGGTCCTAGTGCCAGATCTGGCCCACGAGAATTCCACAAACGACGAGAGTACCCATGAAGCCGATCACTGAGCTGCTACGCGAATACGACCGGGCACGTTCCTACACCGACCAGTTGTGGCGTGACCTCACCCCCGACGAGGTGGTCTGGCGGCCTCGTGAAGACTTCAGTGCAATAGGGTGGCACTTGGGCCACCAGGCTCATGTGGCACATTTCATGGTGCGCAACCTGACAGCGGCTGAACCAAGTCCAGATCCAGAACTCGACGGACTGATGGACTCTGCGTGCCCAGAGCGCTTCCGCGGGGCCCTTCCAACCGTGGAGAGACTCATCCAGTTCCGTGATGTTGTCGCTGAGCGCGTGCATGCCCGGCTGGGCGCCATTGCAGGTGGTCATGTTGGTGCACCTGACCAGATGATGATTGTCGGCGGGCACCTGCTCACCATGTTGATCAACCACGAATACCAGCACGATCAGTGGATTTCTGAGGTGCGTTCCCAGAACCTTGGCCACGCACTCCCGGACGATCCTGACACTGATACGGTCCGGCGGGTTGACGGATACCTCGTACTTAATCCACTCAGCTAAGCAGAGCAGTCCGGCTCGTCCTCGCATTCCTGACCTGATGAACTGTCGAGTTGGCATAATGCGGGGCCGGCACAGGGACGTTCAGTAAGTCCCGGATCCATTTGTCTCATAGAGGGGTGTTGTACTGGCCACTTGTCTTGCTAAGTCGATAGAACCTCATATTTGTAATCGCAATTCTCTTCCAGTGAACCCTTTGACCCTCCGTGTGCGCGCCCAGCATGGCTACCTGGTCAGCAGGCGGGCTTCGCCGTTACTGCAACCAGTCTCGGAGCGCCGATAATTGGCCCTATGAGCCTGAAGCGTTGGGTCGGAGGCAGCGGGCATGCCTTCGCGCTGCCACAGTGCCTGTCTTCCTTACGGCTGGTTTGGCCGTGACGAGTCTGCCGGACGAGCGTATGGAGCCGATCAGGCCGTGGTGGGCGGTGTGGCCAGACCTGGACTGTTTAGCCGGGTTTGTTGTGCCTCTGCCAGGGTCTGCGAGATGACCTCTACCCTCTGTCCAACAGTCGTTTTCGGCGGTGCCGCGACTTTGATGGCGCGGAATCCTGTCTCAGGTAGGAGCGCAGTGGACAACAAGATCGGAAGCGTACACTGTGGCTTACTTCAACTGGTCAGAAGAGTAGGACTGACGTGAAAGCCTCTGCAAGGGATGATCGGCTAAGCGGAAAGCGGCCTCTGGGCCGTGTCGCAACGCTGGCTTTAGTCCCAACGGCCGCCACGGCCCTGGTGTTGATCCCCATGTTGCTGCGCGAACCATCCACGACGGAAGCCGTCCCGCCGGCCTGGCTGGGCGTCCTGCTTCTGGCGCCTCCCGCTACGGCCTACCTGGCCAGCCTTCGTTTCGGAGATGGCTTGCACCTCATCTCTTACCTTTTGATCGGACTGCCCCAGTTGCCTCTGATCATGCTGCTGTCGACGGCGGCCGTTTGGTTTGACGTGCAGCGTGGTCACTTGCTGGCTGGCTCTGGTGAAGAAGCCATGTCGTACGGGTTAGGAACGGCGGTCGCGTTCGTGGCAGGAACCATCCTGGCCCTGTTGGTGGCCGCTGCCGCCCGGCTGGGCGCGCGGCGTGCCAAATAAACCCAGGTGATCATCGTTTACGTCCTTCCGGCAATCCAGGCACAAAAGAGACAAGAATTCTTGGAAACCACCAGACTGGACAACGCTGCCCGGCCCGCGATGAGTACCGGGCGGCTCAGCCGCGCAAACCCGCGGCTAGCCGAAGCCGGGCACTTCCGGCAACGTCGACATCAATCTGCTTGAGCTGGATCAGAACCGTCCGGACCAACCGACACGTCCCGATAGGAGGCGCTGAGCGGGCACAATAATGGCGCCGCGGAGGGTGCTCCGTGGCGCCTGTTGTACTGATGTCCTTGACGTTAGGAACTGCTCGACTGCATTCGTTTGCGTTCCGAGATGTGCTCGACCAGTTCGCCCACTTTCTCCTCCGTGTAGTTGCGCGCGATGTCACCCTGGCTGATGATGCCGACCAGCTTATGGTCAGCAATGACAGGCAGCCGGCGGACCTGATACTTCTCCATCATCTCGATAGCGGCGTCAATGTTCGCATCGGCGTCAACCCAGTGGGGGGTGCCGGTGGCGAGGTCGCGGGCCATCATCTCGCGTGGATCACGCCCGACAGCAACACACTTGAGCACGATGTCCCGGTCGGTGATCATGCCCTTCAACTTGCCGTCGTCACCACAGATCGGCAACGATCCACAGTCCAGGTCCAGCATCATCCGCGCGGCATCTGCGAGGGACTCGCTCTCCTTGATACACCGTGCATCCGTAGTCATGAATTCACGTACAGCACTCATTGGTCCTCCTTCATCGATTGAGGTATCGACGCAGGGTCACCGGGCACCTGCGCCGATGCTGCCAGCCTACGCCGGGGCTATCGCCGATGTCGACGGCGGTTTCGAACCTTCAGGGACTCCCGCCCCTTCCCGCGCTACTCGGCGGACGGTCGCTTCCGCTGTCGTTTCGTAGCTGCCCGCTGTTCCTTTGCGGCCAGGCGCCGACGTTTCGAGCCTTGGGTGGGTTTGGTCGCACGGCGGGGTGCAGCTTCGGGAGCGATGCCCTGCGCAACAAGGTCGGAGAGCTTGGCTAGGGCGATCTCGCGATTGCGCAGCTGAGAGCGCTGCTCGGAGGCGGTCACGGTGATCACCCCGTCGACGAGCCGTCGGCCGAGACGCTTGAGCAGGATCAGCCGTTGGAAGTCCGAAAGCGCCCCGGAGTTGCCAACGTTCCACGAGAGCTCAACACGGCTGTCCGAGGTGTTGACGTGTTGACCGCCAGGCCCGGATGATCGCGAGAACCGCCAGCTGAGTTCCGATGCGGGAATAGTGAGCGCCGGTGAGACTTCCAGGTCCATGCAACCAGCCTTGCATGACATCAACATGTGCGCAGCGACCTCGTGGCCTAAGTCGACTCGTTGCCCCACCATGAGGCCCGCCACGTCAGTTCGGCGAGACGGGCCTGGCCTTCCAGGCTTGGGTGGAAGTAGTCGAGGGTGCTGACGTCGCTTGCCGAGAAGTTAAAGTCATACAAAGCGTTGTTGTCCCACCGGCAGTTCTTGTACCGGGAGCATGCCTGGGCAAGGATCCGGTTGAACGCCAGTTCGCGCGTGACCACCAACTGCCGCTGCTCTTCGGTGTTGCCACCGGAAAGCATAGAAGGACAGGTGCCGCGGGCCCATGCCTCGCGTGCCTCGGCGTTGCCTTCCAAAACCTTCCAAAGCTGGTAGAGGTCCGGGATGCTGGCAACGAAGATGCGTGCCCTGGGCAAACCACGACGGAGCGTAGCCAAGGCGGTATTGATGTGCGCAGCGAAGTCTGCCTCCGATGTCATTGTGGCGGCAGAAGAAGCGCAAAGGTCGTTTGCTCCGGTCAGAATGGTCACGTATTCCACATTCTGCTGGATGGCTGTTTCGGCCTGGCCCGGAAGGTGCACGGCTCTGGAGCCGCTGAGGGCGTTGTTGTGGTTGCGGCCCGTGATGGCCGCGTCCAGCCCTCTCAGCCGCTCATAGTGGCTGGTGACTCCGTCGCCGGTGCGGTCCCCCGTGGACCATGAGTGGCGTGCGTTGTCGCCATCCGAACAACACACTGCCAGTGCGCGGGTAATGGAGTCGCCCAAGGCTGCCATAGAGGCCGCAGGCGGCAAGGGAGCCGGCGGGGAGGAAGGTGGCCGAGGCTGCGCGGCCGTGAATGCTGCCACTATGACAAACGGCAGGAGCAGGAACCGCGCAGCTTTCGGCACGCGCCACCTCCCTCATGGGCTCGTGGTGTAGATGGCCACTCACGCCGCCAGCCCGGCCGCTACAAAATCGACATTACGGCGGCCTTCTTGCCCTTGTCGACTGGGAATCCAGCAGGCACATTTCGGGTGATACCGCATCCAGTTGCGGTGGACTTGCGGCGGGGTCTCGATCGGTTCCGGTTAGTGAGAGATAGTTGAAGCAGGAAGGCGCCGCGCCTGTCTCCTGGTTCAAGATCCCGTTTTTGGAGGGCAGCGGCCACCGTTCTGAAAACATCCCTGATGGGAAGCACCGCGCTATGGGGATCTTCGAGGACAGAGCTGATGCAGGGCGGCAGCTGGGGCTGCGGCTGGACTATCTCCGTGGCCAGGATCCGGTCGTCCTTGGATTGCCCCGCGGCGGGGTTCCGGTAGCGTTCGAGGTTGCGGCGGCCCTTGGCGCTCCCCTGGATGTGATCGTGGTGCGCAAGCTGGGCTTACCGTTTGAGCCCGAACTTGCGATGGGAGCGATAGGGGAGGACAACGCCTACGTGCTTGATCAACGTGTCCTGTCGGCAACCAGGGTCAAGCAGGAGGAACTGCGTGCTGTTGAACGGCGGGAACATGCCTTGCTCGATGATCGCGTGGCCCGATACCGCAGCCGACGGAAGCGCATAGATCTGAAAGGCCGCACGGCCGTGATTGTCGACGACGGAATCGCCACCGGGTCAACGGCCAGGGCGGCCTGTAGCATCGCACGGAAGCGGGGAGCTGTGAGAGTAATTCTCGCCGTCCCTGTCGCGTCTGCCCAGGTCCTCTCCACGCTGACGGAAGCCGACGACGTCGTATGCCTTGCGACGCCACTGAACGTGACCGCCGTCGGCTACCACTACCGCGACTTCTCACCAACCCATGACGATGAGGTGCTGCGGCTCCTCGGTGCTGCTGCCGATCGGCTGGAAGACGCGATATCAGGCGGCGGCGATCCTGCACTGGATGACGACGTGCAGATTGACGTGCAGGGGATGCGGCTCGAAGGACACCTCTACCTTCCAGGAGAGGCCGCCGGAGTGGTGATATTTGCCCACGGAAGCGGAAGCGGCCGGAAGAGCCCGCGAAACCGGTTCGTCGCCTCGACACTTCAGAGGGCAGGCCTGGGGACCTTGTTGCTGGACCTGCTCAGCCCGGCGGAGGAGCTTGATCGCTCCAACGTGTTCAACATAGAGCTGCTGGCACACAGACTGAACGCGGCCAAGTACTGGCTTCACAGCAGGCCGGAAGCCACGTCGTCCACTGTGGGGTACTTCGGGGCGAGTACCGGAGCCGGTGCCGCGTTGTGGGCGGCAGCGGAACAGCGGGAAGGAGAACAAGGAGAAGGAATCGGCGCAGTCGTTTCCCGAGGAGGCAGGCCGGATCTGGCCGGCGACAGGCTGAACCTTGTCCGCGCCCCGACACTCCTGATCGTTGGCAGTGCGGATCACCGTGTCCTTGAACTCAACCGTCAGGCGCAAGCCCTCCTGCGCTGCCCAAACCAGCTGGAGGTTGTCAAGGGAGCCACTCATCTGTTTGAAGAGCCCGGCACCTTGCAGGAAGCTGCGGTTTTGGCCCGGGACTGGTTCGCCCGCTACCTGATGCCGCGGAAGAGCAGCGGGGGAGCTAATGCCCCGCAGGAATGAGGCCGCTCACACGAGCGGCCAGGGGTAACGCCTGCCGGTACGGTCCACGGGCAATACACCTTCGCGCAGCAGGCGCTGCACGCGCCGCCTCAGGGCGGCGGTCTCGGCGTCGTCCAGGAGTTCGGCGACGCCCGGAGGCACGGCTTCGGCGAGCGGCGCGATGTCCTTGAGCAGCGAACTGGGGATGGGCTCTCCCGCGAAGTCCCAGATCACGGTTCGCAGTTTGAAGTCTGCGGAAAAGCACAGCCCGTGGTCGATGCCCCACACATGTCCGTCGTCGCCGCGCAGCACGTGCCCGCTCTTGCGGTCGGTGTTGTTGGTGATGCAGTCAAACAGGGCGATCTGGGCCAACGCGGCATGGGTTTCGGGGGAGTCCGCGTACAGGGTGAAGTAGTGCTCACGCTGGTCGCCCTCGATGAACCACTGCAGCGACCCGACCCCCAGGGGCGGGTCCTCGCGGATCACGGTCGGCGGCACGATTGCCCATTCAAGGCGTTCACTGAGCAGGTAAGCGGCGCGTTCCCGCCTGTACAGCCCGGATTCGAAATCGGACAGCGGACGTTCGCCGGCCTCCGGCTTGTAGACCGCCCACGCCGAATCGTCTCGGCAGGAGAGCCGGACCAGGAACGTCGCGTTGCTGCTGCGCAGGATGCGTCCGAGCAGTTCGATGCGGCCCTCGGCCAGCAGTGCCAGTTCACGGCCCGGACACCTTTCTTTCCCGTTCACGGCGCTCGCAGCCCGCTCAAGGGTTCCAGGGTCGAGTTCACCGCCAGCACGGCCGGCGGCTGGCCTTCAGCGTATGAGATGACGGAGACGGAGCCCGGGCTGATAACGATCCGCTGGAAGAGGTCCAGATGCGTCCCAAGGGCGTGGGCGAGGGCTGCCTTAATCGGATCGGCATGGGAGAAGCAGACGAGGACGCCCCCGGCGTGCGCGCTGCACAGGTCCTGAAGTGTTCCGAGCATCCGCGCCTGCATTTGTTGGAAGCTCTCCCCGCCGGGGAAGCGGAAGGCAGAGGGGGTGTGCTGCACGCTCTGCCATTGCGGCAAACCCGCCAGTTCGGCGAGCGCTGCCCCGGTCCACTCGCCGAAGTCACATTCGACCAGCCCCATGTTGAGATGTGCCTCTAGTCCGGTGCTCGCGGCCGCGGGCTCGGCCGTCTCCCGGGCACGCTCCAGCGGCGAGGAGTAGATGGCGTCGACGGGAAGGCCTGCGAGCCGCTCCGCCACCCGTTCAGCCTGGACCCGCCCCCGGTCCGACAGGTGCAGTCCCGGAGCGCGCCCGGGCAGCACCGCGCCCGTGGTAGGCGTCTGACCGTGCCGCACCAGCAGGAGCAGGGTAGTCTCCTGTTTCAGCATTGGCAGCGGTGGTGCCGACGGCGTTGCTTCAGTCATCATCACCCAGCGTAAGTGGTTCCGCCGTGCCCCGGGTGGGGGAATCGGAAGAAGCCGGGCCCTCGATTCAACACCGGTTCGAGGACTACCGTGTACGTGTGAGTAATCGTCCCGATATCTTCACCGTTGGAGAACTGCGCGCAGCCGGCCATCTCCATAAAGACCTGCGCCACGAGATCCGCGACAACCTGCTCGCCGCGCTCGCCGCTGACCGCGATCCTTGGCCCGGCATGTTCGGTTTCAGCCGAACCGTCCTGCCCCAGCTTGAGCGTGCCCTGATCGCCGGGCACGACGTCGTCCTGCTCGGTGAGCGCGGACAGGGCAAGACGCGGCTCCTGCGCACCCTGGTCGCGCTGCTTGACGAGTGGTCACCGGTGATCGAGGGTTCGGAACTGAATGAGCACCCATACGAACCAATCACGGAGCAGTCCCGGGCGCACGCACTCACCGAAGGGGACAGGCTCCGCGTGGCCTGGCGCCACCGCTCCGAACGGTACGTCGAAAAGCTCGCCACCCCAGACACTTCTGTTGCGGACCTCATCGGCGACGTCGACCCCATGAGGGTTGCCGAGGGCCGGCGGCTCGGTGATCCGGAAACCATTCACTATGGTCTTGTCCCACGCTCCAACCGCGGCATCGTGGCCATTAATGAACTGCCCGACCTCGCCGAGCGGATCCAGGTGGCGATGCTCAACGTCATGGAGGAGCGCGATATCCAGATCAGGGGCTACGTGCTGCGGCTGCCGCTGGACGTGCTGGTCGTTGCCTCCGCCAACCCCGAGGACTACACCAACCGAGGCCGGATCATCACACCCCTAAAGGACCGCTTCGGGGCCGAGATCCGCACCCACTACCCTGTGGAGCTTGAGGACGAGCTCGCCGTCATCCGGCAGGAGGGGCGGCTGGTGGCCGATGTCCCGTCGATTCTCCTGGAGATCCTGGCCCGTTACACGCGTGCGCTTCGCCAGTCCCCGGCGATCAACCAGAGCTCCGGCGTCTCCGCCCGCTTTGGCATCGCCGGCGCCGAGACCGTGGCAGCAGCGGCCCTTCGCCGGGCAACGGTGCGCGGGGAGGACGAGGCGGTCGCACGGATCGTCGATCTGGAGAGTGCCGTCGATGTGCTCTCCGGCAAGATCGAGTTTGAATCTGGCGAAGAGGGGCGCGAACAGGCAGTCCTTGATCATCTGGTGCGCACGGCCACCGCCGAAGCCGTACGGGAACATTACCGCGGTCTCGACTTCAGCCCGCTGGTGGCGGCGTTCGACGGCCGCAGGACCGTGACCACCGGCGAAGAAGTCACCGCGCGGGAGTTTCTCGAAAACCTGCCATCCCTCAACGGATCACGCCTGTACGACGAGATCGGCGCACGGGCAGACGCAAAAACTGTCGGGCAGCGGGCGGCTGCCATCGAACTGGCACTGGAAGGTCTCTACCTTGCGCGTCGGATATCAAAGGAGTCCGACGACGGGGCAACGATTTACGGCTAGGCACCAGGGAGAGGCAGATCATGGGCACTCACAACCGGTCCTCCCGGTACGGCCGTTACGCCGGCGGGCCGGATCCGCTGGCCCCGCCCGTGGACCTGGCAGAGGCGCTCGACGCCATCGCAGAAGACGTCATGGCGGGCTACTCGCCCCGGCATGCGCTGCAGGAGTTCCTGCGGCGGGGCGGACGGAACCGTGACGGCCTGGACGACCTCGCGGGCCGCGTCCAGCAGCGCCGCCGTGATCTGCTCGGGCGGCACCGGCTGGACGGCACGCTGAGCGAGGTCCGGAAGCTGCTCGACACCGCTGTGCTGGAGGAGCGCAAGCAGCTTGTCCGGGACCCCATGATGGACAATACCGACCGAGCACTGCGGGAAATGCAGCTCCAGAACCTGCCCGCATCCGCGGCGGCCGCGGTCAACGAGCTCGCCTCCTATGACTGGCAGTCGAGCACCGCCCGGGAGGTTTACGAGCAGATCAAGGACCTGCTGGGGCGGGAGATCCTTGACCAGCGGTTCGCCGGCATGAAACAAGCGCTCGAGAACGCCACCGACAAGGACCGTGCGGCCGTGAGCGAGATGCTGCGCGACCTCAACGGGCTGCTGGACAAACACCGGCGCGGCGAGGACACGGACGAGGACTTTCAGGAGTTCATGGCGAAGCACGGCAGCTTCTTCCCGGAGAATCCGCAATCGGTCGAGGAACTGATCGACGCACTGGCGCAGCGCTCGGCTGCGGCCCACCGGCTGCTGCAATCCATGTCCCGGGAGCAGCGCGATGAGCTGATGCGTCTTTCGGCGCAGGCGTTTGGTTCGGCAGAACTGATGGGCCAGCTCGACCAACTCGATTCGAATTTGCGCGCCCTGCGCCCCGGCGAGGACTGGACTGGCTCGGAACGCTTCGAGGGCCAGGAGGGGCTCGGACTAGGCGACGGCACGGGGGTGCTCCGGGACATCGCCGAACTCGATCAACTGGCCGAACAGCTCTCCCAGTCCTACAGCGGATCACGTCTGGATGATCTGGATCTGGACGCCCTGGCCCGCCAGTTGGGCCCGGACGCCGCCGTGACCGCCCGCACGCTCGCGGAGATAGAGCGGGCGATGCAGGACGGCGGTTATCTCCGGCGGGGCACAGACGGCGACCTGCGGCTGTCGCCCCAGGCTATGCGGCGGCTCGGGAAGTCACTGCTCCGGGACACAGCCAAACAGCTGTCCGGCCGGCAGGGGCGCCGGGACACACGCCTGGCCGGGGCCGCCGGAGAGCAGACCGGCTCCAGCCGTGAGTGGCAGTTCGGCGACGCCGAACCATGGGACGTCACGCGCACCCTCACCAATGCGATCCGCCGCACCAAGGCCGACGGCGGTAATCCGGGCAGGGGGCTTCGCCTCGGGGTGGCCGACATTGAGGTGGCGGAAACTGAGGCACGCACCCAGGCAGCCGTCGCGCTGCTTGCCGACGTGTCCTTCTCCATGGCTGCGGAAGGGCGGTGGGTGCCGATGAAACGCACCGCACTGGCTTTGCACCACCTCGTCTCGACCCGGTTCCGCGGGGACCGGTTGAAGCTGATCACCTTCGGCCGCTACGCGCAGTCCATGGACATCGGTGAGCTTACGGCCCTGCCGGTGAGGCGGGAACAGGGAACAAACCTGCATCACGGCCTGCTGCTGGCGAACCGGTTCTTCCGCCAGCACCCGTCACTGCAGCCGCTACTTCTGGTGGTGACGGACGGCGAACCCACCGCACACCTGTTGGGGGACGGCGAGTCGTGGTTCTCCTGGCCTCCGGACCCGGAGACGATCCGCGTGACGGTTGCGGAACTTGACCGGCTGGGGCGCGCGGGCGTGCAGGCCACGTTCTTCCGACTGGGCGAGGACCCGGACCTGGAACGGTTCGTCCAGCGGATCGCCCGGCGCATCGACGGCAGGGTAGTGGCGCCCGACGTCGGAGATCTTGGTGCCGCCGTCGTTGGGGAATACCTTCGCGCCCACTTTAACAGCCCCTACGACGACACCGACTGGGTCTAAGAGACCGACTGGGCTTGGTAAAGGGAGGAGAAGGAATGGGCGGGACAACTGCAGAGACGTCAATGGTGGACAGCAGGACCTTCGACGGCCGGCTCCAGCTGCCGAGTACGTCCCCACTGTACCCAGCGGTCCTGTACTAACGGTCCTGTACTCAACGGTCCTGTACTCAACGGTCCTGTACTCAACGGTCCGTCGGGCAGCCGTCCGGCGTAGTGAATCACGTATTGACATGGCCTACCGCCAAGAGCACTCTGATAGCGCCATTTTTCTTACTACCCATGCTGCAGGAGGACGAAATGTCCGCAGTAACTGTTAAGGCCCTTGAATCGAAGTCCTTCAACGACCCTGACGAGAAACGCCGGCCGCCAAAGACCGAAGTTGACGTAGTCACCATTGGTGACACCACCCTGGGGAGATTCACCTTCGAGCCAGGCTGGCGGTGGTCGGAGACCGTCAAGACTGTGGTGCACACGGACAGCTGCCAAAATAACCATCTTGGATTCTGCACATCTGGAACGCTAACCGTCGAAATGGAGGACGGGACGCGTGCCACCGTTAAGGCCGGTGACGCCTACGCGATTCCCGCTGGTCACGACGCATGGGTTGAAGGTCAGGAGGCTTTCGTCGGCTACGAAATCATGAGCGCCGCAAGCTACGCAAAGCCTTCTTAGAAGTCAACCCTGCCTAGCGGCCACGCCTGCCTAGTGGATTGTCCGATAGCGTACGTGCGTCACCAGGCGCGTGCCGCTTACTTCCGTCGGTTCAAGCCTGAGGTTTTCGACGCCGTCCAGGAGCCGTTCGCCCGCTCCGAGGACGATCGGTGCGATGTGGAGCCGCAGCTCGTCGATCAATCCTGCCGAAAGGTACTGCCGGGCAGTGTTTGCGCCTCCGGCTACGGCGACGTCCTTGCCGCCTGCGGCCGAACGCGCCTGGGCGAGGGCAGACTCAACCCCGTCAGCCACGAAATTGAACGTTGTTCCTCCCTGCATCTCCAGGGGAGGGCGTGGATGATGCGTGAGAACAAACACGGGGGCGTGGTATGGAGGCTCCTCACCCCACCAACCGCGCCAGTCCTCATCCCACGGTCCTTGCCCGGGGCCAGCGAACATGTTGCGGCCCATGATGTAGGCGCCCGACGAGAGGATGCCCTCGATTGCAGCCGCGTTTGCCTCGCGTTCTTCGAACTGCCACCTGTGCAGGTCCTCTCCGCCCTCACCCAAGGGGTTCGTTAGGCTCTGATTCGGACCGGCGAGGAATCCGTCGAGAGATACGGTGAGGTCGCACGTCACGCTGTTCATGAGTTCCTTCCGCCGAGGCAGGCTTGTGAAGAGCAACAGGTCATTAGCGCCAACCCTAACGGGATTCGACGGCGGCTGGAAGCCATCAGGGACGGCCACACCGCCATCGCCTGCAGGGGCAGTTTTCGGCTCTTGACGGCTTGTCGTGGTCTTGGCATGGTGGAAGTTGGATCGAGGAGGCGACCACCATGCAAGAGAAAAGCTGGTCGGTGAACATCGCTATTGACGAACACGAAAGCCAAACCCGCGCCACCGCCCGACTGCACGTCGGGAATCGTCCTGAACTGGTTGGAATAGGAATGGCCAGGCTGAACCCGGCTGACTCCGACGTCCCCGAAATCGGGGACGAGTTAGCAACCGCTCGGGCTTTGGCCGATCTGGCGCATCAGCTGATCGAGGTCACCGCGGCCGACATCGAAAAAATAACCAAAGAACCGGCTCATCTGCGTGCCTAGTCCTGAAGCACGCCTAGTTTTGAGGCGCGCCTATTACTGAGAGATGGCCTGTTTGACACCGTCAAACAGCGGGTCCAGGACGAAGTCTTCGCAAGTGGCCTCCGCCGTTGGCGGCTGCAACCGGAATTCCGCTGGGGACGGCAAGGAAAGTGCTCGAAGGGTTCTCAATTTCGGGTCATGGAGTTTTGCTTCGGCGTTGATGCACCTCGAGTGGGCGCTGCTGGCGGTGCAGTGCGATGAGGTCTGCCTGCAGTGCCTGCTCACGGTCGGCGAGCTGGAGTTGCCGGACGTCTGGCACAGCCCTGAGCATCGACCCGATCCTCGAGCAGGCCGGCCGGGGACTGCTGGGCGTCGGATACACCGTTTCTTCTGCCTGAGAGCCCCTTGAATCAAGATTGGCTCAAGAATGATCAGACGGCAGCCAAAGTGCAATGCAGCGCCCCCGTACCACGATAAATTAGTTGCAGGCACTCAGCTTTCCCCCAAGAGCTGAAGCGCCGAGGAGCCCCTGCATTACGCCCTGAGCTGGTGCAGGGGCTCCGTTTCACAGTAGTGGTTACGGCTCGATCGACGCCTAACCCTTTGCCGCTTTGGCCGCTGCCTTGGCAGCCTGCTTGCTGGCACGTACTTTGCTCAGCGACTCCGGATCCGTAATGTCGGCAACGGAGAGGAACGCCCCGTCCTGGCCGTAGTGGCCGGCAGCCTCGCGCCAGCCTTCCGCCCGGAGCCCGCACTGCTTGCCAAGCAGCGCCAGAAAGATTGTCGCTTTTTGCTCCCCGAACCCCGGCAGGTCCTTCAGCCTGCGGAGCACTTCCGCGCCGTCGGGATTGCCTTGCGTCCAGATCGCAGTTGCGTCCCCGTCCCAATCGCGCTGCACGGTCTCGGCGAGTGCCTGGACGCGGCTGGCCATGGAGCCGGGAAAGCGGTGGACAGCCGGGCGTTCCTTGAAAACTTCGACGAAGCCGGCGGGGTCATATTCGGCGATGGCGGCGGGATCCATGGAGCCGATGCGTGTGCGGATCTTTTCGGGTCCGGCAAAGGCTGACTCCATGGTCACCTGCTGGTCAAGCAGCATGCCGGTCAGCAGCGCAAACGCGTCATCGCTGAGCAGCTTGTCGGCGGCGGGGTCTCCAGTGATGTGCAGTTCCATGCGCCCATCCTCCCATCTTCGGGTCTGCTTCATGCCCACCGCTGCGAGTTGAATCCGTGACAGGATCAGGTATGGTCCACCGCCTGATGCTGCTCGACACCGCGTCGTTGTACTTCCGCGCCTTCTACGGCCTGCCGGACACCATCCGCCGCGCCGACGGGACGCCCGTGAACGCCGTCCGCGGCCTGCTCGACATGATCGCCCGGCTCATCACCGACTACGGCGCCACGCACCTTGTGGCCTGCTGGGATGATGACTGGCGTCCGCAGTGGCGGGTCGACCTCCTCCCGACGTACAAGTCGCACCGGGTGGCTGAGACCGTCGCAGCCTCCCGGGACCTGGAAGTTGTGCCGGACGGCCTCGAGGCGCAGCTCCCGATGATCCGCCGTGTGCTGAACCTCGCCGGCATCGCCGTCGTCGGAGCTCCCGAGCACGAGGCCGACGACGTCGTCGGCACCTATGCCAGCCATGCCCGACTGCCGGTCGATGTGGTGACAGGGGACCGGGACCTCTTCCAGCTGGTCGACGACGAACGCCAGGTGCGCGTGATCTACACCGCCCGCGGCATGAAGAACCTCGAAATAATGACAGACGCAGCCGTCGTCACGAAATACCGCGTGCTCCCCGAACAGTATGCCGACTACGCAATCCTCCGCGGCGACGCCTCCGACGGTCTGCCGGGCGTGCACGGGATCGGCGAGAAAACGGCCGCTTCGCTGCTGCTGGAGCACGGGACTCTCGAAGGGCTGCTTGAGGCGGCCGCGGATCCCGGCAGCCGGATGACGTCGGCCATCCGGTCCAAACTCGCCGCGGCTGCGGACTACCTCGTTGCGGCTCCCGCCGTCGTGAACGTGGTGCGCGACCTCAAGCTGCCGTCTCTTGAGGAAGCCCGGGCCGAGCTGCATCCAGTAGCCGGCGAGGCGCGGGCCGAATTGGAGCAGCTCACCACGGAGTGGAACCTCGGCGGCTCCCTCCGGCGGCTCCTCGCGGCGCTCGACCGGCTGCAGTAGCGCTCGACCGGCTGCAGTAGCGCTGGACCGGCTGCAGTAGCGCTGGACCGGCTGCAGTAGCGCTGGACCGGCTGCACTAGCGCTGGGGGCGGCGCCTGCACCGGCACAGGCAGAAGACCCGCCTAGCTCTCTCGGCCCAGTTCGGCCTGCTCCATGAGCTCTGTCAGCCAGGGCCGGTGCTCGCGGTGGAAGGTTATCCCATCGGGCAGCCCCTGGATGGAAGGGCCTGAACCGGTGATGTCGATGGCGATCCGGTCCCCGGCCAGCGGGGCGTTGGTGATGTGGAGGTCGCCGTAGGACTCCGGAAGGACGGGATCCATCCACACGCCGCCCCTGGACACGTGCGCGTCGTACCGCATCAGGCTCGTCACGAGCATGATCGGTGTGGTGGCTGCCCAGGCCTGCGGGGAGCACGCCGTCGGGTACGGCACCGGCACGGCCACCTGGTCCCGGCTGAAGCCGCAGAACAGCTCCGGCAGCCGGCCGTCACTGAAATCGGCCGCTTCCAGCAGGGCCGAGGCGATGCGCTGAGCCTCCTTCACGAAGCCGTAGCGCAGCAGGCCCGCCGCGATGATGGCGTTGTCATGCGGCCAGACTGAGCCGTTGTGGTAGCTGGCGGGATTGTATGCCCCCATGTCGCTGGCCAGGGTGCGGACGCCCCAGCCGCTGAACATCTCCGGGGCCATGAGCCGTTCGGCAACCAACGGCACCTTGTCCTCATCGATAATGCCGTGCCACAGGCACTGCCCCATATTGGAGGCGCATGCGTCGACCGGCCGCTTCTTGCCGTCGAGGGCTACGGCGAAGTAGCCGCGGTCGGGCAGCCAGAATTCTTCGTTGAAGCGTTTCTTGAGGTGGGCTGCCTGGTCGACGAGCCGCGCAGCCAAAGGCGCGTCACCGGCGTCGTACGCCATCCATGCCCGGGCCATGTACGCGCTGTACACCAGCGCCTGGACTTCACACAGCGCGATTGGAGGCTCGGCGAGCGTTCCGTCGGCGAAGTTGATGCCGTCCCAGGAGTCCTTCCAGCCCTGGTTAATAAGGCCCTGGTCGTTGAGGCGTTCATACTCGACGAAACCGTCGCCGTCCTTGTCTCCGTAATCCCGGATCCAGTCCAGTGCGCGGTCCGCATGGGGCAGCAGCGCAGTGATGGTGTCCTTGGCAAAACCCCAGCGGCTCACCGAACCGACCGCCATCACAAACTGGGGTGTGGCGTCGATACTGCCGTAGTAGACGGACTTGCCGCCCAACGCCAGCCCGCTGGAGACTCCGAGCCGGACCTCGTGCAGGATCTTCCCCGGCTCCTCCTCGCTCATCCGGTCCACCACGCTGCCTTGGCGGTCCGCCAGTGTTTGCAGGGTGCCCAGCGCCAGCGACGGGTCCACGGGAAGCGCCATTTCTGAGGCCCAGAGTGCGTCCCGGCCGAAGAGCGTCATGAACCACGGCGCGCCGGCAGCCACCACGATCCGCTCGGGATGCGCCGGATCCTCAATCCGCAGGGCCCCGAGGTCGTC
The DNA here is from genome assembly GCF_054130535.1 of Arthrobacter sp. D1-17. Lineage (NCBI taxonomy): Bacteria > Bacillati > Actinomycetota > Actinomycetes > Micrococcales > Micrococcaceae > Arthrobacter > Arthrobacter sp. D1-17. The sequence goes on along the minus strand of NZ_CP096382.1, from coordinate 2,194,631 downwards.
GTAGCTGCGCCGCAGCGTCCGTTCAATGGAGCGGTTGCCCATGTGCAGCTTGGGGATTTTCGCTACCCATTGCTGCCGGCGCCGGTCGCTGGGCGATGCTTCACCGCCGGCGTGTCCAATAAATGACGACGCCGGGACCGCACTGCCGCCGACGGTGGGGACCACGCTCAGTTGCGTGGTCCACTGGCCCCGCCCCGGGACAACTGTCCGATAGCTCAGGGCATCGGCGGTGACCTCGGCGCCGCCTCCGATGACGATGACACCCTTCGTTACGTCCTGCCAGACGGCCCTGATCAGCAGGGAGTCGCCGCCGGGCTGGCGGGACTCCTCCCAGTGCCGCTGGACGCGGGCCTCCTTCACTTCGAAGAGATCTGCGAAATCCGACTCTGCGCTCAGGGTAACAACGCATTCGGCCTCATCGGGCGAGTAGTTGCGAATGGTGATTTCTTCGAGGATGCCGGCACCGACCTCCCGGAGGCGCTCCACGATCAGCGGACTGTCGGCGTACCCGTCGGAGCGGGGAACGCGTCCAATAAACAGTGCGCGGTACGGCTCCTTCGTCTCGGCCGTCAGCGGCTCCAGCGGCTGGCCGTTCACCGTCAGATTCCAGCGGGACAGGATGCGGGTGTCCTCAAAGAACGCCCCGTGCGGGAGTTCCGGATGAATGTCCCCGTTCGCCATCGATATGCAAAAGGATGAGCCCTCCACCAGGGTTACCGTGCCTGCCCCGATGGGCCCGGCAGCCGTGTCGGCATTCCATCCAGTCATCCCCGCCTCCTTCGAAGGCTCAAGATGAGGCGGCGCGTGGCACATCCGAGGCCACCTGTTGATCGCCGTCCAACTCCGATGGATAGACGCTACGCCTGTACCCGCTCCGATGAAAGGGCTGCCCGATGAAGGCGCTGCTCTGATGAAAAGGGCCGCTCTGGCGGCTTCCTGCCAGCGGGACGAGAATGGGCTGGTGCCTTCCCCTCGCCCCAATGGGGGCGGCGCCACCATGAACGCCGGCGCCCGCAAGATCCAGCGCGTCTACCTGACGTTGACGCTGGGCAATACGGTTGCGGCTTCGTTCATCTGGGGCATTAACACGCTGTTCCTGCTCGACGCCGGGTTGAGCAACTTTGAGGCCTTCGCCGCGAACGCGTTCTTCACCGCCGGCATGGTGCTGTTCGAGGTTCCTACCGGTGTCATCGCCGACGGATGGGGGCGCCGGGTTTCGTTCCTGCTGGGCACCCTCACACTGGCTGGATCGACGTATCTCTATTACATGTTGTGGCAGCTGTCCGCCCCGTTCTGGTCGTGGGCGGTGGTGTCTGTGCTGCTTGGTCTGGGATTCACGTTTTTCTCAGGGGCCGTAGAGGCATGGCTCGTCGACGCTCTGCGCTTCTCTGGGTATGAAGGCGGGCTGGAAGCAGTGCTCGGCAGGGGGCTGATGGTGCAGGGCGCTGCAATGCTCCTCGGTTCGGTGGCGGGTGGCGTGGTGGCGCAGGCCACCGACCTCGGCTGGCCGTTCCTGCTGCGCGTGGGCGTGCTGGTGGCCATGTTCCTCGTGGCCTTCTGGCTCATGCACGATGTGGGCTTCACGCCAGAACGCTCCGCCCATCCCCTCCGGGCAACCCGCAGCGTGCTCTCCGCCTCCATCGAGAACGGGCTGAAAAACCCTCCGGTGCGCTACGTGATGCTGGCCGCCCCATTCAGCTCAGGCGTGGCGATCTACGTGTTTTATGCCCTGCAACCGTATCTGCTCGGGCTCTTTGGCGACCCCGGCGCGTACTCCATCGCCGGCCTGGCGGCGGCGCTGGTGGCCGGCGCGGAGATACTCGGGGGCTGGCTGGCCCCCCGTGTCCGCAGTCTTGTGCACAAGCGCACCACGGTATTGATGCTGAGCAGCAGCATGAGCGCGTTGATCCTGCTCACGCTCGGGCTCGTCCAGGTGTTCTGGGTGGCGCTGGTCCTTCTGGCGGTGTGGGCGCTGGTTGCCGCGGCGGGGACTCCGGTGCGGCAGGCTTACCTGAATGACATGATCGCCTCGAAGCAGCGCGCAACAGTGCTCAGCTTCGACTCACTCATGGGCTCAAGCGGAGGAGTGGTGGTGCAGCCCGCGCTGGGGCGCGCAGCCGACGTGTATGGCTACCCGGCCTCGCTGACCGTCAGCGGCCTGATCGAGCTGATCGCCGTGCCTTTCCTGCTGGCCAGCCGCCAGCAGCGGCACCAGGCGGACGATTCCTCGGGCGCATCAGACACGACGGACGCGAAGTCCCCGCCGTTGCAGGACTCCTGAGGAACCGTGCGAAGGCGCTGTTCGTAGCCGTACGCCTTGCCCCGCAGGGAGTACCGGTTGAGTATTGAGTGTCACAGCGGCCCGGAGTAGCGTGACAATACCGTCAACCGCACCACCCAGATCCGGGAGCGACCATGCCCTATATCAAGCGTCGCCTGGCTGCCATCACGGCGGCTGTGGCCATGAGCGTGACAGGTGGGGCGGTCAGCAGCCCCGCATTCGCCGATGAGCGGGTAACTGAGAAAACCGCGACTGCCAGAGGCTACGGCGGGGCGGTCAGCACCGTTGATCCGGAGGCCTCTGCCGCTGCGATCGAAGTCCTGCGCGACGGCGGCAACGCAGCGGATGCGGCGGTGGCCGCTGCCGCCACTCTGGGAGTCACCGAACCCTACAGCGCCGGGATCGGGGGAGGCGGCTACTTCCTGTTCTACAACGCCAAGACGGGCCGGGTCGGCACGATCGACGGCCGCGAGACGGCGCCGGCAGCGATGCCGCGCAACGCGTTCATCGATCCAAAGACGGGGAAACCCTACAACTTCACTCCTGAACTCGTCACGAGCGGCGTCTCCGTCGGCGTGCCCGGAACTCCCGCTACCTGGGAGCGGGCGCTGAAGCGCTGGGGAACCTTGGGCCTCGACGATGTCCTCGAGCCCGCGATCGACGTGGCGACCCGTGGCTTCGTGGTCGATGAAACATTCCGCCAGCAGACACTCGACAACAAGGTCCGTTTTGAGGCGTTTACCTCGACGAGCAAACTTTTCCTCCCCCGCGGTGACGCGCCCGCCGTCGGAAGCATTTTTAGGAGCCCAGACCTTGCCAGAACGTACAAGCTCCTCGCGGATAAGGGCACGCGCGCTTTCTACCACGGGCAGCTCGCGAAAGAGATCGTAGCCGCGGTCAAGGCGCCGCCTAAGACTGCTACGACGAGGCTGCCTGTCCCGCCAGGCCACATGACGACGGCGGATCTCGCCCGCTACCGTGCTCTCAATCAGGCGCCCACACATGTTGATTACCGGGGCTTTGATGTCTACGGCATGGCACCGTCCAGCAGCGGCGGCACCACGGTGGGCGAGGCGCTGAACATCTTGGACACGTTCAATATTGCCAAAATGTCCACCCGCGACGCCCTGCATCACTACCTTGAGGCCAGTGCCCTCGCATTCGCGGACCGGGGCAAGTACGTGGGCGACCCGAAGTTCGTTGACGTTCCCACCGCCGAGCTCACGGACCAGCTGTTTGGCAAGGAGCGCTCCTGCGCCATTGACCCGAAGCTTGCGGCTAAGAAGCCCGTCGCGCCGGGCGATGTGGCCAACTACGACGGCGCGTGCCCCGCTGCCGCCGCGTCCGTGGCCGATGAGAAGGACACCGAGAACATCTCCACCACCAACCTGACCGTCGCTGACAAGTGGGGGAACGTGGTCGAATACACGCTCACCATTGAGCAGACCGGCGGGTCCGGGATCGTGGTTCCGGGCCGGGGGTTCCTGCTCAACAACGAGCTGACGGACTTCTCAACCGTGTACGATCCGAATGACCCGAACCGGATCGAACCAGGGAAGCGCCCTCGCTCTTCGATGTCGCCGACCATCATCCTTGATGAGGGAAAGCCGTTCCTCGCGCTGGGTTCGCCCGGCGGCTCGACCATCATCACCACGGTTCTGCAGACGATCCTAAACAGGGTGGACCGCGGAATGACCATCTCCCAGGCGATTGCTGCCCCCCGGGCGGCGCAGCGGAACACGCCCAACGTCACGGCGGAGCCGGCCTTCATTACAGCATATGGAACCCGGCTGGCGCCGTATGGTCACAAGCTGGCGCCGGCGGGTGATGCCTTCACCTCCGCCGCCGAGATTGGCGCAGCCACCGCAATCGAATTCAAACCCGACGGCAGAATGATTGCCGCAGCTGAGCCTGTCCGGCGCGGAGGCGGGTCTGCGATGGTGGTCAAGCCCTCCCGGTGACGCTCAGGGCTGTGTGACGCTCAGAACTTTGCCGCCCCGGGCTTCCGTCCTGAGCTGGTCGTACCTCCTTTGGACAGGTTGCCTGGGGCGCCGGCTCTGCTCCGCTTCGGGGCGGCACCAGCTGAATATTTGGTGCGCCGCTCACAAATCCCCCGGAGGCAGCTACCTCACATGTCGCCTGCGGCCGGCAGCGAACGGCCGTTTCTGATCTGCGACCGGCCAAAATCAACGGTCAGCGGCCGGATCTCCCAAAAGCCGCCACTCCTGGTTTTCGGACGGCCGACTGCCACGTGGGGAACCCACCGCGGGTATCTGAAGCCTAGGGCGGGCGAGCTCAGGATGAAGTCATCGACGTTGTCCACCTGCAGCTCTTCCAACAGTCCATGGAGTGCCTGCACCAGAAAGACCTGGTAATCATGGACATGCTGGGGCACGTGGACCTCAAGGCCGGACACGTTCCCTCCGGCCAGCGAAATCAGGCGTTCGGCGGTTCCGGAGAAGCCCGGCAGTACCGGAAGTTCCCGCAGCCATGCCGCCGTCCGCCGGGTGGCCACTTCAGCGGGGGTCAGGCCTTTGGTCCAGTCGGAGATGTCCTGGACGAAATCCGGCAAGATGCCGATGTGCAGCAGGGTCATGTGCAGGCCCTGCTCTCTGCGCAGGCCATTGACGTAGTTACCCAGTTCCTCGTAGTCAGTGGGCCGGGACCCGATGCTCAGTACCGGTACCTCCACAGTGATGCGCGGAAGACCACGCATAGGGATCACCTCCGCCGGCCCTGGCTGTGTTAAGTCCGTGCCATCATCTTCCTGCGCGTCATCCCGATTTGGAAGGCGGGCAGGCTTGGAAGGCGGCGGGCCAGGAATGCGGACAGCACCGTATCCGGGTTCAGCGCTGCGGCTTGATCTCTTTCAGCATCAGGGGGGCGCTTTCTGGGTTCCGGCCGCCGCGTCTCAGGAAGCGCGGGCGAGCCGTTTTGTGGCCAGTCGCTCTGTTGCCGGTTGCTCGGTGGTGATGCTGGCTTTAGGAGGGTGCCGGTCCCCGGGGAGTGGGGGTGCTGTGGAGTGATAGGTGTGGCCGGTGGGGGTTCGGAGTTCGATGGTGTGCCGTGGTCCTGGCCGTGGGCTGGTTTGCCAGCCGGGGTGTTCTTTGGTGTGGTTGCAGGCTTCGCACAGTCCGGCGCCGTTAGCCGTGGTGGTGGTCCCGTTGTCGTGCCAGGGAATGATGTGGTCGATGTGGCGGATGGGGGCGTCGCAGTAGGGGGTGCGGCAGGTGTCGTCGCGGGCCTGGATGAACCGCCGCAGCCTGGGCGGGAAGAGCCGTGCCCGGGAGTCCATCGCGATGAGTTCACCGGTTCCGGGGGCGGTGTAGAGCCGCCGGACCCAGGCCTTGAGCGTCTGCTCCTGCTGGGCTTGCCTCTGGGCACGTGGTCCATGGTTCTGGTCCTGCTTGCCACCGCCGGCGTTGTCATCCTCGCCCGCATCGGCCTCCCCGCTGGCGCTGATCAGTCGGCGGGCCCAGCCGGCGGGGACGGTTCCGTAGCCGGTGAGGCGGGCGGGTTCGCTATCGCCGTGGAGGAGGGTGCGGTCGGTCATGAGGAGCTGGATCTCCACGCCGGTGATGCCGCCGCGGGTGCCGGTGGTGCGTTCGATGAGGGTGTCGGCCATGAGCTGGCCGCGGGTCCGCTGGTCCCCGCCGGAGCGGGCGGTGTCGGCGTGGCGGCTGAGCGCGGCGTACGCGGCGACGCCCTGGCCGACGGGGAGCAGGGCCGTGAGGTAGGTCATGGTGTCCGGGGCCGGGCGCAGGCTCACGGTCCGATCGGTCACGGCGTGGCTGGCGCGCTTAACGACAGAGTGGGGGTCCCGGCGGTAGGCGGCGGCTTTGGCCGCGGCGACGAGGGTGCGGTCGCCCATCCCGGCGAGGGTGCCGGTGTCGGGGGCGAGTTCTTCGTCGACGGCGCAGCGGTCCTCCGCGGACAGGCAGGCGGTTTCTTTCACCAGGAGGGTGGCGCGCCATTCATTGAGTTGTCCTGTTTCCAGGGCGGCGAGGGTGTGGGGCATTTCGGTCACGAGGGCTTTTGCCAGTCCGAGCAGGCGGCCTCCCCGGTTGGGTGACTCGCGCCGGGCGAGGGCGATCTGCGCGGCGACGCCCTCGCCCCGCTCCGCGGGAGGGACCCCGGCCTCCGCCTGGGCGCGGCGCTGGGCGGCGTCGAAGGCAACACTGATCCGGACCTGCATGGCCGAGAACGCCGATTTCGCGTCCTCGAGCCGGCGCAGTTCATCGATCAAACCGCCACCATCAGCGGGCAACCGCACCGAGCCGGCAGCGGCGATCCACTCCTCCACGGTGAGCCCGGAAACAGCACCCGGGACAACAGCACGCGGGACGACAGCACGCGGGACGACAGCACCGAGGACGACAGCGCCGGGGACAGGGATGGCAGCACCGGGAACAGCGGCACCGGAGACGGCGGCACGTGCGAGAACGGGCTCCATGGCACCGGCGGATGCAGGCGCGGCACGGGGTGCACCGGCGTCTGCCGCTGTCAGCTGCGGTTCCTCGTTTCCATCCATAAATAAAAGTGTGAGGGTAACCACTGACATTTAGCGCGGCCTTTCCGGCGGACGCGGAGGAGATGTCCAGGAGCGCGACGGCGGGCGCGCGTTGGTTCGCGCGAACTCTCTGGCCAGCCGAGGGATCTGCGTTTCCCCTGCCCCAACTCCTCCGCGCCTCCGAACATAGGGCGGGCATGGTGAGGCGGGTCGCCCGGGCAGGCGTGGGCAGAGGTAGCAATTCCGCATTGACTCCCTAGGGCGGAAGCCTACGATGGTGGGCATCAGGACCTTCTCGGCACGACTCCTTCTTATGCCGTGCCTGTCGGGCAGCTTCCCGGGGACCTGGGTGACAAGGAGAATGCATCATGCTCAAGGAACGTGAAGTGCTTGCCGTACTTCCGGCGAAGGACATTGCCAGGGCGCGGGATTTCTATCGGGACGTCCTGGGGTTAGAAGCTCCTGATGAGCTGGACAACGAGAACCTGCTCTACCGCTGTGGAAATGGAACATCTTTCCTGCTGTACCAGACTGACAACGCGGGGACAGCGAAAAACACGCAGTTGAGCTGGGGGACGGACAACCTGGAGCGGGAGATGGAGGAGCTGCGGGGCCGGGGCGTAGTTTTTGAGGAGTACGACTTCCCGGGTTTGAAAACAGAGAACGGCATCGCCACCAGCAGCGCCGGCAAGGCTGCCTGGTTCACGGACACGGAGGGCAATATCCTCAGCCTTTTCCAGTACGAGCGCCCATAGCTGGCTGGGCAGCAGGACGGGGATGCGCAGCAGTCCGGGCGATACAGGCACAATGGACGGATGCTTTCCTTGCCCGTTCCTCCTGAGTCAGCGCCTCCCTCCGGCCCCTTCGACCTGGCCGCGATCGGTGCCGGCCTGGTCTTTGCGGACTCGCTGGGCCTGCTCGCCGCCGCCCTGAAAGTGCGCAGTGCGCCTAAACCACACAGTGCCTCTAAACAGCGCAGTGCCTCTCCGTTCAGCAACGGGGCGGGCGGTACCGCCATCGTGCAGGCGCCGCCTGGAACCGGAAAGACCACCCTGGTTCCGCCGCTGGTCGCCAACCTCCTGTCCGGCGTTTCCGGGCAGGAGGTGCAGCTCCCGCGCGTCGTGGTGACCCAGCCACGCCGTGTGGCTGCACGTTCGGCGGCGCGGCGCCTCGCCTCCCTGGACGGCAGCCGGCTGGGGGAGCGGATCGGATACACAGTGCGGGGTGAGCGCAAGGCCGGAGCGGGCACCCTCATAGAGTTCGTCACCCCCGGCATTCTGTTGCGCCGGCTGCTCTCCGATCCGGGGTTGGAGGGCACGGCCGCCGTAATCCTCGACGAAGTCCACGAGCGAGGACTGGAGACCGACCTCCTGTTCGGCATGCTCTCCGAGGTCCGACAGCTGCGCGGTGACCTCACTTTCGTCGCCATGTCCGCGACACTGGACGCAGCGCGGTTCGCCGCACTGATGGGCTGCGGCTTAATTGACGCCTGCCAAACAGGCAAAACACCTGACGGTGAGTACGACGACGGCGACGGGCCCGCTCCCGTCGTCCACTGCCCGTCCGCGCTGCACCGGCTGGAGGTGGAGTGGGCACCCGCCCCGGTGCCGCGGCTTGATGAACGCGGTGTAACCCGCGGTTTCCTTGACCACGTGGCAGCCACGGCAGCTGCGGCGCACGCGTCGGCGCTGGACAAGAACCCGGGCGCAGACGCTCTGGTGTTTCTCCCCGGCGCGTGGGAGGTGTCCCAGGTGGCAGCCCGGCTGCGCGGCAGCGTCTCGGCGGACGTGCTGGAGCTGCACGGCCAGGTATCCCCGGCCGAGCAGGACCGGGTGGTCTCCGGGCGGGAGTCGGGAGGCCCGGCACGGATCATCATTTCGACAGCCTTGGCCGAGTCCTCACTGACCGTGCCCGGCGTCCGGCTGGTCATTGACGCCGGCCTGTCCCGCGAGCTCCGCCGCGACGCGGCCCGCGGCATGTCCGGCCTGGTGACTGCCTCCTGCTCGCGGGCGTCTGCGGAGCAGCGGGCCGGCCGCGCCGCCCGCCAGGGACCCGGAACCGTGGTCCGCTGCTATGACCAGAAGGCCTTTGGCGCCGCTCCAGCCCACCCCACACCGGAGATTGCCGCGGCTGATCTCACCGGAGCCGCATTGCTGCTCGCCTGCTGGGGGTCGCCGCGCGGCGAAGGAATGCCGCTCCCGGACGCCCCGCCCAAGGCTGCAATGGACGAAGCGGTGGAGGTGCTGCGGGAACTCGGCGCGGTGGAGCCCGACGGCCACGCCACGGAGCTCGGCAAAATCCTGGCGGGAATCCCCGCAGACCCCCGCCTGGGACGTGCCCTGCTGGCGGGGGCCGCCGCCGTCGGACGCCGGACTGCGGCGGAAATAGTCGCCATCGTGTCCGGTGACTACCGGGCGCCCGGCGCGGACGTCCCGGGTCTGCTGGCATCACTGCGGTCCGGCAAGGATCCGGCATCCACTCGTTGGGCTGAGGAGGTCCGGCGGCTGGAGGCCATCACACGCAGGGAAGGCTCCGTCGGCCACCGGCCCGCTGGCACCGCAGCTGCGGCCGCCAACACCACTGCCCCGGCCATCACCGCTGCGGCTGCTGGTGCCGCTGAGGCTGCCGGTTTCGTCGTCGCCCTTGCTTTTCCTGATCGGGTGGCGCGCCGGGTATCGGGCGGGGGACCGGAGCGCTACCAGTTGACCTCCGGCACGCGGGCGGGCCTTCCGGCTGGTAGCCCGCTGTCAGGGCACGAGTGGCTCGCTGTCGCGGAGGTCGCGCGGGCGGAAGGACGGGATGCCGCCGGGACAGGTGCCGTCATCCGCTCCGCCGCGCCGCTCACCCCTGAGCAGGCCGAAGCGGCTGCACGGCAGTTGCTGGATGAGACTGTGGAAGCGCAGTTCAACCAGGGCAGGATCTCCGCCCGGAGGGAACGGCGGCTGGGGGCCATTGTCCTTGCCTCCACGCCGGTAAAACCCTCCGCAGAGGAGGGGCGGACTGCCGTAGCCCGCGCTCTAAAACGCGAAGGTCTGCAGGCCATCGGATGGTCGACGGCGGCGGATGCCCTGCGCCGCCGGCTCGCCCTGCTGCACCGGGAACTGGGGGACCCCTGGCCGGAGGTGTCCGAGGAGGCGCTGTTATCCAGGCTGGAGGAGTGGCTCGCTCCGGAACTGGAAGCGCTTGCAGGGGGAACGGCCGCAGACAGGATCGATCTTGCGGATCCGCTCCGGCGGCTGCTGCCGTGGCCTGAGGCCTCCCGGCTGGACGAGCTTGCCCCGCAGGCACTGAAGGTGCCCAGCGGGACGAGTGTACGGATCGACTACCCGGACGTCAACGACGGCGGCCGCCCGGTGGTGGCGGTGAAGCTGCAGGAATGCTTCGGCTGGGCTGGAACGCCGCGGCTGGCGGACGGGAAGGTGCCGGTGCTGTTCCACCTTCTGTCGCCTGCGAGGCGCCCCTTGGCCGTGACGGACGACCTCGCTTCCTTCTGGTCTGGCCCTTACGCGCAGGTCCGGGCGGAAATGCGGGGCCGCTATCCGAAGCATCCGTGGCCCGAGGACCCGTGGTCGGCTCCGGCCACGTCCCGGACCAAGGCAAGAATGTAGCGTACCGGTCCCGTGCTATTGCTGTCCGGCCGCCTCAGGGTGTCGAATCGTCTTACCAAGGCCGCGCGGCGGCACACGACGAGGATGTCGGGAGATGGTCATGTCCGTGAAAGGAAGCAATGGCCGGGGCAAGGCCCCCGGCCGCGGCAGTTCGGATCTGCGGGGAGCCGAAGCTGCTGCGGGAGCGCCGGTTGATTCGCCCGAAAAGGTGCGCAACGTGGCCCTGGTCGGGCATTCGGGGGCAGGAAAGACCCTGCTGCTCGAGGCTCTGCTGGCGGCCACGGGCGTCATCTCCAGGAAGGGCACAATCGAGGACGGCAACACCGTCAGTGATGCAGAACCGTCTGAAATCCACCAGCAGCGCTCGGTGGTCCTGTCGGTGGCGCCGCTGGTGGCCGACGGCATCAAAATCAACATTCTCGACACTCCCGGCTACGGTGACTTCACCGGCGAGCTGCGCGCCGGACTCAGGGCGGCAGACGCCGTGCTGTTCGTCGTGTCCGCCTTGGAGGACATCGACGCCGCCACCACAGCCCTGTGGGCCGAGTGCGACCAGGTGGGAGTGCCGCGGGCAGTGGTGATCAGCCGGCTGGATCATCCGCGGGCGAACTTCGACGCGGCCCTGGCCGCATGCCGGCGCGCCTTCGGTGACGGCGTTGTGCCCGCTTATCTGCCTGTCCGCACAGGGGAAGCCGTCACCGGCCTGCTGGGACTGCTCTCCGGGACGGTTTCGGACTACTCCGCCGGGGACGCTGTGCCTGCGGTGCGTGCGGCGACGCTCGAGGAACTTTCCGATTCGGAGGAGGCCCGGGGGTCGCTCATCGAGGGAATAATCTCGGAAAGCGAAGACGAGACGCTGATGGACCGCTACCTCGGCGGTGAGGACATCGACGTCGACGTCCTCGTAGCGGACCTGGAGACAGCGGTGGCCCGCGGGTCCTTCTTTCCCGTGCTCGCTGCGTCCGCGGTAACCGGACTGGGGCTGGCCGAGCTGCTGGACATGCTGACCCGGGCCTTCCCGTCGCCGGCGGAACGGCCGTTGCCGGAGGCCACGGACCTGTCCGGGGCTCCTGCCGGACAGTTGACCTGCGATCCGGAAGGACCTTTGGCAGGTGAAGTCGTGCGCACCACCATCGATCCGTTCCTGGGACGGGTATGCCTGGTCCGAATCTTCTCCGGCACCTTGCGGGAAGATTCCGCGGTACACGTGGGAGGCCGCGGCCTGGCTGAACGCGGCCACGAGGACCACGACAGCGACGAGCGCCTCACACACCTATACGCGCCAGTCGGAGCGAGTCTTAAGCCGGTGCCTTACTGCATTGCCGGGGACATCTGCGCAGTGGCCAAGCTGGCCAACGCGGAGACCGGGGACACCATTTCCGCCAAAGACCGGCCGTTGCTGGTGGAGTCGTGGGACATGCCCGAGCCGCTGATGCCCTTGGCCGTCGAAGCAGCGACCCGCAGCGATGAGGACGCCCTCGCCAAGAGCCTCGGGAAAGTTGCGGCCGGAGACCCGACCCTGCGCGTGGAACGCAACCCAGAAACCCATCAGCTGATCCTGTGGTGCATGGGGGAGGCCCACGGCGAGGTGGTGCTGGACCGGCTGCGCGACCAGGGGGTGAAACTGCAGACGGTGCCGGTGGTCACGCCGCTGCGGGAAACCTTCGCCGCACCCGCCGCAGGGCATGGGCGCCATGTCAAACAGTCAGGTGGCCACGGCCAGTACGCAATCTGTGACATTGAAGTTGAGCCGCTGGACCGTGGCGGAGGATTCGACTTCATCGACAAGACCGTGGGCGGTGTGGTCCCTGGCCAGTACATTCCGTCGATCGAAAAGGGCATTCGGGCCCAAATGCAGAAAGGTGTCTCTGCGGGCTACCCGATGGTGGACATCCGGGTGACGCTGGTGGGCGGCAAGGCCCACAGCGTCGACTCGTCGGACGCCGCCTTCCAGTCTGCTGGAGCGCTGGCCCTGCGGGAAGCTGCCGCCGCCGGCCGGATCCAGCTGTTGGAGCCAGTCTCGTCGGTGACCATCAGCATTCCGGACGAGTACGTCGGGCCGGTGATGAGCGACCTGTCGTCCCGCCGCGGCAGGCTGACGGGCACGACGTCGGCAGGAGGCGACCGCACGGAGGTCACCGCCGAGGTGCCCGACGACGAACTCTTGCGGTACGCCGTCCACTTGCGTGCGTTGACGGCCGGGACCGGCCGCTTCCGGCGCAGCTACCTGCGGCACGAACCGGTGCCGGGCAACGTGGCGCCCGCGGCGGCCAACGCCTGAAGGGGAGCGGTGCCCGGCGCCTTGTTGGCTGTTGGCGCTGTCAGCTGTTGGCACTGTCAGCTGTTGGCGCGCAGAAACTTGGCCACGGGGGCGGCCAGAGATGCGCCGATCTCGGCCGCTCCGCGCTTGTTTCCTGCCACGGCAAAGGAGTGGTCGCCGCCGTCGCACCAATGCAGGGCGGCGTTGGGTCCGATGCGGGACACCACGTTCTCGAGCAGCTGCGGCGTCGCGAAGGTGTCGCGCGTGCCCTGCAGGAATAGCATCGGCAGTGTCAGACCATACAGGTGCTCATCCCGCAGCTTCTCCGGTTTTCCGGGCGGGTGCAGCGGATACCCGAGGTAAACCAGCCCGGCGGCGGGCATCCCCTCAGCAACGGCCATCGACGCCATGCGGCCGCCGAAGGACTTGCCTGCAGCCCAGAGGGGCTCGCCGTCCGACCGTTCACGGGCGGCGTCCATGACGGCCCGCCAGGTGGCGATGGCCGCCGGCGGCCGGTCGGGAAACTTCCTGCCGGCCTCGCGGTAGGGGAAGTTGAAGCGCAAGGTGGCGACGCCATCGTCGTACAACGCCCGCGTGAAGCCGCTCAGGAACGGATGCTCCATACCCGCGCCCGCGCCGTGCGCAACGGCCAGCGTGGCGCGAGGGACGGAGGGGCGGGCGTAGAGCCCCGAAACATGGACGTCGCCTACCGCAACGGTGACCGGTAATTCGGTGATGGGTAGTTCAGGAATCTGCATGGGCCTCCGGCACCACTCTCAGCCATGCATAGTCCTGCGGCCGCAGCACTATGCCCTCATTGATGCGCACCGGCTGGTCCGTGAACAGGTCCACGGCCTCCGCCTGGAAACCGGACAGTGTCTCGGCGGAAATCACCTGCGGGCCGTCGCTGAAGTTCGCGAGGGCGAGGATCCGGGACCCTTCCCCGGGCCGCTGGTAGCCCAGCACGCCGGGATTGTGGGTGGCGAAAGGAATCAGGCGCGTTCCGGCCAGTTCGGGTGTGGCGGCCCGCACTCCCGTCATCTTCCGCAGTCCGGCGTAGATCGCCCCTTCGGGAGTGGACGGATCGTTCCGGTTGGCGTACCGCTCGGCGGGGAACTGCGGACGGTGCACCCAGCGGCTGTCGGCACCATGGCCTTCCTCAAGGGCGTAGTCATAATCGTTGAGCTGGCCCACTTCGTCACCCAAATAGAGCAAGGGGATGCCTCCGGTGCTGAAGGCTACCGAATGGGCGAGCAGGATCCGCCGGATGGCTTCCACCGAGCCGTCCTCCAACCCGCAGAGTGACGCCGTGGTTCCGGAAATGCGGCAGTCTCCCGTGCGCGGGTTGTCCTGGAACGGCACCCCGCGGGCGAAGCTCCCGGGGAATCGGTTGACGTAGAAGGAGTTTAGGAAGCGGCGGTGGTCGAAGCCGTTGATGCCCAGTTCCGCGGCGTCCTCATCGGCAAATGTCCAGCCGATGTCGTCATGGCTGCGCACGTAGTTGACCCAGGAGGTTCCGGGCGGGATGTTGTGGCGGCGCTCCAAGGCCTGGGCGAGCAGTGAAACGTCCCGGGTGGCCAGGGCCTCCCAGATGAGCGCCATCTGCAGCGGGTTGTAGGAGATCTGGCATTCAGCCGGATCAATGTAGAGGGCCACTTCGTCCGGATGGACGATGGCCTCGGATTTGAAGAGCAGCGAGGGCGCCGCGAGCCGGCAGACGGCATTGAACGCCCGCAGCAGGGCGTGTGCCTCCGGCAGGTTCTCACAGGTCGTCCCGAGCTGCTTCCAGATAAACGCCACGGCGTCCATGCGCAGGATGTCTACGCCCTGGTTGGCGAGGAAGAGCATCTCGCCGGCCATCGCTCGGAAGACCTCCGGATTCGAATAGTTCAGGTCCCACTGGAACGTGTGGAATGTGGCCCACACCCAGCGTCCGTCCGGCAGCTGGACAAACGAGCCGGGGTGGTCCTCCGGAAAAATTTCCCGGACGTTCTGCTCGAAGGCATCGGGCATGGTGCGGTCGGGAAAGATCCAGTAGTAGTCGCTGTAGCGCGGATCGCCGGCACTGGCCTTGCGGGCCCACTCATGTTCGTTGGACGTGTGGTTGAAGATGAAGTCGACCACGAGGCTGATGCCGTTGGCACGCAGCTCAGCCGCAAGGTCGCGGAGCTGCTCCATCGTCCCGAGTTTGGGGTTTACCTCGCGGTAGCTTGACACGGCATAGCCGCCGTCGGACAGCGGTTCCGGGGCCAGGAAGAGTGGCATCAAGTGCAGGTACGTGAGCCCGAGTTCCTTGAAGTACGGAATCCGTGCGCGGACGCCCTCGAGATCGGCGGCGTACCGGTCCACGTAGCAGACCCCACCGAGCATGCGGTTGGACTGGAACCAGTCGCTGTTGCTTTCCCGGCGGGAGTCGATCTCCTTCAGGTCAGCGGGCCGTTCCTTCCACGAGAGGGCTGCCTCCAGGACGAGTGTTTCCAGCTGTTCCTGGAAGTCCGGACGAGAGCCGTACAGCGAGTGGAACAACCGGGCCAGGTCGGGGAAGTAACGGCCGAACCGCCGCTCGAAGTCTGCCCATTCCCGGCTGCCCTGTGGAAAACCCGCCTGCTCGGCGACGGCACTGAGCAGCTGCTGGCCCGCTGCCTGGTCCAGACTGGCGGATTCAACCATGGAGGGATCCCCTTCGATAATTCTTGGGCGCCAGCCGGCACCGGGTCAGTTCACATCCTTACAGATGCGCCGGCCGCTGCCCACAAGGAGGCACATGTTTCTTGCGTGTCCAGCGACATGGCAGTCGCTGTCCGGGGAGAGTTCAGAGGTGGGGGTACTGACGGGGCGGCGCGGGCCGGGGTAGGTTGTCCCCATGGCCAGCGAACAGACCATCCTGACAGTTGACGGCCCGGACGGGCCCCGGGACATGCGGATCTCCAGCCCGAGCCGGGTCCTCTGGCCTGAGCTGGGCCTGACCAAGCTGGACCTCGCGCAGTACATGGTGGATGTGGGGGAGGCCTTCATCAGGGCGAACGGCGACCGGCCGGTGGCGCTGCAGCGGTTCTCGGACAATGTGGACGGCGACCAGTTCTTCTCCAAGAACCCGCCGAAGGGCGCGCCCGAATTTATCCGGTCGGTGAAGGTCACTTTTCCGAGCGCGCGCTCGCACCCCATGCTGGTCCTCGATGAACCTGCGGCCGCTGTGTGGGCCGTCCAAATGAACACGGTGGTCTTCCACCCGTGGCCGTCCCATGCTGACAACTCTAACAATCCGGATCAGTTCCGCATGGACCTGGATCCCCAGCCGGGCACCGACTTCGACGACGCCATCCCCGCCGCGCTGGAATTGCGGAAGGTTCTCGCGGAGGCGGGACTCGATGCGTTCCTCAAGACGTCGGGAAACCGCGGCCTGCATGTCTATGCCCCGATCGAGCCCAAGTGGGAATTCCTCGACGTACGCCATGCGGTGATCGGGGCGGCCCGAGAGCTCGAGCGCCGGATGCCTGAGCAAGTTACCACCAACTGGTGGAAGGAGGAGCGGGGGGAGCGCATCTTCGTGGACTTCAACCAGGCCAACCGCGACCGCACCATCGCCGGCGCGTACAGTCCCCGCGCGCTCCCGAATGCCGCCGTCTCCTGTCCAATCAGCTGGGACGAACTGGAGAGCGTCAACCCGAGGGACTTCACCATCCTGACCGTCCCGGAACGGCTGAAAACTGTCGGTGACCCTTGGGCGGACATGAACGCCAAGCCCGGGACGATCGATACTCTGCTTGGCTGGTGGGAGCGGGACCTCAAGGACGGACTGGGCGAACTGCCGTTCCCCCCCGATTACCCCAAAATGCCCGGCGAGCCGCCCCGCGTGCAGCCGAGCCGGGCAAAGAAGCAAGAGTAGCCGGACGGTCCTTCGAAGGTCTACCGCGGCTATTCGAAGCGGGACGGGTCCCCGGTTCCCCGGCGCACCACCTCGGCGGACCCGCCGGAGAAGTCGATGACCGTCGTCGGCTCCGCCCCGCAGTCGCCGGAGTCGACGACGGCGTCCACCACGTGGTCGAGCCGCTCCTTGATCTCCCATCCCTGCGTCAGCGGATCTTCCTCGTCCGGCAGGAGCAGGGTGCTGGACAGCAGCGGCTCGCCCATCTCGGCCAGGAGAGCCTGGACAAAGGTGTGGCGGGGAATCCGCACGCCCACGGTCTTCTTCTTCGGATGCAGCAGCCGGCGCGGCACCTCCTTGGTGGCCGGCAGGATAAAGGTGTAGCTGCCCGGCGTCACGGATTTGATGCTGCGGAACACGTCGTTTCCGATGTTCACAAACTGGCCCAGCTGCGCGAAGTCCCGGCACACCAGCGTGAAGTGGTGCTTGCCGTCGAGCTGGCGGATGGTTCGGATCCGGTCCAGAGCCTCCCTGTTGCCCAGCTGCGCCCCGAGCGCATAGCAGGAGTCGGTGGGGTAAGCGATCAGGCCGCCGGAATGCAGGAGGTCCACGATCTGGGAAATCGCGCGCGGCTGCGGGTCTTCGGGGTGCACATCAAAGAATCTCGCCATGGCTAGAGCCTACGGCCCGATGGGCTGTTCCCGCACTTATCCCGCGGGTTACCGTGGACACATGGAGTTCCTGAGGGGTTCTTTGTACCTGGATATCACCGCCAAGGGTCTCGGTTTGATTGGCGTGGCAATGATGATTTTCGGGCAGGGCGGCTGGTTCGCCGTCGGGGTCGTCCTCGTTGTCATCGGGGTGCTTGTGGGCGGATGGTCCATGGTGGCTGCCAGGCGGCTGCGGCGGCGGGGGTGGGACGGTGTGAACCGGGTCTGAGCGCGGGGGCCGTCCAGCGGCGGCAGCACCATAGACGCGGGAACCGGGGTGTACAGAGCCTTAAAGAGACCCGTGAACCCCTATCAAAGCGGCGACGGGTTGAGGCAACATGTGTAGTGCTCTGCCAATCACTTGGCATCCACCACGTCCAGTTTTGAAGGAGAACGCCGTGCCCACCATCCTCAATCCGTACCTTAGCTTCCGTGACAACGCCCGTGAGGCCATGACTTTCTATCAGTCCGTTTTCGGCGGCGACCTGCAGCTCAGCACGTTCGGTGATTTCCATGCCAGCGAGGACCCGGCGGAAGCCGACAAGATCATGCACGGGATGCTGACCAGCGAAAAGGGCTTCGTGCTCATGGGGGCCGACACCCCGGACTCCATGGACTACTCGGCGGGGAGCAGCATCTCCATATCCCTCAGCGGCGAGGACGAGACGGAACTCCGCGGCTACTATGACAAACTGTCCGGCGACGGCGGCACCGTCACCGTCCCGATGGAGCCCGCGCCCTGGGGCGACATCTTCGGAATGTGCACGGATAAATTCGGCGTCGCCTGGCTGGTGAACATCAACGGAGACCAGGCAGGTCCTGCCTCCTAGCCAGGAAGTCCCGGACTCCACCCCGTTAGGAACCGGGAGGTGACCAGACCCACTCGCGAATTTCGGGGAGGTCCTCGAAATGCTCACGGATGTATTTTGCGTGGGCGTCCAGCTGCCGTTTGCAGTGGCCGGCGAGATCGTCCACGCCCGGCAGCCTCCGGGGGATGCGGCGCAGGGCTTCAAGTGCCAGGTGGTAGCGGCTCATCCGGTTGAGCACCACCATGTCGAATGGCGTGGTCGTTGTTCCCTGCTGGCTGTACCCGCGCACATGGAAACGTTCCGGGTTCGGGCGTCCGTGCAGCAGTTGATGGAAGGACCGGGCGTAACCGTGCCATGCCACCACCACCTTGCAGGTATCCGTGAAAAGCAACGCGAACGTCCCGTCGTCGAGCCCGTGCGGGTGTACCTCCCGGGGCGGCAGCACCATGGCATCCATGACATTCACCACCCGGACCCGGGCGTCAGGAACATAGCGCTGCAGCAGCCAGGCCGCCGCCAGCATCTCCTCCGTGGGGATGTCCCCTGCCGAGGCAAAGACGATATCCGGCATGGCCGTGCTGGCAGGCGTTGTGCTGCCGCCCGGCGGCGTGCCCGTCTCGTTGCCCGCCCAGTCCCAGCGCGACGCACCCGCCTCGGCATGGGCCCGGGCCTCCTCAAGTGTCAGGTATTGCGGATGTGACTGCTTGTCCACGACAACGAGGTTGACGTAATCGGTGCTGAGCAGCGCGTGCTCCGCAGCCGCCAGCAGGGTGTTCGTGTCCGGCGGAAGGTAGATGCGGGTCACTTCACCCGAGAGGGACAGCACAGTATCGATGAGGCCGGGGCCCTGGTGGCTGAAGCCGTTGTGGTCGTTGCGCCAGCACGTTGATGTCAGGAGGATGTTGAGGCTTGGCACGGGGGAGCGCCACTCCAGTTCGCGCGCATGCTGCAGCCACTTGGCATGCTGGACCGTCATGGAGGCGCTGATCATGGCGAACGCCTCGTAGCTGGCGAAGAATCCGTGCCGACCGGTGAGCAGGTAACCCTCCAGCCAGCCCTGGCACAGGTGCTCGGAGAGGACTTCCATCACACGGCCGTCGGGTGAGACGTGGTCGTCAGCAGCGTCACCGCTCCCGGGCGGCAGCAGCAGGCAACGGTCGCTCGCCTCAAAGACGGCGCCCAGGCGGTTGCTGTTGGTTTCGTCCGGGCAGAAGAGCCGGAACCTCGGAGCGGATTCAGTGCCGCGGTACAGGTCCCGGAACAGCTCTCCGAGCGGTTTAGTCGTTTCGCTGCTCGTCGAGCCGCGTTCGCCGGGATCCACGGCATAGCGTTCCAGGCCGGGGATGACCAGCGGGACCGACGGCCGGCCGTTGGCCGCGGGCAGTGACCCCATCCGCAGCGGTCCCTCGGGGGCCAAGGCGGCCAGTTCGGGCACCAGCCTGCCGCCGGCATCGAACAGTGCCTCCGGCTCATAGGAACGCAGCCACTGTTCCAGCAGTGCCAGGTGGTCCGGGGCGTCCTTCACTCCTGACAACGGCACCTGGTGTGAGCGGAACGTGCCCTCCACAGGGCTGCCGTCAACAGTTTCCGGACCGGTCCACCCTTTAGGTGTCCGCAGGATGATGGCCGGCCAGCGCGCGGCAGCTGTGACGCCGTTGCCGCGCGCAGCCTTCTGGATGCTGCGGATCTCCTCGTAGGCACCGTCCATGGCGGAGGCCAACTCCCGGTGGACCCGCTCCGGATCGTTCCCGGAAACCGTGACGGGAGCCCAGCCATGGGCACCAAGCAGCGCTTCCACGTCGTCGTCGGACCGCCGGCCCAGTACGGTCGGACCTGAGATTTTGTGGCCGTTCAGATGGAGAACCGGCAGTACCGCGCCGTCCCTGCCGGGGTTGAGGAAGAAGGGTGCGTCCCAGGAGGCCGCGAGCGGACCCGTTTCAGCCTCGCCATCGCCCACCACGCAGGCGGCAATCAGGTCCGGGTTGTCCATGACCGCGCCGGTCGCATGCATCAGCGAATATCCGAGTTCACCGCCTTCATGAATCGAGCCCGGGGTGGCCGGACCCGCGTGGCTTCCCACTCCGCCGGGCGTGGAAAACTGACGGGTCAGGCGCCGCAGGCCTTCCTCGTCCCGGCTCACCTTGGGATACAGCTCCGAATAGGTGCCTTCAAGGTACACGTTGGCCACGATGGCAGGGCCGCCATGGCCCGGCCCGGCCAGGAAAAGGACCTGCGCACCGGTCCGCTTAATCAGCCGGTTCAGATGCACGTAGACCAGGGACAGGCCCGGTCCCGTTCCCCAATGTCCGAGCAGGCGCGGCTTGATGTGCTCCGGCTTCAGGGGCTCCCGGAGCAGTGGGTTTTCCTGCAGGTAGATCTGCGCCGCTGTCAGATAGTTTGCCGCGTTCCAGTACCTGTTCAGCAGCTCGAAATCTTCGGTCGCAGCAGCAGTGGCTGCCGGGTTCTCGCCCATGCCCTTGCCTCTCCTCGGATACGCTCAAGCACTGACGCGCACAGTCTATCTGCAGGCCCTGCATGTCCTGCCTGGCCCTGGCGGCTCTGGCGGCTCTGGCGGTCCAATCAGCCAAGTCCAGTCCCAGCCCTTGCAGGGCCACGCGAGTGATCCGTAGCCTTGCCCGCAGGAGGGACCGACCATGACCAGTGCCGAGGGAACGGACACAGCACCGAGAGTCTCCCTCTACCTCGACGTGGACGGCGTGGTCTGCCCGTTCGGAGCGGCGGACAACACTCCGTGGGGCTCGGCTTGGAGCTACGCGTTCGCCGGAATGCTTGAGGTGGCCTATGCACCGGAGCTCGTGGAG
The DNA here is from genome assembly GCF_054130535.1 of Arthrobacter sp. D1-17. NCBI lineage: Bacteria > Bacillati > Actinomycetota > Actinomycetes > Micrococcales > Micrococcaceae > Arthrobacter > Arthrobacter sp. D1-17. Next base: position 2,173,766 of record NZ_CP096382.1, on the reverse strand, counting down.
GCGCTGAACGGACTCGCCCAGGTTCCCGGCCTGCGGTGCGTCTGGCTGACCAGCTGGGAGAACCTGGCGCCGCAGGTCCTGTGCCCGGCCTCCGGCATCCATGGGACAGGATGGCCAGTGCTGACAGCCGCCGGTGCAGGCAGCGGACGGGACTGGTGGAAGCTCGAAGCCCTGCAGGCAGACCTTGAAGCATCCGGCACGGAGCGGATTATCTGGGCCGACGACCAGCTGGCCTTCGAGCGCCAGGCCCAGGCTTGGGCCAGGATCATCGGCGGACGCGCGCTGCTCATCTCACCCGATCCGAGAAGGGGCCTGACTCCTTTAGACCTGGAGGCCATCCGGGCCTTCGCGGAGCAGCAGGTTTGATCACCTCCCGGCACCATCCGGAAACGGGCAGCAAGCTGACGCAGAGGCGCGGGGCTTCCGCACCGGCCAGATCTTCGCTTTCCAGCCTGGTGGCTCTGGCTCAAGGCACCAACGACGCCCAGAAAACCATGGGCACCATCACTCTGGTGTCTTCGGGCTGTACCTGATCATTCCCTACTTCAGCGGCTAGCGGCCCGGCCTCGCCTCTGGGAACAGCCGGCAGGAGTGGCTAGGCTAGGGCCCATGTCAAGTGTCCAGTACTACGTGGCGTCCTCCCTCGACGGATTCATCGCCACGACCGATGATGACCTTGCCTGGCTGCTGCAGTTCGACGGCTTCGAAGGTGGAAAAGAAAGCTACGACACCTTCATGGCCGGCGTGGGCTGCATCGTCATGGGCGGGAGCACCTATCAATGGCTCATGGACCACGAGCCGGGAAACTGGCCGTACACCGGTACCCCCTGCTGGGTCTTCACCCACCACGAATTCACCGCCCCGCCGGGTGCCGACGTCACCTTCGTCCGCGGTGACGTCAGCGAGTTCGCAGACGACTTCACCAGGGACGCCGCAGGGAAAAACGTCTGGGTGGTCGGAGGCGGTGAACTGGCCGCCCAGTTCGCCGACGCCGACCTGCTGGACGAGCTCATCGTCTCGATCATCCCCATCGTGCTCGGGCAGGGGAAGCGGCTGCTGCCGCTGAAGGGCCCGACGCCGCCACTCGAGTTGGCGGACTCCCGCACCCAAGGACGGGGGATCGTGGAGTTGCGGTACCGTTTCGCGGGAACGCGCGGCAACCCGTAAGGCGGGCTACCTGCCGATATCCCGGATCAGGTTGGTAATGCGGGCAGTCGAGAGCCTGCGGCCCTGCTCATCAGTCATCACGATCTCGTGGGTGGTGAGCGTCCGCCCCAGATGGACTGCTGTGCACGTTCCCGTGACGGTGCCTGACGTGACCGCGCGGTGGTGCGTCGCGCCCACTTCGATGCCCAGCGCCTGACGGCCCGGCCCGGCGTGCATCCCCGCGGCGAAGGATCCGAGCGTCTCGGCCAGCACCACATGGGCGCCGCCGTGGAGAATGCCGGCCACTTGCGTGTTCCCTTCAACGGGCATCGTCGCCACCGTCCGCTCCGGACTCATCTCCAGGAACCGGATTCCCATCTTCACCACCAGGGCACCGATGCCGTACCCGGCAAGCCAGTCGTGCAGGTGCTCCGGCACCCCCGCGGCAAACAGCTCCTCCCTGAACTGCATGTCGACGGCGGTGCCGGCCTCGTTATCGGCGTGCCCCTCGACGGCGGATCCGGCGTCCCCGGCAGGTTGGCCGGGCGTGAAATTGTCCATCATGGCAACTAGGCTGGCACCTGTGAGTGAAACAACCAAACCGGCCCCTTTCCCGTCTTCAACCGAAACTCTTCAGGACATCGCGGTGTCATCGCCTGCCGGCCCGTCGGTGTCGGCCACCGAGGCCCCGGTGATTCCCCTGACGGACCAGCCCCGGCTGCTGGTGCTGGACGGACACTCCATGGCATTCCGGGCTTTCTTCGCCCTCCCGGCCGACAAGTTCTCAACCGCCAGGGGCCAGCACACCAACGCGATCCATGGCTTCACCTCCATGCTGATCAACCTCATCAAGGAACAGAAGCCCACGCACATCGCTGTGGCCTTCGACGTCTCGGACGACACCACTCACCGCAAAGCCGAGTACAGCGAGTACAAGGGCGGCCGCAACGAGACTCCCCGTGAAATGAGCGGGCAGATCGACCTCATCGACAAGGTGATGGGTGCCTGGGGCATCAAAACCATCAAAATGCCCGGCTACGAGGCGGACGACATCCTGGCCACGCTGGCCGCCATGGGCGAAAAGGCCGGCTATGAAGTCCTGCTCGTCTCGGGCGACCGCGACGCCTTCCAGCTCATCACTGACAACGTCTTCGTGCTGTACCCCAGGAAGGGCGTCAGCGATATCCCGCGGATGGATGCCGCCGCCGTCGAGGAAAAGTACTTCGTCTCGCCGGAGCGCTACTCGGACCTCGCAGCGCTGGTGGGAGAGACCGCGGACAACCTCCCCGGAGTTCCCGGCGTGGGCCCCAAGACCGCCGCCAAGTGGATCAACCTCTACGGCGGCCTGGAAGGCGTGCTGGAAAACCTCGACGCCATCGGCGGGAAGGTGGGCGAAGCGCTCCGCGCCAACGTCGACGCTGTCAAGCGAAACCGCAAGCTGAACAGGCTCCACACCGACCTTGACCTGCCGGTGACGCTGGATGAACTGGCGGATCCGCAGCCGGACCGTGAGGCTCTGGAGGCGCTGTTTGATGACCTTGAATTTAAGACCATCCGCGCCCGGCTCTTTGAGCTGTACGCCGGCGAGGTCCCGGAAGCAGAACGCAAGACCCTTGAGAGCCGGGACTTCGCAACGCTGCAGGACGCGGACGCGCTCCGGGCTTTCCTTCAGGCAGGGACAGGACAGCGGTCCGCCCTTGCCGTGGATGTGCTGCCCGGCCGGATCGGCGAGGACGCTGATGCCGTCGCAATCGTGCGGGAAGACGCCGCCGCTTACGTCGACCTCACGGCTCTGGATGCCGATGCCGAGAAAGTGCTGGTGCAGTGGCTCCGGGATAAGGGGGCGCCGAAGGTCATGCACGGTTATAAGGCAGGCCTGAAGGCGCTGACCAACCGCGGGCTTGGCCTGGAGGGCGTGGTGGATGACACTGCCATCTCCGGCTACCTCATCGAACCGGACCGCCGCACGTACGAACTCGCGGAGCTGGCCCAGCACCACCTGAACGTCCATGTGTCACCGGAGGCCGCCAAGGCCGGCCAGCTGGAGCTGGCGTTCGACGACGACGCTGCCGCCGCCTCGGGGGCGCTGGTTCAGGTCGCCGCCGTCGTCCATCAACTGAGCCGGTTTTTCGCGTCGGAACTGCAGGAACGCAAGGCAGAGGAGCTACTGGCAACGCTGGAGCTGCCCGTGAGCAGGGTCCTGGCGGACATGGAGCGGACCGGCATCGCCGTCTCCATGGAACTGATGGACGAGCAGTTGGCGGATCTGGCCAGGGTGATCGATGACGCCCAGGAGCGCGCGTATGCCGCCATCGGCCATGAGGTAAACCTCGGTTCGCCGAAGCAGTTGCAGACCGTCCTGTTCGATGAACTGCAGCTGCCGAAAACCAAAAAGATCAAGTCCGGCTACACCACGGACGCGGCCTCGCTGAAGAACCTGCTGGAGAAGACCGGGCACGAGTTCCTGGTCCAGCTCATGGCGCACCGCGAATCGGCCAAGCTGCGGCAAATGGTGGAGACGCTCAAGAAGTCCGTGGCTGAGGACGGCCGGATCCATACCACGTACGCCCAGAACGTCGCGGCCACGGGGCGCATTTCGTCCAACAACCCCAACCTGCAGAACATCCCCATCCGCAGTGAGGAAGGCCGGCGGGTCCGCGGCATCTTCGTGGTCAGTGACGGATACGAATGCCTGCTGTCCGCTGACTACTCGCAGATCGAAATGCGCATCATGGCGCACCTCTCCGGAGACGCCGGGCTGATTGAAGCCTACCGGCAGGGCGAGGACCTCCACCGGTTCGTGGGCTCGTCCATCTTCCACGTGCCGCCTGCTGAAGTCACGAGCGCGATGCGCTCCAAGGTCAAGGCAATGTCCTACGGCCTGGCCTACGGGTTGACCTCCTTCGGGCTGTCCAAGCAGCTGGAAATCTCGGTTGACGAGGCCAGGACGCTGATGAAGAACTACTTCGACCGCTTCGGCGCGGTCCGTGATTACCTCCGGGGAGTGGTAGACCAGGCCCGGATCGACGGGTACACGTCCACCATCGAAGGCCGGCGCCGCTACCTCCCGGACCTCACCAGCACCAACCGGCAGCTCCGGGAGAACGCCGAGCGCATCGCCTTGAACTCACCGATCCAGGGATCGGCGGCGGACATCATCAAGCGCGCCATGCTGGGCGTGCACTCTGAACTCGCCGCCCAGGGTCTGAAGTCGCGCATGCTGCTGCAGGTGCACGACGAACTCGTCCTCGAGGTTGCCGCAGGCGAGCGAGAGGCTGTCGAGAAGCTTGTCACGGAGCAGATGGGGGCAGCGGCGCAGCTGACCGTGCCCCTGGAAGTGCAGATCGGCGTCGGAGACAGCTGGTACGACGCCGGGCACTAAAAGGCGCGGCCAGAAAAAGACCCGGCCACTAAAGAAACGGCACCGGAACCAGCAGCGCATAACCATGGGGGAGACGGACGTGCCAGATACGCAGGAACCTGACCGGTACGTGGTGAGGCGGTTCCGGGCCACGCAGAACGGCGGCGCCGACTACGAATCCGGCGCCGCCTGGATGCGGGCCGTGGGACTCGGTTTCCATGACAGCAGCCGCAATGACGCGTTCACCCGCAAGCTCATGGACATGTACCGCGTGGATGAACGCGAACTGACCGGTGTCTATCAGGCCGCGGACGTGCCACCGTATTCCCTCGGCATAGAGGTCCCGGTGGCCACGTTCGCGACGCTCCGCAAGGACCTCAACGTCGGCTACGGCCGGCGGCTTCCGGCGCAGCTCGTTACCTCCGTCACAGTGCGCGGCACGCACCGCAGGCGGGGCCTGCTGCGCCGGATGATGACGGAGGATCTGGCAGCCGCCCGGGCCAACGGTCTGGCTGTCGCGGCGCTCACCGCTTCGGAGGGGTCGATCTACGGCCGGTTCGGCTTCGGCGTGGCGACGTTCGAGCGCAGCATCAAGGTGGACACCGGACCGAGATTCCGTCTCCGCCACACGGCAACCGGAACCGTGGAGATTGCGGACCGGAAGGTTCTCCTGGACCTGGCGCCACGCGTGTTCGGGCGGGTCCACCGGCTGACGCCAGGGTCCATCCTGCGGCAGGAGGCCTACCGCCAGACCGTGTCCGGGACATGCGGCCGTGACGGCAGCGAGGATGAGGCCATCCGTTGCGCCCTGCACTATGACGCTGACGGCACGGTTGACGGTTACGTTTCCTACAAGTTTGCCGGGTGGGACAGCAAGCCCTACACGATTGAGCTGGTGGATCTTGTGGCGGCCACCGATTCCGCATACCTCGAGCTCTGGCAGTTCCTGGGAAACATCGACCTGACCGAGCGGGTCAGCTGGGCCGACGCTCCCGTAGACGATCCGCTCCCATGGGTGCTGGAGGACCCGAGGTGCATCGAGTCCTCGGACCAGCGCGACATGCTCTGGCTGCGGATCCTGGACAGCGGTACAGCCCTCGCGGCGCGCCGTTATTCAAAGGACGGTGTTCTGACGCTGAAGGTCACCGACGCCCTGGGCATGGCCAACGGCACCTGGGTCATCGAGGTCAGCGGCGGGGACGCCCGCGTGACACCGGCACCGGCCGGCATGAGGCCGGAGCTGTCCCTGGACGTCGGGGAGCTAGGCTCCATCTACCTCGGCGGCGTCTGTCCGGTGACACTGGCCTCGGCTGGCAGGATTGCCGAGCACGTGCAGGGGGCGGCGCTGAAAGCGCGTCTCATGTTCGCCGTCGAACGGCCGCCGCACTGCCTGACCCACTTCTAACGGTGTATCTGGCGGTGTAACCAGGACAGCCGCTCGACAAACGACGTCGGCAAACAAGGCCGCAACGCGGCCGCAGCGCTTTGACCGCCGTTCCCGCAAGCGACTAGACTAAACGGGCGTGTACTACGTGCACACATCACTAATCCACAAATCAGGATGACCCGGCAGGTTATTGCGATCTGCCGTACGTTGCGCCTGCGTTCCATAACGCAGGGGCGATGGTCTGCCTGACCGACTAACTATCCACAACGGAGCCCCTACTACATGACCATCACCTCCACCGAGAAGCCCGGTACCCCCGTAGTCGCGATTAACGACATCGGTACCGCTGAGGACTTCCTCGCAGCAGTCGACGCCACCATCAAGTACTTCAACGACGGAGACCTCGTCGAAGGTACCGTCGTCAAGGTCGACCGCGACGAAGTTCTGCTCGACATCGGTTACAAGACCGAAGGTGTCATCCCCTCCCGCGAGCTTTCCATTAAGCACGACGTTGACCCCGGAGACGTCGTCTCCGTTGGCGATCAGGTCGAAGCCCTGGTGCTCACCAAGGAAGACAAAGAAGGCCGCCTGATCCTCTCCAAGAAGCGTGCTCAGTACGAGCGTGCCTGGGGCGACATCGAGAAGGTCAAGGAAGAAGACGGTGTTGTCACCGGTACCGTCATCGAGGTTGTCAAGGGTGGTCTTATCCTCGACATCGGTCTGCGCGGCTTCCTGCCGGCGTCCCTCGTCGAGATGCGCCGCGTGCGCGACCTGGCTCCGTACATCGGTCAGCAGATCGAAGCCAAGATCATCGAGCTGGACAAGAACCGCAACAACGTTGTGCTGTCCCGCCGTGCATGGCTCGAGCAGACCCAGTCCGAGGTCCGCTCCACCTTCCTCAACAAGCTGGAAAAGGGCCAGGTCCGTCCCGGCGTTGTTTCCTCCATCGTCAACTTCGGTGCCTTCGTGGACCTGGGCGGCGTAGACGGCCTCGTCCACGTTTCCGAGCTCTCCTGGAAGCACATCGACCACCCGTCCGAGGTTGTCGAAGTTGGCCAGGAAGTCACCGTCGAGGTCCTCGAGGTCGACCTGGACCGCGAGCGCGTCTCCCTGTCGCTCAAGGCTACGCAGGAAGACCCGTGGCAGACCTTCGCCCGCACCCACGCCCTCGGCCAGGTTGTCCCGGGTAAGGTCACCAAGCTCGTTCCGTTCGGTGCGTTCGTCCGCGTCGAAGACGGCATCGAAGGCCTGGTCCACATCTCCGAGCTCGCTGTCCGCCACGTTGAGCTGGCCGAGCAGGTTGTCTCCGTTGGCGACGAGCTGTTCGTCAAGGTCATCGACATCGACCTCGAGCGCCGCCGCATCTCCCTCTCCCTCAAGCAGGCCAACGAGGGCGTCGACGCCGACAGCACCGAATTCGACCCGGCACTCTACGGCATGGCTGCCGAGTACGACGAAGAGGGCAACTACAAGTACCCGGAGGGCTTCGACCCGGAGTCCAACGAGTGGCTTGAAGGCTACGAGGCTCAGCGCGCCGCCTGGGAGCAGCAGTACGCTGACGCCCAGACCCGCTGGGAAGCCCACAAGAAGCAGGTTGCCCAGCACGCCGCTGATGACGCTGCAGCTGCAACGTCCGGTGAAAGTGACTCCGGTACCACGAGCTACTCCTCCGAGCCGGCTGCGACCGAAACCGGTGCAGGCACGCTTGCTTCGGACGAGGCTCTTGCCGCACTGCGCGAGAAGCTGACCGGCAACTAATTGCCGCAAGGCTAAATTGCCAACATAAAAGGTGGCCGTCCCCGAAAGGGGGCGGCCACCTTTTTGGTGTTCCAATGCCAGGCCGGGAGTGTCAGGTCGTCTGCCCGGCGTGCTCGCCTTCCGCGATTTCCTCCAGTACCTTCTCGTTGAAGGCCGGGAGATCGCCCGGCTTCCGGCTGGTCACGAGGCCCTGGTCCACCACCACCTGCTCATCCGTCCAGTTCGCGCCGGCGTTCTTCAGGTCGGTCGCGAGCGTGTGGTACGACGTGAGGTTCCGGCCCCTGACTACGCCTGCGTCAATGAGCAGCCACGGGCCGTGGCAGATCGCGGCCACCGGCTTGTGCTGCTCGAAGAAGCTCCTGGCGAAGTTCTGGGCGTCCTTGTTCACGCGCAGGTGGTCGGCGTTCACCACACCCCCGGGAATCACCAGCGCGTGAAAGTCCGAGGCATTGGCGTCTGCGAGAGTCAGGTCGACGTCGAAAGTCTCACCCTTGCCCACGCCTTCGAAACCCTGGAGCTTGCCGCTCTTCGGTGCAACCAGGACGGGTTCCCCGCCGGCGTTTTTGACGGCGTCCCAAGGGCTGGTCAGTTCAACCTGCTCAACGCCGTCCGTCAGCAGGAAGGCGACCCTCTTGCCGGTAATATTGTGCTCTGACATGTCTCCTCCTTTTGCCTGTGAATGAACGCCTTACAATGTCCACCCTAGGAAACGTGAAAGTCCTCAGCAAGCTGATGATGGTGTGGATGAACGGACCCCGCGCCCAGAAAGTCTGCGACTCCCTGGCCCGTGACACATTCCGCTGGAGGGACACGCTGATGCTCCTTCATCCTGGGCAACAGCTGCGGATGAGGTTCCAGCTATGCGGCGCTGAGCCTGGACTTTTCATGGTGATGCTGCTTGCGTGCCGCAGGGCGTGGGGCTCTCCTGGCAGCTGGCGGGATGACGGCGTCTTCGGGGACGATTGTGTCTGGTTCGATGCGAACGCAGTCACCGAGCCGCGCCCGGGCTCCGATGCGTGAGTGGCTGCCGATGCGGACACGGTCGCCTATTACCGCTTCAGGGCCGACGTATACGGCATCTCCGATGATTACCTGGTGCCCGATCCGTGCTTTCCGGTCGATCCAGCTGCCAGCTCCTATGCGGCATCCGGAATCGATCTGGCTGCCTGGCTCCACATAGGCTGTGGACTGTATGAATGATGTTGGGCCTACTTTGGCGCCCCGGCCGATGAGGCCACCGCCGTTGGGATGCCGGCGATATGTGAGGACGTTGCCGTGATCGTCCTCAACGTATTCTGTTGTGCTGTGCATTCCCTTCCTTTCTCACGGGGCGACGTGTGGGTCCTGGCGACCTAAATCACACTCATGGTATTAACGTCTCTTCCGGCCCTGACATTCCATCCAGCCACGCGGCGGCGGGCTATTTCCGATCGTCCTTGTCCATCAGGCTCCAGTCGGGCTAGGCCAATGGCCTATTTGTCGGGGCTGGGGTCCCGGACGTCTCGGGATCCGATGTCCGCTGCTCCGAGTATGTCTGCGGCAGGGGTGTGGCTGGGCTCGTGTTCCCGCGTCCTGATTTCGGGGTGGTGGAGATCCAGGGCCGGGCGTTCTGAGCGGATCCTGGGCAGGGAGGTAAAGTTGTGGCGGGGTGGTGGGCAGGAGGTGGCCCATTCCAGGGAGGCACCGAAGCCCCAGGGGTCGTCGACTGTTACTTTCTTGCCCTTGCGCCAAGTGAGGAAGACGTTCAGGAGGAACGGGACCAGGGACACGCCCAGCAAATAGGAGCCGATGGTTGAGAACTGGTTCATAGGCGTGAAATTGTCCTCCGGCAGGTAGTCGGCGTACCGGCGGGGCATCCCCAGCACTCCGAGCCAGTGGTGGATCAGGAAGGTTGCGTGGAAGCCCAGGAACAGCGACCAGAAGTGGATCTTGCCGAGGCGTTCGTCAAGCATGGTCCCGGTCCATTTCGGCCACCAGAAGTAGAAGCCGGCGAACATCGCGAACACGACCGTGCCGAAGACGACGTAGTGGAAGTGGGCGACGACGAAGTAGGAGTCGGTGACGTGGAAGTCGAGTGGCGGTGAAGCCAGGATGATGCCGGTGAGGCCGCCGAAGAGGAACGTGATGAGGAAGCCGATGCTCCACAGCATCGGGGTCTCGAACGTCAGCGAACCCCGCCACATGGTGCCGATCCAGTTGAAGAACTTCACGCCGGTGGGAACCGCGATGAGCATCGTCGTGAAGGCGAAGAAGGGCAGCAGCACCGCACCTGTGGCGTACATGTGGTGCGCCCAGACCGTGACCGACAGGGCGCCGATGGCCATGGTGGCATAGACGATCCCCTTGTAGCCGAACAACGGCTTGCGGCTGAAGACGGGGAAAATCTCGGACACGATCCCAAAGAACGGCAGCGCGATGATGTACACCTCCGGGTGGCCGAAGAACCAAAACAGGTGCTGCCACAGGATGGCGCCCCCGTTGGCCGGGTCGAAGATGTGGGCGCCGAACTTCCGGTCGGCGCCGAGGGCGAACAGGGCCGCGGCCAGCGGCGGGAAGGCCATGATCACCAAGACTGCCGTCACGAGAGTGTTCCAGGTGAAGATCGGCATCCGCCACATGGTCATGCCGGGGGCGCGCATGCAGATGATGGTGGTGATGAAGTTGACCGCACCAAGGATCGTGCCGAAGCCGGACAAGGCCAGGCCGAAGACCCACAGGTCACCGCCCAATCCGGGAGTGAAGGTGGTGTTGGACAGGGGCGTGTAGGCGAACCAGCCGAAGGAGGCGGCCCCTTGCGGGGTGATGAAGCCGGACATCGCGATGGTGGAGCCGAAGAGGAAGAACCAGAACGCGAGGGCATTCAGCCGCGGGAATGCAACGTCAGGGGCGCCGATCTGCAGCGGCATGATCACATTCGCGAACCCGGCGAAGAGCGGGGTGGCGAACATCAGCAGCATCACAGTGCCGTGCATGGTGAACAGCTGGTTGTACTGTTCTTTGGTCTGCAGGATCTGCATGCCGGGTTCGAAGAGCTCGGCCCGGATGGCCAGGGCCATGATCCCGCCGAGGATGAAAAAGACGAATGAAGCGATCATGTACATGTAGCCGATGGTCTTATGGTCCGTGGAGGTGATCCACGCGACCACAATGCTGCCCTTGCGCCGTGGACTGACAGCCGGAGCGGCTGTAGCAGCGAGACCTGATTCGGGTGTTGTTGCTGGGGTGGTGGTCATTTGTTCCCTGCCTGCTGTTGCGCGGGTTCCAGCGCCGGACGGCCCGGTGCCCTGTCAAATTCATCTCCGCGGATGCCAACGTTCCCGCGGTCCCGCAACTCCCTGATGTGGTCGGCGTACTCCTGTTCGGAGACGACTTTGACCCGGAAGAGCATCTCAGAGTGGTATTCACCGCAGAGCTCGGCGCACTTCCCGTCGAAATCTCCAACACGGCCCGGCGTGATGTTGATGTACCTGTTGAGCTGGCTGGCACCCGGGTAAAGGTCGCGTTTTTGCAGAAACGCGGGCACCCAGAACGAGTGCTGAACGTCCCGCGAGTTTAGTTGCAGCTCCACCTTCTTGCCCACCGGCACGTGCAGTACGGGCACCCGTTCCCGGAAGCCCACCTCACCGGTCTGATGGGTCTGTTCACCGGGGTCTTCATGCACGTCCTCCTTGACGTAATTGAAGTCCCAAGACCACTGCTTGCCCCGGACATCAATAACAACGTCAGGATCGGGGTATCTGGCATCAATAGCCGTCTGCTCCCGGTCAGTAAAGATAAAGAAGACACCGACCACCATCAGCGGAATGGAGAGGTAAAAGACCTCCAGGGGCAGGTTATAGCTCAACTGGTGAGGGAGTCCGACCGTCTTTTTCCGGCGACGGTACGCCAGCATGCACCACAGAATAAGAGCCCAGGTGATGACCCCGATGACCAAGGCAGCGATCCAGGAGTTAACCCAGAGATCCATGATCCGGGGCGTGTGCTCGGTGGTGTTCCGCTCGGTAGGAAGCCATCCGCGCTGGACTTCCGCAGAGCAGCCGGACAAGCCCAGCACCACAAGGACGGCGCCCGCGGAACGGAGTAACCCGGCCCAACTGCCTGTAAATCTTGACTTCTTGTGCATCAGAGGATCCTCCGGACGGCGCCGAAGGCCCTCCTGCACGAGCCGAGATACCAAGGGTACTTAGCAATGTGGGTCCCTGGGAAGAGGATTCGCTAGCAACTTCGCTTTCGACTTGGGCACAACGGCTGGGCCCGGTCTCCGCCAAGGAAAAAAATTTCTGTAGCCAGAAGGAAGTAAGTGTGCTTATGATGTGCTTCCCTTTCGGCGGTATGAAGAATCCGTCCGAGGTTCTTCCGTCCCGGTCATCCAGCCCTGGCGTTGGCAGGGACCAACCGAGAGGTCATGATGCCTTCTGTCGACGCACAGCACCCGCGGCCGGATCATTTTCTGCTCCATGTCAGCGACACGCATCTGGTGGGCGAAGGCCTGCTGTACGGCGAGGTCGATGCAGAGGCCCGTCTGGCTGACGTCTTCGCAGCGATACGCGCGTCCGGCCTGAGCCCGGAAGCGTTCATCTTCACCGGTGATCTCGCCGACAAGGGAGAACCGGAAGCCTACCGTAAGCTGCGGAAGGCGGCGGAGGCTGCTGCTGCCTCGGCACAGGCGCAGCTGATCTGGGTGATGGGGAACCATGATGACCGCCGGCACGTCCGCGCTCTGCTGCTCGACGAGGATCCTGATGAAGCCCCGCTGGACCGGCGATACGACCTGGGCGGTCTGCGGGTGCTGGTCCTGGACTCATCCGTTCCCGGATTCCACCACGGGGAAGTGAGCGAAGAACAGCTGCACTGGCTCGCGAGCGAACTGCAGTCACCAGCCCAAGACGGGACCCTGCTGGTCCTCCATCATCCACCCATTCCTTCCCTGCAGGACCTGGCGGTAGTGACGGAACTGCGGAACCAGGATGGCCTGGCCCGCGTCGTAGCGAACACTGACATCATCGCCATCCTCGCCGGACATCTGCATTTTTCCGTCTCGTCAACTTTTGCGAACGTGCCGGTTTCCGTGGCCTCTTCGACCTGCTATACCCAGGACCTGGTCGTTCCGGACGGCGGAGTCCAGGGCCGGGACGGTGCCCAGACATTCAATCTCGTGCACCTGCATGGCCGGACGGTTGTGAATTCCGTCGTGACTCTTGGCTCCTTCCCGCCCGTTGGTGCGTACGTCTCGGCAGAAGAAACGCGCCGGCGGCTTTCCGTGGCAGGGATCCGCATAGCGGACGCCCGCGGACATCCACGGGGATCACTAGCCCAATCCGGAAACAGTCGATAGTGGAGGACATCATGACGCCTTACGACAACTTGGGGCGGCACCCGAGGCTGGCCAGGAACCTGGCGCGGCCTTCCAGGTGCAGGAACGTGGCCGTGATCCTCGCCGGCGGGGTGGGATCCCGGATGGGCTTGGACATCCCCAAGCAGTTTGTTCCTGTCGCTGGCCGGACGAGTCTGGAGCACACTGTCGACGTTTTCCAAGCCTGTCCCGTCATCGACGACATTCTGGTCATGATGGAAGCGGGCTACATTGCCCGCGCCGAAGAGCTTCTGCCCCTGAGTCGGTTCAGCAAATTGCGCGGCATTTACCGCGGTGGATCCGACCGCAACGAAACCTCATACCTGGCGCTGACTTTGATCCATGACACCGACTCCAACATCATCTTCCACGACGCCGTCCGCCCACTGATCGACTCCGACGTGATCAGGGCCTGCGTCACAGCACTGGACCGTTTCGACGCTGTGGACACCGCCATCCCGTCCGCCGACACCATCATCGAAGTCGACGACCGCGGTTTCATCAAGGCCGTGCCCCAGCGCGCACGGCTGCGCCGGGGCCAGACACCCCAGGCGTTCAGGTTCCCTGTCATCAGCGCGGCTTACGACCTGGCACGGAAGGACCCCGCTTTTTCCGCGACCGATGACTGCTCGGTTGTGCTGAAGTACCTGCCGGAAGTACCGATCTTCGTGGTGGCAGGCGATGAAGCCAACATAAAAATCACCCATCCAATTGACATCCACCTCGCCGACAAGCTGTTCCAACTCAAGCACAAGACCTCCGGCGCCTCCTCCGGTCCCGTTGACCTGCATGGATCAACAGTGCTCATTTTTGGCGGAAGTACCGGTATCGGTGCCGAACTAGCCCGGCAGCTTGAGGACGAGGGCGCAGCGGTGGTAACGCACAGCCGGACAGGGAGCGGCACCTTCGTTGAAGACCGCAAGTGCGTTGCCGCTGCCCTGTCCGCCGCGGCCAGGGCCAACGGAAAAGTGGACCACGTAGTCCTCACAGCAGGAGTCCTGACGGTGGGGCCACTGACGGCGCTCACAGATAAGCAACTGCACCATGACGTGGACGTGAACCTCATGGCAGCCTTCATCGTCGCCCAGGAGTCCTACCCGTACCTGGCCGGCACAAAAGGGTCCCTAACGCTTTACGCGTCCAGCTCCTACACCCGGGGACGGGCCAATTACACGGTGTATTCAGCCACCAAGGCGGCCATCGTGAATCTCACCCAGGCGCTGGCGGACGAATGGGGGGACGTGGGGATCCGCGTCAACTGCATCAGCCCCAGCCGCACCGCCACCCCCATGCGCACGAAAGCATTCGGCGCCGAGGCCGAAGAAACTTTGCTGCAAGCGGGGACGGTGGCTGCAGCAAGTGCCCGTGTGCTGGGTTCGGACATGACCGGGCAGATCATCGACGTCAGGCTTCCGGGCACTGACCCGCTGAGCGAGACCGAAACCAACCTCGTGAGCACGCCATGACACACACGATCCACGCCGACAGGACGGCCTTGACCGTGGCCGGGCCCGCGTTCCCTGAAACCTGCAGCCTCTCAGTGTCGCTGGCAAACCGGCGCATCTGGACCTTTCGCCCTGCCGACGGGACGGTCTCCGGAGACCGCCTCACCATCCCATGGCCAGCCGCGCTGGTGCCCCGGCTCACCGGATCCGCGAACCTGCTGCTCCTTCAGGACCGCATCCCTGTATGCGGACCCACCACCGTTCACTTCGATGACTCGGGGGAAGAATTCACCCTCACCGAACCGGGAACGGGCATCCCTCAGGTCATCAACAAGTGGGGACGGGTGGGCCGGTCCTTCGAAGGCCGCGACCCGGCACTGATCCAGGATGTCCTGGACGCCACAGAGGATCTGATCAGGCTCGTGAAAAAGCACGCCGGGCTAGATCTGTTCGTCACTGGTGGAACGTTGCTCGGTCCTGTCCGGGACGGCCACATCATGCCCAACGATGACGACGCCGACCTTGCCTATCTGAGCGCCTACAACAATCCCTCCGACATCGCCCTGGAAAGCTTCCGCCTCGAGCAGATCATGCAGGACGAGGGCTACGAGACCGTCCGCCACTCAGCAGGCCATCTCCAGATCATGTTTCCCGGTGCAGGGATTGAAGACCGCTTCTATGTCGACATTTTCACTTACTTTATGGTTGGCGGATGGTTCCACGGAACATTCCATGCCCGTGAACCGGAGGCGCACGTCAGCGTGCTCCCACTCCAGCCGGTCGAGGTCAACGGGCGAATGCTTCCCGGCCCGGCAAGCCCGGAACAGTTGCTGGCCGCCATCTACGGCCCTAGCTGGCGGACTCCGGATCCAGCCTTCCGGTTCATCACGCCCCCGCCCGCCCGGCGACGGTTCCACGGCTGGCTCAACAGCTTCGACGTGGACCGGGAAAACTGGGAGGACCATCACCGCGCCCAGCTTGCTGCACAAACGACAGCTGTGCCCTCGGAATGGGCACGACAACTTGCCCGCGAGTTGCCCACCGGAACCCGGATACTGGAACTCGGCTGCGGGCTGGGATCAGATGCCCGGCACCTTGCACGTCACGGACATGATGTGCTTGCCGTTGACTACAGCCGTCCTGCCCTGGCAGCGCTAGCGGGCCAGAGCCTGCGCTCCGGACAGCACCTTCAGCTCAAACGCGTGAACCTCAACTCAGTGCGCCAGGTCGCACCCCTGGCCAAGACCTGCCGCGATAACGCAGTTCCCCTCCACGTCTACGCCCGGCTGCTGCTCAACGCGCTTCCCCCGGAAGGCCAGGAGAACGTCCTGTCCCTTATCCGACACATCCTGGGCCGCCATTGTGTGCAGGGTCGCGCATACCTCGAAGTAAGTGCAGGGGCAGAAGACGAAGCACTCTCCTCCTGGAACATTTACGCGCCCATAAACGCGGGGGAGTTGCGGCGCCACCTTGCCCTGAAAGGGCTCGAGATTGAAGAAAGCGATTCCCGCCCAGCTGGCGAGGACGGGAACCGCAGCCATATGCGGCTAACGATCAAAGCGAGGACAACATGAGAAATTGGAGCACGATCCTGCTGAAGAGTGTTGCCGGACTGGTCAGAAGTGCCTCCGGTGCCAGACGGCCGGCGCAGGGCCGAACAACGGAATCGGCGCCGGGCCGAACAACGGAATCAAGGAGTGGGCCGGACGAGCTGACGGCAGAACTTTCACGTTTAAAGGCGCAGCTGGAGGACCTGACGGCCGAAACGGCGCACATCAAGATGGAGCTCTCACGTTTGGACGGCGACCTTGACGAATCCCGCCGGTTGAACCTGCGCGCTGCTGAGCTTCTTGACATTGTCTATACCGAGCTAAGTTGCAGTGCAGGCTCGCAGTCTCGGGAATACCACCGGGAGACTCCGGAAGCCGGGGAAGGGGGAGCATGAACCACCCTTCTCCGCACCCAGCCATTCAGCTGATCGGTGCATTCGAAAGCACCTACCTCCCGGCCCACGACAGGGACATCACCGAAACCACTGGCCACGACACGAGCTGGAAGCAAGACCTTGAACTACTTGCCGCGTCGGGGGTGACCAGGCTGCGGTACCCGGTGCGGTGGCACCGCATCGAAGCCGAAGAAGGCAACTTTGATTGGTCGGGCACAGACAAGGTGCTGCGCTACCTCAGAGACCACGGCTTCAGCCCGATCGTCGACCTGGTCCACCACACCAGTTACCCTCGCTGGCTGGCCGGCGGCTTCGCCGACCCCCGCTTTGGCCCCGCCTACTTGAGATACGCCAAACTGTTCGCACTGCGCTATCCCTGGATACAGGAATACACACTCTTCAACGAGCCGTTTTCCACGCTCTTCCTTAGCGGCCACGAAGCGATCTGGCCCCCCTACCACCGGGGGCTCGCCGGCTTCATCGAACAGATCCTGAACGTACTGCCCGCCGTAGCTGAAGCCAGCAGACTCTACGCTGAACTGCTGCCAGGCGCCAGGCACGTCTGGACCGACACCTGCGAGCACCATACAGGGTCAGACGCAGCCGGACGGGACTACGCCCGCATGGCGAACGAGCGCCGCTTCCTGGTCATCGACACCTTCCTCGGACGCGGCTACGACCCTGACGGCCCGATGGCCGGGCCGCTCCGGGAAGTAGGCGGAGAACGCCTGCTTGAACTCCCGACCGGGCGAATCGACACCCTCGGACTGGATTACTACGCACACTGCCAGTGGAATTTCGGATCAGGAGGAGGAACAGCTCCCACGAAGCGGCCACGCCCCTTGGCGGAACAGATACGCGACTACTGGCACCGCTACAACCTCCCCTGCATCCTCACCGAGACCAATATCAGGGGACGGACCACCGACAGGGCCACCTGGTTCAAATACGTCCTGGAACAATGCGAACTTGCCCAATCCATGGGAGTCCCGATGGAGGGTCTTTGCTGGTTTCCCTTCATTGACTCCACCGACTGGGATTCCCTCCTCTTCCGCTGTGACGGCCACATTGACCCCGTCGGCGTCTATTGGCTGGATGCGGAACTGGCACGCAGGCCCTCCGTGATGTCGGACTCCTATGCCCTGGCTGCCGCTGGCACCAGGGCCGAGGACCTCCCTGCCTACCCGTTGGGTGAGCCCGCCGCCACCTGGCTCGAGGGCTACCTGCCCCACATGGCCCACTGGGCCTGGTCACCCTGCCCTGAATCCGGCCTGGGAAGCGGCCTCCCGAACCAAGACACCCGAATGGAATTGAGGATCGTCGATGCAAAGTGAACTCATAGTACTGTCACATCTGCGCTGGAACTGGGTATGGCAACGCCCCCAGCAACTCATCTCAAGGATGAGCACGAACCGGAAGACCTGGTTTGTCGAGGAACCTCTAACCCCGCCGGGAGGGCCGGCTGAGCCCAACCGGCTCAACAGCTGCAAGGCCGACGGACTCAACCGTGTCTGGCTGGAAATTCCCGAGCAGGGGCACCATGTGGGCTTCTTTGACCAGGTGCTGCCGCACTACATCCAGCAGCTGCCCCGACTCATCGGTGAACCCACGGGAGAACGCGTTGTCTGGCTCTACACGCCGCTGGCTCTGGAAATCGCCCTGGCTCTGCAGCCCACAAGGCTCGTCTACGACGTGATGGACGACCTCGCCGCCTTCAAGGACGCCGCTCCTGAACTGATCGTGCGGCAGCGGCAGGCCCTGCGCCGAGCCGACGTCGTCTTCACCGGAGGAAGGTCTCTGCACAACTCCATCACCAGGCAGGGGCGGACAGAAGCGCAGCTCTTTGCCAGCGGCGTCGCCCCCGAACACTACGCCCCCTCACTGTGCAGGCAACCTTCCGCTGGAGGCAGCCCGGTGGCAGGCTATGTCGGAGTCATCGATGAGCGGCTGGACCTGGACCTCATCGCCGAAACGGCAGCCCGGCTGCCGCACTGGGAAATCCGGATGATCGGCCCCCACGCCAAAATCAGCCCCGACGACCTCCCCCAGGCACCCAACATCACGTATGTCGGCCACAAGACCTACGCCGAACTGCCCGCCGTCATGGCGGAACTCGATGTCGCCCTGATGCCGTTCGCATTGAATGAGGCAACCCGCTCCATCAGCCCCACCAAGACACTCGAATACCTCGCCGGCGGGCTGCCCGTCATCTCCACACGCGTCCCGGACGTGGTGACCGACTTCTCCGGAGCAGTCCACTTGTGCGATACCGCGCTGGAATTTGCAACAACCTGCGCCCGCTTAGGGCATAGAAAGCCCTCCACCCGGCCTGAACGCAACATCCGCGAGCTGCTCAAGAAACACCACTGGAAAACCATTGCAGCACAAATGGAGGAATCAGCATTCCCCACCGCCGAGGAGGACGGGACAGCAGCCGCAGGAGAGGCCACAGCTTAGATCGACAAACGGCGGCGCACAAAACGACGGCCCGGGGCCCCGGCACCCGTCCCCGAGAATCCCGAGTGTGCTTGATACTTTTCGGGCGCTGCAAACGCGGAAAAACCGCCGAAACGAAGTCAGCCTTACTCCGATTGTTGGGAGGTACGCGGGCCTTGCTCGGACCCCGGTTCTTCTTCCAGCACGTGACCCGCTTTTCCTTGCGCCGCCTGGCCTGGATTATTTTGATTGGGGGGCAGCGGACTGTCGTCAGAATTCCGACCGGTTTCAGCACGCCTGTTGTGCACGTAGGCGGCAGGGGGCAGGTCGCCGCCAGAGGTGTTCTCAGTCATGGCTACAGCGAAGCATTCCCGCAGAACGTCCGCAAGGTCATGTCAAAGACTTGGGGGAGCTCCCTCGCCAAAGTGACAGGAGGCAACGCAGCGCACCGGTGGCGCGGAACGGAATCCCTCATCGGCCAAGCCGCCTTGATGCTGCAAGTCCAGAGGCCGACTGCTGGCGGAATTTAAGCGGCCACGGTCAGCCGGTGCGCCATCCGGGCCAAACTTGGTCATTGACCTTGCGGGGGACGGGTAGCAGAAGCAAGGATTGGTCATGGAAGACCTGCTGAGCACGGCGAGATCCTTGCTGATGCAGCCGGATCTGGCCTTAGTTGACCTGTGGATCCTGTATTGGAACCGCGGCGGGCACTGTCATCCTTTCGATTTCGACGCCTTCATTTACGAGTTGCTGCCCTCCTCCGGTCTCGACCTCTCTGCCCTTGCCTCTGCCCTTGATGAATTGATGATGGAAACCGGCTGCCAACAATGACCGGTTTATGGATTCTGATTCCGCTGATGCTCAGGGCTGATCCCTGTGGCTTCTTTACGGGTGGAAGCCGTTAAGGAACGGGTGACCGCCCGCAACCATGAGCGCGAAACCCGATGGCGGCGATGATCGTGAGTCCCGTGATGATTCCGGGGATGACCGCCGCGAAGCCGGCTAACGCGGCCAGGACGCCGTTGATCATTCGGGACGTTGCCCTGCTGCGGGTGAAGCCGGACTGCAGTTCCCGTGCCAGGTCCGGATGTGCTGCCGCGGGTTCCTTTTCGAGCTGTTCAAGGAGCCTGCGTTCCTCATCCGACAGCGCCATCGGAACCTTCACCCGCGAGAAAGCCGTCACTACGGGAGGTCCACCCACTCCGTGCCTTCCGGCTCCAGGACTGCAGCTCCGGCCGTCATCGCGGCCACGCGGCCGGCGGTGTCAGCCAGCACTGCAGGTGAGTCCGGAAGGGCCAGCCGCAGGACAGTAGAATCCGCATGGTACCTTGTTCCCGCCATGGCATAGCCGGCGCTGCGCAGGTCGTTCTCCAGCCGGCCGGCCGCCGCGTGGGGGATCCTTACGGCACAGATCCTGAGGCGGCGGCGCTGCACCAATGGGGCCAAGCCGAGCGCTGTCGACACCGACTCCGAGTAGGCCCGCACCAGCCCGCCGGCACCCAGCAGCACGCCGCCGAAATAGCGCACGACGACGGCACTGACGTCACTGAGGTCCGTCACCCCAGGTGCGGTTTCACGGCGGAGCAGGGCCTCCAGCATAGGGATTCCGGCCGTGCCGGACGGTTCGCCGTCGTCACCGGAGCGCTGGACGTCCCGGTCGGCACCCAGCACGAACGCGGAGCAGTGGTGCCGCGCGTCGTGGAATTCCCGGCGGAGGTCCGCCACGAGGGCTCGGGCTGCTTCCTCGCTGTCTGCCCGCCGCAACACCGTGATGAACCGCGACCGCTTAATCTCCAGCTCCTGGCGGAAATCACGGCAGGCGGCAAGCGTGGTGTAGGACGACGTCCTGCTTTCTTGCTGTTGCACCGCCCAAGTCTAGTCGGGGCATGGGCCCACGCCGCCAGGGTTCCCTGGGTGAGCGGAGCGAGGTCAGGGGGCGGCGGGGATTAGTCTGGAGGGGTGTTGAAGATCGGACTGACGGGCGGCATCGCCTCGGGGAAGTCAATGGTGGCCGCGCGCCTGAAGGACCTGGGCGCGGTGCTTGTGGATGCTGACGCGATAGCGCGCGAAGTCGTTGAACCGGGCACGCCCGGGCTGGCAGCCGTGGTGCGGGCCTTCGGGGAGGACCTTCTCGACTCCTCGGGGTGGCTGGACAGGGCCCGTCTTGGTGGAATTGTCTTCCAGGATCCGGAGCGGCGTGCCGAGCTGAACGCCATCGTCCACCCTCTGGTACGGCAGCGGGCCGCAGCGGTGATCTCCGCAGCCCCCGCAGACGCTGTGGTGGTGCAGGACATCCCACTCCTCGTCGAGACCGGGCAGCAAAGCGCCTTCCATCTCGTCGTGGTGGTAGACGCCGCGTCGGAAGTGCGGGTCCAGCGGATGGTCCGCCACCGCGGTATGACGGAGGAGGAAGCCCGTTCCCGGATGGCCGCCCAGGCCTCCCGCGATGTCCGCTTGGCCGCCGCCGATGTGGTCCTGGATAATTCCGGGTCACCGGAAGACCTGCAGCTGGCGGTGGACCGGCTGTGGGAGGACCGGCTGGTGCCCTTCGCCCGCAACCTCAGCGTATCTGCCGTCGCAGGGCGCAGCGGCGGACCGGTGCTGGCCCCGCACGACCCCGACTGGGCGCGTCAGGCGTCCCTGCTGATGGCGCGGCTGCGTGCCGCGGCCCCGGAAGACATCCTCGCGGTTGACCATGTCGGGTCCACCGCCGTGCCCGGACTCGATGCCAAAAACGTGATAGACCTCCAACTCGCTGTGGCGGACCTGGAAACAGCGGACCGGATTGCGCCGCTGCTCGGTGCCGCAGGCTTCCCCGTCTGGCCCGGCATCCTGCTCGACAACCCCGCCCCCGGCCGCCCCGATCCGGCGGCCTGGTCCAAGCGGCTGCATGGGAATGCCGATCCCGGCCGGCCCGTGAACCTCCATGTCAGGGTCGCAGGCTCACCGGGCTGGCGTTTCGCGCTCTGCTTCCGGGACTGGCTCACCGCTGTTCCCGCTGCCCGGGAAGCCTACGCTGCCGAAAAGCACCGTGTCGCGGCCCGCCACGCTGCGGACACCTCAACGGCCGCATACGCGCAGGACAAGGAAGCGTGGTTCACCGCGACCGGAGGTCCCGGCATGGAGCGGTGGGCCGCAAGCAGCGGCTGGCAGCCGCCGTCGTACATTGCTGCCGGCACCATCACCGGCAGCGCCGGTACAGCCCAAAGCTGAATCACGGGGGCTGGCCTGCGCCCGGCGGTAAATTAGATACATGAGTCTTGCGCAGGAGATCAACCGCGTCGTAGCGCCATTCGAAGTCATCAGCGAATTCAAGCCCGCGGGCGACCAGCCGGCCGCCATCGCCGAGCTCACCGAACGCATCAGGAACGGCGAAAAGGACGTGGTGCTCCTGGGCGCCACCGGTACCGGAAAGAGCGCCACCACGGCGTGGCTCATTGAGCAGGTGCAGCGGCCCACCCTGGTCATGGTGCAGAACAAGACGCTGGCCGCCCAGCTGGCCAATGAGTTCCGCGAGCTGCTGCCCAACAATGCGGTTGAGTACTTCGTCTCGTACTACGACTACTACCAGCCGGAAGCCTACGTTCCCCAGACGGACACCTTCATCGAAAAGGACTCCTCCGTCAACGAGGAAGTGGAGCGCCTGCGCCATTCGGCCACTAACGCGCTGCTGACAAGGCGCGATGTGGTGGTGGTGGCCACCGTTTCCTGCATTTACGGCCTTGGCACCCCCGAGGAGTACATCGCCGGCATGGTGACGCTGCGGCGGGGCCAGGAGATGAACCGCGATGACCTGCTGCGGAAATTCGTCTCCATGCAGTACGTCCGTAACGACATGGACTTCCACCGCGGGACGTTCCGGGTCCGGGGCGACACCGTGGAGATCATCCCGATGTACGAAGAACTCGCGCTGCGGATTGAGTTTTTCGGTGATGAAGTAGAAAACATCTACACGCTGCACCCGGTCACCGGGGAGGTTATCCGGGAGGAGACGGAGATGTACGTCTTCCCGGCTTCACATTACGTTGCCGGACCCGAGCGCATGTCACGTGCGATCACCGCCATCGAGGACGAACTGGCCGAGCGTCTTAGCGTTCTGCAGGGCCAAAACAAGCTCGTGGAGGCCCAGCGCCTCCAGCTGCGAACCAACTATGACCTCGAGATGATGCAGCAGATGGGTTTCTGCAACGGCATCGAAAACTACTCGCGCCATATCGACGGGCGGCCTGGCGGCTCCGCGCCGCACTGTCTCCTGGACTACTTCCCGGACGATTTCCTGCTGGTCATCGATGAGTCCCACGTGACGGTGCCGCAGATCGGCGCGATGTACGAAGGTGACATGTCCCGCAAGCGGACGCTCGTGGACCACGGCTTCCGGCTGCCGTCCGCTATGGACAACAGGCCGCTGAAGTGGGATGAATTCCTGGAGCGCATCGGCCAGACCGTCTACCTGTCCGCGACCCCCGGGAAGTACGAACTCGGGAAAGCCGACGGGTATGTGCAGCAGATCATCCGCCCCACGGGCCTCATCGATCCGGAAGTCGTCGTCAAGCCCACGAAAGGCCAGATCGACGACCTCCTGGGCGAGATTCGCACCCGGGTGGACAAGGACGAACGTGTCCTGGTCACCACCCTCACCAAGCGCATGGCGGAGGATCTCACGGACTACCTGCTGGGCCACGGCATCAAGGTGCAGTACCTGCACTCGGACGTTGACACCCTCCGCAGGGTGGAGTTGCTGCGCGAGCTCCGGATGGGCGTCTTCGACGTCCTGGTGGGCATCAACCTGCTCCGCGAAGGCCTTGACCTGCCCGAAGTGTCCCTGGTGAGCATTCTCGATGCTGACAAGGAGGGCTTCCTCCGATCCTCCACTTCCCTGATCCAGACCATCGGCCGTGCCGCGAGGAATGTGTCCGGCCAGGTGCACATGTACGCGGACCGCATCACGGATTCCATGGCCCACGCGATCGAGGAAACCAACCGCCGCCGGGCCATCCAGGTCGCCTACAACAAGGAGAACGGCGTCGATCCGCAGCCGCTGCGAAAGAAGATCGCGGACATCACCGACCAGCTGGCCCGGGAGGACGCGGACACCCAGGAACTGCTGAACAACAACCGCCTGGCCAAAGGCGGCAAGCGCGCCAAGTCCGCAGCCAAGGGCGCCGCGACCGTGCGCTCCGACGGGCTCGCGGCAGCACCTGCCGAGGACCTGGTGGGGCTGATCGAACAGCTGACGGAACAGATGCACGGCGCCGCCGCCGAGCTGCAGTTCGAGGTGGCTGCCCGGATCCGCGATGAGGTGGCTGAGCTGAAGAAGGAACTGCGGCAGATGCAGGCGGCAGGCCACGCCTAGGCGCTTATCGCTCCGCAAACCGTCCCTGCCGTGTTGGTCATGGACGGGAACGGTCGCTGGAGTACTGTAAAGTTATGGTCACGTAGGGGAGTATCCCAAGCGCTACGGACGTCAACACGCAGGGCACAGATGCCTTGCCGGGCGTAGCGGGCAGCCACATCAGCACCAAGTGCACAGGTTCGCCGGAGAGACTTACACCAGTTTTTTGTACCCTGCGAAAGGTGAACTCTGTGCAGCTTCCTGTCTGGTTTGAGGTCGGCTCGTTCGTCGCCCTCGGCATCATCCTCCTGTTAGACCTGCTCCTGGTGGTGCGGCGCCCGCACGAACCCTCCATGAAGGAAGCCGGCTTGTGGGTCGCCTTCTATGTGGCCCTTGCCCTGGCCTTTGCCGGTGCGATGTTCGCGTTCGCGGGTCCGGAGTACGGCGGACAGTTCGTCGCCGGTTGGGTGACCGAATACAGCCTCAGCATCGACAACCTCTTCGTCTTCATCATCATCATGGCGCGGTTCTCGGTGCCCCGTAAGTACCAGCAGGAAGTGCTGATGGTGGGCATCATCATCGCCCTCATCCTGCGCGGCATTTTCATCATGCTCGGCGCCATCGTCATCGAGCAGTTCAGCTGGGTGTTCTACATCTTCGGCGCCTTCCTGCTGTGGACCGCCTGGAAGCAGGCCAAGGACGAAGGCGAAGACGAGGAGGACACGGAAAACGCGCTGATCGCGAAGCTCCGCAAGGTCATCCCCATGTCGGAGAAGTTCGACGGCGGCAAGCTCCGCACCGTCGTCGACGGCAAGAAGGTCTTCACCCCCATGCTGATCGTCTTCGTGACCATCGGCATGACGGACCTGCTGTTCGCCGTGGATTCCATCCCCGCGATCTTCGGCCTCACCCAGAGCGCATTCATCGTCTTCACCGCGAACATCTTCGCGCTCATGGGCCTGCGCCAGTTGTACTTCCTGCTCGGCGGCCTGATGAACCGCCTGATCTACCTCAAGCACGCACTGTCCGTCATCCTGGCCTTCATCGGTGTGAAGCTTATTCTGCACGCCATGCACGTCAACGAACTGCCCTTCATCAACGGCGGCCAGCACATCGAGTGGGCACCCGAGATCCCCACGTACGTCTCGCTTGGCGTCATCGTCGGCACCATCGTCATTGCCGTGATCGCCAGCCTGATCAGCTCCAAGGCACAGCAGGCCAAGCTGGATGCCCGCCTCGAAGAGGATGCCAGGAAAAGCATGAGCGACGTCGACTAACGTTCAGATATCCCGGGCCGCCCGGTGCCCTGCACCCGCCGCCCGTAGAAAACCCCGGCCACTTTGTGGCCGGGGTTTTCTCTTCAGTACAGGGTTCCTCACCCCAGGGTTTACATTCGCAGGGGTTCCGGCGACTTCCTCCGGGACTATGCTCGGAGGATGGCAACCACCTCCCGGACGGACCCGGATGTGCGGCTGGTGCAACGGCGCACCGTGGTGCTCCTGGGGTCCGCGCAGCTGTTCAGCGCCATTGGAACCGGGGCGACTGTCTCCATCGGTTCCCTGCTGGCCGTCGATTTGTCCGGTTCCGAGGCGTGGGCCGGCTCAGTCGCCACCATGATGACGCTCGCGGCAGCGATCGCGGCGCTGCCGCTCGCCTCCCTTGCCGAACGGCGCGGACGCAGGATCAGCCTTGCCACCGGACTGGCCGCGGCCCTGGCAGGTGCTGTGCTCATCATCGTGTCCGTGGTTTCCGGGGCCTTCGCCTTCCTTGTCATAGGCTCCGCGGGCGTAGGGGTGGGAACAGCCGCAAACCTTCAGGCGCGGTTCGCCGCCGTTGACCTTGCAGACGCAGAACACCGCGGCCGCTCCCTGTCCGCCGTCGTCTGGGCCATCACCATTGGGGCCGTGGCCGGACCAAATCTGATACAGCCGGGCGCTGTTGTTGGCCAGAGCCTGGGGCTGCCGCCTATCGCGGGGCCGTTCATTATCTCCGGAGCCGGACTGGTTCTTGCCTGTGGCCTGCTGCTGGCGGGGCTCCGCCCAGACCCGCTCCTGCTGGCCCGCCAGATAGCAGCGCAGACCCAACCGGTGGCAGCTGAGCCGGCGGCGGAAGCTCACCCGGCTGCCGCAGCGCAACCGGCGGCAGCGTTGGCCCCGCCATCGGCCGGAGCCCAGCCGGCCCAACTCCCGGCAGCGGCAGCGCCCGCCGGAGGTTCACTCGCCCGGGGGTTGCGGGCCATCCGGCGTGCGCCGGCAGCGATCCTGGCGCTGGCCGCCGTCGTCGGTGCCCATGCGGTCATGGTGGGCGTGATGTCGATGACCCCGCTCCATCTGCAGGAGATCGTCGCGGGCCCGGCCGGCGCCCACGGCAGCCATACCGCGGGCAGTGATGTCCTGGTTATCATCGGATTCACTATTTCGCTGCACATCGCCGGGATGTTTGCGCTCTCGCCGGTGATGGGCTGGCTGACGGACAAGCTGGGCCGTACCCAGACCATCGCCCTCGGCTTCACCACCCTGACGGCTGCCGTGCTCGTGGCGGGCTTTGGGCAGGCGTCGACGGCGGCCGTTGCCGTGGGCCTCGTGCTCCTGGGCGTGGGGTGGTCGGCGTCAACGATTGCCGGCTCGACGCTCCTGGCCGAGAGCGTCGCGCAGCAGGACCGGGTGGCAGCGCAGGGTGTGTCGGACATGCTGATGGGCGCGGCAGGCGCCGCGGGCGGCGCCGTCTCGGGCCTGGTGCTGAGCTGGGCGGGCTACCTGGGCCTTAACCTGGCCGGCGGCCTGCTGGGAGCCGGCATCCTCGCGGCCGCGGTCGCGGTGCTGCTGGCGGGGCGGGCCCGGGAGGGACAGTCAGTTCCGGACTGACCGCACCATGCCCAGGAGCCGGCCGAAAATCGCTTCCCCGTCGTCGGCGATTCCGTCGTGATGGAAGTCGGCCGTTTCCCACGTCTGCAGTTTACGGACCGCCGCGGCAGTTTCCAGGGAAAGGGCGCGATCCACATAGATGTCATTCGTGTAGACGGCGGCGGCGGCCGGCACCGTGTTGGCTGCCAGCTGTGCGGGTGCGTACAGCGGTTTCCAGTCCGTCTTGGCCGCCAGCAGTTCAGCTACATCCTTGAGCGGGCGCAGCGAGTTGTCCTGCTCGAAGTACCAGGGGTAGATCATCTCGCCGGTCAGCAGTATCTGCGGGGCGTCCGGGCTGAACTCCGGAAATTCCCGGAGGACCCGCCAGGCCGCCCAGTCAGTCGCCTGGCCCTGGGCGTAGATGGACTCGTGCATGAGGGCGTACAGGGGGTTGGCAGCGCGGGAAACCTGAGGGCGGAGCTGCTCGAGGAACGAGTCAGACAGCCTGTGGCCTCGGGGAGTGTCCACGAAGGCGTCCTCCAGCAGGTTGTGCAGCCAGTCCACTCTCGTATTGCCGCCGAGGAAGGCTCCCACCATCTGGAAGCGTTCCACCGTGAGGCGTTCTCCGCCGGGCAGGAACTCCTCGGTGCTCCGCAGGTGCCCGGCGATCCGGTCTACAATTTCACGGTCTTCCGGGTACCAGCCGAAGTATTCGGCATTGCGGGCGGCGACCCGCCTGAACGTCTCGCGGTACACCCGGTCTGCTGTGCCCTCGAGCGGGGCGAGACCGCCGGTGATGAGCACTTCCCTCAAGCCTTCTGGCGCGAACGAGAGGTAGGTCAGCGCGATGAAGCCGCCGTAGCTTTGGCCGTAGATGGTCCATGGTTCCGACCCCAGCGCATGGCGGATCAGTTCGGCGTCGGCGACGATCGAATCGGCACGGAAGTGTTCCAGGTAGCGGGCCTGTGCCTGGGCGTCGCCGCGCAGGGGCAGCGTGTTGCGGTCCGCGGGGGAGGACAGCCCGGTGCCCCGCTGGTCCAGCATGAGGATGCGGAATTCTTTGGCGGCGGCCTTGCTCCAGCCGCCGAGCGACATGAACCGGTTTCCGCGGCCGCCGGGTCCGCCCTGCAGGTATACAAGCCAGGGCAGTTGTTTCGCAGCCGTTTCAGTATGCTCCGTCGATACGTATTCGCGGGCAAAAACGGTGATCGTCTCGGCGTCGGGCTCCTCCGGGGAGCTGAAATGGTCCAACGGGACGGTGAAGTAGTGCTCCGTGGTGCGCATCCCGCGGAACTCGTGCCTTGCGCGGACGGTGTGGGACGCCCGGGCCCCGGGAATGGCGCTGGTCGCCTGAGGGATCCGATTCTGAACGGCGCTGTTATGAACCTCCCCGGGCGCCGCGACGTCAGCCACGCGCCCCGGCCCCGCTGCGGGCTCCAAAGGCCGCGAGGGCGTCTCCGGTAAGGCGGAAGGTGGACCATTCCTCCAGCGGGCTGGCCCCCAGCTTCCGGTAGAAGTTAATGGAGGGCTCGTTCCAGTCCAGGACGCTCCATTCGACACGCGCGTAACCGCGGTCGACGGCGGTCGCGGCCAGGTGCTGCAGGAGGGCCTTGCCGTGTCCCTCGCCGCGGGCCTCGGGAGTGACGTAGAGATCCTCGAGGTAGATGCCGTGCACACCTTCCCAGGTTGAATAGTTCAGGAACCACAACGCGAACCCGCGGACCTGCCCTGCCTCATTTTCCGCCATGTGGGCGAATACACGGGGGCTTTCCCCGAAGAGCACGGCGTGCAGCATCTCCGGTGTGTTGCGGACGGCATCCGGTTCCTTCTCGTAGACGGCCAGTTCGTGGATCATCTGCAGGATTACGGGGACATCGGCGGGGATGGCAGGTCGGATAACACTCATGATCCGAGCTTACTGGGTGAGTCAGAGTCTGTTGACGTCCGTCACGCGGACCACCGCGGTACCGGTTTCGTTGGAGGCGGCGAGGTCCACCTCAGCGGAGATGCCCCAGTCGTGGTTGCCGGCGGGGTCATCGAAAATCTGCCGGACCTTCCACGCGCCCGGTTCCTCGGTGATGATCAGCAGCCCTGGCCCCCGGGCGTCAGGTCCTGTACCGATGTCGTCATGTTCGTCGAAATAGTCATCCAATACGTCTTCCCAGCGGTCCGCGTCCCAGCCGGCGGCGCCGTCGAGCTCTCCGAGAGCTGCTGCATCCTCCTCCGCGAACAGCTCAACGCGCCGGAACATCTCGTTCCGGACCATGACCCGGAAGGCGCGGATGTTGGATGTCAGCGACGGCGGCGGGGGTGGCGGGGCGTCATGGGGTGTGGGCGCCGCACCGGAGGTCAGCTCCTCCCATTCATCGAGGAGGCTGGAGTCAACCTGGCGGACCAGTTCGCCGAGCCAGGCGATGAGGTCCTCCAGGTCCTCGCGGAGGGCAT
This sequence comes from Arthrobacter sp. D1-17, assembly GCF_054130535.1. Lineage (NCBI taxonomy): Bacteria > Bacillati > Actinomycetota > Actinomycetes > Micrococcales > Micrococcaceae > Arthrobacter > Arthrobacter sp. D1-17. The sequence goes on along the minus strand of NZ_CP096382.1, from coordinate 2,144,315 downwards.
CCTGGGGTACGGTCTGGCGCAGTGCCTTGAACCCGTCGGCCAGATACCTCAGCACGATGCCCTCGGAACGCGCCAGTCCGTAGAACTGGACGAACTCGCCAAAGTTCATGGCACGCTCGTACATGTCCCGGATGATGGACTTGGGGGCCAGTTCGAAGTCGCCAATCCACGGCGCTGCCTTGCGGTAAACCTCGAAGGCCTCGCCTAGGATCTCAGCGAGTGGCTGCGGGTAGGTCACCTCGTCGAGCATGGCCATGCGCTGCTCGTATTCGATGCCGTCGGCCTTCATCGCCGCAATGGCCTCGCCGCGGGCCTTCTTCTGCTGGGCAGAGAGAATCTGCCGCGGCTTTTCCAGCGTGGCCTCGATGACGGAGACGACGTCGAGCGCGTACGACGGCGACTCCGGATCCAGCAGTTCCAGCGCGGCGAGGGCGAAGGGGGAGAGCGGCTGGTTCAGCGCGAAGTTGGGCTGCAGGTGCACGGTGAGCCGGACCGTGCGGCCGTCGGGCCCCTGCTCCGCCGGCGGGATGCGCTCGACGACCTCGGCGGCGAGCAGCTCGCGGTAGATGGCGAGGGCCTTTTTCATCAGCCGAAGCTGGGACGGGCGCGATTCGTGGTTCTCGGTGAGCAGCCGGCGCGCCGCTGCGAACGGGTCGCCGGGCCGTTCCATGAGGTTCATGAGCAGGGCATGGGTGACGGTGAAACTTGAGGTCAGGGGTTCCGGAACGGATTCCACCAGCCGCTTGTAGGTGGGCTCGCCCCAGGAGACAAAGCCTTCCGGCGGCTTCTTCTTCACAACCTGGCGCAGCTTCTTCTGGTCATTGCCGAACTTCGCCGTGGCCTTGGCCATGGCCCTGACATTTTCCACCACGTGCTCCGGCGCCTGCACCACAACGGTGCCGGCGGTGTCGTAGCCTGCCCTGCCGGCGCGCCCGGCGATCTGGTGGAATTCCCGCGAGTTGAGCAGGCGGGTGCGGACGCCGTCATATTTGCTGAGGGCCGTGAGCAGCACGGTCCTGATGGGGACGTTGATGCCGACGCCGAGGGTGTCCGTGCCGCAGATGACCTTCAGGAGACCTGCCTGGGCGAGTTGCTCCACGAGGCGCCGGTACTTGGGCAGCATGCCCGCGTGGTGGACGCCGATGCCGTGCCGGACGAGGCGGTTAAGTGTCTTCCCGAAGCCCGCAGCGAAGCGGAAGTTCGCGATCAGCTCGGCGATCCGGTCTTTCTCCTCCCTGCTGCAGACATTGATGCTCATCAGCGTCTGGGCGCGTTCGATCGCTTCGGCCTGGCTGAAGTGCACCACGTAGACCGGAACCTGCCTGGTGGACAGGAGTTCCTCCAGCGTCTCGTGCACTGCGGTCTCGTGGTAGTAGTAATGCAGCGGGATGGGCCGCTCGGCCGAGCTGACTGTCGTGGTGGGGCGGCCCGTGAGCTTGGTCATGCCCTCCTCGAAGCGGCTGACATCACCCAAGGTTGCGGACATCAGCAGGAACTGGGCCTGCGGCAGCTCAAGCAGGGGCACCTGCCAGGCCCAGCCCCGCTGAGGATCCGAGTAGAAGTGGAACTCGTCCATGACCACGGACCCGAGCTCAGCGGCTGCCCCCTCCCGCAAGGCGGTGTTGGCGAGGATTTCCGCCGTGCAGCAGATGATCGGTGCGTCCTGGTTGACGCCGGAATCGCCGGTGATCATGCCCACGTTCTCTGCGCCGAATATCTCGCACAGGGCGAAGAATTTCTCCGACACCAGGGCCTTGATCGGCGCTGTATAGTAGCTGCGCTGGCCGCGCGCCATGGCCTGGAAATGCGCGGCAATGGCCACCAGGGACTTGCCTGACCCAGTGGGTGTCGCGAGGATTACGTTGGCGCCGGAAGCGAGCTCCATAATCGCCTCGTCCTGGGCGGCGTACAGCTCAAGCCCGCGGTTTTCCGTCCATTCCAGAAAGCGCATGTAGAGGGCATCCGGATCTGCCTCCGCAGCTGCTGTCCGTGCGGCCGGGGCGGGGAGCTGTTCAACGAGTTTCATTGCTTTCCAGCTTAGTGCCGTATGCCCGGCGGACGTGCTTTCATCCCGGGGGCGGCGTTAGGCTCGCGTTGGTTGCCCCTTCGAGGCAACCGCAGGCCGGCAGACGCGGCCTGTTCGCGCTTGTCCTCCTGGAGCTTTTTGTGAAATGGAATCCCGCCAAGTACGTGCAGTTCGGCGACCACCGGCAGCGGCCGTTCTTTGACCTGACATCACGGATCGACGCTGCAAGCCCGCGTGAGGTGGTCGACCTTGGATGCGGGCCGGGCAACCTCACCGCCACACTCGCGGAGCGCTGGCCGGCGGCGAAGGTGGTGGGGCTGGACGCCTCCGCCGAGATGCTCGCCAAAGCTGAAACGCAGGAGGGATCTTTGCCGAACCTCGAGTTCCGGCTCGGGGACATCGCCGCCTGGATACCTTCCCCGGAAACCGACGTCGTCGTGAGCAACGCCGCCCTGCAGTGGGTCCCCGAACACACCAACCTGCTCCCGGGATGGCTGGCGGCACTCCGGCCGGGGGCATGGTTCGCGCTCCAGGTACCCGGCAACTTCACCGCCCCGTCCCACACCCTGCTGCGCGGGCTCGCCGAATCCCCGGCCTGGGCAGCAAAGCTCGACGGCGTGCTCCGCCATGACGGTGCCGTTGACGATACATCCCGCTACCTCGACATGATGCTGCGCGCCGGCTATGCGGCCGACGCCTGGGAAACCACCTACCTGCAGGTACTTCCGGGGGACAACGCAGTCCTCGAGTGGGTGCGCGGGACGGCGCTGCGTCCCGTCCTCGCGGTCCTGTCGCCCGAGGACGGGGCCGCATTTGAGCGGGAGTACGGCCAGCGGCTGGCCGAAGCCTATCCGTCCACCGAGTACGGCACCGTCTACCCGTTCCGACGGATCTTCGCGGTGGGCCGGAAACTTTAGGACAGGCCAGTCTTAAGCCCGGCGCGTCTTAAGCACCCCGAAGACGGTGCTGTGAGGTAGCTTACAAGGAGGAAGCGGTTGTGGGGGCCGGCGGTGAAGGCTCCTGTTCTGCACCAGCCATGAAGGAGGCGCCCGGTGCTCTTTCGGCTTATGCGCAGCCTCCTGTCGGAACACCGTGCCGCGGTGTGGGCCATCCTCGTGCTGCAGATGCTTCAGACCGCCGCCAACCTGATGCTGCCTACGCTGAATGCAAGCATCATTGACGACGGCATCCTCCGCGGGCGGAGTGACGTGATTCTGGAGCTGGGAGCATGGATGGCCGGGCTGTCCCTCGTCCAGGCCGGCGCTGCGCTGGGCGCAGGCTACCTCGGCGCCGTCGTGGCCATGAAGCTCGGCCACCGGCTCCGGCGCAGCCTGTTCGCGCACGTCCAGGCCATGTCCTCGCAGGAGGTCAACGCGTTCGGCGCCCCCACCCTGGTCACCCGTGCAACCAACGACGTGCAGCAGATTCAGACCTTCGCAGTGCTGGTATTCACGATGCTGGCCGCCGCGCCGGTCATGGGCATCGGCGGGGTAGTCCTGGCTGTGCAGCAGGACGCAGCCCTGTCCGCCGTCGTGATCGTCGTTGTTCCGCTGCTGGTGCTCATCATGGCACTGATTGTGCGGCGGCTGATCCCGTTGTACCGGGAGGGGCAAACACTGATAGACGGCGTAACGCGGATCCTGCGGGAACAGATCGTCGGTTCGACCGTCATTCGTGCCTTCGTGCGGCAGGACCATGAGGCCGGCCGCTTCGCCGAGGCAAACCGGAAGCTGACCGGCAACAATCTGCAGTCAGCGCTGCTCGTGGCAGGCATGCTCCCGTTGATCATGATCGTGGTGAACCTGTCCTCCGTGGCAGTGGTCTGGTTCGGCGGGCATCTCATCCAGGCCGGGAACATGCAGGTGGGGGCGCTGTCCGCCTTCATCGCCTACATCCTGCAGATCCTGCTGGCCATCATGATGGCAATGTACGTCTTCATGACCGCTCCCCGCGCGGCCGTCTGCGCAGAGCGCATCCAGGAGGTGCTGGATGTGCAGCCTGCCATCGCGGGTCCGGAAAAGGCCGACGGCGATGCAGACGCGGCAGCCGCCGGCCCCGATGCGGCCGCGTCCCATGCCGCAGGCCCGGATCCCGCCAATTCAGATCCAGCCGGTTCACATTCGGCCGGTTCAGATGCGACGGTGGAGTTCCGGAACGTCACCTTTGCCTATCCCGGGGCGGAAACCCCCGTCCTTGCGGGCATTTCCTTCACCGCCCGGCCCGGGTCCATCACTGCAATCGTCGGCTCCACAGGCAGCGGAAAATCCACACTGCTGAACCTGTTGCCCCGCTTCGTGGATGCCGTAGACGGTGTGATCACCCTCGGCGGACGGGATATCCGCAGCTTCGGGCTGAATGACCTCCGGGAGCGGATGGCCGTGGTCCCGCAGCATGCTTACCTCTTCTCCGGGACAGTGGCAGGAAACCTCCGCATGGCGGCCCCCGACGCCAGCGAGGAAGAGCTGTGGCAGGCCCTCCGGCGCGCGCAGGCGGATGAGTTCGTCCGCCGGCTGCCGCATGGCCTCAATGCCGCGATCGGACAGGGCGGCGCAGGGCTTTCCGGCGGCCAGCGGCAGCGGCTTTGCATCGCCAGGGCTGTCCTCCGCAAGGCTCAGCTGTTCCTTTTGGACGACTGTTTCTCAGCACTGGACTACTCCACCGAGGCCCGTGTCCGACATGACCTTGCACCGGTCCTGGCGAAGGCCACCACGATCGTCGTAGCCGAACGCATCACCAGCATTATGGACGCGGGGCAGATCCTCGTCCTTGATGAGGGACGCCTTGTAGCTCAGGGAACACACACCGAGCTCCTAAAAACCTGCCGGACATACCGCGAGATCGCGGAGTCCCAGCTCGAACTGAACCGGCAGCCGTGAGGGACCGTGCCATGACGGATGACCTGCCGTGAGGGGTGCACACACGGCCGGGCGGCCGACCGGCATTTTCCTCCCGGCAGCAGCACGTTTGGTGGGGCTCCTGGCCCCGGTCCGGGGCAGGATGATCGCCGCCGTTGCTGCGACCTGCGCCTTCGCCGCCCTCAATATCGCAGCGCCCAAACTCCTCGGGGACGCCACGGACGTTGTCGTGGAAGGTTTCGTCGGCGGCGCCTTCGACCAAGGCAGGTTGGCGGGGCTGCTCCTGGTGGTGGCAGTGATGTATCTGGGGACGTCCCTGTTCAACTGGACGCAGGGCGTGCTCGCTGCGGGCGCCGTGCAACGGCTCGTCTATAACCTGCGGGCCGCCGTCGAAAACAAGGTGCACCGCTTGCCGTCCTCGCACTTCCAGGAACAAGCCCGCGGCGACGTGCTCAGCCGCGCAACCAACGATGTCGACAATATTGCGCAGTCCCTCAACCAGCTGCTCACGCAGGTGATCGTGGCTGTCCTGATGCTCTGCGGTTCCTTGGCCATGATGCTGTGGATCTCACCGCTGCTCGCGGCCATCGCGCTGGTTTCGGTTCCTGTCTCCACCCTCATCACCGTACTCATTGCCCGGAAGTCCCAGGCGTACTTTGCGGAACAATGGGCTGCAACGGGGGCACTGAACGCCCACATCGAGGAATTCGTGACCGGGCACGAAGTCATCAAGGCGTTCGGACAGCAGGAAGCTGTCTCAGAGATATTCGCAAGCGGAAATGACCGCCTGGCCCGCACCGCGGCAAAGGCGCAATACATGTCGGGGGCCGTGCAGCCCCTGATGGTGTTTATCGCGAACCTCAACTACGTGGCCGTTGCGGTCGTCGGCGCCCTCCAAGTCACTGCGGGCCCCATGACTATCGGCGGCATCCAGGCATTCATCCAGTTCAACCGCCTGTTCACCCAGCCCATGGGACAGCTTGGCGGCATGCTCACTCTGATGCAGTCGTGCGCAGCCTCCGCAGAACGCGTCTTTGCCCTGTTGGACTCGGAGGAGATCGATGACCGTCCTGCTGCAGGCCGCCCTGCTGCAGACGGCATTCGCGAACTCAGGGGGCCGATCAGGTTCGAGGACGTGACCTTTGGCTACGTCACGGACGCTCCCGCCGTCAGCGGGCTCGCCTTCTCGGTCCAGCCCGGACAGACCGTGGCCATCGTCGGCCATACGGGGGCGGGCAAAACGACGGTGGTCAATCTACTGATGCGCTTTTACGAGCTCGACTCCGGCCGCATCACGTTCGGCGGCACCAACATCGCCGATCTGCCGCTGAACTTGCTGCGGTCGCATTTCAGTATTGTTCCGCAGGATGTCTGGCTCTTCAGCGGGACAATCAGGGAGAACATCGAGTATGGACGGCCCGGCGCAGGCGACGCAGAAATCGAGGCCGCTGCCGAGGCTACCCATGTGGATCGTTTTGTCCGTACATTGCCGGCCGGATATGCCACCCTACTGGGCAACGGCGGAGACTCCCTGAGCCAGGGCCAGCGGCAGCTGATCACCATCGCACGTGCGGAGCTGGCCAGCCGTGCCGTCCTGATACTGGACGAGGCCACCAGCTCCGTGGACACGAGGACCGAGCTGCAGATCCGCCTGGCCATGAAGAGGCTGAGGCAGGGCAGAACGAGCTTCGTCATTGCCCACAGGTTGTCCACGATCCGTGACGCTGATCTAATCTTGGTCATGGATCACGGACGCCTCGTTGAACAGGGAACCCACCAGAGCCTGCTGAACGGCGGCGGATACTACACTCGGCTGTACAACGCCCAGTTCCGCGGGCTCGGAGAGCCAGCCCTGTGAGCACCGGACAGACTTTCCCGGGGCGCTGGAAACCCAACCACGGCAGCTCCGTGGCCCTCTACGAACAGCTCCGGCTCCACATCATCGAACAAGCGGACAAGGGGAACATCCCGCCCGGAACCAGGCTGCCTGCCGTCAGGAGTCTTGCCGAGGTCCTTGGCATGGCTCCCCACACGGTGGCGCGGGCCTACAAGGAGCTTGAGGCTGCAGGGGTAGTGGCCACCAAGGGGCGGAACGGCACAGTCGTCTGCGCACGGGACGAACGGTGGGGAGCTCTTTCGGCGGCCGCCGCCGAATATGCTGCAGCAGCCAAGGCACAGGGGGCGACGTTTGCGGAGGCAGTCCATCTCCTGGCGGCGGCCTACGACGCCGAGTAGCCCCCGTCACTGCCCGACCTGCCGCGTGGGTCTTCGAAGAAGTTTTCGATTAGCATTGTATGGTGCCTAAAGCCGTAGCTGAAGAAACAGCCGTAGATACCAACTCCGCCGTCGTGCCACTGAACTCTGCGAAACCAGGGCGTCCGGACCTTTCCCGCCTGGTGGTCAAGGGCGCGCGGGAACACAACCTGCGCAACGTTGACCTCGATCTGCCGCGCGACGCCATGATCGTCTTCACCGGACTGTCCGGCTCAGGGAAGTCCTCCCTTGCCTTTGACACCATCTTCGCGGAGGGCCAGCGCCGCTACGTCGAATCGCTGTCGGCCTACGCCCGCCAGTTCCTCGGGCAGGTGGACAAGCCTGACGTCGATTTCATCGAAGGCCTTTCGCCGGCTGTGTCGATCGACCAGAAATCGACGAGCAAAAACCCACGTTCCACAGTCGGCACCATCACCGAGATCTACGACTACATGCGCCTGCTGTGGGCGCGTGTTGGCCGCGCGCACTGCCCGGTCTGCGGTGAACCCATCATCAAGCAGACGCCGCAGCAGATCGTGGACCAGCTGCTGGAACTGGAGGACGGCACACGGTTCCAGATCCTGGCGCCCGTGGTGCGCGGACGCAAGGGTGAATTCGTCGAGCTCTTTAAGGAACTGACCGCCAAGGGCTACTCCCGTGCCCGCGTGGACGGGGATCTCGTCCAGCTCAGCGACCCGCCCAAGCTTGGCAAGCAGTTCAAGCACACCATCGAGGTGGTGGTGGACAGGCTCGTGGTGAAGGAGGGCATCCGCCAGCGTCTTACCGATTCCATCGAGACGGCGCTGGGACTGGCCGAGGGCCGTGTGCTGGCTGATTTCGTAGACCTTGACGCCGAGGACCCGGGCCGGTTGCGCGCGTTTTCGGAGAATCTCGCATGCCCGAATGAGCATCCGCTGGCCATCGACGAAATCGAGCCGCGCTCGTTCTCCTTCAACAACCCGTTCGGTGCATGCTCGGCCTGCAGCGGCATCGGCAGCAAGCTCGAAGTGGATGAAGACCTCATCGTCCCCAACCCCGAGCTTTCCCTCTCCGAGGGCGCCATTGCACCCTGGTCCCTCGGAACTGCCACCACCGAATACTGGAACCGCCTGCTGGACGGTCTCGCCAAGGAGGTGGGCTTCTCCATGGACACTCCGTGGGAGAAGCTGCCGGCTGACGTGCGCCAGACTGTGCTGCACGGCAAGGACCACAAGGTGGTGGTGCAGTACCGCAACCGTTTTGGCCGGGAGCGCAAGTACAGCACCGGTTTTGAGGGCGCCATCCAGTACGTGCACCGCAAGCACGGCGAGACGGACTCGGACTGGACGCGCGACCGTTACGAGGAATACATGCGGCAGGTTCCCTGCCCGGCATGCAACGGTGCCCGGCTCAACCCGGCGTCGCTCTCCGTCCTCATCAACGGCAAGTCCATTGCCGAGGTTGCGGCGCTGCCCATGCGGGAATGCGCCGACTTCCTCAACAGCCTCGTACTGACGGGCCGGGAGGCGCAGATCGCGCACCAGGTCCTGAAGGAAATCCAGGCCCGGCTCACCTTCCTGCTGGACGTCGGCCTGGAGTACCTGAACCTGGAACGCGCTTCGGCGACCCTCTCCGGCGGCGAGGCGCAGCGCATCCGGCTCGCCACCCAGATCGGGTCCGGCCTGGTAGGCGTGCTCTATGTCCTCGACGAACCCTCAATCGGGCTTCACCAGCGGGACAACCGCCGCCTCATCGAGACCCTTACCCGGCTCCGGGACATGGGCAACACGCTCATCGTGGTGGAGCACGACGAAGACACCATCCACGAAGCCGACTGGGTTGTGGACATCGGGCCCGGTGCGGGGGAGCACGGTGGCCAGGTGGTCCACTCCGGCTCCTACAAGGCGCTGCTCGAGAACAGCGCGTCCCTTACCGGCGACTACCTCTCCGGGCGCAGGAAGATCGACATTCCCAAAAAGCGGCGCAAATACGACAAGAAGCGCGAGCTGAAGGTCGTAGGAGCCCGCGAGAACAACCTCCTCAACGTCGATGCCGCCTTCCCGCTGGGACTCTTCACGGCAGTCACCGGCGTCAGCGGCTCCGGCAAGTCCACCCTCGTGAACGAGATCCTTTACAAGGTCCTGGCCAACAAGCTCAACGGCGCCAAGCAGGTCGCCGGCAGGCACCGCACGGTCCAGGGGCTGGAGCACCTGGACAAGGTGGTCCATGTGGACCAGAGCCCGATCGGGCGTACCCCGCGGTCCAACCCGGCCACCTACACGGGCGTCTTCGACAACATCCGCAAGCTCTTCGCGGAGACCACCGAGGCGAAGGTCCGCGGCTACATGCCCGGACGGTTCTCCTTCAACGTCAAGGGCGGCAGGTGCGAGGCCTGTTCCGGCGACGGCACGCTGAAGATCGAGATGAACTTCCTCCCCGACGTCTACGTGCCGTGCGAGGTCTGCCACGGTGCACGGTACAACCGGGAGACGCTCGAAGTGCATTACAAAGGCAAGACCATCGCGGACGTGCTCAACATGCCCATCGAGGAAGCCGCAGAATTCTTTGCGGCCTTCTCGCCCATCGCCCGACACCTTAATACGCTGGTGGACGTCGGTCTCGGATACGTCCGCCTGGGACAGCCCGCAACGACGCTCTCCGGCGGCGAGGCCCAGCGCGTCAAACTGGCGTCCGAACTGCAAAAGCGCTCCAACGGGCGCAGCGTCTACGTTCTCGACGAGCCCACCACAGGGCTGCACTTCGAAGACATCCGGAAGCTGCTGCTGGTGCTCCAGGGCCTGGTGGACAAGGGCAACACCGTCATCACCATTGAGCACAACCTGGACGTCATCAAGAGTGCGGACTGGATTGTCGACCTGGGACCGGACGGCGGCTCCGGTGGCGGACGGATCGTGGCCTCAGGTACACCCGAGCAGTTGGCCAAGTCCACGGAGAGCCACACAGCGAGGTTCCTGGCCGAAATTCTCGCCTAGCACAACGCTCCGGCAACGACCGGGAGCGCCTCTCGCTGAGCGGTGACGGGCAGGAGCCCGCATGCCGTGCGGGAAGTATTCCCCGCACGGCATGTGAGTTTGTGCAAAAGTGCACTCGTGAGAAACTAAGCCGGTGACTTCAACAACAGTGCCCGTAATCTTCGACCTGGACGGCACTCTTGTCGATCCCGCCGGCGGCATAACTGACGGTATTGCCGCGGCCCTCAGGGAGTACGGACTTCCCGTCCCAAGCGAGGAGCTGCTCAACGCTATGGTTGGGCCGAAGCTGAGCGACGCACTGCTGACGGTCGCTGCCGTTCCGCCGGCCATGCTGAAGAACGTCATCCGCAGCTACCGCATGCGCTACCTTGACACCGGCATCTCACAAAGCCGGCTGTATCCCGGGATCATGGAGCTTCTGGACAGCTTCGCAGCAGCCGGCCGGCCTATGGCGGTGGCTACGCAGAAGCCGGAACACCTGGCGCCCCTCGTCCTTCAGCACCACAAAATCCTCGACCGCTTCGTGTCGGTCCAAGGGTCAGCCGCGGATGAGACTGCCGCTGCCGCCGGGCCTGTGGGCAAAGCCGGCATCATCGCTGCCGCGATGGCTGAACTGCGTACACAGCACGCCATGATGGTAGGAGACCGCGCACAGGACGTTTCCGGAGCGATCGCCAACGGCATAGACTGCATCGGTGTCCGGTGGGGTTTTGCTCCGGACGGCGAGCTTGAAGAAGCCGGTGCCGTGGCTGTGGTGGATGATGTTCCGGCGCTCCGCACCACGATCGAGCAGCTGGAATCAGCCCGGGCGGCAGCGTTGAGCGAGGTGCGCAACGATGGAACTCTTTGACGGCATCCGGTGGACCACCCGCGGGCTCATCTCCGGTTCCTGCAGGCCCACAGTCATCGGCCTGGAGAATGTGCCAACGGAGGGCCCGTTCATCGTGGCCCCCAATCACCTGTCCTTCCTGGACAGCGTTATTGTCCAGGCGCTGATGCCGCGGCCCGTCGCATTTTTCGCCAAGGCCGAATACTTCACCACCAAAGGCATTAAAGGCCGGCTCATGAAGTCGTTCTTCGAAGCCGTCGGATCCATCCCCGTGGAACGCGGTGAACAGGCCGCCAGCGTGCAGGCACTGAAGACGCTGCTGGATATCCTCGAGGACGGCAGGGGCATCGGCATCTACCCCGAGGGAACCCGCTCCCGGGACGGGATCCTTTACCGGGGCCGAACCGGCGTCGGCTGGCTTGCCCTGACCACAGGCGCCCCCGTCGTCCCCGTGGGCCTCATTGGAACGGAAAAGCTGCAGCCCGCTGGCCGCAACGCCGTGAAGCCGCAGCATTTCACCATGAAGGTGGGGGAGCCCCTGCACTTCGAGAAGACCGGGCCGGACCACTCGCTGCCGGCACGGCGGCAGGTCACCGACCGGATCATGGACGCCATCGCGGAACTCAGCGGGCAGGAACGCTCAACCAGCTACAACCAGAGCAAGGCCGTCGAGTAGGGCGCAGCAGGCGGCAGGCTCCTGGCAGCCGCCATGCCATCGCCTCAGTAGACTGGAACTGTGGCAGATCCAGTAAGTTACCGCCCTAAAACGGGTGAAATTCCGACCAACCCGGGCGTTTACAGGTTCCGCGATCCCCACGGACGGGTCATCTACGTGGGCAAGGCCAAGAACCTCCGCTCCCGCCTGAACTCGTACTTCGCCAACCCTGCGGGCCTGCTGCCCAAGACGCATGCGATGGTCTACGCGGCCAGCAGCGTCGAATGGACAGTGGTGGGCAGCGAACTGGAATCGCTGCAACTGGAATACACCTGGATCAAGGAATTCAAGCCACGGTTCAACGTCGTGTTCCGCGATGACAAGACCTACCCGTACCTCGCGGTCACGATGGGGGAGAAGCTGCCCCGCGTGCAGGTCATGCGCGGTGAACGCCGCAAAGGTACGCGCTATTTCGGCCCGTACACAGCGGGGGCCATCCGTGAAACCATGGACACACTGCTGCGGGTCTTTCCCGTCCGCAGCTGCAGCGCGGGTGTTCTCAAGCGCGCCCAGGCCAGCGGCAGGCCCTGCCTGCTCGGCTACATCGACAAATGCTCCGCCCCTTGTGTCGGCAGAGTCACCCCCGAGGAGCACCGGGCGCTGGCGGAGGACTTCTGCGCCTTCATGGGCGGAGAGGCCAAGCGCTTCATCGCACGGCTCGAGAAGGACATGGCCGCTGCTGTCGCCGAACTGGACTACGAACGCGCGGCCAGGATCCGCGACGACATCACCGCCCTGCGCAAGGTCTTTGAGCGGAACGCCGTCGTGCTGGGGGAAGACACCGACGCCGATGTGTTTGCGCTCCACGAGGATGAGCTCGAAGCCGCCGTCCAGGTGTTCCACGTCCGCGGCGGCCGGATCAGGGGTCAGCGAGGCTGGGTGGTCGAAAAGGTCGAGGACTTCACCACCCCGGACCTCGTTGAGCACCTGCTGCAGCAGGTCTACGGTGAAGACGCGGAAGTCCAGGGCAGGCTTCCCCGTGAAGTGCTTGTCCCCGTGGAGCCGAGCAACGCGGCTGACCTGGCAGTGTGGCTAGGCGGCCTGCGGGGCGCCAAGGTGGAAATCCGCGTACCACAGCGCGGCGACAAGGCGGCCCTGATGTCCACGGTCCGCGAAAACGCGGAGCACGCCCTGAAGCTGCACAAGACCCGGCGCGCCGGCGACATCACCGTGCGGTCGCTGGCCCTTCAGGAACTGCAGGAGGCCCTGGACCTGCCCGTGCCGCTGCTGCGGATCGAGTGCTACGACGTCTCGCACGTCCAGGGCACCAACGTCGTGGCATCCATGGTTGTGGTGGAAGACGGATTGCCCAAGAAGTCCGACTACCGGAAGTTCTCCATCACGGGGGCCGCGGCCGCCGACGACACCGCTGCGATGCACGACGTCCTGACGCGGCGTTTCCGGCACTACCTCACGGACAAGACAGCGCAGGTGGAGGTTTCGGAACTCGTGCCGGCCGCGGCAACGGCCAGCCCGCACGCCGCCGGCGCCAGCACAACAGCCACCCGGAATAAGGACACCGGGGCGGCTGTGGAGCTGCAGGACACCACCACCCCGGCGCCGCGCGCCAGGTTTGCCTACCCTCCCAACCTCGTGGTGGTGGACGGCGGAAAGCCCCAGGTCAATGCGGCTGCCCGGGCCCTCGCCGACTTGGGGGTGGACGATGTCTACGTGGTGGGGCTGGCGAAACGGCTCGAGGAAGTCTGGCTGCCGGACAGCGACTTCCCGGTGATCCTGCCCCGCTCTTCCCAGGGCCTGTACATGCTGCAGCGCATCCGGGACGAGGCGCACCGCTTTGCCATCTCCTTCCACCGCCAGAAGCGCGGCAAGGCGATGACGGTCTCCGCCCTGGATGCCGTTCCGGGTCTGGGGGCATCCAAGCGCAAGGCGCTGCTCGCGCACTTTGGCTCGGTCAAAAAGATCAAGGCGGCGACGGCTGAGGAACTGACGGAGGCGAAAGGCATAGGCCCCGCGCTGGCGGCGGCGATCGTCGCCCATTTCAATGCCGATGGCGCCGGCGCGGACTCTGCTGACGCCCTGCCCGCCATCAACATGACCACCGGCGAAGTGCTCGAAACTTAACCAGCATCCCGTTTCTTAGCTAGGGTAAGTACGGAAATCTTGCCGCGCGCAGGAGTGTGCGCACGCACACGGCAAGCAAAAGCAGAAATGGGGCTGGAATTAATGGCAGAGCCGACGGCACGAACCGGCGTGGACGAGGACGGCCTCACGCCAGTCAAGCCAGTCGAGGCGGAACTGCTCGTGGTGACGGGCATGTCCGGCGCCGGGCGCAGCACGGCGTCAGACGCGCTGGAGGACCACGGCTGGTACGTCGTCGAAAACCTGCCGCCCCAAATGCTCGGGACGCTGGCCGAACTGGTGTCCCACGCCCCGCAGTCGATCCCGCGTCTCGCCGTCGTGGTGGACGTGCGGAGCAAGGGGCTGTTCGCCGACATCCGCGCCGCCCTTCACGCCCTCGCGGCCAGCGGCGTCACCTTCCGGGTGCTGTTCCTCGACGCGAGCGACGACGTCCTGGTCCGCCGCTTCGAACAGGGCAGGCGCCCGCATCCGCTGCAGGGCGGCGGCCGGATCCTGGACGGCATTGCGGCTGAACGTGAACTGCTGAAGGAACTGAGGGATTCCGCCGACGTCGTCCTGGACACGTCCGCGTTCAATGTCCACGGCCTCGCCACGGCCATCACCGAACTCTTCACCGAGACGGGGCCCGTGGCGCTGCGCCTGAACGTCATGAGCTTCGGCTTCAAGTACGGACTGCCGGTTGACGCCAACTACGTGGCGGACGTCCGCTTTATCCCCAACCCCCACTGGGTGCCCAAACTGCGGCCCCATACCGGGCTTGACCGGGACGTGAGCGATTACGTCCTGGAAGCGGAAGGCGTCCCGGACTTCGTGGAACGCTACGTCATGGCGCTCGAGCCGGTCCTCGACGGTTACCGCCGGGAAAACAAGCACTACGCCACCATCGCCGTCGGCTGCACCGGTGGCAAACACCGGTCAGTGGCTGTCGCCGTCGAACTTTCCAAGAAACTTGCGCAATACCCGCGCGTCACGGTGACCACCACGCACCGGGACCTGGGCCGCGAATAATGGGAGTGCTCACCGGCCCCCTGCCCCTTATTCCGCCGTCGGGCCTGACAGGCTCCCAGCAAAACAAGGGCCCCACGGTAGTGGCCCTTGGCGGGGGCCACGGGCTTTCGGCGTCGCTTTCGGCGCTGCGGCTGCTGACATCCGAACTTACCGCCGTGGTCACCGTGGCGGACGACGGCGGATCCTCCGGCCGCCTCCGCCAGGAGTACGGCGTTCTGCCGCCGGGCGATCTCCGCATGGCCCTTTCGGCTTTGTGCGACGACACCGACTGGGGTCGCACGTGGCGGGATGTCATGCAGCACCGTTTCCGGTCAGCGCCGGGCGGGGGCTCGCTGGACGACCATGCGATGGGGAACCTGCTGATCGTCACACTCTGGGAGCTACTGGGCGACGCGGTGGCCGGTCTGAAGTGGGCCGGCGCACTGCTCGGCGCCCGCGGCCAGGTGCTGCCGATGTCCACCGTGCCGCTCACCATCGAGGGCGACGTGCGTGTCACCGCCCCGGACGGCAGCAGCACCGTCACCACCATCAAGGGCCAGGCCCGCTGTGCAGTGGCCGGCTCGCTCGAAAGTGTGCGGCTCCTGCCCGAACAGGCGCCGGCCTGCGTGGAAGCCCTCTCCGCGATTGAGCTCGCAGACTGGGTGGTCCTGGGCCCTGGATCCTGGTACACCTCGGTCCTGCCGCATCTGCTGCTGCCCGAGATGCGGCAGGCACTGTGTGACACCCCGGCCAAGCGCTGCCTCACAATGAACCTCGCGATGGACACCAAGGAAACCTCCGGGATGTCCGCCGCCGACCACCTGCATGTCCTGCGGGGCTACGCGCCGGACTTCAGCGCCGACGTCGTGCTGGCCGACCCCGCATCGGTCGCGGATCTGAAGGAGTTTGAGCGGGCCGCGGGGATGATCGGAGCCGAGGTTGTCTTGGGTAAAGTAGGGGCTTCGGGTCGGCGTCCCGTCCACGACCCCCTGCGGCTGGCAACGGCCTACCAGGACATTTTCGGGAACAGTTAGGAAGGTGCCATGGCACTGACAGCATCAGTCAAGGAAGAACTGTCCCGCCTGGACATTAAGAAATCCTCCGTTCGCAAGGCCGAGGTTTCAGCCATGCTCCGCTTCGCCGGAGGGCTCCATATCATCTCCGGCCGGATTGTCATCGAGGCCGAGGTGGATCTGGCATCCACGGCCAGGCGCCTGCGGGCGGCCATCGCCGAGGTCTACGGGCACCAGAGCGAGATCATTGTGGTTTCCGGCAGCGGGCTGCGGCGCGGCAGCCGTTACGTGGTGCGGGTTGTCCGTGACGGGGAGGCGCTGGCACGCCAGACCGGCCTCTTGGATTCCCGGGGTCGTCCCGTCCGCGGTCTCCCGTCCGTTGTGGTCAACGGCTCCGCCGCCGACGCCGAGGCCGTGTGGCGCGGCGCCTTCCTGGCCCACGGCTCCCTCACAGAACCGGGCCGGTCCTCCTCCATGGAAGTCACCTGCCCCGGCCCCGAGTCCGCCCTGGCCCTCGTTGGCGCCGCCCGCCGGCTCGGCATTCAGGCTAAGGCGCGTGAAGTCAGGGGAGTGGACCGCGTAGTGATCCGTGACGGAGACACCATCGCCGCGCTCCTCACGCGGATGGGCGCCCACGACGCGCTCATGGTCTGGGAGGAACGGCGGATGCGCAAGGAAGTACGGGCCACCGCCAACCGGCTTGCGAACTTCGACGACGCCAACCTCCGCCGCTCCGCACAGGCGGCAGTCGCTGCAGGTGCACGCGTGGACCGGGCGCTCGAAATCCTGGGCGACGACGTTCCCGAACACCTCAAGTACGCCGGTGAACTGCGCGTGGCCCACAAACAGGCCAGCCTCGACGAACTCGGGCGCCTCGCAGACCCGCCCATGACCAAGGACGCCATTGCCGGCCGCATCCGCAGGCTGCTGGCCATGGCGGACAAACGTGCAGCCGACCTCGGCATTCCCGGCACGGATGCCAATGTGACGCCGGAAATGCTGGACGAGTAGCGGGCGCCCATAGAATCAAGACCAGATGGTGGACTAACCTGCCGGACGGGGCTTTCCTCCCGCAAAGCAGCACGGCTCCGCCATTGAAATCTTCCGGGTGCCGAGTCATCCGGATGCATAATCCGAGAGTTACCGAACCGGACAAACTGTCCACGACATTGGAGGATTTTGTGACCGAGTACGTTCTGCCCGAACTCAAGTACGACTACGCAGCGCTGGAGCCCCACATCTCCGCAAAAATCATGGAGCTGCACCACAGCAAGCACCACGCAGCCTACGTCACGGGCGCCAACAACGCGCTGGCCCAGATGGCCGAGGCCCGCGAGAAGGGCGACTTCGCCAACATCAACCGCCTCTCGAAGGACCTGGCGTTCCACACCGGCGGCCACGTCAACCACTCCGTGTTCTGGAACAACCTCTCCCCGGACGGCGGGGACAAGCCCGAAGGTGAGCTGGCCGCAGCCATCGACGACGCCTTCGGATCGTTCGACGCTTTCCGTGCCCAGTTCTCCGCAGCCGCCCTCGGCCTGCAGGGATCCGGCTGGGGCTTCCTGGCCTACGAGCCCATCGGCGGCAACCTTGTCATCGAGCAGCTCTACGACCAGCAGGGCAACACGGCACTGGGCACCACCCCGCTGCTGATGCTGGACATGTGGGAGCACGCCTTCTACCTGGACTACGTCAACGTCAAGGCTGACTACGTCAAGGCATTCTGGAACATCGTGAACTGGGCCGACGTCGCACAGCGCTTCGCCGCCGCGCGTGCCAACGCCACGGGCCTGATCACGCTGTAACAGCGTGAGGTGCACTACACGCACTGGTAACAAACTTCACATTCAGCCTCTATAAGGCCGAATTGTGGACGGTCCGCCCCCGCACTTGCGGGGGCGGACCTTCTTAAACGTAAGATGGATCACGGAAGGCGGTTAGCCTTCAGCAATGAGGCTGGTCGCCCTCCGATCTGGTAATCATCTCTGCCCAATGGCGTGCGGGATCTGTTAGTTGGCTTGAACGCCCGCTCAACTAGTTGTGCTTTATCAAGCACCAAGGAGACTGAAAAAGTGACCACCCGTATTGGTATCAACGGCTTTGGCCGCATTGGCCGCAACTACTTCCGCGCAGCACTTGCCCAGGGTGCGGACCTCGAGATCGTTGCCGTCAACGACCTCACCAGCCCCGAGGCACTGGCCCACCTGCTGAAGTACGACTCCGTCGGCGGACGCCTGGCCGAAACCATTGAGGTCAAAGAGGGCAACCTGGTCGTTAATGGCAACGCCATCAAGGTGCTGGCCGAACGTGATCCCGCAAACCTCCCCTGGAGCGACCTGGGTGTGGACATCGTCATCGAATCCACGGGCTTCTTCACCAAGGCCGCCGCGGCAAAGAAGCACATCGAGGCAGGCGCCAAGAAGGTCCTGATTTCCGCTCCGGCCTCCGACGAGGACATCACTATCGTGATGGGCGTCAACGACGGGCTGTACGACCCCGAAAACCACCACATCATTTCCAACGCCTCCTGCACCACCAACTGCCTCGGCCCCCTGGCCAAGGTCGTCAATGACGCCTTCGGCATCGAGCGTGGCCTGATGACCACCGTCCACGCCTACACCGCAGACCAGAACCTGCAGGACGGCCCGCACAACGACCTCCGCCGGGCACGTGCAGCCGCCATCAACATGGTCCCCACGTCCACCGGTGCCGCCAAGGCCATCGGCCTGGTCCTGCCGGAGCTCAAGGGCAAGCTGGACGGCTATGCCATCCGCGTTCCGGTCCCCACGGGCTCGGCTACCGACCTGACCGTCACCGTCTCCCGCGAGACCACGGTCGAGGAAGTCAACGCCGTGCTGAAGAAGGCTGCAGAGTCCGACGAATGGCAGGGCATCCTGACCTACACGGACGCTCCGATCGTCTCCTCGGACATCGTCGGCGATCCCGCCTCGTCCATTTTTGACTCCGGCTTGACCAAGGTCATCGGCAACCAGGTCAAGGTTGTTTCCTGGTATGACAACGAATGGGGCTACTCCAACCGTCTGGTGGACCTCACGGAGCTCGTGGCCGCAAAGCTGGGCTAGGGTTAGCTACATGACATTTCACACCCTCAACGAACTGATCGCTGAAGGTGTCCGCGGGCGGTACATTCTGGTTCGAAGTGACCTGAATGTGCCGCTCGACGGCTCTACAGTGACTGACGACGGCCGCATCAAGGCCTCACTGCCAGTGCTGGGAAAGCTCACGGACGCCGGTGCCCGCGTGCTGGTAACAGCCCACCTAGGACGCCCCAAGGGCGCGCCGGAGGAAAAATACTCACTCAGGCCCGCCGTATCCCGGCTGGCCGAGCTGGCCCCGTTCCCCGTCACGCTCGCCGGAGACACGGTGGGCCCTTCGGCTAAGGAGCTCGCTGCCGGGCTGCAGGACGGCCAGGTCCTGGTGCTTGAGAACGTCCGCTTCGACGCCCGCGAAACCAGCAAAGACGACGCCGAGCGCGGCGCCTTCGCGGATGAACTGGTCGCCCTGACCGGAGACACGGGCGCCTTCGTGGACGACGCCTTTGGGGCTGTCCACCGCAAGCACGCCAGCGTGTACGACGTCGCCACCCGCCTCCCGGCGTACCTCGGCGATCTTGTCGGCACGGAAGTGGAGGTCCTTCGTAAGCTGACGGCTGACACTCAGCGTCCGTACGTCGTGGTTCTTGGCGGTTCCAAGGTTTCCGACAAGCTCGCCGTGATCGACAACCTCATCGGCAAGGCTGACACCATCCTTGTGGGCGGTGGCATGCTCTTCACGTTCCTGGCAGCCGACGGGCACAAAGTGGCAGGCAGCCTGCTGGAAGAGGACCAGATCCCGGTGGTCCAGGATTACCTCAAGCGCGCTGCAGACGCCGGCACCGAGTTCGTGATCCCCACCGACGTTGTTGTGGCAGCGAAGTTCGCTGCCGACGCGGACCACGAGACTGTCAGCGCTGAAGCCATCGAAAGCAGCAGCTTCGGTGCGCAGGGTATCGGGCTCGACATCGGCCCGGATTCCGCGAAGGCCTTCGCCGACCGGATCACGGCAGCCAAGACCGTCTTCTGGAACGGTCCCATGGGGGTCTTCGAGTTCGAGGCATTCTCTGCCGGCACCCGCGCTGTGGCCCAGGCCCTCACCGAGACGGAAGCTTTTACCGTCGTCGGCGGCGGTGACTCGGCCGCAGCAGTCCGCACCCTCGGCTTCGCCGATGACCAGTTCGGGCACATTTCCACCGGCGGCGGCGCCAGCCTGGAATACCTTGAGGGCAAGGAACTTCCGGGCCTGAGCGTGCTGGACCGCTAAGCACTCCCTGCCGGCAGGGCGCCTGATCCCCGGGTATCAGGCGCCCTGCCGGCTGTTTCACACGACAACGCACATCTGAGCTGCACCCTTTGGAGAACACGTGACAACGTCAACTAACGGCACCTTTGACCGCACGCCACTGATCGCGGGCAACTGGAAGATGAACATGGACCATGTCCAGGGCATCACCCTGCTGCAGAAGCTGGCCTGGACCCTGTCTGATGCCAATCACGACTACAGCCGCGTTGAAGTGGCAGTCTTCCCGCCCTTCACTGATCTTCGGGGCGTCCAGACGCTTGTCCATGGTGATGACCTCGACATCGCTTACGGAGCCCAGGACCTCTCGCAGTTTGACTCCGGCGCCTACACCGGCGACATCTCCGGCCAGTTTCTCAGCAAGCTCGGATGCAGGTACGTGCTGGTGGGCCACAGCGAACGCCGCACAATCCACAACGAGTCGGATGACGTGCTCAACGCCAAGGTCAAGGCCGCTTTCCGCCACGGCGTCACTCCGGTGCTCTGCGTTGGCGAGGGCCTGGACATCCGCCAGGCCGGAACCCACGTCCAGCACACCCTCGATCAGCTCCGCGCGGATGTTGCCGGACTCGACCCCGAGCAGGCCGCCGAACTCGTGGTTGCCTACGAGCCCGTCTGGGCGATTGGGACGGGTGAAGTTGCCGGACCGGAAGATGCGCAGGAAATGTGCGCCGCCATCCGGGCAGAGTTGACCGAACTGTTCGGCGCCGACGTCGCGGCCAAGGTGCGGCTGCTCTACGGCGGTTCTGTAAAGGCCAACAACGCGGCCGCCATCCTGCAGCAGCGCGACGTCGACGGCGTGTTGGTCGGCGGGGCCAGCCTCGACCCGGCTGAATTTGCTAATATTGTCAGGTTCGAGAGCCACCTGGTGACTGACTAGCCCGTCAGACCCGCCAGGCTCCCGCATTCCCTCTCTTCCGAAAGGCCGTCGTGGACGTTCTTCATGTCATTCTGCAGATCCTCCTGGGTGTCACCAGCCTCCTGCTGACCCTGCTCATCCTGCTCCACAAGGGACGTGGCGGCGGTCTGTCGGACATGTTCGGCGGCGGCATGAGCTCCGGCCTGAGCTCCTCGGGTGTCGCGGAAAAGAACCTGAACAGGTTCACCGTTATTCTCGGCATCACGTGGGGCGCCGTAATCATCGCCCTCGGCCTGCTGATGAGGTTCACGGGCGTAGCCGACTCCTAGCCGGCCCGCCGGCATAGCAGCCGGTTTTTCCAACAAAGCACGACGGCGGCCGGTCACCTTCCCAGAGCGAAGGTGACCGGCCGCCGTCGTGCTTTTCGGGCTGCCGCGGAGCTGCGGAGCTGCGGTAAAGGTTAAAGAAGGACGCTCCGGCCGGGACCTTGAAGGTGTCCTGGCCGGAGCGCTGAAGCGGCTACGAGCCGGCAGGGGCCTTGCGGACTAGCTGCTCGGGTACGCGGGACGCCGCATTCTCGTCAATCAGCCACAGCGTGCGTGAGCGTCCGGCCGGGCCGGACGCAGGAACCTGGACCGGGTTGGCTCCGGCGAGAGCCAGGCCAACGGCACCGGCCTTGTCCTCGCCCGCGACCACCATCCACACCTCTGCGGCGGTGTTGATCGCAGGAAGCGTCAGCGAGATCCGCTCGGGCGGCGGCTTGGGGGAGTTGCGCACTCCCACCACGGTGAGCTGTTTTTCCCGAATGCCGGCCTGCTCGGGAAACAGTGATGCGATGTGGGCATCCGGTCCCACGCCGAGCAGAACCACGTCGAAACGTGGGAGCTTTCCGGGGGTGTCCGGCCTGTTGTCCGACATATCTGCGGCGTGTTCGGCTGCAGCAGCTTCCGCAAGTTGGCGGGCATAATCTTCAGCCGCCAAGTCGGGGCTGTCGAACTCATCCGAGGAGCCCGGTTCATGGACGCGCTCAGGGTCGACCGGGATGTGCTGCAGCAGTGCCTGGTGAGCCTGGACGGTGTTGCGGTCCGGATCCTTGGCACTGACGAAGCGCTCATCGCCCCACCAGAAATTCACCTTGCTCCAGTCCACTGCGGGCGCTGCAGGCGAATCCGCCACTGCTTTAAGGGTGCCAATACCCACCGTGCCGCCGGTGAGCACCACCGTCGCCTCTCCGAACCTATCCTGGACGTCAACAAGCTTGGTGATCAGGCGTGCGGCGATGGCGGCCATGAGGACGGAAGAGTCTGGATGGATGCTTACTCTGGGCTCAGCGCTCACTGGGACGGACACTCCTTAGATTGGTACGTGGCAGTCCAATAGTAATCACTTCACCGAAGACTTCGTCGGGGTCCAGGCGGCGGAGTTCTTCGGCGAGGCAGTCGCGGAGGCTGCGGCGTGGGAGGGAGATGCGTTGGGCGGGTTGGCCGGGTTGGGTGAGTTCGGCGACGGAGAGTCCGGGGCGGAAGAGCTGGACGTCTCCGCTGGGGCGGGTGAGGCGGACCCTGCGGATGCCGGTGCCGGCGGGGTCCGCGACGATGGTGACGGGGGCGTCCAGGGACAGGGTGAGCCAGGCCGCGAGGAGGATGGTGGAGGGTGAGTCCGAGGCTCCTTCGACGGTGACGGCGGTGACCGGGGAGGGATCGACCTGGTCCAGGACGGCGGCGAGTTGGATGCGCCAGTTGGTCAGGCGGGTCCAGGCGAGGTCGGTGTCGCCGGCTTTGTAGGTGTTGCGGATGTTCTCCAAAGCGACCTGGGGTTCGGCTTCGTTCGCCGAGTCGGTGATCCGGCGGTGGGCGATGCGGCCGATGGAGGTTTCGGAGGCGTTTTTCGGTGCCCCGTGGGGCCACCAGGCCACGATCGGTGCGTCCGGCAGCAGCAGCGCCGCGACCAGGGACTCGCTTTCCTCGGCGAGTTCGCCGTAGCCGCGCAGCACGATGACCTCCGAGGCGCCGGCGTCCCCGCCGACCCGGATCTGCGCGTCGAGCCGGTTCGGGGCGGCCGAGCCGGCGTCGGCGAGCACGATGATCCGGCAGGGGTGTTCCCGGCTGGCGTCGTTCGCCGCCTCGATCGCTTCCTCCTCCAGGCCGGACTTGGTGACGACCACCAGGGTCAGGACCCGGCCCAGCGCGATCACCCCGCCCTGCTCGCGCAGGGCCATGATCTTCTTGGAAACCTTGGAGGTGGTGGTGTTCGGCAAATCTACAATCATGGCCTTCTCCAGGTGCGTCCGTCACGGGCGAGCAGCTCATCAGCGCTGGCCGGGCCCCAACTGCCGGGGGCGTAGGGTTCGGGCTGTTCGTTCAGGGCCGCCCAGTACTCTTCGAAGGGGTCCAGGATCTTCCAGGACAGCTCCACCTCCTCGTGCCGCGGGAACAACGGCGGCTCGCCCAGCAGCACGTCCAGGATCAGCCGCTCATACGCCTCCGGGGAAGACTCGGTAAAGGAATGCCCGTAACCGAAGTCCATCGTCACGTCCCGCACTTCCATCTGGGTGCCCGGGACCTTGGACCCGAACCGGATCGTCGCGCCCTCATCGGGCTGGACCCGGATCACCACCGCGTTCTGCCCGAAATCATCATCCCCGTGGCCAACGCCCCCGTGAGCGCCGAAGAGCAGGTTCGGGGCGCGTTTGAACACCACCGCGATCTCCGTCACCCGCCGGCCCAGCCGCTTGCCCGCACGCAGGTAAAACGGCACCCCGGACCAGCGCCGGGTGTTGATGTCCACCCGGATCGCCGCAAACGTCTCAGTCGTCGAGTCCGCCGGGATGCCCTCTTCCTCCAGGTACCCCAGCACCTGCTCCCCGCCCTGCCAGCCGCCGGCGAACTGCCCCCGCGCCGAGTGCGTGGACAGATCCTCCGGCAACCGCACCGCGGCCAGAACCTTTTCCTTCTCCGCCCGCAAATCATCGGCGTTAAAGGAGATCGGTTCCTCCATCGCCGTCAACGCCAGCAGCTGCAAAAGGTGGTTCTGGATCACGTCCCGCGCCGCGCCGACCCCGTCGTAATACCCCGCCCGGCCGCCGGTGCCGATGTCCTCAGCCATGGTGATCTGGACATGGTCCACGTAGTTCGCGTTCCACAACGGCTCAAACAGCTGGTTCGCGAACCGCAGCGCCAGGATGTTCTGCACCGTCTCCTTGCCCAGATAATGATCGATCCTAAACACCGCATCCGGCGGGAACACCGACTCCACAATGTCATTCAGCGCCCGCGCCGATTCCAGGTCATGCCCGAACGGCTTCTCGATCACCACCCGCCGCCACTTCTCACCCTCGGCCTGCGCCAACCCGTGCTTCGAGAGCTGCCGGCACACCTGCTCAAACGCCTTCGGCGGGATCGACAAATAGAACGCGTGATTCCCCCGCGTGCCCCGGTTCTCGTCCAGTTCCTTGATCGTCTCACCCAACCGCTCAAACGCGGCGTCATCGTCGAACTCGCCCTGCACAAAACGGATACCCTCCGAAAGCTGGTTCCACACCGCCTCATCAAAAGGCGTCCGCGAATACGAGGTGACCGCGTCCCTGACCTCCGCGGCGAACTCCTCGTCATCCCAGCCCCGCCGCCCGAAACCGACCAGCGCGAAACTCGGCGGCAACAACCCCCGGTTGGCAAGGTCATACACCGCCGGCATCAGCTTCTTCCGGGCAAGATCACCCGTGACCCCGAACAGCACAAGCGAGGACGGACCGGCAATACGGTTCAAACGACGATCCCGCGGATCCCGCAACGGATTCCCGCCCCGGGACACAAGCCTCTTCAAAGTATCTGGCATGGTTAATTCAGTGCCTTAGCTTTCAGCGCCGGAAGCCGCCTTCACGGCAAGCGACGAAACGATCTCCTGGAGCTGGCCCACGCCCGCTGCCCGGTCGGTGAGGTGCAGCCGCAGGACAGGCCGGCCGTGTTCGGTCAGCACCTGTGCGTCGCCCGCAGCCTGCGCCGAGATGAGCTCGCCGAAGGTGAACGGGCGTTCCGGGATGGCCAGGTCCTGGCTGGAAGCCGCCGTGACCTGCAGGAACACGCCGATCGCGGGGCCGCCCTTGTGGAATTGGCCGGTGGAGTGCAGGAAGCGCGGGCCCCAGCCGAAGGTGACGGGGCGGCCGCTCACGGCGGCGAGCTCGTCCCGGACCCCTTCCAGCCGGGAGTACGCCAAGCGGTCGAAGTATGCCTGCACGCTCAGGTAGCCGTTCGCGTCCAGCTGCGCCAGGAGCGCGGACACAGCCTCGGCCGCTGAACCGGCGTTCCCCAGCCATTCGCCGCCGCGGACCTCGATGGCACCGTCGGTGAAGGCTGCCGGCGTGGGTTCCGGCTGCGCATCCAGGAGGCCGCGGGCAGCCACCTTGGCGGCTTCCACGTCGGGCTGGTCGAACGGGTTGATGCCCAGGAGGCGTCCGGCCACCGCCGTGGCGAATTCCCACACCATCATCTGGGTGGCCAGTCCACCGGCGATGGCAACTTCGTTTTCTCCGAGTTCGACGTCGGCATCGGCGCCTACCAGCCGAACCACCAGGACGTCTTCAGCGCCGGAGGTGACCTCCGGTGCGTTCGGACCGGCGACCACCGGCAGGACGCCGGTGCCGAGCTTGCCGGTGGATTCCGCGATGAGCTGTTCTGCCCAGTCGGCGAAACCCACGATGCCTGAGCCGTCCTCGGCAATGACGATCTTGTCCCGCAGCGGGTTGGTGCCGCCGAGAGCCGTTCCAAGCGCCAGGCCGATGTTTTCCGGCCCGTCCTCGTTAAGGATCTCCGCTGCTTCCTCGGCTTCATCCAGGAAAGACTGGATGTCCACGCCGGCCAGGCCGGAGGGGACGAGCCCGAACGCAGTCAGCGCGGAGTAGCGCCCGCCCACGTTGGGGTCGGCGTTGAAGACGGCCCGGTAGCCCGCCTCGCGGGAGGCTTTGTCCAGGGGGGAACCGGGGTCGGTGACGACGATGATCCGGCTCTTGGCATCGATGCCGGCCTCGGCAAAGGCGTGCTCGAAGATCCGCCGCTGGGAATCCGTTTCCAGGGTTGAGCCGGACTTGGATGAGACCACGATTGCAGTTTCGGCAAGGCGGTCCGCGAGGGCAGCACCGACCTGTTCAGGGTCGGTGCTGTCCAGCACGGTCAGCTCTACACTGGCGGTCCCGGTAATGACCTCAGGTGCCAGCGAGGAGCCGCCCATGCCGCAGAGGACAATACGGGTGACGCCTTCGGCGTTTAGCGCAGCGCGGAGTTCCAGGATGTCCGCCACCAGGGGCTGGGAGACGGTGGCCGCCTCGACCCAGCCCAGCCGGATTGAGGACTCGGCCTCTGCATCGGGTCCCCAGAGGGTATGGTCCTTCGCGAAGATCCGGGTGGCGACGCGGTCCTCCACCAGGGCGGGCAAGTGCTGCTCGAGGGCCTTCCGGGCCGCGCCGGTGGCGTCATAGCTGAGTGTGTTCATTGTGGACTAGGAAGCCTTCCGTGCAGAGGCGAGGGCACCCTCGACGTCGGCCAGCAGTTCCTTCCAGCTGGCGACGAACTTGTCGAGGCCTTCGGATTCGAGGAGCGCGACGACGTCGTTGTAGGAGACCCCGAGGTTTTCCAGGGCGTTGAGGGTGGCGTTCGCTTCCTCGTAGGTGCCGGTCACGGTGTCACCGGTGATGACGCCATGGTCGAAGGTGGCCTCCAGGGTCTTTTCCGGCATGGTGTTCACCACGCCGGGAGCGACGAGTTCGGTGACGTAGAGGGTGTCCGGGTAGGCGGGGTCCTTCACGCCGGTGGAGGCCCACAGCGGGCGCTGCGGCCGGGCGCCGGCTTCGGCGAGGACGGCCCAGCGCTCGGTGGAGAACTGCTCTTCGTAGACCTGGTAGGCCAGGCGGGCGTTGGCCAGGCCGGCCTTGCCCTTAAGTGCTTTGGCTTCCTCGGTGCCGATGGCGTTGAGGCGCTTGTCGATTTCGGCGTCGACGCGGGAGACGAAGAACGAGGCCACGGAGTGGATCTTGGACAGGTCGTGGCCGTTGTCCTTGGCCTGTTCCAGGCCGGTCTGGAAGGCGTTGATGACCGCGCGGTAGCGCTCGAGGGAGAAGATCAGGGTCACATTGACGCTGATACCTTCGGCGAGGGTGGCCGTGATGGCCTCAAGGCCTTCGAGCGTGGCGGGGATCTTGATCAGGACGTTGTCCTTGTTGACCTTCTTGTACAGGTGCTTGGCCTCGGCGATGGTGCCGGCGGTGTCCCAGGCCAGGCGCGGGTCGACCTCGATGGAGACACGGCCGTCCACACCGTTGGTCGCGGCGGCGATGGGTGCGAACAGGTCGCAGGCGTCGGCGACATCGGTGGTGGTGATTTCGAAGATGGTGTCCTCGATGGACGCGCCGGCTGCCGCCTCCTTGGCGATGACGGCGTCGTAGTCGTGCCCCGTGGTGATGGCGGCGTGGAAGATGGAGGGGTTCGTGGTGACACCTACAACGTTCTTCTCTTCGATCAGCTTCTGCAGCGTGCCGGTCTTGAGCCGGCCGCGGGAGAGGTCATCGAGCCAGATAGACACGCCGGCGTCGGAGAGCTGCTGGGTGGGGGTGGTAGTCATGTCAATTTCTCCTTGAAATTGTCGGGGCTGTCAGGACTGGAGTCCGGCGAGGGAATCCTTGGCGGCGGCGGTGACAGCTTCCGCGGTGATGCCGAATTCCTGGAAGAGGCGCTTGTAGTCGGCGGAGGCACCGTAGTGCTCGAGGCTGATGGAGCGTCCGGCGTCGCCGACGAACTCCTTCCAGCCCAGTGCCAGGCCGGCTTCGACCGAGACGCGTGCCTTCACGGCCGCGGGCAGGACTGCTTCGCGGTAGGCGGCGTCCTGCTTCGTGAACCACTCGACGCAGGGCATGGACACCACGCGGGTGGCGATGCCCTCGGCCTGCAGCGCTTCGCGTGCCTGGACGGCGAGCTGGACTTCGGAGCCGGTGCCGATCAGGATGACCTGCGGCTGTACGCTCTGTCCGTCCTCGGATGCTTCGGCCAGGACGTAACCGCCCTTGGCCACGCCTGCGGTGGACGCGAAGGTGTCGCCGGTGGCGTCGCCTTCGCCGCGGTCCCAAGTGGGGATGTTCTGGCGGGTCAGCACGATGCCTGCCGGGTTCTCGTGGTTGGCAAGCATGGTCTTCCACGCTGCCGCGACTTCGTTCGCGTCACCGGGGCGGACGACGTCCAGGCCCGGGGTGGCGCGCAGGGAGGCCAGCTGCTCCACCGGCTGGTGGGTGGGGCCGTCCTCGCCAAGGCCGATCGAGTCGTGCGTCCAGACGTACAGCGACGGCACGCCCATCAGCGCGCCGAGGCGGATGGCGGGGCGCTGGTAGTCGCTGAAGATCAGGAACGTGCCGGAGAACGCGCGGGTCTTGCCGTGCAGGGCGATGCCGTTCACGATCGAGGCGGCAGCGTGTTCACGGATGCCGAAGTGCAGTACCCGGCCGTAGGGGTTACCGGACCAGGCGTCTGTCTGCTTGGAAGCGGGAACGAACGACGGCGAGCCTTCGATCGTGGTGTTGTTCGACTCCGCGAGGTCGGCAGAGCCGCCCCACAGTTCCGGCATGACCGGGCCGATGGCGTTCAGGACCTTGCCTGAGGCGGCACGGGTGGAAACGTCCTTGCCGGCCGGGAAGACGGGCAGGGCAGCGTCCAGTTCGGACGGGAGCTGACGGGTCTCGACGCGCTCGAGCAGGGCAGCGGCCTCCGGGTTGGCGGACTGCCAGGCGTTAAAGGACTCTTCCCAGGCCTTGCGGGCGTGGGCGCCGCGGTCCACGACGCCGCGGGCGTGGGCCAGCACATCCTCGTCCACCTCGAAGGACTTCTCCGGGTCAAAGCCCAGGACTTCCTTCAGTGCTGCAACTTCCTCCGAGCCCAGGGCCGAGCCGTGGATCTTGCCGGTGTTCTGCTTCTTGGGGGCCGGGTAGCCGATGATCGTGCGCAGCGAGACGATGGAGGGCCTGGACGTTTCGGCCTTGGCCGCCACCAGCGCCGAGTACAGCTCCTGGATGTCTTCCTTGTATTCGCCGGTCTTGGTCCAGTCGACGCGCTGGGTGTGCCAGCCGTAGGACTCGTAGCGCTTCAGGACATCCTCGGTGAACGCGATGTCGGTGTCGTCTTCGATGGAGATGTGGTTCTCGTCGTAGATAACTACGAGGTTGCCCAGTTCCTGGTGGCCCGCAAGGGACGAGGCCTCGGAGGTCACACCTTCCTGCAGGTCGCCGTCGGAAGCGATGACCCAGATGGTGTGGTCGAACGGGCTGGTGCCGGGGGCGGCGTCGGCGTCGAACAGGCCGCGCTGGCGGCGCTGGGAGTACGCGAAGCCCACCGAGGACGCGAGACCCTGGCCGAGCGGACCCGTGGTGATTTCCACGCCAGCGGTGTGCTTGTATTCGGGGTGGCCCGGAGTGAGTGAGCCCCAGGTCCGCAGCGCCTGCAGGTCTTTCAGTTCCAGGCCGTAGCCGGAGAGGAAGAGCTGGATGTACAGCGTCAGGGACGTGTGGCCGGGGGACAGTATGAACCGGTCACGCCCAATCCAGTCCGGGTTCTGCGGATCGTGCCGCATCATCTTCTGGAAGAGAAGGTATGCGGCCGGAGCCAGGCTCATAGCGGTGCCGGGATGGCCGTTGCCCACCTTCTCCACCGCGTCGGCGGCCAGGACACGCACAGTGTCCACTGCACGCTGGTCCAAGTCAGTCCAGGACAATTCTTGCTCTTCCAAATGTGGCACGAAAACCGGGCCCCTCTCTGTGCTGACGGCAGGCGGTACGGACATATCGCGGGGAGGCATAGTCTGGTGCCCGCTGCGTTCTGTACTACCAGCCGTTCACCATTGAAACGTTGATCTTCATTCAGTCGCTCGACGGAGTGGGAAGGCGATTTCTCGCCTTCTCCCACGGTGCGCTGATCTGCAGACAGCTTAGCCCGATTCCACACTCTGGGCGCCTGAAATCTCACCTAATGGACTCAATTTTTGTTTTGTGAATCACCTTTTTTCGCCCGCTGCTTTAATGTGATCGAAGCGGGCTCGGAGGAATCATTTTCCGTGAATTGCGTCGTGCGGCCGATGCCACGGACCGGCGCGGGGCCGCGGTATGATATCGGGAGGCCACCGGCGTGCAGGCAGGGACCGCGCAGCGGACTTCCCGCCCGATTAACCGCCGTTGAGGGATCATTCCGGACCCAGGATTCGGGCAGATCAGTCAGACCGCACCGCCAGACAGAACAGAGTGACTGCCAACGTGAGCACAACAGATACGCCGCTGACCTCAGCCAGGGTCCACGGAAAAGCCGGACTAGCCCGCAAGGCGAAGGCCTACCTTGCTCTCACCAAACCGCGGGTCATTGAACTTCTGCTGGTCAGCACGCTCCCCACCATGATCTACGCGCAGCGCGGCTTCCCGTCGCTGGGCCTGATCCTTGCCACGCTGGTAGGCGGTGCTTTTGCGGCGGGCAGCGCGGGTGCCTTCAACTGCTACATTGACCGTGACATCGATAAGCTCATGCACCGCACCGAAAAGCGGCCGCTGGTTACCGGCGAAGTGACCCCGCGGGAAGCCCTGGTCTTTGCCTGGCTCCTGGGCGCGGCCGCCATCGCCATCCTGTGGTTCGGCGCGAACCCGCTCTCTGCGTGGCTGGGCCTCGGCGCCATCCTGTTCTACGTGGTCATCTACACCATGATCCTCAAGCGCCGCACAGCACAGAACATCGTCTGGGGAGGCGCGGCCGGCTGCTTCCCGGTGCTCATCGCCTGGTCGGCCGTCACCAACACTGTTGAGTGGCCCGCCGTCGTGCTGTTCATGGTGATCTTCCTCTGGACGCCGCCGCACTACTGGCCGCTGTCCATGCGGTACGGCGAGGACTACCGCAACGCCAAGGTGCCCATGCTCGGCGCCATCGCCGGTGCCAAGGTGGTGTCGGTGCAGGTGGTTCTGTACGCGTGGGCCATGGTCGCCTGCTCTCTGCTCATGGTTCCTGCCGGCGGTGCCGGCTGGGTGTACACCGTCACGGCAGTCCTGGCCGGCGCCTGGTTCCTGTACGAATCCCACGGGCTGTACAACCGGGCCCAAGGCGGGGACCTCTCCGACAAGGGTGCCATGAAGGTCTTCCACGGCTCTATCAGCTACCTGACGCTCCTGTTCATCGCACTGGCCGTGGACCCGTTCGTCGGCTCGGCAATAATGGGCGCCTAGCCACGCAGCCCCCAGCGCTCTCTCACGTCCTGCAGGGATATTGCGACGCTCTCTCACCTCCAGCAAGGGTTTGGGAAACGCTCTCTCACCTCCTGCGCTGTAACGCCAAACGCTCTCTCACATTGAACTGCTCCCCGGAAGTTGGACTGAGAAATTCAGTTCCGACTTCCGGGGAGCAGTTTTATGCGTGCACGTAGTTCATTGGCTGAGGCGCAGCGCGAGGCAGCTGTAGCGTTGTTTGAGAAGGGCATCGGCTATCGGGCGGCGGCCCGGTTGCTGGATGCGCCTTGGGTACCGGTCAGGGCACTGTATGGGCGGTGGAGGATTCATGGGCAAGGAGTGCTGGTGAGCAGGCCTGCGAAGTCCTACTCTTTCGAGTTCAAGCTGGCCTTGGTGCAGCGGTTCCTCGCGGGCGAGTCCGGCCCGGAGTTGGCGGTGGAGGCCGGTTTGGCCTCCCGTGAGCTGCTGCAAAAGTGGGTCCGGGCGTATCGAATGGACGGTGAGGACGGGTTGCGGCCAAAGCCCAAGGGCAGACCGCGGAAACCCGATTCCCCGCCGACTGGGGAGCTGCCGGAGCTTGAGCGGTTGCGGCGGGAGAACGAGCGGCTGCGCGCTGAGGTGGCGTACCTGGGAAAACTGCGGGCCTTGAGGGAACAGGGACGACGGTAAGGGTTCAGGCCGTCGTTTCCCTCAAGGCTGACTATCCCCTTGCTGTCCTGTTGGACGTCGCCGGGCTGGCCAGATCCACGTTTTTCTATCACCAGCTCCGGCTCCAGGCGCCGGACCCGAAAGAGAAGCTCAAAGCGGCGATCACGGAGATCTTTGAAACGAACCATGGCCGGTACGGGCACCGCCGGGTCCACACGGAGCTACTCAAGCACGGGTGGACGGTCGCGAAGAAGACCGTGCTGAAGCTAATGGAGGCCCTTGGGTTGGCCCGCAAGGTCCGGCGCAGGAAGCGCTACAACTCCTACCAGGGCGAACAGGGCGCGGTAGCGCCCAACGTGCTGAACCGGGAGTTCGAGGCTGATGCGCCGAACCGGAAGTGGGTTACGGATGTGACGGAGTTCAGCGTCGGCGGCGGGAAGCTCTACCTCTCACCGGTGATGGACCTCTTTGACCGGCAGATCATTTCTTACTCGCTGGGCTTATCCCCGAACCTGGCGCTCACCAACGATTCCCTGCGTGAGGCCCTGACCTGTCTGCAGCCCGGTCAGCAGCCGCTGGTGCACTCGGACCAAGGTTTCCAATACCGTCACGCGTCCTGGCGCACCCTCATCCAGAACGCCGGCGCGGTCCAATCCATGTCCCGCAAGGGCAATTGCTACGACAACGCCGTCATGGAGAACTTCTTCGGCCACCTCAAGGAAGAACTCTTCCACCGCGTCCGATTCCTCAACACCGACGCACTGGCAGCTGCAATAGAGGAATACATCCACTGGTACAACAACAAAAGAATCTCCACAAAGCTCAAGGGCCTGAGCCCGGTGCAATACCGGGCCCAGACCCTTGCAGCCTAGAATCCCATTTAGCCAGTCCAACTATCGGGGACCAGTTCACATCATGTGAGGGAGCGTTTGCTGTACGTGCGCAGGTGCTGGGAGAGCGTGCGCGGTGAGGCGTCGGGATGTGAGAGAGCGTCCGCGGTGAGGCGTCAGGATATGAGAGAGCGTCCGCCGTGAGGCGTCAGGATATGAGAGAGGGTTCGCGGTGAGCTGCTCGGGAAGGGTGCCCTCGTTAGTGCGCCGGGCTGGAGCGCGCCACGTCCCACGCGTTAGTTGCGGTGCTCATCAGCAGGGCCGCTCCGAGCATGTGTGCCCCCACAAGGAGCACCGGGATGCCGTTGTAGTACTGGGTGAAGCCGATGGCGGCCTGCAGCAGCGTCACGCCAAGGAGCATCAGCACGGCTGAACGGAACGGGCCCGTAATCCTGTGCTGAAAGACCAGGTAGCAGGCGAAGAGTGTGCCCGCGGTGATCAGGTAGGCCGGCACGGCATGGATGTGGGAAAACAGGTCCCAATCGAGGTTATTGCGAGGCGCGTCCGCGTCACCCGCGTGTGGCCCTGCCCCGGTGACCACGACTCCAAGCATGACCGCCAGGGCAGAGAACACCGCGACGGCGGTCATCACTGGGCGTGCAACACCTGGCAGTGCCGGCAGCGTACGGTCCATGAAGCCGCCGGTCCGGCCATAGGCCCTGTTGACGAGCAGCGTAGCGAACACCACCAGCGCCATGGAAACGAGGAAGTGCAGGCCAACCACCCACGGGTTCAGCTTGGTGAGCACGGTGATGCCGCCGATAACTGCCTGGGCGGGAATGCTTGCCAGCAGGCCCAGGGCGAGCAGGAAGAGGTCCCTGCGCTCCTTCCGGAGGTTCCACAGGTACACGAGCATCATGGCTGCAACGGCGGCCAGGGCGAAGGTCAGGAGCCGGTTGCCGAACTCAATGAAGCCGTGGATGCCCATTTCAGGCGTGTTCACCAGCGACGCCTCAGTGCAGCGCGGCCACGTGGGGCAACCCAGGCCGGACGACGTCAGCCGGACGGCGCCGCCCGTCACAACCAGTATGGTCTGGCCCACGAGGGACAGCACCGCCAGGCGGCGGATGGCTGGATCAACGGACACCGGCAGCCTGGAGGTTACGCGGCCGAGGATCTGGGGGAGGCGCGAAGCCGTACTCACTGGTTATCTCAATTCCACTTGAACCAACGGATGGCTGCTGTGCCGGCAAGAAGCAGCCACAGCAGCAGGACGAGGACGGCGGTGCCGTTCAGGGCGCCGTGCAGGAACGCATCGCGGAGCCCGTCGCCGAGGGCACCGGAGGGTAGGAGGTGCACGGTGTCCTGCGCGAGGCGCGGCAGCCGCTCGGAGGGAATCACGATGCCGCCTAGGGCTCCCAGCAGGATCCACAGCAGGTTGGTGATCGCCAGAGTTGCTTCCGGCCGGACTGTCCCGGCCACCAAAAGGCCTATCGCGGTAAAGGCGGCCGCACCCAGTACCAGCAAGCCCAGCCCCAGGAGCCACCCGGATGCCTCCGGTTTCCAGCCGAGGCTCAACGCCACGCCCGTGACCACGAGGACCTGCAGGGCAAGCACGGCGAGCACGGCGATGATCTTGCCGGCAATGAGCCCCGCGCGGCCCAGCGGCGTGGTGGAAAGGAACCGCAGGACGCCGTAGCGGCGGTCAAAACCCGTGGAGATACCCTGCCCGGTAAACGCCGTGGACATGGCGCAGAGGGCGAGGATGCCCGGGACCGCCACGTTAATCCTGGTGTCACCCATGCCGTCCAGCAGCGGGGTGACGGTGAGGCCAACGAGTGCCAGCAGCGGCAGCACCACCGCCAGAATCAGCTGTTCGCCGTTCCGAAGCATGGTTACGGCCTCGTACTTGCCGTGCAGGACGATGCGCCGCAGCAGGGGAGCGGGAGTGCTGCCAAGGGTGGAGGTCATCGGACGTCCCTTCCGGAAATGTCGAGGAAAACGTCTTCGAGGCTTCGCGCCTCCATGCTCATCGAACCGGGCATGATGCCGTGCTGCGCCCACCAGACGGTCAGTGCTGCGAGGTCCTCCGGCGTGAGCACGCCGGTGGCCGAGTAGCTGCCGGCCCGCGTTTCCCGGACCTCCACCTCGGGCGGCAGCACGCCGGTGAAGTCGAGACCCGGAAGCGCCTCGAAGTGCAGGGTGCGGACGTGGCCCTTGTGTGTCATTTCCGGCGTCTGGTGCCGCAGCAGCTGGGCGACTGTGCCCTCCGCGACGTTCCTGCCGGCGTCGATGATGTAAACGTAGTCAGCCAGCCGCTGGGCGTCGTCCATCAGGTGGGTGGTCAGAATGATGCCCATGCCGCTGTCCCGGAGTTCTGAGATCAGTTCAAAGACAAGCTGGCGGGACTGGGGATCCAGGCCCGCGCTCGGTTCGTCCAGGAACAGTACCTCCGGGTTGCCGATAAGCGCCGCCGCGAGGGCAAGCCGCTGCTTCTGGCCGCCGGACAGCCGACGGACGGTGGTCCGGCTGAATGCATCAATGCCGAGCCGCTCTACGAGCTCCTCCACGGGCCGGGGGTTCCGGTACATGCCGGCGATGTGCCGGAGGAGAGGCAAGGGACGGGCCGACGGCGGGAGCCCGCCTTCCTGAAGCATGACGCCTACGCGGGAGCGCAGGTCGGCACCGGCCTGCCCCGGGTCCTGCCCAAGCAGGGAGATCGTGCCGCCGCTGCGCTTTTGCAGGCCCTGGGCGCACTCAATGGTGGTGGTTTTTCCTGCGCCGTTGGCCCCGAGGAGTGCGGTGACTTCGCCGCGGCCGGCGACGAGTGAGACGTCGCTCACCACCCTCATCATCCTGCCATCGAGGGTGGGCAGTGGACCTACGTCCTTAACGAGCCCGTCGATGGCCAGAACGGGGGATTTGGGGGATCGCACCCCAGCATTCTACGTGAAGTAGTACTGTCTCTTATGTGCTCCGGCGTCGGCGTCCTGTGCCACGCCCCTGTCAGCGCAGGTCAGCCTCACCTTACTGGAAGGCGGGACTAAATTACGACAAGATTATGTTGTGTATTCCATGAGCAACTCCACATCCCTGGCTAAGGCCGGGCCCGGTGCGCGAATCCGCGTACTGCGCGGTGGAAAACCGCCTGCCCATGGCGCGACGGCGCCTGTGCCCGACAGTGACGAGCGCACGCGGGACCGGGTGCTCAATGCGGTGCTGGAGCACGGCCCCGTCAGCGCGGCCGAACTGGGCGACCTCCTGGGGTTTACCCCGGCCGCGGTCCGGCGCCATCTGGATCACCTCTCGCGTGAAGGCGTCATCGAAGTTAAGCGCGTGGCACGGGCAGGCGCGGGAGCCGGGCGCCCTGCGCGCCGCTACGTGCTCAGTTCCGAGGGTCAGTCCACTCTCGGCGATGACTATTTGAACATCGCGAGTACGGCGCTGACGCAGCTGGAAGAAATCGCCGGCCCCGAAGCGGTGCGCGCGTTTGCTGCCCAGCGGTTTGCCGACATGGAACGCCGCTATGCCCCTGAGGTCGAGCAGGCGGGCAGCGACATCACGGCGCGAACCCAGGCTCTCTCCGCCGCCCTGTCCCGTGACGGCTTCGTATCCTCCACAGCATCCATCGAGGCCAAGGCGCCGCTGCCGGCAGCACTGTCCAGCGTCCAGCTCTGCCAGGGTCACTGCCCGATCCAGCAGCTGGCCAGGCAGTTCCCCGTGTTCTGCGACGTGGAGACGGAAATGTTTTCCCGCTTGGTGGGCGTCGACGTCCGAAGACTCTCGACCCTCGCCCGCGGCGGCCACGTCTGCACCACCCACGTACCAACAGGCCGTCCGGCCGCGATGGGGCCCAGTGCTCCCGGAGCCGGACAGGACACCCTGAACGAAGAATCCAACCATCTGCAAGAAAGGCCGCTATGACGGACCAACTATCAGAGAACAAGGTTGCTGAGACTGCTGTCATTTCGGAGATTCTGGAGAAGAACCCCGAACTGCACGGCATCGGCACCTACGAGTACGGCTGGGCCGACAAGAACGACGTCGGAGCCAACGCCCGCCGTGGTCTTGACGAGGCAGTCGTGCGCGACATCTCGGCCAAGAAGAGCGAGCCGGAATGGATGCTGGATCTTCGTCTCAAAGGTCTGAAGTACTTCGGCCGCAAGCCCATGCCCACTTGGGGCGCGGACCTGTCCGGCATCGACTTCGACAACATCAAGTACTTCGTGCGCTCCACTGAGAAGCAGGCGGCCACTTGGGAAGATCTGCCTGAGGACATCCGCAACACCTATGAGAAGCTCGGTATCCCGGAAGCCGAGCGCAGCCGCCTGGTCTCCGGTGTAGCAGCCCAGTACGAATCCGAAGTGGTGTACCACCAGATCCGCGAGGACCTTGAGGCCCAGGGCGTCATCTTCCTGGACACCGACACCGCGCTGCGCGAGCACCCGGAGATCTTCCAGGAATACTTTGGCACCATCATCCCGGTGGGCGACAACAAGTTTGCCTCGCTGAACACGGCCGTTTGGTCCGGCGGTTCCTTCGTCTACGTGCCTAAGGGCGTCCACGTGGACATCCCGCTGCAGGCCTACTTCCGTATCAACACGGAAAACATGGGCCAGTTCGAGCGCACCCTGATCATCGCTGATGAGGACTCCTACGTGCACTACATCGAGGGCTGCACCGCCCCGATTTACACGTCGGACTCCCTGCACTCCGCCGTTGTGGAAATTGTGGTCAAGAAGGGCGCACGCGTCCGCTACACCACCATCCAGAACTGGTCCAACAACGTGTACAACCTGGTGACCAAGCGTGCCATCTGCGAAGAAGGCGCCACCATGGAGTGGATCGACGGCAACATCGGCTCCAAGGTCACCATGAAGTACCCGGCCGTTTACCTCACGGGCGAGCATGCCAAGGGCGAGACCCTGTCCATCGCCTTCGCCGGCGAGGGCCAGCACCAGGACACCGGCTCGAAGATGGTCCACATCGCGCCGAACACCAAGAGCTCCATCATCTCCAAGTCCGTGGCGCGCGGCGGCGGACGGGCGGCTTACCGCGGCCTCGTCCAGGTCCGTGAAGGCGCCAAGCACTCGGCCAACACCGTGCGCTGCGATGCCCTGCTGGTGGATACCATCAGCCGCTCGGACACGTACCCCTACATCGACATCCGCGAGGATGACGTCCAGCTGGGTCACGAGGCAACAGTTTCGCGCGTCTCCGAAGAGCAGCTCTTCTACCTCATGTCCCGGGGCATGCGCGAAGACGAAGCCATGGCCATGATTGTGCGCGGCTTCATCGAGCCGATCGCCCGTGAGCTGCCGATGGAATACGCCCTCGAGCTGAACCGCCTCATTGAACTCCAGATGGAAGGATCCGTCGGTTAATGACTGCCGAAATTACTACTGAAAAGGCCCGCATCGGAGCGCCTTCCATCGCAGGGTTCACCGAGGAAGGCGAGGCGCTGGTCCCGGCCAAGGTCGACCACAGCCACAATCACGGTGTGACTGTAATGTCCTCGCGCGCTGAGCGGCTTACAAGCTTCAACGTTGCCGACTTCCCGCTGCCCACCGGCCGCGAGGAAGAGTGGCGCTTCACACCGGTCCGCGGCCTGGCCAACCTGTTCTCGGACACGGCGACGGAGAACAGCCCTGAGCCGGCTGCCGCCGTCACCGTGGACGCCCCGGAAGGCTACGTCCGCGGCAGCCTGGCGAAGGAGGCCGCCCCGCGCGGAACTGTCCTGACCCCGGCCGACCGTGCCGCCGTCGTCGCCTCCGCGAACGTGGAGGAGGCCCTTCACGTGGTGATTCCTGCGGAGGCCGAGCCCGCTGAACCCGTCCGGATCCACGTCCACGGTACCGGCGCTGGCCGCCGCTCGAACGGGCATGTGGTGCTGGAGGCAGGCCCCAACTCGCGCAGCGTCGTGATTGTGGAGCACACCGGTGCTGCCGACCACAACGGCAACGTGGAAGTCATCGTCGGTGAGGGCGCAAAGCTCACCGTTATTTCGGTGCAGCTCTGGGAGGACGACGCCAAGCACCTCGGCCAGCACGACGCCCAGGTGGGCAAGGATGCTGTGTACAAGCACATCGCCGTGTCCCTGGGCGGCTCCATGGTGCGCCTGAACTCCAACGTCCGCTTCGCCGGTGAAGGTGCCGAGGCTGAATTGCTGGGCCTTTACTTCGCAGACGCCGGCCAGCACCTGGAGCACCGCTCCTTTGTTGACCACAACGTGCCCAACTGCAAGTCCAACGTCCTGTACAAGGGCGCGCTGCAGGGCAAGAACGCGCATACCGTATGGGTTGGCGACGTCCTGATCCAGAAGCAGGCCGAGGGCACCGACTCGTACGAGAAGAACCAGAACCTCGTCCTCACAGACGGCTGCCGGGCGGACTCCATTCCGAACCTGGAGATCGAAACCGGCCTCATTGAAGGCGCCGGCCACGCGAGCTCCACCGGTCGTTTCGACGACGAGCACCTGTTCTACCTCATGGCCCGCGGTATTCCGGAAGAGGTAGCCCGGCGACTCGTGGTGCGCGGCTTCCTTAACGAGATCATTCAGCAGATCAAGGTACCGGCCCTCGAAGAGCGCCTGACCGAAGCTGTTGAGCGCGAACTCGCGGCAACCCACAGCTAAGCCGCGGAAGTCACAGGACAACGGATGACTGAACAACCAAGGGGCGAGCTGGTCTGCAAGGCCAGCGAGATCCAGCCCAAGCAGGCCCTGAGGATCCTGGTCGACGACTACCCTGTCGCGATCGTCAAGGATTCCATGGGCGAGATCCACGCAATCGGTGACACCTGCTCGCACGCGGATATCTCCCTATCCGAGGGTGAAGTTGAGGGCTGCGC
Source organism: Arthrobacter sp. D1-17 (assembly GCF_054130535.1). NCBI lineage: Bacteria > Bacillati > Actinomycetota > Actinomycetes > Micrococcales > Micrococcaceae > Arthrobacter > Arthrobacter sp. D1-17. The sequence continues at coordinate 2,104,795 of NZ_CP096382.1, read as the reverse complement.
CATCGAATGCTGGGGCCACGGTTCGCAGTTTGACCTGCGCACCGGCGAACCGCTCCAGCTGCCGGCCTACGACCCCGTCCCTGTCTTCGCTGTGGACATCGTCGGTGACGAGGTTTACGTCGACTTCACCCGTGTCCTGAACGGGGCCGAGGCCCCGAACTTCAGCTAGCCGGCCGGCTTTCGGCCGGCACCAGAACTCAACACCTTCCAGACCAAAGACCGCACCGTTTGCCTGACCGGCACGGTGCAGAGGAGAACAAGACACATGTCTACTCTTGAGATCAAGGACCTGCACGTCAGCATCGACACCGAGCAGGGCACCAAGGAGATCCTGAAGGGCGTCAGCCTGACCATCCGCACCGGAGAGACCCACGCCATCATGGGCCCCAACGGCTCGGGCAAGTCCACGCTCGCGTCCACCATCGCCGGCCACCCGCGGTACAACGTCACCGGCGGCACCATCACTTTGGATGGCGAAGACGTCCTCGCCATGAGCGTCGACGAGCGCGCCCGCGCCGGCGTCTTCCTCGCGATGCAGTACCCGGTGGAGGTTCCGGGTGTGACCATGACCAACTTCCTTCGCACCGCCAAGACTGCCATCGACGGTCAGGCCCCCGCCCTGCGCACCTGGACCAAGGACGTCAAGGCTGCCATGCAGCAGCTGCGCATCGATGCCGACTTCGCCCAGCGCAACGTTAACGAGGGTTTCTCCGGCGGTGAGAAGAAGCGTGTGGAGATTCTGCAGCTCGAACTCTTCAAGCCCAAGTTCGCCGTCCTCGACGAGACCGACTCCGGCCTCGACGTCGACGCCCTCAAGGTCGTCTCCGAAGGCGTCAACCGGGCGCACGCTGAGGGCAACATGGGCACGCTGCTCATCACGCACTACACGCGCATCCTGCGCTACATCAAGCCTGACTTCGTCCACGTTTTCGTGAACGGCCAGGTAGTGGAAGAGGGCGGCCCGGAACTGGCCGACCGCCTGGAAGAAGAAGGCTACGACCGCTACGCCGCGGGTGCCGGTTCCGCCGTGGTTGCCCCTGCGGTCCAGGCCTAGTTAGGACACGCCATGACCGAAATCGATGCATCCCGCACCTCGCTGGAGGATGTCGAAGAGGCGCTCAAGGACGTCATTGACCCCGAACTCGGTGTCAACATCGTGGATCTCGGGCTGCTCTACGGACTGCGGTACTCCGACGACGACGGCGCCTTGCTGATCGACATGACCCTCACCACCGCGGCCTGCCCGCTGACCGATGTGCTCGAGGAGCAGGTTGGTCAGGCCCTTGAGGACGTCGTGGACGAGTGGCGGCTCAACTGGGTATGGATGCCGCCGTGGGGTCCGGAGCGGATCACTGACGACGGCAAGGACCAGATGCGCGCCCTCGGGTTCAACATCTAAGTCCCACCGCTTCCCCAGCCTCGGATTACGACGGCGGCCGGTCACCTTCCCAGCGAAGGTGACCGGCCGCCGTCGTGCTTCCAGCCCTTGCACTGCCTAAAGCTTCTGCATGGTTAAGGCTTCTGCACCTTTACAGCTTCGCAGCGCTGAAGGTGTCGCACTGGCCGATGTTGCCGCTCTGGTAGCCCCGGTAGAACCACCGTTGGCGCTGCTCGCTTGAGCCGTGTGTCCAGGCTTCAGGGGTGACACGACCGGTGGCCGCTTTCTGAATGCGGTCATCCCCGACGGCGGACGCCGCGGAAAGGGCGTCGTTCAGGTCCTGCTGCGTGAGCGGCTCAAGGAACGGCTGGCCCGTCTTGGGATCCTTCTGCGTGGTGGCGTAACGGGCCCAGAGCCCGGCATAGCAGTCCGCCTGCAGTTCCACGCGGACGGCACCGGACTCAGGTCCGCGCGGATCGCGTTGTGCCTGGTCCAGGTCCCCGAGCACGTTCTGGATGTGGTGGCCGAACTCATGGGCAACCACGTACTCCTGGGCCAGGGGGCCACCGGAGGACCCGAATCGGTCCACCAGGTCCTGGAAAAAGCCGGGATCGAAATACGCCGTGGTGTCAGCCGGACAGTAGAACGGGCCCACTTCTGATGTCGCCGCGCCGCAGCCGGTGTTGGTGCCGACCTCAAACAGCACGGTCCGCGGCTGCGGATAGCTCAGGCTGTACTCGGCAAGATAGGCGGGCCAGAAGGCGTTGAGGCTGTTTACCGTGCCGGTGATGCGGCAGTCGAGGCGCTGGTCGGCGTCGGAGCCGAGCTTGCACTCACTTGGCGCCGTGCCCTGGCTCTGGCCGGGTTGTTCCTGGCCAGCGCCGACGAGTCCTTCCAGCAATTGCGGGTTGATGCCGAACAACGCCGCCAGGAGCAGGACCACGCCGCCGCCGATGCCTCCGCCGATCTTCGTGCCGCGGCCCATTCTGCCGCCACGCCGGTCTTCCACCTGGGATGGGTCGAGCTCGACCCCGTCATTGAAACTCATGGTGTCACAATAGTCTTGCCAAGCAGGGGCCGGGCGGTTTCCGCCGGTAAAGTTGATCCGATGCCTTTCCTCAACAGACTCCAGCGCTGGGCTGCTGACCGCCCGGATGACACGGCCGTCGTCGTGGCCGGCCGGCGTCTCAGCTGGGCCGAACTCCGCGACGCTGCGGAGGCCACGGCCGCCGGCAACCCCGCAGGGATTACCGTCCTTGCCGAACGCAACTCGACGCACTTTGCTGTGGCCTTCACCGCAGCCGTGGCGGGAGAGCGGCAATGTGCTGTCCTGGATCCGTCGTGGCCGGAACCCTTGCTGGACGAGATTGTCGGGAGGTTGGGCACAGCGTCCCGGGCGGTGCCCGGGCCGGTTGCCGTCCCTGGCTACGGCGCCGCAGGGCGGATCGCACCCGGGGCGGAGCCCGCAGACGTGTTGCTGGTGGACGGCGACCCGGGGACCTCGTTCCTGATCGGTCTGACCTCCGGAACCACGTCCGTGCCGAAGGCGTTCACCCGTTCGCGGCGATCATGGCAGGAATCCTTCGAGGCCTCGATGCAGTTTTTCGGCCTCAGCCAGGAGGACAAAACCCTGGCTCCCGGTCCGCTCACCTCCAGCCTGAATCTCTACGCCCTTGCCGAGTGTCTGTACGCCGGCTCGGAGTTCCACACCCTGGAATCCTTCGACGTCGGGGACGTGCACACTGCCATTGGCCACGACGGCATCACGCGGCTGGTGCTCGTTCCCACAATGCTGCGCATGCTGAGCGAGCGTGGACTCACGGGATGTGTTGACGCCTCAGGGGTGCGGACCATCATCTGCGCAGGTTCGAAGCTGGACGCCCGCACTCTGGAAGCAGCCCGGCGTTGGGCCCCCAACGCCACGATCTACGAGTATTACGGCGCGTCCGAGCTGAGTTTCGTGTCGGGCATCGGGCTGCCGGCCGGCACGCCCCTTGATGCCGGCGGAACCGGCATCGGCCGGCCATTCCCTGGCGTGCAGGTCCGGATTCTGGACGACGCCGGCGTCGTCCTTCCGGACGGCGTAGCCGGAAACATCTGTGTCCGCAGCGGCATGGTCAGCAACGGCTATCTCTGGGGCGACGACGGCCAGGCACTGCGGTCCTTCAACGGCTGGTTCACGGTGGGAGACCAGGGATACCTCGAAAACGGCGAACTCCACATCCTTGGCCGCCGCTCGGACATGATCATCACCGCCGGTAAGAACGTTTACCCCCACGAAGTGGAACTTGCCCTCGCTTCAGTCCCCGGGGTCGCCTCGGCTGTCGCGGCCGGCATGGCGGACGATGTTCGAGGACAGCGGGTGGTGGCCGGCATTATCCCGTCACATGGGGGAGTCACTGCCACGCAGCTGAAGACCGGGCTTGAAGAAATCCTGCCTTGGGACAAGAGGCCGCAGCAGTATTTCGCGCTGACGGAGCTGCCCATGACGGACCGCGGAAAAGTCAGCAGGCGGATCATGCTCGACTGGATCTCCGCCAGTGATTCCCGGGTGAAGCGCCTTGTTTGAGGCAGCCGGATCCAAGCTTGGCGGCCAGGCAGACGGACCAGTGGGTGGCGCCGGCACGCTGGAGGTGCAGCGCCCCGGATTCCTTCCTCCCGAGCGGCAGCCGGTCATCATCTCGGCGTTGCGTACGCCCATTTGCCGGGCCAACGGATTGCTCAGGCAGTTCCGAGCCCACGAACTTCTTGCGCCCGTCCTCGCGGCGCTACTGGCCGAAACTGGCGTCGAACCTTCAGCAGTGGCAGACGTCGTTATGGGCAATGCAGTGGGGGGCAGTGGCAACGTCGCGCGGCTGGCGGCCCTCGAGGCCGGTCTGCCCGTGACCGTTCCGGGCCTCACAGTCGACCGCCAATGCGGTTCCGGCCTGGACGCCATTGTCCTTGCGTCCCGCCTCGTGGCGGCAGGCAGCGGGGGGATCTACCTCGCCGGGGGCGTGGAAAGCATCAGTACCGCGCCGCTGCGGGCACACCGGAACGACGACGGCGAACCGGCCTTTTTCAGCCGCGCCCGGTTCGCCCCGGACAGCCTCGGTGACCCCGACATGGGCGTGGCGGCTGAGAACGTTGCTGCCGAGTTCCGCATCAGCCGGGAACGGCAGGACGAGTTTGCACTGCGCAGCCATCGCCGGGCCGTTGCTGCAGCCGCCGCGGGTGCCTTCGTCGGGGAGACTGTCCCGTTGGAGTCAGACGCCGGGACAGTCAAGGCAGACGACGGGCCCAGGCCCAAGCTCAACGAGCCCCTGATGGCGCGGTTCCCTGCCGCCTTCGTCGAAACCGGAACGGTCACGGCCGGAAACTCCTGCTTCGATGCGGACGGTGCCGCCGCCGTCGTGATCACCTCGTTGGCGCGCGCCAGGGAACTGGGCGGCGCGGACGCCCTGCTGGTTTTGGGGACCGATACGGCCGGAGTGGATCCTCGGCTGTTGGGCATCGGGGCAGCCGACGCCGCGTCACGGCTTCTGGGGTCGTGTGGGGTGGAGGCCGGCACTGTTGACTTCCTTGAGTTCAACGAAGCCTTCGCGTCGCAGACCATTGCCTGCCTTCAGCGCTTGGGCATTGACCCCGCGCATGCGAATGCCGACGGCGGTGCCCTGGCATTGGGTCATGCCTACGGAGCGTCCGGGGCCGTGCTGGTCACAAGGCTGCTGGCCCAGGCCCGTAGGGCGGGGCAAGCCGCGCACGCTCAGGCGGCTTCGGCGCCAACAGGAGCGGTGCCAGCACGAGCGGATTCGGATACCGCGTATCGGGGAAAGCTGGCTTTGGCCATGATCAGCATCGCCGGGGGCATGGGCACTGCGGCGCTGTTCCGCCACATCCGGCTGTAGATCCACGCCGACCCGCTTTGGCGCTGACAGCAATTGAGAGGGAGGGACCCGATATGGCGAGGATTCTCATCACAGGGTCTACTGATGGTCTGGGCCTCGCTGCGTCGGAAACGCTGCTAGGCGAAGGACATGACGTTCTCGTGCACGCCCGCTCCCGTCAAAGGATGACGGCTGTGCAGCACCTGCTCGATCGCGGCGCGCATTGCCTCCTAGGGGACTTGGGCGACGCGGCCGAGGTCCGGCAGATCGCCGACGACGCGAACCGGATCGGCGGGATTGACGTGATGATTCATAATGCGGGCGTGCTCAACGGTCCCGCGCTGCTGCCCGTAAATGTGGTTGCCCCGTACTTGCTGACGGCCCTCATTCCGGGCCCACGGCGGCTGATTTATCTGAGCAGCGGCATGCACCGTGGCGGCGACACCGGGTTGAGCGGTCTGGACTGGGCGGGTCAGGTGGTGACGGCGTCTTATTCGACCAGCAAGCTTCACCTCACGGCGCTCTCGGCTGCGGTAGCCCGCCTTTTTCCACACCTCCTGAGCAACGCCGTCAATCCGGGGTGGGTCCCGACGCGGATGGGCGGGCCGTCGGCACCTGATGATCTGCGGCTTGGCCATCGCACCCAGGAGTGGTTGGCAACGAGCAGCGAGCCGGCCGCGCTGACCAGCGGCGGTTACTGGTTCCACCAGCATCGCCAAACCCCTCACCCGGCGGTCAAGGATGAACAGTTTCAGGAGTCGTTGCTGGCGCAGCTGGCAGAGCACACCGGTGTCACCCTCGAGGCACTGAGCCATTAACTGCACCAAGGAGTTAGCCTCCATCACGCCGGGGACCGGTAGGGCACGGGCATATTGGCCGACGGGCCGCACATGGTGGTGACGGGAACGCCGGGACGGGTTCTGCCTGCTTAGCCAATACCAGGCAATATGAGCCAGGAGGAGGCTGGGAGCGAGCAGCCATCTACTCCGATGACCTGCAGCCGGCGTCAGTCGTCCTCAGGCTCGCCCAGTCCCCGAGCCGCCAGAGCCTCTCCTGTATGGCGGGCATAGGCAACGGTGGTGATAAAGACCGGCAGAATGAGCGCCCGGGGGTTGCGCTCCAGGCCGCGGGCACGTGCAGAATCCCGAACATCGGCGAAAGCGCCGGCGATAAAGGGGATGCTGCGCAGCATGATGGCGATGGTGAGGGCGAAACGTTCCGGGTCGGCGCCAAAGCGCCTAAGCGGGCGGGCGAGGGAGACGACGCCGTCCAGCAGCCGCTGCAGCGGGGTCGTGGCGGTCAGCAGCGACGCCGCCACCACGCAGAGCAGCACGTTCAGGACGATGCGGGCCGCAACCGGCGCCCCAAGCTGCCACCATTGAAACAGACCGATGGCGAGCAGGATAGGCAGCAGCGGCCGGACGGCACGAAAAAGCCGGCCAGCCCCCGCGCCGCTGAGCAGGAACAGACCCGACATCACGCCAAAAGCCGCAACGGACAGCCGCCAGTCGACAATCAGGAACGACGCCATGCCGCAGCCCACCACCACCAGGAACTTGAGCCACAGGGGAGTGCGGTGGAGCAGGGAGGTGCCGGGAACATAGTTCGCCAGCAGGAAGCCGTGGCCCCTCACAGGGTGTCCTTGCCGTCCACGCCGGCGCCGCTGGAAAGCGCACTGCTGGGTAGCGTACTGGTGGGTAGCGCACCTCCACCTGTGCACAGCGAACGGTAATACGCGACGGCGGCGCCAGCACCGCCGTCGAACGCGATCCGGCCGGCCTCAACCACCAGGACACGATCCATGTCCAGGGCAAGCTCAAGGTCATGGGTGGACATGATGACCTGTTGGCGGAGGCCCGCGAGTGTGGTGCGGAGCAGCTCGCGGTTACGGAGGTCAAGGAGGGTTGACGGCTCGTCGAGGACCAGCACGTCGGGTTCGACCGCCAGCACGGTCGCCAGCGCAAGGAGCTGCCGTTCACCGCCGGACAGCTCGTAGATGCTCTGGTCGGCCAGCGGGAGCAATCCGAACCGGTCCAGTACGGCATCGGCCTTCGCCCGGCGTTCGGCTCCATTCCGAATCGAACGCCGCAGGGACAGCTCAACGTCCTCCCGGCCGGTCGGCATGACCAGCTGCGACAGCGGATCAGTAAAGACGAAGCCAACTTGCTGCCGGACAGCCCGTACCTTTCGGATGGTGTCTGCTCCGTTGACGGTGACCGTTCCCCCGGTGGGCGCTACCAGGCCGTTCAGGAGCCGGAGCAGCGTGGACTTGCCGGAACCGTTGGCGCCGATGACGCCGATCCTGCGCTCCGGCAAGTCCAGCGTGACGTCCTGAAGCAGCACCTTGGGGTCCGGACGGCCGTCCACGGCCACCCGGACCCCGACGCCGGTGAGGGTAATCGCTGTCACGGCTGGCCGGGAGAAGGCTGCCCGGACGCCTTCTCTCCGGAAGGAGTCGCACCCAGCGGGCGGACACGGCGGACCAGCAGATCCGGGAAGGCTTTGTGCAGGGCCAGGGCCACGGTAACGGCCAGGACGTTCTTAATGGTGTCTCCGGGGTAGAAGGCGAGGTCGGCGAGGAACGCCTTGGACCAGTCCAACTTTGCATTGACCATCATGCCGAGTACCCCGAGCCCGTGGATCACCACAATGCTCGTCACCATGGTGGCGGCGAAAAGAAGGACCCCCCGGTACTTCAGAGTGCGCCGGATGACGAGGGCGGCAAGCCAGCCGACCACTGCCGCGGCAAGCGGAAAGGCGATGATGTAGCCCGCGGAGGGGCCTGCCAGGATTCCCAGGCCGCTGCGTCCGCCGCTGAAGATCGGGAGTCCGGCAAGCCCCAGCAGGGTGTAGAGCCCGACGGCCCCGAAAGCCCTGCCGGGTCCCAGGGCAAGGCCGGTCAGCATGACGGCGAGGGTCTGCAGCGTAATGGGAACGCCGAGCCCGCCGACCGGAATGGCGGCGACGAGGGCAGAGCCGGCTACGAGCGCCGCGAAAACGGCGATGAGACCGAGGTCGGTGGCATTCCAGCGGGAGCGTTTCGCCGGGCGGTTGGTCACGGAATGGGTTTGGGTCATGGGTCGTCCTGTCGGAGAGATACAAACAATTATCGGCTGGTGTTGACGATACTGACCCCCGGGCAGGCGGATTTTGTAGCTCTTCTACAAGGCGCCGGGGCCGGGTCTGAATGCGGCGAACAAAGACCGGTAACAGGCAGGGGACTTCAGGGTGTGCGCTGATGCAGACAGGGAGTGCATCATCCAGGTAGGGGGAGTGGGCCTCTGACCGGTAGACTTGTACAGGCCGTTCTCTCGGCCATACCGCCCCGGCACCTACGTTAACGCCGCTTGTTATCCCTGTGCCGCTGCTTTCCCTGCTGTGAAAGGCCATACCTGATTTGATTACCGTCCAGGATCTTGAACTGCGCGCCGGCGCCCGGCTGCTCATGGATCAGGTCAGCTTCCGGATCGACAAAGGTGACAAGGTCGGCCTCGTCGGGCGGAACGGCGCGGGCAAGACCACCCTCACCCGCGTCCTGGCGGGGGAGGGCCTGCCTGCCGCGGGCAAGGTGACCCGCAGCGGCGAGATCGGATACCTGCCGCAGGATCCGCGGACGCCGGACATGGAGCAGCTGGCCCGTGACCGGATTCTGTCTGCGCGCGGCCTGGATGTGGTGGTCGGCAAGCTGAAGCAGGCACAGACGGACATGGCCAGTGATGACCCGGTGGTGCACAGCAAGGCCATGGGCAGGTATGACCGGCTCGAGGCCGAATTCCTTTCCGGGGGCGGCTATGCGGCCGAAGCCGAAGCGGCTGCCATCTCGTCCAATTTGGCCCTGCCTGAACGAATTCTCAACCAGCCCCTCAAAACCCTGTCGGGCGGACAGCGGCGGCGCGTGGAGCTGGCCCGCATTCTCTACTCCAACGCGGAAACCATGCTGCTGGATGAGCCCACGAACCACCTGGACGCCGATTCCATCTCTTGGCTCCGTGACTTCCTGAAAAACCACCAGGGCGGGCTTATCGTGATCAGCCACGACGTCGAACTGCTGGAAGCCACCGTCAACAAGGTCTACCACCTGGACGCGAACCGCGCCCAGATCGACTTCTACAACATGGGCTGGAAGCGCTACCTCCAGCAGCGTGAGACTGACGAGCGCGCCCGGAAGCGCGAACGCGCCAACGCAGAAAAAAAGGCCCAGGTTCTCATGGACCAGGCCAACAAGATGCGGGCCAAGGCCACCAAGGCCGTGGCTGCACAGAACATGGCCAAGCGTGCCGAGCGGCTGCTCAGTGGCCTCGAAGCCGTCCGCGAGCAGGACCGCGTGGCCGCGCTGCGCTTCCCGGACCCGTCCCCCTGCGGCAAGACCCCTCTTACGGCTGAAGGGCTCAGCAAGTCCTACGGCTCGCTGGAAATTTTCACGGACGTTGACCTCGCGATCGACCGGGGATCCAAGGTCGTCATCCTGGGGCTTAACGGTGCCGGCAAGACGACCCTGCTGCGGATGCTCGCCGGTGTGGACCGGCCCGATACCGGCGATATTGTTCCGGGCCACGGGCTCAAGGTGGGTTACTACGCCCAGGAACATGAGACTCTCGACCACGACCGCACCGTCCTGGAAAACATGCGTTCCGCCGCCCCCGACATGAAGGACGCCGAAGTCCGCGGCATCCTTGGCTCGTTCCTGTTCTCCGGCGACGACGTCGACAAGCCCGCCGGAGTGCTCTCGGGCGGTGAGAAGACACGCCTGGCCCTGGCCACTATCGTGGCCTCCAGCGCGAACGTCCTGCTCCTCGATGAGCCCACCAACAACCTCGATCCGGCCAGCCGTGCCGAGATTCTGGGTGCGCTGCGCAACTACACCGGCGCTGTCGTCCTCGTCAGCCACGACGAAGGCGCCGTCGAGGCGCTCAACCCCGAGCGTGTGGTGCTGCTGCCCGACGGCGTCGAAGACCTCTGGAATGAGGACTACCTGGACCTGATCACACTGGCTTAGTCACCTCAGGCACCCGGCGGCCGGTGCTTGGCCTCAGCCGGGACTCCTGCAGGGACCTGACTCACGGCTAGGATGTCTGCGATGGACAGACCCACCACGTCAGGAGAGACCATGGCCGACTCATCCACGCAGGGAATTAAGACGGTGCTGCATCCGGTATCCGATCTGGCAGCGGCCAAGGCGGTGTACACGGCACTGCTTGGGGTTCCGCCCCAGACCGACGACTCCTACTACGTGGGCTTTGAGGCCGCAGGGCAGCACATCGGACTGGTGCCCGGCGGCGGCCCCCAGGGCATGACATCCCCCGTGGCCTACTGGCATGTGCCGGATATCGAGGCAAAGCTGGCTGAAGTGACGGCCGCAGGCGCCACCATTAAGGAACAGCCGCGCGACGTCGGCGGAGGACGTCTGGTGGCCAGCGTCACCGACCCGGACGGAAACGTTCTCGGCCTGCTTCAGGACCGGTGACGGCATGGACACAAGCAGGGCCACCACGATGGAGAGCCGGTCTTCCGCCCTGCACGTGGCGGACAGCCACGACCTCATCAGGGTGCACGGCGCCCGGGAGAACAATCTCAAGGACGTCAGCGTTGAGATCCCCAAGCGCCGGCTGACCGTTTTCACCGGTGTCTCCGGTTCGGGCAAAAGCTCGCTGGTGTTCGGAACAATTGCCGCAGAGTCGCAGCGCATGATCAACGAAACCTACAGCGCTTTCGTGCAGGGATTCATGCCCACGTTGTCGCGGCCCGACGTCGACGTTTTGGAGGGCCTGACCACCGCGATCATTGTTGACCAGGAGCGGATGGGGGCCAACCCCCGATCAACTGTGGGCACAGCCACGGACGCCAACGCGATGCTGCGTATTCTCTTTAGCCGGCTCGGCCAGCCCAGCATCGGCTCGCCTAACGCGTATTCGTTCAACGTCCCGTCGGTGAAGGCCAGCGGCGCCATCACCATCGAGCGCGGCAACAAGACCAAGGCCGAGAAGGCGACGTTCAATCGGCTGGGCGGCATGTGCCCGCGCTGCGAAGGAATGGGCAATGTCAGTGACTTCGACCTCACGGCGCTCTACGACGACAGCAAATCCCTTAGTGAGGGCGCGCTGAGCATTCCGGGTTACAGCATGGACGGCTGGTACGGCCGCATCTTCAGCGGTGCCGGCTTCACCATGGACAAGCCGATCAGCAAGTTCACCAAAAAGGAGCTCCACGATCTGCTCTACAAGGAGCCGACCAAGATCAAGGTCGAGGGCATCAACCTGACCTACGAGGGCATCATCCCGAAGATCCAGAAGTCGATGCTGTCCAAGGACGTTGATTCGCTGCAGCCGCACGTCCGCGCGTTCGTGGAGCGGGCCATCACCTTCCAAACCTGCCCCGAGTGCGGCGGCACCCGGCTCAGCAAGGAGGCGCTGTCCTCCAAGATCAACGGCAGCAACATCGCCGACGTCTGCGCGATGCAGATCAGCGACCTGGCCGGCTGGGTCCGAGGCATCGACGAACCCTCCGTGACCCCGCTGCTCGCCGGGCTGCAGCACCTGCTGGATTCGTTTGCCGAGATCGGACTGGGGTACCTTTCACTGGACCGGCCGTCGGGGACGCTCTCCGGCGGCGAGGCGCAGCGCACGAAAATGATCCGCCACCTTGGCTCGTCCCTCACCGACGTTACCTACGTGTTCGACGAACCCACGATCGGTCTGCACCCGCATGACATCGAGCGGATGAACCACCTTCTGCTGCAGCTGCGGGACAAGGGCAATACGGTGCTCGTCGTGGAGCACAAGCCCGAGGCCATCGCGATGGGAGACCATGTCATCGATCTCGGACCGGGGGCCGGCACGGAGGGCGGCACCGTCTGCTTCGAGGGCACCGTGGAGGGCCTTCGGAGGAGTGGCACCACCACCGGCCGCCACCTCGACGACCGGGCTGCCCTGAAGGATTCGGTGCGTTCCTCGTCCGGTGCATTGGAGGTGCGCAGCGCCTCGACGCACAACCTCCGCGACGTCGACGTCGACATCCCTCTCGGCGTGCTCTGCGTCGTTACCGGCGTTGCCGGTTCAGGGAAGAGCTCGCTGATCCGCGGTTCGGTCGCTGGCCGCGAAGGCGTGGTGGTCATAGACCAGGCGGCGATCCGCGGTTCGCGGAGGAGCAACCCGGCAACATATACCGGCCTGCTCGAGCCCATCCGCAAGGCGTTCGCGAAGGCCAACGGCGTGAAGCCGGCGCTCTTCAGCTCCAACTCGGAAGGTGCCTGCCCCACGTGCAACGGCGCGGGTGTGATCTACACGGACCTCGGCGTCATGGCCACTGTGGAGTCCACCTGCGAGGAATGCGAGGGGAAGCGGTTCCAGGCGTCGGTGCTGGACTACAAGCTGGGCGGCAAAAACATTGCCGAGGTGCTCGCCATGCCGGTGGCGGAAGCCGAGAGTTTCTTCGGAAGCGGGGAAGCCCGGACTCCCGCGGCGCACAAGATCCTAGACCGGCTCGCTGACGTCGGCCTTGGCTACCTTACGCTTGGCCAGCCGCTCACCACGCTTTCCGGCGGGGAGCGGCAGCGGCTCAAGCTGGCCACGCAGATGGCGGAGAAGGGCGAGGTCTACGTTCTCGATGAGCCCACCACCGGGCTGCATCTCGCCGACGTCGAACAGCTGCTGGGCCTGCTCGACAGGCTCGTCGATTCCGGCAGGTCGGTCATCGTCATCGAGCACCACCAGGCAGTCATGGCGCACGCCGACTGGATTATCGACCTTGGCCCGGGTGCGGGGCACGACGGCGGCCGGCTGGTCTTCGAGGGCAGGCCCGCTGACCTTGTGGCCGCCCGTTCCACCCTGACGGGTGAGCACCTCGCCGCCTATGTCGGTGCCTGACCGGACGCTGTCTCTCCCGAATGGGCCACGGCGTCGCGGGCAACTGCCTGGGCAAGCAGGGCGCGCAGCACGAGGATGATCAGGGCGGCTCCGGCATTCATCAGTGATGCTCGAAAATCGGCAGATTAGAGGAGAAGTGCAAGGCCCGGATGTAGGGCCAAGTGCAAGGCCCTGTTATTAAGCGGCCGATTCCAGAGGGGTCGTCTTTAGCGGACCTGCATAATCTGTGCCCCGGTGATCCGGAGCAGCTCTTCGTAGCTGATGGAGAACATGGAATGGTGGTCGCCTGCTCCGGCCCACAGCACTGCATGGTCCTCCAGTGAGGCGTCCAGGAGCGTGCGGATCTTCTCCGGGTGGCCGACAGGTGCAACGCCGCCCACCTCCTGGCCGGTGTGCGCCAAAACGAAACCGGGGTCAGCGCGGCGGATGCGCCCCGAGCCCAGCTGGGAGGCGACGTAGCGGGTATCCACTTTCGCGGCGCCGCTGGCAAGGATGAGCAGGGGAGCGCCGTCGAGTTCGAAGACCAGGCTGTTGGTGATCGCGGCGACATCACACTTGAGCGCTGCGGCAGCGGCAGCCGCCGTCGGCACCTTTCCCGGAAGCACCGTGACGGTGTCCCGGAGTCCGGCCCCCGTGAGGGCGCGCCTCACGTTTTCCACGGGATCAGCGCCGCCCTCCCGCCGCACGTCGTCAATAACCCTGCGCATCCAGGATCGCGTCTTCCTCTTCTTCCGCCGTAGGGCGTTTACGCTTGCGGGCTGCCGATGGACGGTGTGTAACCGGACGCTGTGCGGATGAACGCTGGGCGCTCGTACGACGGCGGTCTCCGGCGGCAGCGTACGCGGTGTCACCGGCGGTGGCGGCTGCTTCGGCGGCGTCTTCGGCGTCGATCGCTGCGTTCCGGGCCTGCTGGCGGGCCGCATAGCCGAAGCCGACGAACATCAGCACTCCGAAGGCGAACCATTGCAGCGAATAGGACAGGTGGGTACCTTCCTCCAGGGAGGGCATAGGGAACGGACGCGGCATCTCAGAAGCGGGCGGCGTCTCGGAGGCCAGCTGTCCGTAGGCTCCGGTCAGCAGCGGATACCCCAGTTCTTCCGAATAGGCCGCCAGGTCGATGGAGGCGAGCTGGCCCTCGGGGGCACCCCGGTCCAGGGCAGGTTCACCGTGCTTCAGGCGCACCACGGCTGTGACTTCACCGGAAGGCGGTGCAGGAATGGAGTCCGGGCGGCCGGGGTTGTTGTTGCCGATCGGCAGCCAGCCGCGGTCAATAACGACAGCTTCGCCAGAGACGAGCCTGAACGGCACCACCACCTCGTAACCGGGCTGGCCGTTGAGGGGCCGGTTGCGGACAACCCGCTGCCCGGCGATGTCGTAGGTGCCACGCAATTCCACCTGAGTCCACTCCCGGGCGGGGTCCAGCTGCCGGAACTGGTCCTTTGCCTCAGCAAAAGTGATCGGGGCAGCGGAGTAATTGGACGTAACACGCTGGATCTCAGCCAAAGCTTCTGCCCGGCGATCCATCTGCCAGCGGCCAAGAAAGACGCAGCCCGTGGCGAAAATCACGGCCAGCAGGAAGTAGCCCAGCCACTTGCTGGAGAACAGGAAGCGGTACATTCAGCCCATCCCGCCGGAAATTGGCGCGCTCGCCGAGGATGGCGTCCCTTCAATGGCTGGCGCCGCGTCCCTGGCCGGCGCCGTATCGTTGGCCGGCGTCCCTTCATTGGCTGGCGCCGCATCAACTGGAAGCGTTTCCTTCCACAGCCCCCGGACCTGGAGGTAATCTTCCAGCCACTCCTTGTGCTCACTGCAGGCCAGCCACACCTTCCGGCGGTCCGGAGCGTGGATCTTCGGATTGTTCCACAGCAGCTGCCAGGATGCGTCAGCCCGGCATGCCTTGCGGGAGCACATGGTTGCGGAGGCCGGGCCGGCGGCCGCACCGGCGTCTCCGCCCAGGTTGAAAATGTTCATGAGGCTTTCCGTCCCGGGCCGTCGTCGTCTTCTTCATCATCGATCAGTTCGCCCCGCAACACAGTTGGCGGGTCCTGGCCGGGTTCACCCGGCTCGGGCCCCGCGGGTGATTCGAGTTCGGCGTACGGTGCGTAGTCGAGGAGCGCATCGCTGTGCATCTCGGCCTTGTCGGTGCCGTTGGCGATCACCACGGCGATCCACGGCAGGAAGACGGCGCCTGCAACAGCAACGAGCTTGAACCAGCCGTCCACCACGAAGATCAGGATGAGGCAGACCATGCGGATACCCATGGCCAGCGCGTACTTGATCATGCGCTCCCGCATGTCGTCGGAATGCGCCGCCGCAGCGTCCGTGATGCTGTGCACCTCCGGATGACCGGATGCGGTGCCAGGCTTCTCGGGCATCGGCTGTCCGGGCTGGTTTCGGGGTGTCACTGCTGTCTCATCACGCTCCAATGGGTCATTCAATTCTCTCACCATCCGGGGGAGCCGCCCAAACGGACGCTAAGATCGAAGGCAGTCCAAAATCCAGCACCAGGGCGGAGCCATGCTCCGCAGAATCCGGAGAACTCATGTCTGAAGCAGCCACCCAGGCCCGCAGTGTCCTCATCACCGGCGGAAACCGCGGCATCGGCCTCGCCATCGCGGAGGCCTTCCTGGCCAACGGGGACAAGGTGGCTGTGACCTACCGCAGCGAATCCAAACTGCCCGAGGGGCTCCTCGGCGTCAAGGCCGACGTCACCGATGAGGCGTCTGTCGACGCAGCCTTCGCCGAGGTCGAGGCTGCCCACGGCCCGGTCGAGGTGCTCGTGGCCAACGCCGGGATCACCAAGGACACGCTGCTGCTGCGCATGAGCGAAGATGACTTCACCTCCGTGATCGACACCAACCTCACCGGCGCCTTCCGCGTCATCAAGCGGGCCTCAAAGGGCATGATCCGTCTGCGTAAGGGCCGCGTGGTTCTGATCTCCTCGGTCTCCGGTCTCTACGGAGCCCCGGGCCAGATCAACTACTCCGCGTCCAAGGCGGGCCTGGTCGGCATCGCCCGTTCCCTGACGCGTGAACTCGGTTCGCGGGGCATCACCGCGAACGTCGTGGCCCCAGGATTCATCAACACCGACATGACGGCCGAGCTGCCCGAAGCAACCCAGAAGGACTACCTCGCCAAGGTTCCGGCGGGCAGGTTTGCCGAGGCCTCCGAAGTGGCCAACGTTGTCCGCTGGATCTCCAGCGACGAGGCCGCCTACATCACCGGCGCTGTAATTCCTGTCGACGGCGGACTTGGGATGGGCCACTAGACGGGGTCTATCCGTCGACGATCTGCTGACAGCCTGCCCACCGGGAACTAGCTGCCCTGACCTTCTTTGTCGCGATCCGACAAGGGGATCAGGCTTTTCCGCTGGCATGATGGACTGCAGACAACCAGCGATTTAGACGTTTTCAACAATTTTCTTCTGAACAAGGGAGCTCGTATGGGACAGCTGGACAACAAAACAGCGATCGTCACCGGTTCTTCGCGCGGGATCGGCGCGGAAGTGGCCAAGATCCTCGCCGGCGAGGGCGCAGCCGTCGTCGTTAACTACCGCCAGAAGGCGCCGCGCGCCAACAAAGTCGTGGCGGAGATCGAGGCCGCGGGCGGCCGGGCAGTGGCTGTGGGCGCTGACCTGACCACAAACGAGGGCGTCCACGCGCTGGCAAGCGCGGCTATGGAGAACTTCGGCTCGCTCGACATCCTGGTCCTCAACGCCTCCGGCGGCATGGAGTCAGGAATGGAAGAGGGCTATGCCCTGAAGCTCAACCGCGACGCGCAGATCAACATGCTCAACGCCGCTGTGCCTGTGATGCAGGAGGGCTCGCGCGTGGTGTTCGTGACCAGCCACCAGGCGCACTTCATCAACAGCGTCCCCACCATGCCCGAATACGAACCAGTTGCCCGCAGCAAGCGTGCCGGCGAGGACGCCCTCCGCGAGCTTCTGCCGAACCTTGCGGAAAAGGGCATCTCGCTGGTGGTCGTGTCCGGGGACATGATTGAAGGCACCGTCACCGCTACACTGCTGGACCGCTCGAACCCGGGCGCCATCGAAGCCCGCCGCGCTGAGGCTGGCAAGCTGTACTCCGTCGAGGAGTTTGCTGCCGTTGTGGCTGGCATGGTGACCGCCGACGTCGAATCCGGCCACACCGAGTACGCCGGCGGCGCAGACTACTTCGGCAAGAACGCGCAGTAAGACTGTTTCTGCCGGAAAAGCTGAGGGCCCGGCCTAGCCGGGCCCTCAGCTAACATAACCGCTCGGCTCCACATGCAGTTCAGACGCCAAATACAGTTCAGACGCCGGCAATGTGCCGCACGGCGTCGAGAAACGGCATGTTGATGGCGGCGTCCGCCACGGCGCGGACTGCCGGCTTGGCGTTGAACGCCACGCCGATGCCTGCCGCTCCGAGCATGTCCAGATCGTTTGCTCCGTCACCCACCGCGATTGTGTGCTCCAGGGCGATGCCCTCCGCGGCGGACCATTCGCGCAGGTACTTCTCCTTGGCGGCACGGTCGATCACGTCGCCGAGCACTTTGCCCGTGAGCGCGCCGTCCACAATTTCGAGTTCATTGGCGATCCAGTAATCCAGGCCGAGGTCTTCCGCGATGGGTCGGAGGATCTGGTTGAAGCCTCCGGACACCACGGCCACCACATGCCCTGCTGCCTTGAACGCCGCCACGAGTTCGGCCGCACCCTCACTGAGCTTCACTTCTGTCCGGACCGAATCGACGACGGCGGCCGGAAGTCCTCCGAGCACCGCCACGCGGGCATGGAGGCTCTGCGCGAAATCCAGTTCACCGCGCATGGCGGCTTCAGTGACAGCGGCGACTTCGTCGCGTTTGCCGGCGTAGGCGGCGAGGAGTTCGATGACTTCCTGCTGGATAAGAGTCGAATCGACGTCCATGATGAGGAGCTTGCGCTTGGCCTGGCGCAGTTCGGCCGGTACGACGGCGGTATCCACGCCGTCCCGGGCGCCGTTCTCCTTTGCTGCGGCAATGAGGTGGCGCAGGCCGGCGATCTCTGCGGCCGAACCGGACGGCAACACGAAGTCGACCGTGCAGACGTCATAGCGGCCGCTGCTGCTGCTGGAATCCGCTGCAAATGTGGTCCCGGAACCGACCAGAAGGGAGCGGAGGATTTCCGCTTCGGAGGAGGGCAGGTGCACGCCGTAGCTGACCGCAGTCACGTTCGAAGTCATGGCTGCAATCTTAGCCAGCGCGGG
Organism: Arthrobacter sp. D1-17; assembly: GCF_054130535.1. NCBI lineage: Bacteria > Bacillati > Actinomycetota > Actinomycetes > Micrococcales > Micrococcaceae > Arthrobacter > Arthrobacter sp. D1-17. Next base: position 2,086,467 of record NZ_CP096382.1, on the reverse strand, counting down.
GGTCCGGCCCGAATTCGTTTCACCGCGCACCCGCTCGGGCGCTGCACGGGCCTTCCGGTTATCAGTCGCGCCGTATTTTGTCCTAGTGTCTACTCCTATGAGTGATGTTCTGGAAATGGCCGCCGTTAGCGTTGTCCGCGGAGCGAAAACGCTGCTGAGCAGGGTCGACTGGCAGGTCAAGGAGGGCGAACGCTGGGTGATCCTCGGCCCCAACGGCGCCGGCAAGACCACTCTGCTGCAGATCGCAGCCGCCAGGCTCCACCCCACCAGCGGCATGGCCGGCATCCTCGAGGAAATGCTGGGCTCGGTTGACGTGTTCGAGCTGCGCCCCAGGATCGGCCTGTCTTCCGCTGCCTTGGCGAACCAGATCCCCGAGCACGAGAAGGTCCTCAACGTTGTGGTGACGGCCGCCTACGGTGTCACCGGCCGCTGGCGCGAAGGGTACGAGAAGGACGACGAACGCCGTGCCTTCGCCCTGCTGAACGACTGGGGCATGGGGCCCCTGCTGAACCGCACCTTCGCTTCGCTGTCCGAGGGGGAGCGCAAGCGCGTGCAGATCGCCCGTGCCCTGATGACCGATCCGGAGCTGCTGCTGCTGGACGAGCCGGCCGCCGGCCTGGACCTCGGCGGGCGCGAGGACCTGGTGCACCGCCTCAGCGAGCTCGCCCGCGACGAAGCCGCCCCCGCCATCGTGCTCGTCACGCACCACCTTGAGGAAGTCCCGCCGGGCTTCACGCACGCCATGCTGATGCGCGACGGCGCTGTGGTCGCCGCCGGGCCCGTCGCGGAGGTCCTCACCTCCGGGAACCTGAGCGAGACTTTTGGCCTGCCGCTGGACGTCAGCGTCAACGCCGGGCGGTACACCGCTACAGCCACCCGCTGACGCGGCCGGCGCACCACCGTGGAGTTACTCAGCGGCATCCTTGTGTTCTTCGCCGGCCTCTGGGCAGGCACAATCAACAGCGTTGTCGGTTCCGGCACCCTCGTTACGTTCCCCGTGCTGATCGCCTTGGGGCTTGCTCCGGTGACAGCCTCCATGAGCAACGCCATGGGCCTCGTGGCCGGCGGTGCAGCTGGAGCGTGGGGCTACCGCCGCGAACTCAAAGGCCGGGGGCGCCAGCTGCTGAAGCTGCTCCCTGCCTCCCTCTTGGGTGGAATTTCGGGTGCCTGGCTGCTGCTGCACCTGCCGGAGGAGGTGTTCCACTACGCGGCTCCCGCGCTGATCGTGCTGGCCCTGCTGATGGTCGTCTTCCAGCCGCGGCTGCAGCGCTGGGTCCGTAACAGGGAAGAAAACCCCGAGCACGCACTCCGGGACAAACACCACGGCATTCTGCTGGTGGTGCTCGTGTACCTTGCGGGCGTCTACGGCGGTTACTTTGTTGCCGCCCAGGGGATTCTGCTGGTGGGCATCCTCGGCGTCTTCATGACAGGAACCATCCAGAACGCCAACGCCATGAAGAACTTCCTGGTGCTGGGCGTCAACCTGATCGCTGCGACCTCCTACATGCTCTTCGCTATGGACCGGATTGACTGGGTCGTGGTGGCCATCATCGCTGTCAGCTCGCTCATCGGCGGCGTGGTCGGATCCAAGGTGGGCCGCAGGCTCTCCCCTCCGGTCTTGCGCGGGGTGATCTTCGCGCTCGGGCTGGTCGCGCTGGGCGTCATGATCGCGAATCTGCTCCAATGATGACTGGAATGATGGCCCGATGACCTTCCACTACCTCGAATCCGCCAACGACCCGCGGGTCTCGGATTACACCCAGCTGACGGACGTGCACTTGCGCAAGGTCCGTGAGCCCGCCGAAGGCATGTACATTGCCGAGTCCTCCCGGGTACTGCGGCGGGCCCTCGCCGCAGGGCACCGGCCACGCTCGTTTTTCCTGGCAGAGAAGTGGGTCGACGACCTCGCCGACATCTTCCAGCAATATCCGGACGTGCCTGCCTTCGTGGGCAGCTCCGCGCTGCTCGAGGAAATCACAGGATTCCACCTGCACCGCGGGGCCATGGCCGCCATGCACCGTCCGGCTCCCGTGCCGCTGCACGACCTCCTGGCCGGTGCCCGGCGCGTGGCGGTGCTTGAAGACATCGTGGACCACACGAACGTCGGCGCCATTTTTCGTTCCGCGGCGGCGCTGGACATGGACGCTGTCCTCATCTCGCCGCGCTGCGGCGATCCCCTGTACCGTCGCAGCGTGCGGGTAAGCATGGGCACGGTGTTCCAGGTGCCGTGGGCGCGGCTGGCCAGCTGGCCGGAGGACATTGCAGCACTCAAGGCAGAAGGCTTCACCGTGGCCGCCATGGAGCTCACGCCGGATGCCCTGGACCTCGATGACCTCGCGGCCCGCAACCCTGACAGGCTCGCGCTGGTGCTGGGAACGGAAGGTGCCGGTATGAGCGCGGCCACCCTTGCCGCCGTCGACCTCGCCGTGAAGATTCCGATGCGGGCCGGCGTTGATTCGCTAAATGTTGCCGCTGCGTCAGCCGTGGCTTTCTGGGAACTGCGCCCGCGGAGGAAAACCCGCTAAAAGCACACGACGGGCGTGTTCGTCACCGTCCTGCAGATCAGCTATTATTGATAGCTGGCTGCCCTGCGTTTTCAGCGTGCTGGAACTGCAGACAGCGGCCATCCCATTCATACCTGGCGGCTGGCAAAATCCAGCGCTGCGAACAAAGGTCCCATTATGAAGTCTGATATCCACCCGAAGTACGAAGCTGTTGTATTCAACGACCTGGCTTCCGGCGTCAAGTTCCTGACCAAGTCCACCGTGTCTTCCTCCAAGACCATCGAGTGGGAGGACGGCAACACCTACCCGGTCATCGACGTCGAAATCTCCTCGGAGTCCCACCCGTTCTACACGGGCAAGCAGCGCATCATGGACTCCGCAGGCCGCGTCGAGCGCTTCAACGCTCGCTTCAAGGGCTTCGGCGGCAAGAAGTAATTCACTTCGCCCCAAGGTTCTTTCGAAAGCCCGCACCGGAAACGGTGCGGGCTTTCCGCGTTGTGAGGCAGGATGGATGGCATGACCGCCACGCCTTTTTTCGCCCGCGACGACGACGCCCCGCGTCTTCACGGGGAGTACAAGGTGCCGGGCGGGAAGCTCGTCGTGGTAGACCTCGACGTCGTCAATGGCGCCTTCGCCGGCGTCTCCCTTAGCGGCGATTTCTTCCTCGAACCCGATGAGGCGCTGCTGGACATCAACGCTGCACTGGAAGGACTTCCGGAAAGTTCGACGGCGGAGGATATCGCCGCCGCCGTAAAGACCTCCCTGCGGGAAGACGCAGTGCTGTTTGGATTCTCCCCGGAAGCCGTGGCCGTGGCCGTCCGGCGGGCGTTGTCCAAGGCCACGTCCTGGTCCGACCACCACTGGAACATCATCGCGTCCGCTGTGCTGCCCACCCACCTGAACGTGGCGCTGGACGAGGTCCTGACAGAGGAGGTGGGCGCTGGCCGCCGCAACCCCACAATTCGGTTCTGGGATTGGGAGGAACCTTCGGTGGTCATCGGCAGCTTCCAGTCCTACCGCAACGAGGTGGACCCGGCAGGGGTTGCCAGACACGGCATCACCGTGGTCCGCCGGATCAGCGGCGGCGGAGCCATGTTCATGGAGGCTGGCAACTGCATCACCTACTCGCTTTACCTGCCCCAGACCCTCGTGGACGGCATTAGCTTCGTGGATTCGTACGCGTTCCTGGATGCCTGGGTCATAGCCGCCCTCAAGCAGCTCGGCATCAACGCCTTCTACGTGCCGCTCAACGACATCGCAACGGACCAGGGAAAGATCGGCGGCGCCGCCCAGAAGCGGCTGGCCAACGGCGGCATGCTGCACCACGTCACCATGAGCTACGACATCGACGCGGACAAGATGGTGGAGGTGCTGCGGATAGGCAAGGAGAAGCTCTCGGACAAGGGCACCACCAGCGCCAAGAAGCGCGTGGATCCGCTGCGGCGCCAGACCGGACTTTCCCGCGCCGACATCGTGGCCGCCATGATGGATGTTTTCGCCGGACGCTATGGCGCGGTGCCCTCGGAAATCACGCCTGCCGAACTGGAGACGGCGCGCGGCCGCATCCGCACCAAGTTCGGCACGGACGAATGGCTGCATCGCGTTCCCTGACAACGCAGTGACTTTTTCGTACCAGTGACCCTGACGAACCAGTGAGCCTACGAAACCAGTGGCCCCTACGAACCCAGTGGCACCGTAAGAATGCGGTGACGCCCTAAGAATTCAGTGACACTGCCTGGGCCGTGAGAGCGCGGTGGAGGTGGCTGCGCTGTTCGATGACGATGCGGCGCAGCGCCGGCGGCGCGTCCCGGTGCACGGCAAGCCAGGAATCAGTGCGCACAATCACCGGGTGGTCCTCAGGGGAGGCTCCCGGGAGGAGGTCCTGGGACCCGGGGTACAGACCGCGGATGATGCGGCCGGCTATCTCGATGCTGCGCCCAGCCCACACCGGCACCAGGCAGTCGAAGTATGGCTCCACAAAGGGCTCCAGCAGCTCCGGCGGGCTCGTGGTGAAGCCGGCAATCGTGGCGCTGAGAAGCTGGTTGGACAGCTCTGTTCCGTGCACAGCTGCACGCCACGCTGCTGCCTTGACTGTTGGCTCAGGCCGGGCCGCGAGCGCGGTGGCGTGCCCCGCGCGTCCGGAGGCTGTCAGGTCCCTTGACAGCTCGGCGTCGAGCTCGTCGCTACTGGCCAGCCCGTGGGCGGCGAGGGCGTGCCAGAGGCTCCAGCGGAGTTCCGCGTCGACCGCCAGGCCCGGCACAGTTTCAGTGCCCTCCAGCAGGGCGCGCAGGAGGTTCAGCTCGCTGCCGTTCTTGCGGCTCAGCGTGGCCAGCGTCCGTGCCCAGGCTAGCTGCTGGTCCGAGCCGGGGGAGGCACGGCGAAATTCAATGGCCGCGGCCTTGGTGAATGCTTCCCGCAGGCCTGTGCGTTCACCGGCCGCAGTGAAGTGTTCAAGCGCCGTCGAAGCGTTGCCGAGGACGTTCAGCAGGACGCCGACTCCCGTCTCGGCTGGCGCGAACTGCTGCACGGCCTGCACATACCGGCAGGCCGGACTAAGTCCGTCGCGGGTGGAGTTCCACAGCGCCGACCAGCACAGGGCCCGGGCCATGGGGTCACTGATCCTGTCCAGCGAGGACCGGACGGTCGCCTCGGAGACCGGGTCCAGCCGTACCTTGGCGTAGCTCAGGTCCTCGTCATTCACGATCAGCAGGGCTGGAAGCTGCTTGCCGGCCAGGGCGGGAACCTCCTCGGCGGGGCCTGACAGGTCGCATTCAACCGAGTCTGTCCGGACCAGTGCGCCTGCGGCGTCGAAATTGTAGAGCCCGATACGCAGCCGGTGCGGGCGCAGTTCCTGCCGTCCGGTCGCCGGGTCCAGCGCGTCCTGAAGCAGCGTGGCTCTCACGAGCACGGGCCCGCCAGGCGTTCCTTGAGCCGTTTCGAACTCCGCTGTAGTTTCCGGCTCCATTGTGAGGGTGGAGATGCCGGACGTCTGGAGCCACTGCCGCGCCCACACGCCCAAATCCCTTCCTGACGCCCGGCTGAGCGCTGCGAGGAGATCGGCCAGGGTGGTGTTGCCGAATGCGTGCTCCCGGAAGTACTCCCGGGAGCCGGCGATGAAAGCGTCGAAGCCGACGTAGGCCACGAGCTGCTTCAGGACTGAGGCCCCCTTCGCGTAGGTGATGCCGTCGAAGTTCTGTTTTGCCGCTTCAAGGTCCGGGATGTCGGCCACGATGGGGTGCGTGGTGGGGAGCTGGTCCTGGACGTAGGCCCAGGCCTTCCGGTTGTTTGCAAAGTTGACCCAGCCAGTCTCCCATCCGGTGGCCCGGTCCACTCCGAGGGTCCCCATATAGTCCGCGAAGGACTCTTTAAGCCACAGATCGTCCCACCATTGCATCGTGACGAGGTCCCCGAACCACATGTGGGCCATCTCATGCATCAGAGTGTTGGCGCGGCCCTGGTACTGGGAATCTGTGGCCCGGGACGTGAAGACGTAGTTCTCCGTGAACGTGACAAGGCCGGGGTTCTCCATCGCGCCCAGGTTGTACTCTGGCACGAACGCCTGGTCGTACTTTCCCCACGGGTACGGGTAGTCGAAGAGGCGGTTGAAGAACTCGAGCCCCTGCTTCGTGAGCTTAAACAGCTCATGGGTGTCGAAAGAGTCTGCCATGGAAGCCCGGCAGTAAAGGGCCAGCGGCACCTCAAGCCGGGTGCCATCGTCGAGCGTTGCGCTCCAGCGCTCGTCCGCCTTGAAATAGGGGCCCGCCAGCACGGTGGTGATGTAGGTGGACATCGGGAGGGTGGGCAGAAAGTCCCACTGGCTGGCGGCAGGATCGCCGTCGACGGGGATGCGCGCCGCCTCCGCGCCATTGGAGGCGACATGCCACCCGGAGGGCGCGATGACGTGGAAGGTGAAGGCTGCCTTGAGGTCGGGCTGTTCGAAGTTGGCGAACACGCGGCGGGCGTCGGCGGGCTCGTACTGCGTGTAGAGGTAGCACCGGCCGTCCGCCGGATCGAAAAAGCGGTGCATGCCTTCTCCGGACGTGCTGTAAAACGCCGTGCCCGCCACCGTGACCGTGTTTTCCACCTGCAGGCCGTCCAGCCGGATCCGGGCGCCGTCCACGACTTCCTCCACCCGAAGCGCCACACCGTTGAGGACCACACTCTTCACTTCACCGATGAAGTCCAGGAACGTCGTAGCTCCGGGCTGGCTGGCCGAGAAGGCGATAGTGCTCCGGCTGGCGTATCCGGCAGTGTCCTGCAGCGCGGCGCTGCGGACGTCGAGCAGGACGTCGTACGCGTGGGTGGTGATCAGGGCAGACCGGGCTGCCGCTTCAGAGCGCTGGAGGTTCGCATTCGACACCCAGTCATTGAACCATGCCTGTTATTGAAGCATGCCTGTTATTGCAGCATGCCTGTTATTGCAGCATGAGGAGTGCGGCGGCCAGTCCGAGGGCGGCAATCAGCAGCCATGCCGCCAGCGCGGCACTGACGGCCCGCAGCCCGGTGTGCAGCAGGGTCTGGATCCGCACGGCAGTCCCAAGCCCGAACAGCGCCGCTCCCAGAAGAATGTCCTGCAATCCGGCGGCCGCTTCGAGCCCGGCCTGCGGGATCCAGCCGGTGGAGCGCAGCGCCACCATGGCCACGAATCCGACGACGAACAGCGGGACCACGGGCGGCAGCGCCTCCGTAGGCAGCGGGCCTACGGAGTCCTCGCCTGCAGGGGCGGCAGGATCCCCTGCGCGGCGGGTCCGCCGCACGGACACGACCCGTTGGTGCACCCCGGCGGCCGCCACCATGGGAGCCAACAGGATGACCCGCGTCAGCTTGACGACGACGGCGATCGCCAGGGCCGCGGGACCTGCGGTCTGCGCGGCAGCCACCACCTGGCCCACGTCGTGTACCGAGGCGCCGGTCCACGCGCCAAAGGCCTCGGGGCTTAGCCGCAACGGATGGATCAACAGCGGAAGGACGCCAATGGCAAGTGTCCCGCAGAGGGTCACGAGAGTCACTGGCAGCACGGTGTCCGGGTGCCTGATGCGCCGCACGGCGGCCATCGCCCCGATGGCCGAGGCGCCGCAGATCGAGAATCCGGTCGCGATCAGCAGCGAGGTATCCCGCGTCAGTCGGAAGAGACGGGAAATGCCGTAGGTTCCCGCGAAGCTGGCCACCACTACCGCCGCAATCAGCAGCAGCGAGGCCCAGCCGAGACCGAGTACGTCCCCGATGCCCACCTGCAGCCCGAGGAGCACAATGCCGCCGCGCATCAGGTGCTTTCCCGCAAAGTCCAGACCCGGCCTTGCCCGGCCCGCGGCCCATACTGCGGTGACCGGCAGGTTGGCCGCCAGCAGGCCCAGCACCACGGCCAAGGTCATCACCGGAAGAGGCGGAACGGCGGCATGGATGAGGAACGCCAAGGCCAGCGCAACCACTGCCGTCAGCAGGCCCGGAAGATTCCGGGTAAGGTTCTGATGCGCCTCCCTGCGCGGCCGTGGCTGCGGCGGCGTCGGGAATCGGAAGTCGGGCACGTCCCAACCATGCCGGACAGGCGAGGCAAAAGGCCAACTGGACGGACCCGCCCACACGCCAGGACGCGGTACGGAAATGAATTTGCAACAAAAAGGTGGTTGGCTAATGACCATGTCTGACCTATTCCAGGATTACTCGACGGCCGCCGGCCGCACGGGTGCCTACGACGAGATGTTTGCCCCCGGGCAAACGGCCCGCACATCCTACGGCCAAGTCGCCGGTGCCCTCCGTGAGCTGTCCCTCGCCGACGTCAGCGCGCGAGCGGACTCAATGGCACGGACCTTCCTGGACCGCGGGGTGACATTCGACTATGCCGGGGAGGAGCGTCCCTTCCCGCTGGACATCGTCCCGCGCGTGATTCCCGCCGATGAGTGGGCTGTGCTTGAGCGCGGTGTGGCGCAGCGCGTCAAGGCCCTCGAGGCATTCCTTAATGACGTCTATGACAAGATGACGGTCGTCTCGGACGGCGTGATTCCCCGCCAGCTGGTCACCACGAGCGCGCACTTCCACCGCGCCGTCCACGGATTCGAACCGGCCGGCGGCGTCCGTGTGCACATCTCCGGCATCGACGTTGTCCGTGACGCCGCGGGCACGTTCCGCGTCCTGGAGGACAACGTCCGCGTGCCGTCCGGCGTCAGCTACGTACTGGAGAACCGGCGGGCCATGGCAAAGGGTCTTCCCGAGGCTTTCGGATCCCAGCTCATCCGCCCCGTAGAGGAATATCCGCGGCGGCTGCTCTCGGCCCTGCGCAAGACCGCTCCCTCCGGCGTCGACGATCCCACCGTGGTGGTGCTGACCCCCGGCGTCTTCAACAGCGCCTACTTCGAACACACCCTGCTCGCCGGGCTGATGGGCGTCGAGCTCGTCGAAGGCCGGGACCTCATCTGCCGCGGCAACCGTGTTTACATGCGGACCACCGCCGGCGAACAGCGGGTGGACGTCATTTACAAGCGGATCGACGACGACTTCCTTGACCCGCTGCAGTTCCGCTCCGACTCCATGCTCGGCTGCCCGGGCCTGGTCAACGCCGCGCGGGCCGGCGGTGTCACCATCGCCAACGCCGTGGGCAACGGCGTGGCTGACGACAAGCTGGTCTACAGCTACGTTCCGGACCTGATCCGCTACTACCTGGGCGAAGAGCCCGTTATCGCAAATGTGGACACGTTCCGGCTCGAGGAAGACGAAGCCCGCGAGCACGTCCTCGACCGGCTCGATGAACTCGTGGTCAAGCCAGTGGACGGTTCGGGCGGCAAGGGCCTGGTCATCGGGCCGGACGCGTCCAAGGAGGAACTCGACGCCCTCCGCAAGCGCATCATTGCGGACCCTCGCGGGTGGATCGCGCAGCCGGTCCTGCAGCTGTCCACTGTGCCCACGCTCAGCGGAGACAAGTTTGGTCCGCGCCACGTGGACCTGCGTCCGTTTGCCGTGAACGACGGCGATGAGGTATGGGTCCTCCCTGGCGGACTCACCCGCGTTGCGTTGAAGGAGGGCTCCCTGATCGTGAATTCCAGCCAGGGCGGCGGCTCGAAGGACACCTGGGTGTTGGCAGATTCCCCGCAGGTGCCGGTGGAGCAGCTGCCCCGGCAGCCCATCACAGTCCGGGAACGCGTATCCGTCTGGCCCGTCGAAAGCAACTGGCGGGACCGCCAGTCGGAGCAGCAGCAGTGACGCCGCAGGCACGCTGCACATCCGCTGCCACATCCCGACCACTGACCACCCGGCCCGCGCAGGAGGTAGCCGCACATGCTTAGCCGAATCGCCGAGTCCCTTTTCTGGATCGGCCGCTACGTTGAACGGGCTGACGGCACCGCCCGCATTTTGGACGTCCACCTCGAGCGGCTGAACCACCTGCCTACGGAGGAGCGCCGCAGCGTGGCCCGGGAGCTGCTCGCGGTCATGGGCGCGCGTCCGCAGAGTGGGGACTTCGGACTGGAGGAACTGCTGAACGCCCTCGCCTACGACAAGCACAGTGCCACCTCCATCGCCGGGTCCCTCGGCGCCGCCCGCGAGAATGCACGGCGTGCCCGCGAGACGGTGTCGTCCGGGCTGTGGGAAAGCCTGAACACCACGTACTACGGGCTGAACCAGCACCGCAAGGACGTGGTGGGCACCTACCGGTACTGCCACTGGGTGCTGGAGCGCACCGCGATGGTCAGCGGTTTGGCGGACACCACGGTGAGCCACGACGACTCCTGGCTCTTTCTTGCCTTGGGCCGTTCGCTGGAGCGGGCGGACATGACGGCGCGCATGCTTTCCACCCGGGACGTGCTCTCCGCTGGCATGTCCTGGGTCAACATGCTGCGCTGCGCCGGCGCCTACGAGTCCTTCCTGCGCACCCGGCGCGCCGCCTTCGGTGACCAGCACGCCGCCGAGTTCCTGCTGCTGGACAGGCTCTTTCCGCGCTCCATCGTCTACGCCCTGCGCGACGCGGACGAGTGCCTGGCGAAGCTGGACCCCACGGCACAGCGCGTCGGCTTCATCAACGACGCCCGTCGGATCGTGGGCCAGGCGCGCACGTTCCTCGAGTTCCACCGCACGGACGATCTCATGTCGGAGTTGCCGGAGCACATGGAGCGCGTGCAAAAGGCTGTCTCGCAGGCCTCGGACGCCATTTCCCGTAAGTACTTCAATCAGGCGGACGAACTGGCCTGGGTGGGAGAAGTTTCATGACCCGGCTAAGCATCATCCACAAGACCGGCTACAAGTACAACAAGCGGGTGACGCTGTCCTACAACGAGGCGCGCATGACGCCGCTGACGGATCCGCAGCAAGTGGTGCTGGAGTCATCCCTGAAGGTCCTCCCGTCACAGGCTGCGGTGAGCAGTTACCGGGACTACTGGGGCACCCGGGTCACGGCTTTTGACATGCAGATGCCGCATGAACACCTCGAAGTCCTCTCCACCACCACGGTCGAAGTACACCGGGTGGAGCGCATCCCCTCTGAAGCGGACATTGTGGGCTGGGACCACTTGGCGTCATATGAGGTGCTGAACCAGCACAGCGACTGGATCCCGCAGTCGCAGCTCACCGGTCCCGGCGACGAAGTGCTCGCCATCGTCCCGGGCGTGGTGGAGGGTAAGAACCCCCACGACGCCGCGTTGGCGGTTTTTGAGTGGATGCGGGGTGAGATGACGTATATGAAGGGCTCCACCGGCGTCACCACCAATGCCGAGGAGGCCTGGAACCAGCGGCAGGGCGTCTGCCAGGACCTCGCCCACCTTGCCATCGGCGCTCTGCGCAGCTGCGGGATCCCCGCCCGATATGTGTCCGGTTACCTTCACCCGCGTTCGACGGCGGACATCGGTGAGACGGTTGCCGGCCAGTCCCACGCCTGGCTGGAGTGGTGGGACGGCGAATGGCGCAGTTGGGATCCGACCAACCACAAGCCGGCAGGGGATTTCCACGTCACCGTGGCACGCGGCCGGGACTACCGGGACGTGCCGCCGCTGAAGGGCATCCTCTCGGGCGGCGGAGGATCCGCCCTCAGCGTGAGCGTCGAAATCACCCGTTTGGCCTAGAGGGATGGCGGCAGCGGGCCGTTTAAGCTGAAAGTGCGGGCTCCCGGCAATGCCGGGAGCCCGCACTTACTCATTGAGCAATTACACCTTTACCAAGGGCTCGGCTTGTAGTCCTTGAGAAACACGCCGTACTGGTCCTCGCCCTTTTCGCCCATGACGATCGGATCGTACACGCGGGCAGCCCCGTCCACGAGGTCCAGCGGTGCATGGAAGCCTTCCTCCATCAGGCGCACCTTGGTGTAGTGCGGCCGCTCGTCCGTGATCCAGCCGGTGTCCACAGCCGTCATCAGGATGCCGTCGGTGTCCAGCATTTCCTTGGCGCTGGTTCTGGTCATCATGTTCAGGGCGGCCTTGGCCATGTTCGTGTGCGGGTGGCCTGGGCCCTTGTAGGCGCGGGAGAACTGCCCCTCCATTGCCGAGACGTTCACAATGTACTTCCGCCGCGCGGTGGAGCGCCTCATGGCGTCACGCAGCCTGCTGACCAGCAGGAAGGGTGCCGTCACGTTGCAGAGCTGCACTTCCAGCATTTCAAGCGGGTCCACCTCGTCCACTACCTGCGTCCAGCTGTTGATGGTCGCGAGGTCGGGCACCAGGCCGCCGGCGTCAATTGCGGTGCCGGAGGCAATGCGTTCCAGGGAGGCGGAGCCAGTGGACAGGGCAAGGGATGTGATGGCGTCGCCGGCCAGCACCGGATGCTCGGTTACGCTGCTGGCGAGGGCGAGCGGGTGCTTGTCATGGGCGTGGCCGAAAGTGACCAGCTCAGGGCCTCCGTTGCCTGCCTGGAGCGCGGCCGGAAGCGGCTCGTCCTCCGCGTCCACCAGGGGCTTGTAGGCGTTGCCTGAGCGGCGGACGGTTTGCGCTGCATTGTTGATGATGATGTCCAGCGGCCCGGCGGCGTTGAGGTCGTCGGTGAGCGCCATGACCTGGGACGGGTCGCGCAGGTCGATTCCCACGATCTTCAACCGTTGCAGCCATTCGGCGCTGTCCTCCATGGCGGCGAAGCGGCGGGCGGCGTCCTTGGGGAAGCGGGTGGTGATGGTGGTGTGCGCGCCGTCCCGGAGCAGCCGCAGGGCGATGTACATGCCGATCTTGGCCCGGCCGCCCGTCAGCAGGGCACGCCTGCCGGTGAGGTCGGTGCGCGCGTCCCGCTTGGTGTGGCTGAATGCCGCGCACTCCGGGCACAGCTGGTGGTAGAAGGCGTCCACCTGGGTGTAGTGCTGCTTGCAGATGTAGCACGGCCGGGACCTGATCAGGTGGCCGGCCACTTTGCCCGTCGCCGAGGGGGCGAGTTTGTTGCCGCGGGTTTCGTCATCAATCCGGTCCGGGGCGGCCGTCGCGGTCTGGGCGAGCACGGCCCGGTCAGCCTCTGCGATGAGGTCCCGTTTCGTGACGCGGCGGTGGCGCTTGACGGCCTTGAACATCTTCCCGGTGGCGCGGCGTACCGAGACGTAGTCAGGATGCTCCTCGTCGTAGACGTGGATGCTGTTCAAAACCTTGAGACAGGCCTGAATCTCTTCAGGCGTCAGATCGGAGGAGCTCATTGATCTGATTTTACAGCCTGTTGGGATTCGGGCCTGCCTCGGTGAGTTGGCGGCAGCCGGAATCAGGAACGAACAGCAGGCTGGGGCGGGGAGTCAACGCCGACAGCTGCAGCATGGACCTTGCCCACCTGCTCAACCGAACTGCGTACCTCTGGCCAGTTCTCCGTCGCGGCCTTCACAGCATCGGGGACCAAATGCAGGTTTGCGGCGGACAGCGCGCGCTCGGCGTCGTCCGGCTCCGGCACGAACTGCCCCTTGGAGAGCACCGTGATGCCCGAATCGGTGACTTTGAAGCCGCGGGCGCGGTCCAGTTCCGGGTCGAGGCCAATGGCTGCACCGTCAGGGACACGCACGTTCTTGTCGATGATGGCCCGCCGTACTACGGCACCCCCACCGATTTGGACCTTGTCCATCAGCACGGAGTCAATGACCCGGCTGGCGGTTCCGACGTATACGTCGTTGGACAGCACCGAGCCCTCCACGATGCCGCCCGAGATGACCACGCCGCTGGCCACGATGGAATCAAGGGCAGTTCCGACAGTATTGTTGTCGCCGCGGACAAACTTCGCGGGCGGAGAGATGCTCTGGCGGGTGTAGATGGGCCACTCGGAGTTGTACAGGTTGAACACCGGCAGTGGCGAGATCAGGTCCATGTGGGCATCGTAAAACGAGTCGATCGTTCCGACGTCGCGCCAGTAGGTGCGGTCACGTTCCGTGGACCCGGGGATGTCGTTGAGGGTGAAGTCATAGACTCCGGCCTCGCCACGGTTCACGAAGTAGGGGATGATATCGCCGCCCATGTCGTGCTTGGTGTCGAGGCGTTCGGCGTCAACGTGCAGCGCGTCGACCAGGGCGTCGGCGTTGAAGACGTAGTTGCCCATCGACGCCAGGAACTGGCTAGGGTCGGCGGCAAGGCCCGGCGTTGACGCTGGTTTTTCAACGAACGCCGCAATTTTCTGCGGGTCCGCCTGGTCCACCTCGATGACGCCGAACTGGTCGGCCATGTGCAGCGGCTGCCGGACGGCGGCAACGGTGGCCTTGGCGCCGCTGAGAACGTGCTGCTCCACCATCTGCGCGAAGTCCATCCGGTAGACGTGGTCGGCACCGACTACGACAACAATGTCAGGATTGGCGTCGTGGATCAGGTTCAGCGACTGGTAAATGGCGTTGGCGCTGCCCAGGAACCAGCTCTTGCCCACGCGCTGCTGCGCGGGAACGGAGGCGACGTAGTTGCCGAGCTGCGTGGACATGCGCCAGGTTTCGGAGATGTGGCGGTCAAGGCTGTGGGACTTGTACTGGGTCAGGACCACGATCTGGAGATACCGGGAGTTCACGAGGTTGGAGAGGGCGAAGTCGATTAGCCGGTAACTGCCCGCAAAAGGCACGGCTGGCTTGGCTCTGTCTGCCGTCAGCGGCATCAGGCGGTTGCCTTCTCCGCCCGCCAGGACAATCGCCAATACTTTTTTAGTCAACGGCATAGTAGTCGCTCCCTGTACACCTTCGTAAACTCCCCAACAGTCCGGCACGCCCGGACTTCTTCACACTAGAACAGATAAGCGTCAAGGACTACCTTGGGCATCATGCGAATAGACATTGTGACTAAAGAGTTTCCGCCGGAGATCTACGGCGGTGCGGGTGTCCACGTGGCCGAGCTGAGCCGGGTCCTGGCCCGGCAGGTAGACCTGCAGGTGCGTGCCTTTGGTGCACCCAGGGATGCTGACTACCACGGGGCGCACGTGACCTCCTACTCGGTCCCTGAGGATCTCGGATCCGCGAACGCGGCCGTCCAGACCCTCGGCGTCGACCTTCGCATCGTTCCGGACGTCCAGGGAGCCGACCTGGTCCATTCGCATACGTGGTACGCCAACATGGCAGGACACCTCGCCTCGCTGCTGCACGGCATCCCGCACGTGCTCAGCGCCCACAGCCTGGAACCGCTCCGCCCATGGAAGGCCGAACAGCTCGGCGGCGGCTACGCGCTGTCCTCCTGGGTCGAGAAGACTGCCTACGAGGCGGCCGCCGCGATCATCGCCGTGTCCGAAGGCATGCGCCAGGACATCCTGCGCAGTTACCCCGAGGTTGACCCGGCCAAGGTCAAGGTGGTGCACAACGGCATCGACGTCAGCCTGTGGAACCGGGACGAAAACGACGACGTTGTCCGCTCCCTCGGCATCGATCCCGAGCTGCCCAGCGTTGTGTTCGTGGGACGGAACACCCGGCAGAAGGGGGTTCCCTACCTCCTGCGTGCTGCCGCAAAGCTCCCCGCCGACGTGCAGCTGGTGCTTTGCCTCGGAGCCGCCGACACCCCCGAGCTCGCCGCCGAAACCGCACGGCTGATCGAGGAGCTGCAGAGCCAGCGCAGCGGCGTTGTGCTCATTGAGCGGATGCTGCCCCGCAACGAACTCATCCAGGTCCTCAGCCACGCCACCGCCTTCGCATGCCCGTCCATCTACGAACCGCTCGGCATCGTGAACCTCGAGGCCATGGCCTGCGGCGCCGCCGTGGTGGCCAGCGCCACCGGCGGAATCCCGGAGGTGGTGCAGCACGGTGACACCGGGCTGCTCGTGGACCTCGAACAGGTCACCGACGGCACTGGTACGCCGCTGGATCCGGAGAAGTTCGTCACGGACTTTGCCGCTGCCCTGACCGAAGTGGTTTCCGACCCCCAGCGCGCCCGAGCCATGGGCGAGGCCGGCAGGCGCCGCGCCGAGGAGCACTTCTCGTGGGAGTCAATTACCGAGACCACGCTCGACGTCTACCGTTCAGTGCTCAAATAGCAGCAGCTGAAGCTGCCTGCTCTATCAACGCCAGACATCACGCCCGACGGCGGCGCTCCCCAAAGTGGGAACGCCGCCGTCGGGGGTTTAAGCTGACTTTTCGTCGACAGGGGCGTTGCCCCTGGCCCGCTGGAGGCGGTAGAACTGGCGTGCTTCGTCCTGCCGCAGTTGCTCCGCTCCGGTAGCGATGGCGGCCCGAAGGTGCTCCGGACCGTAACCGAAGGCATCCACCAGGTCCAGGGCGTGCGGCCGGATCTTGACCAGCAGCCTGTCGATGTAGGCGCCCACGGTCCGCGCCCGCTGCATGGAAAGCCGGCCGTTCATCAGGTACCAGGACAGGTTCTTCTCGATCAGGGAGAGCCCGAAGAGATCCCTGAGCCACGTGAGCACGCTCTTCGTCCCTGGATCCCTGACCTGCGTCAGGGCCTCAGTGAACGCTTCCCACTGCAGCAGCTCGGCGTGCGCCTGCGCCGTGTCGATCAGCTCGTTCTGGTGCCGGTTGAAGACGGCGGCAGCTTCGCGTTGCGGGAGCCTGTTGGCCCCCTTCAACGAAGCGGCCGCCTCGGCAACCATGGTCTGCACCCGGTCCGATAGCAGGGTGCGCTGGCTCTCCTCATCCCGCAGCGCGATGGCCGCTTTCTGGGGCAGTCCGGTGTCCGCCACAAACTGCGCGACACCCCGCAGGCCGGTCCGGTGGATGGCGGTACCCGCCGCCTGGTTCACGACGTAGCGCGCCAGCACCCCGAAGTTGACGTTGCGGAATTCCTTGGCGTAGTCGGCCAGCAGCCTTTTGGCCACCAGCTGCAGCAGCACTGTGTTGTCGCCCTCGAAGGTGACGTAGACGTCCAAGTCTGCGCGGAGTGAGGCGAAACGGTTCTCCATCAGGAAGCCGGCGCCGCCGCACGCCTCGCGGCACTCCTGCAGGGTGTCCAGCGCGTGCCACGTGCTCAGCGGCTTGAGGGCAGCGGCGAGAGTCTCGAGATCCTGCCGGTCCGCGTCGGTGCATTCCGGGCCGGAGAACACGTCATCGAACCTCTGCAGCAGCTGCTCATGGGCGAACGCGGCGGCGTAAGTGGTGGCCAGACGGGTGAAGAGCCGGCGCTGGTGCCTCTGGTAGTCAAGGAGCACCTCTTCCTCGGTCAGCGAGGAGGAGTTGAACTGACGGCGCTCGGCGGCATAGGTGATGGCAGTCTTCAGGGCGAGCTTTGAGGCCGCCACAGCGGCCCCGTCGAGGCTGACCCTGCCCTGCACGAGGGTGCCAAGCATCGTGAAGAAGCGCCTGCCCGGGCTGGCGATGGGCGAGCTGTAATGTCCGTCGGCATCCACGTCGCCGTAGCGGTTGAGCAGGTTCGTGCGGGGGATCCTGACATTGCTGAAGTGCAGGCGGCCGTTGTCGATCCCGTTCAGGCCGCCCTTGACGCCGTCGTCCTCGCCGCCGATCCCGGGCAGAAACTCCTTGGTGTCCGGGTGCCGCAGATTCACGTAGAAGGCATGGACCCCGTGGTTCACGCCGCGGGTAATGAGCTGTGCGAACACCACGGCAGCGAGCCCGTCGACGGCGGCGTTGCCGATGTAGTCTTTCCAGGCACCACGGAATGGCGTGTTG
Organism: Arthrobacter sp. D1-17; assembly: GCF_054130535.1. NCBI lineage: Bacteria > Bacillati > Actinomycetota > Actinomycetes > Micrococcales > Micrococcaceae > Arthrobacter > Arthrobacter sp. D1-17. Next base: position 2,068,995 of record NZ_CP096382.1, on the reverse strand, counting down.
ATGACGAATTCCCGGGTGCCGGCGTCGTACGTGGCGGTGGTGGCGATACTCGCCACGTCCGAACCGTGCCCCGTCTCCGTCATGGCGAAACAGCCCGGGATTTCCAGGTTCATGATGCCCGGCAGCCACTTCCGGTGGTGCTCACCGGTGCCCAGGTGCATCACGGCCGAACCAAAGAGTCCCCACTGCACGCCGGCCTTGATTTGGAGGGACGGGTCGGCGGTGACCAGTTCCTCGAATCCTGCAATGTTGCCACCGTGGTCGTCTGAACCGCCCACGTCCGAGGGGAACGCGCGGTGCACGCCTCCGTTGTCCACAAGGTAGCGGAGCTGGCCGAACGTGCGCTGCCGATGTTCGGTGTGCGTCAGGCCCTCGATCTTGTGCAGCTCGGGCCTCGCTGCAAGTTCCCGCGCCTGGCGCCGGATGTCCGCCCATTTCCCCAGCAGCTGCTCATGCAGTGCCGCCACGTCAACGGCCGGCCGGCCGCCGTCGACTGCGCCGATGGTGGTGCCAGGGGGACGGTCTGCTAGTTCAGTCATGTCGATTCCTTCGTTGGTCTGAACAGATGTGAGGTTAGGGAACGTCGTTGAGCTCGGGTGCGATACCCAGGCACAGCCAGGCCGTGATCTGGCGTGCCATCGTTTCCTGATCAGGCTTCTCGGGGGAGTCGGGGCTGGCCAGCCACTGTTCACCCGCGTTCCGGACAAGCCCGATCGCGGCGTTCGGCCAGTAGCCGATCACAGCTTCCTTGCCCGGACCGAGGTGGGCGCGCATGGGCCGGGCGATCATGTCCGCGATAGCGTCAAAAAAGTGGCCCAGCGCCCCGGCCGTGGCGATGCCCTGGCCGCCGTCGGTATCCGATGCCGAGTACCGGGTAACAAACGTGTACACGTTAGGGCTGGTCTCGGCCATCTGCAGATAGGCCGAGACCATGGCGTGCAGGCCCTCGCGCGGGGTCTGGGCCGCCTGCGCCGCCTCCTGGATTCGCCGCTGCATCTGGTTGAGTACCACGTCTCCCACGGCCTGCTGAAGTCCGGCTTTGTCCCGGAAGTACCGGTAGAAAACGGACTTTGAGGTTCCGGCGGCGGCGGCGATGTCTTCCATCGAGGCGTCGCTGCCTAGGAGGTGGACCGCCCGACGGGCAGCTTTGATGAGTTCCCTCCGGCGCTCCTCACGATGAGACTGCCATCTCGAAGCCCGGCCGTCGATGGCAGCGGCTTCGGGTTCAGAACCGGCGGAAGGCAGGAGGTTGTTCACGATACCCAGCGTATCAGGTACGCTGGGTATCGATAACCCGCGCGGAACAAAGGAGACTCGCATGTCCACTGAGGGGCACTCATTTAATGGAACCGGGGAAGCTGTGGCCTCGTCCGGCCCAACCCTGCGTTCGGCAGTTGTGGTGGGCGGCAACAGGATTCCCTTTGCCCGCACTGGTGGCGCCTATACGAAGTCCTCAAACCAGGACATGCTCACAGCTGCCCTTGACGGCCTGGTGGCCCGCTTCGGCCTGCAGGATGAACGGATCGGAGAAGTTGCTGCCGGCGCGGTGCTCAAGCACTCCCGCGACTTCAACCTCACCCGCGAAGTCGTCCTCGGCTCGGCTCTCTCTGCCGAAACCCCCGCCTATGACCTGCAGCAGGCCTGCGCCACCGGGCTGGAAGCGGTGCTCGGCCTGGCCAATAAGGTCAGGCTGGGGCAGATTGAGTCGGCCATCGCGGGCGGTGTGGACTCCGCATCCGATGCGCCGATTGCAGTGAGCGAGGGGCTCCGGGAAATCCTTTTGGACCTGAGCCGGGCCAAAACTCTGCCACAGAAGCTGCAGGTTCTCGCGAGGCTGCGCCCCAAGGACCTTGCTCCCGACGCTCCCAGCACCGGCGAACCCAGGACCGGCCTGTCAATGGGGGAGCACCAGGCCCTGACCACTGCCCAGTGGAAGATCACCCGCGAGGCGCAGGACGAGGTGGCCTACAACAGTCACCGCAATCTCGCCGCCGCCTATGACGCCGGATTCTTCGACGACCTCCTCACCCCCTACCGGGGGCTGGGCCGGGACTCGAACCTTCGCCCGGACACCAGCCTTGAGAAGCTGGCCACCCTGAAGCCCGTCTTCGGGCGCAACCTTGGCTCGGAAGCCACCATGACGGCTGGCAACTCCACTCCGCTGACCGACGGAGCCTCTACCGTTTTGCTGGCTTCGGAGGAGTGGGCTGACAGTCACGGTCTGCCCAAGCTCGCAACTGTCGTGGATGGTGAAGCCGCGGCAGTGGACTTTGTCCATGGCAAGGACGGCCTGCTGATGGCCCCGGCGTTCGCTGTGCCGCGCCTGCTAGCACGCAACGGCCTGACCCTGGACGATATTGACTACTTTGAAATCCACGAGGCCTTTGCCGGAACCGTCCTGAGCACGCTCGCCGCCTGGGAGGACGAGGAATTCGGACGGACACGGCTTGGACTGGACGGCGCATTCGGCAAGGTAGACCGTTCCCGGCTCAACGTCCACGGTTCCTCCCTGGCTGCGGGGCACCCCTTCGCGGCCACCGGGGGCCGTATCGTGGCGACACTTGCCAAGATGCTGCACGAGAAGGGCACCGTCAATGGGCGGCCCGCCCTGGGCCTCATTTCCGTCTGCGCTGCCGGTGGACAGGGCGTCGCCGCACTGCTGGAAGCACGCTAGGGGATTTCGATGACGGATACATACGCCCGGCTGGTCAGCAAGGATCCGGGCAAGGACCTTGCCAGGAAGCTAGGGCTTCCGCAGCCGGCCGCGCTCCGGCGCTACGAACCCGGCCAGCCCCTCGTTGCCGGACCTGTGCTGGTCATAGGGACCGGTACTGGAGCGGATGACCTGGCCGGGGAGCTCGTGGCCTGGAACCTGGATGTCCGGCGGCACCCTGTTGCCAGGGAACGGCTCGGCGCGGTTCTGCTGGCGCTGGACGATCTTGAATCACTTGCCGACCTTGAACAGCCGGTGCTTTCGGCGGGGAACGCCCTGCGGGAGCTGGCACCGAACGGGCGCGTGATCATCATTTCCCGCGATCCCGACGGCAGCCGCCCGGCCGCTGCTGCCGCCCGCCAAGCGGTGGGCGGCCTGCTCCGTTCCCTGGCCAAGGAACTGCGGGCCGGAGCCACGGGCAACGGCATCGTCCTTGCCGGCGGCGTCGGCACCACCGCTCCCTCCGTGCTCGGTGCGCTCCGGTTCTTCCTCTCGGGCCGGTCGGCCTTCGTCGACGGGCAGTTGCTGCGGGTCGGGTCGGCGTCGGGCAGCCTCGCCGCAGCACCCGATGCACCCCTCGCCGGAAAGGTCGCCGTCGTCACGGGCGCCGCCCGCGGCATTGGGGCTTCCATTGCCCGGACGCTGCACCGGGATGGAGCAACGGTGGTGGCTGTGGACATTCCCGCCGCGGGAGACCATCTGGCAGCGGTCGTCAACGGGATCCGCGGCACCGCGCTCCAGCTCGATGTCACGCGGCGGGACGCCGGCGAGCGGATCCTTGACCACGCCGGCCGGCACGGACGGCTGGACATCATGGTGCACAATGCAGGCATCACCCGGGACAAGCTGCTGGTGAACATGGATCATGCGCGGTGGAGTTCCGTCATGGCAGTGAACGTCGAGGCCCAGCTGAGGATCAATGATGTCCTCCTGCCTTCCGGCCTCTTCCGCTCCGCTCCAAGAATCGTCTCGGTGGCGTCCACCAGCGGCATCGCTGGCAACAGGGGGCAGACGAACTATGCGGCCTCCAAGGCGGGCGTGATCGGCATGGTCCGGGCCACGGCCCCCCTGCTCGCGGAGTACGGCGGTTCCATCAATGCTGTGGCTCCGGGTTTCATTGAGACGGAAATGACGGCCCGGATGCCGTTTGCGCCCCGGGAGATTGCGCGGCGGCTGAATTCGCTCCAGCAGGGCGGACGGCCTGAGGACGTTGCCGAAGCCATCGCGTTCCTCGCCAGCGACGCCGCCGGGGGCATATCCGGAGAGGTGCTGAGAGTGTGCGGACAAAATCTGGTGGGGGCATGAGCGTGGGCCAGCCCGTCATCCTGGGCGAGATGCCGTCGCTGTCCAAGCTGTATGTGAATGCGGCTGCCGGGGCGGCACGGCGCCGGATCCTGGGATCCCCGGCCGGTGACGCCCTGCCTGCCGTGAGCCATGAAGTTCGCGAGGCAAGGGCCGACGTCGAAAACCTGACCGCCTACCAGCACCTGATCGGTGAGTCCGCCAGCGATGTACTCCCCGCAGGGTTTATGCATGCCATGGCCTTCCCCGTGGCGATGAGCGTTCTGAACAGGGATGACTTCCCCTTGCCGCTGCTGGGCATGATCCACCTCCGCAATGTGGTCGAACAGTTCATCCCGGTGCTCTTTACCGAGCGCTTGGACATTACTGCCCGCGCGGAGGGGCTGCGCGCCCATCGGGCAGGGACCCAACTGGACGTCGTGGCCGAAATCCGCGGTTCAGGGGACGGTATGGTCCGCTGGCGGGGAGTTTCGACGTATCTTGCGAAGGGCATCTTTCTTCCCGGGATAGATAAGGCCTCGGCCGTGGGGCGTCCGGGGGACTTCAAAGCGCCGAACCCGACGGCGGTCTGGCAGTTGGGAGTCGACACCGGGCGTGCTTACGCGGCCGTCTCCGGGGATTTTAATCCCATCCACCTCAGCGCGCTCTCTGCGAAAGCCCTGGGGCTGCGGCGGTCAATCGCCCATGGCATGTACCTGGCGTCACGGGCGCTCGCGGTGGTCGGCACCGCCAAGGGCGACTCGTTCCGCTGGGACGTTTCCTTCGAGGCGCCCGTGTACCTCCCGGCACGCGTCGCGCTGGAGATCTCCACCGCGCAGGGGGAGGGTGACGCGTTGCTGAGGTCGGATTACGTGGCCTGGAGCCCAAGTTCGGGCCGCCGGTATTTCAGCGGATCCGTCACTGCCCTGTGACAGGCTAAACGCTTAGCTGTCCTGCGCCCGGGTCACACGCAGGATCCGGTGGAGGCTGAGCAGGATGGACTCGGCGGCGCTTGGCGCGCCAGCGTCGGCGTCGTCTTCAAGGATGCGCGCCCTCAGGGCGTCGACAGCTCGGTGCGCTTCCTGCTTCAGCTCGTGCTGCCGCTCTTCGTCTTCCTCTTCGGCCGCGCGCAGAACCTCTCCGACGGTGGTAAGTGCCTTGGCCAGGGGCTCGCTGTGGGCCATGGGGATGGTGAAGGGCAGGTCCTTGTTCCAGATAACTTCGGCGAGGACCTCTGTCATGTCCTGGATGTAGAACGTGATGCGTTCCAGGTCGCGGAGGTTGCGGTAATCCAGGTCCACGTTGCGGGGGTGGAAGCGCCGCCGCGGGTTCGCTTCCCGGCTTGCATCGGCCTTCTGGACGGCGGCGCGGACAGACCCCGCTGACTTTGCCAGCTCGTCGGAGCGAAGGGACCAGTCCTCGTGCTCCGGTGGCCACTTTTCGTGGACTGCCGCTCCCATATCCTTCAGCTGCCGGGCCAGGGCAAACCGCAGTTCGGCCAGGCTCAGGGCGGCCGCGTTGAAGTGGAGGGGCGGGAAGACGAGCAGGTTGACGGCGACGCCCACCGCGACGCCGACCCCCATCTGGAACAGGTAGCCGTAGGAGAAATCGTCGGGATTGCTGCCGCCCACCAGCAGGACCAACAGCGCCGCCGTCGGGATCCAGTCCCGGCCGGCCCCAACCCGGGGAAGCCCGGCCAGCAACACCCCTAGCGCCATCACCAAACCTACTGAAAGCGGCGTCGCGCCGAAACGGAGAAGCAGGAAGGCCAGTCCGATTCCTACGGCGAGGCCTGCGAGAGTCTGGAGTCCCTGTCGCATGGAGCCGGCGACGTTTTCGTACATCACCACCAGGGCGCCCAGGGGCGCGTAGTAGGCGTAGTTGGCAGCGGCGCCCGGCATGTGGGGGGCGGTGAGGAACGCCAGGCCGGCGGCAAGGCCTGCTTTGGCCGCCAGCTGTAGCCGCGGAGCCGCAAGGGCACGCCGGATTCGTTCGGCCATAGCCAGGCCAAGCCTCCGCGCCCATGATTCGCTGGCTGCAGTCTCCTGCTTCGCGGTGCTCATCGGGCCAACACTAGGTTGGCATCCCGCATGCAACAAATGGATAAACCACCGCCGGCCCGACGCCCGGCACGGCAGCCGTCAGCCGGCTCCGTGCCCGGGGGCAACTTCTTCCCCGGCGCGGACAGGCCCAGGCGGGGTTCCTTCGCCGAAAGGTTTGCCGCCCAGTGCGTCCCGGCCGTGGGGAGTGAGCCACCCGGAAAGGTCGGGTCCGGCGGGGACGATGCCGGTGGGGTTGATGTCCTCATGGACGATGTAATAGTGCTGCTTAACCTGTACGAAGTCGATGGTGTCCCCGAAGCCTGGGGTTTGGAACAGGTCCCGGGCGTAGCCCCACAGGTTCGGCATCTCATTGAGCTTGTTCCGGTTGCACTTGAAATGCCCGTGGTAGACGGCGTCGAACCGGGCAAGAGTTGTGAAGAGCCGGACGTCAGCCTCGGTGATGGAATTGCCTACGAGGTACCGCTGCCGTGCCAGCCGTTCCTCCAGCCAGTCCAGCGCCGTCCAGAGGCGGGCGTAAGCGGCGTCGTAAGCTTCCTGCGAGCCGGCGAAACCGCACCGGTAGACGCCGTTGTTGACCTCGGTGAAGACTCGCTTGTTGACACTGTCGATTTCGTTCCGGAGGTGTTCCGGATAGAGCTGCGGGGCGCCAGGCCGGTGGAAGTCGGTCCACTCCGTGGAGAAGTCAAGGGTGATCTGCGGATAGTTGTTGGTCACCACCGCACCGCTGGCGATGTCGACGATGGCGGGAACGGTGATGCCGCGCGGATAGTCCGGGAACCGGGTGAAGTACGCTTCCTGGAGCCGCTCGATGCCGAGGACGGGATCCTTGCCATCGAGGTCAAGGTCGAAGGTCCAGGAACGGGCGTCATGCGTGGGGCCGGGCTGGCCGAGCGAGATGACGTCCTCCAGTCCCAGCAGACGTCGGACGATGACGGTGCGGTTGGCCCAGGGGCAGGCACGGGCAGCGATCAACCTGTAGCGGCCCGGCTCTACTGGCCAGCCCGGTTCACCGTTGGGCCCAGGGTGTCCGTCCCGGGTGATCCTGTCCTCGATGTAGTTCGTGTCGCGGTTGAATTCACCGCCGGTGACGTAGGCGCCCTTAGTGCTGTGTTCCCTGACGCTGCTGGGTTTCTCATTCATGAACCCACACTATGCGCCACCTGCGAAGATCCGCGACATCCGCTGCCAGGCAACAATCCATGAAACGGCCACGACGAGGGAGAAAAGGGCGATCCACACCCCGGAGGGTACCGCGGTCGCCCGGTACAGGATGTACGCGTCGGAGGTGGCCAGCTGATCGCGCCTGCGAAGGTGCACGTTCGTGAGCTTGCCCAGATCCCGGACGGCGGCTACGAGCAGGGCAAGTCCCAGGATGATGGCTATATGCCCCGCGAATACTGAGGGCACTGCCAGGACCAGGGCTCCGGCACAGGCCACTGTTGCCAGCAGGATCAGCACACCCGACGCATTGCGGATGAAGATCAGGGATGCAAGCAAAACCAGAAGCCCGGTGGACATGGCTGCGGGTCCCCAGCCATTGAAGCCTGACCAGACCAGGGCCGCACCCGTAACGCCGGGGACGGGATACCCCCAGAATCCTGACCACACCGCTGCGAAACGCCCTCGCGTAAACGAGGTGGTGGTGCCGGAGTGGTTGAGCCTGAGCTTGATTCCGCCCAGACGCTGGCCGCTGGTTAGAGCCGCAAACGCGTGTCCAAGTTCATGCGTCACTGTCGCGAACAAACCGAAATACCGCCACGTTGCGTTCGGGACAGAAAGGACGACGGCGATCAGGACGACGGTGAGCAGCTCGGTAACGGTGACTGCCGGAACCTCGGACCGGGCGAAACCTGCGGCTATCCGGTTCCACCAGTCCTCGGGCACGGTCGGGACTGCTGCGGTGAAAGAAACCATAGGCATCAAGGCTACCGCCGGCAGGCAGGGCAGATGTGCAGGCGGCCCTCAAGGGTGCACGATGGGATTACCCACGCCCTTACGGTGCCGCTACTGCTGGATGAGGAAGCCATGAGCACATTGAAGGAACGCCTGCACGCCGACGTTGTCGCCCACATGAAGGACCGCAACAAGGTGGCCCTCACTACGGTCCGTAATGTCCTTGGTGAAATTGAAACGCGTGAGAAGTCAGGCAAGACGCCGGTGGAGCTCGATGACACCCAGGTCACGGCTTTGCTGCAAAAGGAGGCTGCCAAGCGCCGCGACACCGCCCGGATTTATACGGAAGCGGGGGAGAACGACCGTGCTGCAGCGGAAGTTGCCGAGGCTGAGGTCATCGAGGCGTACCTGCCCCAGCCGCTGACGGCAGCCGAGGTCGAAGCGATCGTGGATGAATCCATCGAGGCCCTCAGGGCGGAGGGCGCCGAGCTGTCAGTGCGGCAGATGGGCGCCGTGATGAAGCCTGTGACCGCACGGGTTGCCGGGCGCTTCGATGGGAAAGCTGTGAGCGAGATTGTCCGCACGCGCTTGTCCTGATATTCGGTTCCCTTTCCAGCGTCCCCGTCTCGACGCGGGGATGGAATGGGAGGAGGATTTAACCACACCCACACTAAGGAGGTCGGTGATGTGCTATTCATCGTGCGAGGGGTGGCGGAGCTACAGGAAGGATCGCGCCCGGGAAACCGAAGACCGCCAGGAGACGAGGCCTGACAGGGCCCCCGAACCTCAGGTGCAGACAGAGGAATCCAGGATGTGGGCCTACCTGGCCCGCATGGAAAAGAGCGCTGCTGATCAGCCTGACCGGATCGGCGAACGCGTTTGAGTCTGAAGTCCAGGCAATACGAAAGGCTCCGCACCTGCGGGGCCTTTCGACGTCGGGGGACCTTCGACGCCGGCTATTCCAGAAGCCGCCTCTTGGCAAAGGCCAGATACTCGCCGGCTGCCTCGTCGAACCCGAAGTCCTGCCAGTATGCCTTAAGAGCGGCTTTAGCCTCTTCATACTCCGCCGAACCCTCCGGGGGAGAACCGCAGCCCGCGGCCGGCACAGGGTGGACGACGACCAGGTCCACGGACCGGCCCACAGTTTCCACAATCGCGTGCAGGACCGTGTATCCCATGCGGCCGCCGCGGTACTCGGGGAGGATCTCCAAGGTAGAGACGATCATCAGGTCCCCGCCGTCCTGCAGGTACTCACTGACCAGGTCCGGGCGCTCGGCGGTGAGCATGTCCGCGATCCGTGTCATCTCAGGATCGGCACCATCCGTCGTAACGAACAGATTAATCATTCCGGCTTTCGGGACAATCTGCACGACGGCGCTGCCCACCTGCACTTCTCGCCCCTCGGCAATGCCGTCAGTCTGTCTTGCGTCAGAACTGCCTGCCGTCCCGCTGGCAGTCGTAACGGTAATCTCCCATCGCATCGGGTAGCCCCGCGGGGAATGCTCCGGCCCTGGAACGCCCCGGTAGCGGAGCCTGTACTCAAAGATCAGCAATTCCGGATCGATCACGGTCATGAGGCCGTCCTTGAGGTGGCAGCATCTTCGCTTACACGGGCAGTCTATGCCGGGAACCGGCCTTCAGGAATGGGCATCGGCGGGCTCGGTACCCAGCTGATCTCCCGGGCCTGTTGTTGCGAAAGTGACATTCGAGGGCGAGAGTGAAGTACGTCACATAAGGCCCGAACTCGGCGGCTGGCGCCGCCGAAGGGGCTGACCACGCTGTGGAGGTCACCATGAGCACGACTTCTGATGAACTGTATGACGCACCTGCCGCCGGAGAAGAACCACAGCTCAAACGTGTCCTTGGACCCAAGCTCCTGCTCCTTTTCATCGTTGGCGACATCCTTGGTGCCGGAGTTTACGCTGTCACGGGAACCATGGCCGGAACCGTCGGGGGCATCGTCTGGCTGCCGTTCCTGCTGGCATTCGTCGTCGCCACTCTGACAGCGTTCTCCTATCTGGAGCTCGTAACGCAGTACCCCCAGGCTGCGGGCGCAGCGCTGTACACCCATAAGGCGTTCGGCATTCACTTCGTGACCTTCCTGGTGGCGTTCGCCGTCGTCTGTTCCGGAATTACGAGTGCTTCAACATCCGCCAATGTGCTTGCCCAGAACTTTTTCGGCGGCCTCGCGATCAATGGCTGGATGGGCCTGCCCGGAAGGGAAACGACCACCGCAGTGGCCATGGGCTTCATGCTGCTGCTGGCGGCGGTCAACCTGCGGGGTGTGGGGGAGAGCGTGAAGTTCAACGTTGTCCTCACGCTGGTCGAGATGACGGCGCTGTGCATCGTCATCGGTGTCGGTTTCTTCGTTCTGACGCAGGGGACCGGGAACGCCGGAGAAATCTTCGTCTTTAATGACTATCAGGACAAGGGCCTGTTCCTGGCAGTCACAGCGGCAACGTCCATTGCGTTCTTTGCCATGGTGGGTTTCGAGGATTCAGTAAACATGGTTGAGGAGACCAGGGAGCCCGAAAAGATCTTCCCGAGGAGCATGCTCACCGGCCTGGGCATAGCAGTGCTCCTCTACATGCTGGTGGCTGTTTCCGTGGTCAGCGTGCTCTCGCCCACCGAGCTTGAGGACATCAGGAAGGCCGAGGGCGCCGCGCTCCTCGAAGTGGTGCACAAAGGTTCCCCGGACTTCCCGATCGATAGGATTTTCCCGTTCCTGGCCGTGTTCGCGGTGGCCAACACCGCGTTGATCAACATGCTGATGGCCAGCCGCCTGATCTACGGTATGGCTCGTGCACACGTCCTGCCGCGACCGTTGGGAAAGGTGCTGCCCGTCCGCCGCACACCGTGGGCCGGCATTCTCTTCTCCACAGTGCTCGCGCTCGGATTGATCTGGTACGTCAGCAGCGACCCCGAAAGCAATATCGTCGCCAACCTTTCGGGTACGACGGCGTTCCTGCTGCTGTGCGTCTTCACCGTGGTAAACGTGGTCTGCCTGGTGCTTCGGCGCAAGAGGGACCCCAACCGCAAGGTATGGTTCACCTCACCCGGGCAGCTGCCCCTGCTGGCTGCCCTGCTGTGCGCCTTCCTGGCTGGGCCGTGGGTGGGTCGGAACCCGGTTCAGTACCAGGTGGCCGGAGGGCTGATAGCCATCGGCATTCTGCTGTGGTTTATTACCTGGCTGATAACCAAAAGGACCAATGCCGGCAGGGACGGAGCGGCCGGCGCCAGCCACAGCGGACATCCATAACTGCAGGATAACTTCGGCGCGGGCCTCCACAACCGTGGATTACGAGCGGGAGCGGGCGGACTCCGAGGCATGATCGATCTTCACATCGAAATCCAGCAGGTCACCGTTGCTGGTGAGCCGGCGGGCCAAGTACGCGCGGAGCGCGGCATTGGAGGCTGTGTGCGCACCGGGGAGCGCCTCACCATTGAGCAGGGCATAGGAGTCACTGATGTGGAAGACCGACAGAAAGCAGTCCTCAAGCTGATCTGTGGGCAGGTTCTGGACTGTGTCGCGGAAACTGCCTTGGGAGCCCGGCTTGGGCATGGTCGTCACGGAAAAAGTCACTGTGTTTGCCATGGAGCTGGTCCTCTGAGTGCTTCAGGCCCGGGGGACGCTTCCCCGGCCGTTTCGTAGCCTAGCCGCTCTCAATAACGAAGATAACCCTTACCGGGCAGTAAGTTGAAGAATCCGTCAATTCGCCTGCCGGGCCGACTCCCATTTCTCCTGCATGTCCCGCCGGACGTCGGCTATGACCAGAATTCTGCAGCCTTGGCGCTGTCCTGCTGGAACTCATACACTTCACTTACTTTCCCGTCGCGGAGCGTGAATACGAGGGCCGCGCGCTGGTCGATGGCCTTTCCATTCCGCTCGGCGTGCACTCTCTGAAAGCCGGCGGTGTGCTTATGGCCACTAATCAGATCATCGACTTCAACTTTCACTGTCCCGGCGGCCCGCGAGAACAGCTCGCCGAAATACGCGAGGATGGCATCCCGGCCCTGCTTGTCACCGGTCAGCCCGCCTGTGCCTCCAAGGTGCCAGATCGCGTCTTCGGTGAAGAGATTTCGCAGCGCGTCCATGTCTCCCGCTCCAAACGCCTCATAGCCACGTTGAATTACAGCAGCATCTTCCTCAGGGCCCATTTTCCACACCTTGCCGTCGTCGTCTGTTCTTGCGAGGCAAGGTTAAGCCTGCGGGATCCCTTGTCGATGATCTTTTGCCGGAGTCGGTGACCTTTTTGCCGGGGTCGGTGCCAAAGCAGCAGCGCCGGGTTCCCCTCGCGGACTGAGACCGCCGCCGGCATCTGCCCGCCGGCACTATTGCCCAAGCCTCATTGCCCTCTAGGCGTAAATTTACTTATGCGTCCCGAGGAAGCGATCGCCCTGGTTTTTGCCAGTGCTGTCGTTTGGACCCGGACGATCCTGCTGTTGCTTATCCGAATAGACCGGCCTGGGCGGCAGGCATGACGCCAGGAGCGGAAGATGAACCGAACACAGCCCCCGGTTCACCATGCAGGGCGGCCTAGACCGGTACGCCGTGACCGGCACTAGCGCCGGGGTTGTCCGCCGGGTCCGGAGGTTCTGGGGGAATGCGTTCCGGACCCGGCGTTCTGAAGCAATCGGTTCGCGGCTACCTTCCGCTTCAGGGACACCACAAGTTTCGCGCTGGCGCATTGGGAAATGCGGGTGCCCCCTGAGAGTGAAATTCCGCTTTCCCCCCTCATGTGAGGGGGCGGGTGCCGCGACTCCCAGGTTTTCCCAAGCTTCCGTAATGGAAGAGAGATTGTTATTAGGCAGTTATCAGTACCATCTGGAACATCGAACGAATCAATGTAGACGCCCTGGCCATTGAGCAATGCCGCCGGGTGGATCGCCCCAGGACAGTACGCACAACTAAAGGATGTGGCGCAGCGCCAGCAGAGGGCAGACGGCACGAGCTGCATCACTCAAGGGCCCGCTCACGGCATAGTTCAAGGTCTGGCGAGGCGGCTACTTTCCCGGGTCAGCCTTTCACGCAAGTTTTCTACAAGCTGTCCTCGTACACTCGGTACATGCTGGACACTGACGCCGGTGCGGGACGGGTGATTCCCGAGCTTCCTGGGGAGAGGTGCCAGCTGTCTGTAGCGGATGCCACGCCGTCAGCTCGCCTGGCGGTGGTCCCAAGACACTGACCTGTCCGAGGAACCCTTCCCCTTGAGGAGCGCCTCCATGTCCACGCCCGTCTCCCGGCGTAACTTCCTCGGGGCCGGCGCAAGCGCCGCCGCCCTGGGCTTCGTGTTCGCCGGCGCCGGCAGCCTCGCCCCGTTCGTCCGTCCTGCCAACGTTGCCACCCGCAATGCTGTCGGCTACGGCACCCTGGTTTCGGACCCCAACGGTATTCTCGCGCTGCCCGAAGGCTTTTCCTACAAGCTGCTTGCCCGTTCCGGCCAAACGGCAACGGCCGAAGGTATCCACCCGTCAGATCCGGACGGCATCGGAGTGTTTGATGGTCCCAACGGGGGATCTGTGTTGATTTGCAATCATGAAAACAGCGGAGAGGAGCCCTTCCCCGTTCCCCTGGTCGAGGGACTCACATATGATCCCGGAGCCAAGGGCGGCACCTCCACTCTCATCGTGGACGCAGAAGGCAACCGCGTGGGGCAGTACACGTCCGTCGCCGGCACCAACAACAACTGCGCCGGCGGCATCTCTCCATGGGGCACATGGCTGACCTGCGAGGAGACCGAAGACCGTGCCGGATCCGGAACAAACACCAAGGACCACGGCTACGTCTTCGAAGTGGACCCTGCCAGCCGCGAGGCCAACATCGGCCGCTCCACGGTGCCGCTGAAGTTTCTGGGCCGTTACTCCCACGAAGCCGTCGCGATCGACCCTGCCACCACCCAGATCTACCTTACTGAGGATGCGGGCAACCCCAATGGCCTCTACCTGCGTTGGAGCCCGCCCTCAGGTTTCAGCCCCGGGAAAGGCATGCTGCAGGCCCTCGCCCTGTCCTCGGGCGGCGACGTTGCGGGACGCCTGCAGGCGATGAAGTGCTTCCGCGGGTCCACCCACGTCGAGGACCTCTCCGAGGCCACCACGGTGGGCACGCGCTACGAGGTTGAGTGGATCGACGTTCCGGACCGTGACGCTCGCACCGCCGCAGTACGGAAGCAGTTCACGAAGGACCAGATCACCCGTGTCCGCAAGCTCGAAGGCCAGTGGTGGGGCGATGATGGAGCCTACTTCGTCTCAAGCTTCGCCCGCATCATTTACGGCAGCGCCAATAGCCATGACGGACAGGTCTGGTTCTACGACCCCGCCACCCAGAGCATCACCCTCAAGACCATCTTCGGGGTCAACCCCAACCCCAATGCGGAAAGCGGCCACTTCGACGGGCCCGATAACATCACCGTGGCACCGCAAGGCGGCCTGATCCTGGCGGAGGACGGCGACGGCGTCTCGCACCTGGTAGGCGTGACCAGTCAGGGCAGGTCCTACCCGTTGGCCCGGAACGAAGTGAACGATTCTGAGTTCTGTGGGCCGGCTTTCAGTAAGGACGGCAAGTGGCTCTTCGCCAACATTCAATCCCCTGGCTTTACCTTTGCGATCACTGGCCCTTGGATCCGTCCGTCCAATGACGCAGCCTAAAGCTTTGGGTGCTGAGGCCTCCCGCCCCAGAGGAAACGGGACTGCGGCGGTGGAAACACAACACTGTAGCCGGCGTGGAGGGACGAGACGATCTCGTACTCCTTCAGGTTCGGCCACAGCGTGTCCCTGGCCATGGGGAACCAGGCAAAAATAGCGACCAGTGCGCCACCCAGACCTGCCAAGCCGGTAATGCCCTTGGCGACCGAGGCAGCAGCGGACTGCCACGTACGAGGTTCTTTCTCCTCCGGCACCTTCGCCGGACCCCGGGCCTGCTGTTGTGAGCGTCGCTCATGCCGTCCACCTCCGTTTGGCAGTAGTTGCTGCGCCGTTCATGCCGTCAGCGCGCCGGTGCTGCCGGCTGAAAGAACACGCCGGATGATGGCTGGCTCAATACGGTTCTGATGCCCGTTCCGCCGTTATCTACGCATGATCACCGACAGCAGGGGAGCGTCCCTGTTGGTTTGTATCATCAAGCAAAGGAGCACCGCCGTGACCACCGCAACCGTAGCGGGGCGCATCTTCCCGCGAGAGCTGACCCCCGGCACGACCCACAGTGTTTCCATCGAGCAGATGATGTCCAAGCTCGGCATGACGTCCTCCCCGCACGCGCGGGGGTGTTTTACCCTGTGCATGGCTGCACCCAGCAGACCTGCTGTTTCGCCGCCACTACAAGGGGTGTTCATGTCGGCTGTCTCGAATTCCCGCTATATGCGCGTTGTCGCCCCGGAAACATCGATTCCCAGTCCGACTACTTCCAGGTCGCCTACTGGGGCCGGGCGGATATTGAGACTGACCGGTCACGGCAGTTCCGTCAGAACGAAGTCGCGCAGCGCAAGGCCGCCCGCGACGCCAAAAACCAGGCCCGGAAGTAGGAGGGCGCCATGACGACTGCGATTCCCGCCCAGCACCTGCTGCGTGTCACCACCCTGAACATCAACCACGCACGGAGGAAGCAGAACGGCGCACAGGACTGGTGTGCGATGACCTGCGGGCGCTCCTGCCGGCGGTGCTACACCTTCTGGACCGAGGCGTACGCCGCGGCCGGGAACCCGGAGGAAGCCGTCACGGTGGCGTCCGGCACACTGGGCGCAGCTGACGGCCAGGCGAGTGGGCATCGAATTCTCCGAGCTGCTCCCGGACCGGCGCATCGACTACGTCTGGACCTACGGCTGGGCTTACGGCCGTCCCGGCTGCCCTGTTGCGATGCAGCGGTCTTTCACCGACACCACCCGCTACGGCTACCCGGTCTCCGACCGCTACGGGCTGACGGTGGACTTCTGGGTCCCGCCAGTACTGGCCCCGGTGCCGGCCGAAACGGGGCAACTGGACGCGGTCCCAGCCGAGGAGCTCATGCTCGAACTTGAAGCCGCCCAGGACAACGCCCTGGTGTGACCTTCACAGGACCCCTCGGCGAAGGCCCGCACCCGCTAGGCTCACCTTGTGATGAGTCGGCTGAATGGCGATGAGCGCTACATTGTCCGCCCCTGGTGGAGGGGAAGGTCTGTGCCCTGGGCCGCTCTGGTCATTGTCTCCATTGTCCTGACCGGTATTGCCTTGGAGCGGACGGCGTTCTTTGTTTACGAGCCCGTGCCGGCGTTCGTCGAGCGGCTGCGGGTGGGCAGGCTGTTCATGCTGACCGGCTCGGCCGCGTCCCTTGCAGCCGCAATCTGGTCCCAAGTAAGGGGCAGTCCCCTGTGGGTGACAATCTGTGTGGCCGCGCCGGCAGTGCTGGTGGGCCTCGCCACAATGGTGATGACGCCCCCGTCGCTGGCCCCGCACATCACCGGTATCGTGGCCCTGCCGGCGGCCGTGGCAGGGCTCATCGGAGGGTTGCTGCCCAGAAACCAGGGACTGATCCAGGCCGGCCAGTGACACGTCCACACGATTGAGCGTGCTTCGGAGTTCAGGACGTGTTCAATCGAACCGAGATGCCCGAAAAGAGCCTCAGGACTCTATCCCGGACAGGCGGGAACTGCCCGGGCCAGTGCGGTCCCCGGCTGCCGTGCCAACGCCTCGAGGGGACTGAGGCCCTGTGTCAGCTCGGCAAGGTAGCGCTCAGGCATTATCGTTCTCCGCCGCTGGGTAGAAGTTACGAGGGCATGGCGCCGGTGTAGAGCCTCGCCGTCCCGTTCAGCCCGGCGATCGCATCCTCGATCGTGCTGTGGACCATCTCGTACTGGACCTCATCAGGGACGGCCTCCAACTCCTTCCTGGCGTCAACGAAATCGCTGGCCTCCTGGGCGCGGGCCTCCAGGATCGCTCCAGCCAAGTGCACCATCTCGTGCAGGTGGGTGATGGCGTGCCGAATGTGCTCGCGGCCGCCCGCAGCGACGCCGGCCAGCAGCTCCGGGTACTCGGGGTCAACGTCGTGGGCCGGCCCTGTCGCGGTCCCGACCGCCAGCCAGTGCTCGGGAGTGTCGTGTTCGTCGTCCTGCTTCCAGTAGACCTGCAGGTCTATGGACGCCCGCGTGTCCGGGTCCACGGTGGTTGCCCTGATGTTCAGGTTCCCAAAGGGGCTCTCTTCGAGCATTACCCCGGCCAGGAAGCCGAGCCGGCAGTGACCGCTGAACTGGTCAGCCCACGCATACCAGGGGCGGACGCTGGGATCAGGCAGGTCCATCCCGCCGTTCATGGCCACGTAGGCCACCGTGTTGAGCAGCTCGAAGGCGGTCTCGGGGCTTTGCGGGTCCAGGTCACGGAAGATAGCCTCGGCGGCATGGTGGATCGCGGTCAGCTGCGCGGCATGTTCTGCGACCATGTCCGCCTCGTCCTGGTTCTCAGCCGGAACCTCCAGGTGCGGCGCATCCATCTGTTGTACGCGACCGGCGACATCGATCCAGTTGGTGCCGTCCTGATCGGACCATACGGTGATCTGCAGCTGGTCTGTCAGGTCCAGCACCGTGCGGGTGGCGAACGGCTTGTCACCTGTCGCGTCGTAGGGACCGAAATCCACGGCCTCCAGACCGCTCTCCACGCAAAGCTGCACCAGCCCGTCCACCAGGTCTTCTTCGCCATCATCGAAGGGATTCACGTCGGGGTCCCACCCATTGTGTCCGGTGCCTTCGCGCAGCGTGTCGTTCAGCGCGCGGAACACCAGGTCCGTGTCGCTGTTGCTTCGATGGACGGGCACCGCGGTTTCGAGCAGCTTCACCATGCCCGAGACACCCTCCAGCACGCTGTCCACCTCCGGCAACTCCAATCCAAAACCGGGGGACTCCGGATCAACTGCCTGAACCCAGTCATCGGCACGACG
The DNA here is from genome assembly GCF_054130535.1 of Arthrobacter sp. D1-17. Taxonomy (NCBI): domain Bacteria; kingdom Bacillati; phylum Actinomycetota; class Actinomycetes; order Micrococcales; family Micrococcaceae; genus Arthrobacter; species Arthrobacter sp. D1-17. The sequence continues at coordinate 2,051,147 of NZ_CP096382.1, read as the reverse complement.
GTCCGCCGGCCTGTCGATCCGCAGCCACATCCGCTGCCCGCTGCCTTCCTGGCCGCCGCCTTCACGGTGCCCCCGCCACAGCGTCAGCCACGTGTCCTGCTCGCCGGCGGCGTAATCCCCAGGCAGCAACGCCACCACAGAGACGGTGTCAGGGTATCGCTTGAAGAGCGGCTCGAACCGAAGGTCTTCGAAGACTTCTGCCAAACCCGACGCCAGGTCCCGAATGATGAAGTACGCGCGCGGATCCTGCGAATCATGGCTCGGGCTGGTCACAAGGGTCTCCTCGTCGTCGGCGCTTCCTTCCCCCCAAGGCTAATCCCCGGAACCGGAGGTGCGATGAGCGGACAAATCCACCCTCACCTTGCTCCTCTAAAGGGCTCACTGCTTGAACTGGCTGGTGACGCCTGCCCCGGCTAGCGCAGCTGAATGAGTCCAGCGCTGGTGGGGCGGAAACCGCATGCGTCGAAGTAAAAGCTCTTCAGATGGTCGTCGAAGTCCACGTGAAGCCACTCCAAGCCCGCAGCTCTGGAGTGCTCCGCGGCCAGGGAAAGAAGTTTCTTCCCGATGCCCTGCCGGCGGGCACGCTGCGCCACCAGCGTGTCCTGGATGAACGCGTGGACGCTGCCGTCCCAGATCACGTTGACGAACCCCACTAGACCCTGCTCGTCTCTCGCTGTGACCCATCCCAGGCTGAGGCGAGAGAGCCTCTCGATCCAATCCTCATCCTCGGGGGTGTGATCGAAACCCGCTGCATGGACCTGATTGATTTCTTCGTTCCGCAGGGCTCCGCGCCATTCAAAGATGACAGTCATGTTGAACAGCATCGCAGATTCCCTCAGAGCGGGCCGCCCGATCACCATCGTCGGGTGCCCGACCTCAGCGCGACCGTCAGTCCTCTGCTGGCTCGTTCCGAATTCAGCGCCATCCATGCAGCCGTGTCTCATGAACTATAGGTCATAACACGTTTGGCCCAATGCCGGTTTTCCCGGCCTTCTGGGGCCAATAATGTCTCACCAAGCCGGTACGGGTTGTTGTCTCATATGTCCTCAAGGAAACCCGGACTGCGACACCAGGAGCCAGAATGAAACTCCGGGACATCAGCACCCACTCGTGGTTCGGAACCGTGACCCGCCTCGTTGTCGCCACGGAATCCATCCTGCCAGCTGGCGTGAGAAGCCGGGCCGCTCATCGTTCCTTATAACGAACCCTCAGTCATAACCGATCCGCTGTGTCATTAACTGTGTCGGGTTCGCAAAGGCGGCCTAAGCCTGCCAGTCGAGGGATCGGCGTTTCGCGCGTGCCCCTGCGATGAGGACCAGTGCGATGAACGAAGCTACACCCACTGAGCCGATCACAATGCGCATCCAAGGTGGCAGGCCCCACAATTCATGGGTTGGTGCAAGTAACCCGAAGACCCCGGAGATCAGCACGTAGCCGCCTCCCGCTGCCAAAACCACGGATGCGATGATCAGCTCCCAAAGCCTGGAAGGGTGATTCGGTGCGAACTTGTCTGCGTACTCGCTGGGGCTTCCGAAGGCGGCGGTCGGGTCCTGCCCGGAGTCGGCGATGTGGCTTTGGACCTCGCGCACGATGTGCGCCGCGGCTGCTGCAGGAACGTCCCGGAGTTCGAGAGCCTCCGTCAGCTCAGCTACATACTCTTCTTGCGGCGTCTCAGGCACGGGTGGCCCTCCCTTCCGGTCATGACCGCCTGTCGCGGTCTGCGGGAACGGCCGTCAGCGCGACGCTGTCCGGTGCCGTTCCCCTGCGGAAACCAGCTTGCCATTGATGGTTCCGCCGCGCTGCAGGCACGGCTCCTGGTTGAACGTTGTGGAGCTATCTATTTAGTGAGACTATCTAGTCGTGAGCGACATCGACTTCGACCAGGAACTGACCCGCGCGGCGCTCCCGCACGCAGTGCTCGCGGTGCTCAGCCACGGGGAAAGCCACGGCTATGCCATCGCTGAGGTCCTCCGGCAGAGCGGCTTCACACGCATCAAGGGCGGAACGCTGTACCCCCTCCTCAAGAGGCTGGAAGACCAGGGCCTTGTTGAGCACACATGGCTGCACGATCAGGCAGGTCCTGGCCGCAAGCAGTTCACCCTCACCGGACAAGGCCGGAGCGAGCTGGACCGCCTGGCAGCCGCCTGGAACCGGATGGGCCAGGCCCTCACCGACATCCGCACGACCCGACAGGAACAACCATGAGCTACGAGCGGAACCTGACCTTCAACCTCAGATTGCGGGGGTTGTCAGAACCCGAGATCGCCGAAACACTCGAGGAGGTGCGGGCGCATGAGGCCGCCACGGGGACTCCCGCGGAAGCCGAATTCGGCACCGCCGAGGAGTACGCGAAACAGTTCCCCAGGAAGAAGAGGCGCACCCGGGGGAGCATGATCGCCATGATTGGAGGAGCATTGGCGGTCGCCTACATACTCCTCATGGTCCTCCTGGTGGTCCTCTTCAGGATTGACATCCGCGAGTACGTCGGCCCGCTCGAGCTCTGGCCGGGGCTCGTGCTGATCCTGTCCGATGTCCTGGCTGGCTTCCTGACCGATTACTTCCAGCCCGCGCCAAGCTCCCGCGCCAAGCGCTAAGTCTGGGTTCGGACCGCCACCCGCCTACGGCCAACCTCGGCGCAGGGCTTATTTCCGGTTGAAATCGCCGATCGCTCCCCCCAATGACACTTTCCGTTCTTTCTCGCAGCACTGCAGAGGGATGGGGAAACGTAGGCCAGCGTGATCCATCCATCAGGAACCAGTACCAAAGGCGCGATCCATGGCAGCAGTCATGTCTCTCAGTCCTTCTGGGAAGGTGCGAGTACCTATCCAAAGTGGTCGTGATGGAACGATGGCCCAGGTGTTTTTGGAGTTTGTAGATGTTGAGGCCGGCATGCAACAACCAGGACGCGTTTGTGTGGCGAAGGTCGTGCATGCGGCCGCATGGTTAGTCCTTTGGCCTGCGCTTTCATCAGGGCAAGATCCCATACTCCCCATGCGCGGCGATGATCTATGTGCGTTCCGGCGGTGTCCAACAAGACGACCCCTCCCTTTGCTGCAGCCGAGACTGAAGGGCGCAGCACACTGCGAATGTTGAGGCAGTAAGGGCGATTGACCTCTTCGACTGCTTAGTCTTTGGGGGCCCGATGTATGGGACGTTGTCCTCGTTTCTGGTCCGTGGTCTAACGATATTTACGACAAGCTGGCCGGGAGGGGCCGACAGGAAATCCCGCGCCTCGAGGGCTGTCGCCTCGGAAAACCTCAAACCCGTGTGTACGAGGAAGCTGAAGAAGGCTTTGTAGGGGCCGGTGAGCTCCGCTGAAACGCGCGCCATTCCTCGTTGCAAGGGAACTCGCAGTCTCCTCAGTGTGTTTGCTCTTCGGCAACGAGACGCCCTTCCACGGATTGTCCGCGCGCTTCTTCTCCCTGACCATCGAGTTGAAAGCGGCAGAAATGAGACCGTGGACGTTAGCGATCGTCTTGGATGCCAGCCCCTTTGCCTGCAATCTTGATCCACTTCACGATGTTCCTGTATTCGACCTCTGTGGCATCCAGCTGGCCGAGGGTGCCTGCGATGTGGCACCTGAGATTCCCCTTGTAGCGCCTCACGGTGTAGCCGTCGGCGTCCGTCAGCAACGCGATCTGATCTTCAATCATGCGCGTCACCGGGGGGCGTATGTCAGGGACTCGCGTGGTTGAAAACGGGGCCCGTATGGTTGGAGACACAAAAAAACCCCGGTTTCCCGGGGTTTTTCTTGTGCGCGGAGGGGGACTTGAACCCCCACCCCCTTTCGAGGACTAGCACCTCAAGCTAGCGCGTCTGCCATTCCGCCACCCGCGCAGGTGGTATTTCGGAGGTCCTGATCCGCCTTTCAGCAGTTCGCTTCTCTCCGAAGCAGCGAGAAAAACTCTAACACGACTTTTGCTGAAAGATGGAATCGGACGGAGTGGGTAGGCTGACCCTATGCGTAGCCTGGGGCGAAAAGCCCGGAATTACGCGCTTGTAAGTCACCCGCGCACAATAAGGAGTGATCAATGACACAGATCCGGCCCGAGGATGAAGTCGTCAACATCTGCCAGGAGCTCATCCGTATCGACACATCCAACTATGGGGACGGATCTGGACCCGGGGAACGCGCTGCCGCCGAATACGCTGCCGGGCTAATCACCGAGGTGGGGCTCGACGTCGAAATCTTCGAGTCCGAGCCCGGGCGAGCCAACGTGGTCACCCGGCTGGCGGGGGAGGACCCGGCGGCGAGCGCGCTCGTGGTGCACGGTCACCTGGACGTTGTCCCGGCGCTAAAGGACCAGTGGACGGTGGACCCGTTCGGCGGTGAATTGAAGGACGGGCTTATTTGGGGCCGCGGAGCCGTGGACATGAAGGACATGGACGCCATGATCCTGTCCGTCATGCGGGACTTCGCGCGCACGGGCCGCAAGCCGAAGCGGGACCTGATCTTTGCCTTCTTCGCCGACGAGGAAGCCGGCGGCACCTACGGCGCCCGCCACGCCGTCGACAAGCGCCCCGAGCTCTTCGAGGGCGCCTCCGAGGCGATCTCGGAAGTGGGCGGTTTCTCGGCCACAATCGGCGGCCAGCGCACCTACCTGCTGCAGACCGCCGAAAAGGGACTCTCGTGGCTTCGTCTGGTGGCCCATGGCCGTGCCGGCCACGGCTCGCAGATCAATACGGACAACGCCGTGACCCGCCTCGCCAGCGCCGTGTCCCGCATCGGTCAATACCGGTGGCCTGTGGAACTGACCCCCACCACCCGGCAGTTCCTCGACGGCGTCACGGAACTTACCGGCGTCGAATTCGATCCTGACGATCCGGACAAACTGCTCAACGAGCTGGGAACCGTGGCCCGGTTCGTCGGAGCAACCCTGCAGAACACCACCAACCCTACGCAGCTCCGGGGCGGCTACAAGCACAACGTCATCCCCGAATCCGCCGAAGCGCTCATCGACTGCCGTACGCTGCCCGGGCAGGAGGAACAGGTCCTCGAGATCGTCCGGGAATTGGCCGGAACCGGTGTGGACGTCAGCTACGTGCACAATGACGTCTCCCTGGAGGTTCCCTTCGCCGGGAACCTGGTGGACTCCATGATCGACGCCCTGCATTCCGAAGATCCGGGAGCGACGGTACTGCCCTACACGCTGTCTGGCGGCACCGACAATAAGTCTCTGAGCCGGCTGGGCATCGCCGGCTACGGGTTTGCCCCACTGCTGCTGCCCGACGAACTGGATTTCACGGGGATGTTCCACGGCGTGGACGAACGCGTTCCCGTGGACTCGCTAAAGTTCGGCGCCCGGGTCCTCAACACCCTGCTGACCAACTACTGAGTCTGTCCATGGAGCCCGAAGAGCTGTTGCCGGATTCGCTCCTTGACCGCCTGCGGGGGAGAGCCGCCGGCTACGACGCACGGAACGAGTTCTTCTTCGAGGACCTTGAGGAGCTCACCTCTGCCGGGTACCTGAAGCTTTTCGTGCCAGTATCCGACGGCGGTCACGGGCTTGGGCTTGCAGGCGCCGCCGGGTGCCAGCGGCGGCTGTCGACGGCGGCTCCCGCCACTGCGCTGGCAGTGAACATGCACCTGGTGTGGACGGGGGTGGCGCGGGTCCTGGCCGACCGGGGTGACACATCCCTAAATTTCGTGCTGAAAGAAGCCGCCGCCGGTGAGCTCTTCGCCTTCGGGAATTCGGAGGCCGGCAACGACTCCGTCCTGTTCGACTCCCTGACGGAGGCGAAACCCCTGCCCGGCGGGAGCTATTCATTCACGGGCACGAAAATTTTCACCAGCCTTTCCCCCGCCTGGACCAGACTCGGCATTTTCGGCAAGGACAGCGCGGCAAGGGACGGCGACGGCGAGCTCGTGCACGGGTTTATCGACAGGGCCACCCCCGGCTACGAAATCCTCGAGGACTGGAACACTCTTGGGATGCGCGCCAGCCAGTCGAACACCACGGTCCTGCGCGGCGCAACCGTGCCGCCCGAACACATCTTCCGGAAGCTGCCTGTGGGGCCCAACGCCGACCCCCTGATTTTTGCGATCTTCGCCTGCTTCGAAACGCTGCTTGCCGCGGTGTACACGGGCATCGGGGAGCGGGCCCTCGTCCTCGGCGCTGAGGCTGCCAAACGCCGCACATCCTTCAAGAACGGCGGCCGGAGTTATGCCCAGGACCCGGACATCCGGTGGAAGGTGGCAGAGGCTGCCATGGCCATGGACGCCCTCTACCCCCAGCTGTCACTCGTGGCGCAGGATGTGGACCAGCTGGCGGACCACGGCCCCCAGTGGTTCCCGAAGCTCGTGGGACTCAAGGTCCGGGCAACGGAGACAGCCCGGACCGTGGTGGATCTGGCCATCCGGGTCTCCGGCGGTTCAAGCTACTACCGGGGGACCGAGCTCGAGCGCCTCTACCGGGACGTCCTTGCGGGCATGTTCCACCCGTCCGACGACGAATCGGCCCACAACACGGTCGCCAACGCCTGGCTCGGCCCGCTGGAGACGTAGTGCCCTGCTCGGCGGTCAGCGGTCAGACTCAGCTGTCAGCGGCGGAGCACTCGTTTAGACGGTCCGCTGAACCTGCGTGACGCGGCGGCGGAGCCAGAAGCGGCGCCCTCCACCCACGTACAACCGGCTGCGTTCCAGTTCCCACTTGCCGTATTCGGAATGTTCAACGAGGCGACGGCGAGCATCGGGCAGCGAGTCGTCAGGACCAATCGTCAATACGAGGTACTCGTACTGCTTCACGTAGTCCCGTTCCCGCAGGACCGAGCTGGTCAGAAAATGTTCCTTCATTGCTCTCCATTTTCGTCTTTTTCCCGCTAACGTGAAGTCATGAGCATCGATCCGCGTGTCGCGCTTCAGTCCCTGACCTCCGCCCTGGAAGAACATCTGGTAGCAGCCTCAACGCGAAGGGGGGACGGCGACCCCGCTGTCGAAGCAGCATTCTTCGCCGTCGCTGATGCTTTTGAAGTCTACGAGGACGCGCTCTATGAGGCCTACAACGAGGTCACCCCGCTTCAGGTTTTCGAAGAGGATGAAGACGAGGAAGACGAAGAGCGCCAGGTTGATGATGACGACCTGGAGATCGTCGAAGAATAGGAAGCGCGCCTCCGGGCCTGTCCTGGAGCAGCCTGTCCCCGAAACGACGTGAGCAGCTGCTAAGCCTAGGCCAGGCTGCTGGACACGTCCTCAAGGGCCCTTGCGATCTCCGCGGGCAGCGGCGTTAGCTGTGCATCGAGAATCTCTTTCAGCTGCACAGGCGTCCTCGGCCCGACAATGGCCGTGGCAACGCCATGCTGTGAAAGCAGCCAGCTGAGGGCCACATCAAGCGCCGAACGCCCCAGTCCCCGGCCCGCCATGGCCACAGCCTCCACCACCTGCGCCGCAGACTGTTCCAGGTAAACCTCCACATAAGTGGCCAGGCGGCTGCCAGCCGCCCGGGAGTCGGCCGGTACCTGCCCCCGGTACTTGCCGGTCAGCACCCCCCGCCCCAGCGGAGCCCAGGCCATGAGGCCCATCCCGGCGTCCTCGATGGCGGGAATCAGCTCTTCTTCGGGCTTGCGCCTGAGCAGGGAGTATTCCGACTGGCCGGCCACGAGCGGGAATCCGGCAACGGCGGCCGCCTTCGCGGTCTGCCAGCTGTTGAAGTTGGCAATCCCGGCGTAGCGCGCCCTTCCGCTGCGCACCGCCAGCTCAAGGGCGGACAGCGTCTCGTCCAGCGGAACGTTGCGGTCCCACGCCTGGGCAGACCAGATGTCGACATAGTCGGTGCCCAGCCGCGTCAGGCTGGCGTCCAAAGACGACAGCATGGCGTTGCGTGAGGTGTCCACGCGTTGCCGTGCGTCTGACGCCGACAGGCCGGCCTTGGTGGAGATCACCACTTCCGAGCGGGAGACGACGTCGCCAAGCATTTCCCCCAGCATGGCCTCGGCCATGCCGTCCGCGTACGACGCGGCCGTGTCCACCAGGGTGCCGCCGGCATCAACGAAATCGTGCAGCAGTTCCGCGGCGTCCTGTTCATCTGTTTCGCGGGCCCATGACATGGTGCCGAGGGAGAGTGCGGAGGCCCGAAGCCCACTGTTGCCGACGTAACGCTGCTGCATAGCAGCAAGCTTACGGGGAAACGACCAGTGGCATGACGTAGGGTCTTAGCGTGAACTGGTTTGAAGCGGCCCTGCTGGGTCTTGTGCAGGGACTAACCGAATTTCTCCCGATTTCATCGAGCGCCCACCTCAGAATTGTGGGCTCCTTCCTGCCCAATGCCGCGGACCCCGGCGCAGCCTTCACCGCCATCACACAGCTTGGCACCGAGACGGCCGTGATCGTCTACTTCTGGCGCGACATCATGCGGATTGCACGGGCCTGGATCGGTTCGCTGAAAGGCCGGGTCTCCCGCCACGACCCTGACGTGCGAATGGGATGGCTGGTCATCCTGGGCAGCCTGCCCATCATTGTCCTGGGACTGCTCTTCCAGGACCAGATCGAATCCGTGCTGCGCAGTCTGTGGATCGTCGCCACCACCCTGATCGTTTTCGGCCTCATCCTGGCGGTGGCGGACGCCGTCGGCAAACAGGACCGGGACTTGAGCCGGCTCACCTACAAACACGGCATCCTCTACGGCTTCGCCCAGGCCATGGCGCTTATTCCGGGCGTATCCCGCTCCGGCGGCACCATCACTGCGGGGCTGCTGATGGGTTACACCCGGGAAGCGGCGGCCCGTTATTCCTTCCTGCTGGCCATTCCCGCGGTCTTCGGCAGCGGTCTGTTCCAGCTCTATAAGGTGGTGTCGAAGGAAGGCGTGAGCGGACCTTATGGACTGCCCGAGACGGCCCTGGCCACGGCCATCGCCTTCGTGGTGGGATACATCATCATCGGTTGGTTCCTGAAGTTCATCTCCACCCGCAGTTACCGGCTCTTCGTCTGGTACCGCATCCTGCTTGGCCTCGCCCTGTACCTGCTGCTCGGTTTCAATGTCATCAGCGCCTAGCACTAGGCTTGGGGTGTGAAGTCCTGGATATCCCGCCCCGTTCCTGAGCTCCCCGGCGAAATGGCTGCCGTTCGCCTGTTCGACACAACAGCGCGCGGAGTGGTCAGCCTCCAGGCAGACGGCCAGCAGTCCATGTATGTCTGCGGCATTACGCCGTACGACGCCACGCACATGGGCCACGCGGCAAGCTATGTCGCCTTTGACCTCCTGAACCGAGCCTGGCGCGACGGCGGCCAGCAGGTTGCCTACGTCCAGAACGTCACGGACGTTGACGACCCCCTGCTGGAAAGGGCAAACCTCACCGGCGTGGACTGGCGTGATCTGGCCGAGAGCCAGATTCAACTTTTCCGGACGGACATGCAGGCCCTGAATGTCCTCCCGCCGGACCACTACATTGGCGCTGTCGAGGCCATGCCGCTCATCGTCCCTGCCATCGAGCGGCTGCTCCGCCAAGGCCTTGCCTACCGTGTTATCGGCACGCCCGGGGAGCCTGACGGCGACGTCTACTATGACGTTGAAGCTGCCGGGAAGCACGCCGTCGACGTCGACGCATGGACGCTGGGTGCCGTGTCCGGGCTGCCCGAGCCCGAAATGCTTGAACTGTTCGCCGAGCGCGGCGGCGATCCCGGCCGCGCCGGAAAGCGCCAGGCCCTGGACCCCCTGCTGTGGCGGGTGGCCCGCGACGGCGAACCCCGCTGGCCCGGCGGCGAACTGGGGGAGGGGCGCCCCGGCTGGCACATTGAATGTACGGTGATCGCCCAGGAATACCTGCCGGCACCGTTCACCGTGCAAGGCGGCGGCTCCGATCTGGTTTTCCCGCACCACGAAATGGGAGCCGGCCACGCTTACTCCCTCTCCGGCGTTCCGCTCGCCAAGCACTTCGCCCATGCCGGAATGGTCGGCCTTGACGGCGAAAAGATGAGCAAGTCCAAGGGCAACCTTGTCCTCGTTTCGAAGCTGCGGGCAGCAGGCGAGGAGCCAGCTGCGATCCGCCTGGCGATCCTTGCGCACCACTACCGCTCTGACTGGTCCTGGACGGACGGGGGATTCTCAGGCGCCAAACAGCGGCTTAGCCGCTGGCGCGCCGCCCTGGCCGCTGCCCCGGCCGACTCCGCTGTCCGGGTCCTCGAAGACATGCGGTCAGCCCTGGCGAACGACCTTGACGCACCTGCTGCCCTGGCCGCCGTCGACCGCTGGGCCGACGAGGCTCTGGCTGGCCATGCTGACCCATCCGCAGCCGACGGGGCGCTGGTGCGGGACGCCGTCAACGCCCTGCTGGGTGTCGAACTCTAACGCTCCCTACTGCTTGTCTTTGCCCCGCCGTTTCAGGTACCGCTCGAACTCCCTTGCGATGGACTCGCCGCTGGCCTCCGGAAGATCAGCTGTGTCTTTGGCCTCTTCCAGCTGCCGGACGTAGGCGGCGATCTCCGGGTCTTCGGTGGCCAGTTCGTTCACGCCGCGCTCCCAGGCGTCAGACTCTTCAGCCAGCTCGTGCGTGTCGAGCGGTACCTGCAGCAGTTCCTCAATGCGGTGGAGCAGCGCGAGCTGCGCCTTGGGCGAAGGCGCCTGCGCCACATAATGTGGAACGGCGGCCCAGAGCGACACCGTGGGAATGCCTGCAAGCAGCGCCACTTCGGAGAGGACCCCCACGATGCCTACGGGCCCTTCATACTGTGAGGCTTCCAGGTTCAGCCGTTCACGCAGTGCGCTGTCATCCGTTGACGTGCTGACTGGAATGGGCCGGCTGTGAGGTACGTCGGCCAGCAGGGCCCCTACCAGCACCACGTAGTCCACATGAAGCGCCTCGGCGTGAACCAGCAGCTCGGCTGTATAGGCCCGCCACTTGTAGGAGGGCTCTGTCCCCTGCACAAAAATCACGTCCACGTTCGTGCCCGGCGCGGTCGCCTTGTAGATACGTGTGGACGGCCACTTGATCTTGCGTTCGCCGGATGCAGTGCGCCGCACTGTGGGGCGGGTGAACTGGAAGTCGTAGTATTCGTCGGCATCAATCGAGGCGACCTTCTTGCCGCCCCACAGCTTGTTCAGGTACCGCAATGCGTCGCTGGCCGCTTCCCCGGCGTCATTCCAGCCCTCGAAGGCGGCGAGCATCACGGTAATGCGCTGTCCCTCCGGAACTGGCTGCAGCAGCTGCTCCGAGCCGGGCGAGGCGGTGGCACCGGGTTCCGTGGTATCTCCGTCGAAGCTATTCATCCCTTCACCCTACGTCCAACACCGTTTCCATTGCAGTGCATGAACCGCCGCGCATCCGCTGCTCGCGCTGATATTCGCCCACGGCGTACGGGGCAGGTGCCGGAAAGGCACGGGAGGTCGGGCCCGTAGACTGGAAGACATGCAAACTTCAGCTGCCCAGCCCCTGCTCAAAGCCGTTTTATGGGACATGGACGGCACCATAGTGGATACCGAACCCTACTGGATCGAGGCAGAGCACGACCTTGTGGCCGCACACGGCGGCACATGGTCCCATGAGCAGGCCATGCAACTGGTGGGCCAGTCCCTTGTCTTTTCGGCCGGCATCCTCCAGCGGGCAGGAGTTGATCTGGAAGCCCGCGAGATCATTGACACGCTGACGGCCCAGGTCATCAGCCGGGTGCGGCAGCATGTCCCGTGGCGACCGGGCGCCCGCGAACTGCTCGACGAACTTTCCACCGCCGGCGTGCGTTGTGCCCTTGTGACCATGTCCGAGGCCCCCCTTGCACGGGAGATCGTGGCGAGCCTCCCCAAGCCCTACTTCGAATTCCTGGTTACGGGTGACACCGTGACCAAGGGCAAGCCCGACCCGGAGGCCTACCTCAAGGCCGTGGAAATGCTCCGGCGGGAAGATCCGGACCTCACCGTTGACAACTGTGTGGCCCTTGAGGACTCAGCCCCGGGTGTCGCCGCTGCGGTGGCCTCAGGCGCCGTCACGGTTGCCATTCCCCACATCGTGGCGCTGCCCGCGGACCCGCGCCGGACCCTGTGGGACACCCTCGAAAACCGCAGCGTCTCCGACCTGCAGGATCTTGTTGCCGCCCGCCAGGGCCTCGCCGCCGCAGCGGCGCTGGACAACGCCAGTTAAGGGCGGGCCAGTTATGGGCGGATCGATGACATGCGGCGCGAATTGAGAGCGGTGTCCGCAGCGACGCCAGATTACGGCGCCTTCGAGGCGCACCAGAGGAGCCATGCACGTGACTGACCCCGCATCAACCGGCCAACGGCCTGACGGCGGCAGAGCCCGCCGCGAAGGCATTCCCCTGGGCAGGATTGCCGGCGTTCCGGTCATCCTTGCCTACTCGTGGTTCGTCATTGCCGCCTTCACGGTGGTCGCCTACGGGCCCGTGCTGCAGTTTGCCAACCCGTCCCTCGGCGTGGCCGCCTACTACGTGGCCTTCGCTTACGCGCTGCTGCTCGCGATCTCCGTACTGGTTCATGAACTCGCCCATGCCCTGACGGCGAAGATGTACGGCTGGCCGAGCGAAAAGATCGTCCTCAACCTGTGGGGCGGGCACACCCAGTTCGAAAGTTTCACCGCCACACCGGGACGTTCCGTTGTGGTGGCCCTTGCCGGCCCCGCGGCCAACTTTGTGCTTGCCGGAGCCACCTGGCTCGTGATTTCCGCCGCCAACCCGACGGGCGTGGCAGACACCCTCACCAACATCTTTTTCTGGGCCAACCTCGTGATCGGCATCTTCAATGTGCTGCCCGGGCTGCCGCTCGACGGCGGACGGCTGGTGGAATCAGCCGTGTGGAAGGCAACGGGCAGCCACGCCAAGGGGACCATTGCAGCAGGCTGGGGCGGGCGTATCATCGTCGGGGCCCTGGTCCTGTGGTTCGTCATCCGCCCGCTGCTGGCCGGCGGCCGCCCGGACACCAGCATGCTCCTCATCACCGTCCTGGTCTGCGGGTTCCTGTGGATGGGGGCTTCGGCGTCGATCCAGCAGGGCCGGCTGCGCAGCCGGCTCCACCTGGTGAGCGCGGCGGCACTGGCAGAGCCCGCCGTCGGCATCCCGGAAACGGCAACTGTCGCCGAAGTCCTGCAGTTTACTGCAGGCGGCGGGACCGCCGTCGTGCTTTGCGCTCCGGACGGGAGGCCGGGAAGCGTGGTCGATGCCGCCGCGCTGGCGGCAGTTCCTGCACCTGCCGCAGCCGCGACGCCCGCCACCGCCGTTTCCCGCGCGCTTGGGGCAGGGGCCTATGTGCCGGAATGGGCGAAGGGCCAGGAGCTTCTCCAGTATCTTTCCCAGTTGGAAGGCCAGGACTACGCGGTGATTGACCACAATGGGCACGTGACCGGCCTGCTGCGGCAAGCGGCAGTGGTGACAGCCATTACAGGCAAGGCTCTCCGCGAAAACAGGCGGCCCCAGGGCCAGAACCGGTAGAGTTACCTGCCGGTCGTGAAATCGGCAGACAGGTCCCAGCGCGAGCCTGTCCTGGCCGGGATGCAGCGCGACGTCACAGCTTTACAGGAGCGAGGAACATTCATGAGCAGCGAATCTGCCGCCATCGGAACCAGCACGGACCCTTCCGCCACGGCACAGGGCACTGCAGCCGGCATCGCGGACCAGCCGGTCGGTGCTGCACGGCGCCGCGGCCCCTTCCGCGAGGGCGAGCGGGTGCAGCTGACTGACGAGCGCGGCCGCATGAATACGATCAGCCTTGAAGCCGGCGGAGCCTTCCACACGCACCGCGGTTTCCTCAACCACGACGACATCATCGGCAAGGTGGACGGTTCCGTTGTAGTGAACAACGTGGGGCAGCAGTACCAGACCCTGCGCCCGCTGCTCTCTGACTTTGTGCTCTCCATGCCCCGCGGCGCCGCCGTCGTCTATCCAAAGGACGCCGCACAGATCGTCACCATGGCAGACATCTTCCCCGGAGCCCGGGTGGTCGAGGCCGGTGTCGGTTCCGGTGCGCTCTCCATTTCACTACTGCGCGCGGTGGGGGATCAAGGCTACCTGCACTCGTTCGAGCGGCGCGAAGAATTCGCCGCCATTGCGCGCGGCAATGTTGAAACCATCTTTGGCGGAGCGCACCCTGCTTGGAAGATCTCGCTGGGCGACTTCCAGGATGAAGTAGTCCGCAGCGAAGAACCGGGATCAATTGACCGTGTGGTGCTTGACATGCTGGCGCCCTGGGAATGCCTCGATGCAGTCGCGACTGTCCTTGCCCCCGGCGGTGTCTGGATCAACTACGTCGCTACCGTCACCCAACTCTCGCGCACCGCCGAGGCCATCCGCGCGGACGGCCGATTCACCGAGCCTGACGCCTGGGAATCGCTGGTCCGCGGCTGGCATCTGGAGGGCCTTGCCGTGCGCCCCGACCACCGGATGGTGGCCCATACCGGCTTCCTGCTGGTGACGCGGCGGCTGGCTGACGGTGTTACCGGTATCTCGGTCAAGCGCCGGCCCTCCAAAACGGACTTCAACGAAGACGACGTGAACGCCTGGACGCCCGGTGCCGTGGGCGAACGCACGGTGTCGGACAAGAAGCTGCGGAGGGCTGCCCGCGACGCGATCGCGGGAACCAATGTCAAGGATGACCCGGAGATCACAAACTAGTCCGTATTTCGGATGTCTTCAGCAGTACCTGCCAAGTTGGGGCTAAGGTCTTAACAGAAGCGCAGGAAGGGGCTGATGCATCATGGAGACGCCAAACAATGACTCCGTGCCTACTCCGGCCGAGCAGCCGGCAGCCAATGAGCTGTCTGTTGCAGACCGGCAGGTCAACATCCTTCGGGATAAGCTGCGGCATATAGACCGCCAGCTGGCCGCTGCCACACAGAACAATTCCAAGCTCGTGGCGATGCTCGAAACGGCCAAGGCCGAAATCCTCAGGCTGAAGAATGCCCTCGACCAGGAGGGCCAGCCGCCGTACAGCTTTGGCACAATCCTCCAGCTGAACCCGCGGCGGCAATCCACATCGGGGAGCAGCGGGCAGGCCGCCACTGAGGAATCGGCCGACATTTTCAACGCCGGCAGGAAGATGCGTGTGGGCATCAGCCCGCTCGTGAACATCAACCAGCTGGCCGTTGGCCAGGAGGTGCTCCTCAACGAAGCACTCCTTATCGTGGCAGGACTGGGGTATGAGCGCGCCGGGGAGCTCGTCACGCTCAAGGAGATGCTCGGCCCTGACCGCGCCCTCGTCCTCGGCCGGGCCGATGAGGAACGGGTGGTCCGGCTGGCCGGGCCCCTCCTGTCCGAGAAGCTCCGGGTGGGGGATGCCCTGTCCATCGACTCCCGGACCGGCTACGCCCTGGAAAAGGTCCCGCGGTCCGAGGTGGAAAACCTGGTGCTGGAGGAAGTCCCGGACATTACGTACGAGGACATCGGCGGCCTTGGCCCCCAGATCGAACAGATCCGGGACGCCATCGAACTGCCGTTCCTGCACCCGGACCTGTACCGCGAACACGGCCTCAAGGCACCCAAGGGCATCCTGCTCTACGGCCCTCCCGGATGCGGCAAGACCCTGATCGCCAAGGCGGTGGCCAATTCCCTCGCGGCCCGCGCTGCGGAGCGGTCGGGAAACGTCGACCTGAAGAGCTACTTCCTCAACATCAAGGGCCCGGAGCTGCTCGACAAGTATGTCGGCGAAACCGAGCGCCACATCCGGCTCATCTTCTCCCGGGCCCGCGAGAAGGCCTCGGACGGCAGCCCGGTGGTCGTATTCTTCGACGAGATGGATTCCCTGTTCCGGACACGCGGCACAGGTATCTCCTCCGACGTCGAAACCACCATCGTGCCGCAGTTGCTCAGCGAGATTGACGGCGTCGAGCGCCTGGACAACGTGATCGTGATCGGTGCCTCCAACCGTGAGGACATGATCGACCCCGCCATCCTCCGGCCGGGACGCCTTGACGTGAAAGTCAAGATCCACCGCCCGGACGCCGAGGCGGCCGCCGACATCTTCAAGAAGTACATCACCACGGACCTTCCGTTCCATGAGGATGACCTTGTCGAGCATGACGGTGACGTCCAGGAAACGGTGGACGCCATGATCCAGCGCACGGTGGAGGCGATGTACTCCACAGAGAAGTCCAACGAGTACCTCGAAGTCACGTACGCGAACGGTGACACGGAAATGCTCTACTTCAAGGACTTCAACTCCGGCGCCGTGGTGCAGAACGTCGTTGACCGCGCCAAGAAGTACGCGATCAAGGACCTGCTGACCACCCACCAGAAGGGTCTGCGCATCGATCACCTCCTCAGGGCCGTCGTAGACGAGTTCCGCGAGCATGAGGACATGCCGAACACCACGAACCCGGACGACTGGGCCCGTATCTCCGGCAAGAAGGGCGAACGCATCACCTACATCCGCACCATCGTCCAAGGCAAGGCTGGGCAGGAGCCGGGCAAGTCCATCGAGACGATGCCTAACACGGGCCAGTACCTGTGACCCCGGGCTCCGAGGTAACGCCAGGGGGAGCCCTGCCCCCTGGCGGTGCCATGCGGGTGATGGGGTCGGAAACCGAGTACGGGATCCACGCCCCGTCCGCCCCGGGCGCCAACGCCACCATGATGTCCGCCCGCGTGGTGCAGGCCTACGCCCAGGTCACCCGGCTGCGTGCAGCCGGAGGTGCGGAGACCCGGTGGGATTACACGGACGAGGAACCGCTGCATGACGCCCGCGGCTGGACCCTTGAACGCGGGCAGGCCCACCCGAGCCAGCTCACCGACCAGCCCCCGGTGCTCGACGCTGAGGCCGTCGCCCTCGCCTATGGCCGGGAAGAGCTGGAGTTGGAGGGTGAAGACGAGTCGGGGACGCTGCTGATGAACATGGTCCTGGGCAACGGCGCGCGGCTCTACGTGGACCACGCGCATCCGGAATATTCCAGCCCCGAAGTGACCAACCCGTCCGACGCCGTGGTCTGGGACACGGCCGGCGACCTCGTGGCGCTGGCGGCCGTCCGGCGGCTCGCGGGGGACCCTGAACTCCCGCCCATCAATCTTTATAAGAACAACACAGACAACAAAGCGGTCTCGTACGGATCCCACGAGAACTACCTCATGCCGCGGTCCGTCCCTTTCAGCGACATCGTCCGCGGCCTGACGCCGTTTTTTGTGACCCGCCAGATCATCTGCGGGTCCGGGCGGGTGGGGATCGGTCAGGACAGCTCACGCCCCGGCTTCCAAATCAGCCAGCGTGCGGACTTCTTCGAGGCCGAGGTCGGCCTGGAAACCACCATCCGCCGACCCATCATCAACACCCGCGATGAGCCCCACGCCACCGCAGACAAGTACCGCAGGCTCCATGTGATCATCGGCGACGCGAACCTGAGCCAGGTGTCCAACTACCTCAAGTTCGGAACCACCGCCATGGTGCTGAGCCTCATCGAGGCGGGACTGGCGCCCCGGATTGAGGTCCACGAGCCTGTGGCGGCACTGCAAAGCATCAGCCATGACACATCGCTCACGGCGAAAATCAGGCTGACGGACGGGCGCCGAGTGACAGCCCTGGATGTCCAGTGGATGTACCACGAGGCCGCAGCCAAGCTGGCCCAGGACACCGGCGTCTCCGACCCCGTGGACGGTGACGGGCACACGCACGCGGTGCTGGAACGGTGGGCCGCCACGCTGACCCAGCTGGACAGTGACCGCACCGCGGCGGCCTCGTCCGTCGAGTGGCTTGCCAAACTCTCCATCCTTGAGGGCTACCGGCAGCGCGACGGGCTGGACTGGGGCGACGCCCGCCTCGGCCTCGTGGACCTGCAGTGGGCCGACATCCGGCCGGAAAAGGGGCTGTACTACCGCCTACTCTCGCGGGAGCGCATGCAGCGCATCGTGAACGACGCCGACATCGCCGCCGCGGTGACCGAACCGCCGTCGGACACCAGGGCCTACTTCCGCGGGCGCTGCGTGAGCAGCTTCAGCAAGGACGTGGTCGGGGCGAGCTGGGATTCAGTCATCTTCGACGTTCCCGGCTACGGAAGGCTGCAGCGGGTGCCCACCAGGGAGCCGTTGCGGGGCACCAAAGCCCTCACCGGAGCGCTGTTTGCGCGGCACCGCGAGGCCGGCCCCTTCCTTGCCGAACTGCTCGGATCAACACCTGTGCCGCCACCGGCATAAAGACCCCCGAAGAGCCACTTTGCGTGGCAATATGGGCATACAGGATGTCCTGCCGGAGCGGCAGGACTGACAGAAGGAGATGAACATGGCAGGGCAGGAGCAGCAGCAGCCGCAGCCGCAGCCACGCGACAGCGAGGTCGAAGAAGAGGTCCCCGTGCCGCCCGCACCGGCGGAGGGACAGGCATCCGCATCCACACAGGGTGTCGACGACCTGCTGGACGAAATCGACGGTGTCTTGGAGTCCAACGCCGAGGAATTCGTCCGGGCTTTCGTGCAAAAGGGCGGTCAGTAACCCGGCAGCGCGCCGAAACCCGCACGGGCACGGAAGCATGAGGTACCGGACCGCCGCTGAATTACACGTTGAAGGAGTGCATCAGTGCAGGAGACAACAGCCAACAAGGTAGCCGCCAACGCGACATCGTCGTTCACTGAGCATCTCCAACGCGACCGTCCGGATCTGCTTCCCTACACCCGGACGCCGGCCCACAGCCAACCGGCCGGCACGCACCTGCAGACGCCCCATGCCACCACCATCGTGGCCATGACGTATGCGGGGGGCATCGTGATGGCTGGCGACCGCCGCGCCACGATGGGCAACATCATCGCCAGCCGGCACATCGAGAAAGTCTTTCCCGCGGACCAGTACTCCGTTCTCGGCATTGCCGGCACAGCAGGCATCGCGATCGACCTTACCCGGCTGTTCCAGGTTGAGCTGGAGCACTACGAAAAAATCGAAGGCACGCTGCTGAGCCTCGACGGCAAAGCCAACAGGCTCGGCGCGATGATCCGCGGCAATCTGCCTATGGCCATGCAGGGGCTGGCCGTCGTTCCGCTCTTTGCCGGTTTCGACACCGCGGCCGGTGTGGGGAGGCTGTTTTCCTACGACGTGACCGGTGGCCGCTATGAGGAGCAGGAACATCACGCCGTGGGCTCGGGCTCCGTGTTTGCCCGCGGAGCCCTGAAGAAGCTTTGGCGGCCCAACCTCACCGAAGACGAGGCCGTCTCCGTGGCTGTGGAATCCCTGTACGACGCCGCCGACGACGACTCCGCCACAGGCGGTCCGGACCCAATCCGCCAACTGTGGCCGGTGGTCTACAGAGTCAATAGCGCCGGCGCCCGGCGCGTCCCGGAGCGGGAACTCGCTACCATCGCCGGAAACATCATTGAATCCAGGGCTGCCGCCCGGCGGGAGGCCTGAGATGACCCAGCAGTTTTATGTTTCGCCCGAACAGCTGATGAAGGACCGTGCGGACTTCGCACGGAAAGGCATCGCCCGCGGCCGTTCCGTGGTGGTGATCAGCTGCGAGGACGGCATCGCCCTGGTAGCAGAGAACCCCTCTCCATCGCTGCACAAGATCGGCGAAATCTACGACAAGATAGCTTTCGCCGCCGTGGGAAAGTACAACGAGTTTGAAAGCCTCCGCCAAGCCGGCGTGCGCTACGCCGATGTCCGCGGGTACTCCTACGACCGTGAGGATGTCACCGCGCGCGGACTCGCGAGCGTCTACGCCCAGAGCCTCGGGGCCGTCTTCACTGCAGAACAGAAGCCCTTCGAAGTGGAACTGGCTGTCACCGAGGTGGGGCCGTCCCAGGACCGGGACCATCTCTACCGGCTCACGTTCGACGGTTCCATCGCCGACGAACACGGCTTCATCGTGATGGGCGGGCAGGCCGACAAAGTCTCCGGCGCCGTTGAAACCGGATGGCAGCGGGACCTTTCCTTTGCCGCCGCAATCCGCCTCGCCGTCAAGGGGCTCACGACGGATGATGAATCCCCGGATCTTCCCGCCAAAGCCCTTGAAGTTGCAGTGCTTGACCGGGGATCGGAAAGCAGCCGTGGGACCAGGCGCGCTTTCCGCAGGTTGTCCGACGCTGATGTCATGGACCTGCTGGCTAAGGAGAGCTGAAATGGACAAGAGGATATTCGGCATAGAGACCGAATTCGGCATTTCGTATTCAAGCCCCGATTCACGCCCGCTGGCGCCCGAGGAAGTGGCCCGGTACCTCTTCCGCAAAGTGGTGAGCTGGGGCCGGTCGTCGAACGTCTTCCTGACCAACGGTTCGCGCCTGTACCTGGACGTAGGATCGCACCCGGAATACGCGACCGCGGAGTGCGACGACCTGGCACAGCTGATAGCCCATGACCGTGCCGGCGAACTTATCCTTGATGACCTCGTGGATGAGGCCCAGTCACGGCTGGCGGCGGAGGGCTTCAACGGCACGGTGTACCTGTTCAAGAACAACACTGATTCTGCAGGCAATTCCTACGGCAGCCACGAGAACTACCTGATTCCCCGCCGCGGTGAGTTCACCCGGCTTGCGGAAATCCTCATTCCCTTCCTGGTCACCCGGCAGCTGATTGCTGGCGCCGGAAAGATTCTGAAGACACCGCACGGCGCAACGTACGCATTCTCGCAGCGCGCAGACCACATCTGGGAGGGCGTCTCGTCGGCCACAACAAGGTCTCGGCCTATCATCAACACACGAGACGAGCCGCATGCTGATGCCGAGTTCTACCGCAGGCTCCATGTCATCGTCGGCGACTCGAATATGTCCGAGACGACCGCCCTGCTCAAGGTGGGTACGGTTGACCTGATCCTGCGGATGATCGAGGCCGGCGTGATCATGCGGGACATGCGGATGGAGAACCCGATCCGGAGCATCCGGGAGATCTCGCACGACCTGAGCGGCCGCGCCCTGGTCCGGCTGGCCAATGGACGGCAGCTGACCGCTCTGGAGATCCAGCAGGAATACCTGAACAAGGTCACGGCCTTCGTCCAGGAGAACGGAGCACACAACCCGCATGTCCCGCTGATCCTGGATCTGTGGGGGAGGACCCTGCGGGCCATCGAAAGCGGCGACACCAGCACCATCGACACCGAGGTCGACTGGGCGATCAAGAAGAAGCTGATGGACGGCTACCGGAACCGACACGGACTGGGACTGGACTCGCCGCGTATCGCCCAGCTGGACCTGACCTATCACGACATATCCCGCAGCCGCGGTCTGTACTACCTCCTCCAGTCACGCGGGGCAGTTCGCCGGGTAACCGACGAAACGGTCATCAAGGACGCAGTGGATGCTCCACCGCAAACCACAAGGGCGAAGCTGCGCGGTGACTTTGTGCGCCGGGCGCAGGAGCTTGGACGCGACTACACCGTGGACTGGGTGCACTTGAAGCTCAATGACCGGGCCCATCAGACCATCCTTTGCAAGGACCCGTTCCGCAGCGTCGATGAACGGGTGGATGCTCTTCTGGATTCTATGGGCTGATACTCAGGTTCAGGCGTTACTCTGGAAGAGGCCGTTTTGCGGCCGGAAGTGCCCGGCCGGAGGCACCCCTGCCCCGGCACGGCATCCATCTTGCCCCGACGAAAGTTCTTAAGTGCGCCGACTACTTGCAATTCTCATTCCCGGACTGCTTCTGCTGACCGCTTGCGGGGGCGAGCCTGCAGCCCCGGAACCCACCAGCCAGTCCGCAGGTGAGACAGCAAAGCTGGACTCCCTGAAGCTGACTGAAAACGGAGACAAGAAGGCTCCAAAAGTCGAATTCACCAAGCCCCTTGAAGTGGCCGAACCCACCGTCAAGGTGGTGACCGAGGGCGGCGGGGACCGCGTCAAGGCCAATCAGGTCGCCGAAGTCTCCGTGCTGGCCCTAAACGGCAAAGACGGAGCCACCCTCGATGACAGCTTCCCCAAGGAACCGCAGCCCATCGAGCTGAACGACGAGCTCAAGACCCAGAGCCCCATCATCTACAACGCTTTTGTCGGCGCAAAGGTCGGTTCCCACCTGGCCCTGGCCGCACCGGGCAAGGCTGCCTCAGAGGGCGTTCAGGCCCAGCCTTCGCAGCTGCTCATCATCAAGGTCCTGTCCGCCAAGGACGCACCGAAGGTTCTGGACAAGCCTGAAGGTGACGCCGTCACCCCGCCCGCCGGCCTGCCGAAGGTCACGGAGAAGGACGGCGTGCCCGAACTGGACGTCAAGGGCGTCGCGGCACCCAAGAAGCTCATTTCCCAGGACCTGATCAAAGGCAAGGGCCCTGAGGTCAAGGCCACGGACACCCTGACGGTGAACTACGTGGGCGTTGCCCTGGCCAGCGGCAAGAAGTTCGACTCAAGCTTTGACCGCAAGGAGAAGGCATCCTTCCCCCTGAGTGGAGTGATCAAGGGCTGGACGCAGGGCCTAACCGGCAAGACCGTCGGTTCCCGCGTGCTGCTCGTCGTCCCCAAGGACCTCGCGTATGGCGATGCCGGCCAGGGAGAAGCCAAGGGCGATCTCGTGTTCGTCGTCGACATTCTCGGCGCCAAGTAAGTTCTCTACAGTAGTTTCCCGTACCAAGCAGAAGGAGCATCCATGTCATTTGGCCAGCGCAACCTCGACCGCGAGAAGCCGGAAATCGACTTCCCGGAAGGTCCGGTCCCCACCGAACTCGTCATCACCGACCTCATCGAGGGCGATGGACCCGAGGCGAAGGCCGGAGACACTGTCTCCACGCACTACGTCGGTGTGGCCTGGTCCACCGGTGAAGAGTTTGACGCCTCGTGGGGCCGCGGCGCTCCGCTGGACTTCCGCGTGGGCGTCGGCCAGGTCATCCAGGGTTGGGACCAGGGTCTCCTCGGCATGAAGGTCGGGGGCCGCCGCCGCCTGGAAATCCCTTCCGAGCTCGCCTACGGCTCCCGCGGCGCCGGTGGAGCGATTGGGCCCAACGAGGCCCTGATCTTCGTCGTGGACCTCGTGGGCGTCCGCTAATCCCCATCCGCCCCCTATATCCTTGCAAGTCCGCAGCGGCTCCCTGGACAGGGAACAAGGCGGGCGTGGGCCCACCGGTACCTGCCCCCAGCCGAAGGCGCGGTAACAATCGGAAGGTATTTTCCGAAGTGTTGCCGCGCTTTCGCGTTTTTCAGCGGGCGGCTTTAGTAACGTAACCAGAGTGTCCGCACAACGTACAGAACGCCTGCTTAACCTCCTGATCGCCCTGCTGAACTCCAAGTACGGGCTGCGCCGCAGTGAGCTTCGGGAAAAAATTTATGATGCTGCTGCCAGCGACGCCGCCTTCAGCCGGATGTTCGAGCGGGACAAGAACGACCTGCGGGACTTCGGCTTTGACGTGGAGACCGTCACGGATCTCGGCTGGAGTTCCGACGACCCGGCCACCACCCGCTACCGAATCGGTAAGGAATCGAACCGCCTTCCGGACGTGGAGCTGACCCGTGACGAGTGGACGGTGCTGCTCCTGGCCTCCCAGCTGTGGGAGCAGGCCGCACTCGGTCCTGCCGCCACCAACGCGATGCGCAAGCTGCAGGCATCCGGCAGCCTTGCCGATGTGGAACTTCCCGCCGGGCTGCAGCCCCGGATCAAGCCCGCGGGTCAGGCGTTCGAGGACCTGGTGGCGGCCATGTACAGCCAGCATGCCGTTCGATTCAGGTATCTGGCGAGCAGCACCGGCAGGGAAGAGGAGCGCACCGTAGAACCTTGGGGGCTGGGCAGCCGGTTCGGCCAGTGGTACCTGGTGGGCTTTGACCGGGGCCGGGGCGCTCAGCGGTTCTTCCGGCTCTCGCGCTTTGCATCAACAGTTTCAGTACTCGCGAAGGAGACTTTCACGGCCCCTGCAGGCTTCAACGTCCGGACCGAACTTGGTGGCCTTCCGGAACTCCCGCTCCAGTCCGCCGTCGTGGACGTCCGGAAGGACCGCCTGCTGGGGCTGCGGAAGCGGGCCACGCCGGTTATTGAAACCCGCGACGGCGGAACGTCCGGCAGGGGAGCTCCCGGTGGCGGAGCACCGGACATCGGCTGGGACCGGTTGTCTGTTCCGTACCGGGATGCTGAGCTGCTTGGCGAAGAACTCTCCTCCTACGGCCCGAACGCCAGGGTCGTCTCCCCCCAGGACCTCGCCGCCGCAGTGCAGCGCCGGCTGGCGGCCGCCGCGGCATTTCTCGCCGAGGCTGCGCCCTCCTATGTGTTCCCGGCCGGCGGCGCCGGCAAGCCGATCCGCAAACGGACCTCGGAAGACCAGCTGAAGCGCATGCTCCAGCTGGTGCCGTTCCTGGTGCACAACCAGGGACTGCATATCCAGGACGTGGCAGACAGGTTCGGAATCACGCGCCGCGAGCTCGAAGCCGACCTGCTGATTCTGATCTGTTCCGGTCTGCCGCAGGGCTACCCTGATGAGCTGCTGGACATCCAGTGGGAGGATGACCACGTCTTCATCACCCAGTCGCTAGAGCTCAACAAGCCCGTGCGGTTTACGGTGGACGAGGCTTGCGCCCTGCTGACGGGCCTGGAGACGCTCCACGGCCTGCCGGGGTTGGCCGAAGGAAGCGCTCTGGAGTCCGTCACCCTCAAGCTCATGGCGGCCGCCGGCGAGGAAGGGCTCCGGGCGGCCTCCCTGTCCGGTCCCGAGGTGAGTCCCGCCGATACGGCCAGCCTGGAAACGATCCGCGGTGCCATCGAAGCCGGAGAACAGCTCCGCCTCGTCTACTTCTCCGCGCAGAAGGATTCCCTGTCGGAACGCGACGTGGACCCCCTGCGGCTCTACTCCATGGACAACACGTGGTACTTCGAGGCTTACTGCCACTCGGCGGCCGGTGTGCGAAACTTCAGACTTGACCGTATTGAGGACCTTCAGCCGACGGGTAAGCCTGCGTCACCGCCGGTACTTCCCGAAGGCGGGGTTCCAGTCAAGCTGTTCACCCCCAACGACGACGACACCCTGGTGACCGTACAGCTCACCGCGCGCGGAGCCGGCCTGGCAGACGACTACTATGCCGAACGGACTGCTGCCCTGCCCGACGGCGGTCTGGTGGCGGAAATCCGGTTCGGCACCACCTCCTGGCTGCCGATGTTCGTGGCCCAGCACGGCGGGGCTGTGCGTATTTTGGCGCCTGAGCTGCTGGCCGATGCCTCGCGGGAGTGGATTGACGCAGCCCTGGCCCAGTACGCCCGATAGACTGATCAGCATGCCTTGGTGGTCATGGTTCCTGATCTGGATTGCGCTGATAGCGCTTTCGCTGCTCTTCTATCTGTTGCTCGGAATCCGGTTGTTCCGGAAATTCATGGTGACCGTGCGTGAACTGAGCGCTGCCGGAGAGAAGCTGGGCCATCTGCCGGAGGCCGGCCCCGTTCCCGGTGCTCCCGGCAGCCCGGACGACCCCGGCGATGACACCCCTGGGATGCCGCACCTGGTGCCGGGACCGGCAGTTTTTGCCTCACCGCGCCGGGTGCGCCATGCTTACCATGCATCCAAAGCTTTCCGGGTGGAGGCCCGGCGGCAGCGCCGTATCCGGCGCAAGGCCGAACGCGGCCAGCCCCAGAGGCTGCGCGACATCGAATTGGGATAAACGTAGGATGTACTTAAACGAAAGGACCACCCGCCATGAGGCTTGAAGGCTGGCATCTCATCATCATCATCGTTCTGGCTTTGGTGCTTTTCGCTGCACCCAAGCTACCCGGCATGGCCCGCAGCCTGGGGCAGTCGATGCGGATCTTTAAGTCGGAAGTCCGCGAAATGAAGAAGGACGACACTGCCGCCAACGCCCAGGAGGGTACGGGACCGGTCGAGGGCCGGGTCGTAAACCACCCGCGTTCCACCACGCCGGACAGCAATCCGTCGGACGGTAACGAAACCCAGCCGCCTAACCGCGCTTAACTACACATGGCAGTAACCATGAGTCGTCAATCAAATCCTGAGGGACGGATGGCTCTGCTTGACCATCTGAAAGAGCTCAGAAACCGGCTGTTCAAATCCGCCATCGCGGTGGTCCTTGCCACTGTTGCGGGATTCATGGTCTATCAGCCCATGCTCGCGGCCCTGATTAAGCCGATCCGCGACCTCAACGAGAATGAGGGCCGTCAGGCGAGCCTGAACTTTGATGGCGTGGCAAGCTCGTTCGACCTGATGATCCAGGTCTCCGTCTTCCTTGGCCTGATCATTGCCAGCCCCGTATGGCTCTACCAGTTATGGGCCTTCATCGTGCCCGGCCTCCACAAGAAGGAGCGGCGGCTGGCGTTGTCGTTTGTAGCCGCGGCCGTTCCTCTGTTCGTCGGCGGTGTCACCCTCGCGTGGCTGGTGCTGCCGAACGCTGTCCGCGTTCTGACCGACTTCACGCCCTCCGGCGGGTCCAACTTCATCAGCGCCCAGGTCTATCTGTCGTTCGTGCTGCGGCTGCTACTGGCCTTTGGCATCGCATTCCTGCTGCCCGTGGTCCTTTTTGGGTTGAACCTTGCGGGGATCCTCCGCGGCGAACAGCTCGTCAAGAGCTGGCGCATCACCGTCTTCCTCGTATGCCTGTTCGCTGCAATGGCAGCTCCCGGAGCGGACGCCATGAGCATGTTCTATCTCGCCGGTCCCATGCTGGCGCTGTTCTTCGCCGCGATCGGGCTCTGCGTGCTCAATGATCGCCGGCGCGACCGCAGGGCCGCGAAGCAGGCGGCTGAGACAGAAGCCACCGCCGATATCGGAACTCCGGGCAGCCAGCTAAAGAATCTCTAGGCCGTACCCAGCTAGGCTTGAGGCATGTCCATATCACCGGATTCACTGTCGCCAGCCGAACGCTACAGGGCCAGCGCTGAGCGGATGGCGGAATCCAAAACCCACCTCGGATCATTCGCCCGCACCCTGGACTTCGAACTGGACGACTTCCAGCGACAGGCGTGCCGTTCCCTACAGGAGGGCAGGGGAGTCCTCGTGGCCGCGCCCACCGGTGCAGGCAAGACCATCGTGGGTGAATTTGCGGTCTACCTGGCGCTGCAACGGGGGCTGAAAGCCTTCTACACCACGCCCATCAAAGCCCTGAGCAACCAGAAATACACGGAACTGGCCGAGAAATACGGCCAGGACAACGTCGGGTTGCTGACAGGTGACACCAGCATCAACGGCGACGCTCCTGTTGTGGTGATGACCACCGAAGTCCTGCGAAACATGCTGTACGCCGACTCCGCCACCCTCGACGATCTTGGCTTCGTGGTCATGGATGAGGTCCACTACCTTGCTGACCGCTTCCGGGGTGCTGTATGGGAGGAAGTCATCATCCACCTCCCCAGCGAGGTCCAGGTGGCTTCACTGAGCGCAACGGTATCCAATGCTGAAGAATTCGGTGCGTGGCTGGACACCGTCCGGGGCGACACGGACGTCATCGTTTCCGAGCATCGCCCTGTGCCTCTCTGGCAGCACGTGATGGTCGGCAGGGAGATAATCGACCTGTTCGCCGGAGAGACCACCTTCGACGAGATTGCTCCGGTGGGTAACCCCGGAGTGGTCTCCGCTGTGCCCGCGGCGCCTTCCCCGGACGATGCTGGCCGCCGCGGCTTTGAAGTTAACCCGGAGCTGCTGACGCTCTCCAGGGCCGAAAGCCAGCTGAACTTCCAGGGCCGCTTCGGCCATGGCGGACGCAGCCAGCGGCGCCAGCAGCGTCAACGCAACGAGGACAGGTCCCAGCAGGACCCCAGGGGCACTGTGCGCAGGGCTGGCAGGCCCCAGGTCATCGCCAGCCTGGAACGGCAGGATCTCTTGCCGGCGATCACCTTCATTTTTTCCCGCGCAGGCTGCGACGCTGCCGTTTCCCAGTGCGTGGCCGCCGGCTTGTGGCTCACCACGGAGAAGGAACAGCGGATTATTGCCCAGCGCGTCGATGAAGCCGGCCAGGACATTCCCACGGACGACTTGGAAGTGCTCGGCTTCTGGAACTGGCGCGAGGGCCTGCTCAGGGGCCTTGCCGCCCACCATGCGGGAATGCTGCCGACATTCAAGGAGGTCGTGGAGAAGCTCTTCGCCGACGGCCTCGTGAAAGCCGTCTTCGCCACGGAAACCCTGGCGCTCGGCGTGAACATGCCTGCCCGCTCGGTGGTTCTTGAAAAGCTGGACAAGTTCAACGGCGAGGCACACGTGGACATCACGGCCGGCGAATACACCCAGCTGACCGGACGGGCAGGGCGGCGGGGCATCGACGTCGAAGGTCACGCTGTGGTCCTCTGGCAGCCAGGTACCGACCCGGCGGCGGTCGCCGGTCTCGCGTCGCGGCGGACCTATCCGCTGAACTCCAGCTTCCGGCCCACGTACAACATGAGCATCAACCTCCTGGCCCAGTTCGGCCGCTCCCGGGCCAGGGAGATCCTCGAGTCCTCGTTCGCCCAGTTCCAGGCCGACCGGTCCGTGGTTGGCCTGGCCAAGCAGGTGCGGAGCCGCGAGGAATCGCTGGCCGGGTACGCCAAGTCCATGACATGCCATCTGGGCGACTTCACCGAGTACGCCCGGCTGCGGCGTGAGCTCTCCGACGCCGAGAACTTCGCCTCACGCGGCAAATCACGGGCCCGGAGAGCCCTTAACGAGGATTCGCTGAGCAGGCTTTTGCCCGGTGACGTTGTGGATGTCCCCGCTGGCCGTGCTCCCGGGTATGCGGTCGTGCTGAGCTCTGACCACACCTCGCGTGAGCCCCGGCCTGCCGTGCTCACCCTGGAAAGCCAGCTGCGGCGGATCGGAGTCGACGATCTTGAAGGTCCTATCGTCCCGCTGACCAGGATCCGGATTCCGAAGTCCTTCAACGCGAAGGTTCCCAAGTCACGCCGCGACCTTGCATCGTCCGTCCGCAACGCACTCCGGGAGAACAGGCCGCCGGCCCGGGGCAGCAGCCGGAACACGGACTTCGGACTCGGCTCGGCAGCTCAGAACCAGGAAAAGAAGATCACCGGACTCCGGCAGGCCCTGCGGGCGCACCCCTGCCACGGCTGCAGCGAACGCGAGGAACACGCCCGATGGTCCGAGCGCTGGTGGAAACTGCGGAAGGAAACGGACGGCCTGGTCCGCCAGATCCAGGGCAGGACCAACACGATCGCCAAGACGTTTGACCGCGTCTGCGACGTCCTGTCCGCTTACGGCTACCTTGAATCGCCTGAACCGGGCACGCACACCATCAGCCCGGACGGCCAGCGGCTGCGCCGCATCTATGGCGAGAAGGACCTGCTGATTTCGCAGTCACTGCGGCAGGGTGCCTTTGATGACCTCGATGCCGTGGAAGTGGCCGCCCTTGCCAGTGTGCTGGTGTACCAGGCCAAGCGTGAGGACCGCGGCCTGCGTCCGCGCATGCCAAGCGTCTCCCTGGAGACAGCGGTGGACATTGTGGTCCGTGAATGGTCTGCGCTGGAGGATGTGGAGGAGCAAAACAAGCTGCCCCTGACCGGTGAGCCGGAGCTTGGACTGGTCTGGCCTATCTACAAATGGGCCCGCGGCAGGCACCTCCAGGACGTGCTCAACGGCACTGACCTCGCCGCCGGCGACTTCGTGCGCTGGGTCAAGCAGGTGATTGACCTGCTCGACCAGCTGGCCGCGATTCCGGGCCTTGAGCCCCGCCTGGCGAGGCTGTGCAGCGACGCCATCAAGATGATCAGGCGGGGAGTGGTGGCCTACTCCACGGTCGCCTGACGCGGCCCCCTGATCCTGCAACTCTCATCCCGGGTCTGGGTTGCCCTGGCTGACGCCGCGGGCCCTCAGCCGCTGACCGGTGGTCCGGTCCGGGTTTGCCGTCCCACGCTGCCGCCCGGCCCGCCGGCCGCCAGGCACCGCAGCTCGTGTGCCAAGAACCAATAAGCAAGGAGTACCGCCCCTCATGACCGATGCACCCTTCAGCGCAGAACCCGGCCCGCGCCGCGCCGTGACGTTGTACCGCAATGGTTCCGTTTACACCGCCGCCGATCCTTTCGCCACCGCTATGGTGGTGGACGGCGACACCGTGGCGTGGGTCGGATCAGAACAGGCAGCCACGTCGATTGCCGACAGTTCCATGGAGGTCATTGACCTCCGCGGAGCCCTGGTGACGCCCGGGTTTGTTGATTCCCACATCCATTTGACGGAGACAGGGATTGCGCTGGAGTCCCTCGAGCTCGGAAGCGTCCGCTCCGCCGGGGAGCTTCTCGATGCTGTGGCGGCGGCAGCGGCCGGCGGCTCCGGGCCCCTTCTCGGTCACGGCTGGGACGAATCCCTGTGGATGGATCCAACGCTCCCGGGGCAGGCCGAGCTGGAGCGGGCCGCGGGCGGCCGGCCGGTTTACCTCTCCCGCGTGGACGTGCACTCCGCCCTCATTTCGCCGTCGCTCGCCGCGTCGGCCCGGGCTGATGAATTAGACGGGTACTCCGCTGACGGGCTGGTCAAGCGCCAGGCGCACGCGGCGGCGAGACTGGCTGCGCGGGACCTCCCTGAAGACGCACTCCAGGCCTATCAGAAACGGGCTTTGGACGAAGCTGCAGCCAACGGCTACGTGGCACTTGCCGAAATGGGCGCGCCCCACATCGGCAGCATTCTCGACCTGCAGCTTGCGGCGGGATGGAACGCCATCGGCGGGACGGCGGCTGGAGACACAGCGGAGGCGCGGCCCGAGATCCTGCCGTACTGGGGACAGCTGGTTGCGTCGGCCGCAGCGGCGGAGTCGATGCTCGCGGAACTCGGCGTACCGGTGCGCGGGCTGGCCGGCGACCTGAACATCGACGGTTCGATCGGTTCACGCACAGCAGCCCTCCGGGCGCCGTATGCCGATGCACCGAGGGAGCGGGGCGAGACATACCTTTCCACCGGCGAGGCTGCCGCGCACCTGGCTGCCTGCTCGGTCCTGGGAATCCAGGGCGGCTTCCACATCATCGGTGATGCCGGACTGGATGCCGCGCTCGACGCGCTCGACCTGGCGGCCGCGGAGGTCGGGGAGCAACGCATACGTGCCTCAGGGCACCGCTTTGAGCATGTCGAAATGGCTGATGCCCAAGCCCTTGAGAGGCTTGCCAAGTATTCCATAACCGTAAGCGTGCAGCCCGGTTTTGATGCTGCCTGGGGAGGGCCGGGCCGGCTGTACGAGAAGCGGCTGGGCAGCAGAGCTGCTGACATGAATCCCTTTGCCTCCTTTTACTCAGCCGGTGTTCCCATCTGCTTCGGCAGCGACAGCCCGGTGACGCCGCTGCGTCCCTGGGCAGCTGTGCGGGCATGCCTGCAGCACAGCAACCCGTCCCAGCGAATATCCGCCCGGGCTGCCTTCCTTGGGCATACCCGTGCCGGCTGGCGCGCGGCCCGGCAGGCCAACCCCATGGCCGGGCAACTCGTTCCGGGCGCGCCGGCGACCTTTGCCGTGTGGGACGTCGAGGAGCTCATGGTCCAGGTTGCCGACGGAAGAGTCCAGTCGTGGAGCACAGATCCACGTGCACGCACACCGCTGCTCCCGGCCCTGGACACCGGATCTGATCCACGGTGCCTGCAGACTGTACGGGACGGACTCGAACTGTACACCGCCGACGCCCTGCGCTCCTGATTCGTCCTTCCCCGGCCGCTCAGGTGCACAAGAAGCGTCTAACAATCCCGGTGCTTCACAATCCGTTTCGCAACAATCTGAAGCGGAACCCGATTTTGGCTTGTTCGGGCCGTCCGGGAAGGCGTGCCTGACCTGCGACGATCCGTGAAGGAGCAGGTCAGATGCCGGTTGACAGGCGTTTGCCCGTCCGTAGCATTGAGGATCACGGACGGGCGCAGTTGGACCGGCGCCAGTCCGGCCACTCGCGGCGGTGGCGTTTCGTGGACGGGTCCAGGGCGCAGCAGAAAACAGTTCCCCTACCGGCATCGCGTGTTCCGGAACTGGCCCGAGGCGTCCGGACCCGCCCATGGCAGCGGTTCCGTTGCGCAAAACCGGGGCGAAAAACGACCTTATAATGGAGAGTTGCGTTTTCCGGGCCGGACTCTTCATCTCCGCCCCTGCGCACAGACCGCTCCCATCCAGGAAAGGCCTCCCGAGTGCGTGTCCTCACCATCATTCCCACCTACAACGAGCTGGAGTCGCTGCCCATAACCTTGGGTCGCCTGCGCGCTGCAGTGCCGGCGTCGGATGTCCTCGTTGTGGATGACAACAGCCCGGACGGGACCGGACAGCTCGCCGACAGCATTGCCGCCAAAGACAGCCAAGTCCATGTCCTGCACCGCAAGGGCAAGGAAGGGCTCGGCGCCGCCTACATTGCCGGTTTCAAGTGGGGTCTCGAAGCCGGGTACGACGTTCTGGTTGAAATGGACGCGGACGGATCCCATCAGCCGGAACAGCTTCCCCAGCTGCTCGACGCCGTAGAAAAGGGCGCCGATTTGGCCATGGGTTCGCGCTGGGTTCCCGGCGGCAGCGTCGTCAACTGGCCGCTCTACCGGCAGGCGATTTCCCGTATCGGCAGCACCTACGCCCGCCTCATGCTGGGCGTCAGGATCCAGGACGTGACCGGAGGCTACCGTGCCTTCCGCCGCACCACGCTCGAGAAACTGAACCTGGACCAGGTGGAGTCCGTGGGTTACGGGTTCCAAGTGGATCTGGCCTGGCGGGTGGCCAAGCTCGGCCTGAGAATCGTTGAGTGCCCCATTACGTTCGTTGAGCGTGAATTGGGCGCTTCGAAAATGAGCGGGCACATCGTTGTCGAGGCCATGATTAACGTGACCAGGTGGGGACTGGCTGCCCGCTGGAACAAGCTGAAGGCCCGCAGACCTGTAACTGCCAGAAGCTAACCCCGGTGCCGCAAAAGGCCGGATCCCCTGCATTCGCAGTGGATCCGGCCTTTCGTTCACTGAACTCTTAGTGCCGTGGACCTTTTGTCCCCTGAACCTGTGTCGGGGACCGGGCTGGCTCGAACGGACTGCCTGGAACCGGGCTAGGCCGAGCGCCTTTCGCCGCGGCGTTCACGCAGGATGGTCAGGCGGTCTTCGAGGATCTGCTCGAGCTCGGGGAGCGTACGGCGTTCCAGCAGCATGTCCCAGTGTGTGCGGACAGCCTTTTCATTGCTGGTGTCCGGGCGTTCGCCATCAACGAGCAGCGCTTCCTTGCCGGTCTTGGAGACCCAGACAGGGGGAATTTCGGCCTCGGAGGAAAACGTGACAAAAACCTGTTCGCCGTCCTCACACCGGTATTCAACCCGCTGGCGCGGAGCCGGCTCCACACCGGACTCGGTCTCCATGCTTTGGGCGCCAAGACGCATGCCCCGCAGGCTGCGATCGCTCATGATTTCTCCCTCTGGTCGGTTCGCGGAGCGGACCCCGCGCTAGCCGGAGGTTTCAAAGCCGCCTCCGGACTACGTTGTGCTCTACGTAGCATCTCTACATGGAACGCTTTGCCAAGCAATGTTGTTCCGACCGGAGTGATCCGACCGGACAAATATCCTATTATACCTGCCCGTCCTGACGCCAGCAACGAAGGGCGGGTGACCGCACGCAAGGGGTTCCCGGCTTCCGCCTCTGGCGGACGGGCCAGGAAGGCAGAGGACCTCTGCCTCCCTGGCTCCGGGCCGTGGCTCCGGCTCAGGCTCTGGCTGGGGCTAGGGCTAGGACTCGGGCTGTTTGCCGGTGTCCTCCGACGGGCCGAACAGGTCCCCGGACCGGGGGTCCATAACCGTTCCGCCCAGGGCGTTGCCTATTCCCTTTAGGGCTTCGCCGACTTCGCTGGGAATGATCCACAGCTTGTTCGAGGAACCCTCGGCCAGCTTGGGGAGGGTCTGGAGGTACTGGTAGGCCAGGAGTTTCTGGTCCGGGTTGCCCTTGTGGATGGCATCAAACACCTTTTGAATGGCCTGTGACTCACCATCGGCGCGGAGAATCGCTGCCTTGGCATCACCCTCTGCCTTCAGAATGGCTGCCTGCCGCTGGCCTTCGGCAGTCAGGATGGCGGATTGCTTCGTGCCCTCAGCGGTGAGGATGGCGGCCCGGCGGTCACGCTCTGCCCGCATCTGCTTTTCCATCGAATCCTGGATGGAGTGCGGGGGTTCGATGGCCTTCAGCTCAACCCGGGAGACTCGAATCCCCCAGCGCCCCGTTGCCTCGTCCAGCACACCGCGGAGCTGGCCATTGATCTGGTCCCGGGAGGTCAGTGCCTCTTCCAGGTTCAGTCCGCCAACCACGTTGCGCAATGTGGTGGTGGTGAGCTGTTCCACGGCCTGGATGTAGTTTGCGATCTCATAGGTCGCAGCGCGGGCGTCGGTTACCTGGAAGTAGACGACGGTGTCGATGGAGACCACCAGGTTGTCTTCGGTTATCACGGGCTGCGGCGGAAACGAAACTACCTGCTCGCGGAGGTCCAGCAGCGGCAGAAGGCGGTCCACGAACGGTATCAGGAGGGTCAGTCCCGGGTTTAGAGTCCGCTGATACTTGCCGAGGCGTTCGACCACGCCCGCCCGGGCCTGGGGCACGATCCGCACTGCACGAACCAGCACTATGACCACAAAGACGATCAGGACCAGCATCACAATAGTGAGGGCGGCGCCTCCTGGACTCTCCATACTTCTCCTTCATTCCCCATTTTCAGTGAAGCTCTACCGGAGGCGGCCCGGCCGCCGTATCTGCCGCTACCGGACTGCGGGCAGCAGAATCTTGGAAATTCCCGCTACTGGACGGCTGATTCCGACTGAGGTGCCACAACCGCCGTCGCGCCTTCAATAGCAGCCACGACTACCCGCTGGCCTTCCGTGAGGGTGCCGGAATTGGACCGGGCACTCCAGATATCTCCGCCGATCTTCACACGCCCGCCGGACGAGGACACCGGCTCCATGACCACCGCGGTTTCGCCGATCAGCCTGTCGATGTTCGTGCGCCGTTCACCGGGTCCCTTATGCAGGTGTTTCAGTGTGACGGGTCGGACAAAGGCGATCATCAACAGCGACACAACGCAGAAGACGACGATTTGGAGCCACAGGTCGGCACCGGCGAAATCGGCTACGAGCGCGGCGAGGGCACCGCCACCGAGCATGATGAAGAAAAGATCAAGGGTCAGCATCTCCACGGCGGCGAACGCGAGGAAGGCCGTGAGCCACAACGCCCACCAGTTTTGGCCCAACCATTCAAACATTCAGTTCCCCCTTGACTCCGGGGGCTGCGGAGGCAGACCCTCAGTGACTTTCTTCCATCCTAGACCGGGGGCGCAGCACCCGGCAGGGGAGGGACTCCAAACGGAAGAACGTGGCCGAGCCGTTACTTAAGCCGTGGCCGGGCCCTTCACATAGGCAGTTGCCGGGCGGGGGAGAAGACGCTGATTTTGAACCTGGCGGAGACAGGCGTCGGGGCGGGGAAGCCGGCCAGACGCCCGTTCAATGTGGCACGGTCGATGTGGTGGCCCGCGGGTCCCATCATGGCCGCGTTGGCTACATCCTCGGGCGATAGCTCCAGATCAAGGTCGAGGTCCTCCGCTCCCAGCAGCTCGAAATACCCGGCCAGTGACTCAGCCAGCCGTTCCTCTTTCGCCGGCTCGATTCCGAGCATGCCGGTCTGGCCCGCGATGTCCTGAAGATGCCCCGGACGCGGTGTTACAACCACCAGCCGGCCCCCCGGCCGCAGGACCCGGGAAAACTCCGCGGCGTTCCGGGGTGCGAACACCACCGTCACGACGTCGATTGAAGCGTCAGCCACCGGCAGTGGCTGCCAGATATCGCACACCATGTTTACCGCTTCAGGGTTGAGCCGTGCGGCGCGCCGCAGCGCGAACTTCGAGATGTCCAGCCCGACGGCGGCCGGAACCTCGCTGAAGGGAAGATCGAGAATGGCACGCAGGTAGTGCCCCGTTCCGGTACCGGAGTCGAGCAGCGCCGGATGCGGACCCTGCAGAGCCGGTTTGGCGGCGCCGGCAACCGCATCGGCAAGCGGCCGGTAATGCCCGGCGTCGAGAAAGGCTGTACGGGCCGCGACCATGTCAGCGGTATCTGCCTCAAACGATGTTCCCTTGCCGACGAGCAGGTTAAAGTAGCCCTGCCTCGCGGCGTCGAAACTGTGGCCGCCGGCGCATGCGAGGGCCCGGATGCGTGGTGGGGCAGTGTTTTCTGCAGGCAGGGGCGAGAGCGGCTTCCGGCAGACCGGACAAAGCAGGGGCGGCAGGCGGGGAGGCATGTTGACAATCCTAGGACGCGGCCCAGTGCCTTCCGTGCATGGCCGTCCCTCCAGTGCGGCTGTCGAGGATGGCGCGGCGGAGGGTGAGGTGTTTCACACGCGTCGGTGAAGCGCTAGGCTCACGGGGGTGAAGCCTGAACACTTGCCGCTGCTGAAGTCCGTCTCCGCTCCTGCCGTCCACCCGGACGGGACCCGCGCCGTTGTTTCCGTGATTCGTCCCGATTTTGATGCCGACGCCTACGTAGGCCAGTTGTGGACGGTGCCTCAGGATCCCGAACGACCGGCCCGAAGGGTGACGCGCGGTTTCCGGGACACGACACCGGCCTTTTCACCGGACGGCCGCGTTCTTGCCTTCCTGCGCTCCGATCCTGACGGCAAGCCGCAACTGCACGTAGTGGAGGCGGCGGGCGGTGAGCCACAGGTCCTAACAGACCGTCCTCTGGGGGTTTCCTCCTTCGCCTGGTCACCCGATTCACAGCGCATCGTCTTTGGCTCCCGCGAACCTGAGGACGGCCGGTACGGCACTGTGGACGGCGTTGGTCCCGCCGGGGAAAGCGGCCGCTTCATCACCAGCTTCAAGTACCGGATGAACGGAGTGGGCTACACGCAGGACAAGCCGCAGCAGTTGTTCCTCCTGCAGGTTCCGGATCTCGGCGGGGAACCTCCCGTTCCCCGGGCAGGACGTGCCCTGAAGCCGAAAAAGGCCCGGGACGGCGGGGAGCGAAAGGACAAGGGCGGCAGGGCCGAGGCCCAACCCCAGACGGCAGGAGAACCAGCCGTTGCCGTTGAACTTCCTGAGGTGAAGCAGCTGACCTTCGCGCCCACGGACCATACCGGCGAGTCCTTCAGCGCGGACGGTCAATGCGTGTACTTCGTGGCCTCGCTCCATGCCACGGAGGATGAAGACCTCGTGAGCGGGATTTACCGGGTACGCGTCGGCGGCTGGGAACCGGAACAGGTCCCGGTATCCGCCGGGGATCCCCAGAGCATTCATGAAGTCCGCGAGTCGCAGGACGGGAAATGGCTGTTCTTCACCGCCCAGGACCTCGGCGCTTCCGGGCGTGATTTCGTGGCCAAGAACACCGTCCTGCACGTCATGCCAGCCGGCGGCGGGGCGGCACGCGCGCTCAGCGACGCCGGGGAAATGGATGTTACCGCTCCCGGAACCCACATCGGGCTCCGCGGACGGGATGCGGCACTGGTCCTGAACGACGCCCAGGGCACAGTGGAACTGCTTGAGTTCAGCGCCACCGGCGACCACGCGCTCTTGGTCCATGGCGACCGCGTGGTCACGGGGGCGGCTGCTGCCGGGGACTCACTCTTCATCAGCTTCACCGACGCTTCCACGGCAGGCGACGTTGCATGCCTGGACCAGGGCCAGCTGCGGCTGCTGACCGATTTCTCGGCGGAGCTCCGGACAGAAGCGGGAATTATCGAGCCCCAGGAGCTGGTTTTCCCGTCTGCCGACGGCCACGAGGTGCACGGGTGGGTGGTGATGCCGCCCGGACCTGGGCCGCATCCGGTGCTGCTTAACATCCATGGCGGGCCGTTCGCCCAGTATACGGTCGGGCTGTTCGACGAGGCCCAGGTCTATGCGGCTGCCGGGTATGCGGTGGTGATGTGCAACCCGCGGGGCTCCTCCGGCTACGGACAGGCACACGGCAGGGCCATCAAGGAGCGGATGGGCACCGTGGACATGCAGGATGTTTTGTCGTTTTTGGACGGGGTTTTGGAAAAATTCGCTGCACTGGACGCCGGCGCTTTGGGAATCATGGGCGGGTCCTATGGCGGCTACCTGACGGCGTGGACCATCAGCCAGGACCACCGGTTCACAGCTGCGATCGTGGAGCGGGGCTTCCTCGATCCCGTCAGCTTTACCGGCTCTTCGGATATTGGCTGGTTCTTCGGCGGCGAATATACCGGGACCGTCCCGGAGCAGGTCGCAGCCCAAAGCCCTATGGCCACGATCGGACAGGTGCGCACGCCCACCCTGGTCATCCACAGCGAGGATGACCTCCGCTGCCCCGTGGAGCAGGGCCAGCGGTATTTCACGGCGTTGAAGCAACAGGGCGTTGAGTCCGCGTTCCTGGTGTTCCCCGGCGAGGACCACGAATTGTCCAGGTCCGGCACGCCGCATCACCGCCGCCAGCGTTTCGAGCACATCCTCGCCTGGTGGGCACGCCACCTTCCCACAGCATCGAACCGCACCGAGGATGACCAGGACAGGCTTGCCCGCACACGGGATGATCAGGCAGCGGGCTAGTACGTCCAGGGTGCATCCGGCAGGAAGCCGAGCTCCTGGCGCGCCCGCCGAATGCCCGATTCCGCCCACCGCGCGGCGTATTCGCTGGTGGTGGTGAGGGACCGGAGTTCGGCCCTGTCGATGTACAGGGTGCCGTGCAGGTGGTCCGTTTCATGCTGGACAATCCTCGCCTGCCACCCGGTAAAGCCGCGGGAAGTGCGTTCTCCCTCAGGAGTTGTGTACTCCAGGCGGACGCTCTCGGCGCGTTGCACCACCGCCTGCAGCCCGCTCAGGGACAGGCATCCCTCGAAGAAGGCCGCCGTCCCGGCCCCCAGCGGCGTGTAGGAGGGGTTGAGGATGGCGAAGAACTCGAGCGGTTCCCGGCCCCGTGCCGCGGCGGTGTCCGCATCGATTTCGAACTGGTCTTCGAGGACGGCCAGCTGCAGCGGTATCCCCAGTTGTGGCGCGGCCAGTCCCACCCCGGGCGCCGCGTGCATGACTTTCCGCATCAGCGCGATCAGGGCGGAAAGTTCCGCCGCATCCAGCTGCCCCTCGAAGGCGGCTGAACGTTGCCGGAGTGCAGGGTGGCCGGCCTGCACGATGGGCGGCAAAGCGTCGGCTGACAGGAGTTCACGCACCATCTCCCGGATCTGCTCGGAGGAGCTGGACGTGGACGGCGGCGAGGGGTTCATGAAGCCAGCCTGATGGGGTCACTGCATGGTGAAGCGGCGGGCGATCAAGGCGTTGAGCCCCGGAACAGCTGTGACGCGCGCAACTGCCCCGTTCCTCACCAGCAGCGGACAACCGGTAAGCGGCCTGCCCAGCGCCATGTTGATCTCGGCCTGGCGCCTTGCCCTGGCTGCGGCGCGCCGGCGTGAAGAGTCAAAGCGGCGGAGTTCGGTTCCCACGGGCCTGCCCTGCAGGGCGCCCAGGATGAGAGGCTCTACAGCTGCCGCGTCCAGCCAGCCGAGGTTCATGCCCTGGCCGCCGATGGGGCTGATCTCATGGGCGGCGTCGCCGATGAGCGCCGCCCTTCCTGCAACCATACGGGCCGCCAAGCGGGAATGGACGCCGAAGCTGCTGAGCATGCTGTTGGCGCCCGCATCCACAGCGATGCCCGTCCGCTCGCAAATCAGGCCGGCCAACAGGTCGGCGTCGGGGTTAGGCGGCGGGGCGGACAGCCTGACCACCCACCGCCGTACAGAACCCGGCAGGGGGAAGGATTCAACGATTCCGCCGGCTTCGAGGAACAGGGCAGCATCCAGGCCGTACGCGGTGGATTCGGGAAAGTCACCCATCAGGTAGTGCTCCGGGTACCGCTTCGCAGGTGCCGGTACCCTCAGCAGCTGCCGCACGGCGGAATTGGCGCCGTCGGCGCCCACCGCGATAGCGCCCGTGAACCTTTGCCGGGTGCCGCCAACGGCGGCGTCCACGATGACCCGGGCGCCGTCGTCGTCCAGTCCTGTGACTTCTGCCCCGCGCAGCAGGGCGCTGCCGTCCAACTCCAGCACGCGGGCTTC
This sequence comes from Arthrobacter sp. D1-17, assembly GCF_054130535.1. NCBI lineage: Bacteria > Bacillati > Actinomycetota > Actinomycetes > Micrococcales > Micrococcaceae > Arthrobacter > Arthrobacter sp. D1-17. Next base: position 2,011,478 of record NZ_CP096382.1, on the reverse strand, counting down.
GAGGACCGCCTCGGTGACCGGCTGGGGAACGGCGAGGACAAACGGATACCGTTGCGAGACGGGGGCGAACGGCATGTGGGCGATGTCCCGGCCGGCCCAGACCGCATGGCCGTGCCGGATGCAGATTCCCTGGCGAATCAGCGGCTCGGCAACGCCGACGCGGGCCAGCGCCGCCAGCGCCGGGGGATGGATGCCGATGGCCCTGGTGTGCGCGCTCCTTGCGGTGCGCCGCTCCAGAATCCGGACGGTGACGCCGTGCTGCAGCAGCAGTGCGCCGAGGTACAACCCGACGGGGCCAGCGCCGACGATGAGGACGTCAGCCACCGCCACCCTCCGGGCGGTGGCTGAGCAGGCAGTGGAAAGGGGAGTGGGGCTCTGCTGTCCAGCCAGGCGGCACGACGGCGGCCAGCTCAGTGACGGTGTAGCTGCGCCTGATGGAGGTCAGGCCGTCCCCTCGGATGTACGAGCCGGTGAGGGGCAACGCTCCGGCGGCGAACAGCGCGTAGGCGAGAGCGCTGCGGCGCAGGTCGTTGTGCAGGGACAGGCGCCGGGTGAGCTGCGCGGAATCGTTGAGCAGCCCCTGCAGCTCCGCGGCATCCAGGTGGTGCAGCACATGGTTCGAGATCGTGAAGTCGAAGGTGGCACCCTCCGCGACGAGCTCGGCGCTCACCGCCTGGCGGAAAAACACGCTTTGCACCGGCGGCCGTTGAGCGGCAAAACGGAAGGCCCGCGGATCGGGATCAATGCCGGTGATATTAAGCTGCAGGCCGTCACGGGCGGCCCACCCAGCCAGCATCAGCGCCAGGTCCCCGCCGCCACAGCCAATGTCGAGCAGCGTCGCCGGCACCGAGTGCGACAGCAGGGGCCGAAGCCGGCGGCGGTACAGGCCGTGCCAGCCGGAGATTGTGCGGTTGACCAGGGCAAACTGTCGGTACGTGCGGTCGAGGCGTTCCGGATCGCAGTCGGGCCTGTCCATCTCCTCAATGGCGTCGACCAGACGTGGGCCCAGCAGTGCCATGGCGGGTCAGGCCAGCGAAGACTGGGACTCGTCCGCTGTCCGGTGCCGTGCGGATGGCTGGCTGATCTTGGTGAAAAGGCCGGTTTCAACCGTCAGACCCGGGCCGAAGGCCATGGAGCAGATACGCTCGCCGCCGCTGTCCCGGGCGTTTTCCTGGGCGCTTCCCCTGGAGCCGGCCTGCTCTGGCAGGTCCAGGATGTGTTTGAGGACGAAGAGCACCGTTGCGCTGCTCATGTTGCCGTAGTTCCTCAGGGTTTCGCGGGCGGGCACCAGCTGCTCATCGGTCAGGTCCAGCCGGGACTGCACCTTGTCCAGAATGCTGCGGCCGCCAGGATGGATCGCCCAGTGCGTGATGTCGCGGTAGGGGAGTCCCCGCAGGGAGGCGTCGCGGGCCAAAAGGGGTTCCAGCGCGCCGACGATGTGATCATCAATGATGTGCGGAACGTAGTTGCCCAGGACCATCTCGAACCCTTCGTCGCCGATGTTCCACGCCATGGAGTCTTCACCGACGGGTGTCAGGACGGTTTCGAAGTGGTCCAGCTGCAGGAGCGCCGTTGATTCGGCCACTTCGCGCGCGGTGACGACGGCGGCAGCCGCACCGTCCGCAAAAAGGGCTGACCCCATGATCGTGTCCGGATCGTTGGAGGTCCGGACGTGCAGCGAGCACAGTTCGGCGCAAACCACGAGGACCACGGCCTGGGGATCGGCCTCACAGAAGGATTTGGCTGCCCGGAGGGCAGGGAACGCCGCATAGCAGCCCATGAACCCGAGGTGGTAGCGCTGGACAGCCGGGTTGAGCCCGAGCGCCCGGACAATTTTGTAGTCCGGACCGGGGTTGAAAAACCCGGTGCAGGAAACGGTGATGAGATGAGTTATGTCAAGTGGATCGATTCCGGGGCAATGAGCAACGGCAGAGGATGCGGCTTCAATGAACAGCTTCGTGGCTTCCCTGGCGAACAGGTCGTTGCGGGTCTTTGTGCTCGGGCTGCGCAACAGTCCGCTGGCCGGGTCGAAAAACTGCGGTTCCTCGGATTTTGACTCCATGGTCAGTTCGTCTACCGCTGTGTAGCGGGTGTCGATCGCCGCCGAGTCAAAGCATGTGGAGACCAGCCTCGAACCGAGCCTTGTGAGCCCGGGCTGGGCGCTGAACACGTCGCGTGCCTCCGTCTGGATGAGCACTGTGGGCGGAACTGCAGTTTCGAGAGCTCTCACATAGACCGTCATTCGTTCATTCTTAACGAGAGCGTCGGTTAAGACAATGGATTGGGTCTGGCATGCGGCCGGCTGGTGGCACGGTATCTGGCCAGGATGCGCCTCTCCGGCCAGCCGTCCAAAACGCCGATAACCTACATTATGTAAAGTAGTACTCTGCGTATTGCATTAGATGAATCAATCGTCCCGATCCCCCGGGTCCGCAAGGAGTTCTCTAACTTCCTTGAGATTCCGCGGAATTTGCGGCCTGACGGCTTTGATGTGCCGCGGCCCAAGCGCTCCTGACGGCTGCAACGCCGACTCTCGAAGCGGCCAATACAAGCGTTTGACCTGCGGTTTTGTGCTGATGATGCATTTGATGAATCGTTGATTCAGGATTTGAGCACAAACTTCGATGGAACTGTGGGGCGAAAATGGCGGTCGACGCGTCCGGGCGTGTGCTGCAGCTGAGCAGTGTTCAGCTGCTGCATCCCGAGGAACAGACGCTTGAGGACATGCTGACCGGGTGGCGCAACCAGCAGCTCTCCAGGAACCTCCAGTTCGACACGATCGGCAAGGGAATCGCAAGTGTCCGCAGGTTCGTCAACCATGTGAACGAGTTCCCCTGGAACTGGGCACCGGAGCATGTCGAGGAGTATTTCGGTGACCTCCGCTCGATCCACCAGCTGAAGCACTCCACCGTCCGCGGCTACCAGTCGACGCTCCGCCGGTTCACGTCATACGTGTCGAACCCCGACTACGGCTGGGACCAGGTCTGCGAACAGCGCTTCGGCACACACCCGTCCCAGGTCTTCTTTGACTGGAACACCGCCTCCCACACACAGGAGTACGAAGGACGCGCCTCCAAGCGGCCGTTCACAAAGACGGAACTGCAGATGCTGTTCGATCACGCCGACGACCAGGTCGAACTCATCGCCGCCTCAGGCAAGAAAGGCTGGCAGGCAGCCTACCGGGACGCCGTCATGCTGAAAGTCGCCTACTCGTACGGGCTCAGATTCAACGAGCTCCGGCACCTGCAAACCATCGACTTTGCGGCCAACCCCCAAGCACGAAGGTTCGGCAAGGCAGGCGTCTGCAAGGTCCGGTTCGGCAAATCACGCAAGGGCTCCCCGCACAAACCCCGCAGCGTCCTGACGGTCTTCGACTGGACCGCCGGCGTTATCGAGGACTGGCTCGCCAACGGACGCGGCACGCTCGACACGCTGGACCTGTTCCCCAGCGAACGCGGCGGCCTGATCTGTGAATCCACCCTGCTGCGCCGGCTCCGGCGCTACCTCAACGAGCTGGGCCTGCCGCTGGATGGCCTGGACCTGCACTCGCTCCGGCGCTCCTATGCGACGCACCTGCTGGAGGACGGATGGGATCCTAGATTCGTGCAACATCAGATGGGCCACGAACACGCCTCAACCACCGGGATCTACCAGTTCGTCAGCGACGACTTCCGCAACGCGACCCTCCGGGCGGCGTTGGACCGCACCATGGATGAAGTCCTGGGCGTGCAGATGAGGGGTCAATGGTGAGACGCGAAGTCGAATACAAATGGCGGCTCTCTGAGCTCATGGCAGCGCGGGGACTGCACAACACCACGGACCTCATCCCCCTGCTGGCCGAGCGCGGCATCACCTTGTCCCGGCCACAGGTCTACCGGCTCGTCAACCAGAAACCCGAACGCGTTGCGCTGCAGGTCATCGCCGCGATCTGCGACATCTTCTCCTGCGGACCCGAGGACCTCATCACCGTCACAGCCGCCGACGTCCGCGCCCGCAAGACAGGAACCAGCGCCCCCAACGTCGTTGACCTGAACCGCACCGTCAGACCACGACGGGCACGCATCATCGACGATGACCACTGACAAACCCGAAGGCCTCAGCCCCCGCAGCACCAGCCGCGGCCGGCCCCGCACCACCGGGACCGCGACGTGCGCACGTTGCGGCCGGGCCGCCGGCCGAACACGCGCCACCTGGCCCGAAGGCCGAATCTGCGGGCCCTGCTTCACCACCGCCACCCGCACCCACGGGACCTGTCCGGATTGCGGCCAGCACGGACTTCTACCCGGACCACCGGACAGCAGCGGAGGGCCCCGCTGCGCGCCCTGCGCCGGCATCCTCCATGACTTTCACTGCACCCGCTGCAATGTTGAAGGTGAGTTCTACCGACGCGGTATCTGCGCCCGCTGCGCCCTCCGGGAGGACCTCAATGAGCAACTGCTGACAGAATCTTCCGACCCCGAAACAGCCAGCAGAATTGTCGATGTCCTCTGCAAAGCAGACCGGCCTGAAAGCATCATCACGTGGAAGCGCTCCCCCAAAGTCCAAGCCCTCCTCCGCTCTCTATCGAGCGGGGAGACTCCGCTGACGCACGAAGGACTCGATGCCGCGGCTGAGTCAGCGAACCGCGAAGCCAATCACCTGCGCGCCCTGTTCATTCATCACGGACTCCTCCCCTACCAGGACCCGTATTTGGCCCGGTTCGAGACCTGGGTTGACGACAAGCTCCGCGACTTGTCCGAGGAGGTCGCCAAACCCGTCGCGCAGTTCGCCACCTGGCATCACCTCCGGCGCATCCGATCCATGACAACACCGGAGAAGAGTGCCCAGGCCCCGGTGCACTCCGCCAAACAGGAGATCACGGAGACCATCAAGTTTCTGGACTGGCTCTGGGAAACCCACCAGCGGACAGCGGCGAACTGCACCCAACAAGACATCGAAACCTGGCTCGCAACCGGTCCCACGACCAGAAAAGCCATCCGCACCTTCATCGTCTTCATCAAGAACACCGGCACAAACCACCGAGTGGACATGGGCCACTACACAGCCAAGACCCGCCCCGCGATCACCCAGGACCAGCGCGTGGCCTGGCTCCGGGAACTGCTTACAGGCACCAGCGAGTCCCTGACCTACCGAGTCGCCGGCATCCTGCTGCTTCTCTACGCCCAGCCGCTCGTTCGGGTCGCCAAACTCCGGACCGACGCTATCGAAACCAATGAAAGCACCGGCAACATGTGGATCACCTTCGGCCCGCACCCAGTGCCCATTCCCGAACCCTTCGCCGACTTGCTTCGAGAGCACCTTAAAGGCCGTCCGAATCTCAGAACAGGATCAGACGCACAAAGCCCTTGGCTCTTCCCGGGGACCCGGGCCGGACAACCACTTCACCCAAACGGCATCATGGATAGGCTCCGCAGCCTGGGCATCGACCTGCGCGGCGCACGAAACACTGCCCTGGACGAACACCTGTTAGTCTCACCGCCGCCACTGGTCGCCGACGCCCTCGGCTACAGCCATCAAATCGCGTTCCTCCACGCCGACGCAGCAGGCGACGCCTGGTCCCGCTACGTCAACCTCCGAACCAAACCATGACCTTCCCGCCGCAGCTCCGGCCACGACTACACGCACTTTCCTCCGCCACGACTGTCAGCCTGCGCTAGGCTCACCCCATGACGGCGCATGGCCAGTTCCAAGGAGATCGAGCCCGCACGCCCGAAGAGGAGAAGTTCCTGAAGGAGCTCGCTCGCGGCATCGCCGGCTGGCCCCCGACGAACCCCAAGCTTGATTCCTTTAAAGTGTTCGCACGCATCAAACCGCTAGTCGTGATTCTGGACGTCCCTGGTATCGAGACGCCGGACGCGTGCACACTTCAGGTTGCGTACTGGCACGACGGACCCAGCGGCCGCACTTTGGAAGGTGAATGGGGAGATAGCCACGTCTTGGACAACCATGTCTACGACGGAGATGGCCTCACAATTATCGGCTTGGAGGAAGCGCCGGATACCTACGGCCACTTCGCAGCCAACTGGCTGGAACGTCAGCTTAAACGCCCCGTGGAACGGCTTGATTGGCTACAGGGTGGACAGGTCAAGGAGTCAACATGGCGCCTGCAAGACTCGGGAAAAATAATTGCCCGAAGTGGCCGGTCGTTGCGCCTTCCCTCCAAACAACCCGATCGCGTGCTCAAAGTTCGGTAGGGAGATTGGCTCTTCGGCTGCTATTTCCACTGACCAAGCGGCTCTACCGCAGGATGAATACGCTCACTTTGAATCCGCAGGGATGCCAGTAACTGCCTGCGAGGCGCATCCTTCTCGGATGCGCCGGACTCTGATACCTTCGAGCACTTGTCCCGACGCCCGGACCGCAAAAGACCCGGACCGTCCGGCGGGCAGGTGGCTGAACGCCCTGTTCTTCGTGAAAGTGAAGCGTTTTCGTTGTCATACCTGTGAGTTCGGCAGTTTCACCGATCAGCAAGAGCCGCTCCGTTCCGGCGCCGGCTTGAACGCTTAGTTTTGTCCGCTGAGTCTTTGGATGAATTCGTCCGCCTGGGCGAGGTTGCGCGCCATCTTGGCACGCTGGTGGATGGCCCTTTCCAGGAACTCCATAAGTTTGGTGTCGGGCATATCAGTCATTGCTGTGGTCTTATGCGGTGACAGCAGGTCGAGGATCTCGCCCATTTCTTCGAGTGAGAACCCGAGGGGTTTCATTTGTTTGATGACCATGAGCCGTTCGAAGTCGTCCTCCGAATAGACCCGGAAGCCACCCTCGGTCCGCGCTGTGGCTGGCAGCAAGCCGACGTCGTCATAGTGCCGGATGGTCCGCAACGACAGGCCTGTCCGTTCCGCCAGTTCACCGATGTGCATGATCGTACTGCCGGTTTTGGCCGTCATCCGAGAACTCCTTCCTTCTCCATTTCAACCCTACCATCACGTTAGGGTAGAGTTTCCTGCAGGTGGCCAGTCTTTGGAGGCTGAACTCCTTCCCCCGGCGGGGCGCTGCGCTCCCTCATACTCTGATTAAGCCGAAGACGCTGCTATGCAGCTTCCGACCATGAACGGAGCCAGCAATTGGCCGTCGAAACTGCAGGGGAATCCCCTGCCTACACCCCTGAACAGCTTCAATCGGTACGAAAAACCCTGAAATCCCCGCGCCGGCTCAAGACCGAAGTCCTCGCCGGTCTCGTCGTTGCCCTGGCGCTGATCCCGGAAGCGATCGCATTCTCAATCATCGCCGGCGTCGATCCCCGCTTGGGACTCTTCGCTTCCTTCACGATGGCTGTGACCATCGCGTTTGTGGGCGGCCGTCCGGCGATGATTTCAGCGGCCACGGGGGCCATTGCCCTGGTGATTGCCCCGCTGGTGAGGTCCCACGGGATGGATTACTTCATCGCCGCCGTCATTCTTGCCGGGATCTTCCAGATCATCCTGGGCATCTCCGGGATCGCCAAGCTGATGCGCTTCATCCCCCGGTCAGTCATGGTGGGTTTCGTCAACGCCCTGGCCATCCTGATCTTCATGTCCCAGGTCCCCGAACTCCTCGGCGTCCCGTGGATGGTCTACCCGCTCACCGCGCTGGCCCTTGTTATCGTTTTCGGCCTGCCCAAGCTCACCAATGTTGTGCCGGCCCCGCTGGTCGCTATCGTGGCCCTGACCCTCATCACGGTGCTCGCCGCCATTGCCGTCCCCACCGTCGGCGACAAGGGCAACCTGCCCGAATCCCTGCCGTCGCTGTTCATCCCGAACGTGCCGTTCAACGTGGAGACTCTGCAGGTCATCTTCCCGTTCGCGCTGGCCATGGCCTTCGTCGGCCTCCTCGAATCCCTGATGACTGCAAAGCTCGTCGACGACGTCACCGACACCCGTTCGCACAAGTCCCGGGAAGCCTGGGGGCAGGGCGTGGCCAACATCGTCACGGGCTTCACCGGCGGCATGGGCGGCTGCGCCATGATCGGTCAGACCATGATCAATGTCAAAGCCTCTGGCGCCCGTACCCGGATCTCCACATTCCTCGCCGGAGTCTTCCTGCTCATACTCGTCGTCGCCCTCGGCGACGTAGTGTCAGTAATCCCCATGGCCGCCCTCGTCGCGGTGATGATCTTCGTTTCCTGGGCCACGTTCGACTGGCACAGCATCCACCCCCGCACCCTGAAGATGATGCCCAAGAGCGAAACCATGGTCATGGTCGCCACGGTCATTGTCACCGTCGCGACCCACAACCTCGCCATCGGAGTCGGTGTCGGAGTCCTCGTCGCCATGGTCCTCTTCGCCCGCCGCGTGGCGCACTTCGTCACCGTCGAACGGAACGTGAAGAACGTGGACGGCCAGGAGACAGCCACCTACGTGGTGAACGGTGAGCTGTTCTTCGCCTCCTCCAACGACCTCTACACCCAGTTCGAGTACGCGCTGGACCCCGACCACGTGGTGATCGACATGCACGCCTCCCACCTCTGGGACGCGTCCACCATCGCGGCCCTGGACGCCATCACGGAGAAGTACCGCCACCACCGCAAGGATGTGAAAATCATCGGCCTCAACGACGCCAGCGCCACCATGCGCGAACGCCTCGGGGGGAAACTGGGCGCGGGCCACTGATCCCGCCGGCCAACGTGACCAGCCCGCGCCGCCTTCCTTCAGGAGCCGGTTTACGTCACTGCGTCAGGGTGAGCACGAGTGTGGGTGCGGCCGTGCTGCCGGCTTCCTTGGAGTTGAGGTCCAGGCCGTCGCCGCTGTTGGCGTCCATGCCGAGGGAGAGCTGTTGGCCGAGTTCACCGGCCAGGCCACTGACGGTCAGGGGAACGCTGTAGTTGGTGTTGGTCGTTGTCGGGCCTAGCGTGCCGATGCTGGTGCCGAGGGCCGGGCGGTTGCTGTACGTGATTCCGGTTTCGGTCCAGCCGTCACCGGCCAGTTTGATGTTCTGCGTGCCTGTGGAGCCGCTTCCGGCGCTGCGCAGCTGCAGCGTCGCGCTTTCCAGGGTCCTGCCCGCGTAGGCGGACAGGTCGAACTTCAGGTATGTGACCTCCACCGGGCTGTTGTCCACGCCCAGCATGGTGCTCGTGCCATTGTTCGTCCCTGTTGCTCCGCTGGTGACATAGCTGTCAGCGGTGGCCGTGAGCGTGACGCTCTCCGTCGTGCCGCCGGCGACGGCAGCCGTGGTGAACGTCCAGGTCTTGTCCGCGGCCAGCGTGTTACCGGCAGCATCCTTCACTCCGTCGGTGCCGCCCTTGATCGTGGCGGTGTATGTTGTACCGGCCGTACCTGCCGCCAGGTCGGCATCAGGGTTCAACGTCACCACCCGGTTCGTGCTGTCGTACCTCACATCCGCCGGCACCGTCGTCGTCCCCGTGCCCGTCCCCGTCGTCAGCGTGAAAGTGGCCGGCGTGATCGTCGCGGCATCCATCGCCTCGGAGAAGGTCCCTGTCACGTTCGCCGTCACCGCCACGCCGGTTGCACCGGCAGCCGGAGACGTACCGGTCACGGTCGGAGCCGTCGTATCACTGGGGGTGCCGCCGCCGCTGGCGGGGCTCAGCGTGAGCACGAGTTTGGGTGCGGCCGCGCTGCCGGCTTCCTTGGAGTTGAGGTCCAGGCCGTCGCTGCTGTTGGCGTCCATGCCGAGGGAGAGCTGTTGGCCGAGTTCACCGGCCAGGCCGGTGGCGGTCAGGGGAATGCCGTAGTTGGTGTTGGTCGTTGTCGGGCCGAGGGTGCCGATGCTGGTGCCGAGGGCCGGGCGGTTGTTGTACGTGATTCCGGTTTCGGTCCAGCCGTCACCGGCCAGTTTGATGTTCTGCGTGCCTGTGGAGCCGCTTCCGGCGCTGCGCAGCTGCAGCGTCGCGCTTTCCAGGGTCCTGCCCGCGTAGGCGGACAGGTCGAACTTCAGGTATGTGACCTCCACCGGGCTGTTGTCCACGCCCAGCATGGTGCTCGTGCCATTGTTCGTCCCTGTTGCTCCGCTGGTGACATAGCTGTCAGCGGTGGCCGTGAGCGTGACGGTCTCCGTCGTGCCGCCGCCGGCGGCAGCGGTGGTGAACGTCCAGGTCTTGTCCGCGGCCAGCGTGTTACCGGCAGCATCCTTCACTCCGTCGGTGCCGCCCTTGATCGTGGCGGTGTATGTTGTACCGGCCGTACCTGCCGCCAGGTCGGCATCAGGGTTCAACGTCACCACCCGGTTCGTGCTGTCGTACCTCACATCCGCCGGCACCGTCGTCGTCCCCGTGCCCGTCCCCGTCGTCAGCGTGAAAGTGGCCGGCGTGATCGTCGCGGCATCCATCGCCTCGGAGAAGGTCCCTGTCACGTTCGCCGTCACCGCCACGCCGGTTGCACCGGCAGCCGGAGACGTACCGGTCACGGTCGGAGCCGTCGTATCACTGGGGGCACCCGCGGCAGCCGTGGTGAAAGACCAGGTCTTGTCCGCGGCCAGCGTGTTACCGGCAGCATCCTTCACTCCGTCGGTGCCGCCCTTGATCGTGGCGGTGTATGTCGTGCCTGCAGCCAGGTCGGCGGTGGGGTTCAGCGTCGCGGTCCGGTCCGTGCCGGTGTACGTCACAGCGGCCGGCACCGTCGTCGTTCCCGTGCTCAGCGTGAACGTCTCCGGCGTGACCGTCGCGTCATTCATCGCCTCGGAGAAGGTCCCGGTCACATTCGCCGTCACGGCCACACCGGTGGCACCGGCAGCCGGAGAGGTATCCGTCACGGTCGGAGCCGTCGTATCACTGGGGGTGCCGCCGCCGCTGGAGCCGCTGAGGGTGAGCACGAGTTTGGGTATGGCCGTGCTGCCGGCTTCCTTGGAGTTCAGGTCCAGGCCGTCGCTGCTGTTGGCGTCCATACCGAGGGAGAGCTGTTGGCCGAGTTCACCGGCCAGGCCGGTGGCGGTCAGGGGGACGGTGTAGTTGGTGTTGGTTGTTGTCGGGCCGAGCCGGCCGATGCTGGTGCCGAGGGCCGGGCGGTTGTTGTAGGTGATCCCGGTTTCGGTCCAGGTGTCAGTGGTGACCAGTTTGATGTTCTGGGTGCCTGTGGATCCGCTCCCGGCGCTGCGCAGTTGCAGCTCCGCGCTTTCCAGGGTTCTGCCCGCGTAGGCGGACAGGTCGAACTTCAGGTATGTGACCTCCACGGGGCTGTTGTCTACGCCCAGCAGGGTACTCGTGCCGTTGTTCGTCGTCGCCGCTCCGCTGGAGACGTAGCTGTCAGCGGTGGTCGTGAGCGTGACGGTCTCGGAGGTGCCGCCGCCGGCGGCAGCGGTGGTGAAGGTCCAGGCCTTGTCTGTGGCCAGCGTGTTACCGGCAGCATCCTTCACCCCAGTGGAGCCGCCCTTGATCGTCGCGGTGTATGTCGTGCCTGCTGCCAGGTCGGCGGTGGGGTTCAACGTCGCAACCCGGTTCGTGCTGTCGTACGTCACAGCGGCCGACACCGCTGTCCCTGTTCCCGTCGCCGTCCCCGTCCGCAACGTGAACGTGGCCGGAGTGATCGTCGAGGTGTCCATCGCCTCCGAAAAGGTCCCCGTCACATTCGCCGACACCGCTACACCGGTCGCACCATCAGCCGGAGAAGTACCCGTCACTGTCGGAGCCGTTGTGTCGCCGCCGCCGCTGCCGCCGCTGGGGTCGTAAGCGTGCCAGTACCGGCTGGTGGCGTTCACATCGGCCAGCAGCAGCAGACCGCTGTTCGCGGTGCCCCGCGCCGCGCTGTTCAGGTTTTGCTTCGTCGAGGTCACGTTGTGGACATACTGGTCGGCGTCCACGATATGAGCCGTCTTCGTGGTGGTGAAGCTGAAGTTGCCGGTGATGTCGCTCAGTGACGCGGACTTCTCGTAGATCGCACCGCCCGAGGTGGTGCAGACACCGGCGTTGGTCGTGCCGCTGGGCTTCGGATAGGTAGCGAAGGTCCGCAGCCTCTGCGTGCTCTCATCAATCAGGACAATCACCCGGTTCGGGCACTCCGCCACCGTCGCGATCGTGTGCGCCGACCATGCCGAGGTCGCATTATTCAAGGCCAACAGCTGGATCAGCGGCTGGGACGCCGACGTGAACGACGTCTTAATGGCCGCGAACACCCGGCCGCCGGAGGAATCCAGCCACTTCAGGTTCATATGGTCATCACCGCTGCGCTGCCCGTCCACCGCCGCCACAGGAGTGGTCCAGGCGGTGTTCGCCGCTCCGTCGACGTGGTAGCTCCAGTACATGCCGTCGGTGGCGTCACCGACCTGCCGGCTCCACATCACCCCGATCTTGCCGGGCCCGAACGCGATCACAGCCGAGGTGTCATCCACCGACACGTTGCTCAATGCCGCGGGATGCGGGAACGGTGTCCCCCACGTTGCTCCGTCCGTGCCGGTGACGTTCAGGTAGATCCGGTTCGCCTGCTGCCAGGTAGCCCACACCCGGCCCGTGGAGTCCTTATCGATGGTCAGGGCCTCGACACGGTGGTTGTTGATGGTTGACGAACCCCGCAACGTATAGGTCTTGCTCGTCGCGTTGTAGCTGTAACGCCGCATCGTCGTCGGGAAGTTCGGCTCGGCCGGCAGGCCGTCGTTGACGAACCGGTAGCTCGCCACGTACAGCGTTGTCCCGTCCCACAGCACGTCATGATGGGTGTTCGCCCGCGTGTCTGTCGCCACACCGGTATCAACCCACGAGCTGGTCGCGGCATTGAACCGGAAGATATGAAAATCCGAGCTGGCAGTGTCCCACAGGTTCCCCCACCAGGACCCGTCGTTGAACCACAGGCCACTCGTCGCCCGCTTCGAACCCGTCGGCGTCCCCGTCCCCGTATGCGAGGGACCCTCAACCCCAACGTCACCCGGGGCGGCCGACGCCGGGACCGGCACCACCAGGACACCACTCAACGCGAGCAGCAGCGCTGTCAGCAGTGCCGGGAACCTTAAGTTCCGCGACGCGCGTAGACGAAGACCACCTCCACGCCTTACGCCAAACCAGGAAGTCCTGCGACCCCCAGCACGCCCGCCCGTGCGGAAGAATGTTGCTGCCTGCAGTTGAACGTCGAGCTGTACAGGGTTGGTCACTAGCCTCACCACTCATTGGAGTTGTTTGTCTATGCCAGTCCCGGCCAACGTTTCCGTTGGGGACGGTACTTCGAAGCGCCTGCTGCTGCGGTCCTGGCACCTTGTGTGCACTCCCCCTTGGGACATAGTCGACGGAACAACTGGTAAAAAGGTTGGGATTTTTTCAGTCGACCCCAGTTTTAGGGGTTTAAGATTCCTTGGAAGCCGGCAAGTCCCAACGCCGCACTTTACCCTTGGCCACCCCGGTGTAGGCGGGCGTGGCCGGGCGCTGTTCTACTGCACGAGCTCTAAAGCGGGCGCCAAAGAAACGAAGTCCTACCTACACTTGGTTGCGTGACTGATGCGCTGGTTGGCCATGCCTACGCCGCGCGTGCAGCGGAAACACGAGCGTGCTGGCATGGTACTCCCCCATTCATCTGGCTCCGACCGAGCTACCTCAGGCTCTCTCCTGGCTCGCGCGGGTACTCGGGCCACACGGGCACCTGCTCGTTGGCTTTTTCGAGGAGCGCCAGCCGAGCCGCTCGATCATGCCGCATGCAGCCATCGCCGCGATTACCGTTGAAGGCTAGCCGGGCAACACAATTGACTGACTGTTCGTACCCTTGGCTAGTCAGCTCTCAGGTGTATGGTCCTCTCCCCGGTCACGCCGTCCGTCGAGCGATGCGCTGCTGCTGCTCTGGGGCACCACAATGTGGACGGCGTTGCGCTCGATTGTGAAGTTGGTTGGTGTCTCGGTAGCGATCTCGCCGTCGAGGTTCACCGACAGCCGAGGCTCAGTGACCAGCCGGACACTCCGGCTGGTCAGGTGGTGCACCCGGTCGTGCCTGACGAAGCTTCCGTCCTTGAGCAGCCGCGCGACCCTCACGTGCTCGCGCAGCGGCGCTACCAGGATGGCGTAGATATCAAGAATATGGTCGTCGATCCCCGCCGTCGGCGAGACCGTATTGCCGCCTCCGTAGTGCCTGCCATTGCCGACGGCCACCTGGAGCAGGTCCTCGAGCTCCATCGGCCCGTGGTCCCCTTCCGGGAACTCGAGACGGGCTCGGAACGGCTCGTGTCGACGGTAGGCGAGCAGGGTGGCAATGCCGTACGCCAAGGGCCCGAGATGCCGCTTCAGGCGGGGGCTGAGAACTTGGGTGACACCCACCGACAGGCCAACCGAGGCTACGTTGAGGAACGGCTGGCCGTTCGCCCGTCCAAGGTCGATGTCGACCACCTTCCCGCCTGCGACGGCAGCGCACGCCTTGTCCAAATCAGTTGGTATCTCAAGCGTGCGGGCGAGGTCGTTTGCAGTGCCGAGCGGAAGGACGCCGAGCACGACGTTGGTGCCAGCAACGCTACCGGCGGCGGTGGCAACAGTCCCGTCTCCGCCACCGACAATGACCAGCTCGTGCCCGTCCGCAACCACCCGGTCGAGCGTTTCGGCCAGCTCCGCACCGGAGAGCACGCGGTGCACGGAGGTGATCGGCACGTCTGCCTTTCGCAGCGCGACCACGGCGCGTTCGTGCGCCGCCGCTCCCCGGCGGGACCCGGCGTTAATCACCACGGCAGCAGAGCCTGCGTCTCGGGCAACTTTCATGTGGTAAGTCCATCTACTTGAGAAGTCCCTGCGATAGCCACAGCACCGCCAGCCGCTACTGTGGCACCGGCGTGCCCCAGCCCAAGCCCAGCCCTAGCCCTCAAGCCGCCCGTATGTGCTGATCACGTTGCCCTTGCTGGTCCGGGACTGGTCCTGAAGTTCCAGCCGGGTGAGCGGGTCGCCGTCCTCGAACAGGCGGCGGCCGCTTCCTGCGACCACAGGGTGGGTCATGAGTGTGAGCGAGTCCAGAAGCCCGGCGAACAGCAGCTGCCGCGTCACCGAGATGCTGCCGCACACTGCGATCTCGCCGCCGCCGCGCTCCCTCAGCTTCGCTACGTACTCCTCCAGCGGGGCATCCATCAGGTGCGAGTTCTGCCATTCCAGAGGCTTGCTGAGCGTCCGCGACGCCACGTACTTCTCAACAGGGTTGATGAAGGCTGCGAAGTCCTCGTCCGCTGCGGCGGTGGGCCAGTAGCCCGCCCACTCCTGGTAGCTCACCCGCCCCAGCACCACCGTGTCCACAGTGCCCATCATCCTGGTCAGTCCCTGAGCGAGTTCGTCGTCGAAACTGTCGAATTGGAACATGAACGGATCCGACACTATGCCGTCAACGGAATGAAACAGGCCGGCGGTGACTTTACGCATTTGGGACCTCCCATGGAACTCAAGCGGACAAGGGCCACCGTACTGGGATACCCGAGCGGGCGGAAGATGCCAATGGACGGGAGCCATGAAACCATGTTCCCGCGCGAAGGTCGTCAGTAAACTGGGACGCATGACCGAGCAGGAACCGGCACCGTCAGGGGCCGCTGCGACTGCAGACGGCGGCGCGGGCGTCCCCGATGACGTGGCCGTTACCTCAACGCAGGTCGAGGATGCAGGGGCAGCCCGCCTGGCTGATCCCGGCGCCGTCGACACGTCCTTGCGCAGCCCGGCGCAGCGTTCCCGTACATTCGCCGGAATTCTGGTGAACACCGCCCTCGCCAACATCACTACCAGCTACCTGTGGTTCGCCCTGACATTCTGGGTGTACCTGGAGACGCGCAACGTGATCGCCACGGGGGTGATCGGCGGGGCCTACATGCTGCTGATCGCACTGTCCAGCATCAGCTTCGGCACGTTCGTGGACCGCTACCGAAAACTGGCTGTGATGCGGTCTGCCGCGGCCTTCACCTTAGTGATGTTCCTGCTCTCCGGAATCATGTTCCTGCTGACACCCACTGCACAGCTGCTGCACCTGACCCAGCCGTGGTTCTGGCTCTTCACCCTGATCATCCTCGTCGGAGCGGTGGTGGAGAACATGCGCAACGTTGCCCTCTCCACCACAGTCACCATCCTCATCGAACCGGACCGGCGGGCCAACGCCAACGGAATGGTGGGCATGGTGCAGGGGCTGGCCTTTATCGTCACCTCGGTGCTGTCCGGCCTGTCGATCGGGTTACTGGGCATGGGCTGGACTGTCGTGGTCGCCGTCGTGCTCACGGCGCTGGCCTTCGTGCACCTGCTCACGCTGCGCATGCCCGAGGAGGTGCGGGTGGCCGCCACAGACGCGCACGGGGCGTTCGACCTGCGCGGTTCGCTTGCGGCCGTGCTTGCCGTCGCCGGACTGTTTGCCCTGATCTTGTTCTCCACGTTCAACAACTTCATTGGCGGCGTCTACATGGCGCTCATGGATCCCTATGGCCTGGAGATGTTTCCCGTGGAGTTGTGGGGGGCCGTCTTCGCGCTCGGTTCCACCGGGTTCATTGTGGGCGGCGCGCTAATTGGCAAGTTCGGCCTGGGGCCCAACCCGTTGCGCAGCATGCTGCTCGCGGTCATCGTGATGGGGGTCCTCGGCGCTGTGTTTACGGTCCGGGAATGGGCATGGCTGTACGTCGCCGGCATCTGGCTGTACCTGGTCCTGATACCTGTCGTGGAGGCCGCCGAGCAGACGGTCATCCAGCAGGTTGTGCCACTGCCCAGGCAGGGCCGGGTGTTCGGATTCGCCATGGCGTTTGAGTCTGCGGCAGCACCGGTCACCGCGTTCGTCATCGCGCCCATCGCCCAGTTCTGGATCATTCCGTACGCACGGTCGGCTGAAGGCGCCGCCCAGTTGGCCCCGCTGCTGGGCGAGGGCGTCTCGCGCGGCATCGCCCTGGTGTTTCTGATCGCCGGGATCATCATGGCCGTAGCCGCGTTGCTCGCCTTCCTGACTCCGGTTTACCGCCGGGTCTCGGCGTCGTACGCCCGGGCGGCTGCCGATGCATCGGGGACGGCGGGTCACACCTCTCCCCCGCCCAAGGATGAGTAGGAACCCGCATACTTGGGACGCCCGAGGGGCCGGTAAGCCTGGATGGTGATTCCCCCGGGCGTAGTCCGCGAGCTCACCAGATCGAGCGCGATGTCCGGCCCCGAATCGGGGAACAGACGCTTGCCCTGGCCCACGACGACGGGATACGTAACCAGATCGAGCTGGTCGACCAGCCCGTCGGCGAGTAACCATCGGACGAGTACGCCGCTGCCCGGAACCAGCAGATCCCCGTCGTGATGCGTCTTTAGGTCAACGATGGCCGCGGCGATGTCGCCGTGCAGGACCGTGGTGCCCGCCCACTGGGGTCGGCGAGACTGGTCGACACCACGTATTTGGGCCGGCTGTTCAGCGCGGAAGCGATGGGGTTTGTGCTCGAATCTGCCATCACTCCCCAGTAGCCGGCGAAGATCCCGTACGTCCGCCGGCCGAAGAGGAACGCGGCCGCGCTCCCGTAGACCTGGTTGAGATAGTCACCGGTTTCCGCGTCAAGAAGCGGCATGGCCCATCCCCCGCGCTCGAAGCCGCCCGTGCGGTCCTCATCAGGCCCGCCCAACCCCTGCATCACGCCGTCCACGGAGACGTTGGTCGTGGTTCTCAGCTGCATGTCGTGTCACCTCGTCGAACAACGTCCGCAGACGCTTCTTGGTCTATTCTGCCTGCTACAGCCAAGCACGCACGCGGGGGGCCTTGCGAGGGCGAAGCCCTATTTCAAGCCTCGGATTCTTCGAGCACGTGCGCCGCATTGGGCTGGAAACCGAAAACCGGCGCTTTCGTTTGGATTTGCTCACATATTTTGGACCGTAACAGCTCGCTACCATGAGGTGACCGGACAAAGCCGTCCGGGCGGATCGACGCAGAAGGAAAGCCATGACCGCGGTTACGGTGGACGACATCCTTTCGGACGTCCCTTTGGGTTTCGCCAGCCTCATCCTGCGCCCCGCCCCCGAGCGTTCGGTCATCGAGCGGTTCCTGATTGTCGACGGCGATGATGAGACGTCCGACGCCGGTGCCGCCTTTGTGCTGCTGATCGGCGTCCGTGGGCGCTCGGCCTTGCCCGCGCTTCGGCGGCTCCTGGGGAACCCGCCGCCGGTCGTCGCCGTCAAGGGAACGCGCGAAGAGCTGGCTGACGCCGAAGAACTCCTCAGTGCCGCAGGAACCGGGCTGCTGCTCGTGGAGCCGTCCGCCGACTGGGACCGGCTGCTGTCCATCTCCAAGGACCGGATCCAGCCGCGCAGCTACCAGAGCGAAGTGCTGACGCTGCTCGAAGAGGACCTGTTTGCCATCGCCCAGACCACCGCCCGGCTGACCTCCAGCCACGTGGTCATCGAGGACGCCGCCAACAAGGTCCTGGCCTACTCCACCGTTTCCAACGACATCGACGAACTGCGCAAGGCATCCATCCTGGCCCGGCGCGGCCCGCGTAAATACGAACTGCTGCTCAAGGATCTCGGCGCGTACCGCGAACTGCACAGAACCCGGCTGCCCGTGCGTGTGCCTGCGCGCCCGCAGGACGGCTTGCGGGAACGCGTCGCAATTACGCTTTTCGCCGGAGAGCGAGTCATGGGTTACATCTGGCTTCAGGAAACCGGGGACGGCTTCGGCAGTGACGTTGACTATGTACTGACAGGATCAGCAGCCAGGGTTTCCGCCGAGCTCATCCGTTATCGCAACCAGCAGTCCGTGCACATGCGCGAGGACGTGATTGCCCGGATCCTGTCCGGCCCTGCGGAGGCCGCCGCCACTGCCCACAGCGGGAAGATTCCCGTAGACCGACCCGCGGCGCTGATCCTGATCGGAATGTCCCAGTCGGACTCCCAGGCTGATGACGCGGCGCTGAAGCACGGCGAGCTTGCAAACCTTGCGTCCATCCATGCGGCCGCCTACAAGGCGTCCGCGGTCATCGGCCAGTTCAGGGGCGACACGGCCGTCATCATCCCGGGCCTGCAGTCCGCCGCGTCCGAACCCGGTCTGCGCAGCATGGCTGAATCCATCGTCCGCGACGCAGCCAAGCACCTGGGCATCAGCCCTTTTGCCGCCGTCGGCCCGGTAGCCCCTGACCTGCTGACACTCCATACCGTCACCCCAGTCACCGAGGCCCTGCTTGACTGTGTAGGGGCCTCCGGTGAAGCCTCCGTCGGGACGGTGGCTGAATTCGAGGGCGAAATCCTCTACCGCGATGCCGTCCGGAGCTTTCTGTCGTCGACGTTCCGCCACCGCAGCCTGTCCGCCCTTTTACGTGACGACGGCGAACTCGCGGAGACCCTGCGGGTGTACTTTGATGCCTCGCTCGACGTTGCCGAGTGCTCCAAACGCATGGGACTGCACAAGAACACCGTCTACTACCGCATCAGCAAGGCCGCCCGGGTCACCGGGCTGGACTTCGGCGATCCACGCGATGCACTGGTGGCCCTGCTCCATGTACAGGAATGGGCGGACATCCACAAAGAACCTCAAGGCAGGAAATGACCACAACGCTCGATGCGCCGCCCTTGAAACCGCTACTTGATGACATTGTCCGAACCCATCGGCCGCAAAGGGAATCCGGCTCCGTCCCGACCCACATTCCCTCCCTGGCAGCAGTTCCCTTCAACAGGTTTGGGATAGCTGTGGCTACGGCGTCCGGGGAGGTCTTTACTGCAGGGGACGCCCATATTCCGTTCTCAATCCAGAGCATCTCCAAGGTGTTCACGCTGGCGATCGCCCTACAGCGTGGCGGACCGGGATCGGTGTGGTCACGGGTGCTGCGGGAACCTTCCGGCACCGCCTTCAACTCGCTGGTTCAGCTGGAAGTGGAGCACGGCATCCCGCGTAACCCGTTCATCAACGCCGGCGCCTTGGTGGTCACCGACCACCTGATGGAGGAAACCCCCGACGCCGCCACCGCACTGCTGCGCTTCCTCACGGGCGAGGCGGGCGGACCGGGGCCGTTCATCGACGAGCCAGCGGCCGCCAGTGAACTTTCCAACAGCAGCCGCAACCTCGCCCTGGCCCACTTCCTCAAAGGCTTCGGGAATCTCCGGCAGTCCGCCGGGTCCGTGGTGGAAAGCTACGTGCGCCAGTGCTCGATCATGATGACCTGCGTGGAACTGGCCAAGGCCGGGCTCTTCCTGGCGCGGGACGGCCGCGGAAACTCCGGAACAGTGCTGTCCCGGAGCGAGGCAAAGCGCATCGGTTCCATCATGCTGACCTGCGGCATGTACGACGCCGCCGGTGAATTCGCCTACCGTGTGGGACTGCCCGGGAAAAGCGGCGTGGGCGGCGGCATCCTGGTCATCGTTCCGGGCCACTGCACCATCTGCGTCTGGAGCCCCCGTCTGGACGCCAAAGGCAACTCCCTTGCGGGCAGCGCTGCCCTCGCTGACCTGTCCGACCGCACCGGCTGGTCTGTTTTCTGATCTGCGACGCCCGGCTCTCCCCCGCGGTGCCCGGCCCGGCGCCCACATCCGCCACTCATAGCCTCCACCAGTCAGATCTTTCCCGGATCGAAAGGAACACCATGCCTTACAACAACCCCAATGATGCGGTTGCGTTGCACCAGGCTGTCCCGCACCCGGCCGTCACGGACCACACGGTCCCGGCGCAGGCGCATGCCACCGAGACCCTCCTGCACGCCGAGGATAAGGGTTACCACAAGAGCCTGAAGCCGCGGCAGATCCAGATGATCGCGATCGGCGGTGCGATCGGCACCGGCCTGTTCCTGGGTGCCGGCGGGCGCCTGAACGCCGCGGGCCCCTCCCTCGTGATTGCCTACGCGGTGTGCGGGTTCTTCGCGTTCCTGATCCTGCGCGCCCTGGGCGAGCTGGTCCTGCACCGGCCCTCCTCGGGCTCGTTCGTCTCCTACGCCCGCGAGTTCTACGGCGAGAAGGCCGCGTTCGTCTCGGGCTGGTTCTACTGGATCAACTGGGCCACCACCACCATCGTGGACATCACCGCCGCAGCCCTGTACATGAACTTCTTCGGCAACTACGTCCCCTGGATCGCCGCCGTGCCGCAATGGGCCTGGGCGCTGATCGCACTCATCGTCGTGCTGTGCCTGAACCTCGTCTCCGTGAAAGTCTTTGGCGAGATGGAATTCTGGTTCGCCCTGATCAAGGTCGCAGCCCTGGTCGGGTTCCTGATCGTGGGCACCTACTTCGTCATCTTCGGCACCCCCGTCCCCGGGGCCGAAACCGGCTTCAGCCTCATCACCGACAACGGCGGGATCTTCCCCACCGGCCTGCTGCCCATGATCATCCTGATGCAGGGCGTGCTGTTCGCCTACGCCTCCATCGAACTCATCGGCACCGCCGCCGGCGAAACCGAAAACCCCGAAAAGATCATGCCCAAAGCCATCAACTCCGTGGTCTTCCGCATCGCGGTGTTCTACGTCGGCTCCGTGATCCTGCTGGCCCTGCTGCTGCCCTACACCTCCTACGAAAAAGGCGTCAGCCCCTTCGTGACCTTCTTCGGCTCCATCGGCATCCAGGGCGTGGACGTCATCATGAACCTCGTCGTGCTCACCGCGGCCCTGTCCTCCCTGAACGCCGGGCTCTACTCCACCGGCCGGATCCTGCGCTCCATGTCCGTCGCCGGCTCCGCCCCCAAATTCGCCCAGCGCATGAACAAAGCAGGCGTCCCCTACGGCGGCATCGCCATCACCGCCGGAGTGTCCCTGCTCGGCGTGCCGCTAAACTACCTCGTCCCCTCCCAGGCCTTCGAAATCGTCCTGAACGTCGCCTCCGTAGGCATCATCGTCACCTGGGCCACCATCGTGCTGTGCCAAATGCAGCTCAAACGCTGGGCCGACAAGGGCTGGCTGAAACGCCCCTCCTTCCGCATGTTCGGCGCCCCCTACACCGGCTACCTCTCCCTGCTCTTCCTCCTCGGCGTGCTGGTCATGGTCTTCATCGACTCCCCCCTGACCCTGCTCGTCACCCTCGTCGCCTGCGCCCTCATGACCGCCGGCTGGTACGCCTGCCGCAAACAAATCCACGACATCGCCCAAACCCGCGAAGGCTTCACCGGCATGTCCCCCGTCATCGCCAACCGCACGCCCCTCAGGTAACGGCCACAAACCCCGCCAGTCCGCTAACCAGCCAAAGAAAGCACATGACAACAGAGTCTCAGTCCACGTTGACCGCATCCGACAACCGTTCCCGCGATGAACGGCCCCACGAACCACAGCCCGGGCCGGCCGGCTCCACAGGCGGAGCCGAAGCACATCGCCCTTCCCTGAAATCCGCCGGCCATGTCATCGTTGATTCACTCGCGGCCCATGGCGTGGAACGGACCTATGTAGTGCCCGGTGAGAGCTTCCTGGACGTCCTGGACGGGCTGCACACCTCGGACATCGAGACCATTGTGTGCCGGCACGAGGGCGGGGCAGCCTATATGGCCGAGGCAGACGGAAAAATGAACCAGCGTCCCGGGGTGGCCATGGTCACGCGCGGCCCTGGGGCCGCCAATGCGCACGTCGGACTGCACACAGCATGGCAGGATTCGACTCCGATGCTGCTGTTCGTCGGGCTGATTCCGTTCGCGCACCGGGACCGTGAAGCGTTCCAGGAGTTCGATATCAAGGCCTGGTTCGACACCGGCGCCAAGCGGGTCATGGTCCTCGACCACGCGGAACGGGCATCCGAAATTGTGGCCGAGGCGATGTTCGCCGCGATGAGCGGGCGGCCGGGCCCGGTGGTGGTGGGTCTTCCCGAGGACATCATCCGGCAGCAGATCCACCCGGAGCTGCACCCGGCTATTCCGGTGGCAGCGGGCGGCATGAGCAGCAGGGACGCCGAGGCCCTGAAGACTGCGCTGGCCCAATCAAGCAAACCTCTTTTTGTGACGGGCGGCAACGACTGGAGCCAGTCGGCGGCTGACCGGCTCACCGCCTGGCTTGAGCGGCACCAGATACCCGCTGCTGCGGAGTGGCGCACCCAGGGAACCGTGTCCTGTGATTCCCCGTCCTATGTTGGCCCCATCGGCTATGGCCGCCCGCGGCCCACATATGACCTGCTCGAGGAAACTGATCTCCTGGTATTTGTGGGCACGGTGCCGGGAGACGTGATCACGGACGGATTCGTCTGCCGACAGGACTGGAGCAAGAAAAACTTCCTGGTGACCGTCGACCCCTCCTTGCGAGGCCGGTCGGGGCCGGTCTCACGGCAAATCCTGGCGAAACCGGAAGCGTTCGTCCTTGGCTTAGCGGAGATCGAGCTGCCGGTGAAGGAGGAGTGGAAGGCATGGACGGGCCGGATGCGGGCTGAGCAGGAGTCCTTCGCCGCGCTCCCCCCGTCCACTCCCGCCGCCGGACGGGCAAGAATGGACACGCTGATGGCGCACCTCGTCCCCGGACTGCCGGAGGACGCACTGGTGACGTTCGGGGCCGGCGAGCACACCAACTGGGCCCACCGGTACTTCCCCACCCGCCGCTACGCTTCGATGATCAGCGCCCGGAACGGCTCCATGGGCTACTCCATCCCCTCTGCCATCGCGGCGTCCCTGGCGGAACCGCACCGCCGCGTGGTGACCATTGCCGGCGACGGGGAATTCCTGATGAACGGCCAGGAACTGGCCACCGCTGCCCAGTACGGTGCCACCCCCCTGGTCATCGTCATGGACAACCAGGAGTACGGCACCATCCGCACCCATCAGGAGCGGCATTACCCCGACCGTGTTTCCGGCACCCAGCTGAAGAATCCGGACTTTGGCCTGATGGCCAGGGCATTCGGCGGTTTCGGTATCACAGTCACCGAGGACAAGGCCGTTCCGGCGGCCCTGGACGCGGCTCTGGCCGCTATTGATGAAGAGGGCGTCTTCGCTCTCATCCATCTCGTGGTCGAACAGCGGGTCAAGGCGTACCCGACAACCGTCTGACGGGACGGCGGACGACGGCGGGACCTCCCGCCGTCGTCCGCGTTCCCTCTCAGCGTAAGCGGTTTTTGAGGGCCACCACCCCGGCTGCGGCAGCCAGGGCAGTAAAGGCCCTGCGCCTTGCCGTCCGGCGGGCGCCGTGCCATCCGCCGGACACGGACGCCGCCCGTACCCGGCTTGAGGGCTGATACAGGTTTCCCGACGAGTCCTGCGCAGCGCGCTTCCGGGACAGGTGCGTCTTGTCCACCTGGACAGCCATGACATTTTCAGTGAGGCCGGGAAGAACCCTGTGCTTCAGCACCATGTAGCGGCCTGCCGGACCCACTACTGCTTCCCGGCGCGGCCTTTTCAGGACATCCGTTATTGTCCTGGCCACGCGCGCCGCGGTGTAAACCGGGGGCATGGCAACCACGCGGCGGCCCGTGTGGTTGGCCGCGTGCTGGAAGAAAGGCGTGTCGATGGCTGCCGGCAGAATAGTGCAGACTTTGACACCCGTCACCCCGTCCAGCAGGAGTTCCGACCGAAGGCTCACCCCGAGCGTCCGGACTGCCGCCTTCGACATGGAATAGGCAGCAGTGTAGGGCTGGCCGATTTCGCCCACTATTGAGGCCACATTGACGAGCACGCCCGAACCCTGGGCCTGCATGTATGGCAGGGCAGCCCGGGCGCCATGGACGTAGCCGTTCACGTTGACATCGAGCACCCGCTTGAAGTCCTGAAGCGGAACCTCCGTCAGCCGGCCGAAAACGGACACCGCTGCATTGTTTACCCAGGCGTCGAGCCGCCCGAACTCCTCCACGGCGCGGGAAGCCAAGGCCTCCACGGCCTCGGCATCCGTCACGTCCGTGGCGATGGCGATAGCCTTCCCGCCCCGCTTACGGCATTCCTTGGCCAGCGCCTGGAGCACCTCTTCCCCGCGGGCAGCGAGAACGAGACGGGCACCTTTGTGTGCCAGGTGCAGGGCCGTGGCGCGGCCAATGCCGCTCGATGCACCTGTGATGACGACAACGCTGTCCTCGAGTCTCATGGGCTCCCTCATCTTTCGGCGGAATCTGTTCAGACGTCGGGCCCGTAGAAGCAATAAGCAGGCTTAGTTTGTGATGCTACCCATCGTCCCGGCGTGCGGCAACGGTCTGGGAAGTGCTCCTGAATGCCGGACCCTTGTTTGAGCAGGGACTCCTCGTAGTTCATGATGTGACGTAACCCTGTGAGACCACTTCGCCGTCGAAAGGCTGCCGTAACCCAAGCATGACTGCGCTCGGATATCTTGCTGCTTCCGTGCCGCCGAGAATGGCCATGGCCGGCTCGGCAGTAGCGATCCCCATCCTGGCCGTTCAGCAATTGGACGACGTGGGCGTGGGCGGCGCCCTGGTTGCTGCATCGCTCGGTCCGAGTGTCCTAGCAGCCCCGGTCGCAGGTGCAGCGCTCGACGCCGCCCGCCGCCCGGGCGCTTTGGTTGCCGCCTCCGTAGTGCTGACAGCCGTTGCCTTCGCGGTCACCTCGTTCCTCGGCCAGATCCCCATGCCGGTTGTGTTCGCGGTGCTGGCATTGGCCGGAGCGGCCGCGCCCTTCTACATGGGCGGGCTCTCGAGCTTCGTGGCCGACGCCATACCCGACGGACGCAGGGCATTCGCCTACGACGCCCTCTCCTACAACTTCTCAGCCGTGGCGGGACCGGCCCTTGTCGCCGTCATGCTGGCCTTCTTCCCGGCCGGCGCTTCCCTCACAGTGCTGGCAGCCGCCGCGATGGTGGGCGCAGTCTGCGTCAGCGTTATCGGTCTTCGACCGCATGCTGCGGGCACAATTTCCCCGCGGCGCGCAGTGGCTGCAGGGCTGCACCGGATTTTCCGACACCGGCCGCTGGCGGTGGTGACTGCGGCGTCAACGCTGAGCCAGCTCGGCCAGGGCGGATTGGCGATCGCAGCGGTTGCTCTCTCGATTGACCGGATCGGCTCACCGAGCGAAGGCGCGCTGGTGGTGACGGCTTTCGCCGTCGGCAGCCTGCTGGGCGCCCTGTATGAAACTGCCCGCCCAACCAGGGCACGCCCCCATGTTGTTATGATGGCCGGTTTCCTGGGGACCGGGCTGCTGACGATCGGCGCCGCGCTCGACCTGGGAACGCTCTGGACCGTAATCACCATCGGTGCTTCCGGCGTCTTTACGGCGTCCACCGCAGCGGCAATGCTTTTCCTCCGCAACCTGCTGAGCCCGCACCACCTCAAGTCGCAGATCTTTACTGTCGGCGCGGGCCTGCGCGCCAGCGCCTCCGCAGCCGGCGCTGCCCTGGCTGCCTCCGCGACGGGCTTTGGCGGCGCATTCACGGTGGCGGTCATCGGACTTGTATGGGTCCTGTCGGCGGCGGTCATGGCGGCCTATCCCACGTCCTCAGCGACCGTCAGCGCCGCCTGACGTATGCTTGTGCTACAGGTTTAGCAGCAAGCCGGTGCGGCTTTCTGCTGGACGTGGAGCATGGCTGAAGCTTCCCCTTCCAATCTCGGGCCCGGGTTCCAGGCCGCTTTTCCGGTTGCGGTTCTGGCCACTCCCGACGTGGAGAATTTCCTCCGTGACGCCCTGCACGAGTTTGCCTATTCCATCGGTAACGAGTCACGTGACGTGCTGTGGGCTGTCTCGTTGGTGGGCGGTGAAACCGTCCGGACCTGGGTGTCCGGTTCACCTGACGCCCGTAGGGTCGACGCCCTTCACGGCTCGTTCGACGACGGTCCGCTACGCGCAGCCGTACGTTCCGGTGAGTTCGTCCATATAGCCGACGTGGCCACGGAACGGCGGTGGCCAGGCTACGCCACCTTCCTGGCCGGGCACGGCGCCGCCTCCCTGCTGACAGTTCCCCTGATGGTGGGCGGCGAGATCGGTGCTGCCCTCACGCTTTATGCCCCCATCCCCCATGCGTTCACGAGCGATGACATAGCCGGCGCCGCTGCATGCGCCCGGCGGATTGCCGCCGACATCCACCTACTGCTGCAGCTGGCGCAGCGGGCAGAGGCCACTGCCGTTGAAAGCCCGCTTTCCCTGGTGGACCTTGCGGTGTGGTCCCTGATGCGGGAATACGGGTTGAGCCGGGACAATGCGGCCCAGTATCTCCAGGAAGTTGTCCAGAACCGCGTCTCCGGGCCGCCGGGCGCGGGCATCACGGCTGTCCTGCCGACTTCCGGGCTGGCCGCCGACGGCGGGCTGGCCCACGACGACGGGAGCCGCCCGGTCGCGAACGCCACGGCCAAGCGCCGCCGTGCTGCGGGGCGGAAATCATAGGCCTTCGCCAGGGTCAGCTTGTGCGTTTGCCCACTATGGACGCGGGCGGCTTGGGGAAGGCCTTGGCGGGGTACATTTTGCCCACTTTCAGCATGTAATGTGCCCACTGGGGACCGGCAATCATGTATCCGTCGATGCGCTTGTAGACCTTGCCGTTGATGTTCAGGTTCCTGCCGGCCCGGCTCTGGCCTTCGAGTGTGTCGCCGAAGAATGACGCGGTGGCGATCCCCGTGGTGTAGCCCACCACCCAGGTGGCGCTGTTGATGTTGTTTGTCCCGGTTTTGGCCGCCACGGGCATGCGGTCGTGGACCGTAGGCTTGATATAGACGCCGGAGCCCTTCTTTAGGGTGTCCTGCAGGACGGCGTTCACGCCCCTGGCCACCTTCGGATCCACAGCGTCCCGGCACTTAATCTCCGGGACCGGCAGCTGCTTCCCGGCACGGTCGGTGAGGCGCGTCATCGAGATGGGCTGGCAGTAGCGGCCATCCGCAGCGAAGGTGGCAAAGGCATTGGCCATTGTCAGCGGTGCGACTTCCGTGCCACCCAACAGGTTGCCGAGCTGGTGCATGTTGATCCGGTCGCCGTCCAGTCCGCTGTGGAGGCCCACTGCGTCCACCATCTTCTGGATGCCGCAGAAGTCCAGCTGAGCCGCTTCGGCGAAAGTCGCAGTGTTGATCGAGTTGTAGAGCCCGTAGTCAACCGGCATCTTCCGGTAGTAGCCGGCGTCAGCGTTCTGCAGGTCGTCTGCCGCCTCGAGGCCTGCCGCCCGCTGCTTGCTGCTGTAGCCGCCGACGACTTTCCCGCAGGAGGACTGCCAGCGGAATCCGAGCGGGTACTCCCGCTTGGAGGCGTCGACCACTGTTGTCATGGTCTTTCCCTGGTCCAGCCATTCCGCGAAGATGAACGGCTTCATGGTAGATCCTGGCTGGAAGCCGCCCGCGCCGTTCAGGCCGTTGCCGTTGGGGTCCTTGGCTTCCACATTGAAATTCAGCTGAGTATCGAACTTTCCGCGCTGCGGGAGGAAGACCGTATTCTGAGCCATGGAGAGAATCTTGCCCGTCCCCGGCTGGATCGAGACCAGGGATGCACCCCATTTGGTGGGGTTCGCCCCGGCCGTTGCGTTCACCTGAGACTGCGCCGCGGCCTGGAGCCGGCTGTCGAGCGTGGTGGTGATAGTCAGTCCGCCGCGTAGCAGCTTCTGTTCCCGCGCTTGCCTGTCCGCACCGTACGCGGGGTTGTTGAGGAACAGCTGTGCAACGTAGTCGCAAAAGTAGGGAGCCATCGCCGCAGCGGCACAGCCCTGTTTGGAGGGCTTGATCTTCAGGCCGACGCCGCTGGCCACAGCCTTGTCATGCTGGCTCTGGCTGATCTTGCCCTGCTCCAGCATCGCGTTCAAGACCTGGTTGCGGCGCTGGATGGAGTTCTCTGGGTTCGCCACAGGATCGTAGAGGCTGGGGCTGTTGACGAGGCCGGCAAGCAGGGCTGCCTGAGGCAGTGTCAGCTTGCTCGCAGGAACACTGAAGAAGTACTGGGAGGCCGCTTCGATGCCGTAGGCACTGCGGTTGAAGAATACGATGTTCAGATACCCCTCAAGAATCTGGTCCTTGGTGAACTTCTTCTCCAGCGCCAAGGCCAGGCGCATCTCACGCAGTTTGTCCGCAACATTCTTCTGCCCGCTGAGAATCACTTGCTCCTCGCGCCCTGCGGAGATCCTGGCTTCATTCGCCACATTGGTGACGTACTGCTGGGTTAGCGTCGACGCTCCCTGCCGTTCCCCCTCCGCCAGGTTGGTCGTCAGCGCACGGAGAATACCCTGCGGGTCAACACCGCGGTGCTCATAGAAACGGCTGTCCTCAATGGCAACGATCGCATCCTTAACGTATGGCGACATCGTTTTCAGCGGAACCCGCACGCGGTTTTCCTCGTAAAAGGTCGCAATCAGCTTTCCATCGGCCGTCACCATCCGCGTGGTCTGCGACGGCGGCTGCACCGCGAGTTCCGTAGGCAGACTGTTGAAATAGTTGATCGAGCTGCTGAGGGTGGTTCCGGCTAACGCAACCTGTGGAACCAGATAGGCGGCCACCAGGACGCCACAGAAGCTACTCAGGACCACGAACCCGAGCATCGTTGCCACGAAACTGCGCAATCGGGATGACTGGCGCTTGCTTGCCATCATTAGAACTCACCTCATCCCGTGACACTACGATACGCCGCCCGACACCGCTGATCCAGAACGTAGGCGGGGTAAAACTAAGACAAGCGATTTTTGATTTGACGCTATGTCAGGACAAAGTTTTGACGTGGCGGTTAGAGCGCTCTAAGGTTGTTGGCACGTGACCTTGCACACTTGCAGGAATGCCTTATTCATGGCCGAAGCATCTCGGCCAAACAATCCAAGGAAGTCGACAATGTCGTTGCATGCAGCACGCCCTCCCGCAACTGGATCCAAGCACCGCGGATATCTTGCCCGCCTCACCGTCATTTCCACGCTCGGCGGACTCCTCTTCGGCTATGACACCGGCGTAATCTCCGGGGCCCTGCTGTACATGCAGGACTCGCTCAGCATGACTCCCGTGGAAGAAGCGACTGTGGTCAGCGCCCTGCTCTTCCCGGGGGCCGCGGTTGGCGCCCTGAGCGGCGGCCGGCTCGCCGACAAGCTGGGACGCCGCGGCAGCCTGCTCGTGTGCGCTTTCCTCTTCCTTATCGGGGCCCTGGGATGTGCCGTCGCTCCCAACGTGGGCTTCATGATCGTGGCCCGTGTCATTCTTGGCCTTGGCGTCGGCGCAGCAGCCGTAACCTGCCCCCTCTACTTGGCTGAGATGGCGCCCGCCCACCTGCGCGGCCGCATGGTGACCATCAATGAACTGATGATCGTGACGGGCCAGATGCTCGCCTTCGCCATCAACGCCCTCCTGGACACCCTCATTCACGACCCGGAAGTCTGGCGGCTCATGCTGGGCGTGGCATCGATACCCGCCATTGCGCTCCTGATCGGCATGCTGGTCCTGCCCGAATCACCCCGCTGGTTCGCCATCCGGGACCGCTTCGCTGACAGCCGCCGGATCCTGGACCTGAGCCGCAGCCCGGAAGAGGCAGACTTCGAGTACAAGGAAATCGTGGAAGCCGCCACAACCGCGCGCAACGAGCGCTCCCATGCATGGCGCGACCTCAAGGAGAATCCGTGGATGCGCAAACTGCTGTGGATCGGCATTGGCCTGGCCGTGGTTCAGCAAGCCACCGGCATCAACACTGTGAACTACTATGCACCGTCGATCCTTGAGCGCAGCGGGCTGGGCGTCAGCGCATCATTGGTGGCAACCGTGGCAGTGGGCCTGACATCAGTTGTGATGACTATTCTGGGCATCTGGCTGCTGGGCTTCGTCGGACGCCGGCGGATGCTGGTTATCGGATTCTCCGGCGTCGTTGCCTCCCAGGCGCTGCTCGCCGTCGTCTTCATGCTGCCGCAGTCGGATCTGGTCAGCTACACGATCCTTGCCGCCATGATGCTGTTTGTTGCCTTCGTGCAGTGCTTCATCGGTACCTGCGTCTGGCTGCTCCTCTCCGAGATCTTCCCGCTGGCAATCCGGGGCTTCGCCATGGGTATCGCCGTCTTCGCCCTGTGGACCGTCAACGCCGCCATCTCCTTCCTGTTCCCGATCCTGGTGGTCGCTTTGGGCTCGACGGGGACGTTCACAGTCTTCGTGCTGGTCAATATTGTTTCGCTCGTCTTCGTGGCCAAGTGCGTGCCGGAAACGAAGGGGCATTCGCTGGAAGAACTGGAAGTGCACTTCCGCACCGGCAGCCTGCCTGTCATCGTGCCCCCGGCTGCCTCCGCAGGGAAGGCCACGGCGCAGAAGAAGACCACGGCATAGTAGAAGGCCACGGCGCAGTAACAGGCCGAGCCCCAAACGCGCGTTCCTGCAGCCGTGGACAACCGGCGTACCGAGAAGGCAGCGGCGGCCCCAAAGCAGCCGCTGCATTCACGGTACGCTAGCGGCAGGAAGTGGATATTGCCGGGGAGTGAAGTGAAGACTCAGGGAGCGGCCAGGCGCCCCACCATAGAGGATGTTGCGCGGGAGGCAGGGGTTTCCCGCGCCCTGGTTTCACTGGTGCTTCGGGGCTCGCCCAAGGTCAGCGAATCCAAGCGGCAGGCAGTATCAGACGCGGTGGCCGCACTGGATTACCGGCCGAGCAATGCGGCCCGTTCACTGGCCAGTGGACGGACACGCATTGTGGGGGTTCTGCTCGATGACCTGGCGAACCCGTGGTTCGTCGACCTGCTCGACGGCCTGCAGTCAGTGCTTGGAGAGCAAAACCTGCGGATGGTCCTCGGGGACCCCCGCTACCTCGCCCGCCCGGGAGAAAGCCCGGTGTCCCCCTTCATGGAAATGCGGGTTGAGGGGCTTGTCATCGCGGGAGAGCTTCGGCCCGACGATGACCTTACACGTGCAACCTCACATACGCCGGCTGTAGTAGTCGGGGCCCGGGCCCTCACACTTCCAGCAGCGGACCGCGTGTCCAATGACGACGCCGACGGCGCCCGCCAGGCAGTTGAGCACCTGCTCGGACTGGGGCATCGGGACATAGCTTTCCTTACAGCCCCCACTGGCCCCGCCGCAGTGCGAGAGGCCTCGTATCGCGAAACTATGGAACGCCATGGACTGCAGGAGTACATCCGGGTCCTGCAGACGGACATGACAGAGCAGTCCGGTTACGAGGCACTCGGCCTGCTTATCGACGGCGACCAGGCACCAACGGCGGTGGTCGCCTCCAACGACATCCTTGCCGTGGGCGCCCTGTCCGCAGCCAACGCGCGGTCGGTCAGCGTTCCTGATGGACTATCAATTGTCGGGTATGACAACACCTACCTGTCTGCAATGGGCCACCTGGCGCTGACCACAGTAGATCCGGTAAGCCGTGACGTAGGCGCCTCGGCGGCGCAACTGCTCCTGGACCGCATTGCCGGACCCGCCCAGCCGCAGCGCAACGAAACGCTGAAGCCGCGGCTGGTGGTCCGGAAGACCACCGCGCCCGCCAAGCGCCCTTCAGCCAGGCGGAACTAGCCGCCGTCGTACGCCTTCCGGAGTTCGGCAATGTCCAGTTTCTTCATGCCCAGCATCACCTGCAGGGCGCGCTGGGAACCGGCGGAATCCGGCCCGCCGATCAGCCCGCCCAGCGCTGAAGGGACCACCTGCCATGAGACCCCGTACCTGTCCTTCAACCAACCGCACCGGCCCTCACTTCCGCCGTCGGTCAGTGCTTTCCAGTAACGGTCTACCTCATCCTGGGTGGAACAGTCGATGACGAAGGACACCGCCTCTGTGAAAGTGAACGTCGGCCCGCCGTTCAGGGCCTGGAACTTCTGGCCTTCAAGGTCGAACTCCACAGCCATTGCCTCGCCTGCCGGGCCGGGGGCGCCCTCCCCGAAACGGGAAATGCTGGTGATTCGTGCATTGTCAAAGACGGAGACGTAGTATTCTGCGGCTTGTTCGGCCTGATTGTCGAACCAAAGGCAGGCGTTGATCTTCTGCATGCTGCTTCCTCTCCCTGGAACCCATCGAAGCCCGGCCAGCGGCATCGCCGACCGGTGCCGGTTGAGCGTAGCCTCCAAACGCCGCCGGCGGAAGAAGCTAGGCTCGAAGGCATGCGTTCGACAGAAATCCCGGCCCCCCGGCCGGCGCCCGCCATCGCCGGCGCCGCAGCCGCAGATGCCCTGCTCATCATGGTGTTTGCCGCCATTGGCCGTGACGCCCATGCCCGCGGAGATGTCATAGCCGGTGTCCTGCTGACGGCGTGGCCCTTCCTCACGGGTGCGGCTGTCACCTGGGTTGTCCTGCGGCTCTGGCGCGGACCGCTGGCGCTGTGGCCGGCCGGCGTTGCCGTATGGCTTGGCGCCGCCGGAATCGGCATGGCTCTTCGCGCTGTCACCGGACAGACAGTGGTGCTGCCCTTTGTCATCGTCGCGCTGACCAGCCTCGCGGTGCTGCTCCTTGGCTACCGCCTGCTCGTGCTTGGACTCCTGCGCCTGCGGCGGTCACGGCGCAAGGCCTGATGTAATAGGCTGGCACCACGGCAGGCATCCGCGCTGCCGGAGCGCAACGATCCGGAAGGATAACCAGTGGTCACCGCATTCGTCCTGATCAAGACTGACGCTTCCCGCATCCCCGAGACGGCTGAAGAAATCTCTGCCATTCCGGGCATCAGCGAGGTGTACTCCGTCACCGGTGAGTGGGACCTGATCGCGGTTGCCCGCGTCTCGCAGCACGATGAGCTTGCCGATGTCATTGCTGACAAACTTTCAAAGGTTCCTGCAGTGGTCCACACGACCACACACATTGCTTTCCGCGCGTACTCCCAGCATGACCTGGACGCAGCGTTCGCACTGGGCTTCGAGTAGGCGGCAGCCCTCTATAGCGTTCGACGGCCGGCTATGCCTGGGTCAGGCCGACCCATTTCCCCAGGACGGCAGCGGCCGCACCGGAGTCAATGGACGTGGCGGCCCGTTCCAGGCCGTGCTTCATGCGCTCTGCCAGCGTTCCCTCGGCCTCGAGGTCAAAGGCCACGAGGCCGGCCGCGGCATTAAGCAGGACGGCGTCGCGCGCCGGTCCGGCTGCCCCGTCAAGCACCTGACGGACGACGGCGGCGTTCGCTTGGGCGTCCCCGCCGCGGAGTTCCTCGACCGTCGCCTGACGAATCCCGAGTTCTGCAGGCGAAAACAGCTGTTCGGTGACTCCGCCGTTGCGGATTTCCCACACGGTTGACGGACCGGTGGTGGTCATCTCGTCAAGCCCGTCGCTGCCCCGGAAGACGAGCCCGCGGCTGCCGCGCTTGGCCAGGACGCCGGCCACCAGCGGCGCCATGCGCGCGTTGGCGACGCCGACCGCCGAAGCCTGCACCCTCGCCGGATTGGTGAGCGGACCGAGGAAGTTGAAGGCGGTGGGAACCGCAAGCTCACGCCGAGGTACGGCCGTGTGGCGGAAGGACGGATGGAACACCTGGGCAAAGCAGAATGTGATTCCTGCCTCTTCGGCACAGCGCGCCACGCCCTCGATGGGCAGGTCAAGGCGGACACCGAGTGCCTCCAGCACATCCGCCGAACCCGAAGACGACGACGCCGCGCGGTTGCCGTGCTTGACCACCTTGGCGCCCGCTCCGGCACACACGAGCGCAGCCATGGTGGAGATGTTAACGGTGTTAAGTTGGTCACCTCCGGTGCCAACGATGTCGAGCTTCTCCCCGGAGATCTCAATGGGTTTGGCATGGGCCACCATGGCTTCAACCAGGCCGGCGATCTCGTCCACCGTTTCGCCCTTGGCCCGCAGCGCCACAAGGAATCCGGCGATCTGCGCCGGCGTAGCCTCACCCGACATGATGGTGCCCATGGCCCAGGCCGTACTTTCCGCCGTAAGGTCCTCGCCGTCAATCAGGGCGGAAATGAGACGCGGCCAGGTGTTAGCTGCCGCCTGTGCCGATACCTGTGAAGTCACCTTCCGATGCTATCGAGCCGCGGCTTCCAAAGACCAATGTGAACCCATCCCGGAACTTTTCCGCGCGAATTCGCGGCTTTGTAGAAAAAGTCCCCGCAAAAGGCGGTTTGCGTTGGGCAGGACGAAGTTTTACAGACATAATGTCTATGTGACATCTGCGACCCATGCCCCCAGTACCCCGGCGCACCCCACGCTGAACCGCCCCAATATGGTTTCCGTCGGAACCGTAGTTTGGCTGTCCAGCGAGTTGATGTTCTTCGCCGGTCTCTTTGCCATGTACTTCACGCTCCGGTCCACCTCCGGACAGATGTGGGCTGAAGAGACGGCCAAGCTCAACTTCCCCTTTGCGCTTGTTAACACGATCGTCCTTGTGGCGAGCTCCTTCACTTGCCAGATGGGGGTCTTCGCCGCGGAACGGCTCCAGCCGCGGCGCAGCGGCGGCCCGCTGCAGTTCACCCGCTGGGGCATGAACGAGTGGTTCACCCTGACCTTCCTCATGGGTGCCTTCTTCGTGGCAGGCCAGACGATGGAGTACGCCATGCTCGTCTCCGAGCACGTCTCGCTCTCGTCCAACGCCTATGGATCGGCCTTCTACATGACGACCGGCTTCCACGGCCTGCACGTCATCGGCGGCCTCGTGGCATTCCTCCTCATCATGGGCCGCTCCTTCGCCGCGAAGAAGTTCGGTCACTTCGAGGCGACCTCGGCGATTGTCACCTCGTACTACTGGCACTTCGTGGACGTTGTCTGGATTGGCCTCTTCCTGGTCATCTATGTCCTCAAGTAATCAAGGCTTGGCTCTTTCACAAGAGACTGATTTTCAAGAAGCGGCTCCTGGAGCCGACGCACGATCGAATAAAGGAACCACCACGTGAAGGCACTTTCGCAGAAGCGACGTCACCCACTGGCAGCCATAGCGCTGCTGTTGATGGGCCTCCTCCTCACTGGTGGGCTGTACGCCGTTGCCACCACCGTCAACGAGGCGAAGGCCAGCACCACCAACTTCAGCGCCAGTGATGTCGAGGAAGGCGAGAAGCTCTTCGAAGCGAACTGCGCCACCTGCCACGGCATGGGTGCCGGCGGCACCCAGGACGGTCCGTCACTGGTAGGCGTCGGCGCCGCTGCCGTCGACTTCCAGGTCGGCACCGGCCGTATGCCCATGCAGGCGAACGGCCCCCAGGCATATGAGAAGCCTGTCCAGTTCAACGAGCAGCAGACCCACCAGCTCTCGGCGTACGTCGCCTCCCTGGGCGCCGGCCCGGCCATCCCCGAAGCAGCCCTCCTGGACGAACAGGGTGACGCAGCCAAGGGCGGCGAGCTGTTCCGCACCAACTGCGCCATGTGCCACAACGCGGCGGCAGCCGGCGGCGCACTGACCCGCGGCAAGTTCGCTCCGGCCCTGGCCGACACTTCGGGCAAGCACATCTACGAGGCGATGGTGACCGGTCCGCAGAACATGCCGGTCTTCAGTGACTCCAACATCACCCCTGAAGGCAAGCGCGACATCATCACATTCCTCAAGCAGATCGAGACCACCGGCTCCCCCGGCGGCGCTGACCTTGGAGCCCTTGGCCCCGTATCCGAAGGCCTCTTTGTCTGGATTGCAGGCCTTGGCGTCATCATCGCCTTCACCATCTGGCTGACGTCCCGCACGTCCTAGGACGCGCAGGCAACCTAAGAAATGTCCCGCTGACCGTTCAGCGGGTTTGAAATTGAACACTAACTCGGCACCGCCGAGACGAGAGAAGGATGAGGCGAATCATGGGCAACCATAGTGACGGCAGTCCGATCCACTCGGGCACCGTAGCTACGGCTGGTCAGAATGAGGTGGAGAAGTTCCAGGACCCTGGAATTCCTCCGCATCGTTTGCGCCTGGCTGACACGGACCCGAAGGCCGCAAAGCGAGCAGAACGGCAGGTAGCCGCGCTGTTCGGCACGTCGGTCGTTGGCACCGTGATCTTCCTGGTGGCGTACTTCGCCATCGATCTGGGCGGCGACTCCACGATAGCCACTATCAGGCTGCAGAACATGTTGCTTGGCATCGGCACGGCCTTTGCCATGCTTGGCATCGGCACCGGCATCGTGCACTGGGCGAAGGCCCTCATGCCGGACCACGAAGTCTCCGAGGAGCGCCACGCCATCCGCGAGGAGGATGACCGCGCGGCAGCAGTCCGGATCGTCGATGACATCGTTGAGGAAACCGGCATCAAACGCCGTCCCCTCATCCGCAACACCCTGCTCGGCGCCGTGGCACTTGCCCCGCTCCCGGCACTCGCGGTGTTCGGCGACCTTGGTCCGCGCCCCGACGACAAGCTCGCCCACACCTTGTGGGCACCGGAGGGCGACAAGCTCAAGCGCCTGGCGCGTGACCCCGACGGCACCCCCATCAAGGCCTCGGATGTCACCATCGGCTCCGCCTTCCACGTCATCCCGGAAGGCCTCAACGACCTCCACGAAGGCAAGCTGAACGAGAAGGCCAAGGCCGTCGTGCTGCTCATGCGCCTCGACCCGGCAAAGCTGAACCCTTCCGCAGGCCGTGAGGACTGGGGTTACAACGGCATCGTTGCCTACTCCAAAATCTGCACCCACGTCGGTTGCCCTGTCGCCCTCTATGAGCAGCAGACGCACCACCTGCTGTGCCCGTGCCACCAGTCGACCTTTGACCTGACCCAGGAATGCAAGGTTATCTTCGGCCCCGCCAGCCGCCCTCTCCCCCAACTGCCTATCGCAGTCGACGACGAGGGCTACCTGGTCGCAACCAGCGACTTCAAAGAACCCGTAGGACCAAGTTACTGGGAGCGTGATCAGCATGAGCGCAGCATCAACAGCTAAGGCCCCCGCTTATGTAGCCAACACCAAAGTCGGACGTGTTACCGACTTCGTCGATGCACGCGTCGGCGGCTCCGGAATTCTTCGCGAATTCGGCCGCAAGGTGTTCCCGGACCACTGGTCCTTTATGTTCGGCGAAGTCGCGCTGTACTCCTTCGTCATCCTTCTGCTCTCCGGAACGTTCCTGACGTTCTTCTTCGACCCGTCCATGGCGGAGACGCACTACAACGGCTCGTACACTCCGCTGAAGAATGTTGAAATGTCGGTGGCGTACAGCTCCTCGCTGGACATTTCCTTCGACGTCCGCGGCGGCCTGTTCATGCGCCAGGTGCACCACTGGGCAGCCCTGCTGTTCGTGGCCTCCATCGCAGTGCACATGCTCCGCGTGTTCTTCACCGGCGCGTTCCGCAAGCCGCGTGAGTTGAACTGGGTGGTGGGCGGCGTCCTGCTCATCCTGGCCATGGCCGCCGGTTTCACCGGCTACTCGCTCCCCGATGACCTGCTGTCCGGCAACGGCCTCCGCATCATCGACGGCGTGATCAAGTCCATTCCGGTCATCGGCACGTACATCTCCTTCTTCCTCTTCGGCGGGGAGTTCCCCGGCACGCTGATCATCGGCCGCCTGTACGTCCTCCACATCCTGCTGGTCCCGGCACTGATCCTCCTGATGATCGTCCTGCACCTCTTCATGGTGGTCGTGCACAAGCACACCCAGTACCCCGGCCCGGGCCGCAACGACCACAACGTCGTCGGCTACCCGCTCGGTCCGGTCTACGCCGCCAAGGCCGGCGGATTCTTCTTCATCGTGTTCGGTGTCATTGCCCTGATGGCAGGGTTCTTCACCATCAACCCGATTTGGAACTACGGCCCCTACGACCCCTCCCCGGTTTCCGCAGGCACGCAGCCTGACTGGTACATCGGCTGGGTTGACGGTGCGCTTCGCCTCATGCCCGGTGTGATTGGCGACTTCCACTTCGAGTACGTCATCTTCGGTTACGTGCTGACGCTGAACGTCCTGCTTCCGGCCCTGGTGCCGGCTGGCATCGTCTTCACCGTTCTGTTCATGTACCCGTGGATTGAGCGCTGGGTCACGAAGGACGACCGGGAACACCACGTTCTTGACCGTCCCCGCAACGCCCCCACACGGACCGCGATCGGCATGGCCGGGTTCACGTTCTACTGCGTCATGTGGGCTGCAGCCAGCTCCGACCTCATCGCGACCCACTTCATGGTCTCCCTGAACGACGTCACGTACTGGCTGCGTGCACTGTTCTTCCTCGGACCGATCATCGCCTTCGTCGTCACAAAGCGCGTGGCCCTGGCTCTGCAGCGCAAGGACCGCGAGATCGCCCTCCACGGACGTGAGACCGGACGTATCGTGCGGCTTCCGCATGGTGAGTTCATTGAAGTTCACGCTCCGCTCGATGAATACAAGCGCTACAAGCTCGTCGGATTCGAGTCGCCGGCTCCGCTGCCTGCCGAGCCGAACGAGCACGGCGTCGTCACCAAAAACGAAAAGCGCCGTGCGGCACTCTCCCGCTGGTTCTTCGAGGACAGGGTTGCCCCGGCCACTCCTGCCGAATTGGCAGCCGGCCACGGCCACCACGAAGCCGTTGAGGCTGGCGAGGGACAGAAGACCCTCAGCCACTAGGAGCATCCTCAGCCACTGTCTCAGCTGCTGACGAGAAAGAAGCCCGGTCCCCTTGGGACCGGGCTTCTTTTGTGGAAATCAGGCTCTTTGTGTGCAGACGAGCGAGGTCAGGCGTTGCGGTATCCGGAGGCGTAATTGCGTGTCGGCCGGACGCCGGGGCGCTGCAGCGGCACCCACAGCTTGTACCGGTCAGCACGGTAAAAGGACACCGAATAGTCCACCATGGCCCTCGCGACAAACGCGTGCCGCTGGATCTTCAGCAGGGGCGCCCCGATCTCCACGTTGAGCAACCGTGCGGTGGAGGGTGAGGCTGCAGTGGCTTCAATCATGTCCTCGCCCCACTCCATCACCAGGCCGTACTGTTCGCTCAGCACGTTGTACAGCGAGGTGGGCGGCTCGCCGTCAAGGAGCCCGGGTACACGGTGGGCCGGGATAAAGTTCTCATCCACGCTCATGGGCTCATTGTCGGCCAGCAGCAGCCTTCTGAACCGTACCAGCGGTGTTCCCTCCTCCAGCTGCAATTCCCGGGCGAGGAAGGCGCTTGCGGCGATCTGCTCGAAGCTCAGCACCTTTGCTGCAGGAACCATGCCGCGGCGCTGCATTTCCTCGCTGTAGGAGGTGAGCTTGACCTGGAGGTCCAGCTTTGGCTTCCGGACAAAGGTCCCGAGGCCGACCACGCGCTCAATGACCTCCTCTCCCACCAAGGCGTCGATGGCCTGGCGGACAGTCATGCGCGCAAGCCCGAACCGTTCGGCGAGGTCCCGCTCCGAAGGAAGGGCGGAACCCGGCGGGCAGGATGTAGCGATGTACGTCCGGAGGATTTCCCGGAGCTGGATGTAGATGGGGACGCCGCTTTTCCGGTCGATCTCGCCGGCGATGGCTGCAGCACTAGCAGCCATGGGTGCTCCTGCTGAATATGTTCACACTTCAAGATTAGGCTACCCGGGAGGGGTCTAGACCAGGAAGCGTGCCGTCACCGCCGGATAAGCCGCGAGGATACTCTTAAGGCGCACGTTTATAGGCGGCGGCACCTCCACCGCCCGGATAGAGGAGTACTCATTGCCAGTACGTAAGGCAATTGTCACAGCGGCCATCGGGCTGCATGCCCGCCCTGCGGCCGAATTTGTCCGCGCCGTCAACGAGACCGGCTTGCCCGTGACCATCAGCAAGGCCGGCAGCGACGCCGTTGATGCCCGGTCACTGCTTGAGGTCATGGCCGGCGACTTTAACTGCGGCTGCCAGGTGGAACTGGGAATTGCGGAGGAAGCCCTTCCGGCCGG
Organism: Arthrobacter sp. D1-17; assembly: GCF_054130535.1. Lineage (NCBI taxonomy): Bacteria > Bacillati > Actinomycetota > Actinomycetes > Micrococcales > Micrococcaceae > Arthrobacter > Arthrobacter sp. D1-17. The sequence goes on along the minus strand of NZ_CP096382.1, from coordinate 1,971,238 downwards.
GCGGACCCTCAACGACGCGGAAGAGGCCCTGGACAACCTTGCGGGCCTCCTGTCAGCTCAGGCAGCACAGGCGCCAAAGGCACCGGCAGCACCGTAATAATCAACTGAAGCACCAATAACGACGGCGGGCCCCCACCACAAGGTGGGGACCCGCCGTCGTTATTTCTGCCGTGATTACGGCTGGCTCAGGAGCCTAGTGGGCGTGATCGCCCCGGCTGTACTCGTACACCCAGCCGATGAGTGCCACGACCGCCATGCCTGCGGCGATGAACACGATCCAGTAGCCCACAGCAAGGCCAAGGAAGCCAGCGGCACAGGAGAGGCCAAGCATCAGCGGCCACCAGCTCCAGGGGCTGAAGTGGCCCTGTTCACCGGCGCCCTCGTGGATCTCGGCGTCGGCGCGGTCCTCGGGGCGCAGCCCCACCCGCTTGCCGGTGAAGCCGAGGTAAGCCCCAATCATGCCCGCGAGGCCCCCGACGAGCAGGATGCCCAGGACACCGACCCACTCAGACCAGTTGGTGAGGAAACCGTAAATCAGGGCGACCGGTACGAAGAAGAAGACTCCGGCTCCAAATATCCATGATTCGATCTTCACTGCGAGGCGTCCTTCTGATCGGCGTTACCGAGCACAGCTGCTGCCGGTGCCGGTGACTCAATGGTGTGTGACTGGGAAAGCTCAGGGTGGTGCAGGTCCAGCGCGGGACGCTCTGAGCGGATACGCGGCAGCGACGTGAAGTTGTGCCGCGGCGGCGGGCAGGACGTTGCCCACTCCAGGGAAGCCCCGAAGCCCCAAGGATCGTCCACGAGGACTTTTTCGCTGCTCCGGGCGGTGATGTACACGTTCCAGAAGAACGGGATCAGGGACGCGCCCAGGACGAACGAGGAGATGGTGGAGAACTGGTTCATCCAGGTGAAGTTGTCCTCGATCATGTAGTCAGCATAGCGGCGGGGCATGCCTTCCACACCGAGCCAGTGCTGGATGAGGAACGTACCGTGGAAGCCCAGGAACAGCAGCCAGAAGTGGATCTTGCCCAGGCGTTCGTTGAGCATCTTGCCCGTCCACTTCGGCCACCAGAAGTAGAAGCCGGCGAACATCGCGAAGACCACGGTGCCGAAGACCACGTAGTGGAAATGCGCCACCACGAAGTAGGAGTCCGAAACGTGGAAGTCCAGCGGCGGTGAAGCCAGGATGATGCCGGTCAGGCCGCCGAAGAGGAACGTGATGAGGAAGCCGATGCTCCACAGCATCGGGGTCTCGAACGTCAGCGAACCCCGCCACATGGTGCCGATCCAGTTGAAGAACTTCACGCCGGTGGGAACCGCGATGAGCATGGTCATGAAGGCGAAGAACGGCAACAGCACCGCACCGGTCACGTACATGTGGTGCGCCCACACCGTCACCGAGAGGGCCGCGATGGCGATGGTGGCGTAGACCAGGCCTTTGTAACCGAAGATCGGCTTACGGCTGAACACCGGGAAGATCTCCGAGACGATACCGAAGAACGGCAGCGCGATGATGTACACCTCCGGGTGGCCGAAGAACCAGAACAGGTGCTGCCAGAGCACGGCACCGCCGTTTTCCGGATCGAAGATATGAGCACCGAAGCGGCGGTCTGCACCCAAGGCGAACAGGGCGGCGGCCAGCGGCGGGAACGCCATCAGGACGAGGATGGCCGTCACGAGGGTGTTCCAGGTGAAAATCGGCATCCGCCACATGGTCATGCCCGGAGCGCGCATGCAGATGATGGTGGTGATGAAGTTGACCGCACCAAGGATGGTGCCGAAACCGGACAGTGCAAGGCCGAAGACCCACAGGTCACCGCCCACACCGGGGCTGAAGGTCGTGTTGGACAGCGGCGCGTAGGCGAACCAGCCGAACGATGCAGCACCCTGCGGGGTGATGAAGCCGGAGACGGCGATGGTGGAGCCGAAGAGGAAGAACCAGAATGCCAGGGCGTTCAGCCGCGGGAAGGCAACGTCCGGGGCACCGATCTGCAGGGGCATGATGACGTTTGCGAAGCCCGCAAAGAGCGGGGTGGCGAACATCAGCAGCATGACGGTGCCGTGCATGGTGAACATCTGGTTGTACTGCTCTTTGGTCTGCAGGATCTGCATACCGGGTTCGAACAGCTCGGCGCGGATGAGCAGGGCCATCACGCCGCCGAGGCAGAAGAACACGAAGGACGCAATCAGGTACATGTACCCAATGGTCTTGTGGTCAGTGGAGGTGATCCAGTTGACGACGATGCGTCCCTTGGATTTGGGAACCACAGGTGCTGCGGGAGCTTCCAGGGTCCCGGCGGATTGAGTGTAAGTAGTCACGTCGCTCCCCTTACTTCGATTCGGTCAGGCCGGGGTTGCGGTCGTACTCTTCGCCGAGCAGGCCCGTGTTGCCGTCCTGGCGCAGCTGGTTCATCTTCGCCTGGAACTCGGACTCGGAGACGACCTTCACGCGGAAGAGCATTTCGGAGTGGTACTCGCCGCAGAGCTCGGCGCACTTTCCGTCATAGGTGCCTTCCTTCGTGGGCGTGAACCGGATGTAGTTGGTCTTGCCCGGGATCATGTCGCGCTTCTGCAGGAACGCGGGGACCCAGAAGGAGTGGATGACGTCGCGGGCGTTCAATTCAACGTCAATGGACCTGTTGACGGGCAGGTAAAGCGTCGGAAGCTTTTCCTTGTCGACGGCGTTGCCGGTCAGATGCGCCTGCACGCCGGCTTCGTAGACGTCTTCCTGGATGACCTCACCCTTCTTGTAGTTGAAGTCCCAGGCCCACTGCTTGCCGCGGACGTCGACAACGACGTCGGCCGGCTGGGAGCGGTCATCGATCGCCTGCTGGTCGCGGTCGGTGAAGTAGAAGAACACCAGCACCATGAACAGCGGAATGGTCAGGTAGAAAACTTCCAGCGGAAGGTTGAAGCTGGTCTGCCTGGGGAAGCCAACGGTCCCCTTGCGGCGCCGGTAGGCAACGAGGCACCAGACGATCAGGCCCCAAGTGATGATGCCCACCGCGAGAGCGGCAATCCATGAGTTGACCCACAGGTCCATGATCCGGTCGGTGTTACTGGTGGTCCCGCGCTCGGTCGGAAGCCACCCCTTCTCTACCAATGGCGAACATCCAGTCAAAACCAACGCGCCGGCAGTTGCCAAGCCAGTGATCTTAGCGATCTTTTTGCGTCGGCTGCCGGTTCGGTTCTGCGAACTCACAGACGGCCCTTCCTACTTGTTGCTGTTGCCTGGGCGGCCTTCGTCGTCCCGGGCACACGAAAAGAGTTTTACTACTCGGTGTAGAGCTTACCGCTCTCCGCGCGTTTTCGCCCACACGTCCTCATCAGTGTGGCGGCGCCGGTAGAAACCGGCACCGCCACAGGATGAGGGAGGGCTGCAAGGCCTGCTTAGTGGAACGAATCGCCGCAGGCGCAGGACCCGCCGGCATTGGGGTTGTCGATAGTGAACCCCTGCTTCGAGATGGTGTCCTCGAAGTCGATGCTGGCACCGCTGAGGTACGGCACGCTCATCTTGTCGACAACGACCTCCACGCCGTCAAAGTCACGTACGGCGTCCCCGTCCAGGAGGCGCTCGTCAAAGTAGAGCTGGTAAATCAACCCGGAGCAGCCGCCAGGCTGCACGGCGACGCGGAGGCGGAGGTCAGTCCTGCCTTCCTGCTCAAGGAGGCTGCGGACCTTGCCTGCGGCAACGTCGGTCAGCTGAACCTCGTGGGTCGCCAGTTCGGCACTGGCGGTGCCGTTGGATTCAGTGCTGTTTTCATTGGTCGTAGTGCTCATTGGCCTACCTTCTAACGACGGTCCTGGCGGCCCCGCGTGAACGGCGCCTGCCCCTACGGATACGGTACGGGCTATAGCTACATGCTACGTCGCTCGGACGCGTAGCTCTAACCTCAGGCGTAACCATGGCCGAACACTAGTTGTTCCCGCAGAGCGCAGGCAACCCTATTTTTGAGGCCGAACTTGCTGGGTTGAGGCGGGGCAGGAGCGAAACCGTCAGTTCAGACCCTCGCTGTTAAGTCGGGCCAGCAGCAGCGCCTCTGCCACAACAGCGTTATGGAAATCCCCGATGTGAAGCGATTCGTTGGCGGAGTGGGCCCGGGAATCCGGGTCCTCGACCCCGGTCACGAGGATCTGGGCTTCCGGGTACACCTCTGTCAGATCTGAGATGAACGGAATGGAACCGCCGATGCCCATTTCCACCGCCGGCACACCCCATGACTCCCCCAGCGCCCACATCGCATATCCTGCCGCCTTGGATGACCTGTCGGCCAAGTAGGAGTTACCGCTCTCGCCCGGGGTGAAGACAACCTTCACCCCGAATGGCGCATGGGCCTGCACATGCCGCCGCACCGCTTCCATGGCTTCAGCCGGCACCTGACCGGGCGCCAGCCGGAGGCTGAACTTGGCCCGGGCGCGCGGTAACAGCGTATTCGAGGCCATCTCTACTGCCGGCGCGTCGAAACCGATGATGGACAAGGCCGGCTTGGTCCACATGCGCGATGAAATGCTTCCGATGCCGGCCAGCTTCACTCCGTCGAGCACCGAGGCGTCCGCCCGGTATTCGTCCTCGGTAAGGTCCACAGTGGCTTCGTCATAGCCCACCAGGCCCTCAATCGCCACGCTGCCCTCGTCGTCGTGCAGGGTGGCAATGAGGCGTGACAGCAGCGTTGGAGCGTCCAGCACCGGACCCCCATACATCCCGGAGTGGACAGCGTGCTCCAGGACCTGCACTTCGATGGTTCCGTCGATGAGTCCCCGGAGGCTCGTCGTCAGCGCGGGCACGCCTACCTTCCAGTTGCTGGAATCAGCGACAACTATGACGTCCGCCCGGAGCAGTTCGCGGTAGTTCTCCAGGAAGGTGCGGAAGGTCGGTGAACCTGCCTCCTCCTCCCCCTCGAAGAACAGCGTCACTCCGAGCCCGAACTCTTCGCCCAGGACCTCGGTTGCTGCCGCATAGGCAGCAAGGTGCGCCATGATGCCGGCCTTGTCGTCGGCGGCACCGCGGCCGTACAGCCGTCCATCGCGTTCGACGGCGGCAAACGGCTCGGATTCCCACAGGGCCGGGTCGCCGGGCGGCTGGACGTCGTGGTGGGCGTAAAGGAGGATGGTCGGCTTGCCTGCGGCCGCCTTCCGCCGGGCCACAACAGCCGGGCCTCCCGGCGTTCCGTCAGCTTTATCACACCGCAGGATCCCGACGTCGGAAAAGCCTGCCTCGCGCACCAGACTGGCAACGGCGTCCGCGCTGCGGTCCAGTTCCGAAGGATCGAAGCTAGTCCAGGCAATGCCCGGGAAACTGACCAGATCTCGAAGCCGGGACATGGTGGTGCCAAAACCGGCGGTGACAGCGGATCGGAGGGCGTCAGTGTCGACGCCGGATACCGTGCTGCCGGAGGGGGGCGGAAAGGCCGCTGATGCTGAAGTCATGGCAAAACACTACCGGTGCCACGCGTTCCAGCCCCGGCATTCCGGGGTGAGCCCTTCCCCATCCCCATAACAGACTGCCGGGCGCTGCAGGGTATTCTGTTTTGGTGTTTGGACGTAAAAAGGAAGCGCCAGCGGCGCAGGACATAGTAGACCAGCAGGCTGCTGACGCAGCTGCCCGGCAGGGCGGCGCAGGCAAGGGAGCACCCACACCCAGGCGCAGGGATCAGGAAGCTGCCCGCAGGCGCCCCCTGGTGCCCGAGGACCGCAAGGCCTCCAAGGCGGCAGAGCGTGCCGCCGTGCAGGAGCAGCGCCTGAAGATGCGCCAGGCCCTCGATACGGGTGACGAGCGGTTCCTCCCACTCAGGGACAAGGGCCCGCAGAAGCGGTTCGCCCGCGATTACGTGGATGCCCGGTTCAGCCTGGGCGAGTACCTCATGTTCGGTGCTTTGATCTTCGTGATCGTCTCCTTGGTGGTTCCGTCCACAAGCGAGCAGATGATCTACGTCCTCGGTGGATTCTGGGTGATGTTCCTGGCTGTCTTCGTGGACGTGTTTATCCTGTCCCGCAAACTTCGCAAGAGGCTCGCGGAGAAGTTCGGCGAAGTGGAGCGCGGCACTGTCTGGTACGGATCGATGCGGTCCCTGCAGTTCCGGAAGCTCCGTCTCCCCAAGCCCCAGGTCCGGCGCGGCCAGTACCCCTCCTAATACCGTTCCTCGGTCATTTCGGGGTGTCCCCCCAACCTGATGCACAACAGCCCCCGGCAGTTCAGTACCGTCGGGGGCTGTTTCGCTATCTCCACAGTGGACTGGCCTTGTCAGGAGTCCAGGTCAGGACTTGTGCCGCCCTGCCTTGGCCAGCTCCCGGTTGATGCGGGCCGCCCAGAAGGGTCCTTCGTAGAGGAAGGCCGTGTAGCCCTGAACGAGGCTTGCCCCTGCCTCCAGTCGCTCCTGGACGTCCTGTGCCGTCTCGACGCCGCCTACCGAAACAAGCGTGATCTTGCCGTCCGTTGCGTCCCTCAGCCTGCGCAGCACCTCCAGCGACCGGGCTTTCAGGGGCGCACCGGACAGCCCGCCGGCTCCGCAGGCCTCGACTTCCCCTGAGTCTGCACGGAGACCTGAGCGCCCGATGGTCGTGTTCGTGGCGATGATGCCGTCCAGCCCGAGATCCAGTGCGAGCTGTGCGACGTCGTCGATATCTTCGTCGGTGAGGTCCGGTGCGATCTTCACCAGGAGGGGCACATGCCGGCCTGCGGCTTTGTCGGCTTCTTCCGCCACTGCTGTCAGGAGTGGCCGGAGAGTGTCCACGTTTTGCAGGAGCCGGAGCCCCGGAGTGTTGGGCGAACTGACGTTCACCACGAGATAGTCTGCGGCCGGAGCGAGACTGCGGGCGCTGATGCGGTAGTCCTCCACAGCGTCCTCGAGCTCCACCACTTTGCTCTTGCCGATGTTGACACCGATAAGCGGGCGCACCTTCGGATGGCGCCGCTGCAGGGCGGCCCGGGCTGACTTGAGCCGGGGAGCCACAGCAGAGGCGCCGTCATTGTTGAACCCCATGCGGTTGATGACCGCGCGGTCTTCGATGAGCCGGAACAGCCTCGGCCGCTCATTGCCGGGTTGGGCCTGGCCCGTGATGGTGCCGACCTCAACGTGACCGAAGCCGAGCTCCGTCAGGGCTTCGATGCCGTGCCCCTCCTTGTCGAAACCGGCAGCCAGCCCGAACGGGGACGGGAAGGTGAGTCCGAACGCACGGGTCTGCAGGGAGGCTGGCGGCGCCGTAAAGCGGGCCAGCAGCCGGCCGGCTCCGGTGGTGTGGGCCAGCCGGATGCCTTTGAAGCCGATCTTGTGGGCGCGCTCGGCGTCCATCCATGAAAAGGCCAGCCTGAAGAAAGTGGGGTATACGCGCATGCCTCTAGTTTTCCGTCTCGTGCAGTCCAGACCAAACCGGTGCAGACCAAACGGGTCCAGATGGGACCAATAGAGACCACATCTGGCTAGTGGAGGCCAAACAGCACTCACGGTTGCGTAGCGTCTAGGCTGATTCCATGGAGTGGCAGAGTGACATCCTCGGCGGGGGCTTTGAGTCCCACGCCTTTGATGCCCTGGGCGCGGACGGCGTTACCCGGACCGCCACACTCGTCCGGTACGCTCCGGTCCGGGAGGCAGAGCTTTTCCCGGCTCAGGACATCAGGCGCCCCCACCGCCGGGCCGTGCTGTTCCTGCACGGATGGAGCGACTATTTCTTCAACACAGAGCTGGCCCGCTTCTGGCACAGCCAAGGCTATTCCTTCTTCGCGTTGGATATGCACAACCACGGCCGCAGCCTGCAGCCCGAAGAGCATGGCGGCTATGTTGGGGACCTCTCGAACTACGACGCCGAGATCCACTGCGCCGTCAGCATGATCCGGGACATGCGGCCCGGGCAGCCGCTTCAGCTGGTCCTGATGGGGCATTCCACGGGAGGCCTCGTGGCGGCGCTCTGGGTGAGCCGCAATCCGGGTGTGGTGTCACAGCTGGTGCTGAACAGTCCTTGGCTGGAGATGCATGGCAGTTCCCTGGGGCGGCGGGCTGCATGGACCATGGTGGAACCCCTGGCCCGGCTGAAGCCTGAGGCTGTGTTGCGCCTGCCCGAGCGTGGTTTTTACTGGCGCAGCATCAGCAACGCCGCTGAGGGAGAGTGGGCCCTCGACGACCGGTATCGGCCGCCCATGGCGTTTCCGGTCCGTGCCGGCTGGCTGAGCGCCGTCCTCGCCGGGCATGCCCAGGTTGCCCGGGGGCTCCGCATCGAAGTCCCTATCCTGGTCCTGATCTCCGGGGCCAGTTCTACCGGTCCCTTCTGGAGGGAGGAGATGCGGAGCGCCGATGCCGTGCTCGACGTCAATGTCATCGCCGTCCGGGCATTGTCTTTAGGCCGGAGCGTCACTGTGGAGCGGATCGACGGCGCCCTGCATGACGTCTTCCTCTCCCGCGCTGAGGTGCGCGCCGACGCGTACCGGCGGCTGGAACGGTGGATCCGCGGCTATGCGGATGGCCCAAACGTAGGCTGAACCAACCGGGGGACACGCCGCTTCAGGCAGCCGCTAGCCCGGCGGGTTGACAGCCGCTCCGGTATCGGCGGCGTCCACCGCTCCCCCATACCGACGGTCCCGCTTGGCGTAGATGCCCACGGCATCCCAGAGCGTCCGGCGGTCCACATCCGGCCACAGGGTGTCGAGGAAAACAAACTCCGCATACGCCGACTGCCACAGCATGAAGTTGGACAGCCGCTGCTCGCCTGAACTCCGGAGGAAAAGGTCGACGTCGGGGAGGTCCGGCTCGTCGAGGTACTTTTGGATGGTTTTCTCGGTGATGGAACCGGGCTTCAGGCGTCCGGCGGCCACGTCTTCGGCGATGGCCGAGACGGCGTCGGCAATCTCAGCACGCCCGCCGTAGTTGACGCACATGGTCAAAGTGCAGGTGCTGTTGCCGGCCGTGTAGGCCTCGGCCTCCTCCAGCTCGCGGATGACGGAGCCCCACAGCTTCGGCCGGCGGCCGGACCACCGCACCCGGACTCCCCATTCGTCCAGCTGGTTCCGCTGCCTGCGCAGCACATCCTTGTTGAACCCCATGAGGAACCGCACTTCCTCCGGGGATCGCCGCCAGTTCTCCGTGGAGAACGCGTAGACGGTCACATACTTGATGCCGAGTTCAATGGCACCGGCCACCACGTCGAGCAGGGCCGGCTCCCCCGCCTTGTGGCCCTCGATGCGGGGCAGTCCCCGCTGGTTCGCCCAGCGCCCGTTGCCGTCCATGACGATGGCCACGTGCCTGGGAACGAAGTCCTCGGGGATTGCAGGGGCGACAGCCCCGGAAGGATGTGGATAGGGGCGGACCACCGGAGAGGTCCGGTGCCGGGCAGGGGTGGTCTTCTTTCCCAAGGACACTGTCAGGTACGCTCCACATGTTTGAGGGATTTCAGGACTCGTTCAAGGTGCCACTGGAGATAACTGGCCACCAGGCCGGCAGCCTCCCGGCGGTGCAGCGGCAGTGAGGAATCCGCCGTCGTCCAGTTGCCGGTCAACAGCGCGCCCAGCAGCGCCACCGTTTCCGGCGCGGGGGCCGCTGAGCCGGGGGGACGACAGTCACCGCACACCATGCCGCCGAGCGGCGCGGAGAAAGCATTATGCGGTCCCGCCGCTCCGCAGCGTGCGCAGTGGGTGAAGCTCGGCGCCCAGCCGCCCGTGGCCAGGGCGCGCAGCAGATAGGAGTCCAGGATCAATTCGGGTGTATGGTCCCCGCGGCTCAGGGCAGCCAGTGCGCCTACGAGCAGATTGTACTGCGCGGTGCCGGCCTCGCTGTCGACGTCGGTCAATTTTTCGGCGGTTTCCGTCATGGCGGCAGCAACGGTGTAACTCGCATAATCCGCCGCGATGTATCCGCCATAGGCGCCCCTCGCGACGGCCTGGGTCACGATGTCCAGGGACTTGCCGGAGACCAGCTGCAGGTCCGCCACCATGAAGGGCTCAAGGCGGGCACCGAAGCGGCTGCTGGTGCGGCGGACGCCCCTCGCGACCGCCCGCACCTGGCCATGGTGCTTGGTCAGCAGGGTGATGATGCGGTCCGCTTCGCCCAGCTTGTGGGTACGCAGCACCACGGCCTCATCGCGGTAGGCCCGCGCTGCAAATGACTGTTCGACCACGCTTAATCTTCGCACTCTCCCCCGGAAAACCCTGCTTCCCGGGTGGCAGGTGCGCCGCCGCGCACAGCGCCGGCGCACCTGCACATCATGCCTGCACCTGCCGGCTACGCCTCCTGGGCGTCCCGGACGGCGCGGTTCACGGCCGAGATGACGGCCTTCAGCGAGGACATGCTGGTGTTCGGGTCAATGCCGATTCCCCACAACACGCGCTCCCCCACAGCGCACTCCACGTAGGCAGCGGCGCGGGCGTTGCCGCCTTCGGACAGGGCGTGTTCACTGAAGTCCAGCACCCGGACATCCACGCCGTCCTGGCCAAGAATGTCCAGCAGAGCAGCGATGGGACCGTTGCCGGTGCCGGTCCGCTTGACCTGGACGCCGTCCACGGAGAGCGTGGTGTGCAGCGTCATGGTCCCGTTGTCGTCGGTCTCGGTCTTGACCGTTCCGAGCGAGTAGCGGCCCCACTGGCGGTCGGCTGAATCGGAGGGCAGGTACTCATCCTGGAACACCTGCCACAGCTGGGCGGCGCTGACCTCCCCACCCACAGTGTCTGTGCGGCGCTGGATGACGCCGGAGAACTCGATCTGGGCACGGCGCGGCAGGTCGAGGTTGTGCTCGTTCTTCAGCAGGTACGCCACGCCGCCCTTGCCGGACTGGGAGTTGACGCGGATGACGGCTTCGTAGCTGCGCCCCAGGTCCTTCGGGTCAACGGGCAGGTAAGGGACCTGCCAGGTGAAATCGGCAACGTCCTTGCCTGCGGCGGCGGCATCCTTCTCGAGCGCCTCAAAGCCCTTCTTGATGGCGTCCTGGTGGGAGCCTGAGAAGGCGGTGAAGACGAGATCGCCGCCGTACGGGGCCCTCTCGGGCACTGGCAGCTGGTTGCAGTACTCCACGGTGCGGCGGACTTCGTCGATGTCGGAGAAGTCGATCATGGGGTCGATGCCCTGGACGAACAGGTTCAGTCCCAGGGTCACGAGGTCAACGTTGCCGGTCCGCTCGCCGTTGCCGAACAGGCAGCCCTCGATGCGGTCCGCGCCGGCCAGGTAGCCCAGCTCGGCTGCAGCGACACCGGTGCCGCGGTCGTTGTGCGGGTGCAGGGACAGGATGATGCCTTCACGGGGGTGCAGGTTCCGGCTCATCCACTCAATGGAGTCGGCGTAGACGTTCGGGGTTGCCATCTCAACGGTGGCCGGCAGGTTGATGATCACCTGGCGGTCAGCGGAAGCCTCGAAAACATCTGCGACCGCGTTGCAGACCCGTACGGCGTACTCGAGTTCCGTGCCGGTGAAGGACTCCGGAGAGTACTCGTAGGTGATGTGGGTGTCTGCCAGCGTCTCTTCGTACTTCTTGCACAGGCGGGCACCTTGGAGCGCGATGTCCAGAATGCCGTCCTCGTCCTGGTTGAACACGACCCGGCGCTGCAGGACCGAGGTGGAGTTGTACAGGTGGACGATCGCCTGTTTGGCGCCGACCAGCGACTCGTAGGTCCGCTCGATCAGGTGTTCGCGGGCCTGCGTGAGGACCTGGATGGTCACATCATCCGGAATGTGGTTGCCCTCGATGAGCTGGCGGACGAAGTCGAAGTCGGTCTGCGAAGCGGAAGGGAAACCGACTTCGATCTCCTTGTAGCCCATGCGCACCAGCAGTTCGAACATCTTCAATTTGCGGGTCGGGCTCATGGGATCGATCAGCGCCTGGTTGCCGTCGCGCAGGTCCACCGCACACCAGCGCGGGGCCTTGGTGATGACCTTGTCCGGCCAGGTGCGGTCAGGTACCTCGACCTTGATCTGGTCCTGGAACGGAATGTAGCGGTGGACGGGCATCCCGGAGGGCTTCTGTGCGTTTCGCATTACTATCGTGGCCTTTTCTGTGGTTCCTGAGTGAAAGGGTGGCCGGGCAACACAAACTCCGCAGCGAGGGTGGGCCTTGCGCTAGATCGCGTCTGAGGCCTCGCCGCGGCAGCTAAGGAGAAGCAGTTCTGCACGCACCATTTCACACTAACACGCGTGCGTAAGATGAAGGAGCAACACCTCCCGCAACGTCCACCATGCAGACGCTGCACCGGTGCCAGCGCCGGCAGCAGCCCGTCAATGAAGGAGCATCTGTGCCACATTCGGGGATTGCCCTGTCAAATATCGATCACAGCGTCAGGCCGCAGGACGACCTATACCAGCATGTGAACGGGGCATGGCTCAAGAGCACCGCGATTCCGGATGACCGCCCGCTGGAGGGGACGTTTACCTCGTTGCGCGATGGCGCGGAACTGGCGGTCCGGGAAATTATCGAAGAAGCGGCCGCCAAGGGTGAGGCTGCGAGCGGCATCGAACGCAAAATCGGCGACCTGTACAGCAGCTTCATGGACGAGGCCGCCGCAGAAGCGAAGGGTATGGAACCTATCCGTGCCCGGCTTGCCGACGTCTTCGCCACCTCCGGCATCAGCGAGCTTGTCGCACTGACCGGGCGGCTTTTCCGGTCCGATGTGTCCGGGCTCTTTTACCTGTACCCGGCTCCTGACGCGGGAAACCCTGAGCGCGTGCTGCTGTACACCGGGCAGGGCGGCCTCGGGCTCCCGGACGAGTCCTACTACCGCGAGGAGAAGTTCGCGCCGATTGTTGAGTCATACCGCGACTACGTGCGTACCATGTTCACTTTGGCCGGTATCCCGGATTCAGAGAACGCTCCGGCCCGCGTCGTGGCCTTGGAAACCGCCCTCGCCTCCCACCACTGGGACAACGTCACTCTCCGCGATCCGCAAAAGACCTACAACCTGAAGTCCGCCGACGAGGCGCGTGAGATGTTTCCCCTGCTGGATACCTGGTTTGAAGCCGCGGACATCGTTCCGGACAAGCGCCAGGAGATGGTGGTCAGCACACCGGACTTCTTCACCGGCGCCGCCGCCCTGCTCAGCACGGAGTCGCTCCCCGTGTGGCAGGAGTGGCTGGCGCTGCGGGTGATCAACGCGGCCGCCCCATATCTGTCCCCGGCCTTCGTGGACGCCAACTTTGCCTTCTACGGCACGCGGCTGAGCGGTACCCCCCGGAACAAGGACCGCTGGAAGCGGGGCGTTGCCGTCGTCGAAGCGGCTCTGGGTGAAGCGGTGGGACAGATATACGTGGCCCGCCACTTCCCGGAGACCCACAAGGCCCGGATGCAGACCCTCGTGGACAACCTGATCGAGGCTTACCGCCAGAGCATCACGGACCTGCCATGGATGGGCGAGGAAACGAAAGCGGAGGCGCTGCGAAAATTGGGCTCCTTTCGGGCCAAGATCGGCTACCCGGACGAGTGGATCGACTACTCAGCCGTCACCATCGACCCGGCCGACCTGCTCGGCAACGTGGAGCGCGCCCATAACGCCGACGTCGACCGCCACCTCGACGAGGTAGGCAAGCCTGTGGACCACAACAAATGGCTGATGACGCCCCAGACGGTCAACGCCTACTACCATCCGATGCTGAACGAGATCGTCTTCCCGGCCGCGATCCTGCAGCCGCCGTTCTTCACGGCAGACGCCGATGACGCGGTTAACTACGGGGGCATCGGAGCGGTGATCGGGCATGAAATCGGCCACGGGTTCGATGACCAGGGCTCGCAGTTCGACGGCTCCGGCGAACTCCGCAACTGGTGGACCGAGGATGACCGGAAGGCATTCGAGGCGCTAACAGGACGGCTGGTCGAGCAGTTCAACGCCCTCTCCCCGTATGCGGCGCCCGGGCACACCGTCAACGGACGCCTGACGCTGGGGGAAAACATCGGAGACCTCGGTGGGCTCACCATCGCCTACAAGGCCTATCGGCTCAGCCTGAACGGGCAGGAGCCCCCGGTGCTGGACGGCCTGACCGGTGAGCAGCGGTTCTTCGCCTCGTGGGCGGCCGGCTGGCGCCAGGTCATCCGCGAAGAGGAGGCCATCCGGCGGCTCGCTACCGATCCGCACTCCCCGAACGAGTTCCGCACCAACGCCATCGCCAAAAACCTGGATGCCTTCCACGCCGCATTCGGTGTCACCGAGAAGGACGGCATGTGGATGCCGCCGGAGGAGCGCGTCAGCATCTGGTAAAAGCAAAATGCCGGGCCGCCCCTAGGGACGGCCCGGCATTTTTTGTGGGCGCGCTACCGGACGATCAGCTCCGGGTTCGCCGTCTGGCATGTTGCGTCCTTGGCCGTCTGGTTCACGATGTCCTTGGGGACCGATGTCTTGCCCAGCTTGGACCCGGAGGCAAAATCGGCACCGAGGTAAATCTGGACTCCGGAGACGCCTTCCGACGGCAGCACCCGGTTCGCGGGGATGCCGAACAGCGCAGCCACGTCCGCTGCCACATCGGCGAAGTCGGTGCCGTAATACACCATGGTCGTTTCAACCGGGCTGGCGTCGAGCTGGCCCACCTGGGTAAACCCGCCAGCGACGAGCGCTTCTACGATTTCCTGCGTCCTGGCCGGTACCGGCGAGCCGTTGGCTACCGTAACGGGCTGCAAGGACTTGTCGTAGGCCGGCGCCGAAGGTGTGGGCTTGGGTTTGGCAGTCGGGGTCGGGCTGGTGGTCGGCTTTGGTGTAGCCGACGGCGAGGGGCTCTCTTTGCCCTCGGGGTCGGTGAGGTCGATGTCCTTTTTCAGGGCTTCAAAGAGCTGGGATGCCGCCGGCTGGGCCGGGTCCAGCCTGTTGGGGTCGCTGGCTGCGGGAACGGTCGGCACCGCAACGAAGGCGACCTTGCCGACGTCGATCGTCTTAAGGCGGTTGCCAATGGTGATCATCGCCGGAACAGAGGACAGCCCGTCGTCGACGGTAAGGTTCTTGGTCACGACGTCTGCGATGTTGAGCATCTTCACCGGATCGGAGAGGGTGCCGTCCTCCTTGATTTTCCTGGTCAGGGACGACAAGAACCCCTGCTGGGCCTTGATGCGGCCGAGGTCTCCCCCGTTGCCGAAGGCGTGGCGGGTACGCAGGAAGGCAAGGGCCTGCTCACCCTGCACCTGCGACTTGCCCTTGGGCAGCCGCAGCCGGGAGTCGGGGTCGTAGACTGCGTCGCTGATGCAGACCTCCACGCCGCCGACGGCATTGGACAGCTCCTTTACGGCGTTGAAGTCAGCCATCATGAAGTGGTCCACCTCGAGGCCGGTGAGCTTGTTCACGGTGTCCACGGCGCAGCCGATGCCCGCTTCACCCATGGCCTCGTTGATCATCACATCCTGGCGCGCAGGGTACTTTTTGCCGGTTTTTTGGTCGGTGCAGTCGGGGATGTCCACCAGAAGGTCCCGGGGGAAGCTGACAACGCTGACCCGTTTGTTGTCCTCCGAGATGTCCATCAGCATCATGACGTCCGACTTGCCGTAGCCCTTGGAATCATCGGCCGTGCCGTAATTGGCGTTCTTGCCGTCACGGGTATCGGATCCCAGGATGAGGATCTGCAGCCGTCCGGTGGCGTCATCGACAGAGTCGGTCTTGTCACTGCCGGCCCCCAGGGCAGACGACGAGATGTTCGACTGCAGCCTGAAATACCAGTAGCCGGCAAACGCGAGGCCTCCGAGCAGGACAAGGGACAGGACGCCGGTTGTCACCTTCAGCCACACAGGCACGTGGCGCAAGTTCAAATGCCGGGCAGCGCCCACGCGGGGGTCTGCGGCATGCCGGGCAGCTGGCTCGGTCCGGGCGGGTGTGCCCGGTCCTTGGGCGCGGTTGTCGCGGCGTAGCACCACAGGGTGTACCTTCCTCTAAAAATGAAATCCGCCCTATTTTAGTTGCCGAGGCTGGGAAAACCCCGCAAGCGGCACCCGGAGCAGCCCGCCGGGCGCGGCGAAGCAGGCTCCTGCGGTCGGCGGAGCGCTCCTGCCCGCGCCGTTGGGACTCGGGCCGTTGAAACTCGGGCCGCCTGAACGGGCGGCTAGAATCCCAGCTTTACCAGCTGCTTGGGGTCCCGCTGCCAGTCTTTCGCGACCTTGACGTGCAGGTCGAGGTAGATCCGCGTGCCCAGCAGGGCTTCAATGCCCTTGCGGGCGTTCGTTCCGACCTCCCGCAGCCGGCTTCCGCCTTTGCCGATGATGATGGCCTTCTGCGAGGGACGTTCCACGTAAAGGTTCACGCGGACGTCGAGGAGCGGCTTGTCCTCGTCCCGCCCTTCACGCGGCACGATCTCCTCGACAACGACGGCCAGGGAGTGCGGCAGTTCATCCCGGACGCCTTCAAGTGCGGCCTCCCGGATAAGCTCGGCCACCATCACGGCCTCCGGCTCGTCCGTCAGCTCACCGTCCGGGTACAGCGGCGGCGACGGTGGCATGTGGCTGATCAGGACATCGGTCACGGTGCCCACCTGGAAACCGTCCGTGGCCGAGACCGGCACAATGTCCTTCCAGCCTTCTTCACCGAGGACTTCCCGACCCAGCGCGGCGACGGCGAGCAGCTGTTCGGTCAGCGCCTGCTTGTCAACGAGGTCCGCCTTCGTGACAATGGCGATCACGGGCTTGCTGCCCACGGCTGCAAGCTGGGCGGCAATAAACTTGTCGCCCGGGCCGATCTTTTCGTTGGCAGGGATGCAGAAACCGATGGCATCCACTTCTGCCAGTGTGTCTGCAACAAGATCGTTGAGGCGCTTCCCCAGCAGCGTGCGCGGCCGGTGGAGGCCTGGTGTGTCCACCAGGACCAACTGAGCGTCGTCCCGGTGCACGATGCCCCGGATGGTGTGGCGCGTGGTCTGTGGTTTCGCGGAGGTGATGGCCACCTTTTGGCCCACCAGGGCGTTCGTCAACGTCGATTTTCCGGCGTTCGGCCGGCCCACCAGGACCGAGAATCCGGCGCGGTAACCACCAAAGGGGGCGCCGCCGTCGGCCTTATTCTGCTTGCTCACGTGGAACTCCCTGTTGCATGTGTTCTGCCTCGTCGAGAAAGTCGTCAAGGTCAGTATCGTTTGGAACGTCATTGGTTGGAACAGCGTCTTGTGGAACCGCGGCCGCAATGATGTGGCTGACGCGGTTGCGGCGTCCTTCGAGCCGCTCCGCCCGCAGCAGTACGCCGTCAACTTCAACGGTGCTGCCGACGATCGGAACGCGGCCCAGCGCCTTGGCCAGGAGGCCGCCCACGGTGTCCACTTCGTCGTCGTCAAGTTCGAGGTCAAAGAGTTCACCGAGGTCATCGATGCTCATCCGGGCGCTCACACGGAACGTGCCGTCGCCCAGGTCCACAGCTTCGGCACTTTCGCTGTCATATTCGTCCACGATCTCGCCGACCAGCTCCTCGATCAGGTCCTCGAGGGTCACAAGCCCGGCCGTACCGCCGTACTCGTCAATGACAATGGCGACGTGCGTGGACTCCTTCTGGAGTTCGCGCAGCAGGCCGCTTACGGGTTTGGAATCGGGAACGTAGCGCACTTCGCGGGCCAGCTCATCAACCAGCGGAGGTTCCTCGCCCGGCGCCAGGTTGTGTAGCACGGCCGCGACGTCCTTCAAATAGATGATGCCGAGGATCTGGTCGGTGTTTTCCCCAATGACCGGGATCCTTGAGTATCCGGAGCGGAGGAACAAGGACATGGCATGGTGCAGGCTGGAACCTGCCTCAATGCTCAGAATGTCCGTGCGCGGAACCATGACGGAGCGGACCAGAGTATCGCCGAAGTCGAAGACGGACTGGATAAGCTCCGCCTCGTTGTCCTCGATCACGTCGGACTCGGTGGCCCTGTCCACGAGCTCACGGAACTCTTCCTCGCTGAAGAACGAGTCGTCTCCGCCCGGCGAGCCAGGCGCCACCGCGCTGCCAAGCCGCACCAGCCAGGCGGGGATGGGGCCGAGGATCCAGGCGAGGAACCTGACCATCGACGCTGAAGACAGCACCACGCCCGCCGAGTGGGAGCGGCCCAATTGGCGCGGCGAGACGCCTACAATCACGAAACCCAGCACGGCCATAATGCCCGTTGCAGCCAGGCCGGCCAGCCATACGTTGTCCAACAGGCTGTAGAAGAGCACCGCGACGGCCACCGCCGAGGCCGTCTCGAACCAGATGCGCCAGAACCTGAGCGCACGCATGTGAGTGATGGGCTGGTCCAGGATGCGCCGCAGTGCCGTGCCGCGGCTTTTGAGGAGCGCCTGTTCGGCGTCGTGCCGCGGGAGGAAACTGAATGCGGCCTCGGCGGCCGTCAGGAATGCCGCGACGGCCAAAAACACCAGCGCCACGCAGACAAGGAGCAGGGACGTCACTGGATAGTCTCGGAAGGAGCTTCTTTGCCGGTGAACTCCGCAAGCAGCTCACGCTGCAGGCCGAACATTTCTGCTTTTTCTTCGGGTTCCGCATGGTCATAGCCGAGCAGGTGCAGGATGCCATGCGTTGTCAGCAGCAACATCTCGTCCTGGGTGGAGTGGCCGGCACTGCGTGCCTGGGCCTCCGCCACCTGGGGGCAGATGGCGATGTCGCCGAGCATCCCCTGCGGCGTGGGCTTGTCCGGGGTGCCGGGGGTGAGCTCGTCCATGGGGACGGAGAGCACGTCCGTAGGGCCTGGCTCATCCATGAGCTCGATGTGGAGTTTTTCCATGGCCGGTTCATCAACCAGCAGGAGGGACAGCTCGGCCTGGGGATGGATGTACAGCTGTTCGAAGATGAACCGGGCCAGGGCCACCAGCTGGGCCTCGTCCACCTGCACGCCCGATTCGTTGTTCACTTCAATGCTCATGCGCGCTCCCCCCGTTTTTCGCGGGCACCGCTGGCCTGCCTGGTCTCGCTGGCTTCGCGGGCTGGCCGGGCATCCCGGGTGGCAGCGTGCTTGACCCGGTTCCGCTGGGCTTCATCCCAGATGCTGTAGGCGTTGACGATGTCGCCCACCAGCCGGTGCCGCACCACGTCCGCGGCATCGAGGACCGAGAAGCTTACGTCGTCGATGCCCTGCAGGATGTTTTCGACGATCCGAAGGCCCGAGCGGGTACCGAACGGGAGGTCCACCTGCGTGATGTCACCGGTCACCACCATCTTGGAGCCGAAGCCCAGACGGGTCAGGAACATCTTCATCTGTTCGGGCGTGGTGTTCTGTGCCTCGTCCAGGATGATGAACGCGTCGTTGAGGGTGCGGCCCCTCATGTACGCGAGCGGCGCCACTTCGATGGTGCCGGCGGCCATGAGCCGGGGAATGGATTCCGGGTCGATCATGTCGTGCAGCGCGTCGTACAGCGGCCTCAGGTAGGGATCGATTTTGTCGCTGAGCGTTCCGGGCAGGAACCCAAGCCGCTCGCCCGCCTCCACCGCGGGACGGGTCAGGATGATCCGGTTGACTTCCTTTTGCTGCAGCGCCTGCACAGCTTTGGCGACCGCAAGATAGGTCTTGCCCGTGCCCGCCGGTCCGATGCCGAAGATCACGGTGTTGGCGTCGATCGCGTCCACGTAGTTCTTCTGGTTCAGGGTCTTGGGCCGGATGGTCTTGCCGCGGCTGGACAGGATGTCGTGGGTCAGGACCTCCACGGGGTTCTGCAGCGACTGGCTGCGCAGCATCAGCACCAGCTGCTGCAGCACTGCCGGGGTGATGACCGTGCCCCGGGCTACCAGGCCCCGCACTTCATGAAGAAGGCGCATGATCCGGGGAACGTCCGCTGCGGGTCCGCTGATGGAAAGCTCGTTGCCCCGGACGTGGAAGCTGACGGCCGGGAACTGCTCTTCAATGAAGCGGAGGGCTTCATCGTGGCTGCCGAGGGATTGCACCATCTGGTCTGAGTCATCAAAGATGACCACCTCTGTTCGGATCCCTGGCAGAGTATGCGGGAATTCCCCCGCAGTGCGGTCCCCCGTGTTGAGGCGGCGCTTTCCGTTTGCTGGTTCAGTCATGGTGCCGGCCGGTTGGCCTGGGGTTCCCTCCAGTTCGAAGTATCTCTTAAGGTTCTTCCATATTACGCCAGTGCCGGGCGCTGCCCACCGCGGACCGGCAGCTGCGCAGGCGTTCGGATTCTGTAACGGGTTCCCGGGTTTTGGTATCAACTTCGTATCGGCCTCATATCGTTCCCGTTGCAGTTCGGCGGGCCGGCACCGGATCGGGCCGGCGCTGCCGGGCCTTGTGCCATGCTGGAAATACAGCCGGATGACGTGGCTCAGCCCTGCCCGCAGCCGCTGTAGTTGCTGCCGCCTGCGGCTAGCGACAGGCACTCGCCGCCATCACGAGAGGAGCAAGGACATCAGGAAGCCAGGATTGACCGGCCGCGCCGCGGCAACCGGGCGCATGCGCTGCGCACTGTTGCTGGGGCTGCTGCCTGCCGCCTTGCTCCTGTCCGGATGCATTGCCGATCCCGGCCCCGCCCAACCCACCGCCGGCAGCCCCACCCAGACGCGGCTGTCCGACGGGGTTGACAGTGCCCCCACCACAAGCGCACCGCTGGAAACGATGCAGTCCTCCAATAAGGCCCCTGTCTACTGGATTGGCCGCAGCAATACGGACGTCTACCTGTATCGCGAGTTCAGGGACGTGCCGGGCGAAGACAACCCCATCACAAAGGCTCTCCGGGCCATGATGTCCGAGGCTCCCCTCGACCCTGACTTCTTCACCCCCTGGCAGAACCCCAAGAACCTCGCCACCTCCATTTCGGGGACGAACGTCATCACGGTGGATGTTTCCGCCGACGCCTTCAACAGCAACCTGGACGCGGACATGGCCCAGCGCGCCATCCAGCAACTCGTGTATACAGCGACGGCCGCCGGAGCGAGTTCGGGCCTGGTTGATGCCGCCCAGCCACTCGAAGTGGTGATCCTTGTCGACGGGCACACGGACTACCACGCCTTCAAGCACGTTAGGCTCGGGGCGCCCATGCCCCGCAGCGTTGGCATGGTCGCCCCGGTGTGGATCATCGATCCCCAGGAAGGCGTCGAGGTTGCGGACGGCCGGGTCAAGATTAACGGCCGCAACACGGTTCGGGGGGGAAAGCTGCGCTGGCAGATCCTGAAGGTCCAGGAAAACGGCGAGAAAGAAAAGTATCTCAATGGGGAGGCCACGGCCGCCACGGAGGCTGATACGTCTGGCGTCTTCAGCATCAGCGTGAAACTGGCACCCGGCGACTACGAGATCCGTGTGTCCCAGCTTGATCCAGACCGGCCCGAGGACGAACCCAACGTGGACACCAGGGGCTTCTCAGTCCGCTAGCCGATCATGCCGTAATCACTGATCCGGCAGCCGCGGATGCGGGGTGCCGCTGTTTTTCGGCCGCTACCAGCGGCCCAGGACGTCACTCGCGACGACGACGGCGGCCGGGCCCGCCGTCGATGACCGGAGCACGTGCGGTCCCAGGAGTGCCGTCACCGCTCCGGCGCTGCACAGCTTTGTGACCTCCCGCTGGCTGATACCGCCTTCCGGACCAACGATCAGCAGCACCTCGCATGGCTCCTGGCTCCGGAGCGCGGCTTCCTGCCACGCCTCCAGCACTCCGCGCAGGGGCCTGACGGCGTCTTCATGTAGGATCACCGCCAGCGCGGCGTCCGCCACCTGCTTTACCAGGCCGGAGGTGTCGACGGCGGCACGCACCTCCGGGATCCAGGCCCGGCGGGCCTGCTTGGCCGCAGCAGAGACCGCCGACTGCCACTTGCCGTGGGCCTTTGCAGCCCTTTCGCCCTTCCAGCGCACAATGGACCGGTCGGACTGCCACGGAACCACCGCGTCGATCCCCAGCTCCGTGGCTGTTTCGATCGCCAGTTCATCGCGGTCGCCCTTGGCCAGGGCCTGGACGAGCACCAGGCGGACCGCAGGGCGGTCCTCCTCGGTGACAGACGAACATTCGACGGTCAGCTCCGCGGGCGCCGCCTTGGTGACAGTGCCCGTGAGCCGCCGTCCGGCGCCGTCGGCGATGTCCACAGACTCCCCCGCCGCCAGCCGCCTAACTGTCACTGCATGGCGTGCCTCGGCACCGTCCAGCACGAACAGCGAACCCTCGCGAACCTCATCCAGGGAACCTGCGGGCGTGAAGAATACCGGGTTGCTCACCGCTACAGGTTACCGAAGCGGTCCCGGAGCTTTGCGAAGACGCCGCCGCTCGCGGCCAGCTTCCCCTCGGAGTACTGCTCGCCGCGAAGCTTGGCCAGCTGCCGCAGCAGGTCCTCCTGGGCGGCGTCGAGTTTCGTGGGCGTCTCGACCTGCAGATGCACCTTGAGGTCTCCGCGGCCGTAACCGCGCAGGTGCGTCACGCCCAAGCCCCGGAGAGTGATGATCTCACCCGACTGCGTTCCGGCCTTGACGTCGATGTCCTGCTTTCCGTCGAACGTGTCCAGGCTCAGTTCGGTGCCGAGCGCGGCCGCAGTCATGGGGATGTGCAGCGTGGCATGCAGATCGTCGCCGTCGCGAACGTAGGTGGGGTCGTTGTTGACCCGGATTTCGACATAGAGGTCGCCCGACGGCCCGCCGGCAGGGCCGGCCTCGCCCTGTCCGGAGAGCTGGATGCGGGTGCCGGTGCCAACGCCTGCGGGAACTTTAATCGTCAGCGACCTGCGGCTGCGGATGCGGCCCTGGCCGCTGCACTCGTTGCAGGGATCCTTGATGACGGTCCCGAAGCCCTCGCACGAGCCGCAGGGTGCGGATGTCATGACCTGGCCGAGGATAGAGCGGACCGCCCGCTGCACCTGGCCGCTGCCGCCGCAGATGTCGCAGCGTTCCGGATGTGTGCCTTCACGGCAGCAGGAGCCTTCACAGGTGGGGCAGACGACGGCGGTGTCAACCTCAATTTTCTTGTTCGCTCCAAAAACGGCGTCGCGCAGGTCGATGCGTACGCTGATGAGGGCGTCCTGGCCGCGGCGGACGCGCGAGGCGGGGCCGGCGGTGCCGCCGGCGCCGAAGAAGGTGTCGAAAATGTCCTGGAACGCGAAGCCCTGGCCCGCGTAGCTGCCGCCGCCGAAGCCGTTGTCCGTGCCGTTCTCGTTGCCCGTTGTGTCATAGACCCGCCGCTTCTGCGGATCGGAGAGCACCTCGTAGGCGTGCGTGACTGCCTTGAAGCGGTCAGAAGCCTCGGGTCCGGGGTTGACGTCCGGGTGCAGGGTGCGGGCCAGCTTTCGGTAGGCCTTTTTGATTTCTTCTCCGGTGGCTTCCGGGGAGACGCCAAGAACGTCGTAGTGGCTGCTCAAGTTTGTATCTCTTCCTGGTTATGGTGCCTGGGGTGCCTGGTTTCGCGGGCCGCGGGGTTACGGGCCGAGAATCCTCGAAAGGTAGCGGGCCACCGCTCGGACGGCGGCCATGGTGGTGGGATAGTCCATCCGGGTGGGCCCGAGGATGCCGACCTTGGCGGTGGCGTCCGGCCCATAACCGGTGGCGACTACTGACGCCTCGGCCAGCCCGTCGTAGGGGTTTTCCCGTCCGATGCTGACAGCGATGCCGCGGTGGTCCTGAGCCATCTCGCTGAGGAGGCGGAGCATGACCACCTGTTCCTCGAGCGCTTCGAGGACCGGGCCGATGCTGAGCGGGAAGTCGACGTTGGAGCGTGCGAGGTTGGCGGTGCCGGCCATGACCATGCGGTCTTCCCGGCTGCTGTGCGAGAGCACCTCAAGGGCCTTGCTCAGGGCCTGCGCTGCGGGGCGCTCATTGGGGGCACACCCCGCGACGACCGCCGCCGAATGCTGGGCCAGCTGTGTCAGCGGGGTTCCGGCAAGGCCCGTCAGGAAGCGGGTGCGGAGGGAGGTCAGCGCATCATCGCTGAGTTCCTGGCCTACGTCGATAACACGCTGCTCGACCTTCCCCGAGTCGGCTATCAGCACGATCAGGACCTTGCGGGGTGCCATCTGCACGAATTCGATGTGCCGCACCACGGCGCGGCTCAGGTGCGGGTATTGCACGACGGCGACCTGGTTTGTCAGTTGCGCCAGGAGCCTGACGGTACGGTCCAGGACGTCGTCGAGGTCCTCGGAGCCCTCCAGCAGGGACTGGATGGCCCGCCGTTCGGCGGCCGACAGCGGCTTCACAGCCGAAATCTGGTCGACGAAGAGCCGGTATCCCTTGTCGGTGGGAATCCTGCCGGCGCTGGTGTGGGGGGCAGTGATGAGCCCCTCGTCTTCCAGCGCTGCCATGTCGTTGCGGATGGTAGCGCTGGAGACGCCCAAGTGATGGCGTTCAACAAGAGCCTTGGATCCCACGGGTTCTCGGGAATGAACGTAGTCCTCGACAATGGCGCGCAACACTTCGAGCTTGCGCGGTTCGCTCACAATCCACCTCCGATCGACCGTTACTTGGGCAGCAGCAGGGCAGCGCCGGAATCCACGGTTAGCACTCGACATCCCTAAGTGCTAACAAGTCTAATATGAGACCGCCCGTTGTTAGCATTGGTACCGCTTCGGGCGAAATTCCGGAGCCGTTCCGACGGAAGCCTGTCCGGTGACGGGCGGCCGACTCCTAGTGCAAAGCGGTGTTATCGATGCAGTACCAGTCCTGGGGCCCGCAGGAGATGTCAGCGCCCGCCAAGAACGAGTTGCCCGAAGTTCCCGTGCAGCGCGGAATGGTTCTCGAAGATGTCCAGTCCGGTTGGGTGGGTGCTGTGACCCGGGTGGAGAAGTCAGGCGGTATGCACGTTGTGGCCCTCGAGGACCGCCGTGGCAAGTCACGTTCCTTCAAGCTCGGTTTCGGGTTCCTGCTGGAAGGCCGGCCCATCCGGCTGGTGCCGCCTGCTCCGGCCGCCCGGCAGGCCGGCTCGGTTCCTGGCCGGACGGCCTCCGGGTCCGTTCGCGTCGAGGGCCAGCGCGCCCAGGTGGCCAAGGCCAGCCGTATCTGGGTTGAAGGCAAGCATGACGCCGAACTGGTTGAGAAGGTCTGGGGAGATGACCTTCGGGTGGAGGGCATCGTCGTCGAGCCCCTGCACGGCATTGACGATTTGGCGGGGGCGGTGGCAGCGTTCCGTCCCGGGCCCGGCCGCAGGCTGGGAGTCCTCGTGGACCACCTCGTTCCCGATTCCAAGGAGTCCCGGATCGCGGAGGCTGTGATGGCCTCTCCCGGCGCAGCGGGAAATGTGCTCATTGTGGGCCATCCCTACGTGGACGTCTGGCAAGCGATCCGGCCCTCGGTCCTCGGCATCGCGCAGTGGCCCGTGATACCCCGCGGCACCGACTGGAAGACCGGGATCCTCGCAGCTTTTGGCTGGCCGCACGAGACGAAGGAAGACATCGGGCTGGGCTGGCAGAAGCTGCTGGGGGCAGTGCGCACCTACGCCGACCTTGAACCGGCCCTGCTGGGCAGAGTGGAGGAAGTCATCGACTTCCTCACGGTGCCCTAACTCTCCGCCTGCAATGCGGGCTCGTTCTCCCCGGGGTCCTGTTGCAGCGGGGCCGCCCCTGTCCGCCCGCCGCCTGCTACGCGGGGACGTTCAAGGCCTGCTGCCTCGTAAATTTCCTGCTCGTCCAGCGTCTCCTTCTCCAGGACCCGGCGGGCCAGCGCGTCCAGCCGCCAGCGGTGCTCCTGCAGGAGTTTGCGGGCGCGCCGGTGGCAGTCATCCACCAGCGCCCTGACCTCTTCGGCCACCGCGTCCAGCATCCCCTCAGAGACACCGGCGAGGCGCGGGTCGCCCTCTTCCGGCAGTACCTGTACCGGCCCGATGCGCTCTGACATTCCCCAGCGGCCCACCATCATGCGGGCCAGATGGGTACTGGTCTGAAGATCGCTTTCCGCGCCGGTGGTGACGACCCCAAAGACCAGTTCCTCGGCTGCCATCCCGCCCAGCGCACCCACGATCCTGCCTTTGAGATAGTTTTCGTCGTAGCCGTACCTGTCGGTGTCAGGTGTGGACAGTGTCACGCCCAAAGAGCGGCCGCGGGGAATAATGGAGATCTTGCGGACCGGATCGGCCCCCGGCTCGAGCATGCCCAGCAAGGCGTGGCCGGATTCATGGAACGCCGTCCGCCTGCGCTCCTCTTCGGGCATCACAACATTTCGTGCTGTCCCGAGCTGCACCTTTTCCAAGGCATCCAGCAGGTCCCGCTGGCTGACGGCTGCGTGACCGCGCTTCACAGCCAGCAACGCAGCCTCGTTCACCAGGTTGGCCAGTTCGGCGCCGGTCATTCCCGGCGTCGCGCGGCTCACAGCGTCAAGGTCCGTGTCAGGGTCCAGCCGCACATTCCGGGCATGGACCCGCAGGATCTGTGCCCGCCCGTTCTGGTCCGGGGCGTGAACCGTGATGGAGCGGTCAAAACGCCCGGGGCGCAACAGCGCCGGATCCAGGACATCCGGCCGATTCGTCGCGGCCAGGACGACAACGCCCTCCGAGGAGGAGAAACCATCCATCTCGGTCAGGATCTGATTCAGGGTTTGCTCCCGTTCATCGTGTCCCCCCACGGTCAGCGACCCCCCGCGCTTGCGGCCAATGGCGTCAATTTCATCTATGAAAATGATCGACGGCGCGGCGTTGCGGGCCGCTTGGAAAAGCTCACGCACCCGGCTGGCCCCGACGCCAACCACCATTTCCACAAATTCAGACGAACTGGCGTGGAAGAACGGCACGCCCGCCTCACCCGCCGTCGCCCGGGCCAGGAGCGTCTTCCCCGTCCCGGGAGGACCGCTGAGCAGCACTCCCTTTGGCGGTTTCGCACCGATCTGCTGATATTTCCCGGGTGCCTTGAGGAAGTCGACGACCTCAGAAATCTCAGCCTCCACCTCATCGATTCCGGCGACGTCCTTGAAGGTGACCCGTACCTTACCGGGATCCACGGGCTGGAATTTCTTGCCGCCTCCCATCCCCAACAGTCCGGACTGGCGCTTAAGCAGCCACAGGTAGAAGAGCACCAGTAGGAGTATGGGGGCGACTGAGATCAGCAGATTGAGGAGGATGCCCCGCTCCTGGACCACGGGGGTCGCCCTGACAATAACCTCGTTGCGTTCCAGCGCACCCAGCAGATCATCGGTTGCAAAGACGGGCCGCTCAGTGACGAACTGGCGGTACATCGTGGCGTCGGACCCCGGCAGCTGCCTTTCCTGCCGGAGGCTGCCCTCGATGGTGTTGGCCCGGGAAAAGATCTCGGCCACGTTGTTGGACGCCACCTGGGATTTGAATTCGGTATAGGAGACGGGCTGCGGCCTTCCCGACTGGTCCTGCAGCGACAGCATCACGAAAACACCGAGATACAGCACCAGTGCCCAGAGCATGGCTTTCCACCAGCCGCCGGGCGCCGGGGCGTTTTCCTGACCGCGGGTCCCGGACCTGTCATCAGCCAGCCCTTCCGTGCGCCATGGGACAGGCCAGCCGGGCCGGCCGCCCCCGCCCGGCTGTACCTCCTGTTGGCCCTGCTGGCCCCTGGGTAAATGATCTGACATGACCGCCACCTCCCCGCCTTACCGGTACTGCACGTTCACCTAAGGAAGATTTATACCGCCGCGCGATTCCGGTCAACGCCCGCACCCTGCTGCAACGCGGGCAGCGTAGACACGCCGAACCGCCCCTTGTACTCTGGATTTCCCAGCCGTCCCATTGTTTTTGGGGGTCGCAGTGGCAGAGCCCGATACAGATGACGAACACTTCTGCGAACTCGAGCAGAACAGTTACCCCGCGAAGCATTTCGGCATAAGCCCGGATGGGCAGATCATCCACATCAAGGTCAGGCCCAACTGGAACAATCCCGGCCAGGGGCACACGCTCACCGGATGGGACGTCTGGTTCGAAGGCAAGGAAGTTGATTTCCAGCCGGAATGGGACTTGAGCAGAGTTTGGCCGCGGCCGTGAAACCTGGCAGCGTTGGTTGAGCCGATTAAGACAACGGTTCATCCGTCTGCTGGGGAACGGTACCACCCGGCTTCCCGCTGCCTTGGGCCTGGACAATGACCCCGAGTGGCTGAACAAGTCACGCGTGAGGAGAATGTTGCGCGCCGTGCGAGCCCGGCGAATGCAGACGCTGCTCGGCGTCCCCCAGCTCTTTGTCGGGACACGGGTTGACAGGGAAAGGGGCCCCCACCACGGACTGGCCGAAGCTCGACCCCGCAGCCGCTGGGCTGCCTGCGCAGCTGTCCGTGGAACTGTACAAGCAGCAGGTCACCGAGGCGGCCGCCGCGAGGGCCAACGAGCAAAAAGCCTACTTCTGTCCCTGAACCGGCCGCGTACTTTTGGTTCCTCCTCGGCACCGGCGCCGTAATTACACTGGCCGGCGCTCTGCTTCCCCTCAAGGCACAGGGCAAACCCGGCACTGCCATGCTGTAGCTGGATTCTGCTGGCCGGGGAGCCGGTCGTCCAATGCGTTCGCGACCCAGTATTCTTGGAAGGGCGCCACTCGCGCTGCCGCCGTCCGGTTCCGCCGGGCGGCCGCGAACCTGAACTACCGGCAACACCGCACCAACGCACGTTTAAGGAAGACACACCGTGGCAGACGACGCTCGAGACCGCAGGGACCTCCAGTCCGGCCCTGACCGGCCCCAGTACCATGGCGTGCCTGCGAATGCGCTTCCGCTGACCGCCAGCGAAGACCGCCAGTGGGCAACCCTGTCGCACTTCGGCGGCATCCTCGGCTGCGTGCCGGCACTGCTGATCTATCTGATCTTCAAGGACCGCGGCCCGTTCACCGCCCAGGAATCCAAGGAAGCCCTCAACTTCACCCTGCCGCCTACCATCGCTGCTGTCCTGGCCAACCTTTTGGTACTGCTCCCGGTGGTGGGCAACATCTTCGCCGTGCTCGCGACCCTGATCTGGATTGCACTAACGTGCTTCTCGGTCTCGGCCGGCATCCACGTGAACCGGGGCCAGCCGCACCGCTACCCGTACAACCTCCGCTGGATCAAGTAGTCCCCACCCGCGAACTTGTGCCCACGCCCGCAGGGTCCCCTGGCCGTGGAGCCGCTCCGGCGAGGGCCCCGGCCCGAGCTTTGCGCGGGCAGCGAGCCGGATCGGACTTGCGAGGTTAGGGTGCGGGTGGGGACTAGTCCGGCAGGATCCTGCGGACCACCGCATCAGCGAGGAGGCGTCCCTTAAGCGTCAGGACGAGCCTTCCGCGGAATGCCTCAGTGGGCTCCACGAGCCCGTCTGCAATAAGGCCCGCAACACCGCGCTTGCCCTGATCGGACAGCATATTGACAGCGAGCCCTGAGGCCAGGCGCGTCTCGAGCATGACCCGTTCGATGGCCCGCGTCCCCTCGTCAAGGGTCTCGCGGCCGGCTGCGGGTGACACCCCGGAACCGAGCCTGCCCGCGTAGGCGGTCGGGTGCTTTACGTTCCACCAGCGCACGCCGCCGACATGCGAGTGCGCGCCGGGTCCGACGCCCCACCAGTCATCCCCGCGCCAGTAGGCCAGGTTGTGGCGGCATGCCTGTTCGGCAGTGGCCGACCAGTTGCTGACCTCATACCAGCGGAGGCCGGCGTCGGTGATCATCTGGTCGGCGAGTTCGTATTTGTCGGCATGGTCGTCGTCGTCTATTCCGGGAACTTCACCCCGGCGGATCTGGGCGGCCAGCTTGGTGCCGTCCTCAACGATCAGCGCGTAGGCGCTGATGTGGTCCGGCTGGTACGACAGTGCCGTCTCCAAGGAAAAGCGCCAGTCTTCAAGGGACTCCCCGGGAGTTCCATAGATCAGGTCCAGGCTGACTGCGAGCCCGGCGTCGCGCGCCCACTGCACCACAAGCGGGACACGGCTCGGACTGTGGGTGCGGTCAAGGACCTTCAGCACGTGCGGCACCGCGGACTGCATGCCGAAGGAAACCCGCGTAAAGCCCGCATCGGCGAGCAGCTGCAGGGATTCCGGCGTGACTGAGTCCGGGTTGGCTTCGGTGGTCACTTCGGCGCCCGGTTCGATCCCCCACCGGTCTATGGCGGCACCGAGTATTCTGGCCAGGTCCTCTGCCGGCAGCAGTGTCGGCGTGCCGCCGCCGAAAAACACGGTGCGCAGCTTCCGGGCAGGCAGGCCCGACTGCTCGAGGACCCGCACGGCAAAGTCCACTTCCGAGATGGCGGTGGAGGCGTAGGCGTCCTGGGACGCGCCGCCGCCGAGTTCGGTTGCGGTATAGGTGTTGAAGTCGCAGTAACCGCAGCGCACCGCGCAAAACGGGATGTGCACATAGAGCCCGAAGGCCCTGTCGGCTGCACCGTCCGCCGCCTGCTGCGGCAGCAGGCCGTCCGACGGCGCTGGGTCACCCAGGGGAAGAACGCTAGGCATGTGTGCGGCCTCCGGAGGTTCCGGCCACGGTCATCACTACTTCTTGGCCTTGTCCTTGGATTCGTCGGTGGTCAGGGCTGCGATGAAGGCTTCCTGCGGCACTTCCACGCGCCCCACCATCTTCATGCGCTTCTTGCCTTCCTTCTGCTTTTCCAGCAGTTTGCGCTTACGGGAGATGTCACCGCCGTAGCACTTTGCCAGAACGTCCTTGCGGATGGCTCGGATTGATTCACGTGCGATGATGCGCGAGCCGATGGCTGCCTGGATCGGCACCTCGAACTGCTGGCGCGGGATGAGCTCGCGCAGTTTGCCGGTCATCATCACGCCGTAGGCGTAGGCCTTGTCCTTGTGGGTGATGGCGCTGAAAGCGTCCACCTGTTCGCCCTGCAGCAGGATGTCCACCTTGACCAGGTCGGCAACCTGTTCGCCGTCAGCCTTCCAGTCCAGAGAGGCGTAGCCGCGCGTCTTGGACTTGAGCAGGTCAAAGAAGTCGAAGACGATCTCGGCCAGCGGCATCCAGTACCGCAGCTCAACCCGGTCTTCGGACAGGTAATCCATGCCGCGCATGACGCCGCGGCGGCCCTGGCACAGCTCCATGATGGCACCGACGAACTCGTTGGGGGCCAGGATGGTCGCGGCCACCATGGGTTCGCGGACCTCATTGATCTTTCCGGAGGGGAACTCGCTGGGGTTCGTCACGGTGACCACGTTCTTGTCCTCGAGCGTGACCTCGTAGACCACGTTCGGCGCGGTGGAAATCAGGTCCAGGTTGAATTCGCGTTCGAGGCGCTCACGGACGATCTCCAGGTGCAGGAGGCCGAGGAAGCCCACGCGGAAGCCGAAGCCGAGGGCTGCGGAGGTTTCCGGTTCGTAGATCAGGGCTGCGTCGTTCAGCTTAAGCTTGTCCAGCGCGTCGCGCAGCACAGGGTAGTCGGTGCCGTCCAGTGGGTAGAGGCCTGAGAACACCATCGGCTTGGGATCCGCGTAGCCGCTCAGGGATTCCGCAGCGGGCTTGGCGAGGTTGGTGACGGTGTCGCCCACCTTCGATTGGCGGACGTCCTTCACGCCGGTGATGAGGTAGCCCACCTCGCCGACGCCGAGGCCCTTGGAGGGCGTCGGCTCCGGGGAGCTGACGCCGATTTCCAGGAGCTCATGGCTGGCCCTGGTGGACATCATTTGGATGCGCTCGCGCGGATGCAGCATGCCGTCAACCACACGGACGTACGTGACGACGCCGCGGTACGTGTCGTAGACGGAGTCGAAAATCATGGCGCGGGCAGGTGCCTCCGGATCACCGACCGGGGCGGGAAGGTCGCGCACGATCTTGTCCAGCAGCGCTTCGACGCCAACTCCGGTCTTCCCCGAGACCAGCAGCACGTCCTCGGGGTCCCCGCCGATGAGGCTGGCCAGTTCGGCGGCGTACTTCTCGGGCTGGGCGGCGGGGAGGTCGATCTTATTCAGGACCGGGATGATGGTGAGATCGTTCTCCATGGCCAGGTACAGGTTGGCCAGCGTCTGGGCCTCGATGCCCTGCGCGGCGTCCACCAGGAGAACCGCACCTTCGCAGGCGGCCAGGGAACGGGACACCTCATAGGTGAAGTCCACGTGACCCGGCGTGTCGATCATGTTCAGCGCGTAGTTCACACCATCCAGTTCCCAAGGCATGCGGACAGCCTGGGACTTGATGGTGATGCCGCGCTCACGCTCGATATCCATGCGGTCCAGATACTGGGCCTTCATGTCGCGGGACTGCACGACGCCGGTGAACTGCAGCATTCGGTCGGCCAGGGTGGACTTACCGTGGTCAATGTGCGCGATGATGCAGAAATTCCGAATGATGGCCGGATCTGTCGCGGCGGGCACCGGGGCGGTGCGGGCCATGGGAGACACGCAGGGTCCTTACTGTTGGCATTTCAGCGGCGTCATTCCGGCAATGTCCTGCCGTCCTGCTGCTGCCGCGTTACTGAACCTCCAGTCTCCCACGTTCGGGCCCCGTGCAGTACATTTTGGGACTGCGCCCGGTACTTGGCTTCCGGCAGGCTACAGCTTCCGCAGCATCCCGGGTATGCAGCATTCCCCCGGCATTCTCCAGGCGCCATGGGGAGCGGGACGCGCCGCACCACGCCAAATGGCTCTTTCGGCCCGGATTCTGCTAATATTTCTAGCTGTGTGTCCGTGCAGGTCGACGGCCACTGATGGTTGGCCGCCATAGGTATCCCCACGCCGCTCAGTCAATGGCCAGCCTGAAAGCCCTCTAGACCATTTCCGCATTAAAAAGAGAGTTCACACGTGGCAAATATCAAGTCCCAGAAGAAGCGCATCCTGACCAACGAGAAGGCTCGCCAGCGTAACAACGCCGTCAAGTCCGAGCTCAAGACTGCCATTCGCGCCGTCAACGCGGCCGTTGAGTCCACTGACAAGGAAGCTGCTACTACTGCGCTCGTTACTGCCAGCCGTAAGCTGGACAAGGCTGTCAGCAAGGGTGTTCTGCACAAGAACAACGCTGCAAACCGCAAGTCGGCGATCTCCAAGAAGGTCAACGCACTCTAAGGTTTTCCAGTTCAACTGAACTGATGGTTATGGCCGGCGCCTGATGGTGCCGGCCATATCTCTTTAAGGGAGTCTCGTTTTCAGGGAGTCTCGTGGCGGCCGCAGCGACTTAGCGGCCGCGGGCCGATGTTGCTATGACGGTGACTGCATGCTCCACCGCGTAGACCGGGTCGCGGGAAAGTCCCTTAACTTGTGCATCGGCCTCCGCCGTCACCTGAATGGAACGGGCCAGGCCCTCCGGCGTCCAACGCCTGACATCACGTTGTGCCTGTTCCACGAGCCAAGGCTGCATGCCCAGCTGCTTGGCGATCTGGGCCGATGATCCTTGGGCGCCGGCTACCTTGGCAACCGTCCGCAGCTTGGCGGCCAGCGCGGCCACGAGCGGAACTGGGTCCGCTCCGGTTGCCAGCGCGTGACGGAGAGTGGACAGCGCCAGTGGACCGTTTCCTGCCATGGCAGCATCTGCCACCTTGAAGGCCGTAGCCTCTATCCGGCCTCCGTAATAGCGTTCGACCATGTCCGCGTCCACCGTTGTGGAGGCATCGGAGATCAGCTGGCTGCACGCCGCGGCGAGCTCCGAGAGGTTGGCTCCGACTGCGTTCACGAGAGCCTGCACCGCAGCCGGTTCGATGCGCCGCGAGGCCGCCTTGAACTCCGCGGCGACGAATGCGGTTTTTTCCGCGTCCTTCTTCAGCGGCTGGCAATCCACAACGGGCCATCCTCCGGCCTTGACGGCGTCCAGAAGTTTCTTGCCCCGGACCCCGCCACCGTGCCGGAGGACCAGGACAGCTTCCTGCTCGGGCTGCTTGAGATAGGTCAGGGCGTCGGCCAGGAACGCATCGTTCATGGACTCGAGCCCCTCGACCTCGATGAGTTTGCTTTCGCCGAACAGCGAGGGACTGACGTTCATGGCCAGCGAGCCTGCTTCGTAGCTGCCGGCGTTGAGCCGGGTCACTTCGACGTCCGGGGCAGCGGCACGGACCTGCGCGCGGACACGGTCGATGGCCCGGATGCCGAGGTATTCCTCCGGACCGGTAATCAGCACTACTCCTGCGGGTTTTACGTCCCGCCAGGTGGCCGTATTGGCCGCCGACGTCCTGGATCGTTGGGTCTGGGCTGCCGCCACTCTTGGTTCCTCCTGGGGTACAGACTACTGATTCTAAGCCTTCCGCGGCGCACCGGCCGCACCAAACGGCGGGCAGGCGGGCCCGGTCGGCACAACCCTCCTTGCCGCAGGTCCCGGCTGGACAGGTGCTTTCGCTCACTCCGCTCCAGCGCTGCGGTCAATGCCCGGTGCGCGCGAAAAACAGCCTGCAGCGTCCGGCGCGGGCGGACGGCGAGCCAGACGACCAGGATGTTGAGGGCCGAAAACAGCACCATGGTGAGCAGGCCAAAGGGGCCTTCGGGCCAAGGTGGGGCAGCGCCCGGCAGCCCCGCCATGAACCTCGCCACTCCGGCCACCCCTGTTGCAAAGAGCCCGGCAGCTCCGATCAGCGCTGCCGCTGCGATCGGCACCAGCGGAACAAGTGGAACTGCCATGGTGCCCAGAATGGTTACCGGCGCCACGAGCGGTCCCACCAGCACATTGGCCAGCAGCGAGTAGGTTGAGAACTGAGGCTGGAGCAGCACGACCACGGGGCCGCAGAGCAGCTGTGCGGATAACGGCACGGCCAGGGCCGCGGCCAGCCAACGCGGCACGGAGTGCGGAACCCACCCCGCAATTTCACTGCCCAGCAGAATGATTCCGAGGGTCGCCAGGATTGACAGCAGGAACCCGAAGCTGGTGCCGAGCGCTGGTTCAATCAGCAGGAGTCCGATCACTGCGAGGCAGAGGAAGCTCAGGCCTCGCCCGGTTCTTCCGCATGCGAGGGACGCCAGCGCTATGGCACCCATCAGGGAAGCCCTCAGGACGCTGGCATCCGGTCCCACCATCAGCACAAACATGGCCAGGCCGGCGAGGGCCAGGAGTGCCGCGGGCAGACGGGGCAGCCGCAGGCTCCTTGCGCCCAGCAGCAGTGCTCCCAGAATCAGGCTGCAGTTAGCGCCGGAGACGGCCGTCAGATGCGTGAGGCCCACGGCCTGCATGGACGCCTCCAGCTGCTCATCCAAATGTCCCGTGTCCCCCGTGACCATCCCCGGAAGGAGTCCCCTGGCGTCAGGATTCAGCCAGCCGGCTGCATGTGCGAACTCCTGTCCCAACGAAGCGGGCCCCGCTGCCCAGGCGCCGGCCGGTTCAAGCGGCAGTGGGGCCGTGGAAGCGGACAGCAGGCCCGCCTCCACCTGCCCGGGATCGGGCGGACGGAGCTTTCCGGCAGCCCGAATTTTCTGCCCCGGAAGCACGTGCTGCCAGGCCGGTCCCCCCATAATGACAACCGCCGTATCAGCGTGGAGCAACCGGCCACCGGTGCTCAGCGACCTGAGGTTGGCGTTCACGGCCCACCGGGATGACAGGCCTGGACCGCCTGATGCTGTCAGGGCCCGCGGGGCGCCCGTAATTTCGAGTTCTGCAAAGGACGATGCCTTAGCCGCGATTGCGCCAGCCACCGGCCCCTCATGCCGCTGGACGGACGAGACGGCTGAGTGCGCCGCAACGGCAACAGCCAGGAACAGTGCCGCCGCGACGGTCAGCAGGAAGCTCCGGCCGGCGGCCTGCCCTGCTCTGCGCCGCTGCCGTACTGACTTGGCCAGCAGCATGGCAGCGGCGAAGGTCATCACACTACAGAGGCCAAGCAACCCGGCGGGAGCAAGCCAGGGACCGGCACCGGCGGCAGCCCAGACGAGGAGGGCGGCCGGTACGAGGCGAAGGTCTAACCGGCGCCGTCTTGTGTCGTCTTCCCCGGCTGCACGTTCCTCTGGCACCAACCGGGAGCGCAGCCCGTCGCGGAATCCACTCAGCAGTGCCAAGTCCGGCCGGCACTTGGAAGCACGTGTATCCCTGGCAGGAGCGCCGGCGGCAGGGATGGTCACGGATGCTTCTTCAACGGCTGGACCACCACGGGGACGTTCGGTCCCCGCCGAATCCCGGACCGCCGCCTCGACGAATCGGTGCCAGCGGCTGACGCTGTTTGTTCGGTTGCTGTCCATGTCAGACCGTTACCAGCGGCAGCAGAGCCTCCAGCATTTTGGGCCCGACCCCGTCCACGGCGTCGAGCTCCTCCACGGCCCTAAAGTGGCCGTGTTCTGCGCGCCAGTCAACGATGCGCTGCGCCAGTACAGGCCCCACCCGGGGCAGACCGTCCAGTTCCTCCACGGTGGCGGTGTTGAGATTGACCTTGGCCCCTGATGCACCGCTGGCGCCGCCCGGTCCTGAGTCTGCACCGGCTGATCCGGCTGTGCCAGTGCCCGCTGTGCCTGAGCCTGCGGTGCCTGAGCCTGCGGTGCCTGGCCCTACCGCCCGGGGCCCTGCCGGCGGGGAGCCTTCCCGCTGCCCTCCATCGACCGCACTCTCCTGCTGGGCCGGTTCCCCCTGCCGCGGGACGTGGATCTTTTGGCCGTCCTGCAGGACGGCTGCGAGGTTGAGCCTGTTGAGGTCCGCTGCAGCCGTCCCACCGCCGGCCGCCACGATGGCGTCGTGGACGCGGCTCCCCTTCCGTAACGCGACCACCCCGGCCTTCTTCACGGCTCCCGCGACGTGTACCACTGCGGTTCCCCCGGAATCGTCAGCGCCGCCACCTGCGGATCCGGACTGGGAGCCGCTGCCGGCGCCGTCGGACGTTTCCGCGTCATCCTCCCCAGCGGTGGTGCCGGTTCCGGCGTCGGCGGTGCCTGTTTCGGTGACGGCGATCAGTGGCGTCACTTCGGGAACGGCGGTTGCAATCCGCCACCAGAACCAGGCACCGGCGGCCAGCGACAGGACGCCCAGCAACACCGCAGCCCGCAGCCCCAGCCGCCACCTGAGCCGGGGTGCCACCGCGGCGGTGGAAGCCGGTAAAGAACTGCCGGGTCCGGCGCCGAATGACAAGTCCTCGCCTCCGCCCGTGTCGAGCAGACCCGGAGGCCCGTTCGCGCCATGGTGCGCGCGGGCAGTGTCTACGTGAGCAGGGTCTGCGCGGGCAGGGTCTGCGCGGGCAGGGTCTGCGCGGGCAGAATCCACGCGGGCAGGGTCGCGGGCACGGGCCAGCGTGGCGGCCAGGCGGCTGGCAGGCAGCATGGCATCAGTGGCTGCAGATCCCGTGGTCCGGTGTGGCATACCGTTCACGGTAGAAGCCGCACCACCGCGGCTGACAGGCCAGGACAGGCTTATGTGGATAGACCGGAGCCGTCCTGGCCCGGTGCCGGCTAGTGGCCCGGTCCTGGCTAGTGGCTCGGTGCCGGCTAGTGGCCCGGTTCCTTGCCCGGCTTTCCCTGAACACCCGGCGCGGGAGCCGCGGCAGGCGCGGGTGCGGGCCCGGATGGCCCGGAAGCAGGTGCCGGGGCGAGCACGCCGGCGCCGCAGACGGTGCTCTCACTGACGATCACAGCGAGTACCCCGAGCCCGGCGTGGGCGGCAAGCACGGCCGGCAGGGAGCTGATCTGCGCCGGCGGGGTGTCGGGCAGGGCCGCTGCAAGCCTGGCGGCAAGGAGTTCGGCTTCGGACTGGTTTCCGAAATGGTGGATGGCCAGCCGGGCTTCCCCCTGCGGCCGCCCCGCTGCGTCGGCCGCCACAAGCTCCTCGAGCCGGGCAACAGCCTTCGGTGCAGACCGGATCTTTTCCAGCGGAACGATCTTCCCGCCGTCGATGGCGAGAATCGGCTTTATCGAGAACATCGTTCCCACGAGGGAGGCAGCTGCCCCGATCCTGCCGCCCCGCCGCAGCTGTTCCAGACTCGGGACATAGAAATAGACCTTGGTCTTGGCGAGGCGTTCCTCAGCGAATTTCCGGACTTCCTCGGCACTGCGGCCATCAGCAGCAGCGACAACGGCGCTTTGCACCGCCAGCCCCTGGGCCATGCCGACGGTCCGGCTGTCCAGCACCTCAACGGGAATGCCGACGCGGGCGGACGCGATCCGGGCAGCATCGGCGGTGCCGGACAGGTCGCCTGAGATATGGATGGATACCACGGCCTCATAGCCGCGGGCTGCTGCCGCCTGGTATGCCTGTTCAAACTGCCCGGGGGAAGGCCTGGACGTCTTCACCGGGGTGGCGGCCGCGAGGGCAACCGCGATAGTTTCGGCGATGTCGTCCTCTCCCTCGCCGTAGATTTCCTCGCCCACCATGACCGGCATGGGCACCACCGCGAGCCGGCCGTCCAGGGAAAAGCCCCGGACCCAGTCGGCGGGCAGCGCGGCAGCGGAGTCGGTCACCACCGCGGTGCGAACGACGACAGCCGGTTCCGCCGAGGACTGCAGCCGCCCGGGAACAGTGGCCTGGCGGAGGCGGGCCAGATGGTCCTTCAGCCACAGCCAGGCGCCCGGCTCACGGTCAATCACGGCGCACCTCCTGCAGATCGGGCCGGCCGCCGGGAAGCCGGCGGCCGGTGCCCGGCCAGTAAATCGGGAACCTAGGCCGGGACGATGTTGACCAGTTTAGGGGCGCGCACAATGACTGTGCGGATCCCGCGTCCGTCCAGCGCCCGCTGGACATTCTCCGAGGCCAGGGCCAGCCCGCGCAACTCGTCCTCGGAGATGTCCGGGGACACCTCGAGACGGTCCCTGACCTTGCCCTGAACCTGGACCACGGCCGTGATGGTGTCCTGCACGAGCAAGGCCTTGTCGTGGGTCGGCCAACCCGCATTGGCAACCGAGGCGGGGTGCCCCAGCACGTTCCACAGGTCCTCGGCGGTGTAGGGCGCGAACAGGCTCAGGATGACTGCCACGGCTTCCGCTGCTTCCCGGACTGCCGGATCCGCCCCGCCGGCGCCTGTGTCGATGGTCTTGCGCGTGGCGTTGACCAGTTCCATAAGCTTGGCTACCACGACATTGAACTTGTTGTTGTCCAGCAGTTCCGCAGCGTCGGCAACCGTCCGGTGCGTGACCGCGCGCAAGGCACGGTCACCGGCGCTGAAGTCGACCCCGGGCTTGCTGGCCACATCCTGCCCCAGCCGCCAGGCGCGGGCGAGGAACTTGGCAGATCCGGACGGCGAAACGTCCGCCCAGTCGACGTCGTCCTCCGGCGGGGAGGCGAAGATCATCGTCAACCGGACGGCGTCCACACCGAACTTGTCCAGCTGCTCCCCCAGGTCCACGCCGTTGCCCAGGGACTTGCTCATCGCCTTACCCCCGTTAAGGACCTGCCCCTGGTTCAGCAGCGCACTGAAAGGCTCGTCCGCCGCCAGGAGGCCCATGTCATGAATGACCTTGGTGAAGAAGCGGGCATAGAGCAGGTGCAGGATGGCGTGCTCTACGCCGCCGACATACTGGCCGACCGGCATCCAGTCGTTGATCTTCGCCGGGTCGAACGGACCGTCCGTGTAGTGCGGGGAGACGAAACGCAGGAAGTACCAGGACGAGTCCACGAACGTGTCCATGGTGTCCGTGTCCCTCTGGGCTGCGCGTCCACAGTTCGGGCACTCAACGTTGACCCACTCGGCGGCCGCGGCCAGTGGCGACGTGCCCCGTGGTGACAGCGCCTCGCCGCGCAGATTCTCAGGAAGCCTCACCGGCAGCTGTTCGTCAGGGACCGGCACTTCGCCACACTCCGCACAGTGAATGATGGGGATCGGGGTGCCCCAGAAGCGCTGTCGGCTCAGGAGCCAGTCACGCAGCCGGAAGTTCACAAACTTCTCCCCTGTGCCCTGGTCCTCGAGGATCTTGATGGCCGCGGGGATGGCTTCGCCCTTGGGCATGCTATCCAGCGGACCGGAGTTGATGAGCGTGCCCTCGCCGGCCGTTGCCTTGCCGGAGACGCCCGGGTCCTCCTCGCCGGTGTCCAGTACCGCGCGCACGGGCAGGCCGAACTCCTTGGCGAAGTCGAGGTCGCGCTGGTCATGCGCAGGAACGGCCATGATGGCGCCGGTGCCGTAGTCGGCCAGGACGTAGTCCGCCGCCCATACGGGAAGCCTCTCACCGTTCAGGGGGTTGATGGCGTAGCGGCCGGTAAAGACACCGGTTTTTTCGCGCTCGGTGGACTGGCGTTCGATGTCAGAGAGTGCCTTGACCTTTTCGCGGTAGGCCATGAGTGCGTCGTGGTGTTCCGGCGTGACCAAGTCCAAAGCCAGGTGCGCGTCCGCGGCCACGACGAAGAATGTGGCGCCGTACAGGGTGTCCGGACGCGTGGTGAAGACTGTGACTTCGCGCTCGTCCCGTCCGCCCGACGCCTCGATCACGAAGCGGACGTGGGCGCCCTCTGAACGCCCGATCCAGTTTCGCTGCATCGCCAGTACACGCTCAGGCCAGTGCCCCTGCAGCTCGGACATGTCATCCAGCAGCCGGTCGGCGTAATCGGTGATCTTGAAGTACCACTGGTTCAGCGACTTCTTGGTCACCGCCGTGCCGCAACGCTCACAGGCGCCGTTGACGACCTGCTCGTTGGCCAGCACGGTCAGGTCCTTCGGGCACCAGTTGACCGGCGAGTCCTTGCGGTAAGCGAGTCCGCGCTCGTAAAAGCGTTTGAACAGCCACTGGGTCCACCGGTAGTACTCCGGGTCGGACGTGTGCAGGCGGCGGGACCAGTCAGCAGAGATGGCGTACCGCTTGAACGAGGCTGCCTGCGTCTCGATGTTGGCGTAGGTCCACTCACTCGGGTGCGCGTTGCGCTTGATCGCCGCGTTCTCGGCCGGAAGTCCGAAGGAATCCCAACCGATCGGGTGCAGGACGTCAAAACCCTGCTGGCGCAGATACCGTGCAACGACGTCGCCCATGGCAAAGGCCTCAGCATGCCCCATGTGAAGGTCGCCGGATGGGTAGGGGAACATGTCCAGGACATAGCGGCGCTCGCGCGAACCGTCGTCCACGGGGGTGAAGACCTTAAGGTCCTCCCACACTTGTGGCCACCGGGCCTCCATCGCCGCGAAGCTGTAGGACCCCTCCTCGGGGCTTTCGGCTCCACCTGCTGTTGCTCCGGTCTCGGTCTCCGGCTGAACGCTCACTGCTGCCCTCTTCTGTTCTGTCATGACGTCTGTCTGTCATAACGGTCTGATCCCCTGCCGCCCGCCGGGAATGTGTCCCGGACACACAAAAGCCCCTCGACATGGAGGGGCGGCCGCTCGGTAGTCCGTATCTCCGGGATACCGGGCGGCTAGCTAAGCAGGAGGATCGCACGCATACAGCAACCTTACCGCTTGTCCACCGATACATGGAAACAAGCGATGGCGGCCGGCAGTCCGTGAAGGTTGGGGAAAGGCACCCCCTCGCCCGGGTGTGCTGCGCACCCGTGGGAGCAGCCGCGGGCGGGCGGGGCAGGGCCGCCTTCCCCTCGAAGGTGGGGCGGCCCCGCTCGAAGGTTGGACTACCTCACGTCCTCGTCTACCCAGTCCATGGACTTGGTCACGGCCTTCCTCCAAAGCCGCAACTGCCGTTCCCGCTCTTCCGCGTCCAGGTTCGGCTCCCAGCGCTTGTCCTCAGACCAGTTGGCGGACAACTCGCCGAGGTCCTTCCAGAATCCGACCGCGAGGCCGGCGGCGTACGCTGCCCCGAGCGCGGTGGTCTCCACCACCTTGGGCCGGATGACGGGGACGCCGAGGATGTCCGCTTGGAACTGCATCAGGGCGTCGTTGGCGACCATGCCGCCGTCGACCTTCAGTTCACTGAGCGGAACGCCCGAGTCCGCGTTGACGGCGTCGAGCACCTCGCGGGTCTGGAAGGCGGTGGCCTCCAGGGCGGCCCTGGCGATGTGGTTCTTGTTGACATACCGCGTCAGGCCAACGATGGCTCCCCGGGCATCCGAACGCCAGTAGGGCGCGAACAGGCCCGAGAAGGCAGGGACGATGTACACCCCGCCGTTGTCCGGCACGGAGGCCGCCAGCTTTTCCACTTCGGGTGCGCTGCTGATCAAGCCCAGGTTGTCCCGCAGCCACTGGATCAGTGAACCGGTGACGGCGATGGACCCTTCCAGCGCGTAGTGCGGGGCCGCATCCCCCAGCTTGTACCCCACGGTGGTGAGCAGGCCGTTCTTGGAGTGAACGATCTCCTCGCCCGTGTTGAAGATCAGGAAGCAGCCGGTGCCGTAGGTGTTCTTGGCTTCACCGGTTTCGAAGGCGGCCTGGCCGAACGTGGCTGCCTGCTGGTCGCCCAGGATGCCGGCGACCGGCACCTCGCGCAACAGCTGCGACGTGTGCACCGTCCCGTAGACCTCCGATGAGGACTTGATGGCCGGCATCATGGACACCGGGACGCCGAAGATGCCCAGGATCTCCTCGTCCCACTGCAGCGTATCTAGATCCATGAACAGTGTCCGGGAGGCGTTGGTGACGTCGGTGACGTGCACGCCGCCGTCCACACCGCCTGTCAGGTTCCACAGCACCCATGCGTCGGTGTTGCCGAAGACCAGGTCTCCCGCCTCCGCCTTGGCCCGTGCGCCGTCGACATTGTCCAGGATCCACTTGATCTTCGTTCCGGAGAAATAGGTGGCCAGCGGCAGGCCGACCTTCTGCTTGAAGCGGTCCGCCCCGCCGTCCTTTGCAAGCTCATCGACGATGGGCTGGGTGCGGGTGTCCTGCCACACAATGGCGTTGTAGATGGCCTTTCCGCTGGTCTTGTCCCAGACCACGGCCGTCTCACGCTGGTTTGTGATTCCGACGGCGGCGATATCGTGCCGCGTCAGGTTCGCCTTTGAGAGCGCGGAGGCGACGACCTCGCGCGTGTTGTCCCAGATCTCCGCGGGATTGTGCTCCACCCAGCCCGCCTGCGGGAAAATCTGCTCATGTTCCATCTGTCCTGAAGAGACGATGCTGCCCGACTGGTCGAAGACGATGGCGCGGGTGCTGGTGGTGCCCTGGTCGATGGCGATTACGTACTGGCTCATGATGACGTCCTTGTCTGTAGCGGGTGGATCTGTCGGTAGCGGAGTGGATCTAAGGAATGAAGAAGTTGGGACAGGAGTAAACGCCCAGGGAGCGTCCGGCGGGGATCAGGTAGCCGCTGTGAAAACGATCGGCAGCAGTCCCGCCAGGCCGGCCAGTGTTCCGCCGATCAGGGGGCCGACTACCGGGACCCAGGAGTAGCTCCAGTCGCTGGAGCCCTTGCCCTTAATGGGCAGCACTGCGTGGGCCACCCGGGGGCCAAGGTCACGGGCAGGGTTGATGGCGTAACCGGTGGGGCCGCCCAGGGAAACGCCGATGCCCACAACCAGCAGCGCCACAGCCAGCGGGCCAAGGCCCGAGGGGGTTCCTCCGAACGTGAGGATGACGAAGACCAGAACGAAGGTGCCGATGATCTCGGTGACGAGGTTCCATATTTTTGAGCGGATGGCCGGGCCCGTGGAGAAGACGCCCAGCTTGTTCGCCGGTTCAGGTTCCGCATCGAAGTGCTGCCTGTACGCCAGCCACGCGATTACGGCTCCCAGGAAGGCCCCCAGAAACTCTCCACCGAAGTACGTTAGCGTCGAGGCCGCGTTCACCGGCACGCCAGGGGCATATTCCTCCTTGCCGTTGACGAGAAGGCCCAGAGTGACGGCGGGATTAATGTGGGCGCCGGACCTGGCGGCTACGTAGACGCCGGCGAAAACCGCGATGCCCCACCCCCATGTGACCATCAGGAACCCGCCGTTGTTGCCCTTCGTACCCTGGAGCGCGACGTTGGCCACAACGCCGCAGCCCAGGAGGGTCAGCATGGCAGTTCCGAATACTTCGGAAAGAAAAACCAATTCAAGAGACATCGTTGACTCCTTGTTTTCTGTTGTCAGTCCTTCGCGGGTGTGAAGGACGGCTGTGCCGCCGGGGCGTTAGCCTTTGGCGGCGGCAGGGACGGCCGCTGCTGGCCGGTCCCCGCTCCTGCGCACGGGCTGCCCTGCCCGAGCGCACGTCTTAGGCGACGAGGCTGTGTACCTCGACGCCGTGGTACCGCTTGAGCACCTCCTGAGCGTGATCGATCTCGGCGGCGCGCTTGGACGCGTCCCACCCGAGCGGCTCCGCCAGGATGTCAGCGACCTCGTTCAGCAGCTCGCCCGTGACCAGCCCGCGGAAAGCCAGGGATGTCCGGCGGATCAGGACGTCGACGAGATGGCCCACCTGCTCATTGGCTGCCATGAACTCCAGCTCCCGCCTGCTCAGTTCCCGGGTAGAACGGAGCAGGTGGTCGGGGCCGCCGTCGAGATAGCGGATGACCTCCTCAGCGCGGGTACCGTACCGGGTCAGCAGGCCGGCGGTCCGGTCGGCATCCCGTGGTCCGTTCATGTGCGCTTTGATCCAGTTCTGGACTCCGGCTTCAGAGTCCGGAAAGCCTGCGCCGCCTCCAATGGGAAGTTTCGCCGTCGAGACTTTCCGTTCCATACCCAGTTCCGTGAGGACGTCATTGCTGAGGTGCTCGGCAAGCGCCCGGAACGTGGTCCACTTTCCGCCGACAAGGCTAAGGACGACGGCTCCGCTGCCGCCGGCTTCGGGAGCACGCCGCTCGATGCGGTAGTCGCGGGAGACGAAGCCCGGCTGGGTGGCATCATGCCTGGGCAACGGTCGGACGCCAGAGAAGGTGTAGACGATTTGTTCCCGGCCCACCGCGATGTCCGGGAACACGTGGCCGATGAGGTCGAAGAAGTAGTCGATCTCGGCTTCCGTACAGACCGCGTCTTCCGCCATGTCAGCGTCCACGTCAGTGGTCCCGACAAGCACACGGTCACCCATCGGGTAGATCAGCACGATCCGACCGTCCGTGTGTTCAAAGAAGATCTCGCGGCCATCGCAGGCTGCGAGGAGGTTGGGGTGGTCGAGGACTATATGGGAGCCCTTGGTGCCGCCCATGAAGGCGGAAGCCGCGCCCATCGCCTGGTTTGTGACGTCCACCCAGGCGCCTGTGGTGTTAACGATCACATCGGCGGTGAAATCAAAGACCTCGCCGGTCAGTTCATCGCGCAGCTCCGCGGTACTGGAGCCATCCGACTGCGGCTTCACCGTTACCAGCGACAGGTAGTTGCTGGCCCGGGCGCTGCTGGCAGCGCCGTTGGCGGCGGGGTTTGCAGCCCCTGCCTTCTCGCCGTCCTGAAGCACATCCAGCGTGAGGCGCTCGGGGTTGTGAACCGAGGCGTCGAAGTAGGTGGCGGTGTATTTGACGCCGGGGTGCAGCATGGGAAGTTCGGTCAGGGCTTTGGCACGGCCCCGGAACTGATGGCGGGGGACGCTGCCGCCGTCGCGGGAGAAGGAGTCATAAAGGCTCAGCCCAAGTTTGATGAGGAACGCGCCGCGTTCCTTCGGCTTGCCCCGCTGCTTGTGTGTCAGGAAACGCAGCGGTGCCGCGAGT
Organism: Arthrobacter sp. D1-17; assembly: GCF_054130535.1. Lineage (NCBI taxonomy): Bacteria > Bacillati > Actinomycetota > Actinomycetes > Micrococcales > Micrococcaceae > Arthrobacter > Arthrobacter sp. D1-17. Next base: position 1,926,246 of record NZ_CP096382.1, on the reverse strand, counting down.
ACGCCGGAAAAGGTGCTGAAAATGGGGATGGTGGTCTGCAGCGGCTTGACGTAGTGGGGCGCGATCCGCAGGAGGCGGTTTCGTTCGGCTACGGATTCCCGGACGAGCCGGAACTCGCCGTTTTCCAGGTAGCGGATGCCGCCGTGGATCATGTGGGAGGAGGCACCGCTGGCGCCCTGGCAGTAGTCGCCGCGCTCCACAAGTGCCACGTCCACCCCCTGCAGGGCAAGGTCCCGGAAGGTACCGACACCGTTGATACCGCCGCCGACAATCAGAACGCGGGCTGCAGGCCGCTGCCGGAGGCTGGCGACCGAGGCGCGGGGAGTGCCCCCTGCGCCGGAGGTGTACTTATGGCCGGATGAATCCTTGAGTCCCAAAACTGCTCCTTTGGGTTTGGTCCGTGGCTGTCATAAGCGGCCCGCCATGCAGCGTGCCGCCTTTCATCCACTATTCTTCGAAGCAATGGAAAATATCGTCAAGGAGTATGCACAAACGTGCAGAAAGAGAGCAGCGTGTCCCGTCCCCGCCATTCCGACGCTCTTCGCGCCGCCCAGCTGTATTACATGCAGGACCTCACGATGGACGCCATCGCCCGGGAGCTTCGCACGTCCCGCTCCACAGTTTCGCGGCTGCTTGCAACGGCCCGCGAGACGGGTCTGGTCCAGATCCAGATCCGCAGCCCGCTGGACACCGGACCTGAGCTTGAACGCCTGATCCGGACCCGGTACAACGTGGATGTGCACGTGGTGCCCGTGCTGGACACCCTGAATGAAGCGGAAACACTGGACCGGGTGGCGATGCAGGCTGCCCGCACCATCGGCCCGCTTGTCGATTCCAACGCCATCATCGGTGTGGCTTGGGGCTCAACCCTCAGTGCAGTCAGCCGGCACCTGACCCGGAAGATCACCCACGACACCGTCGTGGTGCAGCTGAACGGGGCGGGCAATATGCAGACCACCGGCATCACGTACGCCAGCGACATCATGCGGCGCTTCGGCAGCGCGTACGGGGCACGGGTGGAGCAGTTCCCCGTGCCGGCCTTTTTTGATCACGCGGCCACGAAGACGGCCATGTGGAATGAGCGAAGCGTGCAGCGCATCCTCGATCTGCAGGCGCGGATGAGCATCGCAATCTTCGGCGTCGGCTCGGTGGATGCGGACTACCCCAGCCACGTGTACGCCGGGGGCTATCTCGACGAAGCCGACCTCAACGTTCTTGCCAGTTCAGACGTGGTGGGCGACGTGGCCACCGTCTTCTTCCGCGCTGACGGCTCCTCAGACGGCATTACCCTGAACGAACGGTCCACTGGACCCTCCCTGGACCAGTTGCGCCAGGTGCGGCGGAGGATCTGCGTAGTGTCGGGCGCGTCCAAGATCAACGGTCTGCGCGGGGCCCTGGCGGCCGGGCTTGCCACCGACCTGATCCTGGATGAAGCCTCAGCCAGACGGCTCGTCAGCCTTGAACATGGAACCTGAGGGACCGGACGCAAGCACCGGGCGATCTTCCCGAGGCTTCAAGAAGCCTGCCAGCAATTGCTGGCAGGCTTCTTGGGGAGTGGAAATGCTCAGTTCGTCCGCTGTCACAATGTTGGTTTAGAGACCGAGGTGCTTGTTGAGTTCGTCGAGGGACCTGACCGTGGTGTAGTCGTAGCCCTCGGTAACGGGGTCATAGCCGCGGTCCAGCAAAACAAGGTTCCTGAAGCCCATGTCGTGCATCGGCATTATGTCGTACCGTGTGTGGCAGGAGACATGCAGGAAGTCCTCCGGAGCCGCGTTGAGCTGGTCAAGCATGTACTCGAAGGCCTGGTAGCGCGGCTTGTAGGCCTGGGCCTGCTCAGCGGTAAACACGGCGTGGAAATCGGCGCCCAGTCTCGGAATGCTGATGTCCAGGAAGCTGTCGTCTGCGTTGGACAGAATCACCAGCTTGTAGTTGTCGCCCATGAGCTTCAGCGGAGCCGGCACGTCATCGTGGGCACCCCAGCCGCGTACAGCCTCGGCGAACTCGGCGCCGGCGCCTTCGGTCGGCCCAATGCCCCAGCGCTTGCACACCCGGTCAAAGGAATCCTGAAGGATCGCCTCGTAGGGCTTGTAGTCGCCGCAAACCTCGTCGAACCGGTACCCGCGGAACATCTTCTTGAACGCAGGCCACTGCTCTTCAGGCAGACGGCCCCCGAGCAGCCGGCGGGCGGTGGGATCAGTATTCCAGTTGATCAGTGTGCCGTAGCAGTCAAAGGAGACGTACTTCGGCCGGAAGTTTGTAGTTGACATTGCTCGTCCGTTCCTCGTGATCTTGATTCTCTTGGAGGCTGTGCTCTCCGAAGCCTTTCCCTCAAGGTTCTGGTGCCGGCTGGGCGGTCACTACCTCGGTCTTCTGATCGTGCTCGAGCGCGGGCCTTCCGGCCACGATCACCGCGGCGCGTTCCCATGGGCGTTTTCGGGCCACCCAACCCGGCGGACGGTAATGGACTGCCTCGCCTTGGAGCAGGGGCTCGAGGATGCCGCCACGAAGTTCATCGGCCCAGTCAAAAAACGAGAGATGCCACGCTACATCGTCCGTGTGAACGGCATCTGAGTCCGGCACTCGAGCTAGTAGACGATCGACCAGGGTGGTCTTGCCCGCCCCGCTCCTTCCATCTACCGCTACAATCCAAGGGCGGCTCGGACGTTGTCCTGCTGCCGGCAGCAGCCGCCGCACCAAGCCGTCCAGTGACTCGGCTTGCCAAGGTCCCGCATCGGGTTCGCCGACTTCCCGTTTCATATCCATGGATACCTCGACTTCGATCATCGGCCCCGTCCAAAGCTGCCCGGCACGGAGTCCCGCGAGCTGCCGTGATGAGCACAGGCTCCTTTCGTGGCTAAGGATATGCCCATGCTGCCGACTACCGCAGCTCTTGAGCAGCAGACGGCCCACCTTGGCCGACGGACTCCAGGTTAGCGGTCTTAAAGGACTGAAACGATGTCCCGCCGGTCACCCGACCCGCGCCGCGGTGTCGGTAGAGTCATAGCCATGACTACCTCATCCCGCCTCAGCCTGAACAACGGCGTGCTGATCGACCAGTTGGGATTCGGGCTCTACAAGGTGCCGCCGGAGGACGCGGCCAACCTGGTGATCATGGCGCTCGAAGCCGGCTACCGGCACTTCGATACTGCGGCCATGTACAGCAACGAGTCCGGCGTCGCGAGCGGCATCGTGTCCCTGTACGGCGTTGAGGGAGGGCATGGCGGGTCGGGCGAGTCGGTGCGGTCCACCGCACGTGACGACCTGTTCATCACCACGAAAGTGTGGAACGAAGACCACGGCTACGACGCCACGCTGCGCGCCTTCGACAGCTCCATGATCAAGCTGGGGCTGGAGTACCTGGACATGTACCTGATTCACTGGCCGTGTCCCCGGCGCGGACTGTTCCAGGAGACCTACCGCGCGCTGGAAACGCTCTACCATGAGGGCAAGGTGCGCGCGATCGGGGTTTCAAATTTCCAGCCCGAGCACCTGGACCGGTTGCTGGAGACCGCCGAGGTGGTGCCCGCCGTGAACCAGATCGAGCTTCATCCGTGGCTGCAGCAGGATGAGCTGCGGGAAAAGCACCGCGAGCTGGGCATCCGCACGGAAGCATGGAGCCCGCTGGGGCGCGGCCAGGTCCTGAAAGACCCGGACATCCTGGCGCTGGCGGCCGAGCACAGGGTGACGGCAGCCCAGGTCATCCTCCGCTGGCACCTGCAGCTGGGGAACATCGCGATCCCCAAAGCGAGCTCGTGGGACCGCATCAAAGAGAACTTCGACATTTTCAGGTTCGAACTTTCCGCCCTGGACATGGCCGACATCGCCCGGCTGGAACGAGGCCACCGCACCGGCTCCCACCCTGACAACGTCAACTAGGACCGCCCCTGATGAAAACCACAGGCTCCCGGCCCTCGGCCGCACCGGCCTTTTTCAGCAGCGACCTGGCAGCCCGCACCCGGGCCTTCACTATAAACCTCGCCGGCACGCCCGTGGCCTACTGGGTTTACGAACCAGTCCAGGCCACCCGCGACACCCGCACCATCCTGGTCATCCACGGCTTCCGCGGCGACCACCACGGACTGCTGAGGGTGGCCGACCAGCTGCCGGACATGCGCCTCATCATGCCTGACCTTCCCGGTTTCGGCGGTTCCGGGGCCTTCGTGGAAGGCGAACACAGCGTCCGCCGATACGGCCAGTTCATTAAGGACTTCATGGACGCCCTGGGCCTCGGTCCCGACACGGTTCTGCTGGGACACTCGTTCGGCTCCATCATCGCCGCCCATTTCGTGGCAGACCACCAGGACGCTGTCCGCCCCCTCATCCTCATTAACCCCATTGCGGCACCCGCGCTGGAAGGCCCGAAGGGCCTCATGACCCGTCTGGCAGTGTTCTACTACTGGCTCTCCGCCCGCTTGCCCCGCACACTGGGCCTGCGCCTGCTGCGCAGCCGCCTCATTGTCCGCGTGATGAGCGCCGCCATGGCTAAAACGAAGGACCCGGACCTCCTGCGGTTCATCCACGGCCAGCACCATGCCTACTTCAGTGCATTCGCAAACCGCGAGAGCCTGCTGGAATCCTTCACGGCCTCCGTAGGCAGCAACGTCACGGAGGTGGCGCACAAGCTCAGGCTCCCCGTCCTGCTGGTGGCAGGGGAAAAAGATGAGATAGCCCTGCTCCGGGACCAGCACACACTTGCCGGCGCTCTTCCCGACGGCAGGCTGGAAGTGATCTCCGGCGTCGGGCATCTCATCCACTACGAGACTCCGGAGCCCGCCGCCGACTTCATCCGGAGCTTCCTGAAGGACCATACTGCGTGAAAATTGTCATCGACGCCCGCTTCACCAGGACCGACCACCACGACGGCATCAGCCGCTACGGGGCGAGCCTGATCGCGGCCACGTCCAGGATCGCTGACGTCTCCATGCTGGTCAGCGACCCGCGCCAGCTGTCCCTGCTGCCCGACGTGCCCTACACCCTCATCAACAGCCCGCTCTCCCCCGCGGAACTGTTCGTAGCGGGGAAGGTCAACCGGCTCGGAGCCGATGTGGTGGTCTGCCCCATGCAGACCATGGGCACGTGGGGACGGAAGTACGGGCTTGTGCTGACCTTGCACGACCTGATTTACTACGAACACCCCGCCCCTCCCGGCTTCCTCCCGGCTCCCGTCCGCATCCTGTGGCGCCTCTATCACAAGGCCTTCTGGCCGCAGCGGCTCCTGCTCAACCGGGCCGACGTCGTCGCCACCATCAGCCACACCACCGAGGCGCTGATGGCGAAGTACCGGCTGACGGCCCGTCCCGTAAGGATCATCAGCAACGCCCCGCAGCCGGCGCAGCTCCCCCGCGACCCTGACGCGGGAAGGGATAAAACCTTGCTGTACATGGGTTCCTTCATGCCCTACAAGAACGTCGAAACCATGCTGGCGGCGATGGCCGAGCTGCCCGGCTACACGCTGCACCTGCTGAGCCGGATCACCCCCCAGCGGCGCGCCGAACTGGAGACCCTGATGCCCGCCGGCGCCAACATCGTCTTCCACAACGGCGTGACCGACGACGAGTACAGCAAACTGCTCAAGCGCACCGCAGCGCTCGTCAGCCTGTCGAAGGCGGAAGGCTATGGCCTTCCCATGGTGGAGGCCATGGCGCTGGGAACACCGGTCATCGCCAGCGACATCCCCATTTTCCGCGAGGTCGGCGCCGGCGCTGCCACCTACGTCGATCCGGAATCCCCCGCTGCCTTCGCCGCTGCGGTGCGCAGCCTGGACGACGATGCGCACTGGCAGGACGTATCGCGCCGCTCGGTGCGCCGCGCACAGGACTTCAGCTGGGAGGACTCGGCGCGGCAGCTGGTACAGGTGGCAGCAGAGATCATGGACATGCGCGGCAGAAGGCGGCCGCGCTAAAGAACGTCCACGCCGTCCAGCCGCAGCTGCACCGGAGCCTCCGTGCGCTTCGCCGCGCTGGCGGCCTTGACCGCCCGCAGTACCTGCGTCACGGTGCCGGCCTGGCTGTACGGAATGAAGAGCAGGGTGCGGACATCCCCGCCGTCAGCAGCTGCCATTGCCTGACCCGGCGCTTTGGCTGCCGTCTTCCCTGCGGGAGGAAGCTGGCCCGGCAGCAGCGGCGCAGGACCCGCAACGCGCAGTTCCACTCCCTCCGCCGTTAGCCGCCGGGTGACTTCCGCCGTGAAATGCCCGACGGCGGCGCTGCCGCCGGTTACGGAGGCCACCCTCACCGCCGGTGGCAGCTGCAACTCCGTGCGGAGCGAAAGTTCCCGCTGGGCATAACCCGCGGGGTCCCACCTCAGCAGCGCGCCTACGGCGGCCGTGTCGTCGGCCGTGATGACGACGATTCCGCCACCTGCAGCGGGGCGCACCAGGGACGCAGCGTTAAACCAGCGCCGCACGGCGTCCTCTCCCGCCCGGAGGTTTTCGCGCCGCAGAAGAGAATCGCCGTCGAGGAGCAGTGCCGCAGCGTAACCGCCGGCAGCCACCGGTTCGGCGCCGACGGTGGCCACCACGAGGGAACCGGTGTCCGGAACTGTGGCTTTGACGTGGTCGCCGGAGGACGTGACCACGGGCTTGCCGGGGAAGGCCCTTCCCAGTTCCTCGGCTGTGCGGAGGACCCCCGTGGCGCCGCGGCGCAGGCGGGTGTTGTTGCAGTGGCTGCAGCGCCAAGCCGGTGCCGGGGCTGAGCACCACCGGCACTGCGGCACGGCCGAACTGCCGGAGGCTCCGGCAATTGCCAGGGGCCCTTGGCACGACTGGCAGCGGGCCGGCTCGCGGCAGGTATCGCAGATCAGCGACGGGGCATACCCGGAGCGTGCCACCTGGACCAGCACGGGGCCGCGTTCCAGGCCTTCCTTGGCCGCACGCCATGCCGCGCCGGGGAGCCGGGCGATCCGCGCCAGGGGGTCACGTTCCTGTTCGAAGCTGTCTGCCGTATTGAGGACTCGCGGCACGGTGCTGCGGACTACCAGCCGTTCAGCTTCGACCGGCATGGCCCAGCCTACGTCCACGAGACGCTGGGCCTCGGTGCTGCGGGCATGCCCGGCGAGCAGGCAGGCGGCATTTTCCTGCTCTGCGCGCAGCAGCAGTACTTCGCGGGTGTGCGCGTAAGGAGAGCGTTGCTCGATGTGCAGATCATCGCCGTCATCCCAGCACACGACGAGGCCGAGGTTCTGAACGGGGGCGTAGGCCGCCGAGCGGGTGCCGACCGCGACGCCTGCCGTGCCCCTGAGGACCCGCAGGTAGTTGCGGTACCTGGGCGTCTGGCCGTCGTCCGCCGTCAGCCGGGCAATGTCTCCGGCGGAAAGGACCTCCTCGAGGGCGGCCTGCACCCGGTCAAGGTCACGATAGTCAGGGAGCACGACAACCGCGCCCCGTCCGGACTGCCGGACCGCTGCCACAGCTCCTGCAATGAGCTGCGGCCAGCCTGCAGCGCCGAAACCCTGCAAGGCATTGAGCACGGCCCGCGGCGACCCGCCGGCGCTGAGGTGGCGGAGGAACGCACTGCCGTTCCGGTACCGCGACCACGCCGGATCCTCGGACCAGGCCGGGCCGTGGGCGGGGACATGTGCCGGGAGCGGTACCGATTCCTCCTGCTCCCCGCCTTGAGCTCCCTCAGCACCATCTGCCCCAGACAATTCCTTCTCTACTTTGACCACGCGCGGCGGAATGGCAACACGCAGCACGTCACTGACGGTGCCCCCGTAGCGGGCGGCCACCCGGTTGGCGAGCTCCTGAAGTGCGGGCGTCAGGACAGCGACGGGCGACACGACTTTATGCAGCGGCACCAGCACATGGCCGGCGTCGGACTCCTCGGTCCGCTCCAGAATGTAGCCGTTAAGCTCCTGCCCGCTGAACTTCACCCTGACCCGCACGCCGGGCTGGGCTGATTCATCAAGTTCGGCAGGAACACTGTAGTCAAAGGGCCGGTCCAGGTGCGGCAGTGGCGATTCAAGCAGCACGCGCGCCACAGGAAGGTCCGCTGCCAGGGGCGGCCCCGGTGACCTCTTGGGAGGGACGCCAGGAAAGCCCTGCAGCAGGGAAAGCTGTTGCGGCTCGTTCATCGCTGCCTGCCTGCGTACTTCACCAGCATTCTCCACCCAGATTCCTGCACCGGACTTCTCGACCCGGCGGTTATCCGTTCCGAGCTGACCATCAGTCAACCACCCGGGTCAGACATCCGGTCCCCAGTGGCAGCGGACGGCTTCGGATTCCCTATCAGGCGTTGAAGTAGGCCTTGAGGTCGTCGACGCGGTCCAGGCGCTCCCACGTGAAGTCGGGATCGTCGCGGCCGAAGTGGCCGTGCGCCGCCGTCTTGGCGTAGATGGGACGCTTGAGGTCCAGGGCGTCGATGATGGCCCTCGGGCGGAGGTCGAAGATCTCCGCGATTGCGGCGCTGATCTTGGCCGGGTCCACGGTCTCAGTGCCGAAAGTCTCCACGTAGGTACCCACGGGGCGGGCCTGGCCGATCGCATAGGCGATTTGGATCTCCGCCCGCTTTGCCAGCCCTGCGGCCACGACATTCTTCGCCACCCATCGCATCGCGTAGGCAGCAGAACGGTCCACCTTCGAGGGATCCTTGCCAGAGAAGGCTCCGCCGCCGTGGCGGGCCATGCCCCCGTAGGTGTCCACAATGATCTTGCGGCCGGTGAGGCCTGCGTCCCCCACCGGACCGCCGATGACAAAGGCGCCGGCAGGGTTGAGGATATTGGTGGTGCGGGAGATGTCGAGGTCTGCGGCGGCCAGCACGGGGTTGATCACGTGCGCTGCAAGGTCTGCGCGGAGCTGGTCGAGGCTGAAACCCTCGGCGTGCTGGCTGGAGATGACAATCGTCTCCACCGACACTGGACGGTCGCGGTCGTACCCGATGGTCGCCTGGGTCTTGCCGTCGGGACGGAGGTAAGACAGTTCCCCGCTCTTGCGGACCTCGGTGAGGCGCTCGGACAGCCGGTGCGCAATCCAGATGGGAGTCGGCATGTAGGACGGCGTCTCGTCGCTGGCGTAGCCGAACATGAGGCCCTGGTCGCCGGCGCCCTGGAGGTCGTAGTCGTCCTCCTGGCGACCTTCGCGTGCTTCCAGCGAATTGAAGACTCCGCCGGCGATGTCATTCGACTGCTGGCCAATGGAGACGGAAACGCCGCAGCGGGCTCCGTCGAAGCCGTTGGCAGACGAGTCATAGCCGATGCCGAGGATAGTCTCGCGCACGATCTGCGGAATCTCCACGTAGGCGTCCGTGGTCACCTCGCCGGCAACGTGGACCAGGCCGGTGGTGGCCATGGTCTCCACGGCGACGCGCGATTCCGGGTCCTTGTCCAGGAGGGCGTCAAGGATGGCATCGCTGATCTGGTCACAGATCTTGTCGGGGTGCCCTTCGGTGACCGACTCAGACGTGAAGAGCCGGAGCGAGGAGGGCGCGGACCCGTGGGATTCAGGAAAGTGCAGCGGTAAAGTCACTCAACTACCTTACTGGTTGGCAATCGGCGGGGCGGCAGCGTGTGTCCCCATGCTAAGGAGACGTTGCTTACGCCGGTCAGGTTCGCGGGAAGACCCTGCTCAGCTCGGCGCTGATCCGGTCGATGACTACGGCGGCGACGTCCTGCTTAGTGCCGGAGGCCGACTGGGGATCAGAACCGTCCCGGGACAGGATGACCACTGAATTACGGTCCTGGCCGAACACCTTGTCCGATCCCACGTGGTTGACCACCAGCAGGTCGCAGCCCTTGCGCTTGAGTTTGGCCTCGGCGTATTCGAGGACGTCGCCGTGCGCATCCCCCGTCTCGGCGGCAAAGCCCACCACGAGCTGGCTGGTTCCGCCGGCATCGCGGACTTCGACGAGCTCCTGCAAAATGTCAGGGTTCCGGACCAGGGTGATGACCGGGTCGGCGTGGCCGTCCCGCTTCTTGATTTTGGTGCCGGAGATGTCCGCGGGGCGGAAATCCGCCACAGCGGCGGCCATGATAACGACGTCGGAACCGGCTGCCGCTGTCAGCATGGCTTCCCGGAGTTGCAGGGCCGTTTCGACCTGCAGCACCTCGACGCCGGGGGGCGGGGGCACTTCCATGTGGGCGGCGACCAGGCGCACCTGCGCCCCGGCGTCACGGGCGGCGGCTGCCAGCGCAACACCCTGCTTTCCGGAGGACCGGTTGCCCAGGAAGCGTACCGGGTCCAGCGGTTCTCTGGTGCCGCCGGCACTGATGGTCACGATGCGGCCGGCGAGGGGGAAAACAGCCGCCTCGGGTGAGCCGGGCCCGGCATCGCGGAGGCCCTGGACCAGGGCCATGGCGGCATGGAAGATCGACTCCGGCTCGGGCAGCCGCCCGGGGCCGGAATCAGAGCCGGTCAATCTGCCGCTCGCCGGTTCCAGTACGGTTACCCCTCTGCTGCGGAGGGTTTCCACGTTGGCCTGGGTGGCGGCATGCTGCCACATCTCGGTGTGCATGGCGGGGGCGAACAGAACGGGTCCATTGGCCATCAGCAGCGTATTGGTGAGGAGATCGCTGGCCTGTCCCGTCGCAGCGCGCGCGAGGAGGTCGGCTGTAGCCGGAGCGACAACAATCAAATCTGCCTCATGCCCCAGCCGGACATGGTTCACCAGGTGGACATCGTCAAAGACGCTGTTGCTGACAGGGTTCCCGGAGAGGGCCTCCCAGGTGGCCACGCCGACAAATCGGGTAGCGGCCTCAGTGGGGATGACGGAGACGTCATGGCCGGCTTCAGTAAAAAGCCGGAGGAGCGACGCCACCTTGTAGGCGGCTATCCCTCCCCCGACTCCGAGGACTATGCGCACGTGATCTCCGTCAGCAGGCAGTCAGTTCAACTCTTCGAACGTTTACTCGGACGCCTCGATGGGCGTTGAAACGAGCTTGCCCTCGTTGATCTCGCGCAGGGCGATGGACAGCGACTTCTCGTTCAGCTTGGTGTCGACCAGCGGGCCGACGTACTCGAACAGGCCCTCGTGCAGCTGGGCGTAGTAAGCGTTGATCTGACGTGCTCGCTTGGCACCGAAGATCACCAGGCCGTACTTGGAATCGGCTGCCTGGAGCAGCGAGTCGATCGGCGGGTTGATGATGCCTTCAAGGTTCGTGGACACGAATTCTCCAAATTTCTAACGGGCTGATGCCTTGTGCGGTTAGCGCGGGTGCGGGGTCAGCCCCATGAGTGAAACAAGCTCGTCCGCTGCCCGGCGAACGTCGTCATTAATGACGGTGTGGTCGAACTCCGGTTCAGCAGCAAGTTCTACTTTACCGGTTTCCAGGCGGCGCTGCTGTTCCTCGGCGGATTCCGTGCCGCGGCCCACCAGGCGGCGCACCAATTCTTCCCAGCTCGGCGGTGCCAGGAACACGAACTGCGCATCCGGCAGGGCCTTCTTGACCTGGCGGGCTCCCTGCAGGTCGATCTCCAGCAGTACCGAGCGGCCCTCCGCGATGGCCTTGTTCACTGTGCTCTTCAGGGTGCCGTACGTGTTCTGCCCGTGCACCACGGCCCATTCCAGGAATTCACCGGCGGCCACCAGGGACTCGAACTCTTCCTTGGACTTGAAGTAGTAGTGCACTCCGTCGACCTCGCCGGGCCGCGGGGCGCGGGTGGTCGCCGAAACCGACAGCCAGACTTCCGGGTAGTTGTCCCGGATATAGGTGGACACGGTGCCTTTGCCAACAGCCGTAGGACCAGCGAGGACTGTCAGTCCGGGTTTCTTGCTCACATATTCCTTTAGGCGGTCTTCAGATGACTCTGTTCGGATGGATCTATTTCTCGTTCATAAAATCTACCAGCGCCCGGCGCTGGTGCACGCCCAGTCCCCGCACCCTCCGTGACGCGGCGATCCCCACAGCCTCCATGATGGCCGCCGCCCGGACCTTGCCGATGCCCGGCAGGGCCTCAAGCAGCTCGGAGACGCGCATGCGCGCAATCGCATCTTCCGTGCCGCCCGAATCCAGCACCTCCGCGATGGTCAGGTCCCCTGCCTTGAGTCTTTCCTTGGCCGTGGCCCTCGATGCCCTCGCTGCGGCGGCTTTCTTCAGCGCGTCAGCACGTTCCTGGGCTGACAAGGGTCGCAAGGTCACGGTGTTCCCCCTGGGTAGCCAACGGATCCACGGCCGGAGGTCTGGAGCAGCCGAGGACTTGTCCTGAACCTACTCCCCGGCGGCTGCAGAAATCAATGCAGAATCAGGGCCTGTTAGGACCGGAGCCCGTCCAGTGTGCGCGCGGCTGCGGCAGCCAGGTCTCGGACTCCGGGGCCTGTTTTGAGGATGTCCCTGCTGGACGTCCCCAGCACCTGTGGATAGGCGGCGCCGAAGGTCGTGCGCAGGTCCGCGGGCGTGGCGCCCTGGGCGCCGAGGCCCGGGGCCAGGATGGGTCCGCGAACGGCCCCCAGGTCCAGGCCAAGGTCGGCCAGGGCCGATCCCACTGTGGCACCGACCACCAGCCCCACGGACCCGAGGTTCCCCTGGTACCGGGCGTTTTCCCCGGCCGCGGCCTCGACAATCCTGCGGGCAACGGAATCGCGGCCGCCAACGTGCTGGACTGACGCACCTTCAGGGTTGGAGGTCAGGGCCAGGACGAAAACGCCCCGGCCGTATTCCGCCGCGAGGTCCAGTGCCGGACGGAGGGACTCAAAACCCAGGTACGGGCTCAGCGTCACCGAATCGGCAGCCAGGGACGAGCCGTCACGCAGCCAGGCGTCGGCGTAGGCAGCCATAGTGGAGCCAATGTCCCCGCGCTTCGCATCGGCGATGCTCAGCACTCCAGCATCGGCCGCCGCACCCAGGGTACGCTCCAGAGCCGCCATGCCCGCCGAGCCGTGGCGCTCATACAGCGCCACCTGCGGCTTGACCGCGGCAGCGAGGGAACCAACGGCCTCCAGGACGGTGAGCGAAAAGCGCTCCACGCCGGCGGCGTCGTCGTTCAGTCCCCAGGCCGCGAGCAGCGCAGGGTGCGGATCGATGCCAACGCACAGCGGACCGCGCTCAGCCATGGCCCGCTCCAGCCTGGAACCAAAAGAGTCCGAGCCGGAACGTAGGGCTGGGGCGTCAGGCGTAGCGGGAGCCTCAGCCATGCCAGGATGCCTTGAGGTTGGCGCCATGCTCCTGCAGGCTCGTAACGGACCACGCGTAGGTGCGCAGCGCTTCGATGGCCTGGACGGCAGCGTTGAACTCGGCCACCGTGGTGATGCAGGGGATACCGATGGACGTGGCGGCGGCGCGGAGCTCGTAGCCGTCGCTGCGGGCTTCGCCGCCGGAGGGGGTGTTGAACACCATGTCGATCTCGCCCGCGATGACGAGGTCGGCGATGGTGCCCTCCCCTTCGGCGCTGCTGCCCTCGGCCACCTTGCGCACCGGGGTCGCCTGGATTCCGTTGCGGCGCAGCACATCGGCTGTGCCGCCCGTGGAGACGATCTCGAAGCCGAGGTCGGAGAGCCGCTTGACGCCCATGATCACCGAACGCTTGTCGCGGTTGGCCACGGAGACGAAGATCTTGCCCTCGGTGGGCAGCGCGTTGTTCGCACCGGCCTGGCTCTTGGCGAAGGCGGTGTCGAAGTGCTTGTCGATGCCCATGACCTCGCCGGTGGAGCGCATTTCCGGTCCGAGCAGGGAGTCTACGACCTTGCCTTCCGGGGTGCGGAAGCGGCTGAACGGCAGGACCGCCTCCTTCACCGAGACAGGCGCGTCCAGCGGCAGCGTGGAGCCGTCGCCGGTCTCCGGAAGGATTTTGTAGGCGCTGCGGAGCTGGTGGATGGTGACTCCGGTGCCGATCAGGGCGGCAGCCTTCGCCATCTGCACGCCGGTCGCCTTGGAGACGAACGGCACGGTGCGGGAGGCGCGGGGGTTGGCTTCCAGGACATACAGCACATCCGAGGCCAGGGCGAACTGGATGTTGATCAGGCCGCGGACGCCGACGCCTTCAGCGATGGCGCGGGTGGCGGTGCGGACGCGCTCCAGCACATTGCTGCCCAGGGTGATCGGGGGCAGCACGCAGGCGGAGTCGCCGGAGTGGATGCCGGCTTCCTCGATGTGCTCCATGATGCCGCCGAGGTACAGGTCCTTGCCGTCGAACAGGGCGTCGACGTCGATCTCCACCGCGTCCTCAAGGAACCGGTCGATCAGCACGGGGTGGTCCGGCGTGATCTCCGTGGCGTTGGCGATGTAGCGGGACAGGTTGGCTTCGTCGTAGACGATCTCCATGCCGCGGCCGCCCAGGACATAGGACGGCCGGACCAGCACCGGGTAGCCGATTTCGTCCGCGATCTTCTTGGCGTCCTCGAAGGACACGGCGGTGCCGTTCTTCGGGGAAACAAGCCCTGCTTCATCCAGCACACGGGCAAAGGCGCCGCGGTGCTCGGCAAGGTCGATCGCTTCCGGGCTGGTGCCGAGGATGGGAACGCCGGCATCGGCGAGCTGCTGGGCCAGCTTCAGCGGGGTCTGGCCGCCGAGCTGGACGAACACGCCCATGACGCCGCCGGTGCGCTCCTCGGCGGCGATGACCTCGAGGACGTCCTCCAGGGTCAGCGGCTCGAAGTACAGCCGGGTGGAGACGTCGTAGTCGGTGGAGACGGTTTCCGGGTTGCAGTTGACCATGACGGTCTCGTAACCGGCCTTGCGCAGCGCCATGGAGGCGTGGACGCAGGAGTAGTCGAACTCGATGCCCTGGCCGATACGGTTGGGACCGGAGCCGAGGATCAGGATGGACGGCTTGGAGTGCAGCGCCACCTCGTCCTCCTCGTCGTAGGAGGAGTAGTGGTAGGGGGTGTAGGCGGCGAATTCCGCGGCGCAGGTGTCAACCGTTTTGTAGACCGGCCGGATCCCGAGCGCCTGCCGGACGCCGCGGACCACAGCTTCCGGGTTGTGCGTCAGGGCGCCGATCTGCTCGTCAGAGAAGCCGTGGCGCTTGGCGCGCTGCAGCATGTCCTGGGTAAGGGCGCCGGACTTGCGGATCTCGCCGGAGATCTCGTTGAGCAGCTGGAGCTGGTCCAGGAACCAGGGGTCGATGCCGGTGGCTTCGTGGAGCTCCTCCACGGTGGCGCCGCCGAGCAGCGCCCGCTGCACCTGGTGCAGGCGTTCGGTGGTGGGGCGCTTCGCCTGCTCGACCAGCTCCGGTACTTCCCACTCGGGGACGGGGCTGAAGTCCAGCTGCGAGCCCTTCTGCTCCAGGGACCGGAGCGCCTTCTGCAGCGCCTCGGTGAAGTTGCGGCCCATGGCCATGGCCTCGCCGACGGACTTCATGGTGGTGGTCAGCGTTGGGTCCGCCGCCGGGAACTTCTCGAACGCGAAGCGCGGCACCTTGACAACCACGTAGTCCAGCGTCGGTTCGAAGGACGCGGGCGTCTTCTGCGTGATGTCGTTGGGGATCTCGTCCAGGGTGTAACCGAGCGAGAGCTTGGTGGCGATCTTGGCAATGGCGAACCCGGTGGCCTTGGAGGCCAGGGCCGAGGAGCGCGAGACGCGGGGGTTCATCTCGATGACCACCACGCGGCCGGTCTTGGGATCGATGGCGAACTGGATGTTGCAGCCGCCGGTGTCGACGCCGACCTCGCGGATCACGGCGATCGAGACGTCGCGCAGCTTCTGGTACTCACGGTCGGTGAGGGTCAGCGCCGGGGCCACCGTGATGGAGTCGCCGGTGTGCACGCCGACCGGGTCGAAGTTCTCGATGGAGCAGACCACCACGACGTTGTCGTTCTTGTCGCGCATCATCTCGAGCTCGTATTCCTTCCAGCCGAGGATGCTCTCTTCGAGCAGCACCTCGCTGGTGGGACTGTACTGCAGGCCCTGGCCGACGATGCGGATGAGATCTTCCTCGTTGTAGGCCAGGCCGGAGCCCAGGCCGCCCATGGTGAAGGAGGGGCGGACCACCATCGGGTAGCCGAGGTCGTCTGCTGCCTTCAGGGCCTCGTCCATGGTGTGGATGATGTGGCTGCGGGCAGATTCTGCGCCGCAGCGCTCAACGACGCCCTTGAACTTCTCACGGTCTTCGCCAAGTTCGATGGCGGCGATGTTCGCACCGATCAGCTCCACGTTGTACTTCTCCAGCACGCCGTTCTTGTCCAGCGCGATGGCGGTGTTCAGTGCCGTCTGGCCACCCAGGGTCGGCAGCACGGCGTCGGGGCGCTCCTTGGCGATGATCTTCTCGACCACCTCGGGCGTGATCGGCTCGATGTACGTGGCGTCCGCGAACTCAGGGTCCGTCATGATGGTGGCCGGGTTGGAGTTGACGAGGATGACGCGCAGGCCTTCGTCCTTGAGGACGCGGAGCGCCTGGGTGCCGGAGTAGTCGAACTCGGCCGCCTGGCCGATCACGATCGGGCCGGACCCGATGACCAGGACGCTCTTAAGGTCAGTTCTCTTAGGCATTACTTCTTGTCCTCAGTCTTGTTGTCAGTCTTGTGCGGCGCGGCGGCGCGATCGATCGGATTGTGCACAGAATCCACGGGTTCCTTTGACAGGTTGGCGGTGCGGCCGTCGGTGATTGACCTAGAGTCTTCCATCAGTGCAATGAAGCGGTCGAACAGGTACGCGGCGTCGTGCGGGCCGGCGGCCGCCTCCGGGTGGTACTGGACCGAGAACGCCGGGATGTCCAGGCACGCGAGTCCTTCGACGACGTCGTCGTTCAGGCTGATGTGGCTCACTTCCACCCGGCCGAACCGCTCCTCCGGCGCCGTGGTGGGGCCGTCGAGGGGGGCGTCCACGGCGAAGCCGTGGTTCTGCGAGGTGATTTCCACTTTGCCGGTGCGTCGGTCCATGACCGGCTGGTTAATGCCGCGGTGGCCGTACTTCAGCTTGTACGTGCCGAAGCCGAGTGCGCGGCCCAGGATCTGGTTGCCGAAGCAGATGCCGAAGTAGGGCAGCTTGTCGTCCAGAACGGAGCGCAGCAGCTTAACCTGGTTGTCGGCCGTGGCCGGGTCACCGGGACCGTTGGACATGAAGAAGCCGTCCGGGTTGAGCGCCTTGACGTCCTCCATCGTGGCGGTGGCAGGCAGCACGTGGACGCGCACGCCGCGTTCGGCGAAGCGGACCGGCGTCATGGCCTTAATGCCGAGGTCGATCGCGGCGATGCTGAACCGGGGCTCACCGTCCCAGCCGTGGTCCTTGGGCTCCACGACGTAGGCTTCGTCGATGCTGACTTCCTCAGCCAGCCGGGCGCCTTCCATGGGGGCGCTGGCGAGGACCGCCTCGAGCAGCTCCTTTTCGGTGGCCTCTGCGGCTGCGCCGGAGAAGATACCGGCGCGCATGGTCTTGTGCTCACGCAGGTGGCGGGTGATGGCGCGGGTGTCCACGCCCTGGATGCCCACGATCCCCTGCTCCTCGAGCTCCTCGTCCAGGGAACGCTCCGAACGCCAGTTGGACGGGCGGCGGGCCGCATCACGGACGATGTAGCCTGCCACCCAGATGCGGCGGGACTCGGCGTCCTCGCTGTTGACTCCGGTGTTGCCAATGTGCGGCGCCGTCTGGACCACCAGCTGGCGGGCGTAGGACGGGTCGGTGATGGTTTCCTGGTAGCCGGTCATTCCGGTCGCGAAGACCGCTTCACCGAGGGCAGTGCCTTGGGCGCCGTAGCTCCGGCCGCGGAAGATGCGGCCGTCTTCGAGCACGAGGGCCGCGGGGGTGGAAGGTGCCGTCTTGGGCGCCGTCTCTGTGTTTGCTGTCACTTCGGTTTCCGTCACTGTATTACTTTCCACTATGGGCATCTGCCTGCGGGCCTGCGGAGATTAATTCCTGAAGTTTTTGGTGGAGGGCCGGCTTGTCGGCCGCCCGGCGGGTGCGGAACCCGGTGTCGAGCTGGTGCGTCCCGAGGGTCCAGCTCAGGACCAGCAGCCCGTCCTTCTCGACGAACTTGCCGGCCATGCCGCTGTCCTGGCGGACGCCTGCCAGCGAGGCTGCCGGGATGAACAGCGGGCCGGCGCCGGACCTGTCCAACAGGACGCCTTCCGGATGGACGGTGAGCTGCGCATTGGTGCGGATCCCGAGGCCGTGTACCGCGATCCTGTCCAGCCAGTCCCCGGCAGTGGTGGTCGCCACGTACTGGCCTTCAGCCGCCAGCAGCGGTCCGCCGAGTTCGGGCACGGCAGGCAGCGCGGCGATGTCCGCCTGCCGCCGCAGCCGGTTTCGCCAGCCAAGGCCAAGGAGGACAAAGACGACGGCAATGATGGCCAGCATCGCCAGTCCGGGAAGAACTTTGTCCATCAGGCAGTGGCCGCCCTACCGACTCGAGTACCGGCTGCTACGGCATCAGACGGGTAGCGGTACGGGGTGTTGAGGCTGCCGTCCAGGACGGTGGGGTGGCCCTTGAAGAAGGTCGCCCGCACCTTGCCCGGAAGTTCCATGCCGCGGAACGGCGAGTTGCGGCCCATGGTTGCCATGGCGGAGGGGTCCACAGTCCAGCGCGCTGCCGGGTCTACAAGGATGAGGTTGGCGGGTTCGCCTTCCTCGAGCGGTCGGCCCTGGTCGGTCAGCCGGCCGATGGCGGCAGGCGCTGTGGACGTGGCCCGGGCGAAATCGGCCCATGTCATGAGGCCGGTCTCGATCATGGCGTGCTGCACCACGGAGAGGGCGGTTTCCAGTCCGGTCATACCCATGGCGGCCTGGGCCCACTCGCATTCCTTGTGCTCGCTGGGGTGCGGGGCGTGGTCGGTGCCGACGACATCGATGGTGCCGTCCGCGAGGGCCTCGCGCAGGGCCTGGACATCCGCGTCGGTGCGCAGCGGCGGATTGACCTTGTACACGGGGTCGTAGCTGCGGACCAGTTCGTCTGTCAGCAGCAGGTGATGCGGCGTCACCTCGGCGGTGACGTTGATTCCGCGGCCCTTGGCCCAGCGGATGATCTCGACGGACCCGGCGGTGGAGACGTGGCAGACGTGCAGCCGTGAGCCGACGTGCTGGGCGAGCAGGACATCGCGGGCGATGATGCTTTCCTCGGCGACGGCTGGCCATCCGGCCAGGCCCAGGACGGCGGAGACCTCGCCTTCATTCATCTGGGCGCCGGCGGTGAGGCGGGGTTCCTGTGCGTGCTGTGCGACGACGCCGTCAAACGCCTTGACGTACTCCAGCGCCCGGCGCATCAGGACGGGGTCGTGGACGCAGATGCCGTCGTCGGAGAAAACGCGGACGCGGGCACGGGAATCCGCCATGGCGCCGAGTTCCGCCAGCTGCTCCCCCGCGAGGCCGACTGTGACCGCTCCTACCGGGCGGACGTCGACCCAGCCGGCAGCGCGGCCGAGGCTGTGCACCTGTTCCACCACGCCGGCGGTGTCGGCAACGGGGGTGCTGTTGGCCATGGCGTGGACCGCGGTGAAGCCGCCCAGCGCTGCTGCCCTGGTTCCGGTTTCGACCGTCTCGGCGTCTTCACGGCCCGGTTCGCGGAGGTGCGTGTGCACATCGACCATGCCGGGCAGCGCGATCAGGCCGTCGGCGTCGATGATGGTGGCGCCGTCGGCTGCGTCTGTTGTGGACAGATCCGTTCCGCGCGCGGCGATGATGCCGTCGCGGATGAGGAGATCCGCGGCGTCATCGCCTAGGATTGCCGCACCGCGGATGAGGTACGTGGTTTGCTCAGCCATTATTTGCTCTCCTTCAGGGTGGCAGCTGGTTCGCGGGTGTCCCCGGAGAGCAGCAGATACAGGGCGGCCATACGGACGGACACACCGTTCCGGACCTGTGCCAGCACAGTGGAACGGGGTGAGTCCGCGGCGGCGGCGGATATTTCCAGGCCGCGGTTCATGGGGCCGGGGTGCATGATGATGGTGTCTTTGAGCCCCAGGCTGTCCAAGGCCTGGAGGCGGGTGTCATCGAAACCCCAGCGGCGTGAGTATTCGCGGGTGGTGGGGAAGAACGACGCGTTCATCCGTTCGCCCTGGACACGGAGCATCATGACGGCGTCAACGCCCCGCTCAAGGGTTTCGTCCATGTTGTAGCTGACCTTGCAGGGCCACTTTTCGACGCCGATCGGCAGCAGGGTGGGCGGCGCCACGAGGGTGACCTCAGCGCCGAGGGTCCGGAGCAGCCAGACGTTGGAGCGGGCGACGCGGGAGTGCAGGACGTCACCGGCGATAGCCACCCGCATGCCCTTGAGGTCCGCTCCCGAAGACGGCAGGCCGGAAAGCTTCGTCCAGTGCCGGCGCATGGTGAACGCATCCAGCAGGGCCTGGGTGGGGTGCTCGTGCGTCCCGTCGCCGGCGTTGATGACGGCGGCATCGATCCAGTCCGTCGCCGCGAGCCGGTGCGGTGCGCCGGAGGCCCAGTGGCGGATCACGACGGCGTCCGCACCCATCGCGGACAGTGTCTGGGCTGTGTCTTTGAGGGACTCCCCCTTGGACACCGATGACCCCTTGGCGGCGAAGTTGATGACGTCGGCGGATAGCCGCTTGGCGGCCGCCTCGAAGGAGATGCGGGTGCGGGTGGAGTCCTCGAAGAAGAGATTCACCACCGTGCGGCCGCGCAGCGCAGGGAGTTTCTTGACCTCGCGCTCGCCCACTGCCGACATTTCCTCGGCGGTGTCAAGGATGCGGACGGCGTTGGCCAGAGTCAGGTCTTCGGTGGAGAGCAGGTGCTTCATGCGCCGGCCTCGATAACCACCTCATTGACGGGCTGCCCGTCAATGACGTCGGTTTCCTCGAGGCGGACCCTGACTTTTTCCGAGGAGGAGGTGGGGAGGTTCTTGCCGACGTGGTCGGCACGGATGGGCAGCTCGCGGTGCCCGCGGTCAACCAGCACGGCGAGGCGCACGATCCGGGGTCGGCCAAGATCCACGAGGGCATCGAGGGCGGCGCGGATGGTACGGCCGGAGTACAGGACGTCGTCGATCAGGACTACAACTTTGTTGTCGATGCCGGTCAGCGGCAGCTGGGTGCGGTGCGGCGGCCTGGTCGGCTGGTGCGAGAGGTCGTCGCGGAACATGGTGACGTCCAACTGGCCGACAATCGCGGAAGCATCAACCGCACTGTCCGCGGCGGCAATCTTTTGGGCGAGCCGGACTGCCAGCGGGTAACCGCGGCGGGGAATTCCCAGCAGCACCAGGTCCTGGGAGCCCTTGTTGGCCTCGAGAATCTCGTGGGCGATACGAGTGAGTGCACGGTCTATGTCCGCCTGGTTGAGTACAACCCTGGCCGGAACCGGTGCCTGCGTGACAGGTGTCATCGCTCGTCTCCCCTTTCCCCGCCTCACGGGACGGAATTAAAAAAGGAACATTTGCCCTCCAAAATTACCACACGGCCGTTGGGCGCCCGGCCCGATCTGAGGCGTTATCGGTCACACTCCCGTGCCAGCCAACGGCTAGGCTCGTGTCTATGTCGATGAACCCGCAGCAGCCAGCGCCCGGACCGTCCGGCAACCGCCCCGGTGACCCGCAGTGGCAGTTCCATGAGCAGACGAACCCGAGCTGGATGGGCCACGTCCAGCAGCAAAACTACCGGCCGGCGCCCGGTCACCACGGCGGAGAGGTTTCCCAGGTCATACCGCCGTCGGCAACAACGGTGGCCGCCCGGCCGTCGTCGGGCGTGCTGTCCCTGGTGGTGGGCGGGGCGATTCTCGCCTTTGTCAGCCTGTTCCTGGTGATCCCCTTCCTCCTCGCCAATACGGGAGTCACCGGTTTTGCCGTGGGCTTTGTCGTTTCACTTATCCCATTGGGGGCCGTGCTCTTTTCGGTCCGCGTCATTGACCGCTGGGAGCCGGAGCCCAAACGCCTGCTGGTGTTCGCCTTCACCTGGGGCGCGGCGGTGTCCATCGCCGTCACCCTGTTGATCCAGCCGGTCTTCGCGCTGGCAGCCCCCACCGCCAGCGAGGAGTCCTTCCGGGATTTCATGACCACTGTCCAGGCCCCCGTCGTGGAGGAATTCGCCAAGTCCCTCGGCCTGCTCCTTCTGCTGCTGATGGCCCGCCGGCACTTCGACGGGCCGGTGGACGGCGTTGTCTTCGCCTTTACGATCGCCGGCGGCTTCGCCTTCACCGAGAACATCCTGTACTTCGGAAGGGCCATCGCCGAGTCCAGCACGCCCGGCAGCGACCTTGCGCAGATCTTCTTCCTGCGCGGCGTCATGTCGCCCTTCGCGCACGCAATCTTCACCGGCACCACGGGCCTG
Organism: Arthrobacter sp. D1-17; assembly: GCF_054130535.1. Lineage (NCBI taxonomy): Bacteria > Bacillati > Actinomycetota > Actinomycetes > Micrococcales > Micrococcaceae > Arthrobacter > Arthrobacter sp. D1-17. The sequence goes on along the minus strand of NZ_CP096382.1, from coordinate 1,904,173 downwards.
ATCATGGGCTTCGCGGCGCGCCGCTGGCACTCCGGCCTGTCAGTGGCCGGGTTCGTCATTGGACTCATCCCGGCCATGATCCTGCACAACCGCTGGAACAGTATGGGCCAGGACTTCCTGGCCCAGTACGTGCTGGTGCAGGTGCCCATCTTCCTGCTGGCCGTGGGCTGCATCATTGCGCTGCGGGTTGCGGAGACACGGCTCACCCGGCAGCGGCTGCTGGAGTACTCCGCCGCCGGCTGGTTCACCCCCGCGGAGGTGGGCATGCTCTCTACCGCCGGCGGCCGCCGGCAGGCTGTACGGTGGGCTGCCGCGTACAACCGCGGGCCCCAGATGAAGGCCTTCGTGAAGGCGGCCACGCAGCTGGCTTTCACGCGCCAGCGCATTCTTAGCGGCAGGGATGTGCAGTCGCATCAGCAGGAAGAGCTGCAGCAGCTTCATCACCTCATGGCGCTGCGCGCCGCCGTCGGGCATTGACGACGGTGTCCCGTAGCACGCGGAAAGCCCCGGCCAATGTGCAGTTCACACACCGGCCGGGGCTTTTTCGTTGTGGCATCAGGCCAGCAGCGAAGGTTTTAGCTGCTGGAGACGGCCGAGGAGGCCATTGATGAACGACGGCGACTCATCCGTTGAGAGCGTCTTCGCCAGAGCGACAGCCTCGCTCACGGCGACGCCGTCCGGGACGTCGTCGTTGTAGAGCAGCTCCCAGGTTCCGATGCGCAGGATGATGCGGTCCACGGAAGGCATGCGCTCCAGGGTCCAGCCCTGCGAGTACGTCTCAAGGAACTCGTCGATCGCCGGCTGCAGCGAAACGACGCCTTCGATGATTTCAACCGTGTAAGGGTTGACGATTTGGTCGGTCTTCTCCCGCCGTGCGCGCAGCACATCGAACGGGGAAACCGAGCGCTGCTCAGCTTCAAAGAGGACGTCCAGGGCCCTGTTACGGGCTTTACCGCGGGCGCTCACTACTCGCTGACCCTGCCCAGGTAGCTGCCGTCACGGGTGTCGACCTTGACCTTGGTGTTGTTCTCGACAAACAGCGGGACCTGGATCTCGTAGCCGGTCTCAAGGGTCGCCGGTTTGGTTCCGGCGGAGGAGCGGTCGCCCTGCAGGCCAGGCTCGGTGTAGGTGATTTCGAGGACAACGCTCGGCGGCAGCTCGATGTAGAGCGGGGTGCCTTCGTGGATGGCGATGTTGACCATCTGGTTTTCGAGCATGAAGTTGGTGGCGTCCCCCACCGTCGCGCCGGAGACGGTGATCTGGTCGTAATCCTGGGTGTCCATGAAAACGAAGTCTGCGCCGTCCTGGTACAGGTACTGGTAGTCGCGGCGGTCCACGGTGGCGGTTTCGATTTTGAGGCCGGCGTTGAAGGTCTTGTCGACCACCTTGCCGGACATGACGTTGCGCATCTTGGTGCGCACGAACGCGCCGCCCTTGCCCGGCTTGACGTGCTGGAACTCGATGACGTTCCAGAGCTGGCCCTCGAGCTTCAGGACGGTACCGTTCTTGATGTCGTTTGTGGTTGCCACTGGTTTCCTCTGGTTTCTATCTGACTGCCTCTAGCTGCCAGCCGTGTATGCCAAGCCGGCGTGCCGAACGGCCCGCCAGCGTGTGTTTATCAAAAATCCAAGAACCATTCTAGCGGACAATAGCGGCCGGCCCCGTCGCCGCCGGCCGGGCCGGGTGCTCAGGAGGCCAGTTCGAGTACGTCCCGCGCGCGCTGCAGCGCCACCGTGGAGGAATAGATCTGCGCGGCGTCGGCTGACTGCTCGACCCTGAGGTCCAGCGCCCGCGTGAACGATTCCACAGCAGCTCCGATGTGCCCTGCGGCGAAATGGGTCCTGCCCAGGTACTGGTACACCAGCGCCTCATCGGAGGTTCCGGACACCTCCGCGAGCAGCTGCTTGAAAAGCTCGACCGCCTCGTCGTAGCGGTGGGAGACGCGCAGCACTTCAGATTCAAAAGCACGCAGCCGGAACGACTCCGGGTTTTTGTACCGGGCCTCCGCCAGCAGCTCCGCGGCGTCGGACGCGTGGCCCTCGACCAGCAGCACGAACACGCGGTCGGCCGGGTCGGTCGAAGCCTCAAGTGCGGCCGCGCATGTTTCCGGGCTGGTGATTTCGGGCAGCAGAAATTCCGGGTTGATCCGGATCCCGGGGAAGCCTCCGTCAGGCCATTCGATGACGTCACTCATCAGGACGCGATCTCCTGGTAGGCAGCAAAGAGCAGGGAGGTGTCGGGCACGTCCAGGATCCCGGGCTTGCCGATCCCGTCGAGCACGACGAAGCGGAGCAGGTCGCCGCGTGACTTCTTGTCGCGGCGCATGCCGTCCAGCAGGCCCTGCCAGCGGTCCTTGCGGTAGGTGACAGGCAGCCCGAGTGATTCCAGGATGGTGCGGTGGCGGTCGGCGTCGGCGTCCCCCAGCCGGCCCACGCTGCGGGCCAGCTCGGCCGCAAACATCATGCCGACGGATACGGCGGCGCCGTGACGCCAGGAGTAACGCTCCACGAGCTCAATCGCGTGGCCCAGGGTGTGGCCGTAGTTCAGGATTTCGCGCAGGCCGGATTCCTTCAGGTCTGCCGAGACGACGCGGGCTTTCACGGCGATGGAACGCTCGATGAGTTCGCGGAGCACAGCCGACTGCGGGTCCGTGACAGCGTCCGGATCCTTCTCCACCAGGTCCAGGATCACGGGATCGGCAATGAATCCGCATTTGATGACTTCGGCCATGCCGGAGACAAGCTCGTTCCTTGGCAGGGTGTCCAGCGTGTCGAGGTCAGCGAGCACGGCGGCGGGCGGATGGAATGAACCCACGAGGTTCTTTCCCTCGGCCGTGTTGATGCCCGTCTTGCCGCCGACGGATGCGTCCACCATGCCCAGCAGGCTGGTGGGCATGTGGATGACCTTGACGCCGCGGAGCCACGTGGCAGCCACGAAGCCTGCGAGGTCGGTGACGGCTCCGCCGCCGACGGCCACCACAGCGTCCGACCGGGTGAAGTCGTTCTGCCCGAGCACCTGCCAGCAGAAGGCGGCCACCTGGATGTGCTTGCCTTCTTCAGCGTCAGGTATTTCCGCGGTCAGGGCGGTGAAGCCGGCTGCGGCCAGTTCATCCCGGACCGTGTCACCCGTGAGGCGGAGCGCCCGAGGGTGGATCACAAGGACGCGCCGGACGCGCTCGCCCAGCTGTTCGGGCAGGGCGCCGAGCAGGCCGCGGCCAACTACGACGTCGTAGTTGTTGGCGGCCGATTCGCCCGTGACCTTGATGACAGTTGATTCGCTCACTTTTCAGCTTCCTGTTTAGCGGCCGTATTGTCCCCGGCCGCTGCGTCCGCGGCGTTGTGCGCCGCGCGTTTATAGCCCGCTTCCGTATACTCCTGCAGCGCCGTTTCAAGCCGGCGGCCCAGTTCCGCCACCGATCCCCGCCGCACATCGAGGACGATGTCCGCGAGGCGTTCGTAGACGGGTTTCCTCGTCGCAAAGAGGTCCTTCCACCGGCTGATGCCGTCACCGGCCAGCAGCGGACGGCCGGAGTTCCTGGCGATCCGGGCAGCCACGGTGTCGACGTCGCACTCCAGGTAGACCACCGTGCAGCGCTGCAGCAGCTGCTGGGTGCCGGAGTCCAGGACGGATCCGCCGCCGAGTGAAATGACGGTGTCCGTACCGGCGGCGGCTTCGACGACGCGGGCTACGGTCCGTGCCTCAATCTCCCGGAAGGCGTGTTCACCACGTCCTGCGAAGATGTCCGCGATGGAGCCGTGGTGCTCGACGATGACGGAGTCGGTGTCCACGAACAGTGCACCAAGCTGCTGTGCCAGTTGGTGGCCGAGGGCGGACTTCCCCACTGCCATGGGGCCGATGAGCACGATGGGACGATTCCCCGGGGTGCGGGGTGTATTGCTGGGGGGCACTAGAGTCCGATCGAGTCCAGCGACGCCGGAATGTTCTGCAGGTAGCCCTTGATGTTGCGGGCAGTCTCCTCCACCGAGTCACCGCCGAACTTCTCGGTGACAGCCTCGGCGAGGACCAGGGCAACCATGGCCTCGGCGACAACACCCGCCGCCGGGACTGCACAGACGTCGGAGCGCTGGTGGTGGGCCTTCGCGGCCTCGCCGGTGCTGATGTCGATGGTCTTCAGGGCGCGCGGGACGGTGGCGATCGGCTTCATGGCAGCCCGGACGCGCAGGACGTCGCCGATGCTCATGCCCCCTTCGATGCCGCCGGCACGGTTGGTGGTACGGACAATCCTGCCGTCGGCGTCCTTGACGATTTCATCGTGGGCTGCCGAACCGCGCCTGGCGGCGGTGAGGAACCCGTCACCGACTTCCACACCCTTGATGGCCTGGATGCCCATGAGGGCGGCGGCAAGGCGGGAATCGAGGCGGCGGTCCCAGTGAACGTAGCTGCCCAGTCCAGGCGGGAGCCCGTAAGCCAGCACCTCCACTACCCCGCCGAGGGTTTCGCCTTCCTTGTGGGCTGCGTCCACCTCCGCCACCATGGCATCAGAGGTTTCGCGGTCGAAACAGCGCAGGGGGTCGGCGTCAAGCGCTATCACGTTGACCGGAAGCGGGCGGGGCCTGCCTTCGGGAACGGCGACGCTCGCGATCGATACGGTGTGGCTGACGAGTTCGATGCCCAGGTGCTTCAGGAACTGCGCAGCGACGGTGCCCATGGCAACGCGCGTGGCGGTTTCGCGGGCGCTGGCACGCTCCAGCACGGGCCGGGCCTCGTCGAACCCGTATTTCTGCATCCCGGTAAAGTCTGCATGTCCTGGCCGCGGACGGGTCAGCGGGGCGTTGCGTGCCTGGTCGGCCAGCAGCTCGGGGTCAACGGGGTCGGCAGACATGATCTGCTCCCATTTGGGCCATTCGGTGTTCCCCACCTGGATGGCAACGGGGCCGCCTTGGGTCAGTCCGTGGCGGACTCCCCCAAGAATGGTGACAACATCCTGCTCGAACTTCATCCGGGCACCGCGGCCATAGCCAAGGCGGCGGCGCGCCAAGGCATCGGCGATCTGTCCGCTGGTGAGTTCAACACCGGCGGGGACGCCTTCGATTATTCCGACAAGTGCCGGACCATGGGACTCACCGGCAGTCAACCAACGCAACATACAATCCATCCTGCCATGTAGGGCGGTCAGAGTACGCGCCGGGGTGCCCCGACTGCGATACACATCACATCTATGACTTCGGCGCTGGCGGCGTCTTCGCGGCCGGTGAAGTAGCGCACCTGTTCGACCGCCTGGTAGAGCAGCATCTCAAGTCCGGGCACCACGGTTCCGCCCCCTTGCTGCCATGCGGCGGCGATTTTGCTGGGCCATGGATCGTAGGCGACGTCGAGCAGGATCCCGTCTGTTGCCTGGCCCCGCTGCTCAAGCTCAGCCGCCATTCCGTCCGCCGCCCGCGGCGGCAGGGTGGAAATGACGACGTCGGCAGCCGCCATTGCGTCAACGGCGCCACTCATGGGGTGCACACCGATGTCCATGGCCAAACCACGTGCTGCCGCCCGCGCTTCCGCGGCGCGGCCCGTGTTCCGCACGAAGACGTCGACGGACTGCGCGCCGAGTTCCTGCAGGGCCGCCACGGCGGCCGCTGCCGTTCCGCCGCCGCCCAGCACCACGGCGGCCGGAGCCTGAACGGCGCCGGCGTTGCGCAGGGCGTTGACGATTCCCGCGACGTCCGTGTTGTAACCGATCCGCCGTGCGGACTCTCCTTCGCCCTCAAACACCACCGTGTTGATGACACCAAGCACGCGGGCAACGCCGCGGACCTCGTCGACTTCACGCACCATGGCCGTCTTGAGCGGCATCGTCACGGAAAGCCCGCGCCAGCCCTCCTGGCCGCGAACACTCGCCATGAAGGCGGGCAGGCCCTCCTCGGTGACATCAATGGCGCTGTAACCGATGTCCTCCCCCAGCCGGGCATAGGCGGCGAGATGCAGGGCCGGGGATTTCGAGTGGCCGATCGGATGACCGAGGACGGCCGCGCGCAGGCTCATACGCAACGGCCGGGGTTGGCCTCACACCAGGCATTGTACTGATCAACGTAACGCTGGTGCTCCGCCAGTGTTTTGGAGAACTTTGTTTCCTTGGTATCCAGGTTGATGGTCACCCAGTACATGTACTCGTTCTTGTTCGGCTGCGCCGCCGCATCGATGGCCGTCTTACCCGGCGAACCGATAGGGCCAACGGGCAGCCCCTGGATGGCGTACGTGTTGTACGGGTTGGACTTGTCCGCCTTTTCCTCTTCAGTGATGTGGAAGCTTTTCCTGCCCAGGCCGTAAGTGACGGTGGCGTCGGACTGGATCAGCCCGGCCGTCTCTGTGTTGTTCGGCTTGAGCCTGTTGTAGATGGCGCCGGCAACGTCCTTGTACTCTGCCTGGCCGCCTTCGGCCTGGACGATGCTCGCCACCGTCAGGACCTCGTACTGCTTGGCCGGGTCAGCGACGCCCTGGGCATTCAGTTCCTCGGTGGTGATCTTGACAAGCTGCGTCAGGATCTCTTTGGGCGTGGTCCCCAGCGGGAACCGGTGCTCGCCCGGGGCGAGGTAGCCTTCAAGATTCTTGGCCTTAGCCGGCAGGCCAAACTGCTGGGGAGAGTCGCTGAGGGTCTTGAACTGCGACACGGGGATCCCGGAGCCTTCGGAGATGGCCTCCAGTGATTCGTTGATCCGCAGGCCGGCGCTCAGAGCGACGTACATGACCTTGGACTGGCCCTCGTTGAGCAGGACGGCGACGGCGTCGGAATTCTTCATTTCCTGTTTGAAGTCGTATTCACCGGGAGCCAGGGTGCCGCCCGAAGCGGCAAGGGCTGACACGAACGTGTCGGCGTTGGCCACCACCTTAGCGTCCTCGAGCTTGGCGGCGACGGACATCGGCCCTTCGCCGGGCTGGACTGCCACAGTGACCTGTCCCGTGCCCGGTCCCGGGTAGTCGCTGGGCCTGCTGTCGCCCAGCAGCGGTTTGAGGAACTGCGCCCCGACGACCGTCGCAGTGACGAACAGGGCAAGCGTCAGCAGCAGCGCGACGATCCGGCGCCTGCGGCGGACTTTCTTCGAGGGACGGGGTTTGACGACCTCAGGGGTGCCGAGCAGCTGCTGGCCGACGGAGTCGTGCCCGTAGTGCTCATGGTCCTCATACGTCCCTGCGTGCGGGTCCTGGTGGAGGAGGTCGTGGTGGTGCGCGTCATCCGGGTGCGCCCCGTGGTGGTAGGCCGTGTAGCCATCGCCGGCATGCCCGCCGTCGTGATGGGGTTCGGCATTGTGGTGGGGTTCGCCATAGTGCTGGGTTTCGGCGGAGGAGAACACATGCTCCTCGTGCCTGCCCTCGGCGTGGGCTGCGTGGTGAAGGCGGTCCGTATGGGCTTCAACTGCTGGCGTGCCGGGGGCGCCGGCGGCGTGCATGCCGTGTTCGCCTGAGTGGCCGTCCCCGTGTTCCGCGGCAGGAACCGCAATGGTGGGCGGCGCAGTCGGAACCATCGGAACGCCGGTGGTGGGCGCACCTGTAGTCGCCTGCGCTGTTGGAAGGCGCTCCGGAACGTCCGGGCCATCGTTCCCGGACTCGTAGGCCTGTTCGGGCACGAGGTTCCCGGAATCCGCCGTGAGGGACTTCTCCCGCGCACGGATTTCCTTGCGCGTCAGCGCCCGTCCGGCGCCCCTGAAGTTCCTGCCGGAGGAGTCGTCACTGTTGACCGGGCTCACTGTTGCCTTCCATCTTTTGAAGATTGCATGTCTTTCCCCGGGACGTCCTGCCCGCCATCATCTGCTGCGGCGTCTCCGGTCAGCCCCGGCTGGGCAAGCGCGCATACGCGGCTTCCCACATCCGTTCCCCTGGCCTTTTGCATATCAATGGCGTGCTGCAGAATTCCCGCAGCAGCAACCTGATCCACCACTTTACGGTGATTTTTGCTGCTCATGCCAGCTTCGTGCAGGTGTCGGTGCGCGGTGACCGTGCTTAGCCGCTCGTCCACGAGGTGCACCGGCACGTCTGCTCCGGCCCGGTTCAGCGCGTCGGCCAGCAGCTGGGCGTAATCCGTGGCCATGCGCGCGGAAGCGTGTTCCTCGCCTTTCAGGGTGCGCGGAAGACCTACGAAAACCTGCACCGCTCCCCTGTCCACTGCCAGGGCAGCGAGGGCCCGCACGTCGGAGTTCTTTTTGGGGTTGCGGTCCAGCGTTTTTAGCGGGGTGGCCAGGATCGCATCCCTGTCACAGATGGCAACGCCCACACGGACGGTCCCCACGTCTACCCCCAGTTTAATTCCCTGGGGGTAGGCGGGCGACTCAGCAGTTGACGACACGGGTCCGTTAGCGCCGGGTCACGGCATCGACGATGGCGGACAGCGCGGCTCCGACCTTGGAGGCGTCGGTGCCGCCGCCCTGGGCGACGTCGTCCTTGCCGCCTCCGCCGCCGCCCAGGATGCCGGCCGCAAGGCGTACCAGCGCTCCAGCCTTTACACCGGCCGTGCGGGCAGCGTCGTTGGTGGCGATAAGGATGACCGGGCGGTCGTTGCTGACGCCGGCCACGGCTACCGCGGCCGCCTCGGAGCCAAGGCGGTTCCGCAGGTCCAGGGCAAGGCCCCGGAGATCATCCGCACCGCCCACCTGTCCGGCGTCGTGGGCGATGACACGCACTCCGGCAGCGTCCTTGGCAGTTCCGACGAGCTGCGCGGCAGCTGCTGCGAGCTGCTCCTTGCGGAGCCGTTCGAGTTCCTTTTCGGCTGTCTTGAGCTTCGTCAGGGTGGCTGCAATGCGGTCGGCAAGCTGCCCCGAGGGCACCTTCAGCATCTCAGTCAGCTCGGTAACGAGTGCCCGTTCCGCGGCCAGGTGCCGGAAGGCGTCCATGCCCACAAAGGCCTCCACACGGCGGTTCCCTGAGCCTACGGACTGCTCACCCAGCAGCGACAGGCTGCCGATGAGCGACGTGTTCGGCACATGCGTACCGCCGCACAGCTCGCGTGACCATGCGCCGTCGATTTCCACCACGCGCACTTCGCTGCCGTAGTTTTCCCCGAACAGCGCCATGGCACCGAGGGCCTTTGCTTCGGCGAGGGGCATGACCTTGGTGTCCACCTGGAAGTTGTTCCGGATGGCGAGATTGGACACTTCCTCAATCTCCGAACGGGTCGCGGTGCTCAGTCCCTCGCCCCAGGCGAAGTCGAAGCGCAGGTAGCCGGCCTTATTGAAGGAGCCGCGCTGGACGGCCTGCGGTCCCAGGATCTGGTGCAGGGCAGCGTGGACAATGTGGGTGCCCGTGTGGGCCTGCTCAGCGGCATGGCGGCGTTCCCGGTCAACGGCCGCACGGACCAGCGCGTCGGAGGCGATCTCACCTTCGCGGACGATGGCCTTGTGGACGCTGAGTCCCTTCACCGGCCGCTGGACGTCCAGCACCTCGACGACGAACCCGTCACCGGTGATCAGGCCTGTGTCCGCGGCCTGGCCGCCGGCTTCGGCGTAGAACGGCGTTTCGGCGAGGACAAGCTCAATCTCGTCGCCCGTGGCGGCCTGCGATACCTTACGGCCGGCGCTCAGGATCCCGCGGACCCTCGATTCGCCTTCAAGGTCGGTGTAGCCGGTGAAGACGGTCTCACCCTCCGCCAGCAGTTCCTGGAAGGCACTAAGGTCGGCGTGGGCGCCCTTCTTGCCCTTGGCATCGGCCTGGGCACGCTGGCGCTGTTCGAGCATGAGCTTGCGGAACTCGGGCTCGTCCACTTTCAGGCCGGCTTCCTCGGCCATTTCAAGGGTGAGGTCGATAGGGAACCCGTAGGTGTCGTGCAGGGTGAAGGCGTCGGCGCCTGAGAGCGGGCGGCCTGCTGCCTTGGATTCCTTCACGGCGTCTTCCAGCCGGGCAGTGCCGGAGGCGATGGTCCGCAGGAACGCCTTTTCTTCCGCGTAGGCGATCCGGCTGATGCGGTCGAAGTCCGTCTCCACGATCGGGTAGACGCCCTTCATGGCATCGCGGGAGGCGGGCAGGAGATCCGGCAGGCAGGCCTTTTCGACGCCCAGCAGGCGCATCGAGCGGACGGCGCGGCGGATCAGGCGGCGCAGCACGTAACCGCGGCCTTCGTTGGAAGGCGTTACCCCGTCGGCGATGAGCATGAGGGCGGAGCGGATGTGGTCTCCGACCACCCGCATGCGGACGTCGTCGGCATGGTGGGGGTCATCCTCCGTCTCGGCGGAGGTGTATTCCTTGCCTGAGAGCTTGGAAGCCATGTCGATGACCGGGCGGACCTGGTCGGTCTCGTACATGTTCTCGACGTCCTGCAGGATCATTGCGAGACGTTCCATGCCCAGGCCGGTGTCGATGTTCTTCTTGGGCAGTTCGCCCGTGATATCGAACTCCACTTTCGAACGGACGTTGTCGATCTGGTACTGCATGAACACAAGGTTCCAGATCTCGACGTAGCGGTTCTCGTCGGCGATCGGTCCGCCTTCGACGCCATAAGCGGGGCCGCGGTCGTAGTAGATTTCCGAGCAGGGACCGGCCGGGCCGGGCTGGCCGGTGGACCAGTAGTTGTCGGCCTTGCCCATGCGCTGGATGCGCTCCGCGGGCACGCCCGTGTTCTTCAGCCAGAGTTCCTCGGCTTCGTCGTCCTCTTCGTAGACAGTCACCCAGAGGCGTTCCGGCGGAAGCCCGTACCCGCCGTCGTCCACGCTGGTGGTGAGCAGTTCCCAGGCGAACTTGATGGCGTCTTCTTTAAAGTAGTCGCCGAACGAGAAGTTGCCGCACATCTGGAAGAAGGTGCCGTGACGGGCGGTCTTGCCCACTTCTTCGATGTCACCGGTGCGGATGCACTTCTGCACGCTGGTGGCGCGGGAGTAGGGAGCTTCTTCACGGGCCGTCAAGTAAGGGATGAACGGGACCATGCCCGCAACCGTGAACAGCAGGGAGGGGTCGCTGGAGACCAGCGACGCGGAGGGAACCGCGGTGTGGCCTTTGCTGACAAAAAAGTCCACCCAGCGCTTTGTGATCTCCTGCGACTTCATGAGCTGATTACATACCCTTCTTGGTTCACGCTTCTGGTGCGTGAGGTTTTGGTTCAGAGCGGATCGGGATCAACGGATGTTGAAAGGACCGACCGTTTAATTCTCGCGTATTCCGCCGCGGCTAGCGGCCGGCAACGTCCTGGGGCTCGACGCCGAGCGCCGTGCGCAGGTCGGTCTCCCGCTCACGCATGCCGCTTCGGACGGCATCGGCAAAGTCGTAAACACCGTCCGCCAGCCGGCCGACCGCACGGTTCAGGCCTTCCGGTCCGAGGGTGGCCTGCGCCTCGGTGACCTTGTGGAACGCGATGACACCGATGGCAACGCCGATGCCCATCCAGACAAGTCTCTTCATTTTCGGTTCTCCGGAAGTTAGCGGCTGCGACGGCCGGTGGCGGGCTTCTTGCGGGCGGCCAGGGCGGAGCGCACGCCGTAGCTGAAGGCGGCGACCTTGATCAGCGGCGAACCGACAGTGGCGGCCATCAGCGAGGACAGCGCGGAGATGTTGGCCGTGGCGTCCGACACGTTGGAGGCGATGCCGTCGACCTTCTTCAGCTGCTGGTTGGTGGCGGAAACGGTCGCGGTGACTTCGTCCATGAGGGGAGTTGCGCCGTCGCTGATGGAACGGATGGAGGTCCGCACCTCATCAAAAACCCGCCCCAGCTTAAGGATGGGGACAGCAAGCAACAGGACCAGGAGCGCAAATACTCCGGCCGCGATCAGGCCGGCAATATCGCCACCAGACATAGATGTTCATCTCCTTGAAACTCAGTGGATCGGGACCCTGTGCGCGGCAGCAGCATGCTGTAACCGCCGATGTCCCCCAAGTACCTTACATACAAAGAAGCCCGCGGCGCTTGCCACGGGCTTCTCTGGATACGCTGCGGAGAATTTAGCGTGCGTAGAATTCGACGACGAGCTGCTCTTCGCAGGTCACGGGGACCTCGGAGCGCTTCGGGCGGCGGACCAGGCGTGCCTGCAGGGCGTCAAGCTTGACGTCCAGGTACGCCGGAACGGCGGGCAGGACGTCGCGGTGTGCGCCGGCTGCTGCAACCTGGAAAGGAGGCATGGTTTCGCTGCGGCTGTGAACGTGGACCAGCTGGCCCTCGCCGACGCGGAACGACGGGCGGTCAACGCGGATGCCGTCAACCAGGATGTGGCGGTGCACAACCAGCTGGCGGGCCTGGGCGATGGTGCGGGCAAAGCCGGCACGCAGTACGAGGGCGTCGAGACGCATTTCGAGCAGTTCGATCAGGTTTTCACCGGTCAGGCCCTTGGTGCGGCGTGCTTCTTCGAAGGCGCGGGTCATCTGGGCTTCGCGGATGCCGTACTGAGCGCGCAGGCGCTGCTTTTCGCGCAGACGGACGGCGTAGTCGGAGTCCTGCTTCTTGCGGGCGCGGCCATGCTCACCGGGGCCGTACGGGCGGCGCTCCATGTACTTAGCGGCCTTGGGGGTCAGAGCGATGCCGAGGGACCGCGAGAGGCGGGCCTGACGGCGAGCACGAGTGTTGTTAGCCACTTGTGTCCTTCCAATATCTGCGGTGTGTCAGTGTTACTGGCCTCCACGATGGAGAGCATCGGCCAACCGCTGCCTTTTGCTACTGGGCACAGGGCACAGCTCCATCGAACAGAAATTCGGGGATTGTGCGTCCGTGCCTTGCCAGACAAGCATCCATCCTACCACGGCGCTCACTTGCCCCGGATAATCTTGCGGAGCCGTTCGAGCCGCACCGCGATGTCACGCTCCGCCCCGTTGGCCGTCGGCTCGTAGTAATCGCGGCCCACGAGGTCGTCCGGAGGATACTGCTGGGATGCCACCGAGTGGGGGGCGTCGTGGGCGTACTTGTAGCCCAGTCCGTGCCCCAGCTGCTTCGACCCAGGGTAGTGCGAGTCCCGCAGGTGGGGCGGAATTCCGTTGCCCAGCCCCGCGCGGACGTCCGCGATGGCCTTGTTAATGCCCATGTAGGCGGCGTTGGACTTTGGCGCCGTGGCGAGGTGGACAACCGCCTCGGCGAGGATGATCCGGCCTTCCGGCATTCCGATGAGCTGGACCGCCTGCGCCGCCGCGACGGCCGTCTGCAGCGCAGTGGGGTCGGCCATGCCGACGTCTTCAGCGGCGGAGATCACAATACGGCGGGCGACGAACCGCGGGTCCTCCCCCGCTTCGAGCATCCGGGCCAGGTAGTGCAGTGCCGCGTCCACGTCCGAACCCCTGATGGACTTGATGAAGGCACTGGCAACGTCGTAGTGCTGGTCCCCCGCACGGTCGTACCGAACGGCCGCCACATCAAGGGCACGCTCCGTATGCCGCAGTTCCACGGTGACCGGATCGCCGGGGCTGCCGCCGGCAGCGCCACCCTCCCCGGAATCGGAACTTCCGACGTCGTCCGCGTCGCCGAACGCGACGCCGGCGGCCGCCTCCAGCGCCGTAAGGGCCCGCCTGGCATCCCCGCCCGAGAGCCGGACGAGGTGCGCCAGTGCCTCGGGGCTGAGCCGGACTTCGCCGCGCAGGCCGCGGGAGTCCTCCACGGCCCGCAGCAGCAGGCCCTCGACGTCGGAGTCGGTCAGCGGTTTCAGCGTGAGCAGCAGGGAACGGGACATCAGCGGGGAGACCACGGAGAAGGAGGGATTCTCGGTGGTCGCTGCCACGAGCACCACCCAGCGGTTTTCGACGCCGGGCAGCAGAGCGTCCTGCTGGGCTTTGTTGAATCGGTGGATTTCATCCAGGAACAGCACCGTGGTGGTTTTGTAGAGGTCGCGGGCAGTCAGCGCATCATCCATGACCTTGCGCACGTCCTTGACTCCGGCGGTGATCGCCGAGAGCTCCACGAACTTCCTGCCGGGCCCCCTGGCGATGACATGGGCCAGCGTGGTCTTGCCGGTGCCAGGCGGACCCCAGAGGATGACCGAGCTGGGGCCTGCGGGGCCGCCGGCGTCTGCCCCGGCTGCCAGCTGGCGCAGCGGCGAGCCCTGGCCCAACAGGTGCTGCTGGCCCACCACATCGTCCAGGGTGCGGGGCCGCATGCGGACGGCGAGGGGGCTGCGGGGCGCGGCGTTTCGCGAGGCGCCGGCCGTCCTGCCAGTAGCACCGCCGCCGGCCGTCTTGTCGGCAGTGCCGCTGCCGGCAGTGCGGTCGGCAGCGTCAGGCGAGTCGCCGTCGTCGTCATTGCCCTGCCCCGGGCCAAAGAGATCATCCACATAGATAGGCTACTCATAGATCCATCGGGGCAAGTCCCGTCGCGGGAAGCAGGGGAATCGGCGATGCCACACAGTGCTACAGCAGGCGGAGCAGCGGGCCGGGCTACGCCCGGCGGCCATCCGTCACCGCCGTCGCGGACCGCGTTCGTATCCGGTCCCCGGCTGGCCGGCTGGGTGGAGCGGTTCCGGTCCAGTCACGGCGTGCTGGAGATCGAAGACCACGACGACGGCGTGCGGCTTCTCGCAGCCGACGGCGCCAGTGCACTGCTGCAGGCGCCTTGGCCGGCGGACGGCAGGCCAGGGCGCGGACCCGGCTTGGTGGAGCGTCTGGCTTCCCTCGCCTCCCAGCCGCGCAGGATCGGCCTGGTCCTGGTGCGCCGGGGTGGGTACGGTGTGGCGGTTGCCAGCGAGGGGCACATCCTGGCGTCCAAGACCGGCTCCAAGTATGTGCAGTCACGGACCGCTGCCGGAGGCCAGTCCCAGCAAAGGTTTGCGCGGCGCCGTTCCAACCAGGCCGATGCGATGGTCGAGGCAGTGGCGGAACAGGCCGGGCGTGTCTTCAGCGGGGAGGTCTTCGAGTATGTGCTGCCTGGCGGGGACCGCGCGCTGGCGGACCTTGTCCTCGAGCAGCCTGCCCTCAAGGCTTATGCCCGGCTGCCGCGCCTGGCGTACCTCGATGTCCCCGATCCACGCGCTGCGGTCCTGAAGAAGGCCGCGGCGGACGCGTGCTCGGTGCGGATCACAGTCAGCGACCCGCCGGCCCCCTAACTGCTCCGTTTCGACGGTTCCCTGCGGTTTCGACGCTTCTTAGCGTCGAGTGTGCAGGGAACCGTCGAAACGGGCTGCCGGCAGCCTTGCGCCTACTCGGGCTTTTTGTCCTCGAGCTTCTTCACCTCGGGCCTGAAGTCCACCCCGGCTTCCTTGCGCTGCTGCGGGGTGATGGGAGCCGGAGCGTCCGTGAGGGGGTCGTGGCCTCCGCCGGACTTCGGGAACGCGATGACGTCGCGGATGGAGTCAACGCCTGCCATCAGTGCAACCACGCGGTCCCAGCCGAAGGCGATGCCGCCGTGCGGCGGGGCGCCGTACTTGAAGCCTTCGAGGAGGAAGCCGAACTTGGTCTGGGCGTCTGCCTTGTCCAGGCCCATGAGCTCAAAGACCCGTTCCTGGACTTCGCGCTCGTGGATGCGGATGGAGCCGCCGCCGATTTCGTTGCCGTTGCAGACGATGTCGTACGCGTAGGACAGCGCAGATTCGGGGTCTTTGTCGAAGGTCTCCAGGAACTCCGGCTTGGGCGAGGTGAAGGCGTGGTGGACGGCCGTCCACTGGCCGCCGCCCACGGCAACGTCACCGGAGGCCACCGCGGCAGCGGCCGGCTCGAACATCGGGGCGTCGACAACCCAGCAGAACGCCCAGGCGGTGGGATCGATCAGCCCGGTGCGGTGGCCGATTTCAACACGGGCAGCACCGAGCAGTGCCCGGGACGGGGTCTTCTCGCCGGCGGCGAAGAAGATGCAGTCGCCCGGCTTGGCACCGACGGCATCGGCCAGGCCGGCACGTTCGGTCTCGGTGAGGTTCTTGGCGACCGGACCCGCAAGCTCGCCGTCTTCCTTGTAAAGGACGTAGGCCAGGCCCTTGGCGCCACGTTGCTTCGCCCATTCCTGCCAGGCGTCCAGGGCCCGGCGCGCCTGGGAGGCGCCGCCGGGCATGACAACTGCGCCGACATAAGGCGCCTTAAAGACACCGAAGTTGGTGTCCTTGAAGAACTCGGTCAGCTCGGTCAGCTCCTGGCCGAAGCGGAGGTCCGGCTTGTCGGAGCCGTAGCGGGCCATGGCGTCGGCGTAGGTGATCCGCTGGATGGGCGTCGGGATGTCGACGTCGATCAGCTGCCACAGGGCCTTCACGATGCTTTCACCGAGCGCAATGATGTCGTCCTGGTCAACGAAGCTCGCCTCGATGTCCAGCTGGGTGAATTCGGGCTGCCGGTCCGCGCGGAAGTCCTCATCGCGGTAGCAGCGGGCAATCTGGTAGTACTTCTCGAAGCCGCCCACCTGCAGCAGCTGCTTGAAAAGCTGCGGCGACTGCGGCAGCGCGTACCAGGAACCCGGCGCCAGGCGGGCGGGGACCAGAAAGTCACGGGCGCCTTCCGGCGTCGATCGCGTGAGTGTGGGGGTTTCGATTTCCACGAAGCCCTCCTTGTGCAGGAGTTCACGGGCGACGCGGTTGGCCTCGGAACGGAGGCGGAGGTTGCGGCTGGGGCCGGGGCGGCGCAGGTCGAGGTAGCGGTGCTTGAGGCGGGCCTCCTCGCCCACTTCCACGTGCTCGTCGATCTGGAAGGGCAGCGCGTCCGCGGTGTTCAGGATGACCACCTTGTCGGCCATGACCTCAACCTCGCCCGTGGCGAGAGCAGGGTTCTCGTTGCCCTCGGGGCGCTTGGACACCGTGCCGGTCACCTGCAGCACGTATTCGTTGCGCAGGCCGTGGAACACCTCTTCCTCCCGGACCACGACCTGGGCGACGCCGGACGCGTCACGCAGATCGACGAATGCGACACCACCGTGGTCACGACGGCGGCCTACCCAGCCGGCCAGGGTTACGGTTTGTCCAATGTGCTCGGAGCGCAGGGATCCGAGGTCATGTGTGCGCAGCACAACATTCCTTTCAGAAGGAAGACAGAAGTTTTCGTTAGGATCGTTGCGGAAACGATCCGGTCCGAGTTTACCCGCTGGAAAGGCCCCTGCCCCGCCATGACCAAGCATCACCAGCTGCAGCGCAGGCTCGGTGTGTTCGATGCAACATCCATAGGACTCGGTTCCATGCTCGGCGCCGGCGTGTTCGTGGTGTTCGCACCGGCCGCGGGACTGGCAGGCACACTCCTTGTCGTTTCCATCGTCATCGCAGGGGCCGTCGCCTACTGCAATGCGGTGGCGTCCGCCCAGCTGGCCTCGAAGTATCCGCATAGCGGCGGCACGTACGTCTATGGGCGCAAGCAGCTGGGCGAGTGGCCCGGGTTCCTCGCCGGCTGGGGGTTCGTGACCGGCAAAACCGCCTCCTGCGCAGCGATGGCGTTGACCTTCGGACAGTACGTCTCGCCCGGCTATGCCACGCCGGTGGCACTAGCGGCCGTCGCCGTGCTGACCGGAGTAAATCTTCTGGGCATCACGCGGACCGCGTTTCTGACCCGCATCCTGCTGGGGATCGTCCTGGCCACCCTCGTCTTTGTTGCCGTGGCCAGTCTCATGGGACCTCATCCTGAGGGCGCCGGATCCCCGGCATCGCCTGACGGGCCGGGCGGTGCGGCGGGCGTCCTTCCAGCCGCCGGCCTCGTGTTTTTCGCCTTCGCCGGATACGCCCGGATTGCCACCCTGGGAGAAGAGGTCAGGGACCCTGCGAAGGTGATTCCGCGGGCCATCCTCGGCGCCCTCGCGGGAGCCTTCACCGTTTACCTCGTCCTGGCACTGCTGCTGCTGGGGCATCTTCCCTTGGCGCAGCTTGCCGCATCACCGGCCCCGCTGCTGGACGCGGTGAAGCACTCCCGGTTTGCCGCGGCGGCGCCCCTCGTCCAAGCGGGGGCGGCCGCGGCCTCCCTCGGCGCACTGCTTGCACTCATCGCGGGAGTAGGACGCACCACGATGGCGATGGCCAGGGAGCGCGACCTGCCCGCTCCGCTCGCCCGCGTCGGGGGACGGCACACCGTTCCGTTCGCGGCCGAACTGGCTGTGGCCGCCGTCGTCATTGTGCTGTTGCTGACCAGCAATGTGCTGACAGTGGTGGGGTTCTCCAGCTTTGGCGTCCTCATGTACTACGCCGTAGCGAACGCCGCTGCCTACACGCTGACGGAACGCCCATGGCACGCGCCGAGGTGGCTCAACGCACTGGGGCTCGCCGGATGCCTGGTCCTGGCCTTCACGCTGCCGCAGGCATCGGTCCTCACCATGGTGGCCGTGCTGGTTGCGGGGCTGGCGGGCAGGGCGGCGGTGCTGCGGATCCGCGGCCGCCGGGCCCAAGCCGTTAAACGCTAGGTGCTGAGCGCCTGAATGCCTGAGCGCGTGAGTGCCTGAGCGCGTGAGTGGCTGAGCGCTTGGGCGTGGCACCCAGGCGGAACTGCCTGCCGCCTACTCGGATGCGGCCGCGGTGACCTGGACGTACAGATCCTCATCCGACGGCGTCCAGGTGGCCGGATCGGCGTCGGTCTGCACGCCGGACCGGATGTCCTTGACCTGGTGCTTGCCGTCGTCATCTGTAAACCAGACGAAGGGGATGCCGCGGCGGTCCGCAAACTTAATCTGCTTTCCGAACTTCTCGGCCTTCGCGGCGACCTCCGTGGCAATCCCCCGGCTGCGCAGCTGCGTGGCGACGTCCTGCGCCTCGCCCCAGCTGTCATCGTTATTCAGCGCGACCAGCACAGCGGTGGGCACAGAGCGGGAGGCCTTGGCGAGGTCCTGGCTCAGGATGCGGGAGACCAGGCGGGTAACGCCGATGGAAAGGCCAACCCCGGGAAACTTCCGGTTGCCTTTGCTCGCCAGGGCGTCATAGCGGCCGCCGGAGCAGATGGAGCCAAGCTGTTCGTGGCCCACGAGAACTGTTTCGACGACCGTCCCGGTGTAGTAGTCGAGGCCACGGGCGATACTCAGGTCAGCCACGACCTTCCCCGGTGCGTGCTTCACGGCGGCCTCAATGACCTGCTCCAGTTCGTTCAGGCCTTCCTCGAGGAGTTCGTCGTTCACGCCGAGGGAACGGACCTGACCCACGAAGGAGGTGTCCTCGGTCCGTATGCCGGCCAGCTTCAGAGCCGCCTGCGCCTGGTCCTCGCTGGCGCCGAGTTCGGTCTTGAGAAGTTCGGCAACCTTGTCCGGGCCGATCTTCTCCAGTTTGTCGATGCTGCGCAGCACTCCGGCGGTGTCGTCCAGGCCGATGCCACGGTAGAACCCTTCGGCAAGCTTGCGGTTGTTGATGCGCAGGCGGAAGTCCGGAATGGGGAGGGCGCTCAAGGCCTCGGCGATGACCAGCGCGATTTCCACGTCATAGCGGAACGGCAGGTCGCCGTCCCCCACCACGTCAATGTCGGCCTGGGTGAATTCGCGGGCGCGGCCCTCCTGGGGACGTTCACCGCGCCACACCTTCTGTATCTGGTAACGGCGGAACGGGAACGCCAAGTAACCGGCATTCTCCACGACGTAACGGGCGAACGGAACCGTCAGGTCAAAATGCAGTGCCAGGGCGTGCGGATCGTGCTTGCTCCTGGACTCCTCGCCTTCGTCGTCCTGGAGGCGGCTGAGGCCGTAGACCTCTTTGTCGATCTCCCCCTTGCGCAGCAGTTGGCCCACAGTCTCCACCGCGCGGGTCTCGATCGAAGAGAACCCGTGCAGTTCAAAGGTGCGGCGCAGGGTGTCCAGCACATGCTGCTCCACCAGCCGTTCCTCGGGAAGCCACTCGGGGAATCCGGACAGGGAGGCGGTGCGTGCCATGGTGGAGTTTCTCCTCAGGTAACCGACGGCCGGAGTCCGCTGCGCTGAAATATTTGGATCCGCCATGTGGGCAAAGGCGGCAGCAGGCGCGGCAGCCCAGGCTGTTCTGCATAAACTAGGTGCGGCAGCCAGTTTATGCTTTCGGCGCGGGCATCTCTAATGCACGCTGCCGGGCTGGGGACGCTGCCGCCGTGCAGCTGCAGCCGGGGATGCCTTCAGCGGGTGACCCCTGGGGGCAGCCCGATCATCGAGGAGGAGCCTGTGGCGGCCAGTCCACGTGAAATGCGTGAAGCAAAGCGGCGCATTCAGCAGATGGAAGCCAAACGCGCGCTTCGGCGGGACCAGGAGAAACGGCGGAAGCGGGACAACCTCATTGCGGGGGCTGCCGGCGCAGCGGCGGTGATTCTCGCCGTCGTCCTCCAACTCGCAGTTTACTCCGGCAACCCGACCGAAGAGGAGTTTGCTGCGGCACAGGCAGGCCTGGAATCTCCGTCGGCTTCCCCGTCGCCCACCAACGCACCCAACATCCCCAAGCCGGAAACCGCCGCCGGAAAGGTCTTTACCGGCGAGCTCAGGCTGAACCGGGGCGCGCTGGGAGTGCAGCTGGACGGCACCAGGGCCCCGCAGGCCGCCGCTGTCTTCAAATCCCTCGCCGACGAGGGCTACTACAAGGGTGTCAGCTGCCACCGGCTCACCACTGCGGAAAACTTCGGCGTACTGCAGTGCGGTTCCAAGACCGGTGACGGCCAGGGAGACCCTTCCTACACATGGGGCCCACTGGAAAACACGCCGCCCGACAATAAATACCCGGCTGGCACCATTGCGGTGGCACGCACCGGCGGGAACGCCCACGGCAACGGCACTCAGTTCTTCATTGTGTATAGGGACACCGTCATTCCGGCTGACGCCGCAGGCGGCTACACAATAGTGGGCAAGGTGACCTCCGGACTGGACGTAGTCACAAAGATTGCGGCTGCAGGTCTTAAGAAGGGCGAAAACGCCACGGACGGCGCTCCTGTGGAACCAGTCACGATAGACTCGTTTTCTCTGAAGTAAGAAGCACCTGTCCCTCGTGGATAAGGACGGATTACGAGAGTATTTTCCTCCAAGCGAAAGACTTTTAGCGGTGACAGACAGTCAGAAATCCGACGAAACAGCAGCAGCAGACCTGATTGAGGTTCCGGCTCCTCCGGCCGAACCCAAGGAGGCTGCGGCTGAAGGTACCCAGGCCGAAGCGACTCAGCCGGAGAACACGCCGGCGGAGAGTGCGGCGGAGGAAAGCGCCCCAGAGGAAAGCGCCCCGGTGGAGAGCGTGCCAGAGGAAAGCGCCCCGGCAGAGAGCGCCCCGGAGGAAAGCGCCCCGGAGGAAAGCGCCCCGGTGGAGAGCGCGCCGGAGGCCGGCGCAGCTGCGGTTCCCGCCGCCAGCCCGGCTGCCCCCACCAGTTCGACGCCGCCACCCAGCCCGGCGCCGGCACCGCGCCCTGCGCCGTCTCCCGCTGCATTCGCGGCACGCCCCAAGGCGGGCACAGCTGCACCCGCTGTGTCCTCCCCTGCCGCGTCTGCCACGTCACTGGCGGAAGCTGCCAAATGGGGCCGCGTGGAGGGCGACGGTCACGTCTTCCTGACCATCGACGGCGAGGAGCACCCGGTCGGCCAGTACCCCGGCGTGAGCGACGACGAGGCGCTGGCCTACTTCGCCCGAAAGTACGACGACGTCGTGGCCCAGATCGTGCTGCTGGAGCACCGGGTGGCGTCCAAGGCGCCCACGACCGACATGCAGAAGACTGTCACCCACCTGCGTGAGCAGCTGGCCGAGCGGAACATGGTGGGGGACATCCGCTCCGCCGAAGGCCGCCTGGACACGCTGTCCACGCAGATCACGGAGCTCGAAAAGGCCGAAAAGGCCAAGCATGACGCCGTCCGGGCAGACGAACTCGCTGCCCGCGAGGCCATCGTGTCCGAGGCTGAGGCCATCTCCGGAACCGATCCGGCACAGATCCAGTGGAAGACCTCCAGCGCGCGGATGAATGAGCTCTTTGAGAGCTGGAAGGCCGCACAGAAGAGCGGTATCCGCCTCGGGCGCAGCAATGAAGACGCACTGTGGAAGCGGTTCCGTGCTGCCCGCACCGTCTTTGACCGCCACCGCCGTGCCTACTTCTCCCAACTGGACAGCAACAACTCGGCAGCAAAGGCTGCGAAGGAAAAGCTGATCGCCGAGGCCGAGGCACTATCCTCGTCAACGGACTGGGGCTTCGCGGCAGGGGAGTACCGCCGCCTCATGGACGAGTGGAAAGCCTCGCCCCGCGCCAGCCGCAAGGACGACGACGCTCTGTGGGCCCGGTTCCGCGCCGCCCAGGATATCTTCTTCACCAACCGCCAGGCAGCAAACGATGAGATCGACCAGGAGTACGCAGCCAACCTAAAGGTGAAGGAAGCCCTCCTCGAGGAGGCCAGCGCCATCCTTCCGGTTAGGGACCTCGGCGCCGCGAAGAAGGCGCTTCAGTCCATCCGTGACCGCTGGGAGGAAGCCGGAAAGGTGCCGCGCGCAGACATGGGGCGCATCGAGGCTGGCCTGCGCCGAATCGAAGACGCCGTCCGCCAGGCCGAAGAGGAAAACTGGCAGCGGTCCAACCCGGAGACCAAGGCGCGCACCAACAGTGCCCTGAGCCAGCTGGAGTCTGCCATTGCCGGTCTGAGGGAAGACCTGGCGAAAGCGGAGAAGGTTGGCGACCAGCGCAGGATCAAGGCCGCACAGGAGGCCCTCGACGCCCGCCAGGCCTGGCTTGACCAGATCCAGCGCTCCGCAAGCGAGCTCTCCTAAATACCCTGCTTTTACCGTCGCAGGCCCCGTCCCGGTTATCCACATAGCCGGGACGGGGCCTGTTCCTGTTCGGGGCAGTTCCGGCACGATGACTGGATGAAAGCGTCCGGCATGCGCAGCCCCGACTCCCCCACGCAGCTTCTGGATCTATACGCGCCCGGGCAGCTGTTCTCGTGGCCCGAGCTCCAGTCCATGGCGGCCGACGGCGTGCTCACGCAGCTCTACCAGTACGGCTACACGCTGCCTGGTGTTCCTGCCTCGCCGCAGTTGCGCGCCCGAGCGGCAGCCTGTGCCGTGCCGCCGGCGATCCGGCGGCGGGTGGTCGCCGGAAGGATGACTGCGGCCTGGATCTACGGCTGCGCCCGGGAACCGGACCGGCTGGCCCTGCTGGTGGATGCCAAACGCCGCATCTCCAGCCTGCGCTCCACCAGAGGCTGCACTCTCCATGAGGTGCGGCTCGGTCCTTTTGACGTTGTCAGCCTCGGCGGCCTTATGGTGTCCAGCCCCCTGCGCACCGCCCTGGATATCGCCTTGCACGTGGAGGCCGAACGGGCAGTTCCCGCCCTGCGGCGCCTGCTCGAGCGCCCCGAACTCGAGGTGCGGTTGCGGCTGCTGACCCTCGCCGTGGAGGCGTCCCCCCGGCTGCCACATAAAAAGGCAGCACTGGAGAAACTGGCCCTAGCTGCGCCGGCTGTTCCCGGTGGTGCGGTAGACATCAAACACGCCGTCAATCCTGCGGACAGCACTGAGAACGTGGCTGAGGTACTTGGGATCGCCCATTTCGAAAGCGAACTTGGAGATGGCCACACGGTCGGTTGAGGTGTGGACGCTCGCAGCCAGGATGTTCACGTGGTTCTCGGACAGCACGCGAGTGACGTCCGAGAGGAGGGACTTCCTGTCCAGGGCCTCCACCTGGATCTCAACGAGGAACACGCTGGATTGCGTGGGTGCCCAGTCCACGTCCACGATTCTGTCCGGCTGGTCCTTCAGGCCGGCGACGTTGGTGCAGTCGGTGCGGTGCACGGAGACGCCTGAGCCGCGCGTGACGAAGCCCAGAATGGGATCGGGTGGCACAGGCGTGCAGCAGCGTGCCAGCTTGACCCATACGTCTCCCACGCCGCGGACCACCACACCGGAGTCTGAGAAACGTGCCTTGGTGACCTGGGTGGGGATGCTCACCTCAGTGAGGTCGTCATCCGGGGTTTCGTTTCCGCCGAGCAGATCGACGAGCTTCTCCATGACGTGCTGCGCTGAGGTGTGCCCGTCGCCCACGCCTGCGTACAGCCCGGAGATGTCGACATACTTGAATTCCTCCGCCACGGCGGCAAGGGCGTCGTGGGTCATGAGGCGCTGCAGCGGCAGGTTCTGCTTCCGCATGGCGCGGGTCAGCAGCTCCTTGCCGCGGTCAATCGCCTCTTCACGGCGCTCTTTGCTGAACCACTGGCGGATTTTGTTCCGGGCACGGGCGCTCTTGACGAAGTGCTGCCAGTCCTGACTGGGTCCGGCGCCTTCGGCCTTGGAGGTGAAGATCTCCACCCAGTCGCCGTGGTTGAGTTCGCTGTTGAGAGGCACCAGTTTCCCGTTGACCCGGGCACCGATGGTGCGGTGCCCCACCTCGGTGTGCACGGCGTAGGCAAAGTCCACGGGCGTCGAGCCTGCCGGGAGGGCCATGACCTCACCCTTGGGCGTGAAGACGAAAACTTCCCTGGCGTTGATCTCAAAGCGCAGGGAGTCCAGGAATTCGCCGGGATCGGAGGTCTCCTGCTGCCAGTCCACGAGCGACCGCAGCCATCCCATGTCCCCGTCGCGGGGGCTGCCGGGCCCGGTGGCGGTCCGGTTCGGCTGGTCCTTGTACTTCCAGTGCGCGGCCACGCCATACTCCGCGCGGCGGTGCATCTCGTGCGTGCGGATCTGGATCTCAACAGGCTTCCCGCCGGGACCGATGACGGTGGTGTGCAGCGACTGGTACATGTTGAACTTGGGCATGGCGATGTAGTCCTTGAACCGCCCGGGCAGGGGGTTCCACCGCGAATGCAGGGTGCCGAGTGCCGCGTAACAGTCGCGGACGGAATCAACCAGCACACGCACGCCCATGAGGTCGTTGATGTCGTCGAAGTCCTTGTCCCGGACGATCATCTTTTGGTAGATCGAGTAATAATGCTTCGGGCGGCCGGTGATGGTGGCTTTGATCTTGGCCACGCGCAGATCCTCGGCGATCTGGTTCCGGATAACGCTGAGGCTCTTTTCGCGCTCAGGAGTCCGGTCCCCCACCATCCGGACGATCTCCTCGTAGACCTTCGGATACAGCGCCGCGAAGGATAGATCCTCGAGCTCCCACTTGATGGTGTTCATGCCGAGGCGGTGGGCGAGCGGCGCGAAGATCTCCAGCGTCT
This sequence comes from Arthrobacter sp. D1-17, assembly GCF_054130535.1. NCBI lineage: Bacteria > Bacillati > Actinomycetota > Actinomycetes > Micrococcales > Micrococcaceae > Arthrobacter > Arthrobacter sp. D1-17. Next base: position 1,879,323 of record NZ_CP096382.1, on the reverse strand, counting down.
CGCGCGCCTTGCGGGCCGAGGATTCCGCTGAAACAAAGCGCCATGTACGGGCGTTGTGCAACCTGTCCGCGAGCTTAATCATCAGCACTCGGATGTCCTTGGCCATGGCGACGACCATCTTGCGCACTGTCTCGGATTGTGCGGCCTCGCCGAAGCTGACTTTGTCCAGCTTCGTGACGCCGTCCACGAGCATAGCCACCTCGGGGCCGAAGTCGGCTTTCAGATCAGCGAGGGTGTAGGGGGTGTCTTCGACCGTATCGTGAAGCAGCGCGGCCGCAAGCGTGGTCCCGCTGAGGCCGAGTTCGGCCAAGATCGTGGCAACGGCCACGGGGTGGGTTATATAGGGGTCCCCGCTTTTGCGCTTCTGTCCGCGGTGGCTCTGCTCAGCCACGACGAACGCGCGCTGGATGAGGTCAAAGTCCTCTTTGGGATTGTTCGCCCGCACCGTGCGGAGCAGCGGCTCCAGAATCGGCGAGTACGTGGCGGTGCTTCGCCCGGTAAGACGGGCAAGCCGGGACCGCGTGCGTTCCCGGCGCCCCGGGAAAGTGGGGCGCACGCCGGAGGCGTCCACCGGCACACCCGGACCGGGGCGTCCGGCAGCCACCAGACCAGTCTGCGGGCCCTGGCCCGGACCGCTACCCCCGGCCGCCTCTGGCGCCGACGTTGAACGTTCTTCCAATGAAGCACCCCTCACGACCCGTTTAATTATTCCAGTCTATTCCCGCCGCAGGTGTGCTCAATAACCGAGGCTTCGCCAGTGGCGCAGACGGCGACGCAAAAGACCGGATGCCGCGGCAACGGCATCCGGTCTTTTTTTAGCTGCTGCTAAGCCTGCGCCGGCCCGGCGGTGGCTTTGGCGGGGGCTTCTGCCCGCCGGTGCTGCACGCGCTTGGCCTGCTTGACCAGCTCGGGTTCGTTCTGCCGCAGCCAGGCATACATCGGCGCGGCGATGAAGATAGTGGCTGCGGTACCGATCAGGATCCCCACGAACAGGGCAAGCGACAGGTCCCGCAGTGTTCCTGCTCCGAGCAGCCCGGCGCCGATGAAGAGAATCGCCGCCACAGGGAGGATCGCCACCATCATGGTATTGATCGAACGCACCAGGGTCTGGTTCACGGCCAGATTAACTTCCTCACCAAAGGTCCGTCGGGTGGACGCGTCGATGTCCGCCGTGTTTTCACGGATCTTGTCGAACACCACCACCGTGTCGTACAGCGAATAGCTGAGCACGGTCAGGAAGCCGATAACGGCTGAGGGCGTTACTTCAAAATCGCTGAGCGCATAGACGCCGGCGGTGATGAACATGGTCACGGCCATGCCTGCGATCGCAGACAGTGACATCTTCCACGTCCTGAAGTACAGCGCCATGAGCACTGTCGCCAAGGCCACGAACACGACCAGGCCCAGCAGCGCCTGCTTGGTCACGTCCGCACCCCAGGTGGGACCGACGAATGTGGAGGTCACCTCGTTGTCGGTGACTCCGTAGGCTTTGGTCAGGCCCTCCTTGATCTTGAGGGTCTCATCATCGGAAAGCTTGTCGGTCTGGATTCGCATGGTGGTCCCGGCAACGTTGGCCACGCGCGGCACGCTGCCCGGGACCACGTCCTCCACAGCCTTTTCGCCGAGCGAAGCATCTGTGGTCTTGACATTGGAGACGGTGAATTCCGAGCCTCCCCGGAACTCAATGCCCAGGTTGAATCCGCCCTTGGCTACGGGGATGAGGATCGACAAGGCAACGCCCGCGAGGGCGATCAGGAACCAAAGCTTCTTCTTACCGACGAAGTCGTAGGAGCGTTTTCCCGTGTACAGCTCGTTGCCGAAGGTCGCAAAACTTTTAGCCATTACTTGCTCTCCTTGTTGGCGCCCTTGGAGGAACCCGCAAGCTGCTGCTGCTTTTCCGCGAGGCGTCGTTCTGCAATCGTCATCCGGCGCTCCGCCTCGGCGGAGGCACCGATGTTCTTGGCACGTACTGCGACGGGCTTCTCCTCCGGGGTCCGGATCCTGCCGGCGCCCCTGTACAACGGCACGGCGCCGAGGCGTTCGGGATCCAGGCCGGAGAACCGGTGGCCCTCACCAAAGAACCGGGTGCGGGCGAGCAGCTGAAGCGTCGGGTGCGTGAACATGAACACAACGATCAGGTCGGCGATGGCAGTGAGGCCGAGCGTGAACGCGAAGCCCCGCACGTTGCCAACGGCGACAAAGTACAGCACCAGTGCTGCGAGGAGGTTGACGGCCTTGGAGGCCAGCACGGTGCGCTTGGCGCGCTTCCATCCGTTTTCAACGGCGGACACGAGGCCGCGGCCTTCACGCAGCTCATCACGGATGCGCTCGAAGTAGACGATGAAGGAGTCGGCGGTCTGGCCGATGGCGACGATAATGCCGGCGACGCCGGCAAGCGACAGGCGGTAGTTCTCCGTCCAGCCGAGGATTGCGATCGCCAGATAGGTGAGGATACCGGCCACCACCAACGACGCAATGGTGACAAAGCCCAGGACGCGGTATTGGAACAGGGAGTAGACAACCACCAGCAACAGCCCGATGATGCCTGCCAGCAGGCCCATTCGCAGCTGCTCACCACCGAGGGTCGCGGAGATCTGCTGCTCGCTTTGGATGTCGAAGCTGATGGGCAGTGCACCGAAGCGCAACTGGTCAGAGAGTGTCTTCGCCGACTGCTCGGTGAATCCCCCGGTGATCTGCGGGCGGCCGTCGGTGATGACAGCCTGCGCCCGCGGAGCAGAGATGACCTGGTCGTCCAGGACGATGGCGAACTGGGACTTCGGGTCGGTGCCTGATTCCCCGCCGGCGGCCAGGTAGAACTGGTGCAGCCGCTCGGTGACCGTCTTGAATTTGGCAGTACCTTCGGCGTTGAACTGGATGTTGACGGCCCACTCGTTGGTGACGGCACCCTGGACACCCTGCTGGAGCTGGAACGTGGAGCCCTGGATCTCGACGCCCTTGACCTCAACCGGGCCCAGGATGTACTTGATGGCCGGCTGATCTTCCGCAGCAGGCTCGCAGGTGACCAAGGGTTTGGCGGGATCGGAGCGCTCCTGCTTGTCCTGCTCAGGGTTGGCGCAATCCAGTGCCTCGAACTGCTTGTAGATGTCCGCGGTGATCCAGTTTGAATCGCTGCCGTTCGCCGGCTTGGCCGTGGGCTTGGGGAGCTGCGCCGCGGGGGTGCGCTCCTCCGGGGGAACGGGAGTGCCGGGACCGTTGAGCAGGACCGGGCGGAAGTTCATGTCCGCTGATGCCTGGATCAGGGCGCGGGTCTCGGACGACGGCGTGCCCGGGAGGCTCACCACGACGTTCCGGCCCGACTGCGTGCTGATTTCAGCTTCGGCTACGCCAGAACCGTCAACACGCTGGCGGATGATCGCGACAGCCTGGTTCAGCTGTTCCTCGTTAATGTCGGAGCCGCCCTCCACCTTGGGCGCCAGGATCATCTGGGTGCCGCCTTCAAGGTCCAAGGCAAGCTTGGGAGCCCAGCTGGCCTGCCCGGCCATGGTGCCGCCTGCGAGGACGGCGGTCATGACAGCCAGAATTACGCCAAGCCAGACCAACACCCGGATGGCTGATTTCTTGTGGCCAGTTCTTGCCATTGTCGATCTTTCTATTTATACGGAGGAACCGCCGGTGCGGGCTGGACGCCCGTCCCGACGGCGGGCCGCTGCCGAAGAGAGTGCTGCGCGGCGCACGGACGCGCCTGCGGATCAGACGTCCTTTTTGCCTTCGTCGTTGAGGCGCTTCGAGGTCTCATCCGGAGTTTCAGTCGCGGCCGGAGTGCTCTCGTCCCGGTCAACAGTGAGGGACGAAGCATCATCCGGAACCGGGGTGGCACCGGCCGCAGGCTCCATGATCTTGGTGACGGCCTGGCGGTGAACGGTGGCCAGGTTGCCGGGAGACAGTTCCAGCACCACCTTGTTGTCTTCTTCATCGATCGACACGATGCGGCCGAACAGGCCGAAGCTCGTCATGACCTCGACACCCGGAGCAAACTGCGACTGGAGGGCCGCCTGCTGCTGCTGCGTCTTCTTGTTTCGGCGGAACATCATGAAGATGAAGATGCCGAGCATGACGAACAGCAGGATGGACATGATGTCAATGCCGCCGCCGGCCTGCGGCTGGGCTTGGGCAGTGATATTTGAGAACACAGGAAAGTTCCGTTCTGTACTTGCGTAGCTGGGTTACAGCAGGTCCGTTTCGTCCCGCTGCCGGCCCACACTCATGGCCGGGAGCAGCGGCCCGTTGGGGGCCGGCCGCAGAAACGAAGGCACGGACGTGCCGAGCGTCATTCCAGTCTAGAGGGAAAAGCTGTAGGGACGCTGTTATTGGGTGTTGGAAATCCAGTCCGTAGCGGATTCTTCATCTTCCGTCTCCGGTCCGAACAGGTCCAGAGTGTCCTGTCCGAACACGCCGTCGGAAACAGCGAGGCCCAGGTGGGTCCATGCCGGGGCCATGGCAATACGCCCCCGGGGCGTCCTGCCCAGGAGACCCTCGCGGACCAGGTACGGCTCGGCAACGGTCTCGACTGTTTCGGGTTCCTCTCCCACGGCGATGGCCAGGGTGGAGAGGCCTACCGGTCCGCCGCCGAACTTGGTGATGAGCGCCGCCAGCACAGAGCGGTCGAGGCGGTCCAGGCCGCGCTTGTCCACTTCGTACATGTCCAGGGCAGCGGACGCTGATCTGGCATCTATCTGCTCGATCCCGTGTACCAGGGCCCAGTCCCGTACGCGCCGGAGGAGGCGGTTGGCGATACGGGGGGTACCGCGCGATCTGCCCGCTATTTCGCTGAAGCCCGCAGAGTTGACCTTCAGGTCCAGCAGGCCCGCAGACCTGCGCAGGACAAGTTCGAGTTCCTCGACTGAATAGAACTCAAGGTGCCCGGTGAAACCGAACCGGTCGCGCAGCGGTCCGGGGAGCAGGCCTGCGCGGGTGGTGGCACCAACCAGCGTGAAGGCCGGCAACTCCAGCGGAATGGCCGTGGCGCCCGCGCCCTTGCCGACCACAATGTCCACCCGGAAGTCCTCCATCGCCATATAGAGCATTTCCTCGGCAGGGCGGGACATCCGGTGGATTTCGTCCAGGAACAGAACCTCGCCCTCGGAGAGCGAGGAAAGGATGGCCGCGAGATCCCCGGCATGCTGAATGGCCGGGCCGCTGCTGATCCGCAGCGGCGCATTCATTTCCGCAGCCACGATCATGGCGAGAGTGGTCTTGCCCAGGCCAGGCGGACCGGAAAACAACACGTGGTCGGCCGTGCGGCCGCGCATTCGGGACGCCTGCAGCACCAAAGACAGCTGTTTGCGGACCCGGTGCTGGCCTACGAAGTCGTGCAGGTTCTTGGGTCGCAGGGCAGCTTCGATCGCGCGCTCCTCCGGCTCCTCTCCCCCGGCCACGAGGGAGGGCTCAGCCACGGCTGCCTGCCCTGTTGCCGGCCCGGGCGCCGTCCTGCCCAAGCCAGCGCAGGGTGGTACGCAGAATCTCGGCGACGTTTCCCTTCTCCGCCAGGTCCGGCGCGTCGGCCAGCGCCTTCTCGATGCTGCCTGTGGCGTCCTTCTCAGACCACCCGAGGCTTGCCATGGCGGCCACAACCTGGGGCTTCCAGACGGCTTCCCCTGACGGGACAGGGGCGGCACTCGGCGCGGTACCGTGCGGCACCAGCTTTCCGGCCAGTTCGAGCACGATGCGGCCTGCCACCTTGGGCCCGATGCCGGGGACTTTGGTGAACGTTTTGCTGTCTCCGTTGTGGGCTGCCACGCGGATGGCTTCAGGTTCGTGGACCGCGAGGACTGCCAGAGCCAGCCGGGGTCCTACTCCGCTCACACTCAGCAGAATGTCGAAGACCTCACGCTCGTCATCAGTGGCGAAGCCGAAAAGGGTGAGCGAGTCTTCGCGGACAATCAGCGAGGTGTGGAGCTTCCCTTCCTCGCCGGCGCGGAGCTTGCTCAGGGTCTGCGGAGTAGCGTACACGCTCATGCCGGCGCCGTTGAGGTCGATCACCGCGGTGGACAGTCCAATGTGGGCTACGGTTCCGCGGAGAAAACTTATCAAGGCCGGGGCTCCTGAACTTCCACCGGACGGACCAATGCCGTGTCTTCCAATGCAGTGTCTTTCATTGCAGTGTCTTTCATTGCAGTGTCGTCTTTCATTGCAGTGTCTCCGACCGGCTATCCGAACATATCTACGAATACCCTAGCAAGGGCTGCGACAATCACCGTGCACGGCGCGCCTTCGCCTCTGCCTCCGCCCAGGCACGCTGGGCCGGAGTCAGCGCCTGGCTGCCCGGCCCGGTGGTGGCAACCGCAGCGCCGCTGCCCGCCCTCCATGCGTGGGTGATGGCAAGGGCAAGGGCATCGGCCGCGTCGGCTGGCCGCGGCGGGGCGTCAAGCCGGAGGATCTTGGTGACGAGCTTGGTCACGGCGTCCTTGTTGGAGTTGCCGCTTCCCGTGACGGCCGCTTTCACTTCCGACGGCGTATGGAGAGCCACCGGGATTCCGCGCCGGGCGGCCGCCGCAATCACCACGCCGGATGCCTGGGCAACGCCCATCACGGTGCTGACGTTGAGCTGGGAAAAGACACGCTCGACGGCGAGGACGTGCGGTTCGTACCGGTCGAGCCAGTCGTCTATCGCCAGGGCTATGACGAGCAGCCGCTGGTCCAGCGTCTCCCCGGGTGATGTGCCGACCACGCCCACAGCCACCATGCTGGCGCGGCGGTTCTTTTCCACGTCCACCACACCGATGCCGCAGCGCGTCAGGCCGGGGTCAACTCCCAGCACGCGCAGCGTCACCCGCCGGCCCCAAAAGTCACTCGGCGTCCAGTGCGGCCTGCACTTCGTCACTGAGGTCTGCATTGCTGTAGACGTTCTGGACGTCGTCCAGGTCTTCCAGCGCGTCAACGAGCTTCATGAACTTCTTGGCCGCGTCCACATCCAGCGGAACCTCCATGGACGGCACGAACTCGGCTTCGTCAGTGTCGTACTCTATCCCGGCTTCCTTGAGGGCATCCCGGATGGCCTGCAGGTCCTTCGGGTCCGAGTGGATTTCGAAGTTGTCGCCGTTGTCCTTGACTTCCTCGGCCCCGGCGTCCAGCACGGCCATCAGAACGTCATCCTCGCTCAGGCCGTTCTTCGGCAGGGTGACTACGCCCTTGCGGGTAAAGAGGTAACTGACGGAACCGGGATCGGCGATGGTGCCGCCATTGCGGGAGATGGCGAGCCGGACCTCGGAAGCCGCGCGGTTCTTGTTGTCTGTGAGGCATTCGATCAGCAGGGCGGATCCCTGGGGCCCGCGGGCTTCGTACATGATCTCGGTGTAGTCCACGACTTCGCCGGTGAGCCCGGCGCCGCGCTTGATGGCGCGATCGATGTTGTCGTTGGGCACGGACGTCTTCTTGGCTTTGGTGACGGCCAGCTCCAGGCCAGGGTTGCCGGCAAGATCCGGTCCGCCCATGCGTGCCGCAACTTCGATGTTCTTGATCAGCTTGGCGAACGACTTTGCCCGGCGGCTATCAATGATGGCCTTCTTGTGCTTGGTCGTTGCCCATTTGGAGTGGCCTGACATGCTTCTACGCTTCTCCTCTGATCATGCGGATAAAAAGTTCATGCACGCGTTTCTCCCCCGTCACTTCCGGGTGGAAGGAGGTGGCCAGCAGCCGGCCGGAACGCACTGCAACAATTCTAGCTGTCCCCTGCAGATCAGCAGCGTGGGAAGCATGAGCCGGATCCGCAGGCTCCACCTGGGCAAGCACTTCGACGCCTTCGCCCACCCGTTCCACCCAGGGACCGCGGATGAAGACGGCGTGCACAGGAGCGATGCCTTCGTCCGTGGCGCTGAAGTCCAGTCCCTTGAAGTCAAGGTCCGTCTCGAACGACTCCCGCTGGCGCCCGAACGCGTTGCGCCGCACGGTGATGTCCAGCCCGCCGAAGGTCTGTTGAGGGTTTCCGGCGAGGTCGGTGGCGGGGTCGGCTATATCGTGTGCCAACAGAATCATGCCGGCACAGGACCCGTAGACCGGAAGGCCCCCGGCGATGTGCTTGCGCAGCGGCTCGGCCAGTTCGAACGCACGCGCAAGCTTGTCGATGGCCGTCGATTCCCCGCCGGGAATAATCAGGCCGTCCAGGCCGTCCAGCTCGGCCGGGCGGCGAACGCTGACGGCGACGGCACCGGCTGCTTCGACGGCACGAAGGTGCTCACGGAAGTCGCCCTGAAGTGCCAGGACGCCAATGCGGAGTCCGGCACCGATACCTGTACGGGCGCGCGGCGCCTCGGCGGAAAGGGGATTGGTCATCCAAATATCATAGTGTCCCGGGGGCCGTTGCCCTTGCCCGCGGCCCGCCGGCCGCCCTGTCCCATGCCTCAGCTGGGATATATTCAAAGCATGTTTTCCTTCAGCGTTCCGCTCGGCAAGCTCGTCCGCCGGGTAACCCGGCTCAGGGGCGGAGGCTCCGCTTTTCCCGGCCTGGTGGTCGAAAAAATTGACCCCGGCTTCATGCAAAGAACCCTGTCCACGCTGCCCCACGGGGTGGCGGTGGTCAGCGGAACCAACGGAAAAACCACCACGACGAAGATGGTGGTGGAGCTCCTCGAGAGCCAGGGACTGAAGGTGTTCACCAACCGCACCGGCAGCAACTTCACAAGGGGCGTCGCTGCTGCGCTGCTCGGCGAGGTGGACATGCTCGGACGCCTGAATGCTGACATTGCCGTGCTGGAGCTGGACGAAGCCCACGCCGTGCACTTCGTCAACCGCGTCCCCCCGCGCTACAGCCTGCTGCTGAATGTGCTCCGCGACCAGCTTGACCGCTTCGGGGAAATCGACAAGACGGCGCAGCTGCTCCAACACATCGCGTCCAAGACCACGGGAATAGTGGTCCTGAACCGCGAAGACCCCCGCGTGGCACGCATCGCCGAGACGCTGCACGGACCGGAGGTCCGGTACTTCGGCCTGGACGATTCGCTGCTGGCCACCTTTCCCAACGACGACGAGCTGCGTGCAGGCCCCGGCAGTCCGCCTCCGGCGGCCGTCCCCCAGAAGCCGGCTGCCGACGTCGTGCTTCGCCGCGTGGGCGCGGACGACGCCGACTTCGAGTACGACGGCGCCACGGTCACCACATCGATGAAGCTCCGCGGCGTCTACAACATCTTCAACGCTGCCGCTGCCCTGGTCCTGGCCCGCAGCATCTGCGGCGGCGCCGCCACGGCGGACCATGCCGCCCTGCTGACCGCGCTGTCCCAGGTGGCGCCGGCGTTTGGCCGCGGTGAGAGCCTGGTGGTGGATGGGCTGCCTTTGGATCTGGTGCTGGTGAAGAACCCCAGCGGGTTCCGGCTGGGCCTGAAGTCGTTCCCCTCGGGCGGGTACGCCACCATGATCGCGATCAACGACAACTATGCTGACGGGCGCGACATGTCCTGGCTGTGGGACGTCGACTTCGAATCCCTGCGGGCGGACGGCGTAGACCAGGTCAGCGGCTCCCGCGCCTATGACATGGCCCTGCGCCTGCAGTATGACGAGGTGCCCGTCCGCTCCGTCGACACGGAGATCTCCCCTGCCCTTGCGGCCTTCATTGCCGCCGCGCGAGACAAACCGAAGCGCATCTTCTGCACCTACACCGCCATGCTCGCCATCCGCCGCGAGCTGTCCAAAATCACCACAGTGGAGGTGGTCTCGTGACCCCGGGGACATCAGGCAGCAAGGGAACCGTCCGGGTCCTGCAGCTCTACCCGCGCGACATGAACATCTACGGCGACTGGGGCAACGCCCTGGTGCTGCAGCAGCGGCTGAAGTGGCACGGATACACCCCGGAACTCCTCGAGTACAACCCGGGTGACGATTTTCCGGACCAGGTGGATGTGATCGTTGCCGGCGGCGGGCAGGACAGCGGCCAGCTGGTGATCCAGGATGACCTGCAGATGCGGGCGGACACCCTCCGCGGACTCGCGGAGGACGGCGCGCCCATGCTCGTGATTTGCGGCCTGTACCAATTGTTCGGGCATTTCTTCAAGACACGCTCCGGCGCCGTCATTCCTGGCATCGGCATCCTGGACGTGGAGACCCACGGAACGGATGAACGCCTGATCGGCAACGTGAAGGTGACCACCCCGGAGTTCGGCGAAGTCCTTGGCTACGAGAATCACAGCGGGCAGACCACCCTCGGGCCCGGCGTAAAGCCCCTGGGCACGGTCGAAAAAGGGACCGGCAACAACAGCAAGGACGGCCATGAGGGCGCCCGCTACCGCAACATCGTGGCGAGCTACCTTCACGGCTCCCTGCTCCCAAAGAACCCCGCGATAGCCGACTACCTGATCCGTACCGCCGTCGAACGAAAATACGGTTCCTTCACGCCGGGTGATCCGGATGACCGTTTCGCGGTGCTGGCCCGGGAGCACGCAGCGCGCCGGCCGCGCTAGCTGCTGTTCTTCCAGCGCCCGCCGCCCGCATCCGCTGCGCTAAAGCCTGCACCGCTAGAGCCTGCAGCAGCTAAAGCCTGCAGCAGCCAGGGCCTGCCCGCGCGGACAGGCCGAGCAGGCAGGCTCCGTCATAATGCCCGCTATTTCTCCTTGGTGATCAGGAGTTCGTGGGCGCCGGCCTTCGCGGCGCCCATGGATTCCACCACTGCCTTGGTCCGCTGGCGTGTCTCGGCGTCGGCCGCCGGGCTGGCACAGACGCCCTGGGGCGCGTCGGAGGCCACCGAACACCAGCGGTAGGGCGCGTTGACGATGACCGAGGGTGCCCAGCCGAGGTCCGCTGCGGTCCATGTGCCGGCCGCGTCCTGGCTGAACTGAGCCCTTACCAGCAGCCCCTCATTGTTCACGGCGTAGGTGGGCGACAGCTCTGTCACTCCGTTGCCGAGCCCGTAGACGATCCACGTTCCCTTGTACTTTTCAATCGGCAGCACGGAGTGCGTGTGGTGCCCGTAGATCATGGTGAACTGCCCGCTGTCCACCAGGGCGTGCGCCGTCTCCTGCTGCTGGGCGTTGGGGGCGCTGGCGTATTCGTCCCCGGCATGCATGACACCGAGCACGATGTCCGCACCACGCTGGCGGGCCTTCTTGGCCTTGGCGATCATGGTCGGAGCGTCCAGCATGTCCACCTGCCAGTCCTGCTCCGGAATCTGGCCGTTCAAGCCGTATGTGCCCTGGATGATGGCGATGTTGGCAGCCTGCGTCGGCAGGATGAGGATGCCGTCCGATTCTGCCTTCGTCCGGTAGGAGCCGGTGTGCTGCAGGCCGGAAGCGTCGAGCGCGTCCAGTGTCCGGACCAGGCCGGCAGTGCCCTGGTCGATGGTGTGGTTGCTCGCCGTGGTGCACGCCTGGTACCCCACGGCCTTGGCGGCGGCGATGATCTGCGGGGGCACGTTGAATGACGGGTAGGCCGAGAAAGGTCCGGCTGGAGCTGCCACCGGAGTTTCCTGGTGGCAGATGGCGAGGTCGCTTTGTTCGATGTAGCGGCGTTGGCCTTCGAGCAGCGGGACGAAGTCCAGCCCCTTTGTGCCGGCCGCCAGCGCATCCTGGCGTGCCTGCTCCCACAGCTGCGTGTGCACCAGCATGTCCCCGGTGACCAGCACTGAGGCACACCGCACGCCCTTGCATTCAGGTCCGACGCCGGGTGTCGCGCCGGCCGTGGCTGTCTCACTGGGTGTCCCTGTCTGCCCGGCGGTCGAGCCGCCGGATGCTCCGGCAGCCAGCGAGTCCGACACCTCCGGTGACCCCGAAGGGCTGGACGAAGTGGTCGTTGCGGCGCCAGGTGTTCCCTGTGCTGTACCGGCTGGCGCTTGTCCGCCCTCCTGACCTGCGATGACGCCACACGAAGCCAGCGATGCAACCAGCGCCGCTGATGCAGCGCTTCTGGCCGTCCAGGTAAAAAATCTGTGAGTGTTCCCCATAACCGCAATCCTACGGCGGCGCGGTGCCCAAAACGCGCTGCTGACGTCATTGTGAACGTCCCACCTGCATGAAAGGGTTGCTGCATGACCAACCCCCTGCTGACCCCCAGCAGCCTGCCGTTCGGGCTGCCCCCCTTTGCAGCCATTGAAGACGCCCATTTCGCCGAGGCGGTGGATGTGGGACTCACACAGCACCTTGACGAAATCCGGGACATTGTCGAGAACCGTGAACCGGCAAGCTTCGAAAACACAGCATTGGCCATGGAGCGCTCGGGACGCTTGCTGCAGCGTGCTGCAGCATCCTTTTTCACGCTGGTGTCGGCCGACGCCTCAGAGGCAATCCAGGAACTGGAGACCGAGCTGTCCCCGCGGTTCTCCGCGCACCAGGACGCCGTTTACCTCAACCGGGACCTGTACACGCGGTTCGCTGCCATCGATACTGCAGGCCTCGATGCGGAGTCCGCCCGCCTGGTCGAGGAATACCTCAAGGAATTCCACCAGTCCGGGATCCAGCTCGATGATGAGGGCCAGGAGCAGCTGAGGGAGCTGAACGGGGAGCTGTCACGCCTGGGCACGGAGTTTGGCCAGCGCGTCAAGGAGGCGATGAAGAAGGCCGCCCTGCTGCTGGACGATGCCTCGGACCTGGCGGGGCTGCCGGCCGATGAGATCTCCAGCGCCGCCGAGGCCGCGCGCACGGCCGGACACGAGGGAAAGTACCTGCTGACCCTTATCCAGCCGAGCAACCAGCCGGCCTTGGCGGCACTGGAGAACCGCGAGGTGCGCCGGCGTCTGTACGAGGCGTCGATTGCCAGGGGCAGCAGCGGCGGCAGCCTCGATGTGCTGGACCTGGTGAAGTCCATGGCCCGGCTGCGTGGTGAGAAGGCTGTCCTGCTGGGGTATGGCAACTATGCCGAGCTCGTTGTGGACAGGCAGACGGCACCGGACTTCGAGGAAGTCAGGTCAATGTTGAGCCGCCTGGCGCCCCCGGCCGTCCGCAATGCAGACGCCGAAGCCGCGGCCCTGGCGGAGACCGCCGGGCACCCGCTTGAGGCATGGGACTGGGCCTACTACTCGGCGAAGGTGCGGCGGGAGCGGTACGAGGTGGATGAGCAGGCCATCCGGCCCTACTTCGAACTGGACCGTGTCCTGGCCGACGGGGTGTTTTTCGCTGCCACGTCGCTGTACGGCATCACGTTCCACGAACGTCCGGACCTCGCCGGCTACCACCCGGATGTCCGTATCTGGGAAGTCCGCAACGAGGACGCCTCCGCGCTGGGCCTCTTCCTGGGCGACTATTACACGCGCGAGTCCAAGCGGGGCGGGGCGTGGATGAATTCGCTGGTTGAGCAGTCCGATCTCCTGGACGAGCGGCCGGTGGTGATCAACAACCTCAACATCTCGAAGCCGCCCGCGGGTGAACCCACCCTGCTGACCTTGGACGAGGTCCGCAGCGTCTTCCACGAGTTCGGCCACGCCCTCCATGGGCTGTTCTCGAAAGTTACCTATCCGCGGTTTTCCGGAACCAGCGTGCCCCGTGACTTCGTGGAATACCCGTCCCAGGTCAACGAGATGTGGATCATGTGGCCCGAAGTGCTGGCAAATTATGCGCGCCACTACAGCACCGGCGAGCCGCTCCCCCAGGACGTCGTTGACCGGCTGAACGAGTCACGGCTGTGGGGCGAGGGGTTTGCGACCACCGAATATCTTGGTGCGGCGCTGCTGGACCTGGCGTGGCATGTGCTGGAGCCTGACGGCGTACCGGAGGATGCGCTCGAGTTCGAGGCGAAGGCGCTCGCGGCGGCGGGAGTTGCGCATACCCTCATACCGCCGCGGTACCGCACCGGCTACTTTCAGCACATTTTCGCCGGTGACTACTATGCGGCCGGCTATTACTCCTATATCTGGAGTGAAGTCCTGGACGCTGAGACTGTGGACTGGTTCATCGACAACGGCGGGCTGAACCGCAGCAACGGCGACCGCTTCCGCGACGAGCTGCTGTCCCGCGGGAACAGCCGGGATCCTCTGGAGTCGTTCCGCACCTTCCGCGGCCGCGACGCTGCCCTCGAGCCGCTGCTCAAGCGCCGCGGCCTGCAGTAGCCGCCTGCCGCGCCCAACTGGCTCGCAGTTGTTGTCGTCATGGCTGCTGATAAGGACAACCAGTGCGAGCCAGTTGGAAAGAACGGACGACGGCGGCCGATCACCAAGGGTGATCGGCCGCCGTCGTCGTTCGACCGCTTCTCCACAAACTCGGCGCCGGGGCGCCTCGTCTACGGAGCCTCAGCGGTCTCGCTTATCAAGCCGATAGCGTTAGGCGCGATTGTCGCCTAGTTCTACCAGCCGCGCTCGGCGAGGCGGTGCGGCTGCGGGATCTCGTCGACGTTGATACCGACCATCGCCTCGCCCAGGCCGCGGGAGGCCTTGGCGATGACGTCCGGGTCATCGAAGAAGGTGGTGGCCTTCACGACGGCGGCGGCACGCTGGGCCGGGTTGCCGGACTTGAAGATGCCGGAGCCGACGAACACGCCGTCGGCGCCGAGCTGCATCATCATGGCGGCGTCGGCCGGGGTGGCGATGCCGCCAGCGGTGAACAGCACCACGGGGAGCTTGCCGGTGGCGGCGACTTCCTTGACCAGTTCGTACGGTGCCTGCAGTTCCTTGGCCGCAACGTACAGCTCGTCCTCCGGCAGGGAGGTCAGGCGGCGGAGTTCGGCGCGGATCTGGCGCATGTGCGTGGTGGCGTTGGAAACGTCGCCGGTGCCGGCCTCACCCTTGGAACGGATCATGGCCGCGCCCTCGTTGATGCGGCGCAGGGCCTCACCGAGGTTCGTGGCGCCACAGACGAAGGGAACGGTGAATTCCCACTTGTCGATGTGGTTCGCGTAATCGGCAGGAGTCAGGACCTCGGACTCGTCGATATAGTCCACGCCCAGGGACTGCAGGACCTGCGCCTCGACGAAGTGGCCGATGCGGGCCTTGGCCATGACCGGGACGGAGACGGCCTCAATGATCTTGTCGATCATGTCCGGATCGGACATGCGGGACACGCCGCCCTGGGCGCGGATGTCGGCCGGGACGCGTTCGAGCGCCATGACGGCAACGGCACCGGCGTCTTCGGCGATGCGGGCCTGTTCGACGTTGACGACGTCCATAATGACGCCGCCCTTGAGCATCTCAGCCATGCCGCGCTTGACACGGCTGCTGCCCGTGACGCTGTTGGCGGACGAGCCGGCTTCGCTGCTTACATCAGGTGTAGACACAAAAACCCCTATGGGTAGATAGATGTTGCTGGATCCGCTCTCGCGGCCCGGCGCGGACGGCACGCGAATGCCGCAATTCGCACACACCGGATTACCGGATCCATTGACCAGGTATTCCTAATAGTAGTCCCACCGCGGCAGCCGGGCTTAATCAGGGCTGCATCAGGATTGCGGGGTGCCCTGGCAGGCCTGGCGGCGGACGGCCAGCACCCGCTGGACCACCGTGACCAGGCTTGCGCCAGCCAGCACCACGAGCGTCACCAGCAGCACGACGGGCGGCAGTCCCAGTCCGGTCAGGCCGGTGACGACAAGCACCGACACCAGCCGTTCAGCGCGCTCCGCGATGCCCACATTCGCCTGGAACCCGAGGGACTCGGCCTTTGCCCTGACATAGGACACCACCATTCCCAGGACAAGGCAGACGACGGCGGCCACGGCTATCGCTGTATCGGCGCCTCCCGTGAAGAACCAGATGGCAAGGCCGGCGAACAGCGCGCCGTCCGCCAGCCGGTCCAGCGTGGAGTCCAGGAAGTTGCCCCAGGAACCGCCCCGGTCCTGCATCCGCGCCATGATGCCGTCGATGACGTCGGAAAAGACGAAGGCCGTAATAAACAGGGTTCCCCACAGGAGATGGCCCAGCGGGTAGAACACCAAGGCGCCCACCACCACACCGGCGGTGCCGATGATCGTGATGGCGTCCGGCGAGACACCCATCTTGAGCAGCCAGCGGGCGAGCGGCGAGAACAGGGCGGTGAAGAAACCGCGCGCATGCCTATTCAGCATGCGTCTCCCCCGGCCAGGCGTCGGCCACCTGCTGGCGCACCTCGTCAAGCGTCTGCGTTATCGCCTTGGTCTGGGCGATGATCGGGAAAAAGTTCCCGTCCCCGCCCCAGCGCGGAACGACGTGCTGGTGCAGGTGTCCCGCAATTCCGGCCCCGCCCACGACCCCCTGGTTCATGCCCAGGTTGAACCCGCCGGGATTCGAGACCTTCCGCAGCACGCGCATGGCGGTCTGAGTAAGATCGGCAAATTCGGCGGTCTCCTCTACGGTCAGGTCCGTGTAGTCCGGTATGTGCCGGTACGGGCAGACCAGCAGGTGGCCGGGGTTGTAGGGAAAGAGGTTGAGCACCACGTAACTGGTACGGCCGCGGTACACGATCAGGGATTCCTCATCCGAGCGGCTCGGTGCAACACAGAAGGGGCAGTCGTCCTGGTTTTTGAACTGGTGCTGCCCGCCCTTGATGTACGCCATGCGGTGCGGAGTCCACAGTCGCTGGAATGCGTCCGGTACGCCAGCGAGGCCGAAATCGTCCGTCACCTCGGCGTCGCCCGGATAGCCTTCGCCCGTATTCTCCTGCACGTGTACCTCTCGTCCGTGTGGCTAGCTGGTCCGGTTGCGGACCGCGTCCACGATCCGCTGGACTGCCTCGGCCACCGGCACGCCGTTGTCCTGGCTCCCGTCGCGGAAGCGGAACGATACCGCTCCGGCCTCGGCATCCTCGCCGCCGGCGATCAGCACGAACGGGATCTTGTCCTTGCTGGCGGTGCGGATCTTCTTGGGGAAGCGGTCCGAGGAGATGTCTACCTCGGCCCGGATGCCGGCAGCCTTGAGCTGGTCCACGACGTCGAACATGTAGTCGTTGAAGGTTTCCGCCACGGGAATCCCGACCACCTGGACCGGGGCGAGCCAGGCAGGGAAGGCGCCGGCATAGTGCTCAGTGAGTACGCCCATGAAGCGCTCCACCGAACCGAACAGGGCGCGGTGGATCATGACGGGGCGCTGGCGGGTGCCGTCTGCAGCCTGGTACTCCAGCTCGAAGCGTTCGGGCAGGTTGAAGTCGAGCTGGATGGTGGACATCTGCCACGTACGTCCCAGCGCGTCCTTGGCCTGGACCGAGATCTTCGGGCCGTAGAACGCAGCACCCCCGGGATCCGGCACCAGCTCCAGCCCGGAGGCTTCCGCTACCTCAGCCAGAGTGCGGGTGGCTTCCTCCCAGGTGGCGTCGTCGCCGACGAACTTGTCCTCGTTCTTGGTGGACAGCTCCAGGTAGAAATCATCCAGCCCGTAGTCCTTGAGCAGGCCCAGGACGAAGTTCAGCGTGGTGGTGAGCTCGTCCTTCATCTGCTCGCGGGTGCAGTAGATGTGGGCGTCGTCCTGTGTCATCCCGCGGACACGGGTCAGGCCGTGCACAACGCCGGACTTCTCGTAACGGTAGACCGAGCCGAATTCGAACAGCCGCAGCGGGAGCTCCCGGTAGGAGCGTCCGCGGGAGCGGAAGATGAGGTTGTGCATGGGGCAGTTCATCGGCTTCAGGTAGTAGTCCTGGCCGGGCTTGCGCACCGTTCCGTCCTCATTGAGCTCCGCGTCGATGTGCATTGCGGGGAACATGCCGTCCCTGTACCAGTCAAGGTGCCCGGAGACTTCGTAGAGGTGGCCCTTGGTGATGTGGGGCGTGTAGACGAACTCGTAGCCGGCGTCCACGTGGCGCTGGCGCGAGTAGTCTTCCATGGCCTTGCGGATGATGCCGCCCTTGGGGTGGAATACCGGCAAGCCGGAACCCAGCTCATCCGGGAACGAGAACAGGTCCAGCTCGGCGCCAAGCTTGCGGTGGTCACGGCGCTCGGCTTCAGCGATGCGCTCCTGGTAGGCCTTCAGTGCGTCCTTGGTGGGCCAGGCCGTGCCGTAGATGCGCTGCAGCTGCTGGTTGTTCTGGTTGCCCAGCCAGTAGGCGGCGGAGGAGCGGGTCAGGGCAAAGGCGTTGGAGATCAGCTTGGTGTTGGGCAGGTGCGGGCCCCGGCACAGGTCGCACCAGACGCTGTCACCGCTCTTGCGGTCAATGTTGTCGTAAATGGTGATGTCCCCGGCACCGACCTCGACGCTGACGCCTTCGCCGGCCTCTGCCGCATCGTTTTTCCTGCCCAGCAGTTCCAGCTTGTAGGGCTCGTTCTTCATGGCTTCGCGGGCCTCGTCCTCGGACACAACGCGCCGCACGAACTTCTGGTTCTGGTTGACGATTTTGAGCATCATCTTTTCGAGCTGCCGGAGGTCTTCCGGAGTAAAGGGTTCCGCCACGTCGAAGTCGAAGTAAAAGCCGTCCGTGATGTAGGGGCCGATGCCGAGCTTCGCGTCGGGCCGCAGCTGCTGCACCGCCTGGGCCATGACATGGGCGGTGGAGTGGCGCAGGACATTGAGGCCGTCCGGGGAGTCGATGGTGACCCCCTCGACTTCAGCACCTTCGGGAAGCGGCTGGTCAAGGTCCTTCAGCACGCCGTCAATGCGGGCTACAACGACTTCGCGGCGGTCGAAGAAGAGCTCCGCGCCGGTGGTCCCGGTAGTCACCTTCATCTCTTCGCCATCGACGATGAGGGTGATCTGCTGGGCATCTGACACGGGTGTCTCCTATTCAAAGTTAAGGCTTCGTAGCTTGTGGCGTACGGGGACCACAGCCAGCCTCGTCAATGGTATCCACAAGGGCTGAGGCCAGCCAAAGCGGGACACGGGCCGGACGGACAGGAAAAGGTCATCCGCTCAGCCCGGTGATGGCAAGGTTCCGGCCGATTCCGCTCAGCGGGCCGGGGCTCCGGAACTCTTCGGGAATGACGGTACCGGGGTGCAGTTTTCCGTTGTCCGGCCCGTTACCGGAATCATCCCGGGAGGGAACTGTGTTTTCCGGAGAGGGGTTTTCCGGAGAGGGGTTTTCCGGAGAGGGGTTTTCCCGGGAGGAGTTTGCCGGGAAGGAATCTTCCGGGAAGGGCAGGCTTTCGACCCTGCTGAGATCCCAGGCCATGCTGGCGCTGAGGCTGATGCCACGCGGACCGGTTCTCCTGGTGGTTCCGCGGATGAGGAGCAGCCGGGTCCCGAACAGCAGGGGTCCCGCCAGTTCCTGCGCCTCATGGAAGAACACTGAGTCCACGCACCCGGTGCCGTCGTCGATGCTGATGAACACCACCCTTCTGCCCCCGCGCATGGGCGGAGTCTGGGTGGCAACACGCACTCCGGCCACCAAAACCTCGGTGCCGTTCCTCAAACCCAGGAGTTTGTCCGCGGTGGTGACGCCTAGCTTGTCCAGCAGGGGGCGGTGGCTGGCCATCAGATGCTCGCTGACGTCCACGGCCATGAGGTCCAGTTCAGCCCGGACATTCTCGACCAATGTTGGCGGCGGGAGTTCTGCCTTGACGTTCCTCAGCTCGACATCACCCAGGGGCAGGGCCAGCTGGCCCTCAATGATCTCTGTCCCCTTTTTGGACTGGCCGGTCTGCAGGTTCTGAAGGTGCTGGACAAGGTCGGCCCTATTGGCGGCTCCACCTGACTCCCGGTGCAGGGAGTCGAAGGCGCCCAGCTGGGCGAGCCTTCTGATGCTCGGTTTCGTCAGCCGTGCCCGTGCCCGGAGATCCGCCAGGGAGTCATAGGGCTGCCCTGCCACAATCCGCTTTAATTCAGCCCCTGAAAGGCCGTATATACCTTTCAGGCTCAGTCTGATCCCAAGTTTTCCGCGGTCCCGGCCCTCGCCGACCCGTTCCACCCGGTATTCATCCCCGCTGAGGTTAATGTCCAGCGGGAGAATGGGGATGCCGAGCCGGCGGGCCTCGGCGACAAGGAGACGCTTGGGATACATGCCGGGATCGTGCTCCCACAGTCCGGCAAGGAATGCCTCCGGATGATGTGCTTTCAGCCAGGCCGACTGGTACGTGGGTACGGCAAAGGCCGCGCCATGCGCCTTGCAGAAGCCAAAGCTGGCGAACGATTTCAAGGTCCCCCATACTTTGTCGACCACGCCCGGCGAATACCCCTTGGCTTTGGCCTCACGGCGGAAAAACTCCTCCACCTGGGATTCCATGACCTCGTTGCTCAACGCCCTGCGGAACTCGTCAGCCTTCGCCAGTCCACAGCCCGTCATCACGTCAAAGGTCCTCAGGATCTGTTCGTGGAACACGGTCACCCCGTGGGTCTCCTGCAGCACGGGCTTGAGGTTCGGATGCGGGTAGACCTCCGGGGCAAAGCCGTGCCGGTGCTCCAGGAACGGCCGCACCATGTCAGATTTCATGGGACCCGGCCGGAAGAGGGAAATATCGATGATGAGGTCGTTGAATTCCCGGGGCGCCAATTTGCCCACAAGTTCGCGCTGGCCGGGTGACTCGATCTGAAAGCAGCCCAGCGTGTGGGTACTCCGGATCAGTTCATACGTGGGCTCATCATCCAGCGGTACCGCGTTCAGGTCGATGAAGCCATTGTCGCTGATGTAGTCAGGTCCCGTGCCGTCCGGCCGGGTGGGATGCGCGCCCGCTGACACCACCTCGGCCTTGGACGGGTGGATGCGGATGATTTCCCGTACCGCAAACGCCATGGCGCTTTGCATCCGGACACCCAGCACGTCCAGTTTGAGCATGCCCATCGGGTCCATGTCGTGCTTATCGAACTGGCTCATGGGCAGTCCCAGCCCGCTGGGCTGGACGGGCGTCCTGTCCAGGAGGGTGGCATCTCCCAGGATCACCCCGCATGGGTGCATCGAAATGTGGCGAGGCAGCCGGTCAAGGCGCTCGGTGAGGTCAACGAGCAGATCCAGCTGCTGGTTGCCGGAATAATCCCTTTGTTCCAACCGGTCCGCAAATTCACGAAGCTCAGGCTTTTCCTCGAGCGCTTCCCGAAACTTGCGGGCTGAGAAACGCCAGAGCTGCTTGGCGATTTCACCAACATCGTTTTCGTCCATGCCCAGCGCCATTCCGGCGTCGCGGACGGCACCCCGTGCCCGGTATCCGTTCTGCATGCTCATGAGAGTCACGCGCTGGGACCCGAAACGGTCGAAGATCTTCCGGTAAACGTTGTGCCGCTCTGCGCTTTCGACGTCAATGTCGATGTCCGGCAGGGTGGACCTGTCCTGCGACAGGAACCGCTCAAAAATCAGGTCATGCTGCAGCGGGTTCACCTGGCTGACATCGATCAGGTAATTGACCAGGCTTGAAGCGCCGGATCCTCTGGCGGCTGCCCTGACTCCCATGTCCAGGATCATCCGCGACACTTCCGCCACAGTCAGGAAGTAGGAAGCGAAGCCAAGGTTGGAGATGATCTTCAGTTCGTGCTCGAGCCGGGCGCGCATGTCAGCCTCCGCCTGGCCGGAGATCCCGGGGAACCGGCGCGATACACCGGCCTCGCACCGCTGCACCAGCTCCGCCAGGGGATCTCCTTCAATGCCAATCACCGATGCTTCCGGAACCACCGGCTGCTTCCATCCCATATCCGTTGCGGGGTCCACCCTGCAGCGGTCCGCGAGCGCCTCCGTCTGCGCGAGCAGCACCTGGAGGTCGGCTGCACTGTATCCGGCGGCGGAAATGATCTCCTTTGCCAGCTGCAGCATCTGTCCAGGCGATTTCAGCCATCCCTGCCCGGTGGGCTGGAGCAGCGGAGCGGCGGAGAGCTCGGGCAACGATTTGAGGGTGCGTGCTGAATCCAGAACGTCGGCAGTAGCTGCTCCGTCCTCTGCGCAGTATCTGACGGCGTTGGTCAGAACGGCAGGAATCCCGAACTCCTGGGCAAGTTTGAGCATGCGGACGGCGTGCGCCGTGCTGAGCGCCTGTCCCGGAGGGCTGAGGTGGGAGACGACTTCGGCAACGATGCTTCCGGCCGGAAGGGCATCCAGCCAGCCCTTGAACAGGGTGCGGGGCCGGAGGTAACGGCGGCCACCCATGGCACGGCCCACGTCGGAATCAGGACCGACAAGCACGGTGAGGACAGGTTTGAGGGTTGCGGGGTCAAGGACCCTTGATGCCAGTTCCGCCCGGGTCACGGCAACGGGCACTGCTCCCCCGGCCTTACCCGTGGTGCGGGCATGTGCATCCGAAATCAGCCGGCAGAGCGCCCTGTATCCGGCACCGTTGGTGTGCCCATGCGCCAGCACCACGACGCGGCCGCCGGGCGAGCTGCGCAGGTCTGCGCCGTCGTCATACACGCCAAGGTCCACTCCGATAACGGGGTCAATCCCGGCAGCCATGCAGGCCTTGAGGTGTTTTACCGTTCCATACAGCCCGTCCCTGTCGGTGCAGGCAAGGGCGGTGGCCCCGGCGGCGGCCGCTGACTGGGCCAGCTCATCAGGCCAGGAGACCCCGTAATGGGCGCTGAAGGCGGTGGAAACGTGGAGATGCGTGAAACTCATGCTGTTTTATGCCGAAGGGCGTCGTGGATCCGGAGGAGCCGCCAGCGTCCGCTGCCGGTATGCCGGACCAGGTCAAGGGTCAGATGCTCAGGAGCAGCAGGGGTTTTCGATTCAGGAGCGCCAACGGCAGAAGCTGTCGGGCCGGGGGCGGCCTCAGAAGGCACCACCTGGACGCGCCAGATCTCGTGGTCTACGAGTCCCTGGCCGCTGCCCAAAGGAGCGCGTTGTTCCTCGGCCCACCACTGGCGGCGCTCAAACCAATGCACTGGTTCAGCACAGACTGCATAGTTCCGGCCTCCCCATCGCAGCTCGGCAGGCCGGCCATCGGGTCCGCAGACAACGTCCACGGACTCACTGAACATGCCCACTCGTGCCTCCGGATACGAAATCAACCTGCTGTAAATATGGGAGCATTCGAATATGTATTCGAATAAGAACAGTCTACGCCGGGCCGCTGACAAAACCTAGGTGAAGTGTGGACGGACGGCGGCTCAGAGGGCAGGATGGAGCCATGAGTTCCAATGACGCACTCCTGAAGCACGTAAGCATCGCCGCCGAAGACAGCGATTTGGTGGCCACCTTCGATATTGACGGCAATATTCCAGGATCGGGCGCCTTCGTCGTGGGGCTCGTCGCTGCAACTCCGGACTACTCGCATCAACGGAGGCTCGGAATAGAGTTCATGAATGGCGAAGCCGTGTCCATGTACGCCTTCAGCCATGACGGCACCGAGGAAAACTTCGACCTCAAGAGCGTCGAGCACTCGGGCAGCACCATCACGGGCAAGTTCCCCATGAGCACCGTGCTCGGCCTTGAGAAGGGCCACCTGATGTCAGCCTTCAGCGAGGCCGACGGCCGTGAATTCCAGTCAGGCGTGCCGGTAGAGGAATCGCTTTAGCCTCTTGCCGCCGGCCAGCGCAGCACAAGCGCGGGACGGGCACGTACCCACTCAGTTGTTTTCGTTGTGGATCTTCATCTCGAGTTCGATGAACTTCGAAATCATCGCCCGGTAGGTGCTTTCGACGATGTCCGGGTCAATTTCCTTTTTCTCCGCGGCGGAACGGACATGTTCAATCACGCGTTCCACCCGCCCCGGAGCCCGCACTTCAGCGTCATCGCCCTTCAGCGTTCCCGCGATCCTGATCAGGCGCTCGCGCCGTGCAATCAGGGTGACGATCTGGTCATCCACCTCATCCACGGCGATCCGGACAGCGGCGAGCTGTTCCCTGTCAGCCTGGGCGCTTTTATCGTCTCCGTGATTTGTGGGCATGTCCATGACAGTATCGAACCATGCAGCCCCGAGTCGATTTTATTTCGTTGGGAGTGCGCAGCGTGGCCGCCTCCCGCCGCTTCTATGTTGAGGGTCTCGGGTGGCCGGTCCACCGGGAATTCCCGGAGGTGGTGTTCATTCAGGCCAATCACGGACTCATGCTCTCGCTCTGGGAGGTCGGCCAGATGCAGTCCGAAGCCGGCGTCGATGCTCCCGGCCCTGTTCCCTGCATCACGCTCAGCCATAACGTCGGAAGTGCTGCCGGCGTCGATGAGGTGATGGCAGAAGCGGAGGCCGCAGGTGCCGCCATCGTATCCCCTCCGAAAACGCAGCCCTGGGGCGGCTACACGGGCTATTTCGCCGATCCGGACGGCTTCCGGTGGGAGATTGCGTTCAACCCCACATGGTCGGTGGACGACGGCGGCCGGGTCACCGTCTGATGCGGAGGCACCCCACTAGAAGAGAGCCGCAACCGGCTCGATGAGTTCGGGCGAATTGTTGCGTACGTTCCCCACAGCCTGGCCCACGGAATCCACCCGCCAGCCGGCCGCGACCTCCTTCACGCCCGAGCGCACGAGATCCACGAGGCCCGCAGCATCATCCACCTGCGGGTCCAGCCAGGCGGACATCGTGTCCCGGCCCATCGGCAGCGGCACCCGGTCATGCAGCGCGGTAAGCTCTGCGAAGATCGTGCCCTCAGCACCTGCCGGCGGGGAGTCCGCCGTCATGATGGACATCGAAAGCATCCACTGGCCGGGTTCCCCCGGCGGTACGGACGGGTCCTTCCACCACTCGTAGAGTCCGGCAAACGCCATGACGGACCCGTCCCGCGGGTGGACGTAGTAGGGCTGCTTGTTACGACCGTCACCCTGCTTCCATTCGTAATAGCCGTCGGCCGGCACAGCGCAGCGGCGCGACTGCACCGCCTTCCGGAACGCGGGTTTCTCCAGCACGGTCTCACTCCGGGCGTTGATCATCTTCGCCCCGCCCCGGAGGTCTTTTGCCCACGAAGGGACAAGACCCCAGCGGGCGACGTGCAGCTGGCGGACCGGGGCCGCGTCGGTCAGCCTTTCGAGGACGATCGGGGCATCGTCAGTCGGAGCGATGTTCCACGAAGGCGGTATTTGGACGTCGTTCTCGAGTTCAGCGTCAAATTCCGCCAGCAGGTCCCCGACAGCCCTGGCCATCACGTAGCGTCCACACATGGCTCCAGCATGCCATCGCAACACAGGCGGGGGAATACCGGCACACGCGTTACGGTTGACTGGAACGGAACCGACTTGTACGAACCTACTCCTGAGGAGCTCACGTGGACTTCACCCCCGAAGACGGCACCATCACCATGTTTTCCACCACCTGGTGCGGCTACTGCAACCGACTCAAGAAGCAGCTGGATGCCCAGGGAATCGGCTATACCGAAATCAACATCGAAGAAGTAGAGGGCACCGCCGACCTCGTCGAGCAGATCAACGGCGGCAACCGCACGGTTCCCACCGTCCTCTTCCCGGACGGGACGGCAGCAACGAACCCTTCGGCAGCCGAGGTCAAGAGCCGCCTTGCCGCGTAGGCGCGCACCAACCGCTTAGCGCAGACATGTAGCCGCCGCCTTCTCCAAGGCGGTGGCTACATGTTTAAGCGTCGCTGATTCGATCGACCACTGCTGCCAGTACAGCGGAACGTCCACATGCAGTTTGTTGTCGAGGACGGCGAGGGTGCCCGCGTCGAGAAGCGGCCGGGACTGAAGGTCGGGCAGCATGCCCCAGCCCAGCCCGAGTTCGATCGCCCGCATGAAATCCGAGGATGCCGGAACGTAGTGCCGTGGCGGATACTTCGCTGCTGGCTCCAGCCGGCCCTCGAGGTAGCGGTCCTGGAGCGCATCCTTGCGGTCAAAAACCACCACCGGCACCTGGGACAATGCTTCATCGCCAAACCCTGACGGCATCCACTGCTCCACGAAGGTGCGGCTGGCCACGGCGCGGTAGCGCATGACGCCCAGCGGCCGGACCGTGCAGCCCTGGACAGGCACAGAGTCCGAGGTGATCGCCGCCATCGCCGTGCCGTCCCTGAGCCGGTCGATGGAGTGGTCCTGGTCATCGATGGTGATCTCAAAGCTCGCGCGTTCCACTCCCGCCAAAGCCGGCAGCACCCAGGTGGCGAGGGAGTCCGCGTTGATGACGAGCGGTATGCGCGGACGGGCGCCTGCCCCTTCCAGCCCCAGCTCATTCATCGCCTCGCTCTCCAGCAGTGCCACCTGGCGGGCCAGACGGACCACCACGCTTCCCGACGTCGTAGGGCGGACTGGCTTCGTCCGCAGCAGCAGGACGCGCCCGGTCTGCTGCTCCAGCGCCTTAATCCTCTGGCTGACGGCGGAGGACGTGATGTGCAGTGCTGCGGCTGCACGGTCGAAGGTCCCGTGGTCCAGCACTGCCACCAATGTCCTAAGCTGCTCGGTGGTCGCGTCCATCCTGAAGTTTCCTTAATGTAGATAAGGAAGTTTAGCTGTACTGCTGATTTTCCGCCGCCTAAAGTCAGTCGGGTGGAAACTACTGGAACCCTTGGCGCCCTGGTCACCGGCTTTGGCGCAGGCCTTTCTCTTATCATCGCCATCGGCGCACAAAACGCCTTCGTCCTGCGCCAGGGGCTGCGGCGTGAGCACATGCTGCCCATCGTGGCAGTGTGCATCGCCAGTGATGCGCTCCTGATCGCAGCAGGCGTGGCGGGGGTGGGCGCGCTCATCGAGTCAGCGCCGCTGGCGCTGACTGCTGTGCGCTGGGCCGGCGCCGCTTTCCTGCTCGCGTACGCGCTTTTTGCGGCCCGCCGGGCGCTGAAGCCCGGTTCCCTGACGGCGGCGGCCGCTTCCGCATCCGGCACCCTGGCCGCTGCAGTGGGAACCGCCGTCGCACTGACCTGGCTGAACCCGCACGTCTATCTGGACACCGTGGTACTGCTGGGTTCGCTCGCGGCCGACCACGGCGATGATGGCCGATGGCCGTTTGCCTGGGGAGCGATAGCCGGCAGTACGGTCTGGTTCAGCCTGCTCGGATTCGGCGCCAGGTTCCTCGCCCCGGTCTTTGCGCGGCCCGGAGCCTGGCGGATTCTCGACGGCGCCATCGCCGTCCTGATGACAGTGTTGGCCGCTTTCCTTCTGGTTCCCTGAGCGGAAAAGCTGAGCGGAATCCGGCCCCCTTACTGCTGCCGTCCTATAATTCTCCTCCTGCTAATCGTCCTCCGCGCGGTGTGCTGTATCGACCGAATTCCCCGAGGGGATCTGCCGCTTGAGCAGCTCTACCTCGCCTCTCAGCAGGTCGACGGCGGCCCGATAGTCTTCGAATTCTGCCCGCCGGCGCCTGGCCGCGGCATAACTGACGGCGAGGGCGATAATGGCCAGCGGGAACGACACCAGCAGGGACCAGCCGGCAGCGGCAAAAAAGTCCAGCGCCACTGGAAGGGCCTGCTTGAACGCCAGGAAGTCATTCACTCCGCCGACCACTCCGTTCATGGCAGCGTCGAGGGGGCCCAAAAACTGGCCCACCACCGGTGCCCCGGAGAACGACGGCGCGCTCAGCCGTGACTCTCCACTTGGGGACCAGCGGGCATCACCAACGTGATTCAGGACGTAGACGCCGGCGCCTGCATTGAGGGCGGCAAAGAGCAGAACGGCACCCAGGGCAGTCAAGTGAAACCTGCGCGGACGCCAAACGGCCGCCACCAGCGCGAAGGCAATGGCTGCAACCCACGGAAGGATGCGAAGCCCATCGCTGCTGATGCCGGCCAATGCGTCCAATGGATCCCCACCTTGTCGTTGCAGTCGCTGTTTCTTCCGGTCAGCACTGACCCCCGGACGTTACCGGCGCAGGCTGCTGAAGTCCGCGTCCGAAAGCGACGCATATTTCCCGTACGTGCTGATGACCGCGTCCTCAACGGCCTGCACGTCCACCTGCGGCACGAGATCGTTCCCCGCGCCGGCGGTGGCCGGATCCCAGTCAAGCCCGAGCGCAGCATAACTGGCCGTGAGGACGTTGCGGATGGGTGCCGAATTTTCCACGACGATGACCGAGCTGAACAGCCAGCCCCCGGATACGACGCGTTGGGCTGTCCCTACCAGTTTGATGCGGTGAGCGGGGTCCTGCGGGTCCATACCGTGGACGCTGAACTCGCCCGGGCAGTACTCCCCCGGGATCTCGCCGACGGCGGCCGGAACGCCGATGCTGCGCAGCGCTTCTGCCAGCATGTCCCCGAAGAACGCAAACCTGCCCTTGGCGCCCGCGATGGCGTCAGCTTGGGGCTCCACGTGGTCCACAATCAGCGTTCCCTCGTGATAGGCGGCGGCCCGCCCCCCGGCCTTGCGCACGAGCGGCTCGAAGCCAAGTTCCCTGCATGCCTGGGCAGCGCTTTCGAACCCGGGCAAGTGTGCGTCGCGCTGGCCGAAGGCAACGGTGGCTGCCGGGCGGTACAGCCGCAGGGTCGGTCCGATCTGCCCGGTCTTGGCCAATCCCAGCAGCTCAATCCCGAAGTCCAGGTCCGGTGCCGCGCCCAATGAAGTGTGCTGGCGGACAACCGTCAGGGTCCGGGCTCCGGTCGCGGCCTGCTGCATCTCGCTAAGCTCCCTCAAGGTCATGGTGCGTTTCCGGCCGCGGCAGGCCAACAGCCGAATCTGCCGCGCTCATCTCCGGCGCCCAATCTAGGGTACGCCGTCGCTGTCCTTTCCCCTTGCATCCTGCGCTTTGGCCAGGCCGACGATACCGGTCCGGTGGCGGCGCTCCTGCGGGCGGGATCAGCTCCTCCGCAGAGTCAGGATCTGTTCCGCGCGGCCAAACGGCCCGTCAAGGTCGTGGAGCACAGTCGAAGTGAGTCCGATCCCGTCCGCGCCGAACGACACGGCGTTGTCCAGCCCCAGCCATTCGCCCACCGGCCGCCGGTACATGTGGATCTGCAGGTCCAGATTGGGGAAGGCGTAGCTGCCCTTGCCCGGCGGAACCCGCGCGGCGATGCCGTTCGCCGTGTCCACCAATCCAATCAGACGGGCCATGTCCGTGCTGTCCGCCGCGTCCGTGAGCGGGTGGTCGGTGCGCATCCAGACCTTCCCGGCCCCCGGCCGGTGCCCTTCCGCCACCCGCATCTCCAAGGAGCCGATGTACCCGCCGGGCCACACGCTTGCAGCGTCGTAGGGCTTGCAGTCTTGCGGCGACGGAATGGGGACGTCCTCGACGGCGGCAACGGCGGAGGTGTCACTCGTGATCATCCGCCAGGCCGTCGCGCGGATGATGGCCCGCCCTGCGGACACCAGCTCCGCCTGCAGGAGTTCAATGGTCCGGCCCGGCCGGAGCGTGGTGGTCGTGATGTTGAATTCGCCGCCGGGAATCAGGCCCAGGATTTCGTAGCTGAGGCGCGCCATGCGCATGTCGGGGCGGGGCTCATGCCGTTCCAACCGGTCTGCGAGCAGCCCTGACGCGGGCGCCATGTGCTGTTCGTGCTCGTTCCACGCACCCTGGGCATGGATGGTGGAGCGGAAGCGGCCCCGGCCCAGGTCCTGGTAATAGAAATCGCCTTCGGCGAGTTCGGGCAGAGCAGCAGTCAACGTTGACCCCTTCGACGCAGTAACTGAGTGCAATCACCCTATCGCCACCTGAACCGGGTCCTGCTCCGGGGTCCTGAACGGCGGCCGCACTCATACGGCTTCATTCCGCCGCGCCTCATTCCGCCGCGCCTCATTCCGCCGCGCCTCATTCCTCGATGGCCACCCCGTGCCAGAAGGCAACATGTTTCCGAATTTGCTCCGCGCGGGGTTTGGGCTCGGCGTAGTACCAGGCCGCATCCTGGTTCCGCTGGCCATTGACCACGAGGGTGTAATAGCTCGCTTCCCCTTTCCAGCCGCAGGTCGTGTGGTGGGCGCTGTCCTCCAGGTAATCCGGATTGACGGAGGACTTGGGAAAGTAGTGGTTCCCCTCCACCTTCACCGTTGTATCGCTTTCCGCAATAACGGCACCGTTCCAGACTGCCTTGACCATCACATTGCTCCTCGAGGCTCCTCCCGGCGGCTCCAGCCGTGCCGGATCACTATGACTCAAACGCCGGAGACAGCCCGATGATTCCGACTCGGCGTGCAGGTCCGGCGCACCTTCGTGTGCCGCGCCGGAGTCGGGCTTAATGTGCCGATCTCCATATGATGTTGCCGATAGACTCGGAGACAGGTCCTTCTAACAGCCCTCGGAAGAGGTGTTCCACTGATGCGAGTAATTAGCTACAACCTCCGCAAGCACAAGGCGAGCGGAGAACTGGTCAACCTGGCCCGCAATTTCGGCATTGATGCACTATGCCTGCAGGAATGTGATTCCACGGACCTGCCGGACACCCTCGGGCCCCTGCACCTGGCCGACTTCACCAAGGGCAATCGGCTCGGCCTGGCAATCTATTACCGCACCGAGCGGTTCACCGCGCTGGAAACCAAGGCCTTCGCGCTGAAGAAGTCCATGCACGACCGCGTCATGGCCCCGGCCCACGAACGCCTGATCGGCACGCGCGTGGTGGATAACGAAACCGACCACGAGCTGGTTATCGGCTCCTTTCATGCCGCGCCACTGACCGCCTCGAATGCCCTGCGGCGCAAACAGATCCATGCCGCGCACGCGGAGCTGCTGAGCATGGGCAGCGGGCTCATGACGCTGATGGTCGGAGACTTCAATTACCCGTTCTTCACCAAGAGCTTGCACGCCCACATGCGGGATTCCGGCTATGCCCTCTCGCTCAGCGACCGCAGAACATACACGCGGTACAAGGTATTCAAAGGGCACTTCGACTTCGCCACGTCCCTGGGACTCGACATCGAAAGCGTTGAGACGCTGCCCCGCGGCAAGTCGGATCACCTGCCGATCCTGGTCACTGCCGAGTACGGTCAGGACCGCTCACCGATCAAGGGCCAGCCCGTTTCCTAAACCAGCTACGTGGTATGGCGCTCGACGGTGAAATCGCCGCCGGGATACAGGATGGTCTCGTGGCCGTCGTCGAAGCGGACGTGGTACGGCGGGGTTCCGTTCGGGCCGCGGACTTCCAGGATTTCGCCGTGCCGGTCCGAGGATTCTACGGTCCGGCCCCGAATGATGATGCGGTCTCCCTGGGCTGCCTCCATGGCAATCACCTCCCAGCCCTAGGGTACGATTTTCGACCCCTCTGCGGAACAGGCTGCGGGCCGGAGAATTCCCTCGGCCCGGTCAGGCCTGACCTCTGGCGTGCAGGATGCAGAACGGTGTCCACGGCCGTGCTTCAAGCCGACCCTCCGCAATCTGCTGCCCGCATACGGCACACGAGCCGTAGGTGCCTGCTGCGATCCGCTCCAGCGCTGCTTCGATGTGGGCCAGGCCAGAGCTGCTCTGGTCTAGCAGGGCCGAAGCCTGCGAAAGTTCGAAAGCGATGGTGGCTCCCTCCGGGTCGTGTTCATCGTCCACGTTGGAGTTTTGCCGGGCAGCGTTGGCCGAGACGATGTCTGCCCGGAGCGCGGGCAGGAGCGCGATTTTCCGTTCGCGTTCCTCCTCCAAGAGGAGCCGGAACCGCTCACAATCCATCATGCAGGGCCCACCCGTTCGTGGTCGAGCAGCTTGGCGCTGAGCGCCGGCAAGGATGCGGCGAAGGCAGGATGGAGGTTGAGGCCCGGAACGTCTTCAAACGGAATCCACTTCAGTTCAATACTTTCGGGATCGGCTATTTCCGGTTCGAAGGGTTCGATCACGCGGGCTGCCACCGTTGTATAGGACCAGTAGCCGACGTCGAATACCGAGGTGAATAAAACCCGGATGTTCTGTTCCGGAACGGCAGCTTCCTCAAAGGCTTCGCGGAGTGCTCCGGTAACTGCGTCCTCGCCTTGGTGCAGTGCTCCGCCCGGCAGCCCCCATGTCCCGCCATGGTCGCTCCAAACGGCGCGGTGCTGCAGCAGGATGCCCTTCTCCCAGTCATGGGCAAGGAGGCCAGCGGAGCCGAAGCGGCCCCAAAACCGGCCACGCTCCCCCTCCACCCAGGCGTCGCCCGGGTCACGCGGGCCGAGTGGACGACGGGGATCTCCCGGCTGGGCAGGCACGATGTTTTCCATCGTCCCAGTCTGCCCCATGCGAAGATGCTTTGATGAGCCTGCGGTTGCTTCTTGTTTCCGACACCCATGTTCCCAAGCGCGCACGCGCGCTGCCTGACGAGGTGTGGGCCGCCGTCGACGAAGCAGATGTGGTGTTCCATGCAGGTGACTGGGTCACTGCCGAACTGTTGGATGAGTTCGAGCGGCGGAGCCGATGCCTGATCGGGGTCTACGGGAACAACGACGGCGACGACCTGCGCCAGCGGTTGCCGGAAACCGCCACCGTTTTGCTCGAAGGGGTGCGCTTCAGCATGATCCATGAAACAGGCGCCGCCAAAGGACGGGAAGAGCGCTGCGAGTCGCTCTTCCCGGAATCAGATGTGGTCGTCTTCGGCCACTCCCACATTCCCTGGGATACGACGTCGGCAGGCGGGTTGCGGTTGCTGAACCCCGGCTCCCCGACGGACCGCCGCCGGCAGCCTGCCTGCACCTACATGACCGCGACCGTCGGAAACGGGCACCTGCTTGACGTGAAGCTCGTGGAGGTTGGCAGGGCTTCCCGCTAAGGGCAGTCGCGTATTAAGTGCAGCCGCGAGGGGTCAGTCGCGCTTGAATGCATCCTTGACTTTTTCGCCGGCCTGCTTGAGATCAGCCTTGGCCTGGTCCGTCTTGCCTTCGCTTTCCAGGGCGTCGTCGTCCCTCGCCCTGCCAACGCCTTCCTTGGCCTTGCCGCCAAGTTTTTCAGCTGCGTTATCGATCTTGTCGTCCAGACCCATGACCCTGTCCTTCCGTCCGCGCAGCCGCTGGCTGCGGTCTGGCTCGTGCTTTCAGTGTAGGACCGCCGGTCATGGGAATGAAGGACACGGCCTTTCCGTGCAGAACCACGCGACGACCCGGAAAACCTTGGGACGACCCCCAGCCAGGGGGGTGCCGCGAAACCACCAGTTCGGGCCTGTGGCCCGGGCTTTTCCCAAGACCCAGCCGGGAGAGTGGGCATGTCCTTCAGAACAAGGGAGCCGCGACCCGTTGATAAAGGACTGCCGGGTCCGGTGCTTTCCCCAGCGGAGCACCGGACCCGGCAATACGTCATCCGGAATGCCCCTGGTCTGCGGCAGCGAGTTGGGAAGCCACTTGTTCCGCGGGCGGCGCCTGTTAGCTGTGAAGCCGTTGGGCCCTGAGCAGTTCGTCCGTTGCCGGGTCCGGTTCTCCGTCGAAGAACCGGCTGAGCACCTGCTTGAAGGCGGTCTCCCCTGGGGCTGCGCGCAGGAACAGTGTCATGGAGGAATGCAGCTTCCGTGCATCGACGCTGCCGAATATCTCCTCCGCTGTCGAGTCCTTGAGCGTGCCAATGGCGTCCGCGCATTCGAGCAGCCGCGGACCGAGCACAGGATGCTGCAGGTATGCCGTTGCCTCATCCAGGGACCGGATTGCGTATTTCTTGGAGGTGGCACTCTGCCCCAGTCCTGAGAGCTGGGGAAAGATGAACCACATCCAATGGCTTTGCTTGCGCCCGTTCTGCAGCTCGGCGAGCGCCTGGTCATAAATGCCGCCGTTGTCCTGGGCAGCGACGAAGCGCTCCAGGTGGAAAGGATCGTCCACAGCAGCTCCTACGTTGACGCGTCGCGCTCGATCTCTTCAGCCAGCTCGTCCACGTCCTCGGGGCGCATGTCGATGCCGGCTCCTTCCAGGCGTTCTTCAAGGATGTGGCTGACGTCGTCGTCGATAACATGCCCGAGCCGGATGTCATCGCGGACCTCCTCCGCAATCTCCTCCACGCTCTCCGCCCCGG
Organism: Arthrobacter sp. D1-17; assembly: GCF_054130535.1. NCBI lineage: Bacteria > Bacillati > Actinomycetota > Actinomycetes > Micrococcales > Micrococcaceae > Arthrobacter > Arthrobacter sp. D1-17. Next base: position 1,845,919 of record NZ_CP096382.1, on the reverse strand, counting down.
AATCCGCCTGCGCGCCCTGGCCAGTGCCGCCGTCGGGCGCCGCTCCCGGATCACCACCGGTGCCTGCCTGGTGCTCGTCGTCAAAATACTCTTCGCCGGTAACTGCAGAATCTGTCATAACTCATCGTGGCCGCGCCGCATAGCGGTGGTCAATCCCCCGGGCTGCACGATCAGGCACCTTTCCCGCCGTGAGGATCCGTTCATGACACGGAAACGAGCTTCTTTAGAGCCGTTCTCACCGTCCTGACAGCTCAGGACGCAGTTTTTCCGTAACGCGACAGGAAAAGCTTCCGCCGCAGGAGGAACGGCGAGCGCGGGCGTTAACCTGGCGGAAACATACCGGTCATGCCGGCTTTACGCAGGGCCCGATTCTGAAACTTTGACGTAACTTTGCCAGCCATGGCCCGAAACAAACCTCCGCCACCATCGATGAGGGGAAGCGCCGGGCATCAAACGAGCCCGCAGGCAAACTTGATGCGAAGGGAAACGCTGGTGGAACTCACTGCGGGAGACGTCTGGGTAATGGTGTCGGGGGCACTCGTTCTGCTCATGACCCCGGCCTTGGGCCTTTTTTACGGCGGCATGACACGCGCCAAGGCAGCGCTGAACATGATCATGATGAGTTTCGTCTCGGCGGGCATCGTCGCCGTTGTCTGGGTGCTGTGGGGGTACTCGATGAGCGGCGGCGACGGCATCATGGGTGTCTTTGGAAATCCCTTCGCCAGCTTCGGTCTGTCCAACCTGGGAGGAACCGAACTCATCAAGGCCGGTTTCAGCGGCACCTTCGCCATGCTGACTGTTGCCCTGATCAGCGGGGCCATCGCCGACAGAGCGAAGTTCACCGCCTGGGTTGCTTTCGTCCCGTTGTGGATCACGGCCGTGTACTGCCCTCTCGCCTTCATGGTGTGGGGCGGAGGCATCATGAGCCAGGACGGAGCAGTCACCGCAGCGTTCGGGCAGGTCATCGACTTCGCCGGCGGCATGGTCGTCGAAATCAGCTCCGGCAGTGCGGCCCTGGTCCTGGCGCTCATCGTCGGCAAGCGCCACGGGTTCGCCAAGGATCCGGGCCATCGCCCGCACAACGTGCCGTTCATCATGCTGGGCGCCGGCCTCCTCTGGTTCGGCTGGTTCGGGTTCAACGCCGGCGCGGCCACCACAGCCGAGCAGGCAGGGCTGATCTGGGTTAACACTCTCGTTGCCCCTGCCGCTGCCGTGCTCAGCTGGCTCCTCACCGAAAAGGTCCGCCACGGCCACCCGACATCCCTGGGCGCAGCGTCCGGCGCCGTTGCCGGCCTGGTCGCCATCACCCCCTCCTGCGCGAACATCAGCCCGCTCGCCGCAGTCGGACTGGGCCTGGTCACCGGATTCGCCTGCGCCCTGTTCGTGGAACTGAAGTTCATGTTCGGTTTCGACGACTCGCTGGACGTCGTCGGCGTGCACCTTGGTGCCGGGCTCGTTGGAACGCTTGCCCTCGGTTTCATTGCCCTGCCGGCCGACGGCGTGGGCGGAGGATTGCTCTATGGCGGCGGCTTCCAGCAGCTCATCGCCCAGACGGTTGGTGTCCTCATCACCCTGGCGCTCTCCGTCGTCATGACTGCCGTCATCGGCATCGCAATCAACAGGACCATCGGCTTCCGCGTCAGCCACGAGGACGAGGTGAGGGGTGTCGACCTCTCTGAGCACGCCGAAACCGCCTACGAGTTCGGCGCCCTCGGCCACAGCCAGTTCAACCCGCTTCGGCAGCACCTTTATGCGGCAGAGCCTGTCCCGTCAGCACCCGTCCCGTCCACTGCCGCCCCCGCAGCTGGCATTGAGGAAACAGCCCCCACGCCGGTCGGAACTCTCGCCGCCGAGGACGAACTCGAAAAGGTCGGCGCCTAAGCGCCTAATCCCCGGCGGAGCTTTCCACGCCTGAAACGCCTGGCGGGACCTGCAGCTCGGGCCGGTTCTTAGCCATGGCGTCCCTTGGCCATGGCGTCCAGGACGAGCGCGACAGCCTCCCGGACTGCTCCGCCGTCGGATCCCTCGGGTTCCGGACTGGCAGGCTCGGCAAGAGCAATCCTCGCACGGGCCGAGAACCTGTCCCTGTCACCGCCGCCGCGGCGGAGGGCCTGCAGCGGTGCCAGGAGGGCGGCACGGCGCAGCCACACGTCCGGTTCCCGCACCCAGCGGTCCAGCACCGCGTCCGCGCGTGCCCGGCTTTGCTGGTCGAGCGCCTCCATCAGGGGACCGACGACGTCGACGGCGAGCGGATCCACCAGATCGCGTAACTGGGCCGTCCTGACAAACCCCTCAATGCGGGTCAGGTCCGAGTTCAGCAGGACTCCAGCCTTGGACTGCAGCAGGACCACGGCAGCGAGCCGGCGTTCGAACACCGGAACGTCCCACAGCTCGGAGCTGAGTGCTGTGACCTCATCGTGCGTCAGTCCCGGGTGCCGGCGCAGGGCGTCCCTTACTGTTCCCCGTACCGCGCCGACCGACGAGCCATAGTACTGAAGATGGCGGTTCGGTGAGTGGGCAACTGCGGCGTCGCCCGTCCCTTGGCCGCCTGCATGCCGCAGGCGCAGCTCGTCAGCCCGGTACCAGGCCCCTTCCCGCTGCAGCGCAACGTCGATGAACTCACCGGCCTCACTCACCCTCTTATTCTTCACGCCGAACATCCGGCCCGCCTAATTCCGCCGCTGCCTGAAGCAGGGCTGTAATGGGCAGTCCACAGTGCTGTCTGCAGGGCCTATACTCTTTGCACCGGCCCGTTCTCCGGGCCCTTCCACTGCGCATCAGCAGCGACCGATAATGAAAGGCCCAGGTCGCCATGGTCAAGATTCCCTTCCTCCACTTCCACCATGAGCGCCCGGATTCGCCCAGGCAGCCGCGGAAACCGTTTACTTGGCTGCAGAGGGAGGACAGCCAGTTCAGCCGGGGCAGGAGCAGTCTGTTCTACCTGGGGCACGATACGCCGCAGGCGCCTACGGTAACGTGCATTCAGGGGCACGAGATCCTGCCTGGTGAGACCACCTGCATCCACGGGCATCCCGTCGGCTGACGCCTGAAGCGCTAACCGTTCCGGTAAGTGGACAGAAATGTCCCGATCCGCCGCACGGCTTCCTCAATGTCCTCGACGGAGGGCAGGATGACAAAGCGGAAGTGATCCGTCTCGGGCCAATTGAAGGCCGTCCCGTGCGAAACCAGGATCTTTTGGTCCTTCAGGAGCTCCAGCACCAACTGCTCATCGTTTTTGACCGGATACAGGTCGGGATCGAGACGGGGAAAGAGATACATGGCCCCGGCGGCCGGAACGCACGTCACCCCGGGAATCGCTGTCAGGAGCTTGAGCGCCCGGTCCCGCTGTTCACGCAGCCTTCCCCCTGGCCGGATCAGTGCCTCGATACTCTGGTAGCCGCCGAGGCAGGTCTGGATTGCATGCTGGGCGGGAACATTCGGGCACAGTCGCAGCGAAGCCAGCAGTTCCAGCCCCTCGCGGTACGCCAGGGTCGCCATATGCGGGCCGGTAATGGCTACCCAGCCTGCACGGTAGCCCGGCATGCGGTAGGCCTTGGAGAGCCCGCTGAATGTGAGGCAGCAGACATCCTCCGCCACCGAGGCGGTATGGATGTGTTGGGCGTCCTCATAGGTGATCTTCTCGTAGATCTCGTCGGAGAAGAGGACGAGGTTGTGTTTGCGGGCAAGCGCGGCGAACTGCTCGAGAATCTGCCGGGGATAGACTGCGCCGGTGGGGTTGTTGGGGTTGATGATCACAATCCCTTTGGTGCGGGCAGTGATCCTGGCCTCGACGTCGGCCAAGTCCGGCCACCAGTTCTCGCTCTCATCGCACAGGTAGTGCACCGGTACGCCGCCGGTCAGTGAGACCGCAGCCGTCCACAGCGGATAGTCGGGAGCGGGGATGAGGATCTCATCTCCGTTCTCCATGAAGGCCTGCAGGGTCATGGAGATAAGCTCGCTGACGCCGTTGCCGATAAAAATATCCTCGACGCCGATCTGCATCAGGCCCTTGGTCTGGTAGTACTGGGAAATGGCTGTGCGCGCCGAAAAAATCCCCTTGGAATCGCTATAGCCCTGAGCGCCCCGCAGGTGATGGATCATGTCAACCACTACAGATTCGGGCGCTTCCAGTCCGAACAGTGCGGTGTCGCCCAGATTCATCTTGAGGATTCGGTGTCCCTCGGCCTCCATCCGCTTTGCCGTTTGAAGCAGGGGGCCCCGCAGTTCGTAGCGGACGTTGTTTAGTTTGCTGGAGAGCTGCATCGGACGCATGGTCGATCTTTACACACACCACCGGAAGTTCGCCCGGCATGGCCGTGCCCTGCCGGAAGTGAGAGACTCGCCCCATGCGTGAACTGGTCGTGCTCGGAACTGCCTCCCAGGTTCCAACCCGGAACCGGAACCACAACGGGTACCTGCTGCGCTGGGACGGCGAGGGACTGCTCTTCGACCCCGGCGAGGGGACCCAGCGCCAGATGATCCATGCCGGGGTCTCTGCCTCCCAGATCACCAGGATCTGCCTCACGCACGTCCATGGCGACCACTGCTTCGGCCTGCCCGGAGTGTTGTCCCGCATGGTGCTGGACGGGGCGGGACACCCGGTTTATCTCCACTATCCCGCCTCAGGTGAGGACGTTGTCCGTGCATTGGTTTCGCTCGCCTCCCCCGGCCTTGACCTGCGTCTGCAGCCACATGGTGGAGCCGGACAGGTTGCACCGGGGCTCGAAGTCAGGCCCCTTCGCCACCGCATCGAGACGTACGGATACCGGCTCACCGAACCGGACGGCCGCAGCATGCTGCCCCAGGAGCTCGCCGCTGCAGGGATCACCGGCCCCGACATAGGGCGGCTGCAGCGCGAGGGCAGCCTGCACGGGGTGCGCCTGCAGGACGTCAGCATAGAGCGGCCTGGGCAAAGCTTCGCCTTCATCATGGACACCGCGCCCTGCGAAGGCGCCGACGCCCTCGCCGAGGGCACGGATCTGCTGGTGACCGAGTCCACTTTCAGCGACGACGACGGCGGGCTGGCGCGGCAGTACGCGCACCTCACCGCCGGGCAGGCCGGCGACATCGCTGCCGCCGGCCGGGCGGACACCCTGGTGCTCACCCACTTCTCCTCACGCTACGGGGACATGGGGCCCCTCGCTGAGCAGGCCGCTGCCCGTGCCGCCGGCGCAACGGTCATTGCCGCCAACGATTTCGACAGGATCAGGGTCCCCAAACGCCGCCTGCCGCCCTCCCGGGGCAAGCCGGACACGTAGGTCGCTGCCGGCGTCGTCCCTAAAAGTAGGCGGCTTTGCCTTGCACTGCGCTGACCCCTCGCGCAAGGTGCCCGGCATCGAAACCAGCAGCGAAGCCATCGTGAGCGCGCAGCTGAGCAGCCGGGACGCCGGACTGCTGAGCGTGGACTTCCAGCGGTCCTAGCCAGCAGCTCCTTCAGGTGCCGGGCGTGCAGGTTGACCCCTTAGACGTATTGCTTGAACCAAGCCAGGGTATCGTTCCACGCCGCGGTCGCCTGCGTTTCGTTGTAGCGCTCGCCGGTGTCGTTGTGGAAGGCATGGTCGACGCCGGGATACACCTTGAGTTCGTGGCGCACCTCGGTGCCGGCAAGGGCGTCGCGTAACTCCGGCAGCGGACCGGTGATGCGGTCGTCGAGTTCGGCGTAGACGCCGAACACCGCTGGCTTGATGTTTGGCACCTTTCCCAGGTCAGGCGCGGGTCCGTAAAAGGCGGAGGTCGCCTTCAACCCGGTCAGCTCCGTCGCCGTCTGCCACGTGATGCCGCCGCCGAAGCAGTAGCCGGTCATCGCGATCCGTCCGGCATCGACGTAGTCCTGGGAGTTCAAGTACGCGAATGCGGCCTTGAAGTCGGTGACATGGCGCTGGGCGCCGGCCTTGGTCAATGCCCCCGGGATGGCATCCCGGTCAAGGTTTGCCGTGCCGCCCTCCCTGCTGAGCAGGTCCAGGGCCAGCGCGGCGTATCCTTCCTTTGCGAAGCGGCGGGCCACATCCTGGATGTGCGGGGTCAGCCCGCGGTTTTCATGGCACACCAGGACGGCAGGTACGGGCTTGTCCCCCTCGGGGCGCGCGAGGTAAGCACTGATGTCGGTTCCTTCGGCGGGGAACTGAACTGTCGCCGTCGTCATTCCTGCCGCTCCCTCGGGAACGGAGAGGGGGCTCTTGGCGCCGGGAACCGCGCCTGCAGGGGCGGTGCCCGTTCCTGTGCCCGGGGCCGACGTTGGATTGGGCGTGGGCATGGGGTCGGTGCTGCGCGGCACCTCGTTCGGGGAGCAGCCGACAAGCAACATCGCCGCAGCTGCCGCGCCCATGCTGCCGGTGATGAAGGCGACGCGCCGCGTGAAGGTGCGGCGGCTCATGGCCCCGGCCCTGTAATCGTCGAAAAATTCCTCGATCAGGTACTTCTCAAATTTGCCGAGCTGGGTCATGAGGGCCTCCTTCACTCTTGCCGGCTTCCTCTCCCGAAGTCCTGGTGCGGGCAGTGGGCGCGGCGCTTACGGGCTAAGACGCACAGTTCACCCGCGCGGTTCAGATGCTGCCCAATGGTGCCGCGGGCTGTACCGTGCCCCGTGCTCAGTTGGGGGCATTGCTGATCAGAACGCGGCCGCAACGAGAGCCATGAGTGGGGGAACGCCTTGGGCGAGTGCGCCGCCTAAGCCCTTGCCGCATGCCCTGCCCAGTTCCATGCGGTCCGCGATGAAGAGGACGAGACCCGAGAAGGCCATGAAAAGGCAGGTATAGATCACCAGGGTGCGCCCGACTGTCTCATGTCCTCCGCTCCAGGCGGCCACCCCGGCAATGGTGCCGCAGGCGAGGAACAGGTTATAGAAGCCAACGCCAAAGGCCCAGAGCCGAACGGCGGGGACATCCGCCGTCGGAGTGAAGAAGATGCGCTGATGGACAGCCGGGCGCTGGAATGCCAATGCTTCCCAGACGAAAACGAGGACGTGCAGGCCCGCCGCCAGCAGCGCGAAGGCCCACACCAACGGTGTCATTGTTGAGGTTCCTTTCCCACGTCGACGGACACATCATGACGCGTGAGGACCTTCTGAATGTCCTGCATCATTTCCTCGAACGGCCTCCCGGGGAGAACGGAGGCGTCAAGGTCAGCGTGGAAGCGCCCCATGGCATCGGTCAGACTGAACACCAGGAACTTCGCGGCGGGCGTGAGTACTGTGAAGGTGTGCAGGGCGCCGGGAGGTATGGCGATGGCCGAGCCGGGGCCCAGGTCAAAGCCCTCGTCATCGATCTGGACGATGATCCTGCCCTGCAACATGTAGTAGGTCTTCGCCCATCCGGTGCGATGCAGAGGCGTTGCGTCCCCGCGTGGTGCATCGACCTCAAAGAGTTCGTAGGAACCGTCTGTATGCTCGCTGTCCACCTTGACGGTCAGGGTGGCGTCGGGAGCTCGCAGTTCAACGCCGTCGCCGGATTGCAGGTACTGAAATGAGTGGCTCATGGCACCAACGCTAGAATCCATTGCCGGCGCGGGAAATCCCAGAATTCAGGGAATGATAAGCGGCCTGAACGGTGCCATACTGTGGTCGTGTGGGAGGAACGCGCCTATCGTGCCCGACGGGAGATCACAGCCTTGGCTGCATCGGGGCTGGGGGTCAGTGACCTGCACGCCGCGGCTATCGAGCTGATGGGCCACGACGTCAAGGCCGAGCTGACGTGTTGGGCCGCGATTGATCCGGAGACATTGGTGATCAGCGCCATGACCAACGGTAAACCCCGGATTCCGCACCAGTACGAGCCGCTGCTGGCCGAGGCGGAGTACTCCCCGCAGGAACCGCACACCTTCGCAGGGATGGCCAGGCGAAGGGAGGCGTTCAGTCGGCTGTCGGATCTGCCGCTGCAAGAACATGACCGGAGCGCCAGATTCAGGAACGTGTGGCGGCCGCTGGGCGTCAAGCAGGAACTGCGCGTCCTCTTCGCTTCCGATGGCTTGTGCTGGGGTGCCGCGGGACTGGTCCGCGCCGGCAAGGACTTCACGGAGCGCGAAGTGGAGTATTTCACTGCGGTGGCCCCAACCTTGGCGGCGGCCACGAGGTTGGCCGTGCGTTCGGAAGTTTCCGCCTGCACGCAGGCTATCCGTCCTGCGATTGTTGTCTTGGACTCTTCCGGCCAGCTGCGTTCAGCCACCCCGGAAGCCCAGCGGTGGCGGGACCGGCTCGATGAAACCGCCCCGGACAGATTCGCGATGGTGATGCGGATCATGGCTGGAGGAGTTCGGAGCGCGGCGTCGGGCGGTTTCCGCGCAAGGATACGTGACGGACGCGGGCAGTGGGCCCTCCTGCAGGCCAGTCCGCTGATGGGCGGGGACGACGACGGCGAAGTGGCGGTCTCTGTCGAGCCTGTGGCCGGGGAGCAGCTCCTGGGCATGCTCTTCGCCGCGTACGGCCTCTCGCCCCGTGAACAGGAGGTCTGCCGCGAGGTCATTGCGGGTTATGCGACGGCGGACATCGCCGGCCACCTGTTTGTCACCGCGAATACCGTGCAGGACCATCTGAAATCCGTGTTCGCTAAGACAGGCGTGCGAAGCCGGGGTGGACTCGTTGCACGGCTGCAGCCACGCGCGGAGTATCCCTGAGCTGATACATGTGTGATGCTGCATCTGGATCTCGTGCGGGATTTCCGGACGGGCTTGTAGGAGGAAACGTGCACCGGAAGCACTGGGCAGGGGAATTGGTGGGCAGCAGAACGAGAAAAGGAGGCAGCCCGGCGGCTTGAGCTGCATCCTTTCTGCCCGGATATTCACCGGGCGCTTCTCGAAGGGGCTGTTCAGCGAGCCCGGGAAGACAACCCCAGGCTTGCAAACGGCCCCTCCCCCCAATGCGGACGCGGACGCCCGGAGACCTCTAGGAACCGACCCCACTCTCCCCCCGACGGCGGGGACGGCAGGGCCTCAACCACTCCATAATTTGTTGAATTTATGAAATCGTCAACTTACCCTCAGGTAGGAGTTACCCTGTGACATAGAGGGAAATTTGCGACTGAAAGGCGAGGGGGCCTGCTGCATGCCGAACAGCACCACTATTACGGAGACAACAGCAACAGCCGCCGCAAACCTCACCACGGAGCCCGCCCGGAATTCCCCGAGCGACTGGCTTGAGGGGTCCCCATTATCGAAAAAAGACCGCGCCAACGACGATAAAGGCGCGCAGGACGCCTTTACTGAACTCAAGCAACCGCTCATTCCCAGGGTTTTTCCTGTTTATGCTTTTATCTGAGCGGCCCGGAAAGGCTGTCGGCTACCTGCTCGTGAAATTCAGGCCCTTCGCGTATGCGGCCTGCCCGGCGTGCTGGAGGCAGTCGGCGATCGTGCTCACCAGCCGCACCCCGAGCGTGACGGGCGGATCCCAGCGGATGTCGACGATTCGGTCGAAGTCCTCGTCGACCGCCGTCTTGAGGAACTCCACGGTCTGCCGGTGAACGGCGTCGTAATACTCGAGCAGCAGTTCCGGCGGAGCCTTGACCGCATCGACCTGACTGGCCGAGTGGCCGTAGCCGGTGTCGTGTTCGGGCAGCGGCAAGTGAAAACGGCCGCGAAACCCCTGCGCCGTCCAGACTTGCTCTAAGCCGGCAACGTCGGCGACCTGCGCGTCCTCGATGCGGCTGAGGTGCCAGACCAGCCATGCAATTGGATTTCCGGTGCCGGCGGGCCTACGGACGAGATCGCCGCCGTCAATCCCCTCCAGGGTGCTTGCCACCACCTCATTGATGCGGGCGAAAGCGTCCAGCAGCAGCTCGTTGGATTTCATCCCGTCCCCTCGAAGTGGTTTTCCCTGAGCCCTTGCTGCATGGATGCCGACAAGGCGGGTCACAGGCGGGCCACCTGAACCATTGGTATGACTTTCAAGAAGCCATGCGCCCAACACGGCCAGCGCAATCGTTCAGGTTGTTCTCTGCCGTTTCAGGCCCGCCAGTGCACCTTGGAACTATTTCACATCAACGTGTCAGCGAGCGCCAGACGGTCTGCTTCAGGCCTTCGCTTTCCAGCCTCCGCCGCCCGGGGCTACGATTCTTCCTGTTGTACCGGCAAACTTCTGCAGGCCACCGGCTGACAGGAACCTTCCAGCCATGCATAAGCAAGGGGAAGCGCTGTGACTCAAGGAACCAGGCAGAGCGGGCCGCATTGGCGGCGGGTGATGGCAGCCCTCGCCAACCATGACGCGCGGACCGCCTACGCACAAATAGTGCTCGGGACCGAACTCGCCAATGTTGTTGCTGACCTGGGCGCCCGACGCCGGGAACGGGCCATCGCTGTCCTCCTCGGCGCAGGCCTCGTGGAACAGATTGGCGACGGTGAACTGGAAGCGTCGGAGATGATCTTCCGCGACCTCCTCACCCAACAGCCGAAACGCCAGGCGCAGACCGGAGTGGCCCGCTTCATGCGGCTTGGCAGGATCGCGCGGTACCCGGCCAATCTGGAAGAGCGGCGGGCTCTCCTGGTGTGGATTGCCAGCGAAGCGATCAAGCCGGGCGAGGACCTCACCGAACGCCAGGTTAACGAACGGCTGCTCAGCTATACCGATGATGTGGTGTTGCTGCGCCGCTACATGATCGATTTCGGCGTGTTGGAGCGGACACCGTCCGGATCCTCGTACTGCCGGGCTATCAAGGAGTAGGGGTTGCCTGGGCTTCTGGTTAGTCCCACAGGATTCAGTCTCCGCGAGCCTTCCGGGTTGCGGCGTCGTTGGCCTTCTGCAGCGCCTGGACGAGTTCGTCCTTGTCCATCTTTGAACGTCCGTTGATGTTGAGTTCCTTGGCCCGCTTGTAAAGGTGCTCCTTCGAGGCGTTCGCGTCCACGCCTCCGGCTGCGGGTGCAGACGAATCCAGCCCCTTCTCCGCGCGATCGTCAGAGGGGCCACGCTTCTCCTTGGGCTCCCAGTGGTCGCCCACTTTTTCGTAGCTGTGCTTCAAAGATGCATAGGCGGCACGAGCGGCACGGCCCTCGTCATTGTCGTAGGACTCAAGGGCTGAGTCATAGGTCTTGGCGAAAGTGTCCTGGGCTTTCTGCTCAGAACGCTGCAGGGTCGAGGGAAGCTCGTCCTTGCGCGCGTGGTCGTTCTTACCCGTTTTGGGCATGGCACCCACACTCCTTCATCGTGCTGGGAATTCCGGGCCGGATCATAAGGTAGGTGCCTCTGCCTGCGCCAGCCTGCCCATAAGAAGTTCGTTTTCCACTGCGCGGGCGGGCCAGTAGTCTTTCGCCAGCTCATCTGCCCAGCTTTTATCTGCTGCCGGGAAAAGCTTGCCGAGCAGCCCGGACGCCTGTAGCAGTGCGATGAGCGCCGTGGTTCTGGCATCTGGCGCCTTGGGATTGGCCTTCTCCAGAGCGGGTGTCCTGGCATCAGAGACTCCGGCATCGGCTGCCGTACTATCAGCGGCTCCGGGATCGGACCGGGGCCCATCTTCGGACACTCTGGAATCAGGGGTCCCCTGGTCGGAGGACGCACCGGCGTCGGACGCCGTGGCGTCAGGGGCCCCCGTTGCCTCAGAGGCCGTGGAGTTAGGCGGTCCAGCATCGGAGGGCGCACCGTTGAGCGCGGCCTCGATCCTTTTCAGCAGCGCTGCCTCCGGAGCGTGGTCCTTCTCCGGGTAGCGCACGGTCCGGAACAGACCCAGATGCTTCTCACCGGCGGGTTCCACGATGCCCAGTGACACCATCCCCTCGTAGACACGCTGCATTTCGGCGCGGCCCTCCAGCATGGAGACCCACTGCTTAGGAGTGTGGGGCCGTTTGCCGCGGATCAGATCCAACTCGTGCTGGAAGTCTGTTTGCGATGCCGTGCCGGTAGCCCGGACGTGCTTCCCCTGCAGCCCGATTGCACCAGCCATGTCCAGCTCGGCCAATATCGCCCCTGCCAAGGTGGTTCTGAGTTCGAACATCGGCAGTTCAGGTTTGCCGTCTTTGTCGTTGGTTGCAAGAAGGAGGAAGGCCTGGGGAAGGTTCAGTTCCGCCTTCGGTGTTTGAGCGTGCATACGAACATGGTGGCGCAGTTGGCCAGCCACCACAATGGGATTCACTAGCCCCCCACCTGGGGTTTCACAAGTCGACGTCGCCGTCTACGTTGTCCTGCGCCCGAAGCATCCGGAACGATGGCCGGAGACTGCCATACTCTGACCATGCTTCCTCCCGTGTTACCTTCGGAACCTCGACGAGCAACGCAACCGGCACCTGGCGGCCCGCCTGCGCGCAGCATAGGGGCGCTAAGTGGATCTTGAGGGCCGAGCCGAAGCCCTTGAGCTGCCCACGGGAGCGACCGTGTTGTTCGGCAAGGTATACAACAGCTACGGCTTCACCGGGAACTGCCGGAGGCGGAGTAGCCGGACGCCGTCCTATTGAATACGCTCAGGTTGAATCCGCTCAAAATCCGGCAGGGACTTCCACCACATGGTTGCCATAGGCACAGTTTTTTGGCACAGCCTCACCCGCCGCCGCCATCCACGAATAACTCGACCGACTCAACTTGATCTGCCGTCAGGCCATCCTCCGGCGACGGCATCTCCAGCAGCACCGGCTGGCGGAACCGGTCCGCCCACTCCTGTGCGTCCGGTCCGAGCACGTCATCAATCCACACCACTGCATCCCAATCTGCCTCGCCTGCAGCATCCATCTGGGCTAGCCAGCCGGTTACTGCCCGCAGCTTCGGTGTCGGCTCATCAAGGTCGCTCTCACGCATTTCCAGGTCCACGGCAAAGGTTCCACCTCGAGCTGCAACTGCGACTCCAACTCCGCCGTCAGGTCCTCCGGCGACGTCGACGCCCAGGCGATTCGCCCGCACCTGGCTAGTCTTTGGACCAGCGACACTTTTTCATCTGACAGCGACAGCTCCGAGGCGTCGCCGCCTCCGTTTGGATGCGCCACCACCGGGTTCAGTACTCCGTCAATGTCCAGAAGGATCAGCGGCCTCATAAAGCGACACTAGCCTGCGTCTCGGCCCCGCCGATACCCGTAGAAACGACCCGTCTGCTCAATACGCTGGGCATCCGGACGCCCAATGGACAGTGGGCGATACCCGGGATTCAGACAGGTGTTTACCAAGTTGATGTTAGCGGGACGATGCCCGCAGGTTCGCCTTCGGCCTGGAATTTGGCTCTCGCAGTAGCTGCCATACCGGAGCATACTGAGACATGGCTGACTCCGACGACTTCCTGGCCTGGGTGAGGTCCGCCTTGCACGAGGCGGAATTGTCCCTTCACAACGGTGACGCATCTCCTCGTCGTGGGCTCTGGTCCCGCAACGATCCGGTAAGCGTCTTGGGAGCGTGGCGCAACGCCTTTGGGCAGCAAGAACTGGATGACCTGTTCACGAGTCTTGAGCGACAGTTCTCTGATTGCACCTCGTACAAGTTCGAGTTACTGGCATATGACGTCGTGGGCGACATGGCCTATACCGCCGGCCTGGAACGCACCTCAGCCTCAGTTGACGGCCAACCGCGCAGTTACATCCTCCGAGCCACTCAGATCTACCGCCGCGAAGGTGGTGAATGGAAGGTAGCCCACCGGCATGCGGACAGCGTGACCGAGTGACACTGCCGGTTCCCCTCACGAGCAGACATGCGGAGGTTCAGGGAATTCATCGGATCCTCGATTCCACAACAGCCGCCGACGCTTCCAGGCCGGAAGCCCGAAAGCGGCAGTCGTGGCCCCGGTCAATGATTGCCTGATGCAGGCCCCGGATAAAAATCCACTGCATTGATGCCTCGCGGGGATAAAATTGCTGTGTGGGCAGTGAGGCAGCGATTGCTCTGGTATTTGCGTTTGTCGTCATCTGGGTCGGCACGATCCTGGTGTTGCTCTCGCGCGTACACCACATTGAGGGGCGGGAAGGGCGCCCGGACAGGAGAGCTGGCCCGATGACCGGGCATCCCGCCCACTAGCATCCGCCCCCACACCCGATACCGTCGTGGAGCCGTCTGCCGCACGTGGAGCCAAGCCACCCGTCTTGTGCAGCAGCTGAACGGATGCATTCCCGCCGCGGCGCGATAAACTGGACCGATCATGGTCGGTGCCCAGCTCCGTCTTCTGGCTTGGTTCGTCATCCCAGCGACCCTCCTCTCGGCCTGCACCCCTGCTGTCAGACTCGATGAAGCCGCCACCGATCGACCGGTCCAGACATCGACGGCCCCGCCAGCCGCACGGGCTGATGTCCAGGCTCCCTACCAGACCCCGTCCCCCACCCCGACATCGCTGCCCACGCGGACCCCGGTGCCCCAGGCGTTCGCCCTGAACCTCTATCAGGAGGGGGACTTCGTTCCCCAGTACACCTTTGAGTGGTGTGTGGCGGCGAGCATCCAGATCATGCATAACCTCATTGACGATACGGGGGGCGGCACGTGGGCCGGCCGCACTCACCAGGGCGACTTGTGGGAGATGGCCCGGGCACGGTCGTCCAACTCGTTCAACGGCGCCAACCCCTTAGGTTGGGCGAAGGTACTGAACGAGGTCGGGATGGGACCGTACACCGTCGTCAGCGTCGCAGACTATGAGGAAGCGCTGCGGACCGCCGCGCGCGCCATCGCCGACACTGGCAGGCCTGTCGGGCTGGTCATGTGGCGCGGTCGCCACGTGTGGGTAATGAGCGGTTTCCAGTCACTCGGCGATCCCGACAAGTTCCCGGAGTTCTCGGTCACTGGGATCCGCGTCCAAGATCCGCTCTACCCGTACGGTGACCCGAAGTGGGGACCGTCTCCCGCGCCGAACGCCCTGCTCACCCCCGAGCAGCTGGCGACGCAGTTCGTCGTCCGGGAGCCGCGGCGCTGGAGCAGCAATCTGCCGGCCGGCTACATGTTGGTGCTGCCGATCGCCAAGGCCTGAAACCCACGAGGTGAAGCGCAGACACATGCAAGAAGACCTGCGGTCCGCACCCGGTGTGTGCACGCCCAAGGAGTGGAGATATGGGAAACCCTGCTGGAAAGTCCCTGAGGTGCTCCGCCTGAGAAGCCTGAAAAAAAGCTCGCCAACTAGTCAGCAATCCGCCAACTGGCTTCCGATCTCACACAAAACTATGAGACGTAGATCGTATTGGTAGAACTTCCAACAAGAATTTGGGGTTATGCCCTGGCCCCTAAAAACATAATCATTCCGTTCCTCCCTCCGGTACGAACGGATGATTAATGAGCCGCTGCCGCTGCTTCCGGTCAGCTGTGGACTCTCTGCCGCAACTCCCTGGCGGGTGAAGAAGCGGCAGGTCCCATGGCCCCTTCTGTAGCCCCGCCACAGTCCCCCATGTCGAAGTCCAGGTCAGGGCCTTCGACGGCAGAAAACCGGTTGTGGTCTCGCCGCCCAATTGCAGATGATTATGAGTACGCAGGCAAGTCCGCACCGGACCCAACGGCCAGGCCTTGCGCGCTGATCATGGCATCCGTGGTTTCGGCAACGGGAGGAGGCTGCGTGCTGATCCGGGGTCTTCGGGTTACATGCCCCAGCCCATGAGTTGTAGGGCCTGCCACCCTGAACGCGCATCGTAATCGGCACCGTGGGCATAGCCGCATTCATTGCGCTGGTCCTCATCGCCGGAGCACCCGCGTAGCATCGATCCCTCAGATGGCACATATAGGCGCCTTGAAGGGGACTGAAATCTCTTTCCGTCGCTGGCTTCACCCTGCGCATTCACTCCAATGGCAGGAGTTGATTTGCAAATTGGGAGCTCCAAAGCCCGTCAGGAGATGGCTAGCCAGAAGCAACGAGGAAATCGCTTGAAGCAAAGGTATCTGATTGGCGGCAGACCTTTGGGCTGCCAGGCTAACTCGAAGCAGTTGATTCCACCCCTGATCGTTCACGACTGAGGGCAGAATGGTGTCAGTGGCGACACTTCCGCGGCCCGACAACACAGGCCGTTTGGCATTTCGGGCTTCGGTAGGGATGAATTACAGATGGAGGAAGGTCATGGCAGACTTCGCGAGCTTGTCCGGTCAGGTCGCAGTAGTCACCGGCGGGAGCAGCGGCCTCGGCAGGGCCGCGGCCGCTTCTCTGGCGGCGGCAGGCGTCAACGTGGCAGTGCTGGCACGTTCCCGTGCCGACCTTGAGGAAACGGTCAGGGAAATCGCCGGCATCAGCAGGACAGCCACTGTTTTGGCTGTACCTGTCGATCTAGGCGAGAGCATCGCAGTAAAGCAAGCAATTGACCAAGTCAGGGCTGAACTTGGGCCTGTGGACATCCTGGTCAATGCCGCCGGAACCGACGTACCCGGGCCGATAGAGACACTGGACCCTGCGGACTGGGACAGGGTGTTGAACGTGAACCTGCGTGCGGTGTTCTTGCTCTCCAAGGCAGTCTTGCCGGATATGCGCAGCCGCGGCGGTGGGACAATTATCAACATCAGCTCAGTCGCCGGCCGGAGGGGATGGGCGAACGCCTCAGCGTACTGCGCCTCTAAATTTGCCCTGACCGGTCTTACCCAGGCCTTGGCGGCCGAAGGCAAGGAGCACCGGATAAAGGTGTCCTTGCTTTATCCGGGGGGAATGGACACCAGCTGGGGATCATGGACCCCCTCAGAACGTGGGCCACGGACGGCGGAAGCAGACCCTGCCATGGCCCTGCCGCCGACGCACGTTGCAGAACTTATCACCTGGATCGCAGCATCTCACCCGGACATGGTCCTGAATGAAATCACAGTCACGCCTATGCTGGAGCAGGGCTGGCCCTAAGTGAGACCCTTCTGGCCGGCCAAGCAACTACTTGGAGGGACGGGGCCGGCCCGCTTACTATCCACCGCGCTGTCCGAACCTGCGCTGGCGTTGTTCCCGAGCGCGCCTGGAGTTCGCCCACTTCCTCGTCCGGCACTTTCACCGTCCGGCACTTTCACCGAGGCGTGCATGTGCACGAGCTTCCAACGGGGGGCAGTGCGGTGCCAGATGGTGGTCATGCGCCATGCCTGCTTCGTTCCATCCGGGAAGGTCACTATGGGCTCTCCGACGTACCAACCCACACCGCCTTCCTCCCGGCCCCGTGGCCGAGACCGGGCTCGACGGTGAAGCCCTCGAACTCGAACCCGAAGCGCAGCCGCTCCTCCTCCCGGACGATCTCGCCCGGAGCGGTGCCCAGCACCATCGTCGCCTCGCTCAGCTCCACCAGCTCGTAAAACGCCGTGACGTCCTTTCCGGAGAGCCTGTCAAAGAACCGGTGCATGGTCTGAGTGATCTCAGTTGACTCCTCCATGCCGTGCCCCTTCTTCGCTCCCGCCGTGAACGGAGCTATCAGCAGTTCGTCCATGCCGGGCCCTACCGGTGGAACCTTTCCACGAGCTGAGCAATAGGCCGATTGAGGCCGCAGGCTTCGCGGCGCAAAGGGTTTCACTTCCGTGTGCCCTACTGATTGTGGCAGGCGGCGAACTCGTCGAGGAGCATCCCCCACGTTCAGCCGTCACGCTAAGGCATGATTTTGTATACGTCGATCACAGTCTCATCAGGCGCGGTTGCGAACCCGCCCTCGACGCCCTCTTGCAATAGCGGAAGAAGGACGTTGTCTCGGTACTGCTCCCAAGCTTCCTTCGACTCGAAGAGTGCCATGATGGTCCAGCCACCCGCGGAAGGCCCTGCCACATGGAAGGTCTGGCCGACGGGCAATTGCCCTTCGGCTGGGTGGGTCGTGGCAATCGATGCCTCGTATTGCTCTCTTGTCCCTCCTGGGAAGAAGTGCATAACTCCACAGGCCGTGGATTCCATAGCTGCTCCTTTGTGGGGTTGGATTCCCTCATCGTGGACCTCTGCACACAAAGCTGCAATAGCCCTGGTCCCCTTTGGTTGTTGTATTTGCGGCCGTAATTCGGCTTGAGCAGGGGGCTTCGTCTGGTTGCTCCTGTCGGATCTGTTGTGGGCCTGGTTCATGGTCGTCCTCTGCATTCGACCGAACCGATACCGGGACCTGGGACCGCCTCAGCGTTGCAGCCGGACCGCCTGCATGACGTCGTCCTCGTACAGGCCGTGCGCGGGTGGGCTGCCAGTTGTCGTAGCGCCCCGTAGTTTCCCGGGTCCAGGATGAACTCCCAGCTGCTCTCCAGTTCGGACCGCAGGTCCTCCGGCCAGTGCCGGTATCCGGCGTCAGGTGTGACCCCGGCGGCCCGGACCCTGGCATCGACGTCCTCGAAGGCACGCTCCAGCCGGGCCATGTACTCCTCGTCGCTCTCACCGGGAAGCTCAATGATCAGCGGACTCCGGTTCAGGGCCGAATGCCAGTCACCGAACTGCGAAAGCAGCACCCGTTCCCGAGGCACCCTTCAGGCCAGCAGCACCCCCCGGTGAATTCTCGCAGAGCTCCACGAGATCCTGGCGCCTGATCTGTGCCCAGAACCAGAGCGCCCCATCCCCCTCGGCGGGCAGCCGTGCCGCCATCTGCCGGTACATCCATTCATAAGCGTCCCCATGGAACGGCTCAACACGGGACGGATCAGGCAGGAGCACGCCGGCGGAGAGGAGTGCCTCGAATGCCTCTTCAGCCGGGATCGTGTGCAGAAGCAGCCAGTCAGCGGAGAGGTCGTAAGCCATGCGCCCCCTGGGGACGGCGTGGGCGGAACGGGCTTTCTTAATTGGAAGCGCAGGCACTGCACTATCATCGCTGAGGGCACCGACGGTGAGAGCATGTTCCGTGCCGGCCCAGGTGAGCCCTGCCAAACGGGGTGCGGCGAACGGTCGAGCCGGGTCGGCCGTCGATCAGGCGTGAGGCGCCTCAACCGGTCCGCTCACACGGACACCGCCCACTGCCCCTGTCCAGGGCGTATCACCCGGGCTGGGCAACAACAGATGCGCGAAAATGTACCCTTGCTGAAGTGCAATGACATGCGAGGTGGCGCCGGCGCAATCCAGCGCGATCTCCAACGGCCGGAAGGGGGCACCGGGATGCTCCTGTCCGACGGAGACCTTCGCGCCGGAAGCACCAACACAGGCTGCAGTGACGATGTACTGCCCGCCCGCCGGCACCTTCTCGGTTTTGCCAAAGCCCCTGACGGGACCATCCAGTGGCCCCACGTCGGAAATGAGGACTGGTTCCGGCGCTGCCTTAAGGAGCCGGTCCAGCTCAGCGTAGTTTTTGACCTCGCGCTCCAGGACTTGGGGATCAGTGTATGGCTTCGGGGGCCCTGTTACCGGCGCCAGGTCAGCTGTTGCTGTGTGCGCGGGCTCTGAATCAGCTGTTGCTGTTTGCACGGGCTCCGGGTATTCATAGACGCACCCTGTGGTCCCGTTTAGAGGGATCAGTAGGCACAGGGCGAACCCTATCCGGTGCCGTTTGTCTTTCGCTCCCACACTCCCATGGTGGTCAAGCCCGCAGTTCAAAACAACCGCTGACCGGCCCTACATTCCGTCCAGCCGGAACTCGACCCAAAGCGGGTAGTCGTCCGAGACCCATACAGCAATCTTAGGTCCGGATGGGCATCCTGGGGGTTGAGAACGGATGCCCTAAGCCAGTAGAGGGCCGGGGCAGTTCTACGGGATTCGCGCCCGGCCGATGCGGGAGAGGCTCCGGCGGTGCGCCAGCCTCCGCCCTCGTGATACCTGGTGTGACCGCTGGTGAGCAGTCCGTTCTGCTTTCCGTTCCTGACGCCGCGCCCGCCTTCCCGGCAGCCCGGAAAGCAGCACCAGAATCGTACCGACCCACATGAGGGCCATCGCGAAAACCAGTGCGATCGCTTCCTCGGGGCGCATAAATCAATTCTAGACCCTAAGGGTGGTCGTAGCAGCGGGGGTCCTGTCAAGAACATAGCTGCGGTATGCGAGCCGTCCAGCTGCCAAGCACCTCAGTCCTGAAGCCGGACCGCCGCCATGACGTCGTCCTCGTACAGGCAGTGCGCGGTGGCCTGCCAGTTGTCGTAGCGCCCCGTAGTTTCCCGGGTCCAGGATGAACTCCCAGCTCGTCTCCAGCTCGGACCGCAGATCCTCCGGCCAGTGCCGGTATCCGGCGTCAGGTGTGACCCCGGCGGCCCGGACCCTGGCATCGACGTCCTCGAAGGCACACTCCAGCCGGGCCATGTACTCCTCGTCGCTCTCACCGGGAAGCTCAATGATCAGCGGACTCCGGTTCAGGGCCGAATGCCAGTCACCGAACTGCGAAAGCAGCACCCGTTCCCGAGGCACCCTTCAGGCCAGCAGCACCCCCCGGTGACTGCTTGCAGAGCTCCACCAGATCCTGGCGACTGATCCGCGCCCAGAACCAGAGCGCCCCATCCCCCTCGGCGGGCAGCCGTGCCGCCATCTGCCGGTACATCCGCCCGTAGGCGTCCGCGTGGAGCGGCTCCGCACGGGATGAATCGGGTTCGAGCGCGCCGGTGGAGAGAAGCCCCTCGAAAGCCTCTTCGCTCTGGATGGTGTGCAGCAGCAGCCTCTCTGCCGCAAGGTCATAGCCCATGCGCCCCTTGGGGACGGCCTCGGCGGAACGGGCTTTCTTAATCGGAAGCGCAGGCACTGGACCATCATCGCGGAGAACACCGACAACTGCGGCGAAGCGTGAAGAAGCCCTTTGGGACCACTGCGGCAATGTGTAAGTCGAGGGTTCCAAGAGCCCGCTTTTTGCTTGGCGTGACCTGGCTGGAAGCTCAGTCTCTGAGACTACCGGCCGTCACCTCGAATTCCTCCACGGACAGGATCTCAGTTCTCTCAGCTGCGCTGGTCTCCGTCCTGAGCCTATTCGCCGTCTCCCGGCTCGCGACCATGGATTCTTCGGAATCCCACAACGTGATGGACAGGTCTTTGCCGGTTTCTTTCCCGTGCAGATAATAGATTCCCCTGCACCCGGGAATTTCAAGCACCCTGTTAATGATGTCTTGCGACGGCGCGTCCGAAATGGTTTCCGGTCCGGTCCCGAAGGTGCTGAGTCTGGCGAACATTTCTACTTCTCCTCCAATTAATCCGGTTAAGGCTGATCTCGGGCAAGGGTGGGACCTGCCCCGAGGTTGTGGCTCCTGGCAGCAGCAAGGATCTGAACGCCCATCCGCACAAGGCAAACCGTAAGGTGCCGCCCGGTGCCTTTAGCGGCCGGCCGTTGATTCGCAGCGGCGGAAGATAACCGAGGCAATTTCCGATCGCGCTCCCGAGCAGGCTTCTGTTCAGGCAGAAACCGACTCAAGTACACGCCCGGGCCGGAGAGGTGTCAATGGCTCCAAAATTGGTCCGATGTGTTGGTTTTCTCCTGGCTGGCCGCGCTACCTGATCGGTCACAGACTGGTTCCGGAGCTGCCCACGGGCCGTGGAGATCCTGTCCAGGTCCTGGGTGACAGCAGCTGGCGGTGCAGTCGTCATGCCTTCCATCGAAAAATGCCAGGCTCCTGGTTTCGGGGACGCCGGGGGTCCACGCCCCAATCTGGGGGTGCCGAGGCCAAAGGCCACCGGGCAACAATCAGGTGGAGAAGGCACAGTGGTCGACATCCGAAGCCGAGGGACCCCATGCCGGCCTAGGACTGCCGGGTCCGGCCGGAGTTGCCCCGCAATGTCAGCCGGACCCGGTATCAAACCTGGGCTGAGAACCTTTAGATGAACGGGTAGATGGGGAAGAACCTGGGGATCAGGGACGCCTTCGCGCCCGTGCTCTCCGTTTCCGTCGGGAGCTGGTCGATTTTCGCCTCCAGGTCCAGAGCCACGTCGTCTCCAATAAGGCAACGGGTTAGGTAGGCGGAGAGGGCCGAGTTGGTGGCGGTGTGGGCGCCCGGGATTGTTTCCCCGCTGAGCAGGGCGTAGGAGTCCCCGACATGGAACACGGTAAGGAAGCAGTCATCAATGGCATGCAGCCGCAGGTTCTGCACACTGTCCCGGAACGCATCCTCTGCGCCGTCCCTCGGCAATGCTGCCGCCGAAAATGTCACAATTCCTGGCATGTAGCTATCCCCCTAGCAATCAGCCGGTTCCCCGAAGGCCTTCGTCACACACTGATATGTAGGTCTCGTTTGTCAAGGGCATGAGGAAGCGGTCCGCGGGCTGGGTTGCCTGGGACCGCTTCCTTTTTGTGGCCCCGGGAAGAGGCGTTGGTGTGTGGCCAGCGTGTCGTTGGCGACTGCGCGGTCAGACTGATATGCGCGGGTTGGTTACCGCAGGACGAAGTGTTCGGCTGGAGGTTACCGCTGGTCTAGCAATGACGGGCGTGGCCGGGTTCTGGTTGCCCATAGGTGTATCGCGGGTTTACTCCACGCGCTGCAGGGAACCACTTCCAACTGGGTTTCCCCGGGGGTTTTGTGTTGTTTCTGATCAGTGCACGGTAGCTATCGATTTTGGGGAGCTGGTTGCCGGATGTGTGCCGGTGGCCAGGGACCAGCACCAGCCGGAGAGCTCACGGGCGATGGCGACATTGGCGATGACCGGACGCTTGCGGCGTTCGAGGTAGCCGATCCAGCGTTCGTGCAGGCGCCGGTTCCCGGCATGACCCCGGGTTCTGGCCTCTGAAGTGGCTTCTTCCCAGCGGGACCGCATCAGCCGGGACGGGTTGTTGTAGGGTCTGCGGTGGTGCCATGCGGCCTCGACCAGCAGCCGGCGGGCGTGGCTGTTGCCGGTTTTTGTGATGGAGCCCAGGGACCGGGATGCCCCCGAGGAATGCTCTGTCGGGACCAGGCCCAGGTAAGCGCCGATTGTGGAGCCGGTGAACCGCTCCCAGTCGCCGATCTCCACGGCCAGGCCGAAAGCGGTCAGCGTCGAGATGCCGCGCAGGCACTGCAGTGCCCGGACCACGGGGGTGTATTCACTGCTGTATGCCATCGCGGTGATCGCTTGGTCGAGGCGGTCACGGCGGTCCGAGATCTCATGCATCGCCTCTAGAGAGGACTCGTAGGTCAGCTGCCGGGCCGGAGCGTCGAAACGCTGGCGGGCCAGCCAGAGTTCATGGGTGCCGGTCCAGGCCTGCCCGCCCGAATACACGATGCCTTGGCGTAAGAGGAGTTTGGAGATCCGGTGCCGGGAACGCATGAGGTCTCCCCGGACGTCTTCGCGTGAGCGGACCAGATCCCGCGCCGCTTCCTGGTCTTCTGAAGGCACCCGGATACCGGCGACCTCACCCAGCTTTAGTAACCGGGCCAGATGCAGCGCATCCTTCGCATCGGTCTTTACCCGGTCCCCAGACGGGCGCTGGAGCTTGGACGGCGCTGCGACGACCGTGTCGATCCGGGCGGCGAGCAGGAACCTGGCAAGGCCGAAACCCGTTGGTCCCGCCTCGTAAACGACTCGCACCGGCGATGGCAGGGAGAGGATCCAGGCAAGAATCTCGCCATGATCCGGAGTCATCCGGTGGAGGATGATCTCACCGGTCTGCGCGTCCAATGCGCATGCGACAACGGTGCGGGCATGGACATCCAAGCCGACGCTTGTACGCTCGAACATAGCTGGAACCTCCAAATTTCAAATGTGGCTCTACCTGTCCGCCAAGTGTGGCAGGCAACCCACGCCTTGCTTTGAAAAGGAGGTTCCAGCCCCCTGAACCACACTTCCTGGTCCTTCTGACAGAGGCCATCAGCGCCGGAGATAGGATCCGGAGCGCCCCCCTGTCCCAGCAGATCACAAGCCCCACAAAGCTGGGGCGCTGCGGATCCGCTCCGGCGACAATGGCCTTCAGAAGGATCAGGCGCCCGGATGCCCGGCCTCCTCGTACCTCATATCGTCTAGCCGCTACCCTTGGCTAACTTGAAGTTTTTAGCAATTCCGGTACTTCCCGGGCGGTTTCTGGGAGGTCACCAACGACAGTGGTGGCCGGTACCTCAAGGCGCCATGGGGAATGCGGTTTGAGCAGGACTCTGGGTATTTCGAGGAAGCCCCCGACAGGGGTGGCCAGCCGCCGCGTTTTCCTCCGTGGTCCCTCGTGCTGCCGCGGTACTCGACCTTCCTGGGCCGGGAAGACGATGACTGGCAGATAGACGCCAGCCGGCCGCTGGTGGAGGAATCCGGGACGCTGACCGCTGCGCTCACGAACCTGGAAGACCCCCGGTTCACGGGCACACTAACGGTCAGCGTTCACACGAATACGATCACCTCGGCTGATCTGGGGCACATGGTGCAGACGCTCGCCATCGTCCGCACTGAACCGGACGACGACGACCTGGCGGCCCTGGAGAACATCAAGGCCAGCGTCAGGGGCCGCTGACAGACTGCCCGTCAGGACTGGCTTCTGGACCGTCGGCCGCGCGCCCTGCCACTCCGCCACCCGGGGAGGGCGGCGTCCAGGGCTTCGGCTTTCTGGGGATCGAGTTGCCCACGGCGGGCCTTGGACCGCTGAAGGTGCAGCCAGACACCAGTTCGTGCTCTTCGCCGATGATGTTGGCCTTGTGCCGGGCCAGTCGTTCCCTGCCGCCCGGTACGCCGTCAATGCTTGCAGGCGCTCCTGCCACCGTTCCTCGTCAGCCTCTGCACGGGGCTTGCCTGCCCAGCCGTCCAGCACCGCCAGCCCGTCCCGGCACTCCTGGGCGAGCGTGCCAGCCCGGGCCTCTTCGCGCCGGCGCTACAGCCACACCGCCAGCGATCGCTCGGAGGTGCTGCCGGCATTCCGGGACGGGTAGCGTCCCGTTGCCTGGACCATGGCCACCAGTTGCCGCATCCGTTCCAGCCCGCGGGCAGTCGCCTTGGCTTTCCTGGTTGCTGATCGGTGCGCCTGGTGCAGACCGGGATCCTGAACGGCAGCGAGACGAAGGCCAGCGCGGGCGTCCGTTCAGGAATCACCGTCAGGTAGTTGAGGGATTGCCTAAGGGTACCGGTGCGGGATCCTTTCCGTCCGGAGCATCTGCTTGGAATGGTGGTCAGCTGGCCCTCGGTGTGGCCTGACCGATGACTTTTCCGCGCCGTGCTGGTCTGTACAACGAATACCGACTCACGGGAGACTGACGCCATGCGCAAACTGACCTTCGCCATGAACCTGAGCCTGGACGGCTACATCGCCGCGCCCGGCGACGACCTCGGCTGGAGCGTACCGAGCGACGAGCTGTTCCAATGGTGGTCCGACCGGGTGGGGGCGACCGGCCTGGCGCTGTACGGGCGCAAACTGTGGGAGACGATGAGCTCCCATTGGCCGACCGCCGACCAGCAGCCTGGCGCCATACCGGCGCAGATCGAGTTCGCCCGCCGCTGGCGGGACATGCCGAAGGTGGTGTTCTCCTCGACGACCAGCACGGTCGACTGGGATACTCGCCTAGTCACCGGCGACGCGGTCACCGAGATCACCCGTCTCAAGGCCGACGACGGCGGCCCTATGGACATCGGCGGTGCCACACTCGCCGCGGCGGCCATGCGGGCCGGGCTGATCGACGAGTACGCGATCGTCACCCATCCGGTACTGGTGGGCGGCGGCACGCCGTTCTTCACAGCCCTGGACCACTGGGTGAACCTGAGCCTGGTGGAGACCCGGACGTTTCCCGACAGTGTGGTCCTCACCAGGTACAAGACCAGGCGCTGAGTGCCCGACATCGAAGCAGCACGGGCTTCGGGCCACCCAAGGATCTCGTAGCGCTGTGTTCCGAGGCGATCGTGACGTTCCTGCCGGATCCTGTTCTTTTACCGGACCGATTCGTCCCGCTTAGCGTTCCTCGAACGAAGGCCCGCCACGTACCGCTGCCGGAACAACGCCAAATACCGCTGCGATTCACGGGATCTGGAACACTACCGGCCCGGCGAGGCAGATGGTTCGGAGGGGTTAGCCAGGAAGGCACCAAGTCGCCTACCGACATCCTCTGTCATCCAGACCGACATCCTCTGTCATCCAGAATGAAACCCGTTGCTGACCGTCCGGGGCATCAATGTTCAATTCCACCGCGAAACCGAGTTCGTCCCCTGACACCGAAGCCAATCAGCCGGTTTCGGTCCGGGAGATCCGCTCCCATGAGAAGGTTGATTCCTGTGGACTCATGGGCGTCGTTTTCAGGTGGCAAGCTCGTGCCACCATGGACCATCCAATGAGCACCGCCCTCCAAGACCGCCTTGTGTCCAGTACAGACAGGCACTTCCAAGTTGGAACCGGGCATGAGCTTGAAGACGCTCGCTGGAGTCTCGGGGCAGCGCAGCACAGAGCACGTGGTCATGCTGGCGATGCTACCGAAGTGAGGGGCTATATGAGGTCAGGATCTCCTCAAATGCTTTGGTCTTCAGGAGTAAGCTCAGGCCATGCTTGGAGCTCAGGGAGGGGCCCAGAGGGCGAAATACCAGTGGATCATTGGTATTAGTGTTCTTCCCCTTGCCTTAGGAAGCTGCGCAGTGGACCCTGGCGATGCAGACATCACTTCCGGCACATCTGACCGCTGGATCGTAGGTGTGTCAGGCTCGCGGAGCGGCGAGATCGACCCATGCCTGAAAGACCCAGGTATCGAAGAGTCAATTCAAAGTGCAAATCTGCCATCCACGCACTTGAGCATCAAACTTCGCGAAACGGCGAAAAGAGAAGACGCTGTCCGCATTGCAGACTGCCTTTGGCGGGGCCTGAAGAGCGGAGATGTATCGATCACTAGCCCCAGAAGTTGAAGCACTCCTTCAGGCTGGTTCAAGGACCGTGCAGGGTTCCCTTATCTGAGGCTTTCGCCTAGCTTTGCCCCGCTGTCGGGCGACTTGATTCGTGCTGCTAACCAGCGGTGGAGGTCTGCCATGAGGGCCACGGGTGCGTCAAGCTGGATGAGGTGCCCAGCTCCGGGGATCATGGTCAGCGTACTTCCCGGAATGGAGGCTTGCAGACGCCCTGCCCGATCGGCTGGGATCCAGGCGTCATCTTCTCCCCAGATGATGTGAGTGGGAGCGCTTACGGAGGCGAGGTGTGGTTCGAGTTCATCCGTGTAGCGCTCATCGGCCTGCGCGATCTGCCGATAGAAGGCCGCTTTGCCCTCGTCGTCCGCCCAGGGAGCGGCAAGCAGCTCGACAGCATCAGGTCGTAGTCCGCGATGACTCGCGCCAGCGATATAGGCGTCGAATGCTCCTCGATGTACCACAGCAGGGAGTTGCGCGAAGACGTCGGCATTCTCCTTGACCAACGTGAAGAAGGGCGATCCCCAGGGCCGCAGTGCGACCACGTCCACCAGGCACAATGACGCGAACGGGTGCCTATGTAGGAGATGCGCCCGGAGCGACACAGCACCGCCGTAGTCGTGGGCGACCACATGTGGTCGATCCAACTCCCAATGAATCAAAAGCGATGAGAACGCCTCCCCCTGCACAGCGAGGTCAACCTCATGATGAGGTTCCTTCGAGGATGCGCCGTAACCCGGCATGTCCCAGAGGTACACGGTGAAGTCACGAGCGAGGGCGTCGGCGAAGGGAGCCCAGAGTGCCGAGGACCATGGTGTGCCGTGGCAGAAAACGAGCGGCGGCCCCTCACCGGCTGCTCTCCAAGCGATCTGCCGACCGCGCCACTTGAATGTTCGGTCGAGTATCACTCGTCTATGGTTGCAGGATGCTGCGAGTTTCGGCCACGGTTCGGCTTGAGCATCACAAGGAAAGCTAGGTATTTCGGCTTGTCGGTTCCACACCGTGCCCCAAAACCATCCAAAGGCGGTCGCGTTCGAATCCGCTTACGGCGGTTGTTCGAAGCTGACGTCGAGGCCGGTTCGAGGATCCGCGGTGACACAGTGCCCGCCCCGCAGTTCCTCCGCGGCATACCATGCGGGACCGTAGTCCTCTTCCGGGTATTCGCGCTCCGCATCGAGCCAGTGCACTTGCGTCCACATCCGCTCCTGCTGCACCAGAAGAAGGGGAACGACCGCATGGGCATGACGCCGGTGGTCACCCACCCCATAGTCGCGCCGCTAAGTGACAGTTCCCAGACCCATGTCGGAACACGTCCAGGCGCGGGTCTTTCGGCCAATCCGCTTCATCGAACCACTTGTCCAGCCATCCCATGCGTCGGGGAGGACGTAGGTTCATAGTAGGAGGGACGAAATGAGCGTAATGGAGGCGTCTTCCAGGTAGAGCGGAAACCTGAAGTCAAGAGACAGCGGATCATAGGAGACTCAACATGAAAATCGGGCGTTTGGGTGAAGCCGGGTCGGAGCAGCCCGTGAACGAACTTCAGGGCCTGGTGGCCATCGTGACTGGCGGGTCATCCGGCATCGGAGATGCGGTCATCCGCAGGCTTCAGGCCTTGGGCGCCCACGTCGCGGTTTTTGCCCGGAATCCGGCATCAGCGCCCGGCGCCTTCCCGGTCGCCTGCGACGTCAGCGATGACGGCTCCGTCCGTGCCGCCGTCGGCTCCCTCCTCGCGGAGTTCGGCCGGTTGGACATTGTGGTGAACAACGCCGGCATTGGCGCTCAGGGCACGGTGGAGGACAACGACGACGACGAGTGGTACCGGGTGTGGGACGTCAATGTTGTGGGCATGGTCCGCGTCAGCAGGGCGGCACTCCCTGCCCTGCGGGAGTCGCCGTCGGCGGCCATTGTCAATATGTGCTCGGTGGCCGCCACAGCCGGTCTCCAGAAGCGGGCTCTATACTCGGCCACCAAGGGTGCGGTGCTGTCGCTGACCCAGGCCATGGCGGCGGACCACCTCCATGAGGGCATCAGGGTGAATTGCGTCAATCCCGGGACGGCGGACACCCCGTGGATCTCGCGCCTGCTGGAGGCGGCCCCGGACCCTGCTGTAGAGCGCGCCGCGCTTGAAGCCCGCCAGCCCCATGGGCGGCTGGTAACAGCAGACGAGGTGGCCGGTGCCGTTGCCTACCTCGCGAGCCCGTTGTCCGGCTCCACGACGGGCACCTCCATAGCCGTCGACGGCGGTATGCAGGCGCTGCGACTGCGCCCGGCAACGCCGTGACCAGGGCCTGAAACCAAGGAATCCACGGGGCCAGCAACTCTAGCTCGCCTTGGCCGCCAATACCGGGCAATCCGAGTTGTAGCAGCTCCTGGGCGCATCCATCGGTAGCGGCAACGGGACCGGCGGTCGGAGGGAGAAAGAAGACTGACATACTCTGACCATGGCTTCTTCCTTCGAATGCACGACCCGGACGGCCCTAGGCAAAGAGGAACTCTTCGACCTGTCCCGCAGTATCGATGCGCACAAGGAATCGATGGCCCGGTCCCGGGAAGAAGCAATCGCAGGGGTGACCTCCGGCCTGATCTGACTAGGCGAGGAGGTGACCTGGCGGGCCTGGCACTTCGGTGTTCCGCTGCGGATGACGAGCCGGATCACTGAAATGGATGCAGCCGACTACTTTGTGGACGAACAGGTCCGCGGCCCGTTCCGAAGCTTCCGGCACGTCTACGAGTTCAGCGAGCACGCCGGCGGCACCGTGATGGTGGACCGGGTCGAGTTCGCGGCACCGTTCGGGCTCCTCGGGTGCCTGGTCGAGAAGCTGGTCCTCACCCGCTACCTCCGGAACCTCATCGAGACCCGAAACCGGCACCTCATTGCGGTTCGGCGAACAGGTGACCAGGTGGACCGTCCGATGCGACGGTAGCCTTTGAGCGGATGAAGTCGCGGTCCTGCGGGGACAACAGCATCTGGCCGTGCTGGTCACACTCCATGTCCTGGCCGGACTCTTCACGAATGGTCGCTGTAATGCCATGCGGCAGGATCAGGCATCCCGGATTGTCCAGGAGCCACTTCTTCGTCTCCGGATCGAGCCGGTCCCACTGATCCTCGACCGTCATTTCAACCGAAACATCCTTCCCTGCCATGAGCCACAACGTCGTGTCGCTCGCGTCAGCTTAGGCTACGTCAAGGGTAGGAGCGTCTTCCGCAACTCTGCTGTACCAGCGTGCTGGTTCCAGCAGGATCCTGGAATGCAGTCGGGCGTGAAGCGGTCCCCGGGCCGCGGGCGCCGGGGACCACTGCTGGGGGAGGAATGCCTTCGCCCTGTTGCTGCTTGTGCGCTAAAGACGCAGTGGCGCTCTTGATGAAAGCCAACCGCCCTAAATGCAGCCTCTGACGTCGGCATCCCTCCCGGTCTGCTAGGCGCTGATCTGCTGCTGTGCGCCGGCTCCGGACGTAATCTCGATCTTCCGCGGCTGCGCCTTCTCCGCCACCGGGATACGCAGCGTCAGGACGCCGCCGTCATAGGCCGCCTTGACGTTCTCGGTGTCCAGCGTTTCGCCCAGGATCAGCTGCCGGCTAAAGACACCGTGGGGCCGCTCCGCAGCAATATATTCGACCCCATCACCTGCTTTATGCGGGCACTCCGCGCGGATGCTCAGCACGTTCTGGTCAACATCCACGTCGATTGATTCGGTGTCCACGCCGGGCAGGTCAACCGCCACCACGAACTCGTTGCCTTCGCGCCAGGCATCCAGGGCCATTGCGGCCGGACGTGCGGCCGTGCCGAACACCTGCTGCGTCAGCCGGTCGAGCTGGCGGAACGGATCGCTCATCAACATGACATACCTCCTGGATCAGCAAATGACCGGATCTATATTCACTGACACAGATTTAATAGCACCGGGGACGTAGGCTGACAAGGGGAAAACGCAGGATCGCACATGCAGCGCTGGCTGCGCTTCCAACACCTGACCCGGATACCTGACCCGGGCGGATCATTGCAGTTCTCCGCTCAAAACATCCAGCGGACCGTTACAGTAGCCAGATGAAACACGCCTGGGCGCAGCACGTGCTCTCGGTGATCGAACATGCCATTGACACACTGGCAACGGGACCGGAGCGTATTCACCAGCGGCTGGCTGACGCCTACCAGTACAGCGGCCTGGCTGAGACGGTCGCCGCGGATTCGGAACTTCCGCCCGCGATCCTGGCTCTCCAGCTCGATTTGCAGGCAGCGATGGACACTGTGCATGACACCGAGCGGGGCCAGGCAGTCGCCAGTGCCCGGCGCCTCACTGACGACCAGTGCATCATCTTCGTCCGCAGAATCCTCGCCGCGGAGCGCGAGCTGCGCGAACTGTCCGCCCGGCACGACCAGGAGTGACCCCGGCGGCAAGGGCGCCCTCCACCGCCCTAAACTGGTGGCATGGGCGAGGATGGCGCATCCCCCTGCAGCACAAGGAACCATCAGATTGCGTGCCGACGACTTGCTTCACTGGCGGCAGCTGCCCTTGCACTTTCAGCCTGCACCCCGCCGGAGCCGCCAGCGGTCTCTGAACCGCTGCCGCTGACCGTAGAAGTGAACCAGTCTCGCGACCAGTACGGGAAGCAGGCCATCCAGTTCCTGCTCATCAACGTGTCCGGCGGCCCCCTTACGGTAGCCGGTGCGCAGGTCACGTCACCCCTGTTCCAAGGCGACATCCTGTGGGATCCAACACGCGGCAGTTTCGAACTGCTTCCCGGCCAGCCCACGAGCCTTCCGGCCCGGCTTCCGGCAGCAGCCTGCGGCGACGCGGCCCTTTCATCCGCGGAACAAACCATCGCCACCGTCCGGTATTTGGTGCCTGGCGAGAGGGATGCCCGGGCGGTGAGGCCCCTCGCCGACGACCCCTTCGGAGTCCTTGAACGGAACAACCGGGAGCTGTGCCTCGCCGCCGACGCCGCCGCTGTGGCGGCCATCGTTCTGGACCCCCGCCTTGTCGCGCCGGACTCGCGCACCGCCGTCATCCGGCTGGTCATCACGCCGAAGCACCCGCCCGGAACTCAGTCGGAGGCAACTGCCGGGGTCGCTGACGATTACCAGCATTGACGGACCACGCTGCTGACCGAACCGCACAACGAGCCCTGGCCGCGGAACATCCAGGTCAAGCAGGGTGATCCGCCAACCGAGATACCACTGCCGGTCAAACCAGCCCGCTGTGATCCACACGCCGTTGCCGAGGACAAGGTGGGCACCCTGCTGCCCCTACGCGTCAGCTTGCGAGGACAGGAGGGGCTGCTAAAGATGCCCTGCCTGGGCAGGCAGCTTTGAGGGCCGCACCGCCCTGGGCCTCGGCGTCCGCGCCCGGCTGCCCTTCAAGGTCTTCACCGTTGCAGGTCCCGGTAACGGATCCAAGCTCGTGATTGACGTCGCCCACCGTTGGTAACAGCTAAAGCCAGATAAGTAGCGGTGCCCCGCTCCCAATGGGAGGCGGGGCATCGTCTTGCCTGCACCGTGCGGCAATGCATCGTTGGACATCCGTCGGGGAAATTTCAGGAGCGAATTCCGCCCGCCGGCTAAAGCCCGCCGTCCCGGCGGGAGACGGGTTGAATGACGCCCGGAAAAAGGGGCATGGGACGATCGTTTAGGCCGGGGCTTGCGGGTTCGGCCGGATCGGCAGAGGAGTACCGTCCGGCCCGTCAATCACGTACTGCACCTCGTCCGGGTTCGGCCAGCGGTCCAGCTGATCCTCGACCAGTTCGTCGGTTTCGCCGACCGTATCGATGGCGAGGTGCTCGAGCTTGCCGTCGTAGATGTGCAGCATCACTTGCAGAGGGGCGCCGGTCTCCGCCTCATACCGTGCGGTGACGGGGAAGACTTGGATCTGCGGGACTGCGCGCGGCACGTCATCGGGGATCTGGAACTGAGCGGCCGGAACGAAATCCTCGTCCCAGTAAATTTCCTCGGCCTGCTCCAGCTGGGCCAGCAGGGCGTCTGCGCCAGATACATCGGCGGCACTGAGGATGGCCCTAGTCAGCTCCCCCACTGCCGGGGTTAGGGGGCGGACCTGCGTCAGTGCATCGAGGGCGACGGACTCTCGCTCTTCCTTCCTTGCTGTGGCTCGGTCAGCCAGGAACATCGCGAAGGTCAGGGCCGCCGATCCTGCGGCCAGCCACCGTCGCGGCCGGGAGATGCCGGCTGAGCTAAGCCAGTGCACCATCCGGGATTCCAGCGCATCATTGGCGTCTGCGAACCGGAGCACTAAGGCCGCCGCCGCGATCCCGGCTGCTGCATTCAGCGGCGCCAGGACAGGTCTGGTCCGGTTGACAGTGGCTGCGGTGTAGAGACCGGTCAGGGCTGCCGTGGCGGTACGCAAGGTCCGGCGTTGTGCCGTGGTCAGCTTCGCCGGGTCGACAAGTGCCAGCGCGCCGATCACGGCAGTTGACACCGTGCCGAACACGGGCGAGGCCGGGTCGGTCAGCGAAGTTCTTGGCTGGAAAGTCGTCATGTTGGCTCCTCGGGTTGAGCGTGAGTCTACTTCCCTCCCGTCTTTGCGGGCCTTCCTCGTTCACCCTCTCGTCAGGGAGCGGCTCAATCACGTCAGTGGACTTGGGCTGTAAGTGCACAGGCTAACCATCGTCCACACCGAACCCAACCATGACGACCTGGAGGCTTGAAGAGCGTCAATTGCGGCATGCGGTTCCCTCGGCAGGCAGTGCCGGGCCGGCTGTAGCGGCGGTATTCCCCTGCACCTGCTCGTAGAAATGGATGATCGTTTCGGCCTTCTCGGCGCGCAACTTCCTGATGAGCAGCACTGGCTGCTGGACGGGACCGTGGTTCCACAGCCGGGCCTCCTGCACGAAAACCTCAAGGTCCATTCAAAGCGCCTTCACGGCCTGCTGGTTCCGAGGCAGGTCCCCCGGCGGCCACCCACAGCGCCTTTTCGTAGTCCCCACCGAAGCTCACCTGAGTCAGGTCTTTGTACTTGACCTTGAAGGTCCCATCCTCCCATCGGGCATTGGTGCCGATGGTCACCAGTTTCACAGCCTTTTCGAATACTTGATCGGGACGCCCACGAAGAACGGCCTCGGCCACTTCTCCTCCATGAATACCGACAGGGGATTGGTTGTTTCGGCAGAGGATTCCAGGATGCTGCGTGGGCTCTGTGTGCTTTGGGGCGCCAGTGCGGCGGGCGGCCAGCCCGGCTGCTGCTTCAGTACGTCATCAAGGCCGTGCTCGAGTCTGACGTGGCGGATCAGGTCGAGTCTGAGGGCCATGTATCCGTTGAGATAGGCGCCGTCCCGGATAGCAGCCATCAGCATCCACTCGTCGCCTATCTCCTGCACAACTCCGTGGCGTTCGCTGCCCGTTTTGACGGACTGGGCAATGCTGACTGGATGCTGCTCGGTCATGGACTGCTCGAGCCTGGATCGGATCTTCTTTCGGGATTGTTTCTTGTGCCCCGGGACCGCTACGACCGCGACATCCTGCCGAAAGGGTGGGCCTACCCCCTTGGCCGGGATGAAGTGACCAAGGCGCTCCTCTCGGCAGGCGTCCGACTGGGGAGTCTGTCATTTGGCTCAGGCGTCCTCCGAGCGACCGAACCTCTCCACGTCCTGCAGGTTCACTGGCCGTCGGATGCACGCGCCAAATACTTCCACGCGAAGAATTTTAGTCCTCCCCGCTGATGATGTTTGTCAATGCCGTCCCTTCATCGCTGCGGCTCGCCGTCGGCCACGCAGTGCGAGCGAGACATTTGGTTACAGCAGGCAGTTGCCTGGGCAGGGCAGGCCCCGGACCAGGGCAACGCCTGGACAGCGTCAGACCACTACTGGACGTTCAAGTGTGCAGCGGATGCAGGGCTCACGGTAGAAACAAGCTAGGGCGCGAAGAGAGCCAAGAGTGTGAGACTCAGTAATTCGTGTGGGCGGGGACAGCCGCCCTTCTGGTGCTTTCAGCGGTGAGCGGTAAGACTTGCTGCAGCAGGAGGAGTGTTCCTTGGCGCAAGCGAAGCGGGAGGGGGCTCGCAAGACACCGGCTGTTCGCATCACCGCTATCGCCCGCATGCCACTCGCGGTATCGTTCTACGCCTCGGCCCGTTGTCAACTCCTTCCGGCAACAGAAGCAGCCTCCATGGCAAGCCCAGGGCGCCACTGCCCCTTTCCGGCTCGCAATGCTGGCCGGAGTCCTGTTCAGCCTCTTCGGGACCGTCTTGATGCTTTGAATCAGCGAACTTTCTGGATTCGCCAGGCGGCGGCGAGGACGACGCAGTGACCAGCCCTTGCGTGCAATTGTTGTCCCGGAGTCTGCGAGGCGCCACGCCGACTCCTGGAGTGTTCACCGCGCAGCCAGTCAAGTCGCTCCACCGGCCGCTGGAGCTGCCTCCGCAGCCAGCCGGCAGCGAAGGTTTCGTACGTCTCCGGTGCCTCGTCCGCCCGATCACTGTGAGGCCGTCTCCGTCGTAGACGTGGTTGTCGAGGTGGTCATTGCCCCATCCACTTTTTAGGACTCGGCCGAACGGGCCCTCGTGCCAGTAGCCCACCTGGAGCGTTTCCCATTGCACGGACTCCCACACTTCCACCTGTCCATTGACGTAAGGGGTGGGTGGTGAGGCCGAAACGCGCGTGTACTCGGCGTCCTGAGCCGTCACGGGCACCCGGTCGCCCCGCCGCGGCCCGCCACGTCGAGGAGGGCACCGACGAGTTCGGGACCCAGCGCCAGTGCTGCATCGTTGTGGTTCGCCTCCGCTACCTCCACCTCGATAACGTAGTTTCCGGACTCCCGGGCCGCCTGAGCCACGTCCCGGCTCTGCTGTGCGGGCACGATGGTGTCCTCGCTCCCGTAGACCACGGCGATTGGGACGTCCGCTCGCGCTACGTTCTCGCGTACCGGGTAGTGATCGCGAAGCAACCAGCCCACCGGCACGCCGTAGGCCGCCCAGCCGGCGTCGGCGAGCGAGGTAAAAGGTGAGCGCAGCAGCATCGCGGCTGGAGGGTGCTCGGTGGCGAGCTCCGTAACCACCCCGGCACCGATGCTCTCCCCGAAATAGACGAGCGAGCCCGCCGGTACTCCTGCCGCACCTGTCAGGAACTCGCGAGCGGCGCGGACATCGCGCGCGAGACCGTCCTCGGACGGGTGCCCGGGATTCGCCGCGTAACCGCGATAATCGAAGAGCAGCACGCCGAACCCGAGCTCGCTGATCGCTCGTCCCAGCCCTGCCCGATAAGCCCGGTTGCCGCCGTTGCCCGATGCGACGAGCACGGTCGCGCGGCAGCCGACTGCGGCTGGCAAGTACCAGGCACCGAGCTCGAGGCCGTCACTCGTCGTGAGCGTGACTTCCCGGGCTCCGGGCAACAGCTCCGCGGCCGGGCGTGGCTGACCGCGGTCAGGAAAATAGATGAGCGAGCGTTGGAAGAACCACGGCATGCCAACCAGGAGCCCGACGACGACGAACAGGGTTGCGAGCGGCATGATCCTTCGCACCGTCAACTTTTTCGGCACCGTCCTATGATCGCAGAGCGGTTCCCGCCGCACACGGCACGTGGCCCACGACCTGAACACCGACCGCTGACGCACGCCGTCGAGCACGTGATATAGGAGAAGAAGAAATTCGACAGTCGTGGGCAGACGGCACGTCTGCCATGACGCCGGCGACCCGGATGGCCTATCTTCCACCGCACGCGACGCGATCGAGGCCCACCTGACGATCGTGTTCACCACGCTTGCCGTCTCCAGAACCGTCCAGAACAGGACCGGGCGTGCGGTCGCCAACGTCATCAAACAACTCCGGCCCCTGCGCTCAGCAACCATCGCCATTGTGAAAATGGTGGAAAGAAGCGACGGCGGAAAGCTTGCCGTTAACCTGACTTGGCTCATTTCCTTAGTGCGTGAATTTTGGGGCCGTGGATCGCGTTGAGGATGGCTTGCTGCTCTACGTTGATGTCGGGGTCGAATCTTTGCGTGGTGCCGTTGATGATCTTTCCCTACATGCATTTACAAATAACCCGCCCTAGCGAGGCCTGACGCCCCCTTTCACAAACCGCACCCCGTCAAGGGCTTCCATGCGAGCTGAGGAAGACGGATTCGATCGGACTGGGGATTCAGGCTGATCGTTTTTCGCGGCCGCCGGCTCTGCTCAGGGAGGCGGGCGGACCCCACTGAGGTAGGCCAGCTGCTGTCCGAAAGCCCCGACTTCTTCGGGGGAAGGATCGCGTCCGGGATGCTCCAGAATTGCAGGTTGGGTTGACCTTGACCTGGGTGTCGCCGGCGATGAGAATCCTGAGAATGATGACGGTGGCCGTCGGCATCGACGTTGGGCTCCTTGACGGCAAGGGGCTTGACCCGGTTGCCTTGGACGCCTCCCGCCGGATCCGCCAGGCCGTCCCGCACCTTCGGGATCTCGACGAACTCGTACGGGTCGTGGAGACGCACGCACCTGAAGTCGTCTGCATCGATTCGCCCTCACAATGGGCGGAGCCGGGCACCCGCTGCCCCGCCGAGCTGGACTTGGCCCGACGGGGAATCAACCTCTACGCCACTCCGCCGGCAGACCGTGCCAGTCCATTCCACCGCTGGATGCAGGACGGGTTCAGTGTCTATGCAGCACTCGCCCACGCGTACCCCCGATATACCGGCGGCGACGTTCACGGGAAAGCGGCCGAGTACTTCCCGCATGCCTCTGCAGTTGCGCTGAACGGGCGGATCGGGGCGCTTGCCGAGAAGATCCCAATCCGCCGGCAGCTGTTAGCAGAGCAAGGAATCGATGAGCGGGTGCTGATTGGCGCTGACCAGGTGGACGCGGCGCTTGGAGCACTTACGGGACTCATCGCCCTGGAAGGGCGGCATTCTTGGGTGGGCGAGGGGACGGATGCGATGCTTCTTCCCGTGCAGGAGCTGCGTGCACGGTACCTACGCGCTCCTGCAGCTCCGGCCGTTCGGAGCGTAGGCGGTACTGCGCACCCGCCGTTTCCAGCCGACGAGAAGCGTGCGCCTTGTCTCTGCGGATGCGGCGGAACGCCAGCAGGGCGGCGATCACGATTCAAGCCTGGCCATCACCGGTAAACTCCGCGACGTTCGGCAGTCCAACTTTTTTCACTAGAATTGGACCGCTGGCGACTCCGACCTTCAATCCCGTGCTGGGGGCAGACGGCCACTTATCGTTTAGCTGATCAGTGAAATCACTTCCGAAGGTTCGAACAGTGATACCCGCACAGATGGCCCTTTCGTAACGACATTCACCCCAAAACAGACCGAAGCCATCGCTCTGGATGTTAACGAAATTGACGTCGAAGGTATCGAGAATCTTGACGACTCCACCGGCGCCAGCGTCATAGATGCTAGCCGTACTCGCGGGCTTGCGCCCTTTCTCCAGATTGGTTGACGACTTCAAATCGAAAAAAACCGCTACCAAATCGTCGAGGTGATGCCAGGTCAAGCCCCGAAGACGGAGCTGCTGTTCTCATCAACCCGGACGGCCTAACCGTCTACTTGGAAGACTTCCGACTAAACACGGAGTGCTCCGAGATGGGGAGCGTTCTTCCACTTAGGTCGGCATCTCACATGAGGGCCAGATTCTGAGCAAGTTGTTGAATCAAGGTCAAGCTGACCAGAACTGGTCCAACTTGGTCCTGAAGAGCTGAACTAGCTCCACATTTCACCATTTGGCTAGTTTCCGCCAAATTTCCAGTGCCGTTTCGCCGACTGGTATGCGAACCGCCACTTAGCCTCGACCTCGCAACAGCAGCCTTAGAAGTCCCAGTCTTCGTCTTCAGTGTTCACGGCCTTCCCAATGACATACGAGGAACCCGAGCCCGAGAAGAAGTCGTGGTTCTCGTCGGCGTTCGGCGACAGGGCGGACAGGATCGCAGGGTTCACGTCCGTGACGGAGGCCGGGAACATGGCTTCGTAGCCGAGGTTCATCAGGGCCTTGTTGGCGTTGTAGTGCAGGAACTTTTTGACGTCCTCGGCCAGGCCGACGCCGTCGTAGAGGTCGTGCGTGTACTGGACTTCGTTCTCGTACAGCTCGAACAGCAGCTCGAAGGTGTAGTCCTTGATCTCCTGCCGGCGCGCCTCGGAAACCGTCTCCAGTCCGCGCTGGAACTTGTAGCCGATGTAGTAGCCGTGCACGGCCTCATCGCGGATGATCAGGCGGATCAGGTCAGCCGTGTTCGTCAGCTTGGCCCTGGAGGACCAGTACATGGGCAGGTAGAAGCCCGAGTAGAACAGGAAGCTCTCCAGCAGAGTGGAGGCAACCTTCCGCTTCAGGGGATCGTCACCCTGGTAATAGTCCATGACGATCTGCGCCTTCTTCTGAAGGTTCGCGTTCTCGGTGGACCAGCGGAACGCCTCGTCGATCTCCTTAGTGGAGGCCAGCGTGGAGAAAATGGAGGAGTAGCTCTTCGCGTGCACAGACTCCATAAA
Organism: Arthrobacter sp. D1-17; assembly: GCF_054130535.1. Lineage (NCBI taxonomy): Bacteria > Bacillati > Actinomycetota > Actinomycetes > Micrococcales > Micrococcaceae > Arthrobacter > Arthrobacter sp. D1-17. The sequence continues at coordinate 1,807,092 of NZ_CP096382.1, read as the reverse complement.
GGCGATGTTCGTGTAAACAGCCTCTTCATGCGGAGTCAGCGCATCCGGAATCAGCGAGACGGCGCCGACGGTGCCCTGAATTGTGTCCAGCAGGGTCAGGCCGGTGAACACGCGCATGGTCAGCTGCTGCTCGGCGGGGGTCAGCGTGTTCCACGACTGGACGTCGTTGGACAGCGGCACCTTCTCCGGCAGCCAGAAGTTATTGACGAGGCGGTTCCAGACCTCGACGTCCTTGTCGTCCTGGATGCGGTTCCAGTTGATGGCCTCGACGTGGCTCAGCAGCTTGACCTTCTCGGTCATGTCTTCCCCTAAGAAGTTGGGTTGGTTCTTACTTAAAGCGTACGACGACGGGCGGGCACCCGCCGTCGTACTGGTGACGATTTAGTCGAAGCTACAACATGCAGCTGACGCAGCCCTCCACCTCCGTCCCTTCCAGCGCGAGCTGGCGGAGACGGATGTAGTAGATGGTCTTGATGCCCTTCTTCCAGGCGTAGATCTGGGCCTTGTTGATGTCGCGGGTGGTAGCGGTGTCCTTGAAGAACAGCGTCAGGGACAGGCCCTGGTCCACGTGCTGCGTGGCAGCGGCGTAGGTGTCGATGACCTTCTCGTAGCCGATCTCGTACGCGTCCTGGTAGTACTCCAAGTTGTCATTTGTCAGGTACGGCGCCGGGTAGTAGACGCGGCCGATCTTGCCTTCCTTGCGGATCTCGATCTTCGAGGCCACCGGGTGGATCGAGGAGGTCGAGTTGTTGATGTAGGAGATCGAGCCCGTCGGCGGAACGGCCTGCAGGTTCTGGTTGTAGATGCCGTGCTCCATGACCGAAGCCTTCAGTGCGCGCCAGTCATCCTGCGTGGGGATGTGCACGTTCTTGAAGAGCTCCTGCACCTTCTCGGTCTGCGGCACCCACTCCTGCTCCGTGTACTTGTCGAAGAACTCGCCCGAGGCGTACTTGGACTTCTCGAAGCCACCGAACGTCTGGCCGGTTTCAATGGACAGCAGGTTGGACGCGCGGATGGCGTGGAACACGACCGTGTAGAAGTAGATGTTGGTGAAATCAAGGCCCTCTTCGGAGCCGTAGTGGACCCGCTCGCGCGCCAGGTAGCCGTGCAGGTTCATCTGGCCCAGGCCGATGGCGTGCGACTGGTCATTGCCCTTGGCAATGGACGGCACCGAGGTGATGTTGGACATGTCCGACACGGCCGAAAGCGAACGGATCGCCGTCTCGATGGTGCGCCCGAAGTCCGGGGAGTCCATCGTCTTGGCGATGTTCAGCGAGCCCAGGTTGCAGGAGATGTCCTTGCCGGTCTCGTCGTAGGACAGGTCATCGTGGTACGTCGTGGGCTGGGAGACCTGGAGGATCTCGGAGCACAGGTTGGACATGATGATCTTGCCGTCAATCGGATTGGCCCGGTTCACAGTGTCCTCGAACATGATGTACGGGTAGCCAGACTCAAACTGGATCTCGGCGAGGGTCTGGAAGAACTCGCGCGCCTTGATCTTGGTCTTCTTGATCCGGGAGTCGTCCACCATCTCGTAGTACTTCTCGGTGACCGAAACGTCAGAGAACGGCATCCCGTAGACGCGTTCGACGTCGTACGGCGAGAACAGGTACATGTCCTCGTCCCTCTTGGCCAGCTCGAACGTGATGTCCGGGATCACGACGCCGAGCGAGAGGGTCTTGATGCGGATCTTTTCGTCCGCGTTCTCCCGTTTGGTGTCCAGGAACCGGTAGATGTCCGGGTGGTGCGCGTGCAGATACACGGCGCCGGCGCCTTGGCGGGCACCGAGCTGGTTGGCGTAGGAGAAGCTGTCTTCGAGGAGCTTCATCACGGGGATGACGCCGGAGGACTGGTTCTCGATCTGCTTGATCGGCGCACCGACCTCGCGGATGTTGGTCAGCGCAAAGGCCACACCGCCGCCGCGCTTGGAGAGCTGCAGGGCGGAGTTGATGGAGCGCCCGATCGACTCCATGTTGTCTTCGATGCGGAGCAGGAAGCAGGAGACGAGCTCGCCGCGCTGCTTCTTGCCGGCATTCAGGAACGTCGGGGTGGCCGGCTGGAAGCGACCCTCGATGATCTCGTCGACCATCTGGGTCGCCAGTTCCTCATTGCCGCGGGCCAGGTGCAGGGCCACCATGCACACACGGTCCTCGTAGCGCTCCAGGAAGCGTTTGCCGTCGAACGTCTTCAGCGTGTAGGACGTGTAGAACTTAAAGGCGCCCAGGAAGGTCTCGAAGCGGAACTTCTTCTTGTACGCACGGTTGAACAGCTCACGGATGAAGTTCATCGTGTACTGGTCGAGGGTCTCGCGCTCGTAGTACTGGTTCTTCACCAGGTAGTCGAGCTTCTCCTCGAGGTCGTGGAAGAAGACCGTGTTGTTGTTCACGTGCTGCAGGAAGTACTGATGGGCCGCCTCGCGGTCCGCCTCGAACTGGATCTCGCCGTTCGGACCGTACAGGTTCAGCATCGCGTTCAGCTCGTGGTAGCCCAGGCCCTTGTAGGCGGCAGGGAGTGCCGGCTTCTCCTGCTTGTCAACAGCCGTGTCCATGGACGCTTCCTTCCCTCCGGGCCTGGTTACTTCTGTGTCTGCGACAGTCGTGTCCAAAACTCTTCCAATCCTTGTCGTACGCGGGTCACGTCTTCTGGCGTGCCCATAAGTTCAAAGCGGTACAGGTGCGGAACCTTGCACTTGGCCGCAATGATGTCGCCCGCCATGCAGTAGTTGTCACCAAAATTCGTGTTTCCAGCCCCGATAACGCCCCGAAGCAGGCCGCGGTTCTGCGGGTTGTTCAGGAACCTGATGACCTGCTTGGGTACCGAGCCTTCGCCGCCGGTTCCGCCATAAGTGGGAACGACGAGCACGAACGGCTCGGAGGCAATGAGGGGCTCGTCCTTCGCGTGCAGCGGGATCCTTGCGGCGTCCGAACCCAGTTTCTCGATGAAGCGCCTGGTGTTCTCGGAGGCCGAGGAGAAGTAGATGAGGCGGCTGCTTGTCTGGTTCACGGAATGTGTCTGACTGACAGGCGTCGTGTTCGCAGCCTGGGCTGCGACCGGCGCATCGGCTAGGGCCGGCGCGGCCATTGGAGTCACCTCACCTACTGGGAAATTCTCTGCCGGAGACGGCGTGGTGCCGCCTTATGCCACCGAAGCGGAAGCGCTCAGCGCAAGCTCTTCGATCTTGTCCGGGCGGAAACCTGACCAGTGGTCCCGGTCCGTAACTACTACCGGGGCCTGCATGTAACCGAGCGACTTCAGGCGCTCAAGGGCGTCCGCGTCCTGGGAGATGTCCACGCTCTGGTAGGCGATGCCCTTCTTGTCCAGCGCGCGGTACGTCGCGTTGCACTGTACACAGGCCGGCTTGGTGTAAACCGTAACGGTCATGGTTCCTGTCCCCTTTGTTGATCTCACTGCTGCTGCACTCTTCTAAGACCTTGTTCGGGCCTGTATTCAAAATCTCTGCCATCATTGCGGTGGACTCTGCCGGACTTACTGTCCAGTACTGGCTGCGCCGGTCTCCCGCTCGATCTGTATGTCGATACTACATGTAGTGCACGGCCCCGATCAGGACCCCAAGATGATGTATTACAAGTATGTCATTTAATGCACTTTTAATCCACAGGCAGGGGCCGCCAAAATGTCCGGATTTCCGCGATTTTGCCGGACTGAATCCACACCCTGTGGAGTAGTTGCACACATTTAAACGCCTGCGTGTCGCGGGTGGGACCGGCGTGTCGCCCCCTCCCCCGAAGGCTGGCAGTTGTGGTGCCGCGCACAACGAACGGCCGGGTTGCTCCCTTCCCGCCGCACGATGTGAGCAACCGAACCCGCACTGCGGCGGCCATGCTGCTTTCCCGCCCCTGCACGACGCGGAGTAGTGTGGGCTGGTGGTCAATCCCGTACATTTGAGGACCCTGCTGGAAGTGACCAGGCTGGGCTCCTTCGCGGCCGCAGCGAGCAGGCTTGGCTACACGGCCTCCGCCGTGTCGCAGCAGATGACCGCCTTGGAGCGGGACACCGGCGTCCGCCTGTTTCAAAGATCAGCCCGCAGCGTGGTCCCCACTGACGCCGCATTCGTCATGGCCCGGCATGCGGCCAAGGTGCTCACCGACATTGAGGCCCTGATGGCCGCCGCCTCGAAAACCCACGACACCACAAGCCAGGAACTGCGGCTCGGCATCTTCCCCAGCCTCGCCACCTATGTCCTGCCCGTGATCCTGAAGAAGCCGGCCTGGAAAGACTTGGGCATCGACCTGCGCGTCTCCGTCGCTGAACCCGCGCAAACCATCCAGGGGCTCCGCACCGGCGGCGACGTCGATGTCGCGCTCGTGTACCAGGTGGGCCAGTCAGGACTCGCATGGCCGCACACCATCAACCGGCAGTGGATCGGCGATGACAACTTCCGCGTGGTCCTGCCCAGCGGCTGGGGTTTCCGCACCGAGGCCAAAGTCGCGGCGGACCATCTCTCCGACATGCCGTGGATCATGCACCACCCCGGCACAAGCGACGCCACGGTGATCGAACGGCTTTTTGCCAGCTGCAACCTGCATCCGCGCGTCGTGGCCTACAGCGATGATTTCCACGCCAGCCTCGAAATGGCAGCCGCCGGTCTGGGTGCGGCATTGGTTCCGGAGCTTGCGTTACGGAACCGCCCGAGGGGCGTCGTGGTGCTCGATGTCCCGGAGATCCGGCTGGCCCGCAACGTTTTTGCCCTGCTGATCAATGAGCGGAAGACCGCCAGGGTGCAGCTCTTCGTTGACCTCTTGGCTGACACCCTCGCCAGTCTGAGCTCACCAGATAAATAAGACCGATGCTGGAATGCTCCGCTTTTCGGGTCTATGTTGAAGATATGACCAAGGTAGCCAGCCAGCACTTCGGAGAAATAGAGCTCAATCACGGCCGTGACCACAACATCGCCATTGAGCATGAGCTGGCGGGTCAGCGGCTTGAGCTGGACCTGGTCATCACGGCCAATGACCGCTTCGACGAGGCCGCCATGCACAAGGTGGACTACCGCCTGCGCTACCTGCCCGAACTCGTGGACGAGGTCCGCGAGATGATCGCCGAAGAGCTGGAGCAGGAAGGCACCAGCCCCCACGAGTACCTTCGCTTCCACAGCAACGCGCTCAAGGACGAGCACCTGCAGAAAGTTTTCGGCGTCACGGACAAGAGCCAACTGACCAGTGCGGTCTTCCTGAAGGCCCTGAAACTGGGCCACGTCGGCATCTTCCCCGGCCAGCCCGAACGCTATTTCGTCCTGGATTTCACTCTCGGCCAGCACTTTACCGACGAGGTGCTGGTGGCGTCGGCGGACGAGGACGGCGTCGTGGACGACGAGATTGTCTGGGAGTCCTGAACACCCCTAAGAGTTAAACGCCGACGGCGGGCGGTCACCCAAGGTGACCGCCCGCCGTCGGCGTCTCAAGCCCGATCAGCGGCTACGTCATACTCCTATTTTGCACCTTCGAGCACTTCGGCGCGTACTGTCCTGGTGGCCTTGACCAGGTTGCGCAGGGACTCTTCAGTCTCGGCGTAGCCACGGGTCTTTAGGCCGCAGTCCGGGTTAACCCAGAGCTGGCGGGACGGAACGTGCTTGACTGCAGTGCTGAGGAGCTCTGTGACTTCCTGCTCACCCGGAACGCGCGGCGAGTGGATGTCGTACACGCCCGGGCCGACGCCGCGGCCGAAGCCGTGGGACTCGAGGTCATGCACGACCTCCATGCGGGAGCGGGCTGCCTCGATCGAGGTCACGTCGGCGTCCAGGCCGTCGATGGCGTCGATGATGGCCCCGAACTCGGAGTAGCACAGGTGGGTGTGGATCTGGGTTTCATCAGCTACACCGGCGGTGGACAGGCGGAACGAGTTGACAGACCAGTCCAGGTACGCGGCCTGCTCCGCCTTGCGCAGCGGCAGGAGTTCGCGCAGTGCGGGCTCGTCCACCTGGATGATCTTGATGCCGGCGGCCTCGAGGTCGGCGATCTCGTCGCGCAGGGCCAGGGCGACCTGGTTGGCGGTTTCGCCCAGCGGCTGGTCGTCGCGAACGAAGGACCAGGCGAGGATGGTGACGGGTCCGGTGAGCATGCCCTTCATCGGCTTGCTGGTCAGGGACTGCGCGTACTTGGCCCACTCCACGGTGATGGGGGCACTGCGGGTCACGTCGCCCCAGAGGATGGACGGACGGGTGCAGCGTGAGCCGTAGGACTGGACCCAGCCGTGGCCCGTGACGTCGAAGCCTTCGAGGTTCTCCGCGAAGTACTGCACCATGTCGTTGCGCTCGGGCTCGCCGTGCACCAGGACGTCGAAGCCGAGCTCTTCCTGCAGGTCCACGACGCGCTTGATCTCGTCCTTCATGAGCTGCTCGTACTGCTCCGTGGTGAGGTCGCCCTTGTTGGCGCGGGCACGGGCGGTGCGGATCTCAGACGTCTGCGGGAACGAGCCGATGGTGGTGGTGGGCAGCGGCGGCAGGGCCAGGGCCTTCTCCTGGGCTGCTTCGCGCACCCAGTAATCGGAGCGGTTGAAGTCGGCGGAGGTCAGGGCGGCGGTGCGGGCGCGGACGTCGGCACGCTGCACGCCGTCGGCCTGGGCACGGGAGGCGATGATGCGGCTGGCTTCGTCGATAACCGGCTGCACGGCAGCGGCGTCGGTCAGGAGACCGGCCAGGGTGACCACCTCAACGGCCTTCTGGTCGGCAAAGGCCAGCCAGCTGCGGAGCTGCTCGGAGAGCTGGGTCTCCTCCTCGACGTCGTGCGGGACGTGCTGGGTGGAGGTGGAGGTGCTGATGGCCAGCGTGGCGACGCTCTTGCGCAGGTCGGCGATCTTGTCCGCCGAGGCCTGCAGGTCGTTGCGCCAGATGTTGTGGCCGTCCACGACGCCAGCAACGAGGGTCTTGGTGCCCAGCGCTGCCAGGGCGGCGGCGGAGGGAACGGCGCCCTTGAAGACATCGATGTGCAGGGCGTCGATGGTGGTGGCGGCGAGGGTGCCGAGCTGGCCGTTGAGAGCGCCGTACGGCGTTGAGACGAACAGCTGGGGGCGCCTGGCTGCAGCGCCGAGGACCTCGTAAGAGCGGGCAACCGCTGCCTGGATCTCCTGTTCCGAGGTGTCCTGGTCAACCACCAGGGCAGGCTCGTCCAGCTGGACCCAGCTGGCGCCGGCGGCAGCCAGCTTCTCAAGCAGGGCGGTGTAGACGGGCAGTACGTCCTCGAGACGGGACAGCGGACTGAAGCCGGCGGGAGCGTCGTCGGAAGCCTTGCTCAGCAGCAGGAAGGTGACGGGTCCCACGATGTAGGGGCGGGTTTCGACGCCGTTGGCCAGCGCGTATTCGAACTCTTCAACGATGCGGTTCGAAGTCAGCGCGAAGTTGGTCTCCGGGCCGATTTCCGGCACCAGGTAGTGGTAGTTCGTGTCGAACCACTTCGTCATTTCCAGCGGCTGCTGGTCCTTGTTGCCGCGGGCCAGGGTGAAGTATCCGTCGATGTCCAGCTGTCCCTCAGCGTTGAGGAGGCTGCCGAAGCGGGCCGGAACCGCACCGACGTGGGCGGCTGCGTCGAGCACCTGGTCATAGAAGGAGAAGGTTCCCGGAACGGCGGCGGGCTCTGTCAGGCCCAGTGCCTGCAGGCGCCTGGCGGTACCCAGCTGGATCTCCTTGGCTGCGGCGTCAAGGGCGGCGGCGTCAATTTTGCCGGCCCAGTAGGCCTCGACGGCCTTCTTGAGTTCGCGGCGGCGGCCGATGCGGGGGTAGCCGAGGATGGAGGCGGACGGGAACGCGGTGTTCTGTTCAGTCATGACAGTTTCCTTGAAATGGTTGGGAAAGTTTGTACAGGGTCTTGCTGTCCGGGCGCACGTGCAAGCTGACGTAGCTCATCAGCTGGCAGTGCTCGTCAGCTGGCGGTGCATGCCAGCTTTGCCAATCAGCAGGCGGTGCTTGTCAGCTGGCGAGCTGGCGGCGTGCCATCGCGTTGAGACGGCTGGTGGCACGTGCCGGCCTGGCGAGCGAAAGCTTGTCGAGGACTTCCATGGCGCTCTGGTGTTCGTTGAACGTGTACAGGTGGAGGCCGGGCGCTCCGGCGTCCAAGGCAGCGTTGGCCAGGTCCACAGTGGCGCTGATACCGATGCGCATGCGCTCTGCGTCCGAATCAGCCGCGGCGAGCCGTGCGATCAGTTCCGGGGAAGGTTCGACGCCGGTCAGCTCACCAAGGCGCTTCAGCCGCCGGAGGCTCGTGAGCGGCATGACGCCGGGGATGATGGGAATGGTGACGCCTGCCCGGCGGGCCCTGGTGATGAGGTCCGCGTACTGCTCGGTGTGGAAGAACACCTGGGTGATGGCGAAATCCGCACCGGAGCGCTGCTTGGCCAGCAGCACCTCGACGTCGTGCGCCTCACTCGGGGATTCCGGGTGCCGTGTGGGGTACGCTGCCACACCGACGGCTACCTTGCCTGCACACAGCAGGGCGGACCGTCGCTGCTCCACGCGCCGGATCAGTTCGATCAGGTCCTGGGCGTAGCGCAATGAGCCGCTAATGGGCTCTCCGCTGTCCTTGGGCTGGTCCCCGCGAAGTGCCAGGATGCCCCGGACTCCGGCGTCGAGCAGTTCGCCGATGATCTCGGCCAGCTCGGCCGGCGTGTTTCCCACGCAGGTCAGGTGGGCCAACGGCCGGAGAGTGGTCTCCAGCACGAGCCGGTTGATGAGTTCGACGGCGGTGTCGCGGTTGGATCCGCTGGCACCGTACGTGACGCTGACATAGTCAGGGTCAGTGGTTTCGAGCTCCCGGATGGTGGTCCAGAGAGTTTCGGCCGCCGCGGGCGAACGCGGTGGAAAAAGCTCGTAGGACAACGCAACAGGGGCTGCGTCGGAAAGATTTGGATGTGTCTCAATAAGGCTAGGTGGTGACATTTGCGTCCTTGGCTATGGGCCATTGAAGGCTGGACTGCCTTGGCGGTGAGGCCAGTGCAGCATGCGGTCAATGAATTGAGTTTGGGGAACACGGAACAAACTTCGGCAGGGCGCAGCCGCGACTGTTACGCCTGAAGAGAAGCAAGTCCGTGAGCAAATGTCAGGCCCACATGGGGGCACCCACACCCTCCTTGGCGGATGCCTTGTGGCACCACCGCAGCGGAGGATCGCTGACACGTTACCTCGGTAACTTGTATAGAACTCTAGGAGCAGCGACGGGACTGGTTCAAGCCGAGAGTCGAATTAAGACGCATTCTTACGCCTGCTTTACCGCCCGCTACAGAATTTTGTTCGCCGGGGCGGCCCGCGGGGCCCTCCCTTTGGGACAGGATCAGGTCTATTCTTTTGCCATGATCCAGCTACCGCCCAGCTATCAGGAATATCTTGCCGACAAAGACGAGAGCTTTGTTGACATGGTACGCCCGGTCCTCCTGCAGTCCGCCGCAGACAAGCTCCACGGCGTTCGTGTGCTCTACGTCCCGCGTGGGCACCAGGCGCACCTTGATGACACCATTCCCTACGGAACGATCATCGAGGACATTGACTAAATCGTCCCGGGCAGACTAATCCCCTGCAGTGCAGTCGCCCGCGGACCCAAGCGGGGCAGAGTCACGTATCCCTGACCGGCGCCGTTGGCTCATCCCTCAAGCAGCAGCCGCTGGGCCCGGGGCGCGAGCGTGTGCTCCAGAACCAGGGACGCGGCGCCCACTGCGCCCACGTCCTCCCCCACCCCGGTTCCCACCACTTCAATGCCGTGGATATTTCCGGCGTCGCTGTTGTGCCGGATCAGTTCGGGAACCAGTTCCAGGTAGCGTTTGGACAGCGGGCCCCAAAACGGCCCGCCAAAAACCACGCGCTCTACGTCGAGCGTGTTGGCCACAACGGCGGCAGCGCGCGCGACCAGCACGGCGGACCTGTCGACGATGGCGGCTGCTGCAGTGTTTCCGGCGTCGGCAGCCTCGCACAGCCGGGCAAAGCCTTCCTGCACCTCCGGGCCGGATAAGGGGCCGTTCCCCTCAAGAACGCCGGCAGCCCGTGCTTCAGCCACCAGAACCTGCGGGATGCAGGAGGACTTTACGCACCCGCGCAGGCCGCAGTCACAGGGTGGGCCGTCCGGGTCCACGACGATGTGGCCGATTTCCCCGGCGTTGCCCGACGTGCCGCGGACTACCTCGTCATTAAGCACGATGCCGCAGCCGATGCCGGTACCCATGTACATGAAGATGAAGCTGCCGGTGCCGCTGGTCCCGCCCGCCCAGGTCTCCGCGACGGCGGCGCTGGTCACGTCCTTGTCCATCAGGACCTCCAGCCCCGTGGCGCCGGCCAGTGCGCTCCGGAGCGGAACGCGGTCCCAGCCGCTCAGCAGCGGGGGCTCCACGACCATTCCGTGGTCATGGTCGATGGGGCCCGGGGCGGCGACGCCCAGTCCGGCGATCTTGGTGCCGTCCACATCCGACGCTTGGGTCAGCTGTTCGATTTCCGCGGCAATGGCTGCGATGACGGCATCGGGGTTGCCGTCATCCGGCGTTCTGATCTGCGAATGCTGCACCACTGCGCCCACAAGGTCCAACAGCACAAACGTTGACACGGCCGGATCCAGGTGCACCCCCACGGCGTACATTCCGGAAGGGTTCAGCCGAAGGATGGTCCGCGGTTTGCCCGGTCCGCTCCCCTCCTTCCCCGCTTCAACGATAAGGTTCTGGTCCAACAGCCGTCGGGAAATGTTGGAGATGGTCTGCGGGGACAGGCCGACGATCTGCGCCAGCTCCACGCGGCTGAGCCCGCCGGCCGAACGCCGGATCGCGTCGAGAATGACTGTTAAGTTGAAGTCACCCATTCGGGGCAGGTTGGTTCCGCGCCTCGGTGAGGGCTGGCGGATCTCGGTCAATGAATCCCCTAAGCAACGTCGGGCGGGTAGCTATTGATGAGTGAATCGTACGTTACCTCCCGGTATACGGGTATGTCCCACGGTCGTGGCCGGACCAGGAGCACCCTTGCCGCAAACAAAGCTTGGCTTACTGCTTCTTGACACTCACTGCCACGGTGAATTTCGGGTTTCTGCCTTTGACGCGAGTGGGTCCTACCAGCCTCTCCAGTGCGGGCAGGTACGGCAGGTGGCTGTTGAAGACTGTCCACAGCTGCCCTCCCGGAGCCAGCACGCGGGCAGCCGCCTCGAACATTTTGACGCCGGCGCCTGCGTGCACGCTGGCATCCAGGTGAAAGGGAGGATTCAGCAGGACAAGGTCGGCGCTGCCTGCCGGGGCGGAAGCCATGGCATCATCCTGCAGCACGGTGATCTGCCCGCCCAGGCCGTTCGCCGCAGCCGTGGCTGCCGCGGAGGCCGTGGCGGCTGCTGACCGGTCTGTGGCTATGACTGCCGACGCCGGATGCGTTCGCGCGTACATTGCAGCGAGGATTCCGGTGCCGCATCCCAGATCCACGGCCGTGGCTGCCGCGGGAAGTTCCGGAAGAAAATTCAGCAGGAACCTGGTGCCGATATCCAGCCGGGTACCGGCAAACACGGCGCCGTGAGCGCATACAGCGAGGTCAAGCTCCGCATTGTGCTCAGTCACGGGGTAAGGAGGCCGCGGCGGCACGGGCCGCGGCGCGGAAGCCACGAGGAGCCGGGACTTCTGGCGTGCCAGCTGAGGCTGGACCGTTTCGAAGTAACGTCCCAGGACGGCGTTCATCCCTAGGGACATATGTTTTACGCGGCCGCCGGCCAGCAGCACTGTCCCGGGCGGCGCATACCGAGCAACGGCATCGGCAATCTCCTCGAGCTCGGCAAGGGTTCTGGGGAGCTGCAGCAAGACGAGGCCGGCATCACGGAGGAGAGGTTCTACGAGGGGCAGCTGCTCAAAGCCGCCATCGACGCCAAGCGCAGCCGCATTGTTCCGCAGGGCCCGCTCCCCCGTGATGAGATCCTGGTGCACCCGAACCCACGCCGGGGCCTCAAATGACATCCCGGAGAGCAGGCCGAGCGTAAGTGCGCCGTAGCGGTCGCCGATGACGGCGACCGTACTCTGCGCCGTCAGATGGTTTGCCGCAGCCTGCAGCAGGAGCGTGTCCGTGGCATCCCATGCCTGAAGATTCAGCGCCTCGACATCAGGGGATCTGCGCAGCCTACTGAATAGCTCCACAACACTGTTTTCCGTCACGTACCGCTGCTTCCCCTTGTTGCTGCTCTCTCAGCCCGATGTTCCTGCCGGCCGGGAAGCCATTCTGGGCCAATTTACAGTGCGATTGGACTAAGCATCCGGTTCGCAGTCTTCATCCTAATCGGCGATGTGCCGGCCGGACCGGCGTAAACCACGTCCGCTCAGCGGACACAAAACTGGAGGCAAAAAGGGAAGGACCGTCCTGTCGGACGGTCCTTCCCTTGTGTACGCGGTGGAGCTGAGGGGACTCGAACCCCTGACCCCCTGCATGCCATGCAGGTGCGCTACCAGCTGCGCCACAGCCCCGTACTTTATTTCCCCCGATGATGTTTCCCGGAAGCAACCTGAACAGCGTAATGCACAAACCGGCCGGAAGCGAAATCGAGCGCTGCCCACTGCCAAACAACAGTGACAGCCGTGCTTCCACCCGCCGTGGACAGTCTTGAGCCGAAGTTGCGGGAACGCTTCCACGGCCTTGAGGTCGTTGCCGGAGGATTCAAGACAGCCGCTCCACAAGGGTGCGGCGAGGATGACGAGGGTGGCTGAGTGGCTGACGATCAGGACCTGCCGGTGCTGGACAGCCGTGTTTTGCGCTCCCTGGCAGACGAAGCCAGCCCGGCCGTGGCCCAAGCGTACATCAACGATTACCTGCAGCTGCTGCCCGTGCGCGCGGCGACGATCCTTCGCGGGCTCGCTGGCGAGGATCAGACGGACGCCATCGAAGGACTGGTCAGCCTGAGGGTGACATCCGCCATGGCGGGCGCGCTGCGGCTGGAAGGATACTGCCGCAAACTCGAACATGCGCTGAAGCATGGTCACCGGGCGGATCCGGCCGCCGTGAAAGCTGTGCTGTTCGCGAACATCCGGTTGCTGGTGCGGGAAGCAAGACGCCAGGGACATCTCCCGAGCCCGCGGCCGGATGTGCCCGAAAGCTAAGGCGTACACAAAAAACCGCCGGGACCAGATGTTCGATCTGATTCCGGCGGTTGTTGGTGGAGCTGAGGGGACTCGAACCCCTGACCCCCTGCATGCCATGCAGGTGCGCTACCAGCTGCGCCACAGCCCCGTATTCTCGCTGCTTCTTCGGCTTCGGCTTCCGCCTCAGGCCCCGTCCTACTGTCCGGATCCCTCCGAAGCAACTCAAATATCTTAGAACAGCGTTTCCGAAAATTCCAAATCGGGCATATTCCCGGCGGTTCGGCTGATTACCGGTGGTTCAGCTGGGCTGTTCCGCCTCCGAGCCGGCTGTTGACTTGGCCGAGGAGTCATCCCCCAGCTGCAGGTCCACCACGGGGCAGTCCTTCCACAGCCGCTCAAGTGCGTAGAAAACGCGGTCTTCCTCGTGCTGGACATGGATCACCACGTCGGAATAATCAAGCAGAACCCAGCGCCCGGCTGACCGGCCCTCGCGGCGGACGGGACGACGGTCCTGCTTGAGGAGTTCTTCCTCAATGCCGTCGACGATGGCGTTGACCTGGCGTTCGCTGGGTGCCGAAGCGATCAGGAAGACGTCGGCCAGTGCGAGTCGCTCGCTGACGTCCAGAGCCACGATGTCCTGGGCAATTTTGTCGGCTGCGGCCCTCGCTGCATGTCGGGCTGTGGCGATGGATGAATCAGATGCAGTCACGGGACTCCTTGTAGTGGTGTTAAACCTGGTGTTGTTGCTGTGGTCAGCGTGCGAGTCCGCTGATGATCATGACGATGCCGGCGATAAGTGCAATGACCCCGAGGGCCAGCACCCCTACCTGCAGCAGCCGGAGCCGGTTGGCCCTGCCGAGGCCGGCCGTCGCAGCGTCCAGCGGGTCAAGGCCATAGGCAGACTGGGCCGATACCGGAGGCAGCGCGGCGAACTCGTCCTTAGACTCCGCCTCCAAAGCCGGTGACGGGTTCACGGCCGACTGCGGAGGCGGCGACTGGCGGGCCGCGGCTGGCGGGGCCGCCGGCGGCGCTGCGGGCGAAGCCGCCGCCCGGGCGGCTGCCTCTGCTCGTGCGATAACGCGTGCACGCCCCGTCGACGGTGCGTTGCCGGCTGAACGGGGAGCCTTTGACGGCTTGGATCCGCGTGCCGGTACACGCGGTCCGGGGTTGGTTACGACAGGCACGTAGGACGTGGCCGGGCGTTTCATGACCGGACGTTCGACGCCGGGAACCTGGACAAACTCCAGCGGCGTCACCATGGCAAGGTTGCTGGCGGTGGACGGACCGTTGTTTGGCTGCGAGGGCGTGTTCTTTTCGGCGAGTTTCTGTTTCGCCATGGCCCGCTTGTTGAGGATGGCCGCACGTTCCGCCAGCGCGATTTGCTGTGCCAGGATCTCAGGGTCCACGGCTTCAGGATCGGTCGCGGCGATGTGCTCCATCTTCGCGATCTGGTTCTTCGCCTGTTCGGCGATCAGGGCGCGTGCTTCGAGGGCCTGCTCAACGGTCATGCCATCGGGCAATTCGTCGGGAATGCCCGGCTGGGTATCAGCAGCCGCTTTGGGAGCCATGGTCGGCTGGGCGGGAGCCTGCGCAGCAGGCTGCCCTTGGTCGCTTGGCCGTGCGGGAGCCGCTGGGCGGTCAGGGACCGCCGGAGCCGCAGTGGTTTTACCTTGGGTAGGCGCAGCAGGGGACTGTTGGCCGGAAGCAGGCGGCACGACGGGGATGGCCGAGGTCACGGCCTTTTCCAGCTCCATCAGTCGTAGCTGGCGGCGCGTGGGCGGTCCTCCCCCGGACAGCTGCCCTTCCTTTTCCGCGAGCTCCTTAATGGTGCGCAGCGCAGCACGGTCCCTGGCCCGGATCTGTGAGGAACGCTCGGCCGCCTGGCCACCGGGCACGGAATCTACGGGTCCCGGTGCCACACGTCGGACACGGCCGGAGGCGGCTGGATCAGCGGGCCGCTGTGCAGTGGGAGTTGTGAACGCTGTCTGGCCTGCGGCAGGCGCTTTTGCAGCCAGCCGGTTCTCGGCAGGATTTTTGGCCGCTGCCTGGCCAGGGGCTGGCGTTTTTGCATCAGGCTGGTTTCCAGCACCCTGGTCTGAGGCAGGGGTTACCTCGCCGGCACCGGTGGTGCTGGCTTCCCGGATCTTGCCCTGGGCTGCATCTCTGGCCTTCCGGAGTTCACGGCGGCTGCGGACGGGTGGCTGTTCCTGACTCATTGAAAACTCATTCAGTGCTGGCGGTTGCGTCTGTCTCGGTGAGCGCGGAGCTGTCCAGTTCCGCCGGCGGCGCGGCGTACAGTCCGTATTTCGCGATGTACTGAACAACCCCGTCCGGAACGAGATACCAGACCGGGTTGTGGGCGGCCACTCGTGCCCGGCAGTCCGTTGAGGAAATGGCCATGGCCGGCACCGTCAGGAGGCTGACGTCCTTGCGGCCCATGCCGTCCAATTCATGGCCGGGGCGGGTCACTCCGACGAAGTGGGCCAGTGACCAGAGTTCATCGATGTCTTTCCACGACAGGATCTGGGCCAGGGCGTCCGCGCCGGTAATGAAGAACAAGTCAGCGTCCGGGCGCTGGCGCCGCAGATCCCGCAGGGTGTCGATGGTGTACGTGGGTCCGGGACGGTCGACGTCTACCCGGCTGACCGTGAACCGCGGGTTCGATGCGGTCGCAATGACGGTCATCAGGTAGCGGTGTTCAGGTTCGCTGACTTTCTTGCTGGACTTCTGCCACGGCTGGCCGGTCGGGACGAACACCACTTCGTCCAGCGCAAACTTTGCGGCTACCTCGCTGGCCGCTACGAGGTGGCCGTGGTGGATGGGATCGAACGTCCCACCCATCACGCCCAGCCTCAACCGGTGTTGCCGGCTGCCGTGATGCAATGCCGCGGAAATGTTAGTGACCCTGGCCGTGGTCGTGCTTGTTGGGGTGCTGGCGGTGCGGGTCCGCGTGCTCGTCAACAGCCGCGTGGCGGTTGCCGAGGTTTGTGTAGGAGAGGGTGACAAACATCATGACCAGCAGGATGGCGAACATGGACACGCCAAAGACCCATGGCTCAGCCCACAGCGGGGCCTTCTCTTCGTGTCCTGCAACTGACGCGGCGATCTGCTGGAGCAGCATTTTCTCCCCTAGGAATGAATAAAAGGATAACGACGGCGGAAATTCCCGCCGTTCCGGACTTCTGTACTATGTTACCGCTTTGCCGGCGCGGATAACGGCGGCCGCTATCCGCGGACCTGGCCCTCACCCTGGACGATCCACTTCGTGGTGGTGAGCTCCGTCAGGCCCATGGGTCCGCGGGCATGAAGCTTCTGCGTGGAAATGCCGACTTCCGCCCCCAGACCCAGCTCGCCGCCGTCGGTAAAGCGCGTGGAAGCGTTCACGATCACGGCAGCGGAATCAATCTCCGCAATGAACCGCTCGGCGTTTGCCAGGTCGTTGGTGAGAATGGCCTCGGTGTGGCCTGAGGTCCACGTGCGGATGTGCTGCACCGCGTCGTCGAGGCTGTCCACCATCGCCACGGCAAGGTCCAGGTCCATGTACTCTGTGGCCCAGTCCTCATCGGTGGCAGCCACCGCTTCAACCGACTCCGGCAGTGCTGCACGGACACGCTCATCGGCGTGGAGGCGGACACCGGCCTTGGCCAGGGCCGAGGCCACGGCCGGGAGAACAGCGGATTTGGAGTGCACTAGAAGGGTCTCCACGGTGTTGCACACGCTCGGACGCTGGGTCTTGGCGTTCAGGAGGATCTCCACGGCCATGTCCTCACCGGCGGACTCGTCGATAAAGATGTGGACGTTGCCCTCTCCCGTTTCGATGACCGGAACGGAAGAGTTGTTGACCACTGTCTGGATCAGTTCACGGCCACCGCGGGGAATCAGCACGTCAACGCGGCCGCGGGCGCGCATCAGCACATTGGCGCCCTCACGGCCGTACTGGTCCACGGTCTGGACCGCGTCCGCGGGCAGGCCGACGGACACGAGCGCCTCGCGCAATACGCCGATGAGGGCCTCGTTGGTGGCTGCCGCGGCAGTTCCGCCGCGCAGGATCACGGCGTTGCCGCTCTTCAGGGCGAGGCCGGCGATATCAACCGTGACGTTGGGGCGTGCCTCATAGATGGCGGCCACCACGCCCATGGGAACGTTGACCTGGCGCAGGCGCAGGCCATTCGGCAGGGTCTGGCCGCGAACCACGTTCCCGACAGGGTCGGGCAGTCCGGCAAGGTTCTCAAGGGCGCCTGCGAGGGCGGCGATGCGGGCGTCGTTCAGGGTCAGCCGGTCGAGCAGCGCCGCGGAGGTTCCATTGGCACGGCCGTTTTCGACGTCCTTTGCGTTAGCTGCGAGGATGTCAGCCTTCCGCTCCAGCAGGGCTCCGCCGATGGCATGCAGGCCCTTGTCCTTCAGCGCGCGGTTGGCGCGGGACATGCTCCGGGCTGCCTCCCGGGCACGGTCCGCGATGGCGTACACGGCCGATTCAACCTCGGCCGGCGTAGGCTGGCTGTTTTCAGGCATGGAAGGGACCTGCATAGCGTCGGTGGATGTCTCTGCTGCTTGGTTCATCAGTGCCTCAGTCATCATTCAAGTCTAGGTGAGTCTGCCCGTCAGACCAGAACCAGGTCGTCAACGTGAACAACCTCACGGTCAAAGCCCCGGCCCAGGGACTCCCCCAGTTCCACGGTGGAACGCCCCAGCATCTGCGGCAGCTCATCGGCCGAGTAGTTAACAAGACCGCGGGCAATCACAGTGCCGTCGGGGGCAATCATTTCAACGGCGTCACCGGACTCAAAGTGGCCCTCAACTGCCGTGATACCCGCCGGCAGCAAGGAGGCGCCCTTGTCGCGCACAGCCTTTACTGCCCCGTTGTCGAGAAGCAGCCGGCCCTGGACATGCGCGAGGTGGGCGAGCCACATCATGCGCACGGACTTGCGGCCGCTGTTGACGGAAAACCACGTTCCCACGTCCTCGCCGGCGAGGGCTGCCGCAGCATTTTCTGTGGACGTGACCAAAGCCGGAATGCCCGAATCCGCGGCCATGATGGCGGCTTCGACTTTCGTCTGCATGCCGCCGGTGCCCACGCCGGCCTTGCCGGTCTTGCCGATGTTGACGCCCTCCAGGTCCTGCGGGCCGTCAACCTGCGGAATTCGTTTGGCGCCGCTGGAGGGGGGCCCGTCGTAGAGGGAGTCGACGTCGGACAGGAGGATCAGCGCGTCGGCGCGCACCAGGTGCGCCACGAGTGCCGAGAGGCGGTCGTTGTCCCCGAAGCGGATCTTGTGCGTGGCGACGGTGTCGTTCTCATTGACGACGGGCACGACCCCGAGGTTCAGGAGCCGGTTCAATGCCCGGAACGCATTAAGGTGGTGGCTGCGCCGCATCAGGTCATCCGCCGTCAGCAGCACCTGGCTCACGGTCACGCCGTGGGCGGCGAACGCGTGGGTGTACCGGGCCATGAGCAGTCCCTGCCCAACACTGGCTGCCGCCTGCTGGGTGGCAAGGTCACGCGGACGCTTCTCAAGTCCAAGCGGCGCAAGCCCGGCGGAGATGGCGCCCGAGGAGACCAGGATGATCTCGGTGCCCTCGTTGCTCTTGGCAGCGAGCGTGTTGGAGAGTTCGATCAGCGCCTCTTCGGAAATTCCGCCCTTGATGCTGGTGAGCGACGACGATCCGACCTTGACGACGATGCGGCGCGCCTTGGCGAGCATGCTGCGGCGGTCGGTCTTGGGCTCCTCGATGACAATTGCGGACGTATCAGACACGTGTGCGCGTTCACTCCTCATGTTGGGTGTTAAGTCCACTCTCCTTGAGCGGCCGTGCGATACGGCGCCCGCTGACTGACTCCGTCCAAATGCCCGCCTTGCGCTCGGCTTCCAGCTCGGCACGCGCCGCAGCCTTCGCCTCGCGGCGTTCGATCTGTTCCTCGCGCTTCTGGGTTCGGGTGGGGCGGTCACCGACGTCTGCAAAGCGGATGTCGGTACCGCGCGGTGATGCCAGCAGTTCGGCACCGGCCATCATTGTCGGTTCCCAGTCGAACACCACGCCGTCGTCGTCACCAATTACCACGGTGTCACCCGGCTTGGCGCCCTGCTTGAACAGCTCGGTTTCAACGCCAAGCTTGGCAAGCCGGTCGGCGAGGTAGCCAATGGCTTCCTCGTTCGTAAAGTCAGTCTGCTTGACCCACCGCACGGGCTTTTCACCCAGGACCCGGAACAGCGGCTCCAGGTTCTTTTCTTCGCGGCGGATCTTGAAGCCGGTCTCGTTCACCGCACGCGGGCGCAGCACCGGGGCATGCACCTTCGGGGGCGCGGCCGCCACCGAATCACGGGCGGCCTTAACGATCTCCGCCATGGCGAATCCAAGCTGCCGAAGGCCCTCGTGGCTCGTGGCGGAAACCTCGAACACGCGGTAGCCCCTGGATTCCAGTTCGGGGCGGACAAAATCGGCCATGTCCTTGCCGTCAGGCAGGTCCACCTTGTTCAGTGCGACCAAACGGGGCCGGTGGTTAAGCGGAACAACCTCGCCGTTGTTGCCGGCGTAGCTCATGTCGACGGCATACTTTTCGAGTTCGGCTTCGATAATGGCGAGGTCTGAGAGTGGATCTCGGTCAGATTCCAGCGTACCGCAGTCCAAAACGTGCACCAAAGCTGCGCATCGCTCGACATGTCGCAGGAAGTTGTGTCCCAGGCCCTTGCCTTCGCTGGCACCCTCGATGAGCCCGGGAACGTCGGCGATGGTGAACCGGATGTCACCGGCCTGCACAACGCCAAGGTTCGGAATGAGCGTGGTGAAGGGGTAGTCGGCGATTTTGGGGCGGGCAGCGGACATTGCCGCAATCAGGCTGGACTTGCCGGCCGAGGGGAAGCCGACCAGAGCGATGTCGGCGATGGACTTCAGCTCCAGCACGATGTCGGCAGACTCGCCCTCGATGCCGAGCAGGGCGAAGCCAGGTGCCCGCCGCTTCTGGGAGGACAGGGCTGCATTGCCGAGTCCGCCCAAGCCGCCGGCGGCCGCAATGTACTCGGTGCCTTCGCCCACGAGGTCGGCGAGGACTTCGCCGTCTTTGGTCTTGACGACCGTGCCGTCCGGGACCGGCAGGACCAAGGTCTCGCCGTTCTTGCCGCCGCGCCAGTCACCCATGCCCGGGCCGCCGTTGGTGGCGTGGCGATGAGGGGCATGGTGGTAGTCCAGCAGCGTGGTGGTCTGGGAGTCCACCCGGAGGATGACGTCGCCGCCGTTGCCGCCGTTGCCGCCGTCGGGTCCGCCGAGAGGCTTGAACTTCTCGCGGTGGACAGAGACACAACCGTGGCCACCGGTACCGCCGGATACGTGCAGTACTACGCGGTCTACAAAGCTCGCCACGGTGAATCTCCTCTGTGCTGAATGTGGCCGTGTTGGAACGCCCAAATTGATTGTAATGCGGTTAAACGACCAGTGGAGCGGGCCATCATGGCCCGCTCCACCGGTTGAGTTCTGTTGTTACTCTGCAGCTGCAGCAGCAACAATGTTCACGACGCGACGGCCGCGGCGGGTGCCGAATTCGACAGCACCGGCCTGGAGTGCGAACAGCGTGTCGTCGCCACCGCGGCCAACGCCTGCACCGGGGTGGAAGTGGGTGCCGCGCTGGCGAACGATGATTTCGCCGGCGGAAACTACCTGGCCGCCGAAGCGCTTGACGCCGAGGTACTGTGCGTTGGAGTCACGACCGTTGCGAGTGGAGCTCGCGCCCTTTTTATGTGCCATTTGGAATGCCTGCCTCTAAATTCTGGGGAATCTGCTGGAAACCTGATCAGTAACCGAAGTTACTGGATGCCGGTGATCTTGACCTTGGTCAGTTCCTGACGGTGACCCTGGCGCTTCTTGTATCCGGTCTTGTTCTTGAACTTCTGGATGACAATCTTCGGACCACGCAGGTCCTGAAGGATCTCAGCCGTAACAGTTACCTTGGCCAGGTCCGCCGCAGCAGACGTGACCTTGTCGCCGTCAACCAGGAGCAGTGCGGGCAGCTCAATGGTGCTGCCGGCTCCACCGGCGACGCGGTTCAGGGTAACGAAGTCTCCAACGGAAACCTTCTCTTGGCGGCCGCCTGCGCGGACAATCGCGTACACCACTTGGGAACTCACTTCTCTCGACGTTTATTACTAAATTTGCGTGCGGAACCGGGGGTCCGATTGTGTATGGCCTGGCTCTCGCTGTGCCTCAACGCCGTGGACTCCCCGAGGGAATCCGTGAGCTAACCCAAGAACATTACCGCTTGGAATTCCAATTGGACGGTTCCCGGGGTCATAACCCAAGTGTTGGCGTAAGCACCGAAGATCTAGATTACGCTAATTTTGCCTTCGGCCGCAAATGAGGCTGGTCCCGGCGGGTAGTCCGTGATAAGCACCACAGGGGCTTTCGCTCCAAGCCTGCCGTGACCATGCCCATTTATCTTACCGGCTTAACCGCCGGTTCCCTTTCAGCTGTGACGGCGCGGCGCGTCGAAGAAATCAACCTCGAAGCGGCAGGAGTGCCGGAAGGCAGTGAGCATCTCTCGGCGTTCCGCGTCGGAAGCTTTTCGCCCCGCTGTGTCAGTGATTGAGATGGCCTGCCGGGTGGCTGCTGCAAAACCCTCATCGGCGTAGGTGCGCAGCCACTCCGCGTAGGGGTGCCCGTCCGGGGCTCCGGCTGCCAGGAATCCGGTATGCAGGGTCTGCCCTACTTCGGCGTAGAGCCAGAAGCACGGGAGCACCGCCGCCACCAGCACCGCGTAGCTGCCGGATGCCGACGCGGCCAGGAGGTGGTCCACGTAGGCCTTCGTCTCCGGGCCAAGGCCCCTGGGGACTGTTCTGGTGCTTAGCCAGCTGCGGTGCAGCTCGGACTCGACTTCGAGGCATTGCTGGGAGGACCGGGCCCAGAAGAGCTGCTCGGCCTCGGTGGGGGCGAGCGCGCTGGCCCTGGCGAGAACCCGCGAATAGCCGTTGAGGTAGATGGCATCCTGCGCAAGGTAGTAGGCAAACTGGTTTTCCGGGAGGCTTCCCTCTGACAGCCCGCGGATGAAATCCAAACCGTAAATCGCGTCGAGGTCAGCAGCGGCCTCCGCCTGCAGCAGGGCCGCGAAGCTGCCGTCGGCGGTATCGTCTGCCTGCGGCAGATGGTGGAAGTGGTGTACCGGGCCGTTTCCGTGGCCTACCTCGAGCTGCTCGGAGGCGCGCAATGCGCCCTCCAGCCAGGGCTTGACGGTGCGCAGGGCAAGTTCCCAGTTCCCCAGCCGAGCCTGTACGGTCGCCATCGCCGAGGACAGTGAGCACCCCGTGCCGTGGCTGTTTCGGGTGGATACGCGCTGCCCCTCCACCACCACAACGTCCGCAGATAAAGCCCCACCCGTGTTCACCAGGGCGTCCGGGCAGTCAGCGCCCTCCAGGTGCCCGCCCTTGACGAGGACAATAGCCCCGGTTTCGGCCGAGAGCCGCTTTCCCTGTTCCAATGCCTCGGACCAGGTGGCCGCTTCCTGCTCACCCAGCAGCATGCCCAGTTCCGCAAGGTTAGGTGTAATGAGGTCTGCGAGAGGCAGCAGCGACCGCAGCGCCCCCTCAGCGGATTCCTGAAGGAGCCGGTCGCCGCTTGTGGCAACCATGACCGGGTCCAGGACAACGACGCCGGGACGCACCTTCTCGAGCCACGTGCGGACCGCGGTGATGATGTCCGCGTCGCCCAGCATGCCGATCTTCACGGCGTCAATGGCGATGTCGTCGCTGACCGCCGCGAGCTGCGCAGCGATGAAGCCGGCCGGCGGCACGTGGACTCCTCTGACTCCCCTGGTGTTTTGTGCCGTCAGCGCAGTGATGGCGGCCATTCCGTAGCCGCCGGTGGCTGCGATGCTTTTCAGGTCGGCCTGAATGCCGGCGCCGCCGGAAGGATCTGAACCGGCGATGGCCAGGACCCGGGGAACCCTCCGGGTGGCGGGTGAAACGTGAACGGGAGCCGCTGCTCCACGGACGTCTGCACCAAAAGACATCGTGGAGATCGAAAGCGGAGCAGTCGCCAAGGGCAGGGCAGATGTTGCAGACGATGTTGCAGTCAAGGAAGACATCCCTTCGCCGGTACTAACCGGTCAGGTTCAACGGGTTTGGATCTCAGCCGGCTCCGTGCTCGGCACCCCGTGTCAGTCCCCCAGCCTAGCCTGTCCTTCCGTCCGCGGCACTGCATGTCGGTTCGCCCGTAACTCCCGGCTTAAATGCAGCGGGCCGGCCCTGCTGTTGCAGCGCCGGCCCGCTGGCCCACTCAACGAGCGGCTGCCGGAAATTATGTTCCCGGCAGCATGCCCATGTCTACAGCTCGGAAGCGGGTACGCCTACGCCCAGAATGATGGGTCCATCCGCAGCCTGCGGACCCGCGGCCTTCTCAGTCCTGTTGTCCGCCGACGGCACTTTGGCCTCATGGGAGTGCCCGGCGGCAGCCCCGGGCACAGGCTCGTGGTGTTCCACGGACGTCTCGTTGGCCGCACCCTGCGCCCGGCTGGCGCTGCGGTTGCGCCGCGGACGGCGGGTGCGCACGGCCACGTCGGAATGGTCAGCGAACCGCTCCCTGTCGCTGTCAATAGGTGCCCGGACGGCGGCAGGTGCCGGGGCTGGCATATCGGCGCCCTTAGCGGGCTCGGTTGCCTTTGAAGGCGGAGTCGCCGCGGAAGGCCGGGCCGTCGTTGAAGGCTCGGCTTCCCTGGAGGCTTCCGGTCTCGGCTCCCCGAGGTGCGCGAAGGCTTCCTCAAGGCGGTCAAGGGTCAGCGCAGGCTTCACGGCCGGAGGCTCCGTGTGCTCCACGAAAGGAAGGACTACCTTCTCGCCGCCAAAGGTCAACACGGCGCCCGGCCGGCCCGAGATGCTTTCCGTGTCAGGTGCGCGGTGCACCAACGGGCTTTCCGGAGCGGCCGCTGAGGCAGCTGCAGCCGGACGCTGCTCCCCGGCAGCCTCCGCCTGATGGGCTGCGTCCTCGTGGAGGTGGGCAGCGTGCGCAGCGGCGGCGATGTTGGCCAGTGCTGCCCGCGTTGCCTCGGCCTTGGCGTGGCGCTCGGCTTCGCTGGGTTCGTGGTGCATGACGGCCGGTGCGGCGGGTCCGGTTTCAGCCGGTCCCTGTCCGGCCTTGCCCCGGCGCCGGCTCTTACGCTCGGTGCGTACGGCGGGCTGGTGTTCGCTGCGCGGGACATGGTGTTCGGCCGCCACCACATTGGCGCGGCGGTGCTCGACGGGCTCGTCGTGCGTGACAACGCCACGGCCTGCACAAACCTCACACTGCTCGCCAAAGACTTCCAGCAGGCCGGTGCCCATGCGCTTGCGGGTCATCTGTACGAGGCCCAACGAGGTGACCTCGGCCACCTGGTGCTTGGTTCGGTCACGTCCCAGGCACTCCACCATGCGGCGCAGCACGAGGTCACGGTTTGATTCCAGGACCATGTCGATGAAGTCGATTACGATGATGCCGCCGATGTCCCGCAGCCGCAGTTGCCGGACGACTTCCTCAGCCGCTTCCAGGTTGTTCTTGGTGACGGTTTCCTCGAGGTTGCCGCCGCTGCCGGTGAACTTTCCGGTGTTGACGTCGACCACGGTCATGGCTTCGGTGCGGTCGATCACCAGTGATCCGCCGGAGGGCAGGAACACCTTGCGCTCCAGCGCCTTGTGGATCTGCTCGTCGATGCGCCAGGCAGCGAAGATGTCCTCGTCCTTGGTCCACTTCTCGAGCCGGCCCACGAGGTCCGGGGCAACGTAGGTGACGTAGGCCTCAATGGTGTCCCAGGCTTCATCACCGGAAACGATCAGCTTGGAGAAGTCCTCATTGAAGACGTCACGGACCACCTTGATAGTGAGGTCGGGTTCGCCGTACAGCAACTCGGGAGCGAGGACCTTGGTGGACTTCGCCTGGCTTTCGATGCCTTCCCACTGGGCCCGGAGGCGGTTGATGTCGTGGGTGAGCTCTTCCTCGGATGCGCCTTCGGCGGCGGTGCGGACGATGACGCCAGCGTCTTCCGGAAGGCGGTCCTTGAGGATGCGCTTCAGGCGGTTGCGCTCGACGTCGGGAAGCTTGCGCGAGATGCCCGTCATGGAACCGCCGGGCACGTACACGAGGTAACGCCCCGGCAGGGAGATCTGGCTGGTCAGGCGTGCGCCCTTGTGGCCGACAGGGTCCTTGGTGACCTGCACCAGGACGGAATCCCCGGACTTCAGGGCGTTCTCGATCCGTCGCTGCTTGCCTTCGAGGTTCACTGCTTCCCAGTTCACTTCGCCGGCGTACAGCACTGCATTGCGCCCGCGCCCGATGTCGACGAAGGCAGCTTCCATCGAGGGCAGCACATTCTGAACTTTGCCCAGGTAGACGTTGCCGATCAGGGAATCCTGCTGCGTCTTGGACACGAAGTGCTCGGCCAGCACGCCGTCTTCCAGGACGCCGATCTGAATTCTGTCGTCGCGCTGGCGCACGATCATCTGGCGGTCAACTGATTCGCGCCGGGCCAGGAACTCTGCCTCGGTGATGACGGTCCGGCGCCGGCCAGTGTCGCGGGATTCGCGGCGGCGCTGCTTCTTCGCTTCCAGCCTCGTGGAGCCCTTGACGCTGGTCACGCGGTTGCTTACGGCCGGTTCGCTGGGAACGCGGGGAGCGCGTACGCGGGTGACGGTGTTGGGGGGATCGTCGTCTCCCCCGCCGGTGAGCTCAAGGTCCTGGTCTCCGCGGCGGCGCCGGCGGCGGCGGCGCGAAGTGACGCCGTCCTCGGCCTGGCCTGCGGTCTCCTCGTCGGCGTCTCCGGCGGCATCGATGCCTTCGGCGTCTTCTTCGGTGCCGTCACGGTCGATGGCTTCGCCGTCGGTGACTTCACGGCCGTTGCGGGTCCGTCCGCGGCGGCCGCGGCTGCGGCGCCGGCGGCGTCCGCCGTCGTCGTCGTCCTGCTCGTCCCCGCTGTCGCTGGCTTCTGCATCCTGCGCACCGGCGGCCGGCACTGCCGGACGGATCACGGTATTGAGGTCGGGGGCTTGGAAGATGATGGATGTCACGGATGCCGGCTCCAGGAACAGCGCTCCGGCCGGGGCTGCCTGAGACGTGGTTTCCACGGGCTTTTCGGACTCAGCACGCTCAAATACAGCACCTTCAGATACGGCATCTTCAGTCACTGCGCCGTCAGCCGCTGAGACCTCAGCCTCGGCGGCCTCCGCCTCTGCCTCCGCGCTTCCGACGGCGGCAGCTGCTTCAGCCCGAATGTCCGCCACCGGTGTTTCTTCAACCCGGGTTTCCACTGCCGGGGCAGCCGCAGGTGCTTCAGCAGCTGTGTCGCCGGTCTTGGCCTTGGCGACCCGGCGGCGGCGTACGGGCTTGGCTTCAGGTTCAGCAATCTCCGCCGCGGCAGAACCCGGCCCGGCCTCGGCCGCGTCAGCAAAGGCGGGAAGCGGCTCCTCGGCGACCTTCTTTCGGGCACGCGTGCGCCGCACAGGCGCCTTTACCTCCGCCACGGCGGTTTCCACCTCGGTGACCTCAGCGTGCGCCGCATCCACCGGGCCTGACACCTCGGGGTCAGCGGACAGTGAAGGAGCGGCGACGACGGGTTCCTGCACTTCGGGCTCGGGCAACGAAACCTGGACGCCCGGCTCTTCTGCCTTGGGCGCCGCCTTGCGCCTGGTCCGGGTGGCCTTCTTGGGAGCTTCTGCGGCTACCGGCTCTTCCTTCTCAACCGGATCTTCATTAACGGCTACTACCTGATCATTATCCATATGTGGCAACACTCCTGCCCCTGACATGCCGCCACATCCGGCACCCATTGGGGCACATATTGTCAAAACCCGCAGGCGTTGACAGAAGTCAATTGGATACCCTCAGGTTCGCACCGGCATTGGGGTGCGGCAGCCCTGAAAGGCCGGCGGGGATGTTACTGGAACCCGTTGTTTCTGCAATCACAACCAGGTGCCGTCCAATGGAATGCGGAGGCCGGATAACCGTCTTCCGGACCTGCACCGCTTCTCATTGGCGGTCTTGTGAACAAGCCACCGGACCGGAACCCGAATGTGGTTCGTGCTCCAGCCACGTTCATTCTCTCATACTGCTGTTGAAAAACGGCGTCACTGTGTGACAAACACGGTCAAGCGGGCTCTGACAGCAACGCCATCCCAAGCTGGCATCCAGCCTGCGGCGATACAATCTGGACAGGAGCACCCCTAGACAAAGGACGCCACCGCCATGCCCAGCATTTCCCCATCCACAGGCACGGATTCCGAGCAGGCATTCGCCGACGACTCCGAGCGCACTGCCACCGCCACCGGCGCTCCTTTGCCGGCGATGACACGCGACCGCCCGTTCGGATGGCTGCTGGTGATAACCGGAGTCGTGGGTTGGCTGGCGTCCGGCGTCCTCGTGCTGGAAAAGCTTGAGGTCCTCAAGGACCCGAACCACACCACCGTCTGCGACGTGAACCCCTGGATTTCCTGCGGCCAGGTGATGCAGACGCCGCAGAGCTCAGTCTTCGGCTTCCCCAACATGTTCATCGGCATCGTGGCCTTCGCTGTCATCATCACCACCGGCATGGCGCTGCTTGCCGGAGCCAGATTCGCCCGCTGGTACTGGCTCGGACTGCAGACTGGCGTGACGCTGGGGTTCGCCTTCGTCGTGTGGCTCTGGTTCCAGGCACTGTATGAAATCCGCGTTCTGTGCCCGTTCTGCATGGTGGTGTGGGCTGCCATGATCCCGCTGTTTGTCTGGGTCACGGTCCGCAACGTTCTCCAGGGAGCCATTCCGGCACCCGCCGGCGTGGCCAGGCTCCTTGGCGACTCCGGGTGGATCATCACGGCGCTGCTTTACATAGCAGTCATCGCCACCATCTTCTTCGCCTTCATCCAGGTCTTCATCGGCACCTCCGGCTTCTAGCTGCCCCAAGCCAACACGGACAGCGCGAACGGACACTTAAGCACCCAAAGAAAAGCGCGAACGTACAGTTGTGGCCCCTGACTCCGCGGAGTGAGGGGCCACAACTGTACGTTCGCGCTGAACCGCGTTCGGGTCCGGCGGCGTCGCTTTTTACTGAGTTAGAACCAGATCTTGATTTCGCGCTCAGCCGAGTCCGCCGAGTCGGAGCCGTGAACCAGGTTCTGCTGGACCTTCACACCCCAGTCGCGGCCGAAGTCGCCGCGGATGGTACCGGGTGCCGCCGTCGTGGGATCGGTGGTGCCTGCAAGGGAGCGGAAGCCCTCGATGACGCGGTGGCCTTCGAAGATCGCCGCGACAACCGGGCCGCTCAGCATGAATTCCACGAGCGGCTCGTAGAACGGCTTGCCCAGGTGCTCTTCGTAGTGCTGCTCGAGCAGCTCCCGGGTGGCGTTGACCTTCTTGAGATCTGCCAGGGTGTAGCCCTTGGACTCGACCCGGCTGATGATTTCGCCGGTCAGGTTCCGTGCGACGCCGTCGGGCTTGATCAGGACGAGGGTGCGCTCAATGCTCACAGCTGCTCCAATGCGGTTGTTTTTGGGTTCCGGGTAAGTCTACGGGTTCTGGCCGGAGCCTTCACCGTCCGGGTGCGCGGCATCCCATTCGGCCTGTTCCCGCGCCCTCTGCGCCGCTTCCCGGTCGATCCGGATGCCGGTCCTGATCCCGTACCACCAGGCCAGCGCAAACAAGGCGCCGACGAGGAACATCATGGGTTCAACAAAGCCGGAAAGGATGAGCACCAGCTGCAGGATCCACCCGAGCTCCACGCCCCACGGCTTCGACAGCACGGCGCAGGCCAGCACCAGGACGATGCTCAATCCGATGCCCACCGACAGAATCAGAACCGGGGACACCTCGTTGCGGCGCAGTCCGAACACGGCCAGCGTGGCGAAGAAGACCACGAACGCTTCCAGCAGCAGCACCGTCGAGGCAAACATGATCTTGGTGGAGCGCCGCTTTTTCGGCATGCCCGGCCGCCATTCGCGCTGCGCCTTGGTCAGCCGTGCCATCAGGCAGCCGTCTTTCCGAGCAGGATGCGGGCGTCCGCCACCAGCGTGATCGATCCGGTCACAAGCACGCCGCCCGCGAGATCGTCGTTGGCTTCCGCACGTTCCACTGCCCACTCCAGAGCATCGTCCAGCTTTTCAGCGATGTGGACGTTTTCCTCACCAAAGCCGAGGTCGACGGCGATCTCCGCCAGTTCTCCGGCGGGCACCGCCCGCGGGGAGTTGGACTGGGTGAAGCAGAACTCGTCAGCAAGGCCGCCCAGTGACTCCTTGAGCTGGCGCAGGATCTCCTCGGCGTCCTTTTCCTTCAGCACGCCGACAACCACCACCAGTTTGCTGAAGCTGAACGCCTCCTGGATCGCTTCGGCGGACGCACGGATGCCGTCCGGGTTGTGGGCGGCATCCACGATGATGGTGGGGGCAGTCCGTACTACTTCCAGTCGCCCGGGGGACGAGACCGTGGCGAAGGCGTCCTGCAGGACCTCCGCGGACAGCTCCTTTTCCCCGCCGCCCAGGAATGCCTCCAGCGCGGCCACGGCGACGGCCGCATTCTCGGCCTGGTGGGCTCCGTGCAGCGGCACCATCAGGTCCGGGTAACGGCCGGCGATGCCCTTGACGGTCACCACCTGTCCGCCCACGGCAACCCGCCGGGATTCGACGCCGAATTCCACCCCTTCGAAGCGGAACGGCACCTGCACCTCTTTCGCCTTGTCCAGCAGAACCTGGGCGGCGTCAACCGGCTGGGCGGCGCTGATGAGGAACCCGCCGGGCTTGATGATGCCGGCCTTCTCGTACGCGATGTCCTCGGTCGTGTCGCCGAGCAAATCGGTGTGGTCCAGGGAGATGGGTGTCACCACGGACACCTGGCCGTCGCCCACGTTGGTGGCGTCGGTGATGCCGCCGAGGCCCACCTCCATAATGGCAACGTTGACGGGCTGGTCGGCGAACACTGCGAACGCAAGGATGGTCAGGCACTCGAAGTACGTGAGCCTGGGCTGGCCCTCGGCGGTGAGTTCGTCGTCGACGATCTGCAGGTAGGGCCGGATTTCGTCCCAGATGCGCACGAAGGTCTCATCTGACACCGGCTCGCCGTCCAGGCTGATGCGCTCGGTGACCTTGGACAGGTGCGGGCTCGTATAACGGCCGGTGCTGAGTCCGTGGGCGCGCAGGCCCGCCTCGATCATTCGGGCAGTGGACGTTTTTCCGTTGGTGCCGGTGATGTGGATGATCGGAAAAGCCTTGTTCGGCTCCCCCAGCACATCCATGGCGCGGAACAACGGTGCGAGCCGCGGCTCCATCTTGTTTTCCGGCGCCCGGCCCAGCAGCTCGGCGTAGACGCTCTCGACTGAGAATTCGTCGGTCATCAGGTTCAGGCCTCTGCTTTTTCGACGGTTTTTTCGACGGTGACTTTTTCGACACCGATACGGGGTTCCCCGGAGTCGCCGGGAACGGTATCCAGCTCCAGCGTCAGGGTTTCGGTTTTGACGAGTTCGGCGTTGGCCAGCAGGGCGTCCAGCACGCTCTGCGGCGCAGTGACCGTGGTCCGGATCCGGTCGCTGACATTCAGCCCGGCGTCCTTGCGTGCCTGCTGGATGGAGCGGACCATGTCCCTGGCCAGGCCCTCGGCCTCGAGCTCGGAGGTGACCTCGGTGTTCAGGACCACGAAGCCGCCGGTGGGCAATACGGCGGCAGCAGAAGACGCCGCTGCCGAACTGCCGCCGTTCGCTGCGACAACGGTCTCCAGCGTGTATTCCTGCGGCTCGAGCTCGAGGCCGCCGGCTGTCACAACGCCGGCCTCCGAAACGGACCAGTCGCCGGACTTCGAGCCCTTGATGGCCTGCTGGACGTTTTTCCCGAGGCGCGGTCCCGCGGCGCGGGCGTTAACCACCAGCTTCTGTTCGATGCCGAATTCTTCGGGCGAGGCGCTCGCCGCGTCCAGCATGCGCACCGAGCGGAGGTTCAGCTCGTCGGCGACGACGGCGGCAAAGCCTTCCAGCGCATCTGCACCGGGTGCCACGACTGTGAGTTCCTGCAGCGGCAGGCGCACACGCAGGTTCGCGGCCTTGCGCAGCGAGGAGCCGGTGGAGCAGATCTGCTGGACCCGGTCCATCGCCTCGACGAGTGCGGCGTTGGCCGGGAAGAGCGCGGCGTCGGGCCAGTCGGCCAAGTGCACGGAGCGCCGGCCGGTAAGGCCGCGCCAGATCTCCTCAGACACGAGCGGCAGCAGCGGGGCGGACACGCGGCAGACAGCCTCGAGCGCGGTGTGGAGCGCGTCGAAGGCATCCGCGCTCTCGTCGAAGAAGCGCTGGCGGCTGCGCCGGACGTACCAGTTGGTGAGCATGTCCAGGTAGCTGCGGAGTTCGTCGCACGCCCCGGAGATGTCGTAGCTGTCCAGCTGGGCGGTCATATTGCGGACCAGGTCACCGGTGTTGGCCAGCAGGTACTGGTCCAGGGTGTCGGAGTAGCCGTCGTAGCGGAGCTGCGCGTCGTAGCCGTGCCCGCCATTCGCGGCGTTGGTGTACAGCGTGAAGAAGCTGTACACGTTCCAGAGCGGCAGGATCACCTGGCGCACGCCGTCGCGGATGCCCTGCTCGGTAACCACAAGGTTGCCGCCGCGCAGGATGGGGCTGGACATCAGGAACCAGCGCATCGCGTCGGAGCCGTCGCGGTCCAGAACTTCGGAGACGTCGGGGTAGTTCCGCAGGCTCTTGGACATCTTCTGCCCGTCCGAGCCCAGCACGATGCCGTGGCTGATGACGTTCCGGAAGGCCGGGCGGTCAAACAGGGCGGTGGAGAGGATATGCAGCATGTAGAACCAGCCGCGCGTCTGGCCGATGTACTCCACGATGAAGTCGGCGGGGTTGTGGGTGTCGAACCAGGCCTCGTTCTCGAACGGGTAGTGCACCTGGCCATAGGGCATGGAACCGGAGTCAAACCAGACGTCCAGCACGTCCTCCACGCGGCGCATGACGGACTGGCCCTCTTCAGGGGTGCGGGGGTCATCCGGGTTTGGCCGGATCAGCTCGTCGATGAACGGACGGTGCAGGTCCACCTGGCCGTCCTTGTTCCGCGGCAGGCGGCCGAAGTCGGCTTCGATCTCGGAGAGGGAGCCGTAGACGTCCGTGCGCGGGTATTCAGGATCGCTGGACTGCCAGACCGGGATGGGGCTGCCCCAGTAACGGTTGCGGCTGATGGACCAGTCGCGGGCGTTTTCCAGCCACTTGCCGAACTGGCCGTCCTTAACATTTCCGGGAATCCAGTTGATCTCCTGGTTCAGTTCGGACATGCGGTCGCGGAACTTGGTGACTTCCACGTACCAGGAGGAGACGGCGCGGTAGATCAGCGGGTTGCGGCAGCGCCAGCAGTGCGGGTAACTGTGCTCGTAGCTGGCCTGGCGCACCAGGCGGCCCTGGGCGCGGAGCACCTGGGTAATGGGCTTGTTGGCCTCGAACACCTGCAGGCCGGCAATGTCGTGGAGGTCGCCGTGCTTGAACAACGGCAGGAATTTGGCGCCCTCATCCACGGACAGGACGACCGGGATGCCGGCTTCCTCACAGATCTTTTGGTCGTCCTCACCGTAGGCCGGAGCCTGGTGGACGATGCCGGTGCCATCGGTGGTGGTGACGTAGTCGGCCACCAGGACCTGCCAGGCGTTCTCAGTGCCGTATTTTTCCGTGTCCGCAAAGTCGTGCCAGAGCGGCTCATACATGAGGCCTGCAAGCTCTGCGCCGGTATGGGTGGTAACCACAGCGGCAGCCGCGGCAGCTACGCCATCGGCACCATCGCCGTACCCCAGATCCTTCGCGTAGGTGCCCAGCAGGTCTTCGGCCAGCAGGAAGCTGCCGGTGACCGGAGCCTCTGCGGAGGCAGCTTTAATGCCGTTGGGTCCGGCGGGCAGCACGGCGTAGGTGATGTCAGGTCCGACGGCGAGCGCCAGGTTGGTGGGAAGCGTCCAGGGCGTGGTGGTCCAGGCGAGCGCCTGGACGCCGGCCAGCTGCCTGGAGAGCTCAGACTCCCCTGCCTTGATCGGGAAGGTCACGGTGACGGTCTGGTCCTGGCGGTTCTTGTAGACGTCGTCATCCATGCGCAGCTCATGGTTGGACAGCGGCGTCTCGTCCTT
The DNA here is from genome assembly GCF_054130535.1 of Arthrobacter sp. D1-17. Taxonomy (NCBI): domain Bacteria; kingdom Bacillati; phylum Actinomycetota; class Actinomycetes; order Micrococcales; family Micrococcaceae; genus Arthrobacter; species Arthrobacter sp. D1-17. The sequence goes on along the minus strand of NZ_CP096382.1, from coordinate 1,774,017 downwards.
CCAGCAGTACGGCAGCACGCGGTAGCCGTTGTACGTCAGGCCCTTCTCGTGCAGCTGCTTGAAGGCCCACAGCACCGACTCCATGTACTCGACGTTGAGCGTCTTGTAGTCGTTGTCGAAGTCCACCCAGCGGGCCTGGCGGGTGACGTACGCCTTCCACTCGTTGGCGTACTTCATGACGGAGGCGCGGCAGGCGTCGTTGAACTTATCGATGCCCATGGCCTCGATCTGGGTCTTGTCCGTCATGCCCAGCTGCTTCATGGCTTCCAGTTCGGCCGGCAGCCCGTGCGTGTCCCAGCCGAAGCGGCGCTCGACGCGCTTGCCGCGCTGGGTTTGGTAGCGGCCCACCAGGTCCTTGGCGTAGCCGGTCAGCAGGTGGCCGTAGTGGGGCAGGCCGTTGGCGAAGGGCGGTCCGTCGTAGAACACGAATTCGTTGCTGCCGGGTGTGCCGCCGGGAAGGTCTGCGCTGCGCTGGTCGATGCTCGCCTGGAAGGTGCCGTCCTCGTCCCAGTACTTGAGGATGCGCTCCTCGATCTCCGGAAACTTCACGGAGGTGGATACGCCGGAGGTGTTGGCGCCTGACGGTGCGGCAGAGGCCTTGGGGTAGTAAGTCATCTCGACATCCTGGGTTGAGCTGGTGAACAAGGATCATTCAGGATGCGAGGACGGCCCGTGCCCTGCTGGCAGGCTTCCACCTCCAACATGCCGGTACCGCGGTACCACCTCACTTACCGGCACTGCAACACGCTCCCGAAGGAGCTGTTCCGGCACCGGCCGCTCATTACTGCTGTGACGGGCTTACCCGTCCGGTTCTACTGACCCTGCTGCATACATTACGCATGCGATGCGTTTCTGATGCGGCAGGGCGTTCTTCCGGAAGCTCACCGGTGATGGCCGGGTCAAAGCTGCTGGTACCAGTCTAACGGTTGTGCTTCTGGACTCCCTAACCAAGGGCTCCGCTTAGCGGCCTCCCGGTTCCAGTCCTGCTTACACTCGTCCCATGGACGTTCCCGACTCCGTTCCGGCCCCAGGAGGGCATGCTTCCGCCGGTGCGGCCGCCTCACGAGGTGGAGCCTCGAAACACCGGATCCCGCCGCACAGTGTTTCGGAAGAGGATGTTTCGGAAGACAGTGTTTCGGAAGACGGCGCCTCGCAAGAAAATGCCTCGAACGGCGGCGGAAGGATTGCGTGGAAGCTCCTGGCGCTCGCTGTTCTGCTGCCCGTGGTCTCGGTGTCGGTTTTCCGGGCTGTTCCGGCGCCCTGGCCCACTCCGGTGGTCCAGCTGCTGGCTTTCACTCCGTGGCTGGTTGTGCCGGCAATACTGGCGCTGGGCTTGACGGTAGCGGGCAGGCGGGGCTGGCTCACAGCCTTGGCTGCTGCAGTGCTTGCCGCCCAGCTGTTCTGGCTGTTTCCGCTCGACGCGGGGCGGCCTTCGCCGGATTCCCCTGTCGCCGGCACCCGGATCACTGTCCTGAGTATCAATTCCCAGTTTGGCCAAGCGGACGCGGCCGAAACTGTCCGGATCATCCGGGAGCATGGCGTGGACCTGCTGGCAGTGCAGGAGCACACCCAGGACCTTGAGGACCGGCTGGCCGCCCAAGGGCTCCAACGCCTGCTCCCCCACATATTCAGCGATCCCAGGGACGACGCGTCGGGCAGCGCCATTTATTCGGCTCACCCGATGGAAGCCGTGGGAGTCCTGCCGGACACGCGCTTCCCGATGCCGACCGTCCGCCTCACGATCCGGCAGCGGGACAGGGCCAGTGTTCTGGAGGTCACCAACGTCCATGCGTTTCCCCCGGTGGCCGGCCGTGCGGCGCAATGGCGGAGCGACCTCGCAGCTCTGGAGCGGCTGGCCGCGACGGGAACCAGGGACACGCCGGGGCAAAGCAACCGTCTGCTGAGCGGTGACTTCAACGCGACCTTCGACCATGCCGAGTTCCGTGCCGTACTCGACGGCGGTGGCGTGCTGGACGCCGGCAGCACAGGGCCCGACGGCGGCGGAGGCGGGAAGCTGGTGGATGTGGGATCAGCAGCGGGGCTGCGCTTGCTCCCCACCTGGCCGATGGAAGGCCCGCCGCTGCCTGGCATCGCCATTGACCATCTTGTCACCAGCCCACTGATCGCGAGCTCCGGCTATGCCGTCCACCGGGTCCCGGGCACCGACCATGCGGCCGTCCTGGCGACCTTGGAGATCCCGCCCGCAGGTTAGGCGGTAGCCTTCGTTACCCCTGCTTCCGGATGAGCTTGTGGTTTGCCGCCTGCGCCACGGGGCGGATCACGATCTGGTCCAGGTTCACGTGGTGCGGGACGCAGACGGCGTAGCGGACCAGATCGGCAACGTCGCCGGCGGTCAGCGGCTTTTCCACTCCCTGATAGACCTGCTCGGCAGCCTGCGCATCACCAAGACGTTTCAGGGCAAACTCCTCCGTCTGCACCAGCCCCGGTGCCACCTCGATCACGCGGACGTTGTTTTCGACTTCCTCGAGCCGGAGCGCATTTGTCATGGCATGCTGGGCGAACTTCGCGGCGTTGTAGCCGGCACCGCCCTCGTAGGCCGCGAGCCCGGCTGTGGACGTGAGGTTCAGCACCGTCCCCTCGCCGTGTTCGCGCAGCATCGGCAGGAACGCCCGCGTGAGTTTCATGGTGCCGAGGACGTTCACCCGGTACATCCATTCCCAGTCGTCCGTCTTTGCTTGTGCCACGTAGTCGGCACCGCGCGCGCCGCCGGCGATGTTGATGAGAGTATCGATTCCGCCGCCGGCGGTGACCTCAGCCAGGATCCTGGCGACGTCGCCGTCCTCGGCGATATCGGCAGGAATGCCGACGGCGCCCGTCTCAGCTTCCAGCGCGGCCAGCCGCTCCTGGCGCCGGGCAACGGCGTACACCGTCCAGCCTTCGGCCCTCAGGGCGCGGACGGTCGCTTCCCCGATGCCGGTGCTCGCTCCGGTAACTACAGCTGCTTTAGCGTTCGATGCCCCGGTATTTGATGCCTCAGTCATGGCACCACCCTAACGGCTCGGTAGCAGGACGCCCGTGGGTGTACTGAGTCAGCAGGTCATCTTCTGCAGGTAGTCCTGCAGGACGCGGGCGTGGTTGACCTCCGGATCCTTTGCGCCGTACAGCAGCGTTACCTTCGGATGCTTGGCCGCCAGCTCCAGCAACTGCCCCACCGCAGGGTTCTGCTCCAGCTCAGCTTCATATTGCGTTCGGAAGCCGGCGAACCGCTCCTGCATATGCGCGAAGTCCTGCCTCAGGGGCGGTGAGGGCGCAATCTCCTTGAGCCACAGATCAAGTCCGGCACGTTCTTTACTGACCCCTCGCGGCCAGAGCCTGTCCACCAAAACCCGGCAGCCGTCGTCGTCCGCGGGCTCGTCATATATGCGCTTGACCACGAAGGAAGCGCCTGCTTTCTCCATAGCCGCATGCTACTGCAAAGCAGTAGCTGCAAAAGGGCTCCAGTGGGCCATGAAACAATTGCTCCATGGCTGAAGCAAATCAGGGTACAGACACGCCCACCACCGCCCCTATCAACGTTCCGGACAAGCCGGCCCTCGAAGGGCTCGAAGCTGCCCTCACGCAGCGCTGGCTCGACGAAGGCACTTACAAGTTCAACCGGGACACCACCCGTGAGCACGTCTACTCGATAGACACTCCCCCGCCGACTGCATCGGGTTCGCTGCACGTGGGCCACATGTTCTCATTCACCCAGACGGACGTCCAGGCCCGCTACATGCGGATGACCGGAAAGAACGTCTTTTACCCCATGGGCTGGGACGACAACGGGCTGCCCACCGAGCGCCGGGTCCAGAACTACTACGGTGTCCGCTGCGATCCGGCCATCCCCTACAACCCTGACTACCAGCCGCCGGCACAGCCCGCGAAGAACCAGCGCGATTTCGACGTGGTCTCCCGGCAGAACTTCATCGAACTGTGCGAGGAGCTCGCCGTCGAGGATGAAAAGGTCTTCGAGAACCTGTTCCAGACGCTGGGCCTTTCCGTGGACTGGAACCTGACGTACCGCACCATCGACGACAATTCCCGCGCCGTTTCCCAGCGCGCCTTCCTCGCGAACCTCGCCGCCGGCGATGCCTACATGGCTGAAGCCCCCACACTGTGGGACGTGACGTTCCGCACTGCCGTGGCGCAGGCCGAACTCGAGGACCGGGAAGTGCCGGGCGCCTACTACCGCTACCCGTTCTTCACCGCCGACGGCGAGAAGATCTTCATCGAAACCACCCGTCCCGAGCTGCTCGCCGCCTGCGCCGCCCTCGTGGCAAATCCTGACGACGAGCGCTACCAGCCGCTGTTCGGCAAGACCGTGAAGTCCCCGCTGTTCGATGTCGAGCTCGAGGTTAAGGCCCACCCGCTGGCCAAGGCGGAAAAGGGCTCCGGCATCGCCATGGTCTGCACCTTCGGCGACCTGACCGACGTCACCTGGTGGCGTGAGCTGCAGCTGCCCACCCGCGCCATCGTCGGACGCGACGGCAGGATCCTTGCCGACACCCCTGAGTGGATCACCACCGACGCGGGCCGTGAGGCATACGCCGCCATCGCCGGCAAGACGGTCTTTTCCGCCAAGGAGGCCGTGGTTGAGCTGCTGACGGCAGCCAACCTGCTCGATGGCGAGCCCAAGAAGATCACCCACCCCGTGAACTTCTTCGAAAAGGGCGACAAGCCCCTTGAGGTCGTCACCTCCCGCCAGTGGTACATCCGCAACGGCGGCCGCGACGAGGACCGCCGCGAACGTCTGATCCGCCGTGGCCACGACATCGATTTCCACCCGTCCTTCATGCGATCCCGCTACGAGAACTGGATCGCCGGGCTGAACGGTGACTGGCTGGTATCCCGACAGCGGTTCTTCGGTGTCCCGATCCCGGTCTGGTACCCGCTGGACGCCCAGGGCAACCCCGACTACGACTCCCCCATCCTGCCCTCGGACGAGCAGCTGCCCGTTGACCCGGCGGCGGATGCGGCACCGGGCTTCGACGAGTCGCAGCGTGACCTGCCCAACGGATTCACCGGTGACGCCGATGTGCTTGACACGTGGGCCACGTCCTCCCTGACGCCGCAGATCGTGGGCGGCTGGAGCCGGGACGAGGACCTGTTCAGCAAGGTCTTCCCCTTTGATCTCCGCCCCCAGGGCCACGACATCATCCGGACCTGGCTGTTTTCTTCAGCAGTACGGGCCGACGCCTTGCAGGACACCGCGCCGTGGAAGCATGCGGCCATCTCCGGCTGGATCCTGGACCCGGACCGCAAGAAGATGTCCAAGTCCAAGGGCAACGTGGTGGTCCCCACCGACGTCCTGAACGAGTACGGATCCGATGCCGTCCGCTACTGGGCAGCTTCGGCCAAGCTCGGTGCAGACACCGCCTATGAGATTGCGCAGATGAAGATCGGGCGCCGCCTGGCCATCAAGCTGCTGAACGCCTCCAAGTTCGTCCTTAACCTGGGAGCCACCGAGAACTCGGTGGTTACTGCAGACCCGGGTCCCGTGACCAATCCCTTGGACCGCGCGCTTCTGGCCCAGCTGTCCGACGTCGTCGCCCAGGCCACTAAGGCGTTCGACAACTACGACTACGCCCGGGCGCTGCAGATTACCGAGTCCTTCTTCTGGCAGTTCACGGACGACTACGTCGAACTCATCAAGGACCGCGCGTATGGCGCTGCAGGGGAATCCGAACAAGCCTCCGTGCTGGCTGCACTCGCCACCACCCTGGACTCGCTGCTGCGGCTTTTCGCACCGTTCCTGCCGTTCGCCACGGAGGAAGTCTGGAGCTGGTGGCGGGCGGGTTCCGTGCACCGCGCCGCCTGGCCGGCGCCGCTGGACATCACCGACGGCGATACCGCCATGCTGGGTACCGTGGGTATCGCGCTCAGCGGCATCCGCAAGGCGAAGTCCGAGGCGAAGGTCAAGCAGCGCACTGAGGTGCTGTCGGCGACGATCACTGCGCCAGAGGCGCTGGTGGCCCAGCTGCAGGCCGGTCTCAACGACCTCAAGGCTGCGGCAAATGCCCGGGATATCACGCTCGAGAGCAGCGCCGGCGAGCTGACGGTCAGCGATGTGGTGCTGGTTCCCGCTGAGGAACCGGCCCAGGCCTAGTCACCTGTTGTAGGGCAAAGGGGAAGCCCCATCAGCGTTTTGCCGTTGGTGGGGCTTCGACTTTTCGGCTGTCTGGTGACATCTTTGACAGTCTGGCAAGATCCTGGGAAATTTCAGGTCTTCCTACCTTGTCACTGGTAGCCTGCTTCTAACTTTGCCGAAGGCTGCGTTAGATGCATGTCACTGAATCTTTGGTTCTTGCGTCCCTCTTCTTTCGAAGTGGGTAGAAACTATTCTCGTCCTCCCCCTGTACATGCGCAAGAGCCCCGCACGAACTACTGTGGTGTAGTTAGTGCGGGGCTCTTCAGGGTTTGGAAGCACGCTCGGAAAGAGGGTGCGATTCAGTCGAAGGCGGGGCTTTCCGTGCGGCTGCGCTTGATTTCGAAGAAGTGCGGGTAGGACGCCAGCGTCACGGAGGCATCCCACAGCCGGCCGGCTTCTTCACCACGCGGGATCCGGGTAAGCACGGGGCCGAAAAAGGCCGTGCCGTTGAAGGCAACCACAGGGGTTCCGACGTCCTGGCCCACCAGGGAGATCCCCTGCTCGTGGCTCGCACGGAGCTGGGCATCAAACTCATCGGACTGCGCCACCTGCGCGAGTTCTGCAGGAAGGCCGCACTCAGCCAGCGCCTTGCTGATGACGACCGAAAAATCCTTCTCGCCGGCGTCGTGGATGAGCGTGCCCATGGCGTCGTACAGCGGCTTGACCACGTGGTCGCCGTGCTGCTCCTGAGCCGCAATGATGACGCGGACCGGGCCCCACGCCTTATCCATGGCCTCCCGGTATGAGGGTTCGAGCTCCCGGCCCTCATTCAGCACGGAGAGGCTCATGACGTGCCACTCGGTGGAAATGTCGCGGACAGCTTCCACTTCTCCGATCCAGCGGGAGGTGATCCAAGCGAAGGGGCACAGCGGGTCGAACCAGAAATCTGCCTTATTGGCAACGGTTTCAGACACAGTGAATCTCCTCGGAATAGTCGTCAGGGCTTGGCGCCCACGGCATGCCTGAGCCGTGGTGGGCGCTGTACAGCAACAGCGAAGAACTAGGCTGATTTATTCCGGCGCTTGGCCACCACGTCGTGGGCGATCATCGTCGGCTGCGCCTTCTTGGCCACGACGTCCTCCGTGATCACCACACTCGCGATGTCGTCGCGGCTGGGCAGGTCGAACATCACCGGAAGGAGGACTTCCTCCATGATGGCGCGGAGACCGCGGGCGCCGGTGCCGCGTTCGAGCGCCTGGTCGGCAATCAGGTTCAGCGCCGCGTCGTCGAACACGAGTTCCACGCCGTCGAGCTGGAACATCTTCTGATACTGCTTTACCAAGGCATTCTTGGGGGTCGACAGAATCTGGATCAGTGCCGGCCGGTCAAGATTGGAAACGGTGGTAATCACGGGGAGACGCCCGATGAACTCGGGGATGAGCCCGAACTTCAGCAGGTCCTCCGGCATCACCTCGCCGTAGGAATCAGTGTTGTTCTTGACCTCGTTCAGGGGGGCGCCGAATCCGATGCCTTTGCGGCCGGACCGGGACCCAATAATTTCCTCCAGGCCGGCGAATGCTCCCGCCACGATGAACAGCACGTTGGTGGTGTCGATCTGGATGAATTCCTGGTGCGGGTGCTTGCGCCCGCCCTGCGGCGGCACGGAGGCGACGGTGCCCTCAAGGATCTTCAGCAGCGCCTGCTGCACGCCTTCGCCGGAAACGTCACGGGTGATGGAGGGGTTTTCGCTCTTGCGGGAGATCTTGTCTATCTCGTCGATGTAGATAATGCCCTGTTCGGCCTTCTTGACGTCGTAATCCGCCGCCTGGATAAGCTTCAGCAGGATGTTCTCGACGTCCTCCCCGACGTAACCGGCTTCCGTCAGGGCGGTCGCATCGGCGACGGCGAAAGGGACGTTGAGCCGGCGCGCCAAGGTCTGTGCAAGATAGGTTTTACCGCAGCCGGTCGGACCGATCAGCAGGATGTTGGACTTCGCGATTTCAACGTCGTCGTGATGCACCCCGTCGGCGAGGCTGCCGCTCTTGGGGGCGTGGCCTGCCTGGATCCGCTTGTAATGGTTGTACACGGCGACGGCGAGGGACCGCTTGGCGGGCTCCTGGCCGATGACGTATTCCTGCAGGAAGTCAAAGATCTCGCGGGGCTTGGGCAGCTCGAAACTGCCCAGATCGGCTACTTCCGCGAGTTCTTCTTCAATGATCTCGTTGCAGAGTTCAATGCACTCGTCGCAGATGTAGACGCCGGGCCCGGCAATGAGCTTGCGCACCTGCTTCTGGCTCTTACCGCAGAAAGAGCACTTGAGCAGATCGGTGCTCTCGCCAATCCGAGCCATATGTGAACCCCTTAGTATCTTGCTGCGAGTGCAGCTCTGCACCGGTTGTTTGAATCACGGCCACCGATTCGTCACCCGGCCGTGATTACATCCACTCTAGGTCACATTCGCCCCGAGAGGTGGAAACCCGGCGCCGGTGCGCGTCAAAAAACCCTAACCGCACCGGCGCCGGGGACATCCACTGTTACCTGGCGATTGCCTGAGGCTTGATCTTCCGCGAATCCAGCACCTGGTCGATGAGGCCGTAGCTCTGCGCCTCGGCAGCGGTGAGGATTTTGTCACGTTCGATGTCGTTGTTGACCTGCTCGGGCGTCCGACCAGAGTGCTTGGCCAGCGTGTCCTCCAGCCAAGAGCGCATCCGCATGACCTCGGCAGCCTGGATTTCCAAGTCGGATGCCTGGCCGCCCTGGCCTCCGGACAGCGACGGCTGGTGGATCAGGACCCGCGCGTTGGGCAGTGCAAGTCGCTTTCCTGGCGTTCCTGCTGCGAGCAGGACGGCTGCGGCGCTGGCAGCCTGGCCGAGGCAGACGGTCTGGATCTCCGGGCGGATGTACGTCATGGTGTCGTAAATCGCCGTCATGGCGGTAAACGAACCGCCCGGGGAGTTGATGTACAGGGTGATGTCGCGGTCCGGGTCAGTGGACTCCAGGACCAGCAGCTGAGCCATGACATCATCGGCGGAGGCGTCGTCTACCTGGACGCCGAGGAAGATGATGCGGTCCTCGAAGAGCTTGGTGTACGGATCCTGGCGCTTGAAGCCATACGGTGTGCGCTCTTCGAACTGGGGCAGCACATAGCGGCTGGTCGGCAGGTTGCCGGCAGTCGAGCCGAAATTGTAGTTCATGATCTTTACTCCTGGATTCAGTTCGCTGTGCGTGCCGGTTAGTTCTGGGCCGTGCCGCCGCCGCCGGAAACTGAGCCGGCGTGAGCGGAGATCTTGTCGAAGAAGCCGTATTCGAGGGCTTCAGTTGCCGTGAACCACTTGTCACGGTCGTTGTCCTTCAGAATGGTTTCCACCGTCTGGCCGGTCTGCTCGGCTGTCAGTTCGGCCATGACCTTCTTCATGTGCAGGATCAGTTCGGCCTGGATCTTGATGTCAGAGGCAGTGCCGCCGATCCCGCCCGAGGGCTGGTGCATCAGGATACGGGCGTTCGGGGTGGCGTAGCGCTTCCCCTTGGTTCCGGAGGAGAGGAGGAACTGGCCCATGGAGGCAGCGAGTCCGGTGGCGACGGTGACAACGTCGTTCGGGATGAACTGCATGGTGTCGTAGATGGCCATGCCTGCCGTCACGGAACCGCCGGGCGAGTTGATGTAAAGGTAGATGTCCTTGTTCGGGTCCTCAGCGGACAGGAGCAGCAACTGCGAGCAAATGGCGTTTGCGTTCTCATCGCGGACCTCCGAGCCAAGCCAGATGATGCGCTCTTTCAGCAGGCGGTTGTAGATGTAATTGTCCTGGGCTGCCGGATCGACAGTTGCCATGCGGGGTGCCCCTGCTTGCTGTGACATATGTACTTACCTCTCGCTGGTGACGGTGACATCACTGAACTTCACTACTTGGACACTAACCGCTTTCACCGGCGTTTTGTTCGTCGGAATCGCGCTGTTCGCTGTCGGCGCACGATGACCCGGGCGTGCCGCGAAGCGGTCTTTTCCGGTGCGCCAGGGTTAAGCGCAGCGGCCCCCGGATCAGGGATCCGGGGGCCGCTGCTGGGCTGTTGTGACGCTGGCGTCAGACGCCGTCAGGCGTTAGAACTTGGCGGCTGCAGGATCTTCGCTGGGAGCGATCTCGGTGCCCTCTTCTGCCTCTTCGCCTTCGGTGGCGGCAGGTGCTTCCTCCTGGCCGGCGGGGCGGACGAAGTCGCTCAGGTCAACCTTGTTGCCCTCGGTGTCGGTGACCTCGGCCTGGCCGAGGACGACGGCCAGCGCCTTGCGGCGGCGGACCTCGGAAACCATCATGGGAACCTGCCCGCTCTGATCGATGATCTGGGCAAACTGGTTCGGGTCCATGCCGTACTGGCTGGCCGTGCTGACGATGTAGTCGATCAGCTCATTCTGGCTGACGCCCACTTCTTCCTTCTCGGCGATGGCGTCGAGGATGATCTCGTTCTGGAAGGCGCGCTCCGTGTTGGCCTTAACTTCGGCGCGGTGCTCTTCGGTGTCGTGCTCTCCCTCGCCGTGCGCGTTCTCAGCCTTGAAGTGCTGCTCAAGCTGCTCCTCGACGACCGACTCCGGAACGGGAACCTCGACGAGCTCCACCAGCTTGTCCAGGACCTTGTCGCGGGCCTCGACGCCCTGCTCGACGACCTTGGAGTCGGCTGCCTGCTTGGCGAGGTCCTCGCGCAGTTCGGCGAGGGTATCGAATTCGGAAGCCAGCTGGGCGAAGTCATCGTTGGCCTCAGGGAGTTCGCGCTCCTTGACAGCCTTCACCACGACCTTCACCTGGGCGGCCTGGCCGGCGTGGTCGCCGCCGACGAGGGTGGTGTCGAAGATGGCGTCTTCATCAATGCTCAGGCCGGTAACTGCCTCATCCAGGCCCTCGAGCATGGTGCCGGATCCGACCTGGTAGGACAGGCCCGATGCGGAATCGACCTCGGCGCCGTCGATGGACGCGGTGATATCGATGGTCAGGAAGTCGCCGTCGGCTGCCGGGCGGTCCACGGACTTCAGCGTGCCGAAGCGGCCGCGCAGCTCGTCCAAGGCCTTGTCGACGTCAGCGTCAGAGGATTCGGCAGCAGCAACCTCGACCTTGATGCCCGAGTAGTCCGGAAGCTCAATCTCGGGACGGACGTCAACCTCGGCATGGAACTTAAGTTCGCCGTCGGTGGCGGTCGGGTCCGGAACCTCGGTGATTTCAACCTCGGGACGGCTCAGCGGGCGGATGCCCGATTCCTGCACGGCAGCCTGGTACCAGCCGTTGAGGCCTTCGTTGATCGCGGTCTCCAGAACGTAGCCACGGCCAACGCGCTGGTCGATCAGCTTGGCGGGAACCTTGCCTTTACGGAAGCCAGGGACCTGGATCTGGGAAGCAACAGTCTTGTATGCCTCATCGATGCTGGGCTTCAATTCCTCAAAGGGGACCTCAACATTGAGCTTGACCCGCGTGGGGGTGAGGTTCTCGACAGCGCTCTTCACGGTCTAAGTACTCCTGGTTTGGTTGGTTGGTGTTCTGCAAAACGCGATTTCTGCCCAAGCCATCGGCCAAGGCCGCAGAGTCGGGGTGACAGGATTTGAACCTGCGACTTCCTGCTCCCAAAGCAGGTGCTCTAGCCAAGCTGAGCTACACCCCGTAACGCACAGGACAGTCTACGTTCATACCTGCCGGCTTTGCACATTTGACACCGGGGGCATGAATTAGGTTTAGTTATATCCGGCTTGAACAGTCACCCTGAAGATGTGCAGCGGCAACGCTGGCTTCCTCCGGGGACGTAGCTTAATGGTAAAGCCTCAGTCTTCCAAACTGATTACGCGGGTTCGATTCCCGTCGTCCCCTCTGCAAAGGGCCCCTCGGTGAGGGGCCCTTTTCTTTTTCAATGTAGCGCTGGTGCGCCCGCCCAGCTGCAACGGTTCCGCAGCCGGGCAGGCACCAGGATTATTGCGGGATCAGCACCGTAGCCATCAGGACTGCTGGCATGTCGGGCACCAGTACAACTTACGGCCGGCGTGCCCGGCCAATTCCACGGCTGTACCGCAGACTCGGCAGGGCTGCCCGTGGCGGCGGTAGACGAAATGCGCTTCCTCATTCGGAGGCAGCGAGCCAGGGTCACTCCAGTAGCCCGGCGTCGTGGTGATGATCCGGCCGTCGCGGACGCCATCGGCCATTACGGCTGCGGTGTCGTCCCAGAGGAGCGCGGCGGCGTCCGCTGAAAGCGCCCGGCCGGGCAGCAGCGGATCGATCTGTTGCCGGAACAGCACTTCGGCGCGGTAGACATTTCCGACGCCGGCAATCACCTTCTGGTCCATCAGCAGCGTCGCGATGGGGGTTCTTCGTGTGATGACCAAGCTAACGAAGTCCTCGCGCCCCCCGCGCCCGTCCCCGGCAGGACGTGCCGCGTGGCCCATGCCGGACGCCTGCAGCGGATCCGGGCCCAACCTCCGCAGGACTGTCGCCGCTTCAGCTTCCGTGATCGCTGCGCACGTGGTCGCACCGCGCAAATCTGCCCAGCCATGGTCGCTGGCCAAGCGCACGCGCACGGCTCCGACGGGTTCCGGCGGGCCCTCATAAACAGGTTCACCATCGGAGGCAGCCTCAGAAGGGGTGCCGGCAGCGGGCGTACCGCCGGGCACCTCCCGTTCCCCTACCCTGCGCGGCGCTCCGATGCTGGATGCTCCCTTGAATTCGCGGTCGCCGCCGAAGTCCCACGCGCCGTAGAGGCCGAGGTGGACGTGCAGCACCAGGCCGTGCTCGAAGCGCAGGAACAGGTGCTTGCCGTGGGCGTCCGAGCGCGTCAGTGTGTGGCCGTCCAGCAGGGCCGCCCCGGCGGAGAAGCGGCCCTGTGGGCTTGTGACGGCAAGCCGCCGGCCCGCGAACACGTCACGGAACTGGCGCGCGAGCCGGTGTATGGTATGCCCCTCGGGCACTACTCGACGACCTCGCCGGTGGTTTCGAAGGTGGCGATCTTGCCGATGCGGCGGATGTGGCGCTCGTCGTTGCTGAACGGTTCCTGCAGGAACGCCTCGATGAGTTCCGTCGCTTCCTCCACGCTGTGCTGCCTGCCGCCGACGGCCACCACGTTGGCGTCGTTGTGCTGCCGGGCCAGAACTGCGGTGGAGTGGTTCCAGGCGAGCGCCGCGCGGGCCCCCTTGACCTTGTTCGCTGCGATCTGCTCGCCGTTCCCTGAGCCGCCCAGCACGATGCCCAGGGCGTGCACGCCTGCCTGCTGGTCGGCCACAACGGCAAGCGTGGCGTTGATGCAGAACGACGGGTAGTCATCCAGGGCGTCGTATTCCTTGGGTCCGTGGTCCACCACTTCGTAGCCCTTGGCCGACAGATGGCTGACCAGATGGGCGCTCAGCTCCATGCCGGCGTGGTCAGTGGCGATGTGGACCCGCGGGAATGCAGGGGTTGTTGTCACGGTGGCTTCCGTTCAGTCATGAGCTCGGGGCGCGGCCGGGCTGGTACAGATCAAAATCGACAGCTCCCAGCGTACTAGGTGCTGGTTTGGCCATGACGCTGTCTTTACGCGTCCCCTTCGTCCTCGGAGGCAGGACGGCTGTCCTGCCGGGCGCGTGCGGCAACGCGTGTGAGGACTTCGGCGAGGCGGGCAGCAGAGGCGATGTTGCCGCCGCTTACGGCGAGCCTGTGGCCGTCGGTTTTGTGGACGACGACGGCGGGCCCGCTGCTCACCAGTACGGCGGCAGTTTCCCCGTGGTTGCGGTAGCCCCAGCCCCCGTAGTCGGCTGCGCGGACGTCTGCGGGGGCTGCGGCCGAAATCGCCCCGGCTGGAACATCGACGACGCGCAGTATCCCGGCGACGAAAACCCGCAGCCCACTGCGGTCGGCGGTGACGCGGGCAAACAGGAAAGCCGCGCCGATGATGGCAGCTGCCACGAGCAGGACACCCAGCCAGGGGACGGCAATCGCGATGAGCGAGGCCGGGAAGAGACTGGCGATTCCGATCATGACGAAGACGGAGCTGCGGGCGTGCACCCACAGCCTCATCGAGTCGGTGGCGAGTTCGGGATCAAGCTCCAACTCCAGCTCCCGCCGAAGCGCCCGGTCGTCCTCGGGCGTCCACTGCTGGTCAGCCTTGAAAACGAATCCCATGATGACGCCGAGCGCGAGGGCTGCGCCGCTTCCGGTAGACAGCACGATGAGGTCCACATGCGATTCCCGGGCGTCAGCCTCGCCCGCCTGCCCCACCATGCCTGCTGCGAGGACGGTGGTGACGAACAGGCTGAGCGTGAGTCCGGCGCCCATCATGATCCGCCGCATGAGGGTGGGCCGCGAGACGGGTACGGCCTGCAGGAGCACCAGCCAGCCGGCAGCGATGATCATGGCGGCGCCAACCCCTACATACGCGGCGAAGGGGGCAAAACTGATGCCGCCGCCGTCGTTCCATTGGATCGCCAGCGGTTCCGGAAGGTCAGGACGCAGCAGCACGGCGCTGAGTGCGAAGGCCGCGGCGAGCAGCACGGGAAACCCGACCGCGAAGCGCAGGGCCTTGACGTCCACCGAATCGAGGAACTTACCCATGCTTTAAAACTACTCCGGCTGAAGCGCCGCCGGGACTGGAAACGGCGTCCCTGCTGCTTGCCAAAGATCCGCCAGCTGAAACAATGGCTTCACAGTAACGACCCCCACCCTTTTGGAGGCACAACCTTGCCAGGCATGAACCTGACGCGCACCGAAGCACGTGAACGCGCCGACCTGATCGCCGTCGATTCCTATGACGTCAGCCTGGACCTCACGAGGGGAGAAAAAGTCTTCGGTGCCACAACCACCGTCAGGTTCAGCGCCGCCCCTGGATCCTCCACTTTCATTGACGCTGTCACCGAGACCGTCCACAGGGTGACGTTAAATGGGCGGGAGCTTGATCCGGCGGAGGTTTCGGACGGTGTCCGCATCCAACTGCCCGTCCTTGCCGCGCAGAACGAACTCACCGTGGTCGCCGATACGCCCTACATGAACACGGGCGAGGGGCTGCACCGCTTTGTTGACCCGGTGGACGGCGAGGTGTACCTGTACACCCAGTTCGAGGTGCCGGACTCACGCCGCATGTTCGCCGTGTTCGAACAGCCGGACCTCAAGGCCGCTTTCACGTTCCGGGTGACGGCGCCGTCGCACTGGGATGTCGTTTCCAACTCCCCCACCCCGGTTCCGGTGCAGACGTCTCCGGGTTCTGCCGGCGGTGCCCGTTCCATCTGGGAGTTCGCGCCAACGCCGCGGCTCTCTTCCTATGTGACCGCTTTGGTCGCCGGCCCCTACCAGTCGGTGCGCAGCGATGTCACCAGTTCGGATGGCCGCGTCATTCCGCTCGGCGTGTTTGCCCGCAAATCGCTGATGCAGTACCTGGACGCCGATAACATCTTTGAGCTCACGCGCCAAGGATTCGAGTTTTTCGAAGCGCAGTTCGGCTGCCCGTACCCGTTCGAGAAGTACGACCAACTCTTCGTGCCGGAATTCAATGCCGGCGCGATGGAAAACGCCGGCGCTGTGACCATCCTGGAGGGCTACGTCTTCCGCGGCAAGGTCCCGGAAGCCCAGGTGGAGCGCCGTGCCATCACCGTCCTGCATGAACTGGCGCACATGTGGTTCGGCGACCTCGTGACCATGCGCTGGTGGAATGACCTGTGGCTCAATGAGTCCTTCGCCGAGTACATGTCCCACCTCGCCGCCGTGGAAAGCACCAAGTTCCAGAGCGCCTGGACCACCTTCGCCTCCGTCGAGAAATCCTGGGCCTACCGCCAGGACCAGCTCCCCACCACGCACCCGATCTTCGCCGACATCAACGATCTTCACGATGTGGAGGTCAACTTCGACGGCATTACCTACGCCAAGGGTGCATCGGTACTGCGCCAGCTCGTGGCCTGGGTGGGTTCCGAGCAGTTCATGGCCGGCGTCCGGGAGTACTTCGGCAAGCATGCCTGGGGCAACACGGAACTGGCGGACCTGATGGCGGAACTGGAGAAAGCCAGCGGCCGAGACCTTGACCGGTGGGGCCGGCTCTGGCTCGAAACGGCCGGGGTAAACACGTTGCAGCCCGAGCTGACGGTGGATGCCGACGGCACGATCACCGACTTTGCCATCCTCCAGTCAGCCATCGCAGAACAGCCGACCCTGCGACCGCACCGCCTCGCCGTCGGGTTCTATGACGTCTCCGAGGACGGGAAGCTGGAGCGCGTCCACCGTGAGGAGCTCGACGTCGACGGCGAACGCACAGCAGTGCCTGCGCTCGCCGGACTGCGGCAGCCCGACCTGGTCCTCCTCAACGACGACGACCTCGCCTACGCCAAAGTCCGCCTGGACGGGAAGTCCCTGGCCACCGCCACGTTGCACCTGAAGGATTTCCGGGAGAGCCTGCCCCGCACGCTGGTCTGGGGTTCAGCCTGGGACGCGGCCCGCGACGGCGAGACCCCCGCACGCGGCTACGTGGACCTGATACTGGCCAACATCGCCGCGGAAAGCGATTCGTCCGTCATCCTGGTCCAGCTTCGGCAGCTTGCCACCACACTGACCTTTTATGTTGCGGAGCAGCACCGTGAACCCACGATCGTGTCGGCCGCGGACCGGCTCTGGGACTTGGCTGTTGCCGTGCCGGGAGGGTCCGATGCGCAGTTGCAGTTCGTGAAGTCGTACGCCCTGCTGGCCCGCAGTGAGCAGCAGCTCGACACTGTCGCCGGATTGCTGGACGGTTCAGCCACGCTCCCGGGCCTGACGGTGGACCAGGACCTGCGCTGGGAGCTCGTGGCCTCCCTTGTTGTGGGCGGCCGAATCGGCCAGGAACAGATCGACGCGGAACTGGAAAAGGACAACACGTCCAGTGGACAAAATGCTGCGGCGCTGGCCAAGGCAGCTATTCCGACCCCCGAAGCGAAGGCAGCGGCCTGGGAGTCGATCGTTGTCATTGGTGATCTCTCCAACGCCATCCAGGCCTCGGCGGTCGCCGGCTTCACGCGCGTGTTGGATACCGCGCTGCTCGAGCCGTACTCGGAAAAGTACTTCCAGGCAGTCCCCGGGATCGTCGCGGAGCGCACCCACGCGCTGGCGCAGCAGATCGTCCTCGGGCTCTACCCGGCCCAGCTGACCACTCAGGAGACCATCGACCGCACCGACGCGTTCCTCGCGGCGCTCCCGGAGGAGAGCGCGGCGCTGCGCCGGATGATGCTCGAAAACCGCGACGGCGTAGCCCGGGCGCTGCGGGCACGCGCGGCTGACGTCTGAGCCGGCGCCATGGCCCTTGGCGAGCATCACTATGCGCTGACCGTACGCTGGACCGGCAACCTCGGAACGGGCACGTCGTCCTACCGGGACTATTCCCGTGACCACGACATCGAAATCCCGGGCCTGCCGGTCCTTAAGGGCTCTGCCGACCCCACCTTCCACGGCGACCGTACGCGGTACAACCCGGAGCAGCTGCTGCTCACGGCGCTCGCACAGTGCCACATGCTGTCCTTCCTGCATGTCGCAGTGAAGCACGGGGTTGTGGTGATGTCCTACGAGGACAACGCCACCGGGATGCTGCGGCTCAACCGGGACGGCAGTGGGCAGTTCGAGACCGTGACGCTCCGACCCCGCGTCGTGGTGGCGGACCCCGCGCACGTCGCGCTGGCCGAGGAGATGCACCGGCAGGCCAACGCGGTGTGTTTCATCGCCCGCAGCGTAAACTTCCCCGTGCTGCACCTTCCCCATACCACACCCGCGGAGCGCCAGCTGCCCGCTCAGTCCGGCTAGGCTTAATAGGGAAACAGAGACCGGCACCCGGTGAACCACAAGGAGCAATCCCTACTGATGTACAGCATGTTTACAACGCCTACGGCCTCGCTTGAGCCCGCGGGCTTCAACGTTGCCGGAATCGCGATCAGCCTCGGCGCAGGCATTCTCCTGTGGCTGTTGGCAACGTACGTGATCTCACGGATCACCAAGCGGGTCGCCAGCGGAACTACGCTGTTCAAAAAGCCCCACTTCCGCTGGGTCGCCCCCGCCCTGCGCGCTCTCGACCATGAGCGCCGCGCCCAGCGGGCCAGGACCATCGGGTCGCTGCTGAACAGCGTTGTGGGCGTGGTCCTCGCCGTCATTACCAGTATTTATGTCCTGAAGAACCTCGACGTCGACGTCGCGCCGCTGCTGACCAGCGTCGGAATTTTCGGTATCGCCATCGGTTTCGGTGCCCAGCAGCTCATCCGCGACTTCCTGGCCGGCATCTTCATCACCATCGAGGACCAGTACGGCATCGGTGACGTCATCGAGACCAGCGAAGTGGTGGGCGTGGTGGAATCCATCGGGTTGCGGATCACCCGCGTCCGGGACGAAAACGGCGCCATCTGGTACCTCCGCAACGGCGAGATCCTCCGCGTGGGCAACCGCTCGCAGGGCAACTACGTACCTCCGGCAGAGGAGCCGGGCGCCGGGCCGCTGGAAGCGGAAGCACAGCACGGACCGCAGCAAAAGGCCGGAGAATAGCCATGACCCTTCCCACACCATCCGAACCCAATGCGCCCCGGCAGCTGATGCGCAACGATCCCTTCAGCCAGCCGGGGTACACCGACAACTTCTACGACGCCGTGGGCGGCCACGAAAGCTTCGTAAAGCTCATCGACGTCTTCTACGACGGCGTGGCCACGGACCCGCTGCTGCGGCCAATGTATCCCGAAGAGGACCTCGGCCCTGCGAAGCGGCGGTTCCTGATGTTCCTGGAGCAGTACTGGGGCGGGCCCACGACGTACGGGGAAGAGCGCGGACACCCGCGGCTGCGGATGCGCCACATGCCGTTCCGCGTCACGCCCGAGGCGAAGGACCGCTGGCTGCACCACATGCGTACGGCCGTGGACTCACTTGAGCTGCCGCCGCTGTACGAAGGCACTCTCTGGGACTACATGGAACGCGCTGCGCTCTCCATGGTCAACAGCCCGTCGGATTCCTGATCCCGGCTTAGCGCTGCTTTTGCACTCCTAGAGCAGGCCGGCGCCCGTCCGGGCCAGGACGTGCCCGCGGCTGCCGCTGAGGCGGAACCACCGCCCCGCACGATACAGGCGCTGCTCGTCACTGCCCAGGAACCCGAGCGCAAGGGCCGCGAAGGCTGCACCGGCGGGAAGTCCGGAACGGCCTTCCAACTCCCGTCCCCATACGGTGGCGCGGGCGTTGTTCACAATCAGTGCTCCCGGATTGTCCGGCACTATTTCTGCCACCTCTGACATGCCGGCCTCGGCGGCCCGCCGCAGTTCATCATCGGGAACAGAGCCAATCAGCTCCCAGCCACCGCGCGGCGCTCCCACGCCCGCCCAGGATTCAGTGACCGTCGACGGCGGAACCGGCAGTTCGGCGTCCTTCTCCCCTGCCCGGGCGAGCCGGTCCAGGACAGCCGCCAGCGGCACGGTCACGTCGACCGCGGACGGTTCGGCGAGGCCGATGGTCCGCAGGCCGAGGATGGTCGGTGTGGACTCCCCCAGGATCCGGGGCCGAAGGATGCAGACGTAGGCCGCCAGGACCTGGCCCGCACCTTGGAGGCGTATGGCGCCGTCGTCGATGGCCTTGGCGCGCGTGGCGAAGGTGCGCAGGTCGGCCAGATCGCGGGGATCTGCGAAACGGAAGGACTGGGTGAGGAGATCGGACACATCAAGAACACTACCGGGTGCGTCCGGTTGAGCGCTGCCGGGGCGACGTCTAGAGTCAAACCATGACTGAAGCGGACGCCGGATTGCAGGAACTGCCTACGAATGACCCCACGACGTCACTGATCGAACTGCTCAATCTTGGTGAACTTGAGGGCGCCCGGACGGACGAAGACATCTTCATGGGCCCGTCCCAGCGCCAGCCGCACCAGCGTGTGTTCGGCGGCCAGGTGCTCGCACAGGCACTGATAGCGGGAATGCGCACTGTGGATCCGGACCGCCCGGTGCATTCCATGCACGGCTACTTCCTGCGGCCCGGGGACGCAGACAAGCCCATCACGTTCGGCGTGCAGCGGCTGCGGGACGGCCGGTCCTTCTCTGCTCGTCGGGTCCACGCGTACCAGGACGGTACGCCGATCCTGTCCATGATCGCCTCCTTCCAGGCGGAGGACGAGGGTGTGGAGCACCAGTCGGAAATGCCTCAGGGAATCCCCGATCCTGAGTCTCTGCCCAGCACGGCCGATCTGCTGGGAAAATTTGACCACCCCGTGGCGCGGCACTGGTCCTATGAGCGGCCCTTTGACATCCGGCACGTGAACCCGGCCCTGTATGTCGCGGCCACCGGCAAAAAGGAAGCCCGCAACGCCGTCTGGATGAAGACCTTCAGCCGCATGCCGGACGACGCCAACCTCCACCGCGCGGCCCTCGCCTACGCCAGCGATTACACGCTGCTCGAATCGATCCTCCGCAAGCACGGGCTGAGCTGGATCACGCCCGGGATGAGCGTAGCGAGCCTGGACCACGCGATGTGGTGGCACCGGCCAGTGCGGGTGGACGAGTGGCTGCTCTATGTCCAGGAATCACCCAGCGCCCAGGGTGCCCGGGGGCTGGCCACCGGCAAGATCTTCAACCGCGAGGGGCTGCACGTCGCATCCGTGGCACAGGAAGGCATGGTCCGGGTGCCGACCGACTTCAAAAGCAAGGTGGCCGGGGCTTTCCAATCCAAAGTCCTGCAACACCAGATGCGCCGGGGCTGAGCAGCCCCGGCATTCCCGGTCTGGGGCACAGGCTTGTGGTCCCGGCAGGTTCTTGGCCCCGGACAGCTTCTTGGCCCCGGACAGGCGAAAGGCCGGTTCCCCTTTGAACAGGTCCCCGCAAGTAAGGACTGATTTCGCAATCCACCTTTGGGAACCGGTTCACTTCGGGAACCGGCCTTTGCCGTTGCACCTCTTGGTGCGGGCTAACGACTTAGTCGCGGGTCAGGCGGCGGTGCGTGACGCGGTGCGGCTTGGCGGCGTCGGGACCGAGCCGCTCCACCTTGTTTTCCTCGTAGGATTCGAAGTTGCCCTCGAACCAGTACCACTTCGACGGGTTCTCGTCATCGCCTTCGTAGGCCAGGATGTGGGTGGCGACCCGGTCCAGGAACCAGCGGTCGTGCGAAACCACCACGGCGCAGCCCGGGAATTCGAGCAGGGCGTTTTCGAGGCTGCTGAGGGTTTCGACATCCAGGTCGTTTGTCGGTTCGTCGAGGAGCAGCAGGTTGCCGCCCTGTTTGAGGGTCAGCGCCAGGTTCAGCCGGTTGCGCTCACCGCCTGAGAGGACTCCTGCCTTCTTCTGCTGGTCCGGGCCTTTGAAGCCGAAGGCGGCGACGTAGGCGCGGGACGGCATTTCGACGTTACCGACCTGGATGAAGTCGAGACCGTCGGACACTACCTCCCACAAGGTCTTGTTCGGGTCGATGCCGCCGCGGCTCTGGTCTGCGTAGGAGATCTTGACGGAGTCGCCAATCTTCAACTCGCCGCCATCGAGCGGCTCAAGGCCCACGATGGTCTTGAACAGCGTCGACTTGCCCACGCCGTTGGGGCCGATGACGCCGACAATGCCGTTGCGGGGCAGGGAGAAGGACAGCCCGTCGATCAGGACGCGGTCATCGAAGCCCTTCTGCAAGTTCCTGGCTTCCAGGACCAGACCGCCCAGGCGCGGTCCCGGCGGAATCTGGATCTCCTCGAAGTCCAGCTTCCTGGTGCGGTCAGCCTCCGCCGCCATCTCCTCGTAGCGGGCCAGGCGGGCCTTTGACTTGGTCTGGCGGCCCTTGGCGTTGGAGCGCACCCATTCGAGTTCCTCGGAGAGGCGCTTGGCCTGCTTGGCGTCCTTCTTGCCCTGGATTTCAAGGCGGGCGCGCTTCTTCTCCAGGTATGTGGAGTAGTTGCCCTCGTAGGGATACAGGTGACCGCGGTCGACTTCTGCAATCCACTCGGCCACGTGGTCCAGGAAGTACCGGTCGTGGGTGACCGCCAGGACGGCGCCGGCGTAGGTGGACAGGTGCTGTTCCAGCCACAGCACGCTCTCGGCGTCGAGGTGGTTGGTGGGCTCGTCGAGGAGCAGCAGGTCGGGCTTTTGCAGCAGCAGTTTGCAGAGCGCGACGCGACGGCGCTCACCGCCGGACAGCAGCGTGACATCGGCGTCGGCCGGCGGGCAGCGGAGCGCGTCCATGGCCTGCTCGAGCTGGGAATCAAGATCCCAGGCGTCGGCGGCGTCAATAGCTTCCTGGAGGTGGCCCATCTCCTCCAGCAGCGCGTCGTAGTCGGCGTCCGGGCTGGCCATCTCCTCGGAGATTTCGTTGAACCGCTGGATCTTGCCGTAGATCTCGCCAACGCCTTCCTGGACGTTGCCTAGGACGGTTTTTTCCTCGTTCAGCGGCGGTTCCTGGAGCAGGATGCCAACCGTGTAGCCGGGACTCAGCCGGGCCTCGCCGTTCGAGGGTGTGTCCAGCCCTGCCATGATCTTAAGGATGGTGGACTTACCGGCACCGTTGGGGCCAACCACGCCGATCTTGGCACCCGGGAAGAACGACATGCTGACGTCGTTAAGAATAAGTTTTTCACCAACAGCCTTACGGGCCTTGGTCATTGTGTAGATAAATTCCGCCATAGTTCCAAATCTAGTGGGTTGGCGGTGATATCTCACATTCCGTGCTCACCCGCCGGCTCCGACGAAACACTTCCCGCCCGCGAGGACGGGCAGCACCGTCACTGTTACCTTGCCGTCGCGGATCTGGCCTATGACGCAGTCGCGTCCGTGGGCTGCTGCGGCTTCGATCGAATCGACATCGAGGCCTGTCGGTGTCTTGCCGGCAGAAACCTCAAGGGTGGCGGCAGGGAATCCTGCCGCCGTTAGTGCCTGCCTGATCTGCTCCGTTCCGGGTTTCGGGGTCCCTGCTGCTACGGCGGCCAGCGTGTCCGTCATCTTCTTCTGCGCCGCGGTCAATGCCCCTCCCGCCGCCGCAGTGGGAGTTGCCGCTGCTGTTGAAGCCCCCGCACCGTGTGCCGCTCCCGGTGCCGCGCCGGGCTGGCCTGCTGCGGTGGTCTGAACTGATGCGGTGGTCTGACCTGGTCCTGCATCCGTCGTGGTGTCCGCCCCTGGCTGGGGGGTGACTCCGGAACTGCATGCTGCCAATCCAGCGAGCAACAGCCCTGTTGCAAAGATGCGGAGGGAGATGCTCCTGATCCGGAAGCGGGCGGAGCCCCGGGGGCGGACGGCGTTAGGATCGGTCTTGAGCTTAGGGTATGCCTCGGGTGGGGTCACGCTGCCATTGTGCCATGCGGCACCGCAGGGGGTACGGTGCCGCACGTTCCGGCGGTCAGGCTGCGGCTCCGGTGAGCTCGCCCGTGTCGGAGTCGAGCTGGAGGGGATCGCCGGTGGTGTCATCGACGAAAACACCGGCAGCAGAGTCGTCGTCTCCTTCGTCGTCAGTCAGCGGGTCATCGCCGTCAGGGGAGCCCGAATCGAAACCAGGCCCTCCAGCGCTCTCCCCGGCCGCCACCGCAGCGGCCGGTTGCCCTTTGTTGCCGGCGTTCCGCGTGTAATTGGCGGAACCCCACATCAGGTCATGCCCGACCGATTCGGCGTCTATCTCGACAGCGTGATAGATCCTGCCCTCCTTTTCCCAGCTGCGCAGCTTCAGCCGTCCGACGATGATGACGCGCTGCCCCTTCTTAACGCTGCACCCCATGTTTCCGGCCAGTTGCCGATAACCCTGGACGGTGAACCAGTTGGTGTGGCCGTCCACCCACGTGTTGCTGGAACGGTCGTAGCGGCGCTCTGTGGAGCCGAGGCGGAAGGAGGCAGTGGCGACGCCGCCGGATGTGGTGGAGCTCCTGATCTCCGTGGCCACGAAGCCCCGGACCGTAATGTTGTCACTCATCTTGGTGTCCTGTCTCGAAGTGTCTTGCCCTAGCAGGCACTTCCAGCATCAACCGCCGACGCGACTGCGGGGAGGCAGGCAGTGCTGTATGTGGATAACCGAAACGTTTCTGCCCGGTGCCGCCGTCGGGCCAGTAGGCAATGTAGACTTTTTGAGGCACCCGGAAAGCCGGGAAACCAGTTGCCTCAGTAGCTCAGGGGATAGAGCAGCGGCCTTCTAATCCGCCGGTCGGGGGTTCGATTCCCTCCTGGGGCACACTGTGATGTCTCGGAACATCGACTACAGATGTTCAGAGGCATCACCGACACCCCGGTCTGCGGACCGGGGTGTTTTTGTTTGTCGGGACTGTTTACGAGAGGCGTCAAGCAACAGCTACTAAGGACTGTCGGCTGGCCCTTCAGTACGGGACAGCGGAAGGTCCATGAACTCATACAGCTCCCGCCATGCGTTATCCAGCCGCAGCTCCGCAAGGACAAGTTCCTCCTTGCCGGGTGCAACGCCATCCTTTGCGCCTTGTCGTAACGCCAAGACCTCGTGGTACAGCGCATCCACACGGGCCAGCTGCTCTCTAAATTCGTCATCATCAGCCATGGGAAAAGACTAGTCCTCAGGGGGATTGCGGCCCATCACCAAACTCCCTTCCTGCGGACGACCACGCCGATGATGCGAAGCATACTTACTAATCTGCCGAAACATGCCTAGGATCGATCTAGGACCCGGCGGACTGCTGTTCTGAAGTGCTGATGCCGGGTCCTGAACCCCGCACCGCGGGCAGAACTTGGGAAGGAGTCACCGACATGTCGCAGAGTGGATCCGAGCGGGACCCGTTCGAGCAGGACCGGCCGGGACGGAAGGCCCCTGATGCAACCCCTGGCCCTCCCCTGCCCGCAGATGGCCGGCCTTCGGCCGGCGGTGAAGGGCAGCTCAGGCCTGGCACCGCGGCGCTGCCGGACTACAAGGGCACCCCGCCGCCGCCCGCCGGCGACACCCGTCGTCCGGTCACGCGGGCAGGCATGATCTGGGCAGCGGTCGCGTCCGCACTGGTCGTGCTCGTGCTGCTCATCATTTTCATCCTGCAGAACCAGGTGTTGGTGCAGGTCAAGTTCTTCGGGCTGGAGGGCGTCGTGTCCCTTGGCCTCGCCCTGTTCATCGCGGCAGTGGCCGGCGGTGTGTTAGTGGCCATGGCCGGGGCGGCCCGGATCATCCAGCTTCGCGCGGCAGATCACCGGCGGCGTGTTGCCGAGATGCGCAGGCGCTGAACAGCAGCGGAAAACCACCGCCAGGAAGCAGACCGCGGCCGCGTGGGAATCGTAGGGTATCCCACCGCCGGCGCTTCGTGAGCGGAGGGCAATCACGTGGTCCTGGTCCCGAACGAAGACCTGGCCCGCAGCGCGTTCAACAGCTCCGGCGGCTATGAGGCAGGACTTAAGCCCGCCCGTATACTGCCGACAGCCGATAGGCCGGTGAAGGCGGCCGGGGTCCCGGCGCTGTGTTCAGGGCATTGTCAGAATTACAGGCCCATCGGCCGTGATGGCCACGGTGTGCTCACTGTGGGCCGCCCGGCGGCCGTTCGCGGAACGCAGCGTCCACTCGTCCTCGTCGTGGTAATAGTCCCCCTTGCCGCCGAGGATGAGCATCGGCTCAATGGCGATGACAAGCCCTTCTGTCAATTTCAGACCCCTGCCCGGTCGTCCGTCGTTGGGCACGGACGGCTCCGCGTGCATGGTCCGACCGATACCATGTCCGCCGTGGTCGGCAAGGAGTCCGTAGCCTGCCCGGCGTGCGGCGCCGCCGATGGCGTAAGCGAGATCGCCCATCTTGTTTCCCACCCGGGCGGCGTCAATGCCTCTGGCGAGGGCCGCGTCCGTCGCGTCGATGAGCGCCTGGTCCACGGGATCGGGGGTACCCACGATGAAGCTGACGGCGGCGTCCCCACACCACCCTTCAAGGAACGCCCCGCAGTCAACGCTGAGGAGATCCCCGTCCTGCAGCCGGTATCCGTTGGGAATGCCGTGCACAACGGCGTCGTTCACGCTGGTGCAGATGACTCCCGGGAACGGCACCGGCGCCCAGCGCGGCCGGTAGTTGAGGAAGGCGGGAGTGGCGCCGGCAGCGGCGATGGCGGCGGCAGCAACGCCGTCGAGCTCCTTGAGGGAAACGCCGACGGCGGCCGCCCCGCGGACTGCGTTTAGCGCGTTCGCCACAACGCGGCCGGCTTCGCGCATCAAGGCTATTTCGTCAGGGCTCTTGAGCATGGACATCCGTGGCCTCCGGGAGTTTGTCAGATGACGGGACGGGTAGTGACCGGCTGGTCTGACTTGCTGAACAGCAGCTTGGTCCTGGGATCCATGAAGATCAGGTACAGGGCGAACAGCAGGGCAATAATCGCGGCAGCGTTCCTGGCAAGGGCCAATGCGAGCCCAAGGTCCTCGGACTGGAGATATGGGAAAACCTCAAGCTGGTCTGAAATGGCGTACACCATGAAGAAGGACACAATAAAGTAGAGCGCCTTGACCTGCCAGTCGTCCCGGATGCCGGTTATGGCAAACAGCGGGATCAGCCACACGACGTACCAGGACTGGATCATCGGCGCGAGCACGACGACGGCGGCAAAGGCCAGCGTCAGCCGGCGCATGATCCGGTCGTGGTCACCTTTGAAGATCTGCCAGGCGACGATGCCGACGGCGAGCAGCTTGCCGGCGTCGTAAACCCACTTGGCCAGTCCCCAGCCGTCCAGGCTGAAGGCGTTGGCGATGGACGCCACCACGAGACCGAGCAGCCCTACAGGGGCGTACCAGATCCAGACGCTGCCGGGGGCCGAGAGCCCGTTGATCCAGCCGAAGCCGAAGCCGTTTACCAGGCTCATGGCGTACAGCAGGGCAAAGCTGAGTCCTGCTGTCAAGCCCCAAAAAACGAATTTTCGCGTCCACCCCGCATCCTTGCCGGCCCAGAGCAGCCCGATGAACGGGAGGAACACCACGGTGATGGGCTTGATGGAGATGGACAGGGTGACGAGCACTATTCCCAGGATCACACGGCGGGTGGCGCTGTAATAGAGACCGGCGAGGGCCAGGCCGATCATGAGGGCGTCGTTGTGGACACTCGCGATGAAGTTCGTCAGGAACAGCGGGTTCGCCGCCGTGAGCCAGAGCGCCCGGT
Source organism: Arthrobacter sp. D1-17 (assembly GCF_054130535.1). Lineage (NCBI taxonomy): Bacteria > Bacillati > Actinomycetota > Actinomycetes > Micrococcales > Micrococcaceae > Arthrobacter > Arthrobacter sp. D1-17. The sequence continues at coordinate 1,746,948 of NZ_CP096382.1, read as the reverse complement.
GCGGGTTGACCCCGTGAAGTTCCGCGAGTTTGGGGACGTAGATGATGCAGAGGACCACGCCCACCAGGGCGGCCAGCCGGAAGAGCATGATGCTGGCCTCGGGATGGACGTTCGTGGACCAGACGACGAGCTGTTCGATCCACAGAAAGAGCTGCCCGTACGGCACAGGCGCCTCTGTCCACATCTTGTCGGCGCCGAGCTGGAAGTAGTTTGAAAGCGCCGAGATGCCGTTCTCGTAGGGGTTAAATCCCTCCACCATCAGCCGGCCCTGCCCGATGTAGGCATAGACATCGCGGCTGAAGAGCGGAACCGTGAACATCATGGGCAGGCCCCAGGCTGCGACCGCCTGCAGGGTGGCTCTGCGGGCGGCCGGGCCCCAGACGCGGACGCGCTGGCCGAGCCGGAGCCACGCCCGCACCAGCAGCATGCCGCCGACGGCGATAAGTACGATGGAAAGGGCAACCCCCAGGGCCTCCGTACGCATCCATATGAACAGCGGCAGCCGCCGCAGTTCGGATGCCGGGGCAAGCCAGCCGACACCGAGGGAACCGATCACAAGGAAAAGCGAACCAACGAATCCGGAAAGAAGGGGCGACCAGGGGTTGTCCACTTCCGCCAGGCCCAGGTCCGCGGAAGTGCCTGTGGCTCTTTCCTCCGTCTCGGGCACTGGCGCCGTCATCTCAGGATTATCCAATCTCTTGTGGGCGTGCAGCCTCGATCTGCTGCCGGAAGTGCCCGGCCGTGAATGGAGTGCGGCGGCCGCTCCCGGCGCCGCCACGTACCCGGAAATCTTAGCACCGGACCGCTCCCCGACCACGAAACGGTAGGCTGAACGGGTGCCTATATCTAACGAACGCATCGTCTGGATCGACTGCGAAATGACCGGTCTCGACACCGTCAACGACGCCCTGATCGAAGTCGCCGCGCTGGTGACGGATTCCGAACTGAACATCCTCGGGGACGGGGTGGACGTGGTCATCAAGCCGGACGACGCGGCCCTGGCCCAGATGAATGACTTCGTCCGGGACATGCACACCCGTTCCGGTCTTCTGAAAGAGCTTCCGGCCGGCAAGACGCTCGCCGAGGCCGAGGAAGCAGTCATGGCCTACATCCGCAAGTGGGTTCCGGACGTGCGCAAGGCACCGCTGGCCGGGAACTCGGTTGGGACGGACCGGGTCTTCCTGGCCCGGGACATGCCCGCCGTCGTGGAGCACCTGCACTACAGGGTCATCGACGTCAGTACCATCAAGGAACTGGCCCGGCGCTGGTTCGCCCGCGCGTACTTCCAAGCCCCGGCCAAACTGGGCGGACACCGTGCCCTCGGCGACATTAAGGACTCCATTGATGAGCTCCGCTACTACCGGGAGGCAGTCTTCGTTCCCGCTCCGGGCCCGGACAGCGCCACTGCCCTGAAGATTTCCCGGCGCATCGCCGCCCAGCCCGAGGTCATCGATCAACTGACGCAGGGCATCGCAGGAAAGCAGGCGGCAGCAGAGGGCGCATTGCCGAGCGAAGCGGGACCATCCGCCTAAGGCGTCCGAAAAGTAATCTGCGCCACGTTCGAAGGAATTTTTGCCAAAACAGGCGAAAGTGGCAAAAGCACCCCCGAACAGCAGGTAAACTATTTGACGTTGCCTTTCCAGCCGGCCGGTAAAGACCGGAGGGACTGTAAGGCATATGGTGGGCGTAGCTCAGTTGGCAGAGCGCCTGGTTGTGGTCCAGGAGGTCGCGGGTTCAACCCCCGTCGCTCACCCTCACGAAGGATGGCATTCGACGCCGTCCCATCACAAAGGCTGCACCGGTTATCCGGTGCAGCCTTTGTTCGTTTCGACACCACGCCGGGCTGCGTCCGATCAAGTACCAAAGGAACCCTCTGCCATGACTGTTCTGCCGATCACCATCTGGGGCGAACCCGTTCTGCACCGCCGGGCGGCCGAAGTCGAAGTCTTCGACGACGAGCTCCGCCAGCTGATCGCCGACATGTTCGAAACCAATGACAAGGCCAACGGCGTGGGCCTCGCAGCGCCTCAAATCGGCGTGGGTAAGCGTATCTTCGTGTATAAGTACGAGAACGAGGACGGCGCACCGCCGAGCGGCGTGCTGGTCAACCCCGTCCTCACCCTGTCCAAGGTTTCCGGCGCCCTGCCGGATCCGGACGAGGAGGCCGAGGGCTGCCTCTCCTTTCCCGGCGGCCAGTACCCCCTGAAACGGGCCGAATGGGTGCGGGTGAAGGGGTTCGACGGATACGGGGAACCGGTCGAGTTCGAGGCCACCGGCTGGTTCGCGCGGGTGATGCAGCACGAATACGACCACCTCGACGGGAAGCTCTACGTCAACCGCCTCCTTGACCGCTATGCACGCAAGGCTCTGAAGCAAGCCAAGAAGAACGGCTGGGGTGTCCCCGGGCTGACTTGGATGCCGGGCGTCGATCCTGATCCGTTCGGGCACTGATCCGTTCGGCACTGATCCCTGGCCGGGCCGACCGCGGCTCTGGAAGGGCGGCAGCCCGGGCATCAGTGAACCACTGCCCTACCGGGCGATGATGGTCTGCTGGCCCGGACAGGAGCCGAGGACACGGTCCATAGCGTCCTTTTCGGCTTGCGTCACCCAAAGCCCGTAGGCGGCTTTCACTGAGATCTGCCGGGCGACATAGTGGCAACGGATCGCCTTGTTCCGAGGCAGCCAGCCGGCCGCATCCGAAGCGCTTTTTTCCTGGTTGGCCGGTCCGTCGGCTGCGATGAGGTTGATCGGATCGTTGGCCAGGCTCTGGCGTTCCTGGAGTGTGAGCTGCCTGGCGCCCTTTTGCCACGCGTCGCCCAGCGCCACCACATGGTCGATCTGGACGGCCTTGCTGGAATCGGCGCCGCGCGTGAACGTGACGCGCGCTCCGGTGTAGGGTTCGTGGAACGTCCCTGACGCCACTTTGCACCGGGAGCCCTTAAAGTAAACGACGCCGTTCAGGTCACGGCGCAGAATGTCATTGCGGGTGTCACACCCGTTGCGGTCAGCGTCGAACCAGGCCTGGCCGAAGGCTGACCTGTCGTAGTCGTTTTTCGCCGCCCGCCCCTTTACCGGCAGGGTCTCCAGCGCCGCGGCGGCACTGCCGGAGGGCACCCGCCGGGGCGCCACCACTGGTTTCATCCAAGCGGGATTGAAGACGGGAGCCGTGCCGGGGCCTGATATCTGCGGCTCAACGGCGAGGAATTGGCCTGCTGTGAAGAACCAGGCAACGCCGGCGACAAAAAAGGCACCCGCAATTGCGAGCAGGGCCCAGGCCTGGCGCGAGCGTCTGCGCGCCCGCCTGTAGGCGCTCCAGCTGACGGTCATCCGGGTCTGCTCTCAGGGACATGAGGTGGCTGCACCCTCAGAGCCTAGGGCAGGCCTCCGACATCCGGGACGATACCCACAGTGTTGAGGACAGGTGCCCTGTGCAGGAGCAGTGCCCTACTGCTCCCTCATAACCCGCCGCAGATCTTCATTGGCCAGTTCGAGAAGGCGCTCCAGCTGGGAGACCCGCTCTTGACCGATCTCGCCGGCGGCATGTGCTGTCTTTGCCTCGTCGAGCAGGCGCTGTGCCTCTTTTTGGTTGGCCCGCGCCACGTCGAGGGCGTGTTCCAGTGTTGTCTCGTGCTGGAGTGTCCGGTCGTGTTCCATGGGACAAGTTTGGCCCCCTTTCCCGGCTGATTCCAGAGAACCAGCCGGGAATTTAGGGAGCCATGTTTTACGCTGCTACGCGGCGGACCAGCGGAAACGCCGCTGTTAGACGGAGGCTGCGGCAGCCAGTACCGGAGCGGCGTCCTTCACGGAGTCCTTGGCGGGGAAGGTCGGCGGGTTGACCCCAGCCATTTCCTCCATGACGCGGACTACCTGGCAGCTGTACCCGAACTCGTTGTCGTACCAGACGTAAACAACCAGGTTCTTGTCGTTGGAGATGGTGGCAAGGCCGTCAACAATGCCGGCACGGCGCGAGCCCACGAAGTCGGTGGAGACCACTTCAGGGGAATCGATGTAGTCAATCTGCTTGCGCAGGTCCGAGTGCAGCGACATCTCGCGCAGGAAGTCGTTGACCTCGTCCTTGGTGGTGCCCCGTTCCAGGTTCAGGTTCAGGACAGCCAGGGACACGTCCGGGGTGGGCACCCGGATGGAGCTGCCGGTGAGCTTCCCCTGCAGTTCCGGCAGTGCCTTGGCCACGGCCTTGGCGGCGCCTGTTTCGGTGATCACCATGTTCAGAGCGGCGGAACGTCCGCGGCGGTCGCCCTTGTGGAAGTTGTCGATCAGGTTCTGGTCGTTCGTGAACGAGTGAACGGTCTCCACGTGGCCGTGGATCACACCGTACTTGTCATTGAGAGCCTTCAGCACCGGGGTGATCGCGTTCGTGGTGCAGGACGCTGCCGTCACGATCTTGTCCGAATCTGCGATGTCGCGGTGGTTGATGCCGTGCACGATGTTCTTCAGTTCACCCTTGCCCGGCGCCGTCAGGAGGACCTTGGCCACGCCCTTGCTGAGCAGGTGCTGGCCAAGGCCTTCGGCGTCGCGCCAGCGGCCGGTGTTGTCGACCACGAGGGCATTGTTGATGCCGTAGGCCGTGTAGTCGATGGTCGCAGGGTTGTCCGAGTAGATGACCTGGATCCGGACGCCGTTGGCCGTGATGGTGTTAGCCTCGGTGTCCACCTGAATGGTGCCCTCGAAGGAGCCGTGGACGGAGTCGCGGCGCAGGAGGCTGGCACGCTTGGCCAGGTCGTTGTCAGAGCCGCGGCGCACTACGATGGCGCGCAGGCGCAGGCCGTGCCCGCCGCCGGCCTTTTCGATGAGGAGACGGGCGAGCAGGCGGCCGATGCGGCCAAAACCGTACAGCACGACGTCGGTGCTGGTGCGGTCGTCTGCCCCGCGCTTGCCGACAATCTCAGCCAGTTCGGCACGGAGGAACTCCTCGAGAGTGAGGTCGCCGCCGTCGGACTTGTACTTCTGGTTCAGGCGGGCGATGTCGATGGCAGCTGCACCCAAGTCCAGCGTGGCCAGGGTGTTCAGCAGCGGGGCCGTCTCCTCCAGGAGCAGCTCATCCTTGCTCATCCGGCGGGCGAAGCGGTGCGCCTTGAGGATGTTCATGGTGGACTTGTTGATCAGGCTGCGGCCGTGGATCGACGTGACCACGTTGTTTTCCCGGTACAACCGGCCGATCACGGGGATCATGGCCTCGGCGAGTGCCTCGCGGCCCATCCACGTATCAAGACAAGAATCTGACGTCTGGCTCACAGAACTACCTTCCTTGGTTCAACCGGTTACGTCTTCGTAACCGGAAGTCGGCCACCCGAAGTTCTCCAGGGGCACTGGCACCGGCAGGGTTTCGGTCCTCCCCGGGTGCCTTGTTGACGCGGCAAAGAAAAACCGCCGGTTGCGAACGCAGATCCCGGCGGTAGAACTTCTACGTTCAAGGTCTATTCTAGGGCTCGCAGCGCGTCCGAATGGCCGGGCGGCCCGTGAAATCACTCACACCGGCGGCTCACCTCCTGCGTCGCCTGTTGGGTGAACGAAGCCGTAACCAGAAAAGTGGATGGATTAGCCGAGGCGCCGGGGGTCAGCCGTAACTATTTTTCGCCGTACTGGAGGCGGCCAATGCTCCAGGCAGCAACGTTGCGGAGGTCCACCCTCGTAGCGTTCAGGTGGATGGGGTTTCCGCCGGAGATTACTACGGGCTCAAGGAAATGGATGAACCGGATCTGGTTCTCCCGCACGCCGTTCTCCTGCACGCCGTCGGGTACTGCCGGCAAATACTCGCCTGCTGTGATGACCTGCGCATTCTGGCGCCGGGACCAGGCTTCTTCACTCGCTACCGAGCCGGAGATTATGGTCCCGTCAACAATAACCGTGAGCTCAATGGTGCCATGCGGATCCTCACGGTCAGGGCCCAGGATGGGCGCGAGGAGCATGGACAGTCTTGGGTCAATGCCGTGCCATGGCTGGGCGGCGAACCGTTCCCGGTTGCCCGTGAACTCCGCTTCCTGCTCCTCGTTGGGCTTTTCCTGCCGCTGCGCGTCCATCACCGGAGTGTACCTTTCCAGCGTGTTGAGTGGATGGGTTGACCGATACGCCGGGTTCTGTATTCCCGCACCGTTGCCGGGGCGGGAGTAGCGGCCATCCATCTACGAACGCCGTTGCCGGCGCCCTCCAGCGGCCTACCCGGGCACTCGGGCGAGCAGCCCTCAAACGTGCCCTGTCTGGCCTTGCTCCGGGTGGGGTTTACCTAGCCTTCCCGGTCACCCGGGAAGCTGGTGGTCTCTTACACCACCGTTTCACCCTTACCCGCATCGTGCCGCTTTCAAATCGGCGCGAGGCAGGCGGTCTGTTTTCTGTGGCACTGGCCTGCGGGTTACCCCGAGTGGGCGTTACCCACCACCCTGCTCTGCGGAGCCCGGACGTTCCTCGAGCCACTTGCGTGACGCGCGGCCGCCTGGTCAACCCATCCGGTGTCCATTCTACGGGGCACCGCGGATGCGCCCGCGCTAGGTCCCCGGCCCCGGGCCTATCATCAGGAAATGGACGCGTCAGCATTGACCCGCCGCCGGCTGCTTCAGCTGGCGGGCATCGCCGCCGGCATGTCCGCCGCCGCGGCATGCACGCCGCTCCCGCCCTTTCCTGCTCCCGTACCGCTTCCCGGCTACACGCGTCCGACGGCGGCTCCCGGACCGGGCGGCTGGCCCAGAATAATGGTCCGCACCGGCCAGTTCGTTTCCGCCTACCGGCCGGGACCAGCCACACGCTGGTCACTGGCGGCGCCTCACCAGCAGGACGGGGCGCAGCTTCCACTCGTGCCTGTGGCCGTGTTCCTGCACGGCCTTGGCAGCAGCCACCGGTTCATGCTCGATGACCTCGCCGCTGACGAGGTGCTGCAGCGGCATGTGGATGGAGGCGGAACCCCCTTCGCGATTGCAGCTGTGGACGGCGGCGACACCTGGTGGCATGCGCGCAGGGACGGCAGCGACACGCAGTCGATGCTGGTGCGGGAATTCGTTCCTTTCCTCGGCGTGCAGGGCTTTGATCTCGGGCAGATCGGGCTTTTCGGCCTCTCCATGGGCGGCTTCGGCGCCCTGTTGTTGGCCTCGCAGGCGCGGCTGCCCGGCATCCGGGCCGTGGCCGCGATGAGCCCGGCCATCTGGTCCCGTCACGGCGCACGAATGAAAGGCGCCTTTGACAGCCCGGCGGATTTCGCGGCGAACGACGTCTTCGCGCTCCGCCCCCGGCTGGCGGCCATTCCCAAACGTATCGACTGCGGCAGGGATGACGAGCTCGCGGCAACCGTCCGCGAATACGTCAGCGCGCTCCCGGGCCCGGTGGAAGGAGGATTCCTGCCCGGCGGGCACGACACTGCTTACTGGCGCTCAATCCTGCCCACAGTGTTGTCCTTCCTCGGCCGGAACCTTGGCTGAATTGTGAGTCCGGCTGGTCCTGCACACCACCGGTAAGATCGTACGGTGCTGATCCTGCTTCCCCCGTCCGAAGGCAAAACCCCTGCGACCCGTGGCGACGCCATGGACTGGACCTCGCTGAGCTTCCCCGACCTCAACCCCTGCCGGGCCAAAATCCTTGAGGCACTTGGTACGGTGAGCGCGCATGAGGACGCCCTCGCACTCCTGGGCGTAGGAGCGTCACTGCAGTCCGACGTCGAACGGAACACCCGGCTGCACGCCGAACCGGCCGCGCCGGCCCACCAGGTGTATTCCGGGGTGCTGTACGACGCCCTCGGCTACAAGTCGATGACGGGGCCGCAGCGCCGCAAGGCCGATGAATCGGTCCTGGTGATCTCCGCCCTCTGGGGCGCCATCCGTTTCGCGGACTCCGTGCCCGCGTACCGGCTGTCGATGTCAACGTCGCTGCCCGACGTCGGCCGTCTTGCCTCGTTCTGGAAGCCGCAGCTGACGGACGCCCTGGCCGCCGCGGTGTCCGGGCAGCTGCTGGTGGACTGCCGCTCCAGCACCTACGCCGCGGCGTGGACTCCCCCGGCGGCGTCGACGGTGACGGTCAACGTTTTCACTGAGGTGAACGGCGTGCGGAAGGTGGTCAGCCACTTCGCGAAGCACACCCGCGGCGAACTCGCGCGGCATCTGCTGACCCGGCCCGGAAAGGCACCGCAAACGCCAGCACAGCTACACAAGGCCGCCGGTGAGAAGTGGAACGCCGAACTTGTGCCCGGCACGGCGCGCAAGGCACACGCCCTGAACATCATCCTGCCCAACTAGGAGGCGCGGGGACACCCCGGCGTCACACCCACTCTGCTGAGCGCACCAGGATGCAGCCGGAGTCAGGGCAGAAGACAATGTCATCCTCGGCCGCGGCCTTGATCTCAGCAAGGTCGCCCGGGCTCAGCTGCATGCCTGACCCCTCAGAGGTGCCGTGGAAAAGCCTGGCAGCGCCGACTCCCCGCCGGGCAAGGGTCTTTTCGTAGACTGCCAGCAGACCGTCGTCCAACCCTGCGGCGAACTCTGCCCTGCGACCGCGCACAACGGCCTCTTCAGCGGTGATCTCTGCCAGCTGCTCATCCAGTTCCGCCCGGATCACGGCGAAGGAACCCTGGACGTCATCGACAATTTTCTGCTGCGCCGCCTGGCGCTCGCGCAGGGAGTCGAGCCGCTCCAGCACTTCGAGCTCTACGTCCTCGAGGTCGGACCGCCGCTTATTGAGTGATGCGATATCTTTCTGCAGCGCCACCAGGTCCTTGGACAGGCCCGTTCCGCTGTTCAGCCTGGCTTCGTCGCGTTCAATGCGCCCTGCCACCTGCTCGACGTCCGCCTCGGCGCGCTTCAGCTCCGCTTCGGCGTCATGGACGGCGAGCTTGGCGGCCCCCAATTCACCCTGGGCTACAGCGAGGGCGGCTTCCAGATCGGTGATCCGCGGATCTGCTTCCAGAGTGCGGCGGCGGTTGGCGAGGGACTTGAGTTTGGCGTCCAGCCCCTGAAGTTCGAGCAACTTAAACTGTTCCGCCGGTGCTGCCTTGGCCACGATTACCTCCGCTTGATCCCATCCGGCCTGCGCCGGGCCCCTGCAGGGGCTTTATGAACTCTAGTCCCCACCGGGAGTGAGAATGAAGTCCCACGGATCGCTGTTGGTGCTGCTGACGCGGATCTCGACGTCCAGCCCCTGGTCGGTAAGGACATTGCCCAGCGCGTCCGCCGCGGCAGGCAGCCACAGCCATTCGCTCGCGAAGTGGGACACATCAATGAGGTAGGGGCGGCCGTTGGCGGCTGCCTCACGCGCCTCGGACGCCGGATGGTGCCGCAGGTCGGCTGTCACATAGAGATCGGCGCTGCTGGCCCGCACCTCATCAAAAAGTGAATCGCCGGCACCCCCACAGACGGCAATGCGGCGCACCAGTCCATCGCGGTCCCCCGAAACCCTCACGCCGCCGGCAACGGAGGGCAGGATCCCGTACACGCGGGCGGCGAAGTCACCGAGGGACATTGCCTCGGCAAGATCACCGACACGCCCAATGCCCTCCTCGGGAAGTCCGTTGGCAGCAGGAGTGAGCGGAGTGACGTTTTCGAGCCCCAGGGCATCGGCCAGGACGTCGGAAACGCCTCCGACGGCGGAATCGCCGTTCGTGTGCACCGTCAGGAGGGCCGTGCCCGATTCGATGAGACGGTGGACCACCTTGCCCTTGGGCGTGTTGGCCGCGACAGAGGTTACGCCTTTGAGCAGCAGTGGGTGGTGCGTGATAAGCAGACCGGCGCCCCATTCGATGGCCTCGTCGATGACCTCGAGCGTGGGATCAACGGCAAACATGACCCGGCTGACGGGCGCCGACGGGTGGCCGGCAACAAGGCCCACCTCGTCCCACTCCTCCGCCAGCGACTCGGGCCAGAGCTCTTCAACGGCGAGCATGAGCTGCCCGAGCGTGGGCGCCGCCCCGGCTTCGGGCATGCCCGCTGGCTCTGCCGGTTCTTCTGCAACGCCGCTGTTCACAGGTTCCATACTCATATTTTTACCCTATAGGCGCCGCTGGCCCGCCTTGATTTCCGGGCGTAACCTGGCCGGGGAATCATCCGGACACCTCAACCATTGAAGAGGACATGAAAACTTTTGTGCTTGGCGGAGGCTGCTTCTGGTGCCTGGACGCCGTCTACCAGAAGACCAAGGGCGTGACCTCTGTGGTTTCGGGGTACACCGGCGGCCACGAACAGCACCCTGACTACTACTCCGTCTGCTCGGGAACCACTGGCCACGCGGAAGTTGTGGCGGTGACATTCGATGAGGACATCATTCCGCCCGACGTCATCCTGGACATGTTCTTCGCGCTGCACGATCCCACCACACTTAACCGCCAGGGGTACGACGTCGGAACGCAATACCGCTCGTCCATGTTCTACGAGACCACTGAAGAAAAGATCCTCTTCGAGGAAGCGATTGAACGGAACCAGGCCCTCTGGTCACATCCGATAGTCACAGAAGTCAGCCGGCTTCCCGTGTTTTACCCGGCGGAACAAATCCACCAGAACTACTACGCGAAGTTCCCCGAGCAGGGCTACTGCCAGGTGATTATCAACCCGAAACTGGCCAAGGCCCGGAAATATTACTCTTCATGGCTTAATGCTTAGCTACGTGCAGACGCCCTCGTTAGGCTGACCGAAGCATTCCCTCCTCAGAGATAGGCGTAAGTACATGGCACGGATCTACGACGATGTAACGCAGCTGGTAGGCGGCACCCCGCTCGTCAGGCTGAACCGCCTGACCGAGGGCCTGGAAGCCCAGGTCGCCGTCAAGCTCGAGTTCTACAACCCGGCCAACAGCGTCAAGGACCGCATCGGCGTCGCGATCATCGATGCCGCGGAAAAGTCCGGCGCTCTTAAGCCCGGCGGAACCATCGTCGAAGGCACCTCCGGCAACACCGGTATCGCGCTGGCTATGGTGGGTGCGGCCCGCGGCTACAAGGTCATCCTGACCATGCCGGAAACCATGTCCACCGAACGCCGCGTCATGCTGCGCGCCTTCGGCGCCGAGATCGTGCTGACCCCGGGTTCCGAGGGCATGCGCGGCGCAGTGGAAAAAGCCAAGGAAATCGTGGCCAGCACTGAGAACTCCATCTGGGCCCAGCAGTTCGCCAACGAGGCCAACCCGGAGATCCACCGCAAGACCACGGCCGAGGAGGTCTGGGAGGACACCGACGGCAAGGTCGACATCTTCGTCTCCGGGATCGGCACCGGCGGCACCATCACCGGCGTCGGTCAGGTCCTGAAGGAGCGCAAGCCGGACGTGCAGATCGTCGCGGTTGAGCCCAAGGACTCCCCTATCCTTAACGGCGGCGCACCCGGCCCGCACAAGATCCAGGGCCTCGGCGCCAACTTCATTCCGGAGCTGCTGGACACCAACGTCTACGACGAGGTACTGGACGCCACCTTGGAAGACTCCGTCGCCGTGGCCCGGGAGCTGGGCGTCAAGGAAGGCATCCTCGGCGGCATCTCCTCCGGAGCCATCGTCTGGGGCGCGCTGGAGCTGGCGAAGCGCCCCGAGAACGCAGGGAAACTGATTGTGGCAGTCGTCTGCGACTTCGGTGAGCGTTACATCTCCACCGTCCTCTATGACGACATCCGGGGCTAGGCCTTAGCCTGCCCGGCCCCGTTTCCTGTAGAAAGATCTTTGTGGCCTTCTTCGCAAGACTTAAGGAAGACCTCGACGCCGCCCGGTCCCACGACCCGGCGGCTCGAGGTTCTTTTGAGAACTTTTTCGCGTATTCCGGACTTCACGCCATCTGGGCACACCGGCTGACGCACAGGCTCTGGCAGAACCCGTCCCTGCGCTTTCCCGCACGCCTGATTTCACAGCTGGCACGGTTCCTCACCGGCATCGAGATCCATCCGGGCGCAACCATTGGCCGGCGTTTCTTCATTGACCATGGCATGGGCGTGGTCATCGGGGAGACAGCCGAAATTGGCGATGACGTGATGATCTACCACGGCGTGACGCTCGGCGGGCGGTCACTGGCGAAGGTCAAGCGGCACCCCACCATCGAGGACCGCGTCACCATCGGCGCCGGCGCCAAAATCCTCGGCCCGATCACCATCGGGCGGGACAGCGCGGTGGGTGCGAACGCCGTCGTCGTCAAGGACGCTCCGCCGGAATCCATCGTTACCGGCGTCCCCGCCACCTGGCGCCACCGCGACGCTCAGCGGGAAACCACGCCGGCTGTGGATCCCGCCGAATACTACATCGAATACCGTATCTGACCGCATAATGCCGTGTGGCGCAGGGAAACCCGCGCCACACGGCCTTAACGGCTGCAGCTTCTACCTCCGTCTGAACGTGCCTCGTTTGGACGGGAACGGCCCGCCTTTCCCCGGACTTTCGGGAAAAGGCGGGCCGTTTCTGTGTCCGACGCCGTTTCTGTGTCAGACGCAGCTTCTGTTCCGGGCCTGGATTTGCCTAGTGAGTGTCGACAGCCTCGATTTCGGACTTGTCCTCGCCCCACAGCGTGTGGAAAGTTCCCTCGGCGTCGATGCGGCCGTAGGTGTGCGCACCAAAGAGGTCACGCTGGCCCTGGATCAGGGCAGCCGGGAGGCGCTTGCGGCGCAGGCCGTCGTAGTAAGCCAGGGAGGAAGAGAACACCGGAACCGGGATGCCCAGCTGCACAGCGGTGGACACTACGCGGCGCCATGCCGGAAGGACCTCTGCGATGGCCTTGGTGAAGGCCGGAGCGAACAGCAGATTGGCCGGCTTTTCCTCGGCGGCATACGCCTTGGTGATCTCCTTCAGCAGCTCTGCGCGGATGATGCAGCCGCCGCGCCACAGCGACGCGATCTCATCGAGCTTCAGGTCCCAGCCGTACTCCGTGGCTGCCGAGGTCAGCATGTCCAGGCCCTGGGCATAAGAGACGAGCTTGGAGGCGTAGAGTGCCTGGCGGACGTCCTCCACAAAGGTCTCGGGAATCTCGGCGTTGGCTTCTTCACCGGCGAGGAGCTCCTGGCCCAGCTTGCGCTGGTCGGCCTGGGAGGAGAGGGCGCGGGCAAAGACCGACTCGGCGATGCCCGACGTCGGGGATCCCAGTTCAAGGGCGGAGATGACCGTCCAGCGGCCGGTGCCCTTCTGTCCTGCGGCATCGACGACGACGTCCACGAAGGGCTTGCCCGTGCGGCTGTCCACGTGGCCGAGTACCTCGGCGGAGATTTCGATCAGGAAGGAGGCAAGCTCGCCCTTGTTCCACTCGGCGAAAATCTTCGACTGTTCGGCCGGCTCGATGCCTGCACCGGAGCGCAGCAGGTCGAAGGCTTCGCCGATGACCTGCATGTCAGCGTATTCGATGCCGTTGTGAACCATCTTGACGAAGTGGCCGGCGCCGTCAGTGCCTATCCAGGCGCAGCAGGGCTGGCCGTCGACGTTCGCCGCGATCTTTTCCAGCAGCGGTCCGAGGGCATCGTAGGACTCCTTGGAACCGCCGGGCATGATGGAGGGGCCGTTCAGGGCGCCTTCCTCACCGCCGGAAACGCCGATGCCGACGAAGTGCAGGTCCTTCTTGGCCAGGGCGGCTTCGCGGCGGCGCGTGTCCTCGTAGTGGGAGTTGCCGGCGTCGATGATGATGTCCCCGGCTTCCAGCAGGGGTTCGAGCTGCTCGATCACGGAGTCGACCGGCTTGCCGGCCTTGACCATGATGAGGACGCGGCGCGGCTTCTCGAGGGAGTTCACCAGTTCCTCAAGGGATTCGGTGCGGACGAAGTCACCCTCGGAGCCGTACTTTTCCAGCAGCGTGTCGGTCTTTTCGACCGAGCGGTTGTGAAGTGCCACAGTGAAGCCGTTACGGGCCAGGTTGCGTGCAAGGTTGGCACCCATGACCGCAAGGCCGGTGACACCGATGTGAGCAGACATCAATACTCCAATTCATTGTTGTGCAACAAGTGCAGTGGGAGTCCCGCACACCCGGCGGAACGCGCATTGGGGAGGTGACTCGTAATAAAGCATATATATTCGTGGCTGCCGGGAAAAGCGGGCGTCCACTTCGTGGAACGCAACGCCGTCACAAAGAGTCTAAGTCGCGCTGCCCGCAGACAGGCTGGTGCGGGCCGCCCTGCCGGCCCAGTTTTACCGGGCAGGTACATCCTTCGTACCGCACTATGCTTACCCATATGTCGACCAGCCTCCACCACCGCGCCGTCGAAAACCTGGGCACCAGGATCGTCAGCGGCATCCTGCCTGCGGGCCATATCATGCTCGCCGAGCAGCTGGAGGATGAGCTTCAGGTCTCCCGGTCGGTGATCCGTGAAGCGGTGCGGGTGCTGCAGTCGCTGGGACTCGTGGAGACAACCAAGCGAGTCGGGATCAGGGTCCTTCCGCCACACCGCTGGAATCCGTTCGATCCCCTGGTGATCCGGTGGCGGCTTGCCGGTGAGGGCCGCGGCGCCCAGCTGCGCTCGCTCGCCGAACTACGAGCCGCCGTCGAACCCGTTGCAGCTGAGCTGGCGGCTGTCAATGCCCCCGCCGAGCTCCGGCAGGAGCTGCTGGACGTGGCCCTTGCCATGCGCGAGGCCGGCAAGGCCGGTGATGTGCCGCGCTTCCTGGAACTGGACATCCACTTCCATTCCCTCCTGCTAAGCGGGTCCGGCAACGAGATGTTCGCCAACCTGGTAGGGCAGGTGGCCGAGACCCTGACGGGACGGACCGTCCACGGCCTGATGCCCGACCGGCCCAGGGACCTCACGCTGCAATGGCATCTGGACGTGGCGGACGCCATCTTTGACGGCAACGCACCAGAGGCCCGGGAGGCGTCGAACAGGATCATGCGCCGGACCATTTCCGAGATGGAGCCGGTCTGGGTGGAACAGCCGCGGGTTTTTGTCCCGGTTCAGCGGCGGCAGCACACGGCCTAAGAGTCCGTTCCTGTGAAGCTGCCGGCTCTTGCGCCGGAAGTGTGTTCCATTCCACAGCCGCTGTGTCTCCTGTTCTCCAGATGTTCACGGTATATTCGAAGCCGAGCCTTCCACCGCGGCATCCCCCAATAGTCGCGGTGGAAGGCTTTTCCAATTCCCAAGCGTTTCCGCCACCGGGATGTCAACTACGCTGCGTCCGGGGTGGCATCCCGCAGTCTCCATCCGCCTCCCAGCCCGTCCCGCAGGATTTCCATGGTGGTGAGCGCAGAATCTGCGTTCCGTCCCAGCCTCGCCTGAAGGCGCCAGACCTCTACGTCGACCCGGCTGCGGCCCAGCGGCATCCGCCGCTCGGCTTCCCACCAGTTGACACGTTCAAACCACCTGACCGGCTCTGCGCCGACCATCCATTCACGTCCGCCGCGGATGACAGCGGCCGGTTGCCCGTCTGCTGCTGTTTTCACCAGTACATGTTCCATGCGGGAAGAATACGAGCCGGCACTGACATTTTTGCCTCATGCTAGGCGCGGGTTAAACCAGAAACCCCGCCGCAGGCCTGGGGCCTGAGGCGGGGTTCGTTTCTGTGGGTCCTACCGGGATCGAACCGATGACATCCACGGTGTAAACGTGGCGCTCTACCAGCTGAGCTAAAGACCCAATTGCCCGTTCCCGCTGCGAAGCGCGAACCAACGAACATAGACTCTACCTGAACAGCGCCGGTAATTGCCAATCCTGATCAGGAACCAATCCTGATCAGGGCGGGGACGCAGGAGGCAGTTCGGTGGCGAGCCAGCCCAGCGCTTCGCTCACACCGGCCGCCAGTTTGATGGTGGCGAGGGGATCACCGCGTGTGTCGCCCCGATTAATGATGACCACCGGCTTGCCCTGCTTGGCGGCGTGGCGGACAAAACGGAGACCGCTCATGACGCTGAGCGAGGACCCCGCAACGAGCAGCGCCCCGGCCTCGTCCACCATGGAATAGGCGCGTTCCACCCTGTCCTTGGGAACGTTCTCCCCGAAGTAGACGAAGTCCGGTTTCAGCACTCCACCGCAGGCTGGGCATTGCGCCACCACAAAGCTGCCGATCAGCTCGGAATCATCCACTGTGGCATCAGCGTCTGGTGCGATTTCCACCGCCCCGGATTCCATCGCCCGCTGAAGGAACATTGGGTTGAGCTCTTCGAGCAACCCTGCGAGCAACTGCCGGGAGTAGGTGCGGCGGCAGTCCAGGCAAATGACCTGGTCGAAACGCCCGTGCAGGTCCACCACGTTGGTGCTTCCGGCATCCTCATGCAGCCTGTCGACGTTTTGCGTAATGAGTCCGGTGAGCAGGCCGCTGCGTTCCAGCGCCACGACGGCGGCGTGGCCGGCATTCGGATCGGCCCGCCGGAGGTGTGACCAGCCAATATGGTTCCGTGCCCAATACCGCTGCCGGTTCCGGGCGTCCCCCACAAATTCCTGGTACGTCATGGGCGACCGGGGCGGGGATTCGGGTCCGCGGTAATCGGGTATTCCCGAATCGGTGCTGAGTCCGGCACCGGTCAGGAGCGCCAGACGCAGCCCGGACAGCAGGTCACGGATGTCTGCCAGGACACTGAGTTCCGCCGGGGAGGGCGGCGTGCGCGGCACGGCCGGCAGACTGGCAAACCCTGTCAGGCCTATGCCGGTCCGCCGCTGGTCCATGGGTTCAGCCTTGCGCCAGTCCTGCCAGCACGCGGCGGTACTCGGCAAGCTCCCGGGCCTGCCCGCGAGGATTGACTATGACGTACCGGATTGTGCCTTCGCCGTCGATGATGAATGTTCCACGGCCGGCCATGCCGCTGTCCCTGTCAAAAACGCCATACTGCTCAGCCACCGCACCGTGCGGCCAGAAGTCCGCGAGCAGGCTGAAGCTGTAGCCTTCCTGCTCGGCATAGGCACGAAGGGCATATTTGCTGTCGACCGAGATGGCCAGCACCTCGGCATCGGCATGTTCGAAGATGGACAGGTTGTCCCGGATTTCGCACAGCTCGCCGGTGCAGATTCCGGAGAATGCGAAGGGGTAAAACACGACGACGACGTTCCGTCCGCGGAAATCAGACAAACGGACCGGCTCACCGTACTGGTTGGCCAGAGTGAAGTCCGGGGCCTGCTGCCCTATGCCGGGCACTGCGCAGACAGCCGTGGAATCCACGGTGCCTGGTGCACTCACTTGTTCTTCCTGGTGACCAGGCGCGTGGCGCTCCAGTCCTTGGACACTCCAACAGAGGTGGTGCAGTGCAGCCCGGCTGTGGGGGCGGCGTCCTGGATATCGGAGGGGGAAACGTAGCCGGGGCGGCCGGACTTGGGGGTCAGAACCCACACGACGCCTCCCTCAGTGAGCGTCGTCAGCGAGTCGACAAGGGTGTCAACGAGATCGCCGTCGCCGTCGCGCCACCAGAAGATGACGGCATCTACGACGTCGTGGTCGTCCTCATCCAGCAGTTCTGCCCCGGTCAGATCCTCAATGTCATCACGCAAGTCGAAGTCGACGTCGTCGTCGTAACCGAACTCCTGAATCAGATCCCCGCCCTTGAAACCCAATTTTTCCGCCACATTTACCGAAGTGGCGGCGTCGGCCTCACTCACGCGTTCCTCCTATGAATAGTGATATCGATTACCCCAAGCCAACACCCTTTGGGCGCGGGCTTCAAGCTGCTACCGCCGCAGCGCGGCATATTGTCTGTCACACAACCAGTATGACGGGCAAAAACGTCGGGGACGCCAGGCACGGCTACGCATCGACTGGCCGTCACAGTTAGAGTGGCTGGTGACAGCTATGCCTGCAGGGCGACCCCTGCACCGCATATGCAGTCACAGACGAGATAGAACCCTGCCCGGCGCACATGACCGGGCTGTTGTAACCGATATGTCGCACACGTCGTGTTCATGCCAGGCAGCTACCCTGCCGGACCTGAGGGCGCCGGTGAATGCGCGCAAAGAGAGGCTGCCGTGGCTGCAGGAGAAGATACCTCCCATATCCTTAGCGGGTTGACTAACCAGCTGCCTGATCGTGATCCGGAAGAGACTGCCGAGTGGGTTGAGTCGCTGGATTCGTTGATCAGGGAACAGGGCACGGAGCGTGCCCAATACATCATGCGCAGTCTCCTGCAGCGTGCCGGGGCGCAGAGCGTCGGGGTTCCGATGGTGACCACGACGGATTATGTGAACACGATCCCGGCGGACCAGGAGGCGGAGTTCCCGGGTAACGAGGAGTTCGAGCGCCGGTACCGGGCGTATATGCGGTGGAACGCGGCGGTGATGGTGCACCGGGCGCAGCGGCCGGATATTGGTGTTGGCGGGCACATTTCCACGTACGCGGGCGCGGCGACGCTGTACGAGGTCGGGTTTAACCATTTCTTCCGCGGTAAGGACGCCCCCGGCGGCGGTGACCAGGTCTTCTTCCAGGGCCACGCGTCCCCGGGGATGTATGCCAGGGCGTTTATGGAGGGCCGGCTGACCGAGCAGGACCTGGACGGGTTCCGGCAGGAGAAGTCCCGGGCCGGGCATGCCCTGTCCTCGTACCCGCACCCAAGGTTGATGCCGGAGTTCTGGGAGTTCCCGACGGTCTCGATGGGCATCGGGCCGATGAACGCGATCTACCAGGCCCAGTCCAACCGGTACCTGCACAACCGGGGCCTGAAAGACACTTCTGACCAGCAGGTCTGGGCGTTTTTGGGTGACGGGGAAATGGACGAGCCCGAGTCCCGCGGCCTGCTCCAGCTCGCCGCGAACGAGAACCTGGACAACCTGAACTTCGTGATCAACTGCAACCTTCAGCGCCTGGACGGGCCGGTGCGCGGCAACGGCAAGATCATGCAGGAACTGGAGGCGTTCTTCCGCGGCGCGGGCTGGAACGTGATCAAGGTCGTCTGGGGCCGGGAATGGGATGAGCTGCTCGCCAGGGACTCCGACGGGTCGCTGGTGAAGATCATGAACGAAACCCCCGACGGGGATTACCAGACCTACAAGGCCGAGTCCGGCGGGTTCGTCCGCGAGCACTTCTTCGGCAAGACCCCGCAGACCAAGGACATGGTCGCGGACCTCTCCGATGACCAGATCTGGAACCTCAAGCGCGGCGGCCACGACTACCGCAAGGTCTACGCCGCGTACAAGGCAGCGACGGAGTTCAAGGGCAAGCCCACCGTGATCCTGGCCAAAACGGTCAAGGGCTACGGCCTGGGCCCGCACTTCGAGGGCCGCAACGCGACCCACCAGATGAAGAAACTCACCCTCGATGACCTGAAAAAGTTCCGCGACCATCTGCGGATCCCGGTCACCGACGACCAGCTCGAGCAGGACCCGTACCGGCCGCCGTACTTCCACCCCGGCACCGACGCCCCCGAAATCCGGTACCTGCTCGAACGCCGCGCCGCGCTCGGCGGAGCCGTCCCGGAGCGCCGTGCCAAGCACGCGGACATCACACTGCCCGATCCGAAGTCCTTCGAGGTCGCCAAGCGCGGCTCGGGCAAGCAGCAGGCCGCCACGACCATGGCGTTCGTGCGGCTGCTGAAGGACCTGATGCGGGATAAGGACTTCGGCAAGCACATCGCCCCGATCATCCCGGACGAGGCCCGCACCTTCGGGATGGACGCGTTCTTCCCCACCGCGAAGATCTACAACCCCAAGGGCCAGAACTACCTCTCGGTGGACCGGGACCTGGTCCTGGCCTACAAGGAATCCGCCCAGGGCCAGCTGATCCACCCCGGCATCAACGAAGCCGGCGCCGTCGCGGCGTTCACCGCCGCCGGCACCGCCTACGCCACCCACGGGGTGCCGCTGATCCCGGTCTACGTCTTCTACTCCATGTTCGGCTTCCAGCGCACCGGGGACGCCTTCTGGGCAGCAGCGGACCAAATGACCCGCGGCTTCATCATCGGCGCCACCGCAGGACGGACCACCCTCACCGGCGAAGGCCTGCAGCACGCCGACGGGCACTCCCCCATCCTGGCCTCCACCAACCCCGCCGTGGTCACCTACGACCCCGCCTACGGCTACGAAATGGGCCACATCGTCCGCGACGGCATCGAACGCATGTACGGACCCTCCGCCGCCCCCGGCCCCGACGGGAAAGACGCGGACCGGAACCTGATGTACTACATCACCGTCTACAACGAACCCATCACCCAGCCCGCCGAACCCGAAAACCTCGACGTCAACGGCGTCCTGAAAGGCATCTACAAGCTCTCCGCCTCAACCGCCGAAGGACCCAAGAGCCAGATCCTGGCCTCCGGCGTCTCCGTCCCCTGGGCCCTGGAAGCCCAGCGGATCCTCGCCCAGGACTGGGGCGTCTCGGCCGACGTCTGGTCCGTGACGTCCTGGAACGAACTGCGCCGCGACGGCCTGGCCGCCGAGGAAGAAGCGTTCCTGAACCCCGGCGAACAAGCCCGCGTGCCCTTCGTGGCGCAACAGCTCGCCGGAGCCACCGGACCGGTCATCGCCGTCTCGGACTACATGAAAGCCGTCCCGGACCAGATCCGCCAGTTCATCCCGAACCACTTCGCCTCCCTCGGCGCCGACGGCTTCGGCTTCTCCGACACCCGCGCAGCAGCCCGCCGGTTCTTCAAAAACGACACCCACTCCATCGTCACGAAGACCCTGCAACTGCTCGCCGCAAACGGCGAGGTCGACGCCCAGGCTCCGGCTCAGGCTATCGAGAAGTACCGCCTGCACAACGTGAACGCCGGAACCACCGGCAACGCTGGCGGCGAAGCGTAACAGCCCCGGATAACGCACACGACGGCGGCCCCCACCTTTTGGTGAGGGCCGCCGTCGTCGTTCTCCTGCGTGGAGGGCGGTGTGATTCAGCGCAACCGGAGTTGTAGCCTTTGCACAAAATGGAGCTTGCAGGGCGCGCACCGTATGCTCGATGCATGCCCCAGCCATCGCCCGCCCCCGCTAAGCGCCCTCCGGCGTCCCGTCTGACACCCGAAAAGACGGAGACCCTGAAGAAGCTCAGGGCAAGCGTTGGCCAGTTGTCCACCACCACCATGCGCGAGCTGGAAAAGTCCCTGCCGTGGTACAGCAGGCTCAGTTCCGACGAGCGGTCAGCGCTCGGACTGGTGGCCCAAAACGGCATTGCCGCTTTTGTTACGTGGTATGAGCGCCCGAGCTCCCCGTCCTGGATTCTTACCGACGTTTTTGGCACAGCCCCGACTGAGCTAACCCGCTCGATCAGCCTCCAGAAAGCACTCCAGCTCATCCGGATCGTAGTCGAGGTGGTCGAGGACCAGGTCCCGGTGATCGCCCCCGAAGCCGACCAGCCGTCGCTGCGGGAGGCCGTCCTCAGGTACTCACGCGAGGTGGCCTTCGCAGCAGCGGACGTTTACGCGCGTGCTGCGGAGTCGCGGGGCTCGTGGGATACGCGGCTGGAGGCCCTCATCGTGGACGCCATTCTGCGCGGTGAAAATACCGACGCCTTGCGGTCGCGGATCGCCGCCCTCGGCTGGAAAGCGCAGGAGCGCTTTACGGTGATGGTGGGAAATTCGCCGTCGGAGCCCAGTGCCAGCTATGTGAGCGAGTTGCGGCGTATGGCCGGCCGGTACGCAGAGGACGCCCTGGTGGGAATCCAGGGCGACCGGCTCATCCTGATCCTCGGCGGTGTCCATGACCGC
Organism: Arthrobacter sp. D1-17; assembly: GCF_054130535.1. NCBI lineage: Bacteria > Bacillati > Actinomycetota > Actinomycetes > Micrococcales > Micrococcaceae > Arthrobacter > Arthrobacter sp. D1-17. The sequence goes on along the minus strand of NZ_CP096382.1, from coordinate 1,725,476 downwards.
GAGACGGCCTATATGAAACTCAGTGAGATGTTTGCGCCGGGGCCGGTGGTGTACGGCGCCGAGGCGAGCTCGCTGCTGGAGGCCAGCGGATCAGCCCAGTCCGCTTTCGCCGGACTCACCGCCGCCCGCGCATGGCCGTCGGCTCCGCGCCCGGTGGCCGCTGACGATTTGCTGCCTGAACGGGTGATCTCAGGGGACGACGCAGCCCGCAGGTCGCTCGTTAAAAATATCTACCGCCCCCTTCTCGCCGCCTCCAACGGCCTTGTGGAGACCCTCGGCACCTACCTGGAACTTGGCCATTCGCTGGAGGCTACGGCGCGCGAACTCTTTGTCCACGCCAACACCGTCCGTTACCGGCTCAAGCGGGTTTGTGACGTGACGGGGTGGGATCCGCTGCTGCCGAGGGAGGCCTTCGTGCTGCAGGCAGCCCTGGTAGTGGGACGGCTCTCGACCCCTCCAAAGGCCCCCGTAGAGCGCCACCCTGCGCGGAACCAGACGTGAACCGTTGTAGACTTCCTACAAACTGGCCCAGTGAGCTTGGTGTACGCAAACACCCTTGGTTCACGCGGTAATTTGGAAAGCTGGATACGTGCTTGCAATCGTCTGCCCTGGACAGGGCTCACAGACCCCCGGTTTTCTGGCCCCTTGGCTGGAACTGCCTTCCGTAGCGGGCCATCTGGCCTCCCTCAGCGAAATCGCAGGCATTGACCTCACTGCGCATGGGACCACCTCGGATGAGGAGACCATCAAGGACACTGCCGTCGCGCAGCCCCTCATCGTCGCAGCTGGCCTGGTGGCCGCAAAGTCCCTGTTTGACGTGGAACTCAGCACACTGCCGGTCATCCTTGCAGGCCACTCCGTGGGTGAGATCACAGCCTCGGCCCTGGCCGGTGTGCTGACGGAGAAGGAAGCGATGGTCTTCGTGCGGGAACGCGCCAACAGCATGGCCGCTGCCGCTGCTGTGACTCCCACGGGCATGAGTGCCATCGTGGGCGGCGACCCCGCCGAGGTACTCACAGCCATCGAGGCGGCAGGCGCGACCCCCGCGAACGTCAACGGTGCCGGCCAGACCGTCGCCGCCGGAACCTTCGAACAGCTCAAGGCCCTCGCGGAGAATCCGCCGGCCAAGGCCCGCGTCATTCCACTTAAGGTTGCCGGAGCATTCCACACGTCACACATGAAGCCGGCTGTAAGTGCCCTGGAGGCCCTCCGCCCCGAGCTCCAGCCGCAGGCCCCTGCCGTCCCGCTGCTGTCCAACTTCGATGGCAAGGAAGTCACGGACGGTGCAGCAGCCGTGAACAGCCTGATCGCCCAGGTTTCCCGCCCTGTCCGGTGGGACCTCTGCATGGAAACCCTCGTTCAGCGCGGCGTCACCGGCGTCATCGAACTCGCTCCGGCCGGCACCCTGGCAGGATTGGCGAAGCGTGGCATGCCAGGAGTCAAAACCGTCGCCGTCAAGACTCCTGAGGACCTGTCGGCAGCCCTGGCACTTTTCGCAGAACTGGAGGGCCAGGCATGAGCACCCCCACACTGAAGCAGGCGCCGGTCAACAAGTACACCCGCATGCTGGGTCTCGGCGCCTACCGGCCGGACGTCGTCGTGACCAACGAGGATGTCTGCCAGTGGATCGATTCCTCCGACGAGTGGATCCGGCAGCGCACCGGTATTATCACCCGACACCGGGCCCCTGCCGAAGTAAGCGTGATCGACATGGCCGAAGGTGCTGCCCGGGAGGCCCTGGCTCAAGCGGGCATCGAGGCCTCGCAGCTCGGAGCCGTCATCGTCTCGACGGTGACCCACCCCTACGCAACACCATCGGCAGCAGCCAGCCTCGCCGACCGGCTCGGCGCAACGCCGGCCCCGGCCTTCGACATCTCTGCAGCGTGCGCCGGATACTGCTACGGCATCGCCCAAGGCGATGCGCTGGTCCGCTCCGGCGCTGCCCAGTACGTACTGGTGGTCGGTGCCGAGAAGCTTTCCGACGTCATCGACAACACCGAACGCACCATTTCCTTCCTCCTGGGTGACGGTGCCGGCGCGGTCATCATCGGTCCGTCCGAAACACCGGGCATTGGACCCTCCGTCTGGGGATCCGATGGCAGCAAATGGGATGCAATTGGCATGACCCACTCCCTGGTTGATGTGCGCGACTTCTCGGCTGCGCGCTCAGGTGTGCTGGCCCATGCGGGGTCATCGCAGGGAGGCGCGCTCACTTCTGAAGAAGCCGCCATCACGGACGCCGCCATCTGGCCCACCCTTCGCCAGGACGGCCAGACCGTGTTCCGTTGGGCCGTCTGGGAAATGGCGAAGGTTGCCCAGCAGGCGCTGGACGCCGCCGGCATTCAGGCCGAGGACCTTGTGGCTTTCATTCCGCACCAGGCCAATATGCGCATCATTGATGAGATGGTCAAGAAACTTAAGCTGCCCGAAACCGTCACAGTGGCCCGGGATATCGCAGATGCCGGGAACACGTCGGCTGCCTCGATCCCGCTGGCCACCCACCGGCTGCTGCAGGAGCACCCCCAGCTCAGCGGCGGCCTGGCGCTCCAGATCGGTTTCGGTGCCGGACTGGTGTTCGGCGCCCAGGTTGTAGTCCTTCCGTAGGAAATCACCACATCAAACCGCAACCGCGGTTTGCCCCGTTTCCGGCAGACCCTGCCGGCAATACAAGAAAAGGAGCCACCAATGGCTAGCAACGAAGAGATCCTGGCCGGACTGGCTGAAATCGTCAACGAAGAGACGGGCCTTGCCCCCGAGGCCGTCGAGCTGGACAAGTCCTTCACCGAGGACCTCGACATCGACTCCATCTCAATGATGACCATCGTGGTTAACGCTGAAGAGAAGTTCGGCGTGCGCATCCCCGACGAAGAGGTCAAGAACCTCAAGACCGTCGGCGACGCTGTGGACTTCATCTCCAACGCCCAGGCTTAAGCAGGACCCGGCCGCACAGCGGCCGAAAACCGGCTGGCCGGCCCGCAGTTCGCTGCCCGGGTCGGCCAGCCGATGCATCACCTGAGACTTTTTCTCACCACAGACTTTTCGCAGACCCCTCGCACGCCACCGATGCAGGCCTCCGGCCGGACAGCACGGGACAGGCAGGTGCACCGACAGAGAGTGATCCCATGACACGCAAAGTAGTCATTACCGGTCTGGGTGCCACCACGCCCATCGGCGGCGATGTACCCACAATGTGGAAGAACGCGCTGAAGGGGGTATCCGGCGCACGGACGCTGGAGGACGACTGGGTTGGCAAGTACGAGCTCCCGGTTCACTTCGCGGCACGGTGCTCGACGCCGGCCCTCGACGTTCTGAGCCGCGTTGAAGCCAAGCGCATGGACCCGTCCACACAGTTCGGCGTTATCGCCGCCCGTGAAGCCTGGGCAGACTCCGGCGTTACCGACGTCGACCATGACCGCTTTGCGGTGGCCTTTGCCACAGGCATCGGCGGTGTCTGGACTCTGCTCGATGCGTGGGACACGCTGAAAGAAAAGGGCCCCCGCCGCGTCCTGCCCATGACAGTCCCCATGCTCATGCCCAACGGCGTGGCCGCTGCGGTCAGCCTCGACCTCGGAGCCCGGGCGGGTGCTCACACCCCTGTCTCCGCGTGCGCCTCGGGCACCGAGGCCCTGCACCTGGGCCTGGACCTGATCCGCTCGGGCAAGGCCGACATCGTCATGTGCGGCGGTGCGGAAGCTGCCATCCACCCCATGCCGCTGGCTGCCTTCGCGTCCATGCAGGCCCTCTCCAGGCGCAACCATGAGCCCGAGCGCGCGTCCCGCCCTTACGACATGGACCGCGACGGCTTCGTCATGGGTGAGGGAGCCGGTGCCCTCGTCCTCGAAGCGGAGGAGCACGCGCTGGCCCGCGGCGCCCGGATCTACGGCGAACTCGCCGGCACCTCCGTGACGTCTGACTCGTACCACATCACCGCTCCCGATCCGCAGGGACTGGGCGCCACCCGCGCTCTTAAGGCCGCCATGTTCGACGGCCGGATCCAGGCCGAGGACGTTGTCCACGTGAATGCCCATGCCACGTCCACTCCGGTGGGCGACAAGCCGGAGTACACAGCACTGAAGGCCGCCCTCGGCGCCCAGGTAGACAACGTGGCCGTCTCCGCGACCAAGTCGCAGATGGGCCACCTGCTCGGCGCATCGGGTGCGGTTGAAGCCGTGCTCACCGTGCTGGCCGTCCACGAGCGCAAGGCACCCCTTACCATCAACCTGGAAAACCAGGATCCGGAGATCCCGCTCGACGTCGTCACCTCCGAGCGCATCCTGCCCGCCGGCGACATCGTGGCACTGAGCAACTCGTTCGGCTTTGGCGGCCACAACGCCGTTATCGCTGTACGAAGCGTGTGATCACTGACTGAAACAGCCATTGGCTGCGCGCCAAGAAGCCCCCGCCGGATGGCGGGGGCTTCTTGCGTTGCTACGGAAATGGGCGCCGCGGGCCGTCTGGTGCCTTAGCAGGCTTTGCGTGGTCCTTAGCCGGCTCGGTGTGCCCTGGCTGGCCGGCGTCTTGGCGAACTTGAGTGTTAGCCGACCTGGTGCAGCCAGCGGACCGGAGCACCCTCTGCTGCATGGCGGAAGGGCTCGAGTTCCTCGTCCCACGCCTCCCCAAGGGCAAGCGAGAGCTCATGGTAGACGGCGGAGGGGTCGCCCGCACCGGACTCGTAGGCGTACCGGATCCGGTCCTCGGACACCATGATGTTTCCGTGGACATCCGTCACCGCATGAAAAATTCCCAGTTCGGGCGTGTGCGACCAGCGGCCGCCGTCCACACCCTGGCTGGGTTCCTCGGTCACCTCAAAGCGCAGATGCGCCCAGCCCCGGAGGGCAGACGCCAGCTGCGCACCTGTCCCCTGAGGACCAATCCAGGACAGTTCCGAACGGAACATTCCGGGCGCGGCCGGCTGAGGGGTCCACTCAAGATCTGTCCGCTTGTCCACGACAGATCCGATGGCCCACTCGACGTGGGGGCACAGCGCAGTAGGCGCCGAGTGAATAAACAGCACACCGCGGGTCATTGCAACAGACATTCCATCCTCCATAGCTGTAGGTACGTCTTCCCCAACGACCTGCATGAATGGATCTCTGGTGCTCCGGGCGCCGCATAGTGCCGGATATTCCTGCCAATCTATGAAACTGTTACCGGGCTTGCAAGATGGCCAAAGGCTTAAAGCACAACTTGAAAGTTGCCGGACCTGGCTCTTATTGTGCCGTACCCCGTCTAATTACGCCAGTGGGATTCGGCGCGCCGTCACGGCGCGCCGCCTAAGCCCGAGGATGGGCTTGCTGGTAACTCCGTCGCAGCCGATCCACGGAGACGTGTGTATAAATCTGCGTAGTCGCCAGGCTGTTGTGCCCGAGTATTTCCTGCACGGCGCGCAGGTCAGCACCGCCGTCCAGCAAATGCGTGGCGGCCGAGTGGCGCAGGGCGTGCGGGCCGGTGGCGGCGGTGTCGCCTAGCGCTTCGAAGAGGCCCTTGACCACACTCCTGACCTGGCGCTGGTCCACACGGCTTCCCCTCATACCCAGAAACAGTGCGGGGCCGCTGCCGGAGGTGACGAGCTTGCCACGGCCCCGGCGCAGCCAATCGTCGACAGCGAGCGCGGCTGGCAGCCCGTAGGGAACCGTGCGCTCCTTGTTGCCCTTGCCGAGGACCCGCAGCGTCCGGCGGTCCGGGTCGAGGTCATCGATGTCCAGTCCAGCCAGTTCGCCGACACGAATCCCAGTGGCGTACAGCAGCTCCACCATGGCCCGGTCCCGCAGCGCCATGGGAGCTCCGTCCTGCGCCGCATGGTTCAAGTCGGTGAGCAGCCGGACAAGCTGCTGTTGCTGAAGCACCCCCGGCAGGGCGCCTTCCTTCTTCGGTGCCTTCAGTCGTAGGGCAGGATCCTTCTCGATGAGTTCCTCCCGCAGCGCCCAGGCCATGAAGCTTCGGGCAGTGGCGGAGCGTCGGGCCAAGGTGGAACGGGAGGCGCCTGCCTCGCTTTGGCTGCCCAGCCAGCGCCTAAGCGTGCCCAGCTCGATCTGGCCCAGTGCGCCGGCACCCTCTTGGGCCGCGTGTTCAAGCAGACTGTTCACGTCCGAAAGGTATGCCCGGACTGTATGCACGGAACGCGCCCGCTCGCCTTCCAGGTACCGCCCAAAGCTGGTGAGGGCCTCGGCCAGGGCCCGCGGCAGCTCCTTGTTTTCCACGCTCTCACTTTCCCAGTATTCGGCGGACGGTCAAGGATTGTGCCCGGCGAGCCGCCAGCCGTCCCCGTGGCTGCTCCCCTGGCTTGAGGTTCAGCCCGCATTCTTGGACCGCTTCCATCCGGCGCCATGGGATTCTGCCAGCCCGAGCAGGCCCAGCCTGCCGAGCCCGGCCCTCACCGATTCTGCCCCCAGCCCGGCGACGGTGCAGAGTTTCTCCACTGAGCTGGTGGATCGGAGCGGCAGGGCGTCCAGCAGAATCAGGTCCTCCAGTGTCAAGCCGTCGTGGACGGCACTTCCGCCGTCGCGTGGGTCCGGCAGGGAACCACCGCTTGGTGCTGCCAGCTCTGCGATCTCCGCGGCATCCGTTACGCAGACGGCACCGCCCTCGCGGAGGAGGCGGTGGCAGCCGGCGGAGTTGGCGCTATGCACCGATCCCGGAACGGCGCCAACTGCCCTGCCCAGCGTCTCGGCATGGTGGGCGGTGTTCAGCGCTCCGGACCGCCACCGGGCCTCCACCACAACCGTCACCGAAGCCAGTGCGGCAATGAGTCTGTTCCGTTGCAGGAAGCGGTAACGCGTGGGCGCCGACCCTGGCGGCACCTCGGCCAGAACGGCTCCTTGGTTCACCACAGCCCGCAGCAGACCCTCGTTCCCTGAAGGGTAGAAACGGTCCACTCCCCCGGCCATCACGGCGATGGTCGGCAGGGCTTCAGCCACGCCTGCCAGCGCACCCCGATGCGCGTGGGCGTCTATGCCGTAGGCCCCTCCCGAGACAACTGTGAAGCCCCGTTGCGCCAGGGAGTAGGCAAGATCTCCCGTCACGGCTGCGCCGTAACTCGTACTGTCCCGCGAGCCGACCAGCGCGATGGATTTCGGCGCCGGCGGAAGCTCCTGCTCAACGCCGCGCCACCACAGGCAGATTGGTTCATGGATTGCGAGGTCGCCGAGCTGCTGCGGCCATAGATCGTCTCCCGGAATGATCACCCGACCGCCAAGACGTTGCATGGTCACCAGGTCCCGTTCTGGTGCCAGGTCAGGTATCCTCGGTGCCCACCGTTTCAGCGCCGCTGTCAGTCCGGCCCAGGACGTCGCGGCACCATGTTCTGCAAGAACACGCGTCAGTTCCTGTTCCAAGGCAGGGCTGACGGTGATCTCTCCCGTGGCGATCCGGAGTGCATCCTGTGCTCCCACTGCCTGCACCAGCGCAAGGCCGGCCGAATCCTGAGGCTCCATCAGTCTGGAAAGGGCGGCGCGTGCGGTTCTCTCGTTGTCCAAGGTCGGTTCCTTTCAGACGGCGGCCGAAGCCGCCTGCCGGAGGCTCAGGGCATGTCCGATGTCGTTAATGTCCGGGTGGTCCCGGCAGGCCAGGTCCGCGAGGGTCCATGCCAGGCGCAGCACGCGGTCGTACCCACGTGCTGTCAGCGCCCCCCTTTCGAGGGCGCGGTCCAGAATGCGGGTGGCCCCGGACGCCAGCCTCAGCTCCCCGCGCAGGACGCTCCCGGGGACCTGGGAGTTGGTCTCCATCCCCAAGGGGCCAAGCCGCCGCAGTTGCCGCCCTCTCGCTGCCCGGACCCGGCCGGCGACTGCGGCACTGTCCTCCTCGTCGCCGGACTGGCCGAAGCTGGCAAGTGAGACACGCTCCACCTCCAGCTGGATGTCCACCCGGTCGAGGAGCGGTCCCGACAGGCGCCCCAGATACCGCCGGCGCATCGTGGGCGTGCAGGTACAGCCGATGCCTTTTCCTGATGCCTTGCCGCAAGGACACGGGTTGGCCGCCAGCACCAACTGGAAGCGGGCAGGATAGGCCGCTGTGCCGGCAGAACGGTGAATAACGAGCTCACCGCTTTCCAGCGGCTGGCGGAGCGCATCGAGAACCCTGCGCTCGTACTCCGGAGCCTCGTCAAGGAAAAGAATGCCGCGGTGCGCCCGGGATGCAGCGCCGGGCCGGGGCAGGCCGGAACCGCCACCAATGATGGCAGCGGGCGTCGCGGTGTGATGGGGATTCTCGAACGGTGGTCGCCGCACCAGCCGAAGTGCCGAGGAGGAAAGTGCGCACAGGGAATGGATGGCAGTGACCTCCATTGCCTCCGTGTCGCCCAGGTCGGGAAGGAGCCCGGGGAGCCGCTCGGCGAGCATGGTCTTGCCTGCTCCCGGCGGCCCGGTGAGGAGAAGATGGTGAGCCCCGGCCGCGGCCACCTCAAGGGCACGCCGCGCCTCGGCCTGGCCTGAGACGTCACGCATGTCGGGAATGCTGCCGGGCGCGGACGAGGTTTCCTCACCCGATGGTTCTTCATCCGGTTCAGAGTCCAGGGACAGCTCCTGGGGATCGGCTCCGAAATCCAGGGCAAGCCGCGCAAGCGTTCGGTACCCCTTGACATGGGCACCCGGCACGAGCGCGGCCTCGGCGGCATTGGCCTTGGCCACCACAACATCTGAATAGCCCGCCTGAACCGCGGCCATGACGGCAGGGAGGACACCGCGGACGGGCCGCAGCCTGCCATCCAGGCCCAGTTCGGCGATGAAGACAGTACGCCCCGGGGTCCGGATGTCACCGGCGGCGCACAATGCCGCCATGGTGATGGCAAGGTCGAAGCCCGAGCCGCTCTTGGGCAAGGACGCCGGAATGAGGTTGGCCGTGATCTTCCGCCGGCTCAGCGGGATGCCGGAGTTCTGCGCCGCAGACCTGATCCGTTCCTTCGCCTCATTCAAAGAAGCATCGGGAAGCCCGAGAATGATGAATGCCGGCAGCGTCTGGCCGATATCGGCTTCAACCTCCACAATGTAGCCGTTCAGCCCCACCAGTGCCACAGAGTACGTTCGTCCCAGGGTCATCTAACCCACCCCCTTGAGATGCTCCAGGATGGGCTCGCACACGCCGTCGTCCAGCACCGCAACCACATCCACCCGGCGCAGCGGAATCCGGAGCCCGTGCTGGCCGCACCAGGCGGCTCCGAGCCGGTGGAGCCGTGCGAGCTTCTCGCGGCCCACCGCTTCGAAGGGGTGGCCGTAGGCAAGGGACCGGCGCGTTTTCACCTCGGCAATGACCAGCGCATCGGCGTCGAGGGCCACGATGTCGATTTCACCCTCAGGGCAGCGCCAGTTGCGCTCCACGATCAGCATGCCCAGTGATTCCAAGTACGCCGCCGCGAGCTCTTCCCCACGCCGGCCCAGCACGTCTTTGGCTTTCATATCTACCTCCGCAACCAGCGTGCGGGTACAGCGTCAGCGCGGGATATGGAGCTGTTGGTCTATGTGGGAAACCAGCCGAAGGCAGGGGTGTGGAGGGGTAGTGGGCCTTGCAATGGCCGGTGCACTGAACGACAGTGGGCCGTGGAACGGCACGGGACTCTGAGCGAACAGTTCAGGGCCCACCCGGGTATCAGAAAACTCAGGTATCAGGGGCGCAACCAGGCCGGATCAGTTGCCCAGGTCGACGTCCTTGGGCAGTGCAAGCTCCTCGTTGCGCGGAAGCTCCTCAACGTTGACGTCCTTGAAGGTGATGACGCGGACGCTCCTGACGAAGCGGGCGGAGCGGTAGACGTCCCAGACCCAGGCATCCTGCAGGGTCAGGTCGAAGTAGACCTCGCCGTCGGCGCTGCGTGCCTGCAGGTCCACGTGGTTGGCGAGGTAGAAGCGGCGTTCGGTCTCGACCACGTAGCTGAACAGCCCGACGACATCGCGGTATTCGCGGTAGAGCTGGAGCTCCATGTCGGTTTCGTAGTTTTCAAGATCCTCGGCGCTCATGGTTCCATCTTGCACCATGGAGCGCTCCCCCGCGCACCACGAGCTGACGCACCGGTCGCCACCGGTCAGTACGCACAGGTGTGCGGCCGGAGAGGGTTCCGTTGCCAAGGAAGATTATTCGGACAGCAGGTTCCAGCTGACGCGGTGGTGCGGGCTCGGGCCGGCAGTCCGGATAGCCTCCCGGTGCGCGGCCGTCCCGTAGCCCTTGTTGACGTCCCAGCCGAAGGCGGGGTACTCGACGTGCAGCTCCTGCATGGTGCGGTCCCGTTCCACCTTGGCCAGGACGCTGGCCGCGGCGACGCTCAGGCACTGCATGTCCGCCTTGACCAGTGTCTGGACTGGAGCGTCGCAGCCGGGGTCCACCACGACCTCGTCAAACAGCGAGGGCTGCGTGTCCGGGGATAGCCAGTTGTGGCTCCCGTCCAGCAGCACGACGTCGGGCCTGATACCTGCAGCAAGGATCTGGAACCACGCCCGGTTGCCTGCCGTCCTGAGGGCCCCCATGATGCCCAGTTGATCGATTTCCCGGGCGGTGGCGTGCCCTACAGCTGACGCGACGCTCCAGGCCCGCACCAGCGGAACCAGGCGTTCACGCTCGGCCGCCTTCAGCAGCTTGCTGTCCCGGACGTCCGCCAGCAGTTCCATGCGGCGCAGGTCCACCACGGCGATGCCCACACTCACCGGCCCGGCCAGGGCACCGCGGCCTACTTCATCGACGCCGGCGAGGAACTGTGCTCCACGGGGCAGGAAACGCTTCTCGTAGTCGAGCGTTGGGGCAGCGGACATCACTCACCTGCCGGAGGAACGTTCTCGAACACGTCCGGATAGTTGTCGAGACCCGACCAGCGGTTCATCGGCCACGCGATGACTGCCGCGCGGCCTTCGATGTCGGCAATGTCCACGAAGCCGCCGTTGGAATCGGTGTGGGCCCGGGAATCCGCCGAGTGGTTGCGGTTGTCGCCCATGACCCAGACCTTGCCCTCCGGGACAACCACGTCGAAGTTGCGCACCATCGGCACTTCGGCAGGGTTAACGTACTTTTCGTCCAGCGAGGCCCCGTTGACGGTCACTTTCCCGTCGGCGTCACAGCACAGGACATGGTCACCGGGCAGGCCGATAACGCGCTTGACGAGGTGCTGCTCCGAGTTGTCAGGGAGCAGGCCAACAAACGTCAGACCGTCCTCAACCCAGGTGAAGGGACCCTCGGCTTTCTGGGGTGTGGGCGGCAGCCAGCCCTTGGTGTCCTTGAACACCACCACGTCGCCGCGTTCGAGGGCGAACGGTTCCGGAACCAGCAGATTGACGAAGATGCGGTCGTTGACGTCCAGCGTGCTCACCATGGACTCTGACGGAATGTAGAAGGCACGGAACAGGAACGTTTTGATGAGGAAAGAGAGGACGACGGCGATGATCACCACCGTGGCGATCTCCTTCAGCCACACCATGAAGGGGTTGCGGGCAGGAGCCTGCTTGTTCCGATCGACCCCGGCAAGCCTTGCGCCCGCACGGGGACGTTTGTCCTGCGGAGGAACGGTCAGGTCCCCGGTGGCGGGCCCACCGTTGTTGCCGCGCGGGGCAGGTTCAGTGGATGTACCAGCATCGATGGGCCCGACGGTAAAGGGCTTTTCCCCGCCTGCAGGAACAGCCGCGTCAGCACGGTCGGCCGTATGAGCCCGGTCGGCCGCTTCAGGAAGCGGTTGTGCCGGTCTGGGAGGCTGCGCCGGGCCAGCGGGCTGCGCGGGCGCGGGGCCATCGGGGACGGCCGGTGCCGAAACGGGCTCGCCCAAAGCGCGCCTTCCAGGCCTGGCAGCAGCCTGCTGCGGCTCGGAAGTCCCAGGGTCTGTCTCGGGCATTTACTGTCCGTCCTTAGTCGTTGAAGTGGCCGCCTTGGACGGCCGGACCAGTGAGCCAAATCTATCAAGCGGCCAGATGATCTGTACCGGTCTGCCGATGACCCGGTCGATGCGCACCATGCCGCCGCCGGGTGCGCCGAGAAGGCTGCGGGAGTCTGCGGATAAGGAGCGGTGGTCCCCCAGCAGCCAAAGCCGGCCGGCTGGCACGGAGACACTGAACTTGTGGTTACTGGGCGCGTCCCCGCCGTGGATGTAGGGTTCCACGATCGGCTTGCCGTTGACGGTGAGCCGCTGCCGGGCATCACAGCACACGACCTTGTCTCCCGGCAGGCCGATGACGCGTTTGACGTACGTGGTGTCGCTGCCCGTCAGTCCCAGCCAGTTCCCGGCAGAGACCAGCGCCTCGCGCATCGGACCCGCGCCGGAGCTCAAGGGGGCAAATGATCCGCGGCCGTCGAATACCACCACGTCACCGCGGCGGATTGGTTCGGTCTGGAAGTCTGTGCGCGAGACCAGAATGCGGTCCCCGGCCCTGAAGAGCGGCTCCATGGACGCCGAGGGGATGTAGTAGACGTCCAGCCACAGTGAACGGACGACGCCGCTGAGCAGCACGGCCAGACCGAACGCAAGAAACACACAACGCCAGCCCGGTTTCCCTGGCTGGCGTTGTGTGGTGTCCATGATCCGTATCCTGTGGCGCTGTTGCGGATGGCTCCGGCGCTGGCCGGATACGGGTCGCGGACCCGCCGTGCAAGTCCGGCAGGGACTTACTTGGCGGTGCTGAAGTCGCGCTTTTCCTTGATCTTCGCAGCCTTACCGCGCAGTGCACGCATGTAGTAAAGCTTGGCGCGGCGCACATCACCCTTGGTGACGAGCTCGATCTTCTCGATGATCGGGGAGTGCACCGGGAAGGTACGCTCCACGCCAACACCGAAGGAAACCTTGCGGACCGTGAAGGTCTCGCGGATGCCGTCGCCCTGGCGGCCCAGGACGAAGCCCTGGAAGACCTGGACACGGGAGTTCTTGCCTTCGATGATGTTCACGTGCACCTTGAGGGTGTCACCCGCGCGGAACTCGGGAACGTCGGTACGCAGCGAGGCTGCATCTACGGAATCGAGAATATGCATTGATCCACTCCTGGCGAACGCCACAGGTCATTCACTTTGGGTCACGGCGGCCAAGCCCGGAATGCCGGGAATCGCCGCCGAAGTGTTGAGGTCCGGTCCCGCCACCCTTTGGCGGCACCGGGGTGTCCCGCTGTTGGTTACGCTCCCCCTGTGGCAGGTGCGGACCCAGCAGACACAAGGCTTAATTATGCCCCATATGCCCCAAATCGGTTAATTATGGGACGCTTCGCGCCCTATCGCTGATGCTGAACTGCTGAGGCTCAGGCGCCCGGCCCGCCTTCATGGTCCGGCCCGCCTTCATGGCCCGGCCCGCCTTCATGGCCCGGCCCGCCTTCATGGCCCGGCCCGCCTTCATGGACCGGCCCGCCTTCATGGAGCGGCCCGCCTTCATGGTCCGGCCCGCCTTCAGCGTCCGGCTGCCGTTTCAGGCGGCCGTCGACGACGTCGTAACCCAGGTCCCCGAGAGCGGTGCGGTCCGCGCGGGACAGGCGTCCGGCGTCGAACTTCTCCAGCAGGTCAGGGCGGCGCTCCGCCGTCCGCCGGTACTGTTCGTGGCGGCGCCACTGGGCGATCTTTCCATGGTTTCCGCTGAGCAGGACGGCCGGAACCTCCCGGTCCCGCCATACTGAAGGTTTCGTGTAGACCGGGTACTCGAGCAGACCGTCCGAGTGGGATTCCTCCACGAGGGACTCCGGATTGCCCACCACGCCGGGCAGCAGCCGGCCGATGGCCTCGACCATTGCCAGCACGGCCACCTCGCCGCCGTTGAGCACGTAGTCACCCAGGCTGACGGGACGCACCGTGAAGTGCTCCGCCGCCCATTCGATGACCCGCTCGTCGATCCCTTCGTAGCGGCCACAGGCGAAGACCAACTGGTCCTCCTCGGCCAGTTCGTAGGCCAGAGCCTGATTGAACCGCTCCCCCGCCGGCGACGGCACGATCAGCACCGGCTTCCCCGCACCGGCTGGACGCGCCTGCGCCACCGACGCCAGCGCCTGTGCCCACGGCTCCGCCTTCATGACCATGCCTGCGCCGCCGCCGTAAGGAGTGTCATCCACGGTGCGGTGGCGGTCAGTGGTGAAAGTCCGGAGATCGTGGACGTTGAGCTCCAGCAGTCCGTCCTGTCGCGCCTTGCCGATCAGGGACAGGTCCAGCGGTGCCAGGTACTCGGGAAAGATACTGACGACATCGATTCTCATCTAGGCATTGACTCCCGGCTGAGGCCCGCCGGCTTCCCCGTTGGCACGGTGACCCTCGACATGGTCACCTTGGTCACCGTCATCTTCAACGCCGTCGCTCTCGGAACCGCCGCCCTCCTCGTTGAGTTCAAACAGCCCGGCCGGCGGAACCACCAGGACATAGCCGTCCTCGACGTTCACCTCGGGAACGATCTGTTCCACGAACGGAATCAGAATCTCCTTGCCGTCCGGAGTCTCCACCACCAGCAGATCCTGGACGGGCATCGTGTTCAGCGCGGAGATCTTCCCGACAACCGCCGGCCCGACGCGCACATCCAGACCCACGAGCTCATGCTCGTACCAGCCTTCGTCATCGTCCTCGTCGAGTTCCTCCGTCTCGATGAACAGTTTCGCGCCCCGGAGGGTCTCCGCCTCGTTCCGGGTCACAACCTCTTCGAAGCAGAGGAGGAGGATGTCCTTGTTCCAGCGGGCGCTCTGCACCGTCAGCGGCCCGGCCGACGCCGGCTCCACCACGAATTCGGTCCCGGGGACGAACCGGTCCTCTGGGGCGTCGGTGAGTACCTGGACGGTCACCTCGCCACGGATTCCGTGGGGCTTGCCGATTCGTGCCACCTGGAGCTGCATGTGTTCCTCTGTTCGGAGTGCGGTTGTAAAAGTTGGCTGCCTTTGCGGACGTCCCGCTCTGCCATGTCTCGGAGGCCGTCCGCTAAGACAGTGTGCCGGGAAAGCAGTACGGCCCCTCCACCGCTGCGGGTGGAGGGGCCGGGCATAAGACAAGTGTTGCAGGCGCGTTACCGGCGGCGGTCGGTGTCGACGACGTCAACCCTGACCTGTTCGCCGCCTGCCAGCGCCGCCACGACCGTGCGCAGTGCACGGGCGGTCCTGCCCTGGCGTCCGATTACCCGTCCAAGGTCTTCCTGATGAACGCGCACCTCGAGGGTATCCCCGCGGCGGTTGCTCTTCTGGCTGACCTTGACATCTTCCGGGGAGTCAACGATTCCGCGGACCAGGTGTTCGAGCGCTTCTGCCAGCAACTTACTCAGCCTCGGTGGTCTCTGCTTCAGCCTCGGCGGGAGCTTCTGCCTTGGCCTTCTTGGTGATGGCTTCCGGAATGATCACGGAACCCTTTTCCGGGGCAGCGAAAGCTTCCTTGTCGGCCTTGGTCTTCAAGGTGCCTTCCTGACCCGGGAGGCCCTTGAACTTCTGCCAGTCGCCGGTGATCTTGAGGATCGCAGCAACCTGCTCGGACGGCTGGGCGCCGACGGACAGCCAGTACTGGGCACGCTCAGAGTTGACCTCGATGTATGAGGGCTCTTCGGTGGGGTGGTACTTGCCGATCTCTTCGATCGCACGGCCATCGCGCTTGGTGCGGGAGTCGGCGACGACGATACGGTAGTACGGTGCGCGCATCTTACCGAAGCGCTTAAGGCGAATCTTTACGGCCACTTTTGTGGTCACTCCTGTTTCTGAAACGGGCTGAACCCACGTTTCTGCACCCGTGGGGCGGGCCATACTTGGGGGTTCGAAAGGACAAGATCCAGACGCGGAGAGAGGGGCCACGCAGATCGAGTACCTGTTTATTGTGCCAGATCAGCGGCACGATTTCGACTTGACGCGGACACGGCGCTGCCCGGAGGACCATGGCGGGGCAAGAAGCGCGGCCCCTCAGGAAGACCAGACGTAAAGGCCGGTGCGGCTGCTTTCATCCACACTGGCGGCCAGTTCGGCCACCTGCTGCACGTACTTCCGCGCCTCGTCGGCTGCGAAGGGCATGTCCTCCTCGGCCGCCCACCGCTCAGCGACCTCATCCAGCACATTGCCCTCGCCCTCGGATTCATAGCTGAGCAGTTCCGAAAGAGCCCGCACCATGGCCGCCGGCACGCCGAGCAGCGAGTCGCTGGCAACATCCACCATGGCCAGCTCGTAGTCGGCACCGGCTGCGTGCACGGCCGCTCCAGCCAGGTCGCCGAGCTGTTCGAACTCGAAGTCGCTGATTTCCGGAATGCGGACACCGCCGGACGGCGCTGGGCCGCCGGACTCTAGCGCGGCGGCCCGCTTAAGGGCTTCATTGTGAGTGGCAACAAAGATTTCGGTGAAACCCATGGGAAATTCGGCCTCGTTCCGTCGGCGGCGGCTACCCCGGACAGCAGTGCCGCGGCCCGGGATGATCGACTTCAGCCTAACCCAGAGCTCAGCGGACGGCGACGCGGATGCGGTTGCGCCAGGGGTCCTCGAACCGCAGCTCCGCTCCGGTGTGGTGAGCAGCGACGCCGGCGAGCTTCAGCCGGTCAGCGAGCGCGCCGACGTCGTCCCCGGCCGGAACCTCAATGAGCACCTCACCCAGCCCGAGAGTGTTACGGCGCGGACCTGCGCCCCGGCTGTTCCAGACGTTCATGGCCATGTGGTGGTGGTAGCCTCCGGCTGAGACGAACAGCGCCTGGCCGTGCCAGCCTGCCGTCTTTTCGAATCCGAGGGTCCCGACGTAGAAGTCGTGGGCCGTCTGCACGTCACCTACCTGCAGGTGCACGTGGCCTACTCCCGCCTCCGTGCCGTGCTGGCCCTCCAGCGCACTCTCGGTCAGGTGCTCCTGCAGGTACTTCTGTGGGGGCAGCGCCAGGCTATCCATGACCACGTTCTTTCCGTCCCAGGACCAGGCTTCACGGGGGCGATCCCAGTAGAGCTCAATGCCGTTACCCTCCGGGTCGGTGAAGTAGAACGCTTCACTGACAAGGTGGTCAGCGCTGCCGGCGAAGAGCTGCGGATCGTACTGCGCCGCGGTGGCGATGGTGGCTGCCAGTGCGGCCTGGTGGTCAAAGAGAAGGGCGGTGTGGAAGAGGCCGGCTTCGCCCCTGCCCGGGATGTTCAGCCCCGGCGCCGGGGAGAGATGCACCAGGGGCGTGCTGAGCCGGCCGAGGTAGAGGCCGCCGTCCTGCTCGGCCACCACATCAAGGCCTAGTGCCCGCTGGTAGTAATCGGTCATGAGCTTCATATCCCCGACCTTGAGCATGACGGTGCCCATGGTGAGGTCGGCAGGAAGAAGGTCGTGGCTGCTGGCTGCTGGTGTCATGTGAATGCTCCCGGACTCACTGGCCACCGGATTTCGATGGTCCCTATACCTCTAAATTACTTGAAGCTTCAATTTATTCCTAACGAACCACTCTTCCTCGCAGCACCACGGCCCTCAGCTCCCTGACGGTCTCAGGCACGGACCGCGGATCCTCCGAGCACACCACCACATCCGCGCTTGCACCTTCGGCAACACCGTCGGCGCGCAGCCAACGGCGCGCTGCCCAGCACGCCGCATCCAGTGCTGCAGACGCAGGAAGGCCGGCACGGTGGAGGGCAAGGATTTCGTCCGCGATCCTGCCGTGCCGGATCACACTGCCGGCGTCGGTGCCTGCGTAAATCTGCACGCCGGACTCGTACGCCTCCCGGACGCGTTCGTTGCGGCGTTCCCACAGTGCCCGCATGTGGGCGGCGTAGCGCGGAAACTTGGACTCCGCCCGGGAGGCGATATCCGGAAAGGTAGCGATGTTGACCAGGGTCGGCACTATCGGCACTCCCTGCTCCACAAAGCGGGGAATGTGCCGCGGCAGCAGTCCGGTGGCATGTTCGATGCAGTCGATTCCGGCATTCAGCATGTCGTCAAGGGTGTCTTCGCCGAAGCAGTGCGCCGTAACCCTTGCGCCCTCATCATGCGCAGCGCGGACAGCGTCCCGGACAGCCCGGGCCGGAAAGGAGGGTGCAAGGTCGCCGATCCCGCGGTCAATCCAGTCCCCCACAAGCTTGACCCAGCCGTCTCCGGAACGCGCCTGCTTTCGCACCGCCTCAACAAGGCCCTCCGGTTCAACCTCCACTGCGAAGTCCCTCAGGTACCGGCGTACCCGCGCGATGTGCCGTCCGGCACGGATAATCCGCGGCGCTTCCGGAGTTTGCTGCAGCCAGCGGGTGTCGCTTACCACTCCGGCGTCCCGCACCAGCAGCGTGCCGGCGTCCCGGTCGGTCAGGGCCTGCGCATAGGCGACGTCGTCATCCACCGCCCCTGCAGGGCCCAGGCCGATGTGGCAGTGCGCGTCCACGAAGCCGGGCAGCACCCACCCGTCCAGAACCAGGTCCGGGCTGCGGTGCGGACGGTGGAAGGTCAGTGTGCCGTCCACAGCCCACAGCCCCGTCCGTTCCCGGTCCGGGCCCGTGAGCACCGTCCCGGTGAATTCGATGATGTGCGACATGGCTCCAGCCTAATCCGGCTGCCCTGTGGTAGCTTCGTTTACGACCACACGGGTGCCCCTGCAGGGGCTGAGATCGGGCTGACGCAGCCTGCGACCGTTGAACCTGTCCGGGTAATGCCGGCGAAGGAAGTGAGCCTTAAATGAGCACCCAGAAATCACAGCTGAGCCCTATCCAAAATCACGCTGCCAAAAACCGTGCTGCCAAAAATGATGCGCCCCGGAAGGACGCTGCCAACGATGAAGGCCCCGTGACACAGTCGCTGAAGTCGCACTCCCTGGCCTACATCGAAGGGGATGGCCTGCGCGTTCCCGTAACTGAAATTGCCCTGGATCCGTCGCCCAACGGGGAGCGGAACGAACCGCTGCGGGTCTACCGTACCGCTGGCCCAGGCAGCGATCCCGTGGTGGGCCTCCCACCGTTCCGAGCGGCATGGATTGAAGCCCGCGGCGACACCGAGCCCTACAGCGGGCGGCAACGGAACCTGCTCGACGACGGCCGGTCCGCCGTACGCCGCGGCGCCGCCTCCGCCGAGTGGAAGGGAGCGCAGCCGGTGCCCCGCCGCGCCGTCGGCGGCAAGACGGTGACCCAGATGCACTACGCACGGCAGGGCGTCATCACCCCTGAAATGCGGTTCGTGGCGCTGCGTGAAAACTGCGACGTCGAACTGGTGCGCAGCGAGCTGGCGGCGGGCCGCGCAATCATCCCCAACAACATCAACCACCCCGAGTCCGAGCCCATGATCATCGGCAAGGCGTTCCTGGTGAAAATCAACGCCAACATCGGCAACTCGGCAGTAACGAGCTCCATTGCCGAGGAGGTTGACAAGCTGCAGTGGGCGACCCAGTGGGGCGCGGACACGGTCATGGACCTCTCCACGGGCGATGACATCCACACCACGCGCGAATGGCTGATCCGGAACTCCCCTGTTCCGATTGGCACCGTTCCGATCTACCAGGCGCTGGAAAAGGTCAACGGCGAGGCCAACGCGCTGACCTGGGACATTTTCCGGGACACCGTGATCGAACAGTGCGAGCAGGGAGTGGACTACATGACCATCCACGCCGGCGTCCTGCTGCGCTACGTGCCTCTGACGGCAAACCGCGTGACCGGCATCGTCTCCCGCGGCGGGTCCATCATGGCCGGATGGTGCCTGGCACACCATCAGGAGAACTTCCTCTACACGCACTTCGACGAGCTGTGTGAAATTTTCGCGAAGTACGACGTCGCCTTTTCGCTGGGGGACGGCCTGCGGCCCGGCGCCACCGCCGACGCCAACGACGCCGCCCAGTTCGCCGAGCTCGACACCCTTGCTGAGCTGACGCAGCGTGCGTGGGAATACGACGTCCAGGTCATGGTTGAGGGTCCGGGACACATCCCTTTCCATCTGGTGCGGGAGAACGTGGAGCGCCAGCAGGAGCTGTGCAAGGGCGCCCCCTTCTACACCCTCGGCCCGCTCGTGACGGATGTGGCACCGGGCTACGACCACATCACCTCTGCCATCGGCGCGACGGAGATCGCCCGGTACGGCACGGCGATGCTTTGCTATGTGACGCCGAAGGAACACCTCGGCCTGCCGAACAAGGACGACGTGAAGACCGGCGTGATCACCTACAAGATCGCTGCCCACGCCGCAGACCTCGCCAAGGGCCACCCGGGAGCGAATGAGCGCGATGACGCACTGTCCAAGGCCCGCTTCGAGTTCCGCTGGCGTGACCAGTTCGCCCTGTCCCTTGACCCCGTCACGGCCGAGGCCTTCCATGATGAAACGCTGCCGGCCGAACCAGCCAAGACCGCCCACTTCTGTTCCATGTGCGGGCCCAAGTTCTGCTCCATGCGCATCAGCCAGGACATCCGCAACGAGTACGGGTCCGCGGAGGCGCAGGCCGCACTGGCGGAGATGGCCGAAGGGATGCGCGAGAAGAGCCAGGAGTTCCTGGCTGCCGGCGGAAAAGTCTACCTGCCCGAGCTGACGCTCCCCGAGTCAGCCCGCCGGTAGCGATGGTTTCGGGCCTTCGTGCGGCAGGCGTTGGGGGCCGGCCGGACGAAGGCCCGAATTTGAGCACGAGGCCCCGAGCGCAGCGGGTCAGGAGGCGCAGCGGGCCCAGGCGCAACGGGTCAGGAGGCCTGCAGCTGCTGTCCGCGGCTGACCTCGGCAATGAATGACCTGATCAGACGGTCGCCTTCGGCAGAGTCCTGGGGCCGGTGGCCGCCCGGGGCGATGCGGTGCAGTGCTCCGGTTTCCTGAAGGTACCCGGCGATCTCCTCGTACAGCGGCTCCCACCCGCCCGTGAGGACGAGGGTAGGTACGCCGGGAACAATCTCCAGCGGCGCCTGCCAGGGAGGTGCCTGCAGCCGCAGCCTCCTGGCAGCCCGCTTCGCCTCCGGCGTGCTGGGTCCGGGCGCCTCGGCGGCGAAGGCCCTCCGCACGAATTCCCGCTCATAGTCGTCATCGCCGAGCTGGTGGCGGATATCGAACAGTGGCTCCATGAGCGCCCGGTGTGCGGCAGTGGCCGGCAGTTCAGCGGTCAGCGACAGGCATGCCGGCTCCACCAGCGTCAGCGAGAACACAAGGTCGGGCCGTTCCACCGCAGCCATCATCGCTGCTATCGCACCCTGGGAGTGGGCAACGATGTGGCCGCCGGCAGCGCCCCGCCCGTCGTCGCCCAGGGAGCGCAGCACAATGCGGGCGTCTTCGGCAAAATCGGTTTCCAGCGGCTCGGCCTCGGCATCGAAGCCGTGCCGCCGCAGGAACAGGGCGTCGTACTGCAGGGCCATGCCGTGCTGGCGCGGCCAGGCGGCGGAGCCGAAGCTTCCGGCACCGTGGACGAACACTACCCGCTGCTTAAACATGACCCAACCTTATGGCAGCGGTCGGACATCGGCGCAGGCCGACATGACCGCGACATGCCTACTTGCCCAGGAACTTGTCGAAGCCCTTGGGGAGATTCAGCTGCGACGGATCGAAGTCGCCGCCCTGCTGCCCGAAGGAGGCGCCAGTCGGCAGTGCCTTGGCAGCATTGGCGCGCCGGGCCTCGGCATCGCGCAGTTCCTGTGCAGCCTTGGCGGGGTTGCCTGACCGGGCCTTCTTCTTGGGCGCGTTCTTGGCACCCTTGCGGGCACCGCCGCCACCACCACCCATGCCGGGCATTCCGGGCATTCCCGGCATGCCGCCGCCTTGGGCCATTTTCTTCATCATCTTCTGCGCCTGGGCGAAGCGCTCCAGCAGGCCGTTAACCTCGGAGACGTGAACGCCCGAGCCCTTGGCGATACGGGCACGCCGTGAACCGTTGATGATCTTGGGCGCGAGCCGCTCGTGCGGCGTCATGGACCTGACGATAGCTTCGACCCGGTCAATCTCGCGCTCGTCGAACTGCTCCAGCTGCTGGCGGATGTTCTGCGCCCCGGGCATCATCATGAGCATCTTCTTCATGGAGCCCATGTTGCGGATTTGCTGCATCTGGGCGAGGAAATCGTCCAGGGTGAAGTCTTCCTGGTCGGCGAACTTCTTCGCCATCCGGGCAGCTTCGTCCTTGTCCCAGGACTTCTCCGCCTGCTCGATCAGGGTGAGGATATCGCCCATGTCGAGGATGCGGGACGCCATGCGGTCCGGGTGGAACATTTCGAAGTCGTCCACGCCTTCGCCCGTGGACGCGAACATCACAGGCTTGCCGGTGACGGACGCGACGGACAGCGCGGCGCCGCCGCGCGCATCGCCGTCGAGCTTTGACAGCACAACGCCGGTGAAGTTGACGCCTTCATCGAAGGCCATCGCCGTGTTCACTGCGTCCTGGCCGATCATGGCGTCAATCACGAAGAGGACTTCGTTGGGGACGATGGCCCGCCGGATCTGGCGGGCCTGCTCCATCATTTCGGCGTCGACGCCGAGACGGCCGGCGGTGTCCACGATGACAACGTCGTGCAGCTTCTGGCGGGCCTCCTCGACACCAGCCCGGGCGACGGCGACCGGGTCACCGGCCGGGTGTTCCAGCTCGGAGGTCGCTCCAGGGTGCGGGGCGAAGACGGGGACGCCGGCGCGCTTGCCAACGACCTGCAGCTGGGTCACGGCGTTGGGGCGCTGGAGGTCGCAGGCCACGAGAATGGGGCTGTGGCCCTGCCCCTTAAGCCACTTGGCGAGCTTGCCCGCGAGCGTCGTCTTACCGGCGCCCTGAAGGCCGGCGAGCATGATGATGGTGGGGCCGGTCTTGGCCAGGCGGATCCGGCGCGTCTCACCGCCAAGGATCTCAACGAGCTCCTCGTTGACGATCTTCACGATCTGCTGGCTCGGGTTCAGCGCCGCGGACACCTCGACTCCAAGGGCGCGCTCCCGGACCTGTCCGGTGAACTCGCGGACCACGGGCACAGCTACGTCGGCGTCCAGCAGCGCCCGGCGGATCTCGCGGACTGTGGCGTCAACATCAGCCTCCGTGAGGCGGCCCTTGCCGCGGAGGTTCTTGAAGGTTGCTGTCAACCGGTCAGAGAGTGAATTGAACACGCGCCGTGCACTTCTTTCAGTGGATGTACGGATGGCGGCCCTGCGGCACACCAGCGCCTCGGCCGCTGTTGCCAGCTGCGTCGACGACGGGACTCGACTATCTAGGGTACCAAGACGGGCCCCCAAGATGGCATGCTGGCACAGTGACGAGGCAAACAACTGTGAAAACCCTGCTCATCCTCGGCGCTTCCGGTGATCTGACGGGCCGGCTCCTGCTCCCGGGGCTGGCCCGCCTGGCAGCCGCGGGACGGACGGAAGGGCTCCGGCTTGTGGGTGCGGGCTCTGATCCGTGGCTCCAGGAACAGTGGCGGGAGCGCGTCCATACCGCCTTCGCCGATGCGGCGCAGAACGCCGGCGCTGTGGGGAAGCAGGCCATCGAGGCGCTTGAACAGTCCACCGCCTACCACCAGCTGGACGTCACAGCGGACGGCCCTTTGGCGTCCCTGCTGTCAGAACTCGAAGGTCCGGTGGCTGTTTATTTTGCCCTGCCTCCGCACGTGAGCCAGAAGGCCTGCGAAATCCTGCAGCCCGGCCAGGTTGCGGCCGGTACCCGCCTTGTCATGGAGAAGCCGTTCGGGTCCGGCCAAGACTCTGCCCGCGAACTCAACCGGACCCTGCTGGGCCTCGTCCCGGAAGACCGCATCCACAGGGTGGACCATTTTCTCGGCAAGGCCACCGTGCTGAACATTCTCGGACTGCGCTTTGCCAACAATTTCCTGGAGCCGGTCTGGAACCGGGAGCACATTGACAAAGTTGAGATCATTTTCGATGAGGACCTGGCGTTGGAGGGCCGCGCCCGCTATTACGACAGTGCCGGCGCGCTGCGCGACATGATCCAGAGCCATCTCCTGCAGATCATGGCTCTGATGGCCATGGATCCGCCGGCCACAATCGGGGAGCGCGACCTGCGGGACGCGGTGGGCATGGTGCTGCGGGCCAGCAGCATCAAGCCTCCTTACGGGGTAACCACGGGCCGTGCGCGCTACACGGCCGGGAGCCTCGGCGGCAGGTCCGTCCCTGACTACGCGGATGAAGAGGGCGTGGACGCTTCGCTCAACACCGAAACCTTCGCCGAAGTCCGGGTGGAAATCGACAACTGGCGGTGGAAGGGCGTGCCGTTCATTCTGCGGTCGGGCAAGGCCTTAGGAAAAAAACGGAAGGAAGCGGTGGTGACCTTCCGGCCGGTGCCGCACCTGCCCAAGGGATTCCTGGGCACCGACGTCCCCAACCAGCTGCGGATCGGCTTCGGGCCGGACACCCTGGAGCTGGACGTGGACGTCAACGGTCCCGGCGACGTCTTCACGCTGGACCGGGCCTCGCTGGTTGCCGAGCTGAACGCCTCGGACCTGCTGCCCTACGGGGAAGTTTTGGAGGGCGTCCTCACCGGCGACCCCCTGCTGTCCGTGCGCGGTGACACCGCCGAGGAGTGCTGGCGGATCGTTGAGCCGGTGCTCAAGGCCTGGGCGGACGGCACAGTTCCGCTTGAGGAGTACGACGCCGGCTCCGCGGGCCCGGAGGCACGGTTAGGTTCCGCGCGGAAGGGCTAAGTTCCTGGCAGGCAAAGAGCCGGTCACCTTGCGGTGACCGGCCCCCTGGCATTCCCCGCGGCTGCGGGTGGCACTTATCAGATGGCTGCTACGCCACGTTCGCCTGTCCGCACCCTGACTGCTTCAAAGACATCCACTGTCCAGACCTTGCCGTCGCCTGCGCGTCCGGTGTTGGAGCTGGCGATGATGACATCCAGGATGTCGTCGGCCTGTTCGTCCGTGGCCAGGACTTCCACCCGGATCTTGGGCAGCAGGTCCACGTTGTACTCCGCGCCCCGATAGACCTCGGTGTACCCCCGCTGGCGGCCGTAGCCGCTGGCTGCGCTGACCGTGAGCCCCTGGACCCCGTAGGCCTCCAGCCCTTCCCGGATAGTTTCCAGCTTCTCCGGCCGGACGATTGCCGTAATCAGTTTCATGCCCCCACGCTTTCCTTGCCTGATGCTGTTTCTTTCTTCTCTTCGGCGCCTTGTGCAGAGGCATCCGCCGCAGGCGGAGTGTCCGTGCCGCTTGTCGGAGCATTCCCGGTGATCAGTTCATGCAGCGGCTGGAAGCTTCCGCCGTGGCCGCCGACACCGAACTCGTAAGCGGTCTCAGCGTGCAGGCTGAGGTCCACGCCCACAACTTCCTGTTCCTGGGAGACCCGGAAGCCCATGGTCTTGTGGATCGCCAGTGCGATGATCACCGTCAGGACGGCCGAGTAGGCGATGGCGATGCCGGCCGCTGCGAGCTGCGCCCAGAGCTGCGCCGCTCCTCCGCCGTAGAACAGGCCGCCGCCCACGCCGTCCGTGGGGACGGCGATGAAGCCGAGAGCCACGGTGCCGATGATGCCCGAGACCAGGTGGACGCCCACGACGTCAAGCGAGTCATCGAAGCCCCACCGGAACTTAAGACCGACAGCCAGGGCTGAAGCCATGCCTGCGACGAGGCCGAGACCCAGGGCGCCGACCGGGCTGACGTTGGCGCAGGCGGGGGTGATGGCAACCAGGCCGGCTACCACGCCGGATGCTGCACCGAGGGAGGTGGGGTGTCCGTCGCGGATGCGCTCCGTGATGAGCCAGCCGATCATGGCGGCGGCAGGTGCGGCAAGGGTGTTGACCCAGATGAGGCCGCCCTGTTCTGCGGTAGCGGCGAGGCCGCCATTGAAGCCGAACCAGCCGAACCAGAGGATGGCAGCCCCGAGCATCACGAAGGGGATGTTGTGCGGGCGGTGGTTCGGATCCTTGCCGAAGCCCTTGCGGTTGCCGATGATCAGGACGAGGATCAGAGCCGCGACACCGGCGTTGATGTGGACCACGGTGCCGCCGGCGAAGTCGATGGCCGGGCCGAGCGCTTGGCCGATTGCGCCTTCCTCGCCGAAGAGTCCGCCGCCCCAGACCATGTAGGCAAGCGGGCAGTACACAAGAGTTACCCACACGGGCACGAACACGGACCAGGCGCCGAACTTGGCGCGGTCTGCGATGGCACCGCTGATCAGGGCCACGGTAATGATGGCGAAGGTTGCGCCATAGCCGACAAGGATGAGACCGTCCGGTTCCGTGATTCCCTCAAGACCGAAGTTGGCGAAAGGATTCCCGACCATCTGCAGGAAGCCATCGCCGCCCGACATGGAGTAACCCCAAAGTACCCACACAACGCTGACAATGCCGATGGAGATGAAGCTCATCATCATCATGTTCAGTGCTGCCTTGGCGCGCGTCATGCCGCCGTAGAAAAATGCCAGCCCTGGTGTCATGAGCAGCACGAGTGCCGCCGCCACCATGAGCCATACGTGACCTGCGGTAAGTTCCATGGTGCACGTCCTCCCTATGATCAATGCTGCGGATAGATCCGCCTGGCCAACGCCTTTTGCGTCCTACATAAAGTTTTGCCCCGGCGTGTTTCGCCGGCGGAGGATTTAGATTGCCGGTCTGTTACAAGAACCTCCCGGAAGTAAATGGTGCATATCTGGCTTGTTACGGTTATGTTTCACCGTTCCCATCCCTCCGTTTCCACCCGCTTTGCAAGGATCACTGCTCCATGACTCCACACCCGCGTCCCGCCGCCGGAAGGCTCCGCTTCCCATCCGGCAGGCGGAACGGCGGCTCCCCGCTCCCCCGTGACATCAAGGTGATGCTGGTTGCGGCGTTCCTGATAGCCCTCGGATTTGGCCTCGTGGCACCGGTGCTCCCCCAGTTCGCCACCACGTTCGACGTCGGTGCCACCGCCGCCGCCGTGATCGTCAGCATCTTCGCGTTCATGCGGCTGCTTTTCGCGCCGGCGGGAGGTGCTTTGATAGGAAAACTCGGGGAGCGGCCTGTCTACGTAACGGGGCTGCTGATCGTGGCTGCGTCCACCGCGGCCTGTGCCTTCGCACAGAATTACTGGCAGCTCCTGGTCTTCCGCGGCCTCGGCGGTGCCGGCTCGGTCATGTTCACAGTTGCGTCGATGGCGCTGGTCATTAGGCTGGCCCCTCCCGAGAGCCGCGGCAGGGTCTCAGGTGCCTACGCCTCTGCGTTCCTGATTGGCAACGTCTGCGGGCCGATTGTGGGCGGTCTGCTGGCAGGGTTTGGGCTGCGGGTTCCGTTCCTCGCCTATGCCGGCGCTCTTGTCCTGGCGGCACTGGTGGTGCAGACGCAACTGAGCCATAACCCGGGCTCGGGCGGCCGCGACGGAGCGGCGGCGCCGGCCATGAAGCTCGGAGAAGCTATGGGTGACTCTGCGTACCGGGCCTCGCTGCTCTCGAGCTTTGCCAACGGCTGGGCCACGTTCGGGGTGAGAATGGCCACCGTGCCCTTGTTCGCCGTCGCCGCGCTCGGCGCCGGACCGGAGGCGGCTGGCTGGGCACTGGCTGTCTTTGCCGCCGGCAATGCGCTGGCGCTGACCTTCTCCGGAAGGCTGGCCGACAGTCTGGGCCGCAAGCCCATGATGGTCGCCGGGCTCGTGCTGACGGGGGCTGCTACCGGCGGCATTGGGCTCACCCAGGGACTGCTCCTTTTTCTTGCCGCATCGCTGCTGGCGGGAGTCGGCGCCGGTTTGCTTGGCCCGGCGCAGCAGGCCGCCGTGGCGGATGTGATCGGACGTGAACGGTCCGGAGGGCGGGTGCTGGCGGTGTACCAGATGACCGCCGATATTGGAGCGATCCTGGGTCCGGTCCTCACAGGTGTGGTGGCGGACGCTTTCGGATATGGCTGGGCGTTTGCGGCAACGGGGGCAGTGCTGCTGCTCGCGGCGGCCGCCTGGCTGCTCGCGCGGGAGACCGTGCTGCGGCAACCCGCGGACGCAGGCAAGCCCAACTGACCCGCAGCTGTAGTCGTTACTCAAAACGACCACTATTGCGAGTCAGTTGGGATGGGTGTCAGTTCAGGAGTGCGTCCACGAAACCTTCGGCCTCGAACGGCGCGAGGTCGTCCGCTCCCTCGCCAAGCCCGATGAGCTTGACGGGAACGCCGAGGGCCTTCTGGATGGCAACCACGATGCCGCCCTTGGCCGTTCCGTCCAGCTTGGTCAGGACGATGCCCGTGATGTTGACGACCTCGGAGAACACGCGCGCCTGGTTAAGGCCGTTCTGCCCGGTTGTGGCGTCGAGCACGAGGAGGACTTCGTCAACCTCGGCGAGCTTCTCGATGACGCGCTTGACCTTGCCCAGCTCGTCCATCAGGCCGACCTTGTTTTGCAGGCGTCCGGCTGTATCGATCATGACGACGTCGACCTCCTGATCGATGCCCGCCTTGACTGCCTCGTAGGCGACGGATGCAGGGTCCGCCCCGTCGACGTCGGACTTTACCGTGGGAACGCCGACGCGCTGGCCCCACGTGGCCAGCTGCTCCGCGGCGGCAGCGCGGAAGGTGTCTGCCGCGCCGAGCAGGACATCCTTGTCCTCGGCGACGAGGACGCGGGCCAGCTTGCCCACGGTGGTGGTCTTGCCGACGCCGTTGACCCCCACCACCATCATCACGGCCGGCTTGTCCGCGTGCCGTTCGACGCGGAGGCTCCGGTCCATCGTAGGGTCTACCAGCTTGATGAGTTCCTCGCGGAGGAGGGCTTTAACGTGCTCCGGCGACCGCGTGCCGAGGACCTTCACGCGTTCGCGGAGGGCGTCCACGAGCTGCATGGTGGGTTCCGTACCGAGATCGGCCAGGAGCAGGGTCTCTTCGACTTCGTCCCACACGTCCTCGTCGATCCTGTCGCTGGCCAGCAGCGCAAGGAGTCCCTTGCCCAGGACGTTGTTCGACCTGACGAGCCGCTCACGGAGGCGGGTGAGCCGACCGGCGGCCGGCAGCGGAGTCTCGACGGGAATTGTTTCCAGGCCGGCTACGTCGTCGGGAACTTCTGTTTCCAGGCCTTCGACGTCGGCCAGGTCAGGGGCCGTCCGCCCGGGAGCCGCCCCTGGGCGGTCCTCGAGGAGCGTGGCACCGCCGGCCTGCGGCTGCACGGGATCGTTGGCGTCACGGGTTCCCGAGTACTGCTTTCCGGACTTCCGTGACTTGAGCAGCACCGGAATCAGCCCGCCGATGACCGCCAGGACAGCGAGAATGGGCAGAAGAATTGGAAGGATGTCGTTCACATCCCCTAGCTTCTCACAACAGCCCCTGCAGCCCCGTGCTACACCTCGGCGCGCAGGCGCTGGCTGATCACGGTGGATACGCCGTCACCGCGCATCGTCACCCCGTAGAGGGCGTCTGCGACCTCCATGGTCCGCTTCTGGTGCGTGATGACGATGAGCTGGCTGGATTCGCGCAGCTCTTCGAAGATCGTGATGAGCCGCCCCAGGTTGGTGTCGTCAAGCGCGGCCTCAACTTCGTCCATGACGTAAAACGGCGAAGGCCTGGCCTTGAAGATCGCCACGAGCAGCGCTACCGCCGTCAGGGACCGCTCGCCGCCGGACAGCAGCGACAGGCGCTTGATCTTCTTTCCCGCGGGCCGTGCCTCGACCTCGATGCCGGTGGTCAGCATGTCGTCGGGGTCGGTGAGGACGAGCCGGCCCTCACCGCCTGGAAACAGCCGTGAAAAGACGTGGACGAACTGCGCTGCGGTGTCCGCGAAGGCCTCCGCGAAGACCCGCTGAACCCGGTCATCAACTTCCTGGATGATGTCCAGCAGGTCCCTGCGGCTGGACCTGAGGTCTTCGAGCTGCGTGCTCAGGAACTGGTGCCTCTCCTCCAGCGCGGCAAACTCCTCGAGCGCCAGCGGATTGACCTTGCCCAGCGAGGAGAGGTCACGCTCGGCTTTACGGAGCCGCTTTTCCTGCTCTTCGCGGACAAAGGGCTTCCCCTCCAGAATCGGGCTGCCGTCCTCGTCAACGGGTGCCCGGAGCTCAGCCCATTTGTCGGCGGATGCCGTGGCGGGCTGCGGAACCGGCTGGTCCGGTCCGTAGTCCGCCACCAGCTGGTCGGCGGTCAGGCCGAGTTCCTCCACGGATCTGACTTCCAGCGCTTCGATTCGAAGCTTCTGCTGGGTGCGTGCCAGTTCGTCGCGGTGCACCGAGTCTGTCAGCTCCGCGAGCTCCCGGGCCAGGGCGTCGTTGACGGTGCGGATGTCCACCAGTTCACGCTCCCGCTGTTCGCGGTTCTGTTCGGCAACGTCGCGCTCACGGCCAGCCAGTTCGACGGAGGCATCGCTGAACCTGATGATATGGTCCGCGGCTTCCGCGACTGCCGCGGCCCTGCGGGCCTGGATCCTGCGGCGCCGGGCACGTTCGGCAGCAGCCTCCCTCGCCCGGCGTTCCGAGGCTGCTGCCCGTTCCAACGACGCTGCCCTGTTGGACGTAGCCGAGAGCTGCTCCTCGGCGCTGCGCAGCGCAAGCCGGGCCTCCATTTCGGCCGAGCGGGCCTGTGCCGCCGCGGCCGTAAGGGCGTCCCTTTCCGCGGTGGACGGTTCCTCCTCCGCCGGGGCTTCCTGGGCAGCGGCGAGCCGCGCCGCGACCGCGGTCAGCGCTTCCTGTTCGCTGGCCATGTTGGCTTCCGCCCGCGCCAGCGAAGCGGCGAGCCGCTCGCTCTCCCCTACTGCGCTGCGGAGTACGGAATTGAGATGGCCCAGCCGTTCAGCGACCGCGGCCATCCGCGCGTCGGAGTCATGGAGCCCTTCGAGGGCAGCGTCCGTCCGGTCCTGCGCCTCTGCCCGCCGCGACTCTGCACCCGCCATCGCGAAACGGCCCTTCTCCAGGTCGGCCGTCACCGATGCCAGCCGGGCGGCGGCATCGTCGACGGCGGCCTGCACCTCGAGCAACGACGGCGCCTTGGCCGAGCCCCCGCTGACGGTCACGGACGTAAAGACATCGCCCGCCAGTGTGACGGCGGTCAGCGCCGGCTGCTCGCTGATGAGGGCGGCCGCGGCGTCCAGATCGTCGACGACGGCGATCCCCGCCACCAGGCGTTGTACAGCCTGCCCTGCGGCCCCCTTCGCGGAGACGAGGCGGGTTGCCCAGCGGGCACCTTCGGGCAGAGCCCAGCGGGCACCTTCGGGCAGAGCCCAGCGGGCACCTTCGGGCAGAGCCCAGCGGGCACCTTCGGGCAGAGCCCAGCGGGCACCTTCGGGCAGAGCCCAGCGGGCACCTTCGGGCAGAGGCTCCGCCGGGTGTCCGTCGGAGCCCTCAGCTTCGGGCGGGGTTTCCAGCAGCAGCGTGGCGCGGCCGGCGTCGTCGTCCTTGAGGAGCTGTACGACGGCGGCGGCTGTGCCGCTGTCCCGGACCACCACCGCGTCCGAGGCAGTGCCGAGGGCAGCGGCGATGGCGGTTTCGCAGCCGGGTTCAACCGTCAGCGCCGATGCCAGGGTGCCTGCTATTCCCGGCAGTCCGGCGCCGAGTGCGTGCCCGGACCCGTCCTTCAGCTGCAGGCCCAGGAGGAGCGCATCGTGGCGGGCCTTGAGCGTATCGCGTTCCCGCAGGGCTTCCCGCTGGGCCACGCGGAGGGTTTCGATTTCGGCAGTAACGTCATCCAGCTCCGCGCTGGCTTCCTCGTACTCTGCGTCGAGGGACTCTTCGCCCTCTTCGACACCGGCAACCTGAGATTCCAACGCCGTGAACTCTGACTGGGCCTGCTTCCGCCGCTCTTCGCCGGCAACCTGGGATTCGCGCAGCCTGCCGATCTCTGCCTGCGCTGCTTCAACCCTCGACCTCGCCGCCGCGACCTGGCCGGCCAGCCTGGCAAGGCCTTCCCGCCGGTCGGCAGCAGCGCGCAGAGCGGCAGTGAGCCGCTTCTCCTCTGCGGCCGCAGCGTATTCCGCTTCGCTTTTGGCTGCGGTGGCAGCTTCCAGGGCGCCGCGCCGGGCCGCGATCTGCTGCTCGAGGTCTGCCTGTTCGGTGCGGACGCGGACTGCCTGCTTCTCAAGCTGGTCGGGGTCGCGGCCCGGCTCTGGCGCGGCATCTGCCGAGCCGAGCAGCCGGCAACGGTCGCGGGCCAGCGAGCTGAGGGAGCGGAGCCGCTCGCGGCCGGCGGTCAGCTGGTACCACGTGTCCCGGGCAGAATTGAGCTTCGGGGTGGCCTCCGCG
This sequence comes from Arthrobacter sp. D1-17, assembly GCF_054130535.1. NCBI lineage: Bacteria > Bacillati > Actinomycetota > Actinomycetes > Micrococcales > Micrococcaceae > Arthrobacter > Arthrobacter sp. D1-17. The sequence goes on along the minus strand of NZ_CP096382.1, from coordinate 1,693,619 downwards.
GCCAGCTGTTCCAGTTCGGCCTGGCGCTGCCGACCCGCCTCAAGCTCGCGTTCGACGGCGGCGCGCCGGGCTTTCACGGCCGTTTCGTCCGCGATGTCCCGGGCCAGGTCTGTCCGGAGCCGGACGAGGTCGTCGGCGAGCAGCCGCGCCCGGGCATCCCGCACCTCGAACTGAACCGTCTGTGCCCGGCGCGCCACTTCCGCCTGCTTACCCAGCGGCGTCAGCTGCCGGCGGATTTCTGCTGTGAGGTCGCTCAGCCGTTGCAGGTTCGCCTGCATTGCCTCAAGTTTGCGGACGGTCTTTTCCTTGCGGCGGCGGTGTTTGAGGATTCCGGCAGCTTCCTCGATGAAGCCGCGCCGGTCTTCGGGGGTGGCATGCAGGACCTTGTCCAGCTGCCCCTGGCCCACGATGACGTGCATCTCCCGCCCCAGGCCCGAATCGGAGAGAAGCTCCTGGATGTCCAGCAGGCGGCAGGCAGCACCGTTGATTGCATACTCGGAGCCGCCGGTGCGGAACAGGGTCCGGGAGATGGTCACCTCGCTGTACTCGATCGGGAGGGCGCCGTCGGTGTTGTCGATGGTCAGCGAAACGTGGGCGCGTCCGAGCGGCGGCCGGCCGGAGGTGCCGGCGAAAATGACGTCCTCCATTTTCCCGCCGCGCAGGGTCTTGGCGCCCTGCTCACCCATGACCCAGGACAGTGCATCGACTACATTGGACTTTCCGGAACCGTTGGGTCCCACGACGGCGGTGACGCCGGGCTCAAAGTCGAAAGTCGTCGCCGAGGCAAAGGACTTGAAGCCCCGGACGGTCAGACTTTTGAGGTGCAAGGTGTTTCTGGTCTCCTGAGTGGCTGCAGCGGCTGCTTTCCCTGCCCTAAATTTACTGCCATCGGGCAGGAAACCCGCGGATTTCCGCGCCTTCCCATGGGTGGGAATGGGGAGGCGAAGGTCACCACCGGCCGTTGCGGGGCCGCGGCTGGCACACAGGGCATGTGTAGGAAGAACGGTTCATGAAGATCTCGCGCTTCATGATGGAGTGGCGGCCGGACTCGGCGCAGCGGCGGCATTGCTCCCCCGCGCGTCCGTAGGCGTTCAGGGAGCGTTCGAAGTACCCCGAGGCACCATTGACGTTCACGTACAGCGAGTCGAAGCTGGTCCCGCCGGCGTCGAGGGCGTCACTCATGACTTCCCTGGCTGCAGTAAGCACCCGTTCAGCTTCCGCCCGCCGCAGGGTGTCCGTGGCACGGGCGTAATGGAGCCTGGCCCGCCATAGGGCTTCGTCCGCATAGATGTTGCCGATGCCGGAAACCAGGCCTTGGTCCAGCAGCGCGCGCTTAAGTCCGGTCTTGCGGTTCCGCAGTCTGCGGTAGAAGTCCGCGAAAGAAAAGTGGGGGTCCAGGGGGTCGCGGGCAATGTGCGAGGCCTCCTCTGCAATCAGCGGCATCGGATTTTCAGCCAGCCCGCCGGGTCCGGCGTCGCTCGTGGGTACGAGCGACGTCACGAAGAGGCCGCCGAAAATCCTTTGGTCGACGAACCGCAGCTCACCGGGCATCCCGCTGCAGTGACTTAGCCGGATACGGACCTTAAGATGTTTCTCATCGGGGACGGAGGCGTCCTGCATCAGAAGCTGCCCGCTCATCCCGAGGTGCGCCATCAGCGCCACTTTGGGAGGCTCTGCAGAGGGAGGAGCGGTGCCCTCACCGTGCAGGGGCATCCACAGGAACTTGCCGCGGCGGACCACGTCCAGGACTGTGGCGCCCTGGAGGTTTCCTGCGAAATCCTCGGGCCCCAGGGCATGACGCCGCAGGGATCTGGGGTCGATGACGTCGACGCCGGTGATGGTCCTGCCGAGGACCCAGCTGACCAGGCCCCGGCGGACCACCTCCACTTCAGGAAGTTCAGGCACGCGTCACCTTAGGTGCTGGCAGCGGATTCCGTGGACGTGTCCGACGTTGCCGCGCCGCCGCCGGAGAGGGAACGCCAGGCGTCGGCTGCAGCTTCCTGCTCCGCTTCCTTCTTCGAGTGTCCGGTGCCCTTGCCGTAGGCCCTGCCGCCGATCTGCAGCTCCGCGATGAACGTCCGCGCGTGATCGGGTCCGGAGCCTTCCACGGCATAGTAGATGCTGCCGAGCTGACGGCTGGCTGCCAATTCCTGGATGCTTGTTTTCCAGTCGGTGCCGGCGCCGAGGGCGGCGGCGTCCTTCAGGAGCGGACCAATCAGGCGCATGACCAGCTGCCGGGCAGTCTCGATGTCATTCGAGACGTAGGTTGCTCCGATGAGCGCTTCCATCGTGTCAGCCAGGATGGAGGCCTTGTTCTTTCCTTCGGTGAGCTTCTCGCCCTGCCCGAGGTAGATGAACTCACCAATGCCGAGGCTGCGACCGATGCCCGCCAGGGCCCGTGTGCTAACCACTGCCGACCGCCGCTTGGCAAGGTCGCCTTCGGGAAGCGTCGGGTTGTCGCGGTAGAGGGCGTCCGTCACGGAGAACCCCAGGATGGAATCGCCCAGGAACTCAAGTCGCTCGTTGGTGGGAATCCCGCCGTTTTCGTAGGCGTAGGAACGGTGTGTGAGAGCAAGACGAAGCGTCTCGGCGTCAATATAGACACCGAGACGCTTCAGAAGCTCTTCAGTTGAAGACATCCTTTTCAGCCTGTGGGCCGATTAGACGTCCGCGACCTTGCGGCCCTTGTACTCAAGGAACAGCGCAGTGCCAGCCGAGTCGGTAACGACCTTTGCCTGGTGCGGCAGGCTGTAAGTAACCTGGCCGTTCTCAACAGTCTTCACCAGGTGGGGGGCAGTCGCCTTCCACTGGGAGCGGCGGGCGCGGGTATTCGAGCGAGACATTTTCCGCTTGGGAACAGCCACGGCTAACTCATTTCTCTCTAGAAAAACACTTACACATCAATTTTGCCGGTCAGGCTTGGCCAGATCAGCCAGGGCAGCCCAGCGAGGATCTACGACCTCGTGGTGGTGCCCCGGCTCGTCGTCCAGGCGCACCCCGCATTCGGAGCACAGACCCTGGCAGTCTTCCCGGCACACCGGCTGGAACGGCAGCATGGTTACAACCGCGTCCCGCAACACCGGCTCAAGATCGATCAGATCGTGCTCGACTCGACGTTGCTCTTCGTCGTCTTCCTCGTCGGAAGGCAAGGCGCCTTCGTAGAAGAAAAGTTCTTGCACATTGACTTCGAGGTCATACGCAAGGGGATCCAGGCATCGGCCGCATTCACCGGTTACTTCGGCGATTGCGGTTCCTGATACCAGAATTCCTTCGTGTACGGCCTCAAGCCTCAGGTCGAGCTCGATATCCGAGCCTTCCTGAACGCCAATGAGCGCCACGCCAAGGTCACTTGGCGCGGGTACATGTTCCGTCAGTGTACGCATGCTCCCCGGACTGCGTCCGAGGTCCTTGACATCAAGCATCAAGGGCGAACTAGCATCTCGCTTAATGAGAACTCCTGTTGAACATATGACCGACGTATCATCTTAGCCCGAAGTCCTTCACGACTCAAACCAAGCACCCTAACCGGGGAAACTACCGCTCAAGCCTACCCTCTTGGGGGCTGGCCCGTGGCAGGCGCGCCCGCAAGCAGCCGCTTCAGGACTGACCGCGGAACAAAGTCTGACACATTGCCGCCCAGTGTGAACACTTCCTTGATCAGCGTCGAGGACAGGTGCACATAGTGGGCCTCCGCCGGCAGGAACACGGTCTCAACGCCGCTGAGTTGGCGGTTCATGGTGGCCATGGGCAGTTCATAGTCAAAATCAGACGACGAGCGCAGTCCTTTGACGATGGCAGAGACACCCCTTTGCCGGCAGTACTCAGCGAGGAGGCCCTCGCCCACCGGCTCAACGACGATGCCGCGCAGCGATGCGAGAGTTTCCTTGGCCATCTCGATCCGCTCCTCCAGAGGGAAACGGTATTTCTTGGCGTAGTTGGTGGACACCGCCACGATCACTTCGTCAAAGAGGCTCGCAGCGCGGGCGATCACCTCAAGGTGTCCGTTGTGGATGGGGTCGAAGGACCCTGGGCATACGGCACGTCTCATGGTCCGAACCTACCGCATCCTCGAGCCGGGATACCATGACTGGATGCAGCGGCCGCGCGGGAAATCCGGCGGAAACGGACAGGCAGGACGGCAATGACAGAGACACTACCGGCGCCCTGGCAGCGCGCGGCGACGGGCGCCAATCTCCTGGGTTCCGACGGCACCCTGGGTGTGACGATCTTTGAGGAGATGACCACACTGGCCGTCCGCACCGGCGCCATCAACCTCGGGCAGGGCTTCCCCGACGAGGACGGTCCGGCGGAGATCAAGGCAGCCGCCCAGGAAGCCATCGCGCGGGGCTCAAACCAGTACGCGCCGGGCAAGGGCATCCCCGAGCTGCGTCACGCCATCTCCGCACACCAGCAGCGTTTCTACGGCCTGGCGCCGGACCCTGACACCGAGGTCATTGTGACGACGGGCGCCACCGAGGCGATCGCGGCGTCCGTTATGGCATTCGTGGGTCCAGGCGACGAAGTCCTGACCTTCGAGCCGTTCTATGACTCCTACGGCGCAATCATCGGCCTGTCCGGTGCCACGCATGTGACGGCTCCCCTCCTCGCACCCGATTTCATGCCGGACATGGCGGCGCTGGAACAAGCCTTCAGCCCGCGTACGAGGGTGGTGCTCGTCAACAACCCGCACAACCCCACAGGCGCCGTCTTTCCGGCCGAGGTCCTCCAGCGAGTGGTTGATCTTGCCCGGCGTCACGATGCCCTCATCATCACTGACGAGGTCTACGAACACCTCACCTTCGGTGTGCGCCACATCCCGGTGGCCTCCCTTCCCGGCGCCGCCGAGCGTACCGTCACCATCTCGTCGGCGGGGAAGACCTTTTCCTTTACGGGATGGAAGGTGGGCTGGCTCAGCGGACCGGAGGACCTGGTCTCCGCAGTCCGCACCGTCAAGCAGTTCCTCACGTACAGCTCCGGCACGCCCTTCCAGAGCGCGATCGCAACCGGGCTGGGGTTGCCGGACTCGTTCTATGAGGACATCGCGCTCACCCTGGGAAAGAAGCGTGACATCCTGAGCGACGGACTCCGGGCCGCAGGACTGGACGTGTTCACACCTCAGGGCACGTATTTCGTCAACGTGGACACCTCGCCCCTGGGCATCAGTGACTCCGTGGAGCTCGCCCGCCGCCTGCCCTCGCTCGTCGGGGTGGCCGCCATTCCCGTTCCGGTGTTCTGCCATGCCGAGGGAGCGGAACGGACCAAGAGCCTGCTGCGGTTTGCCTTCTGCAAGCAAACCGCAGTCCTGGAAGAAGCAGCCGCCAGACTGGCAACCCTCAGCGACAGGCTCTGATGGTGGAGGAAGCTCGGAAGCGGGCGTCGCGGTACCTGCGCACCACCGGCCAGCATGCGGTAATCGAACCCGACACGTACACTGACGGCGGCTTCGTCCTCAGCATCGGCGGGGCCGAACAGTCGCACGTCGATCTGGCCGAGCCCGAAGAGATCTTCTATGAGTACCTGCGCAGGATCGGACACGTGGTGGATCTCGCCGCCCCGTACGGGGAACCCATCGCTGCGCTGCATCTCGGAGCCGGAGCGCTGACGCTGGCACGGTACATCCAGGCGACCCGGCCGGGCTCGGTGCAGTTCGCCGTGGAGCTGGAACGGGAGCTGCTGGACTTTGTGCTCGAACACCTCCCGCTGCCGGAAGGAATCGAGCTGCACACGGTCATCGGTGACGCCCGGGAGTCGCTCGCCCAACTGCCGGCCGAACTGCGCTTCGACGTCGTGATCCTGGACATTTTCTCCGGTCCTGACGCGCCGGCCCACATTGCCTGTGCGGAGTTCTACCGGGAAGCAGCGGCGCGCCTGTCCGGGCGGGGCGTGCTGATTGTCAATGTCGGTGACGAACCGGGCCTGACTTTGGTCCGCAGCCAGGCCGCGGCGCTGCGGCAGGTCATGGCCGATGTGGCCGCCTTCGCCGAGGCCGGGATGTTCTCAGGCCGGTACCCCGGAAACATCATCCTGGCGGGCACGCAAAAACCCTGGCCTGCGCCCTGGACAGCCGCCCTGGCTGCCCGCGGACCGCATCCTGCCAAGGTGCTCACCGGTGTTGAGCTGGACCATCTCTCCGGCTGACGGCTCAGTCCTCCGCCTCAAGATCGACGTCTGCGTCCGTTTCGCTGGGCGGCTCGGCGAACCACAGCCGGGTCTCACCGTATTTCTTCTCCGTAAACCGCTCCATGGTCGGGGGCCAGGACGGCTCCGGAGACCTCGACGACCTCTCGACGACGACAACCGCGCCCACGGCCAGGTGCCGGCCGAGCTTCTCAAGGACAGCTCCCAGCGCCTGTTCGTCCAGCGTGTACGGCGGGTCGAGAAAGGCGACGTCCCACTGCGTGTCCTCCTCAGTGCGCTCCAGGAATGACTCCACCCGGGATCGGTGCACCGTCAGTGCCTTGCGGCCCAGCACGGTGTTGATGAGGTCCGCATTCCGCTGGCACACCGCACTGGCTTTCTCGGCGAATTCAACGAGGTCAACCGTGCCGGCTCCCCTGCTGGCGCTCTCGACGCCCAGCGAACCGGAGCCGGCGTAAAGATCAAGCACACGTGAGCCTGCCAGGACGTCGAAGGCATCGAGCCGGGAGAACAGAGCTTCCTTGACCCGGTCCGTGGTGGGGCGGGTAAGTGAGCCTGGAACGCTAACCAGGGGGGTTCCTCCGGCGGCCCCCGCCACAATCCGGCTCATGCTGCCGGCCCCGCTTCCGCTGTCACAGGTTCCGCCCTCACAGGTTCCACCGCTTCCGTGCTGCTAACCGCGTTCAAGGAACGCCTCCTTTTCGGGGTTCAGGTAGTGGTCGATGGCTTCCGCCAGCGCAGGATGGGCGGTCAGCGAGGGGTCGCACCCCACGATGTCCTGGGCATCCTGGCGGGCACGGGCAATAATCTCCTCATGCTCGAGCACCCGCAGGAGCTTCAGCGTGGACCTGCCGCCGGACTGGGAGGCACCGAGGATGTCGCCTTCACGCCTCAGCTTCAGGTCCTCCTGGGACAGCTCAAATCCGTCAGTCGTGGCCGCGACGGCGTCGAGGCGGCGGCGGCTCGGATGCCCCGGCTCCAGCGTGGTCACCAGCAGGCAGGTTCCCGGGAGCCCGCCGCGGCCCACGCGGCCGCGCAGCTGGTGAAGCTGCGAGATGCCGAACCGGTCCGCATCCAGGATGACCATGAGCGTGGCGTTGTGCACGTCCACGCCCACCTCGATGACCGTGGTGGATACCAGGAGTTTTGTCTTATTGGCCGTGAACGAGGCCATAGTCTCTGATTTCACGAGGGGATCCTGGCGCCCGTGCAGTGGTGCCAGGGGCACCCCCGCCAGGGACGGCTCCTCACGGAGGTGCTCGACGACGGCAGTCACCGAAGCGAGTTCGCGGGCGGGGCCGTCGCCCTCCGGTTCCCCGGGGCCTGGTTCCGCCTCCCCCGGACTGAAATCGCCGTCGTCGTCCGTTCCGATCTTCGGGCATACGACGTAGACCTGATGGCCGGCTTCGATTTCTTCGCGGGACCGGGACCAGATGCGGGACGCCCAGGCGGGGTTCTCCGCCAGGCCCACCACATGGGTGGTGATCGGCGCCCGGCCGGACGGCAGCTCATCGAGAACGGATGTTTCGAGGTCCCCGAACACCGTCATCGCGACTGTACGGGGAATGGGGGTGGCGGTCATGACCAGCAGGTGCGGCGGCCTGCTGGCCTTGGCGCGCAGGGCGTCGCGCTGTTCCACGCCGAAGCGGTGCTGCTCGTCCACCACTATGAGTCCGAGGTCGTAGAAGGAGACGTTGTCGCTGAGCAGGGCGTGGGTGCCGATGATGATGCCTGCTGTGCCTGAAGCGGCGTCAAGCAGCGACTGCTTCCGGGCGGCTGTGGGCATGGATCCGCTGAGCAGGCTGACCTGGACGGTGTGGTCGCCCATACCGCCGAGCAGGCCGTCGCTTGCCAGTGGCCCCAGCGTCCGCCTGATCGAGTCGAAGTGCTGCGCCGCCAGGACTTCGGTGGGTGCCAGCAGGGCAGCCTGTCCCCCGGCATCCACCACCTGGAGCATGGCACGGAGCGCCACAATGGTCTTGCCCGAACCGACTTCACCCTGCAGCAGCCTATTCATGGGGACATCCTGGGCCAGTTCTCCCGAAAGCGTCTTGCCCACTGCTGCCTGGCCGGAGGTCAGGGTGAAGGGAAGCTGCCGGTCAAAGGCTGCCAGCAGCCCGTCGCCGACCGGCCGGCGGGCCGTCGCCTCCTCCGCTGCCAGCTGGGCACGGCGGCGCGCCAGGGCGGACTGCAGGACCAGAGCCTCCTGGTACCTGAACCTGTCCTGTGCCCGGCGCCAGTCCTGAGGTGTCTGCGGTGCGTGGATCAGCCGGTAGGCCTCGGGCAGCGGCAGGAACTTTCCGCGGGCGGAAATGCCGGCAGGCAGCGGGTCCGCCAGCGCGGCGAGGTCCACGGTGTCCAGCAACGTGGAGATGACTTTCTGGATGGACCAACTGGTCAGTTTCGCCGTGGCCGGATAGACCGGGATGGGCATCGCCGCGAGCTTTTCCGGGTCCATGCCAGGGCTGTCCGGGTCTTCGTCAAGCAGCAGGAAGTCCGGGTTGGTCAGTCCCAGGGACCCGCCGTAGCGGGTGACCTTGCCGGAGAACAAGGCGCGGCGGCCGGGCTGGAGCTCGGCCTTGGCGCGGTAGCCATTGAAAAAACTGATCTTCAGAGTCCCGGTGTGCCCCGGTACCGCGGAGCCCGTGCCCGGCAGCCCTGCGCCTTGGCGGCCGGCGGCGCCATCGGAAATCACGACGTCGGTCAGGGAACCGCGGCGCGCACGCATCTGCCGGGTGCTGTTCGAAATGACCCGGGCGATGATCGTTACTTCTTCATCCAGGGGCAGCCCACTGATCGGGGTGAGCTCGCCCCTGCTGAGGTAGCGCCGGGGGAAATAATTGAGCAGGCCGCCGACCGTGGTGATGCCCAGGTGCTTTTCAACCACGGCCGCAGAACGCTTGCCGATCCGGCGTTCCAAACCCAGTTCAAGCTCAGCGTTCATGCTCACCGTCCCTCAAGGCTGCTCCCGGCATCGGCCTGCACCGGGGCGGGGTCGCGCGGCCGCACAAGCTCACTGAAGGACACATCTGTGGGTTCACCAAGGGAGCGGATCAGCTCCAGTGCGGGGACGGAGTCAAGGACATGGGCATGGACCCGCCAGCGGTACCGGCCCTCCGGGTCCGGTGAACGCTCCACCTGGCTCATGATCACAGAATCACCGAGTTCGTCGAGGCGCTGCCTCAGGGTGGCGGCATCGAGCGGCGACAGGCTGACGGTGCACATGACCTCGACACCGTCATCATCCGGAAGGTCGGCATGGATATGGGGATCCTGCACGTCGTAGCCGTGCAGGCCGTCCAGCAGCTCGCTCTGGAGCTCCTCGCCCAGCACCGCGGACCGCAGGCAGTCGAGGATCAGCAGCATGCCCACGCCGCCTGCATCCACCACGTGCGCAGCCTGCAGGGCATCGAGCTGCTCTTCGGTATGCACCACCGCCTCCAGTGCTGCAGCGACGGCGGCGTCGAGCACCAATCCCAGGGCGTGGTTGCTGTCGTTGCCCTGCTGGGCAACATCAACAGCGGCCGCGGCACGCGCCGCCGCCTCCATAACCGACAGCATGGTTCCGGGAACAGGATTGCTCAGCGCGGACCATGCCCTGATCTGGGCCCTGTTAAGGGCGGTGGCAAGCAGACTGGCGGTAAGCCTCGGCTGGTCGGACAGGGGCTCGGCGGCGGCGCAGAGGAAGACCGCAAACAGGGTGCCGGAGTTGCCTCTGGCCTGCTCCATTGCAGCCTGGCCGGCCCTGGCGAGGACTGCACCGACGTCGTTCTGGCCAGCCGCATCCGGCAGAGGCTGCTGAAGGGAGCGCGTTGCCGCGCGGACCGTGAGATAAAGATTGGTGCCGGTGTCGCCGTCGGCCACGGGAAAGATGTTGATCGCGTTGAGGCGGTCGCTGTGGTTGCCCAGCGCCGTTTCGGCCTTGCCCAACCACCGCTTCATCGCTGGCGCGTTGGCGGCAATCTTAGTCTGCAAAGTGATCCCATCCCACGGAGTCAGCGGGCCGTCCCGCTACGGTTACGCCCGCCGCTTCAGTCGTGCCGCGGGCCTGTACTGAGCCTATCCCAGTGAACCCCGGCGGCAGCTGGACTCCCGCAGGGAATGTGGCAAGGAGCCCGTGGTCCTCCCCGCCGCCCAGTACCCAGGCCAGGGGGTCGGCTTTCAACAGAAGTCCGGCGGACTGCAGCGGCGCTGCCAGGAGCCTGAGGGAGGGGACATCCAGGTCGAGTACCACGTTGCTGGCCCGGGCGAGCCTGGCGCCGTCCCTGACGAGGCCGTCCGAAATGTCCATCATGGCCGTGGCTCCTGACAGCCGGGCGGCGGGGCCGGCTTCCAGCGGCGGCTCCGGCCGGCACTGAAGGTCCAGCAGCAGCCGCAGTTCGGGTGTGAGCGACTCCAGGGGGTGCTCCGATTCCAGCAGCGCCAATCCTGCTGCCGCGCATCCGGCGTTGCCTGCAATCGCCAGCGTCTCTCCGGCAGCCGCCCCGGAACGGAGCACGGGCTGTCCCCCTGCCAGGGTGCCGAGGACTGCGGCCGTGATGGAAAGTTCGCCGCCCCGGCCGAGGTCTCCGCCCGCCACAGAACATGATCCGGCACCCAGTTTCCCGATCGCGGCCGCAAGTCCATCAGCGAGATCTTCGACCCACTCGACGGGCGTCGCGGACGGCATTGTCAGGCTGACGACCAGCGAGGTGGCGACTGCACCCATGGCGTTAATGTCGCTGAGGTTCTGCGCCGCGGCCTTCCACCCCACGTCATAGCCGGAGCTCCGGTAGCCATTGCGCCACTGAAGGCGGAAGTCCTGGTCCTGGACCTGGGTGTCGATGCTGACGACCGTCCGGCCATCCGGCGCGGCGACGACGGCGGCGTCATCACCGGGCCCGAGGAGCACGGCAGCGTGGTGTGCAGCGTCCAACTCCAGCCGGGGGAAGATCCGCGTGAGCAGATCGGTTTCGGAAAGGTCGGCGACAGTCAGGGGAGTTGGATGCACGCCACTACGCTACCGCGGCAGGGCGACATTGTTCCCGCCTGCGTCTCCTGGCTGCACCATGGCCCGGTGACGGCTACGGCTACGGCTACGGCTCTATCCGGCAGCCGCTGCAGGATAGGGTTGACTTATGCTCTGCCGCTCCGCCGCCCCTGTAACAGCCGGAAACATCTCAGCATCAGGAAGTAGGTCGGCGGCCGGAACCAGGCGCCGGGTCGGGGCGGTGCTGGCCGTGACAGCCGCCGCGTTTGCGCTCGGCGGCTGCTCCCCCGCCGTCGATGTCGCCCCCGCGGCAGATGCGGCGAACCCGGACTGTGCGCCGATGATGGTGGCGCTCCCGGACGCCATCGGCGATGCCCGCCTACGCAAGACGAACAGCCAGGCAACGGCGGCGTGGGGAGATCCGTCCCGGGTAATCCTGCGCTGTGGTGTGAACGTGCCGGGGCCAACCACGGACCGCTGCGTCACCGTCAACGGCGTTGACTGGGTGATCAAGGAGGGGAACCCGGTCTGGACGCTGACGACGTACGGGCGGGAGCCGGCCACGGAGATCCTGATGGACCCGGAACAGATCAGCTCGGCCACCGTTCTGGCCGACCTCTCAGCAGCGGCCGCGAAGGTTCCGGCCAGCCGAAACTGCGTCGGCCAGGAGGAGCTTCAGGACCTGCCGGCCAGCAAATAGACAGGTCCCGCTCCTGGGCCCACGCCGGCAGGGTTCCCTGGCCGAAGCGGAGCGAGGTTAGGGTGCCGGTGGGTATTAGCGGAGGCCGGTCTTGCGGGACAGTGCCAGCTGGATCAGTTCGTCGATCAGCTCCGGATAGCTTAGGCCGGACGCGGCCCACATCTGCGGGTACATGCTCTTCGGGGTGAAGCCGGGCATTGTGTTGATCTCGTTGATGATGACGGCGCCGTCAGGAGTGTAGAAAAAGTCGACCCGGCTCAGGCCCTCGGCACCCACAGCGTCGAATGCCAGCGCTGCGAGTTCACGGACGCGCGCGATGGCTTCCTCGGGCATGTCGGCGGGGCAGCTCAGCTCAGCAGCGTCGTCGACGTACTTTGCGTTGAAGTCGTAGAACTGGTGGTCGCCCTCCGCAACCGTGATTTCGCCGGGGAGGGAGGTCCGCGGGGCGTCGGAACCGCGGCCTTCAAGCACAGCGCACTCAATTTCGCGGCCCACGATGCCGGCCTCGATCACGAGCTTGGGGTCGTGTTTGCGGGCTGCTTCAATGGCGGCGTCAAGGTCGTCGAGGGAATCAACTTTGGAAATGCCCATGGATGAGCCGGCACGTGCAGGCTTGACGAAAACGGGAAAGCCCAGGAGGTCAACGCGCTTGCGGACGGATTCGGGGTCATTGCGCCACTGCCGGTCAGTCACCGCGATGTAGGGACCCACCCGCAGCCCGGCGGCCTCGAAGACCACCTTCATGAAGTGTTTATCCATGCCCACGGCTGAGGCGAGCACGCCGGCGCCGACGTAACGGGTGTCCGAAAGCTCCAGGAGCCCCTGGATGGTGCCGTCCTCACCGAACGGCCCATGCAGCAGGGGAAAGACCACGTCAACCGTGCCGAGTTCCTGCGGCACCTCATTGGGCGAGGCCACGATAAGCTGCTGCTCGCCGCCGATCTCGGTCAGCGTGACCGTCTGGGCCGACGCAAGCACCTCGGGCAGCGAGGATGACGAGAGCGACCACTGGGCGGTGTCCTCGCCGGCCAGGACCCACTGTCCTGACTTGGCGATACCGATGGGAATGACGTCGTATTTCGTCCGGTCAATTGCCCCCAGAACGCCTGCTGCAGTCACGCAGCTGACAGCGTGTTCGCTGGAACGCCCGCCGAAAAGCACCGCAACACGGGGCTTGCGCGTAGTGGCATTGTCCGCTGCGGTCAAGTTTTCTTCCGACACTGTCAGTTATCGCCTTCGGGTTTCAGTTCCCGGGCCAGCAGTAGCGGCCCCAGTTGGTCAACGGACAATTTTCCGGCCAGCACTGCGACCACGGCCGCGGTAATTGGCATTTCGACTCCGAGCTTACCGGCAAGTTCGTGCACTGCCTGCCCGGACTTGATGCCTTCGGCGGTTTGGGTCATTTTTTCCGCCACCTCATCCAAGGTCAGGCCCTGCCCGAGGAGGCGTCCGGCCGTGTGGTTCCGCGACAGCGGCGAGGAACACGTAGCAACGAGGTCCCCGAGACCGGCGAGCCCGGCCATGGTCTGCGCCTCCCCGCCCAGCGCAAGAGCCAGCCGGGACGTTTCAGCGAGCCCGCGGGTAATGACGGAAGCTTTGGTGTTGTCCCCCATCTGCTTTCCCTCGCAGATTCCCACGGCCAACGCAATGACGTTTTTGACGATGCCGCCGATTTCGACGCCAACAACATCGGAGGTGGTGTAGGGGCGGAAGTACGGGGCTGTGCAGCTGCGTGCCAGCCAGCCGGCAGCCGCCGAGTCGGCGCAGGCGACGACGGAGGCGGTGGGCTCCTCCCTGGCGATTTCCATGGCCAGGTTGGGTCCGGAGACGACGGCGATGCGCTCGACGGGAATGTCCAGCTCCTCCCGGATCACCTCGCTCATGCGCGCGTCGGTACTCAGCTCGAGGCCCTTCATCAGGGACACCACAAGGGCATCCCCTGCGATCAGGGATTTCCACTCGCGTAATTGCAGCCGCAGGGACTGTGCCGGCACGGCAAGCACCACGAGGTCGGCCCCCGAGAGCACCTCGGCGACATCGGTGGACGCCGAGATGCTGGGGGGCAGTTCGACGTCAGCGAGGTATTGGGGGTTCCGATGAAGGCTGTTGATCTGCTCCACGACCTCCGGGCGCCGGCCCCAGATCCGGATCCGCCGGTCAACGTCTGAGGCAGTGGCGGCGTCGGCGAGGATTTTCGCGAACGTGGTACCCCACGAGCCGGCGCCGAGGACTGCCACCGACACGGCAGAGCCGGTGCGGCGCTGCCCAGTCGTCATTTCCCGCCCCGCTGGACGTCGCGGCCATGCTTAGTCTGGTTGTGAGCCGCCGGGTCCCAGCGCTCAGCCGGCGCCTGTTCGCCGCGCAGCTCGGCCAACAATGCAGTGACAGCGTCCATGATGACCTCAGTCGCTTCGATGAGCGTGGCCTTGTCCCGGGGACGGCCTTCGAAGCGGGACAGGTCCACCGGGTCACCGACCAGGATCTTTGAGGTCTTCCGCGGGAACAGGTGGAACCGCTTGGCGTAGCGCGGGAAGACCTCGTGGGCGCCCCAATGGGCCATGGGCACCACAGGGATACCGCCCTCGAGGGCAAGTCGCGCGGCACCCGTGTGGCCTTTCATCGGCCACAGGTCGGGATCGCGTGTCAGCGTTCCTTCCGGGTAGATCACAATCGCTCCGCCCTCCGCAACGATCTCCTTGGCCAGCTGCAGGGAGCGGTTCGCCCCCGCCGTCGAGCGTTCCACCGGGATCTGCTTGACGGCGCGGAGCACGCTGCCCAGCACGGGCACCCGGAAAAGCCCGGCCTTGGCGAGGAAGTGCGGCGCCCGCTTCTGGTTATAGAGCAGGTGCCCGATCACGATGGGGTCGATCTCGGTGCAGTGGTTGGGTGCGGCAATGAAGCCCCCTGCGGGGAGCTTTTCCATCCCTTCCCACTTCTTGTTCATCATCAGGTTCAGCAGGGGCCGCGCAATCGTGGCGATCATCATGAACGTGATGTGGCTCTTGGCCGATTCCTTCACTGGGGCACGCTACTTCTCAGAGGTGATGTCGAAATCGGCGCCGAGCCCGGCCAGCTTCTCGGTGAAGCGCTCGTAGCCGCGGTTGATGATGTCGATGCCCGTCACCCGGGAAGTGCCGGTAGCAGCGAGGGCAGCGATGAGGTGGCTGAAGCCGCCGCGCAGGTCCGGAACATCGATATCCGTTCCCTTGAGCTGCATCGGTCCGGAAATGACGGCCGAGTGCAGGAAGTTGCGCTGGCCAAAACGGCACGGCACGCTGCCCAGGCATTCACGGTGGACCTGGATGGAAGCGCCCATGCGGATCAGGGCGTCCGTAAACCCAAACCGGTTCTCGTAGACAGTCTCGTGGACGATCGACACCCCTTCAGCCTGCGTGAGAGCGACGACGAGCGGCTGCTGCCAGTCGGTCATGAACCCCGGGTGGACGTCAGTCTCAAGCACCAGCGGGGAGAGCTTTCCGCCGCGGTGGTAGAAGCGGATGCCGTCGTCGCCGATGTCCATGCCGCCTCCCACCTTGCGGAAGGTGTTCAGGAAGGTCATCATGTCGCGCTGAGAGGCGCCCTCAACAAAAATGTCGCCGCGGGTCACAAGGGCAGCGGAGGCCCAGGATGCTGACTCGTTGCGGTCCGAGAGTGCACGGTGGTTATAGCCGCCGAGATCGCGCACACCCTCGATGCGGATGGTGCGGTCGGTCTGGACGCTGATGATGGCGCCCATCTTCTGCAGCACAGCGATCAGGTCGACAATTTCAGGCTCGGTGGCCGCACCGGAGAGTTCGGTGATGCCCTCGGCGCGGGTTGCGCTCAGCAGGACCTGCTCCGTGGCGCCGACCGAGGGGTAGGGCAGGGAGATCTTGGCTCCGTGCAGTCCCCTGGGTGCAGAAATGTGGATGCCGCCCGGGCGCTTTTCGACGACGGCTCCGAACTGGCGCAGCACGTCCAGGTGGAAGTCGATGGGGCGGTCGCCGATCTTGCAGCCCCCGAGGTCCGGAATGAAGGCCTCGCCGATCGCGTGGATCAGGGGTCCGCAGAGCAGGATCGGGATTCGGGAATCGCCGGCGTGGGCGTCAATCGCCGTGCTGGGAGCCGTCTTTGCATCCTTGGGGTCCAGGGTGAGGTCACCGCTAACAGGATCCTTAACGACGGTGACGCCATGCAGCTGCAGCAGGCTGGTGACAACCTCGACATCCTTAATTTCCGGAACGTTCCGGAGCACTGAGGGTTCGTTGCCCAGCAGCGCGGCCACCATGGCCTTGGGCACAAGGTTCTTGGCACCGCGGACCGTTACTCGGCCTGTCAGCGGGACGCCTCCGCGGATTGTCAGAACACTACTCATTTACCGGTTTCCTCACGACTACTCGCCCCCAAATCCTTACAAAGGCACCAGCTAAGCATATGAGCTTGCGTTACCGAACCGAAATACGGGCCCGTCCGCCCCGGGGGCGCCAGGCGGTCCGGAGGTATGCGCAAGGCCCGCCAGGGCGGGTAAAACCCGGCCCACGGCGGGCCCTGCAGCGCTTTCCAGTATCAGTTTTTGCCGGGCGCGCCGCCGCCCATACAGGCAGGAGAGCCCTTTAGGAAAGCTTGGCCGGCAGCGTCTTTGGCTTGAATGCCGGGCGGGTGGCTTCGTAGGCCGTGATGTCTGCCTCGTGCTGCAGGGTCAGCCCGATGTCGTCCAAGCCCTCAAGCAGGCGCCAGCGCGTGTAGTCATCAATGGAGAACGGAGCCACCACGTTGCCACACATGACGGTCTTCGACACGAGATCGACAGTCACCTCGGTGCCGGGTGCGTTTTCCAGGGTCTTCCAGATGAGCTCGATGTCATCCTGGGCTACCTCGGCGGCCAGGAGCCCCTGCTTGCCCGAGTTGCCCCGGAAAATGTCCGCGAACCGGGATGACAGGACGGCCTTGAAGCCATAGTCCTTCAGCGCCCACACGGCGTGTTCACGGGAGGAGCCGGTACCGAAGTCCGGACCTGCAACCAGTACGGAGCCGGCATTGAACGGCTCCTGGTTCAGGATGAAGGCGGGGTCCTTCCGCCAGGCCGAGAACAGTGCGTCCTCAAAGCCCGTGCGGGTGATCCGCTTCAGGTAGACAGCGGGGATGATCTGGTCGGTGTCGACGTTGCTCTGGCGCAGCGGGACGCCGATTCCGGTGTGGGTTGTGAACTTTTCCATGGGTTTTCCTAGGCTGCGTCGGTCTGGAGGGCTGCGGATTCCGGTGCCGGATCAAGATCCGACGGTGAGCTCAGCGTGCCGCGCACGGCAGTGGCGGCTGCCACGACCGGCGACACCAGGTGGGTGCGTCCGCCCTTGCCCTGGCGTCCTTCGAAGTTGCGGTTGGAGGTAGAGGCGCAGCGCTCCCCCGGCTCCAGCTGGTCCGGGTTCATGCCCAGGCACATGGAGCAGCCCGCGAAGCGCCACTCCGCACCGAAGTCCTTGAACACCTTGTCCAGGCCCTCGGCCTCGGCCTCAAGGCGGACCCTGGCAGAGCCGGGAACCACCAGCATGCGGACCTTGGGATCCTTTTCCCGCCCGCGGATGATGTCCGCGGCGGCGCGCAGGTCCTCGATGCGGGAGTTGGTGCAGGAGCCAAGGAAGACAGTGTCCACCCGGATCTCCTTCATGGGCGTGCCGGCCTGGAGTCCCATGTACTGCAGGGCCCGTTCGGCGGCGGCCTTGGCGTTCTCGTCGCCGAAGTCGTTGGGCGAGGGGACCTTGGCGGAGAGGGAGACGCCCTGGCCGGGGTTGGTGCCCCATGTGACGAACGGCTCGAGCGTGTCGGCGTCGAGATCCACCTGGGCGTCGAAGACCGCGTCGTCGTCGCTCCGCAGCGTGTTCCAGTACTCGACGGCGGCATCCCACTCGGCGCCTTCGGGCGCGTGCGGGCGGCCCTTCATGTAGGCGTAGGTTGTCTCGTCCGGAGCGACCAGGCCGGCGCGGGCACCTGCCTCGATGGACATGTTGCAGATGGTCATCCGCGCTTCCATGGACAACGCCCGGATGGCCGAGCCGCGGTACTCCAGGACGTAACCCTGGCCGCCGCCGGTGCCAATCTTGGCGATGACGGCCAGGATGATGTCCTTAGCCGTGACGCCGGGGCGCAGGGTGCCCTCGACGTTGATGGCCATCGTCTTGAAGGGCTTCAGGGACAGCGTCTGGGTGGCCATGACGTGCTCCACCTCGGATGTGCCGATACCCATGGCCAGAGCGCCGAAGGCGCCATGGGTGGAGGTGTGGGAGTCGCCGCAAACAACGGTCATGCCGGGCTGGGTCAGTCCGAGCTGGGGACCGACCACGTGCACGATGCCCTGTTCGGCATCACCAAGAGAATGCAGGCGGACGCCGAACTCGGCGCAGTTGTTTCGCAGGGTCTGGATCTGGGTGCGGCTGGTCAGGTCGGCAATTGGTTTGTCGATGTCCAGTGTGGGAGTGTTGTGGTCCTCGGTGGCGATGGTGAGGTCCGGGCGGCGCAGCTTGCGGCCGGCCAGGCGCAGGCCCTCGAAGGCCTGCGGTGACGTCACCTCGTGGACGAGGTGAAGGTCGATGTACAGAAGGTCGGGCTGGGCACTGGCACCATCGCCGTCGCCCTTGCGCACCACATGCGCGTCCCAGACTTTCTCGGCCAATGTGTTCGCCATGGCCATCTCCCTTCACAGCTGTTGATTGTTAGTTCTACTGAAACAGCAGACGGCTGTTATAAGCCAGTCAAAAGATTTGCATCTCAGATAATGAGACGGCAATATCATTACATGGACAATTCTAGTGGAGTCGGTGTCATTGATAAAGCCGCGCAGGTGCTCGATGCGCTTGAGGCCGGACCTACGACTCTTGCACAGTTGGTAGCGGCAACGGGGCTGGCACGACCCACAGTGCACCGGCTCGCGCTGGCGCTTGTCCACCACCGCCTGGTGAGCCGGGACATCCAGGGCAGGTTCGTGCTCGGCAGCCGCCTGGTGGAGCTCGCCTCCGCTGCGGGGGAGGACCGGCTCATTGCCTCGGCTGGTCCGGTTCTGATGCAGCTGCGCGACGCCACCGGCGAGAGCGCCCAGATCTTCCGCCGACAAGGCGACTGGCGGGTCTGCGTCGCCTCCGCTGAACGGCCCATAGGACTCCGCGACACAATTCCTGTCGGTACCCAGCTGTCCATGAAGGCCGGTTCCGCGGCCCAGGTTCTGCTCGCCTGGGAGGACCACGACCGCCTGCTGGAGGGGCTGCAGTCCGCCCGCTTCACGCCCACTGTCCTGGCAGGAGTACGACGGCGGGGCTGGGGTCAGAGCCTTGGCGAACGTGAGCCTGGAGTCGCCTCAGTCTCAGCGCCCGTCCGCGGACCGTCCGGTCGGGTGATCGCGGCCGTTTCGATCTCAGGTCCCATCGAGCGGCTCACGCGGCAGCCCGGCCGCCTGCATGCGGAAGTTGTCTGCAACGCTGCTCGGGCCCTCACTGAGGCGCTGCGCAAGAACAGCGACTAACACATCGTCGAGCAACTGGCCGCAGGGCAACTCGCCACGGAACGGCCCGCCCACGCCTCCTAAATCGGCCGGCACAGTATTCTGGGCCGATGACCAGCTATGCAGTGTTCCTTCGCGGAATCAACGTAGGGGGCATCAACATCAAGATGGCCGACCTCAAACGTGCCCTCGAGGCCTGCCCGTTCAAAGGGGTGAAGACGCTGCTGGCCAGCGGCAATGTCGTGCTGGCCAGCGAGCTGGACCCTGCAGCCGTGAAGGAAGCCGTCGAGGCCTGCCTCCGCGACTCCTTCGGCTATGACGCGTGGGTGGTGGTGCTCACAGCAGACCGCGTGGCCGAGCTCGTGAACGCATGCCCCTACCCTGCCGATGACAAAACCACGCACACGTACCTCACCCTCGCTTCGGATAAGGGAGCACTTGACGAACTGTTCGATGCCGCCGCCGAGCTGGGTGGCGTGGAGCAGACACGGCTGGGGCCGGAAGCCACAGCATGGCTGGCACCGGCCGGGGGAACACTGGAAAGCCCCTTCAGCAGGCTCTCCGCCAAGCCCAAGTACAAGGCCTCGACGACCACACGGAACCTCCGCACCATGATAAAGGTACGTGATGCCGCAGGGGCCCTCGAACACGGCGGCCTCTGACAGCCTCCAGGGCACCTGACCACCGTCCAGCCAGCCTGCTACTTGCTGGCAGCCTGGAGAGCCACCGTGAAGGCCTTCAGCCGGCCGATTTCCGCTTCCACCGGCTGAATGACGTGTTTCCCCGCCACTTGGCTAACGGCCGCCTTAAGGCGTTTACGGGCGGCCGTGGCCCGGGCATGCGCAACCCCGGCAGTGATGAATTTCGCGGTGACGGCGAGCACTATCCCCAGCAGCGCGCCTCCGGCAATCATGAGCGTGGGAATCGGCCAGCCCTCCACCTTGGGAACCTCCGGGACCGGAAGCTGCAGGTAGCCGAGGACGGCGAGCACGCCGAGCCACACCAGACCGGCCAGCGCGGTCAGCAGCGCAAGCCACTGGACCACATTGCAGAGCCCCCACCACCAGGATTTCTTTCCCGCCTTCAGGTCGGTGCCCGCAATGGCCTGGTCCAACGCGTCCGGGAGCCGGTCCCGGCCCTGCCGCGCAGCACTCCGGATCGAGGCGCGCCAGGGCCCGGGCGCGCCGTCGCTCGCGGTATCCGCAAACTCACGGACGGCGGCGTCCGTGCGGGCCCGTTCCGGCGCCCCCGGCGCCGGAAGGGAGGTCCTGTTCACTTCCGGATTGGCACCGCTGCGAAGGTTCAGACGCCGCAGCGGGTCCGGCCTGAACCGCACCAGCCACCTTGTCACCGGCCAGCCGGTGCGGCGGGCCGATTCCTGCCGATAGGACCTGCCTACGGCATCCACCACAAGGGGGACATTGGCAGCAACGGCCAGCTCCTCAGCAAGGCGGGAGCGGGCGCTTCCAGTCACCCCTGCAGCCTCCCCCTCCCCGGACACGTCGAGCAGCTGGGTGGCAGCCCGCGAGACATCGGCGGAGAGGCGCAAGGACAGTGCCGCCTTCTGGGCCACAACTCCGCGGATTGCAGCACGGACAGCGTCCACGCCAGTGCCGGTAAGCGCCGAAGCACCGATGACCTGGACTTTGCCCAGGCCGTCCTGTGCGAGGATTCCCTTCAGCGACTCCAGGACCATGGGGACGTCGGCCTCCGGAAGCCTGTCGATCTGGTTCAGCACCACCAGGGTGACAGCGCCGTGGGAAGCCAACGGGGCCAGGAAATCCTGATGCACGGCTGCATCGGCGTACTTCTGTGGGTCCAGCACCCAGACAAGAACGTCCACCATGCCCACCAGCCGCTGCACTGTTTCCCGGTTTGCCGTCCTGGTCGAATCGAAGTCCGGCAGGTCCAGGAGGATCAGCCCGCTGGATTCGTCTGCGAACCCCGGCACAGGATCGGCGGGGTGCCGCTGACGCACCTCCAGCCAGTCAAGAAGGGATTCACTGCCCTCCACTCCCCACACGCTCGCCAGCGGTTCCGATGTGGTGGGCCGGCGCGCCGCCGCCGTCGCTATTTCAGCCCCGTTGACGGCATTGAACAGCGTGGACTTGCCGCTGCCGGTGGCACCGAAAAAGCCCACCACGGTGTGGTCCGCGGACAGCGACCTTCGTGAACTGGCGCGGTCCAGGACCTGTGAGACCTCGTCCAGCGCCTCCCGCGGCAGCACACCGTCGGCCAACTGCCGCGCTGTGTTGAGCGCCTCGAGCCTGGTTCCCAGCCGGCTTGCTTCCCGCGCCAGGCTGTGGCGGCTGCTCATGCGGCGTCCGCCAGCCGGACCAATGACCTCGCATAGTTGGCCAGCGTTTCAGGCGACGGCCCCTCATCAAATTCCAGCCGTTCCAGGAACCGCTGCTGCTCCCCTTGCAGCAGTTTCTGGCACCGGGCATGGAGGTCCTCACGGGCGGTCTGGGCAAGCCGCCGCACAGCGTCCTCGCCAAAGAAGGCTTCGAGCAACCTCTGACCGACGACGGCGGTGCCGCCTGCCACGCCGATCTCCAGTCCGGTCAGGCCCGCCGTCATCGAAAACACCACGATCATGAGGGCCGCTCCGAGGCCGTTGATGCCAAAGGACAGCCATCTGGCCTGGGTCCGTTTGCCCTGCCCTTCGGTCCGGATCAGTTCCATCAGGCTCCCCTGCCAGGCCCTGATCTCGGCCGCAACGTCTTCGGCAAAACCCGGTGACGTTCCGGAGAGATCGTCCGTGCCGAGCAACTGCCTCCCGGCCTGGTTCGACCGCCAGCGATGGTCTGTGTCCTCGGCCGCGTTGGCCGCTTCATCCAGGATGACCGCCTGCAGGCCCGTTTCGATCGCAGTTTCCACTTTGACAGCAGGGGCGGGCTCCCCCCGGAAAAACGCGCCCATCCGGTCCCTGAACCGGCCGATGTTCTGTTCTACGTTGCGGAAGAATTCGCCGGTGCCCACGAAATCCTGCCAGCGGGCCAGCACCTCGCCCCTCAGGAGCGCGCCGTCCCTGGTGGCATTAAGAATCCGTGACACTGCGTCTTCATATGCGCTCCGCGCATCACCCGCCAGCAGCGCGGTGCCGCGCTGCTGCCCGATGGCTGCTTCAGCAGCGGATTCGACACGCTGTCCCAGTGCTTTCACGGTCCCGTTCAGTGTCCGCCGGGCAATGTCTGCCCGCGCCGAGGCATCGGCGGCAAGACTTGCCAGCCAGGTCTTCAACGGTTCGACGGCGCCGGCCGGCAGCATGCCCAGGGCGTCAAGCGCGACCTCCGGGACGATGAAAAGCTGGGCGCCGCCAAGCCCTTCGCGGGCCAGCATGGACCGCAGGTCGGTGCTGACTTCCTCTTCTGCGGCGGCCGGAACCCGGTCCAGCACCACGGCAACCATGATGTCCCGGGCAGCAGCGTCCAGCAGCAGCTTCCACGGAACGGCGTCTGCATAGCGGTTGGCGGTGGTGACAAAGACCCAGAGGTCGGCCGCTGCCAGCAGCTGCCGTGCGAGCCTGCGGTTGTCGTCGGAGATGGAATCAACGTCAGGCGCGTCAAGAAGGGCTATTCCGGCAGGGACGGCGGTGTCTGCCACCAGAACGAGCGAAGAGATGGAGGCCGGGTCCGGAGCCGGCCCCGCCTGGTTGGCCGGGACCTGGGTCGAGACGACGGCACCGCGGATGCGGCTGAGGTGGGGCAGGACACGCTGGTTCTCAAACCAGTCCCCTTCTGCAGGGTGGTGCAGCAGGATTGGCTGCCGCGTTGTGGGGCGGATTGCTCCCGCCCGAGTGACCGGATGCCCGACGAGGGCGTTGACCAGCGTCGACTTGCCCGCTCCGGTGGATCCGCCGACGACAGCCAGCAGCGGAGCATCCAGGCTGCGGTAGCGCGGCAGGATGTAGTCCTCGAGCTGGGCCACGGACCGGCGGATCTCCAGCCTGGCTTCCTCAACGCCGGGCAGGGCCAGCGGGAGGGAGACGGCGGCCAGGTCGCGGTGCACGGCCTCAAGGAGCGCCACTGCACCGGTTGCCTGTTCGACGGATGACTGGCCACTGGACAGCGTGTTGTCAGAAGACGGCGCCGGCTCGTTGGAAGAGGTCACAGCTTCATCATGCCAGCTGCTGTCCGGGTCCGTATCCGCCCAAGCACAACAGGCATGGCAAAAAAGAAATCCCCCGGAGCCTGGCTCCGGGGGATTTTGTGACCCCAGCGGGATTCGAACCCGCGTTACCGCCGTGAGAGGGCGGCGTACTAGGCCGCTATACGATGGGGCCTTGTACTTTTCCGACCAGCATTTCTGCCGTTCGGGCTGAATGATTCTTTCACACATTCAGCGTGAATTTCAAATCGGTAATTCGCTTTGAAATTCCAGAAAACCGGCGCCATTGCGCCGAGAATTCTGAGCTGGGATACCAGGACTCGAACCTAGAATGACGGTACCAGAAACCGTAGTGTTGCCAATTACACCATATCCCAATGTCGCTTTCGGGCCGGTCCCGCAGGATCAATCCTGCGCTCCGAGCGCCTCAGCACGAGTAATTACTTTACCCGAGAGACCGGCCCTGCACAAATCGGCAGCGGCGTCATCGGCTGTTAGGTGCATCACCCCCTGGTCCTGCCCTCGCCAAGGGAAAATTTTCATGTCAGTATGCGGCATGAGTACGGTGAGCGATGTTGGCAGGATCATCGATACGGCCCGCGAAGAGATGATTTTCATCGGGCCCGACCACCCCTATTACCCGTTGCTGGCCGGTCTGGTCTCCGCTGTGCGGGATGCATGGCAGCACGGCTACGACCAATGCCGCAGCGGAGGGTCCGGCACGAATCCCTATGCCTGGAATACAACAGTTGAAGGGGACGCCACGTGAGGGACGGGGAGACGCAATGACAATGGCGGGCGAGCCGGCCCCATCCGGCCACGTGGTGCTGCTGGGCGATTCTATTTTCGATAACAAGGCGTACGTGGGCGATGACCCGGATGTCATCACGCAACTCCGCCAGGAGCTCCCGCCCGGGTGGCAGGCCACCCTGCTGGCTGTCGACGGCGACGTGATGGCTGGTGTGGACCGGCAGCTGCGCCTTCTGCCGGAGGATGCAACACACCTTGTGGTCAGTGTCGGCGGCAATGACGCCCTCGGTTTCGCCGACATTCTGCACATGCCTGCAGGAGATGTCACAGGTGCGCTGGACATTCTCGCCGCTGCCCAGGATGACTTCGCTGCCGGCTACCAGGCCATGGCAAAGGCAGTGGCCTCTACAGGCCTGCCCGCCGCCGTGTGCACCATCTACGACACTCCTTCCAGCGGACCCGGGTACCGGACCATTAGGACTGCCCTCGCGGTTTTCAACGACTGCATTACCCGGGCCGCGTTCTCCCTGCGTATGTCCCTGATCGACCTGCGCCTCCTCTGCGGC
Organism: Arthrobacter sp. D1-17; assembly: GCF_054130535.1. Taxonomy (NCBI): domain Bacteria; kingdom Bacillati; phylum Actinomycetota; class Actinomycetes; order Micrococcales; family Micrococcaceae; genus Arthrobacter; species Arthrobacter sp. D1-17. The sequence goes on along the minus strand of NZ_CP096382.1, from coordinate 1,668,918 downwards.
GAGGACAGCGATTATGCGAACCCCATCGAGCCGTCTGCCCTGGGCGGCGCGAAAATCGCCCGGGGCATCGCCGTGCTGGCCACGCAGGGTTCCCAGCCAGGCATCACCACCGTCATCGTGGACAATACACAACTGGGCGGCCGATAATGTTCGTCCTCTCAGGTTCCGCAGAAGGTGCGGTAGGGTCCAAAGCTCTCCGGGGCGGCGGCCGCGTACCGCTCCAGTCCGGGGCGCTCGTCGTATGGAGCGCTTACCGCTTCCACCAACCGTTCGAAGGGACCGAGGTCGCCGCCGACAGCGGAGGCCAGGGCCTCCTCGACCAGGTGATTGCGGGGAATGTACAAGGGATTGACCCTGTCCATCGAGGCTGCGTCCGGACCGAATGCCAGCCAATTCTCCGCCCAGGCATCAAAACCGGCCGGATCCCGGAACAGGGCCCGAACGGTTTCGGCATCGCCCCGGGCCGCGGCGCCGAGCCGCCGGAAGAACGTCGTGTAGTCAACGCGTCCGGCCTGGAGAACGGTGACCACGCCGTCCACCAAAGGCGACGTCTCGTCGTCGTCGAGCGTTTCCAGACCGAGCTTGGCCACCATCCCGGCCGACCAGGCGGCACTGTACTGGGGGCGGAACGCGCCGAGAGACTCCACCGCCAGCGCGACTGCCTGTTCCTGGTCCTCGTGGATCAGGGGCAGGAGAACTTCGGCAAGCCTGGCCAGGTTCCACTCGGCGACGACGGGCTGGTTGGCGTAGGCGTAGCGTCCGCCCTCGTCGATGGAGCTGTAGACCGTGGCGGGGTCGAATCCCTCCATGAAGGCACACGGGCCATAGTCGATGGTCTCCCCTGAGATGGTCATGTTGTCGGTGTTCATGACTCCGTGAATGAATCCCACGAGCATCCATTTCGCCACGAGCGCCGCCTGGGAGGCCAGTACAGCCTCAAAGAAGGCGAGATAAGGGTTGTCCGCATTCGCGGCGGCAGGGTAATGCCGGGCGATTGCGTGGTCGGCGAGCCGCCGCAGGAGATCGTCGTCGCCCGTCGCCCGCGCGTACTGGAAGCTGCCGACCCTAAGGTGGCTGCTGGCCACCCGTGCCAGCACTGCCCCCGGCAGCTCGGTCTCCCGGTACACCGGCCTGCCGGTCGCCACCACGGCCAGGGAACGCGTTGTGGGGATACCCAGCGCGTACATGGCTTCGCTCACGATGTACTCACGCAGCATCGGGCCGACGGCGGCGAGGCCGTCGCCTCCCCGGGCGAAGGGGGTGCGGCCGGAGCCCTTGAGATGGATGTCCCGCAGGCGCCCGTCAGCGTCGGCGACCTCACCGAGCAGGACAGCCCGGCCGTCACCAAGGCGGGGGGTGAACCAGCCGAACTGGTGGCCGGCGTACGCCTGCGCCACGGGGGTCGCCCCCACAGGAAGACTGTTGCCCGTGAGGAGATGCAGACCGTCAGGGCTCCTCAGGGCAGCGGGGTCAAAGCCGAGCTCGGCGGCCAGCGGCTCGTTGAGCACGAGCAGCCGCGGCTCCGGGACCTCCGCCGCCTGCCAGGGGATGGCCATTTCAGCGAGCTCCCGGGCGAAGCGCCCGTCAAACGTCACCGTCGAAGGGGTTGCGGTACTCATCAACCAAGACTACCGGCGGTCCGCCGACTACGGCCAGACCAGTGGCCCCGCCGGTGCCCCCGCCGGTTGCCCCGCCGCCAACCAAGGCGGCGGCATGCAGACGCCTGGCCGCCGGCGCCGCCGCCTGCCTGCTACGCCTGGACCAGCAACTCGAGCAGTGTCCCGACCTCATGCCCCTCGTAGTCCTGCGCGGACTCCCCCGTCCGGTTCAGCCAGACGCCAACCAGGCCGGCCGCCGTCGAGCCTTCCGCATCGAGCAGGAGGTTGTCGCCGACATAAAGGGTGCTGCCCGGGGAACTGCCCAGCAGGCGCACGCCTTCCAGGTAGATGGCAGGATCTGGCTTCGGCACGCCCACAGTGTCGGTGCCCACGAGGCTTCGGATCCGTTCCAGCCCCGCGCTGTCGAGCTTGGCGCGCTGGTAGTCATGCACGTTGTTGCTCACGGCGCCGTACGGTATGCCGGCAGCGTCCAGCGCATCAAGCAGCGGCGGGACGTCCTCGAAGGCCCTGACGTAGCTCGGCTGAAGGCGGGCATAGGACGTGAGCCAGGTATGCGCTTCTTCGCCTTCGCCGAGATCAACGCCAAAATGCCCCAGTGCCGCACGCCCACGGAGCAGCCGCTGCTCGTTGAAGGTCAGTTCGCCGGTCAGGTAGCGGTCGTAGTAATGCGTGGTTTCGTGCGTGAAGATCCTGCCGAACCTCTCCCACCCGGCCTGGTCCAGGCCGGGCAGGAGATGTTCACTCACGTCGCGCAGGGCCGTGGTCATGGAAAAGGCCAAGTCAACCAGTGTGTCGTCAATGTCGAAAAGGACCCCGGCCACCGCGCCGAAGCGGGGGTCAAGGACGACGCTGGCTTCCATGCCCGTCTGCCCCTGCATCAGCCGCGGAAAGCGCGCAGGCGGGCCAGTGACGATTCCTTGCCCAGGATCACCATGGACTCGAACAGGGGCGGGGATATACGGCGGCCGGAGACAGCGGTGCGGACCGGTCCGAAGGCCTGCCGCGGCTTGATTCCCAGATCTTCCACCAGCGCCTGCTTCAGGGCCGTCTGGATGTTCTCTGCGCTCCAGTCCTCGATGGGCCCGAGCGCTGCCAGCGCGGCGTCGAGCACCTCGTCCAGGTTCTGGGGCAGCCCCTTGCGGGCGTCATCCGCAATGTCGATCCCGTCGTCGCTCTTGAACAGGAAGGCCAGCATTTCAGGTGCTTCACCCAGCAGGGAGATGCGCTCCTGGATCAGCGGGGCCGCCTCGGCCAGGATCTCCTCCTGGCGCGGGGTCAGGTTCTCCCCCACGAACCCTGCAGCCCGGAGGTAGGGAACCAGCCGGCCGCGGAAATCCTCCGGGTCGAGCATGCGGATGTGCGTGCCGTTGATGGCTTCGGCCTTTTTGATGTCGAAGCGCGCAGGGTTGGCCAGGACGTCCTTGACGTCAAAGTTCTCCACGAGCTGGTCCACAGTGAAGATGTCCTCGTCCGCGGACAGGCTCCAACCCAGCAGCGAGAGGTAGTTGAGCAGGCCCTCGCGGATGAAGCCGCGGTCACGGAGCAGGAAGAGGTTCGACTGCGGGTCACGCTTGGACAGCTTCTTGTTTCCCTCCCCCATGACATACGGAAGGTGGCCGAAAACCGGCATGTAGCTCGCCACGCCGATGTCCATGAGGGCCCGGATCAGCACCACCTGGCGGGGTGTGGAGGAGAGCAGGTCCTCGCCGCGGAGAACGTGCGTGATACCCATCAGGGCATCGTCCACCGGGTTGACCAGCGTGTACAGCGGGGAGCCGTCGGCGCGGACGATGACGTAGTCCGGGATACTGCCGGGCTTGAAGGTGATCTCACCGCGCACCAGGTCCGTGAACGTGACGTCCTCGTCGGGCATGCGGACGCGCAGCACGGGCTCGCGGCCCTCGGCTTTGAACGCTGCCACCTGCTCGTCCGACAGGTCACGGTCGAAGTTGTCGTAGCCCAGCTTGGGGTCGCGCCCGGCAGCTCGGTGGCGTGCCTCCACTTCTTCCGGTGAGGAGTAGCACTCGTAGGCGTAGCCGGCCTCGACAAGCTTGGCGACCACGTCCTTGTAGAGGTCCAGTCGCTGTGACTGGCGGTACGGCTCGTGCGGTCCGCCGACTTCCACGCCTTCTTCCCACGTGATGCCAAGCCACTTCAGCGCCTCGAGCAGCTGCTGGTAGCTCTCCTCCGAGTCGCGCGCGGCGTCTGTGTCCTCAATGCGGAACACGAACGTGCCCTTTGTGTGCCGGGCGTAGGCCCAGTTGAACAGGGCGGTGCGGATTAGGCCTACGTGCGGGGTGCCGGTAGGCGAAGGGCAGAACCGGACACGCACGGGTGTTTCGGCAGTGACTTCACGGAGGGCAGAGCTGGAGACGGCGTTCGACGCAGAAGGAGTAGTCATAGTGACTCCAACTTTACCGCCTGCCCGTTCACCGATTTCGACGACGGTTCGCCCGCCGGCACGGGGGCGGGAACGCAGGAAGGCCGCCACGCGGTCCCACGTGCCGGCCTTCCTGTTGAGGTTCTGAGGTCGAGATTTACGCTGAAGCGGACGGCTAGCGGCGGACCACGGGGTTGGACAACCGGCCGATGCCTTCGATTTCCACCTCAAACCGGTCGCCGGCCTGCACGAGGTCGACGCCGGCAGGGGTGCCGGTCATGATGACGTCACCGGGCAGCAGTGTAAACGCGCTGGAGACAATGGAGACGAGCTCCCGGACGCCCCGAATCATCTGGTTGGTGCTGCCGTCCTGGCGCAGTTCGCCGTTCAGCCTGCCCTTGATGGCAAGGTCCTCGGGATCGAGGTCCGTTTCGATCCAGGGTCCCAGCGGAGCGGAGGTGTCGAAGCCCTTGGCCCGGGCCCACTGCAGGTCTGTCTTCTGAACGTCGCGGGCCGTGAGGTCGTTGCCGCAGGTGTATCCGAATATGACGTCGTCCGCGCGCTCTTCCGGCACGTCCTTGCAAATCCTGCCGATCACGACGCACAGTTCAGCCTCGTAGGAGATCTCCTCGGAGAACTCGGGAAGCACGATGGGATCGTTGGGGCCGATGACGGACGTGTTGGGCTTCAGAAACAGCAGCGGGTGCTGGGGCACCTCGTTGCCAAGTTCACGCGCGTGGTCGGCGAAGTTCCGCCCTACCCCGATGACCTTGCTACGGGGAATGATGGGCGCGAGCAGCCGGACGTCCTCCAGCTTGTGGCGGACGTGGGTGCGCTCCACGCCGTTGAAGAACGGGTCGCCGTTGATGACAGTGATTTCCTCACTGCCTGGCTCGCCTTCAACGACGCCGTAGAGGGGATCAGAATCGACTACAAACCGGGCAATACGCATGCTCCCAAGCCTACAGTCCCGGCCCGGGCGTCCGGCCTGCTGCCCGGGGCGTCCGGCCTGCTCCCTTTGGTCAGGCCGGTTCCCGAAGGGAGCGGAGGTATTCCAGCTGGGCCGCCACCGAGTTCTCTGCCGCGCGGCGCACGGACGCATCGACGTCGGCATAAACAACATCGGTGACCTGCGGCACGCCGGCGTCCGGTCCGAGCTGCGCAAGGGCGGCACGGATTTGCGAGAGGCGGTCCAGACGGTGGCTGCGGTAGGCGCGGACTACGGCGTCAAGTGCAGGCAGGACGGGGCCATGGGCGGGCAGCACCGTGGCTGGCCCCAATATTTCGAGCCGGTCCAGGGAGGCCAGATAATCGCCGAGCCCACCGTCCGGGTAGTCCAGCACGGTGGTTCCCCGGCCGAGGATGGTGTCGCCGGTGAGGACGGAACTCCCGGGCCCGTCGAGGGGCAGGTGGAAGCACACGGAATCGGACGTGTGTCCCGGCGTGGGCACAACCCTGACTTCCGTGCCGGCGACGGAGATGACCTCGCCGGGCTGAAGCGGTGGTTGGCCGATGCAGTGGCTGGGATCGGCGGCGCGGACCGGCGCCCCCGTCAGTTCGTGGAGGCGCGCGGCCCCTGCCGTGTGGTCTGCATGCCGGTGCGTAATCAGGATCAGCTCAACGGTGCCAACCGCCTGCGCAAGCTCTTGGAGATGCTTTTCATCCAGCGGCCCGGGATCCACCACGGCTCCTCCCGGATGGCCTTCCGCAGCAATCAGGTAGGAGTTTGTGCCGTCCAGGCTCATGGGCCCCGGATTCGGCGCAAGCCTGAAGCGGGTCAGGTCGGTGCAGCGGACCAGGGCGGAGGAATTTTCGGCTGTCACCGTTCCATCTTCGCACCACTCCCCACAGGGTGTATCGCTGAACCGGCGGGCAGTGTTTCGCTGAACCGGCCCGCAGGCGACCGCCAGGTCCCCAACGCTCCTGCACTTTCCGCCACATTTTCCCCAACGCTCACGCAGCTTGCAGCTGAGGGTACTTTCGGCGGGATTGTCCGCATCAAGGGGTCCAGGGTCTGGCGCAATTCTTCCTTCGAAGATGATGGCGGAGATGCAGGAGCGTCCGGTTGAACGCCCTCTACGTCAGGCTGGATCTGGGAACAGGTCCACCATTTTTCCGTTAGGAGGTTAGAGACCGTCCTGCAGAACCCTGCAGAACCCTGCGGGACCTGAGAGAGCGCTGCGTTAGTTCGGCACAAAACGGACGACGCCGGAACTCGCCTGAGTTCCGGCGTCGTCATGAAGGGTCTGCGATGCAGTTCCGCCAGCCCGGTGCTAAAGCGGCCAGTCTCATGCGAAGCGGCCCCGCACGAGGTGCGGGGCCGCCGTCGTACGCTCTTTGGCCAGGGCCCCAAGTGTCCGTTCGCGCTGTGTCTATTCGCGCTGTTTCGTTCGCGCTGGGTGGCGTCTGCTCGCTCGGGATGGCGGTGGCTGGGTGCAGCTAGGCGAGCCGGGTGAGCCAGCCGTGCTTGTCTGCGACCTTGCCGGTCTGGATTCCCAGAAGCTGCTCGCGGATCGCCATGGTGGTTTCGCCCGCCTTGGCGTCCTCCGCGCCGATGAACTCGGTCTCGTCCCGGAGGACTCCGATGGGAGTGATCACGGCGGCCGTACCGCAGGCGAAGACCTCAGCGATGTCCCCGGAAGCAACGCCGTCCCGCCATTCGTCCAGCGTGATTTTGCGCTCGGCAACCTCCCTGCCCATATCCTTAGCGACCTGGATAACGGAGGAACGGGTGACGCCCTCCAAAATGGTTCCCGTCAGGGCCGGGGTGGCGAGCGAGCCGTCCTTCATGACGAAGAAGACATTCATGCCGCCCAGTTCCTCGACAGCGTTGTCGTTGAACTGGTCCAGGAACAGGACCTGCTTGCAGCCATTGGCCTCGGCCTCCTGCTGGGCGATCAGGGATGCCGCGTAGTTGCCGCCGCACTTGGCCGCGCCGGTGCCGCCGCGGCCTGCCCGGGCATACTTACGGGAGATCCAGATCGAAACCGGCTTGACCTCGCCCCCAAAGTAGTTGCCGACGGGCGAGGCGATGACCCGGAAGGACACTTCGCGGGCAGCCCGGACCCCCAGGAACGCTTCCGTGGCGATCATGAACGGACGCAGGTAGAGCGCTTCACCGTCACCCGACGGGACCCAGTCCTTGTCCATGCTGACGAGTTCACGGATCGCGCCGAGGAAGTATTCTGCCGGCAGCTCCGGAAGGGCCAGCCGGCGGGCCGACTGGTTGAGGCGTGCTGCGTTGGCTTCCGCACGGAATGTCCAGACGGTGCCGTCGGCATGGCGGTAGGCCTTCAGGCCCTCGAAAATCTCCTGGCCGTAGTGCAGCACTGCGGCAGAGGGATCGAGCATGATGGGCCCGTAGGCCTCGATCCGGGCACTGTGCCAGCCGCCGTTCCCGTGCTCGTCCACCTTGTAGTCAACGACCGCCGTGTGGTCGGTGAAGTAGTTGCCAAATCCCGGGTTCGCCAGGATGGCTGCACGTTCTTCAGCAGACTTCGGGGTTGCCGAGGGCTGCTGGGTGAATTCGACGCCATGGGCAGTCTGAGTCATGGTTCCTCCACGGTCGGCTGCCTGGCAGGTGAACGTGGTTCAGCATCGGACCACGGCAGCAATTGGTGATTCAGGACAAGCTTACGCCTGCCGTGTGGGGCTAAACGGCAGCGGCGATGGCATCGCCGATGGCGCTGGTGCTCCGTGCTTCGCCGTCGCGGCTTTCGATGTCGGCCGCTACAGCTGCCTCGATCTTCCGTGCCGCGCCGGCATAGCCCAGGTGCTCCAGCAGCAGCGCCGCCGAGAGGATAGCGGCCGTGGGGTCCGCCTTCTGCTGCCCGGCGATGTCCGGCGCCGAACCGTGGACCGGCTCGAACATGGAGGGTGCGGTGCGGTCCATATTGATGTTGCCTGAGGCTGCGAGTCCAATGCCGCCGGTGATGGCCGCGGCAAGGTCCGTGATGATGTCTCCGAAGAGGTTGTCAGTGACGATCACATCAAAGCGCGCGGGATCGGTGACCATGAAAATGGTGGCGGCGTCGATGTGCAGGTAATCGTGGGTGACCTCAGGGAACTCCTGCCCCACAGCCTCGACAGTGCGCTTCCACAGGTGACCGGCGTAGACGAGTACATTGTGCTTGTGGACCAGCGTGACCTTCTTGCGCGGCCGCTCGCTGGCACGCCGGAAGGCGTCCCGGACCACCCTCTCCACACCGTGCGCGGTGTTCAGCGACACCTCGGTGGCCACTTCATGCCGCGTTCCGCCGCGCAAAGTGCCGCCATTGCCCACATAGGGACCTTCGGTGCCTTCGCGGACCACGACAAAGTCGATGTCTCCTGGGTTGGAAAGAGGGCTGCCCACTGTGCCATAGAGCCTGGACGGGCGCAGGTTCACGTAGTGGTCAAGGCTGAAGCGCAGCTTCAGGAGCATCTCCCGCTCAATGATGCCGGAGGGAATCCGCGTGTCACCCGGCGCTGCCCCGACTGCGCCGAACAGGATCGCGTCGCGGGTCCGCAGGTCTTCCAGAACCTCGTCCGGGAGCGTCTCGCCGGTCTCAAGCCAGTGCTGCGCGCCGAGCTTGTAATAGGTCTGCTCGAGGGTGACACCTTCAGCGGCGACCACCTTCTCGAGGACCTTGACAGCCTCGGCGGTAACCTCGGGGCCGATGCCGTCCCCGGGAATAACAGCAAGATTAATCGTTGATGCGCTCATGTTTTTAGCGTAGCCAAGCCATCCACATTCTGGGCACACCGTCTCACAATCCGAAACGCCGCCAGGGGCCGGGCCCTGCTCCGTCCAGCCCTTCCCATTCCCGGCGGTTACCTTCCTTTAACCGGCGACGCCACCAGGGCCACATTCTTGCCCCACAAGTCTTCCGTGTAGCAGCTGATAAGGACCAGCCGGTTTGGCGCCACGGCCCAGATGGAGCTGTCCTTCAGGCTGGACTTCGTATATGTGGTCACAGAATCGACCCTGTAAAGGAGCTTTGCCTTGGAGGTGACCACAGTGAAAACATCACCCGGCGCCGCAGACGAGCTCAGGTGGTTGAACGGGGCATCCCGGCCTTCCCAGCTGTGGCCTATTACGTAAGTGGTGTTCGCCGATCCGGCCCCGGGCATGCCATAGGGCGTGAGCCAGTACCCGTCCAGGGTCTCTGGCGGCACGATTGACCTGCTTGCGGTGGCAGCGCGGTCCGGCTTCAGATGGTGCACCACCACATCAATGCCGGCGGCGGGATAGATGATCCGCTGCGGCGGCGCGGCCGTGACTCGTACAGGTTTCGGCGCTGCTTTGGCAGCTGTTGTCCTGACTGGTCTTGTTTTGGCAGGTGCTGTTTTGCCAGGTGCCGGCTTATCGGCGCCCGGTATTGCCGTGCCGGCAATTGCCCAGCCTGGCTGGATCCCCGCCGCTTGCGGCTGGCCTGCCGGAATCAGGCCCGGCCGGAACTGGGCAGGCGGAATCAGGCCCGGCGGGAACTGGGCAGGCGGAATCAGGCCCGGCGGGAACTGGGCATGGGGTGCCACCGGGGAATATCGGGCCACTGGACCGTTCCCGGCGATGCTGTGCCCGGCGATGCTGTGCCCGGCGCTTGCTGCCCCGTAGATGAGCCATGCGCCCAGGATCCCAAGGCAGCAAAAGGAAAGGATCAGAAGATCGGCATGGCCCAGCAGCAACCGGCGGCTGCCTGCGGACCGGGACCGCCTGGTCCCTAGGTGTCTGGCCACGTTTTCTCCTTGGAACGGAAGGAAGAGCGAACGGAATCAGGAAGAGCGGGTGCCACGTCCAGCCCGCGGCACCCGCCAATCCCTGTTGCTCAGCCTTAGAGCCTCCTGGCGCGCGCCCCACCGCGCAGAAGCACCAGGCCTGACAGACCGGCCAAGGCGCCCGTCAGCGTGGCAAGCCACGACGGAATACCGTTTCCGGCATCCCCGCCCGCCGCCGTCTGGACGTTGTACCCGGCGTTGATTGCCTGCGCCACGGGCGGCATTGCGGCGACTGGGGCCGCTGCCGCAGGCGCTGCCGCGACCGGCGCTGCTGCCTCCGGCTTGGCCAGAGGCTTGGCCGCTGGCTTCACCACCGGCTTTACCGCCGGGGCCGCGGGTGCTTTCGGCACGACAGCCGGAGGCGCCGCAACCGGAGGTGCCACAACCGGCGGGCCAGCCACCGGAGGTGCCACCACGGGCGGGCCAGCCACCGGAGGTGCCACCACGGGCGGGGAATCAACCGGAGGCTCCTCCGCAGATGGTTCCACTACCGGCGGCACGTTGGGCTCCTCGTTGCCCCCCGGCTCCTGGTAGCACTCGTCGTCGTTATGCCCGCCTTGCCCGTTGTTGTCCCCGGGCCCGCCGCCTTGCCCGTTGTTGTCCCCGGGCCCGCCGCCTTGCCCGCTGTTGCCCCCGGGCCCATGGCCGTTGACGGCATTTTCATTGACGTCGATTTCCACGATCGGGTTGGTTTCCGAGCCGGTTTCATGGCAGATGCTGACGTTATTGCCCTGCCCGTTGCCCGGCGTGGCGATTGCCGGGAGTGTGGTGCCCATGATCCCAAGACCCAAAAGGCCCACTGCCGCGATAGTTCGTCTCATTTTCGTGTCCCTCCATACTGCTGGATCGGACTGACCGGACCGGGCGGCATTCCTCTCGCATGCCACCACTGCCTGACCATCAAACGGCAGTAGTGAGGATATAAAGCTCCCAGGTCGTCGTCAGTCCGCTTGCAGCTTCAGGGTAGGATCCGGCTCTGTGGCAATCCCGAGTAGCGTGTACGCCTTCTTTGGGGCCTGCTACTTGACAGCGGTGGGCTTACGGTCCCGTTGTACTCGGCACTACTTGCTGCGCGCGCCGTCCAGACCCACCGGAAAAGAAACGCCCCCGTGCCCGGGAATCAGGGCAAGGGGGCGTGCGGCCGGCGGCAACAGCCCGGCAGGAGCGGAAGGCCTAAGCTTCGGCCGGCTCTTCGTACTTCGGGAAGACCGGAACGGGTGCAGGCAGGTCCGTGCCCGCGGCAATGGGCACCGGGATAGCCGCGAACTGCCGTGCCTCGCCTTCGGACTGGCCCAGGGAGCCCAGCAGTTTGGCCATCGCGGACGGCATCACCGGCTGGGCCAGGATCGCCACAATGCGCAATACCTCGAGGGTCACGTACAGCACCGTCTGCATGCGTTCGACGTCGGTCTTCCGCAGCACCCACGGGGCCTGCTCTGCAAAGTACGCATTCGTGTCACCCAGAACGCCCCAAATGGCCTCGAGCGCACGGCTGAACTCCTGTTTGTGGAAGGCCGCGCGTGCCTGGTCGAGCAGGGCGTTCGCCTGGGCCAGGATGGCGTCGTCGGCTGCGGTGAACGCTCCCGGAACCGGGACCTTCCCCTCACAGTTCTTCGCAACCATGGAGAGCGATCGCTGGGCAAGGTTGCCGAAGTTGTTGGCGAGGTCCGAGTTCATCCTGCCGACGATTGCTTCGTGGTTGTAACTGCCGTCGGCACCGAAGGGAACTTCCCGCAGAAAAAAGAACCGGACCTGGTCGAGGCCGTACTGGGCGACGAAGTCCTCAGGGGCCACGACGTTGCCCAGGGACTTGGACATCTTGACCCCGTTGTTGTTCAGGAAGCCATGGATCATGATGCGCTTGGGCAGTTCCAGGCCGGCGCTCATGAGGAAGGCGGGCCAGTAGATGGCATGGAACCGCGAGATGTCCTTGCCGATCACGTGCACGTCGGCAGGCCAGTACTTCCTGAACGACTCCGACTCGGTGTCCGGGTAGCCGGCGCCCGTCAGGTAGTTGGTCAGGGCGTCGACCCAGACGTACATGACGTGCTTGTCGTTGCCGGGCACCGGCACGCCCCAGTCAAAGGTGGTGCGGCTGATCGACAGGTCCTCGAGGCCGCGGCGCACAAAGCTGATGACCTCGTTGAAGCGGTACTGCGGGGCACCGAACTCCGGCTGGGCCTCGTAGAGCGCAAGCAGCTTGTCCTGATAGCCGGAGAGGCGGAAGAAGTAGCTTTCCTCAGCCGTCCAGGTCACAGGGGTGTCGGTCTCCTTGGTGTACCTGGCACCGTCCTCCTTGACCACGGTGTCATCTTCCCCGTAGTAGGCCTCGTCGCGGACGGAGTACCAGCCCTCGTACTTGGAAAGGTAGATGTCACCGTTGGCTTCCATCTTCTTCCAGATGGCCTGTGAGGCGGCGTAGTGATCGGCGTCCGTGGTGCGGATGAACCGGTCATAGGAAATGCCGAGGGCAGCATGGGCGGCCTTGTAGATTTCCGAATTGCGGTCCACGAGCTGCTTGGGCGTGATGCCTTCCTTTTCCGCAGTCTGGGCAATCTTCAGCCCGTGCTCATCAGTGCCGGTCAGGAACATCACGTCATAACCATCCAGCCGCTTGAAACGTGCCATCGCGTCGGTGGCGATGTATTCGTAGGCGTGGCCGATGTGCGGCACACCGTTGGGGTAGGTGATGGCCGTAGTGATGTAGAACGGGCTCTTGTCTGAGGAAGTCACGGGCGGAAAGTTACCTTAGGTGCGGAGGGAGGAGCTAGAGGAGCTAGATCAGTTCAGTCAGCGTATCGCTCAGCCGGACAAGTTCGTGATCATGTGAAGCGACAAGGACTGCAATGCCGTCGGACGTGGTGTCCTTCAGGATGCTGATGATGCGGTTGGCCGAGGCCCTGTCCAGGCTGGCGGTGGGTTCATCGACCACGAGCACGCGGGTCCCCAGGATGAGGGCGCGGGCAATGGCAACGCGCTGGCGCTCGCCGCCGGAGAGCTGCGCGGGGCGGTGCCGCATCCTCCGGCCCAGGCCCACAAGGTCCAGCAGGTCCTTGGCCATATCGCGGCGCTTTTCCACTTCGCCGTCCGGCACGGCAGGCAGCAGGACGTTCTCGAGAGCGCTCATGCCGTCAATCAGGGCGCCGCCCTGGTCGACATAGCCGATGAGGGCACGGCGGCGGTCCGCGATCTCGTCGTCGCTCATGCTTTCGAGCGACTGGCCCTCCCACAGCACACGGCCCGACGTCGGCAGAGTAAGTCCTGCTCCCACCGTCAGGATGCTGGTCTTGCCGGAGCCGCTGCGGCCCGCCACGCAGTGCATCTCGCCGGCGTGCAGGGTCAGGTCGAAGCCCTCCACGACGCTGACGGCGTCGGCTCCGCCCTTGCCGCCACCGTAGCGGATGGTGACGTTGCTCAGTTCCAGCGGTGTACCGTGATCGGCGGCCTTGACGATGGTGCTGGCGCGCGTCTGGAGCGCGCTTTCCCCATCATCGTTCCCGCGCTCGCGGCGAAGGTTACGGTCGTTGGTCATTGGACTACTTTCGTTGCAATTGGAATCCAGCAAAGGACGGCCACGAGCCCGGCCACAGCGGCCCAGAGCGCGGCGTAGGGAGCAAGGAGCAGCCCGACGCCGAGGCCGCCCAGGACGCCCAGCGGCACAGCCACCGCTCCCACAAGGGCATTTTCGAACAGACGTACCTGGCCGAGCATGTCAGGGTTCCAGCCCATCGCTTCCAGGGTGCCGAGGTACTGGCGCTTGGCCTGCAGCTCGAATCGCCCGGTCACAAGGGTGAGCAGGAGTGCCACCGCAACGCCGGACAGCCCCAGAACAAGGCTGGGCAGGGCGATGCTGGTGGCGGCCAGCCCGCTCAATGCGCTCGCCCCGGCTGCGCGCGGGATGTCGATCAGCAGGGCGATGAGGCCGCCGACCGCCGCGCCGAACACACCGACTGCCACCGCGAGCGAGATGGCGTTAAAGCGGTTGGTGGTCAGCTGCCGGTTGGCGAAGGTCAGCGGTGAGTCCACGGCGATGAGCCGCTCATCGTGCTGCGGTTCCTGGTCGACTACCTCGCGGTGCCGCAGCTGCTGCGCTGCGAAGAACGCCGCCGCTGCGTACAGCAGCAGCACGGATGCAGAAACAACCACCGTGGCGAGGTTCCAGCTCAGTAGGCTCAGCACGATGCCGGCTACGGCCAGCAGCGCGGCACCGACGGCGAACTCCTCCAGCACCCAGGACCGGATGCGGCGCTGGGTCCAGCCCATGGCGCGCAGGGTGCCGGCCTCGCGGCGGCGCTGGCGCACGTAGCTCACTGTGGACGCCCCGGTCAGCAGCGCGGCGCCGCAGAGCGTCAGGAAGAGCAGGGTGAGGTTGGTGGCCGTCAGCGAGCCGGTCACGGCGTCGGCGGCATCTTGCCGGACCCATGACTGCTGGACCGTGCCCAACGCAGACTCCTTGCCGGCACCGTCCTTGGAGTAGCCGGGGACAAAGATGTTGGCGTCCTCCCGGGCCGAGCCAGCCACGACCGTGGCCTCCAGGCCCATGTCACGGATCTCGTTGGCGAGCTTTTCAACGTCAGGCTGTGCCTGCTTCCAGCTGCCGGGGACAGCGGCGCGGACGCGCACGGCGTCGATGACGGAGGCGTTCTTCTCGTACCCGCGGGCAGCCGCCAAGCCGTAGTAATCAGTGATGGCACCGGCCGACTGGCTGGCCAGACCCGTGGCGCTAAGGGACGGCTTGAGTGTGGTGTCCTCAATGTCCTTGCCCTTGGCGTCCTTGGTCAGGGTCAGCGGTGTAGGGTCATAGCCGCCCAGCGGAAGCCTGTTCACATCCCCGGCCGCCTTTTGTACCTCGGCAGGATCGAACGTGCCGTACACCATGGCGAGCGGAGCCGCCAGCTTCTCCCCCGTCTCCAGGCTCTCCCGGTAGGAACGCTCATCCACAGGGTTGCGCTGGGTCTGGTCCACGGATTCGCCGGTTGCCGACTGCTCCGGAAGCCGGTTCACGGTCACCCATTCACCGGGGATCGCGGTCTTGTCGACGGCGCCGTTGCCCGCCGTCGAGCCGTCCTTGTACTTGGGCGCGGAGGCAAAGTCCGTGCTCCAGGTGGCAGGCGTGTAGAGGCCGCGGCCAAAGCTTTCGGGGTTGCCCAGCAGCTTGGAGTGGTCGGTGGATCCGGGCCACGCCAGGGCGAAGGGCGACTTGGAAACGAACGGCAGGTAGTCGTTGCCGAGAGAGCGGTCAACGGTCCCGATGTCCTTGACCACGTTTCCGGCGTCGTCGATCTCCTCGATCTTCACCGAGTACTTCAGGTCAAGGGACGTGCCCGAGCGGACAATCAGCGGGATTGCCTTCGAGTCCTCGGTGAGCTGGCCGTTCATTTTTGCCTGCTGGTACTGGGTCATCAGCGGCGCCCAGTACTTGAGCTTGACTCCGAGGAAGTCCGGGCCCTCCTCAAGTTCCTCCATCCCGATGCCGCCCGTGAAGAGGCTTTCAAAGTGGCGGCCGACGGCCTCGGCGTTGCGGGCGTCCGCGGGAGGGGCCTTTTCGAGCGGCGCCAGGAAGTCTCCGGCGGACCCGAGCAGCGCACGCTCCGCGACGGGGTCGACGGCGACCACGGACTCGGTGACTTCCGGCGCCAACGGCAGGGCAACGGTGAGGTTGAAAAGGTTGTGTTCGGAGCCACCGGCGGGTGCGGGGAACTTGATGCCCGTCTCGCCTTCCGGACCTGCGATGCGTGTGCTCTTGCCGCCGGGCGTCTCCTCCTCGACCAGGCGTGCCTTGCCCAGGGACCCTTCGGCCGTGGACTTGAAGAGTGTCCGCTCGGTGGATCCGTCGGAGCTCGTGGCACTCGCGGTGAGACGGTACTTTTTGGGTGTTTCGCTCAGCACTGACTCTGCTGCAGGCCATTTGCCCGGATCGGTGGCGCTGGGGTCTCCGGCGGTAGCGGTGCCGACAAGACCGGAGTTGTAGCCGAGGTAGTCCATCGCCTCGAGCCGGGGTGCCTCGAGGTTCTGCGTGACGCGGGACACCAGGCTGATGGGAGCGGCGACGGAGGTGCCGGACAGGTCCCTGATGCTCTGCAGCTGGTCGAAGCTGATGCCGCCCTGGCCGGTGGCAATTTCCGGCTGCATCAGGGCGCCTCCGGAACCTGCCTTGGCCTGCACCAGGATGTCATACAGACCCCGGGAGTTTTCGTCCACCGTCCTGGTCAGCGCAGCTTGGGACTGCGTCTGGACCAGGACGGACAGGCACATGGCGGCGGTCAAAATGGCAGCGGTCAGCAGCAGCACTCTGCTTCTGATGAACCTTTGGACGGCGTTCATTGGGCTCCCTGAAACCTGGATTGCGTGCGCACGCCTCAGCACCGCGGAGGTGGAGGATTGCCCTTACGGGTGTGCAAAAAGTAATTGGCCGGCCTGCCGGCAGGATCCGAAAACGGACCTAGCCATTGTACGCAGACCGGCCAATCAAATCTGTCAGGGGTGGCACCCCGGCGGTGCGGAGTTCACCCCGTGTTCATCTTTCCTAGTCTTCGAGGTCCACTTCACGCACCATCTCGGCACCGATGCCGGCCTTGATGGCATCCAGGACCTGCTGCGGTACGGAGCTGTCGATCGTCAGCAACGCCAGAACCTGTCCGCCTTCTGCATTCCGGGCCACCTGCATGCCGCCGATGTTGATGTTGTTCATGCCCAGGATATGGCCGATGGTGCCGATTACGCCGGGACGGTCCGCGTAGGACACGACCACCAGGTGCTCGCTGATGGGGATTTCGACGTCGTATCCGTTCACACCCACCAGCTTCTGCACCTGCTTCGGGCCGGTCAGCGTGCCCGCCACGGAAATCTGGGTGCCGTCGCTCAGGGCGCCGCGCAGGGTCAGGACGTTCCGGTAGTCCTCTGCCTCGGGCGTGGTGATCAGACGGGCGTTGATGCCGCGCTGTTCGGCGATCACCGGGGCGTTGACGTAGGACACCTGCTCGGTGACGACGTCCGCGAAGATGCCCTTCAGCGCCGCGAGCTCAAGCACCTTCACGTCCAAAGCGGCAATTTCACCGGCGACCTCGACGTCGATCTGGGTCAGCGAGGCGTGGGTGAGGGCCGTGAAGATGCGGCCCAGCTTCTCGATGAGCGGGATGCCGGGGCGGACTTCGGGCGCGATCACACCGCCGGCGACGTTGACGGCGTCGGGAACGAGCTCGCCGGCGAGGGCCAGCCGGACGGACCTGGCAACAGAGACGCCGGCCTTCTCCTGCGCTTCATCCGTGGAGGCACCCAGGTGGGGCGTTACGACCACGTTGTCCAGCTTGAAGAACGGAAGGTCCGTGGCGGGCTCCTGCGAGAAGACATCCACACCGGCGCCGGCGATCTGGCCTTCCTGCAGGGCCGTGTAGAGGGCCTCCTCGTCGACGAGCCCGCCGCGGGCAACGTTGATGACGTAAGCGCTGGACTTCATCTTGGTGAAGGCGTCCGCGCCGAGCATGCCCACAGTCTCCGGGGTCTTGGGCATGTGGATGGTGATGAAGTCGGACTGCGCGAGCAGCTCATCGAGGGTCACCAGCTTCACGCCCAGCTGGGCTGCGCGGGCGGAGGTGATGTAGGGGTCATAGGCGAGGATCTCAGTGTCGAAGCCCTGGAGGCGGGCGGCGACCAGCGCGCCGATGCGGCCAAGGCCGATGATGCCGATTTTCTTTTCGAAGAGCTCGATGCCCGTGTACTTGGAGCGCTTCCACTCGCCGTCCTTGAGGGCAGCACTGGCCTGCGGGATGTGGCGGGCGAGGCTGAGGATGTGGCCTACGGTCAGTTCTGCTGCCGAGACGATGTTTGAGGTCGGCGCGTTGACCACCATCACACCGGCCTGGGTGGCAGCCTTGATGTCCACGTTGTCAAGGCCGACACCGGCACGGGCGATGACCTTGAGGTTTTTCGCGGCGGCAATGGCCTCGGCGTCAACCTTCGTCGCGGAGCGGACCAGGATTGCGTCAACGTCCTCGATGGCAGAGAGCAGCTGCGAACGATCGGCGCCGTCGGTCTGGCGGATTTCAAAGTCCGGGCCCAGGGCCTCGATGGTGGCGGGCGAAAGTTCTTCGGCGAGCAGTACTACGGGTTTTGACACGGCTGATCCTCTGCGTTGCAGTCCTGGGGATGAATAAAGTCTAGGCGGACGGAAAGGCCGGGCTCACATTGTTAAGTGTGAACCCGGCCTCACCGTCGCACTTGAACGCTGCTGCGCTCAAACGCTGCTGTTGCGTTCGACCGGCATAGAGCCTTAGCGGGCTGCCGAGCCTTCGACGTAGTCCGGGTCCTGCTGCTGCCAGGAGAAGAGGGAACGCAGCTCGCGGCCAACAGCCTCGATCGGGTGCTGCTCTGCCTTGGCGCGCAGTTCCTTGAACTCGGCACCGCCGTTGTCCTGGTCTTCGATGAAGCGCTTGGCGAAGGCACCGGACTGGATGTCGGCGAGGACAGCCTGCATGTTCTCCTTCACCTCAGGGGTGATGACACGGGGGCCGGAGACGTAGTCGCCGTACTCTGCGGTGTCCGAAACGCTCCAGCGCTGCTTGGCGATGCCGCCTTCCCACATGAGGTCAACGATGAGCTTGAGCTCGTGCAGCACCTCGAAGTAGGCGATCTGCGGCTGGTAGCCGGCTTCGGTCAGGGTCTCGAAGCCGTACTGGACCAGCTGGGACACGCCGCCACACAGGACGGCCTGCTCGCCGAAGAGGTCGGTTTCGGTCTCTTCGGTGAAGGTGGTCTTGATGACGCCGGCACGGGTGCCGCCGATGGCCTTGGCGTAGGACTTTGCCAGCTCCCAGGCGGAACCGGAAGCGTCCTGCTCAACGGCGATGATGTCCGGGATGCCACGGCCGGCTTCGAATTCGCGGCGCACAGTGTGGCCGGGAGCCTTCGGGGCGACGAGGATGACGTCGACTCCCTCGGGGGCCTGGATGTAGCCGAAGCGGATGTTGAAGCCGTGGGCGAAGGCCAAGGCCTTGCCGGGGCGCAGCTTGTCCTTGATGGAGTCGTTGTAGATCGAGCGCTGGTGCTGGTCCGGCGCGAGGATCATGATGACGTCGGCCCATTCGGCGGCGTCGGCAACATTCTTGACCGTGAAGCCGGCGTCCTGTGCCTTGGCGGTGGACGGCGAGCCTTCCTTGAGGGCGATGACAACCTCGACGCCTGAATCGCGCAGGTTCAGCGCGTGGGCGTGGCCCTGGGAGCCGTAGCCCACAATGGCAACCTTGCGACCTTGGATGATCGACAGGTCGGCGTCGTCGTCGTAGAACATTTCAGTCACTTGCGTAACTCCTCTTGAGTGGATTTCTTGTAGATAGGTGTCTGTGGTGCTGCGGTTCGGGCCGAGCGTCCGCTAGGCGGAGCGCAAAGCCCGATCACTCATGGAGCGGGATCCCCGTCCAACGGCCAGGGTGCCGGACTGCACAATTTCGCGGATGCCAAAGGGCTCCAGCACTGACAGCAGTGCCGTGAGCTTTTCGGGGTGGCCGGTTGCTTCGATGACGACAGAGTCTGTGGAAACGTCAACCACTGAAGCGCGGAACAGGTCTGCGGCCTGGGTCACCTGCAGACGAGTCGCGGCATCCGCACGTACTTTAACCAGGATGTGGTCGCGCTGTACGGAAGATTCGGGAGTAAGTTCAACAATCTTGATCACGTTGACCAGCTTGTTCAACTGCTTGGTGACCTGTTCAATCAGGTCACCATCGGCGTCGACGACGACGGTCATCCGGGACATGCCCGGAACTTCCGTCGGGCCTACGGCCAGGGAATTGATGTTGAAGGCACGGCGGGCGAAAAGGCTCGCCACGCGTGTCAGCACACCGGGTTTGTCTTCGACCAGAACGGACAGCGTATGGCGGCTCATGATCAGTCCTCCTCTTCCCATTCCGGGGTCATGTTGCGGGCAACCTGGATCTGGTCGTTGCTGACCCCGGCGGGCACCATCGGCCACACCATGGAGTCGGGGCTGACCACGAAGTCGATGACCACAGGCCGGTCATTGATCTCCAGTGCCTTCTGGATGGTGGCGTCGATGTCCTCCGCGCGGTCACAACGGAAGGACGCGCAGCCGTAGGCCTCGCCCAGCTTGACGAAGTCCGGGATCCGGATGGTCTCGTGGCCGGTGTTGAGGTCGGTATTAGAGTACCGCCCCTCGTAGAACAGGGTCTGCCACTGCCGCACCATCCCGAGGGAGGAGTTGTTGATGACAGCAACCTTGATCGGGATCTTGTTGATGGCGCAGGTCGCCAGTTCCTGGTTGGTCATCTGGAAGCAACCGTCGCCGTCGATGGCCCAGACCACGCGGTCCGGCTCCCCCACCTTTGCGCCCATGGCTGCGGGAACCGCGTAGCCCATGGTGCCGGCACCGCCGGAGTTCAGCCAGGCGTGGGGACGCTCGTACCTGATGAACTGCGCTGCCCACATCTGGTGCTGGCCGACGCCCGCGACATACACCCCCTCGGGACCCGTGAGGGCACCGATACGCTCGATGACCCGCTGCGGGGCGGTGAGGCCGTCCTCCGGCTCGGTCCAGCCCAGCGGGTAGGTTTCCTTGAGGTTGTTCAGGAAAGCCCACCAGTTGGTCAGGTCCGGCGTACCGCTCGCACCGAAATGGCTGCGTACAGCTTCGGTCAGTTCCGGGATGATCTCCTTGACCGAGCCGACGATCGGCACGTCGGCGGTGCGGTTCTTGGAGATCTCGGCGGGGTCGATGTCGGCGTGGATCACTTTGGCGTTGGGGGCGAAGGTGCTTAGGACACCGGTGACACGGTCATCGAAGCGGGCGCCGAGGGTGATGAGGAGGTCCGACTGCTGCAGGGCCGTCACGGCCGAAACGGTGCCGTGCATGCCGGGCATGCCGACGTGCTGCGGGTGTGAATCCGGGAAGACGCCGCGGGCCATGAGCGTAGTCACGACGGGGGCGCCCGTCAGCTCGGCCAGTTCACGCAGCTCAGCGGAAGCGTGGGCCTTGACCACACCGCCACCGACGTACAGCACCGGCTTGCTGGCTGCCGCAATCAGCTTTGCCGCTTCCCGCACCTGCTTGCTGTGGCCGCGGACCACGGGCCGGTAGCCGGGCAGGTCGATTTTCGGCGGCCACGAAAAAGTCATCTGGCCCTGCTGGGCGTCCTTGGCGACATCCACCAGGACGGGACCGGGACGGCCGGTGGAGGCGAGGTGGAAGGCCTCTGCCATGACGTGGGGAATGTCGTTGGGGTCGGTCACCAGGAACGAGTGCTTGGTGATCGGCATGGTGATGCCGACGATGTCCGCCTCCTGGAAGGCGTCGGTGCCGATGACTCCGCTGGACACTTGGCCCGTGATGGCCACGAGCGGAACGGAGTCCATGTGGGCATCCATGATGGCGGTAACGAGGTTGGTGGCGCCGGGGCCGGAAGTGGCGATGCAGACGCCCACCCGCCCGGTAACCATGGCGTAGCCTTGCGCGGCGTGGCCGGCTCCCTGTTCGTGACGGACCAGAACGTGGTTCATTTTGGAGGCCATCAAGGGGTCGTAGGTGGGCAGGATCGCGCCACCGGGCAAACCGAAAATATCGTCGACGCCGAGTTCTTCGAGCGAGCGGACAATAGCTTGCGAGCCGGTCATCACCGTTGGGGGTACAACGTTGTTCGGCCCAAGGACAGGAGAGGCGGCTGCAGCAGTGTCGACGCCGGACTCAGCCTGCTTGTCGACACGTTCCGGAGCCTTGGCTCCAGCGGACTTTGTAGCCATCAGCGAGGGGCTGATGGGCGATCCTTTGCTCATCGAACTCTTCCTTAGTGGATCTTGAATTGGGCGGTGCTACATCAAACTGAACGTGCTGCCTCGCCGGAAAATAAAAAAACCCCTCAGCCTGGCGGCATTTCGAGGGGTTGCGCGTGACAGTTCGTTACCAGTCGGGCTAAGGAGCCACGCGCTTGGTAAGTACGACAGTGCCCACGATGGCGCCGACGGTAACGAATGCGATCATGCGTTCAGTTTTCCCTCTGGTGAGAACCGTGTCAACGGAGCGACTGGTCATCTCACCATTTGGACACAATGTCCACAAACTGGCCCTCATCAGTTCATCAAAACCCGGCCGCACTCACCATCGGCAGGGCTAATAAGGGGTGATCCCGAGGGCCCCTGACGGTGCGGCGGCAGCGCGGCACCGTCAGGGTAGGGACCGCCTGTTACCCGCAGTACGCGCCGGTGGAGGCGCTGTGTACGAGCTTGGCGTATTTAGCCAGGACGCCCTTGGTGAATTTGGCCGGGAGCGGTTCCCAGCCTTCCTTGCGGGCTGCGAGCTCGGACTCGTCTACCAGCAGGTCGAAGCTGCGGGCTGCGATGTCCACGCGGATCCGGTCACCGTCCTTCACGAAGGCGATGGGGCCGCCGTCGACAGCCTCCGGGGCCACATGGCCGATGCAAAGGCCGGTAGTTCCGCCCGAGAAGCGGCCGTCTGTGAGCAGCAGGACGTCCTTGCCGAGGCCCGCGCCCTTGATGGCGCCAGTAATGGCGAGCATCTCACGCATGCCCGGGCCACCCTTGGGTCCTTCGTAGCGGATCACCACCACGTCGCCCTTCTGGATCTGCCCGTTGTCCAGCGCGTCCAGGGCGCCCTGCTCGCGCTCGAACACCCTCGCAGTGCCCTCGAAGACGTCGGCGTCGAAACCGGCGCTCTTGACCACAGCACCCTCGGGGGCCAGCGAGCCGTGCAGGATGGTGATGCCGCCGGTCTTGTGAATCGGGTTGTCCAGCGCGCGCAGGATCTTGCCGTCAACGTCCGGCGGGTTGATAGCAGCGAGGTTCTCCGCGATGGTCTTGCCTGTGACGGTGAGGCAGTCACCGTGGAGGAGGCCGGCGTCGAGCAGTGCCTTCATGATGACCGGCACGCCGCCGATCTTGTCGACGTCGGTCATGACGTAACGGCCGAACGGCTTCAGGTCGCCCAGGTGCGGGATCTTGTCGCCGATGCGGTTGAAGTCGTTAAGGGTCAGTTCGACCTCGGCCTCGCGGGCAATGGCAAGCAGGTGCAGGACGGCGTTGGTGGAACCGCCGAAGGCCATGGTGACGGCGATGGCGTTCTCGAAGGCCTTCTTCGTCATGATGTCGCGGGCGGTGATTCCCAGGCGCAGCAGGTTGACCACAGCCTCGCCGGACTTGCGGGCGAATTCATCACGACGGCGGTCAGCCGAGGGCGGGGCGGCCGAACCGGGCAGGGACATGCCCATTGCCTCGCCGATGCAGGCCATGGTGTTGGCTGTGTACATGCCGCCGCAGGCGCCTTCACCCGGACAGATCGCTTTCTCGATGCGGTCCAGGTCTTCCCGGCTCATCTTGCCCGCCGCGCACGCACCCACGGCCTCGAACGCGTCGATGAGGGTGACTTCCTTTTCGGAGCCGTCCTCAAGCTTGACCCAGCCCGGCATGATGGAGCCTGCGTAGAGGAACACGCTGGCGAGGTCGAGGCGGGCTGCTGCCATCAGCATGCCGGGCAGGGACTTGTCGCACCCGGCCAGCAGCACCGAGCCGTCAATGCGTTCGGCCTGCATCACGGTCTCCACGGAGTCCGCGATGACCTCGCGGGAGACGAGGGAGAAGTGCATGCCCTCGTGGCCCATGGAAATCCCGTCAGAAACCGAGATGGTGCCGAACTGCATGGGGAAGCCGCCGCCTGCGTGAACGCCTTCCTTGGCGCCCTGTGCGAGCCGGTTCAGCGAGAGGTTGCAGGGGGTGATTTCGTTCCATGAGCTCGCGACGCCGATCTGCGGCTTGGCGAAGTCATCATCGCCCATGCCTACGGCCCGGAACATGCCACGTGCCGGAGCCGCGTGGATGCCGTCTGTGACAACCCGGCTCCGGGGTTTGATGTCAGGCTTACTGTCGGTTGCGATCTGGGTGGACTCACTCATGGATCAAAGTCTATGACCCGTTAAAGGCCGTGAACGACCGGGATCGCCCTTCGAGCTCAATTCACCGAAAAACTCGTTCGATCGGTGGACTTTCGTCTCACATAGTGAAACGGCGCGCCCTTGACAAGCTAGACAGCCTTATTGACACCGACGTACCGTCAAGCAACGGCAACCTCGCGTTTTCGACAGAAGGGCTTTGCTATGGAATGGATTGTCTGGGTCATCGTCATCGTAGTGATCATCGCCGTCGTCTGGTGGCTCCTGAACCGAAATTCGGGCAAAGGCGGAACCCCAGAAGCAGCCGGGACGAGCCAGGTAACCTCCACTTCCCCGTCGGGAACAGAAGCAACGGCGCCCTCCCCGTCAGAGCCAGCCGCGGTGCCGTCGGGAGCAAACGCAGCCTTCCCCTCTGGATCAGGCACGACCGAACAGCAGCCCGCGCCCCTGGCCGGGGAAACCCCAGCCCGGCAAGGATCGTCCGCAGCCGGCCACATCAGCCCCGAGGATCAGGAGCCGGACATCGAGTCATGGGACGCCGCCACACCGCGTCCCGGGGCCGGCACCTCGGGGGCCACAGGGGGCGACGTCGATGACTGGAACGACGAGGAAGATCAGGCCGAGTGGGAGACGCAGTGGTCCGAGACCGGAGCTGAGCACCACACGGGGACCGGGCCCGCCGCCGCAAGCCGCCCGGCCGAACCTTTCCCCTCCGCCGGGACGGCAACTCCGCCTGCCAGCGCGGCTACACCTGCTGCGCCCGCGCACCACGCCGAGTACACCGCCCCTCATGCCCCCACGTTGCCCGGCGCCGAATCCGCGGCGGCTGATGCTTTTGACGCTGACGCCGAAACCCGGCAGCGGATGCAGTCGTCCGCGGCCACAGAAGAAGGGGCAAGCCACGACGCAGAGCCTGTCGGCCACCAGGAGAGCTCCGGGACAGGTGAACAGCCGGCCTTCGGCGGTCAAGCCGGAAGTCAGCCGGCCGCTGATGCAATGGCAGGCCAGCCCTACGGCGATGGATCCGCCGCCCCTGCAGCCGATGGCAGCGGCCCCGACGGCTACACGGTAAAGGCTGACACAGGGTCAATGACCTATTACGACGAGGACAACCCGGGTTACGCCGATGTCCGCGCCGAAGTCTGGTTCCTCTCTCCCGCGCACGCGGAAGCTGCGGGATTCCGCGCTCCACGCCGTACCCGGCGCTGAGAATCACGGCTGACGGACAGCAGCCAGCCACGGCGGATCAGGGATGAGGAAGAGCATGGGAAACGGGTCCTCCAACCGAAGCGCCGATCACGGGCAGGCTCGGCGCCGGAGTCCTGCCATCGCAGGTACGTGCGCAGCCAGCCTGACGCTGATGCTCGTGTTGGCCGGCTGCACCGTCACGGACGGCAATACCGTCCCGAGTGACGTCACCGGGACCAGCGGGCCCAGCGGCCGGCCGAGCACGGTTGCACCTTCCGCTTCGACTCTTGCGCCGAGCAGCAGCAGTCCGACCCAAAGCTCGGCCACCGCTCTCCCTGCGGGCGAGCCGAGCGTCCGGGCCACGATTGAGGGGCTGCAACTGCCGTGGTCAGCGGTATTCCTTCCGGACGGTACTGCCGTGATCAGCGAACGGGACAGCGCGCTTCTCAAGTCAGTGCGGAACGGCAGGATCAGCACCATCGGGAGCGTTCCGGACGTGGTTCCCGGCGGTGAAGGCGGGCTTATGGGTTTGGCTCTCTCCCCCGGCTATGCCACCGACAGATTCCTGTACGCCTACTACACGGCGGCCCAGGACAACAGGATCGCCCGCGTTCGGCTGGAGGACGCCGGAACAGGATCAGAGAGCGGATTCCGGCTCGGGACGCCCGAGGTCATCTTCTCCGGGATCTCCAAGGCCTCAACACACAACGGCGGCAGGATCCGCTTCGGTCCGGACGGCTTCCTGTACGTGGGCACCGGCGATTCGCAGCGCCGCGAACAGCCCCAGGACCGGAATGCCCTGGGCGGCAAGATCCTCCGGCTGACCAAGGACGGGAAGCCGGCACCCGGCAATCCCTTCCCGGGCAATCCCGTCTACAGCCTGGGCCACCGCAACGTTCAGGGCCTCGCATGGGACAGCGCCGGCCGCCTCTGGGCCAGTGAATTCGGGCCGGAGGTGAACGACGAGCTCAACCTGATCCAGGCCGGCGGGAACTACGGCTGGCCCGAAGTCACCGGCGCACCCGGCCGCGAGGGGTTTGTTGACGCTAAAGTTGTGTGGCCTTCAACCGCGGAATCTTCCCCAAGCGGCATGGAGATCGTGGGCTCTACGGCCTTCCTCGGCGCCCTACGCGGCCAACGCATCTGGAGCGTGCCGCTCGATGGTGAAAATGCCGGCACTCCTGTGGGCCATTTCACACGCAAGTACGGCCGGATCCGGAGCGTTTCACTGGCTTCAAACGGGGAACTTTGGGCGCTTACGAACAACCAAAACCCTGATTCCGTGCTGATTTTGACCCTGTCTGGCTGATCCCACCCTCCATCGCCGCCTCCGATTTCACACTGGCGAAAACTTCGTGTAGAGTTTCATGTCGTTGCGGAGGTCAACGAGGGAAGCAAAGCCCACGGTTGAACGAAACAGCAGCTGCACCTCTAGCTCAATTGGCAGAGCAATTGACTCTTAATCAATGGGTTCCGGGTTCAAGTCCCGGGGGGTGCACCACAGAGAAGGCCCTGACCAACGGAAACGTTTGGTCAGGGCCTTTTTGCTTGTCCTGCGCCCGGTACGGCAATCATTTCCAGCTGTATTGGCCCGGTGCCGAACTGATGACCTGGGACGCCGGCCCCCTTCTGCTGCAGCAGCGGCGGGCGTACCTTGGTAGCACTCGAGTCTGCCCGCCCTGCTCGTCCAAGGGCGAAGGGCCATCCCGACCCGGGACGGAGCACGAATGGAGATAAATAAGGACTGCATCCAGTGGCGGGGACGCCTTGATGGGCACAGCGGATATGCCGTGGAGGGCCGGAGTCTTATCCGTGTTCTGAGGGACTCGGGATACCGCGTCCTGGAAGTGCGAGTCACTCCTCGACCAGACGGCTGCGTTGAAGCCCGGATCGAGAAGATCCGCAGGCCCGGCCAAGGTTTCACCGTGGTCCACTTGCCATGGCCGGATCACGGCTGGGAGGACCTCTACGGCAAAGTCGTGTGGCGTGCCATGTTCGAGACGGCCGCAGTGCCCCCGGAATGGCTCCAACGACTCGCCGAGGTTGACGAAGTGTGGGTTCCGTCCCGTTTCAATGCCGAGACCTTCACGGGCGCCGGTGTGGACAGGACCAAGGTGAGAATCGTGCCCCAGTTCGTGGACCAGGGATGGCTGCAGATGACTGCCTGGCCCTATCCGGGACACGGCATTTTCAAATTCCTCTCGGTCTTCCGATGGCAGGAGCGCAAGGGATGGGACGTGCTCCTACAGGCTTACCTGCAGGAGTTTGACGCCGAGGACGACGTTGAACTCATCCTGCGGGTCGATCCGTTCGGCCCCGACTCCGTGGACATCCATTCGGCCATCACGTCAATGGTTCGAAGGGTCCGCCCCCACCGTCCTCCCCGGCTGAGGATGCTCCCTGGCCCTCTTCCGCCGGCAGGAATGAAAAAGCTTTTTGCTGCGGCCCATGCCTTCGTCTTGCCCACACGTGGGGAGGCCTGGGGGCGGCCTTTCATGGAGGCCATGGCCTGCCGGTTGATCACTATCGGCACGGCCTGGGGCGGGCACCTGGACTTCATGAACGCCAACAATTCGCTTCTGGTCGACTGTGAGCTCGTCAGCGTGCCGGAATCAGCCGCGCGCGAATGGCCATATTTCCGCGGTCAGACCTGGGCCGAGCCTTCCATCGGCAGTCTTCGCAGCTGCTTGCGCCGGGCGATTGACGGGGGTCCTGACCTCGAACGCCTGCGCGACAATGCCGCCGCAGCCATTAGGGAGCGTTACAGCCGGGACCACGTCCAAGAGATCCTGACCCGCGAAGTCGATCGGTTGCTGGCGGACAGGGCAAGTCCTCAGGATCCCGGCGCACACGAGAGCTGTGGCCTTGGCCATCTGTCATCCCTCCCCGGCAGTCGCCTTCCCATGAAGCCGGCCGCCCATCCCGTTTAGCATCGACCAGACCTTGGGAAAAACAAGGGGGGGCCTGCGGCTACCCCTCATTCCGGGGGTGGGGCCCTGTTCCTGCCATCAGGTAGATCGGGTGTTTACCAGTGTGCAGCTGCACACTGGTGGGGTCCCTGAAGTTGAAGGTAGCCGCGAACCCTCGCTTCAGAAGTGCCGGGTCCGGAAACGCATACCCTCCGACGCGCTCCCGGATCCGGCGGACAATCTTCAGGTGTTCGTCAGGACCCGTGTCGGCACCCGGCGGTCCGCGGCGCCCCGATCCACTCCTGCGTGTCCTTCCCGGTCTGGGGAGCCGGCAGCGCATATCTTCTTGGTATGGGCGAGGAACACCCCCGAGAGTTGACCGGGCAGATATCGATCAACGAACTGCTCATCGCCATGGGTGAACAGCCGGTGGTCAGCATGGTGGATCTGATTGTTCCGGACGACGCTTCATCCATTACGGATGAACCCCCCGCCTTGCCGGGACTCTAGAAATCCCGGACTCTAAAATCCAGGGCGGCCCGCAATGGAACGGAGCCACTGAGGCAGCGCCGGCCAAGCCGAATGAGTTCCTACTCGAATGAGCGGGCTTCAACGCCAAGGCGCGAGTCGGCACTCGATACAATGGCGCTGGTTTCGGGCGAGGCAAACCGTGTGGCCAGTTCCCGGACGACGGCCTGGAGCTCCTGGCGGAGGATGTCTGGGTCAATGGAGGCAGCGGCAAGCACAGACCGCTCCATGTCAGCGGCGGCAGTGACGGCCTCAGTGCCGCGCTCGGTCAACGAGACAACATGGCTGCGGCGGTCAGACGTGCTGCGCTGGCGCACAATGTGGCCATGGGCTTCAAGGCGGCTGAGGGTCTTGCCCATGGTCTGGGCTTGGACACGAACCAGCTGCGCCAACTGAGCCTGCGTCATGGGGCCGTTGTTGTACAGAACTTCGATGGCTATGACACCGGCATGGGTCAGGCCAATCGCCCCCAGCTTTTCGTTCCAGGAATGTTCAACGAGACGTGCCGCCGTGGACAAGAGGCGCCCAGTGGGCCAGCGATCCATATCAGGCATAGTACCAAGTATAGCCAGTGTGGATTGGTCACTGTGCAGCAGCCTTACTAAGCTGAAATTACCCCCATGAAAACAAGGAGAACACTTTGGCTGAACGACTCAACCCGGGCGATGCGGCCCCGGACTTCACATTGAAAAATTCCGCAGGAGCGGAAGTCAGCCTCAGTGACTACCGCGGGCGAAACACCATCGTCTACTTTTATCCGGCTGCCGCCACACCCGGATGCACCACCCAGGCCTGCGACTTCCGGGACAGCCTCTCATCCCTGCAAAGTGCCGGCTATGAAGTGCTGGGGATCTCACCCGACCCCATTAGCAAGCTTGCCTCCTTCGCTGCGAAGGAGGGCCTGACCTTTCCCCTGTTGTCTGATGAAAGCCACGCTGTTGCCGAGGCCTACGCCGCCTGGGGCGAGAAGAAGAATTACGGGCGGACCTACGAGGGCTTGATCCGTTCCACCGTCGTCGTGGATCCCGACGGCAAGGTTGTGCTGGCGCAATACAACGTCCGCGCCACAGGACACGTCGCCAAACTGCGCCGTGAGCTGAAGCTGGAGCAGGCCGCCAACTAGCCACAGCAGCCTCCGGCGGGAGCGGCTGGGCGAATGCCCAGCGGCGGGAGGCGCCGCTGACTGATCGAAAGGCCTTCTGACGGTACAATGGAGGCTGGCTGCCGCCGTCGTGACTTTCCTCTGTTAGGAATCACAAGGCGGCGCCGCGCGCGAGTGGTGAAATTGGCAGACACGCAGGATTTAGGTTCCTGTGCCTTCGGGCGTGGGGGTTCAAGTCCCCCCTTGCGCACCAGACGACGGCGAAGCTGCCGCGGCCAGGATGACAACTCCAGGCAATCAGGGAAAGTCCCGGACCAATTGGTCCGGGACTTTTCTAATTTAAAGATTTTTCCTGCGCCCACCCATCCGCCCCGGCACTGCCGGCGAATACCCAGTGAGACACCAACCAAGGGTCGGTGCCCACAGTCGCAAATGGTCCAGACACGGGAAGAGGATCGCTCCCCCGGGCAGTGATCGGCACAAACAAGGAGAATCACAATGCAGTCATTCAAGCGCACCACTTTCAGCGTCGCAGGCGTTGCAGCAGCGGCCCTGCTTAGCCTCACCGCGTGCGGCGGCTCGGCGTCGACGGCCCCGGCCTCCTCATCAGCGGCGGCCGAACCGTCCGCTTCCAGTGCAGCCCCGTCCGCATCGGCCAGCTCCTCGGCGGCAATGGACCCGGCAGCGAACCTCGCCGGCCCCGGCTGCGCGGCTTACGCCAAGCAGGTCCCCAGCGGCGCAGGTTCCGTCTCCGGCATGGCCCTTGACCCGGTCGCGGTCGCTGCTTCGAACAATCCGCTCCTGAAGACGCTCACCGCGGCCGTTTCCGGCAAGCTCAACCCGAAGGTCGACCTGGTGGACACTCTCAACGGCAGCGAGTTCACGGTCTTCGCCCCCGTGGATGACGCCTTCGCGAAGGTCCCCGCCGCCACCATCGAGACGCTCAAGAAGGACGATGCCCTGCTGAGCAAGATCCTCACCTACCACGTTGTTCCCGGCCAGGTTGCCCCGGACAAGATCGTCGGCACCCACAAGACGGTCCAGGGCGGCTCGGTCACAGTGACAGGCACCAAGGATGCGCTGAAGGTGGACGGCGCCAACGTGATCTGCGGCGGCGTCCAAACGGCCAACGCCACCGTTTACCTGGTGGACTCGGTGCTGATGCCCAAGTAGCCACCGCTGCAAACTCCCGCCGGAGAGTTTCTGGGACACCTCCGGCACGGAGAAGCCGTGGTCCGCACCTTCAGGGTGCGGGCCACGGCTTTGCAGCGTCAACGACAGCCGGGCAGTCATTTAGACTGGAAAGCGGGGCCCGCTGACCGTGCCGCCACCGCAGCAGCCAACCCCCAGCAGCCCAGAGGTGATCAACGAGTGCCCAGCAGCATGACGCGACGCACGGCCATCAAGACCGGTGCCGCCCTCCTGGGCCTGACGCTCACCTCCTGCACGGGAGAGGCAGCCCCGCCACCCTCGTCCGCCGCCCCCGCCCCCACCGTAGCTGCGACCGGCAAACCCACAGCGACGTTTAACTTCGGCACCGCTGCCGATCCCCTCGGCCTTGACCCTGCTCTGGCCAATGACATCGAATCCCAGCGCGTCACCCGGCAGATCCTCGAGGGGCTGGTCGGAGTAAACCAGACCACGGGCGAACCAACGCCCCTGCTCGCCACGGACTGGACCGCATCCGCGGATGGCCGTTCCTACACCTTCAACCTCCGTCCCGGAGTGAAGTTTCACGACGGCACGCCGTTTAACGCCAACGCCGTCTGCACCAACTTCAGGCGCTGGTTCAATCTCCCGGCAGCGCTCCGCCGGCAGGTGCCGGGCACCACCTTTAAAGCCGTCTTCAAGGAACATTCCGACACACCCTCCCTTTCGGTCTTCAAAGCGTGCACCGCACTCTCGCCGCTGCGGGTGCGGATCGACCTCACAGAGAGGTTCACCGGGTTCCTCCAGGCCCTGACGCTGCCGGCCTTCGCCTTCTCCTCCCCCAAGGCCCTCACTGCAGGCCGCGCCGATGTCCTGAGCCAGCGCCGCGGCAGCCAGGCCCTGTCCGCCTACGCCAGCCACCCGGTGGGCACCGGACCCTACCGCTTCTCCGCTTGGAACACCGGCGGCGTGACGCTGGTCACCAACCAGACCTACTGGGGTGGCCGCGGCGAGATCGCCACCATCAACTTCATCACGTACAGCCATCCCCAGACCCGGCTCCAGGCGCTGCTGGACGGCAAGATCGACGGCTACGACGCAGTCACTGTGGGCAACTTCGATCCGCTGGTGAAACGCGGGATGCAGATTATCCAGCGGGACCCTTTCTCGGTGATGTACCTGGGCATGAACCAGGCCGTGCCGGTGCTGGAGGACCTGAAGGTGCGGCAGGCCATTGAAATGGCCATCGACAAAGACACCCTGATCCGCCGCTTCTTTATCGACAACACTGCCCAGGCGTCCCAGTTCGTGCCGCCGAAGCTCAGCGGATTCAACAACAACGCGCCGGCACTCGGCCACGATCCGGCCAAGGCGAAGGAACTGCTCGCCGAGGCCGGATATAAGGGCCAGCCCCTGAAGTTCTACTACCCTCTGAACGTCACCCGGCCGTACCTCCCCACGCCTGAGAAGGTTTACGCAGAGATCAGCCGCCAGCTCACGGCCGTGGGCCTGAACATCAGGCCAGTCCCCGTCGACTGGGCGGACGGCTACCTGCAGAAGGTCCAGTCCCCGGGGGACCATGCCCTTCACCTGCTCGGCTGGAACGGGTCCTATTCCGACGCCGACAACTTCCTCGGCCCCCTGTTCGGGGAGAAGAACGGGGAATTCGGGTACCAGGACCCGCAGGTCTTTTCCAAGATCGACCGCGCCCGCGGCCTGCCGGTGGGCGACGAACGCAATGCCCAGTACCAGACCATCAATGCCCAAATCGCGGAGACTGTGCCGGCTGTCCCCATCGCGTTCCCCATCTCGGCCCTGGCCCTCTCGGACCGGGTCATCAGCTACCCCGCTTCGCCGGTCTTAAATGAAGTTTTCACCAGGGTCCAACTGAGGCCTTGACGCAAGAGCGTAATTTCAGTTAGTAGGCGGTGCGGGATATTCTGTGACAGCCAGAGCCGCTGCTATCGGAGACTGATTGTGACCTTCATATCCAAGACCCAACATGCCGACGTCGTCCTGATTGGCGGCGGCATCATGAGCGCAACGCTCGGTGCGTTTCTCAAGCAGCTCGAACCCAACTGGACCATTTCACTGTTCGAGCGCCTCGACGAAGCAGGCCTCGAGAGCTCCGGACCCTGGAACAACGCCGGCACCGGACACGCCGCCCTGTGTGAGCTTAATTACTCCCCCGCAGCCAAAGACGGCTCGGTCAACCCCGCCAAGGCACTGCACATCAACGAGCAGTTCCAGCTGTCCCGCCAGTTCTGGTCCCACCTTGTGACAAACTCCCTGATTGGCTCCCCCAAGGGCTTCATCAACACCGTCCCGCACATGAGTTTCGTGCTCGGCGAGGACAATTCCACCTTTCTCAAAACCCGGTATGAGGCGCTCAAGCAGCACACGCTGTTCCGGAGCATGGAGTACTCGGAGGACTTCGCCCAAATCGGCAAATGGGCTCCGCTTATCGTCAAGGGCCGCGACCGCAACCAGCGCATCGCCGCGACGCGTGCCCCCGAGGGCACCGACGTTGATTTCGGCGCGCTGACCCGGGAACTGGTTGGGTACCTGGGCAACAACGGGGTGGAGATCAACTACGGCCATGACGTTACGGACGTCAACAGGGCGGCCGACGGCGGCTGGGACCTTTCGCTCAAGCACCCGGCTTCCGGGGAACGCGGCAGCATCCACGCCAAGTTCGTCTTCGTCGGCGCCGGCGGCGGGGCACTGCACCTGCTGCAGGCCTCGGGCATCCCGGAGAGCAAGGGTTACGGCGGCTTCCCCGTCTCGGGCCAGTTCTTCCGCTGCACGGACCAGTCGCTGGCGTCCCAGCACAACGCCAAGGTATACGGCCAGGCCTCCGTTGGGGCGCCGCCCATGTCCGTTCCGCACCTGGACACCCGCTACGTCGGCGGCAAGCGTTCACTGCTGTTCGGCCCGTACGCCGGTTTCTCCACGAACTTCCTGAAGAACAGCACCTGGCTGGACCTTCCGCTGTCCATCCGACCCGGGAACATCATCCCGATGCTTGCGGTGGCGAAGGACAACATGGACCTCACGGCCTACCTCATCAAGGAGGTTGCCAAGCGCCACGGCGCCAAGGTCGAGGCCCTGCGCGAGTACTACCCCGAAGCCAAGGACGGCGACTGGGAACTGATCACCGCGGGCCAGCGTGTGCAGATCATCAAGAAGGATCCGAAGAAGGGCGGCGTACTGCAGTTCGGCACCGAGGTGATCGCCGCCCGCGACGGCTCCATCGGCGCCCTGCTTGGCGCGTCGCCGGGGGCGTCCACCGCTGTGCCGATCATGATTGAGCTCCTGCAGAAGTCCTTCCCGAAGAACTTCAAGGGATGGCAGTCCAAGCTCAAGGAAATGATGCCGGGCTACGGCGTCAAGCTCAACGACAACCCGGACCTCGCCGCCGAACTCGAAAAGGCCACCGCGAAGGCGCTCCAGCTCGACGTGGCACCGGCCGTGCAGCGCTAGGGACCCGCCGGGTTTGCGGCAGGCTCCATCCAGGAAACAGTCCGTCAACCCCTTCAGGAGACCAAGCGATGTTCCGGCTGGCCAGTCTTTCCCTCGGCAACCGTGCGCTGATCGCGCTGATCACGGTCTTCGCCTCGGTGTTCGGCGTGATCACAATGTCTTCGCTGAAGCAGGAACTCATTCCCTCGATTGAGTTTCCGCGGATCACGGTGATCACGTCGATGCCGGGAGCATCGCCGGAAGTCGTGGACAAGCAGGTCAGCCGGCCGCTGGAGACCGCGCTGAACAGCGTCGAAGGCCTGGAATCGACGTCGTCGACCTCGCGCAACGGCGTGTCGCAGATCAGCATGGTCTTCACCTATGGGGCGGATCTTGACCGTGCGCGCAATCAGATCGACCGCGCCATTTCCAACACCAAGCGGGCCCTCCCCGAGGACGTGCAGCCGCAGGCCATAGCCGGGAGCATTAGTGATTTCCCCATCGTGTTCCTCGCCGTCTCCTCGGACAAGCCGCTCAGCGAGCTGAACACCGACCTGCAGCGGCTGAGCGTTCCCAGGCTCCAAAAGCTCGACGGCGTTCGCGCCGCCGAAGTGACCGGTGGCGCCAGCCAGCACATCCTCATCCTGCCTGACCCGTCCAAAATGGCATCCGCCAGGGCAACCGTCCAGTCGATCCGCAACGCCCTGGCCAACAACGGCGACCTTGTCCCGGCCGGAACGATTGAGGACAAGGGCCGGAGCCTTTCCCTCCAGGTCGGCAGCCCGGTGGACTCCCTCGCGGCCGTGACAGCCCTGCCGCTCAGCGGCGCCAAGAGCGGTGCCACCATCGGCTCCGTGGCCGGGGTAAGCATCAAGGACGACGAGCGGACGTCCATCACGCGCACCAACGGCGAGGAAACCCTCGCCGTCTCCGTCACCAAGAAGCCAGACGGCGACACGGTCGCCATCTCCCATGCCGTCAAGGACTCCCTGCCGCAACTGGAGGCCGAGCTGGGTTCGAATGCGAAGTTCACGCCTGTCTTCGACCAGGCGCCCTTCATTGAGAAGTCGATTAAGGACCTCACCACGGAGGGTCTGCTGGGGCTGGGCTTCGCCGTGGCGGTCATCCTGGTGTTCCTGATGTCGGTCCGGTCCACACTCGTCACTGCAGTATCTATCCCGCTGTCGCTGCTGATCACCTTCATCGGCCTCTCCGCCACCGGATATTCGCTGAACATCCTGACACTGGGTGCGCTCACCATAGCCATCGGCCGTGTGGTGGATGACTCCATCGTTGTGATTGAGAACATTAAAAGGCACCTCAGCTACGGGGAGCCCAAGCTCACGGCCATCCTGACCTCCATCCGGGAGGTGGCCGGGGCCATCACCGCCTCGACGCTCACCACAGTGGCCGTCTTCCTGCCCATCGCCTTCGTGGGCGATCTGGCCGGCGAGCTCTTCCGCCCCTTCGCACTGACCGTCACCATCGCACTGCTCTCCTCGTTGCTGGTGTCCCTGACGATCGTCCCGGTCCTCGCCTACTGGTTCCTCAGGTCCCCTGCCGACCCCCGCAAGGCAGGGACTGCGCCGGTACCCGCCCGTGAGATCGAGGCCAAGGCCCTTGAACGGGAACAGCGCAGCGTCTTGCATCGCGGTTACCTGCCGGTCCTGACGGCAACGCAGAAGCGCCCGGCGCTGACACTGGTCGCAGCCGTGCTCATCCTGGGTGGAACGGTGGCCATGACCCCGCTGCTTGCCACTGACCTGCTGGGACGCTCAGGCGAGAACAGCATGACGGTGAAACAGGAGCTCCCGGCCGGGACGAGCCTGCAGGAGACCAGCGCCGCGGCCGGGAAACTCGAAGCGGTCCTGCTGGGGATCGACGGGATCAAGGATGTCCAGGTGACCTCCGGCAACGCACAGTCCGGCTTCACCGCGCTCACCTCCTCCGGCGCCTCGAACTCCACGTTCACTGTGGTCACCGAGGAGAAGGCAAACCAGGCAAAGCTTCAGGAGACCGTCCGCGCGGAGCTTTCTACAGTCAACGGGGCCGGCAAAGTCTCCGTGGGGGCCCAGCAGAGTGGTTTCGGCACGTCCTCCACCGTGGACATCACCCTCAGGGCCGCCACCTCCGCGGACCTCAGGACGGCCAATGACGCCATGGTGAGCGCCATGACCGGCGTGCCCGGGAGCACGGAGGTCTCCACGAACCTCGCTGCGAGCCAGCCGGTAGTCCAGGTGAGGGTGGACCGGGCAAAGGCCGTCGCGGCCGGCCTGAACGAGGAAAAGGTGGCGGCTGTCCTGGCATCCACGGTCAGCCCCGTACCCGCCGGCACCGTGCGTATCGAGGCGGATGATTTCCCGGTCCGGATCGGTGAAGGCACACGTTTCACGAGCATTGCCGCCGTCCGCGCCATGCCCCTTCCGACCGCCTCAGGCCCCGTCACACTAGGCAGCATTGCCGCCGTCGAGCAGGTGGACGTGCCGATCTCCATAACCTCCAGCAACGGCCAGCGGACAGCGAAAGTCTCTGTCACGCCGTCGGGCTCCAACCTGGGCGCCGTAAGCGCCGAGGTGCAAAAGCGGCTTGCGTCCGTTGACCTTCCGGCCGGGGTCACGGCCGCAATCGGCGGTGCCACCACGCAGCAGGCAGAGTCGTTCCGGCAGCTCGGGCTGGCCCTGCTGGCTGCCGTCGCGATTGTCTACGTCATCATGGTGGCCACCTTCAAGTCGCTGGTCCAGCCACTGATCCTCCTGGTCTCCGTGCCGTTTGCCGCGACCGGCGCCGTGACCCTGCTGCTGATTTCCAAGGTGCCGCTGGGGCTGCCGTCGCTGATCGGCATGTTGATGCTGGTGGGCATCGTGGTCACCAACGCCATCGTGCTGATCGACCTGATCAACCAATACCGGGAACCACGGGCAGGCAGGCCCGGCATGAACGTTGCGGATGCGATCACCCACGGAGCCCGGCAGCGTCTACGCCCCATTCTGATGACCGCGCTGGCGACCGTCTTTGCGCTGACTCCCATGGCGCTCGGGTTCACCGGCGGCGGCGGGTTCATCTCGCAGCCGCTGGCCATAGTGGTGGTCGGCGGACTGGTGTCCTCCACGGCCCTGACGCTCGTGCTCGTCCCCGTACTGTACCGGCTTGTGGAGGGGCGCCGGGAGAAGAAGCAACTGCTGCGCCAACTCAAGGCGCGTCCGGACTTCTCCCCCGTGGACGACGTTGATGCCGAATTCGCCGATTGGACCACGGGCACTATTCCAAAGGTCAGCGGGCGCCGCGCTGCTTCGGGTTCTCCCGAGTAGGTCCGGACCGCGGCTCCACGGTGACTCTATCCAGGCGGGCGCGGCAGCCTTCAACCGGCACTTCACCAGGCTATCTGTGACTGTAGCCGACGAAGTCTGGACACTAACGCTCAGCATACTTAGCGTTAATGCGTGACCGCTGATGCGCCTGGCATTGCCAATCGAAACAGCGGCACGGCCGGGGCGGCCTCAAGGCCGCTACCCACTCAGTCCAAGGAGATCGCCATGACGACAGCACGAGAAATCATGACCGGCGGCGTTGAATGCATCGGTGAAAACGAAACGCTCGAAGTGGCCGCCCGAAAGATGAAAGACCTCGACGTCGGCGCCCTGCCGATCTGCGGAGAGGACAACAGGCTCAAGGGCATGATCACCGACCGCGACATCGTCATCAAGTGCTTCGCCGAGGGAGGCGACCCGCGCACGGCAAAAGCCGGAGACTTTGGTCAGGGCAAACCGGTGACCATCGGCGCGGATGATTCCATTGAAGAAGCAATCAGAACCATGGAAGAGCACCAGGTCCGCCGGCTGCCGGTTATCGACGGCCATGACCTGGTCGGTATCCTCACCCAGGCAGACATCGCCCGGAACTACCCCGAGGACCGCGTCGGCGAGCTCGTAGAACTTATTTCCTTCTACTAGGCCGGGCAACCCACCCTTCAGACTGCGCGGAGCGACGTGAGCTCGTAGATTATGGCCGAGCTCATCGCCGGTCCGCGGCAGGTCAACTGACAGGGCGCGGCGGGCTGGGCCTTCAGTTCGACGTCGACACGCGCCGGGTGAGGCGGGAGGCCGGTGATGCGGATCCGCCAGTAATCGCCGTCGCGAAAGGTCGCCGCAACCGTATAGTCGTTGCGGCCGGCTGGACCGAAAAGTCTGAGCGTGGCCGCGACAGCGGCCTGCTGTGGCGGGAAGAGATCGGTGTATCCGCGCAGATACTCCCCATGGATACGGCCGGAAAGGTGCTCTTCGATCGTGGCCACGGACGACTCGGCGTCCAGACCGCCGTAGTAGACGCCGTCGGGCGCGACAACGACGTTGGCTGCGAACCTGTCACCGCCTACGTGCGTACATTCCCACACCAGTCCTGGCCAGCGTTCACTCAGTGCACGTCCCACAGGCCGTCCGCGTACGGCACAGCATTGGTCGTGCCGGCTATGAGTGCAGACCAGGATGACCGGCGGATGGCCGGTCGATCCGGGGATGTTGAGGGCTGTGGCAATCTCCGCCAGATCCTCATCACGGCTCCACGTTCCCCATTGCTGACGATGGGCGCCGGAGTTCTCATGACGCAGCACTGCCCAACGGCTGTGGCCCTGGCGCCGGCGGCGGCCGGGCCGCCGCACCAGCAGCACCCGCGCCCGCGCCGTCTTCGCGGCGGCGAGCACGAGCCCTTTGGTCTCAGGCTCCAGGTCAAGGCCCTCGAAGCCGTTGACCGGCCACCCGCCCCGATACTCGATGAGAACCCAGACGACGCCATGCGACGCCGTGCCGGCAATCGGGTCGCCGCGCATCCGGGCGCCTTCTGAGCAGAAGAAGCGTTCGGTGGCGGCCGCTGCGGCGAAGTCACTATTCAACGGGAACGAGGACCCCTGCGCGCAACAGTTTCTCGACGAGTTCGGTTCCGAGGTCAGCTGTGGTGTGAACCTCCCCGTCGAGCAGGCGTGTCACAGAAGGCAGATCGGTTTCCGGGAAGTCGAACCAGCCCACCCGTGTGGTCAGGCGTGACCCCTCCAGCCGTGCCTCCAAGGCACCGCGAAGCCGCACCAAAGACTCCGGGCTGAGGCAGTCGACGGCCGCGAGCTGGGCCAGCGGTCCTAGCGGTGCCGGGCGTCCCTGACTGCGCCGGGTGCGGTGGAACATCGCAGTGGAATCAGCCTCAGCGACGGCAGCGGCGAGGCGCTCACGGACAGTGCCGATCTCCGCACCCGGCCCGTCAACGCCCAATGGCAGCGTGCGGCGCATCTCGGGATCGTCGCATAGCTTTGCAAGGGCGGCCTCCGCGAGCTGCTCGGCCAGCGCGTAGCGGGTCCAGCTGTGGACGCCGAGGGTGAGATGGATGGAGACCTCCCCCTGAGCCTGGGCGGCATGCAACCAGCCGCGCGGCAGGTAGAGTGCATCCCCGGGCTCGAGCACAGTATCGATGTACGCTTCGCCTTTCGCGGCCTCCGCAACAGCGGAGCGGCACTCGGTCCAGGGTTGATTACGCAGCGGATCCGGGTGGACCGGCTCGTGGATGATCCAACGCTTGGTCCCCGCTATCTGCAGGACGAAGACATCGTGGACGTCGTAGTGATCATCGAACCCACGGTTTTGCGGCGGGGTGATGTAGGCATTCGCCTGTACCGGATGTCCAAGCTCCGTGCTAAGCCTTGAGCTGAAGTCCGAGACTGGCTCCCAGGTGCGGTGCAGAGCCTGGAGGACGAGCGTGGCGCCGTCCGCGAATTTGCGCCACAGCGCCGTGTCATCGAGCTGGTCGGAGATGGTGGCCCCCACGCCGGCAGGGGAGGTGAAGGACGAGTCGGGAAATGTAGAGCCGCCCTTGGCGACACGGAGGAAGGGTGTGCGCAGTCCGCGGCGTGAGATCAGTTCATCCACGGCCTCGGCAGAGAACAGGTCGGAGAAGTCGCTGGCGCAACGGGTGAGCAGCGCCGTGCGCCCCCAGATGTTTCCGGCGAACCTCTCACGGCCGATGTTAATGAGACGTGTCTCCAGGACCCCGGCGCCTTTCACGGCGCCGGGGTCCTGGAGGTCTGTGCGGGTGGTGCTCAAAATTCAGCCCCGTTCTGCAGCTCCCCCGTCGGCACCGCCGTCAGCGCCGCTGTCAGCTCCCCCGTCGGCGCCGCTGTCGGCACCACCGTCGGCACCGCTGTCAGCACCACCGCCGGCACCGCTGTCAGCACCACCGCCGGCACCGCTGTCAGCTCCGCCGTCGGCACCGCCGTCGTGGGCGCCCGGGACGCCGGCCGCACCGCCGTCCGCCAGGCCTTCCTGCTGGCTCGGATCCTGCTCTGGAATGGTCATGCTTCCTCCCGAGAATCGAATGGCTGGGCGATCCTTCGTCGACACCGCCCGTGATCACCCTATCGGTACAGGTCAGCCGTGGGAACAGCCCGCAATCTCTTGCACTTTCGGCTCACGTTTGCCCAGAGCAGTCCCCATTGAGCGGCAGGAAGCCCGTTCGCCTAATTGATCCGTGCCGGCGGTCGTACGTCACTGAGCACTGCCAAGGCGTTGTCGGCGGCGAGCATCGCCATCGCGGTGCGCGTCTCCACTGTGGCGGAGCCGAGGTGCGGCACGAGCGCCACGTTCTCGAGCTCGAGCAATCCGGGGTGCACGCTGGGCTCGTTCTCAAAAACGTCCAGCCCGGCGCCCGCGATCTGCCGCTCGCGAAGCGCGGACGCGAGTGCCGCTTCGTCGACGATCGGTCCGCGCGCGGTGTTGACGAGATACGCCGAGCTCTTCATCGCCGCGAGTTGTTCGGCGCCGATCAGATGATGCGTGGCTGGCCCGTACGGGCAGTGCAGGGAGACGACGTCGGAGATGGCCAGCAACTCATCGAGCTCGACGCGCCGGGCGCCCAGCTCGGCGGCGACCCCCGGGTCGATCTCGCGGCGTGACTGGTAGACGATTTCCATGCCGAAGGCCTTGGCCCGGCGTGCGGTCGCCTGGCCGATGCCGCCCATACCGACGATGCCGAGGGTCTTGCCCTGCAGGCTGCTGCCGAGCAGGAAGAACATGCCCCACTTCCAGGCCTGGCCGGAGCGGATGAGCCGTTCCCCCTCGCCGAGCCGTCGGGTCGCCATGAGGATGAGTCCGAGCGCGATGTCGGCTGTGGCCTCCGTGAGCACACCGGGGGTGTTGGTGGCCACAATGCCCCGTTCGGTGCAGGCTGCCACGTCGATGTTGTCATAGCCAACGGCGACGTTCGCGACCACTTTGAGCTGCGGGCCGGCGGCGTCAAGCAGCTCGGCGTCGATGCGTTCGGTGAGCAGGCTCACGACGGCGTCGGCGCCGGCTACTCGGCGCAGGAGCTCCTCGCGGCTAATCGACTCCGGACCGGTCCATGCATCGACTTCGTGCTCGGCGCGCAGCTTCTCGAGGGCGGCTTCGGGTACACGTCCCGTGACGACGACCCGGCTCATGCCGTCTCGATCCACTTGCGCAGGCGGCCGAGGCCGTCGCGGATATCGGCGACGTCGATGCCCGAGTAGGCAAGCCGGATGTACTGCCGCTCTTCGCCGGGCTGGCGGCGGCCGAAGTGCTCACGTGTGCAGAATGAGACGCCGGTTTCGTACAGGGCTGCGGAGGCGAAATCACCGACGGCTGTATAACCCATGCGCTCCATGGCCTCGGTGACGTCGGGGAAAAGGTAGAACGTCGACTGCGGCACGGCGACATGCATGCCGGCGATGTCGTTCACGAGTTCGCATGCGGCATCCCGGCGCTCACGCAGGATGTCGAGCATCTGCTGAACGGGTTCCTGGGTGCCGCGGAGGGCTTCGATGCCGGCCCATTGCACGTAGTGCGTGGTGCACGACTCGTCGTTGGTGTTGAGTGTGCTGAGAACTTTGGCGATCTCGACCGGCGCGACGGCGCAGCCCAGGCGGGAGCCGGTCATGGCGAACTTCTTGCTGAATGTGTAGAGGATGACGGTGCGCTCTGCCATGCCGGGAAGCGACGCGATCGAGCTCGAGACACCCTCATAGCGCGTCTCGAAGTACGCCTCATCGGAGAGTACCCACAGGTCATGCTCCTGCGCGAGCTGTGCGATGGCCTCCCGCTCGGCCGCCGTCGACTCGGCTGAGATGGGGTTCTGCAGGTCGTTGTAGATGATTGCGACAGTATTCGGGGTGATCGATGCCCGCACTTGGTCGAGGTCGATCGCGAACCCCTCGCTCGTGGGCAGGTAGCGGTAGGGCACAGCCGTACCGCCGAGGTATTCGATCTGCGATTCGTAGATCGGGAAGCCTGGGTTCGGGTAGAGCACTTCCTGGCCGGGGTTCATGACCGCCTGCAGGAACTTCGTGATCACGGGCTTGCCGCCCGTCATCACGACGACGTTGTCGGGGGAGAATTTGATGCCCCGGCGGGACCCGAGATCATCGGCGAGGGCCTCGCGCAACTGCGGAATGCCCGGGCCCGGACAATAGCCCGTATAGCCGTCCGCGATGGCCCTGTTCATCGCCTCGACGATATGCGGGGCTGTCGGGATGTTGATGTCGCCGAGATGGAAGGGGTACACGAGGTTCCCCTTCGCCTTCCAAGCGGCCGCGGCCTGAGCGACGCTGAAGGCGGTTTCGGTGCCCAGCCGTTCGAGCCGGTGCGCGAGTTGCTGCATGCTGTTCCACTCCTCATCGAGTTAATGGTCGATCCTCCGGCGGATCCCAAGGTCTAGTATAGAACTCATATATCAAAGTCGGAAAGAAGATATACAGAAAACTCAGAAACTCGGCCACCTGAACCCGGACCGGGAGAGCGAAAATGCTGGACGCCCCAAGGTTTCCATAAGGTAGCTGGAATAAGTCTTTACCTTCCGATAGTCATCCGCCACACTGGTCTGCTGACCCCGCTGCACGGTTCCCCACCCCACCGTCATCGCCGCCAGATGTGCGGCATCAAGCTTTGGGAGGCCAGAGGTGACGTTCAAATCGAGGTTGGCTGCCGTTCTGACGATGGCTGTACTACTCGTGGGGCTCGCCGCTCCGGCGGCGAGTGCGGCCGTAGTGCCGGTAAGCGCGACGGTCGAAACTGCCCCCATACACGGATCAGGCGACGCCGCGGACGACCCGGCTATCTGGATCCACCCCTCCGATCCGTCACAGAGCACCATCATCGGCACGGACAAGAGCACCGATGGGCGCGGTCTTGTCGTCTACGACCTGTCTGGAAGGGAGTTGTTCTACTACCCAGACGGACGGATGAACAATGTTGATGTCCGCTACAACTTCCCCCTCGGCAGCAACCGCGTCGGCTTGGTTGGTGCCTCGAATCGGGCACGGAGCCTTGACTTCTACAAGGTCAACGAGTCGGATCGCTCGCTGACGAAGGTCGGCAGCTTCGCGCCCACTGCCAACATCGGCACGCCCCGCGGGTTCTCCTTCTACCACTCCCCGGACACGGGTAAGTACTTCGCTTACGTCACCGATATCGGCAAAGTTGAGCAGTGGGAACTCGACGGCTCCACCGGATCAGTGACCGGCCGTCTCGTGCGCAGCTGGACGGTGAGCGGCCCGGCCCACACCGAGGGCCTGGTGGCAGATGACGAGATGAAGCGGCTGTACATTGCGCAGGAGGATATCGGTGGAATCTGGCGCTACGGCGCCGAGCCCGGCGACCCTACCGTCGGGACGAAAGTTGTCAACACGATCGAAAATGGCGGCGACATCGTCCAAGACATCAAGGGCATCAGCATCTACTACGGTAGCGGCGGCGCCGGTTACCTGCTGGCTGCGAGCCAGGGCTCCAACCAATTCCACATCTATGCCCGCGACGACAACCGGCCACTGGGAGCCTTCGCCATCCCGGCTGGAAACGGGATCGACGCTGTCACCGGCATGGACGGGATAGACGTTACCAACTTTGGCGTCGGCGGTCCCTTCCCCCAGGGCTTCTTCGTCACGCAAGACCATGCGAACGACAACGGGCAGCGCCAGAACTTCAAGGTGGTGCCATGGCAGTCCATCGCTGCCGCCTACGCGCCGGCTTTGCTCGTCGATGCGGCTTACGACCCGCGCAAAATCGGAGCTGGACCCACCACCCCCAGTCCGCCTGACACCACAATCACAAGCAAGCCGGCCAACCCGACGAACTCCACATCGGCCCAGTTCAGCTTCACCTCGACATCGCCCGGCGCTACCTTCGCGTGCTCGCTCGACTCTTCGGCATTCGTCAACTGCACCAGTCCGATATCCTACGGTGGACTATCCGACGGCGCGCATACCTTCCAGGTTCAGGCCTCTGACCAGAACGGCGTGGACCCGACTCCCGCCAGCCATACGTGGACCGTGGACACGACACCTCCCGAGG
The DNA here is from genome assembly GCF_054130535.1 of Arthrobacter sp. D1-17. NCBI lineage: Bacteria > Bacillati > Actinomycetota > Actinomycetes > Micrococcales > Micrococcaceae > Arthrobacter > Arthrobacter sp. D1-17. Next base: position 1,624,580 of record NZ_CP096382.1, on the reverse strand, counting down.
CGGACACGACGGCTCCGACCGTGACGGGTACCTCTCCGGCTGATGGTGCGACCGGTGTGGCGGTGTCGGCGAATGTGACGGGGACCTTTTCGGAGGCGATGGACACCTCGACGATCACGTCGGGTATGTTCACGTTGCGGACCGGGACGGTGACGGGAACGGGGACAGCGGTGTCGGCCGCTGTGTCATACGACAATACGAACCGGGTTGCGACGTTGAACCCTGATGCTGACCTGGCGGCAGGTACGGCGGGTACAACGTACACCGCCACGATCAAGGGCGGCACCGCTGGGGTGAAGGATGCTGCCGGTAACGCGCTGGCGGCGGATAGGACGTGGACGTTCACCACGGCCGCCGCGGGCGGCGGCACGTCGGAGACTGTCACGCTCACGGCCACCGCTGACAGCTACGTCTCCGGCGGAGCAACGACGACGAACTACGGCACGAGCACCCTGCTGGGCGTGGACAGCAGTCCGGTGGAGGTCACGTACCTGAAGTTCGACCTGTCCGCCTACGCGGGCAGGACCCTGGAGAGCGCAACGCTGCAGCTGCGCAGCGCCGGGAGCGGCTCCACAGGCAAGCAGAACGTCAAGCTGGTCACCACCGACACCTGGACCGAGAGCGGGACCGGTGCGATCACGTACAGCAACCGCCCGGCGCTCGGCACCAGCATCGGCACGCTCGGCCCGACAACGACCAACACCAACTACAGCGTTCCTCTGACGGCCAGCGGCCTGGCCGGTGAGCTCGGCCAACAGCTCTCACTGGGCCTGGATTCCAGCAGCAGCGACGGCCTGGACCTCAACTCCAAGGAAGCCGGCAGCACAGCCGCACCCAAACTCGTGCTCACGCTGGGCGGCGGTGGCGGTGGCGGTGGTGGCGGCACCCCTGGTGATACGACGGCCCCGGAGACGACGATCACGTCGGGACCACCTGCGACGTCGACGTCAACCAGCGCTTCCTTTGCATTCACCTCGAGTGAAGCGAATTCGACGTTCCAGTGCAGCCTGGATGGTGCACCGCGTGTGGCGTGCACCTCGCCCCGGACCTACACCGGGTTGTCGATCGGATCCCACACGTTCAGTGTCTGGAGCACCGACGCAGCCGGCAACACCGACGCGACAGCAGCGACGCAGACCTGGAGCGTCGGCTCCAGCGGCGGCACGTCGGAGACTGTCACGCTCACGGCCACCGCTGACAGCTACGTCTCCAGCGGAGCGACGACGACGAACTACGGCACGAGCACCCTGCTGGGCGTAGACAACAGTCCGGTGGAGGCCACGTACCTGAAGTTCGACCTGTCCGCCTACGCGGGCAGGACCCTGGAGAGCGCAACGCTGCAGCTGCGCAGCGCCGGCAGCGGCTCCACGGGTACGCAGAACGTCAAGCTGGTCACCACCGACACCTGGACCGAGAGCGGGACCGGTGCGATCACGTACAGCAACCGCCCGGCGCTCGGCGCCAGCATCGGCACGCTCGGCCCGACAACGACCAACACCAACTACACCGTTCCTCTGACCGTCAGCGGCCTGGCCGGTGAGCTCGGCCAACAGCTCTCCCTGGGCCTGGATTCCAGCAGCAGCGACGGCCTGGACCTCAACTCCAAGGAAGCCGGCAGCACAGCCGCGCCCAAACTCGTACTCACCCTGAACAAGTAGATAGACGTTCTCGGCCGAGGGGTTCCTTCGGACTTGGCCATGCGCCACGATGGCGCCGTGGCCACAGGCCAACTGGCCCGGTCCAGGTGTCAGTCTTTCAGTTTCTGGGCCAGCATCACGATGATTCCGCTGGGACCGCGGAGGTATGTGAGTTTGTAGACGTCACCGTAGGTCGCCACGCCGCGTAGCGGACGGCATCCGTGTTTCGCAGCTACCTCAAGGGCCTTGTCCAAGTCGTCGACCGAGAAGGCCACGCGGTGCATGCCGATGTCATTGGGACGAGTTGGGTTTGACTCGATGGGTTTGGGGTGGATGTATTCAAAGAGTTCGAGTCGACCATGACCGTCTGGGGTCTGGAGCATCGCAATGTTGGCGTGGTTGCCATCAAGTCCGACGGCGGTCTCAGTCCACTCGCCGCTAACGGTATCGCGGCCGACGACCGTGAGCCCGAGGTCGGTGAAAAAGGCGATTGTTGCTTCCAGGTCGCGAACGGCGATACCGACGTTCTCAAGTTTGATGGCCATGCGTTGAAGCTACCAAGGCGGACCGACGAGCTCCAGTGGCGAGCCGGAACTCGACAGAACAACCGAACCGGAGCCGAAGGTGCTGCCGGGCCCGGCGACGTGCGGTTTTGCGTGCGGACTAGCCGTCGAGCGGGGCAGCTCCCCCGAATTCCACGTTGACCGGGCACCCAGCTGCCTTTGAAAACTTGCGCTCCAGGCTGGCGACGTCCGATGTGGCCCTGACTGATTCATCCAGCGTGAGGGTCAGGTGTGAACCGTCAGGCGATACCGAAGTGATGTTGACAGCAGGGTCGGAGGCCCATAGCTCGTCGGCAAAATCGCTCAGTTTCCCAGGAGAACAGGCGGTTGGCCGGACTGAAATATCGACGTTTGGAAACCGGGCCAGTAGGTCCCGTAGCTTCGCGCTTACCTGGCCGTGCCAACGAACGATAATCCGGTTCCCCTCGATCACTTCGACTGAGGCGAGGTGAGCATCCCCTGACAGCTCCCCGCTCAGCGTGCTGGCCGCATGAGAGATCCTTCCGTCAGCAGGCGCAGCTTCAGGACTGACCAGTGAGTCAGTAGGCGGTTGCGTCGGCGTCGGCTCCTGCGCGGCGGCTGGGCAGCTTCGCCGCCCGGACCCGCCTGCCCCGTTCCGGCGCAAGACGTAGCGAAAAGAGAGAGACCTAGCAGGGCAACCGTTAGGCGCCTGATCAACGTTTTACCTCCACTTGGCGCAGCCACACCTCATGCTATTGATCTGTCCAGAATAGGGCTACCCCGCGCCGTCGCAGCTGAGGCTATTCTGAGACCCTAACCGGTCGCGTTCACGCATTTGCTGGAGCTTTAGCCCGCCGTTCCTGCCAAGCGAACTCAGGCCGATGCGATTTGTTCTACTGCCTGTGTAAGTGCTGCCATCGATGCAGGGCCGCCATGCCCTTCGTCCTCGATGAGGACGAGCCGGCTTGACTCCCAGCGTTGGTGCAATCGCCAGGCCGTGACCGAGGGGCCACTGATGTCCCGCCTGCCATGGATAAGGTAACCAGGGATCCCGTTAAGCTCGTGAATCCGCGGGATGATCTCTTGTCCGTCCACCAGGAATCCGTCATTGGCCCAGTAGTGAGTAACCAGTAGCCCGAAGGTCATGTGCTCTCGCTCGTCCCCAAACAGCGGGCCAGGAAGCCAGTGGGGATCCAGCGACACGTGCGTGGATTCCCACCGGTCCCAGGCCAGTGCAGCAAGTCGGGCATTTTCGCGGTCCTGGCCTGCCAACCGACGAGCGTAAGCCTCCACCAGGCGTTCCACCAGGGGCCGCCTTCGCCCCCTGGGAGAACTTTGCCCACGCTTCCGGAAAGATGCGTCCGACATCTTCTGTGATCCACTGGATCTCGTCCCGGCTGCTTGTTGTCACCGCTACCGATGCGATGCCGAGGACCTGCTCGGGGATCGCCCGTCGGCCCTCAACGCGCGAGAACTGAAAGAAGGGAAGAGCCTTCCACGCCCCGAAATGGCATGACGGACTCTGAATTGACTTGTTACTTCTTCTTCCTGCTCTTGCGTTGTGGCTGGATGCGCTGTCCCTTGGCCTTTGAAACAGCAGGCGCCGCGGCAACATCCGACCCAGCGGCCTTCTTGCCGCCCAGAACCGGCAGGGCCGGAAGCCCTTTGGCGGCACGGCGCTCAGCGAGGGCCTTCGCGGCCGGGGACCCCGGCGTCGGCATCCGGCGGATCACAAAGAACTGCTGGCCCATGGTCCACAGATTGGTGATGGTCCAGTAGATGAGGACACCGATGGGGAAATTGATACCGCCGACACCGAAGACGATGGGCAGGATGTACAGCATCATTCTCTGCTGGCGCATGAAAGGGCTGGCCAACGCCTCTTCAGACATGTTCTTGGCCATGATCTGCTTTTGCGTGATGAACTGCGTCGCCGTCATCGCCAGGATCATCACAATGGTCAGAACCGTGACAGCGACATTTCCGTCGCTATATAGCAGCGCCGCAGTGAGCGGCGCGCCCAGGATGCTGGAGGCATCGAACTGCAGCACCTGTTCGTGGCTCATGGCGCCGATGCCTTCGCCGCGCTGTCTGGCGGTGCTGATGCCAGCGAGCACCGTGAAGAGCGCGAAGAAGAATGGCATTTGAATCAGCAGTGGGAGGCAGGCCGAGAACGGGTTGGTGCCGTGCGTTTTGTACAGGGCCATCTGTTCCTGCGCCATGGCCTGGCGGGACAGCTGGTCCTTTTTGCCTTTGTACTTGTCCTGCAGTTTTTTCAGGTCCGGCTGCAGGAGCTGCATCCCGCGCTGCGCCTTAATCTGCTTGACGAACACAGGGATCAGGGCCGCACGGATAACCAGCACCAGCCCAATAATGGACAATGTCCAAGTCCAACCGGAGGCCTCGGGCATGCCCATGCTGCTCAATCCCTCATGGAAGCCAACCATGATGACCGAGACCAGCCACTGGAACGGGAACATGATCGTCTCAAAGAAGTCCATCGATATCCCTATCCGTCACGTGGAGACGAGGATTTCGGCGCCAGTCCGGACAGCCAAATGCTGTACGAGCCGACACACACAACAAGCGCCGGGCCCGTTCTTCGGCTGAGCGAGCAGACCGGCTTGGCGCTTCATACCGTGAGCCTAACTCAGGTGTCTCGGCTTCAGGCCTAGTTGCTTTATCCTGGCGCCCACTTTCCGATGGGTCGTTTGGGGAACCCCATACGGTGCACTTCCTTCGCTCAGCGGAATTAGGCTTCCCGGTATGAGACCCCGCGCAATTCTCATCGCGGCCTTGCTGCTGGTAGTCATCGTGGCCGCGATTATCGTGGGCTGGGCGATGCTCGGTCACCGCCCAGGTCCTCTCAATACTCGTGCCTTCTCTCACGCCGTAGACATGGGGCTGGAACCTCCAGCTAAGTTCTTGAGGAATCCTCTAGCGTTCTTGCCTGACGAGTTCGAGGACATGGGCATAATTTTGTTGGAGGGTGGGAATCGGGGTAGCCAGGCGCCGTAAAGCGACTCGGACGACGTCGACGGCAGTTTTCCTGGTGATACGAACTAGAGGGTATCCCTCCTCGACTACTTCCCAGTGGGCGCCGGGAACATTGTGCGTGAGGAGATCTCCGTAGAACATGCCGATAGTGCGGGCAAGCTCAGCCGGCAAACCATCATTTATGGCTTGATCGAGAGTGGTGAGGCTTTCTGCTTTGCGTGGCAGTGTTTGACCTCGCGCTTGGAAATAGCTCAGGAGCTCGTTGTATCCGCCGACGTTAGTTGGCGGGGGTACCAGGGCATCCGAAATGACTGGCTTATATTCTGCGTACCTTCTCGGCATTCCCGCTGGCAGTTTCTGCAGAGGTTCGTCGGGATCTTCGGAGATGCTCATTTGGTCATCTAAGCACACCCATTTGGCGTCGATCGGATTACCGGGAGCCGAACCCTTTACGGCCGAGTGCAGTAAATCCGGCAGGAGAAAGGAAGGGAGCAGCCGCAACAGTTACGATCGCGCCAACCCGTGTCATGTTCAGAGAGTACAAGGCACCCAGCGGATGGAACAGGCCGGAACCTTGGCTGGTCTGTGGCCAGAGTCAAGGCTGCAGCGTCCTGAAAAACGTCCGAAAGAGGCCTGTCCGCATAACGTCCCGAAAGAGGGTCCCTTACCGGGCAAAGCCGCGGCGACCTGAGCAATTTCAGCAACGCTTCTCGGAGTGTCCCGCAAGACCGGTCCGGCGGGCTGTCCGGGGACGGGATGTGATATGAGACACTGCTACTCATGGCTGCAATATTGGTCGGCTATGCCAGGGTTTCCACCGACGAGCAGGACCTCACAGCACAACGGGATGCACTTTTGGCCCTTGGCATCGAGCCCGCAAGGATATACGTCGACCAGGGCCTCACCGGCAGCAACACGAACCGCCCGGTCTCCGTGAAGCGCTGGCAGCGTGCCGGGAGGCGACACGCTCATCGTAACCCAGCTGGGCCGGCTCGCCCGCTCCGTCCCCGATGCTCATCAGATCGCTGATGGCCTGGCCGAGCCGGGGTAAAACTTAGCATCGGCGGTTCTGTTCATGATCCCACCGACCCGATGGGCAAGCTGCTGTCTAATGTCCCAGCCATGGTCGCAGAGTTGAAGGTGACCTCAGCCGCGCACGAACCCGGGAAGGGATGAGGGTAGCCAAGGCCAAGGGCCGGCTGCGCGGGAAGAAGCCAAAACTCTCGCCCAGGCAGGAAGCGCACCTGGTCCAACTGCATGCCAATGGCGAACACACCATGTCTGAGATTGCAGAATTGTTCTCCGTGGGCCGTTCCACCGTCTATCGCCCACTCGAGCGGTCCCGCCAGAAGCAGGAACCACGGCCAGCGCCTGACCATGACCGCCAGCACAAAACCACCTCGTAGATCTGCGAAGCCTAGCGGCGGTCTCGGCTGACGGTCGCAGGCCCAGGCGCGAGGAAGACCGCGGGAATAACCTTGGGTGCCATACGTTACACAGAGCAATAGATGCATATGCATCTAAATCGGCTACAGTTATACCAAGAGTTCGGATAACGGAAGGCACATCATGCAAATCGGCGTATTCAGCGTCAGCGACATCACCACCGACCCCACCACGGGCCGGACTCCCACAGAAAACGAGCGGATCAAGGCTTCGGTGGCGATCGCCAAGAAGGTCGAAGAAATCGGGATGGATGTCTACGCCCTCGGCGAGCACCACAACCGCCCGTTCTTTTCCTCCTCCCCTACTACCACTCTTGCCTACATTGCCGCGCAGACCGAGCGCATCATCCTCTCCACGGCCACTACCTTGATCACCACGAACGATCCCGTGAAAATCGCCGAGGACTTTGCCATGCTGCAGCACCTGGCCAACGGCCGCGTGGATCTGGTCCTTGGCCGGGGCAACACCGCGCCGGTCTACCCCTGGTTCGGCAAAAACATCCAGGACGGGGTGGAACTGGCAATCGAAAACTACAGCCTGCTCCGCCGCCTCTGGGACGAGGACACCGTGAACTGGTCCGGCAAGTTCCGCACCCCGCTGCAGAACTTCACATCCACGCCGCGCCCGCTCGACGGCGTTGCCCCCTTTGTATGGCACGGCTCCATCCGCACGCCGCAGATCGCCGAGGTGGCCGCTTACTTCGGCGACGGTTTCTTTGCCAACAACATCTTCTGGCCCAAGGAGCACTACCAGCAGCTCATCGGCCTCTACCGCGAACGGTACGAGCACTACGGCCACGGCAAGGCAGACCAGGCGATCGTGGGCCTCGGCGGACAGTTCTTCATGCGGAGAAACTCACAGGACGCGGTCCGGGAATTCCGGCCCTACTTCGACAACGCCCCCGTCTACGGCCACGGTCCGTCCCTTGAGGACTTCACGTCCCAGACCCCGCTGACCGTCGGCAGCCCGCAGGAAGTCATCGAGAAGACCCTCACCTTCCGCGAGTTCTTCGGCGACTACCAGCGCCAGCTGTTCCTGATCGACCACGCCGGCCTTCCGCTCAAGACCGTTCTTGAACAGCTGGACCTGTTCGGCGAGGAGGTCCTGCCGGTGCTGCGCAAGGAGTACGCGGCCCTCAAGCCTGCCCATGTTCCGGACCCGCCCACCCACGCCGGACGCATCGCTTCGAAGCTGGCCGCCGAGGGCGGAGCAGCAGAAGCTGACGTAACAGCAGAAACCGCGACGGCGTCCACCGCACGGGAGGCGTGATGGCCGCCACCCGAGATACTCCTGCTGTCTCGCCGGTACGCCTGGCAGCGGAGACCTGGGAATCGCTGTTCCGCGCCCAAGTGGCTGTGATGCGCCGGCTGCAGTCCGGGCCGGCGTTCAAGGATCTGGCGGTGAACGAGTACGACGTCCTTTTCACGCTCTCCCGCTGCCCCTCCGGATGGCTGCGCCTGAATGAGCTCAACGACAATGTCCTGCTGAGCCAGTCCAGCCTCAGCAGGCTCGTCGAGCGGCTTGAAAAACGCGGACTGGTGGAGCGGATGCCGGCACCGGATGACCGCCGGGGCGTCCTGATCAAACTGACCGAGGAGGGGGCGGAGCTGCAAAAGCAGATCGGACGCGAGCACGTCCGGGACATCTCAGCCCTGGTCTCCCCTGCGCTGACCGCCGCTGAACAGCGCGAGCTGCTGAGGCTGACGGAAAAGCTGCGCACGTCGCTGCCGCGCTAGATCACGACGCTGTCCCGCAAGCAGTCACTGCAGGCAGCAAGCCGCCGCTAGCGGATGACGGCGAGCTTGTCAGGGTCCTCGGCCGGCAGCTCTCCGTTGACCGTCGCGGTGACCTTCATGTCCCGCAACGACAGGCTGCCGCCAACAGTGGACAGGAAGGCGGTATCCGAGGAGTCCCGGCCCGCGGTGATCCGCAGCATTGAGTCCCTGGGCGCCAGTCCTGTGGGGTCGATGACATGCCAGGCACCGTTGATGTGGGCCTCGGCCACCGCGTGGAAGTCCATCGGCGAGAGCCCGGGCGCATACACCGCGGCGAGCCGGGCCGGCACATTCTTTGCCCTTAGCAGGGAGATGGCAAGGTGCGCGTAATCCCGGCAGACTCCCCGCCGGTTCAGGAGGGTTTCCACCGCCCCGTCGGTGCCACGGGAGGATCCGCTGACGTAGCGGAGTTCCCCGTTGACCCATTTACGGACAGCGGCGAGGAGCTCCTCCCCCTGCAGGCCGCCGAATTCCGCATAGGACGTGGGAAGCAGCCGATCCGACTCGGCATAGCGGCTTGGCCGGACATACCGGATCAGCTCCATCAGCGATGCCTCGTCCGGTTCCGCCAACCCGGCGACAGTGGCCGCATAATCCACGGTCACTTCGGTGGGCTCTGCAAACTCCATATAGTGGAACCTACCGCCGTGGTGGTCGGACAACTCCGTCAGCGGGATCTGTTCACCGCTCGTCGTGACGGACAGCGTCTCGTCGAAGGCGGTGTAGCCCGGATTACGGGCGACGGCAACGGCCAGTGCCACCTTGGTGTCGGCCACGGTCTTGAATACCAGGCGGGCAGCCACAGTGCGTTCCATGAATCTCCGGGGTGTGAGGAAAACGGAATTACGTCGCGCTTGCGGACGGGAGGTGTGCCGGAAAGCAGCGGACTAGTTCTTGATCTCCAGAGACATTAGCATCCGCTGGACGTTGGCGAATTCGGAGCCCTTGTTCACGTAGTCTGCGGCCTGATCCAGGGTGTCAAAGACCTTTGCCGGTGCCACCTTCTCGTCCGGGGCAAATGATTTCAGCGAGCGGACGTCGCTGAAGGAGTAGTTGCCGGTGCCTTCCAACCCCCGGACCACATTCTGCAGCTGGCACGCCTTGGAGTCGGCCCCGCCCACCACGTTGGTAATTCCGTAGGAGCCGAAGAACTTGTAACCCTGCATGACGCGGAACACCACGTGGGGGGAGATAGTGCCCTCGCCTCCGCTGTGCGGCAGTTCCACCGGGACGCTGCTGACCACGACATAAGACTTCTTCGCGGATGCCGCGCACTCGGCAGGGGCGGTCTCGGGAAGCCCGGTCTGGAGCGTTGCCAGGTACGTGCCCTCCGCATCTTTGACTTCCACCTTCACAGCGCCAGGAAGCGCGCCCTTGTCGGGCTCAACGGACTGGGCAATCCACTCCTGCGGCAGCTCGAAGCTGACTTTCTTGGCGGGATCGGTAAAAACCTTCCAGGCCGACGCCGTCGCTCCCGGAGACGGGGACGGACCGCCTGAGGCTGTGGCGGTAGGAATGGCCGTTCCCGGCGTTGCGCCCGCGGTGGCGCCGGGAGTCGCAGAGCCCCCGCTTGGCTCCACCGTCCATACCGGGGTGCTCTTGCCGTCGCTGCCGCACCCGGCCAGGAGCGTTGCAGTGATCAGCAACGCGGCAGTTACGGCGGCGGCGCGGGGAGCTGTCATCCCTGTCATGCCTCCAGCCTAGTCCGGGCCGTCGCTTGGCCCGGCGGCTTTCGGCGCCGTGTTGCACGAGCAGACGGTTACAGGAGAGCATGCCGCGCCGTCCGGTGCTGCCGGCGCGCGGTACTTCCCGCCTAGGGCGGTACTTCCCGCCTGCGCGGTACCTCCCGCCTGGGGCTTCCCGTCGGTGCCGGGGTGGGGATGCCCGCAGCGCCGGGGGTTAGGCTGGGGCTATGGCGGAACACGAGCAGGATGCTGCAGAGAAAACATTGGTGAGCATGTCCGCCGTCGACATCGCTGACTGGCGGCTGAGGACCTTTGCGCTATATGAGCAGGTCCGCAGAATTGCGGCGGATGATCCCGCGGAAGCGCATTCATATTGGCGGCAGGAGCGGGACCGCATGTTCGCCCTGCATCCCGCTTCCGCCCTTACCGCTGAAGCCAAGGCAAATTTCGGCGGGTTGAAAACCGCCGACTACGATCCCATCTACCGCTTCCATGTGCCCCTGACCATGGAAGGCGCCGGCCGGGAGATGAGTGTTGAAACGGGCACCGACGGCGTCGTCCGGTTCGTCAGGCTGGGCACGTTCGACCTGCCGGAAATGGGCCAGCTCGCCGTGTGGAGGCTGATGGGTTACGGCGGCGGCATCTTCGTCCCTTTCCGCGATGCCACTGCAGGCCAGCCGGGCGGCAGCTATGGAGCGGGCCGGTACCTGCTGGATACCATCAAGGGGGCATTCCACGGCGTCCGGGGTTCGGGCACCGGCGCGTCGTTTGTTCTCGACTTCAACTTCGCCTACAACCCGTCCTGCGCCTACAACGAGGCCTGGGCCTGCCCGCTGGCCGGTCCCGAGAGCCGCTTGGCCGTCGAGATCCCGGTCGGCGAACTCTACTGACGCCGCCGCTCGGGGCGAGGTAGCCGCTAGCTGGGCGTGTGGTGGCCCAGTGTCCGGACGCTTCCGACGGCGGTCCGGACGGCAGCCGCTGCTGACTCAAGGTCCGCTTCAGTCACCGTGGCGTTGAAGCTGAAGCGGACGGCGGTCTGCGCAACCTCGCCTTCGATGCCCAGGGCGAGCAGCACGGCTGACGGCGCGTCCGATCCTGCAGCGCACGCCGACCCGCTGGAGCACACCACGCCCTGGCGTTCCAGTTCCAGCAGCACCGACTCACCGCTGGTGCCCGGGAAGCAGAAGGACGCGATGGAGGGCAGCCGCTCTACCGGGTGCCCGGTCAGCAGCGCTCCGGGAACCCGTTCGAGGACGGCTGTGATGAAGGAGTCCCGCAACCGGACCACCCGCTCGGCCAGGCGGGCGCGGTCAGAATGGGCAAGCGTGAGCGCGGTTGCAACGCCCACGGCTCCGGCCACATTTTCCGTGCCGGAGCGACGTCCGCGTTCCTGGCCGCCGCCGTGCAGCAGCGGCTCCAGGCGGGTGCGGCCCCTGACGAACAGCACACCGCAGCCCTTGGGTGCCCCCAGCTTGTGTCCCGAGAGGCTGAGGGCGTCCACGCCGAGGGTCTTCACGTCCAGCGGCAGCCAGCCGGCCGCCTGCACGGCATCCGTATGGAAGGGCACGCCGTGGTCCCGGGCCACAGCGGCCAGTTCAGCCACTGGCTGGACCGTTCCCACCTCGTTGTTAGCCAGCATGATGCTCACCAGCGCCGTTTCAGGCCGCAGCACGGCGGCCAGCGCTTCGGCGGTCACCAGCCCGGTTCCGTCTACCGGTACCACGTCGACGGCGAAACCGTGATAGCGCTGCAGGTACCGGGCGGATTCCTCCACCGCAGGATGCTCAATGGCACTGACCACCACGCGGTTCAGCGCAGGATCCGCGGCCTGCCGGGCCAGGGCGATGCCTTTGACGGCAAGGTTGTCCGCTTCCGTGCCTCCGGAGGTGAATGTCACTTCACCCGGCCTGCAGCCCAGCACGGTGGCAACGGTCTTGCGGGCATCGGCGAGCGCCGTCGCAGCTGACCCGCCGAGGGAGTGGTGGCTGGAGGGGTTGCCGAATTCGCCGGTCAGGAAGGGCCACATTGCCTCCAGCACCTCCCGCCGGATGGGGGTGGTAGCGGCTGCGTCGAGGAAGATCATGGCCGGCTCAGCTGACCGTCAGCTCAACGTCCAGGCCAAGGTCCAGTGCAGTCACGGTGTGGGTCAGTGCACCGATGGAGATCACGTCCACGCCCGCAGCCGCGATGTCTGCGACGCTGCCGAGGTTGACGTTGCCGCTGGCCTCCACCACGGCCCGGCCTCCCACCTGGCGCACTCCCGCCTGCAGCTCCTCCAGCGAAAAGTTGTCCAGCATGATCGTGTCCACCCCGGCGGCCAGCACGGGTTCGATCTGGTCGGCGCTGTCCACTTCCACCTCGAAGTGCGTGGTGTGCCCGAGCTGGGCCTTGGCGGCCGCAAGCAGGCCGGTCAGCTTCTCCGGATCGCCTCCGGTCATCACGGCCAGGTGGTTGTCCTTCGCAAGGACGGCGTCGGAGAGGCTGTAGCGGTGGTTGGTGCCGCCACCGCAGCGCACCGCGTAGCGCTCCAGCACGCGCAGGCCGGGTGTTGTCTTCCTGGTGTCCGCGATGCGGGCCTTGGTCCCGTTCACCAGCCGGACGTATTCAGCCGTGCGGGTGGCGATGGCGCTCATCCGCTGTGCCAGGTTCAATCCGACACGTTCTGCAAGCAGCACGCTGCGGGCCCGTCCGCTGACCCGCGCGAGGCTGGTCCCGGCGTCGAACGCGGCACCGTCTGCCACCAGCAGTTCCACCTCGGTGTCCGGGTCGATCAGCAGCATGGCGTCCCGGAAGACGGTGCCGCCGCTGAAGATACCCGGAACGCGGGCGTTCAGCACAGCCGTGGCACGCGCCTCTGCCGGGATCAGCAGCTGCGAGGTGATGTCGCCGCTTGGGGCGTCTTCGGCGAACGCACGTTCCAGGATGTCCCGGACGGGAGCTGCAGGGAGGGTCAGGCTAGTCATGGACGAGGCTCGCTTTCCGGCTCATGGTGTAACTCATCTCAGTGTCTTTAGCTGGACCCGCTGCAACCGCCCCTGTCCCGGTAGCCGGAACCGCGGGCATGCTGTCCCCGCGGTAGTGGGCTCCGAGCGACGTGCGGCGCTCGCGGGCGGCATGGACCAGAAGCTGGGCAGCCAGCAGCAGGTTCGCATCCTCGTGCTCCCGCGGGTCTTCCACAGCGGGGACGCTTTCGGGGCGGACGACGGCGGCCCACGCCGCGACCGCGGCGCCCGCCTCACGCAGCTGCGCCCCGGTACGGAGCACACCTGCCTTGGCCGTCATCAGCTGCCGCAGCGCTTTGCGGGAGAAAGGCCCGGGACTGGCAAAGGATGTTTCGATCGGCCCCGGAGCAGGCGTGGTCTCGAACTCCCACGCCGGCGGGAGGGCGCGTGCCCACGGCGTCCAGGAGGAGCCGGCCGCAGCGCCGTGGTGGCTGACGGATGCACCAAGAGTGGAGTCATCCAGGAAAGCATCAACGGCACGCCTGCCGAAAACGAGCCCCTCGAGGAGGGAGTTGCTGGCCAACCGGTTGGCGCCCTGGACTCCGGTGCAGGCAACTTCCCCGGCAGCGTAGAGACCCGGGACGGTAGTGCGGCCGTGCAGGTCGGTTGAGACGCCACCCATCCAGTAGTGGGCTGCTGGTGCTACGGGGACCAGTTCCGTTGTCCAGTCGACGCCGGCCTCGCGGGTGCGGCTGCTGATCGTGGGGAACCGCTTCGCAAGGAAGCCTGCTCCCCTGGTCTCCTCGATGGCGCGGGCGTCGAGGTACACGTGGCCGTTGGGGTCGCCCAGTGCGGCGAGGTGGAGGGCGATGCTGCGGGACACCACATCCCGCGGTGCGAGTTCGGCATCGGCGTGGTAGTCCGGCATGAAGCGGTGGCCGCGGGCGTCCAGGAGGATGGCGCCTTCGCCACGGACTGCTTCGGAAATCAGCAGCGGGTCCTGGTTGCCCTCAGACTCTGCCGCCTCGGCGGTGCGGACCATGCACGTGGGATGGAACTGGAAAAATTCAAGGTCCGCGACGGCAGCACCGGCGCGCCACGCCAGGGCCAACCCGTCCGCGGTGGCAACGGAGGGATTGGTGGTCTGGGCGAAGAGCTGCCCGGCGCCGCCGGTGGCCAGCAGCACCGCGTCGGCCTGCATGCTTTTCAGCTGGCCGTCGTGCAGGTACTCCACGCCCGTCACCTGCCCGCCCCCTTGGATGAGTGCGGTGGTGCGGGCATGTCCCAGGAGCCGGAGCTTCCCCGAAGCCTGGCTGGCCAGCACGGCGCAGATCAGGGCGTTGGCAATCCCCGCACCGGTCGCGTCGCCGCCGGCATGCAGGATGCGCGGGGCAGAGTGGGCCGCTTCCAGACCCAAGGCGGGATCGCCGTCGTCGTCCATGTCAAAACGCACGCCAAACCGTTCCAGCCCGGCGATGTCCCGGCGCGCCTCAGCGCAAAGCAGCCGGACGGCGTCCGGGTTGCAGTGTCCGCCGCCGGCCTTCAGTGTGTCCGTGATGTGCGCCGCCACAGTGTCACCTGGTGACGGTTCGTCCAGGACAGCCGATATCCCGCCCTGGGCGTAGTACGTGTTGCTGTCCGCGAGCGCGGCCTTGGTGAGCAGCACGACGTCGGCCCCTGCCTCCGCGGCGAGCAGAGCCGCATAAAGGCCAGCGATGCCGCTGCCGACGACGATGAGCCGCCGGGCGCCGGCGCAGGCGCTTCCGTTGGACTGGGTCATCCGTGCCTCACTTCTCGGGTGTCACTGCGGCTTGGTTACTGGGGCTTGGCGGCGAGCATGCGCTCGAGAGCGGTCCTGGCGTTCTGCTGTACGGCATCATCAACCGTGATGCGGTTGACTACACGGCCGGCAACGAGCTCCTCGAGGACCCAGGCGAGGTAGCCGGGGTGGATCCGGTACATGGTGGAGCACGGGCAGATCACCGGGTCGAGGCAGAAGATGGTGTGCTGCGGGTACTGCGCCGCAAGCCTGTTCACCATGTTGATCTCGGTGCCGATGGCGAACACGGTGGGTTCTTCTGCCGCTGCAATCGCCTTCTGAATGAAGTCTGTGGACCCGGCCGAGTCGGCTGCGTCCACCACCTCCATGGGGCATTCGGGGTGCACGATCACGTTGACTCCGGGGAAATCAGCGCGGGCCTTCTCGATCTGGGCCACCTTGAAGCGCTTGTGGACCGAGCAGAAACCGTGCCACAGGATCACGCGGGAGTCCAGCAGCGCCTGCTCGCCGTTGCCCCCAAGCTCCATGTTCGGGTTCCACATGGGCATCTGCTCCAGCGGCACGCCCAGTGCCTTGGCAGTGTTGCGGCCCAGGTGCTGATCCGGGAAGAACAGCACACGCTGGCCCCGCTCAAAGGCCCACTCGAGGACCGTTTTGGCGTTGGAGGACGTGCACACTATTCCGCCGTGCCTGCCGCAGAAGGCTTTCAGCGCTGCGGAGGAGTTCATGTAGGTGACCGGAATGACCGGAACCCGGCCGTCGGCGTCGGGCTCGCTGCCGAGAATCTCCTCCAGCTGTTCCCAGCACTCTTCCACTGAATCGGCATCCGCCATGTCAGCCATAGAGCAGCCGGCGGCGAGGTTCGGCAGGATGACTGCCTGTTCCGGCCGGGAGAGGGTATCGGCGGTCTCCGCCATGAAGTGCACCCCGCAGAAAACGATGGCCTCGGCGTCGGGGCGGGTGAGCGCGGCGTTGGCCAGCTGGAAGGAATCGCCGACGAAATCGGCGTACTGCACCACCTCGTCGCGCTGGTAGAAGTGGCCCAGGATGACCGCGCGGTCCCCAAGAGTGGCCTTGGCGGCCCGGATCCGGGCGTCGAGCTCGGCGTCGCTGGCGAGCTTGTACTCCTCCGGAAGCTGGCCCTGCCGGGGCGTTGTTGGCGGTGCGACGTCCGCGCTGGATGCGCCCGGGCCGTAGGCGGGCACGCCGGCGAGGGCTTCAGCGAGGTCGTAGTCCCAGGGCCCCTTGGCCAGCGCAGGGCTGCATGTGCTGCCGGCCGCGGCAGCGGCGCCTTTCTCAGCCTGCTCACGCGTAATCAGCTGGATTGCCGTGTTGACGCTGCTCATGGGGTGCTCCTGTTATCTGGGTCAAGGCCGGGGCGGCCGGTGTATCGGTAAAGGCGGGGCGGGCGGTGCTTGCCGCCCTGGAGGTATTCACCGGTCTCCTCGATGTCCGGCGTGGCTTTGATCTGGCGGCGGAAGTTGGCCGGATCGAGGTGGGTGTCCAAGACGGCCTCATAGACCTCCCGGACCTGCGCGAGCGTGAAGTACTCGCCGAGGAAGTGGTATGCGATGGAGCCGTAGGCGAGCTTGTTCCGCAGCCGCCAGAGGGCGTAGTCCACAATGGCATTGTGGTCGAAGGCCAGGTCTCCCAGCTTGTCGGCCCGGAACCACCTGACATTTTCGGATTCCGTGGTCAGCGCGGCCTCGGTTGGCTGGACCAGCGCCCAGTAAACGATGGAAACCACGCGCTGGGAGGGTGAACGGTGGAGGCCGCCGAAGGCATACAGCTGTTCGAGGTAGCTGGGCGACAGTCCCGTGGTCTCACGCAGATTGCGCGACGCGGCGTCCTGCAGCGACTCCGAATGGGTAAGCGGACCGCCGGGCAGCGCCCACAGGCCTTTGTACGGCTCGCGGATGCGGCGCACCAGCGGGAGCCACAAGGTGGGTCGCCCTGATGCCTCGCTGGGACGGAGCGCGAAGATCACGGTAGAGATGGCGAGTGACGGAGGCGCGGCCTGCCGCTCGGCCACGTTGGCTGAGGTGGTGTACACGCTGATCACCCGCTTCGCTGCGCCGCCGGGTGACCCTGGTGGCCATCCCGTTAGTTATAGTCAAAATGACTAAAACTGATTCTACGGGCGGCCGGGCGAAGAACAAAATGTTTCGAAGCCGGTTCTTCTCCGGCACCACTGTTGGTATCCGGCTGCCGCTACGGACCGGCCTGGGCTGCCACCGCTTCCAGCAGGGGCAGCGTTCTGCCCTGGAAGTGAGTGTTAAGGACGATCACGGAGGATGAGCGGAGCACTGTCCTGGTGGCGATCATGGCATCGAGCACGCGCTGCAGGTCAGAATTCGAGCGTGCGGCGATGCGGGCCATCAGGTCAAAGCCGCCGGAGACCGTGTGGATTTCGATCAGTTCGGGAATCCCCGCCAGCGCCTCGACCACGGCATCGTGCCCCAGGTCCTGGTTGATCGTGAACGAGCAAAAGGCGACAACAGGAAAGCCAAAACCGGAAGGGTCCGGATGGGGCACCCACGATCCGATGACTCCGCTTTCCGTCATTCGGTCCAGCCGGGCCTGGACGGTGGCGCGGGCGACTTTTAGCACCCGCGAAGCCTCCAGGACCGAGGATCTCGGGGAATCAGTAAAGAATCGGACAATTTTGGCATCCAGATCATCGACTGCCATCACTCTTCCTCATCGTTGGGGAGACGGCACAGCAGTCTGCGAGCCCATGGGCAGTCGCCGTGCACAATATGCACTCATGTTCTCACAGCGGGCGGCAGTGGCCGCAGCCACGAGACGGTAAATTCAAAAGGTCCCACAAGGACCCCTGATTCCACCGACCCCAAGAAGGTACGCAGGCATGACAATGAAGTCCACGGCAGAGCGTCCGCCAGCAGAACTCGGCCACAGCATGAAACCCCGTCAGCTGACCATGATGGGCCTGGGCAGCGCCATCGGCGCCGGACTCTTCCTCGGTTCAGGAGCCGGGGTCCAGTCAGCGGGTCCGGCAGTCCTCCTTTCCTACCTCGTGGCTGGAACGCTGATCATCCTGGTCATGTGGGCCCTCGGCGAGATGGCCGCAGCCAACCCCAACAGCGGGGCGTTCTCCGTCTACGCCGAAAAGGCCATGGGCAAGACCGCGGGTGCCACTGTGGGCTGGCTCTGGTGGCTGCAGCTCGTAGTGGTCATCGCAGCGGAAGCCCTCGGTGCGGCCGGGCTGCTGTTCTCGGTCTGGCCTGTGATTCCGGTTTGGGCCCTGGCCCTCACGTTCATGGTCGTGTTCACCGCCATCAACCTCGCCGGCGTGAAGAACTTCGGGGAGTTCGAATTCTGGTTCGCCATCCTCAAAGTCGCTGCCATCGTGGCGTTCCTGGCCATCGGCGGCGCGCTGCTCCTGGGCGTCCTGCCTGGCGTGTCCTCCCCGGGACTGGCCAACATCACCGGTGATTTCGCCCCGGCCGGCTTCGGCGGCATCGCGACCGCCCTGTTCGTGGTGATTTTTGCCTTCGGCGGCACAGAAATCGTCAGCGTCGCCGCTGCAGAGACGGAGAACCCCGAGCGCAGCGTCGCCCAGGCCATCCGCACGGTCGTCTGGCGCATCCTGGTCTTCTACATCGGTTCCGTGTTCGTCATTGCCGCCGTGCTCCCGGTGAACTCCGGGGCCCTCGCATCACCCTTCGCCGGCGTCCTGGACGCCGCCCGCATCCCCGGTGCCGCAACGGCGATAACCCTGGTGGCCGTCGTCGCGCTTCTTTCCGCCCTCAACGCCAACCTCTACGGTGCCTCCCGCATGGTGTATTCGCTGTCCCAGCGCCGCGAGGCACCCCGCTTCCTGTCGGCACTAAGCGGCGCCAAAGTCCCGATGGTCGCCGTGGGTGTCTCCGTGGCGTTCGGCTTCATCGCCACTGTGCTGGAGCTGCTGTTCCCCGAACGGATCCTGCCTGCACTGTTCCAGCTGGTCGGGTCGACATGCCTGGTGGTGTGGGGTTCTGCGCTCGTTTCCCAGCTGATCCTGCGCCGCCGGGCCGACCGAGACGGCACTCCCCTGCCCCTGAGGATGAAGGGTTTCCCGGCCCTTACGGTGTTCGGTCTGGTGCTCCTGGCACTGGTTTTCGCAGTGGGCTTCAGCGCCGAGAGCAGCCGAGTCCAGCTGGTCAGCACTTTTGTGCTCATTGCAGGCATTGCAGCGGCATGCCGTTTTGGAGCACGGCTGGCGGCGAAGCCCAGCGCCGAAGAGGCCGAACAGGGCGGGCCCGCTCTGGGCGGGCCGGAACAGGATGAACCTGTACCGGGCGAGAGAGCCCGGCTTCCCAAGTAGCCAGCCGGCGCACCCAGAGCCCCAGGGAATATGAGAAGGCCGGCCTGACTGTACAGTTTGTGCAGTCAGGCCGGCCTTTCACCGTGCAGACATGACAGAGTGAACGGCCCGCACCTCGCTGATTGCCCAAGGCTCATTCTGTGACTAAGGTCACAGGCATGGATACTTTGCCCCTTCCGGATGACGGCAGCGGCGCCGCCCCTCCCGCGCCAGAGCAGCTGCGTGAGCTGTATTCCCTCATGGCCGCGGTCCGCCAGCTCGATGTCTCGGCCGTTGCATGGCAGCGCCAGGGAATCATCCCCGGCTACGCCCCCGAGCTTGGCCAGGAGGCCGCCCAGGTGGGCAGCGGGTACGCCGTGGATACCTCGCGGGACTTTGTCTTCCCCACGTACCGTGAGATGGGCGTGGCACGCGCCATGGGCGTGGACATGGTGAAGTACATGTCCACCCACAAGGCCAGCTGGCACGGCGGGCTCTACGGTCCGCAGGTATCACGCCTGGCTCCCATCCAGGCAGTCGTCGCCGGCTCCGTGCTGCATGCGGTGGGCTGGGCCCACGGCCAGACGCTGGCAGGCAGGCCAACCGACGGCAGGTCCGCCGTCGCGCTGGCCTACTTCGGCGATGGGGCATCCTCGCAGGGCGACGTCCACGAGGCGATGAACTTCGCGGCCGTGATGAAGGCGCCTGTGGTGTTCTTCGTCCAAAACAACGGTTGGGCGATCTCGGTTCCCACCGAGCGGCAGGTTGCCGGCGGGTCCGTGGCGGCCCGCGCAGCCGGTTACGGCATTCCCGCAGTCCAGGTGGACGGCAACGACGTCGTCGCCGTCCTCCAGGCCACGCGGCGCGCCTTCGCCCACTGCCGCACCGGCAACGGCCCGGTACTGATCGAGGCCATGACCTACCGCCGCGGACCCCACTCCACCTCCGACGACCCCGGCCGCTACCGCTCCCTCAGCGAGGAACGCGACGGCGCCGGCGAAGATCCGCTGAAGAGGTTCCGGCGGCGCTTGCTCAACGACGGCATTGCCGGCGAAGAGTTCTTCGCTCAGGCCCAGGCGGCTGCCGCCGCCGAAGCGGAATCTGTCCGCGAAGGGCTCGAAGCACTCGGGCCGCAGCCGGGCGGGGAAATGTTTGACCTCGTCTTCCAGGAACCAACACCAGCACTGCAGTCCCAGGCTGCCGCGTGGCGCGAGGAGTCAGAACATGTCTGATGCCATTCTTGAGGACGGGTCCGCCATGACCGAAGCCCGGAACGGAGCCACCGTCACCCTGTCCCTGCAGCAGGCGCTGAACCGCGCGCTCGATGAGATCCTTGCGGAGAACCCCAAAGCCGTCATCTTCGGGGAGGACTGCGGACGGCTGGGCGGCGTTTTCCGCGTTACCGACGGGCTGCAGGCAAAGCACGGCGCCGACCGGGTCTTCGACACGCCGCTGGCCGAGTCCGGCATCCTGGGTCTGGCGGCCGGACTCGCCATGGCCGGGTTCCACCCACTTCCGGAGGTGCAGTTCGACGGCTTCGCCTATCCCGCCATCAACCAGATCGTCTGCCAGATCGCCCGGATGAACTACCGCAGCCGGGGTTCGCTGCCGATGCCGGTGACGCTGCGGGTCCCGAGTTTCGGCGGCATCCGGGCCCCTGAGCACCACAGTGAAAGCCTTGAGGCCCTCTTCGCGCACGTGCCGGGACTCAAGGTGGTCTCCCCATCGAACCCGCACGAGGCATACCACCTCCTCAAATATGCGGCCGCGCGGCCTGATCCGGTGATCTTCATGGAGCCGAAGTCACGCTACTGGCAGAAGGGCGCCGTCGATCTCGATACCGCCGACGCTGCCGGCGGTGCCCCGGCCGGCGCCAAGGTCATGCGGGAGGGGCGGCACCTCACGCTCGTGGCCTGGGGTGCCATGGTGTCCCGCTGTCTCCAGGTGGCGGATCTGGCGGCCGAGGACGGCATCGACGTCGAAGTCCTGGACCTGCGCTGGCTCAAACCCATCGACGCCGGGACCCTGGTGACATCCGTGCAAAAGACGCGGCGCGCCGTCGTCGTCCATGAAGCCCCGCTGACCGCTGGCCTCGGGGCGGAAGTGGCCCAACTGATTACGCAGGGCTGCTTCGACACCCTCAAGGCCCCGGTGGAGCGGGTGACGGGCTTCGACGTCCCCTATCCGTCCGGGGACCTCGAAGACGAATACATTCCCAACATCGACCGGATTCTTTTCGGCGTCCAGCGAGTATTGGAGTACCGGCGTGGCTGAAATTTCCTTCCCTCTGCCCGACCTCGGCGAAGGCCTGATCGAAGCGACCATCCTGGAATGGCTCGTCTCCCCCGGCGACCAGGTGGAGCGAAACCAGCCGCTCGTTGAGGTGGAAACCACGAAATCCGCAGTTGAATTGCCAAGCCCGCAGGCAGGTAAGGTGGTGCGTATCCACGGCGGGACCGGCGACAAGATCAATGTCGGCGAGCCCCTGATTGTGTTTGAGGTGCCGGACAACACCGCCGGCATCGTGGGCACCGTCCCGAAAGAAGAGGCACCAAAGCGCCGGGTCCGCCTGAGCGCCGTACTTGATGAGGACTGACATGATGAGCGGCAGACACACCGGCGCACAGCACTCCCACACGGTGGAGGGCACCGATCCCCAGCTGTATGTCGCGGTACATGAACCCACGACGGGCGCGGGCATGCGGCCCATCCTGCTGATCCACGGGTTCTCGTCCTCGAGCAAGCTGAACTGGGAGGACACCGGCTGGGTCGCTGCACTCCTGGATGCCGGGCGCCAGGTCATCACGGTGGACCTGCCGGGGCATGGCCGCAGCGGCGCACCCGAGGACATGGACTCCTATTCCCCCAGCCGCATCCGCGCCGACCTCCTGCAGATAGCGTTCGACGCCGGAGCCCGGCCTTTGGAACCCGGCAACCCTTCCAGCGGACTTGACGTGATCGGCTACTCCCTCGGCTCGCGGCTCGCCTGGGAATTCGGTGCCACCCAGCCGGAGCTCGTGCACAAGCTGGTCCTGGGCGGGCCGAACATGGCCGATCCGCTGGCCGACTTCGACCTCATTGCCGCCCAGCGTTATCTCGCTGACGGTACGCCCATCGCCGATGAATCCACGGCCGGACTGCTGAGGATGGCGCAGGCGCTGCCAAGCAACAACATCTTCGCGCTGCTGTCCCTTATCGAGGCCATCAAGACGGAGCCCTATGACCCCTCCGAAGCGGTGCCGCACATGCCCATGCTGCTCGTGGCCGGCGAAATCGACGAACGCGCCGCCTCCATGCCGCAGCTCGCCGAACTGGCCGCCAAGGCCGGATCCAGGGCAGAGCAGCTCATCCTGCCCGGCCGGAGTCACACCAACGCCGTGACCAGCCGGGCCTTCAAGCAGGCAGCGATCCAGTTCCTCGCGAGCTGACGGAACCGAATCGACCCGGTCTCGTTGGCAATCCAGCGGTTCCGCGACAGGCAGCGGCGGTAGGCTGGAACTGAGGGCGCGGAAAGACCGGAAGTGGACCAAATGGGAATGGTTTTTGAAGACCGGGAGGATGCCGGCAGGCGCCTGGCCGCAGCGCTCCCGCAGTTCCGCGAACAGCCGGATACGGTATTGCTGGGGCTTGCCCGCGGCGGTATCCCGGTGGCGTCCGCTGCCGCGGACGTGCTTCATCTTCCCTACGGCACTGTCCTGGTGCGCAAGCTCGGCATCCCGGGCCATGACGAAACAGCGTTTGGAGCCTTGGCCTATGCGGGAGCCATCGCGGCCGGATCGGGCAGCGGCGCGGCTGGCAGCGGCTCAACAGCATCGAAGGCAGAGGCCCCGGGAAGGGCAGCCTCAGCGTCGGATGCCCGCAGGATTGTCCGGCTGCTCAACAGGCCGCTGGTCGAACGGATCCTCGCGGGCGGGGCGCGGCAGGAGTGGCTCGACCAGGTTGAGCGCCGTGAGCGCGACGAACTGCTGCGCCGCGTCGAAGCCTACCCTGGTGCCGGCCTGGAGCTGAGCAGCAAGACCGTTCTGCTGGTCGACGACGGCCTCGCCACCGGTGCCACCATGCGCGCCGCGGTTGAGGCAGTCCGTGCAGCCGGAGCATCGCGGGTGGTAGCCGCAGCTCCCGTAGGGTCTCTCGAGGCCGAAAAGTCCCTCTCCCGAGTCTGCGATGTCCTGTGCCTGCATCTGCCCGGAAGGTTCCGGGCCGTGGGAAGTTTTTACAGGCATTTCGAGCAGTTGACCGACGGCGACGCCATCGGGCTGCTGCAGGGTGCCCATGCCTGAGGGCACCGCCAAAGTCGGATGCAGGCCCGCACCTGAGTCCAGGCCTGCATCCTGCGGAACTTTATTATGGGACGTCCGCTATGACACGTCCCCGCAGCGTACGCCTGTCAGTGCCGGCTCACGCCAAGCAGGCGGCCCTTCGTTTCCTTCGCCAGCAGCACGCCGACGGCGGAGATGACGCACAGGATCATGATGTAAATGCCGATGGAGCCCGTCCACTTCGTGGTCTGGAGCAGGGACTCCGCGATCGTGGCAGCAAATGCGCCGCCAAGAATGGCGCCGAACGCATAACCGATGGAGATCCCCGAATACCGCACGTTCGCCGGGAACATTTCGGCATACATGGCGGACATGGGGCCGTAGGAAAGGCCCAGGCCAATCGTCAGGACAAACAGCGCCACCCCGTAGAGCCAGATGTTTCGGGTATCGATGAGTGCAAACATCGGGATCATCCAGACGAAGACGATGGCGTAGCCGGTCAGGAAGGTCTTGACGCGGCCAATCCGGTCTGAAAGCCAGCCGCCAGCCAGGGTGAAGATCAGCCAGCCGAAAGAGGCAAGGGTCGTGGCAAGCAGAACCTGAGGAACGGGCATTTGCAGGGACCTGGTGGCGTAGGAGATGAAGAAGGCGATCAGCAGGTAGCCAGCAGCGTTGTTGCCGATAAAGATCATTGTCGAGTAGAGGACAGGCTTCTTGTGGTGCCGGATGAGCTCACCGAGAGGGGCTTTGCTCTCAGCCTTGCGGGCGGCCATCTCGCGGAAGACGGGGCTTTCTGCCACGGCCCGCCGGATCAGGTACCCGACGACGATCAGCACGATGGACAGCAGGAACGGAACGCGCCAGCCCCAGGCGGCAAAGTCCTCCCTGGACATGCTGCTGTTGAGGAAGAACAGGAGACCCGTGGCCAGGATCATGCCAATGGGAACGCCGATCTGGGGGTACGCGCCGAAGATCCCGCGCTTGCTCATCGGTGCGTGCTCCACCGCCATCAGGGCAGCGCCGCCCGACTCACCGCCGGCCGAAAAGCCCTGGACAATCCGCAGGGTAATCAGCAGGACAGGAGCCCAGAGCCCGATCTGGGCGTAAGTCGGCAGCAGGCCGATCAGCGAGGTTGCAGCGCCCATGGTGACGAGGGTGAACACCAGCATCGCCTTGCGCCCGAGCCGATCTCCGAGGTGACCGGCTATAACGGCTCCGAGCGGGCGGAAGAGGAAGCTGATGCCGATGAGGGCGAAGGAGAGGATCTGTGCGAGGCCAGGGTTGGACTGCTGCAGCGGTGTGAGGAAGAGCGGGGACAGCAGCGTCCCCGTCAGCTGGGCGAAGATGAAAAAGTCGTACCATTCGATGGTGGTGCCGACCAGCGTGCCGGCGAGGACCTTGCGTTCCTCGTGCTTGCTGCTGGGGCCGGTCTCCGAATCAACGGAAGAAGCTGCGGTCATTGGAACTCCGTGGCTGGGGCAGGGGTGCTGCCGGGTTAAGGGCTGTCCGATTTACTGATCGAACGGTCAGTTTGCAAAAGAATACTATGAATGTGGTGCAAAGCACACTTAAATCTTCAAGGGCGTTTGTCAGTCCTGCCGGTTCAGGAATTCCCGGAGCCTGGCCCTGACAGGTTCGCGGTCGTAGGTATTGACGAGGGCCCCGGCCATCCGGACCGGATCCCCGAAGAAGAAGTATTCGTAGAGGGACTGGCGGCCTGAGAAACCCGAGATGGACGCATCAAAGGCCAGTTTGAAGAGCCGCACGCGTTCCGGGCCGGTGAGGGTCTTACCCTGCAGATAGAGGTCGATGTCCGCCCTCGCTTCGCCGTTGACGTCCGCTTCACCAGGAAGGGCCATGAGACCGGAGGCCGAGAACTTCCGGATGATCTGCGGGAAGCGCTGCGCAATCTTGGGGTACCAGTTCCGGGCAGCGTTGAGGGTGGTCCACTTGGGCAGCATCACACCGGCCTCGTTGGCTTCGGCGTCGGCCTCGGAGGCGCGGACCAGAGCCTTGCCGATTTCGACGTCGATAATCAGTTCCGCAATGTCCTCCTGGATGTGCTGGAACCCGTCGATGCCGATCGAATCGGCCAGTTCGGATGCCAGCCCGAGGAAGAACTCGCTCTTGGCGATCGTGCGGGTCACCACCTGGTGGGTCATGAGCGCGCCTGCACCCGTCTCGGTGTAGAAGGCATTGCAGAGCTGCGGGTTGCCGAGCATGAAGATGCGCTCGTTGGGGACGAACACGTCGTCGAAAATGGCCACCGCATCCATTTCCTCGTAGCGGGACGCCAACGGCTCATCGTGGGTGCTTCCGCCGTTGTAGAGGGACGTGCGGCACAGGTACCGCAGCCCCGGAGTGTCGTTCTGGATGGCGAAGGCATAGGAGTACGGGGCATCCTCCGGGCCGCCGCGCAGGACAGTCGACGGGAAGACCAGCAGCTCGTCCGCGATCGGCGCGATGGTGGCGAGCATGCGGGCCCCACGGACCACAATGCCATCGCTGCGCTCCTCCACGACATGCGCGGACAGCTGGCCCCCGAGCTGCTCGGAACCTGACACGGACCGGTTGACCTGCGGCGGGATCAGGGTATGGGTGGCGAGCGTGTCATTCTCGCGCGCCCATTCGTAGTAGTTGCGGATGTTGTCGGCGAACTTTGGATCGGCCTGGGCGAACCAGTTTTCCGCCGCCCCCAGTGCCGTGAGGGCCGAGTTCATGTAGTCCCCCGTACGGCCCAGGAACCCGTTGGAGGCTTCGGCCCAGGTTGAGATCGCGGCCCTCCGGCGCCGCAGGTCTTCTTCGGTCCGGGGCACCAGGAAGGATGCGTTCACCAGGTCCCCGGTGGTTGGCGAGGTGTACGTCAGCGCCTCCTGGTACCGCTTGTCATGCTGCATGTCGAACAGCTTCGCGTAGGACTTCGCCACGTTGCGGAAGGCGGGGTGTTCAGCAACTTTTTCCCTGACTACCTCCCCCTCGATCACGATGTGCGGGGTCATGCCGTTGAGCTTGTCCAGGTACTGCTGTCCGGTACGGATTCCCATTGTTCTCTCCAGTCATCGTTGAACTGCAGGTGGTCGGTGCGGGCGGGATGCGGGCGCTCAGAGGAGGTCCTCCATGCCGAGCTGACTCTCCGGAATGGTGGTAAAAGCACTGTTGGCGAAGGCCAGGGCGTCTCCGCTGCGGTAGTTGAAATCAACAACCTCGCCGACGTAGAGGGTATGGTCTCCGCCATCGTATGCAGCCCACGGCTTGCACTCGAACCACGCCAGGACATTCGAGAGGCGCGGCGCCGTGGTGCTTTCCACCCACACCGGTTCCGCACCCGGCCGTCCGGCAAAGTGCATGGCCAGCTGGCGCTGTTCTGCGCCGAGGATGTTCACGGTGAAGGGCCTGCCGGCGAGCTCATCGTGGGCCTTGGAATTGCGGGCGATGCTTACCAGCACCAGAGGCGGCTCCAGGGACACCGAGGTGAAGGAGTTGACGGTGATTCCGAAGCGTTTGGCCGCGCCGTCGAAGGTAACGATGGCGACGCCGGTGGCGAACCTGCCCAGGCTGCCACGGAACCGGTGCGCCCGGGGAACAGAGGTCCTGCCGGGAACGTCCGCAGGCGCCTCTGGCTTCGCAGTCATCGCCGGCCCCCTTCCGTCAAGGCGCCCTTTTCAGACCTGCCCACTGACCCGCAGAGGAGGATATTCTATAGTTGAACTCAGAATTCCTATATGGAACGCTAGCTGAATGTACTGCCCGGCACAAGAGCCCGGAATAAACCTGGCACTTTGCCCGCCTAGGATGGAGACCATGAACCCAATTGGCAGCGCCGGTGCCCAGGTTGCTTCCGCCCAGGCCTCCCCGTCGCAGACTCTCTCCAGGGGTATCCGCGCCTTGGAGATCATGGCAGAAGCGGAGAGCCCCCTCACGATCGCTGAGCTGGCCGATGCCATGGGCGTCCACCGGTCCGTCGCCTACAGGATCCTCCGGACTTTGGAAGACCATTCCCTGCTGGTCCGGGACGACGCCGGGCGGGTCCAGCCCGGGCCTGGCCTGGCTGTGCTGGCCAGAGGCGTTTCCCGCAACCTGCAGACGGCTGCCCTGCCTGAACTCACCCAGCTCGCCAACGCACTGAACATGACCGCCTTTATCGCCGTCTGGGACCATCAGGACTGCGTCACCCTCGTTACGGTGGAGCCACGGCACTCGGCGGCAACGGTGGTCCAGCACCCGGGCTCCCGCCACCCCATCAGCAGCGGAGCCCCCGGCATCGCCATCCAGTCCGCACTCTCGGAGGACGACTGGAAGCGGCTGGCGCCAACGGTGCCCTACCGGCCTGAGGCTGCTGAAGCGCGCGTCCGGGGATTCGCTGCCAGCCATGACGAAGTCATCGCGGGCGTTTCCTCGCTGGCAGCCCCGGTCAGGGTGCCGGGCGGGCGGCCCGCCGCCGTCGCCGTCGTCTACATCCGTTCGTCCCAGGACCCGTCCGACATCGCCGCGGCCCTGACGCGCAGCGCCTCCCGGATTGAGTCGCAGCTGGCCTGACACGCTGCCCCGTGCTTGTCTCCAAACGGAGGTGTGGGCGGGATCCAGTCGCTCAGGGCGCCGGGGCGCCGGCCATTTTATGCTTCCGCTGGCTGGAGTGGATAACGACGGCGGCCGCCAGGCCGAGCAGGAGCAGCGCCGCTGCGGCGGCGATGGCCACGATGAAGGCAGCCGTGTAACCCTGGCCCTGTGCCAGCTGGCCGGCTGTCGATGATCCTGCGGCCGTGCCGGCTACGATACCGCTGGCCAGCGCCGTCATCACGGTGCCCAGACGTCCTGCGGGCGCAACCATGCCGCCGACCGCAAAGGCCGTCACCATCACCGGGCCGACCGGGAGGCCGAGGAGCAGCAAGGTCAGCACCATCGCCTCCACTGTGTCAGGCAGGAGCAGCAGCACGGACAGCCCTGCCATGGCCGCGGCGCACACGAGCCACCGGGCTGCGGCCGGGAACCGGGCCGGCCAATATGCCACGGAAAAGGCCGCGGCGGCGGAACTCAGGCCCATCACTGAATACAGCAGCCCGGCCGCCTCAGGAGTGGCGTAGGCGCCGGAAAAGGAAATTAGCGCGGTCTGCGTGGAGCCGAAGAAGGTGCCCATGCAGACCATCGCGAGTACCGGGACGGCGACGGCGGCCGAGCAGGCTATCCGCCGCCGGACTGCCATCTGGGATCTTCCGCTCCGCTGCCTGCCACTCCGGGGAACCGCCCGGTGCGTTGGGTGCATGGCGAAAGCAGGCACGAGTGTGATGGTCAGTGCCGCTGCAAGGGCCAGCGGCAGCCACGGCGTAACGAAACTGGCCAGCAGGCCCACGAGGGCAGGGCCTAGGACAAACGTCAGTTCGTCCGCAGTGCTCTCGTAGGAGAGCGCCGTATCCAGGTCCGTGCCACTGTTGGGCCGGGGGCTGCCGTTTGGTGCAGAGCTGGCTTGTCCGGTGCTGCTGTTGCGTCCGCTGCTCCTGTTGGCTCCTCCTCGCGAGGTGAGCGCCATCCACCGCACGCGCGCGAGCGGCCCCACCTGGGGGCAACTGACACCTGCGAGGAATGCCGCGGCAAGGGCGGGGGCTGCTGTGGAAAATCCATCATCCGCGGCGACGGTACCGGGGTTGCCGCCATGTGATAGGGAGTAGGCCAAGGCAATGAGGGCGAGGACGGCGGCTGCATTCAGGAAGGCGGCGACCAGGAGGACTCCCCGCTGGCCCCTGCGGTCGGCCACGGCACCCAGAACGGGTGCGCCAAGGGCAGATCCGATTCCCACAGCCCCGGCTGCTGTGCCCCCGAGCGCATACGAACCGCTCACGGAGGTGACAAGGGTCAGGGTTCCGACGGTCAGCATGGCAAGTGGGAGGCGTGCGAACAGGCCAAGGGGAATGAACGCGCTGCCGGCCAGCTGCGGCAGCCGCGCGAACCGTGGAGTGGAGGAGCGTGATGTAGAGGAGGAAGGCGCTTGCGAAGTGGTGGTCATGGATCCGGGCTCGTTCGGTTCTGCGCATCGTCCCTCCTCCCGATGCACCCAACCCGGTAAACCTACGAGTGTACGGGAACCGGCCGGTCTGTACCGGAACCGGCCGGGCGGGGCTGGACATGCCCGGACTGGGTCCCGTGCTGGACCTGCCGGCCAATCATTGGGAGTCCCGTCATGAGGGAGCCCTGTCAAGAGGGAGACCCGTCACGCTGCGGGCATCACATCCGAAATGTGCAGGGTGGAACCGTTGCGTCCCTTGACAACCTGGAGCTGGGTGGCAATGCGCTGCTTCATCTCCCCTACGTGGCTGACCAGCCCCACGACCCGGCCGCCGTCACGAAGTCCCTCAAGTGCATCCATGACCTGTTCCAGTGCCTGTTCGTCGAGGCTGCCAAACCCTTCGTCAACGAAGAGCGTCTCGATGTCCACGCCCCCGGCTTCCTGCTGAACGACGTCCGCCAGTCCCAGGGCGAGCGACAGTGACGCCATGAATGATTCCCCTCCTGAGAGCGTGGACGTATCGCGCCGCTGGCCGGTCCACTCATCCACGACCTCGAGCCCGAGCCCGGATTTCGCCCCGCGCGCAGCCTTCGCATCCGTGTGCAGCAGGGTGTACCTTCCCTCGCTCATCGCGACGAGTCTTTCGGAGGCGGCAAGGGCCACCTGCTCCAGCCGGGCGGCAAGCACATAACTGTTGAGACTCATGCGATAGCTGTTGTCGCCGCCGCCCCGGGCAGACTCCGCCAGGGCCGTCAGGAGCTCGCCGCGTTCCCGCGCGGAGCGCCCCTTCTCAGCCAGCTCCGCGTATTGAACCCGCAGTTGCCTCAGAGCCCTGCACTTCTGTGTTGCCAGGCCTGCCACAAGCTCGGTGTCCCTCGACTGTTGTGCTGCCTGTTCGGCTTCAGCCTTCAGGCGTTCCACTTCCCCGGCCTCAATGCTGCCCCCGGCTTCCTGCTCCGTTTGCGCCAGGATGAGCTCTTCACTTGCGAACAGTTCCTCAAGCCTGGCCTGTTCGTCCCTCCCTGTCTGGACCGCCGCTTCCAGCCGTGCAGCATCTCCGGCCGGCAGTATTGCCGCGGCTGCTGCGGCCGCCGACTCGAAGCCGGCTTCCGGCAGGGCGGACCCAAGCCGGGACCGTGCTTCATCCAGGCGCTCCTGCGCCAGGTCAGCGGCGGCGCGGGCAGCGGCTGCCCTCTCCAGCACCGCGATGGTCTTGGTGATAGCGGTGCAGCGCTGGCCCAGGCTGGGATACCCCGCGCGCAGGGCTGCGAGCGCAGATTCCAGGGCGGTGGATTGCTGGACCAATTCAGTCACCGTGGATTCCAGCTGACCTATACGTGAAAGGCACTCACTCCGTGCCTGTTCACCGGCAGCGATGCGGTCCTCGAGCTCCTCCTGCCGCGCCTTAGCCTCGACCAGCTGCGCCTGCGCCGCTTCGGCCGTTTCGGCAGCTTCCCTTGCCAGCCTGGCTGCTTCTTTCGCCTCAGCCGGATCCGTATCCCCGTCCTGCCCCGCCAACACTGCAAGCTCCTGCCGGACCCCGGTCAGCTCGTCGTCCCTGGCGGACAGGGCCACCTCTGCGGCGTCACAGGCTTCCCTGGCCCGTTCCTCCTGCTCGGCCAGACTCAGGACCGATTCGGCCACGGGAGCTGGCGCGGGGTGTTCGGCCCCGCCGCATACCGGGCACGGTTCGCCCGGTTTTAGGCGCGCAGCCAGTTCCGCCGCCACATTCGCCAGGCGCTGTTCCCGTACATCGAGCCACAGCCGCCGGGACTCGAGGTAGGCCTCCTTAGCCGTGACCTGCCGTTCGGTTGCCCCGGTGCATCGCTCGGCGGTGGCACGATAGCGCCTCACGACATCCACAAGCTCTTCGGCCGCCAGGGCCTCCTTCGTGCGGAGCACCGCCTCTCCTGCCAGATGTTCCAGCGGAAGCAGCCCCACCCGAAGCCGGCCCATGTCTGTACGGAGGGCGGCAAGGGTTTCCGCGAGGTCCTGGCTGGTTCCCAGCAGGTCCTGGCGCTCCGCCGTAAGGGCGGACTTGCGGGCCAGCAATGTGGTCAGCCTGCCCTCGTCCGCAACGCGCTCCTTTACCACGGCCAGCAGTGAGTGAAGCCGTCCGAGCTCGGCGTCGATTATGACACCTGCAGGGTCCGCGTGTGCGAGTTCCGCGTCCGCACGCGCCAACGCAAAGAATTCAGCGTCGGCGCGCTCCAGTGCCACGACTGACCGTTCCGAAGTGGTTTGCGCAGCGTCCAGGGCCTGCAGCTGTCCGCTGAGCGTTGAAGCCTTTCGGTGGAGGGCGAGGCGGTCTGCCTCCCGTTGCAGGGCGGGAGCGGCTTCGCTCGCCGCGGCTTTCCTGCCCAGTGCAGAGGCGAGCTTCCGGTGGCGGGACTGGCGTGCGAGTTCCGCCTCCAGCCGGGCGGCATGCTCACGGGAAACAGCCTCGCAGGATTCCGCCTCGGCTCCCAGTTCAGCGGCACGGAGCGAGGCGGCGCTCTCCAGCCAGGCCAGTACCTCCGCATCTTGTCCCTGCTCGGGCGCCGCCGCCAGGTCCAGCCCCAAAGCCTCGGCTTCACCGCGGGCTCTCTCCACCAGCATGCCTAGCTGGCTGTTGTGCCCGCCGATTTCCTTGCCGGCTTCGCCGGCTCTGGCCGCGAGCTCACGCTCAACCGCCTCGAACCGTTCGGTTCCGAAGAGCCTTTGCAGCAGGTCCAGCCGGTCCGATGCCTTGGATCTGAGGAAGGCCGCGAAATCACCCTGCGGAAGCATGACGACCCGGGTGAACTGTTCCCTGTCCATGCCAAGCAGAGCCGCGATTTCACCCCCGGCTTCGTCATTCCGGCCGGACTTCTCGACCCACTCCCCACCGACCCGCTCCCGCAGAAACGTCCTGGCTTTCTGGGTAGTGAAGCCGTTCCTCCCACGGGCACTCGGCTTGTCCCACGCCGGAAAGCGTGAGACCTCGAAGCGCCGCCCGCGGGCCGAGAACTCACACGTAACGCTGGGCTCTGCGCCTGGCGCGGCGTGATCGCTGCGGAGCCGCTTGCCGTCTTGGCGGGCGCCGGGGACTGAGCCGTACAGGGCGTAGCAGATGGCATCCAGCACGCTGGTCTTGCCGGCGCCGGTGGCTCCGTTCAGAAGAAACAGACCGTGCGCACTGAGCCTGTCAAAGTCAATTTTTTCCGTGCCGGCAAAGGGACCGAAGGCGCAGATCTCCAGCCGATGAATCCTCACAGTGACACTCCTTGCAGACGGACGGTTTCCAGGGCTTCGGCCAGGACAGCCTTCTCGGCTTCATCAGCCTCACGACCGCGGACATGCTCGAGAAATCCGCAGCAGACGGAGAGGTCGTCCTCCGCCTCCGCGAGCCTGCTGCTGTAGCTGACCCTCGCGGACGGCGCCGCACCCTGGGGGTCAAAGCCCAGCACGAGGGTGTCCGGGAATCTTGCCCGCAGCCGTTCCATCGCCTGGGCGGGCCGCTGCGGATCCGTCAGGGTCACCTGGCAGTACGCTTCCTCCGCCCACGAATGATCCGCGGACTCGAGCAGTTCCTCCATGGTCCCCCGCAGGACCGCCAGTTTCCTTGGCGCGTCCCACTGCACGGGCTCCACCCCGGTGACACCCGACTCATCGACGTCGATGATCCAGCCGCCTTTTTGATGCGTTGCTTCAGAGAAGGAGTACGCAAGCGGCGAGCCGGAGTACCTCACCTCGGGAGACAGCGTCTGCCGGCGGTGGAGGTGGCCCAGTGCTGTGTAGCTGAATCCGGAGAAGAGGTCCAGCGGAACAGCACCGACTCCTCCGATACTGAGGTCCCTCTCGCTGTCCGAGCTGATGCCGCCGCTTGCGAAGGTGTGGGCCAGCACTACGGAGTGGACTGTCCGCGAAGCACTGCGCCTGGCCAGATCCTCCCGAATGCGGTCCGTGGCGGAGCGAGTGACGTCGAAGTGGGAGGCCGATTCCACGCCAAGCTGGTCGGCGACGAGACGCGGTTCGAGCCACGGGATGCCGTAGATGGCCAGGACCGGGCCGCGGTCATCCCCGCGGCGGTCATCCCCGGTCTGGCCGTCCCCGGCCTGGCCGTCCCCGTCCTGGGCGTCCCGGTCACTCTTCTCCCCGTCATGGCCTTCCCCGCCAGCGCCGTCCAGCGGAATCATGAGCGGCGTGTCCAGTTCTGCGAGACGGGTGCGCAGATGCACCCCGCCGCGCTCCAGGAGCCGTGAGGCAAATCCAAGCCTGATGGCGGAGTCATGGTTTCCGCTGGTGAGCACCACCCGGGCGCCGGCACCGGTCAGCCGGACAAGTGCCTCGTCCAGGAGGCCCACGACGTCCACTCCTGGCAAGGCGCGGTCGTAGACGTCGCCGGCAATGAGGACCACGTCGACGGACATTTCCTTGACCCGTGCGACCAGTTGGTCGACGAAAGCGCGCTGGGCATCCAGCATGCCAACGCCGTGGAAGGACCGGCCAAGATGCCAATCGGAAGTGTGAAGTAACCGCATGTTTTTAAGCTATCCGTAGGGACTGACAGTTTTAGCGAGCGTGCCCGGGCGCGTCCGAAGGCGGCATTGGCTGGCAGTCCGTGGCTGGCAGCCCCGTACCACCCGGAGGCGGTACTGGCCGAGGCATCCTGCCGCAGCCGTGGCTGCCGGGTGCGGCCAGGCAACTACTTGCTGCCGGGCCCGTCGAAGAAGTCGCGGGCCTCATCACGGGGAGCAGCCGGACGCGTTTCGGCAGCTTCCCGGCTGCCGCCGGCGTCACTGCCAACGTCTTCGCTGCGACCGATAACGTGGTTGCCGTTGCTGCCACCGGCCTTGCCGTCGCTGCCATCGGCCTTGCCGTCAATGGCACGGTCATCGTCCACAGCGCTGACGGAGTCCCCTGCGGGCACAGCAGCGGCCGCCGACTTGCCGGTCACCTCGCCTTGGCTGACGAGCGAGGCGGCACGGAATACGAGTCCGGCGATGGCCGCACCCACCAGCGGGGCAACCCAGAACAGCCACAGCTGCCCCAGCGACCAGCTGTTGCTGAATAGGGCAGAGGCGGTGGCACGGGCTGGGTTAAACGGGGCATTGCCGATGGCCTGGCCGAACTGGAGCAGCACGGCGAACGACAGGCCAACCGCGAACGGCGCCGCTGCAGCGTGGACATTGCCGCGGGCCGTGGCGCCGAGGAAGACCGCGACCAGCAGTGCAGCGCCGAGGACTTCGGCGAGGAGGACGCCGGCCATGGACGCCTGAACGACGGAGTGCTCGCCAAAGCCGGCCGTGACAGTATCAAAGGCCGCCTTGGTGTCAGGAATGCTGGGCACCGTCCGAAGGACGCCGTACAGCGCCAGGGCGCCGACAGCGGCACCCGCCAGCTGCGCTGCGACGTAGGCCGCGGCGTGGCCTGCCCGGAGGCGTCCGGCCACGAGATTGCCCGCCGTGATGGCGGGATTGAAGTGGCCCCCGGAAACGTGGGCGAAGGCCAGCATTGCGGCGGTCACCGCCAGTCCTCCGGCGAGCGCCGCGGGCAGCGGGCTGGACTGCGGAAGAGTGAACAGCGGAACGCCCAGGCCTGCGATGACCAGAAACAATGTGCCAAAAGCTTCTGCCGCGAGCCGGGAAACCATCCCGTGCCGAAAACCGGCGCCGCTTGGGAAGGGTTCGGCGTGGGGCGGGGATGATACGGGCACTCGCGCGGTCATGATGGGACAATCCTTATGTTGGTGGGCCGGTCTGTGCCGGGCGACCCGGCCGTTGTTTCCCGGGCGCCTGTTCGTGGACGCCAAAAGTCGGGCCGGACATCTGCACGAGCCCGTTTCGGCCTCTGCATACTGCCAGAGGAATCTGGACGCTTGCTGGAGTCGAGCTTAGCCCCTTTGCGGCTTCCCTTGCCCCGAGGACTGTCCAGGCATTGAAGCACCATGAATTGAACCACTCTGGTCTTGAGCCATCTGGTGTTGAATGACGGCGGCTGCCCTCGCGAAACCGCCGCTCCGCCAGGCGGGTAAATTTACCTGCATGAGTGATTCTCCCGTAGCTTCCCCGCCGAGCCCTAAGTCCCGCATCCACGGTTGCCTCTTGGGCGGTGCTCTGGGCGATTCCCTCGGTTACGCCGTCGAATTCGAATCCATCACCGCCATCCGTGACCGCTTTGGCGATGCCGGACTGCGTGACTTCGCAGCGCTCGACGGCGGCGCGCACTTTTCGGATGACACCCAAATGACTCTGTACACAGTTGACGGGCTCGTGGAAGCGCTCGAATGGGCCAATGCAGGTGTGGGAGCCGACGCCAATGCCTGCCTTTGGCTCGCTTACCTGCGCTGGCTCGATACCCAAGGCATGGCGGTTCCGGATCCGGCGCCCAGGCCCCAGCCGCGATGGATAGACCGGCAGCCAGTGCTCCGCCAGCGCCGGTCCCCCGGCAAAGCCTGCCTCAGCGGACTGGCCACCGGCGAGATGGGCACGGTGCACCGCCCCGTCAATCCTGAGTCCAAGGGTTGCGGAACGGTGATGCGGTCCGCCCCGTTCGGGCTGATACCCCACATTCCTGCCGACGCGGTCTACAAGTTGAGCGCCGACGCCGCTGCCCTGACCCACGGACATCCTTCGGCACGCCAGAGCGCGGCGGTTTTCAGCCTGCTGATCCACTCCCTGGTCCAGGGCAAGTCCCTGCAGGCCGCCGCCCGCGTGGCCGCGGAGCACGTCCGGTCTGATCCCGAGGCAGTGCCGGAGCTCCGGGAGCGTCTCGACGCCGCCCTCCGCCTGGCGGGAGTAACACCTGCGGACGCGACTGCCCAGGACAGGACTGCTGAGGACGGGACAGCTGCAGCTGGGCCAGCGGTCCCGCTCGGTCCTGAAGACCTGGTCCGTGAACTGGGTGAGGGCTGGGTGGCAGAAGAGGCACTCGCCGTCGGGCTTTACGCGGTCCTGGCAACAGCAACGGGTGACGAGGGCCAGCGTGCGCCGGTAGAGCATTTCAAAGCAGCCGTCGCCCTGGCGGTCAACCACAGCGGAGACAGTGACTCCACGGGTTCCATCGCCGGCAACATCCTCGGCGCCCACTACGGCGAAGCGTGCCTGCCGGCGGACTGGCTGGAAGCGCTGGAGGCCCCTGAGGTGATCCGTGGCATGGCGGACCAGCTGGTCTCGGTTACAACTGCCTGAGCGAGACGTTGTTGCAGGCCTCGCAGACATCCTCCGGGATCATGCCCCGGCGCTGGAGGAAGCCAAAGATGGTGCAGCCGAGACAAAAGCCGGCAAAGGCCTCCAGGGACGCTGCGGCGACCAGCACGGCAAACAGTCCCCACGCTGCCGGCGCCAGGCCGGCGAAGAACAACGCAGCCGCTGCAGTCGAGACCGCGGCCCCGATCCCCTGGGCAAACCGCTTGGGCGGTCCGGGGACGAGTTTGGCAGGCCCGAGGCGGGGGGCGAGGACCCTGACCGAGAGCAGGGCAAGCGGGGAGATCCTGGGGCCGAACAGCACCCGAAGCCAGAAACCTGCCGCGATGACGGCCAGGCCCAGGCCGGAGCCGGCCAGGATCGTGGCTCCGGCCAGCAGCACCACGAGGCCTGCCGTGAGCCTGGCAGCGTACTCGTTCACCGGGTTCGGAAAGGCAAAGACGGCCCGCCAATCGAT
The DNA here is from genome assembly GCF_054130535.1 of Arthrobacter sp. D1-17. NCBI lineage: Bacteria > Bacillati > Actinomycetota > Actinomycetes > Micrococcales > Micrococcaceae > Arthrobacter > Arthrobacter sp. D1-17. The sequence goes on along the minus strand of NZ_CP096382.1, from coordinate 1,587,608 downwards.
CCCGTGCCGGGGTGGGGATGCGGTCGACGCTGGTGGCCTGTGCGGGCTGCTCATGCAGCAAGGCTAGGAGTGGAGGGCCGCCGCTGGGAAGCTTTGTTGCCCCAGATGAACGCCCCCGGACCTGAGTCCTGCAGTCCCTGCGCCGCCGACCATTTGCAGGAACTCGCCTTCGGAGAGGACTTCTATCGCCTGGCCGCGCTCGTGCAGTTCGAGTACACGCTTGGCTTTGCCTGTCAGCCGTCCGGACCTCAGGTCGCGCGCGTCGAACCCGTCGCCTACCACGAGCACGCTGGTCCGGGCCGTGACCCGGCTTTCGGGACGTGCTCCCATCTCAGCCGAACGGATTTTGGCCTCCGGCCGAGGAATGCCCAGCTGGCCGGTGAACACCACGGTCTGCCCGTACAGCGGATTTCCCGGCTCGGCGTCCGGGTTGGGTGCGGGGTTGGCCCCCTCCTCCGGCCATCCGCTTCCATAGGGCTGTGCAGTGCCGGCTTCGCCAACGGCAGCCAGGGCCGTAAGGGTTGCCTTGGACAGCTCATCGCGGGCCGGGTGAAAGGCCTGCTGCCGGGGTATGGCCAATCCAAGTGAGAGGTAGAGCTCCCCGATGCTGTTCGCGCGGTTGCGGGCGGCGATATCGATCAGAATGCCGGCGCAGGCCCGTGCGTCCTCGGCGGCATCGTGGTGGTTGACCAGCGGTACGCCCGCCTCTTCAGCGGCGAAGGGCAGGGAGTTGGAAACCAGCGAGTAGCAGCGCCGGGACAGCATCACGGTGCAGACGTAGTCGTAGGCCGGCCCGGGAAGGCCCGAGACCTCGAGTCCTGACCGGATGACACCCAGGTCGAAGGCGGCATTGTGCGCGGCCAGAATGTCGTCCCCGATGAAAGCACCGATCTCGGGGAAGAGGTCCCCGAAACGGGGCCGGGCCGCCACCTGCTCTGCCCGAATGCCGTGGATGCGCACGTTGTGGTAGTCGAACGTGTCATGGTTCGGCGGCGGACGCATAAGCCAGGAGGCCTCCTCGACAATCACACCCCCGCGGACCTTGGTGAGGCCAACGGCGCACGGCGACCCGCGAAATCCGTTGGCGGTCTCGAAGTCGATCGCCGTAAAGTCCAAACCCACGGGGTCAACTGTAACGCCGCAGGAGCGGCGGCATGGTCAAGTACCCTTGGATGGTGATCTCTAATGCCATCAGCGACTTTGCCGTGCCCATGTTGGGAGGAGCCGGACCTGTCCAGCCGCAGCTGGCCTCGTTCCTTCCCGACTGGCTTAACCCCCAGGTTTTCCTCGCGGATCCTGCCCTCGCGCCGTGGGTGGTGCTCCTGGTCTGCGGGATCATCTTCGCCGAAACCGGTTTGCTGGTCGGGTTCTTCCTGCCCGGTGATTCCCTGCTCTTCACTGCAGGCCTGCTGGTCGCTACGGACACGATCAAGTTCAACATCTGGCTCTTCGCAGCGCTGATCATCGTGGCGGCAATCATCGGAAACCAGACGGGCTACCTCATCGGCTCCAAGGCTGGTCCGGCGATCTTCAACAAGCCGGACTCCAGGCTGTTCAAGCACGAGAACGTGGAAAGCGCCCACAAATTCTTTGAAAAGCATGGCGGCAAGGCCCTGATCCTGGCCCGCTTTGTTCCCATCATCCGGACCTTTGTTCCGGTCATTGTGGGCGTTGCGCAGATGGACAAGCGGAAGTTCTTCCTCTTTAACGTCATTGGCGCCCTCCTCTGGGGCGGCGGCGTGACGCTCCTTGGCTACCTGCTGGGCGACCGTGTTCCGTGGGTCCGCGACAACCTGGACATCATCTTCATCGTGATCGTGCTGCTGTCGGTCATTCCGATCTTCATCGAAGTGGCGCGCGGATTCGTTGCCAAGCGCCAGGCCGCCAAGTACGGGACCGACGTGGTGGAGGAATTCATCGAGGAGCACGAGCCCGAAGAGGAACGCAAGACTCCTTAGCCCCTCCGGACGAGCGGCCGTTCCCCGCATAGGCGTTGCTGCCCGGCAACACTTATGCGGGGAACGGCCGTTTAAGAGGATTTAGCGGTCGGCGAGGGCGTCCACGATCGCCGGCAGCAAGGCACGGAACGCCTGGCCGCGATGGCTGATGGCGTTCTTCTCCTCGGGGCTGAGCTCGGCGCAGCTTCGGTTCAGCCCGAGCGGCTGCAGAATGGGGTCATAGCCGAAACCGCCTTCGCCCCGCGGCTCCCGCAACAGCGTGCCGGCGAGCTGGCCGTATTCCACTACCTCGCGCGGCCCGTCCGCGTGGGCCGAACCCGATGGAGAACCGGGCACGGCGAGCGCGGCAGCGCACACGAAGGCGGCTCCGCGGTGGGCGTCGGGGACGTCCGCGAGCTGGGCCAGCAGCAGCTGGAGGTTCGCGGCGTCGTCACCGTGCCGCCCTGCCCAGCGGGCGGAAAAGATTCCGGGGGCGCCTCCCAGCACGTCAACGGAAAGCCCCGAGTCATCGGCAATCGCAACCAGTCCGGTCGCTTCGGCCACCGCCCGTGCCTTGAGCAGCGAGTTCTCGGCAAAAGTCACGCCGGTCTCGACGACGTCCGGACCCCCGACGGCGGAAGCGTCCACCACCTGCGTGTCGACGTCGAGCCCGGGAACCTGCCCGCGCAGCAGCTCGCGCAGCTCCCGCAGCTTTCCTTTGTTGTGCGTGGCCAGCACCAGGCGCGGAGCAGGCACACCGTTTTCGCTCACGGCGCCTCGGCCAGGGTCTCGCGCTGGATGGCCGCGAGCTGCTCGGTGCCCAGGAGGGCAAGGTCAAGCAGCTTGTTGAGCTCATCGCGGTCGAAGGGGGCTCCCTCCGCGGTGCCCTGCACCTCCACGAACTTGCCGGAGCCGGTCACCACGACGTTCATGTCCGTCTCGGCGCGGACATCCTCGATATAGGGCAGGTCCAGCATGGGAACACCGTCGATGATGCCCACTGACACGGCGGCAATGGTGTCGATCAGGGGCTGGGCATTCCTGGCGATCATCTTGTTCTCCCGGGCGAAGCGGATCGCCTCGGCGAGCGCCACATAGGCGCCGGTGATCGCGGCAGTCCGGGTTCCACCGTCGGCCTGCAGGACATCGCAGTCCAGCACGATGGTGTTTTCGCCGAGCGCCTTGGTGTCGATGATCGAGCGCAGGGACCGGCCGATGAGACGTGAAATTTCGTGTGTGCGGCCGCCGATCTTGCCCTTGACGGACTCCCGGTCCGAGCGCGTATTCGTGGCGCGCGGCAGCATCGCGTATTCGGCCGTGACCCAGCCGCGGCCCTCGCCCTTAAGCCAGCGCGGGACGCCCTCGGTCAGGGACGCCGTGCACAGCACCCGTGTGTTGCCGAACTCAATCAGGGCGGACCCTTCGGCCTGCTTGGACCAGCCCCGGGTGATGCTGATGGGGCGGAGCTGTTCGGGAGTGCGGCCGTCAGCACGGATGACGGGGGCTGTTGTTGCTTCGGAAGTCATGCCTCAAGCTTATCGACTTCTCCGACGGCGGCGGCCCCGCCTCAGACCGTGTAATGCACCCCGGCCACGGCGACCGCGACATCCCCGCCGAAAGCGGGACGGGCCTCGGCCATCACCGTGGTCTGGGATGTCCACACCGGGATGTGCGTCAGCAGCAGGCGGCGGGCGCCAGCCACCGCCGCTGCCTCACCTGCCCTCTTCCCGGTCAGGTGGACGTCCTTGATGCCGTCGTCACGGCCCTCTTCGAAGGCAGCCTCGCACAGGAACAGGTCAGCGTCCTTGGCGGCCTCTTCGAGCCCTCGGCAGGAGTCGGTGTCGCCGGAGTAGGTCAGCACGCGCGTCACGGCCGCACCGTCAGGTCCCGGCTCCGTCACTTCCACGCGCAGTGCGTAAGCCTCCTCGACCGGATGGTTCACGGCGAACGGGGTGACGGTATACGGCCCCACCGTCACGGACTGGCGCTCGGTCCAGTTGGTGAAGTCGAATTCCTCGTGCATGCCCGGATCGAGTTCCAGGCCGTAAGCGGTGGCCATCCTGTCCGCTGTCGCGGCCGGTCCCCACACCGGGATCCTGCCGCGGTCCCATCCGCCGGGCTTCCAGCGCACAGCGACGTGCAGGCCACACAGGTCCATGCAGTGGTCCGGGTGCAGGTGCGTGAGGAAGATCGCGTCTATGTCCTCAAGGTCCGTGTACCGCTGGATGGCACCAAGGGCGCCGCTCCCAAGGTCCATGACGACTTTCCAGGTGCGTTCGCCGTCATGGGCGGTCAGCAGGTAGCAGGACGCGGGCGAACCGGGGCCCGGGAAGGACCCGGTGCAGCCGACAATGGTGAGTTTCACAGGAGGGAGCCTCCGGACAACGGGCCGGCGGAAGCACCTTGCCCGACAAAGTTTGAGATGCGCGGCCCGGTAGCTGCGCGCTGCGCCGCCGCAATCATTTCCGGAGTGATGCGGGCCAGGCTCCCGGTCGGATACTGGGCAGCAACGTGGTCGACATGTTTGACGCTGAGGACCTCGGGCCCGAGGAACCTGCGTGCCAGGGCCTCGAACTGGCCGGCGTCACCGGTGGCAATGAAGCTGTGCTCCGGCGGGGCGGCAGCAGTGCGCTCCAGGCCGCGGCTTGCCAGAGCACGGTAGACATCCTTGGCCGTTTCCTCCGCGCTGGAGACGAGCGTGACATCCTCACCCATGACGTAGGAAATGACGCCGGTCAGCAGGGGGTAGTGCGTGCAACCGAGCACCACGGTGTCGACTCCGGCGGCTTTCAGCGGTTGTAGGTACTCCCCCGCGACGGCCAACAGTTCAGGACCGGTGGTGATGCCGGCCTCCACGTAGCTCACGAACGCAGGGCAGGCCACGGACGTGATCGCCAGATCCGGGGCTGCAGCAAAGGTGTCCTCGTAAGCGCGGGAACCGACGGTGGCGGACGTGCCGATCACTCCTATCCGGCCGGTGCGGGTGGCAGCCACCGCACGCCGGACAGCGGGCTGAATTACTTCAATCACAGGGATTCCATAGCGGGCCGTGTACCGCTCCCGCGCGTCGCGCAGCACGGCGGCCGAGGCCGAATTGCACGCGATGGTGAGGAGCTTGACACCCGAGTCCACCAGTTCATCCATGACACCCAGGGCATTCGCGCGCACCTCGGCGATGGGGAGCGGACCGTACGGCCCGTGCGCGGTGTCCCCAACGTAGAGAATCGATTCGTTCGGAAGCTGGTCAATGATGGACCGCGCCACCGTCAGTCCGCCGACGCCCGAATCAAAGACCCCGATAGGCAGCGATCCCAAGTCGCCGTCCATGGCTGCGGAATCCGCAGGTCCTGCTGCCGGATCCGTACTCGATGCTGAAGTCATGATTATTCGAGGATAGGTCTTCCCGGTAGGTGCGGCCATCACTTGTGGCGTCCGCCTCATGTCGAATTTGTCACATCTGGGAACCGCGGCACAGGCTCACTCGTGGAGGAGCCCGCCTAACGGACTGCCCGAAGGCACGGTCAGGGGCGGGATTCCAGCGCCTGCAGCATGGCCTGGACGAGAGACTCCTGCAGCCACGTGGTGAAGTTGTAGACGAGGGCCAGGTAGCTTTCAACGTCCTCGGCCTGGGACCAGTCCTGCATCTGGTGGACGTGGTCGGCATCGGCCTCGTCGCGGATGTCGAGCCGTTCGGCGAGGACGAGACGGACGTCATTAAGCGCTGTGGACCAGTGCCGTGCGTCCGCGGGCGCCAGCACCAGCTCGTCCCTGTCGAGGTGCATGCAGGCGGCCCGCAGCGCACCGATCTTGCTTTCCCGCAGCGAACGCTCAGTAAGTTGACGGAACTCAAGGGACGCGGCGCCGTCATCCTTAACGGCGTTCGGCAGCAGCCTGCGAAGGGCGCGGTCAGTCGGCTCCCGGACGTCCATGTCGAGCCCGATCATGGCGGACAGCGGATCCTGCTTTCCACGGTCAGCCGGCTCAAGCATTGAGATGACGTCGTTAAAGAGGCCACGCAGCAGCTCCCGCTCTGCAGGTTCCAGGAATCCGGTGATGCCCTTGATGCCGTATTTAAAAGCCTTAGCCACGTTTTCCCTTGCCCTTGCCCGGACCGCTCTTGCCGCCCCCGTTGTCTCCGCCGGTGGCCTTCTCAACCGTTGCCCAGAGGCCATAGCCGTGCATGGCGACGGCGTGCTGCTCCACCTGTTCCTTGCTGCCGTGGGCAACAATGGACCGGCCCTTCCTGTGGACCTCCATCATCAGCTTGTTCGCCTTCGTTTCCGAATACCCGAAATAGCTCTGGAAGACATAGCTGACGTAGCTCATCAGATTGACGGGATCGTTCCAGATCACAAGGTTCCAGGGGATGTCCGGAGCAGTCAGGCCGTCCGTAGCCACTGCTGTTTCAGACTGGATGCCCTCCTGGGTGTCAGGGCCGAGCGCAACGCTTAGGGTCATCTGTCCATTCTATGGGGATGCACACTAGAGTGATTTTGTGAGTACCAATGCCGGCTGGACCCAGCCCCGCACGTCCCTGTTCACTGATCACTACGAGCTGACCATGCTGCAGGCCGCGCTCCATTCCGGCGCCGCGCACCGTAAATCGGTCTTTGAGGCTTTCGCCCGCAGGCTTCCCGACGGCCGCCGCTACGGGATTGTCGGAGGCACCGGACGTCTTCTCGAGGGGATCACGGCCTTCCGCTTCGGCGAGGCTGAACTGGAATTCCTTGGCCGCACCGGGGTGGTCAATCGGGAAACTTTGGACTACCTGGCAAATTTCCGTTTCACCGGGGATATCTGGGGTTATGCCGAGGGTGAGGCCTACTTCCCCAACTCCCCCATCCTGATCGTGGAGGCTACGTTCGCCGAGGCCTGCATCCTGGAGACCTACATCCTGTCCGTGCTGAACCACGACAGCGCCATCGCCTCCGCGGCCTCGCGGATGGTCACGGCTGCGGGTACGCGGCCCTGCATCGAAATGGGCTCCAGGCGGACGCAAGAGGAATCGGCCACCGCTGCCGCCCGCGCCGCGATCATCGCCGGCTTTGACAGCACCTCGAACCTGGAGGCGGGACTGCGCTACGGCATCAAGACAGTGGGCACCGCCGCCCACTCCTTTACGCTGCTGCATGACACCGAGCGCGAGGCGTTCGAGGCGCAGGTCGCCTCGCTGGGAACCGGAACGTCGCTGCTCGTGGATACGTACGACGTCGAAACGGCCGTCCGTACGGCCGTCGAGATTGCCGGGGCCGGGTTGGGCGCCGTCCGCCTGGACTCGGGCGACCTGGTGGAACAGGCCCAGTGGGTCCGGCAGCTGCTGGACGAGCTGGGTAATGTGAACACCCGCATCGTGGTCACCTCCGACCTCGACGAATACGCCATCGCGGCACTGCAGTCCGCGCCCGTGGACGCCTACGGCGTGGGCACTTCCCTCGTCACGGGCTCCGGGGCTCCGACGGCCAGCATGGTCTACAAGCTGGTCAGCCGCACGGACGGGACCGGCGAATTCGTCTCCGTGGCCAAGGCCGCCAAGAACAAGGCGAGTAAGGGCGGGCGCAAATACGCCCTTCGCAGGCTCAACGAGCATGGCGTGGCCACGCACGAGATCATCGGCGTGGGCCAGCGCCCTGAGGATGACGGCAACGACCGGCCGCTCCTGCACCAGTTCGTCAAGAACGGGGAGCTGCTGCCGGGCTGGACCGGGCACGAAGGCGTACTCCGGGCCCGCCAGCGACACGCCGACTCCATGGGCGAGCTGCCTGCCGTCGTCCACCGCCTCCACCGCGGCGAGCCCGCCCTTCCCACGATATACGAGGAAAGCTAGGAGACCAGATGTCACGGGCACTGATCATTGTCGACGTTCAAAACGACTTCTGCGAGGGCGGCGCGCTTCCCGTCGAGGGCGGCGCGGCGGTAGCGGGGGCGATCAGCGAGTACGTCGAATCGCACCATGGCCAGTTCGACCACATCGTGGCCACGCAGGATTGGCACATCGACCCGGGCCCGCACTTTTCAGAGTCACCCGACTTCAAGGACAGCTGGCCGCCGCACTGCATAGCGGGATCGCCCGGCGCCGAACTTCATCCGGACCTCGACACGGAACACATCCAGGCATATTTCCACAAAGGGCAGTATGCGGCAGCGTACTCCGGCTTCGAGGGCCTGCTTGCGCCCGAGGACGCCGTGCCCACCGGGGAACGGAAGCCCGGCGCCCTCGCAGCTCCGGCCGACCCTTCTCCCGGCGATCCTTCAGCAGGCGAGGACGACTACGCGCCCGGGGAAGACTCGATCGGCCTGGACGACTGGCTGCAGAGCCACGACGTGGAGGATGTCGTCGTAGTGGGCCTCGCCACCGACCACTGCGTCATGGCCACCTCACTGGACGCTGTGCAGGCCGGCTATTCCGTCACCGTGATCAAACGCCTGACCGCCGGCATCGCCGAGGACCTGGACGATACTTACGCCGAGATGGAATTGGGCGGCGTGGACCTCGAATAGCTACTTGCGCCCGACGAACCAGTCCTGCAGCTTCTTCAGCCGGGACTGCAGCTGCTGCTCATTGGCCTGGGCCACGGGCGGGCCGCCACAGACAGTGCGCAGCTTGGTATGGACCACGCCGTGGGGTGTTCCCGTCCGGGCGGACCAGGCCGCTACGTTCTTGGCGAGCTCGTTCCGCAGGTCCATCAGCATCCGGTGGTCCGGGAGTGCCTGCTCGGGCGGAGCCGTTACCGGTGCCTGCCGCTTTTTCCGGCTCTGCTGCTCATGCTGGCGCTGGCGCAGCAGCATCCCCACCTGTTCGGCGTCCAGCAGGCCCGGGATGCCCAGGAAGTCGAGCTCGTCCTCGGAACCGATGTCGCCGCCGGTACCGAACTCACCGCCGTCGAACAGCACTCGGTCAAAGGACGCCTGGGAATCCAATGCCTCGAATTTGCCCTTGGTCAGGCTGTCCGAGGCCTTGTCCTCGCGGTTCGCCTCGTCCATGAGCGAATCCTCCGGATTGAAGAGGCCGTCGCCGTCTTCCTTCTCCGGCCGGTCCAGGGCGTGGTCCCGCTCGGCTTCCATGCTGTTGGCCAGCGCCATCAGCTGCGGCACCGACGGCAGGAACACCGATGCTGTCTCGCCGCGTTTTCGGGCGCGGACGAAACGGCCGACAGCCTGGGCGAAGAACAGGGGCGTGGAGGTCGAGGTGGCGTAGACGCCCACGGAAAGACGCGGCACGTCCACACCTTCGGACACCATGCGGACGGCCACCATCCAGCGCTTGTCGTTGGCCGAGAATTCTTCAATTTTGCTCGACGCCTTCGCGTCATCCGAAAGGATGACGGTGGGCGACTCGCCGGTGATCCTCTTCAGCTGGCCCGCGTACGCCCTCGCGTCCTCGTGGTCCGTTGCGATCACCAGGCCGCCCGCATCGGGCACAGACCGGCGCACTTCACTGAGCCGCTTGTCCGCTCCGGCCAGCACAGCGGGAATCCACTCTCCGGCAGGGTTGAGGGCAGTCCGCCATGCCTGGGACGTAATGTCCTTGGTCACGGCTGCCTCGCCGAGCGACGCAGCCATTTCCTCGCCTGCGCTGGTCCGCCAGCGCATCTGACCCGAGTACGCCATGAAGATGACGGGGCGCACCACGTGGTCACGCAGCGCGTTTCCGTACCCGTACGTGTAGTCCGCCTTCGACCGCCTGATGCCGTCACGGTCCTCCGCGTACTCTACGAAGGGGATGGGCGACGTGTCCGAGCGGAAGGGGGTGCCCGTCAAGGACAGGCGCCGCACCGCGGGGTCAAATGCCTCGCGCAGGCCGTCACCCCAGGACAGGGCCTCGCCGCCGTGGTGGATCTCATCCAGGATCACCAGCGTCCGGGCTGCCTCGGTTTTAGCCCGGTGCAGCAGCGGCTTACTGGCCACCTGCGCATAGGTCACCGCAACCCCGATGAAGCCGCGGCCGTGCTGGCCGTCGGAGTTCTTGAAGTTCGGATCAATTGCGATTCCCACGCGCGCCGCAGCATCCGCCCACTGCCTCTTCAGGTGGTCAGTGGGAGCCACAATGGTCACCCGGTTGACGGTACCGGCGTCGATGAGCATGGACGCGACGCGGAGGGCGAAGGTCGTCTTACCGGCGCCGGGGGTGGCCACGGCGAGAAAGTCCCGCGGATGGGTGCTGAAATAGCGGTCCAAGGCTTCCTGCTGCCAGGCACGGAGCTTCGGGGCGGTTCCCCAGGCTGCACGTTCCGGGTAAGCCGGAGGCAGGGTGGGTCCGCCGAAGAGTGTCTCCGTCACTACTTTTTGTTGCCTGAGTCCCCGCCGGACCCCTTGCCGCCATCATTTCCCGGGCGCAGGCCGTCATAGACCTCTTTGCACATCGGGCAGACCGGGAATTTCTGCGGGTCGCGTCCGGGCGTCCAGACCTTGCCGCACAGCGCGATAACGGGCTCGCCGGTCAGCGCGGACTCCATGATCTTTTCCTTGCGGACGTAATGCGAAAAGCGCTCACGGTCGCCCGGTTCCACTTCCTGGCGCAGTTCCTCGCGCTCAATTGTGGCTGTGGACGATCCGGCGCCGGAGAGCTCACGCATGGGGTCGTTGTCGAGAGGATCCGTCATGCTAGTCATGCCATCCATCTTAGCCCGTTCCGGAGCGGTGGTTGCGGAGGCGAAGCGGATGGGGCATGCGCCCGGGAAGCGGGCCGCCGCGGGCGCTACAGCTCCTGCCACGCGGGCTTGTGGTCATAGGAATGCCTGTAGTAATCGGCGAGTTTCAGGGACGACGCTGCGGCCTCGTCGATCAGGATGGAGGCATGCGGGTGCAGCTGCAGGACGGATGCCGGGCACACGGCGGCCAACGGCCCTTCGACGAGGTCATGGACGGCCTGGGCTTTCTGGGCCCCCGTCGCCACCAGGACGGCGTGCCGCGATTCTAGGATGGTGCCCAGCCCTTGGGTCAGCACATGGTGGGGCACGTCGGCGAGCCCATGGAAGAAGCGGGCATTGTCCCGGCGCGTCTGTTCGATGAGGGTTTTGATGCGCGTCCGCGACGCGAGCGAGGAACCCGGCTCATTGAAGCCGATATGCCCGTCGGTGCCCAGTCCCAGCAGCTGCAGGTCCACCCCGCCGCTGTCCCGGATGGCATCCTCGTAAACGCGGCATGCAGCGGGAATATCAGAAGCGCTGCCATCCGGACCGTGGACATTGTCCGGGGCGATATTCACCCGCCCGCCGAAGTCCCTGCGAATGACCTCGCGGTAGGACTCGGGGTGGCCGGGTTCCAGTCCCACGTATTCGTCCAGCAGGAAACCCTGCACGCGGCTGAAATCCAGCAGGCCCCGCTCGTAACGCTGCACGAGTTCGTCGTAGATGGGAAGGGGTGAGGATCCGGTCGCCAGCCCCAAGACCGCATCGGGCTTGCGCCTAAGGAGGGCCTGGATGGCGTCGGCCGCCACGGAGGCGATCTGCCTGCCGCCAGGAAGGATCACGACTTCCACGGTGCGCCGCCTCTCATGAACTGCAGGCTACCGGTTGACCGTGAGCTGCGCCAGCAGCTCCGGAGCGCGGGCATCCAGCCACCGGCCGCCCAGCCGTACCCCCGTGGTAAGGAGGGCGCCTCCGAGCAGCGGCCCGAGGGCAAGGTTGGCCCAGCCAAAGACAGGGTCACCGGTGACAGCCTGGGCGATAACCAGGCCGGCTTCGGGCAAAGTCAGCACGGCCAGAACGGCCATGCCGCCGAACTGCACGGCGAGCGTCTGGGCCACGTTGCCCGGCGGTTTCTTGAACGGGCTGTCGCCGGGGAGCGGCACCGCGGTGGTGTACCGGGCCGAAACCAGGGACGCGAGTCCAAGGCCGGTGAACAGGATTCCGAGGGACAGCCCCAGTACGGACGGGAGCCACGCCCAGTCCCCGATCAGGAAGAATGGCCCTGCGGCCAGGATCAGCACGGTAGGCAGCGCAAAGACGAGGCACGCCAGGGCCCGGCCCAGTCGGTCGTGCACTCCGGGGACTCCTGCGGCAAGATGCAGGGCGAAGGCGGTGTTGTCGTAGGACACGTCCGCAGAGATGGACCAGGCGAGGAGAAAGGCGGTCAGCGGTCCGGCGATCATGACGACGCTGAAGTCTCCGGTCTGGCTCCCCTGGAACACGAGCAGCGCCGGCAGGAGCGGAACGGCCACGAGGATCCGGAGTACCGCGGGTCCCTGAACCAGTAAGTCAGTGAACGGGCAGCAATGGCACCCGTGGGCGTGGCAGGGAACAGCGCGAAGAGCCCGATCCGGCCTCCGGATCTGCGGCCGCTTCCGGAGTAGGGCGGCGTAACAAGTGCACGCTGCAGCAGCAGCTTCCAGCACCAGATAAGGCCGGCGAGCGTGGCGGCGGCAATGAGGAGCTTCAGGACGGCGTCCAGGACCCGGCCCGCTGCAAGGTCGCCGCCGAGCGACCAGGCCGCTCCCAACGGTGTCCATGAGAGAGTCCGGGCCAGTTCCGCGAGGAAGCCGGCTGACTCTGAAATACCTTGGCCGATCGCTGCCATGAGGGGGCCCATGAGGACAAGGGGCACCATGAAGGCGAGCCCGCTGGCGTCCTTGAAGCGCCGCGATGCAGCGAGGCTGGCCGTCGCTGTGGTGACGACTTTGGACAACACGATGCAGCTCAGCACCGCCACAGCGGCTCCCACCAGCGCGCCTGCGGCGGGCAGCAGGCCCCTCGACCACGTGCCCACGGTGGCCAGGGCCACCAGGGCTGTGGCCAGTCCGGGAATGCCGATCAGCCCGCCGAGCGCGAGTCCTGCCAGCAGCTGCGGCATCGGAACGGCGGATGTGGTGAACCGGGCGGGGTCCAGCGTCAAGTCCGCTGCGGCCGCAACCACGGGCAGAATCCCCCAGCCAAGCAGGATCGCGGCGCCCCCGAGCACCACAACCGTCTGGGCAAGGAGAAGGTCTTCCTGGCGGAGAATCAACAGCGCCGCCACACAGGCGCCCACGATGCCCAGGGCATACAGTCCTCCGATCGCGAGACCGATAAGCTGCAGTGGACTTCGCCGCAGGCCGTTCCGCAGCAGGGTGAGTTTAAGCCTTAAAAGGTGCGCAACCACTCGAGTCCCCAGGTTTGGACCCTTCCGCCCACCAGCTGCACAAAGCGTTCTTCCAGGCTCATGCCGCCTCGGACTTCCGCCACTGTCCCTGCGGCGAGCAGCCTTCCATGGGCAACCACGGCCACGTGGTCACACATCCGCTGCACGAGGTCCATGACATGGCTGGAGACAATTACGGTCCCGCCGGACGCAACGTAGCGGACGAGGATGTCGCGGATGTTCGAGGCCGAAACCGGGTCCACCGATTCAAAGGGCTCGTCCAGCACCAGCACCCTCGGTGCGTGGATCAGCGCCGAGGCCAACGCGATTTTCTTGGTCATGCCCGCGGAATAGTCGACCACCAGCGTCCCGGCGTCCGGACTCAGGTCCAGAGCAGCCAGCAGCTCGGACACGCGGGAAGCGACGACAGTCTTGTCCATGCCCCGGAGCAGCCCTGCGTAGGTCACGAGCTGTTCGCCGGTGAGCCGGTCGAAAAGCCGGACGCCGTCGGGCAGGATGCCCAGCAGCTTCTTCGCTTCCAGGGGGCGGTCCCATACGTCTACGCCGTGCACCATTGCCGTGCCGAAATCGGGCCGCAGCAGGCCAGTCGCCATGGACAGCGTGGTGGTCTTGCCTGCACCGTTCGGCCCGACAATTCCGAAGAAGGAGCCCGCGGGAACTTCCAGGCTGATGCCGTCGACGGCGATCTTGCCTCCAAAGCGCTTCGCGAGCCCCCTGATGGACAGGGCCGCGGCGGGAACACTCATGAACCAACCCTAGCCGTGACGCGGCTCATGCGGGATACCCCACACCCTGATCGACAATGTCGGGTCAGAAGGTGCGCCGGGGCACTGCCCGCTCGTACTGGGGAGCCCACTTCATGTCGTAGCCCAGTTCGAAGGCTGCCCGCAGCCACCAATGCGGGTCCCGCAGGGCTGCCCGGGCGATAAAGACGCCGTCGGCCTGTCCGGTGGCCACCACATGCTCCGCCTGCCCGGGGGACGTCAGGAGTCCGACCGTTCCGGTGGCGATACCCGCCTCACGGCGGATGCGGGCGGCGAAACCCGTCTGGTACCCGGGACCCGGCTGGATCTGCTGGTGGGCCACGGCTCCTCCGCTGGAGACGTCGACGAGGTCAACGCCGTGTTCGGCGGCCTGCGCGGCAAGTTGCACGGAGTCCTCAATGCCGATTCCACCCTCAGCCCAGTCCGTGGCGGAAATCCTCAGGAGCAGCGGCATGGCATCGGGGATCACCCCTCGCACGGCGTCGACCACGGCAAGCATCAGCCGGTTCCTGCCCGCGGAGTCGCCTCCCCAGGCATCGGTGCGGCGGTTCACCAGGGGGCTCTGGAACTGATGCAGCAGGTAGCCGTGGGCACCGTGGATCTCCACTGTGTCAAAACCGACGTCAACCGCCCTGGCGGCGGCAGCGGCAAAATCGCGGATGACACCCTGAATGTCATCCTCTGTCATGGCGGAAGGTGCAGCATAGCCGTCAAAAGCAGAGGTGCCTGGCCCCACGGTGTCCCAGCCGCCGTCAGAAGCGGGAACGGAACCCTTGTTCCCGGCGAAAGGCCAGTAGGTGGAAGCCTTCCTGCCGGCGTGGGCGAGCTGGACGCCGATCTTGGCATCCGCCACTCCGTGCCGGTGCACGAATCCGACGATGCGCTCCCAGGCCTCGGCCTGTTCCCCGTTGTAAAGACCGGCGTCCCGCGGACTGATCCGCCCGGCAGGGTTCACCGCTGCTGCTTCCGTGAGGATCAGGGCGGCTCCCCCGGTTGCGAAGGAACCGAGGTGCATCAGGTGCCAGTCGTTCGGCACCCCGGGCGCAGCATCGGGGTCGCAACTGTACTGGCACATGGGGGAAACCCAGCCACGGTGCTGCAGCTGCAGTGAGCGCAGGGACGGCGGCGTGAAAAGGGCCGGCACCACCACTAGAAGAGCACCCTCGCCAAAGCCTGGCGCGCCTTCACCACGCGCGGATCGGAGGTTCCCACGACCTCGAACAGCTCAAGCAGCCGCACGCGGGCGGTCTCGCGCTCGGGGCCGAAGTTCCGTCCGATGAATGCCACCAGACGGTTGAGGGCGTCCTCCACGTGGCCGCCGGCAACATCAAGGTCGGCGACCCCCAGCTGGGCGTCCAGGTTGTCCGGCTCGTCGGCGGCCACCTGCCGGAGGGCCTCACCGTCGGGCCCCGAGAGCTTCTGGAGCCGGCCCATCAGCTCAACCTGGGCCAGGCCGGCCTTGGCCTCGGCATCGGTCGGCATCTCGGCCAGGGCCCGGCGGTAGGCTTCAGCGGCCGCATCATAATCGCCCGCCTCGATGGCGTCGAAGGCGGCCTGATGCATCGGGGGCAACGGGGCAGGAGCAGGCTCCCCCGGAGCTGCTCCCCCGACGTTTCCGGTCACACCGTTGGCCGCGGCAACCTTGAGCAGCTCATCAAGCAGTGCCTGGATCTGCTGTTCGTCCGCCCCGCCTTGGAAGAGCGGCACGGGCTGGCCTTTCAGCACCGCCACCGCGGTGGGCACGGCCTGGACCTGGAACGCCTGGGCGAGCTGCGGGAAGACGTCGACGTCCACGGTGCCGAGCACCAGCCGGCCGGCATAGCTTTGCACCATCCGTTCCAAGGCATCGAGCACCCCGGCAGATTCGGGGGAATACGGTGCCCAGAGTGCGAACACCACAGGTACCTGCGCAGAAAGCTGCACGAGATCCTGAAAATTTCCTTCGGTGACTTCCACACGGAGGGCAGGGGTTTCCCCTGTTGCGGATTCCGGCGTATCCGCCGAAGGCACGGCACCAGGCGCAGCACCGGGTATGGCACCGGACCCAGCACCGGCGGGGCCTCCTGCAGGCGGCGCCTGGCGCTGCTTGAGGGCGGAAAGGTCGACGGCGCCGCGGAGGTTGAGCTGGCTTGCGGCGGCTGGAGGGACAGGTCGGGAAGCTGGCGAACTCATAGCCTCCACTCTAGCCACTCCCGCTGCCGCAGGAGGCGCACATTAACGCAGAGAGCACCCCGCCGCGGCGGGGTGCTCTCTGCGTCGGGTGCCTACTTGAAGCTGGCTCCGACGAGTCCGCGGGTGGCCGCCACGAGCTTCATCGGGTCCTTCGACCCGGTCGGCGGTACGTAGACGGCCACGGATTCGGCGAAGTTCAGCACCATGCCGGTGGTGGTCTCCTTGCCGCCCGCCAGGACGGCAGCGTCGTTTCCGATCGTCAGCTTGTCACCCTCAGACTTCGGAGTGCCATCGAAGTTGAACGTCAGGCGGCCAAGTACCAGGGCACCGCCATCGGAGGTGCGGAAGACTACGGTGCTGTCCGGCTGCACCTTGTGGGTGAACACGAACTTACCGTTGACTCCGGACTTCACCACGTCGGTCTGGTAGGACAGCGTATCGGCGATGTACGGCGAGGACTGGCCCTCGACCAGCTTGCTCTTGAAGGTTGAGCTCTCCTTGGACAGACGGTCGGCAAGGCCGGCAAGGGCTTCCTGGCCGCTGTACAGCAGACCCGACTTGTCGCCGGGATCGAGGGACTCGGTGCCGTTCCGGGCAATGGACGGGAACGTGGTGCCGGGCTGCAGCGGACTGGTGCCTACGAGCTTGTAGTTTTCCCGGGGGGACTTCTGGGTCAGGGTCAGCAGCTGGGGCACCACGTTGCCCTCGCCCTGCGTGACCGCCAGGACCTGGCGCGGCCAGGCGCGCTTGTCGGTGACGACTGTGGTGAGCAGCTTGGTGGCACGGACGGGCATGCGTGCATCGTACGAAGCCACGCGCGAGCGGATCTTGTAGTTCTGCGTGCGTACCTGCAGTTCCGTTCCTGCAACGCGGCTTGCCAGCTTCTTGGCATCCTTTGCGGCGTCACCGGCATTGGTGGCGCTGGCTACCTGTTCAAGGATCCTGCGGAACTGGGCGTCCAGGAGCACTGGAGCTTCACCGGAGGTAGCGACGGGTGAGGCCGCACCGCCGGTGGCAGCAGGTTCCGGAGACTGGCTGGCGTTGGCTGCAGCACCGGTTCCGGCAAGTATCGCTGCGGTCGAAGCTGCCACGAGGATGCTCAGGCGGGAGGAACCGGTTCCGGATTTCGCAGAGGTTCCGGACTTGGTCGAAGCCGTGGCCCGCTTGGCGAAGAGGCTGCCGAGGGCCGCCTTGGTACCGCCTTGGCCCCCTGCCCCGGGGGTTCCGCGGCCGGGCTTGAGGACCAGCAGGGCCAGACCGGCAATCATAAGCAGCCCGCCGATCACCATCAGCGGAACAGCCCACGGCGTGGAGGTGTCGTTCGGGAAGGTCATCTCGATCGAGGAGGGTGCGGGCTTCGTGCCGTCGGAGGCCAGCAGGAGCGACCACTCGCCGTCGGCCGGTGCCGTCCAGGTGTAGTCCAGTTCCCCGCTGGCGTTTTCACTCGACACCCACAGGTCGGAGCCGGCGGGCGACGGCGCGGTAGCCTCGCCGTCGGTGCGTTCCACCTGCAGGGACTTCTTGTCCTCGGACAGCCCGGTAACAGTGTTGTGCGCCGTCTTGCCCACCCAGGCAGTGACGTCGTCAGGGCGGCCTGCGGCGAGGAGGAAGTTCCCCTCACCCTTGACCTTGAGGGTCACGGTTCCGCCTTCGACGGTCCGGAGCTTCTGGTCGATAACGGTCAGGGGTGCGGCTTCAGCATTCGAGGGAGCGGTAGCCGTCACGGTCTCGGCAGGAGCCCACACCGTCTTCTGTCCGATCCCGGCAAGCAGTGTCAGGAGGCCGAGCAGCACGAGTGCAACTGCAGTCTTGAAACGCAAAGGAGTCCTATCATCAGCGGGGGTTTGCCTTCAATAGTAACCGTTTTGTTACCAATCCCTCAGTCCGGGTCGCGGACTGGGCGCCCGCCGGGCCCCTGCAGCAGCGCAGATCCGGCTTATCCACAGGGCTGCTGATAGTGTTTGCGATGATCATCACATGCGGCCCGAAGCCGCGGCACCACTGACGGAAAAGGCATCAAAAGCAGTGACTGAACACAGGGATCCGTCCACGCGCGGCCCGGAAAACCTGCCCGACGGCAGCTCCCTGGACGATTCTCACGAAGCCCGGCAGCCGACCGCGGCCGAACAGCCTCCGGCGGCCCCCCATGCACCGCCGTCTGACGAGGCTCCGCAGCATCACGCCTCGCAGCAACTCCGCCGAAACGTCCGTGCCGCTGCCCTCGGGTCCGTGCTGAAGCGGCTGCGCCAGCCGATTCCCGGCGCGCAGCCCCGGCTGCGGTTCGAAATGCCCCCCGAGCAGGTGGACAGGTTCGAGGCTGAAAGCCGGGACGCGGACGAGGACGAGCCGTTCGGGGCGCCCGGCCCGCGGATTTCCGCCCAGCATCCCTTGTACCTCGGCTTCATGGGTACTGTCGGCGTCGGCCTTGCCCTGCTGGTCTACTGGATCGGCTCCAATAACACCCAGCTTCTCCTCTGGATTGTCGCAGCGCTGTTCATCGCGCTGGGGCTTGATCCTGTCGTGCGCTGGCTGGAAACCCGCAAGATCCCCAGGCCGGCCGGAATCCTTGTGTCCGTCTCGGTACTGGTCACTGCCGTCGTCGGCTTCTTCGCCACGCTCATTCCCACGATCGTGGAGCAGGTCACGGAGCTCGTTAAGCAGGCCCCGGTGTGGGTCCGGGACTTCGTTGATTCAGAGTTTTTCCGGAGCCTGGACAGCCAGTTCGGAGTCCGCGAGCGCATCAACGAGGAGCTGGACAAGTTCGTCAAAAACCCCGAGGCCATGGGCGGTATCTTCGGGGGCGTCGTCGGCTTCGGCTCGACAGTGGCCAATGGACTCTTCGGCGCACTGATCGTCCTGGTGCTCAGCCTCTACTTCCTGGCCGCACTGCCGGCGATGAAAAAGTGGGGCTACCGTCTTGCCCCGCGGTCCCGGCGCGCCCGGGTCGAGGCGCTGTCCGAGGAAATCAGCCGTTCCGTGGGCAACTACGTGATCGGGCAGGCGGTGGTAGCACTCCTGAACGCCACCTTCGCCTTCATCGTCATGACCATCATCGGTGTGCCGTTCGCTGTCCTGCTTGCCTTTGTTGTGGCCCTGCTGGCCTTCATCCCCCTTGTCGGCGGACTGATCGCCGGCGTCGTGGTCATCCTCATCACCTTGACACTGGGCTGGCAGCCGGCCGTCGCCTACGCCATCTGCTACTTCGCCTACCTGCAGTTCGAGGCGTACTTCATTTCGCCCCGCATCATGCAGAAGGCCGTCGCGGTACCCGGCGCCGTGGCCGTGATCTCCGTGATTGCGGGCGGCAGCCTCCTGGGCGTCCTCGGAGCCCTGATCGCCATCCCCACCGCGGCCGCCATCCTGCTCCTTGTCAAAGAGATCTATATCGTCCGGCAGGACAACCACTAGAAAGCGCGTCCAGGCAGTCTTGCTTGGCGCGCCCTCAGGCGGTGTTGTTTGGCAGCGCTATCAGACTGTTGCCGAAGCCACCGGCCCATTCCATTCCTGCGCCAGCCCCGCGGCGCCCGAACCCTGTCGCGTTACGTCGTCGACAATTTCGTTAAGTACCCGTGCGGCCTGTTTCTCCCCCACCCAAAGGTGCTTGGCGCCGTCGACCCCCACCACGCGCGCCTGCGGCACCAGGCTGAAGCGTTCCGCTGCAGCCGCGGGCCGAAGGTAGTCGTCGTGTTCCGGCACCAGGACGGTGAGCGGCATGCCTGAGGCGGCCCATTGCCGCAAGTGGTCGTCCGTGGCGCGGTGCAGCGGGGGTGACAGCAGGATGGCGCCTTCCACCTGGGAGGCGACTGGCTCCACCGCACCGTACATCAGGGCAAGTTCCGTGCCGAAGGACCAGCCGACCAGCCACCTGCTGGGAAGACCCCTCTCAACCGCAAACCGTACTGCCGCCTCCACGTCGTACCGCTCGCCGATGCCCTCTTCAAAGACGCCGTCGCTGGTGCCGCGCGGTGATGACGTGCCGCGGGTGTTGAAGCGAAGCACCGCCACCCCGGCCAGCGCGGGCAAACGGTACGAGGCCTTCCGGTAAACATGGGAATCCATGAAACCGCCGTGCGTCGGCAGCGGATGCAGTGTAATCAGGGTGGCGCTGATCTCTCCCGATTCCGGCAGGGCCAGCTCGCCCACGAGGGCGTGGCCATCCTCGGTGCGGATTTCGATGTTCTCGCGGCGGGCCGGAAGGACCGTGGCGGCGCGGATGGGAGTGGCCTCTGCAGACTGGTAAAAAACGTACGACGACGGGTCAAAAGTCATGCGTACCAGCTTAGTCAGCGGTAACGGAAGTTGCGCGACGTCCAGCAGTTGGTGTGCCAGTGGCGGCGTTCGGCCAGCCCGGCAGCAGCGCCGAACAGATGGTCGTCTGCCCAGACCACGAGATGGGCGACGCCCGGCAAAACGGCAGTGGAGCAGCCAGGGCAGATGTAGGCTTTCTCGGCCTTGCGGGCGGTCATTGAGCGGACAATCCAGTCGCCGTCAGGTGCGCTCTCACGCCTGGCAACCCCGGCACGCGCCCTCTCAAGGTCCAGTTCAGGGACAGGTCCGGAGCCGTGCTTGCCGCCGGCCTTGCCGGACGACGACCGCCCTGCTGAGGAACGGCGGGGACGGTTCGAACGCGGCATGCTTCCATTCTGCCCCAGCGGCCTCCCCTCCAAGGCCCCGGACCACGTGCGGGAGCGGCAGTGCGGACACGGTAGTGTGTACGGCGTGCGTCTTGTCATAGCCCGTTGTTCTGTTGATTATGTTGGGCGGCTCAAAGCCCATCTTCCTCTCGCCACCAGGCTTCTCCTCGTGAAGGCGGACGGTTCGGTGCTGGTCCATTCCGACGGCGGCTCCTACAAGCCGCTCAACTGGATGAGCCCGCCCGCCACCCTTCGCGTTTCCACACCGGAGGAAGCAGACATTGAGGTCGGTGTGGTGGAGCAGTGGACGGTGCAGTCAGCCAAGACCGACGACAGGCTGATCATCAATATCCACGAACAGCTTCACGATACGTCACATGAGCTCGGCCAGGACCCTGGCCTGATCAAGGACGGCGTGGAGGCCGACCTGCAGCGGCTGCTGGCCGAGCAGATCGAGACGCTCGGCGATGGCTTCTCCCTCATCCGGCGCGAGTACTTCACGGCCATCGGCCCTGTGGACATCCTGGCGAGGGATGCGGACGGCTCCACCGTCGCCATCGAGTTGAAGCGCCGCGGAGACATCGACGGCGTGGAACAGCTGACCAGGTATCTGGAGCTATTGAACCGCGATCCCCTGCTGGCGCCGGTCCGCGGCATCTTCGCAGCCCAGCAGATCAAGCCCCAGGCACGTGTCCTTGCCGCCGACCGGGGAATCGACTGCATCACCCTGGACTATGACGCCATGCGGGGCGTGGACGATACCGAGTCGCGGCTCTTCTGACGTTGTCTATGACGCGATCGCCTCTGCCGGCAGCGCGACTGTATTCAATGCCACTGTAGGCAAGGCGAGTAACTCCGGGTGGCCGGCTATTTACTTTGCATTTTGGCAAAATTTGCCCTGAATCCGCGTTTTGACCGTTGACCAGACCGGGCCGTCATGAAATTCTTAGACCAGTCTTTGTGTAGGTGTTTTTCATGCTCGCAAGACATGTTGCGAGCGCGAAGCTCCTGCAACGCTTTCCGGTCACGCCGGAGGTGTAGGCCAGGAATCTTCTCGCGGAGTAACCAAGACCAGTACGAGGTGTGCTGGCCTTAAAAAGTTCCATTATGAG
The DNA here is from genome assembly GCF_054130535.1 of Arthrobacter sp. D1-17. NCBI lineage: Bacteria > Bacillati > Actinomycetota > Actinomycetes > Micrococcales > Micrococcaceae > Arthrobacter > Arthrobacter sp. D1-17. Next base: position 1,565,913 of record NZ_CP096382.1, on the reverse strand, counting down.
GAGAAATAAATGGCACAGGGAACCGTCAAGTGGTTCAACGCTGAAAAGGGCTTCGGCTTCATCACCCCGGACGACTCCGATGGCGATGTCTTCGTTCACTACTCCGAGATCCAGACCGGCGGCTTCAAGACCCTCGACGAGAACCAGCGCGTTCAGTTCGAGATTGGTCAGGGCGCCAAGGGTCCGCAGGCCACCGGTGTAACGCTGGTTTAGTAGGCCTTCCTGCACAGCGCTGCCGCTGGCAGCACCTGCTAATAGATGGTCCCCGGTATTCAATACCGGGGGCCATTTGTTGTGCTGCCTGTAATTGCAGGCGCCACGCCATCCTTGGAAATGCCGGCATAAGGGGTCAACCTTTTATTTTCTAGCTCACCAGGGTCTTCAGGAGGCGCGCGCTTTGCCGAATGGAAAGTCCCGGCAGATAAGCGCGGCTCAGGGCGCGCCCTATGGCAGGCAACTGCAGGGGATCCTGGTAGTACAGATAAAGGGTTCTGTACTGCGGCTTGAAACGTGACTTGAACGTGGCCAGAGACCTGAATCCATAGATTGGCTCCAGTGCCCGGCCCACGACGTCAAGGATGCCGGAAAGCAGCTCGGTCACCTGCTCCCGTTCCCCGTCCCCGGAAACAGCGGGGTCTTGCGCCAGCGGCGAACCGGAGAGCGAGATGACCTCCACGGTTTTCCGCAATTCCAGGACGGCGGATGCGATCAGGAACTCCATCACGCCGGGGAAGCCTTCGCCGCGGCGCCGCATGAAGTCCAGCGTCCAGCTCACCACGTGCCCGCGTTCATACGCCGGCAGCCAGCTCGTCACACCGTGCACCACGCCCTGCTTGTCGACGGCGAGGCAGCACAGGACGTCGTCGTCCATCAGCTCGTCGACGCCGCCCAGGGTGAAGCCCATCTCCGGGACCGTTTTCTGGGCTGCCCACTCCTCGGAGACTTCGCTCAACTGGGTCCGCAGCGACTGTGGCAGGCTGCTGTAGCTGCCCCAGCGTGCCTCTACCCCGAGTTTCTTGGCACGGTTGAGCGCGGTGCGGACGTTTTGCCATTCCTTGCCCTTGAACTCCAGTTCGCGCACCGACAGTTTGGTTTCTTGGGCAACCGAAACCCGGGAAAAGCCACGGTCGCTCAGCATGGGCCATAAGCCGTCAGTGCAGGAATAGAAGCACGGAATCAAGGCACGTTCGGAGCAGAAGCGCAGAAAGCCTTCAGCGGCCTCCTCACGCTGGAGGGGATCACCAAAGGGCCCGGCAAGGGTCAGTGCGACGCTGCCATGCTGTTGATACGCAATACCGGCACCTCCGCCGGGCAGGAACCAGTACTTGTTGGGTTCCCACAAAGCCATCCAGGAGAGGGAATCGCCGCCCTGGCGCACCAGCTTCCGGGCCGCCTCCCGGTCCTCCGCCCCCGCGTCGGAATGATCATGGCGTCCCAGCAGGACAATCCAGACTCCTGCCAGCGCAACTATCCAGAAAATGACTCCCGAGTAGGCAAACAGCGCGGTTTCCAGGGCACTCCGGTTTTCGAAAATCCTCCGGTAGAGCCCGGGCAGGGGCACCGGAAGGTACTGCCGCGCCAGTTCACCGGCCAGCACCAGCAGACCCCCGTCCCTCCGCGGGCCGCCGGCGGCAAACCAGGATGCGGTGTAGAGCGAGGCCAGCACCAGCCAGGTCCCGCCCACCGTGAGCACCAGGGCCCGCATGGCCCGCGACGAGGTCTGGATGCGGAAGTGACGGCGGTGCGCCAGCAGCAGCACCACCAGCAGTACCGGAACAGCGACCAGCGGCAGAACGTGCATGAACTTTGACTCCAGCACCGCGGTGTCCTGACCGGATCCGGAACCGGCCATCCGGGCGAAGAGCGCCAGGTACACAGCGGAGAGGGCGGCCACGCTTAGCTGAACGGCAACAGCAATCCAGAGTGCCAGTGTGCGGCCGCGCCGCATCCCGTCGGCGCAGATCAGCAGCAGGATCACCGGCACCACTGCGAGAGCCAGGCCCAGCGGCCCCCCGAGTCCCTGCCTGTCCAGTTCCAGGCAGCCTGCGTCCAGTGTGCCGCCGCAGTTCTCCTCCAACTGGCTCAAAGTGGGCAGCGGGTTGAGGACAACATTGCGCAGCAGGGCGAGCGGACCGGCGGGGCTCCTTGCCGCCGCAGTGAGGATTGGCCCGATGGCGAAGATGGCAACCGTCAAAGCCAACAGGTTACGGGTTTCGCGGCCTGTGGAACGGTGCCGGTGCAGCGTTCCGTGTTTACTCTGGATCCACCATCCTGCGGCGAGGCCCACCAATGCCCCCAGCAGGCCTGCAACGGACTCGGGATGCCCCACATACAGCACCAGCAGCAGCGACGTGGACAGCGCTGCCGTCCGCAACCGCCGCTGCCACAGGGCCGGGAAAAGTCCGCTGGCTGCGAGGGACGCCGCGAGGACAGGTGCGTACGGCCCCATGAGAAGGGTATTGGCCATGGGTCCGAGCCACGGATCACCGGCCTGCTGCGCAAGCTGGGTAATCAGCAGGAAAAGTGTCACAGCGGCAAACTGTCCGCCGAAATAGAACGCGGCCGTCCATACCGGGCCAAGCGTCCTCTCGGCGAGCCCCAGCAGCAGCAGGATCATGAGTGCTGCGCCAGTGTAGGCCGCGGGATTCGTGGCGAAAAACGTGGAGGTAAACAGGGACCACCAGCGGCCGGCCTTGAGGCCCCCGGCATTGACGGCGGCAAAGTCCAGCATTGACTCCGGCGGCCCGGCGAGAAAACTGCCGGTCACGGCACCGGCCGCGACGAAAGCAGCCAGCACGGCCAGCGTCAACGGAGTAGCCCGGAAATGGCGCAGGGTCGCCTTCATAGCCTGTCGAAGCACCCTGGCGAGGGTGTCCCCGCTGTCGGCCCCGGACAGTGCGGTCAAGGCCCGATGCCCCAGCGCGGAGCGAGGAAATCGAGCGCATCCTGCATACCCTTGGACACGGTCTCCCACGAGTGGCCTGAGTCGGCGATGTGACGGACTTCAACCTCAAAGCCGGCCTCCCGGGCGGCAGCCGAGAGCACGTCCATGTAGCCCGTAAACTCGGGGTCGGTGGCTCCAGCAGCGAAATAGACTGCGCTTCCTTCGTACCTGTGTTGTTTCATCAGGTAGAGCGGGGTCTGCGCTTCGAAGGCCTTCGTGTCTCCTCCGAAGGAAGCCTCCACTGTCTTTTCCCGTTCCTTCGCCAGCGCCGGTTCCTGCTCACTGGCAAAAGCGAGGATGGAGGTGTAGAGCTCCGGGTGTCTGGTGCCCAGCTGCATGGCACAGGTGCCGCCGAACGAAAACCCTCCGACGGCCCAGTCTCTGCGCTCCGCACCGACGTCGAGTGTCTTGCTGATCCAGCGGGGCACATCAACGGACAAGTAGGTGTCCGCCTTGGCGATACGGCTGTCCATGCAGAGCGAGTTCCCGGAAGGAGAACCATTGGGATCCACCACCACCACTACCGGGGCCACGCCGTTGTGCCGGGCGGAGAACCTGTCCATATGGCTGCGCAGGGCTCCCCCGGTCAGCCAGTCGGCCGGGCCGCCGGGCTGGCCCGAAAACAGCACCAGCACCGGAAGGGCGGGGCGTTCCCGGCTCTGGTACGCGGGCGGCAGGTAAATATAGGCCTCGCGGGCATCGAAACCAGAGCTTGTGCCTGGAATATCGGCCTTCCTGAGCACCCCTTCGGACGGCAGGCCTTCGGGTCTCGTCCATTGTGCAAGGGGTACCGGCACGGCGCTTCCGGCCTGGCGGGTCAGCCCGGCCTCAAGGGAAGGAATGCGGGCAACGGCTGTTCCCAGAAGGTCACCGACAGTGCGGTTGAGCCCGAAATAGGCATTGATTTGGACGGACGACAGCAGGAGCACCCCGAGCATGGCAGCCGTGGCTGCGGCCCTGCCTTTCCAGCCCGCGGGGACCAGCCTGGTGGTCCAGAGCAGGAATCCGGCCAGAGCAGGCACGGACCAGCCCAGCACCTCACGGGGGAGCTCATCAGGAAACGAGGAAAAGACATAGATCAGGAGCCAGTGAACCACTGCGACGATGACAATCGCCGAGACAATGGCAAGAACGGGCACCAGGGGCCAGCGCTTGCCGCGCCGCCAGAGGAGGTAGATGACACCCGCGGTTCCCGCAGCCCATGCGGCCCAGAAGAGGGGCCCGTCGACGAGCCGGATATCGGCAATGACGTCCACGTCGGCTAGCGCCAGGTGCCGATGCCAATGACCGGACCGGCCTCGAGCCATGAAGAGAGGCCGGTGTACGCGTCAAACTTCATCGCCAGCAGCACATCCTGGCCCTCATACTTGAGTTCCACGATCACGACGTCCGGCTGCACCTTGACCAGTTCGGCCTCGGTGGGCTGCCGCCTCCCGATCAGCTCCAGAGAGCTGCGCGTGAAGCGGTGCTTGGGCCTGACACTGAGCGAGAGCAGCTTGAACCACTCGAGTTCATTGTCCTGATAACGACAAACCCCCATCTGCCAGCTCTTTCCAGCCGTGCAAATGGAGGCGTCCACCGTGCCCAGGGCGCGCCGCAGGTTGAAGCGGCGCACCCCGAAAAGGCACAGCGTAAAAATCAGCAAGCCAAAAGCGGTTGCTATAGCGATGAACGAAAGTGCAGTGGCGTCCATCAAGGTGGTGCTAGCGGATCCCCGCAGTGGCTGCGTCGCCCAGGTGGGCGTTGTCAGCAACAATGACGACCCTGTTGTTGTCGACGGAGAAGAAACCGCCGTCGACCTCTACAGCAATGCGGTCACCGGAGACAGGCTCGATTGCCATTTCACCTTCGGCCAGAATCGCCAGCAGTGGCGAGTGGCCGGGCAGGATTCCGATTTCACCATCGCTGGTGCGGGCCTTGACCATCTTGGCCGCTCCGGACCACACAAAGTGGTCCGCTGCGACAATCTCAACCTCAAGCTCAGCCATATTACTTGGTCTGTTCCTGGATCTTGGCCCACTGGCGCTCAACGTCATCCAGGCCGCCGACGTTGAAGAACGCCTGCTCTGCGATGTGGTCGAGGTCGCCGTCGCAGATGGCCGTGAAGCCCTCAACGGTGTCCTTGATGGAGACGGTGGAACCTTCGACGCCGGTGAACTGCTTGGCGGTGTAGGTGTTCTGCGACAGGAACTGCTGGATGCGGCGTGCACGCGACACGACGATCTTGTCCTCTTCAGACAGTTCATCGACACCAAGGATGGCGATGATGTCCTGGAGTTCCTTGTTCTTCTGCAGGATCTGCTTCACACGGACAGCCGTGGTGTAATGGTCCTTGCCGATGTACTGGGGGTCCAGGATTCGGGAAGTCGACGTCAGCGGGTCAACGGCCGGGTACAGACCACGGGATGCGATTTCACGGGAAAGTTCCGTGGTCGCGTCGAGGTGTGCGAAGGTCGTGGCCGGTGCCGGGTCGGTGTAGTCATCTGCGGGAACGTAGATGGCCTGCATCGAGGTGATGGAGTGGCCCTTGGTGGACGTAATGCGCTCCTGGAGGAGACCCATTTCGTCGGCCAGGTTCGGCTGGTAACCCACGGCAGACGGCATACGTCCGAGAAGCGTGGACACTTCCGAACCTGCCTGCGTGAAGCGGAAGATGTTGTCGATGAAGAGCAGCACGTCCTGGTTCTGGACATCGCGGAAGTACTCCGCCATGGTCAGCGCGGACAGTGCAACGCGAAGACGCGTTCCCGGCGGCTCATCCATCTGGCCGAACACAAGGGCGGTGTCCTTCAGAACGCCGGCTTCTTCCATTTCGACCCAGAGGTCGTTGCCCTCACGGGTACGCTCGCCGACACCGGCGAACACAGAGGTACCACCGAAGTTACGGGCCACACGGGTGATCATTTCCTGGATCAGAACCGTCTTGCCCACGCCGGCGCCGCCGAAGAGGCCGATCTTTCCACCCTTGATGTACGGGGTGAGAAGGTCGATGACCTTGATGCCCGTTTCGAGCATCTCGGTGGAACCTTCGAGGGAAGCGAAGGACGGTGCCTTGCGGTGGATCGGCCAGTAGTCAGAGGCCTGGATTTCAGATTCAGCAACGTCCAGCGGCTTGCCGAGCACGTTGAAGATGTGTCCCTTGACGCCGTCGCCCACGGGCACGGAGATGGGGGCGCCGCTGTCAACAACAGAGGTGCCGCGGACAAGTCCATCGGTAGCCTGCAGGGAGATAGCGCGGACGAGGTTGTCACCCAGGTGCTGGGAGGTCTCGAACGTGATGGTCTTGGTCTCACCGTTGAGAGTGATCTCAGTGGTAAGGGCATTGTAAATCGAGGGGATTGCGTCAGCCGGGAATTCGACGTCGACAACCGGGCCAATGACACGTGCAATACGGCCGGTGGCACCGGACGTTGCGGCTACGTGTTCGGTAGCGGTGGCAGTCATCTCTCTCACTTCACTCAGTAGATGGCGTGGTTAAGTTTATGTTCTGGTGCAGGACCGGCTGGCCCGAACGGGATGGCTACGACGCGAGGGCGTCGGCACCGGCCACGATTTCGGACAGCTCCTGCGTAATTTCCGCCTGGCGGGCGGTGTTGCGCAAACGCGTGTACTTCTTGATGAGATCCGTGGCGTTGTCTCCGGCGGACTTCATCGCCCGCTGACGTGCGGCAAGCTCCGAAGCTGCTGCCTGCAACATGGCTGCGAAGATCCGTGACTCGATGTACCGCGGCAGCAGAGCATCGAGAACCTGCTCCGACTCCGGCTCGAACTCGTACAAGGGCAGCAGCTCCGACTCGGAAGCAGGCTGCTCATCCACAACTTCAAGCGGAAGAAGACGGATGACCGTCGGCTCCTGGGTCACCATGGACTTGAAGCGGGTGTACACGACGTGGATCTCATCCACGCCGCCCTCTTCGTAGTCTGTTGCGAAATCCTCGAGCAGCTTGTGCCCGATTTCCTGGGCGGTGGCAAACTCCGGTGCGTCGGTTCCGCCAGTCCAGACTCCTCCGTAAGACCGGCCCCGGAAGTCGAAGTAAGCCTGTGCCTTGCGGCCAACCAGGTACGTCTTGACTTCCTTGCCTTCTGCACGGAGCAGCTCGTTGAGGCCTTCGGCCTGCTTGAGCACACTGGCCGAGTAAGACCCAGCCAGTCCACGGTCCGAGGTGATCACCAGCACTGCCGCCCGACGGATCTGCTCCGGCTCGGTGGTCAGCGGGTGGTCGATTTCGCTCTGGCTAGCAACGGCAGAAACGGCGCGGGTAATCGCGTTCGCGTAAGGCAGTGAAGCCGCTACGCGTGCGCGGGCCTTGCCGATGCGCGAGGTAGCGATCAGTTCCATCGCCTTGAAGATCTTGCGCATCGACGTCGTCGAGGCGATCTTCTGGCGGTAGACCCGAATCTGGGCTCCCATACTTATCCTTTCCTAAGATCCCGATGGCCGGGACTGCCGGAACCCCGTAGGGTCCCGGCAGTCCCTGCCAGCGAAACTAGCGCTTCTGCCTGACGATTTTTTCCTGGTCGACCTGACCCTCGGAGATGGGCTCATGCTCCTCGTGGCCGGCACCTACCAGGTGGTTGTCGCCTTCGCCGAAGAAGCCCTTCTTGAAGTCAACGATCGCGTTCTTCAGCGCTGCTGCAGTGTCATCGTCCAGAACGTTGGTCTGCGCCAGCGTGGTCAGGATCGAGGACTTGTGCTTCAGGTGCTCCAGGAACTCGGTTTCGAAGCGGCTGATGTCCTCAACGGGAACATCGTCCAGGTGGCCCTGGGTACCAGCCCAGATGGACACAACCTGGTCCTCAACCGGGAACGGCGAGTACTGGCCCTGCTTCAGCAGCTCCATGAGGCGCGCGCCACGGGTCAGCTGCTGGCGGGATGCGGCATCGAGGTCCGAAGCGAACATCGCAAACGCCTGCATGTCGCGGTACTGCGCGAGGTCCAGCTTCAAGGTGCCGGAGACCTTCTTCATCGACTTCACCTGTGCGGCACCGCCAACGCGGGACACAGAGACACCCACGTCAACAGCAGGTCGCTGGTTTGCGTTGAAGAGGTCCGACTGCAGGAAGATCTGGCCGTCGGTGATGGAGATGACGTTGGTCGGGATGTAGGCGGAAACATCGTTCGCCTTGGTCTCGATCAGCGGCAAACCGGTCATCGAGCCGGCACCGAGCTCGTCCGAGAGCTTGGCACAACGCTCCAGGAGGCGGGAGTGCAGGTAGAAGACGTCACCCGGGTAGGCTTCGCGTCCCGGCGGGCGGCGCAGCAGCAGCGACACTGCACGGTAGGCCTCGGCCTGCTTGGAAAGGTCATCGAACACGATGAGGACGTGCTTGCCGCCGTACATCCAGTGCTGGCCAATGGCAGAACCGGCGTAGGGGGCCAGGTATTTGAAGCCCGCGGGGTCGGATGCCGGGGAAGCCACAATCGTGGTGTACTCCAGCGCGCCGTTGTCTTCCAGCGTCTGGCGGATGGCCGCGATGGTGGAAGCCTTCTGGCCGATTGCTACGTACACGCAGCGGACCTGCTTGGTCACGTCTCCGGAAGCCCAGTTGGCCTTCTGGTTGATGATGGTGTCGATGGCGATGGCCGACTTGCCGGTCTGGCGGTCGCCAATGATCAGCTGCCGCTGGCCGCGGCCGATCGGAATCATGGCGTCGATGGCCTTGAGGCCTGTCTGCATCGGCTCGTGCACAGACTTGCGCTGCGTTACGCCGGGAGCCTGCAGCTCCAGCGCGCGGGTGGCTTCGGCCTTGATCTCGCCAAGGTCATCGATGGGCACGCCCAGCGGGTCCACGACACGGCCGAGGAAGGCGTCACCGACGGGTACGGACAGGACCTGTCCGGTGCGGTGGACTTCCTGGCCTTCTTCGATGCCCGTGAAGTCACCGAGGACGATGACACCGATCTCGCGGACGTCGAGGTTCTGGGCGAGGCCCAGGGTGCCGTCTTCGAAGCGAAGCAGCTCGTTCGCCATGACCGAGGGAAGGCCCTCAACACGGGCGATGCCATCACTTGCGGTGGTAACGCGGCCGACCTCTACGCGCTCTGCGTTTCCGGGTTCGTAGGACGCCGCGAACTCGTTCAACGCATCACGGACGTCGTCGGCGTTGATGGTCAATTCGGCCATCTGCAGTCCCTGCTCTCCTGTTTTCGTGATCATCGTTGCTCACGATGACCGGGGTTTCTATCAGTTAGGTTGTGCTTGTCCGGCTAGCCGGCCAGTTGGCGTTGCAGCTCGCCCAGGCGGGTGAGTACAGAAGCGTCGAGCACTTCGTCACCCACCTGCACGCGGATTCCGCCGATCAGCAGAGGATCAAGTTTGACGTTGATCTTCAGCTCACGCCCGTAAAGGGAGTTGAGCCCGGCCTGCAGGCGGCTGAGCTGCGCGTCAGTCAGGGGACGTGCCACAGTGACCGTTGCAATCCAGCGCTGCTGGCGCTTGGCGGCAAGCTCAGCGAAACGTGCAACCAGCCGGGTTGCTTTGATCCCGCGGGGCTGTGCCACGGCCTGCCCGATAAGGACTTTGGCTTCCTCGCTTGCGCCAGGAACCAGCCTTTCGGCCAGGGTGATCTTTGCTGCAGCACTGGCCTGCGGCTCAGACAAAGCACGCTGCACCTCGTGGCTGGAGGCCACGGCCTGGTTGAACGAGAACAGGTCGTTCTCGAGTGCTTCCAGTCCGGAAATGCCGGAGGCAGAAACGGCCGACTTGTTTTCAGCAACAGCGATGACCACCGTTGCGGCAAGCGTCTCGAGTGCATCGCCGATGTCCCGCGCCGATGCCCAGCGTGAGCTGGCCAGTCCGGCTGCGATCTCCGCTGCCTCGGTGGAGACTTGTCCACTGAACAGTTGCCTGATCAGCGCTGACTTTTCCTCGCCGCTTCGGGACGGGTCCGTCAGGGCGCGGCGCAGCCCTGCGGAGCTGTCCACCGTTCCCAGGATTCCGAAGAGTTCCCTTGCCAACTGCAGCGATGCAAAGGGAAGCTTGGCTTCAAGCTCGGTCAGCGCCTTGGTCAGCGATTCGCTCGATACACCTGCCATTACTTCGCTACACCCGCGTTCTGGTTCTCCAGCTCAGCCAGGAAGCGGTCAACAACACGTGCCGCACGCTGGTCGTCGTCCAGCGACTCGCCGACGATGCGGCCAGCCAGTGTGGTGGCCAGGGTGCCCACCTCGGAACGCAGGGACACAACGGCCGCCTGGCGCTCGGACTCAATCTGGGCGTGTGCCTGCGCCGTGATGCGCGCAGACTCGGCCGCAGCCTTCTCCTTCAGCTCCGCAAGGATCTGGGCGCCTTCGGCACGGGCCTCCTCGCGGATGCGGTTGGCCTCTGCACGTGCGTCGGTGAGCTGCTGCCTGTACTCTTCGAGTGCTGCAGAAGCCTCGGCCTGGGCTTTCTCAGCCTTGGCGATGCCGCCTTCGATGGCCTCAGCACGCTCTGCAAACGTCTTCTCGAACATCGGGACAACGAACTTGACCACGATGAAAAAGAGGACAGCAAAGCCGGCGAGGACGACGCCCATTTCCCAAAGGTTGGGAACGAGCGGGTTCGCCGCCGCGGCGCCTTCAGTGGCGGCTGAGATGATCAGCTGATTCATATTTCACCCGTCCTTATCTACTCGGTTCTGAATGTTCGCTAAGTTCCGAAGGACTAGCTAAGAACGAAGGCGAAGACCAGACCAAGGATGGCGAGGGCTTCAGTCAGCGCAAGGCCGAGGAATGCGATCGGCTGCAGGACGCGCTGGGCTTCCGGCTGACGTGCAACGCCGTTGATGTAGGCAGCGAACACGAGACCCACACCGACACCACCGCCGATGGCGGAGAGGCCGTAGCCGATGAGGTTGAGAGAGCCGTTGATGGAGCCTTCCATTTTTCTTCCTTTCAAGATGCCAACTCTGTGGCAGGTTGTTTGGGTTGCTTCATCCCCGCAAGGGGGAAGTTTTAGGGTGCCTAGTGGCTGTCGGCGTGAAGTGCGCCTTCGATGTAGATAGCCGTCAGCAGGGTGAAGACGTAGGCCTGCAGCGCCATGATCAGCGCTTCGAGCATGTACATGGCGATCGCGCCTGCAAGGACCAGAACCGAGGTGCCCTTCAGCAGGACGTTTTCCTGCATGACCAGGAACTCGATACCCGAGCCGGCGATCATGACGATCAGGTGGCCTGCCAGCATGGTGGCGAACAGACGGAGGCTGTGCGTGACAGGACGGACCAGGAAGTTCGAGATGATCTCGATCGGAATGACGATGGGCAGGATGTAGACCGGAACGCCGGACGGCACGGTGGCGAGCTTGAAGTACTTCAGCCCGTTCTTCTTGATGCCGATGCCAATCCAGGTGACATACACGATGGCTGCCAGGACGTACGCACCGCCGACGTGGGAGAAGCTCGGAAGCTGGATCAGCGGGATCGCGCCGTAGATGTTGTTCACCAGGATGAAGAAGAACAGGGTGAACAACAGCGGGACGTACTTCATGAAGTCGCGGCCGCCAATGATGTCCTTGGCGATGCTGTTACGGACGAAGCCGTAGGCCATTTCGCCGGCGAACTGGAGCTTGCCAGGGACCATCTGCTGCTTCCGCGCAGCGAGCATAAAGAAGGTAGCGATAATGACGACGGACAGGATTACCAGCAGCATCTGCTTGGAGAATCCGTCACTCGCACCGAACGGCAGGATCGCCGGCAGGTGCATTTCTTCAATTCCGGGAGGCGTGAAGCCTCCTGAATTTTGGGCCGGGAGCGCAAGCGCGATCAACGCGTTTCCTCTCTGCAGTGTCCATCGTTGGGCGTTGGTCGGGTTCCGGCGTGATTCATGCTCGCCCTCCCCCTCGTAAAATTATTTGGCATTACTGTCTCCGTCCTCGGACGGTCCGCTGGCTGCATCATTCCCGTCAGCCGATTTTCGCGAACTGGTGAGGCCGTGCATATGGGATAGATAGAACCCTCCCGCAGCTCCAAGCAGAGCGCCTGCGAGCACGATCCAGCGGGTTCCCCACAGGTAATCCAGTCCCCACCCTATCAAACTCCAGACGATGATTCCGCCAATAATGTAGCTGAATACGGCGATGCCGGCGTTGTAACCGCCGTCACCCCGTACGTCCGATTCGCCGGCAGTACGGGCCCGTTTGGCGGCGTCGTCGCCAGGAGTATTTTCGGAGTGGTTTCGCTCAGACATCCGTGGTGCCCCTCTCGCTCCGAGGGCTGGGCTCGGGGTCGTTATAGATCTGCAGCCGGGCCTTGCCGAAACCGTAGATTTCGGCAGCCTGCCAGAACACCACGGAGACAACGGCCCCAATGAGGAACCATCGTTCATGGAGCCAGGCCGGTTCACCAAGCACAAACAGCACGACTGCAAACCCGATGACCTTGACGACATATGTCGCCAGAAAAAGGCCAATGGCCCCCGAGGGGTTGCTTCGGCCGACGAAGTGGCCGATCAGGAGGCTGATGGCAAAGAACACCATCACCAGCAATCCGCCGAAGGCAGTCGAAAAAGCTCCCGCCCAGCCGTTGAGGACCAGGGCCAGAACGCCGGTCAGCAGCAGGGCCGCTGTGGCTGCTGCGGAACTGAGCCCCAGCAGGCCAAGCCACAGTGACTCCCGGGGCCCGGATGCGCCAACGGATCCGTTGCCGGACACAGGTCCGGGGCCGGCGTCGGAGGTCATGCGATCCCAATCGTCGAAGGTGGGGCGGAGGATTTTGGTGCAGGACACACCTGCACCTGAATTCTACATGAGATAGAAATTTCCAGGAAACCGCTGCCTAGCCTGCCGCATCGGCACTGGGGCCGGGGGTGTCAGCACTGCGGCGGCTCAAATACGGCCATGCGGTGAGAAGTCCCATGGCGAGTGTCGCCATCAGGTCCACGGCCAGCACGATCTGCCACGGATAGACGGCAAAGGCCAGCCCGCCGAAGGACAATACTGCCGTCCACATGTACATGAGCATCACCGCGGTGCGGTGTGAGTAACCGATATCCATGAGCTTGTGGTGCAGGTGGCCGCGGTCGGCAGACCATGGAGAACGGCCGACGGCGGTGCGTCGCACCACCGCGAGGCACAGATCCAGGAGCGGAAGAAAGAGAACTGCAAAAGGCAGCACGATGGGGATGATGGTGGGGATACCGTTTACCCGGTCATAAAGCCCGGAGGTGATCTGGCCGGTGGAAACCACACCGGCGGAGGCCATGAGCAGCCCAATCAGCATGGCGCCGGAATCACCCATGAATATTTTGGAGGGGAACCAGTTGTGCGGCAGGAAACCCAGGCAACTGCCCACCAGAATGGCGGTGAGCAGGGTAGCGAGGTCTGAGCGGTCCAGCAGCACTGCTGTCCGGTGCACCCAGTAGGCAGTGAGGAAGAAGGCGGCACCGCCAATGATCGCTACGCCCGCGGCCAGTCCATCCAGGCCGTCAATAAAGTTGAACGCGTTCATCGTGGTCACGATGAGTACCGCAGTGAGGGTGATGTTCACCGGGTCCGAGTCGAAACGGATGGGTTCGGGCACGAACGGAATGATCGTCATCCGGACGCCCCAGATCGCCACGACCAGGGCCGCCGCGCTTTGGCCGATCAGCTTGACCCACCAGCGAAGATCGAGCAGGTCATCCGCCACCCCCACCAGCACAATCACTGCTGCACCGGCCAGCACTCCCCACGGGGCGGAGTTCCCCCGGAAAATGTCCTTCACGAAGAAGGACTGGCTGGCCACCACCAACGCCACAAGCACGCCGGCAAAAATTCCCAGCCCGCCGAGCCGTGAAACCGGGCTTGAGTGCATGTCACGGCTTCGGATCGGGGCGAACAGCTCAAGCCGGTTTCCGACGAGCCGCGCACCCCACGTTGCTGCATAGGAAACCACGGCTGCCGTCAGCATCATGCTCAGGTACATGATCATGGGATCTCCCCCGCTACGCCGATAGGGAGCAGGCCGCCGTGGGCACGCCGCGTATGCATGGCCTGATGGCTGTCACAACGGCGCGGATGCCTGGCCAGGCCGGGCGGACCGTGGGGGACCGAAAGCTGTGGATCTGACGTGCAATAAATGAAACTTCTCCGTCGCCAAGCGCTCAGGCAGGCAGTGCGAAGCCGCCTGACAGGGCTGTATTACAGTGGACTCTAGTCAAGATACTAACGCCAACGGGTATATCGCTTCGCGTCACACGGCCTCATGCCGGCGGGAAACTTGCCGGCGGCCGTGCTGAAAGGATCCCGCAATGTCAGTGTCTGTAGCCGTTGCTGCTGTGACGTTTGACCGCCCCCGTGAGCTCGCTGTTCTGCTCCGCGCCATCAACAGCCAGACGGCCCCTGTCTCCTCGATCTGCCTTGTGGACAGCGGCACCGTGCCGGCCAAGAACGTGGCGGAACAGCACGGCAATGTGGACTATGTCCGCTCGAAAGCCAATCTCGGCGGTGCCGGCGGATTTTCCCTGGCTGTCCTCAAAGCCGTGGCCAGCGGCGCCGACTGGATCTGGATGATGGACGACGACGCGGAACCCGCGGACGCCGAATGCCTGGCCACGCTTGTCCGCGAGGCCGAGTCGCGTGGCCTTGACGCTGTGGTACCGCTCGTGGTTGCGCCCGGCCATCCGGACCGGCTGTCCTTCTTCTTCCGGCTGGACGGCAAGGTAACCCACGACCGCGCTGCCTTGGAAAAGGTGGGATTCCTTCCCCAGGACGGACACTTCTTCAACGGGGCCCTGATCCGCTCGGACGTTTTCTTCAAAGTGGGACTGCCCGACATGCGCCTCTTCATCCGCGGAGACGAGGTGGACTTCACCATCCGGCTCCGCAAGGCGGGCATCCGTTTCGGCACGGTCACAACCGCGGCCATCACCCACCCGCATGCGTTCTCCGAAACCCAGCACGTCTTCGGGGCCCGATGGCACGTCATCGTTCCCGAATCCGCGTTCAAGCGGTATTACTACTACCGCAACCGCGGCTATCTGATCCGGCGCTACTTCCGCGTCAAGTCCCTGACTGCCGACGTCGGCGGCTACCTGGGCTATTTCCTGCGCCGCGGCGATTTCCGGGGCCTGGCCGACTGGTTCAGGGCCTTCTCCACCGGGCTCCGCGGGAAGGGCTTCGGTCCGCTCAAGGACCAGAAGTTCTAACCCCGGGCTGCCCGCAGGCGGCGCCGCAGCAGCAGCGCCAGCAGCACCCACGGCTCGCCCAGAACGCGGTACGCCACCCGCCGCGGATGGAGCACCAGTCGCCACGCCCACTCCAGGCCAAGCCGTCCCAGCCAGCGCGGGGCCAGCTTCTGGATACCCGCAATCTGCTCGATTGCACCACCCACCGTGCAGTAGATGGCCGGGGGCAGCGTGCCGAGCCGCCGGCGCAGCACCTCTTCCTGCAGGGGCATTCCCAGCCCCACGAGCACCAGCTGCGGCTGCTGCTCTGCAAGCCAGG
This sequence comes from Arthrobacter sp. D1-17, assembly GCF_054130535.1. Lineage (NCBI taxonomy): Bacteria > Bacillati > Actinomycetota > Actinomycetes > Micrococcales > Micrococcaceae > Arthrobacter > Arthrobacter sp. D1-17. Next base: position 1,550,568 of record NZ_CP096382.1, on the reverse strand, counting down.
CGGCCGCTGCCTCTTCGAGGTCCTCATTCCACCCGTCACCGGGCATCCCGGAGACCGTAGCCCCCGGCACGATGGTCTCCAGTCTTGCCACAGCACGCGCATTTGCCACGGATCCGGCCCCCAGGACCGCAATCCGCTCCAGCCCTTTGACCTGCCCCAGCGCCGGAATCCAGTCGGTGGACCCCAGGCGATAGTCCATGACGGGCGCTGAGTGCTGCTTGCCTCTCCCCCACATCCACAGCACGGGCGCGCCGTCGATCAAAACCACGTCACTGTCCTCGTAGAACTTCCGGAACTCCGGTTCTGCGTGAAAGAGGGTGACGCTGTGAAGATTGTGCCCGACAACGGTCCGCGTGGTTCCGTCGGCGATGAAAGCGCTGAGCACCCCCGTAAGTCCCGCGACGTCCAGCGGAGTGGCGTCCACATCCAGGAGAGGCACGGCCTGCCGCTGGAGCATCATTCGGCGCCGGACACTTTGTCGTCCGCGGATTCACCGGCTGCAGGCCCGCTGGTGGAAGTGTCCATTCCGGCGGCGTTGCCGTCGGTGTCCAGCAGGCCTGGAACCACTTCGCGGAGCCGCTCAAGGCTGACCGCACCCTGCCGCACAACGCGCAGGGGCAGGGACGTGGCATCGACGATCGTCGAGGGCACTGCGTCGGCGCCTTCAGCGGGGCGGAAGCCGTCTTCCAGGTACACCTCAACGGATTCGGCGAGCTGGTCGCGGGCCTCAGCCGCGGTCTGTGCCGCCGGCTGGCCTGTCCTGTTTGCTGAGGAAACCGCCAGGGGTCCTGTCAGGGTCAACAGCTCCTGGGCGACCTCATCGGCGGGAATCCGCAGCGCCACCGTGCCCTTGGTGTCGCCAAGGTCCCAGTCAAGTGAGGGCTGGGCGTGCAGGATGAGTGTCAGGCCGCCGGGCCAGAATGCTTCGGCCAACTGGCGTGCCTCGGGAAACACATCTGTGGCCAGGGCGTCCAGGGCATTCAGGCGGGGCATCAGGACGGGCGGCGGCATGGTCCGGCTGCGGCCCTTGGAGGCGAGCAGCATCGTGACGGCCTGCGGCGAGAATGCGTCTGCGGCGATCCCATAAACGGTGTCCGTAGGGAACACCACGCATTTCTTTTCGAGAATGGCACGATGGGCGTGGGCCAGCCCTGCGGTGCGCTCATCGTCGGCCATGCAGTTATAGGTAGTGGTCACTGCCTTATTCTTTCATCACTCCGTGGGAGGAACGGCGAGGACGGCGCTGGTTGCGCGTTCTTTGCCGTTGAGGTCCAGATGTGTGGAGATATTCGTCCACCGGCCGGTTCCGGACAGCATGGACACGATCCATGCCGCCTGGACTTCGGCGTGTTCCATCACGAAGTAGCCCCCGGGCACCAGCAGCCGCGCGGCCGATGCCGCTGCCGCCGTCGGAAGTTCCATGCCGTCCGTGCCTCCGCCATAAAGGGCTTCGGGCGGGTCATGCAACGCGACTTCCGGTTCGTTCGGGATGGCCTCGGCCGGGATGTACGGCGGATTGGAAACGACGACGTCAACGGTGCCGTTGAGCTCCGGCAGCGCGTCCCGCAGGTCCCCCCGTATGAGACTGACCCCGAGGGGCTGCAGGTTTATGGCTGCCCAGGCGTGTGCGAATTCGCTGAACTCCACGGCGTGCACCTCGGCTTCCGGCATCTCATGCGCGACGGAGCCGGCGATGGCCCCGGAACCGGTACCGAGATCCACTACTCTGGGACGGCGCACCCCGGACGCGACGAGTTGCTCGAGCCGGTCGATCACCAGCTGTACAACCGACTCTGTCTCCGGCCGGGGAATGAAGACCCCGGGACCCACTGCCAGCTGAAGATACCGGAAGTGCGCGACGCCCGTGATGTGCTGCAGCGGAATGCGGCGGGCGCGCTCGGCCACGAGTTCCGCATAGCCCTCCGGAACCGGCGCGTCGCCCAGCATCATGGCCCGCAGCCGGCCCAGCCCGACCCCCAGCAGGTGCTCGGCAAGCAATTCGGCGTCGACCCTGGGACTCGGAACCCCAGCCTCGGCAAGGATCTGGACGGCCGCCCGCACGGCATCACCGAGGGTGGCACCACCGGGGGTGGCGCCGTCGGGAGTCTGGGCAGGACCGGCCGGAGTGTGCTCGGACGTCATCTGGCGTGAGGTTCGGCTAGTCGCCGATGGCGTCCAGGCGGGCCTGCTCGTCCATCTCGATGGCGGACTGGATGACCGGTTCGAGGTCACCGTTCATGACCTGGTCGAGGTTGTACGCCTTGTAGCCGGTGCGGTGGTCGGCAATCCGGTTTTCCGGGTAATTGTAAGTGCGGATCCGCTCTGAGCGGTCCATGGTGCGGATCTGCGACTTCCGCTGGGCCGAGTTTTCGGCGTCGATCTGTTCCTGCTGGTGGGCGAGGATGCGCGCACGGAGAACGCGCATGCCGGCTTCGCGGTTCTGCAGCTGCGACTTTTCGTTCTGCATGGCCACGACGATTCCGGTGGGAAGGTGCGTGATGCGCACCGCGGAGTCGGTGGTGTTCACCGACTGGCCGCCGGGGCCCGAGGACCGGTATACGTCGATCTTCAGGTCGTTCTGGTTGATCTCGAGCTCTTCCGGCTCGTCCACCTCGGGAAGGACCAGCACGCCTGCCGCCGACGTGTGAATGCGTCCCTGTGACTCCGTGACGGGAACGCGCTGCACCCGGTGCACGCCGCCCTCGAACTTCAGCCGCGCATAGACGCCCTCGGCAGGATCGTTCGAATTGCCCTTGACGGCCATCTGGACGTCCTTGTAGCCGCCCAGGTCCGATTCAGTGGCGGAAATGAGCTCGGTCTTCCAGCCGCGGGACTCCGCATAACGGGTGTACATGCGCAGCAGGTCGCCGGCAAACAGGGCAGCTTCGTCGCCGCCTTCGCCACCCTTGACCTCAAGGATCACATTGCGGGCATCATCCGGATCGCGCGGAATGAGGAGCCGCCGCAACTTGGCCGCGGCCGTCTCCAAGGCAGCCTCCAGCTCAGGAACCTCAGCAGCAAACTCAGGGTCCTCGGCAGCCATCTCCTTGGCAGCCGCCAGGTCATCCCGAATCCCCTCCCACTTGTGGTAGGCCTCCACGATGCCGTTAAGCTGGGCCGACCGCCGCCCCAGCTTCCGCGCCAGCTTCTGGTCAGCATAAACAGCCGGATCCCCCAGCTGCGCCTGAATAGCATCATGCTCATCAAGCAGGCCCTGTACGGACTCAAACATTTTCAAAACCTTTCGTTCTGCACCTAGTTTAATCAGGCGCAAAATCTGCGCGCCCCGGTGAGCGAGCCACGCGACTGCCGTGCGGATGTTCCGCCCCGGGAGTGGCATCGGGCCTGTCGTAGCGTTGCAGCTGACGTACACAGTACGTCAGCTGCAACGCTAAGGGGCGGGGCGGAACATCCGCGCGGCAACCACCGCACGAACGCACCAGCGCCCGCCCCTAACTCAGCTACTTGTCGTTGTCCGACTTTGCGCCAAGCGTCGTCTTCTGAACCTGCATGAGGAACTCGACGTTGCTTTGCGTTTCGCGGATCTTGTTGGTCAGCAGTTCAAGGCTCTGCTGCGTTTCGAGTCCGGAGAGGACGCGGCGCAGCTTCCACATGATCTTGACCTCTTCAGGCGACAGGAGGTTCTCTTCACGGCGGGTGCCGGACGCGTTGACGTCGACAGCCGGGAAGATGCGCTTGTCCGCGAGCTGGCGGGACAGGCGGAGCTCCATGTTGCCGGTGCCCTTGAACTCTTCGAAGATGACCTCGTCCATCTTGGAACCGGTCTCGACGAGTGCGGTGGCCAGGATGGTCAGCGAGCCGCCGTTTTCGATGTTGCGTGCTGCACCGAAGAACCGCTTGGGCGGGTACAGGGCTGCGGAGTCGACACCACCGGAGAGGATGCGGCCGGAGGCCGGCGCTGCCAGGTTGTAGGCGCGGCCGAGGCGGGTCATGGAGTCGAGAAGAACCACCACGTCCATACCCATTTCCACGAGGCGCTTGGCGCGTTCGATGGAGAGCTCGGCAACGGTGGTGTGGTCGTCGGCGGGACGGTCAAAGGTGGAGGCAATGACCTCGCCCTTGACCGTGCGCTGCATGTCCGTGACTTCTTCGGGCCGTTCGTCAACGAGCACCATCATGAGGTGGACCTCAGGATTGTTGGTGGTGATGGCGTTGGCGATGGACTGCAGGATGAGTGTCTTGCCTGCCTTCGGCGGTGAGACGATCAGGCCGCGCTGGCCCTTGCCGATGGGGGCCACCAAGTCAATGACGCGGGGGCCGATCTTCTTGGGGTCCGTTTCGAGGCGCAGGCGCTCGGACGGGTACAGCGGAACCAGCTTGGCGAACTCGACGCGGTCCTTCAGCTCTTCCGACGTCTTGCCGTTCACGGACGTGACGCGGACCAGGGCGTTGAACTTCTGGCGGGCGGACTGCTGGCCGCGGTCTTCGCCGTCGCGCGGTGCGCGGATGGCGCCGACGACGGCGTCACCCTTGCGCAGGTTGTACTTCTTGACTTGCGCAAGCGAGACGTAGACATCGTTCGGGCCCGGCAGGTAACCGGACGTGCGGATGAAGGCGTAGTTTTCGAGAACGTCGAGAATGCCTGCGACGGGCAGCAGCACGTCGTCGTCAGTCACCTCAATATCGTCAACGTCCGGCCCCTGGCTGCGTCCGCGGCGGCGGTCATTGCGGTCGCGGAAGCGGTCGTTGCGGGCGTTGGCGTCCCGGCCGTCACGGCTGTCGGAACGCTCGTTGCGGTCGCGGCGGTTCCGGCGGTTGCGGCGGCTGCCGCCCTCGGTGTCGTCGTCGCGGTTGTCCTCGCGGCGGTTGTCGCGGCCCCCGGCGCTTTCGGAGTCACGGCCGCCGCGGGTGCGGCCGCCTTCCCGGCGGTCGGTGCGCTGTCCGGCTTCAACAGTGTCGGCACCCTGCTCGCGGGTTTCGGCACCGCGCGTTTCAGCACCGCGGGTTTCGGCAGCGCGGGTTTCGACGCCGGCCACTTCGGCCGGAGCTTCGGCGGGGGCAGCTTCCGGAGCCGTTGCGGCAGCTTCGCTGCGGCGGCGGTTCCGGGTACGCGGCTGGCGGCGTTCACCGGCGCCTTCACCGGCACCGGGCTCGGATACTTCCGCTGCCACCTCGGCACGCGGGGCTTCGACGGCGGCCGGCTGGGAGGCTGCCTCGACGGCCGGTTCCGCGGCGGGAGTGGAGATAACGCCGTCGCTGACGGCGCGGCGGCTGCGGCCACGGCCACGGGTGCGCGGGGCTTCCTGAGCCGGCGCCTCAGTGGTTTCTGCAGGGGCTGCCGGAGCCGCTGCGCCGGCGGCAGCGGCACTGGTGTCGGCTGCCTTTTCAGCAGTGCGGGCCGGAGCCTTGCTGGCCGTAGTACCTGCGCGATGGGCCGAAATGGCCGCTACAAGGTCTCCCTTGCGCATGCGCGATCCGCCTGAGATTCCGAGCTGGCTGGCAAGTGCCTGCAGCTGGGCGAGCTTCAGGCCGGCGAGGCCGCTGCTCTTGGCGGGTGCTTCCGTCAACGATCCGGAAGCAGAAGATGATGTGTCCACAGCTGGCAACAGCTCAGTGGTTTCGGTCACGAAGGATCCTTCCCCCTCGACGGCGTCCAGACTGGGAGCTGGACGCGATGATTTGATCTGGGCTGCAGGTTCAGATCTGCAGCCGGGATGTCGACCTTGCCGGATGGAATTCGCGGCAGGGCCGGATACTGATCACCTTCAATGTCCCGCAGTGCGGGCGGGGCATCGGACTGACGGTTCAGGGAACAGAAAACTCTCTGTGGGCCCTGGATCAGGCCAAGGAGGCGGCACCGGAAAATACTGCGCACTGCGAGAACAAAGCAGCAGATCTGCGCAGTTGCGGACCAGGACGGGCAAAAAGCCAATCATCAGGTTCTGTGACTGCACGGTCTCGTGGCTGCAGGGCCTCTCAACTACAGAGTCGCTTTACTGCAAGGACTGCATTGCTGCATAAACTGCGGTGCTGCGTAGACTGCGGTGACTGAATGCGGGTTTACCGCCGGTGCACTCCCACTTTAGCACCTTCAACGTCCACTGCCAGCTTCATCACACGCCAGTTGATGTCCGGTGTGCTTTCCGCCGTAAACGTACCGATGAATTCGAGCACTGCGGCTGCTTCCGCCTCACCGTTCGCCAGCACCAGGACCGTGGGCCCGGCCCCCGAGACGACCGCGGCATGCCCGGCATTGCGCAGGCCCCGGATGAGTCCCGCACTGGGCCGCATCGCCTCTGCCCGGTAGCTTTGGTGAAGGAAGTCCTCCGTGCCGGGCAACAGGAACTCCGGGTTGTTCGTCAGCGCGTGGATCAGCAGCGCCGCGCGGCCGGAGTTCATGGCAGCGGCATGATGTCCCACGGAAGCCGGCAGCAATGCCCGCGCCGCTTCCGTTGACAGCTCGTAATCCGGGACCGCAACGACAGGGATCACGGCTGCATCCACGGTGGCACACGTACTGCTGTACTGGTCACTGTCCTGCCAGGACAGCGCCAGACCGCCAAATATGGCCGGAGCGACGTTGTCCGGATGCCCTTCGATTTCGCTGGTCAGCTGCAGGATCCATTCCCGGTCCTGCTGCTCCCCTGCGGGAAGCAGGGCGTTGGCGGCTGTGACTGCAGCCACGACGGCGGAGGCCGAAGAACCCAGTCCGCGGCCGTGTGGAGCGACGTTGTCCGCAGTGATCTTCAGTCCGTTATGCCGGTAACCAAGGCGTCCAAATGCCGCATCCATCGCCCGGACCACGAGGTGGCTGGCATCCCGGGGCAGGGAGTCGGCCCCTTCACCGCTCAGCTCGAAGACGAGCTCGCCACTGTCCAGGCTCTCCACCGTGAGGGTGTCGTGCAGTGTCAGTGCCAGCCCGAGGCTGTCGTAGCCCGGCCCAAGGTTGGCGCTCGTGGCGGGCACCCGGACAGTGACCTGCTGGCCGGCCTGGATGGCGGGCAGCTGGGCGGTTTGCGGCAACGTGGTTTCCACTGCTATTTGTCTTCCAGTCCCAGCTCTGCGGCTACCGTGACGACGTCGTTGGACACCTTAACGGGCTGCACGTCACTGCCGTCCTCGGTCCGCAAGGCCCACTGGGGATCCTTCAATCCGTGGCCGGTGACGGTGATGACAATGGTCTTGCCCGACGGAACTTCGCCTGCAGCGTGCTTTTTGAGCAGGCCCGCCACGCCGGCGGCGGAACCGGGCTCCACGAAGACGCCTTCCTTGGAGGAGAGCCAGCGGTGGGCTGCCAGGATTTCGTCATCCGTCACGGCGTCGATGAAGCCGCCGGACTCGTCGCGGGCGGCGATGGCACCGTCCCAGGACGCGGGATTGCCGATGCGGATGGCAGTGGCGATTGTGTCCGGCTCCGTGATGGGGTGGCCGGCCACGAAGGGGGCTGCTCCTGCCGCCTGGAAGCCCCACATCCTGGGGTTCCGGGTGGAAACAGCAGGCAAGGTCCCGGCGGTGGCTGACTCGAAAGGTGCCGAGTACTCCTTGTAGCCCTTCCAGTAAGCCGTGATGTTGCCCGCGTTGCCGACCGGCAGCACGTGGATGTCCGGCGCATCGCCCAGGGCGTCGACGATCTCGAATGCGCCGGTCTTCTGCCCCTGGATGCGGGCAGGGTTGACGGAGTTCACGAGGAAGACCGGGTAGGACTCGCCAAGCTTCCGGGCGATGTCCAGGCAGTTGTCGAAGTTGCCGTCCACCTGCAGGAGCGTGGCACCGTGGGCGATCGCCTGGCTGAGTTTGCCCATGGAGATCTTGCCTTCCGGCACGAGCACTGCGCACTTGAGGCCGGCGGCGGTGGCATAGGCGGCAGCCGACGCGGAGGTGTTACCGGTGGAGGCGCAGACCACGGCCTTGGCTCCGGACTCCACGGCTGCTGTCATGGCCATAGTCATGCCGCGGTCCTTGAAGGATCCCGTGGGGTTCATGCCCTCGACCTTGAGGTATACCGCGGAACCGGTGAGCTCCGACAGCTTCTGCGCGTGCACCAGCGGCGTGCCACCCTCACCGAGGCTGATGACCTTGGTCTTATCGGTGACGGGCAAACGGTCGGCATATTCGCGGATGACCCCGCGCCATTGGTGAGCCACTTAAGCTCCTTCTACCCGCAGTACGGATGTAACGGAATTGATCACGTCGAGGCCCTTGACGGCTTCGACGGTCGCTGCCAGTGCAGCTTCGCTTGCGCGGTGGGTGACAATCCGCAGTTCAGCCGATTCCACGTTGGAGTTGGCATCGCGGTGGATGGTCTGGCGCATGATTTCTATAGACACGCCGTGCTCGGCGAACAGCTGGGCGATCTTCGCCAGGACACCGGGCTGGTCCGCCACGTCCAGGCCGATGTAGTAGCTGGTGGTCGCAGCGGAGATCGGCAGCGCCGGCACGTGGCCGGTCGTCGACTCGATGCGTCCGGGTCCTCCCAGGACGATCCGGCGGGCGGCGGAGACGAGGTCACCCAGCACGGCGGAGGCGGTGGGGGTGCCGCCCGCGCCCTGGCCGTAGAACATCAGTTCGCCGGCATTTTCCGCTTCAACGAAGACAGCGTTGAAGGCGCCGCGGACGGCAGCCAGCGGGTGTTCCCGCGGAAGGAGCGTGGGGTGCACCCGGACAGACACGCCGTCGCCGCCGTCGGCAGCTGTCAGCTGCTCGGCGATGGCGAGCAGCTTGATGACGAAGCCGGCATCCTTGGCTGCGGCGATGTCTGCAGCGGTGACACCCGTAATGCCCTCGCAGTAGACGTTTGCGAGGTCGAACCGTGTGTGGAAGGACAGCGAGGCAAGAATGGCGGCCTTGGCCGCGGCGTCCAGGCCTTCGACGTCGGCGGTGGGATCGGCCTCGGCGTAGCCAAGCCGCTGGGCCTCGGCAAGGGCGTCAGCGAACTGGGCCCCTGTGCTGTCCATCTGGTCCAGGATGAAGTTGGTGGTGCCGTTGACGATTCCCAGGACACGCGTGATGCGGTCACCGGACAGGCTGTCGCGGATGGGGCGCAGGATCGGGATGGCTCCTGCGACGGCGGCTTCGTAGGACAGTTCGACGCCGGCCTTGTCCGCCTCTTCGTAGAGGGTGGGGCCGTCGGCGGCCAGCAGTGCCTTGTTGCCTGTGACAACGCTCGCGCCGTTCTGGATGGCTGTGAGGATCAACGAACGGGCCGGCTCGAGGCCACCCATCAGTTCGATGACCAGGTCGGCGTCCTTGACCAGTGTTTCGGCATCCGTGGTAAACAGTTCGCGCGGCAGGTCCACCTCGCGCTCGGCGTCAAGGTTGCGCACGGCAATGCCGGTGAGCTGCAGGCGGGCACCGGTGCGCGGAGCCAGGGTGTCAGCGTCGTCCACGAGAATCCGCGCTACCTGGGCCCCGACGTTGCCACAGCCCAGCAGGGCTACTTTCAGGGTTCGCAATTCTGTCATTCAGACTCCCATGTCGCGGTTCAGCAAATCTTCTTCGGTTTCCCCGCGGACAATCAGCCGGGGAGATCCGTCGCGCACCGCGATAACGCCCGGCCGGGCCAGATAGTTGTAGTTGCTTGACAGGGCCCAGCAGTAGGCGCCGGTACCCGGTACAGCGAGCAGATCACCGGCTGCCACGTCCTCGGGCAGATATACATCTCTAACAACTATGTCGCCGCTCTCGCAATGTTTGCCCACTACGCGGGACAGCTGCGGCGCGGCACCGGACGTCCGGGAGGCGAGAATGGCGGAATAATCCGCGTCGTAGAGCACCGGACGGGCGTTGTCGCTCATGCCGCCGTCCACCGACACATAGCGCCGGGAATGCGTAACGTTTTCGCCGGCTGTTTCCGTTTCTCCCCCGGTTTCTGCGCCGCCGCCGGACGGGGCGTCAACGCGCACGGTCTTCCGCGTGCCCACCTCGTACAGGGTGAACGTGCTGCTGCCGACAATCGCCCGTCCCGGTTCGATCGAGATCCGCGGCGCGGATATGCCCAGCTCGGCGCACTGTGAACGCACGACGGCGGCCATCGCCTGCGCGATCTCGGCCGGCGGGCGGGGGGTGTCCACCGGAGTGTACGCGATGCCGTACCCGCCTCCGAGATCCAGCTCGGGAAGGCGGATGGAGTACTTCTTCTGCATCTCGGCCAGGAAGCCCAGAAGCTTCACAGCCGCGAGGGCGAAGCCGTCAGGTTCGAAGATCTGTGAGCCGATGTGGCAGTGCAGGCCCAGCAGTTCGATGCTGGCATAGCCCGTGGCGGCGGCGACAGCTTCCTCGGCGGCGGAAAGACCGGCCTGCTCGGTGGAGTCCCCGGCCATGGACAGTCCGAACTTCTGATCCTCATGGGCCGTGGCGATGAATTCATGCGTATGCGCATGGACGCCCGGCGTCAGGCGCAGCATCACCTTGGCTACATCGCCGCGCGCAGACGCAATTTTGGCCACACGCTCGAGCTCGTCCAGGCTGTCAACGACGATCCGGCCAAGCTTCATGTCGAGTGCGCGGCTGATCTCCGCGTCGGACTTGTTGTTGCCGTGCAGGCTGAGGTCAGCGCCGGCGATGCCCGCCCGGGCGGCCACCGCGAGTTCGCCGCCAGAACAGGTGTCCAAGCGCAGGCCCTCTTCGGCCACCCAGCGGGCCACGACTGTGCACAGGAAGGACTTGCCGGCGTAGTAGACGTCCACTCCCCCGCAGATGTCGGCGAAAGCCTCGTCGAAGGCGTTCTTGAAGGAGCGCGCCCGGGCCCGGAAGTCGGTCTCGCTCATGACAAACAGTGGTGTGCCGAACTGTTCCTTCAGCGTGCTGACGGGGATGCCGTCCAAGGCCAGCTCACCGCCGGAGTTTCTTGCAATGCCCACGGCCCACAGGGAATCGTGGAGCGCGTTCAGGTCCTCGGGTACGGCAAGCCATTCCGGCGCCAGCGGTGAAGCGGCTGTCATGGGAGCATCTGCGGTCATTTGGTTCACATCCGTTCCGGCGCCGATACGCCGAGCAGGTCCAGTCCGTTGGCAAGCACCTGGCTCGTGGCATCGTTGAGCCACAGGCGGGTGCGGTTGAGGTCGGTGACGGCTTCCTCGCCCAGCGGGGCGATGCGGCAGGCGTCATACCAGCGGTGGTACGCCCCGGCGATGACCTCAAGGTGGCGGGCCACCCGGTGGGGTTCCCTCAGCTCCGCTGCCTTGGCAACAATGGAGGGGTAGCTGCCCAGGTGGGACAGCAGCTCGTTCTCGGTAGCGTGGTGCAGCAGCGACGCGTCGAAGGCGCTGCGGTCCACACCGGCCGCCACGGCATTGCGTGCCGCACCGCGGGACCGGGCATGTGCGTACTGCACGTAAAACACGGGGTTTTCGTTGCTGTGCTTCTTAAGCAGCTCGGGATCCAGCGTGAGCGGGGAATCCGCCGGGAACCGCGCCAGTGAGTACCGTACGGCGTCCTTGCCAAGCCAGGAGATCAGGTCCTTGAGCTCAATGATGTTGCCGGCGCGCTTGGACAGCTTGGCGCCATTGACCGAGACGAGCTGGCCGATCAGTACCTCGATGTTGACCTCGGGATCGTCGCCGGCAGCGGCTGCGATGGCCTTGAGCCGGTGGATGTAGCCGTGGTGGTCGGCGCCGAGCAGGTAGATCTTCTCCGTGTAGCCCCGGTCCTTCTTGGACAGGTAGTAGGCAGCGTCGGCGGCGAAGTACGTGGGCTCGCCGTTCGCGCGGATCATGACGCGATCCTTGTCGTCGCCAAAATCGGTGGTCCGGAGCCAGACGGCGCCGCCGTCGTCGAACACGTGGCCCTGTTCGCGGAGGCGGGCGACAGCACTTTCGATGGCACCGGCGTCGTGCAGTTCCTGTTCGGAGAAGAAGACGTCGAAGGAAACGCCGAAGTCCGCAAGCGTATCCTTGATGTCCTTCATCTGCGCCTCGTACGCGGCAGCCCGGATGACGGGAAGCGCCGCTACATCAGTGAGCTCGCGGATGTCCGGGTGCTGGCTCAGCACCTCGTGGCCGAGGTCGCGGATGTACTCGCCCGGGTAGCCGCCTTCAGGCACGTCGCGTCCATGCAGCCGGGCCAGCACGGAGTGGGCAAACACGTTCATCTGCGAGCCGGCGTCATTGATGTAGTACTCCGCGGTGACGTCCGCGCCGGAGGCCCGCAGCACGCGCGCGATCGAATCCCCCAGTGCAGCCCACCGCGTGTGGCCGATGTGGAGCGGCCCGGTGGGGTTGGCCGACACAAATTCCATGTTGACCTTGTGGCCGGCGAGCGCCGAGTTGGTGCCGTATTCCGGCCCGGCTTCCACGATGGCTTTCGCGAGTGCACCTGCCGCGGCCGCATCCACCGTGATGTTCAGGAAGCCCGGGCCGGCAATCTCGACTCCCGCCACACCGTAAATCTCCTTCAGCCGGGCGCTGAGGATGGTGGCGAACTCCCGGGGGTTGGTACCGGCCTTCTTCGCCAGCTGCAAGGCGATATTCGTTGCCCAGTCGCCGTGCTCCCGGTTCTTAGGACGCTCGACCAGGACGGCCTCGGGGACGGCCGCCTCGGACAAGGCGATTTCGCCCGCGGCAACGGCATCTTTCAGGCAGGCGGATATGGCCAGGGAAAGTTCTTCGGGAGTCACATTCCTAGCCTACCGGGGGCCCTGCCCTGTCGCGGAATCTGAAAGAAGGCGCACGGGCCCCGACGGCGCATTCGACGTCACAGCAAAATTGTAGGGAAATTCACAGCTTGAACCTTTAATCTGTTTTAGACGTCGTCACACCCGGTAAGTGCCCGTACGAACGAAACGAGACACCCGTGAACCTTTCTCCCCGCAAAAGCCTGCTCCGTAAAAGTCTCTTCGCCGGCGTGACCGGACTTTCCCTGGCTGGAACGGTGGCTGGCTGTGCGCCCTCGGCCCAGCAGTCAGCAGCACAGGAGAACCAGCCTGCAGCGACCGGCTCAGCCTCCTCGTCTTCAGCTTCGAATCCAGGGTCCGGCGCCTACAAGGACGGCACCTACAGCGCGGACGGCAACTACAGGTCGCCCAACGGCACCGAGACCGTGGGTGTACAGCTGACGCTCAGCAACGGCACCGTCTCGGCTGTGGAGATCACCCAGCATCCGTCTAACCCGAACACCCGGAGGTTTCAGGGTGAATTCGCCGGCGGCATCGCAGCACAGGTGGTGGGCAAGAGCCTGGATGAGATCAAGGTCTCCAAGGTTGCCGGTTCATCCCTGACCAGCGGCGGCTTTAACCAGGCAGTCGAAGAGATTAAGGCGCAGGCAGCCTAGGCAGGCGCGGCATGGACACCACGGCGGACCGCCCGGCACAGCGCGGTAAGAGGAAGCCAAAGGAGGCCCCATGCCGCACCCCGGCTGGCACGACTTCCGTTTTGACGGGATAGGCACCGCGTGGGAAATCTCCACGCCCAGGCGGTTGGAAACCGCGCAGCGCCACAGCCTGCTCACCGAGGTGGAGCGGTACGACTCGGCGTGGTCGCGGTTCCGCCGCGATTCGGTGGTGAGCAGGATGTCGGAGCGCGCGGGCCAGTTCGAGCTGCCGGCCGAATCCGCGGCCCTCGCGGACCTCTACCGTGAGCTATACAGCCTCAGTGGCGGAGCCATGACACCCCTGATCGGCCGGAGCCTGGAGCAGCTCGGCTACGACGCCGGATACTCCCTCCGGCCCCGTGGCCCCGCAGCAGCGCCGCCGGCCTGGGACGATGTCCTGGTATGGAGGGGAACCTCCGCCAGCACCACAGCGCCCGTGGTGCTGGACGTGGGGGCCGCAGGCAAGGGCCAGCTCGTGGACCTGCTGGCCGACGTGCTGCACAGCCAGGGTGTCAGCGACTTCTTCATCGATGCCAGCGGTGACCTCCTGAACTATGGAGAGGATCCTGTGACGGTGGCATTGGAACATCCCTATGACCCCAGCCGGGCGATCGGAACGATCCCGCTGGGAGCAGGTGCGCTCTGTGCCTCAGCTTCGAACCGGCGGGCTTGGGGTGACGGACTGCACCACGTCCTGGACGGGACTACCGGCAGGCCGGTAACCACAGTGGTTGCGACGTGGGCTGCGGCGCACACGGCCATGGAGGCCGATGCCCTGGCCACCGCCCTGTTCGTCGTACCCGCAGAGCAGCTGGCGTCCAGCTTCCGGTTCTCCTGGCTCAAGGTTTTTTCCAACGGCAGTGCGGAATATTCCGCGGAATTCGAAGGGGCGCTGTTTAGATGAGTTCCACCACCACACAAGCGCGGATCCCGCCCGTCAGCGCGCTGGATACCTTTCTCGGACGGTTTACCATGTACCGGCTGGTGATCCTGGTCCTTGCCGCCCTCGCCGCCTACAGCCTGGTGCTCGACGTCCTGGGCTGGCTGACGTTCGGCCTTGGCAACCTGGCAGCCCACCTCGCACTGTGCCTCGGGCTGACCTACGCTTCAAACCGTGCATTCGCGGCAGTCTTTCATGTCAGGCCGCATTCCGAATCCTCACTCATTACCGGCCTCCTGCTGTACTTCCTGTTCTGGCCCCCAGAGCTCGGCCCGGTATTTGCACCGGCTGACCTCGCCGGAGTGGCCCTGGCGTGCATCCTTGCCTCCGCGTCCAAATACGTCCTGGCCTGGCGGGGCCGCCACGTCTTCAATCCGGCGGCCGCCGGAGCCTTCATCACCGGCCTGACCGGACTGAACATCGCCACATGGTGGGCCGGTATCCCCGCCATGCTGTTGCTGCTGGTTCCTGGGGTGCTGGCCGTGGTGTACCGGACCAGGAAAATGCTCATGGCCTTAGTGTTCACCGTGGTGGCCACGTCCATTGCCGCCGGCACCACGCTGCTGGAACCGGGAGCCGACTTGGGCACGGCCGTGTGGCAGCCGCTGGCGCAGAGCCCCGTGCTCTTCTTCGCCGGGTTCATGCTCACCGAACCGTTGACACTCCCGCCGCGGCGCCGGCAGCAGCTGGTGCTGGCCGCCGTCGTCGGAATCCTTTTTGCAACCCCCTTTAACTTCGGCTTTATGGCGAACTCGCCGGAGCTGGCCCTGCTGGCCGGCAACCTGCTGGCCTTCCTGGCCGGCCAGCGCGGCGGCGTGCGGCTCCGCTTCAGCCATTCGCGCAGGCTGAGCCCAACGGCCACGGAATTCGTTTTCCGGCCGCGCCGCCCCCTTCGGCATGAGCCCGGCCAGTACGTGGAGCTGGATCTGCCGCACGGGAAATCGGACGGGAAGGGCAGGCGCCGGGTGTTCAGCCTGACAAATTCCCCGGACGCGGAGCACGTGAAGATCGGAGTCGGCACCGCCGCTCCCGTCTCCGCCGCCAAACGCCAGCTCCTGGCCCTCAAACCCGGGGAGGAGCTTACGGCTACCACGGTGGCAGGTGACTTCGTCCTGCCCACAGGATCGAATGAGCCGGTTTTGCTTATCGCTGCCGGCATCGGGATCACGCCCTTCCTCGCGCACCTTTCCAGCGGGTTGGCGGACCAGCAAGACACGGTCCTGCTCTACCTGGCAAGGAACGCCGCGGAACTCGCATATGCGGATGAGCTGGAACATTCCGGCGCGCGGATCATCGCGCGGCTGGCCGACGGGTCCAGCCCGCCGGATTTCATGGAAGATGCGGCAGCCCGCTTAAAACCGGGCGCCCGTCTGGACGGCCATTCCCTGAAGCTCCTGGTCCCGGACATCGCCGGACGCACGGTGTTCATCTCCGGCTCCCCTGCCAGCGTGGGCTTGCTGAAGCGTGCTGCCCGGCAGGCTGGAGCACGGCGGATCCGGGTCGATTCGTTCGCGGGGTACTGAACCCGGATACCGTCTGGGGCACCGGGCCCGGTACTGGGCCGGTACTGGGCCGCTGATGCCAGGCAGGGGCGGACGCCGATTTTCCATTAGAGCCCACCTTCCTGCTAAGCTCTAGGACGTCCAGCCGGTAACGGCAGGATCCCTGGATGCCCTCGTAGCTCAGGGGATAGAGCGTCTGCCTCCGGAGCAGAAGGCCGTAGGTTCGAATCCTATCGAGGGCACAGAAGAACCCCGCCGTTTCAGCGAAACGGCGGGGTTTTCTGCTTGCCCTGGACGCTGCCGCGGGTTATGAGACAGTGGCCGCCGGCGAACGGACAGCGCCGCCGTGTGCCTGAGGAAGATTGTCGGCGGGCACTCGTAGGCTGATTTCCATGATCTGTTCCATCATCCCCCCGTACATGCTCAAACGACTGGCCGCACAGGACGCGCCCAGGTTCACCGCTGTCCGCAGGGCTGCAAAAGAGGCGCTGCTGCATGTGAAGACCGTGCAGGCGGCGAGGACGGCTCCTGCTCCCGAGGCGCCCCGGGGTTTGAGGCAACTGCAGCCTGCACCTGTGAACAGGTCGGTCTTCGATGCCAAGGGCGGCGAATCCCTTCCCGGCGTGCTCATACGGAAGGAAGGCGAGGCCCCAGTCGGCGACCCCGCCACCGACGAGGCCTACGACGGCCTGGGCCGCACTCACAGCCTGTACGCCGATGTCTTCGGCCGTAACTCCGTTGACGGACAGGGAATGCCCCTCAATGCCACCGTCCACTTCGGCAGACTGTATGACAACGCTTTCTGGGACGGCCAGCAGATGGTGTTCGGTGACGGTGACGGCGAGATCTTCGAACGGTTCACCCGGTCCCTCAGCGTGATCGGCCACGAACTGGCCCACGGTGTGACGCAGTATTCGGCCGGTCTGGCCTACCGGAACCAAGCCGGTGCCATCAACGAGTCGTTCTCGGATGTCTTCGGTGCCCTGGTGGAGCAGTATTACCGGAAGCAGTCCGCGGCTGAGGCCAGCTGGCTCATCGGCGAAGGTCTCTTCACTCCCCAGGTTCAAGGCTCGGCGCTCCGCTCCATGAAAGCCCCCGGAACTGCCTACGACGACGACGTGCTGGGCAAGGACCCGCAGCCTGACTCAATGGACAGCTACGTCCGTACCAGCACGGACAACGGCGGTGTCCACATCAATTCCGGCATTCCCAATCGGGCCTTCTGCCTGGCCGCCCTATCGGTCGGCGGCAATGCGTGGGAGGCACCAGGCCACATCTGGTACGAGACACTGACCGGAGGTTCCCTGCCGCCGACTGCCACTTTCAGCGTCTTCGCCAAGGCCACGGCAGCATCCGCAAAGGAACTGTTCGGGGCGGAGTCCGCAGAGCATGACGCCGTGCGCCAAGCGTGGGAAACTGTGAAGGTAAAGCTCTGACCTTCCGCCGGGGCGCGTTTTCTCCGCGCATCCGGCTGCCCAAGGACCACCGGGACCTGCCATGAAAATCACAGTTGAGCGCAGCGGCGGGCTTGCTGCGCTGACACGCACCTGGACAGTTCAGGCCACGACAGACACCGACAAGAGCCGCTGGCAGCCCATCGTGGAAGCCTGCCCGTGGGACGCTGTCTCCGACTCCCGGCGGGTGGCGGACGGACAGCCGGACCGGTTCATGTATTCCATCCGGGCGGGCCAGCACCGGGCCACCCTGCCCGAAAGAGCAGTGACCGGTCCGTGGCGCGTCCTCGTCGACAGGGCCCGGGCGGCCGCGGAGGAAGAGTCCCACGACGGCACCGGCCAGCCCTAGCTGGCAGGAGAAAGCTGGCCGCGGAATGCCCGGCGGTAGGACTGCGGGCTGGTATCCAGAACTTTCGCGAAGTGATGGCGCAGCAGCACGGGGTGGCCGAAGCCTGACTGGCGCGCGACTTCATCAATAGTCAGGTCAGTCGACTCCAGCAGCTCCTGGGCCCGCAGCACCCGCTGGGAGTTGAGCCATGCCGCCGGCGTGGCCCCCGTCTCGGCCCGGAAACGGCGGGCGAACGTTCTCGGTGACATATGCACTCTTGCGGCGAGCTCGTGGACAGGGTGCTCCTCATCCAGGCTCTGCACCATCCACTCAAGCAGGTCCTCCATGGGCTGTGAGCCGCACTCGGGCATGGGCCGGTCGATGAATTGTGCCTGGCCGCCGTCGCGGTGTGGAGGCACCACCATGTCCCGGGCTATGGCAGCTGCCACTGCCGCGCCGAACTCCACACGGACCAGATGCAGGCAGGCGTCTATGCCGGCCGCCGTACCGGCGCTGGAAATGATCCGGCCGTCCTGGACGTAAAGGACATTTTCATCCACCAGGACCTTGGGGTACTTCGCTGCCAGCTCGCCGGAGTAATGCCAATGCGTCGTGCAGCGGCGCCCGTCCAGGAGCCCTGCCCGGGCCAGCGCAAACGCGCCGGAGCAAATGGACATGACCCAGGCACCGCGCTCGTGCGCCGCCCGAAGGGCGTCAAGGACTTCCTCCGGGACGTCATCCTCCCGGCCGTAGGGCGCCATGATGACCAGGTCCGCATCGGCTGCCGCCTCCAGCCCAAGGCTTATCTTCATGCTCAGGCCTGACTTCAGGACGATGTCCCCCGGCACCGGCGCACAGACCCTGAAATCAAACTGAGGAACGCCGGTGCCGCGGTCGGACCGATCGATGCCGAACACCTCGAAAGCGGTACTGAACTCAAAGATCGAAAAGTTGGGAACCGCAATGACCGCCACTGATCTGAGCATGCATCCAGTATGGCAGAAATTTGTTCTTTATAGTCCTTTCTGCCACTTTTTTCCTTCCCGCGCCGGGAGAACCATGGAGCTATGGAAATCTTCGGAATCGCCCTTGTTGTCCTGATCCTCATCTCGGTTGCAGCCACTTTCACCGCCGTTGCCCGTGACGGGCGCGGCCACACACCCCCGGAATATTCGATCCGGGACTGGTCTGCACTCGAGCTGCCCAGCAGGAATCACACCACCCGCGCCCTCTAGGATGGGCGGCGAAAGCAAAGGACCCGGCGGAAGCCGGGTCCTTTGCTGTGGGGGTCAGCCGACGGCGATGTCGGACGGATGCAGCACCAGGGGCGTAACGTCGATTTCCATATAGGGGAACAGCGGCAGTCCCCACAGGATCTCGTGCAGACGTTCGTTGCCGGCGACATCGAAGATGCTGAAGTTGGCGTATTCGCCCACGCACCGCCAGATGTTCTGCCACTCCCCCTTGCGCTGCAGCTCCTGTGAGTAGGCCTTCGCCGCGGCAAGCAGCTCTGCCTTGGCTACCGGATCCATGTCCCGGGGGACGCTGACGTTCATGCACACTGCAAAAAGCACGGGTTTTGCTCCTTTGTTTCGTCGCCTGTTTCGTCGCCGGTGCCAGTTAGGCGCGGGCGGCGTCGAGGACGAAGTCGTACGTGACCTCGCTGCCGGAACCGTCGGTCCGCGGCGCCGGGCTCAGGACCAGCTCCGCCAGCGGGGTGACTCCGGCAGTTTCAGGAGTCAGCGGAAACAGGAAGACCAGGGGAAGTGCGCCGATCGGGAAAAGGCCGCGCCAGTCGGAACGCCGGCCGCCTCACCGAACGCGGAGCCCAGCACCATCGGCTCCAGATGGGCAAGGGCTGGCTGCATCTGGCCATGGACCGGGTGGAAGAGGCCAGGGCGGAATTGGCCGGGGCGGTCCCTACAGAGTTCGCGCACGGTTCGCAGCGCATCTCTCTCTGGGCACAGGCATGGCTGGCCAGGGCCGACTTCGCCCTTGGCTCCTGGGACGATGCGCTGCGGACCGTCCAGCCTGCCCTGGCGATGCAGGAGGAGTCGGGCATCGAACTGTTGCGGCCGCTGCTCCACTGGACCGGAGCCCAGATCCAGGCCCTTCGCGGGAACTGGCACGCGGCTGCCGACCATCTGGAACTGGGCGCTGCGTCGCACGACCTTACGGAACAGGAAAAGGCGGTGGCGGCCCTTGTTGCGTCAGGCCTGAGCAACAAGGAGGCGGCGGCTGAGCTGTACGTGTCGGTCAAGACCGTCCAGTACCACCTGACCCGGATCTACGCGAAGCTTGGCGTGACGTCCCGTTCGGGTCTCGCGGCCATCTACCCCGGCAGGTAACGACTGCCACCGGCAGTCGTGACTGCCCTGCCGCCACAGGCAGCAGCCAGAAGCAGCAGTAGACTGGATCCAGCCATGACTTTTCACATCTCCTACCCCGCCGAGCTGCCGGTATCCGAGCGCCGCGAGGACCTGATGGCCGCCATCGCTGCCAACCAGGTGACCATCATCGCCGGTGAGACCGGTTCCGGAAAGACCACGCAGATCCCTAAGATGTGTCTGGAACTGGGGCTCGGCGAGAACGGCCTGATCGGCCACACGCAGCCGCGGCGCCTGGCCGCAAGGACCGTGGCCGAACGCATCGCCTCCGAACTGGGCGTGGAGATCGGCCAGGAAGTAGGCTTCCAGGTCCGCTTCACCGGCGAAGTGAGCAAGTCCACCAAGGTCAAGCTCATGACGGACGGCATCCTGCTGGCAGAAATCCAGCGCGACAAGCTGCTCCGTAGGTACAACGCGATCATCATCGATGAGGCCCATGAACGCAGCCTCAACATCGACTTCATCCTCGGCTACCTCAAACGCATCCTGCCGCAGCGGCCGGACCTGAAGGTGATCATCACGTCCGCCACCATCGATCCCGAGCGCTTCGCGAAGCACTTTGGTGCGGAAGACGGGCCGTCTCCAATCGTTGAGGTGTCCGGCCGCACCTTCCCGGTGGAAATCCGGTACCGGCCGCTGTCCCAGCCAGCCGGCGGCGCGGCTGCCGGTGATGAAGAAGACAACTCCTCGGACGACGAACTCGAGGAAGACCGGGATCCGCTGGACGCGGTGTGCGACGCCGTCGACGAACTCGCCCAGGAGGCCCCGGGCGACATCCTCATCTTCTTCTCCGGCGAGCGGGAAATCCGCGACGCCGCCGAGGCCTTGAACGCCCGGATCCAGTCCAACCGGCGGCTGGCCGGCACCGAGGTCCTGCCGCTCTTTGCCCGGCTGAGCCTGCAGGAACAGCACCGCGTCTTCAACCCGGGCGGCAAACGGCGGATTGTGCTGGCCACCAACGTGGCCGAGACCTCCCTGACCGTGCCGGGCATCAAGTACGTCATCGACACCGGAACCGCGCGTATCTCGCGCTACTCACACCGCACGAAAGTCCAGCGGCTTCCGATCGAGCGGGTGTCCCAGGCCTCAGCCAACCAGCGTTCGGGCCGCTGCGGCCGTGTTTCCGACGGCATCGCCATCCGCCTCTACTCAGAAGAAGACTTCGAGTCCAGGCCGCTGTACACGGATCCGGAAATCCTGCGCACCAACCTTGCCGCGGTCATCCTGCAGATGACGGCCATGGGCGTGGCCCGCGGCCCCAAGGACATTGAGACCTTTCCGTTCGTGGAGCCGCCGGATTCACGGGCGATCAACGACGGCGTGGCCCTCCTCAGGGAGCTGGGCGCCTTGAGCACTCCGCAGGCCGCCAATACCGCCGGCAAGGGTGAGGGCCGCAACGGCGGCGGGCTCACTGCCGTCGGACAGAAGCTTGCCCAGCTGCCCGTGGATCCGCGGCTTGGGCGCATGATCGTGGAAGCCGGCAGGCGCGGCTGTGTCCGTGAGGTCATGATCCTGGCAGCGGCGCTAACCATCCAGGACCCGCGCGAACGCCCAACCGATAAACAGCAGCTGGCCGCGGAGAAGCACGCCCGCTTCCGGGACGAGAACTCCGACTTCACCGGCTACCTGAACCTCTGGAACTACATCCACGAGAAGCAGCAGGAGCTCTCCTCCACGCAGTTCCGCCGCCTGTGCCGGAACGAATTCATCAACTACCTGCGCGTCCGCGAGTGGCAGGACCTGTTCGCGCAGCTCCGGCAGCTGGCCCGCCCGCTGGGCATCAGTCTGGACAACAAGCGGCAGGCAGACCCCGTGGGAAACCATGAAGGCGTGCACATCAGCCTGCTCTCCGGGCTGCTGAGCCACATCGGCATCCTGGACGAGCGGAAGCGGGAATACGCCGGAGCCCGCGGGACCCGCTTCGCCATCTTCCCCGGGTCGGCCCTGTTCAAGAAGGCCCCGACGTTCGTCATGGCCGCCGAACTCGTGGAGACCAGCCGGCTTTGGGCGCGCGTGGCTGCCAGGTTCGAGCCGGCCTGGGCCGAACAGGTGGCGCCGCACCTGATCAAGCGCAGCTACAGTGAACCCCACTGGTCCAGCAAGATGGGCGCGGTCATGGCCTACGAAAAGGTCACCCTCTACGGCGTCCCGGTCATCGCCCAGCGCCGGATCAACTATGGCAAGGTCGATCCGGTCCTCGCCCGCGAAATGTTCATCCGGCATGCGCTGGTAGAGGGCGAATGGAAGACGCACCACAAGTTCTTCCACCGCAACCGTGCGCTGCTGGAGGAAGTTGAGGAGCTCGAAGCGAGGGTGCGCCGCCGCGGCCTGCTGGTGGACGATGAGACCCTTTTTGAGTTTTATGACGCCCGCGTGGGTAAGGACGTCGTCTCCGAGCGGCACTTCGACAAATGGTGGAAGGAAGCCCGGCAGCAGGAGCCGGCCCTGCTGGACTTTGACCAGTCACTGCTCCTGAGCGAAGACGCGGACTCGCTCGACGAGTCCGCGTATCCCAAGACGTGGCTGCACAAGGGTTTCGAGCTGCCGCTGACCTACGAATTCCATCCGGTGGCGCCCGGCTCGCCGCCCAACCCCTCCGACGGCGTTACCGCCGAAGTGCCGGTCCTGTTCCTGAACCAGCTTGAGGACACCCCTTTCCGCTGGCTGATTCCGGGCCAGCGGGTGGAACTTGTCACCGCGCTGATCAAGTCGCTGCCCAAACAGATCCGGAAAAACTTCGTGCCCGCACCCGACGTCGCCCGGCAGGCCGTGGCAGCGCTGGAGTCCGACTTCGACCCGGCCGAGGATGAGCTTGAGTCCTCCTTGGAACTCGTGCTGCGGCGTCTGCGCGGCCACATTATTCCACCGGGCTCCTGGAACTGGGAAGCTGTCCCGCAGCACCTGCGCATGAGCTTCAAAGTGGTGGACGGCAGGGGCAAAGTTCTGGATGAGGGCAAGGACCTCGAGGCGCTTCAGGAAAGGCTTGCTCCTGCCACCCGAAGGGCAATCGCGGAATCGCTGGGCGCGACGCCGGCCACTGCGGGGCCCCGCGCTGCCAAAAAGGGTGCAGGCTCCGCCGCCACGGCGACTCCTGAGGAGGGACGCCCCGCATCCCACGGATTCACCGAACGGTCGGGCCTGACCGAGTGGTCTTTTGGCACCGTCCAGCGTGAAGTCAGCGTTACGGTCAGGGGCCACACTGTTACCGGCTACCCGGGACTCGTGGACGAAGGAAAGTCAGTTGCGCTGCGGGTTTTCCAGACGGCGTCGGAACAGCAGGAAGCCATGCGCGGCGGCGTCATCCGCCTGCTGGCCCTCAGGGTGCCGTCCCCGGACCGCTACGTCCTGGAACACCTCAACAACACCGAGAAACTGACGTTCAGCCAGAACCCGCACGGATCAGTCTCCGCCTTGATAGCTGACTGCGCCCTTGCCGCGATCGACAAGCTCACTCCGGCGGAACTGCCGTGGGACCAGGCATCCTTCGACGCCCTTTATGAGCAGGTACGCGCGGATCTGATCGATACCGTCTTCAGCGTGACGGCAGTGGTGGAGCGCATTCTGGCCAGCACGCGGCGGATCGAGAAACAGCTGCAGGGCACTACGAGCCTTGCGCTCATCAGCGCGCTAAACGACATCAGGAGCCAGCTGGAGCAGCTGGTGTACCCGGGCTTTGTCGCCAAGACGGGCTACGCCCAGCTGAGCCAGCTGCCGCGGTACCTCGCGGCCATCGAAAAGCGCCTCGAGAAACTGCCGGGCAACGTGCAGCGGGACGCGCTCAGCATGGCGGCAGTGCAGCGGCTGGAGGATGAGTATGACGACGCCGTGTCCGCTCTCCTGCCGGGACGCCGGGCCGGTGCTGAACTCACCCAGGTGCGCTGGATGATAGAAGAGTTCAGGGTGAGCCTGTTCGCCGTCGAACTCGGAACCGCGTACAGCGTTTCCGAGAAGCGGATCCGGACTGCCCTGAACAAAGCCCTGGCAGGGTAGTCCAAGGGCCGCAGCGTACTCCAGGCCCTTGACTACCCGCTCAGCTTCAACTTTCCGGTTTCAGCTCTCCGGCACGAACTCCCCGTAACCGGCGTCGCGGAGCCCGGCGCGGAGCTTTTCCGCGTTCGCATCGAGCCTGGCCGGATCCGGGTTGTGGTCAGCCGTGGAAAAGTCGAACTCCGCCATGCTGTTGGAGGGCCACACGTGAACGTGCATGTGGTTGATCTCGTAGCCGGCCACGATAAGGCCGGCCCGCGCAGATCCGAACGTCTCCACCTGGACCGCGCCGATACGGCGGGCCACCTCCATCACCTTGGCCAGCGTCTCGGGCGAAGCATCAGTCCAGCGGTCCACCTCCTCGGTAGGAACGACGAGCGTGTGCCCGTCGGCCAACGGCCCCATGGTCAGGAACGCCGACACATCAGGCTCCCGCCAGACAAACCGGCCGGGTATCTCTCCATTGAGAATCTTGGTGAACAGCGTGCTCATGCGTCAGCCCTTTCCGACGGTGCCTGCAGTGTGGTGGTATCCAAGACAAAACGGTACTTCACATCACCTGCGACCATCCGGTCATAGGCCTCGTTGAGCTGCCCGGCTCCGACCAGTTCGATGTCCGAAACGACGCCATGCTCGGCACAAAATTCCAGCATTTCCTGGGTTTCAGCGATTCCGCCGATCAGGGAACCGGCGTAGGAAATCCGCCGCCTAATCAGCGCCCCGGGGTTGACGGGCGGCATTGCCTCGGAGGGCAGGCCCAGCTGGAAGAGTGCCCCGTCGCGGCGCAGAGTTTTGAAGTACGGATTGAGGTCATGCGGGGCAGCCACCGTATCGATGATCACGTCGATGCTGCGGTTCTCAGCGGCCATCGCCTCCCCATCCCGGGAGAGGACGACGGCGTCAGCCCCCAGTTCCAGCGCAGCTGAGACCTTCGATTCGGAGGTGGTGAAGACCTTGACCGTGGCGCCCATCGCCTTGGCCAGCTTGACGGCCATGTGGCCTAGGCCGCCGAGTCCTACGACACCCACCACGTCCCCTTCTTCGACGCCGAAATGGCGGAGCGGGGAAAAGGTGGTGATGCCGGCGCACAGCAGCGGTGCCACCGCAGCCGGGTCGAGGGTTTCCGGCACGTGCAGGACGTAGCGGCGGTCCACCACAACAGAGGACGCGTAGCCGCCCTGGGTGACGGCATCTGCGTTCCTGCGGTCCTTGGCGCCGTAGGTGCCCGTCATGCCCTGCTCGCAGTACTGCTCCAATCCCTCCAGACAGCTCCCACATTCCCGGCAGGAGTCGACGATGCAGCCGACTCCCACGAGGTCGCCCGGGGCGAAGTCATCTACATGAGCACCGACACGGCTGACCCGGCCAACGATTTCGTGACCGGGGACCAGCGGGTAGTTCTGCATGCCCCATTCCCCGCGCGTGGCATGCACGTCCGAATGGCACAGGCCGCAGAACTCGACGGAAATTTCCACGTCATCCGCCTTCGGCGCGCGACGCGCAATGGTCAACGGCACCAGACCGCTGGCGCTCGAGACGGCGCCGCGGGCGGCGGCGAGCAGTCCTTCCCCGGCCTGCCCGGGTGCCAGGTGCTGCGCTGTGTCTTGGGCTGGCGCACTGTCGTCAGCTGGCGGAATGCGGAGGGCAAGGGGCGGCGGCACGGGGCGTCCAGGAGTCATACTCCGACGCTACCTGCCGCAGACAGAACTGTGCCACCTCGACACCGCCGCCGTGGATCCGGACGGTTCGGTTCCCTACAATGCAGGGCCCTACAATGCAGGGCTCTACAGTGCAGGGCCCTACAGTGCAGGGTTCTGCAGCCCAGGGGTTAGGGTGCAGGTGCTCCATCCGGCGCAGGGCCTGTCGCGACGGGCCATGACGGGTCATTGGACCATTCTGAGAAGGACCCTGGAAAAAGGGATGCCGGGATTCCCGCTATTTCAAGTGCCGCGATCTGGTGGGCGGCTGTGACACCCGAACCGCAGTAGACCGCCGTCGGGGTTTCGGCATCCGCGCCCAAACGTGCGAAACGGCGCCGCAGCTCCTGCACGGGCAAAAAACGCCCATCGCGGTCGAGATTTTCGGTGGTGGGGGCGCTGACGGCACCGGGGATGTGGCCCGCGCGGGGGTCCACCGGTTCTATCTCGCCCCGGTAACGTTCTCCGGCACGCGCATCGAGCAGTACGCCGTGTTCTGCCCATTCGCCCGCTTCCGCCGCAGTGATGGTGCCCATGCCGTTGTCGGTGAAAACAACATCTCCAGGGGCCGCTTCCTCCGCGCCGGAGCGCAGCGGCAGCCCCGCCCGACGCCAGGCGGCCAGGCCGCCGTCGAGCAGGCAGACATTGCGGAAGCCGGCGTTCCGGAGCATCCACCAGACGCGGGCGGCAGAAGTACTGCCGGCGTCGTCATAGGCAACCACGGTGTCACCGACACAGATCCCCCAGCGGCGGGCGGCAGCCTGGAACGCGGGCAGGGCCGGCAAAGGGTGCCGGCCACGGCCCGGCTCCCCCGGAGCCGCCAGCTCCGTCGGCAAGTCAACGTACACTGCGCCCGGGACATGCGCCTCAAGGTAGTGCGCGCGGCCCTCGGGGTCGCCCAACGACCAGCGCACGTCCAGCAGCACAGTTCGCTGGCCGGACTCCATCCGGGCGTTGAGGGTGGGCACGTCCATGAGCGGATCCACTCGGTCTCCTTCGGCTGGGCTGGGACCGGCTCCTGGCGCCGGCCTTCAGACCAACTCTATCGATCGGCCGGATGCCTCTGCGGGTAGGCTAGGGCGGTGAATGGAGCAGGAAACCGTGACCGGACGTGGGCTGATGAAGCCATCCGCAAAATCGACGCGGAGAACAACAGATCGGCGGACACCCACCTGTATTCTGTACCGCTGCCCGAGCACTGGGGCGTCCAGCTGTACCTCAAGGACGAGTCCACCCACCGCTCCGGGAGCCTGAAGCACCGGCTGGCCCGGTCGCTCTTCCTGTTTGGACTGGTCAACGGCTGGATCAGGGAAGGCACCACGATTGTGGAGGCCTCCAGCGGCAGTACTGCAATTTCTGAAGCCTACTTTGCGCAGCTGCTGGGCCTGCCCTTCATCGCGGTCATGACCCGCACCACGAGCCCGGAAAAGATCGCCCTAATAGAACAGTTCGGCGGCGCCTGCCTCCTGGTGGACCACGCATCCGAGGTCTATGCGGCAGCAGCGGAGGTGGCCACCACCAGCAACGGCCACTACATGGACCAGTTCACCTATGCAGAGCGGGCAACTGACTGGCGGGGCAACAACAACATCGCCGAATCCATCTTCGGCCAGCTCGCCCAGGAGGATCACCCGATCCCCCGGTGGATCGTGGTTGGAGCGGGCACGGGCGGGACCAGCGCCACGATCGGCCGGTACCTCCGGTACCGCCGCCATAAAACCCAACTGACCGTCGTGGACCCCGAAAACTCGGCCTTCTATCCGGGCTGGCAGAGCGGCGCAGCCGGCTTCAACACCGGCCGCCCTTCCCGGATCGAGGGCATCGGACGGCCCCGCATGGAGCCTAGTTTCGTACCGTCAGTGATCGACCGCATGGTCCAGGTGCCGGACGCGGCGTCAGTTGCCGCCATGCGGCACCTGTACACTTTGGCGGGACTCCATGCAGGACCTTCCACCGGCACCAACCTGTGGGGCGTCTGGCAGTTGATCGCGGAGATGATTGCCCAAGGCCAGCGGGGAAGCGTGGTTTCGCTGATGTGCGACGGCGGCGACCGGTACGCGGGCAGCTATTACAGTGAGCCGTGGCTGGCAGCGCAGGGGCTGGATCCCCGCCGCCACGAGGACACCATCAGAGTGTTTTTCAATTCGGGCGCGTGGGAACCGTAGCTCAGAGGTCTACGGACTCCCGCGCTGCCAGGTGCTCGTACGCCGTACCGTACTTTGCGCCGAGGCGCCTGACATGGCCTTCCACCAGCTCAAGGCCGGCGCTGTTGAGCAGCGCGTCATGGATGGGGAACGCCCGGGGCGCGCGGACTCCAATGACGAAATCCACCACTTCGCTGACCTTGTTCCATGGTGCGTGCACGGGCACCAGCAGGGTTTGGACGCTGATGCCGTCCGGAATGATGAACGAGTCCCCGGGGTGGTACACGTTGCCGTCCACGAGATAGCCGATGTTGGCAACCAAGGGGATGTGCGGGTGGATCAGGGCGTGTTGCCCGCCGAAGCTTCTCACATCGAACCCGGCAGCCTCGAACGACGTTCCGGGCTCCACGGTGTGGATGCGCGACAAGGCATCGGCTGCTTCCCTGCGCATTGTGTCGGCCACTCCCAGCGGCGCGAACAGCTCCAGTTCACGGTTCTGAATAAGAGCGGACTTCACAGCCGCCACATCGACGTGGTCGTGGTGTTCGTGCGTCACCAGGACCGCCCGTGCACCGTCCAAAGCCTCGGCCGACTCCGAGAACGTTCCAGGATCAATCACAAGGGCGCCGCCGTGCTTTTCGCCGCCGTTCTTGTCGAGGCGGATGCAGGCGTGCGTGTACTTAGTCAGCTTCATCCGGCCAGCCTAGGCAAGGCGCCAATCAGTGTCCACGGCAGTTTTCACAGACGGCCGGCTGGTAATCTTGAACACTGCAAGTATCCATGAGCGAAGCGAGTCCATTCATGCCACACGGCGCCAGCGCTGACGGCAGGCCGCTGACCCCGCTGGTTGCGGCCGGCGGCAAAGAGCAACGGGTCACGAAGCAGCGGCTTGCGGTAAGTGCCGCGCTGGATGAGCTTCATGACTTCGTCAGCACGCAGGAACTGTACCGGATCCTGCAGAACCAGGGTGTCTCCGTTTCCCTGGCCACGGCCTACCGTATTCTGCAGTCCCTCGCCGATGAAGGCCTTGTGGATGTGCTGCGCAACGGCGACGGGGAAGCCGTCTACCGCCGCTGCGCCGTCACCGGCCATCACCATCATCTCCTCTGCCGCAGCTGCGGCAAGGCGGTGGAAGTCGAAGCCCCCGCCGTGGAAACGTGGGCGGCGCGGACGGCCCAGGAGCACGGTTTCACTGAGGTGGCGCACACTGTCGAGATTTACGGACTGTGCCCTGCCTGTGCGGCCCGGCAAGCCGGCACCGGGAAGTAGGCTACCTGCCGCCAGTTACTCCCCGTTGCCGGCGCCCAGCCGGCGGATGCCCTTGGCTTGGGTTGCGTCCCGGATCTCACCCACGAGCTGCTCGATGACATCTTCCAGGAACAGCACCCCGTCAGTTTGGCCGTCCGGTCCAATGACTCGAGCCAGGTGCGAGCCCGTGCGCTGCATGACGGACATGGCGTTCTCTATTTCAGCATTCCGCGGGAGATTCGCCAGCGACCGGATCCGGCTTTCGGCAATGGGATGCCCGTAGCCGGACTCTGGAATCGACAGCACATCCTTGATATGCAGGTAGCCGGCCAGCATGCCGTCGTCGTCTACCATCGGAAACCGGGAGAAACCCGTACGGCTCACCGCCTTTTCAAACTCCAGCGGTGTCGCCGAGGTTTTCAGCATGACCAGGCGCTCCAGCGGAACCATGACGTCCGCGGCGGTGTACTCAGAGAACTCGAGCGCGCCGGTGATAAGGCCGGCGTCGTCGTCTACGAGCCCGTGTCGGGTTGACTCCTGCACGATGGACTGCACTTCCTCGAGGGTGAAGGACGAATTCACTTCGTCCTTCGGCTCAATCCGCATCAGCTTGAGGATGTGGTTGGCAGACCAGTTCAGCGTGACAATCACCGGGTTCACGATGCGCGCCACGAACATGAGCGGCGGCGCCAGAACCAGGGCCGCCTTGTCAGCGACCGACACCGAGATGTTTTTAGGGACCATCTCTCCAAACGTCACATGCAAGAACGTCACGGCCATGAGCGCAATACCGAAAGCGCCAACGTCGGCAACCTCCTTGGGCACGCCGAGTGCTTCCAGCGGAACAGCAAGCAGGTGATGGATTGCCGGTTCGGCAACCAGCAGGATCAGCAGTGAGCAGACGGTGATGCCCAACTGGGCACATGCCAGCATCAGCGAGACGTTCTCCATGGCCCGCAGCGTGGTCTGGGCACGTCCGGAGCCAGCCTCAGCCAAGGGTTCAATCTGGCTGCGGCGCGCCGACATCACGGCGAACTCAGCCGCCACGAAAAAGGCGTTGCCCATCAGCAGCAGCACCAGCCACACAATTCCGGCCCAGTCACTCATGCCGCACCGCCTTCCGGGAGCCGGCATCTTCCGGCCCCACCGATCCGGCTTCCAGATTTTCCGGGCCGCCGTTCCTCTGCTTCGCCCTCGGCTTGGCGCCGTTTACCGGCTTTCCGTTTCCCGGCTTTCCGTTTCCCGGCTTTCCGTTTCCCGGCTTTCCGTTTCCGGGCTTATTGCTTCCCGTCTTGGCACTTCCGGTCTTGGCATTTCCGGCCCCAGTGGGAATGGAGCCATAAACCGCCTCCCCGCGGTCCGGCTTGTAGCAGATCCTGTCTACCCGGCGCCCGTCCATCCGGGTCACGGTCAGCGTTCCGCCCCCGACATCCACGGTGTCTCCCACCGCGGGGATGCGCCCAAGCTCACTCATGACGTAGCCGCCCACCGTTTCGTAGGCCGCCTCATCGGGAACGGTGAGGCCGGGTATCTGTTCAGAGAGTTCATCGGGCCGGAGGAGGCCAGGGAAATACCAGTCGCCGGAGGCGCTTTGCAGGAGTCCCGGGCGAACCCTGTCGTGCTCGTCGGCCACTTCTCCGACGATCTCCTCGACAAGGTCCTCCAGGGTGGCGATGCCGGCAGTTCCGCCGTACTCGTCAAGCACCACTGCCAGCTGCAGGTTGCCTTCCCTAAGCTCGGCCAGCAACGCGTCGAGGTGGATGGTTTCCGGGACGCGGAGAACATCGGTCATGATCGCCCCGGCCTCAAGGTTAGGCCGCCGCTCCCCTGGCACGGCAATCGCCTTCTTGACATGGACGAGCCCTCGGATGTCATCGGCAGAATCACCGATCACCGGAAAACGCGAATAGCCGGTGCGCCGGGCGGCGTCGAGAATGTCCGAAACGGGCTGGTCGGCGTCGATGGTCTCGACCCGGATGCGCGGAGTCATCACATCGGCAGCAGTCCTCCCCGAGAAGTTCAACGTCCGCGAGATGAAGTTTGCCGTGCCCGGATCCAGGGTGCCCATGGCGGCCGACCGCCGCACGAGGGAAGCGAGCTCCGCCGGGGTCCGTGCTCCGGATATCTCCTCTTTAGCTTCGAGGCCGAAGACGTTGAGCACCCTGTTCGAGAAGCCATTGAGAAGGATGATGGCGGGCTTGAAGATCGCCGTAAACATGAGCTGCGGACGCGCCAGCGCCCGGCCAATGCGGAAGGACAGGGCAATCGCCATGTTTTTCGGAACCAGTTCGCCGAGCAGCATCGACAGCAGCGTTGCCAGCACCATGGCGAGAATGAGCGAAACAGACTTCGCAACGGCCTCGGGAAGCCCGACGGCAGCCAGCGGCGCATGGATCAGCGCGCCGACCGATGGCTCCATCACGTAGCCGGTCAGCAGGGTTGTCATTGTGATGCCCAGCTGACAGCTGGACAACTGCGTGGACAACGACTTCAGGCATTTGAGCAGCGGGACCGCGGCTGTGTCGCCGTCGTCCACCGCGCGTTGCACTGTTGGTTGGTCAAGGGCAATCAGTGAAAACTCGACAGCTACGAAGAAACCGGTGCCGAGAATGAGCAGGAAACCTGCTCCGACAAGAAGCCACTCCATTCAGCAACCTGCCCTGAACCGCAGGAAGAAGCGGCTGGCGAGGTGGTCTCTGTTTGCTCCTGAAGAGCCCGGCGGAGGCTGGTCGGCAGCGGCTTGCGCTACCTCGCTTGAGGCCTGCGTGAAGGGAAGCGACAGACGTTGGGATCGTGCACGGGGTTTGCCGGCGCTGTGGTCAGGCTGTGCCGCGGTGCTGATTCTGCCCCGCTGACAGCCCCCAGGCCGGCACCTAGATTTACTGTCCATAAGAATTGCAGTTTACAGGAGTACCTCTGCCTCCCGCGTCAAGGCCGGGGCACAAAGCCCGGTGAGCTTGAACAGGTGCAGGGGCCCCGGCGGTTCCGCCCGCAGCTCTGGTCGGCAACTTTCACTCGGCCCGACGGTGTGCGAGGCATCCGGGCGACGGCGTGAGTCCGCCGGTTCCGAAGCACACGGAGGGTCCGGTTCTGCGCTCTTCGAACCAGATGTCTATGGGATTTTCGCCACAGTACGGCAGCTACATGATTTGGATCACCCTTATTGGCAGTTAACCCGTGAACGTCACTAGACTGGCAAAGGTCTGGGTTCATAGGACACAGAAACTGGTTCGATTGTTGTGCCGTGGCACCTTGGCGACCAGAGGGAAATCAAACTCATGGAAGAGGCGTATTTCAAGTGCCAGAGCAGCCTAGCCACCGTCTACCAGAGGAATTTGGCGGAAACGAGTGGCTCGTTGACGAACTGTACGAGCGTTACCAGCAGGACAAGAATACGGTTGATGCTAAATGGTGGCCACTGTTCGAGTCTTTTGACAGCGGCAACGGCCCATCTTCCAACGGTGCCCCGAGCACTGCAAACACGCAGGCTCACCCCCCTACGCGGGAGATGCCCCTCGTAGCTCCCCCGGCTCCTGCCAAAGCCCCCGCTTCGGCGGCCCAGGCACCGGCAGCCCCGCAGGCACCGTCGCCTGCCGTAGCTGCTCCCGCTGCCCCGGCCGAACCCGCGAAGAAGGCACCTGCAACCGTGGCCCGCGACGGAGCCAAAAAGACTGAGGCGGGCACCGGCGCCCAGCCCATCCCCGCGCAGCTCCCCAAGAATGTCAAGGCGCCCACAGCGCCCGAGGAGGATGTCGTTTCCGTCCTCCGCGGTCCGGCCAAAGCCATCGCGACCAACATGGTGACCAGCCTCGAGGTCCCCACGGCTACTTCCGTCCGTGCCATTCCGGCCAAGCTGCTGATCGACAACCGCGTCGTCATCAACTCCAACCTGGCCCGTGCACGCGGCGGCAAGGTCTCCTTCACCCACCTCATCGGTTACGCGGTCATCCGGGCGCTTTCCCAGTTCCCGTCGATGAACGTCTACTACGACGAGGTGGACGGCAAGCCGGTCGCCGTCCAGCCCGCCCACGTGAACTTCGGCATCGCCATCGATATGCCGAAGCCTGACGGCACCCGCCTGCTCATGGTGCCGAACATCAAGAAGGCCGAGACGCTCAACTTCTCGGAGTTCTGGCACACGTACGAGGACCTGATCAAGCGCGCCCGCAACGGCAAGCTGACAGCCGAGGACCACCAGGGCACCACTGTGTCCCTGACCAACCCCGGCGGCATCGGCACGGTCCACTCCGTTCCCCGCCTGTCCAAGGGCCAGGCCGCCATCATCGGCGTCGGTGCTTTGGACTACCCGGCGGAGTTCCAGGGTGCCAGCGAGAAGATCATCGCCCATAACGCCATCAGCAAGGTCCTCACCCTTACCTCCACCTACGACCACCGCGTCATCCAGGGTGCAGGCAGCGGCGAGTTCCTCAAGCTGGTGCACTCCCTCCTGCTCGGCGCGCAGAACTTCTACGACGAGATCTTCGAGTCCCTGCGCATTCCGTACGAGCCGGTGCGCTGGAGCGCTGACCTCCAGATAGATCCGTCCGACCAGATCAACAAGGTCGCACGGATCCAGCAGCTGATCCACTCCTACCGCGTCCGCGGCCACCTCATGGCGGACACTGATCCGCTGGAGTACGTGCAGCGCAAGCACCCGGACCTTGACGTCCTGACCTACGGCCTGACGCTGTGGGACCTGGACCGTGAATGGCCCACGGGCGGATTCGGCGGCAAGCCGCAGCTGAAATTCCGCGACATTCTCGGTGTACTCCGCGACGCCTACTGCCGCACCACCGGCATCGAGTACATGCACATCCAGGAGCCGGCTGAGCGCAAGTGGTTCCAGGACCAGCTGGAGCACCCGTACTCCAAGCCGAGCCGCGACGAGCAGCTGCGCATCGTCTCCAAGCTCAACGCGGCCGAGGCCTTCGAGACCTTCCTGCAGACCAAGTTCGTCGGCCAGAAGCGCTTCTCCCTGGAAGGCGGGGAATCCCTGATTCCGCTGCTGGACTCCATCATCTCCGACGCAGCCGACGACGGCCTGGACGAGGTCGCCATCGGCATGGCCCACCGCGGCCGCCTCAACGTGCTGACGAACATCGCCGGCAAGACCTACGCCCAGGTCTTCCGCGAGTTCGAAGGCACCCAGGACCCCCGCTCCGTGCAGGGCTCCGGTGACGTCAAGTACCACCTGGGCACCGAGGGCACGTTCACCTCGGACAACGGCAACGAGACCAAGGTCTACCTCGCCGCCAACCCCTCGCACCTCGAGGCTGTGGACCCCGTGCTTGAAGGCATCGTCCGCGCCAAGCAGGACCGCCTGGACCAGGGTGAGGCCTTCCCCGTGCTGCCGATCATGGTGCACGGCGACGCAGCCTTTGCCGGGCAGGGCGTCGTGGCGGAGACCCTCAACCTTTCCCAGCTTCGCGGTTACCGTACCGGCGGCACCATCCACGTCGTGGTCAACAACCAGGTGGGCTTCACCACGGCACCGTCCTCGTCACGGTCCAGCACCTACTCGACTGACGTCGCGAAGATGATTCAGGCGCCTGTGTTCCATGTGAACGGCGACGATCCCGAGGCCGTGGTCCGCGTTGGCCAGCTGGCCTACGAGTTCCGCCAAAAGTTCCACAAGGACGTCGTCATTGACATGGTCTGCTACCGGCGCCGGGGCCACAACGAGGGCGACGATCCCTCGATGACCCAGCCGCTCATGTACAACCTCATCGAAGCGAAGCGTTCGGTCCGCAAGCTTTACACCGAGTCCCTGATCGGCCGTGGTGACATCACTGAGGAAGAAGCAGAGCAGCTGCTGCGCGACTACCAGGAACGCCTGGAGCGTGTCTTCGCCGAGACGCACGCGGCGCAGACCTCGCCGATTCCGATCATTACCGCTGACTCCTCGGCAGTATCGGACCTCGAGAGGCCGCAGGCCCAGCAGTCGGACTCTGGCATTAACGCCCCCGTCTCCACGGCGATCTCCGCGGACACGCTGGCCCGCATCGGCAAAGCCCACCTGGAGATCCCGGATGGCTTCACCGTGCACGCCAAGCTCAAGCAACTGCTCGAGAAGCGTGAGCAGATGTCCCGCGAGGGCAGCATTGACTGGGGCTTCGGCGAAATCGCGGCGTTCGGCTCGCTCATCTTGGAAGGCGTACCCGTGCGCCTCGCCGGCCAGGACTCGCGCCGCGGTACTTTTGTGCAGCGCCACGCCGTGTTCCACGACCGTGCCAACGGCAACGAGTGGCTGCCTCTGGGCAACCTCTCCGACAGCCAGGCGAAGCTGTGGATCTACGACTCCCTGCTGTCCGAATACGCGGCCATGGGCTTCGAGTACGGCTACTCCGTGGAGCGTCCCGATGCCCTTGTGCTCTGGGAAGCCCAGTTCGGCGACTTCGTCAACGGCGCACAGACCATCATCGATGAGTTCATTTCCTCCGCCGAGCAGAAGTGGGGCCAGCGCTCGTCACTGGTGCTGATGCTGCCGCACGGCTACGAAGGACAGGGCCCGGACCACTCGTCCGCACGGATTGAGCGTTTCCTGCAGATGTGCGCCGAGGAAAACATGATCGTCGCCAACCCCACGACGGCCGCTTCGCACTTCCACCTGCTGCGCCGCCAGGCCTACAGCCGGCCGCGGAAGCCGCTCATCATCTTCACACCCAAGCAGCTGCTGCGCCTCAAGGCTGCCGCGTCCGCGGTGGAGGACTTCACCACGGGCGGATTCCGCCCCGTCATCGGTGAACACGAGCAGCTGCAGGCGGACGCCGTCGAACGCGTTCTGCTTGTCTCCGGGCGCCTTTACTACGACCTGCTGTCCACCCGGCAGAAGACAGGCGACAAGACGACGGCGATCATCCGCGTCGAGCAGCTTTACCCGCTGCCCGACGAGGAGATCGCAGCCGAGCTGGCGAAGTACCCGAACGCCGAAGTGGTCTGGGCGCAGGACGAACCTGCGAACCAGGGCCCGTGGCCGTACATGGGCTTGAACCTCCCGCAGGCGCTGGACCGTAAGATCCGGCTCGTGTCACGGCCGGCTTCGGCCTCCACTGCGGCAGGCTCCATGAAGCGCCACGCTGCCGAGCAGGATACGCTCCTGAAGCAGGCATTCGCGCGCAAGTAGCAGCACAGCTGCCCGGCCGGACGGTGAAATACCGCTTCCCGCCGGGCAGTTCTGTTTAATCGGCATGAGTTAATGGACAGAGCCAGGGACTCCTGGCTGCAGGATCCCAGTGGCACAACGTCTGCGGGGCTCTCCGGCAGCCAGGACACGTCGTCAATATAAGTGAAGAGGTAGTAGTGGAAGACAGGAAGCTGCGCATCGCAGCTGTTGGAGATGAACTGCTGGCCGGTCTCGGGGATCCGCGGGCACTGGGATGGTTGGGACGAGTCCTGGCCCGCACACCGCAGGACGGCATGGCAGTTGAGAGCTTCTCACTTCCCTGTCCCCAGGAAGGCACCGAGGGCCTTGCTGCCCGCTGGCAGGAGGAAGCCGGCCGCCGCTTCAGCGACCACCACGAAAACCGGCTGGTCATCGGGCTCTCGGGCCGCGACGTCGAATTCGGCCTCTCGACCGCCCGCAGCAGGCTGAACCTGGCCAACATCCTTGACTCCGCCACCCAAAAGAGGCTCGAGGTGTTTGTGGTAGGACCTCCACCAACGCTTGATCCTGCCCAGAACCGCCGGCTGGGCGAGCTGAACACCGCCTTCGCGGACGTCACCACGCGCCGCAAGCACTTCTACGTGGACACCTTCTCGCCACTGCTCAATCATGAGCAGTGGCGCCAGGACCTGGCGGCCAACGGCGGCACACCCGGCCAGGCCGGTTACGGTTTGATGGCGTGGCTGGTGCTGCACCGGGGCTGGTTCCAGTGGCTGGGAATGGACGCCCCTGAGTGATGGGTGTCCGGGGTCCCGCCCGCTTCCCCCGGTTTCGCTGCGCGTCCCCGGATGTGGGAGACTTGAGGGCAGCTCTTTCGAGTACCGATATTAAGGAGGCCAGCTATGAGCAAGCGTGCACGTAAGCGTCGTGACCGTAAGCGCGGCGGCGCTAACCACGGGAAGCGCCCCAACACCTAAGCCACGGCTTGAACCGATGCTTAAGCAAAGTGCCCCTGCGACCACTTGGTCGCGGGGGCACTTTGCTGTGGCGGGCGAATCAGGCGTCAACCGGCCGGATGTTGTGGATTCTGTCCAGGATCGCGTTCTTCAGGTTTTCGGGAGCCGACTCTGTGCAGGAGCGCTTAACGACCTTGCGGATAACGCACTCAAGGTCGTACTGCTCCGTGCATTCCGGGCACTCGTCCAGATGCTGCTTTATCTCGCTAATGTCACTGCGGGTCAATGCACCATCAAGATACTCGTAGATGCGTTGCATCCGGGCGTCGTCGCAATCGCCCAATCCCTGGCAGTCGCTCATTTCCTGTTCTCCTGTTTGTTGCCTTCTGCTGCCGTCTGGGGGTCGGCAGCTTTAAATCCCCGCTCAGCGGCGTAATCCGCCAGCATGTCCCGCAGCATTTTCCGGCCGCGGTGGAGCCGCGACATGACCGTGCCGATGGGGGTGTTCATGATGTCTGAAATTTCCTTGTACGCGAAGCCCTCGACGTCTGCGAAGTAAACAGCCAGCCGGAACTCCTCCGGTATCTCCTGCAGCGCCCGCTTGACGTCGGAATCCGGCAGGTGGTCCAGCGCCTCCGCCTCGGCCGAACGGAGTCCGCTCGACGTGTGCGATTCGGCCCGTGCGAGCTGCCAGTCCTCTATGGTGTCCGAGTTTGACTGCAGCGGCTCGCGCTGCCGCTTCCGGTAGAGGTTGATGTAAGTGTTCGTGAGGATGCGGTACAGCCAGGCCTTGAGGTTGGTCCCGGGCTTGTACTGGTGGAACGCCGAGAATGCCTTGGTGTAGGCCTCCTGCACAAGATCCTCCGCGTCCGACGGGTTGCGTGCCATGCGCATGGCAGCTGAATAGAGCTGGTCCACATACTGCATGGCGTCGCGCTCGAACCGAACCCGGCGCGCTTCCGGGCTTTCGGTGGCGACATCAATTGCCTCCGCCGGCTCCCCTGCCTGCGAGGTGCTGATGCCCTCGGTGCCGTCGCCGGCGTCCTGTTGCGAGGCCTCTAAGGCCGGATCCACGGTGCTCATTGTTTTCAAGTCTACTGTCACGACGGGAACAGCCCACGGGTTGGCAGGCGCCGGCTTTCCTGCAGCGCGACCGGATCCGGCACCATAGCCCGCGTGCGTTGACATCTCCGGCGTCACTTCAAACTGCCCCAGGGCCGCGACATCCACCGGTCCCCGTGCGTACATAGCGTCTTTTACCAACGTCAAAGCTCCATCTCCACTCCGTTTTCCGCACTGCCCCTGGTTCCGGCATTGCACCGGTTCCCGGCGCCGCCCTGGCGGGGCGTGACGGGGGGCTGCCCGAAGCGGCACGCCATGCTTGAATCAGGCGGCGGCCTGGGCCGCTGTCCCAGGGCGCTCCGGACCTGCAATGCACAACGGCGTGCGGCGGGCAAATATTCCGCAAAAGTGCAAGACTAGAACCGACTCCGCCGCAGTCACCGCGGCTCGTCCATCCAGGAGGAAATTCATGTCCTTTGTCCGTTTTCTCGCCCGGCCGATGCTGGCTTCAAGTTTCGTCCTCGCGGGCGTGGACAAGCTCAGGAATAGTGACGACACTGCGGAACAGTTGTCGCCCCTCCTGCGCCGCGCCGCCGATGCCCTTCCCTTCCAGACCAATGAGAAGGTCCTGGCCCGGGTCATCGGCGGAACCCAGGTAGGCGCCGGTATCCTTTTCGCTACCGGCAAGTTCGCCAGGCTGTCGGCCAGCCTTTTGGCTCTCATCTCAGCCCTGAATGCCTTCGTGGAGTACCGCAGCGCGGACATCAGCAGCAAGCAAGGCCGGGAAGCCCGCCGCAACCAGCTGCTCAAGAATGTCACCCTGACCGGCGGCGTACTCCTGGCCTCGGTCGACACGGCTGGCAAGCCGAGCCTGGCCTGGCGTGCCGAGCACCTGGCTGCGGACGCCCGGAAGACCGCCACACACCTGGCCACCGACGCGCGGAAGACTACCGGGAAGAAGCTGCACAAGGCCGACAAGGCAGTACGCAAGGCCGTAGACCATGCAGTGGGGGCATAAGCAGGAATGACCGGATCCATCACGGAAGCCTCAGCCGACCAGGCCGGGTCTGCTGCGCACTGGCCTGCCCCGTTCGCTGAGCAGCCCGTCGACGCGACAGTACGCGTCCCGGGTTCGAAGTCGCTGACCAACAGGTACCTCGTGCTCGCCGCGCTGGCTGACGGGCCATCCCGCCTCAGGGCACCGCTCCACTCGCGGGATTCGGCCCTGATGATCAGTGCACTGCGCCAGCTCGGCGCCGAGGTCCGGGAAGTACCCGGCGACGGAGCGTTCGGCCCCGACCTGGAAGTGGCGCCGATCCAGGCTGCCGCGGAAGCAACGGACACCGCCATCGACTGCGGCTTGGCCGGCACCGTCATGCGTTTCGTGCCGCCTCTGGCGGCGCTCCGTAACGGCGTGGCAGTGTTCGACGGCGATCCCCACGCCCGGGAGCGCCCGATGGGAACCATCATCGAGGCCCTCACTGGGCTCGGCGTCACCGTCCGCGGCGAGGACGACGGGACACCCTCCTCGCTGCCCTTCCGAGTGGAGGGCTCGGGCGAAGTCCAGGGCGGGCACCTGGTCATCGACGCAAGCGCATCATCGCAGTTTGTCTCTGCACTGCTGCTGGTGGGCGCACGCTTCACCGAAGGGCTGCATCTCGAACACGCAGGTCCCTCCGTGCCCAGCCTGGATCACATCAACATGACTGTGGCGGTCCTGCGCGGCGTCGGTGTGGACGTGGACGATTCCACCCCAAACCACTGGATTGTGAGCCCGGGACCCATCCGGGCCTTCGATGAACGGATTGAGCAGGACCTCTCCAACGCCGGCCCCTTCCTGGCGGCTGCCCTGGCCTCCGGCGGGACGGTGCGCATTCCGGACTGGCCGGAACACACTACGC
The DNA here is from genome assembly GCF_054130535.1 of Arthrobacter sp. D1-17. Lineage (NCBI taxonomy): Bacteria > Bacillati > Actinomycetota > Actinomycetes > Micrococcales > Micrococcaceae > Arthrobacter > Arthrobacter sp. D1-17. The sequence goes on along the minus strand of NZ_CP096382.1, from coordinate 1,510,594 downwards.
AGGTGGGCGACCTCTGGCGGACTATCCTGGCGGACATGGGCGCCACCGTAACGCTCGACGGCGGCACCCTCACCGTCACAGGCGGCCCGGGGATCCAGGGGGCGGAGTTCGCTGAAACCAGCGAACTGGCACCAACAGTGGCAGCGCTCTGCGCTCTTGCCAACGGACCGTCCCGGCTCAGCGGCATCGCGCATCTTCGCGGCCACGAAACTGACCGGCTCGCAGCCCTGGTCACTGAAATCAACCGCCTCGGCGGGGATGCAGAAGAGACCGACGACGGCCTGATCATCCGCCCGGCCAAGCTCCACGGCGGCGTGGTTCACAGCTACGCGGACCACCGGATGGCCACTGCCGGGGCGATCCTGGGCCTGGCAGTCAGGGGCGTTCAGGTACAGGACATCGGCACCACCGCCAAGACCATGCCAGACTTCCCGCAGCTGTGGGCGGACATGCTGGCGCAGGGCAGTACCACAGACGCCGGCGCTACGGGGACCAGCGGTGGCACGGAAGACTGACTCCTGGGACGAATCCGACGTACGTATCCGGCCGAACAAGAAGGGGTCGCGTCCGCGCACCAAGGACCGGCCCAGCCACGACGATGCCGTGACCGGACGCATCATCACCGTTGACCGCGGCCGGTATACGGCCGTCGTCGGCGAGGACTCCGGAAACGAACGGACCGTCATCGCCGCCCGCGCCAGAGAGCTCCGCCGCTCCCCCGTTGTTGCCGGCGACTTCGTGTCCCTTGTGGGCGATGTGTCGGGAGCCCCGGACACCCTCGCCCGGCTCGTGAAGATCCAGGACCGGAAGACGCTGCTGCGCCGGAGCGCCGATGACACGGACCCGGTCGAGCGGGCAGTCGTGGCCAACGCGGACCAGCTCGTGGTGGTTGTTGCCGCGGCGAACCCCGAGCCACGCACCGGATTCATTGACCGTGCACTGGTGGCCGCTTACGACGCCGGCATCGAACCCCTCCTGCTCATCACCAAGGCGGACGTCAAAGACCCCTCGGATCTCCTGGACAACTACCGGCACCTGGATTTCCCGGTCATCATCAGCCGGACGGCCGACTCGGCGGCTTCGGGCATCGACGCCCGCTCGGACGACGGGCTGTCGGCCCGCCTCGACCTGGACGCCGTCTCGCAGATTCGGGCGCATCTGGACGGCAAGGTCACCGTCATGCTGGGACACTCGGGCGTCGGCAAGTCGACCATGGTGAACGCGCTGACCGGTGCCGAACGGGCAACCGGCGGCGTTAACGCCGTCACGGGGCGGGGCCGGCACACGTCGTCGTCCGCCCTTGCGCTGAAACTGGCGGACGCACCGCCCGGCAGCTGGATCATCGACACCCCCGGCATCCGGTCCTTCGGGCTGGCCCACGTGGATCCTGACCGAATCCTGCATTCTTTCCCCGACCTTGAGCCCGGCACTGAAAACTGCGAACGGGGCTGCAAGCACGATGCTGGTGCCGTCAACTGCGGCGTGGACGCCTGGGTCGAGGCCGGGCGGGCCGGACCGTCCGGCCCCGCCCGGCTGGCCTCCCTACGCCGGCTCCTGGGCACTGATCCGCGTGCGGAAGCACAGGAAACAAAGGAACTCGGCACCGTCGGCTGACCCTCTCCGGGTTCCGGCATGCTGACATCCCCGCCCCCGTGGTCCTTTGACGGTAGTTTGGAACCATGAGCCAACCCGCTTCGAACTACAACGATGATCTGCGCCTTGCCCATGTCCTGGCGGATTCCGTGGATGACCAAACCATGAGCCGGTTTAAGGCCCTTGACCTTCAGATCGAAACCAAGCCCGATCTGACCCCGGTCACGGACGCAGACAAAGCCGCAGAGGAGTCAATCCGCGGCCAGCTGTCCAGGTCCCGGCCGCGTGACGCCGTACTCGGCGAGGAGTTCGGCAGTTCCGGGCACGGCTCCCGGCGCTGGATTATCGACCCCATCGACGGGACCAAGAACTTCGTGCGGGGAGTGCCGGTGTGGGCCACCCTGATCGCCCTCGTTGATGAAGGTGAACCGGTAGTGGGCCTGGTCAGCGCGCCGGCACTCGGCAAACGCTGGTGGGCCGCCAAGGGCGCTGGAGCCTACATGGGCCGTTCCCTGGCAGCCGCCACCCGGCTCAGGGTTTCAAACGTCTCGAAGCTCTCGGACGCGTCGCTGTCCTACTCCAGCCTCGGCGGCTGGAAGGAGCGCGGAAACCTGGACGATTTCATCGCGCTCACCGAGGAGGTCTGGCGCACCCGTGCCTTCGGTGATTTCTGGTCCTACTGCATGGTCGCCGAAGGCTGTGTGGACATCGCGTGCGAGCCTGAACTGAATCTGTACGACATGGCCGCACTGGTTCCCATCGTCACCGAAGCCGGCGGCAGGTTCACCTCGCTGGAGGGAACCGACGGGCCCTTCGGCGGCAATGCGCTCGCCACCAACTCGATTCTTCATTCCGAAGTCCTCAGGCGCCTTAACCCGCAACTGGACGATCTGCTTTAGTTCGGCGATACAGCCACTTTTTGGAATATCACGACGGCGGATGCCCGCTCGGGTGGGCAGCCGCCGTCGCAAGTTCGGCTGATTGCGAAAAATAAGAACGCCGTAACAAACCGCTTAACATTCGCGCTGGTCTTTTTCGCCGGCCTGCCGGATGTTCTACGCTCTTTACAGGTCACGAGTGCCAGCGCAAAACCCCGGTTTGCTGGCCGGCAACCCTCCATTCGCGGTGGGGTGCCCCGGGTGACGACCAGGCCGATCCGGAACGGACACGGCAAGCGCGGATCCCCGTCACCAGGGGTCCTTTTCTTAGCGAGGTCCCATGACAACTGCAACCTTCCCTTCCACCGCCGCCGGCCTGATCAACGGTCGTTGTGCCGCTGCCGGACGGCCGCTGGCAGCAGTCACCGGCGCCGAGATCCAAGCCCCGCTGATCCAGGGCGGCCACGTGCGCTACGCCAATCTGGACTACGGAGCCTCCGCCCCGGCGCTGTCCGTGGTTTCCGCATACCTCAACGAGATCCTGCCGTTCTACGCCAGCGTGCACCGCGGTGCCGGATACGCATCGCAGATCAGCACGTCCGTGTACGAGAACGCCCGGAACATCGTCCGTGAGTTCGTCGGCGGCCGCTCCGACGACTCTGTTATCTTTACGCGCAACACTACGGATTCGCTGAATCTGCTGGCGGGCTGCCTGCCCGTGGAAGACCACCACCACACCGGCGAAGTCCTTTATCTGGACATCGAACACCATGCCAACCTGCTGCCGTGGCAGGGTGTTCCGCACCGCAGCGTCGTGGCCTCCGACTCCCTTGAGGACACCGTTGAAAGCCTGCGGGCCGAACTGCGGCACGGCCACGTCAGCCTCCTCGCCGTCACAGGTGCCTCGAACGTCACCGGGGAAATCCTTCCGATCCGCCGCCTTGCGGCGCTTGCCCACGAATTCGGCGCACGGATCGTGGTGGACGCCGCACAGCTCGCCCCGCACCGGCGTATCGACATTGCCGCTGACGACGTCGATTACCTCGCATTCTCAGGCCATAAGCTCTACGCGCCGTTCGGCTCCGGCGTACTCGTCGGACGCCCTGACTGGCTCGACGCCGGAACGCCCCACCTTGCCGGCGGCGGCGCCGTCAGCGAAGCGCGGATCGACGGCGTCAGCTGGACCACCGGTCCGGCACGCCACGAAGGCGGCTCACCCAACGTCCTGGGTGCAGCCACCCTTGCCCGCGCCACCCAAGTCATCGCTGCCCTGGACCAGGAGAGCTGGCACGCCCATGAGGCCGCCATCCGTTCCTTCCTGATGGAAGGCCTGCAGAGGATCGAGGGCGTCACGGTCCACCAGATCTTCGCCGACACCGACCCGGACGACACCATCGGCGTGGTCAACTTCTCGGTGGAAGGGTATGATGCCGGACTTGTGGCAGCCTACCTGTCCGCCGAGCACGGCGTCGGGCTGCGCGACGGCCGCTTCTGCGCCCACCCGCTGCTGAAGCGCCTCGGCTTGCCCTCAGGCTCGCTGCGGGCAAGCTTCGGCGTCGGTTCCCGGCTCGAGGATGCAGAACGCCTTCTCGCCGGCATCGAACAGCTGCGCCGCAGCGGCCTCGGCTGGGACTACGTGGTGGATTCCGGCCGCTGGGTCCCGGCCAACGACTCCCGCACCTACCCGCACTGGGCACCCAACACCCCCGGCACCGCCGGTGCGGCCCCCTGCAACCAGGATTAGCCCTCCGCGCCGGACCGCATACTTCCGCGACTGCTGCGTAGTGTGAGCTGATTGCGGTAGATTCGAAAGGTAAATTTTTCGGCCCTGCCCTAAGGAGACTGCGCGTGGCACGGGGTGGCCCCAAACTCGACCACGGGCGCCGGCAGGAACTTGGACTGAGCTTCCAGGACGGCGGCGAGCATTACCACCGTGTCCGCCCCGGTTATCCTGGTCAATCGGCCGACTGGCTCATCCCCGCCGGCGCCCGCACCGCGGCAGACATCGGAGCGGGAACCGGTAAGTACACGGCCCTGCTCGTGGAGCGCGGCCTGCGCGTCACTGCAGTGGACCCATCGGCCGATATGCTTGAGCAGCTGCGCAGCTCCTACCCTACGGTGGACACTCTGGAGGGAAAAGCTGAGGAAACGGGACTGCCCGGCTCGGCCTTCGATGTCGTCACCGTGGCGCAGGCCTGGCACTGGTGCGACCCGTTGCGGGCCAGCACCGAGATTGCCCGGATCCTGCGGCCCGGCGGCGTTCTTGGCCTGATCTGGAACCAGCTGGACACATCAGTGCCCTGGGTTCACCGGCTCTCACGCATCATGCACGCCGGCGACGTCCACAAGCCGCACTTCCGTCCGCCGCTGGGACCCGAATTCACCGGTCTGGAAAGCCACCTGACCCGGTGGGAGGACCCGGTGACCACGGCTGACATTGTCGAGCTCACCAAGTCGCGGAGCTACTATCTCAGAGCCAGCGCGACCACGCGGGCCAAGGTCACTGCAAACCTCGACTGGTATCTCCACGAACATCTGGGCCACACTGGGGGCGAGCTGCTGCACCTGCCGTACCTCACCCAGACATGGCGGGCCCTGAGGCCATCCGCGCACCGGGTAGGCTTGGATCCGTGAAGACCAGCACGCCATCCTCCTCCATCGAGGACTACGTCAAGGTCATCTACTCTTTCACGGAGTGGCAGGACAAGCCCATCACCTCCACGCAGCTCGCCCAGCGCCTTGGCGTGGCCAACTCCTCAGTCTCGGAGATGGTGCGCAAGCTCAAGGACCAGGGGCTGGTGCTGCACAAGCCGTACAGTGCCATCACGCTCACTCCTGAAGGAGTGCGCCTCGCACTTTCCATGGTCCGCAGGCACCGCCTCATCGAGACTTACCTGGTTCAAGACCTCGGCTATAGCTGGGACGAGGTGCATGATGAGGCCGAACTCCTCGAGCATGCCGTGTCCGATACCTTTATCGAGCGGATGGCAGCGAAGCTGGGCAATCCCACCCGCGATCCTCATGGGGACCCCATTCCATCCGCCGACGGCACCGTGCAGGTTCCGCTTGCGCACCGGATGAGCGAGCTGGATGACGGTCACACCGGCAGGATTACCCGGATCAGCGACGAGAACCCCGACCTGCTGCGGTACCTTGCCGCCGAGCAGATTGACCTGGACTCCGACGTCGAAATCGTGGGGCGCAGGCCCTTCGGCGGCGCACTAATGGTGCGCATCGGCCCTGCAGGGAACAGGCGCAGCTTCGACCTGGCCGACGAAGTCACGTCCGCGCTGTGGGTCCACAGCGACGCGGCTCATCCGGGCTGCCGCATGGCCAGCGCAGGATGAGCGCAGTCCGTCCGGACCACCTCCCGGGGCTGGTTCATCCCGGATGGCTGGTTCAGCCCGTATCTCTGGTTCACGCCTTGTGGCTGGTACATGCCCTATGGCTGGTTCATGCCTTATGAAAGCTCCGGCCTCATGAAGGCTGCGGAAACTGCCGCAGCAGCGGTGAAGGAGCCTGGCAGACGCACTTGGAAGGCCTGGGCAGCCGTTGCTGCGGGAGGACTGTTTGGGAGCGAACTGCGATACGGGCTCGGCGTGCTCTTTCCGGAGCAGGCAGGCAGCGTGCCATGGACAACGCTCACCATCAATGTGGCCGGAAGCTTCATCCTTGGCATGCTCACAACCGTCTGGATCGCTCGCCCGCGAACGGCCTTCTGGCTTCGGGCCGGCATTGGTCCCGGGCTGCTCGGTTCCTTCACGACGTTTTCGGCCCTGGTCGCCTCCGTCGACCAGTTGGCGCGTGGCGGATTCCACGCCGCGTGGATGTCCTACCTGTTCCTGTCAGTCCTGCTGGGACTCGGTGCGGCAGCCTTGGGGTGGAAGGCAGGCAAAGCGATCGCCGGCGAGGGGGGCACGCCGTGACCTCTCTGGTGGTTCCGCTGCTCGTGGGGCTGTTCGGCACTGTCGGGGCACTTCTGCGGTTTGCCGCAGACAGCTGGCTCGCGGGACGGCCCACGCCACGCAGCCATTGGCCGTGGGCCACCCTGACGGTCAATGCCGCAGGGTCCTTCATTATCGGACTTTCCATCGGCCTGAGCAGCACGCTCGGCGCCGAATGGCATGCCGCGCTCACGACCGGTCTCGCCGGCGGGCTCACAACCTTCAGTTCCTGGACCACCGCAACCGTGCGGCTGGTGAGCGAAGCCCGTTACGGCGCGGCGGCACTGAACATCGGCGTCAACCTGCTGGCCGGTCTCGCCGCCGCGGCAGCGGGGATCGCACTGAGCGGCGGTTGACTCCGCCAGCGGGCGCTCCCATACCCTGTTACCGTAAGGTGGACTGTGATGATAAGCAGACGTGATGCGGCTATTGCCCTCGATATACCACTGGAAATGGCACAGCGTCACGGGATTCCCAGCAGGATGACCGAGGCCGAGCTGGGCGAGATCCTGGACAATCCCCCGCAGTGGCTGCTGCAGTCCAGGGAAAACCGTACCGGGCAGAGGCCTGTCTGGGTACACCTGCGCTGTGAGGTCTGCGGTTACACCGAAGCCGCGCGGCCCAAGAAATGGTGGCCCGAGTTCACCTATGTCAGCTGCAGCCACCACAGCCCGGCCGATGTGCCTCCGCCCGCTCCGGGATTCATCCGCAGCGAATTCGACGGCGTTGGCAGCCGTTTCATCGGCATCTCGGACGTTCAGGGCTGACCAGCCGACATTCTGGACTCCCGCGGCCGGTTGCGCGGCGCGGGCATTACATTCCCGGTTGAACAGGCGTAATTTTACGTACGAGGGGCACACTCCTGCCCCTCGTACAAGGGAGTGCGCCATGCCTGACAAGTCACCACATACGCATCAGCAGAAAAAAGCGGGCAAGACCATCAAACAGAAACGCGCGGACAAAAAGGCCAAGGGGCCTCTCGAGGGCCCCGCGGACCCCGTGGCGCATCTGAAGAAGCGTCGGTAACCCACACTGCGCAACCAGGAACGGAGCCGGATTCCGGCTCCGTTTCTGGTGCCTGCCCTCTACCTTTTGCCTGGCCTACCCCAAGTCGTCCATCTCCGCGGGCACGGCCGTGAGCGCCAGCTCGCGGCCGTCCCGAAGGACCACGATGGTCATGGGAACGTCGACGGCATCGGCAAAGAGGAGCTTCTGAAGGCTTTCAGCGTTGCTCACCGGACGGGACCCCGCCCGCAGCAGTACGTCGTCCACCTTCACTCCTGCCGCCTCTGCGGGTGAACCCGCGAGGACTTCGACAACGCGCAGCCCCTCACGCTGCCCGGTGCGGATCACGGCACTGGGGCCGAGTCTGAAGGGTGTGCTGACCACGCCCAGGTAGGCGCGGCGAACCCGTCCGTCGGACAGGAGCGCCGAGATGATCCGCCGCGTGGTGCTGTTGATCGGCACAGCCAGCCCCAGCCCTGCACCTGCCACAGCTGTGTTGATTCCGACAATCCTGCTGCGGGCATCGGCCAGGGCACCGCCCGAGCTGCCCGCATTCAAGGCCGCGTCGGTCTGAATGACGTCCTCGATCACGCGCCGGTTGCGGCCGGCCCACACGGGAATGGCCCTGCCGAGGCCGCTGACCACGCCTGCCGTCACCGACCCATTGAGTCCGAGGGGGTTGCCCACCGCGATGACCAACTGTCCCACGCGGAGCGATTCGGCATCGCCAAACTCGGCGGGCGCCACATGGGGTGCGTGGCCGTGGACCACGGCCAGGTCGGACAGGGGATCAGCTCCCACCAGTTCCACATCGGTGGCGGAGCCGTCTGCAAAAACAGCCCGGCCCTTCTGCGTCCCGGCGACGACGTGGGCATTGGTCAACAGGTACCCGTCCTCGGTGAAAAGCACGGCCGAACCTGCACCGACCCGGAAACGGCCATTCCGCCGGTTGCCGGTCATTTCAATGGCTGCGACATGCGGAGTGACGGTACTCGCGACCCGCATAACGGTTTCGGAATAGGCGTCAAGGGCGTCGTCGCCCCTGTCGGGATCTGATGGCTGTGCCGGCGTCCTAGACATGGCGCGCCTCCCTTGGCGGTTCGATCTGGTGCACGTTGCGGTGCTTTATCAGGTCAACCCGCCCGGCCGCCGGCCTAGTCCCCAAAAGCCTACGCCGTTGGTGAACAGCACGGCTCCGCTCCCCTGCCGTCGCAATCGAAGACACGCTGGCTTAAACAGCAGCAGCCCGGACCTGGGTCCGGGCTGCTGCTTCAGGATTTATAACGTGGAGATGGGGGGAATTGAACCCCCGTCCGATGTCGTGTTGTCAGGGCTTCTCCGGGCGCAGTTTGCGTCGGATTTTCTCGGCCCCAGCCATGCTGCAAACAGCTGGCTGATCCGGGCCCAGTCATCTAAGAGTCCCGCTTACCCCGATGACGGGGGCAAACAGCAGTGGCTATCTAAATGACGCCAGGATCCGGGGCGATAGCAACCTCGGGCTGACGGACTGTCTTACTGCTTAGGCAGCAAGAGCGAAGTCAGTGCGCTTAGATTCGGCACTTATTGGTTTGCAGAAAGCGTTTACGAGATAATTCTGCATCCTCGGCCCGCTTCACCTGTCGCGACTAACATCGTCGAAACCGATCATCCCCATATTCTGTTACCAAACCGGCTGGAACCTGAACCCCTGCCGGACTATCAATCATAACGCATCCCCGCGTCGGAAAATTTCCTACCTGCGGTTGCGCTCCCGCATGGTGCGGAGCGCCTCACGCTTGTCCTGCTGTTCACGCAGGGTCTGGCGCTTGTCATACTCCTTTTTACCGCGGGCAATGCCGATCTCGACCTTGGCGCGTCCGTCCAGGAAGTACAGCTGCAGGGGCACCACGGTGAAGCCGGACTCCCTGATCTTGTGGGAAATCTTGATCAGCTCCTCGCGGTGCAGCAGGAGCTTACGGCGCCGCCGGGCTGCGTGATTGGTCCAGCTTCCCTGGTTGTATTCGGGGATGTGGATTCCCTCCATCCACAGCTCATCGTTGTAGAAGGTGCAGAACCCATCCACCATGGAGGCATGGCCCTCGCGGAGGGATTTCACCTCGGTGCCCATCAACGCTATCCCGGCCTCATAGGTGTCCAGGACATGGTAGTCATGCCGGGCCTTCCGGTTGGTGGCCACTACCTTACGGCCACTTTCTTTCGGCACGGTAGAACTCCTCAGATCTTGAAAACGTGCAGCCCGGGAATCTCCTGGGCACAGTCACTCCAGTCTACGGCAGGCACTCCGCTACAGGACTGCCACAGGTAAGGCCGGCCGCTAGAGCAGCCGCATCGGGTCCACCGCTTCACCGTTCAGCCACGTCTCAAAGTGGGAATGGCAGCCGGTGGAGTTGCCGGTAGTACCGGAGTAGGCAATCAGCTGCCCCTGGCTGACCTGCTGCCCGACCGACACCACGACGCTCGCGTTGTGATAGTAAATGGTGGTCAACGAGTTGCCCTGCACCACGCCATGGGAAATCTTGACGTTGTTGCCGCCGCCGTCGTCACCCCACCCGGCAGAGAAAACGGTGCCCGCGGTCGGTGCGTACACGGGCGTTCCGCAGCTTGCGCCAAAGTCGATGCCGGTGTGCATGTAGCCACCGGAGCCGTAGAAATCCACCGTTCCCGGCGGCGTTGCACGCCACCCGAAACCTGAGGTGATCGGGACGCCGTTGGAGAATGGGTGGCGGAGTCCAAACGACGACGGCGGGCCGGGTACCGGAGGCACGTACGGCTTCACAATCCGTGCCCGCGCGGCGGCCTCAGCGTCACCTCTTGCCCTGGCCTCGGCCTCGGCACGTGCACGGGCTGCCGCTGCGGCGGCCTCTGCAATGCGGCGCTGTTCGGCCAGCCAAGCCTCGCGCAGCTTACGGTCCCGCTCAACGATCTCGGCCGCCACAGCTTCCTGACGGGCCTTCACGGTCGCGAGTTTCTTCTGAATCCCGGGCTTCGCAGCTTCCAGTTGCTGGTTCAGGCGCGCCGTGTCCGCGATGAGCTTGTCCACCTTGGCCTTTTTGGCGGCTGCTTCGTCCCGCGCGGCCTTTTCCTTCGCGAGTGCCGCGTCGGCCTTGGCCTTAAGGTCCCGGATCTCAGCCTCCACGGCTTCCAGGCGGGCCTGGGAGTTCACGTTGGTGGCGTTCTGCTGGGTCAGCTTGTCCATCGCCGAGTTCTGGCTGCGCATGGCCTGGTCTGCCAGGTCAATCGTGTCGGTGAGGCTGCCGGTGTTGTTCGACCCGAAAAACAGGGTCAGGTTCGACGGCACCCCTCCCGATTTGTACGCTTGGGTGGCGATCTGGCCGATCAGCTTCTTCGTGCTGGCGATCTTCTGCTTGTCCGCGTCGAGCTGCTGGGTGATCTTCGCCTTGTTCTGTTGGGCAAGGTCGACGCGGGCGGCCAGTGCCTCCACTTCCTTCACTGCACTCGCTACCCGCCCCTGCGCCTCGAGCAGAGCCTGCTGGGCGCCGGGGAGCTGGCCACGGAACATGACGAGGTCCGCGGCCGCCTTGGAAATCTTGGCATCGACGAATTCGAGGGACTGCTGAACCCGGGACGCCTCCGCCTTCAGCGCTGCCTGCTGATCTTCGAGTTCACCGGCAAAAGCCGGAGCAGATGTACCCAGGCCGGCTGCGAGGACCACGGCCAGGGCAGCGCTGATGATCCTGAGCTGGCGCCCGGCTGGTGCGCAGGACCATGTGCGGCCGGGCTTCGCGGTCATAGGGATTCCTTCGATGGTCATGGCTTACACCCTCAAGTATCGGCGGAGAGTCAGCAGGGAAGAAGTGCCGGCCAGGACGACGCCCAGTCCAATCAGGGCCGGCGCCAGCAGCAATGTCTGGGCAGGGGAAATAAAGGCAGTGTCCGGGTATTGGTTGGACATGTACTCCCCCAGGAAGAAGTGCGCCACCGCCCAGAGCGTTCCGGAAGCCAGGGTTGCGCCAATGACCGCGGCAATCACGCCCTCGAGGATGAACGGCAGCTGGATCACCGTCTTCGAGGCGCCCACAAGCCGCATAATGCCCGTCTCGCGCCGGCGGCTGAAGGCCGAGAGCCTGATGGTGGTCGCGATGAGCAGGATGGCACAGACCGTCATGACGCCAGCGATGATCACCGCAACGAGCGACGCCGCGTTCATGACGGAAAAGAGCCGCTCCAGCACCTGGCGCTGGTCAATCACCGTTTCCACTCCCGGCTGGGAGGAGAAGGTCTCACTGATGATCTGGTATTTTTCCGGGTCCTTCATATTAATGCGGAAGGACGCGGGAAGCTGGTCCGGCGTCACTGAGTCCACAATCGGTGAATTCGAGAACTGTTCCTTGAAGTGCTTGTAGGCATCTTCCTTGGACTCGAACTGGAAATCGTTGATGTATTGGGACACGGCCGGTGATTCCAGAAGCGTCCGCAAATTATCTTGCTGCTCAGGCGTCGCGGACCCCGAAGCGCAACCGGCCGCCGTCGAGCCTTCACCGCAGAGGAAGATGGCCACCTGGACCTTGTCATACCAGTAGCCCTTCATCTGGTTGATCTGCAGCTGGAGCATTCCGGCCGCGCCAACGAAGGTGAGGGAGACGAAGGTGACGAGAATGACCGAGACCACCATGGACAGGTTCCGCCGGAGCCCGCTGCCGATTTCACCGAGGATGAACTGGAGCCTCACAGCCGGCCCTCCTCGGCGGCGGCGCCTTCGGCGCGCCCGCTTGCGTCCCGGAGCCTGCGGGACTGGCCCACCACCGGAATCATGGACGTGTACAGGGCGCGGGCTTCGTCGCGGATGACCCTTCCGTTCTTCAGTTCCACAACGCGCTTACGCATCTCGTTGACGATGTCGTCGTCGTGAGTGGCCATGACCACGGTGGTGCCGTTCTGGTTGATCTTGTCCAGGACGCCCATAATGCCCATGGAGGTGGTGGGGTCGAGGTTTCCCGTAGGTTCGTCCGCAAGCAGGATTCCGGGCCGGTTGACCACGGCGCGGGCGATGGCCACGCGCTGCTGTTCACCGCCCGAGAGCTCATGCGGCATCCGCTTCTCTTTGCCTTCCAGACCGACCGTCTTCAGCACTTCAGGGACAGTGTCCCGGATGACGCTGCGGCTTTTGCCGATCACCTGCATAGCAAAGGCCACATTCGCGAAAACGTTCTTTTGCGGCAGCAAACGGAAATCCTGGAACACGACGCCGATACCGCGGCGCAGCCTCGGCACGCGCCAGCTTGAAATCTTGGCGACGTTCTGTCCGGCAACGTAGACCGATCCGGACGTCGCACGGTCCTCCTTGAGCACCAGGCGCAGGAATGTGGACTTGCCGGACCCTGACGCGCCCACGAGGAAGGCGAATTCACCACGGTCTATTTCAAGGGTGACAGAGTCCAGCGCGGGCCGGGTCGTCTGGTCGTAGACCTTAGTGACATTTTCGAAACGGATCATGATCCTAGGAACCCTGCAGTAAGGGACGTGTGGCCCGGCCTGCAACCGGGGCGGGGGCTTTCGCTTGGGGGAAGTAGAGCTCCGGCTTCTCGACTATACCTATGGGGAAAGGCACTTCCCGGTGAGTGCCAAGGGCGTGTCGCCGAGGAGAATCCGGATGCGAATCTGCCAGCAGGCGGGGCAGTTGGGCAGTTGGCCCACATTCCTCCGGCTGCGCGGCCGGGCGACCGGCAAGCGTGCCGCCCGGCTGGGCAGCCGGTAGGCCTGCGCCCGGCCGAAACCTATTTCGCGGCGTTGCGGTTGTCCGTTCGCCACCGGATACCGGCCTCGATGAAATCATCGATGGCACCGTCAAACACAGCAGACGTGTTCCCGACTTCGTGTTCGGTCCGGAGATCCTTCACCATTTGGTACGGGTTCAGGACGTAGGAGCGCATCTGGTCTCCCCAGGAGGCTTTGACGTCGCCGGCCAGCGCCTTCTTTTCGGCGTCCTCTTGCTCCTTCTTGAGGAGCAGGAGGCGGGACTGGAGCACGCGCATCGCGGCGGCGCGGTTCTGCAGCTGCGACTTTTCGTTCTGCATGGACACCACAGTGCCGGTGGGGATATGAGTCAGCCGGACGGCGGAGTCCGTTGTATTGACGGACTGTCCGCCGGGACCTGAGGAACGGAAAACGTCGACGCGTATCTCGTTGTCAGGGATGTCGATGGAGTCGGTCTGCTCAATGAGCGGTATGACCTCCACGGCGGCGAAGGATGTCTGCCGGCGGCCCTGGTTGTCGAAGGGGCTGATGCGGACGAGTCGGTGAGTTCCGGCCTCGACGCTCAGGGTGCCGAAGGCGTACGGCGCTTTGACTTCGAACGTGGCCGATTTGAGCCCGGCTTCCTCGGCGTAGGACGTGTCCATGACTGTCGTGGGATAGCCATGTCGTTCGGCCCAGCGCAAGTACATCCGCATGAGCATCTCGGCAAAATCCGCAGCATCCACGCCGCCTGCGCCCGCCCGGATGGTCACCACAGCCTCGCGCTCGTCATACTCTCCGGAAAGGAGTGTGACGATTTCAAGCTCTTCCAGAGCTTTGCGAATCGACTCGAGCTCTGCTGCAGCTTCACCCATGGAGTCGGCGTCATCCTCGTCCTGGCCGAGTTCGACCAACACCTCAAGGTCGTCGATCCGGGAAGCGAGCTTGTTGAGCCTCTCCAGCTCGGACTGGCGATGGGAGAGGCGGGAGGTGATGACCTGCGCGGCCGCGGGATCGTCCCACAGGTTCGGTTCCCCGGCGCGCTCGCTCAGTTCTGCGATCTCTTCCTTCAACTCCTCGACGTTCGAGACGTTCTCGATGGAAGTGTAAGTGGCGCGCAGTGCGCGAATCTCTGCAGGAAAATCAATCTGAGCCATGGTTATTTAAGCCTACGCTATCCGCCTCCTCCGGCAGGACGATGATCGCAGGCCTGCCAGGCCTGACAGGCAGGGCGGACTCACCGCGCCAGCCTTGGTTCACCGAGTCAGCCTGGTTCACGTTAGTCAGCCTGGTTCGCGTTAGTCAGCCTTGACTCATCGCGTCAGCCTGGAACGCGCTGTCGAGACCGCCTCTACCTGTATGCCACCCGGCACGAGGAAGTTCACCACGGGAGGGTGGACAGCAGCACTGAGAACCACGACGGCGGTAGAACCGTCGGGCGTGCCTGTTGCCGGGGCGACGGTCAGGGCATCAAAGCGGCCAAACGCACCGTTCCTTGCAAGGTAGTCGCTGGCGACGTTCCTGATGCGGTCCCCGTTCAGAACAGCGGAGGGCGTTCCGCCTGCAGTTTCCACCTGGCCGAGGGTGTAGCTTCCTGCCGCCGCAACGGAGGCGCCATCAGCCAGTGAGAGGAGTTTCTTGTGCTCTATGTACAGGGTGGAGGCGCCCATCATCACTGTGCCCACCAAAAGCGCCAGCATGACGAAGCCGATGATGAGCACGGTCATCTGCCCGTCCTCGCTTCCACCGGCGCATCGTCGCGGGTGTTGCTTTGGCAGGTCTTGTGGTGCGGGGGTTTTCAACGGAACCTGCCTACGATCTGGGTAGCGGTGCCGCTGAGATGGCTGGCGTTCAGCCGGAACGCGTCGCTGAACGGCACGAAGGGCAGTGGCACGCTCAGATGTACCGTGACGGTGACTGCTGACCCTGCGGCCATGCAGTCCCCGCGGTCGCAGCTGATCTCCACGCGGGCGTCGTGGGCAGGGTGTCCGTAGTCGGCGATCGCCAGCACCGCGGCCTGCTCGGCTGCCTCCCGTCCCGATGCTTCATCCGATTGGGCCACAAAAACCTTGGCAGCCTGATCCGCTGCACCCACCACCGCAAATGAGCCGCCTTGGATCTGGCCGACGGTGATGACGAAGTAGACCACAGGCACCATGAGGAGCAGCCCCAGGAAGGTGAACTCGACCACCGCGCTCCCCCGCTGCCCCCGATCATCAGCCCTGAATCCGTGTACCGTATTGCACCCGGCACTGCACCGGCCGGTACTACACAGCCCGACGCAACCCCACGCCTGGCGGAGACGCCTCACGAACGTTCGCCCGGCAAGGCCCGCCCGCCCAAAGAGTTCACTTGTTGATTGCCGCATGCCCTTTCACTTCCAGTAGGTCGCGCGGGCCGATCAGACCCACCACCGGCATCGGCGCCCTGACCGTCACTTCGAGGGTCCGAAGCCCTCGAAACGTGACTTCGCGCGTCTCGATGTCTCGCGCGAAGCCTGCATTGAGGGCAGTGCCGATGAGTTCTTCCGTCCGCTGCCGCGCGTCAGCTGCACTGCGGTCCGCCAGCGTCCCGTATCGCGCACCTGAAGCCGCAGCGTCGATCAGCGTGTTCCGGACGTGCAACACGAGCGCAAGCTGGATGATGGCCAGGAAGAACATCGTCAGCAGCGCGCCCACGAGGACAAAATCAACAACTGCGGAGCCACGCTCACGCTCCAGGCAGTGCGGGGCAACCGGGATCATTGCCTACTTTCCGACCGTGTCCATCGCTTGGTTGAACATGGCTTCCAGGGCAGGTCCGGCAAGTGCCAGCAGCGCGGCGACGAGCACCGCGGACATGAGTGTGATCATGACCCAGCCGGGCACGTCTCCCCTTTCTGCATGCTCAGGGTTGGTACGTCCCCGGCTCCGCAACAGCCGGATGGAGGCGGCTGCCACCCCGAGGCTGCTGCCCAGAGCGGCCATGAGCGCGATTCCGTGCCGGATCATGTTTGTCATTGACTTCCCGTTTCTTTGAGTTGGCAATTGCTGGGTGGAGAGGCTGTTGAGTACGTCGAGCGGCTCAGGAGTCGAGCCGCTCAGGAGCAGACCACGGAATTACATATTCAGGCTCAGGGCGGCCAAACCTGGGAACACGGCAAAGACGACGGTCAACGGCAGCACTCCAAAAACGAGCGGAACCATCATGGCAATCTCTTTCTTTCCGGCTGATTCCATCAGGTCCCGTTTTGCTGTGTCCCTCACGTCCTGCGCCTGGGCCCGCAACACGTCAGCCAGCGGAGTTCCCCGCTCCACTGCCACGATGATCCCGTCAACGAACCGGATGAGCGGTCCGAGGTCCGTGCGGGAGGAAAACTCCTGCAGAGCCTCCACAAGGGGCTTGCCTGCCCGCGTTTCGGCAAGCACCTTCCCGAATTCCTTGGAGAGCTCTCCGCGGGCACTTCGGCAAACCCTGTCCAGAGCACCCGTAGCACTCTCACCGGCGCCCACTGCCAGGGCCATTAGCTCGGCGAGACTCGGAAACTCGGCCATCATCCTGGATTCCCTCTTCCTGATCTCCTGTCCGAGCCAGTAATCGCGGAAGAGGAACCCTCCTACTGCGCTTCCGGCCATCGCCACAACAGCCAGTACCGGGCTAAACCTTCCGGCCATAGCACCGAAGGCAATCATGCCGACGGCCACCAGAAAACCGCCGGTTGCCCAGAGCAGCTGTTCGGCACGGAAGTGCACAGGTGATTTGCTGATGCCGGCCTGCGCCAGTCGCCGGACCAGGGCGGAGGAACCTAGGTTAAACCGGCTGAGTTTGTCTATGCCGTCTTTGATCAGCGGGCGGACTATGCGCTCCAAAGGCCCGAAAGGCGTGAGGTTTTGCTCGGCCGGCCTCAGCAGCCTGGACTCCAGGTTTTGGGCCTTGAGCTGCGGCTCGATCCGTTCCACGAAACTGAGGGGGCGCATGAATGGAAGGCGGACGAGCAGCAGCCATAGACCCGCGCCCAAAAGCAAACCGCACAGGATGGAGGCCGCCGGTACCGTCATCATCGAAGGACTCGCTCCTCATCGGGAAGGGCACCAATCCGCAACATGATGGAGTAGCAGACCAGGGAGACCACCAAGCCTCCGAGCAGGACTGCCGCCCCCATGGGCGTGTTGTATGCCGCAACGGCTTCAGGGCGGCTTGCGAGCAGCGCGATGACGATCCATGGGGCCGCAACGGCAAGGCGGGCAGCATTGACCGTCCAGGACTGCCGGGCTTCAAGCTCACTCCTGGTCCTGGCACTTTCACGGAGGAATTCGGCCAGGGTTCCCAGCAGTTTGCCAAGGTCGGAGCCGCCCACTTCCCTCGTCAGTCTCAACGCCTCGATGATGCGGTCAGCGACCGGGTCGGCAAGCCGTTGCTTGAGTTTGTTCAGTGAGGCATCGAACTGGCCTCCCGCACGATAATCCGAGCCGAAGTCCCGGAAAACGGGGCGCAGCTCCTCTGGTCCCTTATCACCCAACTGGATGAGCGCCTCGGGCAGCGAAAGGCCGGCTCTGATGGCAGATCTGAGATGGTCCACCACGTCCGGCCAGAGCCGACGCATCATGGCAGTCCGCCGCCGGGCTCGCCACTTCACCGCAACGACGGGCAACCATGCTCCGAACAGCCCGAAGCACAAAGAGATCGGCCATGACATGCTGACGGCGAAGAAGACCAGCGTCACGAACAGCCCGAGCCCCAAGCAGCTGCCGATAAGACCGGCGCCGGTGACCCGCTCGACCCCGGCGGCCAGGAGCAGATCCTGCAACCGGCTGGTTCTGGGCGGACGCCTGGCTGTTTCCGGCTGCACCCAGGTGGACCACCAAATAAGAAAGAGCCCTGCACCAGCCAGCACTCCCAGCAGCGGGGCCGTCACGGTGCCTCCAGCAGAGCCGCAACATCGAAGCCTGCTGCGGCAAACTTTTCAGCCGACGGCATGGAACTGAGTTTGGGCTGCAGCTGGCCACCGACCAAGGTGAAGACCATGGAAGACTCGATGATGCCGTTCTCCACCCGTTTGCCCAGGGACAGGATTTCGGTGACCTGCCTGCGCCCGCTTATCTGACGGCTGCAGTGCACCACGAGATCGATGCACGAAGCCACGGTCGGCACAACGAAGGCACTGGATATGTTGTCTCCGGCGAGCAGCGGCAGGGTGCAGATCTTGGTTACGGCGTCACGGGCTGAATTTGCATGGACGGTACACATCCCGGGAAGGCCCGAATTAAGTGCGATGAGCATGTCGAGACTCTCCGCTTCGCGCACTTCTCCCACCACCAGGCGATCCGGGCGCATCCGGAGCGCCTCCTTGACGAGCCTGCGCAGCGGGATTTCTCCTTCACCTTCAAGGTTGGGCTGGCGGCACTGAAGTCCCACCACGTCGCGCAGTGGGAACTGAAGTTCAAAAATTTCCTCGACCGTGATGACCCGCTCACGGCTGCCGATGCTGGCAGCCAGGCAGTTCAGCATGGTGGTCTTCCCAGCCTGCGTGGCACCCGAGACCAGGATGTTCAGCCCGCTGGCCACAGCCGCGCCGAGGAACCGTGCGGACTGCGGCGTTAGGGTGCCCAGCTCGACCAGGTGCTCCAAACGGCTCGCCTTGACCACGAACTTGCGGATGTTGATGGCCCAGTGCCGCCTGGTGACATCGGGTATGACGACGTGGAGCCGGGAACCGTCCGGGAGGGCAGCGTCAACGAAAGGCGATGACATGTCCAAGCGCCTGCCGGAGCTTTTGAGCATGCGCTCCACAAGATCCCGCACCTGCTGGTCCGTGAGGCTGAGGGACGTCAGCTCGGATTCGCCGTTCCGGGCTACATAGACCTCTGTCGGTGCGTTCAGCCAAATTTCCTCAATGCTGGGATCATCCAGCAAAGGCTGCAACGGCCCGAAGCCGGCGACAGCGTCGAAGACAAATCTCCGCGCCGAGTCAAGAGGCCCAAGCGGCGGAAGCGGGCCCATGAGGGCCCGCTCGTCGTAGTCGCTTACTGCAGCGTCCACCAGCCGCCGGACCTCAACGGTCTGCCGCAAGGGGTCCAGACCGCGTCTGCGGATCAGTTCCCGGACCTCATCTTCGACTATCCGTACGGCATCCATGTGCTCCCCCAGGTGACTGCCGCCCCCAGCGGAGGCAGTCCACTTGGGTTAAAGCTATGGGATGGCGTGCCGTGGGGAAAGCAAAACCGGCAAAGTTGTGGATAAGCTCCGGCAAGAACGCCGCGGGTTACTCCTGCCCGGCGTAGCCGAATGGATTGGAGCTTTGCCAGCGCCAGTGGTCCTCGCACATCTGGGCGAGGTCACGGCGGGCAGACCAGCCCAGGTCGGCCAAGGCAGCGGAGGCATCGGCGTAGCTGACGGCTGCGTCTCCGGGACGGCGGGGCGCGAATTCGTAGGGGATGGGGTGGCCGGCTGCGGCGCTAAAGGCCTCAATGACCTCCAGAACTGACGAGCCCCGGCCGGTGCCCAGGTTCCAGCGGAAGGCGCCGGTCTTCGTTTCCAGGTAACGGAGAGCGGCGAGGTGGCCTGCCGCGAGGTCCATCACGTGGATGTAGTCCCGCACGCCCGTGCCGTCCGGCGTCGGGTAGTCGTTGCCGAACACCATGACCTTCTCCCGGCGGCCCACGGCCACCTGTGCCACAAACGGCAGCAGATTGTTGGGGATGCCCCGGGGGTCTTCCCCTATGCGGCCGGACTCGTGCGCGCCCACCGGGTTGAAATAGCGAAGCAGTGCCACGCTCCAGCGGGGGTCCGCGGTGCTGAGGTCCGAGAGGATGTCCTCAACCTGTTCCTTGGTCCGGCCGTACGGGTTGGTGGCGTCGAGCGGCGACTTCTCGATGAGTGGAACGTGTTCGGAAGCGCCGTACACCGTGGCGGATGAGCTGAACACCAGCCGGCGGACACCGGCCTTTTCCATGCTTTCCAGGAGGTTGAGAGTGCCTACGACGTTGTTCTTGTAGTACCACAGCGGCTTTTCGACCGACTCCCCCACGGCCTTCAGGCCGGCGAAGTGAATGACGGCGTTGAAACCGCCTTCCGCGAAAACTCTGTCGACGGCGGCCGCATCAAGCAGATCACCCTCGCGGAATTCAACCGGTTTGCCTGTCAGTTCCTCCACTCGGCGGACGGCTTCGACGCTGGAATTCATCAGATTGTCGAGCACCACCACCTCATGCCCGTCCTCGAGGAGACAAAGTGCGGTGTGCGATCCGATGTAGCCGGCGCCGCCGGTGACCAAAACCTTCATGGCCTCAAGTCTATGGCCGCGCTCGCTTCGCCCTGAAATTTCGAAGACCGCGAGGGTGGGGAGCAATGCCTTACCCAATGCAACACGCCTATCAACAGCATCATTGGCATCATGAGTAACAAAAGTGGTACAGTTGGCGCGCTAAGACCTACCCTTTGCGGCATTGATCGCCCTGTTCAGAACGGACGGTCGATGTCGCAACCCCTGATGGCGCATCAGACCAGACGCCAGAACCCCGGATTGGACAGATGAAACCAACAAAAGCTGCACGGCGAAGGGCCATCGGCGCCTTGGAAACCGGCGTGCTGGCACTTGCTGTTCTGACGGGGCTTGCGGCCGCACCGGCATTCGCTGTCGAACCAACACCGACGCCGACGGCGTCCGCCCCACCTGCCGCCACGGCGCTGCCTGCTGGCTCCGATTCCGACGGAATCGACAGCGCGGCGGACAAGGCAGCCATGCGGACTGCGGTCGGAGAGCACGGCGCCGAGATGGGCCAAGGAAGTCCGCAGAAGAGCGGGCCTGCGGCAGTTGCAGCGACAGAAGCGTCCTGGATTCCGTCATCCGGTGTGCCGGGGCAGGACGTCAGCAGTTACCAGGGAACAGTCGCCTGGCAGCAGCAATGGAACATGGGATCTCGGTTTGCCTACATCAAAGCCACCGAAGGAAACTACTACACCAACGGGGCGTTCTCGGCCCAGTACAAGGGTTCTCGCGACGCGGGCATGATCCGCGGTGCGTACCACTTCGCGATTCCCAATGCATCGTCCGGAGCCGACCAAGCCCGCTTCTTCGTGGCGAATGGCGGCGGATGGACGAGTGACGGGGTGACCCTTCCCCCCGTTCTGGACTTCGAATTCAATCCCTACGCCGGCCGGACAATCAACGGCTTCTACCATGGCAACACCTGCTACGACAAAACCCCGCAACAGCTCGCGTCATGGGTCCGGGATTTCGGCAACACGATGTTGAGCCTCACGGGCAGGCTGCCCGTCATCTACACCAATACCAGTTGGTGGAAGCAATGCACGGCCGATGCCCCGGGCTTCGGCGACTACCCGCTCTGGATTGCTTCCTACCCCTCAAGCCCGACAAACAGTCCCGGCCCCATCCCCTCAAGCTGGAGCACCTACAGCCTGTGGCAGTACAGCGACAGCGGCCCGTTTGCCGGGGATTCCAACGTCTGGAACGGCACCTACGCCCAGCTGCAGGCCTTTGCCCGCAGCAAAGCCAATTCCGGCGGTGCGATCGAACGAAAGTGGCTGGAGCTGGGCGGCGCCTCCGGCAGCCTCGGCGCCGCAATCTCCAAGGCAGACATCTGCACCCTTGTGGGCGGCGGCTGTTACAGGGCATATGCCGGCGGCAACATTTATTGGACCGCCGCGACGGGCGCGCACCCGGTCACCGGCAGCTACTGGGAGGCCTGGGGCGAGGCACGTTGGCAGAGCGGGATCGGCTACCCCATCAGCGACGTCACCTGCCCCCATGGTTCAGCAACATCATCCACGTGCCATCAGAGATTCCAGGGCGGTATCGTCTACGCCACGCCAGGCGTAGGGACGTTCGCCGTCACCAGCAGGTATATGTCCGCTTGGAAGGCGGCCGGTTGGCAGCAGGGCATCGGCTACCCGACCGCCACCGCCACGTGCGGTCTGTACGGCGGCGGCTGCTACCAGCCTTTCCAAAAAGCCAACGTCTACTACTCGGCAGGGAATGGCGCCCACGCCGTGACGCCGTCGTACTGGCAGGCCTGGAAAGAAGCTGGCTGGCAGCAGGGGCTCGGCTATCCCACCGGCCCTGCCACATGCGGATTGTACGGCGGCGGCTGTTATCAGGCCTTCCAGAAAGCGAACGTGTACTTCTCCACCGGCACCGGCGCACACGCGGTCTTTGCACCGTACTTCGCCTCCTGGCGGGCGGCAGGGTGGCAGGTCGGCGTCGGTTATCCGACAGGACCGGCAAAATGCGGCCTCTACGGTGGCGGCTGCTACCAGCCCTTCGAGCGGGCAAACAGCTACTACACCGCTGCGACGGGCGCCAACATGGTCGGGGAGCCCTACTGGTCCGCATGGCGGAAGGCCGGTTGGCAAACGGGAGGACTCGGGTACCCCCTGGCCGCGGCGGTCGAATATAACGGCTACCGGAATGTGCCGTTCCAGGGAGGCTCCATGACCTATTCTCCAACCGGAGTCACCGTCAGCCGCAACTGACAGTCCCGCGGAGGCTATCTATCCATCGGTCCGGCCTCGCACGGGCCGAAAGCCGCTGCCTATTTCTGCAGTAGTGCCGCGTCCCTGTCCTGAGGCAGGAGACGGTGCTTGAGCCATTTCCCAACCTTGTAGAGTGGCGCTCCACCACAAGGTAGTAGGCGTGGGCGATGACAAGCCAAAGAGCCATAGGTGTGCCGACACGTGGAGCCTCTGCATGGTTGGAGCTGCCATGGCGTACAGCATGCCGATGATCCAAGCAAGGAATTCGTACGATCCGTGGCTCATGCAGCCACCGGGGACGGCGATGGCGAACAGGAGAAGAGCAGCCGCGCAGGAAGAGACCCACGGGTGACCCCTTTTCTTGAGTACAGCACTGGTGATCAAATACCCGGACAGAACAAATAAGATCACCACAGCAAGGGCGATGCCGCCCTGCCCGCCTTACGGCCCGTGTCTACCGCGGAGGGCTAACTATCTTCACGCTGCGGGTGCCACTCATGATGATGCTTGCCGTGCCGGCCTGCCCGCCTTACGGCCCGTGTCTACCGCGGAGGGCTAACTGTCTCCAGGCTCTGGGTGCCACTCACGATGACGTTGACCCATCTGCTTTCTCCTCCGTTGGTGCCATAGTGCCAGTCCGGCGGCAGCCGCCACGGCCAGCACGCCGGCCGTGATGAGCCCGGTAATGATGTCACGGGGCAGCATCAAAAGCACCACGACATAGCCTGTGGCGGCCAGGCAGCACAGTGCGTAGGTGCGCATCGGCCATCCGCCTGCCGCCCTCCGTCGTGCTATCAGAAAGTAGACACCGCCCAAGAGCAAAAAGGAGCCGGCTGACGTCGCAGCCATGAGCACCAGGTTCCCGATGGAGGCCGGCCAGAGGGCGGCCAGGGCTGAAACGACCAGCACCGACGGCGTCACGACCGCCAGAATCCACGTCATCCTGTCGGCAAACAGCAGCGAGGAGGCGTTCAGGTACAGCAGGTACCCAAGGGCAATCAGGGGCATGATCTGGGCCACGGGAATGAGATCCTCCCGGCCCACGGCCATGACATGCGTAACAACGTTCGCTCCGCCACTCGCCACGATGACGATCGCAAGCCCGGCGAAACTGGCGGTTTTCATCACTGAACGCATGCGCTCAGGCCGTTCACCCGGCTTGGCCGACATGATCGCCGGGACCCAGGCGTTGTTCAAAGCCCCCAGCAAAGTCACCGTGCCCAGGACAAAGATCTGCACCTTGCCGTAGTCACCGGAGACGCCTTCGGCCGCCACTGCTGCCAGCAGGAAGGCCGCCCCCTGGGTCAGCAGCATCATGGACCCAGTGTGTGGCAGGACTGGAAGGCCGATGAGCAGCGCCTCTTTGGCGGCGCCGGGAACCGAGAACGGCGGCGCTGGCGGTGCCACAAACAGTGACGCGACGGCTGTCAAGAAGACTGCTGCCCCGAAGCCGACCATGAACACGCTTGCGGAAGCACCCACCAGAAGCATCGCAATCAGGCCCACGCCGTAGGCGGCCACGGATGAACCGAGGCTTAGCAGGACAAATGCCACCGGACGTCCCTGGGCACGCAACAGCGCTTGGGCGGCCAGTACCGTGGCCAGCAGGCCCATGGTCAGGAGTGCAACCGTGAAGCTGAATGAACCGTCGCTGCCGCGCGCCACACCCCAGTAGCCGGCGGCCGCCAGGACGCCTACCACCGCGCCGACCAGGCTAAGGAATCCGCTGATTGAGCGTGCTTTGGCTGCGCCGTTGTGGTCGAACCACGTCTTGGTGATCGCCAGCGGAAGCCCTGCGGCTCCTAGCACCACACCGACTTGGATGACCGAGACGGCCAGGAAGAGTTCCTGCCACTCGGCATCGTCGTTGAGCACACGGAGGGCGAACGGCTGAACCAGGAAGATGCCCAGCCCCTGCATAAGCGCACCGGCGAGATACAGGACGGAGTTCCTGCCAGTTCTTTCCATGGCGCTGCTGTTCCCGGGCTCGGCAACATCTGCCCGCCCGGCGCTACTCACCGCTGAGTTTGAGCCACTCGTGGACCCGTTCGATCACGCGGGACTGGTCGTCTTCCGTGAGATCGGTGGAGCACGGCAGCGAAAGACCCCGGGCGAAGAGGTCCTCGCCGGTGGCACCGTCGAGGGTCAGTTCGTGGCTCAGCGGCGGCTGCATATGCAGCGGACGCCACAGGGAGCGTGATTCGATGTTCACTTCCGCCAGGAAGTCCTGCAGTTCGTCCCTGGCCCCGGCGCCCCGCGATGCAGGAACGAGCACCGAGTACAGCCAGTAGGTCGATTCCTGCCCGGCAAGGCGGGGCGGGGTCTCGATCTCGGTGCCTTCAAAGGCATCCGCGTAGCGTGCGGCGATTTCACGTTTCTTCGCGACAAACCCGTCCAACCGTTCCAGCTGAGCCACTCCGAGAGCCGCAGCGATATTGGTCAGCCTGTAGTTGAAGCCGATTTCGTCATGCAGGTAGCCGCGGTCCGGAAGTCTTGCCTGCGTGGACAGGTGCTTCGCCTTCGCTGCCAGTTCGGGATCGTCGGTGGTGAACATGCCGCCACCGCCGGTTGTCATGATCTTGTTTCCGTTGAACGAGAAGGCACCCATGTGCCCGACAGTACCGACGTGCCGGCCTTCCAGCGGCCCCTCGGTCCACATGGCGCCGAGAGCCTCGGCGGCATCCTCGATCAGGATGATGCCGTATTCATCGGCAAGTTTCCGCGCTGCATGGGCGTCCGCGGGCTGACCCAGGATGTGTACGATCTCGATGGCCTTGGGCAGCTTCTCCCCCACCGCCGCCCTGCGCTCGATCTCCCGGCGCAGGCTTTCAACGTCCATGCACCAGGACTCGGCCAGCGAGTCCACCAGCAGCAGTTCGGCGAACTGGTAGGACGCCGCATTGGAACTTGCCATGAAGGTAAAGTCCGACACGGCAACCATGTCCCCCGGCTGAACGTCGGCCAGGCGCATCGCAATGTGCAGCGCCGCGGTTCCAGACGCGCATGCGACGGCGTGCTTGGCGCCGACATAATCAGCAAACTTCTGTTCGAATTCGGAGACGAACTGTCCCACGGAAGAGACAAACCCGCTCGCGACGGCTTCGTTCACGAGTTCGGCTTCACGCTCACCGATGTTGGGTACAGCTAGCGGGATACGGCTCGCCACAATTGACCTTTCTGGCAAAACTATCGGGAATATCGCGCGGCAGCGGAAAGGTCCACGCCGCGGGCCTTGATCCATTCGGCGGATTCGCGCAGACCCTCTTCGAGGCTGACCTGCGGCGCCCAGCCCAGTTCGGCCAGCGCCTGCGACGGGTCCGAAAGAAGGTGCATGACTTCGCTGGCTTCCGGGCGGACACGCTCGTCCTGGGTGATGATTTCCGCCGTCGAGCCCGTGACCTTGCGTGCCATGTCAACAAGTTCCCCGATGGAGACGTCGTAGCCGGTGCCGAGCTGGATGACCTGCCCCGCCAACGGGATGTCCGCACTGGCTGCCTTCACGAATCCCTCAGCTGTGTCTGTGACATAAGTGAAGTCACGGCGGGGGGTCAGCGAGCCGAGGTGGATCTTGTCGGCGCCGGCCACCATCTGCTGCAGCACTGTGGGGATGACCGCACGCGCAGACTGTCGGGGACCGTAGGTGTTGAACGGGCGCAGCACCACAACGGGAGTCTCGAAGGAGCTCGCCCATGCCTCGCACAGCTTGTCGGCGGCGATTTTCGTCGCGCTGTACGGGGACTGGCCCCGGAGCTCGTTTTCAATCGTGATCGGCACGGTCTTGGGGGTGCCGTAGACCTCGGACGTAGAGGTGTTTACCAGCCTCGGCACGTTGTGGCGGCGCACGCCCTCGAGGACATTCAGGGTTCCGACGACGTTCGTTTCCACATACGAGCGGGGCGCCTCGTAGGAGTAGGGAATCGCGATGAGGGCCGCGAGGTGGAGGACAACGTCGGACCCGGCAACCAGGTCAGAAACGTACTCGGCGTCACGGATGTCGCCGAGGCGCAGGTCCACCGAGTCACGCTCTTCGGGACGAAGGTCATCCAGCCATCCATACGAACCGTTGGAGTTGTAAACACAAAGGGCACGGACGTTGGCTCCCTGGGCGATCAGCCGCTGGGTGACATGGCTTCCGATGAAGCCGTCCGCACCCGTAACAACCACGGTCTTGCCCGTAAGGTTCTGCTGATTCAAGGTGATCACTGGCCTTTCGCTGTTGCTAGGTCTTTGGGGGTTCCGACGTCGATCCAGTCGGATTCGATCGGCCATGCGGCCACTGTCTTGGACTGCTCAATGCAGGCCTGGACGAGGTCCGGCATGGAAAAAGGTTCAAGGTATGGCACCAGCGGGAGCGCCTCCGGCGACACGGCGTAAATCCCCGTGCTGATTTCGAATTCAATGCTCGGTTTCTCGACCACAGCGGAGATGGAGCGGTTCTCGCCAATGTCAAGGACGCCAAAGGGCACCTGGTGGACATAGGGCCGGGCAGCAACTGTCACGCTGGCGTTCTTCGAAGCGTGGAAAGCGAGCAGCTCCGCAGCCGAGTAGCGCACCATGAGGTCCGCGTTGGTGACCAGCACCGGCTCGGTGATGTCGGGCCGTTCGTGGTAGAGCAGCCCCAGGGCACCGGCGGTGTTGAGGGGCTTGGCCGGGTCCTCGTGCAGATACTTGATCGTGCAGCCCAGCCGGGAGCCGTCGCCGAGGTGGTCCATGATTTTTTCCGCCAGGTACGCCACGGAGACATAGATGTTCGTGACGCCGGATTCCACCAGCCCCAGGATGATCCACTCGATGATGGTCCGGTCCGCGACGGTCATCAGCGGCTTCGGGGTGTCCTTGGTCAGCGCGCCAAGGCGCGTGCCCTTGCCACCGGCCATGATGACGGCGATATTACTCAGGGACGTCCGCCCCACAATGTCGTTCAGCGTGTGCAGTCCAACGAGCTTGCCGGAGTCGTCAACGACCGGAACTTCGCTGATACGCAGGCTGCGCATCAGGTCCAGCACCGAGGCGCGCGTTGCATCCGGCCCAACGACATGCGGTGCCCGGTTGGCGTACTCGTGAACGAGTCCGTCGAGTTCGGCCCCCTTCAGCAGGCCGCGGCGGATGTCGCCGTCGGTCAGCACTCCCTGGAGCTTGCCCGCCTCGTCGGTGACGAGTGCGATCGCGGACGCACCGCGGTCGATAGTCTCCAGCGCCTGCCTAACGGTGGCGTCCTGCCCGATGCAGACGTTGCCGAGGGGCCCGTCAATACTCATACGTGTCATTCTCCAGAGCCGATGTCAATGAAGGCCTTGGTCAGCGGCGTCCGTCCGCTGCCAACCACCACGCGTTCGATCCGTTCTGACGAATGCGAGTCCCCGTACGGATTGACCACCTGACGGGACAATTCCTGGAACTCCGCGCTCAAAGCCTTTTCAATACTAGCGTGGATCCCCGGGCGCTCGTCGCGGCAGTGAATGACGTTGGCGCCGCATTCGCGGCCCTTTTGCCGATTCCCGACGTTGACGACCGGCACCGAAAAGGTCGCAGCCTCAAGAATGCCTGAGGAGGAATTGCCCACCAGGGCATCGATGGTGGCCATGACGCGGGGATAGAGCGGCCCCAGGCTCTCGCGGACAATCGCGGTGCCGGCGGCGGAAATGTCCTCCAGTTCGGCGACGATTTCGTTGCGTCCGGCGTCAAAGCCCGGATATGTCAGGATCACCGTGCCCGCCGCGGCGATGGCTTCGTCGAAGACCTGCCGCGCCAAGGAACCGGCGTTCCCGGACATTTCGGCCGTGGGTGGGTGGTACGTGACCATCAGCAGCGGTCGGACCAGGGGCCGGCCAAACTCTGCGCGGAACTCTTCCTCGGTCAGGGGATCCGGCTTCCTGAAGCGGTCGAGCCCCGGGGCGCCTGTCTGGTGAATCCGATCTGGCGATTCGCCAAGCTGGGCCACGCGACGCGCGGCCCCCGCCGTGCTCACGCAGTGCTGGTCCGCCAGTTTAGTCACCGCGTGGCGGACGCGCTCATCGAGCGCCCCTTCCGTGACTTCCCCGCCATGGAGATGGACCAGCCTCACGCCGGAGATGACAACTGCCGGCACCACGTACAGGAGTTCCCACCGGTCGCCAAGAACAACGACGGCGTCCGGCCGGTTCTGCTGCAGCAGTTCAGCAATGCTCGCGGACAGTTCCGGACCCAGCGCGAGCTGGCCCAGCGCGGACGCGTCGTCCAGGTGGAGCCCCAGGTCATGGTGCACGAAGGCACCATCCTGCAGGCCTGCTTCCCGGAGCCGGCCCGCTGCTGTCCCGGCCGGGAACCCCACGGCCGTTGCCACGTGCAACTCCACGTCGGGATTTTCGGCCAGCTGAACAAGGACCGGGGCGAGTGGGAAGAGATCCGCCCGCGTCCCTACGAACCCCAGCACCCGCATGTCAGGCCAGATCCTCTGCGGTCATCGGCATTCCAGCCTTGACGTCACGGCCTGCGGAGCGGCCCACGACCTGGGCAGAAGGACGGAGCCCCCCCTCCGGACGGAGGATGGCGACATCCGCCTCTGTGATCACAGCGCCGGCCGCGATGTCCCGTACGGCGTGGAACGAGCGCCGCACCAGTCCGGCGTTGGCTTCCTCGCTGGGCATTCTGCGCTTGTTGCCGTCGCCAAGCGCCCGGTAGATGTCACGGACGGAGCGCACATAGTCCTCGAACTCGGCCCGCTCGAGTGAGGCGGAGTGATCTGGACCGTTGCGCGTCTTGTCAGTGGTGATGTGCTTTTCCAGCAGCGTCGAGCCCAGAGCCGTCGCAGCGATGGCCGTAAGTGAGCCCGGCGTGTGGTCCGACCAGCCGACCTCGACGCCGAATTCCTTCCGCATCGCGGGAATGGCGAGCAGGTTGGCCTCGTCCAAGGGCGCGGGGTAGGCAGAGACGCAGTGCAGCAGGACGGTCGCGGGCGCCTTCGCTGTCGCCTCGAGCGCCGCGGCGATCTCCTCCCTGGTCCCCATTCCCGTGGAGACGATCATCGGAATGCCAAATTCCGCAATGGCGGCGAGATAGGGAGTATTCGTCAGCTCTCCTGAACCGATCTTCAGCCCCGGAACGCCGATGTCCGCAAGCATCCGCGCGCTGTCGTAGTCGAAGGGTGTGGAGAGGAACGTGATTCCCCGCTCGGAGCAGTGGTCCCGCAGCTCAACCCAGGCAGTCTCTGGCAGCGTCAGGCGCCTCAGCATCTCGGACTGGGACTCCGCGAACCCGGCCTTCTTTTGGTAGGGCGTGGTATCTGCAGCTTCCGTGACAAGGGATTCAGGCTTGAACGTCTGGAACTTCACCGCGTTGGCACCCGTGTCGGCAGCCATGTCGATCAGTTCATGGGCAACTGCCACGTCACCGTCGTGGTTTACGCCGGCCTCGGCAATGATGAAGACTTCCTCGTCGGGGCCGATGCGGTGCGCACCGAACGTCACATGCTGGGCTTTGGATTCGATGGTCACAGGGTTGCGCCTTTCTTGGATGTCAGTTCCCGGGCCGGAACACCGATGTATGTTGCTCCCCCGGCGAGATCACGCGTCACGACGGCGCCCGCACCGATGACAGACAGTCCTCCCACAGTGCAGCCGGGAAGGACACGGGCGCCTGATCCAACAAATACTCTATTGCCCACGAACGAGGCCCCCAAAAGGACTGAACCGGGGGCCAGGTGCGTCCCGGATCCCACGCCGGCCTCGTGTTCGACAATTGCCCCGGTGTTGACAATGACGGCGGAGCCGATATCCGCCAACGGGCCCACGTGGGCGTGCTCACAGACCTGCGAAAGAGCCCCGAGGCGGGCGGTCGGATCAACGGTGGCACTTGCCGCGATCAGCGGAACGGTGAGATGAACCAGCTCCGAAGAAGCGATGACCGATTCCGCGACACGGTTCCGTACGCCGTTGTCCCCTATGCCGACAGCGATCGACAGGGACTTTTCGGCGGCGAACCTCAGCGCCTCGTCGTCGTCGAAAAACAGGGTCGGGGTGCGGCCGTCGGGCGCCGCGAACGGGCTGAGGCTCCGCTCCGGTGCTGCGGAGTCGCTGGCCGCTCCAGCCAGCCCGGCGTCAGAAACGGCGGCCACATAGTCTCCGCGGCCGTTCACGATCGAGGCAAGGCTGCGTGCGTGCCCGGAGGCCCCGAGGATCAGCCAGGCGCCCACGCCTAGAGCCGGCCCGACTCTTTGAGCCTGACGGCCTCGACGGCTACCGCCGGCGTGAGCTTCGGCAGCGGGGACGGCAGGTGCTTGAGCGGATGCCGGAGGAAATGGATCGGGGACAGGCTCGCTTCGCCGCTGTGGGCACCTTCGGGGCGTTTCCGCAACCCGAGGACAGCTTGGGCCTTTTCCAGGGGGCCGCTGGCCCAGTAATCCCAGAACGCGCCGAAGGAGGGGCTGTTCCAGCCGAGCAGGCTTTTCAGTTCCTCCGGCGACTTCATGTCCTGCACACCGAGTTCCAGGTCCGCTATGCGTTTGAGCTCAGCGTTGTCCGGTGATGGCTCATAAAATTCGGGCCACAGCTCACGCATCCGAAGGCCCGGATCGGTTTCTGCGTTCTGGCCGAGCTGGAAGTCCGGCCCGTAGATCTCCACGTCAGCGCCGGCCACCGAGGCATAGAGCAATGCTGTAGACATGCGGTTTGACACGACCTTCCGTGCAGACCCCACCATTCCCAAAATTCTTCCTAAGAACCGCGGATCACGCCTCTCTCCGGCGCTGATGATCTCGTGCCCGGCGTCAGTCCAGGCGCGGTAAATCTCTGGATGTTCGAGATCTTCAATGTGTAGACAGACAGCGGACGGCCCCTCCCTGCGGAGTACTTCCCGGGCGAATCCGCCATGGTCACCGCTCACTTTTACTAGCGCGGTGCCATGGACCGGAAGAACGATGGTGCCTGCAGTGCGTTCCGGCAGGGCATCCGCCGCACGGGCGGCGTTGAGGAGGTAGAGGAAAGGCGCCCCCACGGCAGTCACCATGCTCGACCCGTCAGGAAAGCGGTTTTCTGGAGCATCCACGTCAAACCCGCGGGAAGCTGAAGTCCATATCAGTCTCTTCCGGTTGGCGCCGCGGTCATTAAAGTCGGCAAACTGCGCCAGTACCGGGGATTTCACGGTCCATCCGTGTTGCAGCAGTCCAGGAATATGGCGGATTTTTGACAATCCGCAATGGTTGGCCAAGACCGAAGAATGACCGTAGTAGTGATTTTGGATGTCCATACGGAGTCGCGGCACCTCAGAGAAGAGTCGGGCAGATGATGTTCACATATTACGTGCAGCTCGAGCGTGGCAGGCGGTGGAGCACCATCAAGCCGTCAGCGCCACTCTTGACCGCCATCCCCGAAATCCGTTAGCCGGTAGGATGAAAAACGATCTAGACAGTACAGCAGGCTGTCCCATAGAACGACCTAGGTTAGAGACACCATGAATCCAGATTCCGTACGCCCTCGTGTTCTAGCGGTCGTTCCCGCACGCGGTGGCTCCAAAGGCCTACCCGGTAAGAATATCCGCCCCCTCATGGGTAAGCCCTTGCTGGCCCATGCCGTTGCGTTGGCCGAACAACTGGGCGACAACGTCAGGTGCATCGTTTCTACTGACGATGAACATATTGCCGAAGTCGCCCGCGAAGCGGGTGCCGACGTTCCTTTTATCCGGCCTGCCGAACTGGCTTCGGATCTTGCCTCGTCCAGTGCCGTGCTCCGTCATGCATTGAACATGGCAGAGAGCATCTACTCTGAGGTCTTTGACATGGTCCTGCTCCTTGAGCCGACCAGCCCGACCCGAACGCAGGACAAGGTTCAGGAGGCCATAGATCAATTGTCCAGCAACCCTGAACTGGACGGCGTCATCGCGGTTTCGGAGCCATTCTTTAACCCTCTGTGGGTAGGCGTCCGGCCCAGCACTGAAGGACCAGCTCTGGAGCGTTACTTCAAGGAAGGCGCTGGGATAGTCCGCCGACAGGACCTTCCCCCGTACCTGCGAATCAACGGCAATTTTTACGTGTGGCGTTCCGACTTTATCCGCAAACTGCAGCACAGCTGGTTCGATGAGGGCGTACATGGGTACGTTCAGATCCCTGAACTGCATGCCTTCAGCATCGACGACGAACACGAGTTTCATTTGGTGGAAGCGGTCGTCGCCGCCGGCCTGGCACCCTTGCCCGGGGCTGCGGCAGATACTGGGGATAGCCCAGCCTAGATGCCCCACATTGGCGGCTCTCGACGCAGGTGCTCAACGCCGCTCAGATTTTTCAGTTGAGCGGCGAACCTGGTCCGCCAGCCGGGCTAGCGCGAAGCAACAGTCCGGATGCGGCGGATCAGGCCCGGCGGCAGGTAGTACATCATGTACAGCGCCGCACGGAACGCTGTGTTGCGGACCAGCTGGCTGCCCGCAGACTTCCCCAGCAACCGGGCGAGGTTCTTACGCCCGGCATAAACCGTCTTGACGTAGGACGCACGGGGATGAACACCCCGGCTGGTTTGGTTGGGGTGGATGCGGTACTCGACGACGTCGGCGTCGAGTACCGCCAGGCGTCCCCGCAGGGCGAGCCGGAGCCAGAGGTCATAATCTTCCATCTGCCTCATCGGGTTATATCCGCCTACCGCCCGATAGTCAGCGGCACGGAACATGATCGCCGACTGGACGAGCACGTTCTGCTCCAGCAGTTTTCCACGGACGTCAGCGCCCGATGCGTGTCCGAAGGCTCCGATTCGAGCGCCTTCCTCATCAATCCACGGCGCCTGGCCGGTGACCGCCACTGTCTCAGGATGCTCACGCAGATACGCCACCTGTCGGGCAAAACGGCCGGGCAGTGCGACGTCGTCGGAGTCCAGCCGGGCAATGAACTCGCCCCGCGCGTGCTTGCATGCCTCGCGCAGGGCATGCCCCACGCCTTGGGAATTTGTACCGCGTACCAGCCGCACACGAGAGTCGGCGGCCCATTCCTTGCCCGGGGGCAGCTCCACCCCGTCCAGGTAGAGGATGAGTTCGAAGCTGGCGCCCTCCTGGTCCAAAACCGACGTAACAGCCAGGTCCAGCCATCTGTGCATGCTGTTGGTCGGAATGATCAGCGAGACATCCACGGTGTGTTCTGCCGGTCCTGCGGCCATCCTATTTGCCGCCCGTTTCCCAGACTCTCGGAGTCTCGTCGATGGCGATCCGCCGCGACAGCTTGGTCAGCGAAATCTCGGTCTGGCGGAACCGCTGGTACGTGGTGGCCATGAAGATCAGCAACCACACCACCACGCCGTACAGCACAAGGTCGGTGCCACGGCCGATCCCGAACCAGCCCGCAACCGTGGTCAGCAGCTGCGGAAAGAAAATGGACAGGGCTGCTACGAAAGTGAAGACCATCAGCATGAGCCGGCGAATCGCCAGATGCCTTGCGTTGGACCCGCCCCGCATGAGGATCATCGCCACGAGGACGACGGCGAGGACCAGGATGACCTGGATGACAATTAGCATTTATTACCTCAAAAACAGTTCCGCGAGAATGTTGACCGAGTTCAGCAGGGACTGGCCCTTGGCCTTCGAATAATCCGTGTAGATGATCTCCACGGGGTGTTCCACATAGCGCGGCTTCAACGTGGCCAGCCGGTTCACCAGTTCCGACGCATGGGCCATGCGGTTCTGCGTCAGGTTGATGTTACGGGCAACGTACGGATTGAAAGCCCGCAGCCCGTTGTGGGCGTCGGTCAGGTCCAGGCCGGTGGACAGTTTGGATTGCAGCGCGGCCGTTTTGAGCACGATTCGCTTCATGGGCGACAGCTTCGTCCGGTTATCCAGGAACCGGGAGCCGAGTACGATGTCGGCCTCATCATTAAGGACGCGGCTCGCCATCTCGAACGCGTCAGAGACTTTGTGCTGCCCGTCGGCATCGAAAGTCACAATGCACCCGAGCTCCGGATCCTGCAGCGCGTACTCGATGCCGGTCTGGAGCGCGGCCCCCTGGCCAAGGTTGATGGGGTGCTGCACCACCACGGCACCGGCCTCCCGGGCGATCTGCGCCGAATTGTCCGAGCTCCCATCATCAACGCACACTACGTACGGAAAAACTGGCAGGAGACCTCGGATTACATCGGCGACAACGGTGCCTTCGTTGTACATAGGAATGACAATCCACGTTCGATTCACTGGAATAGTCTCCCACATTGAACGCAGGGGCCGGGGACGGCACTGATCGCGAGGGCTGCTTACAGTAGTGTTGACCACTGGCCTTATTTCCCTGAAACCGTCGAGGAGCCACCATGCCCTGGGTGACGTTCGTGCCCATACTACTGCTTGCCGCGGTGATTTTCCTGGGACCTGGACTATTGGTCATGCGTGCGGCAGGGGTAAGGGGACTTCCACTGTTCGCGGTCTCCGGCCCGACGACGGTCACTGTCGCCGGCGCCGTTGCCGTTGCAGCTCCGTACGCCGGCATCCGTTACGGGATCATCCCCGTCGCTGCTTGTGCATTGATCCTCACTGTTGCGGCTCTCGTGCTGCGCTACGTCCTGGCCATGCGCGGCCTTGTATTCGGAGCCCAGCCCCGTAAGTCGTTCAGCAAGAGCGCGGAGAACAATGCCGCCACGGAGCCGGCTCTTACGCCAGCACAGGAGTGGGTTAGGCGCGGTGCAATCATTGCCGCCTTCGCCATTCCCGCGGTCATCATCACGGTGCGGTTTGCGGGGATCATCGGCGCACCAGGCAACATCTCCCAAACCTACGACAACATATTTCACCTTAATGCGGTCGGCTATATCTTGATCACCGGATCGGGCTCGTCCCTGACGCTGGGAAACCTGACCGAAGCCTCTGCGGCGTTTTACCCCGCTGCATGGCATGACCTGATCGCACTCGTCGCCTCAACTGCGTCAGTCTCAGTCCCGGAAGCCATCAGCGCTGGCAATATCGTCATTGCCGCGATCATGTGGCCACTCGGAATGATGTACCTGATCAGCCGGATCTCCAGTGGACACGTCCTGCCCATGCTGCTGACGGGGGCTCTGGCCGCGGGCTTCAGCTCCTTTCCGTACCTCATGATTGACTTCGGGGTTCTGTACCCCAACCTGTTGGCGATCGCCATCATGCCCGTTGCACTGGCACTGACCATTGACCTTCTGGGCCTCAACCCAACCAAGCGGCGGATCGTGCCAGTGCTCTGCCAAGGGGCTCTCATCCTGCCCGGCTTGGCCCTGGCCCATCCGAGTTTCGTCGTGGCCCTGTTTGGACTGGCCCTCCCGCTGCTGCTGACGAAGCTCGTCCGCCTCGTCGTCGGCTTCAGGCGTAGTGAGGCCACTGGCCGGCAGCTGGTCGGCTTTGCCGTCCTGACAGCCGTATTCATTCCGTTGGTCTTCATCGTGTGGGACATGGCCAGCCAGAGCCTCACGTCTTCACGGTGGAAGCCCTATCAGACCGTTTCCCAGGCCATCGGTGAGGTTCTCGGCGCCGGCCCCCAGGGAAGGCATGTTTCCCTGGTGATGTTCGTGATGCTCGTCGCCGGACTTGTCGCCTCCATCGCCCGGCGAAAGCTCGTATGGGCGCTCGGCATGGCCTTTGTTGCTGCCGGGCTTTTCATCGTGGCGTCCGCGCTTCCTCCGAGCGAGACCAGGCACTTCCTGACCGGAGTCTGGTACAACGACTCACACCGCCTCGCCGCGATGCTGCCCGTCGTCCTGCTGCCCCTGGCCGTGCTGGGTGGCGAAAGCATTCTCCGCGGAACTGCCGCGGCGGCCACGAGGCACCGGGTAGGTGAGACGGCCAGCAGGATACTGCGCCTTCCCCGCGCCGCCGCCCTTGACAAGATCGCGCCCGCTGCCGTTCTGCTCGTGGGAGTTTTCGCCATCGCCGTCGGTGCGCAGTTCGGTACCGTTGGAAAAGAACAGGTCCTGGCCTCAGCCAACTACAGCACAGGCCCGCATGCCCCATTGGTCTCCACTGACGAGCGGGCACTCCTGGACCGCCTGCCCAGCCACGTTCCGGCCGAAGCCAGCGTCTACGGCGACCCTTGGACCGGGGCGTCCCTTACCCAGGGACTGTCGCTGCGCCGCTCTGTCTCTCCGCACATCGTTGGTCGCCGCACACCGGAAGAACTTGTCATCATGAGCAAGATCGACGAGGCAGGGGTCGATCCTGTGGTCTGCCCGGCGGTGAAGTCACTGGACGTGCAGTACGCTCTCATCTTCGACGACAAGGAGGTCCACGGCGGAGCCCATCCCAACACCGCCATGGACAAGGCGGACACCGCACCCGGACTGAAGCTCGTTGATCAGGAAGGACCGGCCAGACTTTATCAGGTGACCGGTTGCGGCCCGTTGAGCAACCAGTAGGCCGTCCTTGCCTCAGGCGCAGCTGGCATCCTCACGGGTCGTGGGATGCCAGCGCTCAAGTGAGGGGTGGGAGGATGCCCGCCCTTATGCGCGCAGAGTGGCCACCGCTTGTTCGATCGGACCGTCAAACGTAACGTTGCCGCGGTCGAGCAGGATCCCCCGGTCACAAATCCGGGACACGAGATCCAAATCATGGCTCACCACGACCAAGGTTTTCCCTTCCGCGGCGAGCTCCTGGATCTTCGCGATGCACTTTTTCTGGAAGGGCTCATCGCCGACCGCCAGGATTTCGTCCACCAGGAACACCTCGGGATCCGTATGGACGGCCACTGAAAATGCGAGCCGCAGGTACATACCCGACGAGTAGAACTTCACTTCGGTGTCAATGAACTTGCCGATTTCGGCAAATTCGACAATGGAGTCGAAGCGCTCCTTAATCTGTTCCTCGGTCATGCCAAGGATGGCCCCGTTGAGGTAGACGTTGTCCCGGCCTGACAGGTCATGGTGGAACCCCGCACCGACCTCAATCAAACCCGCAACCCGGCCGCGCGTCCGCACGGTCCCGTTGTCCGGCACCATGACACCTGAGATGTGTTTCAGCAGCGTCGACTTGCCGGAACCATTGAAACCCAGGAGGGCCACGGCCTCCCCCTGGCCGATTTCCAGTGAGACGTCATGCAGCGCATGGAACTTCTCCGAAAGATCACCTTTGCGCCCCTTGGCCAGCCAGACGATGGCTTCCTTGATGGACCTGGTGTGGCGCAGGACGAACTGCTTGTTGATGTTCTTGACTTCGATGGCGGTGGCCACGTTATAGCTCCTGTGCAAAACGGCCCTCAAGCCGGCGGAATGTCAGCTGCCCGACCAACAGGATGCCAGCCGACACAAGCAGCGCCACTGGCAGCCAGACAGACAGCAGGTTCGGGGGCAGCGGCGCGCTGCCGTCCGTCGTCGGAAGCCAAAACGCGTAGTGGAATGATTCCACGCCTACCGTAATGGGATTGAACTGGTAGACCGTGAACCAGAAGTCCCCCAGCTTGTCCGCAACCATCGTCCAGGCGTACATCACAGGCGAAGCCCAGGTTGCCACCATAAGGAGCATGTCGACAAAGTTTTCCGAGTCGCGGAAGTAGACGTTGACTGCACCAAACAGCAGGCCGAGGCCTGTTGCGAGCAGGCCGACAATCGCGAAGCCGCCCACTGCGGCGGCCAGTTGCAGGAATGAGGGATGCCATCCTGCGTAGAGGCATGCGCCGACGAGGATGACGAGCTGCGGAAAGAAATGCACGGCAGAGACCCATACCGAGGCGACCGGGAACAGCTCCCGCGGGAGATAGATCTTCTTGATGAGCCCACCGTTGTTCACGATAGAGCGGGAAGCGTTCCCCAGTGCCTCGTTAAAAAAGTTGATCAGCACGATTCCGGAGAACAGGTATATCGCATAGTTGGGAAGGCCGCCCGGGTTCCTGGGACTGTTCTCGAGTCCCAGGAACACGCCGAGGGCAATGTAAAACACGATGAACTGCACACCGGGCTTCACATAGGACCAGAGCAGCCCAAGCACCGAACCCCGGTACCTGACCTTCAGTTCTTTGCGGACCAGAAGCTTCAGCAAAAACCTCGTGCGAAAAACCTCAGCGAGCCCGCCGCCGACACCGGGCCGGGCCAACTCCGTGCTAACGCTCATCTACGCGTTCACTATGTGCGTCAAAGGTCTTCTTCCACGTGTCGATCGACGTGATCTCAGGCAGCGCAGCCTTGTACTCAGCACTGAGCTTTTTCCAATCCTTCAGCAGCAGTGAGTGCAGGCGCGCACTCTCGGCGAGCATGGAGCGGAGCTGCTTCGGGTCACGCTTGTACCATGCGGAGCCAGTGCCTTCCGCGTTCGTGACGACTGCGGAATCGTACTGGGACATGCGCCACCAGCGGTTGTCCTGGTGAGCCACATTTGCCTGGGGACGGACCCTGCTCGACGGCGAAACGGGCTGTACCAGCTGGCGCAGTACGGTCTTCATAGCGATGGGGATCAAGCCCAGTTTGTTCGGCTCGCGGACGCCGTGCCCGTGTTTCGGAGGCTTGTCCAGCTTCGCGGCCGGGAAGGTATCCGGATCAGTCGCGATCACCGAGTCCGGGTAGTGTTTCATCATGTCCCGGATTTCAGGCAACTTTTTAGCCAATTGCCCGTGAAGCTGCCCGGGTCCCCGCAGGAGGTCCCGCAGCGCCATGTTGCGCCCTCGTGCGGTGGCGTACTGCATGGATACCAAGTGCTTGATGTCTGCGTAGTGCGACTCGCGTACGATCCGGCCTCCGAACTCGTAGGGGCTGTGGATCAGCGCAGCAATGAACCTGTTGCGGGCGTGGAAGTATGCCTGCCACCCCACGAGATCGTCCTTGTCGATCCAGGAAACATGCCAGACCGCCGCGCCAGGCATGGAAACGGTCGGATAGCCATGTTCCTTGGCCCGGAGAGAGTATTCAGCGTCGTCCCATTTGATGAACACCGGAAGCGCAAGGCCGATTTCACGGATAATCCGCGTGGGTATCAGCGACATCCACCAGCCGTTGAAATCCACATCGGCCCGGCGGTGGAGCCAGCTGGTCTGACGCAGGTTCGTGGACTGGAAGTCGTGGCCCAGCAGCATGTCCTCACGGGACTGTTCCCAGAGAAAGCGCCAGGGGTTCACAACCTCACCGAAGGTATGCAGCACCGTGCGGTTGTACAGGTCAAACATGTGTCCGCCAACGATGGTCGGGGTCTTGCACAGGTCAGCGAAGGTAAGCATCCTTGAGATGCTCTCGGGCTCTACGACGACGTCGTCGTCCATTAGCAGCACATAGTCGCTGCCGTTCTCAACTGCCTCGTACATGCCGCGTGCAAATCCGCCGGAACCGCCCAGATTGTCCTGGTTGATGATCCTCAGCTTGCCGTCCAGCGCCGCAGCCACTTCGGCGAAGCCGTCGGCATCGGACACTTTATGAGTCCCCTGGTCGACAACCACGAGCTCCTTGATGTGCTTTAGGGCATCCGGGTTCTCGGACAGCAGCTTGAGGTTGTTGATGCAGAATTCGGTCTTGTTGAGGGTGGTGATCTGCAGCGTCACGCTGCCCTGCTGGCTGCCGCCGTCTTCCGTCAGCCACTCAGCCTTCCGGAGCACGAGGGGCTCGGACCCGGCCACGAGGTCGAACCAGTACCAGCCGCCATCGCCAAACGGGGCGAGGGTCAGGTCAAAGGTGCTGACCGCGCCGCCGTCGACGTTCCGGGAATCAACGCGCTGAAGCGCACCGCGGGCATTCGACTTGTAGACGATAACAGAGCCGGAACCCGCAGTGGAAACCGACAGCCGGACACTCTTGACGGTCGTCCACCGGCGCCAGTAGCTGGCGGCGAACGCGTTGAAGTAGCTGCCGAACGAGACACGCTCTCCAGGACGGACCGACGTCGAATGACGCGTCAGGAAGTCCTCCACGTGCGCTTCCTTACTCGGAGCGCTGACGGTCTGGGCCGTCGTCCTGCTGTTGGCCTCAACGTTCGACGTCGGCAACTGAACACCTGTTGCCGTTCCGGTGTCAAGGTACAGGGGCACGGTGTCCATCTGGCTTTGGCTCGGTAGAATGACCCGCTGCAGGACCCGCCAGGCTTGGCCTTCCTGGCTCACCTGGGAGGCCTCCGTCTTGGTAGCTGTGCTCATGCGTCCACGCCTCCGCTTTCAAGTTTTGCTCCGCTTTCAAAGTGCGGACGGATCTTGTTGTCGAACATCGTCAGGGCCGATCCGATGGCCATGTGCATGTCCAGGTACTTGTAGGTGCCGAGGCGTCCGCCGAACAGGACATCCTTCTCAGCCGCTGCCAGGTCCCGGTACTTCAGCAGCCGCTCCCGGTCCGCCGGGGTGTTGATGGGGTAATAGGGCTCATCGCCCTTCTCTGCTGCCCGGGAGAACTCCCGCATGATGACGGTCTTTTCACTCTGATAGTCCCGCTCCGGGTGGAAATGGCGCGGCTCGATGATGCGGGTGAAGGCGACGTCCTCGTCGTTGTAGTTGACCACAGAGGTCCCCTGGAAGTCGCCGACCTCAAGGACTTCCTCCTCGAAGTCGATGGTCCGCCAGGACAAGTCTCCTTCTGCGAAGTCGAAATACCGGTCCACGGGCCCTGTGTAGATGACCGGAATGTTTCCGACAACCTTGTCCTTGCTGTACTCGTGGGAGTCGTCGAAAAAGTCGGTGTTCAGCCGGACCTCGATGTTCGGATGCTCCGCCATTTTCTCGATCCATGCGGTGTACCCGTTGGTCGGAAGGCCTTCATACTTGTCGTTGAAGTACCGGTTGTCGTAGTTGTAGCGGACCGGCAGCCGGGAAATGATGCCGGCCGGCAGATCCTTGGGGTCTGTCTGCCACTGCTTCCCGGTGTAGTGCTTGATAAACGCCTCGTAGAGCGGCCGCCCGATGAGCTGGATGCCCTTGTCGTTCAGGTTCTGGGGATCCGTCCCCGCGAGTTCGCCGGCCTGTTCCTGGATAAGGGCCTTTGCCTCCCCGGGGCTCAGGTTAGCGCGGAAGAACTGGTTGATCGTGGCTAGGTTGATGGGCAGCGAATAGACCTCGCCCTTATGGACGCCGTAAACCTTGTGGACGTAGTTCGTGAAGGTTGTGAAGCGGTTCACATATTCCCAGACCCGCTCGTTGGAGGTGTGGAAGAGGTGCGCACCGTAGCGGTGGACCTCGATTCCGGTCTGATCTTCTTTTTCGCTGTAGGCGTTTCCGCCGATGTGGTGGCGGCGGTCGAGGACGACGACCTTCAAGCCCAGCTCAGTGGCGGCCTGTTCTGCGATTGTCAGGCCAAAAAAGCCTGATCCTACGATGACGAGGTCAGCAGTCACTAAATCTCCTGGTTCGAATTCGGGCAGGCCAATGTTGTGCATTGCCTGCTGCACTAGCCTACCTGAGTCTGGTCAACCGGCCGTTGCGGGCGGTCTCCGGGCCGCTTTTCCACATAGGACCATCCAGTCGGAGCCCGCTGGAGTCGCTGGAATTAGCCTTGTGCCTGAGCAGTCCGCACGAATGGAGGTTGGCAGTGGATCTGCACTTCACCTTGGTTCGCGGCCCGGGCGCGGGACGTGACGAAGCTCCGCTGGAGCTTACGGCGAGCGCTGCCGGGAATGCTTTGGGAAGCGAACTGGAGCAGGAGCTTTCCCGGACGTTCGGAACACGTCGGCTCAGCGTGGGCGGCTTGCCGCTCTCCGCCCTTGTCATTGGACGGCCGCCCCTTGTCACCGGGGCCGTCATCGTCGACGGTGGCGGCGGGATCCGGGAAAGACAGCCCCGCAGGTCGGGGCAGGACATTCCCGCAGCCCTGTTGCTGGCTGTGCACAGCGGCCCGGCCGCGGGAAGCCTGCTTCCGCTGCGCCGCGGCAGCTATCGGATCGGACGGACCGCAGCGGATCTGACCATCCCCGATCCCGATTTGTCCCGGCAGCACGCCAGAATCGATGTGACCGATAGCGCCCTGAACATCCGGGATCTTGGCAGCGCCAACGGCATCGAAGTGGACGGTAAGCGCGTCCGGAGCGCCG
This sequence comes from Arthrobacter sp. D1-17, assembly GCF_054130535.1. Taxonomy (NCBI): domain Bacteria; kingdom Bacillati; phylum Actinomycetota; class Actinomycetes; order Micrococcales; family Micrococcaceae; genus Arthrobacter; species Arthrobacter sp. D1-17. The sequence goes on along the minus strand of NZ_CP096382.1, from coordinate 1,468,131 downwards.
CTATCTCTACGGACTCAATGATCAGCTGCGGACGTTCCACACTATCCATTGTTGTGGCGGGCCCGCCGGGGTCCCGGACCTCTTGCATGGGCGCCGCCGGGGTGTCGGTTGCCGAACCGCTGAGCGTGCCGAGGCCGCCCGGACAGGAGAACAGGGGAATGCTGTTTCTCAGCGCGCTGTTGCCTGTTGCCCTCGGCGTCGCGCTGGCTCTGCTGACGGGAATGTGGATGTTTCTGGCTTTCACGGCGGTGTCGGCAGTGACACTCGTGGTGCCGATCGTCTCGGGCCGACGGTCCCGGCGGAGACTGCGGTCGGCAGTCGTTGCTGCGGCAGCAGCAGATAAGGAACGACGACGGCGGTCCGCTCCGTCGCCGGCCGAGCTGGTGCTGGACTCACCCGGCATGGCCGTCGCGGCCGAGGCCACCCCTGACGTTTCGGGCGTTTGGCTGCGGCTGGGGCTTGCTGAGCAGCCCGCAAACGTCCGCCTCGAGCCGCCGGATCCTGCCTTCCAGCCGCCTGGGCTGGGGGCGGTTCCGTTCCTGCTGGACCCGCGGGCGGGGGTGGTGTCTGTGCGGGGGCCGGAGTCAGAGACCTCGGGCCTCATGCATTTACTTCTCATGCAGTTGACGGGGTATCCGTCGGCCCAAGGAACCCGGATCGCAGTCTGCGGACCCGTGAACTCTCTGCCTCTGGCCGCCCGGTATCTTCCGAACGTCACACTGCACGGCCGCATGGAGGACATGGTGGATGATCTGGCGGGCGATCCGGCCGGGGGCGGAATTCCCAGTGTCCTCGTGTTGATCACTTCCGGGGAGACGAACCTGTCACTGGAGCGCTTGTGCGAGGTGGCACGCCAGTCTGGCTGGCGCGTCTTCAGGTTCCTGCCGCCCGGTGCAGGGCCGGCTGCCTGGGACCCGTCGGATGCCGATATTGAGCTCGCCGGCAGCTACGCCGTACTCCGTTCCATGGGTTCCACCCACCAGTTCGTGGCAGACCTTGTGCCTGCGGACGTCTTCGCGCACTACTGCCGGAGGGCTAAGCAGGATACGGGGGTGCCGGTGCGGGGCCGATCGGTTCCCGCCTCGTGTATGCTCTCTGACGTTCTCGATCTGTCAACCGAAGCGACAGCGCTGCGCTGGTCAGTCGGACGCGTGGCCCCCGGCCTGGCTATCCCGGTGGGTCAAGGAGGAGACGGTCCGCGCATCCTGGACCTCGAAGCGGACGGCCCTCACCTGCTTGTCGCCGGGACCACAGGTTCCGGAAAGTCCGAGCTCCTGCGCACCCTGTCCGTTGGCTTGGCCCTCAGCTATCCCCCGGACCGGATGAATATCCTGTTCGTCGACTTCAAGGGCGGATCAGGGCTGGGTCCTTTGACGGCGCTCCCCCATTGCGTGGGTATAGTGACCGACCTTACGAGGAGTGAACTTGACCGCACCATGGCGTCACTGCGGGCGGAAGTCCGGCGCCGGGAGCAACTCCTCGCGGCGGCCGAGGCTCCCGACCTGACGGCATACCGGCTGGCGGGAAGGCAGGATGCACCTTCCCTGCCGCAGCTGGTCGTGATCATTGACGAGTTCCGGATGTTGGTGGACGACGCGCCGAAATCGTTGAACGAACTCATGAGAATCGCCACCGTTGGACGCTCGCTGGGACTTCACCTCGTCATGGCCACCCAGCGACCGCAAGGAGCAATCAACGCGGACATCCGCGCGAACGTCACCACCAGCATCGCGCTCCGGGTTCAGTCAGCCCACGAATCAGCTGACATCATCGGCACCACGGCGGCCGCCACAATCGCTGTGGAAACACCAGGCCGGGCGTTCCTCATGCGGGGAAACCAAGAACCTGCAGAGTTCCAGTCTGCCGCTCTCTCTACCGGAGGCATTCCTGGACGTACCCATAGCGGCGTTGTGGTCTGCCGGACCGTAGACGCCTTGTCGGCTCGCCCGCCCCGGTCAGCGGAGAAGGCATTCCCGGCTCCCCCGCCTACACCTGCCGCCGCTGCCGCGCCCCTGGTCGAGGCGTTGAACTCGTTATGGCAGGAATGCGGCACGGGCCCCGTCCGGCGCCCCGTCGCTCCGCCCTTGCCAACCACTCCGACCTACCCCCGGCCGCCCGCCGGGTCCGCCGCGGCCCGGTTTGCTGCGGATGGGCTTACACCGGATGGGCCTGCAGGCGACCTCCTTCCGGCCGAGGCACCGGACCGGGCAACCGGCAGCCCCGTGGTTGAGCTCGGCTGGCTGGATCTTCCTCACCAGCAAGAGGTTACCCCGCTCTCATGGCAACCTATTTATGACGGTCATCTCGCATTCATCGGCGGCACCTCCGGTGATGCTGTTAGCGCCATGTCGCTGGTTCTCGACCAACTGGCCGTCGATCCCGTGGACTCCCACCTGTATGTCCTCGATGCGGACGGCTCTTTCGCTCGGATGCAGGCCTCATCCCGCACGGGCGCCGTTACCGGCCTTCACGACCTGCGCCGTGGCGTCAGGGTGTTGGAGCGGCTCTGCGGTGAGATGTCCCGCCGCTTAAGCGATACCGGGACGCTGCACCATGTTCCTTTGGTCCTCGCGATTTCGGGGTGGGGATCCTGGCTCTCCGCCATGCGGTCAGGGCCGCTGATGTGGGGCGAAGACCTGGTTCAGGACATCATGCGGAACGGGCGCCGTGCGGGCATTACTGCCATCCTGTCCGGCGAGCGGGACCTGGCAGTGTCGCGGTTCCTGTCCGATATTCCCAACCGGGTGTACTTTCCCCGTGGGGCCAGCGTTGAAAGCCGCTTTGCGTGGCCGAAGATGCCTGAGGTTCTCAACGTGCGCGGCAGGGGTGTCGCCTTCGGGTCCATTGCCGGAGGAGGACCCGCTGTCTGCCAGTTCCATGCCAGTGACGGTCAGCCGGGCCCGGATGCACAACGCCGTATCCTCACCCGGCCCTTTAAGGTAGAGGCCTTGCCGCGCCGCCTGCCGGTGGAGGACATGCTCGGGCTGATGCGGCGAAAATGCAACGTGCGTCCACCTGGGGCGGGGCAGGCAGCGAACGGTGTAGCCCAACCCGTCGCTGGAACCCGTTGCCTCTGGGTAGGCGTTGGTGGGGATGATCTTTCACCTGTCGCGCTGCGCCTTCCCCCGGCGGGCGCCGTGGCCGTTTTGGGCGCTCCCGGATCGGGGAAAACGTCACTGCTGGCTGCCCTGCGCGTTCTGAATGCCCACCTCCGGACGTGGCTGCAGCCAGGTCCGGGGCTGGACCCTGACGACTACTGGACCGAAATCCATAAAGAGGCGGCCGCGGGTCGCCTCGGCAGGGACTCATTCCTGCTTATTGACGACGCGGAGCGCCTGGCCTTCTCCACACATCAGAAACTGCTGGAAATGAATTCCCTTGGTTGCCCGGTGGTCCTGTGCGCCAACTATGGCCAGTCACTGCTGCAGCGGGCGCCCATCGCCATGGCCGCCCGCAATGGAGGCACCGGGATACTCATAGCTCCCCGGAGCCACATGGATGGAGACCTCTTCGGAGCGCGGTTCGAGCTGGAACCCAATCCGCCTCCGGGACGGGCAGTTCTCCTCGCTGATGGCAGGGCAACTCCGGTTCAGCTTCCAGTCGCCACCGCCGGGACCCCAGACGCTTGATCCATGCGCGATCAATCGCCCCTGGTCATCCGCGCGACTGCCGCTCACAGTGCCGGAGGTGCGCCTGCCGCTCGGGACGCGAACTGGATAACGCGCTTATCGAACAGCAGCACAATGCCGACGGCGGCAGGAATCAGCATTGCCAGTCCGGCCACAGGGTATCCGCCAGTGAGCGTGGGGAACGCGATTGTGAGCACGAACAGCTGCGCCACCAGGGCACCTGCTCGCGGCCAGCGGAATCCCCGGTAGAGGAACGCGGCCACCGCATACAGCCAGGAGGCAAAGGCCAGAAGCAGAGCGAGGGTAAAGACTGCGCCCCAGAACGAGAGCACAGGCGCGCCGGCTACGAGTTGGAACCCGTACCAGGCAGCAGCCGCAAGCAAAGCCGTCGCTTCGGCGCCCACGATGGCCGAAAGAACGGTGACCGGGCGGGGACGGGCTTCAGGGGACGGGGATGCCTGCGGGTCGCGCCCAGGTCCGGAAGCACCGTCGTCTTCCGGGCCGGGAGTCGGGTCGGAGGGGGTGGCTGGGGGTCTTGACACAATGGCACCCTACCCGAGATAGTCAACACACGGCGGGGGCAGTTGTCCGGTGTGATGCATCGCTCACGTTTCAAGGGCATTTCGTGGACCACTACCCCTTGTTTACACAGCGTTAACATGAAACGCTTGATCCAGATGACCAAGGGGGCCCTCAGGGCCCCTTTCCTATGTAGGCCCTAGTGAATATTTTCACAAGTGTCCAGACTTACCAGGAATGGAGTAACTGATCAGCATGGATTGGCGTAACCGCGCAGCGTGCCTCGATAAGGACCCGGAGCTTTTCTTTCCGGTGGGAAACACCGGCCCTGCTCTTCTGCAGATCGAAGAGGCGAAGAGCGTCTGCCGCCGCTGCCCCGTCGTTGACACCTGCCTCCAGTGGGCCCTCGAGTCGGGCCAGGATGCCGGCGTCTGGGGCGGCATGAGCGAAGACGAACGCCGGGCCCTGAAGCGCCGCGCAGCACGGGCGCGCCGCGCTTCCTAGCGCCACGCATTCTGGCGCACACCTGTTTCGCTAGCGACGGCAAAGGCCGCGGACCCAGGGTCCGCGGCCTTTGGCATGCCCGGTACTTGACGCAGGGCGCGCCCTGCGCGTCACCCCGGTCCGCGGGCTCAGCTCAGTGGTCCGCGAGGCTCAGCACGATCTGGACAGCAGTCCCCCCGCCCTCCCGTGGCTTCCATTGGATGGTTCCGCCGAGTTCGCTGGTTACCAAGGTCCGCACGATCTGCAGTCCAAGGCCCTCCACATGGGGCGTCTCCGGCAGGCCCACCCCGTCATCTGCCACCGTCACCGTCAGCAGTTCCTCGCCGTCATCGCCTTCAGACCTGTCAGCCAGCAGCCAGACAGTTCCGGTCCGCCCCTCAAGTCCGTGTTCAACGGCATTGGTCACCAGCTCATTGATTACCAGCGCAAGCGGCGTGGCGAAATCGCTCGGCAGGTCCCCGAACATGCCCGACCTCTGGGTCCGAACCTGCTGGGACGGTGACGCAACCTCCGCGGACAAGCGGAACTGCCGTCCAATGAGCTCATCAAAATCAACGCTCTGGGTGAGTCCCTGAGAGAGCGTCTCATGGACCAGGGCGATGGTCGCAACGCGGCGCATGGCCTGTTCCAGTCCCTGTTTGGCTTCGTCACTGACCATGCGGCGGGACTGCATCCGCAGCAACGCAGCAACGGTCTGAAGGTTGTTCTTGACGCGGTGATGGATCTCGCGGATGGTGGCGTCCTTGGTGACGAGCTCCATCTCACGCCGGCGCAGTTCAGAGACGTCGCGGCACAGCACGAGGGCCCCGAACCGCTGCTGCTCGTCTCGAAGGGGAATAGCACGCAGGGACAGGCTCACTCCCCTGGATTCGATCTCGCTGCGCCACGGCATCCGCCCCGTGACAACCAGCGGCAGGGTTTCATCCACCATGCGGCGGTCCTTGAGCAGCCCCGCTGTTACTTCTGCCAGGGATCGCCCCTCCAGGGATTCGCCGTCGCCCAGACGTCGGAAGGCCGACACGCCGTTAGGGCTGGCGTACTGGACGATTCCGTCCGCGTCGAGCCGGATGAGTCCGTCGCCCACACGCGGGGCGCCGCGGCGTGAACCGGTGGGGGACGCGAAGTCGGGCCACAGACCCAGTGTGCCCATGCGCAGGAGATCGTAGGCACACTGGCGGTACGTCAGCTCCAGGCGCGACGGCATGCGGGAACTGGACAGGTCCATGTGTGAGGTGACCACTGCGAGGGTGCGCCCGTTTCTGACCATCGGAACGGCCTCCACCCGCAGCGCCATATCACTGCTCCAGTTAGTCTCGCTGGATCGTTCGATGGTGCGGCTTGCCCACGCTTTGTCGACGAGGGGCTGCAGGTCTGAGCGGATGCCCTCCCCGACGAAGTCGGCGTGAAACACGGTGTGCGTCGTGGAGGGCCGGACGTGGGCCAGGGCCACATAACCGTACTCCGGGTGCGGAAACCACAGCGCCAGGTCGGCGAACGCGAGGTCAGCCACCATCTGCCAGTCGCCTACCAGGAGGTGCAGCCATTCCGCATCCCCCGGCCCGAAATCAGCGTGCTCCCTGATGGGGTCCGTAAAGATTGCCACTGCACCTCCAGATAACGACGCCGGGACGGAATGTCCTAGCGTCGGACGATTGACCTCAAGAGCCTCAATGCTACCGACAGCGAGGCCATGTCGTCGGCCTCGAGTGCGTTGACCTCGTCGAACATGCTCTTGGCGCGGCCCAGCTGCTCGGCGTTAAGAGCCTCCCACGCCTTCAGTCGTTCCTCTGCCTGCAGCCCGGCGGCTGTCGAATCTAGTACCGCCGTCGTAATGTCCGACACCGTGGAGTAAAGGTCATCGCGCAGGGCTGCCCGGGCGAGCGCCTGCCACCTGTCCTTGCGGGGCAGGGCGCTGATCCGCTCCAGCAGGGAATCGGCGTGGAAGCGGTTGAACACGGTGTAGAAGACGTGCGCAATCTCCTCCACGGGCTCCTTGCGCGCGCGGGCAATCTTCGCAATGTCCAGCAGCACGAAGCTCTCAAAGAGCTCCGCCCAGCGATGGGCCAGATCTTCGGGCAGCTCCCAGGACCGCGCTTTTTCGAGCCAGGCAGCCACCCGCGCCCTGTCCTCGCCGCGGAGGTAATCCAGGAGCCGGGCCCTCATCGGGTCCATGAGCGGTTTGAACTCGGCGACAATGTCGGCAATGGGCCGGGAAGCACGGCCTTGTCCCAGAAGCCACCGCACTGCCCGGTCGAGCAGCCGCCGGATGTCCAGGTGCACTGTGCTCCAGTGTTCAGTGGGGAACGACGCCGGAAGGTCATTGAGCTCGGAGACCATGATCTCCAGCTCGTACACCTCGCGCAGGGCAACGAAGGCCTTGGCTACGGCCACTTCACTTGCCGACGTTTCCTCCATGGTCCGGAAAGCGAACGTGATGCCGCCCATGTTGATCATGTCGTTGGCGATGACCGTTGCAATGATCTCGCGCCGCAGCGGATGGGTGTCCAGCTCAGCGTCGAACCGCTCCCGCAACTGCTGGGGGAAATACTCCCTGAGGGTCCGCCGGAACCAAGGGTCGTCAGCGAGATCGCTGTCCCGCAGTGCCGTGGCGAGCTCGATCTTGGCATAGGCGGCGAGGACGGAAAGTTCTGGGGATGTCAGCCCCTGTCCCTGCTCAAGACGTTCACGCAGGACCTGGTTTGACGGAAGCGCCTCCAGATCGCGGTCCAGGTCTGCCGTCTTTTCCAGCCAGTCCATCAGCCGTTCGTAGCTGGGACTCCATTCAGCCACCCGCTGGCGGTCGTTGAGCAGGAGGATATTTTGGTCGATGTTGTCTTCCAGCACCAGCCGGGCGACTTCGTCGGTCATCGACGCGAGGAACTCCGGGCGCTCGGCGGGATCAAGTTTCCCTGCCGCGACCATCCGGTCCACGAAGATCTTGATGTTGACCTCGTGGTCCGAGCAGTCAACACCCGCTGAGTTGTCGATGGCGTCGGTGTTGAGGATGACGCCCTGCAGGGCCGCCTCGATGCGGCCGCGCTGGGTCATGCCCAGGTTGCCGCCCTCGCCCACCACTTTCACACGCAGGTCCCGGCCGTCGACACGGATGGCGTCGTTCGCCTTGTCTCCGACCATGGCGTGCGTCTCCGTGCTGGCCTTTACGTACGTGCCGATGCCGCCGTTGTAGAGCAGGTCTGCAGGAGCAAGCAGGATGGCGCGGAGCAGTTCGGGCGGGCTGAGCTGCGTAATTTCCTGGGACAGCCCGAGAGCCGCACGCACCTGCGGGGATACGGGAACCGACTTGGCCTGGCGCGGATAAACCCCGCCTCCTGCACTGATGAGCGACTTGTCGTAGTCATCCCAGGAGGATCTGGGGAGCTGGAACAGCCGCTGGCGCTCCTTAAAGGAGGTCGACTCATCGGGGTTGGGATCCAGGAAAATGTGCCGGTGATCAAAGGCGGCGACGAGCCGGATGTGCTTGGACAAGAGCATGCCGTTACCGAAGACATCGCCGGACATGTCCCCGACGCCGACTACCGTGAACGGCTCGGACTGGGTGTCGAGGTCCAATTCACTGAAGTGACGCTTGACGGATTCCCACGCACCCCTTGCCGTGATCCCCATGGCCTTGTGGTCGTAGCCCACAGAACCGCCGGATGCGAAGGCATCCCCTAGCCAGAAGCCGTATTCTGCCGCGAGCCCGTTCGCTACGTCCGAGAATGTCGCGGTGCCTTTGTCGGCTGCCACCACAAGGTAAGCGTCGTCGTCGTCGTGCCTTACAACGTTGTCCGGCACAACGAGCCGTTCGCCGTCAGGGCCGGTCACGAGATTGTCCGTGACGTCGAGCAGTCCCCGGATGAATGTCTTGTAGCTTTCGACGCCTTCGGTCATCCATGCTGCCCTGTCCGTGGCGGCGTCGGGCAGCCGTTTCGCGAAGAAGCCGCCCTTGGCGCCAGTGGGAACGATGACGGCATTCTTGACTGTTTGGGCCTTGACCAGTCCCAGGATCTCGGTGCGGAAGTCTTCCCGGCGGTCTGACCACCGCAGACCGCCCCTGGCCACCTTGCCGAACCTGAGGTGCACTCCCTCAACCCGCGGAGAGTAGACCCATATTTCAAACATGGGCCTCGGGAAGGGCAGGCCGTTGATGAGTGCGGGGTTCAGCTTGAAGCTGACGTAGGGCTTCTCCTGGTAGAAGTTGGTGCGCAGCGTCGATTGGATCAGGTTGCCGAAGGTTCTCAGGATCCTGTCTGCGTCAAGGGTTGCCACACCTTCGATGGCTGCCGCCAGTTCCGCCTGCACCTTTTCCTGGCGCTCGGTCCGTTCCAGCTCGGTCATGTCGGGGTCGAACCGCGCCTCGAACAGTGCGCTGAGCCCCTTAGTGACGGAGGGGTTGGCCAGCAGGGTGTCTGCGATGAACTCGAACGAATTCGTATTCCCCATCTGGCGCATGTACTTCGCATAGGCGCGGAGTACGACAATCCGGCGCCAGTCCATACCTTCCCGAAGAACCAGCCGGTCGAAGCTGTCGGATTCGACGGCGCCTGAAACTGCCGCGCCGAACGCGTCTGCCAACAGTTGGCCGGTGGACAGCGGGTCCACGCCTGCGGGATATTTCAGGCCAAGGTCGTATAGGAAGAAGTCACGGTTGTCCGCCGTTTCGATTTCAAACGGCCGCTCGTCCAGCACTTCGAGCCCCAGATTGTGGAAGTAGGGAAGGATCTGGCTCAGGCTCTTGGGCTCCAGCATGTAGAGCTTGACGCGGGCATCCTCTTCGAGCGTTGCCCCCGCACCCTCGGGAAGATAAACGTGGACACCGGGACGTTCCTGCTTGGCTCCTTCACTCCGCTCGGCTGCGGCGCCATACGTTTCAAACCGCTCGATGTCCTCCAAGGCATCTTCAACCTCATAGTCCACACGGTAGCTGGCGGGAAATGCCTCAGCCCAAATATCGGCGAGCTCCTTGGAGCCGTCCCCGTTGCTTCGGTCGCGCAGGACTTCGCTGATCCCTTCTCCCCAGGACCGGGTCGCGCGGACAAGTCGCTTTTCCAGGTCCACGGTGTTGACGTTGCTCACGTCGGCACCCTTCGGCAGCCGGATCCGGAAGAAGAGGCGGGCCAGCGCCGATTCCGTCATCCGCGCCTCATAGTCGATGGACTCGGCCCGGAAGGTCTCGCGGAGTTCCTGCTCGATGCGCAGCCGGACATTGGTGGTGTATCGATCACGCGGCAGGTACACGACGGCGGACATGAACCGCCCGTAGATGTCCGGCCGCAGAAACAGCCGTGTGCGCCGGCGCTCCTGGAGCCTTTGAATACCGGTTGCCGTGGCGGCCAGGTCGGCGACCTCGATCTGGAAAAGCTCGTCGCGCGGGTACGTTTCGAGAATGCCGAGCAGGTCCTTGCCCGAATGGGAGTCCGGGGGGAATCCGGCGCCCCGCAAAACAGCATCCACCTTCTCCCGGACAATGGGGATGTTCCGGACTGAACCTGTGTAGGCACTGGTTGCAAACAGGCCGATGAACCGCTGTTCACCGTTGACGTTGCCTTCCGCATCGAAGCTTTTAACACCGATGTAATCGAAATAGGCCGGCCGGTGGACGGTGGAGCGCGAGTTGGCTTTGGTGATGACCAGGGCTTTCTTCTCCCGGGCCTTGCGCCGGCCGGCGTCCGTCAGGTGCTGCACCTGGGCCGTGTCGCGCTGGGTGCGGAGCAGCCCGAGTCCGCTGCCCTCCCGCAGCTCGAGGACGTCTTCCCCTGCCTCGTTGACGAGGTCATATTCGCGGTAGCCGAGGAAGGTGAAGTTCCCTTCATCCAGCCACCGCAGCAGGTCCTGCGCCTGGCGCAGCTCAGCGATCTGGGAGGAGTTGGGAATTTTGTCGAGGTTCTCGGCGATCTGGCGGGCCTTGCTGCGCATTTTCGGCCAGTCTTCGACGGCGGCCCTGACGTCGCCGAGCACCCGCTCCAGACCTTCGACCAGGCGCCTCTTCATCACTTCACTGCTCCGGCCAAATTCGACCGCGATCCACGATTCCATGTGGGTGCTGTTGTCACCTTGCGCGATGAGGTGAGACAGGCTGGGCAGCGCGGCGGTGTCACCGCTGGAGATCCCGACGCTCGCCGGAACCCTGTCGACCTTCACGAGCTCATGGGTATTGCGGTTGCGCGTGACCACAAACATGGGGTGCAGCACGAGGTGAATAGCGAAGTTTTGCCGCACGATCTCAGCGTTGACGGAATCCACAAGGAAGGGCATATCGTCCGTCACGATGTACACCACGCTCTGGTCTGCTTCATCAACAATCGAGATTTTCGCAGTTCCGGGCTGCCTGTTCGCCGCCACCTGCCGATGCGTCTCGGCCCGGAGCTCCAAAAGCTCCCGGGGATATGCTCGCGCGTCCTCTTCAGCAAGGTGCTCGTAGTAGTCCGCGAAGAAGCCCCCTTCGGCTCCTGCAGAACGGGACTTATTCTCCACGCTGGACCCTGACGACATGAACAAACGCCTCCATCACACAAGTTCGCGGCCGCACCGTTGCGGCCTTAAACGTGAGCCTATCGGCTTATTCGGCGCTTTGCTGTGGGGGTAAGGACAGAAGAACGGCGATTTTGCTGGTCACATGCACAAACCAAATTCGCTATACCGGCTCGGAGCCGCGAATCCGGGGCAGCTTCGAGCAAGAGGCTGCCCGAGAGCAGAGCGGCATCGGCTGCCGCCGCGTCGGCTGGCAGGAACGCCGTGATGGCTGTCGCTGGCCCATAGCGTTCCCATGCCTCACGAAGCTGCCGTTCAGGTGAGCGTCCCACTGCGGAAGAGCGTACTTTGTTCAGAACGATCTCCGCCTTGACGCCGGGCACGGCCGCATCCAGTTCCGCCAGCCCGCGGACCAGCCGGGGAACACCGATGGAGTCCGCGGATCCCACTGCGAAAACTTTGTCAGCCAACTCCAAACTCCTGAGCGTGGCCGCGTTTCGCCTCGGCGCCATCGTGTCGAAGCTGAGCTCCTCGTCAGACTCCAGACAGAATCCGGTATCCACAACAACCACCTCGGCCACTTCCTTGGCCCGCTCCAACACGAGCGCGAGAGCGGAGGCCCGCAGCTCCGTCCAGCGGTCTGACCGGGTAATTCCGGTGAGAACGTGGAGGGTTCCTGCCTTCAGTGTTACGGGCACCGCTACCCGAAGCAGTGACGCGCTGTCCAGGAGACCTTGGTCGGCCAGCCTGCAGGCCTGCGCAAGGCCGGCCGCCTCGTCCAGGAGCCCCAGAACCGCGCCGACGCTTGCCCCGTAGCTGTCGGCGTCCACGAGGAGGACACACTTACCGTCAGCAGCCAGTTCACCCGCCATATTCACGGCCATCAGCGTCCGGCCCGGCGAGCCGGCAGGACCCCACACCGCAATAATCTTTCCCCTCCCGGCGGACTCCCGCGCCTCGTCTGGCTCCGCGGGGGCTGGCCGCAGGGCGGCACCAGTCTCCGCAAAACCATGGTCGCGCAGGCCGGAGGTGGTAGACCTGTGTCCGGAGAACCGCGCCACCGTTTCGGAGATGCGCTCTGCCAATTCCGACGATTCCACGGTGGAGATGACGGCGGACACGCCGATTCCCTGGAGGCGGGAAGATTCCTCGGCGTTGTCCGTCAGGGCAACAAGTGCCACCCCGACGGCTCCCAGCCTGTCGACAAGCGAGGCTGTCAACTCCTCACTTCCTGCTGCCACGACGGCCGCCCGGGCGAGTCCGCTTTGACAGGCGGCCAGCAGCTCGGCCAGTTCAGCGCAGCGCCGCACCACCGTGACGGGCCCGTGGAGCCTTTCCAGGCCGCCGACCAGGTCGTCCTGCGCCTCGCCTACGGTGACTACAGGGATGGTCACTTGGCCGCACCCCCGGGGCTCCAAACGACGGAGATCTTGGCTTCATTCGCCTGGGCGCCGAGGAGCGAGGGCATCTGCTCGTCACTGACAAGGACCATAAGCACAGTCGACTTGGCTGAGCCGAGACCTGTTGAACCCGGCGAAACCTGGGCGATCTCCGCGGCCGGGAGCATGAGCTTGGGAGGCGCGAAACCGTTCCGCGCGTCCGGCATTGAAACCCATACGTCCACCCGCGTGCCGGCCACGGCCTGCTCAGGCAATGCTTCCTGCACGGAGATCGCCACTGGCTTCCGGTCAAGCGCGTCAACGCTTCCCAGACTTTCCCGTGCCAAAAGCTGGTCCTTTCCGATCCGCTGGACTGCCACCACACCGTCCGGCATGCCCGATTCGGCGGTAATGTACCGGTGCTCCACATCCCCCAGCCGGACCTTGACGCGGCTGACATTGTCCGGGGTGAGCTTCTCCCCCACTGCAATCGCTTCGCGCGCGGCAAAAACCTCCGTTGTCTTGTCCGCGCTGCCGACAAGGGAAATGACTCCGACAACCGATACGAGCACCAATAGCATGCCGACCAGGAGCCGGGGATCCTTCCATGAGGGCTTCTTGAGGCGGGCTCCCGTGGCCGCGGCGCTGGCACTCATGCGTACTTGCTCCCCCTTGACGCTCAGGCGCCGTCATGCGCCGGTCAAGATCATTGTTACGGCATGCGGAGCCAATGGGAAAGACACAGGAGCAAAGAACATCAAAGTGTGGATAACGGCATCATTCGGGAACTGTGATGGCAGAATTGGACTATGCCCCGTTTCCTGACCCTTGCGGACGTAGCCGAACAGCTGCAGATCAACTCTCCCGCGGCGTATGCGCTTGTGCGCAGCGGGGAACTCAAGGCTATCCAGGTAGGTGGCCGCGGCCAGTGGCGCGTCGAAGAAAAGATGCTCGAACAGTACATTGAAGAGCGCTACGCCGAGGCCAGCAGGATGATTGAGGAAGCAAAATCCAAGTCGGGGTTGCCCGGGGCGCCAACCGGCTAGATTTCCCCTGAATGCATAGAGCGCAGCGCGCGTAATGCGCCGAAGGGTACCGTTGCGACGTCGAGGATGCCGGATGCCCGGCGGGCCTCCCCGGGCGGCGTCACGGCGAGGTCGACAAAATCGCGCCCTACCCTGTCGATGACCCCGGGGAGCCTCTGTTCACCTGACTCCCCTTTGGCCAGGATCACCGTCAACGGCGCCCTGTCGCGGGCGAGTCCCCGCAGCGCGCTTGCCAGCCCAACTCTGCTCCGCGCGGTCGAAGGCTCACTCACGGCAATACGGCCGATTCCGCTGTAATGCGACACAGCGGCGAACGGAACCAGCACCTGGTGGGCAGCTCCATCGACTACCAGGCTTTCCGCGCCCACATGGCTGAGAGTACCGGTGAAGGTTGAACCCGACACGAGATGTACGCCAACTGCCCCGCCCAACGAGCCCCTTAGCCGGTCGGACAATCTGACGAGCGCCACATCAGCGCGCGACCGTTCGGACACCTCGGATTCAAAGGCCAAGGTTTCCGCTTCCGCCAGTTGCGCTTCCATGTCTTCAAACAGGGCGTTCCATCGCATGGCGTCAGCGTAGGCACCACTGATGCTGAGGTCAATCAAAATCAACAACGGACCTCTATGGACAAAACGTATCTGACTACGGGAAAGTAGCTCAAAAGAAGCTAAATGCATCAAACAGCACCAAACGCGATCAAGGGATCGAGAAAGATGGGCCGTCATGCATGTCACCGGTTCCCGGCAGCTCAGTACGGATGCAGCGATGGCATTCCTCATTCTCGGCCTTGGTTGTTTTCTCACCCTGGCCGGCACAGGTCTCGTGGAGCGCTGGCAGCGTTCAGCCCTGAAGAGACAGTCGTTGTCCTTCGAGGATCTTTTGGGCGGGGTAGCAGTAGCAGCTGGCCTGCTCATCGTGCTGTGGTGGGTGTTATCCTTCACAGCCGCCTTGGTTGCGGCGATGTTCGAGAGTGCGGGCAGGCGACGCGCCGCTGCTGTAACCGGCCACTTCAGCCCCGCGTTCATGCGGCGTCTGGCCCTCGCCATCCTGGGTGTCCAGCTGATCGGCGCCCCGCTGGCCCATGCGGACAACCAACCCGCACCGGCCGAGTCCAGGAATGGCTCTGTTGCCATAACCGCTGCCTGGACCCCAATCGAAACGATGTCCGGGCCCGAGCCGCCGCGGCAGCCAATCAGGGACGGAAACCCTGACACGGCAAGACCTACCGCATCTACGGTGCAGCAGCTGCCGGGAGTATCAGGCCTGCAGCCGCAGTGGCAACCTTCACCGCCCGCCGCAGCCCCCGGACCTGTAGTGTCCGTGCCGCCCAGGGCCGCCCGGGAACACCAGGCGGGCCAAGAATTGGTCGTCAGGTCCGGCGACAGCCTGTGGACGATAGCAGCCAGGCATCTTGGTCCTGAGGCGTCCGATGTCGACATCGCCCTGGAATGGCCCCGCTGGTTCGAAAACAACAGGGCGGTCATCGGCAGCGATCCCGACACTCTCCTTCCCGGCCAGATCCTCAAGGCTCCCTGAGGCTGCCGACAGCTCCCCTCCCACTCGCGTTTGCAACCCCCCGGGCACCGAGGCAATTCCGAAACTCTCCATAACCGCGCTCCACCCGACCAGAGGATCGAATTATGACCGCAGCAATCTCAATCCAGAGGGCGGGCGGCACAGCGCACCAACCCGCCACGCCGATACCGGGCGGTGATGGTGGAGCTAAACACGACGAGCTCCGGGAAGTCTGCACCATCACCCGCTCCACCGTCCAGGCGGCAATTGAAGTCCTCGCCGGAACCAGACCGGTCAATCAACTGGCGCGGCGGCTGGACCAGAAGTGCCTCACAGCCCTGCAGCATCGCGCCTTTTTGACACGACGGGAAGCAGTTCGTGCACCCAGGAAGCTCGGAGGGCTTCACCGGAACCCAGCGGTTCGGTCGGTGCGCGCATGCGAAGTGACACCCGACATCTATGAGGCCAGCGCTGTCGTGATCGACGAGCTGCGGGCGCGTGCCGTCGCCCTGCGGCTGGAACGAAGCAAACAGATCTGGCGGGTCACTGCCTTGGAAATCGGATGAGCAGCAGATCGGGCGGGTCACTGCCTTGGACATCCGATGAGCAGCGGAGCTGCCAAGATCAACGAAGGACCCGGGCGATCCGCCCGGGTCCTTCACCAGGTCCTGTCAGTCCAGTGTCCTGCCAGGGACCCTCGTCCTGTCTGCCAAGGGTCCGCCTTAGCGCTTCTTTTTACCGTCCCGGCGGTTCTGGTCCCGGCGGCTCTGCGTCGCCGCCTTGGCAGGGTTTCCTGACCGTCCCGCTGCCCGGCCCTCAACACGGGTCTGCGTACCGCCGCCTTCTGCCGGGGCGGTGTACTGCAGTTGCGCGGGCTTTTCCGGCGCTTCCAGCCCGGCGGCACGGATCTGCGGCTCGTGATGCTCGGTGTGGCCGCCGTCGGCGTCAGCCACCACGACATCCTCCGCGGGGGTCACCTCCACCTCGAGGTTGAACAGGAACCCGACGCTCTCCTCGCGGATTGCCTCCATCATGGCCTGGAACAGGATGAAGCCCTCACGCTGGTATTCGACCAGCGGATCGCGCTGCGCCATCGCCCGAAGGCCGATGCCCTCCTTGAGATAGTCCATCTCGTACAGGTGCTCCTGCCACTTCCGGCCGATGACGGAAAGGACCACGCGCCGCTCCAACTCGCGCATGCTCTCAGAGCCAATAGCTTCCTCGCGGGCCTGGTACACCAGCCTGGCGTCGGAAAGGATCTCCTCCTTGAGGAACTCGACCGTGATGCGCGACTTTCCACCCGCTTCGTCGATCACGTCGTGCGGTGTGACCGTGACGGGGTAGAGCGTCTTAAGATTCGTCCAGAGCTGGTCGAAGTCCCAGTCGTCGCCGTTGCCTTCAGCAGTCGCTTCGTCGATGAAGGCGTTGATGGTGTCTTCGAGGAAGAACTGCACCTTTTCATGCAGGTCATCGCCCTCCAGAATCCGGCGGCGGTCACCGTAGATGGCTTCACGCTGACGGTTGAGGACGTCGTCGTACTTCAGGACGTTTTTGCGCTGCTCGGCGTTGCGGCCTTCCACCTGGCCCTGGGCCGAGGCAATGGCGCGGGAGACGAGCTTGGATTCCAGTGCCACGTCATCGGGCACAGAGCTGTTCATCAGACGCTCGGCCGCTCCGGAGTTGAACAACCGCATGAGGTCGTCAGTAAGCGAAAGGTAGAATCGGGATTCGCCAGGGTCGCCCTGGCGCCCCGAGCGGCCGCGCAGCTGGTTGTCGATACGGCGGGACTCGTGCCGTTCAGTGCCAAGCACGTAGAGCCCGCCCAGGTTCAATACTTCCTCGTGCTCTTCCTTGACTGCCTGCTTCGCGGCGGCCAGGGCCTGCGGCCATGCGGCCTCGTATTCCTCGGAGTTCTCCTCCGGATCCAGCCCCCGCTTGGCGAGTTCGGCAATGGCCGTGAATTCCGCGTTGCCCCCGAGCATGATGTCGGTGCCGCGGCCGGCCATGTTCGTGGCGACGGTGACAGCGCCCTTGCGGCCGGCCTGGGCTACGATGGCAGCCTCCCGCGCGTGGTTCTTGGCATTCAGCACCTCGTGCCTGATGCCTTCCTTGGCCAGCAGCCGCGAAAGGTACTCGCTCTTCTCCACGCTGGTGGTGCCGACCAGGATGGGCTGGCCTTCCTCGTGGCGCTCGGCGATGTCCTTCACCACAGCGTCGAATTTGACCACCTCGTTCTTGTAGACGAGGTCGGGCCGGTCGATGCGCTGCATGTCCCGGTTCGTCGGGATGGCCACCACGCCGAGCTTGTAGGTGCTCATGAATTCGGCAGCTTCGGTCTCCGCCGTTCCGGTCATGCCCGACAGCTTGTCGTACATGCGGAAGTAGTTCTGCAGCGTTACGGTGGCAAGCGTCTGGTTTTCGGCCTTGATCTCGACGCCCTCCTTGGCTTCGATGGCCTGGTGCATGCCCTCGTTGTAGCGGCGGCCGGCCAGAATACGGCCGGTGTGCTCGTCGACGATGAGGACCTCGCCGTCGAGGATCACGTAGTCCTTGTCGCGCTTGAACAGTTCCTTTGCCTTGATGGCGTTGTTGAGGAAGCCGATCAGCGGGGTGTTCGCGGACTCATAGAGATTTTGGATCCCGAGGTAGTCCTCGACCTTTTCAATGCCGCTTTCCAGGACGCCGACCGTGCGCTTCTTCTCGTCGACCTCATAGTCCTTTTCCGGCTGCAGCCGCAGCACCACCTTGGCGAATTCGCTGTACCACCTGTTGGTGTCGCCCTGGGCGGGTCCCGAAATGATCAGCGGGGTGCGCGCCTCGTCAATCAGGATGGAGTCTACTTCGTCAACGATCGCGAAGTGGTGACCCCGCTGGACCAGCTCCGACTTGTCCCACGCCATGTTGTCGCGCAGGTAATCGAAGCCGAACTCGTTGTTGGTGCCGTAGGTGATGTCGGCTGCGTACTGTTGGCGCCGCGCTGCCGGGTCCTGGTTGGCAAGGATGCAGCCGCTGGTGAGTCCGAGGAAGCGGTATACGCGGCCCATGAGCTCGGACTGGTATTCGGCCAGATAGTCGTTGACCGTGACAACGTGCACGCCTTTACCGGCCAAAGCGTTCAGGTAGGCAGGAGCGGTGGCTACCAGCGTCTTTCCTTCACCGGTCTTCATTTCAGCAATGTTGCCCAAGTGGAGGGCGGCCCCGCCCATGAGCTGGACATCGAAGTGGCGCAGCCCGAGAGTGCGGGAAGAAGCCTCGCGGACAGCGGCGAACGCCTCGGGCAGGAGGTCCTCGAGTTTTTCGCCGTCCAGGTGGCGTTGCCGCAGGCGGTCCGTCTCCTCGCGCAGCTCAGCATCGGTAAACGTCTTAAAAGAGTCTTCAAGGGCATTGATGGAATCGGCATAGTTCCGCAGTTGCTTCAGGGTTTTTTTGTCACCCGTGCGGAGAAGTTTTTCGATTAGTGATGCCACGTAAAGTTGCTCCCAGTCTCATGCTGCCGAAATTCTGGCGTGTTCAGTCTACGGGAGAGACGCAAAGCACGTAGCCCTGTTCCCTCAGAGCGGATACGGCCCTCCTGCACCCCGGATGGCTGCCCGCACATCCGCGGCAAGGTCCCCTGTCGGGGACACCACCACCTCGTCCAACTCCAGCCAGCGGGCCATCAGCTGCAGCTCGGCGGCGAGTTCGACGGCGGTGTCCGCAGGAGCGCCCGGCTCACCGAAGCACGCCTTCGCCAAGAGCTTTCTTGCAGCACGGTCAGCCTTCAGGTCGACCCTCGCCACGAGGCGGTCCCGCAACAGGAAAGGCAAGACATAGTAGCCGAAACGGCGCCTGGATGCCGGGGTGTAAATCTCGATCCTGTAATGGAACCCGAAAAGCTCTTCCAGCCTCCGGCGTTCGAAAACAAGGGAATCAAACGGGCTGAGCAGGGCTCTGCCTGTTGCCGTCCTGGGCAGCCGGGCATCGACGTGCCGGAACAATTTCCGGTCCCAGCCCCGGACGGAGACCGGCTCGAGCCGCCGGCTGTCCACCAGATTCTGCACGGACACTGCGGCAGCCTTCACCGGTGTTCGGAAGTAGTCGGCAAAACATCGCACCGTACCGATACCGTGGGCCCGGGCGGCCGCTTCGATGAGCCGGTCCATGGCCGCCTTGGGCTCCGGCTTCCCGGTCAGGGCGGGGGCCGGCAGCACATCCTTGACCAGGGCATACCTGCGTTCGAACTGGTCCGTCCGGGACGCGCACGAGACGGCGCCTTCTTCAAACAGGTGTTCCAGGACGCGCTTTACTGCATTCCAGTTCCAGCCCCAGCTGACGTTTTTTCGGTCTTCCACGTGTCCGACGACGGCTGTCAGCTCGGCGGCCGTCAGCGGCTTCCCTGGGGCCAGGGCGCCAAGTATCTGACAGGTGACGTCGGCGCGCAGGGCGGGGTCCATGGCCGAGGCTCCCACCCAGGCCCGTTTCTGCCACGCGACCAGGTCCTGGAAATGCTCGGGGCGGATGAAGCTTGCTTCGTGGGCCCAGTACTCCAGCATCCGCCGGGGATGACGGCCAGCCATCTGGTGCAGAATGCCGCGGTCGTAGTTCCCAAGACGCGAGAAGAAAGGCAGGAAGTGGCTCCTTGCCAGGACGTTGACCGAGTCGATCTGGACCAGCTGGATTCGGGCAAAGGTTCGGCCCACCGTCCGTGAAGTAACGGGTCCGGTGGGCCGTCCTTTGTCCAGTCCCTGGGCTGCCAAGGCGATGCGCCGGGCCTGTGACAGGCTCAGCGTTGTGCCCATATCAGCCCTTTCGTTGTAAGGGCTCCATCCTAGGCGGTCGCGGCCGCATCATTGGAGCGGTAGGCGAGAATTTTCTCCTCGTAGGTGTTCTCACCGGGCTCACAGTAGTGGTCCAGGGTGATGACGCCGTACGTCCAGCCCCGGCGCCGGTACACAACAGAGGGCGCGTTCGTGTCCTTGTCCACGAAAAGATAGAAGTCGTGCCCGATAAGTTCCATATTGTCCACGGCGTCGTCCAAGGAGAGGGAGGTGGCCGGGAAGACTTTGCGGCGGATGAGGACCGGAGAATCCCCGGCAGGAATGTCATTGTCGACGTCGTACGGCGACTTTTCAGCTTCTTCCGGAGCAGGCTGGGTGTGGTTGCTCGCTTCTACGTAGATCGGCTGGTTGGAGCTCGCGGGCTCCAGGGTTGCGGTTGCCTCGCGGACTGCCTTGGGCGTATGCCGGCCATGATGAACCTTCTTCCGGTCCTTGGCCCTGCGGAGCCGCTCGAGGAGCTTGTTGTAGGCGAGGTCGAACGCTGCGAACTTGTCTGCGGCACTTGCTTCGGCACGGATCACGGGGCCTCGCCCCAAGACTGTCACTTCCACTGTGAGCTGGTCACCGGTCTGCCGTGCATTTGTTTCCTTCGAAACCTTTGCGTCGACCCTCTGGACCTTATCCCCGAGCGATTCGATCTTCGAGATCTTCTCGCCGGCGTATTCGCGGAATCGGTCCGAGACCGTCAGATTTCGTCCGCTGATCATGAACTCCATGGTGCCCTCCAAATGACTTCGGTGACACGACGGCGGCACTTCCGGGGACGATCTGAGACAGTCGAGCCCCTTTCCGAGCCGCTATCGAAAGGTACAACTGATCTTGGTACCCATATCCGACGTTAGTTCATAGCAACGAGTTATTCATCCTTTCGCAGTTTATTTTTTTCTATGTCCCAGGTAGCCGGCCTACGCCCGTGGGCCGGTCTCAGCAGGCGTGGCGTCCGGTGCACGGGTGGCAGCCAAAACGACGGCACCGCGCACGACTGCCCCTGCCTCCTGCAGTGCCCGGGCAGCCTCGGCGACGGTCGAACCAGTGGTGAGAACGTCGTCGACAATGATGCAGGGACGCCCCGCAAGCCCTGCCGCGCCTGCTCTCCGGGCTGCCCGCATGGAACCGCGGACCCTTCGCACCCGATCCCCCCGGCCCAGACCCTTCTGGCCGCCTGGAAGGCCGCCTCCAGCCGATGCGGGAACCCGGACCCTGCGCAGCACGTCCTGGCACTTCATGCCGCCGAGCATGCCGTCCCGGCGGAGTCGGGTCAGCAGGAGGTGCACCGGACTGAACCCCCGTTTCCGGTAGGCGCCGCCGCTGGTGGGCACCGGCACGAGCCAGATGTCGGGGCCGGCGCCGGCAGCCGCAAGCACGGCTTTTCCCAGCGCCTTCGCCAGCACGGCGCACAGCGGGCCCTGGCCGTGCCGTTTGAAGGAAAGGATCGACTGCGCAAGCTCCTCGCGGTAGATTCCTGCAGCCACCACGGGAAGCAGGACGGAGCCGTCAGTGCCCATCAAAGCCGGAGCGGCTGACTCCGCACGGAAGGGCCGCCGGGTCAGGAGCCGGACCTGGCGCTCACAGCCGGCACAAAGGGCCTGGTCCTCCTTGCCGCAGCAAACGCAGTCAACAGGTACCGCCAGTGCCATGACCTCGGTCAGCGCATCAATGAGCGCATCGGCCGCCCGCAGCCATGAGCGCCCATGTTCACGGCGGTGTTTCGCGGCCCTCAACGGCTGGGGATGCAGATCCGGGTCCGCGGCTGCAGCCTGGACAGGCGGTTCCCCAACGGCTTCCGAACGCGGTGAGTTCACGCAGCAAGCATCCCCCCAGGGCATGGCCGGGAAAAGAGCAACCAGGCGTATGTGGAGAAACCAGGGTCAACGGGAGAAACAGGACCCTGAATAGAACCCGGTCAGCCGGGGAAGGATGGATCCGTGGGTCCTTTGAGCTGCGGCGACCAGCCATTGCCCAGCCTCTGAAAGATGCCGTCCGCCGACTGCGCATAGATTTCCTCAGGACCGTTGCCCGCGCTGAGTGCTACCAGGCCCGGCCAGGGGGCCAGCTTCTGGGGTTGCGTCGAGGCCAGCGAGATCAGCTCCGGAGCGACACTGGCGGACGCGGCACCCCTCATGACTGCAACAGTCGTGTCGTTGACCCAGACACCCTGGTCGGGGCTGCCGCTGGCCCGCAGGGAGATGGGAGCCGTCAGCTCCTTCGGCGTGCCGTCAGCACCTCGGATGATCCCGGCCACCTGAACCCTCGTCGATCCGTTCTGTTCGGAAATGACCAGGGCCCTGACACCCTCGCGGGAAATCCGGAAATCCTTAACCGTGCGCCCGGCCAGCCACGACGGCGTCAGCGTCACCGCGGGGACGGTGGCGCCCGGCGCTATACCGGTGGGACGAAAGGCGGAAACCTCGGTGACTCCCTGCGCTCCGGGCCCCGCCGTCCACACCCAGTCATGCAGGCTGAAGGACGGGTGGGTCAGTGAGCTCCTGGTTATCAGTGCACGCGGAGGCTGTCCGGGAACCAGGGAATAGAGCGTGCCCCGGCCGGCCCCTAAAAAGGCCACCGACTGCGATACCGGTGACTCGGCAGGCGCGCGGGGCTTCAGGCCCGCAACGGACTGCATGTCCGGCAGCGGCGAAACCCTGTTGTTCTCGTACCGCACGAGCTCGTTCTTGTGCACGGCGATCTGGCGAGCCGGAACATTCCTGTTCTGGACCGGCGGCAGCACAGATCCGTTGTCCTCAACACGCACCAGATCCTGGTTGGCTCTCAGCTCCACGTTAATAACGTCGGGCTGGCTCCGGAACGTGAGAACCAGCTGGGTCTGCATCCGAAGCCGGTCCTCGGTGGACGCCTCGGTGAGTTCCTTCGCGGACAGATCCACCTGGGCTGCTCCCGAGACGACGGGCACGGACTCCCGCGCCAGCTTCATCCCGGACGGGAAGGCACTGACCACAGCCCCCTTGAGATACGGGGCCGGCCCCGCCAACAAGGCGCTCGTCATTGACTTCACGGTCTTCTTCTTGATGAACCAGCGAACATCGGGCACGGCATACGTGAACGTTGGATCGTAGAAGTAGATCGGATAGGCCCCGTATATGACCTTGAACGTTTCTTCCGGAATGGCGGTGCCGTCAGGGAGCTTGGAGATCCGCCATTCCCCGTCGACCTGGACCAGGGTGACGGGGATGCTCTCCTTGGTTCCTTCCGGCATCTGGGTGGCCACGCCGTCGGCATCCACAGAATAGGCGACGTCGAGTTCGTAAGTGAAGACACCCTCGACGCCGGTCTTCACCACGCGTTCGGAACGGAAGACCAGGGTCCGCTGATCAGGCTTCCAGGCGACGGATGAAGCCTGGGTGAGGTATTGGCGCGCCACGGCATAGTCATCCTCGTAACCGCTTCCCGCCAGATAGAAGTCCTCGATGACCGCTTCCGGACTGGCTCCGGTACGTGGAGCCACCGGGAAGAACACGGGCGCGTTGGGGTTCCCTGCGCTCTCGTCAGTGCTCTTCCCCACCGGTCCCGACCGGGGGATCTGTGCGCAGGAAGCGACCAACAAAAGCACGACGGCGACGATCGCCACCGCGACGGCACGCGGGTTCGCGCGCCTCATGGCCTGTCCCCCGTCGCCGCTGTTTGCTGCGCAGCCCCGGTTTCCTGTGCAGCACCGGGAACCGCATTGCCGCCCGGAACGACGCTGCCACCAGGCCCTGCGCTGTCACCTGACTCTGCTTCGTCAGCAGGCAACGTACTGTCGCCCAACACAACCACCCTGTGTTCGCGGCCGCGCGGTAAGCCAACATCCCCGGGTTCGAGCTGGAGCGGCGACTTCGTGATGGTGCCGCCCTGCTTGAGCGGCAGGGTGAGACGGAAGTTCGAGCCCTCGCCCCTGTTGCCCCATGCCTGCAGCCAGCCGTTGTGCAGCTTGGTGTCCTCCGTGGCGATCGACAATCCGAGGCCACTGCCTCCTGTGGTTCTTGCGCGGGCCGGATCAGCGCGCCAGAAGCGGTCAAAGACCCGTGCGGCTTCAGCCGGGGTCATGCCGATGCCGTGGTCCCGGACGGTGACGGCGACGGCCGTTTCATTGGACGCCACCGAGATGTTGACCGGTTTTCCTTCCCCGTGCTCCAAAGCGTTGAGCACGAGATTTCTGAGGATCCGGTCAATACGGCGGGAGTCCACCTCCACCACGATGCTTCCCTCGCGGGCATTGAGCGTGACTGGCGAGCCGTATTCTTCGGCTACCGGTGCCGCACCCTCCATGACATGCGTTATCAGCTGCACAATGTCCGTGGGCTCAGCGTCCAGCATGGCGACGCCGGCGTCGAACCGGGAGATCTCAAGAAGGTCCGCCAACAAGGACTGGAACCGCTCAACCTGGTTGTACAGCAGCTCTGCCGACCTCTTATTGATGGGGTCGAAATCTTCACGGGCGTCGTACAGCACTTCCGCTGCCATGCGGACCGTGGTCAGCGGCGTGCGGAGCTCATGGGAGACATCGGAGACAAAGCGCTGCTGCATCTGCGACAGCGTGGCGAGCTGGGTGATCTGCTCCTGAAGGCTTGCCGCCATGTGGTTAAAGGACGCCCCCAGGCGTGCTACTTCGTCCTCGCCCTTGACAACCATCCGCTCCTGCAGCTGCCCGGCGGCGAGCTTCTCTGATACAACGGCCGCATGACTGACTGGGCTCACGACGTTGCGGGTGACGTACCAGGCAATGCCGCCGATCATGATGATCAGCGCAGCGCCGCCCGCCCAGAGGACGTTTTGGATCTCGTCCAGGGTTTGCTGCGCCGTGTTCAGGTCGTAGATCAGGTAGAGCTCGTAGACCGTGCCGTTGAACGTCACCTTGTTTCCCACGGCGATCCCGGGACGATCCTCAGTGCCCACGGGGAATTCCATGGATGCCCAGAACTGCTCCTTGCCGGAATCCTGGACAGCGGAACGGAGCTCCTTCGGGATGACACTGATGGTCAGCTGGTCAGACGCCCGTGACTCAACCCATCGGTTCCGCGGCTTGGTCTGTTCCGGCATCGCCTCAAAGACGTAACGGCGCTGGATCACCGACCCCCTGCCCTCGACCGCATTCAGCGTGTCATAAACCAGAGTGATAACACTGGACTGGTCAGTGACCTGGGCGCCGTCAAAGGTGTCCTGCACCTGCTTAACATGGAACCTGGTTTCGGACTCGGCCTGGGTCAGCCGTTCGTGGAAGAGGTTGTTGGCGATCTGGTTGGACAGGTACGCCCCGACGATCGCAAACGAACTCATCGACAGCAGCAGAGTTGTCAGGACCGTCCGGAACTGCAGGGAACGCCGCCACCTGCGCTGGAGGGAGTACAGCAAGTACCGGATGCCGGGAAAGACCTTGTTGAGGCCAGTACGCACAAGCCGCAGGACGCGCAGCGAAACGATCAGGCCGCGGCGGCGCCAGATCCGCGCTTGGTGCGCCACTGCCGATAAAACAGAAGCCATGGCGTCGGTGTGTCCAGGCACGGGTCGCACACCGGATCCGGACTGGCTGCCGGTCGTACGCTGGTGGCCGGAACTGTGCTGTCCGCCTGAAGCCTGTTCCTTACCTGAGGCCTGCTCCATGCCGGTACCCGGCCCCAGGACTGACCCACGCTGCGTGTTCGAGCCATCCCGGGCGTCCACGTCCTGCCGGGCGTCCAGCTCGCGCTGCGCGTCCGGGGTCTCCCCCGTTTCCGGGGCAGCGGTCACAGGCCCTTGGGGGACCTCAGGAGGGTTCTGGCCCTGATGCTCAGGAACCTGCTTTATAACCGACACCACGAACCGTCAATACTACTTCCGGGGCTTCCGGATCACGTTCAATCTTCGACCTCAGACGCTGGACATGGACGTTGACCAGCCGGGTGTCTGCTGCGTGGCGGTAACCCCAGACCTGCTCCAGCAGCAATTCGCGGGTAAACACCTGCCACGGTTTACGCGCCAGGGCGACGAGCAGGTCGAACTCGAGCGGGGTCAGGGAGATCCGCTCGTTGCCACGGTTCACGGCATGGCCGGCGACATCGATGGTGATGTCTGCAATGCGCAGCGTCTCTGGCGCCTTCTGGTCGCCCGGGCGGAGCCTGGCCCGTACGCGGGCGACCAGTTCGGCGGGTTTGAAGGGTTTGGGCACATAGTCATCGGCGCCGGATTCAAGGCCACGGACAACGTCGGACGTGTCTGACTTTGCGGTCAGCATGACGATGGGCACATCGGACTCCGAGCGGATCTGCCGGCATACCTCGATGCCGTCGGTCCCTGGCAGCATCAGGTCCAGCAGGACGAGGTCCGGCTTCGATGAACGAAAGACGTCCAAGGCTTGCCCGCCGTCTGCACAAAAGACTGGTTCAAAACCGTCGTTGCGCAGGACAATGCCGATCATCTCCGCGAGCGCCTCGTCATCGTCAACTACCAGAATGCGTGCCTTCATAGTTATATATTCCCTTATTGCTGTTGCTTTGTCTTATTGACGCATTCCCGGCATGGCGGCGCCGGGCTCCTCACAAACTATTCTTTGCGCTCTGCGAGCAGCCCGGCGTCCTGCAGGCATCCCGTTAGGATCACCTTGAAAGCCAGTCCATGAGGAGGATTTCGATGACCGTGCCGATTTACAAACTGGCAATGGGTGAAGAGTTCAGCCGGCTGCAGCCGGAATTGCAGGACTACTTCTCGCTCGTGCCGGGTTCCGGCCACTACGGCGTTGGGGAAGGTACCTTCGATGTAGTGGGCTGCCGGCAATACTGGCTGCGCCCGCTGCTCCGGCTGACGGCCGGAGAGCAGGCTTTTTTCCCCGAGTACGGCGAAGGCGTGCCCTTCCGCATTGAAAACCATGCGCATCTGGACCCGTTCGGGCGCTCCAGCCTCACCGCCCGGCGGGAGATTTTCTTCCCGGGTTCTACGCGGATCTTCCAGGACACCACCAGCGTTGCGGAGGCTGCCCCCGCAACGGCTGCCCCGGAGGATGCCGGGGCGGAGGAAGCCGCCGCGAACCCATCGGCAAGGGCCTCGCCCGCCGGGGCCAACAGCAAGGCACGGCTCGTGGACTATGTGGGCATATACCGCCGCCTCGTTACGGATCTGCACCTCAGTGCAACACCGGAAGGCAGGCTGCGTGGAGTCTCCGAAGCGTCACGGCTCTTCCTGGGGCCGCTGCGGCTGCCCCTGCCGGGGGCGCTCGACGCCAAGGCCTACGCTGAACAGTGGTGGGACGCAGCGGATGGGGACCGGGGCCGCCACCGGATCCAGGTAAAAGTGATCCAGCCGCAGATCGGCCTGGTGCTGGTGTACGCGGGGAGCTTCGACTATCACCTGGAACCGTACCCGGACGGCCGTTCGACGCCGGGATTTCTTCCGCCGTATGCGGCGCCCCGCAGCTGGGAGCGGCGCAGCTGAGGCAGCACCGGTCCGCTCCCCGGGGGGAATGCAACGTCCCGAGGAGAGGCCGGGGCCTCAGCCCAGTGCCAGCTGGTTGAGGGCGTCGGCGGAGTGGGTCAGCCGTGCCAAAACAGCTGTAGCGTCCGAGGGCGTAAGCCCTTCCAGACCTCCAGCGGGGGTAAGCCGAAGCTCCTGGAGTGCTGCTGCCGGCAATCCGAGCTGCCGCCAGGGACGCCATACAGCCTCGGCAACCGCACGGGCTTTGGCCCGCTCCCCCATCAGATCAGCCGGCTGTTCCACCGCCAAAGCGCCCGCCCAAAGCCGCTTGCCGCTTTCTACGGCCTCAGCCAGTTGCTCCCACTGGCGCGAGGTGAGGGCCTTCAGGGGAACGGCAATGCCGTCGGCCCCGGCGGCGATAATCCGATCAAAGGGCGCTTCGATCTCAGGCACGGAAATGATAATCTCGGCCGCGCCGGCTGCCCGCAGGGCGTCGATGACCACGTGCCAGTGGTCCGTCACTTCCTGGCCCGGGACTGAGCGCAGTGTCCGGTATCCGCTGGACGTGGGGATGGTGCCGGCCAGCACAGAGGATATATCCGGTTCATCGAGCTGCACCACGAGGTCGGAGCCTGGTACAGCACCCGCCACGCGGGCGAGGTACTCACCGACGCCGGCAGCGAGGGAGGCGGCGATGTCGCGCCGGGCTCCGTAGTCGATGAGGGCCCGCTCGCCGTTGTGCAAGTGGAGGCCCGCGGCCAGGCTCAGGGGGCCGCGCAGCTGGATCTTGAATTGGGGAGCGCGGTTTTCTTCTGCGCCAGCAACGTCGGCCAGCACATTGATGTCCGTGGAGAGCGCGGACCTGGCCCGGAGGAGGTCGCGGCCCGGGCGGTCCACGATGCGCCAGCCGTGAGGCTGGACATCGACGGCCATCTCGACGAGCAAGGAGGCCGTCCGCCCGATGGCGTCCGACCCCACTCCCCGGGCGGGCAGTTCCGCCAGGAATGGCAGGTGGGGTCTGCCAAGTTCACCCCGGATGATGCGGGCCGCTTCAAGCGGATCCTGCCCTGGCCACGGTCCCAGCGCGGTGGCCGTTACCTCCCCCTGCTGGGGCATGTGTGCGGCAACCACGGCTTAAGCGTTGAGTGCCGCGGACGTGCCCGGAGCAGGAGAGGTTGGCCCGCTGCCCCGGTCTGCGGAACCACTGCCTTGCCCCGCCGTGCCACTGCCCTCACCCGACGGGCCCCGACCGGCCGCATTGTGGTCCTCGGCGATGGCCTCATGGTGGCGGATCACTTCGCCGATGATGAAGTTCAGGAACTTCTCCGCGAAGGCGGGGTCGAGCTGGGCGTCTTCAGCGAGGCGCCGCAGCCGCGCGATCTGAGCCGTTTCGCGCCCGGGGTCCCCTGCGGGAAGGCGGTGCGCTGCCTTCAGGAAACCAACTTTCTGCGTCGCTTTGAACCGTTCCGCGAGGAGATAAACAAGGGTCGCATCGATATTGTCGATGCTCGACCGGATCGACAACAGTTCCGCCATCACTGCAGGATCCACGTGTCCTGCAAGCGAACTCGCCGCGGGATCGTAGGCGTCGGTGTCAGGCAGATCATGGTTTAGCTCGGTCATGAGTCCAGTCTATGGGCACTGCCGGAAACTCCCCGGCTGTTAAGGGGCCCTGTACCGCGTAGGGGGCCGGTGTCGCGAACGTCCCGGAGCGAATAACGAGGAGCGAATAACGAGGAGCGAATAAGAAGGGGCGAATAACGAGGGGCGCATAATGGGGGCGATTTAGACGGACAATTGAAATGTCCTGCAGCCCATCGATGACGGAGGTTCGACATGAGGATCGCGGTTCTTGGTACCGGCGTGGCGGGCAGGACCCTTTCGGGAAAACTGGTGGCAATAGGGCACAGCGTCAGCATGGGGTCGCGGAGCGCCACCAATGAGACAGCTACACAGTGGGCAGCCGAGGCTGGACCGCTGGCCAAAGCAGCCACGTTTGCGGATGCAGCGGCCGAGGGCGAAGTGGTCATCAACGCGACGCCGGGCGCCGTGTCCCTCAAGGTACTTGCCGCAGCGGGCACCAGGAACCTGCATGGCAAGGTGCTGATCGACGTGGCCAATCCGTTGGACCACTCGGCTGGCTTCCCGCCGCCGCTCTCCATAGCTAATACAGACAGCCTGGCGGAAACGATCCAGCGGGCATTCCCCACTGCAAGGGTGGTGAAAGCACTGAACACCATGCGCGCAGATGTGATGGTGGCCCCGGGCCACCTCGCCGGCGGCGACCACGACGTCTTCCTGGCCGGTGATGAAACCGAGGCCAAGGACGTGGTGCGGGGGCTGCTGGCTGAGTTCGGCTGGCGGCCGGAGCACATCAGGGACCTGGGCGGGCTGGATGCGGCACGGGGAATGGAGATGTGGCTACCGCTGTGGCTGCGGATCTTCATGAGCCAGAGCACCAACAAGGCATTCAACATCAAAGTGGTCTCTGCATAGCGCGGTCAGCGCGGCAGCAGGTCAACGGGCCACGCGGGCAGCCGTCGAACGGGAAGCGACCGAGAGTACGGGAGTGACCTAGAGCTCAGCGCGCTGCAACGAACGCGCGGCGTCGATGGTCGCCTGGCCGAGTACCCGCGAACCCTGGTACAGCACAACTGTCTGGCCGGGAGCAACACCACGCAGCGGGTCCGTCAGCGTCACCACAAGCAGCTCGCGCTCGGTGCCGCTGTCATCGGCAACGCGCTCCACCCTTGCCGTGGCAGGGACGG
This sequence comes from Arthrobacter sp. D1-17, assembly GCF_054130535.1. Lineage (NCBI taxonomy): Bacteria > Bacillati > Actinomycetota > Actinomycetes > Micrococcales > Micrococcaceae > Arthrobacter > Arthrobacter sp. D1-17. The sequence continues at coordinate 1,438,100 of NZ_CP096382.1, read as the reverse complement.
GGTCGCCATGCGCGCGCACCTGGGCATGGCAGTCGAAGTCCTCGCCCGTGGCGACCTCGGCAATGGGCACCCCTGCCCAGGAAACCTTGATGCCGCGGATCTCATCAATGGCGAGCAGCGCTTCCGGACCCACCACAACCTTGTTCTCCTTGGGTCGGATCTCGAGCACGAACCGGGGCTTTCCGTCGGCTGCCGGCCGGCCGAGCTTCAGTCCGCGGCGCTGCCCCACGGTAAAGGCGTTTGCCCCAGGGTGCTCCCCAACCTTGGATCCGGTTTCGTCCACGATGTCACCCGTGGTCATCTCGATCTTTTCGGCGAGCCAGCCGGCGGTGTCACCATCCGGGATGAAGCAGATGTCGTGGCTATCCGGCTTGTTCGCCACGGAAAGCCCGCGCCGCTCGGCTTCGGCCCGGACCTCGGCCTTTGAGGGAGTATCCGCCAACGGGAACATCGAGTGCTTGAGCTGTTCGTGGGTCAGCACGCCGAGGACGTAGCTCTGATCCTTTGCCCAATCCGCGGCTCGGTGGAGCTGGCGGTTGCCGTCAGCGTCCTCGATCACCTTTGCGTAATGCCCGGTGCAGACGGCGTCGAATCCGAGGGCGATGGCCTTTTCCAGCAGGGCGGCGAACTTGATGCGCTCGTTGCAGCGCATGCAGGGGTTCGGAGTGCGGCCGGCGGCGTATTCGTCAATGAAGTCCTGGACCACATCTTCCTTGAACCGCTCTGAGAAGTCCCACACGTAGTAAGGGATGCCGAGAACATCGCAGGCGCGCCAGGCGTCACGGGAATCCTCGATGGTGCAGCAGCCTCGGCTTCCCGTGCGGAGGGTGCCCGGCATCCGTGACAGCGCCAGGTGGACCCCGACGACGTCGTGCCCGGCCTCGACGGCACGGGCGGCTGCAACGGCTGAATCAACTCCGCCGCTCATGGCTGCTAGAACTCGCATGTGTGCTTTCTGTGGACTGGTGGCGGGCCTGCCGGCCGGCGGCCCCGAAGAATTGCAGGAGCAGCGTGTCGGACGTGAACTTGCACTGCTCGCCCCACTATTGTATCGCCGGCCGCAATCTGGCCTAAATCGTCAGCCTGCGGCAGGACCGCGGCGCCCCGTGGTACCGGCCGTCTGGATCGAGGATTCGTGGCCCGCCATTCCGGCCTGGCGCGCACGGGTGTACGCCTCGGGCAGGGCCGCCAGGAGAGCGTCCACGTCCGCCTCCGTTGATGGATGGCCAAGCGTAAACCGCTGGGCCCCGCGCGCGGTCTCTTCATCCAGGCCCATTGCCAGCAGGACATGGGAGGGGCGCGGAACGCCGGCCGTGCAGGCGGAGCCGGTGGAGGACTCCACGCCGGCAAGATCAAGGAGGAAAAGCAGCGAGTCGCCTTCGCAACCCGGAAAGGTGAAGTGTGCGTTGCCCGGCAGCCTGCCGGCTCCGGGCGCCCCGCGGAGAACCGCCGAGGGAACGGCGTTTCGGACGCCGTCGATCAGCCGGTCCCGCAGGGCCTCGATCCTGGCAGCCTCTGAGGGAAGGTTCTTCGCCGCACTGTCGGCGGCGACGGCAAAAGCCGCGATCGACGCGGTATCCAGGGTTCCTGACCGCACGTCCCGCTCCTGGCCGCCGCCATGCTGGACCGGCGTGAGCTTGACGGCTCGTCCCAGGATGAGCGCCCCTACACCCACCGGGCCGCCGATCTTGTGGCCGGAGATGGACATGGCGTCCAGCCCGGTCGCCCTGAAATCCACGGGAATGGACCCGAAAGCCTGCACGGCGTCCGAGTGAACGGGCACCCCGGCGCGGTGTGCAATGTCCACGATGCGCTGGACCGGCTGTATTGTTCCGACTTCGTTGTTGGCCCACATGACGGTCACGAGGGCGACCGATCCGGGGTCGCGGAGGATTTCGGCCTCGAAGGCCTCAACATCCAGGACACCCTCGGAATCCACCGGCAGCCACGAGACGTCGGCGCCTTCGTGGCGTTCCAGCCACTCCACGGTGTCCAGGACGGCATGATGTTCGACGGCGGAGCACAGTATCCGCCGCCGGCTCGGGTTCTCGCTGACCCGGGACCAGTACAGGCCCTTGACGGCGAGGTTGTCGGCTTCGGTTCCCCCTGAGGTAAAGATCACTTCCGACGGATGGGCCCCGGCGGCCGCGGCAATGATTTCCCGCGCGTCCTCAACGGCACGCCTTGCGCGACGGCCAGCGCCGTGCAGGGATGACGGGTTGCCTGTCCGCACCAGTTCGCGGGTCAGCGCGGCCAAAGCCTCGGCGGCAATGGGTGTGGTGGCGGCGTGGTCCAGGTATGCAGGCACGCTCTCATTCTAGCTGCGGCAAATATTGCTGCAGCCCGGCTTTGTGGCGCCCGCCTGCTTCCTGGTTGGGGCCCTCTGATCCAGATACGGGCGGGCGGCCCAGCATCACGGATCCTGCTTCAGCTGCGGGCTACGGTACATTCGAGCGGTGAAAGCGCCCCTCTGCCTCGTCTTTGCCACGCTGTTCTGGTCGGGAAACTTTGTCGTAGGGCAGGCGGCTGTCGAGTCCATTACACCGCTTGAGCTCACATTTTGGCGCTGGACCTTTGCCGCGCTACCGCTGCTTCTCCTGGCACAGCTGGCGGAGAAGCCGGACTGGCGCGCGGTACTGCGGCGCTGGCCCTCCCTGCTGCTCCTTAGCGCCCTAGGCATGAGCACCTACACCCTGTTGCTCTACACCGCACTCGGGCACACCTCAGCCCTGAATGCCTCCCTGATCACGGCGGCCAATCCGGCCCTGATCGTAGTGATGGCCCTGTTCCTGCCTGGAGACAGGCCGGGACCGGCGGCCTGGTTTGGCATCGCGCTGGGCCTGTTCGGTGTGCTGCTGGTGCTGACCGCCGGCGATCTGCAACAGATTGCAGGGCTTTCCTTCAACCTCGGCGAACTGCTGATGCTCGGCGCGATTGTCGTCTGGGCCTTCTACACGATCATCGCCAGACGGCAGGGGCTGCCTCCAATTGCGGCCACCGCGGTCCAGGTTTCCATGGCAAGCCTGACCCTTGCGCCCGCTGCCCTGGCCGCGGGCGCCGCGCTCCCCGATAATGCCGGAGCAGGCTGGTCGCTGGCATACATCGTCATCTTCCCGTCACTCGGCGCATACCTGCTGTGGAACCTGGCCCTCAGGAGCACAAGCCCCGCCACTGCGGGAAACTATCTCAACCTGATGGTGGTCTTCACGGCGGCCATAAGCCTGCTCCTCGGGATGCCGGTGACCGTGCCGCAGGTGCTCGGCGGAATCCTCGTGATCTCCGGCGTGCTGCTCACCGGCCTCCGAAGGCGTTCGACCCAGCCTGTGGCTGCCTGATCCTGGCGCAGCGAGGCCTGTGGAACGCGACTCTCCCGGCGGCACCATCGTAAGCCAGCGGGCAACATCGGCCCTGGCTGCTCCAAGTGAGCGTGCGGAAGGGCACGCCAGTGTAACGAAGACGGACCAACCGGTCCGGCCTAAGACCCTGGCCAGCACAGCAGCTTTGCCTTCGGGTAGCGCCGCCCGCTCGAGGACGCGCACCTCAACGGTAGGCCCCGGTTTCCCCTGCTCCCCACCCCAGCGACCAAAGCTTCCGGGAACCGTGGACACAGTCACGGACGTTGTCAGGCTAGCCCGTGTTCCGGCCGATATGCTAGGCAGACCGGGCCGCGTGTGCCACTGGCAGAATCAACCGAAGGACCGTGCTTGACCGAGGGCAACAGCTCCCATTACGAAGTGCTCCGCGTCCCCGTGACCGCCACGGACAAAGAGATCAAGGTGGCCTACCGCAGGGCAGCACGGGTCTCACACCCCGATCACGGCGGCGATGCCGCCGCGTTCCGGCTGGTGACTCTTGCCTATGAGACACTGATAGATCCGGGCCGCAGGGCCGCCTACGACCGTTCCTACGCAGCGGGTCCCCGTCGCCGGCAGAGGGAAGGTGGGGACGAAGCGCATTTTGATGCACCTCCGGCCGGAAGCCACGCCTCCGCGACGATCCATCGCCCAGGCACTCCGCGGGACACTTCCGGCGATGCCCCTGTCTACGTGCCGCCCTTCGATGTTCCGGGCACAGTTCCCCTGATCCCCTTCGAGATCGCCAACCGCCAGATCCACGGCGTGCCCCGGAAGCGTGGAATTTTTGGTGCAGAAGCCAGGATTCAGCGGGAGATGCGCACCGTCCAGCTCATCACCCGTCAGGTACTGCCCGCCATTCCGGCAGCCCGCCTCATCAACGGACTGCAGTCCCCCGCGGACAACAGCCACATCGACCACGCCCTGTTGTCGGGTTACCGCCTGGCGCTGATCGGCTCCATGCTGCTGCCGAAGGGGGCCTATGCCTGGGACGGCACAACCCTGAGGCACGGCAACCGGTCTATCGCCCCGCCGCAGCTGGGCCGCGTTGTCTGGGCCATGCAGGACATTTTTCCCGAGCTGAATGTGACCGGATGGACCGTTGTGCACAGCCCGGACGGCAACCTTCACGAACCCGTGATAGACCGCCACCGCCGCTCCCAGGGCTCCCCGGATGTGGTGCAGGTGGTCAATGCGGCGGGGCTGGCCAAGGGCCTCAAACAGTTCCTCTCTTCAGGACCCGCCCCGAATACAGTCAACGTCACCGTGCTGGCCCGGCTGCTCAGGGGGATGCACTGAGCTGAGGACACCCGGCACTAGGATGGAACGGTGTTCCGCATCCTTTTCCACACGCCTGAGATCCCCGGCAATACCGGCAACGCAATCCGCCTCGCAGCCATCACCGGCGCCGAGCTGCACCTCGTTGAGCCCTTGGGCTTCGATTTCTCTGATGCCAAGCTGCGCCGCGCGGGACTGGACTATCATGACCTCGCGGTAGTGACCGTCCATCCCGACCTCGACTCCGCCTGGCTGGCGCTGCAGCCGGAACGGGTCTTTGCGTTCACCTCGGATGGGGAGGTGTCGTATGTGGACATTGCCTACGAGCCCGGTGACGTCCTGCTGTTCGGGCCAGAGTCCGTGGGCCTGCCAGAACATGTAAAGCACGATCCCCATGTCACGTCGCGGGTCCGGCTGCCGATGCTGCCCTCGCTGCGGTCACTGAACCTTGCCAATGCCGCTTCCATCGCCGTGTACGAGGCGTGGCGCCAGCAGGGATTTGCCGGAGCCCGGCTGTAGCATCTGCCGAGCCGCACCCATCCGCCGCGCCGCCTGCACCGAATCACTTTCGAGGACATTCCCGCGGACAAGGAGCGGCAGGTGAAGACACTACATCCGGGCAGGACGCCATCCCGTTTTGCCCGCCATGGTGCTGCCGGCTTCCGGCAGGGTGCTGAGGGATTGCCGTCGGGCGACCTATGCTTGACAGTAATGGAAACTCCCAACGCGCCGAACTTCGACACCCCCGCGCCGCCGGGCACTGCCGTCGACCTTAACCGCCAGCTCGCGGGACTGCTGGAGCGCGTCGCGGGCGGTGATCAGCCGGCCTTCGCTGAGTTCTATCAGCTCACGTCCAGGCGGGTTTACGGGATGGCGCGCCGGGTCCTCATCGACCCGGAGCTTAGCGAAGACACTACACAGGAGGTATTCCTGCAGGTCTGGCAGAGCGCTGCCAAATTCGACGCGGCGAGCGGAAGCCCGTTGGCTTGGCTCATGACCATCTCGCACCGCCGTGCAGTGGACAAAGTGCGCTCGTCGCAGTCATCCAGTGACCGCGAGGCCAGGTACGGCGCCGGCAGCCAGGAGGTCGATCACGATTCGGTAGCCGCCGAGGTGGACAACCGGCTCGAAGCTGAAGCCGTGGTGCGGTGCCTGGGCACGCTGACGGAAACCCAGCAGGAATCCGTGCGGCTGGCTTACTACGGCGGGCTCACGTACCGGGAAGTGGCCGAAAAGCTCAACGCTGCCATACCGACCATCAAGTCCCGCATTCGAGATGGACTGATTCGACTGAAGAACTGCCTGGGGGTGAGTTGAAATGAACGAAACGAATGAATCACATGGCCGTCAACTGCCGCGGGCCTTCGCTGCGGACATTTCCACTGACCTGACCGCAGGCCGCGTGGTTGAGCTTGCCGAAATCTACGCACTGGACGCCGTGACCGGCGAAGAGCGGGATGCGATCGAAGAGTACATTAGGGCAGCTCCTGAGGCCGAGCGCGAAGCGTTCCATGAGCGCGTCCGCCAGGCCCGGGAAACCCTGGCCATGACCTTCACTGCAGAAGAGGAGCCTCCGGCGGATCTGTTTGACCGCATAGCCGCGCAGCTTCCGGGGACTCCGGACACAGGCCGTGTGGAGGCACAGGCGCAGCCACAGGCAGTGGATGAGCTTGCCGCTGCGCGGGGACGCCGGGATTTCCGCCGGCGCACCGGCGGCATGAGGAACTGGATTATCGGAGTGGCCGCTGCTGCATTTATCGCACTCGGCGGCGTCGGTGTAGGCGCCTATATCGCAAACCAGAATGATCCGCTAAGGCAGGTCCTCGAAGCGCAGGATGTGCGCCAGGCCACCGTCGAGGTCAGCGGTGGCGGCACAGCGACGCTCACCATCGCGCCGTCGAAGGACGCCTTGGTGGTCCGGATGAAGGATGTCCCCGCTCCTCCCCCGGGCAAGGTGTACCAGATGTGGCTCATCCCCAAGGACGGTTCCACTCCCGTTTCCCAGGGCCTGATGGACGAGGAGGCGCTGTCCAAGCCGGCCGTCGTCAAGGGCATCGGTTCTGCTGCCGCCCTCGGCATCACTGTGGAGCCGGCCGGCGGTTCCCAAGCGCCGTCCCTTCCCACCGTCGCCTCCGCACCACTTAACACATAACGCCCCTTAACACCTGATGCGGCAGCCCGGAGGGCGCCGCCGAAGGGCAGACAGCAAGAAGCCGCGCAGTATGCAAATACTGCGCGGCTTCTTGCTTAGCTGCACTACGGAACCGAGACCGCGTAGCCGAGAACCTGAGTGCAGCCGAAAACCTAAAAACCGGCGATGGTGCCCGGGCCGTTGATGGCCACAACGTGAAAGGCTTCGGCACTGCGGCCCTCCGGAAGGCCTGCCCGCCTGGCATTGAGATGCATGCCCTTGCGGACCGTCGTCTCCATTGCTGCGGCATCGGGGTGCTGGCTGACGTGGACATGGATCGCTTCCAGCTTGCTTTCCACGTGCGGCGTCACGTCAACAAAATGGTTCTCCCGTTCCTCCGGCCCGGCAAACATCCACAGCCACGGCACCTTGTAGGCGTCCAGCCCCGATTCCGCGAGCTCCGGATAGGCGAACGGGTTCTCGGCGGCGGGGTAGATGGCCCGCGTCACGGCCTCCCCCACGGCCAGGTGGTCCGGATGGCTCTTCTGGATGCGGTCCCAGTTCCGTTCCGGATGCATGGAAAGCACGACGTCGGGGCGGACCTCGCGGATCAGCTTCACCACGCCCAGCATCACCAGGTGGTTCGGCTCGAGAAAGCCGTCCCGCTCGTGAAGGTAGTGGATATCGGTGACGCCGACGAGTGAAGCGGCGCGCTCCTGCTCCGCGGACCGGAGAGCGATAATTTCCGCCCGGTGGGCGGGATCAAAGCCCCCCGCATCGCCGTCGGTCATGATGCAGTAGGTGACCTCAACACCTGCTGCTGTCCAGGCCGCCACCGTGCCGGCGGCGCCAAAGTCGATGTCGTCGGGATGGGCCGCAAAACAGAGCACCCGCTCGACCCGGTGCTTCTCCGGGTCGAACGGGCTCTGCGGCGGAACTTGTGCAGACAAGGATCAGCCCTTGCGCTTCTTGATTTCTTCGGTCGCCTGGGGCAGCACCTTGAAAAGGTCGCCGACAATGCCGAAGTCCGCGATTTCGAAGACCGGCGATTCGGGGTCCTTGTTGACGGCCACGATGACCTTGGCCGTCTGCATGCCTGCCTTCTGCTGAATGGCTCCGGAGATACCTGCAGAAATGTAGAGCTGGGGCGAGACGGTCTTGCCGGTCTGTCCGACCTGGGCGTCGTGACTGATCCAGCCGGCGTCCGTTGCTGCCCTAGAAGCTCCCACCGCGGCGCCGAGGGCGTCCGCGAGCTCCTCCACCGGGGTGAAATCCCCGTCCAGTCCGCGGCCTCCTGCCACGACGATCCGGGCATCGGTCAGATCCGGGCGTCCGCTGGCAACCTTCTGCTCACGGGCGGTGATCCGGGCTGCCGTGGCGGCAGCGTCGGCTGGGACATCCACGGTCACGGTTTCGGGTGTGGCGGGTGCCGCTGCAGGCTGCGGCTCGACCGTGTTGGCCTTGACGTTCAGCACGCTGACCGGGGTGTTCGCCTTGCACGCGGATGTGTAGGAACCGGCCAGCACCGACTTATGGGCGGTGCCGTCGGCGTCGACTGAGACGACGTCCGTGATGACGCCTGCGCTCAGGCGGATCCCGAGCCGCGCGGCGATTTCCTTGCCCTCCGGCGAGTTTTCGAGCAGAACCGTCGTGGCGCCGGACTTGTCCACCACCGCAGCGACGAATGCAGCTTTGGCAGCAACCAGGTAGTCGTCCAGGTCCTGCACGGACGGACGGAAGACCGCGGAGGCGCCGTAAGCGCCCAAGGTGGCGGCGACGTCGTCGTTCAGTTCGCCGTTAACGGCGACGGCAGTCTCGCCGAAGGTACGGGCGGTGGTCAGCAGTTCCAAGCTGCTCTTCTTGAGGACCTGGCCCGGGTTGTCAATGAATACAAGTGCGTTTGCCATGTGTTGTGATCCCTCTTAGAGCAGCTTCTGTGCGGCCAGGAAGTCCACCAGCTTGATGCCGGCGTCGCCTTCGTCCGTGATGATGGTGCCGGCGGTGCGCGGCGGGCGTTCCTCCGCCGACACCACCGTGGTCCAAGACCCGGCGTGCCCCACCTGGGACGGGTCAACGCCGATCTCTGACAGCGAGAGCGTGGTAATGCTTTTGCGCTTGGCGGCGATGATGCCCTTGAAGTTTGGATACCGCGGTTCGTTGATCTGGTCCGTCACGGACACCACCGCGGGCAGGGACGCTTCAACGGTTTCGGAATGGGTGTCCGCGTCGCGGCGTGCGACGATCCGCCCGCCGTCGACCTCCAGAGACGATGCGAAGGTCACCTGGGGAAGGCCCAGGCGCTCCGCGAGCTGGGCCGGCACCAGGGATGTTTCGCCATCCGTGGACGCCATGCCGGTAAGGACCAGGTCAACGGGGCTGTCAGCGCCCAGGTGCCGGATGGCGGCCGCGAGCGCGAGGGACGTAGCGGCGGCGTCGGAGCCGGCGAGCGCATCATCCGTCAGGTGGACACCCTCGGTGGCGCCGATCTGCAGGGACTTCTTGACGGCATTGACCGCCCCGGCCGGTCCCATGCTAAGGGCGATCACTTTGTTGCCCGCCTTGCTCCCGCCGCGCGCCTCGATCAGCTGCAGCGCAGCCTCCAGGGCGTATTCATCCAGCTCGGACAGGATGCTCTCGCCGCGGTCCGTCGTGTGGTCCTCGCCAGTGAGGTGCCGGTCGAACTGGGCGTCCGGCACATGCTTGACCAGGACGATGATCTTCAATGTCTCTTCCACTGTATTTACAGCAGCCTTCCATGCTTGTGGATAGCCAGCCGGGTGAGGTCATGGCTGCGGAACGCCCGGGATACGGGTAGCTCCTAGCTAACCATATAGAGGCGCGACGGCGCCGTCCCGTGTTAACGCCTGTGTCAGAACGGCACAGTTAACGTCTGTGTCAGAACCGCACGATGACGGCGGGACCCGGCCTTCCGGTGAGTCCCGCCGTCGGCCCTGCTTTCCGGCTGCGGCCGCCTACTGTTCGGCTGCGGCCGCCTATTGTTCGGCTGCGGCGCCGAGGGTCACGTCAAGTTGCTGTTCGCGGCCATTCCGCTGAATCGTGATCTTCACCGATGCGCCGGCCGGCTGCTCCCGGACCGCCGCGGTCAGCTGGTTCGGATCGCTGATGGCGAGGTCATTGAAGCGTGTGACAACGTCACCGACCCTGATGCCCGCCTTTGCTGCTGCGGAGTTGGGTTCCACTGTGGCGACATCCGCACCGATGGAGAACCCTGAGGACGAGTCTTTGGAGGTCTTCTCCTTGACGCTGACGCCGAGCTGGCCGTGGGTTGCCTTGCCGTTGTCGATGATTTCCTGGGCGACGCGCTTGGCGTGGTTGATCGGGATGCTGAAGCCGACCCCGATGTTGCCCGTCCCGGCCGCGGCTGAACCGCCGCCGGCTGAAGCGATGGCGACATTGACGCCGATGATCTCGCCCTTGCTGTTGACCAGTGCACCACCCGAGTTGCCCGGGTTGATCGCCGCGTCAGTCTGGATGACGTTGATCGAAATGGAGCCCTTGTTCGCCGAGCTCTGGCCCTGTCCCTGGCCGGGAGGAGCAAACTCGAAGCCCTGGTCGCCGCCTTGGGACTTGTCCCCGCCTTCCTTGGGGGCTGCGGAGGAGGCGACGCTGATTGTCCGGTTGAGGGTGGAGACAATGCCGTCCGTTACCGTGCCGTTCAGGCCGAGGGGCGAGCCGATCGCCACGGCCGTATCGCCCACGTTCAGCTTGCCCGAATCTCCAAGGGTTGCAGGAGTGAGGCCGGACGGGTTGTCCACCTTGATGACGGCGAGGTCGGACAGCGGATCCGTTCCGACGACTTTCGCTGACAGCACCCGGCCCTCGTTAGTACGGATCTCTATGTCCGGGTTGGCGACGGTCCCGTCCAGCGTCACTACGTGGGTGTTGGTCAGGATGTGCCCCTGTTCGTCGAGGATCACGCCAGAACCCGTGCCGCCCTCGCCGCCCTTCGTGGCCTTGATGGTGACCACGCTGGGAGAGGCCTTGGTTGCCGCCGCCGTGATGACGTTGACGTCGTCCTTGTTGTTCACGATGACGGTTCCGGGCTGGCTCCCCGTGCTCACGGCCGGCGCGGTGCCGTCGAAGAGGTTGCCGGCCCCCACTGTTGCCACACTGCCGCCGACGAGGCCGGCGGCAAGGATGCTGGCCACCAGGGTGCCCACGCCGAAGGTCGCTTTGCGCTTCGGCGCGTTCGCACGGTTGTCCGCGAACGGGGAAGGTGCGGCATGCTGTCCGTGCCCCGGCAGCTCGCCGTGTCCGTGCTGCTGACCATGGTCATCGGCATGCCGCGGTGCGTGCGGCACAGAGGCGAACTGCTGCGTGGCAGGCCCGGAGTGCTGCCCATAAAACGGGGCATGCTGGGGGTACTCCGGCCGCGGACCGTTCGAGAGCGGGGAGTAACCACTGTTGCCCGGCGTATTTTCTACACCGTCGGGGGTGCTTGCTGCCGCGTCGGGGGTGCTTTCTGCTCCGTCCGAGGCGTGCAGCCGCATGGTGGGATTTTCTTCGCCGTGCACGGGGTGTGCGTCCTGCGCGTCCTGGCGCTCACTGTGGTTGGCCAGCCCCTCTTGTGGCTGGCTTTCCCCCGCTCGGAGACCCTCCGGACGCCCCGGCCGAGCCGAAGCCGAAGGATCGGCGGGCCGTCCTGCAGGGTCTCGGTTCTCGGGAGCTGTGCCCGGTACTGGGTTCTCGGTCATTGGACTTCCTTTCATCCTCGTCTCTATTAACTATGAACGATGCAACTGAAACTGGGGCGAACGTTTGCTGAGAGGTCCCTGAATGGCGGCGAGCGCTTTCGCTGGTGGCATATTCCCCGCCGTGGACTGACCCCTTGGTGCACCATAGAATCAAGAAGAATTGCCACAGCGACCTGCGGCTTTACACCCGGCGTGGGGGCGCTGCTGCGTTCTGAGACGGCTGTTTCATCCTGAACCAGCCGCGGGCGTGCTGAAGGGTTGCCATGCGGTCAATGTTGAAACGTGTACTCGCCGTGATCGGCCTTGCTGGAATGCTGGCGGTTCCCGCCGCAACAGCCTGGGCCGAAAGCCCTGTCACACTGGATCCTGTCACTAAAATCGTTGATACCGCCGGAGTGCTCGGCGGCAAGAAAGCCGACGTCGAAGCGGCTATTAAGAAGCTCGGCACCGAACACGCAATGACGCTGCACGTGGTCTATGTGAAGAAGTTCGAGAACCCGTCGGACGGAACTGCCTGGACTGCTCAAGTCGCAGCCAAGGCGAATTTGCGCTCAAACGCCATGGTGCTGGCCGTTGCCACAGACCCAACCAGCAGGCAATATCAGCTGAGCAAGCCCAGGGGCAGCAAAATCACCGACGCGCAGCGTGACACCATCATCAAGAGCGCAGTCGACCCCCAGCTCCGCAATGGTGACTACGCTCAGGCCGCCATTGACACAGCCGCAGCTATCGGCGACGCCGCAGGGGGCGGCAGCGGAACAGTTCCCTCCGGTGACGGAGCGGGCACGGCCGTCCTGGTGGGTGCAGGAGTCGTAGCCGCCGGAGCCGGAACGTACCTCTACCTCCGCAGCAGGCGGAAGAAGGCAAGCCTGGCTTCCAGCGCCAGCTACGGCCCGCAGGGCGGCGAGGCTGATCCCTTGGCCGCGCTGAGCGTCGAAGAACTCCGCCGGAAGAGCGGATCGCTGCTCATCGAGGCTGACGACGCCATCAAGTCCAGCGAGCAGGAACTCGGCTTCGCTGAGGCGCAGTACGGTGAGGCCGCAGTCGGCAATTTCACGAAGGCACTTGAAGAGGCCAAAGCCCACATGGCCGAATCGTTCAAGCTGCAGCAGCAGCTGGACGACCACATCCCGGACACGGAAGAGCAGCAGCGCACCTGGCTGGGCGAAATCATCCGCCGGTCGGAAGCGGCCCTGGCATCCCTGCAGGAGCAGAAGGCGGACTTTGACTCCCTGCGTGAGCTCGAAAAGAATGCTCCTCAGGCCCTCGCAGCGGTCGAATCCGGAGCGGCAGCTGCCGACGCGAAGATCACCAACGCCGACCGTACCCTCGATGAGCTGCGCGGCAAGTACGCCGAAAGCGCGCTCATCCAGGTGGCGGACAACATCACGCAGGCGAAGGAGCGGCTGGCTTTCGTGCAGAACGCGGGCAACACCGCGCGGGAGAAGCTTGCCTCTGGCGAAGGAAGCTTGGCCGCTGTTGCCGTCCGCGCTGCCGAAGAGAGCCTGCACCAGACCAACGTGCTGCTCGACGCGATATCGAAGGTCGCGAGCAACCTCGACAAGGCCCGGCAGGGCCTTGAGACGGCGGTGGTGGATACGTCGCAGGATCTCGCCCAGGCCAAGGCCATGATCCAGTCCGGCGCCCACCCGGAGCTTGCCGGTCCCGTGGCAGGCGTCGAGACGGTGCTCGCCCAGGTAAAAGGTGAGATCCAGGACGGCCGGATTGACCCGATCGCCACCCTGGAACGGGTGGAAGCGGCTCACCAGGCTTTGGACCGTGCGCTCAGCGGGATCCGCGACCAGCAGGAACAGGCGCGCCGCGCTCAGGCGTCGCTGCAGCAGACCATCATGGCAGCGCAGGCCCAGATCAGTGCGACATCGGACTACATCACCGCCCGGCGCGGCGGCGTGGGAACAGAGGCCAGAACCCGCCTGGCCGAGGCGCAGCGCAATCTCGATTACGCCCTCTCCATCTCCCGCAACGATCCCGTCACCGCCCTGACCTATGCCCAGCAGTCGCATGCGTTGGCAACGCAGGCAGCCCACCTGGCACAGTCCGACGTCGATAACTTCGGCGGTTACGCCAACCAGGGTTACGGCCGGGGCGGCATGTTCGGAGGCGGCGGAGGCGGCGGCCTCGGAGGCGCAATCCTGGGCGGGATCCTGATCAACTCCATCCTGAACGGCGGTAGCGGTGGAGGCTGGGGCGGCGGCCACAGCGACGGTGGAGGCTGGGGCGGCGGCCACAGCGACGGTGGTGGCTGGGGCGGCGACTCCGGCGGCGACTCCGGCGGAGATTGGGGCGGCGACTTCGGCGGAGGCGGAGACTTCTAGCCGACAGGAAAGACTAGCGCCGGCCGGTACCTTTCGGCGGGCGGGTAGAAGCGGTACATCAACTGATCACCGGATTCAGTGGGAAAACTGAGCAGGACGAAAGGTATCACCATGGTTAAGCAGTCCATTTTCGGCCGCATGGCACAGCTCGCGAAGGCGAACATCAACTCCTTGCTCGATCAGGCCGAGGACCCGCAGAAGATGCTCGACCAGATGGTGCGGGACTACACCAACAACATTGCCGAGGCCGAGTCGGCTGTGGCCCAAACCATCGGCAACCTTCGCATGCTGCAGGCGGACTATAACGAAGATGTGAAAAACGCGCAGGACTGGGGCAACAAGGCACTGGCAGCATCCCGCAAGGCCGATGAATACCGCAGCGCCGGCGACCTGGCCGACGCCCAGAAATTCGACAACTTGGCCAAGGTGGCGCTGCAGCGCCAGATCGCTTCTGAGAACGAAGCGAAGGCCGCTGAGCCGAGCATTGCCTCCCAGACTGAGGTTGTGGAACGTCTGAAGTCCGGCTTGGACCAGATGAAGGGCAAGTTGAACCAGCTCACTAGCAAGCGCAACGAGCTTGTTGCCCGCTCCAAGACAGCGGCCGCTCAGTCCCAGGTTCACGACGCCCTCAAGAGCATCGACATCATGGATCCCACCAGCGAAGTGGGCCGCTTTGAAGAGAAGATCCGGCGCGAGGAAGCAAAGGTGCTCGGCCAGCAGGAGCTTGCGGCGTCGAGCCTCGACGCGCAGTTCAACCAGCTGGAAGACCTCGGCGAGCAGACGGAGATCGAGGCCCGCCTGGCCGCGCTGAAGTCCGGCGGGAGCCCCCGCCCGGCCCTTGGGACCTCCGGTTCCGCAGCCTCGGAGTCCACGGTGGACGAAGCGGACTTTGACAAGCTCTAGCAGGTCATAGCTTCAGGAGGCGGGACTACCCGAGCAGACGGCGCTACCAGAACCGGCGCCAGACAGACAGGGCCGGGATCCGAGGGGTCCCGGCCCTGTCTGTGCGGCCTGTAGCGTGGCATCATGCCCTCAACGATTGTCTGGCTCCGGGATGACCTACGCCTCGACGATAACCCAGCCCTTGCGGCTGCAGCCTCCGGGCCTGATCCGGTGACTGTGGTGTACATCCTTGATGAGGACTCCCCCGGCATGCGTCCGTTGGGCGGAGCTGCCAGATGGTGGCTGCACCATTCACTGGCCGCACTTTCGGCCGACCTCGAATCCCGCGGATCGCGCCTGCTGCTGCGCCGGGGTGCCGCCCAGGACGTCCTCCGCGGCCTCGCGGAGGAAACAGCGGCCGGGTCAATCCTCTGGAACAGGCGCTACGCGCTGCCCGAACGGACGGTCGACGCCAAGATCAAGGAATGGGCCACGGAACACGGCATCGATGCGGCCAGCTTCCAGGCAAACCTTCTTTTCGAACCGTGGACGGTCCGGACTGGCTCGGGCGGGCTGTACAAGGTCTTCACTCCCTTCTGGCGGACGTGTCTGGCCGGCACGGAGCCGAGAATGCCCCCCGATACTCCGGTGGATCTCCCGCGGCCGGCAAGTGCTTCCGGCGGGTCATTGCCGGCCAGTGACAACCTCGACAGCTGGGGACTGCTCCCCCGCCGGCCCGATTGGAGCAGCGGGCTCGCGGGCAGCTGGACGCCCGGCGAACGCGGCGGGAACCGGCGGCTCGAAGAATTCCTGGACGGACCAATCGAGGAGTACGGGACGGGCCGGGATCTGCCTGCAGTGGAAGGCACCAGCAGGCTCTCCCCGCACCTTCGCTTTGGCGAGATCAGCCCGTTCCGGGTCTGGCACGCACTCCGGGAACGCTTTCCGCAAAACGCTCCTGCCGACGTCGGGATTTTCCGCAGCGAGCTCGGCTGGCGGGAATTCTGCTGGCACCTGCTGTACGGGAACCCGGAACTTGCCACAGTCAATTACCGCCGTGAATTCGACCGGTTCGCCTGGCAGAGTCCGTCGCGCACAGAACTGGAGGCGTGGCGGCGGGGCCGCACGGGCTATCCGCTTGTGGATGCCGGTATGCGCCAGCTATGGCAGACCGGATGGATGCACAACCGCGTGCGCATGGCCGCCGCATCGTTCCTGGTGAAAAACCTGCTCGCAGACTGGCGGCTGGGCGAGGCATGGTTTTGGGACACGCTGGTGGACGCCGACGCCGCCAGCAACCCGGCCAACTGGCAGTGGGTGGCAGGCTCAGGAGCAGATGCATCCCCCTACTTCAGAATCTTCAATCCAGTAACCCAGAGCAAGAAGTTCGATGCAGCAGGACATTACCTGCGGCGCTTCATCCCTGAACTCGCCGGGCTGGACGGCAAGACAGTCCATGAGCCCTGGAAGAAGTCCTCTGCCGCGCCTGCGTACCCTGCTCCCCTCGTAGGGCTGCAGGAGTCACGTGAACGTGCCCTGGATGCGTACCGGCAGCTGAAGGACGGCTGAGAGTTGCCGCTGCCGTAGGCGCGCGCCGGACGGGAGGGTCAGCGGCTCGTGACCTTGCCCATCAGGGAGGCGATGGGGCGCAGGAACAGCGGCCGGGCCAGGAACCAGGCGGCCACCATGACGCCCACCGAAGCAGCGAAGATCCAGAACCCGGCCCAACCTGCGTCGTCGCTTGCCGCGTACATGTGGTTGAGGTTCCGCAAGGCACCGGTGGCCAGTACCAGGAACACGTGGACCACGATGAACGCAACGAAGTAGATCATCACGGGAAAGTGGATGGCACGGGCTGCTTCAATCGGGAACGCCCGGTTCAGCGCGGAGGCTTTTTTGGGCCACGCCGCAGACATGCGCAGCCCTGTGATGAAGGACAGCGGGCCGGCAATGAAGACCGTTGCGAAATACGCCAGCAGCTGCAGGGCGTTGTAGTTCACCCAGCCGTTCTCGGTGGGCCAGTTCAGCGACGCGTACTGCAGCGCGGCCGAAAGGGCATTCGGGAAGACGTCCCAGCTCGTCGGAACGATGCGCATCCACTGGCCGGTGGCGAAGATCAGGACCGCGAAGACCAGACCGTTCAAAACCCAGAGAGCGTCAAGGGTGAGGTGGAACCAAAGCTCGAGGGAAATTTTCGTCGGCGGAGTCTTGGTTTTGATGAGGCCCTTGTTGTTCCGCGTCCAGTAGCCGCCCGGGCGGGTGGTTGTCCGCACCTGCCAGCCCGTGCGGATGATGAGCAGCAGCAGGAAGGCATTGAGGAAGTGCTGCCAGCCCAGCCACGCCGGGAAACCGACGGGCGCGCCTTCAGGCAGCTCGGAATGTCCCGGGTACTCCTTCAGGAACGACTGGATGCCCGGGAGCCCCACAGCCCACTTCGCGAGCAGAACCACCAGCACCGCAGCCACGAGGACCGCAGGCACCGCCCAGTAGAGCCTGGACCGCTTGCCTTTCGCAGTGCCGGATTTGTTCTTCGTTGTGGACATCGAAACTACATTCCTCTCGAGAATGACGGAGACGGGCAACTGCCCCGGGCCGAACACTCCGGGGGCCCTGCGAAGAGAATACTAGGAAGAGCCACAACGTGAACAAAAGCTACCGGGAATGCAAGAGGCCCCGGCCGGTTTATCACCGGCCGGGGCCTCTTCTCAGTTGCGGGGACAGGATTTGAACCTGTGACCTCTGGGTTATGAGCCCAGCGAGCTACCGAACTGCTCCACCCCGCGTCGCTTGATCAACTCTACCCTACTTTTCGGGCCGCCCGCGCCACTCGCTCACGCAGCAGGGCTGGACAGCAAAAAGCCCGGACCACCTGACAGTGATCCGGGCCCCTTCTCAGTTGCGGGGACAGGATTTGAACCTGTGACCTCTGGGTTATGAGCCCAGCGAGCTACCGAACTGCTCCACCCCGCGTCGCAATATCAACTCTACCGGCACGTGAACAGCAGGCCAAATCGTGGGGGCGTGACCTTCATCTCCCCTCGGCGGTACCGGGGCTGACGTGGCGGCGCCGGGGCTATGCCCCGAGCGCCAGGAGCGATGGCCGCCTGCCACCGAAAAGCCCGCCGTCGCTCTTGGAGAACGACGGCGGGCCCTTGGTGCCGCTGTCGGCTGTGCCGCTGCCGGGCGGCGGCTGCTTAGCTGCTGGGGGTGGGGGCCGGCGTCCCCGAGGGGGACGGCTCCGATGCCGGAGTCGTCGCCGCGATCTTCGCCTCGGCGTCAATGGCCTTCTGGAGTGCCGCGTTCAGCTTCTTCTGCTGCTCGCCGTAACCGGCGAAGTCACCCTTGCCCAGCGCTTCCTGCCCTGCCTTGATGGCGGCATTGGCTTCGGCCAGCGCAGCCTTCAGATCGGCACGGGCATCGGTTGTACCCGGGGCAGGGGTTCCGCCTCCGCCCGGCGCCGGAGGAGTCTGCCCGTTGTTGGCAGAGTCACCGGCCGCGGCCCCGGAGTCACCCCCGAAGAGCTGGTTGAGAGCCTCATCCAGGGTCGGTGCGAAGCCGATCTTGTCGCCGAAGGCCACCAGCACGCGCTGCAGCGTCGGGTACGACGTTTCACCGGTCGAGCGCAGGTACACCGGCTGGACATACAGCAGGCCGCCACCGGCAGGGAGCGTGAGGAGGTTGCCGTTCAAAACATCCGAGGCGCCCTGGCGGAGCAGGTTAAGTGCCTGTGACACGGTCGGATCGGAGTTGAACTTGTTCTGCGCCTGGCCGGGGCCGGGTACCTGGGCTTCCGGCGGAACCTGCAGGAGCCTGAGCTTTCCATAGGACTCTGCCTTCACGCCCTTCTGGCCGCCAGCATCCGAATCGGCCGCCAGGAAGCCGTACAGGACGTTCCTGGCGTTGCCGTCCACCACCTGCGGGATGAACGACGACGTCAACTGGAATGCCGGCTTCTGCTGGCCGGGCATCTGCAGCGACATGTAGAACGGAGGCTGCTTGACCTCCTCCGACACGGTGGGGTCGTTGGGAACGCTCCACGCGTCGTCGTTCTTGTAGAAGCTGACGGGGTCCGTGACGTGGTAGCGCCCCAGCAGCTCGCGCTGGACCTTGAAGAGGTCTTCCGGGTAGCGGACGTGGCTCATGACAGCGCCGGACATCTCCGAGTAGGGCTTGAGCGAGGTTGGGAAGACCTTCTGCCATGCCTTCAGCAGCGGGTCCTGATCGTCCCAGGCATAGAGCGTGACCGAACCGTCATACGCATCCACGGTGGCCTTCACGGAGTTACGGATGTAGTTCACCGTGCTGTTGGGCAGCGCGACACTGCGGCCGGCCGTGGTCTGCGAATCAGCGGTGGCGTCCGAGAGCTGCGCCTGCTGGGAGTAGGGGTAGTACTGGCTGGTGGTGTAGCCGTCCACAATCCACTTGACGCGTCCGTCAACAACTGCCGGGTAGACGTTGCCGTCCACGGTCAGGTAGGGGGCGACCTTTTCCACGCGGTCGCGGGGGTTGCGATCGTAGAGGATCTGGGACGCCTCGTTGACGGCGTCGGAAAGCAGGAGGTCGGAGGACTGGAATTTGATCGAGTACAGGACCCGGTTCAAAAAGCTGCCGACGTTCGGGCCGCCGTTGCCGGTGAATGTGTACTGGGTTTCGCCACCGGTGTCCTTGCCCGAGGGGCGGTCCTGCTCACGGTGCGGTGCTCCTTCCGGGGCGCCCACGATCGAATATTCCGGCGAGTCCTCACCGAAGTAGATACGGGGCTCGTACGTTTCGTCCGTGCCGAGCACCCCGGTGGAGGGGATGCCTGACTGCAGGAACTCGGGCTTGCCGTCCGCCGTGAACTTGTTTCCCTTCGCCGCGACCACACCGTAGCCGTGAGTGTAAACGGCGTGGCGGTTCAGCCATGACTGCTGCTGGGGACTGAGCCCGTCCGGGTTCAGTTCACGCACGGCGATGACGGTGTCCTGGACCTTGCCGTCAACGAGATACCGGTCCACGTTCAGTGACTTGGGGAACTGGTAGTAGGGCCGGTACTGCTCCAGCTGGGAGAACGCATCGGAGATCAGGTTCGGGTCCAGCAGTCGGATGTTGGCCGTGGTCTGGGCATCCTTTGCCAGCGCGCCGCTGGTGGTTGTGGTGGTGGCGTTGTACCGCTCAACATTCACCTGGTCCAGTCCATAGGCAGCCCGGGTCATGCCGATGTTGCGCTTGATGTACTCATTTTCGAGGGTCTGCTCGGAAGGACGGACCTGGAACTGCTGAATGACCCAGGGGTAGACGCCCCCGGCGAGGATCGAGGTGATCACCAGCATGGCGGTTCCGATGAGCGGAAGCCGCCATCTGCCGATCACTGCCGCAACGACAAAGAGGATCGCAACGAGAACGGCCGCGACGGCCAGGATCGCCTTCGTGGGAATGACGGCGTTAACGTCGGTGTACAGGGCACCGGCCCACCGGCCGTTGTTGTTCTGGACTGCGGCGAAGCGGTCCAGCCAGAAGTTGATGCCCATCAGCACCAGGAACGAGGCGCCGGTGACGGCGAGATGGATCTGCGCTGCCCGGCTGGTGAAGATGCCGCGTTCCATGATGCGGATGCTGCCATACAGGTAGTGCGTCAGGATCCCTGCGATACCGGCAATGACGGCCACGCTGATGAGGAATCCGACGACGAAGCCCAGGAACGGGAGCGTCATGAGGTAGAAGCTGATGTCCAGCCCGAACTCAGGATCATTCTGGCCGAACGGTACCTGGTTGAAGAACAGCATCACTTTCTGCCACTGGCTGGACGCCGCGCTTCCGGCGAACAGGCCGAACATCACGGGCAGGCCGATCATCACGACACGCCGCACGGGTTCCAGCTGCGCCTGGTACCTGTTGAGGTTGTCACGGATTTCCGAGTCTGGCGCGTAAACCGGGCGGGCGTGGTAAGCGATGCGGATCGCGAAGAAGACGCCGGCGAACATGAGGGCGAAGCCCGCTGCGAAGATGGCGATCCGCGCCAGGTTTTCTGTCAGGAAGACTTCAAAGAAGCCCAACTGCTGGTACCAGAGGACATCCGTCCACACATTGGCGAAGAAGATGAACCCGACGACAACAAGCGCAACAACAATGAGCGTCGGCGTCAGGGCACCGCGCTTTGGCTGGAGTCTTCCGGGCGGGGTGGGGCTGGCAGGTCGGGACAAACTCTGTACCTCATAGCTTGGTTAATTGCTGTTCGTATTTACTTGTTTCCAAGAACAGGCGGCTGTCATTAAGTGCCACGAGCGGCGGTAGGCCTTAGTTCCTGTATTTAGTCTAGTTGTTGGCGCAGGACGGAAGGCCCGATGTATCCGCTCCGCTCGCAGCCATTTCCACTGCACGTTTGGCCTCTTTAAGGTTCTCCACTTTCACGACCTGCAGGCCTTCGGGAACGTTGCCCGTAACCTGGGGGCAGTTGGCGGCAGGCGCAAGGAACATCGTCGCACCGTCGGCCCGGGCCCCGTGCATCTTCACGGCCACTCCCCCGATGGGCCCGACAGCGCCGTCAGGAGTGATGGTTCCGGTGCCGGCGATGTGTTTGCCGCCCGTGAGGTCACCGGGGGTTACCGTGTCGATGATGCCAAGGGCAAACATCATTCCGGCGCTCGGTCCGCCAACCTTTTCCAGCGAGATCCTGACGTCGAACGGGAATGTAAACCGGTATTTGAGGAGGACGCCGAGGATGAACCTGCCCGTCTCGCTCCGTTGCGGCACCACCGTTTCGGTGACGGGTTTGCCGCCCCGGTCCACGACCACGGTCACTGCTTTGCCGTTTCCGGCGGCCAGTTCCTTTTGAACGACTGCCAGGGAGCTGATGGGCTTGCCGTTGATCGAGGTGAAGACGTCGCCGGGCCGCAGCTTTCCTTCCGACGGCGAGCCATCCGACAGGTCGGCGACTTCCAGCTTCTGCCCGAAGGGTATGCCGAGTTCCTTCAGCGCAGAGGCCATGGCATTTTCCTGCGACGTGGTCATGGCGACCGCGCTTTCCTGCTGGGACTGCTCCCTGGTGACGCCCTCGGGGAATATCAGCTCCTGCGGGTAGACCGCCTTGGAATCGTCGAGCCAAGCGGAAAACGCTTCGAAAACGCTGACCGTGGAGTTGGGTCCGCCGTCGACATAGACGGTGGTGAGGTTCAGGTTTCCCTTGGCGGGGTAGGTGTCGTGTCCCGTGACGCTGATGACCGGCTTGCCCCCGTCCCTGCCGAGCGTGTTGTACGTCGGCCCCGGCGACTCGACCACGTAAGGAACCGGCAATATTGCGGCTGTCACGCCGAGTACGAGGGCGGTGAGCCCCGACAGCATCGTGGCCGAAATCTGCAGATCACGCGCCCCCGCGGGACGTGGCCCGCCGGCCCCAGGCGCCTCACCGCTGGCATCGGGAGCAGCGGACTCCTCTGCGGGCTGATTGCCCTTGGTTATCGTCACTTAAAGGACCTCTCCGCGCCGCAGCAGACCAAGGCGGCGCTGGGGCTGCGCACGCGGACAGCCCGCTGCAGCCTGCAAACATTCCGAGAACTAACAGTACGCTTCCGGGCGCGGTGATGGATCTTTGCCTACAGCGAACGAATCGTCTTTCGGCAGACAGCCGCTCGCGCACAGGGGTAGCGTGAAGATGATTAGTAGTCACACCGACGATCGGCGGGATCATGACCTCCAACCCACTCAATCCGTCCAACGGCGACGACAATCCGAAGGATCCGTTGGCAGAGATGCTGCAGAACCTCATGGGCGGTAAGGGCATGGGCAACATCGACCCCGCGGAGCTGGCCAAGGCCGCTGGCCTGCCTGACGATCCAAACCTCCTGGCGCAGATGTTCTCGCAGGTCCAGGCCATGATGAGTGCCCCGTCCGAGGGCCCTGTGAACTGGAAGCTGGCCCATGACAACGCCCGGCGGGTGGCTGCCAGCAGCTCTGATCCGTCCGTCACGGCGGCGCAATCCCGCGAAGTGGACGAGGCCCTGAGGCTGGCCGAGCTGTGGCTGGACCAGGTTACCGATCTTCCGGCGACCGGCCTGATCGGCAAAGCCTGGTCCCGTGCGGAGTGGGTCGAGGAGACCCTGGGGACGTGGAAGCGGCTCACTGAGCCCGTGGCCAACAGCGTTGCCAACGCCCTGTCCTCCGCTATGACGGAGCAAATGCCCGAGGAGATGAAGTCCATGATGGGCGGTGCTTCGTCCATGCTGCAGAACATGGGCGGCGCCATCTTCGGCATGCAGCTGGGACAGGCCATCGGGGCACTTTCCGCTGACGTGGTCAGCTCCACTGACATCGGCGTTCCGCTCGCCGACCTGGAAATGGCCCTGCTCCCGAGCAACGTGGCGAAGTTCGGCGAAGGACTCAGCCTTCCGGAAAGCGACATCCGGCTGTTCCTGGCGGTCCGGGAAGCCGCCCACGCCCGGCTGTTCGTCCAGGTTCCCTGGCTCCGCGGCCACCTGCTGGGCGCGATTGAGGCATACGCCCGCGGCATCCACATCGACACTTCCCGAATTGAGGAACTTGCCCGGGACCTGGATCCGAGCAACCCGGAGGGCATCCAGGAAGCCCTGTCCCAGGGTGTCTTCATGCCCCAGCGGACCCCGGCCCAGGAGCAGGCCCTCCAAAAGCTGGAAACCGCGTTGGCCCTCGTTGAGGGTTGGGTTGATGAACTCACGGCCGCGGCAACTGAAAAGGTCCTGCCGTCGGCCGGGGCGCTCCGTGAAACGGTCCGGCGGCGCCGGGCGACGGGAGGCCCTGCCGAGCACGCGTTCGCCTCGCTTGTGGGACTGGAGCTGCGCCCCCGCCGGCTCCGGGAAGCTGCGACGCTGTGGGCTTCCCTGAAGCAGGAACGCGGCATCGAGGGCCGGGACGCCATCTGGAAGCATCCAGACCTCCTGCCCACGGCAGAAGACCTGGATGATCCCAAGGGATTCAGTGAGCGCCGGAAGCTGGCCGAGGCCAGCGACAGTGAAGTTGACGACGCCCTGCTAAAGCTCCTGGACGGCGGGTTCGACACGCCTGAGGCTTCCACCGAGGAAGGTGGCGCTGCAGGCGACGAGAGTTCAAGCGACGACCGCGCAAGCGAGGGCGGGGCAAGCGACGACGGGGCAAGCGACGACGGTCCTGCCGGTGGCCGCACGAGGGACGGCGATAAGAACGACGGCGGGGCCTAGTCCGCGGTTCGGTCAGTCCTGCCGGCTGGCGTCATCTGCCGGCAGGCCCCTCGATGTCGCGAAAGACACCCCTTCCAGGAAAGCCTTGGCCCGCTCCGTTTCGGGGTAGGCCTCCAGCAGCTTCCAGAAGGCGGCATTGTGCCCGGCGACCAGCAGGTGCGCCAGTTCGTGGAGCAGAACGTAGTCAATCACCCACTGGGGCATCGGCCGGAGCTTGTCCGAAAGCCGGATGGACCCGTCAGCCGGTGTGGCCGAACCCCAGCGGGAGTTCTGGTTGCTGACCCAGCGCACCGACGTGGGAACTGCCCTGCCTCCGAGGTAACGTGCCGAGAGTCCGGCGGCGTGACCGGCGAGCGCGGCATCGGACGCAGGACGCCGCCCGCCTTTCGCATGCCGTTCCCCCTGCACTTTCAGCTTGTCGAGCATTCGGTGCACCCATTCAGCTTCCTGCGCCCTGCTGAAGTTCGCGGGAATCGCGACGACGGCGGTACCGTTCTCCCAAAACGCCGCCACCGTGCGGCGGCGCCTCGCGGAGCGGCGGACGACCACGGGTGCGCCGTCGTGCGTTGTCAGCTGCGTGCCCGTCATCAGTGGCTGCCACTTTCCACGAGGACTGCCAGTACGGCTTCCCCGTACTTCTCCAGCTTGGCGGGGCCAACGCCCGCCAGCCCGGCGAGCTCTTCCAGCGAGGAAGGCCGGGCTTCGGCGATGGCGGTGAGGGTGGCGTCGGTGAAGACAACGAAAGCGGGAACGTCGGCGGTCTTGGCAGCGTCCTTGCGCCATTCCCGCAGGGCGTTGAACGTCTGTTCCTCGTACGTCGGCGCGCACTGGCTGCAGCGGCCGATCTTCCGTTCGGCGCCGGTGGACAGCATGCTGCCGCACACCCTGCATGATGCGGGAACGGCAGCCTTGCGGCGCGGCGCCGGACCCTTGCTCCTGGCAGAAGACCCTGCCACCGAATCCGGCCTGAGCCCGTCCAGGAAGCGGGACGGCTTACGGTTGGCCCGGCCTCCGGGTGTGCGCGCGGTGGACCACGAGAGCGCCAAATGCTCCCTGGCCCGTGTGATGCCCACGTAGAGAAGCCGCCGCTCCTCATCCACCGCTTCTGGAGAATCCGCAAAGGATATGGGCATCAGTCCCTCGCTGAGGCCCACGAGGAAGACTGCATCCCACTCCAGTCCCTTCGCCGCATGCAGTGATGCCAGCGTCACGCCCTGCACCGTCGGTGCGTGCTGGGCGAGCGAACGTTCCTGCAGTTCGTTCACGAAATCTGCAAGGCTGAACTCCGGTCCCCGGCTTTGCACGAGTTCATCCGCCAGCGCCACCAGCGCCGCCAGGGACTCCCAACGTTCCCGCAGCGCGCCGCCGCTGTGCGGGGCCGAGTCCGTGTATCCAAGGGATGCCACGATGTCCCGGACCAGCTGGCCCAGGGGCTGAGGAGATGACTCCGCGGCCGCCCGGGTGGCAGCCCGCAGCTGGAGAATGGCGTCGCGGACTTCCTTGCGTGCGAAGAAGCGCTCGCCGCCGCGCAGCTGGTACCCGATGCCCGCCGAGGCCAGGGCCTGTTCGTAGGCTTCCGACTGGCCGTTGGTGCGGAAGAGCACCGCTATTTCGCTCGCCAGGACGCCGGCGTCCAGCAGCAACCGGATCTTCTGCGCCACGGTGGCCGCCTCGGCTTCATCGTCGGAGCACTCGGTAAATTGCGGCAGGGGTCCGGCGTCCCGCTGGGCGACGAGCTTCAGGGGTGCCGCCCAGGCAGCGTCAGCTACCGGGCCGCCGCTGCGGCGGCCCGCAAGCAGGTCGTTGGCCAACTGGACCACCTGCGGCGTCGAGCGGTAATCGCGGACCAGCTTCACCACGTTCGCAGTGGGATACCTGGCCTTGAACCCCAGCAGATGCTTGGGCGATGCGCCCGTGAAGGAGTAGATGGTCTGGCTCGCGTCGCCCACGACGCAAAGCTCGTCGCGGCCGCCGAGCCAGAGTTCCAGGAGCCGCTGCTGCAGCGGCGAGACGTCCTGGTATTCGTCCACCACGAAGTGCCGGTACTGCTCCCGCACTGTGGCGGCCACTTTGGGATCCTCCTGCAGGATTCCAACAGTGATCAGGAGGACGTCCTCGAAGTCGATGACGTTCCGGTCAGTCTTGACGTCCTCATAGGCCTGGAACACCCTGGACACTGCGGTGAGATCGAACCCGCCGGGGTTGCCCCTGTCCTGTGCATTCTCCAGATAGTTGGCCGGGGTAAGCATGGACACCTTGGCCCATTCGATCTCGGAGGCCAGGTCCCTGATGGACGCCCGGTCGGTGCTGAGCCGGAGTCGGCGGGCGGCCTCGGCGATCATCGGTGCCTTGTGGTCCAGGAGATTCGGAAGCGACCCGCCCACCGCTTGGGGCCAGAAGAACTGAAGCTGGCGCAGCGCCGCGGCGTGGAAGGTACGGGCCTGGACGTTGCCGACTCCCAGGTCGCGCAGCCTGCTGCGCATTTCCGCGGCGGCCCGCGCAGTAAAGGTCACGGCGAGAAGCCGCTGTGGAGAGTAGACCCCGGAGTGCACCCCATAGGCGATCCGGTGGGTGATGGCCCGGGTCTTTCCCGTTCCGGCTCCCGCCAGGACGCACATGGGCCCGGTAAGGGTGCTGGCCACCTCACGCTGCTCAGCGTCAAGACCGCCCAGGATGCGGTCTTCCAGGGACGTCTCGCCGTCAGGAATTTCTGTAATCACTTCTGCTGCTTAGTCGAAAGGATGGATGATGTGCTGCAGGACCGGCCCCGGAAGGCGGGTGCCGGGGTCGTTTGTTCCACGCGGGGCCTTACTCATCGGCGGGCCGGTCCTGGATGATCCCGCCGTACCAGTGTTCAATGAGGGACCGGGCAATGGACAGCCGCGTGGAAATAACGATCTCCCCGCTCAGCACAGCCGCCTGCAGTTCTTCCCGGCTGAACCAGCGCGCCCTGGTGACTTCGACGCCGTCGGGTTTGGCTTCGGCGTCGTCCGTGACGGCAGTGAAGCCGAGCATGAGCGAGGCGGGGAACGGCCAGGACTGGGAACCAAGATATTGGCACGCCTTGACCCGTACCCCCACCTCCTCGTGGATTTCGCGGACCACCGCCTGTTCAAGGGACTCCCCCGGCTCAACAAAACCTGCCAGCGTGGAGTAGTTCTTGGCGTCTGCCGACCCGCCGCCGCCCAGCAGCAGGCGTCCGTCCGGTCCCACCACGGTAACGATGATGGCGGGATCGGTGCGGGGATAGTGTTCGGAATCATCGGCCGGGCAACGCCTGACCCAGCCGCCTGCCTCGACGTCGGTGGGCGTGCCGCAACGGGGGCAGTGCGTATGGCTGGCGTGCCAGTTTGCAATGGCGCTTGCTTCGACGAACAGGGCGGTGTGTGTGGCATCCAGCCCTGCCGCGACGTCCCTGAACCCTTCCCACGAGGCACCGGCGGGCAGGCCTACAGCGGCTGGCTGCACCGGCGCAGAGAGGATGAACAGCAGGAGTTCGGTCCCGGCGGGGAGGTCGCTGGAAGCGAGCGCAGTTCCCAGGTAGACGATGAGGGACGGGTCCGATCCTTCCGCCCGCAGCCCCTCATGTAGCCGCGTGGCCTCGGCCAATACAAGGGCACCGTCATGGATGAGCGCCTGCCGGCCAGAAAGCACCATGGCGCGTGCGCTGCCGGCAGTGAGCAGCCTGTCCACCAGCCCTGGCTTCATCCGCTCCACAGACCCGCGGTTAACCAAGGCGGGAGGCGCGGGAAGCACGGTGTCAAAGAGGTGGTTGGCTGGCACAGGCGTGGGCGGTTGATTTCCCGCGCCCGCGACCGCTGGCTTAGTGACCGGCGCAGCGGCCTCCGCATGACTCATGTATCCACCGTACTGACTCAGGGTGACAATTTACATTTCGCCAGGCTGTCCCACGGTGCCGCCGGCGCGCACTGGACGGGGATCCATCCGCGTCGGGCAGTCTGGTATTTCGGCCGGATCTCGAGACTCGCCGGGGACACAGCAGCCTCTTGGAGGGGAGTCAATCTACCGTGGGGAGGGTGAGAAGAGAACCGATCGAATTGGCAGCTGTGGCAACCGCGGCAGTCCCAGGACTGAGCCCCACCGCAGTGAGTTCCGCGCCCGACGACCCGGCGGACTTCGACTCGGCACTCCTCCTCGACTCCGAAGGCAAGCGCTGGCGGGTCAGGTCTCCCCGCCACGCAGAAGCCAGCACCAGGCTGGAAACGGAGTTCCTGGTTCTGCGCGCGTTTTCCCCTGCTATCCGGGCCGAGCTTCCCTTCCTGATGCCGACGGTGGCCGGAACGGTGCGGCAGAATAACCTGACGACGTTTGTGTATTCACACCTGGTTGGCGCGACGCGCTCGGTTGAAGAGCTTACTGCAGGCTCCCAGGAACTGGCGAAGGAGATCGGCATGGCGCTGGCCGCCATCCACGACCTTCCCCGCGCGCTGGTGAGCAATGCTGATCTGCCCAGCTACACGCCCAACGAATTCCGGCAGCGCAGGCTCAATGAACTGGACATGGCGGCGACCACGGGCAAGATTCCCTCGCTGCTCCTTCGCCGATGGGAACATGCCATGGAGGACGTATCGCTGTGGCGGTTCAATCCCTCCGTGGTCCATGGCGACTTGCACGAAGACAATCTGCTGATTGAGGGGAGCCGGGTCACAGCCGTCACCGGCTGGACTGATCTCAGGATCGGTGACCCCGCCGATGATCTGGCCTGGCTTGTGGCTTCAAATGAGCAGGATTTCGTCGATGCCGTGGTGCGCCACTACACGAAGCAGCGTCGTGACGTTCCGGACAGCCACCTGTTGCGGCGGGCGGCCCTTTCTGCTGAATTCGCCCTGGCACAGTACCTCGTCAAGGGAATTGCCACCGAGGACCGCGAGATGGTATCGGAGGCCGAAGAGATGCTGGCCACGCTGGCGGACGATATAGCTGAGCACGGCGGGCAGCCCATCAGCGTGGAACCCCTGCCGCAGCCGGCGGCGCCGCCTCTGCCCCCGGCGCCTGCCGGAGCACCCGCAGCTAACGGGGCCCCTGCCGCCTCCCCCGGACTGATTCCCGTGCCTGCCGCAACTGACATTTCCGAGCAGATGCCTGCGGTGCACGTCATGCCCATCCCCACCGCTGACTCCGAGCCTGCCGGCAGGCGGCCGGACAGCGACACTGCAGCGGACACCGACACTGCAGGAGACACAGACCCTGTAGGGGATACCGGCACTGCCGAGGAGAGCAACACTGACGCGGACAGCAAAGCGGAGTCCAAGGCTGCACCGGATGACACGTCCACTACCACGCTCACGATCGTTGACGCCAAGGCGCACTAGGGGCCAGCGCCGCTACTGCGCCGGACGTGCCAGGGCGCCCGTCACGATGGCCTCAAGTTCCTCGCCCGACGCGAGGTCATGTGGCCTGACGACCTGATTGTCCGCTACGTAGTAAAAAGCAGCGCGGACCTCGTCGAGCGGAACGCCCTTGAGTCTTGCCCAGGCAAGCCGGTACAGCGCGAGCTGGACACTCTTCGTCTTCAGCTGCCCGGAAGAGGGCTTGCGGCCGGTCTTCCAGTCAATGAGGTCCCAGCCGCCGTCGGCGTCCCGGAAGACTGCGTCGATGCGGCCCCGAACCACGACATCACCGATGCGCGTTTCGACAGGCACTTCAACGTGCGCCGGTGAGCGGTGGGCCCACTCCGAGTCCCTGAAGGTGGAGACCATGTCGTCGAGGCCATACGCCTCGTCAATATGGTCATCAGATCCCGGAGCCTCGTCGAGGTCGAGCATCCCGGCTGACCCGTAGTATTCCTCTACCCAGGCATGGAAGACGGTGCCTTTCCTGGCGGACATGCCCGGCTCCCGCGGGACGGGCCGCCTGAGCCGCTGGACAACGGCTGCGGGGTCTTCGTCAAGGGCCACCAAGGTGGAAGCGGAAATGTGCCCCGGCAGGTGCACGTCCCGGCTGCG
Source organism: Arthrobacter sp. D1-17 (assembly GCF_054130535.1). Lineage (NCBI taxonomy): Bacteria > Bacillati > Actinomycetota > Actinomycetes > Micrococcales > Micrococcaceae > Arthrobacter > Arthrobacter sp. D1-17. The sequence goes on along the minus strand of NZ_CP096382.1, from coordinate 1,408,272 downwards.
GGCGCGGCGACCGCGGCGCTCAAGCAGCAATGCTGCCTCCTCCGCCCATCTGGCGGCAAAGGGGCGAAGCGTCCGGACATCCCCGCTTCCGTTTTCAGCTCCGCCAGCGGGCGGGATGTCTCCGGCTTGGACTGCGTCCCCCTGGACTGCTTCGGCCTGGATGGAACCTCCATCGGCTCCCTCGGCCTGAGTTGCACCGTTTTGGACGGCAGCGTGACGCTGACGCCCAATTTCTTCCAGGAGCCTTCCGGCTGCCTGATCCATGGATGCCCGCCTTCCCGGCACAAGCCGCAGCCGCTTCCCGGTCCGCGGGTCAACCGGGCCTTCCAGGGGATCGTAAGGCCAGGATGCCACCTCGAGTTCCTTCGTCAGCGGACTGGTTTCCGGCAGCGCCGCCTCTGCCACCGAATCCGGATGGATCTGGGCAACCGTTCGGCCATCCGGGGTGAGCAGACCAGGGGCCTCCTCAACGCCAGCCACGGGTTCCAGCTCTGCCAGGAACGGGGACATCTCCGCCATGCTGCCGCGGCCGCCGACCCATGCTGCGCTGGAAACCCACAGAACGTGTTTGGCCCGCGTGTAGGCCACGTAGGCAAGACGGCGTTCTTCGGCCTCCCCGTGGGCCTGGACGTCGGCCTTGAAGTCCTTTTCGGCGTCGAGCCATCCTTTCTGGTCCGGCTGGTCCAGATCCCACTGGGGCAGGTCTGCCCGGTCGCCGCGCAGGGGCCACGGCAGGGCCGCCGATCCGCTGCTCCATCGGGAGTCACGACTGCTCGGGAAAGCCCCGGCGTTCAGTCCCGGCACAAAGACCACGTCCCACTCGAGTCCCTTCGAGGCGTGCACCGTGAGCAGCTGGACCGCTTCGTGGTTGACGTCAGGCGGCGGCACTTCCAGGCCGCCCTCTTCAGCCGCAGCTGCTTCGAGCCAGGCGAGGAAGGCCAGGACGTCCACGCGCTGGGCAGTCTGCAGAAAACCCGCAGCGGCGTCCTGAAAGGCATCCAGATTGCGCCGTGCCTGGTGGATGCTGATGCCAGGCCGGGCAGCGACCTCAATGTCCAAAAACATGGCCCGCTCCACTTCACCCAAGAGCGTGGTCAGGTCATCGCCCAGCAGCCCCCGGAGGTGCCGCAGTTCCGTGGCGAGCTGATGCAGGCGTTCCAGCGCCGCTGGCGTCAGCGATCGTCCGTGTGCCGACATCCACCCCTCTCTGGGCAGCCAGTCCAGGGCTTCCACGAGGCTGGCGGCATCTGTCAGGTCCCCTTCGATGACCACTTCCGCCGATTCAGCACTTTCATCGGCAACGGCAGCATCGGCCGGGTTCCGGGCCCGTCGGCGTGCTAGATAGGACGACCAGTCGCGGAAGGCCATGAGGTCTGCGGGGCCGATCCGCCACCTGGCCCCCGCCAGCAACCTCATCAGGGAATCCGACCGGCCAGGATCAGCGAGGACGCGGAGCGTCGAAACAAGGTCCACGATTTCCGGGGTGTCGAGCAAACCGCCCAACCCGACAATCTCGTAGGGGATGCCGTTGGCTTCAAATTCCCGCCTGATGCATTCCATCTGGGCCCGCCGCCGGCACAGCACGGCCATGGCCGGTGATACAGGCGTGGCTGCCGCCTGCATCTCGAAATCCGTTACCCGGAATTTAAGCACGTCCCGGGCGATAGCTGCCGCTTCTTCCTCATCGGTGGCGAACCGGCCCATGACCACCCGCCCCTTGCCGGCGGCGGGGCTCGCCTGCAAGGAAGGTACTTCAACGCCAGCCGCAGAGGCGCGCTGGCCGGCTGGCCCGGCTGCCGATGCGGCCGCATTCAGCGGAGCAGCGATGAGGTTAGCCGCCGCGAGAATATTCTGCCCGTTCCGCCATGCCGTGGTCAGGTAGGAAACGGGGGCCGGCTTGAACATGTCGGTTCCGTCACGCGGTTCCTCGACTCGGACGGGGAACTCCTTGACGAAATGGAACAGTTGGCCGGCTGACGCTCCCCGGAAGCCGTAAATGGACTGGTTCGGGTCGCCCACCGCAGTTACCGCGTGCCCTTCAGCAAACAGCCTGGAGAACAGCACCAACTGCGCATGGGAGGTGTCCTGGAATTCATCCAGCAGAACAACCCTGTAGCGCTGGCGCTCCGTGTCGGCCGCGAGCGGCACCTCCCGGGCCACCTTCGCGGCCAAGGCGACGAGATCGCCGAAGTCCAGCGCTCCCCTGGCCCGCTTTGCGTCGGCATAGCGCCCCACTAGGTCAGCCACGCTGGCCCTCGTCCGCAGCATCCCGGCGAGTTCGCCGGCAGCCTGCGTGGAGTTTTTCTTCGCCCCGGCCACGTACGGGAGGCCCTCATAGGCGGACAGCCGCTCCATCAGCCAGCCCTGGACCTCGGCCGGCTCCCGAAGGTGCTCCGCGCACTCTCCCGCGAGCTGGATGACTGCGTTGACGAGCGTGGACTTGGCCACGCGGAAGTGGGCGTACTCGCCGTCGTACGCTTCGACCACTTCGCTTGCGAGCTGCCAGGCCTGCGCGCCGCCCAGCAGTACGACGTCACGCTCGATGCCCAGCCGGAGGCCGTAGTCGGACACGATTCCGCTGGCGAACGAGTGGTAAGTGGACACCTTCGGTTCGAGGGCGTCGGTGCTGAGTAGTCCGGCAGGAAACACCTTGTGGCCCGTGTCGGCGGCTGCGATGCGCTGAAGGGCACTGAGCTTCGCCCTGATGCGGCTCGCCAGTTCACCGGCCGCCTTCCTCGTGAACGTCACCCCCAGGATCTCTTCAGGCCTGACCCAGCCGTTGGCGACCAGCCACACGACACGGTCGGCCATGGTGGCAGTCTTGCCTGATCCCGCACCGGCAATGACCAGCCTGGGTGTCAACGACGAGGAGATAATGGCGGATTGCTCCGCGGTGGGAAGATGTTTTTCCCCCAGGAGGACGGACAGCTCTTCCGGGCTGAAACTCGGCATAGGGAGATCAGGCACCGTGACATGGGAGTCTCTGCTCATTCTGTAATCTGCTTTCCGCGTGCGCACAGCGGGCATACCTCCGGCAGGCGGCAGCCGTGGCCGCCGAACCCGGCCTTGGACGGATCGTGCCGGGCTTCGAATCCGCTCCCGGACATAACGCGGGCGGCTTCCATTACGAGGTCCATCGCCCAGTTGTCGCCGGCCTCGAGAGGGTCCTGGTGTTGGATACCGGGACTCTTGGCGGTAGTGCCCAGCTGCGCAAGGACTGCACCGCCCGGCTCCGCGTGGGCAGGCACCCCTGGTCCTTGGAATCCTCCGGCCAGGACCGCAGCCTGGTACGCCCCGAGCTGCGGGTGCCGGCCGAGCTCGGCTTTCCCTGGCTGCCGTTTGCCCGTCTTTAGGTCAACGATCACCAGGCGGCCGCGGGAGTCGATCTCCAGCCGGTCCACCTGGCCGCGCAGGACAGCGGTCCGCGCATCGTGTTCCGCTGCGGAATCGACGGCGGCACCAGCCGCAGGGGCAGCAACGGCTGCGGGGTCGGATCCTGGCACCTGCGTCAGCTGCACTTCGAAGTCCTGTTCGACGCCAACCAACCGTCTGCCTTCGCTGCGCATCACCAGGATGTACTGGGCCAGTTTGCGGACCATGGATTCAGCCCGTTGAAAGTCCAGTTTGCCTTCCCAGTTGTCCTTCATGCCCAAAGCGGGCCAGCGCCGGACAAGCTCGGCGAGGTACTCGGCCCCCGAACCATCGGGGATATCCTGGGCGATGGAGTGCACCAGCGTGCCGAGGCTTCTGGCGAAGTCGGTGGCTGCCTCACCGCCGGCAGCCTGGATAAACCAGTCAAGCGGTGACTTTTGTACGGACTCCACCTTTGATGGCGAGACAAAGACGGTCCCGCCGGGCGGCACGATGGGTTCCTCAGAAGTCAACGGCGCCAGTCCCCACCAGGAACCAGGGTGCGCCCCGGGAACCGGAGGATCCGCCGTGGCAAGGCGGGCGAGGACACGGACGGCCTCGTCCGCTTCTGCTGCAAACCTGCTGCCATCGAGCTGGGCGTATTGACGCAGCTCTGCGACGAGGGCACGGAGCGTCAGCGGCCGTTCGACCGGTGTGAAGCCTCTGGATTCCTGGCCCGGCTGAAGCGGTGCCACGTAATCCAGGAAAGAAGACGGTTGCTCGTCCTCTGAGGCGACGGCGGTGCAGATCAGCACTTCCTTCGCCCTCGACACCGCAGTTGAGAAACTGCGCAGTTCGTCGTACCGGATCTCGCGCAGCCGGCTCAGCGGGCCGAGCTGGAGTGCGTACTCCACGCCATGCTCAACGGCGTCTGCGAATAGCGTGCTTCCCAGCAGTTCTCCGCGAAGCCGCGTGTTCGGCCACACACCTTCCTGGAGTCCCGCGACGATGACCAGCGGCCATTCCCGGCCTGCAGCGCTGGCCGGAGTCATGAGTTCCACGGCGTCATCTACCTGCGCCCGCGCCGCCAAGGTGTCCATGGGGAGCTCCTGGTTGAGCAGGTATTCGAGGAACTGCCCCGGGCTGGAACCGGGCATCTGGTCGACGTAGCGTTCCGCGGTGTGAAAGAGCGCCATCATCGCGTCAAGGTCGCGGTCGGCCCTCGCCCCTACGAGTCCGCCGGCCAAGGCAGCAGCCGTCCAGGTCCCTGCCAGGCCTGTGGAGTTCCACAGCGCCCAGAGCACTGTTTCGGCATTCGCTCCGGGCTCCGCAGCAGCACGCCGTCCCGCCTGAATCATCCTTGCGATCCGCCGTGCCGAGCGCCCCTCGATTCCCAGGACCGCGAGCGCACCGGGTTCAGTCAAGGCTTCCACAAGCAGCGAATCACTTGAGCGTCCTCCGCCTCCAAGGATCTCCTCCCGGCGCAAGGACTGGCGGAGCCTGCGCAGTTCAAGGGATGTAGCTCCTCCGATCCGTGAGGTCAGCAGGCTGACCGCGGATTCCGGGGTCAACAGGGCCGGATCAAGGGCGATCGCGTACGCGTCGAGCAGCGGCCGCACGGCAACTTCGTCCCGCACGGCGGACTCGGCCACCGGGATCCGCACCGGAATACCCTGCCCGGAAAGATAGCGCTGGAGCTGGCTTAGCTGGCCGCCGTTGCGGACGAGGACTGCCATGTCGGCTAGGTCGCGGCCGTCGGCGATGTGGGCTTCCAGAATCCGCTGGGCCACATACCGCAGCTCGTGGACCGGCGACGGCAACAGATGCGCCTCGACCGTGCCGCCGGCCCTGCTCTCCTGGGCGGCCGGCCCATGTCCTGAAAGCTCCTGCCCGCCCGGCTGCAGCTCAGCAGGCTTCTCATCCGGGTTCTGCCGGGTTACAGGGTCAGGATTGCCGGGGTCGGGATCGACGGAGTCAGGGTCATCGAGACGACGGGCGAATTGCCCGCCGGCACGCAGGGAAATCCGGTCGGCTACTCCCAGCCAGGCCTTCGCCAGTGCAGGGTGCTGTCTATGCGCGTACCGGAGTGGCCGCTCGCAAACTTCATCGGAGCCGTCACCGGCCAGCAGACGCGGCAGTTCGGCCACGAGGTCCGGACGCGCGCCGCGGAACCCTTGGACAACGGTGTCGGGTGAGGAGGTGACGAAGGAATCCTTGCCTGCGGCGATGTCGGCCAGCAGCTCGAAGACAGCCGGGTTGGCTTCCTGAATATCGTCGACGAGGATCAGTTGGAGCCGTTCCCGTTCGGCCGCCAGGAAGTCCGGCGAATCCTGAAACAACTGGCGGGCGGCAGTGATGATACCGGCGGGATCAAAGGCCTCCGGCATGCGCAGGTCAAGGACGTCGCGGTATTCGGCATACAGAGCGGCGGCTGTGACCCAGTCCGGACGGCCGCATTCGTTTCCCAGCCTTGCCAGGTCCTGCGGAGTCCGGCCGGATTCGATAATGCGGTCGAACAGCTGCCGGACTTCCTGCCGGAAGCCACGGGTGGGCAGGGCCGCAGCAAGATCCTCTGGCCACGGCAGGCCGAGTCCGGGGAGTGCATGGCCGTCCAGGAGCTCTTTGATAATGAGGTCCTGCTCGGGCCCGGACAGCAGGCGTGGAGCGCGGGGCATCGGCAGGATCCCTTCCGCTTTTGCCCGGCGGATGAGGTCAAAACCGTAGGAGGCCCACGTCCGGGCGGGCGTGGTGCTCAGGCTGCGGTTCAGGCGGGCAGTGAACCTGTCGCGCAACGCGTCTGCGGCCAGGCGTCCCGGGGCAAGGATCAGAATCCGCTCCGGATCTGTGCCAGCCGTTTCCACGCGGTGTACCGCTGCCTCTACCAGGACTGTGGATTTGCCGGTGCCCGGCGCACCCGGGACCAGCACCGGGCCCGTGCCCGCAGGTACTTGGACTGCGGCGAGCTGGTCAGCCGACAGGACCGGACCAGCGGTGTGAATCTGTCGGGGCGCTAAAAGCCGGAGACCTGCCCCGGGCGCCGGCTGGCCGGCTGCGAGGGACTCCCCGGGCACCCCGCTCTCGGAGAACAGCGGTGGGGTCTGCTGGATAGTTGCGGTCACTCAGTCATTCCATCATTTGCCACGGACAATTTACGCACCGACGTCTCGAGGTGCTCAGCAATCGAGTCCAGTGCGTCAAAGTCAGCCTCCGATGGCGCCCAGCGCGCCGCCGCCAAATCCACACGCCACCTGCCCTCACCCGATTCGGCGAACCGCAGGTAGTCTCCGCGCAACGGCGTTCCTTCCTGCAGATAATGGGCCAGGGCTTCCGCCTCGAGCCCTTTCGGAGCGTAGCCTCCCGCCCGGAGGACACGCCACCAGGGAACCGTGCTTCCATAACGGCTCATGGCCGTGCCGACCTGCCGCGCCCCTCCGGCGCCCAGCAGCTCTGCCACGTCGCCATAGGACAGCACCGCACCGAACGGGATGCGTTCCACTACCTCCAGCACCGCCTCGACATACTTCACCCGCATTGCTACAGACTATCGGCGCGGCACTGGGGCGCGCGGCGCAGAACGATGGTGCGTCACATCGGTTGGACACGCGCAGCGCTGCCCGAAACTGTCGGTGGCACCGGATAGCGTGAAGCCATGAGCACCTGGAACACCCTCCCGCGGGCAGCCTTCGACCTCGAAACCACCGGCCGCAATTCCCGTGCGGCGAGAATCGTGACTGCGTCAGTGACCGTAGTGGATGGCGCCGGAGAAGTCATGCAGGAACATGAGTGGCTGGCTGACCCGGGGGTCGAGATTCCGACTGAGGCAAGCGACATTCACGGGATTACCACGGAACATGCCCGCAGTAGCGGCAGGCCCGCCGCGGAGGTAACGCGGGAAGTTGCCGCGGTGCTTCAGGGCCTGTTTGACTCGGGTGTGCCGGTGATTGCCTTCAACGCCAGCTATGACTTCACGGTACTGGCCGCCGAGTCGGCCCGCTATGGGGTTCCCCAGCTCACCAGGTTCCCGGTGCTGGATCCCTACATCATGAACAAGCAGGTGGACCGGTACCGCAAGGGCAAGCGGACGCTCACGGCACTGTGCGAGGAATACGGCGTGAATCTGGAGAATGCCCACACGTCCGCTGCAGACGCGTTAGCCACCCTCCGCGTGCTCGATGCGATGGCTGGTAAGTTCCCAAAGCTGCAGGTGCCGGCAAGCCAGCTGCACCAACTCCAGGTCGACTGGGCGGTCAGTCAGGCAGCGGACTTCCAGCAATATCTCCGCAAGACGAAACCAGCCGCAGTCATCGAGGGCGATTGGCCGGTGCTGCCTCCGGAAGACGCCAGCCGGGGAGATTTTTAGTCGTATTGCCGCGCCGGAACAAGGATTCCGGCGCAGCTGGGACAAAGATCACAACTAACCGGCGGAGAGCTGCGGCCAGGAGGGCGCGCTCCGATTCAATCTTCACGCCGATCCGGCCACCAACGCACGCGTTGGTAAAGGATATCACCCCAAAAAATGCGTAGATCGTCCCCTTTCTTCGAACTTAGTTCGGAAGTGACTCGCATATCCCGGCGCTGACATAATTTAGTTCAAAAGCGCGCCTGTGCTATGCCCTGCCCCGCCCGGCCCCTACCGCCTGAGGATACATGATCACAGTTACTGACCTGCGCAAGGTCTACCGTCAGGGGAAGAAGGAAGTTGTGGCCCTTGACGGGGTATCACTCTCCGTCCCCAAAGGCTCCATCCATGGCATCATCGGCCATTCCGGAGCGGGTAAGTCCACGCTGGTCCGGTGCCTCACGTTGCTCGACCGCCCAACGTCGGGTTCTGTCAGCATCGACGGCACTGAGCTCAGCTCGGTTAAGGACTCCGAGATCCGCGCGGCGCGGCGCCGGATCGGCATGGTGTTCCAGCACGCCAACCTCATGGATTCCCGCACTGCAGCAGGCAACGTGGCGCATCCGCTCGAGCTGGTCAAGACCCCTAAGGACAAAGTCCGGACCAAGGTTGCGGAGCTGCTGAAGCTCGTCGGCCTGGAGGGTTTCGAAAACGCGTACCCGTCCCAGCTATCCGGCGGCCAGCGCCAGCGCGTGGGTATTGCCCGTGCCTTGGCGTCCGACCCCGACGTCCTGCTGTGTGACGAACCGACGTCCGCGCTGGACCCGGCTACAACCGACGAAATTCTGGACCTCATCCAGGACCTGACCCGGCGCCTACAGCTCACCGTGCTGATCATCACCCATGAGATGCACGTCGTTAAGCGTGTTTGTGGTTCGGTGTCGCTGCTGGCCAAGGGCCGCGTCGTGGAGGCGGGCAGGCTGGAAGATGTAGCAGCCGAGCTCGACAGCAAGCTGGCCCGCGCCCTGCTGCCGCTGCCGGCGTCGGAGACTATTAAGGGAGACCTCCAGAACGGTCCCGTGCTGGAGATTCTGTTCTCGGGCGACAGCGCCAAGGAACCGGTTCTCACGAGCGTAGCGAGGCATTTCGATATCGATCTGAATGTCCTGGCCGGGAGCGTGGAGACGCTCGGCGGCCACCAGTTCGGACACCTGCGGGTCCAGTTGGCGGACCACGCAGACTACGACGCAGTGCTTGCGTATCTCCATGACCGCGGGATCAGTGCGAAACTGGCCTCCGGCGATGGCCGCCAGTCCCGGCAGGATGAATTCGCCGAAATATCCGACCTCGCCGCTGAGACGGGAGACTTCAAGTGAACGAGATATTCAGCAACCCCGTCCTGGCCAAAGCCCTGCCCGAAGCAATTGTTGAGACGCTTCAGATGGTCGCCATCTCCGGTTTCTTCACGGTGCTCATAGGATTGCCGCTGGGGGTCTTCCTGCACACCACGGCGCCGGGCGGGCTGCGGCCCATGCCCGTGATTAACCGCATCGTCAGCGACGTCGTCGTCAACATCACCCGCTCCATCCCCTTCGCCATCCTCATGGTGGCTCTGATCCCGCTGGCCCGATTGCTCGTGGGGACCAGCCTGGGCCCGGTGGCAGCTTCGGTTTCACTCTCCATCGGCACCATCCCCTTCTTTGCCCGTCTGGTTGAAGCCTGTCTGCGCGATGTCCACCATGGGAAAATCGACGCCGCGCAGGTGATGGGCTCCACGAAGATGCAGGTTATTAACAAGGTGATGTTGCCGGAGTCCCTTCCGGCCCTCGTGGCGGCCACAACCACTACCGTGGTTACCTTGGTCGGCTACAGCGCCATGGCCGGCCTTGTCGGCGGCGGCGGGCTGGGAAAGCTCGCGTACAACTATGGATTCCAACGCTTCGACGTCACGGTCATGCTCGTTACCATCGTGCTGATCATCGTGCTGGTTCAGGTCATCCAGCTGACGGGTGAACGGATCGCCCGCAGCCTTGACCACCGCTGACCAGGCCACCGCTGACCAGACGACAGTCGACCGCATCCATCGCTGGTCAGGCCACGGCTGGCCTGGTCTGACCAGCCGGAGGCCGCAGCAACACAACGGTTCTCCGCCACCTCCTCACATCAGCGAGTAGCCGCTCGCTGCATCTGATCCGGATTCCCGGTCCACCGGATGAATCCAGGCTATTTCGAAAGGAACGCATCCGATGCGTAAGAAACTCACCCTCCTCGCCACCGGCATTGCCGCTGCCTTGGCACTGACCGGCTGCGGCGGCGGATCCTCCGCCCCGAGTGCAGAGACCCAAACGCTGGACCCGGCAAAGCCGGCTACCCTCAGCGTCGGTGCAAGCCCGGTGCCCCAGGCCAAGATCCTTGAGTTCATCAACCAGGACCTCGCTCCCAAGGCCGGCCTCAAGCTGGACATCAAGGAGATCGAGGACTACCAGACGCCGAATACCGCACTGAGCGACGGCTCGCTGGACGCGAACTACTACCAGCACCTGCCGTGGTTCGAAGACCAGGTCAAGACCAAGGGGTACAAGTTCGGCCACGGCGAAGGCGTGCACATCGAGCCTTACGCCGCGTTCTCTGAGAAGGTCAAGGACATCAGCGAGATCAAGGATGGCGCCAAGATCGCCATCACCAATGATCCCTCCAACCAGGTCCGCGCCCTTCGTGTCCTCGAAAAGGCCGGCCTCGTGAAGGACATTAAGGACGACAGCTCCGTCATCACACTGACCGATGAGCAGAATCCGAAGAAGCTCAAGTTCTCCGAGAACCAGCCGGAACTGCTGATCAACGACCTCAAGGACCCGTCTGTGGACCTGGCGCTCATCAACGGCAACTTCATCTTGAAGGCAGGCCTCAGCACCCAGGACGCCCTGGCCGTGGAGTCCACCGAGAACAACCCTTACGCGAACTTCCTGGCATGGCGCGAGGAGTCCAAGGACGATCCCCGCATTAAGAAGCTTGAGGAACTCCTGCACTCCCCCGAGGTCAAGGCCTTCATCGAGAAGGAATGGCCCAACGGTGACGTGACCGTGGCCTTCTAGGCCACCGGGACTGAAACCAAAAAACTCTGGCACCCGCCGATGCGGGTGCCAGAGTTTTTTCTTGCCTCGTGTCAGCGCCGGGGGGCCCGGCGCCGGGATGATGAGCGCCGGGGCGCCCGACGGCGGGTCAGGCCTTTGCTGCTGCAGCCGCCTTCGCGGCGGCCGGCAGCGCGTCGAAAATCCTGTTCATCGCGGCGTCGTCGTGGGCGGCCGAGAGGAACCAGGCTTCGAAGACGGACGGCGGGAGGTAGACCCCGGACTCCAGCATGGAGTGGAAGAACGGTGCGTAGCGGAATGCCTCCTGCTTCTGGGCGTCGCTGTAGTTGTGGACACCGTGCTCGGAGGTGCCGAACGCCACCGAGAACAGGTTGCCGGCGCGCTGGATCGAGTGGTCCACACCTGCCGCGTCCAAGGCTGCGGACAGCGCGGAGGACAGCTCCAGCGACCGTGCGTCGACGAAGGAGTAGACCTCGCGGGTGGCGTTCGTCAGTGTGGCCACGCCCGCGGCCATGGCCACCGGGTTACCGGACAAGGTCCCCGCCTGGTAGACCGGGCCGACGGGCGCGAGGTAGTCCATGACGTCGGCACGGCCGCCGAGGGCCGCCGTCGGCATTCCGCCGCCAATCACTTTTCCAAAGGTGAGGAGGTCCGGGATCCACTGCTCCCCGGAGTCCGCTGCCCCGCCAGTGAGGCCCCAGTAGCCGGCGTAGCCGGTGCGGAAACCGGTGAGCACCTCGTCAACGATGAGCAGCGCCCCGTGGGCAGCGGTGATGCGGGACAGCCCCGCGTTGAAACCTTCACCCGGAGTGACGACGCCCATGTTGGCCGGGGCGGCCTCGGTGATGACGGCAGCAATGTTGGGGCCGTGCTCGGCGAACGCAGCTTCGACGGCGTCGAGGTCGTTGTATGGGAGGACCAGCGTCTCGGCGGCGGTGGCGGCCGTGACTCCTGCGGACCCGGGCAGGGCGAGGGTGGCGACACCCGAGCCGGCAGAGGCAAGCAGTCCGTCGAGGTGGCCGTGATAGCAGCCTGCGAACTTGATCACGAGGTTGCGGCCAGTGAAACCCCGGGCCAGCCGGATCGCCGTCATTGTCGCTTCGGTGCCCGTGGACACCATGCGGATGCGTTCGACGGCCGAAACGCGTTCCATCACGATGGACGCCAGGTTGGCCTCGTCAGGCGTGGAGGCGCCGAACGACAGGCCCCGGTCCACCGCCGCGTGGACGGCCTCAAGGACGGCAGGGTGCGCGTGACCGAGCAGCGCCGGGCCCCAAGAGCAGACAAGGTCAACGTATTCGTTGCCGTCGGCGTCCGTCAGGTAAGGGCCCCGGGCTGCGACCATAAAGCGGGGGGTGCCGCCAACAGAGCCGAAAGCACGGACCGGGGAATTGACGCCGCCCGGCATGAGCTGGCGGGCGCGGGCGAAAAGTTCATCGTTGTGAGGCAGGCTGGAAGTCATGCGTCCTATTCTTTCAGGAGTTCGTTGACGCGCGGTGCCACGGCCGTACCAAACAGCTCGATGGAGCGCATCATGGCGGAGTGTGGCAGGGACCCGCTGCTGTATTTCAGGTCGAACCGGTCCACGCCAAGACTGTGCTTGAGCCGGACAATCTTCCGGGCCACCGTTTCGGGCGAGCCCACGTACAGGGCACCTTCAGGCAGGCACATGGCGTCGAACTCGCTCCTGCTGGCCGGGCCCCAGCCCCGCTCGGCGCCGATCCTATTCCGCAGTTCGAGCCAGTGCGGGAAGTACTCCTCGCGTGCTTCCTCATCGGTGGCAGCGACGTGTCCGGGAGAGTGTGTGGCCATCTGCTGCAGTGGGTGGCCGTACTTGGCCATAGCCTCCCGGTAGAGATTGGCCAGCGGCACGAAGGACCTCGGCTGCCCGCCGATGATCGCAAAGATGATGGGATAGCCGTATTCGGCGCAGCGCAGCACGGATTCGGGCGTGCCGCCCACTCCGATCCAAGTGGGCAGCAGATGGTGTTCCAGATGCGGATAGACGTTCAGTCCATTCAGCGCCGGCCGGGTGCGGCCCTCCCAGTGCACGGGCTTCTGCGACCGGACCCGGTGGAACAGTTCAAGCTTCTCCTCGAAGAGCAGCTCGTAGTCGGCGAGGTCGAAGCCGAACAGGGGAAAGGATTCGATAAAGGAACCCCGTCCCAGCATCACTTCGGCGCGTCCATTGGACAGGGCATCCAGGGTGGAGAAGCGTTGGAAGACGCGGATGGGATCATCGGAGCTCAGGACGGTCACGGCGGAACCGAGTCTGATCTGCCGGGTCCTGGCGGCCGCGGCCGCCAGAAAGACCTCGGGTGCGGAGACCGCGAAATCCCGGCGGTGGTGCTCCCCCACGGCAAATGCGTGAAGCCCGACAGTGTCAGCCAGCTCCGCCTGTTCAAGCAGCTGCCGCAGGACGACAGCGTGCGCCAGCGGCTGCCCATCCGGACCGGTTCCGGTGTCCCCGAAGGTGTTCAGCCCCAGGAGGATCCGCTCGGGCCCCTCCGGCCGGGTGGGGTTCCCACTTGCAGGGCCGTTCGCCGGGGAATTATGCGGCGGGGAATCCTGCGGCGCTTCGCCCATCAGGCCTCCCGCAGCCAGCCGGCGAGCTCGCTCGCCCAGTAGGTGAGGACCATGTTGGCGCCTGCGCGGCGGATGCCCAGGACTGATTCGGTGACGGCGGCGCGGCGGTCGATCCAACCGTTTGCCGCTGCCGCCTCGATCATGGCGTACTCCCCGGAGATCTGGTAGGCGGCCACAGGGACCGGGCTCATCTCTGCGACGTCCCGCAGGATGTCCAGATAGCTCATGGCGGGTTTGACCATCACCATGTCCGCGCCTTCGGCAAGGTCCAGTTCCACTTCCTGGATGGCCTCCCGGCGGTTGGCCGCGTCCATCTGGTAGGTCCGGCGGTCCCCCTTCAGCTGCGAATCCACCGCCTCCCGAAAGGGCCCGTAGAACGCCGATGCGTATTTTGCCGCGTACGCAATGACGGCCGTGTTGACATGTCCTGCATCCTCGAGAGCATGTCGGATGACGCCGATCTGACCGTCCATCATGCCCGAGGGACCCAGGACGTGGGCACCAGCGTCGGCCTGGGCCACCGCCATCTTGGCGTAGATGTCCAGGGTGGCGTCGTTGTCCACATAACCGTCGCGACCCAGCACGCCGCAGTGCCCGTGGTCAGTGAATTCGTCCAGGCAGACATCGCTCATGATCACGAGGTCTTCACCGACCTCGGCGCGGACGTCGCGGATGGCTTTGTTGAGGACCCCGTCGGGGTCGAGGGATGCCGTGCCCTCAGCATCACGGCGTGCGGGGATACCGAACAGCATGATGCCCCCCACGCCGAGTTCCACGGCTTCAGAGGCCGCCCTTTTCAGCGTGTCCGTGGTGTGCTGCACCACCCCGGGCATGGACCCGATCGGGTTGGGTTCGGAGAGCCCCTCCCGGATGAAGGCGGGGAGGATCAGCTCTGCGGCGGTGAGACGGTTCTCTGCGGCGAGCCTGCGCATGGCTGGGGTGGTGCGGAGCCGCCGGGGGCGGTGGTTCGGAAAGCTCATATCCTGTCCTTCACTGGGGGCCTGATGCTGATGAATCGTCCGGACTTTCCGGGAGGTCTGTGTTTTCTGGTGCGACCGGCTGCACGGCCCTTAAGACAGCGGCCACGAGCTCCTCAGGAGTGGCCTCGCGGGCGGTGGCGGCAACAGTGAGGCCCAGCGTCTCTGCTGCTGCGGCGGTGGCCTTGCCGATGGCGACAAAGCGGCAAACTCCCAGAGGGGAAAGGGCTGCGCTAATCCGGCGGGCGGCGCTGGGTGAAGCGGCGACGACGGCGGCAATCCCGCCGTCGGTGATGGCGGCCTTGGCCTCGGCAGGCGTGAGCGTCCTCACAGCTCCTGCATCGGCTGCGCCGGGAAACGCACCGCCGGGAAACGCCTGACCGGAAAACGCCTGACCGGAGAGCTCTTTGCCGGGTAACGCCTGGTCGGCAGTGGCTGCGGCCAGGCGCCGGTCCGGATCTGCCGGGTAGTCGACGGTGTGATACGCCACCACGGTTTGAACTTCCGCCCCCTTGGCGCTGAGCCCGGCGGCGAGGGCGGGTGCGGCGATGTCCGCCTGTGGCAGCAACACCAAGGCATGGCCCTCGGGCCATTCCCTGATCAGGCCCGCCGCCGAGTGCTCGTGTGGCGGCATGACGTGCACGCTGATGCCGGCGGCCTCAAGAGCCCTGCGGGTAGCCGGGCCCACCGCAGCCACGCAGGTTGACCCCGGAATCCATTCATTCAGGGATGCCCGGCGGGCGGCAGCCTGGTCCTGCAGCGCCAGGACCGTGGTGACGCTGCTGACCACGAGCCATTGATAGCGCCCTGCGCCGAGGGCTTCAAAGGCATCACCAAGCGCTGCCTGGTCCCGGGCCCGTTCGAAGTCCTTGAGCGGAAGCAGGAGAGGCTCGGCGCCGGCCTGCCGAAGCTGGGCGGCCAGCGGTCCCGCACGGTCCGGGCTGCGGGTGACCAGGACGCGCTGGCCCTCAAGGGGGCGATGGCCGGCAGGGCGCTGGCCATGCCGGGCCATGGCACGGCCAGCGGCCGGATCCTCGTCCCTTCGTTCCATGTACCGGTTCCCGCCGTCCCTGTCAGGACGCGGTGAGGTCCGCGATGTCACCGGCCCCGGCGGCAAGGAGGACCTCGGCCAGCTCGATGCCCAGCAGTGTGGCACCGACCTCGGTCAGTCCGTCCGTAGCACGCTTGTCCCGTACTGTAGCGGTCCCGTCAACGGCGCAGACCACGGCCTCAAGGTGCAGCATGCTGCCCTTGCGGTAGGCGTAGGCTCCCACGGGCGCGGCACAGCCGGCCTCGAGCCGGGCAAGGAGCGCACGCTCAGCTGTGACAGCCAGTCGTGTGTCCTGGTCATTGACAGCGGCCAGCGCCTGCGCCAGGGCGCCCTGCGATCCCTCGGCGGACCCTGCCCGGGCGGGGGCGTCAGCGGTCCGGCACTCGATCGCCAGGGACCCCTGCCCGGCGGCGGGGAGCATGACATCGGTTTCCAGAAATTCGGTCACCGTGTCCAGGCGGCCGATGCGCTCCAGGCCGGCGGCAGCCAGAATCACGGCGTCCAGGTCACCCGTTTTACCCTCCACCACGGCATCCGTAGTGTTCCCGGGCAGGCCGGGAACACGTCCAAGGCGCGTGTCCACATTGCCTCGGATGTCCACGATTTCCAGGTCCGGGCGGACAGCACGCAGCTGCGCGGCCCGCCGCGGCGAACCGGTCCCCACCCGTGCACCACGGGGAAGATCGGCCAGCTTGAATCCGTCGCGTGCGCAGAGGACGTCGCGGACATCCACCCGTGGTGGTGTCGCCGCCAGCACCAGGCCGGCAGCCGGACCCGTGGGAAGGTCCTTCAGTGAGTGCACGGCAACGTCGCACTCGTCCCGCAGCAGGGCGTCGCGGAGCGCCGCTACGAAGACTCCCGTGCCGCCCATTTGCGACAGGGACCCCCTAAGGACGTCGCCCTCTGTCCTGATGTGCACCAGTTCCACGGCAAAACCGCCGACGCCGGCCAGCAGGTCGGCGGTCTGCTGAGTCTGAGTGAGCGCCAGTTTGCTGGCCCGCGTGCCGATACGGACAGTCACTTCGCGCCCTGCCCCGAGGCCGGGTAGGGGTCATGGCCTGTGCCCACGTTGGTATCGGCGCCGGCGATAGTCGGCTTTTCACCGCGGAAGTTCTCGCAGCAGCCAGGACGGCAGACGTCGTACCAGGGCCCCAGGTCAGTGACAGCCAGGCGGTCGGCGATGTTGTTCGCCACGGTACGTTCGCAAATGAGATCCACGAGTCCGTTGACGAAGCTGCGGTGCGTGCCGGGAGTCGGGACACGGGTCGCTGCAAGTCCAAGGTTTGCGCAGGTCTCCAGCGCTTCCGTGTCAAGGTCCCAGACGACCTCCATGTGGTCGCTGACGAAGCCCAGCGGGACAATCACCACGCCTTTGACACCTTGGGCAGAGAGTTCTTCGATGGCGTCGTTGATGTCGGGTTCGAGCCAGGGAATGTGCGGCGCGCCGGACCGCGACTGGTAGACCAGGGACCAAGGCGCCGAAAGGCCCGATACTTCTTCCACGCGGCTCATCACTTCCGCGCCCGTGGCCAGGTGCTGGGCAACGTAGGCCGAGCCCTCGGCGAATTCGCGGGGTTCCTCCGGCGACTTTCCGGCGGCCTCGGCATCCCTGGTAGGGATGGAGTGCGTGGCAAAGATGACGTGAAGGGGAGCCTCGGGAGATCCTGCGGCCGCCAGCTGGGCCCGCACATCCGCGATCCCGGCGGCAGTGCCTTCCACGAAGGGTTCCACGAACCCGGGGTGGTCGAAGTACTGGCGCACCTTGTCCACCTCGAGCCGGCCATCCAGGCCCGTCTCCGTCAACGCCATGCCGATATCCTCTCGGTACTGACGGCAGCTGGAGTAACAGGAGTACGCGCTCGTGGTGATCATCAGCAGCCTGCGGTGCCCGGCGTCGTACGCGTCCCGGAGGGCCTGCGGGATGTAGGGGTCCCAGTTCCTGTTGCCCCACAGCACCGGCATGTCGATCCCGCGTGCGGCGAGCTCGGCTTCCAGCGCCGCCTTGAGTTCGCGGTTCTGCTGGTTGATCGGGCTGATGCCGCCGTTGGCCCGGTAATGGTGGGAAACCTCTTCCAGCCGCTCATCCGGGATGCCCCGGCCGCGGGTGACATTGCGCAGGAAGGGAATGACGTCCTCCTGGCCTTCCGGTCCCCCGAAGGAGGCGAGAAGAACGGCGTCGTATTCCTTCGGCGCCATCCTGCCGGCTTCCGTCACGGGGTTCACCGCTGCAAAGGATTCCTGGGGGTCCAGCAGGCTCACGTCAGGACCTCGGCGATCTCCTTGGCCGTGATGCGGCGGCCGGTGTAGAACGGAATTTCCTCCCGGACATGGTTGCGCGCCTCAGTGGCGCGCAGGTGGCGCATCAGGTCCACCAGGTCCACGAGCTCGGGGGCTTCCAGTCCCAGGATCCATTCCCAATCGCCCAGCGCGAACGACGAGACCGTGTTGGAGATGACCTGCGGGAAGTCACGGCCGAGCAGGCCGTGGTCACGCAGCATCTTGCCGCGTTCTTCCTCCGGCAGCAGGTACCACTCGTAGGAGCGGACGAACGGGTACACGCAGAGCCACTCTGCCGGCGCCACATTGCGGGAGAATGCAGGGGTGTGGTTCTTTGCGAACTCAGCTTCACGGTGGACACCCATGGCAGACCAGACGAGTTCTGTTCCCGCGAACAGCTTGCTGCGGCGAATGTCCCGGATGGCCTGCTGCAGCGCCTCGGGCTTGGGCCCGTGCAGCCACACCATCACGTCGGCGTCAGCACGCATGGCGGAAACGTCGTAGCTTCCGCGGTGGGTTACGCCGCCCTCGGCCAGGCGTGCGAGCAGGGCGTCGAAGTCCGCGGCGGCATCGGGGCTGCGGAGGACCTCGGCGGAGCGCTTGAAGACGGACCAGAGGGTGAAGAACTGCTCGGCTGATTCTTCAGTTTTGGTGACAGATTCGGCAGGAGTGTGGCTCATGGATACCAGTCTGCCCGTTCCATGCCTGCAAGTCGAAAAAGCCCACTTCTACAACATGTAGAAGTGGGCTAATTCACGGGTATTACCGGGGCTGTCAGAGCGCGCGGCGAAGTTTGTAGGCCACCAAACCAGCTGCCCCTGCCAGGAGCACGAGCCCGGCTCCGGCCCAGACCATGGGGGAAATGGGCCCGGACTGTGTGCTGCTGAGAACCGCGCTGCTTGGCCGGCTTATGGAGTACCGGGAATTCACCGTCCCCATGTTCATGGGACTGGACAGGCGGCCCGAGCCCCAGACTTCGGAGGTGATGCCAGCGGCTCCGGGGCGCGAGGTCGCTGTGTCCAGCTTGCTCTGGGCGCTGCGGTCCGGCGTTTCGGCTGCTGAACCTGTTGCCGGAACCGGGACCCCCGCCGGCGCCTCGGCCGGCTGCGCCGGTGCCGGCTGGACGGCAGGTCCGAGCCGGCTTACGCCGGACTGCGCTGCCGGCGCCTGCCGGGTCGCCGGCGCGGGAACGCCAGCCGCCGGCGAGTAGCCTGGCCGGGGCGCTGCAGGGGCCGGCGCCGACGTCTGAGACGGGGACGTCCCGGACGCGGCTGCGCTGGTGGGCGGCGGAGCGGGCGCGGGAGCCGGCGACGTCGTGGGCGACGTCGTAGGAGTCACAGGAAGGGGCGTTGCAGGCGGCGTCGGCGCGGGCGCAGTGGGAACGGGCACAGGCGTGCTGGAGGGCGAGACGGACGGTGCGGGTGAGGCGGAAGACCCGTCGTCGTCCTCATCATCACCAAGGATGGCGCCTGCCCAGGCTTCAAGACTCACCGTCCCGTCCACCGTGGTTTTGACCTCGCTTGTGGCCTTGACCTGGCTCACGGCCACAGCCGCCTGCGGGGCGGCACCCGGAACAGCCTCGGCGTCGGACCGTACTCTGTCCCCTGCGTCTGTCAGCGACGCCGGCGCAGCGGCGTTGGATGCAGGCACACCTGCGGATAAGACCAGAACCGCTCCGAGCGCAGCGGCTGCCGTGCCGCGTCGAAGTCCCCCATGGTTACCGGCCAGCGTACGAATGTTCTCGGACTTCTGATCGACCATAGTTATCGACCCTAAACACAAAACGCCGTCTGGGAAAACTTGCAGACAGCACGTCCAGCAGCTATCGCGGGCGGTATTAAAGGACGGACCGGGGCAACAAGCCGCCCGGGATTCCGGCCGGTTTGTTACCGTCTTGTTACCGTAGTTTGGTTACCAGGGACGCTGCGTTGCCGGGCAGCGAGCCTTGCCGCGGCTGGTGCTTGATCTCCGCAAGCTACTTCCCGAGGAAGGTTCGCAGCTGCTGCCTGGTGTCTGCCACCACGGCTGCCAGTCCGTTCCCGGCGAGCCACCCGCCCACCAGCACGGGCGCATCGCTGCCCCCGCAGATCCGGCGGACCTCGGCCACCCGCTGCCGGTGCCCGACCGCGGCGAACGGCAGGGCACCGGCCCACGAGACCACGTCCCAGTCCACAAGGACGTCCGCGCTGACGGACACCGTCAGCAGCGCCGAGGCATCCCGGAGTGCAAGCTCCAGCAGCGCCGCATCCGGCAAGGCAGCAATGTTGGGCGAACCCTGGTCGCTCCTGCCGGGCGCGGTACCGTCGCGGCGGCCGTACGACAGCCTGACAACGTGCCGGCCAGGTCCGGCTTCCGCCGCCAGCCAGTCCCACTTGGCCGTCGCGTGGGTGAGGGCCTTGGCGTGAATGCCCTGGGTCTGCGGAGCGACGAGGACGCCCGTTCCCCGCGGCCGGCTGTCCAGCTCCGGGAGGTCAACCACGAGCGTCACCAGTTTGACCTCGGGACCGGGCGCCGGCCGGTGACCGGCAAGGGCCGGCACCGCTGACCCAAGCAGCCCGACGGCGGCGGGACCGTCGAGCGCGACCACCAGCACCCCGGCGTCGTACGTCTGTTCACTTTCTTCGGTGCCGTCACCTGCGCCGCCCGTGCCGTCGCCGGCTGCGGCCGCGGTGACCCTCCACCCGGCCGGGGTCCGTGCCGCGGAGCGGGCCCGGATCCCGCTGATGAGGTTCACTCCACGTTGCTGAAGGTCAGCGACGAGGGCGGCCACCAGGGTGTGCATGCCGCCTTTCAGGCCGGCGACGGCGGACCCGGCCTTGGCTGCACCGGCACGCTCACCGCCGGCACCTTCGCCACCATCCTGGGCAGGCGTGCGGCGCTGCGCCGCTACGGCGGCGGCCAGCGAGCCGTGTCTACTAATTCCGGCGCGCAGCCCCGGCGCCACCATGTCCACGTCCAAAAGGGCGGGGTCGGCCGAATGCACGCCGCCAACCACCGGCTCCACAAGCCGGGAGAGGACGCGCTGTCCCATTCTTGTCCGGACCAGGGCCGAGACGCTCGTGACGTCTGCGGCAGTTCCCAGGGATGCCGGCAAGAACCTGTCCAGCGACGCGCGCAGCGACCCCGCGAATCCCAGCGAGCGGCGCACCTCCGGATCCCACGGGTTTGCCGGAATTCCGAGGATGCCGGTCCGGGGAAGTTCACGTGCGCCGTCCGGCAGCTGCACCCACGCGCCGCCGGGGTGCGGGGACACGATCGCGTCGGAGAGACCCAGTTCGCGGGTCAGGTCGGCCACCGCGCTGGATCGTGTGGCGAACGATTCCGCGCCGCTGTCCAGGGTGAGCCCGGCAACCTCATGCCGGCCCACGCAGCCGCCCCAGGAGTCGGTGGCTTCCAGCAGCGTGACCGCCAGTCCGGCCTGCGCCAGCTCGCGGGCGGCAAGGAGACCGGACATGCCGCCGCCCACTACCAGAGCCGTCCGGCCGCCCGTTACGGGGCTTGCCCCCTCCACCGCCTTACTCCGGAGAAATGGAGTGGATCAGCGTAACGACGCGGGTCAGCACGTCGGGGTCCGTTTCCGGGGGAACGCCGTGGCCGAGGTTCAGGACATGGCCGGGCGCCGATGCACCGGAGGCAATGACCTCACGGACGTGGGCCTCAAGCACCTCCCAGGGGGCCGAGAGGAGGGCGGGGTCGATGTTGCCCTGCAGGGGCACTGCGCCGCCCAGGCGCCGGTTCGCTTCCTCCAGCGGCAACCGGTAGTCCACGCCCACCACATCGACGCCGATGTCGCGCATCGCGACGAGGAGTTCGGAGGTTCCCGTGCCGAAATGGATCAGGGGCGCGCCGAGGTGCCGCACGTGGTCCAGCGCCCGGGCAGACGCCGGCGCAACGAAGCGCTTGTAGTCGGCCAGCCCAAGGGAGCCTGCCCAGGAATCGAACAGCTGCCCGGCCGACGCGCCTGCTTCGAGCTGTGCCCGCAGGAACAGCCCCGAGGCGTCTGCGGCCCAGTTGGCCAGGGCATTCCATGTTTCCGGGTCCGCGTGCATCATCGTGCGCGGGCCGAGGTGGTCGCGGGACGGCTTCCCCTCGACCATGTAGGCGGCGAGCGTAAAAGGTGCTCCGGCGAAACCGATGAGCGGGGTCTTGCCCAGCTGGGCCACCGTCAGGCGGACGGCTTCGCGAATGGGCTCCAAGGCCTCCCAGGTGAGCTTGGGAAGGGCAGCGACGTCGGCTGCGGTGCGAACTGGCTTGCCCAGGACCGGACCCACACCCGGCACGATGTCCACGGCGACGCCGGCCAGCTTAAGCGGGATGACGATGTCGGAGAAAAATATTGCCGCATCGACGTCGTGGCGGCGCACAGGCTGCAGCGTGATCTCTGCGGCAAGCTCAGGGCGCAGGCACGAGTCCAGCATGGCCACACCCTCGCGCACCTTCAGGTACTCGGGCAGGGACCGGCCGGCCTGGCGCATGAACCACACCGGACGGCGGCTGGGCTTTTCACCCCGGTAGGCGGTGATAAGCGGCGAGTCGGCAGTGCGCCCGTCCATGAGCGGATGACCGGCGTCAAGGGCCGTGCCATCTGAAGTTGCAGCGCTAGAAGTCATGCCTTGATTGTGCCGAAAATCGCCCTCAAAAGATAACGACAGCCTGTCACGCCGGGCCTTGGGTAAGTGGCCGTGGCAGGAATCACAGTGCAACAGGCCGTGCTTCCGGGCAGGGGGTTGTTCTACGCCTTTACGAAAAAGCTATGATTGTCCTGCTGTGGTTCTTTTCTCATTGGTGGCTACTCACGCCGACATCGACCTCGAAACCGTCGCTCAACTAAGCAACGGTTCCTCAGGCATTGCCACATCCGCCCTCGCCGAGTCGCCGGCAGTGACGGGTGCGGTGGTCCTTGCCACCTGCAACCGTTATGAAATTTACGGCGAAGCATCGCATGTGGATGACGTCGAAGCCGCCCGCGCCGCCCTGGTGGGCCAGATCAGTGAAATGAGCGGCCTCAGCGAACAGCTCGTATCCCGCTCCTTCAGCACCCGGACGGGTCCCGATGTCAGCCAGCACCTCTTTGCTGTCAGCTCAGGACTGGATTCGGCGGTTGTCGGAGAACGCGAAATTGCGGGCCAGGTGCGCCGTGCCCTGATCACTGCGCAGCACGAAGGCACGGCTAGTCCGGGCCTGGTCCGGCTCTTCCAAGCCGCGTCCAAGACGGCCAAGGATGTCGGAGCCCAGACGGCCCTGGGCTCCCGCGGGCTGTCTATCGTTTCTGTTGCGCTGGACCTCGCCACTGATCTCTCCGAAAATCCCGACTGGTCCGCCAAGAAGGTCGTGGTGTTCGGCACCGGCGCCTACGCGGGCGCCACCATGGCCCTGCTGCGCGAACGCGGCTGCAGTGACATTTCCGTTTATTCTTCGTCAGGCCGCGCCGCCACCTTCGTGGCTACCCGCGGCGGCACCGCCCTCGACGGCGACACCCTCCGGTCTGCCGTCGCCGCGGCCGACGTCATGATCGGCTGCAGCGGATCTGACAACCGGGTTGATGCTGCAGAACTCGCCGAGGTCCGCTCCGGAACCGACCGTCCCCTGATTGCCATCGACCTCGCCCTGACCCATGACTTTGATCCCGCCGTGGGAGAGCTCGATGGCGTTGAGCTCCTGACGCTGGAATCCGTGCGGCTGGCAGCTCCGGAAGAGCAGGCAGAATCCCTCGCCCAGGCCAGCAGCATCGTCTCCGGTGCCGCGCAGGCCTTCGAGCAGCAACGGGAAGCACGGGCCGTGGATTCAGCCATCGTGGCACTGCGCCGGCACACCATGAACGTGCTGGACGCCGAAATGGAGAAGGTCCGCGCCCGCCACGGCTGCACTGCCGCGGCTGAGGAAGTGGAGTTCGCCTTGCGCCGTATGGTGAAGCAGCTGCTCCACGTGCCCACCGTCAGGGCCCGGGAGCTGGCCGCCAACGGCCAGCAGGACGATTATGTTGCCGCGCTGGAAACCCTGTACGGGATTACTGTGGAACAGCCGGCTGCTGCAGCAAAGGCAGAGTGCCCTGTGGACCACGGGCAGCTTGCCCCCGCATCCGTGTCCAAGCCATTGCCGCTGTCCGAGACTGCGGCCCGGAGGAACTCGGCCTAAACCGGCCTCTCTGTGCGCTCCCAAGACAGCGTCGCGCTCCTAAGACAGCGTCACCTCCTGGGGAGCTGTCTCCCTTTGACACCTCCTTGTGTGGCGTCTCATTCCCCGCTGCAGTTCCTGCACGGCCCTTCCAGCTGCGCCCCAAGAATTCTGCAAGGTTTCCATAGGCTGGCTGCGGAGCATGGGTTGCAGTAAGAAAACTATTGGGGGTGCGAGCCGTGATTCCTGACTACCGCACGTTTTCTGTGCCAGTCCTAAGCCGTCGCCAGTTCGGCCTGCTTGTGGGCAGCGGCGCCGTCCTGCTGATGGCAGGCGGGACGTATGGCGCGGTTTCCCGGAGCGCCCCCGGGGCCGGCACACGGCAGGACACCGCCTTCGGCTTCCTGGCAGTGACCCAGGCTGGCAGGCTCGCCAGGCTCGACGAGCAGGGACGCCCTGCCTTCCGGTCGGTAGAAGCGGCAGCCGCCGCCCTCACCGGTCCCGCAGCTTTGGCCGCATACTCCGGACGCGACTCCCGCCGCCCCCAGGCGGCCGGTGCTGAGGGCACTGCCGCAGATTCCCATGGCCACGATGCCGAAATACCACAGAACCCTACATCTCCGCAGCCGGTAAACCTCACCTGGAGCGAGGTGGTTCTGGTTGAAGTTGAACTGCACAACTCGACTCCGGAACCGGTGCTGTTCAGTCCCGGACAGCTTCGCCTGCGGCTGGCGCCGTCATCCACAACCGTCACGCCGCAGGGCTACGGTCACGGTGGCGGCACCCTGGCAGCAGGTGCAACAGAGCACCACTGGATCAGTTACCTCGCTCCGTCCGGCTCCTCCCGGCTGGAACTTGAGTACACCGACCCGGTCCAGGACCGGGTCTTGGGGCTGCCGCTGCCCGCTCTGGCAGCCAGCGGGCTGCAGCGGCCGTGAGCACTTGGCGCCTCGACGCCAGCCCCTGCAGCAACGGCTGGCAGCATGAGATCCGCTGATGGGCGCAGGGCAACTTCGGGCGGGAGGCCGCTCCTGTCAGTAAACGGGCTTGTGCGGCTCCACATCCCGGACCCAGGCGAGGATGCCGCCGTCGAGATGGCTCACGCGCTGGTATCCGGCCTTCCTGGCTGCGCTGAGCACCGCGGCGGACCGCGAGCCGGCCTTGCAGTGGAAGATGATATCCCGGTCCTGCGGCAGCTCTGCCCAAGCCTCGCCGGAAAGAATCCTGCCCTGCGGGATGAGGACGGAACCGTTGATGCTGACGATGTCGTGCTCCCCCGGCTCCCGGACATCCACGAGTTCGAAATCCTTCAGCCCGGCCTCGCGGGACGCCAGCATGGTGGCCAGCTGCGTCGCAGTAACGGTGTGTTCCGTGTCCGTGGCTGCCGGCGGCGCAATGCCACAGAATGCCTCGTAGTCCGTCAGCTCGGTGATGGACGGGGCCGCAGGATCCTTGGCAACCCTGATTTCACGCCAGCTACCACCCAGAGCGTCGTACAGCGCCACGCGGCCGAGCAGGGAGCGTCCGACGCCGGTGATCAGCTTGACGGCCTCTGTCACCATCAGGGATCCGACGGCGGCGCACAGCATTCCGAAGACGCCGCCTTCGCCGCAGGACGGCACGGACCCTGCCGGCGGGGCCTCCGGATACAGGTCACGGTACGTCGGGCCGTACTTCTCCCAAAACACGCTGACCTGCCCGTCGAATCGGAAGATCGATCCCCACACATACGGCTTCCCGAGGATGGCTGCGGCATCGTTGACCAGGTAGCGGGTGGCGAAGTTGTCGGCTCCATCAAGGATCAGATCATAGCCGGAGAACAGTTCCAAGGCGTTGAAAGCGTCCAGGCGGACATTGTGCAGGCGCACGTCCACCAAGGGGTTCAGGGCGGCTATTGCGTCACGCGCCGATTCAATCTTTGGCCGGCCCACGTCTGCTACGCCATGGATGATCTGGCGCTGCAGGTTGCTCAGGTCGACGGCGTCATCGTCGATGATCCCGATGGTTCCTACGCCGGCAGCGGCAAGGTAGAGCAGGGCCGGGGAACCCAGCCCGCCGGCCCCGATCACGAGCACCCGGGCGTTTTTCAGGCGCCTTTGGCCAAGCGCGCCGATCTCCGGAATGATGAGGTGCCGGGAGTACCGCTCCACCTCTTCCGGCGAGAGCTCGGCTGCCGGTTCGACAAGGGGGTGCAGTGAGGTGCGTGCTGCATTTGCAGTGGACGAAAAAGCCATACTTCAATGTATGCCTGAAGATACCGTGCGGTCATATTACCTCCGGGTAAAGTGAAGTTAACTGAGATGGAAAGAAGGCCAACAGTGGTTCACGATGCACCGGCTGATCAACCTCCGGCCGCGCCCTCCTTTGCTGGAGGCCGCGTCCCCGGCCAGCGTTCTGCCCGGCTGCCACGTGATGAGCGCCGCGCCCAGCTGTTGAGGGCCGCCCAGGAAGTCTTCGTGGCCAACGGATATCACGGCGCCGCCATGGACGAGATCGCTGAGACCGCCCACGTCAGCAAGCCGGTCCTGTACCAGCACTTTCCTTCGAAGCGCGAGCTCTATCTCGCACTCCTGGACAACCACCTCAGCTCCCTGACAGACCTCATGATGGGCGCGCTTAACTCCACCACGGACAACAAAGAACGGGTCAAGGCTGTCATGAGGGCGTACTACCGCTTCATCGACAGCGACGATCAGGCGCACCGCCTTGTCTTTGAGTCGGACCTGATCAACGATGCCGACGTCAGCGCCCGCCTCGAGACGTTCAATAAGGCATTTGCCGACGCCATCGCGCACGTGATTGCCGAAGACACCAAGCTGCCACACCTGGAAGCGCAGCTGCTGGGGCGGGCCCTCGCCGGGATGGCGCACGTGAGCGCGCGCTACTGGCTCGAAACGGGCGGGAACCTGGACATCGATGTGGCCAGCGACTTGATCTACCGTTTAGCTTGGCGCGGAATCTCGCGCTTTCCCAAAGAGACCTAGACTACAAAGGGAGAACACCCTTTGACATCTAATCAACATTGACTGGCTGGGAGGCCTTGCTGTGGAAGTAAAGATCGGCATTCAAAACATCGGCCGCGAACTCGTGCTGGAATCGGCCCAGGATGCTGACGCCGTAGCCAAGGTCGTAGCAGAATCCCTCGCAAAGGGCACCGAGCTGCGCCTGACGGATGAGAAGGGCCGGCAGATCATCGTGCCGGCGAGCGTGCTGGGCTATGTCGAGATCGGTGCGGAAGAAGTCCGCCGGGTCGGCTTCGGCGCACTCTAGGGCTGACAATGCTGTCCCTCGTCATCGTCGTGCTGGTCAATGTCGCCTCGGGCTTCATCGTCTGGGCGAATGACAGGCGCCACGCCAAATACGGCATGTTCCTGCCAGCTGGCGTGGGGACCGCGGCGGGCATGGCCGCCTGGATGATCTGCATGGCGGCTGGCCTTGGCTACCAGCCGGGCCTGACCTGGATTCCATGGATAGCCCCCATGATTGCAGGCGCGGCAGCGGCTCTGGCCGCCGCCGCCTTCCTCGGCCGGAGCAGGACCAAACAGGACACACAGCGCCTCACAGAGGCCCTCAAGATGTAGCAAAACGGCAGACTGGCCGTGCCCCAAACAGGCGCCTTTCGCGCAGCATCAGCTGCGGGGCTGCTCGCCTTCTTCGGTGCACAGGCACAGTCGGTTCCCTTGAGCATCAGTGACCACCACCCAGTTGGGTGTGTGGTCACTGTCCATTGATGCGCCAGTGGCAGCCACCTTCTCCAGCACGGGACCGGATTCGGCCTTGGAGCGGTGGATGTCTACATGGAGCCGGTTGTCATTGGGCGTCCGGGTCTCCTGGAACCAGAGTCCCGGACCCCGGCCGAAGGGATCCTGCAGGCTGCCTCCCCGGCCCTGTTTGTAGGCCAGAGCAACACGCCAGACGTCGGCTATCGCCGAGGGCTCCGGCGTGTCGATACCGATTTCCACTGTCCGGTACAGCCCCGGCTCCGCGGCTGCGCCAGCGTCTGCGGCTGCATGGGTAACGGCCGCGGCGGCGGCGATGTCACGCGGGGTCACTTCGCCGCCCGCGTCGTGAGAGGTGAACCGAATAAACACACGGTTGTACCGCCAGTCCAGGTCCGGATGGTGGTCCTTCTCCTCGGCAAGACGCCCGACGCCGGCAATCAGCTCAAGCGCGCCGGCCGCCGTCGGCGTCTTGTAGACAGTGACCAGGCCGCCCAGGCGGTAGCGCCAGTCAGGCAGGCCCGACAGGGCCTCATCTATCTGGGAGCGGGTGAGGATCTCGTCCTTGGGTCCCACGTCTGACTCCTTGACGGGTAGCGGGTGAGCCTGCCCTTCCGTGCGCCCGCACACTCAGGACCCGGCCCTAGAGGAATTCGGCCCGGCCTTCCATCGCAGAAGACGCCAGCGCATGCTCGCGGCGCGGAATCCGCCCGGCCGCTTTCGCCAGCCTACCGGCGATAACAGCGTGTTTGAAGGCTTGGCCCATGAGCGCAGGGTTCTGTGCCCGGGTCACGGCCGTCGCCAGCAGCACGGCGTCACAGCCCAGTTCCATGGCCAAGGCGGCGTCCGAGGCGGTGCCGATGCCCGCGTCCAGCACCACAGGCACAGAGGCACGGGACACGATCAGCTCGATGTTGTGCGGGTTGAGGATTCCCAATCCGGTCCCGATCGGAGCGCCGAGCGGCATGACGGCGGTGGCTCCGAGGTTCTCCAGACGCAGCGCCAGAACCGGATCGTCGTTGGTGTACGCGAAGACTTTGAACCCCCGGTTGACGAGCTGCTCGGTGGCATCGACGAGTTCCACCGCGTCAGGCAGGAGAGTGTGCTCATCGGCAATGACTTCCAGTTTCACCCAGTCCGTCTCCAACGCCTCACGGGCCAGCTCCGCCGTCATGACCGCGTCCCTGGCAGTGAAGCAGCCGGCTGTATTCGGCAGGACCCGGATGTTGTTATCCAAGAGCAGCTGGAACAGGGAACCCGTTTCGGCGGGCGAATAGCGTCGCATGGCGACCGTGGTCAGTTCCGTGCCGGAGGCCAGCAGCGCCGCACCGAGGCCGTCCAGGCTGGGCGCTCCGCCTGTGCCCATGATGAGCCGGGAACTCAATTCCACTCCGTCGATAACCAGGGGGTCACTGTCTGTTCCGGGCACGGCCGGAAGCGCAGTTGTTTCAGTCATCGTCCTCATCCTCCCTGAACTGCAGTAACGAGCTCGATGTCATCGCCCTCGGTGAGCGCCGTGCTGTGCCACTGGCTGCGGGGCACCACCTCGGAATTGCGCGCCACCGCAACACCCAGACGCTGGCCGTCCGCGGCCTGCCCGTCTGAGGCAAGTTCCCGCCCCGTGATCTGGCTGACGAGCGTCGTCACGGAGGCTTCTGTCCCCACGGCGTGGGGTTTGCCGTTCAATGTGATGTTCATGCGGATTCCTTGGTTCGGTCAAATGTGACTGGGTTTGATGCGGCTGGGCCTGATACAGCCGGGCCAGGGGGCGCAGTGCCTTGTGCGGCAGCGGCCAACAGCTCCGATTGCCCGGCCGGGAACCGGCCGGGACTGAAGGCGCCCCAGCGGCTGTCCTCTACACCGTCCATCAGCTCTCGGCAGATGACGGCCGCGGCAGGCGTCAGCAGGACCCCGTGCCGGAAAAAGCCGGTAGCGATGATGAGCCCCGGAACGTGCGCTCCAAGCCCGCGGTCCGCCGTTCCGGATTCGCAGTCTGCCGCTCCGTACCCGCTCTCCTTCGCTGCGGGGACGCGGCCCAGCAGCGGCGCGTTGTCCGGCGTGCCCGGACGAGCCCGGGCGGTTGCCTCGAGAAGTTCCAGCTCCGCGATCGCCGGCACAAGGGCCTGCGCGTCCCTGAGCAGCTGGTAGACCCCTCCCGCGCTGGGAGCACCCTGCCCGTCTTCACGCTGGGTGGCGCCGACAACGACTGTCCCGTCCTGCCGCGGAACCAGATAGACCGGAACTCCTCGCACGATGCCCCGCACTGTTGCCGTCAGCAAGGGACGGAGCCGGTCCGGGACCCGCAGCCGGAGAATATCGCCGTACACCGGCCGGAGGGGAAGATTCAGGTTCTCCGGAAGACCGTCCAGCGACGCAGCCGCGAGACCATTGGCTACCACGGTTTCCGCGGCCAGCACCGTGCCGCCGCCAGCAAGCCGGACACCGCTGACCCGCCCCGCGTCCCACAGCAATGCCACGGCGTTGTCCCGTACCGCATAGCCGCTTTCCGCGCCGGCCACGGCAGTCCGCGCACCGGGAGAGTGGCGGGACAGCGCAGTTGCGCAGCTCTTTACGAGTTTTCGCGGATCAACCTGGTGGTCCGTCGGAATCTCCAGGGCACAGGAAATGCCTGGGCTTAGCAGCGGTTCACGCAGCCGGGCTGCGCGGATGGTCAGCGGTTCGACGATCAGGCCATGCGCCTGCTGCACCTGGCGAAGATCCATCAGGGTGCGCCGGTCAGCCTGGTCGACGCCGACCGCAATGGTGGGTGACGCAAGGTAGCCTGTGTCCTCCCTGCCATGGTCTGGCTTGAGGGGGTCTGGCCGCATGGCATCGAGCGTCGCTACGAAGCCAGGCCACAGCGCGGAGGATTCGAGCATGAGCTCGAGGAGTTCCTCCTCCTGGTAATGCAGTTCGCTCACAGGGGCGAGCATGCCCGCTGCTGCCCAGCTGGCACCGGTTCCGGGCGCCTCATCGATGAGGACCACCGAGCGTCCTGAGCGTTTGGCCTCCCAGGCTATCCCGTGGCCGATCACACCGCCGCCAATGACGGCGACGTCGGCGTGCAGAGGTTCGATGCTGTGCAAAGGTTTAGTGGCGTACGGGCTGCCAGCGGCAGATGTCCTGGCATCGCCGGACGTGAGGTCAATGGCAGATGCGCCACCGGTTCCAGGCTTCATGCAATTCCTTCCCTACGCCGGTACTAACCGGATCAGGTCAAGCGGTCGGCTCTGACGCCCTCTCAGCCCTGCGCCGTTTATGACAGCTGCAGCGGGCTCCCGCGGTACGGACCCAGTTTAGAGGAACTAGGCTGGTTGCCATGACCGCGCATGAACTCACCGATTCCGCCCGCCTGTACCTTTGCACGGACGCCCGCAAGGACCGCGGCGACTTCGCAGACTTCGTCAACGCCGCCTTCTCCGGCGGCGTGGATATCATTCAGCTCAGGGACAAGACTATTGAGGCAGCCGAGGAACTGGAGCTCCTCGAGGTTCTCCGCGAGATCGCCGGACGGCACGGCCGGCTCTGGGCCGTCAACGACCGGGCCGACATCGCCGCCTTGGCCGGCGCTCCCGTGTTCCACATCGGACAGAAGGACCTGCCCCTGCGCGCGGCCCGGCAGGTGCTGCCCGGTTCTCCGGCAATCGGTCTCTCCACCCACTCCCCCGACCAAATTGATGACGCCATCGCCACAGCGCAGGCGCCGGAAGGCCTCGACTACTTCTGCGTCGGCCCCGTGTGGGCAACCCCCACGAAACCCGGAAGGACCGCCGTCGGACTTGACCTCGTGCGTTATGCCGCCGAGGCTGCCCACAGGGCCCGTGGCGAAAGCGGCCGGCGGCTTCCGTGGTTCGCTATCGGCGGGATCGATCTCAGCAACGTGGAACAGGTGGTGGCGGCGGGCGCCGAGCGCATCGTCGTGGTCAGGGCCATCACCGAGGCCCCGGACCCGGCGGCTGCCGCGGCACAACTCATTGCCGCCCTCGACGCCGGAGCGGCTGGTGCCGCGGGAGCCGCACCCAGGGCCTCCGGCGCCGTCAGGGCCTAGGGCGCATTACGCGCGGGAGCCCCGGCCACTGCTCAGGGCGCACAAAGGAGACACAACGTCAGCTGCTCAGTCCCAGCTCCACCATGCGCTTCGAGTGGTTTTCGGCAAGTTCCGCGGTCAGCGCGCGCACTGCCTCCCGGACTGAGGCATCGTCAGCTCCGCTGTCCGCGGCCGCGATCAAATCGGGCAGGAACGCGTGTTCGTACCCCACCCGCTGCGCCTGGGTCAGGGCTTCGCCCAGTAGCCGCCGTCCCCACAGCGCGAGTCTGGAGGCGAGCCGCGGATCATCCGCAAGGGCCCCGCGCAGACGTTCGCGGAGGACTATTGTTGCTTCCTCGGTTGCTTGGACCTGGGCAATCAGGTCACGGCTCCCCGGATCCACATACCGGGCTACTGCCTGGTAAAAGTCTGCCGAGACGGTATCGACGACGTAGGCCTTCATTAGCGACTCGTACCAGTCAGCGGGCCGGGTTCGTTCATGGAAATGGTCCACGGCGGCCTGGAACGGGAGCATCGCGTCCTCGACGTCCACTCCCATCTCAGCCAGCTTTGCGCTGACCAGCTCGTAGTGCTGGAACTCGATGACCGCGATGCGGCCAAGCACGGCGCGGTCGTGAAGCGTAGGAGAATAGCGGGCGTCCGACGAAAGCCGCTCGAAAGCGGAAAGCTCACCATATGCCATGACGCCGTACAGGTCGGCCACGAAACGGTCATACCGAGCAGTGCCAGTCGAGGTTGTGCCCATAATCCAAGACTAACCGCGGAAATCCGACTAACCTGATTTTCGTGCCACATCATCGTCTCTCTCCCAGCGTCCACGAACAGACCAACGCCCTGGCGGAGGCCCTGAGTGCGCTGCGGACGGAACTGGAGCTGCCCGGGCCGTTCCCTGAGGACGTCCTTAAAGAAGCCGAAGCGGCTGTGGCTCAGCTGCAGCTTCCCGGGCTGGACCTCACCGACGTCGAATTCCTGACTATCGACCCGCCATCGTCAACGGATCTGGACCAGGCACTCTTCATCGAGCGAACCGGGGACGGCTACCGGATTCTGTACGCCATCGCCGACGTACCGTCCTTCGTCGCCCCCGGCGGCGCGCTCGACGCCGAAACCCGCCGCCGCGGCCAGACCTTCTACGCCCCGGACGGCCGGATTCCCCTGCACCCCGAAGTCATCAGCGAAAACGCGGGCAGCCTGCTGGCAGGTCAGCTGTGTTCGGCGTTCGTGTGGGAGTTCGCGCTCGACGCCGCTGCCGAGGTAGTCTCCGTATCGGTGCGGCGCGCCTCGGTCCGCAGCCGGGCGAAGCTGAGCTACAAGGGCGCGCAGGAAGCGCTGGACGCGGGAACCGCGTCGCCCGTGCTGCAGCTCCTCCGCGAGGTGGGGATCAAGCGCGTGGAACTGGAAAGGGCCCGGGACGGCGCCAGCCTGAATATGCCGGACCAGGAGATCGTACAGCTACCCGACGGCGGCTATGAGATTGTCGCGGCGCCGCAGCTTCCAGTGGAGGACTGGAACGCCCAGATCTCGCTGATGACCGGCATGGCCGCCGCCTCCCTGATGCTTGACGGCAAGGTAGGCATCCTGCGCACGATGCCCGCCCCTGACGAACGGTCGCTGGCGCATTTCAGGCGTCAGACGGCGGCGTTGGGAAAGCCTTGGGACGGAACGGTCAGCTACGGCGAGTACCTGCGGACACTGGATCCGACGGACCACCGGCAGCTGGCCATCCTGCACTCTGCCGGCATGCTCTTCCGCGGAGCCGGCTACACCTATTTCGATGGCACTGTTCCCGAGGACGCCATCCAGGCTGCCATCGGCACAGCCTACGCCCACACCACAGCTCCGCTGCGCCGTCTGGTCGACCGGTTCGTCCTTGTCATCTGCGAGGCGCTGAGCAACAACAGAGCTGTGCCCTCCTGGGCCCGGGAGGCTCTGCCGTCGCTGCCGGAAATAATGGCTGCTTCAGATCAGCTGGCGTCCAAAATGGAGCGGCTCGCGCTTGACACCGTGGAGGCTGCGCTGCTCAGCAACCACATCGGCCAGGAGTTCGACGCTGTCGTGATCTCCGGATCCAAACCCGCCAAGAACAACGGCAACGGCGCCGGCGCTGGCGCTCCTAGCGGCAGCGGCAACGGCCATAACAGCAACAGCACAGTCACTGCGAACGTCATCGGGAACGGGAAGGGTACTAACGGAAAGTCCAACGGCAAGGGTTCCAACGGCGGCCCGTGGGGCACGGTCCAGATCGCCGAACCGGCGGTCACGGCGCGGTGTGAGGGCGAAATGGAGTCCGGCACCAGGGTCCGGGTACGGCTGGTTTCCGCGGACATCGCCACACGCGAAGTGCACCTCGAACTGGTCGGGGAACAGGCGCCCGTCAGGGAATCCGGTTTTGCCGGTTAGACTTAAGGGGTAGAAATGGATGCCCGGTCGTTGATTTCCAGTATTTTTGAATTCAACAAGCCCGCCCCTACGCGATCTTGAGACAGACCCGCTGGTCCCCAGTGCCAGCATTTGATAGCCCGCGATCGGCTTCCACTGGAATTGCTCGCGCGCCTGAGCGTGCTCCGGAGCGGCTTTCCCGGCCGGCCCGTTGAGCAGGCGGCGCCAATGCCTAAATGAATAAGGAAACTCCCCTGTGAGTGAATTGCATACCCACCAGCTTCTCTCCGACGACACCGGAACCGAGACCATCGAGCCGGAAGAAACCATTATCTCGGATGAGAAACCCCACGAGATCGCGGAAAAGTCCTTCTCCGACTACAACGTGCGCGCGGACATCGTCGAGTCCCTCGCCGACGCCGGCATCACGCACCCCTTCCCCATCCAGGCGATGACACTGCCCGTGGCGCTATCCGGTCACGACATCATCGGACAGGCCAAGACCGGGACCGGCAAGACCCTCGGTTTCGGCATTCCTGCGCTGCAGCGCGTCGTGGGACAGGGTGATCCCGGCTTCGACAAGCTGCCGGCTCCCGGCGCCCCGCAGGCGCTGGTGATCGTCCCCACCCGTGAACTGGCCGTGCAGGTTGCCAATGATCTGCAGAACGCTTCGCGCAAGCGCAACGCCCGGATCACCACGATCTACGGCGGCCGCGCCTATGAGCCGCAGGTTGAGGCCCTTCAGAAGGGCGTGGAAGTGGTCGTCGGCACACCCGGACGCCTGATCGACCTCTACAAGCAGAAGCACCTGGTGCTGAAGAACGTCAAGATCGTGGTGCTCGACGAGGCCGACGAGATGCTGGACCTCGGCTTCCTCCCCGACGTCGAAACCCTGATCGCCGGCACACCCCCGGTCCGCCAGACCCTCCTGTTCTCGGCAACGATGCCCGGCCCCGTCATCGCCATGGCCCGCCGGTACATGACGCAACCGACACACATCCGCGCTGCAGACCCGGATGACGAAGGCCTCACCAAGCGCGACATCCGCCAGCTCATCTACCGTGCGCACAGCATGGACAAGATCGAGGTTGTTGCCCGCATCCTGCAGGCCCGCGGCCGCGGCCGCACCATCATCTTCACGAAGACCAAGCGCACCGCCGCCAAAGTTGCCGAGGAACTCGTGGACCGCGGATTCGCCGCAGCCGCCATCCACGGTGACCTCGGCCAGGGAGCCCGCGAGCAGGCCCTCCGGGCCTTCCGCAACAACAAGGTGGACGTCCTTGTGGCCACCGACGTCGCCGCCCGCGGGATCGACGTTGACGACGTCACGCACGTCATCAACTACCAGTGCGTCGAGGACGAGAAGATCTACCTGCACCGCGTGGGCCGCACCGGGCGTGCCGGCAACAAGGGCACGGCCGTGACCTTCGTGGACTGGGATGACATGCCGCGCTGGGGCCTCATCAACAAGGCCCTGGGCCTGAGCGTTCCCGAGCCCGTCGAAACGTACTCCTCCTCGCCGCACCTGTACGAGGACCTGGACATTCCGGAAGGCACCAAGGGCAGGCTTCCGCGCAGCAAGCGCACCCTGGCCGGCGTCGACGCCGAAGTCCTGGAGGACCTGGGCGAGACCGGCAAGAAGAACAGCCGATCCGGCGGGCGGGATTCCGGCCTTTCAGGCGGGCGTTCCGGCAGCCGGGAAGACAGCCGCCGCAGCGGCAACGAAAGCGGCGGACGTTCGGGAGACCGCCGTCGTCGTTCCTCTGATGTCTCTGCTGAGACCGGAAGCGGACCCGCGGCCTCAGAAGGCGGCACCGCCGCAGCCGGTGCCGAGCAGCCGGCACGTCCGCGGCGCAACCGGACCCGCACCCGCCGCCGCAACGGCGAAGTGGTGGCCGGCGGCGAATCGGCGGCTACCGGCTCGCAGCCGGGCGGCACAGAGGCCTGAAAGCCTAGATGACTGAACCTGTCTGGGCGCCGGACGGCAGCAACCTGGTGGTGCACGCGGATAACGCGGAGTTCCTCCCCACGCTGCCGGACGGCGCCTTCACACTGATTTACGTGGACCCGCCCTTTAACACGGGCCGGGCCCAGCAGCGCCAGGAAACGAAGATGGTGCTCAATGCCGAAGGCGACGGCGACCGGGTGGGCTTCAAGGGCCGCTCGTACGACACCATCAAAGGCGCTTTGCACCGCTACGACGATG
This sequence comes from Arthrobacter sp. D1-17, assembly GCF_054130535.1. Lineage (NCBI taxonomy): Bacteria > Bacillati > Actinomycetota > Actinomycetes > Micrococcales > Micrococcaceae > Arthrobacter > Arthrobacter sp. D1-17. The sequence goes on along the minus strand of NZ_CP096382.1, from coordinate 1,372,136 downwards.
CCTTCAGCGACTACTGGTCGTTCCTGGAACCGCGACTGGTCGAGGCCTGGCGCCTGCTTGCCGAGGACGGCACCCTGTACCTGCATCTGGACTACCGCGAGGTGCACTACGCGAAGGTCATGCTGGACGCGATCTTCGGCCGTGAGTGCTTCCTCAACGAAATCATTTGGGCCTACGACTACGGGGCGCGTGCCAAGTTCCGCTGGCCCACCAAGCACGACAACATCCTGGTCTATGTCAAGAACCCGGCCAAGTACCACTTCAACAGCGCCGAAGTGGACCGGGAACCGTACATGGCCCCGGGGCTCGTGACTCCGGCGAAACGCGAACTGGGCAAGCTGCCCACCGACGTCTGGTGGCACACCATCGTCTCCCCCACCGGCAAGGAAAAAACCGGTTACCCCACGCAGAAGCCCGAAGGCCTGGTACGGCGCGTCGTTGCCGCGTCCAGCCGGCCAGGCGACTGGTGCCTGGACTTCTTTGCCGGGTCCGGCACGCTGGGAGCGGTGGCCGCAAAGCTGGGGCGCCGGTTTGTGTGCGTCGACCAGAACCAGCCGGCTATTGACGTCATGGCCAAACGGCTGGGCGGCCATGCGGACTTCACGGCCTACCCGCCCAATTAAACCCCTATTAGTAACGTTTTGACGCCCCGGAACGACAACAACTGCCGGCCAGTTGGGGCGGTCAGCGGACGACGGCGGACCCGGTTCCGAGTTCTTCAATGCGCGCAAACGCCTCCGGCGTCGTGAGGTTTTCGCCCAGCCTGTTGGGCTTGCCTTTTCCGTGGTAATCGGAGGAGCCCGTCATCAGCAGCCCGTGCCGGGCTGCGAGGCCGCGCAGGAACTCGCGGCCCTCGTCAGAATTGTCGCGGTGGTCGACTTCAAGGCCCGCGAGGCCGGCATCGATCATGTCGTGGTAGGTCCGCTCCCCCACCACCCGTCCGCGCGACGATGCGACCGGGTGGGCAAAAACGGGCACGCCTCCGGCCGCGCGGACAAGCTCGACGGCGAGCGCCGGCTCGGGCGCATAATGCTGCACGAAGTACCGCGAATGTGAGGTCAGGATGGAGGTGAAGGCCTCCGACCGGTCCGCGACCACGCCCGCGGCCACGAGCGCATCAGCTATATGAGGCCGTCCGAGGGTGGCTCCGGGGGCCACGTGGTGAATGACGTCGTCCCATGTCAGCGGATAGTCCTCGGACAGCAGCGTAACCATCCGCTCGGCACGTGTGAGCCGGGCATCCCTGGCCTTGGTGATTTCCTCGAGAAGGCCTTCATGGCTGGGATCATGCAGGTAGCTGAGGAGATGCACGCTGATGCCCTGCTCCGTGCGGCATGAAATTTCCATGCCGGGAACGAGTGCCACGCCGCTGTTGGCTGCGGCGCTGGAGGCCTCGTCCCAGCCGTCAGTGGAGTCGTGGTCGGTCAGTGCGACAACGTCCAGCCCCGCGGCGGCAGCGGCAGCCACCACCGCTGCCGGCGGTTCGGTGCCGTCTGAAACGTTCGAATGGGCGTGCAGATCGATCCTCACCCGTCCAGCCTAGTAGATACGGGGTGCAGGCCGCCGGGTCCCCCGCCGCTAGAAGCCGGTGCGTACTCTCTGCCGGCAGCGGATCCGGCCCCTGCCGGGTGTTGGCCTAAGCCGCAGGGCTGGTGAGACTATGGGACGGTGAACCATGCAGAAACCGCCCAGAACGGTACAAACACAGCCTCCCAGCCCCTCGAGGAGCGGGTCAACAACCGCTCGCAGCGGCCCAGTTCTGAAGCCTTCAAGGCATTCATGGCCGCCAACTGGGCTCCGGCCCCGCAGGTCACTCCTGCGCGCGACGCCGTGGCCGACCACGCCGCCCGGCGCCGGCGCATCATCTCGGGGAAGTTCAAAGGCGAACGCCTGGTGGTTCCGGCCGGTCCGCTGAAGGTCCGCTCCAACGACTGCGACTACCGCTTCCGTCCGCACTCCGGCTTCGCGCATCTGACCGGTCTCGGGTTGGATCATGAGCCTGACGCGGCACTCATCTTCGAACCGGTTGGAGAGGGCAAAGGTGACGACGGCGGCAATCACCGCGCCACGCTCTACTTCCGTCCGCTGGCCGGGCGCGATACTGAGCAGTTCTACGCCGACGCGCGCTCAGGGGAATTCTGGATCGGCCCGCGCCCCACGCTGGCGGAGTTCGAAGCCCGCCTCGGCCTCCCAGCGGCTCACATCGACGAACTCGAAATGGCAATCACCAAAAACGTGGGCGCCCCTGAAATCGGAGGCATTTCAATCCGCCTGGTGCGCAAAGTCGACGAGAACATCGACGCCCTCGTGGACACCGCCCGCTACAACACCGCCAAGGACCCGGACAACCTGGACCTAGGCGTGCTGGACGCCTTGGATGACAAGCTTTCCGAGGCCCTCTCCGAGCTGCGCCTGATCAAGGATGACTGGGAAGTAGAGCAGATGCAGACCGCCGTGGCCGCCACGGTTGAAGGCTTCACCGAAGTAGTTAAGGTCCTGCCCCGGGCACTGACCCATGTTCGCGGCGAGCGCGTGGTCGAGGGTGCGTTCTTCGCCCGCGCGCGCGAGGAGGGCAACGATCTCGGCTACGATACCATCGCCGCCTCGGGCAATAACGCCACCGTGCTGCACTGGACCCGGAACACTGGCAAGATCCACGCGGGCGACCTGCTGCTGCTGGACGCCGGCGTTGAGGCCGATTCCCTGTACACCGCAGACATCACCCGGACACTGCCGGCCAACGGGACATTCTCCGAGGTACAGCGCAAGATTTACGACGCCGTCCTCGACGCAGCTGACGCAGGTTTTGCGGCGGCTCAGCTCGGCGCCCGCTTCCGGGACATTCACAGGGCCGCTACTACTGTCCTGGCCGAGCGCCTCGCGGAATGGGGCTTGCTGCCCGTGTCCGTGGAGGAAGCCGTCAGCGAGGACGGGCAGCAGCACCGGCGATGGATGCCGCACGGCACCAGCCACCATTTGGGCCTGGACGTCCACGACTGTGCGCAGGCCAAGCGCGAGCTCTACCTTGACGGAGTGCTGACGGAGGGCATGGTTTTCACCATCGAGCCCGGCCTGTACTTCAAGAAGGAGGACCTCGCCATTCCTGAGGAATACCGGGGAATCGGTGTGCGCATCGAGGATGACATCCTGATGACCGCTGAGGGCCCCATGAACCTGAGCGCGGCTTTGCCCCGGACGGCTGGGGACGTGGAAGCCTGGATGGCGGGCATCTGGCAGGAAGCCGGCGGCCACGCCTAGCCCCAGGTTCAGTACCGTGCGTTTATGAATCTTGCATCAGTAAGAGAGGGAAGGGCCCCGGATTTTCTCCGGGGCCCTTCCCTCTCTTACGTTCACCTGCCGGCGAGGACTTGCTTCTTTGGAGTTTCAGCTTTAGCGCTGGGTCTCGTCCGGGCCTTGCTGGGGCTGGTTCGCGTGCGGCTGATTCTCGTCGTTCACGCGCACACCGTACTGCGGACGCCCGTCCGGCAGATCGGGATAACGGACGGACCGCCGGACGGGCGGCTGGCCGCCGTCGGGAGTCCGCTCGTCGGAAGGCCCCTGTCCCTGGGGCTGCGGACCCTGGGGCTGCGGACCCTGGGGCTGCGGACCCTCGGGGTGTGGGAACTGCTGCTGGGGGCCCTGCGACTCTTGCCCGCGGCCATCCTGCGCGCGCTGCCCGTAGGGATCGTTCCAGCCTGCAGGGCGCTGCGGCGCCTGTCCCTGGTAGGGACCCTGCTGCTGGCCGGGCTGCTGATACGGCTGGTTGTAGTAGTCGCGCTGTGAGTAATTCGAAGGTCCGCTGTAGTTGGCCGGCCCGCCGTAGTTGGAGGGCCGGGTTCCTGCCGAGGCGGCCGACGGCGTCATCGGCAGCTGCTGCAGCAACCGGCGGGCTTCGTGGGCGGCCTCGAAGGACACCACAACGTCATAATTGGTGGCCACCACCTGACTGGTGGACGTGAAGTCCCGTTTGCCTTTCTGCATGGCATAGGTGACGATGCCAAACAGCATAAAGAAGGCCGCACCCATCAGCACCGAGCTGATGATGGAAAACGTTCCACCGGCCGGGGTGAAGAAGGAAAGCATGACGCCGACGAAGAGGCCGAACCACATGCCGCTTAGGGCTCCCGAGAGCGCAACGCGGGGGTAGCTGAGCCTGCCCGTCACCCGCTCCACCATCTTCAGGTCGTTGCCCACGATCGACACCATGTGCACCGGGAACTGCTGGTCGGCCAAATAGTCGACAGCCTTCTGGGCGTCCAGGTAGGAGGAGTAGCTGCCGACGGAGTCCCCAGTGGGAACAGTCCGGGACTCGTCGGAGCCGGGGACACCGGCCTTGGGAGCACCAAAAATGTTTGACATACCCCCATTCTTGCCCAAAAGGATGGGTGTGAGCTGAAATTCAGCTAAAAGTGAGCAGACTCGGTAGCCTGTAGTGGTGAGCACAAACCCTACCCGCGTCTTCGTTGCACGCCTCCTCGGGCTGGACGTCTTCGACCCTCTGGGCGACCGTCTGGGCCGGCTGCGCGACGTCGTCGTGCTCTCCCGCGGCACCCGCGGCGCCCCTCACGTGGTGGGCATCGTCGTCGAGGTGCCCGGCAAGAAGCGCGTCTTCGTTCCGATGACCCGCATCACCTCTATCGACCAGACGCAGATCATCTGCACGGGCTTGGTCAACCTGCGCCGTTTCGAACAGCGCGGCGCCGAGACCCTTGTTGTCGCCGAGATGTTCGACCGGCGCGTGACACTGCGCGACGGCAGCGGTGACGCCACCATTGAGGACATCGCGATGGACCAGCACCGATCCGGAGACTGGTTCGTCAGCAAGCTCTTCGTCCGCCGCGGGCACTCCCTCGCGCCGCTGAGCAGGCTCCGCCGCAACGAAACCCTGATCATCGACTGGGCGGATGCGCTTCAGGGCGCCAAGACAGAACCCCAGGCAGCAACCCAGTTCGTGGCCACCCACGAGGACCTCAAACCCGCGGACTTCGCCGAGGCGCTGCAGGAGATGAGCGACAAGCGGCGGTTTGAAGTAGCCAGCGAACTTCAGGACGAACGTCTGGCCGACGTACTGCAGGAGCTCCCCGAGGACGACCAGGTGGAAATCCTCTCCGCCTTGGATGTCCAGCGCGCTGCTGACGTTCTGGAGGAGATGGACCCGGACGACGCCGCCGACCTCCTCGGTGAGCTTCCCTCCGCCCAGGCCGAGGAACTCCTCCAGCTGATGGAACCGGAAGGCGCCGAGGACGTGCGGCGCCTGCTGGAATACGACGAGGACACCGCCGGCGGTCTTATGACTCCCGTGCCGGTCATCCTGCCGCCGGAAGCCACAGTGGCTGAAGCCCTTGCGCACGTACGCCGTGAGGAACTGTCACCGGCCCTGGCATCGTCCATCTTCATTACGCGGCCGCCACTGGAAACCCCCACCGGGCGGTTCCTTGGGGTTGTCCACATCCAGCAGCTGCTGCGTTTTCCGCCGTTCGAACCGCTTGGCAATCTCGTGGACAAAAACCTGGAACCTCTGTCGGACCAGGCGCATATCAGCGAGGTGGCGCGTACCCTGGCCACCTACAACCTGAATTCCCTACCCGTGGTCAACGATGCAGGGCGGTTGGTTGGTGCAGTAACGGTCGATGACGTCCTGGATCATCTGCTGCCAGACGATTGGCGGGCAAATGACGGCGAAGCTCCGATCAGAAAGCTTGGAGGCCGCATTGGCTGATAACGCAGCAAAGAGCCCTGGCCTGCGGGGCGCAGGGAAGGCGGCAGTAAAAGGCAGCCTGGACACCCCCCTGAGCGGGCGCCAGCGAATCCTGCCGAAGTTCTCGCCGGACCCCGATGCCTTCGGCCATGCCACCGAGGGTTTCGCTCGTTTCATGGGCACGCCGACGTTCCTGCTCTACATGACCTTCTTCTGCGTCTTCTGGCTGGCTTGGAACACGTTCGCGCCCGTTCAGTGGCAGTTCGACAAAGTGGAGCTTGGGTTCACCCTTCTGACGTTGATGCTGTCGCTGCAGGCGTCCTATGCGGCGCCGCTGCTCCTGCTGGCTCAGAACCGGCAGGACGACCGTGACCGTGTCTCCCTGCAGCAGGACCGTCAGCGGGCAGAACGCAACCTGTCCGACACGGAGTACCTGACCAGGGAGCTGGCCGCACTGCGGATCGCGCTGCGGGAAGTGGCTACCCGCGATTACGTGCGGGCTGAACTTCGGAGCCTCTTGGAGGATCTGGTGGAGGCCCAAGAGGAACTCCGCAGCCACGATCCCTCCAATGAGGGCAGCCACGAGTCACCGCGGGACCTGGTCCGGGAAAAGCTTAAGGAAAAGCGGGAGCGTCAGCGGAACCCGCGCACGCAGCAGATTCCCAAGATCAAGTCAGAAAAGCACCGCCATAGCCTGCCGGCGGACCCGCGCCCCACCACTCCGGAAAGCTGAGCCACAGCATGAGCACCTCCCTTGCTTCGGCAGTTGATGCTGCCCTGGCAACCGTTATTGATCCCGAGCTGCGCCGTCCCATCACGGAGCTTGGCATGGTCGACGCCGTAGAAATTTCCGACGGCGGCGCCGTGCGCCTTTCCGTCCTGCTCACGATTGCAGGCTGCCCGCTGCGGGAGACCATCACGAAGGATTCCGAAGCAGCCCTGCTGGGAGTGCCGGGCGTCACCTCTGTTGACGTCGAGCTGAAGGTCATGACGCAGGGCCAGCGCGAGGCCCTGAAAGAGCAGCTCCGTGGCCCCGGGGGCAAACGTGGCATCCCGTTCAACCAGCCCGGATCACTGACGAAGGTCTTTGCGGTAGCCAGCGGCAAGGGCGGGGTGGGGAAGTCCTCGGTCACTGTAAACCTCGCCTGCTCACTGGCGGCCCAGGGCCTGAGGGTAGGAATTGTGGATGCAGACGTGTACGGGTTTTCCGTGCCGGCGCTCATGGGCATCACCCAGGCTCCCACCCGCGTGGACGAGATGATCCTTCCGCCGGTGGCCTTCGGGGTGAAGGTCATCTCGATCGGCATGTTCGTCGCGGGCAACCAGCCCGTTGCCTGGCGGGGTCCGATGCTGCACCGCGCGCTGGAGCAGTTTCTCACCGACGTCTACTTCGGCGACCTGGACGCACTCTTCCTGGACCTGCCGCCCGGCACCGGGGACATCGCGATCTCCGTGGCGCAGCTGCTGCCCAAGGCTGAAATCCTCGTTGTCACCACCCCTCAGGCGGCTGCCGCGGACGTCGCTGAACGTGCAGGGGCTATTGCGACCCAGACCGGTCAGACCGTGGCTGGCGTCATCGAGAACATGTCGCATCTTGAGATGCCCGACGGCAGCCGCATGGAGCTGTTCGGAAGCGGAGGCGGGCAGCTGCTCACCGGGCGCCTGAGCGCCACGACCGGCACGCATGTGCCGCTGCTCGGCCAGATTCCCCTTGACATCCTCCTGCGTGAGGGCGGAGACGCAGGAGTTCCCATCGTACTCAGCCGGCCCGAAACGCCCGCTGCCGCTGCGCTTTCCGGCATCGCCGCGAAGCTCGCGTCCAAGCCCCGGGGGCTGACCGGAATGAAACTCGACGTCCAACCCCGCTGAACAGCAGGCGTTCGCTCAGGCGCCTGTCGACATCCGCTGAGGGAACCTGTAGGGAAACGCTCCCAGCGCGGGCCGGAATCCCGGCTAGGTAGCCTCGGTGTCGAAGGGTGCAGGCTCGCCGTCCGGCAGGCGCTCAATAGTCCGCCTCGACGGCTGTGCGGGTGCCTGGGCAGCCCCGGCGACAGCGGCAGTGACTGCGGGCCCTCCTGCACTGACAGGCTTCGGAGCATCCTCGAGCAAGGCTTCCCTGATGATGCGGCGCGGATCGTACTGCCGAGGGTCGTACTTTCTCCAGTCGACGTCATCGATATCGATGCCGACTTCTTCCTTGATCTGTTCCCGGGCTCCGGATGCCATCCGCCGGACTTCGCGGACCACGTTTGTCAGTTTCTGGGTGTATTCGGGCAGCCTCTGGGGGCCGATCACCAGAATGCCGATGAGCAGCAGAAGGAGAAACTCCGGGCCGTTGATTCCAAACACTATAGGAAGATTACCCTCTCGGGCGAGACGCTGACGATTTGGCCCCTGTCACGGCAGCGCGGCGCGGCGTCATCGGTCGGAACGGCCGGTCATATTGTCCAGCTGCAGGGCGATCTTGCGGAGTCCGCGCTGCAGCCGCTCCGTCATCTGTTCCCTGCCAGTGATCCCTGCGGAACTACCGGCATCGGCTGCCGCCGAAACGCCCGCCTGGTTCCCGCCGCTGCTGGCCCAGGCGCGTTCCGCCGCTGACAGCACCGCCAGGGCATCGTCGGCAACGTTCGCGGGCAGGTCGGAGACATAGGTGAATGTGCTGCTTGCGGTCTGGTAGATGGCGCTCCACGGCGCCGACGTCTTGACCCAAAGACGACCATTCCCGGCGCCGGACCCGGCCACCCGGGATCCATCCAAGGCGACGAAGCCGTCCTCGCTTGCGGCATGCCCCGTCAGGGGGTTCACCGGAATCGCTGTATCCGGTGCCGCTCCCTGCTGCCCCGCGCCACCCGCCGTCGTGTGCTGTTCCAGAACAGTTGCTGTATGTCTACCGTTTGAGAGTCGAAGTTCGACGGCGGGCTGGCCGCCGTAGGTCCTGGACGTTGCAGACGCCACGTGGAAGCCCATGGACGCAAGGTCCGGGCAGGCCCAGCCGCGGGAGCGCAGCGCCGCCACGAATGAATCTGCGGACGTCCCGCCGGCAGGTTGCCCGTCCCGCTGCGCCCTGTCCCCCGACTGCGCCGTCTCCACCGACTGCACCATCTGCTCCGGCTGCCCGGTCTCCTCGGACTGCACCGTCTCCTCCCACTGCGTGCCGCCTGGTTGCCCCGAGAATGACGCAGCCGCATACTGGGTAGGATCCCCCGCGGCCATGTATGCACCCGCCGCGACGGCACCGGCAGTCACCATGGCCGCGCCTCCAGCAGCCAGTCCAGCCAGCTTCAAGGGAGCTGTCCGGGCCGCCGGAGTTGGAGGTGCCGCAGCCAGCTCCCGCGTCCGGAGCAGGAGCCTCTCGGTCAGGTCCTCGCTCACGGCGGGGACTGCGGCGTCACGGAGCCTCTCAAGGTACTGGCGTTGCCGGCGTAGCGCAGCAGCACAATCGGCGCATCGGTCCGCATGTTCGGACGTACCCGGGTGCTGCGTTCCTGCCAGAGGAAGAGAGGCAGCTGCGTTCCTGAGATCCTTCAGCACGTGGGTGAAGCGGTGCATGGCGCCGATCAGAGAATCCCGGCGATGCGGGGCAGCTTGAGCCGCGGCGCCCGTGACTGCTGGGGTCGCGGATCGCGGTGGGCGAGCTTTTCACGCAGCATGGTGCGTCCGCGGTGGATCCGCGAGCGCACAGTGCCCAGCTTCACGCCCAGCGCCTCTGCCACCTCGTCGTAGGACAGACCCTCCAGGTCGCACAGCACGACGGCGGCACGGAAGTCCGGCGGCAGCTCCTCCAGGGCTGCCTGGACGTCCAAGTCAAGGTTGTTGAACTCGAAACTTTGTTCCGGCCCCGGTTCCCTCCCCGGCAGCCGTGATTCAGCGTCCTCCGCCAGGGCGTCAAAGCGGATCCGGGTCTTGCGCCGGGCCTGGTCCAGGAACAGGTTGGTGGTGATGCGGTGCAGCCAGCCATCAAGGGTGCCCGGCTTGAAGTTCTCCAGTGAACGGAAAACGCGGACGAACACCTCCTGGGTGAGGTCCTCGGCGTCGTACCTGTTGCCGGTGAGGCGGTAGGCAAGCCGGTACACCTTGGCCGAGTGGTTGGTCACCACTTCCTCCCAGGTGGGCATGACCCACTCTGCTTCGGGTTCTTCAACTGCAGGGACAGGTGCCGCAACTGATCCTGACATCGTCCACTCCCCTCGTGGATGTACTAACGCCTGATGTTTATTACATCATTGGTTCGACGCCGATCACCCCCTGGATGAGCGGATAATTATCATTTCAAACCTGGCTGGGAATTTCCTGATGGTGGGCCGGTCTTCAGCCATGGGCACAACCCTCACAGCCGTCCGCGCAACCCGCACGGAAAGCGGCCCCGCGGGGCCTGCCAGTTCCTCTGCCGGGGCGACCTTTGCCGGGTCCCGTCGCACTGCTGCACCGGGCCGTCACCGTCCGGCGCCACACTCCCGGACACAGTACTCTGTATGAAACACCCTCCTGCCGCCCAGAAAGCGATACCAATGAGCGCCGATAAGTCCACGAGCTGGTCCTATGCAGAAGATCTGCCTGCCGAGGATGAGGTCCTGTTGCGCGCCCGGGAACGCTCCTTCGAGCTGGGCGTGACCCCCATCGGCCGGGGCGTGGGGGCAGTACTCACGGTTCTGGCCGCAGCATCCAAGGCGCAGACCGCCGTGGAAATCGGCACAGGGGCCGGCGTATCCGGCGTCTGCCTCCTTCGAGGACTCGGGCCGCAGGCTGTGCTGACCACAATCGATGTGGATGTAGAGCACCTGAGGGCTGCGCGCGAGGCCTTCCAGGAAGCCGGCAGCCCCGCAAACCGCACCCGCACCATCTCCGGCCGGGCGGGCGACGTCCTGCCCCGGCTGACCGACGCAGCCTACGACCTCGTTTTTATTGACGGGGACAAGCCAAACTTCCCGCGCTATGTGGACCAGGCCGTGCGCCTGCTCAAGTCCGGCGGTCTCCTGATCGTCAACGACGCCCTGGATAAGGACCGCGTTTCCAATCCCGCTGCCCGTGACGCCACCACAGTGGTTCTGCGGCAGGTGGGCAAGGTTGTCCGCGACGACGATCGGCTGGCTTCGGCCATGCTGCCCACCGGCGATGGCCTGCTGGTCGCTGTCAAAAAGTAGGGCTGAGCGGCGCCGGGACTCGGATGTAATGCTGAGAGGTGGCCTGCTGCAGAGTCGTCAAGAGCGCTGGCCAGCGTAAAGGCCGCGGATAAGAAATGAGGCAGGGCCCGCAGCCTTCCGGCTGCAGGCCCTGGCTGCAAGCTATTCGGTGACGCCTACGAGGCATTCCTTGAGGTTGGCCGCTTCAGCGGCATTGAGTTCGACAACGAGCCGCCCGCCGCCTTCGAGCGGCACACGCATGATCAGGCTGCGGCCCTCCTTGGTTACTTCCATAGGGCCGTCGCCGGTGCGTGGTTTCATAGCCGCCATGAGGAATATCCCCTCCAGTAGTCCCAGGACTGAGCAGCCCGGCCGGGCTGAGTCCGCATGGTCAAACAAGCCGCTTGGCGACTGGTTTGGCAGCCGCCATGACTGAAGTCTTCGGAATGCTATTTGTCCTTGCTTAACCCCTATTATCCTGTAATTACCCGTCTGTAGCTAATCGATGGACAATCGCTCCGGGCGGCATTCCCGGCGGTCCCCGGTCCGGGATAGGACAGGCCGTCAGGGCGGGTAGTCACCGCCGCCGGGCAGTTCGGCCCATGCCCACAGCCAGACAACCCAGACAATCTGAAGCAGGATGAACATGGTCAGGACGGCTCCCCTGTAAGCCTTCGAGCGGGATACCAGGACAGCGCCCAGCGCAAGGGGAAAAAGCGGCAGCAACATCCGGAAGGTGCTGGTCTGCGGATGCAGGAACACGATCAGGTAGCCCATGTAGCAGACACACCACAGCCGCAGTTCGGTGCCCAGCTGCGCAACCGGCCGCGACAGCAGGAACAGTGTGAACACCGCGACAAACACGAAGGGCGCCGCAAGGCCCAGCACGGGGCCGAAGAGGAGGACGCCGGTATCAAACCACGGCTTGAAGGGAACGAGGTCGTGCCCGCGCCACACCGTCTCGGTCTTGGTGTAGGCCGCGATGTCGCCGGTGGTTGCCCAGGCGATGGCCGGCCAGAGGAGCGCGGATAACCCGCTGACTCCGGTCAGGGCTGCGAGTGCGCAGAGCTCGCGGGAGCTGTGGGCCTTTCCGTCCTGGTGGCCCGGGACAGCCTTCCTCCCGCTGCCCTGCCAGGCCTCCCACAGGCGGTACAGGAAGAGGATTCCAGCCATGGCTGCGAAGGGAACACCGGTCGGCCGGGACAGGGCCATCAGCACCACCACCGGTATCGCCAGCACGTAATGCCGCCGGAGTACCAGCAGCAGGGCTGAGGCGAGCAGGAGGATGTTCAGCGATTCCGCATAGGGAACCTGGAGTATGGGACTGATGGGGAAGGACGCAAAGAAGGCCACTCCCCACAGCGCCGGTCCATGTGCCGCCCTGTGACGGAACAGAAAGTAGACGACAAAGGACGCAGCGAGGCCAGCAAGCACTGCGATGAGGGTCAGGGAGACAGGCGGAATGAGTCCGGTGGCCGCCGAGAGCGCCCGTCCCAGCAGTGGAAATAGCGGATAAAACGCCCAGGCGTTCTCCTGGACGTTGCCTGCGCTGTCCACCGGAAGTTCCGCGGGATAACCGTTGTCGATGACTTCGCCGTACCAGCGTGCGTCCCAGATGTTGATGAAGTGCCAGTAATCGGGCTTGGCGGGGAACCACGGGTTGACTCCTTGGTGCAGGGCAGCAGCCATGAAGATGCAGGCACTGACCCCGCGGGCCGCCACGTAGATGGCGGCCACCTGTACCCACCAGGGCCACCGCATGGCTTTTCCCCACAGCCGTCCCGCGACGGCGCCCAGCGTTGCGGTCACGGCAGACGGCCGCGGGCGCTCATCTGTTTGTGCTGCATCAGCTACCGGACGGGTCACGACCGCTCCTCGGCGACAGGCCGTTCGCTGGGGGCCGCGCTGTCCTCGCTGCTGATACGGAACCCTGTGCCGTCCAGGGTAGAAGGCTTCGCCGCGGAGCCGGGGATTTCACCCCGTAGGTGGGCGCGAAGCCCTGCAATTTCGGCGTCCTTGGCCGCGAGCTGGTCCCGCAGATCATCGAGGACCTGGTCTACCTGATCCATCCGGTAGCCCCGCAGGCCGAGGGCGAAACGCACCCGGTCGACGTCGTCCGGCTTCGCTTCCTCCGGCAGCAGGACGGGAGGGAGCGACGTCACCGGCTCCTCAAATCCGCCGTCGGTCAATGGTGTGTCCGAAGGCTTCTTTCGAAAGATCTTGGCTCCAAGGTCGGTCCCGAAGATGACGGTGATGCCGATCAGGACGATCGCAAGGAAAACGAGGAAGTTGCTCACATCACCCATCGTGCCAGAATCGGGCGCCTCGGCTACTCAGGCCGCTGCTCCTCGTCCGGGGACGGCTCCCGGACGTGGCCGTGGAGGACGAAATTCACTGCCTCCTCCGGGGTGTCCACCACTTGGATGAGGTCCAGATCCTTCTCGGACACCATCCCTTCCGCCACAAGCGTGCCCTTGATCCATTCGAGCATGGGGCCCCAGAAAGCAGAGCTCAGGAGAACGATGGGGAACGAGGTCACTTTCTGTGTCTGGACCAGCACCATCGCTTCGAACAGCTCGTCGAGTGTGCCGAGGCCGCCCGGCAGGACGATGAACCCCTGGGCGTACTTCACGAACATCGTCTTCCGTGCGAAGAAGTAACGGAAATTGATGCCCAGGTCCACCCACTGGTTCAGGCCCTGCTCGAATGGCAGCTCGATTCCCAGGCCGACGGAAACGCCGTTGCCCTCCACAGCACCCCGGTTCGCGGCTTCCATGGAGCCGGGACCGCCGCCGGTGATGACGGCCACTCCGGCTTCTGCAAGTTTGCGCCCCACCTCAACGCCCATGTCGTAGAACATGCTGCCCGGCTTGGTACGCGCGGAACCGAAGACACTCACGGCCTGGCCGAGGTCGGACAGGGCGCCGAAGCCTTCAACGAATTCGCTCTGGATGCGCATGACACGCCACGGGTCCGTATGTATGAAATGGCCCGGCCCCTTGGTGTCAAGCAGCCGCTGGTCCGACATCTCCACTGCCGCCTGCTTGCGTCGGAGCTCGAGGGGCCCCTTACGGCGGGGTTGGGCGGACTTAGACGGATCTGCATTGATGCTCATCGTCCAAGGCTAACCTGCTGGCGTGCAGGTATCTCTTGAATTACGATCAGCAGGAAGTTGGAGTGATTGCCGTCATACGTGAGAGTTCTTCGATAGATTCATCTCATGACAACTCAAGTGCCCGACAATGCGCTCGTCTCCCTGAATGCCGTGAACAAGCATTACGGCCAGCTGCATGTTCTGAAGGACATTAATCTCCAGGTCCGCAAGGGCGAGGTCGTTGTGGTCATTGGGCCGTCGGGGTCAGGCAAGTCCACCCTGTGCCGAGCCATCAATCGCCTTGAGACCATCGACAGCGGCGAAATCAGGATCGACGGCAAGGTCCTGCCTGAGGAAGGCAAGGAGCTTGCACGCCTCCGCGCCGACGTGGGAATGGTGTTCCAGTCCTTCAACCTCTTTGCCCACAAGACCATCCTTGAAAACGTCACCCTCGGGCCCATTAAGGTCAAAGGCATGTCCAAAGGCGAGGCGGACAAGGAAGCCATGGCCCTCCTCGAGCGTGTAGGTGTGGGCCATCAGGCTCCGAAGCTTCCGGCCCAGCTCTCGGGCGGCCAGCAGCAGCGTGTAGCAATCGCACGCGCCCTTGCCATGAAGCCGAAAGTCATGCTTTTCGACGAGCCCACCTCGGCGCTCGATCCGGAGATGATCAACGAAGTCCTTGACGTCATGGTGCAACTGGCCAAGGAAGGCATGACCATGATTGTGGTCACCCACGAGATGGGATTCGCACGCAAGGCAGCGGACCGCGTGGTGTTCATGGCGGACGGCCAGATCGTAGAAGACGCCACACCCGAAGAATTCTTCACCAATCCCCAGAGCAGCCGGGCGAAGGATTTTCTGTCCAAGCTCCTCACTCACTGAACCCTCCGGTTCACTCTTGGCCGTCCTTGGCGGCCGCCCAATGAAAGGAATGTCATGAAGGCATTTTTGACCCGAAGGAAGTCCCTTCTGGTAGCAGCATCCGCAGCCCTGGCGCTGACACTGAGCGCATGTGGCGGCGGCACCGGCGGCGGTACCAACCCCAGCCCCGCTGAAAAGCCAAGCTTTGCTGCCGGTACCACCATGGAGAAACTCTCCTCCGCCGGCAAGATCACCATTGGCACGAAGTTTGACCAGCCGTTGTTCGGTCAGAAGGGCCTGGACGGCAAGCCTGTTGGTTTTGATGTGGAGATCGGCAAGCTCCTTGCAGCCAAGCTCGGCATTCCCGCAGACAAGATCGAATGGGTGGAAACCGTTTCCGCCAACCGTGAGCAGTTCATCAAGCAGGGCAGGGTGGACATGATCATCGCCACCTACACGATCAACGACAAGCGCAAAGCCGAAGTGGACTTCGCCGGCCCGTACTACGAAGCAGGCCAGGCTCTCATGGTGAACAAGGACAACACGTCCATCACCAAGCCCGAGGACGTTAAGGGCAAGAAAGTCTGCTCCGTGACTGGTTCGACTCCCGCCGCCACCATCGTGGAAAAGTACGACGCTGTCCTCGTTCCGGCAGCCACCTACTCCGCCTGCCTTGAGCCGCTGCGTAACAAGCAGGTAGAAGCGATCACCACGGACAACGTCATCCTGGCCGGCTTCGTCAACAAGGAGCCTGACGCCTTCAAGCTCGCCTCGGACGAGACGTTCACCAAGGAGCCCTACGGCATCGGCCTGAAGAAGGGCGACACCGAATTCCGCACCTGGGTCAACGACCAGCTCGAGGAGTTCGCAAAGGACGGGTCCTACAAGAAGGCATGGGAGGACACGGCCGGCGCAGTCATCAAGACGGCTCCGGAGCTTCCCACAGTCGACCGCTACTAAAACAGGGATGGCGGTCACCGGTAACCGGGCAATCCCCGGGCCCGGTGGCCGCCGCTTCCATTTACCGCAGATTTCCCACAAACGCAGCTGAAGGACCCTATGGACGTCATCATTGAAAGCCTCCCGCAGTACTGGGACGGCTTTCTCAGAACCCTGTTCCTGGCCGTCGTTTCCGGCATCATTGCACTCGTCGTGGGCACGCTCCTTGCAGCCGCCCGGGTGTCCCCGGTCGCGGCGCTGCGCGGATTCAGCATGGCCTACGTGGAGGTGGTGCGAAACACGCCGCTGACCATCGCTTTCTTCTTCGCCGCCATTGTCCTGCCCCGGCTCGGCGTCACGTTCGAGCAGTTCGAAATCGCAGCCATCATCGCACTTAGCGCATATACTGCCGCCTTCATCGCCGAAGCGGTCCGCTCGGGCGTCAACAGCGTCCCCGTGGGCCAGGCGGAGGCCGCCCGCAGCATCGGTATGACCTTCGGCCAGGTGCTGTCCCTGATCATCCTTCCCCAGGCCCTGCGCACGGTAATTCCGCCTCTGATCAACATCCTGATCGCGCTCGTCAAGAACTCATCCGTGGCCGGCGCCTTCTTCGTCCTGGAGCTGTTCGGCTACGGCAAGCAGCTGGCCAATGACCACGGCGACGCAGTCATGTGGGTCCTCGTTGGCGTTGCCTTCTTCTATCTCCTGATCACCGTGCCGCTGGGCTACATCGCCCATCAGGTCGAACGAAAGGTGGCGATCGCGCGATGACCTCCGTTCTCTACGACGTCCCCGGGCCCAAAGCCCGCAGAATCTCACTCATCGGCTCGATCATCGGCGTCATTCTCATCGGCGGCCTCCTCGCCCTTGCCCTGTACACACTCGGGCAGCAGGGAATCTTCGAGGCGCGGCGGTGGGCGATCTTCGGCCAGGCCGACGTCTGGTCCCTTATTTTTGACGGCATCGGCGCCACCTTGGGAGCAGCCGCCATCGCGGCCGTGATCGCCTTCCCGTTGGGGCTGCTGCTCTGCCTCATGCGCATCTCGGATATTGCCTTGATCCGGATACCGACGAGGATCGTGCTGGAATTCTTCCGCGGCATGCCCGTGGTGCTGATGATGCTGTTCGTCCTGCTGGTGTTTGCCACCAGTCCGTTCATCGCCGTGGTGGCCGGGCTGGTCCTGTACAACGCGGCGATCTTCGCCGAGATTATCCGCGCCGGCATCCAGTCCCTCCCGAAGGGGCAGCGCGAGGCCGGCTTGGCAATCGGCCTGACCAGTTTCCAGTCACGGCTCAGCGTGGAATTGCCCCAGGCCATCCGCCGGATGCTTCCGTCCCTGGTTGCCCAGCTTGTGGTCCTCCTCAAGGACACGTCACTGGGCTACATCGTCGCCTACGGCGAACTCCTGCGCGCGGTGCAGGTCATGGCGGACTTCCTGGGACCGCAGTTCCTGTTCCCCGTGTTCTTCGTGGCTGCGGCAATCTACATCGCCATCAACCTGGCTGTGTCCCGCCTGGCGATCTGGATTGAGCGCCACGGCTCCAAAAAGGCTGCCGGAGGCGTGGCGAAGGCTCCCACAGCCGGGGTCACCACCGCGATCAAGTAACCGCGATCAAGTCTGTGATCGAGTGACGGCGCCGCCAGCTCCCTCACGTGGAAGGGCCCGCAACCTTGAGGTTGCGGGCCCTTCTCTATTTGTCTGCAGACGCTCTGTTTGTCTGCAGACGCCGGTGTCTTTCTCAGGCCAGCCACTTCTGCAGCGCCCGAAGGCAGGCGCGGACGGCCTCGGCCTCCACGTGTTCGTTGTCCTTGTGCGCCAGGAGCGCATCGCCAGGACCGAAGTTGACCGCGGGGACGCCGAGCTCGCTGAAGCGCGCGACGTCGGTCCAGCCGTATTTGGGCTTGGGCTCGCCTCCCACAGCGGCCACGAAGGAGGCGGCGGCGGGATGGTTGAGTCCTGGCCGTGCGCCCGCGGCACTGTCGGTGCGCACTACGCTAAATCCCGCCAGCAGATCGCGCACGTGGGCCTCCGCCTGGGCCGGAGTCTTGTCAGGTGCGAAGCGGTAGTTGATCTCCACCACGCAGCGGTCCGGGATGACGTTGCCGGCGGTTCCTCCATGGATCTTCACCGCATTCAGGCTTTCCCGGTATTCCAGGCCGTCCACAGTGATGGTCTGGGGATCGTACGTGGCAAGTTTGGCAAGAATGGGTGCCGCAGCGTGGATCGCGTTGCTTCCCATCCAGGCCCTTGCTGAGTGGGCAGCCTCCCCCAACGTCGTAGCCTCGAACCGCATGGTGCCGTTGCAGCCTCCCTCGACGGTTCCGTCCGTCGGCTCGAGGAGGATTGCAAAGTCGCCATGCAGCAGCGCACCGTGATTACGCACCAGCCTGCCGAGGCCGCTCTTGACGGCTTCCACTTCCTCGTGGTCGTAAAAGACAAAGGTGACGTCCTTGGACGGCTGCGCACCGCCGTCGAACAGTGACGCAGCCAGCGCCAGTTGGACGGCGACCCCGCCCTTCATGTCGGTGGCACCGCGGCCGTACAAGACCCCTTGACCCGGCTCGCCGGAAGGCCAGGTGGACGGGACAGTTCCCAGCGAACCGCCGGTGACCGGCAGCGGAACGGTGTCCAGGTGGCCGGCGAGAATGACGCGTTCACTGTGCCCCAAAGACGTGCGGGCGATGATGGAGTCACCGTCGCGCACGAGGTCAAGGCCCGGGAGTTCCCGGAGGGCCAGTTCCACGGCGTCCGCCAGTTGGGTCTCGTTGCCGGACACACTGTTGATGTCGATGAGTGCCGCCGTCAGCAGCGCCACGTCCTGGCGGAGGTCGAGGGTTATGGGTTCGGTTTCGGCAATCACTCTCCAACTGTATCCCCCGCCGCGCCCGTTCCATTCGGGGCGGGCGCCCGTTCCATCCGGGGCGGGCGTCGGCCAGGAACAGTCCGAAATACGACTCCGTTGGTCGCGGACAGGTTTCGGTGCATGCAGGCCGTCTCGGTAGACTGGGGCCATGACTGAAACCGCTTCTTCCGCCGTGCCCACTGCCCAGCCACTGTCCGACGAATCACGTTCGGCCTACGGATTCGGGGTGGCCACCATCGCCACTGGCAATGGTGATGCCACGGTGCTGGATGTCTGGTTCCCCGCCCCTGCCCTTGGGGTGGCAGCCGATTCCCTTCGAGCGGTTGAGAACGCCGATGAATCTCTCACCGTAATCGCTGCAGACGGTGCCGACGCGGACCGCGGCACGGAGCAGAAGGTGGTGTTCGTCCAGATCGACCTGGATGAAGCTCCGGCGGACACCGCCGACGCCTACCTCCGGCTGCACCTGCTCTCACACCGGCTCGTCCAGCCGAACACCCTGAACCTCGATGGCATCTTCGGCAAGCTGCCGAACGTCGTGTGGACCAACTTCGGCCCCTGCGCCGTAGACGGCTTCGAACTGACACGCGCGAAGCTGCGCCGGCGCGGCGCTGTGACCGTGTACGGCGTCGACAAGTTCCCGCGCATGGTGGACTACGTTGTGCCCACCGGGGTGCGCATTGCCGACGCCGACCGTGTCCGCCTGGGAGCCCACCTCGCCGAAGGCACCACGGTCATGCACGAGGGCTTCGTAAACTTCAACGCCGGGACTCTGGGCACCTCCATGGTGGAGGGCCGCATCTCCGCGGGCGTCGTAGCCGGCGACGGCACCGACGTCGGCGGCGGCGCCTCGATCATGGGTACCCTCTCGGGCGGCGGCAAGGAGAAGGTTGCGCTGGGCCGGCGTGTCCTCCTGGGCGCCAACTCCGGTGTGGGCATCAGCATCGGCGACGACTCGGTTGTGGAAGCCGGACTTTACGTCACGGCCGGCACCCGGGTCCGCGTTGTCGGCCCGAAGAATGCCGACGGCGAAGACACTGCCAGGATCGTCAAGGCCGTTGAGCTCTCCGGCGTTCCGAACCTGCTGTTCCGCCGCAACTCCACCACCGGTGAGGTGGAGGTACTCCCCCGCAAGGGCGGAACGGTGGAACTCAACGACGCTTTGCACGCCAACTGACCCTTTACGGGCGGCCGGCGGTCCTGCCGGCCGCCCGTGGCTTTAAACCCGGCTTCTAAGGGAGTACCAACGTGACACGGCGACGCAAGCTGCGGGCAGCAGTGGTTGCAGCACTCTCCGTGGCATTGGTCGGCGGCGGCATTTATACGGGAGTGGCGCTGGTGCAGCGCTCTGAGCGGCTCATCGTGGAAGGGTGCACGGCCAAAGTCGGCGCACAGCAGGCAAACCTGGCCACCGACCAGGCCTCAAACGCCGCCCTGATAGTTGCTGTTTCGGTGCGGCGCCGGCTGCCTCCGCGCGCGGCCAGTATCGCCCTGGCCACGGCCATGCAGGAATCGAAGCTGCGCAACATCGATCACGGCGATCTGGCCGGCCCGGATTCGCGCGGGCTTTTCCAACAGCGCCCCTCACAGGGCTGGGGTACCAGCGCACAGGTCATGGATCCCATCTACGCCACCAATGCCTTCTATGACGCACTGGCCGAGATCCCTGACTATGCAGCCATGGACATCACCGACGCTGCCCAACGTGTGCAGCGCTCCGCGTACCCGAGGGCGTACGCACAACACGAGATAATGGGGCGTTCCTTTGCCTCGGCCCTGAGCGGGCAGACCCATGCTGCCTTGGACTGCACTCTCCGCTCCCCCGAACTCAACGGAGACCCGGAGGCATTGCTGACGCAGTTGGAAGCAGCGTACGGAAGCCTCCCCGCGTCATCGCGCGGACCGGTCGTGGAAGTGGAGGCCTCGGACAATCTCGCATGGTCCGTGGCCCACTGGGCTGTGGCCCATGCCAAGGAACTGGGCGTAGTGCAGGTGGATGTGGACGGAATGAGCTGGAACCGGCAGGCCAGGAACGGCTGGCAGGATTCCCCGGCAGCCGGCAGCACCGTGACGATTACATTGGCCGCGGAGGCAGGATGATATGTCCGGGTCAGACCAGGATTTCCACGACGGGCTGAAGGTAGCTGCGGAAGACCTCCGGCTGCTTCAGCAGGTCATGGCTCATGATGATCTTGTCCGGTTCCAGGAACCAGGCGCGCTGCTCGTCAAGAGGCAGTTCGATGATGGTCAGGTCGAAGTCCCGCGAATCCCTGCCTACCTCCAGCAGCCGGTCCTCCACGATGTCCTCGAGCAGGTGGGCGGATCCCCCGGCTGACCGCTCGGCTTCCAGCTCCGCGTACTCCTTGCGCCGTTCGCGGGCCCAGGTCAGGGCAGCGCCGAAATGCGCCTGCAGGACCCGGCGCAGTGCCGGGGAGTTCGCGAAGGCAGTGAATCCGGGCGGCGACATCTCCGGAGACATCTGCGGATGCGCCTTCAGCAGCTGCTCCCACCAGGCTTCCCACTCCGTCTTAAGGGCACTGATCCCGCCTACTTCGGCTGTCAAATGGGAATGGTCCGCGTGTCTGATTTTCGGGGCAACGTGTGAAAGCGCCGGAAAGCCGGCACCGTCGAGCCCCGCGACGTCTCTGATGTAAAGGGCAATGAGCATAGGCCCTGACGTGTCCATGGTGATCCGCCAGCCTGGACCGCCTGTGTGCTGCATCCGCATGCCTCCCTTGGCATCTAGACAATTCGCCCGATAGACGCGGCAACCCGCTCTCCGGCTCCAGTCTATGCCTCCAGCCCGGGGAGGGTAACGTCTGGCAGCTGGGCTCCTTCAGCCCCCTCCAGAGCGAAAAACGGCGGCCGCCCACCGTAGAAGGTGAGCAGCCGCCGTCGTAATCCCTAAAGAGGATCCACGCCGAAGAGGGGCCGAACCGAGCGTGCGGGGTCCGGGGCCGGTGGATTAGCGCGCCGGGTAGTCGCGCTCGGGCGATCCGATGTAGAGCTGGCGCGGACGGCCGATCTTGGTTGTGGGATCGCTCATCATTTCACGCCACTGTGCAATCCAGCCGGGCAGGCGTCCGATCGCGAACAGCACGGTGAACATCTTCTCCGGGAAGCCCATCGCCTTGTAGATCAGGCCGGTGTAGAAGTCCACGTTGGGGTAAAGCTTGCGCTGGATGAAGTAGTCATCGTTCAGGGCCTTCTCTTCAAGGCGAAGCGCGATGTCCAGCAGCTCGTCGTTTCCGCCGATCTTGCCGAGGATCTCATGGGCCGTAGCCTTAACGATCTTGGCGCGCGGATCGTAGTTCTTGTAGACGCGGTGTCCGAAGCCCATGAGGCGGACACCGTCCTCCTTGTTCTTCACCTTCTCCATGTAGTCCTCCGGCTTGGTGCCGTCGGCCTGGATCTGGCGCAGCATCTTCAGGACAGCCTCGTTGGCACCGCCGTGGGCGGGGCCGAACAGGGCGTTGATTCCCGCAGAGACGGAGGCGAACAGGTTCGCGTTGGAGGAACCAACCAGGCGCACGGTCGAGGTGGAGCAGTTCTGCTCATGGTCGGCGTGCAGGATCAGGAGCAGGTCAAGGGCCTTAACCACCACGGGGTCCAGTTCGTACTGCTCCGCAGGCAGGCCGAAGCTGAGGCGGAGGAAGTTCTCCACCAGGTTCATGGAGTTGTCCGGGTACAGCATCGGCTGCCCGATCGACTTCTTGTGCGCATAGGCGGCGATGACGGGGAGCTTGGCCATGAGGCGGATGGTGGAAACTTCCACCTGCTCGGCGTTGAACGGGTCCAGGGAGTCCTGGTAGAACGTGGACAGCGCGGAGACGGCGGAGGACAGCACGGGCATCGGGTGCGCGTCACGGGGGAAGCCGCCGAAGAAGCCTTTCAGCTCCTCATGCAGGAGCGTGTGTCGGCGGATCCGCTGGTCGAAGTCCTCCAGCTCGGTGGGAGTCGGCAGGTTGCCGTAAATGAGCAGGTAGGACACTTCGAGGAAGCTGGAGTGCTGTGCGAGCTGCTCGATCGGGTAGCCGCGGTACCGCAGGATTCCTGCGTCGCCGTCAATGTAGGTGATCGCCGAGGTGGTAGCAGCGGTGTTCATGAAGCCAGGGTCATAGGCGACGGCGCCCGTCTGCTTCAGAAGTTTGGAAACGTCGTAGCCTTCGTTTCCCTCTACAACCTTGATGCGCGGTAGTTCGAGTTCGCCGCCTGCATGTCGCAGGGTCGCACTGGTGGTCTCAGGCGCGCTGGTGGTCTCAGTCATGGAGTCCCCTTCATGAGGCCTCTTGGCCTCTCTAGAAAGCTTGATCCAACATCAGGTGAGCCGCGCGGGGATCCCGCACGGGCGGGACGTCCAACGGCCGTGCTGCCTTCTTGTAGAAAGCCACCATTGATAGTCAGTTAAAAGCTACCGCCACTTTCGGCCTGCCACTAATCCGGGAGGGCCGGTTCACCGCAAAAATGCGCCGGTTGTGGCCGGTGTCACACCTATTGTTACGAGGCCAGCCGGGCTACGGCGGCCTCGATCCGTTCATCCGAGGCGGTCAGTGCCACGCGCACAAATCCGCTCCCGGCCTCACCGTAGAAGACGCCGGGTCCTGCAACGATTCCCCGTTCGGCCAGCCTGCCGATCGTGTCCCAGGTAGCCTCTCCTGCTGTGGACCACAGGTACAGCCCTGCGTGGGATTCATGGATTGTGAGGCCGAAGCCTTCAAGTGCAGGAACGATCCGGTCGCGGCGGCCCCGGTACAGATCTTTCTGCTCCTGCACGTGCGAGTCGTCGCCGAGTGCCACGCGCATCGCTTCCTGGACGGGGTAGGGCACAATCATCCCTGCATGCTTCCGGCTGTTGACCAGGTTCGCCATAATGGCCGAATCACCGGCCACGAAAGCAGCCCGGTAGCCGGCGAGGTTGGACTGCTTGCTCAGCGAGTAGACGGCGAGGAGGCCCTCGTGGGAGCCTCCTGCAACGCGGGGATCAAGGATGCTGGGCACAGCCTCCCCGCCGCGCTGCAGGTCCCATTCGCCCCATCCCAGTTCCGCGTAGCACTCGTCCGAGGCCACCACAGCCCCGACCTCCCGAGCCTGGCCGACAATCCTGCGCAAGGACCTGGCGTCCCTAACGCTCCCCGTGGGGTTGCCCGGGGAATTGACCCAGATGAGCCGGACTTTGGACCGCGTAGCTGCATCGAGTTCATCAAGGTCATCGGCGGCAACTGCTGTGGCACCGGCAAACGTGGCTCCGATGTCGTAGGTCGGATAAGCGACAGTTGGACGCACCACAATATCGCCCGGCTTCAGCCCCAGCAGGAACGGCAGCCATGCCACCAGTTCCTTGGAACCGACCGTGGGCATAATGTCGCGCGGGTCAAGCCCGTCCACGCCGCGGCGGCGTGCAAACCAGGCGGCAATGGCCTCCCGAAGGGCGGCGGTGCCGTGCACCGTGGGGTAGCCGGGGGCGTCAGCCGCAGCGCGGAGCGCTTCCTGGATCACCCCGGGCGTCCGGTCCACCGGCGTTCCGATGGACAGGTTAACGACACCGTCCGGATGTTCGGCCGCTTTGGCGAGGTACGGTGCCATGGCCTCCCAGGGGTAATCGGGCAGGCTCAGGCCGAAACTGCGGACAGCTGTAGTCACCTACCCGCCTCAGTGGTCCTGGTTCTGCGGCGGAAGCGCTGCAATCATCGGGTGGTCGGTGTGGGTGTTGCCGATCTTGGCTGCACCGCCCGGAGAGCCCAGCTCATCGAAGAACTCGACGTTGGCCTTGTAGTAATCGGCCCACTCCTCCGGCGTGTCGTCCTCGTAGTAGATGGCCTCGACGGGGCAGACAGGTTCGCAGGCGCCGCAGTCGACACACTCATCCGGGTGAATGTAGAGGGAACGCTCGCCTTCGTAGATGCAATCGACGGGGCACTCCTCAATGCATGCCTTGTCCTTGACATCTACACACGGCTGCGCGATTACGTACGTCACGTCCCTTGCCTCTCCAGGTTGGTATCGGCCCATTGCCGGTTGGTGCTTCCGGCCTGCATGCCGGACTCTCTGACTTCAGAGCCTATTATCTCCCAGCCCCGCTTAGCGAACGTAGCGGTGCGTCACAGTCCACCAGGGTACTGCGTGCAGGCGTCACAGTAGGAGGTCGTCATACGATGATTGCGTGAACCAGCAACCCGCCGCACCCCGTGAGTTCCTCGCCACAGCCTCCGCCGGTACCCGGGTGGTCGTCCGGTACAAGATCGACGGCGGATTCACCGACGCACTGGGAGACCTGCTGGGGTGCAGCCCCACCGAATGCACCGTGCGTACCCGAAGTGCCGACGTCGTGATTCTCCTTGAGCGGGTGGTGGCCGCCAAGCAGGTGCCGCCCCCGCCAGCCCGGCGGGGTTCCCGTACCTAGCTGCCCTCCACCTGGTTGGGCAGGCTGCGCATGCGCAGCAGCGGCGAGAACACCACCGGGGCGGCTGCCAGGAAACTGCCTGCAGTTCCGATCCAGATGACTGCGATGAGGCCGAACTGCTCCGCGAGAAGGCCGGACGCCAACGCGGCCAGCGGCATGACCCCCCATACCACAAACCGGATGGATGCGTTCATCCTCCCCAGCAGGCGCGGCGGACAAACACGCTGGCGCATGCTGAGCTGCGTGATGTTGTAAACCAGCACCACGAACCCGAAGAAGAACTCTGACACCAGCACCAGCAGCAGGGAGGCAACTGGTTCGGCCACCATGGCAGCCAGCGGCAGGGGAACCAGGAGCACGGAACTGGCCACCGCGCAGAGCGGTATCACCCTGCCCTCCCCCACCCGGGCCGCCAGCTTTGGGGCCATCACTGCCCCCAGCAGGCCGCCGGCGGCGCCCACGGCCATGACCAAGCCCATCCCCTGCGGGCCCAGTCCAAGGGTCCGCAGAATCAGCACCGGCATCATCGTGAAAATCATCATGCCGCAGAAGTTCATGGCAGCTGTACAGGCTGCGATGCGGCTGATGAGTGGATGCCGGATCACGAACCCGAGCCCTTCCTTGATCTCGGCGCGCAGGGGGCGCCGGCCTGCCACCGGGGCGGCCACCTCCCGGTCGCGCGTGCGGGCGAGGAAGATCGCGGACAGCAGGTAGCCGACGGCCTCACCGATGAAGAGCACCGGAGCCGTGACCACCGCCAGCAGCAGACCAGCGGAGGCCGGCCCGCCGATCCGCGCTATCTGGGCTGTTGCCTCCAGCTTGGAGTTGGCCTGGTTGACTTGGCCGGGCGCGACAAGGACCGGGACGTAGCTCTGGTACGAGACGTCGAAAAACACCGTGGCTGTTCCGACGATCGCCGCGATGACGTAGAGGTGCCACATCTCAAGCAGTCCGGCCCACCAGAGCAGCGGCACGGCTGCCATCGCGGCCATACGCGTGACGTCGGCCCGGATCATGGTGGGACGCTTGAGCCATCGGTCCACCCAGGCGCCCGCTGGAAGGCCCACGATGAGGAAGGCGGCAAGGCCGGCCGCGTTGAGCAGGCCCACCTCGAATTCCGAGGCACGCAACATGGATACTGCCAGTACCGGAAACGCCAGTTGCCCCAGCTGTGCTCCGAGTTGGCTTATGGCCTGCCCGGACCAGAAGGTGGTGAAGTTGCGGTCCAGTAACAGCGACTTGGATGCTTCCCCTGCAGCGGTCCGTTCGGCTGTCACCGCATCAGTTTCCAGCAGCGATTGATATATGTCAATCAGTGATTGCTGACTAGACTGGCGCTATGACACCCGCGCCGGAAAGCGACGATGCTGACCTGGTGGCGAAGGGCCGTGCGCTCAGTTCTCCGCTCAGGCTTCGGATCCTGCGGCTGTGCCTTCACCAGGCCCGCACCAACAAGGAAATCGCGGAGCTGTTGGGGATTAATCCCGCGTCCAGCCTGCACCACGTGCGCACCCTTGTGCGGACCGGCTTCCTCCTCGCCGAAGAGCGCCGGAAAGGGCGGCGGGGCGCCGCTGAAGTGCCCTACATCGCAAGCCGCAAGTCCTTGGCCACATCGGTGGACAACGTCGCCCCGATCCTCATCGAGACCTTCCTGCAGGAGACCCGGGACCTTCCGCCGGAGGACATCGAGGTGTGGCGCCTGGGCGTGAAGTTCAACGCGGCCCGGCGGCAGGAAATGCTGGACAAACTGCGCGCTGTCCTCGACGAGTACATGGCCCTGCCGGCCGATGACGACGGCGAGGCCACCTCGCTGATGATCGCCCACCACCGGGATCCGACAGCTGACTAGGCACGGCTCTGGGAGCCGCTTTCGGGGATGACCAAAAAGAGCTGCCGGCCGGCGGCGGCCAGGCCGCCTGCCGTTCCGGCAGCTCTTTCCATCAGACTCTTGCGGTGATCGGCTTTGCGCTGATTCTCTCCGTCTGATCTTCTCCGTCTGGGACGGAGATTAAGCCTTCGCGCGGGCGCGGTTGGCCTTGGCACGCTCGTTCGAGTCGAGGATGAGCTTGCGGATGCGGATGTCCTCCGGGGTGACCTCGACGCACTCGTCTTCGCGGGCAAATTCGAGGCACTCTTCGAGGGTGAGCTCGCGCGGAGGCGTGAGGTTCTCGAAGCTGTCGGACGAAGCGGCACGCATGTTGGTGAGCTTCTTTTCCTTGGTGATGTTGACATCCATGTCGTCGGCGCGGGAGTTTTCGCCCACAATCATGCCTTCGTAGACCTCGGAGGTGGGCTTGACGAAGAAGGAGCCGCGTTCCTGAAGGTTGATCATGGCGAACGGAGTCACCACGCCGGCGCGGTCAGCGACCATGGAGCCGTTGGTTCGGTACTCGATCGGTCCGGCCCAAGGCTCGTAGCCTTCAGAGATTGAGGCCGCGATGCCAGCGCCGCGGGTGTCTGTGAGGAACTTCGTGCGGAAACCGATAAGGCCGCGGGCGGGAACGATGAATTCCATGCGGACCCAACCCGTGCCGTGGTTGGCCATGTTGGTCATGCGGCCCTTGCGTGCGGCCATCAGCTGGGTCACGGCGCCGAGGTACTCTTCGGGAACGTCGATGGTCATGTGCTCCATCGGCTCGTGGATCTTGCCGTCAATGGTCTTGGTGACGACCTGCGGCTTGCCAACCGTGAGCTCAAAGCCTTCACGGCGCATCTGCTCCACGAGGATAGCCAGCGCGAGCTCGCCTCGGCCCTGGACCTCCCAGGCATCGGGACGCTCGGTGGGGAGAACCTTGATGGAGACGTTACCGATCAGTTCCTTGTCCAAGCGGTCCTTCACCTGGCGGGCGGTTACCTTCGCGCCCTTGACCTTGCCGGCGAGGGGCGAGGTGTTGATACCGATGGTCATGGAGATCGCCGGATCGTCCACGGTGATCAGCGGCAGCGGCTGGGGGTTTTCGAGATCGGTGAGGGTCTCGCCGATGGTGATGTCCTCGATGCCGGCGACAGCAACTATCTCACCGGGGCCGGCGGACTCAGCCGGAACGCGCTCAAGGGCCTTGGTGGCGAGCAGTTCGGTGATCTTGACCGTCTTGAGCTCACCGTTGTGGCGGGCCCAGGCGACCTGCTGGCCCTTGCGGAGGGTGCCGTTGTAGACGCGCAGCAGGGCGAGGCGGCCAAGGAACGGGGAGGCGTCCAGGTTGGTCACGTGGGCCTGCAGCACGCCCTCGGGGTTGTAGGTCGGAGCCGGAATGTGCTCGATGATGGTCTTGAACAGGGGCTCAAGGTCCTCGTTCTCCGGGGCCGTGCCGTCGGCCGGCTGCTCCAGGGACGCGCGGCCGACCTTGGCGGCTGCGTAGACGACGGGGACATTGAGGATCTTATCCAGATCCAGGTCCGGCACTTCGTCCGCGAGGTCAGAGGCCAGGCCGAGCAGGAGGTCCATCGATTCGTGGACAACTTCGTCGATGCGGGCGTCAGGACGGTCGGTCTTGTTCACCAGCAGGATCACGGGCAGGTGTGCGGCCAGCGCCTTGCGCAGCACGAAGCGCGTCTGCGGCAGCGGGCCCTCGGAGGCGTCCACCAGCAGGACGACGCCGTCCACCATGGACAGGCCGCGCTCTACCTCGCCGCCGAAGTCGGCGTGGCCGGGGGTGTCGATGACGTTGATGGTGATGGTTTCACCGTTGGACGAGGGGCCGCTGTAGGCAACGGTGGTGTTTTTCGCCAGGATGGTGATGCCCTTTTCGCGTTCCAGGTCACCGGAGTCCATGACGCGGTCCTCAACCTCCCCGTGCGAAGCGAAGGAGTTGGTCTGCTTGAGCATGGCGTCCACGAGAGTGGTCTTGCCATGGTCAACGTGGGCCACAATCGCGACGTTGCGCAGATCACTGCGCGATGCAGTGGCTACCGCGGTGTTGGTGGTGGTTTCAGACATGCGTTATTGCTCGATTCAGTGGTGAAGTCAGCTGTTGTATCGCGACATTTCCAACCGGAACGCACGACGATAAGACCCTTTAGCACAGGGCACCTACACCAAGTCTAGACGCTCTGCCTTTTATTGGCCTAAAGCCGGGCACGTCATTGTCCTGAAGCCGGGCACACCCGCCCCCTCGCCCGTTAGCAAATCGTGAATGCGAAGCGGCGTCATGTGGTCAATATCACTGGCTTTTGGAGAACTGATCCACCACTATTGCTAAACCAGTACAAGCAGGCCAGGAGTTCCACGCATGTTTCAAGCCTCAGTGAGGGCACTCCTGATGGGCCCGCTGATCGCCGCCGGCCTTTTATTGAGCGGCTGCGGTACCGCCGTCGGTTTAGGGACCGGCGCCGGAAGCGGAACGCCGGTTCCCGTTTCTTCCCAGGAGGCTACCCGCGCGCCCGCCCCGGTCGCTGGCCCCGGAGAAGCGGTGGCCGCCGGTGCTGCGGTCACAGAGGACCTGGCGGCCGGCCCAGATCCCGCCGCCCTCCCGGCCGGGTCCTTGTACCGGAACCCTGCGAACGGTCGGGACGAGGTGATCGTGGAAGACATCGGCCGCACCGTACTGCTGATCGGCGACTCGCAGTCAGAGCCAGACAGTAGCTGGCCGCGCCGCGCCCTCGCGGGGCTCGGTTACGACGTCTTTTTCTGTGGCAAGGGCGGCACGGGCTTTGTTGCCTCGAACGGCGCTACGGGTAATTATGTCGACGCCCTCCACCGGGGCGACTGGCATCTCCCCTACGGCCAGCCTCCGCTGGTGGTCATTGAGGGCGGCGGGAACGACGCTAAGCAGGGGGCGGGCGACGAACAAATCAGGGCCAATGCCGGGCAACTGATCGCCACGCTGAGGCAGCGGTACCCCGCTGCGAAGTTCGTCATGGTCGGCACGCTGGCCAGGGGCGCTGCTCACGGCGGCGGCCGGCGTTCGGAAGTGGACGCACTCCTTGGGACCGTGGCTGCGGAACAGGGGATACCTTTCGTCAGCGCCGGGGACTGGCTTACCAGGTACGGGCTGGACGTCCACCTCGCCGACGCCGTCCACATGAACGACGACGGCCACCGCGCCCTGGGCGCGCTGCTGCTGGACCGCCTCTCCTCGCTGGGCCTGCAGCGCTGACCCCGGTCCCGGTAGACCCGGTCCCGGGGTCACTTGCCCGGGACACGGCAGGCTGCGACGGCAGGGCGGCTCATTTCGCTCCCGCCGCCAGCAGCTGGGCCCGAAGTTCGCGGCGTTCGCGCTGCCGCTCCGGGTCGGGCAGGGGAACTGCGGCAAGCAGTCTCTGCGTGTAGGGCTCCTGCGGATTGCGGAGGATCTGGTCACGGGTCCCCTGTTCCACGATGCGTCCGCGCTGCATGACACAGATCCTGTCGGCGAGAACGTCGACGACGGCGAGGTCGTGGGTGACGAACAGGCACGCGAAGCCCAGCTCCCGCTGCAGGTTCTGGAAAAGCTCCAGCACCTTGGCCTGCACTGAAACGTCCAGCGCAGAGGTGGGTTCGTCTGCCACCATCAGTTTGGGCTTCAGTGACAGGGCGCGCGCAATGCCCACACGCTGCTTTTGCCCGCCTGAGAGCTCATGCGGGTACCTGTTGCGGTATCCGCGAGGCAGCTCCACCTGGTCCAGCAGGGCTTCGATCCGTTTCTGGAGGTCGCTGCCCTTGGCCACCCCTGCGAGGTACATCGGTTCGCCGATGCTTTCGCCAATGGGCAGGCGCGGGTTCAGTGAGGAGGACGGGTCCTGGAACACCATGCCGATGTGCCGTCGGACCTGATGCAGTTGCCTGCCGTTCTTTTTCGCTGCCGAAATATCCTGGCCCACCACCCTCATCCTACCGGCAGCTACCGGCAGCAGTCCCACGGCTGCCCGTCCGATGGTGGTCTTGCCGGAACCGGACTCCCCCACCAGCCCGACTACCTGTCCGGGATAGACCGTGAGGTTCGCGCCTTCGACGGCCCGGAATGCCGGTACACGCCCCTGTTTGGGGTACTCGATGGCGACCTCCTCCAGTTCCAGGACGGGTTCTCCAGCAGGCCGGGCGGACTCGGCGGCTGCCAGCGCCGCAGCATTCTCCTGCTCCCGCCGGAGCAGCTCTTCGCGGTTGACCGATTCCAGTTCGGCATGGGTAGCTGCGGCGAGCGCGGCGATGACGTCCACGTCAGCGACGGCATCGGCACCGCCCTGGCCGAGGTGCGGCACCGCTGCCAGGAGGGCCTGCGTATAGGGGTGCCGGGGGTGGTGGAAGATCTCTTCGGCTGTCCCGGTCTCCACGATGACTCCGCGCCGCATGACCGCAATTCGGTCGGCCAGGTCCGCCACAACGCCCATGTCATGGGTGATCAGGACGATGGCGCTGTCCAGCTTGTTCCGCAGGTTCCTCATGAGGTCCAGGATTTCCGCCTGCACCGTGACGTCAAGCGCCGTGGTCGGTTCGTCGGCGATGAGCAGTCTGGGATCGCAGGAGAGTGACTGCGCGATCATCGCCCGCTGCCGCTGCCCGCCGGAGAGCTGGTGCGGATAGGACTTGAAGGCCTTCTCCGGATCGGGCAGTTCCACGAGGTCCAGCATCTGCAGGGCCCGTTCGCGGGCCTGTTCCGGGGACACCTCGTTGTGCAGCCGGACCGTCTCCACAATCTGGGCGCCGACGGTGTAGACGGGGTTGAGGGCGGTCATCGGCTCCTGGAAGATGACGGCCACGTCCTTGCCCCGGACACTCCTGATGTTTGAGGCGTCCGCGCCCAGCAGCTCCTTGCCTGAGAGTTTGACGCTGCCGGAGACGCGGCTGTTGCTCGGCAACAGGCCCAGCAGCGCCATGGAACTGGCACTCTTGCCCGAGCCGGATTCGCCAACGATGGCCAGTACCTCCCCGGCGCGGACTTCGTAGTTAAGCCCGACGGCGGCAGGCACCCATGCCTTGTCCACGCCGAAGTCGACACTCAGATCGCGCACCTCAAGAACGACTGCGCCCTTGCTGTCGGAGCCGGACCTGGCGGAGCTGGGGCTGATGAAGTCAGTCATGGTGGGGTTTTCCTTTCACACGTGCCGGCGGAGCAGCTGGGATTAGTGCACCGGCGCGGAATCCTGAATTATGGGGGCATGAGCACTGCGCCGTCCGCCGCAAGCACGGAGATCTTCAAGGCCCGCACGAACAAGTGGTTCGCCGGGCTTGCCTGGGCCGTGGCCGGCGCCGGTCTGGTCAGCACGGCCCTCAGCGGCCGAGCAGAAGCCGTCTCCGGCACCGGTCCGCTGGTGCTGACCGCGTACCTTGGCTGGGTGCTGTTCTGGCGCCCGTCCGTTGTGATTCAGGAAGCCGGCGTGAGCCTCGAAAACCCGTTCCGCAGTATTGCTGTGCCGTGGGCTGCCTTGGTCCAGGTGGATACACGTTATGCTTTGACGCTCATCACGCCGGCCCGTAGCTACGGCGCATGGGCGGCGCCGGCGCCAGGAATCTGGGGCGGCCGCAACGCCCGGCCGGAGGACCTTCAGGGGCTGCCCGGCAGCACCTATGGCCCGGGCCAGTCGGTTCGCCCCGGCGATCTGAAGAGCACCGACTCGGGCCAGGCAGCTCAACTCGTGCGCGCCCGCTGGCAGCAGATGGTGGAATCCGGGGCCCTCGACGCCGGCGCCGCGGCCGACACCCCTGTCACTGTGAGGATCCGGTGGCTGGACCTCGGCGTCACGGCAGCCCTCGTGCTGTTCAGCATCTGGGGCGTGGCCCTGGTGTAGGCCGGACAGCACGTCAGTCTCCCCTGCCGGAACCGGCTGCAGGGCCGTTCCCGTCCCTGCTGTCCCCTGTACTGCCTTCAGCGGCGGTGATGGGTGTCTTCTCCGGAGTCTTGGGACGGCGGCGGTCTTCCCGGGCCTTCTTGGGATTGAATTTTTTCTGCCGGGGATCAAAGGCATCCCGCAGTCCGTCGCCGATGAAGTTGATGCTCAGGCAAATGAGGACAATGAACAGGCCGGGAAACCAGAACAGCCACGGCCGTGTGGTAAAGGCCTCCTGGTTTTGTGAGATGAGCAAACCCAGGGACGTGTCCGGGGACTTCACGCCCACGCCAAGGTAACTCAGCGCGGTCTCGGTAAGGATGGCCGCGGACATGGTCAGGGTGACATTGACGATCAGTACGCCGACGGCGTTCGGCAGGATGTGCTTGAAGATGATCCGCGCGTTGCTGGCTCCGGAGATCCGGGCTGCGTCGACGAATTCGCGTTCACGCAGGGTGAGGAACTCACCCCGCATCAGCCTTGCAAGGCCCACCCAGCTGATCAGTCCAAGGAAGATCCCAAGGGCCAGAACACCGTTGGTGCTGGCAAAAGAGGCAAACCAGCTTCCTTCGTCCCGCCGGCCCGCGAACTGTGCCATGACCGCTGCCAAAAGCAGCGCGGGAATGATGATGATGACGTCGGTGAGGCGCATGAGAATGGCTTCTGTCCAGCCACGGAAGTACCCGGACAGCGCGCCCACGGTTACGCCGATCAGACCTGCAATGAGTCCGATGACCACCATGATGGTGATGGATTGCTGGGCACCGCGCATCGTCATGGCAAACAGGTCGCGGCCGATCCGGTCCTGGCCGAATGGATGCTCCCCCCAGGCAATCGGCCAGAGGGAGGCCGTGGGCGCGCCGTCGTTGACGAGCGGTGAGACGGCCTCGTGGGTGTACTTCCACCATCCAGGAATGCCCGCATATCCAACTGACGTGAAGGCCATGACGAAGATGATGGCGAAGACGACGAGGCCTGCAATGGCACCGGAGTGCCCGAGGAACCGCTTGCGGACAATCTGCCCCTGGCTCAGTCCTTTGGCCTCGATGACAGGCTCGATGCCGGCGGCCGGCTGCCCCTTCAGGCTGGCCTGTTCAGCTACTATTTCGTCCTGCTGGCTCGGCTGGCTCATGCTTTTACCCTTACTCGTGGATCCAGCGCGGAGTAGGCAAGGTCCGCTATGAGGTTGAACACCATGGCCGTGATGGCGACGCAGATGAAGACGCCCATGACCGGATTCGGGTCAACGTGCAGGATGCCGTCAAGGAACAGGAATCCCATGCCGCGGACGGAGAACACCGTCTCTGTGATGACGGCGCCGCCGATGAGCCCGCCGATGTCGAAGGCGACGATCGTGGCCACGGGGATGAGGGCGTTCCGGAAGGCGTGGCGCATGACCACGGTCCGTTCCGAGAGGCCCTTGGCGCGTGCCGTCCGGATGTAGTCCATGTTCATGATCTCGAGCATGGAAGAACGGGTGAACCTCGTATAGCCGGCCAGGGAGATCAGGATGAGCGCAGTGGTGGGCAGGATCAGGTGGGTGAACGAGTCGAGCCCGAGGATCCAATAGTCCCCTTCAATATTCGGGGTGCCGGCGCCGATCGTTGCAATGGGGCGGCCGCGGACCCTGCTGTTATTGAAGTACGCCGGCCACGCCTGCATGTACCGATCCAGGACGATGAGGAACCCGAGAAGAAAAGAGGTAATAGCCGCCGCCCGCATGGACTGCCCCCGGTCATACCCGCCCACAAGGTAGCCGATGCCGGTGCCGACCAGGACCGTTGCGACCGCAAGGAGCACGATCATGAGGACTGTTGCCTGGTTGAGCAGCGGCTGGACGAGGAAGTAGGCAACCACGCCCGCGCCCGCGGCAATGAGTGCGGCGCGCAAGGCCTTACGGTTCTTCAGGCCGGCCGTCAGCAATGTCACGGCAAAGGCGAGGCCCACTCCTGCGATGGCGATGACGACCGGGCCGAGTCCGGGCGTCTTGAACCACAGCGTGACGGAAAAGTAGACGAGCACCGCCGTGACGGCCGCGAAAACTATTCCGCCGACCAGCACCCGGCGCTTGAGGTCACCCCCGGCGATGATCAGGGCTACGAGGCCAAGGACAGCACCTATGCCCGCAGCGACAGGCAGGGGAATCTCCGGGTTCCTAAGGAAGTTGTTGAATCCGATGGCGCCGAACTCCTTCAGCAGCACGGCCACCCAGAAGATCGGCAGGGAGAAGAACAGAAACGCCATGAAAGTCACGCCATAGTCCAGGCTGCTGTACTGGCGCAGCGCGGTGATGATGCCCAGGGTGATGCCGATGAGGATCGCCAGCACGGTGGCTGCCGTGACGAGTGTGAGTGTCTGGACCAGCGCATGCCCCAGCGCATCCGTGATGGGCTGGCCGGCGATGTTCTTGCCAAGGTCACAGGTGCCGGCAAAGGGGACAAGGCACTGTGCGGCGCCGCCAAGCCACTTGAAGTATCTGATGGGAGCAGGGGTGTCCAGGTCCAGGAGGGCCGACCGCGAATCCATCAGCTGCTGTTTGTTGGGGGCACTGCTCGCCCGGAACTCCGCGAGCGGATCGCCGGATGCAGCGGTCAGCAGGTACACCAGGAATGACGCACCCAGGAGGATGAGTGCAGCGGTGACGAGCCGCCGGACAATGTAGGTCACCATCGGAAAAGAACCTCAATATTCGGGTCCGGGGGTTGCCAGGACCGGTCGCAGGTTTGGCCGTGCCCGCCGTCGTGGTGCCGGCACGGGGCGGAGTTGCCGCCACTAAGGCGCCGGGACCATGGTGCTTGATCCCGGCGCCTTAGTTAGCTTCTTGCAGTTGTGGTCACGGGCTTACTTTTCGGCCCACTCCCAGAAGTTCCACCAGACACCCGTCTGGTTGGGCATGAACTTCACGCCTGTGATCCGGTCGCTGTAGGCATCCACACCGATGGACTGGAACAGCGGGAGACCGTAGGAGGAAGCCCAGATCTTCCTGTCGATCTGCCTGATGAGGTCGTCCTGCTTGCCGCGGTCCGTCGTCACGATGAGCTCGTCCATCAGCTTGTCGGCCTCAGGGTCGCTGAACTTGTTGAAGTTGGACCCGTTGCCCGTGCGGAAGATCTGCGGTACGCCGGAGACGCCGACGCCCGGGTTGATCCAGCCGAAGATGGTGGCGTCGTAGCCGCCCTTGCCCAGCGCCTTGCCCCAGTCGGAGCCGCCGAGCCCGCCGTCGACGATCTTGAAGCCTGCCTTGGTGGCAGATTCACGGACCAGGGAGAAGGCGTCCACACGGTTGGGGTTGTCCTTGTTGTACATGATGCGGATTTCCGGAGTCTTGCCGGCGAGCAGCTTCTTGGCTCCGTCGATGTCAACATCCTGGTACGCGGCGGAGCCGTTTTCCTTCACGCTGTCCGCGTAGGCGGGCTGGGCCGGAACGAAGAGCTGCGAATCCAGCGGCTTTGCTTCCGGATCCAGCTTCTTGACGATCTTGTCCACGATGTCCTTGCGGGGGACCGTCTTCAGGAATGCTTCACGGACGTTCTTCTCGGCGAATACGCCGTAGAAGTTCAGGTCAATGTGGTCGTAGGAGAGCTGGTTGCCCTGTTCCACCGTCACGCCTTGGCTCTCGAGTGCCTTGAGCTGCTCGATCGTGTCGGCGGAGGCCTGCGGGGCAATGATGTCCGCTTCGCCGTTCTTCAGTGCCTGGACCTGTGCCGGTGCCGAGCCGATGTAGCGGACGGTGATTTCGTCCAGCTTCGGTTCAGGGCCCCAGTTGTAGTCCTTGTTCCTGACCATGGTCAGGGACTGGTCCTGGTTCACGCTCTTGACGATGAACGGGCCGTTGGACAGGAAGAGGCTCGGATCGCCGGGCAGCGTCTTGGTGTCGAAGCCCGTGTTCCAAAGTTCGGACATGGCCTTGAGCTTGCTGTCCGCCGGCTTGGGTGCCTTGGCATCGCCACGGGGCAGGCCTTTGAGGTGGTCGATGAACTCCTGGGTGTCGGCCATGCCGGCCTTCTTTGCCAGGACGTGGGCCGGGATGTCGATACCGGGCCCTCCCAGCGCGATCTCCCAGTCCGCGAACGGCTTCGAGTACTTCAGCGTCATCGAACGGTTGTCGTCGCCGATCTCCGGAAAGTCGGTGAGGGCGAGGCCGGTTGGATCCCCGGCGTAGGAGAAGTATGACGTTCCTGCCTTGCCGTCCGCATCGGCGTCGTTGTAGTACCCGGAGAAAGCAGCCCACTGGAGAAGGAGGTCAGCCGCCGTAACAGGCGTGCCGTCCGACCACTTCACGCCTTCATTGATGGTGTACCTGACGGTCAATGGATCGTCAGAGGTCTTTTCCATCTTGCCGAACTTCTCATTCCGGACGATGTTGAGCTGGTTGTCGATGTAGTAGAAGCCGGAGTGCGTTGCGTAGCTGATCTTGGAGTTGATGTCAGTGTTGCCGTCGGCCGTGTTGGGGTTGAAGGTGTTGAACGCGTTCACTTCGACCACGGTGGCTGTGCCGCCCTGCTTGCCGGCGGCATCGCTTGTCGGGGTTGTCCCGGTGTTGGTGCTTGCGCAGGCGCTGAGTGCCAGCGCCGCTGCCGCGGCGACGCCTACTGCTTTGGAAATACGACTGAATCGCATTCCGCCTCCTATGTCTCTTTAGTGGAAAGGACCGCCGTTGAAGACGCCGGCCAGACCGCCACATCCCCCCAGTGAACATGTGGCATGTCTCACATGGGAAGTAGCCTAGACCCGCGCACCGTACCCGCGGTCCGAAAGTTGCCCCTCAGTAAAGGTTGTTATCGAGATGCAACCTAGCATGCCCGCCTACCAGGAAAACAGTGTCTGCCCGCCGGCGCCAATCACAACCGAAGCCTGTTTTCCGAGGGTCCGGGGCTACTGCTTGTTAATCCTCAATCACTGAATAGGGAGGAGGCTGACGTAGCAGTGGACTGGGCCGGGCCGCACATGCCGCCCCTAAACCTTCCTGATCTCCGGCGGACAGCAAAGAACCCCCGCAGGCTTGTGGCCGCGGGGGTTCTTCTGGTCGATGCCTCCATGTTTGGGGGAACACGGAGACGCCTGAACAAAACTAATAGAAAGCGTGCTTAGGGTCCAAATCCGCCCATCCGGCAGGGCTGGGGAACATGTCCTGGGAGACGTTGAAGGCTGGTCAGACGTTGAAGCGGAACTCCACCACGTCGCCGTCGGCCATCACGTATTCCTTGCCCTCGATACGGACCTTGCCGCGGGACTTCGCTTCCGCCATGGACCCGGCCTCCACCAGGTCTTCGAAGGAAACAACTTCGGCCTTGATGAAGCCACGCTGGAAGTCCGAGTGGATGACTCCCGCCGCCTGCGGCGCCGTGTCTCCCTGGCGGATGGTCCAGGCCCGGGCTTCCTTGGGGCCGGCCGTGAGGTAGGTCTGCAGGCCAAGCGTGTGAAACCCCACGCGGGCCAGCTGGTCCAGGCCCGATTCATCCTGGCCGTTCATTTCAAGCATCTCGCGGGCCTCAGCCTCATCCAGCTCTACGAGGTCGGCCTCAAGCTTGGCGTCAAGGAAGATGCAGTCAGCGGGCGCAACCATGGCGCGCAGCTCGGCCTGTTTCTCGGGGCTGCCGAGGATTCCTTCGTCGGCATTGAAGACGTAGATAAAGGGCTTCGCCGTCAGGAGGCTGAGTTCCTTGAGGTGCTCCATCTCCAGCTTGTCGCTCTTGATGGAGGAGTAGATCGTGTCACCGCGTTCCAGCACGGCCTGCGCGGCCTTGATGGCTGCGAGTTCCGCGCCTTCCCGCTTCTTGATCTTGACCTCTTTCTCGATCCGGGGAATTGCCTTCTCGATGGTCTGCAGATCGGCGAGGATCAGCTCGGTGTTGATGGTTTCCATATCCGAGCGGGGGTCGACCTTGCCGTCGACGTGGATAACGTCGGGGTCGTCGAAGACGCGCACCACCTGCGCGATGGCTTCCGCTTCACGGATATTGGCGAGGAACTGGTTGCCCAGTCCTTCTCCTTCGGATGCACCCTTCACGATGCCGGCGATGTCGACGAAGGACACTGCGGCGGGCAGCACCCGCTGCGATCCGAAGATCCCTGCGAGCTTCTGGAGCCTGGGGTCGGGCAGGTTGACGACACCGACGTTCGGCTCGATGGTGGCAAACGGATAGTTCGCCGCCAGTACCTGGTTCCGGGTCAGTGCGTTGAAAAGAGTTGATTTGCCGACGTTGGGCAGTCCGACGATGCCAATAGTAAGAGCCACGGACAACGATTCTACCTGTTACCGCAGTGACCGGCCGCAGGCAGCGGACAGATCACGTGCAGGCGCACGGGCACGGGCAGGGCTGGTGCTGGCGGCGTCTTCGGCAAAATTGTCGTACCTGCGTGCCACAGTGAAGGCATGGATTCTTTTGCACTGATTTTGGGCCTCCTGATGCTGCTGCTCGGCGGGCTGGCGGGCGCGGCCTTCGCGTACGTGGTGATGCGGCGCCGCAATGTGGCACTCGAGGCGGATTTCGACGGCGTTTCGGCGCGGCTCTCGGAGGTCACCGCCCACTACGCCGCAGCTGAAGCGGAGCGGAAGCTGCTGGCGATGCAAAACCGGGAGCTCGGGGAATCGCGCCAGCAGGACGGCAGCGTTCTGCGTGCCCTGGCGCCCGTGGCCGAGAAACTGACTGCCGTCCAGCAGCAGGTTTCCCTCCTGGAACGCGACAGGCTGGAACAGTACGGGCAACTGGCTCAACAGTTACAGGAGGCCAGGCTCTCAGACCAGCAGCTCATGAGGTCCACCCATGCCCTCGAGGCGGCCCTGCGCTCGAACAGCGCCCGCGGCCAATGGGGCGAGGTCCAGCTGCGCAGGGTTGTTGAAGCGGCCGGGATGCTCCGTCATGTGGACTTCTATGAGCAGCTGCACAGCCCGGGTGTGGATGCTTCGGTCCGCCCGGATCTTGTGGTCCAGCTTCCGGGCGACAAGCAGCTGGTGGTTGACGCGAAGGTGCCGCTGTCCTCCTATCTCGAGGCCCAGGACCTTGGCCAGACTGATCCCGACAATGCCGGAAGCCGCTCCAACCAGCAGGCCCTGCTGGCCGCCCACGCCAAAGCGCTCAAGTCCCATGTCGACGCCCTCAGCAACAAGAAGTACTGGGACATCTCAGGCAACTCCCCCGAGCTGGTAGTCTGCTTCCTGCCTGCCGAGTCCATCCTCGCTGCCGCCCTCTCTGCTGATCCGGGGCTTTTGGACCACGCCCTCTCCAAAAACGTGGTGCTTGCCTCACCCGGCACCCTGCTGGCCGTGCTGAAGTCCGTTGCCTTCACATGGCGGCAGGACGTTCTGACGGACAGTGCCCGTGAATTGTTCGAGCTGGCCCGGCAGCTCTATGAGCGGATGGGCACTCTCGGTGAGAATGTCAGCAAGCTGGGAAGCTCCCTGAAGACGTCGGTCGACCGGTACAACTCGATGGTCGGCACGCTGGAGGCCCGTGTGCTGCCCACAGCCCGGAAACTCAATGCCCTCGACGCCGCAGGCCTTGTTGCACCGCCGGCGGTTCAGGTGGCTCCCCGCGCCGTTTCCGCCCCTGAGCTGCAGGAGCACGCTCACAGCGCGCAGCTGTTGGAGGAGGCGTCCGAGGAGGACGCTGCGTAGGGGCAGGTGCCCGGCGGCTACCCGAAGCGCCGGTTGAGCGCCGGCCCCTAATCGGAGCGCCGGCTGCTCATTTGAGCGGCGGCCGCTAGTTCGAGCGGCGGCCGCCCAGGGCCCGCGAGACATCGCCGGCTGCCTTGAGGGTTGCGCGAAGCTCCTTGGGCAGTGAGAAGAGCAGATCCTCTTCGGCCGTGACGACTTCCTCGACGGCGCCGTAGCCGTAGTCGGCCAGCAGGCGGAGCACGTCCTTGACCAGTACCTCCGGCACGGACGCCCCGGATGTGACGCCGACGGTGGAAACGCCCTCAAACCAGGCCTCGTCCACCTCGTTGGCAAAGTCCACGCGGTACGACGCCTTGGCACCGTACTCAAGGGCAACCTCAACCAGCCGCACTGAATTCGAGGAGTTCGCGGACCCCACCACAATTACGAGGTCCGCCTGCGGAGCGATCTTCTTGATGGCCACCTGGCGGTTTGTGGTCGCGTAGCAGATGTCATCGCTGGGCGGGTCCTGCAGGGTGGGGAACCGCTCTTTGAGCAGCCGGACCGTTTCCATGGTCTCGTCAACGCTCAGGGTCGTCTGGGAAAGCCAAATGACCTTTTCCGGGTTTCGTACCGTCACCTTGTCCACTTCATGCGGACCGTTGATGATCTGGATGTGCTCCGGAGCTTCGCCGGCGGTGCCTTCAACTTCCTCGTGGCCATCATGGCCGATCAGCAGGATGTCAAAGTCGTCCTTTGCGAAACGGACCGCTTCCTTGTGGACCTTGGTAACCAGCGGGCAGGTGGCGTCGATGGTGCGCAGCCCCCGGTCCTCAGCGGACTGGACCACGGCGGGTGACACGCCGTGCGCTGAGAAGATCACCAGCGCACCCTCAGGCACCTCGTCGGTTTCGTCGACAAAGATGGCTCCCTGTTCTTCCAGGGAACTGACCACATGCACGTTGTGCACAATCTGCTTGCGCACGTAAACGGGCGGCCCGTAGTGCTCCAGCGCCTTTTCCACAGCAATGACGGCCCGGTCGACGCCCGCACAATATCCGCGCGGGGCCGCGAGCAAGACCTTCTTGGGGCCGGCCACAGGCGCGGCCGCCAGCACTTCCTCAGGCGAACGGCGCCGGCGCGGAACGGTTGGCATCGAGAGGGAGACAGCAGAGGAGGTCATTGCTCCATGCTACCGGCTGCCGCATGGCCTTCCGGTGGCACTATGCCTGCAGCGAACCACGCCGCGCACCTGGTCGGGAACCTGCCTGCAACGGTCCCGATTCCGCCCTGACCCGGAAACCGTGGTGGAACTCAGGCCTGGCGGGCCCGGCCGCTGAGCAGACGACCGGCAAGACCGGCGGCAACCAGCACGGCGCCGGTGATGGCCGCCGTCGTTATCCATGAGCCGAAGCCGCGGGTTGATGCACTGACAAATTCCTGCACGAACAGGTCGGCCACCTCGTTTCCGCTCGCGGTGCCGACAGCGGTCTCGGAGGCCAAGCGCGATCCCACGGTCCACACCCCTGCCAGACCGAGGGCACCGATGCCAGCTCCGACGAATACTGTCCACCGGCGGCGGGCCGCTACAAACGCCAGGAGAAATGCGATTCCCGCCCCGATGGCCAGGCTGTAACCGAGAGGGGCGTACGCGGCCACCTGTTCAATCTGCTGCCGCTGGTTTGGCTGTCCAACCGTCAGCAGGGTCTGGGCCGGAGCTTCCAGCGGAACTCCTGCGC
Organism: Arthrobacter sp. D1-17; assembly: GCF_054130535.1. NCBI lineage: Bacteria > Bacillati > Actinomycetota > Actinomycetes > Micrococcales > Micrococcaceae > Arthrobacter > Arthrobacter sp. D1-17. The sequence continues at coordinate 1,330,080 of NZ_CP096382.1, read as the reverse complement.
GCTCCGAAATCTGGGTAGTGGCGAGCGCAACGAGGGGTGCAACATCCAGCGTGACGGTCGTGCCGGGCCCGGCTTCGGAAGAGGCAGTGCCGGCGGCGAAGTTGAGCCGGTGGCTTTTACGAAGAGTTTCCTCCCAGGCGGCCGGGTAGCCGGGCAGCCCGCTGAGGGAGGCTGCCGCTGATTCCAGCAGGGGCCTGACGATTCCTGCCACGGGTTCAGGTATTGCCCCCCCGGCATCGATCCCGCCCACGGCGGCGGCCGCGAGCCTTTGCTGAAAGACCGGATCCTTACCCAAGGGAGCGGCCAACGCAACGAAGCCGTCTTCCTGAACGATGTTGCGGTCCACCCAGATGGCCGGGACGGCGACGGCGGACAGCAACAGGGCAATGACTACGGCCAAGGCCGAAACAAAAGAACGCAAGGGATTCCTAGCTGGTGGGGGTTCTTGGCGGGTCCTGGGGACATTGCCATCCTAGGCAGGTCTGTCCAGGGCAAAAAATGTCGTCATCGGGTGATAAAGCTATGGATAGAGTTGATGAGCGCAATGGCGAAGTGCGAAGCACAAGGTAAGCCACAACGTTAAGGACGGGCACATGCAACAGGCGAACGCCTCCACCCGGGCTGCACATGGCTGAAAATGCCATTGTCCCCGGCACGGCGACGACCGTGCCCGCCACCGCCGCCGAGACAACACCGGACAACCCGTGGCCGCTGCAGTTGCTGTCCCAAAAACTCAAGGCGCATATCGAGCGTGCTCCGGCAGCGTGGGTCGAGGGCCAGGTAATCGAGCTGAACCGGAGGGGCACCAGCGCTTTCCTGACTCTTCGGGATGTGGACGCCGAGATTTCCCTGCCGGCTTCCGTCTGGACCAAGATCCTCGACCGCCAGGAGAGCCCCCTGGAACGTGGCAGCAGGGTGGTGGCACTGCTGAAGGCAGAGTTCTGGCTCAAGACCGGACGCCTCAACATGTCGGTCAAGGACATCCGCCCTGTGGGGCTGGGCGACCTCCTCGCCCGGATTGAGAGGTTGCGCCACGCCCTCGCCGCCGAAGGCCTCTTCGCCGAATCGCGGAAGAAGCGGCTCCCGCTGCTGCCGCACCGCATCGGCCTCATCACCGGGCGGGACTCGGATGCGAAGAAGGACGTCCTGCGGAACGCGGCGCTGCGCTGGCCCGCCGTCGAATTCGAGATCCGGGAAGTTGCCGTCCAGGGCAATACTGCCGTTGCCCAGATCATCCGGGCACTGAAGGAACTGGACGCCCGCCCCGATGTCGACGTCATCGTCGTCGCCCGCGGCGGCGGCGCACTGGAAGATCTCCTCCCCTTCAGCAACGAGGAACTGATCCGGGCCGTCGCCGGGGCGGTGACTCCTGTTGTGAGCGCCATCGGGCACGAGGCGGACCGCCCCATTCTCGACGACGTCGCCGACCTTCGCGCTTCCACGCCGACCGATGCCGCCAAGCGGATAGTTCCCGAAGTTTCGGAGGAGCTGGCCCGCGTGCGCCAGGCAGAGGCCCAGCTGCACCGCTCAGTGACGCAGCTCGTTGCCCGGGAATCCGACCGTCTAGCCGCCCTGCGTTCGCGTCCCGTTCTTGCCGCCCCCGACGTCATGGTCAATGTGAGGGAGGAGGAAGTTGAACGTCTGGCACGCCGGTCCACTGCCGCCATCACCGCTGCCCTCACGAGGGCCGCCGACCAGCTCGGGCATCTCCAGGCGCAGGTCAGGGCGCTGTCCCCGCAGCAGACGCTGGACCGCGGCTACGCCGTCGTCCAGCTCGCCGCGGGCAGCGGGCCATCAGCCGGCGCTGTCGTACGGCATCCGGCAGAGGCGCCCGGCGGGACCAGCCTCTCCATCCGGGTCGCGGGCGGAAAATTCAGTGCAACGTCAACCGCCGCCTCGCAATCCGCAGGCTCCCGCCAGCCTGCCGGGGCCTGAACTTTCCTCCGCGGATCAATCAACCAAACGACACGACAGGTGAAAATCATGACCGACAACTCCCCCGAGGCCCACGCGGGGTCACCGGCAACGGCCATACCCGCGGACATCGAGGCGCTGAGTTACGAGGAGGCGCGGGAGCAGCTGATAGGCGTCGTCTCCAAACTCGAAGCTGGCGGGACAAGCCTCGAGGATTCGCTCGCCCTCTGGGAGCGGGGCGAGGCTCTGGCCCGGCGCTGTGAGGAATGGCTGGAGGGAGCCCGGAAGAGGCTCGCCGCCGCGCGCAAAGACAGCTGAGAAGCCCGGTCAGAAACCTGCTCCCTAGTCAGGACCTTTCGACCAGGCGCCGTTCTGCTTCCACGTCGAACTCGGCCTTGGGCCATTCGAGACTGAGGCCTTCCAAGGCGGCGAGCAGCAGTTCCTGCACAGCGATTCGTGCGTACCATTTCCTGTTCGCCGGAACCACGTACCAAGGGGCCAGCTCCATGCTGGTGGCTTCGAAGGCGGCCTGATAGGCCGCCATGTAGTCTTCCCAGAACGCGCGCTGCTTCAGGTCCCCGCTGCTGTACTTCCAGTGCTTCTGCGGATTGTCCAGGCGCGCCAGCAGCCTTTTCTTCTGCTCGTCCCGGCTGATATGCAGCATCACCTTGACGACTGTTGTTCCGGCGTCCGCCAGGCGTTGTTCGAACTCATTAATGGCGGCGTAGCGGCGCCTGATCTCCTCGGGCGGCGCCCAGGCATGGACGCGGTGTATCAGCACGTCCTCGTACTGCGACCGGTCGAAAACGCCCATCATGCCGGCAGCAGGAACTTCCTTTTCGATGCGCCACAGAAAGTCGTAGGACTTCTCCTCATCGGTCGGCGCTTTGAAGGCCTTGAGCTGGACACCCTGCGGGTCCATGGCGCCCATGACGTGGCGGACGATGCCGCCTTTGCCGGCCGTGTCCATGGCCTGCAGGACCAGCAGCACACGTTTGGTGCCGCCGAACCTGGATTCCGCAAACAGCTTCTCCTGCAGCTCGGCCAACTTCCCGTCCTGATGGGTCAGGAGCGCCTCGCCACCGGCTTTGTTTCCTGTGTATCCGGGCGTCGCGTCGGGGTCGACGGAGGCAAGCTGAAATCCGTCCGTAACCCGCAGGGCCATGGCCGGAGACTCCACGAAATCCATGACATCGGTCATGCTGCCTCTTTCCCGCAGTTTCCCACAGTTGTCTGTGGGAACAGGCTAGTTCCCCTGATACCTGGTGAGGAAGTCTCCCATGCGGCCAATCGCTTCTTCGATGTCCTTCACGTTTGGCAGCGTCACCATCCGGAAATGATCGGGCCGCACCCAGTTGAACGCCCTGCCGTGCGACACGAGGATCTTCTGCTCCCTGAGCAGGTCCAGGACGAACTTCTCGTCGTCGCGGATGTGGAAGACCTCGGGGTCCAGCTTGGGGAACAGATACAGGGCTCCCCTGGCCTGCTGGGTGCTCACCCCGGGAATGGCGTTGAGCATGTCATAGGCCTTGTTCCGCTGCTCCAGCAGACGCCCACCCGGCAGGATGAGGTCGTTGATGCTCTGGTAGCCCCCGAGCGCGGTCTGGATAGCATGCTGGGCGGGAACATTCGCGCACAGCCGCATGTTTGCCAACAGGTTGATGCCCTCGAGGTAGTCCGAGGCATCCTTCTTCGGTCCGGATATGGCCATCCACCCGGCACGGTAGCCGCAGACCCGGTAGGCCTTGGACAGTCCGCTGAAGGTCAGGCACAAGACATCGTCACCGGTAAGGCCGGCCATGTTCACGTGGACAGCATCTTCGTACAGGATCTTTTCGTAGATCTCATCGGCGAACAGCACCAGGCCGTGCTTTTCTGCCATTGCCACGATCTTGCGGAGCGTACTTTCCGGATAGACCGCACCGGTGGGGTTGTTCGGGTTGATGACCACAATGCCCTTGGTGCGCGGCGTAATCTTGGCCTCGAGGTCTTCCAGGTCCGGCTGCCAGCCCGACTCTTCATCGCAGAGGTAATGCACTGGCCGTCCGCCGGCCAAGGCGACGGAAGCAGTCCACAGCGGGTAGTCGGGAGTGGGGATCAGGATCTCGTCCCCGTCCTCCAGCAACGCCATCAGCGACATCGTGATGAGTTCGCTGACCCCGTTGCCGAGGTAGATGTCGTCCACGTGGATGTTCTGGATGCCGCGGGTCTGGTAGTACTGAGAGACTGCAGTGCGGGCGGAGAAAATACCCTGGGAGTCGCTGTAGCCCTGGGCGTGCGGCAGGTGGCGGATCATGTCCACCAGGATCGCGTCCGGCGCTTCAAAGCCGAAAGGTGCCGGGTTGCCGATGTTCAGTTTGAGGATTCGGTGGCCCTCCGCCTCCATCTGCTGGGCGGCCTGAAGAATCGGTCCACGGATGTCGTAAAGGACATCACGAAGCTTGGTGGACTGCTTGAAATCTGCCATCCATCAAATATGCCATATGCGGGATGTTCTTCCGGGGAGACGTGCCTCACACCACCAGCGATCCGGCAGCTGTCGGCACGCCCGGGTTAACGCCCGGAGGGACGGCCGGATCAACGGCCGACGGCGGCTTCCGGCCTTCACATGGGAGGCCGGAAGTCGCCGTCGTCCTCGCGGTAACGGGGGCGGGAGGACCCGCGGACCGTCCCTTACTTGACGATGCCCTTTTCCTTGAGCCACCCTGCAGCGGCATCCTTCGCGCTCTGCTTCTGGTCGCCGCTGACTGCCCGGTTGAGGTTGATGAGGTCCCCGGTGGTCAGGATCCTGGACACGTTGTTCAGGGCTTCCTTGGCCTTGTCGGTCATCTTGGCGCTGTTGTAGAGGGGCAGCACCTGCTGTGCCTTGAAGTTGCTCTTCGGGTCTTCCAGCACCACCAGGTCGTTGTCCGCAATGGAGGGCGTGGTGGTGTAGATGTCGGCCACCTGGACCTCGTCCTTCAGGAGTGCCTGCAGGGTCAGGTTGCCGCCGCCGTCGCTGAAGGGCTTCAGGGCCTTTAGTTCGCAGCCGTAGTTCTTCTTGAGGCCGGGGAAACCGTAGGGACGCGTTTCGAAGGTGGCCGGCGCCGCCATGGTGAAGTCCTTGCACACCTTGGCCAGGTCCTCGATGGACTTGAGCTGGTGTTTCTCGGCTGTGGCCTTGGTGACCACCATGGCGTCCTTATTCTCCGCCTTTGCCGGCTCCAGCACGCCGAGGCCCTCGGGGAGCTTCTCCGGCAGTGCCTTGTAGACATCCTCGGCGGAGACCTCGGGCGCCTCCGGGTCCACGTGCGAGAGCAGGTTGCCGGAGTAGTCCGGGACAACGTCCACGGAGCCGTCCTGCACGGCCTTGAAGTAGATCTCGCGGGAGCCGATGTTCGGCTTGGTGGTGGTCGTGATGCCCGCCGCGTTGAGGGCACCGGCGTAGATTTCGGCAATGGTCTGGCTTTCCGGGAAATCCGCAGAGCCGACAACCAGGGAGCCCCCGGCCGGCGCGCTTCCAGCGCTGGTGGTGGGGCCGGACAGGGGGTCGCCGCCGCCACCGCAGGCGGAAAGCGCCAAGGCGATGCCTGCGCCTGCGGCGAGGCCGCCGAGGCTGCGGCGGGTGAGAGTCGTGTGGATGGGATGCTTCATGAGGTGCCTCCTTGAACAGCGGCAGGCGCAGGTGCGTCAGCCGAGAGATCGGTGGCGGCCTTGCGGCCGCCCTTTGGACCGGTGGTAAGCCCGGGAGAAACCAGCAGCCGCTGCGCCGCGGCAAGGACGAGGTCGACGGCGATGGCCAGGGCGGCGATGAGGAGCGAACCGGCCAGCATACGGGGGAAGTCCTGCAGGACCAGCCCGTCGAAGAGATAGCGGCCGAGACCGCCAAGCGGCAGGTAGGCAACCACGGACACGGTCGCGATCACCTGCAGCACGGCGGTGCGCAGGCCGCCGAACATCACCTGGAATCCGTTGGGCAGCTCGACGCGGAACAGGATCTGGAGTTCCTTCATCCCCATGGCCCGGGCTGCATCAACCACCGTTTCGTTCACGCTGGAGATGCCGGCATACGTGCCGGCCAGCAGCGGCGGGACCGTGAGGATCACCAGTGCCCACACAGGCGGCATGAGCCCACTGCCGGCGATCAGCGCGAAGAGCACCAACAGGCCCAGCGTCGGCAGCGCACGCAGGGCACCGGCGACGGCCACGGCCGCAACCCTCCCCCGCCCGGTGTGGCCGATGTACAGTCCCACGGGCACGGCGAGGGCGGCGGCAATGAGCAGGACCAGGCCGCTGTACTGCAGGTGCTCGAGCAGCCGGGCCGCTATGCCGGAACTCCCCTGCCAGTGGGCCGGGTCGGCGAGCCAGACGAAGGTTTCCGTGAACAGATTCATGGCCGCGCTCCCGGGTGGACGTGGGTGTCGGCGATGTATCCAGCGCCTGTCACCGTTTCGGCGCGCGTTGATGCGGTGGTCGCCCGTGTCCAGGGCGTGAGCAGCCTTTCCAGGAGGACGAGCACGCCATCCATCAGCAGCGCCAGCAGCAGGATCGCGAGGATTCCCACCACCACCTCGGTGACGAACGTCCGCTGCAGCCCGTCCGTGAAGAGGATCCCCAGGTTGCCCACGCCGAGGAGCGCGGCGACGCTCACCAACGAGATGTTGCTGACGGACACCACGCGCAGCCCGGCGAACAGGACCGGCAGGGAGAGGGGCAGGTCGATGTGCAAGAATCGCGCCGCAGGTTTGTAGCCCATTGCCACCGCGGCCTGCCTGAGGTCATCGTCCACCGAGTCGAAGGCATCCATGGCCGCCCGCACCAGGAGGGCCACGGCGTAAATGGTCAGGGCGACGATGACGTTGAGGGGGTCCAGGATCCGGGTTCCCAGCAAAGGAGGCAGGATAATGAAGAGCGCCAGCGACGGGATGGTGTAGAGCAGTGAGCTGACGGTGCTCACAAGGGACCTCAGCGCGGCGTGGCGGCGGGAGGCCTGCGCCAGCGGGATGGAGATCAGCAGTCCCACGATCATCGGGACCAGCGCGAGCACCATGTGTTGCGCCGCGAGCCCGGCAACCATGCCGATGTTGGCCAGGAACCAGTCCATCAGAGGGCACCCTGCCGCACCCGGCGGGCCGACTCGATGACGGAAAGCACTTCCGCTGCCTGCACCACGCCGAGCACCCTGCCGTCCCCGTCCACCGCGACTCCCAGTCCGGACGGGGAGGACAATGCCGAGTCCAGTGCGCGGCGCAACGTGTCTCCGGGCCGGAACAGTGAGCCGCCGGGAACAAGTCCGGAGTCAGGGCCGGGGGCCTCCCACCCCAGCGGCCGTGACTCCTCGTCCACGACGAGGCGCCAGCCCTGATCTGAGGTGCCGTCATCGGGCATAGCGGCGTCGGCGGAGCCGGCCCTCGTTACGGTCTGGACGGGATGGACGGTCACGCCGTCGGCCGCGGTGAACCCAAGGTGCCGGAACCCGCGGTCACGGCCCACGAAGGAGGCGACGAACTCGTTCGCCGGAGCCCGCAGGATCTCCTCGGGGGTGGCGTACTGAGCCAGCTTGCCTCCGATGGCGAACACCGCCACCTTGTCCCCCAGCACGGTGGCCTCGTCAATGTCATGGGTAACGAAAACGATTGTCTTGGCCAGGTCCCGCTGCAGCCGGAGGAGCTCCTGCTGCAGCTCCTCGCGCACCACCGGGTCAACTGCGCTGAAGGGCTCGTCCATAAGCAGCACCGGAGGATCCGCGGCCAGTGCCCGCGCCACACCCACGCGCTGCTGCTGGCCTCCGGAGAGCTGGGACGGGTACCGCTTGCCCAGGGCCGGGTCCAGCCCGACGACGTCGAGCAGTTCCGCGGCGCGGTCCCGTGCCCGCCGTTTGGGAACGCCGTTCAGGCGCGGCACTGTGGCGATGTTGTCCAGCACCGAACGGTGGGGCATGAGGCCGGAGGACTGCATGACGTAGCCCATGGAGCGGCGGAGCTCCGCGGCCGGCACCGAGGTGACGTCCTTGCCGGCCACGGTGATGGTTCCGGATGTCGGCTCCACCATCCTGTTGATCATTCGCAGTGACGTGGTTTTGCCGCAGCCCGATGGTCCGACGAACACTGTGATGCGGCCCTTGTCGATGGACATGCTCAGGTTGTCCACCGCCGGCTGTCCACCCTGGTACTGCTTGGTGACGCTCTGGAACTCAATCATGGCTTCGGCCATTCCCCGGGCTTACCTAACTGTTGGCACCATCGGACGGTGGAGCGAGCCGATCATAAGCCCGCTGATTTTTGGGTGTAAAGCTCATCCTGACAAAGCGTAACCAGTGCCTGCGGGATTGTAACTGCGGGCGCGGATACCGTAACCATTCGGAAACAACCCTGCCATTCCATAAACAGCCCTGCCCTTCGGAGACAGCCGCCGCGCGGATGGGTGGTTGCGCGGTGGCGTAGCGCGTCCGCAGCGGATGGGCCAGGAGCTCAGGCGTTGCGGTAGCGCTCCGCCGCGCGTTGGCTCCTGCCGGCAGCCACCACCTTCTGGTGCCATTCCCTTTGGTAGGCGCGCCGGGCCGCGGCATCGGAGCGCCGGTTCAGGGCCGCAAGTTCGCGCTGCAGCTTCAGGTAGCTGCCCCACCGCCTGGCGTCGAGGGAGCCGCCGGCGAGCGCAGCCTGCACGGCACACCCTGGCTCGGTGTCATGGGCGCAGTCCGAGAAGCGGCACTGCCCGAACAGCTCCTCAAGATCACCGAACATCTCCTCCATGCCTTCGTCGGCGTCGAAAAGCCCAAAGCCACGCACCCCCGGCGTGTCCATGAGCACCGCACCGCCGGGCAGCGGCACCAGCTCCCGTGACGTGGTGGTGTGCCGTCCCCTGCCGTCAACCGCCCGCACTGGCCCGGCAGGCTGCACCTTCCGCCCCGCTAGTGCGTTGATGAGCGTGGATTTGCCCGCGCCGGAAGGACCGAGCAGGACGAGCGTCCCTCCTGCCGGTATCCGTGCGAGGAGTTCGTCCAAGCCATCCCCGTGCTCAGCATACGTCGTCACCACACCCGCTCCGGCCGCCTGCAGCACCACCTTCCCGACGACGTCATCAGCGATGTTGACAAGGTCGGCTTTTGTGATGATCACCAGCGGCACGACGCCGGACTCCCAGGCGGCGACGAGGGTGCGTTCCAGCCTGTTGTGGGTCAGCGGCCGGTCCACCGGGACAACAACGCCAACCACCTCGATGTTGGCGGCCAGGACCTGAGCCTCCGAGGAGCCCTCAAACGCCCGCTTGCGGCTCAGTTCGGTCGTGCGTGGAAGCACCGCAACGATGCCGGGTTCATGGGCCTGGACTGGCCCTAGCCAGACCCAGTCACCGCTCGCGGGCAGCGGTGGGCCCGGCGGGTAGGGCACTTCCACCAGGCCGTCCGCCGTTGCGACACGGATACGGTTGCGGTCTACCCGGACCACGCGGGCAGGCACCTGCCCGCCGTCAACCGGGAAATCGGTAAAGTACGCCGCCGTGCGTTCGGTGAAGCCGTATTCTGCCGGGCCCCGCAATTCCCGGGTGTGGTTGCCGGAAAGCTCCCGGCTTTGATGATGGATACCGGCCGAGAATCGGTCAGAAGAATTGTTCACTGTGGACCTTTGGACTGGCCCCGGGCACTGCGCCGTCCTGCCGCGGCCGGCGGCAGGCGAATCATGCTGTTAGGCGGTGCCTTTGAACGGGGCTGGATTATTGGAGGACTTTTTGCCGTTGCGCGCCGCGCGCAGGAGTTCTGCAGTCATCAAGTCCACCTCCCCGCTGTCTGCCCTGTCCGGGCGGTATCCGGACGCTCCCAACAGGATAGCCAGCAGGCCAAATCTTGGCCAGGAGTACTTTGCGGGCCGGGATCATGGGAGCCGGAAAGGGCTCACTCCAACTTGCCGTTGGCCGGGCGTTCCTTGAACAGCCGCAGTGCCGCATCCACCAGTGAGACCCTGTTCAATGAGTTGACCTCTTCCAGAGGAACCCATGCAGCGTGAGTGGTGGTGCCGTTAACCTCATGGGTGAGTTCGCCGCCGGTCACGCGTGCCTCGTACACAAGCCGAAGGGCCTGGAACTCGCGGTCCATGCCGTCCAGCCGCGTTCCTGCAGGCCAATGGCCCACATCGATGCCGAGCATGCTGCCGATTTCGGCGTGGTAGCCCGTCTCCTCGAAGATCTCGCGGATGCAGCCGTCCACCGGGTGCTCCGCCAGGTCTAGGCCTCCCCCGGGAAGCGTCCAGCCCTCTTTGCCGTCCTGTTTCCAGTAGGCCAGCAGGATGGCCCCGTCTTGGATGATCACCGCGTACGCGGCCGGACGGGTGTCGAAAAGAACGCTCATGAACCAAGCCTAGCCGGGTCTCAGCGTTGCTCTTCGACGAGCTGCAGGACTCCAAAAACCGGCTCCTGTTCCAGCACCCGTACGTCGGTGACGCCGGCTGACGCAAGGTGGTGCCGGAATGATTCCTGCAGCCGGACAACATTCATTCCGAGGCCGCTTCCCAGGATGACCGGGCCGTCCAGCCGGAGTTGCCTTAGCACCTGGGCGGCCATGTCCGCGAGGTCCTTGCCGGCCTGGTTAATGAGTTCCTGGCTGGCGCGGTGGCCGGCGTCGGCGGCTTCCACCACCAGCCGTGCCTGCTGCGCCCAGTAACGGCGTCCCGTGTCGGGCGAATGAAAGAGGGCGATGAGCTTGTTGGGGTGGTCTATCCCGCACGCCTCGAGCAAGGCCCGCGTCAGTTCGTCGGTTTCCAGTCCCTGGTTCATCCGGCGCAGGCTGTGCCGGACGGCTTCACGGCCGAGCCAGTAGCCGCTGCCTTCGTCGCCCAGCAGATAGCCCCAGCCGCCGGCCCGGGCTTCCTCGCCCTGCCGGTTCCTTCCCCACGCTGCCGACCCCGTACCAGCGATGACGGCCACACCGCTGCTTGCCCCGCCTGCGGCCAGCAGCAGCCGTGAATCGTGGACCACGGTGATCGTGGCTCCCGGAACATGGGGCTCGATCAGGGCAGCCAGCGCCGCGGCGTCCTCGTCCGTGTCAATACCGCCGGCACCCGCATAGACGTGGGCAACGGCGCCCCCGCCGATTCTGCCGAACAGCTCTGCCAGGTGCGCTGCCGCTTCGTCACGGCTGACGTTTTGGACATTGGAGCTGCCGACGATCTCGTCGGCCACAGGCTGCCCGTTCTCGAAACGGATTCCCCTCGTCTTCGTGCCTCCGATGTCCAGGCCGATCACAGCGCCGCCACCATAGCCGGCTCCCCCGGAGGGAAAACCCTCCCCGGCAGGAAGAGCCTCCGGCGACGGCGGGGCTTTAGGTGTTGGGCGGGCGTCGCTTGCCGGAGCAGAGGGGGCATCGGCTACGTTGTCAGAGTCAGTCACTGGAACAGCCTACTGAAGCGTCCCCGAGGAGGAGAGAGTGATGTCCACTGGCTTTTTTGGCACGAGGGTTATTGCCGCCCCTATGGCCGGAGGAACCTCAACCGTCCGTTTCGTTGAAGCGGTAGACCGCTCCGGCGGCCTCGGCTTCCTCGCCGCCGGCTACAAGAGCGTTGACTCCATGAGAGACGAGGTCAGGGCTGCCAGGTCGGCCGGCATCCGCTTTGGCATGAACGTGTTTATGCCGGACATGCGGCAGCTGCAGCCTTCCGCGCACGCGCGGGAAAGGCTGGAACGGTACCGGGAGAGCCTGCGGGGAGAGGCCGCCCGCTACGGCCTCGACGTCCCGCCCCTGAGGCTGGACGACGATGATGCCTGGCAGGCCAAGGTTGACCAGCTACTGCTGGATCCTGTGGAGCTGGTCAGTTTCATGTTCGGACTGCCCGACTCGGACACCGTGGCCAGGTTCCGCCGAGCGGGCTCCATGGTTCTTGCCACCGTCACGAGCAGGGCTGAAGCCGGGTTCGCCAGGGATCGGGGCGTTGACGCCCTGGTCGTCCAGCACGGCAGCGCCGGCGGACACAGCGGTGCCTTCCTGGACGCAGCGCGGAGTGGCGCTGGCCCAGGGGGCGCGTCCACGACGGCGGACCTGGTCCGGGAGGTGCGCGCCGCCGTCGGGCTTCCGCTCGTAGCGGCTGGTGCGCTGTCTGACGCCGGCGCTGTGCAGTCAGTGCTCGCGGCGGGAGCCGAGGCAGCGCAGGTGGGCACGGCACTCCTGCGGACGGAGGAAAGCGGTGCGCGGCAGCTGCACAAGGACGCACTTGCCTCGGACCGGTTCACGGAAACCCGTCCGACGCGCGCCTTCACCGGCCGCTACGCACGGGCCCTGGTCAACGAGTTCGTGCGGGACCACGGTGACGCTCCGGAAGGCTATCCCGCGGTCCACCACCTGACGGCTCCCATCCGCGCTGCTGCAGCCGGCGCAGGGGACGCGGAACGGCTGAACCTGTGGGCAGGAACCGGATGGCGGAAGGCCCAGCCGGCTTCCGTCTCCGAGGTGATGGAGACCCTCCTCTGCGGGGCGTAAGCCCTTAGGCACCGGAACGGGAACCGATCAGCCCGGCCAGCAGCGCGGGCCCCTCCCCCAGCACGAGTTCCCGGAAGAGCCGCACCTGGTCCGGTTCCGCGGTGTCCCGGCGCTCCCGCCAGGCCACGCCGATTTCCCGGTAGGCCCGGTCCGACTCCAAAGGAACCTCCACCCAGCCCAGGTTTCCGGCCCCGGCTTCGCGGGCCTCCCCGCCCGCTGGCACCGGACCTGGACCGCCTCCGGGCGGGAGGATGCTTACGCCCAGCCCCGCCGAGACCAGGCCGCGGACCGTGTGGGCATCCTGGCTCTCAAAGGCGATCCGGGGCCGGAACCCCGCGTCACGGAACAGGGCGTCGGTGAGGGAGCGCAGTCCGTACCCGGGGCCCAGCGCCACAAACGGCTCGCCTTTGATGTCAGCCAGCGCGGCGGACCGTAGCACGGCGATCCGGTGCTCATGGTGCACCACCAGGCGCAGGGGTTCCCGGTAGAGGGCTGCCGAACAGATTGTCCGGCTGGCAACTGCCACCGGCGCTGTCAGCGCGAGGTCCGCTGCGCCGGAAGCCAGTTCGCTGAGGCAGGTGTCCCTGGCTCCCTGGTTGAGGTCGAACTCCGTCTGGGGGTGCCGGCTCCGGAACTCGCTGATCAGGAGCGGCAGCGTCGCTTCACCGAAGGTGTGCTGGAACGCCACTGAGATCCTTCCCCGCACTACTTCGGACTCATGGCGAACCAGGTTGAGTCCGGCCCGGAATTCCGCGAGCGCGGACTCGATATAGGGCAGCAGAGCCTTTGCCGCCGGAGTCAGGCGGACACCCCTGCCCTCACGGATGAGCAGCTCAGTGCCCACCACAGCACTCGCCCGGGCGAGGGCCCGGCTCACCGTGGACTGCGGAACGCCCAGAAGTTCGGCCGTTTCCGTGATGTGCTGCGTGCGGCCCAGTTCCGCCAGGACCGGCAGGACGGGCAGCAGCTGGACCAGTTGCCTGTGCTCGATATCCATGGTCCTCCGTCACCTTCAACCCATCCGCTGCTGCATCATTTGCTGCTAAATCATGCATTGGATACTGGATCAGGGTAGACCTACCCTCGAAGTATGCCAACGCCCGGTGTCTCCGTCCCCAGCAATCCGCCCGACCCGGGAGCCGGCGGAGCCAGGCCACGGCTCGAGACCGGGTGGGACGGCCATCCGAAGGGGTCCACCGCCTACGGCAGAATATTGGCGGGCCTTGCCTTCGCGGGCGTGGCAACCTTTGCCCAGCTCTATTCCACCCAGGCCGTGCTGCCCCTGATGTCCAGGGAACTCGGGGTCACGGCGGCAGAAGCCGCGCTGACGATATCGCTGGCAACGGTGGGGTTGGCAGTCACCGTCATCCCGTGGTCGTTCCTGGCCGACAGAATCGGACGCGTACGCGCGATGACCTGGGGCATTTCCGTGGCTACGGTTCTGGGGCTGCTGGTACCGCTCGCCACCTCCTTCCCGTTGTTGCTGGCACTCCGGACGCTGGAAGGCATGGCTTTGGGCGGGATCCCGGCGATCGCCATCGCTTACCTGAACGAGGAAGTCAACAAGGCCCATACTGCGATGGCCGCGGGCAGCTATGTGGCCGGAACAACCCTGGGAGGCCTGGCCGGACGGCTCGTGGCCGGGCCTGCCGGTGAGCTGTGGGGCTGGCGCGCAGCAGCGCTCGCCGTCTCCGTACTCGCAACCGTTGCCGCCATTCTGTTTCTGGTCCTGGTCCCCAAGGCCAGGAGGTTCACGCCGACCCCCGCCCGGGGCTTCCGGGGAGCGGCCCGGACCCTGGGCACCCATCTCCGTAATGCCCGGCTCCTGGCACTCTATGTGCAGGCATTCCTTCTCATGGGCGGGTTCGTAGCGGTTTACAACTACCTGGGGTTCCGGCTGTCGGGGGAACCGTTCAGCCTTCCCGCAACGGTCATCAGCCTGATCTTCCTGGCCTATCTGGCCGGAACGGTGACCTCCCGCTGGGCGAGCGGGCTGACCGAGCGCTTTGGCCGGCGGGCTGTCCTGCTGGCGGGCATTGCGCTGATGACTGCTGGCCTTGCCCTTACCCTCACCGGGATGCTCGTGCTGATCCTCGTTGGCCTCCTTATTTTCACCGGCGGGTTTTTCGCCGCCCACAGCATCGGCGCGGGCTGGACCGGTACCATCGCCGCCTCCGGGAGGGCGCAGGCCGCGTCGCTGTACAACCTCGCCTACTACCTGGGCTCCAGCGTGATTGGCTGGGCCGGCGGCATCGTGTTCCAGTCGCTTGGCTGGACAGCGCTCGCCGTCGCCGTGATCGCGCTGGGATGTACGACGGCGGTGATTACCGCCGTCGTACATCCCCCGAAGAACGAAGGCAGGCGCGAATAATCCTCGAGTGAAGGCAGTGCGCGCCCGGCAAAAATTCGGGCACGCAGGGCGGCGGTGCATGGATCGGCCGGAAAGCCACGGCTAAGATGAACTAGCACACCCTGAGGAGGATCCGTGAGCACCAATGCGAAGAACGTCCGGTCCGGGTCGGGACATGCCGAGCCGCTGGACGCCATTGATGAGCGGCTGCTGGCTGCCCTGGTGGACGACGCGCGGATCTCCAACAAGCAGCTTGCAGAACTGGTGGGGATTGCCCCATCCACGGCTCTCATGCGGACCCGGGCCTTGTCGGAGCGGGGGATCATCGAGGGGTTCGAAGCAAAGCTCAGCCTCTCGGCCATCGGCCGCTCGGTCCAGGCCCTGATCGCCGTCCGGCTCCGCGCGCATGACCGTGAGCAGATTGACCGGTTCACGTCGCGGGTTCCCAAGCTTCCGGCTGTGCTGTCCACGTTCCACACATCCGGTTCCGTTGACTACCTGCTGCACATCGCGGTGGCCACCACAGAGGACCTTCGCGACTGGGTACTGGACAACCTGGCCACAGATCCCGTCGTGGGCCACACCGAGACCACCCTCGTGTTTGAGCACATGCCCGGCAACCACGGGCCCCTGCCCGAACAGGACTGACAGCCTGCAGTGCTAACAAACCAGGGCCCGGCAGCCTACAGTCGGGCAGTCCGGAGGGCCCGCCGAAGCGTGAGTAAAGCCAGAGCGGTGGCGGCGGCGCCGCAGAGCATCACGAATCCGGTGACGGCCTCCCCCAGGCCATAGGCCGCCGCCGCAAATCCCAGCCCAACCACCGGCAATGCGCTGCCCATATACGTGATGACGTAGACGGTGCTGATGATCTGCGCGTGGCGGGAGGCCTCAACCTTGCGCGCCACATCGTTGAAGACGGTACGGAAGGCAATACCCTGGCCGGCACCGGCGGCCAGGCTTGCAGCAACAAGGAGCCAAGGGCTGCTCCACGCACCGGCAGCGGCGATCAGGATCACGGAGACGCCAAGCACAGCCAGCCCCGCCGGAACGGCGAAGCGGCTCCGGACCGTGACCAGCTGGCTCAGGGCGGAGGCCCCAAGAGTCAGGCCCGCCAGGATACCGATGACCGGCCGGGAGTCCACACCCAGCATCCCGGCAAAGTAACCGGGGGCCAAGGACAGGCAGAAGCCAAAGACCGCGAAGCTCAGGAACCCGACGGCGGCCGCCACCCAGAACGCGTCCCGCGCCTCGTGCGATATCGACGGCAGGCGCGGTGCCAGGGCCTTCAGCGGCCTCGGACCGTCGGCCGGTTTAATGGCCGGGCGCGCGCGGAGAAGGTAGAGCGGAACTAGGAGGGCCACGAGGACCAGCGAGTGGACGAGGTACGGTGTGGACGTGGATGCCGGCAGCATCGAGAGGACGCCTCCGATGACCGGGCCGGCCGCAACTCCTCCGGCTGAGGCCAGCAGCGTGAAGCGTGACGCCCACTCGGGCCTCTGCGGAAGCAGTTCCCGCAGCGCGGCGGAACTGGCGCCGGTGGCCAGGGCCACGGCAATCCCCTGCAGCGCCCGCCCGGCAGAGAGCACCGCCAGGTTTTCGGCTTGGGCAAAGACGACACCGCCCGCGAGGCCTGTCAGCACGGCCAGCAGCAGCGCCGCCCGCCGGCCGATGTGGTCCGACCAGTGCCCCGCCAGCATCAGTGCGGACGCCAGGGCAAGGACATAGGCGGCGAACGCCACCGAAATGTCCAGCGAGGTCAGGCCAAACCGAAGCTGAAGCAGGGGATACAGCGGAGTGGCAAGATTCGCGCCGACGAGGAGCGTAAAGATCACGATGCCGGCCATCGCCAGGCGTGCAGTGTTGGAGGCGTCCCAGCCGCGGCGGTTAGCGGCGGCGGGCAGCATGCGAAGTTCGCTGAAGACAGTCATGCCGTGTCCTTGCCTGTTTCCGGCAGCCCAGCCCTTGTGGAGGCTTTCACTGCCGATGACGGTCGATGTCTCCAGAATGGTCGGTGGCAGCCTCAGACGGACAATTTCCATGGCAGAATTGAGCAAAATACTCAATTTATGCTTCTGCACGTGACCTGGAGTGATGATTTGAACGCCTTGGACTCCACTGACCTCAAAATCCTGCTGGAACTTATCCGTGATCCGCGGATCCAGATCGGGGACCTGAGCGACAAGCTGGGCATTGCCCGGAACACCGCCCAGTCACGGTTGCGCCGGATGCTGCGTTCCGGGGTCCTCCGAGACGGCGGCCGGGAGATCGACCTTGAGTCCGTGGGGTACGACGTCGTTGCCTTCGTGACCATCGAGGTGACCCACCGCGAACTCGACGGTGTGGTGGGCTCCTTGCGCCTGCTGCCTCAGGTCCTGGAGGTGCACGAGATTTCAGGCCGCGGCGATGTCTGGTGCCGGGTCGTAGCCACCGACACCCACAACCTGCAGGCCGCGCTTCGGTCCATCCTGAGGATCCGGGGGGTCATCCGCACGGAAACGGTTTTGGCGCTGCATACGCACATCCCGTACCGAACAGAACCGCTGATCAGCCGCCTCGCCCAAGGAGCCGCTGCCACCGACAGCCGGGTCCGGGAATAGGATTCAAGGATGGATTGGCTCTCGTACATTTCCCAGATCAACTGGCTCGCCGTGCTGCTGGCCTTCATCGCCACCATGGCCATCGGCTTCGTCTGGTACCTTCCCCCGGTGCTGGGCACCCGGTGGATGGAGGCGATCGGCAAGACGGAAGAGGACCTGAAAAACACGGCGGGCGGCTCGGGGATCTGGCTGCCCATGATGCTTGCCGCGGCGCTGACTGCGGTCCTTCTCGCAGTACTGATCGCCGGGCTGGCGCTGGACACTGCTCTGGCGGGCGGCCTGTTTGCCCTGGTGCTGGCCGTTGTGTTCCGGGCCGGCGGCCATGTCATCCATAACGGTTTCGCGGGCCGGCGGGCAGCCGTGACCCTGATCGATTCCGGTCACGACGTGCTGGCCATGACCGTGGCCGGCGCCATTATCGGCGCAATGTCCTGAACCGCCCGGCAGAGACGAGCCCACCGTGACCATTATTGACAACGCCGTCTATGTTGACGGCATCCGCAGCCCGGATCCGGTAAGCCTGGAGCAGACGTTCGAGACTCTGTCCGCCCAAGGCGGCATGGCGTGGATCGGGCTCTATCGTCCGACCGAGCCTGAAATGGCCGCCGTAGCGGCAGAGTTCGGCCTACACGAGCTTGCTGTCGAGGATGCCATTTCGGCCCACCAGCGGCCCAAGCTGGAACGCTACGGGGACCACCTGTTTACGGTGCTGAGGCCTGCCCGCTACCTTGACGACACCGAGACCGTTGAGTTCGGTGAGCTGCACATCTTCACCGGCAAGAACTTCGTGGTCACTGTCCGGCATGCCGAGATGTCCGGCGTGGGAAAGGTCCGGCGCCGCCTGGAGTCGCGGCCCGACCTCCTGCGCCACGGCCCCGAAGCCGTGCTCTATGCCCTGTTGGACCAGGTGGTGGACGACTACGCCCCCGTGGTGGCGGGGCTCGAAAACGACATCGACGAGATCGAGGACCAGCTGTTCTCCGGCGACACGGCAGTGTCCCGGCGCATCTATGAACTGGCCCGGGCGGTGATTCAGTTCCAGCGCGCCATCCACCCCCTGCCGGGCATGATGCAGCAGCTGAGGCGGGGATTCGAAAAGTACGTGGTGGACACCGACCTGCAGCACAGCCTGCGAGACGTGGAGGACCACGTGGAGCGCGTGATATCCCGTGCCAATTCCTTCCGTGATCTGCTGCAGAACGCGCTGACGCTCGACGGTACCCTGACGGCCAACCGGCAGAACGAGGCGAGCGCCCAGCAGAACGAGCAGGTCAAGAAGATCTCCTCCTGGGCGGCGATCTTCTTCGCTCCGTCCTTCGTCGCAGGCGTATACGGAATGAACTTCGACTACATGCCCGAGCTGCACTGGACGTTCGGCTATCCGCTGTCGATCGCGCTGATGGCCGGCACGGCCGGGCTGATGTACGCGATCTTCAAGCGGAAGGGCTGGCTGTAGCGCTGTGTCGGATTTTGAGCGGGGCCTCATCCTCACCCCCGGAACGGACCGGCAGCTGGGCACCTACGGGCTCTTCCGGCCGGCACCATCCCAGCAACAGGCCCTGGATCTACCCTCGTACACGCTCACCGCCAAGAGCGCAGCCCCGGACCTGCTCTGGGTAAGCTTTGCCGAACTGTGTGCCGGGCACCTGCAAAGTGCCGACTACCGCGCGCTTGCCGGCAGATACCCTGTCTGGGTCATCGACGCCGTTCCATCACCCCTCGTGGAGTCCGAAGCAGGATCCCGCGCGGGCGCTGCCGGGTCTAACGCGGGCGCCGCCGGCGTCTGGGAGCGCTTCCTTGAGGTACTGGACCTGCTCCGTGAGCAGGACGCCACTCTCTTCCTTATCGGCCGTGGCCCCCTCGGCTGGGACTTTCCGGGCCGGGCGGATGGACAGCCGCAGGCTGCCCCAACGTTTGCCAAAATCGCGGACAGGCTCGCCGTGCTTCGCCGGATCGAATCCGACGAACGGCTCGAGGACGAACAAACCGGCGGCTGTTAAGCAGTACTCCGAAGCAAAGGGGTGCAGCCCTCACCAACCGCCGCGCGTCGGCGTATGTCCCTTGCGGGCATCGCCGGGCATTGCCATTTCGGCGCGCAGACCCAGGAGCCGGATCGGACGGCCCGCTTCGACTCCGGCTGTAAGGTCAAGGGCCCGCGCAAGGATTTCGTTCCGGTCGAATGTCTCGGGGATTTTCTTCGCGTGGGTTTTGGTGAGGAACGGCGCGTACCGGACCTTGAGGGTCAGCCCGATCACGGGCCGGCCTTCGGCCACAACATCCTCAAGAACACGCGCTGTCAGCTCCCTCACGGCGCCGTCCACCTGGGCAGGCTCGGTCAGGTCCCGCTGGAAGGTGGTTTCCCGGCTGTGACCGCGGGCAACCCACGGGGTGTCGTCCACAACGGTGGCACCGTCCCCGCGTCCGAGCTCCGCGTACCAGGGACCCATCCTGGGGCCGAACTCGGGTACCAGGTCTTGGGGGTCGGACGCGGCGAGTTCGGCGACAGTGTTGATGCCCAATTTGGCCAGCCGGGCGGATACTCTGGTTCCCACGCCCCACAGGTCCTTGGTGGGCCGATTGCCCATGACCTCGAACCAGTTCCCGGACGTTAGACGGAAGACGCCGGCCGGCTTGCCGAAACCGGTGGCGACCTTGGCCCGGACCAAGGTGTCGCCGATGCCCACGCTGCAATGCAGCTGCGTCCGCTCCAGAACAGCGGCCTGCACCTGCCGGGCGTAGGCTTCCGGGTTGTCTGTCTCAGTGCCTACAAAAGCTTCGTCCCAGCCCAGCACCTGCACTGTGGCGCCGGGCTGCTCGCGCAGCGTGGCCATCACCGTTTCAGACGCCGCAAGGTAGGCCTCCTGATCAACGGGCAGGATCACGGCGCCGGGCACTTTCCGGGCGGCAACGCGTAAAGGCATTCCGGACCCGACGCCAAAGGCCCTGGCTTCGTAGGAGGCGGTCGATACCACAGCACGTTCCGTCGGGTCGCCCCGGCCGCCGACGATGATCGGCTTGCCGGCAAGCTCGGGCCGCCGGAGCACTTCGACCGCCGCGATGAACTGGTCAAGATCGACGTGCAGCACCCACCGGATTCCGCTCACACCATCAGTCTGCCCTAAACATCCCTGGCAGGCATCGGTCCTCAAAGTGTCTTTGGCAACCAGGAGGGCGGGATCCGGGAAAGCTGTAGAGCCCGGGAAAGCTGTAGAGCCCGGGAAATCTGTGGAGCTAAGGGGATCCGAACCCCTGACCTCTTCGATGCGAACTGTGGATAACGTGAGTTCACGCGTGCTCACGAAAGCGCGCTCTAGCGCGCTGTTTCGCGGATTCAAGCTCACGGAGCCTCACGTACGGTCACATCCGATTCACGCTCGTTCACGCTCAAAGTGTTATTCCCCGGGTGCCGCGCAAAGTGACCGCTCTCGGCGTTCGAGGCGCATAGGACTCTCTGTGAACACAGCAGACGTAGTAGCAAACGCCCCCTCATGGATGCCGTCGGAATTGATGACACGAGAAGAATCGGCGGCATATTTGCGCCGCTCTCCCGGGACCCTGGCCAACTGGGTTCCAGTGAATCTCCGCCAGACTGGCCGGTCTTGCGGTGGTTCAGGTAAGTAGCGGCTGGGACGGACAGCAGCCCCCGGCGTGATGCCGGGGGCTGTTGCTGTCCGTTCTACCTGGCGACGGCCACCTTGTACTTCGTGTTGCCGAACAGATCCATGAAAGCGCCAGCGAACTGCTGGGGCAGGCGCCGGATACCCTTGGGCATGTTGTCGGCGAGCTTCTGAGCGGATGGGAAAGCCACGTCCGGCTTGCCGCCTTCGGCGCACTTGGCGAGGACCAAGGCTGCCTTGCGCCACAGGTCGGCGTCACCGGACAGGCCCAGCGCGGTCACACCCTGGACGAGGGCGAACAGGCGGTCGGCGCGTTCGTTCTTCCAGTTCACCAGGACGGTACCGTCGATGACTTCGGCCGGGTCGTGCAGGTCAGCGGCGGCGAGCCAGGAGAACGTTTTCGAGCCAGTTGGTGGTGTCGAAAACCCATTTCAGGTGCATCATGCGGTTGGCCATCGGGGCCGGGAGGTCGTAGGCGTCCACAGCGGTTTCGACCGGGTTCATCAGGGCCACGATGGAGACGGAGTCGTTCAGCTTCGTGTCGCCGACGTAGCGTTCCTGCACGACGCGGAGCATGCCCTTCGTGGTGGAGGGTGCGGACGAGTTGAACTCGTCGAGCAGGAGCAGGCCCTTTTCGGCGCGGTTCAGGTTCTGAACCCACTGGAAGGACGAGTACTTGATCTCGCCCTCATCCTCGATCATGACGCCCAGGAAGTTGGTGGCTTCGCGGTTGGAACCGATGACGGTTTCCACGACGCGGCCCCAGCCGGAAGTAGCTGATTCCATGCTGGCGGTCTTGCCCTGCCCGGGTTCACCGCTAACGCCGACGGGGACGTTGGCCTGGACTCTGGCGGCAAGTGCGCGCCGGAACGGGGAGCCGGGGAAAGTGTTGATCGTGGCCATGATGATCTCCTCAAAGAAGTAGGTGGGCGGTTGCCCTCTTGCTACCTCTCATGTGTGCGGAGTCCAGAAACCCTCTCCCCGCCCCTGCGGAAAAGAGAGCCAGGTCAGTCCCTCCCGTGACTGACCTGCTCCCGGCGGGCGGGCCATGGGTAGAGACTTGTCTGGCGGCTGATCGAATGGGTGCCGTCCGGGTTGTACTCCAGTGTGGAGTGTTCGTGGGTGCCGCCGGCATGGGATACGGCGGCCAGGACCAGCTCAAGGTTGTGGCGGTCCATGCCTGGCAGGACTTCTGACAGATCCACCGGTGCGCCCCCGCCCAGGGACGCGGTCAGCAACAGCAATCGCCGTTCCGCGTCTGAGAG
Organism: Arthrobacter sp. D1-17; assembly: GCF_054130535.1. NCBI lineage: Bacteria > Bacillati > Actinomycetota > Actinomycetes > Micrococcales > Micrococcaceae > Arthrobacter > Arthrobacter sp. D1-17. The sequence continues at coordinate 1,307,896 of NZ_CP096382.1, read as the reverse complement.
CCCGCCAATATAATCCGGGATGGCCGGGAAATCGATCCACAGTTCGCCGTCCTCCATAACAACCCAGGGATTAGCCGGGGAGGCGAACCTGCCGCTGAACGCCCGGATCAAAAGCTCGGTGGCTGCCTCCAGATGGTGGAGCCCCTCGGCCCAGCTGCGCAGCTTCTCGTCAAATTCCATGCCGCCCCTTTGCTTGTCGTTGCGGGTATCTTCCCATGGGCGGCCCGGGGTCAGTCGGAGATCTTGTTCTCAAGATAGTTGCTGACCCACTGGTGGAGCCGGTCTGTGCTCCAGCTCGGGGTGGCGACCAGGAGAACTTCGCGGTCCTCCCGATGGGCGCGGGTGATGCCGTCTTCCTGTTTGAGGGCTTTGACCATGCGGTCTACCACCCGGCTATGTTCGTGGCCGATGTCCTCCCGCAGCGACACCTCAAGCTCGCGGCCGCGGATTTCGTCATCGCCCAGGTCTTCCACCTCCACGAGCGGCTCCTCTTCGGCCATCTCCTCGTCCTCGATGTCGCCGCGGTTCAGCTGCTCGATGAGGCGGCGTGCGTACTCGGCCATCGTGTCATCCGGAGACTCACGAAAGCCGGTGAGACTGCTGTAGGCGTGGACCCTCGGCAGTCCGGGGAGGTAGTGATGGTCCTCCCCTGTGCCGCTGACCAGGACAGGGTGCTTGTTGAGGTGGTATCGCTTGATGCGGTGGCGGGCGATTTCCCACCGCGCCTCCGGTGCGTGCTGCTGCACGACGTCGCCCAAGTAGGACACCAGTCCGTCCAGCAGGAACAGTGACTCCAAGGACAGGGAGTGCATTACCTCATACTCATGCCGCGCCCAGGAGGGCCATTGTTCCCGCGGCACGCTGTTCGGATCAGTGGCGCCGCCGGGTGCGTCGAACACCGTGAGGTGGGCCAGGATCCACCGCCACAGGGGAACCAGGCTCTCAATGGACCCGTCCAGGATGGCGTCCGGGTCCTGGCCGTCCGCCACCAGCGCCTCCCGCAGCCGCTCCAGCGCCGGCCCGCGCTCATCCAGGTACTCCCGGAAGGCCGACTCGGACTGCTTCTTGGTCATGTTGATGTAATCGACGTGCTTAGCCATCAGTTGCTCCCCCAATATCGCCGGTCCCCACGGAACATGCGTAGACCGCGAACACACGGACGCCGTCCAGCCCAATCTTATCCGCTCACCTACCTCCGCCGTGGGCCATACATAGGCGAGACCAGCCAGGTCTCCATCAGTAAACGGTTCGCTGCGGCTCAGCTTTTCCGGGGCTTTGGAGAATCAGGACCCCGGAGTGCGGTGGCGGCTGGGCGCGTAGATGGACTTGCTGCGTGGCTTGCGCGTTTCGACCGCCGATTCGGGCACCTTTTCCGGGCCGAACTCCTTCAGGTAGCGGTACAGGGTGGCGCGCGACCAGCCGACAGCCTCCGCCGCAGCCTTGACCTCTGTGCCCTCGCTGAGCAGCTGGCGAACGACGCGGACTTTGGTTTGGACGGTGTCAGGCTTCGGCGGCTGCTTCCCGAACTTCCGCCGCCACACCTGGTCCACATGGCGATGCGGCAAAGTGTTACCAAAGTGTTTATTCTCAAGGCTGCCGCCCGCAAAAAGCGCGGAATCTGTGGAGCTAAGGGGATTCGAACCCCTGACCTCTTCGATGCGAACGAAGCGCTCTACCAACTGAGCTATAACCCCTTGGACGCTGACTCCATCCTCAGAACCACAACCACTGTCCAGAGAACCACAACGCCGGTTTCCCTAGGCTACAAATTTTCCCGCCTCTTTGCCAACCAGGCCTCAAATGTCTCCCGGCCATAGGCCTGACCGGGCACGAGGTTCCGGCCTTCGCGCAGGAACGTGCCCATCGGGCCCGGCAGCGGCAGCGGTGCAACAAGGCCCTTGCCGCCGGTGACCCGCTTCCAGGTCCGGGCCATGGACGTCATGTCCTGGACCTCCGGCCCGCCAATCGTCCTCAGCTTGTGCTGCTGTCCTAATACCGGAGCGAGCGCCTCCTCGAGCAGGGCGGCGGCCACGTCGCCGGCGAAATGGACTGGAGCTGTGCGTCCCGGATCACTGGGATGAGGCGCACCTTGGAGCCGGCGGAGAACAGCCGGGCCACTAGGCTGTGGAACTGCGTGGCACGCACCGTGGCGGTTTCCAGCGCCGCCCTGGCATAGACCCGTTCCTTGTCCGCCTTCGACGGGTAAAAACCATAGCCCGTCTGGTCACAGTTCACGATAGAGAGAAGTACTGCCTTGGCGACCCCGGCTTCCAGCGCTGCCGATATCAGGAGCGCGCCGCCGGCAGCAGACTGCCTCATCGCTTTACCGCTCTGCCCTTCCAGGCAGTCAATGACGACGTCGACCCCCGCCAGCGCCTCCGGAAACCCGTCATCGGTGGTGACGTCCCCCCCGAAAGTATGGGCTACGCGCGGCGGCGCTGCAGGACGTCATCCAGGTTGCTCAATGCGCTTTGCGCTTTGCTTTGCTGGCCCGCTGGCCCGGCAGTCGGAGCTGCAACGGCGGGTGCAGCTGCCGTACCCTGCTTGAGCGAAGGCTTCCCCGACGACTTCGGCGCCTCGGGCAGGTCAAGAGGCTCCGGGGCGGGGCGTTCCGCTTTGGCTGCCTCGACATAGGTGGGTTTGGGAACCTGGACAGGCTCCCAGCTGGGGGCTTCTTCGGCGGGGCGGCTGGCAGCCGGCTGGGCTGCAGCGGCCAAGCCGCTGTTGTCCCCGGCAGCGATCGCTACAGCCAAGGCAGCTTCGCGCAGCTCGACGGCGGTCAGGGGCTTTGGCCGGGACTCGACTGCCTCGGCGTCGAACAAAGTGCTTTCGGGACGTTCAGTGGCATCTCCCGCTTCCGGATGCGCGTCGGCAACCGGCGTACGGTTTTCCCGTTCAGCGGGTGCTCCCATCGCTGCCGAGAAGGCAGCACTGACCTTCCTGCGGCGGTCCCGGACGGCGAGCGAGCGGAGAAGAACGACGGCGGCCAAGCCCGCCAGAAACGATACCGGGGGAACAAAGCCCGCACCGACACCGAACAGCAGCAGGACGCCGGTGACCAAGGCAGTGGCGAAGAACAGGAGCCCGGCCAGGGCGATCGAGGCACGTCCATATCGGATGCGGAAAGCGCCTTTGGGCTTCGTGGCGGACTTGCCCCCGGGCTGGCCCGGCGTGAAGCCCGCTGCGGATGCGCTGCTCTTCCTGGTATCCATGCGATTCTCCTGCTGGACGGTCATGTGAAGGACCGTGCCGGCTTGCTGGTTTGCAGTTTCGTGGTCAACGCTCTCCAGCATCAGGTCACCGGCAACCTGGAAGCGGTGCCTGCCGTTGCGGAGCACGTAAGGGGCAACCCAGACCATCCACAGCGCAACAGCGACCACAAGGATGACTGAGCTGCTCAGAGGGAAGTCCACATACAAAACCGTATGAGTAATACTGCACCCCTTGTGGCATTCGTCTCGGTGTGTCGCTCACCGACTCTCAAATCATTGGATTTAAAAGCGGCAGGGTGTCAGGCTGGCCTTGAGCGCAGCCACCTGCTGAGCAGCCCCTCCGGAACATCTTCCGACGTCAATGCAAAAGACCGGTGGTCGGCCCACTGCCCGTTGATGTGCAGAAACCGTGGGCGGTATCCCTCGTCACGGAAGCCGAGCTTCTCCACGACACGCAGGCTTGGCTTGTTCTCGGGTCGGATATTGATCTCCATGCGGTGCAGCCCGAGCGTCCGGAAACAGTGGTCGGTGGCCATGGCAACCGCGGTCGGAGCGATGCCCTGCCCGGCCCGCGCCTGGTCCACCCAGTAGCCCAACGTCGCCATCATGGCAGAACCCCATACGATGGAGGACACCGTCAGTTGTCCGACGATGACAGGCTCCCGCTGCCCGGGCGTCCACACTGTGATGAGGAACGGCAGCGCCGTGCCTTGAGCCGCTTGCGCCTTGAGCGACCGGACCATCTGCCGGTAGTCGGGCAGCCCCCCGCCAGGGGCCGGGTTGGAAGCTTCCCAGGGGGCCAGCCACTCGCTGTTCCGCGAACGGACCTCGGTCCATTCCCTGCGGTCCCGGTACCGGATGGGGCGAAGAACAATATCGCCGCATTCCAGTGTGACCGGCCAGATGTGGCTGACCCTCATTGGAAGTTACTTGGTCAGTCCGGCGGCAACTTCGCCAAGCCACTCACGCAGACCGGGTCCGAGGTCCTCGCTGTCGATCGCGAGCTGGACGCACGCCTTAAGGTAGCTGAGCTTATCGCCGGTGTCGTAGCGGCGGCCACGGAAGACTACTCCGTACACGCCTCCCCCTTCGCCGTCCCGGCCAGCCAGTTCCTGCAGCGCGTCGGTCAGCTGAATCTCGCCGCCGCGTCCGGGTTCGGTCTTTTCCAGGACATCGAATACGTCAGGGTGGAGGACGTAGCGGCCGATGACAGCCAGGTTCGAAGGCGCCTCGTCGACGTCGGGCTTCTCCACGAGTTTGTTGATCCGGACATAGCCTTCGCCGTCAATTTCGGAAATGTCCGCACAGCCATAGGCGCTGATCTGGGACGGCTCCACCTCGATGAGTGCCACGACAGAGCCGCCGGTCTTCGCCTGCACCTCAATCATGACGCTGAGAAGCTCGTCCCGGGCATCGATCAGGTCATCGCCCAACAGCACTGCGAAAGGCTCCTGCCCCACGTGCTGGCGCGCCCGCAGCACGGCGTGGCCCAGCCCCTTGGGATCTCCCTGGCGGACATAGTGGATGTCGCCCAGGTTGCTGGCGGCCTGGATGGATTCCAGCTTGGCCGTGTCGCCCTTGGCCTCCAGCGTTGCCTCTAGCGCGGGAACCCTGTCGAAGTGATCCTCCAGCGCACGCTTGTTGCGGCCGGTGATCATGAGGACATCGCTCAGGCCGACCTGAACGGCTTCTTCAACGACATACTGGATAGCCGGTTTGTCCACCACCGGCAGCATCTCCTTGGGCATGGCCTTGGTGGCAGGCAGGAACCTGGTGCCGAGTCCCGCTACGGGGATGACGGCCTTGCGGACTGAAGGATTAGTGGAAGTCACTGGACTAATCTATCGGAGGGAACATTCATACGGTTAATGCTTCCGGTCCTCGGCTGGCCGGACAGCATTGCACGCGAAGGACGAGGCGCCATGTCACGAGAGACCCTGTCGAAGGATGAAATCCGCTTGCAGCACCGGATAGCCCGGGCGGGAATGCAGCCGGAGACCCTTGCGGCTGCAGCGGCGGGAATAGCCCTGCACGGGTTGTCATGGGCGCAGACCATTACCGGCGGCAGGCCGTCAACGTTCACGGCTTATCTCGGCGTCGGTTTTGAGCCACCCACTCTCCCGCTGATCTCGGCGCTTCACAACGCAGGCCACAGGGTGCTGCTGCCGGTGTGCGAACCAGACCGGACTCTTGGCTGGGTTTTCTGGGATCCGGCCGTGAAGTTTGTCCGCAGCCGCTACGCCCCCATCCAGGAGCCGGACGGGGAGCGCCAGGGATTGGACGTGATGAGAACTGTGGCAGGAATCTTCCTGCCTGCCACAGCTGTCGACATGAGCGGCAACAGGATCGGCCAAGGCGGCGGGTACTACGACAAATTCCTGGCGAAGGCCGAGTCCAACGGCGTGCAGGTGCCCAGGACCGCGGTCATTTTCGACGCCGAACTCCTGCCGCCTTCCAGCATCCCCGCCGAGGGCTTCGACCGGCCTGTCGATGCGGTTCTGTCCCCGTCAGGCCTAATCCGGCTGACCTAATGCCCTTGCGCAGCGAGGTGAGAGAATTGGCACTCAGGCCCTGCGACTGCTAAAAGAGCCCCTCCCGCACGGATCTCCTTCGGGATCCGGCCAAGGAAGGTACCCGGCAGCACGGGACCTGTCGTTTGTCCAAGAGGAGGATCTACAGTGCCCACGTATGCCTATGCCTGCAAAGATTGCAGCCATGCCTTCGACATCGTGCAGTCGTTCACTGACAGCACTCTGACGTCCTGCCCCGAATGCCAGGGGACCCTACGCAAGAAGTTCAACAGCGTCGGTGTGGTCTTCAAGGGCTCAGGCTTCTACCGGACCGATTCGCGCGACTCAAAGGGCAGCACTGTTTCAGGGTCGCCCTCTGCTTCTTCGGCTGCGCCTGCTGCTTCCTCAGCAACGCCTGCAGCCTCTGCTTCTTCTCCCGCACCCGCGGCCGCCGCGAGCTAAAGCCGTCTGCCCGTCGTGGGGCCGGGACTTGGTTTCCACAGCCTGGTCTCCACAACCTGGTTTCCACATAGCGTTCGGCTGTGCCGGCCGTTTCCACATACGGCCGGCTTCATCTGTCCGCCTGCCGGGACGTTTCATAGCGTGTCGTCATGCCAGGTATCAGATTGCTTCCCTCCGCGACCGCCGCACGTTCCCGCCGGCACATACCGCTGCCCGCGCCGCGAGGACGCCCTCGGCGTGGACGTCTGGGTGCCTGGCTGAACCGCAACCGCAGGCTCGCTGTCGCGCTGCTCCTGTGTGTGGCGGCCGGAATCACGGTCCACCAGCTGACTCCGGCACCGTCCCACACAGTCCAGGCCATGGTGGCGGCACGGGATTTGCCTGCAGGGCATACCTTGGGCGGCACTGATGTCTCTGCCGTGAATGTTCCGCCCTCCGTTCTCTCCAGCGGAACCTTTGCTGCAACCGCGGAGGTAAGTGGCAAGCAGCTCGCTGCGCCGCTCAGGAAGGGGCAGCTTTTTACAGACGCCCAGCTCGTCGGGCCCGGCCTGCTCACGGGAGCGCCGCCGGGTTCGGCCGCGGTTCCGCTGCGGATGGCAGATCCCACATCGATCCAGCTGGTATCGCCCGGCCAGCTCGTCGATGTTGTGCTGACAAGCGGCGTGGGCTACGAACAGAAATCGGCTTCCAAAGTACTGGCGGCGGCGGTGCCGGTTCTCTGGACTTCAGAGCGTGAAGGCCAAAGCGGGCAGTGGCTCGCCGCCGGCGATTCCGACGGCCTGATGGTCGTGGCCGCCACCCCGTCCCAGGCCAGCGCTTTAGCGGGAGCCTCAACGCAGGGCAAACTCTTCTTCGTTCTGGTGAGCCCGCCTCCCCGATGACCACCTACGAAAATACCGGCGGGCAGAGCCCCACCCTGGCGTCAGCCCCAGTGAGGCGGCCTCTGCTCCCTGAGCCAGGCGTCACGGTCACCCTCGGGTTCAGCGTCTCCCCATGCCCGTGGATCATCCTCTGCAGCTTTCTTTGGAACCGCGCCGCCCGGTGTCACGGGCGCCTTAGCTGCCTGTTGAGTTGCGGATTTCCCGGCAGCGGGGGCTTCCGGGGAAGGCTGCGCATTCGTTGGCGGTTCATGCTCCGCTTCGCTCTTGCTCATCCGGCGTTCTCCCTCCGGTCCCTGCTGCCACCGGGATATCCATCATCCATGATGTCGCCGGGCTCTGTAAGCTCCCGGGGGCCACCCTCTGCGAGGTCGGATCGGTCCTGAGCCTGCCCAGCACCGATCTGCTTACCCTGGAACTGCTCTCCCGGGAACTGCCCGTCCGGGAACTGCCCGTCCTGGTCCGCGTCGACACGTTCTGCTTGGTCCTTAGCGTGCCAGCCCACGTTGTGGCCGGGCTCCGGCTCATAGCTACGTTCCTGGTCAGGAAAGGATGCATAGGACCCGTCGTCGAAGCCCGTGACGTCCTCATCGAAGAAGTTCGGCGAACCCATTCCGCGGACGGCGGGTGCGGGTTTCTCGAGCCCGAGGTAGCCGCCGATGCGGTCGGCGCACGCCGAGGGATCGGTGAAGACCTCTATCGTCCACAGCGGCATGTACCGCCACCCCAGGCGCTCCAGCAGCTGCGGCCGCAGCCGGCTGCGTTCCCTGACCGTCATCCGGCGGTACTGCTCTGTTCCGTCGGACTCGATGGCCACCGGACGGGGGATCTCGGCTTCGTCCTGGCCCATCGTGCTCAGGGGGTCCGCCGCCGCCACGACGTCGATGACGCCGTCGTACTGGTGCCAGACACGAGCCCCGCGTGCCCGGAGCCGGTCCCCCAGGTCCGCCACCAGCGGATCAGCACCGAGGGCCTGCTCGCTCGCCGCTGCCCGGGAAGCCGGGGTCCCCAAGGTGGTGTTACCCGCGATTTCCCGGTCCAGCAGCTCGTACAGGTCCACGGCACCGTGGGCCAGACGGGTCCTGTCCAGGTCCTCGGGCTTGAAGCAGGTGAGCACGTGCAGGGACTGCCGGGCCCGGGTCATGGCCAGGGCGAACTTGGCCCGGCCGCCTTCGGCAGAGAGCGGCCCGAAGCTGTGGAGCGCCCGCCCGTGTGGGGTGCGGCCATAGCCGGGCGAAAAAATGACATGGTCACGGACCAGGCCCTGCGCCCGCTCCAGGTCCACCACGCGAAACGATTCCTCGCCCGCCGTGAAGAATCCGGAAAGCATCGGATAGCTGGGAAGCTGCTGCCTGATCGCCTCGCCGATTCGTGCGGCATGCCGAAGGCTGGCTGTGACGACGGCTAGGGATGTGCGGGGGCGGAGCCGGGCGTGTTCGAACACCAGCTCCACCACCCGGTTGACCTCCGCCACCACGGACTCAACGCCTTCGTGGTCTGCGCTCGGCAAGCCGGTCCCGTCGGGCAGGTACTCAACGAGCAGGGCACGGTCCAGCCCCGTGGCTGACTGGCCTTCGGGCAGGCGACGGAGGCCGCCGTCGTAGAAGCTCTGGCTAAGCTGAAGCACCAGGTCCTCATCCACAGCGCGGTACACCGAGTGCAGCCGCCGGGCCGGAAGGACCCGTCCAAGCGCGGTGAAGGCGCTCTCCACGCTCTGGTGTGTCGGTTCGCCGGCGGCCAGCCGCTCCACCGCCACGGTGAAGGTGCGGGGGCTGGCAATCTTGTCGTCGCCGAAAGCGATCACCTGTTTGGCCCGGGCCATGGCGGGCAGGACAGCCTGGAGCGAGGTCGCCTCGGCATCGAGGATCACCACGGCGTCAAACTTTTGCTCGGCCGGAAGGAGCCCCGTCATGAGGTAGGGGCTGACGGACCATACGGGGACCAGCATGGGGACAAGCGCGGGCGCCTGTGCCGTCAATGCGGCAAGCGTGACCCGCCCGTCCTTGAGCAGGCTCCGCAGGAGGTCAGCCTGGCGCGGGTGCTCTTCGATGCCGGTCCGCCAGCGCTCGGCCAGCTGCCAGCGCAGGCGACCCGCGCCGCTGGCGATGTGTGCGTTGTCTGCGAGCCGGTATTCCGCTTCAAGCTGGCGCAGCGCATCGCCGTCAGACATGGCGAGGTAGTCATCGCCGCTGATCATTGCTTCGAGCGCGGACTGCCACCAGGCCAGTTCGAGTTCCGCGGCCACAGACTCGGCAGGGACCTGCCGCGCCGAGAGGTCTGCGAGCAGCTCGCCCAGGCCGTGCTCGCGCATGTTCTCAATGAGGAGCGTGCGCTCAGGCAGCGTCTTGAGCGTCTCGGAGTCGGCCACGAGCCGCTCGAGCCGCTCCATCAGTGCGGGATAGGGGGCGTTTTCGAGCGCGCCGCCGTCCGGCGTGTGCCGCAGCGCGTCGCCCAGCAGCTTCAGTTCGCGGGTGAGCCCGCGGTGCATGATACTGATCTCTGCCAGGCCGGACGGTACGGCAGGGTGCCGCTGGGTGGTGGCGTAGTCCGACCACAGCGCACGCTGTTCCTGCACGAGCACCAGTGACGTGTGAAGGTCCGAAATGTGTACTCCCGGGCGGACGTACTCCTTGGCCACCCGGCGCAGGCGCGACCGCTGCATGGAGGGCATCTCGATGCCGCGCTCACGCCGCCAGGACGAGGAAGCCGTAGCGGAAATCAGGTCGTGCACGGGACGGTCAAAAATGTCCGGGGTGAATTTGTCCAGGCTTTCCCGGACAGCCACCAGCAGCCTGAGCTGGGCGCCCCACTCGGCAAAAGTCGTCCCCAGCCGGATTTCGGCGTGGTCCGCGACGCCTTTCATGCGGCGTTGCAGCTCGGGGAGTTTCTTCTCTACCGAGCGCGCCAGTTCCTGGGCCTCTTCCGTCTCCTTGCGCGTCACCAGTCGTGCGCCATGCCAGGGGCTCGAGGTGGAGGCGCTGCTGAAGCTGCCGAGCTCCGCCGCACGCTTCAGCCTGCCCGCCAGCTCCTCGCGGTCACGAATGTTGTCCAGCACGCTGCGCTTCAGCCGTACGGTGGTGGCAGGGGCAGGTTGGATCGAGGTCAGTTCCGCCAGTGACTGCATTGCTTGGTATGGAGAGCAGCCCCACCGCTCACGGACGTTGTGCAGGGACGCCACATGGTCCATCAGGGCGTGGCGGTGCTCGGTCAGGGTTTTGTGCAGGTTGCCCAGGCGCGGCTCAGCCGTCTTTTCGTTCCGGACGATGGCCTGGACCAGCTGCCCCTTGAGCTGCTGCGGCGTGGCACTGCCAGAGAGCTGGAACAGAATAGACTCCAGGCCGAGGGCTTCGAGGCGGGTGGCAACTTCATTGAGGCTTGCCCGCCGGTCCCCCACCACAAGGACCGTTTTGCCCTCATCCACCAGCGCGCCGATGGCATTAATGGCGGTCTGCGTCTGGCCGGTGCCGGGAGGGCTGCTGACCAGTAGCGAGTCCCCTGCCCGGACAGTGTCGATGACGTACTGCTGGTCCGCGTCCGCGTCCAGCAGGAGCAGCTCCTCGGCCGGGTTCCGTTCGTCCACGCTAGGGAAGCGTTCGGGCTGCAGCACCGGAATGTCGATCTCTTCGCCGGCGGCGGCACGGGCCAGGGAGGTTACAAGGGTGTTCTGCTGGTTAATCCAGGGGTCATCCAGGTTGTCCGCGAGGTCCGCAAAGGTGGAAACCAGCAGGTTGTGCTCCACCTCGGCCCCGGGGATCGGCTTGACGAGGGTGCCAATCCGGTCCAGGACCGGCTGCGGATCAAAGCGTGCCGTGCTGTAAGCCATCCGGGTGACGGCATTGACATCGAAGACGATGCCGTGGATGGTCTTCAGGTGGCGGATGAGGGCAGGGTTGATCCGCGCCTGCTCGGTCAGCTGAAGTTCGTAATCGTCTTCCCCGGGCCTGATCGTCAGGGAGATCGCGGTGAGCATGACGGGCGCTGAAACACGCTGCGGCTTGCCTCCGACAGCGGACGTCCACACAACGGTGCCGGAGGACAGGTACCCGGCCTCAATGCCGCGGTCGTTGGCCAGTTCGAATATCTTGGAGCGAAGGTTCCGGGATGCACGGGCGGCCACGACGTACTGCTGCTGGTCCCGGATCAGGGTGGACAGCCTGGTTCGCCGCCCTGCCATGAGCTGGGCCAGGCCCGACGGGTGGGCATGCGTCAGGTCAATGGAGCCCTCAGGGGTCTTGGTGAAGCGCAGCATCGTGTCCGCCCCTGTGACGGGTTTAAGCCCGGACAGCCACTTTTGGAGCTCCTCCGAACCGTCGGGGTCGGCCTGACCAACTGACACTACTGCCTTCTTTTCTGCGCTTGCACGTGACGCCATGGACCATACGGGCATAGATTCGAGCGTAGCCGGAAACGGCTGCGCGTGAGAGACCGCAACACTGGAACGGGCCAAGTTGCGGTGCATTTCACCCGCTGGAGCTTAATGCCAAGCGACCGGCCTCCCTCAGGAGACCGGCCGCCGGTAGATGCTATTCCCACTCAATGGTTCCCGGGGGTTTGCTTGTGACGTCCAAGACCACCCGGTTGACGCCGTCAACCTCATTGGTGATGCGGTTTGAGATGCGCGCCAGCAGATCGTACGGCAGGCGGGACCAGTCGGCGGTCATGGCGTCCTCGGAGGAAACCGGGCGCAGCACGATCGGGTGGCCGTAGGTACGGCCGTCGCCCTGGACGCCGACGCTGCGGACGTCAGCGAGCAGCACCACGGGCATCTGCCACACGTCGTTGTCGAGGCCGGCTGCAGTCAGTTCTGCCCTGGCGATGGCGTCGGCCTTGCGAAGCAGGTCGAGGCGTTCCTTGGTGACTTCGCCGACGATCCGGATCCCCAGGCCGGGCCCGGGGAACGGCTGGCGGCCCACGATTTCCTGGGGCAGGCCGAGCTGGGCCCCAACGGCACGCACCTCGTCCTTGAAGAGGGCGCGCAGCGGCTCGACCAACTCGAACTGCAGGTCCTCCGGCAGTCCGCCCACGTTGTGGTGGCTCTTGATGTTCGCAGCACCCTCACCCCCGCCCGATTCGACGACGTCGGGGTACAGAGTGCCCTGCACGAGGAATTTGATCTTCTCGCCGTGGGCTGCCGCTTCGGCGATGATGGCTAGTTCCGCCTCTTCGAAGGCGCGGATGAACTCGCGGCCGATGATCTTGCGCTTGGTCTCGGGGTCGCTGACCCCGGCAAGGGCGGCCTGGAAGCGCTCCTGCTCGTTGGCCACGTAGAGATTGACGCCCGTGGCGGCCACGAAGTCCCGCTCTACCTGTTCGGCTTCGCCTTCGCGCAGCAGGCCGTGGTCCACGAAAACACAGGTCAGCTGGTCGCCGACGGCACGCTGGACAAGAGCGGCGGCTACCGCGGAGTCCACGCCCCCGGACAGGCCGCAGATAACGCGGTCGGTGCCGATCTGCTGGCGGATCCGCTCGACCTGCTCTTCGAGGATGTTGCCGGTAGTCCAGTTCGGTTCCAGCTTGGCGCCCTTGAAGAGGAAGTTCTTCAGGACCTGCTGGCCGTAGGCCGAGTGCTTGACCTCCGGGTGCCACTGCACGCCGTACAGGCACTTTTCCTCGTTGGCGAAGGCGGCGACCGGTGCACCTGCCGTAGTGGCCAGGACCTCGAAGCCGTCGGGCGCTTCCTGGACGGAGTCACCGTGGCTCATCCAGGTATTCTGCTGTTCCGGTACGCCGGACAGGATGGAGCGTGCGCCGCCCACTGCGGTGGCTTCGGTGGAACCGTATTCGCGCAGGCCGGTCTGGGCGACCTTACCGCCGAGGGCGTTGGCCATCGCCTGGAAGCCGTAGCAAATACCGAACACCGGAACGCCTGCCTCGAAGAGGTCGGCTCCGACGCTCGGGGCGCCGTCCGCGTAGACGCTCGCGGGTCCGCCGGACAGGATGATGGCGGCGGGGTTCTTGGCCAGGAGCTGCTCGGTGGTGTACGTATGCGGAACCACTTCCGAATACACATTCGCTTCCCGGACGCGGCGGGCAATCAGCTGCGCGTACTGGGCACCGTAGTCAACAACCAGCACCGGCTTCTGGGAAGTCTGGGATGCAGTGGGAGTAGTCACTGTTCTAGACTACTTGGCCCTGTTGCCCGGATGCATCTTGAAGGGCCCTGCTGTGACGCATAAAACGCCGGCAGCGGCGCTAGTACCGGCTGGCCGCTTCCGGATGGGCTGCCAGCTCGGCCTCCACCTCGGCGTGAAACTTTTTCTCCACGATGAAGGAGAGAAACGGCACCACCCCGCCAAGTGCAAGCAGGATCAGCTTCAGGAAGTTCCAGCGCATCAGTGCCCACAGCCGGAAGTTGGACATGAGGTACACCACGTACATCCAGCCATGCACAATCAGCACTGTGACCGACAGGTTTACGCCCCCCAACACGCCCTTGGGTTCGGCGCCGGCAAACCCGAAGCCGAACGGCTGACCGGTGACGGCGCTGGTCCCCCCGGCGAACAGGTACTGGCCGAAACCGTAGCGTGCCACCAGTTCCGCGCAGAGCAGCAGCAGCATGGCACCGGTGAGGTAGGCCATCACCTTGTAGAACTTCAGGGCGGAGCGGATCTGGGCCTGCGTGCCGCCGAAGCGCCGCTTCTTCTGGCCAGGGCCTTTGGAGTTCGAGGGCTGCGGCTCGATGGCAGGCTTGGGTTCAATCATGGCTGTACCTTTGGTTGGTTCTGGTCGTGTTCGGTCCGGGCCGGCTGCACCTGGTGAGCCCCGGCGTCCGGTCCGGGGATGCCGTGGCTGTCCTCGTGTTCCTCGAGGCTGCGCTGGTAGTCGTCCTTGACCAGTCGCCACCAGATGAAGAGGGCAAAACCGGCGAAGACAATCCATTCCACCGAATAGAACAGATTCAGCCAGTTGACCTTCGCCGGCGGCGGCTGGGCACCGATGTTGAGCGGCTCGAGGCCGCCAGCGGCGGCGGCAGCACCGACGTCGGACGCTCCGGAGATTTCGGACGTGGCGGAAACGAAGGCCGGGTAGCTGCTGACGTTCCAGACGTTGATGAGCTCTGCAACGGAAACGGCGGTGGCCTGTCCGGGGGCCGGGGCCTTGCCCGGGACCGGCGCTTCGGACGGCAGGAGCCGCCCGGTGAGCCGGATAGTGCCCGACGGCGGGGCACCGGCTTCGGCGGGATCGGCGACCCAGCCGCGCGCCACAGGTATCCAGGTTTGCGGGGATACGGCTGCGCCCTTGAGTGCCGGGGCGCCGTCGACGGCGAAGGCGTTTACCACCCAGTAGCCCATTTTCCCGGCGTTGAGCCGGCCCGGAATGAATACCTGTTTGGCGGGATCGTAGCTGCCGGTGGCAGTGACCATCTGGTCTGCCACTGAGCCGCGGAAGAATTCGCCGGGCTGCAGCAGCCCCGTCAACTCCTTGACTTCCTCCGTGGTCGGGCTGACCGGCATCTCAGGCTGTGTGGACCGTCCGAACTGCCATTGGCTCAGCAGCACGAAGACGCCCGAAACGGCGATCGCAAAGATAAGGCCTGCGATCCACCGGGGCTGGAGGGCTGTTTTCCACACCCCTTAACCGTACTTCGTCTTTGTGTAGAACAACGAAACGCAGATGGCGCGAACGGACACTTGAGGCCCTCGCGGAGGGCCCCAAGTGTCCGTTCGCGCAGTTTGCCTGCCCTAGAGTGGGGCAGCGGGTCCCTGCGTGGCGACGGAGTCGACACGAAAGCCTCTAGTGGTCGAAGAAGACCAGGCTTGAGTTGATGAGCTCGGCGATGACTTCAGCGTCGTAGGCACGGCGGAGGGATTCCCGGAAGGATTCCTTGGACAGGGAGCGGGCCAGGGTGGCCAGCACTTCCAAGTGGTCTGAAAAGGAACTAGCCGGCGTGGCTATCAGCAGAACCACAGTGGCCGGTCCGTCGGCGGCCCCGAAGTCAAGGGATTTTCCGTACTTGGTAATGCCCACAGCGATGGACGTGCGCGACACGAATTCACTGCGGGCGTGGGGCAGGCCCACGCCTCCCGGGAGGCCGGTGGCCAGCTGGTGTTCGCGGGCGTTGACGTGCTTCAGGAAACCGTCAAGATCGGAGATCCGCCCGGCGTCGAAGAGCCTGCGGGCGAGCTGGGCAGAGGCATCCAGCCTGTCTGCCGCGTCCATCTCCAGAATCACCATCTCCGGTGTGGTGAGCTCCGCATCGTAACGGTCCAGTGCTTCCGCCAAGTGGTGTCCCTTCGTGAGGCTCGCGCCTCTTGCGCGGCAGGTTGCGATCTCAGCGCAGCGGCACAATGTCCTCAGCGCCCAGTCGGGCAGCGTCGGCAGACTCGTCGTCCGGCTGCTGCTGGCTGAGTCTTTCGGCTTCCACCCGCGCGAGATAGTGCTTGATTTCGCTCTCCCGCTGCGCATCGCTCCAGCCGAGAATTTCTCCCATAAGCTTAGCGACTACCGGCGCGGCCGACACACCCCGGTCCCAAGACTCGATGGAAATGCGGGTTCTTCGCGTCAGGACATCCTGCACGTGCCTGGCGCCTTCGTGGCTGGCAGCATAAACGGCCTCAGCCTGCAGGTAGTCATCAGCTCCGGGCAGGGGTTCCGCAAGCTCTGGGTTCTCTTTTATAAGGGCCAGCACTTCCGGCGTCATGGAGCCGTAGCGGTTCAGCAGATGCTCGATGCGGGCCACGTGGACGCCCGTCTCCTCTGCCGTCCTGTTGCGGCGGTTCCAGGCAGCCTTGTACCCGATGGCGCCCAGGAGAGGAATCGTGTCCGTGCAGCTCGGCGGCACGCGCTCGTCCATGCTGCGGGTGGCTTCGTCCACCGCGTCCTTTGCCATGACCCGGTAGGTGGTCCATTTGCCGCCCGCCACCACCACGAGCCCGGGCACCGGGTGGGCCACCACGTGCTCGCGGGACAGTTTGGCTGTGGAGTCGTTCTCGCCAGCCAGCAATGGCCGAAGCCCGGCGTACACACCCTCGACGTCTTCCCGGGTGAGCGGGCGCTTAAGCACGGCGTTGACGTGTTCCAGCAGGTAGTCGATGTCCTTGCTGGACGCGGCCGGGTGGGCTTTGTCCAGGTGCCAGTCCGTGTCGGTGGTGCCGATGATCCAGTGCCGGCCCCAGGGGATGACGAACAGCACAGACTTTTCCGTACGAAGGATAAGGCCGACAGTGGACTGGAAGCGGTCGCGCGGCACCACCAGGTGGATGCCCTTCGACGCCCGGACCTTAAGCTGCCCGCGCTCGGTGACCATGGCCTGCGTCTCATCAGTCCAGACGCCGGTTGCGTTGATGACCTGCTTGGCTCGGATATCGAAGGTGGAACCGTCCTCGTGGTTGACCACCTTCGCCCCCACCACGCGTTCGCCTTCGCGGAGGAAGTCAACCACAGCCGTCTGGTTGACGGCGTGGGCCCCGTAATGAGCGGCGGTGCGGACGAGGTTGGCCACGTACTTGGCATCGTCCACCTGCCCGTCGTAGTACCGGATTGATCCGACGAAGGCATCGTCCTTCAGGCTAGGAGCTGCCCGCAGTGTCCCCCGGCGGGTCAGGTGCTTGTGGAACGGGACACCGCGCTTGTGCCCGCCCGAAATGGACATGATGTCGTAAAGGGCGATGCCGGCCCCGATGTACGGGCGTTCAAAAAACGGCTTATGGAGCGGATACAGGAACGGGACCGGACGGGCGAGGTGCGGAGCGAGTTCCGACAGGAGGAGGCCGCGTTCCTGCAGTGCCTCCTTGACGAGCCCGAAGTCCAGCATTTCCAAGTAACGCAGACCGCCGTGGATGAGCTTGGAGGACCGGGATGAGGTGCCGGCCGCCCAGTCGTTGGCTTCGACGATGCCGACACTCAGTCCCCTGGTGACTGCGTCGAGCGCTGCTCCGCAGCCGACAATGCCGCCGCCGACGATGAGGATGTCGAGCTCCTTGCCGGGCTGCGTGGTGGCCTTGAGCGCCGCGAGGGAGGCCTCCCTTGTTTCCGGCCCGAGGGCGCCCCGGGCCTCTGCAGATCCACCGGCGAAACTGGTCATGATGCGCCTCCATCCTCGTCGAACCTCGTAGTTCACCAGACTACTTCGTACCCCTGCCGATGGGCAGGGTGCGCGAGGAGCAGGGTGCGCGAGGAGCAGGGTGCGCGAGGAGCAGGGTGCGCGAGGAACAGGGTGCGCGAGGAGCAGGGTGCGCGAGGAGCAGGGGAAAGTCAGTTCCCGCCGTACGGCGACACCACGACGTCGACCCGCTGGAACTCCTTGAGGTCCGAGTAGCCGGTGGTGGCCATGGAGCGGCGCAGCGCACCGATCAGGTTGGAGGTGCCGTTGGTGTGGTGGCCGGGTCCGAAAAGGACCTCTTCGAGGGGCCCCACGGTGCCAACGTTCACCCTGTCCCCGCGGGGCGACTCAAGGTGGTGTGCTTCCTGGCCCCAGTGCCAGCCCTTGCCGGGCGCCTCCTCGGCGCGGGCCAGAGCGGAACCGAGCATGACGGCGTCCGCGCCCATGGCGATCGCCTTCACGATGTCGCCCGAGGCGCCCATGCCGCCGTCGGCGATGACGTGGACGTAGCGGCCGCCGGATTCATCCATGTAGTCGCGGCGTGCGGCGGCGACGTCGGAGATGGCCGAGGCCATCGGCGAGTGGATGCCCAGCGCCCGGCGGGTTGTGGTGGTGGCGCCGCCGCCAAATCCAACCAGCACGCCGGCAGCGCCGGTGCGCATGAGGTGCAGTGCGGGTGTGTAGCCGGCGGCGCCACCTACGATGACGGGCACGTCGAGTTCGTAGATGAACTGCTTGAGATTCAGCGGTTCATGATCCTTGGAGACGTGTTCGGCGGAGACGGTGGTGCCGCGGATGACGAAGATGTCGACGCCGGCGGCCACCACGGTTTTGTAGTGTTCCTGGGTGCGCTGCGGCGTCAGGGACCCGGCCACGGTTACGCCTGCGGCACGGATCTCCGCTAGGCGCGTGGTGATCAGTTCGGGCTGGATGGGGGCCCGGTAGAGCTCCTGCATCCTGCGGGTGACGGCAGGGCTGTTGGTTTGGTCTTCGAGCGAGCCGATTTCGTCCAGCACTGACTGCGGATCCTCATACCGGGTCCACAGACCTTCAAGGTCCAGAACTCCGAGGCCGCCGAGCTTGCCGAGGGCGATGGCCGTTGCCGGGGACATGGCGGAGTCCATCGGCGCCGCGATGACGGGCATGTCGAACTGGTAGGCATCGATCTGCCACGAGACTGAGACGTCCTTGGGGTCACGGGTACGACGGTTGGGGACGATCGCAATGTCATCCAGGGAGTAGGCACGACGCCCACGCTTACCACGGCCAATCTCAATCTCGTAAGTCACTGCTCTAGGTTATCCCAGCCGCGCTCCTGCCTGAGGACGGGTCACATTCCCCCGCCCTTCCGAGTCCACACCGGCAGGGTTCCCTGGCAAGGGAACCGATTCGGCGAGGGCCCCAGCCCGAGCTTGCGAGGCAGGGAGCCGCATTGGACTTCGGGACTAGGCGCTGGTGGGGGCGCTGAGTTGGGATTCGAACATCCGGAAATAGCGGCCTCGGAGTGCCACGAGTTCCCGGTGTGTTCCCTGCTCAACGATCCGGCCGTCCTCGAGCATGTAGACGGTGTCCGCTTTCTCAATGGTGGCAAGCCGGTGGCTGATGGCGATGATGGTACTGCTGCGGTCCGCAAAGAGCCTGGTGAAGATACGGTGCTCAGCCAGGGCATCGATGGCGGACGTCGGCTCGTCCATCACCATGAATGCGGCGTTCCGGTAAAAGTTCCTCGCCATGGCGAGCCGCTGCCACTGGCCGCCGGACAGGCCGCTGCCCTTCCTGCCCCGCGGATCCTCCATCCAGTTGCTGACATGGTTGTCGAGTCCGTTGGGCAGCTTGGTGATGAAGTCCAGCGCCTCCGCGTCGGCGGCGGCGCGCCGGATCCGGCCGTCGTCGCGGGGTGAATCGACGTCGCCGAAATAAATGTTTTCCGCAGCGGTGGCGAACTCGTATTTGAGGAACTCCTGGCTCAGCACCGCCAGGTGCCGGTGCCAGGACGTGACGTCCACCGCGGCGAGATCGACGCCGTCGAGCAGCACCTGTCCCGAGTCTGGCCGGTAAAGTCCCGCGAGGATGCGGATGAGAGTGGACTTCCCCGCGCCGTTCTCCCCCACGATGGCGACGTGCTGTCCTTCGCGGATGGTCAGCGAGATGCCCCGGATCACTTCCAGGTCGCTGCCGGTGTAGGTAAAGCGGACGTTGCGCAATTCCACTGTCTTCGGCGCCTGCAGCAGCGGCGGGGTGTGGCTGGAGTGCACCGGCAACGCCATGAACAGCTCGTAGTCCTTCAGGTTCGCCAGGTCCTCGTCGATTGAGCTGAGCGAAGACACCAGGTTGTTTGCCGTGGACAGCGCCCGGCTGACAATCTGCTGCACGTAGAGGAACTGGCCCACCGGCTGGGCACGCGCGATGATCTGTCCCACTACCCAGATCAGCGAAATGACTTCAGCCCCATACTGCAGCGCGTCCGCCGCCAACTGTTTGGGAATGTAGCGCCGCTGGAAGTCAAGACGGCGGCGCTCGTCCGCGTCCCGGAGACGGGACCGGAAATCCATCAGGAACCCCACGATGCCGTACAGGCGCATCTCGGCGATGTGCTGCGGACGCAGGAGATTGGTTTCGATCATCCTCCTCTGGCGCCGGGAGTCCACCTGGGTGTTCCAGTGGGCAATCTGTTCGCGGGAGAGCTTGAACTGCAGGTAGACGCTCGGCACGATGGCGATCAGGACGATCACCGAGATCCACCAGCTGACCAGCAGGAGCGCCCCGACGGCCAGGATGACCGACACAAGCTGGGTGAAGATGGCCGCGATGCGGTCCAGGACCCTGGCATAGGAGTCAGAGAATCTCTTGGCCCTGTCGTACAGGTCCACGGTCTCTTTGTCGTCGTACCGCCAGAATTCCAAGGCAAGGAAGCGCTCGTACATCTGGTCCCCCACGATGGCGCCCACTTTAAAGCTCATCAGCTGCTGGATGTACCGGTCGACGCTGCTGAAGGCTCCCCAGAAAAGACCGAGCGCGGCAGTGATGACCACATAGACGATGGCCAGCTGTCCGGCCTCGGCGTCACCGCTATAGGCGGCGGCCAGCGCGGTGGTCGTCAGCGCGGCGAAGAAAGTGGTGACCAGCGGCAGCACAGCTGAGATCAGCGAGCCGAGCACTTTCATGATCACAGCGCCCGGGGAGGCACGGAAGCTGACGCGAAGCACCTGGGCTACCGCCCCGGCGTATGGCCGAAGTGCCAGACGCCGGGAAGGTTCCCTTTGAGGGCTCAGTTCGGCGGGATGGCGTGGCTGGGACATGGCCCCAGCCTAGTCCGGTGCCCCCGCCCGCTTGGTTGGGCTTGCCGGAAATCCGGTTTCGGCAAGCCCAGCCAGTGTGCCGCTCAACCGGCGTTAGCGGGAACCGTAGTTCGGTGCCTCCACCGTCATCTGGATGTCGTGCGGGTGGGATTCCTTCAGGCCGGCAGGGGTGATGCGGACGAACTTGCCGCGGGCCTTCAGCTCAGGAATGGTCGGAGCACCGGTGTAGAACATGGTCTGGCGCAGCCCGCCAACCAGCTGATAGGCGACTGATGCCAGCGGCCCGCGGTACGCCACGCGACCCTCGATGCCCTCGGGGATGAGCTTGTCGTCGCCCGAGACGTCGGCCTGGAAGTAGCGGTCCTTGGAGTAGGACGTGTTCTTCCCGCGCGACTGCATGGCGCCCAGCGAACCCATGCCGCGGTAGCTCTTGAACTGCTTGCCGTTGACGAAGATCAGCTCGCCCGGGGACTCGTCACAGCCTGCGAGCAGGGAACCGAGCATGACGGTGTCAGCACCGGCGACCAGCGCCTTGCCGATGTCGCCCGAGTACTGGAGGCCGCCGTCGGCGATCAGCGGAACGCCGGCCGGGATGGCCGCCTTCGCGGACTCGTAAATGGCGGTGATTTGCGGCACGCCCACGCCGGCCACCACGCGCGTGGTGCAGATGGAGCCGGGGCCGACGCCCACCTTGATGCCGTCAGCACCGGCATCAATCAGCGCCTGGGCGCCTTCCCGGGTGGCCGCCTGGCCGCCGATGATGTCCACGTGGGCAGCCACCGGATCGGACTTCAGGCGGCGGATCATGTCCAGCACCCCCTGGGAGTGGCCGTTCGCGGTATCCACGAAAAGGGCGTCCACGCCGGCGTCGATAAGCTTCATGGCACGTTCCCAGCCGTCACCGAAGAAACCGATGGCGGCACCCACCCGGAGCCGGCCTTCGTCGTCCTTGGTCGCCAGAGGGTACTGCTCCGCTTTGGTAAAGTCCTTGGTGGTGATCAGGCCCTTGAGGCGGCCCTGCTCGTCCACGAGCGGCAGCTTCTCGATCTTGTTGGTGGCCAGCTTGTGCGACGCTTCGTCACGGCTGATGCCGACGTGCCCCGTCACCAGCGGCATCTTCGTCATGACGTCACTGACGAGGCGGATCGAGAAGTCCGACTCCGGCACGAAGCGGGTGTCGCGGTTAGTGACGATGCCGAGCAGGCGGTTTTCCTCATCCACTACGGGAAGGCCGGATACCCGGTACTGCGAGCAGAGCTCATCGAGTTCCCGCAGGGTGGCTTCGGGGCGGATAGTCAGCGGGTTCGTGATCATGCCCGACTCGCTGCGCTTGACCCGGTCCACCTGGTCCGCCTGGTCGTCAATGGCCAGGTTGCGGTGCACGACGCCGAGGCCGCCCTGGCGGGCCATGGCGATGGCCATGCGGGATTCGGTGACGGTGTCCATCGCGGCCGACAGCAGCGGCGTCTGAACCGTGATCCGCTTGGAGATCCTGGAGGACGTGTCGGCGTCGGACGGGATGACGTCCGTGTGGCCGGGAAGCAGCAGGACGTCGTCGTACGTCAGGCCGATAAAGCCGAAGGGATCGTGTTCGGGCTGGGTCATGAGTGCGCCTCTTACCTTGGTTACGGGTTCACGGGTAGGGGTTGCAACTGATGACCAGCCCGTCATTACGGGACTGGCCTGTGCAGAAGTAATGAATAAATTCTAGAACCTTTGGCGCGTTCCCCATATTCCGTACCGGCTTTGTGAGCAACGGCACGGGCGGGCCAATTACTTCCAGCCGGTCGCTGTGAGCAGCCGCTTCTCGAACATCGGGATCATGGACTGCACATACGTCTTGGTGAGGTGGTTGTCATCCTTGTAGACGTACACGTTGCCCACCACCGCCGGGCAGGTCCCGTCGGCGCAGATGAAGTCGCTCATGTCCATCAGATGCAGGCCGTCCACCTTGCCCTGGTACGCATCGAGCGGCGACGAGGCCGCGAGGGACTGGGCCAGCGGCGGGTTGCATTCGGGTGCTTCGGCACCGTACTTCTGTACGCATTCGGGCATGTTGATCGTGAAGCGGGGGTTGTCGCGAACGCCGACGACATCCATCCCGGCGTCGGTAAACGGCTTGATGCCGTCCAGGTAGCCGGGCACTTCGGTTTCGAAGGGAGCTTCCTTGTGCGTCAGGGACGCGACGGTGAACACGGCGTCGGGCCTGTGTTCCATGACGTACGCGGCGCTGGCCTTGTTGAAGGCGTTGCACTCGGCGTTGCGGTCTGGTGACTCGGCGCCGAACCTGCAGTTGCCCTTCAGGAGTGTGACCACCT
This sequence comes from Arthrobacter sp. D1-17, assembly GCF_054130535.1. Classification (NCBI taxonomy): domain Bacteria; kingdom Bacillati; phylum Actinomycetota; class Actinomycetes; order Micrococcales; family Micrococcaceae; genus Arthrobacter; species Arthrobacter sp. D1-17. The sequence continues at coordinate 1,285,175 of NZ_CP096382.1, read as the reverse complement.
CCCAGCCGTGCTCTTTCGCGATGGGCCCGAGGGCCGCCATGTACTGCTGGGCGTGGGAATCGCCGAGCACCACAATCCGCTTCGTGACCTTCTCCGGCCTGGTGTTCTGCAGGCAACCGCTGAGCAGCGGGTCGCTGGGGACGTTCCCGTCAGTGCACAGCCCGTCGATGTCGGCCCATTCGTTCTTCATGGCGGCGGGCGCCGGGATCACAGTGGCCTCCGGCGTCGGCTTGCCCGCATTTTCGGGAGCCAGCACTGCAGCGCCGGGAGTCAGCTCGCGGGGCTGCGCCGCCGCCGCCGCTTCATCCGCCGTCAGCTTGGTCTGCCATACCGCGACGGGACCGGCCAGCAGGGCGCCGCAGGCAACTATGACGACGGCGGTCCGCCAGGCCCGCAGTTGGGGCCAATGCCATTCGCGCAGCGGTTTTTCCACAAAGCGGGTCGTGAGCACGGCCAGGACCACCGAGCCGGCCACGATCGCGAGGCCCTGGACCAGGTTGGGCTGTTCGATTCCCGTGCCCGCAAGCGCCAGGACCAGGATGGGCCAGTGCCAGAGGTACAGGGCGTAGGAGTTGTCTCCAAGTGCCACCAAGGGCCTTGAGCTCAAGATCCGGTCCACGCCGAAGCGGCTGCCGCTCTGGCCGGCGATAATGATGGCTGCGGCGGCCAGTGTGGGCCACAAAGCGATGAAGCCGGGGAAAGACCGGTCCACGGTCAGGACGAGGCCGCAGGAGATCATGGCCACGAGCCCTGCCCAGCCCAGCACGACACGGAGCACCTTGCCGGGCTTGACGTAAGGAAGGGACAGCGCCAGCAGCGATCCGAGCGCGAACTCCCAGAGCCTGGTGCGGGTGTCGAAATAGGCGTACGCCTGGTTCGTGTAAGTCTGTTCGATCGAGAAGATCAGGGACACGACGAAGAGACCGCCAAAGGCCACCAGCAGCACCTGCCGGTAGCTGACGTCCCGGCGTCTTTGCAGGAACCGGCTGTGCAGGAATCGGCGGATCAGTTCGGCCGCGGCGAAGATGAGCGGCCAGAGAATAAACACCTGCCCTTGGATGGACAGGGACCAGAAATGCTGCAGCGGGCTGGCCCCTGCATGGTCCTGGGCGTAGTAGTCGACGGCGGTTTCGGCGAGCAGCCAGTTCTGCCGGTAGAGCAGCGACGCCCATGCCTCGTTCAGGACATCAGGCCAGCGGCTTTGGGGGATCACCAGCCAGGTGCCTGCCAGGACACCGAGGATCACCACGACGGCAGCCGGGATGAGCCGCTTGAACAGGTGCAGCCAATGGCGGACCAAACGCAACGGAGTGCCGGTCTCCACTTTGCGGACGAAGGACAGGGTCAGCAGGAAGGCGGAGACGAGCAGGAAGATATCCACGCCGCCGGAAACGCGTCCCAGCCAGACGTGGTAGGTGACCACCATGAGCACAGCAAGGGCACGCAGACCCTGGACTTCGGGCCGGTAGCCGGCTTTTGCCTTCAGCCTTGCGGCCCGCGGCTCGCGGCTGGCTTCCTTTGGTGCGTCCCCGCGCGGCAGGGTTCCTGCCGGTTCCCTCGTTATCGCTTCTGGCACAGACAATCCCTCAAACGGCAGCACAAAGCATCTACGTTACCGTTTCGTGATTTTTCGGACCAGTTGGACACGCGGGATGTGACCGGACTCTCAGCTGAAGCAGACGGAGTCAGGGACGCCGGATGGGACGAAGGAGGCCCGGCCCGGCAACAGCTGGACCGGGCCTCCCCCGAACGTTCAGGCGTGAGCAGCCTAGTGGCTGTGGCCTGCGTGCTCGTTGTCCTCGGCCGGCTTCTCAGCCACGAGCGTTTCGGTGGTGAGCACCAGCGCAGCGATGGAAGCCGCGTTGCGCAGGGCCGCGCGGGTGACCTTGACCGGGTCGATGACGCCGGCCGCGATCAGGTCCTCGTACTCGCCGGACTTGGCGTTGAAGCCGTTGTTGTTTTCCAGCTCGGCAACCTTGGCGGTCACGACGTAGCCGTCGTGGCCGGCGTTCTGGGCGATCCAGCGCAGCGGCTGGACCAGTGCACGACGGACAATTCCAACGGCAGCTGCCGCGTCACCTTCAAGGGCCGTCACTGCCGGATCCTCGTCGAGTACCTTCAGCGCGTGGATCAGCGCGGAGCCGCCACCGGCCACGATGCCTTCTTCGAGGGCTGCGCGGGTGGAGGACACGGCATCTTCGATGCGGTGCTTCTTTTCCTTCAGCTCAACCTCGGTGGCAGCGCCGACCTTGATCACGCCGATGCCGCCAGCCAGCTTGGCCAGGCGCTCCTGCAGCTTTTCGCGGTCCCAGTCGGAGTCGGTGCGGGTCAGCTCGGCACGCAGCTGGGCAACCCGTGCAGCGACATCCTCCTCCGAACCGGCACCGTCAACGATGGTGGTGTTGTCCTTGGTGACCGTGATGCGCCGTGCAGTCCCCAGGACCTCCAGGCCGACGGTGTCCAGGCTCAGGCCGAGCTCCGGGGAGACAACCTGCGCACCGGTGAGGGTGGCGATGTCCTGCAGCATGGCCTTGCGGCGGTCACCGAAGCCGGGAGCCTTGACGGCAACGACGTTCAGGGTGCCGCGGATGCGGTTGACGATCAGCGTGGACAGGGCCTCGCCTTCGATGTCCTCGGCGATGATGAACAGCGGCTTGGAGCTCTGCAGCGCCTTTTCCAGCAGCGGCAGGAACTCCTGGATTGCGGAGATCTTGCCCTGGTTGATCAGGATGAGGGCGTCCTCGAGGACAGCTTCCTGGCGCTCCGCGTCCGTGACGAAGTACGGGGACAGGTAGCCCTTGTCGAACTGCATGCCCTCGGTGAGGACGAGCTCGGTCTGCGTGGTGGAGGATTCCTCGATGGTGATCACACCATCCTTGCCGACCTTGCCGAACGCTTCGGCCAGGAGCTCGCCGATTTCCTCGCTCTGAGCGGAGATGGCAGCCACGTTGGCAACCTGGGTGCCTTCAACAGGGCGTGCGTTCTCGAGCAGGCGGGCGGCAACGGCTTCGACGGAAACCTCGATGCCGCGCTTGATCTGGCCCGGAGCGGCGCCGGCGGCCACGTTGCGCAGGCCTTCCTTGACCAGGGCCTGCGCCAGCACGGTGGCGGTGGTGGTGCCGTCGCCGGCGACGTCGTTTGTCTTAGTGGCGACTTCCTTGGCCAGCTGGGCGCCAAGGTTCTCGTACGGGTCGTCGAGCTCAACCTCACGGGCGATGGTCACGCCGTCGTTGGTGATGGTGGGAGCACCCCACTTTTTGTCCAGCACGACGTTGCGGCCGCGGGGACCAAGCGTCACCTTGACCGTGTTGGCGAGCTTGTCGATGCCGGCTTCAAGAGACCGGCGGGCAGCGTCGTTGAACGCAAGCTGCTTTGCCATGGTTTTGTCCTTTCAAGACAGAAACCCCGTGCCGCTGGTGAGCCAGACAAAAGTCGGGCGGCACCGGCGGCACGGGGATCCAAAGAGTTACTTTACGACGATCGCCAGAACGTCGCGGGCAGACAGCACGAGGTACTCTTCGCCGCCGGTCTTGACTTCGGTTCCGCCGTACTTGGAGTAGATGACGACGTCGCCGATGGCTACGTCAACCGGAACGCGGTTGCCGTCCTCGAAGCGGCCGGGGCCTACTGCTACAACTTCGCCTTCCTGCGGCTTCTCCTGTGCGGAGTCCGGGATAACCAGGCCGGAAGCCGTGGTCTGCTCGGCTTCGAGCGGGCGGACAACAATACGATCCTCAAGAGGCTTAATAGAGACCGACACTCGGACCTCTCCTTTTCGTCAGCAAAAATTCATGGACAGTAAAACTGTCGCGCCTTGGCGGCAGACCGTCGTCGCGGTGCCGGCAGCAGCCAGGCTGGCAGTTTTTCATGTGTTAGCAGCCTCCTAGGGAGAGTGCTAATGATGACTCTATGTAAGGGGTTAGCACTCGGTCAAGGCGAGTGCCAGAAGTTCATCTGCTGTAACAGACGGAACGGGCGGATTGGCGGCCCTCAGCGGCCGGTGAGGGCATCGAACCCGACGTCCTCACCGCCGTCGTCCCCGCCGGTTGAAAGGTCCTTGCCCCAGCGGACCAGCGCGACGGCGGCAGCGGCTGCGGCGAGCGCCGAAGCAGCAAGGAACACCACGGCTCCGATGCGTGCGCCCACGTACAGGTCCCGGATCTGGCGGGCTTCATCGGTCGCATCGTTGATGTTCTTGCCGCCCACGGAATAGACAGTGGAGTTGAAGGAGTCCAGCAGGAAGATAATGCCCAGCAGGACGAGGCAAACGATGACGCCGCCTGCCCCCACGATCAGCACGGGGCGGGCATACCGGGCAGGATGTGCACGGTGGACCTGACCGGTCTGGTTGTCGGCGGGCTTGTCTGGGCTGGGCGGTGCGCTGAAGTCCATTCAAACCACCCTATCGGGAAGCGGCGGCCTGCACTCCACTAGGCTTGAACCCATGTCTGACGCACCGCAGGACCAGATCGCACAGCTTTTGACCGAGGAAGGGTGGCAGTTGCTGGCATCGCTTGGCCCCTACCGCGAGGACGAGTCCATGGCGCTGGCTTCCCGTCTCCGCAAGGCCGGCCACTCCCCCGAGCTGGTATCCGCCGTGCTGACACAGTCGCGGTTGCGGACCAAGGCCGAGGGCAAGTTCGGCGAGTTCGCCCGCCAGATGCTGTTCACCCAGGCGGGCCTGGAACAGGCAACCCGTTTCAACGTGGCCGCCCGGCACGCCCAGCGCTTCGCCGAGGCGGGCGTCCGGCACGTGGCCGACCTGGGATGCGGCCTGGGCGCTGATGCCATGGCACTGGCTTCCCTGGACGTCGCGGTGACAGCCGTGGAGAGGGACGAAACCACAGCCGCCTGCGCCACCATCAACCTCATTCCGTTTCCGCAGGCCACGGTGGTGCATTCGGACGCCACCTCCCTTCCGCTGGGTGACGAGGACGGGGTTTGGCTGGATCCTGCGCGGAGGACGACGTCCACGTCCGGGACCAAGAGGATCTGGGACCCGGAGGCGTTTTCGCCGCCGCTGTCCTTCGTGGAATCCCTCGCCGCGGCGGGCCGGCCCGTCGGCGTCAAGATGGGCCCAGGCATGCCGCACGAAGCCATTCCGGCGGGCTGCGAGGCCCAGTGGGTCTCCGTGGGCGGCGATGTTACAGAAGTGACCCTCTGGTTCAACGCGGTGGCCCGGCCGGGAATCCGGCGCGCGGCGCTCCTGCTCGGCCCGGCAGGTGCGGCGGAACTCACCAGCGGGGAGGATTTCGACGGCGGACCGGCAGCCCCGGTGGGACCGGTTGAGGGCTTTCTCTACGAGCCGGACGGGGCGGTAATCCGTGCCGGACTCGTGGCCGACCTGGCCCTGCAGCTTGGCGGACACCTCCTGGACGAGCACATCGCCTACATCTGCGCCCCGCAGGCCGTGGATACGCCGTACGCCCGGGCGTACCGGGTCCTAAAGGTCATGCCCTACAGCGTGAAGTCACTCAAGACCTGGGTGAAGGACAACGGCATCGGAGTCCTGGACATCAAGAAACGAGGCACCGCCGTCACTCCCGAGGAGCTCAGGAAGCAGCTGCTGCCGGGCGGAAAAGCGGCCGCAAAGAAGGCGGGCAAAAAGACCGCCACCCTGGTCCTCACCAGAATCGGCGAAGAGCGGGTGGCGGTCTCGGTGGAGCCGGTCTAGCCTTCTGCCCGGACAGTACTGGGCCCCGACCTACTGGGCCCGGACCTACTGCGCCCGGACGAAGGCTTCGGCGTCGCGCACCTGCTGGTCCGTGGGGCGGACGCCGGTGTACAGCACAAACTGCTCAAGCGCCTGGATGGTGGCCACCTCCGCACCGGTGATGACCTTCTTGCCCGCAGCCCTGGCAGCTTTGATCAACGGAGTTTCGGGGGGCAGGGCCACGACGTCGAACACCACCTCGGCCGCCTCAACCGCGGCAGCGGGAAAGGACAGGGAATCTGCCTCAGGGCCGCCTGCCATGCCGATGGGCGTGACGTTGATGATCATGTCGGCCGTGGCCCCGCCCAGCTCACCACACCATGTGAAGCCGTAGAGGCCAGCCAGCGCCCGGCCTGTGGCTTCATTCCGGGCGACGATGGTGACATGGCGGAAGCCGGCATCCCGCAGGGCTGCAGCGGTGGCCTTGGCCATGCCGCCCGCCCCGCGCAGCAGTACCGAGGAGTCCGCGCGCACCGCGTTGCGTTCCAGCAGCTGCTCGATCGCCGTGTAATCGGTGTTGTAGGCCGTAAGCCGGCCAGCGTCATTGACGATGGTGTTCACTGAATCGATGGCCTTCGCGGACGGGTCCATGGCGTCAACCAGGGCAATCACGTCTTCCTTGTATGGCATGGAGACGGCGCAGCCCCGGATTCCGAGGCCGCGGACGCCGGCGATCGCCAAGGCGAGGTCTGTGGGGGCGAAGGCCTTGTAGATCCAGTTCAGCCCGAGCTGGTCATACAGATAGTTGTGGAAGCGGGTCCCGTTGTTGCTCGGCCGGGCCGAGAGCGAGATGCACAGGGTCATGTCTTTATTCAGAATCGGCACCCCTCCATTAAACGGGCAAGGCGGCATTGAACGGACAAGGCGGCCAGCCGTTGAACAGGCAAAGTGTTCAACGGCAGCCGCTGCCCTGCCGGTAGGGCCCGACGGCGGCCGGCAGCTTTCCGGGAGCCGTAGCCTTGCCTGCCAGCACCGCCAGCAGCGCCTTGAAGGCGCCCGGCGTCCGTCCGTAGAGCGCCACCTTGGTGGGGGCGGCTGATCCTGCCAGCGGCCAGGGTGCATCGAGAGCCACGGCAATGTCTCCGCCCGCCGGGGCACCGCGGTAACCGATCAAGGTCACCAGGGGGCCGGTCCCCAAGGTAATTCCTGCCTCCCGCGCTGCAGCGGCGAAAAGCGCCTGGTCCGCGGCGGTGCCTCCTGCCAGCCGGACAGCGCCGGGCACCAGCGGGCCCCGGCATGGCCCGGAGACTACCGTTACGGCGCGGGCGGACACTTTCGCTGACGTCCCTGCGGTGCTACCGGCAGCGGCGCCATGGTTCCGGGGAGCTGTCCGTGCCCGCCACAGCATCATGGTCACTACCCGGCGCGCGGCTTCGTCGAGGCGCGAGGCCGGGAGCCTGCCGGAAGTAACGGCGTCGACGATGGCTGCATGGGCGGCGTAGACGTCAGTCGGCATCAGCAGGAGGTCCGCGCCCGCGGCCAGCGCTGCCGGCGCCGCTGAACCGCCCGGATACCGGGCGCTCACCGCTTTCATGTTCAGGGCGTCGGTCACCGCGACACCCTTGAACCCCATGTTCCGAAGCGCCGCATAGCTGGCTTTGGAGAGGGACGCCGGCACATCCGGCTCCAGTGCAGGGACGGCGATGTGCCCCATCATGATCATGGGCGTTCCCGCCGCGACGGCCGCCTGGAAGGGTTTCCAGTCCCTGGCCTTCAGCTGCGGAACCGTTGCCGGCTGGACGGGCATGTGCAGGTGCGAGTCCACAGTCAGGGAACCGTGGCCCGGGAAGTGCTTGACGGAGGACAGCACGCCGGCCGCCAGCATGCCGCGGGAGAACCCGATGCTCAGGTCGCCGGCTGCCTTCGGGTCGGCGGACATGGACCGGGCGCCGATGGTGGGGTCGCCGGGCCCCACGGTCAGGTCAGCCGTGGGCGCGAAGTCAACGGTGAAGCCCAGGGCGGCCAGTTCCCCGGCCAGGCCCTTGCCGGCCTCGGTTGCAAGGGGCACGCTCCCGGCGGCCCCGTAGCTCATGGGAGAAGGCCATGCCGTGAGCGGGGCCCCCAGCCGGGACACCAGGCCTCCTTCCTGGTCGACGGCGATCATGCCGGGCCACGTGCGGCCGCCTGAGCGGGATGCCTCACCGAGCCGGCGCGCCACGTCGGTCATGGCCCGGACGTTCACGAGCCCGTCTGGGCTGCGGGGGACGTTATCGCCCATGATGATGGAGCCGGCCAGATGCAGACGTTCGATGGTGGCGGCCTGCGCCTCGTGATTGAGGCCGGAGAAAAACGGAAGCAGTACCTGCCCGGCCTTCTGGCCGGGTGTCATTCTGGCCACAGCGGCGGCCGCGGCGTCCTGGTCCCGTTGCTGCGGTCCCCAGCCCAGCGGTGCCGTGCCCTTCACTGCTGCCCCCTTAGCAGGCGTTGACGCCGGAGGCCGTGGCGCCGTCGTCGTTTTCTTCCCTTGTGGAGCCGACGAGGCGGGGGAGCCCTCTGCCGTCGCAGGGGCCGCCGAAGTGGCTCCCGGTGGCCCCGCTTGTTGTTCCGGCGGTGTGCAGGCGCTGACGCCTAGCACCACCGACAGCGCGGCCGCGGCCAGTGATTGCTTGTTTTTCCTGCGGGTTTTCCCAGGGGTTTTTCCGGGGTCGCCGAGAAAGCTCCTGTGGTCACTGTCACGCGTTCTGTGTTGCCAAGCCATCATCCCGATGCTACCCCTGCACTAGACTTGGATGACCGTTCCCCTGCCAGTCGTTCTGCCAGAAGCGGCCAGCGACGGGACAGCAGTTTAGCGAGAGGAACACATGAAGATTGATTTCGCTTCATCCCGGCAATCAACTCTTGGTGTGGAATGGGAGCTCGCGCTCGTCGATGCGCAGACCGGTGAACTCGCCTCCGTGGCGAACGAGGTGCTGCGCGGTGTGTCGGCAAAGCACCCGGAGCTGAACGAGGACGACGAACACCCGCACATCAAGCAGGAACTGCTGCTCAACACCGTTGAGCTTGTGACCGGGATCTGCGAAACAGCCGCCGAAGCCAAGGAGGACCTCAACCGGTCCCTTGCCGCACTCCGCGAAGTCACCGATCCCATGGGCGTAGAGGTGTTCTCGGCCGGCAGCCACCCCTTCAGCCCGCCGCAGCTCCAGCCCGTCACGGACAAGGCACGGTACGCCAAGTTGATCGACCGCACCCAGTGGTGGGGACGCCAGATGGTGATTTACGGCGTCCACGTGCACGTGGGTCTCGACCGGCGGGACAAGGTGCTTCCGGTGCTCGACGGGCTGGTCAATTACTTTCCGCACTTCCAGTCGCTGTCCGCGTCCAGCCCGTTCTGGGGCGGCGAGGACACCGGCTACGCCTCCCAGCGTTCCCTCATGTTCCAGCAGCTGCCCACCGCAGGGCTGCCGTTCCAGTTCGCCACCTGGGAAGAGTACGAGTCCTACGTCCAGGACATGTTCACCACCGGCGTCATCGACACGATTTCCGAGATCCGCTGGGACATCCGGCCGGTACCGGCCCTGGGCACCATCGAAATGCGCATCTGCGACGGCCTGGCCACGCTGGAGGAAGTGGGCGCCGTAGCTGCGCTGACCCAGTGCCTGGTCCACGAATTCTCCACCACGCTGGACAACGGCGGCACCATCCCCACCATGCCCCCGTGGCACGTCCAGGAAAACAAGTGGCGCGCGGCCCGGTACGGGATGGAAGCCATCATCATCCTGAACGCACAGGGCGACGAGCAGCTCGTCACCGACCATCTGCTGGAAACCCTGAACCGGCTGGAACCCGTTGCTGCGAAGCTGGGCTGCGCCGACGAGCTGGCGGACGTTGAAAAGATCATCAGCCGCGGCGCCGGATACGAGCGGCAGCGCCGCGTGTCGGCAGAAAACGGAGGCAACCTCCAGGCCGTCGTGCTGGATCTGGTGAAGCAGATGCGCAACGGCCCCACGGCATAAGCCCGGCCTTCCCGGGCAGGAACCCTAGTCGGCCGCGTTAGCCGGCTTCGTTTTGCCGGGCGCTGGCTGGGGCTAAACGGCGACTGCCGGGGCTGCCGCCGGCGCCGAAACCGTTGTGACGGGCATGGACGAGTCGGGTGCGAACGTGACGCCGCTGGGCGAAATGCCCGCCATCACCAGCTGCGCGCCGAGCGCCGCCACCATCGCTCCGTTGTCCGTGCAAAGGTCCAGCGGCGGTACATGCAGCACGATGCCGGCGGCCGAGCAGCGCTGTTCGGTCAGCTGGCGGAGACGCGAGTTAGCTGCTACCCCGCCGCCGAGCAGGAGGCTGCTGATGCCCTGCTCGCGGCAGGCGAGCACGGCCTTTGAGGTGATGACATCCACCACGGCCTCCTGGAAGGCCGCAGCGATGTCGGCCACCGGCACGGTTTCGCCTCTGGCCTCGAACTGTTCCACGCAGCGGGCCACGGCGGTCTTCAGGCCGCTGAAGGACCAGTCGTAGCGGTGCCGTCCCGGTTCCTCCGCCGTCCCCATGTACTTCGGCTGCGTCAGGCCCCGCGGAAAGCGGATGGCCTTGGCGTTCCCGCTCCGGGCAATCCGGTCGATGGCGGGACCGCCCGGGTAGCCCAGGTTGAGGATCCTGGCCACTTTGTCATAGGCCTCCCCTGCCGCGTCGTCGATGGTGGAGCCGAGCAGTTCCACGTCGTCGGTGATGCTGCGGATCCGGAGAATTTCCGTGTGGCCGCCGGAGACGAGGAGGGCCCCGAGGTTACCGGGAAGACCATTCCCTGCAGGCCCGTGTCCTGCGGGCAGTGTCCCCTGCCCTGCATCCAGCAGGCCGACACCCACGTGGGCCACAAGATGGTTGATGGCGTACAGCGGTTTTCCGGTGGCAACGGCCAAGGCTTTGGCCGCGCAGACCCCCACCATCAGCGCTCCCGCCAGGCCGGGGCCGGACGTGACGGCAATGGCATCGACGTCGTCCAGCGTCACCTTCGCCTCGGCGAGGGCGGCCTGGAGAGTCGGCACGAAGGCATCGAGGTGCGCGCGGGAGGCGATCTCCGGAATGACGCCGCCGAATCGGACGTGTTCATCCATGGAGGACGACACGGTGTTTGTCAGTAGTTCGGTTCCCCGGACAATCCCGACGCCGGTTTCGTCGCAGGAGGATTCGATGCCGAGCACGAGCGGCTGGGAACGGTTCATTGCTGGTCTGCCTCCGTGGGGGTGGTCTGGCCGGTCCTGCCGCCGGCATTCCTGCCATCGGAGCCGTCATCCTGGGCGTCCTCGTGCACGATCTCCTGGTGGAGTGCGAGGACGTTGGCGAGTTCGAGCCGCATGATCAGGGCATCGACGCCGTCGCGGTAGTACTTCCGCCGGACGTGGATCTGTTCAAACCCGAACCGCCGGTACAGCTGCTGGGCCCGGGGGTTGTCTGCCCGGACCTCAAGCAGGAGGTCTGCCGCACCGCGCCGCCGGCCCTCGCTGATCAGTTCCCTGAGAAGTGCCGAACCGATCCCTCTGCCCTCGTATTCCGGAACGACGGCGATGGTCTGCACATCGGCGATCGGCTCGATGCACATCAGGCCGGCGTAGCCGATGATGCCGTCCGGTGCTTCGGCGATCAGATAGCGGCGGGTTTCGGGCTGGGACAGCTCATCCACGAACATCTGCAACGGCCAGGCATCCACCGGGAAGAGCCGCTCCTCCAGCTGATGCACAGCGGGAATGTCGGCCGGAACCATGTCCCGCACCCTGATGCCGGCGGCCGCGAGCGGCCCCTGTCCTGGCTGGCTGCTCACAGGGCGCGCTTCCGGGGCCCGGGCACCTGGGCGTCCGATTCGCGCAGGTACAGAGGGGTGGAGACGGGAAGCTCCTCGCCGGCGGCCAGCCGCGCCAGCGCGAACTGCCCCAGGTAGAGCGCATCCGGCTGCTCGGCGCTGAAGTCCGGATCCGCGCGCAGCACATCGGCATACAGCCCGGCGCCGGCGCCATAGGCGGGCAGGTCGGGAAGGTCTGCGGCGAAGCCCACATGCGGCCCGTCCACGAGTTTCGGGAGCTGGCCCTCCTGCAGGGTGTACCGCGCCCAGTAGACCTCTTTGCGGCGGGCATCGGTGGCAACGAGGAACTCCTCGGGAGCGTGGGTGGCCTCAGCCACCTCCAGCGCCACGGCATCGAGACTCATGAGGCCGTGCAACGGCTTGTTCCAGGCGAAGGCAAGGGTGCGGGCTGTGGCAATGCCTGAGCGGAGTCCAGTGAACGGGCCCGGGCCGACGCCGACGACGATCGCGTCCAGGTCCGGCCCCGTCACGCCAGCCTCGGCAAGCAGGTTTTCTATCCCCGGGGCGAGCACCTCGGCATGGCTGCGGGTGTCCTCAGTGGAAAAACTGCCCACCACGCCTTCAAGGGCATCATCGGACACGAGCGCGGCACTGGCCACGGCAGATGTATCAATCGCAAGGATGAGCATCAGGAGGTTCCTTCCACGGCCGGATCCAGAACCGGCTGATCCGTCCAGCGCGGTCCGAAGCCACGGATAAGGATTGTGCGGGGCTCCTCATCGTCCTCCGCATCGAAGTCCAGGACGCCTGATGAGCTGGCAGCCAAAGACTTGCTGCCCAGGGAGCGGTGCAGTTCGACCTCGAGCCGGCTGTCGCTCAGGTGCTCCACGCGGCCGCGTCCCCACTCCACCACGGTGACGGACGAATCCATAGTGTTCTCAAGGTCGATGTCGTCGATTTCCGACGCCGATCCCAGCCTGTAGGCGTCCACGTGGACCAGGTCGGGGCCGCCGGGGTTGGGGCCGTCCGGAAGGTTGGGATGGATCCTGACCAGCACGAACGTGGGTGAGATGATGCCCTCGCGCACGCCCATCCCTTCCCCGAGGCCCTGCGTGAATGTCGTCTTGCCGGCGCCCAGTTCACCGATGAGGACCAGCAGGTCGCCTGCCCGCAGCACCCCGGCGAGCGCCGCGCCGAGCGCGTGGGTCTGTTCCGCCGTCGTGACCTTCAGGGTGATCACCCAGCGGGGCGCGTCAAGGAGTGCCGGCTCGCTCACGGCACCTCCGTTTCACTGATAGGTGTTTCATTGATGAACGTGCGCGGCACCCGGGGGCTGATCCGGGTGACGATTTCGTAGTTGATGGTTCCGGCGGCGCGCGCCCAGTCATCGGCGGTAGGGCCACCGCCTTCGCCGTTGCCAAAGAGCACTGCCTCGGCACCCAGGACGCTGTGCCCGCCCGCGGTAACGTGCCGCGGTCCGAGGTCGATGACCATCTGGTCCATGGCGATTCTGCCGACCACCGGGTAGGTCACGCCCTCCACCAGCACGGGTCCGCCCGTTGCGACGCGCGGGATGCCATCGGCATAACCGAGCGGGATGAGTCCCAGGGTGCTCGCGCCCGAGGTGTGGTAGTTAAAGCCGTAGGAAACTCCCTGGCCGGCGGGAACATCCTTGCAGTGGGATACGAGGGTACGCAGGGTCATGGCCGGGCGGAGACCGAGTTCGGCGGATGTCTGGCCCTCGAACGGCGAGAGCCCGTAGATGCCGAGGCCAACCCGGACGAGGTCGAAGTGGGTGTCGGGCCGGGACAGGGCGGCCGGGGTGTTCGCCAGGTGGCGGACCTCGGGGTCAACCCCGGCGTCCTCCGCAATGGCGAGGACCGCGCGGAACGCGGCCAGCTGCTCGTCGGTTTCGGGCCGTTCGGGCTCATCCGCCACCGCGAGGTGGGAGAAGATGCCCACCACGCGCAGCAGGCCCTGGTCCTGGTATTCCATGGCCTCGCCCACGAGCCGGTCCCAGGTCTCCATTGTCGCGCCGTTCCGGCCAAGACCGGTATCCACCTTCAGGTGGACGCGGGCGGGACGCTCCTGTTCCCGGGCGGCGGCGACGATCGACGCGAGTTCCCAGCCGGAGCATCCGATATCGACGCCGGCGGCCACCGCCGCGCCGAAGTTGCTGTCCGGGGTGTGCAGCCAGGCCAGCAGGGGCGCGTCGATTCCGGCGGCGCGGAGAGCCAGGGCCTCGGAAATATGGGCGACTCCGAGCCACTTGGCGCCGGCCTCCAAGGCTGCGCGGGCCACCGGCACGGCGCCATGGCCGTAGGCGTCGGCTTTAACTACTGCCATGACCTTCGCCGGCGAGGCGGCGTCCGCCAGCCTCCGGACGTTGTGGCGGATGGCCTCAAGGTCGATGATGGCGGAGCGTTCCTGGGAGAGGTGCGGCACCGGACCTGCTACCGGAGGGAGGTCGCCTGTTGCTGCTGGATAAGTCACTCTACTGATTCTAGTGCTGGCGCTTCCCACCGAATAATTGCCCCGACCCAATCGTGTTCAGGCGTCGGACAGATGGGCGATCGTGGCAGCCGCCCGCCGCATGGCTTCCGGCGGAACATCCCGGACGATGTCGGCGAGGAAGGCGTAGCGCCGCAGCCACTGGCTGCCCCGCCGCTCCGGCCTGGCATTTGCCCGCTTCCACCAGTCGGCGATGTCTCCCCATCCCGGCGCCGCCAGGGAGCCTCCAACTTCCTGCACGGCGAGCGCGGCGCACAGGTTGGCGAAGCGCAGCCGGTCCCCCAGAGGCCATCCGGCCAGGCATCCGACGACGAAAGCGGCACCAAAGCAGTCCCCCGCCCCGGTGGGGTCATAGGCGGTGACCGGAAGTGAGGGCACCCATTCCTCCTCGCCGGTTTCCGAGTCGACGGCCATGGCCCCCTGCTGGCCGAGCGTCACCACCGCCACGGGCACGCGGTCTGCCAGGGAATACAGCGCGGCCCAGGGGTTTTCCTTGCCCGTGAAGGCCATGGCCTCGCGCTGGTTGGGCATGAAAGCGTAAAAGTACTGCAGATTCTCCAGCCGGGCCTGGGCCCACTCGCCGCTGGGGTCCCAGCCCACATCGCCGAAGAGCTTCACGCCCTCGGAGTGGGCGGCAAGCACCCACGGCTCGAGTTCGTGGCCAAGGTCTGCCACCGCTGCCAACGCCGGCGGAGGGTCGCCCACAAGTTCCGAGGACGTCACGGGCGCGGCGTGGCCGTGGGTGACCATGGAACGATCGTGGTCCACGCTGAGGGACACCGTCACGGGGGAATGCCAGCCGGCTACGCGCCGGGACAGGGAGAGGTCAACATGCTCCTGCCCGGCAAGGATCTTCCAGTTGTAGTCTCCGTACCCGTCATCTCCGAAGGCTGCGGCGAGTCCTGTCCGCAGTCCCAGCCGGGCCGCAGCGATGGCCTGGTTGGCCACTCCCCCGGGACAGCTCCCCATGCCTTCGCTCCAAATCTCAGTGCCGGGCTCGGGCGCGTGCGGCAGCCCGGTGAAAATGATGTCCTGGAAGACCGTTCCGGCGAGGAGCAGGTCGAAGCCTCCGGCCGACGGCGTTCGGACGGAGGAGAGCGGATCGAACCGGCGCGCGGGAATCGCATCCATGTTCGGCACACTACGCCGTGTGCCCAGCTGGTGAAACCCCGAAATCTGGGGGCCGGGCACGTCACCCGCTTCCGGCCCCGGCCATGAGTGGCACGGAAAACGGGAGGCCCCAGCTGATTGGGCATAGACTCCTTGCCATGCGGCTCATGATTGCAGGCGGCGGCGGATTCCGGGTTCCCCTGGTGTACCGGGCGCTGTGTTCCGGCCCCTATGCCGGCCTGGTCCGGGAACTGGTGCTTTTCGACGTCGATCCCGCCCGCCTCGCTGCCGTCACCGCGGTGCTCCGTTCCTTGGAAGCAGCGACTGCAGCCAGGCTCATGCCGGCGGCGCACTCCGCGCCGGACCGTACTGCCGCCGTCGGGCCTCCCCCGAAAATCACGGCCACCACCTCGCTCCCGGAAGCACTCGCCGGCACCGACGTGGTGTTCGCAGCCATCCGACCGGGCGGGACGGTCGGACGCATTGCCGACGAGCGGGTTGCCCAGGAACTGGGGCTGCTCGGCCAGGAAACCACCGGCGCCGGGGGCATCTCCTACGCGCTGCGCTCCATCCCCGCCATGCTGGAACTCGCCGAGTCCATGCGGGCGCATTCCCCCGACGCATGGCTGGTCAACTTCACGAACCCTGCCGGTATGGTCACCGAGGCGCTGCTGCCCGTTATGGGCCCCATGGTAATCGGCATCTGCGACTCAGCCAGCGCCCTGGTCCACCGCGCTGCCCGGGCGGCGGGCGCGCCGCTGCCCGCGGGAAGGCTCGACGGCGTGGGCTACTACGGGCTCAACCACCTCGGCTGGCTGTACCGGCTGGAGTCCGGCGGCCGCGACCTCCTTCCAGAGCTGTTGGCGGACGCCGGCGCGCTGGCGGGCTTCGAGGAGGGCAGGCTGTTTCCGCAGCCCTTCCTGCAGGAACTGGGGCTACTGCCCAACGAATACCTGTTCTATTACTACGAAACAGCCCGCGCCGTCTCCGCGATGCAGGCCATGGTGGCGACGCGCGGCGAGTCCATCCACAGCCAGCAGGCAGAGCTGTACCCCAGGCTTGCTGCGGCCGGGGACGCGGCATTCGGGTTGTGGGACGCCGCCCGGCTGTCCCGTGAGGAGGGCTACCTTGCCGAGGCCCGCAGCGGCGGCCAGGGACGCGACGCCGGGGATCTTGCGGGCGGCGGCTACGAACAGGTGGCGCTGTCGGTCATGAAGGCCCTCGCCGGCGGGACGGGGAGCACGCAGCTTATCCTCAACACGCGCAACGCGGACGTTACCGGGGAGGGTGCCGCTGAGCCGGCCATTCCCGGGCTGCCGGCGGACGCCGTCGTCGAGGTTCCCTGCACGGTGACGTTCGGCGGAGCCGTGCCGATACGGCAGGCCCGGCCTGCAGCTCCGCAGCTGGAGCTGATGCAGCGCCTCAAGCGGGTGGAACGCCTGACGGTCCGGGCCGCGTCCCATGGCGACCGCGACGCCGCGCTCGAAGCCTTCGCCGCACACCCGCTGGTGGACTCTGCGAAGCTCGCTGGCCGGCTGCTGGCCGGTTATGAGGCTGCGTTCCCCGCCCTGGCACGCCGTTGGCACCGTGAGTAGCGGGGGTGCGAGGAGTAATGTTTTACCGGATGCAGTCGCGCGGCAGGCACCTGCATCCGCTAGGCCGAGAGGAGAGCCATGTCCCTGATCAAGCGTGTGGCTTTCCTGTCCCTGCACACGTCACCGATGGAACAACCCGGCTCCGGTGACGCAGGCGGCATGAACGTCTACATCCGCGGTCTGGCCGCTGCCCTAGCCGAAAACGGGGTTGAAGTGGAGATCTTCACCCGTTCCACGGACGCCGGCCTGCCCGCCGTCGAGCACCCGGACCCCGGAGTGTGCGTCCACAACGTTTTTGCGGGACCGCCGCGGAAGGTGCCCAAGGAGGAACTGCCGGAGCTGCTGCACAGCATGGTTGCCGAGATCGAGCGGATCCGCGGGAGCCAGCCGCACGGGCGCTACGACCTCATCCATTCCCACTACTGGGTGTCAGGCGTGGCAGGACTGGAGCTGTCCGAACTGTGGAACGTGCCCCTGGTACACACGATGCACACCATGGCCAAGGTCAAAAACCTCCTGCTGCAGTCCGGCGAAAAACCCGAGCCGCGCCGGCGCGAAGTAGGCGAGCACCGGATTGTGGACGGCGCCACCCGGCTGATCGCGAACACCAGCGCGGAGGCCGCGGAGCTGGTATCGCACTACGGCGCCGACTACGACCACATCGACGTCGCACCCCCGGGCGTTGACCTCTCTGTTTTCACCCCGGCCTTCCGCAGCCGCTCCCGTGCGGCCAAGGGCATTGCCCCAAGCACCTTCCATCTGCTGTTCGCGGGCAGGATCCAGCGCCTCAAGGGCCCGCAAATCCTGCTGAAGGCTGCCGCGCTCCTCCGCGAGCGCCGGCCGGACATTGATCTCAAGGTGACCATCCTCGGAGCTTTGAGCGGCGCCAAGGACTTCAACCTGAAGTCGCTGGTCACCGCGGCAGGAATGGACGACGTCGTCACTCATCATCCCCCCGTCGCCCCGCGCGAGCTCGCGGCGTGGTTCCGGGCAGCTGACGTGGTGGTGATGCCCTCTTACAGCGAATCCTTCGGACTTGTTGCACTGGAGGCCCAGGCGTGCGGAACACCCGTGGTGGCTACCCGCGTGGGCGGCCTTTCCCGCGCCGTTTTTGACGGCCGCACCGGACTGCTGGTTGACGGGCACAAGGCCGCCGACTGGGCCGATGTGCTCGAAGCCCTCTACGACGATCCCGCCACCAGGGAGGACATGGGCCGGGCAGCGTCCCTGCACGCGCAGAACTCGGGGTGGCAGCGCACGGCGGTCATCACGCTCGAAAGCTACCACGCCGCCGTTGACGAGTTCTTCGCCCGGCACAAGGTCGCCGCCGGCCTCGGCCCGCCGCTCACCGGCTGAGTTTTCCGTGGAGGACCCCACGGATATTTCCCCAACCATGAAGGACGACGATGTCTGATAAGCCCATGAGCGACCTCCACATCGCCCGCGCCGCTACCCTGCGGCCCATCGTTGATATTGCTGCCGCCGCCGGGATTGATGCCGCCGCTGTGGAACCTTTCGGCCGCTACAAGGCAAAAATTGATCCGGCAAAGCTGACCGCCGGGGCGCCCTCGGGGAAGGTGGTCCTGGTTTCCGCGATGTCCCCCACCCCCGCCGGAGAGGGCAAGTCCACCACCACCGTGGGGCTTGCTGACTCGCTAGCGAAGGCCGGCCACAAGGTGATGGTCGCCCTGCGTGAGCCGTCGCTGGGGCCGGTGCTGGGCATGAAGGGCGGGGCAACCGGTGGCGGGTACTCGCAGGTGGTCCCCATGGACGAGATCAACCTGCACTTTACCGGCGATTTCCACGCCATAACGTCCGCCAACAACGCCCTGATGGCCCTGGTGGACAACCATATCTACCAAGGCAATGAGCTGAACATCGACCCCCGCCGCATGACGTTCAAGCGGGTCCTGGACATGAACGACCGCGCCCTCCGGGAGGTGGTCATCGGCCTCGGCGGACCTTGGCAGGGCATTCCGCGCCAGGACGGGTTCGACATCACGGTGGCCTCGGAGGTCATGGCGGTGTTCTGCCTTGCCACGGACGTGGCGGACCTGCGCGGGCGGCTGGGCCGGATCACCTTCGGGTACACGTACGACCGGACGCCCGTCACGGTAGCAGACCTGGGGGTGCAGGGTGCGCTGGCGCTGCTGCTCAAGGACGCTATCCGGCCCAATCTGGTGCAGACCATCGCGGGTACTCCTGCCCTGGTGCACGGCGGGCCATTCGCCAACATTGCCCACGGCTGCAACTCCCTCATCGCCACCCAGACGGCACGCCGGCTCGCGGACATCGTGGTGACCGAGGCCGGCTTCGGTGCCGATCTCGGCGCGGAGAAGTTCATGGACATCAAGGCACGCGTCGCGGACGTGGCACCGGCCGCCGTCGTGGTCGTAGCCACGGTGCGGGCCCTCAAAATGCAGGGCGGCGTGGCGAAGGACCGCCTTACGGAACCCAATGTCGAGGCACTGGCTGCCGGTATCGCCAACCTTCGGCGCCATGTCCGGAACGTCGAAAAGTTCGGCGTCACTCCCGTGGTGGCCATCAACAGGTTCGCCACGGACACCGAGGAGGAGCTCGGCTGGCTGCTTGGCTGGTGTG
This sequence comes from Arthrobacter sp. D1-17, assembly GCF_054130535.1. Lineage (NCBI taxonomy): Bacteria > Bacillati > Actinomycetota > Actinomycetes > Micrococcales > Micrococcaceae > Arthrobacter > Arthrobacter sp. D1-17. The sequence goes on along the minus strand of NZ_CP096382.1, from coordinate 1,265,911 downwards.
CCGGGGAGGGCATCCAGGCTGCGGTGGCAGATGTCTGGGGCCGGGGCGGAGGAGGCGACGGCGGTGACGACCTCGCGGCCAAGGTGGCCGCGGCTGTGGCCGGCCCCAGCAGCTTCCGGCACCTCTATCCACTGGAACTGTCGGTGGAGGACAAGATCCGGACCATCGCGCAGGAGATCTACGGCGCGGACGGCGTGGACTTCTCTGTCCCGGCGCTGCGCCGGCTCGCGGACATCGAGAAGAACGGCTGGTCAGCCCTGCCGGTCTGCATGGCCAAGACGCAGTACTCGTTTACCGATGACGCGTCCCGGCTGGGCGCGCCCAAGGGGTTCACGATTCACGTGCGCGACCTGATTCCCAAGACCGGCGCGGGCTTCATTGTGGCCCTGACGGGCGCGGTCATGACCATGCCAGGTCTTCCCGCCGTTCCCGCCGCCCTGCGCATGGACGTGGACGACGACGGCAATCCCATAGGCCTCTTCTAACGCTCTCTCACATCCCGCCGCCAATCCCCCCACGCTCTCTCACATCCCGCCGCCAATCCCCCCACGCTCTCTCACATCTCGCCGCCAATCCCCCCACGCTCTCTCACATCTCGCCGCCCTTCCCCCAGACCCTCTGTCTGGGGCCAGCGCCAACCTGTGGATAACTCCTGCAGCGCGACAGCAGTTCGAGTAACAATGCCAGCATGCAAATGCGCAACGGTTTGCCGGACCACCTGGCAACGGCTCCATTCACGCTTGAATCCGCAAGGGCTTCCGGCGTGGCCATGAGCCGGCTGCGGCGAAAGGACATCATCCACGTTGGTCGCGGTCTCTACCGTCCATCGAACTGGAACTTTGAACTGGAAGCCGCAGCTCGGGCGCTCTCTGCTGCATCCCCCGGGTCCTGGATTTCCCACGTGACTGCAGCACGGCTTCGCTGCCAGCTACTGCCACCGTGGTTGGAAGACTCGATGGAGCTGCACTTGAGCAAGCCACGAGCTCTGCCCTCGGTGCGCCGCAAGGGTGTCCTCGGCCACACAGTGCTGGCCGCTGAGAATGAGGTTGAATTCATCGACGGCATTTGGCTCAGCACCCGGTCGCGCACATGGCTGGATCTTTCGCGACGCCTATCCGTCAGGGACTTGGTGTGCATGGGCGATCAGTTGATTCGCATCCCGCGGGTCGACTTCGAGGGCCGCACAGACCCTTTCGACACGTTGGAGGGGTTGCGTGCTCTGGTGGGGCGCCACCCGAACCTCCAAGGTGTGGTGCACGCCCGGGAAGCGCTGAACGTGATGCGGATCGGATCCGATTCCGCGCCCGAATCGCTGCTCCGCCTGGCCATTGCCGACGCCGGTCTCCCGGAACCGGACCTTCAAGTGGCACTGAGAGTTGGCGACTCCTCGTCGCCCACAGCGGATCTCGGCTACCGTCTCAGGCGCCTCGCCATCCAGTACGACGGCGAACATCACCTTAAGGATGCCCAGGCTTTCAGCGACAGGCGCCGTGACAAGGCGTTCGAAGCGGCGGGCTGGACGGTCATAATATCCAACAAGGACGATCTTGCTAACGGGTTCCGACGAACTATAGGAACCATCAAACGAGCATTTCGCACGGCGTGGATGGACCATCCCCTCGCCTCCGGTTTTGCCGACGCAGGGTGAGAGACCGCTGGGAGCCGAAAGCTACGAAACTGTCCGGGCGGCTGATTTTGTCCCTTCTGCCGGTTTGGCTCCTCGTCGCGCTGCCGCTCGCGGCCCCCGGTCCCGGTTCCTCAGCGGCTTGGAGCGTTTCCCCTCGCCGCGCATGAGTGACACGAAAATGACGAACATGCTGAGGACCACCAGCCCCGCAACGTGGAAGGCGGTGGGAGCGTCCTCTGCGAGGAGCCGTGGAATCGCGCGGCCGGGCACCGAGACGGCGAATATGAATGCCACAGTGATACCAATGTAGCTGCCTACCATGTTCCCGAAATGGGACTTGATGTTGCCGCGGATGGCGCTGACGAGCCCGAGCGTGACGGTGACGATCGTGAAGGCGGAAAGGCCGTGCAGCCAGCTGAAGTGCCCATCGCTGACGATCCAGAAGCTGCTGAGACACACGTAGTACATTGCCGCGACCCAGAGGTAGCCCATCGTGCGGTGAATGCTGTCGCGACGGCGGCGGAGGATCTGGAGCGGGCCGACTGCGAGGACAAAAAGCGCTGCGATGACGTGACTGGCAAGCAGTACATTCCAAGGCTCCATGCCTCTAGGATAGGAGCACTATCCAACCAAGTACATCAAGATAGTTCGCGCGTCTGCTGCTATCCAAGCGGGACGCCGTCTGCCTCGGAAGGAGTGGGCTGTGCAGCTGAAGGAGCTGAGCGAACGCACCGGAGTCTCCCCTGCAAGCACCAAGTTTTACCTGCGGGAGGGGCTGTTGCCGGCAGGCCAGGCCGTGCATGCAACGCGGGCGGAGTACACGCCCCAGCATGTCACCCGGCTCGAGCTGATCCAGGCTCTGCGACGCGTGGTCGGGTTGAACATAACGCAGATCCGCGGTCTCCTAAAGCTGGCGGACGACGGCGTGCCCCGCCTTGAGCTGTTAGCTGCAGTGCAGCGCACGGTACTGCAGCTAACTGAGGAGGGGAAGGACGACGGCGGCCTGCGCACCCAAGGGAGCGACGCCGTTGTTCGCTTTCGTAACTGCCCGGACGTGCCGAGCGACGCGAGGAGGGCCCTCGATGCCCACTTGGACCGCATGGAAAGCCTGGGCGTGCAGGTTTCCGACGAGGTCCTAGATGCTTACAGCCAGGCGCTGGACGGCATAGCGCACTTTGACATTACCGCCACCACAGCGCCAGACGATGTCAATCAGCTGATCCTGACTGCCGCAGTCGGGATGCACCTGCACAGGCAGCTGGTCCTCAGGCTGCTGGCCCTTGCGCAGGCCAGCCACGCCACTCGCAGATATCAGCAGGATGCGTAACGAGCAACGCTCCCCCACCAAATGGTGAGGGAGCGTTGAAGTAAAACCGGCAAAAATTGCAGGAGCGTCCGGTAAAACCCTGCGAAAAGTGAGAGAGGGTCGGGTTGGAACCTGCAGGAAGTGAGAGAGCGTCGGTGGTGAGTGGGGCGGTCAGCGTTCGAGGTCGCCGCGGATGAAGGCTTCGACCTTCTCGCGGGCGAGGTCATCGTTGAACTGCTCCGGCGGGGACTTCATGAAATAGCTCGAGGCCGAGAGCAGCGGGCCACCGATGCCGCGGTCCAGGCCGATCTTCGCCGCACGGATCGCGTCGATGATCACCCCGGCCGAGTTCGGCGAGTCCCAGACCTCCAGCTTGTACTCCAGCGACACCGGCGCGTCACCGAAGTTCCGGCCCTCCAGGCGCACGAAGGCCCACTTGCGGTCATCGAGCCACTGCACATAATCCGACGGGCCGATGTGGACATCCTTCGCCGCCAGCTCCGCCTCGACATTGGAGGTCACCGCCTGGGTCTTGGAAATCTTCTTGGACTCCAGCCGGTCACGCTCGAGCATGTTCTTAAAGTCCATGTTCCCGCCCACGTTCAGCTGGTACGTGCGGTCCAGCGTCACCCCGCGGTCCTCAAACAGCTTCGCCATCACCCGGTGCGTGATCGTGGCACCGATCTGGCTCTTGATGTCATCACCCACGATCGGCACACCGGCCGCAGTGAACTTATCGGCCCACTCCTTCGTACCCGCAATGAACACCGGCAGCGCATTCACGAACGCCACACCGGCATCCAGAGCGCACTGGGCATAAAACTCCGCCGCCTCCTGGGACCCGACCGGCAGGTAGCACACCATCACATCCGCCCGGGCATCCTTCAAAGCCTGCACCACATCCACCGGATCCTTGCCGGACTGCTCGATCGTCTCCAGGTAATACCGGCCCAGCCCGTCCAGGGTAGGCCCGCGCTGCACCATCACCCCCGTGGGCGGCACATCGGTGAGCTTGATGGTGTTGTTTTCGCTGGCCAGGATCGCATCGGCCAGGTCAACGCCGACCTTCTTGCCGTCCACATCGAACGCGGCAACAAACTGCACATCATTGACGTGGTACTTGCCAAACTCCACATGCATCAGACCCGGAATCGTGGCCTGAGGGTCGGCATCACGGTAATAATGGACACCCTGGACCAGCGAAGCGGCGCAGTTACCCACACCGACGATAGCGACACGAATCGGATTTGAAGACACGGAACTCCTTTGAGAACAAACTTCAAGTGCCCTGCGCGCCTGTACCTGATAGAGACAGCGTCTGACGGACACCGCGCCACGCGGCGCGTTTATCAGTCTAACCAAACCCCGTCGGAGCCGGCACTGTTCCTGCCGGCTCCGACGACTTCATTACTTCCTCCCGAATCAGACCTTCTGCGCCCACAGGTTGATGTCGGATTCGACGGCGAACTCGTCGATGGCGTTGAGCTCCTCCGGGCTGAATTCGAGGTTGTTGATGGCCGAGAGGCTGTCCTCGAGCTGGGCCGCACTGGACGCACCGATGAGGGCTGAGGTCACGGCCGAGCCCGTGGGCTGGTCGCGCAGAACCCAGGCGATGGCCATCTGCGCCAGGGACTGACCGCGCGCGACGGCGATGCGGTGCAGCCCGCGGACACGGTCCAGCTTGTCCTGAGTGATGGCCGATTCAGAAAGGAACCGGGCCTTGGCCGCCCGGGAATCGACGGGGATGCCGTGGAGGTAGCGGTCGGTGAGCATGCCCTGGGCAAGCGGGGAGAAAGCAATGGAGCCAGCCCCCACCTGGTCCAGTGCCTCGTACAGGCTGGGGCTGCCGCTCTCGGTCCACCGGTTCAGCATGGAGTAGCTGGGCTGGTGGATGAGCAGCGGCGTGCCGAGTTCCTTGAGGATCCGGGCCGCCTCCAGGGTCTGCTCCGGTGTGTAGGAGGAAATGCCGGCGTAGAGGGCCTTGCCGGAACGGACGGCGTGGTCCAGCGCGCCCATAGTCTCCTCCAGTGGCGTCTCGGGGTCCGGCCGGTGGCTGTAGAAGATGTCGACGTAGTCCAGCCCCATCCGCTGCAGTGACTGGTCAAGGCTGGACAGCAGGTATTTGCGGGAGCCCCATTCCCCGTACGGCCCGGGCCACATGTAGTAGCCGGCCTTGGTGGAGATGACCAATTCGTCGCGGTAGGGCTTGAAGTCTTCCTTCAGGTGGCGGCCGAAGTTGGTTTCGGCCGATCCGTCAGGCGGGCCGTAGTTGTTGGCCAGGTCGAAGTGGTTGACGCCGAGGTCGAAGGCACGGCGCAGGATGGCTCGCTGCTCGTCAAAGCGCTTGTCGTCGCCGAAGTTGTGCCAGAGCCCGAGCGAAATGGCGGGCAGTTTGAGTCCGCTGCGTCCGACGCGGCGGTATGGCATGGTCTTGTAGCGGTTCTCCGCAGCCAGATAAGTCATACCGCCATCCTTCCAGCCGGACGGAGTCCGCGGGCGTGGCGTCCATCATCTGGTCAGGATGATGGACGCCACTGGCTGCCGGCGTGACACCGTCAGTCGCGGATAACGGCCGCGCTCAGCCCGGGCAGCTCCACCTTGCCTGCGTCGATCTGCACGGCACCGTTGGTTGCCAGGAGCAATTCAGCACCCGCCCGGTCCAGGGTTACGGGCTGCTCGGCGAAGTTCAACAGGACCTGCACCCCGCCGCGGCGGAAGCGCAGCCAGCGGGCGTCGTCGTCGAACTCTGCCTCGGTGGCCTCGAATCCCGGCGCGGTGAGGTCCGGAGTGGAACGGCGCAGGCGGATGAGCGCGCGGTACAGCTCCAGCAGCCGCGCGTGGTCCCCTTCGGAGGCCTCCGCCCAGTCCAGTTTCGAGCGCGTGAACGTTTCCGGATCCTGCGGATCGGGCACGACGGCGGGGTCCCACCCCATGCGTTCGAACTCCTTGATCCGGCCTTCCGCAGTGGCCTTGCCAAGCTCGGGTTCCGGGTGGGAGGTGAAGAACTGCCAGGGCGTGGTGGCGCCATATTCCTCACCCATGAACAGCATGGGCGTGAAGGGTCCGGTCAGGGTCAGCACGGCAGCCAGCGCCAGGCTGCCGTAGGGCAGTGTCTGGGACAGCCGGTCCCCGGTGGCCCTGTTCCCGATCTGGTCGTGGTTCTGCGAGCAGACCACCAGCGCCGCCGGATGAACGGCGTCGAAGTTGATCGGCCGGCCATGGTGCCTCTCCCGAAAGCTGGAGTAGCTGCCGTCGTGGAAGAACCCGTCCTGGAGCACCTTGGCAAGAGCGCCGAGCGAATCGAAATCGCTGTAGTACCCGGTGGTTTCCCCGCTCACGTTGACATGCACGGCGTGGTGGAAGTCGTCGCTCCACTGCCCGGCCAGGCCGTAGCCGTTGACTTCCCGCGGGTAGAGGAGGCGGGGGTTGTTGAGGTCCGACTCGGCGATCAGGGTCAGTGGCCGTCCCACCTCTTCGGAGATCTGGTCGGCCAGGGTCCCGAAGTCCTCCAGGATGTGGACGGCGCGCTCGTCCTTGAGGGCGTGGACGGCGTCCAGGCGGAGGCCGTCCACCCGGAAGTCGCGCAGCCACATGGCCACGTTGTCCAGGATGTACCGGCGCACGTGGTCCGAGCCGGGCCCGTCCAGGTTGACCGAATCCCCCCAGGTGTTCCCCTCGCCCTGCTTGAGATACGGACCGAACCGGGGAAGGTAGTTTCCGCTGGGACCGAGGTGGTTGTAGACCACGTCCTGGATGACGCCGATTCCTGCGGCGTGGGCAGCGTCCACAAACCGCTGGTACGCGGCCGGCCCGCCGTAACCCTCGTGGACGGCGAACCACTGCACGCCGTCGTAGCCCCAGTTGTGGGTGCCGTTGAAGGCGTTCACGGGAAGCAGCTCGATGTAGTCGACGCCCAGGCCGGCCAGGTAGTCCAGCTTCCCAGCCGCAGCGTCGAGCGTACCTTCGGGTGTGAAGGTCCCCAGGTGGAGCTCGTAGATCACGGCCCCCTGGAGTTCCCGGCCCTGCCACCCGGTGTCCCGCCATTCATGGGCACCGGGATCGAAGGTGCGTGAGAGGGCGTGCACGCCCTCCGGCTGGCGGCGCGTGCGCGGGTCAGGCAGCGGTGTATCGTCCCCGTCGAGGAGGTAGCCGTAGTCCACCTCTCCCCCTGCGGGAGCACCGGCGGCGGTCCACCAGCCGTCGTCCTCCGGTTCGGTGCCAGGCCGGCGCGCCATCGGGTAGCGTTCCCCGCCGGCCAGCAGCGTCACGGAACCTGCCTCCGGCGCCCAGATGTCGAAGCGCTCCGCGCCCTGCACGGGCTTGGCCGCTTCGCGGGGGTACGTCGCGTGGTGCGTCATGACTTTCCTCCTGTTTCAGGGACCAGCAGCGCAACCGGGTAGGTCCGGAAGATCCCGGCGATCTCCACGGGCCCCGGTCCGAAGCTGGCACCGGTCAGTTCGTCCTTCATGGCGGTATCGAGATCGACGGCGCTGTCCCGCCAGCCGCCCGCCTGCTCCAGACCGTACGGCAGCCGTGTTGCAAGGGTGACGGCGCCAGGCGCTCCGGCGGTGCCGCGGTGGAATCCCAGCAGGTGACCGGCGGCGGGACCGCTCGCCTCCACGGGCCGGTATCCGGTGAACAGCTCCGGCCGGTCGCGGCGCAGCCGGAGCGCGCGGGAGGTCACGAGCAGCTTTGTCCGCTGGTCCGTGAACGATGAGGGAAGTTCCCCGGCGTCCAGCTGTTCCAGCGCCTGCTGCCGCTCCGGGAAGCTGAACGGGCGGCGGTTGTCCGGGTCGGTCAGGGAGCGGTCCCAGAACTCCGTGCCCTGGTAGACGTCAGGCACTCCGGGCATGGTCAGCTGGACAAGCTTCGCCGAGAGGGAGTTCACCGCGCCGTAGGGTGCCAGGAGTTCCACGAGGGACTCAAGTTCCGCCCTGACCTCCTTGTTGTCAAACGCGGCGTCGACGGCTGCGGCCAACTTCTCTTCGAAGGCGGAATCGGGGTCCGTCCACGTGGTTGAGCTGCTGGCTTCGCGGGCAGCCTTAAGTGCGTAGGACTGCAGCCTCTCCCGGTCCGCAGGCCAGGCACCTGCAATGGCCTGCCAAAGGAGTACGGACAGCGGACCGTCCGGCAGCGGGGCCAGCGCGTTCAGCCGGTCCAGTGACTTTTCCCAGGCCTCAGGGACTTCGGTGATGACCGATATCCGGGCCCGGGTGTCCTCGCTCCGCTTGGTGTCGTGTGTGCTGAGGGTGGTCATGGACAGCGGCAGCTCGGCCTGGCGGCGGGCCATCCGGTTGTGGAACTCTTCCGGCGCGACCGAGAACTCGGTGGGGTCCGCGCCCACCTCGGTCAGGGTGCCGAGTCTGGTGTAGCGGAAGAACGCGGTGTCCTCCACGCCCTTGGCCATCACCATGCCCGAGGTCTGCTGGAACCTGCGGGAGAGCGGCAGGTCAGTGTCCTGCAGCAGCGGGTGGAGCACGGAGATGGTCTGGTCCAGCTCCGGCCGCCAACGTGCGGCAAGCTCGCAGGCTTCCTTGAGGACCTCCGCGCCTTCCGGCAGGTAGGTGCGGTACACGGGGAAGGCGGCGATGATCTCCGAGATGGCATCCGCGGCGGTTTCCGTGGCGAGCCCGGCGTCCTCCGGTACCAGCCGCGCCAGCCGCAGAATCTCGGAGTGGAGGATGCCGTCGGTGATCCGGCGCTTGGTGCCCCGGATCATCTCCTGGTAGTCCGCCGGAGCTCCGCCGCGCAGCCGGGCGTCGAGCCGGTCGAGGGCGCCCTGTCCCTGCGGGTCAACGAAGATCCGGTCGACGTCGGCAAGCGCGTCGTAGCCGGTGGTTCCTTCGCATTCGAAGCTGGCGGGCAGCTGCTCCCCCGGCTCGAGGATCTTCTCGATCAGCAGGTAGGCGCCGCCCGCGGCTTCCCGGAGCCGCTTGAGGTAGCCCCCGGGATCGGCGAGGCCGTCCGGGTGGTCGATTCGCAGTCCGTCCGCCAGTCCTTCGCGGAACCAGCGCACCACTTCCTCATGCGCCTCATCAAAAACCGACGGCAGTTCGACGCGGACCCCGGCGAGCGTGTTCACGGCGAAGAAGCGGCGGTAGTTCAGATCGTAGTCGGCGCGGCGCCAGCCGATCAGCTCGTAGTGCTGCCTGTCATGGACGTCCCGGGGTGAGTCGCCTTCGGTGTAGCTGCCCTCGGCCAGCGGGAACCGGTGGTCGTAATAACGCAGCTCTCCGTCCTTAACCTCGAGCTGGTCGAGGTCGTCGTCGCTGCCGAGGACCGGAATCCGGATGCGCCCACCGCCGAAGTCCCAGTCGACGTCGAAAGCCTCGGCGTAGCGGGATTCACGGCCCTCCTTGAGCAGCGACCACCACCAAGGGTTCTGCACCGGTGTGGCCACCCCGACGTGGTTGGGCACGATGTCGATCAGGACACCCATCCCGGCAGCGCGGGCAGCCCTGGACACAGCCGCGAGCCCTTCGGGGCCGCCACGCTCCGGGTCCACCACCGAGGGGTCGGTGACGTCATAACCGTGGTCCGAGCCGCTTTCGGCCTTGAGTACGGGTGACAGGTAGATCCAGTCAACGCCGAGTGATTTCAGGTACGGCACGGTGTCGGCGGCATCAAACAGCGTGAATCCCTGCCTGATCTGCAGCCGGTACGTGGAGACTGGCGTTCTCATGCGCCCTCCCCCTCCGGCTTGCCCGCCTTCGGGTTGCCGGCTTGCTTCCGCGCAGGCTTCGCCGCCGGCTGTGCCGGCCGTTCGGCTGGCCGTTCGGCTGGCTGTTCGGCTGCCTGTGCTGCCGGCTGTTCGGCTGGCTGTTCGGCTGGCTGTTCGGCCGCCTGTGCTGCCGGCTGTTCGGCTGCCTGTTCGACCGTCTGTTCAGCCTGCTTTTCTTCGGCCTGGCGTTCGGAGTGCTCCTCCGGAGCCTGCGCGGACTGTGCCCCCGGTTTCTTCGTCTTGGCCGGTTCCGGGATGGCGGGCGCGGTGAGCGCAGCGGTCTCGGCGGTGGCTGTCTGCGTCAGTGCTGCCAGTGAAGCCGCCACGGAGTGGTCGGGTTCCTCCTCCGGGGCGCTGTGGGCACGGAGCACCACGAGCGACTTCGCCGCGACGGACAGCATGCCTCCGGCGTGCACGGGCTTCGAGTCAGCACCTTCCCCGGCGGTGTCAATGATGATGTCCCAGGCCGGGGCGTACTCGTCCGGCGGAAGCGTGAACTCGACGTCACCGTCGTGGGCGTTGAAGTACAGCAGGAAGTTGACGTCCTGGATGCGCCGCCCGCGGCCGTCCTTGCCCTGGATGCCGTCTCCGTTGAGGAAGACGCCCACAGAACGGCCGAAACCGCTGTCCCAGTCCTCCGGCTGCATGACGGAACCGGCGGGGTCGAGCCATACGATGTCCGGCAGCCGCTCGCCTTCGCCCCGGCGGACGGGCCTGCCATCGAAGAACCTACTGCGCCGGAACGTGGGGTGCTTGGCCCGCAGGGAGTTGACCGCGGCGGTGAACTCAATCAGCGGCTGGTCCACGTTGTCCCAGTTGATCCAGGTCAGCTCGGAGTCCTGGCAATAGCCGTTGTTGTTTCCCTGCTGGGTCCGGCCGAGCTCGTCGCCGTGCAGCAGCATGGGCACGCCTTGGGAAAGCAGGAGCGAGCCGATGAAGTTCCGCTGCTGGCGGGCGCGCAGTGCCAGGACCTTGGCGTCGTCGGTGGGGCCTTCGGCCCCGCAGTTCCAGGACCGGTTGTGGGATTCGCCGTCGTTGTTGCCTTCGCCGTTGGCCTCATTGTGCTTCTCGTTGTAGGACACCAGGTCGGCCAGGGTAAAGCCGTCGTGGGCCGTGACGAAGTTGATGGAGGCCACGGGCCGGCGGCCGGAGTGCTCGTAGAGGTCTGCCGAGCCGGTGATGCGTGAGGCGAATTCACCGAGGGTTGCCGGCTCACCGCGCCAGAAATCACGGACGGTGTCGCGGTACTTGCCGTTCCATTCCGTCCACTGCGGCGGGAAGTTCCCCACCTGGTAACCGCCGGGGCCGACGTCCCAGGGCTCCGCGATCAGCTTCACCTGCGAGACGACCGGGTCCTGCTGGATGAGTTCGAAGAAGGTGGAGAGCTTGTCGACGTCGTAGAACTCACGGGCCAGTGTGGAGGCTAGATCGAAACGGAAACCGTCAACGTGCATTTCCGTCACCCAGTACCGCAGGGAGTCCATGAGGAGCTGCAGGGAGTGCGGCTGGCGGACGTTCAGGGAGTTGCCGGTGCCGGTGTAGTCCATGTAGTGCTGGAGGTCCCCCTCCATGAGCCGGTAGTAGGCCTGGTTGTCGATGCCCTTGAAGGACAGCGTGGGGCCCAGGTGGTTGCCCTCGGCCGTGTGGTTGTACACGACGTCGAGGATGACTTCGATGCCGGCCTGGTGGAGGGCCCGGACCATGGCCTTGAAGTCCTGCACCTGCTGGCCGGTGTCCCCCGTGGAGCTGTAGCTGTTGTGCGGGGCGAAGAACCCGATGGTGTTGTAGCCCCAGTAGTTGGACAGTCCCTTGTCCTGCAAAATGCCGTCATTGACGAACTGGTGCACGGGAAGGAGTTCAATGGCGGTGACGCCCAGCTTCTGCAGGTGCGAGATGACGGCCGGGTGTGCCACGCCGGCGTAGGTGCCGCGCTGCTCCTCCGGAATTTCCGGGTGGAGCTGCGTCAGGCCCTTCACGTGGGCCTCGTAGATGACCGACTGGTGGTACGGGATCCGGAGGTTCTGGTCCCCGGCCCAGTCGAAGAACGGGTTGATGACCACGCCCATCATCATGTGCGGCGCGGAGTCGGCGTCGTTCCGCGAGCTGGGGTCTCCCATGTTGTAAGAGAACAGGGCAGGGTCCCAGTCGATCTGGCCGTGCACTGCCTTGGCATACGGGTCCAGGAGGAGCTTGTTGGGGTTGAAGCGGTTACCGGAGGCCGGGTCGTAGGGCCCGTGCACGCGGTAGCCGTATTTTTGTCCGGGCTGCACGTGCGGCAGGTAACAGTGCCAGACGTATCCGTCCACTTCTGCGACATCAACCCTGGTTTCGGTGCCGTCGTCGTCGAAGAGGCACAGCTCAACTTTCTCTGCCCGTTCGCTGAACAACGCGAAGTTGGTTCCGGTTCCGTCGAAGGTGGCGCCAAGGGGATACGCCGATCCGGGCCAGATTTCCATTCGTGCTCCTATGCTTGTCCAACAGTGTTTCCAGCAGGTATGAAGTCCCACCCACGGGGAACTTGGTTTTACCGTAGCGGGCGGGACTGACTATTTCGGTCTCCCGCTCGCTGTTTGCTAAGCATGCTGACTTTACCCCAAATTTGGGGAAGCGCGTCGGCGATTCGCCCCGCCGTCAGCGGTGCGCCCTCTGCTGCGGCCGCTCCGGCACGGGCATGCAGGCTCGCGGCCATGGCTGCAATGGCCGCCCAGCGCTCGTCCGGATCGATGCCCGCGGCACGGAAACGCCCGACGTCGGACCCCACCTGCGCGAGGAGCGCGCCGATGACGCCGGCCAGCACGTCGCCGCTTCCGGCTGTGGCCAGCCAGGGGGTCCCGTCGGACTGGCTGTAGAAGTCCTGGTACGGGGAGGCCACCAGGGTTGTGGCCCCTTTGAGCAGGACGGTCGCCTCCGTCAGGCCCGCGGCCTGACGGGCCGCTGCGAGTGTTGAGGCCTCCACAGCCCCGCGTTCCAGTCCTGCTCCGAGGCGCTTGAGCAGGGTGGCGAGCTCGCCGGCGTGCGGGGTCAGCACCACCTGGGGCGCCAGGACGTCCGGCAGCACCGGGAGGGCGCCTGCGTCAGCCACGGTGGGCAGCCCTGATTCGGCTGCATCCCGTACGCGCTGCATCTGCTCGCGGTCCGCGCCGTCCATTCCGGATCCCACGAGCCACGCCTGCACGTGGGTTTCGGCCACGGTGCCGTTGCTGCAGACGACTTCCGGGCAACTCTGCCGGATCAAGTCGGCGACGCCGGGCGGGCCGACGTAGCGCACCATGCCCGCACCGGCGGCAAGGGCTCCCCGGCAGGCGAGCACGGCAGCCCCGGGGTAAGCGGACGATCCTGCAATGATGCCCAGGACGCCGCGGGAGTACTTGTGTGAGCGGCGTTCAGGGGCAGGCAGCAGCGCAGCGAGGTCATCCGTTTCGAAGCGGCGCAGCGCGGGCCAGGGAAGGTGGTCCTCGATCCCGATCGGAACCACCCGGACGGCGCCTGAATAGTCGGCCCCGGGGTCCGTCAGGAGCCCCGCTTTGGCGCCGCCGAAGGTGACAGTGAGGTCGGCCGGTAACACCGGCCCTTCAGCTTCCCCAGTGTCAGCGTTCACACCGCTCGGAACGTCGCAAGCTACCACCAGTCCGCGCGGCCGGCGGGAAAGCACGGACACGAGTTCCGCGGCGGGTCCGCGGAGCCCTCCCCGGGCGCCGGTCCCCAGCAGGGCATCAATAACGACGTCGGCCCGGGCGGCTAGCGCCGTCAGCTCAACCGCGTTGGCACCGGTCAGGTAGAGGACCCGGCCGCCGGCCCGCTCAAAGGCGGCCAGGCCTTCCGGATGGGCGCTGTCCGAGGCGAGTAACGCCGTCGTACGCATTCCCCGTCCGGCAAGGCGGGCGGCGGCGAACAGGCCGTCCCCGCCGTTGTTGCCCTTGCCGGTGAGCACCACAACGCTGCTGCCGTACAGCCGCCGGCCGCGGGAACGCAGCTCCGTGGCCACGGCGTTGGCCAAGCCGTAGGCAGCCCGCTGCATGAGAACAGCGCCCATACCTGAGTCCAGCAGGGGCTTTTCAGCCTCCCTGATCTGGGTTCCGGTATAGGCGCTGATCATGGGTCAGTCCGGGGTCAGCCCTCGGCCAGGACCGTTGCGGTGGCGATGCCGCCATCGTGGCTCATAGACAGGTGCCAGCGTTTGACGCCCTTGGCCTCGGCCACGGCCAGCACGGTGCCCTTGACCTGGATGGTGGGGCCGTTCTGGTCGAGCCCGATCCAGCAGTCCTGCCAGTTCATGCCCGCCGGCGCGCCGAGCACCTTGGCCACCGCTTCCTTGGCCGCAAACCGCGCCGCCAGGGAGCGCGTGTGCAGCTCCCGCTCGGCCGGTACGAACAGCCGGTCGCGCAGCCCGGGCGTGCGCTCGAGCTGGCGGCCGAAGCGGTCAATGTCCACGACGTCAACGCCGATGCCAATAATCATGGGCTTACTCTACGGTGACGCTCTTGGCCAGGTTGCGCGGCTGGTCCACGTCATAACCCTTTGCGCCGGCCAGCTCAGCGGCAAAAATCTGCAGCGGAACGGTGGTGAGCAGCGGCATCAGCAGGGTCGGGGTCTCCGGGACGTAGAACACGTGCTCAGCGTAATCCTTGACCGACTCGTCGCCTTCCTCGGCGACCACCAGGGTGCGGGCACCACGGGCACGGACTTCCTGGATGTTGCTGACAACCTTGGAGTGCAGCGAGTCCCGGCCGCGCGGGGACGGCACTACCACGAAGACCGGCTGGCCGTCATCGATCAGGGCGATCGGGCCGTGCTTGAGCTCGCCCGCAGCGAAGCCCTCAGCATGGATGTAGGCGATTTCCTTCAGCTTCAAAGCACCCTCAAGGGCAACGGGGAAGCCAACGTGGCGGCCCAGGAACAGCACGGACTTCTCGTCCTTCATGCTCCGCGCGAGCTCACGCAGGGGCCCCGCGTTGTCCAGGATCTTCTGGATCTTGGCCGGGATCTTGCCCAGGTCCGCCAGTACGTCCTTGATCTGCCCGGAGAAGATGTTCCCGCGCAGCTGGGCCAGGTACAGGCCCAACAGGTACGCGGCGGTGATCTGCGCCAGGAACGCCTTCGTGGAGGCGACGGCGATCTCAGGACCGGCGTGCGTGTACAGCACGGCGTCGGACTCACGCGGAATGGTCGAGCCGTTGGTATTGCAGATGGAGATCGTTTTGGCGCCCTGCTCACGCGCGTAGCGCACGGCCATCAGCGTGTCCATCGTTTCACCGGACTGGCTGATCGAGACCACCAAGGTGTTCGAATCCACGATCGGGTCCCGGTAACGGAACTCGTGCGCGAGCTCGACCTCGGTGGGGATCCGGCACCAATTCTCGATCGCGTACTTCGCCACCAGGCCCGCGTAGGCTGCAGTGCCGCACGCAAGCACAATGATCTTGTCCACCTGCTTGAGCAGCTGCGGATCAATACGGACCTCATCCAGCGTGAGCTTGCCGTTCAGGTCCGAACGCCCAAGGAGGGTCTGTGCCACGGCATCAGGCTGGTCGTGGATTTCCTTCTCCATGAAGGAGCTGAAGCCACCCTTCTCGGCCGAGGCAGGGTCCCAGTCCACGTGGTATTCCTTACCCGAGGCCGGGGCACCGTAAAAGTCGGTGATCTCCACCGCGTCCGCGGTGATCGTCACGATCTGGTCCTGGCCAAGCTCCACCGCGCGGCGGGTGTAGTCAATGAACCCGGACACGTCCGAGCCCAGGAAGTTCTCGCCCTCCCCCAGGCCGACCACCAGCGGGGAGTTCCGGCGCGCAGCGACCACCACGTCCGGCTGGTCAGCATGCACCGCAAGGAGCGTGAACGCACCCTCAAGACGCTGGCAGGCCAGCTCCATCGCCCGGGTCAGGCCGCCGTTGGAGACGTCACCGCCGAGCTTGTTCCGGAAAATGTCACCCAGTAGCGCCGCGGCTACCTCGGTGTCCGTCTCCGACGCGAAGACAACACCCTTGGACAAAAGCTCCTGCTTCAGCTCCGCGAAGTTTTCAATGATGCCGTTGTGGATCACCGCAAGCTTCCCGCCATCAGACAGATGCGGGTGCGCGTTCTGATCCGTCGGGCCGCCGTGCGTAGCCCACCGCGTGTGCCCGATCCCGGTCAGCGATTCCGGCAGCGGCCGCGCCTCCAGCTCGGCGAGCAGATTGCTCAGCTTCCCGGACTTCTTCCGTGAGGAAATCTCCCCGTCAGCCACCACCGCCACACCCGCGGAGTCATACCCCCGGTACTCCAGACGGCGCAGCCCCTCAAGAACAACGTCCAACGCACCATGGCCGGCGTTAGCCCGGCCAGACGAACTGCCTACATAACCCACGATTCCACACATGGGTATAAGCCTAACCGGCTTTGGGAAGAACCGACGTCGGACCACCTCTGTTACGGGGGTCTTGCCGGCTGCCCCTTTCACCGCCCAATGCTGGCGTATGCAGCCCGTCGGCGCCGGCTGGCAAGGAGAGCCGCGAGCGCAGCCTGAGCTGCGAGACCGGCTGCGGCAAGCCCAAGCCAGAGCTTCCGGTCGGCGGTGGACACAGCGTCGGTAAGGTAGCCGACGACCGGAACCGCGTACAGCAGCTTCCCCCTGACCTGGCGGGCACGGACAGGCACGCCATCGTTATTCACCCCCCGGGTGATCAGCACCTGCTCACCGTCGAGACGTGCCCCCACGCCAGTGATCCGGCGCACCCCCACCTCGGGGCGACCAGGTGTGAGCTGGAAGGCCACGGTGTCGCCGTTCCTGAGCTGGCTGAACGCCGCTGGCTGCACCACGAGGAAGCTGCCGGCGGGATGCGTCGACGTCATGGCACTGGCCGGCAGCGTATAGGTCTGCCAGCCGAGGGCTTGAGGCATGACAACAAGGACTATCGCGGTGAGAACCAGGAGCAGAAGCACCAGAAGGCTGGTGGCACGGCCGGCACCGGTGAAGCGGAACCGCCCACGTTTTTCGACAACTGCGGTGGAACGGACACTGCCGCGCCTTCCGCCGAAGTCCCGGGCTGTCCGCTTCGTTTCCTCCGTGCCTCCGGCCCCGCTTCCCTTAGTTACTGACTTGTCCCCCATGAATGATCCTTCCGACCCGGCGGCAGATCCGCATTCTGCTCAGAACCCTTGCGTGCCAAGCTCAGGATTAGGTGGCGGAAAGGATCAAGATTCGGCCAAGAAACGGGAGTGAGTGCCTGTCCAGGTGGTGCGCCTCCGGACCCGCCCCCGCTGCCCGGTCCGCAGGAGCACCCCTGCCGACGCCCGCGTGTACGCCGGCTCAACAGGCACGTTACGTTCAGCCCCATTTCGCTCTGGGCGTTGCGAGGGGCAGAATCTCTAGGGTGACTTCGCAACGCAACGAAGCGAACGGGGAGGGTGTATCGCCGTTCGTGGAGCTGGACCGGCAGACCTGGTCCCGGCTCGCAGCCCAGATGGAGCAGCCCCTTAACGAAGAGGACGTGCTGCGCCTTCGCGGGCTCGGTGACCCCTTGGACATCAATGAGGTCCGGGACGTCTACCTGCCGTTGTCCCGCCTGCTGCACCTGTACGTGGAGGCCGCCGGCCAGCTGCATGCCGCCACCACCACGTTCCTCGGTGAACAGACCCAGCGGACGCCCTTCGTGATCGGCGTGGCAGGGTCCGTTGCGGTGGGCAAGTCCACCATCGCCCGCGTGCTGCGCGAAATGCTCCGCCGCTGGCCCGGAACCCCGAACGTTGAGCTCATCACCACCGACGGCTTCCTTTATCCTCTGGCCGAGCTCAAGCGCCGCCAGCTTCTGGAGCGCAAGGGCTTCCCGGAATCGTATGACCGCCGTGCACTCCTGCGGTTCGTGAGCGAGATCAAGGGCGGAGCGGAGGAAGTGCGGGCGCCTTGGTATTCCCATGTCACCTACGACATCGTCCCCGGCAAGGAAGTGGTGGTCCGCCGCCCCGACGTCCTCATTGTGGAAGGCCTGAATGTCCTGGCTCCCGCACGCCCTCGGCATGACGGCCGCCAGGGCCTGGCGCTGAGCGACTTCTTCGACTTCTCCATCTACGTGGACGCCAAGACGTCCTATATAGAGGAGTGGTATGTGGACCGCTTCCGCAAGCTCCGCTCCACGGCCTTCGCACAGCCGGAATCCTACTTCCACCGCTACGCCACGCTCTCTGACGAGGAAGCCGAGCACACCGCGCGCGACATTTGGAAGCGGATCAACGAGCCCAACCTTGAGGAGAATGTGCTGCCCACCAGGGGGCGCGCACAGCTTGTCCTGACCAAGGAAGCGGACCACTCTGTCCGCCGCATGCTGCTCAGGAAGGTCTAGCCCACATGTGCGGTGACTGCTCCCCCACCCCGGGCCGGCGCACCGTCACCCGGCTCCTTCTCTCGGGAGCGGGACTGACTGCGCTGGCGGCCTGCACGCCGGTCGGTTCCGGCCCGTCACCGTCAGGTTCCAACGCGTTACAGTCCGCAGCGGAAAGTACGACGTCGGCACCTCCGTCGCCTACCGGCTCACCGGCGGTGCCCCGCGGGACAGCGTCGCCGACGGGAGCCGCGTCCACGGCACCTTCCGCGCGCCCTGCGGAGTCGTCGGCCCCGCAGGCCACCCGCCCGGCGCCAGCACCGGGCACGGCGAAAGCCTCAGCGTCGCCGTCGGCCACCGCCCCCGCAACCGGCGCGGCAGCTCCGCCGTCGGCCGCGTCCCGTCTCTCGAGGCAGTATTCGCTGACGGATCCAGCCAGCCCCTGGGTGGTGGTCAACAAGCGGCGGCCGTTGAAGCCCGCGAACTTTGCGCCGCGGAACCTGGTGCAGCCACGGGTCGCCCTGGCCGTTTCCGGCGAGGCGGCGCTGCTGAACCGGACCACGGCGGCGGCAGCCGAGAAAATGTTTGCCGCAGCGGCCGCCGAGGGCGTGTCCATGACGCTGGCCAGCGGCTACCGCTCCTATGCCTCCCAGACGGCCACGTACAACGGCCATGTCAGTGCGCGGGGACAGGCCGCGGCGGATACCGTCTCCGCGCGCCCGGGGTTCTCCGAGCACCAGACCGGCTGGGCCTTTGACATCGGTGACGGCGGAGGCGCCTGCGCATTCCAACCCTGCTTCATTGAACAGCCCGCAGCCATATGGGCCAGGGCAAATGCCCACCGGTTCGGCTTCGTGGTGCGCTACCCCTGGACGTTCCACCAGATCACGGGGTACTACTACGAGCCCTGGCACCTGCGGTACGTCGGGGTCGAGGCGGCCACCGATATGAGGAAGCGCGGAATCGCCACGTTGGAGGAGTATTTTGACGTGGGGCCTGCGCCGGCGTATTCCTGACCTCCCTCACCGCGGTACCCGTCCCCGGAGATCCGCGGTGCTCGTGCGATAGTTTGGATCCCATGCTCTCTGGATTCAAAAAGTTCATTCTCAAAGGCAACGTGATCGACCTGGCGGTAGCCGTGGTTATTGGCGCGGCCTTCAGCTCCGTTGTGGACGCACTCGTCAAGAGCGTGCTGATGCCGCTCATTTCCCTGCTGGTAGGCCAGCCGAACTTTGACGACTTCCTGGCTTTCGGGGACGTCCGCTTCGGGGTCCTGCTGACCGCAGTGGTCAACTTCCTGTTGGTCGCCGCCGCAATTTACTTTGTCATTATCGTTCCCATGAACCACCTGATTGAACGCCGCAACCGCAGGTTGGGCATCAACCAGGACGTCAAGGAGGAATCCGCCGAAGACCCGCAGATCGCGCTTCTGAAGGAGATCCGCGACGAGCTGCGCAATCTGCCGACTAAGTAGGCACTGACTCTTACACTGCTGGGCCAACAAAAGCGGTCCGCCTCCCCTGCGGGAAGGCGGACCGCTTTTGTAGTTTTCGCTCAGTCACCAGTTGGCTGGCCTAGGCTGCGGTGAGGGCCAGCTCAGTCTGGACAACCTGCGCCAGGCGCTCGGCAATGACCTGGGCCGTACCCTGGTCCCCGGCCTCCACCATGACGCGGACAACGGGCTCCGTGCCGGAGGGTCGGAGCAGTACGCGGCCGGTGTCGCCGAGCTCGGCCTCAGCGGCCCTAACTGCGTCCGCGAGCACTGCGTCACCGCTTACCCTGCTGCGGTCCACGCCCTTCACGTTGATGAGCACCTGGGGGAGCTTGGTCATCACCGTCGCGAGTTCCTTGAGCGGCTTGCCGGTGAGGGCCACCTGCGCCGCGAGCTGCAGGCCGGTCAGGACGCCGTCGCCGGTTGTGGCGTAGTCGGCGAGAATCACGTGGCCGGACTGTTCGCCGCCGAGGTTGAACCCGCCGTCGCGCATTTCCTCCAGGACGTAGCGGTCCCCCACGCCCGTCTCGCGGACTTCGATGCCGGCGCCCTTCAGGGCGATCTTCAGGCCGAGGTTGCTCATTACTGTTGCCACCAGGACGTTGTCCGTGAGCTTGCCGGCCTTTTTCAGGGCGATGGCGAGGATGGCCATGATCTGGTCGCCGTCCACCTCGTTGCCTTCGTGGTCCACGGCGAGGCAGCGGTCGGCGTCGCCGTCGTGGGCGATGCCGAGGTCAGCGCCGTGGGCCACCACGGCAGCCTTCAGGGGGCCAAGGTGGGTGGAGCCCACGCCTTCGTTGATGTTCAGGCCGTCGGGCTCGGCGCCGATGACCACGACGTCGGCGCCGGCGTCTTTGAAGACCTGGGGTGAACAGCCGCTGGCGGCGCCGTGGGCGCAGTCCAGGACCACTTTGAGGCCCTCGAGGTTGTGCGGAAGGGTGCCCAGGAGGTGAACGATGTACCGGTCCTCGGCGTCGGAGAAGCGCTGGATACGTCCCACCTCACCGCCCTGCGGACGGACAGGTTCCTTGCCCATCTGTGCCTCGATGGCGTCCTCCACCTCGTCGGGCAGCTTCTGGCCGCCACGGGCGAAGAACTTGATGCCGTTGTCCGGGGCAGGGTTGTGGGAGGCGGAAATCATCACGCCGAAGTCCGCGTCCAGGTCCGCCACAAGGTAGGCCGCAGCAGGGGTGGGAAGGACGCCGGCGTCGTAGACATCGATTCCCGAGCTTGAAAGCCCTGCTTCCACGGCTGCGGCGATGAATTCGCCGCTGGCCCGCGGGTCCCTCGCCACCACGGCGCGGGGGCGTGCACCGCTGCTGGTGCGTTCATGGCCGAGCACGACGGCGGCGGCCTGGGCCAACCGCATTGCGAGCTCGGCGGTCAGCAGCCCATTCGCCAGGCCCCGGACACCGTCTGTTCCAAATAATGTAGACATCGGGTCAAGTTTAGACGATCTGGGTCCGCCTCCCTGCCCCGGGCCGCCTGCACTTAGCCATGTGGCGGCGTTTGCCCTGCTCAGGCGCTTCTTCGCCGGATCACGTAGCGCCGCCGGCCCCGATCTCGGCTGGGGACCGAGCGGGTTCCCCGACTGCGTTTAACGGCAGAAGCCCGCCCCGCAACATGGCGGAACGGGCTTCTCTGAAGCGGAATTGCGCTTCGAAAGCGGGATTAGCGCTTGGAGTACTGCTGGGCCTTGCGGGCCTTCTTGAGACCGGCCTTCTTACGCTCGATGACGCGGGCGTCACGGGTGAGGTAGCCGGCCTTCTTCAGCGTCGCGCGGTTGTTCTCGACGTCAATCTCGTTCAGCGAACGGGCGATGCCGAGACGCAGTGCACCGGCCTGGCCGGAGGGGCCACCGCCATGGATGCGGGCAATGACGTCATAGGCGCCTTCGAGATCGAGGATCTTGAAGGGCTCGTTGACGTCCTGCTGGTGCAGCTTGTTCGGGAAGTAGTTCGACAGCTCGCGGCCGTTGATGATCCACTTGCCGGAGCCCGGCACAACGCGGACGCGTGCAACGGCTTCCTTGCGGCGGCCAACAGCTGCGCCGGCAACGGTCAGCGCCGGGCGCTCCTTCTTCGGGGCGGCAGCTTCGGCAGCGCCGCTTTCCGAGGTGTAGCTGGTCAGGTTTTCCTCAGCCTCAACGGCTTCGGTGGTCTCTTCGTTCTGAGCCACGGTTCTCCTTGTATAGATAAGTTGTTTGGTGGCCAGGACTACTGGGCGACCTGGGAAATTTCGAAAGTCTTGGGCTGCTGGGCGGCGTGCGGGTGCTCTGCACCGCGGTAAACCTTCAGCTTGCCCAGCTGCTGTGCAGCGAGGGAGTTCTTGGGAAGCATGCCCTTGATGGCCTTCTCCACGGCGCGAACCGGGTTGGATTCCAGCAGTTCCGCGTAGTTGACGGAGGTCAGGCCGCCCGGGTAGCCGGAGTGGCGGTAGGCGCGCTTCTGCTCGAGCTTGGCGCCGGTGAGGGCAACCTTCTCGGCGTTGATGATGATGACGAAGTCGCCCATGTCCATGTGGGGAGCAAAGGTGGCCTTGTGCTTGCCGCGCAGCAGGATTGCGGTCTGGCTGGCAAGACGACCAAGGACAACGTCTGTGGCGTCAATGACGTGCCACTGGCGGTTGATATCGCCGGGCTTCGGGGTGTACGTACGCACGGTGTTTGCCTCGTTCTTGTTCTGGCGTTCTTGTCTAGGTGTCACGTAAGGGTGTGCACCTACTATCTATGCGCTACCGGAACAGAGGTGAGGGCTCTATGTATCCAGTGGTCCTGGAGTCCCGAATATGCCCGAGGAGTAGTTATCCTGCAACCGGATTCTCAGCGGGCACGCATCATCGAGAAAGGACACGCACAACGACTGTCAAATATACCGTGGGAGGACGGTCCGGGTCAAAATGGTGTATCCGGTGGCGGGGGCTGGGAGGCCCGCCAGCGCGCCGGGCCGGTCCAGCAAGGAGATTTCGTGCCGACAGTAAGCATCGCCGCAGGATCCGAGCCACTTTTCGCCGTCGCGGCCGGCCTGCTCGGCGTGCTCCTCTGCACGGTCACGGAAGTGCTCATCGCCCGGTCACTCCCCCGCCTGGGCGGCCTTCCGTCTGGAAGGACAAGAATCACGACGGCGGCCCTCACCGGCGCCCTTTGTGTTGCCTTGGCGCTTCGCGTGGGGAGCGACTGGTCCCTGCCGGCCTTCCTGGCTCTTGCGGTGCTCGCCGTGCAGCTGGCGCGGATCGATCTTGCCCACCACCTACTCCCCAATCCCCTCGTTTTGGCTCTGCTCATCGCCGGCGTTGCACTCTTCGCCATGAGCAGCACGGCCTCCGCAGACTGGTCCCCGCTGCTGCGGGCAGCCATCGGAGGGGTCATTTTGTTCCTCGTCTACCTGATTCTTGCCCTTATTTCTCCCAGCGGCATTGGAATGGGCGACGTGAAGCTCGCCGCGCCCGTAGGCCTGTACTTGGGCTACTTGGGCTGGAGCCACCTGTTCTACGGAGGCGCCCTGGGCTTCGTGCTGGGCGGTATTTTCTCCGCCGTTTTGATTTCGCTAAAGTGCGCGGAGAAATCCTCGGAAGTCGCCTTCGGGCCATCGATGCTGGCCGCGACGCTCGGCGTCGTCTTATTCACCGCCTAAGCATTTGCCCGCCTGATGTAAGGGCGATTTTCACAGCATAGAAGCCAGCTTGGCTTACCAATCCAAGTATTTTTCGTACCTTGGAGTTTCCCGACTGAGTACTTTCTTGGGGGGATTACTTATGATCCCCCTGACGAAATCGGGTATAGCTACGCATTGTTGCTTTTCCGCCTCGGTGCAATTCTTTTGCTATCGAAGCGCCGGCCCTTCGCGGATATGGGGGGAGCCGGAATTCGATGAAATTATTCCATCGAATTTAAGGAAATCACAATGACTACTCTCATGGTCTCGGTTCTTGCTTTCGTTTCTGGAGTTAAGGACCGTCTCTCATCCGAAAAGGGCGCCACGGCGACAGAATACTCGTTGCTCATTGCCTTCATCGCCTTCCTCATCATCGGCGGCGTGACGGTGTTCGGCAACGCGCTCGATAAGTGGTTCACCGACCTCGGCGGCGAAGTCGCCAAATGGAAGATCGTCCCTTAGTCCAGGGCCCCTAGGGTGTGCCAATTCCTCTGTCCTGGAAGCGGCACACCCTACACCGTCCTTGACACAACTACTTCTGGGGACCAATGAAAATCAAACCATGGCGCAGGGCGGAAAAGTCCCGGGGTGCTGTTGCCGTCGAGTTCGCCCTTGTTGCACCTGTTCTTCTGGCTCTGGTCGCCGGCATTGTTGAGTTCTCCCACGCCTACAACCTGCAGATTTCCGTCACCCAGGCAGCGCGTGAGGCAGCTCGGACCATGGCGATCAAGGACGACCAGAGTAAAGCTGCACTGGCTGCTATTGCCGGAGCCCCTGGATTGAGCGGCGAGGACTTCGAGCTCATCTTCACACCATCCACCTGCAGCGACGAGGACGACATGACGGTGACTGTCACGTATCCAGCAGCCACCATGACCGGCCTCTTTGGCAGCACCGTCACCGTCACTGGAGTAGGAGCAATGCGATGCGGCGGCTGAAAGAAACGCCACGCCTACCCGAGAATGAACGCGGCGCGGCCGGCGTCCTCGTTGCGGTCACGATGCTGGTGCTCATCGGCGCCGGCGCCTTGGCAGTGGATGTGGGTCAGATCTATGCCGAACGTGCGCAATTGCAAAATGCCGCGGATGCCGGCGCACTCGCGGTGGTTGAAGCGTGCTACGAGACTCCCTGCAGTCAAGGTGACGCGGAATCCATTGCGGAAAGCCTGGCCAACGCCAACTCCAATGACGGCGAATCAAGCGTTGCCGAGGTCGACATGACCGTGGCGAACCACGTGACGGTCCGGACCACAACTCAGAGCGGCGGCAACAGCTTCCTCACAAAAATGTTTGCGAGTGCTCTGGATGCACCGGCGGTGACCGTCGGTGCGCACGCCACCGCTACCTTCCGTTATCCCCCAACCGGTGTCTCCGTCCTGCCGCTGGTGTTCGCTACCTGCGAGTTCGTAGAGGACGGACAGCCGCACAAGATACTCACTCACAGCGGTTCTGGCGGCGGCCCAAGTCCGGACAAGGAAAGCCCGGCCAAGGAAAGCGACGACAAGGGCAAGGGCAAGGCTAAAGACGACAGTTCCGGATCCGGGCCCAAGAACCCAGCGGACTGCAACTCCACGAATCCCTCCGGGCAAATCGTCCCGGGAGGCTTCGCCTGGCTCAACCCTAATCGCGACGTGGAGTGCGAAGTGCGAGCCACCGTCGGTCAGTGGAGTGACGGCAGCGAGGGGCTGGCAATACCTACCGAGTGCAAAGACCTTTTCGATCCTGACGCGACACCCTCGCTGAAGGACCAGACGGTGGCACTCCCCGTCTATGCCTACACCTGTGAAGGAATGGCTAAATGCACCGGCAGCCACACGAAATACATGATCGAAAAATGGGCCGGATTCAAAATTGAACGCTGGAACTTTCCAGGGCACAGTTATGACCCATCCCCTGGAGTATTTGCAGGCGGGGAGACCGGGCTATACGGAACATTCGTTGGATACGCTGCAGACCCCGCTCTTTTCACTGGTGGGTCATCAACTCCAAATGGCAACGTCGTTGCCATTGATCTCATCGACTAATCCTTTTCAAGGGGGATAAAGTGAAAGCTCGCCTACTGGGAGGTATCGCCGCATTAATTGTGGCAATAATTGGAACGGTATTTTTGGTCAATTACGTCCAGAGCGCGGACAAGCGTGCCTTGGCCGACACCGAAACGGAAACCGTCTACGTCGTCGAAAAAGCCGTTGCTGCAGGCACCGGCGTGGACAAGATGTCAGACGCCGTGGTCAAGAAGGAAGTCCCTAAGCTAGCCATCGCAGCCGGTGCGGTGACTGACCTGAACGACGTCAACGAGAAAGTCACGGCAGTGGCCCTGGTGCCGGGCGAGCAGCTCCTCACCACCCGCTTCGTGGAGGCCAGTGCCTTCCTCGGCCCTTCCAGGGTGCAGGTGCCGAACGGAATGCAGGAAATCACTCTTAAGCTCCCCATTGAGCGCGTTGTCGGTGGCAAGATTGCCGCTGGTGACACTGTAGGCGTCTTCCTCTCAGCAGAGGCCGCCGCTGGCGGCGCCAGAGGGACGCAGCTGACGTTCCACAAGGTTCTGGTGACCGCGGCCCAGTTCAGCAATGGCAGCACAGCGAAGGTGCAGGAAGAGCCGGCAGAAGGCGAAAAATCGGCCGGCGCCCTGACAGCCAAGAAATCAGATACCTCGGATGACACGTACCTCATCACCCTGGCCCGCAGCTCCGCCGATGCAGAACGCATTGTCTACGCGACCGAATTTGGCAGCGTGTACCTCTCGAAGGAACCGGCCAACGCCCTCGAAGCGACCTCGGGCGTCGTCACCAGCGCAAGGTTGTTCCGATGAGCCGCTTCGTCCTCATCACGCCAAGCGCTGACTTCGAACACCGGATGCAGTTGGCCGTAGCTGGCATGCACGGTTCCCTCCAGGTGTTTCAGGCGGATTATCTTCCCGATGGTCCCCAGGAATTCCTCCGCCAAATGGTGGGCGAACCTCCCGAAGTTCTCATACTGGGACCGGGACTTAACGAGGAGGGCTCCCTCAAACTCGCTGCAGTCATGGACCTGCAGTACCCGGAGATCAGTGTGATCCTCGTTGTCCCGGAGTCCACCGAAGTGGTTTTGCAGGCCATGAGGTCCGGGGTCCGGGACCTCCTTGATCCCATGGCAGACCCTGACTCCGTCCGGATCATGCTGGAGCGCGCCAGTCTGGCGGCTGCCGGTCGCCGTCGGGGTCTGGCGCCTGGAACGTCGGAGCACGCCGACCACGGAGCGGGCGGAAGAGTCATCGCGGTCATGTCCCCCAAGGGTGGGGTCGGCAAAACGACCGTGGCGACGAACTTGGCGGTTGGTCTTGGGAAATCCGCTCCGATGAGCGTGGTGATTGTAGATCTGGACCTGCAGTTCGGCGATGTCGCCAACGGGCTGATGCTTGACCCGGAACACACCATTACCGATGCCGTCGTGGGTGCGGCCAGCCAGGACTCCATGGTTCTAAAGACCTACTTGACGGTGCACCCGGCCGGGATCTACGCCCTCTGCGCCCCGCGGAACCCTGTGGAGATGGACAGGATTTCCGGTGAGCACGTCACCCGGCTCCTCAATCAGCTCCGTGAGGAGTTCCACTACATCGTGGTGGACACCGCTCCCGGTCTGGGAGAGCACGTTCTGGCAACGCTCGAGCAGGCGACCGACGCTGTATGGATCTGCGGGATGGATGTGCCAAGCATTAAGGGTCTCAAGACCGGATTCCACATCCTGACAGAGCTCAACTTGCTGCCCGAAAAGCGCCATGTGGTCCTCAACATGACGGACCGCCGCGCTGGGCTCACGCTGCAGGACGTCGAAGCGACCATCGGGGCCCCTGTCGACGTCGCGTTGCCCCGCTCCAAAACGCTGCCCTTTTCTACGAACAAAGGCGTTCCCATTCTGCAGGACGGCAGCCGGGACTCGGCCGCAAAAGGTCTCCGGCAGTTGGTGGAGCGGTTCAAGCCCGACTGGGAAGAAAGACCCCATAAGAAGCTCCACCGAAGGGCGGTAGTGCAGTGAGCCTCACAGACCGGTTTCAGCTCCTCCGCGGTGAGGCGAAGACCGAACCCCAATCACCCAAGCCCTTCGAAGGCGTCTATGAACCGAAGCTGGCTCCGGCCACCCTTGGGCAAAAGCATGAGGCGCAGACCGCCGAAGCAGCTGCGAGCGCCACAGCAGTCTTGGAACAACCGCAAACCGCTTCCGCCGCCAGTGAAGCCTTGAATGCCCTCAAGGAACGAGCAACCCAAGCCCTGTTTGAGCGGCTTGGCTCACGAATCACCGATTCATCACTTGAGGACGAGGAGCTCCACCAATTCGTCCGTGGCGAACTCAAGATCGTAGTAGACGAGGAACAGGTTCCGCTGTCTACGTCCGAGAGGCAACGGCTGATGCGTGAAATTATTGACGACGTGCTGGGCCACGGACCCATTCAGCGTTTCCTGGATGATCCAACCATCACTGAGGTAATGGTGAATCGCTACGACCAGGTGTACGTGGAACGTCAAGGACGCCTCCTGATGACGGACACGAAATTCAGTTCGGATGGGGCGCTCCGTCGTGTGATCGAGCGCATCGTCTCGAAGGTGGGCCGGCGCATCGACGAATCGTCGCCTTTGGTGGATGCCCGGCTTACGGATGGTTCCCGCGTCAATGCGATCATTCCGCCACTTGCTGTCAACGGGCCAGCCCTCACCATCCGCAAGTTCGGCCGTGATCCCCTGACTGTGCAGAATCTGATCGCATTGGGCAGTCTCTCCCCCGAGATGGCGGAGCTCCTCCAGGCCTGCGTGCTGGCCCGGATGAACATCATCGTTTCCGGCGGTACCGGTACCGGAAAAACGACTCTCCTCAATGTGCTGTCCTCATTCATCCCAACGGACGACCGCATTGTGACCATCGAGGACGCCGTGGAGCTCCAACTGCAGCAGGAGCACGTCGTGCGGCTCGAGAGCCGGCCTCAAAACATTGAGGGCAAAGGTGAGGTGTCCATCCGGGACCTGGTCAGGAATTCCCTTCGCATGCGGCCGGACCGGATCGTGGTGGGCGAAGTCCGTGGCGGCGAGTGTCTGGACATGCTGCAGGCCATGAACACCGGCCACGACGGCTCCATCTCCACAGTGCACGCCAACTCCCCCAGGGACGCGATTGCCCGTCTTGAAACTCTGGTCCTGATGGCCGGCATGGACATCCCGCTTCGCGCCATCCGCGAGCAGGTTGCTTCTGCCGTGAACCTGATCGTACAGATCACAAGGCTCCGTGACGGCTCGCGCAGGGTCACCCACATCACGGAAGTCCAGGGCATGGAGGGTGACATCGTAACTCTTCAAGATGCCTTCGTTTTTGACTACTCGGCAGGCGTCGACGCCAACGGGCGCTTCCTCGGCAAGCCGGTGCCCACCGGTGTGCGTCCCAGGTTCACTGATCGCTTCGCCGAGCTGGGCATTGAGATCTCGCCAACGGTGTTCGGGGCTGCATTGTCCGCTCGAGCGCCCGCAAGGGGGCGGTAACGGTGGCAAGCGACACCACCTTTTTAGTCGTCGGCTTGGTCCTGCTGTATCTAGCGATTTTCCTGGTCTTCGGCGTGGCATTGCGGTCAAGATCCGCCTTGCCATTGTCCCGTCGGCGACCCGATGCACCGGCGGAGCGGTCGGTATTGAACCGGCTGACCGAACAGGCCGTGGGAGCGTTGGGCAACGGCATCAAGAGGCGGGGTCCCGGGCCGCTGAGCCAGGACCGGCTGGATGAATGCGGACTGAAGAAAGAACCTGGGGACTATTTGCTGATGGCAGGCGTCATCACCCTGACTCTTGCAGTCCTCGGATTCTTCCTGGGTGGTTTCTTCGCGGCTTCCTTGCTCGCCCTGCTGACCCCCGCTGCACTCCATCTCCTGCTGAACGTTTTGGCCGGCCGCCGCCGAGCCCAGTTCGCCGGCCAGATCCCGGACACCCTGCAGATGTTCTCCGGAGGCCTGCGGGCCGGGCACAGCCTCCTCCGCGCTGTCGACGCCGCCGCCCAGGAAAGCCAACCTCCCATGTCAGAGGAACTAAGCCGGGTCGTCAATGAGACCCGTATTGGCCGCGACTTGGGGGAATCGCTGGAAGATGTGGCAAGGCGGACACGAAGCGAGGATTTCCTCTCCATCTCCCAGGCCATCGATATCCATAGGGAGGTAGGCGGTGACCTGGCAGAGGTGCTGGACCACTTGGGCGATACCGTCCGTGACCGTAACCAGGTGCGGGGCCAGATCCGGGCCCTTAGTGCCGAAGGACGAATGTCAGCCATTGTTCTCATGGCGCTCCCCGTCGTGATGTTCATCGGACTCACGATGTTCAATGACCTCTACTCCCGCGTCTTCACCAGCACCCTCCCCGGCTACTTGATGATTGTCGCCGCCTTGTTACTCCTTACCGCTGGCGGATTTTGGCTCAGCCGCATCGTCAAGCCCAGGTTCTAGAAAGGACGTGATTCGAATGCAACCACTTGCTTACGCGGCGATCTTGGCAGTAGTCGCACCAGTTACGGCCATGACATGGTTTGCCTTCACCGGCGACCGCGCCGGCCTTCGCAATATCCAAGCCAACCTCGGCAAGACGTCAAAAGCTAAGGGTCCGGCGCTCAGCACCAACGAGAAGCTGGTGCTTGCCAGCCAGCGGATGATGCCCAAGGGCTACGCCGGCTGGCTGGACAAACAACTCGCAGGTGCCGGACGCCCGAAGGATTGGCCGCTGGCCAGGCTCGTCATGGTCAAACCACTCCTGGCCTTTGCCGGGGCAGTCGTGGGGTACCTGCACTTTGCTGGCTCTCCTTCTCCTCCCCGATTCCTCGCACTGCTGTGTGTCACCGCCTTGTGCTACTTCACGCCTGATTTTCTGGTGCGGAACCGTGCCCAGAAACGCCGGGCCGCTATCCGCCTGGAGCTGCCTACTGCACTGGATCAGATGCTCATTTCCGTTCAGGCCGGCTTGGGATTCGAAGCGGCCATGGGACGGGCCGGTGCGAACGGCTCGGGACCAATGGCGGAGGAGCTCATCAGGACCCTTCAGGACATCCAGGTAGGACTCTCCCGCAAGGATGCATATCTTGCCATGGCAGAACGCGTAGATGTACCCGACGTACGTAGCTTTATCCGGGCGGTAGTCCAGGCCGATACCTATGGCGTGGCCATCGCAGGAGTTCTGAAGGCACAAGCAGGCGACATGCGCATTAAGCGGAAGCAGCGGGCAGAGGAACATGCCATGAAAATGCCGGTGAAAATGCTCTTCCCTCTGATCTTCTTCATCCTGCCGACCCTTTTCATCGTGGTGCTCGGACCGACCGTGATGAGCATTATTTCGATTTTCAGCGGCTGATCATGGTTATTGGGCGCAACGCGGTCATCGTTGCCGGCCTGATACCAACTCCAGAGACCGGACCCCTCGGACCCCAGCACCGAGGGGTCCTTTGGTGTGTGCCAAAGGCGCAGGTAAATGCAAGGTTGCCGCAGTTAAACCGCAGGAAATGCAAGGATTCGTAAATCTTGGCACAAGATGTGGCAAATTCCGTGCCGTGGGAGGAAATAACGTTGCATGCTGTTTACAGAGCTGGTGACGGACCAGCTTCCCTTCACTCGCTCAGGAGTTCAAAATGATTTCTCTCTACACCAACCTCTCTGCCCGCCTTCGTCGCGAAGAAAAGGGTGCCACCGCAGTCGAGTACGGCCTCATGGTCTCCCTCATCGCAGTCGCCATCGTCCTCGCCGTCACCTTCCTTGGGGGGCAGATCGCCACCATGTTCCAGACCGCTGCCTGCGGCGTCCAGGGCAAGACTTACACGGCCGCCAGCACAACCAATGGCACCACCACTCCGGCTGCATGCAACGCTTAATCATTACCTAAGCTGCGGGTGGCGGAAGTCTCAAAGCTTCCGCCACCCTTTCGCTGGTTCCTAGTCGACCGACAAGGGCGCACTTTGAAAGGCATCAGGATGGAGAAGGCAACTGAACGCGGGGCGGTTGCCGTCGAGTTTGCATTGTTAACGCCTGTCCTGGTGATGTTGCTCCTCGGCATCATGGAATTCGGCCGCGCCTACAATGTCCAGGTTGCGCTGACCAATGCAGCCCGCGAAGGTGTTCGTAACATGGCGATCAACAACAGCCAAAGCGCTGCCATTAGCGCAACCAAGAACGCTGCCGACGCCCTTAACCCCAAACTAAAAGATTCGGATATCGTATTCTCCTTTCGGAATATACCCGAAACGACTCCCGCGCCCACGTCTTGCTCCGTTGGGCGGCAAGTTACAGTAACCGTCAATTACAGCCTCACCACGATGACGGGTGTCGCGGGCCCGTTTGCCATGTCGGGAACTGGGGCAATGCTGTGCGGCGGGTAGCAGTGTCCGTCCATGGGGAGCGCGGCGGCGTTGCCGTCCTCGTCGCAATGGTCATGGTGGTGCTGCTCGGATTTGCCGCCATCTCCATCGACGTCGCCATGCTCTACTCAGAGCGTGCGCAACTGCAGAACGGAGCGGACTCAGCGGCCTTCATGCTGGCCCAAAAATGCGCCAAGGACGAAAGTGATCCTGAATGCTCTCCGTCTTCACCGCTGGCAACAGATTTGGCCAACAGAAATGCAGTGGATGGCCTTAGCAATGTGAAATCTATCACCCTCGATAAGGTCAGCCGCACTGTGGTTGTGACAACAGGTGCAAAAGAGCTCGGCGGTACCACGAACAGCGTGTCCCTTTTGTTTGCCCGTGCTCTCGGCTTTCCCAGCAGTGAAGTAAACGCCAGGTCAAGCGTACGGTGGGGTAGCCCGGAAAAAGGCATAACACCCTTCCCCATAACTGTTTCCATTTGTCAGGTGCGCGACAAGAGCGGAACGATGCAGCTACTACAGCTGCATGGCAAAATGAAGAATGAGGGTTGCAACTATGGCCCTTCGGGCGCCCCAGTCCCCGGTGGATTCGGCGGCCTGAACCAAGACACCGGCGGCTGTGGGGCGATTATCGACATAGCAGCCAGCGAAAGTGGCGGAGACACTGGCAACAATCCGCCTCCATATTGTGAAGCTCTGCTTAATTCTTGGGCGGCAGACATCAATGCGGGACGCGACGTCATTGTGCTGCTGCCAGTTTTCAATGCCGTTACTGGCACCGGGGCTGGCGCCGTGTACAAGCTAAAGACACTAGCCGCTTTCAAAGTAGCTGGTTGGAAATTCAGCGGCGGCAGCACACTTCCATATACCTTTCGTAATCGTTTCCCAGACGTCCCTGCCGAGTTTGAGTGCCGCGAGGCTACTCAGTGCAAGGGGATCATTGGGACGTTTGTAGAGTATGCGTCCCTGGTCGACGGATATCAGTTGGGGGACGTAGACCCAGACGGTGCGACCGTCGTCGAACTCGCCAGCTAGACCTATGCAATTCCATGAATCAAGATCCTCAGGAGAAGTAAGTGAAGTCTCGGTTGTTGGCGGGAGCGGCAGCAGTTATCCTCGCCATCTTCGGCGCACTGTTAGTCATTTCCTATGCCCAAGGCGCAGACCAGCGGGCCGTCGAGAATCTCGAGCCGGTGGACGTCTTGGTGGTCAAGGCGGCCATTCCTGCCGGCACACCTGTTGAGTCCATGGCTGCTTCCCTGGTTACAGAACAGGTACCAGCCTCTGCCGTAACTGGCTCTTCCCTAAAGTCCTTGGACTCCTTTAAAGGCAAGGTTGCCGCAGTTGACTTGGTTCCCGGGGAGCAGCTGGTTTCCGAGCGACTTGTTGCTCGGGAGGATGTCAAGGTTGGGGGCACTGTAAAGATCCCCTCCGGGCTGCAGGAAGTCTCCTTCAAGCTGGAACCGGACCGCGTCGTCGGAGGCCGGCTGGTTCCCGGCGACCACGTCGGCGTCTTCGTCTCCATGGATAAAGGCGGCCTTGAGGACAGGGCGGATAAGGAAACCACCAAACTGACCGTGCGCAAGGCCCTCGTAACGGCAGTGCAGCGAGCGCCGGAAGCGGCCCCCACTGCCTCCCCGGCTCCGACGGCCACCGCCGGCGCTGACGCCAATGCAGCCGATCCCCGGGATACCACCCTTCCCGTGGGGTCGCTCATGCTCACTGTTGCCGTCAGTGATGTGGATGCAGCCAAAATCGTATTCGCCGCCGAATACGGCAAGATCTGGCTCAGCAAGGAACCCATCAACGCCAAGGACAGCGGTCCCCGGATCATTGAGCGAAGTGAGGTCTACAAGTGAGCCGCTTCGTCCTGATCACGCCGAACGCAGATTTCGACGGACGCCTGCGGCAGGCAGTGGCGGGCGGGCTGCAAGGCGGAGTGCAAACGTTTTTCACGAATGTCCTGCCTGCCGGCCCCTACGATTTGTTCGCCCAGCTGAACCAGGAACAGCCCGAGGTCCTCATCCTCGGCCCGGATGTGCCCATCGACGAAGCGCTGCGCCTAGCCACCGTGCTCGACGTGCAGGTTCCGGACCTTACAGTTCTTCTCGTCAGCGAGCCTGACCCGGAACTCATTCTGCAGGCAATGCGGGCCGGCGTGCGGGATATCCTCAATCCGTCTGCCGATCCCGCCCAGCTGCGCGTGTTGTTGGAACGAGCTTGCCAGTCCTTCGCCAGCCGTCACCGAATGGGACAGCCGCAGCAGGTCCAAAGCAGCAAGGGACGTGTGATTGGCATCTTCTCGCCCAAGGGCGGGGTAGGCAAGACGACTATCGCTACCAACCTCGCCGTGGGGCTGGGCAAAGTTGCACCGATGAGCGTGGTGGTGGTGGACCTCGACCTCCAGTTCGGTGATGTTGCCTCAGGGCTCTACCTCAATCCGGAGCACACCGTTACGGACGCGGTCTCCTCAGCAGCCAGCCAGGACACGCTGGTGCTCAAAGCATTCCTCACGGTGCATCCTTCGAGCATCTACGCCCTGTGCGCGCCGGACAACCCGGTCGAAGCCGACCACATCACCCCCGAACAGGTCACCCGCCTGCTGGAACAACTGGCTGATGAATTCCAGTATGTAGTTGTGGATACCGCACCCGGACTGCCTGAGATAGGACTGGCGGCCATGGAAGCATGCACCGACGTGGTCTGGGTCAGCGCCATGGACATTCCCAGCGTCCGCGGCCTGCGCTCGGGCTTGGATGTCCTCCGCCAGCTCGACATCCTGCCCGAGGGGAGGCACGTGGTGCTCAACATGGCGGACCCCAAATGCGGCCTCACTGTCCAGGACGTTGAATCGACCATTGGCGCTCCGGTCGATGTCAGTGTCCCGCGCTCACGTGGGGTTGCCTTTTCCACGAACCGTGGGGTTCCGGTCCTCCAGGAACGTATGAAGGATCCCGCGGTGAAAGGACTTGCCCAGCTCGTGGAACGGTTTAGCCCTGCCGGTCAGGCCAAGGGCCAACGGAAAAGCCACCGACGGGTGGTTGTTTAGATGAAGCTGTCCGAACGCATCCGAGCCGCCCAAGCGAAGTCACAACCCGCCCTTGCCCCGGCCGCAGCAGTGGCCTCCATTGCTGTTCCTGCCCCGGCACCTGCGGTGACAGCCCTCCGGCCCAGAACGCGGGCAATCCCTGAGTCACAAGCACAGCCTGTGCCAGTCCCGCCAGCGGTGCGCCGTGAACCAAACCAGCCAAGAGCGGCGCGGCACGAGCCAACTGCGAGGCCCTCACAACCTACAGCCACACAGAAGGAAGGCTTCAAGCCTAAGGTTCAGCAGCCGGTTGACGCCTTCGCGGCACTCAAGCAGCGGGCGGCGACCGCGCTCTTTGAACGTATGGGAGCACGCTTCAATGATTCCGGCGTCACCGAGAGTGAGCTGCGCAGCACTGCACGGGAGGAGCTTATCCGCATTATTGATGCCGAGCAGGTGCCGCTGACACTTGAGGAGCGCTCGCGCCTAGTCGCAGACGTGGCCGATGATGTGCTGGGTTACGGTCCTCTGCAGCGATTGCTGGACGACCCGGCTGTCAGCGAGATCATGGTGAACCGGATGGACCAGATTTATGTGGAGCGCAAGGGCAAGCTGACGTTGACTGAATCCCGATTCAGCTCGGAGGAGCACCTGCGCAAGGTTATTGAGCGCATTGTGTCAAAGGTGGGACGGCGCATCGACGAGTCATCTCCATTGGTCGATGCGCGTCTGGAAGACGGCTCTCGTGTAAACGCCGTGATTCCTCCCCTGGCCGTAGGCGGTTCCTCCTTGACCATCCGTAAGTTCAGCAAAGTGCCTCTGACTGTTCAGAACTTGATTGAGTTTGGTACGCTCACCCCTGAAATGGCCGAGTTGCTGAACGCTTGTGTCAAGGCGAAGCTGAATATCATCGTCTCAGGCGGCACGGGAACCGGTAAGACCACCCTCTTGAATGTGCTGTCATCGTTCCTCCCTGCCAACGAGCGTATCGTGACCATAGAGGACGCCGTGGAACTGCAGATCCAGCAGGACCACGTGGTGCGTCTGGAAAGCCGGCCGCCTAACACTGAGGGCAAGGGCGAAGTGACGATCCGCGAGCTGCTTCGCAACTCGCTCCGCATGCGGCCGGACCGCATCGTAGTGGGCGAGGTTCGTGGCGGGGAGTCCCTTGACATGCTTCAAGCAATGAACACCGGCCACGACGGCTCCCTCTCCACTGTGCACTCGAACTCACCACGCGATGCGATCGCCCGTCTTGAAACCCTGGTCCTCATGGCCGGAATGGATTTGCCGCTGCGTGCCATCCGGGAGCAGATCGCGTCGGCTGTCAACTTGATCATCCAAATTTCCCGTCTGCGAGACGGCACCCGCCGCATAACTCATGTGACCGAGGTCCAAGGCATGGAGGGCGACATTGTCACCCTCCAGGACGCCTTCGTGTTCGACTATTCTGCGGGCGTGGATCAGCACGGCCGTTTCTTGGGAACTCCGGTCCCCACCGGCATTAGGCCACGGTTCATCGACCGTTTCGAGGATATGGGCATTCGCGTCTCGGCGGGCGTCTTCGGTTCCCCAGTGGTCTCTAGCGGAAAGCACTGACGTTCATGGTCCTAGCCCTTGGAATCTTCCTGGTGATCACCGCTATTGCGTTAGCAGGCCTCGCGGTCATGATCCCAGGCACCCCGACTGTCCCGTTGGACCGTCGTCGGCCGTTCCGTACAGAAGCAGACTCACAGCTGACGCGGTT
Source organism: Arthrobacter sp. D1-17 (assembly GCF_054130535.1). Lineage (NCBI taxonomy): Bacteria > Bacillati > Actinomycetota > Actinomycetes > Micrococcales > Micrococcaceae > Arthrobacter > Arthrobacter sp. D1-17. The sequence goes on along the minus strand of NZ_CP096382.1, from coordinate 1,229,696 downwards.
TGCCGATTCAGCCGTGCAGGGAGTTCAGAGACTCCTTGCCAAACGGAACGTTCGTTTCTTCAATCGGGACGTGCTGGAGAACGCGGGTCTGCGCCTCAGCCAGGCAGAATTCGTTCTCCTCGTCATTTTCGGCGCATTAGTTACTGCGTCGATGGGACTCCTCGTCGCCGGCCCACTGCTGGCGTTCTTGCTCGCTACGGCCGCACCGTTCATAGCCAATTTCTTGCTCAATGTCTTAGCCGCTAAGAGGCGAGCAAAATTCGACGAACAGCTCGGTGACACGCTGCAGCTGCTATCCGGCAGCCTTCGCGCGGGCCACAGCATTCTCCGCGCGATTGATGCGGCGGCCACTGAATCGCAAGCTCCCACCTCGGAGGAGATGCGCCGGGTCATCACGGAGACAAGCCTGGGGCGCGACCTGCTCGTTTCGCTCAACGACACTGCAGAACGCATGAAAAACGAAGACTTTGTCTGGATAGCGCAGGGGATTCAGATCAACCGCGAAGTCGGCGGAAACCTTGCGGAAGTTCTGGATCAGGTCAATGAGACCATCCGTGAACGCAGCGAGATCAAGGGCCACATCAAGGCGCTAGCTGCCGAAGGGAAATTTTCTGCTTACATCCTCATGGCACTGCCGGTTGCAATCGTAGTCCTACTCCTGGCAACAAACCCCTCTTACATGAACAAGATGTTCACCACGCCGCTGGGGTGGATGATGGTTGTCGCAGCTGCTGTACTCATGACCATTGGCGGTCTTTGGATGCGCAAGATTATTGACCTGAAGTTCTGACCGTGATGGATCCCCTGATACTCATCGCCATCCTGCTAATCTGCCTGCCATTCGGCTACCTGACCTGGATCCTGCTCTCTTCAGACAATAAGGGCCAGTCGATTGCTCGCGAGATCCTGTCCAGAGGTGCCCACCGCGCCGACGTGGAGAAGACAACCAACGCAGGCTTGCTGGAAACGATCGGCCGCCGGCTCACTCCTGTCAGTTATGTACAAAAGATCGACCACTTGCTGTCCCTCGCTGGGCGCCCCACAAACCTGCCCCTAGGCCACGTGCTTTCAGCCAAGCCCGCGCTCGGCCTCGTGGGGGGTTTGGTGGCGCTGTGGCTTAACTCCATTGGCACAACACCGATCATCAAGCTGGTGGGACTGTTCATTCTCTTCCTGGGCTACTTCATTCCCGATCTGCTGCTCTACAGCAAGGGACAGGAACGACAGAAAGCCATGCAGCTGGAGCTCGCGAACACTCTGGACCAGATGCTCATTTCCGTGGAAGCGGGCCTGGGCTTCGAAGGTGCCATGGCACGGGCAGGCGAAAACGGCAAAGGCCCGTTGGCGGAGGAACTGGTGCGCACCCTGCAGGACATGCAGGTGGGCCGCAGCCGACGGGAGGCGTATATTGCACTGGCCGAGCGCACCAACATCCCCGAATTGCGCAGCTTCGTTCAGGCGGTGGTTCAGGCTGATACATATGGCATCGCCATCAGCCGTGTACTAAGAGTCCAAGCAAAAGTAATGCGAGTTAAGCGGCGCCAGCGGGCCGAAGAGAAGGCGATGAAACTACCCATCAATATTTTGTTCCCACTCCTGTTCTTCATCTTTCCCGTGCTCTTCATTGCTGTATTGGGCCCTGCCGTCATCAACATGATCGAAACCTTCAGCGGTCAGTAGGCCGGGGATTCCGCAGGTATTCCCCCAACACAAGGAAGCCGCAGGGTTTCCACAGGATCCAAGGTAGATCAGCCTTTTCACAAGGTCAGAAAGTAGCCTTAAGCCATGTCCACTTCAGGTTCCAGCACAGGCGACGGCGGCGCTAACGGCGTCTGCATGCCAGAGGCCGGGGCCCCCGCCGAGGACGAGCCGGAACAGCCGCAGGGCCTCCCCGTCCTGGACCTTGCAGTCCTTCACGAGCTGGAGGAGGACATGGGCGGCGCCGGCGCCGCCCGCGCCTTCGCCAAGGACTACCTCGGCATCTGGGAGAAACGGCTGGGGTATTTGGAGCGATCAGTCCGGAATAACGATCCCGAGCTCGCGATGGACGCGGTCCTGAGCATGAAGAATTCGGCGTTCATGGTGGGAGCATTGCGTCTCGCCAGCCTGGCAGTGGAACTGGAGCGCCTTCTCAGGACAGGTGACCTGCCCGCCGTGAAGGGGCTGTTGCCGGTGGTCGCGCAGACCGGCCAGGACACAGTCGCCACGCTGAGGAAAAACTATCTTCGGCACGGGCGCTAATTAGCAGCCTGATCGGGGGCAGGACCGGAAGCGGTGCGGCAGGACAGCACCAGATAGCAAGGAGAGTCAGTCCGCCTGCTGAGGCGCCAGCCGGTACCCCACGCCGCGGACGGTGACGAGCCAGCGCGGATTGGTAGGATCTTCGCGGAGCTTGCGGCGCAGGTTGCCGATATGCACCTCAACTGCCCGTTCGTCTGCTTCGCTGATATAGGTGTCCTCGCCGTAGTATTCCCCACGGACTACCCGGACCAGGTCGCCACGGGTGCGTACGGCCCCGTTCCCCTTGAGCAGCTCCTGCAGAAGGTCGAACTCGCTTCTCGTCAGGCCCACCGGCGTCCCTCGCAGGGCGACCGTCCGGGTTTCCGTGTCGAGGACCAGACCGTTGTGCTGGAGCACCTTGCCCCGCCGCAAGGTTCCGGTTCCGCCAACGCCGGCAGACCGCGACACCGGGACGACGGCTTCTTCGGTGGCTTCCTCTGCCGCGCCCTGCCGGGGCCGGCGCATCATCGCCGAAATGCGCGCCCGAAGTTCACGTGGCCGAAAGGGCTTGGTGATGTAGTCATCAGCCCCGCCCTGCAGCGCCGTAATCGTATCCAGTTCCTCGTCCCTGCCCGTGAGCATGACGACGTAAGCATCACTGAACTGCCTGATTCTGCGCAGCACCTCAAAACCGTCGATGTCCGGAAGTCCCACGTCAAGCGTGATCACATTGACCCGTTGCTGACGCGCGACGTCTACACCGTCACGTCCCGTGGCTGCCGAGCGCACCTCGAAGCCAGCCTGCTGAAGGACCGCATCAAGCAAATTACGGACGTCCTCGTCATCCTCAATCACCACGGCCACGCCAAGATCGCCCACGACTACCCCATATCAGGTAAAACCACCGCATCGCCCAGCGCAATGCGGGAAGCACTACCAGATTACCTAGGCTACAACGTTCAGACAGCAAGAGATCGTAAATTCTGCATATCTTTTGCAAACAACGGCCGGAAGCTATTGCCGGGGAAGGGCGGGAAGCAGCAAGGCACTGCAAACTAAGAAGAATTGGTGTGCATAATGGCACTATGGGTGGGTATAAAAAAATACGGTCTCTCGCTGCACAAAACCGCCCCAAGGGTGGGTGCCCCGGTGGGTGAACATGTACTGGTCGGTGACACTGACCGCTTTTTCAGACGGCTTCGGCGGAGAGTCCAGGTTGCGCTCTGCCAGCTTCCGGTGACGCTTATTCTTGCTGCCTTCGCCATTGCCGCGCCTGCCGTCTGGCCCACGCTTATTGAAAGCCCCGTCTTCATCGCCTCCATTATCCTGATGGTTGGGTTGTTCCTCGCCTGTTTCTTAATTCCGTGGGAGCGGCTTCCGGCCAACGCCTATCTGGTCATCCCAATTCTTGACCTGCTGGTCATCGGACTGGCCCGCAACGGTGCCGTGCCGGCAGTCCCAGGGCTGGGTGTGCTGGCCATCTTCCCTGTCATTTGGCTTTCAGCCTCCGGGTCATATGCACGCACCAGTGTCTTCCTGAGTTTCTTCGGAACCCTGCTCATCACAGCGCCGTCGGTGGTGCAAAAGTTTCCCAACATTTCACCTTCGGACATCGCCACGGCAATTCTGTTGCCATTGATGATGCTCGCGGTATCCCTGGCAATCCGGTTTGCCAGCGCCAACGTCCGCATCCAGCGCCGGCGGCTGGAAATAAAGGACGCGGAACTCCGCGGACTGCTCGTTCAGAGCAGGAACCGTGAAAGGCTCCTCAAAACCATCCTGGACACCATCGACGTGGGCATTGTCGCCATCGATGCCGACGGCCGTAAAGTGCTTGTCAACGATCAGCAAAAGGCGTTCCAGCAGGCCGCTTCCCCAGCCGGTTCGGTCCAAGCAATGCAGGAATCCCGCCAGCTGATGTTCGGCCAGGACAAGGTCACCCCGCTACCCGAGGACAGACGCCCCATCCAGCGAGCCGTTGCCGGTGAGACGTTTGCGGACTACCTGGTGTGGCTCGGTGAGGGCCGTTCCCGCCGCGCCGTTTCCACGGCTGCACGGATGATCAAGAACGACGATGGCGGGTTCAGCGGCGCTGTTATCGTCTACACCGATGTGACGGGACTTGTGGAGGCCCTCGCTGCCAAGGAAGAACTGATCTCCAACGTCTCCCATGAATTCCGCAGCCCGCTGATGTCCATCTTGGGCAACGTTGACCTGGTGCTGGACGAAGCGGATGCCCTGCCTGCGGCAGCAGCGCAGCGGCTGGAGGTTGTGCAGCGAAATGCCGAACGACTCCTCGAACTCGTCTCTGACCTGCTCGTCTCAGCCTCCACGGTGCTGGCGGTCCACCCACGGCGAACGGATCTGGCCAGCCTGGTCCAGACAACCATAGGATCGGCCCAGGCGCAGGCCGACGCGTCCCACGTGTCCCTGCACACCGACGTTCCGGCCCCCCTCTGGGCGAACGCGGATCCCCTTCGCATCTCGCAGGCCCTGGACAACCTCGTATCCAATGCCATCAAGTACTCGCCCGACGGCGGCGAGGTCACCGTCAGTGCCAGAACCGGCGATGACTGGGTGCAGCTGCAGGTCCAGGACACGGGGATGGGAATCAGCGAAGAGGAAGCGTCCCGGATCTTCACGCGATTCTTCCGGACAAAGGCAGCCCGCCAGGCAGCAATCCCCGGAGTGGGCCTGGGCCTTTCCATCACCAAGACCATCGTGGAACGCCACGGGGGCAATATCACCTGCCAAAGCAAACCCGGAGCCGGGACCACGTTCACCATGACGCTGCCGGCCGAAGACGCCCCGCTCTCCTAGAACACCAGCGGGACCTAGTCCAGCGGCAGCGTAATGCTCACCCTCGTTCCGGCGGAGGATGAGTCAATCGCCATGCGGCCGCCGGCGGTTTCCACGGCAAGCCGCATCAGACGAAGTCCCATCCCGGAATGCCTGCCCTGCGTCGCAGCCTGCACATCGAATCCGCTGCCGTCGTCGATCACTTTGAGCTGAACCTCGTGGGAGAGGGCAGGATGGCAGACAAATCCCAGACAAACGGTCACGGCTGAGGCTTGGGCGTATTTGTGGACGTTGCTCAGCAGCTCCTGCGCCGCCCGGTAGAGCAGGGTGGCGGACTTCCGATCCACTTCCATGCCGTGGTGTGGAGCCTCCACGTGCACCACGGTCCCGCGCTCCCGCAGCGGAAGGGTCAGACGGTCAATCGCCCCCGCGACGCCAAGCACATAGAAATCGACTGGATGCGTATCGGTGAGAACGCCTCGGACTGCAACAACCTCGTTGCTTGATACTGCTTTCATGCTTCTACGGTGCTCCCGCACCCTTGGCATTTTCCTAGGGTTTTCCGAGCCGCTCCCCCGTTTGCAGGGGCCGGGATCCAGCCAACTCCTACGTCAGCGTGTACCCCAGCCCACGGACAGTTTTCAGCCACTTCGGTGACCGCGCGTTGTCCCCAAGCTTGCGCCGCAGATTTCCGATGTGGACTTCGATAACGCGGTCCGGATCGACTTTCCGGGGGCGTCCCGGGCCCAGATCCTCGAGCTGCAGGTGGCGGGCCAGCTCGGCCTTCGTCACCACCCGCTTCCCCTGCCGCAGGATGATGTGGAGCAGGTCGAACTCAGTCCTGGTTAGCTCCAAAGGCCGGCCCGCGAGGCGCACAGAACGCGTGACGGCGTTGACCTCCAGGCCGTTGTGCTGCAGGCGGAGATCCCGGGGCGAGACCGCAGGCGGCACCCGCGGCGTCACGATCGGAGGGAGAATGAGCTTCGGTGGCCTTCGCAGCATTCCGTCGACGCGGACCCGGAGTTCGCGGGGCCGGATCGGCTTGACCACATAATCGTCAGCGCCGGCGTCAAAGGCCTCCACTGTTGCTGCAAGATCACTGCTTGCACTGACAACCAGCAGGTAAGCGTGGCTGAACTTCCGGATGCGCCGTGCCGCCTCAACGCCCTCCATGTCCGGCAGCCCCATATCCAGCATGACGGTGTCCGGCTGTTTCGCGCGCACCAGCGCAATCCCCTCTTCGCCGGAGGCTGCAGAAAAAACTTCAAAGCCGGCATCACCAAGGGTCGCGTACAACAGTGCGCGGACATCCCTGTCCGGTTCGATAACGACAACAACGCGGCGCTCATCCATCCCTTACCCCCTGTAAGGACCACATGACTTTAAGACTGCGCACCAGCCTAACTCGCCACAGCGCCGTAAGTGAGGCCGGACCCTCAGAAGGGGTTAATGTAGGGACTTACTCGCGCAGGGCGCGTGTCCGTTCCGCCCGGGCCAGCAGTTCAGCGTCTGACGGATAAGCCACTTCTTCCAGCACCAGCGGGTGGGGGGCGGCCAACACGGAACGGGCATCGCGTTTCCTGGCCAGCAGCCGCTCCTGCAGCCACTCCGGGCGCTCCTGTCCCTCCCCCACGTACAGGGCGGAGCCCACGAGGGCGCGCACCATGTTGTGGCAGAACGCGTCAGCCTGGACTGTGGCTACGATGACGCCGTCTGTGCCACGCGCGAACTCGAACCGCTGCAGTTCGCGAATGGTGGTGGAGCCTTCGCGCGGCTTGCAGTAGGACAGGAAGTTGTGCAGGCCCAGCAGCTGTGCCGCCCCTGCATTGAGCAGCTCCACGTCCAGCGATGTTTTGTGCCAGAGTGTGTCATAGCGGCTGAGCGGATCCCACCTTTCCAGCCCGTCCGCAATCCGGTAGCTGTAGCGGCGCCACAGGGCGGAGAAGCGCGCGTCGAACCCCTCCGGAGCCACGGCAACCTCATGCACCACGATGGCACCGGTGAGGTCCCCCAGTCCTCGGCTCAGGGCACCCCGGAGCCGGCGCAGGAGTGCGACGGCGGGATCAAGGTCAGCGCCGCGGTTCAGTCCCAGCCACTCGGCGTCGGTCAGGTCGAGGTGGACCACCTGCCCCCGGGCGTGGACGCCCGCGTCGGTGCGCCCGGCGACGGTGACTCGCACCGGGCGGCGGACCAGCAGCTCCAGCGCAGCTTCCAGGGTGCCCTGGACTGTGCGCCGCCCGGGCTGGACTGCCCAGCCGCTGAACGGCCCGCCGTCGTACGCCAAATCAAGCCGGATACGCAAAAACCCGCCGCCCCCCAAAACGGGGGCCGCGGGTTTTTGGTCGTTCATAGACTCAAGTCTATGCGAAGGAACTAGCGAATTACTTCGCGTCCTTTGCCTCGTCAGCTGCAGGCTCTTCGGCCGGGGCCTCTTCGGCAGCAGCTTCCTCAGCGGCCGGGGCCTCTTCGGCAGCAGCTTCGGTCTCAACAGTCTCAGTCTCTGCAGCTTCGGTTTCAGCAACCTCGGCCTCGGGAGCTTCTTCAGCCGCAGGGGCAGCAGCAGCGGCGGCCTGGGTGGCCTCGGCTACAACGGCCTGCTTGGCGGAAACCGGCTCAAGAACCAGCTCGATGACAGCCATGGGAGCGTTGTCGCCCTTGCGGTTGCCGATCTTGGTGATGCGGGTGTAGCCACCGTCGCGGTTCTCGACTGCCTGCGCGATGTCGGTGAACAGCTCGTGGACAACGCCCTTGTTGCTGATCAGGCCGAGAACGCGGCGGCGGGAAGCGAGGTCGCCGCGCTTGGCGAAGGTGACCAGACGCTCTGCGTACGGCTTCAGGCGCTTGGCCTTGGTGACCGTGGTGGTGATCCGCTTGTGCTCGAACAGGGCGGAAGCCAGGTTCGCGAGCATGAGACGCTCGTGAGCCGGGCCGCCACCGAGGCGCGGGCCCTTAGTGGGGGTAGGCATAATTGTTTCTCCTCATATGGAAGCCGGTGGGGCTGGCACACCATGGTGCATCCCTGCCGGCCAAGATCTGCTTGTTAGAGCTCGTCGTCGCTGAACGCGGCGTCGTCCTCTTCGATGGCTGCGGCGCGGGCGGCAAGATCGAAACCGGGAGGCGAGTCCTTGAGGGACAGTCCCAGTTCAACCAGCTTTGCCTTGACCTCATCGATGGACTTGGCACCGAAGTTACGGATGTCCATCAGGTCAGCCTCGGAGCGGGCAACGAGTTCACCCACGGTGTGGATGCCCTCACGCTTGAGGCAGTTGTAGGAACGGACGGTGAGGTCCAGATCCTCGATCGGCAGTGCCATGTCTGCTGCCAGGGCAGCATCCGTCGGCGACGGGCCGATCTCGATACCTTCAGCTGCGGTGTTCAGCTCGCGGGCCAGACCGAACAGCTCCACCAGGGTGGTGCCTGCCGAAGCAACCGCATCGCGCGGGGCGATGGCCTGCTTGGTCTCGACGTCGACAATGAGCTTGTCGAAGTCAGTGCGCTGCTCAACACGGGTGGCTTCCACGCGGAAAGTAACCTTCAGCACCGGCGAGTAGATGGAGTCAACCGGGATACGGCCGATCTCTGCGTCGCCGGACTTGTTCTGAGCTGCCGAAACGTAGCCGCGGCCGCGCTCGATGGTCAGTTCGAGTTCGAACTTGCCCTTCGAGTTCAGCGTGGCAATGTGCAGATCCGGGTTGTGGAATTCGACGCCGGCCGGCGGAGCGATGTCCGCGGCGGTGACGACTCCGGGTCCCTGCTTGCGCAGGTAAGCAACAACCGGCTCGTCGTGCTCGGAGGACACGGACAGGTTCTTGATGTTCAGGATGATCTCGGTGACATCTTCCTTGACACCCGGAACCGTGGTGAACTCGTGCAGCACGCCATCGATCCGGATGCTGGTTACAGCGGCACCGGGGATGGAGGAGAGCAGGGTACGGCGGAGGGAGTTTCCGAGGGTGTAACCGAAGCCCGGCTCCAGCGGTTCAATGATGAAACGGGAGCGGTTTTCGGAGACGACCTCTTCGGAGAGGGTGGGGCGCTGTGCAATGAGCACTTAGGTTTCCTTTCGGCGAGCATCCGCTATATGACGCAACACAGGTGGTGGAAAATCGGTCTGAGACTTAACGCGCTGGGCTTGCCCGGACCCTAGGAGGGTCCGGGCAAGCTCAAGGCAGCGGAAAAGCTTAGACGCGGCGGCGCTTCGGCGGACGGCAGCCGTTGTGGGCGGCGGGGGTGACGTCCTGGATGGAGCCAACCTCGAGGCCGGCAGCCTGCAGCGAACGGATCGCGGTTTCGCGTCCGGAGCCCGGTCCCTTCACGAACACGTCAACCTTCTTCAGGCCGTGCTCCTGTGCACGCTTGGCGGCAGCTTCGGCAGCCATCTGTGCAGCGAACGGGGTGGACTTACGCGAGCCCTTGAATCCAACCTCACCGGCGGAAGCCCAGGAGATGACAGCACCGCTCGGGTCCGTGATGGACACGATGGTGTTGTTAAAAGTGCTCTTGATGTGCGCCTGGCCAAGCGCGATATTCTTCTTGTCCTTCTTACGCGGCTTGCGAACCGCGCCACGAGTCTTCGGGGGCATTTCTTCTCCTACAGAAAGTTATTTGGGGGAAGCCATCGCTTGGTCCCACATGTGCCTTGTTCCTGGAAACCGCACCAGCGGCGTCAGGGGGCAGATGGGATTTAGCGAGCCTTCTTCTTGCCGGCGACGGTGCGCTTCGGGCCCTTGCGGGTACGAGCGTTGGTCTTCGTACGCTGACCGCGTACGGGCAGGCCCTTGCGGTGACGCAGGCCTTCGTAGCTGCCGATCTCAACCTTGCGGCGGATATCTGCTGCCACTTCGCGGCGAAGGTCACCCTCAACCTTGTAGTTGCCTTCAATGTAGTCACGCAGCTGGACCAGTTCAGCGTCGCTCAGGTCCTTAACGCGGACGTCAGCGCTGATGCCGGTGGCAGCCAGGGTTTCGTGTGCACGGGTCTTGCCCACGCCGTAGATGTAAGTAAGCGCAATTTCCAGCCGCTTTTCGCGGGGAATGTCTACGCCAGCGAGACGAGCCATAGTGGCGGTACTCCTTGAATAAACCGGAGGTCGTAGGCAGTACACCCGCACTGTCAGTGCGGCCCCAGCCTCCGACCGGGGGTTAGCTGTCCGGACTCTTTAGAGCTCAATGTTCCAGTTCAGCTTGTGCTGCCTTTATTTACTTGCGTGGGTTGCAACCCAGGATTCCCCTAAGGGAAATTAGCCCTGGCGCTGCTTGTGGCGCGGGTTCTCGCAGATCACCATGACCCGGCCATTACGGCGGATCACTTTGCACTTTTCGCAGATCTGCTTGACGCTCGGCTTGACCTTCATGGCGTTCCTTTGCGTGATAGCAGTTGGGTCCGATAGACCGGCCTTCGGCAGTTCCTCTGGCCGCCCAACGTTTACTTGTAGCGGTAGACGATACGACCACGCGTAAGGTCGTAAGGGCTCAGCTCCACCACTACCCGGTCCTCAGGGAGAATCCTGATGTAGTGCTGACGCATTTTTCCAGAGATGTGTGCGAGGACGACGTGCTTGTTGGTGAGCTCAACACGAAACATCGCGTTGGGCAGCGCCTCAGTCACTACGCCCTCGATCTCTATGACCCCGTCCTTCTTGGCCATATCCTCCGCTAACTGTTGGTTGCCTCAGCCTGCCGGTTTGCACCGGGCATGGCTGCGGACGTTTTTGATGTGATTTCGGCTGGCGCCCCTGCCCGCAAAAGGGCGTGGCGGGGCAGACAACCAACAAGCAACTTTACGGCATTTGCCCCCGAATGTTAAATCCAGCAATGGTAGCGCACAACGCGCCTCCGCGCATCAACTATCCTCGCCTTCACGGTACGGGCCCATCCGGGTTGAGGCCATCGGGTCCGCATCACTGCCCTCAGGCAATAATTTGCCCGTAGGCAATCACTGTCCGTAGGCAATCACTGTCCGTAGGCAGGAAAGGTGCCTGCCGGAGTCGTGACTGTCTCCGCACTGATGATTCCGTCCAGGATCGCCAAGCGGACGACGTCGGCTGCCGCACTTTGCAGGGTGATGAGACTTACGTATCGGGCTTCATCTGTGCTTCGGTCCAGTGGCAACTGGCCCGTCGCCAGCGCAAAGACGACGTCGCCGTCGGCGAGGGTGTGGGACGGGTTCAACGCCCGGGCGATGCCGGCATGGGCCGCCGAAGCGGTGCGCTTGCACTCGGCCTTGTCCAGAACCGCATTGGTGGCGACGACAGCAAGGGTGGTGTTCAGCGGGGGAACCCCTCCCCCCTGATTGAGCTTGCCGGTCTCAGGCTCAACCGGCGGACTGAACCACATCCCGAGTGCATTGACCACCGCGAGGGCGCCGACGACCACGCCATCCTCCAGCGTCATCGATGCTGTACCGACTCCCCCTTTAAACTGGCGGCGCCCGAGCAGGGCGCCGGTGCCCGCGCCCACGTTGCCACGTCCGACGTCGTGCCCCTCCGTCTCGGCGCCGGCGGCGGCGGCAGCGGCGTAGCCCATGGCCTCATCCGGGCGGGCGGTAAACTCCCCGCCGCGCCCCAGATCGAATATCGCGGCCGCCGGGACAATAGGGACCACACCGCCCTCGACGGCGAAGCCCCTGCCCTGCTCCTCGCACCAGCGCTGGGCGCCGCTGGCCGTGGCGAGGCCATAGGCGCTGCCACCGGTCAACACCACGGCATCCACGGTGGGGACCAGACCGGTGGCGTCCAGGGCATCGGTCTCATGGGTGGCGGGGCCGCCGCCGCGGACATCGACCGAACCGACTGTTTCCGGCGGCGGCAGGACCACGGTCACTCCGCTCAGCCAGCCGCCGTCGGTCCTGTGCCGGTGCCCGACCCGCAGGCCCGGCACATCCGTGATCTTTCCCCGCGCTCCAGCCGTCGTTCCCATGGCTCCCATTCTGGCCCACCTGCTGCCCTACAACACGGGAATCTATCCATGACACGCAAAATCCCTGGCACTACGGGAATTCCGGTAGCGCCAGGGATTTTGCGCGTCGTCAGGGAGAAAGCGTGTCGTCAGCGAGAATGCACGTGGTCAGGGAATCGGGACGGGCACAACGCCCAGCGGCGCGAGCTGGGCCACACCGCCGTCGGGCGCTGAAAGGACCCAGATGCCCTTCTCGTGAACGGCAACCGAGTGCTCCCACTGGCAGGAGCGGCTACCGTCGGTGGTGACCACGGTCCACTCATCATCCAGGACGGCGGTTTCGATGCTGCCGCGGACGAGCATGGGTTCGATGGCCAGGCACAGGCCGGGACGGATCTTCGGCCCGCGGTGGCTGGTGCGGTAGTTGAGAACGTCCGGGGCCATGTGCATCTCGGAACCGATGCCGTGGCCGACGTAGTCCTCGAGGATCCCCAGCGGCTTGCCCGGAACGGAGGAGACGTAGTCGTCCACGGCGCAGCCGATGTCCCCCACGAACTTGCCGGTCGCCAGCGCGGCGATTCCCCGCCACATGGCCGCCTGGGTGACGTCGGACAGGCGCTGGTCCTCGGGGTCCGCCGTACCGACGATGACCGTCCGGGCCGAATCCGAGTGCCAGCCGTCCACAATGGCCCCGCCGTCGATGGAGATGATGTCACCGTCGTTCAGTACACGGCTGCCCGGGATGCCGTGCACCACTTCCTCGTTGACCGAGGTGCAGATGGTGGCGGGGAACCCGTGGTAGCCGAAAAAGTTCGACTTGGCGCCCGCCTCGAGGAGCACCGCCGCGAACACGTCGTCGAGGTGCTTTGTGGTGACGCCGGGGACGGCGGCCGCAACCGCTGCGTCCAGGGCACGGCTCAGGACCAGCCCGGCCTCGTGCATGGTGCGCATCTGGGCGTTGGTCTTGTACTCAATCCGTGGCTGGCCGAATGCCATCTGGTTTTCCTCTCAATGGTGCCCCAGCCGCATGGTTGCCGGCGGGGCAGGCCCTGTAAGGCCATTGGCCGTATAGGCCAAAAACCGTAAGGCCCCTCCCGATGAACCGGGAGGAGCCTCGTGGCGTGGATCTGGCTCAGGCTGCCTGAGCGGACTTGATGGCCTGCATGACGCGGTCGGTGACTTCGTCGATCGCGCCGATGCCGTCAACCTGGGTCAGGATGCCGCGCTCGGCATACTTGGCCACAACGGCCTCGGTCTGCTCGTGGTACAGGTCCAGCCGGTGGCGGATGACGGCCTCGTTGTCGTCGCTGCGTCCGGTTTCCTTGGCGCGGCCCAGGAGCCTGGCGACCAGTTCCTCGTCGTCAGCAGTGAGCTGAAGGACCACGTCGAGCTTCTGGTCACCGTTGGCCAGGATCTGATCAAGGTAGTCAACCTGCGCGGTGGTGCGGGGGTAGCCGTCCAGCAGGAAGCCGTCCTCGACGTCGGCCTCGCTGAGACGGTCGCGGACCATCTTGTTGGTCACGCTGTCCGGAACAAAATCTCCGGCATCCATGTACTTCTTGGCTTCGACGCCCAGTGGGGTCTCGCCTTTAACGTTGGCACGGAAGATGTCGCCGGTGGAAATCGCAACGACGCCGAGGCGCTCCGAAATGCGTTCCGCCTGTGTACCCTTGCCGGAACCCGGAGGTCCGATAATCAACATTCTGGTCATCGCAATAGCCCTTCGTAGTGACGCTGCTGTAGCTGCGCGTCAATTTGCTTGACGGTTTCCAAGCCAACGCCCACCATGATCAGGATCGAGGTGCCACCGAACGGGAAGTTCTGGTTTGCGTTGATCAGCACGAGCGCCACCAACGGGATCAGTGCCACGAAGCCAAGGTAGATGGCGCCGGGCAGCGTGATCCGAGACAGGACGTACTGCAGGTAATCCGCGGTCGGCTTGCCGGCACGGATACCCGGGATAAAGCCGCCGTATTTCTTCATGTTGTCCGAGACCTCTTCAGGGTTGAAGGTGATCGCGACATAGAAGTATGTAAAGAAAACAATCATGGCGAAGTAGAGCGCCATATAAATCGGGTGGTCCCCGCGGGTCAGGTTGTTGTTGATCCACTCAACCCACGGCTGCACCTGCTCCCCCGCCCTCGGCTGGTTGAACTGGGATATCAGCGCCGGCAGGTAGAGCATTGAGGAGGCGAAGATTACCGGGATAACGCCGGCCATGTTCACCTTGATGGGAATGTAGGTGCTGGTGCCGCCCACAGTCCTGCGTCCGATCATCCGCTTCGCATACTGCACCGGAATACGGCGCTGCGACTGCTCCACGAAGACAACCAGGGCCACCGTCAGGAGGCCGATGGCCAGGACGATGAAGAAAGTGCCGGGACCCTGAGAGGTCCAGATGGCGCCCAGCGAGGTGGGGAAGCCGGCAGCGATGGCCGTGAAGATGAGGAGGGACATGCCGTTGCCGACACCCTTTTCGGTCACCAGCTCGCCCATCCACATGATGAGGCCGGTGCCGGCCGTCAGCGTGATGATGAGAAGGATGGTGGTGATGACGCTGTTATCGGGGATGATCGGCAGCGCACAGCCTGGCAGCAGCTGGCCGGAGCGCGCGAGGGACACCAAAGTGGTGGCGTTCAGCAGGCCCAGGGCGATGGTGAGGTAACGCGTGTACTGCGTCAGCTTTGACTGGCCGGAAGCACCCTCTTCATGCAGCTGCTGGAAGCGGGGAATGACCACCCGGAGCAGCTGCACGATGATGCTTGCCGTGATGTACGGCATGATTCCCAAAGCAAAGATGGAGACCTGCAGCAATGCACCGCCGCTGAAAAGATTGACGAGCTGGTAGATCCCGCCCGAGGTCTGCCCGGTCGACAAGCATTGCTGGACATTCTGGTAGTTCACACCAGGCGAGGGGATGAAGGCTCCCAAGCGGAAGATTGTGATGATTCCCAGCGTGAACAACAACTTGCGTCGCAGATCAGGCGTTCGAAAAGCCCGGCCGAATGCGCTAAGCAAGCGTCCTCCTCAGAAATTAATAAGTCATGTGGTGCGGAACAATAAACCCAACAACCGAGTCTAACGGTTGTTTGCACCATGCGGAGAATCCGCAGTAGTGAACATGCGCCGAATGGCGGCCGATATACGCCCGGCGGATGTGAAAAACTCCCGGTGACCGGGGCCGTGGCCCCGGTCACCGGGAGTTTAACAACGGGCTTTCGCCCACCGGCTCTAGAGAGCGGTGGTGCTTCCGCCTGCTGCAGCGATCTTCTCAGAAGCGCTGGCGGAGAATGCGTGGGCGGTGACGTCAACCTTGACGGTGATGTCGCCGGTGCCCAGCACCTTCACGGGCTGGTTCTTGCGAACGGCGCCCTTTGCAACCAGATCCTCGACGGTGACAGTGCCACCTTCCGGGAACAGCTCGTTGAGACGGTCCAGGTTAACAACCTGGAACTCAACCCGGAACGGGTTCTTGAAGCCGCGCAGCTTCGGCAGGCGCATGTGCAGCGGCAGCTGGCCGCCGGCAAAGCCAGCCTTGATCTGATAACGGGCAGCAGTACCCTTGGTACCGCGACCGGCGGTCTTACCCTTGGAACCTTCACCACGACCCACACGGGTCTTGGCGGTCTTGGCACCCGGGGCGGGACGCAGGTGGTGAACTTTCAGTGCGTTCTGCTTCTCAGCAGCGCCCTGTGCCTCTTCGGCGGTGTTCTTCTCAGCCATTTACTTCGCCTCCTCTACCTTTACCAGGTGCGGAACCGTGTTGAGCATTCCAACGGTCACGGCGTCTGCGGTGCGGACAACGGTGTGTCCAATCCGCTTCAGGCCGAGGGACCGCAGGGTGTCGCGCTGGTTCTGCTTGCCGCCAATGACGGACTTGATCTGAGTGATCTCCAACTGGGCGTCGGAGGGAATCAGGTTCTTAGCCATTGCTTAGACACCCGCCTTCTGGTTCATCAGACTGCGCACCAGAGCGGCCGGAGCGATCTCGTCCAGCGGCAGGCCACGGCGTGCTGCCACGGCTGCCGGCTCTTCGAGGCGCTTCAGGGCATCAACGGTCGCGTGAACGATGTTGATGGCGTTGGAGGAACCGAGCGACTTGGAGAGGATGTCGTGGATGCCCACGCACTCCAGTACTGCACGGACCGGGCCACCGGCGATAACACCGGTACCGGCGGAAGCCGGACGCAGCATTACGACGCCTGCGGCAGCTTCGCCCTGGACGCGGTGAGGGATGGTGCTGCCAACGCGGGGAACGCGGAAGAAGGACTTCTTGGCCTCTTCAACGCCCTTCGCGATAGCAGCGGGAACTTCCTTGGCCTTGCCGTAGCCGACGCCGACCATGCCGTTACCGTCACCAACGACGACGAGTGCGGTGAAGCTGAAGCGACGACCACCCTTGACGACCTTGGAAACGCGGTTGATGGTGACAACGCGCTCTACGAACTGGCTCTTCTCGGCTTCACGGCCGCCGTCGCGGCCGCCACGGCCACCACGGTCGCCGCGGCCCTGGCCGCGGTCGCCACGCTCGCCGCGACGGGCACCGCCACGACGGTCGTCGCCAGCGGCGGGAGCGGTGGCCTCAGCAGCTACGGCTTCAGGCGCCTTCTGATCTGCAGACACAGTGTCCTTTTCCTTGTTTGCTTCCGTCACAGTGACAGCCCACCTTCACGTGCACCGTCAGCGACGGCGGCGATCCGGCCGTGGTACTTGTTACCACCACGGTCGAAGACAACCGCTTCGACTCCGGCAGCCTTGGCGCGCTCGGCTACGAGCTCACCAACGCGCTTGGCCTTGGCGGTCTTGTCACCGTCGAATGCACGAAGGTCAGCTTCCAGTGTGGATGCGCTCGCTACGGTCTGGCCGATGGTGTCGTCGACAACCTGGACAAATACGTGGCGTGCGGAGCGGTTCACAACCAGACGGGGACGTGCAGGCGTTCCGGAGATGCGCTTGCGGATACGAAGCTGGCGGCGGCTGCGCGAAGCAGACTTGCTCTTGTTCGTGCGCTTCTTGTTAATTGAGATGGCCATGGTTACTTACCAGCCTTTCCGACCTTGCGGCGGATGACTTCGCCGGCGTAGCGAATGCCCTTGCCCTTGTAGGGGTCCGGCTTGCGCAGCTTGCGAATGTTGGCAGCAACCTCGCCGACCTGCTGCTTGTTGATGCCTGAGACAGAGAGCTTGGTCGGCCCCTCTACTGCAAAGGTGATGCCGGCCGGTGCCGTAACGCTGACCGGGTGGCTGAAGCCGAGAGCGAACTCAAGGTCAGATCCCTTGGCCTGAACGCGGTAACCGGTACCAACGATTTCAAGCTTCTTTTCGTAGCCCGCCGTGACGCCCTGGATCATGTTGGAGATCAGGGTGCGGGTCAGGCCGTGCAGCGAACGGGAGGCGCGCTCGTCGTTCGGGCGGGTGACGGTCAGGGTGTTGTCTTCCAGGGCAACCTCGATCGGGCTGGCCACAGTGTGGCTCAGCTCGCCTTTGGAACCCTTGACGCTGACGACAGAGCCGTCAACCTTGACCTCAACGCCGGCAGGAACGGTGATGGGGAGACGTCCAATACGTGACATTATTCTCTTCCTTTCCCGTTACCAGACGTAAGCGAGGACTTCGCCGCCCACGCCCTTCTTGCCGGCCTGCTTGTCAGTCAAGAGGCCGGAAGAGGTGGACAGGATTGCGATACCCAGGCCACCCAGCACGTGCGGCAGGTTGGTGGACTTCGCGTAGACGCGGAGACCTGGCTTGGAGATGCGACGGACACCGGCGATCGAACGCTCGCGGTTGGGACCGAATTTCAGCTCGAGGGTCAGCTTCTTGCCGACTTCAGCTTCCTCTTCCTTCCAGCCGGCGATGTAACCTTCGGCCTTGAGGATGTCGGCAACGCGTGCCTTGAGCTTGCTGTAAGGCATAGACACGGAGTCGTGGTATGCCGAGTTTGCGTTGCGCAGACGCGTGAGCATGTCTGCGACAGGATCTGTCATTGTCATTTGGGCTCTTGCCCTTCCTCGTAACGGTTTCCTTCGCGCCGATCCTCGCGGATCAGTGCAACCGGACCTTTTACGTAGCTAATTAAGCTTCGGTCTTAAACGGGAAACCAAGCGCCTTGAGCAGCGCGCGGCCTTCGTCGTCGGTCTTGGCGGTGGTCACAACCGTGATATCCATACCGCGGGTGCGGTCGATCTTGTCCTGGTCGATCTCGTGGAACATAACCTGCTCGGTCAGACCGAAGGTGTAGTTGCCGTTGCCATCGAACTGCTTGCCGCTAAGGCCGCGGAAGTCACGGATACGCGGCAGGGCCAGCGTGACCAGACGGTCCACGAATTCCCACATGCGGTCGCCACGCAGGGTTGCGTGTGCGCCGATGGGCATGCCTTCGCGCAGCTTGAACTGTGCGATCGACTTACGGGCCTTGGTTACCTGCGGCTTCTGGCCGGTGATCAGGGTGAGGTCGCGGACAGCGCCGTCGATCAGTTTGGAGTCCTTGGCGGCATCTCCAACACCCATGTTCACAACAACCTTGACCAGACGGGGAACCTGGTTGACGTTCTCGTACTTGAATTCATCCTGCAGAGCAGATTTGATGGTTTCTGCGTACTTGGTCTTCAGACGAGGAACGATCTTCGTTGCCGGAGTCTCGAGAGTCTCAGTCATTAGATGTCCTTCCCGGAGCTCTTGGCCACGCGGATACGGACGGTCTTCTGGACGCCGTCCTTCTCAACGGTGTCGAGGCGGAAACCGACGCGGGTCGGCTTCTTGGTCGACGGGTCCACGAGAGCCACGTTGGAGATGTGGATCGGGGCCTCAACGACCTCGATGCCACCGGTCTTGGTGCCGCGCTGCGACTGACCGACCTTGGTGTGCTTGGTTACGCGGTTGATGCCCTCAACCAGCACGCGGTTGGTGTCGGGGAAGACGCGCAGAACCTTGCCCTGCTTGCCACGGTCACCGCCGCGCTCAGCCTTGGCGCCAGTGATGACCTGAACGAGGTCACCCTTCTTGATCTTAGCCATGGACTAGAGCACCTCCGGAGCCAGAGAAACGATCTTCATGAACTTCTTGTCACGGAGCTCACGACCAACCGGTCCGAAGATACGGGTGCCGCGGGGGTCACCGTCGTTCTTCAGGATCACAGCTGCGTTCTCGTCAAACTTGATGTAGGAACCATCCGCACGGCGGCGTTCCTTCTTGGTACGGACGATGACAGCCTTGACCACATCGCCCTTCTTTACGTTGCCGCCCGGGATTGCATCCTTGACGGTGGCGACGATGACGTCACCGATGCCTGCGTAGCGACGGCCAGATCCACCGAGAACGCGAATGGTAAGGATTTCCTTAGCACCCGTGTTGTCGGCGACCTTGAGTCGCGACTCCTGCTGAATCACTATTTACTCCTTGCGTCGCGCCGGTTCTCAGACCGAAAATCTTCCTACGGAATGAGCCTTGCGGAACGGTTGATCGGGGTGTCTCTTGACCTGCCTGGATTTTGCCAGACCAGGCCTAAACGCCCGTGCCAAAAACATTTGCTTCCCAAGCGGCCCGGACGGAGTCCAGACGCAAGGGGGCACTATGCCGTGGCACGATTGTTTACGAGGTTTGCTGACGGCGCACGAAAGGCGCCATACAAACTCAAAATCTTAGCACAGTTTGCGCCCATCCCCATATCACAGCTGACGCCGTGCTGTTAAGCCGGCGGGCCGCCGTCGGACATCCACGCACCCAACCTAAGAGCGCGCGAACGTACACTTGGGGCCCCAGATAGCGCGTGCTTTGGGGCCACAAGTGTACGTACGCGCGTTCGACGGCGGGATCCCCGCTTAACGAGGAAGCCCCCGCTCCCAACGGGAACGGGGGTTTCCGGCGCAGCTACTGCAAACAGCCGGCTGCAGGTATTACTTGGCCTTTTCGAGGATCTCGACCAGGCGCCACCGCTTGCTGGCGGACAGCGGGCGGGTCTCGGCGATCACGACGAGGTCGCCGATGCCGGCAGTGTTCTCTTCGTCGTGGGCCTTCACCTTCGACGTGCGGCGGATGACCTTGCCGTACAGGGCGTGCTTCACGCGGTCCTCAACCTGGACAACGATGGTCTTTTCCATCTTGTCCGAGACCACGTAGCCGCGACGCGTCTTACGGTAACCGCGCTCGGCAGCTGCCGTTGCGGAACCAGTTTCCGTCACGTTCTCGTCCTTTTCACTCACTTGGCGTCCTCCTCAGTCTCAGCTTCGGCCGGCTTCTCAGCCTTCTCAGCCTTGGCTTCGGACTTCTTGGACTTCTTCTCTTCCTTGGCTTCCGCAACCGGTGCGGCAACCTCGGCACGAATGCCCAGCTCGCGCTCACGGAGAACGGTGTAGATGCGTGCGATGTCCTTCTTTACCGCGCGCAGACGACCGTGGTTCTCCAGCTGACCGGTGGCGGACTGGAAACGCAGGTTGAACAGCTCTTCCTTGGACTTGCGGAGTTCTTCAACGAGACGCTCGTTGTCGAAACCGTCCAGCTGTGCGGGTGCGAGATCCTTCGACCCTACTGCCATTTCTATTCACCACCTTCGCGACGCACAATGCGTGCCTTCAACGGCAGCTTGTGGATTGCCAGGCGCAGGGCCTCGCGAGCTACCTCTTCATTGACACCGGAGAGTTCGAAGAGAACCCGGCCCGGCTTGACGTTGGCGACCCACCACTCCGGAGAACCCTTACCGGAACCCATGCGGGTTTCGGCCGGCTTCTTGGTCAGCGGACGGTCCGGGTAGATGTTGATCCAGACCTTACCGCCACGCTTGATGTGGCGGGTCATCGCGATACGTGCAGACTCGATCTGACGGTTCGTGACGTATGCCGGGCTCAGAGCCTGGATACCGTACTCACCGAAGGAGACCTTGGTGCCGCCCGTGGCAGCGCCGGAACGACCCGGGTGGTGCTGCTTACGGTGCTTGACTCGACGTGGGATAAGCATTTAAGCCTGTCCTCCTTCTGCTGCCTGTGCCGGAGCGGCAGAAGCAGCCTCGGCTGCCGGAGCTGCAGCAGCAGGAGCTGCGTCGGCTGCCGGACGGTCGGTACGACGGCGGCGGTCACCGCGGTCGGCGCCACCCGGGCGGCCCGGACGGTCGCCGGCACGTCCGCGGGACGGGGCAGCAGCTGCCTGCTGTGCCAGTTCCTTGGAGGTGACGTCGCCCTTGTAGATCCAGACCTTCACGCCGATGCGGCCGAAGGTGGTCTTGGCTTCGTAGAAGCCGTAGTCGATGTTCGCACGGAGGGTGTGCAGGGGCACACGGCCTTCGCGGTAGAACTCCGAGCGGGACATTTCTGCGCCACCCAGACGGCCCGAGCAAGCGATACGGATACCCTTGGCACCGGCACGCTGTGCGGACTGCATGGCCTTCTTCATCGCACGGCGGAAAGCCACGCGGGAAGTCAGCTGCTCAGCAACGCCCTGGGCAACAAGCTGGGCTTCCATCTCGGGGTTCTTGACCTCGAGGATGTTCAGCTGGACCTGCTTGCCGGTGAGCTTTTCGAGCTCGCCGCGGATGCGGTCTGCTTCTGCGCCGCGGCGGCCGATGACGATGCCCGGACGTGCCGTGTGGATGTCCACGCGGACACGGTCACGGGTGCGCTCGATCTCGACCTTGGCGATGCCGGCGCGCTCCATGCCCGTGGACATGAGCTGGCGGATACGGATGTCTTCGCGAACGAAGTCCTTGTACCGCTGACCGGACTTAGTGCTGTCAGCGAACCAGTGCGATACGTGATCGGTGGTGATGCCGAGTCGGAACCCGTGCGGGTTTACTTTCTGTCCCACTTAGCGAGCCTCCTCTTTCTCAGGGGTAGCGACTACCACGGTGATGTGGCTGGTGCGCTTCTTGATCTGAAATGCGCGACCCTGAGCACGCGGCTGGAACCGCTTCATGGTCGGGCCTTCATCAACAAACGCTTCGCTGATGATGAGGTCGCCTTCGTCAAACGCCACGCCGTCGCGGTCCGCGAGGACGCGGGCGTTGGAGATTGCCGACTGAACTACCTTGAATACCGGCTCCGAAGCTGCCTGGGGGGCAAACTTCAGAATTGCCAGAGCCTCATTCGCTTGCAAACCACGAACAAGGTTGACGACGCGCCGGGCCTTCATAGGCGTTACGCGGATGTGACGCGCAATTGCCTTGGCTTCCATTGCTTTCCTTCTCTCGTCTTTGACGTAAGTGCAGGCGCCTAGCGGCGCTTGCCCTTACGGTCGTCCTTGACATGGCCGCGGAATGTCCGCGTCGGAGCGAATTCGCCGAGCTTGTGCCCGACCATCGACTCGGTGACAAACACCGGGATGTGCTTGCGTCCGTCGTGCACGGCGATCGTGTGCCCGAGCATGTCGGGGATGATCATCGAACGGCGGGACCAGGTCTTGATGACGTTCTTGGTGCCCTTTTCGTTTTCCCTTGCTACCTTCACAAAGAGGTGCTGGTCAACGAAAGGACCTTTTTTCAGGCTGCGTGGCATGTGTCCAGGCTCCTATCGCTTGTTCTTGCCAGTACGACGGCGACGAACAATAAGCTTGTCGCTCTCTTTGTTGGGACGGCGGGTACGGCCTTCAGGCTTACCGTTCGGGT
Source organism: Arthrobacter sp. D1-17 (assembly GCF_054130535.1). Classification (NCBI taxonomy): domain Bacteria; kingdom Bacillati; phylum Actinomycetota; class Actinomycetes; order Micrococcales; family Micrococcaceae; genus Arthrobacter; species Arthrobacter sp. D1-17. Next base: position 1,207,194 of record NZ_CP096382.1, on the reverse strand, counting down.
TGACCGGGTGACGACCACCGGAAGTCTTACCTTCACCGCCACCGTGCGGGTGATCGACCGGGTTCATGGCGACACCACGGACGGTCGGGCGAACGCCCTTCCACCGCTTACGGCCAGCCTTACCCCAGTTGATGTTCGACTGCTCGGCGTTGCCGACCTCGCCGACCGTTGCGCGGCAGCGCACGTCGACGTTGCGGATTTCGCCGGAGGGCAGGCGCAGCTGGGCGAAGCGGCCTTCCCGGGCGACAAGCTGAACAGAAGCACCGGCGGAACGGGCCATCTTGGCGCCGCCACCCGGGCGCAGTTCAACTGCGTGGATGACGGTACCGACGGGGATGTTGCGCAGGGGCAGGTTGTTGCCGGGCTTAATGTCAGCGTCGGCGCCGGCCTCGACGAAGTCGCCCTGGGCGAGCTTGTTCGGGGCGATGATGTAACGCTTGGTGCCATCAACGTAGTGCAGGAGGGCGATGCGAGCCGTACGGTTCGGATCGTACTCGATTTCGGCAACGCGGGCGTTGACGCCGTCCTTGTCGTGGCGGCGGAAGTCGATCAGACGGTACTGACGCTTGTGTCCACCACCCTTGTGACGGGTCGTGATCTTACCGGTGTTGTTACGGCCGCCCTTTTTGGGCAGCGGACGTACCAACGACTTTTCCGGCGTCGAACGCGTGATTTCGGTGAAGTCCGCTACGCTCGAGCCACGACGGCCCGGGGTAGTCGGCTTGTATTTACGGATTCCCATAATTCATTTCCTCGTTAAAGTGGTCTCCGCTACGCGAGCGGACCGCCGAAGATGTCGATAGTGCCTTCTTTGAGGGTGACAATCGCACGCTTGGTGTTCTTGCGGGTTCCCCATCCGAATTTGGTGCGCTTGCGCTTACCGGCACGGTTGATGGTGTTGATCGATTCGACCTTGACGGAGAAAATCTTCTCCACGGCCAGCTTGATCTCGGTCTTGTTCGAGCGGGGGTCCACCAGGAAGGTGTACTTGCCCTCGTCGATCAGGCCGTAGCTCTTTTCCGACACGACGGGTGCAATGACGACGTCGCGGGGGTCTTTGATGGTGGCTGCGCTCACTTGGCATCCTCCTCGTTCTTTGCAGCCTTGTCAGCAACGAATGCTTCGTAGGCAGCCTTGGTGAAGACTACGTCGTCAGAAACGAGAACGTCGTAGGTGTTCAGCTGATCTACATACAGAACGTGAACTTCCTCGATGTTGCGCACGGACAGTGCAGCAACATCGTTGGCGCGCTCAATGACAACGAGCAGGTTTTTGCGCTCGGAAACGCCGCGCAGCGTTGCCAGTGCTTCCTTGGTGGACGGCGTGGAGCCGGCAACCAGATCAGCAACGACGTGGATGCGTCCGTTACGGGCGCGGTCAGACAGTGCTCCGCGCAGTGCAGCAGCAATCATCTTCTTGGGGGTGCGCTGGCTGTAGTCACGCGGGGTCGGACCGTGGACAATGCCACCGCCGGTCATGTGAGGAGCACGGATCGAACCCTGACGGGCGCGGCCGGTACCCTTCTGCTTGAACGGCTTGCGGCCTGCACCGGAAACTTCGGCGCGTGTCTTGGTCTTGTGGGTACCCTGGCGAGCAGCAGCGAGCTGTGCAACGACGACCTGGTGCAGCAGCGGCACGTTGGTCTGAACGTCGAAGATCTCTGCAGGCAGGTCAACCTGGACAGTGTTAGCCATTGAACTAGGCTCCCTTCACGGCGGTGCGTACGAGTACGACCTGGCCGCGGGCACCGGGAACGGCGCCCTTGATCAGGAGCAGCGACTTCTCGACGTCAACCGCGTGAACGGTGAGGTTCAGCGTGGTGTGACGAACGGCGCCCATGCGGCCGGCCATTTTCATGCCCTTGAAGACGCGGCTCGGGGTGGATGCGCCACCGATAGAACCGGGCTTACGGTGGTTCTTGTGGGCACCGTGGGAAGCTCCAACGCCGTGGAAGCCGTGACGCTTCATAACACCGGCGAAGCCCTTACCCTTGGTGGTGCCGATAACGTCGATCTTCTGGCCGGCTTCGAAGACCTCAACAGAGAGCTCCTGGCCCAGCTCGTACTCTGCAGCATCTGCGGTACGAAGTTCGACGACGTGGCGGCGAGGCGTGACGCCTGCCTTCTCAAAGTGACCAGCCAGCGGCTTGGTGACCTTGCGGGGATCGATCTGGCCGTAGCCGATCTGAACGGCGACGTAGCCATCAGTGTCTGCATTGCGCAGCTGGGTGATGACGTTCGAGTCAGCCTGGACGACAGTGACGGGGATGAGCTTGTTGTTCTCGTCCCAGACCTGGGTCATGCCGAGCTTCGTGCCCAGCAGGCCCTTTACGTTACGGGTTGCGGTCATAGTTTCTCAGCACCTCCCTACAGCTTGATTTCGATGTTCACGTCGGCCGGCAGATCGAGACGCATGAGCGAGTCAACAGCCTTGGGCGTGGGGTCAATGATGTCGATAAGACGCTTGTGCGTGCGCATTTCGAAGTGCTCGCGGCTGTCCTTGTACTTGTGGGGAGAGCGGATTACGCAGTAAACGTTCTTCTCCGTCGGCAGCGGCACGGGGCCGACTACCGTTGCGCCTGCGCGCGTGACCGTCTCAACGATCTTCCGTGCTGAAACGTCAATGACCTCGTGGTCGTATGACTTCAGCCGGATGCGGATTTTTTGTCCCGCCATGTCGCCTGACTCTCTTTCAGTCTGTGCTTCCCCTGATTAGGGCTGCCCTGTTTACTTACTCGTTGTGTGGCTGCCGAAGCATTTGAAGTCTGAACTACCACCCGCCGCACAAGCTGAATCCGGATTAATCCGGGTTCCTCAACCTGCCGGCGTAACCGACCCCCGCGGTCGGGCGTGTCGCACTTTTTATAACATGCAAGCCCGCAGTTCCATGGGGAGTGGGTTATGTTTGGGCTTCGACCTGGACCCTGGCACCCGGCATTATCCGGATCGGGACGCGAAGAAGCGCTTGAACAACTCATCTAGTATGCCGGAATTTGTCCGCGGATGCGAATCCGGCCCCTTGCGTGGTCCCTGACGCGCGTGCAGCCGTGCCCGCCAAACCCATTACCCTCATTGCTCCAGCTCATTACCGAATGGATGATAGATCCATGGCCGGGCAGAACGCTCACCCCGTAGGTGGCTCTTCTCAGCACGATGCTGCGCACGAGGCTGACCACGAGTCTGTGTTGGACACTGTGAAGGACCTTGCCGGACGGCTCCGGCCGGGCTTCACCCTGGGTGTTGCGGCGGCTGCGTTCCAGATCGAAGGCTCCCTGACCGCTGGCGGCCGCGGACCATCTGGCTGGGACGCGTTCGCCCAGAAGCCAGGGAGTATCGTGAACGGCCACTCCCCCGCAGTTGCCTGTGACCACTTCAACCGGTCCTCGGAAGACGTCGCTCTGATGCAGGAGCTCGGCGTCGATTCCTACCGCTTTTCGCTCTCCTGGCCGCGGATCCAGCCCGACGGCCGCGGTGCCATTAACACCCAGGGCCTGGACTTCTATGACAGGCTGATCGACCAATTGCTGGCCGCTGGGATCTCCCCTATGGCGACCCTCTACCACTGGGACACCCCGCTCCCCCTTGAGTACAGCGGAGGCTGGATGAACCGGGTCACAGCCCAGCATTTCGCGGAGTACGCGGCAGCAGTCGGCAAACGGCTGGGCGACCGCGTGGCGCAGTGGGTCACCCTCAACGAGCCGGTCTCCGTGACCCTGAACGGCTATGCCCTCGGCGTGCACGCGCCCGGGCGGGACCTGCTGTTCAAAGCCCTTCCGTCGGTGCACCACCAGCTGCTGGCACATGGACTTGCCGTTCAGGCACTGCGCGCGGTGGGAGTAACCGGCGGGGTCGGTGTCACCAACCTGCATTCACCTGTGCGTCCGGCCTCAAGGGCACTCGTGGACCGGCTGCTGGCCAAGGTGTTCGATCTGGTGCTCAACCGCATCTACGCCGACCCCATTCTCCTCGGCCGTTATCCCAGGCCACCCGCCGCTGCCCGGCCATGGTTCAAATACCTCGCCAAGGCGTCCGACGACGACCTCCGCCTCATCAGCCAACCGCTGGACTTCTACGGGGTGAACTACTATTACCCGGTCAGGGTGGCAGCCGGCCAGGGCCCCGCCACCAGCCCTGCCGGCACCGCCGAGGCCCTGACCAGGGTACCGTTCCACCTGGCTGCCTTCCCGGAGTATGGCACCACGGGCTTCGGCTGGCCCGTTGCGCCCGAGCACCTGGGGATCCTGCTCCGTGAGCTCAAGGACAGGTACGGGCCTGCGCTTCCGCCGCTCTACATCACGGAGAACGGCGCCAGCTTCCCGGAACCGGAACACGTCTCTGGCCCGCTGGCAGATGCCGGGCGCATCGACTACCTCGCGCACCACCTGCACCAGGCGATGGTGTCCACCTCGCCCGGCGGGATCGCGCACGATGTGGAGCTGCTGGGTTACTACGTCTGGACGCTGATGGACAACTTTGAATGGGCGGCCGGATATTCGCAGCGTTTCGGATTGGTCCACGTCGACTTTGACACGCTTAAGCGCACGCCGAAGAAGTCCTATTACTGGTTGCAGGCCTTGAGCCGCGCGCGCAAGGCAGGGGCCTAAAAGGCCCGGCACGCGGCGGTTCAGCTTCCTTGGACTATTTCCTCTTGTTGGACCGGTTAATGCGCTTTGCGCGGTCAATCTCGCGGCGGAAGTACTTCCTGGCCCGGACAAGACCGAACACAACGGCAGCGGCCACAACCAGGAAAATCAGAAATTCCATGACGCGCCTCCTCTCTTTTCAGCAACGATAGCAGGGGCCCAGGGCTCTCCATGGTGTCCTTATTCTGGTCCCGCCGGCTTGCTGCGGCTGAGTTTCCACAGCGCCAGCGCGATCAGTGCGCCCGCGATTATGGCGAGCAGCATGTACGTGTAGTGGCGCACCGCCCACAGGATGCACAGTGCCACACCGGCTGCTCCCCACCAGACAAACATCCGCTCGCTGAATGTCAGTCCAGCCACCAGCAGCATCGCGAAAAGCGCCAGTACCCAGAGCTGCTGGTTGCCGTCACCGCTGAAGATCACCAGCAGGCCACTCACCGAGAGCAGTCCGGCAGCAATACCGAGGTATAACTTGCCGGCGTCGCGCTGGCCTACGCCGTATCTAAGTACGCCGAGCATCGCGGCGAGGACCACGTACCATTGCACAGTCCAGAAAGGATCGGGCCCCGTGGCGTAGTACCAGGGGCCATCCGGGATGATTCCCGGAAGGCCAGGCTCCGGCTCTGCCCGATATAACGCTGCCCGCTGGACGGCAGCGGTAACGGCCAGCGCACCAACTTCCGCTGCCCGCCGGCGCGCCGCGGTCGGAACTTCCAGCCAGACCACTACGGCGGCAACGGCTACCAGCGCTGCTCCTGCCCACGATGTTGTGCTGTGGAGCAGCCCCCCAAACCCGGTGACCGCCAGGCCCAGCACCGCAGCCCCGACCAGGGAGCGGTAGCGGTCGTCTCCGCCGCCCACAGCCGGCCAAAGGATGCCCCCGCGGATCCTTGCTGCCGCGTACATCGCTGCGGCCGCAATTCCGCCGCCCGCCAACCACGGAAGGTATGAGCCCCAAGGCCCCTCTGCGTCCCCGACGACGCCCTCCGCCGTCCTGACGGCACCGGCCAGGGCAGCCAGGGCAGCCGGCCGGTAGAACCAGGGCCTCTGTTCCACATGTGAGGCTGCGAAGCATGCCCCCGAAAGGGCGAGCACGGCGGCACCAATGATCCAGTCCGAGGACGACGGGGCCAGACCGGCTGATGCAGTTCCGAAGGAACCCGCCGCTGCCAGCCACAGCCAGTGGTCCGCGCCGCCGGTGTTTCTGCGCCGGAACACTATTCCGGTGGCGGTGGCCACCAGGGACATTCCAAGAAGTGCCAGGGCCACTCCTGCATGGGTCAGAACCGGCGCGGCGAGGAATGTTGACGGGGAAGACTCCGGAAAGGACGTTAGCGGCCCCAGAGCTACAGCTCCGAACAGCGCCGCGTAGACGGCCAGATAGGCAGCGCCCAGCGCTGCGAACAGGCGGCTGGCCGCAACGGCGGAGAGCAGCAACAGAAGCAGAGACAGCAGCAGCACCCAGCGGCCGCCGTCGTCCGCCCGGAGTTCCGCTCGAAAAGGCTGGGCCAGGTACACGAGCGGAAGAACCGCCTGGCCCGCGAGCGTGATCCAGACGGCCGCCTGTTGGAAGGGCACTTCCAGCAGGCGGTGCCGCATGAGCCAGCGAATGATGTGTTGCACGGCGAAAACGACCGCGAAAGTGACTGTGACAGCCGTGGGCGAGGCTGCAACGTCATAGCTCAGCACAAGGGCCAGCACAGCCGTGAGTACCCGGGCAGCTGCAAAATAGGAGCCCCTCAGAATGCGGGATCCCACAGCCGCCACCATCGCTGCGCTGAAGACCGCGAAGATGGCCAGGGAGATCTCGACGTGCCGAAGTGTCTCACCGCGCAGCATCACCAGCACTACCAGGGCAGCCGGAGCAAAGGCGGCGGCCAGGTGCTGCCGGCGCAGCAGATATCCTGTCCCGGCAGCACCGCCCGCCAGGAGCACCGTCGTCAGCGTGGACTGCCAGGAAGCCGGCGGGGAATCGAATGCCCTGGCCGATACCTCTGTGATGGCCATCGGCACCGCCTGCAAGGCCAGGAGTACGCCCGCATCCACTGCATCGGGTCCCCCCTCCCTTCCCCGGAACGCCATCCACAGGGGAAAGGCGAGTTGAAGGGACAGCGCGGCAGCGAAGACCGTAGACGGGCTGATCATCTCACCGCCCACCAGCACGGGGCCGGCGTCGCGCTGCACCTGGTGGAACACAGTAAGTGCAAGCACTGTGCCTGCGGCCCGGCAGAGCCACCAATAGCAGCGCTGCCGCATTGGCACGGCCGGCAGGGCTGGCCCGGTGATTCCCCACACCGGCGTCCCGGGAACAGGCACCCGCTTGGAGCGGACCGCCGACGCAGCAAGGTACCCGGTGACGAACATCAGGAGCGTGTTTCCCACCGGAAGCGAAAGGGCGTCAAAGGCCAGGGGCAGGGCGGCGAGTGAGACTCCGAGCGGTACAGCCTCGCCAACCGTGGGGCGCCATTGCCCGTTATTTCCATCGACGGGAAACAATATGAGCCCGACGACCAGCGCTGCCACGAACTGAACGCCGATTGCCACTGCCCCATAGTGTTCCGCGGGCGGAAGGAACGCAGCCTGAGGCGTGGCGCGAATGTGGTCGACCAGCGTCAGGATGGTCATCGCCCCTACACCGGAGGCGGCAAACAGGGCAAGGCTCAATTGTGGCGCCAGCGCTCGTTTCTGCCAGCGGATCTGGACAGCGGTGACCAACTGCTGGACTACGAGGGCAAGGCACAGAACCAGGACTGCTGCCGAGAAGCGGGAGTCATCATCCGCGACAGCTGCCGCCGTCATGGTGGGCGCTGCCACTGTAAGCGCAAGGCGGCCCGCGAGGACGAAATGGAGCCGCAACGGCTCAGTGGCGGGCATGGACCGTGCCAGCCAGAAGACCGCTCCGGCGACGAGCAGTCCGGTCAGCATCCAGGCACCCAGCGCATCCGCCAGCAGGATGCCCAGGCATAGGGCGGCAACAGGAGCCCACTCCGCGGCCGCCCTATGCCGGACTGCGAGCACCATGCCTGTCAGCAGTGCGAGCACGGCGAGGCCTCCCGGGGGAACGTTCAGCTCAGCCCCAGATGATTCCGGCAAGACTTCCAGCTGGTGCCCCATTGCAAAGCCGGCGGTCATCAGCAGCTGCAGCGCGAAGGTGAGCGCCACATCGAGCCGCCACCGGCTGTGGCGCAGGACGCTGGCGAACACAGCCGGGAGCCGTCCGGGTCCCGGGAACGTCAGGAGAACCTGGAATGCCAGCAGTACGGCGGCAACGGCCAGGCCGGCGCTCCCCCGGCCGGTCTGGTTCCAGACAGCCACTGCGGCAGCAACTGTCAGGCTGGCCCGGGCTGCCAGGAACTGTCCGCTTCTGAACCGGACCCCTGGTGCCACAGACGATGCCGCAAAGTAGAACCCGGAGATGGCCATGATCAGTGCATAGTCCGCGCGCTCCAGCACTTGCGGGACCACCGTGGCGGCCATGGCTACCGCCGGAACCATAAAGGGATGCAGCCTCGCGAGGGGCCTGAGGTACAGCGGCGGCAGCCAACGCGGCTTCACTACGGCCAGAAGGGTGAAGAGCGCCGCCACCCCGATGACGGCCGTGAAGTACCACATGAGCGCCCCGCCCAGAACGGAGACGCCCGACCATGCAGTGGAGGCGACGAACGTCAGCGACAGGTATACGAGGACCCTGCTGTCCAGCCGGACTGCCGCGAGGACGTAGGCCGCGGTACCCGCAAGCGATGTCAGCAGCCACGCGAGCGGAGCGTGGTGAAGTACAAGGGTATGCAAGGCCAAGCCTGTAACAGGGACCAGGGCCAGGCCCGTTCCGGAGAATGCAACGGCTGCGGGCTTCAGCCGCGGGGCACGTGCATGCAGCAAAAGGCCTGCCGTGTAAAACAGCGCGGTGACGGCGCAGACGCCCGCAAACCGCAGGGGCACCGGAAGGCCCGCGCCAATGAACAAAGCACCGGCCGCGACCAGGAGCAGGCTGGCGACGTAGAGCGTGACATTGATGTTTTGCTGCTCGCGCCGCTCCCGCGCCTTCTCCCGCTCGGCGTGCAACTGGGCGGTCGTCTTCACCGGGACGGACGACTGCGCCGCCGCGGCCGGCGCCCACATGGGAGGAAACGCCGGGCTCCGGTGCGCAGGTTCCGCCTTGGACGCTGCCGGTAATGGCGGTGGCGGCGCAGGCCGCGCAGTCACCGGCTCAGCAGGCTCCGCCGCTGGGCGTGGAGGGACTGCCGGCGCCGGCGCCGGGGCTCCAGCGGTCGCGGCGGCTGCAGCCAAGGCATCTTGCCACCCCTGGTAATGCCCTGCCCGGTAGCCATCCTTGTATGCCTCGCCTATGGAGCTCCACATTTTGCAGCCTTCCGTCCGTCGCCAGGCACAGCAAGCAGTGGCGGGGGTTAATCCAACGAATGGATGAATAGTAGCAAAAAACAGCCCCGCTGCAATAGCAGCGGGGCTGTCTCTAGGTTCATCGAGCCGTTAGCTGGCCGTCAGATCTATAAACCAGTCAAGTAGTTACTTGATGATGTTGGTGACACGTCCCGAACCAACGGTGCGGCCGCCTTCACGGATAGCGAAGCCGAGGCCCTCTTCCATAGCGATCGGCTGGATGAGCGCAACGGTCATCTCAGTGTTGTCGCCAGGCATAACCATTTCGGTGCCTTCCGGCAGCGTGATAACGCCGGTCACGTCCGTGGTACGGAAGTAGAACTGCGGGCGGTAGTTCGAGTAGAACGGGTTGTGACGTCCGCCTTCGTCCTTGGAGAGGATGTAGACGTTAGCCTCGAAGTCGGTGTGCGGGGTGATGGAACCCGGCTTGACGACAACCTGGCCACGCTCTACGTCATCGCGCTTCAGACCGCGGAGCAGGAGGCCACAGTTCTCGCCGGCCCATGCTTCGTCGAGCTGCTTGTGGAACATCTCGATACCGGTGACCGTGGTCTTCTGGACCGGGCGGATACCGACGATCTCGACCTCGGAGTTGATCGCGAGGGTACCGCGCTCGGCGCGGCCCGTAACAACGGTGCCACGGCCGGTGATGGTGAAGACGTCTTCGATCGGCATCAGGAACGGCTTGTCGCGGTCACGTACGGGGTCCGGAACGGACTCGTCGACAGCAGCCATCAGGTCCTCAACGGACTTGACCCACTCGGGGTCGCCTTCCAGGGCCTTCAGGCCGGAAACGCGGACAACCGGAGCTTCGTCGCCGTCGAAGCCCTGCGAGCTCAGGAGCTCACGAACTTCCATTTCGACGAGGTCGAGGAGCTCCTCGTCGTCAACCATGTCTGCCTTGTTCAGCGCGACCAGCAGGTAGGGAACGCCAACCTGGCGGGCAAGCAGAACGTGCTCGCGGGTCTGGGCCATCGGACCGTCAGTGGCGGCAACCACGAGGATTGCACCGTCCATCTGAGCAGCGCCGGTGATCATGTTCTTGATGTAGTCAGCGTGACCCGGAGCGTCTACGTGTGCGTAGTGACGCTTTTCGGTCTGGTACTCAACGTGGGAGATGTTGATGGTAATGCCGCGCTGACGCTCTTCGGGAGCAGAGTCAATCGACGCGAAGTCACGCTTCTCGTTGAGAGTCGGGTACTTGTCGTACAGCACCTTGGAAATGGCGGCCGTCAACGTCGTCTTACCGTGGTCAACGTGACCAATGGTACCGATGTTAACGTGCGGCTTAGTCCGCTCGAACTTTGCCTTTGCCACAGGTTCCTCCTAGAACGTTTTTCAAATGACTTACCCTTCGACCGCGCTTGTCGCGGCAGAAACTCCAGTAAGTCTACTTGGGGGGCTTTGGATTGGTGAAATTGCAGATTCAGGAACTAATACTAGTCCAGTCCCTAGAGCCTGTTCGCGCAGACGGCCGGATCCGGTCTGGACCGGTGGCCGGCCGCCTGCGCCAGGCGGGCTTCCGTTACCGGAAACGCACCCGAGTTTGTCGCTGGAAGAGTCGGAAGACTATTCGCCGCGGGTCTTCTGGATGATCTCGTCGGCAACTGCCTTCGGGACCTCGGCGTAACTGTTGAACGTCATGGAGTACACAGCGCGGCCCTGGGTCTTCGAACGCAGGTCACCGATGTAGCCGAACATGCCGGACAGCGGGACGTGCGCGCGGACAACCTTGACGCCCTGGGCATCCTCCATGGACTGCATCTGGCCACGGCGGGAGTTGAGGTCACCGATAACTTCACCCATGTATTCCTCAGGGGTGCGGACCTCGACATCCATCAGCGGTTCGAGCAGAACAGGGTTCGCCTTGCGTGCGGCTTCCTTGAAAGCCATACGGCCGGCGATCTTGAACGCCATTTCCGAGGAGTCAACATCGTGGTAAGCGCCATCAATCAGCGTTGCCTTGATGCCGACGACCGGGTAACCGGCCAAGACGCCGTCGTTCAGCGCGTCCTGGATACCGGCATCGACCGACGGGATGTACTCGCGCGGAACGCGGCCACCGGTGACCTTGTTCTCGAACTCGTACAGCTCGCCTTCAGCGGTGTCCAGCGGCTCGATCGCAATCTGGATCTTTGCGAACTGGCCGGAACCACCGGTCTGCTTCTTGTGCGTGTAGTCGTGACGCTCTACAGCACGCTTGATGGTTTCGCGGTAAGCAACCTGCGGCTTGCCAACGTTCGCCTCAACCTTGAACTCGCGGCGCATGCGGTCCACCAGGATGTCCAGGTGGAGCTCGCCCATGCCGGCGATGATGGTCTGGCCGGTGTCTTCGTTGAGGGAGACCTGGAAGGTCGGGTCCTCAGCGGAGAGCTTCTGGATGGCCGTGGAGAGCTTCTCCTGGTCACCCTTAGTGTTGGGCTCGATGGCAACCGAGATCACGGGCTCCGGGAAGCTCATGGACTCGAGGACGATCTGGTTGCTGGCATCGCACAGGGTGTCGCCCGTGGTGGTGTCCTTCAGACCGATGGCTGCGTAGATGTGGCCGGCGGTAGCGCCCTCAACGGGCATTTCCTTGTTGGCGTGCATCTGGAACAGCTTGCCGATGCGCTCCTTCTTGCCCTTGGTGGAGTTGACCACCTGTGCGCCTGCTTCCACGTGACCGGAGTACACGCGAATGAAGGTCAGCTGACCGAAGAACGGGTGAGCAGCAATCTTGAACGCCAGAGCTGAGAACGGCTCTTCCGAGGAAGGCTTGCGGGTCAGCTCCTTCTCTTCGTCGCGCGGATCGTGACCGATCATCGGCGGGACGTCGAGCGGGTTCGGCAGGTAGTCCACGACGGCGTCGAGCATCGGCTGGACGCCGCGGTTCTTGAATGCAGAACCACAGAAGACCGGGTAGATCTCGGAGTTGATCGTCATCTTGCGGATGCCGGCCTTGAGCTCGTCGATGCTGATTTCTTCACCTTCGAGGTACTTGTCCATGAGTTCCTCGGAGGACTCAGCAACAGCCTCAACGAGGTTGGCCCGGTATTCCTCGGCCTTGGCCTGGAGGTCTGCCGGGATTTCGCGGATCTCGTACTTGGCGCCCATGGTGACATCACCCTTGGCATCGCCGGGCCACACCAGTGCGCGCATGTAGAGCAGGTCCACGACGCCGATGAAGTCGTTCTCGGCACCGATCGGCAGCTGCATAACCAGCGGCTTGGCACCGAGGCGGCTGATGATGGTGTCAACGGTGAAGTAGAAGTCAGCACCGAGCTTGTCCATCTTGTTGACGAAGCAGATGCGCGGAACGTTGTACTTGTCAGCCTGGCGCCAAACGGTCTCGGACTGCGGCTCAACGCCTTCCTTGCCGTCGAAGACGGCAACTGCACCGTCGAGGACGCGCAGGGAGCGCTCAACCTCAACCGTGAAGTCCACGTGGCCCGGGGTGTCGATGATGTTGATCTGGTTGTTTTCCCAGAAGCAGGTCACGGCGGCAGACGTGATGGTGATGCCGCGTTCCTTTTCCTGTTCCATCCAGTCAGTGGTCGACGCGCCGTCGTGCGTTTCGCCGATCTTGTGGTTCACACCTGTGTAGAACAGAATGCGCTCGGTGGTGGTGGTCTTGCCGGCATCGATGTGGGCCATGATGCCGATGTTGCGGACCTTACTAAGGTCTGTAAGCACGTCCTGTGCCACGGTGTCTCCCTTTCGGATGGACTACGCGTTCGCCGCCGGCTCATCTGAGCCGGCGGCGTACGGGAAGTTTTACCAGCGGTAGTGGGCGAAGGCCTTGTTGGACTCGGCCATCTTGTGGGTGTCTTCGCGACGCTTCACAGCGGCACCGAGACCGTTGGAGGCATCCAGGATTTCGTTCTGGAGGCGCTCGGTCATCGTCTTTTCACGGCGGGCCTTGGAGTAGCCGACCAGCCAACGCAGGGCGAGGGCGGTGGAGCGGCCCGGCTTGACCTCAACCGGAACCTGGTAGGTTGCGCCACCGACACGGCGGGAGCGGACCTCGAGGGAAGGCTTGACGTTGTCCATGGCCTTCTTGAGGGCTGCAACGGGGTCGCCGCCCGACTTCGCGCGTGCACCTTCGAGGGCACCGTAGACGATGCGCTCAGCGGTGGACTTCTTGCCGTCAACCAGCACCTTGTTGATCAGCTGAGTGACCAGCGGGGAGCCGTAAACGGGATCTGATACGAGCGGCCGCTTGGGGGCCGGACCCTTGCGAGGCATATTACTTCTTCTCCATCTTTGCGCCGTAGCGGCTGCGGGCCTGCTTACGGTTCTTGACACCCTGGGTATCGAGGGCGCCACGGACGATCTTGTAGCGGACACCGGGGAGGTCCTTCACACGACCACCACGAACGAGCACAATCGAGTGCTCCTGGAGGTTGTGGCCTACACCGGGGATGTAGGCGGTAACTTCAATGCCACCGTTGAGGCGCACACGTGCAACCTTACGCAGAGCCGAGTTCGGCTTCTTCGGGGTCGTGGTGTAGACGCGGGTGCAAACACCGCGGCGCATCGGGCTGCCGTTAAGCGCGGGAGCCTTGGTCTTTTTGACCTTCGGCGTGCGGCCCTTGCGGACCAGCTGGTTAATCGTAGGCACTTTCGTGTTCTCCGTTTTATCCGGAACGGCCTCTGACAGCCGCTCTCCTGTTTCTTTGCCCCGCCGCCCGAGCTTTGAAGAAGTCTCCAGAGCAGCTGAGGCGAAGCCTTAATAGTCGGATCGCACTCGTAGAGGATAATGTGGCTCTTCGCCTCAAATATCCCTAGGCATGCGAAAATGTGGCATACGTTGCACAAGAACCCTGCAAACCGGAAACGTCGCCCTGGTTCCACCTTTCGGCTGATACAGCCGTCTAGCAAATACCGGGCGCACTCATCCACTGCCACAATAACAATTGGTCTCAAGTCTAGCATGGACGGCTCCCAGCCCTTAATCGGCGCAGAAGCACCGCCTTGAGCAGTAGCACTGCCTTAAACGGGGATGGTCCCGCACCTTTCGGTGCGGGACCATCCCTTGTCAGGCTGGGTCTATCCGGCTGTTACCGGAAGTCATTGCCCAGGTCGTAGTCATCCAGCGGGATGGCGTGGAACTCAGGAGCTCCGTCGCCGCCCAGGGAATCGTAGGAGAAGTCGCTGAACGCGCTCGGGCCGGTGAACAGGTTGGCCTTTGCTTCTTCAGTCGGCTCCACCGTGATCTCGGTGTAGCGCGGGAGGCCCGTGCCGGCCGGGATCAGCTTACCGATGATGACGTTCTCCTTGAGGCCGAGCAGCGGGTCGCTCTTGCCTTCCATGGCCGCCTGCGTCAGGACGCGGGTGGTTTCCTGGAAGGAAGCGGCGGACAGCCAGGACTCGGTGGCCAGGGAGGCCTTGGTGATACCCATGAGCTCGGGACGTCCGGAAGCCGGAGTCTTGCCCTCGGATACGACGCGGCGGTTGGCGTCCTCGAACCGGCTGCGCTCGGCCAGCTCACCGGGGAGCAGGTCGGAGTCGCCGGATTCGATGACCGTGACGCGGCGCAGCATCTGGCGGACGATGACTTCCACGTGCTTGTCGTGGATGCCAATGCCCTGGCTGCGGTACACGCCCTGCACTTCGTCCACGAGGAACTTCTGTGCCGCACGCGGACCCATGATGCGCAGGACCTGCTTCGGGTCGACCGGACCGTTGATGAGCTTCTGGCCCACCGTGACGTGCTGGCCGTCCTCGATCAGGAGGCGCGACCGGCGCAGGACCGGGTAGGCGATCTCTTCGGAACCGTCGTCCGGAGTGATCACGAGTCGCATCTGGCGCTCGGACTCTTCGATGGTGATGCGGCCGGCTGCTTCCGCAATCGGCGCCACACCCTTCGGAGTACGGGCTTCGAAGAGCTCCTGGATACGGGGCAGACCCTGGGTGATGTCGTCGCCACCGCTGGCGGAAACAGCACCACCGGTGTGGAACGTACGCATGGTCAGCTGGGTACCGGGCTCACCGATGGACTGTGCGGCGATGATGCCCACAGCTTCACCGATGTCTACGGTCTTGCCGGTGGCCAGCGAACGGCCGTAGCACAGGGCGCAGGTGCCGACGCTGGACTCACAGGTGAGCACAGAGCGGACCTTGACCTCGGTGATGCCGGCTGCGAACAGCTCGGCGATCACGACGTCGCCGCAGTCGGTGCCGGCCGGAGCCAGGACGTTGCCCTTGGAGTCGACGACGTCCACGGCCAGCGTGCGGGCGTAGGCGCTGTTCTCGACGTTCTCGTCCAGCATCAGTTCACCGTTTGCATCCGCGACGGCGATCGGGGTCACCAGGCCGCGCTCGGTACCGCAATCCTCTTCGCGGACGATCACGTCCTGCGAAACGTCCACCAGACGACGGGTCAGGTAACCCGAGTTGGCGGTACGCAGAGCCGTGTCAGCCAGACCCTTACGGGCACCGTGCGTGGCGATGAAGTACTCCAGCACCGACAGGCCCTCGCGGTAGGAGGACTTAATCGGACGCGGGATGATCTCACCCTTCGGGTTGGCCACCAGGCCACGGATACCCGCGATCTGACGGACCTGCATCCAGTTACCACGTGCACCGGAGGACACCATGCGGTTGATGGTGTTCATCGGCGACAGGCTGTCACGCATGGCCTGGGCAATCTCGTTGGTTGCCTTGTTCCAGATTTCGATCAGTTCCTGGCGACGCTCGTCGTCGTCGATCAGGCCCTTGTCGTACTGGCCCTGGATCTTCGCGGCGCGCTCCTCGTAACCGGCAAGGATCTGCGGCTTGGCAGCGGGCACCTCGATGTCCGAGATGGCAACGGTGACGCCCGAGCGGGTGGCCCAGTAGAAACCGGCGTCCTTCAGGTTGTCCAGCGTTGCCGCGGTAACAACCTTCGGGTAGCGCTCGGCCAGATCGTTGACGATGCGGGACAGTTCGCCCTTGTCGGCAACAGCCTCAACCCAGGGGTAGTCCTCAGGCAGGGTCTCGTTGAAGAGCACCTGTCCCAGCGAGGTTTCCACCAGCGCGGGCTGGCCCGGCTCCCAGCCTTCCGGAGCCTCCCAGCCGGCGTACGGCACGAAGCCGTCGAGGCGGATCTTGACCTGGGAGTTCAGGTGCAGCTCGTGAGCGTCGAACGCCATGATGGCCTCGGACACCGAACCGAAGAGGCGGCCTTCACCTGCTGAACCGACACGCTTGGTGGTCAGGTGGTACAGGCCGATGATCATATCCTGCGAGGGCAGGGTCACGGGACGGCCGTCGGACGGCTTCAGGATGTTGTTCGAGGACAGCATCAGGATGCGGGCCTCAGCCTGAGCTTCGGGGCTCAGCGGCAGGTGGACTGCCATCTGGTCGCCGTCGAAGTCTGCGTTGAAGGCGCCACAAACCAGCGGGTGAAGCTGGATGGCCTTGCCTTCAACAAGCTGCGGCTCGAACGCCTGGATGCCGAGGCGGTGCAGGGTAGGTGCACGGTTCAGCAGCACGGGGTGTTCGGTGATGATCTCTTCGAGCACGTCCCAGACCTGCGGGCGGTAACGCTCGACCATGCGCTTGGCCGACTTGATGTTCTGGGCGTGGTTGAGGTCAACCAGGCGCTTCATCACGAACGGCTTGAAGAGCTCCAGGGCCATCTGCTTGGGCAGACCACACTGGTGCAGCTTCAGCTGCGGGCCGACGACGATGACCGAACGGCCGGAGTAGTCAACACGCTTGCCGAGCAGGTTCTGGCGGAACCGGCCCTGCTTGCCCTTGAGCATGTCGCTCAGGGACTTCAGGGGACGGTTGCCGGGCCCGGTGACCGGGCGGCCGCGGCGGCCGTTGTCGAAGAGGCTGTCAACAGCTTCCTGAAGCATGCGCTTCTCGTTGTTGACGATGATCTCCGGAGCACCCAGGTCAAGCAGTCGCTTGAGCCGGTTGTTGCGGTTGATCACGCGGCGGTACAGGTCGTTGAGGTCGGAGGTCGCGAAGCGGCCACCGTCCAGCTGGACCATCGGGCGCAGTTCCGGCGGGATCACCGGGACGGCGTCAAGCACCATGCCAAGCGGGCTGTTGTTGGTGGTCAGGAAAGCGTTGACCACCTTCAGGCGCTTCAGGGCACGGGTCTTGCGCTGGCCCTTGCCGTTGGCAATGACGTCGCGCAGCGTGTCGGACTCAGCCTGCATGTCGAAGTTCTCAAGACGCTTCTTGATGGCTTCGGCACCCATGGAGCCTTCGAAGTAGATGCCGTAGCGGTCGCGCAGTTCGCGGTACAGGCCTTCGTCACCTTCGAGGTCGGCGACCTTAAGGTTCTTGAAGCGGTCCCAGACCTGCTCGAGGCGCTCGATGTCGGCGTCGGCGCGCTTGCGGACGTTCGCCATCTGGCGGTCAGCGGAGTCGCGGGCCTTCTTCTTGTCGGCAGCCTTGGCGCCTTCACCTTCAAGACGGGCAAGCTCGTTCTCGAGGTCGCGGGCGATCGTCGCGATATCGGAGTCGCGGTTGTCGATCAGCTGCTTCTTCTCGATGTCGTGCTCAACCTGCAGGTTGGGCAGTTCCGCGTGGCGGCTTTCCTCATCGACGCTGGTGATCATGTAGGCAGCGAAGTAGATGACCTTTTCGAGGTCCTTCGGAGCCAAGTCAAGGAGGTAGCCCAGACGGGAGGGCACGCCCTTGAAGTACCAGATGTGGGTTACGGGAGCAGCCAGTTCGATGTGGCCCATGCGCTCACGGCGGACTTTGGCACGGGTGACCTCAACGCCACACCGCTCGCAGATGATGCCCTTGAAGCGCACGCGCTTGTACTTACCGCAGTAGCATTCCCAGTCACGGGAAGGGCCGAAGATCTTCTCGCAGAAGAGGCCGTCCTTCTCGGGTTTGAGCGTGCGGTAGTTGATGGTTTCCGGCTTCTTAACCTCGCCGTACGACCAGCCGCGGATGTCTTCCGCGGTGGCGAGGCCGATCTGCATGAGGCCGAAGGAGGATTCGCTGGACATATGGTCCCTGTTCTCTCTTGTTCTCTAAATTCTGAAGTCTTGGGTGCGGGATGAGGGAGGTGGTTACCGGGAAAAGTCAGCGCGGCGGGGCCGCTTGCTTTTCCCGGTAAACCCCCTGCTAAACCTCTTCTACAGAACTGGGCTCTGCACGTGACAGATCGATGCCCAGTTCTTCCGCAGCCGTGAAGACTGCGTCATCAGAGTCACGCATTTCAATTGTGGTTCCGTCCGTGGAAAGCACTTCCACGTTCAGGCACAGCGACTGCATTTCCTTGATCAAGACCTTGAAGGACTCAGGAACGCCCGGCTCGGGGATGTTTTCGCCCTTGACGATCGCTTCGTAGACCTTCACACGACCGTGGATGTCATCGGACTTGATCGTGAGGAGTTCCTGGAGCGTGTAGGCGGCGCCGTAAGCTTCGAGCGCCCACACTTCCATTTCACCGAAGCGCTGGCCACCAAACTGTGCCTTACCACCCAGCGGCTGCTGCGTGATCATGGAGTACGGGCCGGTGGAGCGCGCGTGGATCTTGTCGTCCACCAGGTGGTGGAGCTTCAGGATGTACATGTAGCCGACCGAGATCGGATCCGGGAACGGCTCGCCGGAGCGGCCGTCAAACAGGCGGGTCTTGCCCGAGGAGTCGATCAGGCGGTCGCCGTCACGCGTCGGGTTGGTGGAGTCGAGCAGGCCCGTGATTTCCTCTTCGCGGGCACCGTCGAAGACCGGCGTTGCAACAGTGGTCTGGCCACTTTCGCGCGGCAGGTTCGGCAGCTGCTTGGCCCACTCGGGGTCGCCTTCGATCTTCCAACCGGTCTTGGCTACCCAGCCGAGGTGCGTCTCGAGAACCTGGCCGACGTTCATACGGCCTGGGACACCCAGCGGGTTCAGGACGATATCGACGGGGGTGCCGTCGGCAAGGAAGGGCATGTCCTCGACCGGAAGGATCTTGGAGATAACGCCCTTGTTGCCGTGGCGGCCGGCGAGCTTGTCGCCGTCGGTGATCTTGCGCTTGGCAGCCACATAGACACGGACCAGCTGGTTGACACCCGGGGGCAGCTCGTCGTCGTTGTCGCGGTCGAAGACGCGCACGCCGATGACCGTGCCGGACTCGCCGTGCGGCACCTTCAGGGAGGTGTCGCGCACTTCGCGGGACTTCTCACCGAAGATGGCGCGGAGCAGGCGCTCTTCCGGGGTCAGTTCGGTTTCACCCTTCGGGGTGACCTTTCCGACCAGAATGTCGCCGGCTTCTACCTCGGCACCGATGTGGATGATGCCGCGCTCGTCCAGGCCTGCCAGGACTTCCTCGGACACGTTGGGGATATCACGGGTGATTTCCTCGGCACCAAGCTTGGTGTCGCGGGCATCGATCTCGTGCTCCTCGATGTGGATGGAGGAAAGGACGTCCTCAGCGACGATGCGCTGGGACAGGATGATGGCATCCTCGAAGTTGTGGCCTTCCCATGACATGAATGCCACGAGCAGGTTCTTACCAAGGGCAAGCTCGCCCTGGTCCGTTGCCGGGCCGTCGGCGATGATGCCGCCGACTTCCAGGCGCTGGCCTTCGTTCACCAGAACGCGGTGGTTGTAGCAGTTGCCCTGGTTGGAGCGGGCGAACTTGTTGATGCGGTAGTTGGTTTCCGTGCCGTCGTCGTTGAGCATGACAACGAGCTCAGCGGAGACCTCGGTCACCACACCGGCCTTCTTGGCGATGACAACATCACCGGCGTCAACAGCAGCGGCGCGCTCCATGCCGGTGCCCACGAACGGGGCCTCGGAACGGACCAACGGCACAGCCTGGCGCTGCATGTTGGCACCCATGAGTGCGCGGTTGGCGTCGTCGTGCTCAAGGAACGGGATCAAGGCGGTTGCCACGGACACCATCTGGCGCGGGGAAACGTCCATGAACTGCACATCCTCGGCGGGAACGAGCACGGGCTCGCCTCCACCACCGCGTGCACGGACCAGGACGGTCTCTTCAGCGAAGCGCTTGTTCTCGTCGAGCGGAGCGTTGGCCTGTGCAATCAGGACCTCGGCCTCGTCGTCGGCCGTCAGGTACTGGACGTCATCGGAAACGACGCCGTCCTTGACGAGCCGGTAAGGCGTCTCGATGAAACCGAACGGGTTGATGCGTCCGTAGGATGCCAGCGAGCCGATCAGACCAATGTTGGGGCCTTCAGGGGTTTCGATGGGGCACATACGTCCGTAGTGGGACGGGTGGACGTCTCGAACTTCCATGCCTGCGCGGTCACGGGACAGACCGCCCGGGCCCAGCGCCGAAAGACGGCGCTTGTGGGTCAGACCCGAGAGCGGGTTGTTCTGGTCCATGAACTGGGACAGCTGGGACGTTCCGAAGAACTCCTTGATGGCTGCCACCACGGGACGGATGTTGATCAGGGTCTGCGGCGTGATGGCCTCGACGTCCTGCGTCGTCATGCGTTCGCGGACGACGCGCTCCATGCGGGACAGGCCGGTGCGGACCTGGTTCTCAATGAGTTCGCCTACAGCGCGGATGCGGCGGTTGCCGAAGTGGTCGATGTCATCGATCTCGACACGCAGCTCGTGGTCCTGGCCGTCGCGCTTGCCCATGAGGGTCTTCTCGCCGGCGTGCAGCGCGACGAGGAACTTGATCATGGCGACGATGTCTTCAACATGCAGGACCGAAGCTTCCTTGTCGCCAAGGGAGCGGTCGATGCCAAGCTTGCGGTTGATCTTGTAACGGCCAACCTTGGCCAGGTCATAGCGCTTGGAGTTGAAGTACAGGTTGTCCAGCAGGGACTGGGCAGCCTCAACGGTGGGCGGCTCGCCCGGACGCAGCTTGCGGTAGATGTCCAGCAGGGCGTCTTCGCGGGTTTCGGTGGCGTCCTTCTCCAGCGTGGCACGCATGGAGTCGTACTGGCCGAACTCCTCGAGGATCTGGCCTTCGGTCCAGCCGAGGGCCTTCAGCAGCACCGTGACGGACTGCTTGCGCTTGCGGTCGAGGCGAACGCCGACCTGGTCGCGCTTGTCGATTTCGAGCTCGAACCAGGCACCGCGGGACGGAATGATCTTTGCGGTGAAAATGTCCTTGTCGCTGGTCTTGTCAGCGGCACGCTCGAAGTAGGCGCCCGGGGAACGGACCAGCTGGGAAACGACGACACGTTCGGTGCCGTTGACAACGAAGGTGCCCTTCTCGGTCATCAGCGGGAAATCACCCATGAACACGGTCTGCTGCTTGATTTCGCCCGTGTTGTTGTTCATGAATTCGGCCTTGACGTACAGCGGTGCCGAGTACGTAGCGTCCCGGTCCTTGCATTCGGCCATGGTGTACTTCGGGTCAGCGAACTCCGGATCGGAGAAGCTCAGGGACATGGTGCCCTGGAAGTCCTCAATCGGGGAGATCTCTTCGAAGATGTCGGAAAGACCGGAGGTGGTGGCGACGCTCAGGTCGCCTTCTTCGACGGCTTTCGCTACACGGGCCTGCCAGCGTTCGTTTCCGACCAGCCAGTCGAAGCTGTCCGTCTGCAGGGCGAGCAGATTCGGAACGTCAAGAGGTTCGTGAATCTTTGCGAATGAGAGCCGGCGAGTGGCACCGTCGGTGCTTTCGGCATTGATAGCGGTAGCGTTGTTTTCATTAGAGGTGCTCGAGGCGACCAAGAGGGATCCTTCCACAGACCTTCAGGCGTTTTCAGATCTCCCCCGCTTTCACCCTGCGAAGTGACTTCGCAGTGCTACCATCCGGTTCCGCTATATGACCCGGGACCTGGTCTGCCCATGCTGGTGACGTTGTATACGGCACATTGATGGAGCAGCTGCCAAGAGAAGCCCACCGCTATATGAAGGCTGAAGGTAAACAGGGAAGACGCAAATATCTACGATACGGCAAAACCCCACACGTGTCTACCCCACTTCGGTTCGTATTGCAAGCACCGATTCGCCGGGCACGTCTTGCAGCCGCGATCTTGCATCCGCGATCTTGCATCCGCGATCTTGCAGCCACGTCTTGCAGCGTGCAGTCGTGCAGCCACACCTTGCAGCGTGCAGCCTCCAAAGCACTTGCTGCCAGTCTGATGTCGGGGTGATTCGCGTCACGATAATCTATACCTATATCGCCTCAGATACCGCCCCAGATCGGAAGAGATAAAAACAATGAGCAACTCCGCAGACAACAGCGACGTTGTCATTCTGTCCGGTGCACGCACCCCGCAGGGCCGTCTCAACGGGCAGCTGGCGAGCTTCACCGCCGTCGAGCTCGGGACACATGCGATCACTGCGGCCCTGGCCGCCAGCGGACTCCGCGCCGACCAGGTCGAGGCAGTCATCATGGGCCAGGTGCTGCAGGCCGGCGCCGGCCAGAACCCTGCGCGCCAGAGTTCGATTGGTGCCGGCATCGGCTGGAACGTGCCCGCGGTGACCGTCAACAAGGTGTGCCTGTCAGGGCTGACGGCGGTGATCGACGCGGCGAGGATGATCCGCAGCGGTGATGCCCGCGTCGTCGTCGCCGGCGGCCAGGAGTCCATGACCCGGGCCCCGCATCTGCTGCCCGGATCGCGCCAGGGCTGGACCTACGGTGCCATTCAGGCGCTCGACGTCGCCGCACATGACGGCCTGACCGACGCCTTCGACGGGCAGTCCATGGGCCTCTCCACTGAAAGCAAAAATCTCGTCCTCGGCATCGATCGGACCTCGCAGGACAACGTCGCCGCACACTCCCACCAGCGCGCAGCCATCGCGTCCAAGAACGGTGTTTTCGACGAGGAGATCGCGCCGATCAGCGTCAAGCAACGCAAAGGCGATCCCTTGGTGGTTTCCACCGATGAGGGCGTCCGCCCGGACGCCTCCATCGAGTCCCTCGCCGGGCTGCGCGCCGCGTTCGTGACAGACGGCACCATCACCGCCGGAAACTCCTCTCCCCTGTCTGACGGCGCCTCCGCCCTGGTGCTGACCTCCCGCAAATATGCGGAAGCCAACGGGCTGGACTACTTGGCGGTTGTAGGCAAACCGGGCCAGGTGGCCGGGCCGGACAATTCCCTGCACTCCCAGCCCTCCAACGCGATCCGCAACGCCCTGGAGCGGGCTGGCTGGACCACAGCGGAACTGGACTTCATCGAAATCAACGAGGCATTCGGCTCAGTTGCCGTGCAGTCCCTCAAGGATCTCGACTACCCCTTGGAACAGTGCAACCTGCACGGCGGCGCAATCGCCCTCGGCCACCCGATCGGCGCCTCCGGCGCCCGGCTTGCACTGCACGCCGCCCATGAGTTGCAGCGCCGCGGCCAGGGCAAGGCGGCGGTTGCGCTATGCGGTGGCGGAGGCCAGGGCGAAGCCCTGCTGCTGTACAGGGACTGATGGAGGCCCTACCTGCGGGCAGTCCGGGCACAGGCGGTTCGGGCACAGGCGGCGGCTCCGGCGGAATCGGCTCCGGCAGGGAGCGGTTCCTTGCCGACGCCGCCGCGCGGGGGCTCGACGTCGAAATCGTGGAGCGGCTCGCCGCCCACAGCCTGGAGGAGGCCGCGTTTATCCTCGGCATCACGCCGGCCGACATCGTGAAGTCCCTCGTGGTGAAGCACAAGGACGGCAGCTTCCTGTTCGCTCTGATTCCGGGCGACCGCCAGATTTCCTGGTCCAAGCTGCGCGGCCTCGTGGGAGTGAACAAACTCTCCATGCCCCCGGCGGACGTGGCGCTGGAAGCCACCGGTTACGAGCGGGGAACTATCACTCCGCTCGGGAGCACCACGGCCTGGCCGGTCTATGCCGATCAGACCATTGCCGGCCGGCGCATTTCCATGGGCGCAGGCCAGCACGGCTACAGCGCGTTCGTGGACGCCGATGCCCTTGTCGCCGCGCTCGGAGCCGTGGTGGCTGACATCAGCGATCCAAACTAGGTCACTGTTAACGCAGGAATCCCCGCCCACCGAAGTGGACGGGGATTCCTTTGAAGCAGTTGTTACTTGAGGGTAACGGTGGCGCCAGCTTCTTCGAGCTGAGCCTTTGCCTTCTCGGCGGCTTCCTTGGTGGCGCCTTCGAGAACAGCCTTGGGAGCGCTGTCAACCAGGTCCTTGGCTTCCTTGAGGCCGAGGGAGGTGATGGCGCGGACTTCCTTGATCACTGCGATCTTCTTGTCGCCAGCAGCTTCGAGGACGACGTCGAAGTCAGTCTTCTCTTCAGCTTCTTCTGCAGCGCCGCCGGCAGCGGGGCCAGCAACAGCAACAGCAGCAGCGGTGACGTCGAAGGTTTCTTCGAAGAGCTTGACGAACTCGGAGAGCTCGATGATGGTCAGTTCCTTGAAAGCTTCAATGAGCTCTTCGTTGGTGAGCTTCGCCATGGTTGGCGTCCTTCCTATAGTGGTGGGCGGCGGCGTGATGCCGATCGTTCCACCGGAGTCTGTTTGGGAGAGAGTTAGTTCTCTTCGGCGGCGGCTTCGGCCGGAGCCTCAGCTGCTGCGTCTGCGGCGGGAGCTTCTTCAGCGGCGGGAGCTGCGGCTTCAGCCGGAGCACCGTTCTCTTCTTCAAGCTTGAGGCGCAGTGCGTCGATGATGCGTGCAGCAGCGGCAGCAGGGGCCTTGAGGACGCCTGCAACCTTGGCGAGCTGCAGCTCGCGGGACTCGAGTGCTGCCAGGGCGGCAACTTCGCTGGCGTTCAGTGCCTTGCCCTCGAAGTAACCGGTCTTGATGACCAGCTGCTTGTTGGCCTTGGCAAAATCCGTCAGGCTCTTGGCAGCTGCAACTGCGTCACCCTTGATGAACGCGATTGCAGTGGGGCCGGCAAGCTGGCCGTCGAATGCTTCGACACCAGCTTCCTTGGCTGCAATGGCGGTCAGGGTGTTCTTAACGACCGCGAACTTGGTGTCCTGGCCGAGAGAAACACGCAGCTGCTTGAGCTGTGCAACGGTGAGCCCACGGTATTCGGTCAGGACAGCGGCGTTCGATTCCTTGAAATCGTTAGTGATCTCAGCTACTGCTGAAACCTTGGTAGGCGTTGCCATAACCCTCCTTCCGGGGATAGTGCCGGTATTCCGGGTCCCCGCTCAGGTGAGCTAAAACTAAAAACGCCCCGCGCAGATGCACGGGGCTTGGCTCAACGCGGTCAGAACCGCGGAGCTTTGCTTCGTTCACCTGCGCCGGCCGCCCTATGTTCAGGGTCCTTCGTCCAGAAACCCACTGGCTCTTCCGCACACAACTGCAGAGTTGAGCTGAGCTCGAAAGAGTGGATTTCCAACAACCGACGGTCTTTGGTAGTTCAAGCTTACGGGACAGCACTGCGGACCACCAAATCGCCGGGCTAGCTCCTGCTGGGGCCGAGATCGGGAAGTTCCTTCTGCCAGATCCCGGTGACACCCGCCGTCGTAAATCCCAACTGGCGGTTGACGGTCAGGAGGTACCGGTTTTCCGGTGCATTCCAGGTATAGATCACGCGCGCATCCGGGAACTGCTCCGTGAGCCGTTCCATGTTGGCCACCTTGATGAGCAGGCCGAGCTTGTTGCCGCGGTGTTCCTGCAGCACCACCGTGTCGTCCTGGAAGACGACGTCCTGCCGCTGCGCCAGGACACTGATGGTGGTCAGCCCCACCAGAGTTCCGGTGGCGATATGTTCGACGGCGGTCACCACCGTCCGACGTCCCTGCGCTATGGTCGCGGCTTCCGCTTCCCGCAGAATGCGGGCGTCCATCACCATGCCGTCGTCCCCGCCGCCGGCAATGGGCAACGCGCCCCCGCCGGCCTGGTTCTCGAGGGCAGCAACAGATTCCAGCCAGCGGTCCGGGCAGCGGTCCGTCCAGTGATGCAGGCGGTACCTGCCGTTGTTGGCCTCCTGCGCCTCAGCCTCCAGCTCCGCCACGAGCTTCGTATCAAGCGGCAGTGCGCAGGAACTGAACTGCTCGATGTGCTGGAGCGTGTAGCCGGTACGCCGGGCGAACTCCACTTCCCTGCTGCCCAGCGGCACGAAACCCTGGCCGGACCCCGGCACCAGCTGGTCGACGTCGAACTCATGCAACGACGCCCCGGGGTGGTTTGTGTCGATCAGGATCATGGTCCGCCCCTCGTCGCGGGCAAAGGCCTCCGCGGCTTCCAGCAACTGCCGCCCCACGCCCTGGCCCTGGTACTCCGGCAGGATGTCGAGCGTGAACTCGGCCAAGTCCAGGTTGTCGGTCAGGGGCAAGGCGATATCCGCGGTGCCGACAATCTCGCCGTCGACCTTGGCCACCAGGATGACCTGGCGCTCGTAGGGATCGTCCAACTCAAGGAGCTTCTCCAAGGGTGCGTAGGCGAGGTCATCACTCCCCCACGTCTGCATCCGGACCTTGCGGCTGACTTCCACTGCGGCAAGAAAATCCGCAGCGTCGGGCGCATCGATGGAGTTCGGTATGAACAGCTGCTCAATCCGCACATCGCTAGTCACAGGGGCATCTTCCCAGCCGCTTCCGCCTCTCACCCTCCTAGGCTACGGCCTGAGCCGCCGCGAAGTACCTGTTGCCCGTATAAAGGTTGGTTAACGGCGGCGCTGCCACTCACCGTCGTACCCGGCAGGCCGGAAACCGAGGGACTCGTTGATGGCCAGCATGTGCTGGTTCTCGGAGGCGTTGAACGTCAGGACGCGTTCCACTGAAGGGTGTTCCCGCGCCAGCCGCCGCAGGTTGAGGATCTTGACCAGCATGCCCAGCCGGTTTCCCCGGTGCTCCTTCGTCACCAGGGTGTCCTCCTGTTCAGCGGCCCAGGGCTTTAATGCGGAATACTGCAGCACGGAGTAAGCGGCGGGTTCGCCGCTTGCCTTATGCCTCGCCATAGCAACAAGGGACTCCAGTCCCGTCTGCTCCCACTCTTCCTCGGCATGGCGTACCCGCTTGGCATCCCAGACTTCCGGATCATAATGGAGGGCACCGGCAGGGCTGTCGGTGCTCATCCGCGACATGAGCACGGCGAACTGGTCCACATAGTCATCCGGGCAGCGGTCCGTCCAGGTGAGGAGTTCGTAGCGTTCCCCGGCGACGGCGGACGCCTCGCGTTCCAGCGCGTCAAGGACCGCGTCCGACGGCGGCATGTCCAGTGCGCTGAAACGCGTCACCTGCTCAAGCGCGTAGCCGGCCGCCAGGGCGAATCGTGCCGCCCTGGATCCCGCCGGAATCCCTCCCGTGCCCGTTCCGGGTTTGAGGATTCCGGGCCCATCGGGGTCGAAGCCGGGAGCATGTTCAGTGAAGCTCTGCAACGTGGTCCGGCCGTGGCGGGCGGCGAATTCTTCGAGGTGGCGCAGCATCAGCCGTCCGATCCCCCGGCCGCTAAACCTGTTCAGCACGTCAACCCGGAGCAAGGCGTCCTGGAGGTTCTCCTGCAGCGGCAGCCTGATCCAGGACCTCGCCACCATGCGGCCGTCCAGCCGGAGGAAGAAGAGCCGCGCCTGCTGGTACTGGTTGTCGCGCCAGCCTTCGAGTCGCGCTTCGCGGGGAGTGGCACGGTCGAGGTTGCCCCAGGTTTCCATGATCAGGGCGTCGGTAAGCTCGCTGTACTCCAGGAAGTCGCCGGCGTCGGCAGCATCCACAGCGGCAGGGAGGGTGAGCGGTTCTATGCGGTAGGACGTCGTCGTCACGGGCCCAGCGTAGCTTTATGGCCCGTGTGGTTCCAGAGTGGCTTCCTCAAGGCACCCCCGGCGTGAATCGCTGCCAGCAAGACGTCGGCCACCAAGACAAAAGACCGCCCGGCGTGATGCCGGACGGTCTTTTTGCCAGTGGTTCACGAGGATTAGGCCTCGGCCAGCACCTTGGTGACGTTGGGATCCACGGTGATGCCGGGACCGAACGTGGTGGCAACCGTAGCCTTCTGGATGTAGCGGCCCTTGGAAGCGGACGGCTTCAGACGAAGCACCTCTTCCAGGGCGGCTGCGTAGTTCTCCGCCAGCTTGACGGCATCGAACGAGACCTTGCCGATGATGAAGTGCAGGTTGGAGTGCTTGTCGACGCGGAAGTCGATCTTTCCACCCTTGATGTCGTTGACGGCCTTGGTGACGTCGGCGGTCACGGTGCCGGTCTTCGGGTTCGGCATCAGGTTACGCGGGCCGAGGACCTTACCGAGGCGGCCAACCTTGCCCATGAGGTCAGGGGTGGCAACGGCGGCATCGAAGTCGGTCCAGCCGCCGGAGATCTTTTCGATCAGGTCGTCGGAACCAACGAAGTCAGCGCCGGCAGCGATTGCTGCTTCAGCCTTGTCACCGGTTGCGAAAACGAGGACGCGGGCGGTCTTACCGGTGCCGTGCGGCAGGTTGACGGTGCCACGGACCATCTGGTCGGCCTTACGCGGGTCAACGCCCAGGCGGAAAGCGACCTCAACGGTTGCGTCGAACTTGGAAGGGTTGATTTCCTTCGCCAGGCTAATGGCCTCGAACGGGGCGTAAACCTTGTTTGCCTCGATCTTGGCTACGGCTGCCTCATATGCTTTGCTGCGCTTTGCCATGCTGCTTATTTCTCCTTGTGCAGTTGTGGTCTGCGGACCGCGCTGGGCCCTGCCACAGCCGCAAGTCCGGCTGTACGTATCCGTACTGGACGTGCGGCATTTCAATGTTTCAGTGGTGCCGGTTATCCCGGCGGTGCTGCCCGGCGTCGTTCTCGGTGTTCCGAAACCGGCGCCGCGTCAGCCGTGAGGAAATTAACCCTCGACGGTGATGCCCATGGAGCGGGCGGTGCCGGCGATGATCTTCGCGGCGCCTTCGAGGCTCGTGGCGTTGAGGTCTTCCATCTTGGTGGAGGCGATCTCGTTGACCTGGGCCTGGGTCAGCTTGGCAACCTTGACGGTGTGCGGGGTTGCTGAACCCTTGGCGACGCCTGCAGCCTTCTTGATGAGCTCTGCAGCCGGCGGGGTCTTGGTGATGAACGTGAAAGAACGGTCTTCGTAGACCGTGATTTCAACAGGAATAACGTTTCCGCGCTGGGCTTCCGTCGCAGCGTTGTACGCCTTGCAGAATTCCATGATGTTGACACCGTGCTGGCCAAGCGCAGGACCGATCGGCGGGGCCGGGTTAGCGGCACCTGCCTGGATCTGCAGCTTGATGAGGCCGGTGACCTTCTTCTTGGGAGCCAATGTAGGGTCCTTCTCTCAAATACGTCCTGGGACACAGGAGCGTGCCTCAGGTGGTTGGCCGCCATGGCGAGGCGGCCGGCCGTCCCGGAACTGCTAAAGCGGACAGTCCGGGACGAAATCTGTGGTGGAACTAGATCTTGGTGACCTGGTTGAAGCCCAGCGTGACCGGCGTCTCGCGCTCGAAGATGGACACCAGGACCACGAGGGTCTGGGAATCCACCTTGATTTCGGAGATCGTGGCGGGAAGGGTCTCGAACGGGCCTTCCTTGACGATGACAGACTCGCCAACCTCGAAGTCGACGTTCACCGGAGCGGAAGGCTGCTTGGCGGGCTTGCCCTTCTCGGCCTGCTCCTCTTCGAAGACCGGTGCGAGCATGGAGAAGACCTCGTCCAGACGCAGCGGCACAGGGTTGTGAGCGTTGCCGACGAAGCCGGTGACACCCGGGGTATGGCGGACGGCGCCCCACGAGGCGTCGGTCAGGTCCATGCGGACGAGCACGTAGCCGGGGATGCGGACGCGGTTGATGACCTTGCGCTGGGCGTTCTTGATCTCAACGACTTCCTCCATGGGCACCTGGATTTCGAAGATGTAATCTTCCATGTCCAGGGTCTGGATGCGCGTCTCGAGGTTGGCCTTCACACGGTTTTCGTAACCGGCGTAGGAGTGGATGACGTACCAGTCACCCTCCTGGCGGCGCAGCTTCGCCTTGAATTCTTCAGCAGGATCAACCTCCGCCTTGGCGGCAGCGGCGGCCAGGGCATCCGAGTCCTCGCCGTCAGCGCCTGCTTCTGTTTCATCCGCAGCTTCGTCCGCAGCGTCTGCTTCTGTTTCATCCGCAGTGGCTTCTTCTGTTACATCCGCAGCGGCGTCGTCGGCGTCTGAGGCGGCGTCAGCAGCGCCGTCGAAATCGGGTGCAGCAGACTCAACCCCAGACTCCGCAGCGGGTTCAGCCGCCGGGTTCCGCGTTTCATCCAGCTCAGTCTCAGTTACCTCGAGCTTGTGCTCAGACACTTGGTCTCCTGCTTCCTCATTGCCTAACATGCCTATTTAAATGGCTCAATTCCGCACACTCCGCAGCTCCTTCCGAATTCCGGAAGTGCCCGCGCAGTCTGCGGACTGGTCGCCCTTAGCGGTCCGCGGGGGCCGTACCGCCGAAGATCCAGCTCACCGCGCTGCCGAAGCCGAGGTCCAGCAAGGTAACGATGACCATCATGATGACCACGAATACGAGCACCACGAGCGTGTAGTTGATCAGTTCCTTGCGGGTCGGCGCCACGACCTTCTTCAGTTCACCGATGACCTGGCGGACGAAGAGTGCGATGCGAGCGAAGAAGCCGGCTTTGGCGGCATTCTTTGCGGGGCGGCCCTTGGAGCTGCTTGCAGCTGTTTCGGTCACCTGGTCCCTCACTCATCCTCGCAAATGTCGGATTACCCGGCTCTGAACTGAACCATGGTTGCTGCGCTGGTTCCGGCTTTCCACCGGAACAGCTTGCGCAGGGCAGACAGGACTCGAACCTGCAACCTGCGGTTTTGGAGACCGCTGCGCTACCAATTGCGCCACTACCCTATGGACCAAAGCTGGCCCGTGGAGTGAAAACCTCCATGCCGCGCTTGACTCAGGCTTTCCTGAGGCGCACGCCATCAATCGTGTTTTCAACACCGGAGAACCAGTCTACGCAAGAAGTTCGCTTACGTCGAACCAGCCTCTTTCGGAGCATCCGTGAGACAGAGAAACCCGGCTGGACTGCAGTCACATACCCGGGTCCCACCTCGAACGATCCGGTGAACAGCATAGAGTAGTTTCCGTCGAATCCCATCATTCAGCTACCCAGCTGCAAGCGAAGAACGGACCTGCCATGTCTTCCGCCCGCGTCTCCCAGCGCATATCCGCCATTGCCGAATCCGCCACCTTGGCTGTCGACGCCAAGGCCAAGGCGCTGAAGGCGGCCGGCCGGCCGGTGATCGGCTTCGGCGCAGGCGAGCCCGACTTTCCGACCCCGGACTACATCGTGAAGGCCGCCATCGAAGCCGCGAGCCAGCCGAAGTACCACCGCTACTCGCCTGCCGGCGGACTGCCGGAGCTGAAGAAGGCCATCGCTGAGAAAACCTTCCGGGACTCCGGCTACAAGGCCGATCCTTCCCAGGTGCTTGTGACCAACGGGGGCAAACAGGCCGTCTACAACACCTTCGCCACGCTGGTGGATCCGGGCGACGAAGTGATTGTGCCCACACCGTTCTGGACCACCTACCCGGAAGCTATCCGCCTGGCCGGCGGCGTGCCGGTGGAGGTCTTCGCGGGCCCCGAGCAGGATTACCTCGTGACCGTTCAGCAGCTGGAGGCGGCCGTGACGGACCGCACCAAGATCCTGCTCTTTGTTTCTCCGTCCAACCCCACGGGGTCGGTCTACTCACCGGAGCAGGTTGCCGAGATTGGACAGTGGGCTGCCGCCAAGGGCCTGTGGGTGGTCACGGATGAGATCTACGAGCACCTGACGTACGACGGCGTCCCGTTCACCTCCATCGCCACCGCCGCCCCCGAACTGGGTGACAAGGTAGTCATCCTCAACGGCGTTGCCAAGACGTACGCGATGACCGGCTGGCGCGTGGGCTGGATGATCGGCCCGGCCGACGTCATCAAGGCCGCCACCAACCTGCAGTCCCACGCCACGTCCAATGTGTCCAACATCCCGCAGATCGCCGCCCTCGCGGCCGTCTCCGGTCCCCTGACCGCCGTTGACGAGATGAAGGTCGCCTTCGACCGCCGGCGCAAAGCGATCGTGGCCGGCCTGAACGCTATTGAGGGCGTTGAATGCCCGACGCCGAAGGGCGCCTTTTACGTTTACGCCGACGTCCGCGCGCTGCTGGGCAAGGAATTCCCGACGGCGAACGGTCCTGTCAGCCCCGCAACCTCCGCAGAGCTCGCTGCGCTGATCCTCGACGAGGTTGAGGTTGCCGTCGTCCCCGGCGAAGCCTTCGGCCCGTCCGGTTACCTGCGGCTCTCCTACGCCCTCGGCGACGATGACCTCGCCACCGGCGTGGCCCGCCTGCAGGACTTCCTGGGCAAGGCCAAGTAACCCGACGCTCTCTCACTTCCTGCAAGGAATACGCAAACGCTCCCTCACCCAGTGATGGAGCGTTTGCGGTTAAGCGGCAGGAAGTGAGAGAGCGTCCGGAGTGGGGCTAGAGGAGACGGCGCTCCGCAGCCCACTTGGTCAGTTCGTGCCGGCTGGACAGCTGCAGCTTCCGCAGCACTGCCGAGACGTGGGTTTCCACAGTCTTGATGGAGATGAACAGCTCCTTGGCCACTTCCTTGTAGCTGTAGCCCCGGGCGATCAGGCGCATGACCTCGAGTTCCCGGGCGGAGAGCTTGTCCAGTTCGTCGTCGGCGATGCCGGCCGGGGCGGTGCCGAAGGCATCCAGCACGAAGCCGGCGAGGCGCGGCGAGAAGACAGCGTCACCCCCGGCAACCCGGAAGACCGCGTCAGTGATCTCCGGACCGGAAATCGTCTTGGTCACATAACCGCGGGCGCCGGCCCGGATAACAGCAACCACGTCCTCCGCCGCATCGGATACACTCAGCGCCAGGAACCTGGTACTCCCCAGCAGCGGTGCCGATCCTGCAATGACTTCCCGCCCGCCGCCGCCCCGGCCCCCGGGCAGATGGACATCGAGGAGCACAACATCAGGTCGGGTGCGGGCAATGACGTCGATGGCCTGCTCCACAGTGCCCGCCTCTCCCACAACGCCCACCCGCGGATCCAGGTCGGCCTTCAGGCCGGAGCGGAAAATGGCGTGGTCGTCAACGATCACCACCCTCACTGTTTGCCGGTGTTCCCCCGCGCTGGTTCCGTCCGTTGCCGGCGTGGTCATGGCTTTCCTTCCGCATTCCCGGCGGCGGGGGCGGGCAGCGTTAGCCGCACCTCGGTGCCGTCCGGCGTGCTGTCAATTTTGGCTGTTCCGTCATGCCGCCTCATCCGGCCAATGATCGATTCCCGGATTCCCAGCCTGTCTCCGGGAACGGCCTCGGGATCGAATCCGGGGCCGCGGTCCTTGATGAAAACCTCCACGCCGCTGTCGGCCGCTTCAACGTACACGGAAACTGGTCCGCCGCCGTGCCGTGAAGCATTCAACATGGCTTCGCGGCTGGCCTGGACCAGTGCCTCGTGACGCTCAGTCATGCCGGTATCTCCTACGCTCACTACATCCACCGCATTGCCGAGGCCGTCCTCCACTTCAGCGGCGGCTGCCTTGATCCGGTCGGACAACTGGCCCGCGTCCCTGGCAGGGTCCTTGAAAAGCCAGCCGCGCAGTTCCCGTTCCTGCGCCCGTGCCAGCCGGATGACGTCTTGCTCGTTGCCTGCGCGGCGCTGAATCAGCGCAAGTGTCTGCAGCACCGAGTCGTGCAGGTGGGCGGCGATCTCGGCGCGCTCCGTTTCCCGTACCCGTCCGGCGCGTTCGGTTTCGAGGTCCCGCCAGAATTTCAGGCCCCAGGGCAGCAGAACCAGGGCAACGCCTCCGAGGACTGCCACGGACGCCAGGAGGGCCAGCCAGGTCTGCTCCCAGGATCCTGAGCCGGACACCATGATGAGCACTCCGGCCACCACCAGCGCCAGGCCCGCGGCCAACCGCGCCCAGCCGCCTGCCTGGTCCGCCTTGGTTTTGTCCACGAGGCCGGCGCGGCGCGTCTCATCCAGCTGCATCCACGCTATGGCGGCGCCGCCGAGGATTGCGGCCACCGGTATCAGGGTCCCCAGCGGGACCTCGGCCCCGAGCAGTCTCGCAATCAGGATCCCGGCCACGAGCAGCAGGCCCGAACCGAGGAGGATTTCCTTGCCGTAGCGCATCCTCCGTCCCCGGAACCAGGGACCGCCAGCAGCGGCGGCCGCGGCGCCTGCGCCGGGTCCAGCGCCAGGCGTGACCGGCTGGAAGGAGGTCCCGGCGTCGTACGCTGCGGACGGAAAGACGTCCGACGGCAGGTTCCCGACCGCGGGCTGCGGCACCGGGGCGCCGCTCGCGGGAGTGTCCGGCGCCGGGCTGCTCACGGCTGGGGCGATGGCCGACGCGGGCCGCTTGGCGTTTCGGCGGGCGGCTTCGTCGGCGGTGGGAACCATGATCCACAGCCAGGCGTAAAACACCAGGCCCGCTCCGCCGGCGAGCGCGGCCACCGTCATTCCGATTCTCACCATGCGCACCGGCCAGCCAAGATGGGCTGCGAGCCCGGCGCATACTCCGGCGATTATGCGGTCGCCGCTGCGGACCAGCGGCGGGCGGACGGGAACGGTGGTCATGCATCAATCCAAGCACGGATCAGGGTTCCGGGGACCGCTTTCGGCCCCGGACCAGGGGCAGGTCAGGGGCGGCTCAGGGTGTTCCCCAATGTCGGTGGGAGCGGTGCAACGGCAGTATCGAAGTATGAACTCGCACAACCCCGACCCCGACGACGGACAGCAGTCCGCCACCCCCTCTGATGAGCAGCCCGGCCTCCGCGAACCGCATCCTCCAGGCGGCCCGGCCGGTGCCGGACGGCCTGCGGAACCTTCGAGCGAAAGCACCGCGGAACCTTCGAGCGGAAGCACAGCGGAACCGCAGAAAGAGCCCCTGCTTCCTCCGCCACTTTACGGCACCCATGCTGTCCCAGACAGCCGCGGTACCCCGGCTGGTGCCGGCGTTCCCGGCGCCGGCGGCCCCAGTGCCGGCGGTCCCGGTGCCGGGAGTCC
The DNA here is from genome assembly GCF_054130535.1 of Arthrobacter sp. D1-17. Taxonomy (NCBI): domain Bacteria; kingdom Bacillati; phylum Actinomycetota; class Actinomycetes; order Micrococcales; family Micrococcaceae; genus Arthrobacter; species Arthrobacter sp. D1-17. The sequence continues at coordinate 1,172,458 of NZ_CP096382.1, read as the reverse complement.
CGCCGGCGCTGCAGGCCAGCCGGCCCAGCAGCTCGATTTCTTCGGCTGGGTCCGCAGCCACGGCATATACCGCGGACGTGACCGCTGGATCGGCGGCGTCTCCAGCGGCATCGCCCAGCGCATGGGCATCGATCCCCTGATTGTCCGCGGCATCTTTATTGTGCTGACCCTGTTCGCCGGCATCGGTGTGCTGCTGTATGGCCTCGGCTGGGCGCTGCTTCCCGAACCCGACGGCCGGATTCACACCCAGGAAGCAGGCGCAGGTCGCTGGACCACCGGCATGACAGGTGCCCTGGTCACCACGCTTATCGGTTTCACGGGCATGGGCGGCGGCTTCTGGGGCTGGGGCCGTGACGGCTCCGGCTTCTTCTGGGCCCTGTTCTGGATCGGTGGCCTCATCTACCTCGTGTACTACCTCACCCAGCGCAACAGGAACAGCGGCGGAGCAGGCCCGCGCGATGTTTCCGCAGCTGAATGGACCGCCGGTTGGCCCGCGGCGACGGCCGGAGCCAGTGCGGCGACCGAACCCAACGCGCCGTACGTCCCGGAAACGTCGTACACAGGACCGCCGTATACAGCCGGAATGTCGTACGCGCCCGGCACTCCGTACGCGCCGGGAACCCCGTACGGCGGCGGCAATCCTTCTTCCGGCGGCTTCGGCAGCGTTCCGCCCGGCAGACCCGCACCGGTGCCCGCCCCGGGCTCGTTACCGAAACAGAAACCGGGAGGACCGGGCACGCCGGCCGTAGCCATCACCGCGGGCCTCGCCCTGCTCGTTGGCGGCGCACTCAAAGCACTTGACGCCGGCAACGTGGTCGATCTCGGCACGTCGGCAAATGCCATCGTCTGGGCCAGCGGCGCGGCTGTGCTGGGCTTGGGAATCCTGCTTGCGGGCCTCCGCGGCAGGAGCTCGGGAATCCTCGGCTTCTTCGCCGTCGTTGCGCTGATCGTCGGCGGCGTCATCAACGCCGTCCCCAACGGTGACCGCTTCCGCTTCCACAATGCCGACTGGTCTCCGGCCAGCATCGAGCAAGCCCGCGACGGCTTCCAGATTACTGGCGGACGCGGAACCGTTGACCTCACCGGGCTGAACCTGGAAGCACCGCTGCCCTCCGACGTCGTGGTTCCCATGGACGTCACGGCCAGCAATGTCACCGTCCTGCTGCCGCGGGCCGTACCGGTGGACGTCCGGGCGGACATGACACTGGGAAACCTTAATGAGGGCACCGACCGCCGCGGGGGCATCACGTCCCGGGAGAGCAGCTACAACACCGACCGGCCTGGTGCCCGGCTGATCCTGCAGATCGACGGGACCGTCAGCAACATCACCATCCAGGAAGGAAACTGACATGAGCAGCTTCGACCCCGCACCGGAATCCTCACGGGCAGAAACCTCCGGGTCGCCTGCGCCGCACGGCACAAGTCAGGACCAGACGGGTCAGGGCCGGCCAGGTCAGGACCAGACGGGTCAGGACACAGCGGCTTCGGCGGCGGACTCGACGGCCCGCGTCAGCACCATCGTCTGGGGACTGCTGGTCCTCGCACTGGCGATCCTGATCATCATCTCCCAGCTGGGGCTCGTGGTGCTGAACGGCACCTACGTGCTGATCGGCCTCATGATCGGCGCCGGCGCCGCCCTGGTGATCGGCGGGCTGCTTTCGGCCCGCCGGCGTGACAACGGCTCCACAAACGGGAAGGCTTGAGATATGGAACAGTTCTATAGCATTGTCAGGGGCCTCGGCCTGAGGCGCGGTCCGCAGCGATGGCTCGGCGGAGTCTGCGGCGGAATCGCCGACAAGTTAAACGTGGACGTGGCTTACGTCCGGATCGCTTTCCTCCTCTTGTGCCTCCTGCCCGGCCCGGCCGTGGTGTTCTATCTGGCCGCGTGGCTGATCCTGCCTAACCAGAACGGCACCATCGCCCTGCAGTCCTTCCTCGAGAAGCGCGCCAACCGCCGGTGACACACGACGGCGGGCTGCCGCCACTGCCCGTGGACAGCGGGCGGCGACTTTAACGGGTCCCCTGCTCTAATGAGCAGGGGACCCCCGGTTTATGCCCCTGCTTGTGCCCTCCTGCTTGGGTCATGGCCGGGGAAGAGTGCCTGGTATCACGCCAAGCGGCAGGCGGAACCCCACCGGTGGCGCTGCATGTAACCGTTTGTGTCCTTGGCCACACTCCACACTAGACTCTATGTGAGCTCAGCGTGGCGCTCTGCCCGTACACCTTCGAATCAGGATTTGAGCCGAAATAATGAAAATTGGAATCCTCACCAGCGGCGGCGACTGCCCCGGACTGAACGCCGTCATCCGCGGCGCCGTCCTAAAGGGCATCGCCATCCACGGCCACGAATTCGTGGGGTTCCTCGACGGATGGCGCGGCGTGGTTGAAGGGGACATTATTCCCATCCCCCGCACGCTCGTCCGAGGCATCGCCAAGCAAGGCGGCACCATCCTTGGCACCTCCCGCACCAACCCCTTCGAGAACGGCGGCGGGCCGGACGTCATCAAGGCCCACATGGAACGGCTCGGCATCGACGCCATCATTGCCATCGGCGGCGAGGGAACCCTCGCCGCCGCCAAGCGCCTCACCGACGCCGGCCTGAAGATCGTCGGAGTTCCCAAGACAGTGGACAACGACCTGGACGCCACGGACTACACGTTCGGTTTCGACACCGCCGTGCAGATCGCCACCGAGGCCATCGACAGGCTGCGGACCACCGGTGAGTCGCACCACCGCTGCATGATTGCCGAGGTCATGGGCCGCCACGTTGGGTGGATCGCCCTGCACGCCGGCATGGCCTCGGGAGCCCACGCGATCCTGATTCCCGAGCAAAAGGTCAGCATCGAGCAGATCACGAAATGGGTGAACGAGGCCCATGACCGCGGCCGTGCCCCGCTGGTGGTTGTTGCTGAAGGCTTCGTGCCGGAACACATGGAGTCACCGCACTCCGAGCGCGGCCTGGACACCTTTGGCCGGCCCCGCCTTGGCGGCATCGCAGATCAGCTGGCTCCGGAGATCGAAGCCCGGACCGGTATCGAGACCCGCTCCACGATCCTTGGCCACATCCAGCGCGGCGGCGTCCCCTCGGCCTTCGACCGCGTGCTCGCTACCCGGCTCGGAATGGCCGCGGTCGACTCCGTGGTCGAGGGCCGCTGGGGCACCATGGTTTCGCTCAGCGGCACCGACATCGACCACGTGGGCTTCGAAGCAGCCCTGGGCAAGCTCAAGACAGTCCCCCAGCACCGGTACGACGAAGCGGCCGTCCTCTTCGGCTAAACACGAATTGCCTCTCTGCTACAAGTGGATTCCCGGCCGTCCCCTTTCGAGGGCGAGCGGGCAGATAAGGCCCTAATTCTTTGGTTTTTGAGGGCATTATCTGTCCGTTCGCGCTGGTCTGGAGGGGCTTAAGTGTCCGTTCGTGCTCCGGGTCCGCGGGGATGCCGGGATCGGTAGGCTTGAGGCATGAGCCTTGAGCCCCATTCCGCCGCCGTCATCCAGCTGGCCTGGGCGCGCCATCTGGGACTCGACGATGGCGCCTTCGCCAGCGCTTTGGAATCTGGCGAGCGTATCACCAGGGCGGACGAATCGGCCCGCTCCCTCGAGTTCGTCCGCTTGTTCGGTAGCTCAGCGCTCGTAGGACCGCAATGGGCGCTGGACGCGGCTGCCGGTATTTCCGATGAGGACATGGCCCAGCACGTCACGCTGCTGACCATCACCCGGAGCCACGGCGGGCACGGGCAAGGCTCCGCCGCACTGTTTTTCGCCGACGATCTTCCCCTGTTGCAGTCTCCCGAGGAACTCACCGTCTCGCATGGCAATCCGGAGGCGTTAGAGCTCGAGGGGCTTTGCCCGCCGGATGATGTCAACGAGGTAGGGCTCTCCCACCTGGAGAACCGGTACACCATCATGCTCGATGAGAACGGCCGGAAGGTGCCTGTGGCCTGCGGTGCCTACACGGAGTGGGAAGGAATCCTGGCCCACATGGGCGTGCTCGTGGCACCCCAGTGGCGGCGTCGGGGCGTCGGATCGCTGGCGGCGTCAATCGCAGCCCACGAGGCCCTGGCGTCCGGGCTGACGTTGCAGTGGCGCACCGATGTCAGCAACAAGGGCTCGCTGGCCACGGCCCGCAGCCTGGGCTTTTCCACGGGCGGCATCCAGACCAGCGTGCTTTTGGGCTGAGACCCCGGGTCTGGGCTGACGCACAGGTCTGTACCAAAGGCGCCCGGCTACGGCGCCTTCGCCGCGCTGTCCTCGGTTCGCCCGGGCTGCACCGTGCCCCAGCCCTGCACCGGTATTGGTTTGGTGAAGAACAGCGCCACGCCTGCGCCGAACATAATCACGGCCGCCGGCAACAGTATCGACTGGCCCATCGCCGTCGAAAATCCCGCATGGAGAGCCTCGGGAAGCTGGCCTCCGAAGCTCACGCCCGCACCCTCCGGGACGCCCGGCTCCCCCGCTATACCCGACTCCCCCGCCGCGCCGGGAGGAAGTTCCGCAGCAAGCCGGGCCTGCATCAGGACGGCGATCCCCGCACTGCCGACGACGGCGCCGATTTGGCGAGTGGTGTTGTACACGCCGGCCCCGGCTCCCGCCTGCCGCGGCGGGAGGTTCCGGGTGGCAGTAGAGCTGAGGGGCGCCCAGATGCCGGCGTTCGCGAAGCCCATCACGGCACTGGGCAGCAGGAACAGCCACACGGGGGTTTCGGGATGCATGAGCGCTGAATTCCAGAACAGCGCCACGGCCATGAGCAGCAGCCCCGCGACCGTGATATACCTCGGATGCACGCGGTCAACAAACCTGCCCACCACCGGGGCAAGACCGCCGGAAATCAGCGCCATCGGCACCATCATGAGGGCCGACTGCGTGGGCGTCATGCCGCGTACCATCTGGTAATAAAAAATAAGGGGCAGGCCAAAGGCAGTAACGGTGAACCCCACTGCGGTGATGCCGACGTTAGCCAGCGAGAAGTTCCGGTCCTTGAAGAGGCCCAGCGGAAGCAGCGGCTCGCCCTTGTTGATGGCCTGCCAGCCGACGAACAGCGCCAGCACCACGCTTCCGCTGATGATCAGTCCCCACACAGTGACGGGACCGGTGATGGTTCCCCAGTTGTACGTCTCGCCCTCCTGGAGGCCGAACACGAGCAGGAAGAGCCCGACGGCGCTCAGCACCACACCGGGGAGGTCAAACTTGTGCGGGTGGGTCGTCAGGGACGGCACCAGGCGCCACGCGAGGATGAAACCGACGACGCCGATGGGCACGTTGATGAAGAAGATCCACTCCCAGCCCAAACCGTCAACCAGCACACCACCGAGGATGGGCCCCACAAGCGTGGCCATGCCGGCCGTGGCACCCCACAGCCCCATCGCGGCGCCCCGCCGGTCCGGCGGAAAGATACGGGTGATCACGGCCATGGTCTGGGGTGTCATCAGCGCCGCACCGAGGCCCTGCAGCACGCGCGCCGCGATCAGCAGTTCGATGGTGCCCGAGAGCCCGCACCAGAGGGAGGCAAGGGTGAAGACCAGGAGCCCCGACAGGTAGAGCCGCTTCGGTCCGAACCTGTCACCGAGCCGGCCCGTGACGAGAAGAGGAACGGCATAAGCCAGCAGATAGGCGCTCGTCACCCAGATGACGGCGTTGATGTCGGTGTTCAGTCCCGCCATGATGCTCGGGTTGGCCACCGACACGATGGTGGTGTCGATCAGGATCATGAAGAAACCGATGACGAGGGACCAGAGCGCCGGCCAGGGCCTGCTGACGTTCTCGAAAAGATGCGTCACAGCTCCGGCCTACGCCAGCAGCTCCTGGATATCCTTGCGCGCGAACATGTCCGCGGCCGCACGGGCTGAAGGAGTCCCGGCATCGGGATCGGCGCCGGCGTCCAACAGCACGCGGGCCACGTCCGTGTAGCCCTTGAACACCGCACCCGCCAAGGGTGTCTGTCCGCGCCCGTTCGCCTGGTTGGCGTCGCCGCCGTGGTACAGGATCAGCTGCACCGTTTCTGCGTGACCGTGGTAGGCGGCGAGCATGAGCAGCGAGTCCCCGGCAGAGTTGGTCAGGCCCGCGGGGGCACCGGCATTGAGGTAACTGCGAAGCAGTTCCGTTTCGCCGTTGCGGGCGGCGTCGAAGAGCCGGTGCGCCAGTTCGAGGGTCTCCTCGTCCATCTGTGCGGCGGCTTCGGGCTGGTCTGTCATTTGTGGGTCCCCCTCAGGAATCCGGTCTGCCGGCCAACAACCTGCCCGGCATCGGGAGCCACGATCACTTCCTGCGCGGCTGTGTACGGTTCTTCCCCGTCCATGACAGTCAGTATTTCATCCGGCGCGACGGAACGTTTGATGACCGCCAGGGCCACGGGGCCCATCTCGTAGTGCTGCGCCACGGATGTGACGGTTCCCACCCTGCGCTCCCCCAGCAGTACCGGGCTCCCCGCCTGCGGCATGGTGTGCTGGGAGCCATCCAGCTGCAGGAACACGAGCCGCCGAGGAGGATGACCCAGATTGTGCACCCGAGCAACGGTCTCCTGCCCCTTGTAGCAGCCTTTGGCCAGGTGGACGGCCGTCCGAAGCAGGTCCAGCTCGTGCGGAATGGTCTTGTCGTCCGTTTCGGCGCCGAGCCGGGGTCGCCAGGCGGCGACACGCAAAGCTTCGGACGCCGACACTCCGGCCAGTGCCCGTTCCCCCACTGTCGATTCCAGCTCCGCTGCGGGGACGAGGTATTCGAACCACGGGCGTTCGGCGCCGGGGTGGGCGTCCTCGGCCACTAGCGAGTAGGCATATCCGCCGGCAGCGACGTGCGGCCACGGGTCCTGCCAGACCTTCAGCCCGGACCACTCGGGCACCGCCCTGGTCGAGCCCAGCACCGCCCATTCGTCCGAGACGTCGGCGATGTCAACCCGCAGCATGAACTTCATTCTGTTCAGCCACTCGGCCAACGGAGCGGCTTCAGCGGCCTCGACGATCAGCCAGGTAGTCCCGCCGTCGTCAATTACCCGCGCATCAAATTCAATACGGCCCTGCAGGCTCAGCAGCAGAAGCTCACTGGACTCACCAGGCTGCAGGTTGGCGACCTGCTGGGAGGACAGAGTGTTCAGCCAGCTCAGGCGGTCCGGGCCGGTGACCGTCACCACGCCGCGGTGGGACAGATCGACGACGGCGGTACCGGCCGCGAGGGCGCGCTGCTCGCGCAGCGGCTCACCGTAGTGGGACGCGACGCCGGCATCGGCGCCGGCCGCTTCGACGGATCCGGGGCGCGACAACAGAGGGCTCTTGATAGTCATATGAAGGGAACGTCCTTGCTCTGGCGGGTATTCCGGCGGTTCGAATCCACCAACGGCGCCGCCACCACAGTCAGCGGTACTCAGGGTTTTCGAAGCCGTACGGGTTTTCGAAGCCGTATCTGGATCCAGCCTTACATTCTTGCGGAAGGTTGCCGTAGGCGGGAATCCCGCCGGCGTCCTTGTAGATTCTGGCCAGATGCAGGAGATTCCACGTCATAAACGTGGTGTTCCTGTTGGTGAAATCACTCTCCGGGCCGCCGGATCCTTTATTGAGGTAGCCCGGGCCCGACCCTACGGGGCCAATCCAGCCGGCGTCGGCCTGGGGAGGAATGGTGAATCCGATGTGCTGCAGGCTGTAGAGGACGTTCATTGAGCAGTGCTTGATGCCGTCCTCGTTGCCGGTGATCAGGCAGCCGCCCACTTTGGGATAGAAGGCCCATTGGCCCTTGCCGTTGAGCTGTCCAGAATGAGGGTACAGGCGCTCGATGAGTTTCTTCGTCTGGGAGGAGTTGTCCCCGAGCCAGATGGGCACGGCGACCACAACGATGTCCGCCTCCTGCACGGCAGGATAATAGCTGTAGTTCGCCGGCGGGTTGGCTGCATCCATGTGGAGCTCAAGGTTGCGTTGGCTGAGGAAACGGGACCTCAGGCCAAACGTAGACCATGGGGAGATACAGGGACAGGGCTGGAAGGCCCTGCCGGAAAACGGTCTGTTAAGGAAGCCCTGGCAGGGAATGCTGCTAAGAGACGCGTTTCAGGAACGCCGAGGCGTGGGCTTCGAGGCCGTTGCCCGGCTCCGAGGAACTGGCCGGAGACGCACCGCCGGTGGCCACGTCCCAGCGCCACAACAGGTTCCCGTCGACGAGTCCGAAGATCCGGGTGGCGGCGCTGTAGTCCTTGGAGTGGCTGCCCCGCATTACCATGTCTGTGCTCAGCTGGATCTGCGGGCCCTTGATCTGGCCGTAGTACAGCTCGGATATGCCGCCGGGGTGCGAGATGGAGACCGAAATGTCAAAGCCGCCGTCCTTGTTTCGCAGCGCCTCCACCTCGTCGGCGCTCTTCAGCGCCGGCACTATGTCGGCCGGAATCAGGCCAGGGCCGCCGTCGGCATCCAACTGTTTACGTTCCAGCGCCCAAAAGCCGGTCTCGACGGTAAGGGGCCGGAGTTTGTTGCCTTCTTCGTCGGTGAGCCAGCTTTCCGCGCGATACTGCAGGTACGGCAACCCGTTGTGGGTGAACGATACGTGCTGGAGGAAATGCTCGGAACTTTCGTCGCCGGCCCCAAGCCGTCCACGGCCCTCCCACTCACCAATGAGCCAGGACAGCGGGACCAGTTCGGGAGTCAGGTCTGTGGGTATCTCAATAGGCACGGCTGTTACCTCGTGAAGCAGCTAACAGGGGGCGGTTCTACTTCTGTCCCTTGAACAGGCGGTAGACCACGTAGCCGGCAAACCAAGCCATGGAAAGGCTGGCAATGCCAAGCAGGACAAGGAAGAAAATTTCATATGCAAGTACGGACATGGTGCCATCCTAACGCTTTAGTAGATGAGTAGTTTGTCTATGAAGTAGGCAAGCGAACCGACCGCGGCGACGGGTGCCAGGCCCATCCCCAACGCGCCCGGAAAGTTCAGCGCGGTACCGCGCAGAGTCACAAGCCGGCGGAAGCTGACAAGGACAGCCCCGACCACCACCCCGACTATGGCTGCGGGGAGAACGGCGATATCCGAGAACACCAGTCCCGCGAGCGGCCCGGCAAGACCGGCAAGGGCTATGCCCAGCGGAGCCACGATGCTGTCCGGCCAGCGGATGAGACCGGCGAGCAGGGCCACGGCGGCGCTGACGCCGGCTACGAGCATCATTTCCTTGACGCCGTTGAACCGGGCGGCGGCGATCCAGCCTGCCCCCAGGCAGGACAGCAGGACACCCACGCAGCAGCCCAGAGTGGATTCCAGGCGCTGGGCCTGACCGGTTCCGCGCACCAGCTGGACGACGAAAACGGACATGACACCGAGTGCGATGAAACCGGGCGCCCAGTCAAGGTAGCCGGGAGCGGGAATGCTGGCAGCGGCCACTGCCGAACCGGCGCCGCAGAGTCCGATAACCGCAGCGAGCGTCTTCTTGGCGGGTATCCCCAGGTAGTGCGGCCAGCCAACGCCAACGGCCAGGGCTATGACCACCGAGACGGCGAGGAGTACGTCGGGCGTCCGGTAGATGCTGGCGATAATGACAGCCAGTCCGGCCAGGCCAATCACCTCGATGCTCCAGGACTTCACAGCGGTCCCCGAGGGCGCCGCTGCGCTCACCTCAGGCGCGGCCATGCGTACTCCTCTTCGACTCTGCACTCAACTTCGCTGCGTCCTCATCTGGCTATGGCCTCATCCGGCTGTCTTCGACGGGCTGTGCCGGTTTGACGGGCTGGGTGGCGCCCTGACGTTTCAATCCTGCCTTATGTGACTGGCATATGTCGCAAATGAGGCGCGTTGCCCGGCCGGATCAGTGTCTGGACGGGGGCCGTTAGGTATACTCAGAGCTCAGCTAGGCTTTCCGCAAGGCGAACGGAGACACTGGTCCGCCAGGGTGTCCGGACCTCCTGCGGCCAGCACAGTACGGCCGGTGGAAGCCCGGTTCAGTCGCCCAATGATGCGCGGACGGCCCCTTGGAGGAACAATGTCGCACATCCTGTTACTGACCAACAGCACCGGATCATCGGTGGACATCCTGCCTGCCCTGGAGCTCCTGAACCACCGCGTTCACATCCTCCCGGCCGAGCCGACTGCCCTGCTGGAAACAGACCCCTGCGACATCGTTCTCCTTGACGCGCGCAAAGACCTGGTCGGGGCCCGGTCCCTTACCCAGCTCCTGAAGGCCACAGGCCTCAGCGCGCCGCTGGTGCTCATCCTCACCGAAGGCGGCATGGCTGCTGTATCGTCTGCCTGGGCTGTCGATGACATCGTGCTCGATTCCGCCGGCCCGGCCGAGGTGGAGGCCCGAATCCGACTGTCTGTGGCGCGTGCTGTACCGGAGCAGGAGGACACGCCGTCCGAGATCCGGGCTGCCGGCGTCGTGATCGATGAAGCGAGCTACACCGCCCGCGTCAACGGCGCGGCACTCAACCTGACCTTCAAGGAATTCGAGCTGCTGAAGTATCTGGCACAACACCCCGGCCGCGTGTTCACGCGCCAGCAGCTCCTTACCGAGGTGTGGGGCTATGACTACTACGGCGGCACCCGCACTGTGGACGTTCACGTCAGGCGGCTCCGCGCCAAGCTCGGCGCCGACCACGAGAACCTGATCAGCACCGTCCGCAACGTCGGCTACCGGCTCACCCTGGTCCGCCAGCAGGAGGACGAGCAACTCGCCGAAGCCTGACCGGTCCCGGTCCTCCAAGGGCTGCATTCGCGGGCTGAATTCGCAGGAGAGATTCCCGCAACGCAAAAGGCCCGGACTCTTTCGAGTCCGGGCCTTTCCCGTTGTTCAGTGGAGGACATACGGGTCGAACGTATCGAGGCCACCCCAGTGGTGGATCCCCCTCACATTCAGCTCAGGAAGCCGAACGAGATACCGACTATACCGGGCGGATCCGATGGCCACAAATCGGGGCCAGCGGCGGGCAGCCACAAGTTGGAAGGCGCAATCGCAAGGCACAATCGGCACAACGTATAGCCTTGACAGCATGAGTCCTGCGCATCCGGAGAATTGGCCCGTCACCGTCATCAGGGGCGGGGTGGGAGAACAGCTGCTGCAGGACATTAAAACCCTGCTCGCAGCCGCCGAGGAATCGGACGGCAACCCGTCCATCTCCGAACAGACGCTGGTGACCCTGCGCGCTGCTGACGCCGGCCCCCACTCACTGCTGACCCTGGCTCTCTACGCCCCGGACGAGGACTCGGATCCCGCCACAGCCCAGGACCTGGCAGGCTTCGCCGTCGTGGTTGAGGAGGAGGACGGCACAGGCATCCTGGAGATTGCCGTGCACCCCAGCTATCGGAACCAGGGCGTGGCGGGCCGGCTCGTGTCCACGCTGAAGTCCACCCGCGGGTTCGGCGGGCTGAAGGCCTGGTCCCACGGCAACCACGAAGCGGCTGCGGACCTCGCCGCCCGCTACGGCTACGGCCCCATCCGGGAACTCTGGAAGATGCGGCTCGCTACCGCCTCGGCAGAACTGCCCGACGTCGGACTGCCGGAGGGCATTACGCTCCGGTCATTTGTGCCCGGCAAGGACGAGGAGTCCTGGCTGGCGGCCAACCGCGCGGCCTTTGCACATCATCCCGAGCAGGGCTCCCTGACCAGGGCGGACCTGGAGGCCAGGATGGCCGAACAGTGGTTCGATCCGGCCGGCTTCCTGCTGGCCGAGGACCGTGACGGCCAACTCCTCGGGTTCCACTGGACCAAGGTCCACCCCCGGCACGGCGACCATCCCGCGATCGGTGAGGTTTACGTCGTCGGTGTGGCGCCGGCGGCGCAGGGCATGGGCCTGGGCAAAGCCCTGACGGTCGCCGGCATCCGGTATCTGCAACAGCAGGGCCTGCACGCCGTCATGCTCTACACGGATGCGGACAACGCCCCGGCCGTCTCCCTGTACCGCCGGCTGGGATTCACCCGGTGGGACGTCGACGTCATGTACGGCCCGGTTGACGAAGGCTGACCGGGTCCCGACGCGCGCGCCGTTTCCGCTGAAATCTGACGGTCGCGCGGAGGCGAATGCTTGTAAGGTTGAAGCTAAATCCAGCCACCAAGGAGAGAGCATGCAACCGGAATCTGCCGGATCAGCCACTACCGCTATCAAGACGGCTCCGGCGCGTGCCCGTTTCGGCTCCTCTGAAGTGCCCGCGTCCCGCGCCACCCAGGACCGGATCGACATTCCGGAGTTCGCCGCCATCCTCGAGCCCGAGGGTGAGATCAGCCCCGACCGCTTCCTGGACCGGGAACTGAGCTGGCTGGCCTTCAATGCACGGGTCCTTGAACTCGCCGAGGACCCCACCCTCTACCTGCTCGAGCGCGTCGGTTTCCTCTCCATCTTCGCCTCGAACCTTGACGAGTTCTTCATGGTCCGCGTCGCCGGCCTGAAGCGCAGGATTGCCACCGGACTCGCGGTGCCCTCCCCCGCGGGCCTGAGCCCGGTCCAGGTCCTCGAACAGATCGGCGACGCGGCGCACAAGCTGCAGCAGCGCCACGCCCAGGTCTACGCGGAGCAGATCCGCCCCGCCTTGGCATATGAGCACATCCACCTCATGCAGTGGGACGAACTCGACGACGAGGCCAAACACCGCCTCAGCGTCATGTTCGCGGAAAAGGTCTTCCCCATCCTCACGCCGCTGGCCGTGGACCCCGCACACCCGTTCCCCTACATTTCCGGACTCTCCCTGAACCTGGCCGTAGTGGTCCGGAACCCGGTCAGCGACAAGGAGCTGTTCGCCCGAGTTAAGGTGCCGGACCAGCTGCCGCGCCTGATATCCATCGACGGCCCGCGCGCCGGGTCCGTTCCGGGGCGCGTTGCCCGGTTCATCGCCCTTGAGGAAGTCATCGCCGTCCACCTCGACCAGCTCTTCGCGGGCATGGAGGTCCTGGAACATCACACGTTCCGCGTCACGCGGAACGAGGACGTTGAGGTGGAAGAGGACGACGCCGAAAACCTCCTGCAGGCCCTCGAGAAGGAACTCCTGCGCCGCCGGTTCGGCCCTCCCGTCCGGCTCGAGGTCACCAATGACATCAATCCCAACATCCGTGCCCTCCTGATCCGGGAGCTCGGCGTCGAGGAATCCGAGGTTTACTCGGTGCCCGCGCCGCTCGACCTGCGCGGCCTGTCAGTCATCGCCGGGATCGACCGGGCGGACCTGCACTACCCCAAGCACGTGCCCCACACGTCCCGCTACCTGAACGAATCCGAGACTTCCAAGGCCGCCAATGTCTTCGCGGCGATGCGCCGGCGGGACATTCTGCTGCACCACCCCTACGATTCCTTCTCCACATCGGTCCAGGCATTTCTCGAGCAGGCAGCCGCGGACCCGAAGGTGCAGGCCATTAAGCAGACCCTGTACCGGACGTCGGGCGATTCCCCCATCGTGGATGCCCTTATCGACGCAGCAGAGGCGGGTAAGCAGGTCCTGGCGTTGGTGGAGATCAAGGCCCGTTTTGACGAGCAGGCCAACATCTCCTGGGCCCGCAAACTGGAGCAGGCCGGCGTACACGTTGTGTACGGCATCGTGGGCTTGAAGACGCACTGCAAACTCTCCCTCGTGGTCCGCCAGGAAGTAGACGGCCTGCGCCGCTACTGCCACATCGGCACGGGCAATTATCACCCGCGCACGGCACGCTACTACGAGGACCTCGGACTGCTGACATCCAACGAGCAGGTGGGAGAGGATCTCTCAAAGCTCTTCAACCAGCTCTCCGGCTACGCCCCGAAGTCAACCTTCAAACGACTCCTCGTTGCGCCGCGCTCGGTGCGCTCCGGGCTCATCGACAGGATCGAGACCGAGATCCGCAACGCCCGCGCCGGCAACAGGTCCTGGGTGCAGATCAAGGTCAACTCCATGGTTGATGAGGCGATCATCGATTCCCTCTACCGGGCGTCCCAGGCCGGAGTGAAGGTCGATGTTATTGTCCGCGGCATCTGCTCGCTGCGGCCGGGTGTCCCCGGACTGAGCGAGAACATCACCGTCCGGTCCATCCTTGGCCGCTTCCTGGAACACTCGCGTGTGTTCGCGTTTGGCAACGGCGGGGATCCTGTGGTCTACATAGGGTCGGCCGACATGATGCACCGCAACCTCGACCGGCGCGTTGAAGCCCTGGTGCAGCTGTCCGGAGGCGAAAACACCACGTACGTCCTGGACATGCTCCGCCGCTACATGGATCCCGAAACGTCCAGTTGGCACCTTGACGACCAGGGCATCTGGACGCGCCATCACCTGGACGAGAACGGGCGGGAGCTGGACGACGTCCAGTCCTGGCTTCTCGCGTCCCGTTCCCGCCAACGTGCCACTGCCCGGCGGTAGGACCAGGGCTTGAAGAGCGATTCCCTCATAGCGGATCAGACTGACCACCCCGGCGAGCCCGTAGCCGTAACGGCCGCCGGCGCCCTGCCGTGGCGCGTCAAAAAGGACCAGCTGGAAGTTCTCCTGATTCACCGGCCCAAGTACGACGACTGGTCCTGGCCTAAAGGCAAGCTCGACGCCGGCGAGACTGTCCCCGAGTGCGCTGTCCGGGAAGTCGAGGAAGAGATCGGACTGCAGGTGCCGCTGGGCATTCCCCTTCCGCCGATCCACTATCACGTCCCCGCCGGCCTGAAGGTGGTTCACTATTGGGCGGTGGAGGTCCCCAACGGCACGCGCGTGCGTCCCGACGGCAAGGAGGTGGACAGCATCCTGTGGTGCACACCGGAGCGGGCCGCGTCCATGCTGTCCAATCCTACGGACGTAGTGCCCCTGCAGTTCCTGGTGGAGGCCCACTCCCGCAATGAACTGCACACCTGGCCGCTGGTGCTCGTGCGTCATGCCAAGGCCAAGCCGAGGTCCTCTTGGACCAAGGCGGAAGGCGAACGTCCGCTCGCCGCCACGGGCGTCCGGCAGGCCCAGGCCGTGGGCAGGCTGCTGCGCGCGTGGAAACCGATGCGCGTGGTCACCAGCCCCTGGCGGCGTTGCGTTGCCACCATCGCGCCGTACGTCAAGGTCTCAGACGCCAAGGTCAAACTCGTCGACGCGCTAACGGAACACCGGCACGCCAGGAATCCCAAGAAGACCGCCGCCGCCGTGGACGCGCTGTTCGACAAACAAAAACCGGTCGTGCTGTGCACGCACAGGCCCGCGCTGCCCACCGTCCTGAACAAGCTCAACGAGTACATGAACGAAAAGCTGAAGGGTGTGCTGCCTGCGGCTGACCCTTATCTCTCGCCAGGGGAAATGATCATCTGCCATGTGGCGCACGCGAGCAAGAGCAAGATCGTGGCGGTGGAGCAGTTCAAGCCGTTCGACGATTAAACATTTCAGCCGACTAGACTGGACGCGTGAGCATACCAACGCCCTATGAGAACCTCTTGCGCGACGTTCTGGCCCACGGCACGCACAAGTCCGACCGCACCGGAACGGGGACCAGCAGCGTTTTCGGTCGTCAGATGCGCTTTGATCTCAGCGAAAGCTTCCCGCTGATCACCACCAAACGCGTGCATTTCAAGTCGGTCGCCGTCGAACTGCTGTGGTTCCTGCGCGGTGACACCAACGTGAAGTGGATGCAGGACCAGGGCGTCACCATCTGGAATGAGTGGGCTGATGCCGACGGCGAGCTCGGCCCGGTCTACGGTGTCCAGTGGCGCAGCTGGCCGACTCCGGACGGTGGCCACATTGACCAGATTGCGGAACTTGTCGAGAACCTGAAGGCCAGCCCCGATTCCCGCCGGCACATCGTGTCCGCCTGGAATGTGGCCGAGCTTAAGGACATGGCGTTGCCGCCCTGCCACGCCTTCTTCCAGTTTTACGTGGCCGACGGCAAGCTGTCGTGCCAGCTCTACCAGCGCTCGGCGGATATGTTCCTGGGTGTGCCGTTCAACATCGCCTCCTACGCCCTGCTGACCTGTATGCTGGCGCAGCAGACGGGGCTGGAGCCGGGAGAGTTCGTCTGGACCGGCGGCGACGTCCACATCTACGACAACCACATGGACCAGGTTCTGAAGCAGCTGGACCGCGAACCCTATGAGTACCCGCAGCTGAAAATCACCCGCAAACCTGCGTCGATCTTCGACTACACCCTGGAAGACTTCGAAGTGGTGGGCTACCGGCACCACCCCACGATCAAGGCGCCGATTGCCGTATGAGCACCGAGGAGACCATGGATCCGCAGGCCTTCAGCGACGGGATCGCCGCGAACACAACAGGGCTCGGCCTTATCTGGGCCCAAACCACGTCCGGGGTCATCGGCCTGGACGGCGACATGCCATGGCACCTGCCGGAAGACCTTAAGCACTTCACCAGGGTTACCAGCGGGCACCCCGTCATCATGGGCCGCAAGACGTGGCTGTCCTTCCCTGAGAAGTACCGTCCCTTGCCCAACCGCACGAACATCGTCATCACCCGGCAGGAAGGCTGGGCCGGAACGCCCGAGGCGGAGGGCGCCGTCGTCGTCAAATCCCTTGACGACGCGCTGCTGGAGTCACAGTTCGTGCCCGGCTCCGAGACGATCTGGATCCTGGGCGGCGGCGAGATTTTCGAGCAGTGCGTAGATCTCGCCGACACAGCCGTGGTCACCACCATCGATGTGGAGGCGGACGGCGACACCTTCGCTCCCGAACTCGGCGCGCCGTGGGTGCCGGAAGAGTCAGTTCCCCAGGATGGCTGGCTCACGGCAGCCAACGGCACGCGCTACCGGTTCACCAAGTGGAACCGTAAAGAAGGCTAGACGGATGCTTAAAAAACCCGAAACACTGTTCGTGCTCGGCTACATGCTGCTGCCCCTGCTCGCGCTGCTGTCAGCGATCGTCGGCCTGACGATGATCCTCGGCGGCAACAAGATCGCCGGTGTCATTGTCCTGGTTGTGGTGACCCAGGCGTTTGCCTTCGGCGCATTCTATGCACTGCGCGCCCGCAGGAACGCCGTCCCGGAAGAGCGAGACCGGCAGTAGCGGCGTTTACCCGGGGCCATGGGGGGCTTGCGCATCGCGGCGCCGGCCGGGCTTCACGACAGTGGTGCCGGGGCTCAGCAGCACCCGCTTAGACGCGGAACGAACAGATGCTTGTTTACGGCGGGATCCAAGTTGCCGTCACCGGTCAGTGGCACACTCTTGCGAAGCATCGTGGGTCTTCCCGGCCTGCCTCTTTCCTTTCTGCCTCTTTCCTTTCCTCGCAGCCTGGGCCGGCTACTACAAGGAACGCAAAGCTGAGAAGCTCCGAGAGGCCCGGAACCTCGCCCGGCCGGTGGAATAGCGCCTTCAGCACGGGCCGGGCCAGGACGCCCTGCGGCTGCCGACCAAAGTGACGTAACCGACTGCGGGCTGCCGGATCCGAAGATAAACTGTACGAATGACTACAGCAGCTACCCCCTCCGTCGGCCTGGTCGGATGGCGCGGCATGGTCGGCTCCGTCCTGATGCAGCGCATGCAGGACGAGGGCGACTTCGCCAACATCAACCCGGTGTTCTTCTCCACCTCCAACGCGGGAGGTGCCGCGCCTTCCTTTGCTGAAGGGGCCGGCAAGCTCGAGGACGCGTTCGACGTCGAGACGCTGGCGAAGCTGCCAATTATTGTCACCGCCCAGGGCGGAGACTACACCAAGCAGGTCCACGGCGAACTCCGCAGCCGCGGATGGGACGGTCTTTGGATCGACGCCGCCTCCACCCTGCGCATGAACGACGACTCGATCATCGTGCTGGACCCCATCAATCGCGACGTCATCGACAAGGGACTCGTGAACGGCACCAAGGACTTCATCGGCGGCAACTGCACGGTGTCGTGCATGCTGATGGGACTGGGCGGCCTCTTCAAGAATGGCCTCGTTGAGTGGGGCACGTCTATGACCTACCAGGCAGCCTCCGGCGGCGGCGCGCGGCACATGCGCGAGCTGCTGAGCCAGTTCGGCACGCTCAATGCAGAGGTCAGCACGGAACTGGACGACCCGGCGTCGGCCATCCTGGACATCGACCGCAAGGTCCTCGCCCACCAGCGCAGCGACATCGACGCCACGCAGTTCGGGGTGCCGCTGGCCGGATCCCTGATCCCCTGGATCGACGCGGACCTCGGCAACGGCCAGTCCAAGGAGGAGTGGAAGGCCGGCGTCGAAACCAACAAGATCCTCGGCACCTCGGACGACAACCACATCATTATGGACGGCCTCTGCGTGCGGATTGGCGCCATGCGCTCGCACTCGCAGGCGCTCACCCTGAAGCTGCGCGAAGACCTGTCTGTCGCGGAAATCGAGAAGCTGCTCGATGAGGACAACGAGTGGGCGAAGGTTGTGCCCAACACGAAGGAAGCCTCGATGGCCGACCTGACCCCGGTCGCGGCTTCAGGCACCCTCGACATCCCCGTTGGCCGGATCCGCAAGATGGAGATGGGTCCGCAGTACATCAGCGCCTTCACCGTGGGTGACCAGCTGCTCTGGGGAGCAGCCGAACCGCTCCGGCGCATGCTGAACATCGCGACCGGGACGCTGTAACCCCACTCCTCATGAGCGGCCCCGCCCCGCATGACCGGCCCTGCCCACGGCCGTCTATGCGGGTCGGGGCCGTTTCTGCATCTCCGCACGGGCCAGCGTGGCCAGCACCCGGCGCCGCAGCTGCGTGGGACGCGTCCAGCTGGTTCCAGTCCACACGCAAGAAGATCCGTCCTGCTTCGGCCAAGGCGTTTTCACGGGATCGCTCCGCGAGCAGCACTTGAGCCGTAGGGCGGTAATCGCTGTACTTGACCTTTCCGTCGAATTCGATGATCACGCAGTGGCCGAGATCCGCGAAGTTAGCCCTGAACAGGCCGGACCTTGTTGGCAGTTCGTTCTGCGGCCGGAAACCATGTATCCCGAATGAGTACAGGAGCAGTCGGGCCCGGGTTTCACCGGCCGACTCTGCCCGCCCGTCCAATGACGCCAACACGTCCACGGCCCTTCGGCCCCCCGTTTCACCGGGCTTTCGTCCAGGACTCTCGACATCGCAGTGGTCCAAGGGTGCACGTTTGGGCGAGCGGGGCAAAGCCGTCCAGCCGGGGTCAGGCCGTCCAGGCGGGGCAAGGCCGTCCAGGCGGGGCAAGGCCGTCCAGGCGGGGCAGAGCCGTCCAAGCGGGGGCCAGGCAGGCGGCCCGCACCATGGCTAGGACGCGAGGAACTTCTCGTACTGCCTGATGGAACGGTTGAATCCCGCCACGATCGCCGGGTCCAGGGGCTTTGAGGTGTCGAACGGCTCAGGCACATAGGACCCCGTTCGTCCTGTCCCCTGCCGCGCCCATGTTCCGACGACCTCGCCGCCTGCCGCAATCGCCTTCTTGAACACCCCGTTCCCGCCCGGGACGATCTTCTGGGCGTGCTCCGGTGGGAGTACCAGGCTACGGTCCGTGTAGCCGAGGATGAACTCGTCGAACCCGGGCAGTGCCAGAACAGTGCGCTGGCCCGGCACGCGGCCGTCAAGCAGCTCGGCCGTCTGCGGCGACATCCAGTAGTCCGTCCCGCCAAATTCCAGCTTCACGACCTCTCCCCGGATCAACACCAGCGCAGCCCGGGCCTCTGTCAGGGTGATGTTGGACCACCAGGCGAAGTCGCGCACGGTCGCCGGCCCGTGGCTGCGCAGATACCTGAGCAGCAGTTCTCCGATGCCCTGCCCGCGGTCGAGATCGCGCGAAGTGGTGATCCAGTCATCGAACGCCACGAACTTCTGCTGGTTTCCGTCCAGCGGCCCCGGCACGAGCGTAGCGCTTTGACAGAGCAGTCCCAGCAGGTGGATGCCGCGTTGCCCGGCAGGCGGCTGGCCGCCCGCCGCGAACGCCTCGAACAGCTCGCGCCGCGTGGCACCGCGCCTGCTGCCATCACCCGGTGCTCCGGAAAGCAGGTCCAAGGCAATCTTCTTGCAGACTTCAACGTCGCCCGCGGTGATCTCGAGCTGGCGGTGCCGGCTCGACATCCCTTGGACCAGCCGCGGCGTGGTGATATTCAGGATCCAGCGCAGATCCTCGGGTGCGAGCAGGTGGAGGGTGCCGCGCATCGACCACGACCGCACTACGGCCCCCGAATTCAAGGCCGCCCGCACGTCATTCACGCCGGCTCCGGGGACGCGCAAGCCCACCGCCCAGAGCACCGCCTGAAGGTCCTGCGCCTGCATAGCAGTCATTCCGCGGACGGCCTCAGGAACACTGGGAAATCCTCCAGCCAGCAGACCTTGCGAAGCCAGCCGCAGCCGTCCCATGATCCGGGGAGTTACCCGTACCCGTGTCTCCGTTGCCATGCCCCAATCCTAGGACCGCCCGGGCCGCCGTCCCCGGACAGTGACAAGGGAAGGTAAAGCTAGAGGGCAACGCCGATCAACAGCGGCTCGGGGTGAAGTTCAATGCCGAAACGCCCGACGACGCCGTCCCTCACCTCACGCGCAATGGCCACCATATCCGCGGCGCTGGCGGAACCACGGTTGGTGATGGCCAGCGTGTGCTTGGTGGACAACGAGGCCCGTCCGCCGGACACGCTTCCAGCGTCCAGGCCGAAGCCTTTGCCGAATCCGGCCTGGTCGATCAGCCATGCGGCGGAAAGCTTCACGAGGCCGTCGGAACCGGCGGGATAACGGGGGGCGTTCTGGGGCAGTTCGTCCGCCACGGCTGCCGGGACGATGGGGTTCGTAAAGAAGGAGCCTGTGGAGTACGTGTCCCGGTCAGCCGGGTCCAGCACCATACCCTTGGAAGCCCGCAGCCTCAGCACTTCCCGGCGCACGTCATTGGAGTAAGCCCGTTCCCCCTGCTGAACGCCGAGCACCCTTGCCAGCTCCGCGTAGCGGACCGGGGCGCTCATCCTCCCCAGTGGCAGCTGGAACTCGACCGTGAGGACCACGTATCGGGGTGACCCGTTGACCGTGGTCTGCTTGAGGATGGAATCCCGGTAGCCGAACTTCAGCTCGGAGTTGGTGAAGGTCTTCACCACGTTGCCTTCCCGGTCCCAGGTACGGACGGCAGCTATGGTTTGCGAGACGTCGGAACCGTACGCTCCCACATTCTGCACGGGGGTGGCGCCGGTGGCGCCGGGAATCCCGGCCAGGGCCTCTACCCCCGACCAGTTGTGCAGCACGGCATGCTCCACAAGGGCATCCCAGTTGTGGCCGGCCTGCACCACCACGGACACGCCACCGCAGGAGTCCTCGGCGTTGACGGTGAACCCCTCGGAGGCGATCTTCACGACGGTTCCGGGGAACCCGTCGTCGGAAATCAGCAGGTTGGACCCGCCGCCGAGGATGAGCACGGGCTCGCCGGCGGCGTCGGCCGAGCGCACGGCGTCGATGATCTCTGCCTCGGTGTGGGCATCGACGTAGTTGGCGGCAGGGCCTCCGACGGCGGCCGTGGTCAGGTCAGAAAGCATTGTGGGGGTCACCAGTCCAGCCTAGGGGAAGGGGAACGAAACAGGCTAAAACAGTTGAACTAGGAAGCCTTGCGGGCCACCGGCGACAGCAGGAAGCTCACCACGAGCACCGCCATCACGGCCAGCAGCGAATGCAGGATCCCGACGTGCTCGGCCAGCAAACCCAGCAGCGGAGGACCGCATAGGAAGGCGCCGTACCCGATAGTGGACACGAGCGATAAGCGGGCGGCAGCCTTGGCCGGATCATCGGCCGCGGCGGACATGCCCACTGGGAAGCCGAGGGACGCACCCAGGCCCCAGACTGCCAGGGCCGTGTAGGCAAGCCAGGGCTCGGGGGCGAACACGAACAATCCCAGCCCCAGAATGGCCAGCGCGGAACACAAGCGCATCACGGGGACACGGCCGAAACGGTCGAGCACGGATGTTCCGGCAAAACGTCCGATGGTCATGAGGGTGACAAAAAGGCCGTACCCCGCGGCTCCGGCGGCATCTGACTGCTGGTGTCCGTCTGCGAGGGCCAGCGCCACCCAGTCCCCCGCCGCGCCTTCCGCCAGCGCGAGGCCAAGCACCATGACGCCCAAGAGCAGCGTCCGCCTGTCCCGCCAGGCCTGGGCAATCTTGCGTTTGTTGTCAGCGGGGCGTCATCGATTCCCGGGCGGATCACAGGAATGGGCCCGGTGGACGGGTCCTCGAAGGTGTCGGGGCGGTACGCGGCCGCAGGTTCCACGGGGGTAACGTCCGCGCGGAACCAGCGGGCCGCCGTCGTCACGGAAGCGGCTACCACCAGCCCGGCCGAGGCAAGGTGCCAAAACACAGGGACGCCTGCTCCGGCTGCCCACGCCCCGAGTCCCGCACCCGCCACGGTGCCCAGGCTGAAGGCGCCGTGCAGGCGCGGCATAATATGGCGCCCCACGGCGCGCTCCACCGCGGCACCCTCAACGTTCGAAGCAGTGTTCCAGCTCGCTGTGCCCAGCCCGATGACAGCCAAACCCAGTGCTACGGCGGGCGGGCTGGCGAGCACGGACGTGCCGAAGCCGGCGGCCGCCAGGCCGAGCCCCACCATGATGCTCCCGGTCCGCATCGTGCGTTTGGAACCCAGCCGGAGCACGATCAGCCCCGACGCCGAAACGGAAAGGAACGACCCCGCGGTCATGCACAGCAGCAGCAACCCGACAGTCCCCGGGGTGAGTTCGAGCCCGTCCCGAATCGCCGGCAGGCGGGAGACCCAAGAGCTGAAGGCAAGGCCGCTGGCGGCATACGCCAGCGCGACGGCGATACGCCAGTGCGTGACCTCGCGCTCTGTTACGGCGGCGGAACTCAACGCAGCATCAGTCAGGCCAGCTTCACAAGGGCCTGCGCCTTCATGAGGACTTTCTGCCCGTCGAAGACCACTGCGAGGTCAACCCGTGCCGTCCGCGTCTCAGCATCCAGCGCGCCCACGGCTCCGCTGACATCGATCACGGCACCTGCGTCACCGGTTCCGGTGGTGTCGGCAACCAGCACCGGCTTGGTGAAGCGGGTCTGGTAATCGACGACGGCGGCGGGGTCGCCTGCCCAGTCGGTCACCAGCTGCACGGCTGCGCCCATGGTGAACATGCCGTGCGCGATGACGCCGGGGAGCTCCACCCCGGTGGCGAAGGCTTCATTCCAGTGGATGGGGTTGAAGTCCCCAGAGGCGCCGGCGTACTTGACCAGGTCCTGGCGCGTGACGCCGATGCTGCGGCTGCCGATGTCCTGCCCGATTGCCAGTTCTTCAAAAACAGGATTCATGGTTACTGTCCCTCCCCGCGGACAAGGATGGATGACTTGGTGGTGGAGACGGGCTCACGGCCGTCGCCCTCGCCCAGGGCGAAGATCTCGGCCCGGGTGGTGATCATGGCACCGCCGCCCATGGCGCGGACGCCGTCAACGTGCAGCTCTGCCACGAGGCGGTCGCCGGCAAAGATGGGGCGGTGATGGGTGAAGCGCTGGTCGGCATGGACCACGCGGGAAAAGTCGATTCCGGCCTCCGGATCCTCGATCAGCTGGGCATCGGCGCGCTGCGCGACGATGATCGCGAACGTCGGCGGGGCCACGAGATCGGGGTGGCCCAAGCCCTGGGCGGCCTCGACGTTAAAATGGGCGGGGTGGGTAGCCTTGACCGCGCGGGCGAACTCGCGGATTTTCTCGCGACCGACGTCGTACACCTCTGCGGCAGGGTAGCTCCGGCCCTGCAGATCCGGATTGATAGTCATGGGCTCAAGCCTACTGGGGGCCGCCGCGGACTACCCAGTTCGCGGCGGCCGACGCCGGGCATCCCCTGCGCGGGTTGCCCGCCGGGCCGCGCATTGTGAGTAATGTGATGGATTGATCATGCCAGCAGTTCGCGCCACAGACCGGCATGGACAGGAACGGCAGGTCACGTTGATTTCCGCAGCCCAGGCACCCTTGTACGAAATCAAGGCGAACCTCTTCAAGGCACTAGCTCATCCGGCGCGGATCCGGATCCTCGAGCTGCTGTCGGCCGCCCCGGACACGCTGCCCCTGTGAGCTTCTTGCTGTCCGAAACAGGCCTGGAAGCCTCGCACCTGTCCCAGCACCTGGCAACGCTGCGCCGGCACAGGGTGGTCACCTCCGTCCGCTCAGCGAACCTGGTGACGTACCGCATTGCCCACCCAAGATCGCCGAGCTTCTGGCGATTGCCCGGGCATTCCTGCTGGACACGCTCAGGGATTCGAACGAGCAGCTCCTGCTGGCGCAGGAGTTGCCCAGCACACACCTTTCCGCGGATACCCGGCTGGCACCCCGGCATGAGCGCCGCTCCGGAAGCGGCGGCAAGGCAAAGCTGCATCGCCGTTGTAGCCGCGCGGCATCACCTCTTCACGGTCCTGCTGTCGGCGGTAACGCGCCCACTCCATGTCCGAAGGAGCGCCGGCTACCTCTTGTAGCTCTTCCGGATGTGCTGGCCACGGACCACCAGCGCCACGACGTGCAGCACCAGACCAAGGCCGATCACGGGCAGCGACGCCACCATGAGCCCTTGGTTGTGGGCGGCATTTCCCGCGAGGTTGAGGATGATGCCTGCGGCGATCAGACCCATCGCGCTGAAAACCAGGACTTTGTATGAGGCGGGCGCTGTAGCCCAGAATTCGTTCAGCACCGTGCCAGTTTACCGAGTTCCGAAGAGCTGGCCCGTCCGTAGGCCCGGCGAAAGCTGCTGAAGGCGCAAAACCGGGCTGCCGCTGTCGGCCGCTGGAAACACCGGGGCGGGCCATCCCAAAAGACCCCGTGCACCAGATAGCGGGTATCGGTCACGGGGTCTGCTGGCAAAACTGGTGCGGGTTACGGCGCCGGCTGCACGCCGAACGCTACCGCGAGCTTCATAATCTTCTCTGCCCGGCCGAGGCGGGGCAAATCCGAGCCGTCACGGATGACCCGCCCGCTGGCCTCAAAGTCAGCCATAAAGTCGGTGGCCCACGCGACGTCGGACGGCGTGGGGCTGATGACCTCGTTGATGACGCTGGTCTGGTCAATGGCCAGGCACAGCTTGCCAGTCATGCCCATCATCACCGTGATGCCGGTCTGCTCGCGCAGGATCGGGTGGTTGGTGCCGACGGTGGGGCCGTCGATGGGACCGGGCAGGTTGCCGACGCGGCTGGCAACCACAAGCTTGGCGCGCGGGTAAGCCATGGCTTCCTGGGTGTTCGCCATGCCGGTGTCGCGGCGGAAGTCACCGGAACCGAACGCCAGGCGGAACGCGCCCTGGGCCTTCGCGATCTGGTTGGCTTCCTCGATGCCCACGGCGCTCTCCACCAGCGGGATCACGGGGGTCTTGCCATCCATGCGGTGGAAACTCTCCGTCACCTGGTCGGCCGATTCGGTCTTTGCGAGCATGACGCCGAGCAGGCCAGGCGTGCCGCGGAGGCCTGCGAGATCGTCGGCCCAAAACGGGCTGAGAGCGTCGTTGATCCGGACCCAGGCCTGGCCGCCGGCGGTAAGCCAGTTCACCACGTTTTCGCGCGCTGCGTCCTTCTGCGACGGGTCAACCGCGTCTTCGATATCCAGAATGATGGAATCCGCGCGGGACACTGCCGACTGGTCGAAGAGCTCGGTCTTCATTGCGTTGACCAAGAGCCACGAACGGGCGATTTCGGCAGGGATGTTGCGTTCGTGCCGGGTGATCTCGGCAGTGGAAGTAGACGTCATACATCTACCGTATCCGGCCTGCGCCTGCTAATGCGAAGATGACCGGTCCGGCGGAGGCGACCAATACGACCAAAAGCGGAACGTTAGAGCCAGCTGGCTTCCGCGCTTAGGGGATGTTGCTCCCCCGGGCCGTGACCCACAGCCGGTACCACTCTTCGCGGGTCATGGTCTGCGCCACCCTGGCGGCGCCGGCGCAGGCACGGATCCGGTCGGGGTTCGCCGTTCCTATCACCGGGGCGATACCCGCCGGATGCTTCATGAGCCACCCCAGCAGCACGGCCTCCCGGGTGGTGCCCCGCTCCCGCGCCATGTCGGAGAGGAGTTGCGCCGTGGCGGACTCCGCAAGCGTGGGCCGTTCCGGCGGGTTGCCGGTGTAGTGGCCCCGGGCCAGCGCCCCATAAGCCTGCAGCGCGATCCCCTGGCGGGCGCAGTATTCGAGTGTCCCGTGCGGAAAGCTGTAGTCCGCGGCGCCCGGGTGGTTGACCAGCACGGTGCTTTCCAGCCAGTCCCGCTTGAGCAGGCTGAGTTCGAGCTGGTTGGCCACCACAGGCGTCTCGAGGCTGTCCTGCAGGAATTCGATCTGCGCCGCCGACATGTTGGACACGCCGAGCGCGCGCACCTTGCCTTCCGCCATCAGTTTCCCGACGGCGGCCGCCACCTCGGCAGGGTCCATCAGCGGATCCGGGCGGTGCAGCAGCAAGATGTCGACGTAGTCCGTCCGGAGCCGTTCCAGGCTGCCGTTCACGCGCTCAATGATGGCGTCGCTGCTCAGGTCATAGTACGTTTCCAGACCCCGCTCGTTGAGCCGGATGCCGCACTTGGTCTGCAGCTGGATGCGTTCCCTGAGCCCGGGGGTGGCGGCCAGGACCTCGCCGAAGACGGTTTCGGACTTGCCGTTCCGGTAGATGTCCGCATGGTCGAACAGCGTGACGCCGACGTCCATGGCGGCCTCCACCGCCTCGGCGGCAGTTTCAACGTCGGTGATGTCATGGGGCTCATCAGACCAGGTTCCACCCAGGCCCATGCACCCGTAGATCAGCCGTCCGGAGGTCGTTCCCTGGAAGGGCGTCGAGGTTTGTTCAGTCATTGCATCACTCTTTCACTTCGGCTCGTAAAGGCCCAGTAGTTAAACGCCGCGGTGGCGGTGCCTGGCAAGAGGCACCGCCACCGGGGCGGGTGTCAGTAGGATTCGCGGATCAGCGGAGCCAAGCGGTGGTGTTGCCCGGCAGCCTGCCATCCTCGAGCGGGGCGCTGCTGACCAGCACCGTGCCCGCCGGAAGGTCGACGGCAGTCTCGCCGAAGTTGGTCACGGACTGCCAGCCGCCGGGCCGGCTGAAGTGCAGGACCTCGGGGTTGCCGGTCTCGATCCATTCGAGTTCTTCTGCGGTTTGCAGTTCGCGCCGCAATTTCAGAGCGGTGCGGTACATCTCAAGGGTGGAGCCTTCGACGCCGTCCTGAACCTCAACGGCGTACTTGCTGAACCATGCCGGCTGCGGAAGGTGGGCGCCGCCGTCGCCGAATCCGAAGGAGCTGCCCTCGGCGGCCCAGGGCAGGGGCACGCGGCAGCCGTCGCGGCCGACCTCCACGCCCCTGTTGCGGAAGAACGAGGGGTCCTGGCGCTCAGACTCCGGGATCTCCGCGACTTCCTGCAGGCCCAGTTCCTCGCCCTGGTACAGGTAGGCCGAACCGGGAACGGCCAGCATCAGCAGGGTGGCAGCCCGGGCGCGGCGCTCGCCGAGCTCCACGTCCAGTTCCTCCTTGGGCCCGCCCGCCAGCAGCCAGGTCTTGCCGTCCTGCCCCTTCGGGTGTTTGCCCTTGCTTCCCTTGGGCAGCCCGTAGCGCGTGGCGTGGCGGACGACGTCGTGGTTGGAGAACACCCACGTCGAGGAGGCGCCGGTAGCGGCGGCCTCGGCAAGGTTGCGGGTGATGATTTCCTTGAATTCCTCCGCGTCGAAGTCTGCCTGCAGGAGGTCGAAGTTGAACGCCTGGCCCAGGCCCTGGGGGCTGGCGTAGCGCGGGCGGCGCGTGGCGTGGACCCAGGCTTCTGCAACAGCAGTCCGCGGGGGGTTGTATTCGTTGAAGACCTCGCGCCACTCGGCGTAGACCTCGTGGACTTCGTCGCGGTCCCAGAACGGGTGCGAACCGTCGTCGAAGCCGTCAGTGCCGGTGTTGGCAGCGCTCAGCTCTAGCTTGGAGAGCAGCGGTTCGGTGAGGTCCTTGACGAGGGCGTGCGCCACGTCCACCCGGAAACCGTCCACGCCGCGGTCGGACCAGAAGCGCAGGGTCTTCAGGAAGTCGTCGCGGATCTCGCGGTTGGCCCAGTTCAGGTCCGGCTGTTCCTTGGCGAAGATGTGCATGTACCACTGGCCAGGGGTGCCGTCCGGTTCGGTGATGCGCTCCCAGGCGGAGCCGCCGAAGACGGAGTCCCAGTCCGACGGCGGGAACTCACCGTTCGGGCCCTTGCCGTCACGGAAGATGTAGCGGTCGCGGGCAGGCGATCCCTTCGGCGAGGCGAGGGCTTCCCGGAACCACTCGTGCCGGTCGGAGGAGTGGTTCGGGACAATGTCGGCGATCAGCTTGATGCCGGCGGCGTGGAGCGCCGCAGCCATCTCGTCGAAGTCGTCCAGCGTGCCGAGCTTTGGGTCCACGTCGCGGTAGTTATCCACGTCGTAGCCGCCGTCGGCAAGCGCCGAGGGGTAGAACGGGCTCAGCCAAACAGCGTCGATCGCCAGTGACTGCAGGTACGGGACCTTGGCGGTGATGCCCTTGATATCACCCAGGCCGTCCCCGTTGGAATCGGAGAAACTGCGCGGGTAGATCTGGTACACGGACGCCTGGCGCCACCAGTTCGGATCGGCGAAACGGTGGTCATCGGACAAGGTTGCCAGGGTGGCAGTGGTGGACAAGGGATGCTTCCTTTACTTGTGGGGTGTTTCGTTGCTGGATGGAATGTTGGGTCTACTTGACTGCACCACGCATCACTCCGGACAGTACCCAGCGCTGGGCCAGGATGTAAACCACCAGGGTGGGCGCCATGGCCATGAGGTACGACGCGAATGCGAGGCTGTAGTTGGTGTTGAATTCGCCCTGGAAGAGCATCTGCACGACGGGCAGCGTCTGAAGGGCCGGGTCGGCGATCATCATCTGGGGCAGCAGGAAATCGTTCCATGAGTTGAGGAAGGCGAAGATGCCCACCGTCGCGTTCATGGGGGCCAGCAGCGGGAAGATGATCTTGCGGAACACCTGCCAGGTGGTCGCACCGTCCATACGGGCTGCTTCCTCCAGCTCCACCGGGATGGAGCGGACGAAGGCGATGTACAGCAGGGTGTTGAAGGAGATGCCGCCCAGCACGTGGAGGAACACCACGCCGGCAGGATTGTCCAGGCCAAGCAATGCCGTCTGTTTGATGAGGGGCAGGATGATCACCGGGAACGGAATGAACATCGCGGAGAGCAGGTAGACGAAGGAACCCCGGAAGAACCTGCGGTTCCAGTTGCGGGCGATTGCGTAGGCCACCAGAGAGCTGCAGGTCAGCGATCCGAGGACGCTGAACACGGTGACGAATGCCGTGGACAGAAAGGCCCGGGGGAAATTGGTGGCCACGTAGGCGGCGGCGAAGTTTTCCCAGTTCATCGGGTTGGGCCAGGCGAGGCCGGTTCCGCCGATCTGCTCCGGGGACTTCAGGGCCATCGCCACGGTGAAGTACAGCGGCAGCAAAATGGTCAGGGATGCCACCAGCATCAGTGCGGTGAGCCACCAGTTGACCTTGTAGCCTTCCCGGCTGGATCTGCGGATCTTGAGGGCTGGAAGCGTGGATGCGGTCATTAGAGAGAAACCCCCCGGCGCTGGATGAGGCGCAGCTGGATGACGGAGATCAGCAAGGTGATCATGAAGTAGATGACGGCGTTGGCCATTTGATAGGAGTAGTCCCCGCCCGTGAAGCCGGAGAAGATGCGCATGGCCACTGATTGAGTCGCCATGCCGGGACCGCCGCCGGTGAGTCCGACGATGATCTCGTACGTTCCCAGGAAACCCTTGAACCCTAGGATCACATTGATCACCAGGTAGCCCATGATCAGCGGCAGCGTGAGGCTGAGGAACTGGCGGAAGCTGCCGGCCCCGTCCAGGTCAGCCGCTTCGTACACTTCCGAGGGAACGCTTTGCAGGCCCGCCAGGTAGATGATGGTGGCGCCGGGCGCCGCCTGCCACACAGTGACGATCACGATGGCGAGCCAGGCGAGATTCTCGTTGGCGAGGATGCTCGTGGCCAGCGGGGTGTAGCCGAGCCTGTCCATCAGCACTGGGAGGGTGTTCGA
The DNA here is from genome assembly GCF_054130535.1 of Arthrobacter sp. D1-17. Lineage (NCBI taxonomy): Bacteria > Bacillati > Actinomycetota > Actinomycetes > Micrococcales > Micrococcaceae > Arthrobacter > Arthrobacter sp. D1-17. The sequence goes on along the minus strand of NZ_CP096382.1, from coordinate 1,142,663 downwards.
GAAGAGGTAGTTGAACACAAAGGAGACGATCAGCGCGGACAGCACCATGGGGATGAAGAACACGGTGCGGATGCCGGTCCGCCACTTGATCTTCGCGTTGAGGCCCAGGGCGATGGCGAGCGCCACGACGTTGACCACCACTGTTGTGGTCAGGGCAAAGACGAACGTGAAGATGTAGGACTGGAGGACTGCCGGATCCTTGAAGATGTTGACGTAGTTGGACAAGCCGATGAACTTCCAGTCACCGTAGCCCGCGTAGTTCGTGAGGCTGAAGAACACGCCCACGAGGGCCGGCAGGGTGATGAAGAAGGCAAACAGTGCCAGGACCGGCACCACCATCCAGTAATACGTGGGATCAATCGTGTCCTTGCCGCGGAACATGCCTTTTTTGGCCGGGGCGGATGTTGGGGTCTGCGGGGATGCGGGAGGGGCTGTCTGGGCCACCCTGGCAGTTGTGGTCATCTGGGGCTCCTGGAATCGGGGTGGGATCAGACTGCGGTGCGCTCGGCAACGCGGCGCCACTCGTCGTCGAGGGCGGCGAGGAACTGCTCGCCGTTCTTTGTGTACACAAAGGACTGGACGTAGTTGTTCAGCGGCACCGACGGCGGGAAGTACGTGGTGGCACCCTGGTAGTAGCGCCCCTCCTTGACGGAGGCGTTCAGGCCGCTGATCTGCGGGTTTTCGACGGCGGGAGCATCCTTGAGCGGTGAGTACGCTGCGTTCTTTTCGTTGTACGCGTTCACCACCGACGGCTCCAGGAGGTAGTTCACGAAGCGTTGCGCCGCGGCCATGTTGGGGGTGTTGCGGGTGATGGACAGCGCCATGTCCACGTTCACGCGGGCTTTGGTGTCGGCGGGGTTGTTAGTGACCGGCAGGGGGAAGCTGCCGAGCCTGATCTTCTTGTTGGCTGCCACAAGCTGGGACAGTGCCCACGGACCCTGCAAGTACATCGCCGCCCCGCCCTTGGCGAAGGCCGCGTTTCCGTCCGCATAGTTCTTGCTGGTGGCGCCCTTTTGGGAGAACGCGGCGAGCTGCAGCATTTTGGGCAGCGCCGGGCCGAAATTGTTGGCGAATGATTCCGGGGCGCCGGGGCTGATGGCGGCGCCCTTGGCGGTGAGTTTGGAGAAGAAGCCTGGTACGTCCAGCGAACCGCCGGCGACGTAGTCGAACATGCCCTGGCCCAGGGTCCAGTTGTCCTTGAAGGTGCCGTAGATCGGGGTGATCCCCGCCGCCTTGAAAGTTTCGCACGCGGCAACGAACTCGTCCCAGGTGGCCGGCACGGCGACGCCCTTGGCTTCGAAAATGTCGCGGTTGTAGATCACTCCAGCGGCGGCCAGTGAGAACGGCAGGGCACTGATCTCGTTCCCCTTGTACTGGCCCCAGGAGCTGATGAGGCGCTGCATCTTCGGGTTGATCGTCGCGGCCACCGGCATATCGGAAAGGTCCGCGAAGACGCCCTTGCGGACGAAGTCCGCGGTGGCCTGCGCGAAGCCGCGGGTCACGACGTCGGGCGGATCGTTGCGGACCAGGCCGGGAACGAAGTTGCCCTCGTTGAAGTCCTGGATCACGCGGATGTCCGGGTTCAGCGCCTCGAAGTCCTTGATGACCTGGTTGAAGTAGGCCACCACCTCGGGCTTGTTCTGCATGAACCGCAGGGTGGTGACGCCGTTCTGCACGCTGGGCGTGGCACCGCACGCCGTCAGCGGAAGCATGGCGGCGGCGCCGGCGAGGCCGGCAGCCTTCAGGAGCGTGCGGCGACTGACCGGCGCCGTCCGGCTGGCTCGGGCGAATCGGCTGAGCGGAGCGGCGTTCACAGGACAAAAACCGGAACGTGGGAGTGCTGCTGGCGTGGTTGGGGTCCGGGCGGGCAGTGCTTCAGGATGCTGTTCACTGTTGCTCCTTTGCAAAAGGCTGGGTGAAGGACTGGGAGGGAAGCCAGTGGTCGGCGGCCGTCCGGCCCACCGTGCCTCATCTTTTATATGGACTCTAAATTTAGTTCCTCAAGTATTATGTGGTGGGAAGCACAGAGAGGTCAACACCATGTCGGAAATGACGGCGGCAACGCCTCAGCTGTTGCGGCGCGTGAGCGCTGGAGCGGTCCTGAATTTTATGCGCGCCTCGCAGGCTGTCACTGTCACTGAAGTCATGCAGGCCACCGGACTTACGCGGGCAACGGCGATCTCGGTGTGCGAGGACCTCACGGAGCGCGGCTGGATCAGGGAGCTGGAAAACCAGCGGGCCTTTGGCGGCTACCAGAAGGGCCGGCCGGCGCGCCGTTTCGAGCTCAACGACCGCGCCGGCTACGTCCTCGGAATGGACGTCGGCATCGCCAAAGCCACGGTGGTGGTATCGGATCTCCGCGGAAAAGCGCTGGGCCGTTCCAGCCAGCCCTTCGCCAGCGCCGAGATTCCGGCGGAGGAGCGCATCGCCGTCATTGACCGGACGGCCATAATGGCCCTGCACAGCGTCGGGGCCTCCCCCGACGCTGTGCTTGCCGTCTGCGCCGGCATCGCGGCGCCGGTGGACCGCAACGGGGACATTCTGGTCACCCAGCACTTTTGGGGACTGTTCGACGTCGGCCTGAAGTCCGCGCTGAAGGACCTTCGGGGGTGGACGGTTCTCCTCGAGAACGATGCCAACCTGGCTGCTTTGGGCGACCGCTGGCGTGGAGCAGCAGCGGGCGTGGACGACGTCGTGGTGATCCTGGCGAGTGAACGCTTTGGTTCCGGGATCATCGATGACGGGCGCCTGCTGCACGGCGTCGGCGGCGGCGCGGGCGAGCTCGCGTTCCTCGACATGGTGGACGGCGTGGGAGACACCTACGGCATCGCCACCCTCGCCCGGCTCTGGGCCGCCGAGGCCCTCGCGGGCAAGGCCAAGACGTCACTCCGGGAGCATGCCGACGAAGGCCCGGAGGCGGAGCACGTTTTCGCCGCTGCGGCCGCCGGCGATGCCGTGGCCCTGGCAATCCTGGAGCGGCTGTCCGACCGGATGGCGCGCGTGATCGCACCCGTCGCCACTTTCATGAACCCCGAACTGGTCGTCATCGGCGGTGCTGTGGCAAACTCCGCCGGGGTGCTGCTGGAGGACATCGCCACCCGGCTCAGGAAGTTCACCGTCACGCCGCCGCGGTTGGCCGTGTCGCCGCTGGGCGACGCGATCGTGACCGTGGGCGCAGTCCGCTGCGCTCTGGACTACGTGGAGAAAAACAGCCTGGACCTGGAACTCAACGTCCCCGCGTGAAGCACCGCCCTGTCCCGGACAGGTCAGGCCCGCCCGGGGCAGACCAGCGCGAACGTACAAATCAGCCCCGCTCGCCGGACAGACCAGCCCCGCCGCCCCCAGACAGACCAGCGCGAACGTACAGATGTGGCCCTCGGAAGTGGGGCCGCAAGTGTACGTTCGCGCTGTGCGGTTGGCGCGCCTGCTACTGCGCCGGTTCCAGCGCAGCGGGCACGGGAACGGAGCCGTCCCGGAATTCGATGGTCCGTCCGGCAGTTTCAGGCATCTCCAGGACGGCGGCGGCGACGATCGCCACGTTGGCCCGCGACGTCTCCGTGCCCGTGGACGCGTCTTGCGGGTCTACCTCGATCAGGCCGTTCCCCGGCCCCTCTGTCAGTGAGCCGGGGCCCAGGATAGTCCATGCCAGCCTCGTGCCCCGGAGGTAGGCGTCTGCCGCTGCCTTGGCCTCGGCATAGGCGTGGAAGCTGTGGTCCGCCGGCACGCCGTGATCGGGGCCGGCGCCGAAGTAGGAGACCATGACGTAGCGGTCCACTCCGGCTTCCTCCGCGGCATCCATGGAGCGGATGGCGGCGTCGCGGTCAACGGCCTGGGTGCGTGCGGGGTCCCCTCCCCCGGCGCCCGCAGACCAGACCACGGCGTCGTGGCCGCGCAGCGCCGCGGCGATCTCCGCCGTCGTCGAATTTTCGACGTCAAGGACCGACGGCGACGCACCCGTTGCCGCGACATCCGCCGCGTGGTCAGGGTTGCGGATGAACGAGGTGACGCTGTGGCCCTCGCCTGTGAGCAGGGCGGACAGCCGAAGGGCCACTTTTCCGTGGCCGCCGATAATTGCGATGCGGGACATCCCCCCATTCTGTCCCACGGCCTGGTTTTGTCCCAGCCGGAGTCAGGCCCGGCTGGCGTAGCGGAGGAAAACCACGCCGTTGCCGAAGCGCCGTTCCTCCAGCAGCTCCAGGTTCAGGCGCACATCCTCCGGGAGGTAACGCTTGCCGCCGCCCACGGCCACAGGAGAAACGAACAACTGGTACTCATCCACCAGTCCCGCCCGGATGGCCGCGGCGGCGAGCTCCGCGCCGCCCACCGCCAGGTCCTTGCCGGCGTCCGCTTTAAGGCGCCGGACGGCCGTGGCGTCGAAGTCCCGCTCGATGCGGGTCCGTTCGCTGAACGGACCCGGCAGCGAGCGCGAGTAGACCACCTTGTCCGCGGCTGTCCAGAGCTCCGAGAAATCACGGATGTACGGCGGCGCCTCTGCAAAGGCGGACGGGTCCTCCCACGCGAGCATCACCTCGTAAAGCCGGCGGCCCAGCAGGTAGGTGCCCACCGAGCCCTCAAGTCCGTGGATGAACGTGTGCACTTCCTCATCCGGCTCGCTCCAGTCGAAGCGGCCGTTCCGGTCCGTCACATATCCGTCCAGCGACTGGATGCCTGAGTAAATCAGCTTGCCCATGCCGGCCTCCGTTGTAGGCATTGCCCCCTGCAGCCCGTTTCCGGAAATGACCCTGCCCAGTGCTCCGGAAGCCGAACCTTTGGATTCCCGACAATAGATGCAGCCCAGGTCCCTGGCAACGCCTGTTACACAGGAGACAGGGGCAGCCACAACGTTGGCACAGGATTCCATCAAGACCTCCTCAGGAATCGGGTTCAGGCACTTCCGCACTGGCATGCTGGTGTTCGCAGCCATCGTGCGCATCACGTCTCATGACCTTCTCAGGGGGAAACCATGCCGGTGAACCGGTTCCCGCACGCCCGAAACAGGGCGGCATCACTTGTTATCTCCCTCCGGGCCGCGGCCATGCGTCCAGCGGCACTTCGTCCAGTGCCCCTGCGTCCAGCCGCCTTGTTCAGGACCCTTGCCGCTTCCGCCGTAGCCGGCGGCCTGCTGCTCGCGGGCCTCGCTGTCCCGGCCGAGGCTGCCACCTACTACTCGGCGCCCCTGCGCACTGCTGCCCGGGCCCTGCCGGTGGCAGCGGAAAACAACGCCGGCTACGACAGGAACCGCTACTTCGGTTACTGGAACGACACGAACCGGGACTGCCAAAACACCCGCGCCGAAGTTCTCCTTCAGGAGACCAAGGCCGCCGCCACGTACACCACCTCACGGAGGTGCACTGTGCGCACGGGCCGCTGGGTTTCACCGTGGGACAACCGGACACACACCTACGCCTCGGCAGTAGAAATCGATCACACCGTCCCCGTCCACGAGGCCTGGGGTTCAGGGGCACGCTACTGGTCGCAGGCGCGCCGCGTTGCATTCTACAACGACCTCGGCGACACCCGGTCCCTCAATGCAATGACGGCGGCGCTCAACTCCGCCAAACAGGCCCGGGGACCTGAATCATGGATGCCACCCGCAAACCGCTGCGCCTACATCGGCCAGTGGATTGCGGTAAAGCTCCGGTGGGGCCTGCGGGTGGACAGCGCGGAGAAGGCCGCCCTGATCCGCTATGCAGACTCCTGCTCGAACGTGCGCATTAGCGTCACCCGGGTGTAGGGGCTGCGCCCCTGCCGGAATCCAGGGCCCGATCTGCCCTGCTGAATGCCCCGCACTGCCCGACGGCGGTGCGGGGCTTTTCCATTTCCCGGCCCGGTCACGGGGCTACCGGCGGACCGGCCCGCTCCGGGGGTTCAGGTCAATGACCGGAAGATGACCGTCCGTGCGGATCGAGTCACCCCCGCCGTTGCGGTGGTGGTAGCCGGACGAATAGTTCCGAATGATATGCACTGACTCCACGGCGTCGGCTGCCTGCAGGGTCTGGATGATGAAGTCCCGCTCTTCATCGGTGCGGTCGGCTATTTTGTGGGTGATCTGGAATGTGAAGAGGGATAGGCCGACGCTTCGGTCGTATGTGCCAGCCCCTACCCAGTCCACGGCCAGCCCGCCGGGCAGCATCCATCCGTCCGGGCACCTCCAGAACCGGACGTGGTGCCTTTTGCGGGGGTTCCCGTCGATCTCCCGCTGGAACGCCATATCCTGCTTGTTCCCGAACACGTACAGCGAACTCACGGGCGCCGCGGGATAGCTGCGTCCGAGAATCGTGGATTCGAGGGTCTTCCACGCCGTGGCCGGCGTTATCGGGTCAGCTTCGACCCACCCGGCAGTAAGCATGGCGTGCTTTAGTTCCTCTGCGGGACCAATGACGGCCAGGTTGACCGGGTCACCGAGGACGCCGTCGCCTGTCCGGGTGCGGCCAATGAAGTAGTCCGGAATGTAGAGGCTGCTGAGGATCTTGTGGATGCGTGGCAGCAGCGCGTAAGCGATGATCAGCCACACGGGCAGGAACACCCAGACCTGCTCGGGACCGCGGGCCAGGCGGGCCAGCAGGAAGTAGTAGACCGCCCAGCCCACTGCCACGGTCACAGCCCCATACAGGAGCCGCTGCAGGACAGCCAGGACGGTCGCCCATCGGCTCTGCCTGCGTTCTGTCCGGTCCTCCAGCCGGGAATGATCCGGTTCGGCCGGAACGGGCCTGCTGGCCTCACCCGAGGTCATCGTCGGTTCTCCTTCTGTGCCGGTTCGTCCAGTCGTCACCATGGTTCATCCATCATGCGGTCCTGATGCTCATCTTCAGTCAGGAGGTGGACTTAAACCAAAAAGCAGGCCAGTGGCTTCATGCCTCTGACCTGCTGTTTTGGTAGCGGTGGGGAGGCTCGATCTCCCGACCTCACGATTATGAGTCGTGCGCTCTAACCAACTGAGCTACACCGCCATGAATGAGAAAACCTGTGTCAAGCCGGTCAAGACCGCCTTGACACAGGCCCTCATTCAGAGCCCCCCACCGGAATCGATCCGGTGACCTCGTTCTTACCAAGAACGCGCTCTACCACTGAGCTAGGGGGGCAACGAGTAAATACTCTACCGGAAGATTTCATCGTCAACAAATCGGGGGAGGAAGAGGGACTCCGTGGCCGACAAGGCCGGAAATTCGGGCCTGGCGGGGACTCCGGGACCCCTCAAGCAGACCATGGGACCACCATGCCGGACAGATGTGACCAAGCGAACTAAAGAGGAGTCCAGCCGGCACCAGCCAGCAACGGCTCTCAGCAGGAACAGCCGCAGCACGAACGGGCCCGACGCCACCAGGCACTGCGTTAAAGGCACTGCCTTAAAGGCTGCGTTAAAGGTCTTGCGTTAAAGGCATTGCGTTAAACAGAAACGGGCCGGCTGTTCGGCCGGCCCGCTTCTAGACGGAACTCTCGTTCACGACGCTGCAGTGGTCACCAATTCGCGGTGAACCATGCAACAGTGGCTACCACCTGTCGGCTACCACTTGCCCTTGCGGTTGAAGTCGCGGTGTCCGCCTTCACTGCCGTGGCGGGGCTTGCGGGTGCCGTCGCCATGGCCGCCGTAGCGGGAGTCGCCCTGGCCGCGGTTGGCTCCGCTGTCAGCGCCAACGCTGCGTTCTGAACGGTCGCTGTACGAGCGGCCGCCGCGGTCCGCGGAGGAACGCTCGCCGTCGCTCTTGCGGAATTCCTTCTTGAAGCCGCCGGTGCCCTTGAAGTTGCCGCCGCGGTCGCCGCGGCCGCCCTGGTAGCCGCCGCGGTCGCCTGACGGCCTGCGGCCGTTGTCCAGCTCGAGGTTAATCAGCTCGCCGCCGATCCGGGTGCGGGACAGGGCCCGCAGCTGCTCGGCGCTCAGGTCCGCCGGAAGCTCCACGAGGGAGTGGTCCGAACGGATGTCGATGCCGCCGATCTGGGACGAGGAGATACCGCCCTCATTGGCAATGGCGCCCACGATGGAACCCGGCATGACGCGCTGGCGGCGTCCGACGGCGATCCGGTAGGTGGCGTTGCCCTCGGTGAGGGTACGGGTCGGTCCGCGGGAGCCGAAGCCGTCCTTGGAGCGTTCGCGCTTCTGGAACTCGGGAGCAGCGGGCAGTTCCTTGACCAGAAGCGGCTGTCCGCCCTGTGCCATCACGGCCAGCGCCGCTGCGATCTCCGACGCCGGAACGTTGTGCTCTTCCTCGTAGGAGGAGATGAGGTCACGGAACGGAGCAACATCTTCGGACGCGAGGGTCTCGGTGATGCGCTCGGCGAACTTGCCCAGGCGCAGCGTGTTCACCGTCTCGGCCGTGGGCAGGTGCATCTGCTCCACCGGCTGACGGGTGGCCTTCTCGATAGAGCGCAGCAGGTACTTCTCCCGCGGCGTCATGAACAGGATGGCGTCGCCGGAACGGCCTGCACGGCCGGTGCGGCCGATGCGGTGGACGTAGGACTCGGTGTCGTGCGGGATGTCGTAGTTGACCACATGGCTGATGCGCTCAACGTCGAGGCCACGGGCCGCAACGTCGGTGGCCACCAGGATATCGATGCGGCCTTCCTTCAGTGCATCGACGGTGCGCTCGCGCTGCTGCTGCGGGATGTCGCCGTTGATGGCAGCCGCCTGGAAACCGCGCGACTTCAGCTTGTCGGCGAGGTCCTCCGTAGCCATCTTGGTGCGCACGAAGGCGATAACGCCGTCGAACTCTTCCACCTCGAGGATGCGCGTCAGGGCGTCGAGCTTGTGCGGGCCCATGACCTGCAGGTACCGCTGGCGCGTGTTGGCGCCGGTGGTGGTCTTGGACTTTACCGAGATCTCTGCCGGGTTGTTCAGGTACTGCTTGGACATGCGGCGGATCTGGCTCGGCATAGTGGCAGAGAACAGCGCGACCTGGCGGTCGGACGGGGTCTGCTGGAAGATCTGCTCCACGTCTTCAGCGAAGCCCATGCGCAGCATCTCGTCAGCCTCATCCAGCACGAGGTACTGGAGTTCGGAGAGGTCCAGGGAACCCTTGGAGATGTGGTCGATCACACGGCCGGGGGTACCAACAACAACCTGGGCGCCGCGGCGCAGGCCGGCGAGCTGGGGGCCGTAGGCGGAGCCGCCGTAGACGGGAAGGACGGTGAAGTCATCGATGTGCTTGGCGTACGAGGTGAAAGCCTCGGCAACCTGGAGCGCAAGCTCGCGGGTCGGGGCGAGAACCAGGGCCTGGGTCTTCCGGGAGGGGCCGTTGAGGTCGTGGAGCTCGGCCAGGCGGGACAATGCCGGTACTGCGAATGCTGCAGTCTTACCGGTGCCGGTCTGGGCGAGGCCCACGACGTCGCGGCCTTCAAGCAGCAGCGGGATGGTCGCTGCCTGGATGGGGGAAGGCTTTTCGTAGCCGACGTCCTGCAGGGCGGCGAGGACGCGGCCGTCGATGCCAAGATCGGCGAAACGGACGCCTTCGTCTTCTGTGTCCGCGGCCGGGGCAGCTTCTGCTGCTGCGGTCTCCGGGGCGACAGTGTTCTCGGTGTCGAAGGCGTCGTTGTTCTCGGTGTCGATGGCGTCGTTGTGGTTTTCGGGCATAGGGAAGAATTCCTCATCCATAGGGGGCCAGGCGGCACAACCCGAGGTGAGCGGAGCCGCAGTACATGTGCCGTGGTTGCCGGGCATACATTGACCGGCCGGTCACGTAGAAGTCCGGCGCTTTCGCAATCCCGTGGCAGGACTTCCCGCTGCATCTCTTGGCTGCTATCTCAGCAGTCTGTACAGCGTTTTCTTTAGCCGGCTCTCCCTATGAAAATGCCCGCATCACAGTTGCGGACTCCAACACTTGCCAGTCCTGCCTCAAAAATTGGGCAGGAATAAGGGATTTCCGGAGTGGGGGATATTTCAAGTGTAGGGCATGTGTCCGCCCAGCGGTAATTGAGGGCTTCGACGGAGCCAGTGACGTTGCGCACACAGCGCCTTCATCGGGGCCTGCCGTCAGCTGCCCGGGCGGCGGAGCAGCGCCGCGAACGCGTCGTGGTACTCGGGCTGGAGCCGCACTTCCCCATCCGCCTCGGCGTCCCTGAGCGCTTCCATGGCTTCCACGCTCGGCTCGCTGAACCAGCGCCCGATGGTCACGCCGTGGCCGGGGACAAAAGTCCGGTGAATGTGGTCGCCGGCCTGGATGGACCCGGTGCGGATGACACGCAGGTAGGTGCCGACCAGCCCCGCGTCCGCGAAGCGCTTGACCCAGCTGCTCTCCCCCATCCGGCGCTGGAAAGTGGCACACGGGGTCCGCGGCGAGGTGACTTCAACCTCAACGTCCAGGCCGATTTTCCACCGCTCGCCGATGACCGCGCCTGTGGTTTCGATCCCCGAGACCCTCAGGTTCTCTCCGAAGGTACCCGGGGGCAGTTCACGCTGCAGCTCGCCCGTCCAGTAGTCGGCCTCGCGTTGGGAGTACGCGTACAGGGCCTGGTCTTCGCCGCCGTGGTGGATCCTGCTGGCCTGGATGTCGCCGCGCAGCCCGAGTTTGTGCACCTTCACGGGGCCTTCGACGGGACGTTTGTCGATGGCGGTGACACCGACGCTCCCAGCATCGGGAAGGAGCTGGTGTACTCGGCAGACGGCAAGCAGAGTGGCGGTGTCCATGGCATCAGTCTAGATACCTCCCGCGCTTTGGTCCGCAGGGGTCGGCGCCGACTGCATAAAGCTCTTAGCCGGGCAGGGGTACAGCCACTAGGCTGGCTGGAGGATTACGGACAGCATGGGCCTGCCGGCTAGGCGACGGAAGCGGCCGGGAATGACATCGGGATGGAGCAGCAGGGGGAATGGTGGACCCGGAGAAAGACCAGCCCAAAGAGCGCGACGGCGGGCCGCAGGGCGACACTGCCGGTAGCCCCAAACCTGCCGGCGCCCCCAAGCCTCCGCCCTGGCAGGTACCCAAGCCGGAGCTGCGGCCTGAGCTCCGACACCCCGAGGAGATCGGTGGTTCGGGCCAATCCGGATTTCCCCAGCCTGGTCCCGTCTTCGATCCCCTCGCCCGCGAGCGCGAGCGGGAGGCGGGTGCGCGGAAGAAACGCTCGCAGCGCCGCACCGTCGCCGTGGGACTCGGCGTGACGGCGTTGCTGGCCGGAACCATCACAGCGATCGTGGCCAGCAATGAGCAGGACGCCGATTACGCCCAGGTGTGCTTCAACGAAGAAACGGGCGAGCGGGTGGAGGACACCCAGTGCAACAGCTCCGCCGGCCGCGGCGGCGCCCTCTACGCCTGGTACTTCTACGCCCGCGGCGCCACCGTTCCCGCTGTCGGTCAGAACCGGACCGCCTATCCCGACTTCACCAGGACCGTACCCCAAGGCGCCAAGGCCTCTACGGGCTACAGCACCAAGGGCGGAACGGTCAGCAGGGGCGGCTTCGGGAGCAGCTCCAAGGGCGGAAGCACGGGAGGCTAGGGGTGAAAAGACTGACCGTTGCACCCCGGCCGGACTGGAAACAGAAAATCGAAGAGCAGGGCCTGGTTTTCTCGACCACCACCATGCCGGGCGGCCGGAAGATCGAGTACTGGAACGAGTCCGCTTATTACGAATTCACCATGGACGAGGTGGAGGCGCTCGAAGTCACGGCCGAGGACATGCACAAGATGTGCCTCGAGGCGGCTAAATTCCTCGCCACTGGAGCCATGGGGCCAATCGGCATAGGGCAGCAGGGGCTGGAGCTCGCCGCCGAGTCGCTGCAGGCCGGGGACATGGACATCTATGGCCGGTTCGACTTCATCTACGACGGCCGGGGCGGGGCGGCGAAGATGCTGGAGTACAACGCTGACACGCCCACCGGCCTGATCGAGGCGGCCGTGGCCCAATGGTTCTGGCTGCAGGACCTCTTTCCTGAGAAGGACCAGTGGAACGGAATCCACGAGGCGCTCATCCGGCAGTGGAAGAAGCTCCAGTACCGCACGGGCATGAGCACCCTCCACGTGGCCCATTCGGAGGCCGAAGAATCTGGCGAGGACTGGATGACGGCCGCGTACATGCGGGATGTGGCCAGCCAGGCAGGCTGGACCACCATCGGCATCAACATGTCCGACATCGGCTGGGACCCCAACCTGAAGCGGTTCGTGGACCTCGACAACTACATGATCAGCACCATGTTCAAGCTCTATCCGTGGGAGCTGATGCTGAAGGAACCTTTCGGGCACCGCCTCCTGCAGCGTGCCCACAATCCGCGGTGGGTGGAGCCGGCCTGGAAGATGCTGCTTTCCAACAAGGCCCTGCTGGCCGCGCTGTGGCACCTCTATCCGGGCCACCCGAACCTGCTGCCGGCATACCTTGACGAACCGGGTCCCCTGAAGGACTGGGTCGCCAAGCCCCTCCATGGCCGCGAGGGTGACAACATCAAGATCCATGCCCGGGGCATCAGCTTGGAACAGCCCGGCGGGTACGGCCGCGAAGGCTGGTGCTACCAGCAGTTCCACCCGCTTCCGGACTTTGACGGCAACCACCCCGTCCTGGGCCTTTGGGTGGTGGACGGTGAATCGGTGGGGTGCGGCATCCGGGAGTCCGACGGCCCGGTCACCGACTACTTCTGCCGGTTCGTGCCGAACACCATTGATGCTCCCGCGCCGCCGGCCGCCGGAACCAACTCGAACAAGGCAGGTATTGCATTATGAGCACCGGAATCACGACGGCGGGCGGCGGCGCCGGGAACCAGCCGGGCGGCCCGGTCCCCGCCAAGGGCCTACGCGCCGGAATCCTGGACCTGGGCGATTCTGTGATGCTGGGGCTGGCTTCCACTGCTCCGGTGTATTCACTCGCGGCCACCTTGGGCCTCATCGTGGCCGTGAACGGTAACTACACTCCCCTGATCCTGGTCCTGGGCTTCATCCCGGTACTGTTCATCGCGTATGCATTCCGCGAGCTCAACAGTGCCATGCCGGACTGCGGAACCACGTTCTTCTGGGTCCGCCGCACGTTTGGTCCGTGGGCCGGTTGGCTGGGCGGCTGGGGCGTTGCCCTGGCCGGCGTCGTCGTCCTGGCCAACCTGGCCCAGGTAGCAGGACAGTATCTGTGGCTGCTGATCGGAGACGGGTCGTTGGCGGAAAATGCCCTGCTTGTCGCAGCGACAGGTGTGGTGTTCATTGCCCTCATGACCCTGGTGAACTACCGGGGCATCCGGCTCGGCGAGCACGTCCAGCGTGCTCTGACGTACGTCCAGTACGTCTCGTTGGGCGTCTTTGCCGTGGCCATCATCGTCGGCATCGTGGGCGGGACCGGGAGCGCCACCACCGTGCAGCCGTTCGACGTCGAGTGGTTCAACCCTGCCGGGGCTTTCGCCGATCCGGGCGCGGTGGTCCACGGGTCCCTGCTGGCACTCTTCATCTACTGGGGGTGGGACACCTGCCTTGCCGTGAACGAGGAAACGGAGAACCCGTCGAAAACGCCCGGCCGCGGCGCGGTGATCTCAGCCTTCGTCCTGGTGGCCATTTACGTGTCCGTGGCTCTCCTGGTCATGATGTACGCCTCGGTGGGAACAGAGGACATGGGCCTCGGCAACACCGAGAACCAGAATGACGTCTTCCTCGCCTTGAAAGACGTGGCGCTGGGCCCCTGGGGTTGGCTGATCGTCCTGTCCGTCCTGGCTTCAGTGCTGTCGTCCACGCAGACCACCATCCTTCCGACGGCGCGCGGCACCCTCTCCATGGGGGTCCACGGGGCTTTGCCGCGGAGGTTCGGCCAGGTCCACCCCCGTAACCAGACGCCGGGATTCTCCACCCAGGTGATGGGCGCCGCGGCGATCGTATATTACGTGGCGATGAGTGTCCTGAGCGAGAATCTGCTGTCCGACTCCATCAGTTCCATCAGCCTTTTCATCGCCTTCTACTACGCGCTGACCGGTTTTGCCTGCGTCTGGTACTTCCGCGGAACGCTCCGCGCCTCGGCCAGGAACCTCTGGTTCCGGGGGATCCTGCCCCTGCTGGGCGCGGTGTCCCTGACAGCCGCGTTCTTCATTTCCGCTGTCCAGATGTGGGACCCGGCGTACGGCGATACCGAGATTTTCGGCGTCGGCGGCGCGTTTGTGAGCGGCGTGGTGCTGCTGGCCCTGGGCGTGGTGCTGGCCGCCCTCTGCCGGTTCCTGCCGTCCACGCGGGACTACTTCCGTGGCAGGCAGCGCGTCAATGCCCGGCTCTGAGGAGCCGGACCCCCGTAGGATGCTGGCATGAGCAACGATGCCCTTGACCCCGTGGCAGCAACGGCAGAGTACGGGCTCCCCGACCCGTCCGACATCATGGCCATTGATTCGCTGCTGACCCCCGACGAGCTGAGCCTTCGGCAGCGGATCCGGGACTTCACCGACCAGCAGATCCGGCCGGACATCGCCGACTGGTACGACCGCGGCATCTTTCCGCTGCACATCGCAGCGCAACTCGGTGAGCTGGGAGTCCTTGGCATGCACCTTGAAGGTTACGGCTGCCCCGGCCGCAGCGCTGTGGAGTATGGCCTCGCCGCGATGGAACTTGAAGCCGGCGACTCCGGAATCCGCACCTTCGTCTCGGTCCAGGGCTCGCTGGCCATGTCCGCCATCCACAAGTGGGGCTCGGAGGACCAGAAGCAGGAGTGGCTGCCCCGGATGGCGGCGGGCGAAGCGATAGGCTGCTTTGCGCTGACCGAACCCTCCGCTGGATCTGACCCGTCTGCCATGACCACCACGGCCCGCCGCGACGGCAGCGGCGAGGACGCCGGCTGGATCCTGGACGGTGCCAAACGCTGGATCGGGCTCGCATCGATCGCCGACGTCATGGTGGTGTGGGCCAGGACCGACGATGGCGTCCGCGGTTTCCTCGTGCCTGCCGGCACCGCGGGGGTCACCGCCGTTCCGATCGGCCGGAAGCTTTCGATGCGCGCTTCAATACAGTGCGACATCACGTTCGACGGCGTCCGGCTGGGGCCGGACGCCCTTCTCCCGGGCGCGCGCGGACTCAGCGGCCCCTTCTCATGCCTCAACGAAGCCCGCTACGGCATCGCGTGGGGCGCCATGGGCGCGGCCCGTGACTGCTATGAAGCTGCCCTGAAGTACGCGATGGAGCGGCTGCAGTTCGGCAGGCCGCTGGGCGGCTACCAGCTTACTCAGGAGAAGCTGGTTAACATGCTGCTGGAGATTCAGAAGGGCACCATGCTCGCCCTGCAGCTGGGCCGGCTGAAGGACTCCCGCGCGCTGCGCCCGGAACAGATCTCGCTGGCCAAGCTGAACAACGTCCGTGAAGCCATCAAGGTGGCCCGAGAGGCGCGGACGATCCTGGGCGGCAACGGCATCACGCTTGACTACTCTCCCCTGCGTCATGCAGCCAATCTGGAGTCGGTGCGGACCTACGAGGGAACGGACGAAATCCACCTGCTGATTCTCGGACAGCACCTCACCGGCATTTCGGCGTTCCGCTGAGGGGCACACCTCAGCCAAATCCGGCGCCAGGGTCTGCCACCAGGGAAAGCGCGAACGGACACTTAGGCCCCGAGGCTTAAGTGTCCGTTCGCGCTCGTGCCGGCTTGCGGCAGCTCGCAGCGCGGTCCAGAATGGCCAGCATGGCGGAGGTCGGGAAGGTCAGGCGGAGAAGCCGCCATCAGCCTTGATCAACTGGCCCGAGACCCAACGCCCCTCTCGAGAGAGCAGGAAAGCAACCGTACCTGCCACGTCCGCCGGCGTGCCAAGCCGGCCACCGGGTTGGCGGCGGATGACTTCCGTCCGGACTTCAGGGCTCATCCAACCCGTGTCCACCGGGCCGGGGTTCAGCACGTTGGCAGAGATGCCGAGCGGACCGAGCTCCCGGGCGGCGGCAATGACGATCCGGTCGAGCGCTCCCTTGGACGCGCCGTAGGGCAGGTTGAAGGCTGTATGGTCACTGGTCAGCGCAACGATCGCGCCGCCGCCGGGCCCTGCCTGGCGTGCGAAAGCAGCGACCAGCTGCCAGCTGGCCCGCGTGTTCACGGCGAAGTGGCGCTCAAAGCTTTCCAGTGTGGTGTCCAGAACGCCCGAGTCGACCGACTCCGCATGGCTCAGCACCATGCCCTGGACCGTCCCGGCCTGCGCCGAAACCTCCGCCATGAGTCGCTCCACGGCGTCCGGGTCCTGGAAATCCACGGGCAGGGACACAACCTTGGCCCCAATGTCCTCAAGTTCAGCAGCAAGCTGTTCGACGTCGTCAGGCTGGACGCCCCACGGCATCCGGGCGTCATACTCCTGCCAGTGATTCAGCACCAGGTCCCAGCCATCGGCCGCAAGCTTGCGGGCGATTCCGGCGGCGATGCCGGCCTGGCGCCCGGCGCCGGTGACAAGGGCAGTGGGGCGCTGAGGCTCCGCGCCAGCTGTTTCAGCCCCGGGCGGCTCAGCACCAGTTGATTCAATGCCAGCTGATTCAGTGCCGAGATTATCGTTCAGAGCCATCTCAACGTCCCCCCCGTTGCTGCCAGTGTGGTGCAGTGCCGGGGCTCATTCTACTGATCGCGATTAATGCCTGCTGCGGGTCAGCCTGCCTCCGCAGACTGCGTCGTCCGGCTGCCGGCATCCTTGCGGATGGAGGCGCTGATGACAGCGGCGACGGTGCACATGGCGGCAGCCCCCGGCCAGGCGTAAGTGTAGTGGCCCGTGGCGTCCCTGATGGCTCCGGCCGCCAGGGCCGCGGCTGCCGCACCGAGCTGGTGCGCAGCGAAGACCCAGCCGAACACCACACCGCCGTACGCACCGAACGCCTGGCGGCAGATGGCCGCGGTCGGGGAGACTGTGGCCACCCAGTCAAGGCCGTAAATGACCACGAAGACGATCATGCTGGGCTGCACGGTGGCACTGAGCAGCAGCGGCAGCACCAACAGCCCGATGCCGCGGAACTGATAGTACACCGCCAGCAGGATCCTCGGATTGAAGCGCTCCGTCAGCCACCCAGAGGCGATGGTGCCCACGATGTCGAAGATCCCGACGACGGCCAGCAGCCCTGCGGCGGTGGTTTCGGGCATGCCGTGGTTGTGTGCTGAGGGGATGAAATGTGTGCCGATGAGAGTCCGTTGGTGGTCGCCCCGCAAATGGCGAAGCGGCGGCGAGGGCTCAGAACGTGCGCACCTTGCTGGCCCGTTTGAGCACCTGTATGGCCCGGATTGCGGCGTTCCTGGATGGCTCTCCGGCCGTCGGCGGGGCCGACTCCGGCTCAGCGTCCGCCGTTGGCGCTTCCGCACCGTAAGGCAACACCCCGGCGTCGGCGGGTGAGTTCTTCAGGAATCTCAGCACCAGCGGCACCACGGCCAGGGCACCGGCCGCGACCAGCAGGGAAGCTCGGGGCTGCTCATGCTGCAAGCGGGTCGCACAACCTCGGTCCGGCCGGCGCGGTGGAAAGCCTGAGGGGCTTAGCGGTCCGGGTGAGGCTGTGCCAGCCCGTGTTTTCCGCCGTGAGCCGCTCGCCACAGGCCATGCAGGTGGCGGCCGAGCTGGTCCGGTGACCGCAGGTCGGATGAATCACGTACATGCGGGCCTGGCTAGGGCAAGCGGGGGGTCACTTCGCGCCGGGGATCCGGCGAAGCCTGATGCGGGACGGCCGGTAGGCGAGCGCCCAGTACCCGAGGAGCGCAATGCCGCAGAAGACACCAAGGCTGGCCACCATGAGAGGCCACTGCGTAGACGGGTCCTTCCCCCACTCTTCCGCACCCGCCATCATGGCCAGGTCCTTGGGCGCGAGGTAGAAAGCCACCGCAGACGCAATCACGATGATCCATCCGGCCAGCTGCATCCGTCCGCTCCGTGTGGGGACCCGGTGCATCGCGAAGGCCATGCACGGCAGTGCGACGGCCATCCAGACCCAGTGGTGTGACCACGAAACCGGGCTGATCAGGAGCATCAGCACGGCCGTGGCAGAGACAGCCACAAAGTTTTCATCCACGGCAAGGGCCCACTTGATCACCAGTGCGGCCACCGCCACCAGGCCAAGCGAGAGAACGAGCCACACCACACTGGTCAGGCCAGAGTCGGGCATTCCGAAATGCAGCAACAGGCCCTTGAGAGACAGATTGTCCACGTATCCAGGACCGCCGATGCGGCCAGTGTCCGGCAGGATCCTGGTCCAAAAGGAAACCGAGGCCTGAGGCAGTACGGCCCACGCCACCGCGATGGAACCAAAGAACCCGCCGGCCATCCAGGCAAGGGCCTTGAAGTCGCGCCGGACCAGGAAATAGAGACCGAACGCCAGCGGCGTGAGCTTGATCCCTGCAGCGATGCCGATCAGCAGGCCTGCCGGCCACCGGATCTCACCGGCCCGGGCCTTTCCGTGCAGGGCGAAGTCCGCCAGGATCAGGCCCATCAGGACGATGTTGATCTGCCCGAAAACAAATGTGTCCCGCCAGGGTCCCAACAGCAGGATCGCCGCCGTTCCCGCCAGGGCGAGAGCCCGAAAACGCCAGTCCGCGAATGCTTCACGCCAGCGGCGCAGACCGAAGTAGTGGCGGCTGAGCCAGGCAGACACAACGCCCGCCCCTGCGAGTGCAACGGCGATGAACAGCAGGCTGCTTTCGCTAAAGCTCAGCGTGGCGAGGCCGGCAAACAGCAGCGCAGCGAACGGCGGGTAGGTAAACGGCAGCCCGTCCCGGACTGCATAGAGGGCGCCCGCTCCGGCCTCACCTGTCTGCAGCACTTTGGTGCCGCCGTAGTAGTAGACCTCAAAGTCATTCATCGCCGGGGCGTAGTGCACCTTGAGCACCGCCAGGGCGGCGACGACTGTGAGCGCACCTGCCGCCGTCGCCAGCCAGCCGAGGAGCAGTGCGCGCCGGGCGGCGTGCATTGAGTCCGGCAGGGCCGGGTCTGTCCGCGTTGCGCCCGGTTCTTTGAGCCCGGCTGAAGCCTCGGGTGTCACATTCACGGGATGAAAGTGAAGGCTTGCTCGAGATCCGCAATGAGGTCCTCGGCGTCCTCAATGCCGCAGGAAAGCCGGATGAGGTTGACGGGGACAGCCAGCTCGGTTCCTTTCACCGAGGCGTGCGTCATTTCCGAGGGGTAGTTCATGAGGGATTCGATGCCGCCCAGGGACTCGGCAAGGGTGAAGACCGACGTCGATTCGGCCACCTTGCGCGCGGCCGCTTCGCCGCCCTTGAACTGCACGGAGACCATGCCGCCGAACTTCCGCATCTGCTTCCGGGCGAGGTCGTGGCCCGGGTGCGAGGGCAGGCCCGGGTAGAGTACGGCCTCCACCTCCGGCCGTTCCAGCAGCCACTCGGCCACGGCCTGGCCATTATCGCTGTGCCGGTCCATGCGGACCCCCAGTGTCTTCAGTCCGCGGGTGGTGAGGAAGGCGTCCATGGGCCCGGAGACGGCGCCGACGGCGAACTGCACGAAGCCGATCTTCTCTGCCAGTTCGGCGTCCTTCACCACGATCGCGCCGCCCACCACGTCGGAGTGCCCGCCGATGTATTTCGTAGTGGAGTGAACCACGACGTCGGCACCCAGGGCGAGCGGGGTCTGCAGGTAGGGGGACGCGAAGGTGTTATCGACCACCAGGAGCGCCCCGGCGTCGTGCGCCACCTTGGCAAGCGCCTCGATGTCGGTGATCTTCATCAGCGGGTTGGAGGGGGTCTCCACCCAGACGAAGCGGGTCTTGTGCGCGGCCACGGCGGAGGCAACGGCGTCGAGATCCGACATGTCCACAGGGGTGTTGCCGATGCCCCAATCCCCGAGCACGCGGCTGATTAGACGGTAGGTGCCGCCGTAGGCGTCGTTGCCGAGGACGATGTGGTCGCCGGGGCGGGTCAGGGCGCGGATGAGGGAGTCTTCCGCCGCGAGCCCGGAGCTGAAGGAATAGGCGTGCGTGCCTCCTTCGAGCGCCGCGAGCTGTTCCTGCAGCGAGTCGCGGGTGGGATTGCCGCCGCGGCCGTACTCGTAGCCGTCGCGCAGGTTGCCGATGCCGTCCTGGGCATAGGTGGAGCTGAAGTGCAGCGGCGGCACCACGGCGCCGGTGCGGGGCTCGAAGTCCTGGCCGGCGTGCACGGCGCGGGTGTTGAATCCTTGGTTTTGTGAGGCAGACATGGGGCTCCTTGACTTTGACGAAGCAGGAAACGGTCAGTTGCTGAGGTACGCGAGAAGGTCGTGGCGGGTCAGGATGCCCACAGGGGCGCCGACGAAGGTGACCATGACGGTGTCCACGTCGGACAGGAGTTCACGGGCGGCGGAGATAGTTTCCAGCGAACCGATCACCGGCAGCCGCTCCCCCATGTGTTCCGAGATTTTGTCCGTCAGCTTGGCCTCGCCGCGGAACAGCTTCGCGGTCAGCGACCGCTCATCCACCGCTCCGAGGACCTCGCCCATGACCACGGGCGGTTCCTGGGACAGCACCGGGATGTGGCTGACACCGAACTCGTTCATGATGTTGATGACATCGCGGACAGTCTCGTTGGGGTGGATGTGGACCAGGTCCGGAAGCTCGCCGGTCTTGGACTTGATGACCTCGCCCACCGATGCTTCCTCCCCGCCGGAGAGGAAGCCGTAGGAGCGCATCCATTGGTCGTTGAAGATCTTGGCGAGGTAGCCGCGGCCGGAGTCCGGCAGGATCACCACCACCACGGCGTCCTCGGGAAGATCCCGCGCCGTCCGCAGCGCAGCGACCACGGCCATGCCGGAGGAACCGCCCACGAGCAGTCCTTCCTCCCGCGCCAGGCGCCGGGTCATCGCGAACGAGTCCGCGTCGCTGACGGCTAGCACCTGGTCCGGAACGGATTTGTCGTAGTTGGCGGGCCACATGTCCTCGCCGACGCCTTCTACGAAGTATGGGCGTCCGGTACCGCCCGAGTAGACAGAACCTTCGGGATCCGCCCCGATGATCTTGACTCTGCCGCCGTCGGACTCCGGACGGTCAGCCGAGACCTCCTTGAGGAAGCGGCCG
The DNA here is from genome assembly GCF_054130535.1 of Arthrobacter sp. D1-17. Classification (NCBI taxonomy): domain Bacteria; kingdom Bacillati; phylum Actinomycetota; class Actinomycetes; order Micrococcales; family Micrococcaceae; genus Arthrobacter; species Arthrobacter sp. D1-17. Next base: position 1,121,796 of record NZ_CP096382.1, on the reverse strand, counting down.
GTGCCGGTGATGGTGCCGCCGGTTCCGGCGCCGATGACGCAGTGCGTCACCTTGCCGTCCGTGTCGCGCCAGATCTCCGGGCCCGTAGTCTCGTAGTGGCTGCGCGGAGCCGCGGGGTTGGAGAACTGGTCTGGTTTATACGCCCCGGGAATCTCGGTGACCAGACGGTCTGAAACGCCGTAGTAGCTTTGCGGGCTGTCCGGCGCGACGGAGGTGGGGGTCACCACCACTTCCGCCCCGTAGGCCTGAAGGACGGCACGCTTGTCCTCCCCCACCTTGTCCGGGACAACGAAGATGCACTTGTAGCCTTTTTGCTGCGCTACCAGCGCGAGACCGACGCCGGTGTTGCCGGACGTCGGCTCGATGATGGTGCCGCCGGGCTGGAGCTTGCCGTCCCGTTCAGCGTCCTCGATCATCTTGGCCGCAATGCGGTCCTTGATGGAACCGCCGGGGTTCACGTATTCCAGCTTCACGAGGACGGTGGCTTTGATGCCGTCGGTGACGTGGTTGAGCTTGATCAGCGGGGTATTGCCGATAAGGTCCAGAACGGACTGGGCGTACTTCATGGGTACAAACTTACCGTCTTGCCCGCCCGCCGGGGTTTCAGGCGGTGGCCGCGCCGCCGGCAGTTCCTTCCACACCACCGGCAGTTCCTTCCACACCACCGGCAGTTCCTTCCACACCACCGGCATGGAGGTTCTGCCACAGCCCCAGGGTGTTGCCTTCGGTGTCCTTGAAGTAGGCGTAAAAGCCCATGCCCGGGATGGCATCCTTCGGCCTGACCACCGAGCCGCCGAGCTGCTCGACCGTCGCGAGGGTGGCGTCAATGTCTTCCACGTCCACTGTGATGACAGGGGTGGTCAGCTCACCCTCCCTCGCCATCATGCCGCCGTTGATGGCTCCCGGCTCCGTCGGCCTGCCGGTCTGTTCGTCCATCGGTGTGGTGATGACGATGTTGTAGTCCATCTCCGGCATGGGGTCGATCCTCCAGCCGAGAGCCTGCTTATAGAAGTTCCTGGCCCGGTCCTGGTCGTCCGCGGGGATTTCGAAATGCACCACTCCACCCATTGCAACCACCCGATTTTAGAAGGGAAGGACGCGGCGGACCCGCGCCACACCTGGGATTCTAGTCCTCCGGGCCGCGCACATTAAGGCCCCGGCGGTGGCCCTCTTGCCTGCTTGGCAGCCACACCGGGGGCTCCGCCGGATGAGCGGGACCGCGGATGGTGGTGGTCCGTGGGACGATGATTCCATGACCATCACGGACGTCCCCGCCAGCGTTGCCGCTGCCGCGGACGGCTCGTTGCGGTGGTACGCCGGCGGCCCCTACAGCCTGCGTCAAACCCTCGGGCCGCTCAGGCGCGGCAACGGGGACCCTTCGTTCGCCTCGCGGCCGGACGGTCTCTGGATGGCATTTACGACGCCGGATGGCCCGGTCACCCTTCGCCTCACCAGTGCGGAACTGGGACCGGACCCGCACGTCGATGCGCAGGCCTGGGGTCCCGGTTCCGGGTCGGCCCTTGCCGGCGTGCCCCGGCTCCTGGGCGCGGGCGACGATTGGTCCGCTTTTGATGAGCCCGGCTTCCACGCGACGCTCCCGCGGATGGTCCGGGAAGCACGACGCCGGAATCTGACGCTCCGTCTCCCATCTACCGGGCGGATGGCGGATTCCCTCGTGCCCACCGTTCTGGAGCAGAAGGTCACCGTCATCGAGGCCAGGAGGGGCTTCCGCTACCTCATGTACCGCCATGGCACCCCTGCGCCTGGCACCTCCACAGTGGTACCGGCCGGATTGCTGGTGCGGCCCACCCCGGAGCAGTGGCTGCGCATCCCGTCCTGGGAATGGCACAAGGCCGGCGTGGGGCCCCAACGTTCGGCTACCGTCATGCGTGCGCTGCGTTCCGCCGTCGCGCTTGAACGGCTGGCCGCCCTGCCGGCAGCGGAGGCTGCCGCGAAGATGCAGACCATTCCGGGGATCGGCGAGTGGACTGCAGCGGAGGTGGTGCAGCGGACGCACGGCTGTCCCGACTCCATTGCGGTGGGCGATTTCCATCTCGCTGCGGATGTCGGAGCCGCCCTGACTGGCCGAAGGACGGACGACGCCGGAATGCTGGCCCTGCTTGAACCTTGGAAGGGGCACCGGCAGCGCGTCGTCCGCATGATCGGGCTCAGCGGCTTCCGGAAACCCACGTTCGGTCCGCGGATGACCATCCAGGACCACCGGGGGCACTGAAGCCCTCGTGCTGGAAAACGTTGCCGGACAGGCGCGAACGGTTCGTGCCGGAGCAGCGCGAACGGGTAGTTGTGCCCCGACTAAGCCTGGGCCTAGACCAGGCGGCCGGGAGACACAAGACAAGAGCCACCCGTGGAGGCCGGTATTGTGAAATCCATGAGTGCACCCATCGACCTGCAGGCAACGTTCATCCCCAACGACGGCGAATTCTTCCGCGTGAAGCTCGCCCTGGAAATCGCAATCGACGAGGTAGTCAATGAGCCCGGCTGCATCCGCTACGAGCTCACTGAGGCTATCGAGGAAAAGCTGGTGCTCACCGAGCGCTGGGCCTCCGAAGAGGACCTTGACAAGCACTCCAAGGGCACAGCTGTCCAGGACCTCAATGAGTCCCTGAGCGCGCTGCTGGCAGAGCCCGTGAGGCTTGAACGCCTGTAGCAGCTACGACAAACAACGCGGGGCCGCTCCCGCCCGAGAACCGAGAGGTCCTGGGCGGGAAGCGGCCCCGCATCACGTTAAACGGGCGCTTAGAAGTCCGGGATCTGGGAGCCGTCCTGCGGGCCGGCACTCTTCCGCTGGCCGTCACCTGCCGCAGCAGCAGCCTCTGCCTGCGAGCGGGCAACGTGCGCGTGCACTTCCTCCATGTCGAGAGCCTTGACAGCTTCGACCACCTGTTCCAGCTGGGGGGCGTTCAATGCCCCAGGCTGGGAGAAGACGAGTACCTTTTCGCGGAACGCCATGAGCGTGGGAATCGACGTGATGCCGGCCTCCGCGGCCAGCTGCTGCTCGGCTTCGGTGTCCACCTTGGCAAAGACGACGTCGCCGTGCTTTTCCGAAACTGCGGAATACGTGGGTCCAAACTGCTTGCAGGGACCGCACCATTCGGCCCAGAAGTCAACGAGGACAATGTCGTTGTTCTCGACGGTCGATGCGAACTGTTCACCTGTAATGTCTACGGTTGCCATGGGTCCACGCTACGCGAGCCCGGTCCCGATGTCCCCACTCAGCCGGCTTTGTTCGCTACCCGCGTCACAGGGAATATTCCTCCGCCCGTCGCTGTGTAGCCGCGGCTTCGGTGGCAGCGGCCCGCCACGACCTGCGGGAGCCAAGTAGGCGCAGCGGGTAAAGACAGGTATTGCCTACGCGGGCGCCCCTGGTGCGGCGCCTCCTACACTCAACATTGCTGGGCAGACGCGTTAGCGAGCGCGTCCCTCTCTCAATATGAATTGGTCAGGTTGACCCACGCGTTTTCGGCAATCCGCCGGGCGCCTCCCCGGCCTGGCCGCCCAGCACGCGGCCGCAGGTTCTGCCCGCCGCACTACACGGTTCAGGGGTCAGCCATGAATCATCAGGAGAGCAACAGGCACCAGGCCGAGGCCCGCCTTTCTACTCCACAGCACGTGAATCGAAAGCATCTGGATTCACCGGAAGGGACGACACCCCAGCGCGGAACGCTGCGAACAGGCTTTGATGCCGGGCCCCTGATACTTGCGGGAGTCCTGCTGGCCACGGTCGCCGCCCCCATTTGGCCAGCTGCTCCCGCGGGCAGTCCCGGCGCAGCTGCCCAGTCTGCTTCGACCACGGATGATGCCCTGCCCTGGCCATCCAGCGCTCGGTCAGTATGGGATACGGCGGGAGGGGCGGCCGCATCCGTAACCCGGCCAAGCGCGCGGGGAACAGCCGATGAGCGGCTCTCCGCAGATAAGCGGGCCCCAAAGCACGTCCCGCCTGCTGCGAAACCGGCGGCAGCCGTCGCGGCCCCCACAACTGCCGACACGGTGGCCCCTAAACCGGCGACGCCTGCACCTGTGGCGGCGCCCAAGGCGGCTCGTGCCGCCGCGCCCGCGGTTCCGCCCAAAGCGCCCGCCCCTGCACCGGCGGCGGCGGCTCCCAGGATTGCTGCACCCGTCGCAGTGCCTCCTCCGGCGCCTGCCCCCGCCCCGCCTCCCGCACCCGCTCCCGCCCCGCCAGCCCGCACGATCTACGTGGCCGGAGCGGGAGGACAGGCACTGGTGGACAGCTGCATCGGTCCGGTCCATTTCACACCGACCGACGGCTACTCGCTCTTCATCACCGAGCACGACTTCTGCGGCGGCTGGGCGCGGTTTTCGGCTATCAAGGTTGGAGAGCGCGTGGATCTTCCGGGCTATGGCTCTTATACGGTGGCGGCACGGGGGCAGGTTCCCAATGGAGGCACGACGAACGACGTCGCCGCAGTGTTCGGCGGATTCCCGCGGGCCGTCCTGCAGACCTGCATTCCAGGTACCACCCAGATGCTGGTGATAGCCCTGAACTGATGCGGCGCATTGCGCAGCTCAGGCGCATTGCCTCCGAATGCGCAGGTCACGCACGTTGCCAAATGCACAGGTCAGGAGCGGGCCGCCTCCTTGGGCAGCGCCGCTCCTGAAAACCCCGGTTGGCCCGTCAGTTACCACCTAACCTACGGTCTTCGTAGTGACTTCCGCCCGGGGTGTCTTGGCATAGACTTCCTTGCTGACCGTGTAGCCATGCTCGTCCAGCTTGAGTGCTTCCTTATGGACCTCTGCCAGCTTGGCATCGGTAAGCTGCTCTATCTTGACGAGATCCAGGGTTTCCTGGTCGGTGCCACCCTCCGCTGTTACTTTCACGAGTCCCGTCCCGGCCGAATAAAACTTGCGCTGGTGGCCCACCGCGGGTTCGAGCGGATTGTGCTCATCGATCACCAGCACGTTCTCATAGCAGCCGGTTGGCACGCACACGCGCTCATCCTGCTTGAAGACCTCGCCGCAGTCGAGGAAGTCCACAGATGGTGCGTGTGCTTGGACATAGGCAGGAGTACCAGTCTTTGGCTCGCCCTGCATGGCGATGCCGGCCTGGCTCTCGTCAATGCTGTGAATGAAAGTGTTGGGTGCGCCGATGAACTTGTCGTTTTCGAATTCTTCCGGATACTCACCGAAGAGCCAGACAGTACCGGCGTTGTCCTGCGCGAAGAACGCCAGTTCGGATTCGACCAAGGACCCATCGGCGTAATCCCGGTCCCACATCACCAGAGTCTTCACACCATCGATGACTTTGGTCAGTCCGGTCACCGTGTGTGTGACAGTCCGCTCGGTGGTGCCTTCTGCGTTGACGACCTTGCCGGTGGTCGTGTACACGGTCCCCGGCTTCAGTGAGAACCATTTATTGTCTATGGAGGGAGATTCCGGGAAGGCTCCTGCGTCGAAATTTATGGCCGAGCCGGGACCGCACAGCTCTGATGCGTTGGGGGTCTCGGCAGCTGTTTCCGTCGGCGACGCCGTGCCCGTTGCTGTTGACGTTTCCGTAGGCGAAGCTGCTCCCGTTGCGGCCGAGGTGGCCGCCGTGGTCGGCGTCTGACCAGCATTTGGCGCTGCGCATGATGCCACCGTGGATATCGCCACCAGCAGCGTAAATGCGGAACCAAGGGCCGATAGTCTTTTTGGCTGGAACATCAGTATTGCCTTTCGCGTTAAATTATTCTGCTATCAGCGCTGCCGGTGACCCACGTCATTGGGGAAAATTCAAAGAGCAGCACTGCCAAAAAACACGCGGGCCACAGGCGGACCGAAGGTGCCGCCGGTTGGACGCGAAGCAGGTTTCCCGGGGGGACTCACCGGGCAATGGACCAGAAGGTTACGTTCCGCCTCCTCAACCTAAGACCTTGCTAATTCGCGGACAGGCTTAGAACAGATCATGGTCCTATTTCCCCTGTTTGGAAAGAGTGTCTAATGCGTCTTTTTACGCAAATCAAACGCCGTGATGGCAGCGCTGCGCGCATCCTTCTATTCTGCTAAAGAATGCAGCCCTGAAACTTCAGGATGCAACGTTCCATCACGGAAAAAACGTCATAGACGACTATTCAGTGACGTATTCGGGGAGGTACGAGGAGGATTCGGGACAGCGACCGAGATGGCCGGGCCCAACCCGTTGTCTATCAGTTCAGGGAGCGCAGGATGGAGCGGAGGGTGCTCGCAGCCTTGCTGGCTGCTGTGCTGGGATCGGCCGTGCCGGCAGTGACCTCACCGACGGCTTCGGCGATCGGCAGTTCAGTCATCGCAGCACCGGCCAGATCGCCCCTACCCTGGAGAATGCCCCAGTGGCTGAGGTCGTTGACGCCTTCGAGCAGGGTGGAGAGAACTTCAGCCGAGTAGAACCTGCCCAGAGGTTCCCTCTTGCCGACGCCTACAGGCATGGCGCGCCAGGTATCGGCATATTCTGAGGGCTGGGCCGCTGTGCCTGAACGAACCGGGATCCGTTCATCCGGAGCAGCGGACAGCCACTTTGAGTAGCCGTCACTCAGGAGATATTCCACGAATTGCCGCGCCTGTTCAACGTCAGAGTCGTTGGTGACAGTCCAGGAACTGATCTCGCCAAAATGGGCCGGCGGGGCGCCGCCGTGGCCCTGGATACCCGCCACTACTCCCGTGTTCCTGACCAGGAACCCGGAATCAAGCTTGCATTCCAAACAACTGGGCCTGGCGTCGCTCCGCAGCCCTGCCAGGTCATCCAGCATGAAAGTGGGCCAGATGGCCATTGCTGCCCTGCCGGCAAAGTAGGCACTCCGGACGCTGCTGATGTCCTGGATACCAGGAACGGAGTAGTTCGTGAGCAGGTTGCTGTAGAAGCCGAGCGCACCCACGCACTGCGGACTGTCAAAGGTGATGATGCCCTGCGCGTTGACCAATTCACACCTGTTGCCTTGAGCGATGTGCTCAAATGACTGCTGGGTGAAGGGCTGGCCCGCCTTATTGGCCGCAACGAAGCCCGCGAGGTGGGGCGTGTGCAGCTTCTTTGCGGCCGCCAGGATATGGCCATACGTCGTGGGGGCAGCCAGGCCGGCCTGCGCGAACAGGTCTTTGCGGTAGTACAGGACCTGCTGCCAGGAGGCGGCAGGCACAGCCAACTGGCGTCCGCGGTCGCGGGTCAGCTCGAGGGAGCGTCGCGACCATGTCTCTTCCCCGAGGTTTTTGATCACCGCGGCATTGGCTTCTGGGTTGACATATTTGCTGGCTGCGAGGGTGCGGACATTTCCCAGTGAAATCGCGCCAATGACGTCGGGGAGGTTGCCGGCCGCTGCCGAGGAGGTCAAGGTCTGGTTAAACTCATGTTCCGGAACCCTGATCAGTTCCGCTTTTAGGCCGGTTTCAGCGGTGAACTCTCCGGCGATCGCCTGCATCCTTTCGACCCTGTCGGGAAGTGTGTCCGTGATCCATACCGTGATGTCGTAGACGTCCGGTACATTGGCCGGGGCAACTCCCTGCCCGGCGTTCGGCGTACAACCGGCAACGAGGGCTGCCGCCAGCCCAGCTGCAGTGAGGATGCTGACCTTGGCGCGGCCTCTGGTTCTTTTCACCTCGGTGGTCCTGCCTCGGAAGTGCCGCTGGGGCTGAAAGCGACCGGCAGCTGACGGAGACCCGCCGCGTTCGGGACTTACACTTCAAGGTTATCGCCGGGTATAGCGGATGTCAGTAGCGATCCCTGACGCAGAACTCAGTGAGGGGAAATCGAAGGGAAGATGAAAACCGGCCCAACTGGTGTTTCCACTGCCTGGGCCTGGTGGTTCTTGGCTAGGGTGCGGAACGCGTACCTGCGTCCGTGCCCGACCCCGACGTTGGAACAAACTCCCAGTCGAAGGACCCGTTGTCTCGTAGTGTCATCCGAAGGAACCCGTGGGTGTCGCTGAACCGCTTCACGATGTACTCCGGGCTGCTGGTGAAGGAGCGGAGACCGATACCTCCTGTGGAAACCTGGAACGCTGTCATCCCGTCACTGACGCACTGGTCAGCGTTGTTCACCGGACATGAGCGTTCGTAGTTGTGTTGTGACCCTGACAGGGTCAGACGGACCCGGTGCTTCCACATCACGTCGATCCACGGCTTGTGGTCACGGGCCCGCTTATGTTCTTTCGTGTTCGAGGTGAAGTACGGTTCGTGGTGCACGACGGCCAGGTGTTTACCTGCCGCCTTGGCAGCAGCCAGGTCGTCGTCCAGCCACGTCGTCAACGCCCGAGCCTCCTCAGGGTTGTACCGCCAATGCGCCGATGACAGGAATGCGAAGTGCCAGTTTCCGAAGTCCTTCGAGTACGGTTTCCCGTTCCCGATGAATCCACGCTGCTGGTTGATCGCAGCCTTCGCCCGAGACCCCGGGCATTGGCCATTCATAAAGTTGTCGAGGTCTTCGTTCCGGCCGGGTTTCCAGTCGTGGTTGGGCGCGGACACCCAGTACAACTTGGGCTTCGTGCCACCCCACAGCGGCGTCCAGTACTTCACGTAGTCAGCGCAGTACGCAACGTCATACTGGAAGTCCCCGAGCCCCAGGAACGCGTCAATCTGGTTGTTCCGCACGAGCCGGGTGATTGCCGCACCGTTTCGGCCGGACGGGCTGTCAGGATCAACGTTCCTGACGCCGTTCATGTCACCGACAGCAGCGATCCGAACGTCACGCGCAGGCGTCCTGTTGGGGGATTGTGGCGAACTCGCTGCGACAGTCGTTGTGGCTTGCGACTCTCCCCCGGCAGTGTTCCCACCGCCGATAGAGAGGGCCACGCCCGAAAGGATAGCCACGCCTAAGAGAAATGCGGACGTTCCGGCGATAACACGATTGCGGCGCATGAGGGCGTTCCTCCCTTCGGGGCTGGTGCGGTGAACCACTTAGGGCATATCGGGCGGCAGGCCCGGTAGGTCCATTTCCGAGTGTAGAACAACCGCGAACGATCACAGAACGCCACGGTTCTGCCCGGAATCCGGCACAACCAGCTCTCCGAGTCGTGCATGAACTCGCGGAGCTCCTGGGGCACCGGCAGGCAACCGTAATCTTCCTGGCCCACCCGATCGCGTCCTGGCGCGTCGGCAGCTCCAGCAGGTGAACCCGCTCTTGAATGCCGAGCCCGGATAGATCCCGGTGCTCACCGACCCGTCGGCGGAGACCAGCACGGGGACCGGCTTCCTCCTCGACCCCGCCGTCGAATACCATTCGGGCGTCATCCTCCTGATCGAGGGCATGAAAAAACCCGCCCTCCCTACGTTTCGCAGGTCAGACGGGTTTTCCCGTGGGTGGCAGATGAGGGATTCGAACCCCCGTAGGCGTTGCCAGCTGATTTACAGTCAGCCCCCTTTGGCCGCTCGGGTAATCTGCCGAACTTCAAAGAAGTTACCCGGGTCATTGCTTCCAGCAACCGCGGGCAAGACAACTTTACAGAACTTCTGCCGAAGAATCGAATCGAGGCAGAAAGGCCCGGAAATCCGCTGAAAATCAGGCTTCACCGAGGATGCGCCCGGCAAGTTTCTCCTCGAAGCGCAGAGCCTGCTCCTCGGTGATTTGGTTGAGCTCCACGGCGCGCTGGAGGTCGGCGTGGACACCGTCCAGCCTGGAGGAAGCGTCAGCCGCCGGGCTGAGGATGATCGATGCGGCCACCGCAGCGGCCGTGACTGAAGTAGCTGCAGCGGCTGTGACTGAGGAGGCCGCGGCGCCGATCGCGCCGGCAGCGGTTGCGGTTGATCGGCTGACAGAGCGGACTGCCTTGTGGGTCATTGCGTTCCTTCCGGGCCTGCTTTTCCGACTTCTACAACTTTGCGCGGCTTGTCTTCGTTCCCGCCGTGCCTCCGCTGTGAGTGAACTGTGAAAGGAGGTGCACCGTCACAACCCGCCTATCCGTACTACGCTGGAATGCAGATATCAACGCCCCGCACCGGCGAAGCAAGCACGAGCAAAAGGAGAGTCATGGCAGGCGAGTCCACATTCGACGTCGTAAGCAAAGTAGACAAGCAGGAAGTGGCGAACGCACTGCACCAGTCCCAGAAGGAGATCGCCCAGCGCTACGACTTCAAGGGCGTTGGGGCGGAGATTGACTTCAGCGGGGACAAGATCCTGCTGAAGGCAAACTCGGAGGACCGCGTGCTGGCCGTGCTGGACGTTTTCCAGTCCAAGCTCATCAAGCGCGGCATCTCGCTGAAGTCCCTTGAGCAGGGCGAGCCGTATCCGTCGGGTAAGGAGTTCCGCCTGGAATGCTCCATCAAGGAGGGCATTGCGCAGGACCTCGCCAAGAAGATCAACAAGCTGATCCGCGACGAAGCCCCCAAGTCCGTCAAGTCCCAGATCCAGGGTGACGAGCTCCGCGTGACTTCCAAGTCCCGCGATGACCTTCAGGCTACGATGGCCCTGTTGAAGGACTTCGACGAGGCCGACCTGCAGTTCGTCAACTTCCGCAGCTAATCTGCAAAAGCTGGCGTGCAGCGTCGGAGCGACCGGGGTGACGTGCTGGGGCGGCGGGCCAGGGAGTACGACGGCGGCCGTCAGCGAAGCGGCCGGGCCGCCATCCGCTCCAGCCGGGCAATGCGGTCCGGCATGGGCGGGTGGGTTGCGAAGAGCTTGGTCATCGTCCCGCCACGGAATGGATTGGCGATCATCAGGTGTGAGGTGTTGACCAGCCGCTGGTCCTGCGGTAGCGGTGCCACTTGGACCCCTCGATGGATTTTTCGCAGCGCCGAGGCGAGCGCCAGCGGGTCTCCGGTCAGCTTCGAGCCGTCCTCGTCGGCGTCGTACTCCCTGGTCCGCGAGATGGCCACCTGGATGAGGGAGGCCGCCAGCGGAGCGAGCAGTGCCATGGCAATGAGCGCGAGCGGGTTCGAGTTCCTGCGGTCGCCGCCGCCGAAGAACAGCAGCATTTGACCCACCGAGGTGATGACGCCGGCCACGGCGGCAGCCACGGACGACGTCAGGATGTCGCGGTTGTAGACGTGCATGAGCTCATGGCCCAGAACGCCGCGCAGTTCGCGCGGATTGAGAAGTTGCAGGATCCCTTCCGTGCAGCAGACGGCCGCGTTTTTCGGGTTGCGGCCGGTTGCGAAGGCATTCGGCGTCATGGTGGGCGAAACGAAAATCCTGGGCATGGGCTGGTTCGCGCGGACCGAGAGCTCCCGGACCATCTGGTACAGCTGCGGCGCCTCCAGCTCGGATACCGGATACGCCTGCATCGAGCGCAGTGCGATCTTGTCGCTGTTCCAGTATCCGTAGGCAGTGGTTCCCACGCCTACGAGTGCCATAAGCCAGATGGGCGCCGAACTGCGCATGCTCGTCCCGATCAGCGCGCCAAGGCCGAGAAGCACCGCCCACAGCACTCCAAACAACGCCGCCGTCTTAAGTCCGTTGTAATGCTTGTGCACTCCGATTCCCTTCCTTCCTGCACTTGAATTCTCCGCCGGCGGGCCCACATTGATACCGCATTCACTACAACGAGATCCGCAGTGAAAAATGTTCCACGTGCAGAGTTGGCCGGGACCTGAAACCTGTTGCCGGAGTCAGGGAACCGGGTGCCGGGCGTCGTACTGCAGGAAGCCGGATTGCCGCTGTGCCACCGCCCAGGCGACCACAATGCACAGGATTCCGCCGATCAGCAGGACCCAGCCTTCACTTAGGATTTTAGTGCCGCCGCCGGCCAGCATGTCCCCGATTCTCGGCCCTCCGGCGACCACAACAATGAAGACCCCTTGGAGCCTCCCGCGCATATGGTCGGGCGTCGCGGCCTGCAGGATGGTGGTGCGGAAGACTGCACTTACGGAGTCGGCGATCCCCGCCAGGGCGCAGCACAGCGCGGCGGGCAGCAGCCACAGGGTTGCCCCCTCGCTTTCGGACCGCCCGGCCAGCACCACCACCAGGCCGAACCCGCCGATGGACGCGCCCCAGCCCATGACCGCCCACACCACGGCGCTGCCCTGCCTCCGCACCGAGCCCAGGGGGCCGGAAAAGAGTCCGGCGAGGAATGCACCGATGGCGGTGGACGCGAGCAGTATGCCCACCGTGGTTTCACCGCCGCCGATCATGAGCGCCGCAACGGCAGGCATCAGCGCCCGCGGCTGGGCCAGGATCATGGCGACCAGGTCGATGATGAAGGTCATCCGCACGTTGGGCCGCGTGCCCAGGAATGTGAAGCCCTCGACGACGGAGCGGAGCCCGGCCCTTCCCACCTTCCCAGCAGGCGGCATGGGCGGGAGCCTGAGGAGCGCCCAGAAAGCGAACGCGAAACTCACCACGTCGATCGTGTACGTCCAGCCAAAGCCAACGGATGCCACCAGCACACCGGCGAGCAGCGGGCCCGCGGTCATGGCCAGGCCGAAGGTCACCATGCTGAGGGCGTTGGCAGCAGGCAGGAGTTCCTTGCGGACCAGCATGGGGATGATTGCGCTGCGGGCAGGCTGGTTGATCGCCTGGGCGCCGCTTTGCACAGCCACCAGCCCATAGAGCAGCCAAACGTTTCCCACCTCCAGCCAGGCCTGCACTGCCAGTCCGGCCACGGCTGCCCACATCACCAGTGACGAGATCAGGGCTACCTTGCGCCGGTCGTGGGCGTCGGCGATGGCGCCTCCCAGCAGCCCGCCCGCCACCAGCGGAATGAGTGCGAAGATGCTGAGCAGGCCAACGTAGAGGCTGTCCGAAGTGACCCGGTACACCTCCAGGCTGACGGCAACGAGGGTGAGCTGGCTTCCCACACTGGCGACCGAGGATCCCACCCACAGCCGGCGGAATTCGGGGCTTTCGCGCAGCGGAGTGATATCAGCCAAAAGTTTGCCCACCCGGCAACTCTAGCCGCGCCGGGAAGTTAGCTCACCCTTATTGTGATCTAGTCAAAATAAGTGCTTCAATGGACTCATGATGGATCACCCGGAAAGCCACGAAGCATGGGCCGCTGCCCTGCGTGCCCACGGCCGCCGGGTGACCAAGCAGCGGCTGGCGGTGCTGTCCGCCGTCGAACACCACCCGCACTCCCCGGCGGAGAACATCCTGGCTGCGGCCCGTGAAGAACTGCCGGAACTGACGGCGCAGTCCGTCTACGTGGTGCTCGGCGACCTGACAGACCTACAGATGCTGCGGCGCTTTGAACCACCGCACTCCCCCGCCCTGTACGAAACCCGTGTGGGCGATAACCACCATCACGCGATCTGCATCAGCTGCGGACGCGTGGAGGACGTTGACTGTGCCGTCGGCCATGCTCCCTGCCTGACCCCGCACTGGAGCGAGGATTCCAAGCCCATGACCATCCAGATCGCGGATGTCATGTATCAGGGGATCTGCACAGAATGCCAGCGGGCCCAAAAACTTCCTGCAAAACGTAACTGACCAGACCTCGGCAGACGTCGAAAACTGACACTGTCGAAAAACCAACAATGAGGAGAAAGATGACCTTGAACATCTCTGCGCCTGCCGTGTCCACCACCCAGTCAGGTGCCCCGGTCACGTCCGATGCCCACTCGAAGTCCGTCGGCGCCGACGGCGCCATCATTCTCACGGACCACTACCTGGTGGAGAAGCTCGCGCAGTTCAACCGTGAGCGCGTTCCGGAGCGTGTGGTGCACGCCAAGGGCGGCGGCGCGTTCGGTACGTTCAAGACCACCGAGGACATCTCCAAGTACACCAAGGCCGCGTTCCTGCAGCCCGGCGTCGAGACCGAGATGCTGATCCGTTTCTCCTCCGTTGCCGGTGAGAACGGCTCCCCCGACACCTGGCGTGACCCGCGCGGTTTCGCCGTGAAGTTCTACACCTCCGAGGGCAACTACGACCTGGTGGGCAACAACACCCCGGTGTTCTTCATCCGCGACGGCATCAAGTTCCCGGACTTCATCCACTCCCAGAAGCGCCTGCCGGGCACGCACCTGCGTGACGCTGACATGCAGTGGGACTTCTGGACCCTCTCCCCCGAGTCCGCGCACCAGGTCACCTGGCTGATGGGTGACCGCGGCCTGCCCGCGTCCTGGCGCGAAATGCAGGGCTACGGCTCGCACACCTACCAGTGGATCAACGCCGAAGGCGAACGGTTCTGGGTGAAGTACCACTTCAAGTCCAACCAGGGCGTGAAGAACATGACGTCCGAACAGGCCGAGGCCCTCGCCGGTTCGGACGCGGACTACTACATCCGGGACCTGCACGAAAACATCGAAGCCGGCAACCTGCCCTCCTGGGACCTGCACGTGCAGGTCATGCCCTACGAGGACGCCAAAACCTACCGCTTCAACCCCTTTGACCTGACCAAGGTCTGGCCGCACGCGGACTACCCGCTGATCAAGGTCGGCACCATGGAACTGAACCGGAACCCGGAGAACTACTTCGCGCAGATCGAACAGGCCACCTTCGCGCCGTCGAACTTCGTGCCCGGCATCGCCGCGTCCCCGGACAAGATGCTGCAGGCCCGCATCTTCTCCTACGCCGACGCGCACCGCTACCGGGTGGGAACCAACCACGCCCAGATCCCGGTGAACCAGCCCAAGAGCCAGGTCAACAACTACAGCCAGGACGGCGCGGGACGCTACCTGTTCAACGCCCCCTCCGTGCCGGTCTACGCACCTAACACAATGGGCGGACCGGCCGCCGTGGAGCCGCAGAACCCCGCCGGCGGGTGGGAGAACGACGGCGAGCTGACCCTCGCCGCGCACTCCCTGCACGCCGAGGACGGCGACTTCGTCCAGGCCGGCACGCTCTACCGCGAAGTCTATGACGACGCCGCCAAGGCCCGACTGCTCGAAACCATCACCGGCGCCGTGGGCGGCGTGAAGAGCCCCGGCATCAAGGAACGCGCCATCCAGTACTGGACCAACGTCGACGCCGACCTCGGAGCCAAACTCCGCGCCAACCTCGGCGCAGCCACCCTCTCCGAGGCAGAAGCAGCCAACAAAATCGGCTAACCACCCAACCTGAGGACACGTCCACGGACTCCTCCAACAACACGTCCAAAGACACGGAAACCCCGCTGCAGCACAACCGCAGCGGGGTTTCCTGCGTCCGACAGTTCTGCGCCACGCCGCGGCCGCAGATGAGAGTGTGCTTGCACAGCTGGAGTCCCAGTTCGGACCAGGCAGAATTTTCCGCCTCAGCCGGGAAGCAGCTGCAGCGCATCGTGGATGCCCATAGCGGCAGCAGGATTCGCTATCGACGGCGACAAGCTAAAAACGGTTCCGCGAGGCTTTCCGGAGGACCATCCCCGCGCGGAACTCCTGAAACACAAATCACTGTCCGCCAGCCTTCTTCTCGGCGAACCGGACTGGCTGGACTCTCTGGAGGCCGGGAGTCACATCGCCGTACTGTGGGAACAGCTCCGACCGGTGATCGACTGGGTCAGCCGCGCCGCCCTTGAAACCGCCAACGCCGCCCCACCGGCACCGCATGAGGACGGCACCGGCAGGGCGGCGTTTGAATAATGCGTGGTGTGTGACGGCGGCTTGCGTCACGACGTTAGAGTGACGCTGCAGTTGGTCAGACCTTCGTCAGGAGGTTCTGATCGTCGTCGTCGCGGTCGGCGTCGGCCGTCCGGGTCCGGCCGTCCACGGCTGCTTTAGCGTCGGCAAATTTCTCGTTGAGGCGGGAGTGTCGCTGCCCGTAGGCGACGTAGATGGCCATGCCCACGGCGAGCCAGATTCCGAAGAAGATCCAGGTTTCCACTGCCAGGTTTGTCATGAGGTACAGGCACAGCAGTGCGGAGACGACCGGGAGCACCTTGCCGAAGGGCACGCGGAAGGCCGGCTTCAGGTCCGGACGCTTCTTCCGCAGCACCAGGATTCCCAGGCTGACCATGACAAACGCGGAGAGGGTTCCGATGTTGATCATTTCTTCGAGCAGGTCCACGTTGGTCAGACCAGCGACCAGTGCTACGGCGGCGCCGCAGATGATCTGCAGGCGGGCTGGGGTCGCACGCTTTTCGCTGGTCTTGGACAGAGAGCGCGGCAGGAGACCGTCGCGGCTCATCGCCAGCACCACGCGGGAGAGACCCATCAGCAGCACCATGATCACGGTTGTCAGGCCAATCAGCGAACCGAAGGCAATGATCTTTGCCGCGTCGGTGTTTCCCACGGCCTCGAAGGCCGTGGTGAGCGTCGGGTTCTCGACCTCGGCAAGCTGCTTGTAGGAGACCATGCCGGTAAGGGCCAGGGACACCAGAATGTACAGCAGGGTGACGAGGGCCAGGCCGCCGAAGATGCCTCGGGGAAGGGTCTTCTGCGGGTTCTTGACCTCCTCAGCCGAGGTCGCCACGACATCGAAACCAATGAACGCGAAGAACACCAGGGCTGCGCCGGCGAAGATGCCGAGCGTTCCGTACTGGGCCGGAGCGGCACCGGTGAGGAAGCCGAAGAACGACTGCTTCATCACATCCGCGGCGCCGGCACCTGCTGTGGGTTCGGAGGCGGGAACGAACGGCGCGTAGTTGGCAACCTTCAGGTACGTAAAGCCGACAACAATCACGAAAATGACCACGCCGATCTTGATCAGCGTGAAGATGTTGCCCACGCGTGCGGAGAGCTTCGTTCCCAGCACGAGCAATACGGTGAAGACCGCAACGATAAGGAACGCCCCCCAGTACAGGTCGACGCCGCCGAGTGAAATGGCAGGCGGAATCTCCATGCCCATGAGCGCGAAGACCTTACTGAGATAGATGCCCCAGTACTTGGCAATAACGGCGGCGGCCGTGAAGAGCTCCAGGATGAGGTTCCAGCCGATAATCCAGGCCAGAACTTCACCCATGGTGGCGTAGGTGAAGACATATGCGGAACCGGCCACGGGGATTGCCGTCGCAAATTCTGCGTAGCACATGATGGCGAGGGCGCAGGTGATCGCGGCCACCACGAAGGAGACCGTGACGGCAGGGCCGGCAAAATTGGCTGCGGCCTTGGCGCCCACAGAGAAGATGCCGGCGCCAACTGCAACGGCGACGCCCATGATCATCAGGTCCCAGGTGCTCAGGGAGCGCTTTAGCTGGCGTCCGGGCTCATCGGCGTCAGCTATTGACTGCTCGATGGATTTGGTCCGGAAAAGGTTCATAGGAGGTCCACAATCCTGGTTGGGTGGGAAACAGACCTAGCAATAATAGTGTCCATGCAGTGGACGCCTACATTTGTCCCGCATGGTGAGACAGCGAGGGTTGTTTCGAACCCAAAACCACGCCCGGGCCTCCTCCGCGCTGCGGCTGCGCGGTGTTGTGAAGGCCCGGGCGTGGTGTCCGGGGGCACCAGCCGGGAAGCTGATGCCGGAACCGCCGCCCAGGTCCAGGATGGGAGCCGGGCAGCAGTTCCTCAGCGGCTAGCTGATGGCGGTCATGGTGTTCCATCCCCCGCCGGCCGAACTCCGGGTCGGGAAGACGCCAGTGCCGTTGCCCAGGTAGGACCACAGCACACCACTGGAATCCCTGGCCACCAGGTCGGCTCTTCCGTCACCGTTCACGTCGCCGGTTCCGCTGATGACGTTCATGACGCCCCAACCGGCGCCCACACGGACCCGTGTCGGGAACGTCCCGGAACCATTGCCCAGGTAGGACCACAACACACCGCTCGTATCCCTGGCCAGCAGGTCGTTCCGGCCGTCACCGTTCACGTCCCGAATGGCACTGATGGCGTTCATGACGCCCCAACCTGCGCCGACACGGACCCGTGTCGGGAACGTGCCGGAACCGTTGCCCAGGTAGGACCACAACACGCCACTGGTGTCCCGGGCCAGCAGGTCAGCCCTGCCGTCACCGTTCACGTCACCTGAGGCGGTGATGGCGTTTATGATGTTCCAGCCGCCGCCGACCCTGGTGCGGGTCGGGAATGTACCGGAACCGTCGCCCAGGTAGGACCACAGGACGCCACTCGTATCCCGGGCCAGCAGGTCAGCCCTGCCGTCACCGTTCATGTCGCCTGCGGCGCTGATGGCGTTCATGATGTTCCAGCCGCCGCCGGCCCTGATGCGGGCCGGGAAGGCGCCCGATGCATCGCCGATGTAGGTCCAGAGCACACCGCTCGAATCCCTGGCCAGCAGATCGGCGTTGCCGTCACTGTTGAAGTCGTGCAGCGCGGTCAAGAGGCCCACAACGTTGGCTGGCGTAACTGCCGCCGATGTCTGGGAGGCCGTTACATAGCCGGTTTTGGTGCCGGTTACCCGGACGGTCACGGCCTTGCCCGCATCACCCGCCTTCAGGGTGTAGCTCGATGCCGTGGCTCCGCTGATCGCGACGCCATCGGCCAACCACTGGTACGTCAGCGTCACCGGAGCAGGTCCCCAGATACCGGTATTGGCCTGCAGGACGGCGCCTACGACAGGCGTTCCCGTTATGGTCGGGACGGCGGTCACCAGCACCGGCACTGCTGGGGTGACCGTATTGGTGACTACTGCCGTGCTCTCGCCGTGCACGTTCGTGGCCTTGACCTCGAACTTAACCGCGGTGCCGTTGGGCAGGCCGGTGATGACCACGCTGGTGGCATCCCCCTCTGCCTGTGCTGTCCCACCGGTGGGTGTCCCATCCGCGTTCAGTACCCGGATGGTGAAGCCCTCCGTGATGCCGCCGGTTTCGGCAGCACTGAAGTTCACCGTTGCCGAAGCATTCCCGGCAGTTGCCCTAACACCGGTGGGTGCACTCGGTGCCACGGAGTCCGCGAAGACCAGGGTTTCAATGTTCCGAAGGGTGTCGGTTCCGTCGGGACCCGCGTTGTTGTGCGTCACCGTGGTCACGCCGTTGCTTTCGGTAACGGTGTAGTTGGCCTCGATGTCGGAGAAAACGGCCTTGTCGCCGGCGCCACTGGCTGTGAGGATCTCCCTCACCACCACGATGTTGCCTGGATTGACCTTGCCGGCGAAAACATCCGCCTGGAGGGTCGCGCCTGTCAGGGCTCCGGCCTCGTTCTTGAGGTACTGGACATTCATTCCGCTGGCGCTGCCGATCTCTGCGCCGGTGTCGTTACGGACGCTGAGCCGGACACTGAGATAACGGTCACCATCGATGATGTCGTTGCCGCCGCGTCCTTCCAGGATGTCACTGCCGCCGCCGCCGAGGAGGATGTTGCCTGCTCCCCAGGCCATGGCGTTCTCGGACTTGTCCAGAATCGGGCAGTCCTTCGATGCCGAAGCTGCGATCACGTCCGCGATCGGTGTGGTCCGTGCTGTATCCGGGACCAACTCGTTGAGCCCGGCAATACGGTTGACGCCGTGCACATCCAAGACGTTGCAGCCGATGAAGCCGCCGCCGCCGCGCTGGCTCGGGATGATGTCATCGCCGCGGAGCTTGTCGTTGAGCGGGCCCCCGGAGAGTGCCTCGACTTCGTTGTACCTGTCGCGGACGCCAACGGCGAGGATGTCCAGCGGCAGGATGGGCAGATCGAGGTCGGCGTCCTGCGGCTGCGGATCGTGCAGGCCGATCTCCCAGTCGTAGCCCGACGCGCCGGCGATCTTTTCGATGCCCGGACCTGCAAGGCCGATGTCGTCGCCGCCCTCCATGTCGTAGTCATCGTCGCCGCCCTGGCCGATGAGGATGTCGTGGCCCGGCTTCTGCGAGTCGTCCAGGAAGAAGAGGTTGCTGGAGTCACCGATCATGAGGTCCGGCTCGTCACCGCCTTCCTGCCAGTCGTCGCCGCCGTCGCCGAAGACAACATCTTCACCCTGTCCGGCGATGGCGAAGTCGTTGCCTTCACCCAGGAACGTTTCGTTGAAGTTGGCTCCGCCGTTGGTAAAGTCGCTGCCGTCGCCGCCCATGATGATGTCGAGTCCGGGTCCGGCGTCGATCGCGTCGTTGCCGGGTCCGCCCTTGTGCACGTCGTCACCGGCGATATCGGTGATGATGTCATCGCCTTCGCCGCCCAGTGCGACGTCGGCTCCGTCGCCGCCCTCGAAGACGTCGTTTCCTTCGCCGCCCCAGAAGGTGTCGTTGTCGTTGCCGCCGTAGGCGCGGTCAGCATTGAAGGTACCGTTGAAGACGCTTTGGCCATTGATGCCCGAGGGGTCAACCGTGTTGGTCATCCGGTACTTGATGGTGCCGTCGGGCATGCGGATCAGGACCTTGCTCTCGTTGCAGTCCGAGGCCGTGTCGTCGGCGACTGTGTTGCCGAAGCTGTTGAAGCCGTCACGCGTGCCGGCCAGGTTCTTCAGTTCGAACTTGCAGTCGGCAGTCGCGAAGGCGTCCGCCTTAAGCGCCTGGGCGTTGGTGTTGCGCATCACGAGCTCGGCGAAGGAGTTGCCTTCGAGCTGTGCACGAAGGTTCATGCCGGGCGTGCGTGCCAGGTAGTAGAACCGGTCGCCGTTCTGGAGCTCCGTCAGCTGCTGTTCGAAGACGAAGTTGAAGGTGCTGCCCAGCAGGCCGCCGAACATGTTGGTGCGTTCCGCGAGCCCGCCCATCCACAGCTCCACGTCGTCCAGTCCGGTCTGCGAGTGCCCCTCTTTGTCCGACCAGGTCTCGCCGACGCTGTTCATGAAGGCAGCAGCGTCTGCCGGAGCAACATCCCCTGCCGCGGTGTCCGGGTTGACGATGGCACGTGCTGCGTCCCGGCGTGACTTCAGCGACGCTGGCTTGTCGTCCGCCGTGCCCACAGCGTTGTCCGCTCCGGCGTCCGTGAGGATCGTGGGGTGCTTGCCGTAGGCGGCAACAAAGTTGATCAGGGATTCCGGGTGCTTGAGGTTTTCCCCGAAGTCAATCCAGTTGACGTACGGCTTGAGCTGGCCGTCGTTGGTCTTGGCGTGCAGTTCCTTCCGGAAATTATTCAGCGTTGGCACGCCTTCAGACCTGGCCCGCGTCATGTTGATCGCGGCAAGGTCCAGGGGAAGTCCCAGCAGGTTGTTCCGAAGCGTGTCCGTGACGAACTCGTCCAGCTCATTGCCTACCTGGTCAGACATGCCCATCACGATGCTGCCGGCTGCCTCTTTTGAAGTCAGAGCTCCGGCATCGCCGCCGTCGGTGTAGGCCGGCGGGTTGAGGAAGCCCTCAAGCAGGGAAATGTCGTTCTGGGAACCGCGGATATCATCGGACGTTCCGTGAATCGTGTCCGTTCCGGGCTTGTCCTCGTTCCGCCGCGAGATCGTCTCGGTAAGCATCGAGTGGCCGAACCGGTACACGGCATGCGCAAATTCAGCCTTAACTGCGGGGTTGATGTCCGTCTGGGTGAAGGCGAACGGCTGGAAGGGGTTGATCAGCGGCTGGATCTTGCGGGCAAACTCTTCGAAGACCAGGTGCTGGTACTCCATCTCCGTGATGAAACGGGCTGCTTGGAAGAGGCGTTCGCCGAAGTCGAAGGTAGCGTCGCCGACGGCCTTGTACTCTGCCAGCAAGGACTCATTTTCCGGCTTGGCCAGCGTGGCGTTGATGTCGTCAACCAGGCGGTCGTGCTCTGAGTGGAACACCTGGTGGATGGCGGTGAGGCCGATGTTTTCGTTGACGCGGCCGTCACCGGCGATGAAGTGCGCATTCAGCATCTCGTCGTCGTAGGTTCCCCGTGGCTGCTTCGCGAAATCGGCAGAGGCAGTGGTGTCGGTGTCCTTGGTAGGGGCCACGGGGGCTGTGGCCGGGTTGTGATCGAGGTCCTTCGGTGACGGATCGGCGTTATGCGCGATGTCCGTCAGGAACGGGGTGTTGAAGTACCGCACGTCGGAGGGAACAAGGGTTCCCGTCCCGCCGTTGTCAGCCGGATTGGCCTCGACCTCGCCGCTGGCGGTCATGAACACTGGCAAGCCGCGAGCCGGCCCGGGGATAAAGTTGCCGTACAGGTCGACCTTGAGCATCGGGACGTTCAGGGCGTCCTTGTCCTCCAGCCGGATTCCCAGGACATCCTTGGCCTGCTGCTTGGTCACAGCCCATGTGGCCATGCCATCTTCGCCGGGGCCTACAGGGCCGCCCAGGAGCTTGCCGGTGGCGCTCGGCTTTCCGGTGGCGTCCTTGACATACTCCCGCAGGAATACCTGGTGGGAGGGGTGGGAGGCGTACGTCTGGCTCTGGTCCACCCAGGGGGAATCGGTGTTAAGCGCGTCCTGGACGTCATCCTTGCTTTCGTCCACGTCAGCTGTCTTAGGGTCGTCGCCCAGGATGCCGTCTGCCCCCGGCTGGTTCAAACCGCGGGTAAGGGCCATGAAGCGCATGTGCACGGGCAGGTCATCGCCCTCCACAACGTCACGCGTTGCGGGGTTATCGACCCCCTCAACCGTGGTTGTCGCCGGATCGTCGTCGAATTTATGGTTCGGCCCCGCGATCAGCGGGTCATCGGCCTTCAGCGGAACATAGACTGATCCGCCGCCCTTCACCGTCTGGTCGATGCCGTGGTCGAAGAACTGGCCGAACAGGGTGAAGAGGGAGTTGTACGGCGGCGAGAGACCGACGTCGGTGGTGATGTTCGGGATGAACAGGGTGCTGTAGGACGGAACGCAATCAGCCGGATCGGCGGCAACGGGCGGCTCGGCCAGCGGATCGGGATCCGTTTTGCAGGGGACTACACCCTCATTGTTCTGGCTCCGCACGGGGTTGCCGGCTGCTGAGACTGCTGCCGGGTTGGTGGAGGTCTGGTCGGCGATCAGGTTGCTGATGACTCGCGGCTGCGAGTCATACACGTCGCCCTTCTTTTGGGCGTACGTCGACTCCACCGATGGATCGCGCATCGCGTTTTCGGCAGCTTTGTACGTGGGGGTGGCGAGGCGCGGGAAGACCTGGTCCGCGGCGCCGTAGTTGTCCTGTCCGGGCTCGAGGTGGTTGCAGCTTCCGTCGACGGTGCGCAGCCCGAGCGATAGCATCGGGCTCGCGAGCTGGTTCTTCAGCGCGCCGCAGGGGCCGGTCTCAAAAGTCGTGTCCGCCACGTGCTTCTCGGCGATCTTGATCTGCTGCAGGATGAATGAGAGATCTGAGGGGGTGACGTTGAAGCCCGCTCCTTCCGGAGCCTGCACGGCGTTCGCAGCGACCACCGGAAGCCCCATTGCCGCCGGCAGCGCGAGGGTCGTTACAGCCGCAATCAGCCGGAAGGACACCGGCCGGCTACGTCGTTTGTTGCGGCGTTCCCGCCGGTTCAATGGTGGATCCGTGGGGGCTCCGGATCTGTTGTGATCCGCGCCCCCGTCTGACTTCCAGGCTGAGAGTTTCATGGCGCACCTGCCGCTAGGAGGGATGTAACGCTTGCCATCGTGCGTGGGACGGCCCGTGAAAACCTTGGGGGGACAGCCGGCTGGCCCGCGGCGCCACCCAAATTGGGGGTTCCCAATCGCGTAGGAAACATGCAAAAGCCCGGGTGAGGGCCGCTTGTCTGGGGCCCCACCCGGGCGTCATATTCATGAAATTTTGCGGCGGATTTCTTGCAGGGGCCTGTACGGATCCTGGGGGCTAGGCCCGCCAGTCCAACAGGGTGGAGCGAATCAGGAATTACTTCCCCTCGGGTGCCTCCATCAAGAATCCGCCCCCTGCCGGGCACCACGTCCACCGTAAGGTGGGCCCTAAGCGCGAACGGACAGTTGTAGCCCCAGCTGCGGGGGCCTCAACTGTCCGTTCGGGCTGTGCTTGACGTTGTCACGGGCGGGAGATCGCGATCATTTCCTCGCGCGGCACCACTTTGATGCGTTCACGCACGACGCCGTCCGCCGCCGTGGATTCCGACCACGCCGCACCGAGTGCTGCTTCATGCGCGTTGAGCTTGTTCCAGCCCTCCCACGTGGTGTACTCGATGCCGCGCTCCTCCAGCAGCTCGATGATCGCCTGCGGGTCAGGATTCTTTGCGGGCGGCAGGGTCAGCCTGTCCTCGAGGAGGAACCCGATCGTTTCCAGGGCGTCACCCTTCGTGTGGCCGATCAGGCCGACCGGCCCGCGCTTGATCCAGCCCGTGGCATAGATGCCCGGGACGGGCCTGCCTTCGGCATCCAAAACACGGCCGCCCTCGTTGGGAATCACGCCGCGCTTGGCGTCGTACTCCAATTCATCCAACGGGGATCCGTGATAGCCAATGGCGCGGTACACGGCCTGCACTGGATAGTCGATGAAATCACCGGTGCCCTTGACGTTCCCGGTGCCGTCCAGGTGCATGCGTTCAAACTTGATGCCGGCAACCTTGCCGGACCCGCCGTCGTCGAAAATCTCAACCGGGCTGTGCAGGAAGTGCAGGTGAAGGCGGCGGGAAGACGGCTGCTCCGCTTCGGCATGCTCCTCCACGAGCCAGTTGGTGAGGGTGTTCACCATGGTCTTGATCTGGTTGTTGCTGCGGATGGCCTCGTCCGAGGCTTCATCGAACTCGAAATCCTCCGGGTAGAGCACGATGTCCACGTCGCGGGCATGACTGAGTTCGCGCAGCTCCAAAGGCGTGAACTTGACCTGGGCTGGGCCGCGGCGGCCAAAAACGTGGACGTCGGTGACCGGCGAATTCTTCAGTCCCCGGTAGACGTTGTCCGGTATCTCGGTGACCAGGAGTTCGTCGGCGTGCTTCACGAGCATCCGAGCCACGTCCAGGGCCACGTTGCCGTTGCCGATCACCGCAACTTCCTTCGCATCAAGTGGCCAGTCACGGGGCACGTCCGGGTGGCCGTCGTACCAGGACACGAAGTCCGCGGCGCCAAAGGACCCCTCGAGATCGATCCCGGGGATGTCCAGGTCGGCGTCCTTGATGGCACCGGTGGAAAAAATCACGGCGTCGTAGAAGGACCGGAAATCGTGCAGGGTCAGGTCCCGGCCATAGGTGACGTTGCCGAGGAAGCGGATGTCGCCGCGGTCCAGGACTTTATGCAGCGCGTTGACGATGCCCTTGATGCGGGGATGGTCCGGGGCGACGCCGTAACGGATCAGTCCGTACGGCGCAGGGTAGGCCTCGAAGAGGTCGATGCTGACCTCGAAATCCCCGCCCTTCACCTCATTGGATTTGGTCAGGATGTCCGCTGCATAGACACCGGCAGGCCCGGCACCGACGATAGCGACGCGGAGTGGCCTCTGGGAAGCGGATTCAGCTGTAGTGGACACCGGTAGCCCTTCTGGTACGGAGCTGCGCCTTCTGCGCGCAGTTTCCAATTCTAATTGTCGCGCTGCCGCTCAGCTGCTTTTCCGCAGGGCCACCACTTTGCCTTCGCGGTACAGGAGCGCCCGCAGTTCCGATTCGGCGGAGTCCAGCCGTTTGGGGTCGATGGTTTCTCCGGCCGCGAAGTGGTCGAGCAGCCGGGGGTCCACATAGCTTTTGCGTGCAATTGACGGCGTGTTACCCAGCACCGCCGCGGCCTCTATCATGGCGACGCTGATGGCACGCTTCCTCTTCGACACGGTTTTTTGCGGGCCGCTGCGGGCCAGGCTTACCGCTGCTGCAATGGTTCCGCGGAGAGTTCGGAAGTCCTTGGCGGTGAAGTCCGATCCCGTCCGCTCCTTGACGTAGCTGTTGATGTCCGCGCTGGTCACGGGATGCCAGCTGCGGCCGTTTTTGTACGCCAGCAGCCGGGCGTTGCCCCCGCGCCGCTTCAGGACACGGACCAGGGCCGCGAGGTCGTCGTCAACGATTTCCGATTCCCAGTTCTTGCCGCTCTTGGCGGGAAAACTGAGCCGCAGCCGGTTCTTGCGGACCTGCACGTGGGCGCACAACAGGGTGGCTAGGCCATGGCTGCCGTTCTCATTTGTGTACCGCTCGGAGCCAACGCGCAGCGAGCCGGAGTCGAGCATCCGGAACGCGCCGGCCAGAACGCGTTCCCGCGTGAGGCCCTCGCTCCTCAGGTCCATGGTCACCATCCGGCGCGCAGACGGCAGGGACTCCGCGAGCTGGAGCGCGCGGTCAAACTTCAGCCGGTCTTTCCGCTCCCGCCATTCGGGGTGGTAGATGTACTGCCGTCGCCCCACCGCATCCACGCCTGTCGCCTGAATATGGCCGTTCTCGAACGGGGCAATCCACACGTCGGTCCAAGCCGGCGGGATGCCGATGCTTTCCAGCCGGTCCCTCACCGGTCCCGGCGGCAGCGTTGAGCCGTCAAGGTCCCGGTAGCTAAAGCCCTTGCCGGCCCGCACCCGGCGGTAACCGCGCCCCGAGGCGTTGCTGTGGCGCAGCCTCATCGAGCAACACCTGCCGCATTGTTCCTGCTCATAATGGCAAGCCTACTGACTAATTCTGCGATTAACGCCATAACTCATCCTGGCCGGCGGAATACCCCGGAGCCGCGGGGCGTTATCGCCCTTGTGCCTACGCCCGACGGATCAATCTCCTCCGCTGTCCCTGCTTCAGCCCCGCCTCCTGTTGAGCCGCGCGGGCGTGGTGGTTCGAACCCGGCGGATCCGGGTTCCGGTTCTGCCGGGACTGCATCCGGCAGGCCCGCCGGGCTCAAGGCCGTGGATAAGGACACGACGGCGGGCGTCCTGTTTGGCATCGGGGCTTACGGGCTGTGGGGCATGCTTCCCCTGTACTTCTTCGTGCTGCAGCCCGCCGGCGCCGTCGAAATCGTTGCCAACCGCGTCGTCTGGTCTCTGCTGTTCTGTGCCCTGCTGATCACGGTGACAAGGACGTGGCGGGTTCTGGGCGCGGCCTTCCGGAACCGCTCTGTGCTCGGCCCGCTGGCCGTCGCCGCGGCACTGATTGCCGTGAACTGGCTGACCTACACGTACGGGGTCACCACGGGGCAGGCCGTAGAGGCGTCGCTGGGCTACTTCATCAACCCGCTGGTCTCTGTCCTGCTCGGCGTGTTCGTCCTGAAGGAAAAGCTTCGGCCGCTGCAGTGGGCCGCCGTCGGAATCGGCTTTATCGCCGTGGCGGTCCTGACCGTATCTTACGGTAAGCTGCCGTGGATCGCGCTGACGCTGGCCGTCAGCTTCGGGCTGTACGGGTTCGTCAAGAAGCGAGTGGGGCCCAAGGCGGAAGCCATCACGAGCCTCACTGTCGAGACCATCGTGCTCGCTCCCCTGGCGGCAGCCACCATGGTTTTCCTCGCAGCCAGCGGCAGCGCGACGCTGACCAGCAACGGCGCCGGGCATTTCTGGCTTCTGGCGGCCTCAGGCATCATCACTGCGGTGCCGCTACTGTTCTTCGGCGCCTCCGCCCGCCGCTTGCCGATGACCACGATCGGCCTGCTGCAGTACTTCGCACCCGTCCTGCAGTTTGTTGTTGCGCTGGCTGTCTTCCGCGAGGCGATGACACTGGAACGGTGGATCGGGTTCGGCGTCGTCTGGCTCGCGCTGCTGGTGCTGACGGCCGACATGCTGGCTGCCGCACGCAAGAACTCCGCTGCCCGCAAACTCGCCCGCCAGGAAGCGCGAACGGACACTTAGGCCCCTCAAAGAAATGGGACCTTAAGTGTCCGTTTGCGCTCTGAAGTCCCAGCCTAGGGGGCCGAATCCACCCGGTCGTAGTCGCGCGGGACGACCACCATGGGCACCGGCAGCGCGCGCAGGACCTTGTTGGCGGTGCTGCCCAGGAACATGCGGTTCTTCTCCGCAAGGCGCGAGGAACCGACAATCATGATCTCGCCGTCGTCCCATTCAAGGCCGTCAATGGCTTCCTCAATAGTGCGGCCGTGGGCGACGGCGACGCTGACCTCATGGCCGGCGGGCACTCTGCCGGAGGCATCAGAGAGCACTGTGTTGGCATGGATATGCGCGGCGTTGACCGCTTCCCCGGCATCACCGGCGGCGTCCAGCTCCACAAGGGACACCAGCCGCAGCGGCACCCCGCGGCGCCTGGCGGCACTGATGGCCGCCCGGATCGCGGCTTCCGCTCCCTCCCGCTGCCCCACAGCGAGGGTCAGGCGGGTAATCGGCGCCGTCCGCTGATAGCCGCGCGGGGCTAAGGCCACGGGAACGGGTGAGGCGTGTAGCAACGCGTTGGCCACGCTGCCCACGGTGTACCGCTTGAACAGGCCGGCACTGGCAGCACCCACCACAATCAGCCCGGCCTGGAGCTGCGCAGCTGCCTCGATCAGGCCGGAGGCAAAGGACTCGGCTTCCCGGGCATGGAACGTGGCGGACAGGCCCTGCGGTACGAGGGCCAGCGCCTGCCGTTCAGCCGTCAGCACCTCCTGCTCCGCGGCGCTCACCCTGCTGCCCTCCGGATTCAGGGCCACGTACGGGGCGCCCTTCTTTACAACGTAGACGAGGTCCAGGTGGGCGCCCTGGGCCAGAGCGAGCGACGTCGCCAGGGCCACGGCGTCCGCGCCGCGCTCGGTGGGTGTGTAGCCGACTACGTATCGCATGCAGAACCCCTCTTCGGGTGAGGCAGACACAGGCGCGCCAGGATCTCCGCGCGGCCCCGGTCTGCGATGGTTGCAGTGGTGACGATGACTCTACCGGAGCATACGACGGCGGGCCGGGCACCTTTCGGTACCCGGCCCGCCGTCGAACTTTCCACCCTCGGTCACCCTGCACTGATAACCCCGCGCTGATAACCCCACGCTGATAACCCGGCGCGAACGGGCAGATAATGCCCCGCTTGGCTTCTTTTTGAGGGCCTCAAATGTCCGTTCGCGCTCGGCTGGGGGGGCTTAAGTGCCCGTTCGCGCTCGTGGGGGGTGGGGTTAGGCGTTGGCCTGGATGGCCGCTGCCAGTACGTTGAGGCCGTCGAGCAGCAGCTCATCGCTGATGACCAGCGGCGGGAGCAGGCGGATGACGTTGCCGTAGGTTCCGCAGGTGAGGATGATGACGCCTTCCTTCAGGCAGGCGGCAGCAACGGCCTTGGTGAGCTCGGGGTTGGGCTCCTTGGAGCCGGCCTGGACGATCTCGATGGCCAGCATCGCGCCGCGGCCGCGGATGTCGCCGATCACCGAAACCTCGGCCGCAAGCTCACGAAGCCGGCCGACGGCCAGCTCCTCGATGTGCTTGGCGCGGGCGTTGAGGTTGTACTCCTCCATGGAACCGATGGACGCGAGGGCTGCGGCGCATGCGACCGGGTTGCCTCCGTACGTCCCGCCGAGCCCGCCCGGGTGGACGGCGTCAAGCAGGTCGGCGCGCCCTGTGATGGCGGACAGCGGCATGCCGCCGGCAATGCCCTTGGCCATGGTGATGATGTCCGGGACAACGCCCTCGTGGTCCACGGCGAACCACTCACCCGTGCGGCAGAAGCCGGACTGCACCTCATCGGCGATGAAGACAATACCCTTTTCCTTCGCCCATGCGGACAGCGCGGGGAGGAATCCCTCGGCCGGGACGATGAAGCCGCCCTCGCCCTGGATGGGTTCGATGATGACCGCGGCAACCTGGTCCCCGCCGATCTGCTTTTCGATCATGGTGATGGCGCGCTTTGCAGCCTCGACTCCCGTGATGGCAGGGTTCTCCTCCCGGTACGGGTAGCTCATGGGCACGCGGTAGACCTCAGGGGCGAATGGCCCGAAATTGGTCTTGTACGGCATCGCCTTGGCGGTCAGCGCCATGGTGAGGTTGGTGCGGCCGTGGTAGGCGTGGTCAAAGGCGACGACGGCGTCACGGCCGGTGGCGAGGCGGGCCACCTTGATGGCGTTCTCAACCGCTTCCGCGCCTGAGTTAAACAGGACCGTACGCTTCTCGTGGTCGCCCGGCGTCAGGCGGTTCAGCTGCTCGGCGACGGCAACGTAGCCTTCGTAGGGCGTGACCATGAAGCACGTGTGCGTGAAGTGCTCCACGGCTTCTTTCACGGCACCG
Organism: Arthrobacter sp. D1-17; assembly: GCF_054130535.1. Taxonomy (NCBI): domain Bacteria; kingdom Bacillati; phylum Actinomycetota; class Actinomycetes; order Micrococcales; family Micrococcaceae; genus Arthrobacter; species Arthrobacter sp. D1-17. The sequence goes on along the minus strand of NZ_CP096382.1, from coordinate 1,092,262 downwards.
ACGACGGCGGGATCCGACGCGCCGACGCTGGTCACCGCGATGCCTGAGCCGAGGTCGATGAAGGAGTTGCCGTCAACGTCGTGGATGATGCCGCCGTCCGCATCGGCAACGTAGACGGGGACTCCCGAGGCGACGCCCGCAGCGACGACGGCGTTGCGGCGTTCGGCCAGCGCGAGCGACTTGGGGCCGGGAAAGTCGGCCTGGATGTTGCGCTTCTGCTCGAGGCGGTAGGTGATCTCGTTGGCAGTGGTAGTCATGGGAAGGCCTTTCGGTGCCAGGTGGTCGAACCTGTCGGGATCTTGGTTTCGACGGGCTCGAACAGGAAATTATTAGGAGTCGAGTGCACTCATCACGTGCTTGATGCGCGTGTAGTCCTCGACGCCGTACATGGAGAGGTCCTTGCCGTAGCCGGACTGCTTGAACCCGCCATGGGGCATTTCGGCGGTGAGCAGGATGTGGGTGTTGATCCAGACTGCGCCGAAGTCAAGGTCGCGGCTGAGCCGCATGGCGGTGCCGTGGTCGGAGGTCCAGACGCTGGACGCCAGGGCGTAGTCGACGTCGTTCGCCATCTCCACGGCTTCCTGTTCCGTACTGAACTTCTGCACGGTGATGACCGGCCCGAAGGTTTCCTTCTGCACGATGTCATCGGTCTGCTTGGCACCGGTGATGATGGTGGGCTCGAAAAAGTAGCCCTTGTCTCCGGCGCGGTGGCCGCCGGTCTCGATCCGGCAGTAGTCCGGCAACGCCCCGACGGCGGCGCTGACCGCTGCGAAGTGGTTGGCGTTGTTCAGCGGGCCGAAGTAGTTCTCGGCGTCATTCTGAGAGCCTGTATGCAGGGTCCTGGTGTGCTCCACCATCGCGGCGACGAGGTCGTCGTGGACGGAGTCCTGGGCCAGCACACGGGTGATGGCGGTGCAGTCCTGGCCGGCGTTGAAGAACGCGAACTCTGCGATAGCAGCGGCACTCTTCTTGATGTCGGCATCCTTGAAGACGATGGCCGGGGCCTTGCCGCCGAGCTCCAGGTGGGCGCGCTTGAGGCCCTTGGCAGCTCCGGAGGCGACCGCGATGCCGGCACGGACGGAGCCGGTGATGGAGACCAGTCCGGGGACCTTGTGCTCCACCATCATCGCGCCGGTCTCGCCGGTGCCGAGGATGACGTTGAGTACGCCGGCAGGGAAGATGTCCTTGGCCAGCTTCGCCAGCACCAGGGTGGATTCGGGCGTGGTGTCGGAGGGTTTGAGGACCACGGTGTTGCCAGCGGCGAGCGCGGGGCCGATCTTCCAGATGGCCATGAGGAACGGGTAGTTCCACGGGGCCACCTGGGCTACGACGCCGATCGGCTCGCGGCGCACAAAGGAGGTGTGGCCCTCAAAGTACTCCCCCGCGGACTTGCCTTCAAGGATGCGGGCGGCGCCGGCAAAGAAGCGCAGCTGGTCCGCGCCGGCGGCGACTTCCTCCGAGGCGATGAGCGCGCGCACCTGCCCGGTGTTGCGGTGCTGCGCCTCAACCAGTTCGTCGCTGTGGGCCTCAACGGCGTCCGCCAGCTTGAGGAGCATCAGCTGTCGCTGGCCCGGGGTGGTGTGCTTCCAGGTCCGGAAGGCGTCCTTGGCGGCGGTCATGGCGGCATCCACGTCCGCCGCATCGGAAACGGGAGACTTCGCGACGACCTCCCCGGTGGCAGGGTTCACGATGTCAAGCAGGCCGGTTCCGGCAGGCGTCTCGAACTCGCCGTTGATGAAGTTCTGCAAGGTTTGAACCACGGTGTACAACCTCTTTCGTCCTGAATGATCTGATGCAGCTGCTCCGAGCCTATGCCAGGCCCCCAAATGCGGGGAATAGCCACCTGCACACCTTGGTACGAAAGTTTTAGTGCGATCGGCCAGCGCCCGGCTACCCTTGGAATCATGGCAATTTCCCTCGCTGCGCTGCTCGGCGTGCAGTCCCTTGGACTCAAGAAAATCGGTCTCGCCGAGACTACGTCCCACCATGACATCCACTGGGTCGCCGTCGCCGAGCAGGAGGATCCACAGCGCTTCCTCAATGGCGGCGAGCTCGTGCTGACCACGGGCCTGCGGCTGCGAAGCGCGCCGGAGCAGCGGCGCTTCGTGCGCCAGGTCCAGCGCGCCGGCGCAGTCGGGATCGGTTTCGGCGTGGGCCTGACGCACGACGACGTTCCGCCGGCTTTGGTGGCTGAAGCGAACCGGTGGGGCCTGCCGGTGGTCGAGGTTCCGTACGCCACGCCCTTCATCGCCATCAGCAAGCTCGTGGCGGATGCCCAGTCGGCGGACCACTACGCCAAGCTGGAACGGCTCATCGCCGGTCACCAGGTCCTGGCCCGCGCCCTTCTCACCGGCGGCGGACTCGCCGAACTGCTCAAGCACCTGGGCGGCATGCTCCGCACGGACATCATCCTCACCCAGTTCACGGCAGAGCTGTACAACAGCGGCTCCGAGCCGGCGGCGGCCGACTCGTGGGCGTCGTATCCCATCCCCACCGGCCGCCGCGACGCCTGCACGCTGTGGGTCAGGCAGCCGTTCGAAGACTCCGGCATCATCGGCTACGCCCAGAACCTCATCAGCGTGGAGCTAAACAACATGGTGAAGCAGCGCCAGGCCGAGCGGGCGCTGTGCGGCCAGGTGCTGGAGGACGTCATCCACGGGACCCTGGACCAGAGCGAAGCGACCCGCCGCCTTGCGGGAACGGGCATCAACAGTACCCGCAAGAACGTGGTGCTGCTGGCCGGTTCCGAGGCGCACCACAAGCAACTGGTCACCTCATCGTTGCCCCGGGCGCTGGAGAAGGCCGTGACCGCCGTCGTCGGAAAGGACCTGATCACGGTGATTCCCGACGACGGCCGCGGCGCCGCGGCGCTGGCCCGGAGCCTTAGCGACCACCTCGCCGAGGCGGGAATCCACGCGACCATCGGCATCGGCGGAGCGTACACCAAGCCCAACGGCCTGCGCTGGAGCTACTTCGAGGCGCGTGACGCGGCCAGCCACGGCTTGCCGGTCAATGAGCCCGAGCGGCTCAGCCTGACCTCGCTGCTGCTGGCAAGCGAGGACGTGCCGCTAGCGGACATGGCCAACGAGTCGCTGAATCCGCTGCGCACATTCGACGCCGCCCACGGCTCCGAACTGATGACCACGCTTGAGAGCTACCTGAACAACAACGGCTCTGTCGCGGCGGTGGCCGAGGCCCTGACGCTGCACCGCAACACAGTCCGCTACCGGCTGGGCCAGATCACCGAGCTCACGGGCTACGATCCGTCCATTACCGCCGACCGCGTGCAGCTGTGGTTAGCCCTCGCGGTGGCGCGCCTCGGGTCACGGCGCTAAACCCAGCTACGCCACCCCGCGCTTCAGGAGCTTGCGGGCCTTGCGCCGCTCCTTGCGGTACTTGGCTTCGGCGCGGGCGGCGGCCTTTACCTCTTTCCTGAGCAGGCGTGCGTAGGCTGCGCTCACGTGTTCGGACTGCTGCGGCCCGCGCGCCAGCTTGCCCAGCAGTGTCCGCGCCATCACGCTGTCGTGGTGGTCACCCAAAATCTTCTGCTGCCGGTGCGCAGCGTCGGCGAGCCTGGCGGCACGCTTTCCGTAAAGCGGGATGGCGGATTCCGCGGCGTGCCGCAGCCGTTTGGCGTCCTTGCGAACCTGGTGCAGGGCCGCGTCATGGGCCGGACCTGCCTTGTCCTGGCGTGCCGCTTTGGCGGACCGGCGCAAGCGCCGGATTGTGCGCCCGATGCGTTTGCCTGTGACCCGGGCCGCGGGCGCGGCAGCCGCGGGAAGGGCCGGCGGATTGTCGCGGAATTCCTCGAGGTCGTCCAGCAGCCGGTAATAGCGCTCGGACACCAGCACTTCCTGCACGCGCCGGTAGCCCGCGGCGAACCGGTCGCCCAGTTCCCGTTCCAACCGGTCTTTCACGGCATCAGCCTGCTCCGGGGGCAGCGCGCCGACGCCTGCGAGGATCCGCTCCCGGGTCACCTCCGCATCGCGGGGCGCGCCCAGGATGCGGCCGAGCCATCTGAGCTCATCGCGGAGCCTCCTGACCGCAGCGTCGCCGAACAGCTTGCGGTACACGGCCAGGGCCGAGCGCAGCCGCCGCGTGGCTGACCGCATTTGGTGCACCGCGTCCGGCTCCTCCAGCCGCACAGCAGGATCGGTGCGCACAAGTTGAGCGATGTGCGCACCGAGGTATGCGGTGACGACGTCGGAGGCCGGCTCCTTCTTTCCGGCAGCCTTTGAGCCCGGCTGCTTCGCTCCGGCATTTCCGCCGGCCTCCGCACCGGGCGCGGTGTCCTGCCGCTCCGGCCAGGCATCCCCCAGCGCCCGCCCCAGTTTGGATTCGTGGGATGCCGGCCGGGCGCCTGCGGCGGCGAAACACGCCTCCGCGGACGGGAAAAGGTCAACATTCCCCCGGACGAGCTCCAGTTCCCATTCGCGCCACTCCTGCTTCAGCCCGCTGCCCAGCGCCTGGGACTCGACCCTGTCGTCGGCAAAATCGGCCAGGTGCATGCCGTCGTCTCCGTACAGGGGATATGTGGTGCGCCTGGTCTTCAGCCTGGCTGCGGGGGCAGCCGCAGCTCCACGGAGGTAAGCGTGCAGATGCACGAGCAACTGATCAGGAACAACGTCTGCCTGCCCCAGGGGCGCGTGAATCTCCCGGCGCTGAGGCACCGGGTCAGTGCCCCCGTCAGAGGACCCCTTGAGTTCAGGTGCCAGTTTGAGGTGCCAGCCGGCGTCGGCCCCTCCGGTCCGGCGGCGCAGGGTTATGCGGCGCGCGGCGAGCGCGAAATCGGACGTGTCGAAGTACACCGCTTCGAGCACGGCCTCGGACGGCTCCCCCACCCTCCCGATACCGGCAATCCTCTGCAGCGCTGGCAGCGCGGCGCCGGGATCGACGTCGTACTTCTTCTCAGCTTCGAGACCTTCGGGATTCATGTCCGGTACGGCATCCTTTCGCAGCGGGACCGGCATCCGGCCCCGGAACTCCCTGGCCTGAGTCTATTCTTAGGCCAGGTGGGCCGCGAGAGGTTTGCCACAAAACCCTAGACGTCAAACGTCTAACGTCTAACCTTAAGGAATGGCCTCCGTTACCTCAGCTGCCCTCGTTGCCGCCCGCCCGCCCAGGTCCCGGGCCGCCATTGTCGTGAGCATTGTGGCGCTGGTCCTGATCGGCCTTAACCTGCGTGCGGGAATTACGGGCGCATCGGCCCTCCTGCATGACCTTCAGCTCGTGCTTGGCTACGGCCCGCTGGTGGCATCCGTCATCCCCTCTATCCCGACGCTCTGCTTCGCCGTCGCCGGGGCAGCAACGTCCTGGCTGACGGGCCGGCTTGGGGTGGAGAAAGCGATTCTGCTGGCCCTCGCTATGCTGACCGCGGGGCTCCTGCTGCGCGGCGTCCCCTCCACCGGCATGCTGCTGGCTGGAACGGTAGTCGGGATGTCCGGCCTGGCCGTCTGCAACGTGGCGATGCCGTCCTTCATCCGGGAGCACTTCGCTCACCGCACTTCCCTCATGACCGGCCTTTACACGGTAACCATGACAACCGGCGCCACCGTCACCTCCGTGGCCGTAGTGCCGCTGGCCCAACTGCTCGGTTCGCCGTCCGCCGGAGTGGGCGCAGTTGGGCTTCTCGCCGTCTCCGCTTTCCTGGGATTCCTGCCCGTGGCGCTGCAGGCGCACCGCAACCGTGCGGCGCGCGGCGTCAGTCACGTCTCGCCGTGGCCGCTGCTCCGGACCCGCAAGGGCGCCCTGCTGACAGCCATATTCACACTGCAGGCGCTGCTCGCCTACGCCCTGCTGAGCTGGTTCCCGTACATGCTGACCACCATGGGCCTCAGCGCCGCCGAGAGCGGCCTGCTGTACGCGCTCCTGCAACTGGTCTCCGTTCCGGCCGGCATGCTGCTGATCGCCATCGGTTCCCGTCCAGGCATGCTGCGCCCCGCGTTTTACCTCGTCAGCATTGCCATGCTCGTCGGGATGGCTGCGCTGCTGCTGCTCCCGCTGTCCCTTGCCGCGATCCCTGCGGTGCTGCTCGGGTTCGGGCTCGGCATCTTCCCGCTGGTCATGGTGATGATCAGCCGCAGCGGCGATAACACGGCCGAGACCACCGCGCTTTCGACCCTGGCGCAGTCCACTGGTTATCTCCTGGCCACAGTGGGCCCGTTCGGAATGGGTCTGCTGCACAGCGCGACGGGCGGGTGGACGTTGCCGCTGGCCTTGCTGGTGGTGATTGCGTTGGCACAGATCGTGGTGGCCCACCATCTCACTGCCAAAACCAGCGCCAAGACCACCGCCACACCGAAGGGTTAGGAAGCAATGACGCTCAGCACCTCGCACCGCCAGCCGCTGGCGGATGAAATTACGGACAAACTCCGTGCCATGGTCCATTCGGGTGAGTGGCCGCTGCAGCAGCGGATTCCCTCCGAGACAGAACTGATGACCCGGCTCGGCGTCTCACGCGGAACCCTCCGGGAGGCGGTCAAGGCCCTGGCCCACAGCGGCATGCTCGAGGTCCGCCGCGGTGACGGAACCTATGTCCGCGCCCTCAGCGAAATTTCCGGCGCAGCCCGCCGGCTGTACCGGGACCACACCGACGAGCACGTCCTCGAGGTCCGGGTGGGACTGGATACCCAGGCAGCCCGCCTCGCCGCCCGCCATGCAAGGCCCGACGACGTCGCCGCCCTCCGCGCGCTCCTCGCCGACCGCGACGCTTCCTGGAAGGCGGCCGACTATGCAGCGTGGGCCAGGGCCGACTGGGGCTTTCACGACCGTGTAGCACAAGCCTCCGGCAACCCGCTGCTGCATGAGCTGTATGCCAGCTTTGGGGAGGTATTCCACCATGAACTGCTCAAGCAGCACCGGCGCCCCGGGTTCCAGGGTCTGCCGCACGAAGGACACGGCGCTCTCGTGGACGCCATCGAAGCCCATGATGAGGAGGCGGCTGTGCTGAGCGTGACCCGCAACCTCAATTCCTGCGCGGAGTGGCTGAGGGAGTAGCGAAGTGGCTGCGGGAGTAACTGTTCGGGCACAGGGAGACTGCTTCGCCGTTACCCTCCGGTGCGGGTTTCGCCGCCATCCAGTACATCAGTAGGCTTACTATCTGACTGGGGAGCTTGATGCTGTCCGACTGCCCGCTGATGACTAGGAGTTCCCATGGCCCGTGCAACACACGTGTCCGAGCAAGAATTACCTCACGAGCACCAACAGCCCGCTGCGGACACCACCCTGGCAGCACAAACCCAGCATGAAAAAAAGCCTGCCCGCGAACTCTGGGCCGACGGCCTGGGCCGCGTGGGCATCCGTTCCGCGCAGGTGCTCCTGATCCTGGTCCTCGCCACCGTGTCGGTCTACGCCCTCCTGCAGATCCGGCTGTTGGTGATTCCGACATTAATTGCGCTGATTCTCGCTGCCGCCATCGGGCCCTTCGTGAACCTGCTCCGCCGCAGGGGCGTGCCCGGCGCCGCGGCCACAGGCATATCTTTCGTTGGCTTGCTGGCGCTGCTGGCCGGCGTCATCACAGTGATTGTGATGTCAGTGCGCAGCCAATGGAGCGAGCTGGTGCAGCAGGCCGCCTCCGGACTCGACGAACTCGAAAAATTCCTGCTCACCGGGCCCTTCCCCCTGGACCAGGCCCAGCTGGACCAGGCGAGGGAAGGCATCATTCAGTTCGCCACCAGCAGCCAGGTCCGTTCCGGCGCTATCTCCGGGCTCTCCGTGGTCACCGAATTCATCGCCGGCGCCAGCCTCATGGTGGTAATCCTGTTCTTCTTCCTGAAGGACGGTGAGAAGATCTGGAACTTTTTCCTCCGCCCATTCAATGGGCGTCGCGAAGCCAAGCTTCGCCGGGTGGGCCGCCGCACCCTGGAGGTGCTGGGCGGCTATGTCCGCGGCACCGCAATCGTGGCACTAGTGGACACCGTGGCGATCGGTGCCGCACTGCTGATCATGCAGGTGCCTCTGGCCATACCGCTTGCCATCATCGTGTTCATGGGGGCCTTTATTCCCCTCGTCGGCGCGACCGTTGCCGGCATCCTCGCTGCCCTCGTGGCGTTGGTGGCCAACGGGCCGGTGGTGGCGCTGATCGTGGTCGCCGTGGTCATCGCAGTGAACCAGCTGGAAGGCGACCTGCTCCAGCCGATCGTCATGGGCAACGCGCTCCAGCTCCATGCCCTTGTCATCCTCATGGCCCTGACCGCCGGCACTATCCTGGCCGGCATCATCGGCGCCGTCCTGTCCGTGCCGCTGGCGGCTGTGGCATGGGCCGTGATCCAGGTCTGGACGGCGGAGGACCCGCGGCTGGAACCAATGAATCCAAACCTTCCTGCGGCGAACAGCCAGCCTGTCTAGGCGAACTGTGGCGCCGGAGCCTGTGGCATCACAGTCTTCGGCGCCACAGTCTTCGGCGCCACAGTCTTCGGCGCCACATGGCAACGGCGCCACATGGCAACGGCCGGGTCCCCGCTTGGGGACCCGGCCGTCGTCGTTCACTGACTCCTCAGCAAGCGGCAGAGGATCAGCTCCCACAGCATCAGTGGTCGCGGAGGCCCTTGAAAACGTTCTTGGGCCGCTGCATCTCGCCGTGCTTGGCTCCCAGCACAATGACCCAGGCCGCAAACGCCGGGATGGTCCACTGCAGAGCCTTCAGCTGCTTCTGTGCTGCCTGCAGCTGCTCCGATGCCCCGGGACGGGGTTCGGTGGCGCCTTCGGCCCCCTCGTCCGCCAGCTTGTCAACTTTCTTGCCCAGAGCGCCGGCATAGAGCGTGACGGCGGCACCCGCCAATGTCACTGCGGTCTTATAGATCGTGTCAGCGGCCACGCCGTCCTGCTTGGCAATCCGTTCCTTGTTCTCCAGGGCAATGAACAGGTCAGCGATGAGGTGGGTCGCAAACGCTGCGGTCTGCACCGGGGCCCACTTCATCCAGCCCCGGCTGGAGAGCCGCGTACGCTCCGCCGGGTCCTCTGCCTCGGCGGCTGCTCCATTCAAACCGATGGCGCCCATCAGCGAACCGCCGAACCAGGCAGCTGCCGTCAGGTCGTGGACGGATCGAGCCAGTAGATTTCCTGCCATGATGTGCTTCCTAACATAGAGGTCGGATCCGGACTAACGGCTTCCATGCCGCCTTCGGTTTTCCCTTCGGCGGCAGCCGCACCAAAGACATGGTTTACACATGGTAAGCACACTTACTAATGTTACGGAAGACCGTAACAGGTTCCGACTTGCGCGTAAGATCTTCGCCATGGAAGCAACAGGAACATTGTTTGGTTGGGCCTTCGGCGACGGGTCCCGCGAAGATGATGAAAGCTACCTGGAAGGGCTCCGCCGCGAGGCGCTGGAAAACGCCCGGCAGGCCGCCGCCGCCCGAGGCTTTGGGGTGGAGCCGGGTTCGGAGGGCTTCATGGTGCTCAACGCCGGCGATGCCTTGGTGGAGGTAGACACTGCACCTGATTCCCTGGTGGTCCGCTGCACGGTGAAGCTGACCGGAGAAGGCGCTGGGAAAGTTCACGCCGAAGGCCCCATGAACGGCTAGCGTGGACATGACGGACAAGGCAGCGCCGCTCGGCGAAGCGGCCGACGCGGCAGAGGCGGTATCGAATACCAAGACGCTCGACGTCCTCGCCCGTACCGGCTTCGCCGTCATGGCACTGCTGCATATAGTGGTGGGGGCCATCGCGATCGCCCTCGCGCTGGGCCAGCCCGGAGAGGCCGAGCCCACCGGTGCTATCGAGCAACTCGCTGCCAACGCATGGGGCCCTGCCCTGATGTGGGCGGGAATGGCCGCCTGCATCGGCCTGGCTCTCTGGCAACTGAGTGAGGCAACCCTGCGGGCCCGCCACCTGCCCACCAAGGAACGAGTGGGCAAGCACATCTCCTCCGGCTTCCTGTCAGTCGCGTACGGCAGCGTCGCCTTGACGTTCGGAGGCTTCGCCGTCGGACTGCGCGGCGATTCCGGAGAGTCAACGAGGGACGTCAGCGCTGCGCTGCTGGCCGCACCGTTCGGCACGGTCATACTAAGCGCCATAGGGCTCACCATTATGGGGATCGGAATTTACTTCATCCTGAAAGGGGTCCGGCGCCGGTTTAAGGAAGAACTCTTCCATTTCGACGGCTCCCGCCGCGGCCGCATCATCGATACCCTCGGCGTCATGGGGCATGTGGCCAAGGGCATTGCGCTGATCCTTGCGGGGCTCCTGTTTGTGATCGCGGCAGCCAAGCACACTCCGGAGGAGTCCACCGGGCTGGACGGCAGCCTCAAGGCACTGCGTGAACACCCCTATGGCCCTTATCTCCTTCTGGCGATCGGCGCCGGTTTTATCTGTTACGGCATGTTCGCGCTGGTCAGATCCAAGTTCGGCCGGATGTGACACTGGTGGTGACGCGATGATTAGGACCCGGTAGTTATTGGGACGGTGATCGAAAGTTTGTACACCATGAGGGAGGAACCGCATGACGCACGACCGCATGACACGTGGCCGCATGATGCATGGGCCGGGCGGGGCCGCCGGTCTGGGAACGGATTTGGCAGGGCGGGCCTTCGCCGCCGGCTTCAAAGCACTCAAAGCGCTCCGTCCCAACCGGCCGATCCATCCGAAGGGCATCAGCCTTATCGGTGAGCTGACCCGGCATGGCCTTGGCGACGCAGCCGCCTCCACGGGTTTGCCTCGCGAGCGGAGCGGCATCAGTTGGCTCGACTCCCCCGGCATCGACCAGGTGCAGGCCCGCTTCTCCCGCTCGATCGGCTTGCCGGCTACCCTCCCGGACATCTTGGGCCTTGCACTGCGCCTGGAGTCCGGACCCGGTATTGGTTCCGACGGCGGTCCCGCCGGCGGTTCCGTGGGCGGCAGTGGCGGTGACGTTCTCTTTGCAACAACCGGCTGGGGCTTTCCAGCGCGGTTCCTGCTGGTCCCGAAACTGGATGTCAGCGCCGCAAAGTTCACCACCCTCATGCCCTACAAAGGCGCGGACGGGCCGGTGCTCCTCGGGCTTCGAACGCTGTCCCTGCCGCCCCGGGCCACAGGCCGCGCGGAGACCGGTGGAGACTTCCGCGAGTCCCTTGCCGAAGGCGAGTGGGTCCTCGCACTGTCCTTCGCAAGGCCCGGCGGACGGTGGGTCCATGCCGGAACGCTCAACCTGAGGGCGGCCCCCGGCCAGGACGACACCGCTGACCGCTTCGACCCCATCGAACACCCGTTGCCGAGCGCTGAGACCTACCCGTGGACGCGGCGCCTCCGGGAGCATTCATACCGTACGGCGCGGGGGCCGGCCCCGCATCTTCCCGGAAACCGGGCACTGACGCCGCGTCTGCTAACGCCACGCCTGCTCACGCCGCGCTCTTCCGGCCGGCGGCGCCGGGCGGGCCGCGATGCCGCCCCCAGGCATGACCCGCAACAGGGCGGGCACCAGACTGAGCACCAGCGCGGGCACCAGCCTGGGCAGACCGAGAGGAAACCGATGGCCACAGTTACGCAGACCTTCAACTCTCCCGCCGCCGACGTGTGGAAGATTATTGCCGACGGCTGGCTTTACTCGGGCTGGGTGGTCGGGGCCTCAAGGATCCGCGCCGTCGACGCCCATTGGCCGGAAGTTGGCTCACGCCTGCATCATTCCGTCGGCGCCTGGCCGCTCGTGATCGACGACAGCACCAAGGTGACCGCGGTGGAACCCGGGAAGTCGCTGGAGCTGATCGCCCGGGGATGGCCGATGGGCGAGGCCAAGGTGCGGATCACCTTGGAGGATGAGGGGACCCAGTGCCGCGTCTCCATCATTGAGGACGCCATCCACGGGCCCGGGCTGGCCGTCCCGAAGATGCTGAGGGATCCGGCCATCACCATCCGCAACCGCGAGACCCTTAAGCGGCTTGAACTGATGGCCGCCGGGGGCGCGGGCGAAAAGACCACTGGAGCTTAAAACCACCGGAACTCAAAGACCACTGCAGCTTAACGCAAACGCGGGCTTACCCGGCGCCCCATTCCGTGAGTGGAACAGGCGCTGAGTAAGCCCGCTGTAGAGACGTCAGCGCTTCCGGAGCTAGACCCCGGCGGCAACACCGTCCCGGGAGATGGACACCATGTCCTCGCGCGGCACGACCTTGATGCGCTCACGCACAACCTGAACACCGTGCGAGCCGCCGGCGGCGGTCGCCTCGGCGCCCAGGGCGAGTTCGTGCGCGTCGAGGGCCAGCCAGCCTTCCCAGGTGGTGTACTCCACGCCGCGGCCTTCCAGCAGTTCGACGACGGCGCCTGCGGCGGGTGCCTGGGCGACCGGAAGGTTTTCGCGGTCTTCCAGCAGGTAAGTCACCGTCTCCAGGGCGTCGCCCTTGGTGTGGCCGATGAGTCCGACCGGACCGCGCTTGATCCAGCCGGTGGCGTAGATGCCCGGCACGTGCTCGCCGGAAGCGTCCAGGACGCGGCCGCCGTCGTTCGGGATGACACCCTTCTTGTGGTCAAACTCGATGTCCGGGAGGGCGGAGCCGAAGTAGCCGATGGCGCGGTAGACAGCCTGCACCGGGTAATCGATGTACTCGCCGGTGCCGCGAACGTTGCCGGTGCCGTCCAGTTCGGTGCGCTCAAACTTGATGCCGCTGACGCGCCCGGGGTTCTCGGCGTCGTCGTAAATCTCCACCGGGCTGTGCAGGAAGTGCAGGTGGAGGCGGCGGGAGGCCTTGAGTTCGGAAACGTCCTCGGGCTGCTCGGCGATCCAGTTGGTGAGCGTGCCGACCATGGTCTTGGTCTGGTTGTTGCTCTGGATCTGGCGGTCCGATTCCTCGTCGAACTCGAAGTCCTCCGGGTACAGGATGATGTCCACGTCCTTGGAGTGCGACAGTTCGCGCAGCTCCAGCGGGGTGAACTTGACCTGGGCGGGCCCGCGGCGGCCGAAGACGTGGACGTCGGTGACGGGAGAAGCCTTCAGCCCCGCATAGACGTTGTCCGGAATCTCGGAGACCAACAGGTCATCGGCGTGCTTGGAGAGGACGCGGGCCACGTCAAGCGCCACGTTGCCGTTGCCGATGACGGCAATTTCCTTGGCCTCCAGCGGCCATTCACGGGGAACGTCCGGGTGGCCGTCGTACCAGGACACAAAGTCAGCGCCGCCGAAGGAGCCGTCGAGTTCGATGCCCGGGATGTTCAGGTCCGCGTCCTTGATGGCGCCGGTGGCGAAGATGACGGCGTCGTAGTGCGTGCGCAGGTCCTCGATGGTGAGGTCCGTGCCGTAGTCAACGTTGCCGAAGAAACGGATGTCGCCGCGGTCCAGGACCTTGTGCAGGGCGTTGACGATGCCCTTGATGCGGGGATGGTCGGGAGCGACGCCGTAGCGGATCAGGCCGTAGGGTGCCGGGTAGCGGTCGAAGAGGTCGATGCTGACGGTCAGCTCGCCGCTCTTCACGGCCTCGCTCTTGGTGAGGATGTCCGCTGCGTAGACGCCGGCCGGGCCGGAGCCGATGACGGCCACGCGCAACGGGCGGGCAGCTGTTCCTACGGTGGTGCTGGTTGACACGGCTGTGTTCCTTTTCTTCGGTCCCGCCCAACTGACTCGCAGTTGTGGTCGTTTTGACGGCTCAAAACGACACTTACTGCCGGCCGTTGGGATATTGGGGGCTAGGGGGTGAGAACGCGGGTAGTGCTCGTGGTTCTGGTGCGGGGCTTGTTGGGGCTGGTGGTGCTGTAGTCAGCAGTTTTGAAGTGCGACGGCGCGAACGGGCTCACGCGCACAACGTCACCGATGACGATCACTGCAGGATTCGCGACGCCGGTGGCCTCGGCCTGGTCGGCGATGGTTCCGAGGGTACCGATGGTGACGCGTTGGTTCGGCAGGTAGCCGTTTTCCACAATACCAACCGGAGTGTCCTCGGGCAGGCCGGCTTTGCCCAGAGCGGACGCGGATTCGCGCAACTGGCCAACGCCCATGAGGAGCACCACAGTGTGGTCAGGGCGGGCGGGAACCTCGGACAGTTCCTCGTGACCGGTGACGACGCTGAAGCCCTTCGCCAGCCCGCGGTGCGTTACGGGAATACCGGCGGCCGCCGGGACCGAGATCGCCGACGTTACGCCGGAAACCACTTCAACCTCGACGCCGTGCCGGCGGCAGAATTCAGCTTCCTCGCCGCCGCGGCCCAGTACGTAGGGGTCGCCGCCCTTGAGCCGCACCACGCGGTGGCCTGCGAGGGCTTCGTCTACGAGGATCCGGTTGATCTCGGCCTGCGGGACGGGGTGGTGGCCGGGGGTCTTGCCGACCTCGATGACACGGACATCGGGGGCAAGTTCGTTTAGCAGGTCGCGGGGGCCGAGGCGGTCGGTGACCACGACGTCGGCCTGGCCAAGGAGCCGCCGTCCGCGGACGGTGATGAGGCCGCTGTCGCCGGGACCGCCGCCCACCAGGGCAACGGTTCCTGCAGAGGCACGACGGCGGCGGAGCGGCAGGTCCCCGGACTCCAGAGCAGTGGCGACGGCGTCCCGCAGGGCCATGGCGCGGCGCGGGTCTCCCCCGGCGTTGACCGCGATCTTCACGTCGTCCACGACGGCGACGGCGGGGGTCCATGCGGCGGAGGCTTCGTGGTCAGAGGCGTTGACGCACCAGACGCGCTGCGCCTCGGCGTCCGACGACACCTGGGCGTCCGCAGCGGAATCGCCGGTGGCAGTCTGGACGAACCAGACGCCGTCGACGTCCTCAGAGCGGTAGGTGCGGGGCTCCCAGGTGAGCAGGCCGGCGTCGGCGAGTTCGCTGAGGGCAGCGGAGGCAACGGGGGCAACCACGGTGACCCGCGCGCCGGCGTCGAGCAGGCCCTTTGCGCGGCGTGTGGCGACGGGCCCGCCGCCCACCACGAGCACGGGGCGGCCGAGCAGTCGCAACGCCGTGGGATAGATGTCCTGAATTGCCATAGATCAACGGTAGGGCCGCGTCACACGCCCCAACAACGGCGGGGAAACACCAGTTCACGCAAGGTAATGCTGCGTCACAATGCGCCGGGTGGCGGCGGGCCGGGGCAATAGAACCCCTATCCGTAGAGGCTGGTACTGAGATAGCGCAACCCGGAGTCAACGATGACTGTGACAACGGTTGCGCCGGGCCCGAGCTGCTCGGCTACGCGCAGAGCGGCAATAATATTGCCTCCCGAGGAAGTGCCCGCGAAGACGCCTTCCTCGCGGGCGAGCCGACGGCTCATTGCCATAGCGTCGTCTGAGGAAACCCGTTCAATCGCATCCACTTCCTCGGGTTCCCACAAGGGCGGAAGGAAGCCGATGCCGATTCCTTCAATCCGATGGGAACCGGTAGGGCCTCCGGAAAGGACGGCGGACTCGGCGGGCTCGACGGCGACTACGCGTAGCCCCGGTATATGGGCACGCAGGGCCCGTGCTGCGCCATGGATGGAGTGCGCGGTGCCAACCGACTGGACAAGGGCGTCCACCTGTCCGCCCGACTGCTGCCAGATCTCCTCTCCCAACGCCAAGTAGCCGGTGACCGCGTCACGATTGTTGAGCTGGTCGCAGGCCCAGTAGCCAGGCAGGGCACTGAGTTCACCAGCCCGGGCGATCATCGCCTTGATCAGCCGCTCAGTGATCCGTCCGTGGTCGCTCGGCATGTCCTCCACGATTGCCCCGAGCGCCTCCATGGTGCGGCGTTTCTCGCTGCTGAACGCGTCCGAGAAGACGACATGGAGCTTGTAGCCCTTGGCAGCGCAGACCAGGGCGAGGGAGATGCCTGTTGTGCCGGCCGTGTACTCCACGACGGTATAACCCGGAGCGAGATCACCGCGGGCTTCGGCACCTCGAATCGCCGCTATGGCCATCCGGTCTTTCATGCTGCCGGTGGGGTTTGCGAACTCGAGCTTGGCGAGCACCCTGGCCGATCCCGGGGGCACCACCTTGCGAAGCTGAATCAGCGGTGTGGAACCGATCGCCGACAGCACTCCTATGCCTGGTCCAATTGTGCGTGGTCCAATTGTGCCTGGTCCAAATGCATGTTCCACCGAATGTCCTCTCGCCGCACTGCGAGCTTGCCCTGCTGACGGCCAAGGTACACCCTTCCCCAGAGGGAAGCGAGCAATCTCCGCCATGGCCGCCCGCCGCAAACCTGGACAGAACGGACAGCAGAAAGCCCGACGGCGGTTACCGCCGTCGGGCTTTCTTGTCCAGTGCGCTGCAGGTGCTTAGCGGGTGCTGCCGGACAGGAGGCCGCGGCGCTGGAGCAGTCGCTTCTCCACGGGGCCGAAGACGAGCAGCTCGATCAGGATGCCGACCGCGAGGATGAGCAGGATCGCGGACATCACGATGGTCATGTCGGCGAGGTCCCGGCCCTGGTTGAGCATGGAGCCGAGACCGAAGCCGATGGTGCCGCCCACAGCGATGATTTCCGCGGCCATGAGCGAACGCCAAGAGAACGCCCAGCCCTGCTTGAGGCCGCTCAGGTAGCCGGGAAGGGCTGCCGGGAGGATGATCTGCACGGCCATCTGCAGCCGGGAGGCGCCCAGGACTGTGCCGACGCTGCGGTACTGCGGCGGGATCTGGTCCACGCCGGAGATCAGGCCGTTGATGATGGAAGGGATGGCGCCCATGAACACCACGAAGTACACCGTGGCGTCAGTGAGGCCGAACCAGATGATGGCCGCCGGCACCCAGGCCACCGAAGGCAGGACCTGCAGCCCGGAGATGAGGGGGCCGAACGCGCGGCGCAGCGGAGCCACCTGGGCCAGCAGCAGGCCGACCGGCGTCGCGATGACAACGCTGATCAGGAAGCCCAGCAGCCCGCGCTGCAGCGATGTCCATACGGCGTCCAGCAACGACCCTTCGGCCCAGAGCGCGCCGAACTGCGCCGCCACATCCAGCGGTCCCGGCACCTGGTCGCGGCGCTTGAGGCCGAGCGAGACGTAGAACTGCCAGATGATGACGAGCACCACGACGGCGGCGATCGGCAGCAGGACCCTGCTCCAGTCGACACGCACCTTCCGGGCGGCGTCGGACTGCAGGGAGTCCAGCCCGGATTCGAGTTCGCGCAGGTCGGCGGAGCCGGTGGAGGACCGCGTCAGGGCAGCGTGGACCTTTTCAGAGCCTGACGCAGCGCCGGTTGAGCTCGTCGAAGCCTTTGTCCCGGCAGGCTCGACTAGCGGGGACCCGGTTGTCTCTGGCGACTCCGCCACGGGAGATGGGTTACTTGGCATGGCGGCGGATCTCCTCTCGCAGCCGGGCGGTGATGACCCCGGTCAGCTGTCCGGCAAGACCGGCGTCGGTACGGCGTTCTTCAGTGACTGCCCATTCCTGCACGACGCGGCCGGGCCGTGAGGAGAGCAGCAGCACGCGCTGGCCCAGGCGGACCGCCTCGCGGACGTTGTGCGTCACAAAGACGATGGTGCGCCCGGTTTCCTTCCAGATGCGCTCAAGTTCGTCGTGGAGCAGGTCCCGGGTGATGGCGTCCAGGGCGGCGAACGGCTCATCCATGAGGAGCAGCTGGCGGTCCTGGGCGAGCGAACGGGCCAGCGCCACACGCTGGCGCATCCCGCCCGACAGCTCGTGCGGGCGCTTGTCGGCGGCCTCCGCCAGGTGCACCAGGTCCAGGAGCTCGGCGGCCTTCACGCGCCGCTCGGCCTTCCCCACGCCGCGCAGCTTCAGCGCCAGCTCCACGTTTTCACGCGCCGTAAGCCACGGGAACAGTGCGGAGTCCTGGAACATGAAGGCGGCACCGTCGCTGGGCACCTCCAGAGCGCCCGACGTCGGGAGCTCCAGTCCCGCCATGATGTTCAGCAAAGTGGACTTGCCACAGCCCGACGCGCCGAGGAGGGCGACGAACTCGCCCTTGGCGATGGTCGCGTTGACGTCGTCCAGCACCGGGGCGCCTTCGCCGAAGCGCTTGCCCAGGTTCTCCAGTACGACTGGCATGGTCCCGTCCTTTGTTCGTGTGCGTTAAATGCAGTGGTGCGGAGGGCGGGAGCTAGTCCTGCCCCAGCCCTGCCGCCGAAATTTTGTTCTTGGCTACGGAGTTCAACGCCCTGAGGTCGAAGAGGCCGGAGAGGTTTGCCTCCTTGGTGGTGCCAGCATCCACGCCGTCCTGCAGCAGCTTCTTGTAGGTTCCTGCCAGTGGGTCCACTGTGAACACGATGTTCTGCAGTGAGCGGTCGATGACGTCCTGCGACAGCGCTTTGCCCGCGTCCTGCTTCAGGGCCGCGTTGACGACGCTGGCCTTTTCGGCGGCCGGAGTGTCATTGAGCCACTGCACCGCTTCAACGTGTCCCGTGAGCAGCGCCTGCACGGTCTCCGGATGTTCGGCCGCGAATTTCTTATTCACGATCAGGATGGTGGTGGGGAACTCTCCCGGCTTGCCCGTCCCGGAGCCGTCCCACAGGTCCTTCTCATCCACCAGGACCTTGGCACCGGCCTGGAGCACCAGACGGGACGCCCACGGCTCAGGCAGCCACGCGCCGTCAAGCTTGCCGTCCTGGAACAGTTTCAGCGTCTGCGCGTTCTCGGTGGGATTGATGGCAACGTCTCCGCCGCCGTCGGGAGTGGTCTTGTAGCCCTGTTTGCCCAGCCAGGCGCGCAGCGCCACGTCCTGGGTACCGCCCAACTGGGGCGAGGCCAGGGTCTTGCCCTTCAGGTCTTTTGCGTTATTGATCTCCGGCTTCACCACCAGCTGCGCGCCGCCGGATGCTGCCCCGGCGATGACGCTGACGGACTCCCCGTTGCTTTTGACGAATGAATTAATCGCCGGGTTGGGACCGATATAGGCGGCGTCGATCGCACCGGCGTTCAGTGCCTCGATTGCGGCGGGCCCGGCATTAAAGACCTGGGTGCTGAGCCTGGTGCTGCCAAGGTTCTTCTCGATGAAGCCCTGCTTCACGCCGACGAGCGCTGCGGCGTGCGTGATGTTGCCGAAGTACCCCAGCTTTAGCTCACTCGCGGGACCTTCAGAGGAAATTGAGGCGGCCGAGGCGTTTGAATCCCGGGCCACAGCGGAGGCCATCACAGCGCCCACGATGATCAGCAGGACCAGGCCAAGGGCCAGCGCGACTTCCAGGCCACGGCGGCGCTTGGGCGTCTGGCTTTCGCCGGCCACAATGCGGGTCATACCCGGCCTGGAAGTAGTCATGAATTCACCATAGGGAGTGCGGTAAACCGGGTTCAACGGATCGGAAACCCGGGGTCACGCAGGTTCATGCAGCGTCACATTCGGCCACGAATTCTCCGAGCCCGCGGCCCGAGGGAACTCGAGGAGTCAGTCCCCCTTGACATTGACGAGCTGCCGCAGCCGGTGCCGCACCCTGACGAGGTCGGCAGCATCGCGCATCACCTGGTCGATGGGCTTGTACGCTGCCGGAATCTCGTCGATGAACGCCTCGGTGACGCGGAACTCGATGCCGTGCATGGCTTCCTTCAGCTGAGCCAGGGAGAACGCCTTGCGCGCCGCTTTGCGCGAGTACTCCCGTCCGGCGCCGTGCGGAGACGAATTCAGGGACACCGGGTTACCCAGGCCTTCAACCACATACGATGCCGTGCCCATGGAGCCCGGAATCAGCCCCGGATCCCCTGCCTCGGCTTTAATGGCGCCTTTGCGGGAAACCCAGACGGACTTGCCGTAATGGGTCTCCCGCTGTGTGAAGTTGTGGTGGCAGTTGATCCGTTCCATTTCTTTGACGGCGCCTTCTTTGACGGCGCCGGCCACCCATTTGCCGAACTGGGTGATGACGCGGTCCATCATCTCTTCGCGGTTCAGCAGGGCAAAGTGCTGGGCCCATCTGAGCTCTTCCATGTACCTCGTGAACTGGGGTGTGCCCTCCTCGAGGTAGGCAAGGTCCCGGTCCGGCAGGGTCAGGCGCTTATCCCAGGCCACACCCTGCGCCACTGAGATGTGGTGCTGGGCTATCTTGTTGCCGATACCCCTCGACCCGGAGTGGAGGAACAGCCAGATGCCGTCGTTCTCGTCGGCACATACCTCGATGAAGTGATTGCCGGAGCCGAGGGACCCCAGCTGCAGGTCCCAGTTCCCCATGTACCGTCCGGGGTCAAACCCGGCCTTGTCGGCCCGCCTCCGCAGCTCGGCGACCCGCGGTGCCGCAGAGGCCGCTATCTTCTTGTTGTTGTGGCCGGCTGACAGCGGAATAACGCGCTCAATGTCCTCGCGCAGCGGGCGACGGTCCCGCGGCAGCTCCTTGAGCGTGTACTGGGTCCGCACCGCGATCATGCCGCAGCCGATGTCCACCCCTACCGCCGCCGGGATGATGGCTCCGAGCGTAGGAATGACGGACCCCACCGTTGCACCCTTGCCGAGGTGCGCATCCGGCATCAGCGCCAGATGCGGGTAGATGAAGGGCAGCTGCGCGGTCGCCAGGGCCTGCTCGCGGGTCTTGTCGTCCAGGATCGAGGCCCAGTTGATGAGCCGGCTGCTGATGGTTTCCACGGCTTCCCCTCCACGGACTGAACGAGGACTAACGTAATTTCTAGGCTAACCCTCGGCCTTTTCAAAAGGAGACACAAGCATGGTGAACGTCCAGACAGAGATCCTGATCCGGCGGCCGCGCCCGGAAGTTGCGGAATTCGCGGCAAATCCGGACAACGCCCCGCGGTGGTACTCGAACATCCACTCGGCGCAGCGGTTGACGGCGGGTCCCATCGACGTCGGATCCAAGGTCGCCTTCACCGCCAGGTTCCTCGGCCGGGACCTGAGCTACACCTACGAATTCGTCGAGTACATCCCGGGCGAGAAGCTGGTGATGCGCACCGCCCACGGTCCATTCCCGATGCAGACCAGATACATGTGGGAAGAGGTCAGCGGCGGGACCCGTATGACGCTGGGCAACACGGGAAAGCCATCAGGCTTCTCAAAGCTCGCGGGGCTGTTCATGGCACCGATGATCCGCAGGGAAACGCGCAAGGACCTGCAGAAGCTCAAGACGCTCCTCGAAGCCGGCGAGGCAACGGGCACCGGTCAGGCCTAAACCCTTGGCTTAAGCGGCCTTAGCCCGCTCAAGCGGCCCTGGGCAGGGCCGCTTGAGCTGGGCAGGGCCGCTTGACCTGGGCAGGGCCGCTTGTGCGGGTCAGATGCTGTAGCGCTCGTCCTCGTGGTCGCCCGGGTGGTCCTTGACCAGTCCCGCGGCGAGGGTGTTGCCGTCGAGCGGGTCGATCACCAGGAACGCGCCCGTGCGGCGGTGGTGGAGGTAGTTCTCCAGCGGCAGCGGGGCGGCGAGCCGGAGCTGCGCGTGGCCGATGTCGTTGAGCTCAAGGCTGGAGGCGCCTTCGAGCTTGAAGGTGGCCAGGTCCAGCTTGCCGCTCACGCTGCGGACCAGTGCCTGGACGGTGCGGGTGCCGTGCTTGACCAGTACTTTGGCGCCCTCGCGCAGCGGCTTCGGGGACAGCCAGCACAGCGCGGCGTAGAGGTCGGCCGAACTTTCACGGACTGTGCCGGCTGCGGCGATGGTGTCACCGCGTGCGACATCGAACTCGTCAGCCAGTCGGATCGCCACCGACTGGGGCGCGGCTGCCTCCTCCAGAGAGGTACCGGCGAAGTCGATGCCGGTCACCGTAGTGGTACGCGGGTCCTGGCCGGGAGTCAGCACGCTGACCTTGTCCCCCACCTTTACGGAGCCCTCGGTGATCTGCCCTGCGTAGGCGCGGTAGTCACGGTACGCCTCAGGGTCGAGGCCGCCGGCCACAGCATCGGGCGCCAGCGCACCCTGCGGCCGGATGACCAGTTGCACCGGGAACCGGAAGCTCTCCAGGTGGCTTTCCAGCTCGTCGGCGGCCGGCAGCGTCTCGAGCACCTCGAGCAGCGCCGGGCCGGTGTACCAGGGGGTGCGCTCCGAGCGCTCCACCACGTTGTCGCCGTCGAGCGCGGAAACCGGAACCACCAGCAGATCCGTAATTCCATCCGAACCAAGCCCTAGTTCGCGGCCCACCTGCTGGACGTCAGCTTCGATCTCACGGAACACCGACTCGCTGAAGTCCACGAGGTCGATCTTGTTCACGGCCACGATCACGTGCGCAACCCGAAGGAGCTGCAGCACGGAGAGGTGCCGGCGGGTCTGCTCCAGGACACCCTTGCGGGCGTCAATGAGCACGACGACGGCATCCGCAGTGGACGCGCCGGTCACCGTGTTCTTGGTGTACTGCACGTGCCCGGGGCAGTCCGCGAGGATGAAGCTGCGCCGGTCCGTGGCGAAGTAGCGGTAGGCGACGTCGATGGTGATGCCCTGCTCGCGCTCGGCACGCAAGCCGTCTGTCAGCAGGGCCAGGTCGATGCCGCCCTTGTCGCCACCGAAGCCGCGGTCTGCGGAAGTACGGGCAACGGCGTCGAGCTGGTCGGCGAGGATCGCCTTGGAATCGTGCAGGAGGCGGCCCACCAAAGTGGACTTGCCGTCGTCGACCGATCCTGCGGTGGCGAACCGGAAAAGCGTCGTGGGCAGGGCCGTTTCCAAGGCGGACTCGGTGACTGAGCCTGTCGAAATCGTGCTCATTAGAAATACCCGTCCTTCTTGCGGTCTTCCATGGCTGCCTCGGAGATGCGGTCATCTGCGCGGGTGGCGCCACGTTCGGTCAGGGTGGAGGCGGCGACTTCAACAACGACATCAGCCACCGTGTACGCGTCGGACTCGACGGCGCCGGTGCAGGACATGTCCCCCACCGTGCGGTAGCGAACGGTCTTGGTGATGACGTTCTCGTCGGGGCGCGGCTGCGAAACCTCGCCCACTGCGCGCCACATCCCGTCACGGGCGAAGACCTCGCGCTCGTGGGCGTAGTACAGGCCCGGCAGCTCGATGTTTTCGCGCTCGATGTAGCGCCAGATGTCCAACTCGGTCCAGTTGCTGATGGGGAACGCACGGACGTGCTGGCCCACGGTGTGGCGCCCGTTGTAAAGGTTCCACAACTCGGGGCGCTGGTTGCGCGGATCCCACTGGCCGAACTCGTCACGGAGGCTCAGGATGCGCTCCTTGGCGCGGGCCTTGTCCTCGTCACGGCGGCCGCCGCCGAAGACGGCGTCGAACTTGTTGGACTGGATGGCGTCCAGCAGCGGAACGGTCTGCAGCGGGTTGCGGGTGCCGTCGGCGCGCTCCGCGAGCTCGCCCCGGTCGATGAACTCCTGAACACTGCCGACGACGAGCTTCAGGCCCAGCCGTTCGACGGTGCGGTCGCGGAAGTCGATGACCTCGGGGAAGTTGTGGCCGGTGTCCACGTGCAGCACGGGGAACGGAACCTTGCCCGGCCAGAATGCCTTCGTGGCCAGGTGCAGCATCACCACGGAGTCCTTGCCGCCGGAGAACAGCAGGGCAGGCTTCTCGAACTCGGCAACAACCTCGCGGATGATGTGGATCGCTTCGGACTCGAGGGTGTCCAGGCTGGAGAGGCGCGTGGAGGCTGCGACTTCGGTCACCTGGGTGGGCTCCTCGGTTAGGAAAGTGCTCATACGTGTAGTCCGCATTCTGTCTTGTTGGTTCCTGCCCAGCGGCCGGCGCGGGGGTCCTCGCCTGGAGCCACCTTGCGGGTGCAGGGCTGGCAACCGATGGACGGGTAGCCCTGGGACAGGAGCGGGTTGACTGGCAGGAGGTTGTCGTCGGAGTACTGAACAAGCTGGTCAAAAGTCCAGGCAGCCATCGGGTTGACCTTGACCAGGCCGTTGGCTTCGTCCCACGTCACCAGCGGGGTGTTGGTGCGCGTGGGGGCCTCGTCGCGGCGGACGCCGGTGAACCAGAGTTCGTAGCCGGAGAGCGTGCGGCGCAGCGGGGCAACCTTGCGGAGGGCGCAGCACTGGGCGGCGTCACGGGCAAAGAGGTCCTTACCCAGGAGCCGGTCCTGCTGCTCCACGGTGTTTTCGGGGAGCACGTCCACCACGTTCACCCGGAGGTTTGCAGCCACCTCGTCACGTGTGGCGTAGGTTTCCGGGAAATGGTAGCCGGTCTCCAGGAACAGGACGTCGACGCCGGGAAGCTGATCGGCGACGAGCGCCGGCAGCACGGCGTCGGCCATCGAGCAGGCGACGGCGACGGCGGGCAACTCGAAGTTGCGCTCCACCCAGGCGATCACGTCGCGTGCGGGAGCGTCCCAGCCGAGCTCGGCGGCGCCGGCGTCGGCCAGGGCCTTCAGCTCCTCCGTGGAACGCTTGGCGGGCGATGCGCCGGCGACCGTGGCGGCAACCTGGGCTGCGGCGGCACCTGGACCGGCGACGGGGTCGACGCCAAGGGCGTGCTTGCTCACTGGAGTGCCTCCTCGTCAGCTGCGTGGGCCCACTCGGCGAAGGTCTGGCCTTCGGCGCGGTCTGCGACGAAACGCCGGACAACCCGCTCGACGTAGTCGGGCAGGTCCGCGACGTAGACCTTCAGGCCGCGGACGGTACGTCCGAGGCCGGCCTCTTCACGGTCGGAGGAAGCCAGCCCGCCGCCCAGATGGACTTGGAAACCCGGGGTGGGGTCGCCTCCCGGCGTGGGAAGCATCATGCCCTTGAGTCCGATGTCCGCGGTCTGGATGCGGGCGCAGGAGTTTGGGCAGCCGTTGATGTGCAGGGACAGTGCCTGCGGGAGCTGGCCGCTGTCCGCGAGGTCCGCCAGGCGGCGTTCCAGTTCGGCGACGGCGGTGGCAGCGGTGACCTTGGTTTCAACGATGGCCAGCTTGCAGAACTCAATGCCGGTGCAGGCGATGGTGCCGCGGCGGAACACTGATGGGCGGGCGGAGAGGCCCAGGGCGTCCAGCTCGGCGACCAGGGGTTCCACTTCGTCCTTGGGGACGTCGAGGACCACGAGCTTCTGGTGGGGGGTGGTGCGCAGCCGGTATGAGCCGCGGGATTCGAGGGTGTCCGCGAGCTTCACCAGCTGGGAACCGGAGAGGCGGCCCGCAATCGGAGTCGCGCCGATGAAGAACTTGCCGTCCTTCTGCTCGTGCACGCCCACGTGGTCGCCCGGGGTGGACGGCTTGGGGGCGGCGGGACCGTCGGCCAGCTTGTAGCCGAGGTATTCGTCCTCGAGGATCTGGCGGAACTTCTCGGGACCCCAGTCGGCCATGAGGAACTTCAGGCGGGCCTTGGTGCGCATGCGGCGGTAGCCGTAGTCGCGGAAGATGCTGGTGACGCCGAGCCACACGTCGGCAGCCTGTTCCGGCGTGACGAACGCGCCGAGGCGCTTGCCGAGCATCGGGTTGGTGGAGAGGGCGCCGCCGGCCCAGAGGTCGTAGCCCACACCGAGCTCAGGGTGCTTCACGCCGACGAGCGCAAAGTCGTTGATCTCGTGCACCACGTCCTGGCTCGGGTGGCCGGTGATGGCGGTCTTGTACTTGCGCGGCAGGTTGGACAGGATCGGGTTGCCAATGAACCGCTCCCCCAGCTCTTCGATGAGCGGGGTGGGGTCAATGAGCTCGTCCTTGGCGATGCCGGCCACCGGGGAACCGAGGATGACGCGCGGGACGTCACCGCAGGCTTCGGTGGTGGACAGGCCGATGGCTTCGAGGCGGCGCCAGATCTCCGGCACATCCTCGACCCGGATCCAGTGCAGCTGGATGTTCTGGCGGTCCGTGAGGTCGGCGGAATCCCGGGCGAAGTCGACCGAGATCCGGCCGATGACGCGGAGCTGCTCGGTGGTGAGCGCGCCGCCGTCGATCCTCACGCGCAGCATGAAGTACTTGTCCTCAAGCTCGTGCGGTTCGAGCGTGGCGGTCTTACCGCCGTCGATCCCGGGCTTGCGCTGGGTGTACAGACCCCACCAGCGGAAGCGGCCGTGCAGGTCCTGGCCGGGAATGGCGTCGAAGCCTTCCTTCGAGTAGATGGACTCGATACGCTCGCGGACGTTGAGGCCGTCGTCTTCCTGCTTCCAGGTTTCGTTGGCGTTCAGCGGGGTGGTTCCGTCCACCTTCCACTGGCCGTGAGGCTTTGCGGCGGGGCGGGAGGAACGGGCTGGGCGCACGGGCTTGTCCGTCGCCGCTCCGGCTAGAGCTGTATCAGTCATGCATCGACTGTAGAGCCGCCTGGAAACCCGTCACAAAGCCCCGGAAACGCTAAGTCACCTAGGGAAATATTTCGTCATGAATCGCCGAAGGGCCTTGAACAGGCCCGGTGGCTGTGCATCGCCGGTGTGTTTCAGAGGGCGCTTTGAGCCCTGCTCGAGCCGTGCGGATTCAGGCTCTTGCCCCGGCGGCCGCCAATGCTGCATCGAAACGTTCGAGGGCGATCTCGGCGAGCACCGGGGACGGCAGCAGTGGTGCGGTGACGAGGTCGGCTCCGGCCTTGGCGAGCTGGTCGTGGAAGTATCCGGGCGCGAGAAGGTAGGACGCAATGACCACCCGGCCGCCCATGTCCACGCCACCTGCAGATTCCCCTGCGCCTGCACCGCCGGCGGCTTCCTCCCGGAGCATGGCCACTGCTTCCGGCACCGAGGGCTTGGCGGAGGCACCATAAGCGGGCGCGATCCGGTTCGAGCGCAGCGCCCGCAGCTGCCCTGTCAGCTCCTCAACGCTCAAAGCGGCGTTGGGGTTCGAGGAGCCTGCCGCGGCGAGGACGATCGAGTCGTTGTCGGTGACGCCTGCTTCGCGGAGCCGCTGGTCGAGCAGCGCCGCCAGCCTGGGATCGGGACCGAGCGGCGCCGCGGCCAGGGTCCCGGGCCGGCTCTTGACCGCCCGCGCGATGTCCACCTTCACGTGGTACCCCACACTGAGGAGGAGCGGCACCACCACAGCGGAAGCGCCGGCCGATCCGCCGTCGGGATCCTCGGGAAGGCCTGTCACGACGTCCACGAGGTCGGGCTGCTGGACGTCCACATACGCTTCCCGGACGTCGAGCCCGGGGCGAAGCGCCGCGATGGAGTCGCGGAGGGCGTTGACCTCGGCCGCTCCCTGGGCGTTCGAGGTCCCGTGGGCACAGGCGATCATGATCGGGCTATTCATAGGGGCTAGCGTAACGTTGGAGCCGCACTGTCCGCCCCTCTGCACGAGCCGGGACGCTCCATGACATTCCCCTTTGACATTGCCCTGGTGTGGCTGGACCTGACCGGCGTCTTTTTCTTCGCGGTCTCCGGGTCACTGCTGGCCGCGCGGAAGCAGTTCGACATCATCGGCTCCCTCCTCCTGGCGTCCCTCGTCTCCCTTGGCGGCGGCGTAATCCGCGACATCGTCCTCAACACGGGCCCGCCAGCCGCCTTCACCAACCCCGCCTATCTCGCACCTCCCGTGCTCGCCACCGTCTTGGTCTACTTCCTGTTCTCCAGCGCCCAGCGCTTCACCTCTCTGCTCACCCTGTTCGACGCCGGCGGCCTCGCACTGTTCTGCATCACCGGCACGCTGAAGGCGCTGGCGCTGGGGATGAATCCGGTGGCGGCCGTCCTGCTCGGCGTCACCACCGCGGTGGGCGGCGGCCTGCTGCGCGACATCACTGCCAACGAGGTTCCGCAGCTGTTCGATGCCCGGGACCTCTACGCGCTGCCCGCCTTCACGGGTGCTGTGCTCACTGCCATCCTGTGGGTTTCGGGCGGCTTCAATGCGTTCTCAGCCTGCGCCATCGCGGCCGTTGTCTTTGCCTTCCGGGTGGTGGCATGGCGCCGTTCCTGGCGGATTCCGCTGGCCGTTCGCGGGTGGCATCGGCTTGGCCCTGACGCCGGGAATTCGAGGGGCCGGGATTAGCTAGGATAAGAGCCATGACTGACATGTTCCTCGAGAAGTTCCGCGCGCTCGTTCCGAAGTATCTCGAAGACGAATGGCAGGAAGAGGACGGGCTGCCTGAGGAAGACCTCGATAAGGCCCTCGCCGACCACCAGTTCACCATTCCCCTGGTGCTGCGCGAGTTTTACCTCGCCCTCGGCGGCTGCGAGGACCTCATGGAGGCCTACCACTACTTCTGGGATCCCGAGGAACTCGAGGTGGACGACGAAGGCTTCCTCATGTTCCTCGAGGACGAGGAAGAAAACTTCACCTGGGGCTTCCGCGTGGGCGACCTCAGCGTCCCGGACCCGATCGTGTACCGCCGCAACAACGTCCGGGGCCAGTGGAAGAGTGAAGAGGGAACCTTCTCGGAGTTCGTCTTCGACATGTTTGAGTGGGCCTTCGAGGACGAGGACAACTAGGGCTGCTTGGCCGTCGGCGCCGGGTTTCCTCCGGTCGCCGCGGAATTTCCCCACCTTCGGAGTTCCCCGGCGGTGTGTCTGCCGGAAACGCCGTGCTGCGCCCGGGTAAGGGCTGCCGGGGATAATGCAGCTGTGACACGCCTTTTAACAAGTGACTTGAATAATGTGACAAACCTGTCATAGGCTGGTTCATGGATCCACCAAATGCCTCCGGTGGATTTGATGCGAACGGAGAAACGGCCCCGGTTCCTGGCAGTGTGGCGCTGCAGGGAACCGGGGCCGTTCCGGTTAACGGAAGCTAGCTTGCGCGGTCCACTACGGCCCGGGCGAAGCTGGACAGCGAGTCCTTGACTACTCCTTCGGGCAGCGGTGCCAGGGCGGCGATCGCCTCGTCAGCCCAGGCCCTGGCAACCACCCAGGATGCGGCGGTGACCGGGTGCTCCCGCAGTCCGGAAACCGCTTCGGCGAGTGCCTCATCGGAGGAGAGATCGCCGTCGATCAGGGTGAGAAGTTCGACGGCGGACTGGTCGCCTTGCGCTGCGGCGTTGCGCAGGAGCAGGACCGGAAGGGTGGGCACGCCTTCCCGCAGGTCCGTGCCCGGGGACTTGCCGGACTTGACCTTGGCCCCGGTGACGTCGATGACGTCGTCGGCCAGCTGGAAAGCTACGCCGACCTTTTCGCCATACTCCACCAGGACCTCTTCGTAGGACTCGTCGGCGCCGGAGAAGATGGCGCCGAGCTGGCCGGATGCCGCCACCAGGGAGCCGGTCTTATCCGCGATCACTGACAGGTAGTGCTCCACCGGGTCCTCATCCGGGCGTGGGCCAACGGTTTCGTGGAGCTGGCCCAGGCACAGCCGCTCGAAGGTGCGCGCCTGGATGCCAAGGGCGCGGGAGCCCAGCTCGGACACCAGGATGGAGGCGCGGGCGAAGATCAGATCGCCGGTCAGAACCGCCACGGAGTTGCCCCACACCTCGTGTGCAGTGGGGGCGCCGCGGCGGAACGGAGCGGAGTCCATGACGTCGTCGTGGTACAGCGTGGCAAGGTGCGTCAGCTCCACGACGACGGCGGCCTGCACGACGGAGGGCAGGGAGGCGTCGCCGAGGTGGGCACAAAGCAGGGTCAGCAGGGGGCGGATCCGCTTGCCGCCGGCCTCCACGAGGTGCCGCGACGTTGCGTCAGCCAGGGGGTCCGAGTTGGCGATGGCTTCGCGGAGTTTCTTCTCCACGCGGGCCAGATTGGTGGTGATCGCAGGCCCGAGTTCGGGGTCTTCCGCGATGGCCGCGAAGCCTGCCGGCAGCTGCAGTCCGGTGGCTATTGCGGTGGTGTTGAGGCTGGGTTCTGAATCCGGCAGGCCGTGCCCGGCGTGCGTCCAGCTGTGGTTCGCGGAGTTTGTCACGGGTTAACCCTAACTTTTTGTTGCGGAAACCGCTGATTTGAGGCCGGACGGGGCGTGGGCTGAGGTGTTGGACGTGGCCGGCACCAGCAGTTCCAGGACGCGGATGGCCCGGTCCTCGAAACCCTTGGCCGACGGATCGGTGAGGTTGGCCAGCAGCCGGACCACGAAACGCATCAGCACGGGGACCGGCATTCCGGTCCGCAGCGCGAGCTTCATGACCGCGGGCTTTCCGATGAGCACGGCAAACGCCCGGCCGAGCGTGAAGTGCGATCCCCACTGGTCGCGCACATAGTCCGCGTATCCGGCGAGGCGGGCATCGGCGTCGGACGCGCTCCAGCCTGCGGAGGCGGAGTCCATGGAAGCGGACCGGCTGGAGGCCTGCCGGGAGGCGTCGATGATGAACTCCGCCGCGAAACGGGCGGACTCCATGGCATAGGAAATTCCCTCACCATTGAACGGGGACACCATGCCACCGGCGTCGCCGAGAAGCAGCAGGCCGGGCGAGTAGTGCGGGGTGCGGTTGAAGCCCATGGGCAGCGCGGCCCCGCGGATCTCCCCCACCTGGTTCTCCGGGGTGAAGCCCCATTCGGAGGGCATTCCGGCGGTCCATTCGCGCAGGACCTGCTTGTAGTCCAGCTTGCCGAATTCCTTGGAGGAGTTCAGGATGCCGAGGCCAACATTTGATGTGCCGTCGCCGACGCCAAACACCCAACCGTAGCCGGGCAGCAGCTTGCCGTCGCGCCCGGGAAGCTCCAGCCAGCCTTCCATCCACTCGTCATCGTGGCGGGGCGACGTGAAGTAGGTGCGAACGGCGACGCCAAGCGGGCGGTCATCGCGCTTGTGGATTCCGAGTGACAGGGCGGTTCGGGTGGAGTTGCCGTCCGCTGCGAGCACGACGTCGGCACTGAAGTCGCGCGTTTCCCCCGTCTTGCGCCCTGACTCGTCGAGGATCGCTGCGCGTACGCCGGTCACCCGTCCGTCCTCGTTGCGAAGCGCCTCGGTAACGCTGTGGCCTTCCAGCACGACGGCGCCCGCCGCCTGAGCGTGCCGGGCCAGCTCCTCGTCGAAGCCAAGGCGTGTGCGGATCAGGCCGTACTGCGGAAAGTCGGACAGCTCGGGCCAAGGCAGTTCCAGGCTGCGCCCACCCGCGAGGAGGCGCAGGCCCTTGTTCCGGCGCCAGCCGTCCTTCTCAGGATGCGGCAGGCCAAGCTTCTGGATCTCGCGGACAGCGCGGGGCGTGAGCCCGTCGCCGCACACCTTTTCCCGCGGGAAGCTGGTTTTCTCCAGCACGGTGACGTCGATGCCGGCCTTGGCCAGGTAGTACGCGGCGGTGGATCCGGCCGGACCCGCGCCAACAATGAGTACGTTCACAGTGTCAGCGGGCGTTGCGAGGGATGTTGCGGCGCAACTTGGCAACCGGACCGGTGTGGGCAGCGATGGCGTCGGCTGCACCGTTGCCGGTGACGGGCTTGTGGGCGCGGTGCACCGCCACGATGCCGCCGCTCAGGTTGCGGTAGGTGACATCCTGCCATCCGGATTCCTGCAGCCAGGCAGCGAGGTGGTCCTGGTCGGGCCAGGCGCGGATTGATTCGGCGAGGTACACGTAGGCGTCGGGGTTGGAGGAAACCTTGACGGCGATGGCGGGCAGCGCGCGCATCAGGTACTCGGTGTACATCGTGCGCCAGAGCGGCACCACTGGCTGGGAGAACTCGGCAATGACGAGCTTGCCGCCGGGCTTCGTCACGCGCAGCATCTCAGCGAGGGCCTTCTTCGGCTCGTTGACGTTGCGCAGGCCGAAGGAGATGGTGCTGGCGTCGAAGGTGTTGTCCGCAAACGGCAGGTTGGTGGCGTCGCCGGCAACGAAGTTGATGTCGGGCCGGCGGCGCTTACCTACCTTGAGCATGCCGAGGGAGAAATCGCAGGCCACCACGTCTATGCCTCCATCGGCATACGGCTCGCTGGAGGTCCCCGTTCCGGCGGCCAGATCGAGCACCCGCTGGCCGGGCCGCACATCCATGGCTTCCAAGACGACCTTGCGCCAGCGGCGCGTCTGCCCCATCGAAAGGACATCGTTGACGACGTCGTATTTCGGTGCGACGTCGTCAAACATCGTGGCTACTTCGTCCGGACGCTTTTCCAAGGATGCTCGGTTCACCCAGTCATTGTCTCAAATGTTCTGCATCCTTCGTGACCACGGTGCGCACGGCGCGGTGCGCTGGGCCTGGGTACTTGAAGCCACTCCGGCCGCTCAGTACCTTCAAGTACACGGAGTAGTGTTGATCCATCATGACCAGAACGCTCCGCACTCTGACAGTCCCTTTGGATGGAGAATCGACTCCCGGAGGGCTGCCGTCGTATCTGGTGAGGGACGACGTCCTGTGCTGGACCCGGCGCGAAGCCGGCCTGGTCGGCTTCGGCGAGGTGGCCCGCTTTACTGCCACTGGCCCGGAACGCTTCCTCGAAGCCGACATCTGGTGGCGCCATCTGGTCATCGAGGCCGACATCACCGACCACGTCGAGTGCCCTGGCACGGGCCCGGTCGCCTTCGGCTCGTTCGCGTTTTCGAAAGCATCCCGTCACCAGTCACGACTGATTGTGCCGGAGATTGTGGTGGGCGTCCGGGACGGCCGCAGCTGGCTCACCCACATCAAGACCGACGACGGCGAGCTCACCGAAGAGGGGGCCCTCGCCGCCCTGCGGGGCTGGCTGGAGAATCCGGCTGAGGCCGGCGCTACTCCCCCGGACCCGTCCCCCTCCGGTAAGTCGCCCTTCGGCGAGATGACCGCAGAGGCGGGTGCTGGCGTCGTGCCTTCCGCGACCGTAGATTCCGAAGCCGCACATGCAGCAACCGCGCCCTCCGAAGGTGCCACAATCC
The DNA here is from genome assembly GCF_054130535.1 of Arthrobacter sp. D1-17. Lineage (NCBI taxonomy): Bacteria > Bacillati > Actinomycetota > Actinomycetes > Micrococcales > Micrococcaceae > Arthrobacter > Arthrobacter sp. D1-17. The sequence continues at coordinate 1,059,978 of NZ_CP096382.1, read as the reverse complement.
GAACCGGTTCATTGAGCGAAGAGGACTGGATGGCCGCCGTCGCGGCCGGCGTCGCAGAAATCCGCACCGGCAAGCTGCAGAAGCTCGTCTTGGCCCGGGACGTTCTGGCCACGGTCCCCGACGGCGTGAACGCCGCCGAGGTACTGCGGCAGCTCGCCACCCGATACCGCGAATGCTGGACCTACGGAGTGGACGGGCTGGTCGGCGCCACGCCGGAAATGCTGATCCAGGTGGAGGGACGCACCGCCCAGGCCCGTGTGCTGGCCGGAACACTGGACCGCCGCGACGCCCTGGGCGAGGCCGGGCTGCCCCTCGACTACGCCGAACGGGTTCTGGCTGGCTCAGAGAAGCAGCGGCACGAACACGAGATCGCCATCCAGTCGCTGACCAGCCAGCTCGCTCCGTTCTCCGAGGCGATGAACGCACACAGCGAGCCCTTCATTCTGGAACTGCCGAACGTGTGGCATCTGGCATCGGACGTAAAGGCCGAACTGACCGAGGTGGAAGGCCATGTTCCCACCTGCCTTGCCCTGATTAACGCCCTGCACCCCACCGCGGCCGTATGCGGCACGCCCACAACCGTGGCCGGGGCCCTGATCCGGAAGCTCGAGCACATGGACCGCGGGCCGTACGCGGGGCCCGTTGGGTGGCTGGATGCGGCAGGCAACGGGGAATGGGGTATTGCGCTGCGCGGAGCCGTCATCGAATCCCCCACCACCGTTCGGTTATTTGCCGGGTGCGGAATCGTCGAGGGTTCGCATCCCGAGGCGGAGCTGGCAGAGACGTGGGCGAAGTTCAGGCCCATGCTGGAATCACTCAACATCAGCCATTAGCCGCGCTTGGAGCCGTCCGGAGTTTCAGACACTCGGATGCTTTTCCAGCTTGCCAAGAGTGCCCTTTTAGTTATCCAATGGTGAAACTTAGTTTTCTGTGATGCACATCTCACGATCAGCGTTACACTATAAGCCGTCTTAGTTCCGCATACTCCTGCAACAAAAGGTAAGAAACATGCAGCTCAAGTCCCTTGCCACGGCCAAAATCAGTGCCAAGGCAGCCGCGCTCCTCGCCGTCGGGGCACTTAGCCTCACGGCCTGCGGCGGCGGCAACACCGCTCCAGCGGCCACAAGCAGCGAAGGCGGCGTGACGCTCATCAACGCCGGCAAACTCACGGTCTGCTCCGACGTCCCCTACGAACCCTTCGAATTCCAGAAGGACGGCAAGATCGTCGGCTTCGATATGGACATCGCCGGCGAACTGGCCAAGGACGTGAAGGCTGAACTCAACGTCGTGGACAGCTCCTTCGAGGCAATCGAGACGGGCACGGCCCTAACCCAGTGCGACGTTTCCATCTCCTCCGTGTCCATCACCGACACCCGCAAGGCCGTTATGGATTTCTCCGATCCTTACCTAAACGATGACCTGACCCTGGTGGCATCGGAGACTTCCGGCATCACGAACCTTGACGCCGCCAAGGGCAAGAAGGTGGGCGTGCAGCAGGCCACCACGGGTGCCCAGTACGCGAAGGACAACGGCATCGACGCGCAGCAGTTCGAAGACACCGGCCTCCTGGTCCAGGCGCTTAAGGCAGGCACCATCGATGCCGCCCTGGGGAACCAGTCTGTCCTCGGCTACGCCATTAAGGATGACTCCAAGTACAAGCGCGTGGAGGACTTCGCCACCGGTGAAAAGCTCGGCATTGCCGTCAAGAAGGGCAACACCGTCATGCTTGAACAGGTCAACACCACGCTGCAGCGCCTGAAGGACGACGGAAGCCTCAAGAAGTTCGAGACCGCCTGGTTCGGCGAAGCCACAAAGTAACCGGCGCGCGTCCGAAACCTTCGCAGCTGAGGCCCCGTTCAGGATCTGTACTGCAGTCCGTACGGGGCCTCAACTGCGCACAATGAATGTGAGACAACGATGGCAATGACCGCAATGACCGCACGACAGCGGGCCAGAGTAAGCCTGTACGTCCAGGCAGGTATCTTTGTCGTGGCCGTGGCCGCGCTGATCCTGGCCACCGACTGGAAGACCATCGGGAACAGCGTCTTCAACTTCGCCAGGATCGGCCCGATATTCCCGGACATCTTCGTCGTCGGCCTGACGAACACCCTGCTCTACACGGCACTCGGCTTCATCGTCGGCCTCTCCGGCGGCCTGCTGCTGGCCCTGATGAAGCTCTCCAGCTTTCCTCTCTATCGGTGGATTGCGACCGGCTACATCGAATTCTTCCGCGGCATCCCTGCGCTGCTGGTGTTCATTGCCTTTGGCTACGGCGTTCCGCTCGCGTTCGGCGTCCAGTGGAATGTGACGGTCATCGTGATGGTTTCCCTCGGCATGGTGGCTGCGGCCTACATCGCGGAGACGCTGCGCGCCGGCCTGCAGGCCGTACCGAAAGGGCAGATGGAGGCCGCCCGTTCCCTGGGCATGCCGCAATGGCGGGCGATGGTCACCATCGTGATCCCGCAGGCATTCAGGATCGTCCTCCCGCCGCTCACCAACGAGATCATCCTGCTGACCAAGGACTCGTCGCTGATCTACGTGCTGGGCCTGACAGCCTCGCAGTACGAGCTCACCAAGTTCGGCCGTGACGGCATCTCCAGTCTGGGCGCAGGCCTCACGCCGCTCCTGGTGGCCGGCGCGTTCTACCTGGTGATCACCATCCCGCTGAGCCTCCTGGCCCGGAAGTTCGAAAGCCGCTCCGCGCGGACCAAGCGTTAGGCAGAGAAGTCAATGAACGACGTCGTAATTCACTCCCGCAACCACACCGGGCTCGTCCATGCCGCCGGGGTTGCAATCAAGGACCTGCGCAAATCGTATGGTTCCAACGAGGTCCTGAAGGGCATCAGCCTGGACGTGGCGCCCGGCGAAGTGGTGTGCCTGATTGGCCCGTCCGGCTCCGGCAAGTCCACCCTGCTGCGCTGCGTCAACCTCCTTGAGCAGCCGAACCAGGGCACCATCCATGTGGGCGGCTTCAACGCCACCGATCCGGACGTGGACATTGACCGGATGCGCCGCAAGGTGGGCATGGTCTTCCAGCAGTTCAACCTATTCCCGCACCTGAGCGCGCTGAGGAACTGCACCATCGCGCAGACCAAGGTACTCAAGCGCTCCCAGGCCGAGGCGGACAAGGTGGCGAAGGCCAACCTGGAGCGTGTGGGGCTGGGGCACCTGGCGGACCGTTACCCGGACCAGCTTTCCGGCGGCCAGCAGCAGCGCGTCGCCATCGCCCGTGCGCTGAGCATGGACCCGGAGCTGATGCTTTTCGATGAGCCCACGTCCGCCCTGGACCCCGAGACGGTGGGCGATGTCCTGTCGGTCATGCGGAATCTGGCCAAGGAAGGCATGACCATGCTGGTGGTCACTCACGAAATGGGCTTCGCGCGCGAAGTGGCCGACCGGGTCGTATTCATGGACGGCGGCGTGGTGGTGGAGGAAGGCGAGGCCGAGCAGGTCATCAGCGCACCCACCCAGGACCGCACCAAGGAGTTCCTGCGCCGCGTCCTGGACCCGACGCACATCGACCTCTCGGAGTAGGTTCGCGGACGCGCACCTTCCCTGGCGACGCGCACCTTCCCTGGCGCTACTGGAATTCCGGTAGCGCCGGGGCATTTGCGCGTCATGGAGCAATCTGCGCTTCGTCAGCGCAACCGGTTCACTGCGCTGACCGAGCACGACGGCGGGGCACGCCGGCCGCCGCCAGCTTGCGTTCCAGCCTCCCGGGCGCCATAAGGTCTGCCCAGACCCACCGGACCATGCCGCAGCCCGTTGCACGGATTCGGTCCTCGCGGTGCTTCTCGTCGACCACTGCCTGCGACGGGCTCCGGCCCTTCAAGTATTCCGGCTTCAGGTACTTGTCCACGCCATCGAATTCCCCCACAATCCGGGCACTGTGCCAGTAATAGTCGGAGTAGCCTACCAGTCCGCGATCATCACGAATCTCATGCTGGAGCACAGGGGTTTCGAATCCTGCGGCATGCATGAGTGCCCTGCTGTAGGACTCGCCCGCTGAGGCGGACGAAGGGTCGGCGAACTCGACGGCGGTGAGGATCCGGCGGGTTGCTGCGGCGGTGTAGTTGCCTTCGATGCCTGCCATCAGGTCATCCTTCGACAGTGCCGGCAACCCTCGGACCTTGTCCGCCCGGAGCACATGATCCAACGGGACGACTGCTTCCGCGAAGGGCGTGAATGCTGCAAGGTCGAGGACAGTGCGGACCCGGCCCGTCACCAGGAGCCCGTCGTGCCGGTACGCCTTCATGCCGGCGGGGTCGGCGTAGTGCCGGCGGACCCCCGCCCGCGACCGGCCTCCGTCGTTCTGGAACGTCAGTACATGCACGGGGTGGTGGTGACCGATGGTCGGGACACCCCAGACACTGGCTGCGGAATGCCGGGCGAAGACGGTAGGTGCCGTGAACGTTTCCGCCGCCGCCTGGACCCGCAACCGATACTGATCCCAGGGCGTGAGTATCCCCCAGGCCGCCGCGTCCACATAGACACCGTGGCGCAAGCGGACCAAGGCACCCGCTGCGCAGCGGTGGGCGAGCATCTTGGCAGTCCATCCCTGCTGAATGCTGTCACGGGCGAGGATCAGCCTCGGTAGGTCCGTCATGGCTCGTACACTCTCATGGTGTAACAGCCGTCAGACAGAGGCGGTGCGGGCCATGTGGATATCCTCCGCGGCCTCGTTTATGAGGCGGCTTAAGCCCGGCGACGCGGAAATTACCCTGCGCGCACGGAATTCGGGTAGCGCCAGGTTATTTGCGCGTCGCCGGGGCACGTGCGCGTCGCCAGGCTATTTGCGCGTCGCCGGGGCACGTGCGCGTCGCCAGGTTATTGTTACTTCGCGAGGACCGCGGCAACCGCTCCGCCCACCGCAGCCTTGATCCGGCGGTGCAGGTCCCGGAGCCCGTGCCGGTCGGCGCGTACCTCGATGATGGTGCGCCCGGCGAACGGTGCGGCGAGCGCTTCGGCGAGTCCCGCCGTCGTACTTACCGTGCAGTGCCCGACGCCGTACGCTGCAGCGAGTGCCGCCAGGTCCACTGAGTGGGGGGTTCCGAAGAGGCGTTCGACGGCGTCTCCGTAGCCCCCTGACTCGGCCACGGCCCCGTGCTCCAGGAGGCTGAAGATGGCGCCGCCGGAGTCGTTAAGCACCACGATGCGCAGCTGCGGCTGGTCCTCGCCGGCGCCAAGGAGGAGGCCGCCGGCGTCGTGCAGAAAGGTGATGTCGCCCAGCAGCAGGGTGGTTTCCTGGTGGCCGCCGAGTGCGATGCCCGTGGCGGTGGAGATGGTGCCGTCAATGCCGGCGAGGCCGCGGTTGGCAAAGACGGTGGCAGCGGGTTCGGGGGTGGGCTGCCCGGCGAGGTCCACGTCGCGGATGCCGTTGGAGGAGCCGAGCACCAGCTGGCCGCGCGAGTGCTGCCAGACGAGGGCTCCCACGGACGGGCCGCTCGCCGCATCGGCAGCGGCGAGCACACCGTCGAGCGCGTGCTGGGCAGCGGCGCTGGCGAGCAGCCACGCGTCGAGCCAGGCTGCGGAGCCGCGGCCGGCGAACTCGGCCAGCTCGGCGAGGCTGGCCATGGGAGTCTCGCGGCGGCGGCCGGGCTCGTGCCAGGCAACGGGAACCGGCTCGTACAGGGCTGCTGGAACGTCGGCCATGGCCAGCAGCGCGGAGACAGGCCGCGACAGGGTGGGCCGGCCGAACACCACCACGCGCTCGATCGGCAAACCAGACTCGGGACCGAAGTGCTCCAGCAGCAGCCGGTAGGGGCCCACCGCGTTGGGGCCGAACCGTGAGTTCGAGGACGGCTCCGCGAGCAGCGGCAGGCCGTGGGCTCGGGCGAACGCCTCGGCGACCGGCCCGGCGTCGTGCCCGGCGAGCACCACGGTCCCCCGCTCCGGCAGGTCGGCGGTGGCGTGCGTCAGGTTCATGGTGAGCGGGTCGGTGCCGATACGGAACGGGCCACGGCCACGCGTCCCGGTGAGCCGCTCCCCCGCTTCCGGGACCAGCGGATCGCGGAAGGCGAGGTTGAGCTGGACCGGCCCCGGAGGCGTGCCCTCGAATGCTCCGGTGGCGGCGGCCAGCGCAGTGTCGACCGCACGCTTCGGGCTCTCGCCGGCCGGGACGTCGACGGCGAAGCGCACGTGTTCGCCGAAAAGGTCCAACTGGATCGTGGTCTGGTTCGCGCCCGTCCCGCGGAGCTCCTCGGGCCGGTCCGCCGACAGCACTACCAGCGGGACGGCGGCGTGGTTGGCTTCCATGACGGCCGGCAGGAGATTCCCGACGGCGGTCCCCGACGTGGTGAGGACGCCTACCGGAGCGCCGGTCACCAGGGCCAGGCCAAGAGCGGTGAAGCCCGCGGAACGCTCGTCGATCCGCACCAGCAATTCCAGTCGTCCCGCCGCTGAGGCCTCGGCCAGCGCGTAGGCCATGGGAGCTGAGCGTGAGCCGGGGGCCACCACCACGTACCGGACGCCGCCGTCGAGCAGCGCCGAAACGGCAATCCGCGCTGCCGCCATGGATGTCAGCGAGTCCGGGCTTTGGCTGTGTCCGACGTGTGGGCCTACGTCAGATACCGTGTCCTGGCCGTCTGTAGCGGCAGCGCCCTGCCCGTGCTCGCGGGGCGCAACCTGACCATGCTCTGCGGACGGGTAGGCGCCGGAAGCAGGGGCAGAAGGCTGAGTTGGTTCCTCGGAAGTCACCGAACCAGTCTGCCACCATCCGACGCTCTCTCACTTCTTGCCGCCCCAGCCCGGATGCTCTCTCACATCCCGCCGCCAAAACACCAACGCTCTCTCACCGCCCAAGAGGTGAGAGCGCGTCAGCAAGAAACCCGCAGGACGTGAGAGAGCGTCAGCAAGAAACCCGCAGGACGTGAGAGAGCGTCAGCAAGAAACCCGCAGGACGTGAGAGAGCGTCAGCAAGAAACCCGCAGGACGTGAGAGAGCGTCAGCAAGAAACCCGCAGGAAGTGAGAGAGCGTTGGAGGGTAGGTGGGGTTAATCGTCGGTGCGGAAGACCTGGATCACCGAGGGGCGCGGGGCCCTTGCCTGGCCGGCCTTCACCGGCAAGCCAGCGCGGACGTAGTCCGGGAACAAGGAGTTCGGTGCCTCGAAGGTGCCATCCTCCCCCGGGTGCTGCACCGAGACGAACACGGTACGCTCGTCGTCGTGAATGATCGGGCCGCAGGTTTCGGCGTCACGGGGAACGGCGAGGAACTGCTCCACGCGGCCGCGCTCGGCCCCTTCAAGGGTGACCTTGAACAGGCCGTCGTTCTTGCCGATGCCCGAGGGCGCGCCGTCGGTGGAGATCCACAGGTTTCCGACAGAGTCGAAGGCCAGGTTGTCCGGGCAGGAGATTGGCGAGACCTTGTCCGTCGGGAAGCCGGAGAAGTAGGTGACGTCGCCCTGGGCCGGGTCGCCGCAGACCATCAGGAGGTTCCAGGTGAACTTCCTTGAGGTCTGGTCACCGATCTCAGTGATTTCCACGATGTGGCCGTCACGGTTTTCATTGCGCGGGTTAACCTCGGTGGCGCCTTCCTTGCCCAGCTTGCCGCGCTCGGAGTTGTTGGTGCACGCGACGTAGACCTTGCCCGTGTGCAGGCTCGGCTCGACGTCCTCGCAGCGGTCCATCTTGGTGGGTCCGACCTTGTCCGCGGCAAGGCGGGTGTAGACCAGAACTTCCTCTACGGACATGCCCTTGACCTTCGACTTGCCGTCGACAACGAGGGGCAGCCATTCGCCCCTGCCGTCAAAGGCACCGTCAGTGGGTACCGTGCCCTTGCCGTCGATTTCGGAGGCCGGGGAGTCACCCGTGAACTTGGCCACGTACAGGTCACCCTCAGAGAGGAGCGTCATGTTGTGCTTGCGGTCGCCCTCGCGATACTTGGCCTTCGAGACAAACTTGTAGAGGTAATCGAAACGCTCGTCGTCGCCGGAGTAGGCGACGACGCGCCCCGACTTTGCCACAATGACGTTGGCACCCTCGTGCTTGAATCGGCCCAGCATGGAGTGCTTCTTCGGGGTGGAGGTGGGGTCGAAGGGGTCAACTTCCACAATGTAGCCGAACCGGTTGGCCTCGTTCTCGTAGCCCGCATTGTTCGTGTTGAAGCGCGGGTCGTCCAGTTCCCACTGGCGTGCAGTCGCCTTGTTGGTGAGACCGTAGCGCTTGTCCCCGGCGGAGGTTCCGGGTGCAACAAAGTAGCCCTGGAAGTTCTCCTCGCCGGAGAGGATGGTGCCCCACGGCGTGGTGCCGCCCGCGCAGTTGCCCAGAGTGCCCTTGATCCAGCGGCCGTCAGGGTCGTCAACGGTCTTGACCAGAGACGAGCCAGCGGCCGGACCGGTCAGCTCGTAGGTGGTGCTGTTGAGGAAGCGGCGGTTCAGCGGTGCACCCTGCACGTAGCTCCATGGCGTGCTCTTGTCCTTGCGCTCCAATTCCACCACCGTGAGCCCGTGGGCCGCCTGGCTGACGGCGCGCTCCTCGTCCTCAGGCATGGACGGGGGGAACATGATGGCGTCGTTGGTGTACTCGTGGTTGGCGAAGAGCACCGCGCGGCGGCCCTTGCTGCCGGGGATTTCGAGGATGTCGGTGTAATCGTTGTTGTAACCGAACTGCTTCTCCTGCTTGGCCGCAGTCTGGGAGTTGAGGTCGAACTCCGGGACGCCATTGAAGATCGGGTCACCCCAGCGGATGACCGGCTGCCAGGTGAAGCCGGCAGGCACGGTAACGGCGTCGACGTCAGCCGGGACCGGAGGGATGGCGGTGAAGCTCAGCTTGGAGGCACCCGCACGGCCGTAGCCGTTCTTCGCGGCGGCCGAAAGGCCGGCCCCGCCGTCGGCTACTGCCGTTTCCGAGGAAGCCAGGGAACCGCCAAGCACGACGGCGAGGGCACCGGCGGCGCCGAAGCCCAGGGCGGCGCGGCGGGACATGGTGGTGGAGGCGATGTCGCGGAAGTAGCTGTTGGAGCTTGTGTTGCAGACGTCGCCCGAGCAGGCATTGTCGCATTTCAGCGCGCAGGTGACGGGGCTGCGCTTGCCTTTGGTGTGGCCGAGCATGGGCAGCAGGGCAAACTTGCGCCCGGGGGTTTCAGACATGGAGGACCTTCCAAGGGATGTGTTGCGGTCCCGCCCACCCTCCCAGCGAAAACTAAATGTGAGAGGTCACTCTGGTTAAGATCCGGTGAACTTACAGGATTGTAAGTTCACCTCCGCCGCAGCTCTGCGTAGGTCCTGCGCAGCCGTGCCAGCCACCACTCCTTTCGGTCGTCAGCAGCGGCATACCGGGCCAGCAGCTCCTCGTCAGGTACGGCATCGCGCAGGCGGATGGCGCCGTCGTTAGCCACCAGCGGATCGGTGGTGACGTCACCGGCGAGCAGAGAGACCGTCCCCAGGCCGCACGCGTATGGCAGTTCCGGCAGTGCGGCGGCGAGCGCCAGGCCGGCCCGGATGCCGACGGAAGTGTCCAGCGCAGAGCTTACGACGGCGGGCATTCCGGCCTCCGCGACGATGTCCAGTGCGCGCCGCACTCCGCCGAGCGGCGCCACTTTGACGACGATCAGGTCCGCGGCGCCGGCCCGCGCCACTTTCAGGGGGTCGTCCTCCTTGCGCACGCTCTCGTCCGCCGCAATCAGCACAGGGATGCCCGCCCCGCGCAGGCGGCGACGCACCTCGGCCAGACCATCGATGCCCGGAACGGGCTGCTCGGCATATTCCAGGTCGAAGGCGGCGAGCCGCGTCAGAGCCTCGACGGCTTCCGGCACGTCCCAGCCGCCGTTGGCGTCTACCCGTATCGCGGCCTCAGGAAGCTCGGAACGCACGGCGGCTACCCGGGCCGCATCGTCGTCGAACGATTGTCCTGCCTCAGCCACCTTGACCTTTACGGCGTCCACCCGCCCGAACCGTGCCAGAATGTCCGGCACACGTGCCGCGGGGACTGCCGGCACGGTTGCGTTGACAGGAATCCGGTCCCTAAGCGGCTTCGGGAATCCCTGCCAACCCGCTTCAATGGCGGCGCGGAGCCAACGGCTGGCTTCAGCATCACCGTATTCCGGAAAGGCGCCGAATTCACCCCAGCCAGCAGGTCCGTTGAGCAGCAGCGTTTCGCGCTCGAGAATGCCCCGGAATTTTACGCGCATGGGAATGGACACCACGTGCGCCGCGCTAAGCAGGTCGGCAAGCGGGGGCAGGTCGGCAAGCGGGGGCAGGTCGGCAAGCGGGGGCAGGGTGTCCGGCCGTGGCAGGGCGTCCCGGGCGGAGAGCCCCGGGGTCGGGGGAAAGCCGGAAGCCCCGGAAGTCGATGTGGCAGGCATGAGTTCACTGTACCGGCGCCCCTCTGCGGACCTTTGCCGAGAAGCCAGCTATGTGGAAAAGGAGCCGCCGGGCAGCTTTGTGGAAACCGGGTTGAGGATTCGACGACGGGGAGCCCGGTTCGGGCGCAACTACGCAGGGCGCCCGGCGGGATCAGCTAGGGCGGATGGCATGGCCCAGAATGTGCGCCGCCGGTGGAACCAGCGGCCGCGGCGCGAAGCCGAAGCGCTCGTTGTCCTGCACCTGGAACCCGGCGTCCGTGATGGCTTGGAGCGTGTCCCTGTTGGGATGGCAACCGCCCGCGAGCCGCTGCCAGCCCGGCGTCAGCGCGTCCTCCAAAGCCGAGATCCACCGGCTGTCGGAACGGACATGTTCGTAGAAGGCCAGAGTACCGCCAGGACGCAGCACTCGGTACATTTCCGCGAGCGCCTTGGGCTGGTCCGGAACACTGCACAGGACCAGACTGCAGACCACGGCATCGGCACCGGCATTCGGGGCAGGGAGATGCTCGGCTGAGCCCGCCACCACAACGACCGGGACGGACGCGGATGCGGCCCGCTCCTCCGCCAGGCCGCGCAGGTAGTCGTCGGGTTCCACCGCGAGAACATCTGTGACGGCGGAGGGGTACAGCCTGAACGAGGAGCCTTCGCCGGCACCCACTTCGATGACGCTTCCCTGCAGGCCGGACAGCAGACGGCGGCGGTGTTGCGTGCCGCCGCGGCGGTTCATTCCGACGACGGCCCTTGCATAGACGCGCGCGAACCGCGGGTGCTGCAATGCAGCGGGCCCGACCGGTTCCTGCGATGGCATGGCAGCGGTGCTTTCTCTGGACGTGTTCTGGCTGCTCGACTGCAGACCGCTGGACTAACTACCGTTGGACTGCATACCGGCAGAATGCGCCGGCCCCTGCGCCATTGAAGGGACCGGCGGCTTGTAATGGGTGGTGCTGCGCGGCACCACCCATGCACTTTCAGAATGTTGAGCAATCTGGAAGTGCAGGGCTGGGACGGGTACGCCTCCGCTACGGCACCGGTTGCGGCACCTCCGCGGAGCCGCCCGCGCGTTTGTTGTCCTCCCCGCGCGGAATGCCCGTAACGCTGAGACGGTCAGCGGTGTGGGACACATCGTCCTCACACTCACCGCCGATGGGCGCCCCAAACCGAGCCACCACGGTGGTGCCCTGCCCCGGCGCCGACTGAACGTGCAGCGACCCACCGGCTTCACCAATGGTGTCGCGCATGATCCGCAGGCCGAAGTGTCCTTCGGGTGAACCCAGAGCCTGGTCAAAGCCGCAGCCGTCGTCTGAAATCCGTATCTCAGACCGGTTCCCCACCTGCCGCAGCTGCAGCATGGCGTGCTTTGCCTTGGAGTGCTTGGCCGTGTTGGCCAAAGCCTCCCGCGCTATTCGGTACAGGAGGGCGGCACGGTCACGATCCATGTCGCATGTGGCCGGCAGGTCCAGCGCGAGGCTGATCCCGCGTTCCTCGAGCGGATCACCCAGCCGTACCAGCGCCCCGCACAGTCCCAGCCTGTTCAAATCCGGCGGGTACAGCTCCGTGGTCATGGCGCGCAGGTTCCGTACGTTGTCCTGCAGGATCCTGCGTGCGTCCGAGAAGAGACGCCGCTGCCCCACCGGGCGGTGAAGTTCCTCCGACTCCAAAACGTAGGACAGCCCCGAGAGATCCTGGATCACTTCATCGTGCAGGTCACGGGCAATCCGCTGGCGTTCCAGTTCGGAGGCTTCGATGGCGCGGTGTAGCAAGCGTGTCCGGCCTGCCTCGTAGGCCTGGATGCGGCGTGCCAGCCGCACGGCCGGAAGGAGCTGGGCCAATTGCAACACGCCCAGCGCAAGGAGGAACGGCGGAGCCATGTCCAGCAGAACCGCGGCCTGCTCCTGACGGACAGCGTCGTCGTCGTAATAAGCCTCAAACGCTAGCCGCTCACCGTTGGGGGCCGTGACCGGGACATACACTTCCACGAGTTCCCCGGTGTCGACGCCGTCGGCCTGCACCTCGTCTGCCTGCAGTTCCAGCGTGGCTTTGATCTCCTTGCCCGCGAGGACATCGGTGGCCTCATGCGGCAGGTTGAACGTCTGGCCGATGAGCTTCTCGTCGTCGGAATAGACCATCCGCCCCTTGGCATCCCAGAGCCTGATCTCGAACACCGACCGCTCCCCTACCCAGGGGCGCAGCCGCTCGTCCAGGCGGGCAATGCCGGCGGGGTCCCCCTGCAGGACGCCGTCGTCCAGCAGCGGGGCAACCAGGTTCTGTGCCAGGTTCTCCGTGGCCTGCTTCGAGTTCTCCAGGGCGTGATGTTCCGCCTCCGACCAGATCCAGAACGCCACGGGGGTGGTGACAACTACCAGGGCCACCAGCCCCATGATCAGGAATTGCCTGACCGCTTTGAAGACCTCAGACCGGCCGGGCTGGGGTGTTTCAAGCGGGTGGAGCAGAGCAGGCCGTCGAAGGGATGGCCTAGCCATCGGACGGCTGCTCGAGCATGCCGCGCCGTGAAGCTTCCATGACCGATTCCAGCTGGGAGTGCGTTCCCAGCTTCGCGAAAATCGCTTTGACGTACCCGCGGCAGGTGTTCAGTGAGATGTCCAGCTTGCTGGCGACCTCCTTGGACCCGTGGCCGCCTGCCATGAGGCGGAGAACATCCAGCTCGCGCGGCGTTAGCACCGGCCCCCCAGGCTCCAGCTCGCGGACAACCGGGGCCGGCTTCGGAGTGCTCATGCCAAGCTGCGCTACGAGGGACGGGTGGACCACCATGTTGCCGGCCCGTGCATACCGCAGGGTGTCCAGCAGCGTGGACAGTGAGCCGCCCTTGGGAAGGAAGGCGCAGATGCCCATTGATGCTGCGGTGCGGAGGGCCTCCGGGGTCGGATCCCCTGTGAGCATGACGATCCGGGTCTCCGGGGCGTCAGCCAGAATCCGGGCAGCGGCGGTGAGGCCGTCGCCGTCGGGCAGGTGGTAGTCCATGATGACGACGTCGGGCTTGAGCGCCATGCTCTGCTCCACGCCGCTCTTGGCGGTGGTGGCCGAGGCCACACTGCGCAGGTCCGGCTCACGGTCCAGGGCGGCCGTCAGCAGTTCCGTGAAGGTGCTGTGGTCGTCAATGGTCAGAATGCTGATTTCGCGCATGCTCTGTGAACTAACGGGAGGGAGCGGGGAATCGACGTCGGAGAGATCGGACGCATCGTCGTCGCCCGCAGCCGTGGCCTGGAGCAGCCTGGCATGGGCATCGCGGAGGGCACGGCCCGGCAGGCAACCGATTTCCTGGTCCATGACCCGCCGGCACCGTCCGTAGGCGCGCAGCGCTTCCATGTACTGTCCGGATTCCTCGAGCCCAAGCACCAGGGCCGTCCAGGCCCGCTCGTTGATGGAATCCTCCAGGAGGAGTTCGCTGGCCAGTGCGACGGCGCGTTCCGGCTGCCCCACAGCCACGGCGGCTTCGGCAGCACGGGCTTTGATGCCAGCCACGCGGGCTGCGTGCAGTGCCCGCTCCTCTTCGGCCCAGCCGGCCAGGAGCTCGTCGCCGAGCAGGGGCACGGAGGCGATCTCCAGTGCCTTCTCGAGCATCTTGTAGGACTCCTCAGGAGTGGCATGACCTGCCTGCTTCAAGAGTTCGTCGAACCGGTCAAGGTCCAGGTCCACCATGCTGCGTTCCATCATGTAGCCGCCGGTGACCGTCCGGAGGGCGCCGCCCTTGCCAGAGCCGGGCTGCAGGTGCCGGCGCAGTACGCTGACGTAGCTTTCGAGGGTGGACAGCGCCTCGGCGGGAGGCTGCCCGTTCCACAGGACGTCGATCAGGTGGTTCTTGGAAACCGGAGTGCCCAGCTTAAGGAGCAGGATTTCCAGTACCTGGCGCGGCTTCGGGCCGCCAAGCTCGTGCGATCCGATGACCACGTCCCCGCGGCGGACCTTGAGCGGACCCAGGATGTTGATGGAAAGCCGCGTCGGCGTTCCACCCTCTGTGAGTGTTGGAAGGTAATCGTCTTCGCGGACTCCGCGTGACCAGCGGGTATCCTCTGCAACGGTCTGAACCATTAGTGCACCTACTATCCCCATGAACTGCATTCCCCATGAATGGCTTGAACCCATAGTTGTCACTGGGGCAAGTACGGGCACGAGTAGCGAGTACTCGATTTTTGGCAGGGGGACTACTTGGTTGTGTTTCTGATAGGCGGCTCCCTCCCCGTTTCCTGGCCCGGGAACTGCCCTGGCCTCCCCTGCAACCGCAGGGGGAGGCGCAGTGGAGGATGGCAGGGTTGCCAAGTTTTTCCCAAGAATCCGGGGCTATCTTGGAATAACCGCAGTTCCCGGCGGCTTTATGCCGCCCTCGATCCGCGGAGGACCGCCGGATAAGCGTGGAATGGATGGTTCGATGGCGCGGATGGTGGCAGTAGCGGGTGGAACCAAGTACTCCGAGTACCCGGTTCTGAGTAGCGTGGCTGACGTGCCCGCGGCCAAAAAAAAATTTGTGGGCTGCGGGGAAACAAACGCGGTAATACCTGGGCACACGGAACGCCTAGCCAAGGCCGCGCCATGAAACCGCCCCGGATTCTGCTGGGCGAGCTGCGTGCGGAGGTCCACTCCGTCCGGTTCCGCGTGCTGGCCACCCTGCTGCTGTTAATGGCGATGGGCCTGATGGTTTCCGGCGCTGTCACCTACGTCGCGCAGCTTCGGACCCTCGACGACCGCGTAAACGAGGAACTCCAGCACCCCAGGAGGAACCTGGAGACGCTGGTGAAGCCGGACCCCAGCAATCCCGGGTTCACATCGCTGGACGAGCTGTTCACCCTGTTCCTGCGCTCAGAGACGCCCGGCGGGCACGAGTCGCTGCTGACCATGGTGCGTGATGGCAACATGATCTTCCCTGGCGGAATGCAGCCCACGAACCTGCGCAGCGACGCAGTGAGGGAACAGATCTGGTCCCTAAGCCGTCCCGGCGAGACTGTAGTAAAGGACACCGTGATCGACGGGCGGGCCGTCCGGCTGTCCATCACGTCAGTGAGGCTGCAGGGCCGGCCCGGAGAAGGGCTCCTGGTGGTCTCCAATGAGATCGGGCGGCAGCGGGACGAGGTCATCCGGTCCATGTGGACATACGCTTTGGCCGCCGTGGCGACACTCGCGGTGGCGGGGTGGATGGGCTACGTGATCACAGGGCGGCTGCTCAGCCCGATCCGCCGCCTCCAGGAAGCCACCCAGAACACAACGTTCGAGGACCTGACGAAGCGCGTGGAAGTCACTGCCCCCACGGACGATGTTGCCCAGCTGGCCATGAACTTCAACCACATGCTGGAACGGCTTGAGTCCGGCTTCGAGAACCAGCGCCGTTTCGTGCACGACGCCGGCCACGAACTCCGTACCCCCATGACGGTGATCCGCGGCTATCTGGAACTCCTGCGCGCCGGTGACCCCGAGGATGTGGACCAGACCCGGATCCTGCTCCTGGATGAACTCGACAGGATGCACGTTCTCGTCGAAGACCTGCTCATCCTTGCCCGCAGCGGCAGGCCAGACTTCGTGTCACCGGAGTGGATCGAGGCGGACATCTTCCTGGAGAACATCCTGAACCGCATCAAGGTCTTCGCGCCGCGCATCTGGGAGCTGGACGCCAAGCCGGGCGGGCTGGTCCGGGCTGACCGGCACCGGCTGATGCAGGCGCTGGAACAGCTCGCGGTCAACGCGGTGCGGCACACCACCGAGGGTGACAAAATTTCCGTGGGGGCAGCCTGGGCAAAGAACGACGACGGCGGAACGGCTTTGGGCGGACGGCCTCACCTTGCGTCGGACCTGGAAATTTGGCTGTCGGACACCGGCAGCGGCATCCCTGACGAGGATCAGGAGCGCATCTTCGAGCGCTTCTTCAAGGGCCGTAATGCTGCGGGAGCGTTGGAGGGCTCCGGCCTGGGACTTTCCATCGTCAAGGCGATCGCAGAAGCGCACGGGGGGACTGTGCGGGTGGAATCGGCCGTGGGTCAGGGCAGCCGCTTCATCCTGACCATTCCGTCCGGCGGCGGCGTCACCGAGGATGAAGAGGCCAGTGAAGCAAAAAGGCCGGCACGTCCCACGGGGAAGACCAAGGCGACCCGATTGGCGTTGGGAGCGGCGATCCTTCCAAACCCCGGCGGCAGTCCGTGACCCGCATCCTCATCGCAGACGACGAGCCGCGCATCGCCGCGTTCCTCGTCAAGGGCCTCACCGCGGCCGGATACACCACCACGCAGGTCTCGGACGGAGTAAAGGCGCTGGATTATGCCTCGTCCGGTGAGTACGACCTGCTCATCCTGGACATCGGAATGCCACGAATGGACGGGCTCGCGGTCCTCCGGAACCTTCGTGCCATGCAATCCACCGTCCCGGTGATCGTCCTTACCGCGTCGGACAGCCTGGAGAGCACCGTCGCCGCGCTGGAGGGCGGAGCCGACGACTACATGACCAAACCGTTCAGGTTTGAGGAGCTGCTGTCGCGCGTGAAGCTGAGGCTCCGGGGTACCTCACCGGTCACCGCGGCGCCCACGCTTAAATGTGGGGACCTGACACTGAACATCGACCTGCGGACAGCAGAAATCGGCGGGCGCACCATTGACCTCTCAGCCCGCGAATTCGTAATGGCACGAACGCTCATCGAGAACGCCGGCCGCGTGTTGAGCCGGGAGCAGCTGCTCAGCCGCGTGTGGGGTTACCACTTTGAAGGCTCCTCGAACGTGGTGGACGTCTATGTGAGGTACCTGCGGAACAAGCTCGGCCAGGACCGGATCCAGACCATCCGGGGCGTGGGCTACCGCATTGTGTGCCAACCCGAGGATGACGACGGCACCGGCGGGACCGGTGGAACCGACGACGGCGCCACGGGCTACGGCGGCTCGGGCTACGGCGGGGCCGCTCCCGGCTAAGACGCGCCACCCTCACAGCAGATGAGAAGAATCTCATCTGCGTCTCATCCCTGCTTCACCTTCCCGGCCGAGAGTGGAATCACACCAGCTAGGGAAGGCGGAGCAGTGAAGAAGTGGTCAGTGCTCAGCATTCCCGCGATCGGCCTCGCCGGTCTTGGGATCTGGGCACAGTCGCTGGCGGCGGCGCCGACCAACCAGCCCACAGGAGTGGTCGTGGCCGATCCCGCCGCATCTTCCAGCGTGTCCGGTTCGTCCGCGCCGGCTCCTGCTTCCAGCTCCTCTGCGTCCGCACCTGACAGGTTCCGCTCCAGCGAAGCTCCCCGGCGCCTTGATATGGCCCAGCCGCAAACCACAGAGCAGGCCGAAACCCAGGACGCTGACGACGATGGCCCGGGCGTTGTTCAGCACGTCATACCAACACAGGTCACGTCACCCGCTGCTCCCCCTCCAGCCGGGTCTGCCTCCGCTAAAACGGACGACACGGATGGCACGGATGACAGCCAATCGAACGACACCGGACCGGATGACAGCGGTCCGGATGACAGTGCGGGCCTGGCCGACAGCGGCGGCAGAGATGACTAAACGCACCAGCACCCCAGTTCTTCCCGAAGAAGGAGTCAGTGATGCACACGAACTACCGTGACCTGCATGAACACATCCCGCCGGAGCGGCGGGGCTACACGGTTGGTGTGCCGAACAGCCAGCCGTCCACCATCACTATCGACGACTCCGAGCTGCATCAGCAGGTCCTGGATATCATCCAAAGCGTGCTTTCGACTACTGATCCACGGTCGGACGTCCGGCGCCGGCTGTTGCGGCACTTGGCGGAGAACCCTGGCCATCCAGAGCAGGCGCTGCTGAACCACCTGCGGGAGAGGAACCGGAACGGAGGCGCACCGCGGGCCGCACGGAGGCAGGGCATGGGCAGCACTGCCGGCCACGAGTAACGCCTGAAACGGATTCGGCTACTGGAACGGACCTGGCTAAAAGAGCAAGAGCACGAACCCGCCCGCCGTGCACAGCAGGCCCAGACCGGTGAGGATCCAGCCGAGGATCAGCACGGTGTTGTCGTGTTTCGGCGGCCTCAGCCCCCAGCGGGAGGGGTGACAGACGTCGTAGTGGAGTTGCACGTGGTTTCCGGCCTCAAGCCCGCGCGCCACGTCGGCATCAACGAGTGTTTGCCGCGGCGTATTTTCCTGGTCCACCCAACGGAATCCGGTGAAGCCCCCGGCGGTGTAGACCTCACCGGTGGTGGTGGTCCAGTCGCACCGCCGCTTGCTGATGACCAGGCCCCATACGAGCAGGGGCACGCCGGGAATGAACCCCACCCACGACATCAGTTCCAGGATAGGGCCCAGAACATCCGCGAGTCCGGCCATGCTCAAACTCTATCCGGCGGGGGCCCCTCAACAGTGAACTGTGAACAGCGGCCGCGCCTGAATCCCGTCAGCTGCCGGTTTCCTCCGGGTGTTCCCTGGTCCGCTCCACTTCAGGCGTATCGCCCTGCTGCGGAATGACGTCCGGGTCCAGCCTGGTGCTCAGGTCTCCCTCGGGCGAGGTACTGCGGACGTCGTCCTTGTCGCGGACGGTTTTCTCAGCGTCACCGCCGGTATCGCGCCCAGTGCCGGAACCAGTGCCAGAACCAGGTCCGGTGCCAGAGCCAGTGCGTGTATCGTCCAGGTTTTCGCTCATGTGGCCAACGTAATAGGCCCTCCTTGCACTGTCGACCCCCGGCGTTTATCACCAAGTTTCAGGCCGCAACCCACGAGGACGGTTCCGGTGATGCTGTCGATGGTACGGATGCTTCGGGGGTACGGATGCTTCGGGCCCCTTGAGCCCGCCGGCGGCGTAGCCAGTGCCGAAGATCAGCAGAATGAACCAGACCGTGGCCAGCAGGCAATGGACGCCGGCGAGCAAAATGCCCATCAGCAAGGGTGAGATGCGTGCGGGGATGAACTGGGGAATGGTGGCGATGTGGAAGACGCCCGCCTTGGGATTGAGCAAGTTAGTGGGCATCCGGAGCCGCACCACAGACAGGCTGCATTCACCCCAACGAACAGGCAGTTCCCAGCAACCTGTGACACCCTTGTTACGATGACTTCCCAGCTCAGGAACCAGCTCAGGAATCCCGGACGCAGCAAGCGCCCGGGCCCGATGCGCCTCGCAAGGGGCGCCGGATTCCTTTTCGCCCTGGCTACCCTGGCCTGCATGGCGGGGCTTTCCGCCACGTACTACTACTTCGTCCGGACCACCACCGGCCAGTTCATCGATGAGTCCGCGCTCGTCGAGGCTGTGGCTATCCACGGGCCTGCCGGCAAGGCCACCACCCGGTTCCTGGATTGGCTGCCCACCATCTCACTGGTGATGGCCGCCGTCGTGGTTCTTTTTGTCACCCTGATCCACCGCCGCTGGCGGGCCGCCGGTATTGCGCTGGTGGCGTGCGTGGCGGCTAACGTTGCGGCGCAGGTGCTCAAGCACTTGCTGCTGGTGCGGCCGGACCGCGGCGTGGAGACGCTCGAGTTCAACTCGCTGCCGTCGGGGCACACCACGCTGGCGGCGTCGTCGGCCGCGGCCGTGTTCCTGATGGCCTCACCGCGCTGGCGGCCGATGGCGGGGTTCGTGGGCGGCAGTTTCGCGGTTGCCTCCGGGATGTCCACGTTGGTGAACCAGTGGCACCGGCCGGCCGACGTGGTGGCCGCGTTCCTCCTCGTGGGCTGCTTCATGATTCCTGCCGGCTGGCTGATCATCCGCACGGGCAGCCACGAGTGGAATACATGGGACGCCTTCAACGGGCATTGGGCGTCGTCGCGGCTGTGGATCGGGCTGCCGGTGGTGCTCGGGCTGGCGTCGGCGGCTGTCGCGCTGTATTCGCTGGTGAAAATCGCGCCGCTGCCGGGCCAGGAGGAGAGCACCACCAACTACTTTTGGGCGGGGATTTCGCTGATCGTGATCGCCGGGTATCTGGCCACGGTGGCCACCACTGCTCTGTTCGCCTATGCCGCTCGACGGCGGGACGCACCCGCGCGGTAAGCGCACTTCAGCGCAAGCACCTTTACAAGCCCCGCGCCGGGGCCGACAATAAGTCGCACCACAGCGTCCACTGGGTCAGCAGTGCGCTGTCAGTCAAGCCTGCATCAGCAATGTCCTGCAGCAGAGAGGCCGACGTGGACGACAAGACGGAAGCAAACCAGGCTGAGCCGGCGGGGGCGCAGTCAGCCCAGTCAGACACAGTCCAGTCAGGCGCGGTCCAGTCAGACGCGGTCCAGGCAGACCGGGCGCTCAAAGAAAAGCACAGGGCCATGTGGGCGCAGGGCGATTACCCGGCCCTCGCAAGCGAGCTGATCCCGGACCTTGGCGCCATCCTCGTGGAGGCGTGCGGTATCCATCCCCGGCAACGGGTGCTGGACGTCGCAGCGGGAGCCGGAAACGCCGCCATCCCTGCGGCCATGATGGGGGCCGAGGTAGTGGCCAGCGACCTCACCCCGGAGCTGTTCAATGCCGGACGCCGCCTCGCCGCCGACCGCGGCGTGGAGTTGGAATGGATGGAAGCGGACGCGGAGGACCTGCCGTTTCCGGACGGTGAGTTCGATGTGGTGATGTCATGCGTGGGTGTCATGTTTGCGCCCCACCACCAGAAGAGCGCCGACGAACTGCTTCGGGTCTGCCGCCCGGGCGGCACGATCGGGCTGATCAGCTGGACCCCGGAGGGCTTCCTCGGGAAGATGTTCTCGGCCATGGGGCCGTTCGCGCCCCCACCCCCACCGGGAGCGCAGCCTCCGCCGCTGTGGGGCAGCGAGGAGCACGTGCGCGAACTTCTGGGCGGCAACGTCACGGACGTCCAGGCCCGGAAACAGACGGTGACCATCACCAGTTTCCACCAGCCTGACGACTTCCTGCATTACTTCAAGTCCCACTACGGCCCCACCATCTCCGTGTACAAGTACCTGGCCGGGGACGAGGAGAAGGTCAGGGCCCTGGACCAGGCCCTCACCGAGTTGGCCGCAGCCTACAGCGATGCACACGGCGACGCGCCATCACAGATGGATTGGGAGTACCTGCTTCTGACCGCCAAGAAGGTCCGTGCCGGCGAAAGCCATGGGGATCGGACCGGGCCGTGACCGGTTCCCCTGCTTCCCGGCGCGCGCTCGGCGTTGCGTCGATCCCGTCCTTTCAACGGATCAATGCGTTCCTCAACGATTCCATCTACTCACGACGGCGGTACCTGTCCGGCATCTGTGACTTCACCTTGGGAAACCCGCACCAGATGCCGCAGTCCGCGTATGTTGAGACACTGGCGGACACGGTCCGCCCTCGCAACGACCAATGGTTCGCCTACAAAACCAACGAGATTGACGCCCGGGAGGCCGCCGCCGAATCGCTGACCCGGCTGCTGGAGGTTCCTTTCCGTCCTGAGGACCTGTACCTCACCACTGGAGGTTTCACTGCCCTTACGCTGGCGCTCAAAACCGTGACCGATCCAGGCGACGAGGTCATCTACAGCCTGCCGCCATGGTTTCTCTACGAGCCGCTCGCCGTCGAGGCCGGCCTGGTGCCCGTCAAGGTTCCGATCAACCTCAAGACGTTCGACCTTGACCTGGCCGCAATCGATGCCGCCATTACACCGCGCACACGCGCCCTCATCGTCAATTCTCCGAACAACCCCACAGGCCGGATCTATCCGCCTGAACTGCTGCAGAGCGTGGCAGAACTGCTCGAGGAGGCGTCTGTCCGGATCGGGCGGCGCATTTACCTGATCTCGGATGAGCCCTACAACCGGATCGTGTTCGACGGCGCCCGCTTCCACAGTCCCACGGAGTTCTACCCATACACCCTGCTGGCTTACTCGTATGGGAAGACGCATCTGGCACCGGGGGAACGAATAGGATATCTGGCTTTGCCTTCCACCATGCCGGACCGAGAGGAGCTCCGTCCGGCAATTGAGGCGCTGCAGGTGGCCATGGGCTGGATTTTTCCGAACGGGTCCCTGCAGGTCGCGCTGCCCCGGCTGGAGCAGTTCACCATCGACGTGGACCAGCTCCAGCGCAAGCGCGACCGTCTCGTGGAGGAATTGTCGGGCATGGGCTACCGGCTGCGGCCGCCCGAGGGGTCCTTTTACCTGTTCGTCCAGTGCCCCATTTCCGACGACGAGGCGTTCACCGAAGCCCTCGGCCATGAGGACGTCTTCGTCCTCCCTGGCGTCCTCTTTGAGACACCCGGCTACTTCCGCATGTCACTCACGGCCAGCGAGGAAATGGTGGAGAACAGCCTGCCGCATTTTCAGGCTGCGATCGAGAGGGCGAGCCAGGACCGCCCCGAGGACGCCGAGATCGGCCTCCCCACGGGGCTTATCCCCGTCATTCCCCCGCCGCATGGGCCGGCCGTACTCTGACCCGCGGCTTCGGCGAGCTGGCGAGCAGGCTGCGCCTCCGTCTGCTGATCGCGCTCAGCATCTCCCGGGCGTGCTGGGGGACGGCCGCCCTGATCGGTCTGGTCAACAGCACCCTCCGCCGCTGGGCCGGGGCCTGACGGGGGCTTAAGTGTCCGTTCGCGCTACCTGCTGCTGATGAGCGCGTGGCTGGTAACGGCTGCCCGAGGCTCCGGCCGGGCCGCAGCGACGAGCTGCTTGCTGTGCCGGTGCAGGGGGTTCGCGAAGAAGTCCGTGGTGCGTGCCAGTTCCACCAAGGCTCCCTGGTAGAGCACTGCCACCCTGTGGCTCATGTACCGGATGACGTTCATGTCGTGGGAGATCATGATGAGCGCAAGCCGGCGGTCGCCGTGCAGGCGCAGCAGCAGGTCCAGGACCTTGCGCTGGGTAACCGCGTCCAGCGCCGAAGTGGCCTCGTCGCAGATGAGCACCGCCGGATCCAGCAGAAGCGCGCGGGCGATCGTTAGTCTCTGCAGCTGGCCTCCTGAGCACTGGCCCGGATACCGGTCCAGCAGGTCGGCTTCCAGTTCAACATCCCGGACCGCCCTGTGGATGCGCTCCCGGCGCTCGTCCCCGGTCAGGTTCCGGCGCCGCAGCAGCGGAGCTTCGAGGCTGGCGCGCAGTTTCATGCGCGGGTCGAAGGCATCGTGCGGCTCCTGGAAGACGAGCTGCACGGCCGTTCCGTCCTCACGGGCGCCGGACTCACCCGCTCGGAGTGACCGGGTGATGATGCCGCCGTCCGGAGCCTCCACCCCGACGAGCAGCCGGGCAAGGGTACTCTTCCCGGAGCCGGACTGGCCCAGCACGCCAAGAACCTCACCCTCGCGCAGGCTGAGCGACACTCCCGCCAAGGCTGGCCGGGCGCCACGGCCATTGGACGAGAACCGCTTGGTGACATTTTCCAGCGCCAGGATGGTGCGTGCTGCCGCGGGCTCGGCTGCGGATCCTCCAGGCCTGTGGACCGGAGTGCGGAGCGGTGTCCGCACCGACGTCCCCTCCGTCAGTGGGCGCGCCGGGATGCGGACCGGCGTCCGCAGCGGGGTCGCGGCCGCCGGGGTCCCTGCGGCCGGGGTCCGCACCGACGGGGCCTGGAGCAGTGCCCGCAGCGGAATGCGGACGGGGGGCCGCGCGGTGGTCGGTGCAGCGGTGAGTGCAGACGCCGCCAGGAGGTCTTTCGTGAACGAAGTCCGGGGTGTGTCAAGGACCGCCCTGACCGGACCTGCTTCCTGGACGCGGCCGCCGTCCATCACCACCACGCGGTCAGCGAACGCGGAGACGGTGGCCAGGTCGTGGGTGATGTAGAGAACCCCGAGCCCGTGCTGGCGCCTTTGCCTGTCGATCAGCTCCAGGATCTGCCGCTCCAGCACCTTATCCAGCGCCGAGGTCGGCTCGTCGGCGAGCAGCATCTCCGGCTGGCCGGCCATGGCCAGTGCAAGCATGGCGCGCTGGGCCATGCCTCCCGAAAGCTGATGGGGATAGGCGCGGGAACACCGGGCCGGATCCTCAAAGCCGACGTCGGACAGCAGGTCCAGCGTCTGCACCTTGGCACCCCGACCGCGCAGTCCGCGGTGCAGCTTCAGCGGTTCGGCCAGATGGCTGCCCATGGTCATCCGCGGGTTGAACATGCGCTTGGGCTGCTGGTACAGCATGCCCAGCCGGCCGCCGCGAATACGGTTGAGCTCCTTGTCATCGGACTCCAGGAGGTCTGTCCCGCCCAGCCGGATGGAACCGGATTCAACGTGCATCTGGGGCGGCAGCAGTCCCAGGACAGACAGTGCGGTCAGGGTCTTGCCGCTTCCGGAGGCGCCCACAAGGGCGACAAATTCGCCAGGTGCCACGGACAGGCCGACGCCGGAGAGCACCGGACGCCCGGCCGGTTCTTCCCGGGACGGCGCCTTGCGGGACAGCGCCTCCCGGGACGGCGCTTTGCTGGACAGCGCCCTGCCGGACGGCCGCTTGCCGCACAGCATGAGGTGCAGGTCCTCGATGATCAGGCCCTCACGCATGGCTGACCGCCGGTGCGGGGACTGAGGTAGCCAGCAGCAGCCGGCTGCTGGACATCCGCGCCAGGTGCTGGCCGAGAAGCGTAACGCACAGCGCCACCGTGAAAATCACCAGGCCGGGGGCGAGAATGGTCATCGGCGACCTCACGGCGTAAGGCTGGGCCGCGGCGAGCATCGATCCCCAGTCCGACTGCGGGGGCTGCACTCCGAGGCCAAGGTAGGACAGGGCGCCGACACTGATCAGGAACTGCCCGAACCGCAGCGTGGCCTGGCCGAGCAGCGGCCCGGCGAGATGGGGCAGGATGTGCCGCATGACGATGAACCAGGGCGGGCAACCGAGTACGCGGGCGGCATCGATAAACCCGCGTGCCGAGACGTCGTACGCGAGTGCCCTGGCCAGTCGGGCGAAGGGGGTCCAGCCGGTCACTGTCAGCGCCAGCAGCAGCGACGGATAGCCGGCACCCATTGCGGCCACCAGGAACAGTGCCACCACCATTTCCGGCATTGCCAGCAGGACGTCGCTGGTGCGGGTGAAGAACTCATCCAGCCAGCCCCGCCGGCGTGCACTGAGTACGCCGATCGCGGTGCCGATTACCGCGGTGAGCACCGTCGCGAGGGCAGCGATGGTCAAGGAGAACTGCCCGCCGTCGAGCAGTCGGCTCAGGGTGTCGCGGCCCAGGTGGTCGGTGCCCAGCCAGTGCGTCCAGCCGGGCGCGGCCAGCCTGGACGCGAGGTCCTGTTGGGCCGGCGGATAGGGAGCGACCCAGCCGGCCAGGGCAACGGACAGAACAATCAGGGCGAGCACCGAAACGGCAATCCGCAGGTGCACCGGCAGGTTCCGCACGCCTGGGATGCGCAGGCGCCGGATAGGCGTAGCCAGGATTCGCAGGGCTAGGTCACGCATGGCGCATCCTGACTTGGGGGTTGAGGAGCCCGTGGACGAGGTCAGCTGCCGTCGTCAGCAGGACGGCGAGCCCCACGACGACCACCACCGCGCCCTGCGCCAGCGGGATGTCGCTGTTCAGGACGCCGTCGAAGAGCAGCCGGCCCATGCCCGGGACCGCGAAGATGACCTCGATGATGACGGACCCGCCCAGCAGCCCGGCGAACCAGACGGCAACCAGGGTGGTCAGCGGCAGCAGGCCGTTGGGGATGACGTGCTTCCGCACGGTATGGAAGTGGCTGAGTCCGCGTGCCCGCGCAGCTGCCACGTGGTCGGCGGCCAGCGCTTCGAGCATTCCGTCGCGCACGGCGGACGTGAAGTGGCTCGCCGGGCGCAAGGCGAGGACGGCCACGGGCAGCACTGCCGACGTCGGGCCTTCCCATCCGGCGGAGGGCAGCACGGAGAGCTGGATCGCGAAGACGAGCACCAGCATCGGCGCGAGCCAGTATTCCGGCATCGCGATGAGTGCCTGGTTGAGCGCGGTGATGGCCTTGTCCGCCACCCGCCCCTCGTTCAAAGCGGCTGTGATGCCCAGGACCACGGAAACCAGGGCCGCCACGGCCAAGGTCATAACCACAAGGCTGAGCGTAATCCAGAGGGCGGGCAGTACCTGCTCCACCACCGGGGTGCGGCTGGTGTAGGACAGGCCCATGTCGCCGCTGACCAGCCGGCCCAGCCAGCGCAGGTACTGCGTCCACAGCGGATCCTGAAGACCCAGTTGAAGGGCTAGGGACTGGACGTCGGAGTCGTCCACCATGTCCCCGGCCACCCGGGAGCGGATGATCTTCCGCACGGGATCGCCCGGGGTCACGTAAGGGATGAGGAAGACCACGAAGGACGCCAGGAGAACGGCGGCCACCAGGGCCGCCGTTCTCCTGGCGAGGAACAGCATCATCGGCGGCCCTGCTCTGCGGGCCGGCTAAGGTAATTGGTCACGGTCAGGATCCGGACTTCGCCGTTTCAGCGCGGAGCACGTACCGGGCCAGCGGGTCCTGGACGTGGGCCTGGAGGTCGGTGCGGACAGCGTCGATGGCCTGTTCGTTGACGAGCCAGACGTTCACGGCCTGGTCCTGGAGGATCTGCCCGGCTTCGGCGTACAGCCGGTAGCGCTCCTTCGCGTCGGCCGTCTTCGCTGCCTGAACCACCTTCTTGTCGTAGTCCAGGTTGCAGAAGTGGCTGAGGTTGTAGCTGCCGTCGCAGGTGTAGTCGGCGGTGAGGAAGCCGATGGGGTCGGCGATGTCGATCAGGCGGTTGCGCTGGCTCAGCACCATGTCGTAGGTGCCGGCCAGGAGGTCCGGTTCCACGGCCGCGTATTCCTTGGTCGTGATCTTCACGGGCACACCCACGGCCTTCAGGTCCTCCTGGATGACCGTGGCCACGTCGGCGAACTCTGCGCGTTCCACGATGGCGACGATCTCCAGCGGCCGGCCGGCAGTGTAGCCGGCGGAGGCGAGGAGCTTCTTGGCGGCCTCGACGTCCTGCTTCGGCGCCTCGGCACCTTCAATCGCCCACGGCTCAGACGGAGCGAAGGGGCCGGTAGCCGGAAGGGCCGCACCTTCATAGACGCTGGCGGCAAGGGCGTCCAGATCGAGAGCCGAGCGGACCGCCTTGCGGAAATTGACGTCGTCGAACGGGGCCTTGCCGTTGTTCATGTACAGCGTCGCGGTCCGCGGGGAGTCAGCCTTCAGGAGCTTGACGTTGGAATCCGATTCCAAAGCGGCCAGACCGGAGACGGGGATGGAGAGGGAGACGTCGGCTTCGCCGGTCTGGACCTGGGCGGCGCGGGTGGCGCCGTCGGTGATGAACCGGATCTCGGCGCCGGCAAGCTGCACCTCGCCGCCCCAGTAGTCCTCGTTGCGGTCCAGGGTCAGGGACTGCTTCGGCTTTTCGGACACAGGCTTGAACGGACCGGTGCAGTGGCCAAACGGATTCACTGTTTCGCCCTTGAAGGCGGCCGGTGACAGCACACCCGTGTTGACGCTCGCCAGGCGGTAGGGAACCAGGGGGCTTTCGGTGGGGGTGGTCACGCGAACCGTGGAATCGTCGGTCGCCTTGACCGCGCTGACCACCTTGGTGCTGAAGGCGCGGGCCGGGACGTCGGCGTCGAGGACGTTCTGCAGGGAAGTGACCACGGCGGCAGCGTTCAGCGCAGTCCCGTCCTGGAATTTAACGCCCTCGCGGATCTTGAAGTCCCATTCGAGGGGGGAGACCTGCTTCCACTCAGTAGCGAGGGAGGGCACGATCTTTCCCTGCGACTCGTCATAGCGGGTCAGGGTCTCCAGGCAGCCGGAGAGGGAGAGGATGTAGGCGGCGTCACTTTCCAGCGCCCAGTCAGCGACCGGGGCGCGGAAATTGTCCACGACGATCCGCTGGTCGCGGTCGGCCGCCTGGCCGGTCTTTTCCGACGTGCCGCTGAAGCCGCAGCCGGACAGTGAAAGAAGCGCCACGAGTCCCAGGGACATAGACGACGCGAGTGAGTAGCGCAACGGGAACCACCTAGTGTGAGCGCCTGCGACGCTGCAGGCGGAATGAAACGACCGGAGAGGCCAGAGAAAGTGTAGGCTAACCTAACTTTGCGTTCAAAACTGCCGTAACCACCGCGTAATATATCAACCGGTTATCAGGTGGTGGCCTCAGTAGTTCCGGCGGTGCTTTAGCCTCGGAAGCACGACGGCGAACACGGCTGCCGCGGCGAACCCCAGGAAGCCTGTGGCCACTACGCCTGCAGCGAGCGAGGCCGCCGCCGTCACAGCGGAGAGCAGCACGGGGCCGCCGGTCTGGCCGGCGTCGGCGATGAACCGCCACAGGCCCAGGAACTGTCCGCGGCCGTTGTCCGGCGAGAAGTCCGCGCCGAGGGTCATCACGAGCCCCGAACTGATACCGTTGCCGAACCCGACCAGCAGCACCACAAGCAGCAGGCCGGCGAACCCTGCGGTCAGCGGGATCAGCATCAGTGCCGTCCCCATGATCAGGGTGGACGGCAACGCCACCCACAGGCGCCCGCGCCGGTCCATAACCTTGCCGGCCGGGTAGAACACCAGCATGTCGATCGCCCCGGACAGCCCGTACAGCAGCGAGGCCTGCGACGCGTCCAGCCCCACGTGGTCTGCCCACAACGGGATCACCACCTGCCGCGAGGCGCGCAGGGCGGACAGCAGCAGGATCCCCGCGCCCGCACTGAGGAACACTCCGGCGTGCGAGCGAGCCACGCCGCGCAGTGTCGGCGCCGGTCCAGCCGGATCCGACGCGCCGCGGGCAACGGCCAGGTCCGGGATGGTCACCGCGATGACGGCAGCCGCCGTCATGCCCGCAACACCCACCCAGTAGGCGCCGCTGATGCCGGCGAACTGCATGACGCCCGCGCCAACGAACGGGCCGATGAATATCCCTATCCGGTTCACGCCGCCCAGAGTGGACAGTGCCCGCGCCCGGAACTCCACCGGCACGGCTTCGGTGAGGTACTTCTGCCGGGCCAGGCTGAAGACGCTCGCGGACATCCCGACGACGGCCATCGCCACGGCCAGCAGCCACAGTCCGTCCGGTATCACCGAGGACAGACCCGCTGCCAGGAGCGCCAGCGCCCCGGCCGCCGCGGCACCCACGATGGACCAGCGCTCCCCGAATTTGAGGGTGATCATGGAGGCCGGCAGGTTGAAAAACCACGAGCCCAGCCCGATCAGGGTGACGATCAGCGCTGCCACGGCCACGGACGCGCCCAGTTCCCGGGCGGACAACGCCACCACCGGCAGCACTGCCCCTTCGCCGAAAGAGAACAAGAGCGCGGGTCCGAACGCCGGAACAGCGATGCCCCGCAGGCTGAAGGGCGGCGGGCTGTCGGGCGGGCTCATCCCGTTCATCCTAGGTGTATTGACCTGGGAGGTTAGTGGCGCGGCCACGGCAAATCTGCAGCATACTCCTTGCAAGTGAACCAAGATCACCCTGGAAAGTGCCGTCCGTCATAAAGTGATATTGCTAGGTCACCTTACTAAGACTGCTTAGCATTGCCGTACCAAACCGGGGCCGCGAGGTTCCGGATAACTGAACAGCCGCAGGAGTGATCATGGAAGTTTGGCCGGGCAGCCCGTATCCGCTGGGTGCGACCTTTGACGGGGTGGGGACAAACTTTGCGCTGTTCAGCGAGGCGGCTACGGCGGTGCAGCTGTGCCTGATCGCCAGTGACGGCACCGAGACGCGCGTGGACCTCATCGAAGTGGACGGTTACGTCTGGCACTGTTACCTCCCCCAGATCCAGCCTGGGCAGAAGTACGGATACCGGATTCACGGGCCGTACGATCCGGCGAGGGGCCACCGCTGCAACCCGAGCAAACTGCTCCTGGACCCCTATGCCAAGGCCATCTCCGGGCAGGTCAACTGGGACCAGGCGATGTTTTCCTACAACTTCGGCGACCCTCTGTCCCGCAACGACGAGGACTCTGCCCCGCACACGATGCTGGGCGTGGTGATCAACCCGTTCTTTGACTGGGCCGGCGACCGCCCGCCCAAGATTCCGTACCACCGCTCCGTCATCTACGAGGCGCATGTCAAGGGGCTCACCCAGCTGCACCCGGAGGTGCCCAAAGAGCAGCGCGGCACTTTTGCCGCCGTTGCGCACCCCGCCGTCATTTCGCACCTGCAGCGGCTGGGCGTCACCGCGATAGAGCTGATGCCGTGCCACCAGTTCGTCAATGACGGCACGCTGCAGGAGAAGGGCCTGAGCAACTATTGGGGCTACAACACCATCGGATTCTTCGCCCCGCAGAACACGTACAGCTCGATCGGTCAGATGGGCCAGCAGGTCCAGGACTTCAAGGCGATGGTCCGCTCCCTGCACCGTGCGGGGATCGAGGTGATTCTCGACGTCGTCTATAACCACACGGCCGAAGGGAACCATCTGGGCCCGACCCTGAGCTTCAAAGGCATCGACAACTCTGCGTACTACCGTCTGGTGGACAACGACAAGCAGCACTACATGGACTACACCGGCACGGGCAACACCCTGAACGTGCGGCACCCGCATTCGCTGCAGCTGCTCATGGACTCGCTGCGGTACTGGGTGACGGAGATGCACGTGGACGGGTTCCGCTTCGACCTCGCCTCGGCGCTGGCCCGGGAATTTTACGACGTCGACCGGCTCTCCACGTTCTTTGAACTGGTGCAGCAGGACCCGATCGTGTCCCAGGTGAAGCTGATCGCGGAGCCGTGGGACGTGGGGCCGGGCGGCTACCAGGTGGGGAACTTCCCGCCGCAGTGGACGGAATGGAACGGCAAGTACCGGGACACGGTGCGGGACTTCTGGCGGGGCGAGCCGGCAACGCTGGGCGAGTTCGCCTCGCGCCTGACAGGGTCAGCGGACCTGTACGAGCGCTCGGGTCGGCGTCCGGTGGCCTCGATCAACTTCGTCACGGCCCACGACGGCTTCACCATGCGGGACCTGGTCTCCTACAATGAGAAGCACAACGAGGCCAACGGCGAGGGCAACCGGGACGGCGAATCGCACAACCGGTCCTGGAACTGCGGCGTGGAGGGCCCCACGGACAACCCGGAAGTCCTGAAACTGCGGGGCCGGCAGCAGCGGAACTTCATTGCCACCATGCTCCTCTCGCAGGGCGTGCCCATGATCACGCACGGCGACGAGCTGGGCCGCACGCAGCTGGGCAACAACAACGTGTACTGCCAGGATTCGGAGCTGAGCTGGATCAACTGGGATTCGGTGGATAAGCCGCTGATGGACTTCACCGCCGCGGTGAACAAGCTGCGCGCCCAGCATCCGACGTTCCGGCGAAGCACCTTTTTTGACGGTCGTCCGGTGCGCCGCGTCAAAGGCGAAAATCTGCCGGACATTGTGTGGCTGAATGAGGACGGCACGGAGATGCTGCCCGAGGACTGGGGCCGGGGGTTCGGCCGGACCATCGGCGTATTCCTGAACGGCGACGGCATCCAGGGCCAGGATGACCGGGGCCGGCGGATCTCGGACGTGAACTTCCTGCTGTACTTCAACGCCCACGACGACGACATCAAGTTCACGCTCCCCTCCGGAGAGTTTGCGGAATCCTGGGACATGGTGATCAACACCGCCGGGACCGGAGTCAGCCGCGGACCGGTCGAGGCCGGCCGCGTGCTGAAGGTCTGCGCGAAGTCGATGATCGTGCTCCGTGCCCGTCTGCTGAACCAGCCCGAGCCGAACCTCTGGACGGCGTAAGAAACCCTCTCTCACTTCCTGCCGCTGCAACCCCAACGCTCTCTCACTTCCTGCCGGTCCAACCCCAACGCTCTCTCAACCATGGGCGAAAGGTGAGCGCAATTGTGCTCTCGGGCGTGAATGGGTCGTACGGGAAAGTAGGTCACCCGGAAATGACGCTCACGAAACACGGCCGCAATGTATGGGCCCCATTCTGAAAGAGCGCCGCAAGAGCGTGACGCACCGGCCGGCTGCACACGCGCCGGCCGGTGCAAGCCAAGGGTGGAGTACTGATAGGGGACGGTGCGGCATGGAAAAATCACTTGCATGGCGGATCACAGACTGCCGGGAGCTGCGCCCCGGCGACGTTGTGGAAGCGCATCACAACGGCCTGCTGTACTACGCCGGGAAGGTCACCGAAACAGTGCCCGTCCTGGGCATGTTCTGGATCCTCGAAATCCGCACGGGAACCAGGAAGCTCATTGATCCGCTGGCCTACGTGGTGGTCCGCTCAGCCCGAAGCGGGGAGCAGCGCACCTAGTTGCACAGTGATGCCCAGCGCAGTAGGTTGCCGGACAAGGACTGCCGAATCAAACGAGGGGCTGGTGCGCGATGGCGGTACAGACGGTAGCGGAGGGGGTACACCGCATCTCCGGGGCCTACGTCAACTTCTACCTTGTGGAAGCCGCGGATGGGCTGACGATGGTGGACTCAGGCCTGCCAGCGATGTGGAATGTGCTGCAGGGTGCCCTCAAGGATCTTGGGCATTCCCTGGAGGACATCAGGGCACTGGTGCTGACCCACGCCCACTTCGACCATTTGGGCCTGGCACGGCGAATGCACAGCGAGCACGGTGTCCCTGTCTGGGTCCATCCCGAGGACGCGTTCCTGGCCCGTCACCCCTACCGGTATAGCCACGAAAAATCCCGGGTGCTCTTCTCCCTCACACACCCTGCGGGAGTTCCGGTGCTGGCACGGATGGCCGGCGCCGGTGCCCTGAAGGTGCACGGCGTAGAGGAGTTCGCCTACCTTCCCGGGAGCGGCATTCTTGGCGTGCCCGGCGCTCCCGAAGTGATCTTCGCCCCCGGCCACACCCACGGCCACTGCGGGCTTTTCCTCCGCGACCGCAAGGTGCTATTCAGCGGCGACGCCCTCGTCACTCTGGACCCCTACACGCGAAGAACAGGCCCTCGGATCGTGGCAGGTGCAGCCACGGCAAACAGTGCCCAGAACCTGGAAACCCTCAGCGCACTGGCAGCCACAGGCGCCGAACTCGTCCTGCCGGGGCATGGCGAACCGTGGACGGAGGGCATCGAAGAGGCGGTTTCCATCGCCCGGCGGATCGGCCCTGCTTGAGTTGCCTCCTGCCTGACCTGCGAAAATGCGGCACTGCAGTAATTGCGGCTGGCGGGTTTGCTCTGTACCTTTAGCTCACAGCGATCCTTCGGGCGGTTCCAGACAAGTCTGGGGTCTCACCGCATCAGACCGAGGATTAGCAGTACGAGCGTGGCACCTGCTTGGACAGTCCCCTCCCCGGAGGAAACCATGAGGGCCCGCTCTATCGCGCGCTGAACTCCGTGGGGGCGGTCCCTGCGGCCGCACCGTGTTCAGGAGACGTAGTTCCTATGGCCTCAGTATCTAAATGGGTCGCCGCTGGGTCGTCAGCGGCAGTTCTCGCCGGGGGACTTTTTATCGGAACCCCGCTGGCCGCGGCAGCACCCGGTGACGCCGCCTGCGTGGAGGCAGGCGTCCAGTACGAGGCCGCCTTGGCGGCAGCAGGAATCACCGAGGACACCATCGCCAGGCTTGAGGCCGCTTCCGAGGCTGTCGCCGCAGCCGAGGAAACGTACATGCAGCTTGTCCAGGAGGCTGAGGCGAGTGCCGCGGCTGCCGTGGACGCTGCCGTGGCCGAGCTTGAGGCCGCCCGCGCCGAGGTCGAGGCAACGGACCGCGCAAAAGACGCGGCGGACGCCTCGGGTGACGCTGCGGCCAGGAGGGCCGCCCGGCAGGCCCACGACGCCGCGGAAATAAGGGAAGCGAACGCCCAACTGGCCCTGGAGGAAGCCAATGCAGCGTTCGACGCTGCCACGAACACGGAGGGAATCCGCGCTGCGCAGGAAGCACTGGATTCGGCCGTGGCGGCCTTCGAGCAGGAGCTGGCTCGCGTCTCCCTCGATGAGGCCACCGCCATGGAGATCATGCGCCTTTTCGAGGCTTTCCTCGCGGCCTGCAACCCGGATCCGGTCGGCGTCGATCCGGTGGACTCTCCCGTTGTCACTCCTCCGTCAGTCACCACTCCGGTCGACATGTCGGGGGGCACCCCGCCAAGTACGACGCCGGCAGGCACCAACCCGGTCGGCGCCACCCCAGTGGGCGCTGCTCCTGTCGGGGGCACCACTGCTGTCCCCGTCGCCGGCGTGAACAGGGGGCTGAACGTGCAGACGGCCGCCCCTGCTGAGCCTGACGACCACCCCGGCCTGGCACTGCTGGCCGGGCTGCTGGCCGCCGGCATCGGGGTCCCCGCAGCCGTGGCTGTTAGGATGCACCGGCTGGAGCGCAGGCACCGCTAACCCAGCCTTGCACGTGTCAAACCCCCATTTCCGATCCGGGCGCTGGTGAAAGGTTATTCCTCAAAGTAAGTCCGTACGCCCGGTTTCGGGGCGATGGACTCAATAACACCCGCTGCCACATCGCGAAGTTTGACGTTCCGGGTACTTGAGGCTCTTTTCAGGATGGACATCGCGGCTTCCTGGCTGCATCTGTTCTGCGCCATGATCGCACCGGTGGCAATGTCAATTGCTGTCCGGGACGGCATCGCCGCGGCCATGTCCTCCTTGGCATCTTTGAGCTTGGCCAGGCGCAGTTTGAGTCTGAGTGTCTTAGCGGACTGCTCGCCGAAGAGTTCGGCCCGAGCAATGTCTTCCCCAGTGAATGCGTGGGCTTGTGAAGAGTAGATATTCAGGGCCGCGGCCGAGTCTCCTTCCAGTGTGAGGGGCACTCCCAAGATTGAACCTACTCCCTGACCAGCGACGGCACGGATGTATTCCGGCCAGCGGTGCTCGGTTGCAACATCGGGGACGTGCACCTTTGTCCCGGTCCGCATTGCTGACAGGCACGGCCCGTCACCGAAGGCGTACTGCAACTCGTCCATCACCCGGGCCCGGGCTGAGCTGCACGATACGATGACCGGCTTCTTGCGCCGGACGACGGTGACGTTGCAATAGAATTCACCCCCGGGCGGCGCGAGCAGGGAGGCGGAGAAGACAGCCAACTCCTGGAAGAGCTCCTCGGCGTCATAGGTTTCCAGGACCAGGTCCTGAAGCCGGGAGACGATCCCGTCCTGAAGTACGGGCTGGCGTTGACCATCCATAAGAGCACATCCTAGAAGTCGAGGGGTCCTCGAACTCCGCCAAACACCCGCGGTACGAGGCGCCCACTTCCAGACGCTTTTCGCTCAGCGTACATCCGTACTGCCACCCGGCAGAAAACAGTTCCACCCCCGCCCTGCCGGCGGCACGAATGATGGATATGCTTGTAGGGGCGTCGGTAATTTTCTCCGTTCCCAGGCCTAGCAGGAGGCCGCAGCAAAGGGCAGCTTTGTCCCATGCAGAAGGCGTATCTCATGTCACCGCAACTCCCCCTCGACGAACTCACCACCGCCCTTGCACGCATCAAAGGCCTGCTCCTGACAGAAGAAAAAGTGGATCGGGCAGTTCAGCTGCTGGCAGAGGGAATCCGGGACGCTTTCCCCGGAAGTTCAGGCGCCGGCGTATCCCTTTTGGACGAACAGGGCCGCAGGACCAGCACCGGAGCAACGGACGAGGTGGTGCTCCTGGCCGATCAGGCTCAATACGAATTGGGCCAAGGGCCGTGCCTGACAGCCTGGGCAACCGAGCGGACGGTCGTAATACATGACATGTCGGTTGAGGACCGTTGGCCGCTCTGGTCCCAGGCGATCAGAGACATCTCCATTCGGTCCGTTATCAGCGCACCCCTTATGTCCGGAACGAAGTGCCTGGGAGCTTTGAAAGTCTACTCAAGCCGGCCCGAAGCTTTCGATGCCAGCATCGCCCGGCCGCTGGAGAAACTCGCCTTCCCCGCAACTACGCTGCTGGACAGCATCCAGACTTCCGAGGCGCCCGTACGCTTCAGCGAAACCCTCACGTCAGCACTGGCCAGCCGGGACACCATCAACCGTGCCCAAGGGTTCCTCATGCAACAGCACCAGCTGAGCCAGGACCAGGCGCTCCAGGAACTTCTGCGCCTGTCCCGGACCAGCAGACAGTCCCTGGTCAGCATTTGCAGTGAGATCCTCAGCGGCACGAGGAATGAGTCCGATGGCCGAAACTGACAAAAACCGCCCCGATCCCTCCAGCGCACTTGGACACGAGCAAAGCAGGGGCCTCCGCCGAGCCCTTGCCGGTTCCGAGATTGGCATTG
The DNA here is from genome assembly GCF_054130535.1 of Arthrobacter sp. D1-17. Classification (NCBI taxonomy): domain Bacteria; kingdom Bacillati; phylum Actinomycetota; class Actinomycetes; order Micrococcales; family Micrococcaceae; genus Arthrobacter; species Arthrobacter sp. D1-17. The sequence goes on along the minus strand of NZ_CP096382.1, from coordinate 1,023,790 downwards.
GGGATTTGTGGCTGCGGTACTTCAGCATCGGAGGCAAGGTAGGCGAATACGAAGTCGACGCCTACATTCAGTCCCTGCTGTCGCTGCCCCCGATTGAGCGGGACCTCCTTGCCCACGCCGCAAACGAACTCATCGATGAACTCCCGCCCCGCCTCCGCGCACCCTACACAGACGAGAACCCCCGCCCGGCGACGCCCACTGCGGAATCCCCTCGGCTGCCGCCGGCACCGTAACGGCATCAGCGCCTGCCCCATCAAGGACAGCCCATCCGGGTCTGGCGTGAACCAGGGAGGCTAGGAGAGATTCCGTTGAGGCGCCGCGGCTTCGGGTTCATCAGAGGGTTTGGGCAGCAACCGCTCCGAGGATGAATGCATGGCGTCTCTCACTTTGGCCAGCCGCGCTGTTGGGATATCCGCGTTCTGCAACGCAGTCTCCAGTTCAGCCAGGGCAGTTCGGAGAGCCGGGGCTTCCGGGTGCTGGATGACCGCCGGAAGGCACGCGTCCAAGGCTTGTCCGAAGTCTTCTTTGTCGATTGCGTGCAGACGTGGTGCAAGCCGGGCAAAGGACCGCATCAGCTCGGCGCCGGCCTGGACCTGGTGCGACTCCGCAGTGGCTATCACGAGGTTGGACAAAGCCGTAAGTCCCCGGGCCACCGCACCATCGGTATAAACGATCGGCAATTCGTTGCGTTCCTTGGAGCGGTCGGACCTGTCCCGCTCTCCGCTGATCAACCAGCGCCCCAGCAGATCTGAAAGCGACCGCACAGCCGCTATGGCGGTACTCGGGCTCTGACCGGCACTGGTACCCGTGGCCCACGCTATGTTCTCCAGCTGGTCCAGGGCATAACCGGCCTCCGCATCAACATCCCTGACATCATCGATGCCAAAAGCGGAGAGAACGTCGGCATCATATGAATCATCGTCCGCATCGACTCCCACAAGACGGGCCACGACGTCGGCGAACACCAGATACTCACCCAAACGACCCTCAATGAGTATCTCCCCTTCGCGAACTGAGCGCGCCACTGCTGCCAGCTTCGGCAGGTCGATCGTCACCACGTACCCGCTGTCCAGTACACGAACGGTTCTCTCGGTGGTGCCCGGCGTGGTCTTTCGCTTTATCCTGGTGCTCCCCAGCAGGCGCAGCTCGCTTTCCCTGGCTTCAAGAGCCAGTTCATGGATAGAACGCATCACTGACTCGGGCCGCATCTGGTCAATTGTGGCGTGGATCAGCATCAAGAGGACCACCAGGGCGGTAATCGTCAGGAGCAGCGTGACGCAGGCTCCGTAAACGGGAGGGGGGTCCTGTCTGGCAAGACCGAGGACCAGAAAGGTGAAGGCAGAGGCACCCACAAAAAACCCGAAGTAAACCTGATTCGCCTTACGCCTCAGGAACTGGTCCAGGACCACTGGAGTCAGGGAGCTGGCCGTCTGCTGCACGGCAAGCAGCAGGACTGAGAAGGTAATGGACGTGACAGTCAGGAGACTTGTGGCCACCGCCGAAACAAACCCAACGGCACCGTCTCCGGGCACGAGCGTTTCCGCTGCCGTTCGAAGCCCCGCATGACCTCCAGAGGCAGCGTCGAGCACAGACACGGACACGCCTGCCAGACAAAAAGCCAACGTGATCAGCAAGGGCAGCCGCAGAAACTCGCTGATGCCTCGCTGCAGGCGGGTGGCTTCGTGCATGCCACCCGAGCTGCGGAGGGGATCCCTGAGTGCGGCTGCACGCATGTCCCGGTTGTCCGCGTCGCCCATCTGCACCTCCCGGATCGCAAGGCAAACACTAAGTCTGCTTATTATCCCATGTGCATCGCTTTCTGGGAGGTGAATCCGGCCACGGCAACACTGGTACCGTGCTGCTAGTACACCCGCCGCGGGAGCACGGACAGGAAACCGGACAATGGCCTCGAGACCAGAACCAGGCGTAGAAGCAGTGTCTGGCGCCCCCGCCCGCCGGCGCGGCGGCAAGCGCTGGCTTGCCGTGCCTGCCCTCGCCGCGGCCGGGCTGGCGGCCCTGCTCGCGGTGCCGCCAAATGTCGGCGGCAGCTCCGCCGTCGTACCTTCTGCTGCCCCTTCAGCGGCGAGCGCGGCAGCCGCCCCCAGTCCATCTACCCGCCCAGCGTCCCCTGCCGAGAAGGCCCCGACGAAGGCCGAGGTGCCGGCGGCTGCGGCACCGATCAGGTTGTCGATCAAGGCTGCGGACATCGACATGAAGGTCCTCCCGCTGACGCCCAGCGAGGATGAGCTCGCGGCCCAGTCTCTCGTACCGCCGCTCACGCTGGACGCCTACTGGCTCACAGCGTACGGCGTTCCGGGTGCGGGCTCGTCGAACACGACGTACATTGCCGGGCACAGCTGGGACGGCAAAGAGGCGCCTTTCAATAGGCTCAGCGACCGCTCCCTCGTCGGCGCGCCCGTCACCGTTACGACCGCCACGGGAACGCTGCGCTACGTCGTGGACTCGGTCACGACGCACGACAAAAACTCCCTCAAGGACAGCGAGATCTGGAACGTCGTGCCCAACCGGGTGGTCCTGATCAGCTGCTACACGGAGGACCCGTGGGGCAAGAACGTCGTGGTCACGGCCTCCCCCGCCCCGTAACGACGCTCTCTCACCTTTCGCCGCCAAACCCCAAAACGCTCTCTCACCTTTCGCCGCCAAACCCCCAACGCTCTCTCACCTTTCGGCTCCCGGCCAGCGCACTACTGTCCGCGAACGGAGAGGAATGCGTCCAGCGCGGCGAGGTCGTCCGTGTTAATGTGGTCCACTCCGGCGTTGTGCAGCTCGGTCCAAACGGCTTCCCGCGCGGGGCCCGGCTGGTCCGGCGTGGCCCAGAAGCGCACGCGGTAGCCCTTGGAGTGAGCCGTCTCCACATAGGTACGGAGCTTCGCGCGCTCGATTTCCGGCATCGGGCCAATTCCCTGCCAGGTGAAGAGCTTGGTCCAGTTGTCGCTGACCAGCGGCATCAGCGCTGCAGGTGCGCCCGACGCCAGGTCAGCGGAGCGTCCGTCGTAGAACCCGAAGCGCTTGTCGGCAGCCTGCATCGTCCCCAGCGGGCGGTTCCCGCTGATGACGGCGGTTACCGGCCCTTCCGTGACCTTGCCGTTCGCGTACCGAGTCAGAAGCTGAGGGTGTTCGGCCAGCTCCTCCTCAATGGCTTTATACGTCGCTTCACCCTCGCTCTTGATGTCGATCATCAGCTGCACGCTGCCGTCCCAGCCCGGGAAGACGCTGTGCCCTTTCTGCCGCACGAGTTCGTCCAGTGGATCCAGGTACAGGCTCTCGAGCGTGACGCCGGCGCGGGTGTCCACCAGGTCATGGGCGACGCGCAGCTCGCCATCGACCAGCCAGACGTCCGCCTCCACGCTCGTGAAACCGTGCTTCAGCGCGTCGAGCAACGGACGGTCATGCTCGTAGTCATTGTGTGCGTGAGCTGCGGCATGCGGTTGCCCGAGGGCGGCGTCGGGTGCCTGCCCAGCAGATGAGGGCGCAGCGGTTCCGATCACTGCCGTGAGGCCTACCAGTGCGGTGACGGTGCTTTTGAGCAGCACGGGGTTCTCCTTAAGTGCGGTTCGGACAGCCGTCACGCTCCCTGTTTGAGACCGTACGACGGCGTGCCCCACCACATTGCCGACCGGCAGGTAACGCCTGGCTACTGGAGACTGACGCCAGCGTGAACGGGACATGTCGTCAAGCCGTCAGCCCTCTTCCCTCCCACGGGTGGGAGGGCGTTTCAGAAAAACAGGCAAAAGGTGGGAGAGCGTTCCAGAAAAACCCGTCAGAAGTGAGAGAGCATCCGGAAAAAGCAGGCGAAAAGTGAGAGAGGGTTGGATTTGGCGGTGGTAGCGTGACGCCTATGCAGGACGTTCCCGGCCGCGAACCCCGACCCGCCCCCCGCGGCAGGGACGGCGCACCACGAGGCCGGGGCCGCGGCAGGGAGAGTGCCCCGCTGGTCAAGGCCACCCGCTACAGGGGCCGCACGGGACGCGGCAAGAGTGCCCGCGACAAGGGAGCCGCACTCCGGGGCAAAACGGGTCTGCTCAGGCTGCGCGGCTCCAAGGCATTCCCCCGGCTGCTGAACGTCTTCGCGCCGCAGCATCCCGCCCAGCTGATCGTCCTTGGTTTCGCCGCAGCGGTTGCGCTGGGCACCGGGCTCCTGATGCTGCCCATCTCCCGGAACGGACCCCAGGGTGCACCCTTCGTGGACGCACTGTTCACCTCCACGTCGGCGGTCTGCGTGACCGGGCTGAGCACGGTTGACACCCCGGTCTACTGGAGCGCATTCGGCAAGGCCGTCATCCTGGTCCTGATCCAGGTGGGCGGGTTCGGCGTGATGTCTTTCGGCACGCTGCTAGGGGTCCTGCTGGCCCGCCGGCTGGGCCTCCGCTCGAGGCTCGCGGCGGCCGCGGAAGCACAGGCGACCGGCCTGGGCGCGGTCCGTCAGGTCATGCTGGGCGTGCTTGCCATCACCCTCGTGGTGGAGGTGATCCTCGCCGGGCTGCTGGCGGCCCGGTACGTCGCCGCCTACGGATACTCCCCCGGGCGGGCCCTCTGGCACGGCGTCTTCCACTCGGTATCGGCGTTCAACAACGCAGGCTTCGCCCTGCACACGGACAATCTGATCGACTTCGCGGGCGACCCTTGGGTCTGCTTGCCGATCGCCGCCGCAGCGATCATCGGCGGCCTCGGTTTTCCGGTGCTGTTCGAACTGCACCGGCAGTACCGTAAACCCATCCACTGGAGCATGAACACGAAGCTGGTCCTGGTGGGAACGGTTGTACTCCTCGTCGGCGGCGCCGGCTTCCTGACCGCCGTCGAATGGTCCAACCCGGCCACGCTGGGAGGGCTCAGACCAGGCGAACGCGTCCTGGCTGGCTTCTTCCAGTCGGTTACTACCCGCACCGCAGGCTTCAACAGCATCGACATCGGCCAGATGCACCCGGTCTCGTGGCTTGGAATGGACATCCTGATGTTCATCGGCGGCGGTCCGGCAGGCACCGCGGGCGGCCTGAAAATCACCACGTTCGGAGTGCTGTTCTTCATCCTTGTCACTGAGCTGCGGGGCGGAACCGGCGTGAACGTCTTCAGCAAGCAGCTGCCACGCGCCGTGCACCGGCAGGCCATCACCGTGGTTCTGCTGTCCATCGCCCTGGTGGTCGGCTCCACCGTCTTCCTGATGCTCATCACCGACTTCGGCCAGGAACGGATCCTGTTTGAAGTTGTGTCCGCCTTCTCGACGACGGGACTCTCCACCGGGATCACCGCCGCCTTGCCGCCGGCCGGGCAGCTGGTCCTGGTTGTGCTGATGTTCGTCGGGCGTCTCGGTCCGGCCACGCTGGGTGCGGCGCTGGCATTGCGGGAACGCCCGGTTCTGTATGAATACCCGAAGGAAAGGCCCCTCATTGGCTAAGAACATCTTCTCCCGCAGCGGCGACCTTCCGGCGCTGGCCGATTCCGTCGTCGTTATCGGTTTGGGCCGCTTCGGAGGCGCCCTGGCCCTGGAACTTGAGGCGCAGGGCACGGAGGTCCTCGGCATCGACGCGGATGAAGAGACGGTGCAGTCCTACAACGGGCGCCTGACCCATGTGGTGCGGGCGGACTCTACCAAGGAGGAGGTGCTGCGCCAGCTCTCGGTGCACGAGTTCGACCGGGCCGTGGTGGGCATCGGCACCGACATCGAGGCGAGCATCCTTACCACCTCCCGCCTCCTCACGTTCCGCAAGCCGCAGATCTGGGCCAAGGCCATCAGCGATCCGCATGCCGAGATTTTGGAGCAGCTCGGCGTTGACCATGTAATCCGCCCGGAGCACGACATGGGCAAGCGCGTGGCCCACTTGGTCCGGGGGTCCCTGCTGGACTACGTGGAGTTCGAGGATGACTTCGTGATGATCCGCACCAGCCCGCCGGCCGAAGCGCAGGACCGGCCGCTCGGCGTGCTGGGCCTGCGGGACAAGTACGGCATCACGATCGTGGCGGTCAAGCGCCCCGGTGGCACGTGGGGCCACACCACGGCCCAGACCGTTCTCTACGAGGAGGACCAGATCATCGTGCAGGGCAGCAAGACCCAGGCCGAGCGGTTCAGCAACTTGGCCTGACGCTCACTTCGCCGGCAGGAACGCCGCGCTCCGCGCGCTGGCGCCCGTTTTCGGCACCACCGGGGCGACGGCGGGACCAGCAGCGGGGGCGACGGCGGGCTTCCGGGGAGGCGGACCGGGTTTCCCGACGGCGGGCCTCGGCGTCCGGGGCGTGAGCCGCCGGACGCTGAGCTGCTCGAGGTCCAGGAGCCGCCGGGCGCCGGTGCGGGAATCGATGATCCAGAACAGGTCGATTCCATCCAATGTGCTGACCACCTTTCCCCGGTGTGCGAGCCGCCCCCGGTGCCAGGCCTCGATCTCCTCCCCCAGTGCAAGCTCTGCCAATGACCGCACCTGAAGATCCTCATCCTCACCCATCCGTGGGCTCCTTTCACGCAACTGCTTCAACAGGGCCAGCCTGCACCATGAAGTTTTCCCGGGCGTTTCGAAAATGAGCCTGCCGGGTGTCGTTTATGTTTCCTTCGGGACCGAAAACCGCACGCGTTATCGCAGGTCAGCGAGCGATCGACGTATGGTGTGATGGCAGACACCCGCGCGACTGCCAGGCGGCAAACCAAGTCAGCAAGAATGTTTCCTCGGGCGTGCAGCAGACCGCGCAGATGCTCAAGGACACGACCGGGTTCGACGTGATCGAAATGCTCAAGGGCTTCGGCAGTTCAACCCCCGCCGCAAACACCCCGGGCACCGGCGATGGCGCGGTCAACCGCAAAAAACCGAGTTGACGCCAGGAGCGTTGCTGGCCGCTCCCCGATAAAATGAGAGTGGCCGCCGCGGCAGCAGCGCCGCTCCGGCTTTCTCGTACAGGAGGTCATGATGGGTTTGGGTGACAAGATCCACAACGCCGCCGAAAAACTCCACGGCAGAAGCAAGGAAGCGGCAGGCCGCGCTACCGGAGACGAACGGCTCCGGTCCGAAGGTAAGGGCCGCCACATCCGGGCCGACCTCAAGCAGGCCGGCGAAAAAATCAAGGATGCCTTCAGGAGGCATTAACCTTCGGTAGGCACTGAAGGTCCCGTTTTAGAGTTGGAGGCCCTGTCCTGTGAAAGCGGACAGGGTCTCTGCCGGTTTCGGCCCAACAGCACTAAAAGTGCACCGAATCACATCTCCACCCATCCACCCGGGCAGCAGCTCCGAATTGCAGGTGTCCCTCTCAGGGGAGAACCACCAAACTTGCACAAGGAGAATGCTTTCCGATGAACAAGACACTGCGCTTCCTGGCCGTTCCCACCCTTGCCCTGGGCGCCCTCGCCCTCTCCGGCGTACCCGCTGTGGCCCACGAGGGAGACCATTCCTATCAGGCCCAGCTAGGCCAACTCAACGGCAGCTCCGCTTCCGGCACCGTGGCCGTGCATGTGACCGGCAACCAGGCCCACGTCGCCCTGAATGTCTCCGGCCTGGCCGAAACCTTCAACAACGCGCCGTACCCGCACGTCCAGCACATCCACGTTGGCGCCAAGGGCCAGTGCCCGGCACCCGGAGCCGACGCCAACGGCGACGGCGTTATCTCCACCACCGAAGGCGCACCCTCCTACGGCAAGATCGGCACCACCCTCTCCACCAGCGGCGACACCAGCCCCGCGGCCGGCCTCGACCTGAAGCTCGCCGGACAGGGCGGCGCCTACACCATCGACCGCACCTTCGAACTCAACGCCGAGACCAAGCAGGCACTGCATGACGGGACCGCCGTCGTCGTCGTTCACGGCCTTGACCCCGCCACCCTGAGCGCTGCAGGCCAGGCCGCCAAGAGCGATCTCGTCCCGTCCCTGCCGCTGGCCGCCACGTCGCCGGCACTGTGCGGCACGCTGGTCGCGGGCCAGATGGCCATGCCTGAGGGCGGCGCTGACACCGGTGTTGCCCAGGCTTCGGAGACGAACGACCCCGGTGCCCTCGCCTTAGGCGGCGGCCTGGTTCTCGCCGCAGCAGCAGGCGGCACCTATGTCATCCGCCGCCGGAAAGCAGCTCAGGCGGCCTAGTCAGGATCCGGCAGCCCTCCACTCAAGCGCGAACGGGCACTTAAGGCCCCGATTCTAAGGGCCTCAAGTGTCCGTTCGCGCTTGGCCTGGGCCGCCGGGCTGCAGGAATTGCACAACGTGAAAGACGGGAACTGGGATGGATAAGGCTATGAGAAACCGCAACGTGCTGGGGTCGCTGGCGGTGGCGTCGCTGCTGCTGTCCGGCTGCGCTGCGGCTGTCGGGGCACCGGGAACAGCACCGGCGGACAGCCAAAACAGGGGCAGCCAAACCACGGGCAGTCAGCCAGCAACCCCGGCGCCGGTATCCTCCTCCCCCGCGGCAACAGAAGCAGCGAGCGCCGGCTCGACCCGCGGCCCGTCCGAAGCGTCCAAGATGATCTGCAACGACGACACCACGGGCGATATCTCCCAGATCCTGGCGCTCACCTCGGCACCCCGCACCGAGAGCACCTGGGCAGACAGCACCTACACCTGCACCTACCGCCTCGCCGGCGGCCCGCTGGTCATCACCGTCAAGGAATCACCGGACGCGGCATCGGCCCGGAAGCACTTCGCCGCCCTCCACCGGAAACTCCGCGGCGCCGAACCCATCAAGGGACTCGCAAACCTGGGGTTCCCTGCCTACCAGACGGCCGACGGCTCCGTCGTTTTCCTGAAAGACAACAGCACCCTCCACGTCGACGGCACCCGCCTGCCGGCTGCACTTGGCCCCAACGGCGTTACACCTGCCGAGTTTTCCTACCAGGTAGCCACGACCATCCTCGCCTGCTGGACGAAGCACCACTAGGACCATGACAACCTCATCGAACCGCCCCCGCCCGCCTGCCGTACCAGGAGTTGCCGTACCAAAAGTTGCTGTGCCGGGAGCTGCCGGGCAGAGTATTACCGGGCCGCGACGCGCACTGCCGGCCGTTTCCCTGATGATGCTGGCAGCCCTGGCCCTGACGGGTTGCGGAGCAGCAGCAGCAACAGGTGACGCCCCGCCGTCGTCCGTTCCGTCTGCCGCTGCTACAGACAAGGCGCCAGGCCAGGCGTCAGGCGAGGTAGAAAACACGACGGCGGCACCCAAGCCAGCGGGCCCGTCACCCACGCCGTCCCAGAAGAAGCCGGCAGCTGCGCCTGCAACCGTCGAGATTCCGGATATCGGCGTCCGGTCGCCACTGATCAAGCTGGGGCTGCGGCCGAACCGGTCTCTGGAGGTGCCGCCGGACGGCCCGGGAGCGCCGGCCGGCTGGTACAGCGGCTCGCCGTCGCCGGGGGCCATAGGGCCTGCCGTTCTGTTGGGCCACGTGAACGCGACCGGCGGCGGACCGGGAGTCTTCGCGGACCTCCGTGCATTAAAGAACGGCGCCGACATCAGGGTGACCCGCGAGGACGGCAGCACGGCCTCATTTGCTGTGTACCGGGCCGCCGCCTACAGCAAGAACAGCTTTCCCACAGTGGAGGTGTACGGCAACACCAAGGCTTCGGAGCTGCGCCTCATCACGTGCGACGGGTACGACCCCGCGACGGGAGGATTTGACGACAACTACGTGGTGTACGCAAAACTGATGGACCCGGCTACGAGGTAGGACAGTTTTCGCGCGGCCGCTGCCTATTTAGTGGACGGCGCGTTAGTGGACGGCGCGGGAGCTCTGTGCGGGCCTGAAATAGTCGGTCAGGAATCCCGCCAAGACACTGGTCAGGATCAGTATGGCGGCCGGCAAAAGCGTGATCGGGCCCACGAAGTCGCGAATGTCGATTCCAAAGAGGATCATCAGGAGGACGGCGAGGAGAATATACGCAATCGCCAACGCCGCCCCGACGCTTGTGATGGTCCTTCCCAGTGTCCGCCGCTTCTTCTTTGGGAACTGCTTCGCGTACTCATCGGCTGTGCCGAATTCCGCTGCCGCTGAGGTCCCTGCTGCTGCCTGATGAGCCCGCACTTCGCCCAGCACTTCTGCAATCTCGGACTCCGACAGCCCTCGGATCCTCAGATTAAAGGTTAGGTTTCGCTCGTAGTTCATGCTTATTCCTGTCGGATTGTGCGGATTTCGGTGAGGGCCTGGCTCATCCGCTGCCAGGCTGCTGCCGCCCGGGCCAACTCGTCTCTGCCGCGTTCGGTGAGTGTGTAACTAGATAGGTTAGCAACCTGCCCAGTGTTGAACTGCGTTGAACGGAATCGGTTGCCGTCTTGCGGACGCTCGGTAAGAGCTGTTGTGACGCTGGTCAGAAACGGCACAGCCGGAGGTGTCAGCCTGCCCCCTGGCCCGGCTCCAGCGCCAGTGGTGTGTGGCTGTAGGGGGCGCGCGGCATCCAGGGCGACTCCATCACGATTTCGTTCATGGCCCGCGCGAGAAGATCGCGTTCCTCCGGCGGCAGGCTTCCTTCCTCTGCCGCGTACGCGTTGACTTCGCTTTCATCGGCATTGCCGCCGATGCCCAGGTAATAAATCCAGAGCTGGGCCAGATTCATCCCGAGCTCCCGGATTATCGAAGCCGTCAGGATCTGCTGGTCGGCTTCCCTCATCACTGACCACCCGCCACTGCCGATTGTTCCAGCTCGAAGTTGTTGCTAGGCGTCGAAATGGGTGTTCACCGTGGTGTCTGAACAGACGGAGGCCACGACGGTGGCGGCAACGTCGCGAAGCTTGACGTTGCGGGCACTGGAAGCGTTCTTCAGGATTGACATGGCTGTCGCCTGGCTGCATCGGTTTTCGGCCATGATGATCCCCGCGGCCAAGTCGATGGTGGTGCGGGACTTCATGGCGGCTGATAGGTCATTTTTTGCGTCCGCCAGCTGGGCGATCCGAAGCGCCAGGCGCAGTGAGGTGTTGGCCTGTATGGCGAATTGCTCAGCACGGTCTATGTCAAGTCCAGAGAAGCCGTGGGCCCGCGTAGAGTAGAGATTCAGCCCTACTCCCGCGCTCCCATCATTCAGGCAGGGAACGGCGAGAATCGAGTTGACTCCTTCACTCGAAGCGGCCCTGGCGTACTGCGGCCAACGGTTGTCCTCCCGCAGTTCGGGAACATGAACGGTCACCGACTCATGGATGGCGGTGAGGCACGGACCATCGTTATAGCCGTATTGGATTTCGTCCAAAGCCCTGGCATGGGCGTCGCTGCTGGCTATGGTGGCGGCCCTCTTTTGGCGGATCAAGGTTACTCCGCAAAAAATCTCCTGCCCCGGCGAGGCCAGTTCCGAGGCGGCGACCACCGCAAGTTCGTGGAGAAAGTCTTCAACATCCACACTGTCAAGAACCAGATCCTGGAGATGTTCCTTGGTTCGGCTCTTGGTGTCCGGGGTCACTTCATCGGCCATGGCGGGCCTCATTCCTGATAGCTCCCTCATCCGCCCTGCTTACGACGGGAGCGGTGGGGGTCCGCTCAGTAACGAACGGTCCCCCAAGCCTACATCCGCACCGCTCCCGCGTCTGCTTGTTTTTTCTTGCCCTGCGGCTGCTCACGCGCCGGGATGGTCGTTGGCGACCACCCTGACGTTTTTCATGGACGGATCGGCCGGGTCGGGCAGAACCATGCCTGCATCGGCGCTGCTGCGAAGGTACTCGATGACGGCGCCATTGATCCTCTCCCGGGGAAGAATGGCAGGAATGCCCGGCTTCGTTCTGATCCACAACTTCCTCTCCTTAGCCCGAAAAGCTAAAAGCAAGTATGCTTACTATTTGCAGACGATTTTTCGCTTCTTGGAACCCTCGGACGGGTCGCTGACGCCGGGTGCTACTCCGCGTCACCCACAGGTGTCCCTCGGCCGAGAGGGCAGACATGCGAGGAGGGTGCAATGGAATACCGGCAGCCGAGTCAGCCGCGTTTGTTCGGCGTTGAGGAAGAGTTGCTGCTCGTTGACGGCGGGACGTTCCTGCCGGTGCCGGCGGCCCAGCGCGCGCTGGACCTGAAGCCGCCTCCGGCTCCGACCTCCACGCTGGAACTGGAAGTCCAGCTCGAGCAGATCGAAGTCGTGAACAGTCCCTGCTCCAGCATCATGGAGGTGCTGGAGGTCATCAGGCGGGGACGGTCCCTCGCAGACGCCGCAGCGCAGAATGTGGGGGCGCGGGCCGTGGCCATGGCGACATGCGCGACGGCGGCATCGCCCCACCTGGTGCAAACCACCCGTTACCTCGCAATGCAGTCAGGTTTTGGGCGCACACTGCGCGAACAGCTCACCTGCGGCTACCACGTACATGTGGAGGTGGGCTCCGCTGAGGAAGGCGTCGGCGTCCTGGACCGGATCAGGACGTGGCTTCCCGTTCTGCTGGCCCTGAGCGCAAACTCGCCTTTTTGGAGCGGGACGGACAGCGACTATGCCAGCTACCGCAACCAGCTGTGGAACAGGTGGCCCACTTCCGGACCCTGTGAAGTTTTCGGCTCAGCGCAGGCGTACAGGCAAGAAGTGTCCGCTCTTCTGGGGACAGGCGTTCCCCTGGATGAGGGCATGGTCTACTTCGATGCACGCCTGTCCCGCAACCACCCGACAGTCGAGGTCCGGGTGGCTGATGTCTGCCTCGTACCCGAACACGCTGCGGCCCTGGCCGTTCTGGTGCGCGGCCTGGTGGAGACAGCGGCCAGGGAGTGGAACAGCGGACGCGCTGCGCAGGTGCTGTCCGCGAGCCAGTTGCGGCTGGCCAACTGGAAAGCCAGCAAGTGCGGGGTGGAGCACGACCTGGTGGGTCCCCTCAGCAACAGACCCGAACCGGCCCACGACGTCGTGCAGCAGCTCCTCGACCACGTTGCCCCGGTGTTGGCGGAAAACGGGGAGACGTCCTCGGTGAGCACAGCAGTGGAGGCGATCCTCGCCAACGGGACCGGAGCATCCATGCAGCGCGGGGCGGCGGCCAGCTACCGGGAGGCCGCCGGGCGCAGGCAGGCTGCAGGTCGGCGGGAGACGGGCCGGCCGGGAAGACCCCTAGCGGGAGAGCTCGCCGCCGTCGTCGCAGATGCGGTGGACAGGACGCACTCGATTCCCGGAACACGGCCGCTGCCCGGCGGGCCTCCGGCCGGCATGCAACAGGCGGCTCCGGCACGCAACCGGCCGCTCCGGGCCGGCTGATACCCGAAGCGGCACGATAGGCGCCATGCCATCTTCAGGAAGGCTCTTGCCGGAAACCGTGACAAAGCTGGCAGCCGCCGTAGACGCCGGGATGTCAGGGGCCATCAATGTCCTTTCCGTGCTGGTCTCCGTGCCCGGAATTGCCTGGCCGGGCTTTGACCAAAGCGCGCTGGAGGACAGCGCAGTCAACGTCCGCAAGCTGCTCAACGAAACCGGTTTTGCTGACGCGGAGATTGTCCGCGCCACGGATGCTGCAGGCGTAGCGGGAGCACCGGCGGTCATCGCCGCCAGACCGGCAGCCCCGGTCATGCCCACAGTACTGCTCTACGCCCATCATGACGTCCAGCCGCCCGGTCCTGCCGGGGAGTGGCAGAGCGATCCCTTCGTTGCGGTCGTCCGGGACGGCCGCCTGTGGGGACGCGGCGCGGCCGATGACAAGGCCGGCATCCTCATGCACCTGGCGGCAGTCCGGGCCCTGGATACAGTTCTGGGTCCCGGCCATGGCTTGGGCCTCACCGTCTTCGTCGAAGGAGAGGAGGAATCCGGTTCCCCCACGCTGCCTGCCCTCCTTGACGAGCATGGCCCGAGGTTCCAGGCAGACGCGGCCGTCGTAGCCGACTCGGGCAGCTGGAAAATCGGAACCCCCGCCCTCACCACCAGCCTCAGGGGGCTCGTTGACGGAACTATTGAAGTGCGGACCCTGGGCCATGCGCTGCATTCGGGGACCTACGGCGGCCCTGCCCTGGATGCACTCACAGTCCTGGCCCGCCTGATGGCCACCTTCCACGATCACGACGGGTCCGTCGCTGTGGATGGCTTAGTGACAGCGTCCTTCAAAGGACCCGACTTTAGCGAGGACGCATTCCGCCGTGACGCCGGGGTTCCGGCGGGCGTCCGGCTGGCAGGGACCGGGAGGATTACCTCGAGGATGTGGAACAAGCCCGCGTTGTCCTTCATCGGGCTTGGTGCCCCGCCCATCGCCACGGCTTCGAACACCCTGATCCCTGCGGCAGCCGTCAAGTTCAGTCTCCGGATTCCACCGGGTAACGACCCCGAGCAGGCAATGGAAGCCGTCCGCCGGCATACGCTGAAGCACACCCCGTTCGGCGCCGAGGTGATATTCACCCCGGGCACAAAGAGCACACCGTTCGCGGTGGCTCCGGACGACCGCATGGCAGAGACCGCGTTGTGGTCCCTCAGCGAGGCGTGGGGAGCTGAGGCGGTGACCATGGGCGTTGGCGGGTCAGTCCCGTTCGTGGCCGAACTGACCCGGCGCCACCCCCGCTGCTCGGTCCTGCTGACGGGAGCCGAAGATCCCGACTCCCGCGCGCACGGAGCCAACGAGTCCGTGCACCTGGGAGAACTGAGAAATGCCATCCTGGCCGAAGCCCTGTTTCTCGCCGCCCTCTGCCAGCATCCCGCCGTCGGGCTGCCTTAGCAGCCCGACGGCGGTTGCCTTAGTTCCAGCCCCCGCCCATGCGCACTCGGGGCAGCCACCCGCTGCGGCCGTTGCCCGGGTACAACCACAAGGTGCCGGACGTGTCCACGGCGAGGGCATCATTGCGGCCGTCGCTGTTGAAGTCGCCTCGGCCGGCCATGGCGGACATGATGTTCCAGCCCGCACCCATGTACACCCTGGGCAGCCAGCTAGAACGCCCGTTTCCGGGGTAGAGCCACAGGTTGCCGCTGGTGTCGCGCGCCATCAGGTCGGCGCGGCGGTCGCCGTTCATGTCCCCGGAGCCGACGAGTGCGGTCATCACGTTCCAGCCGCCACCCACGCGCGCTCGGGGCAGCCAATTACCGCGCCCGTTGCCCGGGTACAGCCACAGCGTTCCGCTGGTGTCGCGGGCCAGCAAGTCAGATCGGCCGTCACTGTTCATGTCGCCGGGACCCACCAGGGCGCTCATGATGTTCCAGCCGCCGCCCACGCGCACCCTGGGCAGCCAGTTGCCGCGCCCATTGCCGGGGTACAGCCACAGCGTTCCGCCGGTGTCGCGGGCCAGGATGTCAGAGCGGCCGTCGCCGTTCATGTCGCCGGAACCGACGACGGCGGTCATCACGTTCCAGCCGCCGCCCACCCGGGCGCGGGGCAGCCACCCGCCGCGGCCGCTGCCGGGGTACAGCCACAGGTTCCCGCCGGAGTCACGCGCCAGGACGTCTGCCCTCCGGTCAGAGTTCAGGTCTCCGGCGGCAACGATCATGGTGATGTGCACTCGATCGGGCAGCACCGACGCTGCGGCGTCCACCAAGCCGGCGCCGCAGCCGAGCGGGCATCCGCCGGGAATGGGCCGGGCGGTGGCTTTCAGCCGTTCCTCCACTGCCTCCGGTGTTGCTGCAGCGCCCATTTTGGCCATAAGGAGGGCTGCTACACCAGCCACATGGGGTGCAGCGACAGACGTGCCCTGTGACACCTGGTATGTGTCCGTTGTTTCGGATTTCTGTCCTTCGTTTGACGTCGAGAAAATGCCGTCATAGCCGCTGAAACTCATGTCTCCCCCCGGGGCGGTAACGTCAACGGCAGTCCCGAAATTTGAGTAAGGTGCCAGAGCGCCAGTGCGGTCGCTGGCCGCGACGCTGATGACATTCTGACAGTTGGCGGGTTCAGACTCCGAAGCCGGAATGCTCTCGTTACCAGCAGCGACAACAACGACGGCGCCCTTCTGGCGGGCGGTGTTAATAGCGGTTTGAAAGGTTCGGGAGCATGGGCCGAAACCGCCCAGACTCAGGTTAACGACGCCGGCGGGATTGGGATTTATGGGTAGGCCGTCAATCTGTTCCCCAACTGCCCAGAGTACGCCTTCGGCAATATCCAGGAGGTCCCCCATGCCGCACGCGCCAAGCGCGCGCACAGGAAGGATCTTGGCTTCGGGTGCCACGCCCGCAACGCCTTCCCCATTGTCGGTGAAGGCAGCGATAACCCCTGCCACATGGGTGCCGTGCCATGACGACGGCGAGCCCGACCCGCAGAGCTCTGGATCCCCCCAGTCCCCCTTATCGGTTGGATCCGGATCGCGGCCGTCTCCGTCACGGGCATCGGACGGGTCCCGGAGCATGTCATAGCCCGGCAGCACGTTCGTTTCGACGCCTGGTCCCGGATCTGGGTTGACGTCGGGATGGTTTATGACCCCGGTGTCCACGACGGCCACCACTTCCCCGGCACCGGTGGTTACACCCCAGGCGCCCGGCACGCGCAGGCCGGCCGGCTCCTGGAACAGATTCCACTGGTAGGGCACACCGGGGTCATTCGGCAGATTGGCCTTCGCCTGCAGGACGCCGTTCGGCTCGGCATACTCCACTGCCGGGTCTGACCTCAAAGACGCCAGGAATGCCCCGGCATCCCCGGCAGCCAGCTTTTTACTCGTACGCAGGAGGCGGGCGCCACCGGCCGTAGCCCGCAAGTCCTTGACTTGGGTGCCGATTTTGGCTGCGGCGGACGTGAACGTCTTGGCCCGGCCGGGCGAGGCAGTCGGGTTCTTGAACTTGACGATGAACTGGTCCGTCGGCACGGCGGTGCGGGCGGGGCCCTTAGCGGCCGGAGACGGCTTGGGCGTCGGAAAGGGTGCGGGCACATCTTGGGTCGCTGATGCAGGCGGTGCGATCAGCACCGTGGCGGCCACCAGAACGGTGATGCCTGTCAGTGCCAGCGATGAGTGGAACAGGGTATTGCGCGGGTGAGGCATTGAGACCATCCTGTACGGCTGACGTCCACCACGCTGGGCCAGGACGCGATTTTTAGGGCGCGACCCCCCGCCGCGTCTGAGGACGAGTCTATCGGCCGTGTGTGACATGCGTCGCCAGCGTCCCCTGACCGGACGAGGTGCCTTTCCTCAGAGGGGACTCGCAGATGTGACAGCGACAATTTTCCTTGAGCGGATCTTGAGCAAGTGCTGATTGAGGATTGATCCGAAGCAAGGGGTTTCCTGAGCCTCAAACGGCATCGTTGTTGCCGTCAGAACAACAACGGTCTCAAGGGAAAAAGGGAGAGTCGGCATGGGCGCGGCAACCAGCACAGGCAACGCCTCAGCCTCAATCTCTGCCTCAGTGGCAGCAGGAGCACGCTTTGCCATCGTTCGCCGCATTCTGGGTCTGGTCGCCAGCACCGTCGTCGCCATTGTCTTCCTGGCGACGTGCGTCGTGGCTCCGCTGCTGCATATCGGTTACTCCCCGGTACTCACCGGCAGCATGCGCCCGGCCTTCGCTCCGGGAGACCTGCTGATCACCGCGCCTAAAGACGTGGGTGACCTGCAGCCTGGCCAGGTTGCAGTTTTTACCCCGCCAGGCGAAAGCACCCCCTACGCCCACCGCATCACTGCTATCGCTGGTACCCGGGAACACCCGGTGCTCACTACGAAGGGTGATGCTAACCCCGCTGCCGACAAGTGGCGGGCAAGGCTGGATCAGGCACAGGTGCCCGTAGTCGTGGCCAGCGTCCCGCAGGTTGGCGGCGCGCTTCTCTGGGCACAAAACCCCGTCCACCGCGCCATCTTCACCGCCCTGTTCGGCCTGTCACTGACAGCCACCAGCGTCATCTGGATCCTCCGCGCACCACCGGTAGTTTCCGGGCAAACCAGCCCCGCCGTCACTGTATAACCCCTCCAACACATCGAAGTAAGGAATACACAATGTCCGGTCTCGCTACAGCTTCCGCCTCCCGCCGCCCCAGCCCCCGCCTGATTGCAGCCTTCGCCGTCGGCGCTGCCGGCCTGGCCATCACCGGCGGCGGCGTTTACGCCGCCCTGAACGCCACCGCGACCAACACCACGGCACAGAGTGCCAGCAGCGGCATCCTCAGCCTCACCATGACGCCCAACGGCACAGGCTTCAGCCAGGGCATCTCCAATCTCGCCCCCGGCGACGTGGTGAACCGCTACGTCAACCTGACGCAGGGCGCCGACCTCGCCGGTGAGGACCTCACCCTGGCTGTCAACGACGCAACCCCGACGCTGCTCACCACTGATGCCACGAAGGGACTTCGAGTCACAGTCACGCAGTGCATCGGCGGGGACTGGACCGTTGCGGCCGGCGGAGCATGCACGGGCCTGGGTGCAACCACTGCTGTTCTTGCCAATGGCGTGCCGCTAAGCACCATTTCCACCACTCCGGCAGCACTTGCGGGCTCCGTTGCCGCAGGCTCCACGGTGAAACTGCAGCTTGCGCTGTCCCTGCCGGAACAAACTGAAACCACGGTCAACGGCACACGCCCTGCCGGTACTATCCAGGGCCTCTCCGCGGCGCTGACCTGGACCTTCAGCGAAACCCAGCGCGCCGCCACCACCACCGGAAGCTAACCGTCAGTGGACGTGCACTCAATAAGCAGCAGAGCGGGGGCCGCCGCCGTGGCCACCGCTCTGCTGCTGTGCACGTCATTGCCGGCATCCGACGCGGCCAGCAGCGCCCAAGCCGCATCAGAGACCACGGCCGTCACCAGCGGCAGCTGGGGAGCTGTTGCAACAACCCGCACGACGGCGCCCTATGGCACCGGCCCCTTGGCAATGACTTTCACTCTCCTCGGAACAGGTACGAAGTACTTCAACGTCGTCAACACAGGGACCCTCCCCCTCAGCGGTGGGACATTCACAGCAACCACAACCGCAAGCTCCGCGGCCATCGAGGCGTGCAGCACTACCTGGAGCGAGTCAAACGGCACGTGCCCCTCCGGCGTCATCACCACTGTCACCAGCACCGGAGCCGGCGCCAAGCCGTTTTCGGCCCCGCTCCCTGCTACGGGCTCCTCGATCCGCCTTCGGGCCCGGATCACCAGCCTGCAGGTTGATTCGATAGTGACGGTCAGCGTCCAGGTAACCCGGGCACAAGCTCGCGCCGCAACCATCTCGGGCGGCTGACCAGCCGCCGGAGTCGACGTCGGCAATCCAACCAAAAGGACAACCGGAATGAGGACAGGAATGGCAGCAGAAGGCAACGAAGCCGTCTTCTCCATTGTGCGGCTGCTTCGACTCGCTCAAGACCTTGAAAGCGACGCCGTAGCAATGAGCTACGCGGCAGCGTTCCTCGACATGCTCCCTGCCCGCATCGAACTCCTTCTTTCAAGCGTCCGCCAGGGTGACTACGTTGCGGCGATGGATACAGTCCTGAGCCTGAAGGTCCGGTCCTGCATGGTCGGTGGGCTTGTCGTGGAACAGAGCTGCCGCGCTCTGGAAAAGTGCCTGTCCGACGGCGACCCCTCCTCCGCCGTCATCGCCGCCCAGCGGGTCGCGAGGGACGGTCACGCGCTTCGACTGGCACTGGAGGAGTTTCTTCGGCAGTAGCGGTGTCTGCGATATCAAGATTGGCCAGGCAGTGCAGGTGGAAGGACCGGATGAGCGATAGATTGGGCAAGGTCAGGGCCAATCAGCCAACCGTCAGGTGCTCGGCCAGGAGGAAGCGATGCAGGAAGCAAAATCCATAGTTGTCGGTTATGACGGTTCAGCAGAGGGAGAGGAGGCCATCCGCTGGGCGGCGGAACAGGCGTCCCTTCGTGGCTTTCCGCTTCAGGTTGTGCACTGCTCCCTGTGGCCGCTGCTGACCAAGAACCTCGGTCCGGTGCCGGGCGTCGCCGACAGCGGACTGGAGCATGCCGGCCAGGCCACGCTCGACGAAGGTGTTGCCCACGCAAAGGCTGCAGCGCCCGGGGTGGAAGTCCGGTCCACCCTCGTCTATGGGTGGCCGGCCGTATATCTTCCCAAGCTTTCCGCAGGCCAGGAGATGCTGGTGGTCGGCAGCCGGGGCATCGGCGGATTCATGGGGCTGGTCGTAGGGTCTGTCAGCCTGGAGATGGCCGCCACCGCAGCCTGTCCCGTCGCGGTGATCCGGTCAGATGTTCACCGTGAGGGGCCGGTCGTCGTCGCGATCGACGCTTCCGGGTCCGCAACAGCACTCGAAGACGCATGCACCCTGGCCAGAGTGGGCAAAGCGGACCTGACGGTCGTTCACGTCCAGCATGCGCCGGCGGGTTTCAGGATGCCTCACGACCACGCCACTGCCCACCCGTCCTCAGAAACGCTGCTGGAGTCGGCTCTCAGCAAGGCCCGAGATCTGGCTCCCGAAAGCAAGGTTGAGGGGCAACTGCTCACCGATACCTCCATCCCCAAAGCCATCCTCAAGGCGGCGCAGAATGCCCGCATCACCGTCGTCGGAACCAAAGGCCAGGGACTCATCAGGGGCACTTTCGGCTCCACTGCCCACGCTGTCCTCCACCATGCCAAGGGCCCGGTTCTCATTTCCCGGCGCAACCCGGCCGGGCACGCGGGATAGCGCAGGCTCGCGCAGAACCTGCGGAGATGCTGTGGGCTTAACCGGCCGCGATGTCTTCGGCTCCTTGGGAAGATGGAGTATGGAATTCAACCGGTTGCTGCAGATCCGGCGCATCTACGCGCAGCCTGCTGCACTTGAGCTTCCCCGGGGCAAGGAGATCGTCGGACGCTGGCCGGACGCCGACGTCGTGCTTGTCGACAACCACTGGAACATTCCGGAGGTGCACGGTGATGAAACGAACGTGCCGCGCTGGTCCCGGATCAAGACGGAGGCCCTCGTCCTCGGCGTCAAAAAGGCGCTGACCGTCAAGCCGAACGGCCGGTCCGCGGACTTCATTGCGCCCTCAACCGCGAACGGCTGCGCCATGGCCTGCGCCTACTGCTACGTGCCCCGGCACAAGGGGTACAGCAACCCGGTCACCGTGTTCGCGAACATCGACCAGATTGCCGGAACCCTCGAGCGGCACGCCACGCGCCAGGGCATGAAGCTGGAGCCCAACCAGTGCGACCCCGAACTCTGGGTCTACGACATCGGTGAAAACAGCGACTGCTCTGTCGACGCGCTGATCAGCGACAACGTGGAAGATCTCGTCATGCTCTTCCGCGGCTTGCCCACTGCCAAGCTGTCCTTCGCCACCAAGTACGTGAATCCGGCGATGCTCGGCTGGGACCACGGCGGTCACACCCGGATCCGCTTTTCACTCATGCCCGCGGATCTGGCGAAGTCGATTGACGTGCGGACCTCGCCGGTGGCTGAACGCATGGCTGCAATCAATGACTTCGTCGCTGCCGGGTACGAGGTGCACGTGAACTTCTCTCCCGTCATCATTACGGACACCTGGCTCAGCGATTGGGCGGAGCTGCTGCGCCAACTCGATGACACCCTGACAGCCGCCGCAAAGGCACAGCTCGCGGCGGAAGTCATCTTCCTGACCCACAACGAACGGCTCCACGAGGTCAACCTGGGGTGGCATCCGCAAGCCGAGAACGTCCTGTGGCGCCCGGACCTCCAGGAATCCAAGGTCTCGTCCAACGGCTTCACCAACGTCCGCTACCGTTCAGGAACCAAGGCGGGCTATGTGCGGCAGCTGACCGCACTGATCAAGGAGATCGCGCCTTACTGCCGCATCCGCTACGCGTTCTAGGTTCACATTCTGAGATTCAAGGTGTTGGTGAGGTCAGCCGCCGTCGTCGGGCCGGAAGGCGACCGGGCCGGCCGACGCCGTAGCGAGGTAAAGCTCGGCGGTGCTGCCAACGGCGCCGACCCGCAGCGCAGAGACCTTGTACTCCCCCGCCAGCGAGCTGCCTGCGGCTGCACTACCGGCAGGGGCACCGGGCTGGTCCGGCTGCACATTTACGGTCACGGTCAGGGTGTTCGCCAGCGGGGCCAGCGCCGCACCGGCCGCCTCTGTGACGGGAACGACGGCGGAGCGGATCGCGGCATCCGCTGTTGGCAGCAGTCCCCCGGCAGCAAGGAGCGCGGCGTCGAGGGACCCGGCCACCACTTTCCCTGTCCCTGCCAGCAACGCTTCGGTGACAGGCTTGAGAAGCCCGAGGTCCACAGTGCCCAGGACCTTCGTGGACAACGTTGGCGTGGGCGGGGGCCCGGACTGGAATGCGCCCAAGGTGGTGTTGTAGCCGATCGTAACTTCAGCTACAGGGAGGCCCGCGAGGGACAGCAGCACCTTGGTTTCCATAGTGAAGGAGGTGGCGGCCAACGCTTTCTTCACCTCGGTGGTCACGGAGTCGCCCCAGGTCTTGAGCAGTGCCGAGGTCCGTTGCGTCAGGTCCTGGATTGCAGCTGTGCTCAGAACCATCTGTGTGTTGGCGGGCCGGTCATTGAGTCCAGCTGGACCGTAGGCAAGCCGGGGGAGGTCAAAGTAGATCCGGGCGTTAGCGAGGTCAACCGTCACCACTCCATCGGTGAGGGTGTTACCCAGCAACGCCCGCGCTGCGGTCAGGTCTGGAGCGCCGAAAGTGATCTTAGTTGTCGCCTCGGCGCTCAGCCCGCCCGACACAAGGCCGGTCACGTCCGTATTGATGGCGGTCGCCAAGGAACCAGTCGGGGACTCCAAAGCGGCCAGCTTCGAAGGAATGCCGTCCAGCGTTGCTGACACGCTGGCGATCATAGGCGCGACTGCCCCAGCGGACAGGTTCAGCCGGAGCCCGGCGATGCCGTAGTCGCGCGTCACCGCAGGGCTCGGGGCAAGCGCGGGCCAGCCGTTGGTCATCACGCACGCGTCCACCGCAGACGAACTGGCGACAGCACCGACGTCAAGGGTAATCGCGGCCTGCGATGCCGGAACGAAGGAGGCAAGGTTGATGCTGGCTGCCGTCGGCTTAGTGGTGGACCCGGCCGCGGTTCCGGTCCCGTCGATGGCTCCGGACTGATTGTGGACAAGACCGGCCGATCCGGTCGCCTGCCCGCTTGCCGTAGAACGCGCCCACTGGTTGTAGACCCCGGCGCTTCCGGCTGGCTGGTTCAGCCCCACCGCTGCCGAGAGCAGCGGTGAGCCGAAGGCTACGGCCCGCAGTGCTGACGTGTAGGTGACCGCATCAATCTTGGTGGCCGTTGACGGTGCCACCGTCACCGTTCCGCCCGCGTTTCCCACACGGATACCCTCAACGCCAGCCAATGTATCCAAGTCCTGGCCGCCCAAGGAGCCGGAAACTTGCCGTGCCGCTGACTGGGTATGGAAGAGGGCGGTTGTGCTGCAGTTGCCGGCCACCATGACCCCCGCGCCCGCGCTGACGTACTCATCGTCCGTCCACGCGGCGAGGGTTCCCGAGGTGGCGGCCAACAGGGCCGTAGATGCGACGGTGAACGCCGCGAGCGGCGCCGCTATTGCCAGGCGCCTGGTACGCCGCTTTCCCGTCACAGCGGTCACGAGAACCTCCGACGGCGGGCCATCAGTGTGCCTGCACCCGCAGCCACCAGCAGGATGCCTGCACCGATGTAGCCGAGGATCTGCGCACCAGTGGTGGCGAGCGGGCCGGTCAACGGCGTCGCGGACGACTCGTCGCCGCCGGCAACCACACCAATGCCGAATTTCAAGGTGCCAGCGCCGGGGCCGGGTTCGGGACCGGGCTCAAGGCCGGACCCGGTCTCTGAGGAGGCACGGCTTTCCAGGGTGAACAGCACCCAGGGCGCGTCCGCCGTCGTAAAACTGCCGAGGGGGTAGCTGAAGGTGCCGGCCGCGGAGAAGCTGTTGGCGGAGATAATCGCGCGTTCCCCGGAAGGACACCGCATGCGGGCATTTGTGCCGCTGCTTCCCTGCCACTGTGCCGGGCAGGAGCGCGCAGTGATTCGGTAGGCTTCTGACCCTGACGCGAGGGAGCCGGAGGCCTGCAGTTGGACGGTGGCCGAGGCGCTGATAGGCCCGTCGAGCACCACGCCCACCTGCCAGCTGAACGACTGGCCGGCGGACAGCGAAGGAAGCTCCAGCGGATAGACCGATGATGTCAGTCGCAGCATTCCTTCTCTTCCTGTTTCCGGCACGGGTATGACGTTGTCAGCTGCCGCGGCGGTGCCTGTTCCTGAGAGCAGCGCGAACAGAACAGAGACGGCGAGCGCGGCGCTACCGCAAAGTAGCCGTCCCATCAGGCCTCCCCGGCAAGTTCCGCTGCGTCCGCTTCAGGAGACCCGACGTCGGCGGTTCCGCCGTCGCCCGTCAACGGTTCCCGCCGCTTGGGCCAATATACCCAGCCCACCAGCCCGGCCAGGAGGGCGGTGCTGCCGCCAATCACCCAGGGTAACCGCGCGCCCATCACCCAGGACCCGAGCTCGGGAACGGAGAAGAGCAGCATGCGCGCTGACTGGACCCGGTATTCCACCGGGTCCTCCGACGTGTTGGCGTCGCCCTTCAGAACCAGCACGGCGCCGTTGGCCGACATGTCGTCGGGCGTGACGGTGACGACGCGGTGCGTGACCGGAACGGATTCGGGCGTCCGCTGAACGGTGGCGACGTCGCCCGGTTTCAAGGACGACGCCGGGACCTCGCGGACCGCTGCCAGGGCACCTACCGGATACGCGGGTTCCATCGATCCGGTGCGGAACACGACGAAGCTTACCTTGAACAGCACGGAGGCGAGAATGCAGGCGATGCAGACGGCGCCGAGGACAGCCACCAGGGTAAGACCAAAGGATCCGGCGTGGCCGATCGTCCGCCTAAGGAGCTCATGCCAGAAATTCGGTCCGCCAGATTCGAGGCGGTGCCTTGAAGGGATTACCATTGCCAGATAGCCGACAGGCTACTGACCGACGGAGCTGGTGAACTTCCACAGCGGCACGACCTTTTTGCCCTGCAGACTTGTATCAGCACCGGCGGGCAGAGTCATCGCGAAGCAGATATTCACGGGCTCCCCGGGCTGACCGGCGGCACCGGCAGGAAGGTCAAAGGAACGCGATCCGCGGGTGTTCAGTGGCAGACTGCCGAGTACATCGGATCCGACAAGTTCTGTCCCGGCAGGCTTGGTGCCGGCAGCAGTGCAGTTCGTTGCTGACACGCCGACCCAGGCACGATAGACCAGAGCCTCATACAGGTCAGTACTGTTGGCAACCCCGACGGCGGGGTCAGGGTTCTCCGCCTGCATGGCATCGGTCAATTTGACCTTAAGGTCTCCCGACCCGGCCTTGGCGCGAAGCTGGAGCGGCGCGTAAACCGTCTTCCCGGGGAACAGGTCAGCAGCCTCAATGGTGAAGTCGAGGCGGCCACCGTTCGCATTCGGTTCGTCCGTCCACTTCGCCTCGGCGGGCGGAAGCACAGTGTTCTGCTGCATCTGGTTGACTTTGGTTCCCGGCGTGTCGTTGCCGGGCCCGGCGCCACCATAGACCCACTCGTTGTCGGTCCAGGCAGCCAGCGTGAAGGTGGCTCCTACTCCCAAAACAAGCCCGGAGGCCAGCAGGGCCCGGATTTTTCCGGAACGGTGAACTTTTTTAACAACACGAGCAGGCATGGTTCCCCCCATGGGCATTTGGCTTTCACTTCCGGTGAGGAAGGTGTTGCTACCGTATGGCGCTACCCGCAACGTTCGATCAAATGTCAATCAACAACAGCCAAGGATTGGCACAGCAAGATCTTGAGGTGGGAAGCTTTCCAAGCCTTCCCGCAGGATTGCAGCAGCTCCGGAAACCGGCGCACCAACGGACGTTAGGCTTAAGACAGATCCAGACCGCCCGCCCCTCGGGCCCACCCAACGTTTGAAGGACCCCCAAATTCGTTCATCGTCGCTCCGCCCTGCCCTCGCCGCGCTGCTGCTGAGCTCATTAACAGCGACGTCCGCCGGAACTGCCGCCATAGCGGCTCCGGCCGCGCCGGAATCTCAGCAGACGGAAACCCCGACGGCGGCCCAGCAGCCGGGCGCCGCCCGGTACCTCGTGCAGTACACCGCCGGGACCGATGTGGCAGCGAAGGCGAGGGGTCTGCTCGCCCGGAATATCGCCGTCGGACGCACTTTCACGAAGGCACTGCGCGGTGCGGTTGTCTCTGCAACCCCCGCACAGGTGGCGGAACTGAAACGCTCGGCCGAGGTGGCCGCCGTCGAGATCGACGCGCCGGTCACAATCTCCGAGACCCAGCAACCGGCACCGTGGGGCCTGGACCGCACGGACCAGCGGGCACTGCCGCTGTCCGGCTCCTACACCTCGGCCACTGCCGGCGCCGCGGTGACCGCCTACGTCGTGGATACCGGAGTGCTGGCCTCCCATGCGGATTTCGGCGGACGCGTTGCTGCGGGCTGGACGGCGGTCGCCGACGGCCACGGAACCGGAGACTGCAACGGCCACGGAACCCACGTCGCCGGGACCATTGCCGGCAAAACCTACGGCATGGCCAAGGCCGCCACAGTTGTCCCCGTCCGGGCATTGAACTGCGAAGGCAAGGGGTACAACTCGGATGTGATCGCGGGCCTCGAGTGGGTCGTGTCCCATCACCAGGCGGGAACGCCCGCCGTGGCCAACCTCAGCCTGGGCAGCCCCGCGAGCTCCATGGTGGACGCCGCGGTGCAGGGTGTAATTGCCGACGGCGTCTCAGTCACCGTGGCTGCCGGCAACTCCGCCGTTGACGCCTGCACCAGCTCTCCGGCCCGGGTGCCGGAGGCCCTAACCGTTGCAGCGAGCGATTCCTCGGACCGCCAGGCCTCCTTCTCCAACTTCGGCAGCTGCGTTGACCTGTATGCGCCGGGTGTTAGCATCGCGTCCGCTGGCATCGGCTCGACGACGGCCCAGGCCACCATGAGCGGGACCTCCATGGCGGCGCCGCACGTAGCCGGCGCGGCGGCGCTCCTGCTGTCCGGAAACCCCGCACTCAGCCCGGCTGACGTCTCCGCGAAGCTGGCGGCGAACGCCAGCTCGGGTGTCATAGCAGGCCCCGGTGTTGACACACCGAACCGCCTGCTCAACACCGAGCCTGCAGCCCCCTCCCAGACGCCGGTTGCCCAGGAACCCGCGCCGCCGGCAACCGCCATTTCCGGACCGTCCATCCGCAGCGCCGCCGACACTTTGGCTGTCGCCTCGGACGGCGTGCTATGGAATTACCGGGCAAACGGCCAGGGCAGTCTCCTGCCGCGCGAAAGGATCGGCGCCGGCTGGGCAGGACTGTCGAAGGGGTTCGTAACCGACTGGAACACCGACGGCGTCTTCGACGTCATGGCGCAGTGGAACGACGGGCGGATGATTTACTACCAGGGCAAATCCACTGGGGGATTCGCCCCGGGCCAGGTTCTCAGCAAAGGCTGGGGCACGTATCACGTGACGGTCGGCCGGTGGCGCAAGGCCGATAAGTACCCGGGCATCCTTGCCTACGATTCCGCCGGAACGCTGTGGTACTACGGCAACAGCACCGGGAAGACCCTTACCCCGCGCGTCCGTACGGGAACGGGCTGGCGCGGCTACTACATGACCATGGCGGACTTCGACCAGGACGGGGCGCAGGACGTCCTCACGAGGCGGAGCGACGGCAGCCTCATGCTGTACCGCTCCACGGGAACCGGCAGCTTCGTCTCCGAAACCAGGCGCCGGATCGGCGG
The DNA here is from genome assembly GCF_054130535.1 of Arthrobacter sp. D1-17. Taxonomy (NCBI): domain Bacteria; kingdom Bacillati; phylum Actinomycetota; class Actinomycetes; order Micrococcales; family Micrococcaceae; genus Arthrobacter; species Arthrobacter sp. D1-17. The sequence continues at coordinate 996,400 of NZ_CP096382.1, read as the reverse complement.
CGGGTGGAACACCATCAACAGCATCGCCAAAGTGACGGGCTTCCGCACCGGAACGGACGGACTCATCACCCGGCTGACCGACGGCAGGCTGGCCCACTACCCCTACAGCAAGGGGACCATGGGCACACGGAGTATCATCAGCGGAGGCTGGGGCAGCTATAACATCCTCCGCTGATACATGCCTGCGCCGCGCTACTGCTTCACGCCGTTCACAGGGCCTCTAGCTCCGGTCGACCGCGCCAGTGTCCCCGGCGCCGCGGGCGCAGTTGGCACAGCAGTACATTGCGCCCCCGCTCTCGGTGCCGTGTCCGATGATCCGGCAGCCGCAGTGGGCACAGGCCGGCGCCATGGCATGAATGGCGCATTCGAAGCTGTCGTAGGTTCCGGTCTGTTCACCTCTCGTGATGGTGAACGTCTTGTCGTAGTCGTTGCCGCAGGTGTCGCAGACCGCCATGACGGGCTCCTTGGATCGGAAGAGGAGTTTTGTATGGAAGAAGCCGCGGAAATGTGGCTTCTTCCATAAGTAGGCGCCGATCCTTCTCCCAGTTCAAGACCGCATTCCTTGTCAAAGTTTGCACCTGGCTAGGAGACCTGTCCTCCGCCCGGCTGGGATTCCGCTCTCCGCCGGCAACCCCAGCGCATTCCGTTATCGGGCGCCGCACCCGGAAAATTGTTGGTCCTGGATCAAGGAATGACCACGCGCGTTCCCCAAGGGAGTCCGTGATGCGATACTGGTGCTCCTGACGTGACAGACCTGAGCCGGAGAAAGATGCTCGAAACGACCACTTTGCGCGTTGCCTTCGGAGTCATAGCGTTCACGCTGTTTATTCTCTTTTACTCCGTGACCTTCCGCCGGACCCGCGCCGCGTACAGCCGATGGTGGTGCATCGCCCTGGCCCTGTTTCTCGTCGGTGCCACCTTGTACATTTTTGACGGCTCGGCGCAGCAAGTATGGGCAAACCCCTTGGGGAATTCGATGCTGGTCGCCGGCGCAGGCAGCGTGTGGGCCGCTGCCCGCTCGCTGCGCACTGCTCCGCCAAAACCCTGGCTGCTCCTTTCCGCTGCCGCTGTGACTGCAGTTGCTTCCGCGCTGGACAACCCTGCTGTCAATGACTGGTCCGGGGGGCCGGTGTTCCTGGCAATGATGTGCCTGATGTTCACCCTTGCCTCGTCCGAGCTGATCCGTCTAAAACGGGGGTTCTCCGACGTGCAGCTGCCGCTGGCGGCGGCCTCCGGGCTCCTCGCCGTCTTTTACTTCAGCCGATGCATTGTATTCGTCGCGGTGGGACCAAGGGATCCGTTGTTCCTCGGGGTCTTCGGTTCGGAGGTCACCACCCTGGTTAACATGGTGCTGTTGGTCGCCGTGTCTTTCAGCATGGCCGAACTCAGCAGTGAACAGGCAGCCAAGGACCTCAGCGCCCGCGCGAACAGGGACGGGCTGACCGGGCTTCTTAACCGGCAAGGGTTCCTCGATCTGGCCGCTGATGAACTGCGGCGCGGGAATGGCGACGGAACGGTGACACTAATTCTCGCCGATCTCGACCACTTTAAGGCGATCAACGACACGTACGGGCATTCGGCCGGCGACTCAATCCTCCAGGCATTCGCCACTGCGTGCCGGAGCACTGTCCGCTCGAGCGACCTGGTCAGCCGGTACGGGGGCGAGGAATTCGTGATCCTGTTGCCCGACACCGGAGCCGACCGTGCCCAGGAGATCGCCTCAGAAATCAGCCGACTGCTCAGGATCGCGGAATTACCGGACGGCATCACGCATCCGACTGTCAGCTATGGAATCGCTTCAGTCCGCAACGGGGAGCCGGATCTTGGGAAGATGATCGCTTCGGCCGACGCCGCCATGTACGAGGCCAAAGCGAACGGCCGTGACACTGTGGTCCGGTCAACAGACTAAGCCCAGGTACCAAGGGCCTGTCTGGACCGGAATACTGTGCGCAGACTTTGTCGAAGTCATGCGGGAACTGTGCTGTTAATCGTCGGGAATCTTGATCTGCGTCACACATCGTGATTCCAACAGGCAGTGAAGCACCAACCGACAGTGGAAGCGCAGGCAGTCACGTGGCAACCAGGGCAGAAAAATCCAACTACCGCTACAGCGACTTTTACTGCTTCATGACGCTGGCTGACTTCACCGCATACATTTCCATTGACGACGGCGAAGGGGATGGCGGCATTTCGATCAGTCACCGCCGCGAGACGGCCGCCTAAAGCGTCCGGCCCCGCAGGGGTTTGACCTCGTAGGCGTCTTGGCCGCCCGCGCCTGCACGGTCTAGTCTTTCCCCAAGGGCGGGACGCGGCGCAACCCTCCGAGTTGGGGTACCGTCCTGCCGGGCCTTCACCGGCTACCGGAGGCAGGAGTGATGGACGTTCCTTTCCTGGTCTGGGTGCTGACCATCGCGGGAATCCTTGCGCTGCTTGTCTTTGACTTTGTTTTCCACGTCCGCCGTGCGCATATCCCCACGCTGAAGGAAGCCGCGGCCTGGTCGTCTGTCTACGTGGGGATCGCTCTCTGCTTCGGGCTCGGCATCGCTGCCTTCCGAGGCGCCACGCGCGGCGCCGAGTACTTCGCTGGATTCATCACCGAGAAGGCCCTGTCGGTGGACAACCTGTTCGTCTTTCTGGTGATCATGACCAGCTTCCGGGTACCCCGCGAAGACCAGCAAAAAGTGCTGCTGTTCGGCATCGCGTTCGCGTTGGTCGCACGCACCGTCTTCATCCTCCTGGGCGCTGCCCTGATCAACACCTTCGCCTGGGTCTTCTATTTCTTCGGGCTCATCCTGCTGATCACGGCAGGGAATATGCTGCGGCCCGAGGGCACCGCGGAGAAATCCGCCGATAACATCATGGTCCGGACGGCCAGGCGGCTGTTCCACACCACCAACTATTACGACGGCGACAAACTGTTCACGCGTCAGAACGGCAAACGGGCGCTGACACCCATGTTGCTGGTGATGGTCGCCATTGCCGGCACCGACATTCTCTTTGCCCTGGACTCGATTCCTGCGATCTTCGGCCTGACCCAGGACGTCTTTATCGTCTTCACCGCCAATGCATTCGCGCTGCTCGGGCTTCGCCAGCTGTACTTCCTGATCGACGGCCTGCTGAACCGCCTGATCTTCCTTTCCTACGGCCTGGCACTGATCCTGGGATTCATCGGCGTGAAACTCATGCTGCACGCCCTGCACGAAAACGCCGTGCCGTTCATCAATGACGGCAAGCCGGTACCGGTAGTCGAGTTCGATACCGGGTTTTCACTGACCGTCATCATTACTGTCCTCGGGGTCACGGTCCTCGCATCCCTGCTCAGCCCACGGGGCAAGGCCCAGTCGGTTACGGCGGCTGCCCGCCGGGACGCCGCCAACTACCTGGACCCTGACTACACCGCCGACACTCAGGAACGGGACCGGATCTACGCCAGGCTGCTAAAGGAGGAACAGCAGATCCACAGCTTCGGCCGCCGGCACCGCCAAGAGCCACGGGACCAGAAAGAACTGATGAACCTGATCGCGCAGGCCCGCGAAAAACATGATGCGAAGACCGGCAGGCAGGACCCGGTGCAGGAGGACCGCTCCGACGATCCAACGGCGGACGGCGGCTGAAGCTCCGCCAAGGCCGGGCTGTATTACCTGGCAATCATGACATTGCAGTGTGCGTGGGTCAGAACCGTGGCCAGTGTCCCGTGGTGGCCTTCGCGTCGGTGGGCCCCAAGTACCAGCAGTTCGGCGTCTGCTCCTGCATCAACCAGCTCAGTGGCCAGGGGATGGCCCGAGAGCAGTTCCTCCGTCACCGCCAGGTCAGGAGCGAGATCCTGCACCCAGAGCAGGGCGGCACGCAGCACGTCCCGGCCCTGCTCCGTCGGGGTGGCATGCCGCTTCCACACCGACCCCGACGGGTCAGCGTGGACGATCCGCAGCTTGGTCTGCAGGGCCAGCGCCATGCGGACCGAGTGCTCGAGAACTACCGTCCGCAGGTGCCCGTCAATGCAGGCGACCACCGGTTTTCCCTCCCCGCGTTCCGCCCGGACCACCACCAGGGAGCAGGGGCAGGCACCGGTGAGGTCAACAGACACGGAGCCCACCAGTTTTCCGAGGAAGCCCCCCAAACCGCGGTTTCCGACCACGAGCAGGTCAGCATCCACGGATTCCTGGCGCAGGACCTGCGCGGGCAGGCCGGCAACTATCCGCGGTTCGATGTCCAATCTGGGCGAGATGCCGCGGGCGAAGTCCACACCCTCGGAGAGGATCTCCTCGGCCGCGTGGCGCAGCCCGCTGTCGGCGACGCCCTTAACCGGTCCCACGTCGTGGGTGAAGAGCGGCCAGATCCAAGCATGGATAATGCGCATCGCGGACTGCGACGCCTCTGCATACTCCACGGCCCAGCGCACGGCCAGCTTGGCCGGGTCCGAACCGTCGTATCCCACTGCCAATATGCCCACAGTTACCCGCCTTCTCACTGCCGGTGCCAGCTCCCCGGGCCCCTTTGCGGTCGCTACCCGATGGCTGGACCTACTGAATTAACGTTCCGAGGTTCCTCAATCTTCCCGCCGAGCGCTCGTCGTGCAGCTGTGCCTCGCGCTGGAGAGCGCGACGGCGGCGGTGCTGTTCCGCTCGAACGGCACCGGCGATAAGGGAACCGGAGTGGCACCGGCTAGGAACGGTGAATACGGGAATAGAATAGAGCCCTTGAACCAGAATTATCGGCCGAGCATAAATGCCAAAAACCCATTGTTTCTCATAAACTGCGCTGATCTTGATCTTTCCCTGCGGCATTCTTGAGCGAACAAGCATAAAGGCATAAACGGAGGGGAACTGAGCTAGTTCAACGGCTTGCTAATGCATTAGCGCGCTGTGTAGCAGCAAAAGCTTCCTGGTTATTACCCAACCGCTGGTGGATATTGGCCAGCACTCGCCACGGCGTCTCCAAGGCAGGATCCAACGAGGCGGCATGCTCAAGATCAGTAATTGCCTCCGCCGGATGTCCCAGGCCGAAGTGCGCCACGCCGCGGTGGACGTAGAGGGCCGTCGAATAGGGGGACTCGGCCACCAGCGCATCCAGCAGATCCTTCGCCTTTGGGGCGTCACCGCTGTAGAGGTGTCCGAGAGCCAGAGCCGTTCCTGCTTCCTGTGACTGCGGCGTCCGCTCCCGCGCAAGGGACCCCATTCGACGGCATATCGGGCAGCCTGCTGGTCCCCTTCCGTTGCGGGGCCGGCGAACGCCTGGGCTGCCAACAGCGCAGTGTCGCTGTCCCAGGCCCGGAGCTGCCAGGCCTGCTTGAACTCCTGCTGGGCTTGGCCAAGGTTACCTGCTGCGGCGGCCCGGGCGCCGGCGCCCATGGACCATTCCGCAAAGGTCGCCGGAACAGCAACCGCCAGTCCACCAATGGCCAGCAGCGTCCCGGCCAGACGGGGAACGGCGTGCAGTTTCGTGGCGGCGAATTCCCGGAGTGCGCCGCTCCTGATGAAGGCAGCCCTGCCGGCCTCGCTTCCCACCAGCCCGCCGCACAGGAACGCCACGAGCCCGGTGGTGCCGATGGACGTGAAGTGCGTGAGTAGGGCTAGTGAATACGCCGCCACCGTGACCAGCACCACGGCAAGGTACCTGCGGTCGGCAGCTGACCGGCAGTCCCCCACGCGGCGGATCACTGCCGCCACGCAGACCGCAATCAGCACCACCACAAGCACCAGCAGGGGAAGCCCGCCTGCCGCCAATGCCTGCAGCGGCCAACTATGGGGCGAGTCCGCCGGAAAGCTGTCTCCCACCGTCCGCGCCCACTCGGCCCCGAGATACCCAGGAAACGTATCAACGAAACCGCTCGGGCCGACGCCGAACAGGGGCCGATCGGCAATCAATCCAAGGCTCTGGTCCCACAGCAGCCACCGCCCGTCGACGGTCGCCGTCGACAGCAGCCGCTCGCGGGATGCGGGGGCCAGCAGGACCCCGACGGCGACGCCCGCCGCTGCGAGCGCGGCGCCGGCGGCGATCTTCGGCCGGGTCCAGGACCGGCTCCTCATCCACGTGTAGGCTCCGAATACGGCCACAGCCAACAGTGCGGCCAAGGCCGCACGGGAGCCTGAGAGGACGGTCACCCCCGCGCCGGCAAGCAGTCCGGCGCGGCGCAGCCATACCTGCCAGGCCCGGTCCGGCTCGCCTTGGGCGGCCAGGACGCCGGTGATGATGACGCCGATCAGCCCCTGGTCGGTGGCGTTGCCCAGCGTTGCCCCCAGCCGCACATCGGCAGCCCCGCCAAGCGGTCGCAGGCCGGCGCTTTCCAGCACCGCGATGGTGAAAACCACGGTACCGGCACCTGCCAGGGACAGGCCAAGAAGAGTGCGCCGTTGGCCGCCGGAACCGCCGCCCAGGACCTTGGCGCCCGCCGCGAAGACTGCCACGTAGACGCCGAGCATCAGCAGGCCCTCGTACCGCGGCCAGCGGCCGGCCATGCTGGCCAAGGGTGTGTCGGAGAGCAGCATGGCGACGGCGATCCACAAGACGCACGCGGCAAGCACGGTCGTGATTGCCAGCGGAAGCCGGGCGCCTGGCGGTGAGAACAAGCCCGCGAGGACGGCAATCATCACTACCAAGACCTTGATCCAGACAAACCGGAACAGCCCGCCCGACTGCACGGCCAGCACTGAACCCGCCATGAGGATGATGCAAAGCCCCGGCAGCCGGGATATCACTCGCTCCGTGCGCATCCTGCGGCCCTCTCCCCCAATGTACTTCGGGACCAACAATAACCGTTGACTGCAGAACGAATTTCCGTCGGATCAATAAATTGCGTAATGAGACTCCAGCATCTGTACAAAGTCGCCGGGGAAATTTGGATTTGCAGTTAGACTAAGGCGTTCTTTGACAATTTAAAGTGGCGGCCGATCCGTTTGCTGACCCATGGGGGGTAAAAATGCTCGTAAAGAGCGGGCGATTCCGTTTAAGGATCGCGTTATTGTTAGCGGTTCTTTCGGCGCTCATAGTTTCGGGGCTGGCGCCTGCCAACGCGGCCGACCTGTCCGACGCGTCAATCAGCGGACACATTTCCGTCCCGCCCGGCGCAGATGCCGGCACCACGGCGATCCATGTCTACGCTGCCACTCCCACGGGAGAGTACGTGACCACCGCCTATCCAAGTGCCGAAGGCGCCTACAGCGTCAGCAGTCTTCCGGCCGGCTCGTACAAACTGTGGTTCTACGATTACACCAACAAGTCAGTTCCTCAGTGGTACGGCGGGGCTGATCAAAGCTCGGCTACCGCATTGACTGTCGGAGCCGGGCGGCAGCTCACTGGCATCGACGTCGTCATGGCCAAGGGGGCATCAATCAGTGGCCGCATCACAGCTCCGGGTGGGGTCGACATCACGGCTGTAAGCGTCTACGCCCACAGCTCAGGCGGTTATGGCTCGTCCCGCTGGGCTGCCGTGGCCGAAGACGGAAGCTACAAGTTCACTGGTCTTGCCGCAGGCAGCTACAGAATCCAGTTCAATCCAAATAATTCCGGAGCCTTGGAGCAGTGGTACGGTGGGGCAGTCTCGTCCGACACCGCCACCGCCGTCGTACTCACGGCGGAACAGGACCTCACCGGCATGGACGCCGTCCTCGTTAAAGGAGCTTCGATCAGCGGCAAGGTGACGGCGCCTGCCGGCGTCGACTTGGCCTCGGTGAGCATTTCGGTCCACAAGGCAGCGCAGCACTCCTATTCCGGATACGGACAGATCAGCCCCGATGGCAGCTACGCAGTACGCGGTCTTCCGGCGGGCAGTTACAAACTGGAGTTCAATACCTACAGCTCCGGCGCTGCAAAACAGTGGTACTCCGGGGCCGCGACCTTCGAAACGGCTACCCCGGTGACCGTCGACTCCGGCCAGGATCTCGCTGGCATCGACGACTCGTTAATCAAGGCAGCCTCCATCAGCGGACAGGTCGCGGCACCGGCCGGCGTTGATCTGGCATCCGTTCAGGTACAGCTCTACCGGTCGGACAGCGCGGGCAATTATGCTGGGTCCGCGCAAGTTCAGGTGGACGGCAGCTACACGCTCGGGGGCCTTTCCGCCGGCAGCTACAAAGTCCAGTTCAGCGGCTACAATTCCGGCGCGCTGGAACAGTGGTACCCAGGTGCAGCCTCCTCCGACACCGCCACGGTCATCAACCTCACGGCCGGGCAGGACCTGGGCGGAGTGGACGCCACATTGGTCAAGGGGGCTTCGATCAGCGGCCACCTCACTGCAACGGCCGGTGTTGAGCTCAGCTACGTCACCGTGAGCGTCCATGCGGGCTCCGGCCAGCAGTACTCGTCTGAACGCATCGGCGCAGACGGCACTTACTTGGTGCGCGGACTCCCGGCCGGGAGCTACAAGGTCCGGTTCAGCGGCAGCGGCAGCTATTCGAGTGCACTGGAGCAGTGGTACTCCGGAGCCGCCTCGGCCGAAACAGCCACGCCTGTCACCCTGGCCGAAGGCCAGGATCTCGCCGGTGTCGATGCAAGGCTGGTGAAGGGCGCCTCGATCAGCGGAACTGTCACCGCCCCCGCAGGCGTGGACGTGAGCTCATTGGGCGTCAGTGTCCAAAGCTCGGACGGCACCTCGTGGTCCTATGGCAACGTTGAGTTCAACGGCAGCTACACCGTCAGAGGCCTCGCCGCAGGCAGCTATAAGGTGCGGTTCAGCGGGTACAACTCCGGCACCCTCACCCAGTGGTACTCGGGAGCCTCCACGTTTGAAAGTGCAACGCCCGTCATTCTTGCCGAGGGTCAGGACATCACCGGCATCGATGCAGCACTCGTTAGGGGCGCCTCGATCAGCGGTAGTGTGGCGGCACCCGCGGGAACCGATCTAACCTCTGTCTATGTGAACGTGTCGGCCGCAGATAATTCCCCGTCGTTTTCGGCGCGGGTCAACTATGACGGAAGCTACCTCGTGCGCGGCCTGCCCGCAGGCGCGTACAAGGTTCAGTTCAGCGGAAGCGGCGCGGGCACCCTCGACCAGTGGCATGCCAATGCTTCGTCCTTCGAAACGGCCACTCCCCTCACTCTTGCCGCAGGCCAAGACCTCACCGGCATCGACGCAACCCTGGTGAAGGGTGCATCTATCAGCGGAACCGTGACGGCACCCGCCGGCGTGGACCTGGGCGGCGTCAGCGTGCAGGTCCGAAGCCTGGACGGTTCTTCCTGGTTCTCCACACAGGTGGACCGAATCGGCAAATACACAGTTCGGGGACTGCCAGCCGGCACTTACAAAGTGCAGTACAGCGGGTACGCCTCCGGCACTCTCACTCAGTGGTACGCGGGAGCCTCGACATTTGAGTCCGCCACTCCCGTCACTGTCACCGCTGGCCAGGACGTGACTGGAATCGACGCTGAATTGAAGAACGGGGCGTCTATCAGCGGAAAAATCAGCGCCCCTGCAGGTGTTGACCTGACAGCTGTGTGGGCCACGGCCTACCACAGCAGTGGTGCCATGGACTACGCAGGTTCCTCCTCTGTCGCAGCGGATGGTTCCTACAAAGTGGGCGGGTTGCAGGCCGGATCCTACAAGGTGCAGTTCAACACCGGTGATTCCGGCGCCTTGGCCCAGTGGTACGGGGGCGGGCTGACCTTCAGCACTGCCACCGCCATCGCCCTCGCCGATGGTCAGGCCGTAGCCAGCGCTGACGCCGTGCTCGTGAAGGGTGCAAGCCTCAGTGGCAAGGTCACAGCGCCCGCGGGGATTTCCGTCTCCGACATCACCGTCTCGGTGCTGGAAGCAAAAGCCGGGTCGCACGCAGGATACGCCCGGGTGGCAGCCGATGGCAGCTACAGGATCGGCGGCCTTCGGGAAGGGAATTACAAGCTCCAGTTCAACGGGGGCAACTCCGGGGCGCTGGATGCCTGGCATGGGGGCGGCGAATCCCTACTGACTGCTGGGACCATCGCTGTCGGGGCAAGCCAGGACTTGGCTGACCTCAACGTGACCCTGGTCAAGGGCGCCACCATCAGCGGAAAGATCAGCGCGCCCTCCGGCGTCGATCTGACCCGCGTCTCCGTGGCCACCAGCAGGGATGAAAGCCCGATAGCGAGGTCGTTTCCCGTGAACGCAGATGGCACGTACCAGATCAAGGGACTGCTGGCGGGAACCCACAAGGTGCGTTTCAGCGGTGGTGAGTCCGGCGCCTTGGACGAGTGGTACGACGATGCGAAGACGCAGGCCGAGGCGGCTCCCATCACCTTGACTGCCGGAGAGGGCCGCACGGGCGTGGACGCGGTTCTTGCCCAGGGCGCGAGCATCAGCGGCAAGGTTTCTGTGCCTGCCGGGGTAAGCAGCTTCGGTGTGGTCATCCTCCACAAGGGCGACAACACCGTCGCGAAATCCGTCTATTTCGGCTCTGATGGCAGCTACCTGCTGCAGGGGCTGGAGGCCGGTAGCTACAAGTTGCAGTTCAATGCATACACTTCGGCAGTTCTGCAGCAGTGGTACAGCAACGCCTCGTCCATGGAGGCGGCAACCCCTGTCACAGTGACGGACGGCCAGAGCGTAACCTCCGTGGATGCAACGCTGGTCAAGGGCGCCACCATCAGCGGAAAAATCACAGCCCCTGAAGGCGTCTCCCTTGGCGCTGCCCAGGTCGGTGCCTACAAGTCCGGATCCGCCGACGCCACGGCGGCCCGCAGCTCCGTGCTCGCCGATGGTTCCTACACACTGGTTGGCCTGGAGCCCGGCACGTACAAACTGCAGTTCCTCGGACTGCGCAGCGGCGCCGTCGATGGCTGGTTCGGCGGGTCCGCGTTCGAAACTGCAACTGCCAGACCGGTTGCAGCGGAACAAAACATGACCGGGGTGGACTTAACGGTAGTGACCGGTGCGTCCATCACCGGAAAGGTCTCGGGTGCAAACTCATATGGCTACCCGCTCTCGGTCCTGGATGAATCCGGAAAGCTCGTCAAGAGCGAGTACACGGACCAGTCCGGTAATTACAGCGTGGTCGGGCTCGCACCTGGGTCGTACAAGGTTGCCTTTAACCGCTCCAGCGGATACGCCGCGGAAGAAGCGCAGTTCTACCAGAACAAGCCCGAATCAGCAGGCATCGGCCAAGCTCAGCTGATCCAGCTCACCCCGGGGCAGTCCGTACCGAATATCGATGCGGCCCTGTCTGCGGGCGGATCAGTGGGCGGCACGGTACTGAACAAGGCCGGAAAGCCAGCGGCCAACCTCTATGTCCAGGCCTATACAACCGACGGCTCGCTGGTCACCCGCGGCGGCACGACGGATGCGGCCGGCAAGTACAGCGTCACCGGCCTGACCTCCGGGAAGTACGTTCTTCGGGTGCGTGGATGGGTTGACGGCGACCTCTACTCGGGCAACACCGCCACCGAACCCTCCGCAAGTCCCGTCACGGTCGTCAGCGGCAGCACTACGCCGTATGACCTGTCCTGGGCAGCGGTACGTCTTGCCCTCACCGCCCCGGTTCCCACCATCACGGGCACCGCCGCTGTAGGCTCAACCCTCACCGCGGACCCGGGAACCTGGGAACCGGCACCGGTCACCCTGGCCTACCAGTGGAAAGCAAACGGCACCGCCATCACCGGCGCCACCGCCAGCACCTACAAGCTCGCTGCCGCGGACGCCGGCAAGACCCTGACCGTCACCGTGACAGGAACCAAGGACGGCTACACCAGCGAGGCCAAGACATCGGCGGCTACCGCCACCGTTGCCGCCGGCACCCTCACCGCCCCGGTTCCCACCATCACGGGCACGGCCGCGGTAGGCTCAACCCTCACCGCGGACCCGGGCACCTGGGAACCGGCACCGGTCACCCTGGCCTACCAATGGAAAGCTGGCGGCACCGCCGTCACCGGCGCCACCGCCAGCACCTACAAACCCACGACGGCGGATCTGGGCAAAACCCTGACCGTCACCGTGACGGGAACCAAGGACGGCTACACCACGGTCGTCAAGGCTTCCTCGGCCACTGGAACCGTCATGGCTGCCAACCCGATACTGACGGCGCCCACGCCTACTATCTCCGGCACCGCCAAGGTGGGCGTCGCACTCACAGCCGCACCAGGCACATGGGGACCGGCGACCGTCACCCTGGGCTACCAGTGGAAAGCGAACGGCATCGCCATCACCGGCGCCACCGCCGCTATCTACCGGCCCACGGCGACGGATCTGGGCAAAACCCTGACCGTCACCGTCACCGGAACCAAGGCAGGCTACACCACGGCGGCCAAGACCAGTGCAGCAACGGCGAAGGTCGCCGCGGGCACCCTGACCGTGCCGGCGGTCACCATCACGGGCACGCTCAGGGTCGGCTCTACCCTTACCGCGGCAGGCACCTGGGGACCGGCACCGCTCACTCTGAAGTACCAGTGGAAAGCGAACGGCATCGCCATCACCGGCGCCACCGCCAGCACCTACAAGCCGCCCGCAACCGTCCTGGGCAAAACCCTGACCGTCACCGTCACCGGATCCAAGGCCGGCTACACCACGGTCGCCAAGACCAGCGCAGCAACGGCCAAGGTCGCCGCAGGCATCCTGACAGCACCGGTGCCGCGCATTACCGGAACGGCCAAGGTGGGCAACACCCTGACGGCAACCGGCACTTGGGGGCCGGCACCGGTCACCCTGAAGTACCAGTGGAAGGCGAACGGCATCGCCATCACCGGCGCCACCGCCAGCACCTACAAGGCTGCCCCAACCGTCCTGGGCAAAACCCTGACCGTCACCGTCACCGGATCCAAGGCCGGCTACACCACGGTCACCAAGACCAGCGCAGCAACCGCCAGGGTCGCGGCGGGAACCATGACAGCACCGGTGCCGCGCATTACCGGAACGGTTAAGGTCGGTTCCATCCTGACGGCCGTCCCAGGCACTTGGGGACCGGCACCGGTGACCCTGAAGTACCAGTGGAAAGCGAACGGCATCGCCATCACCGGCGCGACCGCGAGCACCTACAAACCGACAACGACGGTCCGGGGAAAGACCCTGACCGTCACCGTCACCGGGGCCAAGGCCGGCTACACCACGGTCGCCAAGACCAGTGCAGCCACCGCCAAGGTGATTTAGCTACCAGTCCCAAGCAATAACGAACGAGGCCCCGTCCAGACGTTTTCTGGACGGGGCCTCATTCGTCCCGCCGGGCGAGGCCAAAGCACGGCGAGACCGAAATTGGCGTTACGACACAACGGCGAAGACGTCGGCGATCACGGCGAGGGTCGTCGTGGGCACCCTCAGCGCTCCGGTTCCCGTGATTAGCGGTGCCGTCGGGGCCTAAGTCAAAAGCACCTATACGCCAATGCTCCCCCGGCGCGCTATCAGCGTCAGCGTGACGGGCACCAAGTCCGGCTTTACGACGGCGGTGAGGACCTCCGCGACGACGGCACCGGTGAGCTAACTGGCGGCGTCCCTCGAATCGGAGGCCTTTTAACCATGCACGTGACTGCGTTTGACGGTCATAACGACAGCTCCACAACGACTCCCGCCATCTTCACCTAGGCTCGGCAGTACAGTGGGCAGCTCACCGGAAGCAAGGCAGGGGTCAGCGGCTCAGCGCCATCCACACGACGGCTGCCGTCACGACGGCCAAAACGGCCAGCCCTGCATATGACAGAGCCTGCAGCCGGCGCTGCCGGGCATTACGCTGATGATCCCGTTCCATGTACCGGTTCCCCATGCAATCGAGGCTAGGCAGGAGACCTTGGGCTAACCTTGGGCTGAAAGTGCCGCCTACCGGTACCCGTCCACAATGGCAGCAGCAATCTCCTTGTACGCCCGCCGGGTCTCCGGCTTCAGCACGTCCAGGGTCACCAGGTCCCCGTCGGCCACTCCCCTGTCATGCGGAACAGCAATGAGCTCGCGGCACATCCCAGCGAGGTGCTCTTCGATGGCGTCCTTGTCCACACGGGAGGAGACCTCGTCCTTGTCCGTGATCACCACGATCGCATTGCGGGCCAGGTCCTCGTAACCGTGGCTGGCCAGCCACTGCAGGGTATTGCGGGCACGCTTGGCACCGCTCACCGCGTAGCCGGCGGCGATGATCAGGTTATCCGCGGACTGCAGGATCCCCTTCATCGCGTTGTGGGTGACGCCGGTGCCGCAGTCGGTCAGCGCTACCGAGTAGTAGCTGCCGATCAGCTTGCGGATCCGCAGGTACTCCTCGGCGGTCAGCGAATCGGATACCTCGGGGTCCTGCTCGCCGGCGACGAGGTGCAGCCGGCCCGAGTGGTGCATGTAGCGGGACAGCTCAGTTAGGGAGTCGATCGAGTCGATGTTCTTGAGCAGGTCAGTGATGGTTCGAGGCGTGGCCTGCTGGTAGATGCCCTCGCCCAGCGCGCGCTCCACAAGGTCCCCGGAGTCCGGGTTCGCGTCGATGGCGCAGGGCGGGTCACCGCGGAATTCGGCGAGGGTCAGGCCCACGCCCACAGTAGTGGAAGTCTTGCCGATGCCGCCCTTGAGGCTGAGCACGGCGGTGTTGAAGCTGCCCTGCAGCTGGCGGGAGATACGCCGGGCGAGCTCCTCCTCCTCTCGCTCCAACGGGCTGGGCCCCATGTTCCACGCCCCGCCGCTCACCCGGTACAGGAAGCCCCGGAAGCCCCGCTTGGGTCGGGGCTTCTGCTCGCGGACGAACGACGTCGGCAGTGCGGTGGCGTCCGCCACCGGCTGCTCCGGTTCGGCCTCGGTTCCCGGGACGGACGGAGCCGACGCTGCCGCCGGCTTGCGATTTGGCGCGGGCGGTGCTTCCGGCACGCTGGAGACTCCGTCGGCAACGGCCGCCGCCTGCGCCCAGGAGGAGCTGCGGACCGGGAGCACCGGAGCAGAGCTGGTGTCGGGTATCACGGCCTCGAAGGATCCTGTCCAGTCGTTGGAGTCGCTGCCGTCCCGGCGCCGGGAACGGCGGCGCCGCAACTCCGGCTGCACTATGTCGGTTTCCGGTTCAGGCATGTGTCATCAGACCTGGACCAGGGCAGCCCCCACGACCGCCGTGGTCAGCACCAGGAGGAGGCCCAGACCAACGTAGCTCCACCATTTAGGGCGGCTGCGGTGGGGATTGATGTCGACGTACGGCATACCTACTTCACCCGGGCCGGTACGGAGTGGGTGGATGCAGGAGCCATGGCGCAGCGCTTAAGGCACAGCAGCGCGTAGAGGCCGGTGAATGGAATCAGGAGGCTGCCCAGCAGGGCGCAGAGCGCAAAGATGAAGTCGGGAAGGGCCACGATAAACCTCCGGGACGTTGAGACCTTAAGCAGTCGCATTAGGTTTGGCGACGGCGACAGTAGCTGACAGTAGATCCCCCATAGATCTTTGGTCAGACTACTTAGCAATCAACCCGGATGTCCACTCGGACACGCATCAACAGAACCATCGACGCGTCAGCATGGCGCGGCGGGCGCCTCCCGTTGCTCTATTTCTGCAGCGAAAGCACCACTACTGCCGCCGTCAGAACGGCCAGTATCGCCAGTACCACGTAGCTCAACACCTGCAACTGACGGCGACGGCTCTCCCGCCGCGACCCCCTGCCGTATCGCGTTGCCCCATAAACACTCATGGGTCCGACGCTAATGGCACAACATCAAGAAAGGCTCAAGCCAAGCACAGGAATGACTCAAGACGCCCACGCCCACGCCCACCGGTGAGATGGTGATTCCTCAGATCTTTTCGTTCACGTCCGACGCGTCCGAAGCGCGATGGACGCGAGCAGCGCGCCGTCCCTTCAGCCGGCCGGAAGACTGGAGGCGCGGAAACGCGCTGTGCCGCCCCCCAAGCGGTGGCAACTGAGCCACAGATACCCCGGAAACAGGGGCATTCTGGCTCCTTTGCTGGCGGGGCATGTCCTGCCCGTCTAGCCCGGGCCTCTCCGGCAGGGAATTGTCGACGATGACGTTGTGCTGGAGGAATTTGCGGATCCAGGCACAGATTCCGTTGTTCATCCCCTCAACCTAGAGGGTGTGCAGACGGCACCCCAGAGTAGCCGGTACCTGTTTTTCAGTCGCAGGGCTACTTTGCATACTCAGCCTTTAGTGCTGCTGCCGCGTCTCCTGCAGGCGTTTGATGAACCAGCGCGACTGCTCGGGCCCGTACGGCAGGACAGGAATTGCCTTGGTCGCATCCGAGGGAGTGTCCCTGATCGACTGCCTCGCCTGGCGGACCGCCGTCGTCATCGTGTCCGCCATGGTCTTGACGAAACGGTCACTGCAGGGCTCGCCATGGCCGGGGATGAGGAACTCGTAGCGGTGCCGCAACGCAGACAGGTGCCGCAGTGCACCGGCCCACTCCTCTGGGTAGGAGTCCTCGAAGGAGGGGTGCGCACCCTGCTCCACCAGGTCGCCCGCGTACAGAGTCGTGGTGGTGCCGACCAGCAGGTCGCCGTCAGTGTGCCCGCGGCCGAGGTAGAACAGCGTGGCTGCCTGCCCGCCGAGGTCCACGAGGACCGGCTGGTCTCGGACCAGCGCGTTCGGCACGACGAGCTCGACGTTCTCCCCTTGGCCGGCGGCCATGTCAGGCTCGAGCTCGGCCACGGCTCCCCGCTGGGCGTTGCCGTTTTCGCCGATCTCTTCGGCACAGTTCTCGTGCGCCCAGAATTCCGTCACTCCATCCTCCGCGAAGACGGCGTTTCCGAAGAAGTGATCGTAGTGCGCATGGGTGTTAACCACCACGAGGGGAAGCTGGGTCTTGCCCCTCACGGCCTCCAAAATCTCGCGCCCCTGCCGCGGCCCGCCTCCGGTATCAATGACCATCGCCCGTTCCGTGCCGACGATCAGTCCGGTGTTGAGCTTTGAGCCTTCCGTCGTCAGCACAAAGTTGTCCGTGCCGACTTCGAGCCATCGTGACATTCGTTCTCCGTACATCTTGGGAGCGTCTGCGGTGTTCAGACTTCGATTCTATCCGCGACTTTGCAGGCTGTTGGGAAATTAGAACTAGTTCTAAAGTAGGGAAATGCATCTCTCCCGATACATTCCGGCGCACACCCGAGAGGATACGATCACTTTCCCGCTACCGCAGCATGCAAACACGTCGACGCCCACGTCACGAAGGCTGACGGTGACAGCTCCTATAGGATGCAGGTGACCGCCTTCAAGACACCACAGGGTAAGTAGAGACATATATCGATACGGTCAAAGAAGGATTTTCTGCCTTGAAAGGCCACGTGAGCCGTCAAAGGAAACTGCTTGCAATAGTTGCTTGGGGCGGCATGGCCCTCTGGTCATGGCTATTCGCAGGCTTGTTCCTTTATGTTGAACCAGCTGTGAGCTCACCACGACCGGCGGCTGTGTTGTTCGTTCTCGCGCCGCAAACGGAAGCCCGTGTGAAAGCCGCAGAGGAACTTATGGCCGCAGGCTTCGCGGAAACGCTCGTGCTGTCGGTTCCGACCAACGGCAGCCCGCCCCCTGATGTGTGTAAGAAAAAACGGTCCTATCCAATCATCTGTTTCGCGCCGGACCCAGTAACCACCCAAGGCGAAGCTCGTGCACTTCGCAAACTCGCCGAGGACCACAAGTGGCAGAGCGTTAATGCGCTAACTGCCAAGTTCCACATCACCCGGTCGCGCATTATCCTTCAACGCTGTTTTGAAGGCGACCTGAACATGGTCAGTTATGAGCAGCATCTGTCCGCTATTTCTTGGGCCTACCGATATATTTATGAGACCGCCGCTTTTGCAAAAGTGGCCTTCAACCCCGGCTGCTGAAGCGCAACTAGGGGTCCACATGGATCAGCTCGATTTTTAATCAACTTACCTTTGACCGGTTGTGGGGCGGCAGCTTGCTGCCGCCCCACATTCACATCGGCCTCGGAAGCACTGGCTGGCGCCCAAGGGGCGCCTGGTCCTTCTGCAGGCCATTGTCGCCGGGACGAATCCAGAGGGGGCCCAGCTTGACGCGGGCTCGTGATGTGGTGCGGCAGGGCATTCCGGATCATTTCAAGGGCCCGCGCGGGTGGCGGAGTTGCGATCTTTCCGAGTGAGGCTTAGCCGCCCACAAGCACATTCCACGAGTTGCACGTTCCTGCGCTCCTGCAGGGTAATTGTCTAACGCAGGTGGGCGCCCGCAGGCCTCGACCTCATTTCGCTTACTCTACGGTGACGCTCTTGGCCAGGTTGCGCGGCTGGTCCACGTCATAACCCTTTGCGCCGGCCAGCTCAGCGGCAAAAATCTGCAGCGGAACAGTGGTGAGCAGCGGCATCAGCAGCGTCGGGGTCTCCGGGACGTAGAACACGTGCTCAGCGTAATCCTTGACCGACTCGTCGCCTTCCTCAGCGACCACCAAGGTGCGGGCACCACGTGCCCGGACTTCCTGGATGTTGCTGACAACCTTGGAGTGCAGCGAGTCCCGGCCGCGCGGGGACGGCACCACCACGAAGACCGGCTGGCCGTCATCGATCAGGGCGATCGGGCCGTGCTTGAGCTCACCCGCAGCGAAGCCCTCAGCATGGATGTAGGCGATCTCCTTCAGCTTCAAAGCACCCTCAAGGGCAACCGGGAAGCCAACGTGGCGGCCCAGGAACAGCACGGACTTCTCGTCCTTCATGCTCCGCGCGAGCTCACGCAGGGGCCCCGCGTTGTCCAGGATCTTCTGAATCTTGGCCGGGATCTTGCCCAGGTCCGCAAGGACGTCCTTGATCTGCCCGGAGAAGATGTTCCCGCGCAGCTGGGCAAGGTACAGGCCCAACAGGTACGCGGCGGTGATCTGCGCCAGGAACGCCTTCGTGGAGGCGACGGCGATCTCCGGACCGGCGTGCGTGTACAGCACGGCGTCGGACTCACGCGGAATGGTCGAGCCGTTGGTATTGCAGATGGAGATCGTTTTGGCGCCCTGTTCACGCGCGTACCGCACGGCCATCAGCGTGTCCATCGTTTCACCGGACTGGCTGATCGAGACCACCAGGGTGTTCGAATCCACGATCGGGTCCCGGTAACGGAACTCGTGCGCCAGCTCGACCTCGGTGGGGATCCGGCACCAATTCTCGATCGCGTACTTCGCCACCAGGCCCGCGTACGCTGCAGTGCCGCACGCAAGCACAATGATCTTGTCCACCTGCTTGAGCAGCTGCGGATCAATACGAACCTCATCCAGCGTGAGCTTGCCGTTCAGGTCCGAACGCCCAAGGAGGGTCTGTGCCACGGCATCAGGCTGGTCGTGGATTTCCTTCTCCATGAAGGAGCTGAAACCGCCCTTCTCGGCCGAGGCAGGGTCCCAGTCCACGTGGTATTCCTTACCCGAGGCCGGGGCACCGTAAAAGTCGGTGATCTCCACCGAGTCCGCGGTGATCGTCACGATCTGGTCCTGGCCAAGCTCCACCGCGCGGCGGGTGTAGTCAATGAACCCGGACACGTCCGAGCCCAGGAAGTTCTCGCCCTCCCCCAGGCCGACCACCAGCGGGGAGTTCCGGCGCGCAGCGACCACCACGTCCGGCTGGTCAGCATGCACCGCAAGGAGCGTGAACGCACCCTCAAGACGCTGGCAGGCCAGCTCCATCGCCCGGGTCAGACCGCCGTTAGAGACGTCACCGCCAAGCTTGTTCCGGAAAATGTCACCCAGCAGCGCCGCGGCTACCTCGGTGTCCGTCTCCGACGCAAAGACAACACCCTTGGACAAAAGCTCCAGCTTCAGCTCCGCGAAGTTTTCAATGATGCCGTTGTGAATCACCGCAAGCTTCCCGCCATCAGACAGATGCGGGTGCGCGTTCTGATCCGTCGGGCCGCCATGCGTAGCCCACCGCGTGTGCCCGATCCCGGTCAGCGACTCCGGCAGCGGCCGCGCCTCCAGCTCCGCGAGCAAATTGCTCAGCTTCCCGGACTTCTTCCGTGAGGAAATCTCCCCGTCAGCCACCACCGCCACACCCGCGGAGTCATACCCCCGGTACTCCAGACGGCGCAGCCCCTCAAGAACAACATCCAACGCACCATGGCCAGCGTTAGCCCGGCCAGACGAACTGCCTACATAACCCACGATTCCACACATGGATGAAAACGATACATGGCTTAAAAGGTGTCCCTATATTTTGGGACGGTTATGGCCAAGATCGCCTCGGAAGAATTCGGCCCTCCATGGAACGGCGTGCTGAGTCCCGGCACACAAGCACCGGTTGCACTTTGGCAGTCTAGACAGACACCAACAAATTGGTGGGGGCAGTCCAGTGGACCATCGCCTTCCCCACAAGGCAACGATATTTTCACTTGCCCTGTATATCACCACGACGCCGGCAACGACGACGCGGCGCCCTAAAATGCGACTGGAGTCAGGTTATAGATCTGCGAGCATCGCTCCCGGGTTTTCCAGTCCATCCGCCACGTAACGTAGGAATCCGCCGGCCGTTCCGCCGTCACACACTCTGTGGTCGAAGGTCAGCGTCAATTCAGTGATCTTCCGGACCGCGAGTTCGCCGTTCACAACCCAAGGCTTGTCGATGATTCGCCCGATGCCGAGAATCGCTACTTCGGGGTAATTGATGATTGCTGCCGAACCATCTACCCCGAACACACCGTAGTTATTCAGCGTAAAGCTGCCGCTTCTCAGTTCGGCCGGCGTCGCCTTGCCCTCCCGTGCGACGGCGGTAAGACGTTTGATCTCAGCATCCAGTTCGCGGGCGCTGAGTTTCTCGGCGTTTCGGACCGAAGGCACCACCAAGCCGCGGTCCGTTTGAGCTGCGAAGCCAAGGTTGATGCCG
Source organism: Arthrobacter sp. D1-17 (assembly GCF_054130535.1). Lineage (NCBI taxonomy): Bacteria > Bacillati > Actinomycetota > Actinomycetes > Micrococcales > Micrococcaceae > Arthrobacter > Arthrobacter sp. D1-17. The sequence goes on along the minus strand of NZ_CP096382.1, from coordinate 975,755 downwards.
TCAAAGGCGACGATTTCCTGCTGCTCCTCGCCGGCAAAGCTTTGGTCAGTAATAATCCTCGTATTCAATTCCGGATACTTCTTCAACCCAGCCGTGACAAAGCGCGCGATGAAGGCCAAAAGGCCGGGAGCGTTGTGCCCATCTTTCTTTTTCAGGTCGGCACGCATCTCAACGAGAGCTGTCGCATCCACATCCACCCAGACTGTCGCTTCAGGAATCTCGGTGCGGCTGCGGCTCATGTTGGAGGCCACGGCTTTGCGGACACCACGCACCGGCGTGCGGCTCGCAATGCCGAGGCCGGTGCGGGGGTCGGTGTCGGCGGCGGTCGCGATTTTTGGGGCCTTGATCTCCGCCGGCTCAGCCAACGGTAATGGTTCCGCCACGGAACCCGCTTCAGTTTCGGCAAGCCCAACCTCCGGCGATTTGATCGCGGCTTCGACGTCGCGGCGCATGATCAGGCCGCTCTCGCCCGAGCCCTGCACATGTCCCAGGTCCACGCCGTGCTCCTTAGCCATCCGGCGAACCAGCGGGGAGATCACTGCCCCCAACTTGCCGGGCGCCTGGGTGCGCATCAGCAGGAGGTCGTCGGCGGCAGTGGTCATTTTGGTTGTACCGCTGCTGGTCCTGGCAGTCCTTGATTCCTTAGCTTCGGTGAGCGCAGTACCGGCTGTTGCGCCATCAGACGGCGCTGATGTGCGGCCTGCCCTGGTTCGACGGGCCACTCCACGGCCGCCCGGCGTTCCGTAGCCAATCAGCACGTTGCCGGAGCCTGCCTTCTCTTCCTCGCGGTAAGTTTCGGCCGTCACCTCGGCCGGCTTCGCCACTGAACCTCCGATAGGCGTGACCGAGATGAGCGGCTTGCCCACGTCCAGTGTCTGGCCCGGTTCGCCGTGGAGTTCTGCAACGGTGCCTGCGTACGGGGACGGGACTTCGACCATAGACTTGGCGGTCTCGACCTCGGCGATGGGCTGGTCCACGCGGATTTCGTCGCCCACGGACACGAGCCAGTTCACCAGTTCCGCTTCGGTAAGGCCTTCGCCCAGGTCGGGCAGCAGGAATACTTTTGTTTCGGTCATCTGTTTAGTCTTCCCACTGGAGGTCGTCGACGGCGTCGAGGATGCGGTCCACGCCAGGCAGGTAGTAATGCTCGAGCTTCGGGGCAGGGTACGGAACGTCGAAGCCCGTCACGCGGCGGATCGGCGCGGCCAGGTAGTGGAAGCAGCGCTCCTGCATACGAGCCACAATCTCAGAGGAGGCAGATGCGAAACCATGTGCCTCGGCGATCACCACGGCGCGGCCGGTCTTGCGGACAGAGGCGGCGACTGTCTCGTCGTCGAACGGCACCAAAGTGCGGACGTCGATGACTTCCAGGGAGCGGCCCTCTTCGGCAGCGGCGGCAGCGGCGGCGAGCGCCGTGGGGACGGACGGCCCGTACGCGATGAGCGTTGCGTCGGTGCCGGGACGGGCGACGGCCGCATGGCCTTCCGTGGACGTCCCCCGTTCGCTGTTGTCCTCGTGTTCCCGGCGGAGCGCCTCAAGGTCCACCAGGTCCTTAGACCAGTAGAGCTTCTTGGGTTCCATGAACATCACAGGGTCGTCAGAGTCGATGGCCTCACGGAGCATCCGGTAGCCGTCGGCCACGGTGGCCGGGGTGTAGACCTTCAGGCCGGCGGTGTGCGCGTAGTAGGACTCGGACGAGTCGCAGTGGTGCTCCACTCCCCCGATGCCGCCGGCATAGGGAACACGGATGACCATGGGCAGTTTGAGGGCACCCCTGGTCCGGTTGTGCATCTTGGCCACGTGGCTGGCGATCTGCTCGAAGGCCGGGTAGGCAAACGCATCGAACTGCATCTCGATAACAGGCCGCATGCCGTTCATGGCCATGCCCACGGCCATGCCCACGATCCCCGACTCGGCCAGCGGGGTGTCAAAGCAGCGCTGCTCGCCGAAGGTTTTGGTGAGGCCGTCGGTGATGCGGAAGACGCCGCCAAGCATGCCGACATCCTCCCCAAAGACAAGGACGGACTTGTCCGCATGCATGGCGTCGGCCATAGCCGTGTTCAAGGCCTTCGCCATGGTTACGGGCTGCGGGCCGGCCGCCTCCGCCGTAGCCGCAGCGGAGGCGGCTGCCCGTGCTGTTGCAGAACTGACATTGCCGTTGGCTTCGGACGACGTGGTGATGGTGGGGCTCATTCGGGGGCCTCCGTTTTGGATGAAGCGCCGGCACTGGCGTCGCGGGCTAGCTCGTCGGCGAGCAGGGCGGACTGTTCCTTGAGCTGCGGCGTGGTAGTTGAGAAGACGTACTTAAAGAGGTCCTGCGGGTCCACCGGAACGTCCTCGCTGAGGCCGTTGCGAAGCTGAGTCGCAATGGCTTCCGCTTTCTGTGTTATCAGGGACTCGCCGTCGTCGTCCAGCAGCCCCTTGTCCGTTAGATATTTCTTCATCCGCGTCAGTGGATCGCGCGCCACCCACTGGACGACTTCGCTGTCCTGCCGGTAGCGGGTGGCGTCATCAGCGTTGGTGTGTGCCTGCATGCGGTAGGTGTGGGCCTCTACCAGGAGCGGGCCGGATCCTTCGCGTGCCAGCTTGACTGCCCTGTCGAGCACAGCGAGGAGGGCGACGACGTCGTTGCCATCCACACGTTCGCCGGCCATCCCGTAGCCAACGGCTTTGTGGGCAAGCGACGGAGCCACGGACTGGTGTGCGAGCGGCACGGAGATGGCGTACTGGTTGTTCTGGACGAAGAAGATGACGGGAAGGTGGAAGACGGCGGCGAAGTTCAGGGCCTCGTGGAAGTCGCCTTCGCTGGTGGCGCCGTCACCGCACATCGCCAGCACGACGGTGTCCTCACCGCGCAACTTGGCGGCATGCGCGACGCCGACCGCGTGGAGCAGCTGGGTGGTGAGCGGGGTGCATTGGATGCCAACCTTGTGCTCGGCCGGGTTGTAGCCGCTGTGCCAGTCACCGCGGAACAGCGTCATGGTCTGGACCGGGTCTACTCCCCTGGCCATGACGGCGACGGAGTCTCGGTAGGTGGGAAACATCCAGTCGCCCTCAGATAGGCAGAGGGCGGCCGCGACCTGGCAGGCCTCCTGGCCGTGGCTGGAGGGGTAGACGGCCATCCGGCCCTGGCGGACCAGGGCTGAGTTCTGGTCGTTGACCCGGCGGCCAACAACAAGTTGCTCGTAGGCAGCAAGCAGTTCCTGGTCGCTGGGCAACGGATACTCGTGGCCCGGTTCAGTTCCCTGTTCGGAGTGGGGCTTGAGGTTACCGTCCTGGTCCACCATCTGAATCTGGTGCCGTGCCGGCAGCATGTAGTCCTCGGCGGTGATGCCGAATTTGCGCACGGCTTCGGCAACGGCGCCTTCCAGGTGCAGGTCTTCGCCCTGCTCCGGCGCCTGCCCGGCATGTACTGCCTGGTCCCGGGCAGTGTGGTCCGCGGAGATCGTCATTGGTCCATCCTTCTCTAGCCACTATTCGTCTTCAGTATGCCCCCGGGCGATATTTCGTATCCAGCCTCTGCCGGAATCGTGGAGGATCTTGAGGTATTGCCCTACGCTGAGAGACGAACTGCAAGTGTGAGCTGGATTACTGACGGGAGTAGTAGACGAATGGCTGGAGCTGAGCCGGAGCAGGTGGCGGTTCCGCTGGACGATGTAGACCGCAGAATCATCGCGGAGCTGACACGGGACGGGCGGATGTCTGTGACGCAGGTGGCCGAGAACGTACACATTTCGCGGGCACACGCCTACACGAGGATTGCCCGGCTGACCGGTGAGGGCGTGCTGACGAAGTTCACCGCCCTAGTGGATCCAATCAAAGCGGGACTGAAGTCATCGGCCTACGTGACGCTCAAGGTGCGGCAGCATTCCTGGCGGGAGCTTCGCGAGCTCCTGCGGGCCATTCCTGAGGTGCACCACATTGCCCTGGTAGGTGGGGACTTTGACGTAATCCTGCTAGTGCGGGCGGTGGACAACGTGGACCTGCGGAGGGTGATATTCGATCAGCTACAGTCGATGCCCGGGGTGCTGGATACGCAGACGTTTTTGGTGTTTGAGGATGTGGATACGCGGTGAGGAAAGCTGCACGAGCCGACAAGAATCTCCCCGCCCGATCGGTTAGCGAGCTGGCACTCCCCTTACCACCGCAGACGGTGCGACATCTTTCGTTACACAGGCCGAGGCCCCAATAACGCTGCCTTTCCCGGCTCGTAGGCCCTGCAAGATTATCGCGTTCGCTCCCAATAAAACCTGAGACTCACAGTGCACGCTGCCGGACACGATAGATCCAGGATTCAGGGATACATAATCATCCAATACCGCGTCGTGCCCTACTGTGACATTGGGGTTGATCTGAACGTGGCGCCCCACTCGCACATTAGTAGATACCTGGACACCGGCACACAGAACGGCACCAGGCCCTATCGTCGACTCCGAGCCGATTACCGCAGTCGGATGAATAGCTCTCCCTGGGATGCATCCCGCAGCGTCAAACTTGCCGCTGACTAGCCGCCTGATTTCGGGGTCTCCGATGGCCACGAGGTACTGGGAAGGCCGTCCTCTGCTCAACCAGTCCTGCTCGGATCCCAAATAGGGAACTCCTAATCTTTCAAGCCGTCCAAGATTGAGATCGGATGGATTGGAGTCCAAAACACCCTGGAGGTCATAGACCGGACTTGCTTTGGCGAGGTTCTGGGCGCGAATAACGTCGATGGTCTCTCTTCCAAAACCTCCAGCCCCTACTATGACAAGTCTCTCTGTCAATGTTGCCTCCCCATCTGCTAAAGCTAGCTTCGTACAAACCTCGTCCCGGGCAGTGCTCCATCACGCCGTACCCCAGTCTGCCCGCGACTCTGCTTCATATTAGTCGCGGCTAGTACTGCAGCCGGTTCCGGTTGGCTTGCCCAGTCGGACAAGGCCCCCGAATGCACGAAGGCCACAGGTGCTTGATAACATTGCGGCTCGGGGGATGGACTTTCCCTCATACTCATGGCCTGACTGATTGAAAGCGAAAAGTATGACTGAGAGAGCACAAACCGTAGTCGTTGTTGGGCAAGGCTACGTCGGTCTGCCGGTGGCCATGAGGGCAGTAGAGGTAGGGTTCAACGTCGTTGGCGTTGACATTGATAAAAATCGTATTGACAGCCTTGCTGCAGGCAAGTCGTATGTAGACGACATCACGGATACAGAGTTGGCTGCGGCGTTAAGTAGCGGGCGCTATCTCCCAAGCACCAGTTACGACCATGCAGAAAATTTCGACATTGCTGTTATCACAGTTCCCACGCCTTTGCGGGAGAGCCTTCCAGACCTGACATTTATCGAGGATTCGAGCAGGGCTCTCGCTGCTCATTTAAGACCGGGCGCGACTGTCATTCTTGAATCCACAACCTATCCTGGAACCACTGAAGAACTGCTGGTACCGGTTCTGGAAGGCGGATCTGGACTAACTGCAGGAGTCGATTTTTACGCAGGCTACAGCCCTGAGAGAATCGATCCAGGAAACAAGACCTGGGGATTTGTCGAAACGCCGAAAGTGGTTTCAGGAATTGGTTCAGAATCCTTGATCCGAGTCAAAAGCTTTTATGATAGCCTGGTCAATACAACGGTTCCGGTAAGTACGCCAAAAGAGGCCGAGCTAACCAAGCTTCTAGAAAATACGTTCCGGCATGTAAACATAGCCCTCGTCAATGAGCTAGCTGTTTTCGCAAACGAACTTGACGTTAATGTATGGGAAGCCATCGAAGCAGCCGGAACCAAACCGTTTGGCTTTATGAAATTCACGCCTGGCCCTGGTGTCGGCGGGCACTGTCTCCCCGTAGATCCCAGTTATTTGTCATGGCAGGTGCGTAGGAAACTAGGCCAAAATTTTAGGTTCGTAGAACTAGCCAACGACATCAACGATCACATGCCTGACTATGTGGTTCAACGAGTGATTGCAAACCTAAACAATCGAGGCAAAGCCGTCCGAGGAGCTAGGATCGCCCTCATAGGCTTGGCATATAAAAAGAACACAGGCGATATACGCGAGTCACCCTCACTGAGGTTGATCGAGCTCCTTCAGCAATTCGGTGCAGATCTAGTCGCAATTGATCCTCACGTAGAGGACTACCGCTGGCCTCAAGGAGTCGAACGGATTTCCATGACGAAGAACGTCCTCGAGTCCTTGGATCTCGCCATTCTGGTGACAGACCACGACGACGTCGATCTTCATCTTATCGAATCATCTCGAACCCCGATAATAGATACACGGAATCGAATCAATAGTCCCGCAGCTGACCTTCTCTAATGACTGTACCGATGAATTCCCCAAAGAGCGTTGCCGTTTTTTCGGCCTTTTATTTGCCCGCTTTTCTCGGCGGGGGACCGATACGGTCGCTGTCGGCCTTAGTAAAGACTGCCCCTTCACAGTTCGTACCAGCCATTATTTCGAGCGATACGGATCTTGGCGAGCAAATACCCTTGCCCGTGAAGAATAATTCGTGGACGAGCCATGATGGCGTCGCGGTGTATTATGCATCAGCGTCGAAAATTCAATGCTTGGTGGCCGCATTGAAGGCAACGCGGGGATTACGGCCAGATATCATCTATTTGAGTAGTTTTTTCAACTTGCGTTTCTCCATACTGCCTCAATTAATGATAGCCGTCGGCTATTTCAGGCCGAAGAGCGTCGCTCTAGCCCCTCGCGGTGAATTTAGCTCAGGTGCCTTGGGGATCAAGGGCGCCAAGAAACGCCTCTACATATCCATATATCGGCGTTGCGGAATGGCAAAAAAAGTAATTTGGCATGCGTCGAGTTCCCGTGAGGCCTCCGACATCCGCCGCGCAGTCGGTCACAACGTGAAAGTCGTCATACGGGAAAATGATACCGACCTGCCGGTGACGGCTACGGCTCCAGCTTATACGCCGCAGGAGTTTATACAGGCAGTGTTTGTAGGCAGGGTGGTCCGAATCAAGGGTTTGCTGACATTGCTTGAAGCGTTGAAACAATGCACAGCACCTCTTAGCCTAGATGTTTACGGTCCGGAAGAAGATCTCAACTATGCACTCGAGTGCAGGCGGCGTGCGCAGGAGCTCCCTGATCACGTTGTCGTGAGATTTTTGGGTGCATTCCCAAATGATGCGGTCCGTGCTGCGCTACCCAAATATGACCTAATGATGTTTCCGACCGCCGGAGAAAATTTTGGTCATGTTATCGCAGAGGCATTGTCCGCTTCCTGTCCCGTGATGTGTGCCGACGTAACTCCTTGGACCTCACGGATTGTCTCTGGTGGCGGCATCATAGTGAAGGACAACACTGTGCAAGGCTGGGCCGCAGCGATAGAAGACTACGCCACCAAGTCGCCATCACAGCGGATGGCAACGCGTGAGGCTGCTGGAGCATGCTTTGACCGTTGGCGCCGAAGTTCTGCAGCAGACCATGTCTTCAGCATGCTGTTGCAGGCGGAAGAGGAACTAAAACCCCAAGGCTAGCCTTGCCCTGACTGAGTCGTGTTGGCACGTTGACTCCAAAATAGCCCGCAATCCGGCCCCTTCACGGTTTAGCGGCTCTTGGTGGTTGATGGGATTTGAGTTCGTGTCGTTGAAGACAAAGGGGCCCGCTGCCCTGTTGGGGTGAGTGTGTCTAAGCATTCAACCTGGAACAGGACCACGAGCCTTGAACGAGCCTACCGGGGTCGCAGCCGACGCTGCCACCATCCTCTTCAACCTGCCGACTACCGCGCCATTTCCACCACCGCCACGGCTGGCCGCCGGCAGGTCATCATCCAAGGGGACCAGCTGCCGGGCTGCCCGAGCTGCGGGGTCATTGTGTCCCGGCGGAAGGAGCGGCGCTTCCAGCGGCTCCGCGATGTTCCTGTTGCGGCGCCCGTGAATGTGCTTTGGTCCAAGTACCGCTGGTACTGCGAAGAACCGGCCTGCGACAGGTTGTCGTTCTTCGAATTGACGCCACAGGCCCCGCGCCGCGCCCGCTCTACCAGCCGGCTCCGGGACCGGCTCGTGGATGCGGTCATCCGATCGGGCAGGGCCGTATCGGAAACGGCTGCCGGCTTCGCGGTGTCCTGGTGGAAGGTGCGGGCGGCGCTGAATGAAGCGTGCCTGCTGCGGCTGCCCGACGTGGACAAGCTCAGTCCCAGGATGCTGGGCATCGACGAGCACCGTTTCCGCTCGATGCGCTATTTTCAGAACCCGGAATCAAAGACCTGGACACGGTTCGAGCCCTGGATGACGACGATCGTGGATCTGGACATCGGCCAAGTTCTGGGCATGGTCGACGGCCATGACCACCCGGGTGTCGGGGACTGGCTGTTCGCCCGGCCTTTTCACTGGCGAATGGCAGTGCAGGTCGTCGCGATCGACCCGTCCGCGGCGTTCCGCAAGGCGTTGCGGATGTGGCTTCCCCGCACCGCTGTCGCGGTGGATCATTTCCACCTGACCTCGCTGGCGAACCAGGCCGTGACCGAGAACCGGCAGAACCTGTCCCAGCAGGTCAAGGGCCGCCGCGGACGAGCCGTTGACAAGGCCTGGGCCCACCGGATGCTCCTCCTGCGCGGCGGGGACGCACTCAATGGAAGGGCAGCACGCAGGCTCGAAGAAGTGTTCGCCACCGACAATCCGACCGGAACCCTCCGGGCCGTCTGGAAGGTCAAGGAACAGCTCAGGGCACTGCTGCGCATGGGCTCCCTGGAGGACCCCGCGGCAGCGAAATCCGAACTCGAGAGACTGGTCAAGGCTGCCGCCCGGCCGGAGTCGAACAGGCTCTACCGCACCGTCTGCCGGTGATGGAAAGAGATTGAGGCGCTGATCATTACCGGCGCTACTACAGGCAAGGTCGAGGCCGACAACACCGCTATCAAAAACATAAAACGCACCGCGCGGGTACGGCAACCCAAACAACTACAAGTCGGTTATTCTCTTGAGAAGTGCCGTCCGGACGGCGGCATGACGCTCATTCCAAGGATTCACTTCCCCACGAATCACGAAGAGCCGGGTTGTCCAGCAACTCGCGGGCGCACTCCAGCAGCATGCCGATCTCAGCCTCCGTATGCGCCGACCCGACGTACTCCAGGATCCGCTGACGACCGCGCAAATACTCGGCGATCTGAACTGCCGTCGCTCCCGAGGCCGTCCACACCCTCCTGATAAACGCCACACCGGTGACACTAGAACAAAACCCATTAGTGCGTGAAAAAGCACCATTTCGATTACATCGCCGCAAATCAGAGCGCTGGTCCACCATGAAGCCACGACCGGTGAGCCAAGTCAGGAGGTTGAATGCTTAGACACACTCATCCCGGCAGGGCCACGGGCCTTTGTCTTCAATGACACGAACTCAATTCCCCACCGACTACGAAGAGCCCTCAAAACTCACGCACTAAGTAACTGAGCCGAGTCAGGAGTATCAGCTATAGACGTTGTTATCACCTGGCCGGAATCAACTGCTACCGCTCAATGCGTAAAGTTTCTAGTACTCATTCCCCTGCTCCAAATCCGCTTTGAATCTTCCATGGTTGGGACTACTTCAGAAGGGTTTGCTCTCGAAGACGACGGGTTACTGCGCATTATGACAAGCAAACCGAACATAAACACTGTAAACAAGGGACTTATCGGCGATAGGAGCCAACCTTCAAGGAAACTATGTACAATAGCAGCGATGCAGAATAAGCCAGCGGCCGTGTTCTCACGAAGGGAAAGTCGTAGCAGGCCAATGTAGATGAATAGGATCGAAAGACCGCCCCAGATCCCCGCGTACGCCAGAGCGCGTAACGGACTGCTAGCGATGATAAGGGTGTCATCCATTCCTACTCCCGTATACGGGTTGGCAGCGAACAGAGAAAGAGCATTAGCTAAAGAAGTATCTCTAGAGTTGTTGTCTCGAAAAAGCGCTACATCCATAAGGGCAATCTCACGGGACCATATTCCCATAACGGGCGCACTGAGGACAATGCATGCAATAGCGATCTTACGTGAAATACCAGCAGATAGAAGTGCGCTCATACCGAATACCAATGCGACACCTAGCATGCTTCCACGACTGGCCGCCGCAAAGATTGCAGCTATGGATGCCGCCAGCAAAACAAGAGATCGGACTCCTCGGCGCCGGTCAAGCAACACCATGGCGGCCAGGGCAAAGCAGTAGAAACCTAGGAGGTTAGCGTTGTTAGCAAGCCCTCGAAGGCGTTCTCCTTCGACGGCAATGGATGGAAATGTAATTCCTGAAATCAGCGACCCCACAACCATGATAGCCAATCCGCGCTCTAATCCGTATCTAATCTGATCTACGTCTATGTAGGTAGAGGCCCACAGTGCAACCCACATCAAGACTAGGCCTAGGACATACCCGGCAAATTGGAAGAACTGGCCATGAGGAATTGTAGAGAAAATCAAAAATAACAGCAGTGGCAGCAACACACTTCCGAACCGCCCAGCGCTGAGTCGCTTTTGCCCTAAATCTTTTTGCGCCTTTGCAATCAGACCACCAACAACGATAGCTCCAAGCCCTGAAATGCGCGCAAGAACAGAAATGATCCCGTTCTCGCCTAAAGAAGAGGACGAGGCAAATATGGCCAGAACGCCCAACAAAATCCAGTACTTCGGCGGCATGCGTACCATCCAAAGTGCCCCTAGACAGAGTGCCGCTATCATTACCAGGGCGAGGTATGGAAACAGAGCTGATAACCCGCCTAGGCAGAGAGCTAGAACCACCGCGACCAGAATCCCCATCAGCCTTCCAGGAGCGCCAAAGCAGCTAGGTAGTGGGATCATCCGGTGCCATCCATGGCGCACGAATAAGGCCTCCGCTGGATTGAGAATCTGACAATATTTGTTCCAAATAGCGGGCACCGGCCGTAGGTGAAATCGAATGGTCTGCCCATGCAACCAATTGACTCCGTTCTGATGCGGCTTGAGTCCCCGAGTTTATAACCTCATCCAGAATTTTTGCGAGACCAACAACATCGCCGGCTTGGAACTTCCATCCTTGCATTCTCGAACTCACCATTTGGCTCGCACCGGCGGCGCTCGAAATAACAACTCTAGTCCCAGCCTGCAGTGCCTCGTTCGCAACCGCTCCCCAGCCATCATACCGGCTAGGGAGAACCAGGGCATCGCTATCCCGCATCATGGTCCTCACAATGTCGTTGGACTGGTAGGGAAGAAACGTCACACGGTCGGCCAGCGCTGCAGACGCCGCCGACCGCTGCAGGCTGGACAAGAGCTCACCTTCTCCAACAATTTTGAGTCGCCAGTTGCCAGCTGTAACGCGTTCTAGAGCACCTAGGAGAATTGCCGGATCCTTCCATGGCGCCAACTGCCCAACGTATAAAAGCTCCACGCCTTGGGTGCGTCTGGGCTCGTAGGTTTGACTTTCCACGCCGTCAACGAAGTAGGCAAAAGGGTATATCTTATGTTCTGGCACTCCAAGCTGGGAAAACTGGCGGGCGGCGTGGGCACCAATGCACAGAAAAAAGTCTGTGTTCTTAGAGAAGCGAATCGCAGAAGTCCGATACCGTAGCGCTCTAGCCTTTCCTCGGAAACCGCCAGCTTCCCACGATTCGCTGACCACTGCAATCCGTCCATGATCGCCACTCATGAGCCTGTTCATTGTCCGGGTAGTCGCCTTGTAAACACCAAACCCTGAAAATACATGGAAGGCACTCGTCCTGTATTGCTCTAGAAGTTCGAAGCGCTCAGTATCACTTGGCCCAAGAACGACTTCCGCATTCCCATAGTCACCGACACCCCACCCCATGTTGGACCGTCGGCTACTTACGTCCGTCTCAGTAACAACAACTATGTTGTTTCTTTCGTCCCCTGCTAATGCGCGGATAAGGGGTGCCTGATGTATGGAAAACGAGTTTTGCCAAAATACAATGTTCATTAAATGGAACCCAACGATATTAGTGCGTACTGGATATTCAGCATCCCTGGCCGCTCAGGACAGCAACCGAATACTTCTCATTACCCTTATGCATAGCCCAATCGCCCCCAGTAACACAAGGCTCATAACAGTAACCTGAACTAAAGCAGAAACCAGGTCAGAAACAATAACGGACAAGATGAAAAATAAGAGCATGACCAGGACAGATAAATCAAGGCCCGCAGAGCGAAGCATCAACATTCCGTACAGAGTAAAGCTGAAAAGCGTCCCAACCGCGGCGCCGCTCATCCCGAACAGGTGAGCAAGCAGTAGAGTAACTAAGCATCCGAAGAGCGTTGCCAACACCGCGGAATTACGTATTAAGTGCGACTGCACCATCAAAGTATGTACCCAAGACACAAACAGGCCTAGCTGACTGGCGACTGTGCCCGCAACGAGGATCAGAAGAACTGGCAGAACAACGTAGTCATCCCCCAACAAGAAGTTCAGGGGTTCACTTCCAACCAGTCTGATCAGTATGAGGCCGACTAGACCCAAGGCGATTGCGAATATACAAAGGAGACCGACCAGCCGCTTGGTCAGCTCCTCACGGCCAGAGTTCCACAATTTCTGTAGACGGGGGTAGAGGATAGTGCTCCCCAATCCCAACAGCGCCCCGACTGTCAAAGTCACTAGTTGAGCCATCGCCGCATACTGACCCACTTGACGCTGATCTACGAGAACGGGAAGAACCAACAAACCGAAATTCGACATCATTGTGAACGCTATCGATCCGAGGGCCAACGAAACACCCATTTTGAAGGCCCAGGGCTTACCAATTTTAGCGACGCCAAACCGCACGCGGGGCGCGATGAGAAGGGCACCAACAGCAGAGGCTAGCCCAGCCGCACCGACAGCAAAGACACCATCCACCCCCGCGACTACAAGTGCTGTAACTGCAATAGTCCGAAGTCCGGTTCCTAAGACGAGGCTTCCCGCGTACGACCAAGGAGACTCCCACATCAGCCATACGGTGGCAATGAACCGATTAGCAGCAAGGCCTAGCCCCCATCCGGCTATGCCAAACGCGAGGCCGAAAGCGCCCAAAGGAATACCAGCGATGGACACCAAAGCAGCGAGCAGAACTAACACCACCACAAGCCATCGGAAAGCAAACTCATAGTTCGCTTTGTCCCGACGCGATCCTGGATACCTTTGAAACGGCAGAATAGTTGATTCAGCACCTACGAGACTGAAGTATGTGCCTAACACCATCGCAATTGCCACTGTCGCATATTCAGATGGTGCAAGAAACCGCGTGAGAATCGGAAGCTGTATCGCGGCGGCGACCAACGAGAAAATGCGAGCGAGCAATACCGAGCCAGCAGCCGAAAACCAACCATTAGAAACTTTGCGGTGTCTAGCCATCGGCTGGGCTGGTTGTTTCTACCAGCTCTAGTTCCCGCACAATTCTCGCTGGCACGCCCGCCAAGAGAACGTTATCAGGGAAAAGCTCCCGCACAACGCTCCCGGCGGCAACTATACAACCTGCACCTACACCGCTTCCAGCCAGAAAAGTCGCCCTGGCTCCAACCCAGCAACCGTCACCGACAGATATAGGCCGGCTCACCCCGGGTCCAGCTCTTCGCTCGGAACCATCGATCTCATGACTGCCGGTTATGAACAGCACATCTTGGGATATATCGCAATTGGCACCGATAACAACTGCGGCCGCTCTCGTCGCAACAAACTCTGTACGTCGGCCCACCCAGGTTCCAGCACCAATGCTGACATTGGAATGTTGTATTACAACACCGCCGTTGATCCGCACATGTGTAGCTATATCGACACCGCATAAGCAGTATAGGAACGCCCTAGCGCGGTAGGCATGCGTCTGCGGAAGCAAACCAGAGACTATGTTGACAACATGCAACATGGCTCGGCGAAAGGTTGCGCTCACCTCAAACCTGCCCTCGCTTGATGGCTATGAACAGTGGAACGAATGAAATTAACGGTTCGCCATGAAGTATTTCGTACGAGATAGTCATCCGGCACAAGGTGCATCTCGTCCATGGATTCAGCCATTATCATTTCAACCGCATCCAGGATGGCTTGAGCCTCAACACCCGTAGTAATAATCAGGCCGGTGTCCAGAGACTCCGGTCGCTCGATAGAATCACGCAAGGTTACCGCGGGGAAACCTAGAATCGCCGATTCCTCGCTGATCGTGCCGCTGTCCGAGAGTACGAGCTTTGCCGATTTCTGAAGTGCTATGTAGTCGTTGAAGCCAAAAGGATGATGGAACAGAAGGCCCTTCTTGACGTCTTCGGGCTGACTTTCAAGACGTATACGCGTGCGGGGGTGAGTAGATACCAAAACGGGCAACACATACTTTTCCGCCAAAGCAGTGAGTGCGCGAAGCACGCTTTCAAGGCGCGCGGGATTGTCGACATTTTCTTCTCGATGAAGACTAACCAGGAAGTATTCCCCACGCTTCAATTCCTGCCGAACTAGGATGTCGCTGGCTTCAATAGCGCCGGCATTGGCTTCCAGCACCTCGCGCATCGGGGATCCTGTCAAGAGAATTCGCGAGGGATGAATCCCCTCCCTCAGCAAGTTACGCCTGGCGTGCTCAGTGTAAACGAGATTGTAGTCGGCCACATGGTCTACCAGCCGTCTGTTTACTTCCTCAGGAACATTTTCGTCGAAACAACGATTACCAGCCTCCATGTGGTAGACGGGGACTTTCATACGCCGCGCCATGACAGCCGAGATGCAACTGTTGGTGTCCCCCAAAACAACCATCGCGTCTGGTTGTTCTTTGCGCAGGACTTCCTCCATTGAAATGAGGATTGAGCCCAGAACCGACCCCAGAGACGCCGTATCTGCATTTAAGAAATAGTCAGGTCGCCGAAGCCCCAGATCCTCAAAAAAGACTTCGTTGAGCTCATAGTCATAATTTTGTCCGGTATGAACCACAATATGGTCGGTATGCCGATCTAAACGCCTCATGGTGGCCGCAAGACGGATAATTTCTGGGCGGGTCCCGACAACAGTCAGAACCTTTAGCCTATTTGAATCTTTCATACGTTCTCCGGGAAAGTGTCAGGGGCTGCTGGATCAAAGATCTCATTGGTCCAAAATGACGTGTACAACAAGTCCGAGCCGACGTTTTCGATATTGTGTGCCCAGAGAGTTGGCATGTCTATTGCGACGGGGTTAGATCCGTCAACGTCGAATGAAAGAACCTCATCGTTAAATAGCCTCCTCATCGATATTCTCGCCTTCCCCGCCAACACAGTAAAACGTTCCACTTTGCGCGTGTGAAAATGTTGCCCGCGAATAACGCCTGGCACTGTGGTTGAAAACGAGGTTTGGCTGCCCGAGCCTTCCGATTTTACGACTTCAAAGAAGGCACCACGAGCATCTGCATGCTTACTGAGCTGCATGCGCCTTTCGGAAGGGGGGAGAAAAGAACGATAAGTGTTGAACAAATCTCGATCGAAAGCAGAAGCTAGAGGTGGAATGTAGCTACTTCGGTAAGTCTGCGAGATGTCAGTGAGTTGCCTTAGTAGATCGGAGACAGAAAGTACAGAGACACATTCTTCCATCTGAACAATCGGCTTGACTCCAATCATGAATTCCGCTGCATCCTGCGCATGTAGCAATGTCAGCCTGCTATCCTGCCGAATCTGAGGACTTTCGCCTCTTGCCAGTAAATGGCAGAAAGTTGCCGTCACAGAATTGTAAAATGGCCTTCCATGCTCACCGAAAAGGTTGGGGAGCAGAACGTCTAAGAACTCGACTCCTGCATCAAGGGCTGCCCTTTCAAGCGCATCGGCCGCTGCTTGTTTTGCTTGCCCATATACAGACCCATTGCCAGCCTGTATCGAATTAGCATATACGATCAGGGGAGGCGGGTTCTTGCAGGCAGCAAGAACCCGGGACAGTTGCTTAGCAAAGCGCAGATTTCCTTCGGCAATATCCACATCTTCACCGCGGTTGACACCTGCAAGGTGGATTAACCTATCTGCACCATCTATTGCTCGCAAGGCTGCAGCCTCATCGAAAGCCGTTCCCACAGGAACGATGTCGGCTGAGTAGCCTCTCCGTTGGAGGGCTGCCCGAGTGTGAAATCCTAGAAAGCCATGGGCGCCACTCAAGGCAACACGTTGTGCTGAAAGCGTCATACCGCGTGCTCGAATCTGGCGGAGAGGCCGGACGCAGACATTTCCTGGCGAACTTCCGGCAACGTGAGCAGTAAGCTTTCTATCTCGGAGACCGTCAGCTGGGCTGTTGTATGCGAATCATAATCTACGTAGGACGACTGTTCACGAATTCCTTCCGTGAAATACAGCTTATAGTTCAGATCCCTGTTGTCAGCCTTGATCCTAAAGTAATCATTCATGTCCTCGGCACGCGTGAGCTCCTCACGGCTTGCAAGGGCTTCCGATGCCTTTTCTGCATGCCGTGTGCCTATTATGTCGATGTCTGGCGAGACTTCGAATAAATTGCACACTGCTTCAGCCAAGTCACCAATCGTAGACGCTGGAGCCTTTCGAACGAATAGGTCGCCTTGCGTTGCATTATGGAAGGCGAAGTCGACAAGATCTACCGAATCTTCAAGAGACATAAGGAATCGTGACATAGCCGGGTCAGTGACGGTTATGCGCTTACCACGCTTAATCTGCTGGATAAACAGTGGGATCACTGAGCCACGTGAGTACATTACGTTTCCGTAGCGAACACATGACACAACCGTCCGAGTCTCTGGGTTGTTGAGGCCATGCGACTGCGCTACTTTTTCCATCAGCGCCTTGCTCATACCCATCGCATTCACCGGATACACTGCCTTGTCCGTACTGAGACAGACCACTGATTTGACGCCGTTTGCATCCGCCGCACGAACCACGTTTTCACTACCCACGACGTTAGTTCGTACAGCCTCCATGGGAAAGAACTCGCACGAAGGTACCTGCTTCAGAGCCGCGGCGTGGAACACGAAGTCGACGTCTCGACTCGCCTTGGCCACGCTGTCGTAATCACGGACATCGCCGACGTAGAACTTGAGTCGAGAGTCTCCCATTTCGTGACGCATTGCATCCTGTTTAGCTTCATCGCGGCTGAAGATTCTGATCTGCTCAACATCACTATCCAAGAGCTTAGCTGCCACTGTATGCCCGAAGGATCCGGTTCCACCCGTAATGAGCAGCTTCTTGCCCGCATATTCATTCTTCTTAATTGACATGTTCTACTCCGCTTTCGCTGCTTGAAACAGAATCGCCTTAATCGCAGAAAGGGTCTTGTCTGCAGACAGCGCTTCTTTATAATAACTTCTTGCCTTGTTTGCCATGTTTTCCCTTCCAGCACGACCCAGGCTCGCAGCCTGCCTAAATGCATCCGCCAATGAATCCGGATCCTCAGGGTCAGCCACTAAGCCCACATCCTTATCGGAGCAAAGTTTAGCCAAATCACCGGGAACCGTTGTTATGACCGGCACTCCATTGGCCATTGAGGCTTGAAACTTTGAGGGAATAGTCATGCCGAACACACGGCGGTCCTTCAGGGTGACTAACTGATAGTCGGAGCGTCTGTAAACGGATTTCATCTCGTCGAGAGATACTCGCCCCATGAAATGAACATTTCGTGCATCAAGTTCGTCAGCCAGTGCCCGTGCCTCTGCTTCCGCCACGCCGGAACCATAAATGGAGACGTCAAGATCCAGCTCATGCTGCACCTCTGCAGCGGCGCGGATTATAGTGTTGACATCCTGCATCTGTCCGATGTTCCCGGCATAGACACAATGAATACCTGGTCCCGCCTTATCAGAGACTGGGTCTTGTGGTTCCGAGTCGAGTTCGCTGGCATCCCAATTCAGGAGAACAGTGATCTTATCTGCGTCCACGCCGCGTTGAATAAGGGTGGATTTCATCCCAGGGGAGATAACCACGATGTGCTCTGCGGCACGATACAGGGGCAGTAGAGAGGCCGTGATTGCAAATTGCAAAATACACCTCAACGAACGCGATCGGATCATGCCGGAGTCAACTACCGACTCAGGCCAGAGGTCTTGAAGATGAATCACGTATGGGACTTTGTTTCCAACCCGAAGAATAAAGGCAGCTGCCGCCGCTGTCATCGGTGTGCCATACACGTACAACACATCGCAGTCCCTAAGAAAGCGCCTGTGACGTACGGAATTCCGAGCGAAACTTAGGAATGACCTGATCCGTCTGGGTGCACGCTGGTCGTGACTCATAAAACTTGGGATCCGCAATACACGGGCACCGTCTATGTCGGTGGCTTCTGCTGCGCTGGCACTGTAGTCGGCGTAGAGCTCTCCTCCCGGATAATTGGGGTAGCCGGTTAGTACTCTGACCGCATAACCATCGGCCACCAATGAATCGGAGACAGACTTAGGAATTAAGACTGGCTCGGGAGCGTACCACTGGGACAAGATCCCTACTTGCCCACGGCTTAGCTGCGGCGAATTCATGGTGTGTCCTCCGCATCCATAGCACATTCGCCCCGGAACTCGGGCATTGTCGCGCTACCGGCTGCAGTAATACCCCTGCGGAAAAGCACTGACACTGCCGTCTCGAGAATGATTTGTATATCTAAAGCCAAACTTCGCCGCTGCACGTATTCAATATCCAGTGCAAACTTCTCATCCCAAGTGAGCGCATTTCGACCCCGCACTTGCGCAAGACCTGTGATACCAGGACGCACCGCGTGACGCATTTTCTGTTCTGGACTGTACCTATCAAGGTATTCCACCAACAATGGCCTAGGTCCGACAATGCTCATGTCGCCACGAAGTACATTCACGAGAGTCGGCAATTCGTCTAGGCTGGTCGACCTCAATGTTTTTCCAAAACGAGTCAGTCGCTCGGCATCGGCATCCAAACCCTGATTTTCGCTAACAGGCAGCATTGATCGGAATTTAATCAACTCGAAAACTTCTCCGTCACGTCCAGGCCGTGGCTGACGGAAAAAAACGGGCCGGCCGAGTTTTTTCCAGACCATCAATCCGACGACCAACTGCAGCGGGGCAGTGAGCATCAAGCCCAAGCCCGCTACCGTCGCGTCAATCACTCTCTTTAAAGCAAGTCCGCGCTGTGCTGGTACGATGCGATTCACTACTGGCCCCCAAGAAACTTCTGTATCGCACTGCCCACTACATGGATCTGTTCAGCAGACAGAGCCGATCCGCTTGGTAGTGTGAGTCCAGTTTCAAAAAGTCTTTGTGACGCCCCATTCACTAGCGAGCGGGAGGACATGAAAACCGGCTGCAGGTGCATTGGCTTCCATAAAGGACGGCTCTCGATGTCAGCCATCGCCAGCGCCGCACTCAGCGTCATTGAATCAAAGCCGGCGACTGCAGGATCCACCAAGACCGAAGTAAGCCAGTAGTTGTCGAATTCCTGATCAAGCCCGCCGAAGATCGTGACCCCCTCCACGTCGGAAAACAATTCGGCGTAATATTCCCGATGCTCCGCCCGTCGGGCGATCATACCATCCAACCTGGTTAGCTGAGCTCGACCTAGCGCCGCCAATAGATTGCTCAACCGGTAATTGAACCCGATATCAGTGTGCTCATAATGAACGACAGGTTGTCTCGCTTGCGTCGCCAAGTAACGAACCTGGGCGGCGGTATTGCTGCAGTCGGTTAGGAGCATTCCGCCCCCCGAGGTGGTCATAATCTTGTTTCCATTGAAAGAAAAAACAGCGGACTCCCCCCAAGCGCCCGCCGCCCGGCCAGCGTGTGAAGCACCCAACGATTCTGCGGCGTCAGCCACAATCGGAACGCCAAACTCCTCGGCCAAGTTCTCTATGGTGCTGTAGTCCACACATTTGCCCAGCAGGTCGACGGGAACGATAGCCCCTACTCTCTCCCCCGACGAACGCAGTGCGTTCAGAGCTTCGTTCAGCAGAGCTGGATCCATGTTGCCGGTTTCCGGAAGGCAGTCGACGAAATAAGGTTCAGCGCCTGTGTATTTGATTGCGTTGGCAGTTGCAGCAAATGTCATGGTCGAAGTGAGCACGACATCACCAGGCCCGACACCTAGGGCCAAAAGAGCTAGATGGAGCGCCGCGGTTCCGGAGCTCAGTGCCACTGCATGTTGACGCCCGATTCGCTCTGCCATTTCATTTTCGAACTGATCAACATCGGGTCCAAGTGGAGCGATCCAGCCCGATCTCAGGGCGCGGAGAACGTATTCTTCCTCGACCTCTGAAACGTCGGGGGAAGACATATGGATGCGATTAGTCATTTTGGGTTCCTAGAGACGAGGCAAGATAAGGCTGTGGAGCGTCGATTACACGGACAATGCCTTCCTGCCATCGTTTGTGATCGAGGTCTGAAGCATTTAGCGGGGGCACGGACGTATGAGTAACCTGCGCATGAAACGGGCGCTCATCGGTCTCCGAGACGCCCAACAGCTCTTCGTGCAGCTTTTCCCCTTCACGTAGTCCTGTAAACACGATTTCCACATCGCGACCGGACATGGCGATCATTCGTTTCGCGACATCGAGTATTTTGACTGGATGCCCCATGTCTAAAATCAGCGCTTCCCCCGGCCGCCCAATCGCTCCCGCCTGTATGACCAACTGGCAAGCTTCGGGAATGGTCATGAAGAACCTGGTCACGTCCGGATCAGTAACGGTGACAGGACCCCCGCCTTCGATTTGGGCTATGAACGTCGGAAGCATTGATCCTCGGCTTCCGATCACGTTTCCGAAGCGAACCGACAGATACGCTTCGCCCGTCTCTGCCGCGCACCAAGCGGTCAGTCTTTCTGCAACCCTTTTGGAGTGGCCAAGCACGCTCGTGGGATTGGCCGCCTTGTCGGTAGAGATGTTGACGAAGGTCTCCGCTTCGACGCTTCGCGCAGCCATGAGCACGTTTAGAGTTCCGATGACGTTCGTCTTCCATGCTTCCTCGGGGTATTGCTCCAGCATGGGGAGGTGTTTCAGCGCCGCGGCGTGGAAGACGACTTCCGGTCTTCGGCGCTCGAAGATCTCCAGGATCGAAGCTGAGTCCCGAATGTCCGCCAATACAACGTCGTTGCTATCCAAAAGACCATGCCCCGATACCGTCATCTGGACTCCATGAAGACCAGATTCGTCCCGATCTAGCATGATCAATTCTTTTGGCGAGAAAGTGGAGAGTTGTCGGCACAACTCAGATCCAATAGATCCCCCTGCTCCGGTGACCAGTACACGCTTTCCAGCTATGTAGCCGGCAATTGACTCTACTTCGGTGTTAACAGGATGACGGCCAATGATGTCTTCAATGGCAACATCCCTCAGGTCTCCGAGCTTCATGCCACCCTGCAGAATCTCTGACAGCAGCGGAAGTACCATCATGCGCAGGCCAGCTTCATCAGCCTTGTCTGAAACGTAACGGATGAAGTCGGCATCCGCTCGGGCGATGCAGAGTACCAGCGCTACGGCTTGTGTTTGCTCCGCAATACTCTTCAAATCCGCGTGCGAGCCGAGAACAGGCACGTTTGACAAACGTAAATGACGCTTGTGGGGATCGTCATCGATCAAGCCCACAGGTATATAGGGCGACGTTGAATCGCTCAGCATGCGTCTAACAAGGTATGCGCCGGTCTGCCCAGCCCCGTATACGAGGGTTCGCTGGGCGGATTCGCGGGGTCGCGCCTTCCGCTCCATAACGAGCCTCTGGAGATATCGGCTTCCGCCCATCAGAACAAAGGCAACCGGTAACGCCACCAGCGCCGTGCTGCGTGGCAGGCCAGCGGGACTGATAAAAAGCAAGTTCACGAGAAATAGCACGCCGGCGACACTTAGAACAGTAGCGAGAAGAGTCTGAGCTTCATGAAAGGCACCCTGCTGGTGACGACCGCGATATAGGGCCCAGAGCCAGCCAAGGGCAGCCTGCATCAAAATTGCGACGAGGGTAATGATGCCCACAGAAAGCCAGTCGACGCGGCTCCCAACAAAATCAAACCGAAACAAGACGGCAAAAGTTATGGCGATTATCCAAGCCTCAGCGTCTACAGCATACTGAAGGACGCGATGCGCCCATCGCTCAGCGAAGCTGGCGTTCGAATGCCTGCGCGCAGCTTCCTTTATTGTTCCCACAGAATTCCCCCACACTAATAACTGGCGAGCGCCTCGGCTGGCCCAGCAGGCCAACAGCCCTGCTTACTCCACGTACCGAGCTACCGGAGCGGCAACGTCACGGCCCGGGTACAAGCGCTTGATCCGAGTTCATTAAAGCACCTCCAGGGCTATGAACTGGCCGTAGGAACTTGTCGACCCATGTTGAAGACAAGATGACGACTGAAGCGGGCCTTCTTGAGTTTGTGGCATGGACGAGCAGCGGCTGGACAGGCCGAAGTCCAGAGATGCCGCGGGATTGCCAAGCAGTGTTACGTCCCGACAAGTGGTCCTATGCTGCTCTAATGCCATTTCATTGCAAGATCCGCAGGTCATCTCCGTAGGCTCAACCGGGCCATCATGCCCGTTGGCTTCCAGCCTCACCGGGTAGGATGGGTGCAACTTGGTCACAAAACCACATATCCGAAAGGGGCTCGATTTTGGAGCTGAAGGATTACCTGCGCATTCTGCGGCGAAACTGGATGGTGGTTTTGGCTTGCGCACTCATTGGCACACTAGGGGCCGGCGCTGCTTCCCTCCTTATACGCCCTGTTTATACTTCCGAAACGAAGCTATTCGTCGCCCTCCAAAGCTCGGGCACTGTCTCTGAGTTGAATCAAGGCAATATTTTCACGCAGGCCAGAGTTCAGTCCTATGTAGAAACGGTGAGAACTCCCGTTGTGCTTCAGCCAGTCATAGATGGTCTTGGCCTAAACATGTCGCCGCAGGGACTAGCGGGAAGCATCACAGCGACGTCAGATGCCGAAACAGTGCTCATCAATATTTCTGTAGCAAACGAGTCCCCTGTCCAGGCCGCTGCAATTGCGCAAGCTGTCGCTGCAAGTCTCATCAATGCAGTTGATGAGTTAGAGCGGCCCTCCCGCGCCGACGCTTCCCCTGTAAAATTGTCGATCATCACACCTGCGACAGCTCCTGCTGCGCCTTCCTCCCCTAATGTGCGGCTGAATTTGATTTTGGGCTTATTAGTCGGAATCACCCTAGGCGTGGCATTGGCCATTCTCCGCTCGGTGCTTGACACGCGGGTGCGAGGCGAAGCTGACCTTCGTCGGATAACGGACGCTCCAATACTTGGTGGAATCAGCTTCGACTCGGACGCGACTAAAAAACCTCTCCTCACCCAAGCCGCTCCTCAATCTCCTCGTGCTGAATCATTTCGTCAGTTGAGGACAAATCTTCAGTTCGCCCATGTAAGTCACAAGTCCAAGACGGTCTTGATGACATCGTCCTTACCTGGCGAGGGCAAAAGCACCACGGCAACGAACCTTGCAATAGCTCTTGCCCAAGCTGGCCAGACTGTCGCACTTGTTGATGCTGATCTACGTCGGCCAATGGTGGCTGAGTACCTCGGACTAGAGCGTGGCGCCGGCCTGACAACCGCGCTGCTGGGTCAAGCGAGCGTAGAAGACTTACTGCAACCTTGGGGTTCCGATGAACTATACGTGTTAGCTGCTGGTCAGGTACCGCCCAATCCCAGCGAACTTTTGGGGTCTGACCTAATGAAGGAGCTGATAACAAAACTGGAAGCTACCTTCGATGCAGTTGTAATCGACGCACCTCCACTACTACCCGTAACAGACGCTGCAGTCCTGGCCCAGCAAGTGGGCGGCGTCGTCGTTGTTGTCGGCACTCAGAAAGTGCGCACGACAGATCTCGAAAAGTCCTTGGCCGCTCTTCGCATGGTGCACGCCGATGTCCTCGGCGTAGTTCTGAATCGCCTGCCTTCGAAGGGGCCCGATGCCTACGCATACAGATACTACAGTTACGAAAACGGTCCCGCGGCCTCGGAAGCAGCGGTCTCTCCGCTGCCAGATAGGGCAGAAACAGTCTCCAGCGAAAGTTTCGATGAAATCGTTCACGGCAGACCTGAGTCTCCGGTGAGGCTCCGCAGCGGTAGGGACCGAAGTGGCCGATAGAACAACATTTCTATCGGTTCCCATCGCGGTTTAGATTCAATGGATTTTGAATTTCAAAGTGCCCTACGTAAGCACAAGTTGGGTACACCCCGCCGGGCCCGTCAGCGCCTGAACCGTCACCGCAGGCGGGTAATCCTGGCCGCTGTCTGCGCTGGTCTGCTCCTAGCGATACTCGCCGCAGTCGGGTGCCTTACATATAGGGCTGCGGAGATACGATCTGAACTGCAAGCCGCTAGCCAACTCATCCCTGAGTTGAGAGCGCAAGTGCTAGCCGGAACCGATGTTGAAGCCCGTGGCACAGTCGAAGAACTTTCAGCGCATACGGCCTTAGCACGCACCGCGGCCCAAGACCCGATCTGGAAACTCGCTGCGATTCTCCCCGGAATCGGGTCTAATTTTGGGGCTATTAGCGAGGTCGCAATTTCAGCCCATGACGTAACCCAAGGTGCGGTGCGGCCGTTGGTCAACGTGTCGCGCTCCCTCGATTGGGATACCTTGAAGCCTGAAAATGGTCGGTTCAATATTGGCCCGCTCGAGTCAGCTTCACCTGCCTTGGTATCTGCAGCTAACAAGTTGGAAGTCACTCATTCCAGATTGAGGGACGTCGACCGCTCTGGGCTCCTACCTCAAGTTGTCGAGCCACTAAACGAAGCGACTCGCGACGTTGAAGAGTTGCTAGGGTCATTGACTCTCGCAGCTAATGCCTCCAAGATCGTGCCGACAATGTTGGGGGCAACGGAAGCCAGAAACTATCTCGTGCTAGTGCAGAACAATGCCGAGATCCGGGCCACCGGAGGCCTTCCTGGAGCCCTTGCTGTGCTTCGGGCAGAAGGCGGCACCATCAAGCTCACTGCCCAAGCTAGCGGAGCGTCAATGGGCAAATTCGATCCGCCTATCGCCGTCGATTCAGATCAAACTGCCATATTTACGAAACGACTAGGCACCTACATAAGTGATGTGAACCTGACGCCCGATTTCCCAACCGCTGCTAAAACTGCCAAAGCTATGTGGGAGAAGCGATACGGAACTAGAATCGACGGTGTTGTCGCCATAGACCCCGTCGTGTTGTCCCACATTCTCAGAGTGTCAGGCCCACTAGATATGACCAGCGAGGGCAACTCCACCAATGCCACGGTGCTTCCCGATCACCTTTCGGCGGAAAATGTTGTCAAAACACTGTTGTCAGATTCGTACGCTCGAATCGACGACAACGAACTCCAAGATGCCTATTACGCAACCGTGTCGCGGCTAGTGTTCGACAGCATTACTTCGGGCAAAGCTTCAGGTGCCGCACTGCTCAACGCTCTGGCGAAGAGCGCAGAAGAAGACCGTCTGCTCATTTGGAGTGATCATCCCGATGAGCAAGACGTCCTTGCGCGCACCCCGACAGGGGGCTCCGTTTCCGCGGCGACTGTGACGGGAGCCACCTTTGGCGTGTATTTCAATGACGGCACGGGCGCCAAGATGGATTTTTACGTCAAGCGGACAGTTCAACTCGTCGAGGAGTGCACAGGCGGGGACTCCAAGCGAATCAAAGTTCGCGTCACTCTCCTAAACACCGCTCCCATGAATGCCGCGGTTACCCTTCCCGAATCGGTGACGGGGGGAGGACGTTTCGGAGTCCCTTCTGGTGCCGTGCAAACCAATGTAGTAGTTTATGGTCCCCCCCAGAGCGCCATTGATAAAACGTTCAAGGACGGCATAAAGGCTTCGTTTGCAGCGCAGACCGACAGAGAACGGCCAGTGGCGACGCTGACTCTGCAGCTGAAACCTGGTCAGAAAAGCACAGTTGAATTCAATTTCGGAGGGATCGTTCATCAGGGGGACCCCGTCTTGCATGTCACGCCTACAGTTCAGCCTGTCGAAGATGTCATACGAGCCCCTAAAGTCGTAGAGTGTGTGGCCCGCTAAGGGAAAGTAACAAGGTCGGACTTACTTTTACAGGTCGCTGCTGTGATGATACTGTCGTCTTGGGAAAGACTGTAGGTTTCTGCACTGGGTCTTGTGCCGGAAACTTAGCTCGGCTTTCGTGTAACTGAATCTTCAGGTCTCCGGGGGGACAAAATAATGAAAAAATCGCTCGCTACAATCGCGCTCGCAGGCTCGATCGCACTGGTTGGTGCAATTCCGGCTGTCGCTGGCAACTACCCAGCTCCGCCTCCCCAGGCAGCAGTCTCTGATGGCGTCGTAGGACCCGGGGAAACCTTTGTCTTCTCAGGTCGGGGATTCCGTGCCGGGGAAACGCTCATCATTAGAGTAACGCCAGGCGCTCGTCCCGCGTCGACAGGCGCAAGCATCGCCGGCGGTCCAAGCCGTTCAGTTCCAGGCAGGATTCCCATGGCTGCTGAACAGACGTTCACCGCAACGGCCGACAGCAACGGTGCGTTTGCTTTCCCCATGAGCATCAGCGAGCCCGGCGTATACACTCTCACGGCTACTGGCCAGACTTCAGGCGTCGTCGTCAGTACGACCGTTACGGTCGTTGGTGAAGCCGCTGCCGCTACGGACCTCGCCAGCACCGGAGGCCAGCCACTTGCTAACACCGGTGCTGACGCAAGCCTTCTTCTCTGGGGCGCTGCAGGCATCGCTGCTCTTGGGCTTGGAGCTGGAGGCGTCATCATTTCCCGTCGTCGTAACGCGGCATCTGCCTAGACCACAGTCTTAGCAGGAAAGGGCCCGGAATCCACGGATTCCGGGCCCCTTCCCTTTTAGCCCGGAAACTTGCTTAAGGTTTCTGCAGGCTCAATCATCGGATTTCGGATTTCGACAGGCGTAATCAGCCCTTGAATTGCGGCTCGCGCTTCTCCTGGAACGCCCTGAAACCCTCCGCGTAATCATCGCTCTTGCAGAGCCTCGCCTGCTCGGCGTTTTCCTCCTGCATGGATGCCCACAGGCCCAGGCGCTGATCGCGGATGTGCGCCACCAGCTCCTTGCTCGCCTTGAACGCGCCCGTCGCCCCAGTCGCAACGCGGGAGACAATGGCACGCGTCGAATCCAGCAGCCCATCCGCCGGCATCGCCCGGCTGAACATTCCCTGCGCCACGGCTTCCGCCCCCGAGATCAGGTCGGCCGTGTAAATCAGGTCCAGCGTCCGGTGCATGCCCAGCCGCTCCGTGAAGTACCAGTGCCCGCCCGAATCCAGGGTCGCGCCCAGCTTGGCGAACGGCGATCCAAACTTCGCGTTCTCCGCCACGTACACCACGTCCGTGGCAAGCAGCAACCCCAGCCCCACGCCCAGGCACGCTCCCTGAGCGGCGGCGAACGTCGGCGCCGGGAAGGCAGCCATCTTCTGCAGCAGCGGCTGCACCAGCCCGCCCAGGTACGCCTCGGCGTCGTCGCTCTCCGGGGTCACGCCCGCGATGTCCCGGCCCGCGCAGAAGGCGCGGCCCTCTCCCCGAAGCAACAGCGCCCGCACCTCACCGCGCGAGGCGGCGGCAGCAGCGTCGTCGTACGCCTGGGACAAATCCGCCAGCGCCTCCTCGTCCAGCGAGTTCAGCTTGTGCGGGGCGTTCAGCACGACCTCGGCGACGCCGGCGGCGATGGTAAGGGAGATCATTGGTTCCTTCTTTCGGGATACGGCAGGTTCAACCAGCTGGGCCAGCGTTAGACGTCGAAGTCGACCGTGACTTCCTTGCTGGTGGGGTGCGACTGGCAGGTCAGCACGTAGCCCTTGTCCAGTTCATCCTGCTCCAGCGCGTAGTTTTCGTCCATGGTCACGGTGCCGGTGACCACCTTGGCGCGGCAGGTGCCGCACACTCCCCCGGCGCACGCGAACGGCACGTCCGGGCGGACCCGCAGCGCCGCGTTGAGGATGGACTCGCGCGCGTGCGTGGGGCTGGTGACGTCGCCCTGCAGGCCGTCCAGCTTGAACGTAATCTTGTACGTCTCCTTGGACTCGTCCTCCACCACGGGACGGCCGGCGTTGCCCTCGGGCCGGTCCGGCTTGCCGGAGGTGAACAGCTCAAAGCGGATGTGCTCGGGCTTCACGCCGCGCTCGGCCAGGGTGTCCCGGCACAGCTGCACCAGCTCGAACGGCCCGCACAGGAACCACTCGTCCACATCCTCAGCATGGATGGCGGTGCCCAGCAGCTTCTGCAGCTTCTCGGCGTCGATCCTGCCGCTCAGCAGCGGCGCGATCCGCTGCTCACGGGACAGCACGTGGTGCAGCGCCAGCCGCTGCGGGTACTTGTCCTTCAGGTCCGCGAGCTCCTCTAGGAACATCACGTCCATGGCGGCCTTGTTGGCATAGATCAGATCGAACCGTGTCTCCGTGTTCGCCGCCAACAGTGTGCGGGCGATCGCAATCACCGGGGTGATGCCCGAGCCCGCCGCGATCGCGACGAAGTTGCCCGGCTGCCCGGCCAACTCCTCGGGATGATTCATGGAGTTCATCACGTTTTGCTCCACAGCCAGCCCGTCCCGGCCGTGCTTGGACACGAATGCGCCCATCGGGCTCATGACCTCCAGGGTGTCCCCTGCCTTCAGCTCGGCGTTCGCCCATGTGGAGAACAGCCCGCCCAGGTCCTTCTTGATGGCCACCCGGATCTCGCTGCTGCCGTCCGCGAAGCTGCGCGGCTCCGCACAGATCGAGTAGCTGCGGCGGATCTCCTTCGGCTCGCCGGTCTCATCCGGCAGTGTGGTGCGCAGCGCCACGTACTGGCCCGGCAGGTAGTCGAAGTGCCCGGCCAGCTCGGCCGGCACATGGAACGTCACCTCGATGGCGTCCTCCGTGAGCCGACGCACCTCCTTGACGGTGAGGGTGTGGAAGGACGGACGACGGCGGCCGGTGGCCTCCGCCGTTTCGGCGGCAGTCTGGCGGACAACAGGCATGGGAGTTTCCTTACAGGACTTTGAAGTAGTCGAACGGTTCCTTGCAGTCCTGGCACACGTACAGCGCCTTGCAGGAGGTGGAACCGAAGCGGGTGAGTTCCTTGGTGTTCAGCGACGAGCACTGCGGGCACTTCACGGCCAGGCTCAGCCGGACGGGTCCGGAGTGTCCCCCTGCTGCGGCCCTGCCGCTCGGCGGGGCGATGCCGTACTCCCGCAGCTTGGCCTTGCCGGACTCCGTCATCCAGTCCGTGGTCCACGCCGGCGAGAGCACCAGCTCCACGTGCACGCTCGGGTAGCCCTCCTTGTGGAAGGCGGCCTTGAGGTCGTCGCGGATGGCGTCCATCGCGGGGCAGCCCGAGTACGTCGGCGTGATGGTGACCTGGACAGCGGGCACCGGCCCGCCGTCGTCAAACAGCCTTACTTCGCGCAGGATGCCGAGGTCCTCGATGGTGAGCACGGGGATCTCCGGGTCACAGACCGTGGCCGCGATGTCCCAGGCCTTCTGCCGGGCCTCTTGTTCCCTAGTGGCCCCGGTCTTGGTCTCGAAATCCGATACGTACATGGCCGCTGTCACCAGCTTGCTCCGGGATGCTCGCGGGCCAGTACCTGCATCTCGGCGAGGATGTAGCCCAGGTGTTCGGAGTGCCGGCCTTGGCGGCCGCCGCCCGGCGCAGCCGGCACCTCGGGAACCTCGAGCTCCGCTTCGGCGAGGACCTCGCCGGTGAGGCGGTCGAAGTCCGCGCGCAGGCTGGAAGGTTCGACGGCGGCACCGGCTTCAGTCAGGCGGTGTGTTAGCTCATCGTCCACGAACAGCTCCTGCACGTACGGCCAGATCAGCCGCAGGCCGTGGATCATGCGGCGGCGGGACTCCTCGGTGCCCTGCCCCAGGCGCAGTATCCACTGCGCGCTGTGATCGCGGTGGTAGTCCACTTCCTTCACAGCCTTGGCGCAGATCGCGGCGATGGTGGCGTCGGCGGACTGCGTCAGCCGGCGGTACAGCTCGAACTGGTAGTAGCTCACCACGAACTGGCGGGCGATGGTGACGGCGAAGTCGCCGTTGGGCTGCTCGAACAGGTGCGCGGAGCGGAACTCGTGCTCCCGCCGGAAGTAGGCGAGGTCGTCCTCGCTCTTGTCCGTGCCGTTTTCGTTCGACAGGGCTCCCCCGGCGTAGCTAAGGAAGGAGCGTGCGTGGCCCAGCTGGTCGAGGGCAATGTTGCCCAGGGCCACGTCCTCCTCCAGCTCGGGGGCGCGGGAGATCCAGTGGCCCAAGCGCTGGGCGAGGATCAGGGCGTCGTCGCCCAGGCGCAGCGCGTACTCGGCCACGTCCTCGGTGGGCTTGGCCAGGCCGGTGCGGACCTCGAGGGCGATGTCCTCGGGGCGGAGCGCGTTGCCGGGCGTGATACGGGTGGCGCTGGCGGAGGAGTCGCCGCTGCCGGCGACGCCGACGGAGATCTCGCCGTGGCCGCCATGCCCTTCCGTGTGGGTATCCGCGTGGGTTTCGGGAGTGGTCACGCTTTCAGAACTCACAGGTGCTTCACTCCTTCGCTCTTGGTGTAGTAGGTGGCGTGGCGGTAGTCCTTGCCCTGCGGGGACTCGAAGAAGGAGCCCTTGGCGTCGGGGTCGCTGGCGGCAATGGCGTCGGCCGGGACCACCCAGATGGACACGCCCTCGTTACGGCGCGTGTAGAGGTCGCGGGCGTTGCGCAGGGCCATGGCGGCGTCAGGTGCATGCAGGCTGCCGGCGTGGACGTGGGAGAGACCACGGCTGGACCGGACAAAAACCTCCCACAGCGGCCAGACGCTGCGGTGCAGCGAGGCTGCCTCACTGGTTGAGCCTCCCGTAACCGGGTAACCGCTGGCGGAACTTGTCGACACCGGAACCTCTGCAGCCGAGCTCGTCAGGACGGAGATTTCCTCACTGCCGTTTGAGCTCTTGGTGTCGGCAGGCTCACTGGTAAGTTTTGTGGTTTCCGGACCTGCCGGAACCTGGGCAGCTGAGCTTTCTACTGCTCCGGCGGAGCTGGCCGGTACTTCCGGATTGCCGTGGGGGCTCATGCTGCGTATTCCTTCTGCTTGTTAACCTGCTTGGCTAGCTGTTTTGCTGCGTAAGCAGCCGCTGCCTCACGGACCCAGGCGCCGTCGTCGTGCGCTTCCCGGCGGCGTTCCAGCCGCTGCGCGTTGCAGGGGCCGCGGCCGGCGAGGACTTCCTTGAATTCTTCCCAGTCCAGCGGGCCGTGCTCCCACTTCTTGGTCTCTTCGTTGAAGCGGACTTCGCTGTCCGGAAGGGTCAGGCCCAGGACCCTGACCTGCTCCACCATCATGCCGACGAAGCGGCTGCGCAGCTCGTCATTGCTGAAGCGCTTGATGTTCCATGCCATGGACTGCTTGGAGTTGGGTGAGTCATCGTCCGGCGGGCCGAACATCATCAGGGCCGGGGCGTACCAGCGGTTCACGGCGTCCTGGGCCATCTGCTTCTGCTCCGGGGTACCGTTGGAGAGTTCCAGCAGGATCTCGAAGCCCTGGCGCTGGTGGAAGGACTCTTCCTTGCAGATGCGGACCATGGCCCGGCCGTACGGCCCGTAGGACGCGCGGCACAGCGGCACCTGGTTGCAGATGGCGGCACCGTCCACGAGCCAGCCGATCGCCCCCATGTCCGCCCAGGTCAGGGCGGGGTAGTTGAAGATTGAGGAGTAGCGGGCCTTGCCGGCGATGAGGTCGTCCATCATCCTGTCGCGGGACTGGCCCAGCGTCTCGGCGGCGGAGTAGAGGTAGAGACCGTGGCCGGCCTCGTCCTGGACCTTGGCCATCAGGATGGCCTTGCGCTTCAGGCTAGGGGCGCGGGAGATCCAGTTGGCTTCCGGCTGCATGCCGATGATTTCCGAGTGCGCGTGCTGCGAGATCTGGCGCAGCAGCGTCTTACGGTAAGCGGCAGGCATCCAGTCACGCGGCTCGATGCGGGAGTCCTCGGCCATGACCTTGTCGAAGTATGCCTGG
This sequence comes from Arthrobacter sp. D1-17, assembly GCF_054130535.1. Lineage (NCBI taxonomy): Bacteria > Bacillati > Actinomycetota > Actinomycetes > Micrococcales > Micrococcaceae > Arthrobacter > Arthrobacter sp. D1-17. The sequence continues at coordinate 944,014 of NZ_CP096382.1, read as the reverse complement.
CCTTCGGCCTCCAGCTGGGCCTGCTGCCGCGCCTGTTCGTCAGCTTCGTTCCTTCCCGGGACTGCCGGCTGGTCAGGCACTGACTGCAGATTCTGCGCTGCCATGGTTGCTCCTATGCATTCACGTCCGTACTCGGAAATTATTTACCGACCGTTCGTTCAGGATATGCGGAAGCGGCGAAAGCCGTCAAGCACGACTGGCACGCGAGATGAGCAGCGCTTGGCGGATTCAGTGCGCGGGAAGGTCAACCAAATCCTGCTAGGGGCCACGGTGACGATCATGCAAGAGCGCAAGCATCGGCCCGCCCCTTGTGCACGGATTATGAATAGCAAGTGCAAGATAAGAAATTCAGCAGTAAAAAGGACCACCGACTGGTCACGCGGACTGTCTGGCCCTCTTGATCCACAAGGCCCACCCCCGAGGTGACACGTTTATGTCAAGTGACAGCTGGCCGACGTTAGTAGTTCCTTGAGCAGGGCGGCCACCGGGGCTCGGGGAGGTGCTTGTTCAGAACCGGGGCTCTGAAGCGGCGGGTTGCGGCTACTTTCTGCTTCAGGGACGCGCATCAGGCCGCAATTTGTCCTTGCCCAGCTTCCCAGGTTGCCCACTTCCGGGGGTCCGCCGTGGGTCGTTCCAGAAGGTAGCCTTGACCGGCGTACATCCTTAGTTTTGTCACTTCATTCAGCTCATCTTCGCTCTCAATGCCTTCAGCAACGAGCTGCGCCCCGATCTGTTGGGCGAATTCCACCATGGCTGCGCCGAGGGCGCGCTGGCCGGGAGCGTGGTCGATTCCGGCGATGAGGCTCCGGTCGAGTTTGATGATGTCGGGCTGTAGATGGAGGACATGGCGCATGGAGGCGAAACCGGCACCTGCATCATCCACTGCAATCCTCAGGCCGCGGCTGCGGAGGGGGGCCAGGGCGTCGACAAGTGGGGCGTATGTGGCGACGGCCAGGTTTTCGGTCAGTTCAAGCACCAGCCGGTCCGGAGCGATAGGCGATGTGGCCAGAAACTCAGGCAGGCGTGGGTCCAAGCAGGTTTCCGGTGAGATATTAAGTGCCACATACAGGCGGGACGGCAGCCCGGTGGCGGCCGTGAGTGCTGATTCAAGGGCTGCGAACTCAAGCTCAGCCGTCAAACCAACGGTCGCAGCCTCGGAGAACCAGCGCTTCGGGCTGCCGTCGTTGTCGGGGAATCGAGCCAAGGCCTCCACTCCGACGACCGCCCCGGTAGCAAGTTCGTGAATGGGTTGGAACGCCGTAAGGAGCGTCCTTTCCCGCAGCAGCTCCTCGATCCTCTCCCTGCTGCGCTTAACGGCCAAAACCCTGGCAGTCTGCGGACGCAGCGGCCGACAGGCACCTTCGAACCCGTTGCTTATCCCGTGAACGGCGGGGCGGGCATGACCGGATACCTCCATCCACACGAGGGTCCCGTCGCGGTGCCGGCACCTGACTATGACCCCATCCCAGCGTGAACCATCAGATGCCAGAGCAGCGGCGACGGAGTGGCGCGCCTTGGCCAGATCGTCCAGATCCATCACCATGCTGGCCGGCTGCCCTTCAAGTTCAGAGGGAGCATACCCAAAGAGATCTAGAGACGTACTGCTGGAGAATGTGAACGTTCCGAGGTCGTCGGTAGCCCACCACCATTCCTGGCGGGGGTGCAACACCCCGTCGATAAGATGCCTCAATCGGCGGACCCTGGACCGATCGCCAAGCCGGGCCTTCCTGTCGCGCCAGGCAGCGTGAAACGCCACAAGGGTTAGGAATCCGGCGGCGGAACCCAGAAGTCCCCGCAGTTCAGGAGAATGCAGCGGGACGAGATGTCCTGACCCCAACAAGGTCAGGATCACCACGGCGAATGCCACCTGAACGGCTAAGACACTCATCAGCAAATGACTGCCCACAAAGGACAGACACCTCTTGCATGAATCCGGCACCTTAATCTCCTACGCAAACTAATGTTCTTTGAAGGGAATTCTGTATCCCCCCTGTGGTCCGGTTCAGCCATTGCGGGCTTGCATGGCCGGGAGCAGCCGGACTTTAGCGTGACAGGAAGTCCCAGCGGCACCTTGGTGCTATCCCTTGCAACAGATGCAGAAGCCTTCGCCGGTTTGGCTCACCTTAGGCTCTAGCACCCGCGTCCCTCATGCCGCCGGGCCGGCCGCTTAGCTGAGCCCGAGTGTTGGGATGGGCGGGAAAGTAGTCTTGCAGGGCTGCTGCATGGACAACGAGCCGAATATTGGCAAACAGCGCCGTCTTCACGGAGACCGCGCCTGGGCTTTGTCCGCCTTCGAGTGCCCGTTCCAGATCAGCGCAAAACCATTCCAGGCGCAGGGCACCAACCATTGCCGAGGTGACTCTCAGGCTCATTAGAGCTCGAGTGGCCGGCTCTGGGTCCTCCCCGGCTAAGCCTTTGAGAACCCGGGCCGCGCGGGCGGGCAGCATGAGCAGGTACTCTTCGACGAACCTCCGCGACACGCCCTGACCAGCTTCATCTTCCAAGGCCCTGAGTGCGGTGCTGTCCAGTACCGGCAAGCTCTGATCGTCGCCCACTGCATCCCCCCTGAATGGCCGCAACTCTGCTGCACGGCTCGTCACGATTCTCGCGAAACAACCTCAAGAACTTCCCGAGGTTTACGCAGGCTTCTCTAAGGTTCCGAGCCTGGTCGAAAAGAGACGACAAGGGCACACCATTCACGTCAGCGCTCGGAAGGTCATGTGGAGTGATGAAGGCCGGCAAGCACGACGGGCGCAGTCTGCGTTTCTCTGCACAGTAGTTCGCCGCTCTGGGATGCCAATCAATTGCGGTAGCTAGACTGTCACCGTGCCCACAGCCTCTCCCGATGACCCCACGCCCCGCCGAAGCCGCATTGCCGAAAAGCTGCTGCCCGGCGGCACCGAGCCGGACCCGCGGTTCACCCTTGCCAACGAGCGGACGTTCCTGGCGTGGATCCGCACTTCCCTGGCACTCCTCGCCGGCGGCATTGCGGTGGAGGCCTTCACCTCCGACGTGTTCCCTGAACCCGTCCGCCGCGGCCTGGCAGTCGTGCTCCTGTTGCTGGGCATGCTGCTCAGCGCCGGCTCAGCCGTGCGCTGGCTGCGGGTGGAAGGCAGCCTGCGCACTAAGCAGCCGCTGCCGCTGCCGCTGATCGCCCCCTTGCTCGCCGCCGGCTGCGCCGTCGTGGCCGCCGCGGTGATCGCCGTCGTCGTCCTGGCCTGACAAAGTGGACGAAAAGGCGGGCTCCGCCCCTCTTCCGGATGACACTCCCCTGCCAGGCGTAGCTGCCCTCCATGGCGATCCCGGGCTGCAGCCGGAGCGCACCGCACTCGCGTGGGGCAGAACGGTGATGACGCTGATCGCCGCCAGTGCCATTTGCCTGAGGTGGCTTCCCGAGCAGGGCCTGTTCGTCCTGACGCTGTTCGGCCTCACCGTCACCGCGGGAAGCGCCATCTACTTCACGCAGCGGCGCCGCTACCGGCGCAGTGCTGCCGGAATCAAGGCGGAACAGCTGGCGCCGGACATTGCAGCGGTCTTCTGGACGGCGGGCACGTGTGTTGTCCTGGGGGCGCTGGGCGTGTGGCTGGTGCTGGTGTAACCTATCGCGAGGTCAGCGGGTCCTCCCGCAGCATCTCTTCCAGCTCATCGATGAGCCCGTCCACACCTGGGGAAGCGGCAATCGCCGCCCCGATCTGCTGGCTCGCCGTCCGGTAGCGGCCGTCGCTCAATACTTTCCGCACCGCATCCCGGATGGCCTCCGGCTTCGGCCGGCCCGTCTTGAGGTTGATGCCCGCACCGGCCCATGCCACCCGGGCTGCACCCTCCGGCTTGTCCTCGGTGTCCCCGGCAACCACGATCGGCACGCCGTTTTCCATCGCGTAATGGAGGCCGCCGTAACCGCCGTTCGTGATGTAAACGGCGACCTTCGGCAGGAGCTCCGCATCCGGGAGGAATTCCGCGGCGCGGGCATTGGCCGGGAGCGGGGGAAGCGCAGCCAGAGGGCGGCGGCCGGTATTGACCACCACGGTGACGTCCTCCCCGGAAAGCCCTTCGAGCGTCGGGCCTACCAGGGCCGTGAAGTCCTCATTCGAGACGGTTCCCTGCGTCACGTAGACGACCGGCCGCGCGCCGTCCAGGTCGCCCCACCAGTCCGGCTTCGCGCCTCCCAAGACTCCGTGCCGGGCCATCGGCCCGAAAAAGCGCAGGTTGTCCGGCGCGTCCGAGCGCGGATACTCGAACTCCTCCACGGTGAACTGGGCGAAGAGATCAGCCGTGCGCGCCCAGTCCAGGAAGAATGAACCGTCGGGTTCCACTCCCCCGAGCTCGCGCATCTTCTCGTTCACCTGCCGCTGCGTGTCCTTGAGGGCCACGTTGGCCACGAACCAGTTCAAAGCCCTGTTGCGCAGCCGCGACATCGGCCCCTTGCCCGGGTTCAGCCCCAACCCGAAGGGTGCGCAGTCCCGGCTGGAGAGGGTCAGCGGCAGGATTCCACAGGCGACCACCGGCGGCCGGTTCTCCCGGGGCTGCCGGGAAAGGATGGATGCCGCCATGAAGCTGATCTCGGCCAGCACGGCGTCCGTCGGCTCAGCCTTGACCGCCGCCATCAGCGGCTCGTACTGGCCCCGGGCAGGGTTGATGACCAGCAGCCGGACGCCGTCGCGGATTGCCTGCAAGCCGGTGGCGTCAGTGGACTTCGGCGGCTCGTCCGCCCCTGGCCCGAGCGGCAGGAACTCGGCCCCGGCGGACCGGACGGCGTCTGCGTACTTTGGTCCGGTCAGGAAGCGGACCCGGTGCCCGCGGGCGATTAGCCGCCGCGCCACTCCCAGCATCGGTGAAACGTGACCGTCATGGGGAGCGCTGCACACGATGACTGAAGCCATGGGTGGAGCTTATGCCCTCCGGGGATTTGGAAATAGGGCGCGGGCTTCTATCAGGGCAGCCGTCAGGGCGTCATCTCTGCCCGCCGGAACCGCAACTCGCGCAGTGCTCCCTTCAGGGGTGAGCCGGTGAACGGTAGGTCCCCCAGGTCGATGGACATGGCCGTCCTAAGGGCGAGTATGTTCGCGGCCGCCGCCGCCTTGGGAGGAAGCCCGATGGCAGCGGCGAATTCCTGCCAGTGCTTTGCTTTGAGCCCCTTGACCTTGCCGGCGACGGTGAGAGCCATGGTGTCATCACCGTAGGGCAAGGTGCAGGGGATGTCGTAGACGGGCGCCACCGCCCAGCCGCCATGCCGGCTGGCCAGGACTGCAATATTCTTCGCGTGCAGATCACCGTTGCCGGTAAGCCAGGCGAAAACAAACTGCAGATAGAGATTCCGGACGGCGACCGGTTTGGCCTTGCACAGCCCGGCCAGCGCGAGCACCGCCTCCTCGGAGCTGACGGCATACTTGGACGCCGGCGGCAGGTTAAGGACCTGCGCGGCATCCTCCAGCGGCAGCCGCAGCGGCACATTCTTGCCAGCCGCGCATTCCTGGAGCCGGTCAAAGCGTTCGACGAGCAGCCCGGGCAGCCCGTTCCGGTCGGTGACAACGCGGTGGGCCGCCACGGGGATTCTCAGCCCCTTTGCCGCCGTCAGGTGCGCAGCCTCGTTCACCACCAGGTGCGGGTGGAGCGGCGGGTCCAGCTTGAGCAGGTACCGGCGGCCAGCCACCGCAAGCGGGGTGGTCAGCATCGAGGCGCTGGCCTTGTTCTGCACGCCCGGCAGCCCGTGCAGGTCCACAGCGTCGGCAAGGGCAGCGAAGTCAAGCTCCTCAGGCCTGGAAGTATCGGCCAGGGGTTGCGGCTCCACGGGCGGCTCCCCCGCGGGCACCACCTGAACATCGCCGGGAACATCGGCTCCGATGGCCAGCAGCAGGCTCAGTTCGTCGGCCAAGCTGGTCTTGACAGCATTTTTGAGCACGGTCAGGCGGTGGCCTTCGGGCAGGAGGCCACTGAAAAAGGCCGGCAACGCGCCGCTCGGAGCCTCAACAGGTTCCTGTGAAAGCGGCAGAGTGGTGGCGACCGGGCCGGCTCCGGAAGCCAGATAGTTGGGCGCGTAGGAGAAGGCCACGCTGCCGCGGTCCGTGCGGTCCAGATGCCCGGCCAGCACACCAGCTTTGTAGACGTCCGCGCTGCGCACAAACTTCAGGCGCTGCAGTTCCTCAGTCATCGGTCGCCCTGAGATGCAGTCCGACGGCGTTGGCGGCTGCGGCGACCGTCTGTAGCGAGGGATTACCTGTCCCCGTCTCGATGGCATGGACGGTCCGGGTGGAGGTGGCGATCAGGTCCGCCAGTGTCTCCTGCGTGATGCCGGCGGCTTTGCGGGCACGTCGGATGCTCACCCCAATGCTTTTGATATCGTCCAACGGCCCGTCCTGAATCTTATCCCGCCCTGTTTCTGAAATATGTTACTGATTTTGCGGTTGCCGCTTCCTACACTGCCCGTTCTACAGTGAACCTGCAAGATTTTGCCGAATTCTCTTTATCGCGCATCCTTCCCGTCTTCCTGTGCTCCGATCAGAAATATGCTGCTGCTTCTGTCTGGGAGTTCCTGGGACGAAGGTTCCAGGCGAAGAGGTGGAAGTCCGGTTCACCCTTTTGGTGTAAACCAAGAAGACCGTCGGATTCCTCGGCGGCTTTTTGTCACTGGGTGCCCCCATGCTGGGGGTATGGATAAGGCGGCAGTTGCGGGGACGTTGGAGGACATCGCGGCATCCTTGGCTGCGTTGGCTGATGTTGTCCGCCGCGGCGGTTTTGCCGCCAGCGCCAGCGCCAGCACCAGCACCAGCGTCGGCGTCGGCGTCGGCGTCGGCGTCGGTGATGCCGCCGCGGACGGTTCGGCCGGGGAGGCTGCTTCGGCTGATCCTGACCCTCTTACGTCTCGGGATCCTTTGCGGAGCCTGGCGGATGCGTGTTTGGACGGGTTGGCGGGGCTGGCCGGGGTGGAAGCACGGATGGCCGCATTGAAGGTTCATTTCACGGACGGGTACGCAGCCGCTGCCGAGGCGCTGGCCGTAGGGGCCGGTTCGGCGCAGGAGTGCAGGGCTCGGGAGATGGCGGTGAGGGCCGAGGTTGCCTGTGCTTTGACGGTGAGTGAACGCAGCGCCGATGCGCTGCTGGGTGAGGCCCGGACCTTGGTGAGGGGGTTGCCGTTGACGCTGGCCGCGCTGGGCGCCGGGAGCATTTCGTGGCAGCACGCGCGGATTCTGTGTGATGAAACAGCCAACCTGGACCCGGTGGCCGCGGCGGCCCTGGAAGCCCATTTCCTGGAGCCCTATTTCCCGGGCCCCTCCGCGCCGGACGCGCCGGACGCGCCGGTGGGTGGGCGGGGTTGCCTGGCGGGGGATGTGGTGCCGGGCAGGTTCCGGGCCAGGGCGCGTGCCTGGCGGGAGCGGCATCATCCGGTGAGCATCGAAACCCGCCACCGCCGGACCGCCAGGGACCGCCGGGTGGAGTACCTCCCGGACCGGGACGGGATGGCGTGGCTGTCGGCGTACCTGCCCGCGGACACCGCGGCCGGGATCTGGAACCGGACCAGCGCAGCAGCACGCGGCCTGCAGGGCCCGAAGGAGCCGCGGACGCTGGCACAGCTGCGCGCGGACCTCGCCGCCGGCTGGCTCCTGGCAGGCACCGCCGACGGAATCCCCGCACCCAAAGCCCAGGTCCTGGTCACGGTTCCGGTGCTCTCACTGCTGGGCGCCGGTGAGGAACCGGCCGTGCTGGACGGCTACGGGCCGGTCCCGGCGTCGATGGCCCGGAAGCTGACCGCCGAAGGGGCCACGTCGTTCCTGCGGGTGCTGACCGATCCCAGGGACGGGGCGCCGCTGGAAATCGGGCGCACCGGCTACCGGCTCACGACCCCGATGCGGCAATGGCTGCGGCTCCGGGACGCGCGGTGTTCCTTTCCCGGGTGCAACAACCACTCCCTCGATAACGAAGCGGACCATGTCCTGGCCTGGTCCAACGGCGGCGGCACGGGTGTCAGCAACCTCGGCCAGGCATGCCCACGCCACCACCGCCTCAAACACAGCTCAGCCTGGCGGCCGCTCAACGCGGCCCGGGACAGCCCGCCCGGCTGGATCTCACCGGCAGGACGCTATTACCCCTGCGAACAACAGGACCGGGAACCACCCCACTGGCCAGACGCCCTCTGGCCCGACCCGCTCCGGCCGGACAACCCCGTAGCACCAGACAGCATTGAGGATCCGGTTTACCCCGGCTGGCTCGACATTGAGGAACCGGGCAGCCCGCCCTGGCCGGACGATCCCGGCTGGCCCCAGGCCCTCGAACCGGACAGAAGTGCCTGGCCGGACAACGGCGGTTGGCCCCAGGTCCCCGAGCCGGACAATCTCGAGGGCCTTGACCCGCCACCGCCGGTGGATCTCCTGCCTAGGGATCTTCTGCCGGGAAATCCAGAGCCCGTGGATCCTTTCCCCGACTGGGCACACTTCACGGCTGCCTAAAACCCAGCTGCCTAAAAATAGAACCGTCCTCGCTGCGGCACTCCGACGCTCGTCCACCGTCAACTGATCCGCCTCTGGAAGTGCCGGCGGTGTGCGCCGCCGCGCAACTGCCACCCGCCGTCGTTCTTATCTGCCGTCGTTGTTGTTTGCTGCCGTTCAGTGTCTACTGCCGTTCAGACCACCAGCGAGTAGCCACCCGGCTCAGCCTTGAGCCAGCGCGGAGGCCGCTCCGTATCCCCCAGCTTTTCCCGGAGGCTCGTCACAAGGAAATCGATGGCCCGTTCTTCCCGGCGGCTGATCGGCTCACCGGTCTCGTAGTGGGCTGCACGGAGTTTCTGGGCTAAATCCGCGTTGGTGCGGTGGACCCAGGTGCTCTCCATGAGTGTGTGAAGGAGGTCGAACTCTGGCCCGTTCAGTTCAAGCTCGACGCCGTCCGCCTCGACCTTCCGCGTGCGCACATTCAGTACGAGCCCGTTGTGCTCGAGCCGCTCGGCTGACCGGCGCCTGCTGTCACGGGCCCCGGCTCGAGGGGACCCGGCAGACTCCGGGCCTCCCTGCCAACGGGGCCGCCGCAGCAGGGCGTTGATGCGGGAACGCGCCTCCCGGGGTCGGAACGGCTTGATGATGTAGTCGTCCGCTCCATTGTCCAGGCCCATCATGGCATCCGCCTCATCGTCACGCCCTGTCAGCATGATGACATAGCTGTCACTAAAGAGACGGATGCGGCGAGCTGCCTCAAATCCGTCAATGTCGGCCATTTCTATGTCCATCGTGACAACCATCGGATCGTGTTGCCGGACCAATTCGACCCCGGTTTCCCCGTCTGGAGCAGTATGAGTCACAAAGCCAGCTTGCTTAAATACCACAGCGATGAGATCCCGGACATGTTCTTCGTCCTCGATAATCACCGCAACCCGAGACCGTTCCATGTGAAACCCCCTGTTCTTTCTCCCCAGTTACAGAACCGTTCCCAATTGTATTGGTAAGTAAACTGGGCTTTGATTGCCGATTTTTTGGGTACGGCTCTTAGAGCCGCATCGATCAGTCAAAAGCTGGGGGAAACAGTGCAGACAACTACCACCGTGCGCGACAGCATGCCCGGGCTGAGGTCCGGGGACCTGGCTCATCAGGTCAAAGACAGGTTCTTCAGTGACGTGACCCAGCGGCGGAGCATGTTGGTCAGCCAACTGCCGCTCACTTTTTCGCTGCTGATCGTGACTGTCATATTGGCTGTTGTCAGCCCGGCCACCCTAGCAAACCCCGTCTTCCAGCTCTCGGTCCTTCTGTGCCTGGGGCTCACTGCCCTGTGCATCGTGCTGCCTTGGAACCGGCTACCGGCGAACAGCTTTGCGGCGGTCCCGCTGCTGGACTTCGTAGCCGTCGCACTGGCGCGTGAGGCGACCGTTGAGGTCTTCACAAGTCTCGGCCTGCTGCTGGTTTTCCCCGTTATTTGGCTGGCAGCGCGTCTCGGGAGGATGGGTGTAGCCTTAAGCTTCGCAGCAACGGCCCTCGTAGTGGTGGTACCGCTGTTTGCAGGGCCTTCTGCCGCACCGTTGGATGCCGCCCGCCCGTTCCTGCTTCCCGCGATCATGACGGTGATTGGGCTGGCGGTGCACATCCTGGTGAGCAGCATTGCCAGCCAGGATGCAAAGCTGAAGCTCAAGGATGCCGAACTCCGCATGGCGTATCAGGAAAGCCTGGAGCGGCAGCGCCTGCTGGACACGATGCTGGACACTGTCGGCGTCGGAGTCCACGCCGTGGACGCAAGCGGTAAGGACATCCTCATGAACCAGCAGCACCGCCGAAACCGCTCGCTCGCCGCGCCGCCAGGAAATCCTGCCTCCGCAGAGCAGGAGCTGAACATCCTGGCCAGCGACGGCACCACTCCCCTGCCGGCAGAGCACCGCCCGGTGGCACGTGCGGCCCAAGGCCAGTCTTTTTCGGACTACCTTATCCGCCTCGGAAGCCCTACAAACCAGCGGGTGCTTTCTTCAACGGCGACACCCATGACGGATAAGGACGGCAAGTTTGCGGGGTCTGTCCTCGCTTTCAGCGATGTCACTGAATTGGTGAACGCCCTGGCAATAAAAGACGACTTCGTGGCAAATATTTCGCATGAATTCCGGAGTCCGCTGATGTCGATCCTCGGGTATCTTGATATGGTGCTGGACGCGCCTGAAGACCATGCTGGCCAGCACGAATCGTTTCTGCGAATAGCCCAGAGCAATGCTGAGAAGCTCCTTAACCTGGTTTCAGATCTCCTCTCGGTTTCATCCGACTCCATGGGCGTTCACCCGCAAAGAATGGACCTCAAGGACCTGGTAGGAATGTGCGTTGCTTCCGCCGGGCCCCGCGCGGAGAGCCGCGGTGTGAACATCGTGAACGAGGCAACCCGGTCCCTGTGGCTGACGGCAGATCCCGGACGGGTCACCCAGGTCCTGGACAACCTGCTCTCGAATGCGATCAAGTACTCCCGGCCCGGCGACACAGTTACGATCAGGGCGTGGGAGACGGGCGATGCGGTTTCTTTTTCCCTCACCGACACCGGAATCGGAATTGCAGAGGAAGACCTCCCGAAAATCTTCACGAGGTATTTTCGATCCAACAGTGTCCGTGAATCCTCAATACCGGGCGTGGGGCTGGGCTTGGGAATTGTAAAGCGCATCGTGGAAAACCACGGCGGTACCGTCACTGCGAACAGCAGGCCAAACCTGGGCAGCACCTTCACCGTGACGCTGCCCAAGGGCGCAGAGGCTCCTGCGGGCCCTCCGAGTGAACCTACGTCTTGATAGGTGGACGGACCTTACCTAGCAAAGGCAGGTTGTAGCAAGATAACCGCATGAAAAAAGTTATGGTCGCCGGTTTGACTGCGGCAATTATGGGGCTTGGCGCTCTCAGCTTTGCAGCCACTGGCAACGCAGCGCCGGCCACATCTTCATCGGTCAAAGGCCAAATCATCGTTAAGTTCCGCGACAGTGGCGCCGCGGCCGGTGTCCTTCGTCAGCATGGCCTTAGTGAGGGCACGGGCATCGGGAGCACTGGGGCTCACCTGGTCAGAGTGCCGGCCGGTAAGGAATCACAACTTATCCAATCCCTGAGCCGGAACCCGGCTATTGAGTACGCCGAGCCGGACGAGCTGGTTACTGCCGCTACGACTGACACGTATTTCCCGCGCCAGTATGCGCTGCAGAACGATGGCCAGGCATTCACCAACACCAAGGGCGACATTTCCATAGCCGCGGGCACGAAAGACGCCGACGTGGACGCCGTCGAAGCGTGGGGCGTCACGAGAGGTAATGGCATTAGGGTTGCCGTTCTCGATTCAGGTGTCGATACCGACCATCCCGACATCAATCCACAGGTTGTGGGACGAGCCAACTTCAGCAGCGCGGGAACGAATGAAGATAACTACGGTCACGGCACTCATGTCGCCGGTATTATTGCCGCCAAAAACAATTTCGAAGGTGTTGCCGGCGTCTGCCCGGACTGCACGATCCTGGCCGGCAAGGTGCTCAACGACAGCGGGGTTGGCTCGTCATCGACCGTCGCAAACGGGATCAACTGGGCAGTCAGCAGTGGTGCCAAGGTCATCAATATGAGCGTAGGAGCGCGGGCGTCACGCACCCTTGAAACTGCTGTCAACAACGCATGGAAAAAAGGTGCTGTGCTGGTTGCTGCAGCAGGCAACGGCGGTAATCAGACCAAGATTTACCCGGCCGCCTATCCGAACGTTATCGCCGTCGCAGCAACCGACAACAACGACAAGAAGGCATCCTTCTCGACCTACGGCGCCTCGTGGGTGGATATCGCAGCGCCAGGTGTCAACGTCTACTCAACCTTCCCAAACCACAACTTCTACTTGGCCGCGCCAAACAACAGGTCGCTGAGCTATGACGTCGCCAACGGCACCTCGATGTCCTCACCTATCGTCGCCGCCACTGCCGCTCTCGTTTGGAGCAAGGACACCGACGCCTCGCCGTGGTCAATCCGCTACAAGGTCGAATCCACCGCCGACGAGATTTCCGGCACCAGCACCTACTGGGCGAATGGCCGCGTGAACGCATTAGAGGCAGTCAGCCCCCAGCCATAGGACGTCGGCGGCTTCGTCCTCGACGAAGCATCCTTCGATTTACCGAATCCCCCGGGGGTCGGATTCATGATGCTGAGGTTCGGCGTGCCCGGTCGGGACCGGCGCGCCGCCACAGCCCGCGCAGCACTGGTCGCCTGGCCGGGAGGTGTTTGAGGTTTCCGCCGAAAGCGGGACGGTGCAGCAAACATCCCCGCGCCAGGCATTGAGGCCTTCGCGGACGGCGATGCCGGCGATAACGAGAGCGGCGCCGGCGTCAGCCCACCACCAGCCCAGGGTGCTGTTCAGCACGAGACCGACCAGCAGGACTCCGGACAGGTATGTGCACAGCAGGGTCTGTTTCGAATCGGCAACTGCTGTTTTCGACCCCAGTTCACGGCCCGCCCGGCGCTGCAGCCATGACAGGACGGGCATGATCGCCAGGCTCAGGGCTGCGATCAGGATCCCCGGGGTTGAATGCCGGGCTTCTCCGGCCCCGGCGAGCGAACGGATCGCGTCGACGGCGACGAAGGCCGCCAGCGCAAAGAATGAGACTGCGATGATCCTCAGTGTCAGGTGCTCCCGGCGTTCGCGATCCTCCGCCGTGAACTGCCAGGACAACGCCAAGGCCGAGGCCACCTCGATGACCGAATCAAGCCCAAACCCGATCAGAGCCGACGAATCCGCGATACTGCCGGCCCACAGGGCAACAACAGCCTCGATCACGTTGTAGGTAATGGTGGCTGCAGCGAAGAGCCGGATACGGCGTGTCAGCACTGCGCGCCGGGCTGGCGCCGGCGCCAGAGGGACCGCACTCATGCCGGGCACGTCCCATCGGCAGCGCAGCAGGCTGGATCCACTGCCAGCACGACTCCGAGCAGGTCGCCGATTGCGTGACCCAGCCGGGCGTCCGCCAACTCGTACCGGGACCGTCTTCCGTCCGGAGCCGCAACAACCAGGCCGCACCCCCTCAGACACGTCAGGTGGTTCGAGATGCTCTGGCGTGAGACCCCCAGTGACTCGGCAAGGTCGGACGGGTACGCCGGCGCTTCGGCCAGGGCCAAAAGAATCCGGGCGCGGGTCGGATCCGAAACTGCATAGCCGAACCGGGCCAGCACCGGGGCGTGAGTGAGCTTCTCCATGCCCACAAAAGTACATCTGCCGATGTATTCACGCAATCCTGTACTCGCGGCCGGGCCAACGTCGGCGTCCCGGCTGTTTCATCGAGGTGTTCAACGGCTTCCGCAGTCAGGGCTTGGGGTCGGTTTCAGTCCCCTCATCATGGGGCGGATCATTTTTGTGCCGGGCTTCCTCGAGATGGTGCTCAAGCTTCTCTTCAGCATCGCGGCGGCGTTGTCCTACTGTTCGCATCTGTTGGGTCGAGGGGGCTGCATGCGCATGCTGGTGCAGTCCATCGTCAGGCGCGTTCTCACTCCTATGCTCACTCATACTTGCATCCTTCCACCGGACACCGACGACGGGAAGCGACAGTTACCGCCTCCAAACTCAGCCGCAGCACTGGTCAGGGCTGTTCACGCAGGTGCTAAGTGTGCTTAGCATGGGAGGGTCGCTCGACGTACCGGGCCTGGTACGGGGCAAGAAGGGTGACCGAAACGCAGGGCATGACGAGAAAGGCAGCGCATGGGTTCCGTAGTGATCTTCGCGCCATCCCCCGTCCTGACAGTAACCGTCGAGGACATCGACGGCACCGCAGACATCCACATCCACGCCGGCGGCCAGGGAGTATGGCAAGCCCGGATGCTGAGGGCTCTGGGTGCATCGGTGACGATGTGCGGGGTGTTCTCCGGAGAAACCGGGCGCGTAGTGCAGCACCTCATCTCCGACGAAGGGGTCCGGGTGCTTTCCGTGGCCGGGCAAGGCAGCAGCGGGGCGTACCTGCATGACCGACGCGGCGGTGAACGCCGCATCCTGGCTGAATCGCCGGGAGACCGGCTCACGCGCCACGAGCTGGACGAACTCTACGGGCTGACCCTCCAGGCCGGGATGGAGGCCGGCACGGCGATCATCAGCGGCACCGGCAGGGAGGATGCGGTGCCTGCCGACATGTACCGAAGGCTGGCGGCCGACCTCGGCGCCGCCGGATGCACCGTCATCGCCGATCTCGCCGGGGAACGGCTGAACGCCGTCCTCGCGGGCAACCCGGCGGTCATCAAAATGGCCGACGACGAGATTGTGGAAAGCGGCCGGGCTTCCGGCACAGACCGCGACGACATCATCGAAGCCATGCACCAGCTGGCACGGGAAGGTGCGGCCACGGTGATTGTCACCCGCGCCCACCTGCCCTCACTGCTGCTGAGCGAAGGTGCCGTCAGCGAAATCCATGTGCCTGAACTGCAGACCGTGGACACCAGCGGGGCCGGCGACTCACTCACCGCCGGGGTGACCGCCGTCCTTGCCGACGGCGGGACGGTGCACGACGCCGTCGTTCTCGGAACCGCCGCCGGCGCGCAAAACGTAACCCGCCACGGCCTGGGGAGTGGAGAGGCAGAAGCCATCCGGCAACTCGCCAGGCACGTGCGGATCGTTCCATTGGACGAGACCGTAGACGAGGAGCCTGCACAGCAGATGAGCCCCGATGACCTGGCACGAAAGATCACCGAATCATGAACAGCCCCACGCGCGTCCTGATAACCAACGACGACGGCATCGGCTCCCCCGGCCTGCTCGCCCTTGCGGCCGCTGCCGCACAGGCCGGCCTGAGCGTCGTCGTCGCAGCCCCGGCCAACGAAGCCAGCGGCAGCAGTTCATCGATTACGGCCGCAGAGCAGGACGGCAAGATTTCCGTTGAACGGCGCCAGCTGAAGGACCTCGACGGCGTGGACGCTTATGCCGTCCACGGCGCACCTGCCTTCATCACGATGATCGCCACCCACGGCGCCTTCGGTCCGCCGCCGGATGTGGTGCTGTCCGGGGTTAACCGCGGGGCCAATGTGGGCCGCGCGATCCTGCACTCGGGAACTGTCGGAGCGGCCCTGACCGCGGGCGTCAATGACGGGCGCGGCATGGCCGTATCCCTGGATACCGGCCTCAACCCGGCCCGGTTCCACTGGGATACCGCCGCGCGGCTGGCTACCGGACTGATACCGTTCCTGATGGAACAGGAGATCGGCACTGTGCTGAACCTCAACGTGCCCAACACAGCCGGCGAGGAGCTGCCCGAGTACCGCGCCGCCACACTGGCTAAATTCGGCATCGTCCAGACCACCCTTGCCGAACGCGGACAGCACCACGTGCGCCTGGCCATCGCAGACACCACGGAGGAGGCACACCCCGACAGCGACGCAGCACTGCTGGCTGCCGGCTTCGCGACCGTGACCGCCATCCAGCCGGTCACAGAAGCCGCCCTGTCCGCCCTGCCGAACAGCACACCGTCCGGGCAGCGCTTCTAACGCCTTCCGTTAAAAATCCGGTGAGCGACGATCCAAGGCTTGTCCAAGATTGGTGCAGGACACGCATCCCGCCATTACGAACCGGTAACGAAAGTCCTAATCTGGCCTCGGTTGACGGGACGAAAACTCAATAGGGAGTTCTTGCGATGCCAGCCGCGAGGAGAATCCGATGAACGTCAAGAGGTTACAACCAAGCTTGAAATTCCGATCAGCGGCGGCCGCCGCCGCACTGGCAGCTTCTGCAGCGGGCTTCGTCGCGGTGACCGGGCCTGCCCAGGCAGCTTCCTCAAAGGGATGTGTGGGCGGCGGGTTCCAGGTCCTGGGCCAGTCCGGCGAATTCGACGGCACCGTGACGGCGCCGGGAAGCCGCTTCGTGGTCCAGGGCAAGTACGTCAGGTTCGAGGTGGATCCGGCAAACTTCGCCATCCACAATTACGCCTTCACCGGCGCGGCCAATGAACTGGACATCACCGGAGGCCGCGCAACACCCGTCTTCGCGAGCAAAATCCCCGACCACCGCGGCCTGGTCCTAAACAGCGCGATCGCGCTCGAAGTGAAGGACGAGGAGGTGGTGCTCCTCAGGAACGGGACCGGCGGGCTGACCATGAAGATCCAGGCGAAGGACTGCGCCCAGGGCGGCATCTTCCAGATGGAACCTGAGCGCGGCGATGCCACCGCCACCCGCATTGTCCACCGGCTGGCCGCCGAGGCCTTCTACTTCGACAACGCCGATTTCCGCGCCAGGCTGGGGCAATTCCTTGGTTCGGCATGCACCAGCGTTGAAACCGGTCCGCCCAACCAGTTCTGCGTCCAGGTAAGGCCGCGCGTGAACATCGGCAACAACGTGTCCGACACATTCGTGGCGCGCGACAGCGCCCAGGTGGCCGAACGGGTCCCGCAGCCCGCCTGCGGCCCTGACTTCTCCAACAACCTGGGCCTCCCGGAGACCCGGGACCACTGCGGCGGCATGTCCATCTGGGACGTCGCCAGCGGCGGGCGCATGGGCTTCGTCACCGGCGAGGATTCGGTGGAAGTAGCCAACCCGCCGACCGACTGCATCAAGGACTGCCAGGCCGAAAACCAAGTCCGGGGACGTCTCGCGGTGCTCGGCTTCCCGTTCCCCGTGCCGGACGGCAGCCGCCTCACGCCGCGCACCTCCACGGACGGTTTCGACGCCCCGCTCACGCCCCTGCCCTGACGGCCAGTACTGATTATTGGGTGCGATCGCGGGCGGACAGTCCATCACGGGCCGACAGTCCATCATTGGACGCCCATGTGCAGATGGTCCTGAGATATGTCCAGATCATCTGCACATGGGTCATCCTGCAGGCGTAGACTCGCAATACGTCGCGGGGACATTGCTACTGGACATCAGGTTCCCCAAACTCTCCTGCAGCCGTATGGCTTCCTGAGCACGGCACCGAGTTTCTACGGGTCCGTCAGTACTTCCTCAAGAACGTTGTGAGAACGCGCCATGAAAGGCACACAGTGACCGACACCCGCATTCAAGACGACTGGAACCGGCTTCCCTCCACCGTGCAGCAGTGGCTGATCGACAACCCCGGCTGCATGATTCTTCCGCGCACATTGGCGGCAGAAATCAATGCCGCCACGGAAGAACCCCCCACTGAAGATCCCCACGGCGAAATCGTGCTCAACCAGCAGGACCTGGACTTCATCCGGATGAAATCCCGCGAGGCCGAGACAGGGCAGCCGGTCCCCGGTTACGAATTCTTCGACTCAGTGCAGCCATAGGCGCCGCCTCAGGATGCCACTCCCGTCCTGCCGAGTATCCCGTGCTGCTGCGCATCCCGCGCTGCCGCGCATCCCGTCAGGCCGCGCATCCCGTCAGATAGTGGCGAGAGCGCCCCTGGCGCTTTCCACGAGGACATGGGTGCCTGCGGGGACGTGTACGACTTCGCCGTCAATCTGGCACGGAACAGCGTCCCGCGTCGTGAAGGCGTAGCTGCTGACGCTTGGCTGATGCCCCAGCCCAAGCGTGACGGCCCGAAGGGTCATCAGCGCCATCTTCCAGCGCCCGGAGTGTGGCAGCGTCACCACCTCGAACCGGCCGTCGTTGGGGTGACTCGACTCGCTCACGGTTCCATACTTCGCCATCCGTGAAATGTTGGCCAGGATGAGGCTGTCGAACCGCGCGGTGGCGCCGTCGGCCCGGACGAGCTCAAAGGGCTTCAGATGGGAGAGCGTCCGGGTAACGGAGATGAGTTCGAGGATTTTTCCTTTTCCGCCCTTTTCGATGCCGATCGCCATCAGCGGAGTAAGCCCGAACCCTATATAGGAGTGGGCGTACCGGACTTCGCCACGATGGGCCCCGCCGAACGTTATGCGCAGCAGGTCGATGTGCTGGACCCGGCCTTCACGGATGGCCTCTGCCAGCGGTCGTGCCGTCATGCTCCTGTGGTGATCGTTGGCGTTGCCCGCAGGGAGCACAGCGCATACCGCCCTGCTGGCGGGAACGTCCATCACTCCGTTGACAACCTCGTTGTAGCCGCCGTCTCCGCTGACCGAGATTATGAGCGGGGCCCCTCCCGCCGCTACGGAGCGCGCAAGATCCCGGGCGTGCCCCGCAAATTCCGTTGGCAGCAGGTCGATCTGCAGGTCCGGCAGTTCGGCGGCCAGATCCCGCTGCAGCTCCGCGATCCGGTCGGGCATGCCTGCCTTGGCAGGATTGAAGACCAGGACCACCCGGTCAAAGAGGGCAACATGCGTTCGGTCACTTGCCATGCGCATCCTTCCACGCTGTTCTGGGGCTCCTCGCGGCTGCCTCCAGTCTAGGTGGGCTCACGAGGTAGGGCGGCCCATCATGAGCGGTTCGCGGTACCGAGGTGGTGAAAAAGGCAGGATTTTTACAGCATCCATTCGCTTACCTTGACGTCAAGGCAGGAGTAAGCAACTCTCCTGCCCGCCACGAGGAGATAGCGATGGACATGTCAGCTTCAGGTATCCGCGCAATCGGCCGCAGCCAAAGACGGCGCAGGTGGGTGGCTGCCATGCTGGGCGTGGTGCTTGGCCTGCTCATGGTGATAGCGGCTCCGGGCATCAGCCAGGCGGCCGTCTCCATCTCGAAGGCAGAAATCAGCGGCAACAGGCTCCGGATCGACGGCAGGGCCGTCGCAAACCGGCCGATCACCGTGGACGGCGTGCAGATGGCGACGAGCGACGGCGCCGGGCGCTTCAAAGTTGACCGAGCTGGTTTCTCTGCACCGGCCGACTGTACCGTGGATGTCAATGACGGCTCAACGACAGCCACCAGCGCCCGCCTGTCCGGCTGCACGGTCACCACTCCTCCGCCGCCTGCAGAGCCCGCAGCGCCGGCACCGCTTTCCCCCGAGGACGCCGCCAGTGTCACTACGCCGTTCACCATTTCTTGGACCCAGGTACTCGACCCCGCCTCCCTCAATGGCGGCTATAACTGGCAAATCAGCTCCTCATCGGCCTTCACGAGCTTCGTCCTCAGGGACTCCACAACCCCCAACACCACCCAGGCCAGCATCAGCGGCCTGGCCAACGGCACCTACTTCTGGCGGGTACAAGCGGTGGACAGTCAGCTGCAGTCGAGCAGCTTCTCCGCCGCGCGGTCTTTCACTGTCACCGGGACCACCACCGGCCAGCCGGGGACTGCGGTCCTCAACCTCCCGCCCTACGGCAGCTCCTTCCATCCCTTCGAAAGCTTTGGCTTCACCTGGACGGCCGCTGAAAGGGCAGTCAAGTATGAGTTCCTCGCTTCCAAGGATTCAACCTTCCAGACCGGCGTGATCAAGATAGACAACATTGAAACCACGTCAACGGGACTGGTCATCGGGGACTTCTGTAACGGATGTGAACAGGGCACCTACTTCGCCCAGGTGGTAGCCATCGATGTCAACGGCAGCCGCGGCATCCCCTCGAACACAGTGTCCTTCACCATCTCCTACAATGCACCGCTGCCGCCTGCACCCACCGCGCTCGCTCCTGCGGACGGAGCGACGGTCAGCCTGCCGGTCACCCTCGACTGGAACGACGTCCCGAACCCACAGGACAGCGGCTATGAGGTGGAGATCTCACGGAACTCTGCGTTCACGGACATCGAGGCGCACATGCCGCAGATCACCCCCTCCGAACGGCAGGTACTGTCCCTGACCTCGGGGACAAAGTTCTGGCGGGTCCGTTCCCACCAGGGCAATGCGTCACCGACCACCTCTGCCGTGACCGACTGGTCCGTTCCGCGCTCCTTCACTATTCCCGACACGGCTGCGGCCGTCCAGTCAGTCTGGCTCGGAGCTCCGCCCTGCCAGAACCCGTGCCCCGGGGCGGATTCGCTCTTCAGTGGCCAGGAAATCGAAGGATCCATCCAGCTCACGGCAGCGGCTCCCGCCGGAGGTGCCGTCGTCAGCCTGGCCAGCAGCCCGGCTTCCGGAGCCAGCCACCCCGCCTCTGTCACGGTTCCGGTAGGCAGCGCCTTCACGACCTTCCGGCTTTTTGGCGGTGAAGTCCTCGAACCCACTCCTGTCACGCTCACGGCTACCCTCGGGTCCTCGTCGGCGTCGTTCAACTTCACTGTCCATCCGACCACCGTCAAACGGCTCTCCTTCTGCTGCGACAGCACGGGCGGGATTCCGGCCGGAGCGCACCTGGAGTTCACCGGCAAGGTTCCTCCCGGCGGCCTGACGGTCAGCCTCTCCAGCGATTCACCACTGGCCGCCCCGCCGGCCACCGTCACCGCCCCCGCAGGAAGTTTCTCCCTGCCCGTATCGATTCCCACCAGCGAAGTCACCGCGACCACGACGGTCACGATCTCGGCAACCCTGAACGGCACCACAGTTTCAACGCCCCTGACGCTGTACCCGCAGCAGCCGCCCACATCAGTGACCTTGGACCGGAGTGAAACGATCGGCACGGCCGGCGCCACCGGAACCGTCCGGATCGCTCAAAGCCAGGGGCATGAAGTACAGATGCGCCTCACCAGCAGCCACCCCGACATCGCCCGGGTCCCGGCATATGCCCAGATCGGCAGTTTCGGCGTCGCGGGCTCGTTCAGCGTCACCACAGCTCCGCCTGCCGCCTCGACTGTTGTCACCATCTCCGCCGTCGGCGCAGGGGTGACTGTCTCCACGACCATCACAGTGCATCCGGCCGGAGGTCCGGCAGCCTCGGTCGCCGCGCTGACCCTTAACCCTGAAACGGTGACGGGCGGAGGGACGTCGACAGCAACGGTCACCCTCTCCGCGGCCGCACCGGCCGCTGGCACATCTGTTTCCCTCAGCAGCAGCAACACTGCCGTCGCCACCGTTCCGGCCAGCATCACCGTTCCCGGCGGAGCCACGAGCACCACGTTCACAGTGGCAACCAGTGCGGTGGCGGCGGCCAGCACCGCGACGATCAGTGCGACGGGCGGAGGCGCGACGCGCTCTGCTGTCCTGACCGTGAATCCTGCCAACCAAGCTGCCGACGGCGTCGCAGTCCAGCGGGCGGAGTACGACGCCGGTAAACGCGTACTCCGGGTAGACGCCACCAGCACCAACCCCACCGCCGTCCTGCAGGCCTACGTCACGGCATCCGGCGCCCTCATCGGGACCCTCCTCAACGACGGCGGGGGCCGCTACCGTGGCGAATTCAGTGCAGCCACCAACCCGCAGAACATCACGGTCAAGAGTAGTCTCGGCGGGTCCGCCAGCCGTGCCGTCACCGTGAAGTAGGACCTACTGCCCCCGGCGGTACGCTTCCCGGCGCTTGTCCGAGACGACAACCGGAGCAGGAGCCGGCCGCTTGGGAAGCAGCGTTTCGGCGCCCCGGGCATACTTCCGCCGAATGATGGGCGGCTGCTGCTGCAGCCACCGTGCGATCCACGGCAGGAAGTACGTGCGTGCCCAGACCAGGTCTCCGGCGCCCGCCTGCCGCCAGCTCTTCTCCGGCAACTCCCGCGGCTCCAGGGGCTGCAGGGTGTGCGGTACGTGCAGGGTGTCCAGCACCATCATGGCGATGGTGTGGTGCCCCAGCGGCGAGAAGTGCAGCCGGTCCGGGTCCCACATCCGCGGATCCCTCAGTTCGCGCAGCGCCCACAGGTCAGCAACGATACAGTGGTGGCGGTATGCGATGGCGCGCATGTTCTCGTTGAAAATTGCCACCCTGGCCCGGTTCCGGCCCAGCACCGGTGTATGCCACCAGTCCGGCCCGGTGAAGAGCACAATCGTGGCACCCGTAGTGCTCAGGCGTTCGACGCCGGCATCGAGCCTGGCCGCGAGTTTGTCCGGGTTGCTGTTGTGGAACACCATGTCATTGCCGCCCGCGGACAGGGTGATCAGGTCCGGTTTCAGGGCCAGCGCCGGCTCCGTCTGCCGGTCCAGAATCTCCTGCAGGAGCAGGCCGCGCACGGCGAGATTGGCGTAGGAGAAATCCTCGCGTCCCGCGCTGAGCTCTTCAGCCACGCGGTCCGCCCAGCCGCGAAGCCCGTTCGCGCTGCGCTCTTCGGGATCGCCCACGCCTTCGGTGAACGAGTCTCCCAGTGCCACGTACCGGCTCCAGGGGTGCGGAGCCTGTCCCTTGCCGGAACCGCCAGGGGTAGAGCGGCCGACGGCGTCCATCGCCTATTCCTTTCACTCGCCGCCCGCAGGCTCCCCAGCAGCACGGGGCGTTACTGAGTCAACGCTTTCGGTTGCTCAAGAATTCCGCAAAAGGTAGGCATTTTGCCCTCTCGTGCCAGGCAGTGACGCCTTTCCCTGAGGCGATGCCTAGCCGTTGTTGCCCGGCAGGGTTGTGAAAAGCTGCTGGACGCGGTTCTTGATGTCGTCCCGGACCAGCCGCATGCGCTCCATACCTTCTATGCCCCGTTCTGAAGGTTCATCGGTTTCCCAGAGCTCGAACCGTGCGCCGTCCCGGGGTTCGAGCTTCGCTTCGGTGCCGAGGACAACGACGACCTCGACAGTGTCGAGGACGTCATCGGTAACGGGCTTGGGGTGTTCACCCGTGACGTCGATGCCGAGTTCGGTCAGGGACTCCACGGCCAGGGGATTCAGGTCCTTGCCGGGTTTGGTGCCTGCCGAGTACACGTGGACGCTGCCGGCGGCCAGCTGCCGCATGAGACCGGCGGCGAGCTGGGATTTGCCGCCGTTCTTGCTGCAGACGAACAGGACGGAGGGCTTCTTTTTTCCGGCTTGAGGAGTGGCGGAGTCTGTCACGAGGGAGTTTCTTCCTTGTTGGAGTAAGTCAGTTCTCGGCGGAGCGGCCGTGGGCGAGTCCGGTCGGGAAACCGACCAGCACGGGTTCAGGAGTTCCGCAGCATGCCGCTTCACTTTCGACGGCGTTCGCCCCGTCCGTCTCTGTGACAGCAGGTGCCGGAACGTCACAGCTGGTGCCGGCATCCGTTGAGCAGACGCCGGTTTCGGGGAGCTCAAGGTGAACAGTGTCCGCGGCTTCGCGGTCACCGGCGAGAGCCGCGGTGACCGAACGGACCTGCTCATAGCCCGTGGCGAGCAGGAAGGTCGGGGCCCTCCCATAGGATTTCATGCCGACGATGTAGAAGTCCTTGTCCGGGTGGGCCAAAAGTGCGGCGCCGTGTGGCGGGACGGTGCCGCAGGAATGGAATTCCGGGTCGATCAGGGGACCCAGTTCCGTGGGCGCTTCGACGGCGGGGTCCAGGCTGAGGCGGAGTTCGCGCAGGATGTCCAGATCCGGGCGGAACCCCGTACAGGGCACCACGATGTCGGCCTCAAGAGTCCGGCCGTCGACGGCGGCGACCGTTATGGAGGAGTCCAGGGACTTGAAGGAGCTGATGCCGAAGCCGGTGTGCAGTTCAATGGTTCCGGCTTCGACGAGACGGCGCAGCCGGGCACCGAGCTGGCCGCGGGCCGGCAGTCCGTCCAGGTCTCCGCCGCCGTAAACCTTCTCGGCGGACGGGCCGCGGACGGCCCACAGGATGCGGGTATCTGGCTCGGTCCTGGCCAGGTCGGCGAGGCTGATGAGGGTGTTCGCGGCGGAGTGTCCGGCGCCCACCACCACGACGCGGCGGCCGGCGAAGGCCCCCCGGTCACGGCCGGCGACGTCGGGAAGGGGTGCGGAGATCCTCGCTGCTGCCGCCTCCTCGCCGATTGCCGAGAGCCCGGAGGTGCCCAGCGGGTTGCGCGTGGACCAGGTGCCCGAGGCGTCGATGACTGCCGCAACGGTGTTGTCGCGGGTTTCGCCGTCCTGGTGCTTGACGCGGACGGTGAAGGGTGTGGTGTTCCGGTCCCGGACGTGGGTTTTATCCAGTCCTTGCCGCGTCACAGCGGTGACCCTGGCACCGGTCTGCAGCCGGGAAGCGATCGCTGGAAGCGCGGCCAGGGGCGCAAGGTACCTGTCGACGAGTTCCCCGCCGTAAGGGAGGGCCGTGAGGCGGGGCGCTTCCCAGCCCGAGGACTCGAGCAATCGGACGGCGGCGGCGTCAATGTTGTACCGCCACGGTGAGAACAGCCGGATGTGGCGCCATTGCTCAATGGCCGCGCCCGCCGTCGGGCCTGCCTCGAAGATCAGCGGTTCCAGGCCGCGTTCCAGGAGGTGCGCTGCCGCGGCGAGACCGACCGGGCCGGCGCCGATCACGGCGACGGGAAGCTTCATCACTGCATCCAAGGTGTCCTCTGTTCTGTCGGGCGGGCGGGTCTGTGGGCGGGCGGGGCCGGGCTGCCCAACTAGCTCACAGTTGTGGTCGCTTTGAAGGCTCAAAACAACACCTATTGCGGGCTAGTTGGGCCAGCGCTGAGCCAGTTGGGCTAGTTGGGGAGGGGCGGGGGTCAGCAGCAGTCCTGATCGTCGTCGCAGCAGCCCGAGTCGCCGCAGCATCCTGTGTTCATTCAGCTCACCCCCTTCCCTCCTCAGGGTTTAGGCATGCGTCGGTTCCTCGACCAGCGCCGTGGCGATGCTGTCGGCGTCGTCCAACGCGGCGAGGTAGCGTTCGGCGTCCAGGGCCGCAGCGCAGCCGGTGCCGGCGGCGGTGATGGCCTGGCGGTAGCGGTGGTCCACGGCGTCGCCGCACGCGAAGACGCCGGAGAGGTTGGTGCACGTCGTGGGCGAATCCACCTTGATGTAGCCTTCGGCGTCCAGCTCCACCTGCCCGGCCACCAGCTCCGTCCGCGGTACGTGCCCAATCGCCACGAAGATGCCCGTGGCGGACTGCTCGCGGGTTTCGCCGGTGCGGGTGTCCTTGAGGGTTACTCCGCTGACCTTGCCGTCACCGTGGATGGCGGTGACGGCGGAGTGCCAGGCGAAGCTGATCTTGGGGTTGTCCTTGGCGCGCTGGGCCATGATGCGCGAGGCCCGCAACTCTCCCTTGCGGACCACGATCGTCACGGTCTTGCCGAAGCGGGTCAGGAAGGTGGCTTCTTCCATGGCGGAGTCACCGCCGCCCACCACGATGATGTCCTGGTCGCGGAAGAAGAACCCGTCACAGGTGGCGCACCAGGAGACACCGTGGCCGCTGAACTTCTTCTCCTCCGGCAGGCCTAGCTCCTTGTAGGCGGAGCCGGTGGCGAGGATGACGGCTGGTGCCTCGTGGACGTCACCGGAGCCGGTGACCACCCGCTTGAGGTGCCCCTTCAGCTGAACCTCAGTGGCGTCGTCGAACACTACCTGCGCGCCGAAGCGTTCCGCCTGCTGCTGCAGGCCGTCCATCAGCTCCGGCCCCTGGATGCCCTCCGGGAAGCCCGGGAAGTTCTCCACCTCGGTGGTGTTCATCAGGGCACCGCCAGCGGTGACCGATCCGGCGATCACCAGGGGCGCGAGGCCGGCACGGGCGGCGTAGACCGCGGCGGTGTAGCCTGCGGGGCCGGAGCCGATGATGATTAGCTGGTGGGTGGTCACGTTGTCCTGCTTGGCGTTCTTGGTGCTCACGGGGTGCTCCTTTTCCTCAGGCCCGTTCAACTCAGACTTGGTCACGGGAGGGGTTACTGGGCGTCGGGGTGCCGGGCGGGCAGCAGTTCGGTGACCAGGGCCTCGATGTGGGTCTTGATCTCGTCACGGATGGGGCGGACAGATTCGACGCCCTTGCCTGCAGGGTCTTCCAGGACCCAGTCCTCGTAGCGCTTGCCCGGGAAGTACGGGCACTCGTCGCCGCACCCCATGGTGATTACGACGTCGGATTCCTTCACGGCCTCGGTGGTGAGCACCTTCGGCACCTCGGCGGACATGTCGATCCCAAGCTCGGCCATGGCCTCGACAGCGGAGGGGTTGATCTTGTCCGCGGGCTGGGATCCGGCGGACCGAACCTCGATCTCGCCCTTGCCCAGTGTGGTCAGGAACGCAGCGGCCATCTGGGAACGGCCGGCGTTATGGACGCAGACGAACAGGACGGACGGCTTCTTGGCTGTTTCAGTGGTCATAAGCGGGAGCTCCTGGGTTGATGTCGGCAACGAACCGGTCATGCTAATTGTGCTCATCTGACCTGCCCCGTCACCAGCATCTGCAAAGATTGATGATGATCGATATAGGGAGTATCACGCGCAATATCGATAGGTGTCAATATTTGCTTCTTGATAGCGCTTCGGGTCAAGCTGGTCGTCATGCATTCACCTCAGCCGCCGTTGTGGCGCCGTGCGGTCGCCGAGCTGCTCGGCACCTGCCTTCTCGTGTCCATCGTCGTTGGTTCCGGAATTGCCGCCGAGCAGCTCTCTCCCGGCGACGTCGGCCTGCAGCTACTCCAGAACAGCACTGCAACGGTGTTAGGCCTTACAGTGCTGATCCTGATGCTGGGCCCTGTGAGCGGAGCCCATTTCAATCCTGTGGTCTCCCTGGCCGACTGGCTCCTGGGGCGGCGCAGCGGTGCCGGGTTGACCCTGCCCGAGCTCGGGGCCTACATTGCGGCCCAGGTGGTCGGAGGCATCGGCGGAAGCGTCCTGGCCAATGCCATGTTCGACGTCGGAACCTCCATCTCTGAGAAGGAGCGCCTGACCGGCGGGCACGCCTTGGGCGAGGTCGTCGCCACCGCAGGACTGATCCTGCTGATCTTCGCCCTGGCTCGAACCGCGCGCGGCGTTCTGGCCGCGCCCGCCGTCGGTGCCTACATCGGCGCCGCATACTGGTTCACGTCGTCGACGTCGTTCGCCAACCCTGCCGTGACGGTCGGGAGGATTTTCAGTGACACCTTTGCCGGCATCGCTCCCGCCTCAGTGCCGGGCTTCATCCTGGCACAGCTGGCCGGCGCCGCCGTCGGCATGGGTCTTCTGCTGGTTCTGTTCCCCTCCGCCGGCCGCTCCGCCGACGATGTCGTCATCCCCCACCACGCCGATACGGCCGACTCGTGAGCGGACTCCGGTAACTGGCGGCCCGTCTCTGACTAGGGGAGCGAAACATGGCCGCCTACGGAACCCGGCCCGTCTAAAGACCCTGGCCCGTCTAAAGAACCTGTCCGCCTTAATATTGATGAACGTCAATATGGATGGATAATGGGTGCATGACCTCTCCGCAAACACTTGAACCGCCGGTGGACGCCTCCTGTTGCGCCCCGTCCGTGGGCTCGGGGCTCGGTGCGGAGGAAGCAAAGCAGAGAGCACTCATCTTCAAGGCACTGTCCGACCCGAACCGCCTGCGCCTGCTCTCCATCGTCAAGGCCAACGAATCCGGGGAGTCGTGCGTCTGCGACCTGACCGATCCTCTGGATTTGAGCCAGCCCACCGTCTCACACCACCTGAAGATGCTGGTCGACGCCGGCCTGCTGCACCGTGAAAAGCGCGGCACGTGGGCGTACTACTCGCTGGTTCCGGGCGCGCTCGAGAAGACGGCCGGCCTCCTCACAGGCCTCTGATCGCTTCCGGCGGCACTCCTGTTCCGAAGACCGGACCCGGCACCGGCCGCTTGGCACGGAGCTCTTCCTCCGTCTGGTGCCGGATCCGCTTCAGCACCCAGGGGACCAGGTACTTGCGTGCCCACACCAGGTCCTCGGCCCGGGCGTGGCGCCAGCTGCTCTCCGGCAGGTCCTTCGGCTGGTAGGGCTGGAGTGTGTGCGGGACGTTGAGGGTGTCCAGCACCATCTTGGCGATCGTGTGGTACCCCAGCGGCGAAAAATGCAGCCGGTCCGGATCCCACATCCGCGGATCGGCGAGCTCCTGCATGGCCCACAGATCAGCAATCACGGCATCGTACCGGCTGGCCACGGTGCGGATGTTCTCGTTGAAGATGGCGATCTTCGCCCTGTTGTGCCCGATCACCGGCGTCCCTCCCCAGTCCGGTCCGGCGAACAGCACGATCGTGGCGCCAGTGGCGCTCAACAGGCCAACGCCGGCATCCAGTTTGGCGGCCAGCTTGTCGGGGTCACTGCCACGGAAGACCAGGTCATTGCCACCGCCGGACAGAGTGATCAGGTCCGGCTGCAGGGCAAGCGCGGGTCCCGCCTGCTGGTCCAAAATCTGGCCAAGCAGCAGTCCACGTACGGCCAGGTTGGCATAGGCGAAGTCCTCATGGCCCACGCTCAGTTCCTCGGCCACGCGGTCCGCCCAGCCGCGCAGCCCCCCAGGGCTCCGTGATTCCGGGTCCCCCACGCCTTCAGTGAACGAATCTCCCAGCGCCACGTACCTGCTCCAAGGGTGGGTGGCGCCCGTCGCACTCAGCAGAGACGCCGTGGCGTTCCGCAGCGCCTGCCGCTCTGGGCCGCGGTTGGCACCGCCTTCTGCCTCACGCGCGACGTCGTCCAAAGACAGACGCACGACGCCGGCCCGGCCACCTTGGGAGGTGACCGGACCGGCGTCGTACTTCTTGAAAGGGCGGTGCATGGGACTGCCAGGTTTCTGCTTGGGCCGTTCCGGGTTAATCAAGCGTTTGGCACCCATCATGGACCCGCCCGCTCATAAAAACCTTGGAAAAACCTTGTGCCGGAGGATAGCGCCGCGCCCCGGCAGCCGGGCGTCGCCGTTTTTCGACACAGAAACTGATGAGCGACGCGCAAATGGCCCGGCGCTACCGGAATTCCCGTAGCGCCGGTCCATTTGCGTGGCGTCAGTCCATTTGTGTGGCGTCAGTGCAGTTGCGCCTACCGGATGGGAGCCGAACTAGCTTTCGCCAGCCTTCCGGGTCCGCAGGAGGGCCGTGACTCCGGCGGCCAGGCCCAGCAGTCCTGCAACCAGACCTGCCCAGCCGAGGGCGGCGGGTCCGTCAGTGGCAGGGGACGTTGCCGAAGCCGGGGTTGTGTCAGCAGCCGGAGTCTCTGCGGCGGCACCATGAGCACCGCCCGTGCCGTGCTCCCCGGCCGGTGCGGTCGTGACGAACGAGGGCGCCGGGCGCTTGGGCTCGGCCTGGCCTTCTAGTGCCGGCTCATCCCAGTTCACCACCGTGCCGTCCGTGTAGGTCTGGGCCGCGGGCAGCATGACGGTGGTCCCAGCTTTGGGCAGCCGGCCCACGGAGATGGAGAACGTCTGGTATTCGTGCGGGCCGATCTGGTGGGCGGCGTCGGCAGTCCAGGTTACGGATGCCGCGGCCTTGGTGATCGTTGCACCCTCAATTTCGACGGGTTCGGGAAGCGTGGCTTCCTTGATCTCGGCCTTCCAGCCGTCCAGTGGCTTGACCGAAACGGACGTGAACGGCGTCTCCGTCGGGAGGGTCACCGTGATCTTGGACGTCTTGGCCGTCTCGGATTCGCTGGGCACCCGGAAGGTCAGCTGGGAGAAGCCGCCTTCGGATGTCGTGGCGGGATCCACGCCGACGTGAGCGGACGCGGTTCCGGCACCAAAGATGGTCAGGCCGGCCGCAGCGGCGAGGACCGTGGTGGTCTTAAGGGCATGGGCAATGGAAGTTCTCATGGTGTTGTGCCTTTCGCGGGCGCGCCTCACGCCTGGTTTGCCGGGCGCGCGTTGGGTGAGGTGAAGCTTTTCCCGCGCACCCGTCTGCCATTCCGTGGACGGGATCAGCAGGGAGCGGTGCGCAGGAGGGCCGCGGTGGGCGGGCCTCGAAGCCTGTGCCGGCGAAGGTTGCGCCAGGGCGCGGGGATAAGAATGGGATCATGCGCCAAGGTCCGCGGGCCGGCGACAGGAATCACTGCCGGACGCGGAAGAACAGCAAGGGGCCGAAGCCATGCCAGCAGCTGCCAGAGTGCGGCTTCGCCCTGGCGCAAAAGCCAAGCTGTGGCCAACACGGCGATCGCGTGGCCGGCCAGCATCGCAAGCGGGTCGATGCCGGGTCCGGTGTGGGCGCTGAGCTCAGGCGGGCTGGCCGGGAGGCAGTGCAGGCTGGAGGTTCTGCCATGATGCGAACCGCGTCCTGGTGCCGGGGCCTGGCAGACGGCGCTCACGGACAGCGTACTGAGCGCCTCGTGGAGCACCGCCTGGCCCACACCGAGCAGGCCGAGCAGCGTCGTGAAGGATAGCTCGCGGCGTGACAGCCACGTCACCGGGACCAGCAGGAGAGCGGTCAGCGCCAGGGTGATCATGGGGGCGGGAAGGGTTCCGCCGCCAAGGAGGTGGCCTCCGGCAGCCAGCCCGACTGTGGCGCCGGTGAAAACCAAGGAACGGAACAGGCGCAGCGGAGCGTGACGCCGCATGCTCCCCTCCTATCCCTAAGCTGCATGACCGCTGTTGCCCCAAGCTAAAAACCGGAGGATGGGAAAACCCTGCGCGCCGGCTCCCCAAGAGCACCGCCTTCTGCACGGCAAGGCTGTCCGGTATCGCGCTAAAAAAGGCCGGAGCCGCCCGACCAGCATATCGGTGCGTTAGGTCCGGTCGTTATTCCTGGCTGTCTTTGCGGCCATGATCCCACGCGGCCTTCCGGTGTCCCACTTCGCTATCAGGAGTACCGCCACCAAGGTGGCTGCAGTATGCGCGTACAGCAGGAGTTCGAGGGTGTGATCAGGCGCCGCGGACCCGGCGGGCTCTTCCGACGGCTGCTGCGGCTGCCAAATCAGGGTGCCGTGACCGTGACCTGTAAATCCGAAGCCGCCGCGGGTAAGCGAGAACACGCTGAAGGCAAGGTGCAGGACCTGCTGGACCAGCCCTGCGAGTAACAGCAACATCCAGCCTGGCATCCCGTTCCGGGCGGTCACCGAAGCGGCGAGGCTCAGCAGAGCAGTCAGCGCCACAAGAAGGGACAGCGCGGGGACCGGCTGGCCCACCGCGGAGTGCGCGGCCACACCCAGGGCAACCATCAGGGGACCGCACAGCCAGGCCGCAGCGGGCCGCCGTCGAAACCCTTTGATCATGCAAAGCCTCCTGCACACGTCCTGTCCTGCCAGAACGACCCGCCGCTGGTACTGACAGCCTCCCCGACCTGCGGATCCGATGCAATACGGGATAATAGACTGTCCGCTCCGCACCAATCGGAAAGAGCACCAGCTGTGGAATCGCCCGACCCTGTCCGGATACTGACCGTCTGCACAGGAAACGTCTGCCGCTCCCCCGTGGCGGAACGCCTTCTGCAGGCGGGACTGGAGCAGGTGCTGCCAGGCGGCTTCGAGGTCCGCAGCGCCGGCACACGTGCCCTGGTGGGCGACCCCGTGCAGCCACTCTCCGCGGACATCATCCATATGTTCGGCGGCACCGCAGATGGGTTTACGGCGCGCCAGCTCACGGGCAAGATGCTGCGCCCGGCAGACCTGGTGCTCACCATGAGCTCGTTGCACCGCGGCGAAGTCCTGCAGCTCGACGCCTCGCTGCTCAAACGGACTTTCACCATCCGAGAGTTCGCCCGCATGCTCGACGTCCTCCAGGACCGGGAAAGTACGACGGCGGACGGCAGCTACCAGCCGGACGGTCACCATCACCTCGATCCCATCAGTGCAAACACCGCTCTCTGGCGCAAACTCCCGGCCCGGGCAGCATCAGTGCGCCACCTCTCACTGGCAGCCGAAGCCGTGGACAACGATGTTGTTGACCCGTACCGCCGGAGCGCCGACTACTACCGCCAGATGGAAGACGAGCTGGCCCCCGCCATCATCTCGATCCTCCGCTTCGCCAGGCTGAACGCGCCGGTCCGCTCAACCCCGTAATCCAGCCCGAACGTTCTCTCACATCCTGCACCCCCAAGGCCCACGCTCTCTCACTCCCTGAGAGAGGGCCCCCGTTTAAGGCGCCAAAAGTGAGAGAGCGTCCTGTTCAAGACTTCGTCGGATATTCATCATCTGTTCAGCGCGTTCGCTCTACGTCCTTCTACTCTTCAAATGGGGCATCGCGATACAAACAGCCGTGGTGCCCTTTGGGGGAGCCCCGCACCCGCCTCAGCCGGTGCGGGGTTTCTCGCGTACGCCGCAGTAACATCCCAGGTTCACCGGGCATTCACGATCCGATCAACTGTCATTGCCTGAATAGACGGGACCACCCCCCGCCTCCCTTCAGGAGAGACACCATGCCCCGTTCCTTCACTCCGTCCCGCCGAGGCTTTCTCGCCGCGTCCGGAACCGCCGTCGCAGCAGCCGCCGTCTATGGCCTCTCCGCGGCCCCCGCCTGGGCACAGCCCCGGTTCCCGCAGAACCCGTTCACCCTTGGTGTCGCTTCCGGCGACCCAACGCCGGACGGCGTCGTGCTGTGGACGCGGCTGGCACCCGAACCGCAAGCCGCCGATGGCATGGGCGGAATGCCGCCGTATCAGGTCCAGGTGAACTGGCAGGTGGCCACGGACCCGGACTTCCGCAACGTCGTCAAGGCCGGTAACGAAGCGGCCACGCCCGAACTGGCCCACTCAGTGCATGCCGAAGTCGCAGGACTGCAGCCGTCAGCGGATTACTGGTTCCGCTTCCGCGTCGGCAGCGAGGAAAGCCCTGTTGGCCACACCCGCACTGCCCCGGCGGCAGGGTCGGACCCGGCCAGTATCGCGTTAGGGCTGGCCTCCTGCCAGTCCTGGGCCGGAGGCCGCTACGCAGCCTACCGCACCATGGCCCAGGAGGACCTTGACCTCGTGGTGCACGTGGGCGACTACACCTACGAAGGCAGGAACCACGAGTCATTGGCGGATTTCCGGAACAACCACGCCAAGTACAAAAGCTCTGTTGACCTGCAGGCCGCGCATGCCAGATTTCCTTTCGTGGTGACCTTCGACGACCACGAGATCGAGAACAATTGGGCGGACGGCATCTCTCAGCCCGACAAAGAGGCCTCCAATGACCCGCAGCGCTTCCTGCAGCTACGTGCCAACGCGTTCCAGGCCTACTACGAGCACCTCCCGCTCCGGCGTCCGCAAAGGCCGACAGGTTCTGACATGCTGCTTCACCGCCGTCTGGACTACGGCAATCTGGCCAGGATCCATGTCCTGGACACCCGGCAGTACCGCTCGGACCAGCTGACCGAGAACTTCCCCGGCGGCCCCCAGCACCCCGACGTGTACGACCCCTCGCGCACCCTGATGGGCGACGAGCAGGAGCAGTGGCTCTTCAGTGGGCTGAGCGCCTCAAATGCGCGCTGGAATGTGATCGCGCAGCAAACAATGATGGCCCAGTACGACTACGACCCGGGCGAGATCCTGTCGGTCAACCACGACCAGTGGGACGGCTACGTGGTCTCACGCAACCGGCTCACCAACTTCATCAACCGACAGGCGCCGGCCAATCCCGTGGTCCTCACCGGCGACTGGCATTCGGCCTTCGTCAACGACGTGCTCCTCGACGCCGCCGACCCCGGTTCGAAGGTAGTTGCCACAGAGTTCGTGGGAACCTCGATCAGCTCTGGCTGCGGCTGGGCGCAGGCAATTAAGAACGGCCTGCCCGCGAATCCCCACACCAGCTACATCAATCCGGACAAGCGCGGCTGGACGCGGTGTACCGTGACGCCTGAGGAATTCCGCAGCGATTACCTGGTGGTGGCATCTGCCGCCGACACCGTCTCTCCGGCCGTCGTCGATGCCTCATTCCGGGTTGAGAACGGACGAGCAGGAGCGCAGCGGGCGTGAGAACACACTCCATGACTGCCCTCAACAACCGCGCGAGCAGAACCGCAACCACGCTGGACGCTGGTTTGACCCGGACCTCCATCACCCGCGGGACGCCGGATCCGGACTTGAAGTGGACCGCCGAAGTTGCCATACCATCACGTGACCCCGGCGCCCCGGCGTCCCCGCTCTCCGATACTGCGCATGCCCAAGCCGTCGCCCAAAAACTGGAGGCGGCAGGCGTGCAGGCCCGCGTCGAACACGTCCAGTCCCCCGGCTGGCCGATAGCGGCGGGAGCCCTCGGCTACCGCGTCCGGGCGGGACTGTCTGCGGTCACATACGGAAGATAGCCGGCATCGGTGACTTTGCCGTCCTGGGGTGTGCCGTGGACCGGAGAAATGGCATCGAAGCCGAGATGGGAGGCCGCGCTCACGAGGTCGCCGCCGAAGTCATCTCCCTCGAACCTGGAACGTCAGGACAGGCAATCAGCTGACCGACGGAATGTCACGTTAGTTCTTCCATGAGCCGGGCGAGGATGTCATTCATGGCGAGCAGCCCGACGAGCTGGTTGCCCTCCACCACGACGAGCCGGCTGAGGTGATAGCGGCTCATCAGGGCCGCGGCCTGGCGGACGGACAGGTCCTCGTTGACAGTAATCGCAGGGATCGTGGCGGCGTCATAGACGTTCAGGAGGTCCACATCCCCCTCCTGCGCAACGACGGTGTCCAGGAGTTCTCTGTAGCTCAGCATGCCGTAAGCGTCGTGGGCGTGCTGCCGCTCCACCACCAGACTCTTCACCTGGCGCTCCTTCATCATGGAAAGCGCCTCCCGCAGCGTGCTGTATGGGGAGATCGTGACGACCTGGGGGACCATGACATCTTTGACAGTGAGCATCTCTTTCCTCCTTGTAAAGTGCTGGACCGCCTCAGGCGCCTTCGCGGCGCAGATGCTCCTCGAACCTGACCACCTGCCGCATGTCGATCCCGGTCAGGTGCTCGATGGGGATCGCGAACGCCAGACCGCGGGATTCCGTTCCTTGGACCAATATCGTGTGCAGTTCCTTCAGAATCGGCGCGCTCAGGTGTGCCCCCACGACCATCAGCAGCACGGACTGCGTCCCTTCGAAGGTGAGCCCGAAAAACGTCTTCCTGGCCTCGCCCCCGATGCCCTTGCCCGGCAAAATTGTCACACCCGTGGCGCCGGCCCGTTGGGCGTGTTCAATCACCTTGTCTTCAAGCTCGTCCGGGGCGATCACGATGACTGCTGTGAATCTCATGCCGGTGCCTTCCTTAGAAGGGGAAATCTCTCCATCACCATGGCATACACGATGACCGAGATGACAGGGAAGATGGAGGCATAGGCGATCAGGCCAAACCCGTCAATCAGCACGTCCCTGCCCTCCACGGCGGCCGCAAGCCCGATCCCGAGGGCGGTTACCAACGGCACGGTGACCTCCGACGTCGTCACCCCCCCGAGGTCGAAGGCCAGCGCGATGATGTACTTCGGGGCGAAGAACACCAGCACGATGGCGACGGCGTAGGCGGCCATGATGAAGTAGTGGAACGGCCCTCCTACCAGAATGCGGTAGACGCCGAAGCCGATCCCGAGGGCGACGCCAACGGCGACAACGACCCGGACGGCGAACGCGTTGATCTTGCCCGGAGATGCATCCTGCGCCTGTTCTCCGATGGCCACCAGGGCAGGTTCGGCCATGGTGACCGCAAAGCCGATGAGCAGCGCGAACAGCAGGATCAGGGCCGGGACTCCCTGCTCGATCAGCTGCTCCGCCATCAGGGTCCCGAGCGGGAACAGCCCGAGCTTGAGTCCCACCACGAAGGCATACAGTCCCGCCAGGACCATGATGAAGCCGATGACGAGCCGCAGGGGGTGGGGCAGCCTGCGCCGCAGGGCGACCCATTGGAAGAAGAGGACAACGGCCACAATAGGCAGGACCTCCCGAATCATTGAGGCGAGGCCGAGGATCATGCCCACCACCCAATCCGTTGAGCCCTCCCCGGCGTCGCTCACTGGCGGCGCCGGCCCGGCATTGCCGAAGGTATAGACCCAGATGCCGTAGAGCTGGACCCCGATCAGGGGTACCATCACGCACAGCGCGACCAGGCCAAAGCCGTCGGCGAGCAGGCTGCGTCCCCTGATGGAATTGGCCAGGCCGAGACCGATCGCCGTGATCAACGGGACACTGACGATGTTGGTGGTGACCCCGCCCGAATCGTAAGCAAGGCCAATGATCTCCGGCGGGGCGATATACGTGAGTCCCAGCGCCATCGCGTAGCCCGCGATCAGCAGTCTGTACACCGCCCAGCCCCGCAGGACGCGGAGGATGCCCAGGGTCAAGACCAGCCCCACCGACACAGCGATGACGAAGCGCAGCACCAGCGCATGGATCCGACCGTCGCTGACCAATTGGGCCTGCTCCGCGACAGCGATCACGGCCGGCTCCGCGATGGAGGCAGCGAAGCCAATGGCAAACCCAAAGGGCAGCAACAACCCCAGTGTCCCGCTCCGGACGAACTGATTAGCCAGGTTCTTGCCGACCGGGAAGATACTCAGGTCCAGGCCGTACAGGAACAGGGCAATGCCCATAGCCACGATCAGGAGCCCCGCCACCAGCACCAGTGGGTCATCGGGCATGGAGCGGAACACCAGCGATTGGAACAGAACAACGACGATAACGATGGGCAGAAGGTTCCTGAGCGCCTTAAGGAATTCGCGGGCGAATCGGCTGAGGTGCTCCATCGGGTCCTCTCCCGGAATGGTCCTGTGGGTACCTGGCTTTTCAGTTCTCCGATCCAGCCCAGTCGCGTCTGCCAAGCGAGGCTCCGGTGTGAATAGAGGACATGCGCAGGTCCACTATTGTCATCGCCCGCTCCCCGTGATCTGAGCGACCCTGCGTTCGAGTTCGGCGATGCGATCAGTGATCGGCTGGCTGTGCAGGAGTTCGGCGACCTGATCGGCCTCGTCCTCCTCGAGCACGATCCGCGCCACGATCCGATCGGGCTCGGCGGAGTCGTAAACGAAGAGTTCGCGTCTGCCGGGACGCGCGACGAGGATGCGGAATTGCTGGCCGTCACGGGTCAGGCAGTCGTGCAGCACGCCGGCGCCGGGCACGGTGGAGTGGGTGGTATCCATCGGGCCGTCCGTTCCGTCGGTTGTGGGGTACATCCAGTCTCTCCTTGCCGGTACGGAGGTGCCATTGGGGCTGACACCCATTTCCGAGCGGTGCGCGCCCTGGGTTTCACCGCATGTGGGGGGTGGGGCCTCATGGACAAAGGACGCGGGCCGCGTAAGGCTAGTTGGATGCGGACTCCGCTCGAAACCAGGGCTTCCGGCGCGACATCCGGCCTGCCTCCGAAGGGACCGGCACAGTTGCTGTTCTGGCGACTGTTCATTATCAACGGATTGCTCTTTGCGATCGGCACGCTCGTATTGGCGCTTTCGCCCGCGACGGTATCGTCGCCCGTTCTGCTGACCGAGGTACCGGTCCTGCTCGTCGGACTGGCTCTCATCCTCACTGCGAACGCCGCCCTGGTGCGGGCCAGTCTGGCGCCGTTGGACGCGTTAACGACCGTGATGCGCCGGGGGGGCCTGCTGCGGCGCGGTGGCGATCGGGCAACCGAGGCCGGCAACGGGGACCTCGAACATCTCATCCGCACCTTCAATGAGATGCTCGACCGGTTGGAGGCGGAGAGCAGGGCGAGCAATGCCCTCGCGCTGGCCGCCCAGGAGGGGGAACGTCAGCGCATCTCGCGGGAACTGCACGACCAGATCGGCCAGAGCCTGACCGTTGCTCTCCTCAGTCTTAAGCGGGTTGTCGATCGATCTCCCGACGATCTGCGCGAGGAGAGCCTTGTCGCGCAGGAGGCGGTCCGCGCGAGCCTGGAGGAGGTCCGCCAGGTGGCGCAGCGTCTGCGCCCCGGTGTGCTCGCGGACCTGGGCCTGCGGAGCGCACTGAGTTCGCTGGGTTCGGAGTTCTCCCGTTCGAGCGGGATCCCGGTGGTTTGGGAGCTCGATGAGGAGCTTCCCGAGCTCAGCGGGGAGATCGAGCTGGTGCTGTACCGTATCGCGCAGGAGGCGCTCACCAATGTCGCCCGGCATGCGCACGCGACTCGAGTCGATGTCGCACTCACCTCGACGACGAAAGGGCTGACCCTGCGGATTCTCGACGACGGGCAGGGCGGTGACCTCCGCGAGGGCGCGGGCATCCGCGGGATGCGCGAACGCGCCCTGCTCATCGGTGCCGAGCTGACGGTCGCCGCCCGGCCGAGCGGGGGGACCGACGTTCGCCTCGTCGTTCCCGGCGTCGAGGCGAGGAGCTGAACCGATGGGCGAACCTACACGCATCCTGCTCGCCGACGACCACGCCCTGGTCCGCCGCGGCCTTCGCCTGATCCTCGACGCCGAACCCGATCTCACCGTCGTGGCCGAGGCCGCCGACGGCACAGAAGCGGTTGCCGCTGCGGCCGCAGGCGGGGTCGACCTCGCTGTTCTCGACATCGCCATGCCTCAGATGACCGGTATCCAGGCGGCACGGCAGATATCACGGAACGTACCCGAAGTGCGGATTCTCATCCTTTCGATGTACGACAATGAGCAGTACTTTTTTGAGGCGCTGCGAGCCGGGGCCTCGGGCTATGTGCTCAAGTCGGTCGCCGACCGCGACCTCATCGAGGCGTGCCGCGCAGCGATGCGCGGGGAGTCCTTTCTCTACCCCGGCGCGGTCACAGCGCTCATCCGCGACTACCTGGAGCGCGATCGCCGCGGCGACCGGATGCCGGACAGCATCCTCACAACCCGCGAGGAGCAAATTACGAAACTCATCGCAGAGGGAAATTCCGCCAAGGAGATCGGCGACATCCTGGGGATCAGCGTTAAGACCGTCGATCGCCACCGGGCCAATGTCCTGCAGAAGCTGGGGTTGCGCGACCGGCTGGACCTCACAAGGTTTGCCATCCGCACCGGGCTCATCGAGCCCTAAGACCAACTGCGCGAGCTCGGCGCGCAACGGCCCCGGCCAGGCCCGCGTAGGGC
The DNA here is from genome assembly GCF_054130535.1 of Arthrobacter sp. D1-17. NCBI lineage: Bacteria > Bacillati > Actinomycetota > Actinomycetes > Micrococcales > Micrococcaceae > Arthrobacter > Arthrobacter sp. D1-17. The sequence continues at coordinate 905,246 of NZ_CP096382.1, read as the reverse complement.
TTGGCCGGGGCCGTAGCTGCCGACGATTCGGGTGAGGACTCGAGGTTATCCTGCGACCTGGAACGTCAGGGTCTCGGTGAACGCCCGGCCGTAGACATCGCTCGACGTGACCGTGGCGGTGTGCTCGCCGGCGGCCAGATCGGAGGGCAGCTGCAGCCGCCAGAGGTGCATCGTGCGGTCAGCCAGGCTGCCGCCATTGACAAGCTGCTCCTGCACGGCCACTGGGTCAGACCACTCAGCACCGACGAGCTGACCTTCGCCCTGCATCTGCTGCGTGCGGACAGCCTCCACAGGCTGGCCGCCGTCGATCTGCACCTTCACCGTGGAGCCGGTGCTGCCCATCCAGAAGTTGGTGGTCAGCCATGTGGTGTTGGCGAGATCGTCCCGGGAGACCGTCAGCGGGCTGGTGAACTCGGGGGCCTTGCCCTTGTTCGCCAGGTTCTGTGCGTACCACTCGCGGTAGCGGGGAGTGTTCAGGCCAAGGGACATCTGCAGGGAGTCATCTTCCCCGCGGACGGTGAAACGCTCCTGGAACTCGGTGTTCTTGATGTCCAGGGTCAGCACGCCGGGCAGGCCGCCGTCGCGCTGGAAGGCCAGAGGATAACCTTCGGAGGTTTGCCGTCCGGAGTACCAGTCGCCGGAAATGGCGCCGGCGGTGATGTGGGTGAAGGGCAGGGCATCGATACCGAACAGCTCGGACCATCCCGCCAGGGAATCGCCTTTCCGCAGGTTCTCGATGCTGTGGGTGTGCCCGCCCACTGCAACAACCTTGCGGCCTTCGAGGATTTTGTAGATTTCCTTGACCTGCGCCACCTGGTGCTTGCTGCTGCCCTGGTCGGCATAGTCCAGCAGCGGGATGTGGGCGGCGAGCACGATCAGCTGGTTCGCCGGTACCTGGGCAATGTCCTGGCGCAGCCATTCAAGCTGCCGGTCGTCCAGGGAACCGGTGTAGTCGCCCTTGCGCGCCGGCAGCTTGGTGGGGAATTCCACGGTGTTCAGGGCTACAACGTGGGCCTTGCCGGCGTCGTAGGAGTAGTACTCCGGGCCCAGGTTGGCCCTGAACGTGTCGAACGTGTGCTCGCTGCTGGTCGCATCGAAGTCAAGGTCATGGTTGCCGGGCAGGAAGCGGGCCGGACCGTTGAGCATGCCGCTTAGTTCCCGGGTCTGCGGGTACAGGGACAGGTCGTCGCCAACAACGTCGCCAATAAACAGAGCACCGCAGCCCGCGTAGTCCTTGCGGGCGGCCAGGTCAGCGAAGGCGCCGGTGCGGGCGTAGGTCACCTCGTCCTGGTCATAGGTCTGGACGTCACCGCCAATCACGCAGTGCTGCTCGGGCGACTGCGTCAGCTTGCTCTGGGCCAGCGGGAAGTTGACCTGGTCCGGCAGCGGACCGGTCGGCTTGATGCCGCCGAAGCGCAGTTCCGGTGAACCGGCCGGCAGGTGGTGGTAGAAGAACTGGGCGACGTTGTCTTCATCCACGGGAACCTGGTAGCCGCGGGGCTGGGTCACGAACACGGTCATGTTGTCGAACGCGGGCAGCTTGTAACGGCCCTCGCTGTCGGTCTTCGTAACGTCGCGACCGTTGGACACGGTCACGCCGGCAAGACCGCGCTCGTTGCCGTCCTGCACGGAGTCCTGGTCCTCGTCGACGAAGGCGACCCCGTCGATGACCTGCTGGTCCTCGTCCGGTCCTTTGACCACGTTGACGCTTCCACGGTAGGCCGAGTCTGGCCAGTCGGCAGCATCTGCGGCGTGGCCGGCAGCAGGGTTCAGCAGGGCCGCAGCGGCGATGACTGCCAGCGTGCTGGCGGTCAGGGCCAAAGGCCGGGCGGGGCACAACTTGGACGGTCTGGCAATCGGGTACACGAAGATCCTCCGGTTGAGTGAAAGCTGCCGGCCGCTTCAGCCGGCGCGTCCACCCTCACAGGACCGGGTGAACACTTCCCCACGGTCCGGCCACGGGAAGCGGACGTATACGTAACCACTTCCCCGGCTGAAAGTGGCGCCCAGCACTGAGCATGCACGTTAACCGGGAGTTTGCTTGCATGCGATTTCGTGCCGGATGTATAGTCGCTCATCCCCCGCAACGAGGCGGGCAGGACGGTCAGGACCGGTGACAGCGATGAAAAAGATCATGTGGACCATTGCCGCGGTGGCAGTGGTCTTTCTCATCATCGGCGGAACTGTCGAGGCCGTCGGATTTTTGCTCTGGGTGGCTCCGATACTCCTGCTCGGGGCCGTCCTGCTGTTCTTCCTAAGCCGCTCCGGCGGCCGCCGCATCCCCTGACATCCCCGTGACGGTGGAGGCCTCCCATGCTGCCTGGAATCATCACCTATTCCTATCCGCCCGACGCCGGTGGGCAAAGCCTGGCCGGGACCTTCTACCTTGATGTCGCCACCGGCCGCTTTGAATGGTCAGAGGAAGTGTTCCAGATCCACGGCTACTCCCCCGGCGAGGTGGTTCCCACTCTTGACCTGCTTCTGGCGCACAAGCACCCGCAGGACAGAGAACACATCCGACGGATCATCGCCGACCTCTGTTCCCGCGGCGGCCGGCGGGCCATGTTCCACCGGATAATCGACAGCCGCGGGCGCGAGCACCATGTGTTCACGGCTGCCGAGGCATGCGAGGACTCGGGCAGGATTACGGGGATGCGGGGTTTTACCGTGGACCTGAGCCGGACTGTTGAATCGGCGAACCGTCACGCTGCCGACCAGGCTATCCGGGGCATGTATGCGAGCCGGGAGATCATCGAACAGGCCAAGGGAATCATTATGGGACTCCGCGGCGGAACCCCCGAGCAGGCATTCAGCCTTCTGGCTGGCCGCAGCCAAAATGCCAACATCAAGCTGGCCACACTGGCGGCGCAGCTCGTGGATGCTGCCGGGCGGGGCAGCGCGCGTGAAGAGCTCGCAGGTTGGTCGGAACGGAAGCGGCTGCTGGACCGGACCCCGTAGGTGAGCCTTCCTGTGCAAACCACGACTCAAAGGAATACCCATGGAGGAATGGCCGGAGGGGCCTCTCCTGCTCGGGGTGCCCATTGTTCCTCAAGAAGGTTAAGGGGTCTGGCAGGGCGTCCGGACCGGGTCTACATTGCTGGGTGAGGAGCTGCATCCGCGGCTCCCGGAACACTGTGGTCCAGGAGGAAACGATGAGCCCCACCCCCAAGCAGCCCGTGACCGACGACAGCATCAAGGTGCGCCAGGTCAGCCATTACCAATTCAGCTGGGTGGCGGGAGAGGCCGGCAGGCCCGGAACGTGGACCCTTCAGCTGGTCCTCGATCAAGGGGCATGGGAGGAAGTCCTCACCTTGGACTCGCAGGACGCCGACAACCTCCAGGACCTGCTGTCAACGTCGGAAACGGTGTTCTACGACGTGCCGCGCCGCACCCTCATGTTTGGCACCACCAGCGCCGGGCACCACTGACGACGGCGGTGCTGCCGCCGTCGGACGCTTCGTGGCCGGACGCCAGAGCCGGCCGCTGCAGAACCGGCCGCTGCAGAAAATTGCCGAAAAGCCACCCCGCGTACACCGTGCGGAAACCTTCAGTGAGCAAACTGGGACAGCATGGCCGTTACCTGAAGGGACTCCACGATGATGACGCAGGACGAATTCATGCCTGCGCTGGGCGAAGAATCCGCCCGCGCCTTGCCCGCAGACCTCGCCCCCGGCGACCTGGTTGAGGGGCGCCGCGGCGGGCGCCTGCTGCACCGGGGCAGGGTCACCGACGTCGCCGCGCACCAGGGACTGCTGTGGATCATGGATACGGTTTCGGGCAGCCGCAGGCTGTTGGACAGCTCGGAACTGGACATCACGCGCCCATCGGAGCTGGAGAGCGCCTAGCCCTCATGGTTTCTCCTGGTCGGCCTCACGGGGATTGAGTCCTGCCAACCGCTCGATGACGTGCAGTCCGGCCGGTGTTCCTGGCCAGTGGCGGCGGAACGCTTCGGGCCCCGCGGAACGGATTACGGAGCGAAGGACCCAGGCGACGATGATGACGTCGTCCGCGTAACCGATGACCGGGAGGAAGTCCGGGACGAGATCCACCGGCATCACCAGGTATGCCATAAGCAGGAGCAGCCTGATCCGGACACCTGACGCGACTGTTCTGTCGGCTGCCATCCGGCGGATCAGACGCAACAGATCAGGCAGAAGACGCAAAGCATCCTTCATACTGACGACCTCTGGGTTGCGCCGGGCATAGACCCACAGACCCGCCAAAAGAATCACGTACACGCAGCCCAATCCGATCAGGATTCCCAGAGCGCCGTCCCACCACTGCATAACCGCTGCTCCCGCTCCTCTTCCTGCCGCGTTCCTGCCGCGCTCCCGCGCCCGGGCGGAATCCGGATCCTTCCGAACAATAACCGTAAGCACCGCACTGGCGCTCTCCCTCTGCCCTAAACTCTTCCGGCCGCCGGCGCAACGCCCCATCATCGGCTGACCAGGCAAGCAGCTTGCTCCTCATAGATCCGACGACGGGAGGGACCCTTCACCGCCGGTGTTCTGCAGGGTTTTCCCAAGCAGTCCCACGCATGGTTTACCAGGGTCAAGCAACGGCTCAGGGGGCAACACCGGTCTCGTGCATGACGCATGTGGAGGACCGATGGCAACACGCAGGGATGTTTTGAAACTCGGCATGTTGGGCGGTGCTGTTGCCGTTTCCGGCGTCGGGGTGGCCCCGGCTTCGTCGGGGGCGAAGGCGAGCGGCGGGGAGGGGGCGACAACGACGTCGGGCTCGTCACCGAGCCAGCTGGCACCGGCCAACATGCCGGTCCCGTACCGGGCGCTTTTCCGGCGGCCTCCCGAGCTGGTGCCCTATGCCACGGGCAGGGACCCCGATGGCCGGCCATTCGCGAAGTACTCCCTCTCGGAGCGGCTGGGCCAGGTGCAGATAGCGAACGGGCTGCTGACCACGATCGCAGGCTACAACGGAATCTTTCCGGGTCCGACGGTCAGGGTTCCGCAGGGCACCCGGACGGAGTTTCGGATCAGCAACCGCCTCCCCTCGAAAGGCCTGCTGTACCCGGACACATTCAACACGGCCACGCACCTGCACGGCTCGGCGTCGCTGCCGCAGTATGACGGGTACGCGAATGACCGCACAGCCCCGGGCAAGGTAAAGAACTACCACTACCCGAACTGGCAGCCCGCGCGAACGCTTTGGTACCACGACCACAACCACCTGCTCACGGCGCAAGGTGTCTATTCCGGACTGGCGGCGATGTACCTGCTGTCTGACCCCTATGAGCAGGCGCAGCTCCCCCAGGGTGAATTCGATGTGCCCATGCTGGTCTCGGACGTGATGCTAAACGCAAACGCCTCACTGGGCTACAACGACAACGGCCGCTCTGGCCTGTGGGGTGACATCATCCTGGTCAACGGCGTTCCGTGGTCCACGATGAAGGTCAAGCCCAGAATCTACAGGTTCCGGTTCCTCATCGGTTCAATCACACGCTCCTACCGCTTCGCTCTATCCAATGGGAAGCCGTTTTACGTTGTTGCCACCGACGGCGGCATGACGCGGAAGGTCGAAGCGGTGTCATCGTGGCGGCAGGGTACCGCAGAACGCTATGAGGTGCTGGTCGACTTCCGTGGCTACAGGCCCGGCCAGACCGTCGACCTGAGGAACCTGAGCAACAAGAACAACGTGAATTTCGCCAACACCGGCAAGGTCATGCGGTTCGAGGTTGTGGCGGACTCCCCGTCACTGATGCCCGGATCCCGTACCCTCAGCTCCATCCCTTCCACGCTTGACCCCGGCGAGCATCCCACCAGGGACTCCGGCGGTATCGAAACAATGAAGCTGACCACCGACATGGTGGTGGCCAAGAAGGTCCTGCGTGTAAAGCGTGAGGGCGGAGAGTGGACCATCAACGGCGTGACATGGGAGGATGTGGAAGCGTCCGGCTTCAGAAAGTGCTTCTCCACGCCGGAGCGCAACGAGGTGGAGCAGTGGACCATCGTCAATGATTCCGGCGGCTGGTTCCACCCCGTGCACATCCACCTCATCGACGGCAAGATCATCGGACGCAACACCAACGGCGGCAAACCTTTCGCTTGGGAAAAGGGCCCGAAGGACGTCTTCTACGCCGGCGAGAACGAATCCGTCACGGTCCTGATGCAGTTCGACACCGGAAAGCACGAAGGCGGCCGGTACATGGTCCACTGCCACAACCTGGTGCACGAGGACCACGACATGATGGTGCAGTTTGCGGTGGGCGACCTGGAAAACAACGACCCCATCTCCGCTGACCCGCCTGTGCCGGAAACAGTGCCGGAGAGTTTCTTCGCCTCGACCTACCGGCTCGCCTATCCGGCAGGGACCTGACATGGAAAGACGCGGCCTGGTCGCATCGTTGGTGCTGCTGGCCGTGTCACTGGCGGGCTGCACCGGGGGCGGGGACCCGGCGGTGCCCGCTTCTGGTGGTCCGCCTGCCAGCGCCGCATCTGCCGCTGCCGGTGGGCCCGCTGATGGGGACTCGGTCCTTTCGCAGGTGGAGGAAGGCCAGGACTTGGGAAACGGCCGGCCCGAGGTCAGCTACGACGGGCTGATGGTGCGGCGCCGGGTGGTCATCGCCGTGCACTCGGACTCCAATGCAGACATGTTGAGCGTCCGTCAGCAGCTGGGCGCAGCAGCAGCGGCCCGCGATATGGTCCTGGACGCCATCTCCCCCACCGTCCTTGAGCCGGCAGTGCTCCAGCACGTCATGCCTGAACTGATCGTCGCACTCCCTGCAGCGGCCACGCTTGACGACGGCCGGGCCCTGACGGACCAGGCCGTTCGGGAAAGAGTGGGAGAAGCAACGCAGGCACTGGCCGCTGAGCACTTTCACGTCCTCCCCGTCCTGGTGCATGACCTCAAATTCACCATCGCCACCGCCACCCCTGCTGCACTCTCGGCTGCAGTCGACAAGGAAGGAATTCTCTCGGATGCCCTAGGGAATTATGGAACAACTGTCGACGGCGGGAAGGTCGCCTTCAGCTACACCGGACCGCTGCTGGGCGACGGCACAGTGGCAAGCGTCCGTGCCGGCATCGCCCGCCAGGCGGGCGTGGCCGCTTCCGCCGTCGCCGTCGGCCCCCGATCCCTGGCCGGCACCGGGGTGGACATGGCCGCAGAACCACCCTGGGACCCGGAGGTGGTTGAGGAAAAACCCGGCCACGCGCACGGCTGACCGGCACCGGGGGCCGCACAGGCAGAGGCCATAACCACCGTCCGGCATAACTTGAGGAACAGCGGGTATCTCTAAGAGCGAGAAAGCCTCGCGCAGCAGGAATGCCAGAGGCCACGAGGATCGGAGCGGGATGTCCACCAAAGCCAAGTCGAATGGCGTGAAGCAGAGCGCCCTGCCCAAGCCGATCACACTGCCTGGCATTTTTTTGGGGGTGGGGCTTGGCGGATTCGTTGACGGGATCCTGCTCCACCAGGTCCTGCAGTGGCACCACATGCTTTCCAGTTCCGACACTGCCAATATCGACATTGGCTCCCACCCCGTCACCACCGTGGCCGGCCTGGAAATGAACACTCTGTGGGACGGGTTCTTCCACACGGCCACCTGGCTAGCCGTGGTCGTAGGGCTGGGAATTCTTTACTCCCGCATCACCATGTCCCGGGGCAGGATCTGGACGTCCAGGGTCCTGTGGGGATGGATGCTGCTTGGCTGGGGCGCATTCAACGTCGTCGAAGGCGTCACAAACCACCACATACTCGGCATCCACCACGTGATCAGCGGCGAGTTCCAGATCCTTGCCGACATCCTGTTCCTGGTTTTCGGCGTCCTCCTGATCGTCGGCGGCTGGTTGCTGCAGCGTTCAGGCCAGCCGCTGGACGCGGACAGGTAGTGTGCCGCCTCGCTGCCGGCCTCGGGAGCATGGCGGAGCCGACACACAAAGGGTGCGGCCCCCAAGAACTGGTCCACAATGGGCCGCACCTTTCGCTTTGTGAATCAATCTTTCTTGAAGGCGTCCTTGACGTGCTCGCCGGCCTGCTTCAGGTCCGACTTGGCCTGATCACCCTGGCCTTCGGCCTTAAGGCTGTCATCGCCGCTTGCGTCGCCAGCAGCTTCCTTGCCCTTGCCGCCCAGCTTTTCCGCCGCGTTGCCGATCTTGTCATCCAAACCCATGGTGTCACTCCCTACGGTTGGCTGCCCGCCGGCGGGTTGCCGGCGGCTCGCCTTCGCATCTTAGGCACGGAGGCGTGCAGGCGCACAAGGGCGGCCGGTTGCCTCAGTCTGCGGATTCCGGCACGTTCCCGGGCATAACTAACCGCCATGACAGCCGACCCATAGAGCCGCCGCAGCCCAAGGCGACTGTGGTGCACACCCCTGTACACTTGACGGAGGTGAGCCGGGAAGTCTGGTCGGCAGTGTATTCGCTGACCCAATTTTAGGATTTTAATGAGCCAGTCACCTTCGCCCGTCCCTCCCCGCCCCACGATCTTCGGCCGCGGCAGTTATGCCGAGGCCCTCCGCATCGGAGAAATCCTGCGGAAGGAAACGGTGGGCGGGGCCCTCTTGGTCATCGCCGCCGTCATCGCCCTGATCTGGGCCAACTCCCCCGCCTCCGAAAGCTACTTCGCGCTGCGGGACTTCACATTCGGCTACGAACCCTGGCACCTCGAACTCAGCCTCGGAGCCTGGGCGGCCGATGGCCTGCTGGCCATCTTCTTCTTCCTCGTGGGCCTCGAACTCAAACGCGAATTTGTAGCCGGCGACCTGCGACAGCTGAACAAGTCGGTGGTCCCGGTAGCCGCCGCAGCCGGCGGGGTCCTGGCTCCGGCGCTGATCTACGCTGCGGTGAACATCAGCAGCCCGGAAACCCTCAGAGGCTGGGCCATCCCCACGGCGACCGACATCGCGTTTGCGGTTGCAGTACTGGCGATCATCGGTTCGCACCTGCCGAGCGCCCTGCGGATCTTCCTGCTCACACTCGCCGTGGTGGATGACCTGATAGCCATCAGCATCATCGCGATCTTCTACTCCTCGGACATCCAGGCGGTGCCGCTGCTGCTGGCACTCCTGCCCTTGGGCCTTTACCTGCTGCTGGCGCAAAAGTTCCGGCGCTTCTTCGGAACGCACCCGGCCGCCGCCTGGCTTATCCTGCTGCCGCTCGGAATCATCACCTGGGCGCTCGTGCACGCGTCCGGAATCCACGCAACGGTGGCTGGCGTGCTCCTGGGCTTCGCCGTCCCTGTCATCCGATCGCAGGCCAGCGGCGGATCGGAAGCCGGCCCAGGGCTTGCAGAGATCTTTGAACATCGCTTCCGCCCGATTTCCGCGGGCATCGCCGTTCCCGTCTTCGCCTTTTTCTCGGCCGGGGTGGCCGTCGGCGGTGCGGAAGGTCTGGTTTCGGCGTTCACGGGTCCGGTAGCCCTGGGCATTGTTCTGGCGCTGGTGCTCGGCAAACCCATTGGCATCATGGGCACCACCTGGCTGCTCACGAAGACCACCAAGGCGAGGCTGGACGGTTCCTTTAAGTGGATCGACGTCTTCGGCATCTCGCTCCTGGCCGGCATCGGCTTCACCGTTTCACTGCTGGTGGCGGAGCTCAGCTTCGGTCATGGGAGCCTAAATGATGATCACGCCAAAGTCGGTGTCCTCTCAGCTTCCCTGCTGGCTGCCCTGCTCGCTGCCGTGGTGCTGCGGATCAGGAACCGCCACTATCGCAAGGCGGAAGAAGAGGAAAAGGTCGATTCAGATCAGGACGGCGTCCCGGACGTCTACCAGTCCGACCGGACAGTCTGACCCTCCACCCCCAACTGCCTGCAGTTGTGGTCGTATTCGCCCCCCACAACGACCACGACTGCCAGTTAGTTGGGTGGCAGGGCGGGGATTGCGCTAGTAACGTGGAGTTTTCGCACGCCAGGGGCTAACCGGGAGTGGATATCGTGGGCAAAGATGGACAAAGCAGTGTAGACCAGCGCAACCTTGACGGACGCAACGCGCACCACAGCAGCAACGGCCAGCGCAGCCCGCAGCAGCACAGTGATCGAACCATGCCGGCCGGCTGGAACGCGGGAGCAGTCGAGCTGATCCTGGTCCGGCACGGCGAGAGCCAGGGCAACGTGGCCGCTTCAGACGCACAGGCGGCAGGCTTGGACGTAATCGATGTTCCCGCCCGCGACGCTGACGTCGAACTCTCCGACACCGGCCGGGAACAAGTTCTGGCCCTGGGCCGTGCACTGGCGGACACCCCCGAAGAGCTGCGTCCCGACGTCGTCATCTCCTCGCCGTACATGCGCGCATTCCGGACGGCGGAACTGGCGGTTCAGACGGCCGGCTGGCCGGTGACCGTCCGCAGCGACGAGCGGCTCCGGGACCGCGAGCTCGGCATTCTCGACATGCTGACCAGCACCGGCGTGGAGAACCGGTTCCCGGAGGAAGCAGAACGACGGCGGTGGCTGGGTAAGTTTTACTACCGTCCGCCGGGCGGGGAATCCTGGGCGGACGTGGCGCTGCGGGTACGCTCCGTACTCGGGGAACTGAACGCGCTGGGCAGCGGGCACCGGGTGATGCTGGTTTGCCACGACGCGGTGGTGATGCTGTTCCGCTATGTGCTCGAGGGCATGTCCGAGCGGGAGCTGCTTGACCTCGCCGCGGGCACGTCAGTCCTCAACGCGTCGGTTACCCGATACGTGCGCCCGGAAGGCGCCGGGCCGTGGACGCTGGAGAGCTTCAACGTTGCCGAGCACCTGGAACGGCACGGCGTCCAGGTCACCGAACATGCAGGAGATGCCAGTGTCCACCCGAAATGAGTCCAGGCCAGCCAAGGAAGATGCCGCCAGTGACACTGCCGCGCAGGACTCTCCTCCGGCTCAGATCACGCCGTCGCTGCTGCGCGACTGGCCGCTGCCCTCCGCCGGCGCGGACAAGTATTCACGCGGCGCGGTGCTGGTGATCGGCGGCGCCCGGCGGACACCCGGAGCCGCGTTGCTGGCCGGAACCGCCGCGCTCCGCGCCGGTGCCGGCAGGCTGACCCTCGCAGTGCCGGAATCGGTGGCCGTGCACCTGGCAGTTACGCTGCCGGAAGCCGGAGTCATCGGCCTGCGTGAATCCGCTGGAGGGTCTCTGGGTTATGACGGTCTGGAAGCTTTGTTCGAGGACTTTGACTCCGCTGACACCGTGCTGATCGGACCGGGACTGGACGACATCGACGGCACCGAAGCGTTGCTCAGGGAGCTGCTCCGGCACGAAGCAGCGCGCACCACTGGTCAGGACGGCGACGGCGGGCCCGCTGCCATTGTTCTGGACGCCTATGCCCTGGGTTGCCTTTCCAAGCTGGTGGACTACCTGGACCCGTGGGCAGGCAGGCTTATACTTACGCCCAATCCCACCGAGGCGGCTATTCTGCTCGGCCAGGACGCGGATCTGGGCGACGAAAGCACGTTGGCGGCCGCCGTTGTCGAAATCTCGGAAAAGTACCGGGCCGTGGTGAGCTGCCAGGGTTTGATCGCCCGCCCGCCCGGCGGCGACGCGCCGGAAGCTGCGGAACGCTGGCAGATCACCACCGGCTATGGCGGGCTGGGCACCTCCGGCAGCGGAGACATTCTGGCGGGCGCCATCGCAGGGCTCCGGGCAAGGGGCGCCACCGACGCGCAGGCCGCCTGCTGGGGCACGCATCTGCACGCAGCCGCCGGTGACCGGCTCGCAAGCCGGCTGGGGAGCCTCGGCTTCCTGGCCCGCGAACTGGCCGACGAGCTGCCTCCCCTGATGATGGAGCTGAACACGTAGCGGTCTGCAGGCAGCGGCTGCAGATTCACGTCTCCGGACACAGGGGAGGCCCGGAGCCCAACGGGCCCCGGGCCATCCCTTACGGGAGAATCCGGCGTATCCTGCCCATGCGCTATGCAGCGCGGTGGCGTGCTCCCGGGCTAACCGCCCCGAAAGGCAGATAACGCGTTCACCGGCTTCTCCCTGTCTCGCGGAGGCTATGCGTTGATCTCCTGCCGAGCCCCCTTGGTTTCGATTTGGATCTTCCGGGGCTGAGCCTTCTCCGCGACCGGAATCCGCAGAGTCAGCACACCGGCGTCGTAATTGGCCTTGATGCTTTCCGTATCCAGGGTGTCGCCCAGGATCAGCTGCCGGCTGAACACACCGCGGGGACGTTCGGAGGCAATCATCTCCGTGTCCTTGCCTACGGGGTCAGGTCGCTCAGCCTTAACCGTCAGGACGTTCCGTTCAATGTCCAGGTCGACGGAGTCAACATTCACACCGGGCAGGTCGAAGGCCACGACGAATTCCTTGTCTTCCTGCCATGCATCCATCGGCATGGCGGCGGGACGCGCCGTTGTGCCAAGGACCTGCTGGGCGAGCCTGTCCAGCTCGCGGAACGGATCGGTGCGCATCAACATGGCTTTCCCTCCTCTTGGGTGAGACGGTCCATTCAGTTATTCCTACCAACCGGATCTATATCGGTTGGTACAGATTTTTTGTAGCACCGAGGATAGGGTCGCGCAAGGGGTGTAGCCAAAAAAGTTTTTCCGGCTTTCAGGACCGTCGCAGACGCCGGTCACGGGTGAGGCAGCATCCACGCGGATTAGGAAGTATGCTTACCACCGGACAGCAAGAACTGGACAGTAAGAAACCAGACAGTTAAACCTGCAGCATGCTGGCACAACGGGACGGACTGCCGTACCGAAGGTCCGGCACACGTCGTAAGGAGTAATGCCATGATTGGATTCATTGTCGCCGGGCTCATCATCGGAGCCCTCGCCCGCCTGATCAAACCGGGCAAGCAGAACCTCGGCCTCGGGGCCACCCTGTTGCTAGGCCTGGCCGGCTCCGTTATTGGCGGCGTCGTCGCAAGCCTGCTCGGAACGGGGGACATCTTCGAGCTGAACGTTCTCGGGTTTATTGTCGCCGTCGTTGCTGCCGTGCTGCTCATCGGCGTCGCCGAAAGCGTGGTCGGCCGCAGGCGGATCCGCCGGTAGCCCCCGCCGCCCTCAGGGACTCAAGCTCACGCCCTGACTCCGGGCAACCGCGCGGTCAGGCCGGGAGCGAACACCCCGACCGCGCCAACCCCGCGCCTTGGAAGGCAGCCAGCCCGCGCCTCCTCTTGTTTGCCTGCACGGCGAGCGCTATTTTAAGCGTGGGATTGAGCTCTAGCAGTCAGGGCACAGAGACCCCTTAGCCAGGAGCGAGTCAGTGTCGACCATCTCCAACGCCCAGCTTCCCGGAGGGGCCCACCGCCCACCCGGCGACCGATTGTGGTGCTCCGAATGCCGCACGGACGAGCACCTGATCGTCGAGTCCATCGAAGCTTTGCACCCTCCCCAAGACGGCATGGTGGAGGTGTCCTACACCTGTGTCGAATGCGACTACTTCTACGGGCACCCCGCGACGGTTCACGACGTTGCTGCCGTCCTGAACCGGCACGGCCAGATGCTGGGCGTCCTGCAGTTCGGCGGCGATTACTTCCACTGCGGTGCTCCCATGATATCGGTGGGCTCGGGAACCAGCAGCATCTCCGGCCGGGAGCTGACACTGCGGCGTACCATCCATGACGTTCACCTCCCCACCCGCCTGCTCCGCTGCGGTTGCGGCTTCCAAATGGAAGTACCGGACTAGGGCAGCGCCTGACTGGCGCAGAATCGAACCGAAAATTCAGCCCGAACCGCACCTGGCGGGTGCGGCGGTAGGACTTTTACGGGCTCCCGGGAAACCGGGCGTACGAAAGGTAAATAGGATGCGTCGGCGGCAACCCGCCGACGTTACCGGAACTGGTGAGGAGATACGGATATGACTATCAAGGCACGCGACATTATGACCGGCGGCGTGGAATGCGTCGGCGCAAATGAAACCCTTGAGCAGGCCGCCAGGAAGATGAAAGAGCTCGACGTCGGCGCGCTTCCGATATGCGGTGAGGACAACCGACTGAAGGGAATGGTCACGGACCGGGACATAGTGGTCAAATGCCTCGCCGAGGGCGGCGACCCGCGCACCGCAAAGGCGGGCGATTTTGGAGAAGGAAAGCCAGTCACCATCGGCGCTGACGACTCCATCGAGGAAGCCATCAGGACCATGCAGGAGCATCAGGTCCGCCGGCTGCCTGTCATCGACGGCCACGATCTAGTCGGCATGCTGAGCCAAGCTGATATCGCGAGGAATTACCCCGAAGAGCGGGTAGGCGAACTGGTTGAATTTATTTCGTACTAGGAGTTCGGGCCCGCCCCGGTTGCAGGCTATTCTCCCGGCCGGCCAGGGCCGGCCCACCGTCCGCCAGCGCATTCAGCTGCGCCACGCGGGGTGCGCCTTTCCAAGCCCTTGATCTCAAATGGCAAACATTTCATCAAAGATGCTTAGTATCCGATACTAATCATGCTTACTATGTTGTTGCCGGCATTGACCAAGGAGACTTATTTATGCGCAAGCTGCTTGTTATGACCACAGCCGTACTGGCCCTGCTCGTAGGCGGTATTTCGTTTGCCCTGCCATCGCAGGCTGGAACTTCCGCTTCGCTCTTTTCCGCGCGGGTCCAGGCGCCGGTGCAAACCGCAGGTGATCCGCAGGCGGCGGAAACTCCAACGCCCACCAGCGAATCAAGCGCTTCCGCGACTCCCTCAGGAAATCCCGTGAATCCGGGAACGGGCGAACCGGCCGAGTCCGAGGGGGCACGCCTCGACTGGGCTCCCTACGTCATTGGTGCGATTGTCCTTGGCGCGATCCTCGCGGCGGTCCTATGGCGCCGTCGCCGGCACGACAAGACGGTGGTTTAGAGACTTGATCTAAAGACTTGGCCGCCACTAGGGCGGCCAATGAAAAAGGAGAAACGAAAATGGTCACTTCCAATCGCGCAGCCGGCGCCAGGAGCCGACTGCAACTGGCAGCCCAGGTCGTGGGGGCAGTGTTCCTGCTCGTCGGCATTCTGGGCTTCATCCCCGGCATCACCAGCAATTTCGGTGCCATGGGTTTCGCAGGGCACACCTCCGAGGCGCTGCTCTTAGGCGTTTTCCAAGTTTCAATCCTTCACAACATCGTTCATCTCCTCTTCGGGGTGGCCGGCATCATGATGGCCCGCAATCCAGGCCAGGCGAAGAACTACCTGCTCTACGGCGGCATCATCTACCTGGTCCTGTGGCTGTACGGCCTGATCATCAACCTCAACACGCCTGCCAACTTTGTGCCGGTCAACATGGCTGACAACTGGCTGCACTTCGTGCTCGGCGCCGGAATGGTTGCCCTGGCACTGCTCCTGTCCCGGCAGGGAGTGGGCGCTGCACATCCCCGGGCGGGGCACTGACACTGTGTTCCACACAGTTTGATTAACGACGACGGCGGCCCTGCACCTTCGCGGGGCCGCCGCACTTTTGCCCTTTTACTGTTGCACCGCCCTTCGGCGGGTTATTCTGATCCTGTCGGTTCCGTGAACCGCACCTGGTTCCGTCCGGCGCCGCAGTAAAGCGGGCCCCTGCAACGACGCCCAGGAGTGGCAGACGATGTCCAAACTTCAGCAGTCACCAGTTTCGACCACTACCGTCACGCCCTCGCCGCCGAAACGCAAGGGCCGGATCGTGGTCAGCTGGATCACCAGCACCGACCACAAAACCATCGGGTACCTGTACCTGATCACCTCCTTCGTGTTCTTCTGCCTGGGCGGTGTGATGGCCCTGCTCATCCGCGCCGAGCTGTTCGAACCCGGCATGCAGGTGCTGGTCACTAAAGAGCAGTACAACCAGATGTTCACCATGCACGGCACAGTCATGCTGCTGATGTTCGCCACACCGCTCTTCGCGGGCTTCGCAAACGTCATTATGCCGCTGCAGATAGGCGCACCGGACGTCGCCTTCCCTCGGCTGAATGCCCTGGCTTACTGGTTCTTCCTCTTCGGCTCCACCATCGCCGTGTCCGGCTTCATCACCCCCCAAGGCTCGGCGTCATTCGGCTGGACAGCCTACACTCCGTTGTCCAACACGACATTCACGCCCGGCGTAGGCGGTGACCTGTGGGTGTTCGGCCTGGCATTGTCCGGCTTTGGCACCATTCTGGGGGCCGTCAACTTCATCACCACCATTATCTGCATGCGCGCCCCGGGCATGACCATGTGGCGGATGCCGATCTTCACCTGGAACACCCTCGTAACGGCAGTCTTGGTGATCATGGCCTTCCCCCCGCTGGCGGCAGCGCTTTTCGGACTCGGTGCGGACCGGAAATTCGGCGCTCACGTCTATGACCCGGAAAATGGCGGTGCCATCCTCTGGCAGCACCTGTTCTGGTTCTTCGGCCACCCGGAGGTGTACATCATCGCGCTGCCGTTCTTCGGTATCGTGACGGAGATCTTCCCCGTATTCAGCCGCAAGCCGATCTTCGGTTACAAGGGCCTTGTCTACGCAACGATCGCAATTGGGGCTCTCTCGGTCACTGTGTGGGCACATCACATGTACGTCACCGGCGCTGTGCTGCTGCCGTTCTTCGCACTGATGACCATGTTCATCGCGGTTCCGACGGGCGTGAAGTTCTTCAACTGGATTGGCACCATGTGGGGCGGTTCGCTGACGTTCGAGACCCCGATGCTGTGGAGCATCGGCTTTCTCATCACGTTCCTCTTCGGCGGCCTCACCGGCATCATCCTGGCTTCCCCGCCGCTGGACTTCCACGTCTCGGACACTTACTTCGTGGTGGCGCATTTCCACTACGTGGTCTTCGGCACCGTGGTCTTCGCGATGTTCGCCGGCTTCTACTTCTGGTGGCCGAAGTGGACGGGCAAGATGCTCAACGAACGCCTCGGCAAGATCCACTTCTGGATGCTGTTCGTGGGCTTCCACGGCACCTTCCTGATTCAGCACTGGCTTGGCGTTGCCGGCTTCCCCCGCCGCTACGCGGACTACATGCCCCAGGACAACTTCACCTGGATGAACCAGTTCTCCACGTACGGTTCCTTCTTGCTGGGGGCGTCCCTCCTGCCCTTCTTCTGGAACGTCTGGATCACGTCGCGCAGCCACCGGAGGGTCGACGTAGATGATCCTTGGGGCTTCGGCGCTTCACTGGAGTGGGCCACGTCCTGCCCGCCGCCGCGCCACAACTTCACGTCCCTGCCGCGCATCCGCTCGGAACGCCCGGCGCTGGACCTGCATCATCCGGAGCTCCGGGTGCGCGAGCACGAAGCGGTCCACTCCCCGGCCGCCGACGTACTGGGGGCAGCGGACATAGGAGCCAAGGACGTGCGGGACCCGAACCCGGACAAGTAAGACCCCAGAATCCTTTGGTGAGTGGAGGACGTCCCGCCCGATGACTGGGCACAGGACGTTCCCCGCTCAAAGATGCCGACTTTTTAACCGGCGGAGTTTTACTCACCGGGCAGTACGGTTCGAGAATGCAGCTGTTCCGGCCAGCTGAACCGGCCGCGCTGTTTTGTCAGCCTGTCAGGCGGCTGCAGTCAGCGGTGCCCGGCGCGAAGAGGCGCCCATGCCGGCGTGAGCAGGGGCCAGAACGCGAACGTTGCATTCCGACTGCTGCGGATCGATGGAAACGGGCAAGTGGTGGGTTTCGGAGCATTCGCGAAGCTGCTCAAGGGCGGACGGTTCGACCCGTGCGTGGCTGACATCCACAACGAGCCGGAGGCCCTCCCTGAGGTGGTTGGCGCGCTTTATAACAACGTACAGAGCCTGGATGTTTCGGGCGGTTACATTTCCCTGGGCGGCGACTTGAGCTTCACCGCATTCAAGATCGAGTCGGACCAAAACCTTAAGCTTGTCGTTCAAAACATCTCCCCTCATGCTGGCCGCTACGCCGCGGCCTGGCCGCGACGCTGCGACCGAGAACTACCCTAACCCAAATGTGATGCACGTAACAGTAAAAGACCGAATGTTGCAGAATCGCGATTCTTAAGGGCAACCGGCACGGAGCCGACAAGCAACGGCCCCGGCGTTTAAGGGACTGAGTCCGCCGAAACGGATTTCGGCGGACTCAGACCGGTTCTCTCGGCAGTTCGGACTATAAGTATTCGTCCCTGGTGGGATCCGGGCGGAGCGGCGCAGGCCCTGGGTCCGGGACGGGAAGCGGGCCCGGCGGTTCCGGCGTAGGGAAAGGACTGGGCGGCGTAGGGCCAGTAGGGTCCGGTCCATTCGGATTGGGACGCATGGGATCGGGACCCGGCTCCGGCGGAAACGGCTCTGGCTCGTGCACTGGCGGAATTGTCATGGCTGCCCCTCGGCTGCTGGATTGTTTCCGGTTTGCGGACGCCAGTTCAGCATACGCCGGAGGCCGGAGCTGGGACAGAGGTCTTCACGCCCGCTTCTCCCCTCCCCTGCGTCACCTTGGACCCGCATGCCCACGGCCAATAAGCCTTCTCTTCCGGTAGCGAACGGCCGGCCTATTTGGCGGTTTCGCTCTATATATTGAGGGAATGACCCAGACTCCGCTGCAGCATTCCGCAGATACCCCCGCCGCTGCCTCCCCTGCGCCTCCGGCCGCAAAGAAGGTGCCCACTGAACGCACCCACCACGGTGACACGTTCGTGGACAACTACGAATGGCTTCGGGAGAAGGACTCTGAGGAGGTGGTGGCGCACCTGAAGGCCGAGAACGCCTATCAGGAAGCCGTCACCGCCCATCAGGAACCGCTGCGCGAGGCGATCTTCCAGGAGATCAAGGGCCGCACGCAGGAGACCGACCTGTCCGTCCCCAACCGCAAGGACGACTGGTGGTACTTCAGCCGCTCTGTGGAGGGCAAGGAGTACGGCATCCAGTGCCGCGTGCGCGCCCAAAACACCGGCGACCCGGTGGCGGACTGGACTCCTCCGGCGGTTGAGGCCGGCGTCGGGATACCGGGCGAGGAAGTGCTGCTGGACTGCAACGTGGAGGCTGAGGGCAAGCCCTTCTTCTCGGTGGGCGGCTCGGCAGTGACCGTGGACGGAAACCTGTACGCCTATGCCGTGGACAACTCCGGTGACGAACGCTTCACGCTGCGCATCAAGGACCTGCGTACCGGCGAGTTGCTGCCGGATGTCATCGAGAACATCTTCTACGGGGTTTCCTTTTCCCCGGACGGCACCCGGATCTTCTACACAATGGTGGATGACTCCTGGCGCCCGTACCAGGTCAAGGCGCACGTCCTGGGTACGCCCGTCACCGACGACGTGGTGATTTACCAGGAGGACGACGTCGCAATGTGGCTGGGCTTCGAGCTGTCCTCTGACAGGCGTTACCTGGTGCTGGGAATTGGCTGCTCCGAATACAGCGAAACACGGCTGCTGCGGCTGGACGATCCCGATGCCACGCTCACCACCGTGATCTCCCGCGACGAACGCGTCCTTTACGAGGCCGAGCCATTCCTGCTGGAGGGCCAAAACGGGCAGAAAACTGAGCGCATCGTCATCACCCACAACCGGAACGCTGTCAATTCGATGGTCTCACTCGTGGAACCGTCCGAACTCGCGAAGCCGCTGGCCGAGCAGCAGTGGACTACCGTCGTCGAGCATTCCGACGACGTCCGGGTGAACGGCGCGGGCGTCACCTCGACCCATATGGTGGTCTCGGTCCGAAAAGACACCATCGAGCGGGTTCAGGTCATCTCCCTGGCCGGTCTCGGCACCGCCGCCCAGGAACCGCCCGTGGAGCCAGCCTTCGACGAGGAACTGTATACAGCCGGAGTAGGCGGTTCCGACTACGAAGCGCCCGTGATCCGGCTCGGCTACACGTCCTACTTCACGCCGTCGCGGGTCTATGACTTCGTGCTCCCCACCACGGACCTGCCCGCAGGTGAACTGCTGCTGCGCAAGGAAAGCCCGGTGCTCGGCGGCTACAACGGCGATGACTACGTGGCCACCCGTGAGTGGGCGCAGGCCGAGGACGGCACCAGGATTCCGCTTTCGGTGCTGCGGCACAAGGCGGTTGCCCGCGATTCAACGGCTGCCGGCCTGGTCTACGGCTACGGCTCATACGAAATGAGCATGGACCCGGGCTTCGGCATTGCCAGGCTCTCGCTGCTGGACCGCGGCGTCGTCTTTGTCATCGCGCACATCCGTGGCGGAGGCGAGCTGGGCCGGCACTGGTACGAGAACGGCAAGAAACTCCGCAAGAAGAACACCTTCACCGATTTCATCGCGGCCACGGACTGGCTTGCGGCCTCGGGCTGGGTGGCGCCGGACCGGATCGCGGCGCTGGGCGGCTCGGCGGGCGGCTTGCTGATGGGTGCCGTGGCCAACCTTGCCCCCGAGAAGTACGCGGCCATCGTGGCGGAAGTGCCGTTCGTCGACGCCCTCAACACCATCTTGGACCCGGAGCTGCCGCTGTCCGCGCTCGAATGGGAGGAGTGGGGCAACCCCATCAAGGACCCGGCGGTCTATGAGTACATGAAGTCGTACACGCCGTACGAGAATGTCCGGCCCGCCGCGTACCCCAAGATCGCCGCGGTGACCTCGTTCAACGACACCAGGGTGCTTTACGTCGAGCCGGCGAAATGGGTGCAGGAGCTGCGGAATAAAACCACGGCTTCAGACCCGATCGTCATGAAGATCGAGATGGACGGCGGCCACGGCGGGGCGTCCGGACGATACGTGCAGTGGCGCGAGCGGGCGTGGGACTACGCCTTCATTGCCGACTCCCTGGGAGCCACGGAACTCCTCCCCGGCGCCGGACTGAAGTAGCTCTCCGACTCGTCCACGGGCCCGACCGGTCGGTTTGTCAGTGATGGCCGCTTGAGGACGCGCCAAGCGGCCAACACTGGCAAAGTGGCAAGAGCCGCGCCTCTGCACCCTATATTTGGACGGTGCTTACGTTGTTCGGGCTCTCACTGTCGAGGCTGAGGTTGTCGATGCTGCCATCACTGAAGAAATACCTGCTCGTTCCCGAGCTGATGCGGCTGTCCTCCAAGGCGCCGCGGGATCCGCACCATGCCTGGGACCAGTACTGGGGAGACATTCGCCGCACCGGCCAACCCGATGGCGTGCTGTGGGACTCGGGCGACGACCACGAAATGCTCGGCTACCTGGAGCACCTGAAGCGGCAGATGGATCCGGAGCTTCCCGTGGTGGACGTCGGCTGTGGCAGCGGCTCATTCAGCCGGAGGTTGGCGGCGCACTTTCCCCACGTCCTCGGCGTGGATGTGTCAGCCCAGGCCGTCGCCCTGGCCCGCTCGGAATCGGAGGGACTGGAGGGGCTCTCCTTCGCTACGGTTGACATGTCGGCGCCGGGAGCAGCCCAAGCGGTGAGAACTGCGCTGGCTGCAGCAGGTCTGGCTGGCGATGCCAACATCTTCATCCGGGGCGTCCTCCACGTTCTCAAGCCCGCCTCCCGCGCCGCGCTGGCCGAACAACTGCTCCCGCTGGTGGGCAGAAGGGGCCGCGTCTTCCTGTCCGAAACGGACTTCCGGGGTAATGCCGTCGAATACGTCAGCCATCTCGGCGCGACCAAGAGCTTCATACCGGAGCCTCTCGCCCACGCCATCCGGGCCCTTCCCATGCCCGGACGCTTCGGGTCCGTTCAGCGCCTGCGAGCGTTTCCCGAATCCCGCTGGGACCTCGTGGAGGACGGTTCCGCCGTCATCGAAACCCATCCGCTGACCTCGCGGGAACCGGAACGGATCCCGGGGTATTTTGCGGTCCTCCAGGCGCGCTGACTGCCGCTGGACCTGCTCCCCATCCTTATCGAGTGCTGAGTAGGCGACCAGATGCGCGCTCAAAACCGAACTTACTCGGCAACCGACGGGGCCTGGGCTTCGTTGAGCCAGGCCAGGGCGTCGGGTTCGGAGGTGAAAAACTTCGTGGGACACGGAACCTTGTGGATGCCGAGGAAAAAGTTGGCGAGCACCCGGTCCACCGGCGACGTGCCGAGCAGCGCAATCCGGGAAGCCTGGCACGGGCGGCCAAAGACGGCGCGCGCTCCCCGGCTGACGTCCGAAGTAGTGGCCATATCCACGAGCATCGGGAGACGGCTTGTCCCGGACAAGGCATTGACCTTTGCCATGGCAGCTTCCGCATCGGCTGCCGTAATACTGGCACCCCGTGCCCAGGTCAGCCGAAGGAATCCCCCGTCATCCAGGACCAAGTCAAACAGCCCATGTTCGCCGCTTGTATCGGCATTCATTGTTGAGACCTCCTCTTGTCTAAACAGACAAGTATCAAGCTACCGCTCCTTGCGGACCCGTCCAACGCGCGCCTTCAATAGACGGAGGAACTCCGCATCTGGTTGAACACCTTCCAAGGGCTGATATTGTGAGTCGAAAATCAGGGGTGGCGCACTGGCGGCGCTCACAACAGGGGGCAATGTGGTTCAGGCACCGGCGGAAAGTCTTTCCCTGCCGCGGGCAGCCGTGGTTGCGATTCCTGATGCGCGTCTTCTCGCCGCGACAGGACACGCCCTCGCTGCTGCCGGTTTTACTGTCCATTCAGCCCTCGATGCCGATTCCCTCGCCTTGGAGCTTGCACGGACTGATCCCGCCGTCGTACTGCTGGATACACGCTTGGCCGAGGGATTCTCCGGGGAGGGCACGCCGGTGCTGCTTCTGGTCGACCTCACCGACGACTTCGACCTGGCCCGGCTGGAGCCGTGGGGCGCTGCTGACTACGTCTCAAGAAGTGCATGCGCACAGGAACTCGTCCACCGGGTCAACACCCTGATTGCACGGTCTCAGGAGCGGCGCCGGATCCGCGCGGAGGCCGAGTCCCTGCGCGAAAGCCTGCGCAACGTCTCCGCTGCCATCCGGGGCACCAACAGCCCGCAACAGATGGCCGGCCACTTGGTGCGTGGGTTTGGTGAGGCGTTGGGAACAGACCATGTCTGGTTCACCACCTTCCAGGATCCGAGGGTCCCCCGCATCACGTCGCAATGGTGCAGGACGGGTTTGTCGCCGCTTCCGGACTCGATTGGATCCTACGAAGATGCCGCCAGGGATCTGGCCAAGTGCCTCTGGTCCGAGGCCGAAGTGCTGGCTGTGGCGGACCACCAGGTCCCCGCTGCCTCGCCCCTGGCCAGTGAGCTGCAGGACTGGCTGGGACTCGCTCAGGCCTCCGCGTCCGTGGTTGTGCCGGTGGGCGACAATGAGTCCGCGCTTGGCATCATCTGGATCGCCCAGCTGGACGCTCCGCGCGAGTGGACCCGGGCCGAAATAGCCCTCATCCAGCACGTTGCAGGTAACCTCGCCCATAGCCTGATCCAGGGCCATCTCATCAGCGCCCAAGTGCAGGTGCTGCAGCAGCTCCGCGAACTGGATAAGGCCAAGACGGACTTCCTGGCGACGGTAAACCACGAGCTCCGCACCCCGCTGACGTCCATCACCGCCTACCTCGACATGATTCGCGATGGCGCCGGCGGCCCGGTGCCTCCAGGCATTGAGTCCATGATGGAAGTCATCTCCAGGAATTCTGAAAGGCTCCGGCGCCTCATTGAGGACCTGCTCACCGTTTCCCAGCCGGACGGTTCCGGCCGCCTCCACCTCAAACAGGTGGAACTCGGCCACATTCTACGGATCGTAGTTGCCGCGCTCCGCCCGCTCGCTCAAGCGCGGAACGTTGTCATCACCGGCGCCGACGCCCACGAGGACGTCAAAATCCGCGCGGACGAAACCCAGCTCGAACAGGTCTTCACTAACATCGTTGCGAATGCCATTAAATTCACCCCCGACGGCGGACGGATCAGTATCAGGGTAATGCTTGATCCTGCTGCTGATGCAGCAGGGCAAACGGCCGTGGTCAAGGTCGCCGACACCGGCGTCGGAATTCCCGAGCAGGAGATTTCCCAGGTGTTTTCCCGTTTCTTCCGGGCCTCCAACGCATCCTCGGCAGCGGTGCCGGGCAGCGGTCTTGGGCTGGCAATAGCCCACGATATTGTGCAGCGCCACAATGGCTCGCTCGAGATGAAATCATCGCTGGGAGTAGGAACAACGGTCTCTGTGTACCTGCCGGTGGCCGGCCCTGAGGGCTAGCCAAACCGGCACTGGCCAAACGAGAGCCAGCAAAAACTGCCCCGGACCAAGCGGTCCAGGGCAGTTCCTGTGCATTAGCTAAGAGCCGCTTAGTTCGGCCACGAACCCACGTACGAGTAGTTGGTGGACGAGGAGGTTGTTGTGGTGTCTTTATCCTTGGGGGTGGCGTTGGCAGGAGCAGCGAAGCCTGCAACCGCCAGGATGCCGGTCATTAAGAGTGTTGCGGCAAATTTCTTCATTCCGCTGATCCTTTCGTATTAGTCACGCGCATAGGGCTTACGGGCGTCAGTATACGACCCTTTCCTCAAGTTTTTGCAAGGTTTTTATAGGTGTCAGGGAGTAGAGTAAATCCAAATGTTTTATGACAGTGTTGCGACGTAACAACTCCTGTTTAACTGCGGGTCGAACTACGATCCGGACTCGCCGTGGATAATTGTCAGCATGCCGATGTCTCGAAATCTATCGCCGTTCATGATTGCAGAGCTGGAGGCCCGCGAAAGCTGGAAACGGCGGGACTACAGCACCGGTTACACGCAAGCCGGGCACGCCGCAGCACTGGCCAAGGAAGTGGGCGACGAATACCGGTGGTGGAAGATGGTGCTGCTGCAGGCGGAATGCCTGCGGGACCAGGCCTCCTTCCAGGGATGCCAAGAGCTTGCGGCCCAACTTGCTACTCATGCTGTCTCCGCTTCTGCCCCTGACCTTGGCGCGAGGGCATACATCCTTCTTGCACTTTCCCTCCAAGGATTGGGCAAGCTTTCGGAGGCTGTCGATGCAGCAACCGCAGCCGCCCGGCTGGTGGCCGGTGACTTTGAGAACGTGTACCTGCACATCCAGGCAGAGCAGGCCCTCATTGCTGCGCTCGCCGAGAGCGGCCGGCTGCAGGCGGCCTGGACCGAATGCCTCGCGTTGCAGTCCCTGCTGACGGACGCCGTCGATGAGGACACCGCGGGCAAGGCCTACTGGGTGATCGGCAACGTCGCCTTCCTCACGCACCGGGTTGCGGAAGGCAGCAAGTACCACGATCTTGCGGCAGAAAGGCTCTCGCCCTCCCGCGACGTCGACCTGTGGGCGCGATTCAACCGAGGATCCGCAGACATGCGCCTCAGGGCCCAATTGAGTGACGGCGCCACTCTGCGCTGCATCGAACGCGCCGAGCTCGCAACGGAGGTGGTCGGAGGCAGCGAACGTGACCTCCTGGAGATGGCTTTGGTCCGCGGCCACTGGTACTACCTGACCGGCGACCTGGATTCGGCGGTCAGCATCCTGGCCCCGTTGCGCAGCAGATTCCATATTCTCGCAAGCCAGACGGCGGCGGAAGCCTCCTTCATCCTGGGCAAGGCGATGATGGAGCAAGGAAATGATGCTGAATCGCTGCAGATTCTCGACGAGGCGGCTACGCTGTTCGATACGGCTGCAGCTACGGAGCGGAGCGCCACGGTGCGTGAGTACCTCGACTCCGTCCAGCACCAGCAGCGGTTCTTTCAGGGGGGATAAGTGGCAGAAGCAACGACGGTTTCCGGCGGGCTTTTAAGGACACACGCCCCAGCCGACCATCAGGGTGGCCCGGGCGTCGCCTGTACTGTCTTGCCGAACCTGACCGTCAGGGCCGTGCTGGCGCAAGGCGCCGACCTGAACGAGGCCACCGTCGCACAGCTGGGTGAGCAGCTCGATGCGCTTGCCGACGGCCGCAGGGCCGCCGTCGTCCTTCAACTGAACGGCATCGCATCCGTAAGCCGCGCCGCGCGTGCTGCCTTTGCCTCCATTGCCCCTGCCGCATCGTGGGCTGTCGTCGGCGCCACGCCCGTGGACCGCCTGCTCGGACACTTCCTCCTGAGCGGGGAATCCGGCTCCGCCCCCGCCCGGTATTTCGCCTCCGAACATGAGGCGCTGGGCTGGCTGGCCAGTCTCGACCGCCTGGGCGGAGCTTAGGGACGGGGATGTTCAGCAACGACGACCCCCGGCTGGGACAACTCCTGGATGGCATCATCCGCCTGGCCTCCGGGGAGCTCCACTCGCGCATCGAAGTCTCGGATGCCAGGGACGAGCTGGATGCCGTGATCATGGGCACGAACCTGCTCGCCGAGGACCTGCAGATCGCCTACCAGGAACTGGAGCAGCGCGTGGAGTCGCGCACCCAGATGCTCCACGCCGCGCACGAGGAACTGCAGCGGATGGCTCTGACTGATCCCCTGACGGGCCTCTACAACCGTTCGGCGCTGGTCGCCGCCGTCAAGGACGCCCAGACCCAAACGGCCGACGGCGGGCTGCCGCCAGCCCTGCTGCTGCTGGACCTTGATGCCTTCAAGAGCATCAACGACTCCATGGGCCACTCGGTGGGCGACCGGGTGCTGACCGGTGTCGGACAGCGGATCCGGGCCTGCGTGCGCACGGACGACATGGTGGCCCGGCTGGGCGGCGACGAGTTCGCCATCCTGCTGCCCGGCAGCAACCTTGCACAGGCCACCCGGGTGGGCAATCAGGTCCTCGAGGCGCTCAACGGGACCATCGAGGTGGACGGCAAGAACATCCGGACCGGGGCCAGCCTGGGCGTGCGGCTGGCGGAGCGGGGCGAAACCTCGGAGGAACTGCTCATGGAGGCCGACATCGCGATGTACGCCTCCAAGGCCGACGGCCGGAACAAACTGCGCGTTTTCGAACCGGCCATGCTGCACGCCCGGCAGCTCCGCAACCAGCTGGTGGGGGAACTCCGGGCTGCCATCGCAGACAACCAGCTCGTGCTCTTCTACCAGCCGGTGATCGAGCTGGCGACGGGGAGGGTCGAGGGCGTGGAAGCCTTGGTACGCTGGCAGCATCCCACGCGGGGCCTCATCATGCCCGACGAGTTCATTCCCATCGCCGAGGAAACCGGCCTCATCTCCGCGCTGGGCAACTGGGTGCTCAGGAATGCCGTGGACCAGCTGCGCCGGTGGCGGACCTGCCCCGAAACCAGCAGGCATGACTTCTCCATGCGGATCAACATTTCAGCCGCCGACCTGCAGCGCCTTGAGTTCATCGAGGACGTGCGCGATGCCCTCGCCGACAGCGGCCTCGATCCCGCATTGCTGGTCCTGGAGCTGACCGAGAGCGCCATTATCCAAGGCAACGAGCTCGACCGCTACACCCTGGCCAGCCTTCGCAGGCTCGGGGTGGGGCTTGAAATCGATGACTTCGGCACAGGTTACTCTTCCATCAGCTACCTGCGGCGGCTGCCCGTGGACCGCGTCAAGGTGGACCGGACGCTCCTGACCTCCCTCGGCAGCGACCCCGCCCAGCCGGCCCTGATTGCCGCCATCCTCCAGCTCATCCGGGCCTGCGGACTGGAGGCGGTGTGGGAAGGCGTGGAAAACGCGGAACAGGCCGAGCACCTCCGCACCACCGGGTGCATCAGCGGCCAAGGCTATTTCTTCAGCCGTCCCCTCCCCGAGGCCGAGTTCACGAAACGCCTGACCGAACAGGACACCTGGCCGGCCTGATTCCGGGCCGGCCTCATTCCGGGCCTGCCTAATTCCGCGCCGGAAGGCTCAACCCGCGGACACTACCGCCGCCGCGGCCTCGGCGATCGCGCGTTCCTCGTCGGTGGGCACCACCAGCACGGGGATCTGCGAGGCGTCGGTGGAAATCACCCGGGGTTCCTTGGAGCGCTGGCGGTTCAGGCCGGCGTCGAGCTCGATGCCCAGCGCACCCAGCCGCTCCCCCACAAGCCCGCGGAACTGGTGCGAATTCTCGCCGATTCCCGCTGTGAAAACAAGGGCCATCGCCCCGCCGACGGCCACGTGGTAGCCCCCGATGTATTTGGCCAGCCGGTAGGACGTGACCGCGAGCGCCATGGCCGCGCGGGCATCACCGGCTTCGGCGGCCTCAACCACGGAGCGCATGTCGTTGTTGCCGGCCAAGCCCCTGAGCCCTGATTCACGGTTGAGCATCATGTCGAGGTCCTCCGCGTTCCAGCCGTGCCGGGCCAGGAACACCAGAATGGACGGATCCAGGTCCCCCGAGCGGGTGCCCATGACCAGGCCCTCGAGCGGGGTGAAGCCCATCGACGTGTCCACGGACTTGCCGCCCCGGATCGCCGTGACCGAGGCGCCGTTCCCCAGGTGGGCGATCACGCCGTCGAACTCCTCCACGGGGAGCTCCAGCAATGCGGCAGCCTGGTGCGTCACGTATTCGTGCGAGGTGCCGTGGAAGCCGTAGCGGCGGATCCCATGATTCGTGTACAGCTCGTCCGGGACCGCGTAGCGCCAGGCATGCTCGGGCAGGCTGCGGTGGAATGCGGTGTCGAACACGGCAACCTGCGGCATGTCCGGCCACTTCTTCGTGATGGCACGGATGCCCAGCACGTTGGCAGGGTTGTGCAGCGGCGCCAGCGGATTGAGCCGCTCGATGGCACGGGTAATCTCATTGTCGATCAGCACGGGCTCGCCGAACCGCTCGCCGCCGTGCACCACGCGGTGCCCCACCGCGTCCAGCTGCCGGTCGCCGAGCACCTCGTGGATGGCGGCGTCGACTTGCTCCAA
Organism: Arthrobacter sp. D1-17; assembly: GCF_054130535.1. NCBI lineage: Bacteria > Bacillati > Actinomycetota > Actinomycetes > Micrococcales > Micrococcaceae > Arthrobacter > Arthrobacter sp. D1-17. The sequence continues at coordinate 876,869 of NZ_CP096382.1, read as the reverse complement.
TGCCTCGGCATGGTCTGCCGGGCCCACGACTTCGCCGTCGCCCTGGCCGCCGTTGGACATGCCGATGCGCTCAATCAGCCCTTCAGTGAGGATGCTCCCGGAGGCAACGTCGCGGACCTGGAACTTGAGCGAGGACGAACCGGAATTGATGACAAGCACGAGCACGGGGCCTCCTAAGCCTTAACTTCTGCGGACGGGACGGACGCTGTTGCCGGCTTCTGGTTTTCCGCGGTTTGGGCCTGGATGGCCGTGATGGCCACGGTGTTGACGATGTCCTCCACGGTGCAGCCGCGGGAAAGGTCATTGACCGGCTTCCGCAGCCCCTGCAGGACGGGCCCGACGGCGACGGCACCGGAGCTCTGCTGCACCGCCTTGTACGTGTTGTTGCCGGTGTTGAGGTCCGGGAAGATGAACACCGTGGCCTGCCCGGCGACGGACGAACCCGGCATCTTGGACGCGGCGATGGCGGCGTCCACCGCGGCGTCGTACTGGATGGGGCCTTCGACGGCGAGGTCCGGGCGGCGCTCCCTGACCAATTCGGTCGCCTGCCGGACTTTCTCCACCGCCTCGCCCGAACCGGACCCCCCGGTGGAGTAGGACAGCATGGCCACACGCGGCTCCACACCGAACTGCCGCGACGTCTCTGCCGAAGCCAAGGCAATGTCGGCGAGCTGCTCTGCGTTCGGATCCGGGTTCACGGCACAGTCACCGTAGACCAGCACCCGGTCCGGCATGAGCATCAGGAACACCGAGGACACGATCTTCACCCCCTCCCGGGTTTTCACGAACTCCAATGCGGGCCGGATGGTGTGCGCGGTGGTGTGGGCGGCTCCGGAGACCATTCCGTCCACCACGCCCAGCTGGACCATCATGGTGCCGAAGTAGCTTTCGTCCTGCATGACTTCAAGCGCCCGGGGCAGGTCCACGCCCTTGTGCGCCCGCAGCTCCGCATACCTGGCCGCGAAGTCCTGGCGCAGCTCCGAGGTCGCGGGGTCCACGATGTTGATGCCGGCAAGGTCGATGCCCCGGCTGGCCGCGAGCTCCCTGACGTCCCCCTCCCGGCCCAGCAGGGTCAGGTCGCAGACGTCCCGGCGCTGCAGGATCTCGGCCGCCTTCAGGATCCGCACGTCCTTGCCTTCGGGCAGCACGATGTGGCGGCGCTGGGAGCGGGCACGTTCAATGAGGTCGTGCAGGAACCGCAGCGGGGTCATGCGCTCGGCCCGGGGCAGGTGCAGGCGCTCGAGCATCTCGGCTTCGTCCACCTGCCGGGACCAAAGGCCCAATGCTGATGCCACCTTCCGGCGGTGTCCGCTCCAGATTTCGCTGCGGACCTCGGAAACGCGCCGGGCTGTGGTGTAGGTGTCATCCTCCGTCGCAAACACCGGGAATGGGGCGGAGGCCAGCAGCGGATAGATGTTGGCGTCCGGGGCCAGGCCCCCGGTAAGGATCAGTCCGGACGGCACCGGGAACTCGGGCGAGAACGACGACGCCAGGCAGGCCACCATCACATCCGCCCGGTCACCGGGCACGATCACCAGCGCGCCGTCGTCGAGCACGTTCAAAAAGTTGCCCACATTCATGGCGGCGACCTTGACGTCCCGGACGTCGCGTTCCATGTCGGCGCGGCCGGCGATTTGCTGCAGGCCAAGGGCGGCGCCCACTTCCCCCGTGGTGGGCCGGGCAATCTCCTCCAGCTCCGGGAAGATGTAGACCGGCCTCCCGGACGCCCCCGGCTTCACGGCGTCGGCAATGGCCCCCACAGCCCTTGGATCCGCGCGGTTCACCATCATGGCCAGGAGCGAGCACTTTTCGGCGGCGAGCTCCTTGCGGGCGACGTCGACGGCGGCCGCAACCTCCGCGGCGCTGCGCCCCTTCGCCCCCACCACGGCCACCACGGGGGCGGCCAGGTTGTTGGCGAGGCGGGCGTTCAGGTCGAATTCGACGGCGGCGTCGTGGCCCGTGAGGTCCGTGCCCTCCACGATGATCACGTCGCAGTGCCGGGACATCTCCGCGAAGATCTCCACGCAGCGGCTATCGATTTCTTCGCGCCGGCCCTCGGCCAGCAGGCTCCGCACCTCGGTGAAGGTCAGGCCGCCGCGGCAGCGTTCGCCATCGAGGTCGAAACGGGACTGCATCAGCGCCACCATGGGGTCCGCACCCGGATTGTCGCCGTGGACCACCGGCTTGAAGAAACCGAGCCGGTCCGCGTGCCGGTGCAGCGTGTCCGCCAAGCCCAACGCTATGAGCGACTTTCCCGAACCCGGGGTGGTCGCACTGACATAAATCCCTTTGGCCATCATCAAGTCCTCTGGTTGGAAGGTCCTGCAGCCTGCGTCCTGCATCGACCTGTTCCGTGAAACGTACCCACGGGCATCCCGTCTAAGCAGCGGAGCCCCGCCGCCCCTTCATACTTTCACTTGTTCGCAGTCTTTCGGGAGCACACAATGGTGTTGATCCCCACGTCAGTGGCTCAGCGCTCATCCGGGCACGTGGCGGCGTTCGCCTCGCCCGCCCCTCCCGTGAGCCCGAACGGGCACTTCAGCACCCGGCCCCGCCTGGACGCACATTTAAGGACCGGGCGCAGGATATAAGCACCGAGCCGATGGAGGAGGGAAATGGCCGCCGAACCGCCAGATGATGCGTCCGCCTGGCCGGTCCACCGCCGACTCACCCTGTTTTTCATCCTGGCCTTCCTCATCTCTTGGCTGATCTGGCCGCTGACTCTGCTCAATCCCGGGAGCTCGCCCATGGCGCCCTTCGGACCGGCCGTAGCCGCCGTGCTGGTGGCCGTTCTCGCAGAGGGAAAGGAAGGCCTGCTACGGCTGCTGCGCCGGCTGGGCCGCTGGCGGATTCCCGGGCGCTGGTACCTGGTGGCTTTCGGACTGCCGTGCCTGTTGGTGGGGGCATCGGCGGTCCTGACGGTGGCGGGCGGCGCACCTGCTCCAGACCTGGCGCCGAACCCCGGATGGTTCATGCTGGCCGGAACATTCGCAGCGACCTTGGTGGTGGTCGGACTGTTCGAAGAGTTGGGCTGGCGCGGGTATGCCCTGCCGCTGCTCCAGCGGAACCTCACTGCCCTCCCCGCAGCCCTCCTGCTTGGCGTGGTGGGGGCACTCTGGCACATTCCCGAGTTGGCATCCGACGCTACACAGCAGCGGCCGCCGGTTCCTTTCCTGCTCATGGTCGTGGCGCAGTCCGTGCTGCTGGCGTGGATCTTCAACAGCACCGCGATTCCCCCGCCCCGGTCGCGCGCCAGCGGTCGGAACACCTGCGGAAGCGTGCCCCTCTGTATGGTGTTCCACGCGATGTTCAATACGGCCGGGGCACTGATCTTTCCGGCATTCGCCGGCCCTCACTATCTCGCCTTGTGGTGGACGTTGTCGCTTCTGCATGTGCTGACTGCGCTTGCGGTGATCGCCTACGCCGGACCCTGGCGCCTTGCCCGGAGTCTTGACACAGAGCCCCTTCATGGGATTACCTAATGAACATTCGGTAAATAAAGCTGGAGGCAATGACGCATGGCTGGATCAACAATTTCGGGGTTAACCCACCCGATCCTCGAGAATGACTACGCCTCCGAGTGGATGGGCATCGAGGTCCTGGCCCTCGGCGACGGGGAAGCCACCATCCGCATGACGCTTCGGCAGGAAATGCTCAACGGCTTCGGCATGGCACACGGCGGAATGATCTTCGCCTTCGGCGACACAGCCTTCGCCCTCGCCTGCAACCCGGCGACCCCGGCCACGTCGGAAACCCCGGCCACGCCCGAAACCGGACCCGGCCTGAGCAACGAAGAAACCCCCAGCGCCGGAACGGCAGACACTGAGGGGACGGAGGCAGCCGGACTGGCCGGCTCCGCCGGAGCCGGATCGGACAGCATCACTGTTGCCTCCGGCGTCGACATCAACTTCCTCAAGCCGGCCTTCCAGGGCCAGGTGATTACCGCCGTCGCCCACCGACGCTCAAGCGCCGGCCGCAGCGGCCTGTACGACGTCCAGATCTTCGCCGCCGACCCCGGCTCCGAGATCAGTTCCGGCAAGCCGGGGGAGCTCATCGCCGAGTTCCGCGGGCGCAGCCGCACCATCCCCAAAAAGTAGGAACACACCATGACTCTCCACGCCACAGACCCCCACGCCGCATCCTCAACGGCAGCAACTCCTGCAACTGAGGCGGTCCTCGACCCCGAGGAGACCATGTCCCGGGACGAGATCGAGGCACTGCAGCTCAGCCGCCTTCAGCACACGGTCGCCTACGCCTACGACCGGGTACCGCTCTATAAGCGCAAATTCGACGAAGCCGGAATCCATCCCGCGGACCTGCGCGAATTGTCGGACCTCGGCAACTTCCCGTTCACCACGAAGGAAGACCTGCGCCAGGAATACCCGTTCGGCATGTTCGCCGTGCCGCAGAGCGAAATAGCCCGCGTGCACGCCAGCTCGGGCACCACCGGCCGGCCCACGGTTGTCGGCTACACCAAGCAGGACCTGGCTGACTGGGCCAAGCTCGTGGCCCGCTGCCTCCGCGCCTCCGGCGTCCGCCCCGGCATGAAGGTGCACAACGCCTACGGCTACGGCCTCTTCACCGGCGGCCTCGGAGCCCACGCCGGCGCCGAAGCACTCGGCTGCACTGTGATCCCGATGTCAGGGGGCCAGACCGAGCGCCAGATCCAGCTCATCCAGGACTTCGAGCCTGACGTCATCCTGGCCACACCGACGTACCTGCTGACCATCGCCGATGCTATGGCGCACATGGGCATCGACCCGACTTCCACATCCCTGAAGTATGCCGTGCTCGGCGCCGAACCCTGGACCCAGGAGATGCGCCACGAACTCGAAGTCACCCTGGACGTCAAGGCCTGCGACATCTATGGCCTGTCCGAAGTGATGGGACCGGGCGTCGCCGGCGAAGCAGTGGAGACCCAGGACGGCAGTCATATCTGGGAGGACCATTTCCGCCCCGAAATCATCGACCCCTTCAACCCGGCACCGGGCAAGGAGAACGTGCTGGGCGACGGCGAACACGGCGAGCTCGTCTTCACCTCGCTCACCAAGGAAGCCCTGCCGATCATCCGCTACCGCACCAAGGACCTCACACGGCTGCTCCCCGGCACCGCCCGTCCGGCACACCGCCGGATGGGACGCATCACCGGCCGTAGCGACGACATGATCATCCTGCGCGGAGTGAACCTGTTCCCCTCGCAGATCGAGGAAATCGCGCTGCGCATCCCCGAGCTCAGCCCGCACTTCCAGCTTGAACTCACCCGCCCCGAAGGCCAGCGCATGGACCAGCTGACGGTCAGGATCGAGCGCCGCGACAACGTCACCGCTGAGCAAAGCACGACGGCGGCCCGCGCCTTGCGCGAGCAGATCAAGATCCACGTGGGTTCTTCATGCACGGTAGACGTCGTGGAGCCGGGCTCGCTGGAGCGTTCGAACGGCAAGCTGCGCAGGATCTACGACCTGCGGCCGAAGGGGTAGACGGTATGGCGCTGCGGCCAGCGCAAGGCCGGCCCCAGCCGCCTTCTGCCCATATCGACCGAACGTTCATGAGAAAATAGGCGGTATGCCCAGCACAGCAGCCAGTACATCAGCACCGACGAAGCGCGGCCGTCCCGGATACGACCAGCAGTCCGTGCTGCTCATCGCCGTCGACGTCTTCAACCGCCACGGCTACGATGCCACGTCCATGGGCATCCTGGCCGAAAACCTGGGCATCTCTAAATCGGCGATCTACCACCACGTTCCCTCCAAGGGCGATCTGCTCAAGCTCGCCCTGGACCATGCCCTCGGCGGCCTCGAGGCCATCCTGGAGGAGCCCGGCGCCACCTCCGGAGCGGCCGACTCCCGGCTTGAATTCGTGCTGCGCCAGACCATCGCGGTGCTGGTGGAGCGGCTGCCGTTCGTCACGCTACTGCTGCGGCTGCGCGGCAACACGGACATCGAGCGCAATGCGATGGAACGCCGCCGGTCCTTTGACCATAAGGTGGCCGAGTTGATTTCCGCGGCCCGCGACGAGGGATCGCTGCGGCAGGACATCGACCCCCGGACCGTGACCCGCCTCCTGTTCGGCACCATCAACTCGATCGTTGAGTGGTACAAGCCCGGCGGCTCACTGTCGCCGCAAAAGCTCGCCGACGACGTCATCACCATGGCGTTCGACGGCCTCCACGCCAAGCCTTAGGCCTGGCAGCTCCCCCGGGCCGCCGGCTTACTCACGTCCGCGGCTGGGCAGGGTTCGTGGGAACGCCCTGCGACGGCGGGTTGATTGGAGGCCCGGCAGTGTCCGGGCTGACAGGGGAGCCGCCATGGCCCTGGCTGACCTCGGGCATGTCTTGGGGAAGGGACCCGCTGGGCTCAGCACCGCCCCGCAGCGCGTCCAGCCTGGACTCCAAAACCTGCACTACTGGCAGCCTGTTCCCGTGCGCCTGCTCATACGCCAGCAGCGCCTCCACGCCCCCGGCGTCCAGGGAGTGGATTCGGGAAGGCAGGGTGCCAAGCGGGATGTGGTCGTAGTCGGGAAGCGGCAGATCGTTCCGTTCGGGTGAGTCGCTCATCTTTCCTCCTGGTTTTAGGTTCGACCAACGTAACAGCGGCGCTTTTAATTCGGAACCCTCTTCCACATCTGGCCCCTAAAAACCCGCCCCTCTTCCACATCTGGCACGAAATCGGACCCTCCCTCAAGAGCTGAGGAAGGGTCCGGAAGAACTGCTGGATGTCGTGTTCAGAGCTGATATTCAGCCTGCTGTCCCTTGGTCTCGTGAACGCAGAGGATGTTGTTTTCCGTATCCATGAACCATGCGCATTTCTCGGCATCTGTCGTACAGATGTGGTTCTCAGTCTTAAGATCCGGCAGGTCATAGTCCTGGAAATGGACACCCTTGGCCTCCATATCCCGGACCGTCCGTTCGATGTCCGTGACTTCGAAACTGATGGTGGTGTGTTCGGAATGCTTGCCGTCCCTGACGGGCATCAGCTGCAGTATGGGGCCGCCTTCATGGCCGAACAGTTCGCTTCCGTCCTCTGCCACGCCACGATGGGGAAGGCCAAGTGTTTCCGCATAAAAACGACGGGCGCGCTCTTTGTCATCCACGGGCAGGACGGTTGTGGCTTTGTTGAGTACTAGGTTCATTTTGCCACCTCCTACGGGGGACATTTTAAGCCCGCAAGGTCCAGAAAGATCTTAGGAGATTCCTTCCCGGACGCCTTCCCCAAGTGTTCCCAGCCGCCAGATATATGAGAGAGCGTCCCCGGGAACGCCTCCAAAAGTGAGAGAGCGTCCCCGGAAACGCCGCAGGACCTGCGAGAGGGTTGGGAAAAAACGGCAGGAAGTGAGAGAGCGTTACTTTTCCACGAGGGTGAGGACGTCGTACGTGGCCACGATTTCGTCGTTCTGGTTGGTCAGGACGGCGTCCCAAGCCACCTCTCCGTACTCGTCCGTTTCACGCGGGGTGATCCTCTTGGCCGTGAGGGTAACGCGGATGGAATCGCCTGCGGCAACGGGGGTGATGAAGCGCAGGCTCTCCAGCCCGTAGTTAGCCAGCACCGGGCCAGGAGCAGGCTCAACGAAGAGTCCAGCGCCCCAGGCGAGCAAGAGGTAGCCGTGCGCCACGATGCCCGGGAAGAACGGGTTGGCTTCGGCGGCCTCCTGGTTCGTATGGGCGTAGAAGGTGTCGCCGGTGGAGTTGGCGAAGGCCGTGATGTCCTCCAGCGTGACTTCCCGCAGGTCTGACCGGACGGCGTCGCCAATCCGCAGAGTCTCGAGGGACTTCCGGAAGGGATGCGTGCCCTCGGTTTCCACAGTGAAGTTGCGGTCGGCCCCGGTGTGCCAGACGCCGGTTACAGCCGTCAGCATGTTGGGCGAACCCTGGATGGCAGTGCGCTGCATGTGGTGCATGACGGAGCGGATACCGCCCAGCTCCTCGCCGCCGCCGGCCCGTCCGGGACCGCCGTGGACCAGGTGCGGGACTGGGGAACCGTGGCCGGTGGAGCTGCGCGCGTCCTCCCGGTTCAGCATCAGCACGCGGCCGTGGTGGGCTGCGATCCCCGTGACCAGTTCCTGTGCAACGGCGGGATCGTTGGTGCAGACCGAGGCGACGAGCGAGCCGCCGCCACGGGCGGCGAGGCGGACGGCGTCGGGAATGTCCTTGTAGCCGATGACGGAGGACACCGGACCGAAGGCTTCCAGTGAGTGCACCTGCTCCGCTTCAGCGTCGGCCCAGCTGAGCACCACCGGGGACATGAAAGCGCCGCCCTCAGCCACGCCCTTGGCGCCGTCGGCGTTGGTGACCGACGGCGAATCGAGCGTTCCGTATGCCAGTTCACCGCCGGCGTCGATCATGGCCTGCACGGCTGCGCGGACGTCGTTGAGCTGCTCCACGGACGCCAGGGCACCCATGGTGACGCCTTCGGCCCGGGGATCACCGAGCACCACGCGCTGGTCGACGCGGGCGCCGATGGCGGAAACGACCGCCGGAACCAGCTCCTGGGGCACGATCGCGCGCCGGATCGCTGTGCACTTCTGGCCGGCCTTGACTGTGATTTCGGTGACGACGGATTTGATGAAGGCGTCGAACTCCGGAGTGCCTTCCACCGCGTCCGGTCCGAGGATGGCCGCATTCAGCGAGTCGGTCTCGGACGTGAAGCGCACGCCGCCGAGCACCACGTTCGGGTGTGCCTTGAGGGATTGCGCCGTGGACGCAGAGCCGGTGAAGGCAACGAGGTCCCGATAGTCCAGCACGTCCAGCAGCCCGCGTACAGAGCCGGAGATAAGCTGAAGCGCACCCTTGGGCAGGATATTGGATTCGATGATCGCCTTCACCACGGCGGCCGCGACGTAGCCGGTCGGCGTTGCGGGCTTCACGATGGTGGGAACACCAGCGATGAACGCGGGGGCGAGCTTTTCCAGCATCCCCCAGACGGGAAAGTTGAAGGCGTTGATCTGCACGGCAACACCCGGAATACGCGTGTAAATGTGCTCACCGACGAACGAGCCGTCCTTGGACAGCACCTCCATGGGCCCGTCCACCACCACCTGGGAATTGGGGAGTTCACGCCGGCCCTTGGACCCGAACGTGAAGAGCACGCCGATACCGCCGTCGATATCGATCATGGAGTCAATTTTCGTGGCGCCGGTCTGCGCGGAGAAGGCGTAAAAGTGCTCGCGGCGGGCGTTCAGGTACTGCGCCAGCTCCTTGAGCTTGAGGGCGCGCTGGTGGAAAGTCAGCTTGCCAAGTTCAGTTTGGCCGGTGGTGCGTCCGTAATCCACCACGGCGGCAAGGTCCAGCCCGTCCGTGCTCACCTTCGCCAGAATTTCGCCCGTGCTCGCATCACGCACAGGCACAGCGGAAGCTGCCGAACCGGCGCTGGGCGTCCACCAGGAGTCCTGCACGAAGCTTGGCACTGTCTCCACGGTGTCCAGGGAGGGCTGGGGAGCGGTAGCGGTTGTGGTCATCGTTGACGGGTCCTTCCAACGCGGAACAAACAAATCCGGGCGATCCGGGAAACCGGCCAGCGCATTACTGACCGTCCGTTCGGTAATATGTCTACAGTACATGATGTGCCGCGCTGCACACTAGGAGGGCAGCAGCCCGCCGGTCCGCCGCCGGGCCCCGGCGCCGTGTTCCAACCGTTGGAGCCGTGTTCCAACCGTTCGAGGAGACCAGATGATGCCCAAACCCCGCGACGCCGATCTGCAGGATGCGGCGCCAGCCCCCCAAACGCCGGAAGTCCAAAAGCCTGCCGCCCCGAATCCTACCCGGGAGCTTTGGCAGATCACGCTCGGGGAACTCGACGAGAAGATGGGCGTGAAGATCCTCGAGCAGTCGGTGGAGCGCGTCGTGGCCACCATGCCCGTCGAAGGGAACCGCCAGTCGTTCGGGCTGCTGCACGGCGGGGCGTCGCTGGCCGTCGGCGAAGCAGTGGGCTCGTGGGCCGCCGTCATCCACGCCAGCACGCTGGGAAAGACGGCGGTGGGCGTGGATGTGTCGGCTACACACCACAGATCGGCGCGCAGCGGATTCATCACCATCACGGCAACTCCCATCCACTTGGGAGGGACGCTCACCACCCACGAGGTGCTGATCACCAACGAGGCCGGACAGCGGCTCTGTACGCTGCGGATCACCAACCTGCTGCTGGCGCCAAAGGTCTAGCTGCCCGATATCCCCGCCGGCGCGCGGATAGGCTGGGCGGGTGAGTGAAGTGACTGGCCTGAGTCCCGTCCTGGGTCCCACCCTGCTGGCTATCGGCCTCCTGATGGCGATGACGGCTGCAGTACTCGCGGGCTACCGCGTACCCCGCGCCTATTCACCGGCGCTGGCCGTTGTCCGCGGCGCTGCCCAGCTCGCCGCGGTGAGCCTGGTCCTGGGCGCAGTGATCGCCAGCGGCACCTGGGTGGCTGTGGCACTGGGCATCATGTTCCTCGTTGCCTCGATGACCGCCACGCGCCGCCTTGGCTGGAGCTGGGCACACCTCGGCATGGTCAGCTCCTCAATGGCGGCCGGCATCATGCTGACCCTCATCGTCATTTTCGCTACGGGGTCCATTGAACTTACGGGCCGCTACGCGCTGGCGATTGGCGGCATTGTCATCGGCAACTCGATGACTATTGCGGTGCTGGCAGGCCGCCGCTTCAATGAGGCCGTGATCGACCAGTGGGACGTCGTGGAGGCGTGGCTGGCACTGGGTGCGAAGCCGCGGCAGGCCACCCGGGACATGGCGCGGCATGCAGTGGCCGCATCCCTCATACCCTCCGTCGACCAAACGAAGACCACCGGTCTTGTCACCCTCCCCGGGGCGTTCGTTGGCGCCATTTTTGGCGGGCTCTCCCCGCTGGAGGCAGGACGCTTCCAGATTGTTGTGCTTGCCTCGATCGTAGCCGCCGGCTCCGTCACGGCCGTGATGCTGGTGCATATGCTGGCTCCGGTCCGCCGCCAGCCGGCACGGATGCGCTAGGCGCAGCGGCTTAGGTTAGCGGCCCCTGTGGCTAACGGCGGCCGCGCCGACGTAACGCAATCAGCAGCAACCCGCCCACGATCAGGGCAACCGCAGCCCCTCCGGCCGCCGGCAGCCCCGAAGCTCCCGTATCCGCGAGCGCCGCAGCAGCTGCTGTCGGTCCCGTCCAGGAGCCGGCTTGTCCCTGTGGCTGCACGCCCTGTGGCTGCACTGCCGCAACGGTGGGTTCTGGAGCCGGGGTCAGGACTGCGGGTGCAACCGGGCGCACGGGCTCCGGCCGGGCAGGTGTGTCCTCGCCAGATGCACCACTGCCCTGTATTGGACCGGGCGGGGCAGGCGCCGGCGCCGCTGGTTCTGTCCGGCTGCGGAACGTGCTGACGGCGGAGCTGCTGAACCCGTTGACCGCCTGCGCCGAGAACCCGGGTGTAGAAGCTGGGGCTGCGAAGGACCACATGCCAGCAGCGTCAGCGGGGACCACCAATGGCTCCCGGCCTGGTAGCGTGATCCGCACACTGGAACCGGCCGGAACGCTCGTCCCGGCCAGGGAAGGAATGCGTCCCGAGATGCGCTGCCCTTCCGCAATCGGTCCTGCTGACAGGGGCGTGGTCAGCACAGGCTTGCTGAGGAACAGCCGGAGCTCGACGCCGGGCAGCACCTGGAGCGAGTCCTGCAGTGTGGCGGCCACAGCATAATTTTCGAGGGAGCTCCGCGGATTACCGGCCGAGTGCGTGCCGACAGCGTAGTTGCCGCTAATCCATGGCCCTCCGGAGTCCCCCCCTGCGGACTGCACGGAATAGGACAGGAATCCCCTGAACGATCTGAGGTCCGCCGGCTCTCCGGAAGGACCGCCCACCACATAGATCCCCACCTCGTCCACGACGCCGCATGACCAGCCCTCGGTCCGGCCGGAGCGGCAGACGAACTGCCCGACAACGGGCGCCGCAGAGCCTACGATCTGCACGGAGTTCTTGCCCAGGTCGGCCGTGTCCTCCCAGGTCGTTGCTGCAGGCAGCAGGTTTAGGTCCCCGCGGATCGATTCGACCACGGCGATGTCCTTTCCGGGGTCCCCCGGGTTGTCCAGGTCACCGCCAATCCAGGCATTCCCGGGTCCACCGAACTGGCTGAAGCCAAAGATTCCCAGCTCCCCGGTGACAGCGCTTCCTGCAACGGCACCGCCGGCGGGATCACCGGCCGGAAGCGTGACCTCCGTACGTCTGGCAGCTCCGTCGTCCGCGCAATGCCCGGCGGTGAGCACCAGCGGCTCACCTGCAGGGCTGAACGCGCTGAAGCCCGCGGAGCAAACCACCCCGCTGCCGTCGACCCTGTACCCCTGGCCCCCGAAAAAGTCCTCTTCGCTGGCGAGCGGCTCGCCCTGCACCAGCACCACGTTTGCGTACTTTTTGACAAAGTCCGACGGCGACGTGCCGGCTGCCCCGGCAGCCTCACTTGCGCGGCTCCCGCCTTGACTCTCCGTCTTCCTTGCAGTTTCGGCTGAATTCACGCCTCCGGTGCGGATGATGAATTTGCCGCCGGCCTCGGCAACGGCCTGAAGCCCGACGGGCCCCACCTCGCGCAGGTATGCCCGGTAGAGCTGTTCAACGCTGCTGACCTGAAGCTCCCCGCCTGCTGCAGTCCCGGCGGCAGGTTCCGATGCGACGGGGTTCGCCGAAGTTTCGGCGGGCCGACCCGCTGCCTGGTCCGGAGCGGAGCCGGTGAGGACGAACTCGTCCCTTCCAGTTCCGCCGGCCCTGTTCAGCCCGGCAACGCGATCTTCCAGTTCCGGACCCGAGCCTTCAACCCGGATGTGTCCGTCCCGCAACCGTACCGCCACGAAGCCGCGCAGGTCCCGGAGTACGGCCAGGGCCTCGGCCGCACGCTTCGCCTGCGCGCCCGCGGCGTTGAACTCCGCCAAGGTCATGCCCAAGTCGCGCGCGACGGCCTCGGCCAAACCCTCGTCGCCAGGTGCAGGGGCTGTGGCCGCCTTCCTGGCCACTGCCTGGCCGTTGGCAGCCTCAATGGTGACTGCCGGCGTCGGACTTTCCCCGGTTGCATGCGCCGGCGCTGACGCCGCGGCAATACCGAAGGCGAGCACGGCCGCGATCCCCAAGGGAGCATGGCGGCGCGGCCCACGGCGGGCGCCGGGGGCGTAGTCATGGAACCTCACAGGCCAACCCCCGCATCGAGCAACAAGAGGATCCTGTCCAGCTCGGCAGGCGTGATGCCGTGCGTGAGCAGGTAGTCCCGTGTCTTCAGCGACCTCACGAACTGCAGAACGCCCGCCCCCCGGATTTCCAAAAGCGGCGCCAGCTCGTCTTGGTCCAGGTAGCGTTCGTGGGGGTGCGGTGTGGTCATAGTTCGGTGGCGCTCATTGATGCCGCGCATTGCCGCCTGGTAGGCGGAAACGATGTCCTCATCAGTTGCGCCCGCCAGGTCCTGAAGCATGGCCGCGATCATGCCGCTGCGGTCCCGTCCGGCAGAACAATGGATCACGACGCCGCCTGGAGACTTGGCCACGCTCCGAAACACAGCCGCCACCCTGTCCGGAAAGAAGCGCGCATTGGCAGCGTAGAAGGCCGGATCGTTGAGGTAGGGGACACAGAGTGCCTTGAACTCCGGATGGTCCGGGTCCTCCGTGGGAGCGTGGACGACATCGAAGGGAGCCAGTGCCTCCCCCACAACCGGATCCGCGGGCCGCGGCTGCCGCTCTGCGGGGTTCCGGAGGTCGATGACCGTGCGGACGCCGTCGTCGTACGCCTGCTGCCAACCGGCAGCGGTGAGCCACTCACGCCGGCCCATCCGGTAGACAGAGCCAGCCACGCGCCAGGCGTTCACTGCCCCGTCCCAGCTGACAGGTCCCCTGCCAGCCGGTACATGCTCCCTCGCTTTCACGCAGACAGCTAACCACATCTTCGCCGGTGTCTGCACAGCTCAAACCAAGTAGTACCGGATCACAAGACGCAAAAAAACGGGTAATTGCCACGGGTTCGCACAGTTTCTTCCGGGAGTACCCTAGGGCCCGTGCAGCGTTTCCTGCGCACCAATGGCTTCCCTGAATGAGGGGCTCATCGTGATAACCAAAATGCTCCGCCGCCACACCGCCCGCATGACGGGAGCCATTGCCGTTCTGGCACTCACCGCCGGCGTGTTCTCCACGCCTGCTTCCGCTGATCCTCCCCCGACGTATGTCGGTCTAGGTGATTCCTATGCAGCGGGAATCGGGGGCGGGGAATATGGATCAGCACCGGCATTTGGGGACGTCCCGCCATGCATACAGACCGATGCGGCCTACCCCGCCCAGCTCCGTGGCCTCAACCTGGCATGCTCCGGCGCCACAACGGCCGACGTCTCCAGAATCGTGACGGCTGCAGCAAATCATTCGAGCACGGCGCGCAGGGTAAAACATGCCTCCCATATCACCGTCACCGTGGGCGGGAACGACATCGGTGCTGCCGCCGCTACCGTTCAATGCGCGGGCCTGACCCCGGCTCCAGAATGCAACGCGGCGCTCTTCGAGTCGCTGGCCGTGAAGCTTCCGCAGCTGCCGGCGAAGATCAAGGCCATGGTGGCGGTCATTAAGAGCAAAGCGCCCCGGGCCAAGATTGTCCTGACAGGGTATCCGCGGCTGTTCACAGTCGATTCCATGGCTCCTGAGCAGAAGACCACGGCCACCACAATCAATGCTGCCGTCGATCTCCTCAACGCCACCCTTGCCGCCTCCGCCTTGGCGAACCGCGTGGGGTACGTGAGCGTCACGCAACGGTTCACCAACCACGGCGTCGGATCTGCGGATCCCTGGATCGTCGGACCGCCCCCGGTCTGCCTGGCGACACTCACCTGCGCCCCCGATGGCAGGCCTGCGGACACGTTCCACCCGAATGAGGCGGGACACAGCAACGGGTACGTTGCGGCGGTAGGGGCGGCGCTGACCCGTTAGCTGCGCAGCACGTGCTTTCAGGATCCGCCCCTGAAAGCACGTGTGCTGGTCCGCTTGTCTCGCTAGGCTGAAGCAATGATCAAGGTTGCGGGTACAGCCAGCGCATCGCTGCCGGCGCGGACAGCCTTCGCCTACCTGTCCGCATTTGAGAACACCGCCGAATGGGACCCTTGGACCGAAAAAGTGGAGAAGCTCTCCGAGGGCCCGCTGGCGCAGGGACACCGCTACCGCGCCGAGGTCCTGTTCCGGGGCAAGCGCCAGCTCCTGGAGTACGAGGTCATCGAACTGTTCGACAACCACATCAAGCTGCGCGGCGAAAACGAGAAAGTCGTCGCGTTCGATTCCGTCGATGTGCGTTCCACGGGACCGGGCTGCGACGTCCTCTACACCGCCGAGTTCAGCATTAAGGGGCCGATGAAGCTCCTGCAGCCCTTCCTCGGTCCCGCGTTCATGTCGTTGCGCGATCCGGCGTTGGAAGGACTGCGCCAAAAACTCAACTCCCTGTGACAGGAGCCAGCACGCCCGCATTTACCCGTACCACTGCAAGGAGGACACCATGTCGGGTCAGAACCCAGATCCCCTCGAAGACAAGATCACCGGACTGGAACCCGGCGGGGGCGTGCCTCCCGGCGAGACACCGCCGGGGGAAGCGTCCACCGGGGGCCCGCAGGGCCACGATGAGGGAGCCCGGAAAGGGACACAGGTTGTAGCCATGGTGGCGATCGGCATCGTGGTCCTGCTGTGCCTGGTCTTCTTCATCGGATACATCGTCGGCCTGCTGTAACCCCCAGGCCTGCTGCGGTTCGGGTTGCCTGCGCCCTAGTCAGTCCAGTCGAAGAAGCCCTTGCCCGTTTTCCGGCCGAGCTCGCCGCGGGCCACCTTGTCCCGGAGGATCTGCGGCGGCGCGAAGCGCTCCCCCAGGGTTGACTGCAGGTACTCGGCAATGCCCAGCCGCACGTCCAGGCCCACAATGTCCGTGGTCCGCAGCGGCCCGGTGGGGTGCTTGTAGCCGAGCACCATGGCGTTGTCGATGTCCGCCGCCGAGGCCACGCCCTCCTCCACCATGCGCATGGCCTCCAAGGCAATCGCCACGCCCAGCCGTGAGGAAGCAAACCCTGGAGCATCATTGACGACGACGGCGGTTTTGCCGAGCGCCTCCACCCACGTTTTGGCTGCGGCGGCCAGGTCCGGGGACGTCTGCTCGCCAAGTACCACTTCGATAAGCGTGGATGCGGGAACCGGGTTGAAGAAGTGCAGGCCGAGGAAGTTGGCCGGGCGTTGCAGCTGGGCTGCTAGATCGGTCACCGAAAGCGATGAGGTGTTCGAGGCCAGGAATGCCGTGGCGGCCAACTGCTCCTCCACAGCCTTCAGGGCGCTGACCTTCAGCTCGAAGTCCTCCGGAACTGCCTCCACCACGAGGCCGCAGCCGGCGAAGGCCGCATAGTCGGTGGAGGTGCTGAAGCGGGCGAGAACCTCCTCCGGAGATCCGTCCAGGAGACCACGCTGCGCGGACTTCGCCACCGCGTCGGCGACCCGGGTACGGGCGCCGGCGGCAGCATCGTCGTCGCGCTCCATGACCACCACGGTGGCTCCGTTGATCAGGAAGGCGTGTGCGATGCCTGCCCCCATCCGGCCACCGCCAAGAACTCCAACAGTTTCGGGAAGGTTTGCTGGCCGTAGGGAATTGCTCATGGCTGTGTCTTCATCTCGTTTTTCTTGGTTGTCTTCTTATCCAGAAATGCCTGCATCCGGTCGAACTTGGCCTGGGACTCAAAGAGGATGCCCTGGGCCAGCTGGTCGATGACCGGATGGGCTTCGGCAGGCGCATGGAGAACGGATTTCGTGATCCGTACGGCCAGCGGGTCCTGGCGGGCGATTCGGTCGGCGAGCTGGTGCGCGCCATCCATCAGGACGGCAGCCTCGTGGATTTCGGTGATGAGGTTGACTGCAAGCGCCTCTTCGGCACGCAGGACGCGCCCCGCCAACAGGATTTCCTTGGCCACTGGCTCGCCCACGAGTTCCTTTAGCCGCCAGCTGGCACCGGCCGCAGCCAGAATGCCCAAGCCGGTTTCCGGATTGCCGATCCGGACGCCCGGCGTGCCGATGCGGAAGTCGGCGGCGTACGCCAGTTCAGCACCGCCGCCGAGACAATAGCCGTCCAGCGCCGCAATGACAGGCATGGGCAGCTTGGCGATGCGCACGAAGATGGTTGAGTTGATGCCCTGCAGGGCGTCGTCGCGCCGCCGCTCGCGCAGCTGGGCGATGTCGGCCCCGGAGGCAAACACACCGTCAACGCCGGAGATGATCAGGACCCTCGGGTTCTGTTCGAGCGCCGCGCAGACCAGATGGAGCTCGTCCACCATGTGCTGGTCGATCGCGTTGCGGACTTCCGGGCGGTTGAGGAGCACCACCAGGCGGTCGCCGCGCTCCTCCACCAGGAGGGTGCGGAAGTTGTGGGTGCTTAAGTGTCCGTTCGCGCTGTCTGGGCCCGCCACTACACGCGCTCCAGCAGCATGGCGGTGCCCTGGCCGACGCCGATGCACATGGTGGCCAGGCCGATGCGCGCGTCCTCGCGTTCCATCCGGCCCAGCAGGGTGATGGCAATCCGCGACCCGCTGGAACCCAGCGGGTGCCCCAAAGCGATGGCCCCGCCGTCGTTGTTGACGATGTCCGGCTCCAGCCCGAGGCGCCGCATGCAGGCCAGGGACTGGGTGGCGAATGCCTCGTTGAGTTCGACGGCGCCCAAGTCGCCGACGCTGAGCCCGCTCCGCTTAAGCACCTTCTGGGTGGCCGGGACTGGGCCGATGCCCATGATCTCCGGCTCGCACCCGGCGGAGGCCCCGTCAATAATGCGGGCACGCGGAGTCAGGCCCAGCCGCTGGATGGCTGCTTCAGAGGCAACGATGATGGCGGAGGCACCGTCGTTGAGGGAGGAGGAGTTACCTGCCGTGACCACCGAACCTCCATGCGCTACCGGACGAAGTCCGGCCAGAACCTCCATGGAGGTGTGAGCGCGAGGGCCCTCATCCGTGTCCACGACAGTCTCGGATTTTTTGGTCTTGACCGTCACCGGGACGATTTCGTCCTTGAACCTGCCGGCCTCGATCGCGGCGATGGATTTCTGGTGGGACCGGACGGCAAAGGCGTCGGCGTCCTCGCGCGAGATCCCGTCAACGCGGCCGACTTCCTCCGCTGTTTCCGGCATTGAAAAGGTCATCTTGCCGTCGCGGGACAGCTCGCCCTTCTTGAAAGCGGGGTTGACGAAGCGCCATCCAATGGAGGTGTCGAAGATGTCCCCTGGCCGCGCGAAAGCGGTCTGTGGTTTCTCCTGCACCCACGGCGCGCGGCTCATGGACTCCACGCCGCCGGCAACCACGATGTCAGCGGCCCCGGACTTGATCATCTGGCTTGCCATGATGATGGCGCTCAGTCCCGAGGCGCAGAGGCGGTTTACCGTGATGCCGGGAATGTGGAGGGGAAGTCCGGCCAGGATGGTAGCCATGCGGGCGACGTTACGGTTCTCTTCGCCCGCGCCGTTGGCGTTGCCGAGAATGACTTCGTCAATGGCATCCGGGTCCACACCCGCACGGGCCACAGCTTCGCGGACCACCAATGCAGCAAGATCGTCCGGCCGCACTGCCGAAAGCGCGCCTCCATAACGCCCTACCGGGGTACGGGCACCGCCAACCAGAAAAGCCTCGACCATGAGAACATCCTTCACGCAGGGAGCTGGGCCGGAACGAATAATTTACCGACCGTTCGTTCTATAAAGATTACACGGCAGGGTCCTCCGGTCAACCATGGACCTGCTTCCGGTGGGGCTTTTTGCCCCGGCCCAGCCCCCTTAGCCGCAGATCGCGGCAACGTTCCCGGACCTGACTTTGCCCTACAGCGACTCCGCCTTCGCCGCGATCTCCGCCAGGTCCTTCGCCAGGGACTTTCGCGTGGCCTTCAGGCCAAGCCTGCCGAACAGCGCCATCATGACCCTGCTGACCACCGTAGGCCGGAGGACCTCGGCGCCGAATGTCAGCCTGAGGTCGGTTCCGCCACTGCGCTCGGCCAGTTCAAACCGGGAAGTGTACTCGGCGCCGCCGTGCAGCGCCTTGACCGTGGTGCTCCGCGGCCGGTCCGCCTCGGCGACCCACATTTCCAGGGTTTCCCGGCGGCCCAGCATGGAGCGCGTTTCCTTCCACCGGGTCCCCTCACCATAGGGACCTTCGCTTACCATCTGGATGGATTCCACGCCGGAAAGCGTCGCGGCCGAGCCGGGGATGTCGGAGATGACCGACCACACCTTGTCGGCGCTTGCGTTCACGTGCTGCGTCAGGCTGGTGCTGTGATTCATGGTTCGAGCCTAGTCCGCGGACACGGCAAGGAGCACGAAACCTGAGACATGCTCTTGAATTAGTAAGCATGCTTTGTGTTAGGCTGAAATGGCTTTGTCAGAGCAACCGGCAACAGAAGGTGGTCACCGCCATGGGTATCGCAGACAAGATTTCGAATGCAGCGGAAGAGCTCGGCGGCAAGGCCAAGGAAGCGGCGGGTAACGCAACTGACAACGACCGGCTGAAGGCTGAAGGCCAGAAGGATCAGGTTGTGGCCGATGCCAAGAAGGTCGGCGAAGGCGTCAAGGACGACTTCAAGAGGGACTAGGTCCCAGAGGCTAAATAAAGAACGACGGCGGCGGACTCTCCTTGGGGGGTGTCCGCCGTTGTTTGTGTGTGCCCGCCAAGCGCGAACGGACACTTGAGCCCCGCCAAAAGGGGCCCCAAGTGTCCGTACGCGCCTCCTGAGGAGGAGGAAGAGGGAACTAGCTGTACAGCTCGCTCTTTGGCTCGTTGTTCTTGACCTTCTGCCAGCCAAGCCACAGCAGCACTGCGAAGAAGGGGATGGTGGCAAGGGTCCAGAGGCCGAGGTAGAACACCTCACCGCTCTTGCTGGTCATGGTGTCGAACCCGATCAGCACAGTGATGGCGAGCAGACCCAGGAGTCCGCCCCAGCTGGTCCACGGGGACCCGGGCATCGGCAGGCTGGAGGTCACGCCCTTGCGGTGGCGCAGCGCGATCTGGCTGGCGAAGATGGCGCCCCAGGTGAAGATGACACCGATGGAGGCGGTGTTCAGTGCCAGGTCGAAGGCGTGGGAGCCGCCCAGCCAGATGTTGAGCAGGATGCCCACGAGGTAGAACGCGGCGATGGCCAGGATCGCGGCGTAGGGAACATGGCGCGAGGACATCCTGGTGAGCCACTGCGGCGCGTGGCCGTTGTTGGCCATGGTGCGGAAGACGCGGCCGATCGAATAGAGGCCGGAGTTGCAGGAGGACAGTGCGGCGGTGATAACGATCATGTTCATGACGTCGCCAACCCAGGCGAGGCCCATCTGGCCGAAGACGGTGACGAACGGGGATACGCCGGCCTTGTACTGGTCGGACGGCAGGAGCATGGCGAGCAGGGTGACGGAACCGACGTAGAAGACCACAATGCGGAGCACGACGGCGCGGATCGCCTTGGGCACTTCACGTTCCGGGTTCTGCATCTCGCCTGCGGTGATGCCGACGAGTTCGATGCCGTTGTAGGCGAAGATCACGGCGTTGAGTACCAGGACCATGACGAGGGCGCCCTTGGGGAACATCCCGCCCTCGGCCGCGAAGAGGTTCGCCACGGAGGCGTTGCCGTCGCCGACCTGGGCGTTGGTCAGCACCATGAAGGTACCGACGGCCAGGAAGATCAGGATGGCGCCGACCTTGAGGCAGGAGGCCCAGAACTCGAACTCGCCAAACGCCTTGACGCTGAGCAGGTTCACGGCCACGAGGAGCGCCAGCGCGGCGATGGCGGAGGCTTCGACCGGCACGTTCGGGAAGAAGAACTGGAAGTACAGGCCGATCGCGATCAGTTCCGCGATGCCGGTCATGCCCCAGTTGATGAAGTACATCCACCCGGAGAGGAATGCGCCCTTCTTGCCGAACATTTCGCCGGCGTAGCTGACGAAGGATCCTGAGGTCTGCCGGTACATGATGAGCTCGCCCAGTGCCCTCATGAGGAGGTAGGCGATGACGCCGGCAATTGCGTAGGAGAAGATCAGGGCCGGGCCGGTGGAGGCCAGGCGTCCGCCGGCTCCCATGAAGAGGCCGACGCCGATGGCGCCGCCCATGGCGATCATGGTGACGTGGCGCCTGCCCAGGGTCTTTTTGTAGCCCTCGGCGCTGAGGGTGGAGTCGACGGCGACGGATGGGGCCGTCCGGCTCTCAAGTTCTGTGGGGGTGATTTGTGGCACAGCTGTTCCTTGTAGGTTGTGGTGTTGCCGCAGGTCGGGATTACTGTCGGTTGGGGAACCTGGAGTTTTTGTACCGATAATTCGCGTTCAGGCCCCTTTTGAGGGCCATCTGCGTACCAAAACTCGTGAAGCACCGAAGCTTCGCGCGGCCTGTCCATAGTACAAGATCCCTCCGGCAGGTCGTGACGCGCACAACATTCCGGGGGTGCTGTCGCCTGCCCGCTGCCTTCCCACCGCCTGACAAGGAGCGGGTTCTCTTTCGAATGGATAAAAACATTCCTGCTCAGGAGCATTTACCGATACCCTTTGCACCATGGGGGGTGACGTGTGTCTTCTCCCAGCGACCACGCCGCCTGCGTGGGCATGTGGCATTCGTGCCATTCCTCAGGGGGGACAATGAGAAAAAGAGCACTCCTGCCTGCAGTTTTGCTGCTGGCAGTTGCCGGGTGTTCAGGCGGCGGTTCCGGTCCTGGCGGACCGGGTGCAAGCGAGCCTGCCGCACCTACGGCAACAACGGGTTCGACGGCGGGACCGGAAACCCCGTTGATCTCCGCTCCACCGACCACGGCACCATCCTTGCCGACGGACGTATCAACAACACTGAACGCGATCAAAGACCTGCAAAAACACACCTGCTCAGCGGGTGCCGACGGGTCCTGGACCTTCAAAGGGACCTTGGTCAACGCGTCGGAGAAGGCCAAGACCTACACGGTGGCAGTTGCGGTAACTGTGGGGGCGGCTGTTCAGGGCCACACGCTCATCACGGAAACCGTTGCGGCAGGGAAATCGGCTGAAGTGTCTGCCGAGAACTTCGCGAAAACCACTGGCTCGGCAGGTCAGTGCGAACCGGTCGTCTCGGCAAAGGATGCTCCATGAAAAAAACAATACTGACGGCTGCCCTGCTCCTGAGCTTCGCGGCTGGATCACTGACGGTCTCGCCGGCCCTCGCCGAGGATTCCACGACTCAGCCGGGCAGCCCTACGGACCCGGCCAGCACTGCGGAGGCAACACCGCTGGCGCCGACTCCAGCCGGGACGGCCTCCGTGGCACCGCTGCCGTCAGACTCTGAGACGTCGTCGCCCTCGGTCACACCCACTCCGTCTGCCACGCCGTCCGAGCCCACGCCGTCACCGTCGGTCACGCCGTCCGTGACGCTGTCGCCGCCGGTCTCACCTGCCCCGAAGGCGACAACACTGGTTGAGCCGCCGGCCGAGCCTGCACCGGTTGTCGTTAAAGGCGCCATCGCCGTGAAGTGGCAGGCCCTGAACGGCGCCGCCGGCGTTCTCGGCGCTCCTGTCGCGAATGAAGTGTGCAGCGCAGGTCTCTGTGGGCAGACGTTCAAGGGTGGAACCATGTACTGGACGGCGGCCACGGGGGCACATCCCGTCCTGCTGACAGCGGGCAAAACGGGTCCCCACTGGTATGCCAACGGCCGCGGCCGTCTCTTCGGCTATCCCGTCACAGATGAAGTGGCCGTCGCCGGAGGAACTGTCCAAAAGTTCTCCACCGGCAGGATGCTGGCTTCGTCCACCAAGGGTGTTTTCCAGATTTGGCTGAAGGGGGCCATCGGAAGCCGTTGGAACACACTGGGAGCGGTCAGCGTGGTCGGCCTTCCGCTGTCCAAGGAAACCTGCGGTCAAAGGAACGGCGGATGCTACCAAGTCTTTTCCAAGGGAAACATCTACTGGAGCCCAGCCACCGGAGCACGCATGGTCCGTGGGCTCTATTACACCCGCTGGGTGGGCCTGGGCGGCCTTAACGGCCGCATGGGTTACCCCACCAGCGACTTGGCCTGCGGAAAACCGGCTGGTGGGTGCCTCCAGTCGTTTCAGGGCGCCACCGTCCTCTGGTCCCCGGCAAGCGGGGCATGGGTCACCAAGGGTGGCATCGGTGCCCGGTACATGAGTGTCGGTGGGATGCGGAGCGCGCTCGGATACCCCACCTCCAACGAAAAATGCACCCCCGGACAATGCATCCAGTCGTTCCAGCGCGGCTATATCGGCTGGAACGCCGGCGGGACACGGATCTATGCCATGACCGAGTGCGCCAAGCTCAACAACGGGCGGACCAAATACTCCGCGTACGGTGCAAACCGCGTCCTGCTGACGTTCACCTCCGGCTACAACCGGTCGTACGCCACCAACATCTACTGCATGCGGGTGGCGGGGCTCTACGTTGCCGACTGGAAGACCGACGGTTATGTGGGCGCGTCCGGCTTCAAGCCGCCGGGAGTGCCTTCCGGCCCCACCCGCTACCTCTTCTCCCCCACCGGTTCGTACTCAGTGACCGAAGCCTTTGGACTGGGCAATCCCGGGACAAAGCTGGCTTACCGCACGCTGAACCCGAACTCCCGCTGGGGCGGAAACCCCTGGACGGCAACGTACAACAAGTACTTCGAGTCCTCCTCGTGGGTGGGCTGGGACGAGAACATGTGGTACTTCGCGACCCGCTCCACACACGACTACCGGCAGGGTGTGGTGATCAACTACAACCGGCCGAACATTGTGCAGAACGCGGGCTTCGCCATCTTCCTGCACATGAACAAGGTCCCGACGGCAGGCTGCATCTCCCTGGATGACTGGGCAGTCGTCGACTACATCAGGAAATCGACTCCTGGTGACCGCATCATCATGGGCACCTACAACGACATCTTCCGGTAGACCGGCAGGAGTCAGGTAAACACCCGGCGCCAGTGCCGACGGCTTGAGCCGCGGCACCGGCGCCGGGTGTTTTAAGCCTGAAAGCGGGCTCTCCTCAAGCGGCGAGGAGAGCCGCTTTCCTGCGGCGGGCCTTGGCGATCCGGGTGCCGATCAATCCCTGCCGGGGACTGAAGAGATAGACGACGGCGAAGACGGCACCCTGCGTGAGCACCACCATGGCGCCAGAGGCGGTGTCCAGGTAGTAGCTGAAATAAATCCCGGCAACCGAACAGGCCGCTGAAACGGACGGGGCGATCACGAGCATGCGGGAGAACCGGTCTGTCAGCAGGTACGCCGTGGCGCCCGGGATGATCAGCATGGCCACCACCAGCACCACGCCAACGGTCTGCAGCGCCACCACCGACGTTAAAGCGAGCAGGCCCAGCAGCAGCGCACCGAGGCGCTTGGGGGAAAGCCCGATGGCATGCGCGTGCGTGGGGTCGAACGCGTACAGGGTGAGGTCGCGGCGCTTCAGGATGAGGATGGCGAACGCGACCACCCCGAGCACCAGCACCTGGATGAGGTCGGGAACGCTGACGCCCAGCAGGTTGCCGAAGATGATGTGGTTCAGGTCCGTCTGGCTGGGCGTCACGGAGATCAGGACCAGGCCGAGCGCGAACAGCGAACTGAAGACGATGCCGATCGCGGCATCTTCCTTCACGCGGCTCGTGCTGCGGACCACCCCGATCATGGTCACCGCAATCAGCGCGAACACCAGTGCTCCCAGCGCAAACGGCGCGCCCACGATGTACGCGAGCACGACGCCGGGAAGCACGGCGTGCGAGACGGCGTCGCCCATGAGCGACCAGCCGATCAGGACGAGCCAGCAGCTCAGGACCGCGCACACGATGGCGGCGAGCGCCGTGGTGAGGATGGCCCGGACCATGAAGTCATAGCCGAGTGGCTCCAGAAACAGGCTGATGGGATCCACGGCTCAATCCCTCCGCGCGCGGTCGAGGACGTCGGCGACGGGGTCGACGTGGTGTGCAGGCTGCTGCAGCCCGGGCCGCGGGTATCCTGTTCCGTCCCGGTTCAGCACGTCCAGACCGAACGCCATCGCGAGGTTCTCCGGCTGCAGCACCACCTCTGGTGCGCCGTGCATCAGCACCTTGCGCATCAGGAGCACGGCTTCGTCGCACAGCTGCGGAAGGGCGTGCAGGTCATGGGTGGAGATGAGGATGGTGCAGCCGTCCGCGGCCAGCTCACGCAGCAGGCGCGTGATGGTGGCTTCAGAGCGCTTGTCCACCCCCGCGAACGGTTCGTCCAGCAGCATCATCGAGGCGCCCTGGGCTATTCCCCGCGCCACGAAGGCGCGCTTCTTCTGCCCGCCCGACAGCTGGCCGATCTGCCGGCCGGCGAACTCGGAGAGTTCCACCCGTTCCAGGGCCTCGTCGACGGCGGCCCTGTCGGCTTTGGAGGGGCGCCGGGTAAATCCCTGGTGCC
Organism: Arthrobacter sp. D1-17; assembly: GCF_054130535.1. Classification (NCBI taxonomy): domain Bacteria; kingdom Bacillati; phylum Actinomycetota; class Actinomycetes; order Micrococcales; family Micrococcaceae; genus Arthrobacter; species Arthrobacter sp. D1-17. The sequence continues at coordinate 851,570 of NZ_CP096382.1, read as the reverse complement.
CGTAACGGCCCATCATCACTACGTCCTTCACGGACAGCGGGAACTGCCAGTCCACGTCCTCGCTTTGCGGGACGTAGCCGATCACGCCCTCCCTGCGCGCCTTCGACGGCGGCGCACCGTTCACCAGCACGCGGCCGGCGTCAGGCCTGAGCATGCCCATGATCACTTTAAAAAGCGTGGACTTTCCCGAGCCGTTCATCCCCACCAGGCCGCAGATCCGTGCGTGGCCGAGGTTGAGGGAGGCAGAATCCAGGGCGAGCACCTCGCCATAGTGCACGGTGACGCCCTCCACAAGGATGGCCGCGCGCGGTGCGGACTGCTCCTGCCCTTCCTGCCAACGGGTTATCGACGTGCTCATGGCTGCCCACCATTCAATGCAGCGGTAATCACCTTGGAGTCGTGCCTGATGAGGTCGAGGTATGTGGGGACGGGTCCGTCGGCGTCGGAGAGAGAGTCCACGTAGAGCACGCCGCCGAACCTGGCGCCGGTGGCTTCCACCACCTGCCGCATGGGGGCATCGGAGACGGTCGATTCACAAAAGACGGCCGGAACCTTGTTCTTCCGTACGAAACCGATGGCCTCGGTGATCTGTTGCGGGGTGGCCTGCTGTTCCGCGTTAACGGCCCAGATGTAGACCTCCTGGAGGCCGGCATCCCGGGCGAGATAAGAGAACGCTCCCTCGCAGGTCACGAGCGCCCGCTGGTTCTTGGGGACAGCGGCGAGCTTTGCCGTCATCTCATCCTGCACGGCCTGCAGCTTCGCCTTGTAGGCCTTGCCATTGGCCTCGAACGCCTTGGCGTTGCCGGGGTCCAGTTCGGAAAAGGCCTTCACCATGTTGTCCACATAGACCTGGACGTTCAGCGGCGACATCCAGGCGTGGGGGTTCGGCTTGCCCTGGTAGGCGTCCTCGCTGATGGACATCACCTCCACCCCTTCGCTCACCACGGCGTGGGGCACATCCAGGCCCTCGACGAATTGGGCGAACCAGGCTTCGAGGTTGAGGCCATTGTCCAGGATGAGGTCAGCCTGCGACGCTTTGCGGATGTCCCCCGGCGTTGGTTCGTAGCCGTGGATTTCCGCCCCTGCCTTGGTGATCGACTCCACGCGCAGCTTGTCGCCGGCAACGTTCTTTGCCACGTCAGCCAGCACGGTGAACGTGGTCAGCACCACCGGCCGCTCATCCCCGCCGCTTCCCGGCGTATTGCCTCCGCACGCCACGAGCGCGAGGCAAAAGAGCACGACGGCGGCAGCGGCGCTTACGCTCCGGCCCCGCCGCACGCCCGTGCTTGCTGCAGCGGTGGTCGGTGCTGCAGGCGGGGCGGAAGTGCGGGCACGGGGGGCATCGGAGTCGCGGCGCGCCGTCGCACTTCGAGAGACTGTGGATCGGCGGTCACCTTTGGCACACCGAAACAGAAAGTTAGGCATACCGAAGATTCTACCGAACGCCATTCAGCGCCTGCAATGAAGACGACCCTTGGTTACGGAGCATTGCCTGCGACCGCCCACCCCTGCCGGCCACTAACAAACAGCCCGCGGGCCCGCCAGCCGGACTAGGCTGGAGGCATGGTGACAACCCGACGGCCCCTCCCCGCTCCGCGCCCGGACCTCTACCAATTTTCGCCGCTCGATTTCACCACGGTGGGGCTGTATGTAGCGATCGCTGCTTTTTTTGCGGTTGCCGGGGAACTGCTCCTGCCGCTGCTCAGGCTGCTGGTGCCCACGCCTGCCGCCGCGTCATACGCCGTGAACCTCCTGTTCTACGGCTGCGTCGGCATCCTGGCAGTGTTTGCAGCCCGTCAGGTGGTGGCGCGGGACCTGAAAGTGCTGGCAACGAGGCCGTGGTTCACCCTTGCGATGGTGCCGGCGGCCGTCGTCGTCATGATGATCTTCACGGCAATCCTCGTGGTCGTCGCGGGAACCACGGAAACTTCCGCCAACCAGGCCGGGCTGCAGGAACTCATCCAGCAGGTTCCGGCGTGGCTCATGGTGCCGCTCATCGTGGTGGTAGGCCCCTTTGTGGAAGAGTACATTTTCCGGCACCTGATGATCGGCAAGCTCAGCCGCCGCTGGAACATCTGGGTCTGCTGCACGCTCTCCGTTGTGCTTTTCGCCGCCCTGCACATCGTGGGCCAGGAGGCGCTCACGCTGGCAGCACTGATGCCTTACCTCGCCATGGGCGCCACGCTGGTTTTCGTGTACGTCTGGACCGGCAAGAACCTGATGTTCTCCTACTTCGTCCACGCCGCAAAGAACCTGGTCGCCGCCATCTTCCTGTACACCATCCCGCCGGAACTGCTTGACCAGATGCAGCAGGTCCAGGGCTGACACAAACTCCCCCTATCCGGCGCGCCGCCGTCGTCGTAGGGTTTTGTCCCATGGGACTGAACATCCAGATCGCAGTGGACTGCAAGAATCCGCACGACCTCGCCGACTGGTGGGCTGAGACGCTGGACTGGGCCGTGGAGCCGCAGGACGAGGCGTTCATCCGGTCAATGATCGAGAAGGGCTACGCCACCGAGGCGGCAACAATGACCCACCACGGCAAGCTCGTGTGGAAGGACGGCGCGGCGATCAGGCCCAAAGAGGAGCTCGACGCCACGGCGCCCGCCCGGCGACTGCTGTTCCAGACCGTTCCCGAGCAGAAGACCCTCAAAAACAGGGTTCACTGGGACGTGCGCCTCGACGGCCGGGACAAGGACGAGGTCCGCGCCGAGCTTGAAGCCCGCGGCGCCACTTTCCTTTGGACCGCCAGCCAAGGCCCCCACTCCTGGTACACGATGGCCGACCCCGAAGGCAACGAGTTCTGCATCAGCTGACCCGATTACTAGACTGGGGACGGTGAGCAACCAAATTCCCGCCAAGGTATCCGACGTCTTCGACCCGTCACGCTGGCGCACTGTGTCTGGCTTCGACGACTTCCAGGACATGACCTACCACCGCCAGGTGGAGCGGGACGCGTCCGGTGCCGTGGTGCGGGACCTGCCCACCGTGCGCATCGCCTTCAACCGCCCGGAGGTCCGCAACGCGTTCCGTCCCGGCACGGTCGATGAGCTGTACCGCGCCATGGACCACGCCCGGATGACGCCGGATGTGGCCACCGTGCTCCTCACCGGCAACGGCCCCTCCCCCAAGGACGGCGGGCACTCCTTCTGCTCAGGCGGGGACCAGCGGATCAGGGGGCGGGAAGGCTACAGGTACGCGTCCGGCGAGACCCAGGAGACTATCGACCCAGCCCGCGCCGGGCGTCTTCACATCCTGGAAGTCCAGCGGCTCATGCGGACCATGCCCAAGGTGGTCATCGCCGTCGTCAACGGCTGGGCGGCCGGTGGGGGCCACTCCCTGCACGTGGTCTCGGACCTGACCATCGCCTCGCGCCAGTACGGCAAGTTCAAGCAGACCGACGCCACCGTGGGCAGCTTCGACGCCGGCTACGGCTCCGCCCTGCTTGCCCGCCAGATCGGCCAGAAGACGGCGCGCGAAATCTTCTTCCTGGCCCGCGAATACTCCGCGGAGGACATGGTGCGGGTGGGCGCGGTGAACGAGGCCGTGGACCACGAACGGCTCGAGGAGGTTGCCCTCGAATACGCCGCGGACATCGCCCGCCAGTCCCCGCAGGCCATCCGCATGCTTAAGTTCGCCTTCAACCTCGCCGACGACGGCCTGGCCGGCCAGCAGGTCTTTGCCGGGGAAGCCACCCGCCTGGCCTACATGACCGACGAAGCGGTTGAAGGCAAAGAGGCGTTCCTCGAGAAGCGGGACCCGGATTGGTCCAGGTTCCCGTACTACTTCTAGGCACTGCTTCCAGGTACTGCCTCCAGGCACTGCTCCCCCATCAAGGCAGCCCCACCCACCCCTAAGGCGGACCGCGTGAACATCGAACCAGCCCTGAAGGCCCTGGCGGCAGCCCTCCACGGCGAGGGTCCCGCCGTCGAGCTCTCCGCCGGCCCCAACGGTGAGCCCGTGGTGTCTTATGTGGAAACGCCCGGGATCGAGGACGCCGCGGTGGTGGTCTGCACGTCGGGCTCCACCGGCACCCCCAAGGCGACGGTCCTCAGCGTTGACGCCCTCGCCGCCTCCTCCATGGCCACGGCGTTCGCCCTCAAGGGCGAGGGCCAGTGGCTCCTGGCGCTCCCCCTGCAGTACGTTGCAGGCGTCCAGGTGCTGGTGCGGTCGCTCTTCGCCGGCACGCGCCCGTGGGCCATGGACCTCTCCAACGGGTTCACCACGGACGGTTTCACTGCTGCCGCCCTGGAACTGACGGACAAGATCCGTTTCACGTCCCTGGTCCCGGCACAGCTGAAGCGGCTGCTCTCCGACCCCTCGGCCGACACCCTCGCCGTGCTGCGCCGCTTCAACGGCATCCTGCTCGGCGGCGGGCCCGTTTCAACGGCGCTCCTCGAATCAGCCCGGGATGCCGGCCTGCGCGTGGTCACCACGTACGGCGCGGCGGAAACAGCCGGCGGCTGCGTGTACGACGGTTTTCCCCTCGAAGGCGTGGCGGTCCGGGTCGCGGAGGACGGTAGGATCCACCTCGGCGGCGCCACCCTTGCTGCCGGTTACCTTGGCGCGCCCGGGCTGACCGCCGCAGCCTTTACCGACGACGACGGCGTCCGCTGGTACCGCACCAACGACCTCGGGACACTGGACGCCGACGGCAGACTGACTGTGCTGGGGCGCGCCGATGACGTGATCATCACTGGCGGCGTCAAAGTGTCCTCCCTGCATATCCAGGAAGAGCTGGAGAAGTTCGATGGCGTGAGGGCGGCTTTCGTGGCTGGCGTCGAGTCGGCGACGTGGGGACAGGCTGTCGCCGCGTACGTGGCAGTATCCGATGCCGCCTCAGCCCAGGGCAGCGCCCTGGCTGAACAGTGGCACAGCACCTTGGGCCTGATTGCCCCCAAGACCGTCCTGCCGGCAAGCGACCTGATCATGCTGCCCAACGGTAAACCCGACAGGCTGGCGATGCTTGAACGGCTCAATGCCCTGCATCAGGGAAAATAGATTCGGCCTGCTCCGCCGCGGCCCGTCGTTGCCGGAGCAGGCCGCAGTTCCGCCGCGCTTCGTGCGCGCAACGTTCCACCCAACCAACGTGAGGTATTACCGTGGCTACAGCCGCACAATGGATTCAAGGCGCCCGGCCGCGCACACTTCCGGCTGCAATCGCTCCTGTCCTGATCGGGACAGCAGCAGCGTTTGAGATGGACGCCTTCCGCCCGCTGAACGCCCTGCTGGCGGCCCTCGTGGCGCTGCTGCTGCAGGTCGGCGTCAACTACGCCAACGACTACTCGGACGGGATCCGCGGGACAGACGAAAACCGTGTGGGCCCGCTGCGGCTGGTCGGGTCCGGGGCGGCAAGCGCTGAACACGTGAAATACGCGGCGTTCGGCGCCTTCGGGCTGGCCATGCTGCTGGGGCTGGTGCTCGTCGTCATGACCCAGACATGGTGGCTGCTGCTTGTGGGTGTGGGATGCATCATGGCGGCATGGGGCTACACCGGCGGCAAGAACCCCTACGGCTACATGGGTCTGGGCGAGCTTTTCGTGTTCGTCTTCTTCGGCCTCGTGGCAACACTCGGCACCACCTACACGCAGGCCGGCCAGGTCAGTCTCCCCGCGGTCATCGGCGCCATCGGCACCGGCCTGATTGCCTGCGCCCTCCTGATGGCCAACAACGTCCGGGACATCCCAACCGATACCAAGGCCGGCAAACGGACCCTCGCCGTGCGCCTCGGCGACAAGCACGCGAGGGAAAGCTACGTGCTGATGCTCGCCGTCGCGATCCTCCTGGTGGTGATTCTGGCGCCCACACGGCCTTGGATGCTCATTGTCCTGCTGCTCATCCCTGCCAGCCTGATGCCGTCCTGGCTGATGATCAACGGCCGCAAGCGCAAGAGCCTCATCCCCGTCCTGAAGCAGACCGGCCTGATCAATCTTGGCTATGCCGCGTTGTTCTCACTGGGCCTGTTCCTGAGCCACGGGCTGTAGGTACGGCCCGGTGCTCCCGGAGGCGGTACTGCGGCTACGCCTCAGTGCTCCGGGGGTCGGTACTGCGGGGGTCGGTGCTGCGGGGGCCGGTCTTCGGGATGTCGTTGCGGACTGTGACGTCCGGGTGGGTATCCGTCAGACGGTCCTCGGCCTCGGCGTCGTCCACTTCACCGGCGGTGCGCAGAGGCTTGGCCCGGCCCGAGAACCGGGCCTGCAGGGAAGCAGCTGCCGCATCGCGCTGCTCCTGAAAGAACAGGTAGCTGATGGCGAAGGAAATGAGACCAGCGCAGACCACGGCGAGGAGCCAGCCCAACTGCAGGAACACGAACAGCGCAAACAGCGGGACAAAGAGGGCAAGCCGGATCAGGGAGTATCTCACAAAAGCCACAATCCAAGTTTAGCCGTGATCACTGAACGCAGATTCCCTGGCCGCCAACGCCCTACCCTGCCCTTCCTCCACCCGTCGCAAAAAGTTCGTGTCCGAGTTCCGAAAATCCGTGGCACCGGCCGTGTGCATACTGTAATCTCCGCTGGGGCGGCTGACAGCTAGACTGATTGCATGCTCCGAGTTGCCATTGCAGTCGCCATCCTCGCTATCTACGTCTACGGACTGGTGGACGTGATCCGGACTGATTCGGGCCTCACCAGGGGCTTTTCCAAAACGACATGGATCATCATCGTGGTCTTCCTGCCCATCATCGGCGCTGCCCTCTGGTTCCTGATCGGCCGGCCCCGCTATGAGGCTCCGGTCCGGCAGGCCTACCCCCACCCCACAGCCCCCGATGACGACCCCGACTTCCTCCGCAACCTGGAGCAGCGCCGCCGCAAACAGGCGGAAGCGGAGCGGCTGCGGAAGCTGAAGGACGACCTCGAGGCCAAGAAGCGCCAGGCCGACGGCGGCCCCACCGGTTCGGGAAACTCCGGCGCAACTGGTGCCGGTGACGCCAGCGCCGAAGGCAATCCCGAGGCCAAGTAACGCCGGGCACACGTTCAGCGCCTCACCCAGCGGCCAGAAAAGGCCGCCCCCAACCCGGGACCAGGCCATCGCCCGTACCGTTTTGTCAGATATGGCCGCCCATTGAGCACGCTAAGCGGCCGTTTTTGTCAACCGGCGAGCCTCGGCGATGGGTACAAGGATCCTCTTATGCCCGATCCCTTTGCCCCTCCCGGCCATCTTGGCTGGTAAACCGTGCACCATCAAGCAGGCCAATGCTGCCGGCCTGACCAGGAGTCGCTACCGGGCCCGGGACCTGCAAAGTCCGTGCCACGGTGTCCGGAATCCTGCCTCCGCCGACACAACGCTGCTGGTCAGGGCACAGGCCCTCGGTGCGGGATCGGTGCGGCGGAAGGGCGCCGTCGGGCATCAATCCCTCCCTCTGCCTGACAAAATCACAATTGGCCGACACCTGCCATGCACCTCTCCGCTGCGCACGGGCCCAAGCCTTCATACGGGCCAACACCGATTCCCCCAAGGAGACCGGGCTTCGGCTGCTACTTGTGTGTTTCGGCCTGCCTGAACCTGCCATCAACGCCTCTGTTTGATGGAACCGGCGTACCGCACGCCGTCACCCGGGTGCGCGCCGCCCTGGCAAGGCGTGGATGGAGACCGCCGCGCTAATGCCCGTGCTCTTCACGATTCAGCAAAAATGGCCGCCCAACACGTATTTGAGCGGCCATTTTCGGCGAACGGCCTACCGGCCGCCTTGAAAACCTACAGCCCGGAGTAGGAGTGCAGGCCGTTGAAGAACTGGTTGACGATTGTGAAGTTGAAAACCACGCACAGGTAGCCCACGATCGACAGCCAGGCCGCGCGGGTTCCCGTCCATCCGCGGGTTGCCCGGGCATGCAGGTAGCCGGCGTAGACCACCCAGATCACGAACGTCCAGACTTCCTTGGTGTCCCAGCCCCAGAAGCGGCCCCACGCCTTTTCAGCCCAGATGGCGCCGAACATCAGGGTGAAAGTCCAGCCGATGAAGGCGATGGCGTTGATGCGGTAGGAAAGGTTTTCCAGGCTCAGCGCGGTTGGCACCAGGCGCATGAAGCCCAGCTTGTCCGCCCCGCCGGCGGCAATCGTCTTCTGCCGGTGCGACTGCACGAGCTGCAGGGCGGACATGGCGAACGTTAGGGTGAAGAGGGCCGAGGAGAGCACGGCGATGGAGACGTGAATAACGAGCCAGTAGCTCTGCAGCGCCGGCACGAGGTGGCCCACCGGGGTCCAGTAGGCCACGGAAGCTGCGACCAGCATGATGATCACCAGGCCCACTACGAACGTGCCGAGGAACCGCAGGTCTCGCCGGATCAGCACGATCAGGAAAACTGCGATTGCAACAAACGCGCCGGTGGTCAGGAACTCGTACATGTTGCCCCACGGCACGCGCCCGGCACCGATCGCACGGGTGAGCACAGCGGCTGCATGGATCGCAGCACCCAGAACCGTCAGTGCCACTGCAACGCGGGCCGGTGCACGGCGCTCGCCGCTGTACGTCATGCTGGCGTCGGCGGTCTGCCCCGCCGCCGCGCCGTCCTGGGCCTTGGCAGACACGGACGACGACGGCCGCTCGGCACGGCCGGCGGGCCCGGCAAGGTGCCCCTCAACACGGTCGCCAAGACCTGCTGCGCCCGCCCCTGCAGTGGCGGGAACCTTCGATTCGGCTTCCGCGCTGCGCTCAGATGCACCTGCGGCGGCAGCAGCCTTCAGGTCAACGGCACGCAGGGCCCTGCTGCTCTTGGCGAGGTCCCAGGCGAAGGCGATGAACGCCACCGTGTATGTGCCCGCAGCGAGGAGCATGAACAGCTCGCTGTACTGGCCCATGGTTTCGTTGATGGGGTACATTACCGGTCCTTCTTCGGCTCAGCGGAGCCTGCTGGTGAGGTGGTTGGGGATGGTCGGCCAACGCCGTCAGAGCCGGTAGCACTGTCGGAGCCGGAAGTGCCGTCAGAAGTGTCAGAGCCAAGGTTCCACTTGCGCGACAGCAGCCCGCGGATGGCCACGGCTTCGCCGGCGAGGCGGTGGTCCTCGCCGCGGGCCAGAAGCCCGTATTCCACCATGGTCCGCCCGTCCTCATGCGTTCCCGTGCGCACCCAGACGCGCCGGCGATTGACGTAGAGGGAGACCACGAGGCCGGCCACGGCGAGCAGCGCGAAGATGAGCGCGGAAAGCTGGCCGGGGTTGTGGTGGATGTCGACGCCCACATACTTTTTCACCCCGTCGAACGAGATGGAGCCCTTGCCGTCCGGGAGCGTGTAGGTGCTTCCGGGCGCCAGCGTGATCCCCCCGGCATCGAGGTTGCGGGAGTTCAGCGGGGTAAGGTCCTTGACGTCGAGCTCGAACACGTTTTGCGGTGCGCCCTTGTCGAGGCCGAGATCGCCGTAGTAGGAGTTCAGGCTCAGCTGCGGGTTGATGAGTTCGGGGTCGCCGCTGAAGGAGACACCTTCGTCAGTCACGAACGCGGTGGGCAGGAAGAATCCGGCGAAGCCGAGCTGGTCCGGCTTCGCGTCGGGAACCTTGATCACCACGGAGGAGTAATAGTTGTCCCCCTGCAGCTTGGCTACAACCGGTCCCTGCATCGCGACGTTGCCGTTGCCGTCCCGGATCGTGACCACGGGTGCGTAGCCGTTGCCGGTCAGGTAGATGCTGGTACCGCCGAGGGTGACGGGCTCGTTGACCTTCAGGACTTCCTTCTGGGCCGGCGCGCCGGGGTTTTCCTTGGTGGTGACCTCCGCCGTGAAGTCGATGGGCTGGCCGAACTTGCCCTGGGATTCACGGTCGAACGTTGCCTGGAATTTGTCCAGCTGGATGGAGTACGGCTGGAGCTGGCTGCTCTGGAAGTTGGTGCCCGGGTTGAACTGGTCGTAGCCCACCAGCGTGTTGACGAAGGTGTCACCCTCCACGAGGATCCTTTGGCCGCTGTAGCCGAACAGCCCGCCGATTGCCACAGAGACGAGGACGCCGATCAGCGAGGTGTGGAAGACCAGGTTGCCGACTTCCTTGAGGAAGCCGCGCTCCGCCCCCAAAGACGGCCGCGCGCCGTCGTCGTGCCTTACTTCAACGCGGTAACCGCGTTTCTTCAGCAGTTCCGCTGCGTCTTCAATGGCCTCCGACGCCGGGATGCCGGCTTCCGCTGGCACCACCAGCGTGCCGTACTCCGGCAGGCGGGAGAGCCGCTTCGGGGTGCGCGGCGGCTGTGAGCGCATGGCGCGGTAGTGCGCGATGGCACGGGGCACCACGCAGCCGATCAGCGAGATGAACAGCAGGATGTAGATGGCGGAGAACCAGGCCGAGGAATAGACGTCGTACAGCTGCAGGGCGTCGAGGATTTTGCCGTAGTCCGGGTTGTCCTTGATGTACTGGGTGACGACCGACGGGTTCGCCGGTCGCTGCGGGAACAGCGAACCGGGCACGGCGGCCACCGCCAGCAACAGCAGGAGAAACAGCGCGGTGCGCATGCTGGTCAGCTGCGTCCAGGCCCAGCGCAGCATGCCCACGATGCCCAGGGCAGGCAGCGCAGCGTCGGCCTTGGCCTCCTTCAGGGCGTTCTTGGGACCGCTTTCTGTAGAGGCTGTTTCCGGGGCTTTCCCGGCCGGAGGGTTCTTGGGTGACTTCACACGCTCGCTCATCAGATCGGCAACTTCACATCGGTTTGGAACCAGTACTGCAGCTCAGTGACCCAGGCACCCCACACGCCGGTCGCCATCAGCAGGCCCAGGACGATCAGTACGCCGCCGCCGGTCCGCTGGATGGCCAGGCGGTGGTTCCGGAAGAAGGACATGATCCCCGCGCCGCGGCGGACCGCAAGGGCGATCAGCAGGAACGGGATGCCCAGACCGAGGCTATAGACGAAGGCGAGGAAGGCGCCCTTCGCGGCTGAGGAACCGCCCGAGAGGCTCAGGAGCTGCACGGCGGAGTAGGTTGGGCCGATGCAGGGTGCCCAGCCCAGCCCGAAGGTGATGCCCAGCAACGGAGCGCCCCACAGACCGGCAGGTGGTTTCGCATGGATTTTGGCGTCACGCTGGAGCCAGCTGAAGCCGCCCATGAACACCACGCCCATGGCGATCACCAGGACTCCGAGCAGCTGCGTGATCCAGCCGTTCTGGCCACCGGAAACCAGGGTTCCCAGCTGCCCAAATGCGCCGCCGAGAAGCACGAAGATCACCGAAAACCCGAGCACGAAGAGGCCGATGCCCGCGAGCATGCGGCCGCGCTTCTGCTTTTGGAGGTCGACGCCGGTCAACCCCGTGACGTAGCCGAGGTAACCGGGCACGAGCGGCAGGACGCAGGGCGAGAGGAAGGAGACCAACCCCGCCAGGAGCGCGACGGGGATGGCAAGCAGCAGGGAGCCGTTCAGGATGGCTTCGGCAAAAGGGCTGTTCACGGTACGGCGCGCCCGCTACTCTGCCACGGCGGATTCGATGAGGGCCTTCAGGGTGCCCTTCTGGATCTCCCCCAGGACGCGGGACGCGACGCGGCCCTGCTTGTCCACCACCAGCGTTGTGGGAACGGCGCCGGGCGGCACGAGGCTGGACACGGACAACAGCACGCTGCCGTCCTTGTCGTTGAAGCTCGGGTACGTCAGACCGAACGTCTTGTCGAACGCCTCGGCGGTTGCCTTCTCATCGCGCAGGTTCACGCCGAAGAACTGCACCCCCTTGCTTTTGAAGGTCTGGTGCAACTCCTCGAGGACGGGCGCCTCGACGCGGCAGGGTGCGCAGGCGGCAAACCAGAAGTTCAGCACGGTGACCTTGCCCTGGAAGTCCTGGGGGGTCACGGTGGTGCCGTTAAAGAGCGTGCCCTGGATGTCCACCGCCGACTTGCGGTCCGCTGCAGCAAATTCCGTCACCGAGCCGTCGCCCGCGACGTAGTTCTTGTTGTCCCCTGCCTTTGCCTGCTTCGCGAGCGCATCTTCCTGGGCGCAGCCGGAAAGGCCAAGCGTTAGCGCGGTCAAAGCCAGACCGCCGGCGGCGAGGACGCTGCGGCGGGAGCTAATGGGGGTGTTGGTCATAACTAGGCTCCGGGGGTGCTTGATGCACCGGGAAGTAGGGCGGCCGCCGGCTCGCTGTACTCAACGCGCAGGAGGGTGCCGTCGTCGTCGAACACGAGGGACGTCAGGGAGGTCAGGGTGCATTCCCGCTTGCGGGGGTCATGCCACAGCGGCTTGCCCTCTGCACTGAGCCTGGTCGCCCAGATGGGAAGCTGGTGGCTCACCATGATGGCCTCTGCTCCATCCCCGCCCAGTTCAATCGCCTTGAGGCGTGCTTCCTGGACGGCCGCACCCACGCGGGCTGCCTGGTCCTTGTAGGGCTCGCCCCAGGAAGGGCGCAAGGGATTAACCAGCTTAGGCCAGTGCTTCAGCTTCCTCAGCTCCGCCTTGCTGACCCTAAGGCCTTCGAAGTGGTTTTCAGCCTCGATGATGCGCTCGTCCGTGTGGATCTCCAGGCCCAGGGCATTCGACGTCGGAAGTGCGGTTTCCTGGGCTCGCGTCAGGGGGGACGCCACGAGATAGACGATCTTTGCCCCCTGGCTTGCACGGTCGCGGAAGTGGTCCGCCAACAGCTGCGCCATCTGCAGGCCGAGCTCGGAAAGATGGAATTCCGGCAGCCTGCCATAGAGGACGCCCTCTGGATTGTGGACCTCGCCGTGGCGGAGCAAATGAACGGTGGCTTGGGGCATGTCTACCAGTTTCTCAAAGATACCGGGCGATCTGAAATCTTCTACATCTAGTAGAACTCACGAAAATGACGGAAAGTTCCGGAAACGTGGGATAAAAGATGCAAATGCATGTTTATACTGGATGCAGCAGTTAGTTGAGGCTTCAACCGAGGAAGCTTCAGCAGCAAGAACAGTGAACGCTTACCGCTCAAGGAGAAACATCATGGCATTGCCCACCAACGTCACCCCCGGCACCTGGACCCTCGACAACTCACACAGCGAGATCGCATTCACCGTCCGTCACGCAGGCATCAGCAAGGTCCGTGGGCAGTTCAAGGATGCTGCAGCCTCGCTGGATCTGGCGGAGAATGTAGCGGACTCGAAGATCGAGGCGATCATCCAGACTGCGAGCTTCGACTCCGGCGACGTGAACCGCGACGGCCACGTCCGGGGCGAAGACTTCTTCGACGTCGAGAAGTTCCCCGAGATCTCCTTCGTGTCCAACGGCCTCGTCCCGGCCGGTGACGGCTACGAACTCCAGGGCGACCTCACGATCAAGGGCGTGACCCGTCCGGTATCCCTCGAGACCGAGTTCAACGGCGTGGCTGTTGACCCCTTCGGCAACACCCGCGCCGGTGTCTCCGCTGAAGCCATCATCAGCCGCAAGGACTTCGGCCTGACCTGGAACGCCGTCCTGGAAGCCGGCGGAGTTCTGGTGAGCGACAAGGTTGCCATCAATCTTGAGCTGGCCTTCATTGCGCCCGCCGCGTAGCGCCTGCCGTTAGGGCAACCCGCCAGATCAGGCACGGCCCGTCAGGCCAAGCCCGCCTGACGGTCTTCGAACGCAACAGCCCCGCCCGTGGTCCCGGTTCATCAGCCTCCACGAAGCGGGGCTTTTGCATCCCTGAAGCAATGCCGGGCGAATCCCGCCAACCCCCGATCTACAGTGAGAGCCATGAGCAACCCGAACGCGCCGCATCCGCACGAACCATGCGGCGCACCACCTTCCGGGAACCACTCCCAACGGCGCCGTTCCGGCAGGTTCCCGTTCAAAATTCCAGCAGATCGTCCCCGCAGTTTCTATGAGGCCATGCCCCAGGGCGGGTTGGCCGAAATGTTCAGCGTGGCAGGACTGCCGATGGAGCTAAGAATCTCGTATTGCGTCTGGCTGGCCGCCGGACTGCTGGGGCTGCTGGGCGGCGTCATCGGGCTGTTCGGCGCGTTGGTGCTCTTTGCGTTCCTGCCCGCGGTTGCCATCCTGGTGCTGCTGCTCGTGCTTTTTGGTGCCGCGCTATCCAGCGTCCAGATTGTTCTGGCAATAACACTGAAGGAAGGCCGGGAGTGGGCCCGGCTCGCCCTGACCGCCGTCGCCGGGGTTTCTCTGCTTCTCACTATCATCAGCCTCAGTTTCACCGACGGACGTGGCGGCAGCGGTTTCAGTTTCCTGGCAAGCCTGACCGCGACCGTGCTGATGTGGTCTCCCGGCTCACGGCGGTGGTTCGCAGCAGCGCGTGTACGGGCCTGACTCCCGGCACAGCGTCCGCGAATACCGCTTCCGGAATAAGCCTCGCCGCGCCTGCCGAGGGGTACGGTGGAAGTAAACCATGCTGGGGGCAGGGCAAACGTCTGAAACCCGGCGGCCGGTCCCTACGTCACAACGCAAAGGAACGCTCATGAGCACTCCTCCAGTCCCGCCTCGCAACCCCAATGATCCGGAATCCGGCCGCCACGATGCCAATGAACCGGGACGGGAAGGCGGGGGGCAGCCGCAGTACGGCCAGAACGCTCCCCAGTATGGGCAGAACGCTCCCCAGTATGGGCAGAATATCCCGCCTGCGCCGCAATACGGCCAGCAGGGCCAGAACCCCCCGCAGTACGGCCAGAACGCCCCGCAGTCCGGTCAGCCGCAGTACGGCCAGAACGCCCCGCAGTACGGCCAAGAGCCCTCCTCCGGCCAGAACCCGCCGCAATATGGACAACCACAGTACGGCCAGTCCCCCTACGGCCAGTCACCGTACGCGCAGTCTCCATACGGGCAGCAGTACCCTTCGGAGCAGGCCAAGGGCGGCCCCGCCGGTGTCCCCCAATCTGTTAACAAGGCGTTCTGGATGATCATCGCGGCCGGTGCCCTGACGCTCCTGTCCACGCTGTTGGGCATTGGGACCCTCGACGATCCCGCCACACGCCAAATGTTTGAAGACCAGATTCAGGGCAGCGGCCAGAACATTGCCTTTGAAGACATCAAGGGCCTCCTCGTCGGCACGATCGTCGTCTTTGCGCTCATCATTGCCGGGCTGTATGCCCTGGTGGCGTTCAACGTCCGCAAGGGTAAGAACTGGGCCCGGATCCTGGGTACGGTATTCGCGGCGCTTTCTATTTTCTCCGTGTTGCCGCTCGGCCTTAACACCGTCGCTGTCATCCTGGGCATCGCGGCGATCGTGATGCTCTACATGCCTGCGGCCTCACCGTACTTCCAGAAGCCGCAGCCCTTTGCCAACCCGTATGGGGGCGGCCCGTTCGGCCGCTAACCGCTCAGGCTGCCAGGCCGTTCACGTCACTTGTGGCCCCTCACTCCATTACGGAGTCGGGGGCCACAACTGTACGTTCGCGCTGAGTGGAGGGCCTACTCCGGCTGGTCCGGGGTCTGGGCCCGCTGCGCGTGGTACGCGAGGATCTGCAGCTCGGTTGCCATGTCCACCTTCCGGAGGTTCACGCCTTCCGGAACCTGCAGCATCACCGGCGCGAAGCTGAGAATGCTGTGGACTCCGGCCGCCACAACCCGGTCACAGACGCTCTGGGCCACAGCCGCGGGCAAAGCGAGCACCACCATATTGGCCCCCGTCCGCTCCAGCACGGTTTCCAGATCGGCCACATCGCTCACGCGGAGCCACCCGACTTCGTTGCCCACCACCATCTGGTCGGCATCGAAAATGGCTACGACGTCGAAACCGCGGGACTCAAACCCGCCGTACCTGGCCAGTGCCTTGCCCAGGTTGCCGGCACCAACGATGGCGACCTTCCAGTCGTGAGTCAGACCGAGCGCGGCGGCGATGTGCCGGCTCAGATACTGCACCTCGTAGCCGACGCCGCGGGTGCCATAGGAACCGACGTGGGAGAGATCCTTGCGGAGGGTCGAGGAGCTGACGCCGGAGGCCTCGGCCAGGGACTCGGAGGAGACGCGTTCGATGCCCTCAGCGAGCAGGGAGTTTAGGGCGCGCAAGTAAATGGTGAGGCGGGCCACAGCCGCGGGCGGAATCTGCTTTCCGGCAGTTCCGGTGTCCTCAGGCACTGCCTGGGGAGGTGAGTCGAGCGAAGTCACTAATTGCTCCATTGCGTCGCGTTGTGAGTCCACTCTAAATCCCCATCACTTATGTCAACAAAGCCGGTGCCACTGCGCCGAAACGACGGAAACGGCCGTTAGCGCGCCATCGCCTGACGAAGAACCCGTTCCAGCCGGGCCTCGTCGATCTTCCAGAAATCCCGCTGGATTCCGTCCACCAGCACCACCGGAAGCTCCTCGGCGTAGCGCTCACGGAGAGATTCGTCGCTGTCCACCGACTGTTCCCTCCACCCCAGTCCCAACCCGGCCGTAACGCGCCCGACGGCCTCGCGCGCCGCAGCGCAGAGGTGACAGTCAGCTTTGGTGAGGAGAACGACGTCGGGAATTGCCATGGCTCAACCGTAGCGCCGTTCCCGTCGGGGAGCGATGCCGGCGGCGCCAGGCGCCGGATGACGCCGGCATCACTGTTGCGGGACGGTGGAATGCTCCACGTTGACTAGACTCAATGGCATGCCTGAGGAGAAGTATGTCGCTGTGGTTGAGCGGTCAACTGCAACGCAGAAACCGCCTGCTGCAGCGCAGCAGCAGGGCGAGGCAGCGTTTTTCGACGTCGACAACACCCTCATGAGGGGTGCCAGCATTTTCCATGTCGCGCGGAAGATGCACCAGCGGGGAGCCTTCACTCTCCCCCAGGCCGCCGGCATGGCCTGGAAGCAGTTGAAGTTTGTGCTCCGGGGCGAAAACGTGAACGACGTCCACTCGGTGCGGGACTCCGCACTGACCCTCGCCTGCGGCATCACGGAGGAAGACGTGAAGGTGCTCGGCGAGGAAGTGTACGACGAGATGATCGCCTCCCGGATCTGGCCGGGCACGAAGGCCCTGGCCCAGCAGCATCTGCGCGTAGGCCGGAAGGTCTGGCTCGTGACCGCTACCCCGATCGAGGTAGCCACGGTGATCTCCACACGGCTGGGGCTCACGGGAGCGCTGGGCACGGTGGGCGAAATCAGTGAGGGCCTGTACACCGGACGGCTCGTCGGCGACATCCTCCACGGCCCGGCCAAAGCCGTCGCCGTCCAGGCCATCGCGGACAACGAAGGCCTGGACCTCAAGCGGTGCTGGGCCTACAGCGACTCGTACAACGACATCCCGCTGCTGACCCTCGTCGGCCATCCCGTGGCGATTAACCCCGACGCCCGGCTGCGCAAACACGCCCGCGCACACAACTGGCCCGTCTACGACTTCCGTTCAGGCCGCCGTGCCGCCACCCTCGGCCTTAAGGCAGCAACAGCAGGCGGCGCAGTCTACGGCCTCTGGAAGGGCTACGCCCGCATCCGCGGCCCCCGGGTGTGAGGCGCTCTTTTCCCTTCGACACGCAAATGCCCCCTCGATAGGGGAATTTCGGCTGCGTCAGGCATATGCGCGTCATGAGGCGGTATGGTCTGCGCGGCAGGGAACGCAAAAATGCCCGCACCCTCGAAAGGGAGCGGGCATTGACGCGTAGAAGGTACTTCTACTTCTTATTGCGGCGCTGGTGGCGGGTCTTGCGAAGCAACTTGCGGTGCTTCTTCTTGGCCATACGCTTGCGACGCTTCTTAATAACTGAACCCACGAAAGTTCCTTACAAACTAGATGCAGTACCTGTCTGATGGAGAAGGTCCGTGGACTGAGCAACAGACTGACAACTGACAGATTCTTACAATGACGTAAAACGTTCCTTAACAGGGTACCGCTTTATCCGGGCCCCTACTGACCGCCACCACTCCCGGAACCTGCAGCGGCCCCCAAGGCGGCTGCAGCAGTCCCGACAATCGGCGCGGAAACCTGGGCTCCCGAATTCACGCGGTACCCGTCTGACCGTCGACGACGGCACCCTTGAGGTACTGTTCGACGGCGGCCTCAGGAACGCGGTATGAACGGCCAAACCGGACAGCCGGCATTTCGCCGGAATGAACCAGTCGGTACACGGTCATTTTGGAAACGCGCATGACCTGAGCCACTTCGGCCACGGTCAGGAACTTGGCGTTCGAGAAGTTCGACTCTGCGGACATTTCCCATATTCCTTTGCTCTCAGCAACTATGCGGCATCCCCCGTTTGTGCGGTGCGCCGATGCTGAGCCATCGAACAACCGTGTCCTAGTTACTCTAGATGCTCACGTGGCCATTGTGAAAGCCCGCCGCTTCCGCGAAGAGGCGGCCAGCTGATCCAGAACCGACACCGTCACATCCCACTCCATGCAGGCGTCAGTCACACTCTGGCCGTAGACCAATTGGGACCGGCCGGCGGCGTGTTCGGCCACGTCCAGGTTCTGGGCCCCGCCCACCAGGAAGCTCTCCAGCATCACACCCGCGATGGCACCGGCGGACGCCCCCGCACCCTCCAGCTGGGCACCAATCTCCAGCGCTACTTCTGCCTGCCGGTGGTGGCTCTTGCCGCTGTTGGCGTGGCTGGCGTCCACGATGAGCCGCGGGTTCAGGTTCTTTCCGGCCAGCTTGGCAGAGGCGGCTTCGACATCGGCGGCAGAGTAGTTCGGCCCCTTGCGTCCGCCGCGGAGGATGGCATGGGTGTCCGGGTTGCCGGCGGTGGAGACCAGCGAGGCCCGTCCGTCGCCGTCAATGCCCAGGAAAGCCTGGGCGGCCGCGGCGGCGCTGCAGGCGTCGACGGCAGCCTGGAGGTCGCCGTCGGTTCCGTTCTTGAAGCCGATCGGCATCGAGAGTCCGGAGGCGAGCTGGCGGTGGATCTGGCTTTCCGTGGTGCGTGCGCCGATGGCACCCCAGGACACGAGGTCTGCCATGTACTGCGGGCTGATTGGCTCAAGGAACTCGGTGGCCGCGGGCAGTCCCAGCGCCGTGACCTGCTGCAGGAAGCGGCGCGCCTCCCGCAGGCCGGCGGCAATGTCGTGCGTGCCGTCCAGCCGCGGATCATTGATCAGGCCCTTCCAGCCCACGGTCGTGCGCGGCTTTTCGAAGTATGCCCGCATGACGATCAGCAGGTCTTCCTTGTGCTTTTCGGCCTGGCTGACGAGGCGGCGTGCGTATTCGAGGCCGGCCTTCGGATCGTGGATGGAGCACGGGCCAACGATCACGAGCAGGCGGTCATCGACGCCGTCCATGACCGCCCGGACTTCGTCCCGTCCGCGTTCGACGACGTCCGCCGCTCGGCCGTCCAGCGGCAGTTCGGTGATCATTTCCTGGGGGGTGGGTAATGCCCTGAGCCCGCTGACGCGCAGGTTGGAGGTGGACTGCCGCGATGGGGACGGCGACTCTGCCGGCCGCACGTCTGCAGGGACGTTCGACGCCGGCTGCTGGGTTTCGGTGATTGCTGCGCTCATGTGCTGGGTCCTGTTCCGGGTACGGAGCGGGCCCAGTTCAGAACCCGCCGGAGAAATGGCGAAGGGCAGAGAATGATCTCTGCCCTGTTGGCTCTGAAGGTAGTTGGATGCGTGTCAGTTAGACGCGGGCCCCTCCAGAGCCAACGAAAAATACGCATACCAACGGTTAGTCATAGGCACACCCTAACCTCAGCCTTGTTCGGTCCGCAAACCGGCACATGCGCGAACGGACACTTGGGGCCCCGCCGCCAGGGCCCCAAGTGTCCGTTCGCGCTGGCCCCTCGCTGGGCAGGAGCACGTCAATCGAGTATCTTGCGCAGGAACAGCAGTTGCCGGATCCAGTGGTGCTCCTGGCCGCCTTCGTGGTTGTTGAACCTGTAGACCTCGATGCCCTTCGACACCCGGTCCGGAGCCGACGTCCCGTAGGCGTTGAAGCTGGCAAAGATGGTCGACGGCGGGCAGACGTCATCCATCTGGGCCACGGAGTAGAGCGCCGGCACCGCGGCGGAGCGGGCCAGGTTGACGCCGTCGAAATAGTTGAGAACCGCAAGCATCGGCTCATACCGCTCCCGGTGTCTGCCCAAAAACGCTGCAATTTCGGGGTACGGCCCCCGGGGTGCGATGTCAATGGCACGTGGAAAATCCTGAAGGAACGGGACATCGGGCAGGGCGGCGATGATGCCGTCGAGCCTTCCTGCCGCCAGCCCGGCAACCGCGATGGTGATTCCGCCGCCCTGGCTGACGCCCGCCACGATGATCCGGGACGCGTCGACGGCGGGATGGCTCTGCACGGCTTCGACGGCGCGGAACGCGTCCATGTAGACGCGGCGGTAATAGTAGTCTTCCCGGCTGCCCGCTCCGCGGGTCATCAGCCCCGCATAGGCCACCTCACCGGCGGAAGGATGCGGATCCGGGGTCTCGCCCACCGAACCGGAATAACCCTGGCCCCTCGTGTCCATGATGAAGTGCGCATAGCCCGCCTGCGCCCATCGGGTGTCCTGGTTGGCCAGGCCCCTGCCGCCCGAATAACCGGCGTACTGCACGACGGCCGGCAGCGGCGTACCGGGTTCCCTGTTCGCCGGAAGGTGCAGCCAGCCTTTGACGGGCGAGCCGCCGTAGCCGGCGAACGTGACGTCAAAGGTGTCGATGACGCTGAGATAGTTCTCCGCCGGTTCGAAAACCACGGCGAGCGGAAAAGCGCGGGTGTCACTGACGGTACGGTCCCAGAAGACCTCGAAGTCATCCGGAGGTGCGACGGCGGAGGTGTACGTCCGCAGTTCCTCGAGCGGCAGATCGAAGAGGGGCATGGCTTCCGTTTCATTGGCGGGACAAAGGAGTCGGCTACACCATAGCTGCCTGATAGACCTTCAGCTGCTGGGAACCGCGGGCGGCTGCCCGTAGTTCATGCAGCCCGCCGTTGATGGTACCGGCGGCCCTGGCCTGGACCAGGACGTTGCCTAGGGCTGTTGCCTCGACAGGCCCGGCGATGACCGGTTTGCCCGTGGCTTCGGCGGTGAGTTGGCACAGGAGTTTGTTCTGCGAGCCGCCTCCGACGATGTGGACCACGTTGACGGCAACGCCGGCGAGGCGTTCGGCATCGGCGATGGTGCGCGCATAACCGGCAGCCAGGCTGTCGAGGATACAACGGACCGTGGCCGCGGGTTGGTCCGGCAGGATCGCTCCGGTGGCCTGGACTGCTGCCCGGATGCGTTCAGGCATGTTGTCCGGGGCGATGAAGCATGGGTCATCGGCGTTGATCTGCGGACCGCCCCGCGGGAGGGCGGCTGCGGCGTCAAGCAATGCCCCGAGCTCCGGCTTATATCCTTGGGCGGCCCAGGTCCGCTGGCATTCACTGAACAGCCAGAGCCCGCCGACATTGCGCAAATACCGGATGGTACCGTCTACTCCGCGTTCATTGGTGAAGTTCGCCGCACGGCTGGCCTCGGTCAGCACCGGATGCTGCAGCTCGACTCCCACCAGGGACCAGGTGCCGGAGGAGATGTAGGCGAAGCTGTCCGTATCCGCAGGGACGGCAGCGATCGCGGAGGCAGTGTCGTGCGAGCCGACCGCGACCACCTTTGTCTCCACCGGCAGACCGGTGCGCTGCGCAATGCCCGGCAGCAGTGTGCCGACCGTTTCACCGGGCTGAATCAGGGGCGGGAACAGGTCCTGGGACAGTCCCAGCGCGGCGAAGAATCCGATGGCCCACTCCCCCGCGACGGCGTCGAACAGCCCGGTGGTGGAGGCGTTGGTGGCCTCCGTGTAGCGCTCCCCGGTAAGAAGGAAGGCGATCAGGTCCGGGATCAGCAGGGCTTGAAGGCCCTCGAGGTTCTGTTCTGTCGCCAACTGGTAAATGGTATTGAACTGCAGGAACTGCAGCCCGGTGGTGGCGTAGAGCCGTGCCGGGTCCAGTTTGTCGTGCACGCCCGCGACGGCGGCGCGGCTGCGTTCGTCGCGGTAGCTAAACGGTTGAGCGGTCAGTTCACCGGGGGCGTTGACCAGTCCATAGTCCACTGCCCAGGTGTCGATGCCGATGCTGGTAATCGCCTCGCCCGCTGCGTCCGCCGTAGCTGCCGCTGCGGCAAGGCCGTTGAGCACCTCGGCGAAGAGAGCGTCGAAGTCCCAGCGGAGGCCTCCGTCGGAGTGCACCACGCCGTTGCGGAAACGGTGGACCGTCTCCATATTGACCCTGCCCGTGCCGCCGATCCGTCCGAGGATGACGCGTCCCGAGGAGGCGCCGATGTCGACGGCGACGAATACGCCGCCGTCGACACCTGCTTGTGGACGGGGTGCTGCTGCGCTGCTCACCGCAGGAACGCCGCCGCGACGCCGGCGTCAACGGGGATGTGCAGGCCGGTGGTGTGCGAGAGTTCGTTGCTGGTGAGCACGGCAGCGGCGTTGGCGACGTGTTCGGGCAGGACTTCGCGCTTGAGCAGGGTGCGCTGGGCGTAGTACTTGCCCAGTTCCTGCTCGTCCACGCCGTAGACGGCGGCGCGCTTGGCGCCCCAGCCGCCGGCGAAGATACCGGATCCGCGGACCACGCCGTCGGGGTTGATGCCGTTGACGCGGATGCCGTACTCGCCCAGTTCCGCGGCGAGGAGGCGGACCTGGTGGGCCTGGTCGGCTTTGGTGGCGGAGTAGGCGATGTTGTTCGGGCCGGCAAAGACGGAGTTTTTGGAGGAGATGTAGATGATGTCTCCGCCCAGGCCCTGGTCGATCATGACCTTCGCGGCGGCCTTGGCCACCAGGAACGATCCCTTGGCCATGACGTTGTGCTGCAGGTCCCAGTCCTTCTCGGTGGTTTCCAGCAGCGGCTTGGAGATGGACAGGCCAGCGTTGTTGACCACCAGGTCCACGCCGCCGAACGCCAGCACCGCTTCGCTGATTGCGGCGGCCACCTGGGCTTCGTTGGTGACGTCGGCCTGCACGCCGACGGCGACGTCGGGACCGCCAAGCTCCTCGGCGACCTTTTCGGCGTTTTCGAGGTTCAGGTCGGCGATGACCACGCAGGCGCCTTCGGCGGCGAGGCGGGTCGCGATGGCCTTACCGATCCCCGAAGCCGCGCCGGTCACGAGCGCGACGCGGGTGGCGTGGGACTTGGGCTTGGGCATGCGGGCGAGCTTGGCTTCCTCCAGGGCCCAGTATTCGATCCGGAACTTTTCGGATTCCTCGATCGGGGCGTAAGTGGAAATCGCCTCGGCGCCGCGCATGACGTTGATGGCGTTGATGTAAAACTCGCCCGCCACGCGGGCGGTCTGCTTGTTGGCGCCGAACGAGAACATGCCCACGCCCGGGACCAGGACAATGGCCGGGTCGGCACCGCGCAGCGCCGGGCTGCTCTCATCCGCATGGCGGTCGTAGTACGCCTTGTAGTCCTTCCGGTATTCGGCGTGGAGTTCCTTCAACCGGGCCACGGAGTCCTCGATGGAGGCATCCGCGGGCAGGTCCAGAATGAGGGGCTTGACCTTAGTGCGCAGGAAGTGGTCCGGGCAGGAGGTACCCAGTGCCCCTAGACGCGGATGCTCGGCAGACTCGAGGAATTCCAGCACGGCGGTGTCGTCGCTGAAGTGGCCCAGGACCGGCTTATCCGTGGACGCCAGGCCGCGGATCACGGGCGCCAGCGCGGCGGCCTTGGCACGCCGCTCGCCCTCCGGCAGCGGCGCGTAGCCCGGGAGCTTCGGACCCAACGGCTCGTTCCTGCCGTTGGCGGCGATGTACTTCTCGGCCTGGTCGATGATCCACAGCGAGTTCGCTTCCGCTTCCTCGGACGTGGCGCCCCAGGCGGTGATGCCGTGCCCGCCGAGAATGGTGCCGACGGCCTGCGGGTTGGCGTCCTTGATCGCCGCGATGTCCAGGCCCAGCTGGAACCCGGGACGGCGCCACGGCACCCAGACCACCTTGTCGCCGAAGATCTTGGCGGTGAGCGCCTCGCCGTCCGCTGCGGTGGCGATCGCGATGCCGGAGTCCGGATGCAGGTGGTCAACATGGGCGGCGTCCACCAGACCGTGCATGGCGGTATCGATCGACGGCGCCGCGCCGCCCTTGCCATGCAGGCAGTAATCGAGGGCCGCGACCATCTCGTCCTCGCGCTCCACGCCCGGGTAGACGTTCTTCAGCGCCTGCAGCCGGTCAAGGCGCAGCACCGCCAGGTTCCCGGCTTTTAGCGTCCCGAGGTCCCCGCCGGAACCCTTCACCCAGAGGAGGTCAACATCTTTACCGGTAACAGGGTCCTTCCCGGTGCCCTTTGCGGAGGTGTTGCCGCCGGCGAAGTTCGTGTTCCGCTTGTCCTCGCCCAGGCGATTGGAACGGGCGATCAGGTCCTGCGCCGTCTTATTGGCGGCGGTGTTGTTGGTTGCTGTGTTCTGCATGTTCATGCCCTTTACGCGCCCCATCCGGCCTGGTGACCGCCCACGCGGTCCTCGTTGATCTGTTTCTGGTAGCCGCTGGCCTTGTAGGCTGCCAGCGGGTCCGCGGGCAGGCCGCGGGATTCACGCCACTCTGCCAGCGCGGGCCGGACATCTGTGTAGAAGGCGTCGTTGAAAATGCCGTTCGCTGCCAGAACGTCGCCGGTGCGCTGGGCTTCGGCCAGGGCTGCGGTGTCCACGAGCAGGGCGCGGGCAGTCATCTCCTGGACGTTCAGCACCGAGCGGATCTGCGCCGGGATCTTCTCCTCCAGGTTGTGGCACTGGTCCAGCATGAGCGCCACGCCTGACTCTTTACCGGAGGACTTGCCAAAGCCGCCGCCGCGGATGACTTCGTGCATGATGCGGAACAGCTGGAACGGGTCCGCGGCCCCCACGATCAGGTCATCATCCGCGTAGAAGCGCGAATTGAAGTCGAAAGAGCCGAGCTTGCCGAGGCGCAGCAGCTGCATCACGATGAACTCGATGTTGGTGCCCGGCGCGTGGTGGCCGGTGTCCAGGCAGACAAAGGCCTTCTCGCCCAGGGCCAGGGTCTGCGCGTAGGACGTGCCCCAGTCCGGAACGTCCGTGTGATAGAACGCCGGCTCGAAGAATTTGTACTCCAGCACCAGGCGCTGGTCCTCGCCCAGGCGCGCGTAGATCTCCTGCAGGGACTCGGCCAGCCGGTCCTGGCGTCCGCGCATGTCGTCCTGGCCCGGATAGTTGGTACCGTCCGCGAGCCAGATTTTCAGATCCCTGGATCCGGTCTGGTGCATGATGTCGATGCACTCAAAGTGATGGTCTACCGCCCGGCGCCGCACGCTCTCATTAGAAGAGGTCAGCGAGCCAAACTTGTACTCATCGTCCTGGAAGGTGTTCGAGTTGATCGTGCCCAAGCCGACACCCAGGCCGGCCGCGTACTCCTTCAGCGCAGCGTAATCGTCAACCTTGTCCCACGGGATGTGCAGCGCCACCGTTGGCGCCAGGCCCGTAAGCTCATGGACCTTAGCCGCGTCCGCCAGCTTTTCCTGGACAGTGCGGGGGGTCCCGGGCGTGCCAAACACCCTAAACCTGGTGCCCGAATTGCCGTAAGCCCACGAGGGAACCTCAATGGCCAGCTCCGAAAGCCGGCTCAGCGCCGATGCTGTGTTGTTCATGATTTTTCTTTCGTCAGAGTTTCACGGTCTCAGAGTTTGGCGGTGTCAGAGCTTGCCGGTGACAGTGTCGGCAGCGTTTGGTGCTTTGTCTCTGTTGCCGCGGCCAGCTGCTCGCCGAGGTTGAAGACCTCGTCGAGGACCCGGAAGCCTTCGTCAGGGGGAACCTCACTGTTGTGGAAGAGCGCGCCCATTTCCGCCTGCCAGCGGGTGTTGACGCCCGTGAGAGCCATCCGGGCCCGCACGGCGTCAAAATCGTCGCATTCGAGGTAGCCGATCAAAAGTCCGTCGTTGTCCAGGTACAGCGAGTAGTTGTTCCAGCCGGCTTCCTTCAGGGCAGCGAGCATTTCCGGCCAGACCGCGGCGTGGCGCCGAATGTACTCCTCCAGCAACTCGGGCTGGACGGAGGACCGGAAGCAAACTCTCATTTCGAGCTCCTGCGTAGGTGGGCGGAAAATGCATGGAAGGAGATTGAATCGTTTCATTGCTACGATTCAAAGTACTCTGGAGTTCGGAAGGGTGTCAAGCTTTGCACCCGAGCAAACGATCTTTCGGAGGACCAGCACATGTCCCGGCCAACCAGCATCAAGGACGTCGCCAACCACGCACAGGTCGCAGTAGGAACGGTATCCAACGTCCTCAACAACCCCGACCGAGTCTCAGAACGCACGAGAAACAGGGTGCTGAAGGCCATCGATGAACTCGGCTTCATCCGCAACGATGCAGCACGGCAGCTGCGGGCCGGGCACAGCCGCACCATCGGCGTCGTAGTTCTAGATGTCGGCAACCCGTTCTTCACCGCCCTGGTCCGGGCCGCCGAGGACGCCGCGGCGGTGAACGGCAGCGCGGTCCTGCTCGGCGACAGCGGCCACGATGCAACCCGTGAATCGCACTACATCGACCTGTTCCAGGAACAGCGCGTCCAGGGGTTGCTCCTGTCCCCTGTGGGAGATGTGGCAGACAGGCTGGAGGCACTGCGGCAACGCGGCATCCCCACTGTCCTGGTGGACCGCCTCGCTGATGAAAACCGCTTCAGCTCTGTGTCGGTAGATGATGACGCCGGCGGCTACCTCGCCGCCCGCCACCTCCTCGACCTGGGGCGCCGGAAGCTCGCTTTCGTGGGCGGGCCGCTCTCCATCAGCCAGGTCCAGGACCGCCTCGCCGGCGCCCGCCGCGCTGTCGCCGAAGTACAGGGGGCGGCACTGGAAGTTCTCGACTCGGGTGGCCAGTCGGTCCTTGCTGGACGCGCAGCGGGAAACAGCGTGGTGGCGCGGCGCACCGGCGACATGCCGGACGCCATCTTCTGCGCCAATGACCTCCTGGCGCTGGGCGTCATGCAATCGCTAACCATGTTGAATAACGTGCGGATCCCCAACGATATTGCCCTGATCGGCTACGACGACATCGACTTTGCCGTATCGGCCGTCGTACCACTCTCCTCCATCAGACAGCCCACCGAGACTATCGGCAGAACAGCCATTGAACTGCTGTCGGAGGAACTGGACGCGCAGCATCCGCGCCACCGAGCGGTTGTGTTTGAGCCGGAATTGGTCGTCAGGCAAAGTACCGCAGGCAGTGCCGCGCCGTCCCCGGCAATGGACCGCGGACTGGCTCGCAAATAGCCTGCCTCGATAAACGTTCGTGGCCAGGCAGGCATATGCGGTAGCCACTGGCTGAGGAGCAGCGGGCATCTTTTATTGCGGATTTCATTGCGGAGTCATTCGGAGCGGTAGCCCGCCGCCATGGCACATCCAGCCCATGACCGGCCCCAAGGGAGACGAGGCCAGGCGCGCAGCAGGGGCCTGTGGCGTCGAGGCAACAGCCTCAGGAAAGCCCAACAAAGCCCTCAGGCAGACAACCCTCCTCCCCGAGTTTGGCGGATGACCATGCTCACAGCAGCACCGCGTGAAAGGTGTCCCGCCTGCTCCCTTATGCGGTTTTTGATGGATGCGTTGACGTAATGTACGTCACCGCATACGATTGATGAATCGATTCAAAAGACCGGGCCTCTTGGGCTTCTTCCACCGGGTTTTCCACCAAAAAGTCACGATCATGGAGAACCAGTCGGAGTGGAACGTTTCCGGTTCCTTGCCAATGATGACGAAGGAAATCAGCGAATGAACATCAAATCCTCCGGGGATAACCTCCCCGACCTCGAAGCCAGCATCGGCCGGAGGGACCCGAAAAAGGCCGCAATGAGCGGCTGGATCGGAAGTGCTCTTGAGTACTACGACTTCGCGTTGTACTCGCTGGCCGCGGCACTTATCTTCCCCTCCATCTTCTTCCCGTCCGAGAACTCGACCGTCGCGATCATCGCCTCGCTCGCGACCTACGCGGTGGGCTATGTCTCTCGTCCGATCGGCGCTGTCGTCCTGGGCGCTTACGGCGACAGACATGGCCGCAAGCAGGTGCTCGTCTTCGCGATGCTGCTGATGGGTTTCGCGACCTTCGCGGTCGGACTCTTGCCCACGTACGGACAGGTCGGCATCCTCGCGCCCGTCCTTTTGGTAATCCTCCGCCTGATCCAGGGGTTCGCGGTCGCAGGCGAGCTCGGCGGTGCCAGCGCGATGATTGTGGAGCACTCTCCCGATGCCAGGCGCGGCTTCTTCGCGAGCTTCAGCCTTCAGGGCACGCAGGTCGGCTCAATCCTGGCCACCGCTGTCCTGCTCCCGCTCTCCGCCCTGCTCCCGAAGGACCAATTCGAGACCTGGGGCTGGCGCATCCCCTTCCTGCTCAGCGCCTTCGTGATCCTTGCCGGATACATCATTCGGCGTCGGGTGCAGGAGCCCCCGGCGTACCTGGCACAGGCCGAAAAAGGCAAGGCGAAGCGGCGGTTCCCGCTCATCGACCTCCTGCGCACCCACCCCTGGGGCCTGGTCCGGTGCGTCATCATGACATTCACCAACGTGATAGGCATGGCAACCCTCATCTTCGGCGTCTCCTACGCCACGCAAAAGGGCTACGGCATCGGCTACTCAAGCAGCGAGTTCCTCTGGGTAACCCTCGTGGCTAATTTGACTGCGGTAGTGACGATCCCGGTATTCGGCGCGCTCTCCGACAGGATCGGCCGCCGGGCTCTTATGGTGGCTGGCGGAATCGGCGGCGGCCTGCTGGCGGGCGGATACCTGTGGGCGATCGACCAGAGAAGCCTGGTTCTGGTCTTCGTGTGCGTCGTGGTCGTGCAGGGGATCTTCTTCCAGATGTGGAACGCGACATTCGCCACGTTCTTCCAGGAGCAGTTCCCTATGCGGATCCGAGTAACTGGATTCGCCGTGTCACAGAACGTCGGCCTCATGATCGCGTCGTTCTTCCCGAGCATCTTCACGGCAATCGCTCCCCCCGGATCGACGAACGTGCCGATGGTCATCGGGCTGACCACGTTCAGCATTTGCCTGGTCGCGGCGCTCGCTACCTTCCTGTCTCCCGACACTAAAGGCAAGTCGCTCGAGGACCTCGAAGGGCACAAGGCTGATTCGCAGCCACTTAAGAATGCACACGCGTGAGCTCAGCCCTCATCCGCCTTCAGCGAGGCACGGCAACGACGGAACAAGAGTCTGGAAGCAGTAATGACTGAAACGAAGAAAGAGCCACAGGCAGTGTGGGCAGTCAAGCACAGCCCGCTACTGCGGGCGCCGGAGAGGTTCATCTCCCGGGTGGAGCTCCAGAGAATGGTCCACCTCTTGACGGATAATCTGGTCAATATCACGGACGAGACAGGAGCGTTCCTCCTTCGCCTCGACGACGGCCGAGTGATTGATACTAAAGGCTGGGCCGGCTGGGAGTGGACTCACGGCGTCGGCCTGTACGGGATGTGGCAGTACTACGACCAGACCGGTGAAACGACGGTGCGGGACATCATTGACTCCTGGTTCACTGCACGGCTGGCCGAGGGCACCACGAAAAACGTCAACACAATGGCACCGTTCCTGACACTTGCCTGCCGGTACGAGGAGACGGGCGACCGCGCGCTCCTGCCGTGGCTCGACTCTTGGGGCGAGTGGGCTATGCGTGAGATGCCGCGGACACCTCACGGCGGCATGCAGCACATCACGTTGGCCGAGGAGAACCATCACCAGCTGTGGGACGACACCCTCATGATGACCGTCCTGCCGTTGACCAAGATCGGCCTGCTGCTAGGCCGGCCGCAGTATGTCAGCGAGGCAACCTTCCAGTTCCTCACCCATGTGGCGTACCTCATGGACCGGGAGACAGGGCTGTGGTTCCATGGCTGGTCGTTTGACGGCAACCACAACTTTGCTAAGGCCCGCTGGGCCCGTGGGAACTCGTGGCTGACCATGGTGATCCCAGACTTCCTGGAACTGGTGGACCTGCCCGAGTCCGACCCGGTGCGCCGGTTTCTGATTGAGGTCCTTGACGCCCAGGTCGCGGCCCTTGCTGAATTGCAGGATGCCTCAGGAATGTGGCACACGCTTCTGGATGACCCTTCCTCGTACCTTGAAGCGTCGGCGACTGCCGGATTCGCCTATGGAATCCTCAAGGCAGTGCGCAAAGGCTACCTCGACCGCAAGTACGCTGCCGTGGCGGAGAAGGCAATCAGGGCTGTCATCTCAAATATCTCGGCAGACGGCGAGCTGCAGCAAGTATCGTTCGGCACCGGTATGGGTTCTGACCTGGACTTTTATCGCGACATCCCGCGCACGTCGATGCCTTACGGTCAGGCGATGGCAATCCTGTGCCTCGCTGAGTATTTGCGGACCTACTACTGAGTCGCCGCCGGGCGGCCAACGCCTGGATACGGCTCCTTGAGTGACCGTCCGCTGGGACGGCAAGACAACGATTTAGCTATGGAGGGAAACTGATGGTTCTCGATTCGTTCCGACTGGACGGGAAAATTGCCCTGGTGACGGGTTCATCCCGTGGCCTGGGGCAGGGCGCTGCAGTGGCGCTGGCGGAGGCCGGAGCCGACGTTGCACTGCTGAACCGGGCCGGGGCCGAGGAAACAGCCGAGAAAGTCCACGCCCTCGGACGCAAGGTCCATGTGATTGAGCAGGACCTGGGGTTGGCAACCCCTCAGGAGCTGGACGAGTCTGTCCAGTCTGTGGTGGAGGCGCTGGGGCGGATCGACATATTGGTGAATAATGCCGGGATAATTCGGCGGGCACCGCTGCTGGAGCACCCCTCCTCGGACTGGGACGACGTGCTGGCGACCAACCTGGACGCTGTGTTCCACCTGTCGCAGGCCGCTGCAAAGCGCTACGTGGCCCAAGGCGGGGGAAAGATCATCAACGTCGCCTCGATGTTGTCTTTCCAGGGCGGCATCCTGGTGCCCGGGTACGCTGCCAGCAAGCATGCGGTGGCGGGACTCACAAAGTCGTTTGCGAATGAGCTGGCTGCCCATGGAGTGAACGTCAACGCGATCGCCCCGGGATACATGGCCACTGACAACACTGAGGCAATCCGTTCAGATGAGGCGCGCCAGAAGGCGATTCTGGACCGCATCCCCGCGGCACGGTGGGGAACTCCTGCCGACTTGCAGGGTTCGTTCGTATTTCTCGCCTCGCCCGCATCCGACTACGTAAACGGCGCGATCATTCCGGTCGACGGCGGCTGGCTCGTACGCTGACCGCCGCTACAGAGACATCACCCCTATAACTTGGAGAAATCAATATGCAACAGCGCTACGCAACCAGCCCGGACCAGCTCCCGACGTTTGACACAAAAGAGCTGCGAGAGAGGTTCCTGGTCGAGGATCTGTTCGTCCCCGGCGAGGTGAATGTCGTCTATACGCACCACGACCGGATTGTTCTCGGCGGCGCCGTTCCCGCGGGCAAACAGCTTCCACTGCCGGCATTCGACGAACTACGCGCGGAGTATTTCCTGGCCAACCGCGAGGTCGGGATCATCAACATAGGTGGCACCGGTACGGTCACCGCGGACGGCGAGACCTACACTCTGCCCAACGGGGCGTGCCTCTACATCGGCCGCGGCACCCGGAACATCATCTTCTCCGATGCCCCTGCCGCCGAGGAAACCGGAGGGGCACAGTTCTACCTGTTTAGCGCCCCTGCGCACACTACCTACGAAACCCAGCTGGTGCTCAAAGGGGAAGGCACGGTGCGCGAGCTGGGTGATCAACTCACCAGCAACCGGCGGACCCTGAATCAGTACATTCATGAGAAGGGGGTGCAGTCCTGCCAGATCGTCATGGGCGTGACCGAGCTGCACCCAGGATCAATGTGGAACACTATGCCGGCCCACCTTCACGACCGCCGCACTGAATGCTACCTGTACTTCGGCGTGCCGGACGACGCCCGGGTTATCCACCTGATGGGGCAGCCGGCTGAGACACGCCACCTTGTGGTCGCCGACCGGCAGGCGGTCATTTCACCGTCCTGGTCGTTGCACTCCGGCGTCGGCACCGCCTCCTACTCCTTCGTCTGGGCTATGGCCGGGGAGAACCAGTCCTTTGACGACATGGACCCCGCTCCCGTCACCTCGCTGCGCTGAACCATCCGAAGGAACCCGATGAGCGACACACTCTCCACCCTCTGCGCATCGCGCCTCGTACCCGTCGTCGTGCTCGACGAGGCTGCCCATGCCAAGCCTCTGGCCGCAGCCCTTGTGGCTGGGAATCTTCCCGTCGCGGAGGTGACCTTCCGGACCGCCGCGGCCGTTGAGGCCATCCGTATCATGGCTGATCACGGGGACATGCTCGTGGGAGCGGGTACGGTGCTGACCGGCCAGCAGGTCGACCAGGCGGTCAACGCTGGCGCTTCCTACATCGTTTCACCCGGCCTGAGCCGGGCCGTGGTGGAGCGGTGCCAGGAGCACGGCGTGCCCGTGCTGCCTGGGGCCGTGACCGCCACCGAAATCCAGGCGGCGCTGGAGTTGGGTTTGAGCACAGTCAAGTTTTTCCCGGCGGGCACATCCGGCGGCGCCGCGGCGATCTCCGCGCTCGCCGCGCCGTTTGGCGGTGTTCGCTTCGTCCCCACGGGTGGCATCGGCCCTAAGAACCTTCATGAGTACCTCGCGATTCCCGCTGTGGTGGCAGTGGGAGGCTCGTGGATGGTGTCCAAGGATCTGTTACGAGCCGGTGACTTTGCGCAGATCACCAGACTCGCCGCGGAGGCCGTGGCTGCGGCTAGACAGGGCGCATCCGCCTGACAGCCGGGGTCCGCCTTGGCGGGCGCCGGCCCAGCACAACGCCACAATTCCCTCCGGGGACCGTTCCCTACCTTGAGGAGCCACCATGTTAGTCAGACGAGTCAGTGCCCCGACGGGGACCGAAGCCAGGGCAATGAAGGGGTCAGCATGAACACCACACTCGGCGCTGGACAGAGCCAGACCACCGACGTTGTCACCTTCGGGGAGACCATGGCCTTGTTCAAAGCCGACACGCCGGGCCCCCTGTCACACGTCCCCGGTTTGAGTTTGGGAATCGGAGGGGCAGAGAGCAACGTGGCCGTGGCTCTGCAGCGCCTCGGCACTTCCGTCACCTGGCTTGGACGCGTCGGGGCCGATAGCCTGGGAGATCTGGTCGTACGCGAACTGAGGGCAGAAGGGATTACCGTCGCCCCTATTCGCGATTCTGCTGCGCCCACTGGTTTGATGGTCAAAGAACGCCGCACCGCCGACGCCGTCAAGGTCTGGTACTACCGCTCAGCCAGTGCGGGGTCCCGTCTGCACCCAGACGATATCCCCTCAGACCTCATAGCGCGCTCACGACTGCTCCACGTCACAGGGATAACCCCCGCACTCTCAAGCTCGGCGGCCGACGCGACACGGCAAGCCATCGACTGTGCCAGGGCCGCCGGGGTACTGGTGTCGTTCGATCTCAACTACCGTGCGGCACTGTGGTCCGAAGAGGACGCAGGGCATCTATTCCGGCAGATCATCGCCAAAGCAGACATCGTCTTCGCCGGCGACGACGAAGCCGCGATCGCTGTCGGGCCTGCTCCCGAACCTCGGGAACTGGCCCGACGCATCGCCGCGCTTGGGCCCACCCAAGTCATTCTCAAACGCGGCGCGCAGGGGTGCCTGGCACTGATCGACGGCAAGGAATACTCCAGGGAAGCGGTGCCCGTACGCGTGGTGGACACGGTCGGGGCCGGAGACGCTTTCGTCGGCGGCTACCTCTCCGAGATGCTCCGTGAATCGGAGATCGACGATCGGCTCCTGACCGCTACCCAGGTCGGCGCCTTCGCTTGCCTGGTCCCAGGTGACTGGGAAGGGATGCCGCGCAGAGCAGAACTGCACCTGCTGGACCCCAGCGATCCAGTCTCCCGTTAAAAACATCCGCATCCTCGTCCTGAGACCAGGAAGCCCTACCCAGGCTTGGTTCAGCGCTTCGATGCCCCGGCTTCAACCAGCTCTGCCGGGCGGCCGCCGTCGCCCTTCCGGATGCCCTCCAGAATCCCCCGGTGCCTGCAACGCAGGCGGGGGCGGTGGCGTTGCAGTCCGGATGCGCACAGACAAACCCATCATGGTTAGTGTGGTCCGACCACATACACTAGACTGTGGGCAACCACATGATTCGGAATCGGAGGCAGCAATGACGCAAACTATCGAGTCGACCAACCCAGAGGTACCCACCACGCCCGAGGACGCCGCCCCGGCCGGCCGCGAGCCCCGTACTCCAGCAACCTCCGGGGTGCCGTCGGCGCTGAAGCGCCGGATTCCCAAATACTCCGACCTGGCCCCCCTGATGCAGTTCAAGAAGCCTGAGTTCAGCCGGGCCGCCAAGCTGCAGCGTGCCAGCACCATTTGGGAGTTGCGGGACATGGCTAAGCGCCGGACGCCGCAGGCACCGTTTGACTACACGGACGGCGCGGCGGAGTCTGAGATTACCCTGCGGCGCGCCCGTGAAGCCTTCCTGGACATCGAGTTCCGGCCCGGCATCCTTCGCAATGTTTCCAGCGTGGACCTGGGCACGGACATTCTGGGCAAGCCGTCCCGGCTTCCGGTCGGCATCGCGCCCACTGGCTTCACCCGCATGATGCAGTCCGAGGGCGAATACGCCGGCTCCCAGGCCGCTGAAGCGGCCGGAATCCCCTACACGCTCTCCACTATGGGCACCGCGTCCATCGAGGATGTTGCCGAGGCTGCACCCCACGGCCGGAACTGGTTCCAGCTCTACCTGTGGACCGACCGGGAGCGCTCCCTGGAGCTGATTGAGCGGGCTGCGAGGGCCGGCAATGACACCCTCATGGTCACCGTGGACACCGCCGTGGCCGGCGCCCGCCTCCGCGACGTGCGGAACGGCATGACCATCCCGCCGGCACTGACGCTGAAGACCGTCCTGGACGCCTCATACCGGCCTGCCTGGTGGTTCAACTTCCTTACCCATGAGCCGCTGACCTTCGCGTCGCTCTCCCGCTACACCGGCACGGTGGCGGACCTGATCAACTCCATGTTCGATCCCACCCTGACTTTCGAGGACCTCGACTGGCTCCGCGAGACCTGGCAGGGCAAGCTCGTGGTCAAGGGAATCCAGACCGTGGAGGACGCCCGCAAGGTGGTGGACCACGGCGCCGACGGAGTGGTCCTCTCCAACCACGGCGGACGCCAGCTGGACCGCGCGCCAATCCCGTTCCACCTGCTCCCGGAGGTAAAGCAGGCGTTCCAGGCTGACAACACCGATGCCGCCATCATGCTGGACACCGGCATCATGAGCGGGGCAGACATTATCGCTGCCCTGGCTCTTGGCGCGGACTTCACCCTGATCGGCAGGGCCTACCTCTACGGACTCATGGCCGGTGGCCGCGCCGGCGTGGACAGGGCCCTGCAGATCCTCGAGAAGGACATGGCGCGGACCATGGCGCTGCTAGGCGTGAGCAAGCTCTCCGAGCTGACGCCGGACCACGTGCGGATCCTCAAGAAGTAGCCGCTCGCAGGCCTACTTCTTGCGGCCGAACTTTGGCAGATTGGCCAGCAGGTCGGCCGCTTTCTTCGCGCCGCGCCCCACTGTGCGGCCGATCTGCTGGGGAACAGTGCCGTCCTGCGCCGGGTTTCCTGAAACTTGCCCGCCGGGAACCACGACGGCGGGACTCAGCTCCCCGCCGATGGAACGCCCGGTGTCACCTGGGCCCGCAGAGCCGGCAGCGGCAAACGCTTCCGGCAGTCCCGTCCCAGCGGCGCGGGAGGCCGCCGTCCCCGACGCAGCAGCCCCGGCGCGGGCAGGTGTTCCCACCTGGTGCCGCGCATCGGTTCGCTGCTGCTCGTCGCCAGCGGGCATCTCGGACGAGTCCGGCGAGGCAGCGGCAGCCGAACCTCCGACGTCGAACGTCCCCAGCCAGCTGGCGACACCTTCCAGCGGCTTGGTGTTCAGCGCGTAGTAGCGCTTCTGTCCCTGCGCGCGCATGCTCACGAGGTCGGCTTCACGGAGCACCTTCAGGTGCTTTGAGATGGTGGGCTGACTGGCGGCGAGCTCCTCGACCAGCTCCCCCACCGCTTTGTCCCCCTTTTGGAGGGACACGAGAATGTCACGCCGCGTTGCCTCAGCAATGACGGCGAATACGTCGTCTGTCACCATGGCACCAACCCTAGCGACATATACGCCAAATGGCATCTACTATTTCGCGGCCCGCATCAATCGAACCAGGGGTCGAGGCCGTACACCGGAAAGACTTCCTTGCGTGTGGCCATCACTGTCCGGTCGACGGCGTCGTTGGGGTCGAAGCCGACCTCCCACGAGCGCCACCAGACATCAGCGCCGTCGCCCATGAGTGCTGGCGCAGCCACGCCGTAGCGCTCGTGCACGTGGGCCCGCCACGCCTCGGGGACAGGAGTGCGCAGGGGCACGGGCCGGCCGGCCGCGATGGCAATAAGGTGGCTCCATGCCCGCGGCACCACCCCCGTGATGTGGTACCCCCCGCCCCCCGTCGCAATCCATCGGTTGTCACAGTGACGGGCGGCGAGATTCCCGACGGCGGTGGCAGCCTCGCGTTGGCCGTCCACGCTGACGTTGAGGTGGGTCAGCGGATCCTGCCGGTGGGAGTCGCAGCCGTGCTGGCTCACGATCACCTCCGGTTCGAACGCGCCTACCAACTGCGGGACCACGGCGTGGAAGGCACGCAGCCAGCCGGCGTCGCCCGTACCGGCGGGCAATGCGACGTTGACGGCGCTGCCCGGGGCATCCGGACCGCCGGTCTCGTTGGCGAATCCGCTGCCGGGAAACAGTGTCAATCCGCTCTCATGCAGCGAGATGGTGAGCACCCGGGGGTCGTTCCAGAAAATGCTCTGT
The DNA here is from genome assembly GCF_054130535.1 of Arthrobacter sp. D1-17. Classification (NCBI taxonomy): domain Bacteria; kingdom Bacillati; phylum Actinomycetota; class Actinomycetes; order Micrococcales; family Micrococcaceae; genus Arthrobacter; species Arthrobacter sp. D1-17. Next base: position 815,073 of record NZ_CP096382.1, on the reverse strand, counting down.
GTCCCGTCACCGTGATGCGCGTCGACGTCGACATATGCCACACGCTGCACACCGCCGTCGAGGAGCCTCTGAATTCCCAGCGCTGCATCGTTGTAGATGCAGAAGCCGCTGGCACGGTCCCGCGAGGCATGATGCAGGCCGCCGCCGAAGTTCACGGCCCGCAGGGCGGAGCCGTCCAGGATGGAGTTCGCCGCGAGCAGGGAGCCGCCGGCAAGGCGGGCGGCCGCCTCATGCATGCCCTCGAAGGCAGGGTCGTCCTCTGTGCCCAGTCCGTGGGCTTCGTCAGGGACCAGCGGATCTTCACTGACCCGGCGGACGGCCGCCACGAACTCGGGGCTGTGGACGGAAGTCAGCTCGTCGTCGCCCGCGACTTCGGGCGCCGCTACGGTGACGTGCCCCAGGTCCAGCAGACCCAGGCTGCGGGCCAACCGCTCGGTGAGGTCCAGCCGCTGGGGCGCCATCGGGTGCCCAGGACCGAAGTTGTATGCGGTCATGGCGGAATCCCACACCACCGTCGTTGGCAATGCAGGAAGGCTGTGTCCGGGAAGGAGAGTCATCCCTGACAGGCTACCTGAGCGGCCATGCCCTCTCAGCCTGAGGCGCTGTCCGTTCAAGGAGCGGATTTTAGTGGTTTACTACTGAAGGAAGCAGATACGACCGAGGAAACAGCCACCCATGACGCAGAGCCAGTCGAGGTCAAAGAGCCCGGCGAGCTGGCATCCCAACGTGCCGGAGCGTGAAGGCCTCGGGATTTTCACCCGACTCCGGGACTTCGTCGATGATATCGCCAACACCTCGCCTGCACGCCTGGCCTTGTCCGCCTTCGCCTCTGTTTGCTTGGTCTTCACCGCGCTGCTCACTCTGCCGGCAGCATCAGCCAGTGGCGAACCGACTCCGCTCCACCAGGCCATGTTCACCGCAGTTTCTGCCGTCTGCGTCACGGGGCTCACCGTTGTCACCACTGCCACTCATTGGTCCTTCCTCGGCCAGTTAATTATCCTCATAGGCATTTTTGTGGGTGGCCTCGGGACTCTGACGCTGGCGTCTCTGCTGGCGCTGATGGTGAGTAAACGGCTCGGAGTTCGCGGGAAGATCATTGCAGCGCAGTCAATGAACACTGCGGGACGCCTCGGCGAAGTAGGCACTCTCCTCCGCATCGTGATCACTACCTCCGTAGTGATTGAGGGTGTCTTGGCCCTGATCCTGATTCCGCGTTTCCTCGTATTGGGTGAGAGCTTCTGGAGCGCCGTCTGGCACGGCTTGTTTTACGCCATCTCCGCTTTCAACAACGCAGGGTTTACCGCACATGCCGAGGGCATCCTTCCGTTTGAGAACGACCTCTGGATCCTCGTTCCCATCATGGTCGGTGTCTTCCTGGGCAGTCTCGGCTTTCCGGTAGTCATGGTCCTGCTGCAGAACGGGCTGAACTGGAAGAAATGGAACCTGCACACCAAGCTGACCATCGAGGTCTCCCTCATCCTGTTGGCTGCGGGCACCCTGCTGTGGGCCATCATGGAGTGGGACAACGCCAGGACCATTGGGACCCTAAGTTTCAGTGACAAGGTCTTCCATTCACTTTTTGCGTCAGTTCAGGTCCGTTCCGGAGGCTTCAACCTGGTCGACCAGAACCAGATGGAGTCCACCACCATGCTGTTGACGGATGCCCTCATGTTCGCCGGCGGCGGTTCCGCATCAACGGCCGGCGGCATCAAGGTGACCACCATCGCCGTCATGTTCCTGGCCATTGCGGCCGAGGCGCGTGGAGATGCAGATGTGAAGGTCCACGGGCGTACCATTCCAGAGGGAGCCATGCGAGTGGCTATTTCCGTGATTGTGGCGGGAGCTACCCTGGTCTCGGTTGGGTCCTTCCTCCTTCTGTCCATAAGCGGTGAGTCTTTGGACAGGGTGCTCTTCGAAGCAATTTCAGCTTTCGCTACTTGTGGCTTAAGCACCAACCTCAGCGCCGAGGTAGCACCAGCCGGAGCGTACGTGCTGACAGCCCTCATGTTTATGGGGCGTGTCGGCACGGTCACCCTCGCCGCTGCCCTTGCCTTGCGCCAGCGCAGGCAGCTGTACCACTATCCGGAAGAGAGGCCCATCATTGGCTAGTTCCTCAAGCGCCCAAAACCGCCCCGCCCACAATGCTCCCGTACTGGTGGTCGGACTGGGTCGCTTCGGTTCAGCGACTGCTGAACAGCTCGTCAAGCAGGGACGCGAAGTGCTGGCCATCGAGCGGGACCGGAGCCTCGTGCAGAAATGGGCTGCCACCCTCACGCACGTCGTTGAGGCGGACGCCACCAACATCGACGCTCTCCGCCAGCTCGGGGCGCAGGAGTTCAGCTCCGCGGTCGTTGGTGTTGGCACGTCCATCGAATCTTCCGTGCTGATCACCGTGAACCTCGTGGACCTGGGCATCGAGCACCTGTGGGTCAAGGCCATCACCCCGTCCCACGGCAAAATTCTCACCCGCATCGGCGCCAACCATGTCATCTATCCGGAAGCGGACGCCGGTGTCCGGGCCGCCCACCTGGTGTCCGGGCGCATGCTGGACTTCATCGAGTTCGACGACGACTTCGCCATCGTCAAGATGTACCCGCCGCGTGAGACTGTGGGCTTCACCCTGGACGAATCAAAGGTGCGTTCCAAGTACGGCGTGACCATTGTGGGAGTGAAGTCCCCGGGCGAGGACTTTACCTACGCCCGCCCGGAGACCAAGGTGTCTTCCCGCGACATGCTGATTGTGTCGGGGCACGTGGACCTGCTGGAGCGCTTCGCGGCCCGGCCCTAACCCGGCCATCGGATGGCCTCCGCCCGCGGGTTTCCCGGTCCGGGCTTGGGGGAGGTTAGGGTGCGGGCGGGGCTCAGCCGAGCTGCTTGGTCAACTCTGCTGCCCGGTCGGCGGCGGCGCGAGCTCCGGCGGTGATGATCGCAGGCATGCCGCGATCATCAAAGGTCGCGATCGCGCGTTCGGTGGTGCCGTTGGGGCTGGTCACTGCCTTGCGCAGGGCAGTGGGGTTGGCTCCGGGCTCGGCGAGCATGAGTCCGGCGCCGGCCACGGTCTCGCGGGCGAGCAGAAGGGCAAGCTCCTCATCGAGGCCAAGTTCGACACCGGCAGCAGCCATCGCTTCAGCGAGATAGAACGCGTACGCCGGGCCTGACCCGCTGATGGCGCCGAGGGCGTCGACCTGCTCTTCGGGGATCTCGACGACGGTTCCCACCGCTGCGAGAATGTCCTTCGCCCGCTGGAGCTGCTCCGGCGAGCAGTGCGTGCCTGCGGAGACGGAGACGACGCCGCGGCCCAGCTTCGCGGGAGTATTTGGCATGGTCCGGATTACCGGCTGACCCTCCGGCAGGGCGGCCTCCAGCTGGGCGATGGAAACGGCTGCAGCCACGCTGATGACGATGGTGTCTGGGGCGATCGAACCGCTGATTTCGCGCGCCAGCTCGGTGATGCCCACGGGCTTCACTCCAAGGATGACCACGCTGGACCCCTTCGCGGCCTGCTTGTTGTTGTCGGGCTCCTCCACACCTGCGATGGCTGTTATGCCATGATGGCGCTCGGCCAGCTCGGCGGCGCGCTCTGCCCGGCGCACTGTGGCCACCACGTCCATGGGGTCAGTGCCGGCGTCGAGGAGGCCGCTCATGATTGCCTCGTTCATTGATCCACAGCCAAGGAATGCAATTCGGTTGGTCATTGCTCCATCATTGCAGTTCACGGCCCGGCATGCAGGCCCGCTAAGCCCTTGGCCCTGAAACAGGAGCCTTTTCTTTTTGCGGCTCGAGCAGGGTTTCCCAGCTTTCGTACAGGGAATACCCGCTGAACTCCCATGGTCAGTGGCTAATGTTCTTAGTGCTTCACAAGGTGCGAGTGATGGAGCTGATCCTTTCGGATCGGCGCGGCGCCGGCCGGTTGCAGGAGTGTTCCCCCAGCTCCTTCTGCACGACCGACCGGCGCTTCACACTTCTAAGCTTCGCTTTTCAAACCCGTTTCAGCCGGCAGTCAGGGGCTGCGTCTGGATTCCAATATGCGGAGCGGGCTCCAAGGGCCCGTCAAAGACCAGCTGGTCGAGACGGCGCAGGATGAGGCCCTCGCGCAGGGCCCAAGGGCAAATCTTGATTTTCTTGAAGGCGAACAGCTCCAGGGCCGCTTCTGCGACCAGCGCGCCCGCGAGGAGCTGGTTGGCGCGGGCTTCGGAGACGCCGGGAAGATGCAGCCGGTCCTCGCTCTTCATCGCTGTTAGGCGCTGGGCCCAGATCCCCAGGTCCGTGGCGTGCAGCTCGCGTTTAACGTAGGGACCGGCTGCACTGGGGGCCGCACCGCCAATCCGTGCCAGCGAGCGGAAGGTTTTGGACGTTCCGGCAACGAGGTTCGCCCTTCCGATGGCATCGAAGCTCCGGACCACGGGCTTGAGTGTGTCACGAATATAACTCCGCAGCTCCTTCACACTCTTGGCGGAGGGAGGGTCCTCCTTCAGCCAGTCGCGTGTGAGGCGGCTGGCGCCGAGCGGTACGGAGGTAGCAAGCTCCGGGAGCTCGTCCTGGCCTGTGGCCATCTCGAAGGAACCACCGCCGATGTCCAGATTCAGGATCGGGCCCGCACCCCAGCCGTACCAGCGGCGGACCGCGAAGAACGTCATGGACGCTTCCTCGCTGCCTGTCAGCTCCTCAAGGGTAACCGTTGTTTCGTGCTTCACCCGGGCGAGCACAGCCGGCCCGTTAGTGGCCTCGCGGATGGCAGAGGTACAGAAGGCCAGGAGGTCCTCCGCCTTGTGCCTCGCGGCGAACTCCCACGCCTCAAGGACGAACTCGGTCAGCTCATGCTGGCCTGCATCGCTGATGTTGCCGTCGCCGTCGAGATACTGCACAAGCGACAACGGCCGCTTGTGCGAGGCGAAAGGCACAGGACGCGCACCGGGGTGGGCGTCCACGAGGAGAAGGTGGACAGTGTTGGATCCGATATCGAGGACGCCTAGCCGCATCCTGCCATTATTCCCCGAAGAGCGGCGGCGGAAGCAATCCGCCCCGGCACATTTCCCCGATCAGGACCGCCCCCGGATCAGGATGAAGCCGCTACTCGCCTTCGAGGCCAGCCGGGTTCGCGTCGGTGTCATCAGCACGCTTGAAATCGCGCCTGATGTTCGCAATGCCCTCGGGGTTGATTTCGAACCCGTAGGCTGCCCCGGGGTTGATGACCATCCCGAGTTCGTCGCCAATGTTGGCGATGATGGCTGCCCCCTGCGTTCCGAGCACGTTCGGCGCGGCCTCGAGGTACTCCGGGTCGACACGGCTGGGGTGAGAGAAAACGGCCAGGACAGGCTGCCCATCTTCGTTCCCGAGCACCAACGGCTCGACCTGGGAGTCCTCGCCTTCCAGGGCGTCGGCGCTGATGATGTAAACCTCGTTGTTCAGGAAGGACAGGATGACGTCCACCGGATCGGCGTCCGGCTGACCCCCCTGAGCCAGCTTCTCTTCGAGGTCGTTCAGCGGCGTCGTGTCTGCGGGTCCGGTCTGTTCAGTCATGTATCTACTCGACCACGTTGCAGGGCACCGCGCAATTCCGAACCCTTGGCGACGGTGCCGGATGGTAGCGAGCTCAACCAGCCTGCTTTACTTCTTCGCCGCTGCCTTCTTTGCCGGCGCCTTGCGGGTGGTGGTGCGTTTGACTGGTCCCTTGGCGCGCTTCTCGGCCAGGAGTTCGACGGCCTGTTCCCGCGTCAGTTCCTCCAGTGAAGTGCTCCGCGGCACCGTGATGTTGGTGACGCCGTCCGTGATGTATGGACCGAAGCGGCCTTCCTTCACGACGATGTTCTTTTCGGACACCGGGTCCGGTCCGAACTCGGCCAGCGGGGGTACGGCTGCGCGGGCGCCGCGCTGCTTCGGCTGCGAGTAGATTTCCAGAGCCTGTTCCAGCGTAATCGTGAAGATTTCCTCTTCCGAACCGATGGACCGCGAGTCCGTTCCCTTCTTCAGATAGGGACCGAAGCGGCCGTTCTGGACGGTGATGACGTTACCCTCGGCGTCCTGGCCGAGCACCCGCGGCAGGCTCATGAGAGCGAGCGCCTCGTCGAGGGTTATGGTCTCCACCGACATGGACTTGAACAGCGATCCGGTGCGCGGCTTGGCCTTGACGGGCTTCTTCGGCGGCTTCGGTTTGCCGTTCTTGTAGTACTCCACGGGCAGGTTGGCGAGCTGTTCCTCGGTCATCTCCGGGATGATCTCGGTGACGTAGGCGCCGTAGCGGCCGTTCTTGGCCACAATGGTGTGGCCGGTGTGGGGATCAGTGCCGAGCACCCGTTCCTCGGGCGCCGCGGTTTCCATCAGCTCCACGGCCTTCTCGGCGGTGAGCTCATCAGGGGCGAGATCTTCGGGGACATTGGCGCGGGCAGACTCCACCACTTCGCCGGTTTTCGGATCCACGGTGGGGACAGAGCTCTCGAGGTACGGCCCGAACTTGCCCACGCGCAGGGTGATGCCCTCGGCGATGGGCACCGAGTTGATTTCGCGCGCGTCGATCTCACCGAGGTTGTTCACGATGCTGAGCAGGCCCGGATCGGTGTCTTCCCCATAGTAGAAGTGCTTGAGCCAGGCAGCACCCACGGCCTGGCCATTGGCGATCTTGTCCAGGTCGCCTTCCATGTCGGCCGTGAACTCGTAGTCGACGTAGTCGTGGAAGTGCTGCTCCAGCAGCCGGACCACGGAAAAGGCGATCCAGCTGGGTACCAGGGCTGAGCCCTGCTTCCGCACGTAGCCGCGGTCCTGGATGGTGGAAATCGTGGAGGCGTAGGTGGACGGGCGCCCGATGCCTTTCTTTTCCAGCTCGGCCGTGAGGGAGGCTTCGGTGTAGCGCGGTGGCGGGGATGTCTCGTGCCCGACGGCAACAATGTCGGAGGCGGACAGCGAGTCGCCCTTGGCCACGTTCGGCAGGCGCCGTGCTTCCTCGGAGTCCTCGTCACCGCGGGTTTCGTCCTTGCCTTCCTCGTAGGCTGCGAGGAAGCCGGGGAAGGTGATGACAGTGCCGGAGGCCGAGAATTCGGCGTCGCGGCCTTGGGCCGGGCCGCTAACCGCCACTGCACCGAGGCGGATGGTGGCGGTGGAGCCCTTGGCATCGCCCATCTGGGAGGCGACGGTGCGCTTCCAAATCAGTTCGTAGAGCCTGAATTCGTCGCCGCTGAGCTGTGAAGCAACCTGGGCCGGTGTGCGGAAGGAGTCACCGGCGGGACGGATGGCCTCGTGGGCTTCCTGGGCGTTGGCTGCCTTGTTCGAGTAGACGCGCGGGGACTGCGGAACGTACTCCGGGCCATAGAGCTCAGATGCCTGGCGGCGTGCAGCCGTGATGGCTTCATCGCTTAGCGCGGAGGAGTCGGTACGCATGTAGGTGATGTAGCCGTTTTCATACAGGCGCTGGGCGATCTGCATGGTGCTCTTGGACGAGAAGCGGAGCTTGCGCCCGGCCTCCTGCTGCAGTGTTGACGTGGTGAACGGAGCGGCAGGGCGGCGGGTGTACGGCTTGGTGTCAACGGACCGGACGCGGAAGTCCGCGCCTTCCAGCCCTGCTGCCAGCGACGTGGCCAGTTCCTCATTAAGGTGCACGGCGTTGCGTGCGGTGAGTACGCCGTCGTCGTTAAAGTCCCGGCCGCTGGCCACCTTGGCGTTGTCCAGCGCGGCGAGCTTGGCTTTGAACGAAGCAGAACCCGCTTCGGCACCGAACTGGCCGGTCAGGTCCCAGTAGGAAGCCGCCTTGAACGCCATGCGTTCGCGTTCGCGGTCCACCACCATGCGTGTGACCACAGACTGCACACGCCCTGCGGAGAGCCCGCGTGCAACCTTCCGCCACAGCACAGGGGAGATCTCGTAGCCGTAGAGGCGGTCGAGGATGCGGCGCGTCTCCTGGGCATCCACGAGCGCGGCGTCGACATCGCGCAGGTTGTCCATGGCCCGGTGGATGGCCTCCTTGGTGATTTCACCGAAGGTCATGCGGTACACGGGAACCTTCGGCTTGAGGACCTCCAGGAGGTGCCACGCGATGGCCTCGCCCTCGCGGTCCCCATCGGTTGCGAGATAGAGGGCGTCGGCGTCCTTGAGCTGGGCCTTGAGTTCGGCGACCTTTTTCTTCTTGTCCGGGGACACGACGTAGTACGGCTTGAAGTCATTTTCCACGTCGACGGCGAACTTGCCCACCGAGGTCTTCTTCAGTTCCGCGGGGAGCTCTGAAGGCTGCGGCAGGTCCCGGATGTGACCAATGGAGGCCTCGACAATGAAGCCCTCGCCCAGATACTTGGCGATGGTCTTGCTCTTGGCCGGAGACTCCACAATCACGAGTTTCTTGCCGGTTTTGGCCTTGCTTGGCACAGTGCTCCTACAGAAAAAGGTTGCTCGGGCAGATGAGCCCATATTGGCCTAGTTCACCATATTTTGAAGAATCTTGCGCAACCATGTGGAAAACACGTGGCCGTCGTCACCGATGAAGATCGCCCTCAGGGTCCGCTTGTTGCGCCGTTCCGGTTCGGGTTCAGGAGTCCGGCGGCAAGCACGACGGCGGATGGCGGCTCAGGAGCATTCCCGCGCATTCCGGCGGATCGCGGAACCGCTCAATCCTGCGGGGCCGGCAGGAGGAATCCGTCCCGGACCAGATTGGCAATATCGCTGAGCAGGGCGCTGCGGAAGGCAATGCCGTCGAAGTCCTCATAGCCTCCAAGGAGGGACTCCAAGGCCCCGATAATCTGCCCGGCAGAGAGGTCACCGTCGCACGCCGAGACAAACCCGGCCAGTTCGGTGCTCAGGAGGTTGGTGCGGCGAAGACTGGCACCCTGCCGCAGCAGGATCACGCCGGGATGTTCCGCCCCGGGCCGCTGATGGCGCTCCTCCGTGACGTCATCGGCCACGACGAGATGCGCCGCGGACAGATCGTTCGCGGCCAGCCAGTCCGCCCGGTCAACGGCGGCATCCAAATGCGGGCCCACCGGCTGCTCGATCGGGTACGTGATCTCCTCGAACCTGTAGACCCGGCGTGTACCGGCGTCGGGCCGCCGCAGCCAGATCATCCCGAAACCGATCCCGTCCACGTTCCGGGAAGCGAAATCGCCGAGGTACGCGGAGTAGGCCTCCTGATAATGCCGGCGGTCCCTGTTCTCTGAGGCATCCTGCAGCCACGTTTCGGCGTACTGTTCGGGCCCCACCTGTTCGCGCTGGATGAACCAGGCATCGGTGTCCTCCCGGACCCAGCGCTGCGGCCGCTCCTCCCATGACAGCCCCGCGGTGATCTCCCAGTTGCCCAGCATCTGGGCTGTGCCGCCCGGAGCCAGCACGTCGGGCAGGGACTGCACCAGGGTGGCCACGATGCCATCGCCTGGCAGGCCGCCGTCACGGTAGGTGAATTGGTCTCCGGCCGCCTCTCCGGCGCTCCGCGGTGTAATGACGAAGGGTGGGTTGGACACCACGAGGTCGAACTTCTCTCCGGCTACGGGCTCCAGCAGGGAGCCGAGCCTGAGGGCCACGCGGTCCGCGGGCCGCGCCGGGTCAACCTGCAGCGCCTCGGCGTTGAGCAGGACATTGAAGCGCGTGAACGCCAGCGCCCGTTCGGAGATATCGGTGGCTGTGACGTGATCGCTGTGGTGCAGCAAGTGGAAGGTCTGGATGCCGCAGCCGGTCCCCAGATCCAGAGCCCTTTTGGCATGGCGCCGGATGGTGGTCTGCACCAGCGTGGTGGAGGCCTGCCCGATACCCAGGACATGGTCGCGCCGGAGGACGCCGGGTCGCTGGTGTGCCGCGAGGTCGCTGGCCACCCACAGTTCCACGCCGTCGCTGCCGGTGGCATCCTCCCCTGCAGCCCCCTTCCATCCGTACGGCCGCAGGTCGGCCGCGGCCCTGATCAACTCCCTCCCTGCTTCCGCGGGCTCCGCTGCTTCCGCCCGCTGCCCTGCTTCCGCGGGCTCCGCGGGCTCCGCGAGGCCAAGGTCCATAAGCCCTTGCGTCCGGGTGCGCGGCAGGGCGGCGTCAAGCACCGCCGGGTCCTGCGGGACAGCCAGCAGCCAGAAGCGCACGACGGCGGCGAGCGCCGCCGCCCGCGCCTCACCCTGGGCGGCTCCTTCAGTGACGATCAATGCGGGGATGAGCTGGTCACGGTCCAGCGCCGCGAATGCCGACGGCCCCAGCAGCGCGGCAACGCCGTCAACGGTGTAGCCCACCTCCCGCAGGTCTGCAGCCAGGGAGTGCAGGAGGTCCGGGAGGTCGCTGCGTGGTGCATCGGGAGTGTTGCCGGCAGTAAAGAGCATTGATTGGGTCACAGCGCCAGTCTATTTGTCGGATCTGTTTGTCCCCTCTGCGCGATCTTTTGGTCCCGTTTGTTTGTCCGAGGACAGGGCTAGAGTTGGGCCATGTTGGACACCAAAGCAGCGGCGCTTACTCCGGATGGCTCTGGCCCGGAGTGGCTGCAGTACGTCGCGGCCTTCGCTCCCCTCAGCACCCTGCTGGCGGCTTTGATCGCGGGCTGGATTGCGTGGCGGACGCTGGCCCAACGGCGGGAAGCAGACCGCCGGGACCAGTGGTGGCAGCGGACGCAGTGGGCCATCGGCCTGGCAATGGACCCTGATTTCAGCCGGGCCGTCGTGGGCCTGATTGCGCTTAGGCACTTGGCGGCAAGCGACCTGTGCACGGCAGAGGACTACGAGATGCTTGACAAGATCGGGGGCGCGAAAATCGATGCACTCACGCTCTCCGAGGAGAGCGCAGAGCGACGGAGACAACCAGGCCGGGCGGGGCACGCCGCGGCTGGGAATGGCGGAGCCGGAGCCGGGCAGGTCGGGGCGGAGAACCGCGAAGGGCAGGCCGGGGCGGGGCAGGCCCCGTCCGCCCGCGCCGACCTTATCCCCGTCGACCTGAAGTCCCGTGGCGAGAGGGTGTTCGTTGGTTCTCCGAAGATGGCGAACGCCCTAGAAGAGGCAGACAACCTGGTCTCTTTCGCGGCAGCCCGACGCAGCCGCTGAACATCCGTGCGGGCAGCACGTGAACCCGGAGCGGGTAAGTTGGAATCATGGCTGGACGTTCTCCCGTGATGCCGCGTGTACCCACGGCGCCTCTCGTTCCCACGGCGCTTCGCGTTTCCGCGGTGTTCCGTGGTTCTTCGCTGCTCCGTGTCCTGATGATCGTGACCGCGGGCGCCCTCTTGCTGGTGCTGCCGGCCTGCTCGCCGAGGGTGTCCATTGAAAACGCGGACGTCCCGGCCTGGAAGGCCACGGCCCTGCCTTCTGCCCAAAGTGCAGTTCTTGAGGATGCCGGCAAGATCCTTAACCGGGACAGGATCATCCAGGAAACGGGCTCCATTCCTGCTGGCCGTTACATATTGACGGCCACCTGCGAAGGCGGGGGCAAGGCGTTCTTTGCCGTGTCCGTCGATGGGAATCCGATAGCCGATACCGGGGCCGCCTGCAACGGCAGCCGCGAAATCTCGAAGCTGAATGTACCTAAAGCCGGTGCTCTCGAAATCAGCGCCTCGAGCGTTGACGCACCACTCATATATGCCTATCAACTGGTGCCGGCGAAGTAGCAGGCCACCTCATAATCTGCCTCTGCATAATTGGCTCTGGCTCCACACGTTCCGCGGGCTTAGAGTCTGTGTATGCCTTCTGTGCGGATGGTCTCCGTGCATTGCTCCGGGGGGGACTTCTCCAGGCGGGTGCCACCGGTGCGATCCTCGCGGAGCCCGGCAGCCGCCGTCGTACTTTTCCTTATGCTGGCTTCCGGCTCTGCCCTGAGCGGCTGTGAGTACAGCTACGACGACGGGCGCGGCGCCCTTCCCCCCGACAGTGCACCGCCACTGACGGATGCGGCGCTACCGCGCGATACGCGGTTCACCCGCCCCGTGTCAGGTGCTGAGCTCGACGCCTGGGCGCGCGAGGTGCTGCCCGACGCCGAGGGACAGGTGTTCTTGACCGACTACGGCACTGTGGAGGAGGACGAGGAGGAGGTCCTGTCCACATCTCGTCTGCCCAGCGGTACCTACACCCTGACGCTCGCGTGCCGCAGCGAACGGAGAGTTTCGTTTACAGTGCGCGACTCCGAATTCGCGTTGGTGGACTTGAGCCTGCGTTGCGGCACGTCACGGGTGAATGTCGTTCAAGTGGCGAAGGACTCCGTCCTGCAGATCACAGTCGAAGCGCGCAGGGACGCGAACTTCGCGCTGCGTGTAAGCCGCATCTAACGGCTTACCTTACCGACTGCTGAAGCACCGGTGAGGCCGCGCAGCCAGTCAGGCAGCGCACCTTTCCGGGCAGCGCAAGGTCTCCGGGCTGGCTGCGCATTCGCCGCAGTACAGGGTTAGGGTGCGGCAACTCGGGTTGGAGCAGTTTTCGAACTTGCTCGTGGGTGCTGCGCACCGAACGCACTCACCGATGGTCTTCGCGTCCTCGCTGAATTCGAGGTGCATGCGCTTGTCGAAGACGTACAGTGAGCCTTCCCACAGCCCATGGTCCTTGAACGTTTCGCCGTAGCGGACGATGCCGCCGTCCAGTTGGTACACCTCTTTAAACCCGCGGTTCACCATGAGGCTGGAGAGCACTTCACAGCGGATCCCGCCGGTGCAGTACGTGACCACGGGCTTGTCCTTGAGGGCGTCGTACTTGCCCGACTCCAGCTCCTTGATGAAGTCGTGGGTGGTGGCGACGTCCGGGACCACTGCGTCCTTGAACTTGCCAATCTGCGCCTCGAAGGCGTTCCGGCCGTCGAAGAAAACGACTTCCTGGCCGCTTTCCTTCTTGGCATCAACGAGTTCGTGGAGTTCCTCGGGTTTCAGGTGCTTTCCGCCGCCCACGACGCCGTTTTCGTCAACCTTCAACTCCCCCGGAGCCCCGAAGGATACGATCTCGTCACGGACCTTGACGCTCAAGCGCGGGAAGTCGTCCGCTCCGCCCTCCGACCATTTCACGTCGATGCCACGGAATCCCTTATATTCCCGGGTGGTCTTGACGTACTGCTTGACCGCTTTGATGTCCCCGCCCACAGTGGCGTTGATGCCGTCTTTGGAGATAAGGATGCGCCCGGTCAGCCGGAGCTTCTCACAGAGGGCACGCTGCCAGAGCATGACTGCGTCTGGGTCGGCGATGGGGGTAAAGCCATAAAAAAGCACAATTCGGTTCAAAGCCACGCTTTTAAGCGTACTGGGTCCCCACAAACCGCCGGAATGAGGGTACGGGGTGAAGGCAGGGCCGGAGCGCCGGACGGACGTGCAGTTGCCGCCTGCCCTCCCATCACAATTGCATAAGCAAGGGGCAAAGCCCTGTTGCTTGTGGCAACGCTGGAATACCCTCATCACATGACGCCAGAAGCCATGGTTGGAGACATCACGCACCTGCTGGAAGTCTGGGTAGCCGGCTGGGCCGGATGCCGAGGCTACGAGACGGGGACTGAGGGACGGTTTCCCGCCGCCCTCCGAGCTGAGTCGACCGGGGAATGGCAGTACTTTGCTTCCGATCCCACTGACTCGGAATTTGCGGACCTGGCAGCCAAGACTGCCGAAGCACCCGCCCGGGTGCTGACCATCCTGACGAACGACGTGGAGCGGTACACCGCTCTGGCGCAACTGCACGGCCTCAACGTCACCTCCGCGTCCCAGAGCATGATGGTGGTGGACATGGAAACCCAGGACGCCGAGGACCCCTGGCTTTCCGATGACGAACTCTCCTTGGAAACGTCCGAGTCCAACGGCGTGCACCATGCTGTTGTCCGGTCCGGGGATACCGTCGCGGCCAGCGGCCAGGTGCTGGTCATCAACGGGACGGCTGTCTTCGACAAGATTGTTACCGAACCGGCGTTCCAGCGACGCGGGCTGGGCAGCTTCATCATGAAGGCCCTGGCGGCCCAGGCATTTGAGCACGACGTGGAGGACGGCCTCTTGCTGGCGTCGCTCGACGGGCAAAAGCTCTATTCACATCTGGGCTGGACCTCGGTATGCCACGTCCTGATGCTCTCCGCTTCGGATGAAGGGTCGGACCTCTCGGTCGCCTGACGGGATGCGGCTGCCGGGTTCCGTCCGGCTCGAATTCCGGCCGGTTTCCGCGCGGGTGAAACAATGTTGGGGTGAACCCCTATGACTCGCTGATTCCCCTGTTGGGCCGCGGCCCGGATCCGGAGCAGCTGCGGCATGTGCGTACCATCCCGGCGCGCCGGGCGGTGCATGAGCCCTGGCCGCAGTGGGTCCACGCTGACCTGGTGGCGGCCTACGGCAACCTGGGAATACAGCAGCCGTACCGGCACCAGGTTCAGGCTGCCGACATCGCCCACGCCGGCGGCCACGTGGTGGTCGCCACCGGTACGGCCTCCGGAAAATCGCTCGCCTACCAGCTTCCCGCGCTCGATGCGGTCCACCGTTCCGAACTGCGTGTGCTCTCCGAGCCGGGCAAGATTCATGACGGCGGCGCGGTCGCCTTGTATCTCGCACCGACCAAGGCGCTGGCCGCGGACCAGCTGGCGGCCATTCGCTCGCTCAAGCTGCCCACTGTCAGGGCAGAGACCTACGACGGCGACACCGACCAGGCATCGCGGCGCTGGATCCGGGACCATGCCAACGTCATCCTGGCGAACCCCGACATGCTGCACTTTGGAATCCTGCCAAACCATGCGTGGTGGGCCGGTTTCTTCCGCCGTCTGAAGTATGTGATCGTCGATGAGGCGCACACCTACCGCGGGGTTTTCGGCTCGCATGTTGCCAACCTGATGCGCCGGCTTCGGCGCATCTGTGCCTATTACGCAGCGGGCAGCTCCCCGGGCCCGGTGTTCATCGCTGCGTCCGCCACGGCATCCGAACCGGAGGAGTCCTTCGGAAGGCTCATCGGCGCGCCAGTGCAGGCCGTAGCAGAAGATTCCTCACCCCACGGATCCACGACGGTCGCTTTCTGGGAACCTGCCCTGACGGAGGTGCGCGGTGAAAACGGTGCGAAGGAACGGCGGACGGCCGTGGCTGAAACCGCTGACCTGCTGGCCAACCTCGTTTCCTCACAGATCCGCACTATTGCCTTCATCAAGTCGAGGCGCGGCGCTGAAACCATTTCCTCCATCACGAAGCGGTTGCTCGATGAGGTTGACCCGAGCCTGCCCCAGCGGGTTGCCGCCTACCGGTCCGGGTACCTGCCCGAAGAACGCCGTGCGCTGGAGAAGGCCCTCCGCTCTGGGCAGCTGCTTGGCATTTCGAGCACTTCGGCGCTGGAGCTGGGCATCGACATCTCCGGACTGGATGCCGTGCTGGTTGCCGGCTGGCCCGGGACCCGAGCCTCCCTGTTCCAGCAGATCGGCAGGGCCGGCCGGTCCGGGCAGGAGGCAATCGCGGCGTTTGTTGCCAGTGATGACCCTCTCGACACTTACCTGGTGAATCATCCTGAGGCAATCTTCGACGTCTCGGTTGAGGCCACCGTCTTTGACCCTTCGAATCCATATGTTCTCGGGCCGCATCTCTGCGCCGCTGCTGCCGAGCTTCCCCTGGGCATTGGCGAGCTGCCGCTGTTCGGAAGCACCGCCGAGAACCTGCTCGGCCGGCTCGTCGATCGCGGATGTCTGAGGCGCCGGCCTGCCGGCTGGTTCTGGACCCATCCCCAAAATGCTGCCGCCATGGTGAGTCTTCGGGCCGACGGTGGCGGGCCGGTGAGCATAGTGGACGCGGACACGGGGTCGCTTCTCGGGACGATGGACTCCCCGCAGACCCACTATCAGGCACATACAGGTGCGGTGTACGTCCATCAGGGTGACAGCTACGTAGTGGAGGAGCTGAACGAAGACGAACACTGCGTGGTGGTGCGCCGCGCGAATCCGGACTACTACACGACAGCCCGGGACATAACGCAGATCGAGGTGCTGGAGACCGAACGTACCGTGCAGTGGGGTGACGTCGCTGTTCACTTCGGAGATGTGAAGGTAACAACCCAAGTGGTTTCCTTTCAACGCAAAGCCCTGATTTCCAATGAGGTGCTGGGTGAGGAGCCTCTGGACCTAGGAGCGAGGGAGCTGTTCACGAAGGCGGTGTGGTTCGTCGTTGACAACCGCTCCCTCACCGGCGCGGGGCTGATCGAGGCACAGTTCCCCGGCGCCCTTCATGCGGCAGAACATGCAGCGATCGGGCTCCTTCCCCTCGTAGCCTCCAGTGACCGCTGGGACATCGGCGGCGTTTCGACGGCGATTCACGCCGACACCGGAGTGCCCACCATCTTTGTCTATGACGGGCACCCCGGCGGAGCAGGCTTTGCCGAGCGCGGTTTCGAGAAGGCGAAAGTCTGGTTGACGGCAACGCGTGATGCCATCGAGGCCTGCGAGTGCGAGACCGGGTGCCCTTCGTGCGTGCAGTCGCCTAAATGCGGCAACAAAAACAACCCATTGGACAAGGACGCTGCCATCACCTTGATCGACGTTCTGCTGAAGGACGCGATGGACGCAGCCGCTGCGCCCAAGGAGTATGCGGCGAGCGCCGTCGTGCCCAGTGCCCGCTAGCTGCACCGGACACCGGCCCGGCGTCCGGCACCACAGCTAGGGCGGAGGTCCGGCCCGGGCGCGGCCGGTGGCCGCTCCGAGGAAAGTACTGGTGCTCGACTGGGTACGTACTTCAACGGACTGGTCGCCTCCCTCAGTACAGCTGATCAGCCGTGCGCTGTGACGGGCCGCGACGGAAGCGGCAACAGCGCACGGATCTCCATCGGAGACGCCCCGCAGCGCGTCAGCCGCCGCCAAGGCAGCCAGGTCGGCCGCCGCCGCAGTTTGGGAGGCCAGCACAGCGGACTGTGCCAGCAGAAGCACGAAGGACGTCGCAAGGATAAGCACCATGCCGAGGGCTGCTGCCAGGACGGTGCCGGACCCCCGCTCAGAACGCGTCCGCCGGCAGCCCCACCTCCCTGGCCTATTCATTCATGCCTCCCAAACTGGTCCACTGTCAGCAGACTGTCCGCGCGCAGACAGCTGCCGGGCCATGGGGATCCGCCGGAGCGTTGGCCGACTCCGCAGTTTCCGTTCGCGCCTCGGCCTGAGCGGTCAGTGTCCATGGCACCACATTCCCTAAAAATCCGGCCATCCGGTCCGACACCGTGACCCGCTGCCACTCGCCGTCGGCCGCCACCAAGGATGATGCAGAGGCGCCGGCCAGCTTCCGGACGATACCGTCAACGACTGCGTGATCCTCGCCCCGTGCAAGTGCCCTGGCACCGGCACGCGCCGCTTCCTCCAGCCGGAGCTGCGTGACCCCTGCTGCAGACCCGGCCAGGAGGATGGCCAGCAGCATCAGGACTGCCGGCAGTGCAACGGCGAATTCAGCCGTAACTGCGCCGCGGCTGCCAGTTCTGCGGCTCCTGTCTGCAGGGCTCTTGATCGCTCCGGGTGACCGGGTCTGCAGCAAGGGAGTCATGGCAAGGCCAGCGCCGCGCGGATCAGGTTGAGCAGAAACCCGCGGACTTCATCACTGCGCAGGATGAAGACCAAGATCCCTGCGAAGCCGACCGCGGCCAAGGTAGCGATGGCATATTCTGCCGTGGCCATCCCCGCCTGGGAGCCTGTCAGGCGCCTCCAGCTGCGCGTCTTCACGCGTGGTGCTGTGCGGGCGCCCGGATAGATTTCCCGCACGTTTGCCTTGCTGTTTTCCTCATACTCATGCTGGGTCGCGCCGAAACTGCTTGGGTTCAGGGACATGGTTTTCCTTTCCGGATGACCGGCGGAGTTGCCGGCTACTCCGACTGTTCCGTTTGGCGGTCCGCCCGGTAAGGGACGGTATGGGCTAAGTGGAAAAGCGGGGCTGTGACGGTGTGTGGAGGGAAAGTGCGGGAAGGCTCTGTGCCCGCTCAGGACCCGGAGGGCACGAGTGCCAGCAGTACCGGGACCACGCCGAGGCAGATGAAGGCCGGAAGGGAGCAAAGACCCAAGGGGACGACAAGTTTGACGCTGAGTGCAGCGGCGCGCTTTTCGGCAGAACGGAACCGTTCCCGCCGCATTCTGGCCGCCTGCGCGTAAAGGATCGCGGACGACGGCGCACCAGTGAGTGCGGCAAATCCGAGGGCATCTCGCAGCGCCAATATCTCGGCAGAGTGGCCTTCCGGGCGCCGCCACGAGGTTTCCCAGTCGGCTCCGATGGTCAGCGCCGCAACCACCGGCCTAAGGGAGCTTTGATAATCGGGTGATGCGGCCGCGGAGACCAACTCCAGGGAGCGGCCGATCCCGGACCCTGCCTCCAGCATGGCAGCGACCAGTTCAAGCATCATCGCTGGGTCACGCAGACCTGGCTCCGGCAGGACGGAGGGCTGCTTGCCCGAGCCGTCCGGCGGCGCCCCTGCGTCGAGCAACAGCCGGACCCTGACCAGGAATCGTCGTCTCACGCGTGACCGTTCAGAGAAGGCGAGCACCGCGGCAATAGCCAGCAGTGTCCCGACAAGCACAGCGGCGGATAGCGGCCCCGTCATGCGGCGGCCAGTTCCAGGTCGCGGCCATACTGTCGAACCTCACAGGTGATGCAGGCCGCGCTTCCGGTGAAGGTCGGGCTTCCAACGGGTGCCACGCTTTCAACGAAACTCACGCTACTGCCGCTCCGGCTGCTGCCCGCACCAGCCTGGCGGACCAGATCCGGCCGCTGACCGTCAGCAGAATCCCTGCCACAAGGGCCGCGATGCCAATCGGAGTCCCAACAAGCATCGCTAAGGGATCCACCCCGAGGCAGACCCCGAGCCCCAGTCCGAGCAGCGGCAGCCATGTGAGGAGGGTGACCGTCGCTTTAGGGCCGGCCAGCGCAGTCTGGCGGGCTGCCTCGGCATCGTCTTCGACCTCCAACTGCGCGGCGAACCTGGCCAGGACGTCAGCCAACGGACAGCCACTGGCTTCTGCTATCTCAAAGCAGGCGGCGAGTTCTGTCCAGATCCGGGGTTCCCCGTTGTCCGCCGGGAGCCCCGACGTCCGCACCGCAAGGCGTATTGCCTCCGCCACGGGAGCTCCCCGCAACGCGGCACCGCGGGCAGCCGCGAGGATGGCGGTCGATGCTGCACCCAGCCTCTGTCCATGAGGTGGGCTTTCCTGTCCGGTGGACCCGTCGGGTACCGCGTAGACCAGCCACAGCTCGTCCCATAACCGGGACGGCGCCCGCCCGCCTTTCAGCAGGGCAGCGAGCTGCTGGACGGCGACTGTGAGTGGCACGAACCCATTGCTGGGGCGGGAAGCGCGTCCGTGCCCCGACCGCAAATTGCGGCGGTTGTTCCGGAAAGTTTCGCTGCCTTCCGGCTGCTCCTTGAAGGCAGTGCCGCGGAGCAGCAGCACTCTGAAGGAATGAGCCTTCGAGTGCCGGCCGGTGCTTCCTGTAAAAGCCTTGCGGACCCGGCGGCCCAGTCCCCGCGGTGGCCGCAGGACCAGCCACACAGCCAGGATCAGGACGGTCACGAGAACAGCGCTCATGCCGCTGCTCCGCCAAAGTCCCCGGGCATGGCCTGCCCGGGAGGAATACCAAGCCGCGACGCGAGTGGCCCCCAAGCAGGACCCATGATGAGCCGCCCGCCCACGGTCTCGAGCGCTGTGGCAACCAGGAGGTTTCCGTCAGCATGCTGCAGCACCCCGATGCAGTCCACCTGCCGTCCCTGCCGCGATCTCGCGACATGAATGATGACATCCAGCGCACTGGCAACCTGCAGCTGCACGGCATCCTGTCCCAGCCCCGCCAGCGCTCCCAGCGCAGTGAGGCGGGCCGGGACGGCGCTGGCCGCGTTGGCGTGGATGGTTCCGCCGCCGCCAGTGTGCCCTGTGTTCATGGCTGTCAGTAGTTCACGTACTTCTGCACCTCGGCACTCCCCCACGATGAGCCGGTCCGGACGCATTCTGAGCGCCTGGCGTACGAGCTCACCCAGATCCACCGCGCCCCCTCCTTCCAGGTTGCCGTGCCGGGACTCCAGCGCGACGACGTGCGGGTGCACGGGGTTCAGCTCCGAGGCATCCTCAATGAGGACCAGCCGTTCCCCTGGATGGCACAGACCCAGCAGGGTGGACAGCAATGTGGTCTTTCCGGACCCTGTGGCCCCGCTGATCAGGAAGCTCAGCCGATGTTCCACCACCCGTTCCAGTACTGCCTGGACAAGAGGCCCAAACATCCCGCCGCGACTCAGTTCTTCCATGGAGAAGACCTGCTCACGGTGGATGCGGATGCTAAGGAGCGTGCCTGCCGTTGATATAGGTGGAAGCACGGCGTGGACCCTGTAGCCGCCGTCGAGCCGCACGTCTACGCAGGGCGAGCCGTCATCGAGGCGCCGTCCCCCCGCTGCCACAAGCCTGGATGCGAGGGCACGGAGCTGAGCCTCCCCGGCAAAGTACACCGGCGCCCGTTCGATCCCGCGTCCGCGATCAAGCCACACGGAATCGGGAGCGTTGACGAAGATGTCCGTGACGGATGGATCGCTGACAAGCTGCTGCAGCGGTCCGAGTCCGTTCAGCTCAGCGCTGATGCGCTCAACAGCGGCGAGGGAGCCGGCGGTACCGAGCAGTTTGCCTGTCGCCTGCACCGCCGCCGCAACACGCGATGGCGTCACGGGTCCGGCCTCGGCCATAACAGATTCCCGCACTGTCTCGAGCAATCCTGCATCGAGCCCTCTTACCGCACGCCGCCTGCCGGCACCTTGAGGAAAGGCCGGTCTCGCCGCCGCCTGCCTCTGGCCAAGCAGGGAACCGGAAGCGGAGGAGCTGGAAGGCGGCTTCACTGCGCCTCCCTGGACAGCAGTTCGCCGTCGAGCAGCTCCAATACGACCGCGGCAAAGCGTCGCACACTCCTGCGCCGGCCGTGCTCCAGCAGACGGCCCAGTTCGGTAGCGCCTGCCGTACCCCTGATCTCCGGCATGATGGCGTGCAGAGACAGTCCGACCGATTCCGCGATCAGGGTCCCGTCCAGGGCGGCTCCTGCTTTGCCCCGGATGACCAGGGCGGCGTCTACTGGCGGCAGCTCCTGAAGGAGGCGGGCTGATGCGACGGCTGCCTTCAGCTGTGCCGGGACAACCATGAGCAGCCGGTCGCAGTCCCAGGCAAAGGTACCCAAAGGTTCGGCGTTCCGTCCGATGTCCACGACGACAAGTTCAAAGCCCCGTCTGGCGGCATCGAGGACGCCGGCCACCGTGGACGCGTCGACCGGGGCTGGCCGTTCCCTGCTTCCTGGCCAGGACAAAAATGAGAATCCCCCGGCCACAGGCAGGGCATCGGCGAGCTGGCCGGGGTCAATGCTGCCCCTGGCGTCGGCGAGATCTGGCCAGCGCAACCCCGGCGATTCCTCGGCGGCCAGGGCAAGCTCCACCCCGCCGCCCCAAGGATCGGCATCCACGAGCAGTACCCGCACGCCGAGGCACGCGGCTGCCTGGCTGATCCAGATCGCTGCAGTGGTGGCTCCCGCTCCGCCGCAGCCTCCCGTAACGCCGAGCACGACTCCGCCCGCCTCCGGCGAGCGCGAGCGGCTGAGGAACTCCGCCAGCCAAGCTGCGGCATCAGGAAGAACGGCTACCCGCTGCGCCCCAATGGCCGCACCCAGATGCCACAGGCTGTCTCCTTCCCCGCTAAGACCTACCAAAACAGCAGGGGCACGCCGTCGCGGCGGCAGCTCGCGGATGTCGCTTCCCACCAGGACCGCAGCGGCCGAGTCCCAAAAGGGCGCGGCCTCCGAGACGTCAGCCACAACCCGAAGCAACCCGCCCGCGGCTGCCACGATGCGCTCAACCTCGCCCTGCAGAAACTCAAGTCCCGTCACCAGTAGCACTTCATCGGCTTCGACCGGCAGCCATGCCCGCGGCCCAGGCTCTGGGGATGGTCGAGACGAGGAACGCCAGGCCGCCGCCCGGCCAGCAGCGGCCCCAGCGCCAGGAGCCATCGATGGAGTGGCGCCGCCAACAACGGTCCGCGCAGAGGCCGCACCAGAGCCCCGTCTCAGCTTGGGTGCCGCGTCGTCCGGGTTCCCGTCGGCGGGACGCCATGCCCCCGGGGGCACACCGGAGGCCGTGGAGCCCTGGTCTGGAGTGCCCAGGCCTGAGCTGCCCAGTCCTGCCGTCTCCTGACGCGAGGTCTCGGGGTCGGGCGTGTCCTGTTCCGGGGTGTCCTGTACAGACGCAGTATCCGGGTTCCGTGCATGATGCCTGCTCATGGGCCAACTCTGGCGAAAACTAGCTACGACGGGCACCGGCAAAGACTCCTATGTGGACAAACCCCAGTAGTGAAGCCCTGTTGAGGGGAAGCTGGCGCGGCCCCAGCCTGACTGCACGTGCCGGACTGGACGTCGAAAACCAGCACCTTGAAAACAAGGCAGAATTGAGCCATGTTTCTGTTGCTGGCCGCCCATCCCGACGGCGCCGTCCTGCAGGAACTCACCCCCGAGGGCCTGCCCAGCCCCCGCAACCCGAATCCGCGCATCATCCTCCGGACAGCAGCGTCCAACAGCGCAAGTGCACTTCCCGCCGTCGTACGCGAGCTCGAAAACAGGCGGCCGCGCTGGATCTGGCACCGCACACATGACTGGTATCCAGCACTGCTGGAGGCGGGCGTCGAGCTGGAGCGGTGCTATGACCTCCAGCTCTGTGGCGCGATCCTGGCCCACTCTGAATTCATCGCCCACACGCCTTATGCGCAATATGCGCAATATGCTGAAAAGCTGACGCAGGACGACGAACTCCAGCCGCCGCGGATGCTGCAGCCCCCACCGCCGGCAGCAGAGCAGGGAGCGCTTTTCGACAGTCCCGAGCGCAGGGCCCAGCCGCGCCACACGATTGACGAACTGCGCGCAGAATACGCCGCCCAGCAGGAGGCGCTGGCCGGGGCTGGCCTCGACGGCAACCGCCGGCAGCGCCTCCAGTTGCTCCTGGCTGCGGAGAGCGCCGCGGCCATGATCGCGGTCGAAATGCAGCGAGCCGGCGTGCCCTGGCGTGAAGAACTGCACGAACAGATCCTCGTCGACAACCTGGGCCCCCGCCCGCCTGCAGGCCACCGTCCTGCGAAACTGGAGGAGCTCAACGCCGAAATTCGACGGCTGCTGAACGCACCGGCCCTTAACCCTGACTCCCCCCAGGAGCTCATGCGGGCCCTGCACCGGAACGGCATCGAGGTGAAGTCGACACGGAAGTGGGAGCTCAGGGAGTCCAGCCATCCTGCCATCGAGCCGCTGCTGGCCTACAAGCAACTGTCACGTCTGCACACGGCCAACGGCTGGGCGTGGCTGGACGCATGGGTAAGGAACGGCCGGTTCCGGCCGGAGTACGTGGTGGGCGGCGTCGTGTCGGGCAGGTGGGCGTCGCGCGGCGGGGGCGCGCTGCAGATCCCCCGGCAAATCCGGGCCGCAGTCCACGCAGACCCCGGCCACAAACTGATCGTGGCGGACGCGTCGCAGCTGGAGCCGCGCGTGCTTGTGGCGCTCGCGCAGGATTCCGTCATGGCCGAGGCCGCCCGGGACCAGGACCTTTACGCAAGCATCGCGGCCCGGGGATTCGGGGGTGACCGGGCTAAGGCCAAGATGGCGCTTCTGGGCGCTATGTACGGCGCCACTGCAGGGGAAGCGGGACGGTTGATGCCTCAGCTGGCACGCACCTATCCGCGCGCCGTGGACTTCGTGGGAAAGGCGGCACGGGCGGGTGAGGCCGGCAAAACGGTGACGTCTCGGCTCGGCCGCAGCAGCCCACCGCCCTCCGAAAGGTGGTTCCGCAGCCAACAGACCAGCACCGCAGAAGAACAGCGCCGTGCGGACTCGATCGCCCGCTCCCGGGGCCGCTTCACGCGCAACTTCGTCGTGCAGGGCTCGGCGGCAGACTGGGCGGCCTGCTGGCTAGCTGAACTGCGACGGCGGTTGCGCGGCATGCGTGCCGACGGGGCACCTTCCGGCGAGCTCGTGTTCTTCCTGCATGACGAAGTCATGGTGCACGCCCCGGATGACGCCGTGAACAACTGCATCCGCGCCATCGAGGACGCCGCAGCAGCAGCCAAGGAGCTCCTGTTCGGCCGGATTCCGGTCGAGTTCCCGGTGAGTGTGGCAGTGGTGGACTCGTACGATAACGCCAAGTGAGCCTCTCTGCCCAAAAGCCCGAAAACGAAGGCGCGCAGGGTAGCCTGCCGGCAGCGGGAACTACAGTCACAGGCACTTTTACTGCAACGAACCGTTTCAATGAGTAACCTACCGGCCGGTAACTCGCACCCGTGCCGTGCATCACATTAGTCTCAGAGCGACCGGGAGTGGCAGTTCGTTGGCCCGGCACGTGCAAAGAGGCATTATCAGGGGGTCCAGGCAGTGGCGGGCAAGTTTGAAGTACACCAGGACGACGAAAAGTTTTACAAGTTCCGGCTCAAAGACGGAGACGGCAACGTGGTGGCAGTGTCACCGCGGTTCAAGAGTCTTTCCGGCGTAGTGGACGGCATCAACGCAATGCGGGAAAGCGCAGCCACGGGCCTTGTTGTGGATCTGCGGGAACACCAGCGCTAGCTATACACACCTTCGGAGCTTCGCAAAGAGCGGCTTACACCTTCACCGGGTGCAGCCGGCTCCGGTCCCAAGGCACCGACCAGCCCAGCTGGTCAAAAAGTTCATTCAGGATCATGCCGGTAAAGCCCCACACCACGACGCCGTTTACCATGAACGCGGGGCTTTGGAACGTCTGGTTCATCCTGGTGGCTGTGGCCATGGCACGGTTTTCCGGGTCCAGCAGGTCCCGGACGGGGACGCGGAAGACCTGGGCTGACTCGGCATAATCCACCACGCGGACCGGGGACGGCGAGGCCCACCAGCCAAGGACCGGCGTGACAAGGTAATTGCCGCGCGGCAGTGCCAGCTCCGGCAGCTCGCCGAGCACGTCCACCCCTGCAGGGTTCACCCCTGTCTCCTCGTGGGCCTCGCGGAGGGCCGCTGCGATGGGAGATTCGTCGGGGTCGATGCCACCTCCGGGGAAAGCCACTTGTCCGGGATGGTCGTCGAGGGTGTGCGCCCGTTCCAGCAGGAGGACGTCCAGATCGGCCGGGGCCAGCGGCTTGCCCGACGCAGCCGGAACGTCATCGAGTGTGCCGAAGAGGATCAGCACTGCAGCTTTCCGTGCCAGTGACGGGTCGACTGTCAGTTTTTGCCAGTAGGGGTTCCGGGGCGGTCCGACGCCGGCGCTGATGGCACTCACCAGGTCCAGCAGGTCCTGGCGTGCCGTCACGGGGACCTCCGCTGGGATTCCATTCGGATTTCCGCTGCCCGGTGGGTCTCCGCGAGGAGCTTACTGAGGAGCTCCTCGTTTCCCGGCGCCAATTCGTATTTGAGGAGTTTCGAGGCTTTTGCCGGATTGGTTTCACCCAGGCCGAAGCTGGGGCACCAGTTCGCCACGGCACAGGCGCCGCATGCCGGCTTCCGGGAGTGGCAGACCCTGCGGCCATGGAATACCACACGGTGGGACAGCATGGTCCAGTCCCGCGGCTCGAAGAGTTCGGCGACGTCCGATTCGATCCGCACCGGGTCATCAGAGTCGGTCCAGCCGAAACGCCGCGCAAGGCGGCCGAAGTGCGTGTCTACGGTGATGCCGGGGACACCGAACGCATTCCCCAGCACGACGTTGGCGGTTTTTCGTCCGACACCGGGAAGGGTCACCAGATCCTCAAGCCTGCTGGGAACCACTCCATCAAACTCATCCACCAGCCGGGTGGCCAGTGCCATCAGGTTTCTTGCCTTCGCCCTGAAGAAGCCCGTCGGTTTGATGATTGCCTCGAGCTCAGCAGAGTCGGCCTCCGCCATACTGCGCGCGTCCGGGTAACGGGCGAAGAGCAGCGGCGTGATCAGGTTCACCGTCACGTCCGTGGTCTGGGCCGAGAGCACGGTGGCTACCAGCAGCTCGAAGGGGTTCCTGAAGTCCAACTCGGCGTGGGCGTACGGGTACTGCTCCGCGAGTGCCCGGTTGATCCGCCGCGCCCGCCGCTTCAAAGCCAGCGCCGATTCGCCGGAAATCCACCCTGCGCCGGCGGAACCCTCTGCGGCTGGCGTCCCCTTTCGGCGAGGGGCCGCCGGCGCCATCGCGTTCCCGGAAGGTCCGGCACCGGGCGCCGTGGCATCTGCTGATGCGTCGGGTACCACCGATGCGTCGGGCACCGCCGACGCGCCGGTTCCCGCCGACGCGCCGGTCTGGTGAGCGCCGCGACGGGCAGCTGGGGAGGCGGCCACAGGCAGCCTGCTAGCCACGCTCGATGTTGCTGAGGTCGCGCAGGACACCCACCCGGCCGTCCGTGTGCTGGACCAGGAACTCGTCGCCTCGGTCTTCGAGGGCCAGCACCCAGCCGCCGGGCTCGATCCCGAACAGCGGAGCCCCGGTGCGCTCATCCACAGCAACGCGGTGCTGCGCCACGGCGAACCAGAATGCCTCGTGAACGGGCTGCTGCTCCGGTTCCTCGGGACGGCTTGCGGGGTCCACGGTGGCGCCGATCGGCTCTTGAGATTTCACGGGCTGGTGTGCCTGCACCTGCGGATGTACAGCCGTGGCCGGGGTGGCGGCGGCCGCCCCTGCCTCATCAGCGTGTGTGGCCGTTGCGGCGGGTGCTGCGGTACCGGCGACGGCAACACCGTTTAGCTGGGTCGCTTCAGCAGCGGGGGTTTCCACGTCCGCCGGCGTTCCGTGTCCGGCACCGGCGGCTTCTGCAGCTGAAGGCACGACGGCGGCCGCTTCAGTCGCAGGCGAGGTGTCGGCGGTGTTCGTCCCCGGCCAGTTCCCTGTCGGCGCCGCAGTTCCTGCTGCACCAGCGGTAGCGGCCACCGCGGAGCTGCCGACTGGCCGCCCGCCGGGCGTCTGCGAACCGTAAGCCTGGCCGGTGGAAGCTTGCGCATCAAAAGCCTGGCCGGGAGCGTACTGGCCGCCCGCCGTCGGTCCCTGCGCAGCGGGCTTTCCAGCAGACGGTTTTGCCGGCTTCGGCACCTTTGCCGGCTTCGGTTTGCGGACCGGGACGGCGGACTCACGGGCCATGACATGGGCGGGCACTTCGGCCCGGTCCAGGAAGTCTCCGGCGAAGAACGGGATGAAGCGGGCCAGCACAGTGGCCGCGAGCAGCACCAGTGAACCGATCAGGGCCACCAGCGCCACCGGGGTGAATCCCACAGCGGCGGACAGGAAGAAGAAGGCGACGGCGAAAGAGGCCACCACGGAGGCGAACTGGTCAACTGACAGCGAACCAATACGCACTTTCGTCTCCGGCGCCAGGCGGCGGGCTGCGAACAGCGCCGACACGACGAGCGGCAGGACGATTCCTATCCCAAGGAAGAACAGGTTGCCCAGGTTCCACAGGTTGTACCGGAGGGCAAACATTGGTATCAGGGACGCCACGAAGAGAACCAGCGTGGCCGCAAAGACCGTCACGTCACGGACGGTGAACGGACCCACGACGGCCTCGTTCTTGACGCCCGTGCCCTTGCCCGGGGTGGAGACCGAATGCTGCGCAACCGCTGCAGCAGAGTCCGCACCTTCCGGCTTCACTGCGTGGGCGCCGTTACCGGCACCCTGAGCCGGCCCTTGGGGGGCACCTTGAGACTCGTTGCGAGGCGCATCCTCAAGTGCCGCTCCTCCGGCATGGGATGGCCCCTGCGCGGCAGAGGCCTGATGACCCGGATCCCGTTTGGCCGGGCCCTGCTGGTCAAGGCCCGGCTGAGCATGACCCCGCTGGTCAAGACCCCGCTGGTCGCTTTGCTGATTCATACTGTTCTCCTTAGCGTGGCGCCACCGGAAACGCTGTTCCCTGTAGGCGGCGCCTAATGGCCGGCGAACCCGACCCTCGGGGTCAGGCAGCTTCCGGCCTATGTCACGAGTCCCTTTCAGCCTAGCCAAGTGCCTGCATGATCACTAGCTGGGGAGCCGCGGCGGAACCAGTGGCGGATGCCGTCTTGAAGACCATTCGTCGCTAATTCCGCACCGCTCGCTGGTCATGCTGTGATGTGGAACACGCGCAGGCAGAGGAAGCGCTAGGCTGATTGCGGAACAGCTCTTTGCGGTAGGCCGTGACCGGCTGTTGCCCGGTACCGCGCTCCGCGGCAGGGCAGCAATGGACAGCGGCAACCGCGCGGCAAAGATCGATGAATGATGAGGTTCACCATGTCCCAGGACACCCCCGGCTCGACGGCCACCGCCGCCGCCACCACCCAGCAGGGCGATGCTCTTGAAAACCTGCTGCATGAGAACCGTAAGTTTGCACCGTCCGCAGAATTCGCCGCGAACGCCGTCGTTGGCGCCGAGATCTATGCAGAGGCCGAGGCTGACCGGCCGGCGTTTTGGGCCAAACAGGCCCGCGAACTGCTCACCTGGAGCAAGGACTTCACCGAAACCCTCGACTGGACGGACCCGCCGTTCGCGAAATGGTTTGTCGGCGGGGAGGTCAACGCGGCCTACAACGCGCTGGACCGGCACGTGGAGAACGGCCTCGGGGACCGGGTCGCGATCTACTTCGAGGGCGAACCCGGTGATTACCGCACCTACACCTACGCCCAGCTCACCGAGGAAGTGAAGCAGGCCGCGAACGCCTTCGAATCCCTGGGCGTGGCCAAGGGCGACCGTGTTGCCGTGTACCTGCCGATGATCCCCGAAGCCGTGATCACGCTGCTCGCCTGCGCCCGGATCGGCGCCGTGCACTCCGTCGTGTTCGGCGGCTTCTCCGCTGACGCGCTGCGCTCGCGCATCGATGACGCCGAAGCCACGCTCGTCGTCACCGCCGACGGCACCTACCGCCGCGGCAAGCCCAGCGCCCTGAAACCGGCCGTGGACCAGGCGCTCTCCGCTGCCGGGCACACGGTGCAGAACGTCGTGGTGGTCAAGCGCAACGGCGAACCGGTGGACTGGACCGAGGGCCGGGACCACTGGTGGGAGGACACCGTCGGCGCCGCGTCCACCGAGCACAGCCCGGTGGGCCACGATTCCGAGCACCCGCTGTTCATCCTGTACACCTCCGGCACCACCGGTAAGCCCAAGGGCATCCTGCACACCACCGGCGGCTACCTCACCCAAACCGCGTTCACCCACAAGGCAGTCTTCGACCTGCACCCCGAAACGGACGTGTACTGGTGCACGGCCGACGTCGGATGGGTCACCGGCCACTCCTACGTCGCCTACGCGCCGCTGATCAACGGCGCCACCCAGGTCATGTACGAAGGCACCCCGGACTCCCCCCACCAGGGCCGCTGGTGGGAGATCGTGGAGAAGTACAAGGTCTCCATCCTCTACACCGCGCCCACCGCGATCCGGACCTTCATGAAGTGGGGCCGTTCCATCCCGGACGGGTACGACCTGTCCTCCATCCGGGTGCTGGGCTCCGTGGGTGAACCCATCAACCCCGAGGCGTGGATGTGGTACCGCGAGGTCATCGGCGCCAACGCCGGCAAGAACGGTGAAAAGAAGGAACACCCCGCCCCGATCGTGGACACCTGGTGGCAAACCGAAACCGGCGCGCAGATGATCGCCCCGCTGCCCGGCGTCACGGCCACCAAGCCCGGCTCCGCCCAGGTGCCCCTGCCCGGCATTGCCGTGGACGTCGTGGACGAGAACGGCGCCCCGGTCCCGAACGGGCACGGCGGGTTCCTGGTGATCCGCGAACCCTGGCCAGCCATGCTCCGCGGCATCTGGGGCGACCCCGAACGCTTCAAGGACACCTACTGGTCCCGGTTCGAAACCATGTACTTCGCCGGGGACGGGGCCAAAAAGGACGAAGACGGCGACATCTGGCTCCTGGGCCGGGTCGATGACGTCATGAACGTCTCAGGCCACCGCCTCTCCACCACCGAGATCGAATCCGCCCTGGTCTCCCACCCCGCCGTGGCCGAAGCCGCCGTCGTGGGCGCCACAGACGAAACCACCGGCCAGGCCGTCGTGGCGTTCGTCATCCTCCGCGGCGACGCCGTGGATTCCGGGGACGCAATCGTCCAGGAACTGCGCAACCACGTCGGCCGCGAAATCGGCCCGATCGCCAAACCCAAAACCGTCCTCGTGGTCCCGGAACTGCCCAAGACCCGCTCCGGCAAAATCATGCGCCGCCTCCTCAAAGACGTCGCCGAAGGCCGCGAAGCAGGCGACGCCACCACCCTGTCGGACAACACCGTCATGGCACAAATCGCGGCTTCCCTAAAGAAATAACGCCTGTCCCAACTGAGCAGGGCCTGTCCGCACGGCGCGGGCGGGCCCTGCCCGTTTGGCGCCCGCCCCATTTAACAGCCGTCGACCTGGGTGCTGCTCTCGTTCCCGCCCGTGGTGAGCGAAGATGGCAGTAGCAGTCCTCGTGCCCGTTTCCCGATGGAGAAGATTCTGATGCTTCCCGCAGCCCGCCACCAGTCGATCGTGGACGCCGTCCAGCGAGAGCGGGTGGTCCGCGTCTCGGACTTGGCCCAGCAACTGGGCGTGTCCGCCATGACCGTGCGCCGGGATATCGAACTCCTCGAGGAGAGCGGCCGGGTGGAGCGCATTCACGGCGGCGCGAAGCTTCCCGGTGATGCCAGCACCCATGAGCCCGGCTTTGAACTGAAGTCAACCCAGCTGACAGCCGAGAAGCGGGCCATCGCCGTGGAAGCGGCCACCCTCGTGCACGAAGGCATGGCCGTGGCGCTCAGCGCAGGGACCACCACGTGGGCCCTGGCGAAAGAACTCGTGAACGGGCCGCGCATCACCGTGGTGACCAATTCCATCCGCATCGCCGACCTCTTCCATCACGGCTCCTCCTCCGGTTCGGGACGGCAGCCCTCCACTGTGATCCTCATCGGCGGTGAACGGACGCCGTCGGACGCCCTGGTGGGACCCATCGCCACAGCAGCCCTCAAGCAGCTCAACCTGGACCTGCTCTTCCTCGGCGTGCACGGCATGGACGCCGAAGCGGGTTTCACCACACCGAACCTGCTGGAGGCTGAGACAGACCGTGCCTTCGTGGCTGCCGCGCGCAAGGTGGTGGTCCTGGCAGACCACACAAAGTGGGGCACCCAGGGCATCAGCACCATCGTGGACCTTGACGAGGCCGACGAGGTGATCAGCGACTCCGGACTCTCCGGTGACGCGCAGCGGATCCTGCGGGACAGGGTGAGCCGGCTCCGGCTCGTCTAATGGGTGACCGGCTGAGGCTGCTGCGCCTGGCCGTAACGAACGGTTCCTGCAGTAGAGACCCCCGGCGTACGCGATAGATTGGCACCCATGACTGACGCACCTTCCGCCGACGACGCCGGCCGCCGCACCATCCTTGTCCTGAATGGTCCGAACCTGAACCTCCTCGGGACACGTGAGCCGGAGAAGTACGGCACCGCGACTCTTGCCGACGTTGAGCAGCTCGCCAAAGACGCGGGAGCGGCTGCCGGCCTGGACGTCGAGTGCTTCCAGTCCAACCACGAGGGCGCACTCGTGGACGCCATCCATGACGCGCGCGGCAAGGCGATCGGCATCGTGATCAATGCCGGAGCCTACACCCACACGTCCGTGGCGATCCGCGACGCGATCTCGGCCGTGCAGCTGCCCGCCGTCGAGGTGCATATCACTAACGTCCATGCCCGCGAGGAGTTCCGGCACCACTCCTATCTTTCCGACATCAGCAAAGCCGTCATCGCCGGCGCCGGAGTCCTGGGTTATCGGTTCGCCGTCGAATACCTGGCAGACCTGAGTTCCGGCAAGGCCTGATCCAGGAAAGCTGCTTTCCGCACGCAGAGCCTACCTGTGCCGGACGCTTGAACCTTTTGCCAGCGGCTGCGCCGATGGGGACGGCCCCTCGCGGCTAACCCAGGCGCCCTACTGCTGGATGCACTGTCCCGACGACACAGCAGTGGAGAGTTCCGGCGCCTCGGAGACTACCGGCCGCAGGTCGATCATGGGAATGGCGAACCCTGCGGCGGCATCGGACGTGGTCTTGGCGAAGATCACCCCGGCCACCTGGCCCCCAATCGTCAGCAGCGGGCCGCCCGAGTTTCCTGGCTGAATGTCGCCCGACAGCCTGTAAACCTCATCTGGAACGGGGTTGTCTCCATAGATATTCGGGACAAGCACGGTGGAGATGCCTTGGACCGTAGCGGGCTTCGACTGGAAGGGGCCGCCATGGGGATATCCGGCGAATGCGGCGGCAGATCCGGCGGGAAGATCAGCACTCAGAGGCAAGGGTTCGATGGGCAGACCGTCGACCGCGAGAACCGCCAGGTCGCGTTTGCCGTCGAAGTACACGACACGTCCGGGCATTGCCGCGCCGCTTGGAAGCTCGACGACGGGCTGCGACACGCCCGCCACAACATGCGCATTTGTGACCACCCGCCCAGGCGACACTACGAACCCGCTGCCGGTCTGGTTCTGGCCGCACTGGAATGCAGTGCCTGCGATCTTGAGCACCGAACCCGCGGCCCGGTTCAGCGCCGGAGTGTCCGTGCTGGTGTTGGGGACAGGTGCAGGTTGCTCCTGGCCGATGCCCTCGATAAGCCGTGGAATTCCGTCGCCGATGACGGTAGACCGCAGCTGCGCCATGGTGGCCTTGACGGGGTTCGGAGTCAGGCTGTCGATGAAACGGATGACTTTGGAATCCGCGAGTTGCTGGGAAACGAAAGGAACTCCGAGGGCGCTGATGCTGAATGCCAACATCGACATGACGAGCGCCGTCACCACGACATTCATCGCCCCGCCGATCATCCTGTCCACTGCCCGCAGGGGTTTTAGCCGGACAGCACTGCGGATGCTCCTGCCGATGGCAGTGCCCACGGCGTTGCCCAGCACCACCAGCACGATGGCAACCCCGATGGTCGCGGTGAGACGCCAACTGCTGTCCTCGACCAGGTCGCTGACCACGGGTACGGAGAGAAACGCTGCCACTGCCCCGGCGGCGAACCCGGCAATGCCGCCCACCGTCACCAGGAAGCCGTTACGGAGACCGTAGATCAGGTAGGACAGCAGCATCAGTATCAACGCCAGGTCCAGAACAGTCAGGCCAAACAACGGGTCTCCTCACAAGCAGCCAGGCCATGATTCTACTGGCGGAGTCTGACAATTTGCCGAGGAAGACGGGTGGCCTGCATCTGCTGTCGGCCCCAATTCGCCCGTTGGTGCTGCCAACTACGTCACAGATCGTTGAAAATTCTGAAACAATGGCACAAGCGCCCTAGCCGACACATTTTAATCAGGAGAATTCATGGACATCGAGGTATTGCGCCGCGCACCCCTTTTCGCCACGCTGGACGACGAGGCTTTCCGCCTGCTGACGGATGAGCTCACGGAGGTTGACCTGTCACGTGGGGCCTCCGTCTTCCGTGAGGGCGACCAGGGTGACCAGCTTTACTTCATCGTCTCCGGCAAGGTGAAGCTCGGACGGACGTCCCCCGATGGCCGCGAATCGCTGCTGGCCATCCTCGGCCCCGGTGAGCTTTTCGGCGAGATGGCGCTGTTCGACCCCAGCCCCCGCACAGCTACCGCCACCGCCGTCTCCGAAACGCGCCTGGCCGGCCTCCGCAACGAGAGCCTGAACAACCTGCTGCGCACCCGCCCAGAGGTTTCCGCGCAGCTGCTGCAGGCTCTTGCCCGCCGCTTGCGCCGGACCAACGATTCCCTCTCGGACCTCGTCTTCTCCGACGTTCCTGGCCGCGTCGCCAAGGCTCTCCTGGATCTGGCAGACCGCTTCGGCCGCCCGGCCACGGACGGTGTCCTGGTAGCCCACGAGCTCACCCAGGAAGAACTGGCCCAACTCGTCGGTGCCTCGCGCGAGACCGTGAACAAGGCGTTGGCCGAGTTCGTCCAGCGCGGCTGGCTTCGCCTCGAGGCCCGCGCCGTGGTCATCCTGGACATGCAGCGCCTCCGCCAGCGCTCCCGCTAGTCCACAAGAGCAGAAGGCCGCCCCTTGAGTGGGCGGCCTTCTGCTTTAAAAACGTCCCGCTGGCTGAGGCTATCGAAACCGCCCTTCGACGCCGCGCAGCGACGCGGCCCATCCCGCAGCGCAGCAATGAACTCTTCCCCGTCACACAGCGAGTGGGCCCATCCCCGGGTGAGGACCGCCCCTACCTACGAACGTTCTCTCATTTTTTGCAGGGATTTCCCCAACGCTCTTTCACATCGGGCCGGTTTTCCCCTGCGTTCTCTCACGTGCTGCAGAGGGGTCGCCGGAAACTCCCCGATAAAGATACGAAGAACTGCACGAGCGTCACCAAAAACCCGGCAGGATCTGAGAGAGCGTCACCAAAAACCCGGCAGGATCAGAGAGAGCGTCGCTAACGGCCGTAAGCCTCGGTTTACCGTTCGCGCTGGGGTTCGCCAGCCACCGTTTTGGCTGCTTCGACTTCGAGCATCAGCTTTCCGTCCTCTTCGACGAGGCGTGGCTGATAGACATGCGGGGTGCGCTTGTAGCTGAGGTAGGCGATGCAGCCGTTGGCGGCCGCCATTTTCTCGAGCATGATTTCAGAGCCCGGCACCATGAGTTGGCCCAAAGTCAGCCCGACCGTGTTCTCCTGCCCGACTTCGTCACCCAGCGCCGTAGTGTTCCGTTCGGCGATGACCTGCGTGGCGGACACCCACTTCCCCCACACGCCCTTGCTCTCCAAGAGGGTCGGCTGCTGGTTCAGCGGGACCGTCGCGGCGAAGTAGCGCGTATTGAAGCGGTGGTGAGCAAAGTCCGGGCTCAGCCAGTTCACGAGCGGCTTGAGCAGATCCGTGCGCAGCGATAGACCGCGCCGGGCAAGAACGTCGACGAAGGACTTTTCCTGCGAAGCCACAGCTTCGCGAACCTTCATCCATTCCGGCGTCGAGGTGCCTTCAACCGCGGAGGACAAGTCCGGGCCGGCCAGGAGCACGCCGGTTTCTTCGAACAGTTCGCGGATGCCGCCCACCACATGGCGGCGGGCCAGCCCGACGTCGTCGGTTCCCATCTGCTCAGCCCAATGCTGCGGCGAGGGACCCAGCCAGCCGATGGCGTCGTCGTCGGACGCCTCCAGTGACCCTCCGGGGAACGCGAGGACGCCCAGCGGCGACTGGCCTGGCCGGTAGCCAAGCCAGGTTTCCAGGCCGTTGGGCGAATCACGGAGCAGAACTATCGACGACGCGAGCCGCGCCGTCCTGGGCGTCCGTTCACCGTGTTCGAGCCAGCTCTGCGCCGCCCCTTCGAGTTCGGGCGGAAGGGCAAAGAGGCGGCGAGCAAGCTGCGGCAAAGGAAGCGACCGGTCCTTAGCTGAATTCGGCGATCAGTTCGACCTCAACAGGTGAGTCGAGCGGCAGGACTGAGACGCCGACGGCGGAGCGGGCGTGCTGGCCCGCGTCGCCAAGGACGCGTCCCAGGAGCTCGGACGCTCCGTTGATGACGCCCGGCTGGCCGGTAAATGACGGGTCCGATGAGACAAAGCCCACAACCTTGACGATGCGGGTAATGCGGTCGAGGTCGCCGATGACGCTTTTGACGGCGGCCAGCGCGTTCACGGCGCAGACGGCCGCGTATTCCTTGGCGTCTTCGGGAGAAACAGTGGGCTCATCTGAGGTGCCTTCGTTACCGGCGGACACCTTACCGGCGGCCGGAAGCTTGCCGTCAATAAAAGGCAGCTGTCCCGAGGTGTATACGTGGTTTCCCGAGATCACGGCGGGCACGTAGGCGGCCACCGGAGCCGCCACGGCCGGAAGGGTCACGCCCAATTCGGCGAGCCGCTGTTCCACGGCGGAAATCGGCGCCGCTGCCGCGCCGGAAGCGGTTTCCTGAGGAGTTGTCATGTTACTGCTTCTCCCTCTTCAGGTAGGCAACCAGGCCGTTGCCGTCAGGACCGGGGACAACCTGGACAAGCTCCCAGCCGTCCTCTCCCCACTGGTCCAAAATCTGCTTCGTTGCGTGAATGATGAGCGGAATCGTCGCGTACTCCCATTTGGTCATGAACTCAAGCCTAATCGTTGCCGGTAAACTGGAGAACATGGTGACTCGTAGGAACCCCATATTCGACACGGCCACTACCCTCGGAAAGATTTTTGCTTTCCTTGGCGTGAGCGCTATTTGTGGCGTCCTCGTGGCCGGCCTCCTGGTTCCGGCAGCCGCCGTTTCCGGCAGCTCGGCGAGCAGCTCGATCGACTTCTTCGACACGCTCCCGGCTGAGCTGCAGGTTGATCCGCCCAGCCAATCCACGAAGGTGCTGGCCGCGGACGGGAGCCTGATTGCCAACCTGTACGCGGAAAACCGCACCCGCGTCCCGCTGGACCAGATCTCCCCGTACATGAAGGACGCGGTGATCGCCATCGAGGACAGCCGGTTCTATGAGCACGGGGGTGTTGACACCACCGGCATTCTGCGTGCCCTCGTGGCCACGGCGCGCGGTAACAAGCAGGGTGCGTCCACCATCACCCAGCAGTACGTCAACAACGTCCTTAATGCCTCGCTCGAGGCCGAGGGCCGCGGCGAAGACGTCAAGCTCAACGGTGTGAACAAGGGCGTGGGCGACAAACTGCGCGAAATGAAGCTTGCCATCGCCCTGGAAAAGAAGTTCAGCAAGGAAGAAATCCTTGAGGGCTATCTCAACATCGTGTTCTTCAACCGTGACGCCTACGGCATCGAAGCCGCTTCCAAGTTTTTCTTCAGCACCACGGCCAAGGACCTGACGCTCCCCCAGGCGGCGCTCCTCGCCGGCCTGGTCAACAGTCCCTCGGCGTTTGATCCCATCTCCAATCCGGAGAGCGCCAAGGCCCGCCGCGACCTCGTGCTGAACGTTATGCTCGGCCAAGGCAAGATCACCAAGGCCCAGCACACCGCTGCAGTGGCCACCCCGGTCGCCCCCAAGATCACGCCGGCACGGCAGGGCTGCGCCTATTCGCCGATCGCGCCGTACTTCTGCGACTACGTCCTGCACCTGCTGCTGAATAACCCGGCCTACGGCGCGGATCCCGAGGAACGTGAGAAGAAGGTCTTCCGTGGCGGCCTGACCATCAAGACCACGTTGGATGTGAAGGCGCAGAAGGCCGCGCAGGCGCAGGTGAATGCCGCCGCCGGCGCCAACCCGGACAAGTGGGGCGCTGCCCTCGTCTCCGTGGAGCCGGAGACCGGCAAGATCACCAACATGGCCCAGAACACCCAATGGTTCCCAGGCAAGGGCAAGTTCGACAGCCAGATCAACTTCAACGTGGATCAGTACGACGAAAACGGTGGTGATCTGAACGGCCTGGGCGGTGCCCAGCCGGGTTCTACCATGAAGCCGTTCACCTTTGCCCAGTGGCTGGACGAAGGCAAGTCGATGAACACGATCGTCGACGCCTCCCAGCGGCGCTACCCGCAGAACTTCCCGTGGCGGAACACCTGCCCCACGCCCACCGTCGGCTGGTACGACAGCACCAACGGCACAGACGATCTTCAGAACGCGGAAGAGGGCTACTACCGCCCCATGTCCGTGGTTGACGGACTGAAAAACTCCATCAACACCGCCACCTTTGCTTCGGCCGCCCAGGTTGACCTGTGCGGCATCCAGAAGATCGTGGACGCTGTTGGCCTGCACGGCGGTTTGCCCGTCCGGGACAAGGAAACCAACGCCGTGGTGGACGCGAACCCCAAGATCACCATGACCACCCTGGGCAACCTGCTCG
This sequence comes from Arthrobacter sp. D1-17, assembly GCF_054130535.1. Classification (NCBI taxonomy): domain Bacteria; kingdom Bacillati; phylum Actinomycetota; class Actinomycetes; order Micrococcales; family Micrococcaceae; genus Arthrobacter; species Arthrobacter sp. D1-17. The sequence continues at coordinate 777,598 of NZ_CP096382.1, read as the reverse complement.
GTTCCACGCAGACCGCACCGCTGACCATGGCCACCGCCTTCGCCACCTTCGCCAACGACGGCAAGTATTGCGCTCCCATCGCCGTCACGTCGGTGACGGACCACACGGGCGCCCAGTTGCCGGCGCAGTCCACCCAGTGCCGGGACGCCCTCAAGCCCGAGGTTGCCCGCGGTGTGAACTACGCGCTCCAGAAGGTCCTGAACGAGGGCTCCGGCTCGCTCATCCAGCCCAGGATTTCGACCGACACCACCTTCCCTGTTGCAGCGAAGACCGGTACGTCGAACAACAACGGATCCACCTGGGTTGTAGGACACACCATGGGCCTGGCCACCGCGGCCTGGTTCGGTGATGCACTCGGCGCCCAGGACCGGGCGGGCCAGAATGTCACGGTCAACGACAAGTTCTACACCGGTATCGATGGCTACATGATCGCCGGTCCAATGTTCTCGCAGTTCATGACGGAAATTGCTCCGGCCTACGGAACCGAGCCCTTCCCGGAACCGCCGTCCGAGCTGCTCTATGGAATCCCGCAGTTCCAGCCCCAGCCGAACAACCCGCAGCAGTTCCAGCCGCAGCCGAACAACCCGCAGCAGTTCCAGCCAGAGCCGAACAACCCACAGCCCCCTAGCGACACGGGCAACAACTCAGGGGACTCCGGCAATGGCAACGGCAACAGGGGGAATGACTGACAGTGATTGACACATCACAACTGGCAAGCCGCGCGCGAAGCATTGCGCGCGGCTTTGCCGTCACTGCTGCAACCGGCACGGCAGCAGGCCTGGCCGCCGCGGGCTACGGCCTCTGGGAGAAGAACCAGTTTGTTCTGCGGGAAGAAACACTGCCCATCCTGCCGGAGGGCCGCGGGCCGTTCCGGATACTCCACCTCAGTGATATCCACTTCGTTCCGAGGCAGAAGGCGAAGGGGGAATGGCTGCGTTCGCTCGCCCAGCTCAAACCCGACCTCGTGGTGAATACAGGTGACAACCTCAGCCATCCCAAAGCAGTGGATCCCCTGCTCGCAGCGCTGGCGCCGCTCATGGAGTTCCCGGGCGTCTTCGTTCCCGGCTCCAATGACTACTATGCCCCGAAGTTGAAGAACCCCGCCTCGTATTTGCTGGGACCCTCCAAAGCCACGCCTGACGCCGAGGAACTCGACTGGCCAAAGCTGCGCTCCGGCTTCGGCATGGGCGGCTGGGTGGATCTGACCAACCGGAACCAGTCGATTGTCCTCAAGGGCCTGCGGTTCGATTTCTCCGGAGTGGACGACCCCCACCTGAAGCGCGAACGGTATGCAGGCTGGCCTCGGGGCACCAGGGGCCAGGACAGCAACGACCATCTCCGCGTGGCCGTTATCCATGCCCCTTACCAGCGCGTGCTGGACCACTTTACAGAGTCAGGCGCCGACCTCCTCCTTGCGGGCCACACCCACGGCGGCCAGCTCTGCCTACCCGGTTACGGCGCTATCATTGCCAACTGCGACATCCCAACATGGCGGGCCAAGGGACTGCATGACTGGAACAGCAACGGATTCACGACGCCGGTCAACGTCTCGGGCGGCATCGGCACCTCGCGTTTTGCCCCCATCCGGATCGCCTGCAAGCCTGAAGCAGTCCTGCTGACGCTTACCGCCCGGGGTTAGACGTCTCGAGCCTGACCGTACTCCGGCCTATGTGCAGCCCCGCACTCATGGCTTAGGGTAGTTGCTACCGGAAACTACCCTCAGCCTTTGAGTGCGAGAAGCGGGCATGGCCAAGCAGTTATCGTTTTTCAGATCCGTCAGCCGTCTCTATCCCCACGTGAAGCCGGTCCTGCCCCGGCTTGTCATGGGACTGCTGAGTGCCCTGCTGGCCAGCGTCGTGGCGCTCACCATTCCCCAGGTCCTGCGCGTTCTGGTCAACGATTCACTCCGCCCGGGAGCCACGGCGGAAGCCGTCTGGTCATCCGCGGGCGTCATCCTCCTCCTTGGTATTGCCGAGGCCGTACTCGTGGCACTTCGCCGCACATTCGTCATCAATCCCGCCACCACCGTGGAGACCAGGATGCGCGTCTCCCTGTACAGCCACCTGCAGGACCTTCCGGTTTCCTTTCACGACCGTTGGGGCTCAGGGCAGCTGCTCTCCCGCGCCATGACAGACCTGAACTTTCTGCGGCGCTGGATGGCCTTCGGCGCCATCATGCTCGTGGTCACCACCCTGACCGTGATCATCGGGGTGGCCGTGATGTTCACCATGAGCTGGCAACTGGCGCTGATCTTCCTTGCCGCGGCGGTCCCCATCATGGTCTACGGCTTCCGTTTCCGGACCCGGTTCAGCAAGGTGGCGCGGCGCAGCCAGGACCAGGCCGGGGACCTCGCCACCACCGTGGAGGAGTCCGTCCACGGGATCCGCGTCCTGAAGGCCTTCGGCAGGAGCCGGGAGGCCTTGGAAAACTTCAACGGGCAGGCCGAGGAACTCCGGCGGACGGAGATCGCCAAGGCTAAACACCAGGCGACCTTCAGTTTGGTGGTGACGCTCCTGCCCGAGCTCGCGCTCGGTGCCGGGCTGGTGGTGGGCATCCTGCTGGTGTCCAGCGGACAGCTCAGCGTCGGTGGGCTCGTAGCATTCTTCGCCACTGCAGCGGTCATCGCAGCCCCCGTGGAGTTCTCGGGCATGCTGCTGGCCATGGCCCTAACGGCAAAGAGTGCCCTGGACCGCCACTTCGAAGTCATGGACGCCGCAGACACCATAACGGGCCCCGCCCATCCCGGACGGCCGGCTGAGCTGTGCGGCGCACTAAGTTTCAACGACGTCACCTTCGCTTTCGAGGACGCCCCGGATCAACCCATCCTCAAGGGCGTGACCCTGGCGATCCGGCCGGGTGAAACCATGGCGTTGGTGGGCATCACCGGCAGCGGCAAGAGCGCTCTGCTGCAGCTGGTTCCGCGCCTCTACGACGTTACCGAAGGCTCCATCACCATCGACGGCACGGATGTGCGCGCCTTCAGTATCGAGGAGCTGCGCAGCGTGGTGGGTATCGCTTTCGAGGACGCCACGCTCTTCTCCAGCTCCGTCCGGGACAATGTGCTTCTCGGTGCCCGGGCCGGTAGGGAGCCGTCCGATGACGGCGAGCCGGATACTGTCCTTGATGAAGCCCTCGACACCGCCCAGGCGCAGTTCGCGTACTCATTGCCGGACGGCCTTGACACGCTGATCGGCGACGAAGGCCTGAGCCTCTCCGGCGGCCAGCGGCAGCGGATCGCACTGGCGCGGGCCGTCGCGGCAAAGCCCAAGGTCCTGGTGCTGGACGATCCGCTGTCCGCCCTGGACGTCAATACGGAGGAACGGGTCCAAGCCAGGCTGCGGAAAGTACTGGCGGGCACGACCACCCTGATCGTGGCCCACCGTCCGTCCACCGTGGCGCTGGCCGACCGGGTGGCGTTGCTCGAGGAAGGCCGCATCGCCGCCGTCGGAACCCATGCCGAGCTGCTGGCAGCGAACGCCCACTACCGCTATGTCATCGCCAGCCTCGGGCGGGAGCCCCGGGACCTCGATACCGAATTGTCCGCACTGGAGGACGACGCCGAGGAGGTCATCCGGTGAGCACCTCAGCGTTCGGCACAGCGAACGAGGACAACGCCCACCTGAGCAAGAGCGACAGCAAGGCAGTACGACGGCGGTCGCTCACCTTGCTGGCGTCGCTGGTCCGTCCCGTTCGGCTCCGGTTCTGGCTCACGGTTGCCACGGTGGTACTCTCCCAGGCTTCCAGGGTTTCCGGTCCGGCCCTGATCGCCTTCGGCATCGACCATGCACTTCCGGCGCTTCAGTCCGGGAACAACCTGCCGTTGGTCCTGACCGGCATTGCCTATGCCGCAGCGGCGGTGGCGGCCGCCGGCCTCACCGCGCTGTACGTGACCTCGACGGCGAAGCTCAGCCAGGCCATGCTGCTGGATCTGAGGCTTTGGGTCTTCCGCCACACACAGCGGCTGAGCCTGGAGTTCCACGAGAAGTACACCTCTGGCAGGATCATTGCCCGGCAGACGTCGGATCTGGAGGCCCTCCGCGAACTTCTCGACTCGGGCATCAGCTCCCTGGCCGCCGGAGCGCTGTTCATGGTCCTCACGGCCGCGACAGTCTTCGCCCTCGACTGGCGCAGCGGGCTGATTGTGCTGGGCGCCGGCGTTCCCATGTTCATGCTGGCGCGTTGGTACCAGAAACACTCCCAGATAACCTTTCGGGAGTCCCGGGTGGTGTCCGCCCGGCTGATCGTGCACTTCGTGGAAACCATGACCGGGATCCGCGCGGTGAAAGCCTTCCGGAAAGAGCGTGACAACGCCTCCCGGTACAAGGAACTCGCGGAGGACTACCGGAGGGCAACGGTCCGTTCCATCAACCTCAACGGCGTCTTCCAGCCCGGCCTGGTGCTGACCGGCAACGTCTGCGTGGCCGCGGTGCTGCTGTTCGGCGGTTTCCGCGTGCTCGGCGGCGATCTCGCCGTGGGTGTGCTGCTGGCGTTGATGTTGTCCACGAAGCGTTTCTTCCAGCCCGTCGACCAGATGGCGATGTTCTACAACTCGTTCCAAAGCGCCCAGGCTGCGCTGGAAAAGGTGTCCGGGCTGCTGGAAGAGGTACCGACCGTACGGCCGCCGAAAAACGCGGTGGCGCTTCCCGCTGCGGCGGGCCGGATCGGATTCAGGGACGTCGAGTTCCGGTACGGGCAGGGCCCCCTCATCATTCCGGCGCTTAACCTTACGATCCCCGCCGGACAGACAGTCGCCCTGGTGGGGCAGACTGGGGCGGGCAAGTCCACCATCGCGAAACTGATTGCACGCTTTTACGATGTCTCCTCCGGATCAGTTACCCTCGACGGCGTTGACCTGCGTCGGCTCGGCACCTCCGACCTGCGCCGGCACATAGTGATGGTCACCCAAGAAGCCTTCCTCTTCAGTGGCTCCGTGGCCGAGAACATTGCACTGGGCAGGCCGGAGGCGTCCCGGGAGGAGATTGAGTCCGCGGCCAAGGCCGTGGGTGCACACGGGTTCATCCTGGAGCTGCCCGAGGGCTATGACACCGACGTCAATAAACGCGGCGGCCGGGTCTCCTCGGGCCAGCGTCAGCTCATCAGCTTCGCCCGAGCTTTCCTCGCCCGGCCGGCGGTCCTGATACTTGATGAGGCCACATCGTCGCTGGACATCCCATCAGAACGGCTCGTGCAGAGCGGCCTGGCCCGGCTGCTCCAAGGAGCGGAACCCAACGGGACCCGGCGCACCGCGCTCATCATCGCCCACCGGCTGTCCACCGTGGAGACCGCGGACAGGGTGCTGGTAGTTCATGACGGCCGGGTGGTGGAAGACGGTACGCCAGAGGAGCTGATTGGGGGCGGCGGACGCTTTGCGCGGCTACATGCTGCCTGGAAGGACTCACTGATGTGAAGCGTCGGTAAGCCGACGGCGGGCATGCATGGCGATTTCGCAAGTGGTGCCTCCATCCGTTATCCTTGTAAAGTTGCTTTTGCAGCGGATCGGGATGTAGCGCAGCTTGGTAGCGCGCTTCGTTCGGGACGAAGAGGTCGCAGGTTCAAATCCTGTCATCCCGACCAAAGAGAAGAGGGTCTCCGCAAGGAGGCCCTCTTTTGTGTCGGCTCAGGGCCCCGGGTTGGTGAGGTTGGGCCTTGCCTGCCCGTCGCCAACCAAGGGAAGGTTGGGCCGGGGCGAACCGTCGTCCTCCAGGTAGGCTCCGCGGCTCTCATAACTTTGGACGGTGTTCATGTAACGGTGGCGCAACCGCAAGCCGAGCGCGAAAAGCGCCAGAGCCGCCAGAAGCGCCGCAACGCCGCTGATCCCCCAAACGGTGGAACCGGCGTCGGCCGTCCCACTCAGCAGGCTGATGACTGGTGACCCGGCGGCCGAAGCGGCTATGAGGGAAACGCCGGCGAGGGTCCAAAAAAGATACGCCCGCTGCAGCCCGATGGTTCCCGGCGGTTTCATCCGTGCCCCCGTTTCATCTGTTCTCCCTGGTCGGACTGTAGTTCAAGGGTGGCTAAAACGAAACGGCTCCGTAAACGAAGCGGCTCCGGGGCATGCTTCGCGCATGCCCCGGAGCCCAAATTCCTGAAGAAGATTGACTACATCGGATCCGGCCAGTTGCCGATGTTCGTGTAGTTGGTGCCATCCACGCTCATCGGATCCGGCCAATTCCCGATGGCAACGGCTGTGCCCCCGTTGTCAGCGATAGAACCGGCGGATAGAACGGCCGGGGCCGTGACGGAGAATGCGAGCGCCCCTGCCATCACGGCAGCAGCCGCAATCTTCTTAAACATGTCGGTTCCTCAATACGGGTAGGATTCGTTACAAAAATCGGCACAGCCCTCGTTGACATACATTGTAAAATGTTTTCCACAGGCACTGTCAAGTACTGTGCATAACGGCTGTGCGTGACGGCTTGTGCATAACCGCCCAGTGCACAAAATTGTCCGGAACAAGGAGGGCACGCGTGGGGAGCGGATTCGGAGAGAAGCTCCGGGCCGAAAGGCTCGAACGCGGACTGACCCAGGCGGAACTGGGCAAAGACCTTTACTCTCCCAGCTACATCTCGCTGTTGGAAACCGGCCGGCGGGAACCCACAGCGGACGTGATCGAGGAGCTTGCCCGGCGCCTCGAGCTTGCACCCAAAGCGCTTGAGGCCTGGAGCCAGCCCATCTCGGTAAGCGACGCCGAATACGTTCTGGCCGGCCTGTATGCCCGGCAGGCCTGGGACCTCCGCGATTACCCGCTGGCGGCTGAGCACGCGGCAACGGCGGCGCGGATCGCACTGGAGGGTAAGAACACCAGCGCCTGGTGGAACATGACGTACATGCAGGCTGAGTGCCTCATGAAGCAGGGCCAGCTCAAGGAATGCCAGAAGATCATGGAGCACCTGCTGGAGCACCCCATGGCCAGCGAGTCTGCTGGTCTTGGAGTGCGTGCGCGGCAGATGCTCGCCGCGCTCTGCCACGGACAGGGCGATCTCACAGCCGCCGTCGGGCACGCCCAGCAGGCCGTGGAGCTGTGCGCGAAGCTGCCCAAGGGTTCCACCCTGATCATCGGCGCGCTCCGCGTCCTCATCGGCGCACTCGCCGAAAGCGGGCGGCTTGAGGAGGCCTGGAAGTACTGCCAGGAAATGAACGCCCAGATGGATGAGCACTCCATATCCCAGCTTGCCGGCGAAGTGGCCTGGGTGATCGGCAACGTTGCGTTCCTGCGGCACGACTATCCGGAAGGCATCAAGCACCACGAGCGTGCAGCCAAGCTGCTGTCCCCCGCCAATGACATTGACCTGTGGGCGCGCTTCAACAAGGCCTCGGCCGCCGTCCGGCTCTCCTCCGGGATCGTCGAGCCGGAGACCCTGTCCGCCATCGAACGCGCCGAGCTCGCACTGTCCATCGTTGGCGGCAACAAGACAGACCAGCTCGAGGTCGCTTTCATCCGCGCCCGCTGGCTCTATCTGACCGGTGACATCGTGGCTGCTGTGCAAAAGCTCCGCGAAATCCACGCAGAGCGCGCCGCCCTCGCCAAGCACACCGCCGGCGAGGTCTCCCTGCTCCTGGGCAAGTCACTAAAGGCGGCCGGCGAATCGGAGGAAGCCCTGGCGCTCCTGCAGGAGGCCCAAAAGGAGTTCACCGCCGCCGGCGCCCAGGACCGTGTGCAGCAGGCCCTGGACGCCATGCTGGAGATCAGGCTCGCGCAGCGCCGGGCAGAGGCGGCCGAAGCGGGCTAGAAAAGACGGCGTCCCGGGTCAGGCGAAGGTGCGCCCGGTGAGCTTTTCATAAGCCTCGACATAGCGGGCACGGGTGCGCTCCACGACGTCAGCAGGCAGCGCCGGCGGCGGGGTATTTGAGGCCCTGTCCCAGCCGGACTCGGCAGAGGTCAGCCAGTCACGCACATACTGCTTGTCGTACGAGGGCTGGGCCTGCCCGGGCTTGTAGGTCGCGGCGTCCCAGAAGCGCGAGGAGTCCGGGGTCAGGACCTCGTCGCCGAGGGCGATGGTCCCCTTCACCACGTCGTAGCCAAACTCCACCTTGGTGTCGGCCAGGATGATGCCGCGTTCGCGGGCTACCTCTTCAGCCATGGTGTAGATCTCCAGGGTCAGCTCGCTGAGGCGGGCGGCGATGTCATCACCGACGATGGACACCACAGCGTCATAGGTGATGTTTTCGTCGTGCTCACCGACCTCTGCCTTGGCCGAGGGGGTGAAGATAGCCTTCTCCAGGCGCGAACCGTCCACCAGGCCCTCGGGCAGCGGAATGCTGCACACGGTGCCGGACTGCCGGTACTCCACGAGGCCGGAACCGGTGAGGTAACCGCGGGCGATGCATTCCACGGGGAACATTTCCAGTTTCTTGCAGATCATGGCGCGGCCTTCCACAGCGGCGGGCACGCCCTCCTCCACGGAGGATGCCAGGACATGGTGCTCGACGTCCAGCTGGTCGAACCACCACAGGCTCAGCTGGGTCAGAATGCGGCCCTTGTCAGGGATTTCGCTGCTGAGTACGTGGTCGAACGCGCTGATCCGGTCGCTTGCCACCACGAGCACGCAGTCCTGTCCGAACTGCGTGTTGACCGACTCATCCGCGGGTTCGTACAGGTCGCGGACCTTGCCCGAGTAGACGTGCTTCCAGCCGGGCAGGTCCAGCGCGGAGGTGTTCAGTCCCCGGCTGGGAGCGCCGCCGGTGTTCACTGCTTCTGCCATGGTCATGCCTTCGCTTTCGGGGCGGGAACTGTCTGGGCGGAGGGGTTGCCGGGTGCCAGCCTGATTTCGCCGCGGGCTGCCTTTCCGGCGATGTCGCGGCGGAACTGGGCGCCTTCGAGCTGGATCAGCTCCACGCCGTCGTACGCCCTTTCCCTGGCTTCGACGAGGTCGGACCCCAGCGCCACCACCGCGAGGACGCGGCCGCCGGCGGAGACCACCTTGCCCTGATCGTCGAGCTTGGTTCCAGCATGGATCACGTGGACGCCTTCGAGTTCGTCTGCCTTCTTCAGTCCGCGGATCCGGTCGCCCATGCGCGGGGTGTCCGGGTAGTTTTCGGAGGCCACCACGACGGCGACCGCGGTCTCCTTGGACCAGCGCAGCTCTTCCGCCTTGTCCAGTTCGCCCTTGGCCGCCGCCAGGAGCAGGGAACCGAGGGGCGTCTTGAGCCGGGCGAGTACGGCCTGGGTCTCCGGGTCGCCGAAGCGGACGTTGAATTCGATGACGCGCGTGCCGCGCGAGGTCAGGGCCAGGCCGACGAACAGGACACCCACGAACGGGGTTCCGCGGCGGGCCATCTCGCTGATGGTGGGCTGGGCCACGCGGTCGATGACTTCCTGGACCAGGCCTTCGGGAGCCCACTCCAGCGGCGTGTAGGCACCCATGCCGCCGGTGTTGGGGCCCTCATCGTTGTCGTAGATTCGCTTGAAGTCCTGGGCCGGGGACAGGGCAACTGTGTTGCGGCCGTCGCAGAGGACGAACACGGAGACCTCGGGGCCGTCCAGGAATTCCTCGACCACTACCGTCCCGCCGGCGTCGAAGCAGCTCTGCGCGTGGGCCAGGGCCTCATCGCGGTTGCTCGTGACCACCACGCCCTTGCCGGCGGCGAGTCCGTCGTCCTTGACCACGTACGGTGCACCGAAGGTGTCCAAAGCGGCGGCGGCTTCCTCGGCGTTGGCGGCAACGAGCGCCATCGCCGTAGGTACGCCGGCTTCGGCCATAATCTGCTTTGCGAAGGCCTTGGACGCTTCCAGCTGGGCTGCTGCCTTGCTGGGCCCGAAGACGGGAATGCCAACGGCACGGACGGCGTCGGAAACCCCTGCGGCCAGCGGCGCCTCGGGTCCCACCACCACCAGGTCCACATCAAGACGGGCGGCGAGCGCCGCTACGGCATCCGGATCGTTCCCGTCGATGGCATGAGTCGGGACGAGCTTGCTGATGCCGGCATTACCCGGAGCCGCGTGGACTTCGGAAACGTTGGGGTCTGCAAGGAGGGAGCGGACAATGGCGTGTTCGCGGCCGCCGGGGCCAATGACGAGTACCTTCACAGTCTCCAAGCGTACTTTGTGGAGGCCTCGGCTCCTAAGCTATGTCGCGTGCTGTATCTCTGCCGGCCAGTGCTGCCGGCCAATGCTGCCTTCCCAGCCTGTTGAGCCAAGCCTGTCGGGCTAAGTCGTCGGGGAAGCTTTCGGGAAAAACAATCCCGCAGGCCCGCCGCTACGAATCAAGGGCATGCAAAAGCTGTTGACGTTATTCAGAGGGCCCTCCGTTCTGGCGGCGCTGGCCGGGGTGGCCGCCGCCGCCGTCGTTCTTTCCGTTGCGGAACTGATCGGGGCGTTCTTTACGGCGCGGGCCACCCCTGTGATTGCGCTCGGCTCCACCTTCATCGATTTCACGCCACCGTGGCTCAAGGACTTTGCCATTGCCACGTTCGGCACTGGGGACAAGGCCGCGCTTTTCGTGGGCATGGGCCTGACCATTGCCCTGCTGGCCTGCGTACTGGGCGTGGTGGCGTACCGCAGCTGGCCGCTCGGGGCCGCCGGGGTCCTGCTGATGGGTGCCGTGATTGTGGCCAGCGTGGTGACCCGTGCCGGGGTCGAGCCACATGACGCACTGCCTTCCATCGCCGGAACGATCGCCGGGCTGATTGTCCTGCGTCTGCTTGTCACCCGGCTGTGGCGCCTCCAGTACTTTCCCGATGCTCCGGCCGGTGTCGCTGCGAAGGAGCCCGAACGTCCCGTTACTACCAGGAGGGCTTTTTTCACCGCCGCCGGCCTGGCTGCGGCAGGGGCCGGGATCGTAGGCGCCGGCGGCCGGCTGCTGAGCACAGCACGCAGCAATGTGGCCCAGGCCCGTGCGTCGCTGCGGCTCCCCGCCCCGGCCCAGCCTGCCCCGGGCATTCCCGCCGGAGTGCAGTCCGCGACGCCCGGCGTCACGCCGTGGCTGACGCCCAACGGTGAGTTCTACCGGATCGATACTGCCCTCAGCGTCCCTGAAATTAACGCCGATGAGTGGGAACTGCGCGTGCACGGACTCGTGGAAGAGGAAATCCGTCTCACCTTTCAAGACCTGCTCGACGCCGATCTGATCGAGGCCCATGTGACCCTCACCTGTGTTTCCAATCCGGTGGGCGGCAACCTGGCCGGCAACGCCAAGTGGCTGGGACTGCCCATTCGCGAAGTCCTTCGCCGGGCACGGCCCAAGGACGGTGCGGACATGGTCCTTTCGACCTCAATCGACGGATTCAGTGCCTCGACGCCGTTGGAGGTGCTTCAGGACGGCCGCGATGCCATGCTGGCCATCGGCATGAACGGGGAACCGCTGCCGCTCGAGCACGGTTACCCAGTGCGAATGGTGGTTCCCGGACTGTACGGCTTTGTGTCAGCCACGAAATGGGTGGTGGACCTCGAGGTCACCCGCTTCGCTGACAGCAAGGCGTACTGGACACAGCGCGGATGGTCCGAGCGGGGCCCGATTAAGACCATGGCTCGGGTGGAAGTCCCTCAGTCCTTCGCCGTGGTGCCCGCCGGACGGGTCGCGGTAGGCGGCACGGCGTGGGCACAGACGCGCGGCATCGAGAAGGTGGAGGTACAGATCGACGGCGGCGTCTGGGCGGCTGCGACCCTCTCCGAGGAGACCTCCGCAGTGACCTGGCGGCAATGGTCCTTTGAATGGGACGCCAAGCCCGGGCCGCACTACATCAAGGTGCGCGCAACGGACGGCACCGGTGAGGTGCAAACCGAAAAGCGGGCCGATCCCGTACCCGACGGCGCCTCCGGCTGGCAGTCGGTCATGGTCACCGTCGAGTAGCGGGAGCGGGCGGACGGCAGGCCGGATCGGTTCGGCAAGAATGCCAACCAGGACCCATAGACTGGGGCCATGCCCGTAAACCCTCATGCCACGTTCACTGTGGAGTCCGCCGTCGAACTCGCGGTCGTTGAACGCAGCGGCTTCATCGAGTCACGGCACATCGGAGCGGCGGTGGTCCTGGCAGGAGACGGCACTGTAGTCACGGAGCTTGGCGACATCACCACGCCGATTCTGGCCCGGTCCACGCTCAAACCGCTGCAGGCGTTGGCCTCCATGCAGTCCGGGGTTCCGCTCCGCGGCGCGCAGGTGGCACTTGCCTGCGCCAGCCACACCGGATCCCTGGACCATATGGACGTCGTCGAAGGCATGCTCAAGGCCGCAGGCGTCAAGGAGGACCAGCTGCTGTGCCCTGAAGCGTGGCCGCAGGATGAAACCGCCCGCATGTGGCTCACGCGTTCCGAGAAGGGCAAGTCCCGGCTGGCGTTCAACTGCTCCGGTAAACACGCCGCCTTCCTGTGGGCCTGTATGGAGAACGGCTGGGACACCCACAGCTACCTCGAACCGAACCACCCGCTGCAGCAGCGCATCCGCACGGTCATCGAGGAGTACTCGGACGAGAAAATCGCCCACCTCGGCATTGACGGCTGCGGCGCACCGGTGGCGGCCATTTCGCTGACGGGGTTGGCCCGAGCCTACTCGGGCCTGGCCAAGGCACCCGGCGACAAGAGCTCCAATGCGCGGGCAGCAACCATCGCAACATCCATGCTGGACTACCCTTGGGCAGTCCAGGGCAAGGGCGAGGCCAACACCATCGTGATGGAGGAGCTGGATATCATTGCCAAAATCGGCGCAGAGGGTGTGCTCGTCCTGGCGACACCGCAGGGCGCCGCGGTGGCTGTGAAGGTGCTGGACGGCAACCTGCGGGCCACGTCCCTCGTAGGTCTGACCCTGCTTGCGGCTGCTGGCGCCGTGGACATCCCGGGAGTCGCCAGCGTGCTGGAAAAGGTGGTGGAGCCCGTCCTTGGCGGCGGACGGCCCGTGGGCAAAATCCGGCTTGGCCACGCGGTCTCGGCACTGCTCGACTGACGTGCCGCAGCACCCCGTACCGACCTGAACCAGCAGCGTTCCCCGCAGCATCCAAGGAGGCGGCCATGGCAGTGGCCCGGCGCAAAATTGACATCGACGAAGGCAAAGCGGCGCTGGAGACGTGGCGGGAAGCCGGCCAGCCGCCGTCGGACGTTCCGTTGCCCGTTCCGCGTAGCGTGATCGCGACGGCGGTAAGGTACTCCCTCGAAGAGGTCACCGCCCGCGCGCCCGGCAATTCCGTGGAGGTCAGGGTTCCGCCGTTCGGCGTGACGCAGTGCGTGGAAGGGCCGCGCCACACGCGAGGCACTCCCCCGAACGTCATCGAGTGCGACGCCGCCACCTGGCTGGCGATGGTGACCGGCCGGCTGAGCTGGACGGACGCGGTGGGCGCCGGACGGGTGGCCGCCTCCGGTCTCCGCGCAGACCTCTCCGCGCTGCTGCCCCTCTAACTCCAGTCTTTGTACAGATAACGCGGCTTCTTCATGGATTCGTGCGCAAGATCTGTACATAAAAACTCTCAGCGCTAATGCATTTTTCCCTGCCGCCTCAAGCCAAGCAGGATCCCGCCCTGTGTCGGGCGGGATCCTGCTTGCCGTTCATGGTGTCAGCAGTTATTCGTGGTGGATGGCGGCAGAGCTTCCTGTGGACGTAGCAGCCCTGGTCATCTGGAATTCAGGAATCTCGTCCGGGTTGGGACCGCCCCTGAACTTCGGAGAGGGCTGGCCGCCTTCACTGATCCGCTCAAGCTCCTGGTCCTCGAAGTCGTCCTCGACTCCGAGCATGATGGCCGAGTCGTGGTTGGTGATCTCGCCTTGGAAAGCCCGGACCATGACGCCGCGGTCGAACTGGCCCTCCCATTTGGAAACGACGAAGGTAGCTACGCAGTTGCCGAGGAGGTTGACCACCACGCGCATGGAGTCCATCAGCCGGTCCGCGCCCAGCAGAAGGGCGACACCTGCCACCGGGAAGATCCCCAGCGCTGCAGCCGTGGCGGAGAGTGCCAGGAAGGAGGACCCTGGAACACCGGCCATGCCCTTGGAGGTCAGCAGCAGGACGCCGAGGGCAGCCAGCTGCTGGCCCAGGTCAAGATTGTGGCCGAATGCCTGAGCCAGGAAGAGCAGGGAGATCGAGAGGTAGATCGCAGCGCCGTCGAGGTTGAAGGAATAGCCCGTGGGAACCACCAGTCCGGTGGTGGCGCGGGAGCAGCCGGCATTGGTCAGCTTGGTCATGATGCGTGGCATGACGGCCTCCGTGGATGCCGTGCCCAGGGCCAGAAGGAACTCCTCGCGGGTGTACTTCATGAACTGCCACAGCGGGACCCGGGCGAACCCCCAGGCGACGAGGAACAGCAGTCCAATGAAGACCACTGCCGCACCGTAGCAGGCGGCGATCAGCATCGCATAGGTACCGAGCGTGTCCAGACCGTACTGGCCGATGATGAACGCCATGGCACCGAAAGCACCGACAGGGGCCACCTTCATGATCCAGGACATGATCTTGAAGATGAGCTCGAGGACGGTTTCCATGAGGCTGACGACGGGCATGCAACGCTCGCGGCCGATGACTACGATCGCGGCTCCGAAAAAGACCGAGAAGAAGAGGACCTGCAAGAGACTGTTGCTGGCAAACGCTCCGATGATGCTGGCCGGGATGACATCCAGAATGAATGACGCAGCGTCCTTAGGCGGAGCGGATCCGGTCTTGGCATCCAGGTCCGCCTGTGACAAGGTTGCCGGATCGATGTTCAATCCCGCACCGGGCTGCACGAGGTTTCCGACCACCAGCCCGAAGACCAGGGCGAACAGCGTGGCTGCCGTGAAATAGACCAGCGCCTTGACTCCTACCCTTCCGACCGCTTTGACGTCGCCGACGGCTGATATTCCCGTCACGATCACCAGGAAAATCAGCGGCGCGATGATCATCTTGATCAGTTTGATGAAGCCATCTCCGAGCGGCCTCAACTGGGAGCCGAGATCCGGCCAGAAATGCCCTATGAGAACACCTGCCACGACGGCGATCAGAATTTGGAAGAAGAGCGACCTGTACAGGGGCTTCTTCTTCGACGGCGCCGAACTCGCCTTCAGCGCCGAGGAATCTGGGATCTTCATTGATCTGTACCTATTCAATCGGGGACAGCCCCGGAAGTCGGGGTCTAATTCAAAAGTAACCTCGCGCACATTATTCCGCAAGAGAAAAAAGGATTTCCACAAAGCGGAATCTTGAGCAAGGTGGCGATGGTGACGGTGAGAGCTTTGGCACAACTAGCGTGCCGTCAGGGCCAACTGGCGCCCATCAGCTGCACAAACCTCTCAGCGCTGCCAGCCTTGCTGGCGCAGGGCCCGTTTGACCCTTGGAACCAGCCCGGCGGGACCACGACTCATGTCGATCCTGTTGATCCTGACCTGCCGCCAGCCGGCGTCCCTGACGCGCTGGTCTTGGCAGGCATCGAGTGCCTGCTGTTCCGGCGTCAGATGATGCAGCCGTCATACTCGATTCAGGTCCGGAACCCGCGACACCCCGGATCCGTCCGAACAGGCCTGTTCAGAACGTCATCCACACGGCAGTTGGGCGTGAATTCAGGGAGGCCAGCGGTGGTCCATCATCAGACGCGCGCGGCTCTCGGATGGCTGACAATCGCGTCACCTGCAACGCCAAAGATCGACGAGCGGCAAGACCGAGCCGACATCGACCCATGGGCGGGCTACCGAAGTCAGTCTCAAATTCTCCAGCTCAACGACGTCGCCTTCGCGGATGTTGAGCCGGTGACCGGCAATCCCCATCCGCCGCGGAAGCGGCCCGCCACTTTGCCTGGAAAGGTGCAGAAACCGGCCAGGCCCCTGGTAGTGCGGTCCGTTTTTCTTGCCTCATGGAACAGGGTTCAAGGATCGTGGTCACGGGTCCGACACAATCGGGCCCGGAACTGCGCCCACGGAGGCAATGGATGTTATCCACAGAAGGCACCCCGTCACGGAGTTTCTGCACAAATAATCCCGGTTCAGACCTGTTCACGCTCTTTGTTCGTACAAAAGCTCCAAGAGGCAGGGTCAGCCGCGGCCGATGAAAGGCATGCCGGCAGCCGTGATGACGACCGAGCCCACGCTGGCAGATGATGGCATTCCTGCCATCATGAGCACCGCCCGGGCGGCATCCTCCACCGGAAACATGGGCTCGACCTTGCGTGTGCCGTCGGCCTGGAGTGCCCCGGAGCCCACCCCGATGGTGTCCATGATTTCTGTGGCGGTGTTGCCGATGTCGATCTGGCCGCACGTGATGCCGAAGGCGCGGCCGTCGAGCTCGATGCTCTTGGTCAGCCCGGTCATGGCGTGCTTGGTGACGGCATAGGCCACGGTCCGGGGCCGCGGCGAGTGCGCCGAGATGGACCCGTTGTTGATGATGCGCCCGCCCTGAGGCTGCTGAGCTTTCATGGCCCGGACGGCAGCCCCGGCGCAGAGCATCGAGCCTGTCAGGTTCACAGCCACGGTAGCCTCCCAGTCGCCGAGACTGATCTCGTCCACAGAGGCCGCCGGACCGAACACACCCGCGTTGTTGAACAGGACGTCGACTCTCCCCCACTGTTCGAGGACCCTGGCGAAGAGGCGCTCGACGTCGTCAGGCCGGGTCACGTCGCAGGGCACAGCCAACGCGCCCGGGTGGCCGTCAGCCGTTTCCAACAGCTGCGCCTCCCGCCGCCCGGCGAGAGCCACCCGGTACCCTTCCGCCAGCATTTGCCGTGCCACCGCCCTGCCGATGCCGGAGCCGACCCCGGTGACGACGGCGATGCGTCCGGACTGTTGTCCATCGGGCTGTTCATCAGCGGGGCGCGTTGCGGCCATGCGTTACTCCTGTTTGTTGCTTGCGCGTTGTTGTTCCCGCCCGCGGGGCGGCGCGCTTACTGGGCTGCGGGCACGTCCGCGCCCGTCATGGGCCAGCCTATGACGGTCTTGGGCCGCGGCGGTGCATACGTGCGGACCTTCGAGGTGGAGAGCCGCATCCTGACGAGCGATTCGGCGATGGTCACGGCCGAAGCGACGCCGTCGACCACGGGAACCCCGGCGCGGCGGCGGATCTCCTCGTCCAGGCCGGCCATGCCGCCGCAACCCAGCACGATGACCTCGGCCTTATCGTCGCGGACCGCCAGGAGCGCCTGCTCGATGATGGCTTCCACGGCCCGCTCCGGCTCCTCCTCCAGTTCCAGCACCGCCATGCCGCTGGCCCGCACCGATGCGCACCTGGCCTCGAGGCCGGCCAACTTCAGCCGGTCCTCGATCAGCGGGACGGCACGGTCCAGCGTGGTGACCACGGAGTACTTGTGTCCGAGGAACATGGCCGTGCTTGCCGCGGCCTCGGTGATGTCAACCACCGGTACATCCAGCAGTTCCTGGAGTCCTTCCCGGCCATGCTCCCCGTACCCCGCCTGGATGACGGCGTCGAAGGGCTCCGGGTAATTCACCACGCGGTCCATGACGGCGATTGCCGCCAGATAGCTGTCGAAATTGCCCTCACAGGAGTCCGCACCGAAGCGCGGGGTGACGCCGATGATTTCGGTTCCGGGGGCTGCGATGCTCCTGGCCTGGGCGGCGATGGAATCTGTCATGGACTGGGTGGTGTTGACGTTGGCGACAAGGATGCGCATGGTGTCTTTCTTTCTGCTGTACAGGGAAAGGTCCGGTTGCCCAACTGACGCGCAGTTGTTGTCGTTTTCAAGGTTCAGAACGACAACAACCGCGAGTCAGATTGCTGGGCTGCTCTTAGTGGGTGCTCGCCACAGCAATGGCTTCACCGTCGACGTCCTCGAGGCGTTGTGAGCGGTCTCCAATAACGAAGTAGACCACCGCTGCGATGCCGGCTGCGAAGAACCAGGCGAAGGGAGCCGCTGCAGCGAGCGCCGGCACGAAGGCGATCAGGAGCGCGACGGCGGCAGCCGGCACCATAGCGGCGATCGCCCGCGGATTGAAGCCCTTCCTGTAGTAGTAGGCTCCGGAGGGTTCATCCGTGTAGAGCTCGGGCACGTTGATCCGGCCGCGGCGCAGCAGCCAGTAGTCGGCCATGACAACGCCGAACAATGGGCCGAGCAACGCCCCGAGGCCACCCAGGAAGTACACGATAACGAGCGGATTGTTGTACATGTTCCACGGCAGGATGATGAGTCCGATGGTGCCGCTGACCCAAGCCGCCTTGCGGAAGTTCAGGTGCTTCGGGAAGAGGTTGGTCAGGGCGTAGACGGGAGCCACGAAGTTGGCCATCAGGTTGACGGCGATGGTCAGGATGAGCAGGGCGAGGCAGGCCAGGACAAGGAAGAGGGTGTTCGGGATCGTCTGGACAATATCTGACGGGCTCTCGATGACTGTCCCGTTGATCTTGAACTGTCCGCCCGCCATGACGACGACGATGGCGCCGAAGAGGAGCATGTTGATGGGGATGCCCCAGAAGTTGCCGCGCACCACTGCCTTCTTGGAAACAGCCGAGCGGGTGAAGTCGCAGAAGTTCAGGACGAAGGTTCCGTAAATGGAGACCCAGAGTGCACCGCCGGCGAAGATGGTGCGCCACATGTCTGCACCCTCAAGCGCGTTGTCCGGCGCCCATGCGATGGAGCCGCCGGCTTCGGCGAAGATCCATACCGCGATGGCGGCCATGGTCACGAGGATGACGGGGCCGGCGAAGGCCTCGTACTTGCGGATCATCTCCATGCCGAAGCTGACGATGACCAGCTGGACAACCCAGAGGAGCACGAAAGCGGCCCAGCCCAGGGTGGACAGCCCGAGGATAGAGTTGGAGTCCAGAGCCTGCAGGGAAGGAACCATGGCCACAAGCATGACGCGAAGCACCACGGAGGCGAGGTACGTCTGGATGCCGAACCAGGCCACGGCCACTGCCCCGCGGAGAAGGCTGGCAATCTGCGCGCCCCTGATCCCGAAGCTGATCCGGCTCATCACCGGGAACGGCACACCGGTCTTAACGCCCATGAAGCCTGAGAAGCTCAGCAGGGCGAAGAGCAGGACCGCGCCTACTCCGAGGGCCAGCAGAATCTGCCAGCCGCCGAGCCCGAGGGCAAAAAGTCCGATGGCAAAGGCGTAGTTTCCAAGGCTGTGGACGTCGTTGGCCCACAGCGTGAAGATGCTGTAGCCGGTCCAGCGGCGGCCTTCCCGCTTCGTCGGGGCAAGGTCTATGTTGTACAGGCTGGGGCTGATGGTGAGCCCGGACGCGGCGCTTGCTGTTTCGCAGAGGGCATCAATGCCCGTGGCAGGGTGGACCGGCTGGCCCGACAACGCTGTCGGGGCGGGAGCCGTCTCGACGCCGACTGATGGGGTCGTCTGCATCTGGATCTCCAGTTCTAGGGGTGATGGGGAGGTGGCGCGGAAGTCAGGCTTCCGCCAATCCGGGTTCCGCAATGTGGAACTTTGGTTTTGAAGAGTGAAATAACTTTATGACCCTCGTCACGTTCGGTCAAGGGCGCTCCAATGCCGCCGCAGTCACAAAAGGAAAATTGCGAGAGTGTGGAGCTCTGGCCGAGCGGCCGCCTTGACCGTTCGGCGGAGCACTGCCTAATCTCATAGAGCAATAATGTTTTCTCACAATACGAAAACAAAAGCCCCACCATTCAAAGATGAAACGAGGCTGCCGTGGCTGCAGGAGAAGATACCTCCCATATCCTTAGCGGGTTGACTAACCAGCTGCCTGATCGTGATCCGGAAGAGACTGCCGAGTGGGTTGAGTCGCTGGATTCGTTGATCAGGGAACAGGGCACGGAGCGTGCCCAATACATCATGCGCAGTCTCCTGCAGCGTGCCGGGGCGCAGAGCGTCGGGGTTCCGATGGTGACCACGACGGATTATGTGAACACGATCCCGGCGGACCAGGAGGCGGAGTTCCCGGGTAACGAGGAGTTCGAGCGCCGGTACCGGGCGTATATGCGGTGGAACGCGGCGGTGATGGTGCACCGGGCGCAGCGGCCGGATATTGGTGTTGGCGGGCACATTTCCACGTACGCGGGCGCGGCGACGCTGTACGAGGTCGGGTTTAACCATTTCTTCCGCGGTAAGGACGCCCCCGGCGGCGGGGACCAGGTCTTCTTCCAGGGCCACGCGTCCCCGGGGATGTATGCCAGGGCGTTTATGGAGGGCCGGCTGACCGAGCAGGACCTGGACGGGTTCCGGCAGGAGAAGTCCCGGGCCGGGCATGCCCTGTCCTCGTACCCGCACCCAAGGTTGATGCCGGAGTTCTGGGAGTTCCCGACGGTCTCGATGGGCATCGGTCCGATGAACGCGATCTACCAGGCCCAGTCCAACCGGTACCTGCACAACCGGGGCCTGAAAGACACGTCTGACCAGCAGGTCTGGGCGTTTTTGGGTGACGGGGAAATGGACGAGCCCGAGTCCCGCGGCCTGCTCCAGCTCGCCGCGAACGAGAACCTGGACAACCTGAACTTCGTGATCAACTGCAACCTTCAGCGCCTGGACGGGCCGGTGCGCGGCAACGGCAAGATCATGCAGGAACTGGAGGCGTTCTTCCGCGGCGCGGGCTGGAACGTGATCAAGGTCGTCTGGGGCCGGGAATGGGATGAGCTGCTCGCCAGGGACTCCGACGGGTCGCTGGTGAAGATCATGAACGAAACCCCCGACGGGGATTACCAGACCTACAAGGCCGAGTCCGGCGGGTTCGTCCGCGAGCACTTCTTCGGCAAGACCCCGCAGACCAAGGACATGGTCGCGGACCTCTCCGATGACCAGATCTGGAACCTCAAGCGCGGCGGCCACGACTACCGCAAGGTCTACGCCGCGTACAAGGCAGCGACGGAGTTCAAGGGCAAGCCCACCGTGATCCTGGCCAAAACGGTCAAGGGCTACGGCCTGGGCCCGCACTTCGAGGGCCGCAACGCGACCCACCAGATGAAGAAACTCACCCTCGATGACCTGAAAAAGTTCCGCGACCATCTGCGGATCCCGGTCACCGACGACCAGCTCGAGCAGGACCCGTACCGGCCGCCGTACTTCCACCCCGGCACCGACGCCCCCGAAATCCGGTACCTGCTCGAACGCCGCGCCGCGCTCGGCGGAGCCGTCCCGGAGCGCCGTGCCAAGCACGCGGACATCACACTGCCCGATCCGAAGTCCTTCGAGGTCGCCAAGCGCGGCTCGGGCAAGCAGCAGGCCGCCACGACCATGGCGTTCGTGCGGCTGCTGAAGGACCTGATGCGGGATAAGGACTTCGGCAAGCACATCGCCCCGATCATCCCGGACGAGGCCCGCACCTTCGGGATGGACGCGTTCTTCCCCACCGCGAAGATCTACAACCCCAAGGGCCAGAACTACCTCTCGGTGGACCGGGACCTGGTCCTGGCCTACAAGGAATCCGCCCAGGGCCAGCTGATCCACCCCGGCATCAACGAAGCCGGCGCCGTCGCGGCGTTCACCGCCGCCGGCACCGCCTACGCCACCCACGGGGTGCCGCTGATCCCGGTCTACGTCTTCTACTCCATGTTCGGCTTCCAGCGCACCGGGGACGCCTTCTGGGCAGCAGCGGACCAAATGACCCGCGGCTTCATCATCGGCGCCACCGCAGGACGGACCACCCTCACCGGCGAAGGCCTGCAGCACGCCGACGGGCACTCCCCCATCCTGGCCTCCACCAACCCCGCCGTGGTCACCTACGACCCCGCCTACGGCTACGAAATGGGCCACATCGTCCGCGACGGCATCGAACGCATGTACGGACCCTCCGCCGCCCCCGGCCCCGACGGGAAAGACGCGGACCGGAACCTGATGTACTACATCACCGTCTACAACGAACCCATCACCCAGCCCGCCGAACCCGAAAACCTCGACGTCAACGGCGTCCTGAAAGGCATCTACAAGCTCTCCGCCTCAACCGCCGAAGGACCCAAGAGCCAGATCCTGGCCTCCGGCGTCTCCGTCCCCTGGGCCCTGGAAGCCCAACGGATCCTCGCCCAGGACTGGGGCGTCTCGGCCGACGTCTGGTCCGTGACGTCCTGGAACGAACTGCGCCGCGACGGCCTGGCCGCCGAGGAAGAAGCGTTCCTGAACCCCGGCGAACAAGCCCGCGTGCCCTTCGTGGCGCAACAGCTCGCCGGAGCCACCGGACCGGTCATCGCCGTCTCGGACTACATGAAAGCCGTCCCGGACCAGATCCGCCAGTTCATCCCGAACCACTTCGCCTCCCTCGGCGCCGACGGCTTCGGCTTCTCCGACACCCGCGCAGCAGCCCGCCGGTTCTTCAAAAACGACACCCACTCCATCGTCACGAAAACCCTGCAACTGCTCGCCGCAAACGGCGAGGTCGAGGCGGGCGCGCCGTCGTACGCCCTGGACCGCTACAAACTCCTTGATGTCAATGCGGGCACCACCGGCGGAGCAGGCGGGGACGCCTAACAGGCCCGGATAACGCACACGACGGCGGCCCCCACCTTTGGTGAGGGCCGCCGTCGTCGTTCAGATGATGAGCGGGCGGCTGTTTTCAGCTTGCCGTGAGGGATCTCCGGTCCACCACAAAACCGGTAGCGGCGCTTTCACGGACGGCGGTGATGCCCGCCACGACCGCTTTGATGCTCGGGAAACTCGGTGAGACGGCTACCAGAGTGCCGTCGTCCGCCTTGAGCCGGAAGCGGAACGATCCCTGTCCCGCGCTTACTATTTCGAATGTGCCTGCCATCTGCGCTCCTTCTGCCGGCTGCGCCCTTGCAGCCGCCTGTAGCCCCCAATTGCCAACACGACATTTACGAGGTTAGCGACCACTAACTGGAGTAACCACCCCTACCAGCCAGTAGTCTTTGCTGCCGAAACGGAAGGCGGTCCTAAGGTGGAGAACATGACGCGCCTTCCGGCTCCGTTCGGCCCCCTGGGCGGCGCCACTGCCGATACCACCGCTGTCCTCCTCGCCGCGGGTGCCGGCACGAGGCTGGGGCGCGGACCGAAGGCGCTTCTGCCGTTCCGGGGCCGCACCCTCGTTGAAGTGCTGGCAGACGTCCTGCTCGACGGCGGCTGCCGGGAAGTCGTGGTGGTCCTCGGGGCCGGGGCGGAGTCGGTGCGGAAAATACCCGGGCTGCAGCGGCACATCCTGGTGGAGAACCCTGCCTGGCAGACCGGCATGGGCAGCTCGTTCACGTTGGGGCTCAGCACCGCGCGCCCTCAGGACCATGTGCTCGTGGCCCTCGTAGACCAGCCGGGGCTCACACCGGAAACCGTCGGACGCCTGCTGAAGGCGCACAGGCACGGCCGGGTCACGGCCGCCGCCTACCGGAACGGCTCCGATGCTGCAGGGCGAGGCGAACTGCTGCGCGGGCATCCCCTGCTGCTGGATGTGACGCTGCGCGCCGAAGCCGCGGCCTCCGCAACAGGCGACGCCGGTGCCCGGCTTTTCCTGCACGCCCACCCCGAGCTGATCGACCTGGTGGACTGCAGCCCTGCACCGGGCTCGGGCCAGTCAGGCGGGGAAGACCTCGACACCCCGGACCAGCTGCACCTGCTGGACTAGTTGCACCGCCACCGCAGCTGCTGCAGCATGCCCGCGGCGAGCAGTTCCTGCAGCCCCTCTTTGAAGCGGGCCCGTCCGCCATGGGCGGGATGCCTGATTTTCGGTACGTCGACACCGCTGCGGCGAAGGCTCTGGTGGGCGATGTTGCCCACTGCCACCACGGCTTCGATGGGAAACAGCCGGATCAGGTCCTGCCAGAACGGGATTCCCAAAGCTGCCTCCGCGGATGTTGGCGTGCGGTTGGACAGCGGCTGTCCCGGCACGTGGGTGTGCCACGGGCAAGCGCTCCACAGCACGGGCAGAACATTGAGCTCGGCCAGGACCTCCCACATAACGGTCGCCGTCGGCTCCGCAGCGACGCCCGCGGCCTCCGGCGGCAGCACATATCCCTTCCCGGCCCCGAACAGCCCGAAATGGTTGGCGGGCCCCTGGAACATGGTGCGGTTGGTAAAGGGAACGCCCGTGATCCTCATGCCCCGGAAACCCGGAGCCTCCCCCACCAGCAGCAGCGTCGGTGCCCTTTGCAGCATTTCCCCGAAATAAGCCGTCAGGTTGTTCCGGCGCAGCTCATTCGCGGGAACCGAGTGGTCAAAAAAGTTATTGCACCCGGGCGGGGTTTCCACGGCGGCGAGCCGGTCAACAAAGGCATGGAAGGACGACGACGGCATAGGTCACCAGCGGGGGTGGATGGCCTCGCGGAAGTAGTGGTCGTAGATCCAGCGCACACCCTCGTCGAACTCCGCGCCAAGCTGGACCCCGGCAGCCGCGGCGTTGGCCCGGGCCTGCTCCACGTTCCGGGCACCCGGAATCACCGAAGTGACGCCCTCCTGGGCGATGATCCAGGCGATGGCGGCCTGGGCAGTGGTGGCTCCTTCCGGCACCAGCTGCTCGAATTCAGCCACGGCCTTCAGTCCGAGTTCATAATCCACGCCGGAGAAGGTTTCGCCGACGTCGAAGGAGCCGCCGGTGCGGTTGTAGTTCCGGTGGTCGCTCTCCGGGAACGACGTCTCCTTGCTGTATTTGCCGGACAGCAGCCCCGAGGCCAACGGCACCCGGGCGATGATTCCCACGCCGGCGGCCTTGGCCGCCGGGAGCACCGCATCCAGCGGCTTGAGCCGGAAGGCGTTGAGGATGATCTGCACGGACGCGGTGCCCTCATGGCGGATGGCTTCCAGGGCCTCGTCGGTGCGTTCGACGCTGACGCCGTAGTTCCGAATCGCTCCCTCGGAGACGAGGGTGTCCAGAGCGTCATAGACTTCGGCGTTGCTGTAGACCGCGGTGGGCGGGCAGTGCAGCTGGACGAGGTCCAGGGAATCGGTGCGGAGGTTCCGGCGGGAGCGGTCTACCCACTGCCGGAAGTTGGCGAGGCTGTAGTTCTCCGGCTTCTGGTCCGTCCTGCGGCCCATCTTCGTGGCCACGGTGATATCCAGATCGGGGTTGTCGGCCAGGAATGCGCCGATGGCCTGCTCGCTGCGCCCGTCCCCGTAAACGTCAGCGGTGTCGAAGAACGTCACACCAGCCTCTGCGGACGCAGCCAGGACCGCCCGGGCCTGTGCGGGATCGACGTTTCCCCAGTCCGCGCCGAGCTGCCATGTTCCGAGTCCGACGACGGAAACATCCCGTCCGGTCTTGCCTAAAGTGCGCTGTTCCATCCTCCGACTATATGTTGCCGGGCCTGCACGGGCTCAGTTGACGCGCGTTCTGACTGATTCATTGCGGGGACGAGGCCGGCCTCCTTCAGGCCCAGGTAGATTTTGTCCCGCGCGATGGGAAGCTCGGCAAACCGCACGCCCGTGGCATTCCGGATGGCATTCGCCAGGGCCGGTGCCACCGGATTGAACGGGCTTTCGCTCATCGACTTGGCCCCCAGCGGGCCCAGCGAGTCGTTCGTTTCGGCGAAGTACACCTCACTGCGCGGCACGTCCGCGAACGACGGGATGTGGTACTGGCGCAGGATGTCTGTGGTGACCCGGCCGCCGTCGTCCACCCTGACCTCCTCGTACAGGGCGGCGCCCAGCGCCTGCGCTATCCCGCCCTCGATCTGGCCGCGGCACTGCCGCGGGTTGACCACCACGCCTGCGTCCGCCGCCTGCACGCTCTGCAGGATCCGCAGCTCTCCAGTGCCGGTGTTGACGGCCACCCGGAAACCGTGCACGTTGAACGCAATGGACCTGGGCGTGCCGCCCCAGCGGCCCTCAGCAACGAGTTCGACGCCGGCTTCCGCAGCCTGGTGCGCCAGTTCCGTCAGCGGCACGCGGCTTCCCTCGCAGACCACGGCGTCGCCGTCGAGCACGCAGCCCGAGGACTGGACCTGGCGGACGCCCGCGGCAAAGGCACGGATCCGCACTGCGAGCTCCTCGGCGGCGGCGAGCGTCGCCTTGCCGGCGACCACCGTCCCGGACGAGCCAAAAGCGCCGGTATCGTGTTCGATCAGGTCCGTGTCCGACTGCCGTACCGCGACCCGCCCGGCATCCGTGGACAGCGCCGTGGCCGCAAGCTGGGCGTGCACCGTGGTGGTGCCGTTGCCGAATTCGGCAGTTCCAACGTCGGCCGCGTAGGTACCGTCGGGCAGGAGCCGGAGTTTCGAGTGGGCGAAGTGCCCCCGCGGCGGGACGGTGTCGATCATTGACAGGGCGGTGCCTTCCCCGATAACCCAATCCGGTCCCATCAGTCCACCGTCCTCCAGCCCGGCGGCGCGGTACCGTTCGCGGCCCCTCTCCAGCGCGTCCTGCACCAGGCGCGTGCACTCATCCAGCCCGTAGCTGCCGTAGAGGACGTCCTCCTCAGGCTCGGAGTGGGTGGAGAGCATATCGTCGCCCTCACGGACCATGTTGCGGCGGCGGAATTCCAGGGGGTCCATCCCGATGCCTGCCGCCAGCTCGTCAATTCCGGATTCGATGGCGAAGATCATCTGGCTCAACCCGTAGCCGCGGAAGGCGCCGGAGGGAACAGTGTTGGTGTAGACCGCCTGGGCATCAACCTTCTTGTTGGCGCACTTGTACACGGCCAGCGATTCGCCGCAGCCATGGAACATCACGCCCGGGGAATGGTTTCCGTAGGCGCCGGCGTTTGTCAGCACGTCCAGCTCGAGGGCTGTGAGCCGGCCGTCCCTGCTGGCTCCGGCCTTGAGTTTGATGGTGAACGGGTGCCGGGTCGTGGTGGCCGTGAACTGTTCCGTGCGGGTGAACTCGAGCTGCACCGGCCGCTTCAGGGTGAGTGCTGCGAGCGCTGCGATGTCCTCGGTGAGCACCTCCTGCTTGCCGCCGAAGCCGCCCCCTACCCGGCCCGCCACGACGTGGACCTGCTTCTCGGGCAGCCCGAACAGCCGGCACAGGGTGCGCCGGACCAGGAACGGGACCTGGCTCGAGGTGCGGATCTGCAGCCTGCCCGCCTCGTCCACAGAAGCTATGGACGAGTGCGTCTCGAGCGCCACGTGCTGCACGCGCTGCGTCCGGTAAATCTGTTCGTGGATGAAGTCGGCCTCGGCGAAGCCGTCCTGCACGCTGCCGAGTTCGGAGTGCAGTTCAGCCACCACGTTGTCCTTCGGCCGGCTGATCCTTGCGGTGGCGCTGTCCTTGTCCCCGTGGATCGCCGGCGCTCCGGGAAGAAGGGCCTGCTGGGGCGTGAACACGGCCGGGAGTTCCTGGTACTGCACCTGGAGTGCACGGACGCCTGCTTCTGCGGCCCCCACCGATTCAGCCACGACGGCGGCGACGCGCTGGCCGCGGAACCTCACCACGTCGTCCAGCAGCCGGGTGTCGTCGGGATCATCGGTGTAGAGCTCGTGCTGGGCGGTGGAAAACAGCTGGTCCGGCGCATCCTGGGATGTGAAGACGGCAACGACGCCAGGCACATTCAGTGCGCCGGTCCTGTCGACGGAGACCACCCGGGCGTGCGGGTGCGGAGACCTCAGCAACTTCATATGCAGCAAACCCGGAAGGTCCTCCGCCGGCACGTCCAGGGTATAGCGGGCCTTGCCGGTGACCACTGCGCGGCCCGCGGGAGCCGGCACGTCGTCGCCGAGCTGCCCGGGGCTGGGTTGGGGCTGGCTTTCCCCTGCCATGCCGGACCCTTGGCCGTGCGGGTCCGGGTGCCCCTCGTGCCCGCAGATGGCGTCCCCGATGGCGCGGTAGCCGGTGCAGCGGCAGAGATTGCCTTTGAGGTTCCGGGGCAGGGTCTGCTTTTGGGCCTCGTCGAAGGTCGCAGCGGTCATGACCATGCCCGCCGTGCAGAAGCCGCATTGGAAGCCCTGCCGGTCCAGGAATTGCTGCTGCATGGGATGCGGCCCGGCACCACCTGCCAGTCCCTCGATGGTGGTGACCTGATGTCCCTCGGCACGCACAGCCGGGTAGATGCAGCTGTGGACGGGGGTGCCGTCCACGTGCACCGTGCAGGCTCCGCAGTCGCCGCCGTCGCAGCCCTTCTTCACTCCCAGGTTTCCCTGTTCCCGCAGGAAGGTGCGCAGGCACTGGCCCGGGCGGGGTTCTGCTGCGGCAGGTACGCCGTTGATGTCGATGGTCATGCTCCGGTGTCTTTCTTCGGAGTGGTCGGGGTGCTGCGGGCGGCGTGGCGTTCCGGCGGCCAGAAGTCGCCGCTGACCGGCAGTGCGTTGTCCGGCAGGGGCAGGACGCCATCCGGCGCCGCGAGTTCCCCGCGGATCTCCTCCGCGAGCCGATAGGTCATGTCACGGCGCCAGGCGGGCAGGCCGTGGATGTCGTCGTGGTAGAGGGTGTCCGGAATGGCTTCGTCCAGGCCCTGCCTGAGTGCGGCAGTGTCCGGCACACGGCCGAAGCGGAGCTGCACGGGCCGCTTCGTTGCGGCGGTGACCGTGAGCGTCAGCTGCAGTCCGGCGTCGAGCCTTCCAATGAGCAACACCCCGGAACGTCCGAGGTTGCTCAGCGAGAGGCGGCGGAACGCCACCCGCTCGGACAGCGCCGCGGCCGGGAGCCGGATGCTGCGGAGCAGCTCACCCGGCGCCAGGGTGTTCTGCCCGTCCCCGGTGATGAAATCGGCGACGGGCAGCTCGCGGCTGATGCCGCCCATGCCGAGGATAGTGGCCTTCCCGTCAAGTCCGGCGCAGAGCGAAATCATGGGCCCGGCCGGCAGGGACGTGCAGAGGTTGCCGCCCACCGTGGACATGTTCCACACCTTGAAGGAGGCCACGAAGGAATCGCAGCAGGGGCGGATGAGGTCAAGCGCGGGCCACTGATCGGCTCGGCCCGCTAGTTGGGGCGAGTCCGGAAGAGCGTAAAGTTCCGCGACCGTACAGGTTGCGGCCAGTTCGATTCCTCCGTCGGTCACCTCGATGGCTGGCCAGTCCGCCGAGCCAAGGTCCAGCAGCCGCCGGAGCGGCTCGGGGCCGAAGGCGTAACTGCCGTATGAGAAGAGGACGGTGCCGCCGGCGAGCCAGGCGTCGCCGGCGCGCCACTCGGCCGGATCCGTGGTGCGGACCACGGCTTCTATGGTGTTCATGTCCATGGCGTCCCCCGGTTTTCTGTAGAGGTGTTTGCGGAGAAGTCTCTGGAGGGGCGGTGGATGGGGCCGGCGCCGTCCCGCAGGGGCACGCAGGTGCTGACACCGCTGCTGGCTGCGATCAGCTCGGCCGTGATGGACACGGCCACCTCCGCCGGGGTGACGGCTCCGAGGTCGAGTCCGATCGGGGAATGGAGGCGGCCCAGCCGTTCGGGTGCAACGCCCGCGGCCAGCAGTTCGTCCACCCGCTGGCGGTGGCTGCGCCTCGAGCCCATCGCTCCGACGAACGCCACGTCCAGGGCAAGCGCCTTCTGCAGCAGCGGAATGTCGAACTTGGGATCGTGCGTGAGGACGCAAACGGCCGTGCGGGAGTCGATCCTTCCGGCAGCTGCCTCGGCCGCCAGGTAGCGGTGCGGCCAGTCTGTGACAACGTCGTCCGCGCTCTCAAATCGCGACTGGGCGGCAAACGCGGGACGCGCATCGACAAGGGTCACCCGGTACCCGAGCAGTTTCGCCGCCGGCACCAGGGCGGCACCGAAGTCGTTGGCGCCGACCAGCATCATCCGCGGCGGCGGCAGACGGCTTTCGACGAGGAGCGCGACAGGCTCGGGCTGCTCGATCCCTGCGTCCTCCGGCGCTGGTGTCCCGGTCCGTCCGGACCCGCCCGCGAAGCAGCCTCCGGTGGGGGCGAGCCGGACAAGCCCGGTGCGCCCGCCCCGCAGCAGCGGTTCGAGCTGGGCACCGGCTGCCGCCAGGGCTGCTGCTGACGCTCCGTCACTCGTGTTGCGGCGCGAGGTACCCCCGCTCCCGTGCAGCGAGGCACCCCCGCTCCCGTGCATGCCAAGGAGGGCGGCCAGGGCGGCTGACTCGGACGCGCGGAAGGTGGCGGGATCGGGGATCACGACGGCGCCGCTCCCGTTCGGGTCCACCCTGCGGATGAGTGCCACCGGGCTCCCGGGAGCCTGGCGCAGCCACTCGCTATAGGTCCCGAGGAACGCATCGAGGGGTTCGATGTGGACCTCGAGTTCACCACCGCAGGTGAGCCCGGCGGCGAAGGCGTCAGCGGCACTGTAGCCAAACTGCTCAAGCCGGGCGCCGCCGTCGCGCATTGCTTCCAGGGCGGCTTCGACGACGGCCCCCTCCACGCAGCCGCCGGAGAGGCTGCCAAGGATGGCACCGGTTTCGGAGACCACCATCGAGGTTCCCATCGGGCGCGGGACAGAACCGCTGGTGCCCACGACCGTGGCAACGGCGCAGCGTTGCCCGGCGGCCGCCGGCGGCCAGCCGGCAAGGGACGGCATTAGCTCCAGCATGGCTGCACTCCCTTTTCCTGGGCTGCGGTGGTTTCCATATTCTCGTTCCTATCGATGGCCGGCGAAAGCTCCGGCGGAGGTGGCGCGGGCTGGGACTTGACCGCGGTGGTTGCTGGGGTTGTGTGGACCGGGACAGGCCCCATCTGCCTGTCCCGGTCCGGTCTTGAGGCCGCGACTGCAGCCTGCACTGTCTGCGCGCTGAATTGGTCCAGGGGCGAGGCGTCTTACGCGCCGAGCAGGGCGCTGACCGGTCCGCGGGCGAAGTAGACCAGGAAGCCCGCGGTGACCACCCACATGAGCGGGTGGATCTTCTTCGCCTTGCCGGACGCCGCCCCGATCACTGCCCAGGACACGAAGCCGACGCCGATGCCGTTGGCGATCGAGTAGGTCAGCGGCATGGTCACGATGGTCAGGAAGGCCGGCAGGGCCACAGCAAACCGGGTGAATTTGATCTCCCGTATCTGCGCCATCATCATCGCGCCAACCACCACGAGGGCGGCGGCGGCCACTTCGAGCGGCACGACGCTGGTGAGCGGGGTGAGGAACATGGATCCGAGGAACAGGACTCCGGTGACCACTGAGGCCAGTCCCGTCCTCGCGCCCTCCCCGATGCCTGCCGCAGAGTCGATGTACACGGTGTTGGAGGATCCGGACGTGGCGCCTCCGGCGACAGCCCCGACACCTTCGACGATGAAGGCAGACTTGAGCCGCGGGAAGGTGCCGTCCTTATGGGCCACGCCGGCGCTCTTGGCAAGTCCCGTCATGGTGCCCATGGCGTCGAAGAAGTTAGTGAACACCAGGGTGAAGACGAGCATGGTGGCGGCGAGCGCGCCGATCCTGCCGAACGCACCGAAGAGGTCGAACTGGCCTACCAGGCCCAGGTCCGGGGCGGACACGAGCTGGCCTGCAAGGACCGGCGTGTTCAGGTGCCAGCCGCCGGGGTTGTCCTTGCCGCCCGGGCCGATGTGGAGGACCGCTTCGACGACGGCCGCCAGCACGGTAGTGGCCACGATGCCGATGAGCAGTCCGCCCTGCACCTTGCGGGCAACCAGAATGCCCATGACCAGCAGGCCGACGATGAACACCAGGGTGGGAATGGAGGTGATGGAGCCGTTGTCCCCCAGCTGAACCGGCGGTCCGCCCGTGGTGGCGCGGACGAAACCGGAATCCACGAAGCCGATGAAGGCAATGAACAGGCCGATGCCCACGGTGATGGCGGCCTTGAGTTCCTTGGGCACGGCCCGGAAGATCGCTGTCCGTGCGCCGGTGACGCCGAACAGGACGATCAGGATGCCGTTGATGACCACCAGGCCCATGGCCTCGGCCCAGGTGACCTCCTGGATGACGGCCACGGCGAGAAAGGAGTTGATGCCGAGACCGGCAGCGAGCCCGAACGGCAGGTTGGCGATGAGTCCAAAGAGAATGGTCATCACGCCGGCGGTGAGGCCGGTGACCGCACCCACCTGCGCCGCCGAGAGCCATCCGCCGGCGACGTCAGTGGGGGCGTTGTCCGCGCTGAAGCCGCCAAGAATGAGCGGGTTCAGGATGACGATATAGGCCATGGTGAAAAAGGTAACCAGGCCGCCGCGCAGTTCGCGTACCACCGTTGAGCCGCGCTGGCTGATATGGAAGAAGCGGTCCAGGAGGGCGTGCGGCGGGGTGGTTTTCTGGGCAGGCTGTTTTCCCGGAGTGTGCGTGGCTTTCGTGGCCACGGTTTCAGGGCCGTCAGGGGTCTTGTCGAGAATGGACATTGGAACCACTGGTCCTAGTAGTCGATCCTGGAATCGAGCGTGTTCCACGTGGTGAATGGCGCGAGAATGGCCGGTGCCTGCGGGTCCTCGAGTTCCAGTTTGGATACCGGCATGAGGGCGTCCCGGTCGGCGTTGTCGAAATACTCGTAGAAGACGGCATCGTCGAAGCCGACGGAAGCGGCGTCGTGCCGGTCTGCCGCGAAAATAACGCGGCCGATGCGGGCCCAGAGCGCGGACGCGAGGCACATGGGGCACGGCTCGCAACTGCTGTAGAGGGTGGCACCGTGAAGGTCGAAGGTGCCCAGCTCGCTGCAGGCGCGGCGGATGGCCGTGACCTCTGCATGGGCCGTGGGGTCGTTGGTGGCGGTGACGCGGTTGACGCCGTCGAATGCCCGGCCATCAGCGGTAACGACGACCGCGCCGAATGGTCCTCCGCTGTTGAGCACGTTCGCGGTTGCAAGCTCGATGGATCTGGCCAGGAATTGTTCGGCCGTGACGGTGGTACTCATGATGCGCTCCCTTTGGATGGAAGCCGGTACCCCGTGACGGAATCAAACACCAGTGCGACGGATACCAGGCTTCAGCATGTGCTTTGAGGGTTTAGTTGCGCCTGGTAGATAGCTTCCCGGTCTCCCGGTGCCCGCCTTTGGCAAAATCGAGATTAGCACCGGCGTGTGGCCTGCGCCATACCTTTTTGAAAAATTCATTTCGTGATGCGAAATCCCCGGTGGGGACCTTGCACTGCAACCGGCGAGGAAGCTGTCACAATCAGCGGCGTTGACGCACCGTTCACCCGCCTCTAGGCTGGGCCTACCGCCGCACTGGCGGTACCTGGATCAGCAGACAGGGCACCACTGAGCTGGCTTCTCACCGGCACGCTCAGACAGGAACCGCTATGCCCCCTACGTCCCCAGGTACATCCACAGCCCCCGTTCTATCCACACAACCCCGATCCCGGCTCTGGATCCGCCACCCCCTTGCAGCCTTCACGGGTAACAGCCTCGACGCGTCCGGCGGCATCGTAGTCGCCGGAGGGAGGATCCAGGAAGTCCTCGGCGCCGGAGAACGGCCATCGGCTCCCTGGGACGAGACATTCGACGCCGGCAGCTACGTCCTGCTCCCGGGCCTGATCAACACCCACCACCACTTCTACCAATCGCTGACCCGCGCCTGGGGACCGGTGGCGAACGCGCCGCTGTTCCCGTGGCTGCAGCACCTATACCCGGTGTGGGCCCGGCTCACGCCACGGGACCTGGAGCTCGCTGCGACGGCGGCCCTCGCCGAGCTGCTGCTGTCCGGTTGCACCACCGCGGCCGACCACCACTACGTGTTCCCCGCAGGGCTGGAAGATGCCATCGACATCGAGGTCGAGGCGGTCCGCCGGATGGGAATGCGGGCAACGCTCACCCGCGGCTCGATGAGCCTGGGAGAGAACGACGGCGGTCTGCCGCCCCAGTCAACGGTGCAGCGGCCGGAAGTGATCCTGGCCGACAGTGAGCGGCTGATCGGGCAGTATCACGAGCGCGGCGACGGCGCAGTGATCCAGATTGCGCTGGCTCCGTGCTCACCGTTTTCCGTGGCCAAGGAGCTGATGACCGAAACCGCGCTGATGGCCGAACGGCTCGATGTCCGGCTACATACACACTTGGCCGAGACGCTGGACGAGGAGGAGTTTTGCCGGGAGATGTACGGGCTCCGGACGGTGGACTATCTGGACAGCGTCGGCTGGCTGACGCAGCGGACATGGCTGGGTCACGGCATCCACTTCAGCGGCACCGAGATCGCCCGGCTGGGTGCCGCGGGCACCGCCGTCGCGCATTGCCCGACCTCCAACATGCGCCTGGCCTCAGGCACTGCCCGCGTCCTGGAACTTGAGGACGCGGGCGTTCCCGTGGGACTGGGAGTGGACGGATCGGCGTCGAACGATGCCTCCAACATGATCCTCGAGGCGAGGCAGGCGCTGTACCTGCAACGGCTGCGCTATGGAGCCGACGTGCCGGTGGAGCGCGCGCTGGGATGGGCCACCCGGGGGTCGGCGGCCGTGCTGGGACGGGGCGACCTCGGGCAACTGGCTCCTGGAATGCAGGCGGACCTTGCCCTGTTCAGATTGGACGACCTCCGCTTTTCGGGCAGCCATGACCCCATCGCCGCGCTGCTGCTGTGTGCGGCCGACCGTGCCGAGCGTGTAATGGTGGGCGGGCAGTGGCGGGTGGTGGACGGGCAAATCCCCGGGCTGGACCTCGGCCGGCTCATTGCAGAACACTCGGCAGCTGCGCGCAGGCTCGTTGCCGGCTGACCCCTCCGCCGTTTCGACGGTTCCGTGCGCATACGATGGCTGCAACCAACGAGTGCGCAGGGAACCATCGAAATGGAGGTAGGCCTGCTGCTAGCGTGGCGGCATGAACCCGTCGAAGACCCCGGCCGAAATCCTCACCATCGACGGCGTTGAGGTTCGAATCTCCAGCCCCGACAAGGTGGTGTTCCCCGAGCCCGGGCTGACGAAACTCGATCTGGTGCACTACTACCTGACCGTCGCAGATGGCGCGCTGCGCGGGGCCGGCGGCCGGCCCATGGTGCTCAAGCGCTTCCCGAAGGGCATCGACGCGGAGCCGTTCTTCCAGAAGCGCGTGCCCGAAAACCATCCCGACTTCATTGACACGACGACGCTTCGCTACGCATCGGGGACGTCGGCGGAGGAGGCCGTGATTCGAAACGCCGCAGGCCTGGCATGGGTGGTGAATCTTGGATGCCTCGACCTCAACCCGCATCCGGTGCGCGCCGAAGACCTCGAGCACCCGGACGAGCTACGGGTGGACCTCGATCCCATGCCGGGGGTCGGGTGGTCCCAGGTCGTCGACGTCGCATCCGTCGCGCGGGAGGTCCTTGACGACGTGGGACTGGTGGGGTGGCCGAAGACGAGCGGGTCGCGTGGACTCCACATTCTCGTGCGCATTGCGCCCCAATGGTCCTACCGCGACGTGCGGCTCGCTGCCGAGACTCTCGCCCGGGAGGTCGAAAACCGTGCCCCGGGCCTCGCCACCGCCCGGTGGTGGAAGGAGGAACGCGGTGAGAGTGTTTTCGTCGACTTCAACCAGAACGCGAAAGACCGGACTGTGGCATCGGCGTACTCGGTCCGGCCCCTGCCCGATGCCCGGGTCTCAACGCCGCTCACCTGGGACGAGGTCCGCTCCATCCGGCCGGAGGAGTTCACCGTGCCGGCAGTGCTCAAGCGCTTCGCGGGCGTGGGCGACCCTCATGCCGGCATTGACGACGCCGTCGGCACACTCGACGGGCTGCTCGCCCTGGCGGACAAGCTCGGCCCGGCCGAGAAGCCGCCGCGCGGGGGCAATGGCTCCGGCCGCCGGCAATCGGTGATGCCGCTCATTGAAGTGGCCCGCACCAAGACCAAGCCCGAGGCACTCGCCGCGCTCGACGAGTGGAAGTCCCGGAATGCGGACGTGGTCCCTGCCCTGCACCCAGCCGATGTTCTTGTCGACGGGATGCGGGGATCGAGCTCCCTCTGGTACAGGGTGCGGGTGAATCTGCAGCACGTTCCCGAAGCGGACCGCCCGCCCCAGGAGGAGCTCATCGCCGACTACGACCCGTGGGCAGGCAGGGAGTGGCCGGGGAGCCCTGGGGCCTGACCCGGCGGCGCACTAGGGCCGTCGGCCGAACACCGGCAGGCTGTGGATCCAGCGCGAGATCCGGCCCGGTGCGTGGACCCGGTCTGCGGGAAGGTAGAAATCCGGATCTGCTCCGCCTCCGCTGGGGAGGTAGAACTCCTGGGCTGAAGGCGCGGTTGCCTGGGCCGGTGCAGTGGACGGGGTGCTGGGCGAATGGTCCTGCTGGTTCATCTGATCCTCCTTTGGTTGTGTCTGCTTTTGGAGCAACATTTTCGTCTTGCGGAAAGATGTTTTTGCTTTATGAAAAGCCTACGCGCGTGGCTACTGCTCGTCAATGGCCTCCGGAGACGCCTCCGGTCACAATCCGATTTCAGAAAGTGATGTACACCATCGGCGAGGTTGGGCTAGGCTTATAAACAATTCGTGGCCTAGGTCACGTAACCTGGGAGCAGCAGGCAGGGTTGTAATGAGCTGGCATCAATGGATGCCGGCTCTTTTTTGTTGGGTCGGCTCCACCGGAAACGCGCCTGAAGGCGCGCTTAATTTCAAAGATGGAACATCGGTTCCACCTCACAGAAGTTGGGAACAGACCATGAGCAACAAGATCATCCTCGGCCAGAACCAGTATGGCAAGGCCGAAGTCCGGGTCGTCAAAATCACCCGGGATACCCACCGCCACGAAATCGAAGACCTGAACGTCACCTCGCAGCTCCGGGGCGACTTTGCCGCTGCCCACCTCGAAGGCGACAACAGCCATGTTGTAGCAACGGATACCCAGAAGAACACCATTTACGCCCTCGCCAGGGACGGC
This sequence comes from Arthrobacter sp. D1-17, assembly GCF_054130535.1. Classification (NCBI taxonomy): domain Bacteria; kingdom Bacillati; phylum Actinomycetota; class Actinomycetes; order Micrococcales; family Micrococcaceae; genus Arthrobacter; species Arthrobacter sp. D1-17. The sequence goes on along the minus strand of NZ_CP096382.1, from coordinate 741,265 downwards.
ATCGGCTCGCCCGAAGCGTTCCTGCTGCGCCTAGGTGAGCACTTCACCTCGAGTTTCGACTGGGTCTCCGGCGGACGCTGGGAAGCCGAGTCCTACAGCTGGGACCGCATCCAGGCGCACGGCAGCGAGCACGACCATTCCTTCGTTCGCACGGGCCAGGAAGTCCGCACCGCGGTCCTGGTGAAGGACGATGCGGCAACCCACCTCATCTCCGGCCTCAAGGACCTCACCGTCCTGAAGTCCACGCAGTCCGGCTTCGTGGGATACCCGAAGGACAAATACACCACCCTGCCCGAGACCACTGACCGCATTCTGGCCACCGATGTCTCCGCCCGCTGGCGGTTCAAGGCCGGCACGGATTTCAGCACCCTGGATTTCAACAAGAGCTACGAAGACATCAAGGCCCTGCTGCTGGAAGGGTTCACCGAGAAGTACTCGCACGCCCTGCAGCAGACCCTGTTCGACATGGGCACCAAAGTCCTGGAAGCTCATAGCGAAATCGACGAAATCAAATTCTCGATGCCGAACAAGCACCACTTCCTGGTGGACCTCGCGCCGTTCGGGCTCGACAACCCCAACGAGGTGTTCTTCGCTGCAGATCGGCCGTACGGCCTGATCGAGGCCACCGTACAGCGCGACGACGCCGCCCCCGCTGAGGCCGCCTGGTCCGGCATCGCCGGCTTCTGCTAAACGCAGCGCCCTCTGACATCCCCGCGCCGGGAGTCTTCATCCTCATGGACCGCTCCCGGCGCGGACACTCTGTCGGTCCCCATTCGGTACCGGCCCATTACTTCACAACACCCTGTTAGCCAGACATTGTTAGCCAGACGAAGGCGTCTGCCATGAACCAAGGAAGTCTGCCATGAACACCAAGAAAAAAGTCCGCGCCGCGGCAGTACGCCCCGAAGACCAGAGACTGCCCCTGGGCGCGACCTTCGCCTACGGATTCCAGCATGTCCTCACGATGTACGGCGGCATCATCGCTCCGCCGCTGATTATCGGTGCCGCGGCCGGGATGTCATCGCAGGACATCGGCCTGCTCATCGCCGCCTGCCTTTTTGTCGGCGGACTGGCCACGATCCTGCAAACCGTCGGCATTCGTTTCTTCGGATCGCAGCTCCCGCTGGTGCAGGGCGTTTCCTTCGCCGGCGTGTCCACCATGGTCGCCATCGTCCATGGAGGCGGCGGAATCCAAGCGGTCTTTGGCTCTGTCATTGCTGCCTCGCTGATCGGCCTGCTCATTACCCCGCTGTTTTCGAAGATCATCCGTTTCTTCCCGCCCGTCGTGACCGGCACGGTGATCACCACCATTGGCCTGACGCTGATGCCGGTGGCGGCCAACTGGGCCATGGGCGGCAACAAGTCGGCAGCCAACTATGGCAGCATGGCCAACATCGGCCTCGCAGCGGCCACGATGGCAATCGTCCTCCTGCTCAGCAAGGTCGGTAGCGCCGCGATTTCCCGGCTCTCGATTCTGCTGGCGATGGTTCTGGGCACGGTCATCGCGTTCGTCTTCGGGATGGCGGACTTCTCGAAAGTAGCTCAGGGCGAAATCGTCGCCTTCCCCACGCCCTTCGCGTTCGGGGCACCCACCTTCGAGGTCGCCGCGATCATTTCCATGCTCATCGTCATCCTCGTGACCCTCACCGAAACCTCGGCGGACATCATTGCCGTGGGCGAAATCGTGGGCACGAAGGTCGACTCCAAGCGGATCGGCGACGGCCTCCGGGCGGACATGCTCTCCAGCGCCATCTCGCCACTGTTCAACTCCTTCACCCAGAGCGCCTTCGCCCAGAACGTGGGCCTCGTCGCCATTACCGGTGTCAAGAGCCGCTTCGTGGTGAGCGCCGGCGGCCTGATCCTCGTGATCCTCGGCCTGCTGCCGGTGCTTGGCCGTGTAGTCGCAGCGGTGCCCACTCCCGTCCTGGGAGGTGCCGGCGTCGTCCTCTTTGGAACTGTTGCCGCGAGCGGCATCCGGACGCTCTCGAAAGTGGAGTACCGCAACAACATGAACCTGATCATCGTGGCCGCGTCCATCGGATTCGGCATGATCCCGATCGCGGCCCCGGCGTTCTATGACCAGTTCCCGTCCTGGTTCGGCACGATCTTCCACTCCGGCATCAGCTCGGCGGCGATCATGGCCATCCTGCTGAACCTGCTCTTCAACCACCTCAAGGCAGGCAACTCGGAGAACCAGTCGGTGTTCGTGGCGGGCACCGGGCGGGTGGTCCGGGAGGAGGACCTGCAGTGCCTGGCCGACGGCGACCGCTTCGAAGGCGGGAAGCTGATCGACTGCGACGGCAAGGAAGTCCCGGTCCAGGCGTCGACGGCATCCGAGCACTGACCCGCCAGCACTACAGCTAAGCGCGAACGTACACTTGGGGCCCTGTTTTCCACGGAAAACAGGGCCCCAAGTGTACGTTCGCGCTCCGTTGTCGGGAGGACGGACGACGGCGGCACTCGCGCTGGGGGGCTTAAATGTCCGTTCGGGCCGCGTTAGTTTTGGTTGAACTCGTCCGAGATCGCCTGGGCTGCTTCGCGGAGCAGCGGGACGGCACGCTCGGCGAAGGACTCATCGACGCGCGACACCGGCCCGGACACGGAGATGGCGGCGGGGGTGGGGGCGTTCGGCACAGCCATGGCGAAGCAGCGAACCCCGAGCTCCTGCTCCTCCTCGTCAATGGAGTATCCCCGCTCGCGGATCAGCTTCAGGTCGGCGAGAAGGTCATCGATGTCGCCGATGCTCTTGGGCGTGGGGGTGGGCATGCCTGTGCGGGCCACGATTCCGCGCACGGCCTCGTCGTCGAGCTGCGCCAGGATGGCCTTGCCGACGCCCGTGTCATGGGTGTGGGCGCGGCGGCCGACCTCGGTGAACATGCGCATCGAGTGCAGCGAAGGAACCTGCGCCACGTAAATGACCATGTCCGAGTCCAGCACGGCCATGTTGGAGGTTTCACCAAGCCGGTCCACCAGGGACTTGAGCTGCGGCCGGGCCAGCGCGCCAAGCTGCTTGTTGGCGCCTTCGCCCAGGCGGATCAGCCGCGGCCCCAGGGCGTACCGGCGGTTGGGCAGCTGGCGGATGTAGCCCAGCGTGACCAGCGTGCGCAGGAGCCGATGGATGGTCGGCAGAGGCAGGTCCGTGGAGGAGGAGAGTTCGCTGAGCGTGACATCTCCCCCGGCATCCGTGATGAGTTCCAAAAGTTCGAAGACGCGCTCAACGGACTGCACGCCTCCCGCGGCTTTCTCTGCCATTCCGTCGTCTCCTGAGGGGTAGTTTCCGACAACTCTTATCCGCATTGTGAAAAGAATCGCTTAGAAATCCCAAGATACAGGACAGGCGCATCTGCGTCGATGCACCGAACCCAAAGGACTCCAGGGCTTGTCTTTCCATCAAGTAGATAATAATATCCATAATACGAAAACATCCAGAGGCGAAAGCCGAGCCCGGCAGCGGGCCCTACCAGGAGGACATTCAATGGCGAACCCGAGCCCCGGAAATTCGATCACCCTGCGCGTCGAGGCGCCGTCCAGCTTCACCGCTACGAGCGAACTTGCAGCAGCCGTTGGAGCTGCCGGTGCGGCGATCACGGCCCTGGACGTCACCGAGTCCCACCACGAGACCCTCGTAGTGGACGTCACCTGCAACACCACCGACGACGACCACGCCAACCGCGTGAAAGACGCCCTTAACGCACTGGACGGCGTCAAGGTCCGCAACGTTTCGGACCGCACCTTCCTGATGCACCTGGGCGGCAAGCTCGAAGTCGTCCCCAAGGTGGCCCTGCGCAACCGCGACGATCTCTCCCGCGCGTACACGCCCGGCGTTGCCCGCGTCTGCCTCGCCATCGCCGAAAACCCCGACGCCGCTCGGAACCTTACGGTCAAGCGCAACACGATCGCCGTGGTCACCGACGGCTCCGCCGTCCTGGGCCTCGGCAACATCGGCCCCGCCGCCGCGCTTCCGGTGATGGAAGGCAAGGCCGCGCTGTTCAAGCAATTCGCGAACGTCGATGCCTGGCCGGTGTGCCTGGACACGCAGGACACCGAGGAGATCATCCGGATCGTCAAGGCCCTGGCGCCTGTCTACGGCGGCGTGAACCTCGAGGACATCGCAGCTCCGCGCTGCTTCGAGATCGAAAACCGGCTGCGTGAAGAGCTCGATATCCCGGTCTTCCACGACGACCAGCACGGCACCGCCATTGTCACGCTCGCTGCCCTGGTCAACGCCCTGCGCGTCGTCGGCAAGAAGCTCGACGGGGTGAAGATTGTGGTCTCCGGCGTCGGCGCCGCGGGCTCCGCCATTATCCAGCTCCTCAAGGCCCAGGGTGCGCAGCACATCATCGCCGCCGGCCGTTCCGGCGCCATCCACGCCGGCGAGCAGTACAACGACGAACACCGCAGCTGGATTGCCGCCAACACCAATGAGGAAGGTTTCTCCGGCAGCCTGCATGAGGCGCTCGAGGGCGCGGATGTGTTCATCGGCGTCAGCGCCCCGCACGTCATCGGCGAGGAGCAGGTCGCCTCGATGGCCAAGGACGCTATCGTGTTTGCCATGGCGAACCCCACGCCGGAGATCGACCCCGCCGTCGCGTCACGGCACGCCGCCGTTGTTGCCACAGGGCGCAGCGACTTCCCCAACCAAATCAACAACGTGCTGGCCTTCCCCGGTTTCTTCCGCGGGCTGCTGGACGCCGGAGCCTCCGACATCACCGCGGAGATGCTCGTGGCGGCCGCCGAGGCCATCGCGAACCGTGTTGCTGACGAGGAACTCAATGCCAGCTACATCATCCCCAGCGTCTTCGACCCGCATGTGGCGGCAGACGTAGCAGCGGCAGTTGCAGCTGCAGCCCACGCAGCTGCGGGTGTGCGCACATCGCCGGCAGCTTCGGAGGACACAATGGAAGCAGCAGCACCTGCTGCTGCAGACACAACAGCCTTCGCCAACGCCTGATTAGCAGCCCTGGAAAGGACCCACAATGGCTATCACAGTCACAGACCCCCGGCCGATCGAGCGTGCGGAGGAGATCCTCACCCCCGAAGCCCTCGCATTCGTTGAAGAGCTGCACAAACGCTTTGCGGGCACGCGCGCCGAGCTGCTCAAGGCCCGCATTGCCAAGCGCGAGCACGTAGCCAGGACCGGCAGCCTGGATTTCCTGCCGGAGACCAAGGACGTGCGCGACGGCGACTGGAAAGTTGCGCCCGCACCGGCGGCTCTGCAGGACCGCCGGGTTGAAATGACGGGGCCCGCTTCGCCGGCCAAGATGGCCATCAACGCGCTCAACTCGGGTGCGAAAGTGTGGCTGGCCGACCTCGAGGACGCCAGCACCCCCACGTGGGCCAACGTCATTGACGCCATTCTCAACCTGCGCGATGCCGCCAACGGCACCCTCAGCTACACGTCCCCTGAGGGTAAGGAATACCGCCTCCGCACGGACGCGCCGCTCGCCGTCGTGGTAGCCCGCCCCCGCGGCTGGCACATGGAGGAACGCCACCTGCTGATCGACGGCGAACCCGCCGTCGGTGCCCTGGTGGACTTCGGGCTCCACTTCTTCCACATTGCGAAGCAGCTGGTCCTCAACGGCCACGGCCCCTACTACTACCTGCCCAAGATGGAGAGCCACCTCGAGGCACGGCTGTGGAACGACGTCTTCGTGTTCGCGCAGGACTTCCTGGGCCTCGGCCAGGGCACCGTTCGCGCCACTGTGCTGATCGAAACCATCCCTGCGGCGTTTGAGATGGACGAGATCCTCTACGAACTGCGCGACCATGTCTCCGGACTGAACGCCGGCCGCTGGGACTACCTGTTCAGCATCATCAAGTACTTCCGGGACGCCGGCGCGAGCTTCGTGCTGCCGGACCGTGCCACCGTGGCCATGACCGCGCCGTTCATGCGCGCCTACACTGAGCTGCTGGTCAAAACCTGCCACCACCGCGGTGCCTTCGCGATGGGCGGCATGGCGGCCGTTATCCCCAACCGGCGCGAACCGGAAGTCACCGCCCAGGCCTTCGAGAAGGTCCGTGCGGACAAGACCCGCGAGGCGAACGACGGCTTCGACGGCTCCTGGGTGGCTCACCCGGACCTCGTTCCGATCTGCCAGGAGGTGTTCGATTCAGTCCTCGGCGACAAGCCCAACCAGCTGGACAAGCAGCGCCCGGAGGTTTCGGTCACCGCCGGACAGCTGCTGGACATCGCCTCCGCGGACGGACAGGTCACCGAGGCGGGCCTGCGCCTGAACCTCTACGTCGCCGTCGCCTACACGGCCGTGTGGATTTCAGGCAACGGCGCAGTGGCCATCCACAACCTGATGGAGGATGCCGCCACGGCGGAAATTTCCCGCTCCCAGGTCTGGCAGCAGATCCGCAACGGCGTGGTCCTGGCCGATACCGGCAACAAGGTCACCCGGGAGCTGGTCTCGAAGATCCTGGCCGAGGAGACGGAAAAACTGCGCGGCGAGGTGGGCGAGGAAGCCTTCGAGCGCTACTACCGGCCGGCGAGCAGCCTGATTGCGGACATCTGTCTCTCCGAGGACTACACAGATTTCCTCACCACTCCGGCCTACGAACTGGTGGGCTGAGCCATGGCAGTGCCCGAACCGTCACTCGGCGCGTCCGACCTTGCGCGGATTGATGCGCAGCTGGCCGCCACTGACCGCCTGCTCGAACGCAGCTACCCCGGCGACGACGGCTCCCGCCAGCCCGTGCATACGGTGTACGTTCCCGCGGACCGGTTCACGCCGTCGCTCGTTGCTGACTGGGGCGCGGAGGCGCTGGCGACGGCCGAAGCCCATGGCGGGCTCGTCCGCCTCGGCCATCTGCTGGGCCAGGAGCGTGCCCTGGCTGCCGCCGTCGCTTCCCGCGTTGAAGCCAAGCTCTCGGCTGAACCTATCGAGGATCTTCGGCTCGACTTCGAAGACGGCTACGGGGACAGGGGCGACGACGCCGAGGACGCCGCCGCTGTTGCTGCGGCTTCCGCTGTGGCCGCCGCCGTTGCGGCCGGCTCGGCGCCTCCCTTTATTGGTATCCGCTTCAAGTGCTTTGAAGCGCCCACCCGCGCCCGTGGCCTGCGCACGCTGGACCTCTTTGTATCCGGGCTGGCTGCCGCCGGCGAGCTTCCCGAAGGTCTGGCGCTTACCCTGCCCAAGGTCACCACTGTGGCCCAGGTGGAAGCGATGGAGTATGCGGTCTCACGCCTGGAGGAAGTCCACTCGCTTCCCGCGGGCCGGCTCCGCTTTGAGGTGCAGGTGGAAACGCCGCAGCTCATCCTCGGTCCGGACGGCACTTCGCCCGTCGGGCAGCTCGCCCATGCGGTGCCCGGCAGGATCAGTGCGCTGCACTACGGGACCTACGACTACTCGGCATCCCTGCAGATCTCCGCCGAGTACCAGTCCATGGAGCACCCGGTGGCGGACTTCGCCAAGGAGGTCATGCAGCTGGCAGTGGCCGGCACCGGCATCCGCCTGTCGGACGGCTCCACGAACATCATCCCGGTGGGCGAGAACGTGGAAAACGCCTGGCAGCTGCACGGCCGCCTGGTGCGGCGTTCCCTCGAACGCGGCTACTACCAGGGCTGGGACCTGCACCCGGCCCAGCTGCCGAGCCGTTTCGCCGCCACCTATGCCTTCTACCGGCAGGGCCTTCCGGCGGCAGCGGGGCGCCTGCGCAACTACGTCGAGCAGACGGCCGGCGGCGTGATGGATGAACCGGCCACCGCCCGCGCGCTGGCCGCCTTCGTGCTGCGCGGCGTGCAGTGCGGTGCGGTCGGCGCCGAAGAGGTGCGGGCCCTGGCCGGCGTCGGGCTTCCGCAGCTCACCGCACTGGCCCATCCGCGACTGGCCGACAAGAATTCCATTACTTCCGCAAAGCAAGGAGCAACCTCATGAGCAACTATTTCTACCCGGAAGGCGGCCTCCCGCCGCAGACCCAGCTCCTGACAGACCGGGCCGTGGTGAAGGAGGCCTACACAGTCATTCCCAAGGGCGTGCTGCGGGACATTGTTACCTCCAACCTGCCCGGCTGGACCAACACCCGCGCCTGGATCATCGCCCGGCCCATCGCGGGCTTCGCCACCACCTTCTCCCAGCTCATTGTTGAGGTGGCACCGGGCGGCGGCTCCCAGAAACCGGAGGCGGAGGCCGGCGTCGAAGGCGTCATCTTCCTCACCAAGGGCAAACTGGACCTGAGCCTCGACGGCGAGATCCACCACCTCGAGGAGGGCGGCTACGCCTACCTCGCGGCCGGTGCCGACTGGTCGGTGAAAAACGATTCCGATGACATCGCCAGCTTCCAGTGGATCCGCAAAGCCTACGAGCCACTGGAGGGATACACCGCCAAGTCCTTCGTGACCCGCGACCAGGACGTAGAGCCGCGGCCCATGCCCGGAACCAACGGGGCCTGGGCCACCACCCGGTTCGTGGACCCCGATGACCTCGCCCACGACATGCACGTCAACATCGTGACGTTCCAGCCGGGCGCTTCCATCCCGTTCGCTGAAACCCACGTCATGGAGCATGGCCTGTTCGTCCTGGAGGGCAAGGCCGTCTACCGGCTGAATGACGACTGGGTGGAGGTGGAGGCCGGTGACTTCATGTGGCTGCGAGCCTTCTGCCCCCAGGCCTGCTACGCCGGCGGCCCGGGGAACTTCCGATACCTGCTGTACAAGGACGTCAACCGCCAGATCCGCCTGACGTAGGGCCGCGCGTAGGGCCGCCCTCCGATTTCCCGCTAACGGGGACCCGAAATCGCCGGAAGCCTGCTGTTCATTCCTGAACGCAGAAGGCATCCGGCGATTTCGTGCGTTTCCAGCCGCTTCGCTCGCTGCGCAAGGAAGCCGCGCCCCTTGCATGGGGACTGGACACACGGAAACATGTAAGCATGCTGACGATCGGAACAACTGTCCTCGGCGTTAACGACCTCGCCCGGGCCGCCGCATTCTGGTGTGATGCCCTGGGTTACGTACCCCGGGAAGAGGGCGACGACACGTGGGTGGTGCTGGTCCCCCACAAAGGAGAGGGCGCCCATCTGGCCCTGATGCTCAGCGAGACACCGGCGCATCCGCGTCCGCGGGTCCACCTCGATCTCTATGCCGACAACCAGGCCGGCGAGGTGGCGCGCCTGCTGGACCTGGGGGCGTCGGAGGTGGACTGGGAGCTGTATCCGGAAGACCCGGACTTCATTGTCCTGGAAGACCCGGACGGCAACCGCTTCTGCGTCGTGGACGTCTCGGCTTGAGCCCGAAACGCGCAGCCCCAAACCCCATATGTCACTAAAAGCCTGCTCGAAGGAAAGGACACATGATGGAGTTCTCCCCGCGCACTGCGATCGTCACTGGAAGTGATTCCGGAATTGGCCGGGCCACAGCCGTGGCCCTCGCGCAAGCCGGACTGGACGTTGGCATCACTTGGCACTCTGACAAGGGCGGGGCTGAAAAGACCGCGGAAGAGGTGCGCGCTGCAGGCCGCAATGCTATCGTCAGGCAGCTCGACACCACCGATCTCCTCGGTTGTGCCGGCGTCATCGACGGACTGGCGGAGGCACTGGGCGGTGTGGACGTGTTCGTCAACAACTCAGGCACCGGCGACGGCACGAAGTTCCTCGAGCTGAACTATCAGACGTGGGCCGGCACCCTGGACACCAACCTCAACGGCGCATTCCTGTGCATCCAGGCCGCCGCCCGCCGGATGGTGGACGCGGGCCGGGGCGGACGCATCATTGCCGTGACTAGCGTCCACGAAATCCAGCCGCGGGTCGGCGCCGCAGCCTACGATGCCTCCAAGCACGGGCTCGGCGGGCTCATCAAGACCATCGCACTGGAACTGGCCGAGTTCGGTATCACCGCGAACTCTGTGGCCCCGGGCGAGATCGCCACGCCCATGACGGGGCAGACCGACGAGGACCCTACGCGCACAGACCGGCCCGGAGTGCCGCTGGGACGTCCTGGTGATGCGAGGGAGGTGGCCGCCGTCATCGCCTTCCTGGCTTCCCCGGCCTCGAGTTATGTGACGGGAGCGTCCTGGGCCGTCGACGGCGGGATGCTGCAGATGGGCCCCCAGGCAGGCTCGCATATCACCACCAACGACTGGCGGGAGAACTAGTCTCCCGCCAGTCGCCGTCCGGACCCCGCTGCTAGAGCCCGGAAACGCGGAAGCTAAGGCTGCAGGACAACCTTGATGCAGCCGTCCTCTTTCTTTTGGAACTTCTCGTACAGCGCGGGGCCTTCAGCCAGCCCCGCGCGGTGGGTGACCAGATCCGTCACACCCAGCGGATCGGCGTCGTCCTCCACCAGCGGAAGCAGCTCGTCCGTCCACCGGCGGACGTTGCACTGGCCCATACGCAGCTGGATCTGCTTGTCGAACATCGTGAGCAGCGGCATCGGGCTGGCCTGGCCGCCGTACACCCCGCTCAGGGAGACGGTTCCACCGCGGCGGACGGCGTCGAGTGATGCGTGAAGAGCCGCGAGGCGGTCAACACCTGCTGTTTCCATGGCCTTCTGGGCGAGTTTGTCCGGCAACAGGCCGAGGGCCTGGTGCGCGAAACCCGCCACCGGCGAACCGTGCGCCTCCATGCCGACGGCGTCCACCACGGCATCCGGGCCGCGGCCCGAGCTCATGTCCCGCATCTCGTCGGCCACATGCCTGGAGTAGTCCAGCACTTCAATTCCGTGGCGCGCCGCCATCTCGCGGCGTTCCGGCACGGGATCCACCCCAATCACCCGCAGCCCGAGGTGCTTTCCGATCCTTGCCGAGAACTGGCCCACAGGGCCCAAACCGAAAACGGCGAGGGTCCCGGCGTCGGGCGCATCAGCGTACTGCACGGCCTGCCAAGCGGTGGGCAGGATGTCAGAGAGGAACAGGTACCGTTCGTCCGGCAGGTCCTGTCCCACCTTGATGGGCCCGTAGTCGGCATGCGGCACGCGCAGGTACTCGGCCTGTCCCCCGGCAACGGAGCCGTACAGTTCCGAGTAGCCGAACAGCGCAGCCCCCGATCCCTTGTCCTTCACCTGGGTGGTCTCGCACTGGGACTGCAGGCCGCGCTCACACATGAAGCACCTGCCGCAGGCGATATTGAAGGGCACCACCACCCTGTCGCCCTTCTTGAGGTTGGTGACCGCGCTTCCCACCTCCTCCACGATGCCCATCGGCTCGTGGCCGACGATATCGCCCTTGTGCATGTAGGGCCCCAGCACTTCGTAAAGGTGAAGATCCGAGCCGCAGATAGCGGTGGAGGTGATTTTGATGATTGTGTCCGTCGATTCCTGGATCACGGGATCCGGAACTTCCTGCACGCTCATCGAGCGCTTGCCTTGCCAGGTCAGTGCCTTCACAGGGTCCCTTCCTTCAGCTGCATCATGGGTTGTTTCGACCGTAGTCTTGATCCGGCCTGAGGTAAAGATCAGTATGCTTACTAATTATTCTGCCTAGCCCGCGCCGCTCTTGTTTCAGGCGGGGAAGGCTTTTAGCGTAGGAACTGCCCTGACCCCAAGGAAAGGTTTCATCATGACGCTGTACCAGCCTGAGCCCGTGGAGATCTCCACCCGGATGCGCCCCGGAGAATGGACGGAATCCAGCCTTGAGGAGCTGGTCTCCACCTACCGCGAAAAAATCCTGGCAATGGGGGCGGCGGCCTCGGAGGTGGTCACCGAGGTCTTGAGGAACGACGACGGGTCGGTAGTGGTAACGGTGTCCTGGAATAAGGGCGACTACGCCGATGAGCCGGCGGGGGGCGGGTTCAGAGGGGAAGCAGCGGGAGAACGACTGGCCGGCAAGCAGGCAGGTGAGCAGGGCGAACGGTTGGCGGGTGACCCGCGGGCGGGCGGCTGACGGCCAACCAGCGCCACGCAACCCCGGACTGCGACCACCTACTTAGTCCGCGAGGAGCTTCCCAATAGCGCTGTCCCGCAGTCCGTCCAGGAGTTCCCGGGGGCCTGAATACACTTCGACTGCGCCTGCCTCCCGCAGTTCAGCTTCGCTCGTGCCGCCGCAGGTGACGCCGATCGTGGGGATGCCGAGCCTGTCAGCCGCGTACACATCCCAAACCGCATCCCCGACATAGACGGCATCAGAGGCTTCGACACCGACCGCAGCCAGCGCTGCAATGAGGATGTCCGGCTCGGGTTTACTCCGTTCCGCGTCGTTGGCGCTGGTGGCGGCATGGATGAAGGAATCAGCAGCCAGGCTGGAGCGGAGGGCCTTAAGGTCCGCGTCCCGGGCTGAGGATGCCAGCGCCACGGCGAGGCCGCCTTCGCAGCACTGCGCCAACAGGTCCCGCGCCCCGTCAAGCGGCCTGAGGGAAGGCCAGAAAGTGCCAAAGATTCCGGCATGAGCGGCCAGGATCTCGGGATCGAGGGCCCTATCGCGCCCCTCCGGCAGCAGGCTGTCCACCAGCCGGGCTCCTCCCATGCCCACGTGGCGGTGTATGCGCGCCATGGGAACGTCGTAGCCTGCCTGCCGGAACGCCTGCCACCAGGCAAGTGTGTGGAGATAGGCGGAATCGATCAGCGTCCCGTCAACATCGAACAGGACACCCTTGCGGAAGTCACGCGTCTGATGCCGTGGCATCCCTGCCGGCCTCAGCGTTCTGCCTTGGACCGGCCAGGGGACAGGACCGACGACGGACTGGCGGATCCGGTACCGGCTGCCTTTCGGGCAGGCTTGGTGTGCCGCTCTGCTGGCCGCCTGACTGCGTCACTGCAGCTGTCGCGGATCAGACCGGTTCCGGCGATTTCACGGGCACGGGCTACTCCGGCCACCGCTGCCCGTTTGGTGGGGAAGGTGACGGACACTGCCATCAACGTGCCCGTGCCGTCCATCAGCCGGATCCGGTAGCCGCCGTCAGGGGCATCCACGAGCTCGAAATATCCAGACATTCCACCGTCCTCCTTCTTCACCGTTCGGCGAGGTATTAGTAAGTATACTTAGGGAACGCGCAGGGGTAAGAGGTTTTAGGCCAAAACTGGTAGCTACGACGCAGTTCCCGCTCCGGAGGGCAGTGGCCTGTTGCTCTGCCGCGTCTCGTGCTGGTGCAGTTCCAAGGCACTCGTGACGAGCGCGAAGTGGCTGAAGGCCTGCGGAGTGTTACCCAGATGCCGGGCCGTCTGCACCCCCCACTCCTCACTCAGCAGGCCGACGTCGTTGCGCAGCACCAGGAGTCGTTCGAATAACTCTGTTGCCTGGCGGTGCCGGCCCGCACCGAGGAGTGCTTCAACGAGCCAGAAGGAGCACGCGAGGAAGACTCCTTCCCCGCCGGGCAAACCGTCGTCGCTGATTTCCGGGCGGTAGCGCAGCACAAAACCGTCCTCAGTCAGTTCACGCTGAATGGCGTCGATGGTCCCAATGACGCGGGGATCATCCGGCGGCAGGAATCCCACGCGCGGAATGAGGAGGAGACTGGCATCCAGTTCGGGGCGGCCGTAGGACTGCGTAAAGGTGTTCCGGTCCGGGTCAAAGCCATGGGCCATGACGTCGGCCCGGATGGTCTCCCGCAACGCCTCCCAGCGCCCGGCGGGCCCGGGCAGTCCCGATTCACGGACGCCCTTGACCATCCTGTCAGCAGCAACCCATGCCATCACCTTTGAATGGGTGAAATGGCGCTTTGGTCCGCGCATTTCCCACAGTCCGTTATCCGGCTGGTCCCACACGCCTTCCAGGTACTCCATCAGCGCCACCTGCACGTCCCAGGCCTCGTCTGAATCCGTGAGCAGGGAATTGCGGGTGAGCGAGAGGCAGTCCAGCACCTCGCCCCACACGTCCAGCTGCAGCTGCCCGGCGGCGCCGTTGCCGATCCTGACCGGCGCAGAGTTTTCATAGCCCGCCAGCCAGGGAAGCTCCATCTCGGGCAGCCGGCGCTCACCGTGGATGCCGTACATGATCTGCAGATCTGCAGGGTCACCCGCCACCGCCCGCAGCAGCCAGTCCCGCCATGCAGCCGCCTCTGCCGTATAGCCCACCGCCAGCAAGGACTGCAGCGTCAGGGTGGCATCGCGGAGCCAGCAGTAGCGGTAGTCCCAGTTCCTCGGCCCGCCCAGCTGCTCCGGCAGGGACGTGGTCACGGCTGCGACAATGCCACCGGTGGGTGCGTAGGTGAGCCCCTTGAGCGTTATCAGTGACCGCTCCACGGCTTCCTTGTACGGCCCCTCCACGTTGCACTGTCCGGCCCATTCCAGCCAGAATGCCTCCGTGGACTGGAGGACAGCTTCAGCGTCCACCGCCCGTGGGCGCCGAACGTGGCTCGGCGCCCACGTCAGCACAAAAGGTACGCGGTCACCAGCCTTGACGGTGAAGTCGCTAACGGTATGCATGTGCTCACCGCGAAGCGGCGCCGTAGTCACCAGGTAGGCTGAGTCCGGTCCTGCGATCGCATGAAGGCCGTGACTGTCACGGCGGACCCAGGGCATGATATGGCCATAGTCGAAGCGGAGGGCGAGCACCCCGCGCATCCTGACCTCGCCGGCTATGCCCACAACTATCCTGACGATATCCGCCACTTCATCCCTGGGGGGCATGAAGTCAACGACCCGGACTGCGCCGTCCGGTGTTTCCCATTCGGTCTCCAGGATCAGCGTATGGTGGCGGTAATGCCGCCGCGTGCATGTCCCTGCACCCGCGGGAGCAAGAAGCCAGCGGCCGGACTCCGGCGTGTCCAGCAAGGCGTTGAAGCAGGCCGGCGAATCAAACCGCGGCAGACACAGCCAATCGATCGAACCTTCGGTGCTGATCAGGGCTGCGGTGTGCAGGTCGCCCACCACCGCATAGTCCTCAATGCGTGCCATGCCATTACAGTGCCATAGCTGCCGCATCCGCACGAGGGGAACCGGGGGTGTAGCCTGAACTGCAGGCAAACAACTGCCTCGGAACCTGACCTCGCGCCTGGCTTCCCGGCCCGGCCGGAGGGCAGGACAGAACTGGAGCCGCTTTGGAAAGTCGCCTGGATGAGGCGGACGTACTCGGTTATGTTCAGGACCTCCTGCTGGACACCGAGGACGCGGAAGATTTCCTCAATGAGCTGGCATGCTACTCAGCCGAACAGCTGTCCGGACCGCATGGCCATATCTATTGCGGCATCACACTCCTCAGGAACCGTGCCGCGGCAACGGTGGCCAGCAGCAGCGAACGCGCCCAGGCCTTGGACGAGATCCAGTACGGGTTCGGCAAGGGGCCGTGCCTGCGATCCTGCCATGAAGGAGTCATCGTCCACGTTCCGGATTTTGAGCTGGACACGGAATTTCCCGACTACAACGAAGCCGTCCTCCACAACGGCGTCCGGTCAGTCCTGGCGGTGCCCTTCGACCTGCCCGGCGGCACTGCCCGCGCCGGCCTCAACCTTTACTCTGACAAACCGAACGCCTTCGACGCCGCCGCTGTTGAGAATGCCATCAGCTACGTCCGCCAGGCATCAAAGGGTCTGCGCCTCGCCATCCTTCTGGCCCGGCGCACGGACACGGCCACGAACCTGAGGGCGGCGATGGAGTCGCGCACCATCATCGACACCGCCGTGGGCATCATCATCGCGCAAAACCGCTGCAGCCAGGACGAAGCCGTCGCGCTGATCAAGTCCGCCTCTAGCAACCGCAACATGAAGCTCCGTGATGTGGCGGCCGCTATCGTCAAGTCAGCAGGCGGCGGAAACCTGTCCACGCACTTCGAGTGATGTTCCCAGAAGAGCAGCGCTGACCGTGTCCGTGCACATTGGAACGTCCGGGTGGAGCTACGACCACTGGGAAAACGTGCTGTACCCGCCCGGGCTCCCCGCCCGTGACAGGCTTCAGCACTACGTCGCGAGATTCAGCACGGTGGAACTGAACGCCAGCTTCTACCGCTGGCCGCGTGATACCTCCTTTGCGAGCTGGCGCCGGCGGCTGCCGGCCGGCTTCGCTTTATCCGTCAAGGCACCGCGTGGCTTGACCCATGGCAGGAAACTTCACGGCCCGGAGGTCTGGATCGAGCGCATCGCCCGGTGCTGGCATGAACTGGGCGAAAAGCGTGCCGTGCTGCTGGTGCAGCTGCCGCCTGACTTTGGCCGGGATGACGCCCGGCTGGATTATTTTCTCTCCGCGCTACCGCCATGGATCAGGGTGAGCGTGGAATTCCGCCATTCCAGTTGGGACCACCCCGATGTCTACGGCCTGCTCGAAAGACACGGTGCTGCCTACTGCGTCATGAGCGGTGCCAGGCTGCCGTGCATTCTGAGAGCCACCGCACCCTTCGTCTACGTCCGGCTTCACGGCCCGGACCACGAGCACCTGTACGGCGGCTCATACTCCGAGGCGGACTTGCGCTGGTGGGCGGACAGAATCCGGGAGTGGCGCGCAGACGGCAAGGATGTGTACGCCTATTTCAATAACGACGGCGGCGGCAACGCCGTGCGGAACGCGGACACTTTGCGGTGGCTGCTGGGAGACGGTTAACCCAGTCACCGGCCCCGGGGCCCCGGGAATCCGGAAAGTACCGGAAGGTAACAGAGGCCGGTAACGGTCCACGGACCCCGGGGGCTGTGGCAGAGTGATGGCATGGACACGGCGTCACAGGAAATCTCTTTGTCAGGTACTCGCGTCTTCCGCCTGGCCCACTGGCTCTCGAACGCCGTCAACAACGGCCGCCTGAAGCTGGCCCGGCGGTGGAAGTTCGAACCCAAGACCATCGCCTACCAGGGCTATGGCTCCACGGAGTGGGTCCGGGTGCTCGGCAGGGTGGTGTTGGCAAGCAAGCCTGTACCGGGCAGCCGCGCCGAACATGCGGCAATGAACGGCAACCAAAACATCCGCGGCTGGCGCGCCTTCACCAGCGTCCCCATTCCGGGATCAGAGGTGGAGATCGAAATCGGCGGCACTGTCACAAAGGTCCGTGCCGACAGAGGCGGACTGGTCGATATCGACGTCGAGGTATCCCTCCCCCCCGGCTGGCATACAGCAGTACTACGGTCCCAGGACGCCGAGCCGGCAGAGGCGAAAATTTTCGTGATCGGGCCGGAGACCAAGTTTGGGATCGTCTCGGACATCGATGACACCGTCATGGTAACCGCACTGCCCCGGCCCTTCCTCGCCCTTTGGAATACCTTCGTCCTGAATGAACGGGCCAGGATGGCAACTCCGGGAATGGCCGTGCTGCTGGACCGGCTGCTCATCGAGCACCCGGATGCGCCGGTAATCTACCTTTCCACGGGTCCGTGGAATGCCGCGCCGACCCTTGGCCGGTTCCTGAGCCGGAACATGTATCCCTCCGGGGCACTGGTGCTCACTGACTGGGGCCTGACCCAGGACCGCTGGTTCCGCAGCGGCCAGGAGCACAAGCGCAAGAATCTGGAACGGCTGGCAGCGGAATTTCCCAACATGCGCTGGCTGCTGATCGGCGATAACGGCCAGCACGACGAGCAGATCTATTCCGACTTCACACGGAAACACGGAGACAAGGTGGCCGCGATCGCCATCCGGCAACTGTCTGTCAGTGAAGCGGTCTTCGCCGGCGGGCATACAGAAACCGGTGACCACAGCGCCTCCGCAGTGCCTTGGATCTATTCTCCGGACGGCGCAGGCATGGCCTGGCGGCTCAAGGAACTCAAGCTGATCTGAAGCTAACCGGGGGTCACAGCTCCAGCCGCTGCGCATCGCCGTCCGGCATTCCACCATCCGCAGCCTCGGCAACAGCACCCGCCGTGGCCACTTCCTCAGGAACGGAGGCGGCCGCAGCCGCCAGGGCGGTTCCTGCAGCCGTAAGGAGCCTCCGCTCCTCGAGGAGTTCCTGGTACCAGTAGAAGGAGGCTTTGGGCGTCCGCTGGAGCGTCTCAAAGTCCACGTGCACCAGACCGAACGGTTGCTTGTAGCCGCCGGACCACTCGAAGTTGTCCATGAGGGACCAGACGTAATAGCCGCGGAGGTCCACTGCCTCAGCGTCGCCGCCCGGGGCTGTAGCCCGCAGCGCCGTGCCGATATGGTCCGAAAGGTAACGCAGGCGGCGCTCGTCCGGGATGAAACTGCGGCCGGTGGACTTGTCCCGCACGATGATGTCCTCGAAGCTCGCCCCGCCCTCGGTGATGATGACCGGTGGAAGGTTGGGGTAGCGTTCGGCCATTTCCTTCAGCGCAACGGACATGTACTCCGGCTTCACCGGCCAGCCGTAGGCGGTGGTTTCCGTGTCGGGCCAAGGCTCGATGTGGAGCGGCGCGCCGGGTGTGGCGCCACTGAGGTCGTCCCCCAGGGCTTCGGCCATGGCTGCGGGCACAGGATGTTCACCACCGCCTGCCGCCACTCGCGTGGGCATGTAGTAGTTGAGCCCGTAGAAATCCAGGGGCTGCGAAATCACGGCCATATCCTCATCCGGGTGCTCGAAGGACGAGAAGAACTTCCCGAGGCGGACGAGGTCGGGGTACTTTCCGGTCAGGACGGGGTCGGCGTAGAGGCGGTTCTGTGCCACGTCCAAGGCACCTGCACTGATCCAGTCCAGCGGGTTGCCGGAATTTGGCACCATGGGCGAGTAGACGTTGGATATACCGATCTCCCCCGGCACCTTGGCTGCCCGCAGCGCCTGCAGTGCGAGGCCGTGGCCCAGCAGTTGGTGGTGGACGGTGGGCAGCCCGTTCGCAAAGTCCGCTTTCCCCGGCGCGTGCAGGCCGAGGGCATACCCGTTGGTCGTTACCGTTGCCGGCTCGTTGATGGTTACCCAGCGTGCCACCCGGTCCCCGTAGGCTGCCGCGGCGATGGCGGCGAACTCCCCCAGCCGGTAGGCCGTGTCCCTGTTGAGCCAGCCGCCCGCCTCATCCAGGGCAAAGGGGGTGTCCCAGTGGTAGAGGGTCACCATGGGGGAAATGCCGTTGGCGAGGAGCTCATCCAGCAGCCGGTCATAAAAGTCCATCCCGGCCCGGTTCAGCGGTCCGCTGCCGTCCGGCTGGATGCGGGGCCACGATAGCGAGAACCTGTACGAATCGATCCCGAGTTCCTTCATCAGCGCCACGTCCTGCGGCATGCGGTGGTAGTGGTCGCATGCCACGGCGGGGCTGTGGCCGTCAACGATGTTTCCGGGCTTGGCAGAAAAAACGTCCCATCCTGCCTTCCCCCTGCCGTCCTCATCAAGGGCGCCCTCGATTTGGAATGCGGCAGTCGCAACTCCCAGGGTGAAACCCGGCGGGACCATGGCGGCCAACTCTCTGGCGGAAGTATGCATTGTGCGGGTCCTGGTTCGTCGTGAGGGTGGTCAGAATGACAGTTTGCCTCAAGCGAGGCGGTCAGGACATCATGCCACTCTCCTGGATCACGAAAATCACCCCTTTGGCGGCATGGACTCGTGGCACCTTCCAGGATGGCACGCGGCTCCCCGGCTGGCGAGAGCCGAAATCTGCAAGGCAGAATCCTGCAGGGCAAGGCGTGACCGGCCCTGCAGAAGAGTCCTAGTGCATCACGGCCGGGCCGAACAGAAAATCCTTGGCGTGGGCCACGGCTTTCTTGAAGGCGTCGTTCCTGAGGGCAACGAGGTGCTCCGAGCCTTCCTCTGCTGGCTCAAGGTAGCCCGTGAATCCCGGGCGCAGTACCCAGATATCTCCCGAGGGCGGCAGGTAGAAGACCCCGAACGACCGGTTCTCTCGGTCGTCGTTGCTCCAGATGGGCACCACGGCGAGGGCAGCCCCGGTTGCAGGGTTGATCCATTGTGCCCTTGGAAGCGGCTGCTCGTGGGCTTCAGGATCCAGGAAGGGGGCGTTGCCCTTGCCCCAGCGCTGTTCAAACCGCTCGTAAAAGGCCGGGATCAGATGCGAGTCGTATCGGCGCCAATCGCTCATCGTTTTCGTTCTCCTCGGGGGTCAACACGTCCAGTGGCCCAAGGGCCGGTTTCCCACCGGACCGGCGTCACCCGGAACGGGGGTTCCACATGCTGCACGCGCCGAACGGGGATGTCCCGGGAAGGGGCTTCGGAGTTGACGGGTACACGTCGGCCGCCGGGAGAAGTCCTGGCCGTTGCGGCTCCGCTTGTGTCTCCGCTTGTGTCTCCGCTTGTGTCTCCGACGGGGTGCCCGGCGCGGGTCCTGTCTTGCTGTGCAGGGCCGGCCCTGGCAGCGGCTGTTCCCGCGCGGCGATCCCTCATGAGGGACTCCCGGTCATAGGCCTGGCGTCGGTTCGGATCTCGCAGCACCTCAAAAGCCTGCATGATGAGCTGCAGTTCGGCCGGGACAGCTGTGGGGTTGTCCAGGTCGGGGTGGTGCGTCCGCATCAGGGACCGGTAGGCGCGCGCAATCTCCCGTCGGGTTGCCGTCCGCGGAACGTGCAACACCGCGTAGTGGTCCGGGAAATCGCTGGGCATGGCTGCTGCTTTGCTTCTGGTCCTCTTTTTGATCGTCGGCCGTCTGGTCCTGCGACGTCGCCTAAAGCCGGGAAAGACATAGGGCGCTTCCGGCCTCCGGCGTGTACCTGAAGCCGGAAGCCGGCCTGTCCGTCCGCTGATCAGCCTGGTCCCCGGAGGGACCGGCCGCTACGTTCCGATCTGATGCGCTTCTTCCTTACGCCCGATCTCGATCTTGCGCGGCTTGGCCTGTTCGGCAACCGGGATCCGAAGCGTCAGGACGCCTGCGTCGTAGGTGGCCTTGATATTCTCGGCGTCCAGGGTGTCACCCAGGATTAGCTGGCGGCTGAAAACGCCGCGCGGCCGCTCAGCCACCGCCAGTTCCGCATTGGGCTGCGTCGGGTCCTGCCGCTCAGCCCTGACGGTCAGCACATTCCGTTCCACACTAAGATCGACCTTCTCCGGCAAGACGCCTGGCAGATCAAATGCGGCAACGAATTCGCCGTCCTCCTGCCATGCGTCCATCGGCATTGCGGCCGGACGCGCAGCGGTTCCCAAGACCTGCTGGGTGAGCCGGTCCAGTTCACGGAACGGGTCGGTACGGATTAGCATCATTTCCCACTCCTTCAGCAGTGATGAGTAGCTGGTCAGCCACCACTATCTGTGGTGAGCGATATAGATTTTTTATAGCACCCGTGTAAAACTGGTGCAAGAGGGGCTTCAAAGGATTCTCAGTTTGAGGGACGCACCGTGGCAGATCAAAGCGAAGACAGAGGGCTTTACGCCATTTCCGTGGTGGCGGAATTGCTCGGCACGGGCCAGCAGAACATCAGGCTCTATGAGCGGCGGGGGCTGCTGACGCCTGAGCGGACCTCTGGGGGCACCCGGCAATACAGCGAAGCGGACCTTTTGGTCCTGCGGCGGATCGGCGAACTCCTGGATGAGGGCCTGAACCTGGCGGGCGTGGCCAAGGTGCTGGAGCTTGAGGTGGACAACGCCAAGCTTCGCCGTCAGCTGGAACGCGCCCGGGCCCGTAACCAAAAGCAGTCAGACGACGGCGGGTAGGGCTACCGCCGCCAGTACGCCCTCGCGGCTCTCGTTCAAGGCGCCTCAGCCTCCCGGGAGCCGGCCTTTGAGACGCTTTCAGTGCGGGACTCGCCCGGAATGCGTACGGTCCGCCATGTGTCCACCGCAATCACAGCTCCCAGCACCACAAGCGATACCGCAACAGAGGCGATGGCGTCGCTCACCCAGTGATAGCCCAGGTACAGCCTGCTGAGAGCAGCCAGCGCCACTCCCAAGACGGCGACGACGAAGCCGGTGGCGGCCACGGCAGGTTTCCTGTGCCGGGAAAACACCAGGAAGGCGGTGACCAGCAAGAAGTTGGAAGCCCCAAGTACGTGCCCGGACGGAAAGGAAAATGTGTGGTCTGCCCCGAACAGCATGAGCTCCACTGGAGGTCGGGCGCGTTCCACGGCATGGCTTATAACCTGCGCGAGCCCGACCCCGGTGAGCATCGCGGCGGCCAGCAGGACGGGCCGCCAGGCCTGTTTCGCCAGGATCCCCCAGGCGGCAGTGACCACCAGCACGATGATAGGAAGCGCCACTGGGCCAAAGATTATGGCAAGAATGATCATGAAATCCGTCAAGGGTTCTGACCGCGTGGTAAGCAGCCACCTACGTGCCGATTCGTCGGCGCTTGCCAGACCGTCCCTCTCAAGCACACCCGTCAACGCCAGGACGAAAACGCCCGCACCCACCATCGCCAAGACAGCGGAATCGATGTAGAGCTTTCTCCGCACGCTTGCTTCCACATAGCGTTCCTCGACGGCAAACTTGTCACGGAGAACCCGCCGCCATCCGGTCTTGCCTGCCGATCCGTCTGCCACCTGGAAGCCGCCTGTGTGCCGAAGTATCAATCGCTTGGTGGGATGAGGGTACCGTTTTTGGGCGGCGGTGCGCTTTACAGAAACGGTACGCGTGTCCCTTACAAAGCCGGCCGCTCGCTGTTAGCGTGGGTTTCCCAGCCCTACGAGGATTCAGGAGACGAGATGAGCACTGAAGACACCGGCACCGGCGAGGATCGTCGACCCGACGCAGGGCGGCAGGCGTCCGGCGGCATACCCGGCCAGGAGAACGGGGCCGGGCTGGGCGCCGGGGAGCCCAATACTTTCGAACCGGAAGAAGTACCGGAGGACAGCGACAGTTCCGCTCCCCGGGAGACGTCCGTAGCGACCGCCGAGGACACTCCTGACGTAGCGGAAACGCCGGTAGAAACGGGCGAACCGAGCTGACCGCGCGCTGTATTGATCGCGTACTGAGCGGCCGGCCCGTCCCGGTACTCGGCCGCTCACTTCCAGGGCCAGCAGGCCTCGGCCGGCTTCACCCCGCCTGACCCCCCGGCGCTCTGTGCTGGAGTCCGCTTGAAGTGGATAATGGGACACACACTGGAGTGGCAACGGGGCTACGGAGGATTCCATGAGGATCGTCGGAACGCTAGTGATTATCTGGCTTATCATCGGCGGCTTCGCCGCTTTTCAGCGGGGATATTTTGGTGGTTCTCCGGACTCCTGCGCAGAAGCTGGCACTGTAGCCATTACGGTCGTCGCAGGACCCCTGAACTATATGGGCGCCAACCCGAAAATCGACTGCCAGGTGCCGCAACCTTCCAAGTAGCAGGCCGGCACCAGAGAGTCTGGCAGGCGCCCGTCCAGGCACCCGCCAGGGACTTCAGTCCTCGGTGGGCGTGGTCCGGTTGGAGTGATAGGTCCGCCAACTGTGCTCGGGAGCGAACCCGAGGAGCCGCTTGGCCTTGTCGATGGACAGCATGGTTTCGTGCTCCCCCAGTTCCCTAACCACTGTCACGTTGGGGAAGACTTCTGCAGCGAGACTTGCACTGGAGCGGGACATCACGGTGTCCTCATTGGCGATGACGAACGCCTCGAACCCCGGCTTGCCGTACTCCAGCGCGCGCGCCACAGCCTGGGCCCCGTCGCGTCCGTCGATGTAGCCCCACAGGTTCCACTTGCGCAGTTCGGGATCAGCATCAAATGACGGGAAGTCTTCGTAGTCCTCGGGATCCATGACGTTGGAGAAGCGAAGGCCTGTGATGCTGAGCTCAGAGTCCCAGCGCGTCATCTCGATTGCCATCTGCTCCTCCAGGTGCTTCACGAGCGAGTATGTGCTCTCCGGCCGGGCCGGGTACTCCTCGTCCACCGGGATGTAGGGAGGGTCGACGTCGAACGGCAGTCCCAGCACCGTCTCGCTGGAGGCATACACCACCTTTTTGATGCCGGCCCTGCGGGCCGCCTGAAACACGTTGTAGGTGGTCAGCATGTTGTTTTCGAAGGTGGCGGCGTCCGGCACCAGTCCGGGTGCAGGGATGGCAGCCAGATGGACGATGGCATCGAATCCCTGGTGCCGGTCATCCAAGCCGAGAATCACGTCCAGGACCTGGCCGTAGTTCCGCAGGTCCACAAGCGCCAAAGTTGGGCTTGGCGCCCCTGTCCGGTCAAGGTTCAGGACGGAATGGCCGTCCTCACTGAGCCTGCGGACCACACTGCGCCCAAGCTTTCCGCTTCCGCCAGTTACAGCAATTCTCACGGATGTCTCCTCTGGTTGTTTCCGCGGCAGGCCGTCCTCAAGGCCCTTTCCGGATAGCCGGGTCCAGCCCGCTGCCATCCCACTGCCTAGCCTAGGTGCGGCCGCCCCCTCCCGCAGCCTTTTGGCAACTGGCTGCCGCTCCCGGAAAGGAGGAACCTTGGCATTGTGACCTGTAACGGTGACTGCAACTGGCTGTCACGCCCCCTTTCCATCTGGTGTATATAATTTCTCGGTACGGTTTAGCAGAAGGCCGTTGGATAGTTGTTCGATCCGGCTTCTAGCTACCGCTTACCGCCCCCCTTCCGTGGAATGCGCTGCGCCCGCCGGCTCGTCTTGACCTGAGCGAAACGGTACTGGGAGTCGTGGCCAGCGAGTCGACCGCAAAATTTGAAACATCAATTACAGAGCAGCTCAACGAAATGGTGCTCGCCAGCTCCGATGTGGAGGAGTTCCTCCACGAGCTTGCAAAGGTTTCCGCCCGCAGCCTCTCGGAACCCGGCGATGAGGTCTTGTGCGGCATCACCCTGCTGCGCCACCGCAAGGCTGCGACGGTAGCCAGCAGCTCCCCTGAAGCCCAGGCCATGGATGAGATCCAGTATGACTTCGGCGATGGCCCTTGCATGACCGCATCGCGGGAACAGGTGACCATCCACATTTCCGACGTTGAGAATTATGAGCGCTGGCCACAGTATTCACGCACAGTGCGGAGCCATGGCGTGCGCTCCATCCTCGCCATCCCCTTCCAGCTGGAAGGCGAGACGCGGGCAGCCTTGAACCTTTACTCGCACCGTCCGGGCCGCTTCGAAGGACGGGTCCTGGCGTTGGCCCAGGACTTCGTCTCGCAGACATCGATGGCGCTGCGGCTCGCTGTGCGGTTTGCGCATTACAGCGATGCTGCTGCGAATCTCAAGGCCACACTGGAAACGCGGACGGTAATCGATGTCGCCGTCGGGGTCATCATGGCGCAAAACAGGTGCAGCCAGGAGGAGGCTTTCGCGTTGCTCAAGGCAGCTTCCAGCACGCGGAACACCAAACTCCGCACGGTAGCGGCAACCATAGTTGATTCACTGGGGCAGGGTCCGTTGAGGACCCACTACGAGGGGTAGCAGCTCAATATGCTGCTCCGGCGGCCCGGAGCCCAGGAAGAAACTCCCGGGGCAGTTCCGTAACCAGGATGATCCACGAAGGACTCGGTGTGGAAAACGTGTCCCTCATCGCGGACCCGTTGACGCTGCCTCCCTCACCCAGGGAAGGCCCTTGAGATACGTGTCGCTCCGCGGGTGAGGGGATCAGGTGCTGAGTGGCCCAGGTGTGGGCCCGTGTGTCGATCAGCGCTCCGGCGCCAAAGTAAGTGAAGGAACGCACCAGCATGGTTTCGATTCCGCCGGTTCCTCTCCTTCCCGGGCGCTGGCCCACCTTCCGTTGGCCGTGACACCGACTCGCAAGGTACCGCCGGAAACTGATCCGATGCACTGCGCCCCTTCCGTCGACCTGGCAATTGCTGTTTCCGCGCAACCCCGGTGGGGCGCGGGAACGTGCAGGTCGACTCTAACCAAGGCAGGTGCAGCGGCGGGGCGGCAACCCCCCGCTTTGCCTGCGAAAGTTGCTATTCAACAGGGCCTGATGCAGCGCCTTGTGCAGCACCGGCGCCGCGGGAGACATGGATCTTGCGCCCCCCGGCTTCAGGTTCCTCCGGCAGCGGAATACGGACTTCGAGGATTCCGTCGGTGTAGGCGGCCCGGACGTCGTCCTCTTTGACGGGCGCGGGCAGGGTTACCGTGCGGGCAAAAGTACCGTAGCGGAATTCGGAACGGTAGCCCTCTTTGTCTTTGTGCTCGGACTTCTCTTCGTGGCGGACCGAGATCTGCAACTGATTGCCGGCAAGGGTGATGTCCACGTCCTTGTCCGGGTCGATTCCGGGCACCTCGGCCTTGACCACCAGCGTCCCGGCCTCGCGGTACTCCTCCACGCGTAGCCAGGAATCCAAGTCCCCTTCAAGGAACCTGCGGAACGGCTCTGGAAAGTCAACGCCGGCGCGGCGGAGAATGTTGGCCATCGCTGTTACCTCCTGTCAGTTTCCGGCCCGCTCCGGCTGAAGGACGGTCCGGGATGGGTTCCGACACCAATAACGTACGCCCGCGCGGCCAGCTTGTTAAGCTTTCTGATGAAAGCCTGCTGAGCGGGTGCCCGCCCGGCTTGTACCTGTCCGGCCCTTCGGGCAATTCCTTATGAAAAGCTGGGCATTTCCTGATCGGAACCCTGCAGCCGGATTGCGGAGGGGTCATTCCGCCCCCCTTACCCCCCACGGTCCGTCCGGCGGGCCGGAATGCGGGGGCAGCGCGTCGGGATTTTCACAGGAGCCCCGCGGGATAGTGAACTTGTCCGGCAGTGAAGCCAAGTGAGGAGTGCCCCTATGAAGAAGCTGTTGCTCCTGTGCTTTCCAGTGCTCGCCGTTGCCGGACTCCAGGCGTGGAGCCAGGCATTAGCGGAACCAGAACCTGTGCATAGACCGGGGATAGTGGTGCCTGGCGTGACTGTTGCCAGTCCGGCAACACACCTGCAGGGACCTTACCGATTGCCAGAGTTGCGGCGAGGACCCACCGCAGCGACCGGCACCAGCGACTTCAGGGGGCGATAATGGTCGCCAGCATTCCTGAGCCCCAGCAGCCGCGAGGACAAGAGTTTGAGCCGCTACCGGAAGTTGCACCTGGGGAGGCCCGGCAAACGGGGTGCCGCTTGCGGCCCTCTACGGCTGCGGCCCCCTCCCCCGCTCCAAACATCCGGCCCGAGCTGACGGTGATGCGCCAGCAGGTTATCGATCTCATTCTGGACATCATTTCTGCCACAGACCCCCAATCCGAAGTCAGGCTCAGGTTGCTGCGCCACCTGGCTGCCCACCCCGGCTGTCCCGAGCAGGCGCTGCTGTGCCACCTGTTCGAAAACTCACGACGCCCCCTGCAACACAGCGCCTCCCGCATTGACGCTAAGTAGGCTTATGATTATCCGGCAACCGTCACCGGACGGAGCCCCGCAGCTTCAAATGACCTGCGGGACTTAGTGACAGAGGCTGGGAATGATGACGGATACGCTGCACGGCGGGGGCTTGCGGCCGCACATTGCCTTGGGGCTGGTTGCCGCTGGCATCGCCGCGGCGGCTTCGGCCGGATGCTCTCCGGCTCCGCCGGACCTCGACCCCGCGGCCGGCCGCGAACTGCAGAGCCGCGTCCTGGCGGTCACATCAGCGGCCGCAAGCGGAGACCCGGGTGCCGGGCTGCGGAGCCTTGACGGGCTGGTGGATTTCGTGACCAGGGCTGCAGCTGACGGCGAGGTGTCGTTCAAGCGGCATCAGAGCATCCTGAAAGCGGTGGAAACCGTCAGGGCGGACTTGCGGGCAGCCGCCGCAGCAAAAGCCGCGTCCGCAAGGGCTGCGGCGGACAGGGCGGCAGCGGCGAAAGCTGCTGCCGAGAAGGCCGCGGCCGAAAAAGCCGCAGCAGACGCCGCAGCCCCAGGAGGCGAAGCTGTTCAGAACGTTCCCGCCCCGCCCGTTCCGGCTGATTCCGTAACAGCGGCACCACCACCCTCGCGCACTCCGCCGGCCGAAGAGCAGGCCGCTGAAGAAAACAGGGCCAAGGGTGCGGACAAGGGCAAAGGCAGGAAAGACGGATGACGGACGGCGGTGCTTCAGTTTCGGTGATGTGCGATCAGCCAACCGGCCATCTGCTGCGCCCGCTTGGACGCCAGGAAGTCGCCTTCCGTAGCGGAAATGATCGATCCCTTCATCAGGATGTGCCACGAGCGGGCAAACTCGTCCGGATCGCGCAGCCCTGCCTCCTCGGCCAGCGCTTTGAGGTGGCCGCGAATCCGGGCGAGGTAGCCGATGCTGGCCTCACCCAAGGGGTGTTCGGGACCCATCTCGAGCAGAACGTTGATGAAAGTGCAGGCTTCGAAATCGTCTCGCTGGAACCAGTCACCGAAGACATCAAAAATAGCCAGCAGGCGCCCCTCGGGCGTGGCGCCCCTGCGTCTGGCCTCGGCGACGATGAGGTCGACGGTCCAGACCTGGTCGCGGAGTGCGAGGAAAGCAAGAACCAGAGCGTCCTTCGAGGGGAAATGGCGGTAGAACGTGGATTTGGCCACGCCGGACCGCTCAATAAGTTCATTGATGCCGACATCACGGATGCCGCGACGGGAGAACAGCTCGTAGGCAGTGGAGAGTATCCGGTGCAGCGGCTCGTTCTGGGCAGCACGAACCCCTTGAGGCAGCAGTGTGCCCTCGTTCAACTCAGGTACGTTCATCAAGGAAATACTCTACCGCGGGACTGGCCGAGACAGACCAGTCTGTCTTATTCTGGGTATCAACAGTATGCCTCGTGGGATCTTCCGCGGGAAAGCCAGTTGGTATAACCAGCTCGGGTTCCTCTGACCGGTATCCGGGTAACGCGGCAGACAACACTGCAATGGAGCAGAGAGATAGGAGCGGACGATGGACGATGACGACATCCGGGCAGTGGCGGAGGCCGCCGCCACGCTGGAATCCGAGACCGCTGAGCACGAGCCCGCTGCTGTGACTCTTCAGACCGCAGTGGCAGCAGCCGTGACGCACGGCAAACCCATCCGGGAGGTGGCTGCAGCCGCCCACATGACAGCACTGGAGGTCCTGGATGCGGCTGATGCGGTGACCTATCCGCGGCAGGCGCTCCAACCCTCGGCATTCGCCGGGTAGCGCGCCGCTGACACCTCGAGATAGCGACCGGGACCTGCGTCCGACAGCGGGTGCGAATCCTGATCCGATCCTGAGGAGATACCGCGCTAAGCCTGATCGTTCCGCGCGAGTGTTATTGCAACAGCCCGGGCCAGTTCCCGGAACTCGCATCAGGACGCAAGGAAGCAGCGGTCGCAATGAACAGTGCAGCCATTCTCGATGAAGTGACCGAGCAGGAGCTCCTTGGGGAGCCGGAGCCGGCTGACTTTTACAGGCTCGGACTCGCGGGCTGTATTGACCGGCTGACGGTTCCGCTCCGGCGTCAGGGTACCTGCGTCCACTGGGAGACGCCGCACCACGGCCTTGAGATTTCGGCCAGTTGCGCGTCCCTCCTGTACCGGTCCGCGCAGGTCACACTCAAAAACGCGCTTCGGCATGCCCACGCCACCGACGTGACCGTGCGGCTTTCTGCCGTCTTCCACGGCATCCGGCTCACTGTTGCCGACAACGGAACGGGTATCCGGCAGGGCAGCGCGCCGCAGGGCGTCGCACGGCACCAGGCGGGTCTGCGGGCCATATCCGCGGAGGTTGAGGAGGCCGGCGGCACGGTCGCCATCGCTTCGGACCCTGGTGTAGGCACGGCTGTCACTGTCACCATTCCCCTCGATTAAGCCCCGGCATTGACTGGTCGCGCTGCCTGCCGGCAGCCTGCTGACCTGCGCTCCCTCCCGCCGGCCGTGGACTCGCTTAGGATTTGCCGTATGACCATGCGCAATATCCAGGCGCCTTCCGTGCCGGCTTTCAACTCCCCCGACATCAGCCAGGCGGTCGCCGCGCTGCGCCTTAGATTGTCCGACGGCGCCCGGATCCTGTTGGGCGTGGCAGGCGCTCCCGGGGCGGGGAAATCCACT
Source organism: Arthrobacter sp. D1-17 (assembly GCF_054130535.1). Taxonomy (NCBI): domain Bacteria; kingdom Bacillati; phylum Actinomycetota; class Actinomycetes; order Micrococcales; family Micrococcaceae; genus Arthrobacter; species Arthrobacter sp. D1-17. The sequence goes on along the minus strand of NZ_CP096382.1, from coordinate 711,794 downwards.
TTCTCGGCCTGCCTCGCCAATGCGTTCGGTCAGGAAGGGGCCCTGGTGGTTCCCATGGATGGATTCCACCTTGGGAATGCGATCATCGACGGAACGCCGCTGAAGCAGCGCAAGGGCGCTCCGGACACGTTTGACGTCGGCGGTTACGTAACGCTGCTGCAGCGGCTGCGACGCCGGGACGAGGAAGTGGTGTACGCGCCCGACTTCCGGCGGTCCATCGATGAACCGGTAGCCGCGTCCATAGCGGTCCCGGCGGCCGTGCCGCTCATCATCACAGAGGGTAATTACCTGCTGAGTGACGATCCGGGATGGCAAATGGTGCGGGCACAGCTGGACGAGGTGTGGTTTATCGAGACCGTCCGTGAACTGAGGCTTTCCCGCCTTGTGGAACGCCACATGCTCTTCGGGATGGACCGGCCGGCAGCCGAGGCGTGGGCTGCCGGCTCGGACGAAGCAAATGCGCGGCTGATCGCCGGAACGCGGCAGCGGGCCGACCGGATCATCTCCTGGAGCTGAACGCAGGGCAACCCCTTACTTTTCCTCCGAGTCCCGCATCCCCGACTCATCCGCCGCTTCTTCAGGCTTTGGCCTGGAGCCGGATGTTCCGCTGCCCACATAGCTGGCGGGAACCGTACCTGCGGCCTGCGTCAGCTGTTCTTCGCGGATGTTGTGCGCGTTGCCCGCCCCGGGCTGGGGCTGACCGGGTTCGACGGCGTCAGGGTCACCGGGGCCCTGAAGTTCGGGAGACTCGTGTGCCGGGTTGTTGGAGTCGCTCATGGAACTGCCTTTCACTGGGACTGCAGGTGCGCCCAGTCTATGTTGGCGTCCACCATGCCCCGCGAACAGGCTCGTCCGAAATTGGTATCTTTGGACGCCATCCGAAGGCCGGGGCAACATGGGTGGCGATCGTTTCCAGCATTTTGCTGTTGTAGTCCACGCCCAGCTGGTTCGGTACGGTCATGAGCACAGTGTCCGCGGCCTGCACCGCGGCGTCCGCTGCCAGTTCCGCGGCAATAGCGTCGGGCTCACCGATATAGCTCTTGCCGAAGCGGGCGAGGGCACCGTCAAGGGGACCGACCTGATCCCTGCTCTCACGCAGGGCGCTGAGCGCGAAGTACTGCCGGTCCTCGTCATCGACAAGCGGGATAATGCTGCGGCTGACCGAAATGCGCGGCTGGCGGCTGTGGCCTGCAGTTGACCACGCTTCCCGGAACAGCGTGATCTGTTCGGCCTGCAGCTCGTCGAAAGGAACCCCTGTGTCCTCCGTCAGCAGCGTGGAGCTCATGAGGTTCATCCCCTGTTCCGCTGCCCAGACAGCGGTCTTGCGTGTGCCGGCGCCCCACCAGATCCGCTCTTCCAGGCCCTGCGAACGTGGCTGAATAGGCAGCAGGCCGGTGGCTCCGCCGGAGTAGCGCGGATCGGCCTCCACCACGCCCGCACCGGCGACGGCCCTTCGGAACTCCGCCGCATGCCGGCGTGCCATGTCAGCGTCGGACTCGCCAGGCCGCGGAACGTAGCCAAAGGCAGCGGCACCGTTCTTGGCGGGCTCGGGTGAGCCCCGGCTGATGCCAAGCTGCAGCCGGCCGCCGCTGATGAGATCTGTGGCGGCGGCTTCCTCCGCCATGTATAGGGAATTTTCGTAGCGCATGTCTATCACGGCGGTGCCCAGCTCTATCCGGCTTGTCCTGGCAGCGATGGCAGCCAGGAGCGGGAAGGGCGAAGCCTGCTGCCGCGCGAAGTGGTGTACGCGGAAAAACGCCCCGTCGAGGCCCAGCTCCTCGGCGGCGCCTGCCAGCTCGATCCCCTGCAGCAGGGAGTCGCGTGCAGACCGGGTGCGCGAACCCTGCACAGGTCCCCAGTGCCCGAATGAGAGGAAGCCGATACGTTTCATGTCCTGTCCAACGCTCCTCCCGGAGCTGCCATTCCATCACCCAGCGTCCGATGTGCCCAGAATCAGTAGGCAGCGTGCGGGACCCAGAACGGGCAGGGTGTCCTGTGTCATCACCTACGTAGGTCGCTCAGATCAACAACCTTTAATGGTTACAATTTTTGCCAAAATAATCGCCCACCATCACTTCCGGTTGTAAACTTTGGAGTACCGGATCCACGGGAATCACCCCGACTGGGATCCGGGCCGACGGCTCCCGAGCTGGAGCGGGTGCCCCTACATAAGCGGACAGGGACGGCTGACCAAGCCTGCCAAAAGCACCGTAATCGGCCAGTGCTGCCCGGACACATTTACAACACGTGCACAGCTATGCAGGAGCAAAATAATGACCAATACTTCAGCGACCCCACAACGCCGCCCCCTGGCTAAGCTCGCCTTGGTTTCCGTGGCATCCTTGGGCCTCATCGGTGGTTCCGTGGCGGTAGCAGGACCGGCATCAGCCGGGGGTTACGACTATAAAGAGAGAGAGAAGAAGGTTGAGTGTTGGGTCGACGCCAAGAAGGTTGACCACAAAGAGAATTACGGCCATTACTCAGACAACCGGAAGAAGAGGGACAAGGCTGACGTCAAATTCGAGTTCAAAGTCTGGTGCGACAAGAAGACCGATGTGAAGTTCGAGCATTGGATCTTCCAGAAGAGGCCCAACGGCAAATGGGTCCTGATCAAGCACAAAGACGGCAAGATTGACAACGTTAATAAGGAAGGCGTACGGAAGCACACCAAGGCTGAGGTCAAGGATTTGGGCCGCAAGGGCGGCGAGGAAAAAGTCTTCCATGTGGTGAAGATCAAGTTCCACACCGGCAAGCACCACGTGACCAAGGCTGACCACGAATATGGAACGGTCGATTTCGGTCGCCGATACTGACATGTGCCGGCCTTTTTCTGGCTGAACTCGACATACAACTATGTGAAGTGTCACTAACTGAAGGACCGACGCCGGTACATGAGTACCGGCGTCGGCCTTTGTTGGCAGGGACTTGCCGCCGTCGTTCTTGCGTTTTTTAAATCTGAGCCCTGCAGCTCCCGGGCTAGAACGACCCGGTAGTGAAGGTCCAGGTGTAGGTCGTCAGGCTGTTGCCGGCGAGGTCGCGGATGCCTGCCGACCCGCCGGCGACAGTGACCGTGTATCGGGTTTTGGCGGCCAGCGTAGCTGCGGGGTTCAGGATCCACTGATTCGTGGTCCCGTAGCGGGACACCGTCGCTGCCATGGTGGCACCGGTAGCGGCGTTCTTCACGAAGATGGTGCCAGTACCCGCTCCCTGGATCGCCTCGCTGAACGTGACGGCAATGTTGTTGGCGCGACGGACCAGGCTGGCCCCGGGCTTCGGGGTCACTGCGGTGATCACCGGCGCAGGGCCAGTGGTGAATGTCCAGCTGGTGGTGGTGAGCGGAGTGCCTGCAGCGTCACGGATGGCCGAGCTTCCGCCGACAAGGGTCACCGTGTACTTGGTGTCGTTCAGGAGTGTGGAGGCGGGATCGAGCGTGGCAGTGCGGGTGGTGGCGTTGTAGGTGACAGCAGCCGGCACCAGGGTCCCCGCCGCGTTCTTCAGCAGGAAGCTGCTGCCGGCGACGCCTTGGACGGCGGTGCTGAAGGTGGCAGTGACGTTGCTTCCGCCGGCAACGCCGGTGCCTCCCGCTCCCGGAGTGCGGGCCGTAACCGTCGGCGCTGAGGTTGCGGGCGGAGTAGTCACGGGTGCTGCGACCGTTCCCGTAGCCGGGTCCAAATACAGCAGACGGTTCGGCGTACCGGCGGCGGCAGCGGTGATGGCGGCGGGGGTTGCGCCGGAGAGCAGCTGGGCGGCTACCGCGGCGGGTTCTGCTTGAGGAGACCGCGAGAGAATGGCGGCAGCGGCGCCCGCCACGTGCGGAGCCGCCATGGAGGTGCCGCTCATCGAGGCCGTGGCCGTTGTCGAAGCTGTCCCGGCCGACGCAATTCCTACGCCCGGCGCATACAGGTCAACGCAGGCGCCGGAGTTTGAAAAGGACGCCTGGCGGTCCGATGCGTCGCTCGCGGCTACGGTAAGCGCGTCAGGAACGCGGGCAGGTGAGCTGGTGCATGCATCGGCAGCGGAATTGCCTGCTGCAGCCACTACTGTCACCCCGTCATTGACGAGCGCCTGCACGGCGGTGTCCACCATGTTGCTGGCGGTGCCCCCAAGGCTCATGTTGGCGACGGCGGGCGTGCCGGGCTGGTGGTGCGCGGCCACCCACTCCAGGGCTGCGATGACGTCGGAGTTGAAGCCGGACCCTGCGCAGTCCAGGACGCGCACGGGGATGAGAGTGGTTGCCTTTGCCACGCCGTACGTCTTGCCCGCGATGGTGCCGGCCACATGCGTTCCGTGGCCGTTGCAGTCTCCAGTCCCTCGGCCGTCGGCGACGGCGCTCCACCCGGCGCCGACGCGGCCGCCAAAGTCGGCGTGGGATGCGAGGATGCCGGTGTCGATCACGTAGGCGTTCACTCCTGAGCCCGGCGCGGCCGCCGTGTACGAGCCGGAGAGGGGCAGGCTGCGCTGGTCGATGCGGTCCAGGCCCCAGGGTGCCGTTTGCTGGGTCTCGGAGGTCGTCACGGGAGTGTCGATCTCGACGGCGGCCACCTGGCTGGAGCGCTTTAGTTCAGCAGCCTGCGAGGGCGTCGCGGTCACTACGGCGCCGGCCAGCGCCTTCTCGAAAGTCCGTCCGACGGCGATCTTCCGTGAGCGCAGTTTGCCGGCCTCCTTAACCACATCCGTTCCGGAGATGTAGCGCACCAGGTAGCGGGCAGTTCCGGCCTGCTTCCCGGAATCGGTGGCACCGATCGCTGACGAATCGGCGGCGGAATCAGCGGCAGCCTCCGCGGTTGCGGAGGTGACGCCCGCCGAGGTCACGGCGAGTGCCGTGAGGAGGAGCGTGGCCAATGCCGGGCGGGTTCGCAGTGAAGAACGAATTTTGGGTTCCTTGGAGACGGAGGACCGGTGGGAGTGGCCACGCTTTATGGCCACTACCAGTGTATTTTCGGTCTCCTCAGGGAACTCCTACCCTTGCCATTTCCTTCGCCAATGCTTGGAATACTGCGGAAAACACCGGTGTACGCTGCACTCTGTCCGGCAGGCGGACGGCATGCGCAGGATTGCTGGCCGCATGGGGGTCAGATGCGGGCGTGCTGTCCGTGGCTTGAGACCCTGCCGAACGAGGCCGCGCCCAGGAACTCGACAGCTACGAAAGGTTCGGAACCCACCACCCATTCGTCGTGTCCGGGAGGAATGGCGTAGATGTCGTTGGCGCGGATGATCTTCGTGAGGCCGTCGGGGGTGGTGATCTCCAACGTTCCGGAGATGCAGAATCCGAGGTGGTTGTGCTGGCAGAAATCCGTCTTCTCCGTGGGCTGGGAGCTTTCAGACCAGCGCCAGCCGGGGGCCAGGATGAGCCGGGCGACGGAATAGTCGTTGACGCTGACGAGATCCACCTGCGCCTTATCCGGGTGCCTCTTTTTATCCGGAACGTCGAATGATTTTACTGAAAAAGCTGTAACGTAGTTGGCTGTCATGACACTGCCTGGGATTAGGGTGAGACCTTGAATGGTGGGAACTCCGGGTGGAGACAAGCTGAGGGTTTGCGGACTCTCGGCTGTAGCCTCGCTGCGCAAACATTTCGCGGGTATGCGGCTGCCCCCAGTACGCACATGTAACAGGTCGGTATTGACGTAGTACAACGCTAGCCCTCGCGGTCCCGAAGTCAATGGGCAAAAAACTCACCACCGGGCTGGCCGCTGACTGCCAGGTGCCCCAAGGAGACGGACGACGCCGGGCGACCACCCGCCGTCGTCCCCTGCTGGCAGTGACTCGTTACCGTCAGTGATCGCTGGCGTAAAGCTTGACGAAGTTCCGCAGGATCTTCATCGGCTCGGTGGCGGTGAAGGTGCGGGCGGCAGCCATCAGCTCTTCGGCGGACTCAGGCGGGAAATACCCTGCGTGGCGGTAGATGTCGATCCGCGTTACAAGGCCCTCCGCATCCAGTTCCGGGTGGAACTGCGTCGCATACAGATTCTTCTTGATGCGGAACATATGCACCGGGCAGGCCTCCGAGCTCGCCAGCAGCACCGCATGGGAGGGAAGGGTTGTACAGCCTTCCTTGTGGCCGGTGAAGGCAGTGAACTGCGCCGGCAGCCCTGCCAGCAGCGGATCCTCCAGCCCCTCCGGGCTCAGGCTGATGGTCACCCCGCCCAACTGCTCCCCGTACGTCCCGTCTATGACCGCCCCTTGGTGCAAACCAAGGGTGCCGACGCCATAGCAGGCACCGAGGAACGGGAAGTCCTCGGCGACAATGCGGTCCAGCAGTGCCGCGAGTTCCCGTTCCACGCGTTGCTGCGTCTCCGACTTCTTCTCCGGCGGATCGCTGGAGGTGAAGGGGCTGCCGCCAACGATCACCCCTGAGTAGTCGTCCAGGTCCAGCTCCGGCAGCGGGCCCTGCTCCATGCGGATCCGCTTCAGCTGCGACGGTTCCAGCCCTCCGTACCGCAGATAGGCCTCGTACTCGTCATCGGCGGCAACATCCTCTGCCCTCGACGCGAGCAACAGAAACGGCTTCATGACTGCTTAAGGAGGGCAACGTCGGAGACGAGGTCAATGTGCTCCAGCATCGCCGCCGCTGCCGCCGCGGGATCCTGGGCCCGGATGGCATCGGCGATTTTCCCGTGGGACGCAAGCGACTGCTCAGGCCGGCCCGGCTGTCCGAGCGACTCGAGGCGCGTTTCGAGGATCATTCCGGCGATGAAGGTCATGAGCTGGGCGAGGACAGCGGAGTGCGCGGCCGCGGTGACCGCCTGATGGAACAGCTCGTCGCCACGTGCCCCCTTATCTCCGGAGGCCACTTCCTCGGCCATCGCGTCCAGCGCCTTGTCGATGGCCTTCATGTCCGCAGCGGTCCGCCTGGCGGCGGCAAGTTCCGCCAGCTTCACCTCAAGGGTGCTCCTCGCTTCAACAATTTCCGGAAGCCTGCTGCGGTGCTCGCGCAGTCCTTTGATCACGGACGGGACATTCGGGCGGTACACCAGCACGGCGCCTGTCCCGTGCTGGACATCGATGACGCCGAGCACTTCCAGAGCCACGAGCGCCTGGGCCAACGTTGCCCGCGACACCCCCAGCCGCTCGGCGAGGTCACGCTCTGCCGGCAGGGTGTCCCCAGGGCCCAACTGGGCCGACTCGATGAAGTCCATGAGCTGCTCCACCAGCTGCTCATAGAGCCGCGGCCTTGCGACGCGCGAGATCTGTTGTGTAGCTGTTTTCTTCGGCATGACCCGTCCTCCTCGCGACATCCTAGGCCCTAGCCTACCGGAGAACTATTGACAAAGTCTCCTAGTGTCTAGGAGGCTAGGCCAGTGAGCCAGTAAGCCACGTCACACCAATTCACGATCCGGAGGCACAAAGATGTCCGCTCCCGTCCTATCCATCATCGTCCTGGCGGTGATGTTCCTGCTGGCCACGGTGCTGCCCCTCAACATGGGCGCCCTGGCTTTCGTGGGCGCATTCCTGCTGGGATCGGTCTTCCTCGGAATGTCTACCAGCGATATCCTCGCCAACTTCCCAGGCGGCCTGTTCCTGACCATCGTCGGCGTCACCTACCTGTTCGCGATCGCGCAGAACAACGGCACCATTGACCTCTTGGTGCGCGGCGCGGTCCGACTGGTCGGCAACAAAGTTGCCCTCATCCCCTGGGTGATGTTCGCCATCACCGCGCTGATCACCGCAGTGGGCGCCCTGTCTCCCGCCGCCGTCGCCATCATCGCGCCCATAGCGCTGAGCTTCGCCGCGAAGCACAAGATCAACCCGCTCATGATGGGCATGATGGTCATCCACGGCGCACAGGCGGGCGGCTTCTCCCCCATTGCCGTATACGGCGTCACGGTCAACGGCATCATTGCCAAAACGGATCTGGAAGCCAGCCCCGTGGCGATCTTCCTGGCCAGCTTCATCTTCAACCTCGCCATCGCCGTGGTGCTGTCCGTCGTGCTGGCCGGCACCAGGTTCCGCTCCACCAAGGCTGGCCGGCTGGTTGAGCAGGCCGCCGAGACCCGGATGTCCGTCAGTGTCGGCGCCCGCGCGGCCGGCGCCACCCTGCAGGGTTCCGGTTCGGACATCTCGACCGCCGGCGGCTCAGCCAAGGGCACCTCTGACGGCTCCGCGGCATCTTCGTCCTCAGCTGCCGGTGACAGCACTGTAGGTCCTCACGGTGCCCGCGCCAACGCCGCCCAGCTCGTCACCATGGCCGGACTGATTGCCCTGGCGGTCATCTCCCTCGGCTTCAAGGTGGACGTCGGCTTCGTCTCCATCACGATCGCCATCGTCCTTGCCCTCGTGTCCCCTGCCGCCCAGAAGGGAGCCGTGAACAAGATCAGCTGGTCCACCGTACTGCTCATCTGCGGCATGCTGACCTTCGTAGGCGTCCTGGAGGAAGCAGGCACCATCAAGTTCGTCTCCGACGGCGTGGCGCAGCTGGGCATGCCGCTGCTGGCGGCGCTGCTGATCTGCTACATCGGTGCCATCGTTTCGGCGTTCGCCTCCTCCACCGCCATCCTCGCCGCCCTCATCCCGCTGGCGGTTCCGTTCCTGGCCAGCGGCGAGATCGGCGCAGTCGGCGTTATCGCCGCCCTGGCAGTTGCCTCCACCATCGTTGACGTCTCGCCCTTCTCCACCAACGGCGCCCTGGTACTGGCCAACGCCCCCGAGGACGTGGACAAGGACAAGTTCTACAAGCAGATCCTGGCCTACAGCGGCGTCGTCGTTGCTGTAGGACCGGCCGTCGCCTGGCTCGTCATGGTCGTGCCGGGCTGGATGTAGCGCGGCTACTGCGCGCCCGCCCCTGCACCAAGCCCAAACAGCAAAGTAAGGAAAACCCATGAGCACCGAATCAATGACACCGGCCGAGGGTCCCCTCTCCGGCTACCTCGTGGTGGATCTAAGCCGCGCGCTGGCAGGCCCGCATGCCGGAATGATGCTGGCCGACCTCGGCGCGCGGGTCATCAAGGTGGAAAGCCCGGGCACGGGAGACGACACGCGCGGCTGGGGGCCGCCGTTCGTCGGCCCGGAGGATGATCCCCAGGCCACCTATTTCCTGTCGTGCAACCGCAACAAGGAATCGATCGCACTGGATCTGAAGAGTGATGACGGCCGGACGGTCCTGCGCGAGCTGCTGGAGCGGGCGGACGTGGTGATCGAGAACTTCCGGCCCGGGGTCCTGGACCGGCTCGGTTTCTCGGCTGCTGAGATGCACGCGCTGAACCCTTCGCTGGTGGTCCTGTCCATCACCGGTTTCGGGCACGACGGGCCCGAGTCCCGGCGCAGCGGCTACGACCAGATCCTCCAGGGCGAGGCCGGGCTGATGTCCCTGACCGGTTCCGGGCCCGATGACCCGCAGCGGGTGGGCGTGCCCATCGCGGACCTGCTCTCGGGCATGTACGGGGCGTTCGGCACGCTCGCGGCGCTGCTGCAGCGCGAGCGGACGGGCCAGGGCCAGATCGTGCGGACCTCACTCCTCGCGGCGCTGATCGGGGTCCACGCCTTCCAGGGCACCCGGGCCACCGTCGCCGGCGAGGTCCCGAAGGCCCAGGGCAACCACCACCCGTCCATCGCGCCCTACGGCCTGTTCCACTGCCGGCAGGGCCGGGTGCAGATCAGCGTGGGCAGCGAGAAGCTGTGGGCCGCTTTCGCCTCGGCCTTCGGGATCGATGCCGGCCGTCCGGAATTCGCCTCCAACGCCGACCGGGTGCGGAACCGGGAGAAAGTCATCGAAGAGGTGGAACGCGTCTTCGCCGATTACGAGGCGGAAGCGCTGCTCACGAAACTGAACGAGGCCGGAATCCCGGCAGGCAAGGTCCGGACCCTGGACGAGGTCTACGAATGGGAGCAGGTCCACTCACAGGGCCTGGTGATCGACGTCGACCACAAACTCCTCGGCAACGTTAGCCTCCCGGGCCCGCCGCTGCGCTTCTTCACCGCCGCGGACACCGCGGAAACCACCCTCAAAAGCCACACCGCCCCGCCGCTGCTGGACCAGGACGGAGCGCAAATCCGGCAATGGCTCGGCCTGGTTCCCGCCGATGCCGCAGCCTCCGCGGGGGTTTCAGCCACTGCCGGAGCCGCAGCTTCTACCGGGGAGGGCCGGTGAGCACCCTGACGCAGCAGAAGCCCCGGCACCTGGATGCCACCGAACTCATCACCGCCGTGCTCGATCCCGGCTCCTACAAGAGCTGGGACACCCCGGTGGCGGACCCCGACCCGGCCCCCGAGTACCGGCAGGAGCTGGCCGCTGCCCGGGAAAAGACCGGCGTGGACGAATCCGTCCTGACCGGTGAAGGGCTTATCCGCGGCCGGCGGGTAGCCGTCATCGTCAGCGAATTCCGTTTCCTGGCCGGCTCCATCGGGCTCGCCGCAGCCGAACGGATCGTGAACGCCGTCGAACGCGCCACCAGGGAGGGCCTGCCCCTCCTGGCGGGACCGGCGTCGGGCGGTACCCGCATGCAGGAAGGCACCATCGCGTTCCTCTCCATGGTGAAGATCAGCGCGGCGGTCCGGGCCCACCGGCAGGCCGGACTGCCCTACCTCGTCTACCTGCGCCACCCCACCACCGGCGGCGTCATGGCCTCCTGGGGCTCCCTGGGGCACATCACCGTGGCCGAGCCCGGCGCCCTCCTCGGATTCCTGGGTCCGCGGGTGTATGAGGCGCTGCATGGTTCGCCCTTTCCCGAGAACGTCCAGGTCGCCGAAAACCTCTTTGACAAGGGACTCGTGGACGCTGTGGTCCCGCCCTGGCAGCTGTCCGACGTCGTGGACCGCGCCCTGAGCATTCTGGTCGCGGGACCGCACGCTCAGGTCCGTCCGCCAAGGACGCTGTCCGTGGGGCCGTCCGGCTCCGGCGCCTGGGAATCCATCGAGATCTCCCGCAACCCGCGCCGCCCCGACCTCCGGCAGCTCCTCGCGCACGGAGCCCGCGACGTGCTTCCCCTCAACGGAACAGGCCAGGGCGAAAAGGATCCCGGACTGCTCCTGGCACTGGCCCGCTTCGGACAGAAGTCCTGCGTGGTGATCGGCCACACCCGGCCGCGGCCCTCCCAGCAGACGGCGATGGGGCCGGCTTCACTCCGCGAGGCACGGCGCGGCATGCGCCTGGCCGAGGAGCTCGGCCTTCCCCTGGTGACAGTGATTGACACCGGCGGTGCAGCACTGTCCAAGGAGGCCGAGGAGGGCGGGCTTGCCGGCGAGATCGCCCGGTCCCTTCACGATCTGATCGGCCTGACCTCGCCCACAGTGTCGGTGCTGCTGGGCCAGGGCACCGGAGGCGGCGCCCTGGCCCTGTTCCCGGCCGACCGCACCATCGCCGCCCAGCACGGCTGGCTGTCCCCGCTGCCGCCCGAGGGAGCAAGCGCCATCGTCCACCGCAGCACCGACTTCGCCCCCGCCATGTCCGAGGCGCAGGGCGTCAACGTCGCCTCGCTCTACGCGCACGGCATGGTGGAACACATTGTGGACGAGCGCCCCGACGCGGCCCTCGAAGGCCGGGCGTTTTGCCAACGGATGGGACAGGCCATCGAATACGAACTTGCTGCGCTCTCAGCGTCCGGAGTGGCAGAGCTCCTTCCCCGGAGGCTCGAAAAGTACCACCGCCTGGGCGTGCCATTCCCAGCCGGTGCCGTAGCGGCTGACGGCTAGCGGGCAAGTTTCTGGGCGTCCGGTCCAGGTCGCCAATGTGCCCCGGGCGCATTGGCGGCCAGGACGCGCTGGACGAACGCGCAGTACTCCTCCCTACAGTGGCTCGGCGCAGGAAGGCCGCCGTGGACTCATCCCTGACTTCGCCGTCGTCGCCAAACACCTCTGGGTTGAACCCTGACAGCCGGCGGGTGTGCGCCGGCCTCCTTTCATCCGGAAAGTGGTCCGGGCGGTACTGCCGCGGAAACCGCGGCTGCGGTATCTTGGCGCAGCTGGATAGGGCGCAGCTGGATAGGGCGCAGCTGGATGCACAGTCCAGCACAGACAAACTGCCACGGCCAGCGGCCCCGGGTTCTTGACAGCCGGCGAACTCGGGGAGCTAGATGGTTAGTGGCGCCCGCAAGCACCGAACGGCACCAGCATAGGAGCGGCAGTCATGACCGAGAACCTGGAAGGGATGCCGCGCATCCACAGCGAGGCTCCTGCCGAAGGGGATGAGACCGCTGATCCGACAGATATCCGCATGCATTCGCAGGATCCGGCCGAAGGCGCTGACTCCCCGGAACGGCCGGTCACGTAAGCATCTGCAACCACTGAGGAATTGGCAGCAGACAGAATCTTCTGCAGGTTCTAATATGGCCGTAACCCGCGGGGGTAATCCGCGCGAGTGAAAGTTACGTCTCAGCATCCACCTGACTGGCCTTTGCTGCTGGGGGCAGCCACTCAATGAGGAGTCACGAGGCATGAACCATCACGAAAAAAGCGCCTCAGAAAATTCCCTGCAAGCCGTGCGCGCCGATGAACGGCCGGACCTCAGAAGCATTCACGTGCGCGAGGACGTGGCACGGGCAGGCCGCTGCGGCAACGTGCATCTGGCCACGGGCCGCACGTGCATCCTGCCCGAACGACATCACGGTTCCTGCGAGTTCGTCCGGCCGGATGATGCCAGCGGCCTCGCCCAATAACGGGCTCACCCGATAGCACCCTCGCCCGGTAGCGACCGCTAAGTGGCCGGTTCGCCGGCCAGGTCAGCCGTCGCAGCCAGCATCCACCGCTCGCCGTCCGGTTCGTGACTGATCACAACGGAGGTGCTTTCACTGTTGGCTGCATCGATCGCGGCCAGCAGCGTATCCTGCATTTGCTGGGCATGCGCGAGTCTTTCCTCCATGGTGCCCGGAAGGGTGCTGTTGTCGACAAGGATGTGGGCCTTGCCGTCGACCACCACCTTCAGGGAATAACCCGTCTCCTCGTGAACTGAGCCACGGGAGGACGCGATTTCGGTGACCCTGTCCGCACGGACCATACTGTGGCTGATCGTGCGAAGCCACACGCCTCCCATGAGAACTCCTTTGCTCGCCGCATGCGGAAGGAATTGTCCCTCAGTGAAACCGTAGCCCGTGAAAGCGCGGTTGTAAGCCCCCAGTTTTTGATTGGCTACGTCATTCTTCCTGCGGGCTACAGGTTTATCGTCGGTGAATAGGTTTTCCCCAAGCTCCGACATTATTTCCCCAAGCTCGCCCAGCGATAGTTGACGGCACAAGAAAGACGTGAACGGCCTACCCGGGCTACGGGGCTATGAGGGGGACAAATGTTTCGCACTTTTTGGCGATTCCGGAAGGCGGCTGCTCCACACCGCTGGGCAATGGGGGGCGGTGCGCTGCTGATTATTTTCGTGGCAGCACTGCAAGTGGCGCTGCCTTGGCCTATGAAGATCATTGTTGATGATGTTCTGCAGCCGCTGGGCAAATCGGGCGCGGAAACCACGCCGGAGTTCCTGGGCCTCGGCAGCCTCGGCCCGCTCCAGCTGTTGCTGCTGGCCGCATCGGCGCTGCTCGTCCTGACGGTGATGAATGCCGCTGCGGACTATCTGGGCACCCGGCTGCTCAACGGCGTCGGTGAGAAGACTATGGCGACCATCAGGGCGGATGTCTTCGTGCACCTTCAGCGCCTGTCGCTGTCGTTCCATGACAAACAACGCTTGGGCGACCTCGTCACCCGGACCACCACGGACGTGGATTACGTCCGTTCCCTAATGGTGTCCATGCTTTCCGTGCTGCTGCCAAACGTTTTCATTCTGGGCTTCATCACCACTATCTGCGTCCTCGTGGACCCGACCTTCGCCTTGATCGGCTTGGCGGTTGCTCCGCTGATGTTCGTTACCGTCCTTGTGTACCGGAGGCGCATCAAGAGCGCTTCCAGGGAGGCCCGCAGCAAGGACAGCGACATCGCTGCGGCCATGTCCGAGACGTTCGCTTCCGTTCGGGTGATGCACACGTACACGAGCGAAAGGCATCACGAGGAGGCCTTCCGGGTCCGGAACGACGGCCGCATGTATGCGGGCCTGAGGGTCATCAGGCTGCAGTCGATGTTCTCTCCCCTGGTGGACGTGATTGCCACACTGGGCACCGTACTGGTGCTGTGGATCGGGGCGCAGCGAGTGCTGGACGGAAGCATGACACTGGGCCTGCTGCTTGTCTTCATCGCCTACCTCAAAGCGATGTATGCGCCCATGAAATCCTTGGCGAAACTGACCACCGTGATCAGCCGCGGCCAAGCGAGCGCTGAACGCATCCAGGAAATCCTGGACACCGCTCCTGCCATAACGGACACACCGGGCGCTGTTCCAGCCCCGCGCCTGACTGGACGAATGGAGCTGCGGAATGTCAGCTTCGGCTATCAGGAGCGGGACGTCCTGCGCGGGATTAGCCTGAAGGCGGAACCGGGGAGCCTGGTGGCCATTACGGGTCCGACGGGTGCCGGAAAATCGTCCCTTGTGAGTCTGATTCCGCGGCTCTACGACGTCACCGAGGGGGCCGTGCTGCTCGACGGGACTGATGTCCGGAAGCTGCAAATTCCCTCTGTCCGCAAACAGGTTTCGATGGTTCTGCAGGAGTCCATCCTGTTCCGCGGCAGCATCTACGACAACATCGCCTATGGCTGCGAAGGCGCCACCCGGGAGCAGGTGCTCGCAGCAGCAGAGGCGGCATACGTGGACGAGTTCGTCCGCGATCTGCCCCATGGATACGACACGCCGGTGGCAGAGCGGGGCGTCACGCTCTCAGGCGGACAACGCCAGCGCATCGCGATAGCCCGCGCGCTCATGCGGGATTCACCAATCGTCATCCTCGACGAACCGACTTCAGGCCTGGACGCGATCTCCGAGCAGTACGTCATGCACGGGCTCGACCGGCTCATGGCCGGACGCACCGTGATCGTCATCGCCCACAGGCTTTCCACGCTCAAGCGTGCCGACAGGATCTACGTCCTCGACCATGGCCGGATCATCGAAAGCGGCCGGCACGAAGAGTTGGTCGCAGCGGGCGGCCTGTACAGCCGGCTCGATGAAATTCAGCACCCCCAGGAACCCGCTATTCCGGCCATGGCCCCGGTACGGGCTCAAAGCATGCAGACGGAGGCAAGAGTATGAGTAAGACCAAGCTGCCCACCTACGGCGCACTGCCTTGGCGTATTGGGCCCAAAGGGGCGGTCGAGGTGCTCCTGATCCATCGCCCCCGTCACCGCGACTGGTCCATCCCCAAAGGCAAAGCAGAACCCGGGGAAACCGGCCGAGAATGCGCGGCACGGGAGGTCCGGGAGGAAACCGGGTTTGAATGCCGCCTCGGCGCGGAATTGCCGCCGATCCGGTATGAGGACAGCAAGAACCGAACCAAAACGATCCGCTACTGGGCGGCGGCCGCCGAATCGGGGCATTTCACCGCCAATGAGGAGGTGGACGCCATCCGCTGGCTTTCACTGCCGGCGGCGCTGCGGACGGTGACTGAGCCGCGGGACAGACCCCCGATCGTGGCGCTGGGCACTCAGCTACACCTGCAGCTAGGGGCCAGTCCCGTGCCGGAACGGGAAAAGATGCTGCTGCTCGTCCGCGGGGCCCACATCATCAGGAACGATAGGGGCAGTACAGGTAACGGCGGTACAGGTAACACCGCACCGTTGGGGGTCAACGGACCTGCTGACACGTCGCTCGCTGCCCTGGGATCCATGTTCGAAATCGAGCGTGTCCTGTCCGCGCCGTCTCCCCGCTGCATCGGCACGGTCGCAGAATTGGCGCGTCGGGAGTCCCTCGAAGTGGAGCCTTCAGACCACCTGGCCGGAGGCAGCCTGGAGGCCACGCTCGACCTGGTGGGGCAGCTGCGCGGGAAGGGCACGGTACTGTGCACCCACGAGGACATCATGGCAGGTATCCTCGCCCACCTCAGCCGTCACGAGCGTACTGTCCTGAACAAGCGCTTCCGCGTCCGAAAGGGGTCGGCATGGGTTGTGACCGGTGATGGCAGCCGCTACCACTCCGCCTACTACCTTCCCCTCTCCGTCCCGGCTCTTGCAGGCAGCGGGGACGGAGACTCCCCCCAGTAGCCGCCTGTCCGCACTTGCGGCCAGGCGTACCCTCAGATTGTGGACATCGTCGAATTCCTGTCCGTGCGCATTGCGGAGGACGAGGCCGCGGCCAGACGCCTTCTCCGCGACCAGACGCTGTCCAAGTCTGCGCAGTGGTACGAGGAGCGGCTCCTGCTGGAGTGCGCGGCAAAACGCAGGATCATCGGCATCGTCGAGAACGCACGGCAGACAGCCCTGGCGGCGTTCGTGAGCAACCCGTACGCCGAGGGCACGCAGTGGATTCCTGAGGCTCTTGAATGGACCACCCTGTCGCTGAATGCCTTGGCTCTGCCGTATTCCGACCATCCTGAATTTGAGCCGCACTGGCTGTCCGAGGGCCGGGACCGGGACGGGTCTTAGGAGGACCGGCCCTAGGACTCACCTGTCTAGGACTCACCTGTCCAGAGACGCCGCCACCACGATTTCCTGGGTTCGGGCTCAGCGGGTGTTTCAGCGCGGGCTGCAGCGGCGGAGGCGCGGCGTTTCCGCCAGCGCTGCACCTCGGCATCGGGGTCTCTGGTCTTGGTGATCACCGGCGGGCCGCCCTGAAGCTGGCGCCGCGCTTCGATGACGCGCGCGTTGAAATCCTCGACCATGTCCCGTACCTGTTTCTCGGAGTACTGCGTATCCAGCCGGGCATCCAACTCCGCGTCCTCCTTCCGGAGGAGGATGGCTTTCGGTCCCACACCTGAGAGCTGTTCACGCTGGATAAGCCCCTTCACCCACCAGTCGGGATCGTACCGCTCTCCCAGCCCGGGAATGGGTTTGCCGGCGTATTTCAGGTTGTCAAACTTCCCTTGGGCCATGGCATCCCGGATGAGGTATTCGGCTCTCGCCGAGTCGGAGACCTTCCGGCGTTTCTGCCGCTCCTCTTCCTCAGCAGCGTCAAGCGCGGCCTCTTCCTCGGCAGTGATGCCCGCACCCCTTGCGGCACGCAGCTCCGACAGCCGTTCCATCCTCCGCCTGAACTCCTCGGATGCCCCGCCGCCCATCATCGTCACCGCTTTCAGCCCTGGATCCTGCCCTGGCTTCCAGTATTCCGACGGCCCGGCTGCCTTTCAACGCCAATCCGCAGCCCCTACATGGGGTCTGGCCAGTTCCCTATCCTGGCGCGGTCCGGGCCGACGACTCCGGTGGAATCCCCTGTTTCCTGTCCGTCGTTACCCGCAGGACTTGACGAAAGTGGTGCCGGCGGAGTGGCGGGGCCGGCCGATACGTCCTCTTCATCGGCGCCTGGTCCAGATGCGGCTGGAACTTTAGCCATCGGATGTTTCATCGCCTGATCCGTCCTTCGGGCAGTGGTGTGGCGGCGCCCAGTCCGGCGTACACAGACCTGTCATGCTGTCTGCACCTGCCCGGCCACTTCATTCCCTAACAGTAGGGTCGCGCACTGCGGGACGGATCCGAGGTGAGTACGCGATTATTCAGCCGGGCGGCTACCTGTTCACCTGATAGCGCCCGAGCGCGGAAAACCACGACGGCGGGAGGCAGTCCCGCCGTCGTGCTTCTTCCCCAGATGTGCCTTGAGAGGCTGAACCTCCTACATGTGTTCTGCGTTGGGCTCCTTGTCCGGCCCAGCGTCCGGCTCGTCGCTGTGGTCGACGACCTGCCAGACGATCACGGCCCCCGTGACCGCGGCAGCCACGATGCCCAGGACCATCCACGTAATCCTGGAGGCCCCTCCCCTCGCTCGGAGCTTCCCCTCCGCCATGGTCAGGGCGTCCCGGACGTAAACCTTGTTCGCAGCTCTGTTCAACTGATCATCTCCACCTTTCGGACTCCGGCAGCAGCGCGCCGAGCCTCCCGGGCGCCTGAAATATCCAAATAATAGCGGAGGTGAGGTACCGGTGATGTCCGGCCGGCAGCGGGTGCACGGCTTCCCGGCCGCTTTCGCATGGTTCCCGCCCGGCCTAAAGTGGACAGCACAGCGATCGAGCAGGAGGTCGTGGTCCCTCTGCGTGGACCCTTTGCGTTGGGCAGGAAATCCAGGAGTCGGGGAAATGGCAGCCGTCCGGGAAATTGTTGTTCAAGACCTGCAAGAACTGATTGCCGTGCTTACCCAGGATGACTGGCAGCCGTCCGAATCCAAGTACCGGATGAATATCGCCTACCGCGGCCTGTCCACAGCGGACTACGAACTGGAGACCGGTCTTGCCCGGCTCCAGAACGGATCAACCGCCGCCCTGGAGGAACACCTGCTGCGGAACTTCCGGAAGTACGCCCACCGCGATGCCGCTCCCGGGGACTCCATCTGGAACTGGCTCAGTCTTGCCCAGCATCACGGACTGCCAACCCGCCTGCTGGATTGGACCTTTTCTCCATACATTGCCTTGCACTTTGCAACCTCGGATCCTGCTTCCTATTCACGTTCGGGCGTCATCTGGTGTGTGGACTATGTTGCGGCGCATGTGCTGCTTCCCGAAGCCCTGGGAAGCCGGGTCAAACCGCTGGACTACGGCCTGTTCACCACCGAGATCCTGCAGGCGGCGGCCGGGACGCTTGCCGAATTCGACGAGTACACCGCCGGCTCCCCCGGAGCCCCGCTCTTCTTCGAACCGCCGTCCCTGGACGACAGGATCATCAATCAGTCCGCCGTGTTTTCCATCATGACCGGCGCTGATGAGTCGCTGGCACGCTGGTTCGAGAACCATCCGGAAGTGTGCCGGAAGGTGGTCATCCCGGCACAGCTCAAGTGGGCGATCCGAAACCATCTTGATCAGGCGAACGTCACCGAGCGCGTCCTGTTTCCGGGCCTGGATGGTCTCTGCCGGTGGCTCACCCGCTACTACGGGGACCGGCCGGAGAAGGTGTATCCCGACTCCCAAATATCGCCCAGCGAACCGACCACTGAAGACCTTGACAAAGCTGCCAAGGCACGAGATAGATAATAAGTAACCTTATTAGTCGTTTTGCTGCAACTCCTTCAGAATGAGAGGAATCGCCATGGCCGAGAACAAGGGAAACGAGACGCCGAACACGCCGGATGTCAGTGAAACTGGACTCCGTGAGATGAGAGTGGACGAACTGCGGCAGGAGGCCCGCGACGAGGAAATCAGCGGAGCCTCGAACATGCGCAAGGAGGAACTTGTCCAGGAAGTGGCGAAGGCCAAGTCCGCAAACGGCGCGGCGGGCGCCGGCAGCGGGGACCCGGATTCTGATGCTGAGGACCTGGGGGCCGGACCCGACGGCGGGAGGGTCCGCCGTGGGCCTGACTCCTCGAAGTCCCTGGAGTACTCTCAGGAGGTGACCTCAACGGAGGACGAACCCGAACGTGAAGGCCGCAGCCTCGTCACCACACATCATGAGGTGATCAGGCAGTGGGCTGAAGAACGCGACGGTGTTCCCGCCACCGTAGAGGGTACGGAACACGGTGACCACCTCGGAGTACTGAGAATAGATTTCGGAGGCGAGGACGCCAACCTGCGGCATGTGAGCTGGGACGAGTGGTTTGCCACCTTCGACGAACGCGGCCTGAATTTCATATATCAGGAACAGCGCAGCGACGGGCAGCAGTCCAACTTTTTCCGGTTGGAAAATCCGCAACGCGAAGACGCCTGACCACAGCTGGGCATTGCCCCGTAAAGCCGACCGTGGGCCAACATTGCCCTTGTCGGCCGCCCCGGGCGGTGCTATAAAAACTTGTATCAGCAGAACATACATCGGATCAACGGCGATCACAGGGGGTGTGCGATGTTGAGGGCCACTGGCAACACAAGGCTTGACAGTATGGGATCGGGGCGAAGGAGAAACAGCGAAAACAGACCCACGCCTTAATGGACCGGGACGGGAAGCCGGAATACGCTAACGCTGCCTCTTGGGGCGGTTAGTATATGCGACGCCACAGCGCCTTGTAGCGCATATTGCAGCAGCAGCGCGCGGACCAACCCTCCCGCAAAGTGGTCCCCGGCCGGGAAACCGGCCGGGGACTGCGTTACCCAGGACTGCAGGGGGAACCTGCGGCACACAGCGCCACGGTCGGGGCCGTTAATGCACGGTCGGCCGCTAATGGGAGTCCACGTGGATCAGGTGTCACTCGTAAATTTCGCATCCGGTTACCTCGTCACGATGATCGCAATCTTCATCTTGTTCCTGCCTGCCATCATCACCGTTGTCGTTCTGCTCCTCCTGGCGGGAGTGCTGCGACTGCTGGGCCTCCTTGCCACGGTCGCGGCACTGCGTCCGCTGAGAAAGCTGGGACGGCACGTCAGAACGTCACTGCATGAATTCCGGGCGCGGCCGCACCACCCGTCCCGACTGTTGCCGCACTGATTATTCAGTCCGCGTCCAGTCGGTTATTCAGTCCGCGTCCAGTCGGTTATCCAGTCCGCGTCCAGTCAGGCCTGCGCCGGGTTGTCCCACCAGCCCTCCCAGGCCGTGGACGTGAGCTGGCCCTTCGGAAATTCAGGGTTCGACTGAGCATCCCCTGAATGGGAATTCCCGTCGTTGAGCTGGGAATTGAAAAACAGGTTCAGGGTGTTCCAAAGCATGGCTTATTCCTTCCAAATTGACCCGCAGTTGGCCGTTATTCGATAGGAATCAGCGTAGCCACGGCATGTTTCATGGCGTCGACGCGGCGTTTCAGTCTTGTATCCATCTGCTCACAAGGACTGGCAGGGAACACCAGTGGAACTCCTACATCCCTGCCGCGAGGGTCGTCACGCGAGTGACAGCACGAACGAGAGCACGAAGCCCGCCGCCGTACTGAGGGCAACTGCCGGCCCGCCGTGCTCGTAGGCCTCGGGCATCAGAGTGTCTGCGAGGGAGGCGATGACTGCCCCGGCCGCGAAGGCCAGCGGCAGGGAGATGGTTTCCGGCTCAGCGCCTGACAGGGGGCCGGCACCCACCACCACGGCGGCCACGAGCAGTGCTGCGCAGACGGCCCACAGACCCATGACGGCTCCGGGGGACTTGCCTTGGCTGCGCATGGATGCAGCGCCCACCAGGGCTTCCGGCAGGTTGGACACGAAGATGGCCGCGAGGAGGGCGAGGCCGCCGGTACCCTCCCCAAGGGCCACACCGAGGGCGACGTTCTCCGGCACGCCGTCAAGCGTTACCGCGGCCAGCAGTGCCATACCGGCAGCTCCGCGGGTGGACACTGAACCCGCTGCCTTCTCAGCGGCGGCGGCATCCGTGTCCAGTTTCGCGCTTCCCTGGAACTCGTCTGGCGGTGTTGCCCCGGCACCGGGCTGTGCCCAGCGGTCCAGCAGTGCGCTCAGGGATGTAAAGACGACCGCCCCGGTGAGCAGCCCCAGCGCGGCTCGCCAGATCCCGCCCTGCCGGTACGCATCCTCGAACAGCTCGAAGCTCAAAGCAGTGATGAGTGCACCGGCGGCGAAGGACAGCAGGATTGCCAGGAGCCGCTTTGGCAACTCAAAACGAACGCCGATGAGAGCGCCCACGATTAGTGCGCTCGAAGCCACCACGCCGAAAAGCAGCGACATTCCCACACCGACAGCTTAGGAGCCGGTGTTATCTGCGGGAAGAGCACGGGCAGGGTCCGTTTTCGCACCCATCGACCTCAAGGGTATGCATGAGGTTGCAGGCAATCAGCCAGCCAAACCCCTGCATTCCCGGGCCTGCCGCGACCCTGTGATGAGTCTCACCCGCAAACTTGGCACATCCGCTTGAGCCGCCAGCATCCCGCCGGGCATCATGGAAAGGCCGGTGCGGAATCCGATTTCCGCGCTGGACGCAGCCCTGGTGCTCCTCTTCGCACAGGAGACCCCGCGGCTGGGTACCGAAGAAAAATTAAGCCGATCTGGTGGATGCAACGAGGCCGCACCAGTGAGCTCAGCTGAGCTTCACAGGTCTCCGACCGTTTCCGGATTGACCTGTTCCGGGCTTCGCGCCGAGGCAAAGCCCACAACCGAATCATGAATGAGGCACCGAATAATGACGTTCGAAACCACTGACTCCGTAACGCTGAAGATCTGGGACCGGTCCGCACTCGACCACACACTGGACACCGTCGTGCACGACCTTTCCGCCCGGACCAACGCTCCGCGCCACAGTATTGCGGTCACGTGCAGCGGCCCCAACACCTTCACGGTCAGCCTGAACCGCAGCGCCCCGACCTTCGAGGACGTTACGCGCTAGAAGGCAGAAATGACGACGGCGGGATGCTTCCCGCCGTCGTCATTTTTCAACTCTGCAACAGGTCAGCCACGGCATGACGCGCACTGCAGGAACCATCGCCTTTACTGACCTTTAACGTTCGGATCTCATCGCTTTTTCTTATGCGATTGTCCTTTCATACTGGACAGGAATCACGACGACGTGAAGCCCGCTCCAGCTTCCGCCGTTGACTCCTATCTGAAGGCGACGGATCCATGACTACCCTGACTTCCACCCCCGCCAGCGACCTGCAGCAGCGGTCCGCCGTTCCAGTCCTTCCGTCAGAGGATTTGGATTGCAGCGCCGGTGATGACTGCTTCTACTGCGCCTGCCCCGAGACTGACTGAGATGACGGCACCGGCAGCAACCGCAGCAGGCACATCAACGGGAGCCAGACCCGGCACCCAGCCCTGGAGCGTCCGCGACTTTCAAGCAGACGACCTCGACCAGCTCATCAGCGTCTGGCAGGATTCGAGGACGCCCGGTGCGCACCCCGTCTACAGTCTCTCCGAGATCATCGACGCCTGCTCCAATGGAGTGGCCGTGGTCGCCGCGAGACAAGGAACGGTCGTCGGGGCAGCAGCATGTCGAATCCACGACGGCCGTGCCTGGATTATCCTGCTGGCCCAAGACCGGCAGTGGCGGGAACAGGGGCTGGGAAGCGCTCTCCTGGCGGGCATGGAGGACAGGCTCACCAGCCAGGGCATACGGGGCATCTCCGCTCTCCTGCCTGCCTCCGAAACCAGGGTCCGCGCCTTCCGCAACAGTGAATACCGGGTGGAAGAGGACCTGCACTACTTCGAGCGGACTATCCCGCTCCAGCCCCGGGAGATGGAACCCCTGAGCCAGTTGGGCGGACGGCTTCTCCCCCACGGGCTGTGGAGTGCCTTGGCCGGCATGCAGCGCGAGAAGGACCTGATCGAACAGCGGCTGATCCTGCCGCTGGCCCGCACCGAACTTGCCAAGTCCCTGGGCGTGACTCCGCCGCGATCCGTGGTCCTGTTCGGTCCGCCCGGCACAGGAAAGACCACCTTCGCCAAGGCCGTGGCTTCGCGCCTCGACTGGCCTTTCGTCGAAGTCTTTCCGTCCCGCCTCGCCTCCGACCCCCAAGGCCTCGCCGGCGCCCTGCGTGCGGTTTTTCAGGAAATCAGCCGCCTCGAACACGCCGTCGTGTTCATCGACGAAGTCGAAGAAATCGCCTCCGCCCGAACCGGGGAAGCAACGTCAGCGCTCCAGGGCGTCACGAACGAACTCCTCAAGATCATTCCGGCATTCAGGGAGAAGGAGGGCCGCCTGCTGATCTGCGCCACCAACTTCATCCGCTCGCTGGATAAGGCCTTCCTCCGCCACGGCCGCTTCGACTACGTGATTCCGATCGGCCCGCCGGACTTGGACGCCCGCAAAGCCATCTGGCACCGCTACATTCCGCCGGCCGTGTCACCGCACATCGATCTGGATACCTTAGCCCTGGCCAGCGAGCGTTTCTCCCCCGCGGACATCGAGTTTGCGGCCAGAAAAGCCTCGCAGCAGGCCCTCGAACGCGCTGTCGATGCCCTGCAGCCGGTGCCGGAGGACGAGACACTCACCACCGGCGACTACCTGCAGGCCATCGCAGGGACCCGCGCCACCGTCACCGAACCAGTTGTGAAGGAATTCCTGGAAGACATCGAACGGATAGCCAGGGTTTAGCGGCTGCGCGCCCCTGATCAGGCGTGAGAGTGTTCTGCGAGGATGGCGTCGATCTGGCCGGCGGCCTCCTGCATCCCCTCCTCCATGCCCATCTCCAACATCTTGTCCATCTGTTCTTCGGACTCAAAGACGGAATTCACTGTCATCCGCGTGCGGCCGCCGATGTCCTCAAGCATCACGGATGCGTGCGTTGTACCCATGGCGTCGACCGGTGCACCATTTTCGTCGGCGAACCCGTCGTCAAACTCGAGGCGGTTTGGTGCCTGGATGTCTGTGATCCGCAACCAGCCGCCGGCCCTTTCACCTTCGGGGCCGGTCATGTAGTAGGAAGCCTCTCCGCCGGGGGTGAATTCGTGCTTCTCAAAGGTGGCGGGCCAGGTGGGCGGTCCCCACCACCGCTCCAGTTGCCGCGGGTCCTCCCATATCTGCCAGACACGCTCAACACTGGCGTCAAACTCGGCGACGAGGGTGAAGCTCAGTGCGTCAACGTTCTTGGTCGAACTGATAACCGTCATTGCGGAACCACTTCCTATTCTTCAGCGAGGATGTCTGCAATCCGTTCGGCGCGCTGCCGCCAGATCGCTTCGAACTCATCAAGCAGCCGCCGGGCCTTTTCCAGTCCTTCCTGATTGCCCCGCACGATCTGCTCCCTTCCGCGCTTCTCCTTGGAGACGAGAGACGCGCGCTCCAATACCGCCACATGCTTCTGAACGGCGGCGAAACTCATGGCGTAGAGGCCAGCGAGGCCGGAGACCGAGTACTCATCCACTGCCACCCGGCGCATGATGTCCCGACGTGTGCCATCGGCGAACGCCTGGAACAGGCGGTCAAGCTCCGCATCACCCAGCTGATCTACAACCATTTGGTTGTAGAATAGGTCGGTGTCTGGCGGCTGTCAATAGGCTCCTGCTTAGGCCGTCAATGGGCTCCTGCTTAACCGGGAGGCTGCGCGCCGAGGCACAAATGACACCAGTCTCCCGAAAGATCTTGACCTCCGCCTGCTCCTGGTGGAACGCTGTGTCCTCTGGCAGACATCCTCCTAAGGGGCATCCATGCGAGCAATGGTGTACCGCGGGCCGTATAAGGTCCGCGTTGAAGAAAAAGACCTTCCGAAAATTGAGCATCCGAATGACGCCATTGTGCGGGTTTCCCTCGCCGCCATCTGCGGTTCCGACCTGCACCTTTATCACGGCATGATGCCCGATACCCGTGTTGGAATGACGTTCGGTCATGAGTTTGTTGGGGTGGTCCATGAGGTTGGACCGTCGGTTCAGAACCTGAAGGTCGGGGACCGGGTGATGGTGCCGTTCAACATCTTCTGCGGCTCGTGCTATTTCTGTTCGCGGGGCCTGTATTCGAATTGCCACAATGTCAATGCGAATGCGACGGCGGTGGGCGGCATTTACGGCTACTCCCACACCTGCGGAGGGTACGACGGCGGCCAGTCCGAGTTTGTGCGCGTCCCCTTCGCCGACGTGGGCCCGTCGCTCATTCCCGAATGGATGGACGAAGAGGACGCCGTGCTGCTCACCGACGCGCTCGCCACCGGCTACTTCGGCGCTCAGCTCGGTGACATCACCGAAGGTGACACCGTGGCGGTATTTGGCGCAGGTCCGGTAGGGCTGTTTGCCGCGAAGTCGGCATGGCTGATGGGTGCGGGCCGGGTCATCGTGATCGACCATTTGGAGTATCGGCTGGAGAAGGCCCGCAGCTTCGCCCACGCGGAAACGTACAACTTCCGGGAGTACGACGACATCGTGGTCCAGCTGAAGAAAGCCACCGACCACTTTGGGGCCGACGCCGTGATCGATGCTGTAGGCGCCGAAGCTGACGGAAGCTTCATACAGCACGTCGCTGCCTCACAGCTGAAGCTGCAGGGCGGATCACCGGTAGCCCTGAACTGGGCGATCGATTCGGTACGCAAGGGCGGCACCGTGTCCGTGATGGGTGCATACGGGCCAGTGTTCAGCGCGGTGAAATTTGGCGACGCCGTTAACAAGGGACTGACGCTGCGGATGAACCAGTGCCCGGTCAAGCGGCAGTGGCCGCGGCTGTTCGAGCACATCCGCAACGGCTACCTCAAGCCCAGTGACATAGTCACCCACCGCATTCCGCTGGAGCACATCGCCGAGGGCTACCACATGTTCTCGGCCAAGCTCGACAACATCATCAAACCCCTCATCGTGCCCAACGCCGGCTGACGCTGCCCGGTTGAAGTGGGCGCTGCCCGTCGAAAAGGAGCCACCTGACATGCCGTATACAGCAGGCAAGCCGCAGCCCAAGGAGTCGCAAGAGCAACTGCGCGCCCGGATCCCGGGATGGGGCGCGGATCTGGACCCGAAGGACCGGCCGTCATATCCGCGGGAGCAACCCGGCATCGAGACCGGCGCCCACTGGGACTTTCCGGAGCGCCAGCCGGAAAGGTGGCCGCGCGAAATGTCCATCGAGCACAAGTTCCTCACTCCCGTGTTCGGCACGTCCACACCTCCCTCGGGGCTCTCCGGCGTGATGCGGAAGTACGCCTACACATACAGTGAAGGCCGGGCGGCGCATTGGCTGATCCTGCTGGCCGCAGACCGTGTAAATGCCTGGGAAAGCCATCTCCGCTCGTTCGCAACCCTTCGCCCAGACAACCCGGTCACGGAAACCGGCGTGCTCAGCGAGTTCTCCCGCCACGGCATTGGCTCCAGGTTCGGCCGGAAACGCGCGGACCTGAGCCACCAATGGCTGGACCCCGTGATTGTGGGTGCGCCGTGGATTCTTGCCGGCGCCGGCGCGCTCGCCGCGCTGCGGGCCCTGCGCCTGAGGCGCCGCGGCTGACGCCTGCCCGCCATCCGGTCCAGCGCCGGCCGAAATCACGACGCCGGGAGGCGCCGGAGCGTCGTCGCTTACTGGACCGCCCTGGTCGTGGTCGATTAGGGGCCGCATCGTTTGACGGAGACGCTGCTTCTGGTGCTCGCTGCGCTCGCAGTCACGGCGATGCTCACCGTCCTGCGCTTTGGCCCAATCAGCACGGTTGCCCGTGTGCTGATGCTGCCAAGCGTTTCATGGATCGTGTTCTCGGGAAGCCTCAACCTCTACGCGGCTTTGCATAACTGAGCGCTTCTTCCTGCGACGGCCGGACGCCTTCCTGTGACGGCCGGACGCCGCCATGCAGGACAAGAACCCGCAATCTCTATAGCCTTGGGGTGTGGAGGGCACATGACAGTTCGCAGCGCAGGCATTTTGCTGTACCGGCGGAGCCCGGAAAGGCACCTGGAGGTCTGGGTCGCCCACATGGGCGGGCCTTTCTGGGCCGGAAAGGACGCCCGCGCCTGGTCGATTCCGAAAGGAATCTATCTCGACAGCGAGGATCCCATGGTGGCTGCGCTGCGCGAGTTTGCCGAGGAAATGGGGACGCCGGCGCCGCAGGCCGACTACTTTGAGCTGGGCGCCTTCAGGCAACCGTCGGGCAAGCTAATCACCGCTTTTGCCGCGGAGTCGGACTTTCGACCTGCGCAGGTCACAAGCAACACGTTTCCGCTGGAATGGCCCAAAGGTTCTGGTGTTGTCCGGGAGTATCCGGAAATCGATGATGCCAGATGGTTCAGCGAGTCCGACGCGCGCACCAAACTGGTGAAAGGGCAAGTACCCATCCTCGATGCCCTTGCTGAATACGTCGGGACACGGGACTCAGGGCATCAGTAACTACCCCTGGGTAACGTGCCGCAAGCGGATGAAAGGCCTGGACTGTCAGGTGATGAGTTGAGCGGCTCCGAACGAGACGCTGAACTGGACGCACCATAGATCGACGGACCTGTATTTGGACAGGTCAACTTCGGTGGGGATGGAGTAGACCTGGTTGCCTTGGTTCCCTTTGATCAGGCCCAGGTCGTAGTAATCAGCTGAACCAGCCGTGAACCATCCGGCAGTCCCCTCCACCACGTCTGCGGCGCTGAGCCACACGTGCACATCCGGCCCATTGGACGTGTCGAGATTCTCCAACGTCAGGAGCCTTGACCCGTCCGGCTGCCGGATTATCCGTACAGTTCCGGTCGTGGCGTGTTCATGGCTGATCAGGGTTCCCCGGGCAAGCTGTACCGGACTGGTCGGCGCCTTTGCAGGTTCCTTGGAGGGAGACGGACCTTTAGGCGCGGCCTGCTGTGCGGGCTCTGCCGGGGCAGCCGCCGTTGGCAGCTGTTCCTCCACCCGTACGTCGATAAACAGCAGCCATGGCTTGAACAGAACCAGTCCTACAGCCAGCACGACGGCGGTAATCACCGCTGCCGCAATCCAGACGCGTTTGCGTCCACTCACCTGCATGCTGCAAATCTACACCTGCCTCCTCTCGCGCGGCAGAGAGCGATCACTCGAGCAGGACGAACCCCAGAACCCCTTGCATTGGATAAGCGGCGGTGGATCGCGGGCTACGCTGCTGTGAATTGTGCCCACTCTGGGAAGGGATCCACGGGCAGGAGTTCCACCGGCGGTGGTGGGTCAAGGCCCTCGAGGTTGTCCAGCTCGAAGTCATGCGGCCAATTGGGGCTGTTGCGCCAGTCGGCGTTGTCCGGCCAGGTGGACCCGTCCTGTTCCTCAAGCGTGTCTGGCCAGCCCGATTCCCCAAGCGTGTCTGGCCGGCCCGGTTCCTTAGGCGTGTCTGGCTGGCCCGGTTCCTCAAGGCTGTTTAGGCAGTCCGGGTTGTCGGGTCGGAGGCTGTCGGGCCACCCGAGGCGCCCAAGGTCCTCGGGCCCTATACCGGGCCAGTGGGGTGGTTCCCAGTCCTGTTGTTCGCAGGGGTAATAGCGCCCTGCCGGTGAGATCCAGCCGGGCGGACTGTCCCGGGACGCGTTGACTGGCCGCCAGGCTGAGCTGTGTTTGAGGCGATGGTGGCGTGGGCATGCCTGGCCAAGGTTGCTGACACCCGTGCCGCCGCCGGCGGACCAGGCCAGAACATGGTCCGCTTCGTTATCCAGTGAGTGGTTGTTGCACCCGGGAAAGGAACACCGCGCGTCCCGAAGCCGCAGCCATTGCCGCATCGTGGTCGTGAGCCGGTAGCCGGTGCGCCCGATTTCCAGCGGCGCCCCGTCCCTGGGATCGGTCAGCACCCGCAGGAACGACGTGGCCCCTTCGGCGGTCAGCTTCCGGGCCATCGACGCCGGGACCGGCCCGTACCCGTCCAGCACGGCCGGTTCCTCACCGGCGCCCAGCAGTGAGAGCACCGGAACCGTGACCAGGACCTGGGCTTTGGGTGCAGGGATCCCGTCGGCCGTGCCTGCCAGGAGCCAGCCGGCGGCGAGGTCCGCGCGCAGCTGCGCCAGCGTCCGCGGCTCCTTCGGGCCCTGCAGGCCGCGGGCGGCTGCGCTGGTCCGGCTCCAGATCCCGGCCGCGGTGTCCGCGGGCAGGTACGCCGACAGCCACGCCATCCCGTCCCGGTCCGGGAGGTACTCCACCCGGCGGTCCCTGGCGGTCCGACGGTGGCGGGTTTCGATGCTCACCGGATGGTGCCGCTCCCGCCAGGCACGCGCCCTGGCCCGGAACCTGCCCGGCACCACATCCCCCGCCAGGCAACCCCGCCCAGCCCCCGCCGCGTCCGGCGCGGAGGGGCCCGGGAAATAGGGCTCCAGGAAATGGGATTCCAGGGCCGCCGCGGCCACCGGGTCCAAGTTGGCTGTTTCATCACACAGAATCCGCGCGTGCTGCCACGAAATGCTCCCGGCGCCCAGCGCGGCCAGCGTCAACGGCAACCCCCACACCAAGGTCCGGGCCTCGCCCAGCAGCGCATCGGCGCTGCGTTCACTCACCGTCAAAGCACAGGCAACCTCGGCCCTCACCGCCATCTCCCGGGCCCTGCGCTCCTGCGCCGAACCGGCCCCTACGGCCAGCGCCTCGGCAGCGGCTGCATACCCGTCCGTCAAATGAACCTTCAATGCGGCCATCCGTGCTTCCATCCCGGCCAGCCCCGTCAACCCGTCCAAACACGCATCCGCCCTATCCCGAAGAGGATCACCCCCGGCCGAGGCCGGATTAGCGGTCACTTCGCCAGCCGCAGTTCGGACACAAACAGCCAAGGCAGCAAAGGATGCCGCGATGCCCTCCAGCGCCTCTGCAACTGCCGTTCTTTCCATACTCGTAGCATGGGGGCGACCAGTGACAAAAAAGCCCGGTACGTACCATATGGACGTTCGGCGACTTTGTTCCTCCCGGCCCCTCTCAGAACGCCCTCCCTACGGCCTACCACCCACCTCGGCACTAAGGAAAAGAAGCCCGGCCGCAGAACGGGTGTAACTTCAGGAAGTTGATTCCAGGTAGCTCCGGACACCGCTCCGACCGCTGCCCTGAGTCCCGGCAGGAATGCCTGCAGGATGCGCCTCAAGCCAGGCAGCGATTTGTTCGGGAGGCAGCGGCCTGCTCCACAGGTACCCCTGTGCGAGTCGCACGCCAAGGCGGCGGAGCTCGGCGAGCTGGACGGCTGTTTCCACGCCTTCAGCCACGACATCAAGCCGCAGGCTCTCAGCCATGCCCAGGACCAGTTCGATGATGGTGGCCCCATGGGGGTCCGTCCCCAGCTCTTCAACAAACGTGCGGTCGATTTTGAGGGTTCGGGCCGATAGCCATTTAAGGTAGCTCAGGGACGAGTACCCGGTGCCGAAGTCGTCGATGGACAGCCCTACGCCCAAGCGGGCAAGCCGCTGCAGCGTTTCTTTGGGGAGGTCCGGCTGATCCATGAGCACGGTTTCGGTGATCTCCAGGTGGACGGCTGCAGGATCGATGCCCGCATCGAGGATGGCGGCCTCCACAACGTCTGGAAAATCGCTCGCCACGAGCTGGCGGCCGGAAATATTTACGGCCGCCGTAAAGTTTCCCGCCCCCGGCAACTGGCTACGCCATTGCTGCACCTGCCGCAGCGCTTCCCGCAGCACCCAGCTGCCGATGGGAAGGATCAGGCCCGTCTCTTCTGCAATGGGGATGAAGGCATCCGGCATGATTGGCCCGTGCTCCCGGTGATGCCAACGCAACAGTGCTTCGAAGCCGACTGTTTCCTCGCTGGTGACGTCGAGGATCGGCTGGTAGTTCAGCGTCAGCTCTCCGCGTTCCATGGCAAGCCGCAAGTCAGACTCCAAGTCGATGCGGCCCGACGCCCTGCCCGTCATGCGCACGTCGTACAGCGCGGATGAGTCCCCGCCGGCTGACTTGGCCCGGTACATGGCGGCGTCAGCGCCCTGGAGCATCGATTCGGCAGTGTCCTCCGCGTCAGCAAGGGCAATACCGACGCTGACGTTGAGGTAAATCTGCCGGCCGTCCACGTCGAAAGGGTCCCGAGTCGCATCCCTGATCCGTTCGGCCAAGGCCTGGGCCCCGCACTTCTGAAGGTTGTCGCAGATCACCACGAACTCGTCGCCACCGAACCGGCCCACCATATCGCCATGTCTGACGGCCGCCTTCAGCCGCTCACCCAACTGCACCAGAATCGTGTCTCCGGCGCCGTGTCCGATGCCGTCATTAATCAGTTTGAACCGGTCCACGTCGACGAACATCACCACGGGCAGGGCGGCCCGGTCAAGGAAGCCCTGAAGGACTTCGGTGACCAGGTACCTGTTCGGCAGGCCGGTCAGGGCGTCATGGCGCGCCTGCCACTCCAGAATCTGTTCAGCGTTCTTCCGGTCGGTGATGTCGAGGACTGTGTCCAGGAACCGGAGGGGCCGGCCGTCCGCACTGTTGATGCTCCGGATTCGGGAGTGCAGCCAGCGCTGTTCGCCGCTGGGCCTGATGATGCGGTATTCGAAGTCCGCAAAGCCGAGCCCCCCGTCCAGGCTCTTCCACATCCCGCGGACAAGGTCCCGGTCCTCGGGATGCGTCAGCTCCAGGATGGATTCCCGGTCCTTCCGGTCCCCAGCGGTCAACCCGAGGATGCGGTCGAATTCCTCTGAGTGCCACGTTTCCCCAGTCGCGACCGTATGCTCGACGCTTCCTACGTGGGCCATCTCCTGGGCTGCCAAAAGACGTTCGCGCTCCGCTTCGGCTGCGGCCTTCAGGCGCTGGATTTCGGTGATATCGCGAGCGATGGCCGAGGCCCCCACCGGGACGCCGTCCTGGTCGTAGACAGGAGACACCGTCAGTTCGACATCGATCACCGTCCCGTCCCTGCACTTCCACCGCGCCTCCACGCCGGTGACAAACGCCTCGCCCCCCGTACGTGAGGCGACTTCAGCGCCAAAGTAACCACCGCCGTCGGCCGTCAGAAGCCGGTAGCTCTGTCCCACCGCCTCCCGGGAACTCCAGCCGAGCATCCTCGCGGCCCCCGCATTCCAGCTGGTGATCTTCCCGGTGAGGTCCGCTCCGATGATTGCATCGCCGGAGGACTCGACCATGGCCGAGAGCCTGCGCAGGATGGCCTCGCTGTGTTTCCGGTCGGTGATGTCCTTCGAGATCGCGACCACAGCAACAGGCACGGTATGCCGGCCCCTGATACGGCTGACTGTTGCGTGGACCGGGAACTCCCGGCTTGTGCTGTGGCGGACCCAGAGCTCCCCTGCCCAGTCCCCGCCCCGGGCAACCCTGTTTGCTATCTCCATGTCCGTGGTGCCGCCGCCCCGCGCCTCAACGCCGCCGATGATTCCAAGATCCGTGATCTTTGCCCCCAGAACCTCGTCCGGGCGGAACCCGTACAGGCGCTCCGACGCGCGGTTCCAATAGGTGATCCGCCAGCCGCCGTCCATGCCGATCACTGACTGTCCGATCTCGTCCAGCAGCAGCGACTGCATCACCAAATCGTCGCGATGTTCCCCCGACATAACCCCTCCGCAAGTGCTCCCCCGGTAGCACCGCAGACAGCAGCGCTCAACACGTCGGACCCGTTTTCTTTGGAACCGTGCAGGAAGTAAATCAGGCCGCTGGGATTCAGGCAAGCATTCTCAGGTGGCGGCCTCCGACTCGGCGAGTCGGATCATGCGCAGTTCGTCCACTACCGCCCGGGAAGGCCAGTGGCCGTAAGTCAGTTCCCGGACGCGACTGGAATCTGCCGCGGGGAAGTGCTTTTCGAGCAGCCCTGCGGCCTGGAGCAGGCCTATCAGCGCCGTAGTTCTGGCGTCCGTCGGCGCGCCGTTGAGTGCCGCTTCTATCCTCTTGATGAGTGCGGCCTCCGGAGCATGGTCCTTCTCAGGGTAACGGGTTGTCCTGAAAAGGCCGAGGTGCCTTTCACCGACGTGGTTCACGATGCCGAGAGCGGCCATCTCCTCATAGATGCGGTGCAGTTCCGCTCGGCTTTCCAGCATCGAGACCCACCGTCTGGGGCTGTGGGGCCGTGATTTGTCGTGGATCATCTCCCACTGGTGCCGGAAATCGGTCTCCGGAGGGGCACCGGTTGCTTTGACGTGCTTCCCCTGCAGCTGGATGGCACCGAGCAGGTCCAGTTCAGCCAGTATCGCCCCTGCCACAGCGGCCCTGAGTACGCTCTGCGGAACTTCCGGTTCCCCGTCCTTGTCGTTGGTGGCCAAAAGCAGGAAAGCCTGCGGAAGATTCAGCTTGTCTGCGTTGGGAGTTTCGGCGGTCATACCTTCATAGTGACCCCGTTGGGCACCCGCCGCAACGGGGTTTCAGGCGGGGTTTTAGGCGGATTTGGACTAGTGCTCCGCAGCCAAAACCTGATATTTCGGGCCGAAAGAATCGGCCTCTTTTCGCAAAGGTGTTTGCGTAGTACATTTACTGCAATCGCCTTTGCATGGTGATCCAGCTCACAGAGAGGGTCAGGTTTGAACGCCAACGCGGTCGGCCTCGCTGCCGACGCCGCGGGGCTCAACGGTTCCGGCAGCGAGTCAGCCGGCACCGCTGCGCATGCCTGGCTCGGTGACGCGCTTCCGGACGTTCCGCTGACCAAGGCGCAAACCCGGGTGGTGGATGTCATCGCCCGCAACCCGCAGCTTTCCTCCTATGCGGACATCGCAGAAATCGCCCAGCGGGCGGACGTCAACAATTCGACTGTTGTGCGTGCAGCCCAACATCTGGGCTACCGGGGCTGGCCCGACCTCCAGCGGGAACTCCGTTCCCGGTACCTCGTGATGATCTCGACCGAGGACACGCTGACGGAACACGGGGAACACCGGAGTCCCCTTCATGACGCGCTCAACCACGACATCGAGAACCTGCGCCTGACGCTGGACTCCAATACGGCCGACGACGCCGAGGCCGCCATCGCTGCGATGGCCGGCGCCAAGTCCATCACCGTTGTCGGCCTGGGTTCCTTCGCGGGCCCCGCCAGCGTGATGGCGCACCTGGGCTCGACCATGGGCTACCCCATCACTCTGGAGAACCGCGGGGGCGTCCATCTCGCCTCCAGCGCCAACTCCCTCGGGCAAGGTGACGTCCTGGTGGTCATCAACATGTGGCGCTCGGTCAGGCAGATCATCGTCACCGCCGAAGCTGCCAAGCAGGCCGGCGCGAAGGTCATTGCCATCACCGACATGCGGCGCGGCCGCCTTGCTGCCGCCGCCGACCACCTCCTGGTGGTGGCCTCGGAGGGGATCTCCTTTTTCCAGTCCGTCACCGCCGCCAACTCGCTCGTCTACGGACTGCTCGCAGGAATGGAGGCGGCACACCCCCAGCGCAGCCGCGCCGCCATCCGCCGCACCCAGCAGCTGTGGAAAGACCTCGACATCTACCTCGACTGACATTCTCAGCGGCCCACTCCGGGCCTATTCACTTTTTCCAAGGAGTTGCCCATGAACACCAACACCGACCGCCGCATCGCCGTCATTGGCCTCGGCGCCATGGGCGGAGCGATGGCCGCCGCGCTCCGCCGGGCCGGTTGGCAGGTCACAGGCTTTGACCCGGCCGAGATTGCGAGGGCAGCCTCGTCCGAAGCCGGAATCACGACCACCGGAGACCTCGCCGACCTCGCAGGCACCCCTTACGCCGTCCTCTCCCTGCCCTCCGCGGGCATCGTCGAATCGACCGTGCCCTTGCTTCTGGCAGCGCCGGGAACGGTGGCGATCGTCGACACCACCACCTCGGAACCGGCCACCAGCAAACGCATGGCCGCCCTGGCCCAGGAACAGGGCGCGGCCTTCATCGATGCCCCGGTTTCCGGCGGCCGGGACGGCGCGGCGACCGGAACGCTAAGTGCCTTCGTCGGAGCCACCGACGAAGCCCTCGCGGCTGCCGAACCGGTCCTGCTCGCCCTCACCGGGGGCAAGTACAGCCACATCGGCGGTCCGGGCGCCGGCAACGTCGTCAAGCTCCTCAACAACATCCTGGCTGCCGCCAACCTGGTCTCAGTGGGCGAGGCCCTTGGCATCGCGAAGGCCTACGGCATTGACCCTGCCACGGCGGCTGCGAGCATCAGCGAAGCCTCCGGCGGCAGCAGAGTCTCCGCGAACATGTATCCGAAGTGGGTGCTTTCCGGAACCCACGATTCCGGCTTTTCCCTGGGGCTGATGGCACGGGACGCCGCCCTCGCCGTCGAAATCGCCGCACAGATCGGTGAGAACCCGGCGCTGCTGGCAGCGGCAGCTGACCAATGGCAGGAGGCCCTCGCCGTCCTGGGGCCCCGGGCCGACTTCACGGAAATAGCAAGGACAGTAGCTCCGGCAGTGACACCCGCCGGCGCCCCCACCACGGACACGGCCAGCACCGCCGGCTGAGCACACGGAACAGATCGAGTCAGAGGAACACCAGTTGACCATTACAACAGCACCTACATCGTCCTCGGCGGCAACCGCCCGGGCTGCCCTGGACGCAGCTTTTCCTGCAGGCCTTGGAGCTTTTCTTGACGGCAGGACCGTTCCCGGCGGCGGAGCGGGCATCACACTGACCGCGGCGGCCACCGGGGAAGCATTCGCAACATACTCAGACCCGGGGGCAGAGGGCGCCAACGCCATCCTCGAAAGCTCGACCGCCGGCGCAGCTGCCTGGGGTGAGCTGAACGGGTTCGAACGGGCAGCGATTCTGCGCAACGTGAGCCGCGTTGTTGAGGCGCACGCGGAGGAACTGGCAATCCTCGAGTCCGCGACAACCGGCAAGCCGATCCGGGATGCACGGGTGGAAGCCGCCAAGGTAGCTGAGATGTTCGGCTACTACGCGGGATGGGCAGACAAGCTGATCGGGCAGACCATTCCTGTCCCCGGCCCCTGGCACACCTACACGGAGCGCGTTCCCTGGGGCGTGGTCGTCGCCATCACTCCGTGGAACGCTCCCCTGTTCACCGCGGGCTGGAACTCCGCCGCGCCGCTCGCGGCCGGCAACGCCGTGATCATCAAGCCCAGTGAATTCACGCCGGCTTCAACGGTTCGCCTTGCCCGGCTCGCCCACGAGGCGGGACTGCCGGCAGGGGTGTTCAACGTTGCGGCCGGGCTGGGTCAGACTGTCGGCGCGGCGCTCACAACGGACCGACGGGTCGGGAAGGTGAGCTTCATCGGCTCCGTCCCTACCGGACGCCGCGTGGCTGTCGCGGCTGCGCAGGCAGGGATACCGGCCCTTCTGGAACTGGGCGGGAAGAGCGCAAACATAGTCTTCGCGGACGCCGACCTGGAACGCGCCGCGGACGGCGCCATCGCGGCGATCTTCTCCGGCGCCGGGCAGTCTTGTGTGGCGGGATCGCGCCTACTGGTGGAGCGCACCGTGCATGCCCGCTTCGTTGAACTCGTGGCTGAGCGCGCCGCACGGCTCCGCGTCGGCGACCCGCTGAATGCCGACACCGAAGTGGGTCCGATTATTACGGCGCAGCAGTTCGCCACCGTCACCTCCCTCATCGAGGCAGGAATGCACGACGGCGGCCGGCGGGTCACCGGGGCAGCGCTTCCTGACGCTCTGGCCGGTTCCGCCCTGGCCGGCGGCCATTGGGTCATGCCCACCTTGCTGGACGGGGTAACGCCGCAAAACCGCCTTGAAACCACGGAGGTCTTTGGGCCCGTCGTCGGCGCTGACGCCTTCGACACGGAGGAGGAGGCGATCGCCCGCGCTAACAGCACTAACTTTGGCCTGGCCGGCGCGGTGTGGACGTCCGATGTTTCCCGGGCCCATCATGTGGCACGCAAGGTGAAGGCCGGCACGTTCTGGATCAACTCCTACAAAACCATCCATGTGGCCGTTCCGTTTGGCGGGTTCGGTGACTCCGGCCACGGGCGCTCCTCCGGCCCCGGGGTCCTTGACGAGTACACGCAGACAAAGGCGGTCTGGGTGCCCACCCGCGCAGCCGGTGCGCCCTTCCCATCCCTCTCCTACTAAGGCAGGCAGCATTTATGGAACTGACAGAGACCCCATCCGCCACACCCGCTCTCCGCGCTGCCCTTGCCGAGGGAGTCGAGGACTGGAAACGGCGGGTCCATGCCGTAGCGCACGAAATCCACATGTACAAGGAGCTGGCGTTCGAAGAGGTCCGGTCGGCCGAGGCAATAGCTGCCCTGCTCGCCGACGGCGGCTTTGACGTTGAACGCGGCACTGCAGATCTGCCGACGGCGTTCACTGCCACCGCCGGCAGTGGAGAACTGACGGTCGCTCTCTGCGTGGAATACGATGCGCTCCCCGGCATCGGGCATGCCTGCGGTCACAACCTTATCGCCGGCGCCTCTGTAGCCGCCGCCCTTGCCCTGCAGCCGCATGTGGACGAGCTGGGTATCACGCTGAAGGCCATCGGAACGCCTGCCGAGGAACACGGTGGCGGCAAGGTGCTCATGCTGGAGCGCGGAGCGTTCGACGGCGTCAGCCTCGCCCTCATGGTCCATCCAGTCCAGGACGGGATCACCTACAACCCTGCAGGCACCAGCGCCCAGGCGGTGGGCCGTTATAAGGCGACGTTCACGGGCAAAGCGGCACATGCGGCTGCAGCCCCGCACCTTGGCGTGAACGCCGCGGACGCTGCCGTCCTGAGCCAGGTCGCCGTCGGGCTGCTGCGCCAGCAGATACCGGGCGATCACCGCATCGCCCTCTACGTCGCCGAGGCCGGACACGTCACGAACATCATTCCGGAACGGGCAGTGGTGGAGTTCGAATGCCGGGCATTCTCCCTCAGGGAGTATGAAGCCCTGCTGGAACGCGTCCGCCGCTGCTTCGAAGGAGCCGCCCTCGCCACCGGTACAACACTGACCGTCGAGTCGACGGAACCGCTGTACGAGCCCCTGCTCCAGGACGACGCCCTGGCTGCGCACTGGACGGAGGCGATGGATGAATTCGGCAAGGACACTTCGCCCTCGGCGGGCATCAGCGGCGGCTCAACGGACATGGGCAACATCTCCCAGGTCATCCCGAGCCTGCATCCCTGGCTCAGCATTCCGGGCGCGGATGTCCCCATTCATTCACATGCGTTCGCGGCCTTGGCAGATTCCCCGGAAGCATACGGCGTGATGTTCGAGGCAGCCACCGCGCTGGCCTGGACTGTCGGCGCCGCTGCCAGCAGCCCCGGCGAAAGAGAGCGTTTCATCAAAGCGGCATACCGCCGTCGTACTTTTACAAAGGAAGGCACATCATGAGTACCAGCACCAAAGCGGCGCGGATCGACAAGGCTGGTACGCGGCTGACGCTGCCCATCGCCGCGTTGGCGTTCGTCATTGCCGTCGCAGTCCAGCTGATTGGGCAGGCGAAAATTGATGTCGGCATCGGCTCAATCGTCATCTTCCCCATGGTCTGGGGCCTCATCCTCGGGCTCCTGGTTTCGGTCCAAAAGTTCAAGCCCCTGGGTCTGGATCTGCAACGGGTCGCAGCCGCCCTGGTCGGTGTGGCTGTACTGCTCCTGGTGGCCAGGCTGGTGTTCAACATCGGCCCGAGCCTCCCCACCCTCATCACGGCCGGGCCGGCACTGCTGTTACAGGAGGTGGGCCACTTGCTGGGCACGATTGCCCTGGCGCTCCCCCTGGCCGTGCTGCTCCGAATGGGCAAGGCGACGGTGGGGGCCACGTTCTCCCTTGACCGCGAGCCGTCCTTCGCCATGGTCTCGGAAAAGTACGGCCCCGACTCGGACCAGTACCGGGGCGTGCTGGCCATGTACGTTTTCGGAACCCTTTTCGGCGCCGTGTACATCACCCTGCTGACCTCTTTGGTGGCCAACTGGAAGATCTTCGATCCGCTGGCACTCGCCATGGGCGCGGGCGTGGGATCCGGCTCTATGATGGCGGCATCGTCAGCCAGCATCGTCGAGGCGTACCCGGGCGACCAGGAGGCCATCCTCGGCATGGCGGCAATCTCGAACCTGATCACCACGATCCTGGGCGTGTATGTCGGCATCTACCTCGCCCTGCCGCTGGCGGACCGCTTCTACAAGGCGCTGACCCGCAAGCAGAGCCGGGAGGCTGCCGCCGTGGCGGCCGGAGCGGCCAGCGAGCGCGGCCCTGCTGACATCGAGCGGGAGCAAGCCCAGGCGGAAGAAAACCGCCGCTTCCGCGAGCAGGTGGCCGAGTCGTCGGCTGCCATCCATCTCCCGCTGTGGCTGTCGCTGTCGGTTCTTACCGTCCTCGGCCTTGGCACTGCTACCGTGGCGGCGAAGGGATTCAATCCGTCGATCCTTGCCGGGTACGGCATCATGCTCGCACTCGTCCTGGTCAGCCTTGGCCTGGCGAAGGTCACCAGGAAAATTTCGGCCATCGTTTACGTCACCACCATCGGCGCCTACATCTCCAGCCCCTGGTTCTTCGCAGCCGAAGCACTGAACGCGGCCGTCAAGACTGTGGACTTCCTGTCCATCGCCACCGTGATGCTGACGCTCGCAGGCCTGTCGCTGGGCAAGGACATCCCGTTGCTGAAGAACATCGGGTGGAAGATCATCCCCGTCGGGCTGGTCGCCATCACGGCATCGTTCCTGCTGTCCACCATCATTGCGGAGTTCGCCCTGGGGCTCTGGCACTAGGCACCCGCCGCATGTCCTGATAACAAAAGCGGACGACGGCGGGAGGTCCCGCCGTCGTCCGCGAGCAGGACGCGAATACCGCCAAGAGCGAGGGAAGGAACAAACATGGCAATCACCGAAGTCATTCCGTACCTGCACTACGAAGGGGCGGACGCCGCGCTCGACTGGATGGAGAAGGTGCTCGGGTTCGGCCCCTCCACCCGCTGGCGCAACGCGGACGGCGTGACCGAGGAAGCGGAGATCATGGCCGGCCGCAGCCGGATCGCAGTCTCCGGGAGCCCCGCGGACCCGGGCAACGGCGGCGGGCTGTTGCTGATCGTGCACGTGGACGACGTCAACGCCAAGTACGCGAGCGTCACAGCTGCGACCGACGTGGACATCGAGCCGCCCGTCAACAAGCCATATGGGCCACGCACCTTCACGATCGTCGACCCGTGGGGCTACCAGTGGAACTTCTGGCAGGGAGAGGCGACGCCGCCTTCGTAACCGCGGCGCAAATGCCCAGCGGGCCAGCCCTCAGAATCCGTGCGGGATGTTGAAGGGCGTGATGACCTCGATCTGGGACGCGTGGCCGGAGTCGGCCCCAGGCAGGGCACCGTGGGCGTGCATGATGATCCGGCAGCAGCGTTGGATGTCCTGTTTGAGATCGTGATGGAGCAGGGCCGACATGGTGCCTGACCGCAGCAGGGCGATGTTATCAGGGGCAAGGTCGTGGCCGATGAACACGTGCGGCTTCCGGCCCGCCGCTTCGAAGGCTTCGCTGATGCCGGCGTTACCTCCGCCTATCGAGTAGACGGCGTTGAGGTCGGAATGGGCGTCCAAGGCTTCGCCCATCAGCCGTAGCGTCGTCCGATCCAGTCCGTCGCTGCCGGGCAGATACAGGACCGCCCGACCGGGGTCCAGGGCCCGCATGGCCGAACGGAACCCCATCTCCCGTTCCTCCTCCCCCCGAAAGAAGTCGTTGCTCACCGTGACGGCAACCGCTCCCGGGCTCATCCCTAACCACTGGTGGATCAGGTAAGCCGCCGTGGCCCCCGCGGACCGGTTGTCCATGCCTAAATAGGCCACCCTGCTGCTGGCGGGGAGGTCCGTGACCAGAGTGACTACCGGGATCCCGGCCCCTGCAAGCCGGTTCACAGCAGCTCTAACCACTGGCACGTCCGGCGCCTTGAGGATGACGCCGTGGCTACCCCGTTTGCCGATCCTGTCCAGTTCGGCTGCGCATTCCCCGGCGTTCCAGTGCTCGTGGAGGTGGAACCTGGCCCTGAACACTGCAGGCCGCAGCAGCGGAAGCACCGATTGCAGTGCGTCTTTCACCGAGGTGGTGAACCTGACGGGGGCGTCAGCAACGACGTCCACCATGAACCGCCGTCCGATCAGCTCCAGCTGGAGCCGCTGGGCCTCTAGATCCCTGATGGCCTGGCGCACCTGGCCGGCGGTGCTTTGCCGCACGCCCGGACGATTGTGAAGGACGCGGTCCACGGTCGCGTCACTGACCCCTGCCTGGCGGGCGATTTCCCTAACCGAGTACGGGTGCGCCATCGAGGTCCTCGCGATCGATCATGATGTTTTCCTGACGGGTTTCAGGGTTACCAAAGACTGTCGCAGCACACCCCGCTTGCTTGCAAGGATCCGTACCGACCAGGTCATCTCCATGCCATGCCTGAGGGATTTCTGATGGATTTCAGCATTGCGGCGGACTGACCGGATGCAAGAAGCTGGAAACCGCACCGCTACCCATTGCATGAACACTGTTTCAAGCCGCATCACTGTTTCAAGGAGGAAACGCCATGACCACCACCGCATCGTCACACGCACCCGGAACCCACGCTCCACAGTGGTTCGGCCATGACAGCTGCCGGCTCGAGGATTTCGTTGCCGTCGTCGGCGAAAAGACGAAGCTGGAGGACTACGCGTACGCTGACGCCGTCGAGCAGAACGTGCTCATTTACGGCAAGCGCCTGCACAGCTATCTGGAGTCTCCCGATGAGCGCGCTGACGTTCAGGCTGAACTGATCCGTGCCTTGACGGCCGGGCCGGGCATCGTCGTTTTCAAGGGCGCCTTCGGCGACACCGCCGTCGTGGACCGCGCCACCGAGGCGTTCAACAGCATCATCGCCGAGCAGAGGGCTTCCGGCGCCGCCGCCGGAGACCACTTTGCCAAACCGGGCGCAAACGACCGAATCTGGGGCGCGCTGGACAAGCTGGCCCTGCGCGACCCGCAGGTGTTCGCCGATTACTATTCCAACGACGTCCTGGCCCTCATTGCCGAAGCCTGGCTGGGCCCCAACTACCAGGTCACGTCACAGGTCAACGTCGTGAATCCCGGCGGTGCGGCACAGACCGCCCACCGCGACTACCACCTTGGATTCATGTCCAGCGACCAGGCGGCCCGCTACCCCGCTCACATCCATCTGCTCTCCCCTGCGCTGACGCTGCAGGGTGCCGTCGCCCACTGCGACATGCCCGTGGAGTCCGGGCCCACCCTTTACCTGCCGCACTCCCACAAGTACGACGCCGGGTACCTCGCCTTCCACCGGCCGGAGTTTACCCGCTACTTCGAGGAGAACTACGTGCAACTGCCGCTTGAGAAGGGCGATGCTGCCTTCTTCAATCCCGCCCTTTTCCACGGCGCAGGCCACAACAAATCCACCGATATCCGCCGAATGGCAAACCTGCTGCAGGTCTCCTCCGCGTTCGGCCGCGCCATGGAATCCGTGGACCGCACGGCCATGTCCGTTGCCCTGTACCCGACGCTGCGCCAGCTCAAGACGGACGGCGCCAGTGATGAGTTCCTGCGCAACGTCATCGCCGCGTCCGCTGAAGGCTACGGCTTTCCGACGAACCTTGACCGCGACCAGCCGGTGGGAGGAATCGCCCCTGAGTCCCAGGCTGAGTTGGTCTGGCGGAGCCTGCAGGAAGACGCCGCACCTGATGCCGTGCTCCAGGACCTGGAGGCCGCCGCCCGGGGCCGTCTCACCGGTCGTCGGTAGGGCTACGGTGACTGCCGTGAAAAACTGAACGTCGCATTGTGTGGAGCGGGCCGCATCGGCCGGGTACACGCGGCGAACATTGGGGCCCATCCCGGCCTCAACCTGACGTGGGTTGCCGATCCCATATCTGAGAGTGCGGGGGAAGTGGCAGCCCAGTACGGGGCCCGCCCTACCCGCTCCACTGCCGAGGTCTTCGCCGACCCCTCACTGGACGCCGTCGTGATCTGTTCGCCGACCCCCACACACGTCGAGCTGATTGAAGCTGCCGCCGTCCGGGGCATCGCAGTGCTTTGTGAGAAACCGATCGATCTCGACATCGGGCGGGTACGGAGCTGCCGGGAGAATTTGGGCACAGCCGGCATCCCGCTCATGATGGGCTTCAACCGGCGGTTTGATCCCGCCTTCTCGGCGGTTCAGCAGCGTGTAGCCGCCGGAGAGATTGGACGGCTCGAGCATCTGTCCATTATCAGCCGGGACCCTGCGCCCGCCCCTGCAGCCTATATCGCCACGTCCGGAGGAATCTTCCGGGACATGACCATCCACGACCTGGACATGGCACGGTTCTTCATTCCCGACATTGTGGAGGTTACCGCGCATGGTGCGAACCTCTTTAGCGACTACATAGCCGAGGCTGGAGACTTCGACTCCGCCGTCGTGATCCTCCGTGGCCGGAACGGGGAACTCGCCAGCATCACCAACTCCCGGCACAGCGCCTACGGATACGACCAGAGGCTTGAGGCCTTCGGAAACGGGGGGATGCTGCGGGCTGACAACATTTCACCCACCACCGTTCGCAGTTTCGGTAGCCATGCTGTGGAGGCGGCGGATCCGTACCTGCCGTTCTTCCTGGAGCGCTACGCCGCCGCGTACCGCAGTGAGCTCGATCATTTTGTCCAGGCCGTCCACGCGGGCACCCCTTGTTCGCCTGGATTCGACGATGGCATGGCCGCGCTGATTCTGGCCGATGCAGCGGCGGAATCGGCGGCAACCGGCAGGACAGTCCCTATCGAAGGAGCATTGGAGACATGACAGCATCAGGGCTGCTCAAGGACACCGTGGTACTCATCAGCGGCGGAACCCAGGGCCTTGGCGCCGCCATTGCAAGGCAGGCAGCGGCCGAGGGAGCCGCCGGCATCGCCATCACCGGACGCTCCGCGGAGGCCGGGGCGAAAATCGCCGAAGACCTCACCGGACTCGGCGTGCCTGCCGTTTTCCTGCAGGCAGACCTCGCGGACACGCAGCAGGCAAGCAACACGGTCATCAGAGCCATCGACCACTTCGGACGCCTCGATGCTGTGGTCAATGCCGCCGGCCTGACAACCCGGGGCAGCATGACCGACACAACCCCCGAACTGTTCGACCAACATATTACCGTCAACCTCAAAGCGCCGTTCTTCATCATGTCCGAGGCCATCAAGCACTTCAAGGAACATGAAGCTCCGGGGAACATCGTCAACATCATCACCATGTCCTCACACGGAGGCCAGCCCTACCTGGCGCCATACGTCGCGTCCAAAGCCGGGCTCGCCGGGCTCACCCGGAACGCAGCCCACGCCCACCGCTGGGACAGGATCAGAATCAACGGCATCAACATCGGCTGGACAGCAACGGAGGGCGAAGACCTCATTCAGCGCCGGTTCCACGGCGCCGGCGATGACTGGCTCGAAAAAGCCAACGCCTCCGTCCCGATGGGCAAGCTCGGCCAGGTCGATGAGATCGCTGAGTTTGTGGTTTTCCTGCTCTCTGCCCGGAGCGGCGTAGTCACCGGTTCTATTATTGACTGGGACCAGAACGTGGTGGGCGGCTCGGGCTGACGCCAACATCGGGTTCCAGACAACGGCGCCAATCGGTTGGCCTTTGCGTTTGTGCGTGTGACGCCCTTTTCCGGGTTGCTACTCATCGGCGCCCGGAAAGGGCCCCTCCCGGTTACCGCTCGTTTCCAGCTGCGACTGATGATCCTGTCCACCATGGACGCCGGATCTTCGTCGTCCAACGGGATGCCCGTCCAGCCGGATGCCGCTGGCCATCTTGGCCTTGTTCCCGCGACCTCTTTCGTTTGAGGCCATTTCTTGCATCGGTGAGCTGTGTGATTCGAAGTGCCAGACGCAGCGATGCGTTTGCTTGGAGAGCTCAATTACATGGAGCCGCAGCCGGGAAAGCCGTTTCGGGCTATTCGAAGTGCGTGTGGACTCCGCTGCCTGAGATTTTCAGCAGCAGTTCGGCGGCCACGTCGCGGAGTTTC
This sequence comes from Arthrobacter sp. D1-17, assembly GCF_054130535.1. NCBI lineage: Bacteria > Bacillati > Actinomycetota > Actinomycetes > Micrococcales > Micrococcaceae > Arthrobacter > Arthrobacter sp. D1-17. The sequence goes on along the minus strand of NZ_CP096382.1, from coordinate 666,928 downwards.
TGGTTGCGGTTGCTGGAGACTTTGGCGAGAATGGCCATCGCATCGTCCTGGGAGCACCTGTTCTGGGCCATGATGACACCGCAGGCCAGATCTATGGATGTCCGGCTCTGCATGGCGTTTTCCAGGTCTTGGGCCCTTTTCTGTGCTGTTCCGATGCGGACTGCCAAATGCAGCGTTCGGGCGGCGGTGTCCCCGAACCCTACTGCCTTGTCGTAAGCCTCGGCGGTGAAAGCCCGTGGCTTGGACGCAAAGAAGTTGAACGCCGCGCTGGCGTCGTTTCCAATCTCCAAGGGAACACCAAGGGTGCTGTAAATGCCGACCTCCGCCAGGTGCCGCTGGTAATTAAGCCAGCGCGTGTCGCTGGCAACGTCCTCGATATGCTGAGGTGTCATGGTCGATAGTGCGCGGATGCAAGGACCGTCACCCACGCTCTGCTCGATGTGATCCAGCTGGACTGCCCGGGGGCTGCTTCCTGCGACGGTAGCGGTCACCCGTCGCCGCTTCAGCGTTACAGCACATTCGATGTCTGTTCCGAGGGACTGGCTAAGGGTGGAGGCGGCAAATTTACTCAGGCCTGCCAAGAAACTGTCGACTGACTCGGCCCCGATCAGGATGTCCTGCAGTTCCACAACTGATGTGCTCTCATGTGACTCGGCCATCTCCTAATGCTAACCGCCGATCCCCTGGCTCGGGCTGCTGTTGACGGATTTGGCAGCAGGTTTCCTCAACACGCGGGCAGGTCTATGCCTCGAAGAGCCTGCAGCGCCGAGGCCATGTGCTGAAGTTAGGCATATGCTGGAAGAGGTGTTCCGAGCTGTAGGTAAAGCCCCTTGGCTTCGTCAAAGCGGGGCTGTCCTGCTGAATTGGTTCGCTGATACGACGATTGAATGAGGGCTCATGGCGCAGCAACTTCCCCTTGACGAACTGACCACCGCCATTGCCCGCATCCAGGGCCTCCTGCTGACTCAGGAAAAAGTCGATGACGCGGTGCACCTGTTGGCCCAGGCAATTAAGGACGCCGTCCCCGGAACCATCGGTGCTGGGGTATCGCTGCTGGACTCCCGGGGGCGCAGGACGAGCAGCGGTTACACCGACTCGCTGGTGAAGCAGGCCGATGCAGCGCAGTACGAAACCGGGCAAGGCCCTTGCCTTACGGCTTGGGCAGCGGAGGAGTCCGTCCTGATTGACGATCTTGCCGACGACACGCGGTGGCCAGACTGGCGCAGAGCCGTGGCGGAGCTGCCCATTGGCTCGGTGGTCAGCGCTCCTTTGGTGGCTGCAAAGGAATGTGTGGGCGCGCTGAAACTGTACGCGGCCCTGCCCCACACGTATGACAGCTCGAGTGCGAGGCTGCTGGAACGGTTCGCCAGCCCTGCGGCAACCTTGCTCTCCCACATTCAAACGAGCGAAGCGCCGCTCAGGATGAGTGAAAGGCTCCAGGCGTCCCTCTACAGCCGGGACCTGGTGAACCGCGCTTGCGGCATTCTCATGGAACGTCACGGGCTCAGCTATCAGGCGGCGTTGCAGGACCTGATGCGGCAGGCACTTGACAGGAAGACGACGCTGCGCGAGGCCAGTGAAAATACGATCGGCGGGATGCCGGCTGCCGGGAACTGAGGGAACAGCCCATGGGCTTCGACCCTAACGAACCGGAACAGCGGCGCCGGCTACGGGCAGCGTTGAAGGCGGCCGACATCACCGTCGGGGAACTGTGGCTCAAGTATTTCAGCGTCGCAGGAGACGCGGGCGAATATGAAGTAGAGGCCTATCTTCAGGGTCTCCTCTCCCTGCCGCCCCTTCAGCGGGACCTGCTGGCCCTGGCCGCCAATGAACTGATCGATGAACTCCCCCGGCCGCATGCGCCATACTCGGACGATTTGACGACCAGGTCCGACATCCCAGAAACCGACAATGAACCAAGCAAAGCGGACCCTCGCCTGGACGGCGGCGAATAGTTTCCGCCCGTTCGCATATCCGCAGTGGCTGCCGGGGCGTAGTGTCGGTAGTAGGAGATTTCGGGATGGCTTGAGGATCCAGAGGTTGAATACAGGGTCAGCTGCGACCAAGAGGGGGGACCGCCAGCCAGGGACCAGGGGCCTTGGCGTTATTGGGATCGAGGCCTCATGGCCAAGGACGGCATAACGACTCCTGACCAGCTTCAGGACCTGCTGCTCGAAAGTCCCGGTTTCACTGAGTTTCTCTTAAGCCTGACCACTATTTCAGCTTCCCTGCTGGCTGTGGGTCAGCAGCTCTCCTGCGCCATCACGGTTGAGCGGGATGGCGGCCTCTCGACTGTGGCCAGCAGCGACGACGAAGCCCGGCGGCTCGATGAAAAGCAATACGAGTTCAACGACGGGCCGTGCCTGACGGCGCTGCGCGAGCAGCACCCCGTCCTGGTTGAGGACCTCTCGGCCGACGACCGATGGCAGGGCTATCTAAGGGAAATATCGGGGGAAGGAATCCGGTCCGTGTTGGCCATGCCGATACCGACAGATCCCTCAGTCCGTGCTGCGTTGAACTGCTACGCACGGACCACAGCGGCTTTTGGTCCGGACATGATCACCGCTGCGAAAGACCATGCCGGATCGATCTCCAGGATCCTGAGACTGGCCCTTCGCCTGTACGCTCCGAATGACTACCCGGAGCACCTGCGGGCAGCACTGAAATCACGGGCTGTGGTGGACGCGGCAGTCTCCCTGATCATGCTTCAGAGCCACAATGGCCGGGACAACGCCGTGGAGCTCCTTCACCGTGCTGCAGAAGACAGCAATAGGAAAATCCAGGACATTGCCAACGACATTATCCAGGGTGCTGATCTTCCCTCAGCGAGGGAATAGCGGCAGGTCTTGGTTTTCGGCTAATTCGCCTCTTCCCAAGACAGACACCAATACCGACGCGCTCACCACGGCCCCATCTGGTGGCTGCCCATACCCTTCAAATCCGCGAGGACAGTTGTAGGGTAAGGCCATGACACTTAGTAAGGATGCTTGGCTTTTGGCACGCCAGCTGCCGAAGGCTGGAATCACGCTTGGCACGACCGTGGTGGCCGGCGTCCTGCTGGCAACGGTTTCAGGATGCGCTGGCTCAAATCCGGGAACATCCGAAGCTGCCAGTACTGCTTTGGATTTCCATCGTGCCCTGGATTCCGGTGATTACCCCCGCGCCTGTGGACTACTGATCCCGGCTGCTGTCGAAAAGCTGGAGACCGGCGCCCCAGGAACCTGCGCGGAAAAGCTGGAGCAACTCGATGTTCCGGTGGCCGCCTCCGTCCAAGACAGCGCCTCCTATGGCAGGAACGCCCAGGTGGTCATGGACGGGGACACGCTGTTCCTGGCCCGTTCCGGCGAAGGGTGGAAGATCACGGCGGCTGGATGCACTGCACGGGGTGAACGGCCGTATGACTGTGAAGTAGAGGGAGATTGAGATGCGCTGGGCCTTTTGGATCTGTCTTGGGGTCATCGCCGTCGGTCTTGGTTTCATGTTCGCCATCGGGGTGATGGGCCGGTGAAACACAATCCTTTGGTGACCAACGGCTTGAGCATCGCGTTCGGGCTGCTGTTCCTGTTCTCCCTGGCCGGCCAAGCATTCTCCGGAGTGGCGTACTTCAATGAGGAGCAGATCTCTTCCGGCCTCGAGGAAATCAGCTTCTGGCAATATGTCACCTCTTCCAGTTTCGCCGTCGACGTTTCGGAGAACTGGCAGTCTGAGTATCTGCAGTTTCTGCTGTTCATCGTGCTGACCGTATGGCTGGTCCAAAAGGGTTCGCCTGAAGGCAAAGAAATTGAAAAACGCGGAGTGCAGTCTGACGAGGAGGAATTCGTCGGCCAGTTTGCAAAGCAAGAGTCACCTGCATGGGCGAAAGCTGGCGGATTCAGAACCTTGCTTTTTTCCAATTCACTGGGCCTGGTCATGGGTGCCGTCTTCGTGCTCTCGTGGCTGGTCCAGTCCGTCACCGGCTACAGCGCGTATGCCGAACAACAGCTCGCCAACCTACAGGATCCCGGAACGTGGGGAGAGTACGTGGTGTCGCCCGAATTCTGGAACCGCACGCTTCAGAACTGGCAGTCCGAATTCCTGGCGGTCTGGTCGATGGTGATCCTTTCGGTGTATCTGCGCCAGCGCAGTTCGCCTGAATCGAAACCGGTCGGTGAAGCGCACGACGCCACCGGGGCAAGCAACTGAATCAGCGGCATGCAGCGGCGAGATACGGCGCCGTCCGGCTCTTCTTGGATCCCGCGACCATGTCCGGGGTACCGGCCGCGATGATCTGTCCGCCCGCGTCGCCACCGCCAGGTCCCAGATCGATCACCCAGTCCGCCTCAGCCACCACATCCATGTCGTGTTCAACCACAATGACGGTGTTGCCGGCGTCGACCAGCCGGTGCAGCTGCACCATCAGGAGTTGGACGTCCGCCGGGTGCAGTCCCGTGGTGGGCTCGTCCAGCAGGTACAGCGTGTGGCCACGGCGTGCGCGCTGCAGTTCCGTGGCGAGTTTGATGCGCTGGGCCTCTCCGCCGGACAGTTCGGTGGCAGGCTGCCCCAGCCGCAGGTAGCCGAGTCCGACGTCCCGCAGCGTCTGGAGGCTGCGGGCGGCCGCGGGGACGCCTGACAGGAAGTCAGCGGCTGCATTTACGGTCATGCCCAGGACGTCGGCCACGTTCTTGCCCCGGTAGGTGACGTCAAGCGTTTCGGGATTGTAGCGTGAGCCGCCGCATTCCGGACAGGGCCCGTAGCTGCCCGGCAGGAACAGCAGTTCCACAGCCACGAATCCCTCGCCCTGGCAGGTGTCGCAGCGTCCGCCGGCCACGTTGAAGGAAAAGCGTCCCGCCCCGTATGCCCGCTCCCGCGCTTCCTCCGTGGCTGCGAACTCCTTGCGCACTGCATCGAAAAGCCCGGTATAGGTGGCCAGATTGGACCGGGGAGTGCGGCCGATGGGTTTCTGGTCCACTTTCACAAGCCGGTCCACGTGGTGCAGGCCGGCAACGGCTCCTATATTCAGCGGTGAGCTGGGGTCATCAGCGTCCACAGGCTGGTCCTCGTCGATGTCTGCCCCGCCCGCGTCACCGTGCAGTTCCGCTCCAACCACCTCGGCCAGCACGTGGCTGACAAGCGTCGACTTGCCCGAACCGGAGACTCCGGTGACCGCCGTTAGGACCTGCAGCGGGAAGGAGGCGACGAGGCTCCGGAGGTTGTGGCGGGTGATGTCCTCCAGTTCCAGCCAGCCCACTGGTTCCCGACGGCGACTTTCCCGGTCACTGCTGCGGCTTTCCTGCTCGGTGCTGGTGCCGTCGGGAACCAGGAACGGGCGGGTAACGGAGGCTTCGATGGCGGCAAGGCCGGCAACGGGGCCGCTGTACAGCACTTCACCGCCGCCCTCCCCTGCCCTCGGTCCCACGTCCACGAGCCAGTCGGCGCTGCGGACGACGTCCATGTTGTGCTCCACCACGAACACGGAGTTGCCGGAAGACTTGAGCTGCTCCAGCACCGCCAGGAGGGGCTCGGCGTCGGCTGGGTGCAATCCGGCGGAAGGCTCGTCCAGCACATACACCACTCCGAACAGCCCCGACCGGAGCTGGGTGGCAATCCGGAGGCGCTGCATCTCCCCCGGGGAAAGGGTGGGAGTCGACCTGCCGAGGGCCAGATAGCCGAGCCCCAGCTCCAGCAGGACCGTGACCCGCTGAAGGAGGTCGCGTGTGATCGTGACAGCCACCTCGTTGCTCTCACCCGAGGACTGCCTACGTGAGGCGGTGCCGGCGTCCTGCAACTCCGTCGTGGGACGGATAATGTCCGCCAGTTCGGCAAGGGGCACCGCGTTGAGCTCGGCGATGGTCCTGCCGGCAAAGGTCACGGCGAGAGCATCGGGCATGAGTCCGCTGCCTGCGCATTGCCGGCAGGGGCCGGTTTCCATGAACCGGAGGACGCGCTCACGCATGGTGTTGCTCTTGGAATCTGCCAAGGTGTGCAGCACGTAGCTCTTCGCACTCCAGAACCTGCCCTTGTACGGCTTGGCCACGCGGTCGCGCTCAGGAATGATCTCCACTACTGGCTGTTCCTCGGTGAATAGGATCCAGTCGCGGTGCTTCCGGGGCAGCTTCCGCCACGGCGTGTCGACGTCGTAGCCCAGGTGGCTGAGGATGTCGCGCAGGTTCTTGCCCTGCCATGCAGTCGGCCAGGCGGCGATGGCTCCTTCCCGGACGCTCAGGGAAGGATCGGGGACCATGGAGGCTTCGCTCACCGTGTGCGAAACACCGAGGCCGTGGCACTCGGGACAAGCCCCGGCGGCTGTGTTGGGCGAGAAAGCGTCCGAGTCCAGCGGGCTGGCGCCGGCGGGATAGCTGCCTGAGCGTGAGAAAAGCATGCGGAGGGAGTTGGACAGCGTGGTCACCGTTCCCACCGTGGACCGGCTGCTGGGCGTGCCGCGGCGCTGTTGAAGCGCGACGGCGGGAGGCAGCCCAGTGATCATTTCCACCTTGGGATTGTGGCCCTGCTGGATGAGGCGGCGGGCGTAGGGCGCCACGGATTCCAGGTACCGGCGCTGGGCTTCGGCGTAAATGGTCCCGAATGCCAGTGAGGACTTGCCCGAGCCCGAGACGCCGGTGAAGGCGACGATCGCGTCGCGGGGAACGGCCACATCCACGTTGCGCAGGTTGTTTTCGCGGGCGCCGCGGACCCGGACAAAGCCGTCTGTGGAGTCATCGGAGGCAAGAGCGGGCGGGGGCATCACCGGCAGCTCGGCAACACTTTGATTATTTCGCATTGATCCGACTCTATCGGCGATCGTGCTGGCGGCATGCGTCCAGCCCCCACCCGTCGTCGTCAACAGGTTCCGGTTTGCCTTAAGGCAGCAGCACGAGCCGCCGCGTTGTCAGCAGAGTCCGAGCTCGGCGAAGGCAGCAACGAGGCCTTCACGCTGCGGCGGCGCAGCGGTCCGGTCCGCGAGCGCCAGGAGCTCGGGGGAGGACCCTTCGATGGCGATTCCCATGCCGGCATAAGCGATCATCTCGAGGTCATTCTGCCCGTCGCCGATGGCGATGGTCTGGCCGCGCTTGATGCCTAGGTGGGCGGCGACGGCGGCGACACCATCAGCTTTGCTGATGCCGCGCTGGTACAGCTCACCGGCGTGCCGGCCCTCGTCGGCGATGGAATTTTCGACGACGGCGATCGCGTCGCCGATTTGCGCGGCAAGGCGCTCCATGGGGACTGCGGCGTCAAAGACCGAGACCTTGGCGAAGGACACGGCTTTGGGGTTTGTGATGGGCCGTATCGAGTCAAGAATGGCCGAGGATCCGGTGCCGTGGCCGTCCGGTCCGCGCCGGAAGTGTCCCTCGATGATCTGCCGTAGTCGCGCCACAGCCGCCGGCGGCACGTGCAGGCATTCCTGTGCTTCAAGGACGTAGACGGCGTCATGCTGGTCGAGCGCGGCCACCGTGCTGGAGGCGAGGTCGGTGGGAAACCGCCGGTCCAGCAGCACTTCGCCCGCCACCTCGACGTATGCCCCGGCACTCGCCACGAGCCCGTCAAATCCCGCACCGAGGATGTGCGCGGAGAGCATCGACACGGGCCGCCCCGTGCAGAGGAACACCTTGTGCCCGGCCTGCCGCGCCGCACGGACAGCCCGCACATGACCAGCAGGAACCACACCGTAGTCTGCGTAGGTACCGTCCACGTCCAGGAAGACGGCGTGGGTGGTTCGTGCGGTGCTTCGTGCGGTGGTGCCGGGCTGGGGAGTCATGAACCGGATTCTACGGCGCTTGGCGGTGTCAGGGTGGCCCCAGTCGCGAGTGCCCTTCCTGGTTGCGGTGAAGGAAAACGTCATTGCCCCATGCGAGGGGTGACTTTAGACTCGGGGCATCACAGGAGTCCCGGGAACATCGTCCGCGGGACGGAGTCTTCATTCGGGCATCCAAAGCTGTACGGGGTGACCGCCCAGGCGCGCCGGGGGCCGGCCGCCTCCACACAATATCGCCTGAGGGCTTCACCCTTCGATGTGGAAGCAGGACCGATGACCAGAGTTCATCAAGGCGTACCGGGATACGAGATCCAACAGGCACTGCAGGACTTGCGAGCGCGGTTGTCCGGGTCGCTGATCGAACCGCAGGATCCGCTCTACGACGAAGCCCGCGCGATGTGGAACGGCATGATAGATGTCCGTCCTCTGGCGGTCGCCCGGGCAGGTGCTGTTTCGGATATCGATGTGGTGCTGGACGTCGCACGGCGCAGCGATCTGGCGCTGGCCGTCCGTGGCGGAGGGCACAACATCGCCGGGCACGGCTCGGTTGAGGGCGGCCTCGTTCTGGATCTCGGACCTCTAAAAGGTGTCGGTGTCGACGCCCCGAACAGGCTCGTCAGAGTCGGGCCGGGGGCGACCCTGGCCGACGTCGACCGGGCGACCGCCGCCCACGGCCTGGCCGTACCTCTGGGAGTGATCAGTGCAACGGGGGTGGCCGGGCTTACTCTTGGTGGTGGCGTCGGCTGGCTGACGCGTTCGCACGGTTTGAGCCTGGACAACCTGGACTCTGTCGATGTCGTCACCGCCAGCGGGGAGCACCTGCATGCCAGCGGGCAGGAGAATCCGGAGTTGTTTTGGGGGCTGCGCGGCGGAGGCGGGAATTTCGGAGTTGCGTCCTCCTTCACCTTCCGTGCCGTCCCGCTTCCGCTGACACCCCTGGGCGGGAATCTCTTTTACCGGCCCGAGCACTGGAGGGACTCGCTTCTCGCGTTCTCTGCATGGACCCGGGACTTGCCTGATGAGATGAACCCGATCGTCTCGTTCCTGGTACTCCCGCCCGAGTTCGGAATGGGAGACGAGCCCTGGATGATTATCGGATGCGCTTGGGTTGCCGAAGACCAGCAGGCCGGCCTCAACCTCCTTGAGGAACTGCGGGCCGCGGCTCCTCCAGACGAACAGGAGGTTGGCCCCACTTCCTGGCCGGATTGGCAGAGTGCCATGGATGCGGTGTTCCCTAAGGGCTCACGCGGCTACTGGAAGAACGTTTCGTTCTCCCGCCTGGACGAGGAGGTCGTTGACGTGCTGGTTGGATTTGCTTCCGAGGTCTCATGGTACGGAACCGGGATAGACATCCACCATCTGGAAGGCTCGTTTGGACGAGTACCGGACGAGGCGACAGCCTTCCCGAACAGGTCTGCGCGCTACTGGCTCAACGTCTACGGGTTCTGGCAGGACCCATCCGAGGACGAACGGCTAACAGCCTTCGCCCGCAAGGCATATGCGCTCATGCGCCCGTTCTCCGAGCACGGCGAATACGTTAACTTCCTGGGGGCCGAACTCGGACATCAGGACTCTGACGCCGCGCGCCAGGCCTACGGAAGGGAAAAATACCAGCGCCTCGCCGCGCTCAAGGACCGCTACGACCCCCGGAACCTCTTCCGCCATAACCACAACATACCGCCCACGCCCGTCTAGTTCCCCGCCCAGCGTGCGGTCTCGTTAAGGTGCCATCTCGGCCAAGGTGATCCGGATCATGCGCAGTTCGTCCTCCACAGCCCTGGACGGCCAATAGTCCCTGGCCAGTTCGCGCGCCTTGCTGAGATCTGCCTCCGGGAAAAGACGTCCGAGCAGTTCTGCCGCCTGCAGCAGGGCGATCAGTGCTACGGTCCTGGCGTCGGGGGCCGCAGCACCGGACGAAGCCGCACCGGACGAAGCAGCATCCGGCTGAGCGGTATCGGACGGTGTGGTCTTGGACGGTGCGGTCTTGGACTGGAGTGTGTCGGACTGGGTTGTCTCGGGAGGCGCCGTCGCGGGAGGTGCAGGGCTAAGCACTGCTTCGATACTTTTCAGCAGTGCCGCTTCCGGCCCATGGTCTTTCTCCGGATAGCGCGCAGACCTGAATAGTCCGAGGTGCTTTTCGCCGACATGTTCCACGATGCCCAGCGAAGCCATCCGTTCGTACACACGCTGCACCTCGCCGCGTCCCTCCAGCATCGAGACCCACCGCTTGGGTTTGTGGGGGCGTGGTTTATCCCGGATCAGTTCCAGCTCGCGCTGGAACCCCGTTTCCGGTGCTGTGCCGGTTACCTTGACGTACTTGCCCTCCAGGGTGATGGCGCCAAGCAGCTCCAACTCAGCAAGTATCGCCCCTGCCAGAGTGGTCCTGAGTACGTAGGCAGGCAGTTCGGGCGCGCCGTCCTTGTCGTTCGTCGCCAGAAGGAGGAACGCCTGGGGAAGGCTTAGTTGCTCCGCCTTGGGTGTTTCCGCGCTCATATCTTCATGGTGGCGCAGTTGAGCAGTGGCCACAACGGCGCGTGGAAAGGCCGCTTCTCTGACCGTGGGTTCAGCGTTCAGGCAGGCGCCCGGCCAGTCCCTGGAGCGACGGTTCACGGCCCAGCTCCACATGCGCGAAAGCCAGCGCCGCCGCCAACTCCGCCTTGCCGTCATAAATGGCCCGGCACAAGCTCAGGTGCTCGGCGCACTGGACCTGAGGGTCGCGGTGCCCGGTCAGCGTGAAGAGCCACTGCATCCTGCCCAGCAGAGGCTTCATGGAGTACTCCAACAGTGTGTTGCCTCCCATCGCCACGATCTCCGCATGCAGGGCTGTATTGATGAGCGGGATCTGAGCGTGGTCGTGGCGCAGGGTTGCTTCTTCCGCCTGGTCCATCATCTGCTGCAGCCGCGATGACGGCTCCCCTCTTGCCGCTGCTTGGGCAGCGAGGCGCGCGGCGAGGACTTCCAGGCTGAGCCGCACATCGAAGAGTTCATTAACGTCGCGCAACGTGATCTGCTTGACGGTGGCACCACGCCGGGGGGAGGTGTCAATGAAGCCTTCGGCCTCGAGTTGCTGGAGGGCTTCCCGGACGGGGACACGGGAGACAGCCAGCGTTTGGGACAGGTCGCGTTCCCTGAGCCGGGACCCTGGCGCGAAGTCACCGGAGATGATCAGTTCCCGGATCCGTTCCCGTGCAGTATCCGCCGACGACGCGGGAGATTCCGCCTGGACTGTCATTCATGCCTCCCGTTATCGCTGCAGCGTCCTTGCTTCTGCGGTCAGTTATTCAGCTCCACGTGGATGCCGAGCCCCTGATCGAGGGCAGCGTCGTACAGAAGCCGCCCGATGGCAAGATCCTGCAGACCGATACCAACCGAATTGAACAAGGTTACTTCGTCATCACCAAGGCGCCCTGCTCTTATCCCCGCAGCCAGGTCACCAAGTTCGGCTTCCACGTCCTCAAAGCTCATCACTCCTTCGGCGACCGGGATGATCAGCCCGCCGGACTTGGCTCTGGCCGTGGCCAGGCTGTCCACGAAGACCCTCGCCCGCACCATCCCCTCCGAGTCAATCTCCCGGTGATCGGAGCGGGGACGGGATCCGACGGCGTTTACATGCAGTCCCGGCCTGAACCACTCGCCCTTGACCAGAGGCTCAACGGCCGGGGTGAGGGTGCACAGCACGTCCGCTGCCTCTACGACTTCCCGCACGCTGGACGCCCGCCTGATATTGAGGCCGTGATGGGAGATCTCACCGCAGAATGCCGTTACCGTGTCCTTGGAACGGGACCACACCACCACGTTTTCGATTGGAAGGACGGCCAGCATGGCTTCCACGTGTGCCACGGCCAGGGCGCCGGCGCCCACCAGCCCCAGGGTGGTGCTGGCCGGCCTCGCGAGGAGCTTCGTGGCTACGGCGCTGGCGGCGGCAGTGCGGACCCGAGTTGGAACTTTGCCGTCCAGGATCGCCAGGGTTTCGCCGGTCAGCTGGGAGACGAGCATGATCGTGGACCGTTGCGTGGGCAGGTTCGATTCCCGGTTCGCCGGAATGTCCGCCAGCAGCTTCACGGACGCCAGCTCCTCCGCGCCGGACAGTGCCGCCATCGGCAGGAACCTCGCATCCGAGGACGGCAGGAGGAGGGAATCCGGCGCCGGTTGAACAGCCGTGCCCCGGCTGAGGCCGGCAAAGGCGAGTTCGACGGCGGCAATGGTCGCGGGCATATCGGCCAGGGACTGCAGCTCGGAGGCATTAAGAATCAGGGTCATGGGTGGCTTCCAGGTGGGAGGGCGCGTTTGGCCGCGCAAGTGAAAGGTGGGAGAGGACAGGGTTGCCCGTGTCCTTGACGGCTGATCACAGGTCATTCCGTACAAGGACTCCCTGCGCCACCACGGCGCCGATCTCTTCCAGGGCCGAGGCGCTGTTCAAGGGATCGGAGTTGACGATGACCGCGTCTGCAAAGGAACCGCGCACCAGGCGTCCGGCTGTCTCGCCCCAGCCGAGCAGGGCGGCGGCATTGACGGTTGCGGCCCTCAGCGCATCCAGCGGCGACAGGCCGGCCTCAGCAAGCAGACGCACTTCTGTGCCGATCGGGGTCACGTCGGATCCGAAGGAGTCCGTTCCCGCCACTACCGTCACACCGGCTTCATGGGCTGCCCGGACTGCGGCTTTGATGATGGGCGTGTACTCCTTGCCACGGGCAGCCAGGAGCGGGTTGGAAGAGCGTGCCATGCTCGTGATGGCGTCCGTTGTGGGTGTGAAGTACGTGCCGCGGCTGGCCATGCGGTGGATAGTCTCTTCGCTGACGAAGACGCCGTGCTCGATGCTGCGCACACCGGCCCGGACTGCGCCGTCTATCCCCTCTGCGCTGTACGCGTGGCACAGCACGCCCGCTTTGCCTGCGGCCTTGACCACGGCAGAGAGCTGTTCGTAGTTGTAGACGAGTTCGCGGGGGTCCTGTTCCGGCAGGCCCGCCCGGGGGTTGGCCCGGGTCTTGATCACCTGGGCACCGCGCTTCAGGTTGACGCGGGTGAGGTAGCCAAGGTCCGCCGGTTCCGTGACTCCCCCGGACAGGGACGCGAGCGGTGCAAGGTCAGGGTCTGCCAGGAGCGAGTCCCCCAGTTCGGGCGAAATAAACAGCCCGGCCGGGCTTACCCGGGGCGAGGCACCGGCGGCCCAGGCGGGCAGGGCAGCGAGGGCGACGTCCTGATAGAAGCTGCTCGAACCGCTCCTGACGCTGGTTGCTCCGCCCTGCAGGATGGCCCGCGCATCCGACAGTGCGTTCGCATGGACATGCACGTCGATGAGGCCTGGCAGCACCCAGCGCCCGGCGGCATTCACGATGTGTGCACGGCCGCCAAGAGCAGCCACCGCACGCCGTGTTTCCTTCCGGCTGCCGACGGCGGTTACCTTGCCTCCTTCCAGCACTAGGACCCCGTCTGCCAGGGCATCGCCCGTTTTCGGGTCCACAATGGTGCCGCCCTCAATCAACATGGGCGCCGGGGAAGCGGGGCGTTCAGGGTGGCCGGGGATTGAGGCGTTGTCCTCCGCCCGCGCGGTCGGAGCACCTCCAAGCTGGGCAGCCAGGCTTGCCGCTGAGATTCCCGCCAGGGCGGCCGCCCCCGCCAGGACGCCGCGGCGTGGAAGCGCAGCGGCAGGCGGGGCAGCGGGGGTGTGATCGTGAAGGCACATTTTGTTCTCTCAAAGGGGGAAAGGCCCTGCCGGAACAGTGCGAGGCCGGGGTCAACAGGTCAAAGTCCGGGTTCTAACGTCACGGTTCTTCCGGGGGCGGATAAGCTTTCCACCGTCTGCCGGCCACCCTTGACTAGTTCCCACAGTATCGCTTTTGGTATACCAAGCAACAGCTGCAGGGCGCCCATGCTTTCGTTCGCTAGGGAGTTGCGGCCGGACTAAGGATGTCGGCGCGCGGATAGACGGGAGGAAACAGCTCGTCAGGCTCCCGGCGCTGAATGTCCCGTTCGGAGTATGCCGCCCGCATCTGGTCGAAGAGCCGCTGCCCCTCCGCCTTCAGTGCGTCGAGGTCGATGCCGGGCAGGGCACCGCCGACGACGACAGGACGCCCTGCCACGAACGTATCGGTCACCTGGCGCGCCGTTCCGTTGAGCACCAGCGTTCGCAAGGGGTCTTCAACGGCGCCGTCGCGGAAATTGCCCAGGGAAACTACCGTGATGTCGGCTTGCATCCCCGGGGCAAGCCTTCCGAGGTCGGCCCGGCCCAGGGCCCGTGCTCCGCCGACGGTGGCGGCGTCGAAGTAGTCGGCCAGGGTCCCGGCGTCGGGCCTCCCCTCGACCAGCCGCGCCACATGCATGCCGACGTCGATGCCGCGCACCAGATCCGGCGGGAAGGAATCCGTACCCAGGCACAGGTTGATGCCTGCCTCGCGGAAGCGGTCAAAGGAGACAAGCTGCTTCTGGTAGCGGAACGATGTTAACGGGCAGTGGACAATGCTGACGCCGTGGCGGGCGAGTGTGTCGAGCGGGCCACCGGGCGCTGATGCCGCCGGGTCCTTGGCGTCGATCACCACGCCGTGCGGGATGAGAAGCCGGGTGCCGAACAGGCCTGAGGATTCGAGCAGTTCCCACATGCCGCGTCCGGCGGAACGCTGCAGCAGCCCGTCCTCCAGTGGGGACTGGAGGCAGTGGAGCCGGACGAGCGCGTCCCGTTCCCGGGCGATCCGGGCCGTCTCCCGTATGAGGCCTTCGGACAGCGTCTCGATGCGGCACGGCAGCAGGGCCCCGGTGACGAGCGGGTCTGCGAGACGGGCGGCGTGGTCTAGGAAGCGTTCGGCGTCGCGCAGGCCCGCAAGCCCCCGGTCCTCGTCGAAGTGGACCTCGCGGCCGCCGGCGGCAGTGGTGACGTGGACTCCGGACCGGTAGGCCGGTCCGAGGTAGCCGCGCAACCCGATCCGGCGGCTGGTCTCGGCCATGTCCACGAGCTCATCGAAGCCCTCAGCCCACGAGCTGTGAATCTCCGAAGCGATCGGCATGTAGGTCGTGATGCCGTGCAGGGCGAGCTGCGCCAAGGCGAATTCGCGGACCGTGGCACGCTCGGCCTGCGTGAACACGTCCCGGCGGCGGTGGGCAAAGTAGTCGTCCGACCACAGGTGGCCGGCGGCCACATGGCGCGAGGGCCACGAGTCCAGGATGAGGTGATCGATGTCGGCGAGGGCATCGAGGTCTATCAGGCCGGGCACGACCAGGCTCTGGCCATAATTGTGCTCCTCGTCGACCGGACCCGCATAGTTGCGCCCTACGAAGACGATTGCATCGCCGTTGAAGACCACCTCGCCGTCCTCGATGAGAGTGTGCCGTGTGCCGTCAAACCCCAGAACGTACCGGGCCGAAATTTTCCTGTACACAGATGCCTCCTAGAAATGTGACTTGCCTCTCGTTGAGCACGAGTATACAGTCATTTGGTATACCAAAGCACCGCTTCCCCCAGTGCGAGATTTTCTTTCTAATCCCTGATCCTTCTCGAAAGGCCCGCGTCATGCGCAATGAAGCGAAGACCACAGACGGCTCCCTGTTCACCCTGACGGACACCCCTCCCTCCCGTTCCTTCCGTGCACGACCCGCCATGTGGTTCGCGATGATCGCGATCTCCACCGCGATCTGTGCCGTGGCCATCACGATCGGAACCCACAAGTTCCACCTCGGCCCGGCCGCCATCGTCCTGATGCCCATCCTGTGGACCGTGCTCATCGGCGGCTTCCTCGGAGTCCAGAGATGGAAACCCATCGAAGGACGCTCCCGTGCGGTGTCCACGCACCTGATGGACGTATCCATTGTTTTCTTCCTAGCAGGGCTTGGCACCCAAATTGGTCCGTCGCTGACGAAGTTCACCGGCCTCGGCCCCGCGATCCTCCTGCAGGAGGTGGGGCACGTGGTCGGCACGGTGATCCTGGCCCTGCCGGTCGCTGTCGCCCTTGGAATGGGGCGCTCCGCGATCGGCGCCACCTGGTCAATCGACCGTGAGTCCTACCTGGCCTTCGCCATCCAGCGCTTCGGTGTCCGCTCCCCCGAGTACCGCGGAGTGTTCGCTGTATGGGTGCTGGGCAGCGTCTTTGGCGCCGTGTTTATCTCCCTGCTGGCCGGACTTCTCGGCGGACTCGACTTCTTTGATCCCCGGGCTCTCGCCTTGGGCCTCGGACTGGGCTCTGCCTCCATGATGCTGGGCGGTGTCGGTGCCTTGTCCATCCTCTACCCGGAGATGGCCGGTGAGATCATGGCCCTCGCCGCACTCTCCAACCTGGTCACCAATATCGTCGGCTTCTACGCCGGTGTCTTCATCGCGCTGCCCATGTGCCAGAAGCTCTACAAGATGTGGTCCCGCATTTTTGGAAGGGACGACCTCGGCCGCCGCGTGCGCCGCGGCACTCTTGTTGGTGCTGCAGCTGAAGCCCGGGCCGGCGGATCGGGGTCGGCACGCGCAGGCGGGGCAGTAATTGAAACGGCAACGCCCGAGGCAGCTGACGCGTCGGGCGCCGACACCGTGGATGTCAACGGCATCGAAGAGGATCCCGTTGTTGTCAGGACCCCCAGGACGTGGCTCCTCGCCTTCGCCGCGACAGGAGTAGCAGGCATCCTGCTCAATGCCCTCGGCACCGGTGCGGCGCGGCCGCTGGATGTCGTCGGCGTGCTCATCCTGCTGGCCCTCACCGCCGTCGCGCTGGTACTTGCCAAGCTCGTCCCGGCGGTCCCGTCCAGCATCTGGGTCCTGGCTCTGGCCACCATTGCCTCGGCAACGTTCCTGCCCGTCGGCCCCTTCATCGCCTCCTCCACGCAGCACATCAACGTCCTCTTCGCGGGCCTCCCCATGATCGCCCTGATCGGCATGTCACTGGGCCGGGACGTCAAGGCGTTGCGCTCACTGAGCTGGAAGATCGTGATCGTCGCCCTCATGACGTTCACGTCCAGCTTCCTCGCCGCCGCGGTCATCGCCCAGATTGCTTTCCAGTTCTAATACACGCCGCTGTAAATACATGTTGCTGTTAATACACCTGCTGTGGGGAGGGCGCCGGTCCCGTGAGATCGGTGCCTTCCGGCCGTCGTCCGCAGGCAGCCCTAGACACAGCCCGGCCGAAAGGAATGAACCATGCTCATCACCAACGTCCGCCCCTGGGGCGGGGGCGCCGTCGACCTTGAGGTCCGCGAGGGACGGATTGCCGCCGTTCACCCGGCGGGTTCTGCCGTCGTCGTCCCCGAAACAGTGGTTGACGGGCGGGGTCGGATCGCTTTGCCCGCGTTCACGGACGTGCACGTCCACCTGGATTCGACCCGGATCGGGCTGCCGTTCCGGGAGCACACCGGCTCGCCCGGCGTGTGGAACATGATGCGCAACGACCGGGACAACTGGCGCGACACCCCTGTCCCCTACAGCGACGTCGTCGCCGGAACGCTCGAGCGAATGATTGCGCGGGGCACCACGCGCGTCCGTTCCTACGCCCAGATCGACGTGGACTGCAAGCTTGAGCGCTTCGAGGCAGTCATGGCCGCCAAGGAACGCTTCGCCCACGCGGCCACCGTAGAGGTCATGGCCTTTCCCCAGGCCGGCCTCCTGCTGGAGGAGGGCACCGTTCCGCTCCTCGAGGAGGCCCTCCGCGCGGGCGCAACAACGGTGGGCGGCATCGACCCATGCCAGCTGGACCGCGACCCGGTCCACCATCTGGACATCGTCTTCGGGCTGGCAGAGAAGTACGGGGTCGACGTTGACATCCACCTGCACGAGCCGGGCCATCTGGGGGTCTTCAGCGCGGAACTCATCTTCGAACGCACCCGGGCGCTGGGTATGCAGGGACGCGTCTCCCTGTCCCACGCTTACGACCTGGCGAATGTCCACCCCGACGTCACCGCCGGGCTCGTGGAGCAGATGGCCGAGCTCGACGTTGCCTGGGCGACAGTCGCCCCGGCAAGTGGCGGGACGCAGTTCGACTTGGCCCAGATGACCGAGGCCGGGATCCGTGTCGGTTTGGGCGAGGACGGCCAGCGGGACTACTGGAGCCCGTATGGCAATTGCGACATGCTCGACCGCACGTGGCAGCTGGCCTTCACGCACCGACTGCGCAAGGACCTGCTAATCGAGCACTGCGCAGCGATAGCCACCATGGGAGGTGCGTCCATCATGGACCGCACCGTCCAGCGACTCACCAGCTCCGATGACCGGCCCGGCCTGGCCCTGGGAGACCGGGCCGACCTCGTCCTGGTTGACGGCGAAACCGTCACGAGCACCGTCATGGACCGAGGCGCCGACCGCACGGTCATCCATGACGGAAGGCTGGTCGCCGACGGGCTGGCCGTCCTTGGCCAGTAGCGTAGCCGCGCTTACAGGTCTTTCACAGCCCCCCGCCGTCGCCACAGGAAAAACGCCACGAGCAATACGAGCAGGATGATCGCCGCCCCGATCACGAGTGGCGTGCTGTCGTTCGTCTGGGCCGTTCCTGTGTCGCTTGGACCTCCTGGGGGAGGCGGCGATGATTCAGCCGGAGTTGCTGTTCCGGTCGGCGCGGGAGTGGGCCCCGTCGGAGCATCAGTAGGAGAAGGCTGCTGTCCCTGGGTGACACCCGGCGAGGCTGCCAGGACCTGAACGGTAGCGGTTCCGGGGCCTTCAGCGGCCCCTGCGGCAGCGGGAATCCAGAACATACTTCCAATGAGGGCGGCGACAACAGCGGCCCTCATCCATGTCATGCGCATTAGTCCTCCTCCACGACCGGCTGCCGCTTCCGGCCTCCGCACTCGGAACATCAGGGGCAGGGCGCCACACCCCTCATTGTGAACCCGGCCCTGTACCGTGTCCATCACGTCAGAAATGCCTCCAGCCGGGCATCAGCGCGGGCCGGACGGAATAGGCATCAAGCAGGTAATTCAGGCAGTGCCGAACGGGTTATCAATAATGAGTTTCCACCCTTCGTCACCCAGCCGAAGAACGTCAGCAGCGGTGCCTTTCAGGTCGACTTCATTGCCATCGGCAGCAGTGCCTTTGATGGTCCAATCAACGATCGCGAGTGCTATTTGTCCTTCCTGCAGCACATGGCGGACAGTCAGGTCAATCGGCAGTCCCATTGCTAGGAACTGCCGCTGGGCTGTGAGGTTGTCCTCACCTGTGAGGGCCAATCCGGGCTGAGGGGCGAAAACGGCATTTGTCTCCATGAAGCCGGCCATCCCGTTGAAGTCCTGACGATTGAAGCATTCCGCCCAGGCGGGGTGCACGTTAGCCGGATCCGTGATTTTCATTCTGTCCTCCACAACCGCAGATGTGTTCCCTATTCAGCAGCATGGGACTGCACCATGAGACCGGTCTGAGGGCAGCATGAAAGTCTTCTCACTCATGAGGTACTCCCCGATTTGCTTGTGCCTCAAATTCGCACTGTGCCGCTGCAGCAAAAAAGCCCGGACCTGAACGGTCCGGGCTTTGCTGAATTCTGTTACCGCTCGATGCTTACCGTGAGATCGATGTGGATGTCCGTGTCGGCGGCAAGGCGTTCCTGGAGGTAGCGTGCAAGACTCGCATCGGTGGCGGTGTGAGCGCCTTGCGGAATTGCTCCGCGGAGGAGTGCTTTGGAGTTGGTGGACTTGACCACGTCCAACGGCGCCCAGCCACGATGGGTCGAGGTGAGCTGCTCCAGGTCCGTACTGAAGGACCGCCTGTGGTCGTCGCGGACCGTGGCGCACATGGTGAACGGGATGAAGGCTGTAGGCAAAGGGGTCCTTTCACAAGGCAGCCGATGGTCGGCGCCCGGTTAGAACAAGCTCCCTGGTGTCCTTGTAATTCCCTTGCAGCAGTTTAAGAGTCCGACATCACGGCAGCCTCGCCGCAGTGCTGGCTATCGCCGGGTTGTTCCCGCCTACGCCTGTTTTAGGTGAAGCGGCGCGCTTCGACGATGGCCAGTTGGCCGGTTGTGTCAGGGACTCCAGGAAACTGGACCTGCGGCGCCTCGGCAGCGGCCGCCGGCGACTCCTGCCGGGAACGCATGCGAAGCAGCGCTACCGCGGAAATGAGAAACCAGGCGATATTCGTGACAACGGAGGGCCACGCTTCGTGGAATGCGCCATTGACAATAAAGGCACAAGCACCGAGCAGATTCGCCGTCTGAAAGCCCTTGCCGGCCTTCATCCATCCCATGGACACAGCAAGGAACGCGCCGAGTATCGCAACCGCGCCCGCCCAGCCGGAAATTTCAAACAGCAGTTCCATGATGTCCTTTCAGAATTGGTGCCCGGCTGCCATTCGCTGCGTGGAGTGGAGGTGGCGGAATGAAGGTATATATTTTCGCTTGGACCGCCAGCCTGAAGCCTCTGCTGGCCTGCCTTCAAAAGCAATTATGGAGACGCCACTGTTGTAGCGCAATTGCATTCCTCTGAAGCTGTGGTTTAGAACTACTTAACATGGATATTGATCCGCGTCGGCTGCGCGTTCTCCTTGCTGTTGCCCGCACAGGCGGAGTGCTCGCCGCGGCTGACGAGTTGGGGATCACGCCGTCGGCCGTGTCCCAGCAGCTCAACAAGCTGGAGGACGAAACGGGGCATGCTCTGGTGGTGCGCACCCCCAAAGGCTCGGTTTTGACACCCGCCGGCCTGGCCGTTGCAGAAGCCGGCGAGGAGATCGAACGCGCACTCAGCGTCGCCCGCGCCCGTATGGAGGGCGGGGCCACGGTCGCAGGGGTGGTGCGGGTTGGCGGATTCACCAGCTTCATCCGGACAGTGGTGATCCCGCGCCTGCCAGAGTGGCGCAGCCAGTACCCGCAGTTGCAGATCCGAATCGTTGAGGACGACTTTCCTGCCCTCATGCGGCTGCTCCGTCAGCGCCAACTCGATGCCATCGTCGTCGAGCTTGATTCAACGACCGCCGAGCAACGTTCCCTCTCAGCCGGCACGACCGAGGAACCCCTGCTGGACGAGCCATGGAAGCTGGTAGTTCCGGCGGGCGCCCTGCTCAGCACCGAGAACATCGACCTCGGCCACCTGCCGCTTCCGTGGCTCGGCGTTGAGTCCTCAGCCGCCAACGCTTCCGTTCTCGTCCGGCTCCGTCAGTCAGCGGGTGCCCGGATGGAGACGGTGCATCAGTACCAGGAGACGCTGACCGCGCTGGCACTCGTCGCGGCGGGTGAGGGCGCCGCAGTCGTACCCACCTTGGCGTTGAGCGGCGTCAGCCATGACGGGGTGGACGTACTGGACGTCCCTGGACTGGGCACGCGGCGCATCGTCCTGCGGCGGTTCGACCGGCGGCGGGCAGCCAGCACGCCCGTGGACACCGTTGCGCGCCTTCTCCGGGAATCGGCGGCGGCCTTCGACACGCGGTCAACATCCTGACCATCGCTGTTTGGCTGCTGCGATGACGGAGCTAACGTCACACAAGGCCACGGCATCTCAATCCGGACAGGCAACGTCCTACCCTTGACTGGTGACATTGACTAAGATTCGCACCGCCGCCGCGAGCTCCCTCGCCGCCGCCGGTCTCCTGTTTTCCCTTGCCGCCTGCTCCACGCCCGGCACTACCCAGCCAACCACGTCTGCGCCCGCATCCACGGCAACGGCGTCATCCAGCGCCGCCGCAGGGCCCTGCGACGGGGTGAAGGTCATCGTCGACTCGGGCGCCCTGAAGCAGGAGGCCGCTGAGACGTCGGTTTGCGTGCCCGTGGACGGGCCAACTCCCGCATCCAAGGTGCTTGATGAGGCAAAGGTGAAAACAGAGGGAACTGACCAATATCCCAAGGAACTGGTGTGCCGCGTGAACGGTGTGCCGGCCGCAGACTTCGACATCGTCCACAAGGGCGGCACTTACCGGGAAGATTGCAAGAAGACGCCCGCCGCTTTTGCCTACTGGTCACTCTGGGTTAAGCCGGCCTCCGGTAAGTGGGCATACGCCCAGGAAGGCCTCGCCACCCTGAAGGTGAGCCCCGGAGAGAGCCTGGAACTGCTCTTCACCGTCGACGGCGCACCGGCCACCCCCGCGGCATGACCTTTCGGCCCGCGCCGTTACGTGCAGCGGCGGCTCTCGCCGTCGTCTTCATCGCGGCGCGGGTCATCTACCGCTTCCTCTTCAACGGAGCGGGCATTGGTGAGCCCGTTCTGCTCGACATACAGCCGGTGCCGCTGCCTGCCCCGTACGCCCACGTGGTCCTCCTTGGTCCGGTCTCGGCGCCGGGGCTCTGGGAGGCGGTCCTGTCAGCCCTGCCGATCGCCGGGACGATCCTTGCTTTCGGCCTGCTCAATGCCTGCGTGGACGTGGCCCGCGGCTTCGTGCATTTGGCCCGCGGCGGTCCTATGCAGGGCCTGGCCCGGACGCTTGTGGTGGCGTGGGCGGCGCTCCCTGCGCTTTCCGACGCCGTGGCCTCCGTGCGCCTGGCGTTCCGGTTGCGGGGCGAACGGTTCGGACCCCGCGCCCTGGTTCCGGTGCTCGAGCGCACCCTCGAGCACGCGGGCCGCGTTGCCGCGGCCCTGGAGCTGCGCGGCTTCGGGAGCCGGGCAGCACAACCACCCAGCCCGCACCCAACTGGCCACAGTACCGAAGCACCGGTCCTTGTCCGGGACGCACAGTTCCGCATTGGTGACGCGCAGGTGCGCGTTCCGGAATTCGCGCCCGCGAGCGGATCCATCTCGGTCATTACCGGGCCGACCGGCTCCGGCAAGTCCACCATCCTGCGGGGCATTGCCGGCCTCCTCTCACATGTTGACGGTGGAGAAATCTCCGGCACCGTCCACGTCGCCGGAACGGACCGCGCCGGCACCCCACCGCGCGATACCGCCCGCCTTATCGGCGTCGTACTGCAGAACCCCCGGGCCGCATTCGCCACCACCCGCGTCCGGGACGAAATCGCCCTCGCACTTGAGCTGCGCGGCATGGCACCCGCTATCGTCAAGGCCCGGGTGCTGGAGGTCGCGGAGAGTATCGGAATATCGGCGCTGCTGGACCGGGATGTCAGCACTCTTTCGGCAGGTGAAGCAACGCTCGTAGCCATCGCCGCCGCAGTGGTGGAGCACCCGGTTCTGCTCTTGGTTGATGAGCCCCTGGCCGACCTTGATACCAACGCCCGCGGTCACGTTATCTCCGTGCTCAACGCCCTCTCCTGCGATGCCGGTGTCTGCGTCATCGTGGCGGAGCACCGTGCGGAAGCGCTCGTACCCTGTGCGGACTCATGGTGGACCATCGACGACGGCGCCCTGGTGCCGGGTGCTGCGCCGTCCGCGCCTACGCACTCTGTCGCACATCCGCCGCCGGCACGGCCGGCAGAGCACGCGCCCGTGCTGACGGCGACGAACCTTGCGGTGCACCCCAAGGGCAAGTTGCTCGTGCGCGACGCATCCCTGACCCTGCACCGCGGTGAAGTGGTCGCCCTGGTCGGGCCGAACGGGGCCGGGAAGTCGTCCCTCCTGGTGGCGCTCGCCCTCGGTGAAGGAACGGTCGACGGCGGGACATTCGACAGCGCCCGCGTCGCCCTGGTGCCGGATGCCTCGGACGACCTCTTCACGAGGGATACAGTCGCAGGAGAGCTCCGAGCGGCGGAGCGGCGGCACGCGCGCCGAAAGAACGGCGGACAGCCTGAGCCTGGTTCCGCAGCTGCGCGCCTTGCCCGTTTGCGGGGTGACGTTCGAATTCCCATCGGGCACGAGCATCCCCGGGACCTCTCTGCAGGGGAGCGCCGGATCCTTGCCATCGCGCTGCAGACCATGGATGATCCACAGGTCCTCATGATCGATGAGCCCACCCGCGGACTCGATCCTGCGGCGGGCACAGCAGTCGCGGCGGCATTGCGGGCCGCAGCGGAGGCCGGCGCGGCGATCCTGATCGCCACCCACGACCGCGATTTTGCGCACAGCCTCGGGGCCCGGATCCTCCCGATGCGCGATGGCGTCGCGCCCGCTTCCGAGACAGAAGCAGCCCCGGAAGTGTACCTCCCGCCTCCCCGGCAGGCAGGTGCCGGACCAAGACCACGGGTCCTCGACGAACCAACAGCCTCACAGGGAGCGGCAAGGCAGCACCGTCTCCGGCTGCCGCGCAGCGTCGAGCTCGCAGTTCTTGCAGCGGCAAACCTTCTGGCCCTCGGCGCCTTCTGCTGGCCGCTGCTCGCTGCGGCCCTCCCGCAGGATGCCGCCGCCGCCCTGCCCTACGCGGCGCTGGCCATCGCGCCCATCGCCGCAGTCACCGTTGTGGTCTCCCTCGACGGCTCTGTCCGCTCCGCGCATATGGTGGCGTTGCTCGGCGTCCTGGCCGCCGTCGGCTCCGCGGTGCGGGTGGCGAGCACGGGCGTCGGGGGCGTGGAGGCGGTCTTTATCCTGCTGATCCTGGCCGGCCGGGCGTTCGGCGCCCGTTTCGGCCTGCTCCTCGGCGCCGCCACCATCGCCGTCTCGAGCGTCTTGTGGGGCGGTATCGGGCCCTGGACACCGTTCCAGATCTTCGCCTGCGCGTGGGTGGGCGCGGGGGCCGGGCTGCTCCCCCGCCGGGTGCGCGGGCGGGCAGAAGTGTGGATGTTGTGCGGCTACGGCGCCGTGGCGTCCTACCTGTTCGGACTGCTGACCAACCTGTGGTTCTGGCCCTTCGCAGTCGGCGCCGGCACCGGCATCTCCTACATGCCCGGCGCGCCGCTGGAGACCAACCTCTCCAGCTTCCTGCTGTACTCACTCGTGACGTCGACGGCGGGCTGGGACACCCTGCGTGCCGCCACCACAATCATCGGAATCGTTGTGGTGGGGCGGGCCGTTCTCGCCGCGTTCCGGCGGGTAAAGCCGGTGGCCAGCGTGGGCACTCAAGCCGCGAAGGCTTCATCCATTCAGGCTGCATCCGTTCAAGACAGGGACCGGCTTCAACTCACACCTTGAAGTACTTCGCCTCCGGGTGGTGGAACACGAACGGGTCGGTGGACTGTTCGGGGTGCAGCATCAGCTCGTCGCTGAGGATCACGCCCATCCGCTCGGGTTTCAGCAGCTCCGTCACCTTGCGGCGGTCCTCCATGTCCGGGCACGCCGGATACCCGAGCGAGAAGCGGGCACCTCGGTAGTCGAGCTTAAAATACCCTGCCTTGTCCTTAGGCTCCTCGGCCGCAAAGCCGAGCTCGGAGCGGATGCGCGCATGCCAAAACTCGGCAAGCGCCTCGGTGAGCTGCATGACCAGGCCGTTGAGCTCGTAGTAGTCGCGGTAGTGGTTCCCCTTGAACAGCTCCGCGGTCACCTCATCGATCTTCGAGCCGGCCGTGACCAGCTGCACCGGCAGCACGTCGATCTGCCCCGACTCGCGCGACCGCACGAAGTCGGCCAGGCACAGGTGCCGGTCCCGGCGCTGGCGCGGGAAATCGAAGCGCAGCCGCTCGGTCCCGATCGGGCCACCTGAACCGCCATCCGGGGCGAGGAGACCCGCGGTGCCGAGGACGCCGTCGTGGTCCTCCCCGTGGTGCAGCACCACCACCTGTTCCCCTTCGGAGACCACCGGGAAATAGCCGTACGCGACGGACGCGTCAAGCATTCCCTCGGCGAGGATGCGGTCCAGCCAGTAGCGCAGGCGCGGCCGGCCCTCGCGTTCCACCAGTTCCTCGTAGGAGGCGCCGTCATCGCCGCGGCCGGGCTTGAGCCCCCACTGCCCCATGAAGGTGGCGCGCTCGTCGAGCAAGGCCGCGTAGTCGTGGAGCGCGACGCCGCGCACAATTCGGGTGCCCCAGAACGGCGGCGCAGGCACGGGGTTGTCGGCGGCGACGTCGGACCGGCCGGGCATGGCCTCCGGCTCCGTCACCGTAAACTTCGGGCCGCCCTTGTGAATCCGCTTCTTCAGCGCGGGCAGGCCCACCTCTGCGGGGTCCGCGCCGCGGGCTACCTGGACCAGCGGCTCCATGAGGGAGAGGCCCTCGAAAGCATCCTTCGCGTAGCGCACTTCGCCGTCGAAGATCTCAGCCAGGTCCTGCTCCACGTAGGCACGAGTCAGGGCGGCCCCGCCGAGGATGATCGGCCACTTCTTCGCAAGCCCCCGGGACTGCAGTTCCGCGAGGTTCTCCTTCATCACCACGGTGGATTTCACGAGCAGCCCGGACATGCCGATCACGTCGGCGTCGTGTTCCTCGGCGGCGGCGATGATGTCGGCTATCGGCTGCTTGATGCCGAGGTTGATGACCCTGTAGCCATTGTTGGTGAGGATGATGTCCACCAGGTTCTTGCCGATGTCATGCACGTCGCCGCGCACGGTGGCGATCACCATGGTGCCCTTGCCCGACGCGTCCGACTTCTCCATGTGCGGCTCGAGCAGGGCCACCGCGTTCTTCATCACCTCGGCGGACTGCAGCACGAAAGGCAGCTGCATCTCGCCGGCGCCGAAGCGCTCGCCCACCACCTTCATGCCTTCGAGCAGGTGGTCGTTGATGATGCCGAGCGGGGTCAGTCCCTCGCTGCGGGCCAGGTCGAGGTCCTCTTCGAGGCCCTTGCCTTCGCCGTCGATGATGCGCCGCTCCAGGCGCTGGCCGGTGGGCAGCGCCGCGAGTTCAGCGGCGCGCTGGTCCTTGAGCGCTGCGGTGTCGACGCCCGCGAACATGTCCAGCATGATGTTCAGGGGGTCGTAGGTGGTGTTGCCGTCGGCGTCGTATTCGCGGCGGTCCCAGACGAGATCCAGTGCCACCTTGCGTTGCTCTTCCGGCAGCGAGGCGAGCGGCACGATCTTGGCGGCGTCAATGATGCCGCTGGTCAGGCCGGCCTGTGCGGCCTCGTGCAGGAAGACCGAGTTCAGGACAACGCGCGCCGCGGGGTTCAGACCGAAGGACACGTTGGAGACGCCGAGTGTGGTGTTGATGCCGGGGTACTTCGCGGTGATCTGGCGGATGGCCTCGATGGTTTCGATGCCGTCCCGGCGCGTCTCTTCCTGGCCGGTGGCGATGGGGAAGGTCAGGCAGTCGACGATGATGTCCTCGACGCGCATCCCCCATTCGCCCACCAGGGCGTCAACGAGGCGGGAGGCGATGGCCACCTTGCCGTCGGTGGTGCGGGCCTGGCCCTGCTCGTCGATGGTCAGGGCGATCACGGCGGTGCCGTGTTCCTTCACAAGCGGCATGATGCGCGCGAAGCGGCTGTCCGGGCCGTCGCCGTCCTCGTAGTTGACGGAGTTGACCACCGGGCGCCCGCCGATGAGTTCGAGCCCGGCCTGCAGCACGGGCGGTTCTGTGGAGTCGATGACGAGCGGGAGGGTGGAGGCCGACGCGAAACGTGAGACGACCTCCTTGATGTCGGCCACGCCGTCGCGCCCCACGTAGTCGATGCAGACGTCGAGCAGGTGCGCGCCGACGCGGACCTGCTCGCGGGCAATGTCCACGCAATCGTCCCAGCGCTCTTCCAGCATGGCCTGGCGGAACGCCTTGGAACCGTTGGCGTTGGTGCGCTCACCGATGGCGAGGTAGGCGGAATCCTGGTCGAACGGCACGTGGTGGTAGAGGGAGGCGATGCCGGCTTCCCGCTCGGTGGGGAGGCGGGCACCGTCAGATCCCCTCCCGCCGCTGGTGACGGCGGCGGAGGTGCGGAAGGGGGCAAGACGTTCGACGACGGCGGCCATGTGTTCCGGCGTCGTACCGCAGCATCCGCCCACGAGGCCCAGCCCGAATTCCCGCACGAACTGCTCGTGCGCGGTGGCGAGTTCGGCGGGCGAGAGCGGATAGTGCGCACCGTTGGCGCCAAGCACCGGCAGGCCGGCGTTGGGCATGCAGGCGATGGCGACGGAGGACTGCTTGGAGAGGTGGCGCAGGTGCTCGCTCATCTCGTCCGGCCCGGTGGCACAGTTCAGGCCGATGGCGTCGACGCCGAGCGGCTCGAGCGCGGTGAGCGCGGCGCCGATCTCGGAGCCCATCAGCATGGTTCCGGTGGTTTCGACGGTCACCTCGACGAAGATGGGGAGGCGGATACCGCGGGACACGATGGCCTGCTTGCAGCCGTTGACCGCGGCTTTGGTCTGCAGGAGGTCCTGGCTGGTCTCGATGAGGAAGGCGTCCGCTCCCCCGTCGATGAGGCCCTCAGCCTGCAGCGCGAAGGTCTGCTTGAGGTAGTCGTAGGTGGTGTGCCCGAGGCTGGGGAGCTTAGTGCCGGGCCCCATGGAGCCGAGGACCCAGCGCATGCGCCCGTCTGTTTTTTCTGCCGCTTCTGCACGTTCGCGGGCGATTTCGGCGCCCTTGCGGGCGAGCTCTTCGATGCGGTCGTCGATGCCGTAGTCCGAGAGGTTGGACCAGTTGGCGCCGAAGGTGTTGGTTTCGACCGCATCGATGCCCGTGGCGAAGTAGGCGTCGTGAATGTCCGCGAGAACATCGGGCCGCGTGTCGTTGAGGATCTCGTTGCAGCCTTCCAGCCCCAGGAAGTCTTCGTCCAGCGAGAGGTCCCGGCCCTGCAGCATGGTGCCCATCGCGCCGTCGGCGATGACGACCCGGTGGTTCACCGCATCCAGCAGCTCCTGCGAACGGACGGGGCGGGGGACGGACTCAATATCAAGCGCGAAACGAGGCATCTAAACAGGTTACGTGCGGCGGCTGCAACGTTGCGCTGTGTGTCCGTGTACTACGACGGCGGGTGGTTCTGGGCCTTGGAGGCCCGGTGCTCGTCCGTGGACTCATCTCCCCCGAATCACGAAGAGCCGCTTAGCTTGTGCTGTGCCTAAACCTCCGCCACGGGAGCCGCGAACTGCGCCTCATACAACCGCGCGTAAGCCCCGCCCGCGGCCAACAGCGAAGCGTGCGTGCCCTGCTCCACGATCTGGCCGGCCTCCATCACCAGGATGAGGTCGGCGTCGCGGATCGTGGACAGGCGGTGCGCGATCACAAAAGAAGTCCGGTCCGACCGCAAAGCACTCATCGCCTTCTGCACCAGCACCTCAGTCCGGGTGTCAACTGAAGAAGTCGCCTCGTCCAAAATCAGCACCGACGGCCGGGCCAGGAACGCCCGCGCAATCGTCAGCAACTGCTTTTCCCCCGCGGACACATTCGAGCCCTCGTCCTCCAGAAGCGTGTCGTACCCGTCAGGCAGTGACCGCACGAACCGGTCCACATACGTCGCCTGGGCAGCCTCAAGAATTTCGGCCTCAGTAGCTCCGGGCCGGCCATACGCAATGTTGTCCCGGATCGTCCCGGCAAACAGCCACGTATCCTGCAGCACCATCCCCATCCGCGAGCGCAGCTCACGCCGGGGCACAAAGGTGACGTCCACGCCGTCGAGCGTTATCCGCCCGGCGTCCAGCTCGTAGAACCGCATCATCAGGTTCACCAGCGTGGTTTTCCCCGCCCCGGTGGGCCCGACAATCGCCACCGTTTGCCCCGGCTCCGCCACCAGGGACAACGAGGAGATCAGCGGCTTGTCCGGCGAATAGGAGAACGAGACGTCCTCGAACACCAGCCGCCCCTTCCCAAATGCAGGCCCGGCAGACGGGGCAGGCTCAACAGACTCCTCGTCCTCATCCAGCAACGAGAACACCCGTTCGGCGGACGCCACACCGGATTGCAGCACGTTGGCCATGGACCCCAGCTGCGCCAGCGGCATGGTGAACTGCCGGGAGTACTGGATGAACGCCTGCACGTCGCCCAGCTGCATCGCCCCGGAGGCCACCTGCAGCCCGCCCACGACGGCGATCCCCACGTACACCAGGTTCCCGATGAACGTCATGGCCGGCATGATCAGCCCGGAGATGAACTGCGCGCCGAAACTCGCCTCATACAGCTCCGCGTTCTTCTGCCGGAACCGCTCCCCCACCTCCTGCTGCCGGCCGAACACCTTCACCAGCGCATGCCCGGTGTACGTCTCCTCGATCTGCCCGTTCAGCTCCCCTGCGTGCTTCCACTGGGCCACAAACAGCTTCTGGGAGCGCTTGGCGATCAGCGCCGTCAGCCCCAGCGTCAGCGGAATGGTCACCAGCGCGATCAGCGCCAGCGTGGGCGAGAGAATCACCATCATCACCAGCACGCCCACCACGGTCAGCACCGACGTCACCGCCTGGCTGATGGTCTGCTGCAGGCTCTGGGAAATGTTGTCCACGTCGTTCGTGACCCGGCTGAGCAGCTCGCCGCGCTGGACCGAGTCGAAATACCGCAGCGGCAGCCGGTGGATCTTCGCCTCGATCCGCTCCCGCAGTCCGAACACCGTCCGCTGCACCACCCCGTTCAGCACATACGCCTGCACCCACATAAACGCCGACGACAGCACATACAGCACCAGCGCCCACGTCAGCACAGTGCCCAGCGCCGCGAAGTCGATCCCCTGCCCCGGCACCAGATCCATCGCGCTGAGCATGTCCGCGCGCTGCCCCTCCCCGGACGCCCGCAGCTGCGCAATCACCTGCTCCTTGCTCACCCCGGCCTGCAGCTCGCGGGACACCACCCCGGCGAAGATCAGGTTGGTGCCCTCCCCCAGCAGCCGCGGCCCGATCACCGAGAGCGCCACCCCGGCCACCGCCGTCGCGAACACCAGCAGCAGCCACGCCCGTTCCGGCCGCAGCGTCCCCAGCAGCCGCTTGGCCGACGGCCAGAAGTTCATCGCCTTCTCCGCCGGGACGTTCATCCCCGCGAACGGTCCGCCGCGTCCCGGCCCGCCTGCCGGACGGGGAATGCGGGCGACGTCGGCGCTTGCCGTTTTGCCGCCGGCAGGTGCGGTTGCCGCGGCGGTTGTGGAAGTACCGGTTCCGGAAGAAGCGGACGACGGCGGGCGGTCCGGTGCGCTCATACCGTCTCCTCCGCTGCCAGCTGGGAGGAGACGATCTCGCGGTACGTCTCCGAGGTCTCCAGCAGCTCCCGGTGCGTTCCGCGCCCGACAACCCTGCCGCCGTCGAGCACTAAAATCTGGTCCGCATCCACGATGCTGGACACGCGCTGGGCGATGATCACCAGCGTGGCGCCGGCGGTGCTGCGCTTGAGGGCCTGCCGGAGGCGGGCGTCCGTGCCGGTATCCAGCGAGGAGAACGAGTCATCGAAGATGTACAGCCCGGGCCGTTTCACCAGGGCCCGGGCGATGGCCAGCCGCTGCCGCTGCCCGCCGGAGACGTTGGTGCCGCCCTGGCTGATGGGCGCGTCCAGTCCCTCCTCCATCCGCTCCACGAAGTCGCGGGCCTGGGCGATCTCCAGAGCGGTCCAGAGCTCGTCCTCGGTGGCGTCCGGCTTACCGTACTGCAGGTTGCTGCGCACGGTGCCGCTGAACAGGTAGGGCCGCTGCGGGACCAGGCCGATGTGCCCCCACAGCAGGTCCGGGTGCAGCTCGCGGACGTCCACACCGTTCATCCGGACAGACCCGGAGGTGGCGTCGAACAGCCGGGGCATGAGGTTCACCAGGGTGGTCTTGCCAGCGCCGGTGCTGCCGATGATCGCCGTCGTCTGCCCTGCCCTGGCGGTGAAGCTGATCCCGGTGAGGACGGGCTGGTCGGCACCCGGGTAGGCGAATCCGACGTCGCGCATTTCCAGCTCGCCGCGGCGGTGCCCGTCCCGCGCGGCTGGGCTGACCGGGTGTGCGGGCGGCCGGACGCTCAACTCCGTGCGCAGCACCTCCCCGATCCTGTCGCCGGATACCGCTGCACGCGGGATCATCACGGCCATGAACGTGGCCATCATGACCGACATCAGGATCTGCAGCAGGTAGCTCAGGAACGCGATGAGCGTGCCCACCTGCATGGAGCCGTCCTGGATCCGGAACGAGCCGAACCAGATCACGGCCACGCTGGAGACGTTCAGCACCAGCATTACCGCCGGGAACGCCAGCGCCATGAGCCGGCCGGCGCGCAGGGCCGTGTCCGTGACATCCTCGTTGGCGCGGGCAAAGCGCTCGGTTTCGATGTCTTCGCGGACGAAGGCGCGGACCACGCGGATGCCGGTGAGCTGCTCGCGGAGGACCCGGTTCACGGTGTCGATCCGCTTCTGCATCTTCTTGAACAGCGGCACCATCCGGACGGTGATGAGGCCGACGGCGATCAGCAGCACCGGGACCGCGACGGCGATCAGCCAGGACAGCTGGGCGTCCTGCCGCACGGCCATGACCACCCCGCCGATGCTGAGCATGGGCGCGGTGACCAGCATGGTGGCGGACATCAGCACCAGCTGCTGGACCTGCTGGACGTCGTTGGTGGACCGGGTGATCAGGCTGGGGGCTCCGAACTTGGTAACCTCCTGCTCGGAGAAGTCGCCCACCCGCTGGAAAATGGCGCCGCGCAGGTCCCGGCCCACGCTCATGGCCGCCTTCGCCGCGAAGTACACCGCGATGACCGCGCACACGATCTGCAGCAGCGTGATCCCCAGCATCACGCCGCCCAGGCTCAGGATGTACCCGATGTTTCCCTTGGCCACGCCCTCGTCGATGATGTCCGCGTTCAGGGTGGGGAGATAAAGGGAGGCAATGGACTGCGCCAGCTGGAAAACCACGACGGCGGCCAGCAGCCGCCGATGCGGCCGCAAGTACTGCACAAGCAGCTTCCAGAGCATGCGGTCTCCGTGCCTACGAAGAGTGATGTGAAGGTCAGTGTACGTCCGGGCCTTAGTGCTGTTGGAGGACTTTCAGAGGCCCCCGCAAGAGCTGCCTGTAGGCTGGGGCACACCGCCGTCGTACGCGGTAGCAGCATGGTGAGTTGCGGCTTAGGCCTGCCACGCTGGGCTCGGGCTGGCTGGCTCAGACCAGCGCGGGATAGCTGCTGAGGATGTAATCTGCGGCAGCCGGGCCTGTCATGCGCAGTCCGTTGGCTCCGGGATCAATCCGTTCCCGCATTGCTGCCCAGAAGGCTCTCTCCGGCCGCGGTTCCTGCAAGGTGAGATGGCACCAACTGGTGTAGAGGCCGTAAAGGGCATCGGGCTTCAGCGTGCACTCGGATTCGGGTTCGCACGTGGTGGCCTCCCGGAGGAACTGGTCGTACTGGGTATCTGCCATGTGGGTGATTGCCAATGTTCGGGCCTTTCGCTGCGCGCTTTCAAGTGCCGCCGTGTGGCTACAGCAGCAACGCACCCTGCCGCATGCGGCAGGGGAACGTGTCTCTCGCAAGTGATTCGTTGCCGGTCTCCCTAAGGATGGGTAGAACCTTTTCCGGACTTTTCGCCATGGCCTCGAGCTTGCCCAGCTCATGGTTGGGACCCTTCTGCCAGCCGGTTCATCAGGGAAAACGCAGGCAAGTGATCAGGGAAGACACAGCGCAACAATTTAGCAAGCCTGCTTACTATCCCTTACTAAACATGCTTACTATTGTCCCGTGCTGGTTCATCAAGAGCAGCTACCCGTCACAGGAAAGAGAGCAATGATGAGCGAAAACCAATGGCCGCAGGCCGCCGACCCGTACCCCGCAGACCCCTATGGCACCGCAGGAACAACCGGCACCACAGGAACAACCGGGACGTTCGCCGAGCAGGGCGGGGCATCCTCCAAGAAGGAAGCCGCCAGGGAAGAAGCCTCGAACGTCGCAGGCCAGGCCAGGGGCGCAGCCCAGGACGTGGCGGGCACCGCCAAGGCCGAGGCCGCGAATGTCGCCGCCGAAGTCAAGACCAACACCAGGGACCTGCTCAACCAGGCCAGGTCCGGGCTGACCGAGCAGGCAGGGGCCCAGCAGCAGAAGGCCGCCGAGGGCGTCCGCACCATCTCCTCGCAACTGCGCTCCATGGCCGATGCCCCCGAGCAGCAGGGCGTGGCCTCGGACCTCATCCGCCAGGCCGCCGAGCGTTCCGAATCCGTCGCGTCCTGGCTGGAAAACCGGGATCCGGGCTCGCTGCTGAACGAGGTTAGGTCCTTCGCCCGCCAGCGCCCCGGCACCTTCCTGCTCCTTGCCGCCGGCGCAGGCCTGCTCGCCGGACGCCTCGGCCGCAGCCTCCAAGCCGGAACCCCGGAAACCGGACCTGGCTCAGGCAACGTTCCCCCGTATCCCGCCCAGCCGCCGGTCACGGAGAGCAGCCTCACTGCAGCCCCGGCTGCACCTCTATATGACGCACCACAGCCAACTCCCACCACCTATGCAGAGACTGTGTATGGCGAGCCAGCGCGCCCGGGCTTTGAGAGCCCCGGTTCGGCAGGTGTGCCACTGCGCGACCCCAACGACCCCTATACCGGAAGTTATACCGAGGGTGGAGGACGTCCCCTGTGAGCAGCCAGATACCCGACACTCCCCCGACGGCCGCGCACGCCAAAGCGGACTCGACCTCGCTGGGTGACCTGCTCGGTGACGTCACCCGGGACCTGTCCACCCTGATGCGCCAGGAACTGGAGCTCGCCAAGGTTGAAGCGAAGCAGTCAGCCACCCGCGCCGGCAAAGGCTCGGGCATGTTCGCCGGCGCCGGCGTGGCCGGGCACTTCGTGCTCCTGTTCCTCTCCCTCGCCCTCTGGTACGCCCTGGGCGAGCTGATGGGCCTGGGCTGGTCCGCCGTCGTCGTCGCCCTGATCTGGGGCATCATCGCCGCGGTCCTCGCCACCACCGGCCGCAAGGAATTCAAGCGGATCAAGGGCATGCCCCAGACCGCAGAAACCGTCCAGGAAATCCCACCCACCCTCAAACCCAACGGAGGCCACTAAATGAGCAGCGAGAACCCGGACGCCATCCGCGCCGACATCGAAGCCACCCGCGCCCGGCTGGGCACCAACGTGGACGCCGTCGCGGACAAAGTCACCCCCTCAAACATCGTCCACCGCCAAACGGACAAGGTGAAAAACGCCATGTTTGGAGTGAAGGAGAAAGTCATGGGAGCAGCCGACCACGCCACCCACAGCGCCTCCGGCGGCATGCACTCCGCCGCCGGCAACGCAGGCTCAGCCCTGCACGACGCCCGCACCAACGTCACCTCCAGCCTGCAGGACGCCGGCTCCACCGTCGGCTCCGCCGTGGCGGACGCACCGCACCAGGCCGCGGTAAAGACCCAGGGCAACCCCCTGGCCGCGGGCCTGATCGCCTTCGGCGCCGGACTGCTCGTCTCCTCGCTGATCCCGCCAAGCCAGAAGGAACGCGAAGCAGCCGAAGCCCTCAAGAGCGCCGCCGAGCCCATGACCAGCCAGCTCACCGAAGCGGCCAAGGACATGGCCCAAGGCATGAAGGAACCCGCACAGGAAGCCATGGAAAACGTCAAGGCCACCGCCACCGACGCCGTCCAGAACGTCAAGGACGAAGGCCAGACCGCCGCCACCGACGTCAAAACCAGCGCCACCGACGCCACAGACCACGTCCGAAACACCTAAGCTGCACGCAAACCATCCCGTCATAACAAAGGAGCCCACAACCATGGTGACTGCCAGCCACACCGGAGCTAAATCGAAACTTCAGAAAGCAAGTCAGGCCGTAGGCGCCGTATTCCTGCTGGTCGGCATCCTCGGATTCATCCCTGGGATCACGAGCAACTACGACTCCCTGGCCTTCGCAGGACACGGATCGGAAGCCCTCCTGCTGGGCATCTTCCAGGTATCCGTGCTGCACAACATCGTCCACCTGCTGTTCGGTGCGGCGGGCCTCGCGATGGCCCGCACGCACTCTCAGGCCAAGAACTTCCTGCTGTACGGCGGCATTATCTACCTGGTGCTTTGGCTGTACGGACTGCTCGTCGGCCACGACACCCCCGCGAACTTTGTCCCGCTCAACGGCGCGGACAACTGGCTGCACCTCATTCTGGGACTCGGCATGATCGCTCTGGCAGTACTCCTGTCCCGGGACACTACACCCCGAAGCACATCCGCAGCCGGCTAACCACTGACCTGTTGCCGGCGGCCGATTTTGAGGAACGGACGCCGGCAACACGCACAGTGAAGTGAAACTTCGGGGCGCCCTACCTCAGTGAAGGGCAAGCGCTCCAAGGACTAGAGAATTATTGTGCACCATCAGGCGCAGCTGAAAGGCACTTCATGTTTTTCCTTTTCGGACTCAGTACTAAGCTCAAGGCCCTACCTTCGCGGCCGGCGACCTGCCAGTACTGCGGGGCCTTCACCCAGCACTACCTTGAAGAACGCGCCACGAGGTTCACGCTGTTTTTTATCCCCGTCTTCACGACCTCAAGGTCATACCAGATAACCTGCTCAAACTGCGGCCAGCGCTCACGCATCAACTCGCGGCAAAAACGCGCCCTGGTACCGTAATGCCCACGCCCTTTGAGCTGGCACCCTTCAGGCACCCGACTCGCATACCGTAAGCGGGGGCATGTGCCTGTCTGGAATGAACGCCGTCGGGCCGTCCGTACGGAGGGAGCTGAGCTCGCCGTTTTCGAATACGGTCCAAGCCCAGCACCGGGGGTGCCCTCGCTGCTTCTCGTGCACGGCTACCCTGATGACCATCGGTTCTATCTGCCGCTCATCACGGAGCTTGCCGCCACCCATCATGTGGTTGCCTACGACACCCGAAATGCCGGGCTGTCCGCAGTGACCAAAACCCCCGGGAATTACACTCTGGAGGCCCTGGTCAACGATCTGTTTGCGGTCCTCGAATCCAGGGACGTAGCGGACGTTCACCTCGTGGGGCACGATTGGGGATCAATTCAGGGCTGGGCCGCCATACAGCATCCCCGTGCCGCAGGCCTTATTGCGCAGTACACCAGCATCTCCGGCCCGGACCTCGGGCACTTCATCCGTTGGATTGTTTCCCGTGCCCGCACCCCCCAAGGCTGGCCGCAGTTGGCGGGGCAACTCCTCCGCAGCAGCTACGTGGCCGGCTTTCAAATACCGGTGCTGCCGGAGGCGATATGGCGCCTCTTCCTTACACGCTTCTACGAAAGGTCAGCCGGACGCCGGGTTAATGACGATCCCGCCCGCGGGCTGGCCCTGTACCGCCAGAACCTCTTCCCCCGGGTTCGCCGGCCTTCCCCGGCACCGGTCAACGTGCCTGTGAACGTGGTGGTCCCGCTGAAGGATCCCTTTCTGTCACCGCACCTGGCTGACGGGCTCGACAGTTGGCTGCCTGACCTGAACGTGATCCGCGTTGATGGCGGGCACTGGTGGCCGGCCACGCATCCGAAGGAATTGGCGCAGCTGCTGCGGGCCGCGTAGAAGCTGTGTCAGAGCAGAAGGCAGGTCAGAGCGGGTTGTTCCCGTCCGGCTGCGCCTCCGGGTCCTCGTTCTCTCCGTAGCCGGTGGCCGAGGCGAGTCCGGCAACCTGCTGGCCGGCGTTCGTCTGGCCTGGCGTGAAATGCGTGCCGGGGGAACTGGCGTCCTCCTCCCCGGAAGCGGGCGCCACGTCGTCCCGCAGGTGCTTGTCAGCGGGAAGGTCACTATTGCCGGAGTGCTCTTGAGCTGTCATGCATCCAGCGAACCACGCGCCCGGAACGGCCGCAACCACCCTGGTTGTCCCAGTAGGGTGCCGTGTCGGAACGGGCCAGGACGGGCCAGGACGGGCCAGGACGGGCCGGTCTACAATGCCAGAACGCGGACGGGCACGCTTCAGGGTGCAGGCCCAGAACGCTTGCCCGGTTATCCTGCGTCCGCCTGCCTGGAGGAAAAATGGAAGGTTCACGGGGATGGTTATGGGAACGATCAGCTCTGAGCGCCCGGCCAGGAAAAGCACTGTCCGAGCAGTTTCCGGACACGGGCAAACTGATCGCGTTGGGTGTGGAGCGGACACGGGATGCATTGCTCTACGTTCCCGAGGGCCTCAAGCCTGGACAGCAAACCCCGCTCATCCTTCTGCTTCACGGGGCCGGCGGCGACGCGGCCGGCGGCTTATCCTTGCTGCTGCCTCTCGCCGACACCTACGGTTTTGTACTGGCGGCTCCTTCATCCCGCGGCTCGACCTGGGACGGCGTTCGGGGAGGATATGGACCGGACGTTGATGTCATCAACAGCTCCTTGGAACGCATATTCCACCTGGTTACCGTGGATCCCCTCCGCATAGCCGTCAGTGGCTTTTCCGATGGCGCCTCCTACGCCTTGGGCCTTGGCCTGGCCAACGGAGACTTGTTTTCCAACATCGTCGCTTTCTCGCCCGGATTCGTGCCACCCGGGCCGCGCGTTGGAAAACCCGGCATCTTCGTTGCGCACGGCGATGCTGATGCTGTCCTCCCAATTGGCCAGACGAGCCGAAGGCTTGTGCCCGCCTTAAGGGAAGGGGGGCTTGACGTCACTTACCGTGAGTTCAACGGTCCGCATGCAGTACCTGCGCACATTGCCGAGGAGGCCCTCCACTGGCTGGGTGGACGGACCACGTGAACCGGCCCCGGGGAGCACGCCTCATTAGGCGGGGCTGCTTTGACGGGCAGCACTCGAGGTTCCGTTGTACGTTGGAACCGACGAAAGGAACGGCCTGTGACCGACTCGATCCTGATGGCCGAGGTGGCCGACGCCCTGAAGCTCCACGACGTCCGCCACGAAGTGCTCGAGTGCTCTCCTGACCTCGCAGACACCGCAGCGTTCTGTGAGCACTATGGCTTCACGCTCGAGGAAGCGGCCAACACCATCCTCGTGGCATCCAAGAAGATTGAGCCGCCCACGTATGCAGTCTGCGTGGTGCTCGGCACTACGCGCCTCGACGTGAACCGCACGGTCCGCAGCCTCCTGGACGTCAAACGGGCATCCTTCGCCGACGCCGAGACCACTACCTTGCTGACCGGCATGCTGGTAGGCGGCGTCACCGCGCCAGGCATCGACGGCCTCCCGATCTACGTGGACAGTGCGGTGATGAAAGCCGACAGAGTGGTCATGGGCGGCGGAAACCGCTCCAGCAAGATTGTCCTGGCGCCGGCCGAGCTCCTCAAGCTGCCCGGCGTCGAAATAGTGGACGGCCTGGCCGCACCTCGCAATCCTGCAGACATGCGGCAGGACTAACTTCCCCAATTCGAGAGAAAGGCAGCCATGGCCGCCGTCGTCAATGAACTTCCCTTCAGCCAAGTGGACGTCTTCGCCCCTGGCCCCAGGCCCGGCAACCCGGTCGCGGTCGTGCACGATGCGGACGGCCTCTCCGCCGAGCAGATGCAAACCTTCGCCAACTGGACCAATCTCTCCGAGACCACGTTCTTGCTGCAGCCCACCGATCCTGCTGCTGACTACAGGCTGCGGATTTTCACGCCCCGCGCCGAACTGCCGTTCGCCGGGCATCCCACGCTTGGTTCGGCCCATTCCTGGCTTGAAAACGGGGGTAAGCCCCGCAACGAGGGGCAGCTCATCCAGGAGTGCGGCGGCGGCATGGTCAGCATCACGCGGCATGGCCCAGACCTCGCCTTCGCAGCACCGCCCCTGCGCAGGTCGGGGCCGGTGGAACAGTCAGTGCTTGACCAGGCGCTCTCGGGCCTGCGCATCGGCCCGGAACGCGTTTTGGGCAGCAACTGGGTGGACAACGGCCCCGGCTGGCTTGGCATCCGGCTGGCCTCCGCCCAGGAGGTGCTGGCCCTCCAGCCTGACTTCACCGCCATGGGCGATCTTCTGGTCGGCGTCATCGGCCCCTTCGGCGGGGACGGACCTGCAGACTTCGAGGTCCGCGCCTTCGCTCCCGGCGTCGATATCCCCGAGGACCCGGTGACGGGCAGCGTCAACGCCGGGCTGGCCCAGTGGCTGTTCGCCGAAGGCCAGGTGGACCGAAGCTACACGGTCCGGCAAGGAACCGTGCTGGGCCGCGGCGGGCGGCTCAGTATCTCCCGCGAAGGGGACATCATCTGGGTAGGCGGCGCCTCCCGCACTGTCATCCGCGGCCGCGTTTTGTTCTAAGCCCCTCGCGGCATACGGCTAACCCGCAAGGAGTTAGCCGCCCAGCACGACATTCACCGGTGGCTCCCCTGCCAGCATGAGGTCGATTTGCCGCTGCAGCAGCCGTCCCATTCTGGGGCGCATCGCTGAGCTCGCGCCGCCTATGTGCGGGGTAATGATCACGCCGGGTGTCGACCACAGCGGGTGGTCCCGCGGCAGCGGCTCCGGGTCGGTGACGTCCAGGGCGGCGCGGATCCGGCCCGACGCCGTGTGCCGGACCAGGGCTTCGGTGTTTGCAACCGGTCCACGGGCCACGTTCACCAGCAGCGCCCCGTCGGGCATTGCCGAGAGGAAAGCGTCGTCGATGAGGTGCCGAGTGGCGTCGCTGAGCGGGACGCCCACCACCACGATGTCGTGCTCAGGCAGCAGCGCGGGCAGTTCGTCAATGCCGTGGACCGCGCCGTTGACATCCGTCCGCGCGCGGCTGGCCACCCTCGTGACGCTTGTTTCGAACGGAATGAGCCGCTGCTCGATCGCTTTGCCTACGCCTCCGTAGCCCACTATCAGGACCCGGCGGTCGGCGAGGCTGGCAGTAGGCTTCGTTTCCCAAAAGCCTTCCTGCTGGTTGCGCAGAAGGCGCGGGAACTCCCGCTGGCTCGCCAGCATCATGGCCAAAGCGAGCTCGGCGGTGGATGTCTCGTGCACACCCGCTGCATTCGCGAAGACCCTGCCGGCGGGCAGTGACTCCACAACGCCGTCGTACCCGATCGATTGGCTCTGTACCAGGACCGTCTCTACCGCTTCCAGCTTCCGCAGCACCGTGGGCCCGCTCATGTAGGGCTGCACCACGATGTCGATATCCGGCTGTGGCGGCTCGCTCGCCAAGTCCCACTCAAGCAGGGTGACGTCGTCGTGCGGCTTCAGGTATTCACGCAGCGCCGCATCGGGCAGGCTCACCGTAATCTTCCGGGTCATGGTCTCCAACAGCTCCGTCGGCTCGGGGCAGGCTTGTCACCCGAAGGGCGCCCGCCGTCGGTTTTCTTGGTGCCAGCCTAGCCGCAGACGAATGTAGTGCAGGCAATCGTAGTGAGGTCGCACACCTTATTTTGATCCACTCAAAATAATCCGTAGAGTTGAAGGCAGGCCACCGAAGCCCTTTGAGTGCCGCACGGGTGAAGAACCCGGCTGCGGGCAAGGCGGCGGCCATCGGGACGTCAAATTGCCCGGCGACCCGCACCTGCCGCGACTACCTCCAGGACGTGACCCCGCTTGCCCAAAGCGGCCCCACCGTCTCCGCGCCAGTTCCGCAGTCACGTTGTCCCCCGCAGTCACTGCCGTTCATTCGTCCGCTGCCGTGCATTCAGGTTCCCGCGTTCCTGGACCAGTTCCCGAGACCCGCACGGCCGGAACCCCAGCGAGGATCACCAGCAGACGGGCAGCAGTCAGGCACCAACCGGTACAGCCCCATCCACCCGGCCCCACCCATAGGCCGACCAACAACAGGAGAACACCATGACCCTGCAGATCGAACGCCCCGTCACCCATGAGGCCGCCGCAACGCGCAGCAACAGCACGGCCACGCTCACCACCAGGGCACCGCGCGGCGGAAGCTACGTCACGGCGCCCGAGACCCGGCAGGATGCACTCCGCACCGAAGGGACCTATGTTTCACTGCCCGGCGGGCTTGCCGGCAACGGCGAAAAGGTCCGGGGCCGTTACGTGACGCTGCACACAGCGCCCTTGGACGAAGCCGAAGGCAGCTACACCCGCCGCGGCTAGGGGCTCGGGAGCCTCAAGCAGGACCGAGGACGACGGCGGGAGCTCAGCGCCGCCGTCGTCCTCTTCTTTTGACACTTTCAGCTTTTGTCCAGCGGGACCGCGTAGGCTCGAATGCCAGCAGCTCATCTGGGCGATCCGAGTATGGCCAGTGGTGGAAAACGCCGGTGCTGGGAACAGGAAAAGGGAAGGAGGCAACGTGCTGATTGTGCTGGCAGGCATCGATGGCTCCGGCAAGACCACCGCGGCCGAGGCGCTGGTATCGTCGACTCTCGCCGAGGGCCGGAAGGCCCTGTTTCTGAGCAATTACGCCGGCCGGCGCAGGATGTCCCTGCTCGCCGACCGATTCGGCGTGCACCTTCCGCCGCGGCTGGCCGACGGCGTCGAAACCATCATCCGGGGTGCCAACGTCCTGATCTCCCATGTCCGCGCCCGGCGCTTCCGCGGCCTGACGGTGATGGACCGCCATCTGCTCTGCCAGCTGGCATTGCGGGAGTCCCGGGGCCTGCCGCGCGGCCGTCTGCTCCCCTGGCTTCTGCGGAAGCTGCCGGCTCCGGACCTCGTGGTCTATCTCGACGTCGAGCCGCAGCAGGCCCATGACAGAATCGTGGCCCGAGGGACCGACAAGGAATCCCTGGCCGATCTCACCTCGCTGCGGGACGCCTACCGCTCCCTTCCAGAATTCGCCTACTTCACTATTGTTGACGCCGGCGTCCCCGAGCACGAGGTCCTTGCGGGGCTGCAACGGGTCATCGCCGCAGCGGAAAAAGCGCGCCTCAGCGCCGCCAGGCTCAAGGTTTAATCAAGAAGTCGCGCCGCGGCGCAACTGGCTGACACCCGGCCGTACAGTGATCCAAGCCTCCGGTTTCCCCCAGAGCGGAGCGCCAGGGAGCCCCCGCGCTTGAGCCTCAGACTCGCGCAGGGGCTCCCACCCATTCAGCCCCTCCTTCCGTCCGCTGCCGCCCCAATTCCGGCATCGGCTCTGGCCATCCAGCGACGCAACCCGATATGGTAAGCATGCTGACGAATTGCTTGCGGTTCGTCACAGCTTGTTCAAACGTCGACGAAGGAGACACTGTGAGCACGAGGGTAGAAAAACGAATTCTGGTCAACGTACCGGTAAGCACGGCCTACAACCAGTGGACGCAGTTCGAAGACTTTCCGCACTTCATGGGCGGAGTGAAGAGTGTGACCCAGCTCAGCGACGACCGCCTCGAATGGGTCGCTGAAATCGGGGGCGTCAAGCGGAAGTGGGAAGCCAGGATTCTGGAACAGATCCCCGACCGCAAGGTGGCTTGGGCCGCCACAGAGGGCGCCACCAACGCAGGATCAGTCGAATTCGAGGATGTGGGCGGCGGGCAGACGTCCGTCAAGCTCTTCATCGACTACGAGCCCGAGGGCATCGTGGAGAAGGTGGGCGACAAGCTCAACGTGGTGGAGCACCAGGCCGAATCCGACCTTCAGAAGTTCAAGGAATTCATCGAGGACGAAGGATATGCCAGCGGCGCCTGGCGTGGATCCGTCAACGAGGGTGCGTCAGTGGGCACCCCCGGCGTCGAGCAGGCGGCGGCATCACGCGGCGACAGCGGCAAGGCCGGGGTGTCCGGCAAGCTTGCAGCCGGAGTCGGTGTGGCCGCAGCGGCTGCCGCCGGCGCCGCCGTGGCCGCGGGCCGCAGCAGCTCCGACACGGACACCACTGCGACGGTTGCGGGAGACGCCGCAACTCCTGCCGTCGTCGCCCCCACTTCCACAGACACCGCCTACACGGAAACCTCCGGAACCGCCGGCACGGCTGGAACAGCCGATATTCCCGGAGCAACCAGCACTATTGGAACCAGCGGCGCGGCCGGCACCACCGGCGCAGCTGCCGGCGGATCAGCTCTGTCGGATGATGCCATCGCGCATCCCTTCGACCAGACCAACGGCCTGATCGACGACGAGGGCGATTCAGACGAAACGGCGGTCAGCGACACGCTGAGCGAGGCTGACCGCGAGGAAGCCGCCGACCGCGGCCCCGGCACCCTTCCGCCCACCGGCGGGACGCTGGGCCAACACTAGCGGCACGTAACCAGAGGACGACGGCGGAACTTCCCGCCGTCGTCCTCTTGCTTTCCCCCTTCCCCTGGCTCCTTAATGGTTCTCACTTGACGGTCTTCCGTTGAGCGCTGGCAACCATCAGTCCCACGGAAGGCCCGAAGCCCATGACAGCGGAGTCCCGGCCCAAGCACGCCGATCTGTCCCTTGCCAGCCGTGACGCGGCGATGCCGGGCCTGCCCTACCTGCTGGACAGCCACCGCCTGTCGAACCTGCTCGGCGAACAGGTCCACGTCACGCGGGTCCGGTATAAACCGCGCACTTCGCTGCTGGTGGCTTTTCGGCGCACACGCAACGGCAG
This sequence comes from Arthrobacter sp. D1-17, assembly GCF_054130535.1. Classification (NCBI taxonomy): domain Bacteria; kingdom Bacillati; phylum Actinomycetota; class Actinomycetes; order Micrococcales; family Micrococcaceae; genus Arthrobacter; species Arthrobacter sp. D1-17. The sequence goes on along the minus strand of NZ_CP096382.1, from coordinate 623,486 downwards.
CTTCGACTACGGCTGGGCCATGACCAGAGCATCGGCCGGCAAACTCCTCAGGCGCGAGGAGGCCGCCCGGCTGCGCGGCGGGGATGTCCGGATCCTGCATCCCGACCTCGACTCAGATGAAATGCTTGTGGCGACCGGCGGGGTGGAGGATGACTGGGGGCTGCACAAGAATCTCATCTGGCTTCGCGAGCATGGCCTGGCGCGGCTCGGCCTGCACCGCCCGGCCGGGGCCAGCTTGCTCAGCGGCTCCACCGCCGTGCTGCGCTACAAGCCCGGACGCTGCCTGGTCCTGCTGCTGCAGAATGGCGGGCCACCGCTGGTGGTCAAAATTGTCGCCAAACCTCACCACTCCGGGCGGCGGGAATTCCACGAACTGTTGCAGGTGAACGGCGTGCCCGTCCTGCCCCAGCTGGGCGACGCTGATTTCGCCCGCCACGGAATCACGGCCTCCGCCGCCTGGGGTGGGGGTGACTTGTCGGGCCTGGAGGAGGCTGGCGGAGCGCAGCGTGCCGGGCAGGCCCTGGCACGGGTCCATGACATTCCCGCTTCTTCGGGTTCCGGCACGGCTCCTTCGGGTTCCGGCGCGGACGGACCTCCGCTTTTCAACCCTGCCGAGCGCCTCGCTAAAACGCGGTCCATGGTCGCCTGGCTGCACCCGGAGCTGGAGAAGCGGGCGCGCCGGCTTGAGAGCGCCCTGGCAGGGCGACTCGCGGAGCGGGGATTGCAGGAGGTTTTGCTTCACGGCAATTTCTCTCCGGAGCAGGTGCTGGTAAAGGCCTCCGAAGTGCGGATCCGCGACTTTGACCAGGCCCGCAGCGGAGACCGCGAAGCCGACTTGGGGTCGTTTGCTGCGGCGGAGGAAGCAGGGAGCCGGGTCTCCAGTGCATCCGCGGCATCCGGGGGTGGTTGCGCCGGCGGCTCGGTGACAGCTTCCTTGTCTGAAGGATACGCTTCGGCCGGCGGTCGTTTCACCCGTGCCGGCGTGAATGCCTGGGCAGCGTTCCGCCTGTTTACAGATTGCGTGGAGCCGTTCAACGACCGGTCGCCGGAGTGGGCCGCCAGCATGGACTGGCATCTGCGCAGGGCCGGCGAGCTGGTCGGCCTCTAACTGACAACCTCAGGACACAACCTTCAGGTGGCACAAACCTCCAGTGACACGGCAGCGGCCGTTCAGGGCGTCGCTGCTCCTGAACGGCCGCTGTTTCAGTCCTGGCGCATTGGCCTTTAGACTGCCGGGTCGTGTGATCCTGTGGTCTTGTTATGGGTTTGCATGAGGTGCAGCTGCAGTTTCGCCTCTGCTTCCCGCCGTCGCCGGGCCTGTTCGCGCATCTTCCGCGTAGCCTCGGAGCCTTCGGGATGGAGTATTCCGGCCGTTCGATTTCGAGGAGCGCCACCGCCGGTGGGTGTCGCCGCCATCATCTCTTCGCTCATGCCCGCAATCGTCACACGTAGGCAACGGGGCGGGAAGGGCTACGACGGCAGCGTAACCGGATCGGAACCTTGGGCGCAGCTGAGCAGGAGGCCCGGAATGAAGCCGCAGCCGAGAATCCACAAGGCCGCGGCAGGGGAATCATAAGGGCCGGCGGCTTTTGGGAAGGCACCCCGGATCCCGGGGCTCGGCCGTCGGCCCCACTTTTATTTTACGAGCCGGGTGCCCTCCCAAACAGAGACTTTTCCCGCCGCCTCGCACATAGCCGGCCCATACACAGCTTGCCTCACACATAGCCGCCCGCACGCACAACTGCACCTCTTTGACCGGCCGCAACGTCAACTACCCCGAAAAGCTCAGGGCCGGGCGAGCCAATGCTGCGTGCAAGCGGTGCAAACATGGCGTCCGGGGGACGCCAGAGACGTGCGCCTGGTTTGGCCCCCTTGACTCCTCCCGCACTCTTTCCCTACACTTTTCATAAAGCAGAATCTAAATTCCACAAAGCGGAAACGGCAAAGAAGCCGGGGAAGCAGGGAAGATAGATCAAAGCCCTCCCCGGAAGGACCTACGATGACGTACACAGTGAACTGCTCCATCCTGCTGACGGAACTGCCGCTCTTGGAGCGCCCCGCCGCAGCCAAGGCTGCCGGCTTCGACGCCGTCGAGTTCTGGTGGCCCTTCGAGAGCTCCGTTCCTTCCGACGCCGAGACCACGGCCTTCGAGCGTGCCATCACCGATGCCGGCGTCCAGCTCACCGGCCTGAACTTCAACGCCGGCAACATGCCCGGCGGTGACCGCGGGCTGGTCTCCTGGCCCGCCCGCTCCACAGAATTCCAAGACAACATCGACGTCGTCGCAGGCATCGGCGAGCGCCTTGGCTGCAAGGCCTTCAACGCCCTCTACGGAAACCGCGTCGACGGCGAATCGGCCGAGAAGCAGGACGCCACCGGCGCCGAAAACCTTGCCGCTGCGGCCCGGGGTGTCGCCCGCATTGGCGGCACAGTCCTCCTCGAACCGGTTAGCGGAGCACCGAGGTATCCGCTGCTCACGGCTGAAGACGCGCTCAGGGTGATCGCCCGTGTCAAGGCGGAGGCCGGCGTCAACAACATCAAGCTCCTCGCCGACTTCTACCACCTGGCTGTCAACGGAGACGACGTCGAATCCGTCATCGAGAACCACGCCAAAGACTTCGGCCACATCCAGATCGCCGACAACCCCGGCCGCGGGGCTCCCGGAACCGGGCAGCTTCCCCTGGGTGAGTGGATTGCCCGCAGCCGCGAGCTCGGCTACGACGGCTACATCGGCCTCGAGTACAAGGAACCGCAGGAAACGGCCTTCGCCTGGGCCATCCGGGAACACGCCTCCCGTTAGTCGCACTACAGTCCCGCCCGCGAAGAAAATAGAGACTTCAGTAAAGGAACCACAATGAGCAACGTTGCAGTCATCGGACTCGGAATCATGGGCCTGCCCATGGCCATCAACCTCGTCAAGGCCGGCCACACCGTCACCGGCTTTAACCGCAGCCAGGACAAGATCGACAAGCTCGTCTCCGAAGGCGGCAAGGGTGCCGCCAGCATCGCGGATGCCGTCAAGGATGCCGACGTCGTGATCACCATGGTGCCGGACTCCCCCGACGTCGAAGGCGTCGTCAGCGGCCCCGAGGGCGTCTTCGCCAACGCTAAGCAGGGCACCCTCTGGATCGACGCTTCCAGCATCCGCCCCGACGTCGCCAAGCGCCTTGCGGACGGCGCCAAGGCAGCCGGGATCCGCCCCCTTGACGCCCCGGTCTCCGGCGGTGAACAGGGCGCCATCGACGCCATCCTGTCCATCATGGTCGGCGGCGACAAGGAGGATTTCGAGGCGGCCCAGGACGTCCTGAACGCCGTCGGCAAGACCATCGTCCACGTCGGCCCCTCGGGCTCCGGCCAGACGGTCAAGGCTGCAAACCAACTGATCGTTGCCGTCAACATCGAAGTTCTCGGTGAAGCCATCGCCTTCCTTGAGGCCTACGGTGTGGACACCGACGCCGCCCTCAAGGTCCTCGGCGGCGGCCTGGCCGGATCCAAGGTTCTGGACCAGAAGGGCCAGAAGATGCTCGACCGCAACTTCGACCCCGGATTCCGCCTCGCCCTCCACCATAAGGACCTGGGCATCGTTACCTCCGCCGCCCGCGAAGCCAATGTCTCCATCCCGCTCGGCGCCGTCGTCGCCCAGCTCGTCGCCGCCACCGTCAACCAGGGGGACGGCGGCCTGGACCACTCGGGACTTTTCAAGCAGGTCCTCCAGCTCAGCGGCCGGAAGTAAAGCACCTCCGGCCGTAGCCAACTAACAAGCAAAACCGGAGTACCGCCGTCGTACATAACGACGGCGGCTCCCTCAGCACACCCAAAAACAGACTTTCAAGGAGCACACCATGACGAAGATGCGTACCGTAGACGCAGCCGTCGCCATCCTGGAGAAGGAGGGCGCCATAGAGGCGTTCGGCCTGCCGGGCGCGGCAATCAACCCCTTCTACTCGGCCATGCGGGCCCACGGCGGCATCCGCCACACGCTGGCCCGGCACGTTGAAGGCGCCAGCCACATGGCCGACGGTTACAGCCGGGCCGCGGACGGCAACATCGGCATCTGCGTCGGCACGTCCGGCCCCGCCGGCACCGACATGATCACCGGCCTGTACGCCGCGTGGGCCGATTCCATCCCCATGCTGTGCATCACCGGCCAGGCCCCCGTAGCGAAGCTGCACAAGGAAGACTTCCAGGCCGTGGACATCGAGTCCATCGCCAAGCCGGTCACCAAGATGGCGATGACCATCCTCGAGCCCGGCCAGGTTCCCGGCGCGTTCCAGAAGGCGTTCCAGCTGATGCGCTCCGGCCGCCCCGGCCCGGTGCTGCTGGACCTGCCCATCGACGTGCAGATGGCCGAGATCGAATTCGACATCGACACCTACGAGCCGCTGCCCGTTGAGAAGCCCAAGGCCAGCCGCAAGCAGCTGGAAAAGGCCCTGGACATGTTGACGGCCGCCACGCACCCGCTGATCGTTGCCGGCGGCGGCATCATCAACGCCGGTGCCTCCGCCCGGCTGGTGGAACTGGCGGAAACGCTGAACATCCCGGTCATCCCCACCCTGATGGGCTGGGGCGCCATTGCCGATGACCACCCGCTGATGGCGGGCATGGTTGGTCTGCAGACCTCGCATCGCTACGGCAACGAGAACTACCTGCAGAGCGACTTCGTGATCGGCATCGGCAACCGCTGGGCCAACCGCCACACAGGCGGGCTGGAGACCTACACCGCCGGCCGCAAGTTCGTGCACATCGACATCGAGCCCACCCAGATCGGCCGCGTGTTCTCCCCGGACCTGGGCATCGCCTCCGACGCCGGCGCCGCACTGGACGGCCTGCTGGAGCTGGCCAGGGAACGCCGGGATGCCGGAAGCCTGCCGGACTACTCCGCGTGGGTGGCCGAGTGCGCCGGGCGCAAGGCGTCGATGCACCGCAAGACGCACTTCGACAACGTCCCCATCAAGCCGCAGCGCGTTTACGAGGAGATGAACCGGTCCTTCGGCCGCGACACCACCTACGTGTCCACCATCGGCCTGTCCCAGATCGCCGGCGCCCAGATGCTGCACGTCTTCGGCCCGCGCAAGTGGATCAACGCCGGCCAAGCCGGTCCGCTGGGCTGGACGGCCCCTGCAGCCCTCGGGGTGGTGCGCGGCAAGCCGGACGAGACCGTGGTTGCCCTGTCCGGGGACTACGACTTCCAGTTCATGATCGAGGAGCTCGCGGTGGGCGCGCAGTTCAACCTGCCCTACATCCACGTGGTGGTGAACAACTCGTACCTGGGCCTCATCCGCCAGTCCCAGCGCGGGTTCAAGATGGAACAGAACGTGTCCCTGGCCTTCGAGAACATCAATTCTCCGGAAACAAATGGCTACGGTGTGGACCACGTCAAGGTGGCCGAGGGCCTGGGCTGCAAGGCCATCCGCGTGGAGAACCCCAACGACATGGGCGCCGCCTTCGACAAGGCCAAGGCCCTCGCTGGCGAATTCCAGGTTCCCGTGGTGGTGGAAGTGATTCTGGAGAAGGTCACCAACATCTCCATGGGCACCGAGATCAACGCGATCAACGAGTTCGAGGAGCTGGCCGAGACCAGCGGCGACGCTCCCACCGCAATTCTCGCCCTGCAGCCGTAACCTCCAGCGCCAGAAAGAACAGGCACCACGATGCGCATTGTGATCGCGCCGGATAAGTTCAAGGGCTCACTCTCCGCTCCGGAGGTGGCCCGGCACTTGGAGAACGGGCTGACAAAACAGTGGGCGCCGTCAGCCGCGTTCGCCGCCCTTGAGGTCCTCCGCATTCCCGTGGCCGACGGCGGTGAAGGCACCTTGGATGCTGCCGTCGGCTCAGGCTTCACCCGGCGAAGCGCCGTGGTCACCGGCCCCATGGGGCGGCCATTGACGGCAGACTTCGCCGTCCGCGGGCGGGAGGCAGTCATCGAAATGGCGGCTGCCTCCGGCCTGGCGGCTCTGCCCGGAGGGCCTGATGCCACGACCGTCAAAGCAGCCAGCAGTCTGGGCACCGGCGAACTCATCCGCGCAGCTCTCGACGCCGGATGCCGGCAGGTAGTCCTGGGCGTCGGCGGCAGCGCCAACACCGACGGCGGTGCCGGGCTCCTGCAGGGACTCGGCGCCAGGCTCCTCGACGCCGCGGGCAACGAACTGCCTCCGGGCGGCGCGGCCCTCGCCGGCCTGGCGAGCATTGACTTCTCCAACTTCGACGCCCGGCTGGACGAAGCCCGGTTTGTCCTGGCCAGCGACGTGGACAACCCGCTGCTGGGCGGCCAGGGAGCGGCAGCGGTCTTCGGGCCGCAGAAGGGTGCCTCGCCTGGGGACGTCGCAGTACTCGAGAGCGCGCTGGACACCTTCGTGCAGGTGCTCGCCGAGGAAATCGGGCCACGCGCGCTGAAGGCCGCTGACGCTCCGGGGGCAGGCGCGGCCGGCGGCGTCGGCTACGCTGCCATCGCGGTCCTGGCTGCAACACGCAGGCCGGGCATCGACGTCGTTCTCGAGTTTACGGAACTGGCGGACCGGCTGGCCGGCGCCGACCTGGTGATCACGGGCGAAGGCAGCCTGGACGAACAGAGCCTGCTCGGAAAGACGCCCATGGGTGTGGCCCGCGCGGCACGGACCGCCGGCGTGCCGGTGGTCGCCGTCTGCGGCCGCACCACCCTGACTGCGGCACAACAGCAGCAATCCGGCTTCCGGCAGGTCTACCCCCTGACCGCGTTGGAGGCCAAGGTAGAAGTATGCATAGCTCAAGCAGGACCGCTGCTTGAAGAATTGGGACAGCACATCGGTGCCGGACTGGCAGATCTCACCGCAGAGACAATCCCGGCACACACCCCACGCACAAAGGAGCCCCTGAATGTCTGAAGAACAGTTTGACCTGGTCATCCGGGGCCGGCGCATCCTCACCACCGCCGGCATCGCACCGCGGGAAGTGGGTGTCCGCGGCGGCAAGATCGTCGCCCTCGAGCCCCTCGGCAACGGTCTTTCCGGCCGTGAGGTCGTTGAGCTCGGCGACGACGAAACGCTCATCCCCGGCCTGGTGGACACCCACGTCCACGTCAACGAGCCCGGCCGCACGGAGTGGGAGGGCTTCGCTTCCGCCACGCGCGCCGCTGCCGCCGGCGGTGTCACCACCATCATCGACATGCCGTTGAACTCGATCCCTCCCACCACCACCGTGGAAGGCCTCAAGCTCAAGCGCGAAGTCGCCGAGGACCAGGCGTTCGTGGACGTCGGGTTCTGGGGCGGGGCCGTTCCCGGCAACAAGTCCGACCTGCGCCCGCTCCACGACGAGGGCGTGTTCGGTTTCAAGTGCTTCCTGCTGCACTCGGGCGTGGACGAGTTCCCCCACCTCGAAGCGGACGAGATGGAGGAGGACATGCGCGAGCTGAAGTCCTTCGACTCGCTCATGATCGTCCATGCCGAGGATTCGCACGCGATCGACCACGCACCGCACCCGGGCGGCGACAAGTACGCCACCTTCCTCGCCTCCCGCCCCCGCGGCGCCGAGAACAAGGCCATCGCCGAGGTCATCGAGCGCGCCCGCTGGACCGGGGCCCGGGCCCATATCCTGCACCTGTCCTCCTCGGACGCGCTGCCGATGATCGCCTCCGCCAAGCGCGACGGCGTCCACCTCACCGTTGAGACGTGCCCGCACTACCTCACGCTCATGGCCGAGGAAATCCCCAACGGCGCCACCGCATACAAGTGCTGCCCGCCCATCCGCGAGGCATCCAACCGCGAGCTGCTGTGGCAGGGCCTGCAGGACGGCACCATCGACTGCATCGTCTCGGACCATTCCCCTTCCACGCTTGACCTGAAGGACCTCGAAAACGGCGACTTTGCCGTGGCCTGGGGCGGAGTCTCCTCGCTGCAGCTGGGCCTGTCGCTGATCTGGACTGAGGCCCGGCACCGCGGTATCCCTTTGGAACAGGTGGTTTCCTGGATGTCCGAGAAGCCCGCGGCCCTCGCCCGCCTCACCAACAAGGGCCAGCTCGCCCTGGGGTACGACGCCGACTTCTCCGTCTTCGCGCCTGACGAGGCCTTCGTGGTGGACGTTTCCAAACTCAAGCATAAGAACCCCATCACTCCCTACGACGGCAAGGCACTCTCCGGCGTCGTCCGCAGGACCTACCTGCGCGGCAGCGTGGTGGACGGCCAGACCCCCGGCGGCAAACTGATCCGCCGCGGCGGCATCTAGGACCTACCGCCATGGCTGTCCATGCCCATACGCCCGCACCGAGAACACAGTGTGTGCCAGTCCCCGGCGCACTGCGCCGCGGTGGCCGTGTGCCCGGGGTGCCGGGGCCCGCGTCCGGTCCTGTGCCTGCGTCCGGTCCTGTTTCTGCGCCGTTGCAGGCCCGGGGGCTGGCGGTATGGGTGGCGGTCGGGGCCGAGCAGGACATTGATGACGCCGTACTGGCCCGCGCCGCCGAACTCGTGCTGGCACGCGCCCTGAAGATCGCTCCGGAGGCGGAAGTCCATTGGCCTGCCGCCGGAGCCGCCACGTCCGACGCCGGGACCTCCCCCGCCGGGACGCCCCCTGGGGAGGGGGCACCGGCGGGGCCCGCCGCCGGCACTCCCGCGCCGCCGTCGTCCTCTCCGGAGGACTCCCCGCACACGGACGACGGCGGCGCCTCCCTCCTTCCACCGTCACCCGGCCCAGTCAGCCGGGTGACCGTGGACCTCGCCAAGGGCCACGTGCTGCTGGACGGTCAAGCAGTGTCACTTACCGGCGTCGAATTCACGCTCCTGCGCTACCTCGTGGAGAATTGTTCACGCACCATCAGCCGGGAGGAACTGCAGCGGTTCCTGGAGCGGTTCGACAATCCCGGCGCTGCGCCCCGCTCGATTGACGTTTATGTGGGGCGTGTCCGGCGGAAGCTGCTGGGCGGCCGGCACGCTATCGCCACCGTCCGCGGCGGCGGCTACCGCTTCGTTCCCGGTCCCGCTGCAACTGTCCGCGGCCCGGCGGAATACAGCATCTGACCGGGCTGTTAACCACTCCAGCGCTGCTGCCCGCCGGCTTTGTTTTGCACAGCTTGCACTGCCTTGCTTGTATTACCTGGCTTGCATCGCCTTGCTTGTATTGCCCGATCCATCCGAAGGAACTGCCATGAGCACCTACCTGACCACGAAGCTCCAGCCCGGAACCCAGGCGCCGGACTTCACCCTGCCGGACGCCGAGGGCAAGCAGACCTCGCTGGCTGACTACCGCGGCAAGAACGTCATTGTCTACTTCTACCCCGAGGCGGCCACTCCCGGCTGCACCACCGAAGCCTGCGACTTCCGCGACAACCTTGCCAGCCTGCAGGGCTCTGGCTACGAAGTGCTCGGGGTCTCCCCCGATGCTCCGGAAAAGCTGGCGAACTTCACCGGCGACTTTGGCCTCACTTTCCCGCTACTCGCCGACGAGGACCATGCCGTGGCCCTGGCCTACGGCGCGTGGGGCGAAAAGCTGGTCGACGGTGAGGTCCGCGAAGGCATCGTGCGCTCCACCGTTGTCCTAGATCCCGAGGGCAAGGTCAAGCTGGCCCAGTACCAGGTCAAGGCCCAGGGCCACGTGGCGGCGCTGAAGGAAACCCTCGGCCTCTAACCCGACGCTCTCTCACTTCCTGCCCGGTTCAAACCGACGCTCTCTCATTGATGGCAGGGTTTGAACCGACGCTCTCTCACTTATGGCAACAAAAACCGGAACGCTCTCTCATTCGTGAGAGAGCGTTCCGGTTTAAGCGACAGGAAGTGAGAGAGCGTCTGTCCGGTTAGAGCCGGGACGGGCCGGCAGTCAACTCGGGCTGGCGGACCTGGGCGGGGGTGAAACGTGCGCCGGCGTCCGGGAAGCCGGGCACCTCGATCCGTGCGTGGGTGTGGACTTCCGTGACCGTATCCCGGGTGTGCTCGGCGATCCTCTCGAGTGTGGTGACCCACATTCCGTCCATGGCCTTCACCCGGCTGATCAGCTGCTCGAGTGCGGCGGCTTTCGAGGGCCTGCCTGAAATGAACGGGTGGTTCGTCAGCACGAAGCAGCTCCCTGCCGCATGATGCGCCTCGGCCTCCAGCGTCCACATTTCCAGGACCTTTGCGGGACTTTCGATGACGCCGCTGCCGGTCACCCCCGGGTAGAAGGCGTATTGTTCCCAATCATCCAGTGCCCAGTCGACGGGTATTTCGACGAGATCCCGGGGATCGCCGTCGGCGACGCTGAATCGGTACGGTGCATCGCCGTCGAGCAGGCTGGAGTCATAGAGGAAACCGCGGTCTGCCAGCAGCGCCGGTGAGTGCCAGTTCAGCTCCCACCAGGGAGCGCGGTAGCCGGTCGGCCGGACGCCGGCTACTTTGGCCAGCGCCTCCAAACCCCGGTCGATGTAGCGTGCCTCCGTGGCGGCATCGATGCACTGCATCGGTTCGTGGAGGTAGCCGTGGTGGGCGATCTCGTGGCCGCCGTCAACGATCCGTCGCACCACGTCGGGGTAGCTCTCGGCGGTGAAACCGGGGATGAAGAAGGTGGCTTGGATATCCTGCCGCTGCAGGATCTGCAGCAGTCGGGGAACCGCGACCTTGGGCCCGTATGACTGGTGGGTCATGAGGGACATGCGGCGGGTGCTGCTGGGGTCGTGGGCGATGGTGCATGATTCCGCGTCGACGTCGAACGTGAACGAGGCGGCGGCGCGGTACCCCTCAGGCCAGGAGATGGGGTGGGCGGAGTCTGCGAAAGCGGGGAAGTCCATGGGGGTCCTCTTTAGAATGCGGATTTTAGAGTGCGGGGGCGGCGGAGGGACGGTCTGCTGCCTCGGTCACTGTTACGGAGAGCAATTCCGGTCCAGCTCCAGCTGCCAAAAACCTGCGGTGCACCCGGGGTCCCAGGATGGCGTAGCTGGCGGCGCTGCTGACACCGCCGGCAAGCCAGGACAGATCCCAGCCCCCCAGTGCAACTGCGACGGGTCCCTGCATTGCCGGTACCAGCCCGTACATGAACAGCCAAGTGGAGAAGATGCCCACCAGAAGGGACACGACGCCGGCCCAGTTGACGCCCGGCAGGCGCCTGGTGCCTACGCCATCGAAGAGCCTTGCCGTCTCGCCCGGCCAGCGCTTCTCAATCCAGAAGTAGTGCACCAGCATCACGCCGCCCCATGCAGCCACCCAGGCCACGAGCCCGATCAGCCAGGCGTCGAGCACCGCGGCGAAATCCTCCTGGAAGATGAAGAAGACGACGGCGATGAGCGAGAACACGCCGACGAACAGGTTGAGCTTGCGCCGGCTGATGGTGATGTCCAAAGCCTGGGTGGCGACGGAGAAGGTGTAGATGTTCAGGATGTTCGTGGCGATGGGGCCGTGCAGAACCATGAGCAGGACCGGCAGGGCAAGGACACCGAAGTTCTGGACGATGAGCTTTCCGGGATCGATCTCACCGCTGTTAGTGGCCAGGCTTGCACCGAGAACGCCCAACCAGACGACCGGTATGAACTGGCCCAGAACTGAAGCCAGGTAGACCTTGCGCTTGGGGACTTCGGTGCTGACAAAGCGGGAGTAGTCGGCGGCGTAGGTGAACCAGGTGATGCCCCAGCCGATGCCGATCGCCGTCATGACGGCGCTCATAGCGGCGATGCGCTCGGAGCCTTCGAGGATATTGCCGGCCGGGCCCGCATAGCCCCAGTCAATTTTGATGCCGAACCAGGCGACGGCGGACATCACGGCGAGGATGAGGATCGTGGGCGGCACTGTCCACTTTTCGAACGCTGCGATTGCCTTGTACCCGAACCAGGCAATGGCCACCTGTGCGGCCATGATGCCGGTGGCGACGCCGATCTTCCAGCCGTAGTTGTGGGCTGCAGGATCGACCCATCCGAGTGTGCCGAAAAGTGCCATCACCAGGTCGAGGATGATCCACGTGTTGACGGCACACCAACCGATGACCAGCAGTGCCTGGATGGCGGCCGGCAGGTAGTTTCCGCGCCGGCCGAAGGCTGCCCGGGCCAGTACCATGCCTGTGGCGCCGGTCTTCTGGCCGAGCAGGACGAAACAGCCGAAAAGCAGCATTCCGATGAGGTTCCCCAGCACCAGAACGGTGACAGTGTCGGCAAAGCCGAGCCCGAGATGGATGCCCAGCGCACCCAGTACCCAGTTGATCGGCGCCAGGTTGGCTCCGGCCCAGATCCAAAACTGGCCGGACACCTTACGGGTTCGCTGTGATTCAGGGATGGGCTGCAGCCAGGCTTCGACATCTTCGTCGGCTACTGTCGCCGGGCCAGCCGGCACTGCAGTGGATTTGTTGTGCATGTGGGCCTCCGTGAGGGAAAGGAACCCTCTCAGGTTATGTGCGCCAGACCACACCCAACAAGATACGATGTGTACATCAAAGGCGTCTTCTGCATTACGGAGTGTCATGCCAGTCTTACTTAGTGAGGTCCTCACCCACCCCACGCTCTCCGCGGCCGATCCCGTACTCCGCGCCGGAGCGGCCGTCGCCGCAGGAACTCAGCTGCGGTGGGTCCACTCAAGCGAAGTTTTGGACATCGCGCCGTTGCTCAGTGGCGGCGAACTTCTTCTTACCGGGGGTGACGCCCTGGTATCGGCTTCGGACGCGCGCCGCGTCGACTACGTCCGTCAACTGGCTGGCCGTGGCGTCGGCGCCCTCGCCGTGGAAAGCGGGCAGACCCTGCCCTCACTGCCGTCGTCGATGATCCGCGCCGCGGAAGAAGTGGGACTGCCCCTCATCGAGTTGCGCAAAGTGGTGCCCTTCGTCGGCATCATGCAGGCCATTAATTCGATGCTGGTCAGCGAATCAGTGGCGCACCTGCGCCGTGCCGACGAGGCCAGCCACGCCATGGCGGTGGAACTCGCCCATGGCAGCAGCCTGGACCAGATGCTTGCCGTACTCGCCGGCATCATTGACGCGGGCCTGGAGCTGATGACCGTGTCCGGCGTGATGCTTGGGAGTGCCCTGGCCCCCGGCGGAGATGCCGTTGGAGCGCATGCCGGCGGGGCAGCAGGTGACGGGACGCTGATCAACATCGATGTCCCTGTCCGAGGCGTGCCGTCAGCGCGACTGGCCATCAGCGTCCCTCCGCACGGCGATGTCAACCTGGCCCGCGTTGCAGGAGGGCGCTGCGTTGACATTCTGTCCCTGGCACTGCTCCAGCGGATGCCCCCGGGGTTGAAAGAAGTGGCCGGCACCGCTTTGCTGCGCGCGGTCAGCTCCGGCAGCCAGCCCTGGCGGCTTCAGCAGTTGGCGCCCGCCGCCGGGATCCAGCCCTCAGCGACGGTGGTGGCGGTGGCGGTTCGGACGTCCACCTCGCAACAGCTGCGCGCGGCTATGGACAAAATCCTGAAAAAATCGGGGCTGCCAAGTGCCAGCTACGTGGACAATTCCGAGCTCCTTGCCCTTTCCGTTCTGCCTCATGGCAAGGAGGCTTCGGCCCGTGCAGACCTCGTGGACGCCCTTCGCGGACTTCCCGTCGAGACCGGAACGATGACGGCCGTAGGCCCGCTCGCGGCCGGGATCAAGGACGCACCGTGGTCACTCGCCGAGGCCAGGTGCGCGCTCGACCTCGCCGGAGGCGTGTCCCCTGGTGCCGCCGAACATGCGGTTACGCCGGCCGCAGGACTGGTGGTCGACGTCGAAGAGCTCGCCGTGGAGCGGTTGGCGGCGCAGCACCTGGACCAGGCCGCGCGGCAGGCCTATGTGCGTCAGCAGCTGGGTCCCGTTCTGGAGCACGACGAGCGCCGGAACTCCCAACTGCTGGCCACCCTTGCAACGTGGCTGGATTCCGGCTGCAACACCGCCCAGGCCGCCAGGGAACTGCACGTGGAGCGGCAGTCGATGCATCACCGGCTGCAGCGGATCTTTGAGTTGTGCGGCGGGGATCCACGGGGCACGGGCAGGCTCGTGGCTCTGCATCTGGCGACCCGGCTGGCCGCCCTGTAGCTGGCACCTTGAAACGCTCTCGCACCTTTCGCTGGAAAAAACGGAACGCTCCCCCACACTGTGAGAGAGCGTCCCGGTTTTTACGGCAGGAGGTGAGAGAGCGTCCGGGTTAGCGGAGCACCACTGTCCTGTTGCCGCGGAGGATGACCCGGCCTTCGCAGTGCCAGCGGACAGCGTTGCTGAGGGCCTTGCATTCGGTGTCGCGCCCGGCGGCCACGAGGTCCTCGGGGCCATAGGTGTGGTCCACCTCCACCGTCTGCTGGGAGATGATGGGTCCCTCGTCGAGCTCGGCGTTGACGTAGTGCGCGGTGGCGCCCACGGTCTTCACACCCCGGGCGTAGGCCTGGTGGTACGGCTTCGCGCCCTTGAAGCTCGGCAGGAACGAGTGGTGGATGTTGATGGCCCGCCCTTCGAGTTTCCGGGTGAGGTTGTCGCTGAGGACCTGCATGTAGCGGGCCAGCACCACGAGCTCGACGTCCAGCTCATCCACGAGCTCCAGCAGCCGGGCCTCGGCTTCGGGCTTGGTGTCGGGGGTGACGGGCACGTGGAAGAACGGGATGCCGTGCCATTCCACCAGCGCCTGGTGGTCCGTGTGGTTGGAGACCACGGCCGCCACGTCCACCGGCAGTTCGCCGATCCTGGCGCGGAACAGCAGGTCGTTGAGGCAGTGCCCGAACTTGGAGACCATGATCAGCACCCGGCGCTTGGCGCCGTGCGGCTCAAGCCGCCAGCTCATCCCAAAGCGTTCCGCTACTGGGGCAAAGGCGGCCCGCAAGGTGTCAGCAGTGGAGGCATCGCCGTCGGACGCAAAATGCACCCGCATGAAGAAATGGCCTTCGGAGCGTTCGCCGAACTGCTGGTTATCGATGATGTCGCAGCCGTGTTCCAGCAGGAAGCCGGAGACCGCGTGGACGATGCCCGGGGACTCCCGGCAGTCCAGGGTCAGGACATGCTCGACGGTGGTCACGGGCTGGCCGGAGAAGGATTCAGTCTGTATGGCAGTCATGGCTCAGCACTCGATCACATTCACGGCGAGGCCCCCGCGGGACGTCTCCTTGTACTTGGTTTTCATGTCAGCTCCTGTTTCACGCATGGTTTTGATGGCTTTGTCCAGCGAGACCTTGTGGCTGCCGTCCCCGTGCAGCGCGAGGCGGGCGGCGTTGATGGCCTTGACGCTGGCGATCGCGTTCCGCTCGATGCACGGGATCTGCACCAGGCCGCCCACCGGGTCGCAGGTCAGCCCGAGGTTGTGTTCGATCCCCACCTCGGCAGCATTCTCAACCTGCTCGGGCGTGCCGCCCAGCACCTCGCACAGCCCGGCAGCGGCCATGGAACAGGCCGAACCGACCTCGCCCTGGCAACCCACCTCGGCGCCGGAGATGGAGGCGTTGATCTTGAACAGAATTCCGACGGCGGCTGCCGCCAGCAGGAAGCGCACCACACCGTCGTCGTTCGCTCCCGGTACAAACTTCGCGTAGTAGTGCAGGACGGCCGGGACGATTCCGGCCGCACCGTTGGTGGGGGCGGTGACGATGCGGCCACCGGCCGCGTTCTCCTCGTTCACGGCCAGCGCGAACAGGTTCACCCACTCCATCGCCCGGAGCGGATCGGTAACGCCGGTGTCCGCCGTCAGGGTCCGGAAGAGCTGCGGCGCCCGGCGCTTCACCTTCAACCCGCCGGGAAGGATTCCTTCGGCGGAGCAGCCGTTGTCCACGCATTCGCGCATGACGGCCCACAGCTTCAGCAGTTCCCCCCGGAGCTCCGCTTCACTGCGCCACACCAGCTCGTTAGCCAGCATCACGTCGGAGATCGACATGCCTTCGCGGCGGCAGATCTCCAGGAGTTCGTCAGCGCTGCTGAACGGGTACGGGAGCACGGTGTCATCCGCCACGATCCTGTCGGCGCCTTCCGCGTCGCCGTCGACGACGAAGCCGCCGCCGATGGAGTAAAAGCTCCGTTCGCTCAGCACCGCTCCCCTGTGGTCCAGCGCCCGGAAGGTCATGCCGTTCGGGTGTGCGGGCAGCGACTTGCGGCGGTGCAGCACCACGTCCTCGTCCCAGTTGAAGTCCACCCGGTGGTCCCCGGCGATCCGGAGTTCAGCGTCCAGGGCGGCGGCAGCCACCTGGTCATCTGCGGTGGACGTGTCAACGGTCTCCGGCTCCAGGCCCTGCAGCCCCAGCACTACGGCCTTGTCCGATCCGTGGCCCCGGCCGGTGGCCCCAAGCGAGCCGAAGAGCTCTGCCTGGACACGGACAGTGGAGCTCAGGAGTCCGGCCCCCTTCAGTCCGTCGGCGAACTGTTTTGCTGCCCGCATCGGGCCGACCGTGTGTGACGACGACGGCCCGATGCCAACAGAGAACAGATCGAGGGCGCTGAGCGCCATCAGGGCACCTCGGGGGAAGCGAACTCCCTCATGGCGTCCAGGAGCCAGCGGCCCAGGAAGTCGGCAAAGGAGGCGCGGGGGAACAGGCGGAAGCTTTCCTCCCCGGTCTTGAACAGGACCACCGGGATGTTGCCGACCTCGGTGTTCAGGGCAGTCCCGGCCGTGAAGCTGCGGGGGTGCAGGTCAAGGGAGCAGCCCTTCTCCAGCACTGCCTTGGCCCGCGGGCCGGACAGCTCGAACGTGGTGCGGTTGGCGGACAGGTCCACTACCTGCCCCGGGGCGTCGCCCAGGGCTGCCAGGAGGGAGCCGATCAGGTCTCCGCCCAGGGAGTCGTGGGCTTCTTCCGGAGCCACGATGAGGAACTCCTGCGGGCCCAGCCACAGGACACTGACGTCGTCCGTGCCGCGGACCTCGCCGCACCGCACCGGCAGGCCGCCGGCGACGGACGCGATCCGTGCCCCCGCCTCTGAGCTGGGATCTACACGGACCCCGGCCATGGTCTGGAACTGGCCCTCTTTCAGCTCCACGGTTCCCGGAATGGAGCCGGTTTCGAATGCTTCGGCCAGGTGTGAGGCCGGGCTGCGGCGGATTTCCCGGAGTCCATTGATGCCTGTGAAAGCTGCGGTGTTAGCCATCTTTGCGGGTCCCTTCGGGGTCAAAAAGTACGGTTTCTGCGACAACGACGTCGACGAGCTGATCGCCGGCGGCGGCCACGAGGGTCTCCCCGATGCGGTTCCGGCCGTTCTTGATCAGGGCCAGCCCGAACGACCTGCCGAGTGCGGCGCTGTGGTAGCTCGAGGTGACGAAGCCCTGCATGGGCACGGGGCCGTAGGCCGGGTTCACCGGGATGCCCTTTTCCACCAGCTGGGTGCCTTCCGGCAACCGCAGGCCGCCGTCCACGGGCAGGACGCTGACCAGGTGCTTCCGGTCTTCGCGCTGGGCGTCTGTCCGGGCGTAGGAGCGCTTGCCGATGAAGTCCTTGGCCTTGGAGACGATCCATTCCATGCCGGCGTCCTGCGGGGTGACCGTGCCGTCCGTGTCCTGACCGACGATCGGGTAGCCCTTCTCGGCGCGGAGCACGTGCATGGTTTCGGTGCCGTACGGGGTGATGTTGAATTCGGCGCCCGCGGCGGCCACGGCTTCCCAGGTGTTCAGCCCGTACCAGGACGGCACGTTGATCTCGTAGGCGAGTTCACCGGAGAACGAGATGCGGCAGATCCGCGCCCGCACGCCGGAGGCGAGGGTGGTTTCACGGAAGGTCATGAACGGGAAGGCCTCGGCATCCAAGCCGCCGTTGGCGGCGAGTTCGGGGGCAACCTTGGCGATCACCTCACGGGACTTGGGCCCGACGACGGCGATGGTGCTCCACTGTTCGGTCACCGAGGTGCAGTGCACATCGAGTTCCGGCCATTCGGTCTGCAGCCATTCCTCCAGCCAGTCCAGCACCTTGGCCGCGCCGCCGGTGGTGGTGGTCATGAAGTAGCGGTCCTCGTCGAGACGGAGGGTCACGCCGTCGTCGAAGATCATGCCGTCCGGAAAGCACATGACGCCGTAGCGGGCGGAACCCGGGGCAAGCTTCTTGAACGCGTTGGTGTAGATCCGGTTGAGGAACTCACCGGCGTCCTTGCCACGGATTTCGATCTTGCCGAGGGTCGTGGCGTCCATGAACCCAACGGACTCGCGGACGGCGGCGCACTCGCGGAGCACCGCTTCATCCATGTCCTCCCCGTTCTGCGGGTAGTACCAGGGGCGCTTCCACTGCCCGACATCCTCGAACAGTGCGCCCTGGGCGACGTGCCACGGGTGGATCGAGGTGACGCGGGCGGGGTCGAACAGTTCGCCGCGTTGGCGTCCGGCCAGCGCTGCGAAGGCGACGGGGGCAAACGGTGCGCGGTAGGTGGTGGTGCCGATGTCGCCGATCCCCCGGGCTGCTTCGCCGGCTGTGCGGAGCGCAGCGGCAATGACGCCGATCGCGTTGACGCCGGAGGTCTTGCCCTGGTCGTTGGCGGTGCTGATGGAGGTGTAGCGCTTGATGTGCTCCACCGAGCGCATGCCTGCGCCCGTTGAACGCAGGACGTCTGCCACGGACTGGTCGCGCTGGAAGTCGACGAAGTGGTTGTGCCAGTCGTCAGGGGTGCCGCCCTGGCCCGGAACCAGCCACAGCTGGCGGGTCGGGCCCGATGCCTTCGGCTCCGCCAGGGCGGAGGGCTCGACGGCGGACTCGAAGCCGGCCGCGATGGCCGCCGAAGCTCCGGCCGAGATACCTTCGGCGAGGCAGTCCGCGAGTTCGAAGCTGCCGCGGCCCGAGCCGATGGTCTGCTGGTTCGGGACGACGGTGGCCGGCACGAAAGCCGCCAGTTCCTCGTCCCAGCGCAGCCTGCCCTGCCGCTGCGAGTGCAGGTGGACCAGCGGGCTCCAGCCGCCGGACACTGCCAGCAGGTCGCAGGTGATCTCTTCGATGCCGGAGGTGAGTTCGCCGTCATTGTTGATGCTGCGCACGGTGACGCTGTTCAGCCGGCCATCTGTTTCTGTTCCGGAAGCGGTGTTGGCCACCGCGCTGCCGATCAGCACGCGGGTACCGGCTTCGACGGCGGCGGCAGCCACCGGGGTCAGAGCGGGACGGGCGTCCACGACGGCGGCGACCTTGACGCCGGCGGCGCGGAGGTCCGCGGCCAGGGCGTAGGCGCTGTCGTTGGTGGTGCTGATGACGACGCGCTGCCCGGCGGCCACCGCGTAGCGGTTGAGGTAGCTGCGGACTGCCGAGGCGAGCATGACGCCGGGGCGGTCGTTGTTCTCGAACACCAGGGGCCGCTCGTGGGCGCCGGGGGCGAGGACAACCTGCTTGGCACGGACGTGCCAGATCCGCTGGCGGGAGACGCCGGCGGCGGCGGGGCTGGAGAGGTGGTCGGTGCGGTTCTGGACGGCGATGACGTAGTTGGCGTCGTAGGCGCCGAATGCCGTGGTGCGGTTAAGCACCGTGCATTCGGCGGCGGAGACGAGCTCGGCCTCGACATCAGCCACCCATTCCAGGGCGGGCTTGCCCTCGATGGTGTCCGCCAGTTCGGGCGCGGTGGATCCGGACAGCAGCGATCCGCCCAGTTCCGGCTGGTCGTCCATCAGGATGACCCGGGCGCCGGTGCGGACTGCTTCGCGGGCAGCGGCCAGGCCCGCGGGGCCGCCACCGATCACCAGGACATCGGTGTGGACGTACTTCTTGTCGTACTCCGCCTTGTCCTCGGCCGGGTCCAGCCGGCCCAGCCCGTTCAGCAGGTCAGCCTTCAGGCCGTCCACCAGTGAAACGGTGGTGGCGGGAAGCATGGACTCTGCCACATCGCCCGGGAAGCGGGCCTCGATCCGGACCAGGGCGTTGGGCTCTTCCACCCCGGCGGCCATGATGCCGCGGGGACGGTCCTCGTACAGCGAGTTACCGACGGCGACCCGGCCGTTGGCGAGCAGCGCAGAGGCCAGCGTGTCACCCGGGTGTCCGGTGAATTCCTCGCCGTCCACCGTGAAGCGCCAGGAGATGCTGCGGTCGATGCGTCCGCCGGTGCTGAGGCGCGCGTTCTGGGAAGTCATTTGGTTGCTCCCTTCGGGGCGGTGGTGCTGGCTGTTGAAGCGGCCGGGGCGAGGCTGGTACCAGAAATGCTGGGCGCGTCGTCCCCGGTGGTGGTGCTGTCAGCGGCGGTGCTGGCAGTTCCGGTTTCCGCGGTTACCTTGCCGGCTGCGTCCGGCCGGGAGGTGCCCATGGGGTAGACGGCCTGGATGTCGTAGGTGACCGTGTCGCGGAGCATGTTGAACCACTGGCGGCAGCCGGTGCTGTGCACCCACCGCTCGGCGAAGGTGCCCTTGGTGTTCTCACGGTAGAACAGGTACTCGGCCCATTCCCGGTCATTCAGCTCGTTCGGGTTGTCCGGGTAGGCCACGTGGGCCTGTCCGCCGTAGTGGAATTCGGTTTCGTCCCGCGGGCCGCAGTTGGGGCAGGAGATAAGCAGCATGTGCGTCTTCTTTCTTGTGGACCGTGGCTAGTGGGCGACGGCGGCAGCGCCGTGCTCGTCGATCAGGGCCCCGGTTTCAAAGCGCTCCAGGGCAAACGGCTTGTTGAGCTTGTGCGGTGCACCCGTAGCGATGGTGTGCGCGAAGGTCAGTCCGGCAGCGGGAGTGCCCTTGAAGCCGCCGGTTCCCCAGCCGCAGTTGACGAACATGTTCTCCACGGGGGTAAGTCCCACGATGGGCGAGGCGTCCAGCGTGGTGTCCACGATGCCGCCCCAGGTCCGCAGCACGTGTGCCCGGGCGAAGATGGGGAACAGTTCGACGGCGGCCGCCATCTGGTGCTCGATCACGTGGAAGGACCCGCGCTGGCCGTAGCCGTTGTAGGAGTCCACGCCGGCGCCCATGACCAGCTCGCCCTTGTGCGCCTGGGAGACGTAGACGTGCACGTGGTTGGACATCACGACCGTCGGGTGGACCGGCTCGTGCAGTTCGGACACTAGTGCCTGCAGCGGGTGGGACTGGATGGGGAGGCGGAACCCGGCCATCTCGGCCAGGACCGAGCTGTGCCCGGCGGCGCAGAGGCCCACCTTTTCGGTGTTGATGGTGCCGCGGTTAGTCTTGACGCCCACCACGCGCTCGCCGTCCTTGAGGAAGCCAGTGACTTCGCAGTTCTGGATGATGTCCACGCCCATTTCGTCGCACTTGCGGGCGAAGGCCCAGGCGACGTGGTCGTGCTTGGCGATGCCGGCGCGCGGCTGGTAGGTCGCGCCCATGACGGGGTAGCGGATGTTGTCGCTGATGTTCAGGATGGGGCAGAGTTCCTTGACCTGCTCCGGTTCCAGCCATTCGGCGTCGACACCGTTGAGCTTGTTCGCACCCACGCGGCGGATGCTCTCGCGGACGTCGCCGAGGGTGTGGGCCAGGTTCATCACACCGCGCTGGCTGAAGAGGAAGTCGTACTCCAGCTCCTCGGGCAGGATCTCCCAGAGCTTCAGGGCGTGCTCGTAGATGGCGGCGCTCTCGTCCCAGAGGTAGTTGGAACGGATGATGGTGGTGTTGCGGGCCATGTTGCCGCCGGCCAGCCAGCCCTTTTCCAGGACGGCGATGTTGGTCATGCCGTGGTTCTTGGCGAGGAAGTAAGCCGTAGCCAGGCCGTGCCCGCCGCCGCCGACGATCACAGCGTCGTAGGAGGACTTGGGCTCCGGGTTGCGCCACAGGAAGTCCGGGTGTTCCGGAAGATGGTGGGTGCTCACTGGGCTGCTCCAATCATTGCTGCATCGAGTTCGCTGAGCTCGGCCGTCTCGGCTTCACCGTTCAGGTGGGGGTAGAGGGGGAACTGGTCGGCGAGAGCGGTCACGCGGGCACGGAGTTCGACGGCGGTGGCGTCATCGAGGGTGCCGGCACCGGCGGCGGCGACGAGCGCCGTCGCGATGATGTCTGCTACCTCGGTGAATTCCGTGGCGCCGAAGCCGCGGGTGGCGAGGGCCGGGGTGCCGATCCGGAGGCCGGAGGAAACCATCGGCGGGCGCGGGTCGAACGGAACAGCATTGCGGTTGACCGTGATGCCGATCTTGTGCAGCGTGTCCTCTGCCTGCTGGCCGTCCAGTTCGGAGTTCCGCAGGTCCACCAGGACCAGGTGCACGTCCGTGCCGCCGTTGACTACGGTGATGCCGGCGGCCTCGACGTCGGGCTGCAGGAAGCGGTCGGCGAGCAGCTTGGCACCCTGCAGGACGCGTTCCTGGCGTTCCTTGAATTCGGGGCTGCCGGCGAGCTTGAAGGCCACGGCCTTGGCGGCGATGACGTGCTCCAGCGGGCCGCCCTGCTGGCCCGGGAAGACGGCGCTGTTGATCTTCTTGGCGTACTGCTCCTTGGCGAGGATGACTCCGCCGCGCGGTCCGCCCAAGGTCTTGTGGGTGGTGGTGGTGACGACATCGGCGTACGGCACGGGGTTGGGGTGCAGCCCTGCAGCGACCAGGCCGGCGAAGTGGGCCATGTCCACCATGAGGTAGGCGCCCACGAGGTCCGCGATCCGGCGGAACTCGGCAAAATCGAGCTGGCGGGAGTAGGCGGACCAGCCGGCGACGATCAGCTTCGGCTTGTGCTCCAGGGCCAGGGCCTCGACCTCAGCCATGTCCACGCGGAAGTCGGATTCACGGACCCGGTAGGGGACCACGTTGTAGAGCTTGCCGGAGAAGTTGATGCGCATGCCGTGGGTGAGGTGGCCGCCGTGGGCCAGGTCCAGGCCCATGATGGTGTCGCCGGGGTTCAGCAGTGCGAACATTGCGGCGGCGTTGGCCTGGGCGCCGGAGTGCGGCTGGACGTTGGCGAATTCGGCGCCGAAGAGTGCTTTCACGCGGTCAATGGCGAGCTGTTCGACCACATCAACGTGTTCGCAGCCGCCGTAGTAGCGCTTGCCGGGGTAGCCCTCGGCGTACTTGTTGGTGAGGACCGAGCCCTGCGCCTCCATGACGGCGGACGGAGCGAAGTTCTCCGAGGCGATCATCTCCAGGGTGGACTGCTGGCGAACCAGCTCGCGGTCAACTGCCTGCTGGATCTCGGGATCGACTGCGGAAAGTCGCTCGTTCAACTGCTCAACCACGGGTGCTCCTTTGAAATACCTTTTTGACTTTGACTGATATATCAGTGTGAGGTCAATGGTATGATTGGAATCACAACCGCGTCAATAGCCGGAAGCAAAGTGAAGTTCAGTCTTCCGTTTGGTCACAGGATTGGAGCCCGCCATGAATGCAATAGCCGCTCTGCTTCCCGCCGAGGAAGAAGCACCCTCCCAAGCGGAGGCTGCCTACCGGCAGCTGCGCGACAAGCTGATCATGCTCGACATCCGCCCGGGTGAACCCATTAACGACGGGCAACTGGCGGTAGAGCTGGGCTTCAGCCGGACGCCTGTCCGCGAGGCTATCAAGCGGCTGGAGGTGGACCACCTGGTGGTTTCCTATCCACGCCGGGGAACCTTCGCCACCACGGTTGACTTCACAGAGTTGGCCGACGTCTCAGAAATCCGGGAACTGCTCGAACCGCTGGCGGCGCGCCGTGCCGCAACACGGGCAAGCGCTTCCATGCGCAAGGAGCTACTGGACGTCGCGGACACGATTGCGGGGCTGGCACCGGACCCCGCCGAGTCGCGGGAGCTGATGCGGTATGACCTCACCGTGCACCGCCTGATTTACCGTGCGGCCGCCAACCCGCACCTGGAGGACACCCTGATCCGCTACGACAACCTGGCAACCCGCATCTGGTGCCTGGTCCTGGACAAGGTACCGTCGGTCAGCGGCCACATCACTGAGCACGTGGACCTGCTGAAGGCTGTTGCAGAGGGTGACGCGGACAAAGCCGGCGAGCTGGCCCTGCACCACGTCACGAGCTTCGAAGAAACCATCCGCAAGGTCCTGTAACCCCCGCCAACGCTCTCTCACCTCCTGCAGAGCGGCGAGCGCCGCGGCCGTGTGCCCGCCGCCGTCGTTCTCCGGACGCCCATCCCCTACGCTGGGTAAGTGCTCGACTACACGCTCAAGCAGTTGCAGTATTTTGTGGCCGTCGCCAATCAGGGGTCGATCTCTGCCGCGGCGGCCGCCTCCCATATTTCTCAGGCTGCCATGTCCCAGGCGATAACGGAGCTGGAGCGTGTAGTCGGTTCCCAGTTAGTGGTTCGTCACCGGGCACGCGGAGTCGTGCTGACCGCCGTCGGGTCCTATTTTCTACGTGACGCCCAGGCTTTGGTGCGTCATGCGGAAGAGGTTCAGGGGCGGGTTATCGAACGGCAGCAAGGGCTGGTGGGGCCCTTGGTGATCGGTTGCTACACCGGCCTGTCGGCGTTTTGGCTCCCGGAAGTTGGCCATGGTTTCGTGAAGGCGAACCCGGGCCTGGACGTGACCCTGGTTGAGGGAGATGGGGCGGAACTTCAGGAACGCATGCTGAATGGCTATCTGGATGCAGTGTTGACACACACGCGGCATCTGATTCCCGGCGTCGGATCCACAACAGTCATGGGCGGCAGGCCGTATGTGCTGGTAGCCGGGGACCACTGGGCGGCCCAGCGGAAGAGCGTGCACCTCAGGGAGCTGGCTGACGAGGACTTCGTTTCCCTCGACATTCCCTCGGTACGTGAAAACCAGCTGGTCAATCTGCGCATGTCCGGTTTGGAGCCAAAAATCGCGTGGAAGTCCAGCAGCCTTGAGGCCGTCCGTGGCATGGTGGCGCGTGGCCTTGGCTATACGGTGCTGGTCCAGCGGCCACCCGTGGATCTGAGCTATGACGGCCTTCCGCTGGTGGCGCTGGAGATCGAGGACAATGTGGGTCACAGCGACATCTGCGTCGCCTATATCCCGTCTGACCGGCTCAGTCTCCGTCTGCGGGCGTTCATCGAATTCTGCGTAGAAGCTGGGGTCAGAAAGGAAAGGGAGTCGGCCAACCGAAGGGCTGCCCGACTCCCGCATCATCCTGTGACTGACGCTTAGATGTCCTCGGCTGAGAGGTCCTGGTTCTTGCCTTCCTTGACGGTGAGCAGGCACAGGCCGGCAACCACAAAGCTTGCCGCCCAAACAACACCCGTAAGCCAGAGCGATCCGCCAGTTGCGAGCACCAGCCCGCTAACAATCATGGGTGTGAAGCCGGCGCCCAGGGTCGAGGAGAGCTGGTAGACCAAGGAGGCGCCTGTGTAACGGATCCGGGTGGGGAACAGTTCGGCTGAGAATGCCCCAAACGGCCCGAAGATTGCTGCCTGGATGACGCCGTTGGCCACGAAAAGCGCAATGGCGAACAACCAGAGTTCACCGAGTTCCAGCATCCACATCATGGGCAGGGCAAGGACGGCGCCAGCGATGATGCCCGCGAACATCACGGGCCGGCGGCCGAGTTTGTCACTGTAGCGCGCGGCAAACCAGATACCCACCACGGTCAGGGCCGCGCCGACCGCCTTGACGTTCAGTACCCCGGTGCGGTCCATACCGACGTTCTCCACTACGAACGAGATGGCCCAGACCGTCATGAGGCCCTGCACAGTGTACGAGCTCATGCCCACGAGCGTGCCCTTGATAACGCTCATCGGGTACCTGGTGAGGACCTCCATGAGCGGAATCTTCTTTTCCTCGGCCTTGTTTTCCAGTGCCAGGAATAGCGGGGATTCGGCGACCTTGAGCCGGATCACTAAGCCGATGGCGATCAGGACGATGCTGATGAGGAATGGAATGCGCCAACCCCAGCTGAGGAACTGGTCGCCGGGCAGCACGGATACTGCGGAGACGGCGAGCGTGGCCAGTACCGCGCCAGCCGGCCCGCCCATGTTCGCGAAGCTCGCTGCGAAACCGCGGCGCTCCTTGGGAGAATGTTCCAGTGCCATGAGCATGGCCCCGCCCCACTCTCCCCCGACGGCCAAGCCCTGCACGATGCGCAGCACGATCAGCGCGATAGGAGCCAACATGCCCACCTGCGCGGTCGTAGGCAGGAGCCCGATCAGCGTGGTGGCTATACCCATCATGAGCATCGAGGTGATGAGAACGCCCTTGCGGCCGAGTTTGTCACCGAAGTGGCCGAACACTACGCCACCAATGGGGCGGGCCAGGTATCCGACAGCCAGGGTGGAAAACGAGGCGAAAATGGCCACAGCCGGATCGAGGCTGGCGAAGAAGACTTTGTTGAAGACTAACGAAGCAGCTGTGGCATAGAGGATGAAGTCGTAAAACTCTATTGCGCTTCCAATGAACGATGAGGCGAGAATCCGCCGCATCTGCGGGGTGTTGAAGCCCGTTTCTTTAAGGGACTCCTGAGCCTGCTGTCCGGTCGATGAGGGCATTTCTGCGCGTGTTTTCATAGGGAGGTAGCCATTTCCATCTTAGTGCTGGTAACACTGGCCGCGTCGTTGCGGGCAGCAGGGGAGAAAGGAATTACATCGAGGTCGTCGGGAACCAGGAAAGTGCCGGAGAATTCTTCGGCCTTGGAAACCCACACGGACTTCGGGGTGGTGCCGGGCACCAGGTGGTGGAGCGCCAGCCGTGCAGCGCCAGCTTTTTCAGCCAGCACGATCGCATCCTGAACAGAGGTGTGCGAACGGCGGTGGTGGTCCATGGAGGCCTGTGCTTCTTCAGTTGCCACATTGCCGTAGGCACGGGAAACCCACTCGAAGTCGATGGCCTCGTGGAGCAGCAGATCCGTGCCGCGGGCCAGTGTGACCAGATTCTCGCAGGGGGCAGTGTCCCCGGAGATGGTTACGGATCCTTCGGCGGTGTCGAACCGGAAGGCGAAAGCGGGGGCAACCGGCGGATGCTGCACCAAAATGGCGGTCACCGTCACCAGCTCATCACGATAGATTTCGAAGGGAACCATCCCTTCCGGTGTCGGATTTGAATTGGGGTCATATCCGAGGCCAGTTGGAAGCTCGATGTCCGAGGCGATGAAGTGATCCAGCGGGGACGGCCGCAGCGCGTCGATGATCCGGTCATTAAGATCGGTTCCGTAGGCGCGCATCAGATGCTCAAACATCGCCGTGGTTCCAGGCGTCGGCTGCTCGGCGAAAATCGGTGTCGGCGAAACGGCGGCGCGGGGCGAAACCG
The DNA here is from genome assembly GCF_054130535.1 of Arthrobacter sp. D1-17. NCBI lineage: Bacteria > Bacillati > Actinomycetota > Actinomycetes > Micrococcales > Micrococcaceae > Arthrobacter > Arthrobacter sp. D1-17. The sequence continues at coordinate 596,627 of NZ_CP096382.1, read as the reverse complement.
GCGGCAGATCACCGCGGTCGCCCGGTCCGATGATCCTGATGGGCGCCTGGCCGGGCCTTAGGGTGAACAGCCCGAAGATGGCCAAGCCGGCCAGGTCGATGCAGTGGTCCGAGTGCAGGTGAGTGAGGAAGATGCCGCGCAGGTCGGCCACGGAGAAGCCGGCCTTCATGAGCTGATTTCCAACACCGCTTCCGGCATCCACCAGGTAAACGGCTTTCCCGACCACAACGGCTGTGGCGATGCCGGAACGTTTGCCTGCATTGGCGCCGCTCCACCATCGGGGTCCGCCGGCCGTGCCGAGGGTAACTACATAGGGTTTGAGGGAAGTCGCTGACACGATGACCTTTCACATCTGCCTCCGTCCACGTTGTCGGAGGTCTCATATCCCACTCTCCCCTCCGCCCTAGGACCTGTAAAACTGTTTAAACCGGCCAACTTAAACGGTTATGCCTATGATCGGCGTAGCGAAAGCCGCTTGAACGGCAGCATGTGAGAGAGCGTCCCGTATTGGACGGCAGGATGTGAGAGAGCGTCCGGTATTGGACGGCAGGATGTGAACTGGTCCCCGATAGTTGGACTGGCTAAATGGGATTCTAGGCTGCAAGGGTCTGGGCCCGGTATTGCACCGGGCCCAGGCCCTTGAGCTTTGTGGAGATTCTTTTGTTGTTGTACCAGTGGATGTATTCCTCTATTGCAGCTGCCAGTGCGTCGGTGTTGAGGAATCGGACGCGGTGGAAGAGTTCTTCCTTGAGGTGGCCGAAGAAGTTCTCCATGACGGCGTTGTCGTAGCAATTGCCCTTGCGGGACATGGATTGGACCGCGCCGGCGTTCTGGATGAGGGTGCGCCAGGACGCGTGACGGTATTGGAAACCTTGGTCCGAGTGCACCAGCGGCTGCTGACCGGGCTGCAGACAGGTCAGGGCCTCACGCAGGGAATCGTTGGTGAGCGCCAGGTTCGGGGATAAGCCCAGCGAGTAAGAAATGATCTGCCGGTCAAAGAGGTCCATCACCGGTGAGAGGTAGAGCTTCCCGCCGCCGACGCTGAACTCCGTCACATCCGTAACCCACTTCCGGTTCGGCGCATCAGCCTCGAACTCCCGGTTCAGCACGTTGGGCGCTACCGCGCCCTGTTCGCCCTGGTAGGAGTTGTAGCGCTTCCTGCGCCGGACCTTGCAGGCCAACCCAAGGGCCTCCATTAGCTTCAGCACGGTCTTCTTCGCGACCGTCCACCCGTGCTTGAGTAGCTCCGTGTGGACCCGGCGGTGCCCGTACCGGCCATGGTTCGTTTCAAAGATCTCCGTGATCGCCGCTTTGAGCTTCTCTTTCGGGTCCGGCGCCTGGAGCCGGAGCTGGTGATAGAAAAACGTGGATCTGGCCAGCCCGGCGACGTCCAACAGGACAGCAAGGGGATAGTCAGCCTTGAGGGAAACGACGGCCTGAACCCTTACCGTCGTCCCTGTTCCCTCAAGGCCCGCAGTTTTCCCAGGTACGCCACCTCAGCGCGCAGCCGCTCGTTCTCCCGCCGCAACCGCTCAAGCTCCGGCAGCTCCCCAGTCGGCGGGGAATCGGGTTTCCGCGGCCTGCCCTTGGGCTTTGGCCGCAACCCGTCCTCACCGTCCATTCGATACGCCCGGACCCACTTTTGCAGCAGCTCACGGGAAGCCAAACCGGCCTCCACCGCCAACTCCGGGCCGGACTCGCCCGCGAGGAACCGCTGCACCAAGGCCAGCTTGAACTCGAAAGAGTAGGACTTCGCAGGCCTGCTCACCAGCACTCCTTGCCCATGAATCCTCCACCGCCCATACAGTGCCCTGACCGGTACCCAAGGCGCATCCAGCAACCGGGCCGCCGCCCGATAGCCGATGCCCTTCTCAAACAACGCTACAGCTGCCTCGCGCTGCGCCTCAGCCAATGAACTACGTGCACGCATAAAACTGCTCCCCGGAAGTCGGAACTGAATTTCTCAGTCCAACTTCCGGGGAGCAGTTCACATCATGTGAGGGAGCGTTTGCTGTACGTGCGCAGGTGCTGGGAGAGCGTGCGCGGTGAGGCGTCGGGATGTGAGAGAGCGTCCGCGGTGAGGCGTCAGGATGTGAGAGAGCGTTGGAAGCACGAGGGATCCCCCGGGTGACCCTTGGGGATCCCTCCGCAGCGGTCCCAATGAAAACGGCGACGGTCACCTCACGTCACGCGTGCCGCCGTCGGCGTTTCTCACCGCGTCAGACGGCATCGGTCGGGGCGGCGCGGTGATCTATCCGCGAGGTTACTTCATCGATCCGCTCAAGGGCTGCGTTGAGCTCCTGGACCGTAGCCCACAGGGCCGGATGCTGTTCCCGAACCTCCTCGAGGGTGGAGCCCGCAGATTTCAGCGAGGCGAGGTCGAAGCTCACGTTAGTGCGGGCCCCGGTCAGCGCCGCCCTCAGTGCCCCGAACGCGACGACGATATCGGCAATCAGCGCAGGATTCCCATTGGAAGCCAGCCACTCCAAGTCACCAATGGCGTCGATGGCCCGCTCACCCAGCACCGCGGATGCTTTGGCGGCGTCCACGGATGCCCGGTGTATTGCCTCTTCCCGTTCCGGCCCGGGCTCCAGCCGGAATGCGGCGCCGAAGGCCTGTGATGCGGAGGCGTCGTCATCGGCCAGCTGCAGAGCGGTTTCCCGGAGAGAACGTGACCGCGCCTGTATGCTGGCGACCTCGCTGCGCTCCTGCCCGTCAGCGTCGGTATATCCGGCCACCATGGACGTCAGTGACGCCGCGATGGCGAGCATCACGCCCGTCCCGGCACCACCACCAGGCGAACCGACGGACTCCGCCAGAGCCCGCGTCCAATCGTCAACGGTTGAGTCTTGTGTTGTTACTGCCGCAGAATCATCCATGCCACCAAGTCTCGGGCCTGCGCTGCCGATATGGCCACAACCGGACGGGAGGTTCCGGGGCGCGTGCGTGGCCCGCGCCGCCGGACCGCAGTACCGGGTGAGAGGGCGGCAGCGGTGAGAGGACGACGGCGGGAGGTTCCCGCCGTCGTCCTCTCACCTCTGCCGCCGAATGGTCAGTTCTTGACCACGTCCAGTTCGATCACGGCCCAGGACAGCGCCGGCAGGGTGGCACGGAGTTCAGAGCCACTCGCCTTCGCGTCTTCCAGCGGCTTGAGCCCGACCCTGTCCGGGCTGCCCTGGGTGTTCACTGTGAAGCGGTCCCCTTCTTCGGGGATTTCCAGGACCTCCGCCCGAAGCACCTCGCGGGCATCAAAACCCCGTAGGGCGACGTCGATCTCTGCAGCTTCCTCCAGCCCGCGGTTTGCGAGGAAGAGCGCCAGGCGGCCCGTCTCCTCATTCCAGGTCGCACTGACATCAACAAGATCGGTGCCCCCAAACCGGGCATTCTCGTACTTGTCGGAGTCAACGGAAAGGCGCAGGATCTGCCCTTTCGCCAGCTCAGCCATGCGGGCGAAGGGGTGGAAGATGGTCTGGCGCCAGGCCGGACCGTTTTCCTCGCTGAAGATCGGGGCGATGACGTTCACCAGCTGTGCCTGGTTGGCGATCTTGACCCGGTCGCCGTGGCGGAGCAGTGAGTTGAGCAGGGTTCCCACGACGACGGCGTCCGTCACGTTGTACTTGTCCTCGATGACACGGGGGTGCTCGCGCCAGCCGGCCTTGGCCACCTGGTGGGGCTGGTCCTCGGTGTCGAGGCCGCGCTGGTACCAGACGTTCCACTCGTCAAAGGACAGGTTGATGTGCTTCTTGTGTTTTCCCTTGGCGCGGACGGCATCAGCGGTGGCGATGACTGATTCGATGAAATAGTCGGTGTCCACCGCGCTGGCGAGGAAACTTCCGACGTCGCCCTCATGCTCCTGGTAGTAGGCATGCAGCGAGACATAATCGACTTCGTCGTAGGTGTGGGTCAGCACCGTCTGTTCCCAGGCCCCGAAGGTGGGCATGCGGGAGCTGGAGCTTCCGCAGGCCACGAGTTCGATGTCAGGATCCACAAACCGCATTGCCTTGGCTGCCTCCTGGGCCAGACGGCCGTACTCGTCGGCGGTTTTGTGGCCGATCTGCCACGGCCCGTCCATTTCATTGCCGAGGCACCACAGCTTGATGTTGAACGGGTCCTTGTGCCCGTTCTTAGCGCGCAGGTCCGAAAGATGGGTTCCGCCCGGATGATTGGCGTACTCCACGATCTCGCGTGCGGCATCCACTCCCCTGGTGCCCAGGTTGACGGCTTCCATGATTTCGGTGCCGGCCTGCCGGGACCAGTCCACGAACTCGTGGAGTCCGAAGGCGTTGGTTTCCAGGGTGTGCCAGGCGCCGTCGAGCCGCCGGGGGCGGTTTTCCCGGGGACCTACCCCGTCTTCCCAGTTGTAGCCGGAAACGAAGTTCCCACCGGGGTAGCGGATGACGGTGGCTCCGAGTTCCTTGACGAGCTTGAGCACGTCTTGCCGGAAGCCGTTGTCGTCGGCCTCCGGGTGCCCCGGTTCGTAGATGCCGGTGTACACGCAGCGGCCCATGTGCTCAACGAAGGAGCCGAAAAGGCGGCGGGGTACCTCCCCGATGGTGAAGTCTCGGTCCAGGGTGATTCGTGCGCGGGACATGCGGGGTATCTCCTTTAGGTTGAACAGTTCGTTGAAGTTTCTTGAAGGGGCCGGTTCACGTGCCGGCGAGTCCCGTCGTCGCCACGCCTTTGATGATCTGGCGCTGGAAGAACAGGAAAACCAGGATGAGCGGCAGGGCTGCGAGCAGTGCGGATGCCATGTTCTGTGCATATTGGATGCCGTAGGCGCTCTTGATCGTCTGCAGCCCCACCGGAAGGGTCAGGATGGACCCGTCGCTGGTGGAGATGAAGGGCCAGAGGAAGTTGTTCCATGCGCTGATGAAAACGAAAATGGCGACGGCGGCGAGGATCGGCCGGGAGAGCGGCAGGATGATCTGCAGGAAAACCCTCATCCGGCTGGCGCCGTCCATGACCGCAGCTTCCTCGAGTTCACGCGGGATCTGGTCAAAGAACTTCTTGAGCACAAACACCATGGCCGGATGGATGACCTGCGGCAGGATGACCGCCCACGATGTGTCGATCATGCGCATGGCGACCATTTGATAGAACAGCGGAATCATCAGCACCGGCGGCGGGATGATGATGGAGGCGATGATCACCGTCATCAGGACTTTCTTGCCCCGGAAGTCGATCCGCGACAGGGCATAGGCGACCAGCGCGGAGATGACCAGCGTGATCACAGTGATGGCACCTGAGGTATAGAGCGAATTCCACGTCCACAGCGGAATGTTGCCGTCCTGGAACACTTTGACGAAGGCATCCGCGGTAAAGCCCGACGGCGGGAACCAGCTGACTTCCGGTGCTGCCGCATCGGTCTCGCTCTTGAAGGCGGTGACCGTGGCCCAGGCGAAGGGAACGAGCCACAGGACTGCCAGGACCGCGGCGACCGCGGTCACGGCTGCCTTGCCGACGGTGATCTTCCTGCGGGGCTTTCGGGCCGCCGATACGGCGGCCGTGTGCGGAGCGGGGCGGGTGAGTGTCTGGGTTGCCATGGTTATGCACTCCTGCGGCGGGTGACGAAGAACTGCATGACCGAGACGATCACGATCAGCCCGAAGAAAATGTAGGAAACGGCTGCGGAGTAGCCCAGCCGGTAGCCGGTAAACCCGGTTTCGAAGATGTACTGCACCACCGGCCGGGTGGAGCCGCTGGGGCCGCCCGCCGTCATCTGGTACACCTGATCGAAAATCTTCAGTGATGCCAGGATCTGGAGGAGGACGATCATCACAGTGGTCGGCGCCAACTGCGGCAGGGTGATGGAGAAGAACTGCCGCCAGGCTCCGGCCCCGTCAAGGGATGCCGCCTCGTAGTGCTGGTGGGGGATGTTCTGCATGGCCGCCAGGTACAACAGAAAGTTGAATCCGACCGTCCACCACAGCGTGGCAATCACGATCGCCCACATGGCCACATTCGGGTCATTCAGCCAGGCCACCCTGGGCAGCCCGATCTTCGACAGGGAGTCGTTGATCAGCCCCAGCTGCGGGTTGTACATCCAGGTGAAGAAGAGCGAGACCACCGTCGAGGCGAGCAGGTAGGGAGCAAAGTAGGAGAGCCGCCACAGCCACTGCGCTGGCAGCCCGACATTAAGCAGTGCCGCCATCACCAGGGCAACGAGCACGAGGGGAACGGTGCTGATCACCGTGAAGTACAGGGTGTTGCCGAGAGAGCGCCACATGTCCGCGTCGGCGAGCGCCTCAGCGTAGTTGGCCAGGCCTATCAGGCTGTCGTTGGCACCGGTGAGGGACTTTCCGGTCATGCTCATGAACAGGCCGTAAAGGATGGGCCAGACGAGAAAGACCAGGAAGAACGCCAGGAACGGGGCGGCGAAACCCCAGCCGGCCAGGTTGTCCCTGGTGTGGCGTGGACGGGGCCGGACTGTTGTGGAGGATGCCGGGTTGGTCGGATCCTTACGGGACTGGTGCAGGCGTGATGATTCTTCACCGGCGGCGCTTTGGGATGTTGCTAAGGAACTCATCAGGGACTCCTTTGTCGCTCGGGTGGCCTCAGACCGGGTTCGGCCGGGAAAGAAGGGTGTTCGTACGGTGCACGAAGGCATCCCAGCCGTCGGCTGCCTTGTCCCGGCCAAGGAGTACGTTCTGTACGTTCTCCGCGAAGTACGTTTGCCAGTCCGAGCCGGAGCCGCTGAACCAGGACTCCGGGTCATAGGTGATGATGTCGGCGGCGTTGGCGTAGTGGATCTGCGGCGTGAGTTGCCGGTAGGCCTGTGACTGCACGACGGGCTGGAAGGCCGGAATGTGCCCGGCCTCGGCCCAGGACAGCGATCCCTTGAGGACATCGCTGACAAATTTGTACACATTGCGCCGCTTCTCATCGTCGTCGTTCAGCTGGCGGGGCAGGACGAAGGAATGCGAGTCGGCATAGGCCGCGGGGGTTCCGTAGAGCGTGGGGATCGTTGCCGCATCGACCGGCAAACCTGCCTTTTGGAGTGTGGGCAGTTCCCAGACCCCGCTGAAGAGCATTCCGGAGCTGCCCCGGGCAAATTCGGCAATGCCCGTACTGATGTCCCCGCTCTTGGCTGCGATGGTGTCGTCGAACAGGGACGCCATGAACTGTAGGGACTCGACCGCCGCCTCTCTGTCGGCCTTCATCGGTTGCCCTGGAGTGAGTTCCATGTCCACGCCGTGCTGCTTGTAAAGCGTGTAGAAGAGACGCCACATCTGGGACCCGCTGCCCAGGTAGCCAAAGGACAGGCCGTGCACTTTGGTCACTTTCTGCATCTCGCGGGCCATCCCGATGAACTCCTGCGGCGAAGTGGCCGCCTGCAGCTGTCCGTTCGGGGCGAGAACTCCGGCTTTATCGGCGACATCGGTGTTGTAGAACATCACGAAGGGATGGGAGTCCAGGGCGATGGAGAAAACCTGGCCATTCTGTTGACTTTTGTCCCAGATCCTCGGTGCGAAGCTCTGCCGCGTCACGCCATGTTCGGCCAGCAGGGACATGTCCCACGGGTCGATGAGTCCGCCCGGCGCGTAGCCCGGGACCCGGCTGGCGTGCATGATGGCCAGTTCCGGGGGACGGCCGCCGGCGGAGGCCATGGCCAACTTCGTGTAGTAGGGAGGCCCCCACGCCAGAACTGTGGGATGAACGGTGAAACCGGGATTGCCCTCGGTCGCCTTGCTGATCAATGCCTGCATCTTGATGCCGTCACCGCCGGACAGCAGATGCCAGAAGTCGATGTCCTGCATGGCGGCGTTGGCACTTCCACCGCAGCCCGTGAGGCCGGCTGCCGCGAACATGCTTCCTAGGACGGCCGAACCTGCCAGTAACTGCCGCCGGGTCACTTGTTTCCCGGCAAAAGAATCAAACTGCTTCACCCGTCACTCCTTTGGATGGGTCCGCTGAAAGTAAATCCTTGTGGCACACCACTCCTTGGGTTTGGCCGTCCTGGAAGGGACAAGCATGACCGGGTGTGACGCAGGTCCCACATTACATCGATGTAAAACACTGCACAAGGAGAAATTGTTAGCGCCAACAATTCGACCGGGAGTGTCGCCTAGCTGCGGTGCCGCCCCGGCTTAGCTGCGGGTACTGTCCCGCTCGACGATTCTGTAGTCCACGGTGGCCATCCTTTGCCCGCCCGTGCGGTCTGCCATGCGTTCCGTCAGCAGCCGCAGCGCCTCACTGGCTATGCGCCGCTTATCGAAGGCAACGGTGGTCAACGACGGCACGGCATATTGGCCGTCGGCGATGTCGTCAAAGCCTGCTACAGCCACATCATCCGGAACGCTGATCCCCCTCTTCCACAGCACACTCAGCGCTCCGATGGCCATGGAGTCGGTGAAGCAGAACAGCGCCTCCGGGAGCGGGTGCGAATCCAGATACGAGACAAGCGCGCCGGCGGCCGTCTGCGGCGTCCACTTCTCGCAAGGGATCAGCAGGGAATCGTCGCGGTCAATGCCGAGCTCATCAAGCGCCGCGTGGTAGCCGCGTGTCCGCAGGACTGCCGCGGCCGAGCTCCTGCCCTCGGCAGTTCCGAGGACCGCTATGCGACGTCGTCCGGTTCGAGCAAGTGCCAACGTCATGTCGCGGGCAGCGGCAACACTGTCCACCCACACGCGGTCGGCCAGCTTTTGGGACACTTCCCCGAGCAGGACCACCGGGGGCAGCGAAACGCCCACCTTGACGGCGCTCTCGTCCAGCACTACCGGATTGAGGATAAGGCCGTCCACGAGATTGGACCGAGCCCGGGACATGAGTTCGTATTCGCGCTGCGGATCGGATCCGGTTTCTTCGATCTGGACGCTCCAGCCCTGCTCGTGGGCAACTTCCACTACATTGTGCGCGATTTCGGCGGAGTAGGGGGTGGCCAGGTCGGGCAGTGCCAGGGCGATGACCCCTGACCTGCCGTTGCGGAGGCCGCGGGCGGAGAGGTTGGGCACGTAGTCCAGCTCGAGCATTGCCTGTTCCACCTTGAGCCTGGTGGATCCGCTGACCGGAACGACGCCGTTCATCACGTTCGAGACGGTCTTGGGGGAAACGCCCGCGCGACGCGCGACGTCCTTGACGGTTGCGCGCACTGCTCCCCTTTCAGATTCCCGGGCTCTTACGGTTCCGGACTTTCACGGTTGCCGGACTTCAACGGTTTCGAGCGAAGCCAGCCGCCCCGGGCGGCTGCTGCCTTGACTGTTGCTGATGATGTTACCTCCCACTGCGGGGATGGCGCCCGAAGTTGTTGACAGGTTCTTTGTTAGCGCTCACTGTTGAAGGATGCATCTCCACCGAAAGGCTGCAATGAAGAACTGGGCAGGAAATCTGGACTACGCGTCAACAGACGTGCAGCGGCCAGAATCGGTGGCCGAACTCGCCAAACTGGTAGCAGGCAGCAGCCGGATCAAGGCGCTGGGCTCGCGGCACTCGTTCAACCGGGTGGCGGACACTGACGGCGTGCACGTGCTGCTGGACGCCCTGCCGCAGCGTATCGAACTGACCCCCGAACGGCAGACGGTGCAGGTCAGCGGTGGCGTCAGCTACGGTGCCCTGTGCCGCGCCCTGGAAGAGTCTGGCTTGGCCATCCATAATTTAGCGTCGCTTCCCCATATCTCGGTAGCAGGAGCAGTTCAAACCGGCACTCACGGCTCTGGCGTGAACAATCCCTCCCTGGCCGGAGCGGTAGTGGGCATTGACATGGTCCGGCCCTCCGGTGAGGAGGTGTCGCTCTCCCGCGCCGACGGGGACGAGTTCCTGGGAAGCGTGGTGGGCCTGGGAGCCATGGGCATCATCACCGGCCTCGAGCTCTCCGTTACGCCGAGCTTCGGGATGCGCCAGCGCGTTTTGGAGAACCTGCCGTGGGAGCGGGCGCTGGCGGACTTCACCCAGCTGGTTTCCAGCGCCTACAGCGTCAGCCTGTTCACTGACTTCGCCGGCGATTCCATCAGCCAGGTCTGGCTCAAGGCGCTGGACTCGGAGCCCGCCGTGAATGACGTCTTTGGCGCCACGCCTGCCATGCGCCCGCGGCATCCCCTGCCCGGCATGTCAGCCGAGAACTGCACGATCCAGCTGGATCAGCCCGGGCGTTGGCTGGACCGGCTGCCGCACTTCCGGCACGAGTTTACGCCCAGCAAGGGCGAGGAACTGCAGAGCGAATTCATCCTGCCGCTACAGCATGCGCCTGCCGCGCTCGAGGCAGTCCGGAGTCTGGCGGACAGGATTGCGCCGCTGCTTTTTGTCTCTGAGATCCGGACCGGCGCCGCTGACGAGTTCTGGCTAAGCCCGTTCTACCGCCAGCAGAGCGTAGCCCTGCACTTCACGTGGAAGCCGCTGCAGCCTGAGGTGGAGGCGGTGCTGCCGCAGCTCGAAGGCGTGCTTCGGCCGTTTGGAGCCAGACCCCACTGGGGCAAGCTCTTCACGCCCGGCGGCCACTACTGGGAGTCGCTGTACCCCCGCTTTGCCGATTTCCGCCTGCTGGCAGCGGCGCACGATCCGGAGGGCAAATTCCGCAACGGGCTGCTGGACACCGTCCTCGGCGAGCCGGCAGTAAGCGCACGTTAAGCGCGGGGCCTCTGTCAGCCCTCCGCAGGCTGCCTCAACGACAGCGAGCCGGCCGTCGCCTTGGGGCGACGGCCGGCTCGCTGTCGTTTTCCGAGCGAACTCGAAGCAACTAGATGATCGCTGCGCGCAGTTCCTTGGCTGCAACGGCGGGGTCTGCAGCGCTGTAGATGGAGCCACCGACGACGGCGACGTCGGCGCCTGCACGCTGCACCGCGTTGATGGTGGAAAGGTTTACGCCACCGGCCACGGAGAACGGCACGCGCGCTTCCTCGCCGGCGCTGAGCAGCACGTCCAGGTTGTAGCCCGGCTTGGCCTGCTCATCCAGACCAGCGTGCATCTCGACGAACTTAGCACCCAGCGCACGGGCTTCCTTGGCCCGGGTCACCTTGTCTTGCACGCCGATCAGGTCAACCACAACTCCCTTGTTGTGGGCCTTCGCTGCCTTGACCGCACCAGCGATGGTGGAGTCATCGGCACCGCCGAGGACGGAGACGAGGTCTGCACCGGCCTTGAACGCGATGTCGGCTTCCAGTTCACCGGCGTCCATGGTCTTTAGGTCGGCGAAGACGATCTTGTCCGGGTGCGCGGTCTTCACCGCGGTCACGGCGGACAGCCCGGCGTTCTTCACCAGCGGGGTGCCGAGCTCGATGATGTCCACGTATTCGGCGACCTGCCCGGCGAGCTCCAGGGCGGCTTCAACGGTCAGGACATCCATGGCGACTTGCAGTTTCATAGGTGTTTCACTTTCTCTTTTTGGTGAGGCTGGTTTCAGTGGGTGTGGTCTTGGGTCAGCGGAAGGCCGCTTATTCGAGGTTCGCGTGGCGCTGCCAAAGTTCCTCGGGCGTTGCGGCGTCCTCGTCCCAGAGGCTTTGGAACACCGCTTCGGTGGTGGCAAACAGCACCTGCTCGAACAGGCTCCCCGAGTACTGCCGGGAGAGGCTAGAGCCATGGTCCGTTTTCTGCGCAGCGGGGATGATTACGACGGCGGAGGCCGCCTTCGCGAGCGGGGAACCGGCGTTCGTGGTGTACGCGGCGATCCTTGCACCCTGGGCGGCGGCAGTTTCCGCGGCCTTGACGACGCCGGCAGTGGTGCCGGAGCCGGATGCCGCCAGGAGCAGGTCGCCTGAGCGGATGGCGGGCGCGGTGATCTCCCCAACGACGTGTACGGTCAGCCCGAGGTGCATCAGCCGCATTGCCGCCATTTTCAGGACGAGGCCGCTTCGCCCCGCTCCGGTCACGAAGATCCTGTCAGCCAGCCTCAGTTCGGTTACCAGGGCTGCGACCTGCGCCGGATCGACGCTCTGGAGCACACCGCTGATTTCGTCCTGGACAAGGCTCCGGTTGCGGTCAAAGGACCGGGACACATCGGCCAGGGCGGCCGGATCGGTTTCTGAGACGACGCTCATTGGCAGGTACCTCCTTCAGGAAAGTTGTTACCTGTCCATCCTCACCCGCCTGTTGAGTGGGTCCAACGCTATGATCGGACGGTCTTAACCACCCAAAGGGGTAGGCAAATCTGCGAAACGCCGTAAACTGGGCAAGTGGTATTTCCCCTCGAAGCTTCCGAAACCGGTCGCCTTGCCCCGCTGGACGCCGGGCTGCCGGACCTGAACACGCTCGTGCTCCACGCGCAGCCGCTGCTTCAGGCAATCGCCGCAGTGTCCACTGCGACTCTGGCCACCATCGCCGCACAGCTGCGGGAGGCGACGCTCCCCTATGTCGGCAGCAGCGCCCTCATCATCTTCACCGAAGACTGCACCGGCCGGCCCCAAAAGAAGGCCGGTGACGAAGCCATCATCAGCCGCGTCTCGATCGCCGAGCTCGACAACATTCGGTCGTCCCTGGCCGAAGACGGCGTCATGGGCGACGGGGAGGCGGGCGAAGGAGCCGGGATCCCGGGTAACGGCAGCTCCAGCTCGCCCTGGCTCGGCGAGGCGGTGCTCGGCGGCAAGAAACGCCCGGTCCTGGCCCTGTCCTCACCGAGCAATGCGCTGCTGGTCCTCGCCGATCCCCGGCCCCTGCCGCATCCTGCTGACCGGGGCCCGGCGGAACGGCTGCTCCGTTACCTGTGGACACTGGCGGCGGAGCGCATCCGGGAGAAGGTGGCGGATGCACCGCCGTCGTACCTCATTGAATCCCGCGCGGCCTCCGCCGAGCGGGTGAGGGTGACGGCCGAACTCGTAGACCGGCACTCCACCACCCTCGAAACCCTCCTCGCCGCGCTGCGTTCACCGGCCCTCACCGATGGAGCCGCCCGCACGGCGGCAACCGAAACCGCCGCCAGGGCCCTGGTGGGACTCCGTACGCTCAACGACCGCACCACCGAGTTGGTGGAGGAACCGGTGTCCTCGGCATTCCAGCGCCTCCGCGACGATCTGAAACCGCTGATGCACTTCAGCGGCATCGACGTCCAGTTCATCGAGCCTCCCGTCGACGGCCGCGCTCTGCCAGGCGAAGTGGCCCATGCTGCCCGGGCGATCGTCCGGGGCCTCGTCCTCGCCATGGTGGACCAGGGTGGAGTCCACCGGATCCGTACACAATGGGATTGCGACGGCGAGAACCTGCTGGTCAACGTGCGCGACGACGGCCCGGGAGAACTGTCGGAAGAGTCACCGAACATAGCCCGCCTGGGTCACCGCGTGGAAGCCCTGAACGGCCGCATGTCGGTCGATGTGATGCCAGGCTGGGGTGCCGATGTCGCCGTCGCAATTCCCCTCGATCCGCCGGCGCGGCAGATGGCTGACGTCTCCGAATGGAAGCTCGGCGACCGCGAGCTGGAGGTGCTCCAGCTACTGGCCGCCGGGCAGCGGAACCGGGCCATCGCCACGAAACTGCACATCAGCGAGAACACGGTGAAGTTCCACCTGCGGAATATCTTCCGGAAGGTGGGCGCGTCCTCCCGCACCGAAGCCATCGCGATGGCCCACAGCAAGGGGCTGCGGTAGGCGAGATTGGTCGCGGATTATGCGTCGGCCACAGGCGAGTGGGCCACGGGCGAAAGGACTTCAGCAGATGGCGATCATGATTCGCCCGGCACATCGGTTCGAGGACATGAAGGCGGTGCTGGGCCCGAAGCGGCCGGATGCCACCGTGTGCTGGTGCCTGAGCTACCGCATTCCCTCAAGGCAGAACCTGGAGCTGCGTGGCGCCGAACGCGGGGAGTTGGTAAGGCAGCTGGTCCAGGAGGACCCGCCACCGGGGGTGCTGGCGTACGACGGCGACGACGTGGTGGGCTGGGCCGCCGTCCATCCGCGCGCGGATACGAGCTTCGCCCGAAACCGGAAGATCCCGCATGTGGACGGCCTCGACGTTTGGTCAGTATGGTGCATCCGGGTGCGGCCCGGGCACCGCGGCCGCGGCATCTCACATCATCTGTTGACGGGTGCCGTCGACTTCGCCCGGAGGTACGGCGCACCCGCCATCGAGGGCTACCCCGTGGACAACCAAGGCAGGAAGGTCGACCTCACCATGGCATACGTCGGCACACGGGCGCTCTTCGAACGTGCCGGATTCAGGAAGGCAGCGGACACGGACTCCGTGCTCAACGGCTTTCCGCGCGTGCTGATGCGCCTTAACCTGCGCTGACCTTTGACCTCGCTGCATTCTCGCTGCATTAAGGCGCTTAACGCAATGTCGGCCCCGTCACACTTCCCGGACTAGGATCAGATTGTGATTATGACACTAAACGAGAGGACGCTACGGCGGCCTTGTGGCGGATAAGCGTGCCGCAGAAATTACTCGAGAGTATGGAGCATGGCACCGAACACTGACCCTGAATCTGAGATCGAGATCGAGATCGAAGCTGCCCAGCACGGCGGCGTCCAGTCGGTAGACCGCGCCCTCGCAGTCCTGGAAATCCTGGCCCGGGAAGGTCATGCCGGCGTGAGCGAAATAGCCGAGGAAATGGGCATCCACAAGTCCACGGTTTCCCGGCTCCTGGGATCCCTCGTCAGCAGGGACATGGTCCACCAGAACAGCGAACGGGGAAAGTACCAGCTGGGCTTCGGCATCCTCCGGCTCGCCAGCTCCATCCCCGGCAGGTTGAGCTTGGTCCGCGAAGCCCGGCCTGTACTGGAGAGCCTCGCCGATGAGTTCAAGGAAACCGTGAACCTGGCCGTGCTGCGCTCGAACTACGCCGTGAACGTCGACCAGGCCATGGGCCCCTCCACGCTTGCCATGTATGACTGGGTGGGCAGCCTCACTCCGCTGCATGCCACCTCCAGCGGCAAGATTCTGCTGGCTGCGGTGTCCGTGGACGAACGCGACAGGATCCTCAAGGAGACGGGGCTTCCCGCCCGCACGCCGCTGACCATCACCGACAGGGACAAACTGGAAAAAGAGCTCCTGAAAATCTCCCATGACGGCTACTGCGTGAACCGTGAAGAGTTCGAGATCGGGCTCAACTCGATGGCGGTCCCGGTGTACAACCACGTTGGAACAGTCATCGGCGCCATCAGCATCTCCGGGCCTGCCTTCCGCTTCGACCCGGAAAAGACGCCGGGGCTTCTGGAGGCACTGAAAGAGGGCGGGCTGCAGATCAGCGCGAACATGGGGTACACGCGGCGATGACCCCGGGCGGTGGCCCGGGGTCATCGCTGGTGTTTGGTTGGAGGGTTAGGGGTGCGTGGCTTTAATAGCCGAGGCTTTAGGAGACCGGGGTTGGGGTCTCTCTGCGCTGCAGGGTTTCGGCCCGTTCCTCCAGCGGCGGGGTGTCCTGGGTGAGGCCCAGCAGTGCCTCTCCGGAGAGCTGGACATCGCCGACCTTCTCCTGGACCCAGTCGTGGAAAGCGCCGATGTGGTGTTCGCTGGGCACGAGCACGCCGCCCTTGGCGTAGGACTTGGAGGCCATGCCCGGCTGGCAACGCTCGCAGGCATCAAAGTCCTGCATGTTCACCCGGTGGAACAGCTCCACCGAGGCGCTGACATCCTTGCCGGACTCCACCACGGAGGGCAGGTACAGCCAGTCACATTCGACGATCGTGTGGTCCGCGGACATCGGGAACATGCGGTGGATGATCACGTGGTCCGGAACCAGGTTCACGAACACGGTCGGCTTGATCGTGATCGCGTAGTAACGCCGGTCCTGATCCTCGCCCACACCCGGGATGACATCCAGGCCCTCGGAGCCGTCCACCGTGAAGCCCTTGATGTCCTCACCGAACTCCGCGCCGTGGCCCACGAAGTACTGCGCGGCCAGCCCGTCAGCGAACTCCGGCAGCACCTCGGTCAGCTCCGGGTGGATCGTCGCGCAGTGGTAACACTCCATGAAGTTCTCAATGATGAGCTTCCAGTTCGCCTTCACGTCATACCGGATCCGCCGGCCCAGGGCCAGGTTCGCCACGTCGTACCCGTCAATGGCGTGCACATCGCCCAGACGCTCCTCGATCGCGCCCATGACGTCCTCTTCGAAGGACGGCGGCTCCTCGGCCAGGCACACCCACACATAGCCCAGGTATTCGCGGATGTGGACCTTGGACAGGCCGTACTCATCCCGGTCAATGTCAGGCATCTTCGTCAGGTTCGGCGCCGCGATCAGCTTGCCTTCGAAGTCATACGTCCACGCGTGGTACGGGCACTGGAAGTTGCGTGCCGCTTCACCCTTTTCCTCCATGCACAGCTTCACCCCGCGGTGCCGGCAAACGTTGTAGAACGCACGGATCTCACCCTTGCGGGTCCGCGAGATCAGCACGCTCTCCCGCCCCACCTGCACCGTCTGCCACGCCCCGGGCTTCTCCAGATCCGCCGAACGGATCGCGCAGAACCACATCTGCTCGAAAATACGCTCCTGCTCCGCCCGGAAAATAGCCGGATCCGTATACAAATGACCCCCCAGGGTCGGGATCAGACTCGGCGCGCTTACCTCAACAGACAATGTGTACTCCTCACAACGGCACTGACTAAGTGCGTAAAAACTGGTGCATTAAAGATTGGTTTAGCAGGGCATGATGGGGCTAGGTCGCAGCCAGAACCAAAGTGGGCTTGGCCGCCGGCTTCACTGTTGAAGGCGCCAGGCTTCGGCGCCACTTGGTGAAAAGGCGGGGCTGGTTCATGCCCAGGACCGCCACGGCGTCATCGCCGCGGTAGTACACGGCAACGAAGCTGTGCTCCTGGGGATCACCTGTCTCTATTTCGACCCGATCGTAACCGGCGGAGTGCCCGGCGAACTGAATCTTAACGCCGTGCTGATCGGACCAGAAGTAAGGAGGCTTCAGTGGCTGTTCCGGGGCGTTGCTGTCCAAGAGGGCCTGAACAGCCAGAGCCGCGCGCTCCAGGGCGCCGGTCCAATGCTCTACCCGGCGGTGGATTCCGGCCGCAGGGTCGAACCACGCGGCACAGTCACCCACCGCTACGATCCCGGGAACATTGGTTCGGCCCATGGCATCACAAACGACGCCCGGATTCAGCTCAACCCCGGAATCGGACAGCCACTCGGTATTTGGCTCGGCGCCGATGCCTACAACGACGACATCCGTTTCCAGGTGACGTCCATCCGCCAGCGTGAGCCCGGAAACGGCGTCTTCGCCCGTATGGAACTCTTGGATGACGGCACCGCAGATCAGATTGACGCCTTTGGCCAGGTGCAGCCTGGCGACGACGTCGCCCATGTCCCGACCTAGCTGTGCTGTAAACGGAACTGGTGCGTTATTGATCATGGTCACCTCCATGCCGCGGGAGGCAGCGGCGGAGGCGACTTCAGCACCGATGAAACCGGCGCCGATGACAGTCATTCGGGCCCCCGGCACCAGCCTTGACGCCAATCCCTGTGCATCGGCGATGGTCCGAAGGTAAAAAACGTTGTCAAGCCCCTCCAAGGCCGGAAGCTTCCGGGCTCGCGCGCCTGTGGCTACCACGATGCCGTCGGCGCTGACCGAGCTTCCGTCGCGCAGCCGGACTGTCCGTGAAGCTGCGTCCAAACCGACCGCCCCACCCCCTAGAAGCCACTCCGCCTGCAACCCGTCGTCGTCTGTCTCCAGCAGGAGGTCTTCCGACGTTACGGTGCCGAGCAGAAAGTCCTTGGACAGCGGCGGCCTGTCATAGGGACGGTGATGCTCATCGCCAATGATGACCAGCCGTCCAGTGAAGCCTTGGGCGCGGGCGGCCCTGGCGGCAGAAAGCCCGGCCAGGGAGGCTCCGACGATCGCAAGCGTCTGCATAATTCCCCACTTCTAATTGCCTTATACGCAACATGAATCGCTATATGCAACAGAGTGAGGCATGCCACAGTGGGCTGTCAACCCGCGCGGTCGCAGAGGAAAATGGGCCGTAACGGCGGAAGTGAGCCTTGACATTCCACTGTGACGAAGCGCACTCTGTTGCATAAGGCGAACCCTGTTGATCCTTCTGGAACAGAAGGGAACATGGCCCGAGATTCCCACCCCGGATAAAACAAGTTCTCATCGCCGTTTGAAAGATGAGGTTCACCATGCACAAGGCCTGCCCGCTCAGCGAACTCGCTCCGGGGGATGCGCTACGGCTAAATACTGCCCCACCCATCGCCGTATTCCATACAGAAGAAGGCGAGCTTTTCGCCATTGACGACACGTGCACGCATCAGGATGCCTCTTTGGCCGATGGTTACGTCGAGGACTGTTGGGTGGAGTGCCCGCTGCACGCCTCCAAGTTCAACCTCCGCACCGGTGCAGTTGACGCGCCGCCGGCCAAACTGCCGGTCCGCCACCATGAGGTCAAGGTTGTTGACGGCGACATTATGGTTATCGAATCCGACGAGGCGCCCAACCTTCCTCCCGGTTTGACAGCCGAAGGCCATATCTAGGCCACCCAATGACTCGCCGAGCAAAGGATCCGCTCATGGCTATAAACACAACACCGGAGCAACTGCCCGGCGACGAAAATCGGGCAGACAACACAAACACGGCCCCCAGCACCAAAGAGACCAGCGAAGCGTTGACCCTGACTACTGTGGAAGACCCGGAAGAGGCGACCCTCAACCCGGGATCCACAGCACTCAACCTGCCGGATACGGAAGAAACCGAACAGATCCTCCAGGAGCTGCGGGAGACCGAGGCTGAGCAGGCGGCCAGCCTCGGTAGGCGCCGCTCTCTCCCCCTAGATAAAGCAACCTTCGGCATTACCGGTGTCCTGGCCCTCGCCTTCGTCATTTGGGGTTTTGCCGGTAGGGACAGCCTGGCAACAACGTCTCAAAACGCCCTCGACTGGGTCATGCAGTACACCGGCTGGCTGTTCATGGGACTGGCCTCGCTCTTCGTCGTTTTCGTCCTGTGGCTTGCCCTGGGCAAGTTCGGCACCATTCCGCTGGGGAAGGACGGCGAAAAGCCCGAGTTCCGCACCGTGTCCTGGGTGGCCATGATGTTCGCAGCCGGCATGGGCATCGGGCTCATGTTCTACGGTGTGGCAGAGCCTCTTTACCACTACGTCTCGCCCCCGCCCGGAACCGTGGACGGACGCACCCCCGAAGCTATCCAGACCGCCATGGCCACCTCGATCTTCCACTGGACCCTGCACCCCTGGGCAATGTACGCCGTGGTGGGCATCGCCATGGCCTACAGCACCTACCGGCTGGGCCGCAGACAGTTGATCTCCGCCGCCTTCACCTCACTGTTCGGCGTCAAAATAGTTGAAGGGCCGGTGGGGAAGTTCATCAACATCCTGGCCATCTTCGCCACGCTCTTCGGCACCGCCGCATCCCTGGGCTTGGGCACCCTCCAAATCGGCAGCGGCATGACCTCCAACGGCTGGGTAGGAGAAATCGGCACGCCATTCCTCGTGGTGATCGTCGCCATACTGACTTCCTGCTTCGTGGCCTCCGCTGTGTCGGGCATCAGCCGCGGCATCCAGTGGCTCTCCAACATCAACATGGTGCTGGCCCTCATCCTGGCCCTCATCGTCTTCGTCGCCGGCCCCACCCTCTTCATCCTGAACCTGCTCCCCGCCGCCGTCGGCAATTATGCCCGGGACCTAACGGAAATGGCGTCACGAACCGAGGCAGTCGGCGATGAGGCTCTGCGCGGCTGGATGTCCGGCTGGACCATCTTCTACTGGGCCTGGTGGATCTCCTGGACGCCGTTCGTGGGACTTTTCATTGCACGGATCAGCCGCGGCCGCACCATCCGGCAGTTCGTCACCGGCGTACTGCTCGTGCCGAGTGTTGTCAGTGTCATCTGGTTCTGCATCTTTGGAGGTGCCGCCTTCCACGTGCAGCAGGAAGCCGACAAGGCCAACACTCCCGGTCTGGTCACCATGGTCGACGGGGCCCCGTCCGTCAACTTTGACGGCGCCCTCTTCGACATGGTCAAGAACCTGGGCATGCCCGTCTGGGCCGCCGCCGCAGTCATCGTCCTGGCGATGGTCCTGGTCGCCATCTTCTTCGTCACAGGCGCAGATGCGGCCTCCATTGTGATGGGGTCACTCAGCTCCAACGGCGCCGAGGAACCCCGCCGCGGAGTGATCATCTTCTGGGGCACGCTGACCGGAGCTGTCGCCGCCGTCATGCTCCTGGCCGGCGGCAATGAACCTTCGGAAGCCTTGTCCGGCTTGCAACGGATCACCATCGTCGCCGCCCTGCCGTTCGTGCTGGTCATGCTCCTGCTCTGCTTCGCTATAACCCGCGACCTCCGCCGCGACCCGCTTTCCCTGCGGCGCAGGCTCGCCACAACAGTCATGGAACGGGCTATCCGTACCGGCGTCGACCAGCACGGCGGCATTCAGTTCGACCTCGTGACCACCAACGAAGGTGATGGACGACGCGCCGACGGCTCTCCACACCCTGGTGGAGACAAGCACGTCTAAACCAGCAACTGTCCGCGCCGTGGCCACTTTCTTCACGCCCGCGGCACGGCAGTAGTCGATCCATAACCGCCCAACCCGAAAGGCTCTTCACTGAGGTGAAGAAACAGGTGCAGAAAATTATGACTATTCAGCTGGGAATTCCCCGGCTTCCCGGCAGTAGCGGGG
Organism: Arthrobacter sp. D1-17; assembly: GCF_054130535.1. Taxonomy (NCBI): domain Bacteria; kingdom Bacillati; phylum Actinomycetota; class Actinomycetes; order Micrococcales; family Micrococcaceae; genus Arthrobacter; species Arthrobacter sp. D1-17. The sequence goes on along the minus strand of NZ_CP096382.1, from coordinate 576,134 downwards.
GCCTGCCCGTGCCTCCCACCCGTCCTTCCAGAGTTCCCGCCGGCCTGCTGGATCGGTTCGGGCGCCAGGCAACGGATCTCCGCCTGTCCCTCACCGACAAATGCAACCTGCGGTGCACATACTGCATGCCCGCACAGGGCCTGGAATGGCTGCCCAAACAAGCACTCATGACAGCAGACGAGATCGTGCGGGTAGTCGGTATCAGTGTCACCAAACTGGCCATCCGGGAACTCCGGCTTACAGGCGGCGAGCCCCTGGTCCGCCCCGACCTGGTGAATATCGTCCGCGCCCTCCGGAGGCAGCACCCCGACCTCCCTATATCCATGACAACGAACGGCGTCGGGCTGGACAAGAAAGCCCAGGCACTGAAGGACGCCGGGCTTACGCGCATCAATGTTTCACTCGACTCCCTGCACGGAGAGACGTTCGAGTTACTCACCCGGCGCCCATTCCTTAACAAGGTGCTGGCCGGAGTTGAAGCGGCAAGGACAGCAGGGTTGGGTCCGGTCAAAATCAATGCCGTTCTGATGCGGGGCATTAACGACGCCGAAGCGTCGGGGCTTCTCGCCTGGGCCCTCAAACACGGCTACGAGCTTCGTTTTATTGAACAGATGCCGCTGGATGCGGATCACGGCTGGACGCGGCGTGACATGATCACTGCCGCCGAAATTCGTGAGCTGCTCTCCGAGGATTTCATTCTCACGCCGGACCGTAGGGAGCGGGCAGGAGCGCCGGCCGAGCGGTTCCAGGTCAGGAAGCGAAACGCCGCTGCAGGCGAATCCTCCGGAGCTGTCCTGGGTACCGTGGGAATCATCGCTTCCGTCACCGAGCCGTTCTGCGGTGACTGCAGACGGACGCGCATCACCGCGGAAGGCAAGCTCATGAGCTGCCTGTTCTCCCGTGAGGAATTCGACATTCTGGGCCCGCTGCGCTCAGGGGCAGACGATGAAGAACTGACACGACTCTGGCAGGACGCCATGTGGATCAAGCCGCGGGCACACGGGATGGATCACTCCGGCCTGGATTCCGCAGACTTCATACAGCCGGACCGCAGCATGAGCACTATCGGAGGCTGAAAACCTTGTTAGTACGATACTTTGCCGCTGCATGTTCCGCCGCCGGCGTAGAAGAGGAACATCATGAGCTGACAGACGGCGTGACACTCAGTGAACTACTGACGGCCGTGCTCGCAGTTGACCGTCCGGAGCCTCCGGCGGGAACGCCCCCGCTGGCAGGGATCATCGCCCGGAGCAGTTTTCTCCGCAACGAGGTTGCTGTACGGGACGTTGCCGTGTCCCTTGGGAGGGAGGATGTCATCGACGTGCTGCCGCCCTTCGCCGGCGGATGAGCCTGAGCACTGACGGCTTTCTCAGGGATTCCGTCTTACGGCGTCGGATCGGCACCTCGGCCGCCTGCCCTGCTCTCGCACAGCGAGAATGCAATGTCCGCGGCCCTGGTAGTCGCTGCACTGGGCGTCACCGGCAAACCCGCGTTTCCTTTGCCGGCTTCCTGACCCGCCGCGTACCCCACCATGAAAGCCGTCACCGGCGCAGACGCGTGAATCACCGAATCAGCGGATCTCCTGGCCAGTTCAAGGAGTAGCTCCTGGTCCACCCTCAAGTCCGGGATCTGAAGCGCCTTTGCCAGCTGCTCGCTCCATTGGGCCAGTATTTCCGCTTCATTGTTGACAGCCATGACGTCTCCTAGCTCGGGTCCTTTTCCGTTTCGTGCTGGTGGCTTGAGACTACAAGGCTTCCTCGAGCAAGTCATGGAAAAGTTCACATTCTCTACGTGGCTTTTCCAGCGACGGAAAGGTGGCTACTCGTTGACACTCTTGCAGCAACACAACTACCATCGGTCATATATCAGTTAGATACCAGAGTCATATCAGGTTCTCTTCCTTGTGGAGATGCTCCATGTGAGGCCTGCCCCGCACAACTAGCCCCACGGCCCGAAAGCTGATGCCCGAGGGGCGCCCGGCAACCATCCCCGGTTGCAAAAACAGACAGCCTGCTTGGGTGAAAACCCGGAAGGCATGGCCACTCTGGCAGTCAGAGTGAAAGGAACGCGAAGTTATGGTTCATAAAGTCAAGGCAGTGGTTGCCATGGAGAAGGATGCTCCGGTGTCGGTGGAGACGATTCTGGTGCCGGATCCGGGCCCGGGTGAGGCTTTGGTGGATATCCTTACGTGCGGGGTGTGCCACACGGATCTGCATTACAAGCAGGGCGGCATCGGGGATGAGTTCCCGTATCTGCTGGGCCATGAGGCCACCGGTGTGGTCTCCGCTGTCGGGCCCGGGGTGACCGAGGTCGCCCCGGGTGACCGGGTGATTTTGAACTGGCGTGCGGTGTGCGGGCAGTGCCGGGCGTGCGCGAAGGGCCAGGCGCAGTACTGCTTCAACACCGCCAACGCCACCCAGAAGATGACGCTGGAGGATGGCACCGTGCTGTCCCCGGCGCTGGGGATCGGCGCGTTCGCGGAAAAGACCCTGGTCGCCGCGGGGCAGTGCACCAAGGTCGATGAGGACGCCGACCCGGCCGCGGTCGGTTTGCTGGGCTGCGGTGTGATGGCCGGGATCGGCGCGGCGATCAACACCGGCGAGGTCAAGCGCGGGGAGTCCGTGGCCGTGATCGGCTGCGGCGGGGTGGGCATCGCCGCGATCGCCGGCGCGAAGCTGGCCGGGGCGACCACGATCATCGCGGTGGACATCGATGAGAACAAGATCGAAATGGCCAAGACCCTGGGCGCCACGCACGGGGTGAACTCCCGCGAAGTCGATCCGGTCGAGGCGATCCGGGACCTCACCGGCGGCAACGGTGCCGACGTTGTGATCGAGGCCGTCGGCCGGCCCGAAACCTACAAGCAGGCCTTCTACGCCCGCGACCTCGCCGGCCGCGTGGTCCTGGTCGGGGTCCCGACCCCGGAGATGGTCCTGGAACTGCCGCTTTTGGATGTCTTTGGCCGGGGCGGGTCGCTGAAGTCCTCCTGGTACGGGGACTGCCTGCCCTCCCGGGACTTCCCCATGCTCGTCTCCCACTACAAGCAGGGCAACCTGGACCTGGACGCGTTCGTGACCGAACGCATCACCATCGACCAAATCGAGGAAGCCTTCGACAAAATGCACGAAGGCAAAGTCCTGCGCTCCGTCGTCGAAATCGAACCCGCACCCGGCGCCTCCACAACAGCCGGTGCACCAGCCAGTGCAGCGGCCGGAAACCAGACGGCGGTGTCGGTATGAGTCTCACGATCGAGAACCTGGTCACCTCGGGCACGTTTTCCCTGGACGGCGGGACCTGGGAGGTGGATAACAACGTCTGGATCATCGGCAACGACACCGAATGCGTGATCATCGATTCCCCCCACGACGCGACCGCAATCATCAACCAGGTCAAGGGCCGGACGGTGAAGGCGATCCTGCTCACCCACGCGCACAACGACCACATCGGCGCCGCCCGCGACGTCGCGCGCGCCGTGGGCGCCCCGATCCACCTGAACCCCGAAGACCTGGTCCTCTGGGAGCAGGTCTACCCTGACACCAAACCCGACGCCGGAATTGCCGACGGGGACGTATTCGAGATCGCCGGCGCCAGGCTGGAAGCCATCCACACCCCCGGCCACTCACCCGGTTCCACCTGTTTCTACCTGCAAAGCGAGGGCACGGTCTTCAGCGGGGACACCCTCTTCAACGGCGGCCCCGGCGCGACCGGGAGGTCCTACAGCGACTACCCCACCATCCTGACCTCCATCCGCGAACGCCTCCTGACCCTCCCACCCGAAACAGTGGTCCGCACCGGCCACGGCGAGAACACCACCATCGCCGCCGAACGCGAAACCCTGGCACAGCTGAACCACTGACGCTGGACAGGCAGCCAGCCGACAGCAACCTGAACAAGCTCGCCTTTGCAAGGTGAAGCTGTGAATGGCCCCCGTCCTCTCCGGCGGGGGCCGTTCCTGTCCATGCACGACCGGACCTTCCAGGCTTCCGGCGAGAACATAAAGGAGGGCCATGGCTCTGATCAGACGTGTGGCTTTCCTGTCGCTGCACACGTCACCACTGGAGCAGCCAGGCTCGGGTGATGCCGTCGGCATGAACGTCTACATCCGCAGCCTGGCCTCTGCCCTGGCCGCAAGCGGCGTCGAAGTGGGCATCTTCACCCGTTCGGTGCACGCCAACCGGCCCGCCGTCGAACACCCTGATACCGGCGTCCGCCTGCACAATATCGTGGCCGGGCCGGGGCGGACCGTTGCCAAAGAGGAACTGCCCGAGCTGCTGCCCAGCATGGTCGCCGAAATCGACAGGACCCGGCAGCGACAGTCATTCCGGCATTACGACCTCATCCACTCCCACTACTGGATCTCCGGTGTCGCCGGATTGGAGCTGTCCCGACAGTAGAGTGTGCCGCTGGTGCACACCATGCACACCATGGCCAAAGCCAAAAACCTCGTACTGCAACCCGGCGAGAAACCCGAGCCGCGGCGCCGACCTTGACCGCATCGACGTCGTTCCCCGGGCGCTGACCTTTCCACCTTCACGCCCGCATTCCGCGGCCGCTCTCGTGCGGCACGCGCCACAGACGCCCTGGAAGTCCTGCATGACGATCCCACAAGGCGGCGGGCAATTGGCCGCGCCGCCGCCGTCCAGGCAGAGAGCTCAGACTGGCGGCGCACTGCCGCCATTACAGCCCGAGGCTACCGCACCGCCACCCAACAACACTCCGCCCGTTCGGAGCTCCTGGCCCTCTAATGCTGCGCCGGCCTCTGCCGCTTTCCGCGCCCCCCTTAATCCAACAGACCCCTTCCGCCTGATCCTTTAAATAAGGACGTTCCCCCACCAAAAAGGTGAGGGAGCGTCCGGTAAAACCCTGCGAAAAGTGAGAGAGGGTCGGGTTGGAACCTGCAGGAAGTGAGAGAGCGTCGGTGGTGAGTGGGGCGGTCAGCGTTCGAGGTCGCCGCGGATGAAGGCTTCGACCTTCTCGCGGGCGAGGTCATCGTTGAACTGCTCCGGCGGTGACTTCATGAAATAGCTCGAGGCCGAAAGCAGCGGGCCGCCGATGCCGCGGTCCAGGCCGATCTTCGCCGCACGGATCGCGTCGATGATCACCCCGGCCGAGTTCGGCGAGTCCCAGACTTCCAGCTTGTACTCCAGCGACACCGGCGCGTCACCGAAGTTCCGGCCCTCCAGGCGCACGAAGGCCCACTTGCGGTCATCGAGCCACTGCACATAATCCGACGGGCCGATGTGGACATCCTTCGCCGCCAGCTCCGCCTCGACGTTGGAGGTCACCGCCTGGGTCTTGGAAATCTTCTTGGACTCCAGCCGGTCACGCTCGAGCATGTTCTTAAAGTCCATGTTCCCGCCCACGTTCAGCTGGTACGTGCGGTCCAGCGTCACCCCGCGGTCCTCAAACAGCTTCGCCATCACCCGGTGCGTGATCGTGGCACCGATCTGGCTCTTGATGTCATCACCCACGATCGGCACACCGGCCGCAGTGAACTTATCGGCCCATTCCTTCGTACCCGCAATGAACACCGGCAGCGCGTTCACGAACGCCACACCGGCATCCAGAGCGCACTGGGCATAAAACTCCGCCGCCTCCTGGGACCCGACCGGCAGGTAGCACACCATCACATCCGCCCGGGCATCCTTCAAAGCCTGCACCACATCCACCGGATCCTTGCCGGACTGCTCGATCGTCTCCAGGTAATACCGGCCCAGCCCGTCCAGGGTAGGCCCGCGCTGCACCATCACACCCGTGGGCGGCACATCGGTGAGCTTGATGGTGTTGTTTTCGCTGGCCAGGATCGCATCGGCCAGGTCAACGCCGACCTTCTTGCCGTCCACATCAAACGCGGCAACAAACTGCACATCATTGACGTGGTACTTGCCGAACTCCACATGCATCAGACCCGGAATCGTGGCCTGAGGGTCGGCATCGCGGTAATAATGGACACCCTGGACCAGCGAAGCGGCGCAGTTACCCACACCGACGATAGCGACACGAATCGGATTTGAAGACACGGAACTCCTTAGGAAAGATACTCGCCGTCACGGCCTGAATGACCAGGAACTGACGACTGCAGCAACAAGCCGACGCTGTGGCCGATTCCGGCGGTCAGTGCGGCGCTGGAGGAGGCTTCCCGAATCTTCACAGGGAACTGACGTGACCTCCTACAAAGGTGCTGACTTCTATCTTCCCCCCTGCGATGGTTGGGCACCAAGCCATGATCGGGTGGTTTCACCTACTCAAGTGGGCAGGTGAAGGGTGCGGCGCTCAGGCTCTCAAGCGTCAGGCCGAAGACGACGTCGGGGTCGAGGCGGCGGAGTTCCTCGGCGAGGCAGTCGCGGAGGCTGCGGCGTGGGAGGGAGATGCGTTGGGCGGGTTGGCCGGGTTGGGTGAGTTCGGCGACGGAGAGTCCGGGGCGGAAGAGCTGGACGTCTCCGCTGGCGCGGGTGAGGCGGACCCTGCGGATGCCGGTGCCGGCGGGGTCCGCGACGATGGTGACGGGGGCGTCCAGGGACAGGGTGAGCCAGGCTGCGAGGAGGATGGTGGAGGGTGAGTCCGAGGCTCCTTCGACGGTGACGGCCGTGACCGGGGAGGGATCGACCTGGTCCAGGACGGCCGCGAGCTGGATGCGCCAGTTGGTCAGGCGGGTCCAGGCGAGGTCGGTGTCGCCGGCTTTGTAGGTGTTGCGGATGTTCTCCAAAGCGACCTGGGGTTCGGCTTCGTTCGCCGAGTCGGTGATCCGGCGGTGGGCGATGCGGCCGATGGAGGTTTCGGAGGCGTTTTTCGGTGCCCCGTGCGGCCACCAGGCCACGATCGGTGCGTCCGGCAGCAGCAGCGCCGCGACCAGGGACTCGCTTTCCTCGGCGAGTTCGCCGTAGCCGCGCAGCACGATGACCTCCGAGGCGCCGGCGTCCCCGCCGACCCGGATCTGCGCGTCGAGCCGGTTCGGGGCGGCCGAGCCGGCGTCGGCGAGCACGATGATCCGGCAGGGGTGTTCCCGGCTGGCGTCGTTCGCGGCCTCGATCGCTTCCTCCTCCAGGCCGGACTTGGTGACCACCACCAGGGTCAGGACCCGGCCCAGCGCGATCACCCCGCCCTGCTCGCGCAGGGCCATGATCTTCTTGGAAACCTTGGAGGTGGTGGTGTTCGGCAAATCTACAATCATGGCCTTCTCCAGGTGCGTCCGTCACGGGCGAGCAGCTCATCAGCGCTGGCCGGGCCCCAACTGCCGGGGGCGTAGGGTTCGGGCTGTTCGTTCAGGGCCGCCCAGTACTCTTCGAAGGGGTCCAGGATCTTCCAGGACAGCTCCACCTCCTCGTGCCGCGGGAACAACGGCGGCTCGCCCAGCAGCACGTCCAGGATCAGCCGCTCATACGCCTCCGGGGAAGACTCGGTAAAGGAATGCCCGTAACCGAAGTCCATCGTCACGTCCCGCACTTCCATCTGGGTGCCCGGGACCTTGGACCCGAACCGGATCGTCGCGCCCTCATCGGGCTGGACCCGGATCACCACCGCGTTCTGCCCGAAATCATCATCCCCGTGGCCAACGCCCCCGTGAGCGCCGAAGAGCAGGTTCGGGGCGCGTTTGAACACCACCGCGATCTCCGTCACCCGCCGACCCAGCCGCTTGCCCGCACGCAGGTAGAACGGCACCCCGGACCAGCGCCGGGTGTTGATGTCCACCCGGATCGCCGCAAACGTCTCAGTCGTCGAGTCCGCCGGGATGCCCTCTTCCTCCAGGTACCCCAGCACCTGCTCCCCGCCCTGCCAGCCGCCGGCGAACTGCCCCCGCGCCGAGTGCGTGGACAGATCCTCCGGCAACCGCACCGCGGCCAGGACCTTTTCCTTCTCCGCCCGCAAATCATCGGCGTTAAAGGAGATCGGTTCCTCCATCGCCGTCAACGCCAGCAGCTGCAAAAGGTGGTTCTGGATCACGTCCCGCGCCGCGCCGACCCCGTCGTAATACCCCGCCCGGCCGCCGGTGCCGATGTCCTCGGCCATCGTGATCTGGACATGGTCCACGTAGTTCGCGTTCCACAACGGCTCAAACAGCTGGTTCGCGAACCGCAGCGCCAGGATGTTCTGCACCGTCTCCTTGCCCAGGTAATGATCGATCCTAAACACCGCATCCGGCGGGAACACCGACTCCACAATGTCATTCAGCGCCCGCGCCGATTCCAGGTCATGCCCGAACGGCTTCTCGATCACCACCCGCCGCCACGTCTCACCCTCAGCCTGCGCCAACCCGTGCTTCGAGAGCTGCCGGCACACCTGCTCAAACGCCTTCGGCGGGATCGACAAATAGAACGCGTGATTCCCCCGCGTGCCCCGGTTCTCGTCCAGTTCCTTGATCGTCTCACCCAACCGCTCAAACGCGGCGTCATCGTCGAACTCGCCCTGCACAAAACGGATACCCTCCGAAAGCTGGTTCCACACCGCCTCATCAAAAGGCGTCCGCGAATACGAGATGACCGCGTCCTTGACCTCCGCGGCGAACTCCTCGTCATCCCAGCCCCGCCGCCCGAAACCGACCAGCGCGAAACTCGGCGGCAACAACCCCCGGTTGGCAAGGTCATACACCGCCGGCATCAGCTTCTTCCGGGCAAGATCACCCGTGACCCCGAACAGCACAAGCGAGGACGGACCGGCAATACGGTTCAAACGACGATCCCGCGGATCCCGCAACGGATTCCCGCCCCGGGACACAAGCCTCTTCAAAGTATCTGGCATGGTTAACTCAGTGCCTTAGCTTTCAGCGCCGGAAGCCGCCTTCACGGCAAGCGACGAAACGATCTGGGTTTGAGCGGCCAAGCCATCACGAGGCACGCAAGGCACTTGGACAGTGGCAGATGCCATTCCACTCAGGGCAAGGGCAGTGAGCCGCAGAATTCCTTGCCCCTAAGACTGCCACCTGCCCAGGGCGGGTTTAACCACCGGATCGGGCGGCCCCACCCGCCCTTAAGGATGGGAGGTCCAGGGGCAAAGGTGGGCCAGCCCACGTGCCTCTGCTACGCAGCGAACAGTGCTGTACGGACGGCCTGCTCAAAGCCATTGACGTGAGCGCGTGCCAGCTCTGCTGCACGGGACTCGTCCTTATCGATCACGGCTTGAAGCAGGTCGACGTGCTCATGCACGTGCCGGGAAAGGTCCGGCAGGCGATCCAGGACCATGCACCAGATGCGCGTGGCCAGGTTGTCGTAGCGGATCAGCACGTCCTCCAGGTGCGGATTCCCCGCCGCGGCATAAATTCCCTGGTGGACGCGGGCGTCCAGCTGCAGGGTCTCCACGATGGATGCGTTGTCCACGTCGAAGGACTCCACTGCATTCACAATAAGCCGCAGACGCTCCCGGGCCGCCGCGGTGGCGACCCTTGCAGCACGGGAAGCCGCCAGCGGTTCCAGCTGCGCTCGAATCTCCGAGATGAAGGCGAGGTCCGTGACCTCCACGCGTGTTGCAAAGGTGCCGCGGCGGGGGTAGGTCACGACGAGCCGGTCCAGTTCAAGCCGCTTCAGGGCCTCCCTAACAGGAGTCCGTCCCACGCCAAGTTCCTTTGCAAGCCCTTCGTCATACAGCGGCTCACCCGGCTTGATTTCCAAGGTCAGCAGGCTGTCACGTATCCGTTCGTAGGCCACGTCGGCCAAGGATTTCGAGCCAACGTCCTCGGTCACCGCCAGTGCTTCAAACGCCACCGTACCGCCTCTCTTATCGGCCAATATTTCACTATTGACCCTGTGCCTTTGACCAGTATACGCTGGGCGCCAGTCCTAATATATCAATAAGGCGATTAGATATATATCTAGAGGAGGGCACATGACCCTGGTGCAGACTTTCCAAGAGACACGCCCCGCTCCACAGGCGGAAGCCTCCGGAAAACCAGCCAGCCGGAAGTTCGTACTCACACTGTCGTGCGTCGAACGTGCCGGCATCGTTCAGGCAGTCACCACGTTCCTGTTTGAGCGCGGATTCAACATCGAGGAGCACCAGCAGTTCGACGACGGCCTCCGCCAGACTCTTCACCTGCGTACCGCTTTTTCCGGGCCGACACACTTCGAAGCGGCCAGGCTGGAGGAGGAGTTCCGTCCCATAGCGGATCGTTTCGAGATGACGTTCAGCTTTCACGACGAGACCAAAGAACGCGTTCTGGTGATGGTCTCCAAGTTCGGGCACTGCCTGAATGACCTGATCTTCCGGTGGCGCGGTGGGAGCCTGGGTGGAGAACTTGTAGCCGTCGTTTCCAACCACGAAACACACCGCGCCATGGCCGAGGCCGCCGGCCTTCCATTCGTGTACATTCCGGTGACTCCCGAGACCAAAGAAGACGCCGAGCGTAGGCTGCTCGAGCTGGTCGACGAGTACAACGTGGACCTCGTGGTCCTCGCCCGGTACATGCAGGTACTTTCCAATGACCTGTGCCGCGCTCTCGAGGGAAGGGCGATCAACATCCACCACTCGTTCCTGCCGGGGTTCAGGGGCGCGCGTCCGTACCACCAGGCCTATGACCGCGGGGTCAAGCTGGTGGGGGCGACCGCCCACTACGTGACCGCGGACCTCGATGAAGGTCCGATCATCGAGCAGGAAGTCATCCGCGTCGACCATAGCTTTGGGCCGACCGCCCTCTCCACGGTGGGACAGGATGCAGAGGCTTTGGCGCTGGCACGCGCAGTCCGTTGGCACTGCGAGCACCGTGTCCTGCTGGACCAGTCCAGCACGGTCGTCTTCCGTTGAGAGCACGCAGGCACGAGCAGCAACAGCGCACAATCAAAATCAGCAGGAGTAACTAACACATGGCATCGACACCACGCATTGTCATTATCGGCGCCGGAATAGTCGGCACTAATGTCGCGGACGAACTGGTGGCCCGTGGGTGGAACAACATCACGGTCCTGGATCAGGGTCCCTTGAACATGCCCGGCGGTTCCACGTCCCACGCCCCCGGCCTGGTCTTCCAGACAAACCCCTCCAAGACCATGACCACTTTCGCGACATACACTGTCGAAAAGCTGCTCTCGCTGAGCGAGGATGGCGTCAGCTGTTTCAACCAGGTAGGCGGTCTGGAAGTTGCAACCACCGAGACGCGCCTCGCCGACCTGAAAAGGAAGTTGGGCTATGCAGCTTCCTGGGGTATCGAGGGAACGATCCTGTCCCCAGCTGAATGCAAGGAGCTCTACCCGCTTTTGAACGATGAGGACGTTCTCGGCGGTCTCCACGTGCCGAGCGACGGCCTGGCCAGCGCTGCCCGTGCAGTGCAGTTGCTCATCAAGCGCACGGAGGCCGCGGGAGTCAGGTATCTGGGCTCCACCACGGTTACCGGGATACAGCAGACGGACGGGCGCGTTACTGGCGTAGAAACTTCGGGGGGCGTTCTTCCCGCCGATATCGTAGTCTCCTGCGGCGGATTCTGGGGCGCAAAGATCGGCTCCCTGATCGGGATGGCGGTGCCTCTCCTGCCGCTGGCGCACCAGTATGTCAAGACCGCTCCGGTGCCCGCCTTGAAGGGACGCAACGAACTGCCGAACGGCGCCACGCTGCCCATCCTCCGCCACCAGGACCAGGACCTTTACTACCGGGAGCACGGCGATCGCTACGGCATTGGTTCTTATGCCCACCGCCCAATGCCCGTTGACCTCGACGATCTCGCGACCTTTACCCCGGACGCCGTCAACGAACACAACATGCCCTCCCGCCTGGACTTCACCCTGGAAGACTTCCTGCCGGCGTGGGAAGCATCCAAGCAGCTGCTCCCCGGACTGGCCGAAAGCGACATCGAAGATGGTTTCAACGGCATCTTCTCGTTCACCCCGGACGGCGGACCGCTCATTGGTGAATCCAAGGAGCTTGACGGCTTCTTCGTGGCAGAGGCGGTGTGGGTTACGCACTCCGCTGGCGTGGCCAAAGCGGTGGCGGAGCTGCTCACGACCGGAAAGTCAGAAACCGACCTGGGCGAATGCGACATCACCCGCTTCGAGGACGTCCAGCTCACGCCGGACTACGTCAGCGAGACCTCGCAGCAGAACTTCGTGGAAATCTACGATGTGCTCCACCCACTCCAGCCCCGGCTCTCCCCGCGGAACCTCCGCGTCAGCCCGTTCCATGCACGGCAGAAGGAACTGGGAGGCTTTTTCCTGGAATCCGGCGGATGGGAACGGCCCTATTGGTTTGAAGCCAATGCTGGTCTCCTCAAAGAGATGCCGACGGAATGGCTGCCCCCGGCCCGTGACGCCTGGGCGCAGATGTTCAGTTCCCCGATCGCAGCCGCTGAGGCCTGGAAGACCCGCACGGCCGTGGCCATGTACGACATGACCCCGCTCAAACGGCTGGAAGTATCGGGTCCTGGAGCCCTGAAGCTGCTTCAGGAATTGACCACGGCGGACCTGGACAAGAAGCCGGGAGCGGTCACCTACACGCTGCTGCTCGACCACGCCGGCGGCGTGCGGAGTGACATCACTGTTGCACGCCTCAGCGAGGACCGCTTCCAGCTCGGAGCCAACGGCAACATCGATACGGCGTACTTCACCAGGGCAGCCCGGCACCAGACCCGGGGCGGATCTGCCACGGACTGGGTCCAGGTTCGGGACATCACGGGCGGCACGTGCTGCATCGGGCTTTGGGGCCCCCTGGCCCGGGACCTCGTCGGCGGCGTCAGCGACGACGACTTCTCCAACGACGGTCTCCGGTACTTCCGGGCAAAGGAAGTTGTCATCGGTGGCGTGCCTGTCACGGCCATGCGCTTGTCCTACGTCGGCGAACTGGGCTGGGAGCTTTACACGAGCGCCGAATACGGCCAGCGACTCTGGGATGTGCTGTGGAAGGCCGGGCAGCCGCTCGGCGTCATCGCGGCCGGACGTGCGGCCTTCAGTTCCCTCCGCCTGGAAAAGGGATACCGCTCGTGGGGAGCGGATATGACCACCGAGCATGACCCGTTTGAGGCGGGTCTCGCCTTCGCGGTAAAGATGTCCAAGGACAGCTTTATCGGCAAGGGCGCACTCGAAGGCAGGACGGAGGAAGGTTCTGCCCGCCGCCTGCGGTGCCTGACCATCGACGACGGCCGGTCCATCGTCCTCGGCAAGGAACCTGTGTACTACAAGGAGCAGACGGTCGGCTATGTGACCAGCGCGGCCTACGGCTACACGGTCGCCAAGCCGATCGCCTACGCCTACCTGCCGGCGACCGTTTCCATCGGCGATTCTGTCGAGATTGAATACTTCGGACGACGCATCAGGGCCACTGTTACTGAAGATCCTCTTTACGACCCGAAAATGACCAGGCTCCGCGGCTAACCAGCCGCAGAGCCCCTTGGGGGCGCGCAGCCCGCACTCATCCTCGCAACGGAAGCGGGCTGCGCGCATCCCCCTTCCCGCCTCAGCCTCAACCAGCCCAGGAATGGACAAATGATCGGTTCAGAAACACTAAATGACTACCTCGGCAGGCTTGCCTCGCGGAACCCGACCCCGGGCGGCGGCGCAGCCGCGGCGTTGCACGCAGCGCAGGGTGCGGCCCTGGTGGCCATGGTGGCAAGATTCAGCACCGGCGGGAAATATGAACAGCACGGACAGACGACCTCCAGGATCATTTCCGCCGCTGACCACCTCATTGACGAGGCGTTGCGACTGGCCGACGCCGATGAGGTCGCCTTTAAAGATGTGATTACCTCCTACAAACTGCCCGCCGCGGACGACTCTGAGCGTGCGGCGCGTGCGGCCGCCATTCAAAGCGCACTAGTTCAGGCTGCCCAACCGCCCGCCCAGCTGATCAAGCTCTCGGGCGCAGTGGTGGAACTCGCCGCCGAACTTTTGGATATTGCCAACCCCAATGTCATCAGCGACATTGCCGCGGCCGCCGACGCGGCCAGGGCGGCTGCCACTACCGCGCGCGTCAACATAGACATCAACGTGGTGGCGATAAAAGACACCCACGCGCGTGCCGCGCTGGCCGAACAAACTGACGGGCTCGAAGAAAAAGTCATTCTGGCTGCTGACTCGCTCTCACAGCACGTACGGGAAAGGATCCTCCGATGACGGCATCTTTGCTCTCCGGCAAGCCGCTCGCCAAACTCATACAGCAGCAGGCACAGGCCGAAGCCAAAGTCCTGGCGGAAGAGGGCTTGCGCCCGACCCTTGCCGTCGTAGTTGCCACCGAGGACAGTTCGACCCACTGGTACGTGCGCTCCATCGAGCGTGCGTCGGAAAATGCAGGCATCGATTGCAGGATTGTCGACCTCGGCCATGACGCTACCGAGCAGGTGCTCATTACCGTGCTGAAAGACCTCAGCGCCGAGCCTACCGTCAATGGAATCATTTTGCAGACCCCCCTGCCCCCCGGCGTTAGAAGCCAGGAACTGGTCAGGCACATCGCCCCGGAAAAGGACATCGATGGCGCCAACCCTTTGAGCCTGGGGCTTCTTGCCGTCGGGCAGCGCGCCTTCGCCCCTGCTACAGCACGTGCAGTCGTAGAGATCCTGGACCACTTCGACATCCCGGTAGCGGGCCGCAGCGTGGTAGTGGTGGGCCGCTCAGCCGTGGTTGGCAAGCCGCTGTCTCTCCTGCTGCTGCAGAAGGACGCCACCACCACCGTCTGCCACTCGCGGTCAGGCTCCCTTGCGAAGTACACCAAGACTGCGGATATCGTGGTTGTTGCTGCCGGCCGCACAGGGCTGCTCACAGGGACCGACGTTTCTGACCACTCTGTGGTCATCGATGTCGGCACCAATGTGCTTTCCGATGGTTCACTCGTTGGGGATGTGGACGAAGCCAGCGTCCAGGCCGTTGCTGCCGCTCTGACACCCGTGCCCGGCGGTGTGGGCTCAGTAACCACGTCGCTGCTTCTTCTCCACACCGCCGAAGCCGCACGCGACCAGTCCCGCGCGGCCCGAATGCCAGCACTCACGCCGTGACCGGGACAGTAATGGCCCCTCCTGCTGCGCCTCATTCCGAGGGCACTAAAACCAGCACGAAGGTCGTTTCAGACTGGACAGCGCTCGTCCCAGGGGACTTCGTTACAGTGCGGGAAAACTACTCGGTCCCGCACAGCGGCTGGATTGATGACGTGACGGAGGACGGCAGGATCATCTGGCTGGTTCTGGCCCTCGGGCGGGGCCGTCGTATGTTCTTCCGCGAGGATGGGGACTTTATCTCGGTCGAAGTTCCACATCCCGGGCGTTGAACGGCTGACGATTTCGGACCCGGCCGTCCGCCAGACCCGACACCTCCGCCAGAAACCACAGCCTGGCCTGCACGCCATTTGATGGGCACCCACCGCCCGCACAGATTTAAAGGAAGATCCCATGGCCTCTAAAGCCCCCCGCCAGAACATCGATGAGTCAAAGCTGACTGTCGGCAAACCCAAAACCAAGGCCGTGGGCATTCCCGCAGTCGCCAATGCGCTCAAGATATCCCTTGAGCAGATGGGCCCGCTCCGGAGCGTGCAGACTCTTTTGGCGGTCAACCAGATCGACGGCTTTGACTGCATGGGCTGCGCGTGGCCGGAGCACGAAAAGCGCAATGCTGCGGAGTTCTGTGAGAACGGTGCGAAGGCGGTGGCCGAGGAGGCCACCCGCCGCCGCGTTACACCTGAATTCTTCGCCAAACACTCCGTTGCCGACTTGAAGACGCGTGACGACTACTGGCTCGGGCAGCAGGGCAGGCTGACCCACCCGATGGTCCTGGATGAGGGAGCAACCCACTACCGGCAGATTGACTGGGACGACGCCCTGGAAATGATTGCCCAGGAACTCAGGGACATGGATGACCCTGACCAGAGTGTTTTCTACACGTCCGGCAGGACATCCAACGAGGCTGCCTTTGTATACCAATTGCTCGTGCGCGGGGTGGGCACCAACAACCTCCCGGACTGCTCGAACATGTGCCACGAGTCTTCCGGGTCAGCCCTGGTGGAGACCATAGGCATCGGCAAAGGGTCGGTCAGCCTCAAGGACCTGGAGACGGCGTCCCTGATTTTTGTGGCCGGCCAAAACCCGGGAACAAATCATCCGCGCATGCTCAGCGCACTGGAAAAGGCCAAGAAAAACGGTGCCGCCATCGTTTCCATCAACCCGCTCCCCGAGGCCGGGCTGTTTCATTTCGAAAATCCGCAAACCGTCGCAGGCACGCTGCTTGGCACCCAGCTGACCGATGATTTCCTGCAGATCAGGGCCGGCGGGGACCAGGCACTGTTCCAAGGCCTGGGCAAATACCTCCTGGAAGCAGAACGCGCAGGCAGGAACAGCCCCGGCCTGTCCACGGTTTTTGACCACGGTTTCATCAATAACCACACGGTCGGCATCGAGTCCTACCTCTCCCAGTTGGAACAGGTCCGCTGGGACGACATCATCGAAGCCAGCGGCCTCACTAAAGAACAGATCGCAGCCACTGGAGAACGTCTCTTGGCGTCAGGCTCAACCATCGTCTGCTGGGCGATGGGACTGACACAGCACAAGCATTCAGTGCCGACACTCCGTGACGTCGTCAATGTCCTGCTGCTGCAGGGCAACATCGGGAAGCCAGGAGCCGGGGTATGCCCCGTTCGGGGACACTCCAACGTCCAGGGCGACCGCACGATGGGTATCTTCGAACGGATGCCGGAGAGTTTCCACGACAGGCTCGATCAGGAATTCCAGTTCCGTTCACCTCGGGCCCACGGCTACGACACCGTCGCTGCCATCCGGGCCATGCGGGACGGCAAAGTCCGCCTCTTCGTGGGCATGGGCGGGAACTTCGTCCGGGCTGCTCCGGATTCGGATGTTACCGAGCAGGCCCTGGCCAACACCCGCCTGACGGTGCAGATCTCGACCAAGCTGAACCACTCCCACCTGGCAACAGGAAAACGGGCTCTGATTCTCCCGACTCTGGGCCGCACGGAGAGGGATAGCCAGCAGTCCGGCGACCAGAGGGTGACGGTGGAGGACTCGATGAGCGCTGTCCATGCATCCCGCGGCCGCCTCAAACCGGCAAGCGAACAGTTGATGTCCGAAGTAGCCATCGTCTGCAACCTTGCCCATAAGGTGTTCACGGACGACTCCGGGCTTCCCCTCCCCAACACCCCGGCAACCAACTGGCTCTCGCTTAGGGACGACTACTCCCTGATCAGGAGGCATATCGAAGCCGTCATCGATGGCTTCGAGAATTTCGAGGAGAGAATCCAGAACCCGGGCGGTTTCGTTCTGCCCCACGCGCCCAGGGACAAAAGGGAATTCGATACCCAATCAGGCAAGGCGCACTTTACGTCGAATGCCCTGGAGTACCTTCGGATCCCGCCCGGCCGGTTGATCCTGCAAACCCTTCGTTCCCATGACCAGTACAACACCACCATCTACGGCAAGGACGACCGCTACCGCGGAATACACGGAGGGCGGCGTGTAGTGCTGGTCAACGAGGCGGACATAGCCGAGATGGGCTACGTGGACGGGGACATGGTCGATCTGGTCTCGGAGTTCCGCGGTACAGAACGCAGGGCGGAGAATTTCAGAATCGTGTCTTACTCGACGCCCAAGGGTTGCGCAGCCTCCTATTACCCTGAAACCAACGTGCTGGTGCCGCTCGACTCGGTGGCGGACACCAGCGGAACCCCAACGTCCAAGTCCGTCGTCGTGCGTCTGGAGCCAGTGGGAGCAGGGAGTCGTGCTTGAGGAAGCGGCTTTAGCAGTAGGCAGCAAAGGGGTAGACCGTCCGCGGGTGGAGCGGGCGGTCCGTGAGTTCCTTCTCGCCGTCGGCGAAGACCCTGACCGGCCTGGCCTGACTGAGACTCCAGCGCGCGTTGCCCGCGCTGCGGTGGAAATGTACGGTGGGCTCCACGAGGATCCCGCAACGGTACTCGATAAGACTTTCGACCTCGGACACGAGGAGTTGGTCCTCGTCAAGGACATTCCCTTCTACTCAACCTGCGAGCACCACCTGGTGCCCTTCCACGGTGTGGCGCACGTCGGGTATATCCCCTCGGCAGACGGGCTGGTCACAGGCCTGAGCAAGCTCGCGAGGCTGGTGGATGCCTTCGCGCGCAGACCGCAAGTACAGGAACGCCTGACAACCCAAGTGGTGGATGCGCTGGTTTCGGCCCTGCGACCCCTCGGCGCAATAGTTGTGGTGGAATGCGAACACCTCTGCATGTCCATGAGGGGAGTCAGAAAGCCGGGGGCAAAAACCATTACCTCCGCAGTGCGCGGAGAGCTGCGGCTGCCGGCGGCACGCGCTGAGGCACTCAGCCTCATCATGGGCCGCTAGCGAATCACCGAACCGCTCAAGGGCCTTCCCCTTGATATATCTTTAGGATATATTCTAAATATCAGTTGTCCCTCCGGTCTTTTTTGCGAGAAGCCGGGACCGCCCACAAAGCCCGGCCGCCGCCGCACGTGCGGGGACCGAAATCTTCAGGGTGAGTTCGAAGGAGGGCGATGTTCGTTTCCCGTAAACGGTGTTTCGGTTGGCCTGAATACCTGGGGAGGTAAGCGCCGGAACACCGCTTTCGGGAAACGAACAGATAGAAAACCATCTCAGCAACGAGGGAACGACCAGTGGTAACTCAAGCCCTTCCAATCGCCGACAGACCGGGCAAGGACAGTGGGCGGGCCGCGGACGGGGAACACAGCTGGGCGGAAGCCCGCCGGTTGGCTTTTGATTGCGCCGAACCCCTCGCACCAGTGCGGGTGCCACTTGTGGAGGCGAACGGCAGAACACTTGCCGTTGATGTGACCGCGCTTCAGGAACTGCCCCACTACGCCTCGTCGGCAATGGACGGCTGGACAGTTAATGGTGCCGGCCCTTGGGTGCTGACCGAACCTGGGAAACCCCTCGACAGCGGACAGGCCAGCCCGGTCGTCACGGGCGGAGTAATACCCCCGGGCTCCCAGGCTGTGCTCCGTGTCGAGAGCGGACACGTTGCGGCCAGTGCGGGCGGCCGGGACATCCTGATGATGGCGGAGGGGGCATCACCTGGTGAACCACGTCATGGCCAGCACATCCGAAAGTCAGGCGAGGAAGCGGCAGCCGGTGAAGTCCTCATCCCCGCAGGGACGGCTTTGAACCCTGCCCACATCGCCCTGGCCGCGGTGGCCGGCTTCGACCAGTTGGAAGTGCTCGGCAAACCACTGGTCAAAATGCTGGTCACCGGTTCAGAGGTCGTGACGGCCAAGGTCCCCGCACCGGGCCAGGTCAGGGATGCTTTCGGGCCACAGATCAGTACACTCATCCAAATGCTTGGCGGTGTCCCGGGGCCGCTGATCCGCATCGGCGACTCGTACGAATCATGGCTGACAGCGCTGGGGGCTTCTGAAGCACCCATGGGTCAGTGGTCCGACGTGATCGTTACCACTGGCGGTACAGGGCGTTCAGGCGCGGATCATTTCCGGGCTGCCGTCGCCGCGCTCGGCGGACGGCTCCTGATTGATGGCATCGCCATGCGGCCCGGCCACCCCGCAGCCTTGGCCAAGCTGCCAAATGGCCGTTTCGTCGTCGGACTCCCGGGCAACCCGCTGGCCGCCTTAATGGCCCTGTTCACCATCGGCGGGCCGCTCCTGGCCGCACTGGGCCACCAGCCCCTTGCCGACATCAGCCGCCTGCCCTGCGGCACGGTCATCGACGCCCACCCGGCATCCACGCGGCTCATGCCCTTCCGTTGGGTCGATGGCCTGGCGACTCCGGCCCACTACACCGGACCGGGCATGATGCGCGGCCTGGCTTTCGCCGATGGTGTCCTGGTGGTCCCCTCCCGCGGCGTCCAGTTGGGGGAGCCGGTTCCGGCATTCGCCCTCCCGTGGTGCCCGGCACCGCAAAGCACCCGGACATGGCCATGAGGACCAGAACGACCAAGCGAGGAGTGTTTCCTACATGGCACGCATGACCCAACGGCGGAAGGTCCACCGGTATCTTCTGGATGGCTCCGCCGCCGCGATTGAATACCCCGTGCGGATCAGGGAGGACGTGCTGGCGGCCGAGGAGCCGCTGGAGATCCGTTTCGGCACCATGTCCTTTGCCGTGACCATGCGGACGCCGGGAGACGACTTCGACCTCGTTGCCGGTTTTCTCGTCTCTGAAGGCATCATCCGTGACCAGTCGGATCTCGTATCGCTGCGCTTTTGCGCAGGCGAGGATGAAGACGGCAGGCAGACCTTCAACGTCGTTGAAGCCCAGTTCCGCCCCGGCCTGTCGCTGCCGGACAACGGCCGCCACATTTACACCTCCAGCTCCTGCGGCATCTGTGGCACGACGTCCATTGAAGCCGTGCGCAAGACCCTCGCATTCAGCGCCCAGGAGGACCAGCTGCGCGTGCCGGTCAACGTACTGGCACGGCTCCCCGAACAGTTGCGCGAAGCTCAGGCGCTGTTCGATAAAACAGGGGGGGTCCATGCGGCAGGGCTGTTCAAAATTACTGACAGCGGTGAGGCCGAGCTCCTTTGCCTGCGCGAAGATGTGGGCCGCCACAATGCGGTGGACAAGGTGGTCGGGTGGGCTCTGCGCGAAGGGCTCCTGCCCCTCCGCGGAACCGTCCTCCAGGTCTCGGGCCGGGCGTCATTTGAACTCGTCCAGAAGGCTGCCCTGGCAGGCATCCCTGTTTTGGCGGCAGTCAGCGCACCATCAAGCCTGGCGGCGGACCTAGCCACTGATGCCGGCGTTACCCTTGTGGGTTTCAGCCGGGGCAAGAGCCTCAATGTGTATGTGGGCGAAGAACGGGTGGCACCCGTCGCCGCTGTGAACATCTGAAAGGAAGCCCGTGGATGATTGCGAAGTAACCGGGGCCATCCTTACCGACGATCCCATCTCTGAGGATGACGCCATTGCCGCCGTTGAAGGTGCTGAGGCAGGCGCCATAGTCAGCTTCCGCGGCGTCGTCCGCATCCACGACGAGGGTAAGGCCGAAAACGTAACTGACCAGCCCTCGGCAGACGTCGAAAACTGACACTGTCGAAAAACCAACAATGAGGAGAAAGATGACCTTGAACATCTCTGCGCCTGCCGTGTCCACCACCCAGTCAGGTGCCCCGGTCACGTCCGATGCCCACTCGAAGTCCGTCGGCGCCGACGGCGCCATCATTCTCACGGACCACTACCTGGTGGAGAAGCTCGCGCAGTTCAACCGTGAGCGGGTTCCGGAGCGTGTGGTGCACGCCAAGGGCGGCGGCGCGTTCGGTACGTTCAAGACCACCGAGGACATCTCCAAGTACACCAAGGCCGCGTTCCTGCAGCCCGGCGTCGAGACCGAGATGCTGATCCGTTTCTCCTCCGTTGCCGGTGAGAACGGCTCCCCCGACACCTGGCGTGACCCGCGCGGTTTCGCCGTGAAGTTCTACACCTCCGAGGGCAACTACGACCTGGTGGGCAACAACACCCCGGTGTTCTTCATCCGCGACGGCATCAAGTTCCCGGACTTCATCCACTCCCAGAAGCGCCTGCCGGGCACGCACCTGCGTGACGCTGACATGCAGTGGGACTTCTGGACCCTCTCCCCCGAGTCCGCGCACCAGGTCACCTGGCTGATGGGTGACCGCGGCCTGCCGGCGTCCTGGCGCGAAATGCAGGGCTACGGCTCGCACACCTACCAGTGGATCAACGCCGAAGGCGAGCGGTTCTGGGTGAAGTACCACTTCAAGTCCAACCAGGGCGTGAAGAACATGACGTCCGAGCAGGCCGAGGCCCTCGCCGGTTCGGACGCGGACTACTACATCCGGGACCTGCACGAAAACATCGAAGCCGGCAACCTGCCCTCCTGGGACCTGCACGTGCAGGTCATGCCCTACGAGGACGCCAAAACCTACCGCTTCAACCCCTTTGACCTGACCAAGGTCTGGCCGCACGCGGACTACCCGCTGATCAAGGTCGGCACCATGGAACTGAACCGGAACCCGGAGAACTACTTCGCACAGATCGAACAGGCCACCTTCGCGCCGTCGAACTTCGTGCCCGGCATCGCCGCGTCCCCGGACAAGATGCTGCAGGCCCGCATCTTCTCCTACGCCGACGCGCACCGCTACCGGGTGGGAACCAACCACGCCCAGATCCCGGTGAACCAGCCCAAGAGCCAGGTCAACAACTACAGCCAGGACGGCGCCGGACGCTACCTGTTCAACGCCCCCTCCGTGCCGGTCTACGCACCGAACACAATGGGCGGACCGGCCGCCGTGGAGCCGCAGAACCCCGCCGGCGGGTGGGAGAACGACGGCGAGCTGACCCTCGCCGCGCACTCCCTGCACGCCGAGGACGGCGACTTCGTCCAGGCCGGCACCCTCTACCGCGAAGTCTATGACGACGCCGCCAAGGCCCGTCTGCTGGAAACCATCACCGGCGCCGTGGGCGGCGTGAAGAGCCCCGGCATCAAGGAACGCGCCATCCAGTACTGGACCAACGTCGACGCCGACCTCGGAGCCAAGCTCCGCGCCAACCTCGGCGCAGCCACCCTCTCCGAGGCAGAAGCGGCCAACAAAATCGGCTAACCACCCAACCTGAGGACACGTCCGCGGACCCCTCCAACGACACGTCCAAAGACACGGAAACCCCGCCGCGGCACAACCGCAGCGGGGTTTCCTGCTTATTGCGAGATCCGTGAAAAGGGTAATGGATCCATGATCAGAAATTACGGGTACACATCAAAAACTATGCGTGCACGCGGCGATGACCCCGGGCGGGTGGCCCGGGGTCATCGCTGGTGTTTGGTTGGAGGGTTAGGGGTGCGTGGCTTTAATAGCCGCGGCTTTAGGAGGCCGGGGTTGGGGTTTCTCTGCGCTGCAGGGTTTCGGCCCGTTCCTCCAGCGGCGGGGTGTCCTGGGTGAGGCCCAGCAGTGCCTCTCCGGAGAGCTGGACATCGCCGACCTTCTCCTGGACCCAGTCGTGGAAAGCGCCGATGTGGTGTTCGCTGGGCACGAGCACGCCGCCCTTGGCGTAGGACTTGGAGGCCATGCCCGGCTGGCAACGCTCGCAGGCATCAAAGTCCTGCATGTTCACCCGGTGGAACAGCTCCACCGAGGCGCTGACATCCTTGCCGGACTCCACCACGGAGGGCAGGTACAGCCAGTCACATTCGACGATCGTGTGGTCCGCGGACATCGGGAACATGCGGTGGATGATCACGTGGTCCGGAACCAGGTTCACGAACACGGTCGGCTTGATCGTGATCGCGTAGTAACGCCGGTCCTGATCCTCGCCCACACCCGGGATGACATCCAGGCCCTCGGAGCCGTCCACCGTGAAGCCCTTGATGTCCTCACCGAACTCCGCGCCGTGGCCCACGAAGTACTGCGCGGCCAGCCCGTCAGCGAACTCCGGCAGCACCTCGGTCAGCTCCGGGTGGATCGTCGCGCAGTGGTAACACTCCATGAAGTTCTCAATGATGAGCTTCCAGTTCGCCTTCACGTCATACCGGATCCGCCGGCCCAGGGCCAGGTTCGCCACGTCGTACCCGTCAATGGCGTGCACATCGCCCAGACGCTCCTCGATCGCGCCCATGACGTCCTCTTCGAAGGACGGCGGCTCCTCGGCCAGGCACACCCACACATAGCCCAGGTATTCGCGGATGTGGACCTTGGACAGGCCGTACTCATCCCGGTCAATGTCAGGCATCTTCGTCAGGTTCGGCGCCGCGATCAGCTTGCCTTCGAAGTCATACGTCCACGCGTGGTACGGGCACTGGAAGTTGCGTGCCGCTTCACCCTTTTCCTCCATGCACAGCTTCACCCCGCGGTGCCGGCAAACGTTGTAGAACGCACGGATCTCACCCTTGCGGGTCCGCGAGATCAGCACGCTCTCCCGCCCCACCTGCACCGTCTGCCACGCCCCGGGCTTCTCCAGATCCGCCGAACGGATCGCGCAGAACCACATCTGCTCGAAAATACGCTCCTGCTCCGCCCGGAAAATAGCCGGATCCGTATACAAATGACCCCCCAGGGTCGGGATCAGACTCGGCGTGCTTACCTCAACAGACAATGTGTACTCCTCACAAAACAAAAACTCGGTTCAAAACTTTGGTGCTGACAGAAGGATTGGGGACTGTTTTTTCAGGACACGGCGGCGGCCCCCACGAGTGCACGTGATTCCGCCCGTGCCGGTAGCGGCAGCAGGGCTGGCTCGGCAAGCAGCGGCGATACCGCTGCCGGGGCCGGCGATGCCAGGCTCCGGCGCCATTTGGTGAAAAGCCGGGGCTGGTTCATTCCCAGGACCGCCACCGGCGCGCCCAGCCGGTAGTAGACGGCGAGGAAACTGTGGGCGAGCGGGTCACCGGCCTCAACCTCGAGGCGGTCGTAACCGGCGGAGTGCCCGGCAAACTGAATCTTGACGCCGTGCTGGTCCGACCAGAAGTAGGCGGGTTTGGCGGGCTGTTCTGGAGCGTCGGAGTCCAGCAAGGACCGGACAGCCAGAGCCGCACGCTCCAGGGCGCCGGTCCAATGCTCTACCCGGCGGTGGATTCCGGCCGCAGGGTCGAACCACGCGGCACAGTCACCCACCGCTACGATCCCGGGAACATTGGTGCGGCCCATGGCGTCACAAACGACGCCCGGATTCAGCTCGAGCCCGGAACCGGACAGCCAGTCTGTATTTGGCTGCGCCCCAATGCCGACGACGACGACGTCCGCACCCACGTACCGGCCGCCAGAGAGCCGCAACCCGGAGACATTCCCTTCACAGCTGTAGAAATCCTCTACGGTAGCGGACGGGATCAGCTCAACGCCGTTTGCCGCATGCAGCCCGGCCACCACTGCCCCCATCTCCGTACCCAACTGCCCGGCGAAGGGCACAGGCTTGGTGTCGATGATGGTGACTTCCATGCCACGGGACACGGCGGCAGAGGCGACCTCCGCACCGATGAAGCCTGCGCCGATGACAGCCATCCTGCTGCCCGGCAGCAGTTCGGGGGCCAGGGCCTGGGCGTCCGCAAGGGTGCGCAGTGAGAACACGTTGCTCAGTCCCGCAAGCGTGGGCAACTGGCGTGCCCGGGCGCCTGTGGCGATGACAATGCCGTCGGCCTTGATGACCTGGCCGTCCTTGAGACGGATAGTACGCGATTCGGCGTCCAGGGATACAGCACCGCCTCCAAGCAGCCACTCGGCCTGCAGCTCGTCGGTTTCGGACTCCAGGTACAGGTCCTCTGCTGTGATGGCACCGAGCAGGAAGTCTTTGGACAGCGGCGGCCGGTCGTACGGGCGGTGCGGCTCATCGCCGATCACCACAAGCCGTCCGGTGAAGCCTTGAGCGCGGGCGGCCCTGGCGGCCGAGAGGCCTGCCAGGGAGGCTCCCACAATTGCAAGCGTCTCCATTGACACCCTCCTTCAATTGCTTCTTACGCAACGACGATCGCTATATGCAACAGCGTGATCTATGCCACGCCAACTGTCAAGGGTCGCTCTTCATGAAGGACCTGCACGCTGCAACAGAGCAGAAAAACCTTGACAACCCCCTGTGAGCTACCGCACTCTGTTGCATATCGCGATTGCTGTTGTCGATAACGGAACACCCGGCAGATGGCAGTCGCAACCGCCCAGCTCGACAAAGAAGAAGAGGTCCCTCCATGCACAAGGCATGCCCGCTCAGTGAACTGGCACCAGGGGAAGCGCTCCGTCTGGACACGTCTCCTCCCATCGCCGTCTTCCACACAGAGGAGGGCGAACTCTTTGCCATTGACGACACGTGCACACACCAGGACGCCTCTCTGGCCGACGGCTGGGTTGAGGACTGCTGGGTTGAATGTCCACTCCATGCATCCCGCTTTAACCTGCGCACCGGAGGCGTGGATGCCCCGCCGGCCAAGCTCCCGGTCCGTGTCCACGAAGTTTCAGTGATTGATGGCGACATCATGATCACCGAATCCGACGAGGTCCCCAACCTCCCCCCTGGCCTGACAGTTAACGGCCACATCTAAGCAAGCCCATGAATCCGAGCAAAGGACTTCCTCATGGCTCAAAACAGCGATACCCGATATAGCAGCGACAATCTCAGCAGCGAACCAAATCTGAACACCGGCGGCAACGCCACAGAAGCTCCCTTTTCTTCCAGCCGGTCCGTAGGCGTCGATGAAGCCGCCCCTGACCGCCCTCAGGACACCGCCGCGCCTTCCCTGGAACCGGCGCCGGAACCGCCGTCGGACCCTCTGACTGAGCTGGAGGATTACGAACAGATCCTGCAGGAACTCCGCCAGACCAAAACCGAGCAGGCCGTGACAGAACGCCGGAACCGCAAACTCACCCTCGACAAAGTGACCTTCGGGATCACCGGGGTTTTCGCCGTAGCCTTCGTCATGTGGGGCTTCCTCGGGAGCGACAGCCTCTCGGCCACCTCACAGAGCGTCCTTGGCTGGGTCATGCAGTACACCGGCTGGCTGTTCATGGGACTGGCCTCGCTCTTCGTCGTTTTCGTCCTGTGGCTTGCCCTGGGCAAGTTCGGCAATATTCCGCTGGCCAAGGACGGCGAAAAGCCCGAGTTCCGCACCATCTCCTGGATCGCCATGATGTTTGCGGCCGGCATGGGCATCGGGCTCATGTTCTACGGTGTGGCGGAGCCTCTTTACCACTACGTCTCGCCCCCGCCCGGAACCGTGGACGGACGCACCCCCGAAGCCATCCAGACCGCCATGGCCACCTCGATCTTCCACTGGACCCTGCATCCCTGGGCAATGTACGCCGTGGTGGGCATCGCCATGGCCTACGGCACCTACCGGCTGGGCCGCAAGCAGCTGATCTCCGCCGCCTTCACCTCACTGTTCGGCGTCAGAATGGTTGAAGGGCCGGTGGGGAAGTTCATCAACATCCTGGCCATCTTCGCCACCCTGTTCGGCACCGCCGCATCGCTGGGCCTTGGCGCGCTCCAGATCGGCAGTGGACTGACGTCCAACGGCTGGGCTGGGGAAATCGGCACGCCTGTGCTCGTGGTGATCGTCGCCATCCTGACTTCCTGCTTCGTGGCCTCCGCTGTGTCGGGGATCAGCCGCGGCATCCAGTGGCTCTCCAACATCAACATGGTGCTGGCCGTCATCCTGGCCCTCATCGTCTTCGTCGCCGGGCCCACCATGTTCATCCTCAACCTGATTCCTTCCGCAGTGGGCGACTACGCCCGCGACCTGGCGGAAATGTCGTCCCGTACGGAGGCCGTCGGAGACGAAGCCCTGCGCACCTGGATGTCCGGCTGGACCATCTTCTACTGGGCCTGGTGGGTGTCCTGGACACCGTTCGTCGGCATGTTCATTGCACGCATCAGCCGCGGCCGCACCATCCGGCAGTTCGTCACCGGCGTACTGCTCGTGCCGAGTGTTGTCAGTGTCATCTGGTTCGGCATCTTCGGCGGCACCGCCTTCAGCATCCAGGCCGCAGCTGACAAGACGGACAACCCGGCAGACGGACTCGCCAAAATGGTCGACGGCGTGCCCACCATTTCGTTCGACGGCGCCCTCTTCGACCTGGTCAAGAACCTCCCCATGGCTGGCTGGGCCATCGCGGCCGTGATCGCATTGGCCATGGTGCTCGTGGCGATCTTCTTCATCACCGGAGCTGATTCGGCCTCAATCGTTATGGCCTCCCTGAGCTCCAACGGCTCCAACGAACCCCGCCGCGGGCTGGTGATCTTCTGGGGCACCCTGACCGGAGCCGTCGCCGCCGTCATGCTCCTGGCCGGTGGAGATGAACCCTCAGAAGCCCTGTCCGGCTTGCAACGGATCACCATTGTTGCCGCCCTGCCGTTCGTGCTTGTCATGCTCCTGCTCTGCGTCGCCCTGGCGCGGGACCTGCGCCGGGACCCGCTGGCCCTGCGGCGCAGGCTCGCCACGACCGTCGTGGAACGGGCCATCCGCACCGGCGTCGACCAGCACGGCGGCGTCCAGTTCGACCTTGTAACCAAGCATGAATGCGGCGAACGCTGCGCCGGTGACGCCCCTTGTCCCGGCGGTGCCAGCGCCGTCACCCCCAAGTAGGAGATATCGTGACCACAACTCTTGAAGCCCGCCCCGCGGGCGCCGCAGCATCCCTTACGACCGACACCGTGGCCACCCCGCGCTCCCTGCCCAAGACCCGCGCCGCAGAGTTCGTCCTCACCCTGGCCTGCCCGGAACGGCCCGGCATCGTCCGGGCGGTGACCACCTTCCTGGCCGACCGCGGCTTCGACATCGTGGAGCACCAGCAGTTCGATGACCACGTCAGCGGCAAACTGTACCTGCGCACCGCCTTCACAGGCAGCGCAACAGAAACCCGTGACCGGGCACATCGGGATTTCACGGGTCCCGACGCAGTTGACCAGCAGACCGCGGAAGGCCTCACTGCCGAGTTCGCCGCCACGGCTGCCGAGTTCGGCATGGATTTCGCCTTCCATGACGGCCAGCCCCCGCGCTTGCTGGTCATGGTCTCAAAGTTCGGCCACTGCCTCAATGACCTGATTTTCCGCTGGCGGGCCGGCAGCCTCGGTGCCGAGATCGCCGTCGTGGTTTCCAACCATGAGGATCTGCGCCCCATGGCGGAAAACGCAGGGCTGCCTTTCATCCACGTTCCGGTGACCGGCGCAACCAAGCCTGAGGCCGAGGCCCGGCTGCTGGAACTCGTCAAAGAGTACGACGCGGACCTTGTGGTCCTGGCGCGCTACATGCAGGTCCTCTCCGACGGCCTGTGCAATGAACTGCGCGGCCGGGCCATCAACATCCACCATTCCTTCCTGCCCGGCTTCAAGGGTGCGAAGCCCTACCACCAGGCCTATGACCGCGGCGTCAAGCTCGTCGGGGCTACCGCGCATTACGTGACCGCGGACCTCGACGAGGGACCGATCATCGAGCAGGAGGTCTTTCGGGTGGACCACAGCCTGGATCCGGATGCCCTTGTCACAGTGGGCAGGGACGCCGAATCGCAGGCCCTGTCCCGGGCCGTGAAGTGGCACTGCCAGCACCGCGTCCTGCTCAACAACACCCGCACCGTCGTATTCCGCTGACGCCAACGTCTGCTAAGCCAACCAGGAGAGAACCACTTATGAGCGCATCACCACGGGTCGTCATCATCGGCGCCGGCATTGTCGGCACCAACCTTGCAGACGAACTGGCCAGCCGCGGCTGGAACAACATCACCGTCGTCGAACAGGGCCCGCTGGAGCTCGCCGGTGGTTCCACCTCCCACGCCCCCGGGCTGGTATTCCAGACCAACCCGTCCAAGACCATGACGGAATTCGCCACCTACACGGTCAACAAGCTCCTGTCCCTCAGCGCCGAGGGGACCTCCTGCTTCAACCAGGTGGGCGGGCTGGAACTTGCCACCACCGAGGCACGCCTGCAGGACCTCAAGCGCAAGCTCGGCTACGCCACCTCCTGGGGCGTTGAAGGCCGGATCATCGACGCGGACGAATGCGAGAAGTACTGGCCGCTGCTGAATAAGGGGCAGTTCAGGGACGGACGCCAGATCCTGGGCGGCCTCCTCGTTCCCTCGGACGGACTCGCCTCCGCTGCCCGGGCGGTCCAGCTCCTGATCAGCCGGGCCCGCGAAGCCGGCGTGACGTTCCTCGGCTCCACTGCGGTCACCGGCATCGAACAGGCCGGCGGCAAGGTCACCGGCGTCGAAACCTCCTCCGGCGTGATCCCCGCCGACATCGTCGTTTCCTGCGCCGGGTTCTGGGGCCGCGAGGTGGGCAAGCTGGTTGGCATGAAGGTGCCGCTGCTTCCGCTCGCCCACCAGTACGTCAAGACCACTGCCCTTGACGAACAGAAGGGCCTGAACGAGCTGCCCAACGGCGCCCGCTCACCCATCCTCCGCTACCAGGACAGGGACCTGTACTTCCGCGAGCACGGCGACCGGATCGGCATCGGCAGCTACGCCCACCGCCCCCTGCCCGTCGACATGGAGCTCCTCCCCCGCGTCGCCGCAGACCAGATGTCCGAGCACCGCATGCCGTCCCGCCTGGACTTCACCCTGGAGGACTTCGCTCCGTCATGGGAGGACTGCCAGGACCTGTTGCCGGCCCTGCACCGAACCCAGATCCAGGACGGCTTCAACGGCATCTTCTCCTTCACCCCCGACGGCGGCCCCCTCATGGGCGAGTCGCCCGACGTCGAAGGCTTCTTCGTTGCCGAAGCCGTGTGGGTCACGCACTCCGCCGGCGTGGCCAAGGCCATGGCCGAACTGCTGGTCGAGGGACAGTCCCGCACCGACCTGCACGGCTGCGAAATCGAACGGTTCGAGAAGGTTCAGACCAGCGACGAATACGTCAGCGAAACGTCGCAGCAGAACTTCGTCGAGATCTACGACATCCTGCACCCGCTGCAGCCCAAGGAATCCCCGCGCGACCTGCGCGTGAGCCCGTTCAACGTCCGGCAGAAGGAACTCGGGGCGTTCTTCCTGGAGTCCGCCGGCTGGGAGCGCCCGCACTGGTTCGAGGCCAACCGCGGCCTGCTGGAGGAACTCCCGGCCGAGTGGCAGACCCCGGAACGCGAACCGTGGGCTGCCATGTTCTCCTCCCCCATCTCGGCGGCCGAAGCGTGGAAGACGCGCACCGCCGTCGGACTTTACGACATGACGCCGCTCAAGCGGCTCTCGGTGGACGGCCCGGGTGCGCTGGCGCTGCTGCAGCGTCTCAGCACCGGCAACATCACCAAAAAGCCCGGCGCCGTGACGTACTGCCTCCTGCTGGCGGACGACGGCGGCATCCGCAGTGACGTGACTGTGGCCAGGCTCGGGGAGGAGACTTTCCAGCTTGGCGTGAACAGCAACGTCGACTTCGACTACCTCCGCGTGGAGGCCAGGAAGCAGTCAGCCGCAGACCCCAGCCAGTGGGCGCACGTCGCCGACATCACCGGCAGCACCTGCTGCATCGGCCTGTGGGGACCTTTGGCGCGCGAAGTAATCGGCAAGGTCAGCACGGACGACCTGTCCAACGACGGCCTCAAGTACTTCCGCACCAAGGAAATCTCGGTAGGCGGCATCCCGGTCACGGCCATGCGGCTCTCCTACGTCGGCGAGCTCGGCTGGGAGCTCTACACCACCGCGGAGTACGGGCTCAAGCTCTGGGACCTGCTGTACGAGGCCGGGCAGGAGCACGGCATCGTCGCGGCCGGACGCGGCGCGTTCAACAGCATGCGCCTCGAGAAGGGCTACCGGCTGTGGGGCACGGACATGACCTCCGAGCACCACCCGTACCAGTCCGGCCTGGGCTTCTCGGTCGCAAAGGACAAGGTGGGCTTCGTCGGGGCCGAGGCGCTGGCCGTCCGCAAGGAACAGCCCGCCGCGAAGGTCCTCCGCTGCCTGACGGTGGACGACGGCACCTCCATCGTGCTGGGCAAGGAGCCGGTGTACGTGAACGGCGAGGCTGCCGGGTACGTCACCAGCGCCGCCTACGGCTACTCCGTCCGCAAGCCAATCGCGTACGCCTGGCTGCCTGCCGCCGTCGAGGTCGGGGACTCCGTGGAGATTGAGTACTTCGGCGAGCGTGTAGCCGCGACCGTCACCGCCGAGCCGCTGTTCGACCCGGGCATGGAGCGCCTCCGCGGCTAACTGCTCCACTGCTGCTGGCTAAGCGCGAACGTACACTTGAGGCCCCGTTTCCGGAAGGAAGCGGGGCCTCAAGTGTACGTTCGCGCGGGGTGGGTTGGGTGCGCCGGCTGGATCCGATGCCTCACCCCATGGCCGAGGCGGGTTCGAGCGGGTAGAACTGAGTCATGACTACCTCGTCCCTGGTGCTCGGCCCGATCATGCGGTACGTGGATGAGACCTCGGCAAGCATCTGGGTAGAAACCCGGAACAGTGCCCGCGTCACCGTCCGCGCGGGCAGGCAAACCTGGGAGGCCCGGACCTTCGCTGTGCACGGACACCACTACGCCTTGGTGGAGGCCGAAGGGCTGGAACCGGGAGCCGTGGTGCCCTACACGTTGGAGATCAACGGGACTCACTCCTGGCCTGATCCGGATTCCAAATTTCCGCCGCCGGTGATCGCCACGTTGAACCCGGGCAAGCCCCTGCGGCTGGCCTACGGCTCCTGCCGCACCAGCGTCCCGCACGACGAATCCGGCAACAGCACCCACGGCGTGGACTCGCTGCGGGCCTACGCCCTGGCGCTGGCCGCGGGGCGCGGGACCGCCAGCGGCGGCACCGCCCATGGATTAGCATGGCCCGATCTGCTGGTCTTCCTCGGAGACCAGGTGTACGCGGACTCAACCAGCGAGCAGATGCAGGAGTTTATCCGGACCCGCCGGGACATTGATGAACCGCCTGGCGAGGAACTCAAGGACTACGAGGAATACGCCCATCTGTACCACCTGGCGTGGTCCGACCCCGCAAACAGGTGGCTGCTCTCCACCCTGCCCAGCGCCATGATCTTCGATGACCACGACATCAGGGACGACTGGAACGCTTCACTGAGCTGGAAGAAAAAGATGGAGGCCACGTCCTGGTGGCATGGGCGGATTGTCGCAGGGCTGTCCTCATACTGGGTCTACCAGCATCTGGGAAACCTCTCACCGCAGGAGCGGGCGGCCGACGCTATCTGGCAGCGGATCGCGCGGCACCGGGGCGGGGATGAGCCCGACCTGAGCGCCGAGATGGACCGCTTCGCCGAGCGCGCAGACCAGGACCCGGCCTCGTACCGGTGGAGCTTCTGCCGGGACTTTGGAGACACGAGGCTTATCGTTGTTGATTCCCGCGCCGCCCGGAACCTGGATCCGGAACACCGTGCCCTGCTCGACGGTCCGGAAATGGACTGGCTCGACGGCCGGATGCGGGGAGGCTTCCGCCACCTGCTGGTGGCGACGTCGCTGCCCTTCCTGCTGCCGATGGGCCTGCACCACGTGGAAGCGTGGAACGAAGCCATTTCGAAGGGCGCCTGGGGCAAACTCGCCGCCCGGGCAGGCGAGACGCTGCGCCAGATAGTGGACCTGGAACACTGGGCCGCCTTCCAGGGCAGCTTCCAGGAAGTGGCCGCGATGGCGGTTGAGGTCGCCGACGGCAAGCGCGGATCTACGCCGGAGACGGTCACGTTTCTCTCCGGCGACGTGCACTATTCCTATGTTGCTGAAGTGGATCGTTCCTCAGGCAGCCGCATCCTGCAGGCTGTGTGCTCCCCGATCCGCAACCCGCTCCCCAGGCTCATGCGGTCCTTCGGGGCCATCATGTCCTACGGCCTGGCCGTGCCCGTTGGTGCCCTGGTTGCCCGCTCGGCCCGTGTTCCGGACCCGCCCTTCCGTTGGTCCCGTGTCAGGGGACCATGGTTCGACAACAACCTGGCCTGCCTCGAGGTGTCGGACGACGGCCTGAGCCTATGGTGGCAGACTGGCGTGGTGGACGACGGCGACGAACTGAACCCGCGGCTCGAGAACGTGGCTTCCCTTACTGTGCCTCCGCGGAGTCCGCAGGAACGTGTGGCACGAAGCGGACGAACATCGCCTTGAAGCCGGGGGTGTTCGACTCCCGGGCGACGTTTTCCTTGTGGACCAGGGCGTTGGCCTCGGGGAAGTACGCCGCCGCGCAGCCCTTTGCCGTGGGGTAGGCCACGAGCCGGAATTTCTCGGCGTGCCGGTCCTGGCCCTGGAAGGTGCTCACTACGTCCACGAGGTCCCGGTCCTTGAAGCCCCGCTCGGCGAGGTCCTCGGGGTGGACCAGGATCACGCGGCGGCCGCCGGAGATACCCCGGTAGCGGTCGTCCAGGCCGTAAAAGGTGGTGTTGTACTGGTCGTGGCTGCGGATGGTCTGCAGCACCAGGTGTCCCTCGGGCGGGGTGAGGTATTCCAGCGGGCTGACCGTGAAGCGGCCCCGCCCGATGTCGGTGGCGAAGGAGCGGGTGTCGCGCGGCGGGTTGGGCAGCACGAAGCCGTTCTTCGTCCGGACGCGGGTGTTGAAGTCCTCGAAACCCGGAAGAACGCGGGAGATGTGGTCCCGGATCACGTCGTAGTCCTCGGCCATGGCTTTCCAGTTCACGAAATGGTCCGGCCCGAAGGTGGCCTCGGCCATGCGGGCCACGATCACCGGTTCGGCGAGCAGGTGCTCGGAGACCGGGGTCAGCCTGCCCTGGGTGGAGTGGACCACGGACATGGAGTCCTCCACGGACAGGAACTGGGCGCCCTTGGGGTGCTTGTCGTCCTTGTCCGTCCGGCCCAGCGTGGGCAGGATCAGTGAGGTGCGGCCGTGCACCACGTGGGAGCGGTTCGGCTTGGTGGAGATGTGTACGGTCAACCCGATCCGCTGCATCCCCGCTTCCAGCGTCTCGGTGTCGGAACACGCGAGGGAGAAGTTCCCGCCCATCGAGACGAAGACGTCCACCTCGTCGCGTTCGAACGCTTCCATGGACTCCACGGCGTCGTAGCCGTGGTGCCGCGGGGATTGGATGCCGAACTCATTGTCGAGGGCTTCCAGGAGCCATTCCTTCGGTTTTTCCCAGATGCCCATGGTCCGGTCGCCCTGCACGTTCGAGTGCCCGCGCACCGGGCAGGCGCCTGCGCCGGGCTTGCCGAAGTTGCCCTGCAGCAGCAGGACGTTAACCATTTCCTTGATAGTGTCCACCGAGTGCGGCTGCTGGGTCACGCCCAGTGCCCAGCAGAAGATGGTGGCCTTGGACCGGATGAGCATCCCGGCCACTGTCTCAATCTGGGCCCGGGTCAGGCCGGTGGCCTTCTCGGTTTCCTCCCAGTCCAGGTCCCGGCGCGCCTGACGGTAGGCATCGAAACCGTCGGTCTGCGCGTCGATGAAGGAACGGTCGACGACGGTCCCCGGGTTCCGCTCTTCCTCCCCCAGGAGCAGGTGGCCCAGCGCCTGGAACAGCGCCAGGTCCCCGCCGACCTTGATCTGCAGGTATTCATCGGCCAGCGGCGTGCCGCCGCCGACCACACCGGAGACGGTCTGCGGGTCCTTGAAGTTGAACAGGCCGGCCTCGGGCAGCGGGTTCACCGCCACCACCTTGCCGCCCTTGTCCTTGCACTCCTTCAACGCGGAGAGCATGCGGGGGTGGTTGGTGCCGGGATTCTGCCCGACGACAAAGATCAGCTCGGAATCGTGGATGTCATCCAGCGACACCGTGCCCTTGCCGATGCCGATCGTGGGATTCAGCGCCGAGCCGGAGGACTCGTGGCACATGTTGGAGCAGTCCGGGAGGTTGTTGGTGCCCAGGGCCCGGGCGAACAGCTGGTACATGAACGCAGTCTCATTCGCCGTGCGGCCGGAGGTGTAGAAGACGCAGCGCTCCGGCGTGGTGGCCCGGATGTGTTCACCGATGAGCCCGAAGGCCTCGGCCCAGGAGATCGGCGAATAGTGGGTCTCCCCTTCCCGGATCACCACCGGTTCGCTGAGCCGGCCCTGGTTGCCCAGCCAGTACTCACTCTTGGTTGAGAGCTCGGCGATGGAATGCCTGGCCCAGAACTCCGCACCGACGGTTCGGAGGGTGTTCTCCTCGGCCACGGCCTTGGCGCCGTTTTCGCAGAATTCGGCAGCCTTGCGTTTCTTGTCCGATTCCGGCCAGGCGCAGCCCGGGCAGTCGAAGCCGCCGCGCTGGTTCAGCCGCAGCAGCGACTGTGCCGTCCGGGTCACGCCCGCCTGCGCCACAGCCCGCTCCAGTGCCACCATTACGGCCTTCACGCCGGCAGCTTCCGTTTTCGGTTTGCCGACGGCGAGGGAGTCTTCGTTGATATCCGCAACGGGGGCGGGCTGTATGCCGAACTTCACTGTTCCAACTTCCTAACCGGCAAAAGCCGTGCTTGTTTAAAAACGCCGTGCTTGTTTAAAGACGCCGTGCTTGTTTAAAGACGCCGTGCTTGTTTAAAGACGCTGTGCTTGTTCAAAAACACCAGGCAAGGCGCGCCAGCTGTCCTGGCGCGCTTCACCGGGATCCTGCCAGACGGGGAAATCCTGGTCCTACTGCGAAACCCTGGCCAGGGTTTCGCGTTCGGCGGCGATGGTGGTGTTCTCGCCGTGGCCGGTGCGGACCACTGTTTCGGGTGGGAGGGGCAGGAGGCGTTCGCGGATGGAGGTCAGGATGGTGGGGTAGTCGCTGTAGGACCTCCCGGTCGCGCCGGGGCCGCCGTTGAAGAGGGTGTCCCCGCTGAAGACCGTGCCCTCGCTGTGCAGGTAGAAACAGGTGGAACCGGGTGAGTGGCCGGGGGTGTGGATGGCTTCCAGCCTGGCGCCGGCGATCTCGAATACGTCCCCGTCGGCAATTCCGGCGTCGGGTTTGGTGTCAGGGTAGACCTGCTCCCAGAGGACCAGGTCTTCGGGGTTCAGGTGGATCGGGGCGCCCACGGCGCGCGCGACGTCGCGGGCGGCGCCGATGTGGTCGTTGTGCGCGTGGGTGAGCAGGATCGCCTTCACCGTCCGGCCCTTGACCTGGTTGATGATTGCGGTCGCGTCGTGCGGGGAATCGATGATCACGCATTCGGTGTCGTTGCCGATGATCCAGACGTTGTTATCCACCTCCCAGGTCCCGCCGTCCAGGGAAAACGTGCCCGAGGTGACCAGGTTCTCGATCGTGAGACTCATACCGACACCGCCGTCTGGTTTCCGGCCGCTGCACTGGCTGGTGCACCGGCTGGTGTGGAGGCACCGGGTGCGGGTTCGATTTCGACGACGGAGCGCAGGACTTTGCCTTCGTGCATTTTGTCGAAGGCTTCCTCGATTTGGTCGATGGTGATGCGTTCGGTCACGAACGCGTCCAGGTCCAGGTTGCCCTGCTTGTAGTGGGAGACGAGCATGGGGAAGTCCCGGGAGGGCAGGCAGTCCCCGTACCAGGAGGACTTCAGCGACCCGCCCCGGCCAAAGACATCCAAAAGCGGCAGTTCCAGGACCATCTCCGGGGTCGGGACCCCGACCAGGACCACGCGGCCGGCGAGGTCGCGGGCGTAGAAGGCCTGCTTGTAGGTTTCGGGCCGGCCGACGGCCTCGATCACAACGTCGGCACCGTTGCCGCCGGTGAGGTCCCGGATCGCCTCGACCGGATCGACTTCGCGGGAGTTCACCCCGTGCGTGGCGCCCAGGGTCTTGGCCATTTCGATCTTGTTCTCATCGATGTCCACCGCGATGATCGTGGTCGCCCCGGCCAGCTTCGCGCCGGCGATCGCGGCGATCCCGACCCCGCCGCAGCCGATCACGGCCACGGACTCCCCGCGCTTGACCTCGCCGGTGTTGATCGCCGCGCCGATGCCGGCCATCACACCGCAGCCCAGCAAACCGACCGCGGCCGGGTCGGCGTCCTCATCGACCTTGGTGCACTGCCCCGCGGCGACCAGGGTCTTTTCCGCGAACGCGCCGATCCCCAGCGCCGGGGACAGCACGGTGCCATCCTCCAGCGTCATCTTCTGGGTGGCGTTGGCGGTGTTGAAGCAGTACTGCGCCTGGCCCTTCGCGCACGCCCGGCACTGCCCGCACACCGCACGCCAGTTCAAAATCACCCGGTCACCCGGGGCGACCTCGGTCACCCCCGGCCCGACAGCGGAGACCACACCGGTGGCCTCATGGCCCAGCAGATACGGGAACTCATCCCCGATGCCGCCCTGCTTGTAATGCAGATCCGTGTGGCACACCCCGCACGTAAGGATATCCACCAAAGCCTCACCCGGGCCCGGATCCGGCACCAGAATCGTCTCCACCGACACCGGAGCATCCTTCTCCATGGCAACCACTGCCTTGACTTTATGAACCATAACTTCGCGTTCCTTTCAAGAGTCCGAAGACCCGTTGGGCCACAGCACCTCTGCCAATCTAGCTGATGCCTTGGGTTACAAGATCCCCGCCCCCGGAATGAGTGGCGGGGACCGGGGTGTTCCCGCTCCCTCGGCCGATAGGAGGCGCACCGGAAGCAGTCTCTGCACCAGCAGCTCCCCCGTCGAACATGGCTTCCGCGTGGACCGCGTGTTCGGCGAGGACTCCGGTGTGGTGGCGGATCCGCAGGCGGTAGAGCAGGGTTCCGCATGTGGTGACGGCGGCGACGAAGATGACGCCGCCCCACTGCAGGTACCAGTGGAAGGGCGGGACCGAGTTGTAGATTTCCGGCCGCGGCCAGATCAGGTTCAGGGTCATGGCCGCGCCCCAGAGCACTGCGAGGATGTTCACGGGCAGACCCCATCTGCCCAGGCTGAAGCCCGCTTCTGTGCCGCTGGTGCTTCCTCCGCTGGTGCTTCCTCCTGTGTCGGGCAGGGGCCATTTCCTGGCGAAGCGGCGCCGCAGCATCGGCACGGTGACCAGCAGGTAGGAGAGGTAAATCAGGACGATGCTGATGCTGGAGAGGATGGTGAAGATCGCCGGCTGGGAGATGTTCACGATCAGCGGAACGATCGCGATGAGTCCGATGACGATGGCCGCGACGGTGGGGGTCTTCCGCTCGGGGTGGACCTTGGAGAGCTGGCGGCTGAAGGGCAGGTTGTTGTCCCGGGCCATGGCGAACATCATGCGGATCGCCGCGGCGTGGACGGCGAGCGTGCACACGGCCACGGCCACCACGATGCACACCAGGAAGGCCTTCCCGAACGGGCCGCCCAGGACGGAGAGCACGATGTACTGCAGCCCGCCGTCGGCCGCGCCGAGCTTGGGGTCCTTCAGGTCAGGGGCGGCCAGGAGCCCGCCCAGCAGGATCAGCCCGCCCAGGACGAAGGAGGCCGTGATCGCCCGCAGGATCGCCCGGGGGGCGGTCTTTTTCGGGTCCTTCGTCTCCTCGCCCAGGGAACTGGCGGTGTCAAAGCCGTACATCACATAGCCCGAGGCCATCGCCCCGATGAGGAACACCCCGAAGAAGCCCAGGTCATGGCCCTCACCAAAGCCTGCGGTGTCGAACAGGACCTCCGGGCCGCGCACCACATGCCAGGCCAGGGCCAGGATCAGGAGCACCGCGGCGGCGAGCTCCACGAACACGCCCACGCTGTTGATCCTGGTCATCAGCTTCACACCGAAGGCATTGATCAGCGTGGAGAGGGTGATCATGATGCTGGCCAGCAGCACCCCGTTCACCGCGAAATCATACGGGCCCGTGCCGTCACCGATGACCTGGAAACCCGACCAGATCTGCGGCAGCGTCAGCTGCAGCGCCAGGGCCACCGCGCCAAGCGCCACGATCGAGGAGATCAGCAGCAGCCACCCCGCCAGCCAGGCGAACGTCCCGGACGAGAGCTGCTTGGCCCAGTTATACACCGACCCGGCCACCGGGTACCGCCCGGCCAGCTCAGCAAAACACAACGCCACCATCAACTGGCCCGCGAACACCAAAGGCCAGGACCACGCATACGCCGGCCCGGCCATCGAAAAACCAAAGTAAAACAACTGGAAAACACCGGTAAGAATGGAAATATAGCTCACACCGGCAGCAAAACTCGCGAACTTGCCAATGCTGCGATCCAGGGTCTGGGCATAGCCAAACTCACCCATACCCCCCGCATCGTCGTCGCGAGTCCCAGCCATGCTGCCGAAGTCTCCCTTGTCGTCGTGCGGAACCGCCGCTCACGGCGCTGGCCTGGCCTGAATCCTGAAGCCGCCCGTACTCGAGCGTCTTTTGCGCGGCGTTTCTGGAATTGCTTAACGCGCAACCCGATGCGCATAGCGCGTATAGCGAATATGACAGCGATCACATCCCGGTGTCAACAGAGGCCGCAGATGCGACAGATGCCCCGCGCCCGGAATGCGGTTGGACATAGTTCTCCACTTACCGCAACAGGGTAGCTAGTCCCGCAACAACTTCTCACCCCGACCCCGCATCCCCAGGAATGCGGGCGGCACCCATGCCGGCCTTTGAGTCCCTGTCTTATGGAAGCAAAGACGCATTGACTGTGGCGCTGGTCACGCATATCCTGGTGCAACAGCGTTGCATGTAATGCAACCCAAGACACTTGGTGGATCTATGAGTAACGAAACTTCCTCTCCCGCTGCTCTTGCGGGAGGGCCTGGCCCGGAGTCCAATGACGGACATGACGGGCCGCCCTCCGCAGACAGCTCGTTGAACAATCACAACCTTGACCTGGCCAGCAGCGATGTCAGCAGGGACACGCGACGACGCGTCGTTGCTGCCAGCTTCATCGGCAATTTCGTTGAGTGGTTCGACTACGCCGTGTATGGCTACCTGGCCGTCACGATTTCCGTGGTCTTTTTCCCCGAATCCGATCCTCAGACCGGGCTTCTGCTGACCTTCGCCCTGTTCGCAATATCGTTCCTGGTGCGGCCCCTTGGCGGCTTCGTCTGGGGCCACATCGGGGACAAGGTCGGCAGGCGTACCGCGTTGTCCCTGTCGATCCTGATCATGTCCGGGGCGACGTTCTGCATCGCGCTGATTCCGGGATATGACACGATCGGCATCTGGGCTCCGATTCTGCTGCTGCTCATCAGGGTCGTCCAAGGCTTCTCCGCCTCCGGTGAATACGCCGGCGCGTCAGCCTTCCTGGTGGAATACGCGCCGTCTAACAAGCGCGGCCTGTACGCCGCCGTCGTTCCCGCCAGCACCGCCGCCGGCCTGCTCCTCGGTTCCCTGTTCGCGGGTGTGCTGACGGCTCTGCTGAGTTCCGAGGCAATGCAAAGCTGGGGTTGGCGCCTGCCGTTCCTGCTGGCCGCTCCGATGGGACTGATTGGGCGGTACATCCGGACCAAGCTCGAGGACACCCCGGTGTTCCGCGAGCTGGCAGCCGAGGACGAGACCGTCAAGGCGCCGGTCAGCGCTCTGTTCCGGAACCACTGGCGGCAGCTGCTGCAGGCCGTCGGTGCCGTGCTGCTCAACGCCGTCGGCTTTTACGTGATTCTCAGCTACATGCCGACGTACCTGTCCGCGGAACTGGGCCTGGGTGAAACCGAATCGTTCCTGGCTACCACCATCGCCTTGCTCACGTACATCGGGTTCATCTTCCTGACCGGGATGCTCTCTGACCACTACGGCCGCAAGAAGGTGCTCATCTCTGCGTCCGTAACCTTCATCGTGCTGACGGTGCCCGCGTTCGCGCTGCTGGGCACCGGGAACTTCCTGGTGATCGTTCTTATCCAGATCCTGCTGGGCGCCATGCTGACGCTCAATGACGGCACACTGCCAAGCTTCCTGGCCGAGATGTTCCCAACCCGCGTCCGCTACAGCGGCTTCGCTGTCAGCTTCAACCTCTCCAACGCCCTCTTCGGCGGCACGGCTCCGTTCATGGCCACCCTGCTCATAGCGGCCACTGCCAATGACCTGGCCCCGGCCTGGTACCTGGTCGGCGCGGCTGCCATCTCCCTGATCGCCGTCGCCCTCTCCCGCGAAACCTGCAAAGAACCGCTCCGCTCTGAATAGTCCGGCGGGCTCCAAACTTTCCATCCAACAAAACCGCATTAACGAAAGGCATCACCACAATGACGACCACAGCATCCGAGAACGCCACGTCCATCGCCGAACTGGAGCGCCTGAAGGTCCTGCACAACGGCCAGAAGGAAAAGCTGACTTTCTCGAACGCCGAGTTCGAACGCCGGCTCGCCGGTCTGCGCAGCATCATAGCGGAGAAGGACCTGGACGCCGTCGTCCTGACCAGCTACCACTCCATCAAGTACTACTCCGATTTCCTCTTCACCTACTTCGGCCGGTCCTATGCCATGGTCGTCACCAAGGACGACACCGTCACCGTTACGGCGAACATCGACGCCGGCATGCCGTGGCGCCGCAGCTACGGCGACAACATCGTCTACACCGACTGGCGCCGGGACAACTTCATCCACGCCATCCAGGAAGCGCTGCGCACGCGCGGCGTCTCGGTCCGCCGCCTCGGCGTCGAGGACGATGCCCTGCCGCTGGAGAACCGCAATAAGATTCAGGCCGCCTTCGAAACCGCGGCGCTCGTCGACGTCTCGAGGGCAGCCATGCGCCAGCGCATGATCAAGTCGGCGGAGGAGATCGAGGTCATCAAGCACGGTGCACGGATCGGCGATCTCGGTGGTGAAGCCATCCGCAATGCCATCACGGCGGGCATCACGGAATACGAGGTTGCACTGATCGGCACCGAAGCCATGGTCCACGAGATCGCCCGCACGTTCCCCGACTCGGAAATCCGGGACACGTGGGTGTGGTTCCAGTCCGGAATTAACACCGACGGTGCACACAACTGGGCCACCACCCGCAAGATCCAGGAACACGACATCCTGTCCCTGAACTGCTTTCCGATGACCTCCGGCTACTACACCGCGCTGGAACGGACCCTGTTCTACGGCGAGCCCGATGCCCGTTCCCTTGAGCTGTGGAACATCAACGTGCAGGTCCACAGGCGGGGACTCGAGCTCATCAAGCCCGGCGCCGTCTGCAAGGACATCGCCGCGGAACTGAACGAGATCTACATCAGCCACGGACTGCTCGCCAACCGCACGTTCGGCTACGGACACTCCTTCGGCGTCCTCAGCCACTACTACGGCCGCGAGGCTGGACTCGAACTCCGCGAGGACATCGACACCGTGCTCGAGCCCGGAATGGTGGTCTCCATGGAGCCGATGATCACGGTCCTCGACGGTGTGCCAGGTGCCGGCGGATACCGCGAGCACGACATCCTGGTGGTCGGCGAGGACGGCGCAGAAAACATCACGAAGTTCCCGTTCGGACCCGAGTACAACATCATCGGGGTCTGACCATGACCGCCCCACAGCACTGACGGGACGTGGCGCCACAGCGAAGGTGGCGCCACGTCTGCGTCCTTTTAGGGAATGATGGTAACCACCATGAGCCCAGCAGAATCTCCGGAAGTCACCGGCAACGGCGACACCAAAGGCACGTCCGTCATTGTCAATGCGATTGCCGTCTTGCGGACATTCACGGCGGACGAGCCGCTGCTCGGCGTCACGGAGATCGCCAACCGGGTGGGGCTGCACAAGAGCACCGTTTCCCGGATCCTGGCCACCTTCGAGCAGGAGCGCCTGGTGGAGCGCGATCCTGAAACACGGCGCTTCCGTCTCGGACTGGGCCTTATCGCGGTGGCCGGCCCGCTGCTCGCAGAACTCGAGGAACGGCGCGTGGCTTACCCTGTGCTGCGTGAACTCGCAGAACAAACCGGCGAAACCAGCGCGCTGATGGTGTGGAACGGGTCCGAGTCGATGTGCGTAGAGCAGATTGCCAGCCACCACCAGATCAAGCATTCGACCCCCCTCGGCGCCCGCTACCATGACGCACTAAGCGCTTCGGTGCAGGTTTTCCTCGCCGCCGAATCGCCTGACCGGGTGCGGACATTGCTGCGCAGCGGGGCGATCACCTACCCGGGGCTTGATGAGACCGGCCTGCAGGACTATCTGATCCGCCTCAAGGACGCCACCCGGCGCGGATGGGCCATCAACTACGGCGAATCCTCCCTTGATGAGGTAGGCGTGGCTGCCCCTGTTTATGACCACCGCGGTGACGTCGTTGCCGCCGTCCTCATCCCGGCTCCCCGCTTCCGGGTCTCCCCGGATACCCTGCAGAGCCTGGGCGAATCGTGCCTGGCCGCGGCCCGCCGGGTCACCTCGCGTCTTGGCGGGGCTGCTCCGGCCTAGCGGCTTCCGGTCCCAGTGGCCCTAGGCAGGGCCCGCGGCCCTGAAGGCCACGCCGGCATCCAGTCCTGTACCGGCACCGTCGGTCCTTGGTGCGAGCGATGCTCTGGCTCCGCTTGCCTCGGCAAGCTGCTGCACAATGGCCAGACCCAGGCCGCTTCCCTCGGTGCTCGCCTGGCCCCGCCAGAACCGGTTGAAGGCCCGCTGACAGTCATCGGCGGAGAGCCCGGGGCCTTCATCGAGGATGTGCAGCTCTACCCTCCCGTCATTCTCCGGCCGCGAAACTTCCAGCCGGACCTGTGATCCCGGAGGAGCAACCGCCAGGGCGTTATCGATCAGATTGTCGATGATCTGTTCCGCTGCCCCAGGCATGGCCTTGACCCGCGCCTGCGGAGGAGCATTCAGTGCGATCCGCACACCGCTTTCCTCCGCGAGCGCCTCCCACTGCTCGGCCCGGTTCGAGGCAACGTCAGTCAGGTCCACGCTGGTGAGAGCCACGTGGCGGCTGTCAGACCTGCTCAGGAGCAACAGCCCGTCAATAATGCGCTGCAGCCGGTAGGTCTCCGCCAGGGAGTCCGCCACCATGGCCCGTGCGCTGTCCGGATCGCTCCCGAGAGTCTCGACCGCATTCTCCAACCGGAGCCGCAGGCCGGTCAGCGGCGTGCGGAGCTGGTGTGAGGCGTCACTGGCGAAGCCCTTCTGCTGCTGCAGCAGAAGTTCCAGCCTGTCGGCCATGCGGTTGAACGAGCGGGCCAGGGCACGCAGCTCCGGGGCACCCTCCTCCTCTTCGGTCCGGGCGGATAAATCGCCCCCGGCCAGGACCTCCGTGGCTTTCTGAAGTCTCTTGATCCTCCGGGTGACAGCACTTGCCATGAGGTAGGCCAGCATGCCGGCGAGGAGCACCGTGGTGCCCGCGACCGTCCACAGCACCGTCAATTGGCCTGAT
The DNA here is from genome assembly GCF_054130535.1 of Arthrobacter sp. D1-17. Lineage (NCBI taxonomy): Bacteria > Bacillati > Actinomycetota > Actinomycetes > Micrococcales > Micrococcaceae > Arthrobacter > Arthrobacter sp. D1-17. The sequence goes on along the minus strand of NZ_CP096382.1, from coordinate 531,846 downwards.
ACCCGGTCTGTGACTTCTGACGCCGGGTAGGTGAGCCGGACGGCGCCGGTGATTTTGTCCCCGCTGAGGACGGGGACGGTCACGTAGAGCAGGTCAAGTCCCAAGGTCTCGGAGTGCCGCTGGCCGGAATTGATCTGGCCCGTCAGGGCGGCAGCAATTTCCGGGCGGGAGAGGTAGGAGGATCCGGTGGCGGACTGGTCGTCGTCGGAGGTGGCCACTGCGGTGCCCGCAGTGTTGACGATTACCACCCGCGCTCCGCTCGCCTGCCTGTATTCGCGCACAACGTCCTCGACGCCCGCGGGGACACCGCTGCGGCCCTCCAGCAGCTGCCTGGCCCTTCCGCCCAGGAGAAATGCATCCCGCTCCAGGGACGTGGTGAGGCGGTCCCGTTCCACGCGGATCAGGTAATTCCCCAGAGGGATGTCCTGAACCAACACCACAAGGAGGGTGATGACCATGAACGCGGAAATAAGCCGCCATCTCATCCAGGGACGTCCAGCCTGAATCCAACCCCGCGTACGGCCTCGATCCAGCGGGGGTCCCCGAGTTTCTTCCGGATGGCCGCCACATGGGCGTCCAGCGTCTTGGTGGTTCCGTACCAGTTGCCGTTCCAGACGGCGCGCAGAATGTCGCTTCTCGGGCACACCGCTCCCGGGTCTTCGGCGAGGTAGTAAAGGAGCTCGAACTCCTTGACTGTCATGTGGATTTCGCCGCCATCCAGGAGCACCCGCCGGGACCGCTGGTTGATGCTCAGCGGACCGATCTGCCTGATACTGCCTGCAGACTGGCCGTCCCCGCTGTGGTCCTCCGAGCGCCGGGCCACGGCCCTGATCCGGGCTACCAGTTCGCGCATTCCGAATGGCTTGACCAAGTAATCGTCGGCGCCGAGCTCCAGAGCCAGTACGCGGTCGATTTCCTCATCGCGGGCGCTGACCACGATGATCGGGGTCGTGGTCAATGCACGGATGGCACGGCAAAGATCTGTGCCGTCCATGTCCGGCAACCCCAGGTCCAGCAGGATGAAATCGGGACCGGACGCGCGTACTTCGGTAAGTGCTCCCGCGCCGTCCGCTACATGGCCGGCTTGGAAACCGGCCCGCGCCAATCCTTCAAGGACACCGGCGGCGACGGATTCATCATCTTCAACGACCAGGATTTGCATACCTGATAATGCGCCACCAATCTTGGACAATCCTTGGATTTTCGTAGCACCTATCCTGTCCATCGGGTTCCTACAGTTGTGACATGAGAACACGATCAGCCTTAGCCCTATCCATTGCAGGGATTCTGGTCACAGGGTCCACCGCCCTCGCCGTGAACACCCAGACCTTGAACAATTCCCCAACCGGGACCACCGGCAACGCCAGCGTCCTTCTCCCGGACGGCTCGGCCACCAGTACTCCTGCCACCGTTGCTCCTGCCGCCGTTAGGGGGCAGGCCACCAGCACGGACACGACGGCGGCCGCGCCGCTGCGTGCGAAACAGAAGGCGTCCCCCTCCCCCACTTCAAGGGCGAAGCAGGAAGCGGGCGACGACAAAGGCGGACTCACCAACACCATCGAACCCGGCGACGACAAAGGCGGACTCACCAACACCATCGAACCCGGCGACGACAAAGGCGGATTCACCAACACCATCGAACCCGGCGACGACAAAGGCGGACTCACCAACACCATCGAACCCGGCGACGACAAAGGCGGACTCACCAACACCATCGAACCCGGCGACGACAAAGGCGGACTGACCAACACCATCGAACCCGGCGACGACAAAGGCGGCTTGCGGGCCCCGGAGCCCGGCGACGACAGCGGCGGCCATGGCGGAAAGGGCCGGGATGACGACTGAGTAACCGGCCCCCCACCACCGCCTTACTGTTCGGCGGCAACTTCTGCAGCACCGACACATCCCTCCAGCGCAGCATTAGCTGGAGGGATGCCGGCCGTTAAGGGTGGCTGGCCGGAGCGAGTCCCTACACTTGACATTGGGATCGGCCGTCCGATTCACTATTACGTATGCTGAAATAACAGTTCCATGATGCGGAAGATCGTGCCGCCCGATCTAGCCCGAGTCACCTTGACCGAGCTAGGGAAGAACGCCGTTCTCGCCGGGAGAAGACCCGGCAGCCCGCATAGCCGTCGCCATGGATGCCAGCATCTGCACAAAGGAATCAATCAAGCATGAGGCTTGCCGAATTCAATGAAGCAGACCGGGCGGACGCCAGTGAAGTCCTCCGGCCCTGCATCGACGCCCAGCGTTGGATAGACGAAATCACCAACGCACGCCCCTTCGCCACCGGTGAGGACCTGCTCGGCTTCGCCCGCGCCGCCGCCTCGCCGTTCACGTCGGAGGAAGTCGCCGCCGCACTGGCACATCACCCCAGGATCGGTGAACGCCCGACGGCGGCGAGCACCGAGGCGGCGATGTCACGCTCCGAGCAGGCCGGCGTCGACCCTGCCGATGCGGCTGTCGCTGACGCCCTTGCGGCCGGAAACCGCGCCTATGAGGAAAAGTTCGGCCGGGTCTTCCTCATCCGGGCGGCGGGCCGCACCGCTCCCGAAATCCTGGCCGCGCTCAACGAGCGCCTGGACAACACCCCTGCCCAAGAAGACGCCATCGTGGCCCAGCAGCTGCGCGAAATCGCCCTGCTGCGACTCCAAGGAGTGATCAGCGAATGACCGTTTCCCACGTCACCACCCACATTCTGGACACAGGCGCCGGCCGCCCGGCGGCGGATGTCGCCGTCGTGCTCTATGCGCAGGACAGCAGCGGCTGGAGCAGGCTGGCAGACAGCACCACCGACGCGGACGGCCGTGCCAAAGATCTTGGCCCCGAGGAGCTGGCCCCCGGCACCTACCGGCTGAATTTTTCCACCGGCGACTACTACGCACGGCAGGGCACCGCCACGTTTTTTCCCGAGGTCGACCTCATCTTCCAGGTGACCGGCGTGGAGCACTATCACGTCCCCCTGCTCCTGAGCCCCTTCGCCTACTCCACCTACCGCGGAAGCTGAAAGGAAAACCATGCGGCTGATGCGCATTGGCACACCCGGCAACGAAACACCCGTGATAGTTGACGATGAGGGCCAGGCATACGATCTGCGGCCCGTCACCGCCGACATCGGAGGCGCCTTTTTGGAGACCTGGGCCCACCAGCTGGATGAGCTTGACCTGACGGGCCTGCCCCGGGTCTCCCTCGAGGGCAAGCGGATCGGGGCACCCATTGCCCGCCCGGGGGCTGTGATCGGCATCGGACTCAACTACGCCGCCCATGCTGAGGAGTCAGGTCTTCCCGCACCGGAGCGGCCCATCATCTTTTTCAAGCACCCCAACACCGTGGTGGGGCCGAACGATGACGTCGTCATCCCACCCGGCGCCAGCCGTGTGGACTGGGAGGTGGAGCTGGGCGTCGTGATTGGCCGGCGGGCAAGCTACCTGGACTCGGACGCCGATGCCGCCTCCTGCATCGCAGGGTTTGTCCTGTCGAACGACGTGTCCGAGCGGGAGTTCCAGCTGGAGCACTCCGGGCAGCAGTGGTCGTTGGGCAAGTCCTGCCCCACCTTCAATCCGGTCGGCCCGTGGCTGGTGCCTGCTTCGGCAACGGACGCCGGAAACATCGAGCTAGCGTCCTGGGTCAACGGCGAGCCGCGTCAGAAGAGCTCCACGCAGGACATGATTTTCGGCGCTTCCAACCTCGTGCGCCGCCTGTCGCACTATATGGTCCTCGAGCCCGGGGACCTCATCACCACCGGCACCCCGGCCGGCGTGGCGCTCTCCGGCCGTTTTCCCTACCTGAAGTCCGGGGACCGCATGCGGATGTCGGGCGGGGAACTCCTCGGCGAACAGGAGCAGCGGCTCGTGGACGCAGGGATTCCGGCCTGACAGTAGGCTAGATGCCATGGCTTCTGAAGACCGCACCCCCGACCGGGATGGCATGAACGACCGGGATGGCATGAACGAACGGGACGGCATGACTGAACGGCGCGAAATCACTGTCCGCAGGGCGCCCAAGTACGTCCCGTTCCTCATCCTGGGTGGACTCGTGGGCATTGCTGTGGCCGCGGTCATCGCTTACGGCCGTCCCGGCAACGAGACCTACGACCCGGGGACCGTGTTCGGCTTTTTCATGGTGCTGTGCGCGGCAGGCGGTGTGATCATTGGCGCAATTACGGCGCTGATCCTCGACCGGCTGAGCGTCAGCCGCGCCCAGCAGGCCGTCGTTGAGGCTGTACCCGAGGCCGAACCTGACGCGGGACAGACCCTTCCTGGCGCGGAACGGCGGGATCTGGAAGGCGAAGCCCCGCCGGCTCCGGAGCACCCGCAGGACAACGGCAATGAGGCCGGGCCCCGGTCATAAAGCGTGCCCCGGAAGTTCCTTACCTGATGACGTGAGATAATCGACCAGTGGCACGCGGCGATGGAAAACTTTCTCATGATCTTCTCCCTGGCGAAAAGGGCCCCCAGGACGCTTGCGGCGTCTTCGGGGTTTGGGCTCCAGGTGAAGAAGTAGCAAAACTCACCTACTACGGGCTGTACGCGCTGCAGCACCGCGGTCAGGAGTCGGCTGGTATAGCCACCAGCGACGGCAAGCGGATCAACGTCTACAAGGACATGGGCCTCGTATCCCAGGTCTTCGACGAGACCACGCTGAACACCCTCACCGGGCATCTCGCCGTCGGCCACTGCCGCTACTCCACCACGGGCGCCAGCCACTGGGCCAACGCCCAGCCAACGCTGGGTGCCACGGCCACCGGGACGGTCGCCCTGGCCCATAACGGCAACCTGACCAACACGGCCGAGCTCAACGCCATGATCACTGAACGCAATGGCGGCCAGCTCAGCGGCGAAATGAAGCAGGGCAACACTTCCGACACCGCGCTCGTCACGGCACTTCTCGAGGGCGAAGAGGGCAAGACCCTCGAAGAGACCGCCATGGAGCTGCTCCCGAAGATCCGCGGCGGATTCTGCTTCGTCTTCATGGACGAGGGAACACTGTACGCCGCCCGCGACACCTTCGGCATCCGCCCGCTGTGCCTCGGCAGGCTGGAACGCGGCTGGGTAGTCGCCTCCGAGCAGTCCGCCCTCGCCACTGTCGGCGCCAGCTTCATCCGCGAGATCGAGCCGGGCGAGTTCATCGCCATCGACGAGCAGGGCGTGCGGTCCCAGCGCTTTGCCGAGCCGACGCCGGCAGGCTGCGTGTTCGAATACGTTTACCTTGCGCGCCCCGACGCTTCAATTTCCGGGCGCTCCGTGTACGAGTCCCGGGTGGAGATGGGCCGGCAGCTCGCCCGCGAGAATACCCAGGCCGCGGACATCGTCATCCCCGTCCCCGAGTCCGGCACTCCCGCCGCTGTGGGCTACGCCGAGGAATCCGGCATTCCGTTCGCCCACGGCTTCGTCAAGAACTCCTACGTGGGCCGCACGTTCATTCAGCCCTCCCAGACCCTCCGCCAGCTGGGCATCCGGCTCAAGCTCAACGCCCTGGAATCCGTCATCCGCGGCAAGCGCGTAGTGGTGGTGGATGACTCGATCGTCCGCGGCAACACCCAACGCGCCATCGTGCGGATGCTCCGCGAAGCCGGCGCGGCCGCCGTCCACGTGAAAATCTCCTCCCCGCCCGTTAAGTGGCCCTGCTTCTATGGCATCGACTTCGCCTCCCGTGCCGAGCTGATCGCCAACGGCGCCACCATCGAGGAGATTTCCCAGGCCATCGGCGCGGATTCCCTGGCCTACATCTCAGAGGACGGCATGATCGGAGCGACGCAGCAGCCCCGCGAAAAGCTCTGCACCGCCTGCTTCACCGGCAAGTACCCCATCGAACTGCCCGACGCCGACAAGCTCGGCAAGAACCTGCTCGAGCGCAAGGATCTGGGCGGCCTGGCTGCTGCCACCGGCACCGCCCCTGTTTCTACTGGTGGAGCTACCGCTGATGCTGCCGCGGTAGCTGCCACCGAGTCGGCCGCGGACGCCCCCGGAAACCCAGACAGCATCCCCGTCACCGAGGATCCTGCAGAGAAGCCCGGAGCAACCGGCTGCGACCCGGGGCCGGACTCCGAACTCGAGAACCTGCTCACCGAAGCCGACCGTGTGCCCGATCTCCATCCCGGCGCTGCAACCGTCGGTGCTGACAAGAAAGAGTCCCTATGACTTCCGCCTCCCCCACTGCCGACATGAACGCCGCCCAGAACAACGCAGGCATCACGTACGCGTCGGCGGGCGTAGATGTCGAAGCGGGAGACCGCGCCGTCGAACTGATGAAGGACGCCGTCAAGGCGACGCACAATGCTTCGGTGATTGGCGGCGTCGGCGGTTTCGCCGGACTGTTCGATGTCTCCAAGCTGCTGACCTACAAGCGTCCGCTGCTTGCCACGTCCACGGACGGTGTGGGCACCAAGGTAGCCATCGCCCAGGCCATGGATATCCACGACACCATTGGGTACGACCTCGTGGGCATGGTGGTTGACGACATCGTGGTGGTGGGCGCCGAGCCGCTCTACATGACCGACTACATCGCCTGCGGCAAGGTTGTTCCGGAGCGCATCGCGGACATTGTCCGGGGCATTGCGGCAGCCTGTTCCGTAGCGGGCACCGCCCTGGTGGGCGGCGAGACTGCCGAGCACCCCGGACTGCTGGGCGAGCACGAATACGACGTCGCCGGTGCCGCCACAGGTGTTGTCGAGGCCGACTCCCTGCTGGGCCCGGACCGCGTCCGCGCCGGCGACGTGGTGATCGGCATGGCCTCCTCCGGCCTGCACTCCAACGGGTACTCCCTGGTGCGCCGGGTCATCAACCACGCCGGCTGGGCCCTGGACCGCCAGGTCTCCGAACTCGGACGCACCTTGGGCGAGGAACTGCTCGAGCCCACCCGCGTCTACGCCGCCGACTGCCTTGATCTGGCCCGCACCTTCCCGGTGTCCAGTGGCTCTGCTACCGGCGGGGCGGTGCACGGCTTCAGCCACGTCACCGGCGGCGGCCTCGCAGCCAACCTCGCCCGTGTCCTGCCGCAGGGCCTCGTAGCCACCGTGGACCGCGCCACGTGGGAGCTACCGGCCATCTTCAAACTCGTGTCCGAGCTCGGCCGTGTCCCGCTGGCCGACCTCGAGCGTACCCTCAACCTCGGAGTGGGCATGGTAGCGATCGTGTCCGCAGATGTCGCCGACGCAGCTGTTGCCCGCCTGAACGAGCGCGGCCTGCCGTCCTGGATCATGGGCACAGTCAGCGCCGACTCCGACTCCGTCCTCAAGACCGGCCCTGACTACGTGCAGGGCGCCAAGGGTGTGGACGGCGGAGCGGTTTGGATGGTCAACAGCTACGCCTAACCCCCGGCTGCTCCCCCGGCAGCTCAACCTCGAGGACGCTGAACACACCGCCCTGTGGATCCTTGAGGGTGGCGATGGTCCCGCCGTCCTCGGCGAACTCCGGCTCCACCAGGACTTCGGCGCCCGCCGCCACAGCTGCCAGGACTGCCTCCTTGAGGCTGGAAACACCGAAGTAGACCTGCCAGCCCCGGCGGGCACGGACCTCAGCGCTGTCGGGGCCCACTGCCTCTCCAGCACCTTCACCGGCCTTTTCCTGTTCCGTGCCTTCCTGTTCCGTGCCCTCATCCCCGATGAGAGGCTCAGGGGCGATCCCCGCCACTTCGGCTCCGTTGGCTATGAGGGTGGTGTAGGTGCCGCCGTCGTCCTGCGGATACTCCATCACCTCGTGGCCGAACAGTTGTTGGAAAAAGCCGACGGCGGCCTCGGGCTCCGGTGTGAGGAGCTCCGCCCAAGCGAACGCGCCGGGCTCGTTCCACCGCCTGCAGCCGGCGTGCGTGCCGGCCTGCCAGACGCCGGTGGTCCCGCCGCCCGGCGGGTGCAGGAACACTATGACTCCGCTGTTGCCCACGTCCTCGGGGCCGAACTCTACCGCTCCGCCGGCGTGCGGGGTTTCTTCGGCCACGTCCCGGGCGTTATCCGCCGCAATATAGACATTCCATTGGGCCGGCGTGCCGGCCTCTTGCTGGGCCGGGTTCTGCGGGGCCACAACGGCCACGATGTCGCTGTCGATAAAGGCCTGCGCGTAGCTGCGCCCGTCCGGCGTCGGAAGGTCCTCAAACCGCCAGCCGAACACCGCGGCGTAGAACGACTTGGCCGCGGCAACGTCAGGCGTTTGGACGTCCGCCCAGCACAATTCCCCGTGGGCATACCTGGTGCGCTGAACCATGACGCTGATCCCTTTCGGCGATACGGCAACCGCTCACAGCCTAGACGCGAAGGGGCCGCGCAGTGAAGGCTGGCGACACCGGGCACAAGAAAACCGCAGGGCATACCAATGCCGGTATGCCCTGCGGGCTCTTAATAAACGGTGGCGGTACCCAGTTGCTCCGAAATACGAAAAGACTTCGGAAAGAGGGTGGCCCTAATGCGTCACGTACACGGGTGTACGACGGCGGCGTGCAGTTGAGTGCCTTAGGGAAGGTTCAGACTGAAACGACTAACCGATACGACGGGTATCCACCTCGTCGTCGTCGTCTTCCAATTCGTCCGCGTACTTATCCACGTAGGCCGAATAATCCGGCTCCGCCGGTTCATTCACGAAATGACTCGAGGCACGACTTCCCGGACCCGTGAGCTCACGCTGAAGGGCCGAATAGTCAGTATTCGGGGAGTAGTACTTGATGTCCCGAGCCTGCTTGGTAGCTTTTGCCTTTTGACGGCCGCGCCCCATGGCGTGACCCCCTTTTGTACTTGGACCGGAGGTGGTCACCTTGGCTATCGGTGAGGCCCCGGAATGATTGGTCAGTTTGTCGTATCCCTAGATTACATGCTTTCGGCGGCATCTGCTCGCCACTGGCGCGTCGCCACAGCCGGCGCCGGTCCAAAACCCCGGTAAGCCGGTCCAAAATGCACGTAATCACGGGGTTGCAGGGATTTTTAGTTCGATAGAGTCTCCTGAACAGCTGAATCAGACCCGTGGGATCCATCCCCTGCAGGACAGGCCCACCAGCCGCACCGGCTACTGCCCAAGACAGGACGCCGGAGCCGGATACAGTGCCGGGATAGCGCACGGAAGGGGGCGCCGCCCAAGTGAAAGACGAGAAAGCAGTCCCAGATGCCGGGCGACGGAACATCCCGCCGCCGCCCGCAAGCCCGCCTAAAAGCGCGTCCCCACCCGCCGCCTCTTTTGACCTGCCGGAGGAACCCTCCGGAGAGTCCGGCCCACAACGGATTCTTGCCAAGGCGGGTTTCCTGGTGCTTCTGCTCGTCCTGGGCGGCATGCTGGTATGGGCGCTCGGTGCCATGCTGGCCACAGCCACTCTTCAGACCATCGGTGAGCCCGGTCCTGCGGCAACATCACCGTCGGACGCTGCCCCCTCCGCAGCACCCAGGGCAAGCCTCCCGATGAAAGGAGTCAGTTCGTTGGATTTCAGGATTGGTGACTGCTTCAAGGACTTTGACCCCTCAGCGCCGGACGCCGAAATAGTGGCATGCGCTTCGCCGCATTCGGCCCAGCTCGTGGCCGTCCACCAATACGCGGCCGCGGATTCTTACCCGGGCAGCAGAGCCATGAAGGCGAAAGGCCGTGAAGCCTGCCAGGCTGCACCCTTGAGCAGCAAAACCACAGGGTACGAGCTGAAGTACCGCGTGGCCTACCCCAGCCCGGACAGTTGGCGCCGGGGCGACCGCCGTGTGGACTGCTACGTAGTCTCGGCGTCCGGAAACATCATCAAAAGCTCCCTGCTCCCCTAGGCAGCACCGAGGGGAGCAGGGAAGGAGAAGGGTGGTGCAGCGTGGAGCAGACCCCACTATCCCTTGCGCCGGACTGAGAGCCCGTTGCCGGCAGGAGCTCCCCCGGCCCGGGCCATCGTTTCCAGCCCTTCGACCGTGAGCTCGTCGACGTCGGCCGCGGTGTCCACCAGGACCGTGTCGCCATCCGAGATCTCACCGGCGAGAATGGCCTTGGCCAGCCGGTCGCCGATTTCGCGCTGGACCAGCCGCCGCAGCGGCCGGGCGCCGTAGGCGGGGTCGAACCCAGACATCGCCAGCCAGGCACGCGCACTTTCGGTGACCTCAAGGGAGAGCCGCCGATCATGCAGCCGCTGGGAGAGTTCGGCCACCTGCAGTTCCACAATCCGGGCGAGCTCGTCCAGGGTGAGGGCCTCGAAGAGCACCACCTCGTCCAGCCGGTTCAGGAACTCCGGCTTGAAGGACGCGTTGACCGTGGCCATCACGGCGTCCCGCTTGGCCTGCTCGTCCAGGCTCTGGTCCACCAGGAACTGGCTGCCCAGGTTGGACGTCAGCACCAGGATCACGTTGCGGAAGTCCACAGTCCGCCCCTGGCCGTCGGTGAGGCGGCCGTCATCGAGCACCTGCAGGAGGATGTCGAAAACTTCCGGATGCGCCTTTTCAACCTCGTCCAGCAGAACTACCGAGTACGGGCGACGCCGGACGGCCTCGGTGAGCTGTCCGCCCTCCTCGTAGCCCACGTATCCCGGAGGTGCACCAACGAGGCGGGCCACCGAATGCTTCTCTGAGTACTCGGACATGTCGATCCGCACCATGGCCCGTTCGTCGTCGAAGAGGAAGTCCGCCAGGGACTTGGCGAGTTCGGTCTTGCCGACGCCGGTAGGGCCAAGGAACAGGAAGGAGCCGGTTGGACGGTTGGGGTCGCTGATGCCGGCACGTGCCCGCCGTACGGCATCGGAGACCGCGGCCACGGCTTTGGACTGCCCGATCAGCCGTCGGCCCAGCTCCTCCTCCATGTGCAGGAGCTTCTGGCTTTCGCCCTGCAGCATCCGCCCCGCCGGGATGCCGGTCCAGGCGGAGATGACCTCTGCGATATCGTTGGCCGTCACTTCCTCCGCCACCATCTGGCCGGACTTGTCCTCGACGGCGGCTTCAGCCTCCGCAGCGGCGTTCAGCTCGCGTTCGAGGGCCGGGATCTCCCCGTAGAGAATCCTGGAGGCGGTCTCGAGATCGCCTTCGCGCTGGGCCTTGTCGGCGGCGGACCGCAGTCCATCGAGCTTGGCCTTCAGGTCACCTACACGGTTCAGTCCCGCCTTTTCCGCTTCCCACCGGGCGTTCAGGGCAGCCAGCTGCTCTTTCTTGTCTGCCATGTCGGCCCGCAGCGCGGCAAGCCGTTCAACCGAAGCAGGGTCTGTCTCCCCGCTCAGGGCCAGCTCCTCCATGGTGAGCCGGTCCACCTGGCGCCGCAGCTGGTCAATTTCCTCCGGAGCGGAATCGATCTCCATGCGCAGGCGGGACGCGGCCTCGTCCACGAGGTCGATGGCCTTATCGGGCAGCTGGCGCCCGGAAATGTACCGGTTGGACAAGGTGGCGGCGGCCACGAGCGCGGAGTCCGCGATGGATACCTTGTGGTGGGCCTCGTAGCGTTCCTTCAGGCCGCGGAGGATGCCGATGGTGTCCTCCACGCTGGGCTCGCCCACATAGACCTGCTGGAAGCGGCGTTCGAGGGCGGCGTCCTTCTCGATGTTTTCGCGGTACTCATCCAGGGTGGTGGCACCGATCAGCCGCAGTTCGCCGCGTGCCAGCATGGGCTTGAGCATATTGCCCGCGTCCATGGACGAATCGCCGGTGGCACCGGCTCCCACGACGGTGTGAATTTCGTCGATGAAGGTGACGATCTGGCCTTCGGAATTCTTGATCTCCTCGAGAACCGCCTTCAGCCGCTCCTCGAACTCACCCCGGTATTTGGCTCCTGCAACCATGGAGCCGAGGTCCAGGGAGATGAGCGTCTTGCCGCGCAGGCTCTCCGGCACGTCCCCGGCCACCATGCGCTGGGCGAGCCCTTCCACTACCGCTGTCTTGCCGACGCCGGGTTCACCGATCAGGACCGGGTTGTTCTTCGTGCGCCGGGACAGGACCTGGATGACGCGACGGATCTCGGAGTCGCGGCCGATCACGGGGTCCAGCTTGCCGGCGCGTGCCATGGCGGTGAGGTCGGAGCCGAACTTCTCCAATGCCTGGAATGTGTTTTCCGGGTCCGGGCTGTCGACCTTCCGGTCTCCCCGGACGCCTGGCAGGGCGGCAACCAGCGCTTCGTGCGAGGCGCCGGAGTCCCGCAGGATCCTGCCTGCGGCTTCGCTCCCTGCCGCAAGGCCCATCAGCAGATGCTCCGTGGAGACGAAGGAGTCACCGAGCTTGTCGGCCTCGTTTTGCGCGTTCTGGATGGCCTGCAATGCGGTACGGGAAAGCTGGGCCTGCTGCACAGAACTGCCCGAGGTCGCGGGCATCGCCTTGATGGCCGTGCTCGCCTGCGTGCTGACGGCGTCGGGATCCGCGCCCGTGGCGCGCAGCAGCGCAACGGCCACCCCCTCCCGCTGGTCCATCAGCGCCTTCAGCAGATGGGCAGGCTCCACCTGGGGATTACCTGCCGTTGATGCGTTCATGGCTGCCGCCGAAAGAGCCTCCTGGCTCTTGGTGGTGAATTTGACGTCCAAAGCGAGCTCCTTCCAGAGTGCGAAATTCTTAACTTGAGTGTACTACGCTCAACTTTGATAGAGGAGTCCCAGAAGCACTGGTTTTCCCACAGCGAAATGCCCTCCCCCTCCCGGGGGAAGTCCGGAAACGCGTCACGCCGGAACTGTATCCCCGCCGCTCCAATCCCCCTAGGATCGACTGTGACCAGCGACGACAGTTCAACCCGCAACTGGAAACGAGGATCTGCAATGAAGAAGTTCGTGGTTCTTTACAACGCTCCGCAGTCGGCTCAGGCCCAGATGGCAGAGAGCAGCCCGGAAGCCGCCCAGGAGGGCATGAAGGCGTGGATGGAATGGGCGCAACGGGCCGGCGACGGAATTGTGGACATCGGCAATCCGCTGGGCACCGGCAAGGAAGTTACTGCGACCGGCACGTCCGACGCCGCAAGCCACGTAGCCGGGTATGGCATCCTCCAGGCCGAGGACATGGACGCGGCTCTCGCCCTCCTTGACCGTCATCCGCACCTGATGATGCCGGACGCCAGCATCCAGGTGTACGAGTCCCTCGATATCCCCGGTTTGTAGGGCACGAAGCGCTGGAAAGGCTGGGAAGTCGCTCATGCGGGGTAGACGGATACCGCTCCCGCCTTGATCACGAAGAACACCGTCATGCCGGGCGCGAGGCCGAGGTCCGCAGATGCGGCCGGCGTCACGTCCGCAGACAGCCCGGCGGCGCGGACGCGGACCTGGTCCCCATGGGGCTCGAGATCCGTGATGGTCACGGGAAATGAGTTCCGGGGGCTGCCGTGCGCCTCTGCCAGGAAAACGGAAACGGCCGACGGCGGGAACACCGCAACGCCGTCCAGTCCGGAATCGAGGAGGCGGGCATTTCCGGTTTCCGGACCTTGAACGTCCAGCTGGGGGTCGTGCAGGCCGGCGATGTCCTGGCCGTCGGCGGTCCTGATGCCCAGGCCGGTGAGCGTGCCCGCTATCAGGTTGAGGCCTGCCAGCCCGGCCGCGAACCTGCTCTTTGGCCGCTGGAGCACGTCACGCGTGGGCCCGGACTCTGAAATGCGGCCGTTCTCCAGGACCACCACGCGGTCTGCCAGCATGAGCGCGTCCAGGACGTCGTGGGTGATGATGATGGCCCTCCGTCCCTCGAGCACCCTTCTGAGCATCCGGCGCAGCAGCGGAGCGGCATGGATGTCCAGGGCTGCCATGGGCTCATCGAGCAGCAGCAGGCCGGGGTCGGCAGCCAGCGCCCTGGCGACGGCCACCCGCTGCGCCTGCCCTCCTGACAGCTCCGCCGGGCGCCGGGTTTCAAGTTCGGACGCCTCCGCGGCATCGAGCCAGTGGCGTCCAGCATCCCGCGCCCTGCGCCTTGAAAGGCCACGGCTGCGCGGACCGAAAGCCACATTTTCCAGAGCCGTCAGGTGCGGGAACAGCAGCGGCTCCTGCGCCAGCAGTGCCGTGCCGCGGTGATGCGGAGCGGTCCATGCAGTCCGGCCGGCGGCGAGGTCAAACAGCAGCCTGCCGTCCAATTCAGCCCTGCCGGCGTCCGGACGCAGTAACCCTGCGATGACGGCCAGCAGCGTGGATTTCCCGGCACCATTGGGACCCATGACGGCCACAGTTTCCGAGGGTCCCACGGTGAGGGACACGTCAAAACCGCGCGCCGCAACGGCGGCCTCCAATGTGAAGGTCACCGGACGTCCCCGGCCGGGGCGGGCACCGCCGTCGTGCGTTCTCCCGGGACTGGCCCCGAATCAAAACCGAGGGCCGCGGATCGCCGGGGACCGCGGTGTGACACCGCTACTACTGTAACCGCGACCGCCACGAGGACAAGGGACAAGGCGACGGCGGAGTCGGCGTCGGTTTCGCGCTGGAGATATATCTCAAGCGGGAGGGTACGGGTGACACCCTGGAGGCTGCCCGCGAAGGTGAGGGTGGCACCGAACTCTCCCAGGCTCCGGGCAAAGGACAGCACCGCTCCCGAGGCCACGCCAGGCAGGACCAGCGGCAGCGTGACCCGGCGCAGAACTATGGCAGGGCTGGCGCCGAGAGTCGCCGCGACCGCTTCGTAGCGACTGCCAGCAGTCCGGAGCGTGCCTTCCAGGCTCACCACGAGAAACGGCAGTGCGACAAATGTCTGGGCGATGACTACGGCAGCAGTGGAGAAGGCGATGTGGATTCCCAGGACCTCCAGGTTGCGGCCGAGGAGGCCCTGGCGGCCGAAGGTGTACAGGAGGGCGATGCCTCCCACCACGGGCGGGAGAACGAGAGGCAGCAGCACAAAGGACCGGAGCAGCCGCTGGCCCGGGAAGCTGCCGCGCGCCAGCACCAGGGCCAGCGGAACGCCGAGGATGATGCACAGGAGCGTGCTGACGGCCGATGTCCGCAGGCTGAGCCCAAGCGCATCCAGCGACGACTGGGACGTTACCAGCGGAACGAACTGTGCCCAGTTGACGCGGGCAGCCATGGCCGCCAGCGGGAGCAGCACGAGCAGCGCGCCGGCGGCCGCGATGAGATAGACCCAGTACGGAATGCCGGAGTAGGGTACGGAGCCGTGCCGTAAACCAGTATTCATCGGCGGGAGGCTCCTTCCGGACCGGTGGAAGCGCTCGGAGGGGCACCGAAACCGGCAGCCTGCAGCGTTTGCTGCCCCTCTTTGCTGACGACCAGGGAGATGAACTCCGCCGCCAACTCCTGCTGCCGGCTGTTGTCGAGGGCAGCGATGGGGTAGGCAACGACGGCCTTGTGCGCTTCGGGGAACGGAATGCCGCTGACCTTGCCGCCGGCACTTTTCACATCGGTGGCGTAGACGAGGCCGGCGTCCGCCTCCCCCGATGAGACCTTGCCGAGGACGTCGGCCACGGACGCTTCCTCACTGACGGGGGTCAACACCACGCCTGTTTCCCTTTCGGCTACTTCGGCCGCTGCGCCGCACGGCACCTGGCTGGCGCAGACCACTACCTTCACCCCTTGACCGGCAAGGTCCCAAAAGGACGAAACCGATGCCGGATTGGCCGGGGGGACTGCGATTTCCAGGATATTGCTGGCGAAAAGCGTTGCACGGCCCCGGATCAGCGCCGCATCAGACACCTGGCCCATGGTACGTGTGTCCGCGGAGGCAAAAACATCGGCGGGGGCGCCCTGCGTGATCTGGGTTGCCAGATCCGAGGACCCGCCAAAATTCAGATTCACCTTGGTCCCGGGATTACGGCGTTCAAACTCTGCGGCGAGACTGGTGAACGTTTCTTTCAGGGAAGCGGCGGCAAACACCGTCAACGTTCCGGAAGACCGGGACGTTGCGCCGCCTTCCCCACCGCCGGATGGACCGGGGGCGCAGCCCGACAATCCAGCCGCCATCGTGGCGGCGGCCAGCAGCGCGCGGAGGAGCGTGCCGGCGGCATTCACAGGATGCTCCTTCCCTTGGGCGTTTCCACAATGACCGTGGTGGCTTTGACCACGGCAGTGGCCACTGATCCGAGTTCGAGTCCCAGTTCGCGCACGGCTTCTGTGCTCATCAGGGACACCACCCGGAAGGGTCCGCACTGCAGCTCCACCTGCGCCATGACCTTGTCGGCCGTAATCCCGGTCACCAGTCCCATGAAACGGTTGCGCGCCGAGCTGGCTGCTGCGGACGGGTCATCCGGCAGGTGCGCCTGCCTGCCGGCCAGCCGGGCCAGTTCCAGCCCGTCCACCGCAAGCCGCCCTGACGGGTCCTTGCGGGGCGTGAGGCTGCCGTTCTCCGTCCAGCGGCGTATGGTGTCGTCGCTGACACCCAGGAAACGGGCAGCCTCGGAAACGCGAATCGTGGTCATGCGAGGATTCTAGCCGAACCTGCGGCTCGAAACAGGGCTTTATTCCGCAGATGCGGGAATGTCCCCGGCTATGCCTGCACGGCTAGGCCCGCTTCCAGATTGCGATCCAGTCCAGGTAGACATGTCCGGCCGTCTGCGGCAACGGACAGAAAGGAGTGCACGACTCGGTCTGCAGAATATAGTGCATGGGTGTGTTCGGGGTCGCCGTTGTACTAACTCCGAGTGACCGGCCGTCGAGGATAAATTCGACCTTGCCCGGACTCCACTCAATCGTGGCGACATGCCAATCAGTGACGGTGGTGTGTGACCGGAACACATCTTGCGCCCGAGGATCATTTCCCCGGAAATGGGCAGCGCCATAGAAGGTTGTTGCGAGGTCCCCCTCGGGGAAATCGATCTCCCCATCCCTGGGCCATTCGCCGCTATCCGGCCAAAGGAGCCAAGCGACTTTGAAGCCGCGCAGGGAGTCGGCCTTGAACCGCACGGAAATCCTCCCGTAGAGCAGGCTGTTGTGTCGCGGCAGCAGGTTCTTGTCGCGATATTCCTTGGCACTGCTGTTCGGAATCTTGGGAGAGGGCGCCGCACCCATTGAGATGCCGTTCTCTGAGTGGAGGTACCAGTCCAGCATGCCGTTCTTAACACTCAGCACTTTGGACGGGTAATAACGGGACTTCGTTCCTCTTTGACCGGCGGTATCCGGTGTTCCGTCCTTGTACCCCTCACTCCATTTAGCGGAGTAAGCCGCACCTGGAAAAGCGCCGATTGGTACATCGCCTTTGTCGAATTCCTCCCGGAATACTTGCTTCCAGCCAGGCAGATCGCCTCTCGGCATTTTGTGGATCGGATCGACGGAAGGCTGCTGCTCGTCCACAGGGCCCGCCGCGGGTTGTTCCGCCGCGCGTCGTTCCGGCGCAGGCTGTGGTGCTGCTGTCTGTGCCGCAGCCCGGGGTTCCTTCGCAGAGGACGATGCAGCGGATGACGTTGCGGTGCGGGGCGCCGCCGCCTCCGCCGCAGAGGTTCCCTGTGCAGAGGGTGTGACCGACGGCAGTGCTGCAGCTGACTCGGACGGTTCCCCTGCGGACAGAGGCTCTGGCGGAAGCCGTTGCGCTTCCATGCCCACCGGGCCGGCTATCAAGCCGCACGCCGTGAGCATCGCCGCCGCAGCCAGCACACCAAACCGCCGTATGGGGTACCTTGGGCGGTGACGGCGGGCTGGTGGTGTGACCATAGGGAAAGTGTGGCATCAGGACTTGGGGCTTTCCAAGGATTCTTGAACCCCTAAAACTGGGGCCGTTCCCAGAAGTCCCAAGCTTTTTACAAGTTGCCCGGCTGAACATGTTTCGAGGGGGAGTGCACGCAAGTTGCCAGGACCGCAGCAGCAGGCGCTTCGATTTCCCGGACCCAGCCGGGAAGGTTGCTCGGGACTGGCATTAGTCAACGACCCCAATGAGTGGTGAGGCTAGTGACCATCCCTATACAAGTTTCGACTGTCCACGCACAGAACCCGGTGCCGGTTCCCCTAGCCTCCATCAGCGTGGTGATTCCCACACTGAATGAAGCCATGAACCTTCCGTGGGTTTTGCGCCGTATGCCCTCGTATGTGGACGAAGTGGTGATCATCGACGGGCGCTCGCTGGACAGCACTGTCGACGTCGCCAGGGCACTGCGCATGGACGTAGTGGTGGTCTCAGAACCCAATCCCGGCAAGGGGTTTGCGGTGCGGGCGGGGCTCGCTGCGGCCACCGGAGATATCATCGTCATGCTGGACGCAGACGGGAGCATGGATCCGCAGGAAATTGGCTGGTTCGTCACGCCGCTCCAGCACGAATTCGATTTCGTCAAGGGCTCCCGCTACGTGACGGGTGGAGGGTCAGAAGACATAACTCTGCTCCGCAGCGCCGGCAATCGCGCCCTGACCCGCCTGGCCAACATTGTGCTCCACAGCAACTATTCCGACCTGTGCTACGGCTACATCGCGATGCGGCGGGAGTGCCTGCAAATCCTCGAACTGCAGTCGGAAGGGTTCGAGATTGAAACCGAACTGATCGTCCGGGCTTCCCGGGCCGGCCTGCGAATCGCCGAGGTGCCCAGCAACGAGCTTAATCGGATTTCCGGCAATTCAAACCTCCATACCTTCCGCGACGGATGGCGCGTGCTGCGAACCCTTGCCCGTGAATGCGTGGGATGGGAAGCGCCCACGGCAGGCGCCCGGCCCGAGGCGCTCAGACGGGTGAAATACAGGTACCCCAGCAGGTCCCTGCCCCACATTCCGACTGACCCGGCCACGGTCCTTGGCCTGATGGCGGGTGATTGACATGCATCCCTCAGAAGGACTCCCGGCTGTTTCCGTAGTGATTTGCTCCTACACCGAAGACCGGTGGGACCGGCTGTTGGCCGCCATCCAGTCCGTCCACGCCCAAACGGTCCCACCCCAGCAGACGATCGTAGTGGTCGACTACAACGTGGAACTCTATAAGCGCCTGATCTTCACGGTTTCGGACGTTGTGATCCTTGAAAACACCGGCCCCAAAGGCCTTTCCGGTGCCCGGAACACCGGAGCTGCAGCCGCAAGCGCAGGGATTGTCGCCTTTCTGGACGACGATGCCGAGGCTGCCCCGGACTGGCTGGAACGGCTGACGGCCCTCTACGACGACCCTGATGTCCTTGCCGTGGGCGGGCGCGTTGTGCCGGAATGGGAAACCGGCCGTCCGGACTACTTCGGGGAGGAACTGGACTGGATCGTTGGCTGTACGCACCGAGGGATGCCAAAGGTGGCTGCCGAGGTGCGCAACGTTATCGGCGCCAACATGTCCTTCCGTTCTCAGGTTCTGGAAGTCGTAGGCGGTTTCAACACCTCACTCGGCCGGCAAAATTCTCTGCCCCTGGGCTGTGAGGAGACGGAAATCTGCATCAGGGCGGTCATAGGTGCGCCGGGAGGCCGCGTGGTGTACGAACCGGCTGCCCTGGTCCGCCACTTCGTTCCCGCGCAGCGCGGAACCCTGAACTACATGCTGCGGCGCGCGTGGTCCGAGGGGATATCCAAAGCCATGGTCAGCAAGATTGTCGGCCACAAGCGTGCTCTCGGGCCTGAACGGCGGTACGTCCGTAGCGTGTTGCCGCGCGCGGTGGCCGGGGGAATAGTGGGCCGGCTCCGCGGTACGGACGCCGCCGGCTTCCGCCGGGCGATGGCCGTGATCGCAGTGCTGACCGTAACTACCTCCGG
Organism: Arthrobacter sp. D1-17; assembly: GCF_054130535.1. Lineage (NCBI taxonomy): Bacteria > Bacillati > Actinomycetota > Actinomycetes > Micrococcales > Micrococcaceae > Arthrobacter > Arthrobacter sp. D1-17. The sequence goes on along the minus strand of NZ_CP096382.1, from coordinate 512,382 downwards.
GTACATCCGGGGACGCCGCCTGCCCCTTGACCCGACGGACGCGGGACTCGAGCCGCACGAGCCGCACGCCAGTTGGAGGGAAGTCAAATGATTCGGATGTATCCGCAGTTCAGAACCCCGCATAGTGCCGAGACCGCCGGAGGGTACGGGGCATGAGCCAGTCCGAAAAAGACGTTCTGAGTGACTCGGCACCGTCTACAGGCACCAGTTTCGATGTCCACGGACTCGTAGGTATCGATGTCGCTCCCGGCACGCCCGGCGAAGCCCAGTTGAGGGACATGCTCGCACCGTTCCTGGGTCCGTCCCGGGCGCCGCTGCGTCTGCGTGTCAGTGCGGCGATGACGGAAGTGGCCGAGCAGTCACACGCCGAGGATGCCTACCGTTTCACGGCGGACTCGCTTTACATTCCGGCGGACCGCGTCCAGGTCGAGGAAATCCGCGACGGTTACTCCGTGCAGGGCAGCGGAGAGCTGCTCACTGCAGTTATCCCCTTGCTGGATTGGCTCTCCACTAAGCAGAACGCCGCCATGATCCACGCTGCGGTGGTTGACTTCCGGGGGTCAGGAGTCCTGCTTCCGGCCTGGGGCGGTGTCGGCAAGACCAGCACGGTCGCCAAACTGGTAGCCATGCCCGGTGTGCGTTTCATGGCGGATGATTGGGCTTTCCTGGACGCCGACGGCATGCTCATGGGTTATGCCAAACCGATGTTCCTTAAGCCCCATCACCGGAGGATCTATCCGGAGGTCTTCAGCGGGGTCCGCAAACCGTTGGCTCCGGGCTGGCTCACAAATTCGGTTGCCCGCCTGGCCACGGCCGTCCACCCGGTCATCGTCCGGTATCCAAGAACAGCGGCGTTCACGCGCCGCTGGTCCCCGGAACACCGGATGGTCCATCCCGAAGAGGTCTTCGGTCAGGACGGCATCTCCTCGGCCGCGCTCACCCGGCTGGCTATTTTCCTGGAACGCTACGACGGTTCCGACGCCCGGCTGGAGAAGAGGAGCCGCGAATGGATGACCTCCCGCATTGTCGGAAATTTCCATTCGGAGCTCCCAGCGGTGTCACGTCGGCTGATTGAAGCCCTCGGCGCGACGGGCCTGGTTCCCCTGGAGGAATTCTTCAGCCAGAAGGCAGCCGTGGTGCGACGGGCGCTTGATGACGTTCCATGCTTCCTGCTGCGTATTCCGGCATCGTGGTCCGCCGACCGGACCTCGGATTACGTAGCCGGCCAGATCGGCTCCAAGCTGGAGGAGTGACGTGGGCGCCCACGTTGGCGACCTTGACGTCTCCGTGGTGGTTCCGGCGCGGAATGCTGCGCACTGGTTGGGCGAATGCCTGGACTCCATCCGGGCGGAGAAACCGCGGGAAATCATTGTGGTGGACGGCTGCTCCACGGATAACACCGTGGAGATCGCACGTACCCTCGGGGCACGCGTCATATCGGATGAGGGCCGGGGGTTGCCGGCAGCGAGGATGCTTGGCGTGCAGAGCGCCTGCAGCAACCTTGTGGCGTTGATCGATGCCGACGTCGTTCTCCCAGCCGGCGCTTTGGGCGGACTCTTGGACGAGTTCAATGCCTGCGGCTACGACGGGCTGCAGTTCGCCCTGGTCAGCGAGGCGGACGGGCGCGGATATTGGGGCGCCGCCCTTGCCTGGCACCACCTTCACAGCCGGGTGCGCTCATGGTTCGGCGTGTCCGCCACTTTGATGCGGAGGAACATCCTGCTGTCCGTGGCGTTCGATGACACCTTCCGGTCCGGCGAAGACATCGAGCTGAGAATCAGGCTGGAAGGGGCCGGCTACCGGCTTGGCGTCTCCCGCACCACGGCAGTGCGGCACCGGTTCATGGATTCGTTCGATGCCGCCCGTGACCAATGGCTCCAGGACGGCGCCGGTTTGGCCCGCACCATCCGCAAGCACCCGGGCCGTGCGGGTTGGCTTGTGGTCCTGCCGCTGCTGGCCACCATCCGCGGCGTCGGCCTGTCGTTGCTGCACGCTCCGCGTTTCCTGCCTTACTGGGTCTGTTTCCTCGTTTACAACTACAGGTCCATGTTCGGCGAATTCCTGCGTCCCCCAGGGACCGGCTACTCCGTCGGCGGCAATGCGGCCTGGCTGAGCGCTGCCAGGATCGCGCCGATGCTCACCGGATTTGTGTTCTGGGCGCTGGCGGCGATCATGCTGCCGCCAGCGCAGCTCGGGATGGGCTCCGCCGTAGTGGCCGCTGCTCTCCTCACCGTGCAGCTCGGGATGCTGGGGATCGGCCAGGCAACCCTCACGCTGCTCCCTGAGCAGCGTGATGGCGGACGGGGCCTCATCGCCAGCAGCCTCTTCACCGTGGGGGTGTCCACGGTCGTCCTGGCATGCGCAGTCGCTGCTGTGACCTACGCGATGGGGTCCGGCGTCGGCCTGGCTTGGAAGGACCCGCTCCTGACGGGGATATTCGTGGCCACAGCGCTGTTTGCCGCGGCCGCCTACCAGCTGGATCATGTGGGCGTCGCGCAGGAACGCTCCGACCGGGCCCTGGTCAGGAGCCTCGCCCAGAGCCTCGTACAGCTCGCCATACTGGCTCTGGCTTTGGCCGCCGGGGTCCGGGAAGTGGCCATGGTGGTCGCAGCGGTGGCAGCCGGTGGACTGGCGAGCGTGATCCTCGGGCTGCACCAGCTCAACCGCAACGGCGCAGCACCGGACTGGAGGCACGCGCTCAGGCCGGGACCAGTACTGCGGCTGCTGCGACCGGGTTTGCCCAACCACGCGCTGATGCTCGCAGACCGCGCCCCCGGCTATCTCCTTCCGCTGGTCGTTGCCGCTACCCTCGGCCCGGCTGCAACCGCGTCCTGGTACATGGTGTGGATGATGGCCGCAGCGGTCTTTTTCTTCGCCCAGTCTTCCGGGTTCTCCCTGCAGACCGCGCTGGCCGGGGGCAGGTCCAGGCCAGGGCTGGTGTCCTCCGCACTCAAGGCGAGCCTCGCCCTCACGTTCGTCGCCGGAACGATGCTGCTCATAGCCGGCCCCTACCTTCTCCGGTTCCTTGGCCCGGTGTACGGGGAGACAGCCATTCTGCTTCCTGTCCTGGTGCCGGCACTGCTGCTGGGCTGCATAACCCAGGTCTACTTCGGTCTGTGCCGTGCCCAAGGCCGCCGAGCGGAGGCCACAGCCGTAGCCGTGTTCGCTGCCGTCGTTATTGTGGGACCAGCCGCCCTTGCCGCCCGCGAATTCGGCCTCCTCGGCGTCGCAGCCCTCTGGTCCACCGCCCAGGCGGCCGCGGCCCTGATTGCCATCTGGCGTCTCAGGATACTGCTGCCAGCAACTCCCGACGGGGAACGGGTCCGGGCCGCGCCCAGACCATAAATAAACCCAACGTGGCGGAGTCTAGACTTTTCTCCATGGCCATTTATCTGGATCCGCCTTTGTGGCCGGCGCACGGAACCCTGTTTTCACACCTGATCTCGGACACTTCCCTCACGGAACTGCACGCCTTCGCCGCGGCCGCCGGAATTCCTGATCGGGCCTTCGACGGCGACCACTACGACGTTCCGGAGAGCCGCTACGGATCGCTGGTGGCCGCGGGCGCCGTTCCCGTGGAAGCCCGGATCCTGGTGCGCAAACTCATCGCCAGCGGGCTGCGGATTCCCGCTCGTGAACGCAATTCGTCGCTGAAGGTGCCGCTGCTGAACCGCTGGAACGCCATGCTGCCCGGCCACGAAGCACTGTTCCTGGACCTTCTGGAACGCTGGGGCGAACCCCACCGCAGGTACCACGGATGCACCCACCTGCTGGCGGTGCTCGAGGCGCTGGATCTGCTCACCGAACCTGCGGAACCGCCGCGGGCGGTGCTGCTGGCCGCCTGGTTTCATGACGCCGTTTATCACGGGATCCCGGGCCAGGACGAGGAAGAGTCCGCGCGGCTGGCCGAAGACAGGCTTTCCGAGGCGGGACTGCCCGCCACGGAAGTCGCTGAGGTGGCGCGCCTGATCAGGATAACCTCCAGTCACCGGCCCGCTCCCGGGGATGACGGCGGCGCCCTCCTCTGTGATGCCGATCTTTCCGTTCTCGGCGGCGAACCCAGCCAGTACGCACGGTACCTGGCGGCCGTCCGGCAAGACTATGCGCACGTCGGCGACGCCGACTTCGCTGCCGGAAGGGCCGCCGTCGTCCGCCACCTGCTGGATCTGGATCCGCTGTTCCACACAGACCGCGCCCGCCGGCTGTGGCTGGAGGCCGCACAGCGTAACCTCGCCGCCGAACTGGAGACAGCCAGACTTTAAGCTGCGGGGATGTTCAGCGGTAGCTTGCCGCAAAAGGCGCGTTCGTGGGAACTATCTGCTTGCCCAGCGGCATGAGTGAGACAGGAATGAGCTTCAGGTTCGCGATGGCCAGCGGGATGCCGATAATCGTCAGGGCCATGGCCACCGCCGTGATCACATGTCCGATGGCAATCCAGATGCCTGCCACCAGGAGCCAAATCACGTTGCCGAGCAGCGCAAACACGCCGTTCCCTCCGGGCTTGTCCACGACCATGCGGCCGAAAGGCCACAGGGTATAGGCGGCGATCCGGAAGGACGCGATGCCCCAGGGAATGGTGACGATCAGCACGCAGCAGATCAGGCCCGCCACGAAGTAACCGATGGCCAGCCAGAGGCCGCCGAACACGAGCCAAATGATATTCAGGAGTGTCTTCATCTGACCATTCTGCTCTCCGGGACGTCTGCCGTCCCCCGGGACTTGCCCGGAATTAACCCTGACGTTGGCGTGCCGTGTGGGTCAGGACTTGGCAGCTGTCACGAAGGCGCGGATCTTTGCCAGATCCTTGATGCCGCGGGACTGTTCGACGCCGGAAGAGACGTCGACGCCCCACGCCCCGGCCGCCCTGGCTGCTGCTGCGACGTTTGCCGAATCCAACCCTCCTGCCAGCAGCCACTTCCGCCCGCCCAGGCCCTTGCCGCGCATCGAACCGTAGTCCCAGCTCTCCCCCGATCCGGGTACCGCGGCGTCCACGAGCAGCACGTCTTCGCCCCAGTCCTCGAAGACATCCGGGGCCGCATCCATGGTGACGGCCCGGATGACCTTCATGCCGGCGTCGTGCGCGGTTTTGACATCGTCGCGTGTCCGTTCGCCGTGAAGCTGGATCCATTCCAGACTGGCCGCACGCGCGATGGCTACGGCGTCGGCAACCGGTTCATGGCGGAAAACGCCGACGGCGGCAACACCTCCCGGGACGTTGGCCAGCAGCTGGGCGACATTCGCAGGGGACACCACCCGGGGACTCGCCGTCAGGACGAAGCCCACGGCGTCCGCCCCGGCATCCGTGGCCTCCCGGATTGATTCAGGCGTGCTCAGCCCGCACACTTTGACGAACATTCAGCGGCTCCTCTGCTTGATGTGTCCCCCAAAAGACCTACTCATACTGCGCTGACTTTACGCGGGGAGGGTAGCGGGGGCAACGGAGTGACCCGGCTGCGCCGCTGCCCGGCATATCCGGGCACGTAGTTAGGCAGCGCTGCGCCGACTAGAACCAGGCGCCGAGTAGATCCAGACCGAGTGGATTGGGGCCGGGGTAGATCCGGGCCGGGTAGAACTAGTCTGGTCGGATGGAGATCATTCGCTTTGCAGACCTCAAACCGCAACCCTGGCGCAACGGCGGCGGCATCACGAGGGAGCTCGCCAGCCATCCTCGGGCCGCGTCCGAACAGGACTTTGCCTGGGACTGGCGGGTCAGCATCGCGGATCTCACCAAAGCAGGTGACTTCTCACCCTTCCCCGGAATGGAACGGGTACTGACAGTAGTGGAAGGGGAACTCCTGCTGCTGAAAGTCGGCGCCAACGAACACCCACTCGAGAAATACAGGCCGTTCCGCTTCCCCGGTGACGCAGCGTCCTCGGCTGTCCTGCCAACCGGTGACATCCGGAACCTCAATGTCATCACCCGGGCCGGGGCATACAGGGGATACACCTCGATCGTGGAGCTGTCGAAAAAGCGGCCGCACCCGCTGTTCGCGGGCCAGCTGGGCATCCTGCTTCAGGGCGAGGCGACGGCAAGGCCCGGCGCGGCTCTGGATGAGAATGCCTCGGGGGTGGCGGCTCCGGCGGTGGACTCGGTCATGGGGAAAGCGGATGTGGACGCCGGCCTGGGCGCGGCCGAGCCACTCAGCCGTTATGACGCGGTGGTCGGCTCCGACACCCGGACGCCGGAAATCTTGGGCCGAGGGTTCCTCGGCGTCGTATCCATCGACGCGCTTCCCGCCTGATCCCAGGCCGCAGGCCGGGGCCCTGGCAGGCCAGCCTTCCCTTGCTTAGCGGAGCATTCCCACACTGGTTCAGCGCCCCGGCGGAACTTAGACTCGGTGCCATGACGAAATCAAAGTTCAATGATCTGCTCGCGATCCAGATCGGCAACGAATTCGCAGCCTCGCAGCAGTACGTAGCCGTGGCAGTTTGGTTTGCCGGCCAGGACCTCCCGCAGCTGGCCAAGTACTTCTACCGGCAGTCCGTGGAAGAACGGAACCATGCCATGATGATGGTCCAGTACATGCTGGACCGGGACCTTCCCGTCGCCATCCCGGGCGTCCCCCATGTGCAGAACAGCTTCTCCAAGGTGACCGAGCCGCTGGCCCTCGCCCTGCAGCAGGAGAAAGACGTCACCAAAAGCATCGAGAGCCTCTTCAGGGCGGCCAGGGCGGAGGACGACGCGCTGGGCGAGCAGTTCATGCTGTGGTTCCTGAAGGAACAGGTCGAGGAAGTCGCGTCGATGAGCACCCTGTACAACATCGCCGAACGGGCCGAGAACCTGTTCGATATCGAGAACTTCGTCGCCCGGGAAACCATCGGAGACAGCGGGCATGACTCGTCCGCCCCGGAAGCCGCCGGCGGCTCGCTTTAGCAGTTTGCTGCAGGAGAGGGACAGCGGGGCACCGCGGTGAGGTTGGCCACCAACGGTGGCCGCCCGCCGCCGGACGTTGCTATGGTGAAAACAAGATCCCGATGAATGGATCTCCGGACGACGGTTCAGTACCCGGCACGCGACAAGACTGGCCAAAGGAGCCGTCATGTCGTGGTTGATCCTCATTCTTTCGGGCGCCCTTGAGGCGGTGTGGGCTGCCGCGCTGCACCGTGCCTCCCATGTTTCGGGCCGCCGCCGCATCGCCCCCGCTTTGCTGTTCCTTACCTCCCTGACGGCAAGCATGGTTGGTCTGGCCGTCGCCATGCAGTCCATTCCCACCGGCACTGCCTATGCGGTATGGGTGGGCGTCGGAGTTGTGCTTACCTCTGCTTACGCAATTATCACCAAGGTTGAACGCCCGACGGCGGCGCGGTTGCTCCTGCTTGGCGGGATCGCTGCGTGCGTGGTCGGCTTGAAGGCGGTGGCGTGATGTCTTCGACACGTTCGGGCACGGCAGGTTCGGGCACGGCAGGTTCACGCACGGCAGGTTCACGCACGGCAGGTTCAGGCACGGCATGGGCCATCCTGCTTGCCTCCGCCGTCCTTGAGGCGGTGTGGGCTACGGCCCTTGGAATGTCGGACGGCCTGACCCGGCAAGGTCCGTCGCTGGTTTTTTTCGCGGCCGCGGCGTTAAGCATGTATGGCCTCGGCCTGGCTCTGAAACGCATCCCCCTTGGTACCGCCTATGCCGTATGGGTGGGGATCGGCGCGGCGCTGACCGTCGGCTGGGCCATGGCGGTGGGCGCCGAAACAATCAGCGCGCTCAAGGTGCTCTTCATGGCCGGGATTGTCGGCTGCGTAGTGGGCCTTAAGCTGCTCCCCGGGAAGTCCTCGGACAAGCAAACAGCAGGGTCATGAAAAGGGAGATTGGGATGACGAACAATTCGGCAGCAGCTGTTCACTTGGGTAACGGTCTCAAGGTCAGCCCCTTGGGATTCGGCGGCATGGCGCTCACACCGGTGTACGGCGAGGTGGACCCTGCGGAGTCACTGCAGACGCTGCACCATGCCGTGGACGCCGGAATGAGCTTCATAGACACTGCCGACATCTACGGCGGGGGCAGCAACGAGGAACTGATCGCCCACCTGCTCAGAGACCGCCGCGGCGAAGTCCAGCTGGCTACGAAATTCGCACTGGTGGGAACCCCGTCGGCCGGCTACAGCGATATCCGCGGGGATGCACCGTATATCAAGTCGGCCGTTGAGCGCAGCCTGCAGCGGCTCGGCACGGACATCATCGACCTCTACTACATGCACCGCCGGGACGTCCGGGTTCCGATCTCCGAGACCGTGGGCGCCATGGCCGAGCTGGTGCGTGAGGGCAAGGTCCGGCATCTGGGGCTGTCAGAAGTCACCGCCGAGGAACTCCGCGAGGCCAGCAGAGTCCACCCGATCGCCGCCGTCCAGAGCGAATGGTCCATCTGGAGCCGGGATGTGGAACGCAAGGTGGTACCGGCTGCGGCGGAGCTGGGTGTGGGCTTCGTGCCCTACTCCCCGCTGGGCCGCGGATTCCTCACGGGGACCGTGGATGCCTCCCGGCTCGGGGACAACGATTTCCGGCGTAAGATCCCCCGCTTTGCCGGCGACGCAATGGACGCCAACCAGGCAGTGGTATCAGCCATCCGTTCTGTCGCCTCGGAGCTGGACGCGTCCCCCGCCCAGGTGGCGCTGGCTTGGCTGCTCGAACAGGGACAACGGCTTGGACTGCCGGTCGTTCCGATTCCAGGCACCCGCAAAACCTCCCGAATCGATGAGAACCTGGGGGCGTTGGCGCTGAATCTGACCCCGGAACAACTGCAGGCACTCGACACGGCTGCGGACGCCGTCGTCGGCTCCCGGTCCGCGGACCCGCAGTGGGTGTCGCAGGGCCGCGAGTAGGCTGCCCTCCGTGATAACCGGCCCAAACCCTTGGCAGAGCAGGACCACCGTGCCCTCCGCATTCCGATTCTGGAATCCGCGGAGGACGCGGCGGCTCTGCCCAAGTGAGTGTGCCTAAGCGGCTCTCCACGAGCGCCAGCCCGGTCTCCGGGGCTGAGGCCCGTCTCCGTAGACTGAGGCGCATGAACACGCTCATTCATTCACTCCGTGACATCACCATCCGGCGCATTTCGGTCAGCGAGATGGACAACAATGTATATCTGCTGACGGCCAAGGAGTCCGGCGCGCAGCTGCTGATCGACGCCGCCGACGACCTGCCCGCAATTCAATCGCTGCTCGCGGAGGCAGCCGCGGACACTGCGGCAACGCCACGGTTAGAGCTGATCGCCACCACGCACCAGCATTGGGACCACGTCCGCGCGCTTCCGGAGCTGGTGGAGGCCACCGGCGCCAAGACGGCGGCCGGCAGGGACGACGCCCCGGAGCTGCCGGTGCCGGTGGATATGCTGCTGGACCACGGGGATGTGGGCAACTTCGACGGCTTCGACGTGAGCGCCGTGCACCTCCGCGGGCATACCCCGGGCTCGGTGGCGCTGATTTATCAGGACCTGCAGGGACCGGCACATATCTTTTCCGGCGATTCGCTGTTCCCAGGGGGCGTGGGCAACACCCAGAACGACCCGGCCCGGTTCAACCAGCTCATTACGGACGTGAGCGAGCGGCTATTCGACGTCTACCCGGACGACACAATTGTGCACCCCGGCCATGGCAAGCCCACCACCCTGGGCGCGGAGCGCCCGCACCTTGAGGAGTGGCGCGACCGGGGCTGGTGACCCTGCAGTGTGCGCGGCGCAAAGTGATGTGCGCGGCGCAGAATGCCGGTCGCTACGGGAATTCCCATAGCGACCGGCATTTTGCGTAGCGACCGACTTTTGTGCGTAGCGGCAGCTAGTTAGCGGCCGCGGCGTTCGTTCGAGGCCGGAGCGGACGCGCGGCGGGGGCCGCTGCGGGCGGGGCGACCGGAGCCGCCATGGCCTGCACCGTTGGAGCCCGAACCGTAGGATCCGCCGGAGTTGCCACCGGTGCTGGAGGACCAGACCGGAGCGTTGCCGCCGGCCTTGGTGCCTGCCGCTGCGCGCTGCCCTGTCGCCGGACGACCGCTGCGCTGGCCGCCGCCGGCGGCGGGACGGCCCGTGGCTGCGGGACGGCCGGTGCCGCCGCGGGGAGCCCCGCTGCGGGTGATGCGGGAGTCAGTACGGCCCTCCGCCGCGCGTCCGTCCGAACCGCGGCCGGCCGATGTGCGGCCGCCTGCCGCGGGGACGTCGTTGCGGTGGGTGCTGGCAGCGGCGCCGCGCCCACGGGCATTGCGGCGGGCCGCAGCTGCCGCAATGGCGCGGTCCTCGTTCTGCTCAGCGACGCGGTCGAATGACGCACGGGCCTCCGTGCGGCCTTCGAAGGCTGCGGCCCGGCGCTCGGCGCGGGGAGCGTCCGTGCGGGGCGCCTCGGCCGATACCCGGCCTCGGCCACCACGCCCGCCGCGGCCGCCCGCGGTGGGAGAGGCCTGGCGACGTGCGCGCTTGCGCTCGGCGTTGGCACCCGTGGAGGAGCCGCCGCCCTGCTGGGGACCCTTGGCCGCCAACAGCGCAGCGCGGGTCCTGGGATCAACCTTGTCAGCGATTTCGCCCACCAGTTCGGCCACGATCGGCGAGTTGGCAGTGACCCGCTCGAAACTGACCTCGACGCCGGCGGCCTTCATGAGCTTCTTGACGTCGGTCTGCTGCTCGGGCAGGGTCAGCGTGACCACGGTACCGTCCGAACCGGCGCGTGCGGTACGGCCGGAGCGGTGCAGGTACGCCTTGTGCTCTGTGGGCGGGTCGACGTGGATAACCAGTTCGACGTCGTCCACGTGGACGCCGCGGGCGGCGACGTCGGTGGCCACCAGGACGCGGACGTCACCGGAGGAGAACTCTGCCAGGTTGCGGTCGCGGGCGTTCTGCGAGAGGTTGCCGTGCAGGTCGACGGCGGGAATCCCGGCGTCGGTCAGGATCTTGGCCAGCTTTCGGGCGTGGTGCTTGGTGCGCATGAAGAGCACGCGGCGGCCGGCACCCGAGGCGAGCTCGACGATCAGCTGCTTCTTGACGGTCTGGTCGTTGACCACCAGCACGTGGTGTTCCATGGTGGTCACCGCGGCCTGCGGGTCATCGACGGAGTGCGTTAGCGGGTTAGACAGGTAGCGCTGGACGATCTTGTCCACGCCGTTGTCCAGGGTGGCCGAGAACAGCAGCCGCTGGCCCTGGCTCGGGGTCATGTCCATGAGCTTCTTGACCACGGGCAGGAAGCCGAGGTCCGCCATGTGGTCGGCCTCGTCCAGGACGGTGATCTCCACGGCTTCGAGGGTCAGGATGCGCTGGCGGATCAGGTCCTCCAGGCGGCCCGGACAGGCGATGACGATGTCGACGCCGGCGCGCAGTGCCTTCTCCTGGCGTGCCTGGGAGATGCCACCGTAGATGACGGTAGTGGTCAGGCCGGCAGCCTTGGCCAGCGGTTCGATCGTGGCGTTGATCTGGGTGGCCAGTTCGCGGGTGGGTGCGAGGACCAGGCCCATTGGGCGGCCCGGCTTGCGGAAGTACGCGGCTTCGCGCTCAGCGAGACGCGCTACCAGCGGGATCGCGAAGGCGATGGTCTTGCCGGAACCGGTACGGCCGCGGCCCAGGACGTCGCGTCCTGCCAGGGTGTCGGGGAGGGTCTTGACCTGGATGGGGAACGGGGTCTCGATCCCCTGTGCTGTCAGGGTGTCGGCGAGGGCCTTGGGCGTGCCGAGGGCAGCAAAAGTAGTCATGTGTATATCAGTGTCTTTCGGGCGGTATCCACGTGGATATCGGCCCCCGAGCCGGTTGGCGCAGGGGGTCGCCGAGGAAAAGTCAGGTGATCGACCGGCCGTGTTCACGGCTGGGACCAATAGCGTTCATCGACGCAGGATGTGCCTCTCACATGAAAAAAGCCCACTCCCTGCACGGACGAATCCTGCGGGGGCTCCGGTTGATGGACCGGAACCTGTAATCAAGACTATGTCCGTCAAAACCAGGGTGGGCATCACTGCACATCAAGTTCCACCAGTTTAGCATCCGCAGCCCGCCTTCCCGTCACGGCTGCCTCTCGACTGCCACGGGCCCATCCTGAGAACTTCCCAGCGGAGGCCGTGAGGAAGGCGTTAAACGGAAATTACGTTGCGGGCGGAGGCCGGAAACAACCGGCAGGCAGGATGGGCCTATGCCCGGCAGGCAGCCACCCTGCCGGCAAGTCCCCGCCGAAAGGATCTGCACGTGATCTTGAAGAACCTTTTCCTCCAGGGCATCTTCCCCTTCCACGGAGCCGGGCTGGAAAAGCCGCTCCCCATCCACAGCCAGCTCTCCCGCTATGTGCCCGATGGCGTGATCAACCAGACGTTGTATTTCCGCGGCGGAAACTCTTCGACCGAGCTGATCACCGTGGTGCTGATGCGTGACGGGATCCCCATGCGCTACTTCCCCATCGGAGCAAAGGGGAACATCCACGTTCCGCTCCGCGTGGTGGAGGACATCGAGGGCGGCTCCCTGATCGAACTCAGGCTGCTGGCGGAGGCAGGCGTGAGTGGCTCCGTCGTGGTGGACCTCGGCATGGTGGAGCACTGATGACAACCGTGGTGAACCGGGCTTCCCGGACCAAGAGCGTCGATGTGCACCGCCGGCTCGTCGTGATCGGCAACGGCATGGCTGGAGCACGCGCCGTCGAGGAAATCCTGGCCCGCGGCGGCGGAGTTCAGTTCAGGATCACGATGTTCGGCGACGAGCCTTACGGCAACTACAACCGGATCATGCTCAGCGATGTTCTCTCCGGCCAGGAGGACACCGGCAACATCTTCCTCAACTCCATCGCCTGGTACCAGGACAACGGCATCACCCTCCACGCCGGGGTCCGCGTCGAAAGGATTGACCGGTTCGCCAAGCTGGTCTTTTCCGACGACCGCCGGGCAACGCCGTACGACGTCCTGGTGATCGCCACCGGCAGCCGGCCCCATCTGCCTCAGATGGACGGCATGTACACTCCTGGCGGCCGGCTGCTGCCCGGGATCTTCGCCTTCCGCACCATCGACGACACATGCCGCATGGCCGCGCACGCGCAGCAGGACCACCATCACAGCGCTGTCGTCATCGGCGGCGGACTGCTGGGGCTGGAAGCGGCGCGGGGGCTGCAGAGCCATGGCATCGGCGTCGACGTGGTGCACTCCGGCGGGCACCTGATGAACACACGCCTGGGGCCCGACGGCGGTGCTGTCCTCCGTCGCAGTGTGGAAGCGCTTGGAGTCCGGGTTCACACGGGCAGCCGCACCACAGCGGTCCTGGGCAAGGACAAGGTGCGCGGCGTCCGGCTTCGGGACGGGGACAGCCACCGGGACATCGAGTGCGACATCGTGGTGGTCGCCGCCGGCATCCGCCCTAACGTGGAGGTGGCGGTCACCAGCGGTCTGCCGGTGGAGCGGGCCATCATCGTGGACGATTCGATGCGTGTTCCGGATGAGGACGAGATTTACGCTGTCGGCGAGTGCGTGCAGCACCGCGGCGAGGTCTACGGCCTGGTGGCACCCCTGTGGGAGCAAGCCGCCGTGCTCGCGGACCACGTGACCGGCGCCAACCCCAAGGCCGCTTACCTGGGCACCCGGACTGCCACCAAACTCACGGTGGCCGGCATCGACGTCCCGTCCATGGGGCTGTAGGCCGCCGAACGCGACACCGACGACCATGTCCTGTTTTCTGAACCGGGCCGGGGAGTTCTCACATCGGTCGTGATCAGGGAGTGAGAGCTAGTTGGGCCGGGGGAAGCTGTGGCAGGGTAGTCCCATGGATTACGCCGCCGATCCGCGCGTTGATGCCTACATTGATGCCCTCCCCGAGTGGCAGCAGGCCGTGTGCCGGCAGGTCCGCGAACTTGTCCACGCCGCCGACCCCGAGGTGACCGAGACAATCAAGCGGACCCGTCAGCCGTATTTCGAACTCCACGGCAACGTCTGTGCGGTGCTGGCTGCCAAGGACCACGTCAACGTCTTCCTGTACGACGGCGGGCTGACCCCCGATCCTCAACACCTCATCACCGGCGGGCACGGGAACAAGACCGGCCGGACCGTTGCCTTTTATGAGGGTCAGGAGATCAACGGACCGGCGCTGACCGACATGTTCAGATCGATCATCGCCACCAACCGCGCCGGAGGCTGGCGCAGGATCCAGAAAGGCGCAGACCATTGAGCAATCACCAGCCGTCTTCCGGCAGCCACCCCGGAGGCAGCCGCCCCGGGGGTGGTACACCCGGAGACCGTCACCCAGACAGCCGCGCCGTACCGGCAGACGACGGCGCCGCCCGGCTTTGGGACGACATGTACCGCAGCCGCCCGCGCGTTTGGAGCGGCAGGCCCAACCCGCAACTTGTTGCCGAAGCCGCTGGCCTTGCGCCGGGAACGGCACTGGACCTGGGCTGCGGCGAGGGTGCCGACGCGCTCTGGCTGGCAGAGCACGGCTGGACGGTGACCGCCGTCGACGTCTCCGCCGTCGCGCTTGAACGCGCGGCCGGGCACGCCGCGGAATCAGAGGCCGGCCATCGCGTCACGTGGCTGCAGCGCGACCTGGAAACGTGGCAGCCCGACACGGGCTATGATCTGGTCTCCGCGCAGTTTCTCCACTCCACGGAAATGCCCTGGCAGCTGTCGCATCGGATTGCGGCGGATGCCGTGGGCCCGGGCGGGATACTCCTCGTGGTGGGGCACCATCCGGACGGGCTCCCGCCCTGGTCGGGTCACAGCCAGGCGGGCCACACCCGGCCCAGCGGCCAGTCGGGCCACGGCCAGTCCAGCGGCCCGGCGAATCACAACGCGGATCACAACACCGGTCACGGCGGCGCCGCGAAGTACTACACGCCCAGGCAGCTCGTGGATGAACTGGGCCTCACACCGCCGGAGTGGACGGTGGAAGTGGCGGAAAGCCGGGAGCGGGAAGCCACTGGCCCGGACGGGCAGGTGGCCATTCTGGTGGACGCCGTCGTCCGCGCCGTCCGCCGCGGCTCCCCCGATCAGGACACCCCGCTGTAGCGGGCGAGGGCGGGCAGCCGCCCACGCCTGAACTGACTCGGCCAGCGGCTGTCGCCTTGTCCGGTACTAAGTCCCGACGCGGGGTGCTGTGGCGCCCGCGGCTGCGGCGATCACCGCCGTCAGGGCGAAGACGCCGGCGAATGAGGCCGCCGTCGTCGTAAAAGCGGTAAACACGATGCCAGTGGCGGCAAGCGCGAGGGCTCCGCCGAGTGAGTCCGCAATGGACACGGCCGAACTGTTGAACCCCTCGGTGTCCGGCGTGGAGAGCGCGAGCATCATGACGCTCAGCCGCGGATACATTAGGCCCATGCCCCCGCCCGCGAGGACCCAGCCGGCAATCGCGACGGCGGCGGGCCAGCCGAACGCGGTGGTCATCAGCGCGAGCAGAATCGCGGAGAGCACGAGCAAGGATCCCATCCGCACGGCAGCCGGACTGGTGAGCCGCGTGCCAAGCCGCCCTTGGGCGGCGGACGCGGCAGCCCACGAAAGGGCTCCTGCGGTCAGGGTCAGGCCCGCGAATGTCGGCGAGAAGGCATAGCGCTCTATAAGCAGGTAGGGCAGGTAGACCTCGGCGCCGAAAAACCCGGCCGATGCCAGTCCACGGGTCAGGATCACAGTTGGCAGGCCGCGGCGTGCAAGCAGGGTGCCGGGCGGCACGAGCGGCCTGACGGCCAGCAGCGCGACCACGACGGCGGCGCCCGCGAGGAGGGTGCCCACGGCCGGGATCCGGGCGGACAGGTTCAGGGCCAGGACGGCGAGGGCCGCGAGCGCAGCCCAGGCCAGCCGCCTGAAAGCCCACGGCGCCGGCAGGTCCGCGGCGCCGGAGCGGACGCCCCGCAGCGAGGGAACCAGCATGGCCAGGGCGGGAAGGACGAGGCCCACCACGCCCAGGAACACCCACTGCCAACCGACCGCCTGGGCCACGAGGCCGGCGGCAAACGGCCCCACCAGGGAGGGGATGACCCATGCTGCGGAAAACGCCGCGAAGATCTTGGGATGCAGTCCGGCGGGATACGCGCGGGCCACCACAACATAGAGGGCGACGGTCATCGCCCCGCCGCCAAGGCCCTGCACAAGCCGGCCGGCTACCAGCACCTCCATGGCGCTGGAGGTTCCGGCAATCAGCAGGCCGAGCACGAACACGACCACGGACACGTAGAGCGGCGCGAGGGGGCCTCGGCGGTCCGACCAGTTGCCGGCGCCGACCATGCCGATGACCCCCGTGGCCAGCGGTCCGGCGAACGCGAGGGCGTACAGGCTGGCCCCGTCGAGTTCCCTGCTCACCAGCGGCATGACAGTGGTGACCGCCAGCGACTCGAAGGCAGCCAGGAACACGAGTGCGCAGGACCCCACGGTCACCAGGAGGTAGGGGCGCTGAAGGATCCCTGCGGCGGGGGCGGCGGAGAGCGGCGGAGCGGATTCGTGCACGGCAGCCTGATCGGTAGTCGGTTGGTACCGGGTAGCTTGCCACAGGACGCCTGTTCCTCCTACCCCGGGAGCTTCAGCCCCCGGGCATCAACGACGACGGCGCCGCTCGCCGTGGAGTCCTTGTTCAGCATCCAGCCCACCCGCTTCACTGTAGACAGCATGACGACGCTTTCCACCAGCTCGATGCCTGGGACCTTCTGCTGCAGGGCAAGTTCGGCATCCATAACGGAGGCCAGGGACTGCAGCCACATGATGATCACAAAGTTGGTTGGACCCGTGGTCGATGCGCTGAGCCGCACGTTCCGGATGGACCGCAGGCTGGCCGCGGCGGCTTCGTGCTGCCCGGCGGGGACGTTGACGAACCACTGGCAGGTGACCGGGAACGACGAATACCGCTGCGCCACCTCGCACCGCAGGGACAGGATGCCGCTGGCCAGCACCCGGTTCAGCTGGCGCTGGACTGTGGCCGGGTTGCGGCCCAGGCCCCGGGCAATATCGGCAGCCGTTGCGCGGCCGTCTCTTGCCAGATACGGCAGCAGGTCCAGATGGCTGGCCGGCAGCGTTTCCTGGGCGGCGCCACCGCGGTCCGGCTCCAGCGACGCCGGCCGCGCCGCGCCCTGCAGGGCCGCCTGCTGGGCCCGGCTCAGCACGTTGAGCCGCCAGGCGTCGGCGCCCATGTGCAGCCGGGTGCACAGCGCCGTCTGGTACTTCACCAGGCCCTCGGTTTCTTTCAGCCGGGACACGACCTTAGTGCTGAAGTCCTCTAACGACCGGGTGATGACAGTGAGCATGAGGTCCCGGTTGCTGGCGGCTTCCTCCACGGTCACGATCTCCGGTACCGCGGCCAGGCTGGCGGTGACCTGCTCGCGCCGGTTCATTTCACAGTCCACGGCCACGAAGGCGAGGCACATCTGCTTGGGGTCACCGATCAGGTGCGCAGTGGTCCAGGAAGCCCCGGCCGCCCGCAGCTTCTCCCAGCGGCCTGCCAGGGTGGTGGCGTGGACGCCAAGGACGTCTGCGGCATCGGACCAGCTGAGCCGCGGGGCGATCTGAAGTGCATTGATGAGGGCAAGGTCCTCCTCGCTGAGTTCCATTGCGTTCCTCTCCTAATGCATGAATCCTGCAAAAAGCTTCTCTTCCTGCATTTTTTCAGCACTTTGGAGCACTGTGAAGCAGGTCACCACAGAATAGACCACAGAGTAAGCATCCGGAATCAAAGGAGTTCATGTGCCCATCGCCGCAGACGCCAAGGAAATGCAGGGCGACCTCGCCCGGTTCCGCCACGACCTGCATCGGGAACCGGAAATCGGCCTGCAGCTGCCGCGGACGCAGGAAAAAGTCCTCAAGGCGCTGGACGGGCTCCCCTACGAAATCACCCTGGGCAAGGACACGACGTCAGTCACAGCAATTCTCCGCGGCGGCGCGGCAGGGAGGGCTGCCGGGTCGGCTGCAGGCAGCACCGTTGCCGGATCGGCTGCAGGCAGCACCGCTGCCATATCAGGCCGCCCTGCTGTCCTCCTCCGGGCAGACATGGACGGGCTGCCCGTGCAGGAGAAGACCGGAGTCGATTACACCTCCCGGATCGACGGCGCCATGCATGCCTGCGGCCACGACCTGCACACCGCGATGCTGGCCGGCGCCGCCACCCTGCTCGCCGAACGGCAGCACCAGCTCCCCGGCGACGTCGTGCTGATGTTCCAGCCGGGCGAGGAAGGCTTCGACGGCGCAAGCTACATGATCCGGGAAGGCGTCCTTGATGCTCCGGGCCGCCGGGTTGATGCCGCCTACGGCATGCACGTGTTCTCCTCCCTCGAGCCCCATGGGATGTTTTGCACCAAGCCCGGCGTCATGCTGAGCGCCTCGGACGGGCTCGTCGTCACAGTGCTCGGGGCCGGCGGCCACGGTTCTGCACCGCACTCAGCCAAGGATCCGGTGACTGCCGCCGCGGAAATGGTGACGGCACTGCAGGTCATGGTCACCCGGCAGTTCAACATGTTCGACCCCGTGGTCCTCTCCGTGGGCGTCCTTCATGCCGGCACCAAGCGCAACGTCATTCCGGAAACGGCCCGGATCGAGGCCACCATCCGGACCTTCTCGGAAGAATCCCGGCAGAAGATGATGGACTCCGTGCCCCGGCTGCTCAAGGGCATCGCAGCTGCCCACGGCCTCGAGGTCGATGTCGACTACCAGCAGGAATACCCCCTCACAGTCACGGACGAGGACGAAACGCACACCGCCGAGAAGGTCATCTCCGGGTTGTTCGGCGACTCCCGGCTCTCACGCTGGGCCACCCCGCTCAGCGGTTCCGAGGACTTCTCCCGGGTACTCGCCGAAGTGCCGGGCACCTTCGTTGGGCTGAGCGCCGTGCCTCCGGGCAAGGACCCGGCGCTCTCCCCGTTCAACCACTCCCCCTATGCAACGTTTGACGACGGCGTGCTGGCGGACGGCGCCGCACTGTACACGGAACTCGCCGTTTCACGGCTCGCTGCGCTCGACGCGGCCTCCGCCAACTGACCTTCCCACTAACTCTGGAGAACACCATGACCGCAGCTGCAGGCGTCGCAACGGACGTCCACGTTCATAAGTCCCATGTGCGGACCCTCGTCGGGACCGGCATCGGCAACGCCGTTGAATGGTACGACTGGGCCATCTACGCCACGTTCTCGCCCTTCATCGCGAGCGCGCTCTTCAGCAAGGAAGATCCGACGTCGGCCTTCCTCGCTACGCTGGCCATCTTCGCCGTCGGTTTTGTCGCCCGTCCGTTCGGCGGCTTCGTGTTCGGCTGGATCGGTGACCGGGTGGGCCGCAAGACGTCCATGACGTTCGCGGTGGGGCTCGCCGCGCTGGGGAGCCTGCTGATCGGCATTGCCCCCACCTTCGAAGCTGTCGGAGCCTTCGCCTCGGTCCTGCTGCTGGTGGCCCGCCTCATCCAAGGCCTTGCCCACGGTGGTGAGTTGCCGTCCTCGCAGACCTACTTGTCCGAAATGGCCCCCAAGGAAAAGCGCGGGTTCTGGGCAACACTGATCTACACCTCCGGCACGGTCGGCATTCTGGCCGGGACCATGCTCGGCGCCACCCTGTCCAACGTCCTGAGCAAGACCGACATGAACACCTGGGGCTGGCGGGTGCCCTTCGTGATTGGTGGCGTCATGGGACTCTACGCCCTGATCATGCGGGCCCGCATGAAGGAGACGGCGGCGTTTGAGGCAGAATCCCCCAAGGAAAAGCACGAGCCGATGTGGCCGCAAATTTACCGGCACCGCAAGCAGGCCCTGCAGGTCATCGGCCTGACCGTCGGCCTGACCGTGTCCTACTACATCTGGGGCGTCGTGACGCCCAGCTACGCCGCATCAGTATTGAAAATGGACCGCGGAGAAGCCCTCTGGGCCAGCGTGATTGCCAATGTCCTGTTCATCGCCGCCCTGCCGTTCTGGGGCAAGCTGTCCGACCGTATCGGCCGCAAGCCGGTCATGATCATGAGCGCTGCCGGCGCCGCGCTGTTCCACTTCCCCATGACCTGGCTGCTGAAGGATTCCCCCTGGCAGCTCGCGGTCACCATGTCCGTCATGCTGTTCTTCATCGCGGGCAGCGCAGCGATCGTCCCGGCCGTTTACGCTGAGCTGTTCCCCACCAAGATCCGTACGGTGGGTGTCGGGATCCCGTACTCCATCTGCGTCGCAGCCTTCGGAGGCACGGCACCGTACCTTCAGTCATGGTTGGGCTCCATTGGACAGGCCAACCTGTTCAACGTCTACGCGGTGGTCCTGCTGGTCATCAGCATCGCGTTCGTCTTTACCATCCCCGAAACCAAGGGCAAGGACCTGACGCACTAGATTGTTCAGCGCACCGATTCTCCCCACCTTTGAGCGCACGACGCCGGCGATCACCGGCGGCCGGCCGGGACACGCCGGATTCGCCCTTCAAAGGTGGGGAGATTAGGCAGCCGCTAGACGATATGAGGTACGAGGAGGCCGGGCATCCGGGCGCCTGATCCTTCTGAAGGCCATTGTCGCCGGAGCGGATCCGCAGCGCCCCAGCTTTGTGGGGCTTGTGATCTGCTGGGACAGGGGGGCGCTCCGGATCCTATCTCCGGCGCTGATGGCCTCTGTCAGAAGGACCAGGAAGTGTGGTTCAGGGGGCTGGAACCTCCTTTTCAAAGCAAGGCGTGGGTTGCCTGCCACACTTGGCGGACAGGTAGAGCCACATTTGAAATTTGGAGGTTCCAGCTATGTTCGAGCGTACAAGCGTCGGCTTGGATGTCCATGCCCGCACCGTTGTCGCATGCGCATTGGACGCGCAGACCGGTGAGATCATCCTCCACCGGATGACTCCGGATCATGGCGAGATTCTTGCCTGGATCCTCTCCCTGCCATCGCCGGTGCGAGTCGTTTACGAGGCGGGACCAACGGGTTTCGGCCTTGCCAGGTTCCTGCTCGCCGCCCGGATCGACACGGTCGTCGCAGCGCCGTCCAAGCTCCAGCGCCCGTCTGGGGACCGGGTAAAGACCGATGCGAAGGATGCGCTGCATCTGGCCCGGTTACTAAAGCTGGGTGAGGTCGCCGGTATCCGGGTGCCTTCAGAAGACCAGGAAGCGGCGCGGGATCTGGTCCGCTCACGCGAAGACGTCCGGGGAGACCTCATGCGTTCCCGGCACCGGATCTCCAAACTCCTCTTACGCCAAGGCATCGTGTATTCGGGCGGGCAGGCCTGGACCGGCACCCATGAACTCTGGCTGGCCCGCCAGCGTTTCGACGCTCCGGCCCGGCAGCTGACCTACGAGTCCTCTCTAGAGGCGATGCATGAGATCTCGGACCGCCGTGACCGCCTCGACCAAGCGATCACCGCGATGGCATACAGCAGTGAATACACCCCCGTGGTCCGGGCACTGCAGTGCCTGCGCGGCATCTCGACGCTGACCGCTTTCGGCCTGGCCGTGGAGATCGGCGACTGGGAGCGGTTCACCGGCTCCACAATCGGCGCTTACCTGGGCCTGGTCCCGACAGAGCATTCCTCGGGGGCATCCCGGTCCCTGGGCTCCATCACAAAAACCGGCAACAGCCACGCCCGCCGGCTGCTGGTCGAGGCCGCATGGCACCACCGCAGACCCTACAACAACCCGTCCCGGCTGATGCGGTCCCGCTGGGAAGAAGCCACTTCAGAGGCCAGAACCCGGGGTCATGCCGGGAACCGGCGCCTGCACGAACGCTGGATCGGCTACCTCGAACGCCGCAAGCGTCCGGTCATCGCCAATGTCGCCATCGCCCGTGAGCTCTCCGGCTGGTGCTGGTCCCTGGCCACCGGCACACATCCGGCAACCAGCTCCCCAAAATCGATAGCTACCGTGCACTGATCAGAAACAACACAAAACCCCCGGGGAA
This sequence comes from Arthrobacter sp. D1-17, assembly GCF_054130535.1. Classification (NCBI taxonomy): domain Bacteria; kingdom Bacillati; phylum Actinomycetota; class Actinomycetes; order Micrococcales; family Micrococcaceae; genus Arthrobacter; species Arthrobacter sp. D1-17. The sequence continues at coordinate 490,650 of NZ_CP096382.1, read as the reverse complement.
ACCCAGTTGGAAGTGGTTCCCTGCAGCGCGTGGAGTAAACCCGCGATACACCTATGGGCAACCAGAACCCGGCCACGCCCGTCATTGCTAGACCAGCGGTAACCTCCAGCCGAACACTTCGTCCTGCGGTAACCAACCCGCGCATATCAGTCTGACCGCGCAGTCGCCAACGACACGCTGGCCACACACCAACGCCTCTTCCCGGGGCCACAAAAAGGAAGCGGTCCCAGGCAACCCAGCCCGCGGACCGCTTCCTCATGCCCTTGACAAACGAGACCTACATATCAGGTGGGCAGCGGCCAAGACCATCAGCCGCCGATGAAGCGGCTGCGCCCTGCACGGAAACCGAAGACGGCAGCCAGCAGGCCGACAGCCAGGAACAGCACCCCCGCGGAAGCGAAGGAGCCGGTGGACTGGTAGAGGTGACCCACCATCAGGGTCCCCGTGGACCCCACCCCGTAACCCACCCCCTGCATCATGCCGGAGAGGTGGGCTGCCGTGTGACCGTCCCGGGTCCGCAGCATGATCATTGTCAGGGCCACTGCCGTCAGGCTCCCCTGGCCCAGCCCCAGGATGCCGGTCCACACCCAGATCAGCTCCTGGGGGCCGAAGATGCTGAGCGCGAAGCCGCCGCCCGTCATCAGCGCCACCACTGTATTGATGGCCCGCTGGTCCCGGAATTTGGCCGCCAACGCCGGGGCGAACAGGGAGCCCAGCATCTGCAGCACGATTGAGACGGACACCATCAGCCCCGCCGTTCCGCCGTCGATGCCGCGTTCACGAAGGATCGGCGCGAGCCACGCGAAGACGCTGAAGGACATCATGGCCTGCAGCACCATGAAGAGCGTGACCTGCCACGCTATGGCCGAGCGCCAGACGTTCACGCCGTCATGCACGGAGTTGTGCCTGACGTGCCGCTGCCTGACGGCAACGGGCAGGAAAAGAAGAAGGACGACGGCGGCCGGCACCGCCCAGAACCACAGTGCGGAAGTCCACTCCCCCCTCGTTTGGAAAACCGGGTAGGTAAAGCCCGCGCCGAGGGCAGCCGACGCGCAGATAGCAGTCGTGTAAAGGCCGCCCATGAGGCCGAGCCGGTGGGGGAAGTCCCGCTTCACCAGCCCAGGCAGCAGCACGTTGCACAACGCAATGGCCGCACCGCATGCGGCTGTCCCGGCCAGCAGGGCCGGTAGGTGTCCCGCTGCGGGGACGTCCACCGGCCGCAGGAGGAGCCCCGCCGTCAAGAGCACCATCGCCCCGAGCAGCACGCGTTCGGCCCCGAACCGTCTCGCCAGGACCGGAGCCAGTGGCGCGAACACGCCGAGCAGCGTTACCGGGACAGTGGTCAGGACCACTACTGACCAGCCGGGGAGGCCGGTGCTGGACGTTATTTCGGGAAGCAAGGCCGAAAAACTGGAGAACACCGTGCGCAGGTTGAGGCCGATCAGTACCAGGCACAGGCCGAGGTAGGCCAGTGCCCGCGGGCTGCCGACCTGCGTGGGTTCGGCGGCGGGGATCTCGTCGATCTCGGCGTCCACGAGGGTGCTCGCGCCGGCGCCGCGGCCTACCCGCCGGAGCTGGTTGGGTGCTGCTGAATTCTTCGCATCGGTCACCCGCCCATTCTTACAGTCGGAAAGCACAAGCCTGCCCACGGTAACGGTAAGGAACGGATGGCAAACCCGGTCTTCCTCAGCCTGCCACTGCTGTTCAAACTGCTCTCCGTAATTTTCGGCCTCGCTGCATTACGACGGGCGCCACGCGGTACCAACGGGTGGCGCCCGGGTGTTGCCGGGCTCATAGTGGTGGGAGTAGAGGCCGTCGTCATAGCTCTACCAGCCGTGCTGCGCGGCGGTTTCGATGTTTTCTATTGAGCCGGCCGGTCCCCAAGGCTCCGCTGCTTCGCTGTTTCCGCCCCGCTTCCCCTGGGGACATGCCTCTTAAAACCGCCGGTATTCTGGAAGGGATGAGTGAATCTCCCGAATCCCCGCAGCCCCCGGCAAATCCGAACCAGCCCCGTCCCGTCACGCCGGGCAGCCAGGCCTCGTACGGGACCTATGGCGGCAGGCCGGTCAGCTTCGTCCGCCGTGGTACCCGCCTCCAGGGCCGCCGCCAGGCTGCCTGGGAAGAGCACTCAGAGCGGTGGGCCCTGAATGTGCCGCGCCACGTCGCCAACACCTCTGTGCATCCGGACTACACCTTCGATGCCGTGGCTGAGTTCGGGCGCAAGGCTCCGCTGATCGTCGAGGTCGGATCCGGACTCGGCGACGCCGTCTGCCACGCCGCCGAGGAAAACCCCGACACGGACTTTCTCGCGGTGGAGGTATACACCCCCGGCTTGGCCAACACCATGATCAAGATCAACAGCAGGGGCCTGACCAACGTCCGCGTCGTGGAGGCTAACGCGCCCGAGGTGCTCGCCACCATGCTCCCGCCGGGGTCGGTCAGTGAACTGTGGATCTTCTTCCCAGACCCGTGGCACAAGTCCAGGCACCACAAGCGCCGTCTCATTCAGCCTGAGTTCGCAACTCTTGCTGCCCGGGCGCTGAAGCCGGGCGGGCTCTGGCGTATCGCAACCGACTGGTCCAACTACGCTGTGCACGTGCGGGACGTGCTCGCAGGCTCAGCTGATTTCGTCAATATGCACGACGGCGAGCGCAGGGGGCCGGAGAGTCCGCTCACCCACGTCTGGCAGACCGGCGTGGAGTCGGTCGTCGGTGGGGCGCCTGTCCGGGAAGGCCGTGCCCCAGTCAGCACCGAGCACACCGGGCCAAACGAAGGCGTCGATGAGACCGGCGGCTGGGCACCGCGGTTCGAAGGGCGGATCCGCACCAGCTTCGAAAACAAGGCCCACGAGGCCGGGCGCATGATCTTCGACCTCTGCTACCGCCGGGTCTGACCACACCCCGCGCACTGGATCGGCGTTCCGCCGGCGCGCTGCACAACCTGGCCTGTCGCACATGCACTGCACGTGCGACGATTGGGCCTGGAAGGAAGCCTGCGGAGATCCCGGGCTTAGTGCCGGCGCGAAGGAACGGTCATCAAACGAGAACTGCAGGGCGCCGCGGACAAAGCCGAGGAAGTCACTAACTCGGGGGGACTGGAAGTGCTGGCCAGGGCAGGATTCGCCGTGAGCGGCCTGCTGCATTTCCTGGTTGGAACCATCGCCATCGGCCTGGCCCTGGGCAAGGGTGGCAGGGCCGATGTCAGCGGCGCTGTGGCCGAACTGGCCAGCCAGCCCGCGGGACCTCTGCTGCTGTGGTCCAGCTTCGGGGCGTGCGTGGCGCTGGCCCTGTGGCAAGCGAGTGATGCCGTCTTCGACTACCGGCACCTGCCGGCCAAGGACAAGACGGCCAAGAAGACCAAGGCTGCGGCCCAGGCAGTGGCATATTCTGCAATGGCCGTTACACTCGCCGCGTTCGCTCAGGGCAGTGACAAGGACAGCCGGGAATCGGCGAGTGACATGACGGTGGGCCTCCTGCAGGCACCCGGCGGCCTCCTGCTGCTGGTCGTGATCGGAGCGGCGATAGCTGTCACCGGGGTCGTGTACGTGGTCCGCGGGCTCCAAAAGGCGTTCAAGAAACACCTCCGAATGCCCGCATCCCCCGCCGCGCGCAAAGGCGTTGAGGGCTTGGGCATCGCTGGCTATGTTGCCAAGGGGGTTGCCCTGTTCGTGACGGGCCTGCTCGTCATCATCGCCGCAGTCACGCTTCGCCCGGAACAGTCGACCGGACTCGATGGCGGACTCAGGGCACTGCGCGAACAGCCGTTTGGCGTCTACGTGCTCGGGGCTGTGGGCGTAGGGCTCATCTGTTACGGCGCGTTTATGGTGGTCCGGGCCCGGCTTGCCCGCATGGAATCGTAGTTCCTGGTCAGCCGCCTGGCACGGCGATCACCGCAATCGTCTGCTGCTGTTCGTTCCGCAGCTCGACGCTGGCGATGCTCGCGAACGGCAGGGGGGTTGCGCTGGTGACCCTTGCCCGGCCGCTGGGGGTTGCCATCCAGGCACAGGCACGGTCTTCTGTCCCTTCCCGGTCCTTGACCCACAGCGAGAGCTTGCCCTTGTTCGGCAGGCTCCTGCCGTCCACCGCCAGTTCCGTACCCCAGGTTTTCTTGACCAGGCCGACTGTGACCTCGATGCCGGTATCCGCTTCAACCGAGTAGCTTGCGTCGGGTTTGTTGGCCGGCGCCAGCAGCGGCGCGGCCGCGAATCCCAAGGCGAGACAAGCCGCGGCGACCACTCCGACGAAGGCGGTGAGCCGCCGTCGGGAAGTCCGGCGCCTGGCCGCGAGCTCGTCCAGCACCGGTTGTGGAACAGCGGGCGGAATATCAGCGGCGGCGGGCATCCGGGCCGCCGGAACGGCAAGCGCTACGGCGTCCGGAACCGGAACGGCAGCCAGAAGCCCCGGAAGTGATTCCAGATCGGCCAGTTCGTCGCGGCACATTCCGCACTGCTGCAGATGGTCCTCGAAACGCGCCTTGTCCGCGTCGTCGAGGCCCCCCAGCACGTACGCTCCCAGCAACTCATGGAGTTCCTTGCCGTTCACCGTTCCACACCCATTTCGTCAAGAACTGTCCGCAGCGCCTTCACCGCGTAGAAGGCCCTGGATTTAACTGTGCCGCTCGGAATATTGAGCTGGACCGCGGCCTCATTCACTGTGAAGCGCCGGTAGTGCAATGCCACGAGAACGTCCCGGTGCTCGTGGCTCAGCCGGAGCAGCGCCTCCTCCATCAACACCCTGGTAAGGAGGTCGTCGACTCTTCCCATGGCCTCGGCGGGGTCGGCAAGATCGCGTTCCTCGGTTTCCTGCGGCCTGCGCTGGGACTTCCGGTAGTTGTCGATCATGATGTTCCGGGCCGTCCGGAACAGGTAGCTCCGCAGGCTCCCGGTGATCGTCGGCGCCTGCTGCCAGACGCGCAACACCGTTTCCTGGACAATGTCGTCGGCGAGCAGCGGATCATGGGAGGCACTGATCACGAACCGGCGCAGGGCCGGCCCGTGATCGCGGTAGATGGTTGCAACCACATCCTCGTCCAGCGGCACTATGACCTCCCGGCAGTCACTCGAATCCGGTCCCTGCAGCCGGCGTTACTGGCATGTAAGACGCTTGCGGGGACCAAAAAGTTCATTCAAATCCGTGGGCGGATCCTTGAACCATTCTTCACCCGCATGCGTCATTCCAGATAGCGCCGGTTCCCAGATGCCGGCCTGAGCCAAGGAGCAGCACATGAACAAGCACTTGAGCGTTGGCATCGCAGTTTTGGCCCTTGCCGCGTCGCTGACAGCGTGCGGGGGCGGTACGGGCACCACGCCTGCCCCAGCGACCACCGCGGCGGAAACCGCCGCCGAAACCACTGCCCCCGCGTCGCCCACGGCCACGGGCACGGAAACCGCGACCGGCGGCGAAACCGCCACCGTGGACCTGAAGACCGCAACGTCGGACAAGGGCGAAATTGTGGTGGACGGCAAAGGCATGAGTGTCTACTACTTCACAAAGGACGTGAAGGACTCGGGCAAGAGCAACTGCACCGGTGACTGCCTGGTTGCCTGGCCGCCGGTCTTCACCACCAATGACACCCCCACCGTTGAGGGCGTCACCGGAAAGGTCGGGACCATCGACACTCCTGACGGCAAGAAGCAGGTAACCATCGAAGGTATGCCCGTGTACCTGTGGGAGAAGGACAAGGCCCCCGGTGACACCACGGGCCAGGGCGTAGGGAACGTCTGGTACCTCGTTGCCCCGGATGGCACGATGATCAAGTGACCCGTAGGTCACCACGAGCGGTGCCGGCGTCCATGCCCTCGGACGCCGGCGCTACCATCCCCGGCACTACCATCGGAGCATGGCAAACACACCTGACCTGAAATCGGCTGCCAGGACCTGGCAGACCATGGTGGACAGCAATCAGGCCCTGCTGCTTCGGAAGTCCGGCCACGATGTGCGTTGGTGGGCGGAGGAGGGGCGCAGAGCCGGTGTGAGGAACGACGGCGAGCTCCGCGACTGGATGCGCGACGAGCACGGCATCACCGGGTATGCCCAATATGCCGTGTCCTGGGAGATGTTCGGTTATCCGGAGTTCATGCTGCGGGACGCGGACGAACTTATTGACGGCCAGTACGCGTCCCACCCGCACCTGCGGCCCATAGCCGATGCCCTTCTGGCATGGGCCGCAGGCACCGAGGGAGTGGAAATCCAGATGCGAAAGGGATACGTCTCGCTCCACAGTCCCCGGCGCAAGTTCGCACAAGTGACCCGCGCCAACAACACGGCAGTAGACGTCACGCTGCGGATCGAGAAGCCCATTGGGGGGCGTCTCGCAGCCGCCACCGTCCGCGGCGGTGATTTCTTCGATCGCAAGGTCCGGCTCACCGCCGTGGAACAGGTGGACCAGGAGCTGCTCGATCTGCTGGAAACAGCGCTGGATCAGAACAGCTGACCTTGCGACCGTTTCGACGGTTCCGTGCACACCCGACGCTGCGATGCGTCGAGCCGGCAGGGAACCGTCGAAACGGCGGAGGGCTTGAACCAGGCGGCGGGCGTGAGCAGGCGGAGGGCTTGAACCAGCCGGCTCAGCCAGTGACGGTGAGGCTTACCAGGGTGCCGCCGTCGCCGTCTGCCAGGAGGCCGACGGCGGTGCTGGAGTCTGAGGGGAACACCTGGTCCGTGATGGTGGCCAGCCCGTCCTGCGCGAAGACCTCCACGGAGCACCGGTCCAGGAAGATCCGCAGCCGCAGCCGGCCGTCGATCAGCGGAACGGCCACCCGCTCCACGGACGGAAACGTGTCGTGGAAGCTGACGTTGCCGGACGAGGTCCGGTCCAGGGTGAGCTCCCCGGTCCCGCAATCGTAGGCCAGCACGGTCTGCTCGCTCCCCTGTTCCTCTGGGGCGCCCAGTTCCCCTGTGGGGCGGCCGGAGGCATGGAGCACCAGGCCCGTTTTCCCCGTCCCTGCGGGCTCAAACTCGGCATCGATCCGGAGCACGTCGCCCGACGCTTCGGACGGCAGCCAGGTGACACCCTCCTGCAGTTCCAAAGAGCCCAGCGTGTACAGCTCCGCTCCGGAGGTTGCGAAAGGATCCACGGCGTCCTGGATCAGCACGGGACGCCCGCCCCGGGATTCCAGCCTGACCTCACGGACCAGGGACATGGCGCTGCGCCATCCGTCTGAAGGTGTGGCAGCGGCGTATTGCCAGTTGCTCATCCAGCCGATCATCAGGCGGCGTCCGTCTGGGGCATTGCTGAAGGACACGGCAGCATAGTAGTCCCGGCCCCAGTCCAGCCAGCCGTACTCGGCCATCCGGTCCCCGTCCGTCTGCAACCCCTCGGTAACGGTGCTCTCGGACCTGAACGCCACGCCGTCGAACGTTCCCACAAAATATTGGCCGGCCGAGCCGCCGGCGATGCCGCCGGGGCTGAGGTTCACGACGAGGACCCACCGGGTGCTTGACGGATCGCCGTCCACCGGCAGCTCGAACAGGTCCGGGCATTCCCAGACGCCGCCGGTGGCATTGGCCGGGCCGAAGGTGCTCAGGTACTCCCACGTCTTGAGGTCGTCGGACTTGTACAGGACCACCTCGTGGTCGCGTGCCTCAACCGCCGCCATCACCCAGTAGCTTCCGGCGCCGCCGTCGTACCAAAAGACCTTGGGGTCACGGAACTCCGCGGACGCCCGGTCCAGGACCGGGTTTCCGGCGTACTTGGTCCAGGTGGCGCCGTCGTCGGTGCTGTACGCGAGGGACTGCGCCTGCCGGCCGGCGAGGGGCGAGCCCGGCGCGTACGCGCTGGTGTAGATGGCCACGAGCGGCGAAACTCCCCCCACCCCGAAACCGCTGGTGTTATGGATGTCCACCACGGCCGAGCCGGAGAAGATGGCCTCCTGCCCGTCGCAGGGAATCGCGACGGGCTGCTCGTCCCAGGTCAGCAGGTCGGCCGAGGTGGCATGGCCCCAGGACATGTTGCCCCAGACGTCACCGGAGGGGTTGTGCTGGTAGAAGAGGTGGTAGACGCCGTTGGAGTAAACGAGGCCGTTGGGGTCGTTGAGCCAATTGCGCTCTGCGGCGTAGTGCCATCGCGGCCGGTAACGGCAGCCGAGTTCGGCTGTTGGATTCATGTGAGTGGTTGTCTTTCGAACTGGGAGGAGCCGGTCAGCCTTTGACGCCGCTGGAGGCGATGCTGTTGATGAAGGACCGCTGGAACGCGATGAACAGGACCACCACGGGAACCGTGATGAGGGAGGCATAGGCCATCACTTCGCCCCAGGAGACGTTGAGCTGGAAGAAGTACTGGATGCCGATCATCACCGGGCGCAGTTCCTCGGACTGGACCACCATGAGCGGCCACAGGTACGAGTTCCAGGCGGGCAGGAAGGTCAGGATGGCGACGGTTGCGGTGGCAGGACCCGCCAGCGGCATCACCACCTGGCGGTAGATCTTGAACCAGCCGGCGCCGTCGATCCGCGCGGCTTCGTCCAGTTCCTTCGGAATGGATTCGAAGTATTGGTGGTACAGGTAAATGGAGAAGGCGTTGGCGATGAACGGGATGATCTGGACCTGGTAGGTGTCCAGCCAGCCTTTGGAGATCTCGAGGCTGAAGCCGTTGAGCTCGAAGTACGGGAGCTGGTTGACCCACCACACCAGCGGCAGCGCCAGGGTCTGGAAGGGCACGATCAGGGTGGCGAGGATCGCGGTGAACACGATGCGCTTGCCACGGACCTCCATGCGGGAGAGGGCAAAGGCGCAGAGGCTGTTGATGAAGATGCCCAGCACCACGGTGACCGCGGAAATGCCGATGGAGTTGATAAGGAAGCGGGCGGCCGGCACCCTGTCGAAGACCGCCGCGTAGTTGTCCAGCGAGATGTTCCCAATGGGCAGGAACGCGGCCACCGAGGACATGTCCCCGAAGATCTGCTGGTCCGGCTTGAGCGAGGAAACGAGCATGAAAACGATGGGAAAGGCGGCGACGGCGGCGAACAGGATGCGCACGGCCATGGCCCCTGCACTGCTGATGCGAATTGCGTTCTTCACGTCAGTCCTTCTCTCGGGTCAGGTAGCGCTGCACCGCGGAAATCAGCAGCACGAGGACGAAGAATACGAGGGAGATGGCCGAGGCGTAGGACGTCTCCTGCTGCTTAAAGCCGGAGCGGACTGCCTCATAGATGATGGTGGTGGTGGAGTCGAGCGGGCCGCCCTGGGTCATCACGCTGACCTGGTCGAAGAGCCCGAGCGCCTGGATGGTGATGGTCACCAGGACCAGGCTGCGGGTGTGCTTCAGGCCGGGCCAGGTCACGTAGCGGAACTGGTGCCAGCGGCTTGCGCCGTCGAGCTGCGCGGCCTCGTACAGTTCGCCCGAGATGCTCTGCAGGCCGGCGAGCCAGATGATCATGTGGAAGCCGGCGGCCTGCCAGATGGAGAGGGCGATGATGGCCGGCATGGCGGTGGCGGGGTCGTTGAGCCAGTCAGCTCCCGGAATGAGGCCGAAGCTCACGGTGGACAGGATCTCGTTGATCAGGCCGTCCTTGCGGTACATGAACAGCCACAGCAGGGAGACCACCACCATCGAGGTGACCACGGGAAGGAAGTAGACGGTGCGGAAGAAATTTACGCCGCGGAATTTCTTGTTGATCAGCAGCGCCATGGCCAGGGCCAGGGCCGACTGGACCGGGACCACCACGACGGCGAAGTAGCTGACGTTCAGCAGCGCCCGCCAGAACGTGGGGTCGGTGAACAGCCTGGCGAAGTTGTCTGTTCCTACGAACTCCACGGGCCGGGGTGAAATGAGCCGGGCGTTCGTGAACGCGAGGCCGAAGCCGAGGATGGCGGGGAGGAACACGAAGGCGAGCAGGAGGACCGCTGCCGGAGCGATCATTCCCCAGCCGCTGAGCTGTTCGCGCAGGTAGCCCGGGCGGCGGTGCCGCGGAGTGGCGGAGGGTACAGGCGCCGCGGGTGCGGGGACGCCGGAGCGGCGTCGGGGAGGAAGCTGGGTGGTTGTCATGGAATCTCCGTTGACAGTCAGTGCCGGCGGGAGGACGACGGCGGCGGGTGCGTGCCACCGTCGTCCTCCGGCTTGGCAGCGGCTAGTTCTTGTAGCCGCCGTTGGACTTGATGTTGGCGTCAATCGCCTTGACCGCCTTGTCCAGGACGGTCTTGGGGTCGGCCCCGGCCAGGATGTCCTGGACGGCCTTGCCGTATTCGGTGGCGATGAAGGGGTAGGCCGGGGTCTCGGGCCGCATAACAGCCTGCTGGCGGGAGAACTCCATGAACGCGCGGTTGGCGCCGCCTTCTGCGAACTCCGGGAGAAGCGCGGCAGCCTCGTCGGTGGCGGGGATGGTTCCGGTTGCCTTGGCCACGGCAGCGATGTTCTCCGGCTTCAGGGAGTAGGAGAGGTAGTCCATGGCGGCCTCGGAGTTACTGCAGCCGCTGGTCACGCCCCATTGCCAGGAGGCGCCGCCGATCTTCGGGCCGTTGCCGAGGTCAACGGTGGGCATGACCGCCAGGTCCTTGCCAAGTGCCTTGCGCGCCTTGTCCGCGGCCCAGGAGCCCGTGTACACGATGGCGCTCTTGTTGTTCAGGAAGTCCTGCGTGGAATCCTTGCCGCTCTTCTTGGCCATGAAGCCCTGGTCCGCGAGACCGCGGAACCACGTGGCCCACTCAACGGCCTTCTCGCCATTGAGGGCACCGTCGGCTGACTGGAAGCCATCGCGGTTGATGAGGTCCCCGCCGAAGGACTGCAGCAGCGGAGAGTAGGCGTAGGGCAGCCATTCACCGGCGCCCGCCGTTCCCATGTCGAGGGGGAACTGCCACTTGCCCAGGGCCTTGAGCTTGGTCAGGGCCTCCTGGAATTCTTCCTTCGTCCAAGGCTCCTCAACGGTCGCAGCGCGGACGCCGGCAGCCTTGAGGTCGGAGGTCCGGGCGAGCATCGCCAGCGCGACGTCGTAATAACCGACGGCGTACGTCTCACCTTCCCACTTCGCCACGGTGCTGGGCAGGTGCTTGGACAGGTCGGTCGAGAGCTTGAGCGGGGCCAGGTACTGCGCCCACGCCCAGTTCGGCACGTTGGGGCCGTCGATGTCCACGATGCAGGGAAGCTTTCCGGCGGCAGCGGCCGAGACCACGGAATCGTTGTAGGACTCCTGTGGGAAAGCCTGGACCTTGATCTGGGCCTTGGCGCCGCTGCTCTTGTTGTAGGAGTCAACGATTCCCTGTATGGCCTTGAGCTCGTCCGGGTTGCCGGCATTGTGGGTCCACATGGTGATCTCGTTAGAGCCCTCGGACGTCGCGGATGCGCTGCCCTTGCCGCAGGCGCCCAGGGTGCCCACGAGTGCGGCCGCAGCTATGCTGGTGCCCAGGATCCGAGTGAATCGCTTGTTCATAATGGTCAATCCTTCTGCTGAATTTGTGCGTGGATGATTGCCCCGGGTCCGCCGGGACGCGGCCGCTGCAACGGCTGCGTCCCTCTTTTGTACGGATTTTCCGGCATTGGTGGAGTTTTCCCGGCCGATCTTTCGGTGGATCTTTCTGCAGATCTTTCTGCGAAGCGGCGGGAGGGTGGTTGGGTGTTTCGCTTGTGGAGGTCTGTCCTGGCCCTGCCGCCTATGCCGGCGGCGGGCCTACCGAGCCCCGCTCGATCAGTGGACAGTCCAGCTGCGCTTGCACTGCGGGAGTCCCCGGATGTTCAATATCGTCCAGAATGCGGTTGACCGCCCAACGCCCCATCTCGTAGTGCGGCAGGGCCACCGTGGTGAGGCCAGGCCAGAGGGCGTCGGCAATAAGCTCGAGATTGTCGATGCCCACGATTGAAACGTCCCGGGGAATGCTCAGGCCCAGGGCGGCTGCAGCCTGATAGGCCCCCATGGCAACCCTGTCGCTGAAGCAGAACAAAGCCGTGGGACGCTGTTCCTGGCTGAGCAGGGCCAGCGCTGCTTCCCGGCCACCTGCTGTTTCTGCCTGTCCGATAACCAGGTGCCGGGGGTCGTGCTCCAGACCATGCTTCTGGAGCGTGTTGAGGAACCCTTCGAGCCGGCCGTGGGTAGCGGGAATGTCATCCTGGTTGTTGATCATGCCGATCCGGCTGTGGCCCGCCCGGATAAGAGCTGCCACAGCGGTTTCAGCGGCCCCCACCTCGTCCGGAACAACCGACGAGACGGAGCTGTCCGCGGTGACAGCGTCCAGCAGCACGGTGGGCAGACCGGCCAGTTCACGCGGCAGCTCCACTCCCTGGTGGTACAGCCTCGCGTACACCACACCGTCCACCTGGTGCTGCTGGAGCATCCGGATTTCCCGCGCCTCCAGCTCGCTGTCCAGGCCGGAGTTGACCACCATCACCACGTAGCCGCGGTCGTAGGCTGCGTCCTGCGCTCCCCGGATCATGGCGCCGGCGAAGGGGGTGGTGGTGATTTCATCACTGACAAGCCCAAGGATCTGGGACCGCTGGTTGCGCAGACCGCTGGCGAGCCTGTTGGGTGCGTAGCCAAGGTCTTTGGCTACGTCCCGGATGTGCTGCTGGGTTTCCGCTTTGACCCGGAAGCTGGTGGCTTCGTTGAGCGCGTGCGAGACCGTGGTCACCGAGACCCCGGCAGCTTTCGCCACCTCGCGTATACCGACCCTTGTCGCCATTGACTGTTCCTTTGCAAAACGTTTTGTACTTCGTGTGATCCAGAGTACACAAAACGTTTTGCAAGTGTCAACGGCGTGCTTCGGTCTTTGACTGCGGGTCTGGAGGTTCTCACTCTGCCGCCCCTGAAAGGAAATACACCAGTGTGTTGAGTGGGCTCACTCGAAGACATAGTGTGGCGTTGGCTCATAAAACGCGAATACTCCCGGCGGGCCGGGGTACGTGAACTCTGAGTAAAGGTCTTGGAGGCATCCACGGCACCGAGGAACAACCTGTGGAAGGGAGAAATCTGTGCGGGAATCAAGCACCACCGACGAGAGAATTTCAGGACCGGAGGCAGTTGCCGCCGAGGCAGTCGCCGCCGGCGCGAAAGAAGTAGCGGCCGAAGAAGCAGATTCGGCCGGGGCCGGCTCTGCGCCTGCCGACGCTGCAGCCGAACCGGCGGACATCACTTACGATGAGCAGTTTTATCCCGCCCGCCCCAAGGCTTTGAGGCCGATCGCCCGCCGGCGCCAGTACCTGGCCTCCAGGCCATCCCTTGAGTTTGACGGGCGCAACGCGGCATATGTCGAATGGCTGCGAAACCAGGCGATGCTGGGGGATGCCAACACGTTGGCCCGGCAACTGTCGGGGCAGGCCAGCATGTGGCAGAACTCCTATGCGCATCCCAACCCTAGGGCCGCCGTCGAGCGTGCTCCCGTCTGGTTTACCGCTTACCCACTGTCCTTCATCACACAGCCTAGCCAGTCCTTCCTCTCAGCCCTGGGCGACCAAGGCATGTGGGAAGCCTTCAGGGAGATCGGGATCAGGGCACTCCACACCGGTCCCGTTAAGCTGGCAGGAGGCATCAGCGGGTGGACCCAGACTCCCAGCGTCGACGGACACTTTGACCGGATCAGCATGGCGATCGACCCCGTGTTTGGCACCGAGGACGAATTCCGGCAGATGTGCCAGGTCGCCGCGGACCACGGCGGAACGGTCATTGATGACATCGTTCCCGGGCACACCGGCAAGGGAGCCGACTTCCGCCTTGCCGAGATGAACTTCCGGGACTATCCGGGCATCTATCACATGATCGATATCCCGGAGGAGGACTGGCACCTGCTTCCGGATGTACCCGAAGGGCAGGATTCGGCAAATCTGAGTCTCGAGTCTGAACAGGCGCTGCAGGCTGCCGGATACATCATCGGCCGGCTCCAGCGGGTCATCTTCTACGAACCGGGTGTCAAGGAAACCAACTGGAGTGCAACGCGGCCGGTCGTTGACACTACCGGAAAGACCCGCCGCTGGGTTTACCTGCACTACTTCAAGGCAGGCCAGCCATCCATCAACTGGCTGGACCCCACCTTCGCCGGAATGCGCCTGGTGGTCGGGGACGCTTTGCATTCTTTGGTTGACCTGGGCACCGGCGCGCTGCGCCTGGACGCCAACGGCTTCCTGGGCGTGGAAAAAAGCGCTGAGGAGCAGCCGGGCTGGTCCGAGGGGCACCCCCTCTCCGAGGCAGCCAACCAGCTCATCGGGTCCATGATCCGCAAAGTCGGGGGGTTCTCGTTCCAGGAACTGAACCTGACGATCGACGACATCAAGGCGACCTCCGAGTCCGGTCCTGACCTTTCCTACGATTTCATCACCCGGCCCGCGTACCATTACGCGCTTGTCACCGCTGACACCGAGCTGCTGCGGCTGACGCTTCGCCTGTCGATGGAAATCGGTGTCGATCAGGCCTCGCTGGTCCACGCCCTGCAGAACCACGACGAACTGACCTACGAACTGATGCACTTCGCCTCGGGGCACAGAGACGAGCTGTTTGAGTTCAACGGCCAGGAGCTTACGGGCGCCCAGCTCGCCGAGCAGGTGCAGCAGACCATGAGGGAGCGCCTGACCGGAGAGAGTGCACCCTACAATGCTGTGTTCACGACCAACGGCATCGCCTGCACCACGGTCAGCTTCATCATGGCCGTGCTCGGTATCCGCGAGCCTGAAGCAATAACGCCGGAACAGGAGGGCCAGGTCCTGGACGCCCACATCCTGCTGTCGATGTACAACGCCCTGCAACCGGGCGTCTTTGCCCTTTCGGGATGGGACCTCACCGGCATAACGGCCCTCGACCGAAAGCACGTCGAGGAGCTCACCTCCCAGGGTGACACCCGCTGGATCAACCGCGGAGCCCACGACATCATGGGCACCAGCCCTGACGCGGAGACCTCGTCGTCAGGGATGCCCCGCGCCCGCAGCCTGTACGGTTCCCTCCCGGAGCAGCTTAAGGATTCCTCCTCCTTCGCCCGGAGGCTGCAGCGGATCCTTGAGGTGCGGGAAAACACTGGAATAGCCACCGGCACCTTGCTGGATGTTCCGGACGTCTCCAACCGCGGGCTGCTCGTCATGGTCAACCGGCTGGGGGACGGGGCGCTGCAGGTCACCGTGCTTAACTTCTCAGGCCAGGACATCGCCGGCACCATCCAGTCCACGCACCTGCCCCCAGGCGCCAGCGTGCAGGATCTGTTCAGCGGCGAGACCGTGGGGCAGGTGGATGACCTGCACAGCTTCTTCATCGAGCTTTCCGCCTATCAGGGCACAGCCCTGCTCCTACACGAAGAGGAACCTGCAGACGAGGAGGCACCCGGCCTGTAGGACTTGCGCGGAGGGTCCCGTCATGAGCCGGACGCAATTCATTCGACGGCTTCTCGGACCGTTTCTACGGGCATAGGGTTCAGGGCCAGGGCGCGGTGGATAGAGAGCCCTTCGATCAGCGTATCGAGCATCCGGGCAGTTTCCGGGTCGAAGTGCCGCTCGAGCACTGTACGACGTTGGGCGGCACGTCCCGTGTGACCACTGCGCCGGCGCCGATCACACTGCTTTCGCCGATGGTGATTGGCCCGACGCCGAGCGCCGTGCGGTTGCACTTGATGAACGTGCCTTTGCCGACACTGATGTACGTCCCGCAGTCCACCTGCAAAGGAGACCGAACGTGGGCACCTTCGGCGAGGTCGCCCGGAAGTTTCCCAAGAATGGGCCGGGCGGCGACCGCAGCACAGGCCGGACGGCGCCGCGTACACACTATGCGTACGCTCCTACATAAGCCCTAGCGGAGAAGATCCGCCAGCGGTTCGTCGGCGTCCTCGAATTCGACTGCGGCAATGATCTCCCTGGTTTCCGGGTTGAGCATGAAGGCCTCGTCGTCATCCTCGATCATGAGGAACTCTCCGTGGTCGGTGCTGAACTTCCAGGCCAGGACGATCTCGCCATTGTGCTCGTAGTTGGGATCGCCCATCGTGATGCCCTGCAGCGTATACCCGGCGATGTCGCAGAGCTCGCGGATAATCAGTTCGAATTCCGGCGCCGTTTCGAGGGCTGCCTGCTCGGCTTCAGCAAGGCGCTGTTCGAGGTCAGGGACCTGCTCCAGCCGCCGTGTGATGTGGGCGTTGAGCTCTTCCCCCTGCAGCAGCACCAGGCCCTCCTGTTCACGCAGCCAGGTGGCGTTCAGAGCAGTGATGTCCTCGTTTTCGAGCAGCGCCTCAAAGGCGGCGTCAAGGTCTTCCATAGCCTGGACGGCATTCGGCAGGACCCCGTCCGTGGCTGCGTCCCACTCACCATCCAGATAGATCTCCGCTTCCTCCTCGGTGAGGGCATTGAAGGCTTGGGCGGCACGGTCGAACAACGCCAGGTGCGCGGTAGCGCCCATGGCCTCGAGGCCTTCACGGACGTAGTTGTCGACCGCGTCCCGGTCCGCGGCCGTGTAAACGTACTGCGCAAAACCACCAGCAAGAGCCTGGGTGAGATAGAAGTCGACGAAGTAGCTGCGCAGCGCGTTGGGGGCGATTTCCCCCGGGCCGAGGAGTTCACGGAACATGGCGTTGATGACGGCGACGTTGGCGTCAACGACCTCTTCATCCCTGGCATCGGTGCCTTCAAGGGTCAGGACGACGGGGTACTCGTTGGACGTCATTGGAAATCCTCACTGCAGAAGCGGGTGGCGTTCAGGACTCCTTCAAGGTATGCCCCGCCCTATGCCTGGAGGTTAAGGGTGAGGTGAACGTCAGGCGAAGTTTGAGGGCAGGCCCAGATACCAAGTCCCAGACAATTCGCCCAGGGCAGCACAACGGCGGGCGGCCGTTAGAACCAAACAAGAGGAAGGCCGCCCGCCGCCACGCCTTCATGTGGCGCTATTGCCCGCCCGGAACAGCGGGACCTGTTTCCCACCGCAGCAGGGCAGCAGCAGGGGCCCCACCGGGAATGGCGGCAGCAGGCACCACCTCCACCTCTGCGTCGGTGAGAACCGCCGCCCTGATGAGGGCTGCAGCCGCCGGCGCCTCGCCCAGGACCTCGGCGCCAACAGCTTCCTCCGGCACCGTGGAAACCCACGGACTCGCGCTGAGGACGAGCAAGGCACGCGCCGGGTGGCTTTCCGGGTCCGTGGCCGTGTTGCCTGCACCGGGATCAGCTGTCAGCTGGTCGCTAAGAACAAGGGTCTGAACCTGTGCCTGCTGCAGTGCCCGGACAACAGACCCGACACCAAACGCCGCGCCGGCGCTGTTCTGCCCCTTTTCCTCTGCCAGCTTTTCCAGAAGCTGCTGCTGGGAGCGCGCCTGCGCTTCGGCCAGCGCCTTCTCGACGGCTGTGTTCATCACCTCTGGATCGGCACCGCCGGCCCGGGTATGGACGTCGACGGTCGCCGCGATGGCGCGGCTGCGCTTGGACAACTGGTCAAGAACCATGTCGCGTGCGCGGATGTCACCGCCGATCACCACCGCAACCGGCCGTTCCTGTTCCACAAGACGGTCGATTTCCGCAGCCACCTCTTCGGTATTCCTCCGCCAAATCTCCTCGGTGCGGTGCTGGAACTTGCCTTGCGCCCATCCCCCAACGGGGACCTTTTTGATGTTCTCCGTGCTCCCCTCAGTGGTTTCGCTGAAAGCCTCGCCGCCGGCGGCTCGGGCAAAGGACAAGGTGATGTCCGCACCCGTGCGGTCCACGCTGGCCGTCACGACGGCCATATCCAGGTCAGCATGCCGGATGAGGGGCAGCAGGTCAGGAATGACGCCCACGTTCACATACGGCCTGTCCACCCGCTCACCGGCGAGAACCTGGTCCACCTCCACCCGACCGCCATGGGCAACCAGGAAGCGGGCTACAGGATTCGGCACCCCCTCCAGCGGCTTTACGGCCTGCTCAACCGCCTGCGCGTCCTCCTTTGAAGCCCCCGCCGCCAGCAACTCATCCCTAATGCGTTCCGGTCTGAGGTCCGCGGCTTCGAGGGAATCGACCGTGCCCGTGCCGGCATCGGCCAGCACTGTGCACCAGGTTCCGTTTCCTTCGAACAGCTTGGAGTACTTGGAAAGCGCCGCACTCATAACGATCACGCTTCCCGGTCAGATGCAGCGCCGCCGTTGCCTGGCTCCGGCGCTTCCGCCGGCGGGTTCTCACGTACGGCCTCCCGGACCTCCTGGCTGTCAGTGTCGTCCGGAAACGGTTCGGTCTCCCGGAATTCCTCGGCGTGCCCTGAACGACTGCTTTGACGCAGGGCCTGCGTCTCGTGCTTCATTTGATCGTCCAGTTCGGACCCGTGTTTGGTGTTTCCTCGCTCAACCATTTCGATCTCCTATCCTCTTGAACCGTGCCCTAAAACCGTGCCCGAAAACCTGGGTCAAATGTGCCGCAGATCACTTTCCCACCGTAGCACCGGCGCCATTCCGGGTGAACCGCCACCGGAAGTTTCAGGGCCTCTTCCGGCTGACTAAGATGGATCAGATAGCCTGCAGAAGTTTGACCTGCCGAAAGTAGTGCCCACCATGCCATCCAGACCGGACGAGAGTGCGGCACTGGCAATCCAGACCCCCGCGATCAACGACCGCTCCCTTGCGGCCGGGCTCGCCTATGCCATGGGCAGCCGCGTCACCGGCATTTCCTTTGACGCCGCCACCGGACTGATGCTGGGCAAGGTGCGCGGCGGCGCCGACGCACCGTATTCCACCACCGCCAAGCTGGTGCGGAGGGCGGGCGGCTGGAGCTGCACCGTGGGCGTCTGCAGCTGCCCGGTGCGCAAGGACTGCAAGCATGTGGCCGCCCTGCTGTTCGCCGCAGAGGACAACCCCGCCGTCCGCAGGCAGCTGCTGGCACCCGCCGATGTCTCCCGGCTCGTCAGGGAACCTTCATCGGCTGAACCTGCTGGTTGGGAGCAGGCGCTCAGCCCGCTGATTTCCCAGCCGGGAATCGCGCCCTCCGCCGGCGGCACCCCGCTGGCGCTGCAGTTCGAGGTGGAGGAGGCTGCCCCGCATTTTTCCTACACCGGCCGGCGGGATCCCCTGCGCAGCGTCCGGCAGCTCAAGGCCCGTCCGGTGATCATGGGCGCCAAGGGCAACTGGATCCGCGGGGACGTATCGTGGAACACGCTCAGCTATCTGAGCTTCAAGCGGGAGTGCAACCAGACCCATGTGGAGTGGATGCAGGCCTTCCTCGCCGCGCACACGTCTGCTGCCAACCGGGCGCATTCTTCCTCCGCCCTTTGGCTGGGAATGAACACGTTCGCAGGCAAGAACCTATGGGCCCTGCTGGAAGAGGCCAGAAAGATGGGCCTTGCCCTGGTCCACAGCCGGGGGCAGGAGCCGGTGCGCGTCGCGGAGTCTCCCGCCGCCGTCGGCCTTGATTTGAGCCGCCACGGCGACGGGCTGGAGCTCGCCCCCACCATCACCGTTGCGGGCGACAGTGTTGATCCGGCGTCCGTGGGCACCATCGGCAGGCCGGCCCACGGCATCTTCGTCACCTCCGACGGGGACGGGCTGCCCGGCGTCAACGGCGAATCCGCCATTACGCTGGCGCCGCTGGAAAGCGGACTCAGCGAGGAACTGCTGGCGTTCGTGACGGCCGGCAGCACCCTGCACATTCCGGCCCGGGACGAAAGCCGCTTCCTCACCGGCTTCTACCCGAAACTGAAGCAATCAGCGCGGGTGACCACATCTGACGAGTCCGTGGAGCTGCCCGACCTCGCGGTCCCCACCCTGTCCCTGCTGGCCAATTACGGTGCCGACCACCGGGTGCGGCTGCACTGGGAATGGCACTACACGTCGGGGAACCTCGTCACCGCGCAGCCGCTGTGGCGCCATCCCGGCGACCACGGCTACCGGGACGATGCCGCCGAGGCCCGCATCCTGGAGGCGGTCGGCCAGCCGTGGGATGTGGTGCCGAAGCTGGGCGAATCAGCTGCCGGAGGCTGGGGCACGCCGCGCCTTGCCGCATCCGCCGAACTGAGCGGGCTGGACACGCTTGCCTTTACGGAAGAGGTCCTTCCCCGCCTGCAGAACACTCCCGGTGTGGAGGTTGACACCTCCGGGGACATCGCCGACTACCGCGAGGCCGAGGAGGCCCCCGTGGTCGCGATCTCCACCAAGGCGACCGACCAGCGGGACTGGTTCGACCTCGGCATCGTGATCACGCTGGAAGGCCAGCCCGTCTCATTTGCCGCGCTGTTTTCGGCGCTCGCGGCCGGCCAGACGCGGATGCTGCTGCCCAGCGGTGCATACTTCTCGCTGGACCTGCCGGAGCTGCACCAGCTGCGGGCGCTGATCGACGAAGCGCGCTCGCTGCAGGACAACAAGGACGGCCCGCTGCAGATCAGCCGCTTCCAGGCCGGGCTGTGGGACGAGCTGGCGCAGCTGGGAATCGTGGACGAACAGGCAGCCGCCTGGCGTGAAGCGGTTGGCGGACTGCTTGAGGGCGAAGTGCAGGGACTGCCCCTTCCTGCCAGCCTGGATGCCGAGCTGCGCCCATATCAGCTGGAAGGCTATAACTGGCTCAGTTTCCTGTACCGGCACGGCCTCGGCGGTGTGCTGGCGGACGACATGGGCCTCGGCAAGACCGTCCAGGCATTGGCCCTGATGTGCGCCGCCAAAGAGCACGCGTCCGGCACGGTTACTGAAGCCGGCGCGACTGAAAACAGCGCAACCGCTGGAAACAGCGCCGCGTCCGACGGCGGCGCGCCCTTTTTGGTGGTGGCCCCCACGAGCGTTGTGGGCAACTGGGCGGCGGAGACGGCGCGCTTCGCTCCCGGGCTCACAGTGCGCGTGATCAGCGAAACGTTTGCAAAAAGCGCAGCTGACCCGGCCGAGGCCATGGCCGGGGCGGACATCGTCATCACCTCCTATGCCCTCTTCCGGATCGACTACGAGGCATATGCCGGACGCCGGTGGGCCGGGCTTGTGCTGGACGAGGCCCAGTTCGTGAAGAACCACCAGTCCAAGGCCTACCAGTGCGCGCGCAAGCTTCCGGCTGCCTTCAAGCTCGCCATTACGGGCACACCGCTGGAGAACAACCTCATGGAGTTCTGGGCACTGACCTCCATTGTCGCGCCGGGGCTCTTTGCCAGCCCCTCGCGGTTCGCCGAGTATTACCAGAAGCCGGTGGAAAAGAACGGTGACAAGGGGCAGCTGGACAAGCTCCGGCGTCGGGTCCGCCCCCTGATGATGCGCCGTACCAAAGAGCAGGTCATCAAGGACCTGCCGCCGAAGCAGGAGCAGATCCTGGAGGTGGTGCTCAACCCGCGCCACCAGAAGGTGTACCAGACGCACCTGCAGCGTGAGCGGCAGAAGATCCTGGGCCTGATCGAAGACGCCAACAAGAACCGCTTCACGATTTTCCAGTCGCTGACGCTGCTGCGGCAGCTCAGCCTGGACGCGTCCCTCGTTGATGCCTCCCTGTCGGGCGTGCGGTCCAGCAAGCTGGACGTGCTCTTTGAACAGCTCGAGGACCTGGTGGCGGAAGGCCACCGCGCATTGATCTTCAGCCAGTTCACGGGTTTCCTGGGCAAGGTCCGCGAGCGCCTGGTCGAGGAGAACATCGAGTTCTGCTATCTCGACGGCGGGACACGGAACCGTGCGGACGTGGTGAACGAGTTCAAGAACGGCGCAGCGCCGGTGTTCCTGATCAGCCTCAAAGCCGGCGGTTTCGGTCTGAACCTCACCGAGGCCGACTATGTGTTCCTGCTCGACCCGTGGTGGAACCCGGCCTCGGAGGCGCAGGCGGTGGACCGTACGCACCGCATCGGCCAGGAGCGGAACGTCATGGTGTACCGGCTCGTGGCCAAGGACACCATCGAGGAAAAGGTCATGGCGCTCAAGGCGAAGAAATCCCAGCTGTTCGCCGATGTGATGGAAGGCGATGCGCTCTCAGGCGGCGCGCTCACGGCTGAGGACCTCGCCGGGCTCTTCAACGACTGACGGCTCCCGCGCCGCACGTCGATCGTCCGCACACCAACATGGCGCATCCCGGCCGTCAGATAGCTGCAGCCGGAGAAGGCCGGAACCCGGCCGCGTTCTGCTTCGTGAGCCACCGGCCCAGTGCCTTGCCTTTGCCTTTCCACCAGTTGTCCTCGTCTGAGTCGGTACGCCACCGGTACGTCACCACGACCAGCACAAACATGCCGAGGGTGACATCCCCCCACACGCCGGCGGCGGCGTCGAGCAGTACGGTGCAGGCCAGGACCAGAATCGCCGGGAGCGCCAGGGTCCGGAACACAGTGTTGGCCACGTAGCGTCCGTGCGAGCGGGGCACAGAGAGCAGCCGGAGCATGTCGGAGCAGACGCAGACGAGGACGAGGGTCTGCCCCAGGACCAGCAAAACCGCACCCGGCAGGGAGGCGGCGAACTGCACGGCAGGGGCAAGCCCGGAGCTCATGGCCCGCACCCGGACGCTGCTGCCACGGACCTGTCACACCCCAGGCGTGCCTGCAGGGCGGAGCCCCGCTTTCCCGAAGAGTACATGGCATGGCCTCCTTGGATCTGAACTGCTGCTGTGCTGCCAGATCCAATTCAACGGCCGCAAGTGCGCCTGCGTCACGGGTAGGCCGCTACCCGACTTTGGCGCCCGGACTACGCGGACGCTGGCGACACTACGCAGGTTTCCAGGGTGGCCTGTTGAGCCTCCCAGTACCTATTCCGTTTTGCCTTCGTCCTCCAGCAGTCCGCGCTGGGCGGCGTCTGCGGCCTCGGACGCTTCCGCGGGCAGGGGGTCGGTGGCCGGCGGAACATCGCTGGGGGCATAGTCGGCAAGACCGGCCGCAACGCGCTCCTGCTCCGCGGCCCTCTCGAACGCGTCGTCGTCTATGTCTTCCGGCATTTTCCCGTGACCTGTGCGGGTCGGGCCTGGCAGCGCGTCCTCCTGGGGAAGGATGACATCGTCAACGCCGGGTGCCCGCTGTTCGTCTGGGGTGGCCATGGTGGCTCCTTTCGTTCGCTGGTCGTCCCAGCCTAGAGGCCGGGTTTAGCCTTGTGAACACCCTGAAAGTCGCCGTGCCTGGCCCCTGCAGGAGGAATCGCAACCAGGCAAGAGCGCAGCAGGCCAGATGGAGGGCGGAGTCAGGCGCGCTTCCATGCGTAGCGCCGTTCCGGGCGTCCGACGCCGTACTTCAGGGTGACCTCCACCAGCGCCTCGTCGTTGAGGTACTCAAGGTAGCGCCGGGCGCTCACCCGGGACGTTCCCACCAGGACGGCCAACTCAGCCGCGGAAACATCACCGTCCGCCTCACGCAGCGCCCGCTCCACCACCTGCAGGGTTTCCGCGCTGCAGCCCTTGGGCAGCGGGCGGTCGCCGCCCTCCAGGCCGAAGACCCGGTTGACGTCGGCCTGCTCCGCGACGTCCTTGGAGGAATCCAGGCTCCGGTACGTGTTCCGGTAGTGCTCCAGGCGCTCCTGCAGATCCGTCTGGGAAAACGGCTTGATGAGATAGTGGACGATTCCGCCGCGAAGCGCCCGGCGGACCGTCTCCACTTCCCTGGCCGCGCTGATCACCAGGACATCCAGCTCCGGCGCCACTTCCCGGAGCTTGTGGATCAGGTCCAGCCCGTTGATGTCGGGCAGGTGGATGTCCAGCAGGACCAGGTCCGGCTGCAGCCGCTGGGTCTCCAGCACCGCCTGCGCCCCGGTGTGCGCCACTCCCACAACCTGGAAGCCGGACGTGCGCTGAATGAAACCCGCGTGTACCTTCGCCACCATAAAGTCGTCGTCGACAATCAGGACATTGATCATTGCTGCCTTACCTTGCCTGGCTTTTCGTTTCCCGGCTGTCGCGCACGGAACAGTTCCGCCGTGAACACGGCTCCGGCGTCGTTGTGCACCGTCAGCTGCCCGCCATGGCGGCGGCACACCACCCGCGCGAGCGCCAGGCCGTACCCCCGACCCCCCTCGGACGACGACTTGGTGCTGAACCCCTGCCGGAAAATGTCTTCCATCATTTCTTCCGGGACCCCCGGTCCGGAATCGTGCACCACAACTGCGATGCCGCCGTCGGCCTCTTCGATCAGCACCTCAACCTCGGCGCCGGCCGTGTTGGTGACCGCGTCGAGCGCGTTGTCCACGAGGTTCCCCACCACGGTGGTGAGGTCCCGGGACAGCTCTTCATCCACGCGGTCCAGCCGGGACTCCGGCGCGAGTTCCAGAGTGACGCCCCGCTCGGCAGCGAGGCTTGACTTGGCGATCAGCAGCGCGGCCAGCGCCGGGTCCGCGATCCTGCTGGTGACCTCGTCATTCAGGCGTGTGCGGTTGGACGTGGTGCCGTTGACGAACTGTACGACGGCGTCATACTCACCAATCTGGATCAGGCCGGAAATCGTGTGGAGCTGGTTGGCGAATTCGTGCGCCTGGGCACGGAGGGTGTCGGTGGCCGTGCGGGTGGTGCCCAGTTCACGCTCCAGGGACGCCAGCTCCGTGCGGTCCCGCAGCGTGGTGACCGAGCCGATGACGCGTCCCCGGGACAGGATGGGCACCCGGTTCAGGACCACCAGGCTCTCCCCCACAAGCACCAGCCGGTCATTAACAGGCTGGTCCTCGGTGAGCACCTCCTTCAGCGACGGCTCCACATCAAGGGCGGCCAGGTCCTTGCCCACGCAGTCGTGGGGCAAGCCCAGCAGCCGCCTCGCGCTGCCGTTGGCCACCGTAATCCGCTGCTCCGGATCCAGCGCCACCACGCCCTCCTTGAGTCCGTGCAGCATGGCCTCGCGGTTCTCAACAAGCCCGGTGATCTCGTCCGGCTCCATGCCCAGGGTCTGGCGCTTGACGCGGCGCGCCAGCAGCAGCGACCCGGCCACGCCCAGGACGCTTGCGACTCCCAGGTAGGTCAGCAGGTTCGGTACCGCATCCGCGAGCCGTTCGATGATGGACGGGTAATTTCTGCCGACGGTGGCAATTCCCACCATCTCGCCGGAGTCGTCCAGCACCGGCACATGGGCGGAGAGCGCATCCCCTGTCCCGGTGCTGACTACTCCGGTCCAAGCCCGCCCGGTCATCACCACGCTGTCGCCGAGCTCGAGTTGCCGGCCTTGCTGCGAGGGGTCCGACGACGTCACAACCGTCCGGTCGGCCCGCGCCAGCGCAACATGGGAGGAGCCGGAAATGGTTCGCACTGATTCGGCGACAGAGGGAAGGGCCGAGCCGCCGCCCGGCTGGGCATCCTTCAGGAGGCCGCGGACCGTCGGGTTGGCGGCAAGGGTCTCGGCGGCCGACAGCGCCCGGCGCCCCTCAATCCGTTCAAAAGATGCCGCGGACTGGGCCAGCGAGATTGCGACCACCGCCACGAGGACGGCAAATACGATCAGCAGCTGCAGGCGGAGATACTGCCCCGCAAGGGACATCCCTCGCCGTCGAGTCATTGTGCTGCTGGCTTCCTTTGTTTCTTGTTGGGCCGCTGGGGCGGCCTTGTCCGTGGCCGCGCGATTCCGCACGATTTCACGGCGGTGGGGTGAACTATACCGCACGTGCTGCGGCTGATTTTCTAGGCCGCGGAGATGGCGTCCTTGAGGGCCCCCAGCACCAGAGTCACCGATGCGGCATTGGCATTTGGGCCCATCATTCCGATCCGCCAAACGCTGGAAGCATAGTTGCCTGCCCCTGCACCGATCTCGATGCTGTAGCTATCCAGAAGGTGACGGCGCACGGCCGCGGAGTCGACGCCGTCGGGGACCTTGACGGTGGTGAGGCTGGGGAGCCGGTGTCCCTCGGCCGCGAACAGCTCAAGGCCCATCTCCTGGAGTCCCGCCTGCAATGCAGCACCAGCCGCCCGGTGCCGCGCCTGGACCGCGCCCAGCCCCTCGGCCAGGATCCGGCGCAAGCCCGCTTCGAGTCCGGCGATCATGGTGACCGGCGCCGTGTGATGGTAAGTTCGGCCACTGCCGCTGGCAGCCCCGGCATAGCCGCCGAGCAGACCTACGTCCAGGTACCAGGAGCGGGGATTCTCAATCCTTCGTTCAAAGGCCCTATCCGACATGGTGAAAGGTGATAGACCCGGCGGCACGCCGAGGCACTTCTGGGTGCCGGCGTAGCCCACGTCAATGCCCCAGTCGTCTGCAAGGAGTTCCAGTCCCCCGATGGACGTCACGGCGTCGACGATGAGCAGCGCTTCCCCCTTGTTTTGGCCGAGCGATGCGACATCGGACAATACTCCGGTCGAGGTTTCTGCGTGGACGGCTGCAATCACCTTCGGCTGCGGATGCGCCGCCAGAACCCGTTCGACGTCCACGGGCGTGCCCCACTCGTGGTCTACACGGACCACGGTCGCGCCGCAGCGGCGGGCCACCTCACACATGCGCTCCCCGAAAAGGCCGTTGACGGCGATGACTGCTACATCGCCGTCGTCCACTGTGTTCACGAAAGCCGCTTCCATGCCGCCGGAACCGGTGGCGCTCAGTGGCAGCGTGCGGGCATTTCGAGTCCCCCAGACGGCCCGTAGACCCTCGCAGGTGTTGTCGAGCCGTTCGATGAAGACCGGATCCAGGTGCCCGATCACCGGATGCGCGAGCGCAGCGGTCACTTCCGGATAGCAGTTGCTCGGCCCCAGGCCGAACAGGAACCGTGAGGTCAGAGTCTCTGGCATGGCAACTCCTTCATTACGGGCCGGTCAGCGGTTGGGGGCCAGTCAGTGTTTGGGCGCCGGTCAGTGCTAGGGCGCCGGTCAGTGCTAGGGCGCCGGTCAGTGCTTGGGGGCGACGGCGATCGCCTCGCCGTCGACCGCGTGAAACGGCGCACGGCGGTCCATGATCATCAGGTAGGTGACGGCGGCCAGAATCGCGCCGACGAACCAGGAGAAGCCGGAAATGTAGGTGAACGCAGGGACGAGGGCCAGTACCAGGGCGACGGCCGCCGCCGGAGTGCCCGCAATGACAGCCTTCCGGTTGACGCCGCGGGTGTAGGCGTACTCCCCGTCGGGGGACTCCGAGTACAACTCCGGAATGTTGACCTTGCCCTTCCTGACCAGCCAGTAATCGGCCATGATCACGCCGAACAGCGGTCCCAGGAGGGCGCCCAGCCCGCCGAGGAAGTAGACGATGACCAGGGGCGAGTTGTACAGGTTCCACGGCAGGATCACGAGGCCGATCACCGCGGAGATGATGGCTGCGCGGCGGAAGTTCAGGGTTCGCGGGAAAAGGTGGGCCAGTGTGTAGACGGGTGCCACGAAGTTGGCCATGAGGTTCACGGCCACCGTCAGGATGATCAGGGCCAGACAGGCGAGCACCAGCAGGAACGTGTTCGGTATGGCGTTGACGACGTCGGTGGGCGATTCGATGACCGTACCGTCGATCTTGTATTGGGCTCCGGCGAGGACGATCACGATTGCGGCGAAGAAGAGCATGTTGATGGGGATGCCGAAAAAGTTGCCGCGAACCACCGACCGCTCGGAGGGAGCACCCCGGGTGAAGTCACAGAAGTTCAGCACGAATGTCCCGTACACAACCACCCATAGCGCCGCGGACTGGAAAATCCGCACCCACATTTCGGCGCCGGTCAGCGAGTCGGCAGTGGACCAGGCGATGCTTCCGCCGGCTTCCATCAGCATCCAGATGGCCAGCGCGAGCATGGTGGCCAGGATTACGGGGCCGGCGAAGGCCTCGTACCTGCGGATCATCTCCATCCCGAAGCTCACTATCACGGTCTGCAGCGCCCACAGCGCAACGAATGAGATCCAGCCCAGAGTGGAAAGTCCGAGGAATGAGTCTGTGTCGAGCGGTGCCAGGGACGGTGCGAGAGCCAAGATGAGCACCCTGAGCACCACCGAAGCCAGATAGGTCTGGATGCCGAACCAGGCCACGGCCACGGCGCCGCGGATGATGGCCGGGATGTTGGAGCCCCGGATGCCGAACGCGATCCTGCTCATGACCGGGAACGGCACGCCCGTCCGCTCGCCCATGAACCCTGAAAGGTTCAGGAGCAGGAACAGCAGGACCGCGCCGAGCAGGAAGGCAAGCATGATCTGCCAGGCACCCAACCCCAGGGCGAACAGTCCGATGGCAAAGACGTAGTTGCCCAGCGAGTGCACGTCGTTGGCCCACAGCGTGAAGATGCTGTAGGCGTGCCAGGTGCGGCCTTTGCGCGTGGTGGGCGCCAGGTCCTCATTGTAGAGTCGGGGGCTCACGCCCGGGGGTAACCGGACCGGGCTGGCTGGCTCTCCCTTCAGGATCTCCTCGACTGCGGGGTCACCGGTCCCCCAGGGCTCGGGGTCGATCAGATGCGGACGCCCGTGCTCGTCGTGCGAGCCGGGACCGTGTTGATGGGACACGATGCAGACCTCCTGGGCGAAATGAGCATTGCCGGGTGCGGGCTGGTACGGACGGAACTGGCGCTGCCGCTTCAAAGAATCCATCCGGCACAGGAGCAGCCCTGGAAGTTTATTTCCGTTATCCGGAAAATCTTTTTCATTTGGTGAGACCAATGTAAGGGCGCGCTGGCTCGCGGTCAAGACTTTACGCGCCCACCGATACTTCACCCCCTGCAGAGGCATCCCAAGCGCTGGACGTGGACGTCGACCATGTACCGGGAATGCTGAAAAGCGGTCAGCTATCGAATCAGCCAGGCGGCGCATTGAAAACCTCCGCCGATCCGACGGGGAAAAGCCTGCTGGTGGTGCAAGCAGCCGCATGTATCCAGGTGATAACCCTTGGAGCTACTATGACCACATCACGTCTGTCCATTCGTCTATGGGGAGAAATGAATACTTCTCGGGTCAGTGCCGGCATCGCGCTCTTGGCGCTAATGCTCACTGCATGCTCCGGCCAGCAACCCCAGGCAGCACCGACCGTCCCAGTTGCACCCGCATCGGCGCCGAGCGTAAGACCTACCCCTGATGGGGGCGCTGCCGGCTATGAAAACGAACGCGGCCAGGTGGTCCAGGAGATTGGTGAGACGGCCGTACTCGTTACCGACGGATATGACGCCCCTCCTACAATGACTTTCAAGGTGACGTCCATTGAGCCGGTCACATGCGACGCACCTAACGCACCCCGGCCACATGGAATTGCCATCGCGGTAGCCCTTGAGATCGTCACCTCCCCGACGTTTTCGGGACCACTGGTAGTCAATGGCCAGCCAGGGATGATCAGTTTCCGCCCGCACTACTGGAAGGGCTATGCCTCCAACGGCACCCAGATGGACACCGTTGGTTCCTCCATCGAGCACGGCTGTCTTGCCGACAGAAGCAAGCTGCTGCCCGATTATTTTGGTAAAGACCGAAAGCTGGACGGGTTGGTCATCCTTGATGTGACGACGTCGACCGGCGAGGTTGCCTTCATTCCGAACGGCATTGGGGGCTGGGCCTGGGAGTACCCCGGGGATGATTCGGGAACCAGAATCGGACCAGCCTGACGCAATCGCGGTTATCGGAATTCCAAAGCGAACCTAGATGCGCGGAAGGTTCTCCCCGGATTGGCGTCCTTGGCGTCAACCCCGGCCGACGCTCCTGAGGGTCCGGTGAACCCAGCCCGCCGCTCTTCCTAACGCTTCTCCAGCGGGTCAGCAGGACAGGCCATTGTTCCGCAGCACTAGACAGACCGGTCTGTCTTGGCCTCGCGGCATTGTGTATTATCCGTGTGTGGAAACTTCAGAAAGCGGCACTGAACAGTCAGCGAGCCCTGCCAAAGGCGGTCCTCGGGAAAAGATCGTTGCCGCGGCTTACCAGCTGTTCGCCCGTCGCGGGATTCGCGACGTCGGAGTCGACGAACTGATCCGCGCATCAGGGGTGGCCAAGGCAACCTTCTACAGGCACTTTCGCTCGAAGGACGATGTCGTGCTGGCCTTCCTCGAACAGTGGTACCTGGAACGCACGGTCGCGATCGAGATCGCAATCGCCCGCCGCGGGACCAGTGACGAGGCAGCCATGCTGACCATCTTCGATGTCTTCGACGACTGGTTCCGCGAGGGCGCGGCCCAGGTCAGCTCGTTCCTGCACGTGTTAATGGAAATGGGTTCCGACCACCCCCTCGGGAAAGCCAGCATCCAGTACCTGGACAGGACGCGGCAACAGATCGAGGAACTTGCAGAATCGGCCGGGCTCAAAGACCCGCACGATTTCGCCTGGTCCATTCACATCTTGATCAAGGGAGCCATCGTCGCCGCAGCCGAGGGCGACTCCCGCGCCGCTGGCCGCGCCAGGACCATGGCCCAGCTGCTCATGGACCACCAGCGGTCGCAGAAGTAGCTGCGGGAACTCCCCCACCTCGGAAATACCAGACGCACCCTTTGCTAGCGGAACTCCCCCCATCCCGGGACGGCCATGCTTGACGGAAGGCCGGTTGTCGGCGTTCCGATGGGCTCGAAAATGGTCGTTAAAAACCGATCGGACGCGTCTACAGGAAGATCGCTGCGGCCTGCTGCTACCTGACAGCAGATCAGCGATAGGTACCCCTACTCGCTGCGGATCACGTGGACCGGAACCCCTGGAGGATCTGGTCGTAGCCGCTGCGGTGGGTTCAGGACCGTCGTGGCCGAAACCCGTGATGGACAGGATCACCAGGCGCGGGTTGATGTGATGCATGGCGTCCGTACGGAGGCCAAGCCGTTGCAGGACGTCCGGTCGGAAGTTTTCGACCACAACATCGGCGTTCCAGAAGTTGGCGAAGAATCGTTTGGCCGTCCCTCGCTCTTCCGATCCAGCGTCATGACAGGACTACGGGATCGATGGAATCCTGAGCTAGGAACCATGGGACTGCCGGCCGTGGAACGTGACCCGCAAAGAATCAGCCATGGCTGCCTCGGGCCCACTCGAAATGGCGACAGTGCCAGCCCGATATGGAAAACAGACCGCCAAGCTCCACGTATGCGTCTCAGGTGGGATTGTGGTGGCGGACCGGCTACTCGATGTGGATGGGACTGGCTTCAGTCATGGCTCTCCTGCCCCGGAAGAACCAGGCCAGCAGGATCGTGGCCAGCACAACGATTGCCGTGGACACCAAGGCAAGTGACGGCACCAGGGGCAGAAGAATGAACACGACGACGGCTGACACCACGAGCGCAAACACTGTGGTGCGGGGCTGCTTCATGGACACAATGGCCTGCACCAGCACCGCGCCGAGGACTGCCGGCACCACATACAGGCGGGTCACCATCAGAACCGAGGGCGGAATGACGCTGATCAGCCAGCTACCGAGGAACCCGACGAAGACCGCCAGGGAGACCAGATGGACCACGGCGGCCCCACAGATGGCGACGACGGCGGCGAGCTCGGCACGCTTGGTGCCCGGCTTTGCGCCGATGTTGGTCTGGGCGATAAGGGCAGCGGGCAGGAGCTTGTTGGAGATGTTGCCGATCATAAACGCCTGGTACATCGCGGCCGGACCCAGGACTGGGTAGTACGTCAGCGGTTCAACGATCCAGATGATGCCGAATGTGGCCGCGACGGCGGCGAAAGCGATCCAGAGTTGCGCAGGGCCAATGTCGAGTCCGGTGGCAAAGACCAGATACAGCGGACCGGCCACGGAGATCAGCAGGCCGCCGATCATTGTGATCTGGCCCCAGCGGGAGGTGGTGCGGTTGAAGTCTGCCATCGCGGAGTTGCTGGTGGCGGGGGTGGTGGTGATGGATGTCATGGGTGTTCCTCTCCGTACGTGGTCAGGGCTTCGAGTTCGGACTCAGGCACCGAGGGCGGGGCCGGCTGCCAGGTAGGCGGCGCTGAGGCCGATGACGATCGAGAACCCGAGGCCCCACTCGCGCAGCCAGCTCTTGCCGAGCTTCTTGGCCAGCAGGAGGCAAAGCCCCATGACCGCTGCGGAAGCGAGGAAGGACACGACGTGAATCCCGGACTTCGGCAATTCGCTCAGTCCCAGGCAGGCGAAGGCGCCGATCAATGCCGCCGCCGGCACGATCGCCATGGCAGCGGGATTCACCGAGCGGATCTTGGCGTCACCCTTGCTAAGCAGCGGAGTCAGGATCAGGGTGGCGAGCATCCACATTGCCCCGCCCATGCTCATCACGAAGAAGGCCACCGCAAACACGCTTTGGGTGTAACTGGCATCGCCGAGCTTGGCTCCCATCGACCCCGCCGCAATACCGGCTGCGGAAACTTCGTACGCCGCCGAACCAATCAGGCCGATCCTAGTCAGCACCGCCGGGGCGCCAAACAAGCCCAGCAGTGCAATGGCCACGAGGGAAACGGCCAAGGAGGGCCCTATGGCCGAAACGGCACCGGACCGGAACGAGGTCTTGATGTCCTTGGCGCTCATCTGCACGGACGGAGCGGCCCGGCACGCTGCCTTCATGAAGATCACGGACTGGATGATGATGACGCCGAAGACCCCTATAACGCAGATCCACAAGACGGGGTTGTTGGCAATGGCCAGGATGTCAGTTGCATTGTTTGTTGCCAAGGGTTGTGTTGCCAGGGGTTGGTGCATGGGAACCTCCGGTTTAGAGCCCGGTTGCGAGCAGGGTTCGACGACGTTGTGCGGCGCCTGCTGCATCAGGGCGAATTCTTGCGCCTAGACCGAATCGGCCATCAGGCGTTCAACACCTTCCACTATTCCCGGGAGCTAGGGCAATGCCTGACTGAATCAGCCAAGTATCTGGCCAAATCAGTCATAACGTGTCCCGTTGACGGCCAAGGCTACCGAGGCGCGAAGTGACCGGGCACACTTTCAGGTAGTGAACACCCAGCAAAGGAGCCCCATGCCTGACACCATTGGCGAGCTGTCCGCCGTCGAGCTCACCGCGGCCATCCGTGACAAGAAAATCTCGGCGCGAGAGGCCCTGACAGATCACTTGGAACGGATCGCAGAGGTCAACCCCGTCATCAACGCCGTCGTCACGCTCGACGCCGAAGGGGCACGGTCGCAGGCTGAACGCGCCGACCAGCTCACTGCCTCCGGCGGCGAGTTGCCACCGCTCCATGGCCTGCCCATGACGCACAAGGACACCAACAACACGGCGGGGATGCGCACCACGCAAGGCTCGCTGGCATTGAGGGACTTCATTCCTGACTCCGACGACCTGATCGTCGCGCGGTTGAAGGCGGCCGGCGTGGTTACCACGGGCAAGTCCAACGTGCCAGAGTTCGGGGCGGGGTCACACACGTTCAACGACCTCTTCGGGACTACCACCAACCCGTATGCCCCCACGCTGAGCGCGGGCGGAAGCAGTGGCGGGGTGGCTGCCGCCATCGCTTCCCGCATTCAAAGTATCGGTGACGGCAGCGACATGGGCGGCTCACTGCGCATCCCGGCTTCGTTCTGCAACGTGGCCGGTTTCCGGCCCTCGACGGCCGTCATACCCATGCCGTCGGCCGTGAACGCATACGCCTGGCTGGGAAGGACCGGTCCGATGGCCCGGAGCGTTGAGGACATTGCGCTGTTCATGTCGGTCACTGCCGGTAAGGATCCCCGTGTCCCCCACCCTCAGGGGCTTGACCCGACAGTTTTCCGGTCTTCGTTGGAGACCGATATGCGCGGCGTGCGGATTGGCTGGTCCCGTGACTTTGGCATTGGTGTGCCTGTTGAACCGGAAATCCTGGACCATCTGGAACGGGAGCTGGCCGTGTTCGAGGAGCTCGGAGCGATCGTGGAAGAAGCCACACCGGACTTCAGCGAAGCGGATCTGGTGTTCGGCAATACCCGCGCCATGGACTTCGCCGCCGGGCTCGGACCGATCCTGGAGCGCTCCGGCGAGCGTATCAAGCCAGAGGTCCATTGGAACGTGGCCAAGGGTTTCGCCCTGACTGCCCAGGATCTGATCGAGACCGCCGCCGCACGTACGCGGCTTGAACTCAGTGTGCAGGAGTTCTTTGGCCGCTACGACCTCTTCGCCAGCCCCTGCGCCCAGGTGCTGCCGTTCAATGCAACACTGCGCTACCCATTGGAGGTGGCCGGTGTGGCCTCTGAGACATACCTGGACTGGATGCGCTCTGCCTGCCTGTTGTCCGCTGCCGGGCTGCCCGTCCTCAGCGTGCCCGCCGGATTCAGCTCCGCCGGCCTGCCCATTGGCCTCCAGCTCGCCAGCAACCACTACACAGACATGCAACTGCTTCGCTGGGGCCACGCCTTCGAGCAGCGGACGCGGTACGCCGCCGTCGCGCCATCTATTGGGGCGGGCGCCGGGTACGGCGCTGACACTGGTGCTGACGCGGGATCCACCACCACAGCAGCTCTTAGGACGATGTCCGCATGAACCGTCCGCCGCGTTTCCGGGCATCGAGCAGGACGGAGACGTCCACCCCGGCGGCGTACTGGGCCCAGTCCGATCCGGTGATGAAGCGGTAGAGGGAGGACATGTCCTCCACGGTGACATCCGCGATGATCTGGTAATCGCCTGCAATTGCTGCCGCATAGCGGATCATCGGAAGCTCAGCCAGGCCTTTGCCCAACTGTTCCACGTGTTGCGGCGATGCCCGAATCCAGAGCAGGGCCTCGACGGCAAGCCCAAAAGCCGCGGGTTCGACGACGGTCCTCAGCTGCACCTGGTTGTTGGCCAACAGCCATTCACTGCGGCGCCGGGCCGTGGCTTCGGAGATACCGACCCGGCGCCCTAACGCTTCATAGCTCATCCGGCCGTCGGCACACAATGCCTCGACCAGCTCAGTGTCCTGTCGATTCAGCTCCTGCCGCGCCTCGAGGACACCCGAGTCAGCTGACAGGCCAGTTCGCAGGGACTCGGCACGGTCCTTACTCAGGATCTCCGGTCGCCAACCCCGGATGGTCCGGAAGTAGCGCAGTACGGGGTAGCTGGTGGAGTCCCGCAGTCCGATGGTGGAAGGTAGTTCATCGGACAACACATCGCCCATGCGCATTTGTTCGGTCAGGATTTCAGCCACACAGTCGCCCGTGCCGGTTGTGGTGTAAACGAAAGTAGTGTCGGCTCGCTGTGCGAGTGCGTGGGCGGCCGCACGCACCGTCCCCGGGGTGCAGCGCATCTCCACGAGCACCGCCGCCGGTCTGGGCCGCACCCCCACCACGGCGACCACGCCCGATTCCAGCAGTTGGGACCCGCGACGAGCGACAGTCCGCTCAGCCTCACCAAGCACGGCTGCTACCTTGCGCCACGGACAACGTGGGTCCAGTTGGAGCGCAGCAACAATCTGCCGCTCCAATGCGTCAAGCACCACCATTCGAACTCCGTTCGTTTCCCGGTCAATTTCATCACAACGCAGCATTCCCTACCCGATGGCGTTCGGCCCAACACCAACGTGCAGAACTTTCGGGAAACGATGTAGCTGATGGCCCAGCATCATTCCCGAGGTTGCGGACATCACCGCCCCGGACGCAGACCAGTGGAGCAACGACCTGCGGTGCGACGCACTGCCCACGTCCGTCGGCACCCTTGTGGTTCCGGCAGCCGACAGGACAAGCGGGACCCAGCTCCTAGGGTGTAGTCCCACACGCAGGAACACGGCTGCACTCGAGGAACAACTCATCGGCCTCACCCTCAATCCTGAACGCTGGGATGACAGCTGGCTCTCGCCTAAACCAGACTCGTTAAGTTCCGGAGAACCTGGCTAACCCGCCGGTGTCTGTTTGGTTGGGGCACATCCCAACCTGACGCATGGGCCCTACTTGACGGGATATCCGCTATCGTCCACTTGCCCCTCCGAGCCGGCAGGGCTGGTCTCATCGCGGGACACGGTAGGCATTGAGGAGTTGGGAGCAAAAGGCATCGCCAAGCCATTGCTCGTAATCTTGGTCGGTCCAGCCGCGATTCGGAACCAGGAGTTGCCACACGTTCGGGTGGTTAAGAGTCCAGAGGATGTCGGTTCCCCGTGAGATGTCCAGGGACGGTGCGAGGGATCCGCTGGCATAAAGTTGCTCGATGATAGCGCGCTGCACGTCAAGGAGTTTCGCCTCGATGCTTGCCCAGAGGTCGGCGATCTCGGGGTCGGCAGAGGCGGCGGTGCGGATCATTTCCAGTAACGCCCCCGAGCGGGCTTTGACGCGGCGCGCCTGCGCTGCGACCAGACGGAGCTTTCGCTCAGGATCGGGTTCCTTGACCACGGCGAGGTACCACTCCCGCTCCAGCACGGGCAGCTTCGCTTCTTCGCCGCCGAGGCGGGCGCCCCACAACGTCTGCACGAGAGCAGCCTTGGTGTCGAAGTGGACGTAAATCGTCTTGAGCGCTACGCCTGCTTCTTCGGCAATGGCAGGCATTGACGTCGCCGGGTAGCCCTGGCGCAAAAAGAGCCGTTGCGCGGCGTCGAGGATCGCCTTGCGGGTCGCCTCAGCCTGCGCGCGGCGGCGGGGTGAGTCATACTTCCTGCTCTTGACCACGGTTCCCATACGAGTAGAATATCAGTGTAATGATTACACCTCCCGGGTAATCAAATTTCCGGACCTTGTCCTTGGAAGGATGAGGGTCAATGGCAACGCTCCGGATTGAGCTTCAGGTTCGTGACTATGAGCTATGGAGGGGCAGGCGCTTTCGAGAAAGACGCCGGAGGGCGCGAGCGCTCCGGAGCGCGCCGCTACCGGATTTTCCGCCCTACGGGCCGGGACCACGAGGTAATGCTGGACATCGACTTCGACTCGGTGGGCGAAGCCGACGCGTTCCTCGACACCCTGCGCACTAGGGTCTGGCCCTCGCGGGAGAAGGCCCCGGCCAAGACCGGCGAGGTGAAAACACACATTCTTGAGTTGATCGAGGCTCGGGAGTACTGAAACCAGCTTCGATGACAGCCTTCCCAAGCTTGGGGTGGGGTACATGTCCAGGCGTCAATCTAAGACCAATCAGACGCAAAAGCGCGGACCAGCAACTCAGGCGTGCTTTTCCTGCCAGTACTCGCAGCTACTTCTACTCGTGACGTCGGCACCGAGAAGCAGGATGCGGGCGGGGCCGGGCTGCGCAAGTACGGCACGCCCGAAAACGCCACCCCCGACGGTCCCGGTGCTGCGGGAGGCAGTGCGGCTTCAACGCGAACCATCAAGCAGCAGATTAAACGCCCAACAGACGGAGAGGGATGCCGAAGCCGAAGGTGCATGCAGGACGTTGGCTTTCATCAAGCGCCCACTGCGTCATCAGCGCATAAGCAGCATCAGGGCCGAGGCGTCCCTCCCCATGTAGTTCCGGTCGGCGCGGCCCGGGGATTCTAGATGCTGCCAGCTTCCTTGGCTCCGGCGAATAATCTGACAGCCACGAGAGCCAGGATTATCCGCTGGTGGCGATCTTCGCGGTGCTGGCGCTGCCTGAGCCCTAAGCATCCCTGCCCTGGGAGCCGACATCTTCCCACGGCGAGGTGTTTACTGCCTGGGGTCCCGGCATTAGCGTTTGAACTCTAGCTAGAGAAGGTGGAGCCAAGTGAGTACAGAACCTACGGACACGAACAACATTCCAAAAGACGGGCTCAGTCCTTCGGCGGAACCGGTGCCCCGGGAGCCGGGATCTGCACCCGAAGCAGAGGCAGCGGCACAAACCGATTCCCCGGACGATCCCGCAGACAACAGCTCTGCACGTGAGGACGTCCCAGGGCTAAACAAGGCCGTCGGGCCTGCTGAAGAATCGGACGATCAGATGAAGGACGACAGGTCCCTCACCACCGATATCAGCCCAACCGATTAGCTTACGCACTGGGTGAACCTGCCCACAGTCCCGAAAGCCAGGGACGATGCCGTTCTTTTACTGAGGCACCGAAGCAAACGCCCGGACGTATTGCAAAGAGACAAATGGTTCCCCGAACCCCTTAACCACTTGCAGGCTCCGCTACATGGCCATCAGATCAGATGTGGGAACAGCCGGGGTCGTTGATTCCGCTGTTATTCCAATGCAGCCCGCGCGCCGACTGCTAAGACCGCAGTCGCACGTGCATCCCCTCGCCCCTGTGCTGTCAGCGAGGGCGGCAACAAGGGACTGGACGGTAAAGCAGACATGCCCTCGGCCCTAAATCAGTCATTTGGCACGAGCCACTTTGATTGTCCAAGCCTCTTCGTGCAGTGCCGGCCAGATCTGTCTGGCGAGGATTGCCTGGCTGACTTCCTTGTGCCGCGCCGTCTCAACCTTGCGCGAAGCCGGCTCCTATCTAATAAGAAGCTGGGGTTTGTATCCGCCCACTTTGAAGAAACTGGGTGCCGGAATCGGCACCATGGCCGCCGCGGCGCTTGTTATGACGACGGTGATTCCTGCTGTTATCGGCGCGGGTGTACCTCCAGCGGGATGCCGGCGCGGACTGGAGTGCTGGAACAGGAACGGATCCGGACACCGGCTATCCGAACACCTGCGCAGCGGCAACGCTGGGAACCCTGTGCGCGGTTTCTGACGAGATGTACAACTACGGCCATACGGGTCTGGACGAGATCCCCGAAACCAGGGATGCCGGGCTTGTGATCCTGAAGCAACCCATAGACCTCGATGAGTACGCCAGCCTCGCGGCCCCGGGAACTCTGGACGCGCTGGCCGCGAAACGTGGACAGCAGGAAACGACGTTCACCGCCAGCGGCTACGGCGTTACTGAAGTGAAGTGAACCCCGTATCCCAGACCTCATACCGGGAGCGGCTGATGGCCGAGTCAAGGCTGACGAATCTGACCAGTGCAAGCAACGACGGGCTACAACATCCAGACCAACGGCAACGGCAAGGGCCGCGGCGGCTCCTGCACAGCTGACTCCGGCGGGCCGCTGTTCTACGGCTCCTTCAGTTCAAACACCATCACCGGCATCGCCTCGTTCGGCCACAACCGCTATTGCAAGGGGACTTGTTTTTCCTACCGCACGGACCGGCAGGACGTGATCGACTTGGATAAAGTCAAAAGCCGGAAGCGAATCCACGAAGATCATCATGGAAGCACCCTGCCAAGCGGGGAAACTGGAGGGATCAAAGGAGGAAAACGTATGGGCTCAGAACTCATGATTGGCCGGCTGGAGCGCCTCTTCAACGGCACAGCCTGGGCCGAAGGCCCGGTGTGGGTGCCCTCATCCCAGGCCGTGCGCTGGAGCGACATACCAAACAACCGCATACTCGAGTTCTACCCCGCAACCGGAGCAACCCGGGAATACGCAACGG
The DNA here is from genome assembly GCF_054130535.1 of Arthrobacter sp. D1-17. NCBI lineage: Bacteria > Bacillati > Actinomycetota > Actinomycetes > Micrococcales > Micrococcaceae > Arthrobacter > Arthrobacter sp. D1-17. The sequence goes on along the minus strand of NZ_CP096382.1, from coordinate 451,831 downwards.
GAGTCGAGTTCACCAATGGGCGGACGCTGGACGCCGATGGGAGCGTTGTGCAGTGCAGCCATGGACGGCGCCGGGTTGAGCGCGACCGTCAAGGAACTGTAACCGCTTTGGTCCATTCCTTCGAGGGCAGGAGGCTGAACTCACCCAACGATGTGGTGACGGCACGGGATGGAACGATCTGGTTCACCGACCCGCCCTACGGGATCCTGCCCGGCACCAGGGAGGGGCACGAGGGCGAACAAGAGTATGGCGGTTGCTACGTCTTCCGCTACGAGCCGACGACCGGCACACTAACCGCTGTAATCCGGGACCTGGTCCACCCCAACGGTCTCGCCTTTTCACCCGATGAGTCCGTGCTGTATGTCACCGACACCGCCGGCCCCACCCATGGCCTGCCGCTAAAAATTGCAGCGTACGCGGTGAGTCACGGCGCCTGCAGCCCCGCCGGCACCTTTATCGAGTTCGACGACGACCGCCCGGCTGACGGCCTTCGAGTGGATGTTTACGGCAGGATCTGGGCTTCCGCGGGGCCTTCGGTGCAGGTCTACTCACTGTCCGCTGAGCTTCTTGCAACCCTTCCCCTGCCCGAAAGGGTTTCCAACCTTTGCTTCGGCGGCCCAGATGGACAGGATCTCTTCATCACGGCAACCACCAGCCTGTACCGGATCCGCACCACCACACGCGACGCTGCCCATACCAAAACATCAAATGGATCCGGTCTGGGCGCACGAAGGTAACGTGTGGCTCTGAGGCCACGCTTCACTATCATCAGACCGGCCGCAAAGCATAGGAGCGCCCGCCTAAACTCGTCACCTGACGTTCCTGCTGGTGCTTGGGGGGCACCTAGTTTCGGTAGGTTCAAGAAGTTCAGGCCCGTTGTTCCGGATACTGTTCACCCGGTCGCTGACGATCCTCGACGTCAGGGTCGGTTTCGGCAGCGAGTCCAGCAGGTGCTGAATGTCGGCATTGTCCGTCAGGTCCGGGTCGAGCCACTCGGCAAAGTGGTCCCGCGGGATGATAACCGGCGAACGGTCATGGACGTGGCCACCGGACGTGTTGATTGTGGTCGTGAGCACCGTGCAGCTGAGAAGCCACTTGCCGGGTCCCCTTCCGGCAGCGACGGGTCCGGCCAGAACTCATACAGCCCGGCGAACGCCAGGAGATCCTCTGTCTGCGAGTAGAGGTAGTTCGGGATCTTTCTGCCGTCCTCATTCTTCTGCCATTCGTAATAGCCCTAAGCTGGGACCAGAGCTCTTCGCTTGACCGCAGCCTGCCGGAATGAAGGCTTCTCCAGAATGGGACCGCTGCGGGCGTTGATGAGCTTGGACCCGATCTTGATGTCTTTGGCCCAGGACGGCCCCCCTCCCCCCCATCGCGCTATGAGCAGGTGCCGGTCAATAGAATCTCATCGAAGCGCTCGGCGATGATCGGAACGTCCCGCGTGGGCGCACGTTCCAGCTCGGCGGCGGAAGCCTGCCCTCGACCACCTTCGCATCGAAGTGAACTAAGAAGGTCGCCGGTGGCCCTGGACATCACCTGCCGCACATGCGCCCATTCTTCCCCCTGGCTATGGAATAAGAACGCCATGCTGTATGTTGCAGTCGCGACAACGCAAGCTTGAGAGAGAAGAGATATACCTAAGTGGCAACTGATTACGACGAAGTCCGATCCGACGTCAAAGAATCGCAGGACACCTCCCTAGAGGCATTCCGCTCCGCGAACACCCCCGACGCCCGCAGCGTGGTCCGTGAGCTGGACGAGGCAGACACGGTCGAGGGCATCGAGCTGCCCGGCGACTTCATCGCCGAAGAGCTCATCGTTCAGGTCATCCCCCAGGCCGACGACGAGTTCACCTGCTGGTCCTGCTTTCTGGTCCGCCACCGATCACAGGTGGCCAAGGAGAAGAACGGCAACGCCTACTGCGTCGACTGTGAGGGCTAAGCCAGCCCACGAACAACCCACGGTCATGGGAGGGCCGGTTCCGGACTCAGTCTGAGACAGTATCCGCGCCGAGTTCACCCTCCCGTCCCTGGACAGGTTCGGGGCCGCCTCACCGAGCTCATAGAGAACCCTGAACCGGCCATGCAGCAACTGGTCCGCGTGTTTATTGGCGACGGCACCTACTGCCCCGGCTTCCAGTTCCTTCCCGGCGGGCAACTGCACTCCAAGGTGACGGCGCTGTTCGTCAGGGCCATGGAGCTGCAGGTTTCAGACAGCTACTTCACGCCCCGGATGGTCACGCCCTCAAGGCAGTTGGGCGGCTCCCGCCCGTGGACTTCCTGACTGATAGGGACCGGCTACTGCTGGAGCTGGAAGCGTTCTCAGACTAAGCCGGACGGGAAGCTCCGGCGCTGGAACGACCGCTTCAGCCCGGCCAGATGGCCCGATCTTTAGCGCGGATGCCTGGCTAGAAGAGCAGGAACGCGAGGGGCGTCACCAAGATCAGAGTCAGCACCACGCGCTGGAACCAGATGATCACCAGCTTCCAGACGGGAATGGGAATATCTGTGGCCATGATGCATGGCACCAGGGCGGAGAAGAAGATGATCCCCGAGACAGAAACCACGCCGAGCACAAACTTCACCACCGGGGCCGCTTCAGCAGCCAGCAGGGCCGGCAGGAACATCTCGGCGATGCCCACCGCACTGGCCTTAGCTACGAGCATTGGTTCCGGCAGTTGAAGCGTCCACGTGAACGGGTAGAACACATACCCCAGCCAGTCAAAGACTGGAGTGAACGAGGCGAGCACCAATCCAAGCAGACCGATCGAGAGGATGGAGGGCAGAATAGCCATGGCCATCAGCAGGCCGTCCCGGACGTTCGTCCAGATATTGGCTCCCAGCGAGGGTGACGACGCGACCGTCTCCTGGGCTTCGCGCCGGGCGACGTGCAGTCGTTTTCCGGTGACTTCTCCCTCCGGCTGAGGCGTTGCGTCCGGGTGGTACTCATCAGCAATGCTGTTCAACGGCCAGAGAATTGTCCCCGGCTGTGGGCGGGCGGACCGGGCTTCTCGTTCGAACGTAGATCAGTTCCGTGTGTCAGCTTGGAGTTGCCGCTGTGAAAGGCTGCAGTTATGGACAACGCATCTCGGGAACATGACCTCGTTCTTTACGGAGCGACGGGTTTCGTTGGCCGGCTGATCGCCGTCTACGTCGCGGAGCATGCACCGGCCGGTATGCGAGTCGGACTCGCGGGCCGGTCGAGGTCCAGACTCGGGGCGGTTCGGTCGCAGTTGCCGGTCGCGGCGCACGGATGGGCCCTCATCGAAGCCGACTCGGAGGACACGGAATCGATCGCCGCCCTGGCCGCGGGTACACGCGTGCTCTTCACAACCGTCGGTCCATACGCGAAACATGGACTACCTGTGGTCGAGGCCTGCGCACGGGCCGGTACCCACTACGCCGACCTCGCCGGTGAGGTGTCCTTCATTCGGGAGGCGATCGATCGCTACGATGCTCTGGCCAGGATGAGCGGGGCTAGGATCGTGCACTCCTGCGGCTACGACTCGGTGCCGTCCGACCTTGCCGTACTGCTGCTTCATCAGGCGGCAGAAGCCGATGGCGCTGGTGGTTTGGTCGAGGTCCAACTCGTTGCTAGGGCCAAGGGTGGCATCAGCGGAGGCACGCTCGAATCGATGCGCGGGCAGCTTGACGCGATGCGATCGAGCACCGCCCTGCGGTCATTAGCCGCGGACCCCTACGCTCTGAGCCCCGACCGGGCAAAGGAGCCGACAACACAACAGCCTCTTGACGCCGGTCCTGTGCGTCGTTCCGATGACGGCACCTGGACCGCGCCTTTCATCATGGCCGCGGTCAACACTCGGATAGTGCGCCGCAGCAACGCATTGCAGGGCTGGGCCTACGGCCGCTCCCTTCAGTACGGCGAGGTGATGGGGGTGGCCCCCGGACCGGCAGGAGCGGTCATCGCCAGGGCAATGGCGCTCGGGCTCCGGGCATTCACGGGCGCGATGGCGTTCCCGCCGACCCGGAGGGTGCTCGACCGCTGTCTTCCGGCACCAGGTTCGGGTCCGAGCACCAGCACCCAGCGCGCGGGCTGGTTCCACTCCCAGGTGACCGCCCGCACCGAGAACGGGCACCGATACCAGGCGGTTGCTGCTGGCCCCGGTGATCCCGGCTATGCCGCCACCGCCGTGATGGCAGGCGAGACTGCACTCGCTCTTGCCCTCGACGGTGACCGGCTGCCGACCGCGAAAGGGTCGCTGACACCGGCCACTGCACTCGGCAACGTGCTCATGCAGCGACTCCGTGCGGCCGGCCACACCTACCAGGTAACCAAACTCGTCTGAACCCAGGTCCTGCCGGTCAGCTGGCAATCATTGACTGGACCAGTCCGACTGGCGGTCCAATGGGACTTCCTCGAGGGAGTATTCAAGGTCATCTAATGATCGCGACCAGCGATGCGTTCCCAATCGGCTTTTAATCGGGCGGGCTCACGGTCTAGGGCATGTTCGCCGAGTCGCGGAGCCCGTCGATACTGGAGTCCGCAGCCAGTGGCGCGAACCAGCCGTTCCAATCGGTGGTTTCCGGGCCGGCAGTGGAAAATAGCTCGAAGGTCTTGTCACCGCTTCGTCCGTTAAGAGTGCCTTCACGCCTGAGTCCAGACCAGCACTCTGCTCCAGGTCCGGGGAGCCCAATACGCAGCCTCTCCCCTGCCCATTTTCAGACGCCGATAAGGGAGACTCCGTCGGCCTGTGCCTTTGGCTTCTGTCGAGCATGGAGCAGCCCCCGTGGGAGAGGTTTATTGTCGCCAACCGACCATCTGCGCTGTTATCGGCGTGGACGGTCTGCCGGCGAAGGTCTCACTCCTCCTATTGGCGGAACCAAGAAGCGCGGGTACCAGCTTATGAGCTGGTACCCGCGCTTCTGTGGAGGATTTTCTAGCGAGTGACTCCGTGCATCTCGGACGTCGGCGAGTAGAAGGGCGCACCGATGATTACGCCGATCAGCGCGTCCTCTTCGCTGACAGTGCGAAGGCTCGGGGTAATGCCTGCAGGAAGATCACTTATTGACTTCCAGCTCACTTATTGACTTCCAGCTCGGCGTTCCACGTGTCGAGATGGGCATCCTCCCAGGAGCCGTAGGTAGGATTGGGCAGGATGAACCAGTCGTCGCCGAAGTGCTCAGCATCTTCTTCGACGAGCTGCCGCTGCTGGTCTAGATCGGCGTTGGCATAGTCCCCAGCGAAGTCATGTAGTGTATCTCCCAGTTGCATGATGACCTCGTGTTCCTCCTGGATTTTGGTGCGCCGCTCCTCCTTCGACGGGCCTAGCAACCTCACCTGGTCCTTTGAGACTTGGGGGAAGTCCAGCTCCTTCAGCGAGGCGATGGTGGCATCGAGGTTCTCCTCGGTCCGGTCGGAGAGGTAGTAGATCGAGACGCCCATCTCATCGGCAATCCGGAAGAACTCGGCGGCGCCCGGGATCGCGGACGGCGAGCCCTCGAGCTCCCAGTGGCCCCAGGTATCCCAGACGCTGTAGTCGTGGCAGGCGGTCATGTCGCGGGCCAACAGCTCGGTGTTGTCGATCGCGGTCTCGTCCAGATCGGTGATAATCGCAACGTCCTTAGACTTCGCCTGCTTGACCTTCTCCTCGAGGCGCTCGGCAGCGATCCGGTAGGTCTGGGACTGCAGTGCCTGCGCCTCGGCGCTTTGCTGCTGCCAGCGCAGACCCATCGCGTGTTCCTGTACCGCACAGTTCTCGGAGTTAGGGCTCTCCTCCGCACGCTCACCGCCCTGGCTGTCTGCGGCGCAGCCGGCGGCGGCCAGCAGGGACACGATGGCGATACTCGTGCAGGCAATGCTCATGGGTCTCTTCAAGGTGCATCTCTTTCTTCAGCAAGATGGAATTGATCGGTTGAAACATGTATTTACGTTCCTGGCCCTTCACAATTGAGCATGGTTAGGGGTGTTCCGCCGGGGGTGGTGACCGCCAGCGGCGAGTAGTTCTCGTAGGCGGGAGTTGTCGAAGTTGCGGAACCCTCGGGCGACCCGGCGCAGAGTCTCGATGACGCCCTTGATCGCCTCCGTGGGCCCGTTCCAAACACCCGCGGCCTCGAAGTAGACCAGGAGTCGTTCTTCGCGACCTACAAGAGGGAACTACCCGCACCCGTCCTTGGACCGATCTCAAGGCGCTGCGCAAGGCCTCGTCCAGCTGGATCGAGGAATACTACAAACGGAAACAGCCTCATTCCATGCTGGGGTACTTGGCTCCGGCGGAATTTCCCGCCCTGACCCGTGAGCGCGAAGCACGACGGTATGGTGTCCGCCGTCCTGATGCATTTCAAACTGATCCGCCCTGCCCGAAAAACCCGGGTAGCGACGGGCTGCTTCTTGTTCGCCGACTTCTCGTGCATTGTGATCAAACTCATACGGAGGACAGTAGCGAAGGTTGAACAAGTGTTCAAGAGCCCTCGTTGACTCATCAAGATGCCCGCGTAGAACTGAATTAGCGCCAAGCGAGACCAAGGGTAAAACCGAGGCGGCCGAGGAACCGGATCATCTTTGTCAAGCTATAGGCTGCGGCGGGGGCACTCCCGTCTTACTAGTAGGGCCGTGAGGCCTGTAAGAATGGGTTGCATGGGCAAATTTCACGCCGGGACCAGGGGTGGCCAGGATTCCGTCCTGGAGGTTCGTGTGGAGCTGGTCGACAGCGTGCCTGGCATCTGGCGTCAGGTCGGAATCCGGAGCTCCCTGGCTTTGAATCAGATACACCAGATACTGCAGGCAGCCCTTGGCTGGGAGGACGCGCACCTGCACAGGTTCACACCAGACGCTCCGTTCGCGCCGCTGCGGCCGGTCGACGGCGAAATTCCGGAAGTCCTGCAATGGCTTCCCGGGCAGGAATGTGAGGAACCGACTGACAGGCCTGAGGAGGATTGCTCCCTGGATCAGCTGCTCGCGCTGGGCTCAGGCAAAGCGTTCTATGAATACGACTTTGGTGACAGCTGGCTTCACCGGCTCGAGCTGGTTTCCCGCCGGCCCACGGACGACGACAGTCCGTCGGCCCGACTGATGGACTGCGCCCGGCGCGGCCCGCTCGAAGACTCCGGAGGATTCCCCGGCTACGAGGAGATCATGGACGCGCTGGCCGATCCATCGCATCCTGACCATGCTGAACACGCAGCATGGATTGCCGAAATGACCGGTTCCGATGCGTCTTTTGACCCTGCCTTCCTGAACATTCACGCCGTGAACCGGGCGCTGGCTGAGCAGTTCTGACCTCGGGAATCTGGGCAGAAGCGCCACGGATAATGGCACCAACAACTGGCTTACTTGACATAACGTCCGCTATCAGCTTTAGCATTTAGGCGAAGTCCGATGAGGGCAACCGCGTTTCAAGGGTCTCGGGCTTACCGGACCGAAGAGAGAACGCGCTCTGAATGACAGGGCAGGCTTGGCGTTGAGGAACAAAAGAAGCTGGCCAGCATGTGCCGGCCAGCTTCTTAACAACCGCTTAGAGCGGCTGGATGTTCTCCGCCTGCGGACCCTTAGGGCCCTGGGTGACGTCGAACTGAACCTTCTGGTTCTCGTCGAGGGAGCGGTAACCGCTGGAGGCGATTGCCGAAAAGTGTGCGAACACGTCAGCGCTTCCGTCGTCGGGGGCGATGAAACCGAAGCCCTTTTCGGCGTTGAACCACTTGACCGTACCTGTTGCCATGCTTGATTCCTTCACGGGTCGCGGGCCGGATCCGCTTTTCGGATTGCCGTCCCCGCCACTCACACCATGAGCCTATGTCCAGCAGCGGGGGCGGGCAAGAGATTGGTCAAAGGCTGGACGCCGGGAGGATGTCGGTGACGGTCGAAAAGTGAGCCATTGTGACGGCTTGGCGTCTAGTGGTCGTTGCAACACCTGAGCTTTTAGGAGTTGCAATTGGCAGATATGAAACGACCACGAAAGTCACGGGGCGCCCCTCCAAAGAACGCTGCACGGGCTCACTATGATCAGCTGATGAAACAGGGAATGGGCAATTCCGAAGCGTGTCGAATCATCGGAATCAGCCGCAGTTCCGGCACTCGATGGCGGCACGGTCACACCGTTGTTCTGAAATCCGGCGACATCAAAACGATCCCTCCCATCTCCCGTCTAAGACCAGCCACGATTTCTGCCCGATTTCTCTCCGAGCCCGAGCGGATCACGATCGCGGACCTCCTGCATGCTGGGCGGAGCATTCGCGCCATCGCAATGGAACTCGGGCGCAGTCCATCCACCGTGAGTAGAGAGATCCGCCGCAATGTTCACGAACCCTCTGGGAACTACCGTCCGCGGACAGCACAGCGCAGCGCCGAACGTAGACGGAGCCGCCAGCGGACCGGAAAGATCGCGGCCAACCCGGAGCTGCAGGAGTTCGTGCGTGAACATCTGAAGCAGCGCTGGAGTCCCCGCCAGATCAGCAACCGTCTACGCGCTAATTTCCCGGGACAACCCGAGATGCACGTCGTGCCCGAGACTGTTTATCAAGCCCTCTATGGGCGCGGAAGCCTGGACCTAGCCGTGGACCCGGCCGTCTCGCTGCGCAGCGGACGGACCGGTCGCCGGCCACGCCGCCGAAAGGAGCACCGGACCAGTCGTTTCCCGGACATGGTCATGATCCGGGACAGGCCCCCGGAAGTGATCGGCAGATTAGTACCAGGCCACTGGGAGGGCGATTTAATCATTGGGAAGGGCGGTCGCTCGGCCATCGCCACTCTGGTCGGACGCACCTCTCGCTTCATCATCCTCGTGCACCTGGCAGGAAACCGCGGTGCTGAGAACCTACGCGATCGGCTAGCTGATTCGATGAGCCCACTCCCGCCGCACCTGCGCCGTTCTTTGACCTGGGATCAGGGCACTGAAATGGCTTGCCACCAGAGTTTCACGCGGCAGACGCTGATTCCGGTGTATTTCTGTGACCCCGCGAGCCCTTGGCAGCGCGGATCCAACGAGAACACTAATGGCCTGCTCCGCCAGTACTTCCCGAAAGGAACAGATCTCGGCGTCCACAGCCCCGAACAACTCACCAGGGTCGCCGATGAAATCAATCGCAGGCCACGTGAAATCCTTGGCTGGCAGAGTCCCATGGAGCACCTGGCTAGACTGACTTCCCCGGCGATAAAACCATAAACCGTTGCAACGACTGCTGAACTCCGCCCGGTTGAAAACTGAGGCACCCGTTCCAAACGATTGGGTGGGTGATCACAGTGGAGGATTGGGTGCTTATTCTGCGGTTGCACTGGCCGAGGCTGAGTCGATGAGGTCGGTAGCGTATTTAGGAGCCCCTCTCGACCGTAGCTTTATATAATCACGGTTATCGGCTTCCCGTTCCGGACCCCGCAAGTGTGGGACCAGAAAACCTGATACGCGTTTCAATGAATGATCAGAGCTGCCCAGCTTCGTCGTTTTCCAAGGAAAGACGTCAGGCTGCCGGCAGAGCAGTCCTAACGGCTGCCGGGAGTGCCGTTCCGCATCAGCAGGGCACTTCTTGGAGCCAGTCGAATCTCACACGTGTTGTCGCGTCGGCGTCTTCGATTTCAGATCGAAGGGTGCTTTCTGCAGTACGTTGCTGCTCTTTCTCAACGTTTACCGACCTTGTAGGTGTCGGGTTGCCATGCTCCGAACTTTCGTTCGAGGTTGCAGAGGAAACCATTGTGAAGGCTCCTTTAGGTTGCCGTCTCAGCTGTTCGGCAGGTACTGCCGCCCAGCGCATTCGTTTGTGGCCGCTCACAAGAGCGGTTATGGCGTACTGATCCGAGTACATGCGAACGCTCCGCGTCCCGCTTTCGCAAGCGGGACGCGGAGCGAAACGCCGAGTTAGTCCCCCGGGTCTCGGCGCTAATCGAGTCGCGGTTAGCCCATATTCTCGGCTTTCGAGTCTCCTCTTGCGACGGATCGCTTTGGTCTGACCGACGCTTTACTAGGCCATCGAGAGCTCTTCTACCGATGCCCTTTCTCGGGTCTCCGTGAGGTAGCGGGCGTAGGCGGGGAGGGTGAAGAAGGACGGGAAGTCGCGAGCCAGTGTGACTTCCTCGAAGATGTCCCGGGCGTCTTCGAAGCGGTCGCCGTCGAAGCGTTCCAGTCGGGTGAATTCCTCGTCCAGGAGCTGCTCCACCCAGTAGTGGCTGACGATTTCGCCCTGGTCGGTGATGGAGCGAGCGTAGATCCACTGCCACAGTTGCGAACGAGAGATTTCCGCGGTGGCGGCATCTTCCATCAGGTTGTGGATCGTTACCGCGCCGTTGCCCCGGAGCCAGGATTCGAGGTAGCGGATGCCCACTTCGATGTTGTTCCGGATTCCTTGTTCGGTGATGGTCCCTTCGGTGGCGGCCACGTTGATCAGGGCTTGGTCATCGGGGATGACGTCCTCGCGGAGCCTGTCCAGCTGGTTCGGTTTCTCGCCGAGGATGCTGTCGAACACCTCGCGGCAGACCGGTACCAGGTCGGGGTGTGCAACCCAGGAGCCGTCGAAGCCGTCGTTGGCCTCCCGTAGCTTGTCGGCACGGGTCTTTAGCAAAGCCTCAGCGTTTATCGCTGGATCCCTCCTGCTGGGAACATAAGCGGCAGGGCCTCCGATGGCCATGGCACCGCGCTTGTGGCAGGCGCGCACGAGCTGTTCGGTGTAGGCCCGCATGAAGGGCTGGGTCATGGTGACCTGGCCGCGGTCCGGCAGGACGAACCGGGGTCCGCGGGTGCGGAAGTTCTTGATCAGGGAGAAGATGTAGTCCCAGCGGCCGGCGTTCAAGCCCGAGGCGTGGTCGCGCAGTTCGTACAGGATTTCCTCCATTTCGAAGGCGGCGGTGATGGTTTCGATCAGCACCGTGGCGCGGATGGTGCCCTGCGGGATGCCGAGCAGGTCCTGGGCCAGGATGAAGATGTCGTTCCACAGCCGGGCTTCGAGGTGGTTCTCGATCTTGGGCAGGTAGAAGTACGGACCCTTGCCCTGGGCCAGCAGGCGGCGGGCGTTGTGGAAGAAGTACAGGCCGAAGTCCACGATGCCGCCGGCGATCGGGGTGCCATCGATGAGCATGTGCTTCTCGGGCAGGTGCCAGCCGCGGGGACGGACCACGACGGTGGGCAGGTCACCGGCCGGGCGGAGCTTGTATTCCTTGCCTTCCAGGCTGGTGAAGTCGATCCTGCGCTCCAGGGCATCCGTGAGGTTCAGCTGGCCTTTGATGACGTTCCGCCAGGTGGGGGTGGAGGAGTCCTCCATGTCAGCGAGCCACACCTTCGCACCCGAGTTAAGGGCGTTGATGGTCATCTTCTTGTCCACCGGCCCGGTGATTTCCACGCGGCGGTCCTCCAGCCCGGGTGCCGGGGGAGCGACCCGCCACGACGGATCGTTGCGGATCTCTTCGGTCTCGCGGAGGAACCGCGGATCCTGCCCGGAAGCGATCTCAGCCCGCCGTGCCCGGCGGGCCTGCAGCAGCTCCTGCCGCCGCGCCGCCGTCGACCGGTGCAGCTTCCCGACGAACTCCAAAGCGTCCGGAGTGAGCACCTCGTTCTGCCGGCAGATCGGCTGTGCAGTCAGGGTAATGCCATTGATAGTGAAGCCGTTCATTTCTGTCTCCTGGTGCAGGGCCCAACTGGGTAGCAGTAAGTGTCGTTTTGAGCTTTCAAAACGACACTTACTGCTACTTACTTGGGGGAAAATTAGTGGAATTGGCCTTCTTCGGTGGATCCCACCAAGGCCAGGGTGGATGCGTTCGGGTTGAGCGCGGTTGCAATGTCGTCGAAGTAGCCGGTGCCGACTTCGCGCTGGTGCTTGGTGGCGGTGTAGCCGCGGGATTCGGAGGCGAATTCCTTCTCCTGGAGTTCGACGTAGGCGCTCATGCCTTCGCGGGCGTAGCCGTGGGCGAGGTCGAACATCGAGTAGTTCAGGGCGTGGAAGCCGGCCAGGGTGATGAACTGGAAGGTGAAGCCCATGGCGCCGAGTTCGCGCTGGAACTTCGCGATGGTGGCGTCGTCCAGGTGCTTCTTCCAGTTGAACGACGGGGAGCAGTTGTAGGAGAGCATCTGGTCCGGGAACTCGGCCTTGACCGCTTCGGCGAACGTGCGGGCCAGTTCCAGGTCCGGGGTGCCGGTTTCCATCCAGATCAGGTCCGAGTACGGGGCGTAGGCCTTGGCGCGGGCGATGCAGGGTTCGATGCCGTTGCGGACCTTGTAGAAGCCCTCCGCAGTGCGAACCGGCTGTCCCCCTTCGCGGAGGATGAATTCCTGGTCCCGCTCGTCGACGTCGGAGGTGATCAGGGTGGCGGCCTCGGCGTCGGTGCGGGCGATGATGACAGACGGGGTGCCGGCGACGTCGGCGGCCAGGCGGGCGGCGTTGAGGGTCCGGATGTGCTGCTGGGTGGGGATCAGGACCTTGCCGCCGAGGTGGCCGCACTTCTTCTCCGAGGCGAGCTGGTCCTCCCAGTGAACGCCGGAGGCGCCGGCGGCGATCATGCACTTCATCAGCTCGTACGCGTTCAGCGGCCCGCCGAAGCCTGCTTCGGCGTCGGCGACGATCGGGACCAGCCAGTCCTCAACGCTCTGAACGCCCTCGGAAAACTCGATCTGGTCCGCCCGGAGCAGGGCGTTGTTGATCCGGCGCACCACGGTGGGGACGGAGTTGCCCGGGTAGAGGGACTGGTCCGGGTAGGTGTGGCCGGAGTTGTTGGCGTCCGCTGCCACCTGCCAGCCCGAAAGGTAGATGGCGCGCAGGCCCGCCTTGACCTGCTGGACGGCCTGGTTGCCGGTCAGCGCGCCGAGGGCGTTGGTGTACCCGCCGGTCTTGTGCTCCTCGGTGAGCTGCTTCCACAGCTTCTCCGAACCCCGGCATGCCAGGGTGTGCTCTTCGGAAACGCGGCCGCGGAGGCGGACGACGTCGGCCGCTGAGTAGTCCCGGGTGACGCCTTCCCAACGCGGGTCGGCGGCCCACTCGAGCTCCAGGGCGGCAGCCTGCTGTTCGGGCGTCTGCTGGGTGGGCTCAAATGCTGCAGTCATCGTTGATCTCCTTGATTGAGCTCCGGGATCGGTGGGCGGGAACCGCGCCATTGCGGTTCCCGCCGGTTTCTCCGGTGCTGTGTTTCTTTCCGTAAGTACTACTTTTCGGCACTTCCTACAGGGTTGGTAGTGAAAAACTGTGAAAGAAATGCAGTTCTTCCCGAATTCTTTACAAATATCGCTTACAAGCTGGAACAGGGAAGTTTCACAGCCTGGGGGGTGCGCACCTTGGCCAGCTATATGTGCGACTTGGCGTCAGCTCCTCCGGTTGATCCTGGTCCCGGTTGCCTTTCAGGCTGCTGCGGGCTTGGATTCCTGTTGACGCACAGGATGCGGTACGCGGGTAATCTGAAATTCGCTCATGTCCATCAGCCGCCGTTCGCCCAACGCCGGTTCCCGGATCCAGAACAGGCCTAAGGCGGGTGAGCGATCGGTGATGATCCCTGTATGAAGCAAATGGCCGCCCTGCCAGGCATTTATCTGGTCGCCCACGGAAAGATCGGCGCACTCGTGGACGATAAGGTCTGGATCGAAAATCATGTTGCTGCTCCTTTTGCTGTTGGTTTGTCCTGTCCTTAGCTTGAGATCCTTAGCGGCCAGCACGGCCACATCGAGAGCGGCACCACTCTCGCTGGGGCGAGTCGCAGGTCCTCTAAGGGTTCAGGCATGGAAACTCCTTTAGGGTGGGCGCCGTCGTGGGGATCGTTGAATTGGTTCTCAGCGGGATAGCAGCAGCGCCTCGCCCTGGCCGCCGCCGCCGCACAGTGCCACGGCCGCTTTGCCGGTCCCGCGGCGCATGAGCTCATGTACGGCCGAGACGACTACCCGTGCGCCGGAAGCCCCAATAGGATGGCCGAGGGCGATCGCACCCCCGTTGACGTTAACGCGGTCCATGTCGAGGCCCAGCTGTGCCGCCGATTGCAGAGCCACGGAGGCGAACGCCTCGTTGATCTCCACGAAGTCCAGGTCCTCTGCTGTCCAGCCTGCCGTCTGGAGTGCTTTGCCGATGGCGAGGGCCGGTTTGTCCGGCAGCGAGGTGTCCGGTCCTGCGGTCTGTCCCGGGGAACCGACCGTGGCGAGGATTTCGAGGTCGTGGGCCTCCGCGTAGCTGCGGGTGGTCAGGACGACGGCGGCAGCGCCGTCGTTCAGTGGGGAGGCATTGCCGGCGGTGACCGTACCGGTCGGGGAAAACGCCGGCCGAAGCATGGCGAGGGACTCCGCCGTGCTATCGGGACGCACACCCTCGTCGATTCTTACGAGGTCGACGTCCCCGCGGCGCCGCGGCACTTTGACCGGGACGATCTCGGCGTCGAAGAGCCCGCCAGCCTGGGCCGCTGCGGCACGCCTGTGGGAGTCGGCGGCGGCTTTGTCCTGCTGGGCACGAAGGATGCCCAGGGCATCATTGGCACGGTCGGTGGCGAGTCCCATCGCCTCATGGTCGAAGGCATCCGTGAGGCCGTCGTGGGCGGCGGAGTCAATCAGCACTGCGTCGCCGTAGAGGTGCCCGGCCCGGGAACCCGACAGCAGGTGCGGGGCGTTGCTCATGGATTCCTGTCCCCCGGCAACCGCCACCGCGGCCTCTCCCAGCCGCAGCAGCCGGCTCGCCTCGATGATGGCGCTCAGCCCGGACAGACACACCTTGTTCACGGTGGCTGCGTGGGCGCTCAACGGGACGCCCCCGACGACGGCAGCCTGCCGGGCAGGATTTTGTCCGGACCCGGCCTGAAGCACGTGTCCCATTATGACCGCCTCGACGGCGCCAGGTTCGATACCTGCCCTATCCACCGCTGCGGCGACAGCTGCACCCCCGAGCTCGACAGCGGACAACGGAGCGAGCTGGCCCATCAGCCTGCCCTGCGGTGTGCGGGCTGCCCCGACAATGACAACATCTGTACTGCGGTTCATTTTTCTCCTTGAACGGGTATCGGGCGAGAAGTTTGGGTCCCGGTAGCTGTGGACGGCCATGAATTTTCCTAGGGACCGAGAGGCCGAGCCCTCCCCCTAGACATAGAGCGTTGTTCAGGGGCGCTGCTGGGCGAGTTCAGCAGCGCCCGTCCATATCCGCATCCCCCATGCGTGGGTCTCTACAGTTCATCGAATACTCGACCCATGTCGGCCCAGGCCTGAGCGCGGGCACGCTTCGTCCAGGCGGCCAACGCCCAACCGGCCACAACGATCGCGACTAAGACCCATGGGATGACACGAAGGGCCATCGGAATGTCTCCCCCGGGCTCGTCCGGAACGAACGAGAAGTAGAGACCGGCGAGGATCGCGACCATAGCGAACATCCCAGCTCCCACTCCAGCAAGGATGAACTTCCGCATGCGATTTCGCATGCCGTGAATGATCCCGGTGATACCGAGCATCAGGTACACGAACATCACCACGGGGGTTCCGAAGTTGAGCAGAAGCGTAAAGACGAACACGCCTCCCGTGACATGGTTATCAGTTCCCGCGAGCTCGACTTGCGCGTCCTTTGCCACGAAGAGCACTGATCCGCCGATCAGGAGGATCCAGATCACAATAGCCAGGATCATCGAGTTCCACGGGGTGTTCCAATGCGGGTGCAGTCGTCCGAGTCGCTTCGGCAGCACGCCCTCGCGCCCCATGGCGAACAGGACTCGTGACGATGCGGTGTGGAATCCCAAAGCGCAGAACAGGCTTGACCCACCAGCGGCAGCGAGGACCAGTGCCGAGGTGAGTGTGTTCGGAGCGACTGCGGCGAGACCGGTTGCCGAAGCGGGCCAGTCAATCTTGGCTTGTTCCACTCCGAAGCCAATGGCGGTCGCGTAGCTGATAATTACGTAGAAGATCCCGGCGATGAGGATCGAACCGATAATTGCGCGGGGTATGTTGCGCTTTGAATCACGCGTCTCCTCAGAGAGGGACGCGCTTGACTCCGAACCTACGAAAGACAGCATGGCGAAGCTCATGCCGAAGAAGACACCTATCCACGGGGTTCCTGCGGCGGGTGGCCAGAAGGCTGTCGGGTCCCAGCTTGTGCCGGCTGCTGCAATCGGTGTCTCGCCATCGACAAGGCTGACTTCAGGCGATCCAATAGCGATAACAATGAAGGCGACCACGAGCATGGCTGACATGCTCAGCACAAGGAAGATGAGCTGGTTCCTCGTTGACACAGCAATGTTGAAGAAGTTGAGGAGGGTGATGATCGCGATACCGAGCAAGGTGAACCAGTACCACTGCACTGCACCACCAAAGAGTACTTCGACGAGCTGAGACATAAAAAAGCCGAAGCCGCCCAGTACGCCTGCACCGAAGAGAAGGTATGCGCTCACATAGGCCCAACCTCCAACAAAACCGGTGGTACGACTTGCGCCCTTGCTCAGGTAGGTGTAAATCGATCCGGCTGAGGAGAGGCTTCCTGCGAACAAGGCGACCACGGACCCCACGCACAACATACCCAGCGCCCCCAGCAAGAAGGAGAGCGGCGTTGCTCCCCCGGCTTGCGTGGCGGCCAAGTAGGTCAGAAATGCGCCTGACATTGCCGGTGCAATTACCGACAAGCTTTGAGCAAGAACATCCTTGAGTCCGAGTTTCCTGCGAAACTCCTGGACAACCCGTCCTTCTGTCTGGACAGCCTGTACTTCTGTACTGTGATTCATTTTTCTCCTTGAGCGGGTAACGGGCGGGAAGTTTGAGTCCCGGTAGCTGTGACGGCCACGGTCGCGGGCTAGCGGGCGGCGGGAAGGGGTACGCGCAGTCCCGGCTGGAATGCGGTGCCGGTTTCCCGGTCCAGCAAGGGGGTCAGTCCCCCGGTGTGGAGGGGGTAGTTTGCCCCGAGGATCATGCACAGGTCGATCTGTTCCGGCCCGGCCACCACGCCCTCATCCAGCATTTCCATGATTTCTTCTGCCAGCGCGGCCACGATACGGGCACGGACGGTACCGGCATCTGCCGGGACGGGCGACCCGAGCAACGAGGCCGCCTCAGCGGACATACGGCCGTTGTCGTCCAGGTAACCGGGCAGCCCCGCGGCCACAAGCCTCTTCAGGCTGGTACTGACGCTGAACCGCTGCGGATAGGCCTGGTGCATGGTCTCGCAGATGTGCAGCTGCACGGACGGGCCGATGAACTGCAGCAGCTGCAGTGGCGTCATGGGCAGGCCCAACGGGTCCAGGGCATGGTCCACGGTCTCCGGATCCGCCCCGCCATCAAGCAGGGAGAGGACCTCGCTGAAGAGCCGGGTCAGTATCCGGTTGACCACGAAACCTGCCGTGTCCGTGACGAGCACAGCCGTCTTGCTCAGACGCCGGGCCAGCTCGAATGCCGTCGCGAGCGTGGTCTCGTCCGTCTGGGGGGTGGTGATGATTTCCACCAAGGGCAGCACGGCCACGGGGTTGAAGAAGTGGAAACCGATCAGCCGCTGGGGATGTGCCAGGCCCGCGCCCATGGCCTCGATGGACAGCGAGGACGTATTGGTCAGCAACAGGGCGTCCGGCCTGACCAGGGTTTCCAGTTCGGCGAAGACCGCCCGCTTAACGTCCAGCTCCTCGAAGACGGCCTCGATGACCACGTCACAGTCGGCGAACGCGGTCTTGTCAGTGCCGCCCGTCACCAGGGCGCGGATAGCCTCGGCCCCGGCCTGGTCCAGGCGCCCGCGGCCCACGGGCTTATCCAGCTGAGCCGCTATCCAGCCCAGTGCCGTGTCTATGCGCTCCTCCGACAGATCCGTGATCCGCACCGGCACGCGCAGGTGCTGCGCGAAGACGAGGGCGAGCTGGCTGGCCATCAGTCCCGCCCCGATGACGCCGACGGCGCGCACCGGCAGCGGGTCGGCGGCGGGGCCACCCACGGGCTTTTTCGCCAGTGACTGTGTCAGGTGGAAGGCGTAGATGCTCGCCCGGGCCTCGTCCGAGAGCAGCAGCTCACCGAAGGCCCGCATCTCGGCCGTCGGGTCAGCTTGTCCGGCGGAGGCCGTCGCACCTTCTGCAATGAGTTCCAGTGCGCGGTAGGGCGCCGGCGCCGCCCCGTGCAGACGGGCATCGAGCCGGGTCCGGATGTCCTCCAGCGCCACAGGCACCCCGGCGCAGGCTTCGGACTTTGAATCGCTGGCGGTATGGGACTGCAGCGGGGACGGAACCGCGGCCGTGGCCCCGCTGGCGAGGATGCCGGCCGCGAAATCCAGGGAGGCGGCCAGGAACCCGTCCTGTGGAAGGACAGCATCAACCAGGCCCAGGTCAGCGGCAGCCCGCGCCGAGAGGTTCTTCCCAGCAAGGGAATCTGTAACCATCAGCCGGGCCGTGACGGCAGGGCCGACAAGAGCTACCGTGCGCGGGATACCGCCCCAGCCCGGAATCAGGCCCAGGCGCACCTCGGGAAAGCCCAGGGCCCGGACCGAGTCCGCAGCGGTGCGGTGGCCGGCGTGCAGGGCCAGCTCCAGCCCTCCGCCCAGTGCAAGACCGTTGATGAAAGCAAAGGTGGGCACGGGAAGCGCCTCCAGCAGGCCGAAAGCCTCGAGACCCCGGCGTGCGACGTCCTCGGCCTGTTCGGCCGTGGACGCCTCCGTCATTTTCTTCATGTCAGCGCCGGCGCAGAACACAGGGCCCGTGCCGGTCACCGCCACTGCATCCACCCCGGACAGGTCCAGGCGGCGCACCGCGGCCGCAAAATTGTTCAGGGACGCCGGTCCCATCGTGACCGGACGACGGTCGGAATTCTCCAGCGTCAGGATGGCGAAGCGGTAACCGGCGTGACCAAGGTAGTCAGTACGGACATTCGTCAGAGACTCCCCGGAGGTCGGGTCCTGGGCTCTTGTCTGATGAGTGTTGTCTCCCATGCTGCTGTGATCCTTCCATTGCGTGTGGTGGTGCTCATGCGTGGGTGCGTCGGGGGACATCGGTTTGGTGGCTGTTTCCTACTGGGTGGCGCGCTGTTTCCGGAGGATGTATCGCTGGATTTTCCCTGAGGGTGTTTTGGGCAGATCCTCAACGAAATGGATCCGCCGTGGAAAGGCGTGCGCCGCGTACTGGGTTTTGACGTGGTTCTGCAGTTCGGACACGAGGTTTTCATTGCCTGTGACGCCTTCTTTGAGGACGACATAGGCTTCGAGGACTTCTCCACGGAGTTCGTCGGGGGCTCCGATGACACCGCTTTCGAGGACTGCCGGGTGGGTGGACAGGACGCTTTCAACGTCGAAGGGTCCAATGCGGTATCCGGCCATGATGATGAGGTCGTCATCCCGGGATGAGAAGTAGTAGTACCCGTCGGCGTCGGTTTTTCCGGCGTCGCCGGTGAGGTACCAGCGCCCGTCCTGGGTGAAGTGCTCGGCTGTTTTTTCGGGGGCGTCCTGGTATCCGGTAAACCACATCATTGGGCTTTCGGGGACGCTCACGGCAACCCGCCCCATCTCATCGACAGCGGCCAATTCGTCAGATTCGTCTTTTAGTACAGAGCAGGTCCAGCCCGGCAGGGGATGCCCCATCGAGCCCGGGCGCACGTCCTTGCGTACGTCATCGTGCCAGGCGTTGACGATTATCATGCCGTGCTCGGTCTGTCCGTAGTGGTCCCGGACCGGCACACCAAGGGCTTCTTCGGCCCAGGCAACCACTTCAGGTGTCAGCGGCTCTCCACATGAAGATGCCCTGCGCAGGCTCAGGTCCTTCGGCATTGACCCGGACTTGGCACGCATGGTCCGGTAGACGGTGGGGGCGGCAGTGAAATTGGTTACCTTGAACAAGTCGAGCACAGCAAAGCTGAGCTCCGGGGAGAACGGTGCATGCAGCAGCAGGGTGCGCCGGCCCGCGGCGAGGGGGCCGAGGATCCCGAAATACAGGCCGTAGGCCCAACCCGGGTCCGAGGCGTTCCAGAACACATCATCTTCGCGTACATCCAGGCCGAGTTCGATGTATTGACGGAAGCCCGCCAGCGCGCGGACCGGAACGGGCACGCCTTTGGGCGTGCCGGTGGTCCCGGACGTAAAGAGCATCACCAAGGTTCCCTCGCCTCCGAGGGTTTCGGCCGGGATACCGGGCAGCTGGACGTTTAGCATCGGAGCCAGGGCAAGGTCCGGCGCCGTTGCCTGGTCCCCGGCGACCAGGATCGTGGCTGAAGTGTTTTTGATTTTTTCGCGCTGGTCAGCGTCGGTGATGACGACCTTGGCGCCAGATGCTGTGAGCCGCAGCTCAATTGCTGGCCACGCGAAGGCCGTGAACAGGGGTACATGGACTGCCCCACGCCGCCAGATAGCCAGGAGCATGACGACGAGGTCGGCGGATTTGCCCATCAGAGTTGCGACCGTGTCACCGGGCCCGACTCCCAGCTCAGCCAGGGCGGCCGCTCCCCGTTCCGAACGTTCGCGGAGTTGGCCGTAGGTGATGTCCTCGCTGGAGAGATCGGCTTCGATGATGGAAAAGGCAATGGTGTCGGGGTCATGTGCGTCGCAAAGAAGCTCCGCGGCACAGGCGTCGGGAGCGGAGTAGCGGCCAAGAACGGCCTCGGCAGTGTGGACGGGTGCGGGCATTTTCAATCTCTCCTACGGGTAAATGATGGCCGGCATGAAGGCCAGAAGACCAAGTACTCCATGCCCTGTGCGGAAAGCAGTGTCAGCACGGTTCGGGCAAGGCCGCCCGGACCCATGCAGGGCTATAGGTTGTTGTCAGAGCGCAGTGTTTGGACTTGCCAGGGATGTAGCCACTGCTCCGGGTGCTAGAAGGCTATGACGGCCATGATTAGGACAGAGAGTCCCATGGCCGCCGTCTCAATCCGGTCAAGCTGCCGATTGGTATGGACTTTGCAGGCTTGCCAAAGGCTGGCGACGGCATAAGCCGCCGCCCCTGCTCCAAGAAGGATTTCCAGCGGGTTTGTGGAGCCGTGCATGCTGTGTCCTGTCTCCGGTAAGTGAGCGTGGACCGAATCCATGCAAATGAGCAGCGCGGCCATCAATATGGCGCCGATGTTGCGGTGAACGGTCATCCCACCGCAACCATGGCTGGCAGTGCCGTTGCGGATGATACTTTGCTGCACACCCGAGGCCATGGCCAGAGTAAGCATGGCAAGAGACCATCCCAGGGCCGGAAGGAGGTTGAACCCGGCCACCGCCTCAACCATCGCGATGAGCATGACAGTCGAATTGGTGACAGCGAGAGCTTTCCCCCGGCCTTTGGCCGCGGCCGCACAGGATGTGCCGACCGCGGCCAGTCCGACAGTCCCCAGGTGGAGGGCTTCAACCATCGTTAACCATGGCACCCGTGGGCCTCGCCGGCCGTGGGGTTGGCGCAGTGCCCTGCGGCCTGGTTCGGCGGGACGTTCAGCGCCGGGTTCTTACCAAAGAAGCCGTAGGGTTTGAGGCTGAACTTGGCGTAGTCGGTTGGCATAACCGGCCAGTCCTCGGGCCGCGGGAAGTGGGTGGGTCCGAAGGTGTGCCACAGCACGATGTCTTCGCCGTCCACGGACTTGTCCTCAGCGGTGAAGGCCGGCAAACCACCGCCGCCGGTGCTCTGGTGGACGAAGTCTCCGGCAGCGTAGCGCTCGGTCGGGTCGTACTGGGTAACCCACAGGTGCTTGGTGGCGAATGCGGCGCGGGCGGCAAGCGAGGATGCCGGGTCGGCCATGAGGGTGGGCTGGTCGCCGGGATAAAGGACGTATCCGGTGGGCTGGCCCAGTCGGTTTGTCTTCTCAGTGTTCACGATGTGCCAGGCGCGGCCTACTGATCCTTTGGCTTCACGGGCCGCTGTTTGTTCTGTGGCCAGCCGGGTTACCGACTTGGTGAAGGCCTCTCCCCGGTCGTTGGTGTCGCTGAACGGCAAGCGCACGGCATCGACTTCATCGACGGCGTTTTTTACGCCGTCCACCATCATGTCCAGTCGGGCGCTGAAGAGATGCTGGTGATAGGGGGCGCCCAGTCCGGGGGCGACCTCGGAAGTGAACGGGGCGTCGGCCTCGGCGTAACCGGAGGTGAAGAGGATGCCGGTGAGTTTGGCTTCCAGCTCGATGGTCCCGTCGAGGTAGAGGTACCAGTAGAACCCGTAGTCGTAGTTACCTACGGTGGTGAAGCTGCTGATCACCAGACGGCGGGAGCGCCGTACCTCGCTGGAGTTGGTGAACATATCGCTATGCTTCCAGAGGGTTCCGAAGTCCTCTTCGTGCATGCAGATGCCGTTTTTGATGGTGAAGGGCGTTCCTAGTTCGTCGCTGAGGACAGCGTCGAAGTACTGGATTTCACCTACACAGTCGCAGCCCAGTTCCAGTGAGTTTGTGAAGCGGCCGAAGAGGTACTCGCCAAGGTCAAAGTAGTTTTGCCAGAACCGGATGGGGGAAGGGTCCCCGTACGGCACGACCATTTCCGCGATGGAGCCCCGATACATGACCGGCCGTTCCTCGCCCCCGTCAGTGAAGGACAGATTGCGCAGGATCAGGCCTTCGCGGGCATCGAAGCCGATGTCGAATTTCCAGTTAGCCCAGGTGACCGACCGCTCTTCAACAGTGAAGCTGGGGCCTTCGGGCTGGGTGATTTCTATGGGCTTGAGTGTGCTTAGCGGTTCGCCCTGCACGGCGGGGTCATCAAAGTTGCCGGACTCGGCCGGAACCGGCACGGCCCCGGTATCGATGAGGCGGGTGATTTTGCGGCCGATGGTGTCAACATAAGCGCAGAGCCCTTCCAGCGGGTGTGCCCATGGATGGTCTTCGGGATAGTCCTGGCGGAAGGCCAGCACTCGCACGATGCGACGCCCTGCTTCCTCCTCGAAGCCGTAGGAGCCGGCGGACAACGGAATGCATACGACCTTCTGCGGCTCCGTTCCCCGGTCAGCTAGGGACTGCACCCAGCGCGGGTCTTCGGCGCAGATCCCGGCAATGGCATCGAACTCCTCCAGCAGGATGGGGGTTTGGCCCTCGGCTGGGTCGATGGCCACGGAGGTCAACACCCGGGCCTGGTCCAGGGAGACGATGTTGTCCGTGGAAGCACCGGTGGCCATGTCCAGCAACATCACCCGGGCCCGGCGTTCCGGTCGGGGTCCGGCACCTTCTTTGTAGGCAAGGACTTCCCGCTTGTGGGGTTCCTCCAACCCCACATAGGCAAAACGGGTGGTGAGTGTGAAGGTAGGTTCGGCCGAAATGATCTCCCGAATCTTGACAAACTCGTCGGCTGTCAGATCCGACAGTGGTGCTAACGGAGACTGGGCAGGATGACCTGGGTGATGAGCGGAACTTTCAACAACGGGGATGGTCATGGAAGTCCTTCTTTCTGGTTGTAGTGATGCTGACGGAGAAATTACTTCGATTTGGACGGTGAGGCCAGCGCGTCCTTCTGCCTATGCATGGGCCTGACTGGACGAATCCGCGATCAGGGCAGCGTCGCAGCTACTCTGTGAGTTTTCCCGGCGGAGGCTTCCGTGCACTTGCTGTAGGGCTGGATGAGATATTCATGCTCATCCTCAGGCTTTGCTGCGGCCCGCAAAGGAGGCTATGCGGTTCCTGGTGTTCTCGTGGGCGACAATGGTTGAAATGGTCGCCACTTCATCGTCCAGATGTTTGCTGTAGGCGGCGACAGCGGCCGTGGTTAGCAGGCGTTTGGTCGGCCCCAGCGTCTGGGCGGCAGAGCCGGCGAGGCGGAGGGCCAGGTCTTCGGTCCGGAGCTGAAGTGCGAATTCGTCCACGACCTCATTGACCAGACCCCACTGGAGTGCCTCGGGTGCCGTAACTACCCGGCCCGACAGGCAGATCTCGGCTGCCCGGCGCGGACCTACCGCTTGGGGCAGCAGGTATGAGACGCCGCAGTCAGGGGTAAGCCCCACCTTGGCATAGGCACTTTGGAAGGACGCGTTTGAGGAGGCCAGGACCAGATCGGAGTTCAGGACCAGGGCGAGCCCTGCCCCTGCGGCTGCCCCATGCACGGCTGCAATCGTCACCAGCCGGGACCGGGCCAAGGCGAGCAGCCCTTCGCTCATCTTTCCGGCCAGAATGCGAAGGAATTCGGCGGGGTCCTCAGCCTCGGCCATGGCCGCCACGTCGCCGCCTGCGCAGAAGAACTTACCGGCACCCTGGAGAACGACCACATGAACGTCAGGGTTGTTTTCTGCGCGGTCTACTGCCGCGCAGAACTCTTCGGCGAGGGCGATGCTCAGTGCGTTGGCAGCAGCGGGTCGGTCCAGCATGATCCAGGCAACTCCGCCGTTGCACCGGAACTGGAGGTTTTCAAAAGTCATCGGGCTTTGCTTCCTTGGATGGTTCGCGATGTTCAAAGGCTGACAAGTCGGAATGTTCGGCAGCATCATGTCCTTCGTGCAGGACGGGCAGGATTTCGTCCTGGTAAAGCAGGTTCAAAGGATGGACTGTTCTGATGAAAGTCTGGGCTTCACTAGTGAGGGTCATGTCATTCCCCGTGCTCAATTCCGAATTGATGGTCCGTTGGGTTGGGGAGTGCGGCTGCCTGTGCAGCTGGCAGTGCTGTCAAGGCGGGCCAGTTCATGAGTGTGGAACGGATGAGGAAGCGCACTCCGTCGGGTGATTCCAGTGAAAACCCGCTCCCTCTGCCCTGCACCACGTCCACCGTCAGATGGGTATGGCTCCAGTAGCCGAACTGCTCTCGGGAGATCCAAAAATCCACTGGCTGGTGTTCAGTGTCAGCGCCGTCGCTCTCAGCTTCAGCGGGGGCAATGTTGAATCGTCCCAGCAGGACGTCGGCCGCTCCGGTCTGAAATTCACCTGCGGGATAGCACATGGGAGCCGATCCATCGCAGCAGCCACCGGACTGGTGGAACATCAACGCTCCATGCCTCGCCCAAAGTTTTCTCAGTAACTCCACTGCATCCGATGTCAGCGCAACTCTGGAGAAATCCTCGCCAGGGAGTGTTACCGCGGCGTCAAGGCGAGCTTTTGTCATGAGGAACTCCTCAGGTAGAACCGTCCAGGCACGTCCTGCAGTGTTGGGCGAATGACTTCGGAGGCGTAGAGGTTGGGGCGAGAGGACGAACACGTCAGCCCTGCCGCACAGCCCCCCGGTCGCTTAGAAGAAGCCGAGTTTGTTTTCGTTGTAGCTGACCAGCAGGTTCTTGGTCTGCTGGTAGTGGTCCAGCATCATGGCGTGGTTTTCGCGTCCGATGCCGGAGGACTTGTAGCCGCCGAAGGCGGCGCCGGCCGGGTAGGCGTGGTAGTTGTTGACCCAGACGCGGCCGGCCTGGATTTCGCGGCCGGCGCGGTAGGCGATGTTGCCGTTGCGTGACCAGACGCCGGCGCCGAGTCCGTAGAGGGTGTCGTTCGCGATCTCCATGGCGTCGTTGTAGTCGCTGAACTTTGCGACCGAGAGGACAGGTCCGAAGATTTCCTCTTGGAAGATCCGCATCTTGTTGTGGCCTTCAAAGACCGTGGGCTGGACGTAGTAGCCGCCGGCGAGGTCGCCGGGGAGCTGGGCGCGGGCGCCGCCGGTGAGCAGTTTGGCGCCTTCCTGCTTGCCGATGTCGATGTAGGAGAGGATCTTTTCGAGCTGGTCGTTGGAGGCCTGGGCTCCGAGCTGGGTTTCGGTGTCCAGCGGGTTGCCCTGAATGATTGTCTCTACCCGTGCCACGGCGTCGGCCATGAAGGACTCGTAGATGTCCTCCTGGACGAGTGCGCGGGACGGGGCGGTGCAGACCTCGCCCTGGTTTAAGGCGAAGAGGGTGAAGCCTTCGAGCGCCTTGTCGTAAAAGGCGTCGCTGGAGTCGGCGACGTCGTTGAAGAAGAGGTTGGGGCTCTTACCGCCGAGTTCGAGCGTGACCGGGATGAGGTTCTGGCTGGCGTACTGGCTGATCAGACGGCCCGTGGTTGTCTCGCCGGTGAAGGCGATCTTGCGGATCCGCGGGCTGGACGCGAGTGGCTTGCCGGCTTCGACACCGAAGCCGTTGACGACGTTGACCACGCCCGCGGGCAGGATGTCGGCCAGCAGCTCCATCAGCACCAGGATCGATGCCGGGGTCTGTTCGGCCGGCTTGAGGACCACGGCGTTACCCGCAGCCAAAGCGGGGGCGAGCTTCCAGACGGCCATCAGTATCGGGAAGTTCCACGGAACGATTAGTCCCACTACCCCGAGCGGCTCGTGGTAGTGGTAGGCGGTGGTGTTGTCGTCGAGCTGTGACAGGCGGCCTTCCTGCGCGCGAATGGCTGAGGCGAAGTAGCGGAAATGGTCTGCTACCAACGGGATGTCCGCCGCGAGTGACTCGCGCACCGGCTTGCCGTTGTCCCAGGTCTCGGCCACGGCCAGCAGCTCCAGGTTCTGCTCAATCCGGTCGGCCACCTTGTTCAGTACCGCAGCGCGCTCGGCCGCCGATGCTTTACCCCAGGCAGGCGCGGCTTTATGCGCGGCATCCAGGGCCAGATCGATGTCCTCGACCGTGCTCCTGGCTACCTCACAGAAGGCCTTACCGGTGACGGGGGTGATGTTTTCGAAGTACTGGCCCTTGACGGGGGCCACCCATTCGCCACCGATCCAGTTCTCGTAGCGGTTTTTGAAGACGACCTTCGAACCCTCGGTACCGGGCTGTGCGTAAACAGTCATTGTTGTTCTCCTTAATTTCCTGAATTCCTCGCCGTCGAGGAACTTGCGCAGTTGTTTGGGCAGACAAATGTAATTCCGGCACGAGGAATAGGACTAAATATTTCCTGGCGGTCTTCCGAAATAACTCACATTCGGGTGGTTCCGCAGCCTCATCACAGGGATGTGATCTTCGTCTCCCGATGTCGGCTACAAACCAAGGTACCCGCGCGCAAGCACTAAAACGAGATGTTTCTTGAAAATTCATATGGGAAATTTGCCTGCAAATTCTCCCATGCTAGTTAACATGCCTGAAACATAGCCGAAGCATGCTGGAAATCTAATGCCCTCCTCGGGCACCACCACGGCAAAGTGTTATGGTCAATCAATCTCGGGCCTATGCCTTACCGCCGCAGTGACGGGATGGACAGCCCCTTTGCATTGAGAGTCAGAAGCCGTGTCCGTTCCTCGCAAACGCTTGATATCCGCCCATTCGCCCGTCGCCGGGCTCAGTCGCCGGAAGCTGCCGTTTATACCCGTCTTCGCGCAAGCGGTGGCGGCGGTTGCTCCAGCCGGCGGTATGTCGGTTGTTCCTGCTCTGGTGTTCGGCGCTACGGGCACCAACCTCGTCATGTCCTTCCTGATCGCTATGGCAGTGATGCTGCTGGTCTCGTCCTGTCTGCGCCCGATGGCGCAAAGAATGGCAGCTGTCAGTGGCCTGTACAGCTACACAGCAAAGGGGCTCGGCCCCAGCGCCGCCATCACTGCGGGGTGGTCGATGATCTTCGGCTATGGTCTGATCGCGATGGCGAGCCTGCTGGCCGCCGGGACATACGGGGCCAAAATTGTGGAGAGTCTGTGGGGTTCCGCCGGCGGCGGAACCCTGGTCGTAACCTTGATCATCATTGCTGCCGCTGCCCTGGCGGGTTTCTTCATGGTCCGCGGCATCCGCATATCAGCAAAGGTGACCCTCCTGGTGGAGTGCGTTTCGATCCTGTTGCTGGCCTCTTTGCTTACGGCCTATTTCGTACTGGCCCGACCACATGTGGACCTCGGTTCGCTCATTGCACTGAAGGGAAATATTGGTTCGCTCTCCCTCGGGGTGGTTGTGGCGGTTAGCGCTTTTGTCGGTTTCGAAAGCTCAACGACTTTGGGAGGAGAGGCGCAGCGGCCCTTTATCAACATCCCGCGCACGATCCGTTGGACTCCGATAGTCACCGGGGTGCTCTACCTTCTTGCGGTAACGGGACAGGACATCGCACTGAAGGACGCACCCGGTTTCATCGCATCAAGCCCAACGCCGCTATCTGACATGTTCTACTTCAAGACTTCGGCCCTCATGGCGGTCATGCTGGATGTCGGAATCGCCGGATCTTTTTTTGCCTGTGCTGTTGCCTCAGTCAACGCGCTGGCCAGAACTCTTTTTTGCATGGGAAGGGAGGGCGTTGCACCAGCAATAATTGGGCACGCTCATCCAACCTTTAGAACGCCGTGGGCGGCGATTTTGACGGCCATGCCCATTATTACCGCCGTACCCATCGTCATGGTCCTGTCCGGCGTATCACCCGAAAAGGGGCTCACCCACCTCTTCACCTTGGCCGCCTACGGCTATCTCGGTGCTTACGTTCTGGCATGCGCATCCCTGCCCTTTTTCCTGAGGCGGATCGGGGAAGGAACCTGGCTTTCCTGGGCTCTGGGAGGGTTGACGGTTGGCGTCGTAGCTTTCGTGGTCTGGAATGCGGTTTCGCTTTCAGCTCAGGAAGGCAACATCCAGGCGGGCGTTTATGGCTCCCTTGTCACCCTCAGCGTCCTCTATGCCAAGTTTCTCCGGTGGCGCTCCCCCGCTCTCATGGATGAGGTCGGTATATACGATGAAACAAGGGAATCCGATCTTCACTACTCGGCGAACTCCGGGCGGAAAGCGTGAATCTCGGGAGATCAGAGCGCTTGCAATCAAGTGCAACAGTAAACTCGCTGCGGATTCTTGAAACAATTGCCCGCCTAGGTCCCGGTACAACCGCTAAAGATATTACTGATGCGTTATCGATGCCACCAGCTACCGCTTATCGGCTGCTCAATGCGCTTGTCGGAGACGAATACCTGGCAAGAACGGCCGATTTGCGCGGCTTCGCTTTAGGGCACGCAATTACCGGCTTGATCTCTGCAAGTGCGGTCCCATCAGTTCCAACATCGGCCCGCGGTGTCCTAGAAGAATTTCGAGGGCAAACACGATTTGCCGTTCACCTAGTTGTGTTTCAACTTGCGTGCATTAAAATCGCCGATTCTGATCCTGACCATCCTCCGCGTTCTGAGGCTGAGATGACGCGATATCTCCACGCGTCGGCCGCAGGCAAATTGTTTCTTTCGCAACTTGAAGATCTGTTGACGGTTCTTCCCGAGGGTTCACTCAAGAAATTGACGCCCAAAACGATCACGAACCTCGCGTCCCTGGAAGGCGACCTTGAGGAAGTCAACAAGAGGGGCTACGCGATGCAGGTCGATGAACTGGAGGAAGGTCGTTGCTGTCTTGCAGTTCCCATAGCCTTACCGGGTTCACCACCAGGAGGCGCATTATGCCTTGGCGGTACATCGGAACGATTGGACGCGATCAGGGCGCACGTCACATCGGCGCAGCAGGCAGCCACGCGGCTGGCTCCCCTCCTATTCTGACCTCAGGAATGCTGGCGGTAATTTGAGCTGCTTCCCATTCCGATCCGTGCTCCTCCGAAACCTTGCCCTATGGGGCGGCGAGGCGACAGCCAGGCTAAGGGGGCGGCGAGCCTGTGCATAGTGTCGGCGGCGGTGACCCGGGGGCAGGTGTGAGAATCACTCCGAGAGCGGCCCAGATACCGTAGGCAACCCCCAAGGCCAGGCCAGCCCGGAGGACTCCTGCAAGGAAAGCGAAAGAGGCGATGTATCCGGCCACCACGATGATGAAGAAAGCCGGATCATTCAGCGAGAGGGGCGCCGCCACTTCG
This sequence comes from Arthrobacter sp. D1-17, assembly GCF_054130535.1. Lineage (NCBI taxonomy): Bacteria > Bacillati > Actinomycetota > Actinomycetes > Micrococcales > Micrococcaceae > Arthrobacter > Arthrobacter sp. D1-17. The sequence continues at coordinate 422,418 of NZ_CP096382.1, read as the reverse complement.
CTGGTGATCGGGCCGGCTAAGTATCCACTTCATGCATTTGGTCCTCGGAAGTCGCTGGGGTTTATGGGCCTGGCAGCGATTGCTGCGCCTTAGCGGGAGCGTTGCAACAGCACCATGGGTTGCAAGGATGGTGGCTTCGGTGGCCGGTGACAGCCGCAGTCTCGGCTCCCCCAATGGAGGAGCCGAGACAGCCGGTTATGCCCGCGTCAGGCGTGCGGCGCCGGCTATTGCGGAGCTTCCAAGATCACTCTTTTCCAGAGCCTGCTGAGCTTTAAGGGCAGCGGTCCAGGCGTCGGTGGTGCTGACGGCGGCCCAGTTTGAGTTCAGCAGTGCGAGCAGGGTGGTGTGCACTGTTTTTGCGTCGGCGAAACCTGCGTCGTTGGCGAGGTTGATCGCCCCCGGTGGCGTCTGAGAGAACTTCGGTGGTGAAGCCGAGGAATTCGGCTTCCACGGCTGAGGCGAGGATGCAGTTGTTGTTCATGTAGCCGACGAGGGTGACGGTGTCGATGTCCTGCTGGCGCAGCCAACCGGCGAGGTCAGTGTTTGCGTAGACGGAGCCGTACTGCTTGACGAGACCCTTCCATGCATCGGTCCTGCGGCATTCGATCTCGAGGTGAAGGTCAAAGCCGGGTGTGCCCGGTGCGAAGACCGGTGCCCCTTCGCCTGCACTGTGCTGTACGGCCACAACGGGGATGCCGGCGGCGGCCGCAGCGTCCACAGCCCGCGCGATCACCGGCAGGGACTCCTGGTGCGGCGGGTACTGGATCTCGAAGGGTCCATCGAAGTACTGCTGCTGGACGTCGATGAGAATAAGGGCGCGACGAGGGGTGCTCATGATGTTCTCCCGGATAGTGGTTCGCTGGCCGCCGCCTAATGGCAGCCCTTCCATCTTTCGCGCTGCAGCCATCGTCCACCAGTGGCACACATGCCTGTGTACGATTGATTCAGGCCAAACTATGAAGGAGGGGCCCTAATGCGGATAGCGGTGTATGCCTTCGATGACGCGACGATGTTTCACCTTGCTGTTCCGCAGATGGTGTTCGACGAGGTCACGCGCCAGGGACTCGCTGAATGGAAGACCGTTCTTTTCTCCGACCAGGCCGGCCAGGTTCGAACGACAGAGGGCTATCTGCTGGGAGAGGTGCAAGGACCCAAAGCCGCGGAAGAGGCGGATGTCGTCGTGGTGCCCTCATGGTTCGATGACGGACGCGCTCCCGGCGAATCACTGCGCCTGGTGCTTCAACAGGCACACCAGCGGGGCGCGGCTGTCCTGGGGCTCTGTCTTGGCGCCATCCCCGTTGCAGATGCTGGACTGCTTTCCGGACGCCGGGCAGTCACGCACTGGCAAGCCTTCGATTCCCTCGCTCTCCGGCACCCCGATGTTTCCCTGGATAAAACCGTGCTCTACATCGATCATGGTGACGTACTGACCTCGGCCGGCACGGCATCGGCACTGGATGCCTGCCTGCATCTCGTGCGGACCCGCCTCGGGGCGGACGCGGCGAACAAGGTAGCACGCAGTCTCGTCATCGCCCCGCACCGCGAAGGCGGACAGGCCCAGTACATCGAACACCCCGTTCCCCCGCGCTCCTCCGACGACCCGATCGCGCGCTTGCTCGAATGGGCCTTGGGCCGTCTGGGTGAGCCCCTCAGTATCGATCGCCTCGCCGCCCAAGCGCACATGAGTCGCCGGACCTTCGTGCGCGCCTTCCGGGCTTCAACAGGGACGACGCCGTCGGCCTGGATACGAACCCAGCGGCTCGACGCGGCCCGGCGGCTGCTGGAAACCACCGACCTGTCCGTTGAGCAGGTTGCAGCCGACTGCGGCTTCGGCAGCGCGGTGACCCTCCGACAAAGCTTCGCAACAGCCTTTTCCACCAATCCGACGGAATACAGACGCCACTTCGACGCCCGACTCAAGCAGGGACCCTCACGCTGATTCACCTGAGTCCCCAGCCCATTGCCCATCCAAACCGAACACTTTGAGCATCGATATGACCGCCTCAGGCGGGATAACCCAAGGCGGCGCTCTAGGCGACAACGCCCGCTGCCGCAGTCTTCATGGTGACCCTGTTGCAGCTCCCGGCCGAGGATCCGCAGTGGTGTCCTGTACGCTGCGGCGCCGGGTTCGTGTGGAACGCGGCCGGTCAGCCTGCATCACTCTCGGGGTGACCGCCCCGCGATCACCGGCACCCTGGTTGGTTCCCAGCTCGCAGGACGCTTCCCGGAAGCCGCACTAGGGAAGGCCTTTGGATGGTTTGCCTACGAGGGCTGTTATGTAAAGAAGCGGCACTCAGACCGTTAGTTCGTCAGTGCTTGTGTCGGAGTTTTGGGCTTCGGGTGTTGGATGTCCATTGAGTGTTGTTAGGGCCAGTACCCCGGCGATGACGAGAATAGCGGCGGCGACTAGCAACGCTGTACTGTATCCCGCTGTGAGAGCTGCCCCGGGGCCGACGCCCGCGTGTTCCTGCGGCGCAGAGATGGTGGCCGCGACAGCGGCCAGCACGGCTAGACCGAGAGCGACGCCAATCTGCTGGGCTGAGTTGAGCAGTGCCGAGGCGATTCCTGCCTTGTCCTGGTCAACGTGGTAGAGGGCCGCTTGTGTGAGCGCGATGACGCCGAGGCCGAATCCGAGGGCCAACACAAACATGGCTGGTGCCAGGTGCAGCCAGTAGCTGGCATCCTCGGCGATGGCGGAAAACCAGAGCGCCGCAACCGCGCTGAGAGACGCCCCCTTTGCAGCGACAAGACGTGGTGCTATCTTCAGCAGAAGTTTCGGGCCGGTACCGGCGCCCAGTATGAGTCCCGCGGCGAACGGCAACCATGCAGCACCGGTCTGGAGCGGGGTGAAGTGCTGAACCTGCTGGAGGTAGAGGGTGATGACGTAGAAAGTGCCCATCGGGCCTATGGCCAGCAGCAGCATTGTGCCGTAGGCGCCGGCACGGTTTCGGTCACTGAAGAGGCTTAGGGGCACTAGGGGGTTTTTGCTGTGCGCTTGGGTGAGCGTGAACACCAGGAGCAGAACGGCGGCAGCGCCGAAGAGGACCAATGCCGCTGGGTCGGTGAATCCGGCCTCTCCGAGCCTTGTGATCGCGTACACGAGCGCGACCATCCCGCCGGTGCCCAGGACTGCGCCGAGGATGCCGAGCTGTCCTTGATGGCCGCCCGTGGCTGGGAGGGCTCGGCTGCCCAGGAGAACGAGCAGACCGATGGGAATGTTGATGAAGAACACCCAGCGCCAGCCCAGGGTGTCCGTCAGGACGCCTCCAAGGAGCAGGCCTATGACGATGCCGACGGCGGACATTGCCCCGTAGAGGGACAAGGCCCTGTCGCGCATCTTGCGGTCAGGGAACGTGGTCGAGATCAGCGCCAGGGCGTTGGGGGCCGCCATGGCTGCACCCAGACCTTGGGCGGCCCTGGCGATGATGAGCATTTCCGTATTCTGCCCGAGTCCTCCGGCCAAGGAGGCCACTACGAAGATTGCGATCCCGAGCTGCAGGGTGCGGCGCCGACCCCACAGGTCGCCGATGCGCCCGCCCAGCAGGAGAAGTGCACCGAACGCCAGAATATAGGCGTTTACGACCCACGGCAGGTGAATGGCTTCCACGCCCAGTTCCCGCTGGATGCTGGGTAGCGCGATGTTCACAATCGAGTCGTCCAGTACCAGCATCATCTGGGTAGTTGCGATGACCAGCAGAGGTATCAGACCGCTTCGCTGTCCTGTTTCGGGTCTCACATCGTCTCCTACGTTGCCGGTGGGGTTGCTCTGGTTGCCAATACCTTGACAGATACCCCTAGGGGGTATCCTCCGTTTTAACTTTATACCCCTAGGGGGTACCAGAGTCAACTGCGGCAGATGATCTAAGGTGTCAAAGTGCGCAGAGCGTGCTTGAGACGGGGGGCTAAGCGGTAGGCGGCCATACCGTGTTGTACGGCCAGTCCCCTACCGGACGCCCTTAACGCGGAGGATGGTGGCCGCGCCGAGGAGAATTGATGCGCCAGCGACGATGAACAGCACAGAGTAGTCGCCTCCCCCAAGAGCAAGATGGGAGGAGCGATGGCAGGGGCGATCGATTGTGGGAGTGCGCTGGCGATGCTAAAGACTCCGAGATCCTTGGCCACTGTGATCAGGAAGCATCGGCAACCAACGCTAGACGCTTGACCTGCAAGCCCCCGGGTTACACGCCTGGGTTCGCAACAACCCCATTCTCCGCAGAGGCCGGCGCCTGCTCCTACCTCCGCTAAATGCCCGGTGCCGAACTGTGCCTCTTCAACACCGGTCACTTTGCTCTCGACCCCCCCGCCAGAGTTCGCGTCGCTCAGTGCGGAATTCCTGAACCAGTCTGTAGCTACGCACCTGGTGGCGAGCCGGAGCTCGCCACCAAGATCACTGCCGCTCTACGCAGGATGTTGAAGATCGCCGCCATGGGAATCTGTTTTGAGGTATACCTACCGGTTTAACGTCTGCGATTCCGTACCTTGCACCTAAGGATCGGGCAGGACATATCCCTGGGTGCGAGCAGACGGGTTCTGTCCCTCGCGGGGCGCTTAGTCCATCTCGGCGATGCTCTTCATCGCCTTCCATCCGTGGGTCACTCCTCCGGCGGCGCGCAGCGCGGCAGCGACCATAACGGCTTCTGCAACGTCGGTCTTGGTGGCTCCTGCGGTGATGGCGCGTTTGGCGTGATCTTCGATGCAGTAGGCGCACTGCGTGGTGACAGCTACGCCCACTGCGATGAGCTCGCGAGTGGCCAGATCGAGGTTGCCGGTGTTCTTGTCGAATACCGCCTTGTCGAACGCGAAGAACGCGGAGACCATTTCCGGCGCGCCCTCTTTGAGATCGGTCATGTACTGTACTTCTGCCTGGTGGTCGTGCATCTAATCGTCCTTTCGTCGTGTGGCCGGTTCCCGCACTGCCGTTGGAGAGCTTCTCCCCTCGGCGCGCGCCGCTCCTCCATATGGCAGGTGGGCAGTAGGCGTAAGATCCCCCGCGCGTGTACAAACGCTGGGGGTATTACTGTCAATCCAGTGCTGAGTAGTAAACCGGGGAATGCCTGGTCCCGTTCCTCTGGTGCGCAAGGGAGTGAACTGAACGCTTGCCAGGTTCAGTTCTGTGTTGCGGCGGGCATTTGCGCGGCGATCCGGAGGGCTTCGGCCATGGTGAGGAAGGGGGCCCAGGTGGTTGCGAGCTGTTGGACGGTGAGGCCGGCGGACAGCGCGTACGTCGCGGCCGTGATGACCTCTCCTGCTTCCTCCCCGACCATGTGGACGCCCAGGAGCCGGTCGGTGTCCGGGTCTGAGATCAGCTTGAGCAGGCCGGAGGTCTTGCGGTTGATCAGTGCCCGGGGCACGAAGTTGAGCGGCAGTTCGCGTGTCTCGAATGGGCGGCCGGCGGCGTCGGCTTGGGCGGGGGTCAGTCCGACCGATGCCACGGCCGGGGAGGTAAAGGTAACGCGGGGCAGCACGGTGTAGTCGAGAGCCTGGGGAGCATCCCCGAAGGCGTTGGACACGACGGCGGCGCCCTGTGTTGCTGCGATGTAGACGAACTGCGGGTGTCCCGTGACGTCGCCAGCGGCCCAAATGCGCGGGTGGGAGGTGCGCAGATGCTCGTCCACAGGCACTTCCCGGCGCGCGCCGACGGCGAGCCCGACGGCGTCCAGGTCCAGCCCATCGGTGATGGGGCGTCGTCCTGTGGCGATGAGCAGCCGTTCAGCCGAAATGTGGATAGTGGTGGCGTTGAACTCGACCGTGGCGAGGACACCTTCGCCGTCCGGCTGGACCTGTATCAGGTTGGCCGCTGTCAGTATCTCGATATCTTCCGCCTCGAGAGCCTCCTGCAGCGCGGCAGAAATCGCCGGGTCCTCGAAGGGGGCGATCCTGTCCGCAACTTCGATGACGGTGACCTTGGCGCCCAGTCTGGAAAAAAGCTGTGCCTGCTCCAGTCCGATCGCGTTGGCCCCGACCACTACGAGCGATGCGGGCAACTGGTGCAGGGACATTGAAGTCAAGGAGGTCAAATAATCAACTGTGTGGATCCCTGGAATGGGCGGGACAAAGGGTTGGGCGCCTGTCGCGATGAGGACATGATCGGCAACGATCTTTCCGACGCTGCCGTCCTCACCGGTGATGCTGAGAGAAACGCCGGTATCGTCGGCACCAATGAACGATGCGGTGCCCCGGCGCAAACTGATGCCGGCCTGTGCTGTCGCGCGGACGTGGTCGCGTTCCCGCAGCTGGGAAATGAATGCGTCCTTGTCGCTGATCAGTGATGCCAGGTCCACAGGGCCGGCGGAGGAGGTGATGCCGGGGAATCGGCTGCTGCCGGCTCCTGCGCGGGCCGCCGCAGCTGCCAGGAGGTGCTTTGAGGGCACGCAGCCCACGTTGAGGCAGGTGCCGCCGGGATGGCCGCGCTCGATCATAACGACGGATTTTCCGCGGCGGCGGGCTTCCGTGGCTGCGGCCTTTGCGGCGGAGCCGGCGCCGACGACTGCCAGGTCGTACATCTGGTTTATGATGGGGGTCTTCATGGAAGTCTCCTATGCGTTGGTATCGGACTGGTTCAGGACGGAAGCGGCAGGAGCCGCTTATAGACCGGGACGGCAATCGCTGCCGGTGCCGCATGCATGAGGGCTGCAGCGAGGACGCCGGCCGCCCCGCCCTGCTCGAGCAGGAACAGGTCCGGGATGCAGGAGGCCAGGACGACCACCGGCACGAGCCAGCTGAGTAGTTTCCGCGGGTTTTTCGAAACCGCGCGTGTTATGGCCCAACCCAGGGTGCCCAGCAGCACTCCGAGTACCGTCAGGAGCGTGTACGAGGGCGGGTTAAGGGGCTGGAAGTTGCCGGGCACGCCGGTGATGCGTGCCAGCAGTGCGATCACCGCGTTGGCCCCGACGCCGGCCAGGGCTGCGGCGCAGAGGCCGAAAACGAGGGACCAGGGGCTCCGCCGGAGGGTCGGCTGGACGGGCGGCGTATCGATGATGGGATGCATGCTTCAGCTCCAGGACCGGTCGAGAAAACCGTCGATAAGCTGTGCGATCTCCACCACGTGCGTCTCGAGGGCGAAGTGGCCGGTGTCGAAAAGATGAAGCTCCGCGCGGGGCAGGTCGCGGAGGTATGCCCGGGCTCCCGGCTCAATGAAGAAGGGGTCGTTCCGCCCCCAGACAATGAGGGTTGGCGGAGCGTACCGGCGCAGCCATTCCTGCCAGCGGTCATAGCTTGCGATGTTCGTGTGGTAGTCGAACAGCAGGGAGAGCTGGGCGTCCTTCCGGCCCGGGAGCTCCAGGAAGTGCTGGTCGAGTGTCCATCCGTCCGGGGCGATCATGCCGGGGTCGGCAACCCCCGTTTCGTACTGGCTGCGGGTTCCGGGCAGGGTGAGGACGTCCTGGAGTGTCTGCACGGCGGCGGGGTCGCCGGGGTCCAGCGTGAGGAGCCCGCGGGCCGCCTCTGACAGGCCTTCCTCGTAGGCGTTGCCGTTCTGTACCACCAGCCCGGTGTCCACTCCGGATGCCGCTCCGCGATACGGAATCCGACGGGCGCGCCGAAGTCGAAGACGTACATCGCGAACCGGGACAGCCCCAGATGCTGGGCGAAGCTTTCGATGACTCCCGAGAGGCTGTCGAATGAATACACGAAACCTTCCGGGACCTCGGTATGCCCAAACCCCGGCATATCCGGCGCGATCACCCGGTAGCGCGAGCCCAGCGCGTCAATGAGACGGAGGAACTAGTGGGATCCCGAGGGGAAACCATGTAGGAGCAACAACACCGGTGCGTCCGCGTGGACTGGGCGTGATTCACGGAAGAACACCCGGACACTTTCCAGTTCAACATGGCGATAGGCGACACGGGGAAAGAGGGAAGACAAAAGCTAACTCCTTGTTGGGTATTTTATGCATTAGTTGCGCAACGGGAACGAGTCTAACCCCTAAACCGGCGTCGGGTAGCATTAGACCTATGAGTGCCCTTGCCCCGCTGGTTGGGGAGCCGTTGGCTCTGGACCTGGTCAATACCCGTTACGCGCAGGGTGACTTCCTCGTCACGCCTGAGGATCTGCTCGCTTGGCTTGCCTTACAGGCCGGTCGCTGCCCGGAAGGCCTCTCCGAGAACATCGGCCGTGCGGAGCTGGCCGTTGTGCGGTGCGTCCGGGAGCGCTCGGCGCGGGCAATCGAGTGCGCCCGGAGCGGAACCGGGCTCAGCCAGGAGGACCTGGACGCCATCAACCAGGTGCTGCGTGGGGCTCCCTGCATCCTCGAGGTTGCTGATGGCCCCTCCGGGATTACTGCCAACCGACGACGTCTGGGCTCCACAGCGGAGCGCCTGGGCGCATGGCTGGCCGAAGGCGTCGTCGAGCTCCTCACAGACCCGGCGGTTTCCCGGATCCGCCAGTGCGAGGCTGAAGACTGCGTCCTGCTCTTCCTCCCGTCCAATCCGCGTCGTCGCTGGTGCTCGGCCAGCCGCTGCGGAAATCGGATGCGGGTCGCCCGTCACTATCAACGGCGCAAGGCGGAATAGACCAGGACCGGTGGGGGCACGGGCAGCCTACGGGCCGGTGCAATGACCTCACTTGGGGTCAGTTGCTCGAGTGGGTCATGTCGGCGCGGTGAGTCCCTAATGGTCTCTCACTTTGGCACTGAAGCTCCGCGGCCGTGAGTCGGGGCGCTGCCAGCTCAGGACCGCAGGGCTGAACGTGTGGCAGGGGCCGACATCAGGTTCCGCCCCTGCCTCTCCTGGTGCCTGTCCCGTTCAGCCGGCCTTGGCGTATCTGGCGGGGTCGGCGTCGAAGGCCGGTCCGCATCCGGGGCAGCAGAGCCAGTAGCGCTTGCCTTGGTAGTCGCGGTAGAGGCCTTTTGCTTCGGCGACGGACTTGACCACGGGCGTGCCGGGCATGACCTGGCATTCGGCGATGGTGTCATCGGTCTGCGCGGGCCGGGCGGTCAGGGTCAGGTCCTGGGGCATGGTGTTCCTGGTCGTGTTGCCGCCGCAGCAGCTTCCGGTGGTGTCTCCCATGGATGGTGTCCTTTCGGTTCGGGTGGGATGGGTTTAGGCGTCGAGAGGCTGGTGCACCCGCGGGCTGGTGGTTGCCCGTGGGAATCTGGCTGCCTCGCTGGTGAAGGTGCGTAGGCGGAGGCTGTTGCTGACGACGAAGACGCTGGAGAACGCCATCGCCGCACCGGCGAGCATCGGGTTGAGCAGCCCGAGAGCAGCCAGCGGAACCGCGGCTACGTTGTAGGCGAAGGCCCAGAACAGGTTGGTTTTGATGGTGCCCAGGGTCTTGCGGGCCAGCCGGATGGCGTCGGCGGCGGCGCGCAGGTCCCCGCGGACCAGGGTCAGGTCGGCGGCTTGGATGGCTGCATCGGTGCCGGTGCCCATGGCCAGGCCCAGGTCGGCCTGGGCCAGTGCGGCGGCGTCGTTGACGCCGTCGCCGACCATGGCAACGACCTTGCCGTCCTTTTGGAGCCGGGTGATGACGTCCACCTTGTCCTGGGGCAGGACTTCGGCGATGACACGTTCGATGCCGACCTTCGCGGCGACCTGTTCGGCCACCGCCCGGTTGTCACCGGTCAGCAGGACGGGGGTCAGGCCGAGGGACCGGAACCGGGTAATGGCTTCGGCGCTGGTGTCCTTAATGGCATCGGCGACGGTGAGCACGCCGCGGACTTCGCCGTCCCATGCCACCACCACCGCGGTCTCCCCTGCGGCTTCCGCGTCGGCCTTGGCACGGGCCAGGTCTGCCGGCATGGCCAGGGACCATTCCGTCAGCAGGGTGTCGCGTCCGACGACGACGAGGTGGCCGTCGACGATGCCCTGTACGCCGCGTCCTTCGTGGTTGGTGAAGGATTCCGGGGTTGGCAGGGCGCCGACGCGTTCGGTGGCGCCGCGGGCGATGGCCTGGGCGATGGGGTGCTCGGAGGCGTCCTCCAGTGCCCCGGCGACGCGGAGCAGCTCATCGCTGTCGGTACCGTGTGCGGTGTGCACGCCTTGCAGGGACATTTTGCCGGTGGTGACGGTGCCGGTCTTGTCCAGCACGATGGTGTCGACCTTGCGGGTGGATTCCAGCACTTCCGGGCCCTTGATGAGGATGCCGAGCTGCGCGCCGCGTCCCGTTCCGACCAGCAGCGCGGTCGGGGTGGCCAGGCCCAGGGCGCAGGGGCAGGCGATGATGAGCACGGCCACGGCCGCGGTGAACGCCGCCGTTACCGGGAATCCCGCGCCGAGCCAAGCGCCGAGCGTGGCCACGGCGATGGCGATGACGACGGGCACGAACACCCCGGAGACCTTGTCGGCCATGCGCTGGACCTCGGCTTTGCCGGACTGGGCGTTTTCCACGAGCCGGGCCATCTGCGCCAGCTGCGTATCGGATCCGATCCGGGTGGCGCGAACCACCAGCCTGCCGCCGGCGTTCACCGTCGCCCCGGTCACCGCGTCGCCTTCACCGACCTCGACGGGCACGGATTCACCCGTGAGCATGGACTCATCTACGGCGCTGCGGCCGCTGACGACGATCCCGTCGGTGGCGATCTTCTCCCCCGGGCGGACCACAAACTGGTCGCCGACGGTGAGCTGGTCGGTGGGGAGGCGGGTCTCGGCCCCGTCCCGCAGAACGGCTACGTCCTTGGCACCCAGTTCCAGCAGGGCGCGCAACGCGGCACCGGCCTGGCGCTTGGACCGCTTCTCAAAGTACCGGCCGGCCAGGATGAACATGATAACCCCGGCGGCGACCTCAAGGTAGATGTTCGCTGCACCATCGGTAGACGCCACGGTCAATTCGAAGGGGTGCGTCATGCCCCGGGCCCCGGCGGTGCCCAAGAACAGGGCATAGAGCGACCACAGGAACGCCGCGGCCGTTCCCATGGAGACCAGGGTGTCCATGGTCGCGGTGCCCTGGCGCAGGTTAGTGAACGCTGCCTTGTGGAACGGCCAGCCCGCCCAGACGATCACCGGCGCTGCCAGGGCGAGGGACAGCCACTGCCAGTAGGTGAACTGCAGGGCAGGGACCATCGCCAGCACGATCACCGGGACGGCCAGCAGGACACTGCCGATCAGGCGGTGCTTCAGGGCCGGCAGCTCCTTGTCGGGCCGGTCGGCTGCTTCGATCTCCTGTTCCTGCCTCGGGGCGGGCAGGGTCGCGGTGTAGCCGGCCTTCTGGACCTCCGCGAGGAGTGCCTGCGCATCGTACCCGGGCGGGACGTTGACGCGTGCCTTCTCGGTGGCGTAGTTCACCGTGGCGGTGACGCCCTCGAGCTTGTTGAGCTTTTTCTCGATCCGGTTAGCGCACGAGGCGCAGGTCATGCCCCCGATCTCGAGTTCGATGCCGGTGCCCAGCACCTGATAGGGGGCCGAGGATTCAGACATAGAGTGCTTCTTTCTGCCGCTGCCGGCCCTGTCGGAGCGGCCGGGCGAATCGGTGGTGGTTGGGTTCAGTGACCGCCGTGACCGTGATCGGCGCTGCCGGGAGTGCCGGTGCTGCCATTCGGTGCGGTGTGGGCGGATGATCCGGTGGTGTCGAGGACGAACCGGGCGCTGTGGACCTGCCCATCGACCTGGAAATCGAAGTAGAGGTAGTAGCGCCCCGGAGTGGGGGCCGTTGCGGCAAACTGGACCTCCGGTCCTGAAACCTTGCCCTTGACCGGTTCGGGCCCTTCGGGGTGAACGTGCAGGTAGGCCAGGTCCCCGGAACGCAAGGCCACCAGGTGGCCGTAGGCGCCCAGATAGGGTTCCAGGTTAGTGACGGGCTTGCCGTCACGGGCGACGCTCACCGTCAATGCCGAGGCCGCACCGGCCGACAGGTCACCGTTCAGGGAAACCCGGAAGCCATCAACGTCGTCAGTGGTCATTGGTGCCGGGGCGGCAGGATCAAACGCCCCCGCCACATCCACCGTGCGGGTCAGCGTCAGGCTCTTCCCGGCGCCTGCTGGCATGCCGTCGGCATAAATCCGATAGGTGCCCGCTGCGTCCCACTGCCACGGCAGGGACCAGCGGCCGCCTTCGTCCATGACGGGGTGGACGTGCCGGTACCGGGTACCGTCGGAGCGCACCACGATCAGGTGCAGATCCTTTCCGTGCTCCGTCTCGAATTCGGTGACCGACGCCCCGTCAGGACCGGTGATCGAGAACGAGAGGCGCCCGGGCTGCCCCACTGCGCCCGGTGCTGAAACCTCCTGAAGCAGGTAACCGTCCTGCTCCACCGCCACACCCGGGACCATTGACTCGGCCGCTTGGGTGGCAGTCTGGGCGGGCGAGGCTTGATGTCCGCCGTTGTGCTGGTCCACTTCATGTCCTTCCGCTGTCTGTGTCCATGCCGTTACCGTCTCTTCCGGTACGGCTGCTCCCGCCGCAGTGAAGGCACCGGCAAACACCACCGCCAACCCCGCGGCATACACCCCCAGGCGTCCGGCAGCGTTCATCCTGCCTGCACCGCCCGGTAGCCGGCCTCCTCGACGGCGGCGATGACCGCGCCCTGCTCCAAGGGCTCGGTGCTGGTCACGGTCAACTTGCCCGTCCGGTGGCTTACCTCAATTGATTCGACCCCGGGAATCTCCTGAACTTCTTCCCGGACAGAGAGTGCGCAATGCCCGCAGGTCATCCCGGTCACTTGGTATTCAGTGATGGTCATGGCTAGATCCCTTCCTCTTGCATACCCCCGTGGGGTATCAAACTACATGACATAGATATACCCCCTATGGGTATCCATGTCAAAATGCCCGTCGAGGGGGCGCCTGTGCTGAAAGGGCGGCGGGAATGCTCAGACTTCAAATGGCTTGTATCGCGACGTTCCCCTTGGATACCCTTAGGGGGTATCCCTAATAAAGGAAAAACATGAATTCCCGCAACCGTAGGGCTCCCAGACCTCACAACCCCAAGTGCTGAAGTACGGATACACTGCCCCACGCTGGGAGCCCTCGGCGTAAGTCGACACACCACAAGGAAAAACATGACCATCTCCACCACGCAACCGCTGGACACCCCGGACCCCGAAACCGCGGGCGAGTCAACCCATGGCTACATCACTGACAAGGACCGGTACCTGGCCCGGGTGAAACGGATTGAGGGACAGGCACGGGGCATCCACCGGATGATCGAGGAGGAGCAGTACTGCATCGACATCCTCACCCAGATCTCAGCTCTAACCGCTGCTCTGCGCGGCGTCGCCCTGGGACTACTCGATGACCATATGAAGCACAGTTCCCGGCGCCGGCTCCCGACTGTCGGGATGCGTGTTGCGGTGGCGCTGCCAGCGCCGGGAAGTTTTGCAGGGTTAAGCGTCGTGTTGGCTGCTGCGTCCCGCGCGCCTTACATTTCACGAGTGACCGCTTGGACCGACCGCCAGTTTGTCGTGTCCCGCGAAAGTGCTTTGGTCGATGTGCTCGACGGTGAACGTTCAGGTTTCATGGCTCCAAAGATTTTTTGTGTGTCATCCTGTAGCCGTACTCACCGCTGAGTTGCTGTGGCGTCACCGACTGCTGCCTGGGCTGCCTCGAGCCGGGACACTTCCTGCTCAGAGCTACGGAACTGTTGCGATTCGCCCCGACGTGCACACCGTGGTGGTGCCCAACATGGACCGGCTTGCCCGAAATCTCACTTTTGCACGAACCCACGGACTGGGAGGGAGCCTCCAGGTTGTTGTTAGGTCCCTGCAACAGCGGAAAGCCCAGTGTATTGCGCTGGACTTTCCGCTGTTTCCGCCCATGTCCTAAACGGACCGAAGGATGACCGCGGATCCCTGTCCCCCTCCCCCACAGATAGCGGCGGCCCCCAGACGCCCAGGCCCCAGTTGCGCCACCTGCCGTGCCAGAGTGCCAACGATTCGTGCGCCGGAAGCTCCAATCGGATGGCCAAGTGCAATGGCACCGCCACGGACATTCACGATGCCTGCATCAATACCCAGCTTCTGGACAGATCGAACTGCTACGGCTGCAAAAGCTTCATTGATTTCCACAGCCGCAAGGTCTCCTACGCCTGCCTCCATCCCTTTGAGTGCGGCCATGATTGCATTGGCTGGTTGATCATGCAGACGAACATCCGGGCCGGCCACAAAGGCATGCGACTCAAAAACGGCCAACGGTGCAACGTTTAGTCGCTGGGCCGCGGCATCACTGACCAGGACAACGGCCGCCGCGCCGTCCGTGATCTGGGACGAGTTTCCGGCAGTGATTGTTCCACCCCCGCCGAAGGCCGGCCGAAGGGGAGCAAGGGAGTCAACCGTCGTCCCTAAGCGGACTCCGTCATCGTCGGTCACCAATGTCGTACCCTTCCGTGTCACCAATTTGAAGGGTTCGATTTCGCCCGCGAGGAAGACGGAGTTTGCCTCGGCCCGTTGGTGGGACGCTGCGGCCCAGGCGTCTTGGCTGAGTCTGTCCAGCCCGTATTCAAGGTTCCCCTCCTCCGTTGATTCACCCATCGAGCGCTGTTCGAACGCATCTGTCAGCCCGTCGTATTCGAGCGTGTCCAGCACCTGCATTGAACCGTACTTAGTTCCGTTGCGGGCGGGGAAAACATGTGGTGCCAATGACATAGATTCCTGGCCCAGAGCTACGACGACGTCTGCCTCACCCGTGGAAATTAAACGGGCAGCTGAAACGACTGCCTCCATGCCAGACAAACACACCGCATTCAGCGTTATTGCCCGCGCCGACAATGGGATGCCGGCTGCCACCGCTGACTGTCGCGCAGGGTTCTGACCAGCCCCGCCTTGGAGTACTTGTCCAGCAAATACGTACTGCACGTCTGTTGTTTGAATGCCGGCACGGCCGAGTGCCGCACTGATTGCATGCGCACCCAGAGTGGTAGCGGGCACTGAGGCGAAACGTCCGTTGAACTTGGAAAAAGGGGTCCGGGCATAACCCGCTATCCACACGCTCATGCGATGGCTCCTTCGCACTCGAGGGCGATGTCGAATTTTGTGCCGGTTTTGTCGTGGATCTCGCCCAGCATCACGCCCGGCGCCAGGCGGGTGAGCGTGAGCTGCCGCCCGCCGTCGTCCCTTTTGACAAGGTCGAAGACGGCAAGGTCGCTGATGATCCGGTCCACGCAGCTCAGCCCGGTCAGCGGAAGCGTGCATTCGCGCACGATCTTCGGGGTGCCGTCCTTGGCGTTGTGTTCGGTGAGGACCACTACACGCGGTGTTCCAGCCACCAGGTCCATGGCACCGCCCATGCCCTTGACCATCTTGCCCGGGATGGTCCAGTTGGCTAGGTCCCCGTTGCCGGAGACCTGCATTGCCCCCAGGATGGCTACCTTGACGTGGCCGCCGCGGATCATGCCGAAGGACGTAGCCGAGTCGAAGATGCTGCCGCCGGCCAGCACGGTCACGGTCTGCTTCCCGGCGTTGATCAGGTCCGCGTCCTCCTCGCCCTCGAACGGGAAGGGGCCCATACCAAGCAGCCCGTTTTCGCTCTGCAGGACAACCCGGACGCCCTCGGGGAGGTTGTTGGCCACCAGCGTGGGGATGCCGATGCCCAGGTTCACGTAGTCGCCGTCGTTCAGTTCCTCGGCCGCGATCGCGGCCATTTCATCCCTGGTCCAGGCCATGGGTTTCTCCTTCAGTGTGTTGGGCGCTTAGACGGACAGTGCTTGGGCGCTGGTCCGGTTGGGTGCAGGGCGCACGGTGCGCTGCTCGATGTCCTTGGTCCGGGCTGTGGCCTGCACCAGGCGCTGGACGAAGACGCCGGGCGTGACGATGTGGTTCGGGTCCAGGGCGCCGGGCGGGAGGATGACCTCGGCCTCCGCGATGGTCAGGCTCCCTGCCGTGGCCACCACGGGGTTGAAGTTGCGCGCGGTGTAGCGGTAAATGAGGTTGCCGTCGGTGTCTGCGGTGTGGGCGTGGACCAGTGCGACGTCGGCAGTGATGGCGCGCTCCTGGACATACGTTTCGCCGTCGAACACCTCGTGCGGCTTGCCTTCGGCAACCAGGGTGCCCACGCCCGTTTTTGTGTAGAAGGCGGGGATGCCGGCGCCGCCGGCGCGGAGGCGCTCGGCCAGGGTGCCCTGCGGGGTGAACTCAACTTCGAGCCGGCCGGCAATGTACTGCTCTGCAAACAGCTTGTTTTCCCCAACGTACGAGGCAATGACCTTCCGGACCTGGCCGGCTTCGATCAGGATGCCCAGGCCCTTTCCGTCCACGCCCATGTTGTTGGAAACCACAGTCAGGTCCTTGACGCCGGAATCGCGGACGGCTTCGATGAGGTCGGCCGGAATGCCGCTCAAGCCGAAGCCTCCCACCGCGAGGGTCATTCCGTCCTGCAGGGCGTCCTTCAGGGCACTGGCTGCAGATGGCTGAAATTTCATTGATCTCCTCATCGAGCGACTTGTCCATTTTATGGACTAGGGGGTTGAAGCGACGTTAGAGATTCTCTGCAGCTCTGTCAATCAAGCATGTATTCCGCGTCTTTACCATGCTCACTGCGTGGACAAGACAAAAGACCGTGTCCATAATATGGACGCATCTTCGGTGTGGGGGGTTCAGATGGGGCTGCGACTTGACGAACTATTACGGGAACACCAGTGCCCCACGGGACTTTGCTCCGCTCCTCCCAAGCCGCTGAAAGATGCCCCACAGTGCCATCTTTCGCTTGGAAGGGCCGCTATACCCGAGCTACTGCGCCAGTGAAGCGATTTGTCGGATGTCTGATGGACATTTGGATCACTATTTACGAGCACAGTTGTGCCACATGTCTATACGTGATTAGGGTCATACTCTCAGCGCTGCCAGCTTAGAGCGCGATGAAGCGGCAAAAGCCAGCTGCTGACCAGACGAAATTTATTTAGGGAGTTAATGATGACTGCAGCTTTTGAGCCCACCCAGCAGACGCCCGAGCAGCAGGCCGCCGCCCTGGAGCTCGAGTGGGCCGCCAACCCCCGCTGGGAAGGTGTGACCCGGGACTACTCAGCCTCCGACGTCGTCCGCCTCCGCGGCCGCGTCTCCGAAGAACACACCCTGGCCCGCCGCGGCGCCGAGAAGCTGTGGAAGCAGCTGACCGAAGAGCACAAGGAAGGCAAGTACACCAACGCCCTGGGCGCGCTGACCGGCAACCAGGCGGTCCAGCAGGTCAAGGCCGGCCTCCGGGCCATTTACCTTTCCGGCTGGCAGGTAGCTGCGGACGCGAACAACTCCGGCCACACCTACCCGGACCAGTCCCTCTACCCGGCCAATTCGGTTCCCACGGTGGTCCGCCGGATCAACAACGCCCTGCTCCGGGCAGACCAGATTGAGTTCTCTGAGGGTGTCGAGACGGTTGAGGACTGGATGGTCCCGATCGTCGCCGATGCCGAGGCAGGGTTCGGCGGCCCGCTGAATGCCTACGAACTCATGAAATCCATGATTCAGGCCGGCGCCTCAGGCGTTCACTGGGAAGACCAGCTCGCCTCGGAGAAGAAGTGCGGGCACCTGGGTGGCAAGGTCCTGATCCCCACCCAGCAGCACGTCCGGACCCTGAACGCGGCCCGCCTCGCGGCCGACGTCGCCGGCACCCCGTCGGTGGTCATCGCCCGCACCGACGCCGAGGCAGCAACCCTGATCACGTCCGACGTGGACGAACGCGACCAGGAATTCATCCTCCGCGAAGGCGGACAGCCCGTCCGCACCGCCGAGGGCTTCTACAAGGTCCGCAACGGCATCGAGCCCTGCATCGCCCGCGCCAAGGCCTACGCCCCGTATTCGGACCTGATCTGGATGGAGACCGGCACCCCGGACCTGGAGCTGGCCCGTAAGTTCGCCGAAGCGGTCAAGGCCGAGTTCCCGGACCAGATGCTCTCCTACAACTGCTCACCGTCGTTCAATTGGCGCAAGCACCTGGATGATGCCACGATCGCGAAGTTCCAGCGTGAACTGGGCGCCATGGGCTTTACGTTCCAGTTCATCACCCTGGCCGGTTTCCACGCCCTGAACTACTCGATGTTCGATCTCGCCCACGGCTACGCCCGGGAAGGCATGAGCGCCTACGTCGAGCTCCAGGAAAAGGAATTTGCCTCCGAATCCCGCGGCTACACCGCAACCAAGCACCAGCGCGAAGTCGGCACCGGCTACTTCGACACCATCGCTACTGCGCTCAACCCGAACGCGTCCACCCTGGCCCTGGTGGGATCCACCGAAGAAGGCCAGTTCCACTAAACCTTTCCCAAGTAGGCAGCACTAAGTGTCGTTTTGGAGGCTCAAAACGACACTTAGTGCTACCCGGCTCAGTTGTAACAGGAGCAATCAACATGAACAGCTTTACTGACGTTTTCACTATCAATTGCATCACTTTCAAAGCCCAGCCGGTTTCCCGGCAGCATGAGTTGCTAACTCCCGATGCTCTGGAGTTCGTTACGAAACTGCACCGGGCTACTGCTGAGCGGCGGCAGGAACTGCTCCAGGCGCGCCGGATGCGGCGTGTCGACATCGCGGCGGGGCAGGATCCTAGGTTCTTGCCTGAGACCGAGCACATCCGCAACGATCCGTCCTGGCGGGTCGCTCCCCCGGCGCCGGGTCTGGAGGACCGCCGCGTGGAGATCACCGGCCCGGTGGATAAGAAGATGACCATCAACGCCCTGAACTCCGGCGCCAAGGTCTGGCTGGCGGACATGGAGGATTCCTCCACCCCCACCTGGCGGAACGTGATCAAGGGCCAGCTGAACCTCACCGACGCCCTGGAACGCCGCATCGATTTCACCAGCCCGGAGGGCAAGGAATACAAGCTCCGCCCGGCCGGGGAACTGCCCACCATTGTGGTGCGGCCCCGCGGCTGGCACCTGCCGGAGAAGCACATGCTCATCGACGGCACCCCGATCGCCGGCGGCATCGTGGACTTCGGCCTGTACTTCTTTCACAACGCCCGCCGCCTGCTGGCCCAGGGCAAGGGCCCGTACTTCTACCTGCCCAAGATCGAAAACCACCTCGAAGCCCGGCTGTGGAACGACATCTTCATCCTCGCCCAGGACCTGCTCGACATCCCGCAGGGCACCATCCGCGCCACGGTACTGATCGAAACCATCACCGCAGCCTTCGAAATGGAGGAAATCCTGTACGAACTGCGGGACCACGCATCAGGCCTGAACGCCGGCCGCTGGGATTACATCTTCTCCCTGATCAAGAACTTCCGCACCCGCGGCCCCCGCTTCGTCCTGCCGGACCGCGCCCAGGTGACCATGACCCAGCCCTTCATGCGGGCCTACACCGAACAGCTCGTGCGCGCCTGCCACAAGCGAGGCGCCATGGCCATTGGCGGCATGGCCGCCGCCGTACCCAACCGCAAAGACGAGGCTGCCAACGCCAACGCCTTCGAAAAGGTCCGCGCCGACAAGACCCGCGAAGCCAACGACGGCTTCGACGGCTCCTGGGTGGCCCACCCGGACCTGGTGCCGGTCTGCCGCGAGGTGTTCGACAGCATCCTTGGTGACCGTCCTAACCAGCTGGACCGGCTCCGCGAGGACGTCACCCCGGACGACAGTGCCCTGATCAACGTGGCCGCCACCACCGGCACCATCACCCAACAGGGCATCCGGAACAACATCGAAGTGGGGATCCGCTACATCGAATCCTGGTTGCGCGGCAACGGTGCGGTAGCCATTCATAACCTCATGGAAGACGCAGCCACGGCCGAAATATCCCGCTCCCAGCTCTGGCAGTGGATCTACGCCTCGGCTATCACCGACCACGGCGAAATCGTCACCCACGAACTGGTCGAGGAGCTTCTGGACGAGGAATTTGTCCGGCTGGAACGCTTCGACGGCGACCGCTTCGAGGACGCCCGCGACATCTTCGAAGAAGTCACCCTCGCCCGCGACTTCCCGTCCTTCCTCACCCTCCCCGCCTACGCCCGCTACCTGACGGAGGCCCGCGAAAAGGCAACCGAGGAAGAGCTCGCCACGGCGTAGTAGAAGCGTTAGTCAGTTCCCAACTGATGCATCACAACAGGAATCCCGAAGGCCGGATGCAATGGTCCGGCTGTAGGGGCGAGGGTGGGTGCGGTCACCTTCTTCGGTGACCGCACCCACCCTCGCTTCGCCACGGCACGGGCAAAGGTGGATGGAGTCTGCGGGGCACATTTCGCGGCTGTCCCGCGCAGGCTGGGCGTTCTCTATACAGGTGGAAAGGTATGTGCATTGACAAAGCCAAGTACTCATCAGGCAAGCTTCCTTTTGGGCTTGAGCCTTCGAAAGAAGGTAATGGGTAGCGATCACGTGGAACAAGTCCTCGACCAGGCGAGCGACTTTGCCCGCCCGATCCAGCAGCTCGTCACCGAGTTCGCGTGGGGCGAGATCTGGGGCAGGCCCGGATTGGACCTGAAAACGCGCAGCATGCTTAACCTGGCGATGCTGGCCGCTTTGAATCGTTCCCACGAATTGGCGGGCCACGTTTCCGGTGCGCTTAACAACGGCGTCTCGGAGGAGGAAATTCAGGAAGTCCTGCTGCAAACAATGATTTATTGTGGGGCACCAGCCGCACTCGAATCATTTCGAATAGCTGAGAAGGCAATCGCCTCACATAAGGCGTAAGCAAGCCGTCATCGGCAACCAAGGGGAAAGCAGCGATACCCAATTTAATCCGAGATCCAGGGGGGCTGGGCTTGGACAAACAAGACGAGGGCCCCGGTGGCAACCGCGGCCCTCGGAAGCTTCCTGCGCCTTTGCTGGGGATTCTAACTCATTGTGTAGATGTGGAGCTTTTCAGCTTGTGCTCAGCGAGTGCTTCATCAAATTCCTGGACTGAGGCGCAGCGGCTAAGGAGAAGGTTGATTTCCTTTTCTGCCGCCTCCGCCTGGAGGCAAACGCGCGCTACCTCGGAGAAAAGAGCATTGGGAATGACGCATATGCCGTCCTCATCCGCGACGATATAGTCTCCGGCCCTTACGAGCGCATTCCCGACATTCACGGGCGCATTAAGGGCGGCAACACGGAACCTGCGCAACCCCGACTGTGGGGTGTTGGCGAGCGACCAAAGCGGCAGCGACATGTCCTTGATAGAGGAGGTGTCCCGAATGGCGCCATTGACGACGCATCCGCCCAGCCCGGCAAGATTGAGCCGGCCGGCCGTCATCCCGCCAAGAACCGCCGCAGTCGTATCACCGCCGCAATCGATGACAGCTATATCGTTTGGTGAGCTGCTTGCGCAGAGCTCCCCGTACCCCATGGATGACCCGCCGTGCTCCATTGGGCCGCGGGTATCCACGTCAACGCGTTCGTACTTCAAGGTAACAGCGGGTCCGCAGAGCCTGGTACCGCTGGTTAGAGGGTGGAGGCCGGGGGCAGCGACCACGCCCGGCACCCCCAAGTCGGCCAGGACGTCAGCGACAGTCGAGCTCAAATCGGCAATCGACAAGAGGGCCCGAACCAGATCTTGGCTGTGGCGATTGAGGCTTTCCGGCCGGGTCTGCCCCTCTGCGGCGGCAGTCTCGG
The DNA here is from genome assembly GCF_054130535.1 of Arthrobacter sp. D1-17. Lineage (NCBI taxonomy): Bacteria > Bacillati > Actinomycetota > Actinomycetes > Micrococcales > Micrococcaceae > Arthrobacter > Arthrobacter sp. D1-17. Next base: position 401,047 of record NZ_CP096382.1, on the reverse strand, counting down.
GTACGGATTTCTTTGCAAGTTCGGGCACTACAGGCTCCTGTTCGTACGTCCATGGCACCACCAGCACGATTGCACTGTTGAACCGTTTAGGGAAAAAAGGCGAAGATTACTAGGCCATTGGCATGATTGATTTTCAGATACTAGGCTTGGTGGTCATCGGTGGAGAAGAGCTCGAGGAGGAGCAAGTATGCATCGCACAGACAAACTGGACGTCGATCTCTTGAAGTTGCTGGTTGAAGCACCGAAAGCAGGAGTGCGGGAGTATGCCCGTCGCCTCAACATCGCACGTGGTACAGCCCAAAGCCGAATTGACGGGTTTTCCCGGGCCGGAGTAATCACCAGTTACCGACCACAGATGCAACCAGCGGCACTGGGCTATGTCATCTTGGCGTTTGTCCATGTTCACGTCGCGCAGACGATGCTTGATGCCACCTGCGCCCGGCTGGGCAACATACCTGAAGTCCTGGAAGTGAACAGCGTAGCCGGCGAAGGAGATCTGCTGTGCCGTGTCGTGGGTCGTGACAACGCTGACTTCGAACGGGTGCTTCAGCAGATCATCGGAACGGAAGGTGTCCGCCGCACGCGCAGCGAACTGGTCCTGAGCCGCCGCATCGAGCCGAGAATTGTTCCCCTGTTGGAAAAAATCCGCAGGGACCTGGGCGCCGCCCGCGACGACTGAGGTTGGACAGTGCATCGCGGGCGGTCCTGTGCTGGCGCTGTCAGACCTTCATGGTTCGCGTCGATGGAAGGGCAGGACGACGACGCGCTTCGAAGGCAGCGATGTGCTCCGCGTGCCTCATTGAAAGGTCGATATGGTCCAGGCCTTCCATCAGGCTGTTCCGGGTATGTTCTTCCAGTTCAAACGGAAAGGCGGCGGTGGCGGTACGGACTTCAAGGGCCGCCAGGTCGACAGTAATCCCGGCATGGGGCTGCGCCTCTATCCCGTCCCACAGCTCCTCGATGACGTGGGCAGGCAGTGTGACCACCAGGAGCCCGTTGGTGAGCGCGTTTCCCCGAAAGATGTCGCCGAAGCGAGGGGCGATAATTGCCCGGAATCCGTAGTTTTTCAGTGCCCAGACAGCGTGTTCCCGTGATGAGCCGGTGCCGAAATCTTCGCCTGCCACGAGGATGGTGGACCCTTCATATGCAGGGTCGTTCAGAACGAAGTCCGGATTTTCCCTCCAGTCGTGGAAGAGCGCGTCGGAAAAGCCTGTCTTGGAGCTGCGGGTCAGGAACCGTACGGGAATGATCTGGTCAGTGTCGACGTTGCTGCGGCGCAGCGGGGCGGCGATTCCGTGGTGGGCGGTGAAGGGTTCCATAGCTTCCTTAGGTGAGATCTGCGGGTGTGCTGAGCCTGCCGACAACGGCGGTCGCAGCCGCTACAGCCGGTGACACGATGTGTGTGCGGGAGCCTTTGCCTTGCCTGCCCTCGAAGTTCCGGTTGATGGTTGAAGCGGCACGTTGCCCAGGCTTCAGACGATCTTCATTGACTGCTGCACACATTGAGCATCCGGAGAACCTCATGGATGTTCCGGCGCTCTTGAATATGTCGTCGAGGCCCTCCTCCATTGCCTGTTTCCGCACGGTCATGGATCCGGGAATAATCATCATGTCCACCCCGGGAGCGATCTTGCGCCCGTCCAGGATCTTGGCGACTTCCCGGAGGTCTTCGATGCGGCTGTTGGTGCAGGACCCTACGAAAACGGTGTCGATTGGCAGTCCCTGCAGCGGCTGCCCGGGGGTCAGCCCCATGTATTCCAAGGCCCGTTCGGCTGCCCGCCGCTCGGTGTCGTCAGTCATGGTAGCCGGATCAGGAACGAGGCCGTTCATCGGGCTGCTCTGTGCGGGATTTGTTCCCCACGATACGAAGGGTGCCAGTTCCGTGGCATCGATGATGACTTCCTTGTCGAAAACTGCGTCCTCATCGGTGTAGAAGGTCTTCCAGTGCTCAATCTCGTTGTCCCAGTCCGCTTCGGACGGGGCCGCCGGGCGGCCTTTGAGGTACTCGAAGGTTTTTTCATCGGGTGCGATCATGCCCGCACGGGATCCTGCCTCGACCGACATGTTGCAGACAGTCATGCGGCCTTCCATGGTCAGCTCCCGGATTGCCTGTCCACGGTACTCGATGATGTGCCCCTGGCCGCCGGCCGTCCCGATTTTGGCAATGATTGCAAGAATAAGGTCTTTGGCAGTGACCCCGTGGGGAAGGGAGCCGTTGACAGTAACTGCCATGTTCTTGAGGCGGTTCATTGGCAGCGTTTGTGTCGCCAGCACGTGTTCCACCTGGCTGGTGCCGATACCGAAGGCCAAAGCCCCGAACGCGCCTTGGGTTGCAGTATGCGAGTCACAACAAACGATGCTGGTTCCGGGGTGGCTGAGGCCCAGCTCTGGTCCGATTACGTGGACAATGCCTTGATGTTCGCTTCCCAGCGGGAAGAGTTCGATGCCAAAGTCGGCGCAATTCTTGCGCATCAGCGCGATCTGCTCCCGGGCTTCGGGGTCCTGGATCATCTTGGTGAGCGACAGCGTGGGCGTGTTGTGGTCTTCGGTGCCAACAGTTAAGTCCGGGCGGCGAACCGTGCGCCCGCTGGCGCGCAGTGCCTCGAACGCCTGCGGGGTGTTAAGTTCGTGCAGCAAATGCACGTCGATGTATAAAAGGTCCGGTTCTCCAGGGGAGGCCCGGACAACGTGGGCGTCCCAGACCTTGTCAGCGAGTGTCTTTCCCATAATTGAATGTCCTTGTGGTTCTAGTTTTGAATCATCCGCGCCATGGAGAGCACGTCAGAGAATGGCGAGGAGCAGTGAAGCCAGGAGCAGTACAACACCGCCGCCAAGGCGGGACGCGATTTGTGCGAACGGCATCAGGTGCATGCGGCCGGAAGTGCCGAGTGTGGCGATGTCCCCTGATCCCCCCATGTCTGCCGAGCAAAGGCCGCCTGTGATCGAGGACTCGATGAAGTTCAGTCGAAGAAGCCATCCCACCCCGCCGGCTGCCAGGGCGGCCACAACCACCGCGGCGACTGTGAAGAAGAGGTAGTCGGGGCGCGCAAACAGCTCGAGCATCTGATTGATGCTGATGAGGCCCAGGCCGATGGCCACCAACGCTGCCGGAATCCAAAGTTTGGTCACTGCTTCGTACCAGTTGGTCGCCGATTCCTCGACGTGTGCGGGAAGTACCCCGGTCAATTTGAGGCCGACGGTGAACAAGATCAGCCAGGCGTAGAGGTGCACGTCGGGGACGAGCGTTTCAACCATGGCGCTGGCCATATAGATGCCGCCAGTCACGAGGAGACCTGCCCCCAGCGTACTCAGCGTCAGAGCGCCCTTCTTGGTTACGGCGTCTACCTTAGCTTTCGTCGTTGTCACTCGGACCATGTCGCCGTTCCCGTTGAACCCCACAAAAAGCTGGGTCCCGCGGCGGGTCAGGGCAGCGTAGATGGCTGCGATGAGTATGCACAACAGGTTTGCAAAGACGATCGGTGGAACGAGGATGCTCATGTACTGTTGCGGATCCCCGCCCAATGTGTCGGCATACATTTGCGACAGGGGGATGGCACCGCCGGAAATGCCTCCCGCCATGACTGGTAAAGCGATATTCAGGGCGGCGTTCTTGAAACCGAAGCCGGTGAGTGCTGCCACGGCACCGACGACACCGACCACGATGACAATGGCGGCCAGCATCACGATGACGAAACGGCCACCGGCTTTGATGAGGAACCGGCGGTCCATGCCGAGGATGCTGCCGGTGATGATGGCGGCAATAATGACTTCGACAAAGCCGTAACCGGTGAACCAGTCCTTCACGATTTCCAGGAACGACGCGGGGAGCAATCCGAAGTGAGCTACTAAGGCGGGGACGAAGATGCACAGAAGCGGTCCGCCGCCGACGGCCGAAAGGCCGCGGGTGCGTTCTCCGGCGAAGAACAGCCCGCACCCGAGGAGCATGGTGGCTGCCAGGGCCATGAAGACATTGTCGGGCAGGGTTTCAGTGAAGATGGCCGCCAGGCAGAGGCCCACGAGGAGGAGATACCAGGGCCAGGGGATTCCCAGGATCTCGAGCCTCTTCCTTTCCGGGGTGGGTGTTTCGGTGGCGCCTTGGGATTCGGACGCTAGCTTCGTTGCCATGAGTCTCCTGAATAGTGTGAGCCGCCACGACGGCAATGTCGGGCAGGGAACCTTGTGTGATCTTGCGCACTTCCGTAAATGTTAGAGGAAGCGCTTGATGTTGAGCAGTTGGCACAAGTGACCTCGTACCATTTGTACATCCGGTCCCGTCTGGAGGACCGAAAACTGGGCTATTGGCTGAGCCAAATCACTATGAGCGCGTGACCGATCCGCTGAGGGAGGCGACCGGCCGCAGGCACAGGGGCCGCGCCAGGAACCAGGCCGCTGTGGTGATGACCAGGGAAGCGGCGAAAAACCAGAAGCCGGCCCAGCCGTCGTCGTTCCGTGCAGCGTACATATGGTTCAAGTTCCGCAGGGCCCCCGTCGTGAGTACCAGCGTCACGTGGGCGATGACGAACAGCACAAAGAAGATCATCGTGGGAAAGTGGACTGCACGGGCAACTTCGATCGGAAACAGCTTATTGATCGGACCCGCCTTCTTGGGCCACGCGGCGGACATGCGCAGCCCCGTGATGATGGCCAACGGCGCTGCTATGAACACCACCGTAAAGTATGCGAGCAATTGCAGGGAGTTGTAGTTGACCCAGCCGTTTTCGTGTGGCCAGTCCAGGGAAGCGTACTGGAGCAGTGCAGACAGGGCATTGGGAAGGACATCAAGACTTGTTGGGACTATCCGCGTCCATTGTCCGGTGACGAACAGCAGGACAATGAAGATTGCTCCATTCAGCGCCCATAGTGCGTCAAGACTGAGGTGGAGCCACAGGTCCAGGCTGATCTTTGTTGGCTTGCCGCGTGTCTTGAATGTGCCCTGGTTGCGCCGGGTCCAGTACGCCTTGGGACGCGTTGTAGTACGCAGCAGCCAACCTGAACGGATGATGAGCACCAGGAAGAAAGCGTTCAGGAAGTGCTGCCACCCGAGCCAGGCGGGTAAACCGATGGGGGCATCCTCGGGCAGCGGCGCCTGGCCGGGATACGCAGCCAGGAATTCCTGGACCGCAGGCAGTTCCCGGAGTCCCTTGGCCGCTAGGACAACCAGGAACAACACCGCTACGAGGGCCCCTGTGGCCGCGCCCCACTTGGCCCAGGCGTTCCTCCGCTTCGATGGTGGCTTCGTTGCCAGTGACATCAGCTTTTCCTTTCAAGCCGTAGCAGCCTGTTAGTTGGACCGCTTTTCGAGGGCCTCAATGAGCTGCGGTACCACGGTGAAGACGTCCCCCACCACACCGAAGTCAGCAACATCGAAAATGGGAGCATCAGGATCCTTGTTTATTGCCACGATGGTCTTGGCGGTCTGCATGCCGGCCCGGTGCTGGATGGCTCCGGAAATCCCCAGCGCGACATACAGCTGAGGGGAGACGGTGATTCCGGTTTGGCCAACTTGGCTGGACTGCGCGGTGTATCCGGCGTCCACTGCCGCCCGCGAAGCACCAACCGCAGCACCCAGGACATCGGCAAGGTTCTCGACGAGGGCGAAATTCTCCCTCGAAGCCAAACCCCTTCCTCCGGAAACGACCCGTGCCGCCCCGCGCAGTGAGGGCCGTGCGGAGGCTGTGGTTGCCTCGTCTCTCGACTCGATGGTGGCGGCCTGCCCTGCGGAGGGAGTTAAAGGTGCAGTGCTGGTCCGGCACGTCGTTGCCGGCGCCCGGTCTTCAATGGAGCCCTGGCGGATGGTTATGATCGGCAGGCCTTCCACTGTGGACTCGACGTTATATGAGCCGCCGTAGACGGAATGGGACGCAACTATCTTGCCCTGCACGTTTTGAACGTCCACGGCATCCATGCAGACCCCACCTCCTGTGCGGATAGCCAGCCGTGCGGCTACTTCGCGGCCTTCCACCGAGTGGGCCGTCAGGACCGCGGCCGGCTTTAGTGCTTCAAGGGCGGCCTGCACGCCGTCCAGCTGGGGGGTGACCAGGGTGGCCCCCACCTGCTCAGACTCAGCTACAAAAACCTCTTCCGCGCCAAGGGCAGCTAACTGCTGAGAGATTTCCGGACCCGATCCCGGAGGCACCACGACAACCGCGGTGGGCCGACCGAGCTTGGCAGCTGCGCCGAGTAGTTCCGCGGCCGAAGCGTGGATGGTTCCGGATGCTGAGAGTTCGGTGAATGTCAGAATGTTTGCCATCATATTTCTCCTCAAACGAGACGGCTGGAGACGAGGAACTCGGCCAGCTGCCTGCCCGCGTTGCCGTCATCGACGATCTTGGATCCGGTGGCACGCGCGGGCCTGTCCTGTACCGACAGCACACGGGAGCGGGCCTTCAGTGCGTCTTGGGGGACGCCCAGGTCGTTCAGCGTTACCTCACGCACCGTCTTCCGCTTCGCCGTCAGGATCCCCTTGAAATTTGGGAACCGGGCTTCTGCGGCGCGCTCAGTGACGGAAAAAACGGCGGGCAGCGCCGCCCGGACCGTCGCGGTCCCAATCTCTTCCTGGCGTTCGCCGAGGACAGTGTCAGCGGTTAGCGTCACCTGGTTCAGTGCACCTAGCAGCGGCACGCCCAGGAGTTCTGAAATCATAGCCGGGACGACGCCGCCACCGCCGTCCGTGGACTCGTTTCCGGCAACCACCAGGTCGAAACCGGTGTCCTGCAGGGCTGCAGCCAGGACATGGGCCGTCTGCACCGCGTCCGCACCGGAAAGGCGCTCATCGTTTACATGGACTGCCGAATCAGCACCCATTTGCAGGCCCTTTCGCAGGGCGGTGCCCGCCTCTCCAGGACCCATGGAGACCAGGACTACTTCGGTCCCCTTGTTGGCATCTTTATAGGACAGGGCGACTTCCAATGCCCGCTCGTTGATTTCGTCGGCCACCCCCGAGGCAGACTTCCGGTCCAAGGTCCCGTTGGGCGCAATTGTGCGCTCCTCTTCCGTGTCGGGAACCTGCTTGACCAAGACGACGATCTTCATATGGACAGTTACCTTTCGCTCCATGCTCAGCGGTCTGTGACCTGAGACACCAAGCTACAAGCAATCCAAGGGGTCCGGCCCAGCAATCGGAACACAGGTTCAATTACACCTGCAAAATGCAGCCTTTTGTGCACCAGCAGTCAGCAAGTTCCTAATAAAACCGAGCATCTGGTCCAGTTATTTTTGGCTCTGTTGTGCCACTTGCCCAAAGTGACTAGCGTCATAGCAACAACGACGGCGGTGCCCTGCTTCAGCGGGGAAAGGCGCATGGGCGCCTCTATAACCGCCCCAGCATGCAAAGGTGCGTGAAATTGCTAACCAAGGAGTTGGGCCCTGCCGAGAGCGTGAACGGGACCGCGGCGCAGCCGGAACACGACATCCTTCAACTCATCACCCCCGACGGCGCCCGGATAGCCAACCAGGAATACGACCAGTGGGTCGAGGACATCACGGATGACGGGCTCGCACGACTGTACGAAGACATGGTGGTGATCCGCCGCATTGACACCGAAGCTACCTTCCTTCAGCGCCAAGGCGAACTGGCACTGTGGCCACCGCTTCTCGGACAGGAAGCTGCGCAGATCGGTTCCGGCCGCGCTTTGCGCGACGATGACTTCGTCTTTTCAAGCTACCGGGAGAACGGCGTTGCCTACTGCCGTGGGGTGAAGTCGGAGGACATCCTCCGGGTGTGGCGGGGCAACGCCCACTCCGGATGGGACCCATACAGCATCAATATGGCCACCCCCCAGGTCATCATCGGCGCGCAGTCCCTGCACGCTGCCGGCTATGCCATGGGAATTAAGTACGACGGCGCTAGCTCGGTCGCTGTCGCCTATTTCGGCGACGGCGCCACCAGCCAGGGCGACGTTAATGAGTCTCTGGTATTCGCCGCCAGCTTCCAGGCGCCTGTCATTTTCTTCTGCCAGAACAATCACTGGGCTATCTCCGAACCGGTCGGCCTTCAGACAACGGTCCCGATCGCAGACCGTGCCCCCGGCTTTGGCATTCCCAGCATCCGCGTTGACGGCAATGACGTTCTGGCGGTCATGGCGGCGACCCGGGCGGCTCTGGACCGGGCACGCACCGGGGGCGGCCCAACGTTCATCGAGGCTGTTACCTACCGGATGGGCCCGCACACCACCGCGGATGACCCCAAGAAATACCGTGATGCCAATGAGCTGCAGGACTGGGCGGAAAAGGACCCCATTAAGCGTGTGGAGGCCCTGCTCACACACCAAGGAAAATTCACAGACGACTTCCGGGCGAAAGTAAAGGCAACGGCCGACAAGGTGGCTGCAGACATGCGTTCCGGCTGCATTTCCATGGCCGAACCGGCAGCCATGGATGTTTTTGCGAACGTCTATAGCTCGCCAAACTCCACGCTGGACAGGCAACGGGACCAGTACGCCAGTTATCTTGCGTCCTTCGAGGCCGCCGGGGAAGGTACGAAATGATCGAGACAATGACGTTTGGCGGCGCAATAAACACAGGCCTGCGCAAAGCAATGGAGGAAGACCCCAAAGTCATCCTGATGGGCGAGGACATCGGCAAGCTCGGCGGCGTTTTCCGGATCACCGAGGGCCTCCAGAAGGACTTCGGCCCCGCGCGCGTCCTCGACACGCCGCTTGCTGAGGCTGCCATTATGGGCACCGCCGTGGGCCTTGCCTACCGCGGGTACCGTCCGGTGGTTGAAATCCAGTTCGATGGCTTCATTTACCCGGCATTCGACCAGATCGTCTGCCAGGTCGCAAAGCTGCACTACCGGACCCAGGGCAAGGTCAAGATGCCCATAACTGTCCGGGTGCCGTTCGGGGGAGGCATCGGGTCGCCGGAACACCACTCTGAGTCCCCTGAGGCCTATTTCACCCATACTTCAGGTTTGCGCGTGGTCAGCGTAGCCAACCCGCAGGATGCGCACACCGTGATCCGCCAGGCGATTGCCTCCGATGACCCGGTCCTCTACTTCGAACCCAAGCGCCGCTATCACACAAAGGGCGAGGTGGATCAGTCCATTGATCCGCACAAGGCTCTCCCGATGGAGCGTGCCCGGGTACTCACCCAGGGCTCGGACGTCACGCTGGTGACCTACGGACCGTTGGTCACCACTGCCCTTGAGGCGGCGGTTGCTGCGGGCGACGAAGGCACTTCCGTGGAAGTCATCGATCTCTGCTCGCTGGCACCAATCGATTTCGAGAGGGTCGAGGCCTCAGTACGCAAGACGGGCCGCTTGGTCATCACACACGAAGCTGCCCGGTCCGGGGGCCTCGGCGCGGAGATAGCGGCAAGCATCACCGAGCACTGTTTCAATTACCTGGAGACACCCCCCGTCCGGGTGACAGGTTTCGACATCCCCTACCCGGCTTCCAAGCTTGAATCGCATCACCTGCCAGATCTTGACAGGATCCTGGACGGCGTCGACCGCGCCCTCGGACGCCTCAACGTCGCGAGCGGGGTAACGGCATGAGCACAATGATCAAGGAATTCCTGCTTCCCGATCTGGGCGAGGGTCTAACAGAATCGGAGATCCTCGACTGGAAAGTGTCAGTCGGCGACGTCGTCGAATTGAACCAGACCATTGCAGAGGTTGAGACGGCCAAAGCGGTTGTGGAACTTCCGTCGCCCTATGCCGGCGTCATCTCTGAACTGCACGAAGAAGCTGGAACAGTCGTAGCCGTCGGCACCCGTATCATCTCCTTTGAGTTGCCTGCCGACAAGAGTGCCACGCAGGACGAGCCGGCAGTCAAGTCCTCCTCGAACGACGGCCGCGAACCAGCGAAGCGTATTCCCACGCTTGTGGGATATGGAGCGGAAGCCGAAAAGTCGGGAAGGCCCCAGCGCAGGCCGAGAAGCTTGGGCCGCGACATTGCCACACAGCCAGTTACTGAGGCGGCAGCAACCTCGGCTGCGCCGGCGGCGGGACCAGAAAAGACCCAGGTTCGGTCCACCCCCCCAGTCCGCAAACTTGCCCGCGACCTTGGACTGGACCTGGACGCCTTGACTGGCACCGGCAAGGACGGCCTCGTCACCCGTGCGGACGTTTTGGCCGCAGCAGAAAAGCAGGAGGTCACGGGTTCGCCCGACTTGTCCGCTGCGATGAAGACAGCCTCCGAGACCCGAACGCCAATCAAGGGAGTGCGCAAGCACACCGCCGCCGCCATGGTGGCCAGCGCCTTTACCGCCCCGCACGTGACCGAGTTCCTGACCATCGACGTGTCGGCGATGATGGAGCTGCTGGCGCAGCTGAAGAAAAGCCGCGAATTCAATGGATACAAACTCACGCCTCTGACATTGGTCGCCAAGGCCCTGTGCATAGCCGTTGCACGGCAACCTTCGCTCAATTCCCGCTGGGACGAGGAAAACGCCGAGATTGTCACCATGAACTACATCAATCTTGGAATTGCCGCTGCCACACCGCGTGGCCTGATGGTTCCCAACATCAAAGACGCGCAAACCCTGAGCCTGTTGCAGCTTTCCGCAGCCATTACGGAACTGACGGACCGTGCCCGGGGCGGCAAGACCAGCCCAAATGAACTCTCGGCGGGAACCATCAGCATCACCAACATTGGCGTCTTCGGCATCGACGCCGGAACACCGATCCTCAACCCCGGAGAGGCTGCGATTCTGGCGATGGGAGCCGTACGCAGACAACCATGGGAGCACAAAGGGGAGGTCGCCCTGCGTGATGTCATGACACTCAGCCTGTCATTTGATCACCGGCTTGTGGATGGCGAACAGGGATCACGCTTCCTGGCAGACATCGGTGCCATCCTCACCCAGCCGGGCATGACCCTCGCTCTGCTCTAGGCAAACCCTTCCTGCCACAGTCCCGTCGCCTGCCACTGGAGGACGGGAGTACAGACTCAGAATGGAATACCCCCATGCAAACCATCGAAAGCCACGTGGATCCCTCCACAGGCGAGTTCGCAGCCAACGACGCCATGCAAAGGGAACTGGCCGCTGAACTTGAAAAGCACCTGGCAGCCGCCGCCCTCGGTGGTCCGTCCCACGCCCGGCAGCGCCACCTCACGCGCGGAAAATTGCTGCCCAGGGAACGTGTCGAAGCCCTGCTCGACGACGGAAGCCCCTTCCTTGAAATAGCTCCCCTGGCGGCCCATGAAATGTACGATGGCGACTGTCCCGGCGCCGGAGTCATTGCAGGGATTGGCCTGGTCCATGGCCGGCAGGTTTTGGTGATCTCCAACGACGCCACGGTCAAGGGTGGCACGTACTACCCGATGACCATCAAGAAGCACCTTCGGGCGCAGGAGATCGCTCTCGAAAACCGGTTGCCCTGCATCTACTTGGTGGACTCCGGAGGAGCATTCCTCCCCAAGCAGGACGAAGTCTTCCCGGACAAGGAACACTTCGGGAGGATCTTCTACAACCAAGCCAAGATGTCCGCTGCGGGAATCCCGCAGATCGCTTCCGTTATGGGCTCCTGCACCGCCGGCGGCGCCTATATGCCGGCGATGAGCGATGAGACAGTAATAGTTAGGAACCAGGGCACTATTTTCCTGGGTGGGCCTCCGCTGGTTAAAGCTGCCATCGGCGAGATTGTCACTGCCGAGGAGCTCGGCGGCGGCGAAGTCCATTCCCGGATTTCAGGTGTGACTGACCACCTGGCCGAGAACGACGAGCACGCACTCCAAATTGTTAGGGACATCGTGTCCACCCTGCCCGCACCGACGCAGCCGGTGTGGGACGTGGACACAGTAGTTGAAGAACCCGCCGCTGACCCTCAAGAGCTGTACGGAGCGGTACCCACGGATGTCAACGCGCAGTACGACGTCCACGAGGTGATTGCCAGGCTTGTCGACGGCAGCCGGTTCCACGAATTCAAGAAGGAATACGGCACCACCCTTGTGGCGGGCTTTGCAAAACTTCACGGCCACCCCGTGGGGATCATTGCCAACAACGGCGTGCTGTTGAGCGAATCGGCGCTCAAGGGTGCCCATTTCATTGAGTTGTGTGACCAGCGCGGCATTCCGCTGGTCTTCCTGCAAAACCTGTCCGGGTTCATGGTGGGCAAGGACTACGAGCAAGGCGGTATCGCCAAGAACGGCGCCAAAATGGTGACGGCTGTCGCGACGGCGCGGGTGCCAAAGTTGACCGTGGTCATAGGTGGAGCATTCGGCGCAGGAAACTACTCGATGTGCGGCAGGGCGTACTCCCCGCGTTTCCTTTGGATGTGGCCCGCGTCCCGCATATCCGTGATGGGTGGCAACCAGGCGGCCAGTGTCCTCGCAACGGTCAAGAGGGATCAATATGAGGCCCGCGGGGAAGAATGGTCCGCCGATGCGGAAGAAGCATTCAAGGCCCCCATCAAGGCGCAGTTCGAGGAGCAGGGAAGCCCGTACTACTCCACCGCCCGCCTTTGGGATGACGGCGTGATTGACCCTGCCGACACCCGTACCGTCCTGGGACTGGCGCTTGACGTTGTCTCCCGAACTCCCCTGCCGGAGACCTCCTTCGGCCTGTTCCGAATGTGAGGCTGGAATGAATCAGACGTTCAGTTCTGTACTGATAGCGAACCGCGGCGAGATCGCCTGCCGGATCATCTCTACCTTGAGGAAGATGGGAATCCGTTCCATCGCCGTCTATTCCGAGGCGGACGCCGGGGCCAAACATGTACACCTTGCCGATGAGGCGATTCTCCTCGGGCCTGCTCCGGCCGTTGACAGTTACCTGAACATTGACGCCCTCCTGTCCGCTGTCAAAGCCAGCGGTGCAGAGGCAGTGCATCCCGGTTACGGCTTCCTTTCCGAAAACGAAGCCTTCGCCCGTGCGTTGGCAGATGCCGGTGTGGTTTTCATCGGTCCGGGAATCCATGCGCTGAACATGATGGGTGACAAGATCCGTTCCAAGAACCACGTCATGGAGCACGGAGTGCCCGTGGTGCCGGGCATCGCCCAACCCGGCCTGAGCAATGAGATGCTGGAAGCCGCAGCAGCTGACATCGGCTATCCCCTGCTGATCAAACCGTCAGCAGGCGGAGGCGGCAAGGGCATGCACGTCGTCAATGATCCCGGCACCCTTACAGCGACCCTCGTTGCTGCCCGACGCGTGGCCGCAGCCGCGTTCGGCGATGACACGCTCTTCCTTGAACGGCTGGTAGCAACGCCCCGGCATATCGAAGTCCAGGTGCTGGCAGACAACCACGGCAACGTGATCCACCTGGGCGAACGTGAATGTTCTTTGCAGCGACGCCACCAGAAGGTGATCGAAGAGGCGCCGTCATCGCTGCTCGATGCAGTCACCCGAGCAAGGATCGGCGAGGCGGCCTGCAACGCTGCCCGCAGTGTCGGGTACTCCGGGGCCGGGACTGTGGAGTTCCTTGTTTCCGATTCAGCTCCCGACGAGTTTTTCTTCATGGAAATGAACACCCGGCTGCAGGTAGAACATCCCGTCACTGAGATGGTGACAGGAGTTGACCTCGTGGAATGGCAGGTTCGCATAGCGGCCGGCCAGGTACTGGATCTGTTCCAGGATGACATCGTCCTCAAGGGTCATTCCGTGGAAGCGCGGGTCTATGCCGAAAATCCCGAGCACGGATTCCTGCCTACCAGCGGCACAGTCCTCGACCTGCGTGAACCGACAGGGCCGGGCATCCGGGTGGACTCTGCCTTGGAAAAAGAACTTGAAATTACCCCGCATTATGACCCGATGCTCTCTAAAATCATTGCCTGGGGCGAGGACCGGGATGAGGCTCTCGACAGGTTGGACCAGGCCCTCAGCGACAGCATGGTTCTTGGCCTGAGAACGAACATCGAATACCTGCGTCTGCTGCTGGCCGATGAAGACGTGCGTGCCGGGCGGCTGGACACCACAATGATTGAGCGCAAAATGCCTGCGTTCAGCTTCAAGCATGTGGACGACGCATGGCTGGCCGCGGCTGCCTTTTCCGTTCACGGGAACCGGCTGCAGGCCGGCGGCAATCCATGGCGGACCCTGTCGGGATGGCGTGTGGGCCTTCATGCACCGGTGCTGTACCACTTTGCTGATGAAACAGGTGCGGAAACTTCCGTTGAGTTGTCATCTTGTACGGCGGGACCGCGGGGATCCTTGCGCGGCGACGTCGTCCTACGCCGCGAGAACGGCGACGGCGGTACCGTTCATGCCGAGTTCTGTCCCACACCGCCTTCGGTAACTTCGCGGCAGGGTGCGATGATCCAGTTCGCGGGAGTGCTTCGATCCGTAGACATCGCCCGGAACGAATCATCCCTCTGGGTGGGTGAGGAGGGAACCGCCTGCGAGCTACAGCTCCTGAGCCGCCAAGACAGGCTGGACAAGATTCTCGCCGGCTTGGGCAGGGAAGAAGGCAGCGCCGACCCCGATGTCCGTTCGCCCATGCCAGGCACCGTCGTCGCTGTCAGCGTCCACAACGGTGACAGCGTTGCCGCAGGTCAAGTCCTGCTCGCTGTGGAGGCCATGAAGATGGAGCACCAGCTGGTCGCCTCCACAACCGGGACGGTCAACATCGCCGTGAAACCCGGCGACTTGGTGAAGGCCAACCAAATTGTCGCCTCGATACACCCTGCCGCACCCTCGTCCGAAGGTGCGGCGACACACGAAGGAGAACCCAGTAATGCCTGATTTCGAGCTCAGCGAGGACTACCAGGACCTCAGCAAGACCGTTCGCGAATTCGCTGACGAAGTCGTAGCCCCCGTTTCGACCAAGCACGATGAGGAACACAGCTTTCCTTACGACGTCGTTTCGCAGATGGCGGACATGGGACTCTTTGGCCTTCCGTTTCCTGAGGAGTTCGGGGGCATGGGCGGTGACTATTTCGCCCTGGCACTGGCCCTTGAGCAACTGGCCAGGGTTGACCAGTCCGTGGCCATCACCCTCGAGGCCGGTGTCTCGTTGGGAGCCATGCCTATTTACCGGTTCGGTAACGACGAACAGAAGCAGGAATGGCTGCCGAAACTCGCCTCCGGCAAGGCTCTCGCAGGCTTTGGACTGACGGAGCCTGAAGCCGGTTCAGACGCCGGGGGCACCAAGACCACCGCAAAGCTGGACGGTGGGCAGTGGGTTATCAACGGCAACAAGGAGTTCATTACGAACTCCGGCACCGACATAACGCGCCTGGTCACTGTCACCGCAGTGACGGGGCAGCAGGAACGCCCCGACGGCACTATCAAGAAAGAGATTTCGACCATCCTGGTCCCTACCAACACGCCGGGGTTCAAAGCTGAAAAGGCCTACAACAAGGTCGGCTGGAACGCCTCGGACACGCACCCCCTCACCCTGAACGACGTCCGGGTGCCCGAAGCGAACCTGCTCGGGGAAAGGGGCCGCGGCTACGCAAACTTCCTTTCCATCCTGGATGAGGGGCGCATCGCCATCGCCGCTTTGGCTGTCGGCGCAGCCCAGGGCTGCGTGGAGCAGTCGGTAAGGTACGCCAAGGAACGCAGCGCGTTCGGGCAGAGCATTGGCAAGAACCAGGCGATTGCCTTCAAAATCGCACGCATGGAAGCACGCGCTCATACAGCGCGCCTTGCCTACTATGATGCCGCTGCCAGGATGCTCGCCGGGCGGCCATTCAAGACTCAGGCCGCAATTGCGAAAATGGTTGCCGGTGAAGCCGCCATGGACAACGCTCGCGATGCCACCCAGGTATTCGGCGGTTACGGTTTCATCAATGAGTTCACCGTAGCGCGCCACTACCGCGACTCGAAGATTTTGGAGGTCGGCGAAGGCACCACCGAGGTCCAGTTGATGCTGATCGCCCGCGAGCTCGGACTGTAGTGGTGACCATGGAAAGTACGCTCGAAGCAACTGATTCGGCCCCTGACCGGTCCGGAGCCGGCGGTGGTGCACCAACGGAGATCAAGCAGCGGGGCCTGTTCTTTGAAGAACTTGAGGAAGGCGTGCGCTACATCCATGCTCCGGGGCGCACCCTTACGGAGACCGACAACGTTCTGTTCACCACCATGACAATGAATACCCAGGCCTTGCACCTGGACGCGGCCTGGAGCGCAACCCAGCCCTTCGGTCAGAGACTGGTCAACTCGATGTTCACGTTGGCCACGATGGTGGGGCAGTCCGTGCCCCAACTGACCCAGGGCACCATCGTCGCCCAATTGGGCCTGACCGACATCGCCTTTCCCCACCCGCTGTACCACGGTGACACCCTCTATTCAGAGACCATAATTACCGGAAAACGGCTATCGTCCTCGCGACCCGGACAGGGAATCGTGACCATGCAGCACACCGGGAAAAACCAGGATGGGACGACGGTCGCTGTTGCTACCCGCACAAGTCTCTTCTGGACCAAACAAGGACACCAGGAATTGGCAGACAGGAAAGAACGATGACAGCTGCACCGTCAGTTCCGGGCCGCGACAGGGACCAACAGGGCGGCGACGGCACATCCGAAATTCCTGGTTCGACGCCAAGGGAAAATTGGTCACCGCCCGGTCCTGCCTGGTTATTCTGCCCAGCGGACCGCCCGGACCGCTACCAGAAAGCCGTGGATGCAGCGGACGTTGTGATCATAGATTTGGAAGATGCAGTCGCGGCTCCCGACAAACCCGCTGCCCGGCAGGCCCTTCTTGCCTCGAGGCTCGACCCCGAACGTACGATCATTCGGATCAATCCCTTAGGTACGGCCGATGCCCGGTTCGATCTCGAAGTCCTGGCTAAGACCGACTATCAGATTCTCATGGTGCCCAAATGCGAGTCCGCGGAACAACTGGAAAGTGTCGAGGGATATGCTCTGGTGGCCCTCCTGGAAACTCCCCGCGGAATACTCCATGCGGAATCCATCATTGCCGTGTCTTCCGTGGTCGCCGTCATGTGGGGGGCTGAAGACCTTGTCGCCACTCTTGGGGGGAATTCCAGCCGATTGAGGACGGGACAGTACCGGGCGGTGGCTACCCATGCCCGTTCCCATGTGCTGCTGGCAGCCGCGACACACGGACGTGTTGCAGTCGACTCGGTCTACATGAACATCCCCGACGAGCGTGGCTTGGCGGAGGAATCGGACGATGCTGTGGCCGTAGGATTCTCGTCCAAGGCTGCCATCCACCCAAGCCAAATCCGTACAATCCGCAAAGCGTTCGAGCCGACAGAAGAGGAAGTAGCATGGGCCCTGAGCGTCCTCGCGGCCGCTGGTGAAAACCGCGGAGTCTTTCAATTCGAAGGCCAGATGGTGGACTCCCCCGTCCTCCGCCATGCTGAACGTCTTCTTTCCAGACGTACTCCCGCCCGCGTATCCCCGCATTGATGCAGAAGGATCATAATACGGCTCAGCTCGTTGGCTGGCCGGATGACGCTGAAGCAGATTTACCAATCCCTCCTACCCGATATAGGAGGTAGTGCCGGGCGGAGGCTAAAAATGCAGGGGTGACCCCGTTGCGGGCTTTCATGCGGCCCATCCGCCCTAAGAGGCAGGTGGACACAACGGCCCGTGTCGCCATCGATGATTGGTGATCGTTGTCTTGAGGACGGCGCGCGGTAGGTGGCAAGTTCCGGTGGCGGCTGGGCGATGGGCGCGGCGACATCCATGCGCCCAGCCGCGGGGCTCCGGCCACCGCGTTGCCGCAGCTCGGGACAGGACAAAGACGTTGGCGAGGCCGGGTAGGTCGTCTGACAGATGGGACTATCGTGGGCGTTACCCGCCTGCCGCACCGTACTGTGGGCGGAACTTCGGCTCCGACCACTTGAGGACTAAGGAGAATGAGATGAGCGCTGTGTCCGAGCCGCTGGACAACACCACTGTTAATACTGCGGACCTTTACGATGAGCGTGGGGACACGCTGGCGTCTGTATCGCTCCAGTTCCAGTCCCTGGGCGGGCGGTCACACTTCAGGGGACGGACCCGGACCATCCACTGCTATCAGGACAACGTCCTGGTTAAGTCCACCCTGGCCACCCCTGGCAACGGCAACGTGCTGGTAGTGGACGGCGGTGGTTCCTTGGGCACAGCCCTGATGGGGGACATGATCGCCGCTAGCGCAGCGGCCAACGACTGGGCCGGCGTCGTCATTTACGGTGCAGTAAGGGACCGCGAGGCTATCGCCCAACTGGACCTCGGCGTAAAGGCCTTGGGCAGCAACCCCAAAAAGAGCGCAAAGGCCGGCGTCGGCAAGGTGAACGTCGATGTCGTGATCGACGGCGTGACCTTCCGGCCTGGGGCCATGGTCTGGTGCGATCCAGACGGCATCCTCGTGGAGCGGTAAAGGAAGGCCTCTTGTGTCGAAGGAAACCGAAAGTGCTGTCTTGCCTTTGGAACCTGAACTCCAATTGCGCGTCCTCCCTCTCCAACCGGACGCTAGCTGGGAGGGACTGGTCGGAAAAGTAGTAGAACTACGCCAGGGAGGCAACTTACTCCGGCGGGCCGAAGTAGAGCTCGTAGCTCCTGACTCCAACATCCTGTGGCTTCGGTCAGAGGGCATCGAGGGGCGACGAATGGTCGTTCGAGGAGACGGGCACCATCTCTCAATCGTGGCACCATGACCAACGTACTGCCTTCGATCCCTCTCAACAGGACCCGAATTCCACTCGCCAAGCTGTCCGCCTATTCTGAAGCCCCACCTCCGTCAGACAAAGGTTCAGGTCCACCGAAGGAAGCCAGTTCCACTAGAACCCTGACGGCGGTCCTGCTACAGGAGCGGTGGCACCGTGCGTCACCGGGCCGCAGCACCGCATCAAGACGCATTCAATGAAAATCCACTCGGGAGAAACAGTATGACCAACTGGCGGATCAGGGATTTTCACTCCTCGGACCTGGACGGAATCCTGCACCTCTGGGAGACCCTGAAGGCGAGCAACGTGGAACCCGTCTATGCCCTCTCCGAGGTCCTGGCATCCTGCGAAAAGGACCACGCCGTGGTGGCGGTACAGGGCGACCAGGTGGTGGGTGCCGCCGTCGGACGCGCCGCGCACGATCAGGGCTGGATCGTTTTCCTGGCCACCCTGCCCGAATACCGCGGCCGGGGAATCGGCACCTCGCTGCTGGCCGCCGTCGAAAACCGCATGGCACCGCACGGCCTCAACAAGCTCTCTGCACTGATGCCGGAATCGGAAACCCGGGTGGAGGCGTTCCTGGGCCGCGGCTTCGCACTGAAAAAGAACCTGCGCTACTTCGAACGGACCATTCCCGTCCAGCGCCAGGAACTCGGCGCGCTGGGCCAGCTCGGCGGCCGCGTCCTGGCCCGCGACCTGTGGGAAAACGTGGCCGGCATGCGCAAGGAAAAGGAACTGCTCGAACGCCGCCTGGTCCTCCCCTTGGCCGAGGCCGACCTCGCCGACGAATTCGGCGTGGTGCCGCCCCGCGCTGTGGTGCTTTTCGGACCGCCCGGCACCGGCAAGACCACCTTCGCCAAAGCCATCGCCTCCCGCCTCGAATGGCCTTTCGTGGAGGTGTTTCCCTCCCGGCTGGCCGCGGACCCGCAGGGTCTGGCCGGGGCGCTCCGCGAGACCTTCCTGGAGATCGCAGAGCTGGAACACGCCGTGGTGTTCATCGACGAGGTGGAAGAAATCGCCTCCCAGCGCTCGGGCGAGCCGCCGTCACCGCTGCAGGGCGTCACCAACGAACTGCTCAAGATCATCCCTGCCTTCCGCGAACAGCCCGGCCGCCTGCTTGTCTGCGCCACCAACTTCATCCGCGCCCTGGACACCGCCTTCCTGCGCCACGGCCGGTTCGACTACGTCATCCCCATCGGCCTTCCCGACCGGCAGGCCCGCGAAGCGATGTGGCAGCGCTTCATCCCCGCCCCCGTTCTGGACGCCGTTGATGTTGACCTGCTGGTGGAGCACACCCAGGGCTTCTCCCCCGCCGACATCGAGTACGCCGCCCGCAGCGCCTCCCAGCGCGCCCTGGAAAAAGCAGTGTACGACGACGGCGGGCTGGCCTCCGCAGGTCAGCTTTCCGTCCGGGAGGCGGTCCGAAAAGGCCCCGCCACCCAGGATTACCTCGACGCCATCGCCGAAACCCGCACCACCGTCAGCGAGGAAGTCCACCAGGACTTCCTCGAAGACATCGACGCCCTGGGCCGCGTGTAATGGTCACAGTGAGGGAAGGAAAAATCCCGCAGGCATGTGCCCGCTGTCAAGCCGTTCGGCATTCCCGGCCACGGCCACTGGAAGATGGAGAAACGCGTGCTGCCTAGCGGCACCGAGTCTGATCCCGGCTGCAGGTTCCAATGAGCAACTTCCCTGGCTCGGATCCGCGCTTCGCTTGCACTGCTGGTCAATCAATATCGAACCCGGCCTCTTAGTAATGAACCTGTAAACAAATTTTCGAAAACACGGCACGGCCGGAATGCGCCTAGTTGGAGCACACCCCAATCTGACAACGGAAGGTCCCGAGTCTTGACGTTCTTCTGGGAGGCCCTAGAACGTAGCTGACAGGTCGACGCGTTTGGAGGCATCGGTGGCGGGACAGCGGACACGATTGTGCTGCCCAGCTTGGACCGGCTCGTCCGAAACCTGCATGACCTGCGGTCACTGATCCAGGGTTTCACGCGTAAGGGCGTGCGGGCGGAGTTCATCAAGGGAAAGTCTGGTCTTTACCGGGGAGGACTCCCCTATGGCCATCCGCGTGCTCTCCGTGGTGGGTGCCTTCGCTGATTTCGAACGCTCCCTCCGGGAGCGGCAGCGGAAGGCATCGCACGGGCGAAGCAGCGGGGCGTCTACCGGGGACGGAAAAAGACCCTTTACCGGAACGGGCGGCCGACCTGGTCCAGCGGGCGGCCCGTGGAATTCCCAAATCATCCTCGCCAGCGATTACGGCATCAGCTAGGGAAACAACACGGTTATCGGCGCTCCAAGGGCATGGGAATAGGTGAGTTTCGCTTCCTACTCACTTATGGGATGCCAGTCTAGTTGGCGAACCGTCGGCGCAGGTCCGTCACAAGAGCCGCGCCAGGAGTGTACTGGGAAATCTGGAGCACCTAATCTTTGACGAATGGGCGAAGGCGCTCGAGCGAATGTTCGAGATGCTCCCTCATCGCTGTCTGGCTGGCGACAGGGTCTTTGATTGATATCGCTTCTGCTATGGCGCCGTGCTCGTCCACGGCAGCGTGGCCGAGTTGGGATGCGTACAGGATGCGGAATGTTCTCAAGTGGACGTGGGCGCGCGTGAAGGCGTCACTGGCTGAGTCGTTGCCTGCAATTTGGAATATCAGGCTGTGGAAACGTTGGTCGTGTTCTTGCATTGCCTTGTACTTGCTGAAGTCCATTGCCTTGCCGATGCCAGCCGGGTGCTCGACTTCTTTCCGTAGGCGGTCGATGTCCGCCTGCGTGGCACGGCGGGCGGCAAGGGCGGCTGCCCATGGTTCAATGCAGAGCCGGAATTCCCAGAGGTCTTCAAATTCTGCACGGTTAATGACGGGATTGGTGAAATAGCGGTTGCCGCGCTTCGTGACCAGTGAGTCGGTCTCCAGGCGGAGAAGCGCCTCCCGCACAGGGGTAGGGGAAACACCCAGCTCCCGGGCGAGAATCTCGATCTTGAGGGAGGTCTCCGGTTCCAGGGAGTGGTCCATGATCAGGGATTTGAAGTGCTCGTAAACATCGTCCGCCAGCACGTTCTTCTTGAACATGGGGGCCGTGTCGGGTGTTCTCGCTTCTACTTCGGGACTGCTGGACATTTTCCTTCTCCGCTGCAATTGAACCTATGTTTATACTCATTCGACGTCTGCGGGTCCAACCGCCACTCGCCTCAATCCTAGCGGCGCGCCAGATCCTTACCTGCGAGCATCCGCCAGAGCCGTTCGGGGATTTCCGTCTTGTAGCGGTCCAAGGCACTGCTGACCTGCGCGCCGTTTCTGGCTCCCACGACAACGGAGGCGACAGCCGGTTGCCCGAGAGGGAACTGCAAGGCTGCCGCCGGGAGTTCCACCCCGTTCGCCTCACACACATCGGCCATTTCACAAGCCAGGGAAATCAGCTCCTGATCTGCCTGCACGTAGTCGAAGCGTGCATCCGCCTTTGGCCGCCGGGTTGCCAGGATTCCGGAGTTATAGACACCTGCCGCCACAATGCTGACGCCGTGCTCCATCGCCGCAGGGACCAGTTCATCGGCCGCTGACTTGTCCAGCAGGGTCAATTTTCCGGCGACCATGACGATATCGATGTCAGTCTCCTTCACGAACCGGGTGAGGGGAGGTGCATGGTTCATCCCGGCCCCGACAGCTCGGAGGATGCCCTCATCACGCAGTTCGATCAGGGCAGGCAGCGCGGTGCGGATCGCTTCTTCTTCTCTGCCGTCGGGGTCGTGCAGATATGCGATATCAATCCTGTCGAGGCCAAGGCGGATCAGGCTTTCTTCAATGGAGCGCCTGATGCCGTCCCTGCTGAGATCCCATTGCCGGACGTGAGTTGCCGGGACAGCAAATCCCTCTGTGTCCTGCTTGCCCGCTCCTCCGACATGGGGGGTGAGCAGCCGACCAACTTTGGTGGAGAGTACGTATTCATCCCGCGGGTACGGCTGCAGGAGTGAACCCAGCCGCCGCTCGGAAAGGCCCAGGCCGTAGTGCGGGGCGGTGTCGAAATAGCGCACTCCCCCGCGCCAGGCGGTACTGATCACTTCTGCGGCGTCTTCGTCGCTGGTTTCCGTGTACAGGTTGCCGAGCTGGGATGTACCCAGTCCGACTTCCGTGAGTCTGAGGCCGCCGCGGGTCGTGCGTGTTTTCACTTGATTCCCTCTTTCACCTGTAGCCCGTACCAGCGGGATGCCGTGCTGTGCCAGATTGATTCCTGTTCGCTTCGGCTGAGGCTCGCTACCGCCGCCTGGAGGGCGGCTACGAGATCAGCGTAGGAGGCGCCCATGAGTGAGACGGGCCAGTCACTGCCGAACATCATCCTGTCCGGACCGAAGAGGCGCAGGCATTCGTCCACATATTCGGGCAGGCGGGCCTTTACTGTGCTGAAGTCGTGTGCGAGCGTGGCGAACCCGGAGACCTTGATTGCCGCGTTGGGCGAGCCAGCAATCGTTGACATGCTTCGGCCCCAGTCAGCAGCGGGCGTCACATCGAGATCCGGCTTACCCAGATGGTTGACTATGAATCGGACCGCGGGATGGGCTGCCACCGCCTGCGCGGCGGCAGGCAGGTGCTCCGGTCTGATCAGGAGGTCCACGGAGAGGGCGGCTTTTCCTGCTGCCTTGAAAAACCGGGCAGCCTCCTCCCCTGCCAGCCACGCGAGGTCTCGCCGGTACTCCGTAAGATCGCGCACGGACACGAGCTTTTCGCTGCCGGGATGATCCAGCACCCGGTCCAGCTGCCCTTCCGGGTTGGTTCCAGCGTCGATCCAACCCGCGACACCGAGCACGGTCGATGATTCCCTTGCCAGGGCGAGCAGCCCAAGTGTCTCGGTCGCGTCTTCCACGGTCTGCACAACGACAGAGTGGCTTATGCCCGACGGGCTGGCGGCATCCGCCCAGTCCTGGAGTGTGAAGTCACGGCCGATGGTCTCTGCCTGCACGGGGGTCATCCACGTCTGGGGGTGATCGGCAAGGGTCCAGACGTGGTGGTGGGCGTCGATCCTCATGCTGCCACCGAGGAGTCGTGGATGCTGCGGATCACCGTTGCGCTGACGTCCGCGTAGTTCTTGGTGTTATCGACGATGTTGACCAGCCGGTAGTCATGGACAACGGCTATGCGGTCTGCCAGGTTGATCATCTCCGGAAGATCGCTGTCAATCAGTAGTATCGTCAGGCCTGAGTCCGCGAGGTCGAGGATAAGTTCCTGGAAATCTTCCTTTGTCCGGACATCCACGCCGACGGTGGGCTCGTCAATGATGAGCACGTCTGTGTTCGCGGCGAGCCACTTGGAGAGACTGACTTTTTGCTGGTTGCCGCCCGAGAGCTGGCCCACCAGTTGTTGGTCGGAGGAAACTTTGATGCTGAGGTTCTTGATTGCCTTCGCGGCGGCTTCTTCTTCGAGCCGTGTTTTGACGCCGAACCAGCCTGAGATGCGGCGCCAGATAGTAGCGGCGACGTTGTACCGCACGGTCATGTCCAGGAAAAGGCCCTCGCCCTTCCGGTCCTCCGTCACGTACCCCATGCGGTAGCGGTGGAGGGCTTCGCCCATGCTGCCGATGGTGACTGGCCGGCCGTTGAGGAGAATCTCGCCTCCGGTCACCTTGTTCAGCCCCAGGATGGAGCGGGCCAGTTCGCTGCGGCCGGCCCCGACGAGTCCGTAGAGACCGAGGACTTCGCCCGGGTACACCTCGAAGGAAATGTTGGTGTGTCCGAGGTCGGTGGAGAGGTCCCGCACGGCGAGCTTTGGAGTGCCGGTCCGCTCAATAACGCGAAGCCGGACGTCCCGCTCGGCGAGGATGCGCCCGACCATCAGGTTGACGATGTCGCGCTGGGTGTAGTTGGCGAGCGGTTCTGATTCGACGACGGTCACGCCGTCCCGGAGGATGGTGACTGTGTCGCAGAGGTCAAAGACCTCTTCCAGCTTGTGGCTGACGAACACGATCGCCGTTCCTGCATCGCGCAGTCTCCTCAGCACGGTGAAAAGCCTGCTCGTTTCGTTGTCCGTCAGGGACGCTGTCGGTTCGTCCAGGATCAGCACCCTGGAGTTCAGCGCGAGGGCTTTGCCGATTTCGACCAGCTGGATCTGGGCGACGGACAATTCGGAAACAGGAGTCGCAGGGTTGACATCGAATTCCAGAGTTTCCAGGACGTTCTGCACGATTTCGGCCCTGCGCTGTTGGTCGATCAGTCCCCTTCGGGACGGCGGGTCCTGCAGCGTGATGTTTTCCGCGACCGAGAACAGTGGAACGACGTTCCTTTCCTGGTGGACGACGCCGATCCCTGCCCTCGCGGCGTCGATGGGGCTGCCGAAGTGCCTTTCGGCGTCGTCCACGAGTAGCGTGCCGGCGTCCGGTGAGTGCACGCCGGTGAGGATTTTTACCAGCGTCGACTTTCCGGCTCCGTTTTCTCCGAGCAGGGCATGAATGCTGCCTTCTTGCAAGGTGAGCCGGGCGGCGGAGAGCGCTTTTACTCCAGGGTATTCCTTGGTCAGCCCTGTGGCGGTGAGGCGGTTTTTCATGCTGCCAGTCCCTCTCTTTTCTGCATGACGGATGCTGCGCGGCGCTTGCGGTATTCGCTGATGGCGACTGTGGAGAGAACGACGGCCCCGATGACGAAGCTGGTCCAGCTTGGATCAAGCAGGAACTGCGCGCGGGCGACGTCCACGATCCGGAGCAGGCACGCGGCGATGATTGTTCCGTAGATGGCGACGGATCCGCCGGTGAGCAGGACCCCGGCAATGATGGGGGCGGCGAAGCTTGGCAGCAGCCAGTCCACGCCGATTGAGCGGTTGATTCCCGTCAGGGATGCCATGGTCGCCAGGGCGGCCAGTCCGGTCAGAAATCCCGAGACGGTGTAGGCCAGGATCATGGACCGGGCGTTGGATATGCCTGAGAGGCGGGCTGCTACTTCACTTCCCCCGGTTGCCAGGAGATTTCTGCCCGCTACGGAGCGGGAGAAGAAAAAGTAGACGAGGATACTTACTGCGATCGTGGCCAGAAAGAGCCAGGGAATTCCCGCAATATTCTCGCGTCCAAAGGATTTTAGCGAGTCGGAGTAGGCATCGATCGTGAAGGACCGTACGAGGGAGAATTGGACGCCCAGCAGGATGGTCATCGTTCCGAGGGTGACGATGAAGCCGTGGAGGCCGGTGATGATGACAAGAAGGCCGTTGATTGCGCCGATGATTGTCGCGGTGGCCAGTCCGATGAGCAGTGCGGCCCAGACCGGGACTGCGCCGTCGGCCATCAGCACTGCCATGAGTCCGCAGACGGCGCCCCCCATTGCGCCGATGGCCAGGTTCAGCTGGCCCACGGCCAGCACCGTCATCTGGGAGAGTCCGATGAGGATGGGCACCGAGAGGTATGCCAGGAAGCTCAGCAGCCCCTGCTGGCTGAAGAGGCTGCCGCCCGAGGAGATGCCCAGGATGAGGAAGCCTACGCAGACGATCAGGGTCAGGGTGCCTTCTGAGCCGTGAATCGGGAGTTTGGAGATCAGGTTTTTCATGCGGCGGCTTCCTTGTCTTTCTTCCTCCGGCGGATGCGCTGGAAGCGCTGCACTGAAAGTGCCAGCAGCAGAACACTGCCCAGCGCGATGTTGAGTGTGTCCAGTCCTGCTCCGGCGACACTGAGTCCCATGCGGATCACCAGCGTCAGTAACGTGCCGAGCACGGTTCCTATCACGGAGACGACGCCGCCGATGAGCAGAGTTCCGCCCAGAACCGGGCCGAGGAATGAGGGGATCATGAATTCGGAGCCAATGGCCGCTGAGAAGGATCCGGTGGTGGTGGCCAGCATGATCCCGGCCAGGGCGGCGAGGATGCCCGAGAGGGCGTGGGCGAGCAGGATCCGCTTGCCGGCCGGGATGCCGGAGAGTTCGCTTGCTCTGAGGTTGGCTCCGGTGGCGAGGATTTCCCTGCCTATCCGTGACCGGACGTAGAGATGGTGCATGAGCAGGACGGCCAGCAGCGCGGGAATGGCGAGCAAGGGAATGGCCCGGGGTCCGCAGTAGCCGAAGGCGCAAATGTCAGCGAAAGAACCGTTCCGGAATACGTCCATGCCTTCAGGTTTTGTGCTGAACGCCGCGTTTTCTGTCAGTGCGGTGTACACCAGGGTCACCAGGCCCAGCAGGGCGAAGTCCAGGGCCAGGGTGACCACGAATGCGTTCACATGGGACCTGACGATGATCCAGCCGGCGAGCAGGCCAAGCAGTCCTCCCACGACCATGCCGACAACCGCGCCGGAAAGCAGAGACATCCCCAGGAACTGGTAGCAGGCCCCGGAAGCCATGGCACCCACCGCCGCCATGCGGCCAACGGCCAGGTTCATCTGCCCGATGGACAGAACGCACATTTGGGCCAGCCCCACGACAGCGAAGACTGAGGCATCGCGAAGCAGGGGAAAAACAACGAACCTTTCATTGAAGAACTGCGGATTCATGAGGCCGAACCCGATGAAAAGGGCTGCGGTCAGCAAGGCCAGCAGGGTGCGTTGGCTGGTGAGTAGTTGGAGCGGTGATCGCCCGGGACGGTTTGGAGTCACGGCGCGCAGTGCGGGTTTTTTTTCTGCGATCGTCATCGATGGCTCATTTCTTCACGTATGTCCGAAGCGGCCCGGGGACTCTGCACTGGGTGCAGAGTCCCCGGCTGCGTCACTTCTTGCAGTTGAACAGCTTCGTCTGGAACTCGTTGAGGAGCTCCTTTGTTTTTGCCAGGCGCTCCTGGTCGTAGGTTTCCACGTTCTTTTTGGTAACGAGGAAAGAGCCTGAGTCGATGGAGAAACCGGGTTCAGCCGGCTCGCAGATTCCGGCCTGAAGATTGGCCAGGGCCCAGGTTCCGACGTATCCCTGGCCGTACGGGTTCTGCACCACGGTCCCGGCGATGGTCCCGTCCTTGACCGCGCGCACAACAATGGGGTCATTGTCGGTCGCAATCACCTTGATCGGCAGCTTCGCGTCCGCGACGCCCTGGGTGGCAGCCACGGCCGGGTTGCCTGCGGTGGTGACCATGCCGTCGATTTCGGATCCCCTCGTTGCCAGGAGGTCGCTGACGGCCTTCTGAGCACTCTGGAGATCCTTGTCGATGTCCGTGACTGTGGTCAGCAGTTTCACCCCGCCGTTGGTTTCGTCGACGGCTTTCTGGACTCCGGTGATGCGACGCTGGGTGTTCGTGTCGACCGCGTTACCGGTCAGGTGGACAAGGTTTCCTGAACCGCCCATCGCATCAATGGCGGCCTTTGCGGCCTTATAGGCGGCCGTTCCGGTGTCCGTGCTGAGGCAAAAGTCTGCGCTGTTAGTATCCCCGGCGGGGCAGGCAGCCAGAGCACCAACGGCGAAGCCCTGCTGTTTCAGGTCCTTAAAAGTGCTGTCGATATCGGTTGCGGAGACCCCGAACACACCGAACGCGTTGTAGCCCTGGGCGCCGAGTGAGTCAATGGCGGAGTTCTGTTTGGTTTGGTCCCATTCGCCGGTTTCGTTGAAGGTCACCTTGCCGATACCAAAGTCCTTCACCGCCGCCTCGCCTCCCTGCTTCCATGGCTGGAAGTACGGGTGCGCGCCTCCCGGTACGAGGGCAACGGACACCTGATCGAGCGAAGTTGCTCCAGTTTCCTGCCCGGCTTGGCTCTGCGGGGAGCACCCGCTGAGGGCAAGAGCTGCCCCTGCAATGAGCACAATTCCTGTAACTGCTGATTTCTTGTGGTTCTGCACTACCTCAGGCCTCCTTGGCTGAGCATGAGACGCAATGGACATCTTCATTGAGTCTAAGCGTGGATAGCCGTCGAAAATTGGCTATGCCCAATACTCTATAGACTTTTGCCATATTGTCTATAGAGTTATTGAAGTCCATCCGAAACGACTGGCGAAGATGCCACAGAGGAAGAACCATGCCCCACATGAGCAATGCGCTTGTTATCAGAGGTCCGGGCCAGCTCGACCTCGAAGTCCGCCCTCTCCCGGCCCCGGCCGAGAACGAACTCATCGTAGAGATCAAGCTGGGCGGAATCTGCGGGAGCGACCTGCATTACTGGAAGCACGGTTCTTCAGGCACCTCGGTCCTGCAGGATCCCATGATTCTTGGGCACGAGGTCGTAGGTGTAGTCAGGCAAGAGGCCGCCGACGGAGCCGGCGCCGCAGAAGGAACCCCCGTGGCCATTCACCCGGCGACGTCCTGCGGAAGTTGCCGGCAGTGCACGGCAGGGCGCCGTCATCTCTGCCTGAGCGGACGGTACCTGGGAAGCGCAGCACACCGCCCCCACACCCACGGCGGTTTTGCCAGCCTGATGGTGGTCCCCCGCGACAGCGTACGTCCCCTGCCTGAAGGGGTTCCTTTGGAACATTTTGCGCTGGCAGAACCGGCCAGCGTGGCATGGCACGCAGTGATCCGGGCAGGATCCATCGCAAACAAGCGCGTCCTGGTCATTGGGGCCGGGCCAATTGGACTGGCGGTCGTCGCCGTTCTCAGACTGCGGGGAGCCGGCCAGATCGTGGTCAGCGACCTTCATGCACAACCCCTGGAAACAGCACGCCGCATGGGCGCTCATCGCACCATCAACCCGGGAACACCGAACAGAGAAGAAGCAGACGCTGACTTTGATGTGACGTTTGAATGCTCAGGCACAGCGGCCGGGCTTTCCTTCGCCGTCGATGCCACACGTGGCGGCGGCGACGTCGTGATGGTCGGGAACCAAAGAGTCGGAGACATTCCCTTTCCGGCGTCCCGGGCGATTACCAAGGAACTGCGGGTCAGCGGGTCATACCGTTTCCTGGATGAGTTCGATGACGTTGTGAATGCCCTGGCTACCGGGGAACTGGACCTGACTCCGATCATCTCCCACATCATCGACTGGCGTGACTTCAGCCGTGCCTTCGAACTGGCGGCGTTGCCGGGCCAGTCCAGCAAGGTTCTGCTGGCCATCAACCCCTTGGATGAAGAAGGCATCAGCGCCCCCGATCACAGCGTCCACGCCGCGGGCCATCACGCCAACCGCGTTCCCTAATGCCTTCACAGCCCACCACGGAATCACCGGCCTGGGGCGCGGCCATGACCGGCGAGGCAGGATCATGACGCCTGCGGGGCCTCAGCAGCGCAACAATGCCTTGCATATCAATGAATCGAAGGGAACAACGACCGTGGAGACCCAACTGCGAACCAAGAACCTGCTCTCTGCGCAGACCATCCAACTTCCCCAGCGCCCTCCCGTCCGCATGGTCCACATAGGCCTCGGGGCGTTTCACCGGGCACACCAGGCCTGGTACACGTGGAAAGCTGACCCCGAAGCCCAATGGGGCATTGCAGCGTTCACCGGCCGCAGCGCGGCCGCGGCCACTGTCCTGTCAGCACAGGACGGCCTGTACACCCTCATTGTCCGCTCCGCCACCGAGGACACCTTCCACATCATCTCCTCCATCGTGGAGGCCCGGGACGGCGCCGACCTGGCCCGCCTCAAGGAGCTCCTGAGCGCGGAAACAACAGCAATCGTTACCCTGACAATCACCGAAGCCGGCTACCACCTCCTGCCGGACGGGACGCTGGACCTTCATCATCCCGCCGTGCAGGCGGACATCGGGACACTGCGCGAAACCGATGACCCCCATAAGGCGGCCCCAGCCACCCCCATCGGCCGCCTGGTCCACGGCCTGCGCGCGCGCAGAAATGCCGCCGCCGGAAAGGTCGCCATAGTTTCCTGCGACAATCTCGCCGCCAACGCCGCAGCAACCCGCAACGCCGTGTCAGGAATGGCAGGGGCCGCAGATCCCCTCCTGGCTTCCTGGATCCTGGAGAATGTCAGCTTCGTGGGAACGTCCGTGGACCGCATCACACCCCGCACCACTACCGAAGAACTGCATCTGGTGCGTGAACACTCCGGCCTCGAAGACCACTCCCCCGTGGTCACAGAACCGTTCACCAACTGGATCCTCAGCGGCAGCTTCCCTGCCGGCAGACCCCGCTGGGAGGATGCAGGCGCCGTTTTCGTTGACGACATAGAACCGTACGAAAACCGCAAACTGTGGCTCCTCAACGGTGCACACTCCCTCCTCGCCTACACAGGACTCCAACGCGGGCACAACACCGTCGCCGAGGCCCTCTCCGACCCTCTCTGCGCCCAATGGGTCCAGGAGTTTTGGGACGAAGCCGAACGAAATCTCCCCGCGGAGGGTCTGGACATCCCCACCTACCGGAATGCACTCCTGGAAAGATTCAGCAACAAACGAATCAGCCACCACCTGAACCAGATCGCCGCTGACGGCACCACCAAGCTCAGGATGCGCGCACTGCCGGTACTGACAGCAGAACTGGCCGCCGGAAGGCCGGCCACGGGAGCGGCGCGCATCTTCGCCGCATGGCTCACATGGGCTCAAAACGCCCAAGAAATCCAGGACCCCGCAATGACCGACATCCAGCAGGCCCTGCAGCTGAACGGAAGACAGCGCACCGCAGCACTCATTGCAGCCATCGACGCTCAACTTTCAGATGACACCTCCACACTGAACCACATCGAAGAACTCGCCAAATCACTACGAGCCTGAGCCTGGACCGGACCCGCTGCACACCGTGCACCCAGCGCACCGCCCCTCCCGATCTCGCTCAACTGAACCCTTGGACCAGCAGGACCAGCACCCTTGAAAGGAACCACCATGAAAATTGTTGCCGCGGAAGTCTTCGTGACCAGTCCCTCCCGTAACTTCGTCACGCTTCGGATCACCACCGAGGACGGTGTGACCGGGATCGGGGACGCCACGTTGAACGGGCGTGAGCTCGCGGTCGCCGCGTACCTGAAGGAGCACGTGGCGCAGCTGCTGATCGGCAAGGACCCGCACCGGATCGAGGACACTTGGCAGTTCCTGTACCGCTCCTCGTACTGGCGCCGCGGGCCGGTGACCATGGCGGCGATCGCCGCCGTGGACATGGCCCTGTGGGACATCAAGGGCAAAATGGCCGGCATGCCGGTCTACCAGCTCCTGGGCGGGGCGTCCCGGAACGGGCTGCGGGCGTACGGCCACGCCTCGGGTTCAAACCTGCCGTCGCTGTTTGATTCGGTCCGGGAGCACCTGGAACTGGGGTACAAGTCCATCCGGATCCAGACTGCCGTCCCGGGCATCAAAGCCGTCTACGGGGTGGCCGCCCAGGCGCAGGCCTCCGGGGAGCGCTACGACTACGAACCCGCCGGCCGCGGAGCCTTCCCGCTGGAAGAGGACTGGGACACCCGTGCCTACCTCCGCCACCTGCCCACCGTCTTCGAAGCGGTCCGGAACGAGTTCGGCCCGGAAATCCCGCTGCTGCACGACGGCCACCACCGGATGACGCCGATCCAGGCCGCGAAGCTCGGCAAATCACTGGAGCCGTATGACCTGTTCTGGCTGGAGGACTGCACCCCTGCCGAGAACCAGGAGGCCCTGCGCCTGGTCCGCCAGCACACCACCACCCCGCTGGCGATCGGCGAGATCTTCAACACGGTGTGGGACTACCAGACGATCATCAAGGAACAGCTCATCGACTACGTGCGAGCGGCGTCCACGCACTTTGGCGGGATCTCGCCACTGAAGAAGGTCATGGACTTCGCCGCGCAGTACCAGATCAAATCCGGCTTCCACGGCCCCACGGACATCTCCCCGGTCGGGTTCGCCGCGCAGCTGCATGTGGGCCTGGCGATCCATAACTACGGCATCCAGGAATACATGCAGCACTCGGCCGCCACGAACGAGGTCTTCGAGCAGTCCATGACCTTCACCGACGGGTACCTGCACCCCGGGGACAAGCCCGGCATCGGCGTCGAGTTCAACGAAGAAGCCGCGGCGGCATACCCCTACCAGCAGGCCTACCTGCCCTACAACCGCCTCATCGACGGAACGGTCCACGACTGGTGATGCACAACAACGCTCCCAGCGCTGCAGCGCACTCCGCGCCGAGTGCCGCCGCCGGCCCCCGTGTGATCGTCATGGGCGTGTCCGGCTGCGGCAAAACCACCATCGGTGACCTCGTGGCCCGCGAACTCGGTGTCCGTTTCCTCGACGGCGATACCCTCCACCCCGTGGAGAACGTCGCCAAGATGGCCGTCGGCACGCCGCTGACAGACGAGGACCGCTGGCCCTGGCTCGCGATCGTGGGCAGTGAACTGGCAGCAGCCGGCCCGGACGGCCTGGTCCTCGCCTGTTCCGCCCTGCGTCGGAGATACCGGAACGCTATCCGCGCCCAGGCCCCCGACACCGTGTTCCTGCACCTGCACGGCAGCAGGGAAGTGCTGGGCTCCCGGCTGGAGGGCCGCAGCGGCCACTTCATGCCCGCGGCCCTGCTCGAATCGCAGCTGGCAACCCTGGAACCACTGGAAGAGGATGAGCCCGGCGTTGTCGTGGACATCGACTCCCCCGTGCAACAGGTGGTCAGGGACGCCCTGACCAAGCTGAATAAGGCTGCCGCGCCTGGGCACACAGGAACATGAGGCGCTTTATTGGCACCGGAAGGAAGCATGCCAGTACTGTGTCGCTTCATCCCCCGTCATGACCGGAAGCACGTCAACGACTGCAGGGCAGCAACCGGTAGTAGCCGGGGTGTCCAAAGAAAAGATGATGGCATCAAATCTGCCACCACGATCTATCAGGTCGCCAAAGCGGCCGGAGTTCACCCGTCCGCGGTCTCACGGGCCTTGGGTACAAACAGCAGGGTTAGCGACGCTACCCGTCCACACATAAAGAACGTCGCTGCCCAACTTGGCTACCGGGCGTGAGGCCCTTTCCCACCTCAGACGGGACCGGCACCCTCGGCTTGATCCTTGCTGATCTCGCTGATCCCTCATGCATGGACATCATCCGCGGCGTAGAAGCAACGGCAGATAACAACGGATACGCTCTGATGCTCACCAGAGGATTCGAAATCTCCGGCAGGGAAACGGCGGCCGCTCGGACCGCAGCGCTGGACGGGATCATTCTGGTTCCTCCAGCGGGCGGAGAGGGCTGCCTCCGCGGACTGGCAAGTCAGAAACCGGTTGTCCTTGTCAACTGCGAGATTGAAGGCATCCCAGTGTGGTGCCGGACCTTAAAAGGGGCATAGGCGCAGCGGTCCGCCACGTCCGCGCCAGCGGCCACGGGAAGATCGCCTTTCTTGCCGGACTGCAAGAGGGATAGATGTCATTCCGGATGTGGGAAGAAATCCAAGCCGCATGTCAGTGGCCCAGCCTTGAAACCGTCCGGATAGCATCAACGGAACCGACAGCCGAAGAAGGACGGTGGACGGCACGCGAGGTTCTCGGCAGCGGCGCAACACCCGTCCTGGCGTACAACGACCTGCTGGCCGTCGGTCTCCTGGGTGAACTTCAGGCCGCGTCCCTCACCGTGCCCGATCGCATCAGCATCGTTGGATTCGGCGACATTATCGGCGCGGCTTTCACTACTCCCTCACTCACCACCGCCCGGGCACAGGGAAGGCAAGGCGGCACGACCGCACCGGCCTCGCTCATACAAATGATTCAAGGGAATCCTCCCTCATCCCCCACCACCCTGGTCGAAACCGAGCTCGTCGTCAGAGCCTCTACCGGGACGAGGACCATGACGGTGCTAGAAGCCCCTGACCGCTGCACCATTTAGCCACAGCTAGAATCCCCCTCGGGGGCGATCTACTCCCGCTGGCGGCGCTGGCCGCTCCGCGCCTATTCCGGGCGCCTATCTCCCCCGGACTCGTAACCGCCTAGACTACACAGGCTCCCGCCCACGAGAGCGCCTCAGACGAAAACGAATGGCCCCGGCAACCTCCCGGGGCCATTCAGTCACTCCACCAGAGTGTCGCCGGCGGTTAGGACCCGGCGCTACCAGCATCGCACACTACACCAGCCGTCACCACGATTAAATCCATGCAGCAGCGTTGGCCGCAGACGATGGGCATCGTCCCGGGCGACCGTTCGTTTGCCCCGGGCCATGTCCTGGCGTCAGGATGCCGGACGGATTTCCCCGCTGCCACGTTCTTTCAGTGTTGCCGGGACCCGGTGTGTTTCGGGTTCTTCGGCGCATCCGTCCATCCTTGCAAACAGCCTTTCTGCCGCGATTCGTCCGATCGCTTCCGCGTCCTGTGCCATGACCGTAACTCCAGGGTCAACAAGGTCAGCAGCAGCAAAGTCGTCAAAGCCGATGAGTGCGATTGAGCCGTTCATGCCGGTCTCACGCAGGGCCTTGATTGCCCCAACCGTTCCTGCCGAACTGGCCGAGAAAATCGCCGTAGGCTGAGGGGGAACGGTCCTGGTCGTCCATGACCTGCTTCATGCGGGCGTCGCCCGGCAGGACACCGACCCCGCAAATTGCCCAGTCGTGGGCCTTTCCGGCATTCATTAGCCGGTCCAGATACATGGCCTGATGGGCCCTGCGGCAACCGCCCACACCGAATGCACGATGCCCGCAGTCAGGCCGGTGCGGTCCTAGCTGGGTGTGGCGAGGGCAGGCGGGGCGGCCGAAACCGTAGTGCCGCTGAGTTTTTGCACGATCAGCGGTCCTTCGCCGTCGAAGGGACTGGCAGCGGGCCAAGCTCAGCGGACGTGGGAGGGTTTGCCCCCGGCCTGGAGCAGGTGATTCCCGCGGCGCGGTTGGCGTACGCAGCCAGGACGTGAATTTCATCAAGGGCCAGTGTTCGCAGCCGTTGCCTTCCTCGAGCCCCGAGCGCTTCGAGCTGCGCGAGGCCGGAGATGAGGGCGGCCATGAACGAGTCGCCGGCGCCCACGGTGTCCGCCACCGTGATCGCTTCGGCTGCCATCTCCACCCTGCCTTGACTGGCGAGGATGACCGGGCCGGAGGCACCACGTGTCAGGGCAACGATGGCCGGACCGAGCTCCAGCCAGGCTTGCAGGGTGTCCTCCGGGGCGCGGCCAGGGTAAAGCCATGCCAGGTCTTCATCGCTGGCCTTGACGATGTCGCTGACAGTCACGAAGCGTTCCGCCTGTGCCCGGGCAGCGGCTGCATCGGGGCTGATCGCCGGCCGGCAGTTGGGGTCGTAGCTGATGGTCGCCTGCTCCCGCGCTGCCTCCACCAAGGCAAGGGCAGCCTGGTCCCCCGGTGACAGGACGGTAGCGATCGATCCCGTGTGCACGTGCGTGGAACCCTGGACGGCGGCGAGGGCAGGCAGGGAAGCGCCGTTGAGGTCCCAGCTAATGTCGAAAGCATAGGTGGCTGCCCCGTCGGAACCGAGCGCGGCGGTCGCCGTTGATGTCGGTGATGCGCCGCCTCTGATCGCGGTGACGCCGTTGGACTGCAGGTGCTCTTCAATCATGAGCCCGTACCGGTCATCGGCGTAATGCGTTACCAGGTTCGCCGGCAAGTCTAGCCGCGCGGCCCCCACAGCAACATTCAGGGGGCTGCCTCCCGGGTGCGCCTTGGTGGGCGCCGCCAGGCGCGGGTCGCTGATGATGTCAACGAGGGACTCGCCGATTACAGTCAGGACTGTGCCCCCGGTGGCGGCATGGGGTTCGGGTACCAAGTCTTGCGATTGCATAATTGCTTCCTTGCAATATTTCGGGGTCAGGACCAGGAGATGATTCTGTCCGCCCTGTCCCGGGTGGCCTGGATGAACTCGGCGTTGGTTTGGTCAGTTCCGTTCGTCCACCTTTCGGCGCTGGCGCGGTCCTTACCGAACAGCATGTGCCGTTCCATCAGTCGGGTGGGGCGCAGCGCTTCGGGGCTTTCCAGGAACCACACTTCGTCCAGGTGTTCCCGGACGTCCTCCCAACCAAGACTGTTCGCCAGCAGGTAGTTTCCTTCCGTGATGACGAGCGGGATACTTGCGGGAACTGCGATGGACGCGGCCACTGGTTCGTCCAGTGAGCGGCTGAAATCCGGTGCGTAGACGACCGGCTCGGCGCACCGTGCCAGACGCTTAAGCAGCGAAACGTAACCGCCGACATCGAAAGTGTCGATGGCGCCCTTACGCTCCCGCAACGAATGTCCGTCGAGGACGGCGTTACTAAGGTGGAAGCCGTCCATCGGAACTACAACGGCAACGGCCGGGCCCAGAAGCTCGCCCGGGAGCGCTGCGAAGGTCGACTTCCCTGACCCCGGGGCCCCGCTGATGCCGAGGATCGTTCGGGTCGAAGCCGTGGCACGGAGCCGAAGCTCAGCAACTGCCTGCTGAACTTGCGGGGCAAGGAGGACCTGGGACCCCGGCAGCACAGTCTCTCCGACCTTCATCAGCGGCCCGGGTAGACGACGGCTTTGAGCTGTCGGGGCTGTTTACCGGCCTTGAGCGCTTCTTCGGATTCGGCGAGGGTGAACTTGCCGGTGACCAGGATGTCGAGGTCGACTTTGCCGTCGGCGATGAGCTGGATGGCCAGGGGCCAGGTGTTGGTGTAGCGGAAGACGCCGGAGAGCCAGATCTCGCGGTTCTGGATGTAGGAGACGGGGAGTTCGACGTCGTCCGCCCCGAGCCCGACGAGGATGACCCTCCCGGCGGGTGCGACGGCTTTGATGCCGGAACGGACCGCCTGCGCGGCGCCGGAAGCGTCAATGAAGGCATCGACGTCGAGCCCTTCCACGCTGTCGGTTCTGGCGTTGAGGGCGTGGGTGGCGCCGTGTTCGAGGGCGAACGCGAGCCGGTCCTCGGCGATGTCGCTGATGTGGATCTCGGTGGCGCCGTACGCGCGGGCGGCCTGGGCGGCGATGATGCCGATCGGCCCGGCACCGGCGATCAGCACTCGGCTGCCGGGCTTGATCCCGGCGCGTTCGCAGGCCCAGAGGCCGACGGAGAGCGGTTCGATGAGCGCGGCGGCTTCGTCGCTGACGGTGTCGGGGATGTCGTAGGCGAAGTCGGACTGGATGGTGACGTATTCCGCGAACGCGCCGTCGATCGGCGGGGTGGCGTAGAACTCGATGTCCGGGCAGAGGTTGTAGCGTCCGGCTTTGCACTGTTTGCAGGTGCGGCACGGGCGCTGAGGCTCGACCGCGACGCGCTTGCCGATGCGGGCAGGATCCACGGCGCTTCCGACGGCGGCGATCCGGCCGGAGAGTTCGTGGCCGAGGATGAGCGGGTGGTCCACGACGTAGTCACCGATGCGGCCGTGTTCGTAGTAGTGGACGTCGCTGCCGCAGACGCCGACGGCGGCGACCTGCACTAGGACCTGGTCCGGGTCGAGCTGCGGGAGGGGCAGGGTTTCCATTGCCATGTCGCCCTGGCTCTTGAGGATGTTGGCGCGCATGGTGGCGGGCAGTCCGGAGCCGGTGGCAGGTGACTGTGCGGTTGATGTTGTCATCGAAATATTCCTCGGGAATTGAAGGGGAAAGAACCGGCTACTTGACGGCGCCGAGGGAGAGGCCCTGAACGAGTTTGTCCTGGGCGGCGAAGCCGGCGAACAGCACGGGCAGGGAGATCACGACGGCGGCGGCGCAGACCTGGGCGAGGAAGAGGCCCTGGCCGGAGACGAAGCCGGTGAGGAAGACCGGGGCGGTGCCGGCGACGACGCCGGTGAGGACGCGGGCCAGGAGCAGTTCGTTCCAGCTGAAGATGAAGCAGATCAGGGCGGTGGCGGCGATGCCGGGCATGGCGACGGGGGCGATGATTTTGCGCAGGATGAGCAGGAGGTTGGCGCCGTCGATCTGGGCGGCTTCGAGCATTTCCTCGGGGACTTCGGCGAGGAAGGAGCGCATCATCCATACCGCGATGGGCAGGTTCATGGAGGTGTACATCAGGATCAGGAACCAGATGTTATCCAGCGCCCCGACGGTCCGGGCGAACAGGTACAGCGGCAGGATCGCGGCCACCACGGGCATCATTTTCGTGGAGAGGAAGAAGAACATGACGTCCGTCCACTTCTTCACCGGCCGGATGGACAGCGCGTACGCAGCCGGGATGGCCAGGGCCAGCACCAGGATGGTGGAGAGGATCGAGGCGGTGGCGGAGTTGATCAGGGACGGCCAGGGGCTGACGCCGGAGGTTTCCCCGAAGAACTCCTTGTAGGCGTCCAGGGTGAGGTTCGCGGCGATCGATGGCGGGTTGGTGGCTGCGTCGGTTTCGGAGTGGAACGAGGTCAGGATCATCCACAGCACCGGGGTGGCGAAGAGCAGGGCGAGCAGCCAGGCGGCGATGCCGGCGGCGGTGTTGTTCCGGGTTGGATCCATGCGGGTCTTTCCGCCGGACATCTTGAAGCCGAACCAGGTAAAGCCGCGGCGCCGGGTTCCGGTGTTAAGGGCGGTGGGGCCGGGGGGTGTGCTTTGGGGCGTGGCAGGGGTGAGGGTGCTCATCGTGCTGCCTCCTTCTTGAAGAGTGAAAAGACGGTGCGCAGGGCGAAGGTCGCCACGATGATGGTGCCGATGACCACCACGACGCCGGCGGCGGAGGCCAGGCCGTATTCGTTGGCGAAGTAGAACGTCTGATAGACGGCGTAGGGCAGGTTCGCGGTGCCGAGCCCGCCGGCGGTGAGGGTGAAGACCGCGTCGAAGTTTTGCACGATGTAGATCGCGCCGAGCAGTCCCCCAAGTTCCAGGTACTGGCGCAGGTGCGGCAGGGTCAGGTGGCGGAAGATGCCCCAGGGTGTGGCGCCGTCCATCTGGGCCGCTTCCACGGTGTCCATGGGCCGGGACTGCAGGCCCGCGAGCAGGATGAGCATCATGAACGGGGTCCACTGCCACACCAGGGACACGATCACGGCCATCAGCGGGGCTTGGGAGAGCAGGTCCAGCTGGGGCGCGGCAGCGTTGCCGAACAGTGACCAGACCCAGGTCAGGATCCCGTTGATCAGCCCGTAGGTCGGGTTCAGTAACGCATGCTTCCAGATCAGCGCCGCCGCGACCGGGACCACGAGGAACGGTGCGATCAGCAGGGTCCGGGCCAGGCCGCGGCCGATGAACTTCTTATCCAGCAGCAGCGCCAGTCCCAGGCCGATGAGCAGGCTCGCCAGGACCACCGAGACGGTCAGGACAATGGTGGTGAAGATCGCCTGGCGCAGGTCCGGGTCGGTCAGGACCGTGACATAGTTTTCCAGGCCCGCGAAGGCCGTTTTGTCCGGGCTCAGGCTGTTCCAGTTCATAAACGAGATGATCAGCGTCACCACGAACGGCAGCTGCGTGACCAGGATGAGGAAGACCAGGGCCGGCAGCAGCGGTGCCCGCCGCGCCCAAGCCGCGGCGCGTTCCCGCGACCGGGCATTTCGTGAAGGTGCGGCTGCATTGCGTCCCGGGCGGGAGATGCGCGCCGTTGCGGTAGTCATGAGATTCTCCTGCAATTCGGTTACGGCTGCTTGTACTTGTTGCCGACCTTTTGGGCGGCTTCCTGGCCTTTGGCCAGCGCGTCGGCCACGCTGCCCTGACCGGCGATGGCGGAGCTGACCCCCTGGGAGACACTGGTCCCCAGGGCAGCGAACTCGGGAATGCCCACAAACTGGATCCCCACGGCGGGGCGTTCCTGCACGCCGGGGTTCTTCGGGTCAGCGTTCTCAATAGCGAAGCGCTCGGCTTCGAAGAACGGGGCGGCCTTCTGGAACTCGGCGTTCTCATAGGTGGAGATGCGCTTGCCGGAGGGAACCTTCGCCCAGCCGAGCTCGGAGGCCACGAGCTGCTCGTAGTCCTTGGAGCTGGCCCAGGCGATGAATTTCTCGGCAGCGTCCTGCTTCTTGGAGGCGGCCTGCATGGCCCAGGACCAGGTCCACAGCCAGCCGGAGGACTTGGTTTCCTTCACCGGGGCCTGGGCGTAGCCGATCTTGCCCTTCACCGGGGAGTCCTCGGCTTCCAAGGCGCCGGCGGCCGACGTTGCGTCGTACCACATGGCCACCTTGGACTGGCTCATGTTGTTCAGGCACTCGGTGAACCCGGCCTGCGCGGCGCCCGCCTCACCGTGCTTCCGGACCAGGTCCACGTAGAACTCCACCGCTTCCTTGAACTCCGGAGAATTGACCTGGGCATTCCAGTCCTTATCGAACCAGGTCCCGCCGAAGGTGTTCACCACGGTGGTCAACGGCGCGAAGACCTGACCCCAGCCCGGCTGGCCGCGCAGGCAGATACCCTTCATGCCCGGCGCAGCGCCGTCGACCTTCGCCGCTATGTCAGCGACCTCGTCCCAGGTGGGCTTCTCCGGCATGCTCAGGCCCTTGGCCTCCAGGATGTCCTTGCGGTACATCAGAAATGAGGACTCACCGTAGAACGGTTCACCGTAGAGCTTGCCGTCCCCGCCGGTGAGCGACGCAGTGTAGGCCGGCAGGATGTCGTCCTGGTCAAACTCAGGGTCGTTGGCCACGTCGTCCAGCGGGGCGAGCCAGCCGTTGGCGGAATAGAAGGGGATTTCGTAGTTGGACAGGGAGGCGACGTCGTACTGGCCGGCCTGGCTGGAGAACTCCTGGCTGATCTTGGCCCGGACGTCGTTCTCCGGCAGGATCGTGTAATTGACCCTGATCCCGGTTTCCTTGGTGAAGTTCTCTGCGGTGAGCCGCTGCAGGTCCTCCATCTGAGGGTTGTTCACCATCAGGACACTGATGCTGTTGGGGTCTCCGGCGGAGTTGCCGCCGCCGGCTCCTGCACAGGCCGAGGCACTCAGCGCGACACACAAAGCGCCGGCGGCCAGGGTCGCAGCACGCATTTTTGGGCGCATTAAGGACTCCTTTGTTCTTACGGGTGCACAGTCACCGCACCTCGACTGCCATGTCGGGGATAGGTGACCAGGGCGAGGGGTATGACCGGAAATTCCGAGACATCTCGCTGATGTACCTCAAGACTAGGCGCGAGGTGCAGGTCACAACTAGCGTCCTGGTTGCCACTTTCTGATACAAATTTGCCACTTCAACTACTAATACAGAGCTAATCTGAGGGAACCTGTAGGGTGTGTAGCCCTGCCTTGGAACCTGATTGAGGAGCACGATGACTGCCGCCGACGGAGCAACGGCGAGGCTCGCCGAAAGACTATTGGGGATGCGGGCCAACCGGGAGGTTATCCCGCCTGATCCCAACCACTCCGTCCGGTGGCATCAGCACAGTTACCCCAGCCCGGTGGCACGATGGAATTACCATCCCGAGTACGAGATCCATCTCATCCGGAAGGGCACGGGAAAGTTCATCGTGGGCGACCACATCGGCACCTTCGAGGCAGGCCACGTATCCCTGATTGGATCAGGGCTGCCGCACGACTGGGTCAGCGACCTTGAGCCCGGCGAAGTGCTCGACAACCGGGACGCAGTTATTCAGTTCGAGGGAACCTGGGTTGAGAACGCCGCCTCCTTGGTTCCCGAGCTGGCCGAGGTCAAGCCGTTGCTGGAACAGTCGGCACGAGGCATCGAATTCCTTGGAACTTCGGCCAGGGATGCGGCAACAGCTATCGAGGCCATGGGCGCCTCGACCGGGTTGGAGCGTCTTCAGCACCTGTTCGCCCTGTTCCGGGTCCTGACCAGCGCCCCCGAGGAAAACCGC
This sequence comes from Arthrobacter sp. D1-17, assembly GCF_054130535.1. NCBI lineage: Bacteria > Bacillati > Actinomycetota > Actinomycetes > Micrococcales > Micrococcaceae > Arthrobacter > Arthrobacter sp. D1-17. The sequence continues at coordinate 359,177 of NZ_CP096382.1, read as the reverse complement.
CGCTACCTGGCCGAGGAATGGTTCAGGCCGCAGCTGGATGGGCGGGCTGCCGCAGTGGTGGACATCGTCCTGGAGTACGTTTTCAGCAACCATGCCGGCAGCGTCAAGATGTCTGAGGCAGCATCGATGGTAGGAATGCAGGAAGCTTCCTTCTCGAAATACTTCAAACGCGCCACCGGCCAAAACTTCAGCGATTTGGTCCGCAAACTGCGCCTGGCCCACGCCCGGCGCCTGCTGGAACGCACCGACAAGCCCATCTCCGACATCTGCTATGAAGTTGGCTTTACAAACCTCTCCAATTTCAACCGGCATTTCCTCAACGATGCAGGAGAAACCCCGCGGCATTACCGCCAACGCATTCAGACGTGAGGGTCGGGCTTGCTGCTTGTCGGGATCGGGCTGCGGCTTTCCCTGATGATGTTCCTGCCGTTCTTCGTCTGAGGCACCTGGTTGTCACCACTGGGGGCATTCCTGGGTCAGGGCCTGGCAGCCGCAGCCAGCCGGATCACCCTACTTGCAAGTGCTCCTCACGCAGAACCTCCGCCCAGCACATCAACGTGCACGTGGTCGACGTGACGCAGGATCTCGTTGCCAGGCTCGGGTGCGTCGTAGTAATGCCATAGCCCTCGCGAGCTATGGACACTCCAGAACCGGTCGTCGAAGATAACGTACTGGATGTCCAGGTCCTCGCCATGAGCGACGAGCCATTGGGCCAGGATCCATCCCTCCCGCCGGTTCTCCTGACTCACCGGGCGGAAAAAGATGTCGATCGCCCGGCCGTCGTAATGTGTCGAATCCGTTCCGTGTCCCTGGCCGACGCCACCCGGGGCAAACCCGCCCAGGCTCTGGTCACCGAACACCTCGGCCATCGTCACCCGCAACTGCTCGGCGCGCGGTGTCAGGCCGGTGGCACTCAGCTGCTGTTCCTGCAGGTCAGTGGCGGCCGAACCCCTGCAGGTCAGGCTAGGACCAGCGTCTTCAGCTGGCCCGTCGGCCAGCCGCTGCATCACCGCCTCATCGATGCCTGAGGTGTCCGGGGCCTCCATCCCACGGGCCAGGAGCGCGACCGCCGTCGTGGCCAGCTGCGCCTCATCACGGTCGAGCCCGACCTCTCCCTCGGAGGTTTGGACAGTGCACTCCGGGCAGCAGCAGCGAGCCGTCCTCAGTGCGCGAACCAGTGAGCAAATTGGGCACGAAGAGCACCGTTACTGACGCGAGCAACCCGAGCAGGAGAAGTCCCAAAAGCGTTCGAAGCGGGCGGCGCCGGACTCTTTGCGTGTGGTCGTTGGTCAACACGAGTGCACAGGTGAATGCCGCACGGTGATCTCGTAGCGTCTGGTCACTGCCGGGTCGGCTCCACGCTCAGGACGCGGTCGTCGTCGGGTCCGGGGGTCCCCCGGCCGTCGGTGTTGTTGGTGACGAACCAGAGCTTCCCGTCCGGCCCCTCCGTGACATCGCGGATGCGTCCGAATTCGCGGCTGTGGTAGGTGGTCGAGGTGGTCTGGTCGGCAATGGGCACTGCCCGGAGGACCTGTCCGCGCAGGTTGGCGATGAACAGGGTCCCGTCAGTGTGTGTCATGCCGCTGGGGCTGGCCTCGGAGGGCTCCCACTGCTGCACCGGGTCGGTGAAGTCTCCTGTGGTGGCTATTCCTTCAACGGTCGGCCAGCCGTAGTTTGCTCCCGCCGTGATGATGTTCAGCTCGTCCCAGGTGTTCTGCCCGAACTCGGTGGCGAACATGGTGCCATCCTCCGCCCAGGCCAGGCCCTGGGGGTTGCGGTGTCCGTAACTGTAGACGAGTGAGTCCGGGAAGGGGTTGTCATCGGGGACGTCGCCGTCGGGGGTCATCCTCAGGATCTTCCCGTTCAGGGAATCGAGGTCTTGGGCACTGTCGCGCCTACCGGCATCTCCGATTGTCACGTAGAGCATGCCGTCCGCCCCGAAGGCGATCCGGCCGCCGTTGTGATAGCTCGCGGACGCGATCCTGTCGAGGAGCGTTTCGGGCTGCCCCAGTGCCAAGGACCCTGGTGCTCCGGTGACGTCGAAGCGCTGGAGCCTGTTTCCGTCCGTCCCGGTGGAGTACGCGTACAGGCGGCCTTGGCTGTCTACAGCCAGGCCCAGCAGCCCTCCTTCCCCGACGCCGGCCACGCCGGGAATTTCTCCAATGCTGCGGGTGGTGCCGTCGGGGCCGAGCTCGAGGACCCGCCCGCTGTCCCGCTCGCTGACCAGCGGGGTGCCGTTGCGGAAAACCACGGACCATGGAGCCTCCAGCCCGGTGGCCACGACCTGGGGTGCGCCCGTCGGAGTGGCATTTCCCGCCGTCGTCGATGCCTCGGCTGAGGAGGGGGCGGGGGACGGAACAGCGGACTCGAGCTGTGGTGTGGATGCCGGTGCCGTGGCAGCGCAGGAGGCCAACATCAGGCCCGCTCCGATAGTCGCTGCCAGCAGGGCTGGCGTGCGGGTGGCTTTCAAGGCTTCTCCTGATGCGTTTGAGGATGTTTGTTGCAGTGCTGCTGTTGCAGGCGCCGCTTTGCTGGCTAGGTGGGGAATGCTGTGCGGCGTCCGGCAGCAGTGACGGCGAGGGCGACGGCGGCAAGTCCCGCCAGGGCGGCTGGCAGGACTATCCCGTCGAAGGTGCTGATCACGACCGCGCCCGCCACACCCGCGGCGAAGATCGCGAGGTTGAAGGCGACGCCGAGCATCGAGTTGGCTACGTCGGCGTTTTCCCCGCTTGCGGCGCTGATGGCGGTCTGGAGTTGTGCTGCCGCGCCGCCGAAGGCGATGCCCCACAGGATAATCGCGACGAGGACTGCCACCAGTGACGCCTGCCCAACGACGAAGATCGCGCCGGCCACAAGGAAGCTCCCGAGGCTGAGCAGGACCAGGCGCCGAAGGCCCTTGTCGATTACGGCGCCGGTGATGGCGATCCCCGCGATGGCGGCCGCGCCGAAGGTTACGAGCGCGACGTCCACCGAGAGGTCAAGGTTTGCCCCGCGGAGGTAGGAGCCGATGTAGGTGTACATGATGTTGTGCCCCAGCATCCAGCTGACGATGACGCCGAGGACAACCGCGACGCCCGGGATGGCGACGACACGTGTGAGGGGTACGCGTGTGCCGGCCCGTTGGCCGGGTGCGTCCGGGACCAGGAAGACCGCCAGCAGCACGGTGACCGCCGTGAGGATTGTGAGCACTCCGAAGGACCAGCGCCAGTCAAATGCCGTGCCCAGCCAGGAGCCGAAGGGCGTCCCCACTGCCAGCCCGATGGGCGTTCCTACTGATGCCACGGACAAGGCGCGGCCGGCATGGTGCGGAGCCGTGATACGCCGGGCGTAGCCTGCCGTCATTCCCCACAGCAGGCCGGAGAATGCACCGGCCAGGAGCCGTGCTCCGAGGGAGAGGATGATGTCGGTGGAGAATGCCGTGATGAGGTTCGCGGCCAGGAAGCCGAGGATCCCGACAAGGAAAACGGGCTTCCGGCGCAGGCCACGGGTTAAGGCGATTGCGGGCATTGCCGCTATGACTGTTCCCAGGGCGTAGGCGCTGACAAACTGTCCGGCGGTCCCCTCGGTGATGTCCAGTCCCGAAGCGATCTGCGGCAACAGGCCGGCGGGCATGGTCTCGGTGGCGATCAGAAGGAATCCCATCAGGGCCATTACCAGCAGGGCCGCCCCGGGAAAGGGCCCGGCCTGAACGGAAGGATCGCTTGCCGGGGCGGGAACCTTTGTTTCTTCGATGATGTTGATGTTTTCGTGGGGCTGGGCGTTGACGGGCGCTTGGCGGGGGCCATCCTCAAGGGTTGCTCGAGTCAAGACTGTTCCGTTCTTTTGTGGAGATTGTTCGGAGTGGCTGTGTCATTCCGCTCAGTTCGCGGGAGCCAGCCTGGCGTTAAAGCCGCTTGTTCGGTCCCGGATCGCCGCGAGGTCATCGAAGGATCCGATCCGCACAATTCCGCGGGAGTACCCGACGCGCTCGTAATAGAGGACGAGGGCTTGGTCGGGCGCGTAGTAGCCGATGGTCAGTGGGTCTGCGCTGTCGCCGGCGGGTACGCCGTCGAGCGAAAGCGGCTCCGGCAGTTCTGCGATCTTTTCCTGGCCGCCGTAGTCCCTGAAGGAGAGCGTCAAGGGAAGCTGCCCGATCAGGGAGCGTGCAGTTGCGTTGCTGGAAAGGGTGCCTGTCACGGTCCCGCCATCGATGTTGATCGTGATCGGGGTGCTGTCTGCCGCACCCGCCGAGGACGGGACAGGTGCAGGCTGCGACGACGCCCCCTCGGGTGCCGTAGATGTTTCCGTCGTGGAGGACGGCGGCTCGGTTGTGGAGGCCGGGCCGTTCGACGAGGTGCTGCACCCCGCCAGGGGCAAGGCAAGCACGATGATCGCAGCCAGGGCCCGCTTTTTCAGGCGCATGGGAGAGGGTTCCCCTTCAGTTGTAAAAGTTGTCCATTCCAGCAAAGCAGTTGGCAAAGAAGAGGAGGAGCCCCTGTTGTTACGGGTACTGGGAGGGACCCCTAGAGAACCCGCCCACGCGCTTGCCGAGTGGCCTCGCAGCGAGCCTTGGCGGCAGGTACGGAAAGCAGCACTCCGTGCCCTCAGTCGAGAGGCGTCACGAAGGAACGGAAGTCCCTCCCGTCCCTGTAGATGCTCCAAAGAGTTTCGGCCAGGGCCGCCGGTTCGTGCGCAGGGTCGCCTCCGCCGATGCCCAACGGAATAATGAGCTGCGCTACGTGGATTCCTTCCGGTGCCAGGGCGTCATGGAGCATCTGGGCGTACGCGGATTCGGCGGCGAACGCGGCGGAGGTGCCGGCGTAGTTGTGGTTGGGACGGACGGCGCTGGAGCCGTTGATAAACAGCGCGGTTCCGCGGCCAAGGGCACGCATGCCGGGAAGCACCGAATTGATGGCGGCGGCGGCTCCCAGCGCTGAGAACTCAAGCGCCGAGCGCAGATCTTCGGGCGTTGTCTCAAGAACGGGCCGGAGATATTCCTTGGACGGCACCGGGCTGTACTGGAGAATTTCAACAGGCCCCAGGTCTCCTGCCGCCTGGGCAAGAGCGGTGGTGAGCCCTTCCTGGTCACGGACGTCGGCGGCGTAACCCCGGGCGGTGATACCGGCACCGGCCAGTTCCGCAGCCAGTACATCGACGTGTTCCTGGGTACGGGAAAGAAGGGCAATGTTGAAGCCTTCGGCTCCGAAGCGGCGGGCAGAGGCAAGCCCCAAGCCGGGTCCGGCACCGATGATCGCGACAGTAGTTTTCACAGTGTTCTTTCTTTCGTGGACGTACATCCATTCGGTGCCCCCTTTGATGGGGCCAGGGGCGCGGCAGTCAGGTGGTGCTGCAGCGCGGCATGCGCTGTGGCACAGGCGTGGTACTTCCCGTCGACAGCGGCCAGACCGCCCGGCAGGGCCGGGGGGTCGGTCGGGAGTTTTTCAGCTGTCCGTCCGTGTCCTCTCGGATGCACCCTGGATGGCATTTCCGTACTCGCTGGCCGCCCACGAGGCGAGTAGCTGCATGCGTTCAGCTGACGGGGACCCGGGCTCTGCAGTGTAGATCGTGAGAGTCAGTCCCGGCTCAGCGGCCATTTCCAGCCCCTCGAAGGCGAGGATCATTTCGCCCACGATGGGGTGGTTGAAGGTTTTGAAACCAGTGCCGTGGTGGCGGACGTTGTGTGAACCCCAGCGGCGGCGGAACTCCTCGCTGCGGGTTCCCAGCTCACCGATGAGGTCGTGGAGTTCCTTGTTATGGGGGTCCCGGCCGGCTTCCGTCCGCAGGATGGAAACGGTGACCTCCGCGAAGGCGTTCCAGTCCGGGTAGAACTCGTGCGCACGTTCGTCCAGGAACGTGTACCTGGCGATGTTGGGAGGTTGGCCGGGCATCTCGTAGCAGTCCTTGTAGAACGCCCGCATCAAGGGATTGGCCGCCAGCAGATCCATCCGGCCGTTGCGAACGAACGCGGGGCCGGCCGTGATCGCATCGAGCGCCCATTGCAGGCTCTGGTGCGGCACATAGGACTTGGACGTGCGGCGCCGCGGTGGCCGGGCGGCCGGGCTGGCCGCGTTGGCGAGGTTGAACAGGTGGGCCCGTTCGGCGTCGTCCAGGCGCAAGGCCTTGGCGATGCTCGCGAGCACCTGGGGAGAGGCGCCGCTGATTGCGCCGCGCTCCAGGCGGGTGTAATACTCCACGCTTAAACCGGCCAGGGTGGCTACTTCGCTTCGGCGTAAACCCTTTACGCGCCGGTTCGCTCCGGCGGGCAAGCCAACTTGCTCCGGCGAGACTTGGCCGCGTCGCGAGATAAGGAAGTCGCGTACTTCCGCTCGGTTGTCCATGTCTTCCACGCTAGGCCACCCCCCGGGGAAGAGGGAGTCCCTCCCAGGGCCTCTATCCCGAGGGGCCTCCAGCAGGAGCCGAGGGGTAAGCCCGCGGTGATCGGCTCACCAGTGTCGGATCACGTCAACGCGGTGGCGTTCGGGGGCGAGCTCGTTCCGTCGGTGATGTTCAGCGGGTTGACGCTGAGGCAGGCGTCCCAATTGCCGGTGCTTCGCATGTGCCTGTGAGGGGCCGAGCGGCCATAGTCCGCCAGGGGGCATGCCGAGCTCTGGGAGGAGTTCATTTCATTCGCCGGCCCGGCTGGGGCAGCCGGCGAAGCCACGGTGAAAACCGGGGTGCCGGAGCCCGTCGCGGCGCTGGCAGGCTTTCGGAACTGCTCGAGGGTGCGGTCTGCTAGTTGGGGTTCCAGCCACGGGTGTGGACAGGACACTCGCCTGTTGTGTGTGCCGTGCGCTGCCCTTGGCCGCCCCGGAATGCCCGGACAGCCCACCGCAGCCGTCTCCGGAAAATGATCAGACCCAGCACGGCAATAGCCGCAGTCTCGGGCCATTGAGGCGCCGGCCAATCGTCCGGTGCGGGCGGGTATCCGCCCCGGGACAGGCCGGCGTCGCGCTCAAAGTGGTTGCGCGACCCGGGAAAGAGCGCGTCGTCGAGGAAGTAGGCGGCGGGGAAGGCCAAGGGGCCCGCCAGGAAGTTGGCAATAGCCCACTGATCCACGTGCCGCGACTCGTGAAGCCCCAGCTCCTCCTCATCGTCCCGGGCCTGCGAGATGTTCGGCCCATACCTGATGTACAGCCGCTCCCCTTCGGTCCCGTACCCGTTGATGTTCAAGGGTCCGGCCTGCGTTTCCCCGGGGGGCATCCACGCAACGAACACGTCGCCCAGGACGCTTCCGCCGCCGCTTGTCCGGGGAGGCGGCCAGAACATGACCAGCAGCGGCGGCCCCGAGCAGGACTCCATTCCCATCACCCCGCCGGCCAGGACGCCGACTCCGCTGATGGGCGCAACCAGGAAGTTGCGGGTAATACTCCATGGGGCAGGTGGCGAAATCTCCAGGTACGGCTCCGGTTGCACCTGCCCGTCAGGAGTGATGTGGCTGTGGCAGATAACCTGCGGTGTCAACCCCTCGATGGTGCGGGCAACAGCTCCCGCGAGAAGCAGCGCCGCGGCCAGGAAAACCGTCACGTTGCGCACCCTCATGTGAGCCGCGCAAGTTCGGCACGTGGCCGCCCGCCGCAACCGCCGCACCCGCAGCCGTGGCAAGGACCACACCAGGCCGGCGATGCCGAAGCAGATGCCGCACGCCACAGCACGCAGCAGCGGACGGACACTCCTGCTCGAGCGGGCCACTGGTCGCGCCATAGGGGGTCACCTCACGTGTTCCGGCGCCGCAACCATAACCGCAAACCCAAACTTCCGTCCATGCTTCCCGCCGCACCCCACGGCTGCCACTCCGCACGGCCAGAAGTACCTGATTTTTGACTGGCGACCGGTGAGGGGCCCGCGCCGAGGGACTGCGCGGGCCCCCTGCCTCCTAGAGCTGTGTCCGGAAGAAGTCCGTGAGCTTGCCGAACGGAATGAGGCCCGTGCGGTCGTAGAGGTCCACATGGCCGGCTCCGGGAACCCAGAAGAGTTCCTTGGGCCCGGTGGCGAGCCGGTAGGCCTCTTCGCTGAACTCCCTAGAGTGTGCCTGGTCGCCGGCGATGAACAGCAGCGGCCGCGGCGCGACCAGGTCCAGGTCGTTGAACGGGTGAAAGTTCATAAACTTGGTGTTCGTAGCCAACGCGGGATGCGTGGTGGTGTTCGGGTGGTATCCGCGGGCGGTCCGGTAGAAGTCGTAGAACTCCCGGTCCACGGCGGTTGATTCTGCCGTCAGTACTTCAGGGGTTCCGCCGGTGTACTTGATCGCCCCGCCGGCGAACTCGACGTCACGCTGGGCGGCGGCCTGGGCGATGAAGGCCTTGCGCTGCTCCAAAGTCACGGATTTGTTGAGCCCGTCCCGGTTGGCGGCGCCCATGTCGTACATGCTCACAGTGGCGATGGCCTTGATCCGGGGGTCAATTTTGGCCGCGCTGATGACGAAGCTGCCGCTGCCGCAGATCCCGATGGCGCCGACGCGTTCCCTATCGACGAAGGCCTGTGTGCGCAGGTAGTCGACGGCGGCGCTGAAGTCCTCGGCGTAAATGTCAGGTGAAACCGAGTTTCCGGGCTTGCCGGCGCTCTCACCCCAGAATGAGAGGTCAAAGGAGAGCGTGACGTACCCCTGTTCGGCCATCTTGGTCGCGTAGAGGTTTGCGCTCTGTTCCTTCACGGCGCCCATGGGGTGGCCGACCACCAGTGCGGGGTGGGTGGTCCCTCGGTTCAGGTTGTTGGGGACGAACAGGTTGCCGACGACCTTCATCTCGTACTTGTTCTTGAACGAGATCTTCTTCACCGTGACCTGGTCGCTGGTGTAGAAGTTGTCGGCCCCGTTCGAGGTATCCCCCGGTGCCAGGTCCTTGCGGGCAGCCGGGGCCGCGAAGGCCTGTTCCGCTCCCGCAAGCCCGACCGCACCCGTGAACGCCATTGCTGCTGCGCCTGCGCCTGCCAGCTCGAGCAGGCTGCGGCGGGTCACGCCCGTTTTGCCCGTGCGGGCAGTCGAGGTCGTTTCATTGTGGTTGAAGTGTGCGCTCATCGTGTTCGTCCTCATGGTCCGCTTCGTATACTTGTGGCCTTGTTCGCCTTTTCGAGCACACCACGGCTCATTCCGGGGAGGGAGTCTCTCTTATGAGGGGTACTGCCAAGGCCCCTCTCAAGGATCTCCCGTAGCCCCAGTGGGTGTGGTTTTCGTGGTCAGCCCTCGGTCCAGGTCTTCTGCCGGGTGTGCTTGCCCGGCTTTGTGTATTCGCTCGCGGCCCAGGAGGCGAGGAGCTGCATGCGCTCTGCCGAGGCTGATCCGGGCTCGGCAGTGCAGATCGTCAGCGTCAGTCCCGGCTCGGCGGCCATTTCCAAGCCTCGAATGCAAGGGTCATTTCACCGACGACCGGGTGGTTGCACGTTTTGAAGCCAATGCCATGGTGTCGCACGTTGTGGGAGCTTCAGCAATTCCTGAATTCATCGCTGCGTGTGCCAAGGGCGGTTTCTCACAACGTCGCAACGGGCTCGATTTGTGAAGGTAACAGTATCCCTGTTTGGCGTTTGCAGGCACCGCGGTATCTTGGACGACTTACTGGTTCACTGCGTGTCGGAGAAGGTCCTTCACGGTGCACTTCCCCGGACGGGTCCTCCGGGAAGGCAGACCAAGAGTCCGAGAGTGGGCCGCGTGGTGAACTGGTCGGCCCGTCCGAGGACCCGTCTTCCGAATGCCCACGGCGTCCGGAAGTGCAGACAGATGCTCTTGTGCCGTTAGGTGCGATTGCGCCGGATGGTGGCGCGGTCGGCCAGGGTTGTGGGGAGGTGGTGGTTGGTGGGGTTGGCGGATACGTCGGGTTTCTGCAGCCGGTCGAGGAGAAGGGAGGCGGCGAATGCCGCTTCGTCCGCGACGGGTTGGGAGATAGTGGTCAGGCCGAGGACCCAGCTCATCGGATGATCGTCGATGCCGATCATGGAGATGTCTTCAGGGCATGAGAGTCCGTGTTCCTTGAGTGCCATGAGCGCGCCGAAGGCTACCTCGTCGCATCCGGCGAAGACAGCTGTGGGGAGGTCCCCGCGGTGCTGGATCAGTTCGGACATGGCCTGGCGTCCGCCTTCAATCGTGTACCCGGCCTCGATGACCCAGTCAGGGTGCACGACGGCGTCGTGTTCGGCTAGGGCCAACTCAAATCCCCGTTTGCGCTCTTCGGTCGCGCGGGTCTTACCGTTGCCGGTTTGAGTGCCTGCCAGGAAGGCGATGTCCCAGTGTCCTAGCGCCAGTAGCCGGGTGGTCGCTTCTTTAGCGGCAGCGACATTGTCGATGCCGACGTTGTCCCAGGGGACGTCGTGCATGCCAACGCTCGCCACTTCGAGGCCGCTTGAGGTAAGTGCTGCGGTCTGCTGGGCGGTGAGGTCGACGTCGATCATGAGCATGCCGTCGACCCTTTGGGCCAGATCCGCGGGGTCATCAAATATCCGCGACTGGACATGGTCCTGCCCGCGGAGACTGACGAGTATTGGATCGAGGCCTCCGTCGGCGAGTATTTCCTCAGCCGCCTCCGCGGCCTGGGAGAAGTACCAGGTCGTGGCCTTGGGAACGACGATCGCCACGGCACCAGTGCGGCCGCCCTTCAACCGGGACGCCGCGGCTGAGGGCCGGTATCCGAGTTTCTCGGCCGCGTCTTCCACTTTGGCCTGGGCGGACGCCGAGACCTTCGGCAGTCCTCTGAGCGCCCGTGACACCGTACATATGGAGAGTCCCGCCAGTGTTGCGACGTCTTTGATCGTCGCGCGATTCACTTCAGCCATGCGACGTCTCAGTCCTCAGCTCTTTGGCTTTGGGGCGGGTGAGTTCAAAGACGCCGCAGCCGAAGCCGCCGGCGTGAACCGTTCCTTCATCGACTCCTACGTGGTTGCCGAAGAGGTGCCGCGCGGTGCAGCCCTCAGGAAGCTCGACCGATATTCGGGTTGCGCGCCGAAGCGGGTTGATGACGATAAGGTGCGTTTCGTTCCTGAGGTAAACGAGGGGATAACCGACGGAGAGCAGTCTTGTGGACGCCTTGGTTCCCAGCGCCGGTGTTGATTGACGTAGTTGAACCAGGCCTTGGACGAAGTTCAGGAGCGAGTGTGGATCGTCTTTTTGCGCCGTTACGGTTGGCCGGTTGGCGTCGGGATCTTGAGGGAGATACAGCCTGTCGGGGGGTGCGGCCGAGAAACCTGCGTTGGGAAGGGAGCTGTCCCACTGCATTGGTGTTCGGCATCCTGCCCGGTTGAAGGTGGGTGTCCAGATGCTGCCTTCCCTTTCGGGAACCCCTTCCTGGTAGCGCATGCCGATCTCATCGCCGTAGTAGATCGACGGAATGGAGCCCCACGTCAGCAAAAACGTGAAGGCCGCGGGGAGTTGTTCCGCCGTTCTGCTCCCGCAGGCCAGCCGCGAAAAATCGTGGTCGGCGGAAGGCAGCACGACGAGGCGGTCGGCCCCGTTCGTTTCGAGGTGGTGATTCCAGAGATTGAGGAACCTCTCAAAAGCGCGGGTGCCTTCCGCGGCGTCAGCATCCGCATCAAAGTAGCAGGCCTCGGTGCTGTGCTGCCAGGGCAGCAGGCCGGCGCCTCCGTTATTGAAGAGTGCGCTGTGCTCCTCATGAATGACCAGCGAGAAGTCCGCATCGAAGCCACCGCGCACTCCGGCGTCTACTGTTCTGAGCTCGTCGCTCTCGGGGAGGAGGACGGCGTCCGGATACGATCCGTGCATCCACTCCGCCAGCTCTCGCCACAGAGCTGTGGTTTCGACTAGGCCCGGATCGTCCTTGATCAGCGAGAAGGCCATATCGACCCGGAAACCCGCAACGCCCCGACCGAGCCAGTACCCAATGATCTCCCTCAGAGCGCGTCGGTTCGCCTGGGGGCCGGCCGCATCCGGCAGTTGGCGCCACGGTTCTTCCGGAGCCAGCCGCGCGTAGCCGAAATTCAGTGCGGGCTGTTCGGGAAAGAAGTTCTTCAGGTACCAGCCGGGGCGGCTGCACGGCGAAGCAACAAACCCATCACCGGCACGGTTCGACCAGATGTAACGGTGATCGGATTCATCGTTCATGGACGCGCGGAACCAAGGGTGGTCAACAGAGGTGTGACCGGCGACCAGGTCGAGCAGCACCCGGATTCCGCGCGCATTCGCTTCTTGGATGAGCGCGGTCATGTCGTCATTGGTCCCGTAACGAGGTGCGATGGTGAGGTAGTCCGAAACGTCGTAGCCGGCATCGCGGAAGGGCGAGGCGAAGCACGGGTTGAACCATATGACGTTCACCCCCAGCCACTGCAGATAGTCCAGGTGTTCCCGCACGCCGGGAAGGTCACCGATCCCGTCGCCGTTAAAGTCCGCGAACGACTGCGGATAGATCTCGTAAATCACGGCGTTCGCCAGCCAGTCGGGAGCTTCAGGGCTGCCCGCAGGCACCTCTTTGCTCATCACAGTGCCCAAGTTCTGCTCGCTCATACGCGTCCCGCTCCCTGCCCGAATCGTCAAAGCTCTCGTATGGCCACAAATGTAATCGTTTAACCCTAGGAAGTTAAACGATTACATCCCAGCTCCACGCGCGTCCCGGCGTTCGCCTTGGTTGTGCGTGAGCGAGCCAGGAGGGGTCGGCGGGGAAACGATTTTCCCGTGCGACCATGCTCGGAACTTTCCTCTGAGGGCTCCGCGACGGGAAGCTCCGGCCTGTCTTCCGCTGTCCACGGTTGGGGTCAATTCGGGTTTATCCACGGCTGGAATTGGGAGCCGGTGGGGTAGCTCCCTGGTCGCAGTAGCGGTGGATAACGATAGTGAATTGTCCCCGGCGGTGGGCAGCCCAGCCGTTTTTGCAGTGCCATCGGAAACCGCCTTGGCCTGAATTGCAGCAGCGGTTTGGATGGAAGCAAAGCGCGGTTGCGCTATCCCAGTGGAGGACGGCTCGCGACCGTCCGTTGATCTCATCAGCGGCGAAGAGGACTTCAGCTTGTTCTACCGTGCTGAGGTCTGCACCCTTACGAAAGTACTGGCGGAGCAGGCCATTGGCATTCTCGTTCGAAGCACGCTGCCAAGGGCTGGCGGGGTCACAGAAGTACACGAGCGTCCCCAGCGTCGCGGTGACTTCGGCGTGCTTGGCCATCTCGGGGCCACGGTCCCACGTCAAGTCCTCCGCAGCGTGGCCGGCATGACCCCCAGGGCCTCAATGAGCTGGTCACGCATGTTGTCGGACCTGTTTCCTGGGCGGAGCGCGAACGCAATGAGGAGCCGGGATGAGCGCGGGTTCGCATCACCGTGTGCTGCGTTTTTCAGCTCCCAACTGCCAGCAACCCCGCATGGCACCCGCCGATCGCCGCTGTGGGAGTCCCTCTTAGTACCCCTCACGGCAGGGACTCCCGCAACCTCGATTTCCTGTGTTGCATTGATGGAGTACTCCTCGGACCGACCCGGAAGGCCTCCACGATGCGACTGCCCCGAACAGCCACCGGCGCGTCCGAGTCCCCTTCCTCAGACCAGGGAGTCATGAGCACGGTCGTGCGCTTCACCGCCGACGACGCGGTCCTCGAGGTCGTCATCGACGAGGACAACCCCACGACCCGCTCGTTCCTTCCGATGTTACCGATGACCCTGGCGTTCTCGGATTACGGCGGCAAGGAGAAGGTCGCCACCCCGACCCGGGAATGGAACTTCACCGACACCGAGGGCTTAGATCCAAAAGTCGGCGACCTCTTCTCCTACAAGCCGTGGGGCAACCCCGGGTTCTTCTACAACACCGACGGGAACTCCTTCTCGAACGACCTGACCAGGATCGGCAAGACCGAGGACATCGGCCAGATCGAGCTGCTGGACGGGCAGCAGGTCACCATCGTCGCCGGCTGAACGAAAGAAACAACGAGAATGAAGCTCAATACGACTCCTGTGACCAGGCGCGGCCTCCTGTTGACCGGAGCGGCGTTTGGCGTAGTGGCCCTGGCAGGCTGCAGCAGTGCTCCCCCGCAGGACGCCTCGACGCATACGCCGGCGGGAACAGCACTCGAGCGCACCGAGACCTCCGGAAACGCCGTCCAGGCCCAAGGCGGCCTGTACGGCGTCGGCGTGTACAACACCCAGCAGGTCGCCGACGAGCTGGTGTGGATCGACGAGAACGTCCAACCGCTCGACGGCGACAGGAAGCGCATCCTCATCACCGGTTCCACCGCCGGTGCCGGGCAGCTCGCCGCTGCCCATTTCCTCAAGCGCGGGCACTCGGTCGTCGCGCACGCCCGGAACGAGCAACGCGCCGCCGACGTGCGTCGCGACCTGCCGGGCCTCGAGGACGTGGTGACCGGCGATCTGCTCGACCTTGACCAGACGAGAGCGCTGGCCGAGCAGATCAACACCCTCGGCGAGTTCGACGTCATCGTCCACAACGCCGGCGAGTACGGGCTCCCCGACGGCGACCTGCTCAACTCCAACTCCCTCTCGCCGTACCTCCTCACCGCGCTGGTGACCCCACCGCGGCAGCTGAGCTACCTCACCTCCGACCTGCACCTCGGCGGGGACCTGAGGCTGGACGAGGTGCGCTCGGGCGGCGGCATCGGCTACGGCGACAGCAAGCTGCACATGGCGATGATCGCCACGGCAGCGGCCCGCCTCTGGCCGAACCGGCAGGTGAACGCCGTCGCACCCGGCTGGATCCCGACCCTGATGGGCTTCCACAACGGGAACACCAGCACGCCCGACAGCCTTCGCGACGGCTACCTGACCCAGGTCTGGCTGGCCGAGGGCGTCGAGCCCGGCAGCGACGTCACCGGCAAGTTCCTCTTCCACCAGCAGGTCGAGACGCGCGTGAACGATCTCGTGCACGACACCCAGGCGCAGGACCGGCTACTGGCCGCCTACGCCGAGCAGACCGGCGTCGCGTTCCCCACAGAAAGCTGAACTCCGACCCCCAGGCTCGCCAAACGAGAGCCGCACCGCCAACAGGAAGGATCGACGATTATGAGCGTCTCCACACACACCGACCGACCACTCCGCCGCGGCCTTATGGCCACCGCGGCTCTCCTCGCCGCGGCAGCGATCGCGCTGGTCCCGGCGTCACCGGCCGCCGCGCACCACGGCTGGGACGGCTTCGAGACCAACGACCTCGTCTACATCGCCGGCACCGTCTCATCCGAGGGGAGCTGGGGCGATCCGCATTCACTTTTCGATGTAGCACTGGATGCCCAGCTCCCGGCCAGCACGCCCGATATACCCATCCCCCAAGAGCTGTCGGGACCGGAAGACAGCATCCGGGTCGAAGCGGCTCCCGCGTATGACGGCCCCCACGACGAGTTCGAGGTCATCATCGCTCCGCCATGGTGGTCGCGCAGCAACGGATTGGACCGCACCCTGGAGGTCGGAGAGCGCTTCCAGGCCGTCGGATACATCCACCGCACCG
Source organism: Arthrobacter sp. D1-17 (assembly GCF_054130535.1). Classification (NCBI taxonomy): domain Bacteria; kingdom Bacillati; phylum Actinomycetota; class Actinomycetes; order Micrococcales; family Micrococcaceae; genus Arthrobacter; species Arthrobacter sp. D1-17. Next base: position 343,830 of record NZ_CP096382.1, on the reverse strand, counting down.
ACGACGGGCTCTTCCGTCCGGTCGCCTTCTGGTACGGAGAAGACCATGCGCCCGTCAACCAGGTGATCGGCAACACGCTACCGGTCAGGGCACCACTGCCAGGCGATACGAAGGCAGGCGGCCAGCCTGCCGCCGCGCCGTCCGAGGCGGAGGACCCCCTAGAGACGGACCTTCCGGCAGAGGATGCCAGCATCGCCAATGACAGCGGCTCGCAGACGTGGGTCGTCTGGGCGGTGTTCGCTGCCGTCATCGTCATGGCGGTCGTGGGCGGCGTCCTCTACGTGCGCCGCCGCACCCGCCAGGACGAACGGAGCCCGAATGCCTGAATGGCTCGAACCAATCCTGCGCTGGCTGCAGGATTCCGCGCTCGGTGATGCCGTGCGCTCCACTCCCTTCATGTATCCGACGCTCGAGAGCCTCCACATCCTCGGGATTGCCGTGCTCGTCGGCCCGGCCTTCGCGTTCGACCTCCGGCTGCTGGGCGCTGGGCGTTCTCTGGTATCCGTCACAAGGGCCGCACGCTATCTCCTGCCAGTGTCCCACCTCGGACTGGCCATCGCCGTCTTCACGGGCATACTGCTTTTCAGCGCGCAGGCCATCGGCGTCGCCGGCTCAAATGCTGCTCCGTGGAAGCTCGGACTCCTGCTCCTGGCCGGGCTGAACGTCATCGTGTTCCACCGCGGCGTCCACCGTCGAGTCGACGAGTGGGCGGACGCCGACGCGACGCCGGTCGCGGCCCGCGTCTCGGCGGTCATGTCGATGACGACGTGGACGGGCGTGATCTTCGCAGGACGATTCCTGGCCTACGTCTGATGGTTCGTTCCAGCCGAAGGACGCCGAGCACGGCACCCGCTTTGTGATCGATACCCACACTCACTGTAAGGAGAGACACATGACCGAACTAACCTATGATTTCACCGGCAAGACCGCCTTCGTCACCGGCGGCAGCTCCGGCATGGGCGAGGCCACCGTCCGCGCCTTCGCCGAGGCCGGCGCGAGCGTCGCCATCGTCGACCGCGACGCCGATGCCGCCAAGGCCCTGGCCGACAAGCTTGCCGCAAAGGGGCAGAAGGCCATCGGCATCGCATGTGACGTCACCGACGAGGACCAGGTCGCCGCCGCCGTCCGCACCACGGTCGAAGCATTCGGCAGCCTGGACATGGCCTTCAACAACGCTGGCATCATGCTGCCCCCGGTCGACTCCGCCGACGAGACCGAAGAAGCGTTCGACAAGCTCGTCGCGGTCAACCTCAAAGGTGTCTGGGCCTCCATGAAGCACGAGCTGAAGCAGATGCGCGAGCAGGGATCCGGCGCGATTGTGAACTGTTCTTCCCTCGGCGGACTTGTCGGTGGCGACGGACGCAGCACCTACCACGCCACCAAGCACGGTGTCATCGGTGCCACGAAGAGCGTGGCCCTGCAGTACGGGAAGCACGGCGTTCGCTGCAACGCCGTCTGCCCGGGAACCATCGAGACCCCGATGGTCGCCCGGATGGTCGACGGCGGCGAGCTCGACCGCGACCAGGCCGCCGCCGGGGTGCCGCTTGGCCGCCTCGGCCGCACCGAGGAGATCGCCGCAGCGGTGCTGTGGCTGTGCTCGGACGCCGCCAGCTATGTCACCGGCGTGGCCCTACCCGTCGACGCCGGACACACCGCTCAGTAACCGCTCCGGTCAGAGCCTGATGCCGGAAGAGCGCCGAGTCCAGCCGGACTTAGGCTCTTCCTTTGCCGTGCAGAGATTGTTCGCAGTTGGTTTTCGGGGAGATTTGTGCCCCGCGGCCCTGAATCAGGCCGTACCCCTCGCTGCGGGGCAGCGCATGTCGGAGGGCCGCCGCAGCGTCGGCGACGCACTGCGGCTTCGTGGTTCCGGGCACAGGCCTTGCATCCCCCGGTGCGAGGTGATCCACGCTACCGTGATCGCCTTCAGCGTCACCTGGTACTTGTTTGCGCGTCGGTGGAGCTCGGCGTGCAGCACCAGGTAGTCCGGCGAGCCGACGAAGACCCCCTCCTGGAAGCCCTTTTGGAGCGGCGACCAAGTCTGGAAGGTGGTTCCGTTGATCCGGGCATCGTAGACCACCTCGCCACCGTCGCGCCTGATCGTAGCTATCTCATCGGCCAGATCGACTGCGGAATCAGCGTCAGGGTGAAATACGCCCAAACCGGACACAGGGTGCGTCGGCTTGGGCCAGAAGTAAGGACTTAGTTCAGGGGTCCACTGAGAGTCTCGGCCCCGCCGCCGCCCCACAGCCGGGGACAATTCCTTCGGGTTATCCACCGCTGCTGCTGCTATGGGAGCTAACTCAATGGCTCCCGACCTCCAGCCGTGGATAACCCGAATTGACCCCAACTGTGGACGGAACAGGGTTACCGAGGGCAACGTGTCCGAGCCTCGCAGTGACTGCATATCCCTCATCGGCCTTGAGAAATGGCCGCAGAAGGGTATTCTCGCGCTTTTCGTGAGGGTTTTCGCGCCTTTCGTGAGGGTTTTCAGGTCTCAGTGAGAGCGTTGTTGCGCTGAGCAAGGGTCCGGAGGATTCCTGTGTGGTCAAGGGCGCCGTCGCCCCGGGCGACCATGTCCTCGAAAAGATCCTGGATTACCGTGCTCAGGGGTAGCTCCAGGTGTGCTGTTCTGGCCGCCCCCAGCACGAAGTTGAGGTCTTTCAGCTGGTTTTGGGCGCTGCCGCCACCTGTGAAGTCGCCGTCAATCCATCTGTGCCCTTTTTGGCGCAGCACCTCGGAGTCGGCTAGCCCACCCCGAAGCAGTTCAAGCATGACCGATGGATCCAGTCCCCCGCCGCGGGCGAGAAGCATGGCTTCGGAAACTGCCGTGACCGTGCCGGCGACTACGATCTGGTTGCAAGCTTTGGCGAGTGCGCCTGAACCTCCCGGGCCCATGTGCCGGATGGTGCTGCCCATGAACCCGAACGCCGGGGTGACCGAGCGAAACGTGTCCTCGTCCCCGCCCACCATGATGCTCAGGGTGCCGTTTTCGGCGCCCACGGTGCCGCCACTGACAGGGGCGTCCAGGACCCGGACGCCATGTTCGCGAAGCATCCGTTCGCCAAAGGCCGCCACTGCCCCCGGCGAGACGGTCCCGTGCACGACGAGTATCGGCCGGGCAATGCCCCGGGCTGTCCATCCGGCTATCAGGCCCTCTTCTCCCGGAAGCAACGATTCGACGTGGCTTAGGTCCGGCAACACGGTGAGAACGATGTCGGCGGCCGCCTCAAAAGGTGAGGTCGCAACGCGCGCGCCCAAGCCCACCAAGGCTTCGGCCTTCGAAGCAGTCCGGTTCCAGACTGTCAGCTCGCCGTAGCCCTTCAGCAGCCGGCGCGCCATGGGGTCCCCCATCGGCCCTAATCCCATCAGGGCAAGCGCTGGGTGGTCGTTTTCAGGCATTGGGATCCTTTAGCGATTAGGGCGTGCAGGTACACGCCTACAGAACAGGGTGGAAGACCGCGGTGCCCGGTGAACCCGGAGACATAGTTTTCCTGTTTCTGTGACTGTATGGATAGCGAACTGAGGGAAGGCGTTACTGGCTGGTCAGGAGATCAGCCGGCCACAGGATGAGCTGCGGGAAGATGGCCAGCATGACGATGGCAACCACCATGACCACGTAGAGCGGCACCGCGGCCTTCACAATCTTCTCCATCGGCAGCCCGCTGACATAGGACGCTGCGAACAGGCAGACGCCGACAGGTGGCACGACCAGGCCAACGGCAAGGGCAGCAACGAGGAAGACGATGAAGTGAATGGGATCCACACCGGAAGACACGGCCGCAGGCATGAGCACCGGTGTGCAAAGCAGGATGGCAGCGACTTTATCCATCACTGTTCCGATGATGATCAGGATCAGGCCGATCAGTAGCATGACGATGGTGGGGTCAGTGCTGACTCCCAGCAGCCAGCTGCTGACCTTTGCCGGCAGCCCGTCAATGGTGAAGATGTAAGAGGCGACGCCGGCGATCATGGCGATGAACAGGATGGTGCCGGTGGTGAGGCCGGCGTCCACGATCATCTTGGGCACCTGGCGCCACTTCATGTCCCGGTAGACGTAGACGCCGACCAACAGGCTGTAGAAGACAGCGACGGCGGCCGCCTCCGTGGGCGTGACGAGCCCGCTGAACATGCCCACCAGGATAATCACCGGGCCGCCCATGGCCGGGATTCCCCCGAGGACGATCCCAAGGCCCTTCTTGAAAGGCGTCCTTGAGACCTCGCCGTAACCACCGCGTGCCGACAGGAAGAAATTCACAAGCATCAGGACGAGGATCAGGACAATGGACGGTCCAAATCCTCCCGCGAGTGCCGCGCCTACCGAGACGTTCGCGGTCGAGGCGGCGATGATCATGAGGATGCTCGGCGGTATCAGTGAGGACAGGGTAGCGGTGACCATGGTCATCGCTGCCGCATAGGGCCGCGGGTACTTATGGTCAGTCATGGCCTTGATCTCGATCTTGCCAAGGCTGACGATGTCGGCAACCGAGGAACCGGAGATGCCGCCGAAGATCGCGCTCGATGCGATGTTCACTTGGCCAAGGCCGCCACGGAAGCGGCCGAACATGACTTCGGCGCCACGGAAGATGCGGTCCGAAATACCCCCTCCCGCCATGAGGTTGCCGGCCAAAACGAACAAGGGGACAGCAACCAGCAGGAAGCTGTTCATGGAGCTCATCATCGACTGCGGCAACAGTTCGAGGGGGATATCGAAGATCAGCAGCGTGGCGATGACGCCAATGCCCAGTGAGATCGAGAGCGGAACCCCCAGCAGCAGCAGGAGGAGGAAAATGCCCAGCAGGGTCAAGCTCATGCGATCATCTCTCCTTCGAGGATCCTCTTACGCATATACGGGGAGAAGTAGACGGTCGTGATATGGGCGACGATCGCGAGTGCCGCGCTGATCACAAGGGGCAGGGTTACCAGGAACATCTTCAGTCCCAGGGCAGGACTGGACTCTCCGGCGGCGTACTGCTGCAGCATCAACTCCCACGTCTTGTAGAGCAGGACACTGAAGAACACGGTGCCGCAAATGGCGTAGAGATGCATGCTGACTTGCTTAAGCCAGGCCGGTCCCCACGCCACCGCGAAGTTCACCCGCGGGTGCACGGCGGCCCGGAAGCCTGCTGCCATCCCCAGGAAGGTGGTGTCCATGAACAGGAAACGGGTCAGTTCCTCGGTCCAAGGCAGCGAGGCTCCCATCTGCCGGCTGACCATCTGGGCAGCAAGGCTGAGCAGCATCGCGCAGATTCCGACGAAGAGGAGAGCATCCACGGCCTTCCAGATCAGACCCTGAGGTTCTGAGACTTCGCTTACCGGAAGCACCTTGATGCTATCTTCGGCCTCCTGGTGTTCGGCCCCCCGGGTTGGGGTGGTTCCATCATCATGCACTGAACTGGTCTCCTGCACTGGACCCGTCACTTTAACGCCCGAGGAATTCAAGGCTTGACTGGACGAATTCCTTGCCCACGTTGCCCTCAAGCTCGGGGTAGACCTTCTGCGCTGCCGCCTGAAACTTTTCCCTGGCTTCGGGCGTCAGCTCGTTGATTTTCACGCCTTCGCCCTTGAGCTTGTCGAGGGTTTTGGTGGCTTCGTCGTTGTCGTACTTTGTCTTGAAGCCAGCGGTCTCGTCTGCAGCTTCCTGCAGGACTTTCCGGGTGTCCTCATCGAAGGAGTCCCACTTCTTCTTGCTGAACCCCAGGACGAGGCCGTCGGAGATGTGGCCCGTCAGGGAGAGGTAGTCCTGGACTTCGAAGAACTTGTTGTTCACTGGAACTTCCAAAGGGTTTTCCTGGCCGTGGATAGTGCCGAGCTGCAGGGCGGTGTAAACCTCTTTGAAGTCCATCGGCGTCGGGTTGGCGCCCAGTGAGCCAAAGAACTTAACCCAGAGGTCATTCTGCGGTACGCGCAGCTTCAGGTCCTTGAAGTCCTCGGGCTGGGTGATGGGACGCACCGAGTTGGTGGTGTGCCGCGGAGTACGGGACAGCATGGTCACGCCCTTGATGCCCAGCTTGTCCAGTGAGCCCAGCAGTTCCTTGCCCGGCTCGCCTTTGAAGTACTTGGTGACCTCCTCCGAGTCCTTGAAGAGGTAGGGAAGGCTGACGGCATTCATCTTCGGCTCGAAGGACGCGTACACCGAGGTGGACATGATGGTCGAGTCCAGCGTGCCGTTTCCAAGCAGGTTGACGGCGGCGTTCTGGTCTCCGCCGAAGAGGGTGCCGTCGGGGAACGTCTCGACCTTGACCTTGCCGTCGCTCAGCTCGGCAACCTTGTCGGCGAAGTGCTTAGCGGTCACGCCCATGGAAGAGGTTGCGGGGTCGCCGATACCGAGGCGGATGGTGGTGCTGGACGCGCCAGGCGCCGCGCCCCCGCCGCAACCGGTGAGGGCAGTAGTAACGGTGAGTGCAACGGCCACAGCTGCGGCGGCCAGGATGCGCTTTGGCATCTGATTCTCCTTTGAATACTTGCTCGTTCCTGGCCTGTACGGACAGGGGTACTGATGCTTTGATGGCGGTGGTTAAGGCGTCCTGGGCTGTGCGGATATGGCCGAGAAGGGCTGCTCTTGCTGCTTTCTCGTCCCGCTTGCCCAGTGCCTTTACAGAAAGCTATTAGGGGCGTGCAGTTACACGCCTGCAGAACAGAATGGAAGATCGGGGTACCAGTGGAACCGGTACACTTTTTTACCACAGGCGCCGCGCGGCTGTAAACCGTCAGCAGCGGATGCAGCTTGCATTACTTCGAGAACTGCAGCCGGGCAACGCTGGACCGTTCAAGGAGTTCGGCGGCTACGCGGATGACGTGGGGTTCTCCCGACGTCTTGCCCTGCGTGTTGGACAAAGCGAGCTGCACGGAATGCCGGGCGAGCAGATCTATGGGTTGCCTGACGATTGTCAGGGGAGGGGTCATGAGTTCGGTCCAGGGCGAATCTTCAAAGACGATGACGGACAGCGTCCCGGGGATGTCGATTCCAGCGTGGGACAGGCGCCGCAGAACTTCGGTTACCTGGGCGGTATTTGCCACCACCAAAGCGGTGGGCGGCTCCTCGATGCCGAGCAGCGCCGACGCGGCATCTCCTCCCGCAGGCCCGCGGAAAGCGGCGTGCCGTATGAGGAGCTCATCCTGCTCCAAGCCGGCTGTTTCCAAGGCTTGCCGATAGCCGGCAATCCGCTCCCTTCCGGTCGTGGAGGAAGCCGGCCCGGAGATGATCCCGATGCGGCGGTGGCCGTGGGCAGCGAGAAGCGCCGTTGCGGACCGGGCGGATTCAAAGTTATCGATGCTGACAACATCAACTTCCGGGAGCGACGGTATTGACCGGTCGACAAAAACCACCTCAGTGCCCAGATCCTGGAGCTGCTTCCAGGTTGCCAGGTTGTTGCCGGTCGGGGTCGCGATAATCCCGCTGACCCTGCGTTCGATAAGTGTCGCCAGACGTTCTGACTCCAGCTGGTCATCCTCTTGCGTGGTCATCAGCAGCACCTGGATTCCGCGCGAGTGCGCCTCCTGCACCACCTGGTCGGCGAGTCGGGCGAAAAAGGGGTTGGACACATCGGCGAGCAGCAGCCCCAGCGTTGTAGGCGGGCCGTACTTGAGCTCCCTGGCTGCCGTGCGGGGGTGGTAGCCGAGGTCCTTCATCACGTCGTTTACTCTGCCGCGGGTAGCTGCGGCGACCGGACCTGACCCCGGGTTCAGCACCCGGGAGACGACCGCAACGGAAACCCCGGCCGCCTGGGCAACATCGCGGATGGTCGGTTGTTTCTGCACGCCTACTCCTTGCCTGGCACTTCCTGGACATCCGGGAACCTTTTCAGCCTAGGGCTTGACCTCGGGCCTGCCCCTGTGACATAAAAGTGTACCGGTTCCACTTATTTTACCTTAGTTCGGTCCCGCTTGTTCTGCAGCCTCACTAGCAATGGCGGCGAGCCGCAAGGTGAAAAGTAGAGCCCCAAAGCTGCAGTTGATCCCAAACCGCCCGCATCCCTTCCGGAACAGCGCCGTATCCCTTGAAAGGCAACCCATGAATCTGCACCATCTCCTGACCCAGCGCGAGGCCGACGGAAAGCCCATCCGGGTCGGCCTGATCGGCGCCGGACGCTACGGGACCATGTACCTGGCCCAGGCCAACAACATTCCGGGCATCCACGTCGTCGCCATCGCAGACATCAACGTCAAGCGCGCTGAAGGTGCTTTCGAACTCGTTGGATGGCCCAAAGACCAGATCGCCCCCGACATAGCAACCGCCCTAAGGGAGCGCTCAACCGCGATCGTGGCCAACGCTGACGAGTTGTTCGACGTCGACATCGACATCATCGTCGAAGCCACCGGCAACCCCATCGTGGGTGTCAAGCACGCGCTGCGCGCCATCGAAACCAAAAAGCACATCATCATGGTCACGGTCGAAGCCGACGCCTTGGCAGGGCCCGCTCTTGCCAAGCGGGCAGAAGCAGCCGGCGTTGTCTACTCAATGGCATACGGCGACCAGCCAGCCCTCATCATGGAACTTGTCGACTGGGCCCGCACCAGCGGCTTCGACGTCGTCTGCGCCGGCAAGGGCGCTAAATTCCTCGAGCACTACCACGAGATGAACCCCGACAACGTCTGGGAAAACTGGGAATTCTCCAAGGAACTCACCGACTCCGGGCAGCTGAACCCGAACATGCACACCTCCTTCCGCGACGGCACCAAAGCCGCCATCGAAATGGCCGCCGTCGCCAACGCGGCAGGACTGGTCCCCTCTGACACCGGGCTGACGTTCACGCCGGGAGACGTGGAAGAAATCGCCTCAATCTGCCGCCCCGCCGACGTCGGAGGAGCCCTCGCACACGAAGGCACTGTCGACGTCATGTCCAGTGTCAACCGCGACGGCACCTGGATCCCCCACAACACCCAGGAAGGCGTCTTCGTCGTCGTGAAAGCCACGAACGACTACGTCTCCGGCTGCTTCAACGAATACCCCTGGCACCCGGACCCCACCGGCCAGTACGCCGCCCTGTACCGCCCCTACCACTACGTCGGTCTGGAACTGAACGTATCCATCGCCAACGCCGTCCTCCGCGGAATCCCCACCGGTTCACCCATCGGTTTCTTCGGCGACGTTGTCGCCACCGCCAAGAAAGACCTCAAAGCCGGTGAATTCCTTGACGGCGAAGGCGGATACACCGTCTGGGGCCAACTCGTCTCCGCGAAGCACTCCGTCACTACCGGAGCCCTGCCGGTCGCGCTGGCCCACCACGTGGAACTGCGCAATGACGTGCCCAAGGGCGGCATCGTCCGCTGGGAAGACGTCATCATGGACGACTCGCTCGCCCAGGCCCTCGAACTGCGCCGCGAAACCGAAGCCCTTGCCCTTGCCCTTGAGGAAAACCTCGCCGTTCGCAGCTAAGCCTAAGAACACCGTGCGGATGCTCGGCGCGGACCGACGCACTTTAGCCGTCGGTCCGCGCCGCGTCCCCACGCACCCTCCCACACCCCTCAAGGGCACCCTTAAAACAAGGAGAACCTCACCATGACCATCGTCGTCACCGCTGCTTTCATCCCGAAGGAAGGCGCCTTCGACCAGGTCGTCGCCGCCCTCTCCCCCGCAATCAGCGAAGTCCACCAGGAACCCGGCTGCCTGCTCTACGCGATACACGAAACCCCGGACAAGCAGATCCTCATGATCGAGAAATGGGAATCAGCTGCGCTGCTGGACGCCCACGGCGAAGGTGAACCGGTCAAACGCCTGAACGCCTCCCTCGAAGGCCTGCTGGAAAAACCCGTCGAAGTGACCCGGATGGTTCCGATCCCCGCCGGAACAGCACAACAGGGAGCGCTGTAGTGCATAGCCCTCTTGTCGTCATGGGCGTGTCGGGCTCGGGCAAGACTGCGGTCGGCGCTGCCCTCGCAGCCCGGCTCGGAGCAACCTTCAAGGACGCTGATGACCTGCACCCCTTGCCGAACGTCCAAAAAATGACAGCCGGCGTACCGCTCACGGATGAAGACAGATGGCCCTGGCTTCGCCTGGTCGGCGCAGAACTCGCGGCCGAACACCCCCATGGGATCGTGGTTGCCTGTTCAGCCCTCAAACGCGCCTACCGCGACGCTATCCGCGCAACCGCTCCCTCCACCACATTCATCCTCTTAAAGGTCGACCCTTCCGTACTGATGGAGCGGCTGGTCCAGCGCCCAGGACACTTCATGCCTCCATCCCTCCTCACCTCACAGCTGGAGACACTCGAGGCCCTGGAAACAGCCGAAGCCGGAATGACCGTGACATCCGAAGGCGGCATCGAAGCACTCACCGATCAGATCCTCGCAAATCTGCGCCCAAGGTATTGGGCACCGCCGCACTCGCGTCCGGCGCCTCCGCGGTCCTGTTGCTTGGCTCCTCCGGAGCAGCCGTTGCTGACCACACACACGCTAAGGTGGTGGGCAACGGCGGTTGCGTCGTCATCGCCCAGGGCTCGGGAGAAGCGCGGGTTGATCTTCCTTCGTCCGTTTTTTACCGGTAATCCCAACGTGGACATTGCAGAAGCTCAAGGGCGGACTCATCCGCTGCAAGTGCTGGTCCACCAGGGCGTCCCAGGAGAAAATATGGCGCTGTATGTCGTGGGGCCGGCCACTGACGCCGCCTGTCCGGCAGGCTTCCGCAACAGGTAAGGCCTGGGCCAGCAACCCGTGACCGCAAGCATGCCGCACGAGTCGCGGAACCTGAGAATGTGCTGCCTAAGTGGCGAGAGCACCAACAGAGGCTGAATGTACTTTGAGTTGCTGTTTGCCCTGCAGGATCAGGCTGTAGCCACCCGCCACCATCACTGTTACGTACACCCCAACCTGACGTCAGGCAGGGAAGTCTCAGGCGTCAGGATAGGACTTGATTCTTCTTTTCTGACAGTGGCTTTTTGAGACTCTCAGATCCCAACCTGACACTACTTACTCAGCTCGATGGACTCGCTGAGGACAGCGGGTTCGAGCGCGCGTAGCGAGCCTGGCAGCGAGACGTTTCCTCCGATGCAAAACATGGAGTGCCCTCATCCTCGAGTAACGCCTTTCCACCCCGACGGTGCAGCGGGTCCGCGATGCCGGTGAGAGCGTCCTTGATGTTCTCCCCGCCGAGGGCAAGCAGAGCTGGCTCCCGAGACCGAGCTCCTAGAAGCCGCCGCCGGGGAGCCTGGACGAGCCACCGGAGAGGCCGTCCGCTTCCGCGACCCATGAGGTCCAGTCATCGGGGTTAGCTGAAGGACGGCCCAGCAGGAAACCCTGCCCGGCAGTCACGCCCGCTTCCAGGGTGGCGTCGAGTTCTGCGCGCGTTTCAATTCCTTCAGCCACCAGCACTGCCCCTGTTTCACGGGCCAGTCCGCGCACTACAGCGGCGGAATCGCCGGCCTGACCGTCAACCAAACCACCAAAAAAATCGCGGCCAAGTTTGATCACGTCCGGACGGACTTCGCGAATGCGGCGCCGCCGCCCGGCGGAAGAACCCTCTCCGGGGAAGTCCACGGAGAAGCGCACGCCGTAGCGGCGAAGCGTGTCCAGGGCCCCCTGAAAGGCTTCCCGGTCCCCCTCGCCGCCCGGTCCTAAACCGTCCGGTCCTAAACCGTCTTGTCCTGCAACGTCCTGGCCTGGAACTTCCTGTCCCATGAAGTCGATGACAATTCTGTCAGGCGCCAAGGCGGATGTGAGTAGCAGGTATTGGGCCCTGGCGTCGGTGATTGCCGCTGGGCTGAGCTTCACGGTGATAAGCAGTGGAGCCGGGATCTCCTGCCCTGCCGTGATCGCACTTTCAAGGGCTGCGATTTCCAGATCCATGCCGAGGCCGAGGGCAGCCGCATCCCGGAACCAGGTGGCCGCGTGGGAACCGTCCGTGCTCACGAACCTGGCCAGCGCGTCAAATCCCAGGAGTCCTCCGGCAGGCAGCCGTCTCACAGGCTGCAGGGCTGTGAGCACCATCCGGTTCTCAAGCACTTCTTCAATACGATGGATCCGGCCGGCATCCAGGGAGTCTGCGGCGTCGGCGCCGGCGCCGGCGGAAAGCGGCGCCCCGGCAAAGTCCTCCCCGGGGTGCGGGGCGGTGGCATCCTCGGCAGCACCCGTCAGGCTTCTGGTCAGGATCAGATGTTCCAGCAGCGCCCGCTCAGGATGTTCCGGGTAAGCTGCGAGGCGTTCACGCAGCTGACTTCTGGCCCATTCGCCTTCAGGGTCGGGATCCGCAAGGACATGCCGAATCACCTCCATCACCTGCCTGTTCAGGCTCCTGCCGGCGCCCGCACCTGGGCGCGCCCCGGGTCCGCCCTGGCGTGGCGGGGGTGAGGCACGCGCCGAGTCGGGAAAGGTGAACTCGTCATCTGACATCGGCTGTTTCCTCCCTACGCCATACGCTCAGCCATGCCTATAAACCTACAACCAGAAGCTCTGCCCCAACCCTCAGGCGCGGAACCTAGGACACCCAGTGCGTCGCCGGAAACGTGAACGCAATGAACTTAACTTTCTCTGGTTACACAAGAGTGAGCCGCATCACTTTCGGCCCTAGCATCGGAACACACCGATCTAACGGACCAACGAGAAGAGGAACACCATGCGCGGATTCAGCGCATTGCGCGTAGCAGCCGTGGCCGCAGGCATCGCCCTGATGGCTTCAGGGTGCGGAGCGACAGGCAAGACGGACGCAGGCACCGCCACCACCGGAGCAAGCAACGCACCCCTTACCGGGCTGCGCATCATGGTGCCCAACACCGCCGGCGGCGGGTACGACACCACTGCCCGCGCCGCGGCAAAGGTTCTCGAAGACGAGAAGCTCGCCACCAACCCCGAGGTCTTCAACCTCCCCGGCGCGGGCGGCACAGTCGGCCTGGCCCGTGTGGTCAACGAAAAGGGCAACGGCGACCTGGCCATGCTCATGGGCCTCGGCGTCGTCGGCGCAAGCTACACCAACAAGTCAGAGTCCAAGCTGACCGAGACCACCCCGCTGGCGAAGCTCATCGAAGAGCCGGGCGCCATCATGGTTTCCAAGGATTCGCCGTACAAGACCATCGACGACCTTGTGGCTGCCTGGAAGAAGGACCCGTCCAAGGTCAGCGTCGGCGGCGGCTCCTCGCCCGGCGGCCCCGACCACCTCCTGCCCATGCAGCTTGCCGGTGCGGTGGGCATCGACGCAACCAAGGTCAACTTCGTCTCCTACGACGGCGGCGGGGACCTGCTGCCGGCCATCCTTGGCAACAAGCTCGGCTTCGCGGCCTCCGGCGCAGGCGAATACATGCAGCAGATCAAGTCCGGGGCCATCCGCGTCCTCGCCACCAGCGGTGAGAACCGGCTCGAAGGCGTCGACGCCCCCACGCTGAAGGAATCCAACATCGACCTCGTCTTCACCAACTGGCGCGGCATTGTGGCCCCTCCGGGCATCAGCGACGCCGACCGCGACGCAATCATCGCCACACTGGAGAAGATGCACGAATCGGCTTCGTGGAAGGAAACCCTGAAGACCCGCGGCTGGACTGACGCCTTCATCACCGGTGACGAGTTCAAGACCTTCCTCACCGACCAGGACAAGCGCGTCGCAGACGTTCTGACGAAGCTCGGCCTGGCGTGACCTCCTTGGCCTCCCGCCTCAAAGGCCGCTCCGAGCTGGGCATCGCAGCCCTGCTCGGGGCGGTCGGCGCCCTGGTCCTCATTGACGCAGCGCGCCTGGTTGTGCCGTACTCCCAGTCGGACCCGGTAGGCCCCAAGGCCCTGCCGATGATCGTGGGAGCACTCCTGCTCGTCTGCGCCGTGCTGCTGGCAGTGAACGTTCTCCGGGGCGGAAGCGGTGAGGCCGAGGGCGGCGAGGATGTCGATCTGAGCCACCCGAGTGACTGGAAGACCGTCCTCCCCCTGGCCGGCGCCTTCATCGCCAACATCCTCCTGATCGACTGGGCCGGCTGGGTCATCTCCGGAACGGTGCTCTTCTGGGGCAGCGTCTGGGCGCTCGGAAGCCGCCACTACGTCCGTGACGGTCTGATCTCCCTGGTTCTGGCGCTCCTGACCTTCTACGGCTTCTACCTCGGCCTGGGCATCGCCCTTCCCGCCGGGCTCCTTGAAGGGATTCTCTAGATGGACATCCTGTCCTCACTCATGGACGGGTTCGCGACAGCGCTGACCCCCATGAACCTCCTGTACGCCCTGATCGGCGTCATCCTGGGCACCGCCGTCGGCGTCCTGCCCGGCATCGGCCCGGCCATGACCGTTGCGCTGCTGCTCCCGGTGGCCACCGTCCTCGAACCGACCAGCGCGTTCATTATGTTTGCCGGCATCTACTACGGCGGCATGTTCGGCGGTTCCACCACCTCCATCCTGCTCAACACCCCCGGCGAATCCTCCTCAGTGATCACCGCCATCGAGGGCAACATGATGGCCAAGGCCGGCAAAGCCGCCCAGGCACTGGCGACGGCGGCCATCGGCTCGTTCGTCGCCGGCACCATCGGCACCACGCTCCTCGTGGTCTTTGCACCGATTGTCGTCCAGTTCGCCGTGAGCCTTGGCTCGCCGAGCTACTTCGCCATCATGGTCCTGGCCCTGCTGGCCGTCACCGCGGTCCTGGGCTCCTCCCGGCTGCGCGGCTTCGCGTCCCTCGGACTGGGCTTGGCGATCGGCCTCGTCGGCCTGGACATCGTCTCCGGCCAGGCCCGCCTCACCTTCGGCCTGCCGCTGCTCGCCGACGGCCTCGACGTCGTCGTGGTCGCCGTGGCGATCTTCGCCGTCGGTGAAGCCCTGTGGGTGGCGGCGCACCTGCGCCGCACGCCGCTGCAGATCATTCCGGTCGGCACACCGTGGATGGGCAAGAAGGAGTGGAAGCGGTCCTGGAAGCCATGGCTGCGCGGCACGGCCTTCGGATTCCCGTTCGGAGCCCTGCCCGCCGGCGGCGCAGAAATCCCAACGTTCCTCTCCTACGTGACGGAAAAACGGCTCACCAAGCACCCCGAGGAGTTCGGCAAGGGCGCCATCGAGGGCGTCGCCGGGCCGGAGGCTGCCAACAACGCCGCCGCGGCCGGCACCCTGACTCCGATGCTGGCACTCGGCCTGCCGACAAACGCCACCGCCGCCGTCATGCTCGCTGCATTCGTGCAGTTCGGCATCCAGCCCGGACCGCTGCTGTTCGAAAACGAAGGCCCGCTGGTCTGGGCACTGATCGCCAGCCTCTTCATCGGCAACTTCCTGCTGCTGCTGGTCAACCTTCCCCTGGCCCCGGTCTGGGCGAAGCTGCTCCGGCTGCCCCGCCCCTACCTGTACGCAGGCATCCTCTTCTTTGCCACCCTGGGCGCCTACTCGGTGAACCTGCAGGCGTTCGACCTGGCAATCCTGCTGGTCCTGGGCGCACTGGGCTTCCTGATGCGCCGCTACGGACTTCCGGTCCTGCCGCTCATCCTCGGCGTGATCCTTGGGCCGCGCCTTGAGAAGCAGCTGCGCCAGACGCTGCAGCTGAGCGCGGGCGACGTCTCCGGGTTGTGGAGCGAGCCGATCGCCGTCGTGGTCTACATCATCGTGGCACTCGTGCTCCTCTGGCCGTTCCTGTTCAAGATGTGGCGGCGTACGCGTCCCGGCGGGGTGGCAGTTGCCGGCGGCCTTGCTCAGCCTCTGGCCGCCGGCGGTCCTGCTGACGCTTACTCGGCCGGCAGCCCTGTCAAGGACAGCCCGACGGCGGCAGGTTCCACTGCGGCCAACGAGCCGTCTGACCCCGCCGACATCCGCCAAGACGCCCACAAGGTTGGCCATGCCAACCATGGACAGGAGAAACAGTGAGCATCATCGTCGGTTATGTCCCCACGCCGGAAGGCGCAGCCGCCCTTGACCGGGCGATCAGCGAGGCCCGGCAACACGACAGCAGGCTGGTCATCATCAACTCCTCCCGCGGTGACGCGCTAGTGGACAAGCGGTACGCCCAGGCCGAGGACCTCAACGAGGTCACCGCACGGCTGCAGCAGGAAGGCGTGGAACACCTCGTCCTGCAACGGGTCCGCGGGAACGATGCCGCCAACGAAGTACTGGATGCCGCTGAGGAATACCAGGCAGAGCTGATTGTCATCGGCCTCCGCAAGCGGACCCCCGTGGGAAAGCTCATCATGGGCAGCACCGCCCAGCAGATCCTGCTTGAAGCATCCTGCCCGGTGCTGGCAGTCAAGGCCCGTTCGTAGTTCACCGGTCCGTTTTCAAGAGTAGAATGCACGACTGACCTGATGAGGCAGGGACCCGCACCGCCGGGCCCTGCCTCATCCCGTTAAGGCTGCTCATCCAGTCAAAGCCCGCCCCAGCCAGAAGGATCCAGCATGCAGCGACTTGTCATTCTCGACGACTACCAGGGCGTTGCAGACGGTTTCGCACCCTGGAGCTCCCTCGCCGGGCGTGGGGTCAGCGTCAGTGTGCTGCGCCACCATCTGCCCTCCGAAGCAGATGTCGTGGCGACGCTGGCGGACGCCGACATCGTCATTGCCATGCGGGA
The DNA here is from genome assembly GCF_054130535.1 of Arthrobacter sp. D1-17. Taxonomy (NCBI): domain Bacteria; kingdom Bacillati; phylum Actinomycetota; class Actinomycetes; order Micrococcales; family Micrococcaceae; genus Arthrobacter; species Arthrobacter sp. D1-17. The sequence continues at coordinate 327,389 of NZ_CP096382.1, read as the reverse complement.
ACGCACACCCTTTCCCCGCCGGGTGATCGAGCAGCTGCCCCAGCTGAAACTGCTGGTGACCACCGGAGCGGCGAACGCCTCGATCGACCTGCAGGCCGCAGCCGAGAGCGGGATCGTGGTCTGCGGCACGGGAGGCTCACCGGCCGCGGCGCCCGAGCTGACGTGGGCGCTGCTCCTGGCGTTCGCCCGGAACCTCACGGCGGAGGAGAACTCCCTGCGGGCCGGACGGTGGCAGGGGTCGGTTGGCTTTGAGCTCTCCGGCAAGACCCTGGGAATCGTCGGGCTGGGCAAAATCGGCCGCCGCATGGCGGGCTACGCTCAGGCGTTCGGCATGGAGGTGCTGGCTTGGAGCCAGAACCTGACCGCGGAGACAGCCGCCGCGGCCGGCGCGCGCAAGGTCAGCAAGGATGAGCTGTTCCAAAACTCCGACGTCGTATCCCTGCATCTGCGTCTGTCGGAGCGTTCCGAGGGGACGGTCGGTGAACGCGAGCTGCGGCTCCTCGGCCCCGAAGGTGTCCTGGTGAATACGGCCCGCGGCCCCCTGGTGGACCAGGATGCCCTGGTCACCGCCCTGCACGAAGGCTGGATCCGCGGAGCCGCGCTGGATGTCTACGACCAGGAGCCCCTGCCGCCGGGCCATCCGCTGTTGAATGCACCCCGGACCCTGCTGACCCCGCACTTGGGATACGTCACGGACGAAAGCTACCGGGCATTCTTCGGCGGCGCACTTGAAGACGTCACCGCGTGGCTCGACGGGGCGCCGATCCGGACGCTGACACCCCGGCGCTGATCGTCCGTTTACTGGCCAGACCGCGGCCGCCAGACCACCAGCGCCTGGGAGCGCGGCCGGGGGCGCTGGCCGCGGGCCAGGCTGACGACGTCACCGGCGGGTCCGGCCGCGAAAACCCTGGAGTCGAATGATTCACGACGGCGGACCAGTTCATCCGTCAGTTCACTCACCCGGGCCTGCAGTGCGGCCACCTGGTTCTCCAGATCGAGGATGCGTTTGATGCCCTCGAGGGAAACGCCTTCCTGCGAGAGCCGCTGCACCTCACGGAGCATGTTCACGTCCCGCTGCGAGTACCGGCGGGATTTGCCGGGCGCCCGGCTGGGCTTGACGATGCCCAGCCGGTCGTACTGGCGAAGCGTTTGCGGATGCATGTCCGCCAGCTCCGCCGCCACCGAGATCACGAAGATCGGCTGATCGAAGTTGATGTTCACGGCGGGCGCCTTTTTCTAGAGCCGGGCCTTGGCTGCCAGGCCCTGGCGGACATCGGCGCCGTTCGTGGCCTCCGCGAAAGCCTTCACGGCCGCCTCGGCGTCCTTGTTCAGGTTCTTCGGAACGGCAACATCGATCGTCACGAGCAGGTCCCCGGTCCCCTTCGGCGTTTTCACTCCGCGGCCTTTAACGCGGAGCGTGCGCCCGGAGGGCGTGCCTGCCGGCACGCGGACCCGGACTGTGTCGCCGTCGATCGTCGGCACTTCGATATCGGCGCCCAGAGCAGCCTCAGGGAAGGTGACCGGGACGTGGATACGGAGGTTGTCGCCGTCGCGCGTGTAGAAATCGTGCGGCTTGACGTGGACGGTGACCATCAGGTCGCCGTTGCCGGCGGGGCCGTATTGGCCCTTGCCGCGGACACGGACCTTCTGGCCGTCCTTGATGCCGGGCGGGATGCGGACATCGATGACTTCGCCGTCCGGCTCACGCAGGCCGATCGTGGTTCCGCGGATGGATCCGGCGAAGGAAATGCTGGTGGTCGCAGTACGGTCGGCGCCCTTCTGCGGCGCGCGCTGGTAGCCTGCCGGGCCGCCGGCACCGCCGAAACCGCCACCGAACAAGTCGGCAAACTCGGGAGGGATGCCCCCCGGGCCTGCAGTACTGAAGCCGCCCGAGTGACGTCCTCCGCCGCCCGTGAACAGCCCACCGAACAGGTCCTCGAAGCCCCCGTTGGCGGTGCTTCCGGCACCGTGCGGAGCGAAGCGGGCTCCTCCGCCCATCGCCCGGATAGCGTCATACTGCTGGCGCTCCTCGGGGTCGGACAGCACGGAGTACGCCTCGGAGATGTCCTTAAACTTCTTCTCCGAGACAGCATCACCTGAATTGGTATCCGGGTGATACTGGCGCGCCAGCTTCCGGTAGGCCTTCTTGATGTCAGCGTCGGAAGCGTCCTTGGCGACACCAAGGATCTTATAGAAGTCCTTGTCCACCCAATCCTGGCTAGCCAATGGCGTTTCCTTTCAACTCTTTGTGCCGAGATGACAGTTCGCGCCAATGTTCTTTCGAATCATCGCCGCGAACTGTCATCTCGATGGGGTAATGCTACGCAGGTACAGCGACGATGACCTGTGCTGCGCGGAGAACCCGATCGCCAGATTTGTAGCCGGAGCGGAGCACCTGGCTGACAGTGTCAACCTCAACGTCCTCGCCGGGCTGCTGGATGAGGGCCTCGTGGATAGTCGGGTCGAATTCCACGCCGGTCTCATCGATACGGGTCAGGCCATACGTCTTTAGCGCATTTTCCAGCTTCGCGGCAATTGCAGCGAACGGACCGTCCGCGAGATCACCGTGCTGGCGGGCGGCGTCGACGTCGTCCAGCACCGGCAGCAGGGAGTTCAGGACACCGATAACGGCCATCTCCCCTGCCACGGCACGGTCGCGCTCGACGCGCTTGCGGTAGTTGACGTACTCGGCCTGCAGGCGGAGCAGGTCGTTCTTCAGCTCGGCCGCTTCAGCGGTGGTTGAGCCTGCCTGAACTCCCTGCGCCACGGATTCCTCCGCCGGCACCTCCACCTGGTTGAGGATCTCCTCAGCCTGGGCGAGGGCATCGCCGTCGGAATCGGCTGCATCAGCCGGCTCCGCGGGGGTTCCCTCGGGGTGCCGGGCCTGCCCCGTCACCGGGTCCACCTTCCGGTGGTCCCGGATCACGGGCTCGTCGCGCTTGCTTCCCTGGTCGCGGGAAGAGCTGTGCTCTTCTTCGTTACCGTGATGAGGCATGGTTACTTCTTCTCTTCTTCGTCAACGATCTCGGCGTCCACGATGTCTTCATCAGCCTTGCCCCCGCCTGCGGCACCTTCAGCACCTGCAGCTCCGGTAGCGCCGTCCGGCGAACCGGCCTGGGCGTAGATGGCTTCGCCGAGCTTGGTCTGGGAAGCCTGCAGCTTCTCAAACGCAGCCTTCACAGCGGCATCGTCGGTGCCTTCGAGCGCCTTCTTGAGGGAGTCGACGTCGCCCTGAACCTCGGTCTTGACCTCTTCGGGCAGCTTGTCCGCGTTGTCCGCAATCAGCTTGTCCACGGAGTAGGCAAGCTGCTCGGCGGTGTTGCGGGTGTCGGTTGCCTCGCGGCGGGCCTTGTCCTCGGCTGCGTGTTCCTCGGCGTCACGGACCATGCGGTCAATGTCTTCCTTGGAGAGTGCGGTGCCGCCGGTAATGGTCATCGACTGTTCCTTGCCGGTGCCCTTGTCCTTGGCGGAGACGTGCACGATGCCGTTGGCGTCGATGTCGAAGGTGACCTCGATCTGCGGCACGCCGCGCGGAGCCGGCGCGATTCCGGTCAGCTCGAACGTGCCCAGCGGCTTGTTGTCGCGGGTAAATTCACGCTCGCCCTGGAAGACCTGGATAGCCACGGAGGGCTGGTTGTCATCCGCGGTGGTGAAGGTCTCGGACCGCTTGGTGGGGATGGCCGTGTTGCGCTCGATCAGGTGCGTCATCACACCGCCCTTGGTTTCGATGCCGAGGGACAGCGGGGTGACGTCGATGAGCAGGACGTCCTTGCGCTCACCCTTCAGGACACCGGCCTGCAGGGCCGCACCGACGGCCACAACCTCGTCCGGGTTGACACCCTTGTTGGGCTCCTTGCCACCAGCCAGTTCCTTCACCAGCTCGTACACGGCGGGCATGCGGGTGGAACCGCCGACGAGCACGATGTGATCGATGTCGGTGAGCTTGATGCCCGCTTCTTTGATGACGTCGTGGAACGGCTTCTTGGTGCGCTCCAGCAGATCCTTGGTCAGGTCCTGGAACTTCGCACGGGTGAGCTGCTCGTCCAGGTGGACCGGGCCGTCAGGGGTGACGGAGAGGTACTGGAGGGAGATGTTGGTGCTGGAGGAGGATGACAGCTCCTTCTTGGCCTGCTCAGCCGCTTCACGGAGGCGCTGCAGTGCAATCTTGTCCTTGGACAGATCCATGCCCTTGACCTTGAGCTGGTTCAGCAGGTACTCCACGACGCGGTTGTCCCAGTCATCGCCGCCGAGCCGGTTGTCACCGGCAGTCGCGCGCACCTGGATGGTCGAGAATTCGTCCTCATCCTTGCCGACTTCCAGCAGGGAGACGTCGAAGGTACCGCCACCGAGGTCGAAGACCAGGATGAGTTCGTCTTCCTTGCCCTTGTCCAGGCCGTAGGCCAGGGCGGCCGCGGTGGGCTCGTTGACAATGCGCAGGACGTTCAGGCCGGCAATTTCTCCGGCTTCCTTCGTGGCCTGGCGCTCGGCGTCGTTGAAGTAGGCGGGAACGGTGATCACAGCGTCGGTGACCTTTTCACCGAGGTAGGACTCGGCGTCGTTCTTCAGCTTCATGAGGATACGCGCGGAGATCTCCTGCGGTGTGTACTTCTTGCCGTCAATGTCGACCTTCCAGTCGGTGCCCATGTGGCGCTTGACGGAGGAGATGGTGCGCTCAATGTTGTTGACGGCCTGGCGCTTGGCGATCTCGCCGACCAGGACCTCGCCGGACTTGGAGAACGCAACGACGGACGGCGTGGTGCGGCCGCCCTCGGCGTTGGCAATAACGGCGGGCTCGCCACCTTCGAGAACGGAGACGACGGAGTTGGTGGTTCCGAGGTCGATACCTACTGCACGTGACATGTGTTGCTTCCTTCTTTCCTTGGAAACTGGATGGCCCGGGATCCGACACTACCCAGCAGGGTTCACACCCTTGACCGAGCGGGCCGGGACCCAGACTCGCCCACTCCTTGAGCGATCTACACTCAACTTTACTCAGCACCGGATTTAAGTCAATCCAAAGTTGAGTCGAGATCACTCAAGTCTGCCAACGGCTGGTGCGCTGAAGGGCGCCGGCAAAGAAAAAATGGCCTCCCGTTTCGCGAAGCCTTGCGGAAACGGGAGGCCACCGGCCTCAACAACCTTTTCGCTATGCGTGAACGTTGCGGGCCTACGGGCCGCACCTCAGCCGCCGGCGGACCTGCCACCGTCGTCATTCCTTGGGGCATTGACCTGTCCCTCCGTCAGCCTGTCCCGGAGGTCGTCATCCGAGGCCTGCCCTGACGTGGTGCCGGCAGCCCCGTAGTCGCCCTCGGGGTATTCGCCCTCCTCGTCGCTGGGCCGCTCCTGGCTTACACCGCCGACCTTGCCGTAATCACCTTCAGAATATTGGCCCTCCTCTGTCTCGGCAGGCACATTACCGGCCACACCGGCGTCGCCGTAGTCGCCCGCGGCGTATTCGCCCTTTTCAGTGGCAGGTTCTTCCCCGGCAACTCCGGCATCGCCGTAGTCACCTTCCACATACTGTCCGCTGTCGCCTTCGAGCGCAGGGTTCCGGCTGCCGGTATGGGCCTTTCCCTCGCTGCTGGACTCGCTGTTCTCGGTCATCGCTTGATCACTCCTCAGGAGGACTGGGCGCGTCCGGCCGGACGCACTGGCAGTCTACTCAGACGGGCCGGACGGCAACAGGGCCGGCCCGGCTGCCAAGCGGTATGCGGATGCTCTGGGCCATCAAAACCACCCGGCGGTGCTACCTGCTTGGGGCAGGCAGGAGGGGGTAGCGTTTCCCTATGAGTGCGCAGCAGCCAGAAGATGTGTACACGCACGGCCACCATGAGTCGGTGGTCCGCGCCCATGCCTCGCGGACCGCGGAAAATTCTGCCGCGTTCGTCATTGCGTACCTCACCGCGGGGGCCAACGTGCTGGACGTCGGCTGCGGACCCGGAAGCATCACTTGCGACTTCGCCGTGCTTGTGGCGCCCGGAACCGTGACCGGGCTGGACCGCTCCCCGGACGTGATCAACCACGCCAGGGAGCTTGCCGCTGATCGGGGTGTGGACAATGTCGAGTTCGTGGCCGGCAATATCTACGATCTGGATTTTGAGGACGACACCTTCGACGTCGTCCATGCCCACCAGGTGCTGCAACATCTGACAGATCCCGTGGAGGCGTTGCGGGAAATGCGGCGGGTGGCCAAGCCCGGTGGCATTGTGGCAGTGCGCGACGCCGACTTCCACGGCATGAGCTGGTACCCCGCCATTCCGGAGCTGGATGAGTGGATGGAGCTGTACCAGCGGATCGCACGCCGGAACGGGACCGAGCCCGACGCCGGCCGCCGCCTCGTGTCGTGGGCCCAGGCAGCCGGCTTCACCGACATCGCCCCGACCAGCAGCAACTGGCTCTACGCCACCGGGCAGCAGCGTCGATGGCAGGCCCGTGTGTGGGGTGAACGCGTGCTGCATTCAGCCTTCGCCGAGCAGGCCCTTGAATACGGCTTCGCGCAGGAGGCGGACCTGACGCGCATCTCTGCCGGCTGGCACCGCTGGGGATCCACCGATGACGGCTGGTTCCTTATTCCGAACGGCGAGGTCATCGCCCGCGCTTGACATTCCCTGGCTGGCTGCGCACCCCGTCGGCTTTGACGCCGGCGGGATCACTGCCGCCTTGGGAACGATACGTCGCCCGCCCCAGAGGCGGTTCGGAGAATACGTATGCATTTTTTGTTCTAACCCCTTGTGGCGGCGCCATGCATACGTATACATTGGTGACAAGCAAGCCTTCATGCTTGATCAGGGGCGTTCCAGTGGTCGCCCATCAATGAAGATGGAAAGGTAATCCTGATGACCGTTGTAACTGCAGTGAGCTCCGCGGTGAAGTCCTTGATGCTGAAGGAGCCCGCCGGCAACAGTGTGGCCCGGGGCAGCACTCCGGAGGTCCGTGCCACGGTGGAGGCCGTGATCGCGGACATCCGCGAACGCGGCGACGAGGCCGTGAGTGAATACTCGCAGAAGTTTGACAGGTACGCCCCGGAATCGTTCCTGCTCAGTGCCGTCCAGCTGGATGAGATCATGGCCCGGGTCCCGGAGCAGGTCATCGAGGACATCAGGTTCGTCCAGGAGCAGGTCCGTGTGATGGCGCGCAGGCAGCTTGATTCCCTGTCCGATTTCGAGATCGAGACCCTGCCCGGGGTGTTCCTGGGCCAGAAGAACGTGCCGGTCCAGGCTGCCGGGGCTTACATTCCGGGCGGGAAGTACCCGCTGCTGGCCAGCGCCCACATGACCATCGTGACCGCGAAGGTCGCCGGTGTGGAACGTGTCGCGGCCTGCACCCCGCTGATCCAGGGCGAGGTCCCGGACGCCACCGTCGCCGCGATGCACCTGGCCGGGGCGGACGAGATCTACCTTCTGGGCGGCATCCAGGCGGTCGCGGCCCTGGCCATCGGCACCGAAACCATCAAGCCGGTGAACATGCTGGCCGGCCCGGGCAACGCGTTCGTGGCCGAGGCCAAGCGCCAGCTCTTCGGGGAGGTCGGCATCGACCTCTTCGCCGGGCCCACCGAGGTCCTGATCGTGGCCGACGAGCACGCTGACCCGTTCATCGTCGCCGTTGACCTCCTCTCCCAGGCCGAGCACGGCCCCGATTCCCCGGCCGTGCTGATCACCACCAGCGAGGAGCTGGGCCGTGAGGTCATCGGGCACATCGACACGATCCTGACGGACATGCCGACCCGCGACTACGCCGGACCCGCCTGGCGGGACTGGGGCGCGGTCCACGTCGTGGAGACCCTCGATGACGCCTACGCCCTGGCCGATGAATACGCCTACGAGCACGTGCAGATCCTCACCCGGAACCCGCGGGAGGCCCTGGAGAAAATGCACGACTACGGCGCCCTGTTCCTGGGTGAAGGAACCTGCGTCTCCTACGGCGACAAGGTCATCGGCACCAACCACGTCCTGCCCACCCGCGGCGCGGCCCGCTACACCGGCGGCCTCTGGGTCGGGAAGTACCTGCGCACCGTCACCTACCAGGAAGTGACCAACACCGAATCCAGCGCCTTCTTCGGCGAGCTCTGCGGCCGCGCCTCCAGGGTCGAACGCTTCGAAGGCCACGCACGCTCCGGAGACGTCCGTGCAGCAAAATACCGCGGCACCTCCCTGCCCTGGTCCGACCACACCTTCGGGAACTGAACATGGCCGTACAGACTTCTCTCCGCCCCGAGAACGGAGCCTCCATGCCCAGCGCAAGCACGCCCGGTGCAAAAACCATGACACCTGAGCAGGTCCGCCGCCGGACCCTGGTGTCCGGCACCATCGGCGCCATTGTCGAATGGTACGAGTACACCGTGTACGCCACCGCAGCGGCGCTGGTCTTCGGACCGCTCTTCTTCCCGGCCATGGATGCCAGCCTTTCGCAGATCGCTGCGCTTGCCACCTTCGGCGTCGGTTTCGTTGCCCGTCCCCTTGGTGCATTTGTCGCCGGGCATCTGGGTGACCGCATCGGCCGTAAGTCCACCCTTATCCTGACCTTCGCCATCATGAGCGTCTCCACCGCCCTGATAGGCCTGCTCCCGACCTACGAGACTGTCGGAATCCTGGCTCCGGTTCTGCTGTGTGTGCTCCGTCTTGCCCAGGGATTCGCCGTCGGCGGAGAATGGGGCGGCGCAGCGATCATCGCGGTCGAGAACGCCCCGAAGGGCCGCCGCGGCTTCTACGGTTCCTGGCCGCAGATCGGCGTGTCCTGTGGCCTGCTCTTCGGCACCGGGGCTGTGGCCCTCGCGGGCGCACTCACCGGTGACGCCTTCAACACCTGGGGCTGGCGGATTCCCTTCCTGCTGAGCATCGTCCTGGCCGCCGTCGGTCTCTACATCCGCCTAAATGCGGCAGAGAGCCCGGAGTTCCTGGTTGAAAAGGAAAAGATGGCCAAGGAAGCCGCGCACCGCAAAGCTCCGATCGCCGAGCTTATGGCCAACCACCGCAAGCCGCTGCTGATTGCGATCTTCGGCCGCTTCGCGGAGGCAGGCAACTACTACCTGTTCACGGTCTTCGTGCTTTCCTACGTCACCACAACCCTGCAGGTGCCGAAGCACTTTGGCCTCACCGCTGTCATGATCGGTTCGGCCCTGAACATCATCATGATCCCGGTCTTTGGCCGGCTTTCAGACAACATCGGCCGGAAGCGCACCTTCCTGCTTGGTGGCAGCGCAATCGTGCTGACTGCCTGGCCGATTTTTGCCCTCATTGGCACCGGGCAGCAGTTTGCAATCATCCTCGGCGTTGCGCTGTTCCTGGCTCTTGGCCATGCGCTGGTCTACGCCCCCCTCCCTGCGTTGTACTGCGAACTGTTCCCCACCGCCGTACGGTACTCAGGAATCTCCATCGGTTACCAGATGGCATCCATCCTGCTCGCGGGATTCATGCCGGCACTGGCCAGCGCGCTCGTGCTCTGGAGCGGAGGCACCTGGCCTGTCATAGCGATCATCATTGCGTCTACAGTTGTGGCGATGGTGTCCGTTTCCTTCGCCAGGGAGACCAAAGACGTTGACCTGGCAGATATCGGCAAAGTGGAGACCTTGGCCACGACAAAGGCCTAAACCGGCCGTTGGCAGTCCTGCACACGATCAGCGGAGCCCGCAGCAGCGGGCTCCGCTGACGTTTTTAACGCCGCTGATGGTTGAAGCCGATCCGATGAATGCTCCGTTTAGCTGGCCGCGACTGCCGTGCCCTGAACTCGGGCACTAAGCTTGATAAGTGCAATTTTCCCTGTGGCTGGCCCTCCTTGGCGCCGGCGTCCTCATCAGTTTCACCCCCGGCGCCGGTGCCATCAACACCATGAGCAACTCCCTCACGTCGGGGTTCCGGCGCTCCATCTGGGGAATCCTTGGGCAGCAGGCCGCGCTGATCGTGCATGTGGCCGTCGTGGCCCTCGGCGTCGGCGTCCTGGTGGCGGGGTCGGCGGTGGCGTTCAACGCCATCCGCTACGCCGGGGCTGCCTACCTGGTGTACCTCGGAATCAGGCAGTTCCTGCACAAGCCCGACCTGGACCAGGAGAAAGCGGCCGCACTCAGGAACGAGCCGGCATGGTCCATGTTCCGGCGGGGCCTGTGGGTCAACCTGCTCAACCCGAAGGCCATCGTGTTCTTCCTCGCGTTCACGCCGCAGTTCATCCGGCCCGAACAACCGCTGCTGCCGCAGTACGCCGTCCTCATCACCACAGTGGTGGTCATCGACATCCTGGTGATGTGGTTCTTCTTTGCAGCGGCGGCAAAGTCCTTCCAGCGCTTCACCCACAACGCCCGCGGCCAGACCGTTCTCAACCGGGCCTTCGGCGTCCTGTTTGTCGCCGTCGGTGTCCTGCTGGCGCTCGTGCACTAAACAAAGGCCCGTGCACCCAACCAACCGGCTCCGCCTAAATGTTTTGAATAATAAGACTGCTTACTAGCCAACTGGCACCGGTATCCCCCATGCTTAGCAACATGTTCTCAACGTCCAGCCCCTACCGGATCATCGCGGTCTGCACCGGCAACATCTGCCGGTCCCCGATGGCCGAGCTGATACTGACGGAAGCGTTCGCAGCGGCGGGGCTGGCAGATGCCGTCACGGTTGATTCCGCAGGCACCACGGCATACGAGGCGGGACGCCCCATAGATCCCCGTGCCGCGCGCAAGCTGACCGCCCACAAGCTCGCTTCGGACCGGCACATTGCCCGGGAATGGCAGCCGGAGTGGTACGCGGAACGTCACCTGATCCTGGCCCTCGACGTGGACCATTACGGCTGGCTCCGGGCGTCTGCCCCTGACCTCGAATCGGCCGCACGGGTCCGTATGCTGCGCAGTTTCGACCCCTCACTCGAATCGGACGACCCCCTGGACCAGGGCATCGAGGACCCCTGGTACGGGGACCACAGCGACTTTGAGTCTGTGTGGGACCAGATCCAGGCGGCAGTCCCGGGAATCGTAGAATTCGTGCGGTCCGCGCTCGAAGCAGAACAGGCCCGGCTCAAAATTCAGGACGCTCAGCAGGTACGCTCTATCCCATGACCCCCGCACCTGTGATCATCGCCATTGACGGGCGGTCAGGTGCAGGGAAAACCACGCTGGCAATCGAGCTCGCAGCCCGGCTGCGGAGCCACCACAAAGTCGCACTGTTCCACCTTGAGGACATCTACCCCGGCTGGAACGGACTGGCTGCCGGCATTGACCGCTATGTCAGCAGCGTCCTGATACCCCTGAGTAAGGGTGAACCGGCGACGTGGACCAGTTGGAACTGGGAACGGCATTACGACGGCGATGCCCGGGTCACGCTGCCCGCCGAGATCGTCATCGTAGAAGGTGTGGGTGCCGCCGCGGCCGCCGCCCGGCCGCTGCTGGACGCCGTCATCTGGGCTGATTCCCCGGACGACGAACGCCGGAACCGGGCCCTGGCCCGCGACGGCCAGACCTACGAGCCCTATTGGGACCAGTGGGCCGCCCAGGAAGCCGAACTCCTCGCCTCGGATGACGTGCGCGGCCAGGCAGACATCCGGGTGATGAACCGCGCTGATGACAGTGCCCCGGGCGACGTCCTGCAGGCGCTCACCTACCTCCCTGCCCTGGCTGCGGTGCTGGTTCCTGAGCTCCGCGCGCGCCGCGGCCTCCGGCTCCTGGCTGAGCGGCTCGATGCCCGGCCGAATGCCGCCGCCCTGTTCCAGGCGCTGTACGGGGCATCCGCGAATGCGGTCTGGCTGGATTCGTCGCTGGTCCCCCCGACACCCGCACCTCCGACGCCCGCACCGCCAACGCCAACGCCAACGCCCCAAGGCAAGCACAGCGCACCGGACAGGGACGCTGCGGTCGCCGCCGGGCGCAGCCGCTTCAGCATCCTCGCGGACGACGGCGGCAGCTTCGGGCAGTATGTCCAGCACGGGTCCGGAACCACTCTGGTCACCACCGGGTGCGCCACCGCCGAAGTGCCCGGCACCTTCTTCCGCTGGCTGGAGACCGTCTGGGGACAGCCGACGGTCGTCCGGCCCAAAGGCTATTCCTGTGACTTCACTCTGGGCTGGCTGGGCTACCTCGGCTATGAGCTCAAACGCGAAACCGGCGGTTCCGACATTCCTGCCGAGACTCCGGACGCCTCACTGGTTTTCGCGGGCCGGGCCGTGGTGCTGGACCACGCCGAGGGCACCGTGTGGCTGCTGGCACTCGATGCCCCTGATGCAGCCGGCTGGATCGCCCACGCCTGCAGCGCCGTGGAAGCAGCCGAAGCAGCTGCCGCCGGCGCCGGTGCCACTGCCGCTGAAGCCGGTGGCAGCACCGCCGTCGGACTTCCTGCTGCCCCGGCATTTGACTGCCGCGACACCGAGACGGACTACAAGGCGAAGATCGCCGAAGCCCAGCACGAGATTGCCGAGGGCAATTCCTACGAGGTGTGCCTCACCACCGCGCTCACCGCCGCGATGCCGGCCGACGGCCTGGATTCCTGGCCCATCTACCTCGCGCTGCGGAAGCGGAACCCGGCGCCATTTGCGAGCTACCTGCGCTTCGGCGGGCTCTCTGTGGCGAGCACCTCACCAGAGCGGTTCCTGCGGATAGCGTCCGACGGCGGCATGCGCGCCGAGCCGATCAAGGGCACGCGGCGCCGGGCTGCCGATCCGGAAACCGACGCGGCGCTGCGGCACGACCTGGCGACGTCGCTGAAGGACCGGGCCGAGAACATCATGATTGTCGACCTTCTCAGGAACGACCTCAGCCACTTCGCCGAGCCCGGATCAGTGACTGTCAGCCGGCTCTGCGAGATCGAAAGCTACGCCACGGTCCACCAGCTGGTGAGCACCATCGACGCCCAACTCCTGCCCGGAGCGCCCCGGGCGGAGGCCGTGGCGGCATGCTTCCCTGCCGGCTCCATGACCGGGGCACCGAAAATCAGCACCATGGCCATCCTCGACCGGCTTGAGGAGGCACCCCGCGGCGTGTACTCCGGCGCGATCGGATACTTCTCACTGAACGGCGCCACAGACCTCGCGGTGGCGATCCGTACGCTCGTCATCCAGACCCGGGACGAGGCCGGCCATGCGACGGCCACGCTGAGCCTCGGCGTCGGCGGTGCGATCACGGCTGACTCCGTGGCGCAGGATGAATACGAAGAAATCCGCACCAAGGCCTTCGGCGTACTCTCAACCCTCGGTTCGGAATTCCCCGCGCGAACGGACAGTTAAGGCCCCGCCACCTCGCTGCCGGAGGGCCCTAAGCGTACGTTCGCGCTTACCGGAGGGGCCTAGACGATATGAGGTACGAGGAGGCCGGGCATCCGGGCGCCTGATCCTTCTGAAGGCCATTGTCGCCGGAGCGGATCCGCAGCGCCCCAGCTTTGTGGGGCTTGTGATCTGCTGGGACAGGGGGGCGCTCCGGATCCTATCTCCGGCGCTGATGGCCTCTGTCAGAAGGACCAGGAAGTGTGGTTCAGGGGGCTGGAACCTCCTTTTCAAAGCAAGGCGTGGGTTGCCTGCCACACTTGGCGGACAGGTAGAGCCACATTTGAAATTTGGAGGTTCCAGCTATGTTCGAGCGTACAAGCGTCGGCTTGGATGTCCATGCCCGCACCGTTGTCGCATGCGCATTGGACGCGCAGACCGGTGAGATCATCCTCCACCGGATGACTCCGGATCATGGCGAGATTCTTGCCTGGATCCTCTCCCTGCCATCGCCGGTGCGAGTCGTTTACGAGGCGGGACCAACGGGTTTCGGCCTTGCCAGGTTCCTGCTCGCCGCCCGGATCGACACGGTCGTCGCAGCGCCGTCCAAGCTCCAGCGCCCGTCTGGGGACCGGGTAAAGACCGATGCGAAGGATGCGCTGCATCTGGCCCGGTTACTAAAGCTGGGTGAGGTCGCCGGTATCCGGGTGCCTTCAGAAGACCAGGAAGCGGCGCGGGATCTGGTCCGCTCACGCGAAGACGTCCGGGGAGACCTCATGCGTTCCCGGCACCGGATCTCCAAACTCCTCTTACGCCAAGGCATCGTGTATTCGGGCGGGCAGGCCTGGACCGGCACCCATGAACTCTGGCTGGCCCGCCAGCGTTTCGACGCTCCGGCCCGGCAGCTGACCTACGAGTCCTCTCTAGAGGCGATGCATGAGATCTCGGACCGCCGTGACCGCCTCGACCAAGCGATCACCGCGATGGCATACAGCAGTGAATACACCCCCGTGGTCCGGGCACTGCAGTGCCTGCGCGGCATCTCGACGCTGACCGCTTTCGGCCTGGCCGTGGAGATCGGCGACTGGGAGCGGTTCACCGGCTCCACAATCGGCGCTTACCTGGGCCTGGTCCCGACAGAGCATTCCTCGGGGGCATCCCGGTCCCTGGGCTCCATCACAAAAACCGGCAACAGCCACGCCCGCCGGCTGCTGGTCGAGGCCGCATGGCACCACCGCAGACCCTACAACAACCCGTCCCGGCTGATGCGGTCCCGCTGGGAAGAAGCCACTTCAGAGGCCAGAACCCGGGGTCATGCCGGGAACCGGCGCCTGCACGAACGCTGGATCGGCTACCTCGAACGCCGCAAGCGTCCGGTCATCGCCAATGTCGCCATCGCCCGTGAGCTCTCCGGCTGGTGCTGGTCCCTGGCCACCGGCACACATCCGGCAACCAGCTCCCCAAAATCGATAGCTACCGTGCACTGATCAGAAACAACACAAAACCCCCGGGGAAACCCAGTTGGAAGTGGTTCCCTGCAGCGCGTGGAGTAAACCCGCGATACACCTATGGGCAACCAGAACCCGGCCACGCCCGTCATTGCTAGACCAGCGGTAACCTCCAGCCGAACACTTCGTCCTGCGGTAACCAACCCGCGCATATCAGTCTGACCGCGCAGTCGCCAACGACACGCTGGCCACACACCAACGCCTCTTCCCGGGGCCACAAAAAGGAAGCGGTCCCAGGCAACCCAGCCCAGCGGACCGCTTCCTCATGCCCTTGACAAGCGAGACCTACATATCAGGTGTACGTTCGCGCCGGACCTATTCGACCGCGCTTATTGAACCGCGCTTATTGAACTGTGGCCGTCAGCCGGGCCACGTTGTCCACATACCTTGCGGCAAGGGGGCGGTGCATCCAGTCCTCGAGCTTGAGTTCGTGGGAGATGTCCCGGTACGTGTCCTCCACGGCCCGCATGCTGTTCACAATTTCGGCGCCGAGGAGCATCACCGACACCTCCATGTTCAGGGAGAAGGAGCGCATGTCCATGTTGCTGGAGCCGAGCACCGCCACCTTGTCGTCCACGGTGAAGTGCTTGGCATGCAGCACGAACGGCGCCTTGTACAGGTAGATCCGCACACCCGCCTCCATCAGCGCCTGGTAATACGACTGCTGGGCGTGGTGGACCAGGAACTGGTCGCCCTTTTCGGAGACGAAGAGCTCGACGTCGACGCCCCGCTGCGCGGCTGTGGTGATCGCGTAAAGCAGTGAGTCGTCCGGCACGAAGTACGGGCTGCAGATGGAGATCCGATGCTGGGCGGAGTAGATAAGGGTGTTGAACAGCCGGAGGTTGTTTTCCGTGCTGAAGCCGGGCCCGCTGGGGACAACCTGCGCGGTGATGGTGCCCGGGGCCGATCCTGCAGGCAGCACCATCTGCTCGTCCAGCTGGGCCTCGAGCGATTCGTCCGTTTCGCTGAGCCAGTCGGTCGCGAAGACCACGTTAAGGGTGGGCACGATGGGCCCGCGCAGCCTCGCCATCAGCTCCACCCATTCGCGGCCTACCTTTCGGTGCCGCGGGTTGTTATAGGACGGCTCGATCAGGTTCTGCGAACCCGTGAAAGCCACCTCACCGTCGATCACCATGATCTTGCGGTGGTTGCGGAGGTCGGGGCGGCGCCACTGACCGTGGATGGGCAGCAGCGGGAGCATGCGCCGCCACTGGATCCTGCTGGCTTTGAGGCGTTTGAGGAGCCTGCTGTACCCCTTGATACGGAGGGTTCCGATGTGGTCGAAGAGGACGCGGACCTCCACGCCCCGGTCGGCCGCTTCTTCGAGCGCCGTGAAAAGCTCATCGGTGACGTGGTCCGTACTCATGATGTAGAACTCGGCGTTAATGAAGCGCTTGGCCTTCCGGACTTCCTCGGTCATGGCTTTGATGGAGTCCGGGTATCCCGGGATGAGTTCCACGGAGTTCCCGTCCACCATGGGGATGGACCCCAGCCGCCGGTTGAGTTCCGCAGCCGACAAGACCCATTCCGGGCCGGGGTACGTGCTTCCGACGTCGGACAGCACAGAGGTGCGTGACCTGACCCTTTCGCTGACGAGCTGCTGCTGCTCGACCCGCCGCCTGGACAACCGGAAGTTGCCGAACAGCAGGAAAAGGATCAGGCCGATGACGGGTATGAAGAAGATCCCCAGGAGCCAGGCCATGGCAGTGGTGGGCCTGCGGTTGCCGGGGATGATGCCCAGTGCAAGGACACGGATAATGAAGTCCGCGGCGCCTAAGACGAAAACCAGCCAGGTAGGCAGGGTTTCCGTAAGCGGAAATGGCCACAGCACAGGCGCAAACCCCCTTGTTTCGAGCCCCCGGGCGTTCCGGAAAGACGGTCCTGATCAGCCTATCGGGGACAGTCCCCACTAAGCTGGAGGCATGACTGCTCCTGCCTCCGCCACCGTGCTGGTCTTCCTTGACCCGGACTACGAATACGGCCGGATTGCCGACCCCACCCAGCCGCAGCTGATGGCCACCGACCTGGGCGCCACCCGGGGTGACGGCGTCTTCGAGTCCATGCTGGCGGTGGCCGGCCGTACCCGGAAGCTCGAGGCGCACCTGGACCGGCTGGCCGGCTCTGCACGTGCCCTCGACCTCGACATCTCGAACCGGGAAGTCTGGCAGCGGGCGATCGCGACGGGCGTCGCGGCGTTCCGGTCCGATTACCCGCCGGCTTCCCGTGAAGAGGACGAGTGCGTGGTCAAACTCCTGGTTACGCGCGGCGTCGAAGGCGCCGAACGGCCCACGTGCTGGGTGCAGGTTTCGCCGGTCGGGGCAGCCGGCCGCCGGCAGCGCGAAGCCGGCATCGACGTCATTCTGCTGGACCGCGGCTATGACAGCACCGTCGGCGAGCGCGCACCGTGGCTCCTGCTCGGCGCCAAGACCCTCTCCTACGCGGTGAACATGGCTGCCCTCCGCCATGCCCACAAGCAGGGCGCCGACGACGTCATCTTCACCTCGTCTGATGGCCGGGTGCTGGAGGGCCCGACGTCAACAGTTTTGCTGGCGCACGTCGAGGAGTCCAACGGCACCAGGGTCAAGCGCCTCATCACGCCACAGCTGGACAGCGGCATCCTCCCGGGCACCTCGCAGGGGGCACTGTTCGCAGCCGCCAAGGCGGCCGGCTGGGAGTTGGGATACGGTCCCCTCGAACCGCAGGACCTGCTCGACGCCGACGCGGTGTGGCTGATTTCCAGCATCCGCCTGCTGGCGCCCGTAAATTCGATCGATGGAAAAGAGATCGGCACGCCGGCTCTACGGAAGCAGCTGACCGGGGAACTGGCTGAGCTGTTCGCCGGGATCGAGTAACACGCGGAATGGAGTAACACGACAGGGCGTTTCGTTTCGCCGGCCTCCGGCCGCAGGAAAGGCTGGCAGAAATGCTGCCAGAACCATCCGCGGAACCATCCGGCGCGCCGCCAGTGACGAATTACCGGCATGAGCCAGGCAGAGAAAAACAACCTGAGGTACTGCGACTACTACTGCTTCATGTCGTTAGCGGATTTCACGGCGTGGGTGCAGGACGACAGCGGCAACGAACCGGACATGTCCCGGGCATCGAAAACCCGCATGTGAAATATCGGTTCCAAAAAAGACAGACAAGTTTCAGGTCCCCGTTGTACCCTTCTAGAACGGCCTGACCTCTTCATTCCCCGGGATGTGGCGGGAAGGGCCGTGTCCCGGGCTCAGCCGGAACGAGTAGCCACAAAGGAATAGCCGATGTCCAGGGATGAAACCTCCCTTCCTGCATTGTTAGACTCACTACCCAAGGGCTTGGGGGCCCAGGCAGCGTTGCCGGGGGACGTGGGTGAAATCAGCGTGCGCTGGCAGGCCCAGGAAATTATCGATCTGCTCCTGGCTGAGTCCGATCCGGACAGCGCCTGGAGCCGCGCGCGCCTTCGCGAGGCGGCTACGTCCCATCCGGACAATCCCGAGCTCGTGCTCCTCGAACACCTCCGTACGGTCACGGCCATCGTTAATGCGGTGGACGACGCCCTGGAGCCGGTCCCCACCGACATGGACTCGGTTCCGGTTCCGTTCACCAGGCGCAGCAGAAACAGAATCGAAGCGGTCCTCGGGGACAAGATGCTCATGACGGCCTTCCAGCCGGTGCGGCAGCTGCCCGACGGTTACGTCATCGGCGTCGAAGCCTTGACCCGCTTTGTGAGCGATGACGGTGCCAGCGCGGATCACTGGTTCAGCGAAGCGGAGTCCGTCGGCCTCGGCACGGATCTCGAGGTAGCCGCCCTGCTCAGGGCGCTCACCGCAGCCCAGTCTGTTCCCGAGCCCCTCTTCATCGCCCTGAACCTCACACCGGCCACGTGCATGGACCCCCGCATCCAGGGGCTGCTGGAACACTCCCAGCTGGCGATGGACCGGTTCGTCATCGAGCTCACCGGCCAAATAGCCGCCGACCAGTACGCTCCGTTGACCGCATCCCTGCAGCCTCTCCGCCGCCGCGGGCTGAGGGTTGCCGTGGACGGGGCTGGTGCGGGCTTCACGTCCATCGACCAGATCCTCGAACTGCGGCCGGACATCATCAAACTGGACCGCCGCTTCATCGAGAACATCGAGCATTCGGAAGGCCAGCGGCTCCGGGGCGCCGCGATGGCAGCCCTGGCGCAGTCCGTTGGCGCCGAACTCGCGGCAGAAGGCGTGGAAACTGTTGCGGAACTGACGGCCGTCACGGCCCTCGGGATGGCCGCCGCCCAGGGCTACCTCCTGGGCAGGCCGTCGGTGCACCCGCTGGACTGGACTGCGTGGATCCGTTCGGACGAAGCCGCCGCGCGCGGCCCGGTCTCCTGAGGCGCCCGCTTTAGTCCGCATCCAGGCGGATGTGGTTGTCGGCAAGCCAGTCCGGGTTGAACGCCTTGCTCAGGTAGTTCAGTCCGGTGTCGGGCGCGATGGCCACCACCACGGATCCACGCGCGGCTGCCCTGGCCACGCGGAGGGCTGCCGCCACGCTCAGCCCCGAGGACGGGCCGAGGGACAACCCCTCCTCGTTGAGCAGCCGGTGCACGGTTGTGTACACCTCGTCGTTCGGAATCCGGAGGAACCTGTCCAGCAGCCCCGGGTCGAAGACCTTTGGCCAGTCGGGCTTTGGCCAGGAGTTGCCCACGCCGTCCACCAGGATCCTGCCCGGGTGCCCGCCGCTGTACACCGAGCCGTAGGGATCGGCGCCGATCACCTCCACGTGGCCGGCCGACATCTCCTTCAGGTACCGCCCGTTCCCGGTGATGGTTCCTCCCGTGCCCACCCCGGCCACGAAATGCGTGATTTTGCCTGCCGTCTGGTCCCAGATTTCCGGCGCGGTCCCCTCGTAGTGCGCCCTCGGGTTGGCCGGGTTGTCGAACTGCAGGGGACGCCAGGCGCCCGGAGTCTCGGCCGTGATGCGGGCGGCCACAGCTCTTGCATTGGCCGGAGAGTCCGAGGGCGCGCTCCAGTCGGTGAACACCACCTGCGCCCCGTACCGCTGCAGCGCCTCGAGTTTTTCGGATGAGATGGAATCCCCCGTCACCACCACCACGGGATGCCCGGTCAGGGCCCCGATCAGCGCCAGCCCGATCCCGGTGTTCCCCGACGTGCTTTCCACGATGGTGCCGCCTGGCTGCAGGTCCCCGCTGCGCTCGGCCGACCGCACCATGCTCAGCGCCGTCCGGTCCTTGATGGAACCGCCCGGGTTCTCCGATTCCAGCTTCACGAAGACAGTTCCGGGAAGTCCCCGGCTGAGGGTTTCCAGGGGCACGAGGGGCGTTGAGCCCACGCGGGCCAGCACCGCTTCGGCGTCGACCCCTCCATCAGTGGCCGGGGCAGTATGCCGTGGCTGTCGGTTCCCGCCTGTGGTGATGCCCATGCCTCTCCGCCCGATCTTTCCCGTCAGTGACTTTCTTCATGAGGCGCCAGCCGAAGCGCAGGCAGGTTCGGCAGGAGTTTCCGCAGCGCCTCTTGTCCGCGCTCCAGCAGCACTGCCGCCGGCAGGTGCTCCGTGAGAAGCCCGGACAGGCAGTCCACGACGGCGGCCGTCCCCGTGCCAAGCGGCCGCACCTCGGCGCCGGACCCCCTTCCTCCGGTTTCCGCCTCCCGGGCCCGGTCCAGCAGGTACGCCGCCGTCAGGGCCTCGATGACGAGCAGCTCTTCGGCGGCCTGTACCGACCGGTCCAGCTGCTGGAGCGCCAACGGCGCCAGCGTCGAGTGGTCCTCCACGTCGGCGGAGAGGGTGGGTGCACCGAGTGTGGCCGGCGCGGCAAGGAACTTCAGCTCGGCAAGCAGCCCGGCGGCGGAGTACCACAGCAGGCCCGGCAGCTCCTCGAAAGCCAAAGGCATGCCGCTCCGGGCCGCCGCCAGGTTCAGTTGCCGGATGAGCCGCTGCGGCGGGTAGAGCTTGGCGATGCGCCGCTCGCTGCTGATGCCCAGATGCGCCAGCCCCAGCCGCAGCGCCTCGAAGGCCAGCGCCAGCTGCATCGGCTGAAAATTCCCGCCGGAGATCATCCGACCCGAGTCCAGGTCGGTCAACGGATTGTCGCCGCGGCCGTTCAGCTCCACCTCAAGGGCTTCGGCGAGGGCTGTGACCTGGGCACGGAACGCTCCATGCGTCTGCGGTGCGGCACGGAATGACAGCGCATCCTGCACGGAGGCCTGACGATCGGGATCTTCGAGCCAGCCACCCCGTACCAGGTTCCGCACGTTCGCCGCCGCGATGCGCTGGCCGTCTACCGCCTTGGCCGACTGCACCGCCGGCGAAAAGGGACTGAGGTTCGCGCCGCCGTCGTACCTTCCGGTCGCCTCCAGCGACAACGCGAGGGCGGTGTCCGCAAGGTCCGCCAGCTGCTGCAGGCGGCCGAGCGCCAGCGCTCCGGCGCCGATGGAATATGAGTTGGCGCTAACGAGGGCGAGGGCCTCGCCGGGCGCAAGCACCAGCGGCTGCAGTCCCGCCGCGGCGAGCGCCGCGGCGCCGGAAATGGTGCTGCCGTCGGGCGCCAGCGCCTGGCCTTCCCCGATGGCGACGGCGGCAACAGCGGCCAGCTGCGTGAGGTCGGAGGATCCCACCGAGCCCGCGCGGGGGACGGCGGGCACCACTCCACGGTTGAGCAGCTCGGCGTAGAAACGGGCCGTTTCCGGGCGGACACCGGAGCCGCCGCGGGTGAAGCCGATCAGCCGCGCCAGGATCACGGCACGGAGTTCTTCCGGGGCAAGCAAGGCGCCGATTCCGCTGTGGTGGTACCGGACCACCTGAACCTGATAGTCGAGGATGGACTCTTCCTCCACAGCAGTGTCCCTGCCAGAGCCCAGCAGTGTGTTGAGCCCGTACACGCTGTGTCCGGAGTCGATGGCGGCCTGCACCACTTCACGGGACAGGCTGATCAGGTCCAGCGCGTCGGCGCTCAGGACAACCTCGACCGAGGGATCGGACGCCGCCCTGGCCACATCCGCAGCCCGCACATGCGCCGTGCCGATCAGGAACATGCCGGACAGGAAGGTGCCGGTTCCAGTTCCCGGCTTCAGGTCTTCGGGTCCTCCGGTCTCTGTCATGGCACTGGAACTGGCATGGCACTAGAAGTCCAACAGGTTCCGGCGGAGGCCGCCGTCGCCGTAGCTTGTCCGCAGCAGGTTGCGCCGGCGCAGCTCCGGTGCCAGTTTGTCCAGCACTCCGTGCACGGTGGCAGGATCCACGAAGCCGGAAAACAGGAAGCCGTCGCCGCCCACCGCTGCGCCGGTTTCCGCCAGGTAGTCTGCGATTTCCCCGGCCGTGCCAATGATGCTGTCGCCGGCTCCGCCGCTGCGTGCCTGCAGGATCTCGCGGAGGGTGGAGCCGGGCGGGGCCGCTTTGGAGAAGTGCTCCAGGGTGCCCTGGTTGCTGTTGGTGGTCAGCTCTGGGAGCGGCTCGTCCAGGTCAAACTGCTTGAAGTCGATGACGGAGAGGTAGGAGATGGAGTTGAGCTGGCTGTCGATGTCCCGCTGCGTCAGTTCCTTCCGCGCGGTCCGCAGTTCCTCTGCTTCCGCCGTGGAACCGACGACCGTGGGTTTGAGCACGAACAGCACCTTGACGTCATCCGGGTTCCGGCCTGCCCTGGCTGCCTCAGCCCGGATGGAGTCGCGGTAGGACTTCATGCCGTCTGCCCCGCGGGCGAGCGCAATAGCGACGTCCGCGTTCCCTCCCGCGAACGCTTTGCCCCGCGGCGACGCCCCGGCCTGCACCAGCACGGGCTCCTCGGGCAGGGGCGCCGTGTTCAGCGGCCCGCGCACCTTAAAGAATTGGCCGCTGTGGTGAATGGGGCGCACCTTGGTGTAGTCGGCGAAGATTCCGGCCCGGGAATCCTCACTGATCGCGTCCGGTGCCCAGCTGCGCCACAGTTTCCGTACCACCTCCACAAACTCCTCCGCCTTCTCATAGCGGAGGTCGTGCTCGATCTGCTGGTCCAGCCCGTAGTTCTGGGCGGCGAGGTCGCTGCCGGAGGTCACCACATTCCAGCCGAGCCGGCAGTTGGAGAAATGCTGCAGCGTGGCCAGCAGCCGGGCCGCCGTGAACGGCGGGTAAAAAGACGCACTGACGGTGGGAACGATGCCCAGGTGCTCCGTGGCGGACAGCAGGTAGGGCACGAGGGCCAGCGGATCGTGCTTGGGCGCAAAGGAGGCCTGCGCCAAGGACACCTCGGCTGTTCCACCGTAGGTGTCCGGCACGGTCAGGGAATCCTCGATGATGAACAGGTCCAGCCCGGCCCGCTCGAATTCCCGGACGGCGTGCTGGTACAGCGCCGGTTTTTTCCAGTCGTAGCCGATCCCGTAGCCCGGCGTCCCCCAGCCCTGAACCCCGAACCCGTGGCCCACAAACCACCCAAAGTGCAGCATGGGTCCGACTGCAGCGATGTTCGACTCATTCACTGATGCCTGGTTTCGTCCGGCGTTGCGGCGGTTCATCTCCCGTCATTATGCACCCGGGCCGGTGCTTTGTAACCGCAGGGTGCTGTTCCGTGCGTTACGGAACATGACGACGGCGCCGGTGCGCGCCGCCGTCGTCGGTGTTAGTTTTTGGGGGAGTAATGAGTACCGGCACCAAGCCCTGACTGGCCGGTCGGCAACCCTCCCTCGCGGCGGGGTGCCTCAGGTGAATACTCGGCATATCGACCACTTCGAGCTGCAAGCGTGAGAGAAGGAGATCCGTCATGACGGAAGCCCCCGCCAGCATCACCCTGCCATCCCAGCAGGGTACATCTGAGGACAAGCTTGCCTACCGCCTGATTACAGGACCGGACAACCGTGCCTTCTGTGAACGCATTTCCCAGGCGCTGGCTGAAGGCTATGTGCTGCACGGCAGCCCTACGGCCGCCTTCAACGGCAGGGACGTGATCGTGGCGCAGGCCGTCATCCTCCCGCTCGCCGTCGCCACCGCCGACGCTGCGTTCGCCACGGCAGTAGACCAGCTGGACTCTGACGAGAACCTGGACGCGGAAGCATTCGAGGGGCACGCATGAGCTACGCCGGCGACCTCACCCCGCAGGAGGCATGGGCAAAGCTCGAGGAAGGCGCCGTCCTGGTGGACGTGCGCACCGAGGGCGAATGGGCCCACATCGGCATCCCGGAAACCAAGGCTACCGAGAATGACCCGCTGTTCATCCAGTGGACCTTCCCCGGCGGCATCCCCAACCCCCACTTCATCGAGCAGCTCCGGCAGCAGGCGCCGGAGGACCCGGGCACGGAGCTCGTGTTCCTGTGCCGTTCCGGCCAGCGCTCCGTCGCCGCAGCCATCGCCGCCACCCAAGCGGGCTTCATCTCCTACAACGTCCTTGAGGGGTTTGAGGGCGAACCGGACCGCTATGGCGAGCGCACCGTGAACGGCTGGAAGAACCGCGGCCTGCCGACCAATTTGGGAAAAATCTAAGTGTCCTTCAATCAGGATGCTGCCGGCTGGAGCCCCGAGACCCAGGCCGTACGCGGCGGGCTGGACCGCACCAACTTTCAGGAGACCACGGAGCCGATCTTCCTCAACTCCGGCTTCGTTTACGAATCGGCGGCGGCAGCTGAGCGGGCATTCACCGGCGAGGACGAACGCTTCGTCTATTCCCGCTACGGCAACCCGTCCGTCGCCACCTTCCAGGAGCGTCTGCGCCTCCTCGAAGGAACGGAGGCATGCTTCGCAACCGCCTCGGGCATGTCCGCGGTGTTCACCGCCCTGGGCGCGCTGCTCGGAGCGGGAGACCGTGTGGTGGCTGCCCGGTCGCTGTTCGGCTCCTGCTTTGTCATTTTGAACGAAATCCTGCCGCGCTGGGGCGTGGAAACCGTCTTCGTGGACGGGCCGGACCTCGAGCAGTGGCGGGACGCCCTGTCCACCCCGGCGACGGCCGTCTTTTTCGAGTCTCCCTCCAACCCCATGCAGGAGATCGTGGACATCGCCGCGGTCAGCGAACTGGCCCACGCCGCCGGCGCGAAAGTCGTCGTCGACAACGTCTTCGCCACGCCGCTGCTGCAGCGCTGCGGCGAACTCGGAGCGGATGTGGTGGTCTACTCAGGCACCAAGCACATCGACGGCCAGGGCCGCGTGCTGGGCGGCGCCATCCTGGGCACCAAGGAGTTCATCGACGGGCCAGTCAAGCAGCTCATGCGGCACACCGGCCCGGCCCTCTCGGCGTTCAACGCATGGGTGCTCACCAAGGGCCTTGAGACCATGGCGCTGCGGGTCAACCACTCGTCGGCCACGGCGCTGCGCCTGGCCGAATGGCTGGAGGGCCAGCCCGCCGTCAGCTGGGTCAAGTACCCGCTGCTCAAGTCCCACCCGCAGTACGGGCTCGCCGCGAAGCAGATGAAGGCCGGCGGCACCGTGCTCACCCTGGAACTCGCGACGACGGCCGGCCGGTCAGGCAAGGACGCCGCCTTTGCGCTGCTGGACTCCCTGAAGATCATCGACATCTCCAACAACCTCGGCGACGCCAAGACCCTCATCACCCACCCTGCCACCACAACCCACCGGGCCATGGGTCCTGAGGGCCGGGCAGCCATCGGGTTGAGCGACGGCGTGGTGCGGCTGTCAGTGGGGCTGGAGGATCCGGAGGACCTGATCGCGGACCTCGAGCAGGCGCTCAAACAGGTCTGAGGTCCATCCTCAGGGCTCGGCCTGGACAGTGAGCCTTACCTCTACCTCGTCGCCGGCGGCAAGCTGTGCAGCCGCCCGGACGGATTTTTTTACGGGCAGCAGATAGGAACCGCTGTGAGCGTCGGGGAACAGGGAGGTCTGCCAGGACTGGCCCCCGGCCTCGGCGCTAACCTTCACCGACCCGAACCCCTTCCGGAACGCCGCGGACTCCTCCCGGATTTCCTCGGCGACCTCCACGGGCAGCGTCAGGAAGTGCCACCCTGCCTCGCCCGGGTAAAGCCACACCTCTGCGCGGAATGAGTACCAAGTCGCCACGGTCCGAGTATGGCACTCTCACAGAGATTTGTTGGATTTCGTGAGAAGCCCAAACTAAAGAACCGGCGGAGCGACCAGCAGCTGTGCCGAAGGCCTCCGGCGGCCCACCGACGTGCCCGTCGATGCGAGTGCTGGTGGGTTTCCCGCTTCCTGGCGCGAACGGGCAGTTGAGGCCCCAGACCCGTCGCGCACTGGGTGCTTAAGTGCCCGCTCGCGCTTCCGGGCGGTGCTTAAGTGCCCGCTCGCGCTTTAGGCCCGGGAACTGGGACAGGGATCAGGACTGGCGCACGTGCACCAGCTCGGGCACCGGAGCGGGATCCGCCTCCGGGTCGCTGCCCGTTCCCCGCATGGTGGCCCGCACAGCGTGCGCGACGACGGCACCCAGCCCGCCGTCGTCGGGCGATGCTTTCTCAGTCACAACCTGCCGGACGCGCCGCTGCTCCTCAGCCCCGGTGCCGCGCTCAAAGACTGCGGCGATCCCGTTGCGCACAAGTTCAACTTCACCCTGCTCGGCCAGCACGGGTTCGACGTAGTCCACCAGGGAATTCACCACGTCGGCGGCAGGCGCCGGGCGGAAACTGCCGAAGTCCAGCAGCTCGCCGCACAGACCGAATTTACTCGCCTGCCAGGATGCCATCCGCAGGAGAACGGTAGGAACGGGGCAAGGCTCGACCCCTGCACGCCATTCCCGTACCGCAGTTTCCACGAGGGCGCGTACCAGAACGGCTATGAGGGCCGCATCCTCAGCGCGGAGGCAGACATCGGCCACCCGGACCTCGACTGTGGGATGGTTGCGGGAGAGCCGGGCGTCGAAATAGATCATCCCTTCGTCCAGCATGACGCCGCTCTCCAGCAGGCGCTTCACCACCCTGCGATAGGCGGAAATACTGCCGAAGATGGCGGACGGGCCCGACGTCGGCCACCGGTTCCACGCCTGTGTCCGGTAACTCTCGAACCCCGTTTCCATGGAGTTCCAGAACGGGGAGTTGACGCTGAGGGCCATGAGCACGGCCAGCTTGTCCCGGATCCGGTCCAGGACCGCCACACCTTCCTCCGGCGACTCAATGTAGGTGTGGACGTGGAATCCACAGGTCAGCTGTTCCTGCGCTGTAAGCCCGAACCGCTCCAGCATGCGGGCATAGCGGGCATCCGGCGTGGTATGGCTCGCCAGCGCCAGCGGCGAGGTGGCCAGCGCAGCGACACGGGCTCCCTGTTTGAGCGCCGCCTGGTCCGCCATGGCCCGGCCGGCACGGATCTGGCGGAGCAGCTCCTCCCGGTCCAGACACGGACGGGTCTGCGTCTCGATCTGCTCGAGTTTGAGTTCAGCGCTCAAGCCCATTTCGTCCTCGTCGAAGGGGGCCCCACCGTCTGGCTCCAGCAGCCGGGGCTTGTCCGGCGCATCATCGGCTGCAAGTTTTCGGCCGGCGAGCAGCGCATCGGCGAGCGCAAGTGGCTCGCCGGTCCGGGGATCTACGATCAGCAGTTCTTCCTCGACCCCAAAAGTCCGCATGCGTACATTGTCCGTCAGACTAGCCAAAACGTCCCCGACATGACGAAGCGCGAACGTACAGTTAAGGCCCTCGAATTCATTGTTTCGAGGGCCTTAACTGCCCGTTCGCGCTCGACGGCGGGGCTTAAGTGCCCGTTCGCGCTCGACGGCGGGGCTTGAGTGTCCGTTCGTGCCCGGGTTGGGCGATGGGTCAGTCCTGGAAGTACTCGATCTTTGCGCCGATTGTGTTGAGCCGCTCGGCCAGGTCCTCGTAGCCGCGCTCGATGACGTAGATGTTGCGCAGCTCGGACACGCCCCGGGCCGCGAGCATGGCCAGCAGCAGGCACGCCGCCGGCCGGAGCGCAGGCGGGCAGCCCACCTCGGCGGCACGCCAACGGGTGGGGCCGTTCACGTAGATCCGGTGCGGATCCAGCAGCTGCACCCGCGCCCCGAGCTTGTTCAGTTCCGTAAGATATATGGCCCGGTTCTCATAGACCCAGTCGTGGATCATAGTCTGGCCCTCCGCGTTGGCGGCGATCACGGCGAAGAACGGCAGGTTATCAATGTTCAGCCCGGGGAAGGGCATGGGGTGGATCTTGTCTTCGGGTGCCCGCAGCTCGGAGGGCCTGGTGGTGACGTCCACCAACCGGGTCCGGCCGTTGCGGGCCACGTACTCGCCCGAAACCTCAAGCTTCTGGCCCATCTGTTCCAGAGTGGCCAGCTCGATCTCCATGAACTCAATCGGCACCCGGCGGATGGTCACCTCGGAATTGGTGACGACGCCGGCGGTGATGAGGCTCATCGCCTCGATGGGATCCTCGGAAGGGAAGTACTCGATGTCATCGTCGATGGACGGCTTGCCGGTGATCTTCAGCGTCGTGGTGCCGACGCCGTCGATCTTGACGCCGAGCCGCTCGAGGTAGAAGCAGAGGTCCTGGACCATGTAATTGGGGCTGGCATTGCGGATAACGGTGGTGCCGCTGCGGTGGGCGGCAGCCATGATGGCGTTCTCGGTGACAGTGTCGCCACGTTCAGTGAGCACAAAAGAACGGTCGACGCCGTCCGCCACCGGCGCCTGCACCGTGTAGAAACCGGCGCTGGCCTGGACGGACAGTCCAAACTGGCGCAGCGCCTGCATGTGCGGCTCTACGGTCCGGATCCCGAGGTCGCATCCGCCGGCATAGGGCAGCCGGTATTCCTCGGCCTCGTCCAGCAGCGGACCGAGAAGCATGATCACGCTGCGGGTACGCCGGGCGGCCTCAACGTCCATGGACTCCAGGTCCAGGATGGCGGGCCGGCGGAGCCGGAGGCTGTTGTCATTGAGCCAGGTGCATTCGACGCCGATGCTCGAGAGCACCTCAACGATCCTGTTGACCTCCTCGATGCGTGCCAGGCGGCGCAAGGTGGTGGTGCCGCGGTTGATGAGGCTGGCACACAGAAGCGCCACCCCGGCGTTCTTGCTGGTGTTGACGTCAACAGAGCCGGAGAGGGTTTGGCCGCCTTCCACGCGGAGGTGGGTCATCTGGGACTTACCCAGCTGCACGATGCTTTGGCCGAAGATTGCCTCCAGCCGCTGGAGCATTTTCAGGCTCAGGTTCTGCTTGCCCTGTTCCATGCGGGCAACGGCGCTTTGGCTGGTTCCCAGTTCGGAAGCGAGCTGTTCCTGGGTCCAGCCCTTTTGCCCGCGGGCGTCGCGGAGCATGAGGCCAACTTGTTCGGCTGTCTGCTGAGTCATGCACCAAATATATCATTTATGAGTTACCGCTCGCGGGAAGGGCGAGTATCGGTCCGATATCGACCTGTGCCTACCCGCCTGATGAGATGATAACCCTGCTGACTTTTGATCGGCGGACCTGGCCAGCACATGGTTGTCAGCTGCCGAGAGGCAGTACTGCGCCTGGGCAAAGACTCCTGCAACGCCGGGCGGAGCGTGAGGTTACCCTTGACCTGACCGCCTGGCGGGAGCAAGCTAGCGCTAGCGGTTAGCGGCCACGATGAGGAAGTGGGAGGCCGCCATGTCCATTTTTAGATCCGCCGCGTTCCGCAGAACGCGCCCGTCCAGGCAGCAGGTCAGCGCCCTGGTGTCATTCGTTGTCGCGACTACTGTTGGATTCGTCCCCGGTCCCCGCCTGGACGACGGAACGCCCCCGGCCCCGCCGTCATCCATCACCCAGCCGTCGGCCATCATCCCGCCGTCGGCACCCTCTTCCGCTCCTTCGTCGACGGCCTCCGGTCCTTCGCCTTCCGCTACTGGCGCGCCCACCCCGACCCTGCAAGCGCAGCCGACTGCCCCCAGGGAACGGAATCCGAGAGCGCTCGGAAACGACGTGTCCTGGCCGCAGTGCAACAAGACGCTTCCCGAGAACCCCGCCTTCGCAATCATCGGCGTGAACAACGGGCTGGCGAACACCACCAACTCCTGCCTGGCTGAGCAGCTGGAATGGGCCAACAAGATCCCGGACGACATCACCGGCCAGCCCAGCGTGGCCCTGTACGTGAATACTGCCAACCCGGAAACGGATGGATCCTGGTGGCCTACCGGCAACGATTACGGCGGCAAACCCGTAGCGAACCCGTACGGCACCTGCGAAGGTGAACCGGATGCTGCATGCGCCTACATGTACGGCTGGGCCAAGGCCTTTGACGACGCCTATATGCGGGGCATCAGCGAGCCGGACGATTACCTCTGGTGGCTGGACGTGGAGACGGAGAACAGCTGGAACGGCAGCCATGAGGAGAACAGGGCGGTCCTGGAAGGCATGACGGACTTTTTCCACAGCATCGACGCCGAGGTGGGCATCTACTCCTCGGGCTACCAGTGGTGGCAGATCATCGGCACCGTCCCGGAAGGCAGCAGCCTGTATGGACTGCCGAGTTGGCTGGCCGGAGCCAGCACTGTGGACGGAGCCAGGAGCAACTGCGCCCTGCCTCCACTGACAGCCGGCGGCAAAGTAACAGTGACCCAGTTCGTTTCCAAGGGCTTTGACTACGACTACTCCTGCATCTAGGCATTCCGACGGCCGGCATTCCGGCAGGCGATTGTCCTGGACGCGTGCAGTGGTGATATGGGCGGGCAGTCCTAGGAGCCTTCCAGCCACACCATGTTCCAGGTTCCGGCCCAGACCGCGGCGGCCACGGCACCGGCCGCGATGGCCGTTCCCCCTAGCAGCACCCAGATGTCCAACCGGCTGTAAACCGATTCGCGGGCCCAGGTCCGGCCTGTGCTGCCGAAACCGCGGGCCTCCATGGTGACGGCAAGGCGGGTCGCGCGCCTGATGGCTTGAACCAGCAACCCGAAGCTTTGCCCGAGGGTGGCGCGCAGCCGCTGCCACGGGTTGCCGCGGGCTCCGACGCCACGGGCCCGCCGGGCCATCCCGATGGTCTGCCATTCCTCAGCCATCAGGCCCACCAGGCGCATTGCCGCCAGTGTTCCGAGCACGAAGCGGTGCGGCAGACGGGCTTTCTGTGCCAGGGCATCGGCGAGGTCGGTCGGATCGGTGCAGCTCATCAGCAGCACCGCCGGCAGGGCAATCGCCAGGCCCCGGAGCAGGAAACCCAGCCCCAGCTCAAGCGAACCTTCGCTCATGGACCAGATGCCGACGTCGATCAGTATCCTTCCGCTGTCCGGCGCCAGAATGGCGGTGCTCCAGCCGCCCACGGCGGCCGCGAGGATCAGGGGCCAGCCACGTTGCCAGAGCAAAGTCACCGTCAGGCCGGCGAGCGGGAAGAGCAGCAGCTCGCAGACCAGCGCTACGGTGGCGGACATCCAGTCGATGGACAGGGCGAGGACCAGCGTGATGAGGAAGACGGCGGCAAGCTTGGCCAGCGGATTGGCCCGGGTCAGCACCGCCTGGTTGCCGGAAAT
Organism: Arthrobacter sp. D1-17; assembly: GCF_054130535.1. Lineage (NCBI taxonomy): Bacteria > Bacillati > Actinomycetota > Actinomycetes > Micrococcales > Micrococcaceae > Arthrobacter > Arthrobacter sp. D1-17. The sequence goes on along the minus strand of NZ_CP096382.1, from coordinate 296,419 downwards.
GATCAAGGCGGCCCTCATGATGCGGCCGCTTCCGGTGTTCCCACGCCTGGTGCATCGACGCCTGGGGGCTGAAGGTCCGCGGCGCCGAGTTTGAGCTCGGTGCCGCCGAGCACCTGCGTGAATTCCTGGTCGTGCGTCACCGACACGACGGCGATTCCGGCATCGAGCAGTTCGGACAGGAAGGAGGCGAGTTCGGCCCAGGTGTTGGCGTCCTGGCCGAAGGTCGGCTCGTCGAGCACCAGGACCTGCGGATGGGCGGCCAGAACGGTGGCCACGGAGAGCCTGCGCTTCTCGCCGCCGGAGAGTGTGTAGGGGTTGGCATCCACGAGGCCGGTGAGGCGAAGCCGCTCCAGCAGCTCGTCCACGCGCTCCTCGCCGTGTCCCAGGTGCCGGGGGCCGAACTGCAGTTCGTCCAGTACCCTGCCGGTGACGAACTGGTGCTCGGGTTCCTGGAAGACCGTGCCGATCCTGGCGATCAGGTGCTCGGCCCGCCACTTGTACGGGTCGATGCCGGCTCCGCCGCTTAGCTCCAGGGTCGCGGACACCCTGCCCTCGACAGGCGGAATCAGCCCGGCCAGGGTCAGAGCGAACGTCGATTTGCCGGCGCCGTTTGGCCCGGTGATGGTGAGGGCTTCCCCCGCGCGGACCTGTGCCGTGACGTCGCGCTGCACCGGAACCGGCGGAAGGGATGTGAAGCCGCGCCGGCGGGGCCGTTCCCTTGAGACGGCAAGTCTCTCAGCGGCGAGTAGCAGCTGGCCTGGCGCAAGACCCCCCTCGCTGCCGGCTTGCCCGGTCAGCGACCGTTCGCGGGTGGGTGGAACGTAACCGGGAACCCAGACGCCCGCGCGGATCAGCATCGTGCGGGCCTGCTGGAGGACCTGGTTCGGGGCCCCGTCAATGAGCACCGCCGGTTGCGTGTCACTGCCCGGCTGCAGCACAACGATCCGGTCCACGAGGTCCTTCCACACGGCAACCCGGTGCTCCACGACCACCAGCGTGGCGCCGGTCTTGTCGAGGCAGCGGGCCACGGCGTCCCGGACCTCCAGGACTCCGGCAGGGTCAAGGTTGGCCGTGGGCTCGTCCAGCAAAATGAGCCCGGGGCGCATCGCCAGGATGCCGGCCAGCGCGAGGCGCTGTTTCTGCCCGCCGGACAGGACCGACGTCGGATGGTCCAGCGGGAAATGTCCGAGTCCGACGTCGTCCAACGCCTCGTGCACCCGGGGCCAGATCCGTTCCCGGGGCACCGAGAGGTTTTCGGCACCAAAGGCGACATCGTCGCCGAGGCGGGAGAGAACCACCTGCGTCTCCGGGTCCTGCTGCATGAGGCCGGCACGGCCGCGCTGGGCGCGGGGAGGTTCGCCGTCGATCAGGAGGCTGCCGCTTTCGTCCGCGTCGTCGCCCGCCGCCGTGCCGCTGTCGTCGGCGGTGCTGTCGCCAAGCACCCCGGCAAGCGCGTGGAGCAGCGTGGATTTGCCGGCGCCTGAGGGCCCCAGCAGCAGCACCCGCTCCCCCGGCCGGATATCCAGGTCGAGGGCGTTGACTGCAGGTTTGGTGCGTCCGGCGTGGCGCCAACCCCAGCCGCGGGCGGTAACCGCGGCCGGGCGGACGCCGGCGTCCTGCTGTGCGGGCATCAGTTAAACACGGGCTCCGTGGCTGCCTTGCGGGAGGGGAAGGAGCTCAGCACGCCGGTCCTGGCCAGGCCGCGGGTGGCGATCCAGGACAGCGCGCCGGCAATGATGGCACCGGAGACGGCGGTAAAGATGATGTACGCCAGCTTGTCCCCGGCCGCGTAGGCGATGTTCCAACCCCACGGGGCGAACGAATCGTTCAGGCCGCAGAACAGCCCGGCGCCGGCGCCGGCCAGCAGCGAGACGGGCAGGTTGAACTTCTTGTACCGGAACGCGGCGAACACGAGCTCCGCACCCAGGCCCTGCAGCAGGCCTGAGATCAGCACCGTGGTGCCGTACTGCGAGCCCATGATCAGCTCACCGGTGGCGGCCACGGATTCGCAGAACAGCGCAGCGCCGGGCTTGCGGATGATGAGCATGCCCAGCACCGCCGGAATCATCCAGCCGCCGGCGTACAGGCCGGTCAGGGGCGGGTAGACCGCGTTCAGCGGTGCAGAGATGAGGTTGGCGCCCTGGGACCAAGCCCAGAAAATCACACCACCGGCGACGGCGATCAGCGCCGCCACCACGATGTCGGCCACGCGCCAGGTGTTGCCGGACTTCTTAGCTGTTGCTGTTGTCATGATGGTCCTCCTGAGGATCAGGAGGGGAAAGCGCTCCCCGGCTGCTGGCTTAGGGTGCCTGCTGCCGGACACTTTGAGAACTCGACTCCCTTGCGCCGGTACTAGCCGGATCAGGTTCGAGGGTCTGCGGTTGTCCGCACTCTCAGCGCCCACCTGCGGCTCTCTGGACATGCCAGTGATGCCCGACGGCGGCGCTCCCCTGTCGTAATGAATGTGCCCTTGTTGGCTGGTCCAGTTTACACCGATGATTGACCGTCAACCCGGCGGCGGCGTCACAATCCGGGCGATAGGCAGGGAGTACATGGCAATAGCCACGGAGTACATTGGGGCAATGACCGCAGAGGACTCCGGAACTCCGGCCCTATTTGATCCCGACGCCGCCGACGAACAGCCGGCGGGGGCGCTTGAGTCGCTGATCTCAGAGATTGAATCGCAGATCTCGGAACTCCAGTTCCCCCGGTTCAGCAAAGATGACGCCCTCAGCCTGGGCCTTCTGCTGGTTGAGCTCGGAAAGGACGGCCGCCTGCCCATCGCCATCGACATCTCCAAGGGCGAGCAGATGCTTTTTCATGCTGCCCTGGAAGGTGCCACCCCGGATAACGGGCATTGGGTCAAGGCCAAACGGCGCACGGCGGCACGGTATGAGGAACCGTCCCTGCTGGTTGGCCTGCGCGGCAGGGTGGGCGGAGGCCGCATTGAGGACAACGCGTGGTTCGACCAGACCACGTACGCGGCCCACGGGGGCTCCTTTCCCGTCTATGTGCAGGGCGTGGGGGCCGTGGCGACCGTGACGGTCTCGGGGCTGCCGCAGAAGGCGGACCACGACCTGGTGGTGCGGGCCCTGCGGGAAATCCTCGGGTCCATGCGGCTAGGCTAGGGACGAACCAGTAGTCACGTCGCAAGGGGTTTCGGAATGAGTTTTTTCATCAAGCTGCTTGGCACCGGCATCAGTCTGCTCGCCGGATACGCCGGCACTAGGGCCGTGGACGCCGTCTGGGAAAAAACCACAGGCCGCAAGCCTCCGAAGGGCGGCAAGGACGACGTTCCCACGACATTGCGCTCAGCCCTGACCTTCGCCTTGGTTTCAGCCTCAGTCAGCGCCGTCATCCAGGTTCTGACCAACCGCGGCACGCAGCGCGCAATCACCCGCTTCGCCAAAACCCAGGACATCGTCTAGGCACCGTCGTTATATCCGCAATGCCCTAGCCACCGCCGTTAGTCGGTGGCTAGAGGCCGCCGCAGCTTAACCGGCAGCAGGCGCCGCCGTTGCTGCCGCGTCAGGTTCCGTAGCTTGCTCCTGTGTCACGTTCCGGGCAGGAACGGGAACTGAAACCGGCGCGGACGTCGGCGCAGCACTGGGCGAAGAGGTGGGCGAAGAGGTGGGCTTCGGGGCCGCAGCAGGCGCCGGAGTGGCCGTCTTCGCGGGCGACGGAGCAGGGGAAGGCGTGGGCCGTGGAGCCGGAGCGGCGGTCTTCACCGGCAACGGAGCAGGGGAAGGCGTAGGCCGTGGGGCAGGAGCCGCCGTCCTTGCCGGCACAGCCGGCTTCACGGGCGCAACAGGCCTGGCGGCCGCCACACTCTTCGCAGGTGCCACAGTCTTCGCAGGTGCCACTGCCTTCTTTGAAAGTGCCACGGCTTTCTTTGCCGGAGAAGCAGCGGCATTGGAGACGCGGGCGTTGGAACGCGAAGGAGCCTTGGCGGTCTTGGACCGTGACGGCTTACGCTCAGCGTGGTTCACCTCATGGTTGTGGGCTTCCGCCGCCGGGACGGCCCAGGCAGGCGTGTCCTTCGCCGTCCCGGGCTTCCGGTAGTCGGTCATCGTCACGGCAGCAGCAGGATCCGCCGGATCGAGCGGCACCAGAGTCCACTCCTCAGGGTCCGTGTGGCTGCCGTTCAGGATCGTTTCGAAGTGAAGGTGGCATCCCGTTGAAGCGCCCGTGGTCCCGACTTTGGCGATGACGTCCCCGGCCTGCACCGACTCGCCCTTCCCGACCCCGATGCCCTCAAGGTGGTTGTAAGTGGTGATCAGGCCGTTGCCATGGTCGACTTCCACTCGGTTGCCGCCGCCCCACTGATGCCATCCCACTGCCCGCACCACCCCGGCGTCCACAGAGTAAACGCGGGTCCCGCAGGCAGCGGCAAAGTCCCGGCCCCAGTGGAACTCCCCGGCATCGCCAGTGATCGGGCTCCTCCGCACGCCGAAGGCAGAGCTGGGATGCAGGACCTCCAACGGTGACATCAGGGTCCCGGCGGCGGGACGCCGCGACCGAGCTGACGAAGCGTCAAGCTCTCGTGTCCATTCCTTCGCCCCGGTGAGGACCACGGAACGGCTGTAGGAGAGCGCCACTCCGGCCGACGCAGAGACAGGGGAAGAAGCGGGCGCGGCGACAGGGGCTGAAACGGCAGCGCCCGAGACGGCATCCCGAGCACCGCCCGCAGCGACAGCGGAGCCGGCGGACATGCTGACGGCAACACTGTCCGGTGCCTGGGCGGATGCAGGACTGGCAGAAATCATCGGGCCGTCGCCGTGCATTCCGGAAGCGCCGTGCATTCCAGAAGCATAGGCGGCAAGCACTGCCGTGCCTGCGCTCATGCTGACGCGGATGGCTCGGCGCCGCTGCTGGGCAGCGCGCCGGGCAGCCCTCGGTGCCAGATGTTTTGCCACGTGGATCCCCCCATGTAGATCGCCCGATTCCCTTGGGCGGCAAGCGTTTCTACCATGGGACCATGCTGCGTGGGGCGGCTGAAGCTAAAAAGGCCCCTATGTGGATAAGCTCAGGGAATCCTGCCCTGACCCCCGGCGGACTGCGGAAATCTTCACAGGAAGTTGAGCAAACTCCCGGCGGGCGCCACGGCTGCGGCGGTCAGCGTCCGCCGTCTGAATCCCGTTCCCTGGCTGCCTCAGCGGCCTTCACCACGACGGCTTCCAGCTCGTCGGTGCTCAGCAGCTCCTTGTGGAGGTGCTTGGTGCGGTAGCCCGCGCGGCCGACCATGTGCGCAGACACCGGTACCGTCAGCAGCTGGAAGATCCAGGCCACCAGCAGCACCGGCCATACCCACCAGGTGCGCATCTGCAGTCCCAAAGCCGCCAGGAGCAGGAACAGCCCGAGCACCTGCGGCTTGGTGGCGGCGTGCATCCGGCTCATCAGGTCCGGGAACCGCAGCAGGCCAATTGCTGCGGCCAGGGACATCACAGCCCCCACGATCATGAAGACGGCGGACACTGCATCGATCATGGTATCCACTGCATTTGGGTCAGGACTCACTGGGCTGCTCCCGCCTGTCCGCTACGAAGCGCGCCACGGTCACCGAGCCGATGAATCCGATGACGGACACGGCCACCAGCAGCATCAGATTGTTCAGATGCCTGTTCACGGCCATATCAATGCACAGCGCGGCACCGAGGATGGCCAACAGCACGTCGGCGGCGAGCACGCGGTCCAGCAGCGACGGGCCGCGGGCGATGCGCACAATCGCACCCGCGGCGGCGAGGGACAGCACCACAGCGGTGACCGTCAGCACGAATTGCATCATGCGCCTGTCTCCTGGCTCAGTACTGTCTCCTGATTCAATGCTGCGAGTTCTTCTTTCGTTCCCATGACGCGGATCAGCCCGGCCTCCGTGTCGCGCACTTCCTTTCGGAGCTTCAGCACATCGTCCGCATTCCGCACATTGAGTCCGTGGATGTAGAGCGTCGAGGTCGACCTGTCCACCTCCACCACGAGCGAGCCCGGGATCAGGGAGATCACGTGTCCTGTTGCGGTCACCATCAGATCTGAATGGCTCCGGAGCGGGACGGCGACGACGGCGTTGGTCACCTTGGGCCCCCGCGCGACAGCAAGGTAGAAAACCTGGAAGCTGGCAAGCACCACCTTGCCAATGAACTGCAGGGCAAACGGGATGGCCCGGAGGACGCTGAAGCGTCCGCTGAGCTCCACGGGCGGCAGGTAGAAGAGGCGGGCCACCACTACGGCGAGCATCGTGCCGAACAACAGGTTGCCCGGGCTGAAATCCTGCCAGAGGGCACCCCAGACAATGACGAGCCATACGAGCAGCGGCAGTTCCTGCCGCACGGAAATTCGTCTCCGGCTCATTTCCCTCCACCGCCCGGTGAGCCAGCTTCAGCTGTGCTGCCGTTCAGCGTCAGCTCCGGGACCGTTGCCTGCTGGCCGAGCACGGCGTGGATGTACGCGGACCTGTCAAGCATGGCTTCTGCGGACTGTCCGGCCACCCTGAACAGCGGGCCCGCAAAAACCGTGAGGGCCACGCCCAGCAGCACGAGCCCCAGCGTGGAACCCACCATGGTCCGGGGCAGCAGAATCATGCCCCGCTTGCCTGCCCGGAGGCCTGCCGGGGAATCCTTGGCCTCGGCGAGCAGCACGGGAGCGGGATGCTCTGCGTCCTCGGGCTTCCGCCAGAACGCGCGGTTCCACACGCGTGCCACGGCCAGCAGCGTCAGCAGGCTGGTCAGCACCCCGCCGATCACCAGGGCATACGCCAGGGGCGTCCCGAGCTGGACCCCGGCCTGCAGCAGGCCAAGCTTCCCGAGGAAACCGGAGAACGGAGGAATGCCGGCCAGGTTCATGGCGGGGACGAAGAACAGCAGCGCCAGGATCGGGGAGAGCTTGGCCAGCCCTGCCACCCGGTCCATGGAGGAACTTCCGCCGCGGCGCTCAATCAGGCCGGTCACCAGGAAGAGGCTGGTCTGGATGGTGATGTGGTGCGCCACGTAGAACACGGCAGCGGCGAGCCCTGCCGCCGAGGACATGGCCAGCCCGAAGACCATGTATCCGATGTGGCTGACGAGGGTGAAGGAGAGCAGGCGCTTGATGTCACTCTGGGCCAGTGCGCCGAGGATTCCCACCACCATGGTCAGCAGGGCGGCGATCATCAGCGGAGTGTTCAGCGAATCACCCGGGAACAGCAGCGTCTCGGTGCGCACCATGGCATATACGCCCACCTTGGTCAGCAGGCCGGCGAACACGGCCGTGACGGGGGCCGGTGCGGTGGGATAGGAGTCAGGCAGCCAGAACGAAAGCGGGAATACGGCGGCCTTGATGCCGAAGGCCACCAGCAACATGACGTGCAGCAGCGTCTTGGTGCCCTGGTCCAGCTCGGCCAGCTTGATGGCCAGATCCGCCATGTTGATAGTGCCCGTGGCGCCATAGATCATCGCAATGGCAATGAGGAACAACACGGAGGAAACCACGGACACCACCACGTAGGTGACGCCCGCCCGGATCCTGGGGCCGGTCCCGGCCAGGGTCATCAGCACATAGCTGGCTGTCAGAAGGATCTCAAAGCCGACGTACAGGTTGAACAGGTCACCCGACAGGAAGGCGTTGGAGACCCCGGCGACCAGGATCAGATAGGTGGGGTGAAAGACCGACAGCGGTGCGTCGTGATCGCCGTCGGCCATGCCCTGCCCGGTCGCGTAAACGAGCACGGCGAGGCTGACGGCAGAGGAAACCACCAGCATCAGTGAGGAGAACTGGTCTACCACCAGGACGATTCCCCAGGGCGGCAGCCAGCCGCCGATGTTGACCGCCTCGGTGCCGCCGCCCCACACGGAGGCGAGCAGCAGGCACTCGAGCAGCAGGGTCAGGGACAGCAGGGCGATGCTCACCACGCGCTGTGCCCGGGAATGCCGGATCAGCACGAAGGTCAGGGCGGCCCCCAGGATGGGAAGAACGACGGCGAGCGGGGCCAGGGCAGCGAGGCTCACTTTCCGCCTCCTTCCGGGGTGGTGTCGATGTTGGCGGAACCGGGTTTCTCTTCATGCACCGCGGTCTCGCCAGGGATTGCCCGGCCGCCAGCCGGGACAGTGGCAGGAAGTCCAGACGGGGACCTGTCCCGGACGAAAGCATCGGGGGCAGGGGAATCTGACACTTCGGTGCCGTCAGCGCCGAGCATGGTGAGCGGGAATTCGGAGGTCTCGGCCGGGATCACGGCGTCGTCCTCGGCGTCGAAACTCGGGGTGGCCGCCACGCGGCGGTCTTCGAGGTCGTCCTGGATTTCGTCCTGGCGGGCCAGCACCCAGGTCCGGTAGATGATGCCGAGCATGAACGCTGTGACGGCGAAGGAGATCACGATGGAGGTCAGGATCAGCGCCTGCGGCAGCGGATCGTTGTAGGCGCCCGGGTCCGTTTCCTTGCTGAACAACGGGGCCAGCCCCGCGTAGCCGCCTGTGGCCAGAATCAGCAGGTTGGTGGCGTTGGCCAGCAGCATCAGCCCAAGCAGCACGCGCGTTAGGCTGCGTTCGAGGATCAGGTAGATGCCGCACGCGTACAGGGCACCCATCACTGTCAGAAGGGTGAGGTTTACGCTCATGCCTGGCCCCTTCCGGCGGTTTCAGCGGGTATGCCGCCGGACATCTGAGCCCCGGACAGCGGACTGCCGGACACCTCAACCCCCGACAACTTGGTATCGGACGGCCGGCCGCCGGACGGAGTTTGGGGCTGTTCTTCGAAGTGCTCATCAATTTCAGCCCCGAGGGTGCGCAGGACGTCGAGCACCAGCCCTACGACCACGATGTACACGCCGATGTCGAAGATCGTGGACGTGACGAACTTGATGTCCCCGAAAACCGGCAGCCAGAACTCTACGATCGCGCTTTGGAACACCTGGCCGCCGAACAGCAGGGGTGCCACGCCGGTGGCAGCCGCCGCCGCCAGACCGATGCCCAGCAGGGTTCCGGCGCTGATGGGGGTGGCCTCGCGGAGTTCATAGCGGCCGCCGGCGAGGTACCGGACGGTGAGAGCCAGCCCTGCCATGAGCCCGCCGGCGAACCCCCCGCCGGGGAAGTTGTGCCCGGCCAGCAGCAGGTACAGCGAGAAGATGATCATGGAGTGGAAGATCAGCCGCGTGATCACTTCAAAGATGATGGAGCGCCGCTCCGGAGCCAGCGTTCTGCCGGCCACCAGCCAGGCATCGCGGTTGGCGGTGGCGAACTTGCGGGCCAGCGCGAGGGCGGCGCCGTCCCGCGAGGACTTGTCCACTCCCCTGCGCCGGCCCACGGTGCCCTCAGCCACTGTGGAGGACACCTTGATGCCGTCGCCGCGGCCACGGATGAAGATGAGGCTGGCCACGCCCGTGGCGGCGAGCGCGAGCACGGCGATCTCGCCGAAGGTGTCCCACGCGCGGATGTCCACGAGCGTAACGTTGACGATGTTCAGCCCGCCCCCGCCCTCATAGGCGAGTTTCGGGAACTCCAGGGACACCGGAGTGGCAATGCGCGCACCCATGGCGTGGATCGCGGCGAAAACCATCGTGGTACCGAAAGCCAGCCCGATGATGACACGGACCACCCGGTACTTGCCGCCCGTTCTGTCCCGAAGTTCGGCTGGAAGGCTGCGCATGGCCAGCACGAACGCCACGAGGATGATGGTTTCAACCAGCATCTGGGTCAGCGCCAGGTCCGGGGCGCCCTGCAGGGCGAACATCAGGGCGATCCCGTAGCCGGTCACGGACACCATGAGCACAGCCAGGAACCGCTTGTTGGCACGGACGGCTGCCAGCGCACCGATCACAATTCCCGCACCCGCTACAGCCTGCAGCGGAGAAGAAGGATCGATGAAGTACAGCCCCTCGGGCAGTGGTTTCCCTGCAGTAACCAGCGCGGCCAGGGGAAGCACGAAGGCGACGGTCAGGATGACGGCCAGGTAGAAGTACAGCGAACCGCGCTGGGTGCGGCCCGTTAGCCAGACGGCGACGTCGTCAAGGGCGCCGATGGTCAGCCGGTAGCCGCGGTCGGCGTCGATCCAGTCGGGGACGAGGGCCTGGGCTCGGGCCACCGCTCCGCGGGCGAGGAACATGGCCATACCGAGGGCGAACGTGACGGCGGTCAGCCCGAGGGCCGGGGTAAATCCGTGCCACAGCGCCAGGTGCCCGGCGGCACCAGCGCCAGTTCCGCCGTCGGACGCGGTGAAGAGGGCAGCGTAAGGCTGAACCCAGCCATCCACCGGCACCGGCCACAGACCGTAGAGGATGGTCAGGAAGCTCAAAACTGCGGGCGCCGCCAGGAAGGACGGCCTGATGGCCTTGAAGGGTGTTCGGTCCACGCCCGGCTTCACGGCGAAGGCTCCCCAGAGGAACCTGGCACTGTAGGCGAAGGTCAGCACGGATCCGATCACGATACCGGCCAGGATCACCGATCCCCAGGGCCCGTAGCCCGGCTCGCCGGCGAAGTGGACGAAAGCCTCGAGCACCGATTCCTTGGCCACAAAGCCGCCCAGCAGCGGGATGCCCGCCATGGATGCCGCACCGATGCCGGCGACGATGCCGAGGGCGCGGGAGGACTGGAAGACACCGGAGAGTTCGCGGATGTCGCGGGTGCCGGCCTGGTGGTCGATGATTCCCACCACGAGGAAGAGCGTTGCCTTGAACAGGCCGTGGGCCAGCAGCATGGCAAGGCCTGCGAGCGCCGCGTCCGGCTTGCCGAGGCCGACCACCATGGTGAGGAAACCGAGCTGGCTGACGGTGCCGTATGCCAGGATGAGCTTGATGTCGGTCTGCCGGAGGGCCCGGTAGCCGCCGACGAGCATGGTGGCCAGGCCCAGACCCAAGACCATGGGCAGCCAGTACGCCGTCTCCGTGAAGCCGGGCGCCAGCCGCGCCACGATGTAGACACCGGCTTTCACCATTGCGGCTGCGTGGAGGTAGGCGCTTACGGGAGTGGGAGCGGCCATGGCCCCGGGCAGCCAGAAATGGAACGGAACCAGCGCCGACTTGGTCACCGCGCCGACCAGGATCAGCACGACGGCGGCGCTTACGGCGCCTGCAGCCGGGCCGGCGTTCAATTCGGGCGCCTGTTCGAGGATGGCCGAGATGCGGTAAGTGCCGGCGGCGGAGCCGAGCATGATCAGGCCAATGAGCATGGCCAGCCCGCCGGCCGTGGTGACCATGAGCGCCTGCAGGGCCGAGCGGCGCGCGGCGAGCCGGGTTCTGGCGTAGCCGATCAGCAGGTAGGACAGGACTGTAGTGAGTTCCCAGAAGATGAACAGCAGCAGCAGGTCATCCGCCGTGACCAGGCCGAACATCGCGCCGGCAAACGCGAGCAGCTGGGCGCCGAAGCCCCCGAGGTGGTCGTCCTTGTCCTTGAAATACCGGGCGCAGTACACCAGGACAAGGGCACCCACGCCGAGCACCAGCAAGCACATGACCCAGGCCAGTGCGTCCAGGCGGAAGGCGAACTCAATGCCGAGGTTAGGGATCCAGGGCGTGACTTCGCTGGCCTGACCGCCACCTGGATTGCCGTGCGGACCTGCGGAATAGACCGCGCCGTGCTGGAGCAGCAGCCAGATGAAAGACCCGGCAGGAACTGCGGCCAGCCCGTAAAACGAGCTCCGGCCGAATTTCCGGAAGATGAACGGCGCCACAGCAGCAACCGCAAAGTGCACGGCAAGGACTGTGATCACTGTATTCTCCGCAAATTCTGGAATTCGATTATCAAAAGTTGGAGCAGGCGGCTAAATCGTTTGGGTTCAGTCTCGACAGTTTATCAAGGGGGCACTGACACTTTTTCCCTTGGGGCCGGTTGCTGGAGTAGGATTCCCCGAATCTCCGCAGGACTATTCGCTCCCTGTTCGCCGCGGGCGGATAGCATCGGCCTTATGAACTCCGCCACCGTGCCCGAGGCCATGCAGCCGTCGTCGGAACTCGAGGCCGGGGAAACGCCCTCAAATAAGGGGCGCATCCTCGCCTGGGCTGCCTGGGACTGGGGGTCTGCAGCCTTCAACGCCGTCATGACCACGTTCGTTTTCACTGTCTATCTGACCTCCGACGCATTCGGCGGCGAAGACCACGCCTCGGCTGTGCTCGGTGCGGCATTGGCCATCGCCGGCGCCGCGATCGCGCTGCTGGCGCCGGTCACGGGGCAGCGCTCGGATACCGGCGGAAGGCGGAAGCTGTGGCTGGGAGTGAACAGCGTCGTCGTCGCGGTTCTGACTGCACTGTGCTTTTTCGTGTTTCCCCGCCCCGAGTTTTTGCTGGTCGGGGTTTCGCTGATTGCGCTGGCCAATGTCTTTTTCGAGTTCGCCGGGGTGAATTACAACGCCATGCTGGCCCAGATCTCCACCCCGCGGAATATCGGGAAGGTGAGCGGTTTCGGCTGGGGCATGGGATATCTCGGCGGCATTGTTGCACTACTGATTGTGCTCCAGCTCTTCATCCAGCCCCGGTTCGAGTGGTTTGGCGCCTCCACCCAGGACGGACTGAACATCCGTCTGGTGGCGGTGTTCTCGGCCTTGTGGTTCTTCATCTTCGCGCTGCCGGTCATGTTCGCAGTGCCCGAACTGGCCCGGCCCCGGCGCACGGTGAAGGCGGGCATCCTCGCCTCCTACCGGCTATTGGCCCGCCGCATCAAGGCAATTTACCGGACCAGCCCGCACACCATTTACTTCCTGCTGGCCAGCGCCATCTTCCGTGACGGCCTGGCCGCCGTGTTTACTTTCGGCGGCATTATCGCCGCAGGGACGTTCGGCTTCGAGCTTTCACAGGTGATCTTCTTCGCCATCTTCGGCAACATTGTGGCGGCGGTCGGGGCAATCATCGGGGGGTTCCTGGACGACAGGATCGGCCCGAAGGCGGTGATCATCGGATCGCTAGTCGGCCTGCTTGTGGCCGGGACCGTGATCCTGGTGCTCGGCAACGGCGACTACGTCTTTTTCGGCACGGCCTGGGCGGGCAGCACCACCTTCTGGGTGTTCGGACTGTTCCTCTGCCTGTTCGTGGGGCCGGCGCAGTCATCCTCCCGGGCTTATCTCGCCCGGCTGGCTCCGCAGGGTGAATCGGGCGAGCTCTTCGGCCTGTACGCTACCACCGGCCGCGCCGTCAGCTTCCTGGCGCCTGCGCTCTTCACGCTGTGCATCGCCGTGGCCACCCCTCTCGTGGCGGAAGGGGAAGCGCAGCGCTGGGGCATCCTCGGGATCATGGTGGTGCTCCTGGCCGGGCTGCTGGTCCTGCTTCCCGTCAAGGCACCCGGCGAAGCCCGGATCGCCGTCATCCCCGCCTCCTAGCGCGAACGGACACTTGAGCCCCCCGCCCCGCCCACACCTCCCCGACCCGCACCCTTGGCGCGAACGGACACTTGAGGCCCCGTTTCGCAGCGCAAACAGGGCCCTAACTGTCCGTTCGCGGACTAGTCTGATCTTATGAACGTGGAAGAGACGGACCTCCCCGGTCTTGGCAGGCGCAAGGACTTCATGACGGCCTCCGGCCGGAGGATCGGCGTGGTGGAACTGCGCGAGGGCCAGACGGAACTGTTTGTTTCCACGTGGGACGACCCGGACACGTGCCAGGCATCGATCCCCCTGACCGGTGATGAAGCGGCCACCCTGGGAAATCTGCTGGGCGGGCAGCATCTGGCCATGAAACTTACCGAGGCACATAAAGAGGTTCCCGGGATCGTCACGAGGCAGTTCTCGATCGCTCCGGACTCGCCGTTCCAGAACCAGCCCATGGGCAAGGCGTGCATCCGCACCCGGTGCGGCGTTTCGATCGTCGCGATCATGCGCGAAGGCGAGGTAGTCCCCTCGCCGGGGCCCGACGTCGTTCTTCACGCCGGCGACCTCCTTGTCGCGGTGGGAACACAAGAAGGGCTCGATACGGCAGCCGATATTCTCCGCAACGGCTGACCGCGATGGATGAGCTGGCCCTGACCCTCATTGAACTGGGGGCCGTCGTGTTCTGTCTGGGCCTGCTGGCGCGGCTCGCCGGACGGATCAACATGTCGCCCATCCCGTTGTACCTCGTGGGAGGCCTGTTCTTCGGCGCCGGCGGCCTCATGAAGCTGGAGGGCATCCAGAGCTTCGCCCATCTGTCCGCTGAGATCGGCGTGATCCTGCTGCTGTTGATGTTGGGGCTGGAATATTCAGCGCCGGAGCTGGTCACCGGCATGCGCCGCTCCTGGCAGGGCGGCGTGCTTGACCTTGTCCTGAATTTCCTTCCCGGGGCCGGCATCGCCGTATTGCTGGGATGGGGCCCGGTAGGCGCAATGGTGATGGGGGGAATCACCTACATCTCCTCGTCCGGCATAGCGGCCAAGGTCATCACCGACCTTGGCCGCATCGGCAACAGGGAAACGCCCGTTGTGCTCTCGATCCTGGTGTTCGAGGACCTCACCATGGCCCTGTACCTGCCGATTCTCACAGCAACACTCGCCGGGATTAGCTTCCTCGAGGGCCTGCTGACCGTCGGCGTTTCACTTGCGGTGGTGACGGTGGTGCTGGCGGTCGCGCTCCGGCACGGCCACCAGGTTTCAAAGGGCTTGCACAGCGAAAATTCCGAGGTCTTTCTGCTCAATCTGCTGGGCGCCGCGCTTCTGGTCTCAGGTCTGGCACAGGCGCTGCAGGTTTCGGCCGCTGTGGGTGCCTTCATGCTCGGCATTGCGATCTCAGGAGCCACAGCCCATAGCGCCACCCGGATCCTCGAACCGTTGCGTGACCTGTTTGCCGCCATCTTTTTCGTGGCATTCGGGCTGAACACCGATCCTGCATCCATCCCTCCCGTCCTTGCCTGGGCGGTCGTCCTGGCCGTGGTCACCACCGTCACAAAAATAATCACCGGGGTGTGGGCGGCCAAAAGGGCCGGCATCGCACGGCGCGGCCGCTTCCGTGCGGGAGCGGCCCTCGTGGCCCGCGGCGAGTTCTCGATCGTCATCGCCGGGCTGGCTGTCGCGTCGGGCGCGGTCTCCGTGGAACTGGCGGCGCTCGCCACGGCCTATGTCCTGCTGATGGCCATCACCGGCCCGCTCGCAGCCCGCTATGTGGAGCCTGTGCTCGCGAGGTTCACCCGCCCGGCAGCCCCCGAACCTGTGCGCGCGTAACCGAACCCGTGCACGTCTGACCGGTCGTCACGACCGGTCGTTATGACCGGTCATTGTGCCGCGGACTAGATGTCGGTGCGGTGGAAGTTGAGGTGGCTGCGGCTTGCGGTGGGTCCGCGCTGGCCCTGGTAGCGGTTGCCGTATGCGCCCGAGCCGTAGGGGTATTCCGCGGCCGAGGTCAGCCGGAAGAAGCAGAGCTGGCCGATCTTCATGCCAGGCCATAGCTTGATAGGCAGGGTTGCCATGTTGGACAGCTCGAGGGTGACGTGGCCGGAGAAACCGGGGTCGATGAAACCCGCGGTCGAGTGTGTGAGAAGACCAAGGCGGCCGAGGGAGGACTTGCCTTCGAGGCGGGCCGCGATGTCGTCGGGCAGCGTGACGGTCTCATAGGTGGAACCGAGCACGAATTCACCAGGGTGCAGGATGAACGGCTCGCCTTCCTCCACCTCCACCAGGCGGGTCAGCTCGGGCTGCTCCTCGGCCGGGTCGATGTGCGCGTACTTGTGGTTGTCGAACAGCCTGAAGAAGCGGTCTATCCTGACATCAACGGAGGACGGCTGCACCATCACAGAGTCGTACGGGTCCAGGACGATCCGTTCGGAATCAATTTCGGCACGAATGTCGCGGTCAGAGATCAGCACGCCTTCAAAAATAGCATCTGGGAGCTGGCCGTCACCGCCGCGTCCCGGCCGGAGCCCCTCAGATGCGAGGCAGGAGCTCCTCAAATGCCGGGCGGGCGCAACAAGCGCCACAGCAGTAACAGGGAAGAACACGCAGCCGAAGTTGGGCGGAGCCGCTCCGCAACTGCGCTAAGCTAGTTTTGCCCCGGCGGAATCCGGTGCATGCGGCTGTAGCTCAATGGTAGAGCGCTAGCTTCCCAAGCTCGATACGCGGGTTCGATTCCCGTCAGCCGCTCCATTGTTGCCATCGCGGCCGCAGGCCCCGGACCCCCACACCAGAAGCGGGTTAGGTCGCTACCTGTATCGTCAGAAGTCAGGAACCTCTGCGGTTCCGCTACAGGAGCAGACATGGCTGACAAGTCCCCCCGTCAAACAGCATCCAAGAAATCCGGCAAATCCATCAAGGAAAAGCGCGCCGACAAAAGGGCAGCCGAAGCGCCTGCCAGCTCACTGGACAAGACGAGCGCGAAACCGATGCCGGCAAAGAAGAAGTGACCGGCTCGTCGAACCACCTCACCCTGGGGATTGTTTCCTCCTCCCGCAAACCCGACGAGCGCCGCCTGGCCCTGCACCCCCGTCACCTTGAACGGATAGCACCCGAGCTGCGCCAGCGCATGATCCTAGAGCGCGGCTACGGCGAGCGCTTCGGCTTTTCCGACGCGCGGCTGGCCGTGCTGGTGGGCAGCCTGGCCAGCCGCGATGAGCTGTTGGCGAAAGCCGACGTCGTTCTGCTGCCCAAGCCGCAGCCGCAGGATCTCGCCGAGCTCCGCGATGGCCAGACCCTGTGGGGGTGGCCGCATTGTGTCCAGGACCGTGCCATCACACAGCTGGCTATCGACAAGAAACTCACTCTCATCGCTTTCGAGGCTATGAACCACTGGGCCAGCGACGGCGGCTTCGGCCTCCACGTGTTCCACAAGAACAACGAACTCGCGGGCTATTGCTCGGTGATCCACTCCCTTGCCCTGACCGGCTCCACCGGTGACTACGGCCGCCGGCTCAGCGCCGTGGTGATTGGCTTCGGTGCCACGGCGCGCGGCGCAGTTACCGCCCTGAACGCGCACGGCATCCACGACGTCCAGGTCCTCACCAACCGGGGCGTGGCCGCGGTGGGGTCTCCCATCCACTCGGTGCGGATCACGCAATTCGATCACGATGACCAGGCGCCCTTCCTCAGCCAGGTGATCACCGAGCGCGGACGAGTACCCTTGGCACCGTTCCTCGCCGAAAGCGACATCGTGGTGAACTGCACCTTGCAGGACCCGAACAATCCACTGACGTACCTGCAGGCCGACGACCTGGCGTTGTTCAGGCCGGGCAGCCTCATCGTGGACGTCTCCTGCGACGAGGGCATGGGTTTCAGCTGGGCCAAGACCACCACGTTCACAAACCCGATATTTACCGTGGGCGACAACATCGATTACTACGCGGTGGACCACAGCCCGTCCTACCTGTGGGACTCCTCCAGCTGGGAAATCAGCGAGGCACTCCTGCCGTTCCTGGAGACCGTGATGTCCGGACCGGCGGCCTGGGACGGCAACGAGACCATCAGCCGTGCCATCGAAATCCGGGACGGCGTGGTACTCAACGAGGACGTATTGAAGTTCCAGGGGCGCGGGGCCAAGCACCCGCATCCGGTACTGGCGGCAAGCTAGCGGATCCGGATCACAGGGGGCGAGGAAGCAGGGCTAGGCAGGCGCCCGCTGCACAACCCGCAGCGGGCGCCGCCGGTCCCGGAAGTCCACCTTGAGCGTCAGCTGGCCCCGGCGGGCAAGCACGACGGCGACTGTCGCCGCCGGCGAGGGCGGGCACCCCGCCCGCCACTAGCAGTGCGGCACGGGCATCCACATGCCGTCCCCGAGCCTTAGCCGCAAACTCGCGATCGATGCCCTCGAAGCGGCCGGACGGACCTGGCGGATCACCTGCACCACAAAGCAGATCAGCGGCGTGCTCGCAGCCGTCCGCGCGGGTATCGGCATCGCCGTCATGCCGTCATCGCTGGTGCCGGACGGCCTGAAGATCATCACCCGCCGCTTCGGGTTGCCACCGGTGGGTGATGTGGATTTCACCCTGATCCGGAACCCGTTGGCGAACGCAGAGGTCGTTGACGCCCTGACCGAAGCCATCATGGGGAGGACGATAAAGAAGCAGGTTTGAAGCCTGCCCCACCCGGGTACGGGGCAGAAAATCATTGATAACCGTTCGCAGCCGTCCTATGCTGTGACTGTTGGAGGTCATGCAGCGGCTGATGACAGCGAATTGATGACGAACATATCCTGCAACGAAGCGGGCATTGTTCGGGATAGGCACGCCGTGACCACAGCCGCAAACCGCCATTTCCCCCGCCATTCCATGACAGTGGACTCCGCCTACGTCGCCAAGCCTAACTGCGACAAGTGCGGAACCGACGAGTTCATTTACCTTGAGTCTTTTGTCCCGCCCAAGTACCGCCACGACGGCACCGTCAGAACACTGGGCGAAGTCGCATACACCTGTACCCGGTGCGAAGAGTTTTCCGCCCATAACGTTCCCTCATCCTGGGCACCGCCCGGTTGGTACTTGGGCTAGCTAATTTCGGGGCTTTGTGCGGGTCTCACCCTTTATCGCAGAGGCAAACGAAAAACTGGCGGGCACCGGATGGTGCCCGCCAGTTTCCTGTGCGGCCTCGTGTTCGCCCTGCCGCCGCCTGGCCCGCCGCCGCTTAGATCAGCGAATCGGACAGATGGTTGGGCGTTCCGAAGCGGTGTGCGGTGATGCTGACAGCCTGCTCGTGCAGGAAGGGCAGCAGTTCAACGCGGCCTGCTTCAGTGACCTCGTGCGGGTAGATGGCGATGTCAGGGCGGCCGCCGGTTGCCTCGGCGAGGTCAGCGGCGGAACCGCCGATCAGGCGGATGCGGCCGTTGGACAGTTTGCCGGCGGCAGCGAGCCGGCCGGCGGAGGCCAGCCACGCGGCGTCGTCCTCCACCGTGACATGGATGTCCAGTCCGGTCAGCACCGCACGCAGCTGGGCCGGGAGCCCGACGCCGGTGGAGACGGTCAGCCGTGAACCGGCCAGTACGCCGGCGGCTACTGTACGGACGAGGGCACGGAGGGATTCGCCGTCGGAAAGCCGGATGGTGACCGGAAGGTTGCGGTACCGGAAGATGTTGCGCTCGGCACTCAGCCCCGACACGTCCTTGGTCACACCGAATTCACCTGCCCAGGCCACGGCGTCCGAGCCGACGGAGCGCTGCAGCGTTTCCAGTTCTGCGGAGTCGAGCTCACCCTGCACGGCGTTGACGAGCCGCTGCACGCCGGGGTGCGTGGCAAGTGCCGCTGCACCCTCTGCGCTTTCCTTGCTCGTCCAGTCGCCCAGGCCGACGAGGTAGTTCGGGCCGCCTGCCTTGGTGCCGGCACCGACGGCAGACTTCTTCCAGCCGCCGAAGGGCTGGCGCTGCACGATGGCACCGGTGATGCCGCGGTTCACGTAGAGGTTGCCGGCCTGGATGCTGTCCAGCCAAATGCCGAGTTCTTCAGTGTTGAGCGAGTGCAGGCCCGCGGTGAGGCCATACTCGATCTGGTTCTGGATGGCGATGGCCTCTTCGAGGGTGTCCGCCGTCATGACGCCGAGCACGGGCCCGAAGAATTCAGTCAGGTGGTAGTAGGAACCGCGCTTGACGCCGTAGCGCACGCCCGGGCTCCACAGCCGGCCGGTGTCATCGAGCTTCTTGGGCTCGACGGCCCAGTTTTCGCCCTCGCCCAAGGTGGTGAGCGCGTTGAGGAGCTTGCCGTTGGCGGGCTCGATGATCGGGCCCATCTGGCTCGTAGGGTCTTCGGGGTAGCCGACCTTCAGCGAGGTGACGGCGTCGATCAGCTGGTTGCGGAAGCGCTTGGACTTGGCGACCGAGCCCACAAGTATCACCAGGGAGGCCGCGGAGCACTTCTGTCCGGCGTGGCCGAAGGCCGAGTAGGCAACATCCTTCGCGGCGAGGTCGAGGTCAGCGCTCGGCGTGACGATAATGGCGTTCTTGCCGCTGGTCTCCGCGAGCAGCGGCAGGTCCTTGCGGAAGGAGCGGAACAGCTCAGCGGTCTCGTAACCGCCGGTCAGGATCACGCGGTCCACGGCCGGGTGGGCGAT
Organism: Arthrobacter sp. D1-17; assembly: GCF_054130535.1. NCBI lineage: Bacteria > Bacillati > Actinomycetota > Actinomycetes > Micrococcales > Micrococcaceae > Arthrobacter > Arthrobacter sp. D1-17. Next base: position 276,548 of record NZ_CP096382.1, on the reverse strand, counting down.
CAGCTGCTTGCCGAGCTCCCGCTCGCCGAGCTGGACCATGGTCAGCACGTGGCGGGGCACGCCGGCCTCCCACAGCGCCTCGATCATCACGGCGCCGCTGCGCTTTGCCTGCTTGGCGGGCTTGACGACGACGGCGGACCCTGCGGCAAGTGCCGCCAGGACGGAGCCGGCGGGAATGGCCACCGGGAAGTTCCACGGCGGGGTCACGACGGTGAGCTTGGCTGGAATGAAGGCGGCACCGTCGACGTCGTCCAGCTTGCGGGCGGACTCGGCGTAGTAGTGCGCGAAGTCAACGGCCTCGCTGACCTCCGGGTCGCCCTGGTCCAGGGTTTTGCCCGTTTCGCTGGCCATGACCTCGAGGAGGCAGGCACGGCGTGCTTCCAGGACGTCACCGGCGCGGTGCAGAATTTCTGCTCGTTCGGCGCCGGACAGCGCGCCCCAGGCCTTGCCCTTTTCGACGGCGGTTTCAATGACCGTGTTCAGGGTGCCGGCGTCGGTGATCATGGCAGCCTCGACGGATGCGTTCCCCAAGGTGGACGTGGGAACGCGATCCAGGATGGCCCGGCCCCAGTCGCGGTTGGCGGGCAGGGAAGGGTCGGTGTCCGCGGTGTTCTCGAAGTGGTCGTGCGGCATGGGCACGGGCGGGAGGTTGCGGTTCTGCTGGCGGTTTGGCGCCGGCACGGACTCGTCGAGGTCCTCCAGCGACCGCAGGAACCGGTCCTCTTCACGGGCGAACAGTGCTTCGTTCTCGCTGAGCTCGAACACGGCAGACATGAAGTTTTCCTGGCTCGCGCCCTCTTCGAGGCGGCGGATCAGGTAAGCGATAGCGACGTCGAACTCGGCAGGGTGCACCACCGGTGTGTAGAGCAGCAGGGAACCGACGTCCTTCTTCACGGCCTCGGCCTGGCCCTGGGCCATACCCAGCAGCATCTCGAACTCGATGCCGGATTCCACGCCGCGCTTCTTGGCCAGCAGCCATGCGAATGCGATGTCGAAGAGGTTGTGGCCGGCCACGCCGATGCGGATGTTGCGGATCCGGTCCGGGTGCAGCGAGTAGTTGATGACACGCTTGTAGTTGGTGTCCGAGTCCTGCTTGGTGCCCCAGGTGGCCAGCGGCCAGTCATGAAGGGAAGCTTCGACCTGTTCCATGGGCAGGTTCGCGCCCTTGACCACGCGGACCTTGATGCCGGCGCCGCCCTTTGCGCGGCGGGCTGCGGCCCAGTCCTGCAGCCGGATCATGGCGTCGAGGGCGTCCGGGAGGTAGGCCTGCAGCACGATGCCGGCCTCGAGGTTGTTGAACTCGGGCTTATCCAGAATCCTGGTGAAGACCGCAATGGTCATGTCCAGGTCCTTGTATTCCTCCATGTCCAGGTTGATGAACTTCGCCTTCTGCCCGGCAGCGCCGTAGGACGCCGCCTTGGCGAACAGCGGAGTGAGCTTCTCGACGACATGCTCCACGGCCTCATCAAAAGCCCAGGGGGAGTGCGGCGCCACAGTGGAGGAAACCTTGATGGAGACGTAGTCCACGTCCGGGCGGGCCAGCAGGGTGTGGGTTCCTTCGAGCCGGCGGGACGCCTCGTGCTCGCCGAGAACAGCCTCGCCGAGCAGGTTCACGTTCAGGTTGATGCCGTCCTTGCGGATCTTGGCGATGGCCGGGCCCAGCTTGGCGTCCGTGGCGTCAACGATGAGGTGGCCCACCATTTCGCGCAGGACCTTGCGGGCCACCGGGATGACAACCTGCGGCAGGACCGGGGCCATGAGGCCGCCCACCTGCACTGCACGGCGCATGTACCAGGGCAGGAAGGCGGGAACCTTCGGTGCGAGTTCCGCGAGGTTGCGGGCGGCGACCTTGAGGTCTTCGGGGCGGACCACGCCGTCCACGAAGCCAACTGTGAACTCCAGTCCGTTCGGGTCCTTCAGGACACCGGCGAGCTGCTCCGCGGAAGCGTCGGCGGGGATCTTGGCGGCCTCGGTGAGCCAGTGGCGTACGAGCGCGACGGTTTCGCCGGCGAGCGCGGTGGCTTCGGCGACGCTGGCGCCGTCCGGCAGGGAGGCAACGGCGCCGGTTTCAGCGGCGTCCTTGCCTGCAAAAACGCGGTGATCCGTAGCTGTTTGGGTCATGGCTTGTGCCCGTTCTTTCCGTGAGTAGTGACCTCTTATTCATCAGTATGACCCTCCGTTCACTTAAGATAAAGCGACCTTTTCCGAGCAATACACGTTAGGAAAACCGAATAGTCTGGGACCTCTGCAAACGCCCGACAATCTCCCGCCGCAGAGCCGACGCTCTCTCACTTTTTGCCGAAAAACAACGGACCCTCTCTCACCGGGTGAAAGAGGGTCCGCCAAGACTGGACGATAAGTGGGAGAGCGTGGGTTACACGGGAGTGTGCATCTCCACTGCTTCGTCATGCCGTGGGCTGTTCGGGTTCATCAGGGAATGCCTGCGGCCATAGGCGAAGTAAATCACCAGGCCAATGACGAGCCAGATGCCGAAGCGCATCCACGTCTCCCAGTGGAGTTGGAACATGAGGAAGGCTGACGCCAGGACGCCGAAGGCCGGAACCAGGGGCATCAGCGGCAGGCGGAACTCGCGGGGAGCGTCAGGCCTCTTGTAGCGGAAGATGATGACCGCCAGGCAGACCACCACGAAGGCGGCAAGGATACCAATGTTGGTCAAGTCCGCCACCGCCTTGATCGGGAAGACGCCCGCCAGCAGAGCGGAGCCGATGCCCGCGATCCATGTCACGCGCTGGGGCGTGCCGTGACTGTCCGTCTTGGAAAACCAGCCGGGAAGCAGGCCGTCGCGGCTCATGGAGAACCATACGCGGGTGACGCCCAAGAGGAAGGTCAGCATGACTGTGAGGATGGACAGCACAGCAAAGATCGAAATTATGGTGGCGATGACCGGCAGGCCCACTCCGGTGAAGGCCGAGGCGAAGCCGGCAGTCGGATCTATATCGCGGTAGTTCTGCATGCCGGTCAGAACCAGCGTGGCGGCAACGTACAGCAACATGGCGATAATGAGGGAAAGAATGATGGCCTTGGGCATGTGCTTCTTGCCGTCCGTTGCCTCTTCCGCTGCCGTACTCATGGCGTCGTAGCCGAAGACGGCAAAGAATACGGTGGCAGCGCCGGCAAAGACCGGGCCTATGCCGCTGGGCATGAACGGGTTGTAGTTATCGGGGTTGATGTAGAAGACACCGAGACCGATGATGAACAGGATCAGGATCACCTTGATCGCCACGGCCACGAGTTCGAACCGCCCAAAGGCCTTCGTGCCGCGCGAGAGGATCCACGTGACCAGCAGGCAGACCAGGATGGCGGGGATGTTGACGATGCCGCCCTTGCCTTCATCCGGAGTCGACGTCATCCAGACTGGCATATGGATGCCGATGCCGGAGAGGAAGGCATCGAAGTAGCCGGAGATGCCGATGGCCACCACGGCGACGATGGCAATGTATTCCAGCAGGAGGTCCCAGCCGATGAACCAGCCGATGATTTCACCCATGGCCACGTAGCCGTACGTGTAGGCGGAGCCAGCGCGGGGGATCATCCCTGCGAACTCGGCGTAGGACAAGGCGGCGGCGGCTGACGCCAAGCCGGCAATCAGGAAGGAAAACAGGACCGCGGGACCGACGCCCGGGGTGGTTTCGCTGCCGTGGGCTACGAGTCCCGCCAGCGAAAAGATGCCGACGCCGATAATGCCGCCGACTCCGATCGCTGTTAGCTGCCACAGGCCGAGGGACTTGAAGAGGCCGCTGTGCTTGTTCTCGACGTCAATGTCTTCAATGGGCTTGCGCCTCAGGATCGACTGGGTGGGATCTTTGCTTGTCATGCGGATAACTCCTGCGTAGATGCGGCCCACCATCCGCCCTGTGATGGGGGTAACTCAGATTAGTATGCAAGTATCATTGCATTAGATAAAGTGAATACTTCTAACGAGTATTCGTTAGTCCATCCACTCATTCATCTCAATCAAAGGAGCAGCCAGTGCTCGATGTACGTCGCCTGCGACTGCTCCGCGAGCTGAAAATCCGGGGAACCCTCGCAGAGGTGGCCGCAGCCCTGCAGTACAGCCCGTCCTCAGTCTCCCAGCAATTGGCCCTTCTTGAGAAGGAAGTGGGCGTGGAACTGCTAAGGAAAACCGGACGGAAAGTCCAGCTGACGCCGCAGGCGGAGGTCCTGGTCAGCCACACCGCCCAGCTGCTCGAGACGCTGGAGCAGGCGGAAGCTGACCTGGCCGCCTCCCTCACCACCGTGTCCGGCACGGTCCGGATCGCCGTCTTCCAGTCGGCAGCGCTCGCCCTCATGCCGGAAACCCTGACCCGCATGGCAGCGACCTATCCGGAAGTCCGGATTGAAATGACGCAGCGGGAGCCGGAAACGGCGCTGCACGAAACGTGGGCCCGGGACTTCGACATCGTCATCGCAGAGCAGTATCCGGGGCACGCCGCTCCCCGCTATCCGGAGCTGGACCGGATCCGGCTTACCACCGATGCCATCCGTCTGGCGGTTCCTCCCGCATCAGATGCAGGGCCGGCCATCACGTCACTGGCGGACACGGCGGAGATGGCATGGGTCATGGAGCCGCGTGGCGCCGCTTCACGTCATTGGGCGGAACAGGCCTGCAGGAGTGCCGGGTTCGAGCCCGACGTGCGTTTCGAGACCGCCGATCTCCAGGCGCAAATCCGGTTGATCGAATCCGGAAACGCCGTGGGCCTCATGCCTGATCTCGTCTGGACGGGACGCGGCACCACCGCGGAGCTGATTGAACTGCCTCAGAAGCCGCACAGGACGGTGTTCACTTCGGTGCGCCGCTCAAGCGCCCGGCGCCCGGCCATTCTCGCTGCCCGTGAGATCCTGGCGGCCACCGCCTCTTCCATAGCGGCGTCTAAGGACCACGAGATGGAAGCGCCCGCGTAGTGTTCCGTGGCTCACAGCCAGAGCATTGACCCTGGCGTTAGACTGGTTCCGTTATGAATCGCACAATGTTCAAGTCCAAAATCCACCGCGCCACAGTCACGCACGCGGACCTGCATTACGTGGGCTCCGTCACCGTGGACTTGGACCTGCTGGATGCTGCCGATATCCTGCCCGGCGAGCTCGTAGCCATTGTGGACGTCACCAACGGTGCCCGCCTCGAGACCTACACCATCGCCGGTGAGCGCGGCTCGGGCGTGATCGGGATCAACGGCCCGGCAGCACATCTCGTGCAGGAAAACGACATCGTTATCCTCATCACCTACGCGGAGATGACCACGGAGGAAGCCAAGGCCTACGAGCCGAAGGTGGTCCACGTGGATAAGGACAACCGCGTCATCCAGTTGGGCAATGACCCCGCCGAAGGGCTTACTCCCGGTCTTATGCGCCCGCCGTTCGCGCTGAACAAGGCCACCCTGAGCTGAATCAGCTCCCGGTCACCTGCCAGCAACACGGACAGAGCAGGCCGCCCGCTCAGCGAGATTCCTGCCACAAGCCCGTCCGTGGCTGAATAAATATGATTAGGCTGGGACGGTGGAAACCGCCCCTTGTACATCCGAACCCTCAGTGACGGCCGGATGCTAGGCGTTCTTGCGGGCTTCTTCGTGGTCTGGTCCATCATTCTGGTGGGCATGTTCGTTGGCCGCAGGGACATTCTTGGCGACAACGCGCGCCAGGTCCTGAGCGGGCTGACCTTCTTTGTGGCCAGTCCGGCGCTGCTTTTCGAGACCCTGAGCAAAGCGCGGTTCCAGGACGTTTTTGCTGCTCCGTTGCTGGTCGCCGCGGTGGGCGCCGCCGCCACCGCCGTCATTTTCTTCGTCATCGTCAAGTTCCTGCTCAAGCGCAGCATGCCGGAATCTCTCATGTCATCGATGAGCGCTTCCCTCGCCAACTCCGCCAACCTCGGCATCCCCATTGCCGTGTACGTGCTGGGCGATGCGAGCCATGTTGCGCCCCTCCTTATCTTTCAGCTGGCGTTTTTCACACCGCTGTTCCTCATGGCGCTCGATGCGACGACCAGCAAGCACCGCACCACACCGCTGCGGTTCATCCTCATGATCCTGAAAAACCCCATGATCGTGGGTTCTGCGCTAGGCCTTGTGGTGGCCGGAACCGGCTGGCAGGTACCGGAGCTGATCCTGCAGCCGATCCACCTGATTGGCGGAGCCGCCATCCCCGCCATGCTGATGGCCTTTGGTATGAGCCTGAACGGGTCCCGCCCCCTGCAGGCCGCTGCCGGGCGCCGGCTTGATACCCTGTTGGCGAGCGCCTTTAAGCTCATCGTCCACCCGGCGATCGCCTACGTCTTTGCGCGGTTCGCGCTCGGTATGGAGGGCGCGGCGCTCTTCGCTGTCGTCGTGACGTCATCTCTGCCGACGGCGCAGAACGTGTTCGTGGCTGCCAGCCGCTACCGCACGGGCATCACCGTCGCCAAGGACACCGTGCTGATCACCACAGTTGTGGCCGTTCCGGCCATGATCGGCGTGGCATTGCTGCTGACGTGACGTCCGGATCATTGGAGGAATCTTGAACACCACCGCGGACACCGTGGTCATTGGTGGCGGGGCGATGGGCTCCGCCGCAGCCTGGGCTCTGGCCCGGCGCGGCCGGCAGGTCACGCTGCTGGAGCAATTCGGCCCCGGGCACCGCTATGGCGCGTCCCATGGCGCAACCCGGAACCTCAGCCTGGCCTATTCGGAGCCGGACTACGTCGCCATGCTCGCGGAGTCCCTGCAGCTGTGGAGCGAAGTCGAGCACGAGAGCGGCGAGCAACTGCTGGCGCGCACCGGCGTCGTAAATCACGGCCCTGACCCCGCGCTGAGGGCAATGCATGAGGCGCTGAACCGGGCCGGCCTTAAGGCCGAATTCCTGCCGACGGCGGAAGCCGGCGAGCGCTGGCACGGCATCCGCTTCGACACGCAGGTGCTGTACATGCCGGACGGCGGGCAGCTAAATCCCGAACTCGTGCTGCCGGCCCTCCAGCGGCTGGCGGCCGGGAACGGAGCGGAGGTACGGCACCACGTGAAGGTGCTGGAGCTGCAGATTCTCGACGACGGCGTCCGGCTCACCCTCGACGGCGGCGGGTCCACTGAGGTGCTCACCGCGCGGCAGGTGGTGGTCACCGCCGGCGGCTGGACGTCCAAGCTGCTCGGGGGCGTAGCGGCTTTGCCACGGCTCACCGTGACGCAGGAGCAGCCGGCGCACTTCGGAATCGCCGACCCCGGTGCAGACTGGCCAGGGTTTAACCACTTTCCGGGAACCGGGGCTGACTACGCGGACTGGTATTCCCCCGTGTACGGCATGCAGACGCCCGGCGAGGGCATCAAGGCGGGCTGGCACGGCGTGGGGCCGGTGGTCGATCCGGACCGGCGGTCGTTCCAGCCGGAACCGCAGCAGCGGGCTGCCCTGCAGCGCTACGCGAGGCGCTGGCTCCCCGGAGCCGATGCGGGCTCGATGGCTGACATCAGCTGCACGTACACCACGGCGGCGGACCACCACTTCATCCTGGACCGACTGGGCCCGGTGGTGATCGGGGCGGGATTCGCCGGCCACGGCTTCAAGTTCACGCCGGTGGTGGGCCGGATCCTGGCCGACCTCGCCACCGGCGCCGGCCCGGCGCCCGCCATGTTCTCCGCGTCCCGCCCCGGGCTTCGTTAAATGGACCGCAGCTAAACCCGGGCCAGACCGGCTTCGTGGGCCAGCAGTTCCACGGACCGGAGCCGCGCCGCCGTGCTGGTGCTCTGGTGCGCGACGATGAGTTCGTCGGCATCGGCGTGCCTGGCGAACCCGTCGAGGTACTCCAGCACCACATCCGGTGTTCCGACGGCCGAGTACTTCATCATCTGCGAGACGTGCTGTCCCTGCGGCGAGTCCAGGATCATGTCGGCCTCGTCGTCGGTAAATTCGCGGCCCCCGCCGAAGAACAGTGAGACGCGGGCACGCAAGGTTGCCCGGAGCATCTCCTGCGCTTCGGCAGCCGAGTCAGCCGCGATGACGTTGGCGCCGGCCATGACGTACGGGGCGGTGAGCTGTTCTGAGGGCCGGAACTCCCTGCGGTAGACGGCGACAGCGTCCTGGAGTGCGTTGGGCGCGAAGTGGGAGGCGAAGGCGTAGGGCAGGCCCAGCTGCGCTGCGAGCCGGGCACCGAACAGCGAAGACCCCAGAATGTAGAGCGGCACGTTGGTTCCCTTGCCCGGTGTCGCCTCGACGCCCTGGATGCGGGTGGGCCCGGTCAGGTAGCCCTGCAGTTCGAGGACGTCCTGGGGAAAGGTGTCGGCCGAAGACGGGTCGCGCCGCAAGGCCCGCAGGGTGTTCTGGTCGCTGCCGGGGGCCCGGCCGAGGCCCAGGTCGATGCGGCCCGGGTGCAGGGTTTCGAGGGTTCCGAACTGCTCCGCGATGGTAAGCGGCGAGTGGTTGGGCAGCATCACGCCGCCCGCCCCCAGCCGGATGCTCTCGGTATGGGCCGCCACGTGGGCGATCAGGACACTCGTGGCCGAGGACGCAATCGAGGACATGTTGTGGTGCTCGGCGTACCAGACCCGGCGGTAGCCAAGCTCCTCGGCGCTCTGCGCCATGGCCACGCTTCCGGCGAAGCTGTCCGCCGCCGTCTGGCCCCTGCCAATGGTGGCAAGGTCAAGGATGGAGAGGGGAACGGTCACAGTGACGCCGGCCTTTCGTTGCACTTCGCGGCTGGCCGCGGTTGTGCGGCACCTCTTGTGACAACGACGGCGGGGCAGGCGTTATTTCTCCCCGGCCGGGTGACGCTGTCCACAGTTCGTGCGCGGGCAGGGCGCTTGCCGGGAGAGCCGGCGCCATTAAGCTAGCGGCATGGCCATCAAACCGACAGCAGACAAAGTCGCCACGATCCAAGAGGGCTACGCGCTCGAAGGCCCTACGATCGAGCTGGGAGCGGCCATCGTCGACGGCGAACTCCACAAGGATGCTCCGGTCCGGCTGCCGCTGTCGATGATGAACCGGCACGGCCTGGTCGCCGGGGCCACCGGCACCGGCAAAACGGTCACGCTGCACATGATGGCCGAGCAGCTTTCGACGGCGGGCGTCCCTGTTTTCCTGGCGGACATCAAAGGGGATCTCTCCGGCCTGGCGACCGCAGCCACCGGGAGCGGCAAGCTCGCGGAGAGGACCAAAAGCATCGGCCAGCAGTGGGCCGGCAAGGCGTTTCCGGTGGAGTTCCTTGCCCTCGGCGGCGACGGCAACGGCATCCCCGTCCGCGCCACCATCACCTCCTTCGGCCCCATCCTGCTGTCGCGGATTATGGAACTTAACGACACCCAGGAGTCCAGCCTCCAGCTCATCTTCCATTTCGCGGACAAGAACAGCCTCGAGCTGGTCGATCTCAAGGACCTCCGTGCGGTCATCCAGTACCTGACGTCCCATGAGGGCAAGGCAGCCCTGCAGGAGCTGGGCGGCCTGTCCAAGGCGACGGCCGGCGTCATCCTTCGTGAACTCGTCACCCTTGAGGCGCAGGGCTTGGAACGCTTCTTTGGGGAGCCGGAATTCGACACGGCCGAACTGCTCCGCACCTCCCCCGACGGCCGCGGCGTCATCACGTGCCTGGAACTGCCCACGCTTCAGGCCAAGCCCCTGGTGTTCTCCACCTTCCTGATGTGGCTGCTGGCTGACCTGTTCGAAGACCTCCCCGAGGCAGGCGATCTGGACAAGCCCAAGCTCGTCTTCTTCCTCGATGAGGCCCACCTGCTTTTCAACGACGCCTCGGAGGCCTTCCTCGACGCCATCACCATGACCGTCCGGCTGATCCGCTCGAAGGGCGTCGGCATCTTCTTCGTGACGCAAACCCCGAAGGACGTCCCTGCCGATGTGCTCGGCCAGCTGGCCAACCGTGTGCAGCATGCCCTCAGGGCCTTCACCCCGGAGGATGCCAAGGCCCTCAAGGCGACAGTTTCCACGTTTCCCCGCAGCGACTATGACCTTGAGGAAACACTCACCTCCGCGGGCATCGGTGAGGCCGTTGTCACTGTCATGAACGAGGAGGGCGCACCCACGCCCGTTGCCCTGACGCGCCTGCGGGCCCCCGAATCCGTGATGGGTCCGAGCTCGGACGACCTGATCAAGAGTACGGTTGCAGGCTCGGCGCTGCTCGCGAAATACGGTACGGCCGTGGACAACCTGTCTGCCTACGAGAAACTGTCCGGCAAGGCCGCCGCTCCTACCGGACCCGCGGCGGCCGGCCAGCCGCCGGTTCCGTCCAGCGGCGTCTTCGTCCCCGGAGGCTTGGGTCCGGGCGGAGCGGAACCCCACGGTGTGGACGCGGAGGCCCGGCGCATCGAGGAGGAGATCCTCGGACGTCCCAGCACCAGGCCCGCCCCGCAACGCCGGCACGAACCGGCCCCCAGCCCTGCTCCCCCGGCCGGCGGCATGATGGATAACCTCAGCGGAGCACTGGGCGGAGCCCTCGGCGCAGGCCTGAAAAGCATGGCCCGGTCAGTGGGGACCCAGCTGGGCCGTGAACTTTTGCGGGGCGTTTTCGGCACGTCCTCCCGGCGCCGCCGCTAGCACCAGGGGCCGCGCCCCGGCCGGTAAGACCCCGCCGTCGGCGGTTCTTTCATGGCCCTGCCGCGTCATGATCCGCACCGCCAACTCCTGCCTCCACAGGCCTAGCAGGTAACGTAAGGTGGGTGCAGATGAGTCAAGCGTTGGTGAAGACAGCGGCCGGGTGGCTGCTGGGCCTCATGCTTGCCGTCGCCGGAGCGGTCGTTTCGGTCAATCTGGTCAACAATTCTGTAGGCAGCCCGCAGCAGCCTGTCCGCGATTATCTGGAAGCCCTGCAGAAGGGTGAAGGCGAGCGCGCACTGGGTCTCCTTCGGGCCAAGGTGCCGGACGCAGACGCTGCCATGCTCGACGGCACAGCGCTGCAAACCTCCGCGGCCAGGATTGGCAACGTCAAGATCGGCGAAGCGGAGGCGCGCGGCGGAAAGCGGGTGATGGTGCCCATGGAGTACACCATTGACGGCAGCCGGCTGCGCACCGAGTTCCTCCTGGAGAGCACAGGCACGGAATGGCTGTTCTTCCACAAGTGGTCCTTCGTTCCGTCCACCCTGCCCACCCTTGACGTGACGGTTGTCAATGCGAACGAGGCCACGCTGAACGGCGTCCCGGTCAACATGCCCAGCGGCCGCAACACCTTCGCCGTCTTCTATCCAGGCGAGTATGAAGCGTCACTGAACGGACAGTACTTCTCGGCGCCCCCAACCCGGGCTACGGTCGCCAGCAGGGACGTCCCCGCCGCGCCGCTGAACCTGCTCACGCAGGCCAACGACGAACTGAACCAGGCCGTCGCGTCCAGGGTCAAGGAATTCCTGGACACCTGCGCCGCCGAGGCTGTCAAGCAGCAGCGACTCCAGCCCGACTGCCCGTTCTACCACGCCACGCCCAACAGGGTGGTGGACGGCACCATCAAGTGGAGCATCACGGAGTACCCGCAGATCACCATCGAGCCGTTCGACGGCAAATGGGTGGTGGCGCCGCTGGACGGCAAAGCACGCATCACCGCCGAACAGGTGGACCTGTTCTCCGGCGCGGTCTCCCCCCTGAACGTGGAACACAACTTCAGTTTCACCACACGCCTGGACATCAAGGGCGACACCATCAGCGTCACACCGGTCCTGAGCTTCTAGGCCCCCTGCGGCAGCTCTGACTGGCCGCCGGACTGGCCCACTTTTGAACCGTCAGTCACGGCATCAGGGGCCACATCAGCCGGCCGGAAGCTCCAAAACCGGGCTGGTCCGGCTGCGGCCAGCGGAGCGACCCCCTGGCCAGCACGTCCCGCACCTGGGCCAACATGGTTTCGGGCGCGTGAACAACGTCGTCATAGAAGAAGCGCAGCACGGGAAGCCCGCAGACTGTCGCAGAATTGTCCCGCCTCCGGTCCTTCTTGAACTGCCGCGGCTCCAGGTGAAACGCGATTCCGTCCAGTTCGACAATCAGAAATCCCTCAAGCAGGAAGTCCACGCGGCCGATTCCGTCCAGCCACACCTGCGTTTCGGTGGCGATGCCTGCCTTGTGGCTGATGCATTGGACCGCATTCCGGCCGTTGCTGTGCCAGTAATGGGGTTGAGCGGCCGGGTGCAGTTGCCAGAGCCCGAATCTGGGGGCCGCGGACACACAGGTGAGGAGGCCTCGCGAGCGTCCGGCGGCCACGAGCTCCGGGTCGGCGCCGCTGGCGGCCAGCAGCCCTCGCTCCACCCGGACCACATCGCCGGACCGGATCGCCGCCCGAATACCGGATCCGGTACCGCCCCTGGCCAGCACGTCGCGCGTCAGCAGCACGCCTCCGGCTGATTTGATGATGTCCGCAGGGTCCATGGGCTCACAATGTCCGCTCCCTGGGCCTGAAGGCAGACTGTAGTTGGACTATGTGAATAAGCGCGCTGCTTCGCCGGAACACCAACTGGCCCAGTTTTGGAAGCCATCTTCAACAAAACTGGCCCGGCTCCCAACCCCTGCGGGTCAAGAACCGGGCCAATTCAGCAGGCAGGTGCGGCAGCAGGCCTAGTCCATGCCGCGCAGGTCCAGCACCAGCTCCGCGTCGCCGTCGGCCTGCAGCACAACCGGGATGCCCCAGTCCTGCTGGTACAGGTGGCACGCGGCGTGGTCGGGTATCTCGCCGTCTTCGGTTTCGGGGCCGTCGCAGGCGGCCGCACGCGCGGTAATGTGCAGCACGCCCTCGGGCACGTCCGACGCCAGCACAAGGGTGCGGAGGAGGCCGACCGAGGTCCCGGCTCCGGACACGAGCAGTTCCGGCGGGGTGGAAGAGATTTTCAGCTGCGTCGGGTCGCCCCAGCGGTCATCCAGCTTCTGCCCGGTGGGCGCGGTGAAGCGGACCGTCAGCTCCAACGGGCCCGGAGCCACAGGGCTCTTGGGCCGGTGGGTCTGGACGGCGCCCTCATCCACCTGCTGCGCCTCCTTGGGAATAGGAACGTAGACAAGCTGGTGCTTGTTGGCCTCGACCACCACGAGCAGCGGCTCCTTGCCAGCCACCTGGGTGTGGTCCACGATCACGTCGGAGGGCTCCAGAAGGCCGCGGGCGAGCGTGGACACCGTCTTGGTCGCCGGATCGTAGCGGCGTACGGCACCGTTGTACGTGTCGGCAACCGCCACTGAACCGTCGGGGAGCACTGTGACACCGAGCGGATGCTGGAGGCGGGCCTCGGAGGCCTCGCCGTCGCGGAAGCCGAAATCGAAGAGGCCCTTGCCGACGGCCGACTCAACGGTGACGGTGCCGTCGTCGTCAATCACGAGCTTCCGCAGCGCGGAGGTCTCTGAATCGGCAACCCAGATGTTGCCGTCAGCGTCCTCGGCAAGACCGGATGGCTGCGCGAACCAGGATTCATGGGCGGTCCCGTCGAGCAGGCCTTCAAGGCCGTTGCCGGCGATGATGGAAACCTCCCCGGACAGCGGCTCGAAGCTGAAGATCTGGTGTACGCCTGCCATAGCAACCACGACGGCGTTGAGCTTGCTGGACCACACGACGTCCCACGGCGAGCTGAGGGAGACGTCCAGCGGGTGGTCGCTGAGGCGTCCGGTGAACCCGGCGGCGTCCTCGTCCACGCGGGCAGGCCCTGTCTCCAGCAGGCGCTGCACGCCGTTGCCGACGAGCGTGGTCACGGTGCCGTCCTTGAGGGACAGTCCCCTGAGGCGGTGGTTGACGGAGTCGGCAATCACGACGTCGTAGCCCGTCTTTGCTGCCACGTCTTCCGGCAGCAGGACAAGACCCTGCGGCTCGTTGAATTCCGCGACGGGCTCGCGGGAGTCGATGGCCGCACCCGGGCCGTCGGCGTGGCCCCTGGTCCCGGTGCCGAAGGCGCCGAGCACCGTGTGGAAGTCAGTGTCGAGCTCCACGACGCGGTGGTGTCCGGTGTCGGTAACAAGCCAGGTACCGGCGCTATCAGCGGCGCCTTCCGCGCTGGCGGCAGCACCGGCGTCGGACTTTGCAGCGGCCGCTCTTGCAGCGGAACCCCGCCCGGCGGGAAGGTACAGGGCCTTGCCCGGAAAGCGCAAGGTGCCCGACGTCGGCTCCGGGGCCACGTACGGGCCGGTGCCGCGATGCAGGGTGCCGCGAGCCTCGTGCTGGGCGATGAGCTCAGGAATCAGCACACCGAGCCCGTCTGCGTGGCCTTCGCCGGACAGGTGGGCCACAATGTAGCCCTCTGGATCGATGACCACCAGCGTGGGCCAGGCACGGGCCGTGTAGGCCTTCCAGGTATCCAGCTCGGGGTCGTCAAGGACGGGGTGGTGGATTTCGTACCGCTCCACGGCCGCGGCGAGGGCCACGGGGTCGGCCTCGTGCTCGAACTTCGGGGAGTGCACGCCCACGGTGACGAGGACGTCGGAGTACTTTTCCTCAAGCGGACGCAGTTCGTCCAGCACGTGCAGGCAGTTGATGCAGCAGAAGGTCCAGAAGTCCAGGAGCACAATCTTGCCGCGCAGGGCTTCCAGGTCCAGGGACTTGCCGCCGGTGTTCAGCCAGTTACGGCCCACCAGTTCGGAGGCGCGGACCCGGTGGTGGGTGCGTACGGTTTCGCTCATCAGCGTCCTTCCAGCTTTGAGTTGCGGTCAGCCAGCTTGGCGTCGCGTTCGGCCAATTTGGCAAACATATCGTTGTAAGCGGTGAGATCGGCGTCGTTATTCCTGTCCGCTGCCCGGTCGGTGCGGCGGGTTTCCCGTTCATCGGACCGGGACCAAATGATGGCGACGCCGATCGCCACCAGGAGGGTGGGCACTTCCCCGATGCCCCAGGCCACGGCGCCGCCCAGTTGCTGGTCCGCCAGAGCCGACGGGCCCCACTCCCGGCCAAGGTTGCCGAAGTAGTCCGCGGCCAGCAGTCCGGTGCCGCCCATGATGGCAACCCCGAAGAATGCGTGGAAGCCCATCGTGGCCAGCAACAGCAGGAGCCGGAGTGGGTACGGCGCGCGGCGCGGCAGGGGGTCGGTGCCGATCATCGTAAGAACGAAGATGTACCCGGTCAGCGCGAAGTGCAGAATCATCAACTCGTGGCCCACATGCTCCCGCATGGCGAAGCCGAAGGCGTCCGAGTAGTAGAAGAGCACGATGGAGCCAGCGAAGTTTGCGGCAGCGAACAGGGGGTGCGTGACGAGTTGCGAGAACCCCGAATGAACGAAGAGCAGGAGCCATTCGCGAAGACCCCGGGAGCCGTCCGTCCTGGCGGGGAACGCGCGAAGCGCAAGTGTGACGGGTGCGCCGAGGACCAGGAAGAGCGGGGCCACCATGGTCAGGGCCATGTGGTCCACCATGTGCGCGGAAAACAGCACGCGGCCATAGACCGCCGGCGGTCCGGACGTGATGTAGGTCAGCACCAGCAGGCCAATCACCCAGGGCACTGTGCGGAAGATCGGCCACCTGTCCCCGCGTGCCCGGACCTTGGCCACCCCCAGGAAGTAGGCCACGAGGCCGAACGCGGCAACTGCCACCCAGATCCAGTCCGGGCGCCATTCGGTAAGCCAGCGTTCCGACGTCAGCTCCGGTGGCAGCTCGTAGCCGGTCAGGATGAAGGCGGGGGAGGCATCAGGGGCGTAGGAAGTCGGCTCGGGCGGTGAGGAGCGGCCGAGCGCCACGGCGATTCCGGAGGTGGCCCCCATAATGAGCAGTTCCATCAGGATCAGCTGCCACAGCACGCGGCGGGAGGATGTGCCCTTGCGGGTCAGCTGCGGGATCACCCATTGCCGGTGCATGAAGCCGATGCCGCCGAGCACGAAGGTGGCCGCGGTCTTCGCCAGGATCAGCTGGCCGTACGGCGAGCCGAACAGGTCGCCCCAGCTGCTGATCCGGACGGTGGCGTTGATGACGCCCGAGGCAAGGACCAGGACGAAGGCGAAGCCTGCGAGGGAGGAAAAGCGGCGCAGCGTGGGTTCGGTGATGTCCCTTGTGCTGATGTGGGCTGCTGCCTTGCCAGCGGAACTGTCGCCTGCTGTGCCGGAGCCGGGGCCTCCTGCTTTGCTGGCGGCACCTCTGGCGTTGCTGGATCCGGACAGCAAACCGGAGAGGAGGGCCAGCACAACGATGCCGCCTACCCAGAGGCTGACCCCCACGAGATGCATCCCCAGGGAGCTGATGGCGCCCTCGTGGTCGTTGGAGCTTGCCGAGTGGCCGATCAGTGCCGTGGGGACAAGACCGATCAGGGCGAGCACCAGAGTCAGCGCCAAGGCCGTCAGTGACCGGACGCCGAACAGCGCGGTTGTGACCACGGCCGCGATGATGATGACAGCGAGCCAGGCACGCCCGGCCGGGATGTCAGTCATGAAGAAGACGAGCGCCCTGGTGAACTCCGCGTCGCCGGACACGCTTTGTCCAGCCACATCGGCATACGTGAGAACCAGGACGGCGATGGATGACAGGGTCCACGCCACGCCGCCGGCAGCCGCGATAGCCAAGGCCCTCGCAAACGCCGGGTGCTCTGGGGCGGGCTCTTCCTTAAGCCGGTCCGTGGAGCGCCGGCGGCCGACCGTGGGCGGCAGGATGCCGGCGGCGAAAATAAGACCGCCGATCACGGTGGCCAGAGAAACGTTATGGATCGCCTTGCTGGCGGGAAGGCCCCAGCGGACCATCGCTCCCGGATCGGAGACATCGCGCACGACGGCCGCACCCGAGAAGAGCAAGGCCGCAACCAGTCCGAGGAACAGCGCAGCCAGGCCTGCCAGCTGCCAGGACCGGGGGATGCCGAGCACGGCGCCTGCCTGCTTTAGCCCGCCCCCACTAGGGGCAGGCTGTGGAGTAAGGGACTCTGTGGCTGAGGGCACCTATCCATTGTCCGCCAACGCTGCCTGCGCAGCGAATCGGAGGGCGTGAATCACAGCACGCCCCGCCGAGGTTGCCCCTTGGCCTGTCCCCCGCCTGCTGCTGGAACAAGCGAAGCGGCAGCCAACGGCTGCCGCTTCGCTGAGCTGTGCGGTGTTGTCTTGAAGGACTACTTCTTGTTGGAGACAGCGGCCTTCAGCTTGGAGCCGGCGGTCAGCTTGACGCTGTGGCCTGCTGCGATCTGAATGGTCTCGCCAGTCTGCGGGTTGCGGCCAGTGCGGGCTGCGCGGTCGGTACGCTCGACGGCGAGCCAGCCCGGGATGGTGATCTTCTCGCCGGCGGCGACGGAAGATTCGAAAACCTCGAACAGTGCATCGAGCACGGAGTTGACGGCTGCCTGGCTGGTGCCGGCCTTGCCTGCTACCTCTGCAACAAGTTCACTACGGTTCTTAGCCATTTATGTCCTCCTGGACGCTTTGAATTTCTGGAGCCTACACACGGCATGCGTGCAAGCCACTGCTCGAAAACTTACCAGCTTGCACCCGCGAGGGGGACAGATTCCGCGTGTTTCCGCGACTTTTTGACCTAAATCACCGGATTCACGCGGGTTTCCGGCCATATGAACGCCTGCACGCTTGAACCCGCCTACAGGTTGAACCCGACTGCGTGCTCGAACGCTCTGCCCCACATGACGGCACTACACCAACAGTCTCTCGCTTCCGGCCGGGATTTCCGGGACCCTCTTTCACTTCGTACCGCTTCCAGCTGGACGCTCTCTCACGTCTTGTGGGGCTTGCCCGGTGCACGCTCACTCATGCCGCTCGTTCAGGTGCTCCCCGCACCGAAATATAGGTGAAGAGCGCAGGCGGTTCTGCGGGCCGCGGCGGCAGGGTCAGACGCTAGCCGCGAGCCGCAGGAGCGTCCCGCCCCCTGCGGGGTGTGAACTGGGCCCTGGGCGGCAGGAACTGCGAGAGCGTCCGCCCCAGGGACGGCGTGGACTGGGCGGCCGTCCCGCCCCCGGGCCGGGTGTGGACTGGGGCCTGGGCGGGGTGGGCTGAGCGAGCGTCCCGCCCCAGGGGCGGCGTGAACCAAGCCGCCCGGGGCGGCGTGGACCAAGCTGCCCGGGCCCCAGCGCCCGGCCGGCACAGGGGGTGCGGGGGCGCGCCGGCAGCGGACCCGCCGGCTGGGGGCGCGGGCATTAGCGGCTTAAACACGGGAGAGCCCCAACCGTGTGGTTGGGGCTCTCGACCGTTAATGATTGTCCGGCGGTGACCTACTCTCCCACACCCTCCCGGGTGCAGTACCATCGGCGCTGTGGGTCTTAGCTTCCGGGTTCGGAATGGGACCGGGCGTTTCCCCCACGCTATGACCGCCGTAACCCTGTGACCCGTCCCCCCGCGTGGCGGGGGTGGGAAAATCTGTGGTTACAACATGCCCTGCCGGTTATGGCAGGTGTGGTGTTGTGCTATTGAGTTGTGGGTTCCCTGGCAGCAAACCCTGCCGGTGGCGGGTTTGTTGGTTGGGAACCACATAGTGGACGCAAGCGCTCTTGGATCTTTTACCCGCCCCGGGTGCAAACGCTTTTGAAGGGGCGTTTGCGGGGTGGGTGTGTGGTGTAAGTTATCGGCCTATTAGTACCGGTCAGCTTCACGAGTCGTTAGTCCTCGCTTCCACATCCGGCCTATCAACCCAGTGGTCTGGCTGGGGGCCTCTCACACACAAGGTGTATGGAAATCTCATCTCGAAGCGAGCTTCCCGCTTAGATGCTTTCAGCGGTTATCCCATCCGAACGTAGCTAATCAGCGGTGCACTTGGCAGTACAACTGACACACCAGAGGTTCGTCCGTCCCGGTCCTCTCGTACTAAGGACAGCCCTTCTCAAATTTCCTGCGCGCGCAGCGGATAGGGACCGAACTGTCTCACGACGTTCTAAACCCAGCTCGCGTACCGCTTTAATGGGCGAACAGCCCAACCCTTGGGACCTACTCCAGCCCCAGGATGCGACGAGCCGACATCGAGGTGCCAAACCATGCCGTCGATATGGACTCTTGGGCAAGATCAGCCTGTTATCCCCGAGGTACCTTTTATCCGTTGAGCGACGGCCATTCCACAATGTACCGCCGGATCACTAGTCCCGACTTTCGTCCCTGCTCGAGATGTCTCTCTCACAGTCAAGCTCCCTTGTGCACTTACACTCGACACCTGATTGCCAACCAGGCTGAGGGAACCTTTGGGCGCCTCCGTTACTTTTTAGGAGGCAACCGCCCCAGTTAAACTACCCATCAGGCACTGTCCCTGACCCGGATTACGGGCCGAAGTTAGATGTCCAAAGTGACCAGAGTGGTATTTCAACGATGACTCCACCCGAACTGGCGTCCGGGCTTCAACGTCTCCCACCTATCCTACACAAGCCACTCCGAACACCAATACCAAACTATAGTAAAGGTCTCGGGGTCTTTCCGTCCTGCTGCGCGTAACGAGCATCTTTACTCGTACTGCAATTTCGCCGAGTTTATGGTTGAGACAGCGGGGAAGTCGTTACTCCATTCGTGCAGGTCGGAACTTACCCGACAAGGAATTTCGCTACCTTAGGATGGTTATAGTTACCACCGCCGTTTACTGGGGCTTGAATTCTCAGCTTCGCCTTGCGGCTAACCGGTCCTCTTAACCTTCCAGCACCGGGCAGGAGTCAGTCCGTATACATCGTCTTGCGACTTCGCACGGACCTGTGTTTTTAGTAAACAGTCGCTTCCCCCTGGTCTCTGCGGCCCCGATCCCCTCCCACCAGCAAGTGGTGTTCAAGGTTGGGGCCCCCCTTCTCCCGAAGTTACGGGGGCATTTTGCCGAGTTCCTTAACCATAATTCTCTCGATCGCCTTAGTATTCTCTACCTGATCACCTGTGTCGGTTTGGGGTACGGGCGGCTAAAACCTCGCGCCGATGCTTTTCTCGACAGCATAGGATCACCGAATCCCCCCAAACGGGGGTCCCATCAGATCTCAGGCACATGAACGGCGGATTTGCCTACCGTTCGCCCTACATCCTTAGACCGGGACAACCATCGCCCGGCTCGGCTACCTTCCTGCGTCACACCTGTTAATACGCTTGCCTCCCGGGATCAGATCCCGCGCTCCACCAAAACCCGCACACCACAAGGGTGATTGGGCAGGCTTCGGGCGGTTAGTATCCCCCGTTCAGCATGGGCGGTTTTTCGCCGGTACGGGAATATCAACCCGTTGTCCATCGACTACGCCTGTCGGCCTCGCCTTAGGTCCCGACTTACCCAGGGCAGATTAGCTTGACCCTGGAACCCTTGATCATCCGGCGGACGGGTTTCTCACCCGTCTTTCGCTACTCATGCCTGCATTCTCACTCGTGTAGGCTCCACCGCTGGTTTACACCGCGACTTCACCGCCCACACGACGCTCCCCTACCCATCCACACTCCTGAACCACAAAGGCTTAGAACACGTGTGAATGCCACAACTTCGGCGGTGTACTTGAGCCCCGCTACATTGTCGGCGCGGAATCACTTGACCAGTGAGCTATTACGCACTCTTTTAAGGATGGCTGCTTCTAAGCCAACCTCCTGGTTGTCTTCGCAACTCCACATCCTTTCCCACTTAGCACACGCTTAGGGGCCTTAGTTGGTGGTCTGGGCTGTTTCCCTCTCGACTATGAAGCTTATCCCCCACAGTCTCACTGCTGCGCTCTGACTTACCGGCATTCGGAGTTTGGCTGACGTCAGTAACCTTGTAGGGCCCATTAGCCATCCAGTAGCTCTACCTCCGGCAAGAAACACGCAACGCTGCACCTAAATGCATTTCGGGGAGAACCAGCTATCACGAAGTTTGATTGGCCTTTCACCCCTACCCACAGCTCATCCCCTCCATTTTCAACTGAAGTGGGTTCGGTCCTCCACGACGTCTTACCGTCGCTTCAACCTGGCCATGGGTAGATCACTTCGCTTCGGGTCTAGATCACGCCACTGCAACGCCCTGTTCAGACTCGCTTTCGCTACGGCTTCCCCACACGGGTTAACCTCGCGACGTAACACTAACTCGCAGGCTCATTCTTCAAAAGGCACGCCGTCACAACTACTATGCACACAAGGTGCGGTTGCTCCGACGGATTGTAAGCACACGGTTTCAGGTACTGTTTCACTCCCCTCCCGGGGTACTTTTCACCTTTCCCTCACGGTACTGGTCCGCTATCGGTCATTAGGGAGTATTTAGGCTTATCAGGTGGTCCTGACAGATTCACACGGGATTTCTCGGGCCCCGTGCTACTTGGGATACTCTCCAGGCGGTGCACAACATTACGGTTACGGGGCTCACACCCTCTACGGCCGGCCTTTCAAGACCGTTCACCTATGCCAGCACTTCACACCCTCCCGGTCCGGCAGAACCAGGAAAGAAAGTCCCACAACCCCGCCCATGCAACGCCCGCCGGCTATCACACATGGAAACGGTTTAGCCTGATCCGCGTTCGCTCGCCACTACTAACGGAATCACTATTGTTTTCTCTTCCTGCGGGTACTGAGATGTTTCACTTCCCCGCGTTCCCCCCACGCACCCTATGTGTTCAGATGCGGGTCACCAGATCACTCGCGCGTCTGGCGGGGTTTCCCCATTCGGACACCCTGGGATCACAGTCCGGTTATCGACTCCCCCAGGCTTATCGCAGATTCCTACGTCCTTCTTCGGCTCCTAATGCCAAGGCATCCACCGTGTGCTCTTAAAAACTTGACCACAAAGATCAATCAGAAATTTCGAGAGAACCACAGAAACCAACCACACCCCGCAAAAAACAGGGCACAGCCAGATCCAGGTTCATATTCTTGGAAATTGCTTCTTATAAAAGATGCTCGCGTCCACTATGTAGTTCTCAAACAACAACCCCAAACCACACACCCCACACACCCCCCAAAGGGAGAACAAACCGTGCGATCGGTGCAGCCAGGAAACCAGAAACAAACAAACCCCGAAACCCCCCGCAGCCACCCGCCCCAAAGGACACGCCACCACGAAAAACCCCGGCCCTGTTGCCTCAGGACCCAACAGTGTGCCAAACACGAAACCACCCACTCCCCCGCCCCGCCGTTCCAGGACACCCAAAAGCATCCGTACCAGACGAAGAAAAGAACCAAGCGGCCGCTATTCATTGATATTCCACCCATGAGCACCCGCCGCAGAACGATCGCCTGCGCAACGGGCCTTTACTCCTGACAAACCCGCCACCGGCGCCTACACGCCGGCACGAATCCGTAGGTGCTCCTTAGAAAGGAGGTGATCCAGCCGCACCTTCCGGTACGGCTACCTTGTTACGACTTAGTCCCAATCGCCAGTCCCACCTTCGACGGCTCCCTCCCACAAGGGGTTAGGCCACCGGCTTCGGGTGTTACCAACTTTCGTGACTTGACGGGCGGTGTGTACAAGGCCCGGGAACGTATTCACCGCAGCGTTGCTGATCTGCGATTACTAGCGACTCCGACTTCATGGGGTCGAGTTGCAGACCCCAATCCGAACTGAGACCGGCTTTTTGGGATTAGCTCCACCTCACAGTATCGCAACCCTTTGTACCGGCCATTGTAGCATGCGTGAAGCCCAAGACATAAGGGGCATGATGATTTGACGTCGTCCCCACCTTCCTCCGAGTTGACCCCGGCAGTCTCCCATGAGTCCCCGCCATAACGCGCTGGCAACATGGAACGAGGGTTGCGCTCGTTGCGGGACTTAACCCAACATCTCACGACACGAGCTGACGACAACCATGCACCACCTGTGAACCGGCCCCAAAAGGAGAAACCACATCTCTGCGGCGGTCCGGTCCATGTCAAGCCTTGGTAAGGTTCTTCGCGTTGCATCGAATTAATCCGCATGCTCCGCCGCTTGTGCGGGCCCCCGTCAATTCCTTTGAGTTTTAGCCTTGCGGCCGTACTCCCCAGGCGGGGCACTTAATGCGTTAGCTACGGCGCGGAAAACGTGGAATGTCCCCCACACCTAGTGCCCAACGTTTACGGCATGGACTACCAGGGTATCTAATCCTGTTCGCTCCCCATGCTTTCGCTCCTCAGCGTCAGTTAATGCCCAGAGACCTGCCTTCGCCATCGGTGTTCCTCCTGATATCTGCGCATTTCACCGCTACACCAGGAATTCCAGTCTCCCCTACATCACTCTAGCCTGCCCGTACCCACCGCAGATCCGGAGTTGAGCCCCGGACTTTCACGGCAGACGCGACAAACCGCCTACGAGCTCTTTACGCCCAATAATTCCGGATAACGCTTGCGCCCTACGTATTACCGCGGCTGCTGGCACGTAGTTAGCCGGCGCTTCTTCTGCAGGTACCGTCACTTTCGCTTCTTCCCTACTGAAAGAGGTTTACAACCCGAAGGCCGTCATCCCTCACGCGGCGTCGCTGCATCAGGCTTGCGCCCATTGTGCAATATTCCCCACTGCTGCCTCCCGTAGGAGTCTGGGCCGTGTCTCAGTCCCAGTGTGGCCGGTCACCCTCTCAGGCCGGCTACCCGTCGTCGCCTTGGTGAGCCATTACCTCACCAACAAGCTGATAGGCCGCGAGTCCATCCAAAACCACAAAAGCTTTCCACCCCCCACCATGCGATGAGGAGTCATATCCGGTATTAGACCCAGTTTCCCAGGCTTATCCCAGAGTCAAGGGCAGGTTACTCACGTGTTACTCACCCGTTCGCCACTAATCCCCGGTGCAAGCACCGGATCATCGTTCGACTTGCATGTGTTAAGCACGCCGCCAGCGTTCATCCTGAGCCAGGATCAAACTCTCCGTTGAAGTAAAACAGACACAACCAACACCCCCGGAAATAACAGGAACGAAGGCTGCACAAAATTTGAAACCAGCCAAAACACCAGACCACACCCACAGGGGCAGGCGCAGCCCGGCAATTCAACCAATTTAATAAAAAATCGGTATCAACAAACTTGGCACACTATTGAGTTCTCAAACAACAGACACACCCGGCACCACCCAAACCCACGTTCAGGATCGCTCCGGAGCAACTTTTCAAACTTACCCGGTCCCAGCCCCCAATGCAAATCCTGTTCCCAAGACCCACACCAGCAACCAAACCAGCCCCACCCGAAACCAGCACGCCACAAAGACGACCATTTCCAGGCTGTTCACAAAGGGGATCCGCCACCCACAAGAACCAGCATCCCGCCAGTCCCCCTCGCGGCGACTTAGAAAACAATACACCCACCACACCCCCACCGCCAACCCACCCAAACAAGCCCTCCCTGGCACCACAGCGGCGCCCAAAACCCCCGGATTTCCAGGGGTTTTCGTACCCCGGCATCGCCTCAAAGGCCCCCTGGAGGGACGTTTGGGCTCTTATGGAGCGCGTCACATTTCCCGTCGCAAATCTCCACCCGGCTGGGCTGGACGTGCATGCCTGCCTCTGCAGACCCCGGGAGAGCCGGTTCTCTGGCACGGAAGCAGCCGGTGCGCACGTCGCAACCCCAGACCCCCATACCCAAGGAGAGTCACGGGAACCGGCCAGGCCCACAGGCTTGAACCACGCGCATCCCCGGCATACTCCGGGGGATACCCGGGGGCAACTGCCGAACTTCCTTCTCGCCCGCACCGGGGACCTGGCGCACCCCCGAGCCTTGACATGCCCCTGAACCCGGAGGCGTCACCCGGCAGCAGCTGCTCGAGGGGCCCTGGGCGGCAGGAACTGCGAGAGCGTCCGCCCCAGGGACGGCGTGGACTGGGCGGCCGTCCCGCCCCCGGGCCGGGTGTGGACTGGGGCCTGGGCGGGGTGGGCTGAGCGAGCGTCCCGCCCCAGGGGCGGCGTGAACCAAGCCGCCCGGGGCGGCGTGGACCAAGCTGCCCGGGCCCCAGCGCCCGGCCGGCACAGGGGGTGCGGGGGCGCGCCGGCAGCGGACCCGCCGGCTGGGGGCGCGGGCATTAGCGGCTTAAACACGGGAGAGCCCCAACCGTGTGGTTGGGGCTCTCGACCGTTAATGATTGTCCGGCGGTGACCTACTCTCCCACACCCTCCCGGGTGCAGTACCATCGGCGCTGTGGGTCTTAGCTTCCGGGTTCGGAATGGGACCGGGCGTTTCCCCCACGCTATGACCGCCGTAACCCTGTGACCCGTCCCCCCGCGTGGCGGGGGTGGGAAAATCTGTGGTTACAACATGCCCTGCCGGTTATGGCAGGTGTGGTGTTGTGCTATTGAGTTGTGGGTTCCCTGGCAGCAAACCCTGCCGGTGGCGGGTTTGTTGGTTGGGAACCACATAGTGGACGCAAGCGCTCTTGGATCTTTTACCCGCCCCGGGTGCAAACGCTTTTGAAGGGGCGTTTGCGGGGTGGGTGTGTGGTGTAAGTTATCGGCCTATTAGTACCGGTCAGCTTCACGAGTCGTTAGTCCTCGCTTCCACATCCGGCCTATCAACCCAGTGGTCTGGCTGGGGGCCTCTCACACACAAGGTGTATGGAAATCTCATCTCGAAGCGAGCTTCCCGCTTAGATGCTTTCAGCGGTTATCCCATCCGAACGTAGCTAATCAGCGGTGCACTTGGCAGTACAACTGACACACCAGAGGTTCGTCCGTCCCGGTCCTCTCGTACTAAGGACAGCCCTTCTCAAATTTCCTGCGCGCGCAGCGGATAGGGACCGAACTGTCTCACGACGTTCTAAACCCAGCTCGCGTACCGCTTTAATGGGCGAACAGCCCAACCCTTGGGACCTACTCCAGCCCCAGGATGCGACGAGCCGACATCGAGGTGCCAAACCATGCCGTCGATATGGACTCTTGGGCAAGATCAGCCTGTTATCCCCGAGGTACCTTTTATCCGTTGAGCGACGGCCATTCCACAATGTACCGCCGGATCACTAGTCCCGACTTTCGTCCCTGCTCGAGATGTCTCTCTCACAGTCAAGCTCCCTTGTGCACTTACACTCGACACCTGATTGCCAACCAGGCTGAGGGAACCTTTGGGCGCCTCCGTTACTTTTTAGGAGGCAACCGCCCCAGTTAAACTACCCATCAGGCACTGTCCCTGACCCGGATTACGGGCCGAAGTTAGATGTCCAAAGTGACCAGAGTGGTATTTCAACGATGACTCCACCCGAACTGGCGTCCGGGCTTCAACGTCTCCCACCTATCCTACACAAGCCACTCCGAACACCAATACCAAACTATAGTAAAGGTCTCGGGGTCTTTCCGTCCTGCTGCGCGTAACGAGCATCTTTACTCGTACTGCAATTTCGCCGAGTTTATGGTTGAGACAGCGGGGAAGTCGTTACTCCATTCGTGCAGGTCGGAACTTACCCGACAAGGAATTTCGCTACCTTAGGATGGTTATAGTTACCACCGCCGTTTACTGGGGCTTGAATTCTCAGCTTCGCCTTGCGGCTAACCGGTCCTCTTAACCTTCCAGCACCGGGCAGGAGTCAGTCCGTATACATCGTCTTGCGACTTCGCACGGACCTGTGTTTTTAGTAAACAGTCGCTTCCCCCTGGTCTCTGCGGCCCCGATCCCCTCCCACCAGCAAGTGGTGTTCAAGGTTGGGGCCCCCCTTCTCCCGAAGTTACGGGGGCATTTTGCCGAGTTCCTTAACCATAATTCTCTCGATCGCCTTAGTATTCTCTACCTGATCACCTGTGTCGGTTTGGGGTACGGGCGGCTAAAACCTCGCGCCGATGCTTTTCTCGACAGCATAGGATCACCGAATCCCCCCAAACGGGGGTCCCATCAGATCTCAGGCACATGAACGGCGGATTTGCCTACCGTTCGCCCTACATCCTTAGACCGGGACAACCATCGCCCGGCTCGGCTACCTTCCTGCGTCACACCTGTTAATACGCTTGCCTCCCGGGATCAGATCCCGCGCTCCACCAAAACCCGCACACCACAAGGGTGATTGGGCAGGCTTCGGGCGGTTAGTATCCCCCGTTCAGCATGGGCGGTTTTTCGCCGGTACGGGAATATCAACCCGTTGTCCATCGACTACGCCTGTCGGCCTCGCCTTAGGTCCCGACTTACCCAGGGCAGATTAGCTTGACCCTGGAACCCTTGATCATCCGGCGGACGGGTTTCTCACCCGTCTTTCGCTACTCATGCCTGCATTCTCACTCGTGTAGGCTCCACCGCTGGTTTACACCGCGACTTCACCGCCCACACGACGCTCCCCTACCCATCCACACTCCTGAACCACAAAGGCTTAGAACACGTGTGAATGCCACAACTTCGGCGGTGTACTTGAGCCCCGCTACATTGTCGGCGCGGAATCACTTGACCAGTGAGCTATTACGCACTCTTTTAAGGATGGCTGCTTCTAAGCCAACCTCCTGGTTGTCTTCGCAACTCCACATCCTTTCCCACTTAGCACACGCTTAGGGGCCTTAGTTGGTGGTCTGGGCTGTTTCCCTCTCGACTATGAAGCTTATCCCCCACAGTCTCACTGCTGCGCTCTGACTTACCGGCATTCGGAGTTTGGCTGACGTCAGTAACCTTGTAGGGCCCATTAGCCATCCAGTAGCTCTACCTCCGGCAAGAAACACGCAACGCTGCACCTAAATGCATTTCGGGGAGAACCAGCTATCACGAAGTTTGATTGGCCTTTCACCCCTACCCACAGCTCATCCCCTCCATTTTCAACTGAAGTGGGTTCGGTCCTCCACGACGTCTTACCGTCGCTTCAACCTGGCCATGGGTAGATCACTTCGCTTCGGGTCTAGATCACGCCACTGCAACGCCCTGTTCAGACTCGCTTTCGCTACGGCTTCCCCACACGGGTTAACCTCGCGACGTAACACTAACTCGCAGGCTCATTCTTCAAAAGGCACGCCGTCACAACTACTATGCACACAAGGTGCGGTTGCTCCGACGGATTGTAAGCACACGGTTTCAGGTACTGTTTCACTCCCCTCCCGGGGTACTTTTCACCTTTCCCTCACGGTACTGGTCCGCTATCGGTCATTAGGGAGTATTTAGGCTTATCAGGTGGTCCTGACAGATTCACACGGGATTTCTCGGGCCCCGTGCTACTTGGGATACTCTCCAGGCGGTGCACAACATTACGGTTACGGGGCTCACACCCTCTACGGCCGGCCTTTCAAGACCGTTCACCTATGCCAGCACTTCACACCCTCCCGGTCCGGCAGAACCAGGAAAGAAAGTCCCACAACCCCGCCCATGCAACGCCCGCCGGCTATCACACATGGAAACGGTTTAGCCTGATCCGCGTTCGCTCGCCACTACTAACGGAATCACTATTGTTTTCTCTTCCTGCGGGTACTGAGATGTTTCACTTCCCCGCGTTCCCCCCACGCACCCTATGTGTTCAGATGCGGGTCACCAGATCACTCGCGCGTCTGGCGGGGTTTCCCCATTCGGACACCCTGGGATCACAGTCCGGTTATCGACTCCCCCAGGCTTATCGCAGATTCCTACGTCCTTCTTCGGCTCCTAATGCCAAGGCATCCACCGTGTGCTCTTAAAAACTTGACCACAAAGATCAATCAGAAATTTCGAGAGAACCACAGAAACCAACCACACCCCGCAAAAAACAGGGCACAGCCAGATCCAGGTTCATATTCTTGGAAATTGCTTCTTATAAAAGATGCTCGCGTCCACTATGTAGTTCTCAAACAACAACCCCAAACCACACACCCCACACACCCCCCAAAGGGAGAACAAACCGTGCGATCGGTGCAGCCAGGAAACCAGAAACAAACAAACCCCGAAACCCCCCGCAGCCACCCGCCCCAAAGGACACGCCACCACGAAAAACCCCGGCCCTGTTGCCTCAGGACCCAACAGTGTGCCAAACACGAAACCACCCACTCCCCCGCCCCGCCGTTCCAGGACACCCAAAAGCATCCGTACCAGACGAAGAAAAGAACCAAGCGGCCGCTATTCATTGATATTCCACCCATGAGCACCCGCCGCAGAACGATCGCCTGCGCAACGGGCCTTTACTCCTGACAAACCCGCCACCGGCGCCTACACGCCGGCACGAATCCGTAGGTGCTCCTTAGAAAGGAGGTGATCCAGCCGCACCTTCCGGTACGGCTACCTTGTTACGACTTAGTCCCAATCGCCAGTCCCACCTTCGACGGCTCCCTCCCACAAGGGGTTAGGCCACCGGCTTCGGGTGTTACCAACTTTCGTGACTTGACGGGCGGTGTGTACAAGGCCCGGGAACGTATTCACCGCAGCGTTGCTGATCTGCGATTACTAGCGACTCCGACTTCATGGGGTCGAGTTGCAGACCCCAATCCGAACTGAGACCGGCTTTTTGGGATTAGCTCCACCTCACAGTATCGCAACCCTTTGTACCGGCCATTGTAGCATGCGTGAAGCCCAAGACATAAGGGGCATGATGATTTGACGTCGTCCCCACCTTCCTCCGAGTTGACCCCGGCAGTCTCCCATGAGTCCCCGCCATAACGCGCTGGCAACATGGAACGAGGGTTGCGCTCGTTGCGGGACTTAACCCAACATCTCACGACACGAGCTGACGACAACCATGCACCACCTGTGAACCGGCCCCAAAAGGAGAAACCACATCTCTGCGGCGGTCCGGTCCATGTCAAGCCTTGGTAAGGTTCTTCGCGTTGCATCGAATTAATCCGCATGCTCCGCCGCTTGTGCGGGCCCCCGTCAATTCCTTTGAGTTTTAGCCTTGCGGCCGTACTCCCCAGGCGGGGCACTTAATGCGTTAGCTACGGCGCGGAAAACGTGGAATGTCCCCCACACCTAGTGCCCAACGTTTACGGCATGGACTACCAGGGTATCTAATCCTGTTCGCTCCCCATGCTTTCGCTCCTCAGCGTCAGTTAATGCCCAGAGACCTGCCTTCGCCATCGGTGTTCCTCCTGATATCTGCGCATTTCACCGCTACACCAGGAATTCCAGTCTCCCCTACATCACTCTAGCCTGCCCGTACCCACCGCAGATCCGGAGTTGAGCCCCGGACTTTCACGGCAGACGCGACAAACCGCCTACGAGCTCTTTACGCCCAATAATTCCGGATAACGCTTGCGCCCTACGTATTACCGCGGCTGCTGGCACGTAGTTAGCCGGCGCTTCTTCTGCAGGTACCGTCACTTTCGCTTCTTCCCTACTGAAAGAGGTTTACAACCCGAAGGCCGTCATCCCTCACGCGGCGTCGCTGCATCAGGCTTGCGCCCATTGTGCAATATTCCCCACTGCTGCCTCCCGTAGGAGTCTGGGCCGTGTCTCAGTCCCAGTGTGGCCGGTCACCCTCTCAGGCCGGCTACCCGTCGTCGCCTTGGTGAGCCATTACCTCACCAACAAGCTGATAGGCCGCGAGTCCATCCAAAACCACAAAAGCTTTCCACCCCCCACCATGCGATGAGGAGTCATATCCGGTATTAGACCCAGTTTCCCAGGCTTATCCCAGAGTCAAGGGCAGGTTACTCACGTGTTACTCACCCGTTCGCCACTAATCCCCGGTGCAAGCACCGGATCATCGTTCGACTTGCATGTGTTAAGCACGCCGCCAGCGTTCATCCTGAGCCAGGATCAAACTCTCCGTTGAAGTAAAACAGACACAACCAACACCCCCGGAAATAACAGGAACGAAGGCTGCACAAAATTTGAAACCAGCCAAAACACCAGACCACACCCACAGGGGCAGGCGCAGCCCGGCAATTCAACCAATTTAATAAAAAATCGGTATCAACAAACTTGGCACACTATTGAGTTCTCAAACAACAGACACACCCGGCACCACCCAAACCCACGTTCAGGATCGCTCCGGAGCAACTTTTCAAACTTACCCGGTCCCAGCCCCCAATGCAAATCCTGTTCCCAAGACCCACACCAGCAACCAAACCAGCCCCACCCGAAACCAGCACGCCACAAAGACGACCATTTCCAGGCTGTTCACAAAGGGGATCCGCCACCCACAAGAACCAGCATCCCGCCAGTCCCCCTCGCGGCGACTTAGAAAACAATACACCCACCACACCCCCACCGCCAACCCACCCAAACAAGCCCTCCCTGGCACCACAGCGGCGCCCAAAACCCCCGGATTTCCAGGGGTTTTCGTACCCCGGCATCGCCTCAAAGGCCCCCTGGAGGGACGTTTGGGCTCTTATGGAGCGCGTCACATTTCCCGTCGCAAATCTCCACCCGGCTGGGCTGGACGTGCATGCCTGCCTCTGCAGACCCCGGGAGAGCCGGTTCTCTGGCACGGAAGCAGCCGGTGCGCACGTCGCAACCCCAGACCCCCATACCCAAGGAGAGTCACGGGAACCGGCCAGGCCCACAGGCTTGAACCACGCGCATCCCCGGCATACTCCGGGGGATACCCGGGGGCAACTGCCGAACTTCCTTCTCGCCCGCACCGGGGACCTGGCGCACCCCCGAGCCTTGACATGCCCCTGAACCCGGAGGCGTCACCCGGCAGCAGCTGCTCGAGGGGCCCTGGGCGGCAGGAACTGCGAGAGCGTCCGCCCCAGGGACGGCGTGGACTGGGCGGCCGTCCCGCCCCCGGGCCGGGTGTGGACTGGGGCCTGGGCGGGGTGGGCTGAGCGAGCGTCCCGCCCCAGGGGCGGCGTGAACCAAGCCGCCCGGGGCGGCGTGGACCAAGCTGCCCGGGCCCCAGCGCCCGGCCGGCACAGGGGGTGCGGGGGCGCGCCGGCAGCGGACCCGCCGGCTGGGGGCGCGGGCATTAGCGGCTTAAACACGGGAGAGCCCCAACCGTGTGGTTGGGGCTCTCGACCGTTAATGATTGTCCGGCGGTGACCTACTCTCCCACACCCTCCCGGGTGCAGTACCATCGGCGCTGTGGGTCTTAGCTTCCGGGTTCGGAATGGGACCGGGCGTTTCCCCCACGCTATGACCGCCGTAACCCTGTGACCCGTCCCCCCGCGTGGCGGGGGTGGGAAAATCTGTGGTTACAACATGCCCTGCCGGTTATGGCAGGTGTGGTGTTGTGCTATTGAGTTGTGGGTTCCCTGGCAGCAAACCCTGCCGGTGGCGGGTTTGTTGGTTGGGAACCACATAGTGGACGCAAGCGCTCTTGGATCTTTTACCCGCCCCGGGTGCAAACGCTTTTGAAGGGGCGTTTGCGGGGTGGGTGTGTGGTGTAAGTTATCGGCCTATTAGTACCGGTCAGCTTCACGAGTCGTTAGTCCTCGCTTCCACATCCGGCCTATCAACCCAGTGGTCTGGCTGGGGGCCTCTCACACACAAGGTGTATGGAAATCTCATCTCGAAGCGAGCTTCCCGCTTAGATGCTTTCAGCGGTTATCCCATCCGAACGTAGCTAATCAGCGGTGCACTTGGCAGTACAACTGACACACCAGAGGTTCGTCCGTCCCGGTCCTCTCGTACTAAGGACAGCCCTTCTCAAATTTCCTGCGCGCGCAGCGGATAGGGACCGAACTGTCTCACGACGTTCTAAACCCAGCTCGCGTACCGCTTTAATGGGCGAACAGCCCAACCCTTGGGACCTACTCCAGCCCCAGGATGCGACGAGCCGACATCGAGGTGCCAAACCATGCCGTCGATATGGACTCTTGGGCAAGATCAGCCTGTTATCCCCGAGGTACCTTTTATCCGTTGAGCGACGGCCATTCCACAATGTACCGCCGGATCACTAGTCCCGACTTTCGTCCCTGCTCGAGATGTCTCTCTCACAGTCAAGCTCCCTTGTGCACTTACACTCGACACCTGATTGCCAACCAGGCTGAGGGAACCTTTGGGCGCCTCCGTTACTTTTTAGGAGGCAACCGCCCCAGTTAAACTACCCATCAGGCACTGTCCCTGACCCGGATTACGGGCCGAAGTTAGATGTCCAAAGTGACCAGAGTGGTATTTCAACGATGACTCCACCCGAACTGGCGTCCGGGCTTCAACGTCTCCCACCTATCCTACACAAGCCACTCCGAACACCAATACCAAACTATAGTAAAGGTCTCGGGGTCTTTCCGTCCTGCTGCGCGTAACGAGCATCTTTACTCGTACTGCAATTTCGCCGAGTTTATGGTTGAGACAGCGGGGAAGTCGTTACTCCATTCGTGCAGGTCGGAACTTACCCGACAAGGAATTTCGCTACCTTAGGATGGTTATAGTTACCACCGCCGTTTACTGGGGCTTGAATTCTCAGCTTCGCCTTGCGGCTAACCGGTCCTCTTAACCTTCCAGCACCGGGCAGGAGTCAGTCCGTATACATCGTCTTGCGACTTCGCACGGACCTGTGTTTTTAGTAAACAGTCGCTTCCCCCTGGTCTCTGCGGCCCCGATCCCCTCCCACCAGCAAGTGGTGTTCAAGGTTGGGGCCCCCCTTCTCCCGAAGTTACGGGGGCATTTTGCCGAGTTCCTTAACCATAATTCTCTCGATCGCCTTAGTATTCTCTACCTGATCACCTGTGTCGGTTTGGGGTACGGGCGGCTAAAACCTCGCGCCGATGCTTTTCTCGACAGCATAGGATCACCGAATCCCCCCAAACGGGGGTCCCATCAGATCTCAGGCACATGAACGGCGGATTTGCCTACCGTTCGCCCTACATCCTTAGACCGGGACAACCATCGCCCGGCTCGGCTACCTTCCTGCGTCACACCTGTTAATACGCTTGCCTCCCGGGATCAGATCCCGCGCTCCACCAAAACCCGCACACCACAAGGGTGATTGGGCAGGCTTCGGGCGGTTAGTATCCCCCGTTCAGCATGGGCGGTTTTTCGCCGGTACGGGAATATCAACCCGTTGTCCATCGACTACGCCTGTCGGCCTCGCCTTAGGTCCCGACTTACCCAGGGCAGATTAGCTTGACCCTGGAACCCTTGATCATCCGGCGGACGGGTTTCTCACCCGTCTTTCGCTACTCATGCCTGCATTCTCACTCGTGTAGGCTCCACCGCTGGTTTACACCGCGACTTCACCGCCCACACGACGCTCCCCTACCCATCCACACTCCTGAACCACAAAGGCTTAGAACACGTGTGAATGCCACAACTTCGGCGGTGTACTTGAGCCCCGCTACATTGTCGGCGCGGAATCACTTGACCAGTGAGCTATTACGCACTCTTTTAAGGATGGCTGCTTCTAAGCCAACCTCCTGGTTGTCTTCGCAACTCCACATCCTTTCCCACTTAGCACACGCTTAGGGGCCTTAGTTGGTGGTCTGGGCTGTTTCCCTCTCGACTATGAAGCTTATCCCCCACAGTCTCACTGCTGCGCTCTGACTTACCGGCATTCGGAGTTTGGCTGACGTCAGTAACCTTGTAGGGCCCATTAGCCATCCAGTAGCTCTACCTCCGGCAAGAAACACGCAACGCTGCACCTAAATGCATTTCGGGGAGAACCAGCTATCACGAAGTTTGATTGGCCTTTCACCCCTACCCACAGCTCATCCCCTCCATTTTCAACTGAAGTGGGTTCGGTCCTCCACGACGTCTTACCGTCGCTTCAACCTGGCCATGGGTAGATCACTTCGCTTCGGGTCTAGATCACGCCACTGCAACGCCCTGTTCAGACTCGCTTTCGCTACGGCTTCCCCACACGGGTTAACCTCGCGACGTAACACTAACTCGCAGGCTCATTCTTCAAAAGGCACGCCGTCACAACTACTATGCACACAAGGTGCGGTTGCTCCGACGGATTGTAAGCACACGGTTTCAGGTACTGTTTCACTCCCCTCCCGGGGTACTTTTCACCTTTCCCTCACGGTACTGGTCCGCTATCGGTCATTAGGGAGTATTTAGGCTTATCAGGTGGTCCTGACAGATTCACACGGGATTTCTCGGGCCCCGTGCTACTTGGGATACTCTCCAGGCGGTGCACAACATTACGGTTACGGGGCTCACACCCTCTACGGCCGGCCTTTCAAGACCGTTCACCTATGCCAGCACTTCACACCCTCCCGGTCCGGCAGAACCAGGAAAGAAAGTCCCACAACCCCGCCCATGCAACGCCCGCCGGCTATCACACATGGAAACGGTTTAGCCTGATCCGCGTTCGCTCGCCACTACTAACGGAATCACTATTGTTTTCTCTTCCTGCGGGTACTGAGATGTTTCACTTCCCCGCGTTCCCCCCACGCACCCTATGTGTTCAGATGCGGGTCACCAGATCACTCGCGCGTCTGGCGGGGTTTCCCCATTCGGACACCCTGGGATCACAGTCCGGTTATCGACTCCCCCAGGCTTATCGCAGATTCCTACGTCCTTCTTCGGCTCCTAATGCCAAGGCATCCACCGTGTGCTCTTAAAAACTTGACCACAAAGATCAATCAGAAATTTCGAGAGAACCACAGAAACCAACCACACCCCGCAAAAAACAGGGCACAGCCAGATCCAGGTTCATATTCTTGGAAATTGCTTCTTATAAAAGATGCTCGCGTCCACTATGTAGTTCTCAAACAACAACCCCAAACCACACACCCCACACACCCCCCAAAGGGAGAACAAACCGTGCGATCGGTGCAGCCAGGAAACCAGAAACAAACAAACCCCGAAACCCCCCGCAGCCACCCGCCCCAAAGGACACGCCACCACGAAAAACCCCGGCCCTGTTGCCTCAGGACCCAACAGTGTGCCAAACACGAAACCACCCACTCCCCCGCCCCGCCGTTCCAGGACACCCAAAAGCATCCGTACCAGACGAAGAAAAGAACCAAGCGGCCGCTATTCATTGATATTCCACCCATGAGCACCCGCCGCAGAACGATCGCCTGCGCAACGGGCCTTTACTCCTGACAAACCCGCCACCGGCGCCTACACGCCGGCACGAATCCGTAGGTGCTCCTTAGAAAGGAGGTGATCCAGCCGCACCTTCCGGTACGGCTACCTTGTTACGACTTAGTCCCAATCGCCAGTCCCACCTTCGACGGCTCCCTCCCACAAGGGGTTAGGCCACCGGCTTCGGGTGTTACCAACTTTCGTGACTTGACGGGCGGTGTGTACAAGGCCCGGGAACGTATTCACCGCAGCGTTGCTGATCTGCGATTACTAGCGACTCCGACTTCATGGGGTCGAGTTGCAGACCCCAATCCGAACTGAGACCGGCTTTTTGGGATTAGCTCCACCTCACAGTATCGCAACCCTTTGTACCGGCCATTGTAGCATGCGTGAAGCCCAAGACATAAGGGGCATGATGATTTGACGTCGTCCCCACCTTCCTCCGAGTTGACCCCGGCAGTCTCCCATGAGTCCCCGCCATAACGCGCTGGCAACATGGAACGAGGGTTGCGCTCGTTGCGGGACTTAACCCAACATCTCACGACACGAGCTGACGACAACCATGCACCACCTGTGAACCGGCCCCAAAAGGAGAAACCACATCTCTGCGGCGGTCCGGTCCATGTCAAGCCTTGGTAAGGTTCTTCGCGTTGCATCGAATTAATCCGCATGCTCCGCCGCTTGTGCGGGCCCCCGTCAATTCCTTTGAGTTTTAGCCTTGCGGCCGTACTCCCCAGGCGGGGCACTTAATGCGTTAGCTACGGCGCGGAAAACGTGGAATGTCCCCCACACCTAGTGCCCAACGTTTACGGCATGGACTACCAGGGTATCTAATCCTGTTCGCTCCCCATGCTTTCGCTCCTCAGCGTCAGTTAATGCCCAGAGACCTGCCTTCGCCATCGGTGTTCCTCCTGATATCTGCGCATTTCACCGCTACACCAGGAATTCCAGTCTCCCCTACATCACTCTAGCCTGCCCGTACCCACCGCAGATCCGGAGTTGAGCCCCGGACTTTCACGGCAGACGCGACAAACCGCCTACGAGCTCTTTACGCCCAATAATTCCGGATAACGCTTGCGCCCTACGTATTACCGCGGCTGCTGGCACGTAGTTAGCCGGCGCTTCTTCTGCAGGTACCGTCACTTTCGCTTCTTCCCTACTGAAAGAGGTTTACAACCCGAAGGCCGTCATCCCTCACGCGGCGTCGCTGCATCAGGCTTGCGCCCATTGTGCAATATTCCCCACTGCTGCCTCCCGTAGGAGTCTGGGCCGTGTCTCAGTCCCAGTGTGGCCGGTCACCCTCTCAGGCCGGCTACCCGTCGTCGCCTTGGTGAGCCATTACCTCACCAACAAGCTGATAGGCCGCGAGTCCATCCAAAACCACAAAAGCTTTCCACCCCCCACCATGCGATGAGGAGTCATATCCGGTATTAGACCCAGTTTCCCAGGCTTATCCCAGAGTCAAGGGCAGGTTACTCACGTGTTACTCACCCGTTCGCCACTAATCCCCGGTGCAAGCACCGGATCATCGTTCGACTTGCATGTGTTAAGCACGCCGCCAGCGTTCATCCTGAGCCAGGATCAAACTCTCCGTTGAAGTAAAACAGACACAACCAACACCCCCGGAAATAACAGGAACGAAGGCTGCACAAAATTTGAAACCAGCCAAAACACCAGACCACACCCACAGGGGCAGGCGCAGCCCGGCAATTCAACCAATTTAATAAAAAATCGGTATCAACAAACTTGGCACACTATTGAGTTCTCAAACAACAGACACACCCGGCACCACCCAAACCCACGTTCAGGATCGCTCCGGAGCAACTTTTCAAACTTACCCGGTCCCAGCCCCCAATGCAAATCCTGTTCCCAAGACCCACACCAGCAACCAAACCAGCCCCACCCGAAACCAGCACGCCACAAAGACGACCATTTCCAGGCTGTTCACAAAGGGGATCCGCCACCCACAAGAACCAGCATCCCGCCAGTCCCCCTCGCGGCGACTTAGAAAACAATACACCCACCACACCCCCACCGCCAACCCACCCAAACAAGCCCTCCCTGGCACCCGAAAATCCGCGTCATTTCGCGGAAGAAGGGTGAGGTTCAGGCGAAAAACCGGGTGCCGCCGTCGTAATTTTCTTCTGTGTGGTGCATCACCTACTGTTGCGGCGCATGCCAGTGCGGCATTAAAGCAGAAGGGCCGGCAACCATGCGGTCGCCGGCCCTTCTCAAGCAGCTGGAATCAGCAGTGCTGGATTACCAGGAAGACTTGCTGATGCCGGGGAGCTCACCACGGTGAGCCATGTCGCGGAAGCGAACACGGGAGATACCGAACTTCTGGAGCGTGCCGCGGGGACGACCGTCGATGATGTCGCGGTTACGCAGACGGATCGGGGATGCGTCGCGGGGCAGCTTCTGCAGGCCGAGGCGTGCAGCTTCGCGTGCTTCGTCAGTCGCGTTCGGGTCAACCAGGGTCTTCTTCAGCTCGAGGCGCTTTGAAGCGTAACGCTCAACGATGACCTTGCGCTGCTCGTTGCGAGCAATCTTGGACTTCTTAGCCATGTGTTTAGCGCTCCTCTCGGAATTCGACGTGCTGGCGGATCTTGGGGTCGTACTTCTTCAGAACCAGACGGTCCGGGTCGTTACGACGGTTCTTACGGGTTACGTAGGTGTAGCCCGTGCCCGCGGTCGACTTGAGCTTGATGATCGGACGTACGTCCTTGTCCTTAGCCACTAGAGCTTCACCCCTCGTGCAAGAATGCCGGCGACGACTGCGTCGATACCGCGCACGTCGATGGTCTTGATGCCCTTTGCAGAGACCTGCAGGGTGACATTACGGCGCAGGGAAGGAACCCAGTAGCGCTTCTTCTGGATGTTCGGGTCGAACCGGCGCTTGTTGCGGCGGTGCGAGTGCGAAATGCTGTGTCCAAAGCCCGGCTCGGCTCCGGTCACCTGGCAGTGTGCTGCCATGACGACTCTCCTCTGAAAAATGATTGAAACGGCTGGCAGCGTTCTGCGTCACCGTGCGGCAGGCGGCGTCCGCATCCAGCCCCTCCGATTTCCGGCATTCTGCAGGCTTGAACTCTTTGCAAGAATTCGTGCTGCGGCGGAATACAGTGGGCCACGGGCATCTGCAGCGGAAACACTGCGAGCTGCCGGGATGCTGGGCGAATACAGGAATGCACGCAACTTGAGCCCCTAACTACCGGCCGCCGGAACTTCGATCAGGACCAAAGTCACCGCCAACCGGAGCAATTGCACACGCTCCGCGCCACCTAGCGCCTACCAAGTCTACGAGACGTGGGAATTAAAGGCGAATCCGGCGGCAAAGGGTGTATAAGTCCCCCGCCCACCTTCCGGGCCGTCGCGCACAGAAAATCTACGACGGCGGCACGCGCCTGAGCGCGGCCCTCCAGTTAGACGCCCGGTTAGCTGCGCCGGCAGTCAGAGCCGGGTCAGCTGCCCGTACTTCGGCTGGAGGCTGTCTCCGGAGGACTTGCCCGTGACACGCCGAACCACCCATGGGGCGGCAAACTCCCGGAACCACAGCGCGTTGGCCCTCATCGCATCCACTCCGCTCAGCTCGGGCACCGGGGTCATCGGCGGAACTTGGATCGAGTGGTCGTACTCCAGGACCGTGAGAAAACGCTGAGCCATGTTCGCGTGGCCTGCGGCCGACATGTGCATCCTGTCCCTGGCCCACATGCCCCAGTCGTAGTACTCGTTGAAACGCCAGTAATCCACCAGCAAAGCCCCGTGGTCACCGGCAATGCCCCGGACGAGCTCGTTGTAAATGGCGGTCCGTCCCCGCATGGTGCCAAATACCTTGGAGCCCCGGGCATCGAAGCCCGTAAACATCACCACTGTGGCACCGGTGGCCGCGAGTTTCCGCACGCCGGCGTCGTACTCCTCAAGCAGGTCATCAATGTCGATTTTCGGCCTGAGGATATCGTTGGCGCCCGCATAGATGCTGACGAGTGTCGGTTTAAGCTCGACGGCGGCGTCCACCTGTTCTGCCATGATCTGGCGGAGCTTTCTCCCGCGGATAGCAAAATTAGCGTAGCCAAACCCGGGATCCGCCGCACAGAGCTGCTCGGCCACACGGTCGGCCCAGCCCCTGACACCGTTGGGACGCGTGGGATCGTCATCACCGACGCCTTCGGTGAAGGAGTCTCCCAAAGCAACGAAACGCGACGTGAAGTTCATGGAGTCAAGTCTGCCAGCCGTTGCCGGGAGCAACCAAGGCGTCCCCGCTGGTGTCCCCCGCCGCTACCTGCCGCTGCTTGTCCCACGCGAACTCCACCGGCAGGTACCCTGGGCAACGCTCACGATGATCCCCGACGCCGGACATCTGGGCCCGGGTTGCTCTGGACGAGGCGGCGCTGCCGCTGATTACTTCTTCGAGGGCTGCTGCCCGTTGCTTAATGCCTGCTGCCCGCCGGACCGCTCGCGGAGAATCCAGTGATTGCTGTCCAGACCCGCCACAATTTTCTCACCAATGCGGGCGAGGTCGGACACATCCTGCTCAGTCAGCGCGTCCAGGAAGAGTGACCGGACGGTTTCCACGTGGCCCGGAGCCAACCCCACAATCGTGGCCATTCCCTGGTCTGTCAGGTGGGCGGTGGTTACACGGGCGTCGCCCGGGTGCGGGCGCCGTTCCACCCAGCCGCGGCCCTGCAGTTTGGTGACCACGTGGGAAAGCCGGGAAAGCGAGGCGCTGGTCCGGGCTGCAAGCTCACTCATGGGCAGGAAGTGCCCTTCTGCTTCTGACAGCATGGCCAGCACGTGGTAATCGAACAGCGAGACCTTTCCGGCCGCGTGCAACTGGGTGTCCAACGCCGCGGGCAGCATGGTGTTGATGCTGAGCTGGGCCAGCCAGGCACGACGTTCATTGGCGTTGAGCCAGCGCGGTTCGGTCATGACTCCATCCTAGGAGATGGAAAGATTGACCCTTTGAGCGGTAGATCAAAGATGGGCCGCTCTTGGCGTGCGTCTCGGAACGGCGTCCCCGCAAGGCAGGTGTTCCGGCTCTCCCCCTCGCCGTGGGACGGTAGGCTGGCGGACATGTACGTAGTTTCCCTGACCTACAAGGTTGCCCAGGACATCGTGGATTACCACCTGGATGCTCACGTGGAATGGCTCAAGGACGCGTTCGACCAGGACGTGTTCATTGCGGCCGGCCGGAAGGTCCCGCGCACCGGCGGACTCCTGCTTTCCAAGGCCGACCGGCAGACGCTGGACGCTTCCCTTGCCAAGGATCCGTTCTACGTCAATGGCGTCGCGGAGTTCGAAGTCATGGAATTTGCTGCGAACCGAGTGGCTCCGGGCTTCGAAAATCTCCTGGACCAGCCGAGCTAGCCCTTTTCCATCAGCTTCTTCAGGCCGCCCTTCCGAGGCACTTTCACGGGCTCGGGCCAGCGGGGGCTGAGGTTGTCCCCGAGTGTCACGCCGCGCAGTTTCCGCCCGAAGAGCGGGAGCACCCAGTCGTTCACCCAGCGGCGCTGCCGCCTCTCCCAGTCGCGGAGCGTCATCCTGGCGGGGGGCTCCCACTCCTTGAGGCTGATCTTGTGCGGCACGCCTAGGTGGTCCAAGACCTGAGCCGCCACATATTTGTGGCCGGCCTTCGACATATGCAGCCGGTCCGAGTCCCACATCCGGCGGTCATGCAGGGCATCGAAGCACCAGTAATCCACCAGCACAGCTCCGTATTTCGCTGCCAGCTCGCGCACCTCCCGGTTGTAGGCGGCGTTTCTCTTTTTCAGCGGCTCCAGCAGCGCCGATACCCTGACGTCGAAGCCGGTGAAGAGCACAAGCGTTGCACCGGTGCCGGCAAGTGCCGCAACGAGCCCTTCATACTGGGCCATCAGCTCGTCCATGTCGGTGCCGAAGTCCAGGATGTCGTTGCCGCCCGCATACAGCGTGATGAGTGTCGGTTCCATGGCAAGTGCCGGTTCCAGCTGTTCCGCGATGATGTGGCGCAGCCGTTTGCTCCTGATGGCGAGGTTGGCGTACTCCCATCCCGGTTCGGCTTTCGCCAGCCGTTCAGCCACCCTGTCTGCCCAGCCGCGCACGCCGTTAGGCAGGTACGTGTTCCGGTCCCCCACCCCCTCGGTAAACGAGTCACCCAAGGCGACGAACCGGCGTCGTCCGTCCCTCTCCGGAAGTAAAGGATGAGAACCCATCCGGACAAGGTACACGCCCAAGGAAACCCGGACGGAAACCTCGGGTGAACTTCAACGCTCCATCAGATCCTGCTGTAAATCCCCGGACGCTCTCTCACTGGCAGGCTCGCCGTTGAGAGAGCGTCCGGGTTTACCCGGCAAAAAGTGAGAGAGCGTCCGGGTTTACCCGGCAAAAAGTGAGAGAGCGTCCGCGTCAAGGCCCATGCCGGGGCTTAGAGCTCGGCCTTTCCCTGGCGCCAGTAGCCCATGAAGGCGACCTGTTTCCGGTCAATGCCGACGTCGCGGACGAGGTAGCGCCGCATGTCCTTAATGACGCCGGCCTCCCCCGCTATCCAGGCGTAGAAGGGCATGGCACCTGCAGGCACGGTCGGGTTCTTGGTGGCGCCGATGGCCGCGGAGTTCATGCGGGCAGGTGTTTCCCACAGGATTTCCTGGTCCACATTGACGTCCTCCGGTTCCGGGCCGGCGGTGGAGTCGGGCGATTTGATGCCTACCCAGCCCGGCACCGGCACCGCAGCCTGGACCGCCTCCTGGAGCAGCTGCCCATGGGGACGCGAACGGCCGATGGCGGCACCGCGGGCGAGCCAGGTGATCTCGATATTGGCGGCGGTTTTGAGGTCGAGGAAGTCGCGGGCTTCCGGGACTTCCAGGAAGGCATGGCCGGTCATGTACTCCGGCAGGCTCTCCAAGATGGCGCTGATGGCTGGAACGGCCGTTTCGTCGCCTGCAAGGAGGACGCGCTGTGCAAGACCAGGCCGCCACTCGATGCCGGAGTAAATCTCGGCCGTGACGCAGTGTGCCGCACGGTTGTTGGGACCGATGATGGTCAGGGAGCCGCCGGGGCGGGCATTGCGAGCCCAGTTGGCTGCGGGACCGCCGTGCCCGTCGGCGTCGAAGTGCATCACGAAGTCAATATCGATCTCTGGATACACGGCGTCGAGCCGGGCATGCCGGACCGTGTACGTACGCATCGCGCCCCGGACGGCCGGGTCCATGGCGAGCCACTCCCTGTACCAGCCGGGGTTCTCCATGGTGAAGGGCGGCAGTTCGCGCTGCGTGCCGTCCTCGTTCACGGACGGAATCACCAGCTTGACGCGCAGGTCCAGGGTGCCGCCGTGCACACCGAAGTCCCGCAGCGAGTAGCCGCCAAAGGTCACGCGGCGGAAATTGGCGCCGAGGTCCTGGATGGCGCTGACCGTCACATCGAACGCGAGAGTCATCGGCTCAGTGGCGAACTGCTGCACGCCTTGTGGACGTTCCCGCGCTGCTGTCTGCGAGGCGGTTGTTGCCGGCTTGCTGACTGAGCTCATGAGGCCAACTCCAGAATCGCGGTTACGGCTTTTGGGGCGCTGGCACCTTCGCCGGTATCTGCCGCCACGCCCATTTCGGTACTTGCTTCGCCGCGGGAATCAGCACCACCAGCAGCGGGAGACGCCGGGACCGCATGGTGGCGGCCGATCGGAATGATCAGCGGCGTTCCGGAAACGGGATCCGGCAGCACGCGGGAATCGAGCCCGAAAACATCCAGGACGAGCTGTTCGGTGATCACGTCGGAAGCGCCGCCTTCGGCTACGATCCGTCCGCCCTTCAAGGCAATGACGTGGTCCGCGTAGCGGGCGGCAAGGTTGAGGTCGTGCAGCACGATCGCCACGGTGGTGCCGCGCTGCCTGTTGAGGTCGGTAATGAGGTCGAGCACCTCCACCTGGTGCGCGAGGTCGAGGTATGTGGTGGGCTCATCCAGGAGAAGAACGTCTGTTTCCTGCGCAAGGGCCATCGCGATCCATACGCGCTGGCGCTGCCCGCCGGAGAGCTCGTCGACATTCCGCCCGGCGAGCTCCAGCGTTTCGGTGGCTTCGAGCGCGCGCTGTACCGCGGCGTCGTCCTTCTCAGTCCAGCT
The DNA here is from genome assembly GCF_054130535.1 of Arthrobacter sp. D1-17. Taxonomy (NCBI): domain Bacteria; kingdom Bacillati; phylum Actinomycetota; class Actinomycetes; order Micrococcales; family Micrococcaceae; genus Arthrobacter; species Arthrobacter sp. D1-17. Next base: position 232,997 of record NZ_CP096382.1, on the reverse strand, counting down.
GCGGAAGAAGCCCTGGTGCGGGTACCTGCCGCGGCCCACCAGGTCCCGGACGGTGATGCCGTCCGGCGCGGTGGGGTGCTGCGGCAGCAGCCCGAGCGTGCGGGCCAGTTCGCGTGCCGGGAGGGAGTGGATGTCCTTCCCGTCGAGGGTGACCGCTCCAGCGGCGGGTTTAAGCAGCCGGGAAAGCCCGCGCAGGAGGGTGGACTTGCCGCAGGCGTTGGCGCCTACAATCATGGTCACTCTGCCCTCCGGAATGTCCGCTGTCAACCCTTCGACCACGCGGCGCTGATCGTACTGCAGCGTCAGGTCCTTCGCTTTGAGAACGGCCATGTCAGGCATCCTTTCGGTTGGAAGTGACCAGAAGCCACAGCAAGAAGGGGGCGCCGAGGGCACCGGTGACCACGCCGACCGGCAGCACCGCGCCGTTCAGCAGCAGCGGGGCGAGGTTGCCGGCGAAGTAGTCGGCGGCCAGGACAATCAGGGCACCTGTGAGGGCCGACGCCGGGAGGCTGGCTTTGCGGGTGAAGCGCCGGGCTATGGGCCCGGCAAGGAACGCGACGAACGAGACCGGACCGGCTGCCGACGTCGCTACGGCTGCCAGCGCGACGGCGGTGAGCACGATGCCCAGACGCGTGAGGTTCACGCGAATGCCGAGTCCGGCAGCCGTATCGTCACCGAGTTCGATCATCCGCAGCGGGCCGGCGAGGACGGCGACTGCCGGAACGAGGACCAGGAGGGCCCCTGCCAGCACGCCGGCGCGGTCCCAGCTCGCCGAGTTGAGCGAACCGTTGAGCCAGACCAGCGCGTCGGCCGCAGTGCGGATGTCCGCTCGGGTCAGCAGGAAGTTGACTACGGCACCGAGGGCAGCGGCAAGGCCGACGCCCGCGAGGATGAGGCGGTTGCCGGCGCCGGCGCCGGTGGTCCGGGAACAGGCCGGGCCGCCGCGGGAGATGGCGTAGATCAGGGCCGCGACGGCAAGGGCTCCGCCAAGGGCGGACGCCGAAACGGCCGGACCGGTGGCGCCGAAAACCACGATGGCCGTAACCGCGGCGGCGCTGGCGCCGTTGCTGATGCCGATCACGTCCGGGCTGGCCAGCGGGTTGCGGAGCATCGTCTGGAACAGCCCGCCGGAAAGGCCGAAGGCCAGCCCGATCATCGCCCCGATCACCGCGCGCGGCAGTTTGCTCTCCATGACGATGAAGCTGGCGCCAGGAATCTTCTCGCCGCCGCTGAAGTGTGCGGTGAGGATCCGGAAGAAGTCCGGGACGGTCACGGTGTAGTTGCCGAGCAGGATGCTTGCGGCGAAAAGAAGAACGACAGCGAGTGCCAGGATCGCGGTGCGGTTCGGCAGCGTCCGGCGCAGCAATGATGCGCGAACGGGCAGATAATGCCCTGTTTCGGCGGTTTTGAGGGCCTTACCTGCCCGTTCGCGCTCAGGTCGGGCGCGCTGAGTCGATTCGCGCTCAGGGCGGGGGGCCTCACATCTCCGTTCGCGCTGGTCTGTGGTGGCGGCGGAAGTCCGGAGGGGTGTCACAGCCCGGCCCCCTTGCCGCGGCGAACGAGCCACACGAAGACTGGGGCGCCAACGAGGGCGGTCATGATGCCGGCCGGAACCTCGCCGGGGAGCAAAACCACGCGCCCGATCACGTCGGACAGCAGGAGCAGGCCCGGCGCGAGCACCAGGGAAAACGGCAGGATCCAGCGGTAGTCCGGCCCCGTGAGGAAGCGGACGGCATGCGGTATGACGAGGCCGACGAACGCGATCGGCCCGGCTAGTGCGGTGGCGGATCCGCAGAGCAGCACGATGCCCAGCGCCGTCACGCCTCGGGTGAGGCCCACGCGCTGGCCGAGCCCACGGGCAAGGTCGTCGCCAAGGGCCAGGCTGTTCAGGATGCGGCCGGTGCAGAGCACGATCAGCGCCCCTGCGGCCAGGAAGGGGAGGCCGGGCAGGATGACGGACCAGTCGCGCCCGGCGATGCCGCCCACCTGCCAAAAGCGGAAGCGGTCCAGGGTGTCCTGGCTGGAAACCAGGATGACGTTCATCAGCGAGTACAGCCCCGCACTCAGGGCGGCCCCTGCGAGGGCGAGCTTGACCGGCGTCGCCCCGGCCCTGCCCATGGAAGCAATGAGGTAAACAGCGACGGCGGCTGCCGCGGCGCCGCCAAACGCGAACCAGATGTACCCGCCGAGGGAGGAAACGCCGAAAAGGTAGATGCCCGTGACCACGGCCAGGGCGGCGCCGGCGTTAACGCCGATGATGCCGGGATCGGCCAGCGGGTTGCGGGTGACGCCCTGCATTGCTGCACCTGCCAGGCCGAGGGCCGCGCCGGCGAGCAGCCCCAGGACGGTGCGCGGAATCCGGGCGTGGACGACGGCATGGTCGCCGTTGTCCGGGTTGAACTCCGTCAGTGCCTGCCAGACGGTGGCAAGCGGCAGGCCGCGGGCGCCCACGGCCAGCGACACTGCGCAGACGATGAAAAGTACGACGACGGCGGCCAGCAGCCACGCCGCTTGCTTGCCTGATGGGCTCCCCGACCGGGGAGCGCGAACGGGCACTTGAGGCCCTTCAGCCGCAGCCGCAGGGGCGCCAACTGTCCGTTCGCGCCCGGTGCCGCCGGCCGTCGTCGTACCTGGAGTCACTGCCGGCTACTTGACCGCGTCGGCAGCTTTACCGAGCTGCGGCAGGAAGGTGTCCAGTGACCAGGGCAGGCTCAGGGGCGAGGCGGCCGAGATCGAGAGGGTCAGCGTGTTGTCAGAGTCGGCAACCAGTGCGCCATTCTTGATGGCGGGAATCTGGCCGAGCAGCGGATCCTTCTTGATGGCGTCGCTGGTCTTGGCATCCGGGACCCAGGTCACGAAGACGTCGGATTCCAGTTCGTTGGCCTTCTCCGCAGACCAGGGCAGGAAGAATTCCTTGGAACCCTTGGACTTCTCCTCCACAACGGGGGCGAGCTCCATCCCGATGGAGGACAGGAAGCGAGGGCGGTTGTCATTCGTGGTGTATACGTTGACGCCGTCACCCTTGGCGGGCTCAAGGTTGCCGTAGATGAAAGTCTTGCCCTCGATCTGCGGGTACTTGGACGCCTTCTCCTTGATGGTGGCCTCGGTGTCGGAGACCAGCTTGGCGGCTTCGGCTTCCTTGCCGAGTGCCTTGCCGATAATGTTCGTGGAGTCCTGCCAGGAGGTGCCGTAGGCGACCTCGGGGTGGGCAACAACGGGAGCAATTTCGCTGAGCTTCTTGTAGTCCTCGGCGGTCAGGCCGGAGTAGGCGCCCAGGATGACGTCCGGGTTGAGCTTGGCAATCTCGGTGAAGTTGATGCCATCGGCCTCGGAGTACTGCACAGGGGCCTTTTCCGAGCCGAAGCTGGCGCCGAGCTTTTCGAGGGCGGCGTCCTTCCACGGAGTGGAGCCCTTGTCGTTGCCGCCCCACTCGTTCTTGGGGACACCGACGGGAACCACCCCGAGGGCAATGGCGACGTCGTCATTGACCCAGGAAATCGTGGCGACACGCTGCGGCTGCTTGTCGATCTTGGTCTCACCGAAGGCGTGCTTGATGGTCACGGGAAACTGTGCGCTGGAGGACTCGGCGGCGGATGAGACCGAGGAGGAGGCGGCCGGGCCGGTGGAGCAGCCGGTCAGGGCCAGGGCTGCGGCGGCCATGACGGCGGCGGCCTTGCCGGCGGTCTTGAGCAGGCCGCGGCGGGTAGTGGCGGCACCGGGCACACGGCCGGAGCCGGAGAAGAGGGGGGAAATCACGGAACTCCTTAGATGAATGAAGGGAACGTGAGTAAGGCTAGCCTATCCTCCCTCCAATTAAGAAAGCTTTGCGTCGCCTAATTCTTCGCATGACATGAAAATGCGAAGTTCTGCCTGGCGCGTTACCGTAGCTGGCCGGCGGGAAACGAACGACCGCACCTGCCCGACTGCCTTGCCAGCCGAGTCATCGAAAGCTTTTGCCATGCAAAAAGTCGCTGCGGAGCAGATCCCGTCGTCCTTCATTAGTGCCAGCCGCTCCGGGGCCGCCAGGCTCACCCCTGCCCCGGGACTTCGAAGAGCTCAACTGGGACCGACTGGACTTTCTGACTTCCTCTGCTGCGGCAACGTCCGGGCAGAACCCCGGCCAATGAGATCAACCCGGATCCGGGTGCGGTGGTTCTCCGCCAGATCGACAGCCTGGCCAGATCGACAGCCTGATGGCGCGGACGGAGCAGTTCCTGGACCGGGTCCAGGGGCAGCAGGCAGCCAAAATCCGCTAACCAGGCCCCGAAGCTGACCGGGCCCTTAAATGGCTGCTGGTTGAGCTTGTCGAAATCCAGGTTCAACAAGCTCAACCAACGGAACCACTCAATCTGCGGAGCCAGCCGCACGAGTATCTAGCGGTAGGAGATGCTCAGCAGGAGTGCCTTCAGGGCCTGCCCCTCGGCTCCTGCCAGCCAGGCCCTGGCGGCTGCGTCGCTGGCAAACGGCTTCTCGATGAACTGGACCTCCGCCACAAGCACATCCTTTCCGACGCGGATGATGCCGTCCTGTGCCAGGTCGGCGCCGGACGGCGGCGCCCCGGCCGTCAGGTGCATGCGGTAGACGGAGGCGTCCTCCATCCGGTCAGCATAGAAGGAGTAGTGGGCTACGGGAGCCGGCTGTTGCTGCAGGCCCGGAACCGGCTGGGTTTCAAAAACATCCCTGGTGACCGGGTGGGCCACGCCGTCGGCAATGTGCCCCGAGTAGATCATGGCCTGCCTGTTCCCGTCGGCGTCGTAGACAGTAGCTGTGCCGGACACCGGAAGCGTTGTTAGACCGGTGAAGAGTTCCACCCTCCACGTGGACGGGTATTTGAACGACACCTTGTCTCCCGGGAACGTGAAGGTGGCCAGGTCAGTAGAGCCTGGCGCGGCGGTGCCGGCCCCGGCAGCACCCGGAGCAGCAGCCTCCGGCGCTGCGGCATCTGACGGCTTTGCGCTTGCAGGTGCCGGCTTGGCAGTGGCGGGTGCGGACGTGGCGGGAGCCGAGGCGCCGGCAGCCGCTGCCGGCGGTGTCGCGTTGGTGGACGCCGACTCTGCAACTGCCCCGCAGCCGGCGAGGCTGAGGGCGGCAGCCGCAGCGAGGGCGGTGACGTAGGTGGCGCGGTGAGCAGAACGCATGAACGTGCCTTTCGTGAGGACGCCGTCAAGCTCGGCAGAGGGTGGCTCTGGCCCGCCGCGTGGGAGTGTTGATGACCCTGTGGAGCTGTGGCGAAGTGTTGATGCCCACCAGATTGGCATGCAGAAAAGCGCTCCCACTAGGGAAGCCAGGATATATCCATCGATTTGTTATAAAGCCGGGCGCAAGGTGACAGGGCCGCGCCCCGGCAATTTTCAGCGCAGCACGATGTCAACCGGGTTGGCCTCCGACCGCCACTGGCCTCCCAGCCCGGCCTTGGGCGAAATGACCGGGGCCGTAAGCACCCCTGAACGGTTGGTGCGCTTGTCCCGCAGGATCTCCGTGACGGAACCAAGATGCCTGGACAGGTCGATCACGTTCTCCGGGGCAGCGAGGAGCAGCTGGAAGCCGAACTCGTGCAGCGCCTTGATGCCTGCACCGGCGAATTCCTCCGAAGCCAGGACGAAGGCCTCGTCCATCATCACCGTGCCATATGTCGTGAAGCCCTGTTCGGCGATCCCCAGCTGGTAGCTCAGGGCGGCCGCCATGATGAACGCCGTGAAGCGCTGCCGCTCGCCCCCGGACATGGACCCGGTGTCGGCGTGCATGAAGACTTCCGTCCGCTTGCCGCCCTTGTTCGCCGTGGGCACGTCCACCTCGCGGTGCTCCTTGCACTGAATGAACAGGTGGCCGCGCACGTCCAGCACCTCGGCGCGCCACCGCCGGTCCTCCGGCGTCTGTGAACCCAGCCGCTTCACGAGCGTTTCCAGCGACTTGTAGCGGGCGGTGAGCTCGGCGTCGTCGTCCTGGCCAGCGGGAGCGGCATCCGCCTTGCTATGGCGCGTGTGGCGGGTCTTGAGCGCATTCTGGATGGCGTCCTTGAACTGCTTCGCGGAAGCCGGCAGCGTCTGTTTGATGTCCAGTTCCAGGAAGCTGCCCTCATGGAAGTTGACCTCCGACAGAATGCCGTTGAGCGGCAGGATGCGGCTCGTGATGGAGCGCCGCTCCTCGTCGAGCAGGTGCAGCAGCGTGCTGAATGACTCGTGGGTGCGCTGATTGAAGAACTGCCGGAACTCGGCCTCCTGCGCGGGCAGGCCGTCGCTGACGATGGCGTGGTAGCGGGCCTCGAATTCGCCGGCGGCGCCGATCGAGGTGCCGTGGTCGGCCGAGATCGCCGAGCCCCATTCGCGCACGAAGCCCTCGAAGATCCGGGTCAGGCGTTCCGCGGTGGCCTGGCCCCGTGATTCCGCGGCGTGCAACTCCCCCAGCAGCCGGGTCTTGACCCGCGCCGCAAGATTGTCCAGCTCGTGCATCTCGGTCACGTCGCCCAGCCCCTCGAAGTACGGCTCCAGGGTCGCGACGGTGGAGGACGACGGCGGCGCCTGGTTCAGGCGGATGCGTGCCGCTTCCAGCAGTGAATCGGCGGTGGTGAGGTGGTGGTCCAGCGCCTTGTATTCGCTCTGCAGCACCGCGGCCGCTTCGGTGCTGGTCTGATGCTTCTGGCGCACCGCCTCAATGTTGGCGCGCAGCGGTTCGAGGTCGGCCTGTGCCGCCAGGGCGTCCTTGAGCCGCTGTTCGATCTTCGCCAGCTCGTCCGCGGCGACGGCGGCAGAGACCTGTTCCCAGGGCCGGTTGTCACCGGCAACCCGCCGCAACGCCTCGAGCTGGCGGGTCATGCCCTGGTGGGACTCCTCCCGGCTCTGGGCCAGCTCGGCGGATTTGGCGAGCTCCTGCTGCAGGTCCGCCACCCGCGCGGCCACGAGCTCCAGTTTGGAGGCGTTGTCGAAGCCGAGGACGTAGTCCTGGCGGCTTGTGAAGCGGTCGTCCTTCTCTACGGTGTGCCGGTTGCGCTTGACCACGCCGCCCAGACTCAGGCCCTTGTCGAGCCCGGCGAGCTCGTCCGGGTTTTCGACGCAGGGGTAGGCGAAGTCCAAGGCGATGCGTTCACGGATCCAGGTGCTGGCGTGGGCGGCCGAGCCGTCCTTGTGCCCGGTGGTGAGGATGTCCAGCTTGGTCAGCAGGTCGCCGTCGGCCACGTCCTCAACAGCGAGCGCGCCACCCGAGAGCGGCTTGGACACGTCCACAGCACGCAGGGCGCCGCGGACCGCGTGGTCGTTCAGGTACCGCGTGACGGCGGCGAAGTGCTCCCCGGGCACCAGCAGCGTGGTGGCGAGGCTGCGCAGCGCACGCTCGGCGGCGGGCCGCCACCGTTCCTCCCCCTCGGCCACGTCGATGAGCTCGCCCCCGAAGGGCATCAGCTCCTCCGGGACACCCGTCGCTGCCGCGATGGCGGCACGGTTTTCAATGCTCGACGGCGGCAGCAGGGACTTCCGTGTCCTCAGCGACACGAGCTCCTGCTCCGCGGCCGCCAGCTCGCGCTTTTTCGTCGCGTGGAGGTCGAAGGCTTCGAACCGGAGCTCCTTCAGGGCCTCCGAGTCGTCCTGGAGCTCCGCCGACCGGGCAGCCGCCTGCTCGTGCGCCTGCTCCCAGCCCCCAGCCGTCCAGTCAAGCTCCAGACCGGCCTCGGTGAGCGCCTGGCGGGCCGCCTCCTCCACCTGCTGCCTCAGCTTCAGCCCGACCCGCGCATTCTCCAGCGACTGTTCGATGGAGGAGATGGCGTTGCCGCCCTGGTTGTTGTACTCGGCTTCCAGCTGGCGCAGTTCCTTGGCCAGGCCGTCACGGACAGCCCGTTCGGCACTGAGCTCCTTCGCTTTCGCCTGCGCGAGCGCCTTGAACCGGTCCAGCGTCTTCTCGTGGACTCCGACCGCGAGCTGCTGCCGGTACGCCTCAAATTCCTCGCCGGCCAGTTCCCGGAGCCGGTTGGCATCGAGCAGCGCCTGCGCATACTCGCGGTTAAGCTCAGGCACCGGAGCCAGCTGGTCACGCTGCTGGCGGACGTCCTCGAGGCGCTGCCGGATGGACATCAGGTTGCTGAATTCCTCGACCACGTCGTCCGCGGCGGCAAGCGTCGCCGGCGCATCCAGGACCTGGTCGCGAAAGAAGGTGTTGACGCTGCCGCCCAGGCCCTTGCCGGCCTGGATGACGCGGAGCAGCGGAAGCGCCTGGTCCGAGTTGATGCCCAGGAGCCGGCGGAAGCGTTCAGCGAAGGCCTTGTGCACGTCGAAGACCTGGGCCTCGGGAAAAATGCCCTCCAGGGCTGCCTTCGTGAACCGCTTCCCGGCGATGCCCTCGATCGCCGGGAGGTCCAGCGGCTTGTTATCGATCAGGTAGTACCTGCCGACGCTCGACTCCGTGCCGTTCTTTGGCAGGTCAAACAACGCCGAAACCGTCACCTTCGTACCGGCGGCGTTATCGAACGTCAGGGCGACGGCGGACCACGTCGCCCCCGGACGCTGGAAGGCACTCGCGGAGCCTTCACCGACAGCCTTGTCGCCCACCTTCCCCCGCATGTAGGTGAATGTGGTCCTCTTGTCCTCCACGGCACCACCGGAACGCTGGGCGGCGGCCTCGTTGGAGCGCGGCCTTGCGTCGAAGACGCGCAGCATGGCGTCGAACAGCGTCGACTTGCCGACGCCCGAGTTGCCGGTCAGCAACGTGCCGTTCCGGTCCACGTGCATTGTGTGCGCCCCGTGGAACGTGCCCCAGTTGACCACCTGAACCAAGGCCAGGCGCATCTGGCCCGGGTTCACCAGCTCGCTCATCGGCAGCATGGTTGCGATGCTCATCTGGCCTCCTCCGCTTCCTTGGTTGCCGGGCCGTCGGTCTCGGTGTCTTCTGAAGCGTTATCGCCGTCGAGCTCTATCAGCGGTTCTGTTCCTGACTGGTCCGCTGTGGCTGCCATGAGGGCCTCGATTTGGGACGGGATGTCACCGATGTTCTCGTACGGGAGGGCCAACGGGAGGGCGTTGGAGATTGTGTAGACGTCATCCAGTCCGGTAGTGAGCAGGAGTTGGCGGGCCAGGAGCTTGGCAATGGCACGGTTGACCACATCCGTGTCACGGAGCGCATCCTGCTGGCCTGCGGGCTGATAGTGCGCCACGAGCTCGCCGATCTCCTCACGGGTGATCGTCGGGTCGGTCTGGGCAGTGACATGACGGTCCAACAGCAGCCGGAGGCGGAGCAGCACAATTGTTTCCACCCGGCTCAGGGCACGCTGCTGGCGCAGAATGCTGGAGCGGGTGCTGCCGCCGATGGCTTCAGGGTCGACCGGACGCAGCACGGCGACCTTGCGCTCATGGTCCAGCTGCAGGGTGAGGAACAGTTCGGAAAGCCGGCTGCGGAGGATGAGCTGGTTGTCCAACAGGGTGGTCCACAGTTTTTCGTCCCGGCCGCCGTCGACGTACGGGCCTTTCAGCAGCTTCACCAGCGCCTGGCGCACCTTCATCGGGAGCACCCCGGTGTCACCGGGGAACAGGGCAGCGCCATCGACGAAGGTGTCCCTCGGGCGGACCGGGAAGGGGTCGGTTCGGGTATCGCTCCCCACCTCCCCCCTCACCTCGCCAGCTTGGCCAGGAAACCCGGCAGGTGTGGGTCCAGGGTCAACCAGCGGGGTTTCTTCAGTCATCAGAGTCCTTCGTGAGGGTGACCGCCGGCAGGTAGGCCTTGCGCGTGGTCCCGTCGATCTGTTCAAACTCGACGAGGTCCCAAACTTCGCGGTTGAAACCGGCGCCGTCGTGGAGGGCGTGCGAGAGCAATGCCCTGATGGAGTTGATGTGCCGTTCCTCTGAAGGGAGCTGCTGCCAGGCCTCTGCCAGGGTCGAGGCTCCGGCCATAGCGGTCCTGATGGCCTCGGGACGGGCTTTTGCCGTGCGGGGCGACCGCACGCGGTCGGAGTCGCTGAACGCGATCGGGTCGGCGAGCTTGGGCGGGGCCGCGAACTCATCGGGATCAAACAGCTTCACCATGGCCAGGGATTCGAAGCCGGCGTTATAGAGCACCGGACCCGGAACCAGGCCGGAGCGTTCGCGTTCGTACGGCAGGGAGCGGATGGCCTGCTCAGCTTCACGCAGCACCTTGCGGAGCCGGACGGACTGGCGGAAGTCATCGCTTTGAACATACGTGTTCAGGCTCTCGCTGAGCTTGCCGTAAATGCGCTGGATCTGGCTGTGCTGCTGGCGGAGCTCCGCGACGAGGTTCTTCAGGGTCTCCCGGTCCTCCGGAGACAGATCGTCCGCGAACTGGCGGCTGAGCACCTCCCCGATGGCCGACCGGAAGCGCAGCTGCTGCTGCGGGTCCTCAAGGAAGGCCGTGAAGGAGCGGAAGGTCCTGCCCTCGGGGCTTTGCCGCAGCCTTTTGTCGGCTTCGAGGACCTGAGCCATGGTGGCGCCCTTGGTCAGGGATTCCTCGATGATCTGGTTCCGGAGCTCACCCACAAGCTCCTCGATGCGGTCACGCATCTTCTTGTAGTCGGCGGGGAGACCGGCGGCGAGATCCAGAATGTTGCCGGCGGCTTCCACGGCTTCATCGTCGTCGAGCAGCCCATCAAAGTCGCCGGAACTGATGTCGTGGATAAGCTGTTGCCGCTCCTCGATCTCCTCCTCAAGCGCCTCCAGGCGGGCACTCTGATCCGGATTGGTCTCATTGGCGAGCTTTTCCACATCGCCAAGCAGCGTGCCCAGGCGGGATCCATTCAGGGTCGAACGTTCGCTGGACAGGCTATCCAGGAAGGCGAGCACGCGGGCGGCGGGCTCGGTGACTTCGTAGACGATCTGTCCGGACTGGTTCCGCCTCGTCAGGAACTGCTTCCGCGTCCATTCATCGCCGAAGGCCTTGCCGCTTGCGGCGCCGCCCAGCCCAGGGTCGTGGCGCCGGAGCTGCTCAAGGAAAGAGTCGACGTCGGCATGGAACTCTTCCAGCGGGAGCTGCGGCCGGACGCGGGTGAAGGAGGCCTGAAGCACCGCAATAACCCAGGGTGCGGAGCGGGTGAGCGCCCAGGCGGGTCCCTTGGTCAGGAGCTCGAGGTCCCGGAGCCGTGCGCTGATGGCATCAGCGGAGGACGTAGCGGACCGGGGCACGCACTCTCCTTAGGCAGGCGTCGGGGATGGTTGCGGCAGCGGGAAACACGAAAACTGCCAGATACAAGGTTAACGCAGAGCCACTTTCCACCGGCGCACTGGCAGGAATGGAGCTGACCCGCCTTCGGGATGGATGGGCGGGCAGCTCTGTCACCGAAGAAACGCAACGCATGTGGCTGATGAGGTTGGTGTGATCGGACTGTGACCTACGAAAGAGTATGGTTTCGATCCCGTATCAACATGGACGGCAGGCGCGGTCAGCTCTGGATGTGGCCGGGTCAGCGGACCTAGGCTCTTGCTACTGATCGAACCGCAGCAATGGCGCAGGGGGAAAGCATGGAGTTTGACCTAAGTGCAGTGGAAACAGCCACATTGGTGTTCATCGGGACTTTGGTGTTCGCCGTGGCCCTGGTTTTGTTCGTGACGGTAGCGGCTATGGCCGCTCTTGTCCTGGTGGGGGTCGGACGGCTCGCCTGGCTGATCGTCGCAGGCAGTCTGCTGGGCTTGGTGCACGGTATCAACCACCTGTGGGACCGGCTGGTGCACCACGCTTCCGGGGTGGAACTTCCGGCCGATTTTCAGGGCCAGCATTCCCCTAGCACGGGTACTTACCCGCGGGTAGCATTGAGGGACAGCTGAAGGGTTCTCCACCCGCGGCGGACCCATGGCTCGAGCCGTCTGACGGTTAGAGGAGATGTCCCATGAGCTCCGCCACCGAGAGTCCCGCCACTGAAGACCAGGCCGGACAGACCCGAACCGTTCGGCCCGTCGACAGCCCAGCCTCCGAGACTCCGGTCGCTGCTGAGAATATCGGGGCGGGTGCTTCCGCCGAGGATGCCCGGGCAGTCGCCGAGGCGGCCCGTGAAACAGCGTGGGAACGGCCCAGCTTTGCCAAGGGGCTGTACCTCGGCAACTTCGACGTGGGCCTCGTCCACCCTTGGCCCGCCGCCAAACCCGATGACGTGGAGCGCGGCGAGGCCTTCATGGAACGGCTCACCGCCGCGTGCCGGACGATGTCCGGCCGCGTGATCGAACGTGATGACAAAATTCCGGACGAGTATCTCAAACTGCTGGCAGACCTTGGCGTCTTCGGGATGAAGATTCCGCAGGACTACGGCGGCTTGGGGCTGTCCCTCGTGTATTACGGCCGGGCCCTTGGGTTGCTGGGATCGGTGCATCCCAGCCTCGGGGCCCTGCTCTCCGCCCATCAGTCCATCGGCGTGCCTGAGCCGGTCAAGGTCTTCGGCACCACCGAACAGAAGCAGGAGTACCTGCCCCGCTGTGCGGCAGGCGCCATCACTGCATTCCTCCTCACGGAACCCGATGTCGGCAGCGACCCCGCCCGGATGGGCAGTACAGCAGTTCCCACGGACGACGGCGAGGCGTACCTTCTGGACGGCGTGAAGCTTTGGACCACCAACGGCGTGATCGCCGAACTTGTGGTGGTGATGGCCGTGGTGCCGCGACACACCGATTCCGGTGGCGCCGTGCACAAGGGAGGCATCACGGCTTTCGTTGTCGAGATGGATTCGCCGGGCATCACCGTGGAAAACAGGAATGCCTTCATGGGCCTGCGCGGCATTGAGAACGGCGTCACCCGCTTCCACCAAGTGAGGGTTCCGGCAGCAAACCGGCTGGGCCGCGAGGGTCAGGGCCTGAAGATTGCCCTCACCACCCTCAACACCGGGCGGCTCTCCATTCCCGCACTCTGCGTTGCATCGGGCCGCTGGAGCCTGAAGATCGCCCGTGAATGGTCCAATGCGCGCACCCAATGGGGCCGGCCGGTGGGCAAGCACGAGGCCGTGGGCAAGAAGATTGCCTTTATCGCCGCATCGGCCTTCGCGCTGGACGCCGTCTTTGAGCTGTCCGCCGAGATGGCTGATGCCGGGCAGAAGGACGTCCGGATCGAAGCAGCACTGGCCAAGCTGTGGTCCACGGAGATCAGCTGCCGGATCGCGGACGAGCTTGTGCAGATCCGCGGCGGTCGCGGCTTCGAGACCGCCGACTCGCTGGAGGCGCGCGGAGAACGCGCTGTCCCCGCAGAGCAGCAGCTGCGCGATCTTAGGATCAACAGGATTTTCGAAGGCTCCTCGGAGATCATGAGGCTGCTCATCGCCCGGGAAGCCGTAGACGCCCACCTCACTGCAGCCGGCGATCTGGCATCGGCGGAAGCGAGCCTGCAGGACAAGGCCCGGGCCGCCGTCGGGGCTTCAGGCTTCTACGCAAAATGGCTGCCCAAGCTGGTGGCGGGCCCCGGCATGGACCCCCGGTCCTACAGCGGGTTCGGCCGGCTTGCCCGGCACCTGCGCTTCGTGGAGCGGTCCTCGCGGCGGCTCGCCCGCCAGACGTTCTACGGCATGGGACGGTGGCAGGCCGGGCTCGAACACAAGCAGGCATTCCTGGGACGGATCGTGGATATCGGCGCGGAGCTTTTCGCCATGGCCGCGTGCTGCTCCCGCGCGGAGATGCTGCTGCGCACCGCACCCGAGCGGGGCGCCGCCGCCTTCGAGCTCGCCGGGGCCTACTGCGATCAGGCCCGCGTCCGCGTGGACGAATACTTTGACCAGCTGTGGCGCAACACCGACGACGGCGACCGCGGGCTGTCGCGGAAGGTCCTAGCCGGGGATTACATGTGGCTGGAGGCCGGCGTGCTGGACCAGTCCGAGGGCACCGGACCCTGGATCGCGGACACCACACCCCGGGCTTCCGACAGGGAGAACCTGCACCGCAAATACCGCTGATTGCGGGAAGTGACCCCTCCGCCCGCGCCCTGGACGGCGCGAAAACCTGAATAGTAAGCATCCTTGCTATCAGGGATTGAACGGAGTTAGCTAGAAGTGGGGCCGCGGTTCGGTCCCAGCATTGCGTTGCCCGGCTTAGACCTTAAGCCAGGTCCGTTCAGTGAAAGTGAGATGTTCATGAGCAGCCCGATCGGTTCCGAGGAAAGACGGCCGCGGCATAACCAGCCCGAGCACAGCGCCGAGGACACTCCCGTGTACGACGCCACGCACTCACGCGATGCGGATGCGCGGAACAGCGGCAGCAGCGGACGGGACACCGACACAAGCACCAGAGCCATGACCACCCCGGTTCCCCGCTCTGAGCGGGAGAACGATGCCGACAGGGCGTACACGGCCGAGCGGGACTACACCCCCGACACGGGCAGTGATGGCACGCGGCCGCACTCCGACCCCAATCTCGCCTCACGCGAGACCGCGATCGCCCGCGAGAAGCAGGCATTCGGAGGGGTCAAAGTCGGCTCGGCATTCTTCGGCTGGCTGGCGGCCACAGGCATGGCAGTCCTGCTGACAGCCCTCGTTGCGGCAGCGGGAACGGCTGTGGGACTGGCCACCAACCCTGACATCAACTCCGCCCTGGGGCAGGCGGCCTCAAACCAGACGGTGAGCCTCGTGGGCATCATCGTGCTTCTCGTGATCCTCTTCGTATCCTATTACAGTGGGGGCTATGTGGCAGGCCGGATGGCGAGGTTCAATGGTGCGAAGCAGGGCATGATGGTCTGGATCTGGGCGCTTATCGCCGCGGTCATCATCGCCGTTCTGGGAATGATCGCCGGTGAACAGTTTAATATCCTGGCCCAGCTGAACAGTTTCCCGCGGATTCCGGTCAATGAAGGCCAGCTCACTACCACCAGCATCATCGCCGCGGTTGTGGTCGCGGCAGTTGCGCTCGTGGGCGCCGTCGTCGGAGGAATGGCCGGCATGCGCTTCCATCGCAAAGTGGACCGCGCCGGATTTACACCAACAGCAGACTACGAAGAGCACTAGATTCGTCCCGCACGCAGGTGCGCTGACACAGTTCCGGCTCAGCCACCGTCCGGACGCCAGTACCGCAGTCCGCCGCTGGTGGTGCCGTCCGGAGCGACGTCAACCACGGCGTAAGGAAACGCACGACGGTCCGACTGGTCAGGTCCGCGACCGCGGACATCCGAAGACCACGTGCCGGTGTTGACGTACCGGGTGGGGCACTCCTCAAGCGTCGACTCGAAGGCCCGGTGGGTGTGGGCCGAGACGTACCAGGCCACCCCGAAACCATGCGCCTCGAGGGTGCGTGCGAACCGGCCCGCTGCAGCAGGAGCCTCCGCGCCGCCGACCCTGCGCCCCGCGGCCGCGAGCGCCATGCGGGTCGCGGCGACCGGAAGCGCCGACACTGTCCGGAACCGGGACAGGCGCGCCAGGTCCCGAACGGCCAGCCCGTCCAGCGCGAGCCTCAGTGACTCGGTCTGCAGCAGCTCGTCGTATGCCAGTTCGCGGACACGGCGTTCCGCGCGCTCCGACGCCAGGCAGGCCCGCGCAACGGCCCGGGCACGGCTCAGGCGCGACCCCGACGGATGGGCATTCCACGCAGCGAGCGGAGGCAGGTCCAGCTCGTCCGTGCCGTTGACCGCCGCGCGGAGCACTTCGGGGATCCGATGCAGCGCGTGGTGCTGGTGCCCATGCTCGGCCACCAGCACGCGGGGCACGTGGAGGAACCACGGGTACACCCGGACCCGCGTCCGGTCGGCGGGTGACAGCAACGCCGCCAGCCGCGCGGCAACCGAGGGCCGGGCCAGCTCCACGTCGTGATTGCCGCACACGAAGTGCAGCAGCACGCCGCGTGCCGCACACTCCTCCAGCGTCTGGAAGGTATCCGGATGACGGGTAAGGATGGCCTCGAGCCGGGCCAGACTCTCGTCCTCCCCGAACCCGACCAGCTCGAACGTGTCACCAACGAAGGCGACGTGCTGCTGCGGTCCGGAGGCAGCGAGCACTTCGCAGCGCAGGAACTCGGGCAGCATTCTGCCAGGGCACCGGGGGTCATCATCCGATAAACCCAGATGGATGTCGCTGAGGAGCCACCACCGGGCCGCGCGGCTCACGCGAGCAATCCCAGCACGCGTGGCATGAAGAGGACGAAGTACATGACCCACATCACGGCGACGACCCCGCGGCTCACCGTTCGTCCGAGCAGCCTTTGGCGCGGGGGCTGCCCGGTGTTTGCTCCCGCGGTGTTTGCTCCGGCGGTGTTTGCTCCGGCGCGGCGCACCTCGAGCGCGATCAGGGTGATGAGCAGGGCGGCAGCGGCGAGCAGTCCCGCCAAGTCGATCAGCACGTTGATCATGACGCAGCCTCCTGCCTTGCGCGTGCCATGCACGCGAGGACGGTTATGATGCCCATCGTGACGACGCACGCCTGCCACGACCACACAGCGAGGTAGAACATCGCCGTGGACACTGCCGTGAGCGTGGCAAGGCCAAGTACCAGGACGAGCAGCGCGCCGAGCGCGAGATCGGTCACCTGCGTGAGCCGGGTCAGTGCCTGCCCCGGAAGCAGGACGAGGACCGCTATCGCGGCGACAGTCTGCAGTGGTGTCGGCAGCCCGATGAGTGTCACCAGCGACAGCGCGACGGCCGCGAGACCGAGCGCCGCAGTGAGCCGGCTGACGCCGCCGCCGCTCATGGCGTCACCCGGTAAGCGCGTGCATCGACGTTGCTGAAGGCGAGCTCCACGCCGTCCTGTGCACTGAGCCATTTCTCCAGCTCAGCGAGGTCGTGCTCGCTGCTGGCGCCCTGGAGCACAAGACTCGCCTCCGACGAGCGTGTGAGCAGCACCAGCGCACCGGCAGAGTTCTTCCGGGCGTAGTCGTACACGACGGGGCCGCATGTCGCCGTCGAAAAGTCGGACTGGCACAGGTCATCGATCGTCCGATACCGGTGTTCGAGGTAGGCCTCGCTGCGCCACGGGGTCGGATGGGCAACCGAGATCATCGCCGAGCCGGGGGGCGCGAGGCCCTGCACGGCCGCGACAGCGGCAATCTCATCGTCGCTAAAGACGTCATACTGCGCGTTTCCGAACCGGCCCGTCACTGTCAGTACAGCCAGCAGGAAGCAGGTGAGCGCAAGGCCTCCCGCGGCAAGGACGGACGAGCGTGTGCTGCCGCTCGTGGGAAGGGCGTCCGGGGAAAGGGAGGAGGGGCGTGTGTTGCCGTCCGTGGGAAGCAGGACGGAGCATGCCTGCAGGGCGATGAAGGGCAGCGCGAACAGCGAGACGCGGATGAGCATTTCCCCGCCGTACACCTGCGCAGGGAAGAGCAGCAATGGGGTGACGGCGAGGAGAACCACCCGGATGTCGAGGCGCCCTCTGCGCCAGTCGCGCACCGCCCCCGCTGCGGCGAGCGCCCACAGCGCGAGGGTGAGAACAACCCGGAGCTGCACCACGAGCACGTGCCCATCGGTCCCGCTCCAGCGGTCGACGACGTTCGCCTCAGCCGCGGCCTGCAGTCCTGCCTCCGCCAGGGGTGGGTGCCCGAGGAGGTATTCACTGGCGGGGTAGGCGAGCCATAGTGACAGCATGACGGCGGTGATCAGGGGCAGCCGGCTGGGCCAGACACGCCCGCTCAGGGTGAGAGCCGTCATGGCGATGAGCACCACGAACGGTGTCAGCTGATGGCTCGCGCAGATGACCGCCACGAGCAGGAGGGCCACCGCGAGTGCGCTTGCCCGGTGCCGGGGCCGTGACTCGGCGGGTGACCGCCCTTGCCACCACGCCGCCAGGTCGGGGCGCCGGAAGCTCCGGATCCCGGGAGCCCGCGCGGCCAGCGGGCCGACGAGCAGCGCGATCACGACAAGGTACAGGAAAAAACCGAAGGCCTGGGGAGACAGGTAGTCCTGGTCATGCCAGTTGCCGAGGCAGAAGAGCCAGAGGGCGAGCCAGCGCCGTCGCGGGTCGCGCGTCAGGTATCCCGTCAGCACGCCCAGGGCAGCGAGCCAGAGACCCATGTTGAGCACCGGTGCCCAGAGGGCAACGGCCACAGGGTCGAGACCGGTCGCCCTGAGCACCGTTGCCAGGAGGGCGAAGAAACCCGGCCAGTTGAAGTACCCGTCGATCTCCGGGTCGATCCCTTGCATGCGCGAGAGGGCGTCGGCGATACCGAGATGACGGAATGCGACCTCACCCCGCGGTACGTCCGTCACGAAGGCTGCGGTCCCAAAGAGCATGAGCACGAGCACCACGACGAGCCCCATCATGACTGGTCGGCGCGCAGGTCCTGTGGCATCCCCCCGCAGCGCCACCACGAAGGCGACGTTCAAAAGCAGGACCCCCACCCAGAACGGGTAGGGCAGCACGGCGACGAGTCCCAAGTCGCTGTTCACGGGCACGGCCACCGTAGAGGCGGCCCCCGCGGCAAGCGCCAGCGACACGATGCCCGCCACTGCGCACCATACGTCACGGGGCTTCCAGCGTCCCTCGTTGCGGCTTGTCGCATCAAGCGTGTCGATCATTGCGCGACTCATCGCTCCTCCTGAGTAACGTGCCGAAGGACTGCGACCAGCCGGAGACCGGCCGCCGCGGCCCCGATGGAGAGCACTACCAGCCAGGCAAGGGCCATGGCGCTGGCGCCCCGGTCGGCGGCCGACAGCGCTGAGGCGCAAAGGGCCACGCCGAGCGTCACGCCAACCACAATCGCCTCCGTGTAGAGGCCGCGGGCCCTGCACACGGCGTTGTAGGCCTGCAGCACCGCGTACGGCACCAGTCCGGCCGCCAGCCACCGCAGAGCGCCGGAGGACGCGTCGGCGTACCGCTCCCCCAGCAGACTGAGCAGCGGGTGGGCGAAGATGACGAGTACGACGGCTGCCAGACCTCCTACAGTGAGCGACCAACGAAGACTCGCCCAGGTGGTCGACACCAGGCGGTCCGCGTCCCGGACACCCTCGGAGAACTGGACGATGCCCATCAGCGTCGGAGCGGTATAAGCGGCCCATGCCATCATCCACGCCGGATACCAATAGGCGGCGGCCTCCGGCGCCACCATGTGCGCGAGCAGGAGGGGCAGCACCAACCCGGGGGCGCGCTCGCTAAGGGTAAGAAGCTGGTGCGGAAGGCCCAGCGCAAGCAGTGGACGGCCGCGCGCCGGGCGCAAGGACGGTCGCGGCCGGTAGCCGACAAGTCTTCGCAGCTGGACCGCACCGACGACGCACGCCACCGTCGCCCCCAGGGTCCAGCAGGCCAGCAGCACGTCGGCGGAGGCGCCGTGCGCCTGCCAGGCCACGATCGCTGCAGCCCCGAATGCGACCGTGCCGCCCAACGCATACCTCAAGGACGCGCTGGCACCGTGTCCCAACGCCACGAGCGCCTGATCCAGCACGATGACCAGGGTGCCGGTGACGGCAGCCACGAGGAACGTGAGCCAGAAGAGCACCGATGCCGAGCCCGTGTCCGGCATCACGGCTGACTGCAGCACGAGGTAGCCGAGGGCCAGCACGGTGCCGGCTACACCCACAATGGCGAATGCTGCGTCCAGCACCCGCGCAGGCGGCTCCCCTCGCCCCACCGCGACGATCACGGCCGACCCGGCGCCCAACACCGCGAGCTGCGTGCAGATCATCACCGCCGAGACTGCGGCCGTGGTGAGCCCGACCTCACGGTCGGACGCCGCGTGCGCGGCCACGATCCAGAAGGCGAAGCCCGCGCCGGTCTGTGCGGCCTTGCCCGCAACGAGACCGAGCGAGCTGTGCAGGGGGGAGTGCCGGACGGTCGGGGCGTCCGTGACAGCGGTCTCCCGCTTAGCCCTCATGACGCGACACCCCTGGCCAGGCCCACGTAGTTGTACCAGCAGAAGGCGACGTAGTAGCGCAGCCACCGAGGCTGGCCAGCGGCCAGGCTCAAGGCGCTGCCCCGGACTGCCGCGGCGGCGGGCAGCAGCGCCAACCTCGCACCGCGCCAGCCGTGCTTGCGGATCATCCTTCCCAGTCCCGTTCCGTCCATGAGGAACTGGTCGAGCGCGAAATTGAAGTCGTCTGCGGCGAAGCGATGTTCGACGAAGACCCGGCGTGACACAGCCGTTCGCAGCCCCGAGTCCCGCATCCGCCAACGCAGCTCGATGTCCTCCCCTGACTTGAACGCGTCGTCAAAACCCACGCCCAGCATCAGGTCTCGGTCGACGAGCGTCGCCACGAGCCCGAACCAGTTGCGGCTGCGCCCGGTGCGATGGTGATGTGCCAGCGCCTGCCCCCAGTAGCCCGGCCCGGCGACACTTTCCAGGCCCGCCTGGAGGGCGTCGTAGCCGCCCTCGACCAGCTCGGTGAGCAGGTCGGCGACCCCCGTGGGCCCGAACACGACGTCGGCGTCGACGAGTAGGACCCAGCGGGTGCTGCTGCTCTGCACTCCGAGCGTTCGCGCCAATGGCAGGCCGCGGCCCTCGTCACTCAGGACCCGGGCACCGGCCGCGAGGGCGATGCTGACCGTGTTGTCGGTGGAGCATCCGTCCACCACGATGATCTCGGCGACGCCGGACTGACGCAGGGCCTCCAGGCAGCGCGGTAGCAGGTGCTCCGCGTTACGGGCAGGAACGACGGCGGTGACTTCGGCAGGGCTGTGGTCCACTGTGTCCCACCCCTCAGGCTTGCTCTTCGAGGACCGACGGCAGCAGCTGCTCGAGATACCGGACGATGTCGTCCGACGCCTCGTCGGCCGTGTATGCGGAGGGCACCTGCAGCAGGTGGCAGGGCCGTCCGTCGAGCGCCTTGCTCAGCACGATCCCCTTCGCCACGAAGTGCTCCCGCCACGGGAGGACGGATGTGGCCGCCAGACCGGTCACGACCTGCTGCGAGAATCCCGCCATCTCAATGTGGAAGTTTCCAAGCATGCGGTCGACCATCCACTCGCTCGTCCGCTCGGCAATCCGGGACCGGGCGCCCTCGAAGCGCTCGACGTAGATGGCGGCCGCGAGCGGGGCCGACGTCGTTACTTCCCGGTCCGGGAACGCGGTCCCCGGGGCGACCATGCGGTGCTCCGGCGACCATCGCCGGGAGAAGTCCGCGAGTCGCGGATAACGGATGACGTACGGGTGCACCACCGTGGTGAGACGGCCGACGCTGTTTGAGAGCCGTGACGGGATGAGGGGCTTCCGGACCCCCTGGAACAGGTGCGGGTAGATGGCCCTGTGGTGCGGTTTGATGAACATCGGCTTTGCGTATCCAAGCAGCGTGGCGTCCTCGGCGAGGAAGGCCCAGTCGTCGCCCATGAACGACCACCCCTCGCGCCGCATCAGCTTGGCGACAGTGCTCGTCTTCCCGGTCCCTCCGGCAGCGGGAAGCGCGATCGCGTGACCCCGGTACGCCATCGTTGCCGCGTGGATCATGCCGGCTCCCCGTCCGACCATGGCAGCATCGAGGACAGGGACCACGGAGGTCAACAGCTCGCCGGGTCCATGAATGCGCCATTGCTCTGCATCCCTCACGACCTGGACCCGATCGTCTTCGAAACGCACGCTGTTCCCCGTGTACGCGAGTTCGTGCTCTAGCAGACCGGCGTCCGGCATCGGCTCGGGCCCGTCATCGACGACGATGTCGGCCGGGCGTTCGATGTCGGTGGCGAAGCAGGCCAACATGCTCTGAAGCTGGGTCGCTGCCGGCGCCTTTGCGTCAACGCGGATCGCGACGCGGCCGTGGATGTCGAAGTGCAGTGCCTTGGTCTGCCTGGTGCGCATGGTCGTCCCCTGTCTGGTGTCTTGTCGGTCTGGTGGTGTTGCTGGTATGGCCGGTGTCGAAGATGTCCCCTACTTCACTGTGATCACCAGTTTGGGTGCGGCTGTGCTGCCGGCTTCCTTGGAGTTGAGGTCCAGGCCGTCGCTGCTGCTGGAATCCAAGCCCAGTGAGAGCTGTTGGCCGAGTTCACCGGTCAGGCCGCTGACGGTCAGAGGAACGCTGTAGTTGGTGTTGGTCGTTGTCGGGCCGAGCGTGCCGATGCTGGTGCCGAGCGCCGGGCGGTTGCTGTACGTGATCGCACCGGTCCCGCTCTCGGTCCAGGTGTCGGTGGTGACCAGCTTGACGTTCTGCGTACCCGTGGAGCCGCTCCCGGCGCTGCGCAGCTGCAGCGTTGCGCTCTCCAGGGTCCTGCCCGCGTAGGCGGACAGGTCGAACTTCAGGTACGCGACCTCCACCGGACTGTTGTCCACGCCCAGCAGGGTGCTCGTGCCGTAGTTCGTCGTCGTCGCCCCGCTGGAAACGTAGCTGTCAGCGGTGGCCGTGAGCGTGACGGTCTCCGACGTGCCGCCGCCCGCGGCAGCCGTGGTGAACGTCCACGTCCTATCCGCCGCCAGCGCGTTACCGGCAACATCCTTCACCCCGGCGGAGCCGCCCTTGATCGTCGCCGTGTACGTCGTACCTGCTGCCAGATCGGCGTTGGGGTTCAGCGTCGCGGTCCGGTCCGTGCCGGTGTACGTCACAGCGGCCGGCACCGTCGTCGTTCCCGTGCCCGTCCCCGTCGTCAGCGTGAACGTGTCCGTCGTGACCGTCGCGGCATCCATCGCCTCGGAGAAGGTCCCGGTCACGTTCGCCGTCACCGCCACGCCGGTTGCACCGGCAGCCGGAGACGTACCCGTCACCGTCGGGGCGGTCGTATCACCAGGGGTGCCGCCACCACCGCCACCGCCGCCGCCCAGCGTGATCACCAGTTTGGGTGCGGCCGTGCTGCCGGCTTCCTTGGAGTTGAGGTCCAGGCCGTCGCTGCTGCTGGAATCCAAGCCCAGTGAGAGCTGTTGGCCGAGCTCACCGGCCAGGCCGCTGGCCGTCAGGGGAACGCTGTAGTTGGTATTGGTCGTTGTCGGACCGAGCGTGCCGATGCTGGTGCCGAGCGCCGGGCGGTTGCTGTACGTGATTCCGGTTTCGGTCCAGGTGTCATCAGCGACCAGCTTGACGTTCTGCGTACCTGTGGAGCCGCTCCCGGCGCTGCGCAGCTGCAGCGTCGCGCTCTCCAGCGTCCTGCCCGCGTAGGCCGACAGGTCGAACTTCAGGTACGCGACCTCCACCGGACTGCTGTCCACGCCCAGCACGGTGCTCGTGCCGTAGTTCGTCGTCGTCGCCCCGCTGGAAACGTAGCTGTCAGCGGTGGCCGTGAGCGTGACAGTCTCCGACGTGCCGCCGCCCGCGGCAGCCGTGGTGAACGTCCACGTCCTATCCGCCGCCAGCGCGTTACCGGCAACATCCTTCACCCCGGCGGAGCCGCCCTTGATCGTCGCCGTGTACGTCGTGCCCGCTGCCAGGTCAGCATCAGGGTTCAAGGTCGCAACCCGGCTAGTGCTGTCGTACGACACAGCGGCCGACACCGCTGTCCCCGTCCCCGTCGCCGTCCCCGTCCGCAACGTGAATGTACCCGGCGTGACCGTCGAGGTATCCATCCCCTCCGAAAAGGTCCCCGTCACATTCGCCGACACCGCCACACCCGTCGCACCATCAGCCGGAGACGTACCCGTCACCGTCGGAGCCGTCGTATCACCACCGCCGGCGGTAGCCGTGGTGAACGTCCACGTCCTATCCGCCGCCAGCGCGTTACCGGCAGCGTCCTTCACCCCAGTGGAGCCGCCCTTGATCGTCGCCGTGTACACCGTGCCCGCTGCCAGCTCCGCATTCGGGTTCAACGTCGCAACCCGGTTCGTGCTGTCGTACGTCACAGCGGCCGACACCGCTGTCCCCGTTCCCGTCGCCGTCCCCGTCCGCAACGTGAACGTGGCCGGAGTGATCGTCGAGGTGTCCATCGCCTCCGAAAAGGTCCCCGTCACATTCGCCGACACCGCCACACCGGTCGCACCATCAGCCGGAGAAGTACCCGTCACTGTCGGAGCCGTTGTGTCGCCGCCGCCGCTGCCGCCGCTGGGGTCGTAAGCGTGCCAGTACCGGCTGGTGGCGTTCACATCGGCCAGCAGCAGCAGACCGCTGTTCGCGGTGCCCCGCGCCGCGCTGTTCAGGTTTTGCTTCGTCGAGGTCACGTTGTGGACATACTGGTCGGCGTCCACGATATGAGCCGTCTTCGTGGTGGTGAAGCTGAAGTTGCCGGTGATGTCGCTCAGTGACGCGGACTTCTCGTAGATCGCACCGCCCGAGGTGGTGCAGACACCGGCGTTGGTCGTGCCGCTGGGCTTCGGATAGGTAGCGAAGGTCCGCAGCCTCTGCGTGCTCTCATCAATCAGGACAATCACCCGGTTCGGGCACTCCGCCACCGTCGCGATCGTGTGCGCCGACCATGCCGAGGTCGCATTATTCAAGGCCAACAGCTGGATCAGCGGCTGGGACGCCGACGTGAACGACGTCTTAATGGCCGCGAACACCCGGCCGCCGGAGGAATCCAGCCACTTCAGGTTCATATGGTCATCACCGCTGCGCTGCCCGTCCACCGCCGCCACAGGAGTGGTCCAGGCGGTGTTCGCCGCTCCGTCGACGTGGTAGCTCCAGTACATGCCGTCGGTGGCGTCACCGACCTGCCGGCTCCACATCACCCCGATCTTGCCCGGCCCGAACGCGATCACAGCCGAGGTGTCATCCACCGACACGTTGCTCAATGCCGCAGGATGCGGGAACGGCGTCCCCCACGTTGCTCCGTCCGTGCCGGTGACGTTCAGGTAGATCCGGTTCCCCTGCTGCCAGGTAGCCCACACCCGGCCCGTGGAGTCCTTATCGATGGTCAGGGCCTCAACACGGTGGTTGTTGATGGTTGACGAACCCCGCAGCGTGTACGTCTTGCTCGTCGCGTTGTAGCTGTAACGCCGCATCGTCGTCGGATAGTTCGGCTCGGCCGGCAGGCCGTCGTTGACGAACCGGTAGCTCGCCACGTACAGCGTTGTCCCGTCCCACAGCACGTCATGATGGGTGTTCGCCCGCGTGTCTGTCGCCACACCGGTATCAACCCACGAGCTGGTCGCGGCATTGAACCGGAAGATATGAAAATCCGAGCTGGCAGTGTCCCACAGGTTCCCCCACCAGGACCCGTCGTTGAACCACAGGCCACTCGTCGCCCGCTTCGAACCCGTCGGCGTCCCCGTCCCCGTATGCGAGGGACCCTCAACCCCAACGTCACCCGGGGCGGCCGACGCCGGGACCGGCACCACCAGGACACCACTCAACGCAAGCAGCACCGCTGTCAGCAGTGCCGGGAACCTTAAGTTCCGCGACGCGCGTAGACGAAGACCACCTCCACGCCTTACGCCAAACCAGGAAGTCCTGCGACCCCCAGCACGCCCGCCCATGTGAAAAGAGGTATCCAGCGACACTAGCCTCACCACTCATTGGAGTTGTTTGCCTATGCCAGTCCCTACCAACCTTCCCGGTTGGGTACGAGAACTCGAAGCCCCTGCTGCTGCGGTCCTGGCAACTTGCTTACACTCCCCCCTCGGAACATGTTCAGCCGAGCAAGTTATAAAAAGCTTGGGATTTCTTGAGCCGGCCCCAGTGTTAGGGGTTTAAAAATCTTGGGAACCGTGCATGGGGCGCTCAACCGTTCAACGCTGGTGAAGGACGACGGCATCAATGTAGTACCACTGGCCGTGCGCCTTGAGGAAGCGGCTGGTTTCGTGTTGGACGCCCCGTTCGCCGTTCTGCCTGAAATGGGCCTTGAACTCCACGGTGCCTTGGTGGTCCAGCGGACCGCCGCGGTGCGTGGAAAGAATGTCCAGCCGCCGCCACTCAATGCCGGGATCCAGTTCAAGCTCCGAGGGCCGGGTATCCGGATGCCACGTGTTCATGAGGTATGCGGCATCCAGGAGGACGAAGGCGGTATAGCGGGAACGCATCAGCTGTTCTGCAGTCGCTGCCTTCGCGGCTGCACTGTGGAAGCGGCCGCAGCAATGGACGTACTGCTCGCCCGAGAGGCACGGGCAGTTGCCCGAATAGGACTGGATGCGAGTCACTGATTCCCCTAAAAGTGTGGTGGTTGCATGCTGTTTCCGACTATAGGCGTCCGGCGGACAGCGCATCCTGTAACAGGTTCAAAACAACACCTGGCGGACCTTGCCATGCGTGCGTGTCGGCAGTAAATAGTCCGTATGGTGGTAAAGGGCAGTTGGCCGCCGGGACTGCAGCGGCATCAGGCGGCTGTTAGGAGGGTGAAGTGGAAGATCCGGCAACAATTGCACTGAACCTGACCTTTTTCGGCACCGTGTTCGTGGCTTTCCTCATGTTTCTTGGGCTGTTCATTGCCTTCATCGTGATGCTGGTGCTCGCCGGGGTGAGCCGCCTGCTCGCGTTGGCCGTCATGGCCCTGTTCGGCAGGTTCCCCAGGAATGAGACCATCGAGGTTGTCCGTCTGCCGGCCCCCGGGCAACAGGCTGCGGTGTCACCCGAAGCCGGGCAGTCTGGGCCGGCCAAGGAACGGCCCGCCAACGCCAGACCTGCCAAGCAACGTACCGCCAAGCAGCCACGCCCGCCCCGGCCAGTGCTGGCACCCCGTGCGGCAGTGGACTGGAAGGCGCTGCTGACCCGGGCGGGACTGCGGGAGGCGCTGCGCAACGCCGTCGCACATCACCCCCTGCTGACGGCGGCGCGGCCTGTGCCCCCGGTCCTGGCCAGGGACTGGGCAGAGGCGGTCGCCGCCGCCGACGCCCGTGCCGTGGCACGGGCCAGGGCTACCGCTCCCGTGCTCGGCAATCCCGTGCCGGAAGCGCCCATTACAGGGGTGGTCGAAGTGGTGAAGGTTGCGCCGCTCGTCAAGACCGCGCTGAACGAGGGTCTGCACGACGGCAGCCGCGCGCCCGTCGTTCAGGTCCCGCCGCAGCCCGCCCGCCTGCCGGGTGCTGCGACGCCGAGCCGCGCGGCTCAGGACGCCGAGGCTCCGAAGCAGGTCCAGCCCGTCAGCTCCTCACTCGCGAAGCCGGCTGAGCCGGCGCGCCCTGAGAAGAAGCCGGCGGACGCCGGGCACATGGCCATTCTGGACACGGGCTCCATGGTCTCGCTCGCCCAGCACACGGAAGCCCGCGTCCGTTCCTGAGGGAAGCCCGTCTTTAGGGAAACCCGTCTTTACGGGTACCCGTGCGGATGAAAGACGCCGCAAATGATGCTCAGGAATCCCTTACCCCGAGCAACCATCTCCGCTAGCGTGAAACCCATGGACTTCAGATACCTCGGAAACAGCGGCTTCAAGATTTCGGAAATCACGTTCGGCAACTGGCTGACGCACGGCTCGCAGGTGGAGAACGACGTCGCCACCCAATGCGTGCGGGCAGCGCTGGATGCCGGCATCAGCACCTTTGACACCGCCGATGTCTACGCCAACACGGCCGCCGAGACCGTGCTGGGTGAAGCGCTGAAAGGCGAACGCCGCCAGTCCGTCGAAATCTTCACCAAGGTCTTCGGTCCCACCGGCCCGAAGGGTAAGAACGACCTCGGGCTGTCCCGCAAGCACATCATGGAATCCATCGACGGCTCGCTTAGCAGGCTGCAGACGGACTACGTGGACCTCTACCAGGCACACCGCTACGACTTCGAGACGCCGCTGGAAGAGACCATGCAGGCGTTCGCGGACATCGTGCGGCAGGGCAAGGCGCTGTACATCGGCGTCAGCGAATGGACGGCGGAGCAGCTACGGAACGGACACGCACTGGCCACGGAGCTGGGATTCCAGCTGATCTCCAACCAGCCGCAGTACTCCATGCTCTGGCGTGTCATCGAAGAAGAGGTGGTCCCGGCCTCGGAGGAGCTGGGCGTCTCCCAGATCGTGTGGTCCCCCATGGCGCAGGGCGTGCTGAGCGGCAAGTACCTGCCCGGCAAGCCGGTGCCGGAGGGCAGCCGCGCGACCGATGACAAGGGCGGAGCCAAGACGATCCAGCGCTGGATGCGCGACGACGTCCTGGCCGCGGTGCAGGAACTGCGGCCGGTGGCCAGGGAAGCCGGCTTGACGATGCCGCAGCTTGCCGTGGCCTGGGTGCTGCAGAACCCGAACGTGGCCTCGGCCATCATCGGCGCGTCCCGTCCGGAGCAGATCGCGGATACTGTGGCGGCTTCCGGAGTCAGGCTCGAGCCGGAAATCATGAAGAAGATCGATGATGCGGTGGGTGCCCTGGCCGAGCGCGATCCGGCCCAGACCAAATCCCCGGCCAAGCGCGAGGCATAGGCAGCTAGGCACCTTGGAATGTGCGCGGGCAGAAATATGGATTGACGGCGTAGCGGACGCGGCGTAAACCTGTGACGGAGGGGGCATGCCCGTCCGCATCGAGCAGAATCGCAATGCCATGTCCAAGCTGACCTACCGTCGCCGCCAATCCACCAGACCCTCCCCGCATTCCGGGGAGCCAACCTACGGGCCACTCACGCCTGAGGAACTGCAGCTCGCGGTGCGGAACCACTCGCTGCCCCTGGAAGCACTCCGTTACGACGTGACGCCGCCCGGGCTGCACTATGTCCTGACGCACTTTGACATTCCGCACATCGATCCCTCGGCGTGGCATCTGAGGATCGGCGGCGCCGTGGAGCGGTCACTGGAACTTGGCATGGGCGCCCTCAGGAGGGACCCGGCCATCAGCGTTCAGGTGACGCTGGAGTGCGCAGGCAACGGACGGTCGCTGCTGAAGCCGAGACCGCTCAGCCAGCCCTGGACGGCCGAGGGCGTCGGCACTGCGGTGTGGACCGGGGTTCCGCTGGCCTACCTGCTCGCTCAGGCAGGCGTCGGGCCCGACGCCGTTGAGGTCGTTTTCACGGGAATGGATGAGGGGATCCAGGGCGGCATCCGGCACCAGTTCGCACGCAGCCTCCCGATCGCAGAGGCGATGCGCGGCGACGTCGTGGTGGCGTACAAGATGAACGGCAGCGAGCTGCCGCCGCAGCACGGTTACCCGCTGCGGCTGGTGGTTCCCGGCTGGTACGGCATGGCCAGCGTCAAGTGGCTGCAGTCCATCCAAGTGGTGACGGCGCCGTTCCTCGGCTTCCAGCAGTCGGTTGCATACCGCTACCAGCACAACGCGGACGACGTTGGCACACCCGTCACGCGCATCAGGGTCCGTTCGCTGATGGTCCCGCCGGGCATTCCCGACTTCTACACGCGGCGACGGCATCTGGCCCGGGGCCCGGTCATGCTGCACGGCCGCGCCTGGTCCGGTGAGGGCGCTGTGACAGGCGTGGAAGTGGGCATCGACGGCAAGTGGGCACCCGCCCAGCTGGACAAGCCGGCGGGTGCGTTCGCTTGGCGCGCCTGGACCTTCCCGTGGGTAGCCGACCCGGGTGAGCACGAGCTGCTGTGTCGGGCCAAGGACGCCACCGGGGCCGTCCAGCCGCTCGAACAGCACTGGAACTACCAGGGCATGGGCAACAACGTGGCCCAGTGCGTCCGCGTCACGGTGGACTAACGGCGTAGTTGCCGTACGTGAACACCACACCGGCTCCACTCTCGGCGGCTTTGGCCACGGTGTACGCCTGTTGCGCGGACGGTGAGGTGAAGATGTTCCCCACGACGGCGCCGTCGGCGAAGCCCGGACCGACGAGCCCGGCGAAGGCCGGATAGTGGCCCGAGCCTCCCCCGGCGAGGACCGCCACCTTGGGTGTCGCCGGCCGACGGCGGCGGGCTGCGCCGCCGGGGACCTGGCGGACCAGTCCGGAGTGAAAATCGCAGAACCCGGCGAGGGCTTCCTCGGCGAAGTCCGCGGGATTGCTGAAGATTCTGGTCACGGCTGACTCTCTAGGCTGGGTCGGAGCCCGGCTGGGCAGGTTGTTCAGTGCTGCTTGTTCAGTGCTGCTTTGCGACGCGACTGCGCTGGGCGGCACTGTCAGTGCATGTGGCTTCCGCCGTTGATGTCGATGGTGGTGCCGGTCAGGTACGCCGAGTCTTCGGAGGACAGGAAGGTGATGACGGCAGCGACTTCTTCGGTGGTGGCGTTGCGGCCCAAGGGAATGCCGGCATTGATGGCGGCTTCCTGCTCCTCGGTGCTGCCGACGCGGATGTTGGTGTCCACGGCGCCCGGGGTGATGGCATTGACGGTCACGCCGGTGTCGCCAAGCTCGCGGGCCAGGGCCTTGGTGAAGCCGAGGATGGCGGCCTTGGCTGAGGAGTAGGGGACCTTGCCGAACACGCCGCCGCCACGCTGGGCGGAGACGGAGGACATGTTCACGATCCGGCCCCAGCCGTTGTCGATCATGTCCGGCAGGAAGGCCTTGGTAACGAGGTACGTGCCGGTGGCGTTGACGTCCATCACCTTGTGCCAGAGCTCAAGGGTGGTCTCCAGGAACGGCAGCGGCGAGGTAATTCCGGCGATGTTGGCAAGGGCGCCGACTGCGGGCAGGCTGCCGGAGCTGACTTCGGTGGCCACGGCCTTGTAGGCGGCGTTTACGGAGTCCTCGTTGGCGACGTCAATCTCGTATCCGAATGCCGGGACGTTGAATTCGTTGCCGATTGCGGCTGCGACCTTCGCGGATTTCTCGCCGTCGAGGTCCAGGATCACCACGCCCCAGCCCAGGCTGGCGTAGCGGCGGGCGGTGTTGAGGCCGATGCCCCGCTCGGAGGTTGCCCCGGTGAGGACGGCGGTGCGCTGACTGGTGGTCATGATGCTCCTTGTAGTACGTGAGGTGTTTTTTGGTGGGATAAAGGTTCAGATGACGTCGGTGATGAAGCTGGCTGCCTTGGCGGCGGCGGCCGGACGTTCGTCATGGGTTACGTCGCGGGTCTCGAGTTCCAGGCTGAAATGACCGGTATAGCCCTGCTCAGCCAGTGAGCGCAGCCCTGCGGCGAAATCAGCCTGGCCGTTGCCTATGCTGAGGTTGATGTTGCCCGGCACGGCGTCGCGGAGGTGGACGTGGGCAATGCGGCCGACGTGGCGCCGCAGGTACTCCTGCGGATCCTCGCCGGCCGCAACGATGTGGCTGAAGTCCATGACGATTCCGACGCCGGAGCCTGCCAGCCGCTGTGCCAGCAGGTCCGCACGGTCCAGGTTCCAGCAAAACCTCAGGAAGTGCAGCGATTCGGTCCAGAGCCCGACGCCGAACTCCGCAGCCCGACGCTCGGCCCGGATCAGCTGGGTAGCTATTTCGTCCAGATCCTCCTCGAGGCTCCGGACCGGTCCATGGCTCAGGCCGCCACAGGGAAGAACCAGTGCTCTGGCTCCGGTTGTGGCCGTCAGGGTAAGCAGTGCCTCAAGGTGACGGTCTCGCGCATCCTGCCCGCCGGCGTCGAGCACTGCGTTAAGATCTCCGATGTCCCCGTTGACGGAGCGGACCCGTAGCCCGGACTCGCCCACGTCCTGGGCTACTGCCGTCACTGCGTCCGCGTCCAGCTCGTAAGGAACGTGATCGCAGACGCCAGGAAGGGCGCCCAGGTCGATCTCCTCGAAACCAAGGCCGACGATGGTCCGCAGGGCGGTGGGCAGGTCCTGGTGCCTAAAGCTGATGGATGAGCACCCAAGTCTGGAATGGAACATCGTCATTGATCCTCTGGTCGCGCCCGGCAGGCGGTAGTGATGGGCACCACAATATCCCCGGCAACTGTTAACAGTCAACTATAGAGGTTGACTGTTGACAGTGAAGATGACCCCGGTCACACTGGACGTATCTTGTTAACAGTCGACAGCGCTGATAGCTCTTCAGCCGCTCTTCGAAAGGGAACCACTATGAGCAACGAAGCTCTGAAAATGCGGGGCCATGTCCATGGCACCAAGGACGCCAAGCGGGTCGCGATCGGCTCTGGCGTCGGCGCCGTCATTGAGACGTATGACTTCATCGGCTTCGGCACCGCGGCCGCGCTGTACTTCGGTACGGCGTTCTTCCCGACCGGCGACCCGGTCACCGGAACGCTGGCCGCATTCGCCACGCTGGGTGTTGGCTTCGCAGCCCGTCCGATCGGCGGCATCATCGGCGGTCACCTGGGCGACAAGGTCGGGCGTAAGCCCGTCCTGGTCACCTCACTCATCCTGATGGGTATCGCCACCTTCTTTATCGGCCTGCTGCCCACGTACGAGCAGGTCGGGCTGCTGGCTCCGGCGCTGCTGGTCTTCGTCCGCATCGTCCAGGGCCTGGCCTTCGGCGCCGAGTGGGGCGGCGCCATCCTGATGAGCTACGAGCACGCACCCTGGAAGTCGAAGGGCAAATACACCGGCATCGTCCAGGCCGGCTTCCCCGTCGGCCTGCTCCTGGCAAACCTGGTCTTCCTGGTCAGCGTGAACCTTGGCGGCGAGCTCGCCTGGCGCGTCCCCTTCCTCGCCAGCATCGTTCTGGTGGTTGTCGGCCTGATCATCCGCTCCAAGGTCCCCGAGTCCCCCGTGTTTGACGAGGTCAAGGACAGTGGCTCGATCGTTAAGAACCCGATCATCGAGGTCATCAAGACGGACTGGCGCAGCATTGTCCGGGGCATCGGCCTGCGCATCGCGGAGACCGCCGGTTACGCCGTCTCCATCACGTACATGATTTCCTACCTTCACACCCAGCAGCTGGCTGACAAGACCGAGACCCTCGTGGCACTCTGCATCGCCTCCGCCGTCGGTATCTTCGCCACCATGGCCTGGGCACGGCTTACCGACAGGATCGGCCGCCGCCCCCTCTACATCTGGTCCTGCCTTTTTGCCGCACTGTTCGGCATCCCCATGTTCCTGCTCGTGAACACCGGAATGTTCATCTTCGTCATCGCCACCATTGTCATCTCCTACGCCGTCTGCCAGAACTCCCTCGCCGGAACCCAGGGCCCGTGGTTCCCCGAACTGTTCCAGGCCAAGACCCGCTCCTCCGGAGCCTCCCTCGCCTACCAGATCTCCGCCATGGTCTCCGGCTTCACCCCCTTCATCACCACCCTGCTGTTCGTGTCACTGGGCTGGATGGGCCCGGCCCTGCTCTTCAGCTTCTACGCAGCCATCGGCCTCTGGGCGGCCCTGGTCACCCGGGAAACCTGGGGCAAGCGCGAACGCCAGCTCGCTGACGAAGCCACCAAAAGCACCCCTGTACCCGCAGGCGTATAGAACGCATCCCGAAGCGGGCCCCTCGAAGGCACCGCCCACAACGCATCCACCACTTTCGAAAGGCAGAACTGTGGTCCTCACACAGGAAACAACGTCCACGGGCACGGCGCCTGAACTAAGCGCAGAACGCCTCGAGCGGGTCAGTGCCGCCGCCTACCGCATCCGGCACCACGCCCTGAACATGGGCGAAGTCCAGGGCCAGGGGTATGTGGGCCAGGCCCTCGGGGCAGCGGACATGTTCGCCGCGGTCTACGCCGACCAGCTCCGCTACAAGGCCCAGGACCCGCACTGGGAAGCCCGGGACCGGTTCCTTCTCTCCACCGGCCACTACGCCATCGGCCACTACGCAGCCCTCGCCGAGGCCGGCGTCGTCCCGGTCCAGGAACTCGAAACCTACGGCTCCGATGATTCCCGGCTGCCCATGTCCGGCATGTCCACCTATACCCCCGGCATGGAAATCTCCGGCGGCTCCCTGGGCCACGGACTGACCATCGCCGTGGGCATGGCCCTGGGCCTGCGCTACCAGGGCTCCAACGCCCGGGTCTATAACTTCCTCTCCGACGGGGAACTGGACGAAGGCTCCACTTGGGAAGCGGCCATGGGCGCCCACCACCACCAGCTCGGGAACCTCACCGCCATGGTGGACATCAACGCCCTGCAGGCCGACGGCAAAACGGACACCGTGCTGCGGACCGAGCCGGTCACCGAGAAATGGGAATCCTTCGGCTGGTACACCCAGCGGGTGGACGGGAACAATATGGGCGCGCTGCTGGCCGCGTTCGACAACGCCGCCGCGCAGGCCGCCGCCAAGGGACGTCCCTCCGTGATCCTCTGCGACACCAAGGTCGGCCGCGGCGTGCCGCTGCTGGAAGAACGCGAGAAGGCGCACTTCATGCGCATCGAAGAACACGAATGGCAGAGCTGCCGCGAGCAGCTGACCGCAGGATACGAAGGAAAGGCTGCCCGATGAGCACCACCACCGCAGTGAAGGGTACCGCCCCCAAGCTCAAAACCTCCGCCATGATCGCCTCCTTCGCCGATCCCGGCCAGAAAACCGCCCCGGCGCCGTTCGGGCACGCCCTCGTCAAAGCTGCGCAGGACAACGACAAAATCGTCGGCCTCACCGCGGACCTGGGCAAGTACACCGACATGCACATCTTCGCCAAGGCCTTCCCGGAACGCTTCTTCCAGATGGGCATGGCCGAACAGCTGCTCTTCGGCGCAGCGGCCGGCCTCGCCGAAACCGGCCTGGTGCCTTTCGCCTCCACCTACTCCGTGTTCGCCGCGCGCCGCGCCTATGACTTCCTCTGCCTCGACGCCGCCGAACCCAACCTGAACGTCAACATCGTCGGCGGCCTGCCCGGGCTCACCACCGGCTACGGTCCCAGCCACCAGGCCACCGAGGACATGGCGATCTTCCGGGGCATGCCCAACCTGACCATCGTTGATCCCTGTGACTCCCTGGATATCGAGCAGGCCGTCCCGCAGCTCGCCGCCAGCGACGGACCCACCTACCTGCGGCTGCTGCGCGGCAACGTCCCCACCGTCCTGGACGAATACGATTACACCTTCGAACTCGGCAAAGCCAAGGTCCTCCGGGGCGGCAACGACGTCGTGTTTATCTCCTCCGGACTCATGACCATGCGGGCCCTGCAGGCAGCCAAAGCCCTGGCCGAACACAACGTGGACGTCGCCGTCGTCCACACCCCCACCATCAAACCCTTCGACGCCGCCACAGTCCTGGCCGAAATCAACACCGACAGGCTCGCGGTGACTTTGGAGAACCACAGCGTGGTGGGCGGCCTGTTCGAAACCGTCGCCTCCACTGTGGTCACCGCCGGCCTGGGAAAGCGTGTGGTACCCGTGGCGCTGCCGGACCAGTTCCTGGACGCCGGCGCCCTGCCCACCCTCCACGAACGCTACGGCCTCACCGTCCAACGGATCGTGGCCAAGGTCCTCGCCGAACTCAGCTGAGCAGCTGCAGAGGGTGCGGGCGGCACCTGCAGCCCGCACCTCTGCCGTGGCATCATTGTTAACATCGAGACTGTAAACAGTCGACCTTTGAGTTTGGGAGATCATCCGATGGCCGCGACGACAGCGTCCCTCCTGGGACTGCAAAAGAAGAGCCTTCGCGAGCAGGCCCTGGCCGCACTGCGCGCCGCCATCACCAGCGGCGCCTTGGAGCCCGGCCGCCATTTGGTGGAGACCGAACTTTCCGAGATGCTGCAGATCAGTCGCGGAACCCTTCGCGAGGCCCTGCGCCAGCTCGAGCAGGAAGGCCTTGTGTCCCCAGGTCCCCGCGGGCGGCTGTCGGTCCGGCACCTGGACGCCAAGGAAATCCGCGACATCTACTCAGTCCGGGCTGCGCTGGAATCCCTGGCCGCCCGTACCCTCTGCGAGCTTCCTGACCGCCAGCGCGTCATCGATTCGCTCCGGTCGGCCATCCAGGCGATGGAAGAGGCCACCCACGGCAGCCTCGAGGAGCGTGTGGAATCCGACCTCGAATTCCATCGCACCATGTGCCGGCTCACCGGCAATGAGACGCTGCTCCACTCGTGGGAGTCGCTGGAGGGGTCCATCCGGATGTCGATCATGTTCGCCGGGCTGGAAAAGGGCGTCAAGAACATGAGCGTGGCCCGCCATCACGACATTGTGGCCGCCATCGAAACGGGCGACGCGTCCCTTGCCCGCAAAACCATCCGCGAACACATGGACACTGCAGCAGCCGTCCTGGTGGCGTAGGCCTCCATCCAGTCTGGACCGCCTGGACCGTCAGTCGTCCGTTTAGCCCTTCGCCCAGGTGGGTACGGGAAGCTGTGCACGGCCCGGACAACCTGATATCCCGGAAGGTGGTGAACCGTGAATCGCCGCACATCTGCCCAATGGGCAACAGGACCAGCGTCCGAGGATTCCGCCATTGACGTCCTCATCCCTACCTGCAACAGGACGGCCGAACTCGCCGTCACGCTCGCTGGCCTCGCAGCGCAGGACAGCCCGGCATTCCGCGTCGTTGTCAGCGACCAGTCAGACGGATCGCCCGCCTGGGACCTGGCGCCGGTCCCGGCCATGGTCCGGCTGCTCAGGGCGCAGGGCACGGAAGTCGAACTGCTCCAGCATCTGCCGCGGCGGGGCATGGCAGAACAGCGCCAGTTCCTCCTTGACCATGCCCGCGCGGACAAAGTGCTCTTCTTGGACGACGACGTGTGGCTGGAGCCCGGTGCTCTGGCCAGGATGAGCGAGGCCCTGGACCAGCTCGGCTGCGGCTTCGTGGGGATGGCACCCCAGGGCCTCTCCTACCTTTCCGACCGCAGGCCTCAGCAGACCGAGGTATTTGAGCCCTGGGAGGGGACGGTCAGGCCGGAACGGATCCGGCCGGATGAGCCCGCCTTCCAGCGGTGGCCCCTGCACAGTGCAGCCAACTTGACCCATGTGAGTGCTGACCTGCACCTGGAGCCCGGGCGGTGGCTGCCCTACAAGATTGCGTGGCTGGGCGGCTGCACGATGTTCCGGCGCCAGGCGCTGGAGGAAACCGGCGGCTTCCGCTTCTGGGAGCAGCTGCCGCCCGAGCACTGCGGCGAGGACGTAGTGGCCCAGTGGCGGGTCATGGAATCCTTTGGCGGCGCCGGAATCCTTCCTGCAGGTGCAGTGCACCTCGAGTCTCCGACCACGGTTCAGGACCGCCGGGTGGAGGCCTTCGAAGTAGTCCTCTCCGATACCCCGCATGAAAACGGCCTAACCCATCATTAAGGAAAGGAACTGACATGAGCGAGACCCCCAACCCGATCCAGATCCAGAAATTCCTCGGCGGCATCGATTACCCGGCCACCCGCGACACGCTCGTCGAACGTGCTCAGGAATCCGGCGCCGACGGCAATGTGATCAGCGCCCTTGAGAACCTTCCAGACAAGGAATACGACAGCCCGACGGCGGTCAGTTCCGCCATCTCGGATTCCTAGCCCCTGAGCAATCCGGCCTTGCCGACATGGAACGTCCCGCTCCTGCCTGCGGGGCGTTCCGTAAGGGCGCTATTATCGGCGCCACCGACCCCGGCGGTGGGAATATACTCGGCAGAAGCATGAGCAGTCTTCCTTCAGCCCCAGCAACCGTCCGGATAGATGCCTGGCTGTGGGCAATCCGTGCCTACAAAACCCGGTCTGCGGCTACCGCCGCCTGCCGGGCAGGGCATGTCCGGCTGAACGGCAACCCGGCCAAGGCCTCCCAGTCCGTCGTGCCTGGAGACACGGTCCGTGTACGGCAGCCGGGCTACGAGCGGATCCTCGAAGTGCGCCGGCTGATCGCCAAGAGAGTGGGCGCCGAGGCCGCTTCACACTGCTTCACCGACCACACACCTCCGCGCCCGGTCCCTGCCGAGCTCGGCCTGCCGCTGCGGGACCGCGGTGCCGGCCGGCCCACCAAGAAGGACCGGCGGGAAATGGAACGGCTTCGCAGGAGTTAGGTAACCTGTCCTGAACCGACGGGAGGTCCGCCGCCAGGCCTATTCCTTGATCTGCTCCCGCCCCTCCCGCACTTCGAATTCCCCCACTTCCAGCTCGGCGGCTCCGAAAGCCGCAGGAACCAAGGTGAGGTGGACGGCGCCGGCCGATGTGGCTTTGTGCCCGGCCAGGGTGTAAGCGGAGGGCATGGCGCCGCCGTCGAAGAGCCGTTTCCCTTGACCCAGCACCAAGGGAAAGACAAGGATCCGGTATTCGTCCACGAGCCCTGCGTCATGCAGCGCCCGGGCAAGGCGGTGGCTGCCATGCACTTGCAGCTCCCGGCCCGGCCCGGACTTGAGGTCATCAATCGCCTCGAGGAAGTTGCCGGAGAGGACGCTGGTGTTGCTCCACGTCGGGTTGCTGATGGTGTTTGAGACCACGTACTTAGGCAGTGAGTTCAGGGCGGCGGCCACGGCGTCGTCCGGGTCGGTGACCTGCTCCCAGTAGGGCTGAAACATCTGGTACGTCGTGCGGCCAAGCAGGATTGCGTCGGCCGCAGCGAACCAGCCGTCGACGAGGCGGCCAAAATCGTCATCCACGTACGGGACCAGCCAACCGCCGAATTCGAACCCGCCGCTGGTGTCCTCCTCCCTGCCGCCGGGACCCTGCATGACGCCGTCGAGGGTCACGAACGTATGGACGGTGAGTTTCATGATTGGCCTTTCGATGCGTCGGCACGCCCAGTGCCGACCGGGTTGGCTGGCGGGGCCCCGGTGCGCCGCCTCTTGGTCTGCTCGCCCTTTACAGGCTGGGTTCGCAGGGGCTCTCCTTTGAGCGGATAGCTCTTGCGGGTGTGGTCCAGGGCTGCGGGTGCATGGCCGCCATTGGTATTGCTGCCATGCGGGTGCGGCGGATCCAGGATCCGCAGCGGGCACAGCAGCCCCTTGTTGCCGGACGAGACGGCGAGATTGTTGAGCTGGACGGGGTCGTGAAGAACGTTGACGGCTTCGGTTGCAGCCCTCGCATGGGTGAGGTCAATGACGATTTCCCGGCCGGGCAGCAAGGCACTGGTCCTGCGCGCGATGACGTACAGTGCGCGCAGGTTGGCCACCGTCAGCGTACCGCGCACCTCGATGCTGGCGGTCTGCAGGCGCTCATCGATGTGAACGTGGATCTTAAGCCGGTGCTGGATAACGTTGCGGTCCACGGACGTCACACCCTGGCCGATTGCGATGGAAGGTCACGATGACCGACGAGGGTACTGTGCATAACGGCTGGATCCCCATTTCCTGCTGCTGGACGGGAAACGGCCCGGGCGGCCACGCCATTCCCCAACTATGGCGAGACCGGTCATCAACGGACCGCGGCCCCTCCCCCGACTTCTTTGTCGGAACCGCGTCCGTGTCCAGAATGCATGATTGCGCCGTTGCTGGGAAGAGGTGCCCTTAAATGTTGCAGGCCCGGGTCCGCCCCTAGCCTGTTCCTACTGCTTTACGATGCTCCCACCTCCATCGGGCACCGACCTGGTGCTGGCCTCCGCCAGGCAGCCCAAGTCGGCCGCGGTCACTGCTGGGCGCCAGGGCGGTGCTGGTGCTCGGCTCGGATGCCCGTTGCCGCGATGCTCGTGGCGGGCAGGTTTAGGCACCGCGCCCGGCGATGTAGCTCACGGACCGGGGAAGCGGATGGCTGTGTGCGGGGCTGGGCGACAGTGCCGCCTGTACACCTGGTGGTGCCAGTCGTAGAGTTAAATTTCTCCTTTAATGGAGTCTAGAAAGTCCTCAGGCCGACTGCATGGCCGGAACGAAAACCGCTGCAGCAGAACGGCGGCCAGGAAGCACCCCGCGGAAAGCGCCACCCATGGCCTCAACGCAGAAGCAGCTTATCCAAAAAGCATCGGCAGTCAGAACAGCGGGCACCGGCGCCACACATTCCACAGATGACCAGCGGATCCACAACCGCAGGTCAGTGTCCAGCCCTGTTCGCGCGGCCTAGCATGTCCTTCATATCCAATGGACACAGGCCAGGGGACCCGCGGCCGCCCAAGCCGCACCGCCTCCGCTGCGAAGAATGCGGCACCGAGCACAACCTGGCCATCCGGGCAATAACGGCATTGGCAGCCGGTGACGGCGACTTGGTCACGGTCGCCTACACCTGCATGGACTGCCTGCACTTTCATGAACATACCGCGTACATGGGCGACGTCACGGCAGCTTTGCGGCAAGTGCTCTGGACCCCGGACGTACTCATTTTCGGTGAGGAGTACATCCACTGCGGCTGCCCCATGGAGATAACCGGCCACGAGCTCGAGGTGCTGCATTACTGGTTCAGCAACGGCCCTTTTCCCGGCCGGCTGCGCAGCGTCTTGCTCCCCGTTCAGATGCTGGACTGCACCTGCGGCTTCCGGCTGGAAATTCCGGAGTGAGATGGAAGTCCACTGGCACCGGTGCTTATCGTTGCCTCACAACGCGTGAACCGAAAGCCAAGGCCGGAAGGGAACCGTACTCATGGTGAAAATAGCAGTGGTCGTCGGCAGCACACGGCCCCAGCGCCGCAGCAAACAAGTTGCCGACTGGGTGCTTTCAAGGGCTTCTGCCCGGGGCGGTGCAGAGTTCGAAATGCTCGACCTCGCAGATTATGACCTTCCGCTGCTGGATGAACCAATGCCGCCTTCTATGGGGAATTACACGCAACCGCATACGAAAGTCTGGGCCGGGGCCGTCTCAAGGTTCGACGGTTTTATCTTCGTGACGGCCGAATATAACCACTCCGTTCCCGGTGCTTTGAAAAATGCTTTGGATTACCTCTACGCGGAATGGAACAACAAGGCTGCGGGGTTTGTCAGTTACGGCAGCGCCGGCGGGGTGCGTGCTGTCGAGAACCTCCGGCTGATCACTGCCGAACTACAAATGGCCGGAGTGCGCGCTCAGGTGGCGTTGCCCTTCACCACCGAATTCGAGAATTTCACCACCTTCACCCCGAGTGAAAGCGCCGAAGAAGCTTTGGAGCCGCTCCTGGAGCAGCTCATCTCCTGGTCGACGGCGCTCAAGACGACACGCCTCTGAGCTGGGAAACGGCGGCCGGATATGTCCCCACCATCGCTGTTCGAGGTTGTCGAAGCTGTAAAGGTCAATGCCTGCAGGAGGCGGACGCGCGGCGGAGAGCTTGGAGATAAGGGACTCGGAAGAGTAGCTCCCTGAGGTCAGGAGCCTGCGGGAGAGTGGGTTCAGTGTGGTCTTGGTCACGGGCAGGTGTCAAAGCGAGACCTGTGTGCAGGTGTCCTGGCCGGTTCGAATCGAATGCTTCAAGAGCCGTCTACGGCCTCGATTTGGCCTCCGAGAAAATCTCCGGTAAGTTGTGAGCCGAATCACCACATTTTTATAGCCTTTCGAGCCGTGGCGGGAGAGTCCTCCCAGTCATTCACCGGGCAGGCGCCGTAGGAGCAAATCCTCCCCAGGAATCTCTCAGGCCCATGTACCGCTGCGGCGAGGCAACTCTGGAAAGCAGTCAGGCGACGTCCTGGCTCACCGACGGTGCAAGCGGAAGACCATCTCCGCGGAATCTCTCAGGTCCAATACAGAGCGGGGAGGAACCCAACCGACGCCGCGCCCCTCAGGGCCGGCCAGACCTGGAGTTCCTCATGACGATTCAATCGCTTCCGTCAACTTTTGCCGACCGGCACATCGGTGCCCGGCGCCAGGCCGACGTTGACATCATGCTCAAGAGCATCGGTTACGACTCGGTCGATGGCCTCGTTGAAACGGCCGTCCCGGCCTCCATCCGCCAAGAGAACGCCCTGCAACTCACCGCCGCGCTCAGCGAAGTCGAGGTCCTCGCCGAGCTCCGCAGGCTGGCCGCGAAGAACAAGACCGCGGTTCAGATGATCGGTCAGGGCTACTACGACACCGTGACGCCTCCGGTGATCCGCCGCAACATCCTGGAGTCCCCTGCGTGGTACACGGCCTACACCCCGTACCAGCCGGAGATCTCCCAGGGCCGCCTTGAGGCGCTGCTGAACTTCCAGACCATGGTCCAGGACCTCGTTGGCCTGCCAATCGCCAATGCCTCGCTGCTGGATGAAGCAACGGCGGTGGCCGAGGCGGTGCTGCTGATGCGCCGGGCCAACAAGAACAAGCAAGCCCGCGAGGGCAAGACCGTCCTGGACGCTGACTGCCTGCCGCAGACCATCGCCATCGTCAAGGGTCGCGCCGAGGCGCTGGGCTTCGAGGTCGAGGTCGCGGATTTGTCCTACGGACTGCCTGACGGTGACATCAACGGCGTCGTCCTGCAGCAGCCCGGAGTCTCCGGCCGGGTCTGGGACCAGTCCCCCGTGATTGCCGCCGCCAAGGAACGTGGTGCCCTGGTCACGGTCTCAGCTGACCTGCTGGCCCTGACCCTGATCACGCCTCCCGGCGAGCAGGGCGCGGATATCGCCGTCGGGTCCGCGCAGCGGCTGGGTGTGCCGCTGTTCTTCGGCGGACCCCACGCCGCCTACATGGCCGTGCGCACCGGCATGGAGCGCACGCTCCCCGGCCGCATCGTCGGCGTCTCCAAGGACAACGCCGGTGCCACCGCTTACCGGCTGGCGCTGCAGACCCGGGAGCAGCACATCCGCCGTGAAAAGGCGACGTCCAACATCTGCACCGCGCAGGCGCTGCTGGCCATCGTGTCCTCCTTTTACGCCGTCTACCACGGCCCTGACGGCCTCAAGGCGATCGCTGAGACGGTCCACAACAACACGCGCGTCCTGGCCGCCGCCCTGAAAACGGCAGGCCGCGAACTGGTCAGCGAGTCCTTTTTCGATACCCTCACCGTGCGCGTCCCGGGCAAGGCCCGCAGGGTCATCACCGCCGCGGAAGCCCTCGGCATCAATCTGCGCTTCGTTGACGAGGACACCGTGGGCGTCTCCGTTGATGAGACCACGACGCCGGCAACCCTGTCCGCTGTTGCCGTCGCCTTCGGCGCCGGGCCCGTGCGTGACGCAGCAGGCTTTGACCTGCCCAAGTCCGTCCTGCGCACCTCCGGTTACCTGGAGCATCCGGTGTTCAATACGCACCGGTCCGAGACGCAGCTGCTGCGTTATATCCGGCGGTTGTCGGACCGTGACCTGGCGCTGGACCGCACGATGATTCCGTTGGGGTCCTGCACGATGAAGCTGAATGCGACGGCCGAGATGGAGGCCATTTCCTGGCCGGAGTTCGCCTCGATTCACCCGTTCGCGCCGGATTCCCAGACGGCGGGCTGGCGTGAGCTGATCGCTGATCTGGAGGCGCAGCTGACCGAGATCACCGGCTATGACCAGGTCTCGATCCAGCCCAATGCCGGGTCCCAGGGTGAGCTGGCGGGTCTGCTGGCGATCCGCGGTTACCACCGGTCCCGTGGCGAGGGACAGCGGAACATTTGCCTGATTCCGGCCTCGGCGCACGGCACGAACGCTGCCTCGGCGGTGCTGGCGGGCATGAAGGTCGTGGTGGTGGCCACCGCGGCGGACGGCACCATTGACCACGCGGACCTGTACGCGAAGATCGAGGCGCACAAGGACGCGCTGTCGTGCATCATGATCACCTACCCCTCCACCCACGGGGTGTACGACGGGGACGTCCGTGAGGTCTGCGACGCGGTGCACGCCGCGGGCGGGCAGGTCTACGTTGACGGCGCGAACCTTAACGCCCTGGTGGGGCTGGCCCAGCCGGGCAAGTTCGGCGGGGACGTGTCGCACCTGAACCTGCACAAGACCTTCTGCATCCCGCACGGCGGTGGCGGGCCCGGCGTCGGCCCGGTCGCGGCCAAGGCGCACCTGGCACCGTTCATGCCCGGCAACGCGGCGTCCTGGAGTGAGGGTGATGACGTGCCGATCTCGGCCTCGCGCTTCGGCTCCGCCGGGGTGCTGCCGATCTCCTGGGCGTACGTGAAGCTGATGGGCGGGGACGGGCTGACCGAGGCCACGAAGTCGGCGCTGCTCGCGGCGAACTACGTCGCTGCGCGCCTGGATGAGCACTTCCCGGTGCTGTACACCGGTGAGGGCGGCCTGGTGGCGCACGAGTGCATCCTGGACCTGCGCGAACTCACGGCCCGGACCGGTGTCACGGCCGAGGACGTGGCCAAGCGCCTGATCGACTACGGCTTCCACGCCCCCACCCTGGCGTTCCCGGTGGCCGGGACCCTGATGGTGGAGCCGACCGAGTCCGAGGACCTGGCCGAGATCGACCGGTTCATCGAGGCCATGGTTTCCATCCGCCGCGAGATCGACCAGGTCGCCAACGGTGACTTCACTGTGGAGAACAGCCCGCTGCGTAACGCCCCGCACACCGCGGCCGCGGTCATCAGCTCCGACTGGAACCGTGACTACCCCCGCGAGCAGGCCGTGTTCCCCGTGCACTCCCTCAAGCAGGACAAGTACTTCGCGCCC
This sequence comes from Arthrobacter sp. D1-17, assembly GCF_054130535.1. Classification (NCBI taxonomy): domain Bacteria; kingdom Bacillati; phylum Actinomycetota; class Actinomycetes; order Micrococcales; family Micrococcaceae; genus Arthrobacter; species Arthrobacter sp. D1-17. The sequence goes on along the minus strand of NZ_CP096382.1, from coordinate 189,357 downwards.
GTGGGCCGCATCGACGGCGCAGCCGGGGACCGGAACCTGGTCTGTTCCTGCCCGCCGCTTTCCGAATTTGAGAGCTAAGGACTTCACAATGACTGAGAACTACACCGCGCTCTATGACGCGCATAAAGCGGCCGGCGCCTCCTTCACCGACTTCGGCGGCTGGCAGATGCCGCTCAAATACACCTCCGAGCTGGCCGAGCACCACGCCGTCCGCAACGCCGCCGGCATCTTCGACCTCTCCCACATGGGCGAAGTCTGGGTCACCGGGCCGGACGCCGGAGCCTTCCTGGACTACGCCCTCGCGGGAAAGCTCTCTTCCATTGCTGTCGGCAAGGCCAAGTACTCGCTGATCTGCAACGAGGACGGCGGCATCATCGATGACCTCATCTCGTACCGCCGGAGCGACGACAAGTATCTGGTGGTGCCGAACGCGGGCAACGCTGCCACCGTCGCCGCCGCCCTCGTCGAGCGCGCGGCAGGATTCGACGTCGTCGTGGACGACGTCTCCGCCGAAACCTCGCTCATCGCGGTCCAGGGACCCAACGCCGAGGCCATCCTGCTGGGACTGGTCCCGGCCGAACAGCACGAGCTCGTCACCGGGCTGAAGTATTACGCTGCCGTGGAGGTAGGAATATCCGTCAACAGCACCGTCCACACCCTGTTGCTGGCCCGCACCGGCTACACGGGAGAGGACGGCTTCGAAATCTACGTTCCCAACGCTGACGCATCCGGATTGTGGGAAGCGCTGCTGGACGCGGGCGCTGTGCACGGGCTCATTCCGGCCGGCCTGGCCTGCCGCGATTCCCTCCGTCTGGAGGCCGGCATGCCGCTCTACGGCAACGAACTGTCCCTCGACGGCGACCCCTTCGCCGCGGGCCTGGGTCCCGTCGTCGCGCTGTCCAAGGAAGGCGACTTCGTCGGCAAGGCAGCCCTGGCGGCCAAGAAGGAAGCCGGAGCCGGAACCAGCACGGGACGGAAGCTCGTAGGCCTCAAGGGCCTCGGCCGCCGCGCCGGCCGGGCACACTACCCCGTACTCAAGGACGGCAACGTCGTCGGTGAAGTGACCTCCGGCCAGCCCAGCCCCACCCTGGGTTACCCCGTCGCTATGGCCTACGTCGACGTCGAATACACCGAGCCCGGCACGCCCTTGGACATCGACCTCCGCGGCAAGGCAGAACCCTTCGAAGTCGTGGCACTCCCGTTCTACAAACGCGCCACGTAGCCTGCGGGACGGTTCCGGGACCACCCCCGGACGCTCTCTCACTTTCTGCACGGTTCAACCCGGCGCTCTCTCACTTTCCGAAATCACCGAAACCTAAGGAACCAACAACATGGCAAAAGTCGCCCCTGAACTTCAGTACTCCGACGAGCACGAATGGGTGTCCCGTGATGGCGGGAACCTGATGTCGATCGGCATTTCCGCCGTGGCCACGGACGCCCTCGGCGACATTGTTTACGTGGACCTGCCCGAGGTCGGCTCCACTGTGACTGCCGGCGAGACCTGCGGCGAGGTGGAGTCCACCAAGTCGGTCTCCGACCTGTACTCCCCCGTGTCGGGCGAGGTCACGGAAGTCAACGACGTTGTTGTTTCCGATCCGGCTGTCATCAACAACGACCCGTACGGTGCAGGATGGCTCTTCAAGGTTGCAGTTGAGTCCGAGGGCCCCCTGCTGTCCGCCGAGGAGTACGCGTCCAAGAACGGCGGCGAGCTGTGAGCGCCGCCCGTGCCGCAGGCATAGAGAGAATGGCCTTCCAGCAGGTTCTCTCCCCGAGCCTCAACGCCGAACTTGGCGAGCTGGACCCGGAGATCGCAGCGAAGATCGACGACGAGCTCGTCCGCCAGCGCGACGGCCTGGAGATGATCGCCTCTGAGAACCACACCGCTGCCGCGGTGATGCAGGCTCAGGGATCGGTTCTGACGAACAAGTACGCCGAGGGTTACCCGGGCAAGCGCTACTACGGCGGTTGCGAGCATGTGGACGTCGTCGAGCAGCTTGCGATCGACCGGGTGAAGTCCCTCTTTGGCGCCGAATTCGCCAATGTCCAGCCGCACTCGGGCGCGCAGGCCAACGCCTCGGTGATGCATGCGCTGATCAAGCCGGGGGACACCATCATGGGCCTGAACCTGGCCCACGGCGGCCACCTGACCCACGGCATGCGGATTAACTTCTCCGGACGTCTGTACAACGTGATCCCGTACCAGGTCCGCGAGGAGGACCACCGGATCGACATGGCCGAAGTGGAGCGCCTGGCGCAGGAGCACAAGCCGCAGCTGATCGTTGCCGGCTGGTCCGCCTATGCCCGGCAGCTCGACTTCGCTGAGTTCCGCCGCATCGCGGATTCGGTAGGCGCGTACCTGATGGTGGACATGGCTCACTTCGCCGGCCTGGTGGCAGCAGGCCTGCACCCGTCCCCCGTGCCGCACGCGCATGTCACCACCTCCACCACGCACAAGACCCTCGCCGGTCCGCGCGGCGGAATCATCCTGACCAATGATGCCGGCATCGCCAAGAAGATCAACTCGGCCGTGTTCCCGGGCCAGCAGGGCGGCCCGCTGGAACACGTCATCGCCGGCAAGGCCGTGGCATTCAAGATCGCAGCCTCAGCCGAGTTCAAGGAGCGCCAGGAGCGCGTGCTTGCCGGCGCCAGGATCCTCGCCGAACGTCTGGTCCAGCCGGACGTCACCGCCAAGGGAATCTCCGTGGTCTCCGGCGGAACCGACGTGCACCTCGTGCTCGTGGACCTCCGCGACTGCGAACTCGACGGGCAGCAGGCCGAGGACCGCCTCGCCTCCATCGACATCACGGTCAACCGCAACGCCGTGCCGTTTGATCCGCGCCCGCCGATGGTCACCTCCGGGCTCCGCATCGGTACCCCGGCCCTCGCGACGCGGGGCTTCGGCGAAGCCGCGTTCGCTGAGGTCGCGGACATCATCGCCGAGGCTTTGACTGCCGGCGCCGGTGCTGACCTCTCGGGCCTGCGCACCCGCGTCGAGGCTCTCGCCGCCGCCCACCCCCTCTACCCGGGCATGGCCAACCTCTCTCATTGAGCTTGTCGCAACCCCGGCCCATCACCTCCATTACTAACTTTTAGGAACTGATCATGGCTGTTGGTGTCTTTGACCTTTTCTCCATCGGAATCGGCCCGTCGAGTTCGCACACTGTGGGGCCGATGCGTGCTGCTGCGGTGTTTGCGGAGGAGCTTAGGGCGTCCGGGGTGTTGGAGCGGGTGGCGTCGTTGCGGGTGGATCTGTACGGTTCGCTGGCTGCGACGGGTTACGGGCACGGGACGATGACCGCGGTCCTGTTGGGCCTGGAGGGCTTTCATCCGGAGTTGATCCTGCCGGAGGAGGTGGAGTCCCGGCTGGCGGACATCGCGGAGACCGGGATGCTGCAGCTGGCCGGCGCGGGCGGCGGTGTGCGGTTGCCGTATGGGGTGGAGGATATGGTGTTGCGGCCCTTGACCGTGCTGCCCCGGCACACCAACGGGATGACGTTTACCGTGTCCGACGCCGCCGGCGAGGTGCTGCACAGGGCGACGATCTTCTCGGTCGGGGGCGGGTTCATTGTCCGGGAGGGCGAGGAGGACGCGGCGCTGCAGGAGCTGGAGGAGTCCAAGAAGGAGCTGCCGCTGCCGTTCCGCACGGCCGCGGAGCTGCTGGAGCATTGCCGCGCCCAGGGCCTGTCGATCAGCGAGGTCATGCTCGTCAATGAACGCGCTTCCCGTTCGGAGGAGGAGATCCGGGAGGGGCTGGGGCGCATCTACTCCGTGATGGAGGAGTGTGTGCAGACCAGCCTGAAGCGGGAGGGACTGTTGCCGGGCGGGCTGAAGGTCCGCCGCCGCGCCCCGGACTGGCATGAGCGGCTGCTGAAGGAAGACACGGACCGGGACGGCCGGTATTGGCAGGAATGGGTGAACCTGATCGCGCTGGCGGTCAATGAGGAGAACGCTTCGGGCGGGCGGGTGGTCACCGCCCCGACGAACGGGGCCGCGGGCATCATCCCGGCGGTGCTGTATTACGCGCTGCACTACGCCCCCGGCATGGACCAGGCGACCCAGGCCGACCGGGACGATGTGGTGGTGAAGTTCCTGCTCGCCGCCGGCGCGGTCGGGGTGCTGTACAAGGAACAGGCGTCCATTTCCGGGGCGGAGGTCGGCTGCCAGGGCGAGGTCGGGTCGGCGTCCTCGATGGCCGCCGCGGGCCTGGCCGAGGTGATGGGCGGGTCCCCGGCGCAGGTGGAGAACGCCGCGGAGATCGCGATGGAACACAACCTGGGCCTGACGTGTGACCCGATCGGGGGCCTGGTGCAGGTGCCCTGCATCGAACGCAACGCGATCGCCGCGGCGAAGGCCATCAACGCCGCGAAAATGGCGCTCTGGGGCGACGGCACCCACCGCGTCTCACTGGACGAGGTCATCATCACCATGCGCGAAACCGGCAAGGACATGAGCGATAAGTACAAGGAAACCGCCATGGGCGGCCTCGCCGTCAACGTCGTCGCATGCTAGTCGAAGCCCGGGGCCACGCCCCGCTGCGGCTGTCGACGTCCCATAACAAGAAAAAGCATTTCATCTCCGAAGGAGTTCTCCTGTGACACTGGCACCAGAAGGCCGGAAGATGCTGCGCATCGAGCAGCGCAATGCGGCCACCCCGGTGGAGCGCAAGCCGGAGTGGATCAAGGCCAAGGTCCAGATGGGCCCGGAGTTCGTCCAGCTCAAGAACCTGGTGAAGAAGGAAGGCCTGCACACCGTCTGCGAGGAAGCCGGGTGCCCGAACATCTTCGAGTGCTGGGAAGACAAGGAAGCGACGTTCCTGATCGGCGGCTCCGAATGCACCCGGCGCTGTGACTTCTGCCAGATCGACACCGGCAAGCCCTCCCCCGTAGACAGGTTCGAACCGACCAAGGTGGCCCGCTCGGTGCAGACCATGGCCCTGCGCTACGCCACCGTCACCGGCGTCGCCCGCGACGACCTCGCCGACGAGGGCGTCTGGCTCTACGCCGAAACGGTCCGCAAGATCCACGAACTGAACCCGGGCACCGGCGTCGAACTTTTGATCCCGGACTTCTCCGGCAAACCCGACCACATCGCCGCGATCTGCGACTCGGCCCCCGAGGTGTTCGCCCACAACGTCGAAACCGTGCCGCGGATCTTCAAGCGCATCCGCCCGGCGTTCCGCTACGAACGCTCCCTGGACGTCATCACCCAGGGACGGAACCTGGGCATGGTCACCAAATCCAACCTCATCCTGGGCATGGGCGAGACCCGCCAGGAAATCTCCGAAGCCCTGCAGGACCTGCACGAGGCCGGCTGCGACCTGATCACCATCACCCAGTACCTGCGCCCCTCCGAACGGCACCTGCCGGTGGACCGCTGGGTCAAGCCGCAGGAATTCGTGGACCTGCAGCAGGAAGCGGACGAGATCGGCTTCCTCGGCGTCATGTCCGGCCCCCTGGTCCGCTCCTCCTACCGCGCCGGCCGGCTCTGGGCCACCGCAATGCGCAAGAAAGGCCGGGAAATCCCCGCCGAACTCGCCCACATCGAATCCTCCGGAACCACCCGCCAGGAAGCCAGCACCCTGCTCGCGGGATAAGCCCGTCCGGGAGAATGGAGTCCCGCGAGAAGGAGTCCAGAGAAGGCGAGCCGGGGACGAATTAGGGCACATGATTGGGTCTTTTTGATCGGCCCGGACCGGCATACCGTGGACCCAAGGCGCTGCCCGTCCCGGGCAGCCGGACCAGGAGGAATCTCCCATGACAACGCACGTCGCAGACTGCAGCGTAACGAACTGTTCCTTCAACGACCACACCAACTGCAACGCCGCCGCCATCACCGTCGGCGGAGACGAAAACCATGCCCACTGCGCCACCTTCATCGACACCGGCTCCCACGGCGGACTCCCCAAGGTCCTCGCCGACGTCGGAGCCTGCCAGCGCTCCGAATGCGTCCACAACGACCACCTCATGTGCGGAGCCTCCGAGGTACACGTGGGCCCCGGCCGCGACAACGCCGACTGCCTCACCTACGCCCACCGGTAACCGCCGTCCTTACAGGGCTGGCCGCCTATTTCGCGGCCGGCCCTGTTTGCTTCCCGTACCCGAATGAACTGATGTTGCATTCCTGACTGGGACGAAGGAGTCCGCCATGAACCCGTTGCTTGCCTTAGTGGATGCCATTGAACGATTTGACCGCCTCGACGGGGTCGCATCCTCCGTTTCAAAGGTTGTGGGACAGGCGGTGCAGCCGCAGTTCGTCCGCAACCTGCTGAGCGGGACACCCATCGGACATCCCCTGCATCCAATCATGACCGACTTGCCTATTGGGGCGTGGAGCATGTCGACCGTGCTGGACTCGATAGGCGGGAAAGATTCCGAGCCTGCTGCCGACATCCTCGTGGCGGTGGGAATTGCGACAGCCATTCCCACCGCTGCCTCAGGGCTCAATGACTGGTCGGACACGACGGGGAAAGCGCGCAGGGTGGGCACGGTTCATGCCTTGGCGAACAGCACGGCGCTGTGCCTCTTCACCTCATCAGCAGTTGCGCGGGCCAAGGGCAGCCGGTCGGTCGGGAAAATCCTGGGGCTGGCGGGCTTCGGCATTCTGATGTTTGGCGGGTTCTTGGGCGGCCATCTCAGCTACAGCAACGCAGTCAACATCAACAAAACGGCCGGCAGGGCGGGGCCGAAGGAGTGGACGGCTGTCCTGGCGGAATCGGAACTCGCCGACGGCGAGCACCGGAAAGTGGACGCCGGCAAGGTAACCGTTCTGGTGCACCGTGCGGGCTCCAGATTTCTGGCGCTGGACAGCGTTTGCAGCCACATGGGCGGCCCTCTGGAAGAGGGAAACATCGAGGCCGGTTGCGTCACCTGCCCCTGGCACGGAAGCACGTTCCGGCTCGAGGACGGCGGGATAGTCCGCGGGCCCGCAAGCAACCCGCAGCCCAGCTACGAAACGCGGGCAAATGACGGCCAGATCGAGGTTCGCCGGCGCCGGTCCGTGAGCTGAAGCTTGTCAAGCCGCCGGGCTCGGCCTGATCCCCCACCCCTTTTGCATGCACTACTAAGCGTGCTTATGATGTTGTTCTGGCGGTATGCAGAGTCCGTCCCCGATCGCCCCCTCTCCGGAAAACCATGGCGGTGAAGTCCATGCGGTTCCGGGGGTGAACCCGACGGAGTGCATATGCCCGAGAACCAGCATCACGTCTATGACGTTATCGTTATTGGTGGCGGAGCCGCCGGGTTGAGTGCAGCTGTCACTCTCGCCTCCGCACGCCGTTCTGTGCTGGTCGTCGACGCCGGGAGCCCCCGGAATGCTGCATCGTCCGCCGTGCATGGCTTCCTGTCCCGCGAGGGAACGTCACCCCTGGAACTGCTTGCCGCAGGCCGGGAGGAACTCCATGGCCGGGGCGGGGAGTTCATTGAAGGCACGGCGGTCGCGGCCAGCGGCAACGCGGGAGAATTCACGGTGCGCCTGCAGGACGGGCGGTCGCTGACCTCGCGCAGGCTGTTAATTGCTTCCGGTTTCGGCGACGAGCTGCCCGACGTGGCGGGGGTTAAGGAGCGGTGGGGCCGGGATGTGGTGCACTGCCCGTACTGCCACGGCTGGGACCTTCAGGACCGGGCCGTAGGCGTTTTGGCCACAGAACCGGCGGCAGTGCAGGAGGCGCTATTGTTTCGGCAGTGGGCCGAGGACGTCACTCTTTTCCAGCACACCATGCCTGAACCAAGCGACGTGGAGCGCAAACAGCTCGCAGCCCGGTCCATAAGGATCATTGAGGGCAGGGTGAAAGCCCTTCATATCGTTGAGGACGCGCTCACCGGTGTGATTTTGGAATCAGGCCGGCTGGTTCCCTGCGGGGCCTTGGCGGTCAGTCCAAAGCCGATCACAGAGTCGCCCCTGCTGCAGTCGCTCGGCCTGCAGGAACATGATCCCGGCCACGCCTCCAATCAACATGTGAAGACCGACGAAAGCGGAGGAACCCCCATAGCCGGCGTGTGGGCCGCGGGTAACATCACGGATCCAGAGGCGCAGGTCATCACGGCAGCCGCCTCAGGACTGAAAGCGGCAAGCGCAATAAATACAGACCTGGTGGCAGAGGACACGCGGTGCGCGATCATGGCCGCACAAGGCGGCCTGACTTCTGGTGGAAGCCTGTGAGATCATCCGATATGAGCGAAAACCGCAGCGCCCGCGACGACGATTCCGTTCCAGCAACCGGAGTGAATGACCACGCGTGGGAACGGGAGCACCGCCATCCCACTGCTGCCCAGGCAAGGGCCATTGGCTACCGCCGCCGGGATGCCGAAGCGAAGCTGGAGCAGCACCTGCAGGACGCCCGGCACAAAACCGAGGAAGAGACGCAGGGGCAGCACGAGTAGGTGGACACCCGGAAGCTGAAGTGCCCGCCCAGGGGGTAGCCCGGGCGGCCACTTCCGTGTGAGCGTGCTCTGCGTCCGAATTTCTTCTGCCGCGACAAGAATCGCCCCTTGACTCAAGATACCCCCCGGGGGTATCTTTTCAGTGTTGTCAGTGAAGTGGTATGTCCAGGGGATGCCCTCCCCGTCACAGCCGTTCAACCCCAGCGCCCTACCCGTTTTCGAGGAATGGAACTGACATGCGTGATTCACAGAAGGACCTCGGGCTGGCGGAGTCCCGCTCCTCCGCCGGACACGCCCACGAAGAACACGGCCACCAAGAACAGGGCCACGGCCACACCGGTCATCAGCTGGACGACGACCACGTTGTACATACGCATGGCCAGCACGCCGGGCACAGCACGGCCATGTTCAAGGACAGGTTCTGGCTGACCCTGGCCCTGTCCGTCCCCGTCGTCTTCTTCAGTCCCATGTTTGGGCACTTACTCGGCTACACCGCGCCCCGGTTCCCAGGGTCGACGTGGATACCGCCGGTCCTCGGGACGGTGATCTTCCTTTACGGGGGCCAGCCGTTCCTCCGGGGCGGATTGAGCGAACTCAAGGCGCGGCGCCCCGGCATGATGCTGCTGATCGGCATGGCCATCACGGTCGCATTCATCGCGTCCTGGGTAACCACCCTGGGCATCGGCGGCTTTGACCTGGACTTCTGGTGGGAGCTTGCCCTGCTCGTGGCCATCATGCTCCTGGGCCACTGGATCGAGATGCGCGCCCTCGGCTCCGCCCAGGGTGCCCTCGACGCCTTGGCGGCATTGCTGCCGGACGAAGCGGAAAGGATTACCGACACCGGCACCGAAACGGTCAGCGTCTCCGCGCTTAGGGCAGGGGACGTGGTGCTGGTCCGCTCGGGTGCGCGGATGCCGGCGGACGGCACCATAACCGACGGGCAGGCCGAGTTCGACGAGTCCATGATCACCGGCGAGTCTAAAACGGTGCCCCGCTCGGCCGGGGATGCAGTGGTCGCGGGCACCATAGCAACGGACAACACGGTCCGGGTCCGGATCACCGCCGTCGGCGATGACACTGCGCTGGCGGGCATCCAGCGCCTGGTGGCAGAGGCCCAGGCCTCGTCCTCAAGGGCGCAGGCCCTGGCGGACCGGGCCGCCGCATTCCTCTTCTACTTTGCAGCCGGGGTGGGTGTCCTGACATTCATCGCCTGGACCCTCTTGGGCAGCCTTCCGGAGGCGGTAACCCGCACGGTCACCGTCCTGGTGATCGCTTGCCCGCACGCCCTCGGCCTGGCCATCCCGCTCGTGATCGCGATCTCCACAGAGCGCGCAGCCCGCGCCGGCGTACTGATCAAGAACCGGATGGCGCTGGAGCGCATGCGCACCGTCGACGTCGTGCTGTTCGACAAGACCGGCACCCTTACCAAGGGTGAACCGGAACTGATGGACGCCGCCGCCGTCGATGGCACCAGCCAGGAGGAGCTGCTGGCGCTGGCCGCGGCGGTCGAATCGGACAGCGAACACCCTGTTGCGCGAGCGATCGTGCGCGCCGCCAAGAACCAGGCCTTGGACATCCCCCGGGCATCAGACTTTAACTCGATGACGGGCAGGGGCGTCCGCGCAAGCGTTGCCGGCCGGGCCCTGCAGGTCGGCGGACCGGCATTGCTGCGGGAGCTGGCCGTCAGCGAACCTCCTGCCTTGGCGGAAACAACCCGGGCGTGGAGGGACCGCGGCGCGGCCGTGCTCCACGTCCTGGCGGACGGCAAGGTACTCGGCGCCGTCAGCCTCGAAGACGCCATCCGGCCCGAGTCCCGCCAGGCGGTGGCCGCCCTCCAGGAGCGGGGCATCAAGGTGGCCATGATCACCGGCGATGCCCGGCAGGTCGCCCAGGCGGTCGCCGACGAACTGAACATCGATGAGGTCTTCGCCGAAGTCCTGCCCGCCGACAAGGACAAGAAGGTCACCGAGCTGCAGCACCGCGGGCTGAAAGTAGCCATGGTCGGCGACGGCGTCAACGACTCCCCCGCCCTTGCCAGGGCAGAGGTTGGTATCGCCATCGGAGCGGGAACCGACGTCGCCATGGAGTCGGCGGGAGTTGTGCTGGCCGGCAATGACCCCCGGGCCGTGCTCTCCATGGTGGACCTGTCCCGCGCCAGCTATCGGAAGATGTGGCAGAACCTGATCTGGGCCACCGGCTACAACATCCTCGCCGTCCCGCTCGCAGCAGGTGTCCTGGCCTTCGCCGGCGTCGTGCTCTCCCCGGCGGCGGGCGCGGTGCTGATGTCAGCCTCCACGATCGTGGTCGCCCTCAACGCCCAGCTGCTGCGGCGGCTGAAACTGAACCCGGCTCAGGTTCACTAAGCCGCCGGCACCGGGACAGATCACCCACAGCTGCCGGTCACCGCGAGGGGCCTGACGGGCACAAGGATCTCCGCCAGGCCCTCCGGTACGATTAACGCTCGTCGGCAAGCTCACCGGGAACTGGCAGAAGGCCTGCCGAAGCAGCAGAACGAATCTCCCCGCGCACCCCAACCGCCAAAAGCGTACAGTGGAACAAGACGCCTGATTCTGGACGCCTTGCTGCAGAGGGAGAGATCGTGACGATTGACTGGGACGAAAAAAAGGCCCTGCTACAGGAACCGAACATCGCTGCAGTGACGCAGCTGTGCGACGAACTCATGGAAAAGAAGCCGGGATCCGTCGTTCCCTACATCGACCCGATCCACGACGAGGACGAATGCCGGATCGTGAGCCTGCACGTCAGTCCGGGCAAGGGCACCGAGTCGGGGTTCGTATCTCATTTCAATGATGACGAAGCCGCGCGCCGGGCCACGCAGATCTACGACCTCGCGGAGCTTGACCCGCGTTACGTCATGCCATGGAACGCCTACCCCTGGGTGCGCGACCCGGACATGCCGTCCGCACTCAGTGTCCAGGAGAAGACCGACGGGCTGCGCCCCTTCCGCCAGTTCCTGAAAATCAACAAACGTGTCTCCGCCATCATCGCCCACGGCACAGACGCCGCGACGTTCCTGACCCTCTTCGAGAAGACCTACCATTACTCACTGAAAAACAGCGGCATCAAAATCTACAAGGCCAGCGCGCTCGGCGGGCGGGCCTTTGCTGTTTCCGAAGCCAAGCAGGAAGAGCTCCTCACCAAGAGCGTGGCCATCTACAAGGACGCGATGCAGCGGGCGGGCATCCAGCACCTCTAATCCCTGCAGAAGAGGACGACGGCGCGAGCACACCCGGGAGGGCGGCTTGCCTCACGGCGTGGCTCACTTGAGCGCGGCTCCTTGGGAGCGTGGCTCACCCCTCCAGCAGCCTCCGCCGGTGCCTGAGCTCCTTGACCCACGCTCTGGTGACCATGTCCGGAAATGGCGAGCCGCCGTCGTCGTTTGTTGGTCCGAACGCGGTCCCGGCCTCCAAATCCGCAAGCAGCGGGCCTGCCGCTTTCAGTGCGAGCTCCACCGCCTGGACCGCGGCGCGTTCGGTCAGCCCCAGGCCAATGGCCCAGCCCACGAAGTGCTTCCGCGAGATGCCGTTACGCTTGCCGCCGAGCGTCAGGGCGAGAGTCCTGTCCCCGTAAACCACCGTGGAGGGGATGTCGTACACGGGGGCGATGGACCATTCCCCCTGCGGCTGCTGCACCATAGACACGTTCTTCGCGTGCAGGTCACCGTTGCCGCTGAGCCATGCGAAAGCCACCTGGATGGCCAGGTTCCGCAGCGCAGGCAGCGGCGCGGCGCAGTATTCGGCGAGGGCACGGCACACCGTCCCAAAACCAACGTTGTACTTGTCGGCCGGATACAGCTTCAGCACCTGCGCTCCGTCCTCGACGGCCAGGCGGGCCACGCGGTCACCGTCACCTGGCCCTCCCACCAACGGCACCCGGTCGAACCGCTCCACCAGCAGCCCAGGCCGGCCGGCAACGTCCCGCATCAGCTGCACCCGGCTCAACGGAATCCGCAGCCTGGCCGCATACCGGAACATGATGAACTCGTTCTCCACCACGTGCGGGAACTCCGGGGCATTGAGCTTTAGGATGAACCGCCGGCCCGCACTGGCCACCGGCATGGAGATCATTCCCGCGGACAGTTTGTCCTGCACACCCGCGAGCGCCACCGGGTCGATCAGGCCCGAGTCCCCCAGCAGCTCGTCGAAGTCCACGGGCTTTCGCGGGTCCACCTCCACCGCGTGCTCCTCCGGGTCCAGCAGCTCGCCGTGCCCCACGATCTGCACGTCGCCGACAGGGTTGCCGCCCGCGGCGATCAGGAGGGAAAGGTCGTCGTCGGCGCTGGTCTTGATGGACCGGCGCAGCGCGTTCAGCCGGCGCCCCTCGGGGAGCAGCCCCGTGAAGTACGGCGGGGCTGCCCCTGCCCCGGAGATCACCGGTTCCGGTGACAGCGGCAGCGAACTCGCGACGGCGGGGCGGCCGCTCTGCAGATAGGCCGGCACATAGCTGAACCTGGTGCCGCCCTCGTGCCGTTCCAAGCGTGCCGCGAGCACGCCCTGCTTGTAGATATCGGCGACGCGGTGCCTCATGGCCGGTTGTCCCCCGGGCTGCTGCTGACTTTTTGGCCGGCTTTCGCCTGCGGGGACGACGGCGGGGCGGCCGGCGGCTGGGGTGACGGCCGCGCCGGCGGCGGCTGGGGCACCGTCGCGTGGGCGGCGTCCCTGGACCTGGTGCCGAGCCTCAGCTCCAGGCCGAGTGTTTCCAGAACGGCCAGCAGCGAGTCCAGCTGGATGCTTGGCTTGCCCTGCTCCACGAACCGGACGAAGCGTTCGGAGACTCCGGCCATGTCCGCAACGTCCTGCTGGTTCAGCCGCAGCGCGGCTCTGCGGGCGCGGACTTCTGCACCGAGGGCTTCTGGAAAGGAGGCAACCACTCTGCCCTCCAAAGAATAGGAACGATCGTACCGATATCAGCAGGACAACAGTCTAAAACGTTTGGTGCTCTGTGCAAAGGGATCATCCGGCACGAACGTTCCGAAAGTTGGGCGGACCCCATATCCGCTGCCGCGGTTATTTGACAGCCTTGTGTGACCCGTGCCATATTCTTAATCGTGAACCTGTCAGACAGCCGGACAGCCGGACAGCAAGGAGCGGCTCCTTTGCCACTCGCCCGCCTAAGCGCCGCCGAAGCTGTCTTTAACGCTATCCGGGGCGACATCGAATCCGGGAAGGTTGCGGTCGGCGACAAGCTGAATTCCGAGGCGGCGCTCGCACAGGAGTACGGCGTCAGCCGCTCTGTAATCCGCGAAGCTCTGCGGTCCTGCAACGCCCTGGGCCTGACCGTCACCCGCACCGGCCGCGGCACCTTCGTCGTCGCCGACCACGTCGCAAACGATCTGGTCCTGGGCCAGTTCTCCGCCCGCGACCTGAATGAGGCACGTCCGCATATCGAAATCCCCGCCGCCGGCCTGGCAGCCGAACGCCGCACTGCCGATGACCTGGACATCCTGCGCGCCATGGTGGCGTCAATGGCCGTCGAAACCGATCCCGAAGCCTGGGTGGTGCTCGACTCCGGCTTCCACGCGGCCATCGCCCGCGCCAGTGGCAACAAAGTCTTCGAAAGCGTGGTTGCAGACATCAGGGACGCCCTCACCCACCAGTCCGAAACCCTGAACATGGTCACGGAAGACCGCCAGCACGCCTCAAACATGGAACACCAGCGCATCCTCGCTGCCATCGAGACCGGCTCAGCCGCGGAGGCCAGTGCCGCCATGAGCGATCACCTGCGCGCAGTCGGCGACGCCCTCGACTCCATCCTCAAGCAGTAAACGCCAGCAGCAACCCATCACCCTAGGACTCCATGCCCTCCCCCGCCATGCCCGCAAGCCCCCCGTTCACCGCGCCCGCAGACGCTGCCTCTTCCGCCGCCCGCCTCCCTCAGCACGAACCGCTTGCCGTCCAGACCCGTGACGGCCTCGTGGAAAGCATCCATTACGGCTCGCTCGTCGCCACCGCACCGGACGGCAGCATCCTGCTCTCCGCCGGCGAGCCGGCGGCAGCCTTCTATCCGCGGTCCTCACTCAAGCCGCTGCAGGCCGTGGCATTGGTCCGGGCCGGGCTGGACCTTCCGGCGGACCTGCTGGCCCTCACTGCCGCAAGCCACTCGGGAGCTGCCGAACACCGCGACGGTGCCGCCCGAATCCTGGAAATGCACGGGCTCACGGACGCGGCCCTCGAGAACAGCACCGACCTGCCCTACGGCATCCTTGAGCGCGAGGACTGGCTGCGCGCCGGCGGGCGGGCCACCCGGATCACCCAGAACTGCTCAGGCAAGCATGCCGCGATGGCCGCCACCTGCGTAATCAACGGCTGGCCGGTGCAGGGCTATCTGGACCCGTCCCATCCCCTGCAGCAGCTTGTCGCCGCAGCCGTGGCGGACCTGACCGGCGAGGAGCCTGCCGGCATCAGCACCGACGGCTGCGGGACCCCGCTCTTCGCCCTGACACTGGCGGGAATGGCCCGCGCTTTCGGCCGGCTCGCCGCGACTGGATTTCTGGAAGGCACCTCCGGCACCACTCCAGCCGCCACCCAAAGCCCGGAAGCCGCCGTCGCACATGCGATGCGGCGCCACCCGGCGATGGTTGCCGGCGAAGACCGCGACGTCACCGAGCTCATGCGCCGCATGCCCGGCCTCCTCGCAAAGGACGGCTTTGAGGGCATCCAGGCGGTAGGTCTGCCGGACGGCCGGGGCGTCGTCATCAAGATTTCCGACGGCGGGGACCGGGCGCG
The DNA here is from genome assembly GCF_054130535.1 of Arthrobacter sp. D1-17. NCBI lineage: Bacteria > Bacillati > Actinomycetota > Actinomycetes > Micrococcales > Micrococcaceae > Arthrobacter > Arthrobacter sp. D1-17. Next base: position 174,233 of record NZ_CP096382.1, on the reverse strand, counting down.
CATGCCGGTCACCGTCCGCGCGCTGGAGGTGCTCGACGTCGACACAGCACCGCTCCAGGACATCGCCGCCGGCATTGTCCTGGGGGGCGGCAAGCCTGTCGGCCTGCTCCAGGCCCTTGATTTTCCTCGCTCTGTCCCTGCCAACGACGCCAACTAAGGACTGCACATGACCGAAACCCAAACCCTCCCGGACGCGCAAGACCTGCACGTCAGGTCCGAGCATGACCTGCTGGGTGACCGCGACGTCCCCGCGGGCGCCTATTGGGGCGTCCACACGCTCCGGGCGGTGGAGAACTTCCCCATCACAGGACAGCCGCTCTCCACCAACATGCACCTGGTCCGCGGCCTGGCGGCAGTGAAGATGGCCGCCGCCCGGACGAACCTGGAACTGGGGCTGCTGGACGCTGAGCGCGCTGCCGCCATTGAGCAGGCATGCAAGGACGTTCTAAACGGCCAGCTCCATGACCAGTTCGTGGTGGACGTCATCCAGGGCGGCGCCGGTACGTCGTCGAACATGAACGCCAACGAGGTCATCGCCAACCGCGCCCTGGAAATCCTCGGCCACCCCAAGGGTGACTACGCGCGGCTGCACCCTAATGACCACGTGAACCTCAGCCAGTCCACCAACGACGTCTACCCCACCGCCGTGAAGCTTGGCACTATCTTCGCCGCGCGGGAACTCCTCGAAGCCCTGACCGAGCTGGAAGACGCCTTCGCGGAAAAGGCACTGGAGTTCCGCGCTGTGGTGAAGATGGGGCGCACCCAGCTGCAGGACGCCGTCCCCATGACACTGGGCCAGGAATTTGGCACTTATGCGGTGACCATTGGTGAGGACCGGCTGCGGCTGGCCGAGGCGGACCTGCTCATCCACGAGATCAACCTCGGCGCCACAGCCATCGGCACCGGCCTCAATGCCCCCGCCGGCTACGCTGAAACCGCCTGCCGGCATCTTGCCGAGATCACCGGCCTGCCGCTCGTGACCGCCGTCGACCTCATCGAGGCAACCCAGGACGTCGGCGCGTTCGTCCACCTCTCCGGCGTGCTCAAGCGCGTAGCCGTCAAGCTCTCCAAGATCTGCAATGACCTCCGCCTGCTCTCCTCCGGTCCCCGCGCCGGGCTCGGCGAGATCAATCTTCCCGCCGTCCAGTCCGGATCGTCCATTATGCCCGGCAAGATCAACCCGGTGATCCCGGAAGTAGTCAGCCAGGTGGCCTACGAAGTCATCGGCAACGACGTCACCATCACCATGGCCGCCGAAGCCGGGCAGCTGCAGCTCAACGCCTTCGAGCCCATCATCGTGCACAGCCTGCATAAGAGCATCTCCCACCTCGAGGCCGCCTGCCGCACCCTTACGGTACGGTGCGTCCGGGGCATCACCGCCAACACTGAACGGCTCCGCCTCACGGTGGAACAGTCCATCGGACTGGTCACCGCGCTGAACCCGCACCTGGGCTACGCCACTGCCACAGCCATCGCCCAGGAAGCCCTTGCCACCGGCCGGGGCGTCGCCGAACTCGTCCTTGAACACGGCCTCCTCACGGCAGAGCAGCTCCAGGAGCTCCTCAGCCCCGAGCGCCTGGCCAACCTCAGCAAGTAACGCCCCACCCCACCCGGAAACCGGAAACCAAAGGATCCCCATGTCCAATTCCCAACAGGGCACTGCTAGCCCGACGGCCGTCACGGACCACACGGTCCCGGCGCAGGCGCATGCCACCGAGACCCTCCTGCACGCCGAGGATAAGGGTTACCACAAGAGCCTGAAGCCGCGGCAGATCCAGATGATCGCGATCGGCGGTGCGATCGGCACCGGCCTGTTCCTGGGCGCCGGCGGGCGCCTGAACGCCGCGGGCCCCTCCCTCGTGATCGCCTACGCGGTGTGCGGGTTCTTCGCGTTCCTGATCCTGCGCGCCCTGGGCGAGCTGGTCCTGCACCGGCCCTCCTCGGGCTCGTTCGTCTCCTACGCCCGCGAGTTCTACGGCGAGAAGGCCGCGTTCGTCTCGGGCTGGTTCTACTGGATCAACTGGGCCACCACCACCATCGTGGACATCACCGCCGCAGCCCTGTACATGAACTTCTTCGGCAACTACGTCCCCTGGATCGCCGCCGTGCCGCAATGGGCCTGGGCGCTGATCGCACTCGTCATCGTGCTGTGCCTGAACCTCGTCTCCGTGAAAGTCTTTGGCGAGATGGAATTCTGGTTCGCCCTGATCAAGGTCGCAGCCCTGGTCGCGTTCCTGATCGTGGGCACCTACTTCGTCATCTTCGGCACCCCCGTCCCCGGGGCCGAAACCGGCTTCAGCCTCATCACCGACAACGGCGGGATCTTCCCCACCGGCCTGCTGCCCATGATCATCCTGATGCAGGGCGTGCTGTTCGCCTACGCCTCCATCGAACTCGTCGGCACCGCCGCCGGCGAAACCGAAAACCCCGAAAAGATCATGCCCAAAGCCATCAACTCCGTGGTCTTCCGCATCGCGGTGTTCTACGTCGGCTCCGTGATCCTGCTGGCCCTGCTGCTGCCCTACACCTCCTACGAAAAAGGCGTCAGCCCCTTCGTGACCTTCTTCGGCTCCATCGGCATCCAGGGCGTGGACGTCATCATGAACCTCGTCGTGCTCACCGCGGCCCTGTCCTCCCTGAACGCCGGGCTCTACTCCACCGGCCGGATCCTGCGCTCCATGTCCGTCGCCGGCTCCGCCCCCAAATTCGCCCAGCGCATGAACAAAGCAGGCGTCCCCTACGGCGGCATCGCCATCACCGCCGGAGTGTCCCTGCTCGGCGTGCCGCTAAACTACCTCGTCCCCTCCCAGGCCTTCGAAATCGTCCTGAACGTCGCCTCCGTAGGCATCATCGTCACCTGGGCCACCATCGTGCTGTGCCAAATGCAGCTCAAACGCTGGGCCGACAAGGGCTGGCTGAAACGCCCCTCCTTCCGCATGTTCGGCGCCCCCTACACCGGCTACCTCTCCCTGCTCTTCCTCCTCGGCGTGCTGGTCATGGTCTTCATCGACTCCCCCCTGACCCTGCTCGTCACCCTCGTCGCCTGCGCCCTCATGACCGCCGGCTGGTACGCCTGCCGCAAACAAATCCACGACATCGCCCAAACCCGCGAAGGCTTCACCGGCATGTCCCCCGTCATCGCCAACCGCCCCGGCCCGGGCGGAGCCGACCGCATCTGACCCCTCCTGTGAGGTGCGAACGGACACTTGAGGCCCCGCTCCTAAGGGCGCCAAGTGTCCGTTCGCGCCTGATCCGGAAGGTCCGGAAGGCTTGAAAGCAGGGCCGAAGAGTACGACGGCGGCGCGTCCGGTTCTGTCCCCACGGAACCGGACGTGCCGCCGTCGTACTGCTTTTAAGCAGGTTCAGGTCCTCTTGACGGGCGCACCGCCCGGGTCTACCGTCAGCCTCATCCCGGGTATTCAACGACGAATCAACGTAGGGAGCGTCATCATGCCGGAATTCATGGATGTCCACCACAATATGAAGGGGATTACCAAGGAGGACCTGCTGGCAGCTCACAATGCCGATCTCGCTATTCAGGACGAGGAAAAGGTCAACTTCAAGAGCGCCTGGGCAGACCCCGAATCAGGACTTGTCTACTGCCTCTCCGAGGCGCCTTCCGCAGACGCGGTGCAGCGCATTCACGAGCGCGCAGGCCACCGCGCGGACGAGGTTCACCCCGTCCCCCTGAAGGTCTGACCCCGCAAGACCACCACCGGCATTTCTGCACCACTTCCAAGCGTCCGCGGACACCCCGCCTGCATCCACCCGGGCCTGCATTGCGGGAAGCCGGGCAAAGTGGTGCAGATCTGCACGGCTTATGAATCCACATCCAGGATCGCTGCCTTGAAAGGAAGCGGATGCATGGACGTCGTCGTCATCGAAACCCCGCAGCTCGGGGACCGCAGCTATCTGGTGCACGACGGCCACGTGGCCCTGGTGATTGACGCACAGCGGGACACCGACCGGATCGAGGAAGCGGCGAGCGCGGCGGGAGTGCGCATCACCCACGTTGCCGAGACCCACATCCACAACGACTACCTCACCGGCGGACTGGTCCTCGCCCGTGCCCATAGCGCAAAGTACCTGGTCAACGCTGCAGACGCAGTCGGCTTCGAGCGGGAACCCATCTCGGACGGCCAGACCCTGCAGATCGGCCGTCTTTCCCTCCGCGCCCTGGCCACTCCCGGCCATACGCACACCCATTTGTCCTATATCGTCACATCCGATGATGGAAAGCAGGCTGTATTCTCGGGGGGCAGCCTGCTGTACGGGTCGGTGGGTCGGACGGACCTGCTCGGACCCGGGGATACTGACGGGCTGACGAGGGACCAGTACGCGTCGGTGCGCCGCCTCGCCGATGAGGCCGGACCGGAAGCCGGCCTGTTCCCCACCCACGGATTCGGATCGTTCTGCTCGGTGGGACCATCGACTTCCGCCACGGCCTCCACCATCGGTGAGCAGCTCGAGGTCAACCACGCGCTCAAGGATCCCGATCCGGACCACTTCGTCGCTGAACTCCTCGCAAACCTCGCGGCCTATCCCTCCTATTACGCCCACATGGCACCGATCAACTTCACCGGCCCGCGGGAGGCAGACCTGGGCCTGCCCGAACCGCTGGATCCTGAGGAACTGACCGGCCGGCTGGCCAGGGGCGAATGGGTGGTGGACCTGCGCCGCCGCATAGCGTTCGCCAGCAGCCATCTAAAGGGCACCGTGAGCTTCGAATACGGCTCGGGATCGTCGTTCAGCTCCTACCTAGGCTGGGTCCTGCCCTGGGGGGAGAAGCTGACGCTGGTGGGCAGCCGGGACGACGTGCAGAGCGCCATCCGCGACCTCTCCCGCATCGGCATTGACCGGCCCGGCGCCGCCATCGGAACGGACCCGGCAACACTCGCGCCCGGCGCTCCGGTGGCTTCGTACCCTCGGGTTGACTGGGCGGCAGTGATGCATGAAAAGCCTGCAGGAGACACGGTCCTGGACGTCCGGCGGGAGGATGAGTATGCCAAGTCCCATGTCTCCGGAGCTGTGAACGTGCCGCTGCACGAGCTGCTGGGCCGGCTCGGCGAACTGCCGAAAGGCCGGCTCTGGGTCCACTGCGCCTCTGGATACCGTGCCGCGGTAGCAGCCAGCCTCCTGCAGCGGGAGGGCCGGGACGTGGTGCAGATTGACGCCCGGTTTGGTGATGCCGCGGCAGCCGGCATGCGGCTGGAAGCGGCCCGGTTGGAAAAGGTTCGGCTGCATGCGCACGGGGCCCCGGAGGATCAACACGTCGAAGGAGAACAGTGATGGCAACGGAAGGAAAAGTAGTCGTCGGCGTCGACGGCTCGGAATCGTCCATACAGGCACTGCGCCTGGCGGCGCGGCTGGCGCCCGCCCTCGATGCCAGGGTCCACGTGGTCGCGTGCTGGGACTTCCCGCAAATGTATGCCGGCTATGTTCCGCCGGACTTCGAGGCGTTCGAGACGGCAGCGGCGAAAACCCTGGCCGAAACCCTCGACAAGGCCTTTGGTTCCGACACTCCTGAGGGCATCACCCAGGACCTGATTCGTGGACCGGCGCCGGCAAAGCTCGTCGAGGCCGGGGCAGGTGCTGCGATGCTGGTTGTGGGACGGCGCGGCCACGGCGGGTTCCTCGGCATGCACCTGGGATCGGTGAGCTCGGCGTGCGTCTCACACGCTGACTGCCCCGTGCTGGTGGTTCACACAGACGGCAGCCACCGCACCCACCATCTGTGGAAGGGCTCGAAGGGCCACAGACAGCCCGACGCTTGAGCTCCGTCGACCACTTGAGCTCCGTCTAACCGTCCCGTAACGCAACGCCCCCGCAACCCCGTGCGGGGGCGCGATCCCCTATGCTCAGCAGAGCACCTCAGCCTGGCTCAGCGACGAACCACAACAGGAGAAACCTCATGACCAACTGGCGGATCAGGGATTTTCACACGTCGGACCTGGACGGCATCCTGCACCTCTGGGAGTCGCTCAAGGCCAACAACGTCGAACCCGTCTACGCGCTCTCCGAGGTGCTGGCATCCTGCGAGAAGGACCACGCCGTGGTGGCCGTGCAGGGAGACCTCGTAGTGGGTGCCGCCGTCGGCCGCGCCGCCCATGACCAGGGCTGGATCGTCTTCCTCGCGACCCTTCCGGAATACCGTGGCCGCGGAATCGGCACCTCGCTGCTGGCCGGCGTCGAAAACCGGATGGCCCCGCTCGGGCTGAACAAACTCTCGGCCCTCATGCCCGAATCGGAGACCCGGGTGGAAGCCTTCCTGAGCCAGGGTTTCCTGCTGAAGAAGAACCTGCGCTACTTCGAGCGGACCATTCCCGTGCAGCGCCAGGAACTCGAGCCGCTCAGCCTGCTCGGCGGCCGGGTCCTCGCACGGGACCTGTGGGAAAACGTGGCCGGCATGCGCCGCGAGAAGGAACTACTGGAGCGCCGCCTGGTCCTCCCCCTGGCGGAGGCCGACCTCGCTGATGAGTACGGCGTGGTGCCGCCGCGTGCCGTCGTGCTGTTCGGTCCGCCCGGCACGGGCAAGACGACCTTCGCGAAGGCGATCGCCTCGCGACTGGAGTGGCCCTTCGTGGAGGTGTTCCCCTCCCGGCTGGCTTCCGACCCCAAGGGCCTGGCCGGCGCGCTTCGGGAAACATTCCTGGAGATTGCCGAGCTCGAGCATGCCGTGGTCTTCATCGACGAGGTGGAGGAAATCGCGGCCCAGCGGTCCGGCGAGCCTCCGTCGCCGCTGCAGGGCGTCACCAATGAGCTCCTCAAAATCATCCCGGCTTTCCGTGAACAGCCCGGGCGGCTGCTGGTCTGCGCCACCAACTTCATCCGTGCGCTCGACTCGGCGTTCCTGCGCCACGGCCGCTTCGACTACGTCATCCCCATCGGCCTGCCAGACCGCCAGGCCCGCGAAGCCATGTGGCAGCGCTTCATCCCGGCCACCGTCGTGGATGACGTAGACGTCGAGCTGCTTGTCGACCGCACCGAGGGTTTCTCCCCGGCAGATATCGAGTTCGCGGCACGCAGCGCCTCCCAGCGCGCTTTGGAGAAGGCAGTGTACGACGACGGCGGGCTGGCGTCCGGAGGCACCGTTGCCGTCCGCGATGCTGTCCGCAAAGGACCCGCGACCCAGGATTACCTTGATGCCGTCGCCGAAACTCGGACCACAGTGAGCAAAGAGGTGCACGAGCAGTTCCTCGAGGACATCGACGCCCTGGGCCGCGTGTAGCAGGGCCCGCCGCTTCGACGGTTCCCTGCTGACTCGACGTTCGCCGACGTCTAGCTGGCACGGAACCGTCGAAACGGCCGGCGGGAGGGGCAGCTACTGCTACACGCCCGGCCAGACCCACGCCTCACGCGGCAAGATTGCCGGACTGAACACGCGCAGCGCAGCTTCCAGGCCGTCGCCGGGCAAGCCGAGCGACACCAGAATTCTCCGGCGCGCTTCGGTGGCAGCGATCCCGACGGCGGCGAGGTCGGCGAGCGTGACCGCTCCGTCACGCTTGGCCAGCCGGACGCCGCGGGAATTCAGCACGAGGGGCACGTGAGCATATTCCACCGCGGGAATATTCAGGAGAGAGGCGAGATATGCCTGCCTGGGGGTGGAAGGCAGCAAGTCATCGCCCCTGACCACCTGGTCTACGCCCTGCGCCGCATCATCCACCACGACGGCCAAGTTATACGCCGTGACCCCGTCGTTCCGGCGCAGCACGAAGTCATCCACCACCCCGGTAAAGCTCCCGTGCAGCGCGTCCTCCACCATCCAGTGGTTCACCGCGGAGCGGAGCCTGATGGCGGCAGGCCGGATATGCCGCTTAGCCTGGAGTTCTGCCATGGACAGGTTCCGGCAGGTTCCCGGGTAGGCGCCCTGAGGCGCATGCGGCGCGGACGGGGCCTCCTGAATCTCCCGGCGGGTACAGAAGCATTCGTATGTCAGCCCGGCAGCGTCGAGCCTGCTGATCGCTTCCTGGTAAAGGCGCCCACGGTCGGTCTGGTGGACCACGGGCCCGTCCCATGTCACCCCTATCGCGGCCAGGTCCCGCAACTGCTGCGCCTCGGCACCGGCGCGGGCACGGTCCAGGTCCTCGACCCGCAAGAGGAAGCGCCGGCCAGTGGACCTCGCGAACAGCCAGGCCAACACGGCGGTGCGCAGGTTCCCGACGTGCAGCTCACCGGACGGGCTGGGGGCGAAACGGCCGGCGTGGGTCATGCCCTCCAGCCTAAAGCCGAACACCACAAGAGCCCCTCAGCTACCGTGCGGTCCGGATAGAATCCGGGGCTCGGTGGCTCAGGGGCTCTTGCCGTGCCGGTTCCGCCTGCGGAGGTTCGGCACTGCTTGCGGAATGACGATGCGTGAACAAGTGTCAATCAGCGGCGGCTTCTTTGCGGGAAGCGTCGTCCAGAGTCCGGGTGGTGTGCCGGAGCCCTGTAAGCCTTCGGGCTCCGGCGGTAGCCGTTGCCTTGTTGCCACTATTTGAGCAGAGGCCCTACAGTAGGCGCAACGCGCACTTGCAGCAGTAGTCAGAATGATCAACTGCAGGGGGGCAGAACCAGTAGGAAGTGATCATATTGCAGCAGCTGGACTCGACGGACAGACGGATCCTGGCAGCCCTGGACGAGGACCCGCGGCTCCCCATCATGGTGCTCGCCCAACGTCTCGGCCTGGCGCGCGGGACTGTCCAGTCCCGGCTGGAGCGGATGACGGCGTCGGGGGCCTTGCGGCCCAACAGCAGCCGCGTGCTTCCGGCCGCGCTGGGCCGGGGGGTCGCCGCGGCGGTCAGCGCCGAACTGGACCAGAGCCACCTCAATGAGGCTATTGCAGCCCTCCGGGAGATTCCCGAAGTGCTGGAGTGCCATGCCCCTGCCGGGGACACAGACCTGCTGATCAGGGTAGTGGCCACGAGCCCGGATGATCTCTACAGGGTCTCGGAGGAGATTCGGCTGTGCCCCGGGATCGTTCGTACGTCAACCAGCATGTTTCTCCGCGAGGTCATTCCTTACCGGACCACCGGGCTGCTGCGCACCTGACGGCGCGCCGTCCAAGCCACGCCGGTGCTGCGCGAATCATTGGGGAAAACTGCGCAAAATCTAACGGCGTCCCTGCGCTGCCGACTGTAGCCTGATTCAGCATCTGCCGCCGCGTTCTGCGGGGCTGCCGGTGCACTTCCATCCCAAGGTCTCAGCCAGGGTTCGGTCTCAATAAGGAACTCCATGCGCTCTTTTTCCCGTTCAATTGCCGCAGCGACCGGGCTGCTGGTCTTCGCCGCCGGACTTGTTTCGCTTCCGGCCAGCCCCACGTTTGCCGCGTCGGATCCCGCAGCGGAGGGCACCGCACTGACGGTGGAATCCCCTGAAGACTTCGAGCACCACTCATACGAGTCGGCGCCGGGCGTCCCTATGGACGGTCCGCCGGAGGGGCTGGCCCTGGATACCGAGGCCGGCACAATGGCTACCGCACCCATCAAGGTCAGGCTAGTCACCGCGAAACTTGCTGACACTGGCACCAGCATTGTCGACGTTGAGGCGGGGAAGCGCGCCATAGCCGCCACCAGCAACTACTGGAAGGCGATGTCAGGCGGCCGTGTCTCCATGACTGTGGAGCCGGCATGGACAAAGGTCGGGCACGTTTCCAAGGCCACGTCCACGCAACCGTACTGGGACGTCATCAACACGATCACCGCGGAGTTGAAGTGGTCCTACAGCACCAACACGGCTCTGGTCATCTTCGTCCCGACAGAGCGGCTGGGAGGCTGGGCCCTCGGCGTCGCCTACAGCAGCAGCGGTAACAGCGGCCGGGTCCTGATGCCAAAAATCAGCGGCTTCACGAATCCAGTGATGACGCACGAGTTCGGACATGTGCTGGGCGCCATGCATGCGGACTCTCTGCAGTGCCGCAGCGGCATTTCCGACGTCGGCACAACGAGCACAGGGCAGTTCCAGGACTCGACCTGCTCCATCCGCGAATACGGTGACAGCACCGACCTGATGGGGATGTCCAGCTACAGCATGCCGGTCATCAGCTCGCCCTCCTGGGAGGCCCGGGGGCTCGGCAACGGCAGGGAAGTACGGAACGTCGGCGTGGCCACGGGTATTAGGACCTACACGCTCCTGCCGTGGGGCGGAACATCTGATTACAGGGCGCTCAAATTCACCGACCCCATCAGTCGGGAGACCTACTACCTCGAGTTGCGTCAGCCTGTGGGCTATGACAACTACTTGAGCAATGACTATGCAGGCAACCGTGGCGTCAAAATCGTCCAGCGCGGCGGGGCCACTGCTGCATCATCGCTGATCCTGATGCCGTCAACCCGGCCGTTCCCGGGTTCGTACGCAACGAATCACACCTGGCAGGCCGGGCAGACATTTGTGACCCATGCCGGAACGCGCGTCACCGTCAAGACTGTCACGGCCACGTCAGCCACCGTCACCATCAACGCCGATCCGGGCACATGGACAAAGATCCAGTTCTCTGCCGGTGATTTCAACGGCGACGGCCGGCCAGACGTCATTTCCCGCGAAGGGGACGGCTCGCTCATGCTGCTCGCCGGCCAGGCCGGAAACAAGATCGGGTCACCGACCCGCTTTGCCGGCGGCTGGAACATCTTCAACACGGTGGTCGGCAATGCCGACTTCACTGGAGACGGAATACCGGACATCTTCGGCCGCACCTCAGGGGGCGAACTGTGGCTGTACCCGGGCAACGGCAACGGCCACTTCCTTCCCCGGATCCGCATCGGCGGCGGCTGGCAGATCTTCCAGCGCATCGTCACTCCCGGTGACGTCACCGGCGACGGCAAGGCGGATCTGGCGGGCATCAAGTCCGATGGGACGTTGTGGGTGTATCCGGGCAATGGCCGGGGCGGCCTGCTGCTTTCAAGCAACGTCGGCTCAGGGTGGGGGGGCTTCAACGCCGTCGCTCCTGCCAGCGGTTTCAGCGGTGCCCGCGGCGGTCTGTTTGCCCGCAATTCGACCGGATCCCTCTTCTTCTATCCGGGCAACGGGAACGGTGGATTCCTGCCGCCCACCGCGCTGGGAGGCGGCTGGGGACCCTTCAAGGACCTGATCGGCGGACAGGACTTTACCGGCGACGGACAGAAGGACCTGCTCGTCACCACGGCAACCGGTCCCGCCGCACTGTACCCCGGAAACCAGAGCGGCAAGTTTGCAACCCGGGTCACCATCGGCACTGGCTGGGACAAGTTCCGCCAGGTCTGGGAAGCCGGCGACGCGACCGGCGACGGCCGATCGGACATTTTCGCGCTCACACCCCAAGGCACCCTGTGGCTCTACCCCGGCAACGGGTCCGGCGCTTTCCAGACCGCACGGCAGCTGAACTCCGGATGGCAGACGTATGACCAGATCTTCAGCGCCGGCAATTTCAACGGAAGCGGCGGGATTGATCTCATAGCACGGGATGCTTCAGGCGTGCTCTGGGTTTACCCCACCGACGGGACAGGCAGGTTGCTGCCGAGAAAGCTGCTGAGCACCACGCTGAAGGGCTTTACCCGATTCCTGTCTCCCGGCGATTTCACCGGCGACGGCAAGAGCGACCTCCTCGCACTGGCACCCGACGGACGTCTCTGGCTCTATCCGGGAAATGGTGTGGGCGGGCTGCAGAGCCCCCGCTCACTGGGGCACGGCTGGAACGCGTTCAACCAGATTGTCAGTGCCGATGACTTCACGGGAGATGGCCGCAATGATCTGATGGCCAGGACCGTGGAAGGCAGGCTGTGGCTTTACCCAGGAAACGGCACAGGCGGTGTTCTTGCCAGGAGGGATCTGGGTGGCAACTGGAACATCTACAAGTCCATAGCCAACGTGGGCCGGTTCGCCGGAACCGCCAGCCCCGGCCTTATCGGGACGGCGCACGATGGCACGCTCTGGCTCTATGCCGGCGACAGGCGGGGCGGCTTCCAGGCGTCCATTCTTAACCCGCGCTGACCGGGTACGCGTCCCCACAATAATGCGGCAGGCTGCGGAAGAATCTCTTCCGCAGCCTGCCGCTGTTCAAGCCGCTTCTGTTCAGCCTTGCTTCTGCTAGGAGCAGCGGTCAGAAACCTACTGCCGCTATACGGGCGGACCGGCATTCGACTTGAGGTTCTTCATCACCAGCGTCGACGTCAGCCGTTCGACGCCGGGCAGGACCGTGAGCTCGGTGTCGTAAAACCGCTGATAGGCCGGAAGGTCCTCGGCAATCACCTTGAGCAGGTAATCCGGCGAACCGAAGAGCCGCTGCGCTTCCACAATATTCGGGTTCCCGGCCACGCGGTTCTCGAAAATCTCCATGGTGGACTGGTCAACCTGCCGCAGCGTCACGAAGACAATCGCCTCAAACCCCAGTCCCACAGCACTCGGGTCGATGTCCGCTTTGTACCCGCGGATCACCCCGGCGCTCTCCAGGTCGCGGAGTCGCCGATGGCAGGGAGCGACAGTGAGCCCGACCTTCGCAGCGAGCGCCGTGGCGGTCATCCGGCCATCCTCTTTTAGGTGGCGCAAAATGTTTCTATCGATATGGTCAAGCACGCAAAAATCTTACTCCTGAAGCGCGGGGCGGCGCGAAATCCGGGAGCACTTATGGTCCCTAATTTCTTAGGCTTTCCACAGAGCCCGTGTAGCTTTTCGCTGGGGCCGTTAAGGAGGAGCAGCGCCGTGAACCCCGAGTTATTCCTAGCGTTCGTGCTGGTCGCTGCGGCCCTGGCCTGCACTCCCGGGGTGGACTGGGCGTACTCCATAGCGGCCGGGCTGGGGCGCCGCAGCTTCGTTCCCGCAGTGGCGGGGTTGTGCAGCGGCTATGTGCTGCACACAGCGCTCATGGTGGCCGGGCTGGCTGCCGTGCTTGCAGCTTCACCGGAGATCCTCGGATGGCTCACTGTGGCCGGGTCGGCCTACCTGCTGTGGCTGGGGGTTGCGACCATACGGTCGTGGCGGGGTGCAAGCTTCACTGTGGCAGACGACCTCAGCACCGGCAGGAACCAGCTGCGGACGTTCTTCCAGGGCATGGGGACAAGCGGCATCAATCCCAAGGGCCTGTTGTTTTTCGTGGCCCTGGTGCCCCAGTTCGTCAGCGCGGAGGCTGCCCTGCCCGTCCCAGTGCAGTCTGGCCTCCTCGGACTGACCTTCGTGCTGCTGGCCGCCGTCGTCTACACCGCTGTGGCCCTGTTGGCCCGCAGGCTACTGCAGTCCAGGCCGGGTGCGGCCCGGCGGGTGACCCTGGCCAGCGGAATCATCATGGTTGGCCTCGGCGCCGCACTCCTCTCCGAACAGCTTCTGCCGCTGGTCCCAAGTCTCTGAGCAAAGGGCACTGAGCAAAGGGCACTGCATCAGGGTTTGCGCTCCATGAACCATTCGGTGAAGGCACTGGCACGTCCGTCCGGGGCAAGCCGGACCACCCACAGGTTCTCGTAGCTGGGCCGGTCATCCAGGTAGGTAGTCCGCCCTTGGACAAAGGCGAGGTCGCCGTCGGTGCCCAGCACGGACCATTCGAACCTCCAGTCCTCGGGCTCGTCAGCGGAGGCGATCCACCGGTCCACGATCTGCTCACGGCCGCGCCAGGCATCAGGGTCGTAGGGGCGAGTGGCGTACACGGCATCCTCGGTGAAGAGCGCCCGGATGTCCTCGGGTTCATTCGTTTCCCATGCAGCAATGTACTTTTCCATCCACTGCCGGATTGCATCAGTCATTTGTCCGTTGTACTCCGGCGGCCACATGCCCACAAGGTCCCGGGAAAGAGGGAACGCGTCAGTCCCCGTCCAGCCGCTTCCACTCCTGTTCCCAGAGCCTGCGTGCCTCCACGTCCTTGCGGATGACCTCAAATGTTTCCAACTCCGCGCGCCTGCGCCGCCAGTCGCGCGGGTTCAGGGATTTGCGGCCATTGTCCAGCGCCAGCATGGCGCGGTCGGTGATGGCGTCATTGCGCAGCGCCATGCTGGTTTTCCGTCGCCGCAGCACCTCCCTTAGCGCCCGCTGAGCATGCTCGTGCGCGCCCAGGCGGCGGAGCGAGCGGGCGCGCACCAGCAGCAGTGCGGCGGACAGGTCATCGGCGTTGAGCAGGCCCTCCGTCCAGATCACCACCTCCTGGTCGCGTCCGAGGGTGTAGGCCAGCGAGCATTTGGCCAGCGCGGTAGGCAACGACGGCGGCAGCATGGTCAGCGCTTCAAGAGCGGCTTCCGTCTGGCCCGTCTCACGCAGGGACTGGGACAGCGCCAGGAACACCGCCTCCTCGCTGAACAGCACCGGAACCTCGATGCGCTCCGCGACCTCAACGCGGGTGAGCACACGCGTGAGATAACTGGCGGCGAACTGGTTCGCTTCGTCGTCGTTCCTGATGCTGAGGCCGCGCTGCAGCAGCTCCACGGCACGCAGGTATCCGCCCTGCTTGTGGGACAACAGGCCGGCCATCACATAGCAAAGTCCGGCCCAGCCGGGGTATTCCCGGCCCAGCGCAATGAGCCGGTTGGGTTCGGTGCTGGTGAAGATTGCATCGTAAACCGCCTTGGCGGGCTTCCCCGGCAGGAGTTTGAGCCTGGGGACGGTGCCTTCCACGCCGATCAGGTCGGAATGCCGCCCGCCCAGTACGCCGTGGATCATCCCGCCCACGCCTTCGGCGATCTCGCGCACGGGCGTCCGGACCTGTCCGGCGCCGAACGGAGTGAGGTCACGGCTGTCGCGGTACATCGGTCCTGGAATCCGCCCGGCGCTCATTCTTCCATGCTAATAGCCAGAGAAATCTAGCCCGAAGCCGCGCCCACCCACACGCCGACCAACCAGGTACTTGCGGCAAGGCAAGCCAGTCCGAATTCCACCAGGATGCCCAGGCCGGTGGCCTTGAGGGCAGCCCAGCTGGTGATCATAGCGGTACGGGCGTTCCGTGTACGCTGGACCTCGCTCAGCAGCAGTCCGGCGGCGAACCCAACGAAAAGGCCCACCACGGGGATGACGAACATGCCCGCGATGCCCAGGACGATGCCCAGCGCAACGCTTCGGTTGGGAATCCGGTGCTGCTTGAGCTTTCGTCCAGCCAACACGGCACTGGCAGCCATGCCTGCAAGCACGAACACCATGCCGATGCCGAAAACCACCCACCCGGTGGTGCCTTCACCTCCCCAGATGGCCCAGGCCAGCAGACTGAGGCCGATCAGGAAGCTGCCCGGCAGGACAGGGATGACGGTGCCGGCCACACCCACGAGGATGGCCGCGCCGCACAGGACAGTCACTACGGTCTCGGGGTTCATTCCCCCAGTCTAGGGTCAGGCAGCAGCGCTGATTTTGCTCCCATACCTTCGGGGGCTGCCGTGTGGCCGCTTCCTCTAGAACGACGACGGCGGCGCCTCCCTGCGAGAGGAGGCACCGCCGTCGTACTGCCGGGTCAGCCGGAGAGACTCAGAGCGCTTCTGCCGCTGCCACTGCCGCGACAGCGGCCGTGACGGCCGGCGCCACGCGCGGGTCAAGCGGGCTCGGCACAATGTAGTCCGCGGACAGATCCTCAGCGGCCAGTTCTGCGATGGCGCGGGCGGCGGCCAGCTTCATGGCCGGGGTGATGCGGCGCGCCCCGGCGTCCAGGGCGCCGCGGAAGATTCCGGGGAAGGCCAGGACGTTATTGATCTGGTTGGGGAAGTCGCTGCGGCCGGTGGCGACGACGGCCGCATACTTTGCGGCGACCTCGGGCAGCACTTCGGGGTCCGGGTTGGAGAGTGCGAACACGATGGAGCTGTGGTTCATCAGCTTCAGGTGTTCCTCGTCCAGCTTCGAGGAGGAGACGCCCACGAAAACGTCAGCGTTCAGCAGGGCTTCGCCCGGGCCGCCTGTGATGCCGCGCGGGTTGCTCCGCTGCGCCATCTGCGCCTTCTTGCTGGCTGGGTCGGCGGCGATGTCGGCACGCTCGCTGTTGATGACACCGCGGGAGTCGAGCAGGACCACGTCCGTGATGCCGGCGGTGAGCAGGATTTCCGCGACGGCGATACCGGCGGCGCCGGCACCGGAAACCACAACACGCAGGCCTTCAATGTCGCGCCCGGTGACCTTGGCGGCTCCGGTCAGCGCGGCCAGGACGACGACGGCGGTGCCGTGCTGGTCGTCATGCATGACGGGGCAGTCGAGCGCCTCGATGAGCTTTTCTTCCAGCTCGAAGCAGCGGGGGGCTGATACGTCCTCGAGGTTGACGGCACCGAAACTGGGGCGCAACCGGACCAGCGTTTCCACGATCTCGTCTACGTCAGTGGTGTTCAGGACCAACGGAATCGAGTCCAGCTCGCCGAAGGCCTTGAACAGGGCGGACTTGCCCTCCATCACCGGGAGGGAAGCGCTGGCACCGATGTTACCAAGGCCGAGTACGGCGGTGCCGTCGCTGACCACGGCCACGAGGCGCTGGGCCCAAGTGTGGGTCTTGGCGAGTTCCGGGTCAGCGTGGATGGCCCGGCTGACCTCGGCAACGCCGGGGGTGTAGGCAATGGACAGGTCACGCTTGTTCGCCAGCGGGACGCTACTTGCGATGGAGAGCTTGCCGCCCTCGTGGGCTGTGAAGATTTCCTGCTCAGTCAGGGCTTCGGCCGCAGTGTTGTCGATAGAGGCGATCGTTTCGGTTGACATCGTTGTCTCCTGGGGCTAGCCGTGGGAGCACGGCACGGGATGGCTCAAGCATCAAAGGGCTCAAGATTGGTCAGGTGCGCGCTTCTCCGACGGCCCGAGGGTGGGGGTCCGCCGGGAAGCCCGCGGCTACGGGGGTGCTAGCCACTCCGGTCCTGCAATCGTAAGCGGGGGAAGAGAGAAGACTTCACCGGAACGGGCCTGATGTCCGGCATGCGGACGTGATTGTGGCCTAAGTCACAGGTTTTCAGGTGAAAAAGCGCTCACAGGTCTAGACCGGTTACGCTGTATGGCGCAGGGCACGGGGCTTAGGGACCAGCACCGAGCATGCTTTCTTGAGGTCTTCCTCCGCTTCGAGCAGCGAGAGCCGCCGGCACCGCACCGACTGGACTAGACCAGTGACCGCCAGGAGCAGCACCTTGGAGATGGCTTCATCGCCGCTGGCGGCCGTCACGGCCCGCTCAGACAGGGCGTCTATCTCCCGCAACAAGGCAGTGGTGTCCCGGTTCCCGACGTAGACGCCCTTGCTGAGGCACTGCTCGACGGCGGGCTGCATGACGCGCATGTGGAATATTTCCATCACCACCCCGGACAGGGCATGGACGCGCACGGTGCCGCCGCCCGGCCAGGTGTTCACCTTCAGTTCGCTCAGCTGGTGCCGGTAGAGAGCAAGCATCAGATGGGCGGGCGAGGGAAAGTAACGGTACAGCGTGCTGAGGGGGACGTTGGCCTGGGCAGCGACCTCGGAAAGGGTCACCGCTTTGAGTCCCTTGCGGGCGAAGCCGGCCGCTACGTCGAGGATGCGGGCATAGCGGGCCTGCTGCCGGGGAAGGGAGGGCGGAGCGGCCATGGGCGGAAGATCTGGATTAAATTCAAGCATCATCAGTCCGAGGGTTGTGATTCCGCGGGAGCCAGGAGAGCCCCCATCCCGATCCTGCCCGCAATTCGGAGTCAACTATACGGCACGGTGTTTACCTGGGCCCGATTTACCTGAGGCCGAGCGCCCCTCAGTCGACGCCCTTGATCTTGACTACGAACACGGCGCCCAGCAGCCCGATAACCGCGGCGGCGACGTAGAGAGAGACGTAGCCGCCCCACAGCGTGACGAAGGGCCAGGCCAGCACCGGGGCAATGACCTGGGGCAGGGAATTTGCAATATTGATGACGCCGAGGTCCTTGCCCCGGTCACCCGCGCTGGGCAGCACCTGGGTGATGAGGGCGAAGTCCACGGCAAGGTACGCGCCGAAGCCGATGCCCAGCACGCTGGCGCCCACAATGCCTCCGACCCAGGTGGGAGCGAAGGCCAGGATCAGGGATGCCAGCGCGATGATTCCGGAGGATGCGATGACCAGCGGCTTGCGCTTGCCCATCCGGTCACTAAGCCGGCCTCCCAGCACGCTGGTGATGATGACGAAGACGGCGTAGAGACCGGTCAGCACCAGCACTCCAACTGCCGGCTCGAGGCCTGCAGTTTCCTTCAGGCGCACAGCATCCGCGAGGAAGAACAGCAGATACAGGGTGACCATGTGGTTGCCGATGTTGACCAGCAGCCGGGTGATCCACGCCCAGGCAAAGTCGGGGTGGCGCAGCGGCCGGACAAAGCCGATCAGGAACTCGGCCCAGTTCAGCCCGGGGCGGGCGGCGGCCGGTAGCGGCGCGTCGTCGCTCTTGAAGAGGTACATAACGACGCCGGCCACCAGCGCTGCCGCACACACTACGTAACCCAGCGCGAAGTTTCCGCTGACGACGGCGGCAATCACCGCGCCGAGCAGGATGCCCACCGTCTGGCCCATCGCCGCCAGCCCGCCGACCGTGGCACGCTGCGGAACAGGAACACGGTCAGGAACGGCAGCGGTAATGGCTGCGTAGGCGCCGTTGCAGCCTGCCTGCACGAGGCACCACAGCAGGGTCATGGCCGCCACGTTCGGGGCTCCGGCCAAACCCACCAGCGCAACCGCACCCAGCACGGCGCCGGCCAGCACCCAAGGCACGCGGCGGCCGTAGCGGGACGTAGTCCGGTCACTAAAGGCGCCAAACAGGGGGTTCACTACGAGCGACACCGCGGCTCCGGCTCCAGTCACCAGGGCGAGGATTGCTTCCTTCTGGCCGGGATCGAAATGCTCGGCCTGCTGCCCAAGCAAGACCTGGATGGGCCCGAAGAAGGCCGCATTGATTCCCAGGTTGACCAGCACCACTCCGCTGATCCACAAGGGCCTGACGCGGGTTGTCGGCTCGGCGAGCGCACCGGCCTGCCGCGCAGCTATCAGGCCGGGCTCGGGAACTGCACCCGGAATGTCGGACAGACTCATGGCAGGCCCCCTGGAACGGTATTGGTCTTGTGAAATCAGACTATCGTGGGACCCGACGTGACTCACGAGCAAGGGAGAACCAATGACCGCTTCGCCTGCCAGCCCTTCCGCCGCCGTCAACACGGCCGACCTTTACGACGAACGCGGTGAGGAACTGAACTCCCTGTCCCTGCAGTTTCAGTCTTTGGGCGGCCACTCACATTTCAGCGGACCGGTCAGGACCATCCGCTGCTTCGAGGACAACGGGCTGGTCAAGTCCACCCTGGCCACGCCCGGCAACGGTGCTGTTCTGGTAGTGGACGGTTCCGGCTCCCTGCGCACCGCCCTGATGGGGGACATGATCGCGGCGAGCGCCGTGGCGAACGGCTGGGCCGGCGTCGTGATCAATGGCGCCATCCGCGACCGGGCGGCGGTCGCAGACATGCCCCTCGGCGTCAAGGCCCTGGGCAGCAACCCACGCAAAAGTTCAAAGGCGGGTGCCGGGGAGACCGACGTTGACGTGCTGATCGACGGCGTGACCATCCGTACGGGCGTCATGATCTGGTGCGACCCGGACGGCATCCTCATAGAGCGCTGAGCTCCTGTGCTCGCCTTCCGGGGTTCTGCAGGGGGTGAGGCGAAGGGCCTGCAGAGGATTTTCGTTGCCTTGGGGAACAAAGCGGGCGGTAACATAGTTACTGAAAGCAACTATCCTTTGCGAATCCGCCTTCTTTCCCTGGAGCACCCATGTCCACAACCACTGCCGGACGAGCGCCCGGAGATACGCTGACCAAACGCCAGACCATCACCGTCATGGTGGGCCTGATGCTTGGCATGTTCCTGTCCTCGCTGGACCAGACCATCGTGTCGACCTCCATCTACACCATCGCCAATGACCTCGACGGGCTCTCCCTGCAGGCCTGGGCCACCACGGCGTACCTGATCACGTCCACGGTGACCACGCCGCTGTACGGCAAGCTCAGCGACATCTTCGGCCGCCGCCCGCTCTACCTTGCAGCCATCGTGATCTTCCTGGCCGGCTCGCTGTACGCAGGGTCCGTGCACTCGATGACGGAACTCGCCATCGCCCGCGGCCTCCAAGGCATGGGCGCCGGCGGCCTGCTGGCCCTTGCGCTGACCATCATCGGCGACATCGTCTCGCTGAAGGACCGGGCCAAGTTCCAGGGCTACTTCATGTCCGTTTTCGGCATCTCCTCGGTACTCGGCCCCGTGGTGGGCGGCGCGTTTGCGGGTTCCGCCAACATCCTCGGCTTCGACGGCTGGCGCTGGGTGTTCTTCATCAACCTGCCCATCGGCCTGGCCGCCCTGGTGGTGGTGTACCTCTACCTCCACCTGCCCGCCAAGCACGTCAAGCAGAAGATCGACTACTGGGGCGCGGCGGCCATCACCCTGGCCATCGTCCCGCTGCTCCTCGTGGCCGAGCAGGGCCGCAGCTGGGGCTGGTCTTCGGCCGCATCCATCCTTTGCTACGGCCTCGGCATCATCGGCATCATCGCGTTCCTGCTGGCCGAGAAGCGGGCCGGGGACTACGCACTGATCCCGCTGCGCCTCTTCCGCAACATGACGTTCGGCCTGTCTTCGGTGCTGAACTTCATCATCGGCATCGGCATGTTCGGCGCGATCGCCATGCTCCCGATGTACCTGCAGCTGGTCAAGGGCCTCACTCCCACCGAGGCCGGCCTGATGATGATCACCTTCACCATCGGCATTCTCTCCGGCTCCATCACCGCAGGCCGCACCATTTCGGCATCGGGAACCTACCGCATCTTCCCGATCCTCGGAACCGCGATCCTGACCACCGCCGCCGCCGTCATGGGCCTGTCCCTCGGGGCCGACACGGAGCTCTGGGTGCCGGGACTGATCGCCGTTTTCTTCGGCCTGGGCCTGGGCTTCTGCATGCAGCCGCTCACCCTGGCCATGCAGGTCTCCGTGCCGCCAAAGGACATGGGCGTGGGCACCTCCTCCGCCGCGTTCTTTCGATCCATGGGCGGCGCGGTAGGCACGGCAGTGTTCATCTCCATGCTCTTCAGCCTGGCCGCCGACAAAATCGCCGCCGCCATGAAGGACGCGACCCGGAACGCCGACTACCTGAAGGTGCTTAATGATCCTGCGGTGGCGGCGGACCCCGCCAACGCCAAGCTCTACGAGTTCTTCAAGAACGGCGCCAGCAACGACTCGCTCAACGACACCAGCTGGCTGCACGCGGCGGACCCGGTACTCACCCGGCCGATCACCGAGGGCTTTGCGCAATCTATCGACGCCGTGATGCTCACCGCCGCCGCCCTGACCGGCATCGCCTTCCTGATCAGCTTCGCCCTGCCGAACAAGAAGCTGACAGACCCGAAAGCTGCCAGGGCCGCTGAGGCTGGGAAGGGCGCTTCTGCCGCCAAGGCCGAGGCCGTACGCCCGCAGTAAGCAGGCTCCTGGACCGACAGCACCGTGTCCTCGCGCAGCACCGTGTCCTCGCGCAGCACCGTGTCCTCGCGCTGCCCGGCGGTATCAACCGGTGTGAGGCCGGACTTTTTGGACAGCACGGCGGCGACGTTCCGCACCGCCAGTTCCCCCATGGCGTGATTCGGTAGAGCGGCGAACAGTCCGCCATCCGCAATGGCCAGCCCCTGTGCAACCCGGTATGAACGGAGTACATTTCCCGGTACGGCTTCGGTTTTTGTTACTTGTCTTGAGCCCCGTTGCCTAGACCGGGAACCCGTCAGACGTTCGACACCGGTTGCAGTATGGACGGTCTCGCGTATCAGGGAATGCCTTTACTGGGAAGACGGCACAGGGGACGGCTTCCTTCATCGGGTCATCAGGACCCCGGAGTGAGGACATTGACATGCTCAACAATAAAAAATGTTCGCCTGTTGCGGCCATTTTGCTGGGTTCACTGCTGCCCGGCATGATCATCGCAACGCCGGCAGTAGCTGCCGTTTCAGTTTCCAAGGCGGAGGTCAGCGGTTCAGCGCTGCGTATCGAGGGAACCGCTATTGCCTCCCGCGACATCAGCGTCGATAACGTGGTGATGGGCCGCAGCGACAGCTCGGGTAAGTTCCGCATCGAGCGTGACCCGTACACAGCGCCCGGAGATTGCACTGTGGATCTGCGGGACGGCTCAACGACTGTGACCACCAGGACCTTGGCCGGGTGCACCGTGACCCAACCGCCGACGTCGGACAGCACTCCTCCCAGCACACCTACTAATCTCACCGCAGCACTTTCGGGCACCACCGCGAACCTCACGTGGACTGCCAGCAGCGATAACGTGGGCGTCACCGGGTATCGCGTGACCCGTAACGGAACCGTGCTAGCTGGCACCGTCACTGGCACGTCCTTCTCCAACTCCGGTCTTGCTGCAGGAACGTACACCTACACCGTGGCCGCGGTAGACGGTGCGGGCAATGTTTCTGCGGCCAGCAACAGCGCATCGGTGACGGTGCCGGAACCTCCGGCCACGGACACCACCGCCCCCTCGGTACCGACAAACCTGAACACCACTATTGTCGGCTCCACCGTCAGCCTCAGCTGGGCAGACAGTACGGATGACACACGGGTGGCCGGTTACCGGGTCAACCGAAACGGCGCCCTCCTGGCTACGACGGATTCGGCAAGCTTCACCGACTCCGGCCTCGCCGCTGGCACCTATACGTACACCGTCGCCGCTTTCGACGCCGCCGGGAATACCTCCGCCGCTTCCAGTAGCGCTTCGGCGACGGTAGCAGCATCCGAGCAACTGACTTTCCTGACTCCGGCACAAATGCCAGATGCCACGGTGGGACAGGCCTACTTGGGCTATATCGTATGCAGTGATCCGCCCGGACCCTCGACGTTCAAGTTCAAACTAACCTCCGGCAGTGTTCCCGACGGAACGCGCTTCGTCGGAAACACTCTCGAGAACAGGCCTGAGGCCAGGGTCACCGGCACACCGACGAGGACCGGTACGTTCACCTTTACCGTGGAGGTCAAGGACAACACCGGCGCGACGGCGCGCAGGACCTTTACGATCAGGGTCCTGCCCGCATAGCTTCGACGCGCTGGTGAACGGCCCAGTTCGCAGGCCGGAGTCCCACCGAAGGTTCTCGGCCTAGCACCACCATAGTTCTCCTGCGGCCGGTCGGCGGCGCCCCTTATTCCCGGTAAGCACAACGGAAGGAACGACGACGGCGGGACATCCTGCCGTCGTCGTTCTGTGTCCCGAAGTGGAACAGCAGGCGGTGACGTGGCACACTGTTAGGCGCGTGTGCGCCGGCTATCTGGCCGGTACCGCAGCCGACGACGTCCGCACCGCAGAAAAACCACCCCCCAAGCCAAGGGAGATCCATGTCCACCGCCCATGAGCACATCACCGCCAAGATCCCGAAAAGGGTCATTTGGCTGGCGCTTGCCGGCGCCGTGGGGGGCTTCCTCTTCGGCTTTGACTCCTCGGTGGTGAACGGTGCCGTCGACGCCATGAAGGACGAATTCGCACTGAGCGAAGCGGTGACCGGCTTTGCCGTGGCCGTTGCCCTGCTGGGATGCGCGGCCGGCGCGTACATGGCCGGAAAGGTCGCGGACCGCTACGGCCGCATTCCCGCCATGAAGCTGGGTGCCCTGCTGTTCCTGGTCAGCGCACTCGGCACCGGTTTCGCCTTCAGTGTCTGGGACCTCATCTTCTGGCGTCTCGTCGGCGGCCTGGGCATCGGCCTCGCCTCGGTGATTGCCCCGGCCTACATCTCCGAGATCTCCCCGCGCCACGTCCGCGGCCGCCTCGCTTCCCTGCAGCAGCTGGCCATCACCACCGGTATCTTCGCCGCCCTGCTGTCTGATGCACTTTTCGCAACCTCCGCCGGCGGTGCCGACCAGCCGTTCTGGCTCGGCATCGAGGCCTGGCGCTGGATGTTCCTGGGCGCCGTGCTGCCCGCCGTCGTCTACGGCTGGATCTCCTACACCCTGCCCGAATCACCGCGCTTCCTCGTGATCCAGGGCAATGAAGCCGAAGCACGGAAGGTCTTTGATTCCATCGCCCCTGACGAGGACACCGACCGCCATCTCCGCGAGATCCGCGAGGCCATCGAGGAAGACGAACTGGCCGGGCTGAAGGGATCGCTGCGCGGCAAGACCTTCGGCCTGCAGGCGGTCGTCTGGATCGGCATCACGCTGTCCGTCCTGCAGCAGTTCGTGGGCATCAACGTGATTTTCTACTACTCCACCACCCTGTGGAAGGCCGTGGGCTTCGAGGAGAAGGACTCGCTCACCATCTCGGTAGCCACCTCCATCACCAACATCCTGGTGACCCTCGTAGCGATCGCCCTCGTCGACCGCATCGGCCGCCGCCCCATCCTGCTGGCCGGCTCCATCGGCATGGCCGTCTCGCTGGCCGCCATGGCCGTCGCCTTCGCCTCGGCACGGGGCACAGGATCAGAGATCTCGCTGCCCGGTGCATGGGGCCCCGTCGCCCTCGTTGCCGCCAACGTCTTCGTTATCAGCTTCGGCGCGTCCTGGGGCCCGCTGGTGTGGGTCCTGCTCGGTGAAATCTTCCCGTCCCGCATCCGCGCCCGCGCCCTGGGCCTGGCGGCAGCCGCCCAATGGATCGCCAACTTCGCCATCACCCTGAGTTTTCCCGTGATGGCAGCAGCTTCCCTGCCGCTGACGTACGCGATGTACGCGCTGTTCGCCGCAGCGTCATTCTTCTTCGTCATGTACAAGGTGCCGGAGACAAACGGCATGTCGCTGGAACAGGCTGAAACCCTGTTTGTTCCGAAGGGGTCCGTTAAGGTCTGACCGGCCCTTAGCACCCGGACATGTCGAGGCGCCAACGTTCCGCTGGGATGTTGGCGCCTCTTTGCTTGTGCCGCCCTGTCCTGCGGTTCTTCCCGGGAGGCTCTTCGCTTGCGGGGTCTTTTGCGGTTTTCCTGGGGCGTTGGCTCCCTGTGAATATCCCGCCGGGCGGGACGGCAGCATCCTGCAGTACGGGTGGGTTCGGCCGCAGCAGGACTACCCTGTTGTCATGAGCAACACCGAAGCCGTCCCTCGGGAAATGCTGTGCGAAGCAGCAGAGGCAGCGAGCGACATCGAAATCCTCGTTCCCCGGGCTGTGCCGCTGGGCGGCCCGCGCGCCATGGACGTCCGCCGCACCCTGCCCCAGCGCCAGCGCAGCCTCATCGGTGCCTGGTGCTTCCTTGACCACTACGGCCCGGACCGGGTGGGTGCTACCGGAGGCATGCAGGTTCCCCGCCACCCGCACACCGGCCTTCAGACCGTCAGCTGGCTGTTCACCGGCGAGGTTGAGCACCGCGACTCCGCGGGATACCACGCCATGGTCCGGCCCGGGGAGATCAACCTCATGACGGCCGGCAGGGGCATCAGCCACTCGGAGTTTTCCACGCCCAACACAGAGATCCTGCACGGCGCCCAGCTCTGGGTGGCCCTGCCTGACACCGCCCGGCACATGGAGCCAACCTTCGAAAGCTACCGGCCTGAACCCGTTGCGGGAGAAGGATGGGCGCTGCGGGTCTTCCTGGGCACGCTCGCCGGCAGCACGTCCCCCGTCACCACCCACAGCCCGTTGCTTGGCGCCGAAATCCTGCTCGAACCCGGGGCGAGCCTCGAACTGGCACTTGACTCCGCCTTTGAGCACGGCGTTCTGCTGGATGCAGGAATCCTGCAGCTGGACGGAAATCTGCTGGAGAAAGACCACTTGGCATTCCTGCCGGTGGGACGCACCGCCTTGACTCTCACCGCCAGCGGGGAGCCGGTGCGGATGCTCCTCATCGGAGGGGAACCACTGGGCGAACAGATCCTCATGTGGTGGAACTTCGTCGGCCGCAGCCATGAGGAGATCGTCAGCTACCGGGAGCAGTGGCAGGCCGAGATTGGGGCGGAGCCCGCGCCCGGGAATCCAGCAGAGGAGCTCCCGGGCACGCTGCGCTTCGGCAGGTTCCCTCCCGGCCAGCCCGCACCGCTTCCTGCTCCGGCACTGCCGACCACCCGCCTGCGGCCCCGGGGGTAAGCGGGCTTGCTCCTTAAGCTGGCTTAGTCTCTTAAGCAGGCTTGGTCTTACGCGGGCTCCCGAACGATGTCGCCGGCGTGCTCGGCTATCCAGGCCACCAAGGGCAACATCAGGGCGGCAAGCTCCCGGCCGCGCCCGGTAAGGCTGTAATCAACCCTGGGAGGAATCGTCGCCTGGGCATCACGCTGCACAAAGCCGTCGCCTTCGAGCGTCTTCAGCGTCTGCGCAAGCATCTTCTCGCTGATGCCCTCAGCCCGCCGGCGCAACTCACTCCAGCGGTGGGGCCGCTCGGACAGAGCGACCAGAATCAAGACGCCCCATTTGCTGGTGACGTGGTCCAGGACCGTCCGGCTCGGACAACCTGCCGGAAAAATGCCGCCCACGGAAGGGAAGACAGGCATAACGGCGGAAGTGCTTACTTTCATCATAGGAACTTACCTTAAAGTGCGTACTCTCTTTTGGGAAGTATCCTCCACCGCAGCGGGTTGCAGACATTGACAGTCATCCACGTGTGAAAGGACCATCATGACTTTTGTTATCACCGGTGTCACTGGCAGCCTCGGCCGCCTCGTCGTCGAGGCACTCCTCGACCAGGAAGTTCCTGCTGGCCGGATTGTGGCCACCGGGCGGGACGTCGCCAAGATTGCGGATCTGGCCGATCGGGGCGTTCAGGTGCGCCCGATCGACTACAACGACCCCAGTTCTCTCCGGAAAGCGTTCCAGGGTGCCGAGAAGCTGCTCCTGATCTCAGGCAGTGAAGTAGGCCAGCGGATTGAGCAGCACCGCAACGCCATCAATGCCGCGAAAGAGGCCGGCGTTGCGTTCGTCGCCTATACCAGTGTGGCCAAGGCGGACAGCACCGGGATGCAGCTGGCAGCAGAACACCAGGCAACGGAAGAGCTCCTGCGTGCTTCCGGCGTCCCGTTTACCCTGCTTCGCAACAGCTGGTACCTGGAAAACTATACTGAGCAGCTGGCCGTGCACCTCCAGCACGGAGCCGTTCTGGGCAGCGCCGGCGTGGGACAGGTCAGCGCTGCCACCCGGGCCGACTACGCCCAGGCAGCGGCAGCGGTACTACTCAAGGATGGACACGCCGGGAAGGTCTACGAGCTCGGCGGCGACCAAGCCTTCACCCTCGACGACCTCGCCGAGGCGATCACCGCCGTCACGGGACAGCCGGTCAAGTACCAGAACCTGCCGGCCGAGCAGTATGCGAAGGTGCTTCAGGACGCCGGACTGCCGGAGGCCTATGCCGCCATTCTGGCGGACAGCGACCTCGGCATAGCCCGCGGCGACCTGCTCGTCACCGGCCGCGACCTCAGCTCCCTCATCGGCCGGCCCACCACGCCGTTGCGGGAAGCAGTGCAGGCAGCGGCCAACGGCCTCTCCGGCCGGTAACCCTCTCGCACATCCTGCCGGCAATCCACCGGCGCTCCTGCACTTTTCGCAGCCCATCCACGGACGCTCCTGCAGATCTTGCAATCAAGTGCCGACCCCTGGCGACAGGTGAGAGAGCGTCCCGGTGAAAAGGACAGGATGTGAGAGAGCGTCCGGGAAAAGCCGACAGGATGTGAGAGAGCGTCGGTTGGGGTAGAAGACGACGCCGGAACCCGAGTGAGTTCCGGCGTCGTCTTGTTCCTGGGTCGTCTGCCTGGCCTGGTCGCCGTGTTGGTTCCTAGAGCGCGGCTGTCACGCCCTCCGCCTTGCGCTCCTCAACGAGGCCGCAGACCGGCGCGAAGAGCGGGTGGTCGGGGGTGAGCCCGGTGATCCGCTCGGTCGCCTCAGCAGGTTCGGTGGAGGTGAGGATCTGCCCAAGTTCAACTGCCTCGGTATCGGCAGGGTCGTTGAAGCGGAGGGCAGAAGCGATCGCCCCCAGCAGGGCCTCGGGCACGATGCCGCGCTCGGCCAACTCGGCGGCCGGGCCGATAAAGCGTTCGTGCCGGCTGAGCTTGCGCAGCGGTGCCCGGCCCACGCGGTGCACCGTGTCAGGCAGGTACGGGTTTGTGAAGCGGCCCAGGATTTTTTGCACGTAGGCTTCCTGCTCGTCATGGGTGAACCCGTGCTTGGTCACGAGCAGCTGCTTGGTCTCATCAAGCACCGCCCGCACGTCAGCGGCCACATCCTGGTCCGCCATGGCATCGGAAATCTTCTCGAAACCGGCTTCGAAACCAAAGTAGGCAGCGGAGGCGTGGCCGGTATTGACCGTGAACAGCTTGCGCTCAATGTAGGGCCCCAGCTCGTCCACGAAAGTGGCACCGGGAATCACCGGCGCCGCCCCGCCGAACGGAGTCCGGTCGATGACCCACTCGTAGAACGTTTCCACCGTGACATCGAGGCCCTGCCCGGGTTCCTGGTTGGGCACGATCCGGTCCACCGCGGTGTTGGCGAACACTGCGGCCTCTGACAGAGAGCCCGCGGCGTCATCCCAGGACGAGACGATGGCCTCGCGCAGGATGTCCGTGGCGTTGATGGCGTTCTCGCAGGCCATCACCTGAAGCGGTGCCGAACCCGGGGCCCGTGCGGCGATGCCCTTGGTGATCGCCGGAGCCACGAACTTCAGGATGTGCGGCCCCACAGCGGTGGTGACGATATCCGCCGTTGCAATTTCCTCGATCAGCTGCGCCTCCTGGATGCCGGAGTTCACCGCCCGGAAGTTGTCCACCGTGCGCACCGCGGGGTTCTCCCCCACCTCGTGCACCTGGTAGCTCTCCGCATCGGAAAGCTGGGCGATGAGAGCCTCCGCAACATCGGCGAAGACCACCTCGTACCCGGCATCGTGCAGGAGCAGTCCCACGAAGCCGCGGCCGATGTTGCCGGCTCCGAAATGTACAGCCTTCACTATGCGTTGACCTTTCCGAAGAGCTCCAGGACTTCGTCCACGGAGGTCGCCGCCTCAAGCTGCGCCACCTGCGCCTTGTTCGTGAAGACCTTGGCAATCGAGGACAGGATATGCAGGTGCTCATTGTTGACGCCGGCGACGCCCACCACGAACTTCACCTGCTTGCCGTTCCAGTCGATGCCCTCCGGGTACCGGATTACCGAGACGGCAGACTTCCTGATGTGGTCCTTGGCCGCGTTGGTTCCGTGCGGGATAGCAAGGAAGCTGCCCATGTATGTGGACACGGATTCCTCACGCTCGTGCATGGCGCGGATGTAGTCAGTGTCCACCGCGCCGCGTGCCAGCAGGAGCTGCCCCGCTTCGTCGATGGCCGCGTCCCGCGTGGTGGCGGAACCGCTGAGGACCACGCTCTCCGCTACCAGAATGTCCGACGGCGCGGTGCCGGTTTCGGGGGCGGCCCCGGCTTCCGCTGCGGGAGCCGGGGCGGCCGCGTCCGCGGCGGAAGCAGACGTTCCGGCGGCGTTGCTGCGCTGGACCAGTTCCACGATCTCGTCATACCGCGGGCTGTTCATAAAGTTGTCCACGGAGACATGGAGGGCACCGGACGTGGCAGGCTTGGCGCGTTCGGTGAGGTCCTGGTGGGTGACCACCACGTCGTAGGTGTCGCTGAGGTTGGCGATGGAGGCATTAGTGACCTTGACGTCCGGGAACCCGGCATCCTTGATCTTGTTTCGCAGCACAGAGGCGCCCATCGCGCTCGAACCCATGCCGGCGTCGCAGGCAAAGACGATGTTCTTGATGGGGCCCGCCATGACTGCAACGCCGCCTGCACCTGCACCCGCGCCTGTCAGGGCGGAGGAGACGGAGCTCTTCTTGCCTTTCATGGCTTCCATCTTGGAGGTGGCAGTGCTGAGGGCATCTTCCTCGGTTTCACCCACCGGAGTCTTGCTGGCCTTCAGGAGTACCGCGGCGATCAGGAAGGAGACGGTGGCAGCGAGCAGGACCGAGAGGATCACTCCGACGTAGCTGTCGCGGGAAGTCTGGGCGACCACGGCGATGATGGACCCTGGAGCCGCCGGCGCCACGAGCCCGGAATTGGTGACAGCCAGGGTCGCGATGCCGGTCATGCCACCGGCGATTGCGGCGAGGATGAGGATCGGCTTCATCAGCACATAGGGGAAGTAGATCTCGTGGATGCCGCCGAAGAAGTGGATGATGGCCGCGCCGGGAGCCGATGCTTTGGCCAGGCCCTTGCCGAAGAACATGTAGGCGAGGAGGATGCCCAGGCCCGGGCCGGGGTTGGCTTCAAGCAGGAACAGGATCGACTTGCCCTGCTCCAGGGACTGCTGGACGCCCAGCGGGGTCAGCACGCCGTGGTTGATGGCGTTATTGAGGAAGAGCACCTTGGCCGGTTCGATGAAGATGCTGGTCAGCGGCAGCAGGCCGTTGTTGACCAGGAACTGGACCACGTTGCCGGCCCCGGTGCTGAAGGCGGTGACCAGCGGGGAGATGCCATAGAAGCCGAGCATGGCCAGCAGGGCGCCCCAAATGCCGGCCGAGAAGTTATTCACCAGCATCTCGAAGCCCGGCCGGATCTTGCCCTCCCAGATGGAGTCGATCTTCTTCATGGTCCAGCCGCCCAGCGGCCCCATGATCATTGCCCCGATAAACATCGGGATGCCGGCGCCGACGATTACGCCCATGGTGCCGATGGCCCCCACGACACCGCCGCGGACGTCGTACACCATCCGGCCGCCCGTGTACGCAATCAGGAGAGGCAGCAGGTAAGTGATCATGGGACCCACGAGCCCGGTGTTCGGCACACCCTCGGCATTCGTGCCGAAGCCGCCAAGCTGCGGGACGGGGACCCAGCCCTTTTCTATGAAGAGCGCAGTAATGATGCCCCAGGCGATGAACGCGCCGATGTTGGGCATGATCATGCCGGAGAGGAACGTCCCGAACTTCTGGACGTGCACCCGTGCGCTGGTCTTGGGTTTTGCAACTGTCTCTGTTGCCATGTGATTTCCTAACCGTGATTCCTGCTGCTCCGCAGGATGGTGCGTTATTTTCGACGACTAGCTGGTGGAACTGGTGGAGATCCGGTGGAGCCATTCGAGAAAGAGCTTGAGTTCCGAGCTGGAGAGCTGGTCCGAGTGGGATGCCTGCAGTGCCGCGTTCAGGGCGATGGCGGCCACCACCACTGAGGACTTCCCTGATTCGTCCTGGCCGGTTGTCCTTGCCTGGTCCGTGGACACGGCAAAGATCATGGCGTCCCGGGTCATGGTGGAAAGTTCAAGATTCCGGTCGGCCGCGGCTTCCGAAATCAGCATGAGCGTGACGCCGACGTTCGCTGCCAGGATGCTCCTGGCGGCTTCCCGCGGCTGGACGTTCAGCTGTCCGGCCGCGGCGGCCTTGTTCAGCATCTCCTCCATCAGGGCTTCGGCATCGGCCACAATGGCCGGGCGGCTTTCTGGGCGGATATTACCGAACATGACCAGATACAGTTCCGGCTGATTGAGGCCGAACTGCACGTGGTTGTCCCACATCCGACGGATGTCTTCCAGCGGATGCCCTGACGGGGCGAAGTCCCTCTCACCGGCGACATATTCTTCAAAACCCGCGGAGACGACCGCGTCAAACAGGCCTTCCTTGTCACCAAAGTGGTGGTAAAGGGTAGGTGCTGACACACCGGCCAGCTGCGTGATCTGCCGGGTGGAAACCGGCGCGCCCCCGGACTTGGCCAGCAATTCGGCCGCTGCGCGCAGCAGCCTCATTTTGGGCGGCAACTGGCCATCGAAACTCATAACCGCTACCCTAGCACCTATAGCAACGCTATATGAACTGCATCACATACAATTTTTTCAGGCACCGTACAAGCAGCTGTATCGAACAGCCCGGACCGTCCGGGAAGAGACCGCGGGCCTGGCTACCGGCAGAGAATGAGGACCTTCAGTGCAGAACTTCCCAGGAGTTGGCGTCAGCCCCGGCCGCGTCATCGGCACCATCCGCCAGATGCCCAAGCCCATCAGCGAACCTCCGGCCGGCGAACAGCTGCCTGCCGGCACCACGCCGGAAGAGGCCACAGCCGCATTGAAGGCGGCCGCCAACGCCGTCCATGATGAGCTGCGGGCCCGCGCCGATCACGCAAGCGGTGACGGCAAGGCCGTCCTGGAAGCCACCGCCCTGATGGCGAAGGACACCATGCTGATTAAGGGCGCCGCGAAGCTCGTCGCCCGCGGGGTATCCGCCCAGCGGGCCATCTGGGAATCCGGGTCCTCGGTTTCCGAGATGCTGCATAACCTTGGCGGCTACATGGCAGAGCGTGCCACCGACGTGCTGGACGTACGCGCGCGCATCGTCGCCGAATTGAGGGGCGTGCCTGCCCCGGGCATCCCGTCGTCGGAAACGCCGTTCATCCTCGTGGCCGAGGACCTCGCGCCCGCCGACACCGCCACCCTGGACCCGAACAAGGTCCTCGCGCTGGTGACCGCCGGCGGGGGTCCCCAGTCGCACACTGCAATCATCGCCCGCTCACTCGGACTCCCGGCAGTGGTGGCAGCGGTGGGCGTGGATGAACTGCCCGAGGGCACCGAGGTCTACGTCGACGGCGCCGCAGGTTCGATCACCGCTCACCCGGACGAGTCGCTGCGTGCTGCAGCCGAGGCCTGGGCCACGACGGCGTCCCTCCTTGCGGACTTCAGCGGTACGGGCACGACGGCGGACGGCCACGAGGTCCCGCTGCTCGCCAATGTGGGCGGTGCCAAGGATGCGGAGGCTGCCGCGAAGCTCGGGGCCCAGGGCGTAGGCCTGTTCCGCACCGAGTTCTGCTTCCTGGAGCGTGATACCGAACCGAGCGTCGAGGAGCAGGCCGCCGCGTACAAGGGCGTCTTTGATGCCTTCCCCGGCAAGAAGGTGGTTCTCCGCACGCTGGATGCCGGAGCGGACAAGCCGCTCCCCTTCCTTACCGACTCCACGGAGCCCAACCCGGCCCTGGGCGTCCGCGGCTACCGCACCGACTTCACCACTCCGGGCGTCCTGGAGCGGCAGCTCGAGGCGATCGCCCTGGCCGAAAAGCAGTCCGGAGCTGACGTCTGGGTCATGGCCCCGATGATCTCCACAGCAGAAGAAGCCGCCCGGTTTGCCACCATGTGCGCGGAAGCCGGCATCAAGACTCCGGGTGTCATGGTAGAGGTCCCGTCTGCCGCCCTCACCGCCGACGCCATCCTGCGCGAAGTTGCCTTCGCCAGCTTGGGCACCAACGACCTCACGCAATACGCCATGGCAGCGGACCGCCAGCTCGGACCTCTCGCGGGACTGAACACACCGTGGCAGCCTGCCGTCCTGCGCCTCGTGGGACTGACCGTGGAAGGTTCCAGGGCTGAAGGCCACAACAAACCGGTGGGCGTGTGCGGCGAGGCCGCGGCGGACCCGGCCCTGGCCGTCGTCCTGACCGGACTCGGCGTGACCACGCTGTCCATGACCGCCCGGTCCCTGGCGGCCGTGGCCGCCGTCCTCAAGACGGTAACGCTGGCCGAGGCGCAGGAGCTGGCCAAGCTGGCCCTCTCCGCACCCAGTGCCACCGAGGCGCGCGCCTGGGTCCGCGAAAAGCTGCCCGTGCTGGAGGAGCTCGGCCTGTAACCGCGCCGACGACAACAGGCAAGTGACAAGAGGCAGGCACCCAAAGAATCGGGGTGCCTGCCTCTGCCTTTTGGAACCCGGGCCTTCTGGCCTAAGCGGTGACGCCGTCGTCCGCGGTGCTCGCCCAGGTGAGGATAGCCCGGGCAACAGCCTCAGGTGCACTGTCCTGCGCCACGTGGCCGCAGCCCGGCACTTCCACCAATGACCCAAGGCGCGGCTGGTTCGCGAGTTTTTCACACCACGGCCGGCGGGCAATGGGGTCCCTCGCGCCTCGCAGCACAAGCACGGGCTGGGTCACTTCACGCGTCCGCTGCTCCATCGGATAACCGAGCATCACCGGCAACTGTGTTAGGTACCAGCGCAGTCCGGTCCTGAAATAGTCGCCGAACACCACGATGTTGGTGGACGGCTTTTCACTGAACAGCGCGTCGCGGGTGAGCGCGAGGGCATGCCAGGCTGTACTTTTCCTGGCAGGATCCACCACCGGGCCCATGAGTACAACACGGCTCACGAGGTCCGGCTGCAGCAGTGCGAGCTCGACGGCGAACTGCACGCCCATGGAGTGGCCCACCACCACGCAGGACTGGACGCCCTCATCGGCGAGGACGGCTGCAACGAAAGCGGCATATTCAGCGACGGACACCTGGTGTCCGGGGCGCGGCGTGGCGCCGTAGCCCGGCAGATCGAACGTATGGACGACGGCGTCACGCGCCAGAGTACCGGCGGCAATGCTCCGGGCCAGTTCCTGGTGCAGCTTTGACAGATAGCGGTGCGAGACCCCGATGCCGTGGAGCAGCACGTAGGCCTGGCGCCCGGTCTCCGCTCTGCCGGCCGCGCATCGGGCCGCGGGCCGGGCTGCGGGTCCGGCCGGCATTGTGGCGGCGGCATTTCCGGCCGCGCTGGCCGCGCCGGTACCCGGCCCGGGGTCCACTACTGATGAGTAAAGGCGGCCTGTCAGGCCGTTCACCGTAATGTCCCGTCCGCCTTGCAGCTGCATCCGCCGAGCATACCTGACCCGCGTGCTTGCCTGGGGAAGCACCGGGATCTCCACTGCGGCCAGCGCTCTGCACTGCCAGCAGTTAGGCTTTCTGCCATGGCACTGATAGCTCCCAGGGTGGCGGGCGCACTCCCTGCTGAGGACGCGAGGAAACTCCAGCAAGCGCTCGACGGCGGCACGGACATCACCGTCTTCGTGGACGGCACTGTCCACCGGCTGCCGCCCCAGGCGAGGGACGCCGTCGTCGACCTTCTCTCCAGGTTCAGCCGCGGTGAGGCGGTGACGGTCAGCAGCGTCGAGGAAATGCTGACGACGTCGCAGGCGGCGGAGCTCGCGGGCATCTCCCACACCTATCTGCGGAACATGACAGACCGCGGCGAGATCCCCGTGGAGTATCGCGGCACGCACCGGCGGATCCGGCTGGCGGCCATCATGGCGTGGCTGGAGGGGCAGCGCAAGAGAGAGGCGGCCGCGGAGCTGGCCGCCGACGCTGCTACTGACGCCTCTCCCGGAGGTGGAGGTCACCGTGGCGGAGGCAAAACAGGAACGGGCGGGAAGCCAGGGCGAACATGACGCAGCGCCGCGCCTCAATGACACGGTGATAAGGATCAAGCAACGATCCCCCGAAACGAGGGAATCCAAACGGTACCCGGGGTTACTCTTTATTCGTGTTGAGATTCCGGGGGTTGCACATCATGGCGGGCATTGGCGCCATGGGCGTGGCTGCCCTACTCGGAATGCTCATGGAACTGAGCAACACGGCGATCTTCACATCCAGCTGCGTGGTGTACGTCGCGGTCTCAATGTGGACGGAAAGCCGGATCGCCCGGCGCCGCAGCCAACTTCAGGGTCCTCCGCCGGCCGAATCCGCCGTACCGCATCCCACTCCTGAAACAGGCGCCAGACAGCTGTCCGCACAGGAACAGAATCCTCATGAGTCCCGCCAGCAGCGCCGGCGGGAAACCAGGGGCGGCAACGCCGCCTGACGTCCCCAGGTCGCGGGCTGCTAGATTCTGGGCCTGCCCGCCCAGCGCCGCGCCTTAAGCGCTGCATGCAGCTCCAGCCGGACCATGCCCCGCAAAGGGTCCACGCCCAGCAGCTGCCGGATCCGGCCCAGCCGGTTGTAGATGCTGCTGCGGTGCAGGTGCAGTTTCGCGGCGACTTCCTGGACGGAGCCGTCGTTGTCGTAGAACAGCTCCAGGACGGGCAGCAGCTCGCCGTTGCGGTCATGGTCCTCCAGTGCCCGGAAATTCACGGAACCGGCGTCGCCCCACACGCCTGCACCGGCGCCGGACGAGGCCAAAAGCTGATAGACGCCCGTCGCCCGGCATTCCACCAGTTCGCCAAGCTGGGCATCGACTGCCGCTGCCTGGGCGGCCACCTTCGACTGCCGGTACGCCTCGGACAGCTCCTTCGGTCGGCTAAAGCCCTCGCTGATGCCGAGGATGATGCGCTGCACCGGGCGCCCCGCACGTTTGGCCAGTTCCAGCTGGTAGTGCACCAGCACCTGCGCGTGGCTGGCCCGGCCTGACGATTCCCGGAACAGCACCACGGAATGGGTTTCGGTTCCGGCGCTGAACAGGGCCGCGTCTACTCCGATGGTTGCCTGCAGGGCTGCGGAGCGGTGGATCAGCGTCGCCGCGATCGGGTCCGGCCCGGCTGCCCAGCCGTCGGCGTCGAGGACCGTCACCAGCTGCCACGGACCGCGGTCCTGCACTTCCTTCCAGCCCGCCACGGCGGCCACGGCGTTGGCCTCCCCTGCGCAGGCCGCCAGGAACTCGCGTTCGCGGCTCCGCCGGAATTCGGACTCGGCCGTGTTCGAATCCAGCAGCAGGCCGGAGAGCAGCTCAAGCTCCTCCCGGACGTCGGGCAGCTGGCTGAGTATCGCCGTCGCGCTTTCCTCCTCCAGGTCCTGCTGCACCCAGAGGTAGCCGACGCGGAAGCCGCGGACCATCAGCGGGACGCACACGCGTCCGAGCATTCCCAGCTCCTCGTTGGCGGGAACGACGACGGGACGCACGGCGGTGGCGATGCCGTGCGAGAGCTGCCACGCCTTGACGTCGACCGGCACCCGCTTGCTGAGGAGGAAGTTCACGCGGACCCGGTCGGCGTGGGACTGGTTGGAGCTGTAGGCGAGCAGGAGCCCGTCCAGGTCCTCGAGCGACAGTCCGCGGCCAAGCTTCTGCGCCACCCGTTCCACGAGCTGTTCCACGTCCTGCTGCATGCAGCAAGACTACGTCCCGACGCTCACTCGCCGCGAACGGACAGCAGGCGACACTTGACGCTTGCAGGATCGACAAACGTCGAGTCAGGAAGAGCAAAAACCGCGTGAATTCGCGGATCTCGCTTCGTGCCCGGGACACCCATCCTGTCATCTGCCTCACAGCCGGATCTATTCTGGAAACACAACTCGCCCGTAACTTTCCGGCCCACAAAGCCACCGACCTTGGAGCCCAAAAATGATCATCGGTGTCCCCAAAGAAATCAAGAACAACGAATTCCGCGTCGCCATCACCGCCGCCGGCGTCCACGAGTTCCGCACGCACGGCCACACGGTCCTGGTAGAGCGTGGCGCCGGCCTGGGCTCGGGCATCACCGACGAGGAGTACGCCATCGCCGGCGCCGAGATCGTCGCCGACGCGGACGACGTCTGGGGCCGTGCCGACATGGTCATGAAGGTCAAGGAACCCATCAAGGCCGAATACCACCGCTTCCGCAAGGGCCTGATCCTCTTCACCTACCTCCACCTCGCCGCCGAACCGGAACTGACCCGGGAGCTCATCAACTCCGGCGTCACCGCCATCGCCTACGAAACGGTCCAGGAAGGCCGCACCCTTCCGCTGCTCGCCCCGATGTCCGAGGTAGCCGGCCGGCTCTCGGTGCAGGTCGGAGCCACCTCCCTCATGGCCCCCGCCGGCGGCAAGGGCGTGCTCCTGGGCGGGGTCCCCGGCGTCCGCCCGGCCAAGGTCGTGGTCCTGGGCGCCGGCGTGGCCGGCACCAACGCCGCCGCGATGGCCCTGGGCCTCGGCGCCGACGTGACCATCCTGGACATCAACATCCACCGCCTGCGCGAACTCGACGCCCAGTACCAGGGCCGCCTAAAGACCGTGGCCTCCAACAAGTACGAGATCGAAAAGTCAGTGGTCGACGCCGACCTCGTCATCGGTTCCGTCCTGATCCCGGGCGCCAAGGCGCCCAAACTCGTCACCAACGAACTCGTGGCCCGGATGAAGCCCGGTTCCGTGCTCGTGGACATCGCGGTGGACCAGGGCGGCTGCTTCGAAGACACCCGCCCCACCACGCACCAGGAACCCACCTACAAGGTCCACAACACGATCTTCTACTGCGTGGCCAACATGCCCGGCGCCGTCCCGAACACCTCCACCTACGCCCTGACCAACGTCACGCTCCGCTACGGCGTGGCACTGGCCAACCTCGGCGTCAAAGCCGCCTTCGAGAAGGACCCTGCCCTCGCGGCCGGCCTGAACATCGCAGCAGGCCATGTGGCACACCACTCCGTCTCCGAGGCC
The DNA here is from genome assembly GCF_054130535.1 of Arthrobacter sp. D1-17. Taxonomy (NCBI): domain Bacteria; kingdom Bacillati; phylum Actinomycetota; class Actinomycetes; order Micrococcales; family Micrococcaceae; genus Arthrobacter; species Arthrobacter sp. D1-17. Next base: position 136,354 of record NZ_CP096382.1, on the reverse strand, counting down.
CACAACCTGCCCCTGGTAGCGGACTGGCACAAGCTGGTCACCGCGTAAGTCACGTCGGCGCCGGGACGGCAGCCATCCCCGGGTGCTCGCTCCTTCGTCACTGAGACGCGCGCTTCCGGATGGCCCCCGTCCCGGCGTTACCCGAGCTGCGCCGATGCCAGCTGGCGCGCCTTTTCTATTAATTTGAGGACTTCCACCGGACCGGCCGGGTCCACCGGGAGCGGCAGCGCGGAGGCGCTGCCGCCGTCGGAAATCTTGTCGGCGAGGATCCGGTAGAACTCCGGGTAGGCGCCGCGTTCGGTGGACAGCCGGTCGAGGTGTCCGTCGCGCCCCAGCTGCCCGGCCCATTCGCGGGCTTCCACCCCGTAGTCGGCGTCCAGGGGGCTGCCGCCGGCCACGATGTACGGCTCCTGCGGATCCACGCCATGCTTTGTGAAGGCGCCCTCGGTGCCAAGCAGCCGGTACCGGGGGCCCTGCTGCGCGCAGAGCATGTTCATCCAGAGGTGGCTCAGCACGCCCGACCCGTGCCTCAAAACCAGAAAGCAGTCATCGTCCGTGTTTTCACCGGGCCGCCGGGCCTCCAGCTCCGCGTGGACAATCTGGCCGGGGCCGAACAGTTCCAGCGCCTGGTCGATGAGATGGGTGCCGAGATCGAACAGGACGCCGCCGCCGGTCGCCGCGGTCGCTTCCGCCTTCCATGCCTTGGACACGTCCGGCGACCAGCGCTCGAACCGGGATTCGAACCGCGTCACCTGGCCCAGCGCCCCGGCGTCGAGCAGCTTTTGGACGGTCAGAAAGTCGCCGTCCCAGCGCCGGTTCTGGAACACGGTCAGAACGCGGCGATGGCGCTGCGCCAGCCCAATCAGCTCCTCGCCTTCCACGCTCGTCACGGCGAACGGCTTGTCCACCACGACGTCAAGCCCCGCTTCCAGCGCCGCCTTCGACAGCGGATAGTGCGTCGCCGGAGGGGTTCCAAGGACCACAAGGTCAAGGTCGGCCGCCAGCGCCAGGACACCATCGCCGTCGGGCACTGTTTTTACGCCGGGATAACGTTCGGCGGCGGCAGCCTGGCGGACGGCGTCCGACGTCGCGATGACGTCCAGCGAGTACCGGGCATCGGCAGCGATCAGCGGAGCGTGAAAGACGCTTCCGGCAAGGCCAAAACCGACGACGGCGGTCCGGATGGGCGCGCGTTCACCGGGCGGCTGTTCCGGGCGGGACATAGGCGAGGAGGATTCGGTGCTCATGCAGCAACGCTACTCCGCGTTTGCCGCCCCGGAGCCAGACCCAGAGGCGGATCCCAACCCAGAACCGACCAGGCGCGTAACGAGTTCCCGCCATGACGCCTCCAGCCGCTTCGGAGAAACGCCGTGCACACGGACGGCGTGGAGCAGGCGTTCGGGGTCGAGGGTGGCGCTCAGCGACATGGCCATGAGCCACGGGTCCGCGTCGAAACCGGCCTCACGCAAGAGATACTCGATGTGCCGATGCCACAGCACGACCGCCGGCACCTCGAAGCGGTTGTACACCGAATGGTCGGCAGCCCTGGCCAGGTCACCGTATTCCAGCACGTAACCAATGCGACCCGCACCGAAGGCGACCAACCGCTCGAGAGGCGGCGCGCCCGGACCCAGCGGCGGCGGGCCGAACATAAAACGGCTTTGGAACTCAGCCTCGGCGTCGCTGAGCAGCGTCATCATCAGCCCTGCCCGGCTGCCGAAGCGGCGAAACACCGTCCCCTTGCCGACGCCGGCCCGCTCAGCAAGCTTGTCCATGGTGAGTCCATCAGCACCGCATTCCTCGATCAGCTGGCGGGCGGCGCACAGCAGCAACTCCCGGTTGCGCGCGGCGTCGCGGCGTTCCTGGCCCGCAGCGGCGGGGGCTGCGGAGCGGATTGGGATGAGGCTCACAATCATTATTCTAGCCCGGGGAATAATATCCGGACCGCAGTCCGTTTAGTATCAGTGAAGGCATCAACGCCTCGACACCCAGCCGCCGCGGACGCTCCGCGGCCTGACCCAAGGAGTTCACATGTCCAAGAACACCGTCCTCGCCCTGGTGGGCAGCCTTCGGGCCGATTCCATCAACCGCAAGCTCGCCGAAGCCATCCAGCTCAACGCTCCCGAGGATCTCGAGATCGTGATCTGGGAGAGCCTTGGCAACCTCCCGTTCTACAACGAAGACATTGACGTCGAGGGCCAGGTCCCCCCTGCCGCCGCCGCGCTCCGCACCGCGGCCGGTGAGGCCGACGCCCTGCTCCTGGTCACCCCCGAGCACAACGGCACCATGCCCGCCTCCCTGAAGAACGCCATCGATTGGCTGTCCCGCCCGTACGGGGCCGGCGCCCTGACGGGCAAGCCCACCGCCGTCGTCGGAACCGCCTTCGGTCAGTTTGGCGGCGTCTGGGCGCAGGACGAGGCCCGCAAGGCTGCCGGCATTGCCGGCGCCCGCGTCCTTGAGGACGTCAAGCTCGCCGTCCCCGGCTCCATGGTCCGCTTCGCGGAGACTCACCCCAAGGACGACGCCGAGGTTGTCGAGCAGATCAAGGGCATCTTCAGCGCCCTCGAAGCAGCCGAGAAGGCTGAGGCTGCAGCCTAGCCTGCCCCGCCCTTCACCACCTCAAACGCCCCCGCGCCGGACTGGCACGGGGGCGTCGGTGTTTCCGGCCCACGGCCTCCGTGACGCCCGCCCCCACCCCCCACGCGCGACGGCGCAACCATTCTGTGACTGAGCTGCAGCCGAACTGACACCGGCACCGCATTCCACACCCCATTATGCGGATCTAACGTTGATGTACGGGACGTACCGGAACAGGTTGATGTACGGGAACAGAGAGTGCGGTGCAGATGAAGACCAGCCGGGGAGGCAGGGCACGTACGACGGCGGCCGCCGCCTTCTGCCTGCTGCTTCCGTTGTGGCTGGGGTCCTGCATGCCGGCGCCCGCAGAGTCAGGAAACGCCGGCGCCGCACAGCCACCTGCCGCAGCGCCTGTTCCTGAGCCGGCCCCGGCTCCCAGCCCGGCCACCTCCCCTGAAGTGCCTGCTCAGGGCGGTTCGGTTCAAGGTTCTGGTGCAGAACCCGGTGCTGCTGTCGGGATCGAGCCCGGTTCGGCAGCCCTCCCGCCACAGTCCGGTGCACTTCCTGTCCCCCCTGGCGGAACGGGGCAGGGCGGTGCGGGGCAGGGCAGTGCTGGGCAGGGCAGTGCTGGGCAGGGTGGAGTGGGGACGCCGGGCCCCATCCCGTCAGGACCTTCATCCCCGGGATCCCCTGAGGAACCCGTCTCGGGACCGGCCCCGCAGCAATTGCCTTCGGCTGGGACACCTGCCATACCGCCACAGGCAGGCAAAGACCCGGGCACCGGCGGTGCGGGTGCCGGTGCCGCACCGGGTACCGGTGCGGGACCAGGCGGAACAGGCTCAGGCGGAACAGGCTCAGGCGGCGCCGGTTCCGGCGGGCAAACAGGCACCCCCCAAGGGGCGGCGGTCTACTACGTGGCGCTGGACGACGGCGGCAGCTCCGGCGTGCGTTTCGGCTGCAATGACAGCCTCGTTCCCGTCCACCACGCCGACCCCGTCGTTCGTGAACCACTGCAAGCCGCCATGGGCCGTTTGCTGTCCGGAGGCGCACCGCCGGCCGGCCTGTACAACGCACTGTCATCCTCCACGTTGCAGTACGTATCCGGTTACCTCGACGGCGCCACGGTGGTGGTTAATCTCACCGGCGCCGTTCAGCCCGGCGGAACCTGCGACATTCCCCGGATCGACGCCCAGCTGACCCACACTGCCGTTACCGCTGTTGGCGCCATCCGCGCAGAAATCTACGTCGATGGCGTCCGGCTGGCCGATGTCCTGGGCCTGCGCTAGGTGTCGCTGGCAGCCCCGGTTCCGGGCTTCGGCGCAAACAGGGCATCCATCTCGGCATGGCTGGGGGCTCCGGCCAGTTCGGACCAGTTGCCGTAGCCGAGGACTTCCTCGGCTACCCGGGAGACCGTTGCATAAGCCGCCTTCGCCGTATTGCCGCCGATGCTGATTCGCCGCACACCGGCGTCGTGCAGTTCCCCCACCGACGGCGCGCCCACGCCGGCGAGCGCGTTCAGCGGCGCCGGTATCCGCCGGGAGAGCTCGTGCAGCACGTGCAGGTCGGTGACGCCGGGAACGAAGATACCGTCCGCGCCGGCCGCCAGGTACGCCGGCACGCGCCGGAGCGTCTCCTCGAACGCCGAATCGGGGAAGTGGCCCGAGAGGTAGGTGTCGGTCCGGGCATTGATGAAAAGCCGGACTCCCGATTCCTCTGCGACCGTCCTGATAATGGCGATCCGGCGCGCTTGTTCGGCTGCGTCAGTCAGGGTCTCACCACCGGAGTCCTCGATGTTGACGCCCACGGCACCGGCCGCCAGCACTGCCTGTATGGTCCGCTCCAGCAGGGTGTCGTCAAAGGTGCCGTCCTGTCCCGCGTAACCGGCTTCAACGTCCGCCGTTACCGGCAGGTCCGTGGCAGCGACGATCCTGGCTAGCGCCTCCAAGGCCAGCGCAGGCGGCAGCTGATTGCCGTCCGGAAAGCCCAGGCTCCAGGAGATGGCTGAACTTGATGTGGCCAGCGCATGTGCTCCGGCCTGCTCCACCAATTTCGCCGACGCCGCATCCCACACGTTCACGAGCACCAGGGGCTCGGGCCCTTCTGCATGGAGTCCGCGGAAAACTGCGGCTTTGTCGGAGGAGGCAGGAAAAGACGGCGAACTGGTCATGGCTCCATCCAATGCGGTCGGAGGTGGAACGTAAAGGGACCAGACAGTGGGTCCTCGTTCTTTGTCAACAGTCGTTGCCTGCGCGGCAACAGTTCGTTGTATCCTTGGCTTTGTGACCCACGAAACAATTGACGGCGCCGAAGCCGTCCTCCCTGCCGAAGCCATTGACGCGATCGAACGGGCGGCCACGTCGGCCCACCGCCACGAGCAGCTGTTTTCCGCGCGGGCGGCAAACATCAAGCAGTCGGCCGTCCGGGACGTCTTCGACATCTCGCTCCGGCCGGGGCTCGTCTCCCTGGCCGGCGGCAGCCCCTACCTGCAGTCGCTCCCGCTGGACCGGCTGGCCCGGACCGCTGCCGACATCATCGCCGCAGACGGGCTGACTGCCCTGCAGTACGGCGCAGGCCAGGGCAGGGAGGAACTCCGGGCCCAGATCTGCGAAGTGATGGCCGCCGAGGGCATTCTGGATGCCGTCCCCGAGAACGTGGTGATCACTGCGGGTTCGCAGTCAGCGCAGGACATTGCCACTAAAGTGTTCTGCAATCCGGGCGACGTCGTGCTCGTGGAGGAACCCACGTACGTCGGGGCCCTGAACACCTTCGAGTCGTACCAGGTGCAGGTCGAGGCCGTGGAAATGGACGACGACGGCCTGGTGCCTGAGCTTCTCGAGGCCCGGATTGCGTCGCTCCAGACCGTCGGAAAGAACATCAAATTCCTTTACACGATCCCCAACTTCAACAACCCCTCAGGCATCACCCTCGCGCAGGAACGCCGGCAACAGATTATGGACATCTGCCGCCGCGCCAACATCCTGGTGCTGGAAGACAACCCCTACGGCCTCCTGCGTTACGAGGGTCAGTCACTGGAACCACTGCGCGCACACAACCCGGACGACGTTATCTACATGGGATCGTTCTCCAAAATCTTCGCCCCGGGGCTGCGTATCGGCTGGGCACTGGTACCCGCGCATCTGCAGCGCCGGTACTACCTCGCGGCGGAGGCCGTGACGCTCTGCCCGCCCACCTTCAACCAGATGCTGGTCTCGGCCTACCTCCGGGAGTACGACTGGAAGGGCCAGATCGAGACCTACCGCGGCCTGTATGCGGAACGGTGCCACGCCATGCTGGCGGCCCTGGAAGCATACATGCCCGCAGGCCTGAGCTGGACGCGGCCGGAGGGTGGCTTCTTCGTGTGGGTCACGCTTCCCGCGGGTGTGGACACCTACCCCCTGCTGCACAAGGCGATCGATGCCGGGGTCGTCTTCATCCCGGGTGCGGCCTTCAGCCATTTGGATGAGCCGTCCAACAAGCTGCGGCTGGCGTTCAGCGCTGTGCCCCCTGATGCCATCACCGAGGGCGTACGGCGGCTCGCTCCTGTGCTGCAAGAAGCCATAGATGCACTCCGGTCAGGGCATACTGGGCTCTGACGCAGCGAAGCAAAGGAGCGGCACCATGAGCGGAATCATTGTTGTAGGCGTGGACGCCAGCGGCACTGCACGCAAGGCGGCAGAGACCGCCCGGGACTTGGCGGTGGCGCTGGACGCGACCCTGCATGTGGTCTCGGCCTTCGACACCGACCGGACCGAAGTGTACGGCAGCGGCAGCGACAAATGGATCGTTTCCGATGCCGGAGAAGCGGAGAAGGTGGCCCGCGACATCGCTGCCAGCCTTGCGGTTGCCGGACTTCCTGTTACCTACTCGTCTGCGCGCGGCAAGCCTGCTGACGCCCTCGTCAGGGAAGCCGAACGGCTGGAGGCCCGCATGATCGTGGTGGGCAACCGCCGCATGCACGGCCTGGGCCGCGTACTGGGCAGCATCGCCAACAGCGTTGCCCACAGCGCCTCCTGTGACGTGTACATCGCCAACACATACGGCGCCGACTAAGCGCTGGCCGGGCGGTGCAGCAGTCCGGGGTGTTGACCCGGGTCACGCTGCCTGGTGGGCAGTCTCACCCGGTTTTCGGGGGAATGCGTGGTGCAGCGGCGATAAAATTAGAGGTGCCCCCGATGGTGCGGACAAACCACAGCACCTACCAGCGCCAGGACCTCAAATGCTTACGCTTCAGCGACGCCAGCTTGTCGGCCACGACATTCTTCTTGCCCGCCACGGCAACCACATCTGCTCGATGCGGCTCGACCGCAGCGCCGGCCGGGTCATCGCGCTGCTGGACGATGGCTCGGTGGACAGCGCCCCGAACGTCATCTCCCCTGACCTGCAGCTTCCTGAGACCATCCAGAGCGTGATGCGGGAGGACTGGAAGTTCCTGGCCACCGTCACCGGCTCCGTGGCCGCCCTCGCCGGCCTCATGATCGCGGCCGCGTTCAGCCTCGCCGGCGTTTCGGCCGATCCCGCACTGGCCGAGCTGATGACCACATACCCGGCGTACTAGACCGCCGCACTTCTCCTCCCCCGCTCCGCACCACGGACTCCCCTCGCCCACCATCGCACGCAGGCACTGCGCGAACGGGCGGGCGCTGCGCGAACGGGCAGGCACTGCGCGAACGGGCAGGCACTGCGCGAACGGGCACTTGAGGCCCCCAACTCCTCGAAGTTGGGGGCCTCAAGTGCCCGTTCGCGCGTGTTCAGTTGCGTGCAGACTTTCAGTCCAGCAGCAGGGCGGGCTCTTCCAGGATGGCGGCAACGTCGGCCATGAACCGGGCGGACAGGTCGCCGTCCACCACCCGGTGGTCAAACGACCCCCCAAGCGTGGTGATCCAGCGCGGAATGACCTCGCCGTCCAACACCCACGGCTTCTGCTTGATCGTGCCGAACGCCACGATCGCCACTTCGCCCGGGTTGATGATGGGCGTTCCCGTATCAATGCCCAGGGCGCCTATGTTCGTGATGGTCAACGTGCCTCCCTGCATCTGCGCGGGCTGCGTCTTGCCGGCGCGTGCCGTGGTGGCCAGGTCGTTCAGCGCCAGGGCCAGCTCCTTGAGGGACAGGTCCTGCGCGTTCTTGATATTCGGAACCATCAGGCCCCGCGGAGTGGCCGCGGCGATGCCGAGGTTCATGAAGTGCTTGACCTGGATCTCGGCGGACCCGTCCGGGCTGTCCACCCATGTCGCGTTGACGCTGGGGTTGCGCGCCGCAGCCCATATGACTGCCTTGGCCAGGATCAGAAGCGGGGAGACCCTGATCCCCTCGAAGTCGCGTGAGGCCTTGAGCCGCTTGACGAATTCCATGGTGCGGCTGGCATCCACGTCAACGAAAATGCTGACGTGCGGGGCGGAGAAGGCTGAATCCACCATCGCCTTCGCTGTGGCCTTGCGGACGCCCTTGACCGGAACCCGTTCGATCCGCTGTTCCTGCGGCCGGCCGGACTTGCCCCAGAACGTGTCCGCCTTGTCCAGTTCCGCGTCCCGCTGTGCCTGGTAGCTGACCAGGTCCTCCCTCGTCACCTCGCCGCGGGCTCCAGTGGGGATTACGTCCGCGAGGTCAATCCCCAGGTCCCGTGCAATCTTGCGGACCGGGGGCTTGGCGAGAACCTTGTTCACCAGCCCGGTGATGGCACCCCCGAAGGTGGGTTTTTCCGCCGTCGGACCGTTCATGGCGCCCGCTGCAACCTCGGGGTTGGTTATGCTGGTCGAAGCCGAGGCCCCGTCCGCCGAAACCCCACCGCTGGATGGTCTTGGCGGAAGGCCGGGCTCGGCCACTGGAACGGGCCGGGCGGAAGGCTTCCGCGGGCGTCGCTTCACGGCGTCGGCCTTCGGGCCGGAACCCACCAGCGGGCCACCCGGCGGCGCACCGGCAGCAGCGCCGCCGTCGGACAGCGTTTCGTGGCCGTGCTGGTGCAGCTTCCCATACATGAGCGGCTCGGGCTCAGCCTCCTGCAAAGGGGGCAGCGGGACGTCGGCCGGAGTCGGATCACCCGCAACGTCGTCCGAAACGCTCACGATGGGAGTACCGACGTCGACCGTCACTCCTTCGGGTACGAGCAGTTCCCGGACGGTCCCGGCGAACGGGGACGGCAGTTCCACCAGGGACTTGGCCGTCTCGATCTCGCAGAGGACATCGTTGATGGCGACGGAGTCGCCCGGCTTGACCTTCCACGAAACGATCTCGGCCTCGGTCAGGCCTTCCCCCACATCGGGGAGGTTGAACTTGTTGAGAGTCATGGTGTCCTCGGGTTTCGAAAGCTCAGGGCGGCCCGTGCGTGAGCGTCCACGGGCGGATCTGCAGGAGGGGAAGCGTCAGCAGGAAAAGGCGTCAGTAACTGAAGGCACGGTCCAGCGCCTCAAGGATGCGGTCGATGTCCGGCAGATAGTCCTCTTCAACCTTGGCCACGGGGTAGGGCATGTGGAAGCCGCCCACGCGGATGACCGGGGCCTCGAGGGAGTGGAAGGCGCGCTCACTGATGCGGGCGGCGATTTCCCCGCCGATTCCGCCAAACGTCGGGGCCTCGTGTGACACGATCAGCCTGCCGGTCTTCTTCACGGATGCTTCGATGGTGTCGAAGTCGATCGGCGAGAGGGACCGCAGGTCGATGACCTCGATGCTGCGCCCGTCCTCCTCAGCGGCGTTTGCCGCCGCAAGGGCCACAGGAACCAGGGGCCCGTACACCACGACTGTGGCGTCAGTACCTTCCCGAACAACGTGCGCCTTGAACGGGTCCTCGGCCAGGCCGGCGGATTCGATGTCCACCTCGCCCTTGAGCCAGTAGCGCCGTTTGGGCTCGAAGAAGATCACAGGATCCTGGCATGTCACCGCCTGCTGGATCATCCAGTAGGCGTCGTGCGGGTTGGACGGTGTGATGATGCGGATGCCGGCGGTGTGTGCGAACAGCGCTTCCGGGGATTCCGAGTGATGCTCAATGGATCCGATCCCGCCGCCGTAAGGAATGCGGATGACCACGGGCACCGTAAGGTTGCCGTTGCTGCGTGAATGCATCTTCGCTAGCTGCGTGGTGATCTGGTTGAAGCCGGGGAAAACGAAGCCGTCGAACTGAATCTCGGCCACGGGCAGGTACCCACGCAGCGCCAGGCCGATTGCCGTACCGATGATTCCAGACTCGGCGAGCGGTGTGTCCACAACGCGGTCCTCGCCGAACTCAGCGATCAATCCGTCCGTCACTCGGTAAACGCCGCCAAGCGGCCCAATGTCCTCGCCCATCAGCAGCGTCTTGGGGTTGTTGCTGAGGGTGGCGCGCAAGCCTTCGTTGATGGCCTTTGCGATCGTCATGGTGGTCATCAGTGGCCAGCCCCTTCTGCAGTCCCCTCGCCGGCAAATCCTGCGCTGTACTCCTCGAACCAGGCCAGCTCCTCGGCTACCAGCGGGTGCGCCTCGACGTAGGTGTTGGCGAAGGCCGTCCGGATGTCCGGCGTGTCCGAATCGTAGGTGGATTTGCGGATGTAGGCGGCCAGTTCATCACCGTCAGCTGCCACCTGCTTGAAGAAGGCATCGTCGGCCATGTTTTCTGCTCGGAGGTACTTCTCCAGCCGCTCCAGCGGATCCTTGGTCCGCCACAGCGCCTCCTCGGACGACTCACGGTACTTCGTGGGGTCATCTGCGGTGGTGTGCGCACCCACACGGTAGGTGAAGGCCTCGATCAGCACCGGGCCGTTGCCCTGCCGGGCGTGCTCGAGAGCCCATTCGGTGACAGCGTGCACGGCAATGACGTCGTTGCCGTCCACCCGGATGCCGGGGAAGCCATAGCCCTTGGCGCGGTTGGACAGCGGAATCCGCGTCTGCACCGTGGTGGGCACGGAGATGGCCCAGTGGTTGTTCTGGCAGAAGAAGACAACCGGAGCCTTGTAGGAGGAGGCAAACACCATCGATTCGTGGACGTCGCCCTCGGAGCTGGCACCGTCACCGAAGTAGACCATGACGGCGGCTTTCGGTTCGGCAGACCCGTCCACTCCTTGGGCCTCGAACCCCTCGGCGGCCCTCCGGGCCTCAGCCAGCCGCTGGTCGCGCTGAATCCCCATGGCGTACCCCACCGCGTGCGGCGTCTGGGCAGCGAGCACCAGCGTGTACAGGTGGAAGTTGGTGTCCTTCGGGTTCCAGCCGCCGTTGGAGATCCCGCGGAACTGCCGGAGGAGCTCTGCCAGGTCCACGTTCCGCGTAAGGGCCACACCGTGTTCGCGGTATGTGGGAAAAATATAGTCCTGCGGCTGGCTGGCCCTGCCGGACCCTATCTGAGCGGCTTCCTGTCCGGTCAGAGGCACCCAGAGTGCCAGCTGGCCCTGCCGCTGGAGGGCGGTGGCCTCCTGGTCGAAGCGCCGGATGGCTGCCATGTCAGCATAAAAGCCCCGCAGCGTTTCCGCGTCCAGGCGGTCGGCGTATTCAGAGAACACCGTGTCGCTGCTGAGCTTTCCGTCAGGTCCAAGCAGCTGGACCATCTCCGCCGGGGGTTCTCCCAGGGCAGCCTCGGCCTCGGCCTCTAGCTGGTCGTCCACCCCGGTTCCTTCGAACTCGGTGGTGGGCAGATGTGTTGCGCCCATACCGTCTCCTTGCCTGCCGCATGCGGATGCGTTGCAAAATCGCTGGGATATATTCCTCACTGGGAATACATTCCCTACAAGGCATATATTTTGGCTTACTGTTCCTTACTTTATCCGGCGTAGGTAGGGCCGGGGGTTTATTAACCGCTAGGAACGCCGTGCCGGTTTTGTATAGACCGCACAGAGCTCAAGGAATCGGGCGTTCGCCTCGGGCTCACCGATACTGACCCGCACGCCCTCATCCCCAAAGGCACGGACCGACAGCGCCCGTTCCCCAGCCAACTCGGCGAATTCGGCACTGTTCGCACCGAGACCCAGCCAGACGAAGTTCCCCTGCGCCTCCGGAACGAACCAGCCCAGGTCGCGCAGACCTGCCGTTACGCGCTCCCGCTCGTCCACCAGGCTTTGTACCCTTTCTACAACCTGGTCGAAATGCTCGAGCGACACGACAGCAGCCTGCTCGGCAATTTGCGACACGGCGAAGGGGGTGGCGGCGACCCGAAGGTGCTGGGTTAGCCCGGGCTGGGAGATGCTGTAACCAACGCGAAGGCCCGCCAGCCCATGGGCTTTGGAGAAGGTCCGGAGCACCGCCACATTCGGGTACTTCCGGTACATCCGGATGCCGTCGACTGCATCGTCTGCACGCACGAACTCCTGGTACGCCTCGTCGATGACCACCACGACGTCGGATGGAACTGCGTTGATGAACCGCTCGGTCTCCTCGGTTGTCAGGATGGGGCCCGTGGGGTTGTTCGGGGTGCACAGGAGAATCACCTTGGTGCGCACCGTGACGGCCGCCGCCATGGCGTCAAGATCATGCCTGCCATCGGAGGTCAGGGGGATCTGAACGCTGTGGGCCCCGGCGAGGCCTACGGAGATGGGATATGCCTCGAAGGACCGCCAGCCATAGATGACTTCGTCGGCCTTCCCGTCCTCGTTCTGTCCTGCGAAGGCGGCCAGGAGCTGGTTGAGCGCCCCGAGGCTGCCGGCGCCGGTGACGATGTCCTCAGCGGGCACATCCAGGAAGCCGGCCAGAGCGGTCCGGAGCTTGGTGCTTAGCGGATCGGGGTAGCGGTTGAAGTCCGTTTGCGAGGCGATTGCCTGGGCCACCGCCGGGATCGGCGGGAGCGGGTTTTCATTCGAGGACAGCTTATAGCTCGCCAGGCCCTCAACGGCGACGGGGGGCCTGCCCGCGGCGTAGCGGGGCAACCGGTCAACGACCGGCCGCGGCCTGACGCCGCCCGCCATGGTCTCTGATGAAGTCATGCCAACTAGCCTACTTCGCCTCTGTAGCACGGTTGCGCTGCTGTCCGGGCCAGGATCGGACCGCCCGTGACAGCAGGGTGACCGCTCAGTAGCGACGGCCAGTGTGAAAGCATGGGCGCATGCGGTCTTTCATTGTGCGGGTGCTCATCAACGGACTGGCTCTCTGGATCGCCAGCTGGATTCTTCCCGGGCTGGACATCACCACGTCTGCGGCCACTGAAGCCATTGCGAAGACCGGAGTCACACAAGGAACGGACGCAGCGGGCATCGTCCTGGCATACCTGTTCGTCGGCCTGATCTTCGGCCTGGTCAATGCCTTCGTGCGCCCGATCGTCAGCTTCCTGTCGTTGCCCATCACCATCCTCACCTTGGGCCTGTTCACCATCGTCATCAACGCGGCCATGCTGTACCTGACGTCATGGATCAGCAGCCACACCCCGATCAACTTCACCATCGATTCCCTCTTCTGGACCGCGGTGCTGGCGGCCATCCTTATCACTCTCATTTCCCTTGTGGCCGACAGGATCCCCGGTGCACGCCACCGCTGACTCCCGGGGCCAGGGCTCCAAAACTCCTGAGCTCCAGAGCTGGCCGGTCCTACCGGCCCTGCCTGGCAGCTGATCCCTTTTCCCCCGGTGTCTTCTCCGCGGATGTCTTCCCAGCCGCCACCTTTCCTTCCGTTGACTTGCCTTCTTCCGATGATTTGCCTTCAAGGGTGCGGATGCCCGGTTCAATCGCAGGGATTTGCCCCGCGAACGGATGCTGGGTCTTCGGAGTGCGGACCAGCTGAAAGCGTGTTGCCGTTGCCCCTCCCCCTGCCCCCACGACGGCAGCGAGAGCCGCTGTGGATGCCATGAGGGACGGATCGCTGCTGGCTGCGACCGCGCGGGCTCCGTCTTCATAATTGATGAGCCGATGGCCCGGCCCGAGCCCCGGATCCTCGCCGGGCGGCGTCAGCAGACGGTCCTGGAGCGTCACGGTGACACGGTCCCGAGTATCAGGATTCGGCGCTCCGTCGGCGCCCGGCACCCAGTCCTGCCGGTGTTCCAGATGCAGGCTGGTAATTCCCGGTGCTGGGGTAATGCCGCCCACGGGGGACCCCGCCGTCAACACGTATCTAAGGTCGTACTCTGTGAGGAACGCCTTGTCCTGGCTCAGGTTCATCGCATGAATCCCGCCCTGGCTATAACCAACGGCCACCACCTGCGCGCCTGCCTCCGCCCCCGCCTGCCGCAAAGCGGACCTGATAGCCGCACTCGTATGCTCGGACCCGAATCCAAGCGCCTCTGCAATGCCGGCCTCGTCAAACGGGTTGGGCCCGCCGGTGTTTCCGGGCTGCGTTCCGGGGACAACCACGATAAATGCTTCGCTCCCACCACCGGCCGTCCTGATGACTTCGATGGTTCCAGGATTGCCTGCATCCAGCGTGCGGGCACGGGCGAGCAGCCCGGCGGGGGAGGCGTCCAGATCGACGTCTGCGCTCGTGCCGGGGAAGGCGGCAACCGGGCGGGGCATGAGATCAGGCCTCACTCCCTCGACCAGCGCACGGGTCACGATGGGGATACCCGTCCCTTTCATTCCGGTCTCAGCAGCCATGGCGAGGGCCTCACCCATCAACATCGGATTCGTTCCGGTCAGGGCCACCAGCATCAGCGGGTAGCTGCCCGTCAGCGCCTCGGAGCTGTCCCTGTTGAGCAACCGGCCGACATCCAGACTGAGCGGGTCGGCCGCTCCGCCGGGGAACGCATCCTGCAGCTGTGGGGGCACGAGCTTCAATGAGTCGGTGCTGAGCCGCAACTGGGACGCGGCCTCGTATTCAGCCTCCTCATACTCCTGCAGACAAGCCTGCACCTGGCTTCCAATGTCCTGCAGTTCTGCCCGCACAGCCGCGACAGCGCGCCGCCCCTCCCAGATTGCCGTGACGGATTCGACGCCGCTGGACGGCGGATCGTTTTGGTACTGCCCGAGCTCCGACCAGATCCTGTAGGCAGCCGCCTCCACTGCTGCCAGGTCCCGCGCCAGGCCACCCAGCCCTCGTGCTCCCGCGCCGAGTTCCTCTAATTGGAACGAGATGCCGGCTACGCCGCCCCGAACCAGCAGATGTCCGTCCTGCACAGGCTCCTGCGGCCGAAGGGGACCGCCGCTCCCCAACGGCGTCACTTCGGGCATCAGTAGTCCGCCGCCCTCGTCGGGAGGGAGGACAACGTCACGTTCCGGGCGTGCTGGCGGATGCTTTGCGCCGCGATCTCCATTCGCTCCTTGGCCCTCCGCAAGGCGGCGGCTTGCAGCCCGATGTTCATCCTGTATGCCACGCCTGCGGGGGACTGCCAATCCGCCAGTTGCAGCTGCGAAAGTCTGGCCAGGACTGCGTCGACCTCCCCCACGCACGTCTCGGCCTGCGCTGCCAGGAGCTGTACCTCAAAGCTCCGCGATGAGCACGCGGCCGCATCCGCGTCGGTGATGTTGGTGCTCATGAATCCCCCCGTTCCTCCAGCCGGTGCTTGCTGACTCTGAGGCTAGGGAAGGAAGCAGCGCGGGGTAACACCCGCCGTCGCCCATGTGGAGAAGCCTGCAGCACACCGCCTGGTGAGGAGAGGTCACAAGCACCGGCGGGCTTCGGCGGGTGTCGGAGTTCATGAAAGAATCAGTGGCATGCCTGAAACTGCCGCCACAGCTGACACCCGTACGCCTTCCGGACGCCTGGCCCTCGCCGCCTCCGAGGAACACATTGCGCTCGGCCCGCTGGACGGCCGCTACCAGTCCGCCGTCGCTCCCCTCGTCGACTACCTGTCCGAGGCGGCTCTCAACCGGGACCGCGTCGCTGTCGAAGTGGAGTGGCTTATCCACCTGACCAGCAACAACGTCCTGCCGGGGGCCGGTCCGCTGACAGAGGAGCAGCAGCAGCAGCTGCGCGCCATCGTCACCGAATTCGACGCCCGCTCCGTGGCCGAACTGGCCGAAATCGAGGCCGTCACGGTGCACGACGTCAAGGCCGTCGAGTACTACATCGGCCGCCGCCTGCCCGCGGTCGGCATCGAGAACCTCACCGCGATGGTGCACTTCGGCTGCACGTCGGAGGACATCAACAACCTCTCCTACGCCCTCGGCGTGAAGGGCGCTGTGGAGGACGTGTGGCTGCCCGCCGCGCGTGCCCTTGTGGCCCAGATCAGCAAGATGGCCGAGGACAACCGCTCGGTACCGATGCTGTCCCGCACCCATGGCCAGCCGGCAACGCCAACAACACTGGGCAAGGAACTCGCCGTCATCGCGCACCGCCTGGGCCGCCAGCTGGACCGGATCGCTAAGACGGAGTATCTCGGCAAGATCAACGGCGCCACGGGCACTTACGCTGCGCACGTGGCTTCCGTCCCGGGCGCGGACTGGCAGCAGGTTGCCAGGTCCTTCGTGGAGAACCTGGGCCTGACGTGGAACCCGCTCACCACGCAGATTGAAAGCCACGACTGGCAGGCCGAGCTGTACGCCGACGTCGCCCGCTTCAACCGGATCCTGCACAACGTCTGCACGGACATCTGGAGCTACATCTCGATCGGCTACTTCGCGCAGGTTCCCGTTGCAGGCGCCACCGGCTCCTCAACAATGCCGCACAAGGTCAACCCGATCCGCTTCGAAAACGCCGAGGCCAACCTCGAGATCTCCTGCGCACTGCTGGACGTGCTGGGTTCCACGCTCGTAACCTCCCGCTGGCAGCGGGACCTCACGGACTCCTCCAGCCAACGCAATATCGGCGTGGCTTTCGGCCACTCCCTGCTGGCCATCTCCAACGTAGCCAAGGGCCTGGAGCGCCTCGACGTCGCGGAAAGCGTGCTCGCCGAAGACCTTGACACCAACTGGGAGGTCCTGGGGGAGGCCATCCAGATGGTCATGCGCGCAGAGGCCATCGCCGGCGTCGCGGGCATGGAAAACCCGTACGAGCGCCTCAAGGACCTCACTCGCGGGCAGCGCGTGGACGCCGCCCGCATGCAGGAGTTCGTCCAGAGCCTGGGCCTGTCCCCGGAAGCCGAGGCGCGGCTGCTTGCCCTCACGCCGGGCAAGTACACGGGCATTGCCGACCAGCTGGTGGACCATCTGAAGTAAGTACGACGGCGGTGCCGGACTTTGTTGCCCGGCACCGCTTCCTTTGAGCCGCTTTCGGCAAAACGCGGAGCGCCTCAGTTCCCGACGACGACAAGGAAACGCAACCATGCGGCTGCTGCTCATCCGCCACGGTGAAACTCCCGGCAACGTGCTGGGACAGCTGGACACAGCCCACCCCGGCCCCGGCCTGACCAGGTTGGGGGAGCGCCAGGCTGAAGCCCTTCCCCGGGCACTGGTAAACGAGCCCATCGGCGCGTTGTACGCGTCGACACTTGTCCGCACCCAGATCACTGCCCGCCCCCTGAGCCGGGAGCTCGGGCTGGACGTCCAGGTCCTGGACGGCATTCATGAAATCGAGGCCGGCGCCTTGGAAAAGCTCACCGACCACGAGTCCCACCGCCGGTACATGAGCACCGTCTTCGCATGGGCTGACGGTGACTTTGACCGCCGGATGCCTGCCGGGCCGAACGGGTATGAGTTCTTCGAACGCTACGATGCCGCCATTGCCAAAGTGGCAGCCGAGGCTGCGGGAGCTCCGGACTCAGCCGCTGTTGCCGTCGTGAGCCACGGCGCCGCCATTCGTACCTGGGCAGGGCGCAGGGCGGGCAACATCGACATGGAATTCGCAGCCCGGCACGTGCTCGCGAACACCGGCATCGTGGCGCTGGATGGCGATCCCGACGCCGGCTGGAACCTGATCCACTGGGACGCCAGCCCGGTGGGCGGCCTGGCTTTGGCTGATCCCGCGGCCGAAGACCCGATGGGGAAGACCACCGGGTGAGCGCCGGGCCCCCTGACAAGCCCCGCCAACTGTTCCCATGGCGCTTACCGGCAGGAAACACCGCGGTAACGGCGGCCCTCTAGCCTTGATCTGCATAACCCTTCGGCGAATCGAGGCAGACATGCAGACCAATCCCAGGCTCAACATCCGGAAAGTCAGCTGGTCCAATCCCGTGGGGGCCGACCTGCGCGCTGCACAGCAGGCGGAACTCGACGCCCGCTTCGGCTGCGCCGACCACGAGCCCGGGCCCAAACCCTCGGAAGTGGATACCGCCGTCTTCCTGGTCGCCTACGACAAGGGGTCGGGCCAGCCCGTTGGCTGCGGAGGGCTCCGCCTGCTCGACTCCACCACCGCCGAGATCAAGAGGCTCTACGTCCTCCCTTACACCCGGGGCTCCGGGATTGCCAGCTCCGTTCTTGCGGCCCTTGAGGCAGAGGCGCATGCGCTGGGCATCACCCGGATGACGGCAGAAGCAGGCTCGGCCCAGCCCGACGGCCGGAACTTCTACCAGAACGCTGGCTTCGAACCGGTGCCCAACTTCGGTCCCTACGTCGGCGTCGAGCACTCGTACTGCTATGCCAAGCCCATCAACGCCCGCAGTGCGGCCCACACCGCCATGGCCTAGTTGTCACACTCGGAACCGGTGGACCGCCGTCGACTAACCTCGCTGTATGGCAACCGCAGACATTACCTTCCGCACCCGCAAATGGGTGCGCCCTGAAGACCTCAACGCGAACGGCACACTCTTCGGAGGGAGCCTGCTGAAGTGGATTGACGAGGAAGCCGCCATCTACGCCATCCTCCAGCTGGGCAACGGCCGGGCTGTCACCAAGTACATCTCCGAAATCAACTTTGTTAGCTCGGCGGTCCAGGGCGATCTGATCGAAATGGGTTTGACGGCCACCCGTTTCGGACGCACGTCGCTGACCATGAGGGCCGAAGTGCGGAACATGATCACGCGCCAGAGCATCCTCACCATCGAGGAGATTGTGTTCGTGAACCTGAGCCCCGGCGGCAAGCCGGAGCCGCACGGCTACACCGAAATCACCTACGACCGCGACCGCATCCCCACCCACCATCTGACGGAAACGGTTCCGCAGAACTGAACCATCGGCCGTCGCGCCCTTCCGCCGTAACCGGCGCTGACCCGCTTAACCGGCCAGGACCAAGGCCGCCCATGCGGGGCGGGGCGGCTCGTGCGGGGCCTGACCGCGTCAGGAACGTCCGACGGCGGCTGCCGGGGTTTTGCGGGTCGCCACCCGGAGCAGGCGGTCGCGCAGGGGCTGGCCGCGGTCAGCGAGCGCAAGGCGTGTCATGCCCGAGGAGGCCAGGCGGAGAAGCTGTGTCCGGGCGACGCGCTGGCTGTCGTAGGCCCTGAGCGCCGCCGGAGCGGGACTGCGTGTTCAGCAGCTCGGCGAGCGTGACAGCGTCCACGAGTGCCTCCCAGGCACCCCGGCCTAGGTTCGGCGTCATGCCGTGCGCGGCGTCTCCCACGAGCACGGCTCCCGGCCGGACGTAGCTTGTGAGCATGGGCACCGTCCAAATGCGTTGGGCCAGGGACGTCTCGGGTGTGGCGGCTTCCAGCACACGCAGGATGGCAGGAGCGCCGCCGGCGAAGCGCTTACGTGTCTGCCGCATAGCCTCGGCTACGTCCAGGCGGACGGGGCCCTCCTCTGAGCGGAATGACGCGTACCAGTAGGTACGGCCGCCCGACGCCGGGGCGATTCCGAAGAGCGCCCCGCGGCCCCAGTACTCGCCGCCTTCGTCATTGCCCGCACTCTCGGGCAGGTTCCCGCAGGACCATGCCGCCAAAGCCGGCACCGGCCCGCCGGATATCCGGCAGGATCCCGAGCACTGCCAAGGCAGCGTGTGCGTCCGGCCACATGGCAAGCGACGCCTCCACCAGCGGCAGCCCGGGACGCTGCTCGTACAGGGTGACATCGAAGCGCTCCGGATCAAGGCCCGCCGCGAATGCGAGACCGGCCACGCCGCCACCAATGATGCTTATGGCCTCCATGGACCGATGTTAAGCCCGACTGCGGCACTGCCCGATTGGCAGCCGGACCTTTAAGCAGCCCCCCAGCATGAGCGGCTTTCCCCGCATAAGCGGCCCGGGGCAGGGCCGCCTGAGCAGAGCCGGGCCGCCTGTGCCTAGCGGAACCCGGGTACCGTGAACGGACCTAGGCAGACGGCCAGCCGGTGTAGGCTTCGGCGAGGTAGGCCTGGCCGTGACGTGATGAGACCACGGAGTTGAGCTCGCCGAGCTGGCGTGCCCGGGAGAAGTCGTCGGCGTCGGCGGGGGTGTGCAGCATGGAGGTCATCCAGTAGGAAAACTGTTGTGCTTTCCACACGCGCTCCAGGGCGCGGTCGCTGTAGGAATCCAGGAGAGCCGTGGCGCCGGTGCTGTAGTAGCTGTCCAGGCCTTCGAAGAGCACCTTGACGTCGTGGATGGCCAGGTTCAGGCCCTTGGCGCCGGTCGGCGGGACGGTGTGCGCGGCGTCCCCTGCCAGGAACAGCTTCCCGTGCCGCATGGGAGTGTGCACGAAGCTGCGGAACTTCAGGACCATCTTGTCGATGACCGGTCCCTCTTTCAGCTCGAAGCCGTTGCCGTTGACCCGGCTCCGGAACGCCTCCCAGATGCGTTCCTCGCTCCAGTCGTTCACGTCCTCGTTCGGGTCACACTGGAAGTACATCCGCTGCACGGTCTCGGTGCGCTGGCTGATCAGCGCGAAGCCGTTCTCGGAGTTGGCGTAGATGAGTTCGTCGGCGCTGCGGGGCGCTTCTGCCAGGATGCCGAACCAGGCAAACGGGTATTCGTGGAAGTACCACTTGCGGTGGGCCTCGGGGATCTGGAGGCGGCAGTGGCTGCGGGAGCCATCCGCGCCGGCAATGAAATCGGCCTGCAGTTCGCAGTCGATGCCATCGGCATCGGTGAACCAGACCTTGGGGGAGCCTTCCAGGTCGTGCACGCTGGTGTCCGTGACGCTGTACCGGACGTCGCCGCCGTCGGCCTCACGCCGTGCGGCGAGGTCCATGAAGACGTCGGTCTGCGGGTAGAGCCAGACCGACTCCCCCACCAGTTCCTTGAAGTCGATGCGGTGGCTTTCGCCGTTGAAGCGCAGTTCGATGCCGTCGTGCCGGTCGCCTTCGCGCAGCACCCGGTCTGAGACGCCTCTGTTCACCAGCATGTTCACGGTTCCATGCTCGAGGATGCCCGCGCGCACGGTCTCGGAGATCTCCTGGCGGCTGCGGATCTCGATGACGGTGGATTCGATGCCCGCCTTTGCCAGCAGATGGGAGAGCATGAGGCCGGCCGGGCCGGCGCCCATGATGGCGACCTGGGTTTTAATGATCTTGCGTGCTGCCACGATGTTCCTCGCTTCGTTGCGGGGCCCTCGGCGTGAATACTGGGGCCGGCGTTGCTTCTGCCCTACAGTCTGCGCCCGAGAGTGTGAACGGCGTTACGCCGATTCCATTGAACGGAACTCGGTTCCAGATTCGACGTCGCCCAGGCGCCGTGCGATGCCCCTGGCTGCCGTCTGCAGCGCCGGCACCAGGGCCTGCAGGCGCACCTCCTCCTTCAGCGGAACGACGACGCCGAGGGCGGCCACCGAGCGCTTCTTGCCGTCCAGCACGGGAACAGCAATACCCCAGGTGTCGGGGTCGATCACGCCTGCGAGCTGGGCGTAGCCCACGTGGTGCGCTTCGGCGAGCAGCGCGCGGAGGTTCTCCACAGTCACCTTTCCGGCCGGATCCTTGAACTGCCCAAGGTACCCGGCCTGCACGGACGGCGGCTGGTGGGACATCAGTGCCAGGCCGGCAGAGGAGACGTGCACCGCGAGGCGCCCGGCGATCTGCGCGCGGTTGGCGACGGAACCGCGGCGGGAGAGCCGCTCCACGAAGAGGGCCTCCCAACCGTCGAGCACCGCGAGGTTCACGTTCTGATTAAGGACGTGCTGGATGTCCTCCATGAACGGCATCGCGGCCTGCCGCAGAGCGAGCGTCGGTGAATTGCGGTTCACGATTTCCCACAGCCGCAGGCCCAGCCGAACGGAACCACCGGGAGTCGTTTCCAGGAGCCCGTGCCCCGCCAGCTGCCGGACCAGCCGATGCGCGGTGGTCAGCGGAAGCTGCGCGCGGACGGCAAGTTCGGAGAGCTGCAGAACAGAAACCCCTTCAGGAAAAGCGGCGATGACGCGCACCACGCGGTCCACCACAGAGTCGCCGGAGACGGAATTGGCCACAGTCACTGCTTCCATTGAATGGTTTTCGTGGTCCCAGATTACATCCGCTGGTGATACAAATCTCATGTCGGCCGGTTGGCACGCCCGGCTGACCGCTTTCTTCCCACAGTCCCGACCGAACAATGAGGTTCCCATGACTACGCTCCCGGCCACCCGTCGTTCACAATGGCCCGTTTGGCTTTGCTGGCTCGCCATGGTGCTGGACGGATTCGACCTGGTGGTGCTTGGCACCGTAATTCCAACTCTAATCAAGACCCAGGATCTCGGGTTCGACGCTGTCGGAGCCACCTATGCCGCCACCATTTCGCTGGTCGGCGTAGGCATCGGCGCGCTGTTCATCGCACCGCTCTCCGACCGCTTCGGACGCCGCCGCCTGCTCGTGGCCTGCGTGGCATGGTTCTCCCTCTTCACCCTCGCTGTGGTGTTTGCCCCCAATGTGGCCGTGTTTGGCATCTTCCGGCTTCTCGCCGGCGTGGGCCTGGGGGCCTGCCTGCCCGCCGCACTGGCCTACATGAATGACTACGCACCCGCCGGCACCGCAGGAAAATCCACCACACGGACAATGACCGGGTACCACGTGGGCGCCGTCGCCACCGCGTTCCTCGCGATCCTTGTGGTCCCGGACTGGCGCATCATGTTCGTGGTCGGCGGCGTGGCCGGCTTCGTGCTCGTGCCGTTCCTGTGGTTCCGGCTCCCGGAAACCCTGCCCCCTGTCCACGCGGAACACGGCAAGGACACCAGGGACACAACGGCTCCACCGGCACCTGCACCAGCTTCGGTCCACGCTGCGCGGACACACCGCCCGATTGCCGTCCCGGCAGCCGAGCCGGAAGCCTCGCCCGCGTCACTCGTGCCGGCTGACGCCTCCGGAGAACGCGCCAGCTTCCGTGACCTCACGAAAAAGCCCTACCCGCTGGTGGCGCTGGGCATTGCCGTGGCATCCTTCATGGGCCTCCTGCTCGTATACGGCCTCAACACCTGGCTGCCGCAGCTCATGTCCTCAGCCGGCTACACCGTGAGCACCGGCCTGGTCCTCCTGCTCGTACTCAACGTGGGCGCCGTCGTAGGCCTGATCATCGCCGGCATCCTGGCTGACAAGCACGGGACGAAGAAGATCGTGCTGCTGTGGTTCGGCCTCTCCGCCGTGTTCCTCGCCGTGCTCAGCGTCAAGATCCAGAACGAATTCCTGCTCAACGCCGCCGTCTTCGTCACCGGCGTCTTCGTCTTCAGCTCCCAGGTCCTGGTCTACGCCTGGGTCAGCCAACTCTTTCCGGCCCGGCTACGCGCAACCGCGCTCGGCTTCGCAGCCGGCGTCGGCCGCCTGGGGGCCATCATGGGCCCGGCCGTCACCGGATCCCTCGTGGCCGCCGGCATCGCCTACCCTTGGGGCTTCTACGTCTTCGGCGCCGCTGCCCTGCTTGCCGTCATTGCCCTGGCGACCGTCCCCCACACCATCGCCCCGGCACCCAACCAGGCACCCGCCGTCGGGCACTCCTGAGGGCGGACTCCTGCTGCCCCCTCTTACAACCGGCCCTGCCCCGCATGACCGGCCCCACCCAGGGCCGGTCAAGCGGGTAGGGGCCGGTCATGCGGGAGAAGGCCGGTCAGCGGGTGCGCGCCTTAAGCACCACCACGTCGAACGTCTTTGGGTTGGTGACCCCGAACTTGGCGTTCACCGCGGCGAGCTTCTCCCCGAACAGGGCCGCCGTCGTCGGAATGTTGAAGTTCCTGCTCCTGAGGACTTCCCGTACCGTTCCCGAAGAATCCCGGAAATCAACGTGGAGGCGGCTGATCTGGTTGAGGAAGTTCTGGACCGCCCAAACGGTATCGCCCTTTACCACGATGCCGTCGACGTTCGGAAGGGTCACCCCCGCGATTCGGGCACTGTCGCCGGTCCTGGGGTTGACGGTGTAGAGGGCCTGGTTGCCGGAATGCGCCACCACGAGGGTGCGGTGGTTCCGGGCGCTGGCGATCCCGTTCAGGTTGAACTGATCCCCTGCGTCAGCTGCGGGGCCCTTCAGCTGCAGGGTGCGGACCTTGCCTAGGTCACCGTCCTCGTCCACGGGTACGAAGTAGAGCTCAGCCTGCCGCGAATTGGTGAACCAGGCGCCGCGGTCGGTGAGGGCGACGTCGTTGATGAACGATGCCTTGGTGGTCAGTTGGATGGTTTTGATGGTCTTGCGGTCGTCGGTGTCGTAGACATAAGCCTTGCCTGCAGGACCCCCGGCCACGAAGAGGAGATCATTGCGGTTGTCGGCCTTCATGCCCACGGCCATCCTGCCGGCAGGCGCGTCGATGAACTTCTTGGCTGATCCCTTGCGGATGTCACCGCGGAAGATGTCCCCTGTTGCCAGGTCGCCCGCGAAGAAGGTGCTGCCTTCACCGGCGGCGATGCCTTCCGCGCCCTTGGCGCCCGGAAGGACAATGACCGCGTGCCTGTCCCTTGCGTGGTCCTCACCGGCTGACGCCGGCAGTGCCGGCAGTGCCGGGACAAGGAGCGCCGCGACGGCGACCAGTCCGGCGGCGGCACGACGGCGTGCGGAACCTGGATTTTTTGTACTGAGGCGCATGGTGCTCTCCGGAGTTAGCTGATTTTCCGTGCGAGCGTGCCGTGTACGGGAGCTCCGCACGATGGTCTTTTCAGTGTAGGTTCGGCCTATGCGGCCCGCCAGACACGCCTGGTAAACGGGGCGCCATCGCGCGACCGCAAGGACTTCCCGTGATCGGAACGCAGCCGGAACGCAGACGCAACCCATCCGTAACAGCACCCGGGCAGGATGTGACCATGAAGCCTAAAGCGCCCCTCCCTGCCGTGGCTGACTTGAGCTGCGAAGTCTGCGGCCAGATGCCCGAACCTCCCAAGAGCCGCCTCACCGCAGCCAACGTGGCCGTCATGCTTCCCATCGAACTGCTCGTGCACGCACTCGTGGTGCAGACGGATTTACCCTACGTGGCCAAGGTCCTGGTCCTGACACTGACCGCCACCGTACTGGTGATCTGGGTGGCAGAACCGTCAGCGGCGCGCATCCTGCGGCGCTGGATCCATGCGCCGGCACTCCGGCACCGGCGCCGGCTCGGCAACGCGCCCGCCCTCTGGAGGGCACGGACCATTCTGCGGGATCAGCCCGGCTCCCTGAAGAGAATCACCCGATCGCTGTCCTTGCTGGACACCAACATCCTCAGCATCCACGTCCATCCGATCCGCGGCGGCGTCCTGGATGAGTTCGTGCTGGCCGCACCGGGCGAACTCAGCGAGCGCCAGCTCCTGGAGGCGCTGAGGGACGGAGGCGGCAGGCAGCCGCAGGTATGGCCCACCACTGCCCTTGCGATGGCCGACGGCCAGACCAGGGCGCTTAGCCTCGCCGCCCGCATCGCCGCGGCTCCGGAGGAACTGCCGCTGGCTGTTGCTGAGCTGCTGTCCGCCCGGATCCTCGACCCGGCCTCCGAAACGGCCCGGATTCCCGGTGAGACGAACGACGCCGGGACGCTCCTTAAGATTCCCAGCGCATGGCACGGACCCATCACCTTCTACCGCCCCGGGGAGCCGTTCACGCCGGCAGAGTCCGCGAGAGCGCACAGGCTCGCGGAACTCGCGGAGATCACCGCCATCAGCATGGCTGCCGGCCGCGGGCTCCAGGACGGGCTCACGCCGCGGGCGGACGCGCAGGCTAATGGGCCGGAGGCTAATGGGCCGGAGGCTAATGGGCCGGAGGCTAATGGGCCGGAGGCTGATGCGTCGCGGGCTGCCTCGCAGCATCGGGCAAGGCCCGCACGCCGGTAGATGACTGACGAAGCCGGTGGGCGCAGATAGCCGCCCACCGGCCTTTTTTGTGTCCCCACCCTGCGCGTACCGGCCAAGCTCCTGCGCTCCCCGGCCCAGCTTCCGCACCTCCTGAACCCGCCCGGCTGCAGTCACAATCGGTCAGCAGGCGATATCGGCGCCCGAGTTCGAGGAAGACCTTGACAGTGCCCCACGTCACTTCTAGCTTTGTTTTTGGGATCCCAAATTGGGATCCCAAAGCCAAGGCGCTTCCGGAACTGCCGCTACCGGCTCCTCACAGAATTTTCGCCGCAAACCTGCGGCGCCCTGAATCATCAAGCCCACATCCCTGTCCGTAAACTTCCCCGTGAAGGAGAAGCTGTGTCCATCCCCAATACCAATGCAGTGACCGCAGAGGCTGAAGACGCTGAAGTCCCAGGCGGCAAAACCGGCAAGGACGGCGTGCAACGGCGCACCAACGTCCGGTGGAAGCTCTTTCTGCTGCTGCTCGTCCTGGTCGCCGTCAACTACATCGACCGCGGCTCCATATCTGTCGCACTGCCCATCATCCAAAAGGAGTTCAACCTGGCCCCCGAGCTCGTGGGCCTCCTGCTCTCCGCCTTCTTTTGGACCTACGCCCTCATGCAGATTCCCGTGGGCTGGCTGATCGACAGGTTCGGTCCGCGCAAGGTCATGACAGCTTCCTGCGTCGGCTGGGGCGCCGCCACTGCAGCCTCGGGCCTGGCCGGCGGATTCCTCAGCATGTTCATCGCCCGCCTGGGCATCGGGGTGACGGAAGCAGGCGTCATGCCCGCCGGCGGCAAGCTGAATGCCATCTGGATGCACAAGTCCGAACGCGGCCGCGGCGCCACCATTCTGGACGCCGGGGCTCCCCTTGGCGCCGGTCTTGGCGGCATCATCATCGCCGGCCTTATCGCCTCCACGGGCAGCTGGCGCTTGGCCTTCATCATCGCCGGTGCCGCCACCGTGCTCATGGGCCTGGCCGTCTGGTGGTACGTCCGCGACAACCCCCGCCAGCACCCCGGCGTCAATGCTGCGGAAGCCGAATACGTCGAAGCCTCCCATGCAGCCGAGGATGCCGAGGCCGAACTGGACGGCAGCAAGGGCAAGCGCGCGCTGCTTCCCTACCTGAAGTTCCGTTCCTTCTGGGCCATGTGCTTCGGCTGGCTGGGTTTCAACGGAGTCTTTTACGGACTGCTGACCTGGGGCCCGTTGTACCTCGCCCAGGACAAAGGCTTTGACCTGAAGACCATCGGCTGGTCCACCTTCGTGATCTTTGGCGCAGGCTTCGTC
This sequence comes from Arthrobacter sp. D1-17, assembly GCF_054130535.1. NCBI lineage: Bacteria > Bacillati > Actinomycetota > Actinomycetes > Micrococcales > Micrococcaceae > Arthrobacter > Arthrobacter sp. D1-17. The sequence goes on along the minus strand of NZ_CP096382.1, from coordinate 109,708 downwards.
GGGGAAATCCTGGGCGGAACCATCGCCGACAAGTGGCGGGCTGCCGGAGCGTCAGCGAACCGCGTCATGCGCACGCTGCTGGGCATTTCCAGCGTCGTGGTGGTTGGCGGCCTCATAGGGGTGACCGTCATTGCCGACCCGATCACCGCCGTCGTACTTCTCTCCGTGGTGATGTTCTTCCTCCGGTGGGTAGGGCTCTTCTGGAGCATCCCCTCCATCCTTGGCGGCCGCACCAACGCGGGTGTCCTCGGCGGGGCCATGAACTTCAGCGGCAACATCTCCGGATTTGTCACGCCGATCGCCGTCGGCCTGATCGTCGGCGCCACGGGCTCCTACACCTGGGCCCTGCTCTACTTCGTGGGCTCCGCGATCATCATGGGCGCCTCCGTACTGACCTTGAACTACAACAAGCGGCTGCCTGTCTAAGCTAGCCACGCAGCACCTGCTCCCGGCCGGGAGCGCTATGCCATACAAGAATCCGAAATGGAGCACCATGCTTGCCGCAGAAGAGACCCAGGACAAGGAACGCCCCCTCCGCGAGGCGGTCCGGGACACGCTCCGAAGCCGGATTTTTGAAGGGCATTACGCTCCCGGCACCCGGCTGGTGGAACGCGATCTGGCAGCGGAGTTCAACGTTTCGCGGCTCCCGGTCCGTGAGGCGCTGCGCATGCTGCGGCAGGAAGGCCTGATCAGCGACCGCGGCGCGCGCGGGGCCGAAGTCAGCACGCTCAGCCCCAAGGACGTTGAGGACCTGTTCGACGTCCGGCAGTCGCTCGAGGTGCTGGCCTGCAGGCTGGCCGCCGTCCGGGCGACCCCGGAGGACCTCGCCCACCTCAAAGGCCTGCTCGATGAGGCGGAGCATTGCCTCGCCAAGGGCGCCGTGATGGAAGCACACCGCGCCAACAGCGAATTCCACGATGCCATCACCGGCATCGCCGACAACAACTTCCTCAAATCCGCCCTTGAACCCCTGCAGGGACGCATGCACTGGCTGTTCCGCCACGTCAGCGACCTGCCGGAACTGATCCAGGAACACCGCGACCTCTACGACGCGATCGCCAGCGGCGACCCCGACCGTGCCGCCGCCCAGTCGGCCTCGCACATCGGCAAGTACCGCGAACAGTTCCCCGAAGACTTCCAGAAAACCGAACCAACGCTGCATCGGAAGAAAAAATGAAACTGCTCGTCATCAACCCCAACATCAGCGGCGACGTCACCGCCCTCATCGAGTCCGAGGCGCGCCGCTCCGCCGCCGAAAACACAGAACTGATGATGCGCACCGCCGGCTCCGGCGTGGAGTACATCGAGACCCGCTTCGAGTCGCTGATTGCCGCCGGCGCCGTCGCCGAAATCATCGCCGAATACTCCGCGGGAGCGGGCGCTGCCGACGGTCCTGCTCCCGACGGTCCTGCCGCAGAGGACACCACTATCGACGGCATCGTGGTCGCTGCCTTCGGGGACCCCGGCATGCCGGCCCTGAAGGAACTCGCCGACCTGCCGGTCATCGGCATCACCGAAGCGGCCCTCTGCGCGGCGGCCCTGCAGGGGCACCGTTTTTCCATCGTCGCCATCTCGGACCGCATCCGGCCCTGGTACCTGGACTGCGTGGAGCGCTTCGGCCTCACCGGCCGGCTGGCGTCCATTCGTTCCATCAACGAAGCGCTCAGCGCGATCAGTTCCATCCAGCAGGACTTCAGAGAAACACTGTTGACCCTCAGCCGGCAGGCCGTAACAGAGGACGGGGCCGACGTCGTCATCCTGGCAGGCGCGCCCCTCGCCGGGCTTGCCCGGGAACTTCGCGGCCAGATCCCGGTCCCGGTGGTGGACGGCATCTCGGCGGGCATCCGTATGGCCGAGGCCGTGGTGGGGATGCAGCCAGGAGCACAACGTGCCGGCGCCTTCAGCGCGCCGCCCGTCAAAGCCCGCAAGGGGCTCTCCGAAAACCTCGACGCCGCCCTCACCGCCGCGCAAACGGCGGCGCTTGCCGCCGCTCCCGCGGCTCCCGCCGGCTAGCTCAGCTTTCCGGCAAGATCTTCCCCCGACAAATCTTCCCCCAACAAGGAGGACAACGATGTCCCACATCCCAGAACTCGTCATCGCCAACGGCACCGTGGTGAACAGCTTCGGCCGACGGCAAGCCCACATCGTCATTCGGGACGGCAGGATCAGCCGGCTGGTTGATGCCTCCGGGCAGGTTCCCGACGCCGGGCGGACAGTGGACGCGGCAGGTCACCTCGTGATCCCGGGTGGCGTGGACGGCCACTGCCATGTGGCCCAGGTGACCGGACGCTTCCGGACCCTCGATGACTACCGCACCACCTCCACAGCGGCGCTCTGGGGCGGCACCACCACCATCATCGACTTCGGCATCCCCCGCGACTCTTCGGAAACGCCGCTCGCTGCCGTCCTGAACAAAAAGGAGCTGGCCCGGGAGTCACGCTGCGATGTCGCACTGCACGGCTCGGTGATCCGCTGGGACGAGACGGTGCCGTGGCAGCTGGAACAGCTCGCCGCCGAGGGGGTGCGGTCGGTCAAGATGTACACCACCAACCGTGGGACCACCATGGCCGACGGCGACACCATGCTGAAGGTGATGCGCGAGATGGTGCGTCTCGACGGCCTGACCTATATCCACGCCGAGCACGACCCCATCATCGTGGACTGCACGGAACAGCACTCCGACGACGGCAGGATCGGCATTGAACACCTGCACCGGACGCGCCCGGAACTCGCTGAGGAGGTTTCAGTCAAGGAAACCCTGGCCATGGCCCAGTACACGGGTGCGCCGGTCTACTTCGTGCACCAGTCAACGCCCGGCGCCGTGGACCTCGTGACTGACGCCCGAGCCCGCGGCCACGAGGCGTACTCCGAGACCTGCCCGCACTACCTCACCCTTGATGATTCGGTCTACGGCTCGGGCTTCCCCGAGTGGTACGCCTGCTGCCCGCCGATGCGGAGCGCTGAAACGGTCGCCGCGCTGAAGGAACGCCTGAGCGACGGCGCCATACACACGGTCTCCTCGGACCACTCCTGCTACGACCTCTCGCAGAAGCGCGAGCGGACCGACGACATCCGGGCCATGCCGCACGGCCTGCCGGGCGTGGAAACGCGGATGCCGGTGACCTTCACAGCCATGGCTGCATCCGGCAGCCGCGTTGAGGACTTCGTGGAGGTCTTCGCCGCCGGTCCCGCCAGGATCAACGCCGTCCCGGGCAAGGGGACCATCGCAGAAGGCTTCGACGCGGACCTCGTGATTTTCGATCCCCTGGAAGAGCGCACGGTGGACGGCGCCGGCCTGCACATGGGGACGGACTTCTCACCGTTCGACGGCAGAAAGCTCACGGGCTGGCCCGCCGTCGTGGTTTCTGCCGGGCGCGTCGTGCTGGACGCAGGAGGCTTCCACGATCCCGGGCCTGCTGGGCGTTACATTGCACGCAACGGCTTCCGCGAACACGCCGCAGCAGCTGCCGCTCCCGCCGTCGCCCCACCCGCCCCCACCCCCGCTACGTTTTAGGAGCATCCATGGCTTCCGCAGCACGCAAGACCCGCATCGGCATGATCGTGCCGTCCTCCAACACCTGCCTGGAACCGCAGAGCTACCGCATCCTGGGTGACCGGGACGACGTCACCATCCACTTCACCCGGATCCCGGTGGTCCGGATCGCCCTCGATGATTCCTCGGACAAACAGTTCGACCCCGCCGTAATGCGCGAGGCGGCCCGGCTGCTCGCGACGGCGGACGTGGACGTCATCGCCTGGAACGGCACCTCGGGATCATGGCTCGGGGCCGGGCACGACCGCGAACTCGTACGCGAAATTGTAGACGCCACCGGCATTCCCGCCACCACGTCCACCCTGGCCTACCTGGAGGCGTTCCGGGCGTTCGGCATCGAGCGGATCGGACTGTTCACCCCGTACACGGAGGACGTCAACCGCGCCGTGATCGCAGCCTACGAGCGGGATGGCATCAAGACACTGGACCACCGCTTCCTGGGCTTGAGCGACAATGAATCCTTCGGCCGGGTGACCGACGACGAAATGCGCCCCGGCTCCCTGGAACTGGCGGCAGCCGCCCCGGACGCCCTGGTCTACCTCTGCACCAACCTGTACGGGGCCAACATCGCCGCTGAAATCGAAGCCGGAGCTGGCGTCCCCGTATTGGATTCGGTGGCCGTGACACTGTGGCACTCCCTCAAACTCGCCGGTGCCCCCTTGCTCGCGCCGAAGTGGGGGAGGTTGCTGGCGGGCTGAGGCCCTGCGGCGCGTGAAGCGCCGGGGGCCGCTCCAGGCCGGGAGCGCCCCGCCCGGAAGGCTACGCGCGGACCTTGAGCGCCCCGGGGTCCAGGCGGATGGAGAGGTGTTTCCCCGTCCCGACGTGATCACCGTCTAGCTGGAATTCCTCGTCAACCTCCAAGGTCACTTCGGCGGTTTTGCCTTTGAAATACTCGGCGGATTCGCGCTTGTTCTTCTTACGGCCAAAGATGCCGGCAATCACGCCAAGCCAGCCGAAGCGGCCGCGGGGTGCGAGGACAAGAAGGTCCATCACGCCGTCGTCGATCTTCGCCTCCGGAAAAATCTCGATGCCGCCCATGATCCGGCCGCAGTTGCCGATCATGACGCTGCGGATGCGGCGCCTCACCGGATGCCTATCATCGACTTTGACCGTGGCCCGGACCGGTTTGCCGGGCAGCTTGCGGATTCCCGCTTCAACGTAGGCGAGCCAGCCCATGCGGTCCTTGAGCACGTCGACGGTGTCGGCCATGATCGCCGCGTCATAGCCCACCCCTGCCATCACCAGGAACACGTTCTCCTCCTCGGAGCGGTTCAGTCGGCACCTGATCACGTCCACCGTGCGTTCCGTGCCGTTCAGGACGTCGTAGGCTGCGGAGACGGGATCGTTGATGTCTATGCCCATGTTGCGCGCGAGCAGGTTGCCGGTCCCAAGGGGCACAAGGCCCAGGGGTGTGTCCGTTCCTGCGAGCACCTCGGCAACGCAGCGCACAGTGCCGTCACCGCCTGCCGCGATGACGACGTCGACCCCAGCCTCGAGCGCCTGGCGCGCCTGTCCCACGCCGGGGTCCTCGATAGTGGTTTCAAGCCACAGCGGTTCGGCCCAGCCCTGCGTGTCGCACAGCCTGATGAGTGAAGCACGGAGTTCAGGACCCACGGACTTGGACGGGTTGATGACCACGGCTGCCCGCCGCGGGGAGGATGCGTTCTCGGCTGACATGTCGTCCTTCGGCTGCAGTTATGCGGTTATCACCACGGACTCAAATCGTAGCCGGGTATCACGTATTTCCGCAGCTATCGGCCTACAGCGCCTTCACAGACCCCAGCACCTTGGTCAGGGACTCCTTCGCATCACCGAACAGCAGGGTGGTCTGCGGTTCGAACATGAGGTCATTTTCGATCCCGGCGAAGCCCGGGCGCATGGAGCGCTTAAGAAAGACGACCTGCCGGGCATCCGCCACCTCGAGGATCGGCATTCCGTAGATCGGCGAGCCGGCAGTGGTCTTGGCGGCCGGATTGACAACGTCGTTCGCGCCCACCACCAGGGCCACGTCCGCGGTGCGGAATTCGGAGTTGATCTCGCTCATTTCCTTCAGTGACTCGTAAGGCACATTGGCCTCGGCGAGCAGCACGTTCATGTGCCCCGGCATGCGGCCGGCCACTGGGTGGATAGCGAAGTCCACCCTGACACCGCGGGCTTCGAGCGCCTGCGCCAGTTCCGCCGCCGTGTGCTGGCCCTGCGCCACCGCGAGGCCATACCCCGGAACGATGATCACCCGCTGCGCGTAGCCCAGCAGCACTGCGACATCCTCCGGGCTGGAGGAGCGCACTGGGCGGTCGCTCACCGCGGTGGATCCCGCCGTCGAACCTCCCCTAAACGCGCCGAACAGGATGCCAGCAACACTGCGTCCCATCGCGGCCGCCATGGCGCGGGTGAGGATGGTGCCGGACGCGCCGACAAGGGTACCGGCCACCACCAGGAGCACGTTGCCCAGCACCAGCCCCGATGCGGCCACGGCCAGCCCGGTAAAGGCGTTCAGCAGGGAGATGACGATCGGAACGTCCGCGCCGCCCACCGGCAGGACCAGCAGCACTCCGGCGACCAGCCCCAGCAGCAAAAGCACCAGCGCGAGAGCGAGCCACCCGCCCAGCACGACGGCGGCAGCCGCACCCACCGCCGCGAGCAGCACGGCGCCCATCAGGGCCGGCAGCCCCGGAAACACCACGGGACGCGTGGTCATCAACTCTTGCAGTTTCGCGAAAGTCACGGCGGATCCTGCGAAGGACAGGGCGCCGACGAGCAGGGTGAAGACGACGGCGACGCGCACCCACGTGTCCTCCGCGTGGGGCAGCTCGAGCAGCGCCACGAGAGCCGCCGCCCCGCCGCCCACACCGTTAAATAGGGCCACGAGCTGCGGCATCTGGGTCATCTTCACCCGCCGGGCGACTGGCGCAGCCACCCCTGCTCCCACCGCGATGGCGCCCAGGATCCACGGGATGTTGTCCAACCTTGTCGAGAAAAAGACCGTCACGACGGCGACCAGCGCACCGAAGGCGCCGATAAGGTTACCCCGACGGGCAGTACGGGGCGAGTTGAGGCCTTTCAGCGCCAGAATAAAAAAGACGGCGGCGGCCAGGTAGAGAAGCGCGACGATCGTGGGGTCGAGCAGGCTCACTGGACGCTCCCCTTGCTTCCGCGCGCGTGGATTTCCCGTGTCCGGGTTCCACTTGAAGTTTCCCCGGCGGGCAGTTCCGCCCGCTGTTTCTTGGCCTTGTTTCCGCGAAACATTTCCAGCATCCGGTCCGTCACCACGAAGCCGCCCACGAGGTTCGCCGTCGCAAGCACCACGGCCAGCAGGGCCACGGCGAGCTCCCACGGGTGCGCGGCCTGGCCGGCCACGATGATGGCGCCGACCAGGATGATGCCGTGGATCGCATTGGCCCCCGACATCAGCGGCGTGTGCAGCGTGCTCGAGACTTTGGAAACCACCTCGAAACCCACGAAGACCGCGAGTACCGTAATGGTCAACAAGCTGATGCCATCCATCAGGCCACCCCCTCGTTCTCGGACGCCCGCTGCGTTTGGGACGCGTGCTGTACGCCGGCCTCGGCGTTCCCGGCACCGTTGTCCGGCGCGTTCTCAGCAGTGAGTGCCGCCAATGCCTCCGCCGTCGGCGCATGCCGCACCACGCCGTCATGCGTCAGGCACGCACCAGCGATGACGTCGTCTTCAAAGTCCGGCACCACTATCCCGTCCCTTGTCATGAGCGTCAGCAGGTTCGACACGTTCTTCGCGTACAGGCGGGAAGCGTCCGTGGGCATCGCGGACGGCGCATCCTTCAGCCCCACCAGGGTCACGGTCCCCTTGCCGTCGGCCGTGGTCACGTGGATGTCGCGGCCGGGAACCGACCCCTCCACGTTGCCGCCGGACTCTGCGGCGAGGTCGACGACGACCGATCCGGGGCGCATCGCCTCCACCATGTCCCGGGTCACCAGGAGCGGCGCGCGCCGTCCAGGGACGGCCGCCGTCGTGATTAACACGTCCGCTTCGGCGACGTGCGGTGCCAGGAGCCGGCGCTGCAGGGCACCGCGGTCGGCGCTGAGCTCGCGGGCGTAGCCTCCGGATGCCTCCGCAGTTTCTAGGTCCAGCTTGATGAAGGTGCCACCCATCGAGGTGACTTCCTCCGCCGAGGAAGGCCGGATGTCGTTTGCCGAAACCCGGGCGCCGAGTCTCTTTGCCGTGCCAATGGCCTGGAGTCCCGCCACACCGACGCCGAGCACCAGCACCCGGGCGGGCGGAACGGTTCCCGCGGCGGTCATGTAAAGCGGAAAGAACCGCGGGAGGCGGATCGCAGCTTCGAGCACGCAGCGGTAACCGGCAACGAGGGCCTGCGAGGAGAGGGCGTCCATCGATTGGGCACGGGAGATACGCGGCACAAGTTCCAGGGCGAAGGACGTGATGCCGCGCTGCGCGAGCTCCATGACGACGGCGAGTTCAGACGACGGCGAGGCCAGGCCCACGGTGATGGCGCCCCGGCGCAACGCTGTTGCCGTCTGGTGCTCCAACGGGCGGACGTGACCGTAGACGTCGAGGGTCCCGACGTCGAGATCCTGCACCACCAGGGCGCCGGCCTGCTGGTAATCCTCGTCACCGTGGCCTGCGAACACCCCGGCCCTGGATTCCACGAGCACTTCCAGGCCCAGTCCCCGCAGCTGCTTCACGGTCTCTGGCGTCGCGGCGACCCGCCGCTCGCCCTCCCGGCGTTCCCGCGCTATGCCCAGCCTCACCCGCCACTCCCCTCGAACGGGTGCAGCGGCGCCGTCGTCGCGGGTTCTTCCCCTGCTCGGGGGAACTAGCGGAGCGGCGCTGCTGCACGTAGTTGGCTAGAGTCTATGACCCAGCGGGGCTGTGCGGCAGTAGCGCGGGCGATCGACTAAAAATGTCAGACCCCCTCAAACCGCCGCGAGTGCCCGTACTTACGCCAACTGCTGCAAATTGCGGTTACCGTCCGGCGGAGAAGTCTGCGGAGATCTTTTCAGCCGTCGCCACGATCTCCTTGCGCACCGAGTCCAAGTAAGCCTCGCGATCGGGTTTGGCAGCCACGGACTGGGCCTGCAGGGAGACGTTGACGGCTGCCACCACCTTCTTCCCGTGGTAGACCGGAGCGGCCACGGACATCAGGCCGAGCTCCAGCTCCTGGTCCAGCAGGCACCAGCCTTGGGTACGGACGGTATCCAGAACTGCGAGGAGCTCCTTAACACTGCCAATCGCCCGCGGAGTGAGAGGTTTGATCTCGGCGGCAGCCAGGTACTCCTTCAGTTTCTCCGGCGGAAGGGCAGCGAGGAGCACCCTGCCCATAGACGTCGCGTAGGCGGGGAACCGCGTGCCGACAGTGATGCCGATGGTCATGATTCGGCGCGTGGTGACGCGGGCGATGTAGGCGATGTCGGTGCCGTCCAGCACGGCCGCGGAGGTGGACTCCCCCAGCTTGAGGGACAGCTCCTCGAGGTGCGGCTGGGCGAGCTGCGGAAGTGACAGGCCCGAAAGATAGGCGTATCCGAGCTGCAGCACCTGGGCAGTGAGCGCGAAGGTTTTGCCGTCAGTCCGGACGTAGCCCAGCTCCACAAGCGTGTGCAGGAAGCGCCGCGCCGTGGCCCGGGTAAGGCCGGTCCGGGCAGCCACTTCGGTAAGGGTCATGTCGGCGTGATCAGTGTCGAAGGCCCGGATGACCGCCAGCCCGCGCGCCAGCGACTGCACATACTGGTCGCTGGCTGCAGGGGCTGCGTCAGTTTTCGGCGTGCGGCCTGCCCTCGGTGCGGTCCCTGCTGCTGCGTCGGTCATGATTACCAATCCTATGGGGCGCGAACGGACACTTAAGCCCCACCCCGAAGCGCGAACGGACACTTAAGGCCCTGAATTTGCGGGTTCACGGGGCCTCAAGTGTCCGTTCGGGCTGTGCGGGGGTAGGAGGATGTGGTCAGTGTTCGACGGCGGGGGCTGCTGCGAGGGGGACAGGGACCAGTTCCTGGAGTTCCTCGAGGGTGCAGCCGAAGGTTTCCCGGACGCGGACGCCGCCGGGGCCGGTGAGGAACACTGCCTTGTCGGTGTACACGCGGGTCACGCAGCCCACCCCGGTCAGCGGGTAGGTGCAGGCCTCAACGATCTTCGAGGCACCTTCCCTGGTCAGGAGTGTCATCATCACGAACACGTCCTTCGCGCCGGTGGCCAGGTCCATCGCGCCGCCGACGGCAGGGATGGCGTCCGGAGCTCCGGTGTGCCAGTTGGCAAGGTCGCCGGTGGCGGAAACCTGGAACGCGCCCAGGACGCAGATATCCAGGTGCCCGCCGCGCATAATCGCGAACGAGTCCGCGTGGTGGAAATAGGACGCCCCGGGCAGCTCGGTCACGGGGATCTTGCCGGCGTTGATGAGGTCCTCGTCGATCTGGTCCCCTGTGGCCACCGGTCCCATGCCCAGCATGCCGTTTTCGGTGTGGAGCGTGATGTTCTGCTCCGGCACCAGATAGTTCGACACCAGGGTGGGCTGGCCGATCCCGAGGTTCACGAAGGAACCCGGTGCAATGTCGCGGGCCACGAGGCGGGCGAGGTCGTCCCGGCCCAGCGGGGTCTCGGACGTCTGGATGCTTGTTTCAACAAGGCTCATCTCAGGCCACCTTTTCTGCTGCGCCGGCGGCAGCGCCGCTGGAATCGATACGGACGATGCTGTTGACGTAAATGCCGGGGGTCACGACGTTTTCCGGGTCCAGCGCGCCGGTGGGCACGATTTCGGAGACCTGGACGATGGTGTGCCTGGCGGCGGCGGCCATGATCGGGCCGAAGTTCCGGGCGGTCTTGCGGTACACCAGGTTTCCCACACCGTCCGCCTTCAGCGCCTTGATCAGGGCTACATCGGCGTGGATGGGTGTTTCGAAGACCTGCCCGCGGCCGTCGATGATGCGGGTTTCCTTGCCCTCGGCGAGCATGGTGCCGTAGCCGGTCGGGGTGAAGAAGCCCCCGATACCCGCGCCGGCGGCCCGGATGCGCTCGGCCAGGTTGCCCTGCGGAACGAGCTCCAGCTCGATCTCCCCGGCCTTGTACTTGGCGTCGAAGTGCCAGGAGTCGGACTGCCGCGGGAAGGAGCAGATCATCTTGCGGACCCGGCCTTCCTTGATCAGCAGCGCCAGACCCTGGTCACCCTGGCCTGCGTTGTTGTTCACCACGGTCAGGTCCGTGGCGCCGCCGTCCAGCAGCGCGTCGATCAGTTCGAACGGTTGGCCGGCGTTCCCGAACCCGCCGATCATCACCGTGGAGCCATCCTTGACGGCCGCGACGGCCTCGCCAACCGTGTCAATGAAATTCAGCATGGCCTATGCCTTTCCTGTGGTGGTGCCGGAGGAAGCGGTGACGTTTTCGAGCACCACGGCCAGGCCCTGCCCGACGCCGATGCAGATCGCCGCCACGCCCCAGCGTTCGCCGGAGGCCTGCAGACTGCGCGCCAGGGTGCCGAGGATGCGCGTTCCGGAGGCACCCAGCGGATGGCCCATGGCAATCGCGCCGCCGTGCCGGTTAACGATCGTAGAGTCGATGCCCCAGGCGTTGATGCAGGCCAGGGACTGCGCGGCGAACGCTTCGTTAAGTTCGACGGCGCCCACCTGGTCCCAGCCGATGCCCGCCTTTTGGAGGGCCTTGTTCGCCGCCTCCACCGGGGCGAAGCCGAAGTACTGGGGGTCGTTGGCGTGGGCGCCGCGGCCGGCGATGCGGGCCAGCGGTTCCAGTCCCAGGATGGAAGAAGCGCCCTCGGATCCGATCCAGGCTGCGGAGGCGCCATCGGACAGTGGCGAGGCGTTGCCCGCGGTGACAGTGCCGCCGACCTCGGCGCCTTCGGGCTCAGACCGGAACACGGTCTTCAGCGAGGCGAGCTTCTCCGCGGTGGAACCGGGCCGGATGCCCTCGTCCCGCACCAGGTCAGTGCCGGGAACCGGAGCCACCAGGTTGTCGTAAAACCCCTCGTCCCAAGCCGCGGCCGACAGGTTGTGGGAGTTAGCCGCGAACTCGTCCTGCGCCTGGCGGGTCACCTTGTACTTCTCACGCAGCCGCTCGGTGGCCTCACCCAGGGAAATGGTCCATTCCTTCGGCATGGCCTTGTTCACCAGGCGCCAGCCGAGCGTGGTGGAGGCGAGGGTCAGATCGCCGGCCGGGTAGGGCTTCTCCGTCTTGGGCAGCACCCACGGCGCCCGCGACATGGACTCGGCGCCGCCCACCAGGACCAGATCGGCGTCACCGGCATTAATCTGCCGCGAGGCGATGATGGCCGCATCCAAGGAAGACCCGCACAGCCGATTGACGGTTGTGCCGGGGATCGATACCGGCAGGCCCGCGAGCAGGGTCCCCATGCGGGCGATGTTGCGGTTCTCCTCGCCGGCGCCGTTGGCGTTGCCGAACACCACCTCATCGATCCGCTCAGGATCCAAACCGGGAACACGCTTCACCGATTCCTTAATCACGTGCGCGGCGAGGTCATCCGGACGGACGGCGGCAAGGCCGGAGCCGAACTTCCCGAAGGGAGTGCGCACGGCGTCGTACACAAAAGCCTGATTCATATGTTCCTCTAATTCTCTATATCCAACTGACTGGCAGTCGTGATCTAGTTGGGCGGGGTGGGGGCTTCGTCGAGCCCTGGCTTGTCCATTGCAGCGTTGTCCATCTGCTGAAAGACCTGCTGGGCAGTTTTAAAGGCGGTGTTGGCGGAGGGGACCCCGCAGTAGATGGCGGTCTGCAGCAGGATTTCCTTGATTTCGTCCCTGCTCAGGCCGTTGCGGACGGCGGCGCGAATGTGCATCGCCAGCTCTTCCCAGTGCCCGTGAGCCACCATCGCCGTAATGGTGACGGCGGAGCGCATCTTCCGGGACAGGCCCGGCCTGGTCCAGATGCCGCCCCACGCAATGCGGGTGATCATGTCCTGGAAGTCCTCGGTGAACGGGTCCTTGTTCGCGTTGGCCCGGTCCACGTGCGCGTCGCCCAGCACTTCGCGCCGGACCGCCATGCCGCCGTCGTAAATTTCCTGGCTCGTGGCGTCCGGCTGCACGACACCGTGGCGCTCGGCGCCTTCCAGTGCGCTCATTTCGTGGCTCCGCGGGCTTCGCTCCAGACAATCAGGCTCCGCAGGAGTTCGGCAACGTGGCCCGGCGCTTCGGCGGGCGCGAGGTGCGCCACGCCTTCCAGCGTCGCGGCCGAGGCGGTGCCCCCGCCGGCGGTGATCCCGGTTGCCACCTCTTCGGCGAACGACGGCGGCGCAACGGTGTCCAGCGCTCCGGCCACTGCCTGCGTGGGAACGCTGATGCTGCCGAGCTGGTCCCGGACGTCAAAACCGGCGAGGGCTTCGCAGCAGAAGGCGTAGCTGAAGCGGTCGGCGTCGCGCAGGGCGTGCAGGAGGCTGCTGCTGACTTCGGGCTCGCGGTCCATGAAGCCCGGGGCAAACCAGCGCTCGGCGGACCCCTGGATCATCACGGGAGTGCCCTGGGCGCGGACAGTTTCGGCGCGCTCCAGCCAGGCCTCGGGCGTGCCGAGTTTGGCACCGGTGCACTGCACCGACAGGCTCCTGAGCCGGTCGCCGTGCTTGATGCCGAGCTGCAGGCCGGTGGCCCCGCCCAGGGACACCCCGGCGTAGTGGAACGCTTCGCCGGGGGCAATCGAGTCGACAAGCTCGACGACGGCGTCCGCCAGATCCGCGACGGTGAACGTCTCCGCAGCTGCGGGCGAGACACCGTGGCCGGGAAGGTCCCAGGCCACCACATCGAAATCGTGGCCGAGCACGGAACCGGTCTGGGCCCACAGCACGGAGGAGGTGCCGAGCGACGGCCCGACGACAAGGAGTGGCCTGCTGCCCAAGTCGCGCTGGGGCGAAAGCAGCACGGCCTTCACTGTTGGTCTAGCCACGGGGATCTCCGTTTCGTTCAGGTTCGGTTGAAGGACCAGGTTCGGTTGAAGGACGCACATAGTCCGGGAAGGCTGCGACAATCCGGCGCGAAATCTCTGCGGCCTGGCCGAGGTAGCTCGCCGGGTCGAGCAGGCGCTCCAGCTCCTCGCCGGACAGCTTGTCCGCCGGAACCGCCTGACGGAGCAGCCGGCGATAGGTGGCGGCCTGTTCGGCGGCAGGGGCCTGCATCGTCCGATCGACGACGGCCTGCAGCTGCTGCTTGCCGTCGGCACCGGCTTCGTCGACGGAAAGCAGCGGCGCCACGGCGGCGCTCACGCCCTCACTGAGGAGGAGCGGACCGGACAGGTCGAGGTTGCGGTGCATGGCATCCGGGAAGACCTGCAGCCCTTCGGCCAATTCGCGCACGTGGCCTGCTGCCCCCAGGGCCAGTGCGAGCAGCTGGCGCAGGGCCGGCCACTCGGTGTGCCAGGCGCCGTCCGGGCGCTCGTCGTTGAAGGTGGCGGCAGCCAGGTGCAGCTGGGCGGCGAGCGCCGGGGCCTGCAGGGCGGCGCTGCGGACCAGAACGGAGAGCACCGGGTTCTGTTTCTGGGGCATTGCCGAGGAAACGCCGCGGCCGGGTGCGCGGGGCTCCGCCACCTCCGCCACCTCCGGGCGGCTCAGGAACAGGACGTCCGCGGCGATCTTGCCCAGCGCATCGACTACTCCCGCCAGCGCGTCGCCGAGCGACGTGATTGCCAGCCGGTTGGTGTGCCACGGTGCCGGGGCCGCGGCGAGTCCGAGCTGGGCGGCTAGGTCATCCGCAAGCCCGAAGGGGTTCGTGGACGTACCCGCGGTCAGCACCGTGCCCGCCGCCAGCGTTCCGGCGGCCCCGCCGGCTTGCACCGGCAGCTCAAGGGCGTCGAGCCGGCAGGCCGCGCCGGCCAGCCCCGAGAACCACTGCGCTGTCCGGAGCCCGAACGTGAACGGGAGCGAATGCTGGGTCAGGCTCCTGCCCACGCACAGGGTCTCCGCATGCTGTTGCGCCAGGCGGGCAAGCGCCGCCGTCGTGCCTTTCACGTCCGCCAGCAGCGCCCCGACGGTGTTCCGGGCGAGCAGCATCAGGGCGGTGTCCAGCACGTCCTGGCTGGTCAGCGAGGTGTGCACCGCACGCAGCGCACCGATTCCCGCCGGGTCCAGGGCCTTAACCTGGGCACGGAGGTCCACCAGCAGCGGGATGACCGGGTTGCCGCCGCCCTGCCCGCGCCGGGCGATGTCTGCGGCGTCGTAGCGGGAGGCGTCGGCAGCGTGGGCAACCACTGCGGCGGACCCGGCGGGAGCCAGGTCGTGCTTTTCCAGCACAGCCGCCCAGCCGGCCTCGACGGCGAGGATTGCCGCCAGGACCGCGCGGTCTCCGGTCAGGGCCGCCACGAGGGGCGACGCCGAAACGGGGCTCAGCAGTCCGACGTCGCCGTAGCCGGCGGCTGGCTGGGTGGCGGTCACTGTGCGGGGCCCCCGGTTTCGGTTCCCTCGAAGTCGAGGAAGACGGTCTCATCTTCACCTTGGAGGCGGATGTCGAAGGTGAGTCCGCCGTCCGCGTCGCGCCGGGCGATAAGGGTCTCGCGGCGTTCCGGATCCACGGATGACAGCAGCGGATCCTTTGCCAGCGCTTCCCCATTCTCGGGCAGGTAGATGCGCGTGAAGAGGCGGTTCATGAGGCCGCGGGCAAAGACGGCGACCGAGATGAACGCGGCGGCGCCCGGCTTGGTGGGGCCGGGGTTCACGGTGGTGAAGGTGTAGACGCCGGAGTTGCCCACCGCGCTGCGGCCCCAGCCGGTGAAGGTGTAGCCGTCGCGGACCAGCGAGCCTGTTTTGCTGACGATCTTGCCTTCGGGGTCCGGCTGCCAGATCTCAAGGATGGCGTCGGGGACCGGATGCCCGGCGCCGTCGTACACGGTTCCCTGGAGGCGGATGGAACCCGGGGATCCGGGAGCCAGCAGCTCGCGGTCCTTATCGTAGGGCAGGGCATAGCCGTAGAAGGGGCCCACGGTCTGGGCCGGGGTGGGAACTGGTTTGGTGGAGTTACTCATGGTCGTCGCCTTCCGCGCCCAGCGCCTCGTTTTCGGTCCAGGTCCGCTTGGAGCCCGTCAGGACGATGTCCCAGTTGTAGCCCAGCGCCCATTCAGGTTCAGTGAGGTCGTGGTCATAGGTGGCCACAAGCCGGTCGCGCGCGTCCTGGTCCACGATCGACTGATAGATCGGATCCAGCGGGAAAAGCTGATCGCCGGGGAAGTACATCTGGGTGATGATGCGCTGGGTGAAATCCGTGCCGAACAGCGAGAAGTGGATATGCGCGGGACGCCAGGCGTTGAGGTGGTTCTTCCACGGATAGGCGCCAGGCTTGATGGTGACGAAGCGGTAGGAGCCGTCGGGTCCGGTGATGCAGCGGCCCACGCCGGTGAAATTGGGGTCCAGTGGCGCGGGGTGCTGGTCGCGCTTGTGGATGTAGCGGCCGGAGGAGTTGGCCTGCCAGATCTCCACGAGCTGGCCTGCTACGGGACGGCCGTCACCGTCCAGCACGCGGCCAGCGACGATGATGCGTTCGCCCTGCGGTTCGCCGTTGTGCTGGATGGTCAGGTCGGACTCCAGTGCGTGCACATCCTGGTGCCCGAACGCCGGGGAGTGCAGCTCAATGGTCTCCGGGTCAGCGTGGTGCAGGCTCTTGGTGGGGTGGCGCAGGATGCTGCTGCGGTAGGGAGCAAAGTCCAGCCGCGGCTGGGTCTCCTTCGGAGCACCGTTCTTCAGGGCCTCCGCATAGGCTTCCCCGATCGCCTTGATCTCCGCGCTGAGATCCTGCTGGGTCTCGACGCGGGGCGCCGGCGCGGGCGCAGCCTCGGGAGCCGGCGTGTGCAGATCGGTCACTGCGTCGGCGAGGTCCTCCGTGAGCGCGTCAGCGTTGTACGTCTCAAGGTTCACGTCTTCAGGCACAGCAGCCTCCTTTCAATGGGTGTTGGTGTGGATGGTCACTTGGTCAGTTCGTGCAGGTGGTCGTACTGGACGGCGTGGCGCACCGGTGCATTAGGGGCACCGTAGCCGTCGTAGTTGCCGCGGCGTTCCACCATTTCAAAAAAGACGCTGCCCACGGTGTCCGTGTAGAAGTGCAGGAACTCGCCGTCGGCATCGCGGTCATAGAGCAAATTAAGGTCCCGGAGCGTGTCCAGGAAGCCGGGTTCGAGGTCAAAGCGGGCGTCCAGGTCCTCGTAGTAGTTCTCAGGGATCTGCAGGAACGCCAGCCCCCGGTCCCGTGCGGCGCGGGCGGCGGCCACCAGGTTATCCACCGCGAAGGCGATGTGCTCCTGGTAGGTCTGCGCGCCGTCCTGCTGGATCAGCGGCGCCAGGTTCAGCACCAGGCGGACCGCGCGGTCGGAGGTCTGCATGACCTGGGAGCGGACCAGTCCGCTGGGGCTTGCCACCTCGGCATACGGCTGCGGCTCCAGCGCCAGGGCGCTGGTGTAGAAGAGGACGGCCTCATCGAAGTGCTGCCACGGCTGGGCAAGGTTGACGTGGTCAATTACGGCGTTTCCGCCGCCGGCGCGTGTCTCAGATCCCTCGCCGAACTCAGGAGCCTCGCCGAATTCGCCAGTCCAGGCGGCGGTGCCGTCCGGATTGCCCTGGCACAGGAAGATCTCGGTGGAGTCCGGGGCGGCGAAGCCCTGAAACACCTCCTCGTTGGCCTGGCTCTTGCGTGGCACCACGGGGGCCTTGAGCTGCTGGGCGCGGGCCGAGGCGATGACCGGCGAATCGACGTCAAAGCCAATGGCAGCAATACCGGCGGCGATGGCCGGCGCAGCGGCGCCGTCCGGAGCCTGTTCGTTGATGATGACCCGCGCCTGGCCCATGGTCCACAGCTGCACGTCCTTGGTGCGGTGCCGGCCGTTGAATGCGAAGCCGAGCTGGCCCAGGACGGACTCCAGGGCGGCGGTATCGGCTGCCTTGACCTCGGCGAAGTTGAAGCCTGCCGGTTCCGCGACCTGCGGCAGCGTTGCCAGTTCCATGGGGTAACGACGGCGGCCTGCGGCTTTGCTGCCGCCGCCCCCTGCCGTGCCTCCGGCTCCTGCCTCCAGCCACTTCGCGCTCTGCTCCTCGAGCCAGATCAGCGAGCGCATCGCGTCCACCGCGGTGCGTTCGACATCTGACTGGCGGAAGACGTCATTGAATACCTCCAGGGACACCGGCCCGGTGTAACCGGCCCGGACCACGTGGCCCATGAATTTGGCGAGCTCGAACTGGCCCTCCCCGGGGAAGACGCGGTAGTGCCGGCTCCAGGAAAGCACGTCCATAGAGAGCCTGGGGGCGTCGGCCACCTGGACGAAGAAAATCTTGTCCGGGTTGATGGAGGCGATCGGAGCGGTGTCCCAGTCGCGGGACAGGATATGGAAGGAGTCCAGGCAGGTGCCGAGGTTGGGGTGGTCCACCATCTGCACGAGGCGGTGCGCGTGCTCGTAGTCGTTCACGTACTTGCCCCAGGCGAGCGCCTCATACGCGACCTTGATGCCGTGTTCGCCAGCCAGGCGGGCCAGGGCGGCGAGCTGTTCGGCGCGGAGGCCGTCGTCGTCGATGGTGGCGGTGGCAACGTTGGTGCAGACAAGGATGGTGTCCATCCCCAGCCGGGACATAAGCCGGAACTTGGCCTCCGCCCTGCGCAGGTTGGCGGCGAGCAGGTCCTGCCCCACACTGTCTAAGTCACGGAACGGCTGGTAGAGGTCCAGGGTGAGGCCAAGATCGGCGGCCATTTTCCGGACGTCCTCCGGGCTCAACGGGGAGGTGACGAGGTCCTGCTCGAAGATTTCGATGCCGTCGAAGCCCGCGATGGCGCAGGCCTGCATCTTTTCCTTCAGCGTACCGGCGAGGCACACGGTCGCGATCCCGGTGCGCATCAGACGGCCACCTCTTCGGCGGCGATGAGCTCCAGGAAGTGGGCGCGCATGCGGTCGGCGTCGGCATCGAGGCCGGTAAAGATGCGGAAGGCGTCGGCTGCCTGACCGACGGCCATGCGTCCGCCGTCGAGCACGTCGCAGCCCTTGGCGCGCGCCTCGCGGACGAGCTCCGTTTCGATGGGCCGGTAGACGATGTCAGCCACCCAGTGCCGGGACTCCACGAGTTCGATGTCCAGCGGCAGGCCGGGGTGCGCCGCCATGCCCACCGGCGTGCAGTGCACCAGACCGTCAGCGAGGGGCATCAGCTGCGGCAGCTCCGCCGTCGTACGGGCCGTGATGGTGTGGTCCGGGAAGAAGCCGGCCAGTTCGTCAGCGCGTTCTGCGCTGCGCGCCGGGTCCATGTCCACCAGGTCCAGCGTCTGCACCCCTGCGGTGAGCAGGGCGTATGCGACGGCGGATCCGGCGCCGCCCGCTCCCAGCTGCACGACGCGGCTGAGCCTGGCGTGGGGAAGTCCGGCTGCGAGCGCTGCGGCAAAGCC
Organism: Arthrobacter sp. D1-17; assembly: GCF_054130535.1. Lineage (NCBI taxonomy): Bacteria > Bacillati > Actinomycetota > Actinomycetes > Micrococcales > Micrococcaceae > Arthrobacter > Arthrobacter sp. D1-17. The sequence continues at coordinate 90,811 of NZ_CP096382.1, read as the reverse complement.
GGAGAAGTCGGTGTTGTGGCCTATGAAGCGTCCGTCCTGGATCACCACAGTGTTGACGGCACCAAGCTTTGCCGCGTCCGGAGTGATCTCGTCCAGGTGCTGCAGGACCAGCTGCTTGCACGGGTGGGTGATGTTGAGCCCATTGAAGCCCAGGCGGGAGGCGCTCTGCAGCAGGTCACCGATGGCGGCGGCAGGCAGGTCGAGTTCCTGCAGGTCGATGGGGCGGTACAGGTACCGCAGGCCCTGCAGGTCGCCTTCACGTTCATGCATATGGGGTGAGAGGGACGGCATCACGCCATCGCCGACAAGCCCAATGAGGTAGGACTCGGTTCGGTTGCTCATGCGTGCGGCTCCTTCGACATCGACACACGGCCCGCGGAGGCGCCATGGGCGGCGCCGCTAAACCAAGTGATAGGGATTACGGTACAGGAAGTGTTCATATCTTGCACTCTTGTTCTAGATACGAACAAGAGCTTCTCGCGCTGCGTCTTCTAGCGCTGCGGAAGGCGCGCGGCAAGCTCGGCCGCGGCCTCCTGAAGCAGTGGCACCAGGGCAATGAGGGTCTCCATGTCGAGGCGGAACACGGGAACCGCGGTAGCGAGGGAGGCGAAGGCCACCCCGTGGGCGTTGAAGACCGGGACGGCCACGGCGCGCATGCCGAGCTCATTCTCCTCATCCATGACCGCGTAGCCCTGGCGGCGCACCTGTTCGATTTCAGCGCGGAAGGCGTCGCGGTCGGTAATGGAGAGGCTGGTCAAAGGTTCCAGCGGGAGTTCCTCGAGCAGCCGCTCGCGCTCTTCGTCCTCAGCGAAGGCAACAAGCGCCTTGCCCACGGAGGTGGTGTGCAGCGCACCGAGGTGGCCCGGGTCGCTGGTCACCCGGAAGGTCTGCGGCCCGTCCACCTTGTTCACGGTGAGGTGGTGGATGCCGTCGCGGACGGACAGGATGGTGGCTTCCTTCGTCTGCTCCGTGACGCGCCTCAGGATGGGCAGCGCCGTGCCGGCAAAGCCGTGATGGTTGGAAACCCGCTGGCCGAGCTGGAAGATCCGCAGCCCGAGGTGGTAGCGGCGGCCGTCCGGTTCGTAGTCCACAAAGCCGTCCCGCGTCAGGGAACCGAGCAGACGGTAGGTGGTGCTGAACGGCAGTTCTGCCCGGCGGGAAAGCTCCGAGGCGCTTGCGCCGCGCGGCTCGTCGCCCAGCAGGACCAGCAGCCCCAGGGCCTTGCCCACCATGTCGGTCCGGGAGTCTTCCTTCGCGGTGTTTACTGTGGCTTCTTTCACACTCATGACTCCATGTTGCCACAATGTGAGAGCTACTTCTAGATGGTGAATAGTTTTCTTGACAGGTGACTGTCCTCACAGCCATAGTTGCTGTATCGCACCAGTAGCTCCCATCATGCGGCTACTAGTCCGGGCCTTTTACGCCGAGTTCTTACAAGGACTCATCTCCTCCCAGCAGGGCCGGCGACTGCAGCCCTCCCGATACACCGCGACACTGTCGTCACACTGAAGGAACACCATGAGCCAGACACTTCCGTCCGCCGCGCCGGACACTGTTGCCCCGGCCGGGACACCGAAGAAGGCAGCCCTTGCCAGCTTCCTCGGCAGCGCCGTCGAGTACTACGACTTCTTTATCTTCGGCTCGGCAGCCGCACTGATCTTCCCGCATGTGTTTTTCCCGAGCGCTGATGCCAATGCCGCCATCATGTCCTTCGCCACCTTCGGTTTCGCCTATGTGGCACGTCCCGTCGGCGCAGTCGTGCTGGGCCACTTCGGTGACCGCGTTGGCCGGCAGAAGGTCCTGATGTTCACCCTGCTGCTCATGGGTGCCTCCACCTTCCTGATCGGCTGCCTGCCTGACTTCAACACTGTTGGCTGGTGGGCACCGGCCCTGCTGGTGCTTGCCCGCCTCTGCCAGGGTCTGTCAGCCGCCGGCGAGCAGGCCGGCGCTTCCTCCATGACGCTCGAGCACGCGCCGGACAACCGCCGCTCCTTCTTCACCTCGTGGACCCTCACCGGCACCCAGGGCGGCCAGATCCTCGCCGCGCTCGTCTTCATCCCCGTTCTTGCCCTGCCTGACGAGATCAAGTACGGCATCGGCTGGCGCGTTCCGTTCTGGCTCAGCGCCGTGGTCGTTGTCGTGGCCTTCTTCATCCGCCGCACGCTGCACGAGCCGCCGGCATTCGCTGAGGCCAAGAAGAGCGCCGAGATCTCCAAGCTGCCTGTGGCCGACCTGCTCAAAACGCACTGGCGCGACGTCCTTCGCGTCATCTGCTGCGCGTTCATCGCGGCCGTCTCCACTGTGTTCGGCACCCTCGCCATCAGCTATGCCAAGACCGTCGCGGGCGTGGACGGCACCACCACCCTTTGGCTGGTGGTGGGCGCCAACCTGGTGGCCCTGGGCACCCAGCCGCTGTTCGGCATGCTCTCGGACAGAATCGGACGCAAGCCCGTCTTCATCTACGGTGCCGTGTCCAGTGCAATCCTCACCCCCGTCTTCCTGCTGAGCCTCGAATCCGGCAGCGTCCCGCTGATGTTCCTGGCAGCCATCGGGTTCTTCTCCTGCGGCTACGCGGCGTCCAATGCCGTCTGGCCGTCCTTCTACGCCGAGATGTTCAGCACCAAAGTCCGCTTCTCCGGCCTCGCCATCGGTACCCAGCTTGGCTTCCTGATGGCCGGTTTTGCGCCCGCCATCGTGGCAGCCATGGGCGGCATCAAACCAGGCGGCTGGGTCCAGATCAGCATCTTCAGCGCGATCATCTGCGGCGTTGCAGCTGTCTCTGCCCTCACTGCCAAGGAATCCTTCAAGATCCCCACCCGCGAGCTGGGCCTCAAGTAGGCCCGCACGCCCTGGGCGAAGACGCCCTGCCTCCAGCAGTACGGCCCGACGGCGGCTCTCCCCTTCCCGGGGCGGGCCGCCGTCGTCGTCCAGCAGCCGCTGCCATCACGCCCGAACCCAGAGCGACCGGACACTTAAGCCCCCCGCCCTGTCGGTTCAGCCGAATCAGCGCTGCGCGGATTAGCGTCAGGTGGCCAGCACCTCGGCGAGGTCGAACTTTACCGGCTCCTCAAGCTGCTCGTACGTGCAGGATTCCGGGTCGCGGTCGGGGCGCCAGCGAACGAATTGGGCAGTGTGGCGGAACCGCTCGCCCTCCATGTGGTCGTACTTCACCTCGAGCACCCGCTCCGGACGCAGCGGTGTGAAGGACAGGTCCTTGCCGGCGCTCCAGCGGCTGCCCTCGGCGTTGCGCGGCGTACGCGCGCCTTCCTCCTGCTTGCCCCAGGCCCACGGATGGCTGTCAAAGTCTGTGACCAGCGGCTGCAGCTCCTCGAAGAGCTCCCTGCGTCGCTGCATCGGAAAGGCCCCCACCACACCAATGCTGGCGAGCCCGCCGTCGGGCCTGTACAGGCCCAGCAGGAGCGACCCGATGGCACGTGAGCTACTTTTGTGCACGCGGTATCCCGCGACGACGCAGTCGGCCGTGCGCTCATGCTTGACCTTGAACATGACGCGCTTGTCCGGCTGGTAGGGCCCGTCGAGGGGTTTGGCGATGATCCCGTCCAGGCCTGCCCCCTCAAACTGGTGGAACCACTTCCCGGCCAGCTCCCGGTCCTGCGTGGCTGCGGTCAGGTGGACCGGCGCTTTCACGGAGGCGAAGACCTTCTCCAGGGCAGCACGGCGCTCGGCAAAGGGCCGGCCGCTGAAGTCCTCGTCACCCAAAGCCAGCAGATCGAACGCCACGAACTTCACGGGCGTCTGCTGGGACAACAGTTTCACGCGGCTGGCGGCGGGGTGGATCCGCTGCTGCAGCGCATCGAAGTCGAGCCGGTCGCCGGAGGCACCCACCAGGACAATCTCGCCGTCGAGCACGCATCTCGGCGGCAGGTTCTCCTTCACTGCCTCCACGAGTTCAGGAAAGTACCGGGTCATGGGTTTTTCGTTGCGGCTGCCGATCTCCACGTCGTCGCCGTCCCGGAAGATGATGGACCTGAACCCGTCCCACTTCGGCTCGTAGCTCAACGCCCCGTCCGGGATCGCGGCCACTGACTTGGCGAGCATGGGGGCAAGGGGAGGCATGACGGGCAGCTGCATAGGCCCCATTCTTGCCCGCGGCCCGCTGCTACGCCACCCCTCCAGGCGCAGGCTCCCGGGGGCGGCGACCGGGTGCCCCCTCGATCGGGTGCGCCCCCTCGACAGGGGTGCCGGGCCCCGGTAGACATTAACGATGGCAGCCATCGGATTTCACGCGTCGCATGAACAAATCAGCCCCGGACAGCTCCTGAAGGATGTGCAGCACGCCGAGGAGGCGGGCTTCGACGCCGCCATGTGCTCGGACCACATCGAGCCCTGGTCTGCCCGGCAAGGACATTCGGGATTTGCTTGGTCCTGGCTGGGCGCCGCGCTGGCGACCACTTCGCTGCCGTTCGGCGTGGTCAACGCCCCTGGCCAGAGGTATCACCCCGCCGTCGTCGCCCATGCCTCGGCCACGCTGGCCTCGATGTTTCCCGGCCGGTTCTGGGTGGCGCTGGGAAGCGGGGAGAACATGAATGAGCACATCACCGGCGATCCGTGGCCGCAAAAGGAAACCCGCCAAAGACGGCTGGAGGAATGCGTGAGTGTCATCCGGCGCCTGCATGCCGGCGAGGAGGTCACGCACCACGGCCTGGTCACGGTGGAGCAGGCAAGGATCTGGGACGTCCCTCAGCCTGCGCCGCCGCTCATCGCCCCGGCCATCAGTGTGGAAACGGCGCGCCGCTCTGCCGCCTGGGCCGAGGGGCTGGTCACGGTGAACCAGCCGCCGGCCAAGCTCCGGGAGATGCTCAGCGCGTACCGTGACAATGGCGGCCGCGGCAAGGCGGTGCTGCAGATCCACCTGTCCTGGGCGCCCGGCGAGAAGGAAGCCGAGGACATTGCCGTGGACCAGTGGCGGTCCAACGTCTTCGCCCCGCCCATCCCGTGGGACCTCCCCACGGCGGCCCACTTCGACGGGGTCAGCGCCGACGTGGGAGTTGAACAGGTCCGCAAAGCGGTCAACGTCTCGTCCAGCCTGGACCAGCACGCCGAGTGGCTCGGGGAATACCTCGGCCTCGGCTTCGACGAGCTGTACCTGCACTTCGTCGGACAGGAGCAGGCACCGTTCATCGACGCCTTCGCGGACAAGGTGCTGCCCCAGCTCCGGGATGTGCGGGCGGCATGAAAATCGCGGAGACCTCAGACCTTTGGTGGAAGAACGCGGTGGTCTACTGCCTCGACGTCGAGACTTTTTTCGACCACGACGGCGACGGCACCGGCGATTTCGTTGGGCTCACCCAGCGAGTGGACTATCTGGCCGCCCTCGGGGTGAGCTGCATCTGGCTCATGCCGTTCTACCCCTCGCCTGACCGCGACGACGGGTACGACGTCACAGATTTCTTCAGCGTGGACAGCCGCCTGGGCACGATGGGTGACCTCGTGGAGTTCATCCGCACCGCCAAGGACCGCGGCATCAGGGTCATCGCGGACTTCGTGGTCAACCACACCTCAGTCCAGCATCCCTGGTTCCAGGAAGCCAGGAAGTCCGTGGACAACCCCTACCGCGAGTACTACGTGTGGCGCAAGGACACCCCGCCGGACACCTCCTCCGAGGTGGTTTTTCCGGGGGAGCAAACGTCCATCTGGACGCAGGATGACGCCACCGGCGAGTGGTACCTGCATATGTTCAACGAGCACCAGCCGGACCTCAACGTGACCAACCCCAAGGTCCGGAATGAGATCGCCAAGGCCATGGGGCTCTGGCTGGAACTGGGGCTGGAGGGGTTCCGGCTCGATGCCGTGCCGTTTTTCCTGGAGACGCGGGGGCAGCCGAAGGACGAAGCCGCGAACATCGACCCGCATGACTACCTGTCCGCACTGCGCAGTTTCCTGAACCGGCGCAACGGCAGCGCGGTGCTGCTGGGCGAGGTGAACCTGCCGTACAAGGAACAGCTGGAGTATTTCGGCGGCGCTGAGGGCAACGAGCTGAACATGCAGTTCGACTTCATGACCATGCAGCACCTTTACCTGTCACTGGCCCGCCAGGACGCCCGCCCGCTGGCAGAGACCCTGAAGAGCAGGCCGCCGCTGCACCCCGACAACCAGTGGGCCATGTTCGTACGCAACCACGACGAGCTCACGCTGGACAAGCTCAGTGACGGCGAACGCGAGGAGGTTTTCGCCGCGTTCGGCCCGGAAAAGACCATGCAGGTGTACGGCCGGGGCCTCCGGCGCCGGCTGCCGCCGATGCTGGCGGGCGACGCCGGCCGCATCCGGATGGTGTATTCGCTGATGTTCTCCTTGCCTGGCACTCCGGTGTTGTACTACGGCGAAGAGATCGGCATGGGCGAGGACCTGCGGCAGAAGAGCCGGGCTGCCGTCCGTACCCCCATGCAGTGGACCGACCAGGAGAACGGCGGCTTCTCCGACGCCAAAGCATCCGATCTGGTGGCGCCGCTGGTCCGCGGGGAATTTGGCCCGGAAAAGGTCAACGCTGCTGCGGCGAAGCGGGATCCCGAGTCGCTCTGGAACTTCATGGCGACCCTCATGCAGCGCTACCGCGAATCGCCGGAGCTGGGCTGGGGCGAGTTTGCCGTTATTGACCAGCCCGAGCCTGCCGTCTTCGCGCACACCTGCAGCTCCGCCGGGGCCACCCTGGTGCTGCTGCACAACTTCAGTGAGGAGACGGTGAAGGTCAGCGGCAACGTCGGGCCGGACGACGGCGCGACGGACGCCTTCAAGGGCGCGCTGCTGCTGGACCTGTTCGACGGCGGGCACGAGGAACTGGAACCCGACGGCGGCTTCACGGTTGAGCTGGGACGCTACGGTTACCGCTGGTTCCGGGTCCACAAACCCGGGGACCGGCTGGCGCCATAGCGCCAGCTACAGGCTGCGGCGCAGCACCTTCACCTCCCAGGGGCGCAACACCAGCCCCGGTGCGGGTGGGTAGTTTCCCAACACCAGCTCCGCGCCCGCCCAGGAGCCGTCGAGGTCCACCGGCTGCCCGCTGCCTGAAAAGTTTCCGAGGACCAGCATCTCGGTGTCCGGAAGGCAGCGCCGGAACGCGTAGACGTGTTCGTCGTCGGGAAGCAGCATGGTGAAGTCGCCGTAGGCGACCACCGGATCCGTGTGCCGGAGGGCGATCACCTGCCGGTAGAAGCTGAAGACGGACTCGGGATCGTCCACCTGGGCCGCTGCATTGATAGTGTTGGCGTTCGGATTGACCGCGATCCACGGCGCCCCTGTCGTGAAGCCGCCGTGGCGGCTGGCGTCCCATTGCACGGGGGTCCGTGCGTTGTCACGGTTCAACGGGGCCAGGGCTGCGAGGACTTCGGCATCGGTGTGGCCGAGATGCGTGGTGGCTTCCCGGTGGTGGTTCAGGACCTCAATGTCGCGGTAGTCGCTGATCGCGCCGAAGGACATGTTGGTCATGCCCAGCTCTTCGCCCTGGTAGACGTAGGGCGTGCCGCGGTGCAGGTGGAGGACGGCAGCGAGCATCTTGGCCGACTGCTCGCGGTACTCACCGTCGTCGCCGAAGCGGGAGACAGCGCGGGCCTGGTCATGGTTGCCCCAGTAGAGGCTGTTCCAGCCGCGCTCCCCCAGGGCTTCCTGCCAGCGCCCCAGCGACTGTTTCAGGTCGGTGAGCCGGAGTTTCCTGGGGCGCCATTTGTTGCCGTTCTCTTGGTCCAGGGCCACGTGCTCGAACTGGAACACCATGTCCACCTCGCGGCGGCCCGGGTCGGTGAACAGCACCGCATCATCCACCGTCACCCCGGGCATCTCGCCGACAGTGAGCAGTTCCTTGTCCCGTCCGGCGAACACCTCCCGGTGCATCTCCTGCAGGAATTCATGGATGCGGGGGCCGCAGATGAAGTACGGGCTGCCGTCACCGTAGAGCTTGCCCTCGGCGATGGGGCCGTCCGGCAGTGATGGCTCCTTGGAGATGAAGTTGATGACGTCCATGCGGAAGCCGTCCACGCCGCGGTCCAGCCACCAGTTCATCATGTCGTAGACGGCCGCACGCACCTCCGGGTTCTCCCAGTTGAGGTCCGGCTGCTTTTTCGAGAACAGGTGGAGGTAGTACTCCCCCGTCGCGGCGTCGTACTCCCAGGCCGGGCCGGAAAAAGCAGAGCCCCAATTGTTCGGTTCCGCCCCTGCCGTTCCGGGCTCGGCTCTTGTTGTCCCGGCTCCCGCGCGCGGCGGGCGCCACCAGTACCAGTCCCGCTTTGGGTTGTCCTTGCTGGAGCGGGACTCCACGAACCAGGGGTGCTCATCGGAGGTGTGGTTGACCACGAGGTCCATCACCAGCTTCATGCCCCGTGCGTGCAGGCCTTCCAGAAGCTCATCGAGGGTTTCCAGGTCCCCGAAGACGGGGTCGATGTCCCGGTAATCACTGATGTCATAGCCGTTGTCATCCTGCGGCGAGCGGTACACCGGGGACAGCCAGACGACGTCGGCACCCAGCTTGTGCAGGTAGTCCAGCTTGCCGATGATTCCGCGAAGGTCGCCGATGCCGTCGCCGTCGGAATCGGCAAAACTGCGCGGATAGATCTGGTAGACCACGGCGCTCTTGAACCACTCCCGCCCGGCCCGATAGTCCGTTTCTGCTTCGGTTTCCTCAATGGTCATGGCTGGTTCCTCCCGGTCGGCGTGACGGGCTGCAGGCCCACAGGAAAGTCTTGTTGGAGAAGATTGCCGGGTCAATGGCGGAAAGCTGCAGGCTCCGCGAAACCGCTCCGGAGCGCAAAACTAACGGGCTGCTAACGGGCAGGAAATGAAGGCGCAACAATGCCCGGCCACACTGGAAGTGCCGGCAATAGCCGGCACCAGCTCCAGCTCAGGAGGCCAAGCCATGTTGAAGGAAGCCAAATCCCACATAACGCGCGTCCGCGCTTTGGACCAGCTCCACCGCGGGGACGAGATTGAAGCACGTCTGTCGGTCGGCCCCAACTACGACGACGTCATCATCCGCCGCGGCAGCGTCCAGGAGACAGCGCCCGGGATCGGCGTGGTCTGGATCATGGATCATCACAGCGGCATGCGCAAGGCCATCAATGCCGACGAGTGCAGCGTCTGGCGGGTCGCCTGAGCCAGCTATCCTCCGGCCACGGACTGGATGACCAGCACTTCCTCGCCGGCAGAAACCTCCGTATCCAGGCCTTGCAGGCGCCGGACCTCGTCACCGTTCACGTAAATATTCACGTAGCGGCGGAGGGCACCCGTTTCGTCGCGCAGGCGCCTGGCAAGCACCGGGTAATCCCCGGTCACGGCACCAAGCAACCACCCCACAGTCACCGTCCCGTCGGCGGGCGCAGTCAGGAAGGACTGCCCGCCGGCGAGCGGCTGAAGGACGCTGGGAAGCACCACGCTGATCTCAGCCACAGCGGACCCTCAGGGGGACGCCGTCGCCGGCACCCGGGAATCCGCCACGGCGGCGGCCCGGACACACAGCACGTCCGGCAGGTGCGAGGCGACCTCTGTGAAGGTTTCACCCTCATCGCCGCTGGCGTACACGGCACCGCCGCGCGTTCCGAAGTACACCCCGGCGGGTTCAGCAGAATCCACGGCGGCCGCGTCACGGAGCACTGCGTTGTATTCGGACTGCGGCAACCCCGAGTCCAGCCGCTTCCAGCTTCCGCCGGCGTCGTCTGTGCGGTGCACGGCGAGCTTTCCATCGGGCGGGATCCGCTCGCCGTCGGCCTTTAAGGGAATCACCCAGGCCGTTCCTGCCCGGCGCGGATGGGTCAGCATGACGAACCCAAAGTCGGCCGGCAGCCCCTCGGCTATGGACTGCCAGCTCTCGCCATTGTCATCACTGCGGTACACGCCGTGGTGGTTCTGCGCATACAGGCGGCCATCGACGGCGGCATCCGCCGCAATTTTGTGCACGCACTGGCCGAATTCCGGGTTGGGATCCGGCATGAAGTACGCAGAAATTCCCCGGTTCCGGGGCTCCCAGGAGGTGCCGCCATCGAGCGATCGGTAGACGCCGCCGGTGCTCATGGCGACGTGCACGTTTTCTCCGGAGGAGCCGACGACGATCGAGTGCGCGGCGGCGCCGCCGTAGCCGGCGCCCCATGCGCTGCGGTGCGGGTGGTCCCACAGTCCGCGGTTCAGCTCGAAGTGCTCGCCGCCGTCCATGGACTTCCATACAGAAATCGGCTCGGCCCCGGCCCAGACCACGCCCGGCCGGGCGTCGGCATCCGGGTGGATCTGCCAGATGCGCTCGACGGCGGCATCCGTCCCGTCGGGGAATTTGATGGCACCCTGTTCGGGTTCAGTCCAGCTCGCGCCGAGATCATCGGAATGGGCAACGGTCGGGCCCCAATGCTCGGAGCGCACCCCCACCATGATCCTGGTCCGGCCGTCCCTCGTGTCGATTCCGATACTCGGTATCTCGCTCATCAGGAAATGGGGGCCGGAGAAGGACCACTCCCGGCGGTCCTGGCTGGTCGCCAGCCACAGTCCCTTTTTGGTTCCGATCGCTAAAAGGTACGTCTCTGGGGTAGCCATGCACCCCATCGAACCACTCCGCTTCGATGCCTGCAATGGTTTTGGCAGGCCGACGGCACGGGGTACCTCATCCGACGGCGTAACACACCGTTGAGGTTCACCCCTTCGAGGCGGGACTCCGCCTCGAAGCAAAACGGGTCCGCGCCGCTGTCCGCAGCTCACTTCGCCGGCGACTGCGCCACCAGCGGCGGGCGAGGTCAACGGCGGCAAGCAGGCCGGCCAGGGGCGACAGAACCGCAACAGCGTAGACAAACAGCAGCCACGTCAGCGTTGCGAGGGGCGGCTGGCTCCTGCTCAGCAGCGAGAGGCCGCCGAAGAGACCAGCCGTCCAGAACAGCACCACCAGCACCAGCACGGCAGCCGCGGGAAAGTACTCATTCCGCACGACTTTCATCACAGTTCTCATGCCTGCGCCCCTTTCCCCACGAACGGTCTGCTCGTTCCAGTATGCGGCGCACAGCCCGCACTTTCGGTTGCGCCACGAACAGATGTGGGCAAAGTGACAAGGTGGCATTTTTAAGTGTGGGCGCGAGTACTTCCAGTGACGGCAAAGAAACAACCGGCCGCCGTTGTACGTGCGGATACACGACACATTGGGACTGGCTGCCCGTGGCACGGGCAGCCCTACATCGCCTGTAGAGACCGTCAGTCCACGAATTCGGACTGGGTTTCGATGAAATCCCAGTCGGCTTCAGTCAACACTGCCTGCGGGCTCTCCGGATGCGGACCTCCCGCCTCTGCGATTCCCTGCAGCACAAAGAGCGGAAGCTCCTCGGCCCGGAGGTGTTCCCGGAGCCACTCCTTGCTCTTCAGGTCCAGATCAAGCCACCACATGAAAATTTGCATGTCCGCCGCCTCTCTACGACTCAACGCTATGCGCGCCGCACCTCCGGTTCAAGGGAAAGGCCTGCAATTCGCGGACGGGTTTAGGGGCCGATCGAAGGCTTCCGGGAGATAAACGCCCAGCTCAAAGGATGGTCAATGGCAACACCCGGGAACACAATGGAGTATGGCTCCAGAGCACTTCAGCGGTCCTCCTCCTCTGCTCGTCGGGGTCGTTCCCAACCAGCATCCCGAAGTCCTCCGGACAGCCGCCTCCCTTGCCCAGCGGCTGACGGCCCCGCTGCTGTGCGCCTACGTGGACGAGGCCAGCTACCTCGTGGAGTGGGACCCTGCCCGCTCGACGCACCGGCTTTCGCTGCATCCCGAGAAGGACGACGAGGACATCCGCTCCGTGACAGAGAACCTGAAGTCCGTCATTGGCGACGCGGTCCGCGCGGGCACTCCCGTTGAATGGACCCTCCGCACCCTCGCCGGGGACCCCGCAAGGGCACTCGGACGGCTGGCAGCTGAGGTCGATGCCCCGATGATCATTGTGGGCACCCCGGAGCGGGGTTTCGGGCACCGCATCACGGAACTGCTTAACGGCTCCGTCGCGGCTTGGCTCACCCACCACCAAAGCCGCCCGGTCCTGGTGGTGCCTTACCGGAAGCCGGCCCACGAAGACCGCGCCGACTGACTGACTCAGGCAAACCCGACCTTTCGACACGCCGGTCCCTCTTGTAAATAAAGCGAAAGTAGTTATTCGGGGTGGTGGCGGACGCCGTTACCGGAAAGTAAGCTAGGGACCGCAGGTTGATCCAGGGCCTGCCAAAAGACTGCTCCGGAGTGCGTATCCCCCAATAACGCACTCCGGAGCTTTTTTGTGCCCCGTTCAGGGCGCGGCCAGCTGGGCAGGCTGTTGACTGATACCCCTAGGGGGTATATGTTAGGTCTATGAAAACGCCTGAGGATTCCTTGCCGGCAGCGGCTGATGCACCCGAGCCCCAGCACGGCTACACGGCGGACAAGGAAGCCTACCTGCGCAGGCTCCGCCGTATCGAGGGCCAGGTGCGGGGCATCGCACGCATGGTCGAGGAAGACAAGTACTGCATCGACATCCTGACCCAGGTGTCTGCCGTCACGAAGGCCCTCCATGCGGTCAGTCTGGGGCTCGTGGAAGAACATATCGGCCATTGCGTGATCGGCGCGGCCTCCGAACCGGATCCCGAACTCCGCGCCGAGGCCATAGACATCAAAGTCAAGGAAGCTGCAGACGCCATCGGCCGTCTGCTCCGATAACCAAAACACCAACCCGCCGACCCGCCTGTCGGCCCTTCAAGAGGAGCCAGCCATGAGCACCATCTCCACCACTGTCCACGTCTCCGGCATGACCTGCGGGCATTGCGTATCAGCCGTTAGCGAAGAAATCGAAGCGCTCGACGGCGTCGAGGAGATCGACATCGACCTTAACTCCGGCGGCCTTTCCAGGGTCACCATCACCTCAACAAAGGAACTCTCCCCGTCCGAGATCGGCGAAGCCGTGGCTGAAGCCGGTTACCTCATGGTGGGCGACGAGGCGTAAGCCTCCACGGGATCGATGAACAACATGAGCACCGAACAGCTCCCGGGCCGCCCGGACACCAGGATTATCGAGCTCGACATCGAGGGCATGACCTGCGCGTCCTGCGTGAACCGGGTGGAAAAGAAGCTCGGCAAGCTCGAGGGTGTCCATGCCTCGGTCAATCTCCCCCTCGAGTCCGCCCAGGTCATGGTCCCGGCCGGAATCACGGACCGGCAGATCACAGACCAGGTGGAAGCCGCCGGGTACAAAGCCCGGATCAAGCGCCCGGTGCACATCACGCCGCCTGCGGAGCAGGGGACGCCCGGACAGGAAGCGACTCACCACACCGGCCTGAAGCCGAGGCTCATCGTTGCGGCCGTCCTGACGGTCCCGGTCTTCCTGATCTCCATGCTGCCGGGATTCCAGTTCCCGCACTGGGGCTGGGCCGCCGCAGCGCTGGCGCTGCCCGTGGTCAGTTGGGCCGCCTGGCCGTTCCACCGTGCCGCCGCCGTCAATGCCCGGCACCTGGCCTCCACCATGGACACCTTGGTTTCCCTGGGGGTCATCGCCGCCTACACCTTCTCCGTAGGGCAGCTGATCGCGGACCCGCGTCTTACCGAACACCCCGGCATGGAAGGAATGAGCGGCTCCGGCGGACTTTACTTCGAGGTTGCCGCCGTGGTCACTACCTTCCTGCTGCTGGGCCGTTACCTTGAGGCGAATGCCAAGGCGAAGGCGGGCGACGCTCTCAAAGCGCTGCTCAACCTCGGGGCCAAGGACGCCACGGTGCTGGTTGACGGCTCGGAAGTGAAGGTCCCGGCCGAGCAACTTGCCGTCGGCGACGTCATCGTGGTTCGCCCCGGTGAAAAAATAGCGACGGACGGCGTCGTGATTGAGGGTGCATCCGCCGTCGACGCCTCCCTGGTGACGGGGGAATCAGTACCGGTGGAAGTCGGCCCGGAAAGCCCGGTCATAGGTGCCACCATCAACACCTCCGGCCGCCTGCTGGTACAAGCCACCCGCGTCGGCGCTGAAACTACGCTCGCCCAGATGGGGCGGCTCGTTGCCCAGGCACAGACCGGCAAGGCCCCCATCGCACGGCTCGCGGACCGCATCAGCGCAGTCTTCGTCCCCATCGTGCTGGCTGTTGCCGTGCTCACCTTCGCCGGCTGGCTGCTGGCTGCAGCTCCCGGGATCACCGCGCCGGAACTCCGCTCCGCATTCACTGCCGCGGTGGCCGTGCTGGTGATTGCATGCCCCTGCGCCCTGGGTTTGGCCACACCCGTGGGACTCCTCACCGGTACCGGCCGCGGCGCACAGCTCGGCATTCTCATCAGGGGCCCGCAGGTCCTGGAGGACACGCGCACGGTAGACACGATCCTGCTGGACAAGACGGGCACGGTCACCAGCGGACAGCTGGCAGTCGATTCGACGGTTAACTTTGCGCCCTTCAGCGATACCGACGTCCTGCGGCTCGCCGGGGCGGTGGAAGCCGCCTCCGAGCACCCAATTGCGCACGCCATCGCTGCCGCCGCCCGGGCCGCGTTGCCCGCCCTGAGTGTAGGGACGGACGACGGCGGAAAGCTTCCTGGCGTTGTCGGGTTCCGGTCCGCCCCGGGCGGCGGAGTGGCCGGTACCGTGGAAGGGCGGTCGGTTGTTGCTGGCCGCACGGGGTGGCTGCAGGACAATGGCATTGCCCTGCGGCCGGACCAGCAGCAGGCCCTGCGGGACGCGGAGAACTCAGGCGCCACGGCCATCTGGGTCGCGGTGGACGGCGAGCCGGCGGGCATCATCTGCCTGCGCGACACCATCAAGCCCGGCTCGAAGGCGGCGGTCACCAGGCTCCGGCGGCTGGGCCTGCGGCCTGTCCTGCTGACCGGTGACAACGGCGCTGTGGCCGCCCAGGTGGCCGCCGCCGTCGGAATCCATCCGGACGACGTATTCGCGGGAGTTCTGCCCGACGGCAAAGTGGACGCAGTCCGCCGGCTTCAGGCCGACGGACTCACGGTGGCCATGGCGGGGGACGGCGTGAACGACGCCCCGGCCCTGGCGCAGGCCGATCTTGGGATCGCGATGGGATCCGGCACGGATGTGGCCATCGAGGCCGCGGACCTGACCGTCATGGGCAACGACCTGGGCCAGGTGGCAACTGCCATCGAGCTCTCCCGCCGCACCCTGGCCACGATCAAGACCAACCTGTTCTGGGCGTTCTTCTACAACGCCGTGGGCATCCCGGTGGCAGCTCTCGGACTGCTCAATCCGATGATCGCCGGCGTCGCCATGGCAGCCAGCTCCGTGCTGGTGGTGGCCAATTCACTCCGGCTGCGCCGCTTCGGAAAGTAGTCAGGGTGATCAGTAGTCCTGGTGGCTAGGCGGCGCCGAAGCGGACTGCTGCCCTGGCCTTGGCCTTCGCGGCCTCCTCGTCCCGGTCCTTGGCCGGTGCGTGGGCCACGAGGGATTCGAGCAGATGCTGCGTCGCATGCGCCACCTCATGCACGGCCCGCTCGAAAGCCTCCTCGTTGGCTTTGGACGGCTTGGTGCTGCCGCTGATCTTGCGCACGTACTGCAGCGCCGCTGCATGAATCTCCTCGGAGGTGGCGTGCGGTTTGAAGTTGTGGAGGGTTCGGATGTTCCGGCACATACCGCCATGCTAGGCGCTGCTCCGCCTGAAATCGACCTATCGACATGAGGCAACGCGGTTCCCGGAACACCCGCCCAGCCCTCCGCGGCCAGGGGCAGGACTGTACGGGATCTTCCCGCCGGCGGGAGAACTTAGGGAACGGGTTCGACGTCGTTCGGGTGGTCCAGCGGTGCGGACGCTACAGTCCCCGGTTGAGTTCCGGAACGGGTTCCCCGCAGCTCATCCAACCGGACAAGGACCACGCCGCCCACGATCAGGACACCGCCTGCCAGCTGGATGGCTGCCGGCAGTTCACCGAGCAGCAGCCAAGCCCAGATCACGGCGAACAGCACCTCGGTCAGGGAGACGAAGGACGCGACCTTGGAACCGAGGGCACGCGCGGCCATGATTCCCGAAACGTACGCCAGGACAGTGGCCAGGACGATCAGTCCTGCCAGCGGAAGCCACCAAGGCGTCGTCCAAGGCCCAAGCTTCGTATCAGTCATGGTGAACGCCATGGGGAGGAGGCCGCTGGCCCCGGCCAGCCACATCACCGCGGCACCGACCAGCAGACCGCCCGAAGCGAGGACGATCGGGGGGAGAGTGTCATTTTCCTTGGCGGTGATGAAAAAGTAGATGGCCAGGCAGACTGCTGCCGCCATGCCCCACAGCACGCCGACAACGTCGACCTTCACCGCGCCCGTGAGGTCCAGCACCAACACCAAACCTCCCAGGGACAGCAGTGTCCCCGCGACGGTCAGTGGCCGCGGCCGCTTCCTGCTGGCCGCCCAGAGCCACAGCACGATCAGCACCGGGGCGAGGTATTCCAGCAGCAGTGCCACTCCCACGGACAGCAGTGACACCGCGTTGAAGTAGAACAGCTGGCAGGCAGCCACGCCGATCAGGCCGAACAGAACGATGGTCAGCCAGTTCTCCCGCAACTGGTGCCAGCGTCCGCGGAGTGCAAACACGGCCGGTATCGCCAGGATGAGGGCTGCCCCGGTCAGCCGGGCTGTCACCGCCGCTCCCGGTGTCCAGCCAGTTTCCAGGAGGGCCTTTGCGAAGGACCCTGAAAGACCGAACACGGCCGAGGAGAACAACGCGACACCCAGCCCGGAGGCCAGGAAATTCGTTGCAGCCGTAAGTTCAGGAGCAGCCGTAGGGGATGCCTGCCCAACCTCGGCAGGCATCTTGGAGCGGTTGCTGGCGGCAGTCATGGCGGCATCCTGTCAGGAGTAAAGTAAGGTATTGGTCCTGACACTACGGTCAGGCAGTGTAAGGAGTCAAGATGGTTTTTGCCCCTGACGCAGAGGTGGCACTGCGGACCGCCGTGCATCTGATTAACAGCGCCGCAAATGGGCAAGAAAAGCTGGCTACACAAGCGGACCTCGACCGCTTCTTAGAGGCCGAGGGCTTCACCGGATCGCGGATCCGGGACGCCGCCGAACTGGCAAGCGTCCACGCCCTTCGGGCTGAGCTGGCAAGGCTTTGGACGGCGGACGAGGACACGGCGGTGGAAGGCGTCAACCGGCTCCTGCGCGAGGCACACGCCCTTCCCCAGCTCCTCAAACACGACGGGTGGGACTGGCATCTGCATGCCACTGCACGGGACGCCCCGCTGGCGGACCGAATGGGAACGGAGGCAGCCATGGCGCTGGTGGATGTGATCCGCAGCAAGGAGATGGACCGGATGCTGGTTTGCGCGGCAGACGACTGCGATGCCGTGGTGCTGGACCTGAGCCGCAACCGGTCAAAGCGGTACTGCGATACCGGAAACTGTGCCAACCGCGCACATGTCGCCGCGTATCGGGCCCGCCGGGCGACCGAAGAGAAAGCGGGCTGAGGACGGCCGGCGGGTGGCCGGCGCTAGGGGGTGTCGCCGTCGGGCTTTGACTCACCGGCTGCACCGGGAGCGCTTGGCGGAGCCTGGGTTCCCTGGCTGTACCCGCGCGGCGCCCGCTTGGCGGAGCTGAGGTTCACGCCGGAGCCTTTGCCCAAGTGCTCCGCGTTGTCTTTGTAGCTCATGGACAGCATGGCCGCGATAACCAGCGTGACGATGAAGGCGATGCCTGCGGCGGTAAAGGCAAGGTCGAACCGCGGAACGCGGGAGCTGCCGCCGGAGGCGAAAATCAGCACGGCGAAAAAGGCCACCACTGCCCAGAAGGCGGAGAACATGAGCGGTCCCTTAACCGAGGTCCGCAGATTGCGCGGTTCTCCTGGCTTTTGGTGTGCCACGGCGTGTCCTCTCGTGCGGGCGGTGGGCTTTGCGCCGGCCCGTGTGATGTGTATTTGTTCTACAGCGAGTAGAACCCTTGCCTCTAGTTTACGGCCTTTTCGGCGCCCTTCAGCGCATCATGCCTGAGCGAGAGGCCGGCCAGGATCCAGAGCACGCCCGAGATGATGGCCCCTCCGCCCGCCACACCCAGCAAGGCGTGCGGACCCAGCGAAACAAAGAAGGGCAAGGCAACCGCTGTACCCAGCCCGATGACGCCCGAGGCAAGCCAGTCGCGTGCGAGGACATGCCGCCCCCGGAACCGCAGGCCGAGGTAGAGCTCGGCCGCTGCGAGGAGGCCGAGGCCGAGGGCCGCGATGACGGCGAACAGCAGGCTCCCCGGCAGGATCATCAGCGTGAAGCCCGCGCCGGTCAGGACGGATGCGGCAGCGGACAGGATCTGGCCGGGCTGCGCGTCGCGCCGGAGGCCTGCCGGGGGAATGCCCCAGAACAGCACGGCGCCGGTGGCCAGGAGGTACAGTCCGCCGGCGATTCCCATGCCGGGCTCCGAGGGCGTGGACCAGAATATTGTCACGGCGCCAAAAACCAGCGCGGCAAGCGCCCGGAACAGCACCGGCTTCCACAACTCCAACGGGTGGGCCGTCACGGAGTCCGCTCCGGCAGGGTTCGGGGGAAAAGTCACCGCTCCAGTTTAGTGCGCAGAGGCAGCGCGCCTAACCAGCGCAGGCTCAGGAGCCGAGCACCATCCAGCGGTCGGTCCCGGCCCTCAGTCCCAAAGTCACAGCACGCGCCAGCATGTAGCCCAGCGAAAAGGCCGCCCACACCCATACCAGGGCCTCCCCTCCCGACATCCCTGCAAGCGGAACCGCGAAGAGTAGGGGCAGATACGCCGCCAGGTTCACCACGCCGGCAACCGCCAGATACTTGGCGTCCCCCGCACCGATCAGCACACCGTCGAGCACGAAAACGTAACCGGCCACCGGCTGTCCCGCCGCGAGGACCCAAAGCGTAACCGTGAGGACGGACTGCACGCCGGCGTCGGGGGTAAACAGGGCGCCGGCAACGGGAGCTGCCAGCGCGAGCAGCGCACCGGTAACGACACCGAAACCGGTGCCCCACCGGATCATGGTGCGCGTCAGCTGCCGGGCCTTCCCAGGATTGGAAGCGCCCAGCTCCTTGCCGATAAGGGCCTGCGCGGCAATCGCCAGGGCGTCCAGTGCGAAGGCAAGGAAGGTAAACACGGTCATGGCCAGCTGATGCGCCGCGAGGTTTACCGCACCCTGCCCGGTGACCACCAGCACGGTGGCCAGGATGGCAATCCGCAGGCTCAGCGTCCTGAGCATCAGCCAGGACCCGACTTTTGTCATCGCCCGGATTCCGTGCCAGTCGGGCATCAGGGAAACCCCGTGGCGCCGGGCGTTGCGCTGGACCATCGCCAGGTAAACAGCTGCCATGGCCCATTGGGCAATGCTGGTACCGACAGCCGAGCCGGTCACAGACCAGGCGAGCCCATAAACCAGGAACAGGTTCAGCAGGATATTCAGGGTGAAACCCGCGGTAGCGACCACCAGCGGGGTGCGGGTGTCCTGCAGTCCCCGGAGGACGCCCGTTCCCGCGAAGGTCAGGAGCATCGCCACCAGTCCCGGCATGGACCAGCGCAGGTAGTCCACGGCGAATGCATGGACCTCCCCGCCTGCACCCATCAGGGTCACCAGAGGCTCGGCGGCGAGGAAGCCTGCGGCCGCCAGCGCCGTGCCGAGGAGCAGGGCCAGCCATACGCCGTCGCGTCCGGCCGCAAGTGCCTTGGCAAGTTGCCCGTCGCCGACCGCCCGCGCCACGGCCGGCGTGGTGGAGTAGGCGAGGAACACCATGAGCCCAACGGCGGTGTGCAGCACTGCGGACGCGAGCCCGACACCGGCCAACTGCGCCACGCCCAGGTGGCCCACGATGGCTGAATCGGCAAGCAGGAACAGCGGCTCCGCGATCAGGGCACCGAACGCGGGCACGGCCAGCCGCAGAATCTCGCGGGCATGGCTGCCAGGCTTGACCACCGGGACGGCGGCGGCAGGGGAATCAGACACGGAAGTAGCCTAGCCGTGCTGCATCACTTAGCTGCCCGCCGGACCGTAATCACCTGCACCTTGGCGGACCCGCAGACAGAGTCCTTCCAGGGGCCGCAAGGTGCGACTTGTCACGATAGTTGACTCTTCAACTAATAATTGCGACAGTGGAATGGAACCTTCGCGGCGATCCCTCGCCGCAGATGACCAAACACAACCGATACGAACGGTGATATTTCCCATGAACCAGTCCTCCCTGACCACCGCCGCACTGACCATCCTGCGTATTGTTGCAGGATTCCTGTTTGCCGCTCACGGCTGGCAAAAGTTCAACGAGTTCACCATCGCCGGCACGCAGGCCGCCTTCTCGAAGATGGGTGTTCCCGCAGCCGAGGCCGTGGCTCCGGTCATCGCCACACTCGAGCTGGTGGGCGGCATCGCCCTGATTCTGGGCGTCCTGACCCGCGTTTTCTCCGCCCTCCTGGCTCTCAACATGCTGGGCGCCTTTTTCCTGGTGCACGCCCCGGCGGGCGTCTTCGCCGCCAACGGCGGCTTCGAACTGGTCCTCCTGCTGGCCGCCGCCGCCGCCGCTGTTGCCCTGGCCGGAGCCGGCCGCCTTTCCGTTGACCGCGCCCTCTTCGGCCGGACGAACTCCAAGCTGAGCGTTCTCGCCTAGTCCTTCCGTGACACTGCCTTTCGCCGGGCCTCCTCTCCTGCAGCGGGCGGCTTTGGCGACGGATGGCGGCTGCGCACCTCTGGGTGGGCAGCCGCCATTTTCGTTCTGTCGGCGTCTTCGTTGGGTCAGCTTCTTCGTTGGGTCAGTTCAGCACTGGGCCATAAACTCACACCATGAGCGAGACTGCCGCCAATTCCGTGACCCTCCGCTTCCTCGCGGCCCCCACCGACGTCGGTCACAGCGGCTCCGTGGATGCAGGCACTGTCCTGGAGTGGGTGGACAAGGCGGCGTATGCGGCCGCCGTCGGCTGGGCCAAGTCTTACTGCGTCACCGCCTACGTTGGCAACATCCACTTCGCGGACCCTGTCAACAGCGGGGACATGGTGGAGGTCACCGCCACGATCGTGTACACGGGCCGGTCCTCCATGCACATCCGCACCGTGGTGTCCTCCGGTGACGCCAAGGGCGGAGCCGCCACCATGCGGAGCCAGTGCATGGTGATCTTCGTGGCAGTTGGTGAAGACGGCAAGCCGATTCCGGTCCAGCAGTTTGAGCCTTCCACTGCCGAGGAAGTGGAACAGCGCGAGCATGCCCTGGCACGGATCAAGATCCGCGAACAGATCGTGGAAGCCATGAGTGCGCAGGAATATACCGACGCCGGCACGGCGGAACGCGTGGTGCTCCGGTTCATGGCAGCACCCACGGATGTCAACTGGGGCGGGAAGGTCCACGGCGGGACCGTCATGAAGTGGATCGACGAGGCAGCCTACGTCTGCGCATCACGCCATTGCGGCATGGATACGGTGGCGGTGTTCTCCGGGGGTGTCCGGTTCTACCGCCCGCTGCTGATAGGACACGTGGTGGAAGTGGAAGCGCGCCTCGTCTACACGGGCACCAAAGGCATGCACGTGGCGGTACACGTCCGGTCAGGAGACCCGAAAGGCCGGGAACTGAATCTGACTACCTACTGCCTCACGGTCATGGTCGCCCGGGACTCCGAGGGCAACTCGGTCCCGATTCCCCAGTGGGTGCCGGTCTCCGATGAGGACGAGCGCCTGCACGCCCACGCCCGGCACCTCTTGGAAATACGTGCGGCCGCCCCCGGAAACCGGCTGCCCAACCACCTGCTGCATTCCGGAGCGTAGCCGGCTAGAACCCGCCGCCTCCGGCGTCCGCCGCCATGTTGGCAAAGCGGGAGTAGTGCCCCTGGAAGGCCACCACGATGTCTTTTGTGGGGCCGTTACGGTGCTTGGCGACGAGGATGTCGGCTTCGCCGGCACGGGGCGATTCTTTGTCGTAGACGTCCTCACGGTGCAGCAGGATGACCATGTCAGCATCCTGCTCAATGGATCCGGATTCACGGAGGTCAGAGACCATCGGACGCTTGTCCTGCCGCTGCTCAGAGCCACGGTTCAGCTGTGAGAGGGCAATGACGGGGACCTGCAGCTCCTTGGCCAGCAGCTTAAGCGCACGCGAGAATTCCGAAACCTCCTGCTGGCGGGATTCCACCTTCTTGCCGGAGCTCATCAGCTGCAGGTAGTCGAGGATTACGAGCTTGAGGTCATGCTGCTGTTTCAGCCGACGGCACTTCGCCCGGATTTCCATCAGGGACATATTGGGGCTGTCATCGATAAACAACGGAGCATCATTCATTCGGCCCATGGTGGTCGCGATCTTCGACCACTGTTCGTCCTTAATGGTGCCCTTGCGCAGGTCCTGAAGACCAATGGTGGCCTCCGCTGAGAGGAGGCGCATGGCAATCTCGTTGCGACCCATTTCCAGTGAAAACATGACGGTAGCGAGGTTGTTTTTGATCGCGGCTGAGCGCGCGAAATCCAGAGCGAAGGTGGACTTACCCACGGCCGGACGCGCCGCGATGACGATCATCTGGCCGGGGTGGAGGCCATGCGTGAGTTCATCCAGCTCGTAAAAGCCGGTGGGAACACCCACCATTCCTTCTCCGCGGTGGCCGGACGCCTCAATCTCGTCCACAGTGGACTCCATGACGTCCTTCAGGACCACATAGTCCTCAGCTGTCCGGCGCTCGGCCACAGCATAAACCTCGGCCTGCGCCTGGTTGACGAGGTCTTCGACCTCGCCGTCCTGGCCGTAGCCGAGCTGGACAATCTTGGTGCCGGCATTGACCAGCCGCCTGAGGACGGCGCGTTCGGCCACGATCTCTGCGTAGTACCCGGCGTTGGCCGCTGTGGGCACTGTCTGGATGAGCTCGTGCAGGTAGGCAGGGCCGCCGATCCTGTTGATCTCTCCGCGCTTGGTCAGCTCATCCGAAACAGTCACCGCATCCGCTGGCTCCCCGCGGCCATAAAGGTCGATGACAGCCTCGTAGATGGTCTCGTGGGCGGGCCGGTAGAAGTCCTGTCCCCGGAGAATCTCCACGACGTCCGCAATGGCGTCCTTGGAAAGCATCATGCCCCCCAACACCGACTGCTCGGCGGCAATATCCTGCGGAGGTTTGCGGCTGCCCTCGGATCCGCGCGAGACCTCGATTGTATCCAAGTGCGTAACTGACAAAGCTGCCGTCCTCCATAGTCGCCGCACCCCGTGCAGGGGTGCAGCCTTGTGCCGTGTGCCGTCGGCGCGCACGT
The DNA here is from genome assembly GCF_054130535.1 of Arthrobacter sp. D1-17. Classification (NCBI taxonomy): domain Bacteria; kingdom Bacillati; phylum Actinomycetota; class Actinomycetes; order Micrococcales; family Micrococcaceae; genus Arthrobacter; species Arthrobacter sp. D1-17. The sequence continues at coordinate 67,709 of NZ_CP096382.1, read as the reverse complement.
CAGCGGTGCTGTTGCGCCGCTGGGAAAACACGTACCAGCAGGCCCTGACAATTCCACGAAGTGCACGAGTAGCAGGCGACGCCGTCCACAGGTTATCCACAGGGCAGGGGCTATCAGCTGAAACTCGGAAAGAGAGATCCAGGGAGATTGGCCGTTCTGGCGCAGTGACTGGGGGTCAACGTCTCCGCTACGTTAGCGCCCGATGGGCAACGCACAAAGCGGCGAGTTTTGCACCTCTGTGGATAACCTGTGCACAATGCACTTCTCCTTGTGCACAGCCTGTGGGTGGAGATGTGGATACAAAGTTTTTTTGTCCCTCAATAGTCCTTTGACCTGCGAAAACACGCCTCCCCGCCTGTGGACGCAAGTATTTTTTTCCCCAAACCTCAATCCACAGCTTGTGTGGGTTCACTGGGGATACCGGGCAGTAAATGGTCGGTTCTGAGCCCGCATATGCCCACAGTGTGATGAACCTCGCGCGGACTGGTCGGGCATCGACGGTGCCTCGCTGTTGTGGACAGGGCGTTATCCCTGCAGGGATAGCGGCACCCGGCCCCCTGGCCTGATCTGCATATGCTGTGGATAACGGGCATCGGGCTTAAGCTCTATATATGCGTGGCGGCAAGCAATATGCAGATTGGCTTTAGAACCATGGAATCGCTCCTAATCCCCCTCTTGATCCTCGTGGCCGTCACGGTCGCCGTGGTCCTGGCTGCGCGCGCCTGGAGCCGCAGTCAGCAGAAATCGGGGGGGCCTGAGCAGGCACCCCCCGATTCGGCAGAACTGGCAAGGTCGGCTGCGGCGAGGCTGTCGGAGGACGAGCACCGCAGGCTGTACGCCCTTATCGCTCAGGGGCAGGCCATGGCCGCCATCAAGCTTTTCTACGAGGTGTCCGGCCTTGGCCTCCGCGCCTCGCGGGATGCTGTGGCTGCGCTGGCGGCCCATCCGCAGCCGTTCCGTTTGGCGCCTGAGAAACCCGGTGAGCCTGAGGCGGACGATGACGAGACCCCGCAGCGCTTCCCGTACCGATACCGGGCCATCGCCAGCAAAGGCGACGTCACCCGCGAAGTCAGCAGCAACATGCTGAACGACGAGATATATGGCCGGATCCGGACGCTGGCGAAAAGCGGCGACATCGAAGCCGCCGCCACCGCCCTTACCAAGCACTCGGATATCACCATGAAGCAGGCCCGCGAGTTCCTGGCCCTGCTAGATGACTAGCTCTGCTCCGTGATTAGCCGGCTTACGGACTCGCTCAGCAGGCAGTCCGTCTCCGGCTGACGCCCGTCAGGAGCCGCTGACGCCCGTTAGAAGTCGAAGAGGTCACCCAGCCAGCCTTCCTTCTTTTTCGGCTGACGGCGGTCGTAGTCGCGGTCGTAGCCTTTGCCGTGGCCGCGGTCGTCATACCGGGGCCGGTCGTAGCGGGCCGGTTCCCGCCGAAGGTCATGTTCAGAGTACAGAGGCGGCGGAACCATGCCCGGCGGCGGCGGAGAAGCCTGCGGAGACGCAGCCGCTCCCCCGAATGACTCGGCGCGGTCGATGATCTTGTCCAGCTCGCCGCGGTCCAGCCACACCCCCCGGCACTGGGGACAGTAGTCGATCTCCACGCCGCTACGTTCACTCATGATCAGGTCAGCAGAATCCACAGGACATTTCATGCCCGCACAACGAGCAGCCGGGCTGATTAGTTCGCCGGCCGGCTGCCCGTTGCCTAACTGCCCGCCGGTAAGCGGCCGGCAGGGCAACGCCAACTGGTCAGCCGCGCGCCGAGATCCCAGCAAGCAGTTCTTCAAACGGCCGGGTCGCCAGGGACTCTTCCTTCGGGCCGGGCTGCGCGCCTTCAAGCAGCCGGGCGAACTCGCCCGCCGCCCGCTTAACGCGCCCCGACAGGGGTGTGCCGCCGTCGTCCGCGTCTCCCCAGTCCTGGGGTCCGGCGAAGACAGCAGTGGCAGCAATCCGCGTACGCAGGTAACTGAAGAGCGGACGCATGGCATAGTCGAGCACCATCTGATGGCGGTCCGTTCCGCCGGTGGCGCCCAGCAGCACGGCTTTTCCGTCCAGGGACTTGGGATCCAGCACGTCGATGAAGGACTTGAAGAGCCCGCTGTAGGAGGCGCTGAAGACGGGCGTTACTGCGATGATGCCGTCCGACTCCTCGACCCCGGTGATGACCTTAGCCAGCCGCGGTGCTGCATACCCGGCGACAAAGTTGTTGGCAATGTCCACGGCAAGGTCGCGTAGCTCCACAACCTCAAGCCTTGCCTCGTAGCCTGCCGCCGCAAGCTGCTGTGTCACGGCACCGGCGAGCTGATCCGCCAACAGACGGCTCGACGAGGGCACCCCCAGGCCGGCGGACAGTACGGTTATGCGGCGGGTCTCCACGGTCTTCTCCTACAAGTCGGGCTGCCCTGTGGCAGTACATGCATTTGCATATACCCACTTAACCCGGCCTGTTGAGTATTTATTCCGACTGCGGTGGCGGGGAGAGGAGCCTGATACAGCCGGGTCGCCTTTCACAGGTCTGTGGCTGCCTGGATGCAGGTCACGACACCTCTGCCCACCCAGAGGCCGTCCCCTACGACGTCGATGTCGACGCGGCCCTTTCGCCCCACCACCGTTCCTTGGGACGCCACATAGGACGCCGGTGCGCGTCCCGTGCAGGCTATCAGTCGGCGATGGCAGGTTTAGAAGGACCATCAGCAGGGGGCTTAAAGCGAAAGCCCCCGCTGTCGGATTCACAAAGGAATCCGGCAGCGGGGGCCGTCAGCAGCTCAGGACTGCGCAGCGATCTGGCGTAAGCCGGAAGACTACTTGCCTGCGACTACGTCGAGTTCGATCACAGCGGCAACGTCGTCGTGCAGACGGACGTTGGCCTGGTAGGAACCGACCGACTTGATGTGCGCCGGCAGTTCAACCTTGCGCTTGTCAATCCGGCCGAGGCCGGCAGCCTCAACAGCGTCGGCCACGTCGGCCTGCTTGACCGTGCCGAACAGGCGGCCGCTTTCGCCGGCCTTGACGACCAGCTTGACCGGCTTGGCGGACAGAGCGGCGGCCTGCTTCTGAGCATCTTCCAGGGAAGCGTGCTCGCGGGCGGCGCGGGCAGCCTTGATGGACTCAACCTGCTTCTCGCCACCCTTGGACCAGGTCAGGGCGAAGCCGCGGGGCAGCAGGTAGTTACGTGCGTAACCGTCCTTGACCTCGATGATGTCGCCTGCAGCACCGAGACCGGTGACTTCGTGGGTCAGAATGAGCTTTGCCATGTTAGTTAATCCCTTCCTTAGCCGCGGCCAGCGCCGGAGTAAGGCAGCAGAGCAACTTCGCGGGCATTCTTGATTGCCTGGGCGATCTTGCGCTGTTCCTGCACCGTGACGCCAGTGACGCGACGGGCGCGGATCTTGCCGCGATCGGAGATGAACTTGCGCAGCAATGCTACGTCCTTGTAGTCGATGACGGTGATGTCAGCGGCCTTCAAGGGGTTGGACTTTGGTTTGGGCTTACGGAGTTCAGCCTTAGCCATCGTGGAGCTCCTATTCTTTGGAGCCCGTGAATATTGATCCACGGGATGGTGGTGGTCCGGCAGCGGCAGTCACCTGGTGCCTCGGCACCGGGCGGTCCCGCGACGGACCTTTAATGTGGTGTTTTAGAAGGGAGGTTCGGAATCCGGGCCATTGCCCCAGCCGCCGGCATTGCTGACCCCGGGCGTAGCCCAGGGGTCGTCCTGCGCCGCGGGCTGGTTGCCGCCCCAGTTTCCACCGGTGTTGCCGCCGCCAAAGTTTCCACCCTGGCCGCCACCGAACCCACCGCCGCCGCTGTTGCCGCCGCCGAAGCCGCCCTGCGCGCCGTTTCCGGCACCCCCACCGCCGGAGCGCTGGGTGCGGTTGACCTTGGCGTTGGCATAGCGCAGGCTCGGGCCGATTTCATCGACCTCGAGCTCGATAACGGTGCGCTTTTCGCCTTCTTTTGTTTCGTAGGAACGGCTCTTGAGCCTGCCGAAAACGATCACGCGCATGCCCTTTGTCAGGGACTCGGCGACGTTCTCGGCTGCTTCGCGCCACACCGATGCACGGAGGAACAGGGTCTCCCCGTCCTTCCACTCATTAGACTGGCGGTCGAACGTGCGGGGCGTAGAAGCGATGGTGAAGTTCGCTACTGCCGAACCTGACGGTGTGAACCTCAGTTCGGGGTCATTGGTGAGATTACCGATGACCGTAATAGTGGTTTCGCCTGCCATCTACTGCCTCCTTGTTCGTTCCTGCGGGGTAAAGAATGAAAGCGGGAAGCTGATTACTCAGCAACAACCTTCTGCTCTTCGGGGCGGATGATCTTGGTGCGCATGATGGTCTCGTTGAGACCCAGCTGGCGGTCAAGCTCCTTGGCGGTTTCCGGCTTGGCGGTGAAATTCACCACGGCGTAGATACCTTCGGACTTCTTCTTGATGTCGTAGGCGAGGCGACGGCGGCCCCAGATGTCAACCTTTTCGATGGTTCCACCATCGTTGGTGATGACATTCAGGAACTTCTGAAGCGACGGCTCTACGGTACGCTCTTCGACCTCGGGGTCGATGATTACCATCAATTCGTAAGGACGCATATGTGAACCCACCTCCTTTGGGCTAAGCGGTTACGGCATTTCCGTAACAGGAGGTTCATTTGCGGTGCCGTGCATGCCCCTTTCCGGAACGGAGACAGGGCGTAGCACAGACTTCAATATCTTAGTGCATTCGGGACGGTTTCCGCGATTCGGCCTCTGACTCGAGGCTAATGCCTGAACGCCGGCGACGCGACGAGGGGTTGCGCTTATGTGGAAAACCGCCGCCAGCGAAATACTGTAGCCATGACGATCCTGAAATCGGTGCTGCTGTTCGCGCTGGCCGCTGCCGCAGAGATCGGCGGCGCCTGGCTGATCTGGCAGGCGGTGCGGGAGGACAAGGCCTGGTGGTGGGCCGGGCTCGGCGTGCTGGCCCTGGGTCTCTACGGCTTTGTGGCAGCCTTCCAGCCCGACGCCCACTTCGGCCGGGTCCTGGCTGCCTACGGCGGGGTGTTCATCGTGGGGTCACTGGTCTGGGGCGTGGTCCTTGACGGCTTCAGGCCGGACCGCTGGGATCTCATCGGAGCTGCGGTGTGCTTGGCAGGCGTTGCGCTGATCATGTTCGCGCCCCGGCAGGGGTGACTCCCGCGCAGGTCCGCAGCGTTAGCGTGGGCCCGAAGCGGCGTCAGTTACACCAGAAACCGTCCGCCGGGGCGGGCCATTGCGGCTCGCCCCGGCGGACGGTTTAGCGTGAGCGTTACAGCAGTGTGAGCGTTACAGCAGTGTGAGCTTTACAGCATTGTGGGGTACTGCAGTGTGGGGTACAGCGGTCTCAGGAGGAAACTACGAAGCCGGCCCGGCGCCTGCTCCGGCGGGGACTGATTCCGGAGCGGTTCCGACGGGGGTCCCGGCGCCGGTTCCGCCCTTGCGGTAGCGCCATACTCCGATGCCCACCACAACAGCGGCCAGGGCAACGGACAGCAGCAGGGATTCGCGGGTTGATTCGAGGATCACCATGCCGATGATCAAGGCCACGATGCTGCCGATCGCGAGCCACGTTAGGTAGGGGAACAGCCACATCTTCAGGGACAGGTCCTTGGCCGCGGCACCCATCCGGCGGCGCAGGATGAGCTGGGATGCCGCGATCACGAGCCACACAAACAGCGCGATGGCGCCTGAGGTGTTCACCAGGAACAGGAACACGGTGTCCGGGGCGATGTAGTTTAGGCCGACCGTGATGAACCCGACCACGGTGGACGCCAGCACGGGCGCAACGGGAACTCCGCGCTTGGAGATCCTGGTCCAGGACTTCGGTGCATCTCCACGTTTGGAGAGCGAGAACAGCATGCGGCTCGCCGTGTACAGACCCGAGTTCAGGCAGGACAGTACGGAGGTGAGCACCACGATGTCCATGATGGTGCCCGCGCCGGGGATGCCGAACAACTCGATGACAGCCACGTACGGGCTCTTGGCAACACTGGCCGAGTTCCACGGCAGGAGGGTGACCACGATGGCGATGGAGCCGATGTAGAAGACCAGGATGCGCCACACTGTGGACTTAACGGCCTTCTTGACGGCGTCGACGGGGTTCTCGGACTCCCCGGCGGCGATCGTGGCGATTTCGGCGCCGAAGAAGGAGAACACGACCACCAGGATGCCGGCTAGCACTGCGCCGGGACCGTTGGGCAGGAAGCCGCCGTTCTCGAGCAGGTTGCTCAGGCCCGGCGCCGGCACGCCGGGAACGAGGCCCAGGATGGCCGCAGCGCCGAAGAGGAGAAACAGGACAATGGCAGTGACTTTGATGGAAGCAAACCAGAATTCGAACTCACCGTAGGACTTCACCGAGCCAAGGTTTGTCAGCGTCAACAGCACCATGAGCACGAGTGCCCAGATCCATTGGTCGATGCCGGGCACCCAGCGGTGCATGATCGCAGCCCCTGCGGTTGCCTCGATGCCGAGCACGATGATCCAGAACCAGGCATACAGCCAGCCGATGCTGAACCCTGCCCAGCTGCCCAGTGCTTTGTCGGCATAGGTCGAGAACGATCCCGTTTCGGGGTTGGCGGCAGCCATTTCACCCAGCATCCGCATCACCAGGATCACCACGATCCCCGCGGCCATGTAGGCCAAGAGGATGCCCGGGCCGGCCTGCTGGATCGCGGCACCGGACCCGACAAACAGACCTGCACCGATGACGCCGGCAATGGCAATCATCGACAGGTGGCGGGGTTTCAAAGATTTAGAGAGCTGTTGGTCAGCGTGCATGGATGCGCCGTCCTCTTGTTGATGTGGTGGAACTTGGGGGCCGGAACCAGCAGCGTCGGGTGTGCTGTGGCCCACATGATGCGTTTCACATTAGGGGAGCAGGCGCGGGCGAGGACTTATGCAACAGTACAGTTTGCGCACCGCCGAAAGGGGCAGAACACCAGCAGTGAGCACCAATACGCATCCGCTGTTGCTAAAGGGGCAATTCCGTAACCGTCCGGAAACTTCTGGCTGACGCTCGCACTACCCCCCGGCAACAAAAAACCGCTCTGTTACTTTGGCCAGCGAGTACGGGTCTTCCACACCGCACAACTCCCTGGCAGAGTGCATCGACAGCAGGGGCACGCCCACGTCAACGGTCCTGATGCCCAGCCGCGTGGCTGTCAGCGGCCCAATGGTGGAGCCGCACGGCATCACGTTGTTGGAAACGAATTCCTGATAGGGGACCCCCGCGTCCCGGCAAAGCCGCGCCCACAATGCCGCGCCGGCAGCATCCGTCGCATAGCGCTGGTTGGCGTTGATCTTCAATAGCGGTCCACCATTGAGGACCGGCCGGTTGACCGGATCGTGCCGCTCCGGATAGTTCGGGTGGACAGCGTGACCGGCGTCGGCGGAAACGCAAAACGACGCCGCAAAGGCCTGCCGCCGCTGACTCACCGAGGCGCCGAGGCCGTCGGAAATGCGGACAAGGACGTCCTCAAGCACCGGTCCGCATGCTCCGGAGCGGGATGCGGAGCCGATTTCCTCATGGTCGAATGCTGCCAGCACGGCGATGGGCGCTGATCCGTTGGCCCCCTCGGAGTGCCCACCAGTGCCTTCACTGTGCGCGATGAGGGCAGTCAGTCCTGCATGCGTCGCGGACAGGTTGTCGAGCCGCCCGGATGCAAAAAACTCGCTCTTGGCCCCGAAAGCCGCAGGGGCCTGCGTGTCCGCAACGACGACGTCGTACCCGCCGATCTGCTCCGGATCAACAGGACCGTTGCCGCCGGCGTGCTCGGCCAGCAGCCCCAGCAGGTCCTCGCCGGCGGGATCCCCGAGGCCGATTATCGGATTCATGTGCTGCTGTTTGTCCAAGGCAAGGCCCTCATTCACAGCACGGTCCAGATGGATTGCCAGCTGCGGAAAACGCAACAACGGCCCGGTGGCGGTGAGATGCTGGCTGCCGTCGAGCAGCACGAGCCGTCCGGCAAGCTGCAGTTCCCGGTCCAGCCAGGAGTTCAGGAGCGGGCCGCCATACACTTCCACGCCGGCCTGCAGCCAGCCGAATTTGCCCGTGGTCGGTTTGGGCTTGAGCTTGAAGGAAGGTGAATCGGTGTGGGTTCCCAGAATGCTGAAACCCGTGGTGGGATTTGCGCTCTCAGGTGTCACCCAGGCGATAAGCGCGCCGTCCCGGATGACATAAAAACTTCCCGCCGCTGGATCCCACGACACCTGTTCATTCAGGCCGGTGAACCCCGCCTCATCCAGCTTCCGCGCCGCTTCGTGCACGGCATGGAAGCTCGACGGCGAGGCGCTGACATAGTCGCCCAGGTCCCGGATGTGGTCTGTAGCAGTGGAATGCAGAGGCATGGCTCCGAGTCTAGCGCCGCCCTAGACCGTAACGTTGAGCCCCGCGGTGTAGCCGTTCGCCACCGAACCGGACATGGTGGCCAGCTGGTAGATGCCGCCGTCGTCGCCGAAGACGTTGTCCGACTGGAGCGTGGTGTTGGGGAAGTTCCGGGCGCTGGTTTCGTAGCCCGAGGAAGAGTAGACCTCCTTGCAGGCGGCGTCGGTCAGGGCGACCTGCGAGACTGCAAGGATCTGCCCGGCTGCCGTTGCATTGCTCATAGACTCGAAGACTTCGAAGTGGATGTGCGGCCAGCGTCCGTTGTAGGCGCCGGGAAAGGTCGTCTTGAAGGTGACATGGCCGTTGGCGTCAGCTTCCTGGACGCCCCTGAGGTAGTTCTCGTTTGAGAGCCCGGAATCGTACAGCGAGTATCGGCCCTCCCGGTCGCAGTGCCAGGCGTAAACAGCGGCGCCGGCAAGGGGCACGCAGCCGTTGGCGTTGTCCAAAAGGGTCAGCGTCAAAGTCAGGGGCACGCCTTCGGCCTTCGTGGCGGATGTCCCGAAGCTGGACGTGATGTCCTGCCGCACTACTCCGGAGGCCTCCAGGACGTTGGGACCATTGGTGCCGTCTCCGGGAAAGGGTCCTGCAGCTTCCGCAGGAATCTCAGCGCCGCATTCGGCGATGGCGCGGGTGACGGTAGGTGACGCGGGAGCGGAAGCCGCGGGGGCCGTCGTCGTACCCGCTGTGGACCCGGCAGCTGACGATGGCGTGGCGGCAGGCGGTGTTGCCCCGGGGGAGGAAGCTGCAGGGCCGGAGGTGCCAGGCGTGCAGGCGGCCATTGCGGCTGCAGCCGACCCCGCCCCGAGGAACATGCCCAGCGAGCGGCGGGACATGATCGTGGAGAGGTCGAATTCGAGGCCGCGGTCGTGGTTGGGATGGGGGAGGCGGGAGTCCTGCGGCCCATCCGGGGTGCGGGGTGAAGAGGTCATGGATCCATGTAACGCCACGCAGATATGGCCTGCCTAGGGCGGTTCTGTGCAGAAGCTGTGGGAATACGCGCCCAACAATCCCCGCAGGGAAGTGCCCTAGACGTCCCGCTTTTTCAGCAGGACCATAGCCAGGACCACCGGCACCACTGCCCAGGCGCCGAGCACAAGCGCGGCCTGCCACGCTTCGAGCGTATCCGGGACATGTTCCACGGCAGTCATCGGGTTGATGGTGTTGCTGGGCAGGTACTTGCGGGCTTCCTCGAAGAAGTCTCCGGGGATCAGCTGGAAGGCGATGGGAGCCACGAAGAACAGCCCGACCAAGCTCATGATGCCTCCAGCCGAGTTGCGGATAAGGGTTCCCAGCGCCATGCCGATCGTTGCTACTGCAGCAACATAGAGGCTGCTGACAAGCAACAGCTTCACCGACTGCGAACTGGCCGGGTCCAGCATGAGCCCGTAGTTGTCCAGAATCGGAACGGCCACCAGCCCGGCTATGTATGTCGAGGCGGCCGTCAAAAGGAATGTGCTGATCAGGATCACCACGAGCTTTGCCAGGAACGCGGGAGTCCTCTTGGGCACTGCGGCGAAGGTGGAGCGTGCCATTCCCGTGGTGAACTCCGAGCTCATGAGCAGCACGCCCAGGGAGCCGAGGATCAGCTGTGCGAACCCGATGCCCGACGTTGGGACAGTGACAGCCAGATCCCCGCCCTGCGCCGCCATGGCCTCGGCAGCCTGAGGATCGGAGCTGGCCGCATCGGCGAGGGACCCCGTTCCCCACGCGGACAGGGCGCCGAATCCAACCATAACCACCGCAGTGGAGGCGAGCAGAATCAGGGTGGACAACAGTGTGCGGAATTTGATGAATTCAGAGTTGAGGACGCGGAAAAAGCTGGGGCCCGGCCCCGGTGCGGACCCGGGGGTTGTACGGACCGGTTCCGCGCCTGCGCCGCCCGGCTGGCTAAGTGTCAAAATGCTCATGGCTTTACTTGCCTCCGGGCTGGGTAGGAACGGGGGCTCCCGTGGTGGTCAGCGAGTGGTATTCGACCGCGTCCTTGGTCAGCTCCATGTATGCCTCTTCCAGGCTGGCCTGCAGGGGCGTGAGTTCGTAGATGAGAATCTGGTGCTCCAGGGCGGCGTGGGCAATCCGGCGCGGATCGGTGCCCTTTACTTCGATGAGCCCCCGGTCCTGCACCTCGACGGCGACGCCGTCTCCAGCCAGGGCGTTCATCAGCCTGTCCGGCTCGTCCGTGCGGACGCGGGTGCGGCTCTGGCCCTTACCGGTAATGATCTCGTTGATGGGGGCGTCTGCGATGATCTTGCCCCGTCCGATCACGATCAGATGGTCCGCCGTCAGTGCCATTTCACTCATTAGATGGCTGGACAGGAAAACCGTCCGCCCCTCTGAAGCCAAGTACCTGACCATGGTCCGCACCCAGACCACGCCCTCGGGATCCAGGCCGTTGACGGGTTCGTCCAGGATGATGGTCTGCGGGTCACCGAGAAGCGCCGCCGCGATGCCGAGCCGCTGGCCCATGCCGAGGGAGAAGCCTTTGACTTTCTTGCTGGCAACATCTGTAAGGCCGGTGATCTCGATGACTTCCCGGACACGCTTCTTGGGGATGCTGTGGGTTGCTGCCATGGCGAGCAGGTGGTTGTAGGCCGAGCGGCCGGTGTGGACTGCCTTCGCGTCCAACAGAGCCCCGATTTCCCGCAGCGGCGCCACGTGGCGGGCGAAAGGCTCCCCGTTGACGGTGACGGTTCCCGCTGTCGGCCGGTCCAGCCCCATGATCATCCGCATGGTGGTCGATTTGCCGGCCCCGTTAGGGCCCAGGAAGCCGGTGACCCGCCCGGGCTGGACGGTGAAGTTGACCGAGTCAACGGCGGTTTTGTCGCCATAGACCTTCGTCAGGCCTTGTGCCTCAATCATGAAAGCGGTCCTTTGCCTAGCTGCTGGAGGTGTTCATCGGTATTCAGGGTCCACGCTACCGACCCACATCCGGGATGTGGCCGGTTTCAGGGATGGTTCAGGGGCGGATCAGGGTAACCGCTTTGGGCTTAGTCCGCGTTCCGTGGTGAGTAGTAGGTCAGGGCCCTGTGCTCCAGCGTAAATTCCGCCACCCTGACACCAGTTATGGTTTCGCCGTCGACGGCGAGCACCATGGGGCCGGAATCCGTCTCAATCCGGGTACGGGCAGCCTCCCGGAGGTGGGTGATTTTAGACGTGCCCACGGTGCCGGTCAGCACGGACCACAGCATCCGAAGGCGGGCAAAAGATTCATCAGCCGTGATCATCCTGATGTCCAGCATTCCGTCATCCAGGACGGGGCGGAACAGCGGCGCATGATCCCGCGGGTAGTAGCGGCCGCGCCCGAGGTACATGATCCACACCTTGTGCCGTTTGCCGTCCACGAGGAGTGTGATCGGCTTCTCGACGGCAAAGGTGCGGAACATCGCGATGACACCGGCAAGCGGCCTGCCCAGCGCCGGCTGGAGCTGTTCACGCCGTCGCACCAGGTTCGGGTACAGCCCGATGCTGGCGGTGTTCAGCATGAGAAGCTCCACCCTCTCGGGATCATCTGCCAGCCCCCGTTCGACCTTGACGATGCCCACATCGGCCAGGGCTGCTGTCCCTTCGCTCGCGGCCGCGGCCGCTTCCCTGAGCGAGGATGTTCTGGCGTCTCGGGCAAAGTGATTGAGTGTTCCACCCGCCAGCACCAGCAGGGGCAGGCCATGTTCGACGGCGGCGGCCGCCGCAGTGCCAACGGTTCCGTCCCCTCCCCATACCCCGAGGGCCCGGGTGCCTGGACGGGTGGCGACCGTCTCCACTTGTTCCGCAACATCGTGATCGGGCTCGATGGTCTTGATATACGCCGCTGAGAATACTTCCCGCAGTGCTGACGCCGTTTCCTCGGTAAAGGAGCCGCCAAGTGTGTTGACGGCGATGCTCAGGCCTTCGCCGTCGGCGAGTTTCGGGGCCTCTGCCCAGGTCCGGGAGGTGGGCGGAAACGGAGGACGCACCGGCCACCACCATCTCGTCGCGAGTGCAGCGGCGGCCCCAATGGCTGAACCGAAAAGAACATCGGAAGGCCAGTGCGCCCCCGTATGCACCCTGGAGTATGCAACGCCCGCAGCCACAGGGGCGATCGCGGCGCCAAGAGCCGGTTGGACCATGCCTGCTCCGAGGGCGAAGGCCACCGCCGATGCCGAATGGCCGGACGGCATCGACGAACTCGTAGGCTGCGGATGGACGAAACGGAATACGGGAAGGTGCTCGGGCAGGGGGCGGGTGCGGGGAAGCAGAGTCTTGAAGGCCAGGTTGGTGACAGCCGACGCCACCCCCTGCGCGAGAAGGCCGTGGACGGCAGCACGGCGCATGCGGCCGGGCATGAGCGCGGCCCCGGCTGCGACCCCGAACCAGAGCATTCCCTTGTTGGCAGACGCGGACAGGCGCCGGAAGAAGGTGTCATGATGGCCGCCGGGAAATGCCGAGACAGCCCGCAAAAGCGCGCGGTCCATGTCAGCCACCCAGCCGTGGCCGGTTCTGAGCATCCTTCGCATTTTCCAACCCTACCCGCCGGTGGTCCCCGCGAAGGGGCATATGGAAGGGAAGTGCCAACGCTCTCCCGTCGGGGGAACCGCCCGGCTTTATTGCCGGGACGAGAGCGGCTTGGCGACCCCGGCAAGGAACAGTGCCACGAGGATCGGTGCCACGATGGCGAGAAGTGCCAGATGTATTCCGGTGAGGTCGCCCAGGTAGCCGAGGAGGGGCGGACCGGCGAGGAATGCCACGTAGCCGATCGTCGAAACCACGGATACCCTTGCCGCGGCATGCTTGGGATCGTCTGCCGCCGCGGACATTCCCATCGGGAAGGCCAGCGCCGCACCGGCTCCCCACAGCGCCGCTCCTACGGCGGCCAGCCCGACGTTGCCGGCGAAGACGAACAATCCAAGTCCTGCTGCGGCCGCTGCCATGCTTGCCCGCAGCACCGCCACCCGCCCGTACCGGTCAATTGCACCCCCGCCGAAGAAGCGCATGGCGGTCATGGCCAGGACAAACAGGGCAAAGAGCAGCGCACCCGTGGACTCGGAGGTGCCCAGACCGTCCACGGCGGCCTTCGCGATCCAGTCGTTGCCGGCCCCCTCAGTCAGCGTGGCACCAAGGACCACCACGCCGATCAGCAGGGTCCGGGAGTCACGCCAGGCGGAGGGACCGCGTGAAGGCTTGGGCTCGCCGTCGGGCCGGACTTCAGGAACCTCGTGCGGGAGAAAGTAGCGCGGCGTGATGAAAGTCAGGATGGCCACAACTCCCGCAATGACCAGAAGGTGCTGCGGCAGTCCGACGCCCAACCCGGACAGCCCGGCCCCGATGAGCGCGCCCACAAAGGCACCGCCGCTGAACGCCGCATGAAACTTCGGCATGATCGTGCGCTTGAGGCGGTGTTCGACGTCGGCCCCCTCCACGTTCTGGGAAACGTCCCACAACCCGATCCCTATGCCGAAAAAGAACAGTGCAACCGCCGTGCCGGGAACTGACTCCGCCAGCAGCGAGACGGCGATGGCCACTCCCGCCAAGGCGGCCAGAAATCCGCTTGCCCGCACGCTGTTCGACGTGCCGATCCTGCTGATGACGTGTCCGGCGGTGGGCAGGGCGATCAGCGAGCCCACGGCGGTGCACAGCAGCAGCGTCCCCATCTGGCCCGACGAAATGTTGAGGATTTCTGTGACCGCGGGAATACGGGCTGCCCAGCTGGCGAAAACCAGGCCGTTGGTGCCGAAAATGATGAAGGTGGCTACGGCTGCGGCGGATACTTGCCGCTCGGCATGCTGCTGGGTGGTAGTCATCCGATAACTTTAGCCACGACTCTCTGTTCGGGCCCTGTCAACGCCGCCGCCGGGGCCGTACACGGCATCTGCGCCGCGGACAGCTGGGAAACAAAGCGCAAGACTTTCAAATAGCGGACGCTCTCTCACTTCCTGTCGGCAAAAGCCAAACGCTCTCTCGCCGGTGAACTGCTCCCCGGAAGTTGGACTGAGAAATTCAGTTCCGACTTCCGGGGAGCAGTTTTATGCGTGCACGTAGTTCATTGGCTGAGGCGCAGCGCGAGGCAGCTGTAGCGTTGTTTGAGAAGGGCATCGGCTATCGGGCGGCGGCCCGGTTGCTGGATGCGCCTTGGGTACCGGTCAGGGCACTGTATGGGCGGTGGAGGATTCATGGGCAAGGAGTGCTGGTGAGCAGGCCTGCGAAGTCCTACTCTTTCGAGTTCAAGCTGGCCTTGGTGCAGCGGTTCCTCGCGGGCGAGTCCGGCCCGGAGTTGGCGGTGGAGGCCGGTTTGGCCTCCCGTGAGCTGCTGCAAAAGTGGGTCCGGGCGTATCGAATGGACGGTGAGGACGGGTTGCGGCCAAAGCCCAAGGGCAGACCGCGGAAACCCGATTCCCCGCCGACTGGGGAGCTGCCGGAGCTTGAGCGGTTGCGGCGGGAGAACGAGCGGCTGCGCGCTGAGGTGGCGTACCTGGGAAAACTGCGGGCCTTGAGGGAACAGGGACGACGGTAAGGGTTCAGGCCGTCGTTTCCCTCAAGGCTGACTATCCCCTTGCTGTCCTGTTGGACGTCGCCGGGCTGGCCAGATCCACGTTTTTCTATCACCAGCTCCGGCTCCAGGCGCCGGACCCGAAAGAGAAGCTCAAAGCGGCGATCACGGAGATCTTTGAAACGAACCATGGCCGGTACGGGCACCGCCGGGTCCACACGGAGCTACTCAAGCACGGGTGGACGGTCGCGAAGAAGACCGTGCTGAAGCTAATGGAGGCCCTTGGGTTGGCCTGCAAGGTCCGGCGCAGGAAGCGCTACAACTCCTACCAGGGCGAACAGGGCGCGGTAGCGCCCAACGTGCTGAACCGGGAGTTCGAGGCTGATGCGCCGAACCGGAAGTGGGTTACGGATGTGACGGAGTTCAGCGTCGGCGGCGGGAAGCTCTACCTCTCACCGGTGATGGACCTCTTTGACCGGCAGATCATTTCTTGCTCGCTGGGCTTATCCCCGAACCTGGCGCTCACCAACGATTCCCTGCGTGAGGCCCTGACCTGTCTGCAGCCCGGTCAGCAGCCGCTGGTGCACTCGGACCAAGGTTTCCAATACCGTCACGCGTCCTGGCGCACCCTCATCCAGAACGCCGGCGCGGTCCAATCCATGTCCCGCAAGGGCAATTGCTACGACAACGCCGTCATGGAGAACTTCTTCGGCCACCTCAAGGAAGAACTCTTCCACCGCGTCCGATTCCTCAACACCGACGCACTGGCAGCTGCAATAGAGGAATACATCCACTGGTACAACAACAAAAGAATCTCCACAAAGCTCAAGGGCCTGAGCCCGGTGCAATACCGGGCCCAGACCCTTGCAGCCTAGAATCCCATTTAGCCAGTCCAACTATCGGGGACCAGTTCATTCGTGAGAGAGCGTTTGTTATACACCCACGGGAAGTGAGGGAGCGTCAGGGTCAGCGGGTGCGCTCGACGCGCTTCTCATCCCACACGGGCTCATCGGACTCGTAGACCCGGCCGTCGGATCCGAACACCAGGAACCGGTCGAATGTCCGGGCGAACCAGCGGTCATGCGTCACGGCAAGGACCGTGCCCTCGAAGTGGTCGATGGCCCGCTCGAGCGCCTCGGCCGAATGCAGGTCCAGGTTGTCCGTTGGTTCGTCGAGCAGGAGGAGAGTGGCCCCGGAGAGCTGCAGCAGCAGGATCTGGAAGCGCGCCTGCTGGCCTCCCGAAAGGGACTCGTACTTCTGCTCCGACTGGCCTGCCAGTCCGTAGCCATCCAGTGCTCCGGCAGCAGCTTCACGCGCCAGGCCGGAACGGTGCTCATCGCCGCGGTGCAGGATTTCGAGCAGGGTCTTTCCGAGCAGGTCGGGACGGACATGGGTCTGCGCAAAAAAACCCGGCCGGATGCGGGCCCCGAGTTTCACGGTGCCCTCGTGCGGCACTTCGGCGATTTCGACGTCTGACACCGGCAGGTGTTCCCGTTCCGGGTCTGTGCCGCCGGTGGCGAGCAGGCGCAGGAAATGTGACTTCCCGGAACCGTTCGACCCCAGCACGCCCACCCGGTCACCGAACCAGATTTCCGTGGAGAACGGCTTCATGAGGCCGGTCAGCTCGAGCTTTTCTGCGACGACGGCCCGCTTCCCGGTACGGCCGCCCTTGAGCCGCATCTGCACGTTCTGTTCGATGGGCAGAGCCTCGGGCGGGCCGACCTCGAGGAACTTCGCAAGTCGCGTCTGCGCGGCGTGGTAGCGGTTAGCCATGTCAGAGCGGAACGCGGCTTTGTTCTTGTACATGTTGACGAGTTCCTTGAGCTTGATGTGCTCCTCATCCCAGCGTTTGCGCAGCTCCTCAAAGCGGGCGTTGCGGTCGGCACGGGCCTCCACATAGGACTCGAAGCCGCCACCGTGCACCCACGCCCCGGCGCCGTTAATACCTGGCTCCAGAGTGACGATGCGGCCGGCAGCGTTGTTCAACAGCTCGCGGTCGTGGCTGATGAAGAACACGGTTTTCTTTGACTCGTTGAGCTTGATCTCGAGCCAGCGCTTGCCGGGGACGTCAAGGTAGTTGTCGGGTTCGTCCAGGAGCAGCAGTTCATCCGGTCCGGCGAACAGCGCCTCCAGCACCAGGCGCTTTTGCTCACCGCCGGAAAGGCTCGACGCCGGACGGTGCTGTGCCCGGTCAAACGGGAGCCCCAGCGCGGCCATGCACACTTCGTCCCAGACCGTCTCGACGTCGTAGCCGCCTGCATCTCCCCAGTCCACGATGGCTTGGGCGTACCGCATCTGGGTTGGTTCATCGTCGTGCTCCATCATGGCCAGTTCCGCCTCGTCCACGGCGCGGGCGGCGGCGGCGAGCCCCGCCGGCGCGGCCGAGACGAGAAGGTCCTTGACTGTGGAGTCGTCGCGGACCTGCCCGACGAACTGGCGCATGATCCCCATGTTGCCGGACCGTCCGATCACACCTTCATCCGGCGTGAGGTCGCCGGCGATGATGCGGAACAGCGTTGTCTTGCCGGTGCCGTTGGGTCCGATTAACGCAGTTTTAGTGCCGTCCGGGACCTTGAAGGTCACTCCGTTCAGCAGCTGGGTGCCGTCGGAGAGGAAGTAGTCGATGCCGGAAACGTCAATATGAGCCACTGATCCATCTTCCCACGGCACGATTCAACGCTTTCTCACATCCTGTTGCCACAGGGCAAACGCTCTCTCACATCCTGTTGCTAAACGCGGAACCCTCCCGCAATCAGAGCAGGAGGGTGCGGGAAAAAGCTGCAGAACCTGCCCGAGGGTCCGGAACAATCCTGCAGAACCTGCAGGAGGGTCGGGAAAAAACCGGCAAGAGCTGCGAGAGGGTCCGACGTCAGCCTGCGGCGGCAGCGAGGAACTTCTTCAGGAGCGGCCCGGATGTGGTGGCGCCCAGTCCGCCGTCTTCGACGAAGACAGCCACGGCAAGGTCGCCCTGGGTCGCGATAATCCAAGCGTGGGTCTTGGGCGGGTCTTCCTTGCCGAATTCAGCCGTGCCGGTTTTCGCCCCTACGGGTCCGCCGGGCACCTCGGCCAGGAATCCTGCGTGGCCTGATGTCACTACTGCGCGCATCAGGTCAGCGAGCGACGCCGCCTCCGCCTTGGTGACAGGTTTTTCCGCCGCCGGGGCGGGGGCCTCGGCAGTGACGGTGGACTGCCCTTCACCTTCTGCGGAAGCTGGACCTTCTGCCGACGGCGTACCCTCCGCTGCCGGACCGGCAGTGCCGGAGGCCGCCTCCGGATTGAGGACCAGCACCGGCGACACCGGCGCACCCTTCGCGACGGATCCGGCCATGACGGCGGCAGCCAGCGGGGACATCAGGACCCTGCCCTGGCCGATCATTGCGGCGGCGTGCTCGGTGCCTTCAGCCTCCCCAGGCACTGAGCCAAGGAAGGCCTCGGCTCCCAGCTTCGGCGCCTCAACTGCGACGCCGAGGGACGTGGCAGCAGATTCCAGCTGGGCCTGCGTCACCTTGTCACGGGCCGCGATGAACGCGGTATTGCATGAGTGTGCAAAGGCGTCGCGAAGGGTTACTGACCCCAGCGAATCCTTGGGATACCCCTCGGCGTTCTTGAACGTGCGTCCGTCCACGGTCAGGGTAGGCGTGCATTCCACCTTCGATTCGGGAGTCAGCCCGTTGCGCAGCATCGCCAGCGAGTCCACTACCTTGAAGGTGGAACCGGGTGCGTACTGTCCGAGCATCGCCGTGTTGTAACCGTTGCTGCCAGGACCGGAAGCCGCGGCAAGCACGGCGCCCGTGGACGGCCGGAGGGCGACAATGGCGGAGGCCGGCTTCACCTCGGCAAGGGTGTCTTCCGCAATTTGCTGCAGTTTCGGCTCCAGCGTGGTCTTGAGCGGTGTACCGGCAGAGCCTTGTATCTCGAACACGATGCGGCGGGGGTCGGAGGGAGCGTCCCGGATCTCTGCCGCGGTGAGATCGGCGCGCTGGACCCGGATGACAATGCCGTCCTTGCCACGGAGCTGGGCGTCGTATTGCTGCTGCAAGCCGCCGGTACCGATGACATCGCCGGCGGTCAGGGCGCCGTCGGACTTTTCGATCTGTTCTGCGCTGGCTTCACCCACGGTTCCCAGAACAGCCCGGGCGAAGGTGCGCGTGGGGGCCAGCGGAAGCTTGCCGGGGATGGCCCGTCCACCCGGAATGGCTTCGATCTCCGCATCCGTCACGGTGCGGCTGCTGTTGTCGCGTAACGTGATGGCCGGAACAAATGCTTCCGCTCCGGACGCCTCCACCTGCTGGACATACGCGGCAGGATCAATTCCCACGAGTTCCGCCAGCTTTCTTGCGGAGGCAGCCGCGTCAGCACCGCCGAGTTGTGGCTTGTCGATACCCACGTTGACCACGGGGCGGTACGTGACGAGCTGGACGTCTTGGGCGCCGAGGATATCTGCCCGCGGCGGGGATTGTGTCGACTTGCTGAGGATCTCGCCTTCGGCCAGATCCGGCACCAGAATGCCGGGAGACCAGACGGTCACCCACTTGTCTCCGGACTTCCGAAGCTGGGCATTGACGGTGTATTTCCATTCCGCCGATTCGATCTTCCAGCTGTAGTTCAAGGGGACGCTGGCCGTGTCCCCATCGAGCTGCAGCTCGCCTGTATCGACTGATGGCTTGACCGGCTGCAAAGCCTTGAAAACCTGGTTCAGCTGGTCATTAGCCACGGCAGAGTCCCGGCCATCAAACGCGACAGGCCGCACATCGAGTCCGGCCACGGCAGAGGCCAGTTGCTTGGCGGCAGCCTCAGCCCCGCCACGTCCGTCATCGCAGGCAACCAAAGCCGTACCGAGTATGAACCCGATGAGGGCAAGAGCAAGTGTTCTGGTGTTCCCCATGGCGTCATTATCCCCCGTCCAAGGGTTCTTCCCGGAAACGCCATTCCGAAGGCGGATCCACCAGCAGGGCGGGGAAGCCAAGGCGCATCAGACGCCGAGCCGGGGGACTCCCATGCCGAATATGTCCTTCAATGCATATTCCGCTGCATGAAACCCGGGCATCCCTGTTACACCCGGGCCTGGAGGGGTGGATGAAGAGCACAAGTACACGCCCCTGGCGGGAGTTCTCCACGGCACAGGGGAAACGACGGGCCGCTGCAGCAGGCCGCGGGCGTCGAGCAGCCCTGCACTGAAATCGCCTCCGATGTAGTTCTCGTTGTACGCAGCGAGCCCGGCGGCGGTGGTGACCCTGTAATGGATGATGACGTCGCGGAAACCGGGTGCGAACCGCTCCAGCTGGCGGATCACCGCCTCGCCCATGTCCATGGTGGACCCTGCGGGAACATGGCAATAGCTCCAAAGAATGTGCCGGCCTTGGGGCGCCCTGCCGGGATCGATGGGCGAGGGCTGCGATACGAGCACGTATGGCCGCTCCGGGTGCCTGCCCTGGGAAACCTCGTGTTCGGCCTGGGCTATCTCGGCCCGAGTGCCCCCAACGTGGACCGTACCCGCGTCGGCGATTCCTGCGCCTGCCCATGGCACGGGCCCTGACAAGATGAAATCGACCTTGCAGGCGGCGTTGCCGAAACGGAAGGACTCCAGTGAGCGGCGGTATGAGGGGGGCAGCCGATTGCCTGCCAGCCGGGCCAGTGCTGGCGGAGCCACGTCCAGCAGGACCGCCTTGGCCGGCTCCAGCTCGGCCAGCGACGAGACCTTGAAACCTGTCTCAATGACTCCACCATGCGCCTCAATGTCATTCGCCATCGCCGTGGCTATCACCGCAGATCCCCCGATGGGTATGGGCCAACCGCCCGCGTGAGCGAGGGAGTTCAGCAGCAGACCGGCGCCGGCGGCAGCGACGGACGGCAGCCGTCCGACGGCGTGGGCAGCGACGCCGCTGATGAGGGCTGGCGCCAGGTCGCCCCGGAACCTGAGGTTCCACAACGGCGAGCCTTGTTCAAGCGTTCGGAGGCCCAGGATCGCGGCGGACAAGGGATCGGCGGGCATGCGCAGCAACTGGTCGGACGTGGTTTCCACAACGCCGTCCAAACGCCGGACCAGTGGAGCCAGAAGCCTGCGGTAGGCACGGCCGTCACGGCCCAGCTCGTCCGCGGTGCGATCCAGGGAACGATAGGCCAGCGCGGTCCGCCCGTGGTCCAGCGGCGAAGCGAACTGGACCTTCGGCAGGGCAAGCTCTATGCGCCGGGGCAGTTCAAAGGCCTTGAAAAACGGGGAGGCCAGCGCCATGGGATGCACAGCCGAGCAGATGTCGTGCCAGTGGCCATCCTCAATGAGCTGGGTGGTCCGGGTACCGCCGCCGATCTCGGCCGCCGCCTCGTAGACATGCACTTTCAGTCCCGCGCGCGCCATGACGACGGCAGCTGCGAGCCCGTTGGGGCCGGAACCGACGACGGCGGCGTCAGGCATTGCGCTCCGCCTTCTGCCAGGGAAGTACCGAGGCTGAAGGACGCAGGATATCGAGCCGAAGGCGGTCCGGTGTACCGTCAAACGGCCCGCCTTGGGGATCATCGGCGAAGTGACGGCGGACGGGGTCAGTGCGCGGATCCCAGATGTCGAAGACCACGCGCAGCATCAGATATGCCGTGGCCAACATGTGGGCTACGACGGCGAGGACGTAGTAAGGCATGTCGATGTTGTGCTGTGAAAGCCCGCCGCTGGTCACTTGGCCAAGATACATCCAGATCGCGGCCCAGTGCAGCCCTTCGACTGCCTGCCAGATCAGGAAATCGCGCCACCGGGGGCGGGCCAATGCCAGCAGCGGGATCAGCCAGACCACGAACTGCGGTGAGTACACCTTGTTGGTCAAAATGAAAGCTGCCACGATCAGGAAGGTGAGTTGGGCCAGCCGTGGCCGCGATGGTGCTGTCAGCGCCAGCACCGCGATGGCCACGCACGCCAGGAGGAACAGGTTCAAGGCGAGTGTGTTGATCGTCTCGGGCGTAAGGACGCTCCCACGCAACCGCTCCGCCACAAGGTTGTAGGCGAACCACGGCGAACTGAATCCCGCCTGCCGATCCTGTGTGAACTCGAAAAAGTATCTCCAGGCGCCTGAATCCCTGACTGCGAAGGGAACGTTGACGGCCAGCCATGTCACGGCTGCAGCAGCGGCGGGGATAAGAAAAGCCCTGATCCTGCCGCTACGCAGAGCCAACACGAAGATCGCACCGAAAACCAGCACTGGATAGAGCTTGGTGGCAGTCCCCAGCCCGATGAGAATCCCGGCCAGCAGAAGCTGCTCCTTTGAGAAGAAATACATCCCAAGCGCCAGCAGGGCCACCGCCCACATGTCCCAATTGATCATGCCGGCCAAAATTATGCCGGGCGCCAGAGCCACCATGGCTGCATCCCAGGGGCGACGCCCTGCCATGCGGGCGGTGGCCAGCACTGTGACGATCCAGACAGCAGCTACCAGCGTCGCATTGAGGTCGAAATATGCCAGCACCCGCTCATCGCTGACGCCGGATCCGGGCAGCAGCCACGCCGTTGCGCCTGCAATCAGCCCCATCAGGACCGGATACTCAAACACCGTGCCGGCAGTAAAAAACGGGAAGGCGCCGTCGCCCAGCCCGCGGTCGCGGAACAGCACGGGAAAGTCCGAGTAGCAGGTGGCGTAATACTGCGACGGCGTGTCCCAGCCGTTGACGCGGCAGTAGTTCTTGACGGCGATCGCGGCCAGCGCGGCAAGCACCGTAAGGATGACGAGGACCCTTTCCACCGTGAAAAAACCGGGGGCGATGAGTCCAGGCGCCGACCGCTTTCCCAGGGGGCCACCGACCAGTTCCGTGAAATTTTGCAGCAGTCCGTCGCTGCGGCTTGGCACCACCAGGCGCGCACGCTTTCGATGGGGCGGCGGCTGAGTCTCCTGCATGGCTTTGAGCTTACCGGGAGCGCGCCACGCATCGGATGACCCAAGATGCTGGACCATTCAGCGCAGGCTGCTCATCTGCTGCTGCATCAGGGCATAGACATCTTCCCGGTTCTCGTCCAGCAACTGGCCATTGAACTGCTGCTCGGGCCGGTGACCGAAACTGAGGCTGGAGAGGAGCGTCACAAGGTAACGGAGCATTGCATTCACCTCCTTCTGGCGAGGAATGATATTGCTGGATTCGGACAGACGGTTCTTGCGGAATTCGGGCATGACAAATAGATCCCTCTGGGAAATCGCAAATAAACACGAAAAAGACACAAAGCGAAGAACCGCGTAATCCGCGCGGGAACACGGCAATGGGAATAGGAATGCGGCACAGCCAAGAGACCAGAAATAATTCTCAAAGCAGGTGCAGCAAAAGGAGCGCTTCGCAGCCGCAGGAGGACGGTCCCCGTCCCGCAAAAGCGGCTGTGGATGCGTTCAAGTGGCAGGATCAGCGTTGCGAAGGTCCTGCTAAACCGCTGTCCCGCTGACCCCCGCCAACAGGCGCGGGCCGGACATCAGGAAGCGCTGCGGCCGCGAAGAGGGTGCAGGCCGGCGACGGAAGCCGGGAACGCGGCGATTGCCATCTTCCATCCGGTAATCAAAGTAATCATTGTCCCAACCTCCTCTTCCACTCATGCATTGTTCCGGCTAACTGGCCGGACCACGGGCGCTTGAACCCCCGCAGATGGTCGGAGGGTCGAAAATAAAAATACACCCGGCATGCCATGGCTGGCTACTATTGCAGGAAAATAATTCCGGGTATTTCAGAAGAATCTTCCTAGAGGCCCCAGCGGAGAATGGCGGGGGTCCTCTTATCCCAGCCCAGCGTGCAAACTTTTGCGGTGCCGAGGATGAAGTGCCGGCCTTCTTCCGGAGGGAGTTCCAGCCACCGCGCCGTGAGGATGCGCGAGAAATGCCCGTGCGCCACGATCAGAACGTTGTCCAGCCCCGACTCAAGGACGCGCCCCACGATCTTGTCCGCCCGCGCGGCCACATCCTGCAGGGCCTCACCGTTGGGAACCCCGTGAGTCCAGATCAGGTAGTCCGGGTTGTCCTTGCGGATCAGATCAGAGCTGATGCCCTCGTAATCGCCGTAGTCCCATTCGACGGCCAGCGGTTCGTGGACTGCGTCAGGGAAGCCGGCCAGTTCGGCGGTCCGCCGGGCCCGGCGGAGCGGGGACGTCAGCACCAGATCAAAGTCCACGCCCTCCAGGACCTTGCGGGCCTCCACCGCCTGCTGCTCTCCCTCAACCGTCAGCGGAAGGTCGGTCAGCCCCGTGTACTGGCCGCTCTTGGACCACTCAGTCTCACCGTGCCGCAAAATCCAAAGCTGGGGACGTGCGATGTGGACGGAATTCACTTAGGACTCCTCGGATTGGGACGGTTCGACGGCGGTGGCAGGCGATGCGGGGCCGGTCGCCGGCGGCTGCAGTTCTGGTAAGGCGGATTCGGGCTGTTTCGCCCACCAAGCGCGCAGCTTGTCCTCTGCATCCGCCGGCTCCAACGGACCGTTTTCCATCCGCTCCTCCAGCAGGAACTTGTAGGCCCTGCCCACCACCGGACCGGGCTTGAGCCCCAGCAGAGCCATAATCTGCGCGCCGTTAAGGTCCGGGCGCACTGCGTCCAACGACTCCTGCTCGCGCAGGGCCGCGATCCTGGCCTCGAGGTCGTCATAGGCGAAGGCCAGCCGTTCAGCCTTGCGCTGGTTGCGTGTAGTGACGTCAGACCGTGTCAGCCGGTGAAGACGCTCCAGCTGCGGTCCTGCATCGGTGATGTACCGGCGCACGGCGGAATCAGTCCATCCGGCGTCACCGTAGCCGTAAAAGCGCATATGGAGCTCAACCAGGCGGGCCACTGCCTTGATCGTGTCGTTGTCGAAGCGAAGAGTCCGCATGCGCTTAGCCGTGAGTTTGGCTCCCACCATGTCGTGGTGGCGAAAGCTGACCGCGCCGCCCGGTTCGAAACGGCGCGTCGCCGGTTTGCCGATGTCGTGCATCAGTGCCGCGAATCGCAGCACGAAATCGGGACCCGGCACGGCGCCGTCGTCGTCCGTCTCCAAGGCAGCGGCCTGCTCCAAAACCTGGAGGGAGTGCTGGTACACGTCCTTATGGCGGTGGTGTTCATCGGCTTCAAGGCGGAGCGCGGAGACTTCGGGCAGCACGAATTCGGCCAGGCCGGTGTCCACGAGCAGATTCACACCCACGCGGGGGTGGCGGCCGCAGATGAGTTTCACGAGTTCGTCGCGCACGCGCTCGGAAGAGATGATGGTGATCCGCTCGGCCATCTGGGTCATCGCGAGCCGGACGTCGTCACGGACGGACACACCGAGCTGGGACGCAAAGCGGGCGGCACGCATCATGCGCAGGGGGTCATCGGAGAAGGAAGCCTCTGGCGCTCCCGGCGTGGCCAGCACGGACGCGTGGAGGTCGCGGACGCCGCCGAAGGGATCAACCAGCTCCATGGTGGGAAGCCGCAGGGCCATGGCGTTAATGGTGAAGTCGCGGCGCAGCAGATCATCCGTCAGCGAGGTTCCGAAAGCCACCACGGGCTTGCGGGATTCCGGGTCATAGGCCTCGGCGCGGTAGGTGGTGATTTCGATTTGAAAACCGGCCTTGCGCATCCCGATCGTTCCGAAAGCGCGCCCGATCTCCCAAAAATTGTCGGCCCATTTCTTGATCAGGGCCACCGTCTGGTCCGGAGTGGCGTCGGTGGTGAAATCGAGGTCCGGAGAGATGCGGCCGAGAAAGAGGTCACGGACCGGTCCGCCGACGAGCGACAGCTCATGCCCCGCGTCCACGAAGCGCTGGCCGAGCTCCAGGACCACCGGGTCCACCTGGAAATCGACGGTGTGGAGATCAGTCTTTTGATGTGCGTGCGCCATAGTTACTTAAGCTTGTCAGAAAACCAAGCCCAAGAGCACCAATCATGCTGAACCCCGGGCCTCCGGCAGAATCGCCGTCACACGCCGTCCACCTTCAAGCCATGTTCCAGTCATCATCACGGGACAAGAGTCGTTAGAGTGGACTGCATGGCCCACCCAGTACCGAGCGCCCCCGGCAGGAGGACAAACCCACCGTTGCCGTCGGCAATCGGTGCTCATGTCGCGCCTGCACCGCACTCGGCACCGGCGTCCCTGCCCACGGTTGAGGAAATCTCCGCCGGCGGCGTCGTGGTGGACACGTCAGACGACGAACTGAGGGTTGCGATCATTGCCCGCCTTAATAGGGGCGGCCGTCTGGAATGGTGCCTGCCGAAGGGCCACCCGGAGGGGCGGGAGAACAACGAGCAGGCCGCCGTCCGTGAGATCGCCGAAGAGACTGGAATTGACGGCAGGATTCTGGCCCCGCTGGGCAGCATCGACTACTGGTTCACGGTGAGCGGCCACCGGGTCCACAAGACGGTGCACCACTACCTGCTGCGCGCAACAGGGGGAGAGCTCACCATCGAAAACGATCCTGACAAGGAAGCGGTGGATGTCGCTTGGGTACCCATTCACGAACTCGCCCGGAAACTCTCCTTTCCGAATGAGCGCCGCATTGCGGACCTGGCCCGCGAAGTACTGCCCGAACACCTCTAGGATTCTTCGCGTCCGGTCATTGCCACGGGTTACCGCAATATGCCCGGCCGGGTGAGACGATGAAGTCGATGTCAGCAACCAATTCCTCACCTGAGCAGCCCGGACCTTCCGCGGACGGCACCCCCGGCGGCGGTGCGGCCGGTGCCCAGCCCGGCGAGGCCCGGTCCAGCGCCATCATGGCTGCCGGAACGCTCGTGTCGCGCATTCTGGGCTTCGGCAAGACCTGGATGCTGGGCGCAGCCCTGGGCCTGGGGTCCACAGTCAATGACACCTTCATCAACGCCAACAACCTTCCCAACCTGATCTTCCTGCTCGTAGCCGGCGGCGTCTTCAACGCCGTGCTGGTGCCGCAGATCATCAAGGCAAGCAAGGCGCCAGACAGGGGAGCGGACTACATCAGCCGGCTCCTCACCCTGGCCGTGCTCGTGCTGCTGTCGCTGACATTGCTGGTGACGCTGCTGGCACCGCTCGTCATTGAGCTGACAACACAGGGCTATTCGCCCCAGCAGAAGGCGCTTGCCGTCACCTTCGCGTTCTGGTGCCTTCCGCAGATCTTCTTCTACGGCCTCTATGCGCTTCTCACACAGGTCCTCAATGCCAACGGAGCCTTCGGTCCGGCCATGTGGGCACCCATCCTGAACAACATCGTGGCCATACTCGGCCTGGGCATGTTCATCTGGCTTTTTGGTGCCAACGTTGCCAACCCGCACACGCTGGACAACTGGGGCGACACCCAGACGTTCCTTGTGGCGGGTTTCTCCACCCTCGGCGTCATCGCCCAGACCGCCATCCTGCTCATCCCCGTTTTCCGCCTGAAGCTGGGTCTGCGGCCACGCTTCGGCTGGCGTGGAGTGGGACTGGGCCACGCAGCAAAGCTGAGCGTCTGGACGCTCCTGACTGCCGCCGTCGGGCAGCTGGCCTTCCTGTACGTGATGCGCATCGCCACCATCCCGGGTGCGGAGCGGCTCCGTCTCCAGAAGGCGGGTAATCTCGACGCCGCGGCACTGCTGCCCGGTAACGCGGTGCTTGAGGTGGCCAGCCAGCTATACCTGCTGCCGCACTCGATCATCGCGCTCTCACTCGCCACGGTGCTGTTCAACCGCATGACCCGCGCCTCGCAGGACGGAAACCGGGACGAGCTGCGCAATGCCCTCTCCCAGGGCCTGCGGACCATGGCCGTAGCCACCGTCTTCGGTGCCCTGGCCCTCTTCGCCCTGGCCGGACCGCTCGGCATGTTCTTCTCCGGCGGCCTCCGAACGGACGGCGTCATGCTGGCCCAGACACTGACCATCCTGGCGCTCAGCACACCCTTCATGAGCGCCAACTTCATGATGTCGCGGGTGTTTTACGCTAATGAGGATGCCCGGACACCGTTCTACATCCAGCTGGTTCTAGCGCTGGTGAACGTCGTTGCGGCCTTTTTTATCCAGTTCCTTCCGATCAACCAGATCATTTTCGCCATCGCCATCCTCTACACCGGCGGAAACATCCTCTCGGTGATCGTCAGCGCATTCTTCCTGCGCCGCCTCCTGGGACACCTCGACGGGCCACGGATTGCCAACGCGTACATCCGGATGGGATATGCCGCGCTCGGGTCGGCTATAGCCGGCGCCGGCGCACTGTGGCTGCTCGGAAACTACAGCCCGGTCGGCTTTGTCTGGACTAACCGACTGACAGCGCTGGTCACCGTCGTCGTCGTCGGCCCTGTCATGCTGGCCGTCTACCTGCTGCTCCTCAAGCTGTTCCGGGTCACCGAGCTGCAGGACCTCCTCCGGCCGCTGCTCGGACGGCTACACCGAGGCACTGCCGCACCCGCTGCCGCATCCGGCGGGGATTCACGCGGTGCAGCTTCGGCTTCCGGTCCGGATTCTGCTCCGGCTTCCCCGGGGCGTCCGACGGCGGAACGCGCCACCGTCTCCATGGACACCGGTTTGATTCCCCGGATCTCAGGCGAATTCGACTCAGCCTCCTTCCGGGCAGGTCCGGCGGCGCTGCCCGAGCGGGAAGAGACCGATGGCCGGGGCCCGATGAAATACTTGCCGGAGGAAGAGGTGCCCGGGAGTGCACGGGGAGGCACGCTTGGGGACGAAATCCCGCTGCCGGGGCGGCGGACCTTCCAGGGCAAGCCCGGACAAAACCCGTACTTCAGGACGGGTCGCAAGAGGAAAAAGTGAGACACCTGCCGGGGCCCCTCCCGTCCCGTATCACGCGGCCGTTGTTCACCATCGGATAGGATCGAAGGAGAACAAGGGTAGTTGTGGGTCAGGGATTAGCCGGCGTGCCGG
Source organism: Arthrobacter sp. D1-17 (assembly GCF_054130535.1). Taxonomy (NCBI): domain Bacteria; kingdom Bacillati; phylum Actinomycetota; class Actinomycetes; order Micrococcales; family Micrococcaceae; genus Arthrobacter; species Arthrobacter sp. D1-17. The sequence goes on along the minus strand of NZ_CP096382.1, from coordinate 39,073 downwards.
AGGTCTTGCCGCGGCCCGGGACCCCAAACCCGCACAACTCCCGGACAGCCTAGGAGGAACACGTGTCCCACCCGATCGATGTCGGATCAGTACTCGGCGGCCGCTACAAGGTCACGGCCACCGTACTGACCTCGCATGACCAGGATCTGGTGCTGGATGGTGTGGATCAGGTGCTGAACCGGCCTGTCAGCATCCTCGTTGCAGGTCCGCACAACGCGGACCAGGTTGCACAGAGTGCCCGGGAGGTGGCTACGGGAGAACGCCCAGGCAGTGTGCAGATCCTCGATCTTGGCGTTAGCGACTCCACCACGTACCTCATCACCAATCACACGTCCGCGGCGGACCTGCTGGACCTCGTGGTCGCGTCGAATCCTCCCTACGTCGAGCCGTTCTTTACCGACACCCTGGGCAGCGAGATCTTTGGCCAGCCCCGTTCCCATGAGCCGGAAATCTACGACGATGAAGAAGAAGTAGACGCAGGCTATATTGACTACGGCAACGGACATCGGAGTCATGGCAGCCCTTACCCGGCGGCAGTTCCCGGCCACGCCCACGCCACAGCAGGGCAACCCGGTGCTGAGCGGACCGCAGATGGCCGCGGACAGGGTGCCGATGACGACGTGACTGCTTCTGGAGCTGTTACCCCCGGACGGGCGCCGACGGCCGGTGGCAAGGCTGCAAGTGCCCCCGTCCGCAGGGCGCCGGTCGTGCCGCCTCTTCCGTCTGTGCGCCCTGGTGCTTCGGCCGCAGGTGCATCTTCGTCCTCCGGCGCAGGTGCGGCCGGTGCAGCAGCGGGTACAGCTGCGGCCGCCGCAGGACTCTCCGCGGCTAACCAGGGACGGCAGCGCACAGGCGCTCCTGAGCACACCGGTGACCGCGACAACACCGCTGTTCCAGAAAACACGGCTCCGCAGCCGGTGCAGCGCGAGAACGTTGAACAGGCGCTCCTTCACCGTGAAGCTAACCGTTCCGGCGATTCCACCGGTGCTTCCAATCACCCCGGCGGCACGGGCCCCGGAAAAGGCCCCGAGCAGCCCAAGGTCTCGCTGTGGTCGCAGGACGACTATGGCTACGCGCCTGAGGACGAATACACGGAGGACCAGTACACCCAGAACGGCGGGCACGGTCACCCAGAGAGGCGTTCCGGCAGTTTCCCGGCGGCTGCCCGCACTGGCGGTGCTGCCACCGCGGCTGGCCATGACTACACCGACGATGATGACGAGCGCCGTACTGAACCTCGTTCAATGCGGTGGCTGGTCGGCGGACTGCTCGCCGCGGTACTGGTGGTCGGCCTGATCTTTGCCGTGACCAACCTGGGCAGCCTGTTCAGGACGGCACCGCAGTCGCAGGGTACTCAGGATGCCCCCGCAACGGCCTCTGCCCCCGAAACCCCGGCAGGAACGCCGTCGCCGAGCCCAAGCACAACAGCGGCGGCCGGACCGCCGGCGGTGGAGGGTGTCACGCGCATCGGGGCCTTCGACTTCGCCTCCAACTACGACAACGATCTCGCCAAGACTTTCGACGGCAACGGCGCCAGCTACTGGTCGGACATGGAGTTCGCGACGGATAACTGGGGTGGTTTGGCTCCGGAGGGCGTTCCGCTTGTCGTCAAGCTCAAGGAACCGTCCAAGATCTCCTCGATCACCCTCAACCAGCTGGGTGCATCCGGAGGAAACATCAGCGTGTTCACTAACGACCAGCCGTCCCTCGATGGCGCCAAGCCGGTGGGCACCAACAGCTTCACCTCGCCCGACCTCACCATGCCGCTTGCTGAGCCTGTCACGGCCGAATACGTGATCGTCTCCATCAAGAACCTGCCAAGGCTCGCGGCCCCGAAGACCCGCTATGGCTTCGGCCTGCGCTTGGCGGAAATCAAGGTTCAGTAGGGCAGTCGCGCGCGACCGGGGGGCGCCTGGCACGTGCGTGCAGGGGTGGCCGTACCCGCACCCCACAGCATCTGGAATATTCGGCACTGTCAATCAGTTGTGCCATGTGGCCGGCCGCAAGCCGGTTCATCGACTAGGGAAGAGGTTCACCGTTCAGTGAGCAACGCAGAAAGCACCGCGTCAGACGTACGTGATGTCATCATCGTCGGCTCCGGTCCGGCAGGGTACACGGCAGCGGTTTATACGGCACGGGCCAACCTGAAGCCGCTGCTCCTGGCAGGTTCGGTAACCGCCGGCGGCGAATTGATGAACACCACTGACGTCGAAAACTACCCCGGCTTCCCTGAGGGCATCATGGGTCCGGACCTGATGGAGAACTTCGAAAAGCAGGCCGTGCGTTTCGGCACGGAAATCCAGTTCGAAGACGTTACCGCAGTGGATTTCGAGGGTGACATTAAGACTGTCACGATCGCCACGGGGGAGACCTTTCGGGCCCGAGCCATTATCCTCTCCACCGGTTCGGCCTACCGCGAGCTTGGCCTGGCCAACGAAAAGCGGCTCTCGGGTCATGGTGTCAGCTGGTGTGCAACCTGCGACGGCTTCTTTTTCAAGGACCAGGACATCGCCGTCATCGGCGGCGGGGATTCTGCGATGGAAGAGGCCCTGTTCCTCACCAAGTTCGCCAAGTCCGTCACCGTCGTCCACCGGCGCGACACCTTGAAGGCTTCCAAGATCATGGGTGACCGCGCGCAGGCGCACGAGAAGATCAGCTTCATCTGGAACACGGCGGTGGAAGATGTGCTGGGCCAGAACAAGGTCACCGGTTTGAAGCTGAAGAACCTGCTGGACGGCTCAGAGTCCGAACTCCCCGTCACCGGCGTCTTTGTCGCTATCGGCAATGATCCCCGTACTGAGCTGGTCAAGGATACCCTCGACATCACTGACGCCGGGACCATCGCCGTGGAGGGACGCAGCTCTCGGACTAGCATCAAGGGAGTTTTCGCAGCCGGCGATGTCGTAGACCCGACGTATCGTCAGGCCATCACGGCATCAGGTTCCGGCTGTGTCGCTGCAATTGATGTCGAGCACTACCTCGCCGGACAGCACGCCTGACCGACGCCCCACCATTCGAAGAGAAAGACAAGGGTTATGAGCAACGCTAAAGACGTAACAGACGCCAGTTTCAGCACCGACGTGCTCGCCGCGGACAAGCCGGTAATCGTCGACTTCTGGGCTGAATGGTGCGGCCCGTGCCGCAAGCTCGGTCCTATCTTGGATGAGATCTCAGTGGAGTACAGCGAGAAGGTGGAGGTCGTGAAGGTGAACGTGGACGATAACCCCTCCATTGCAGCTGAGTACGGCATCACCTCCATCCCAGCGGTTTACCTGTTCCAGGGCGGCGAGGTGAAGAGCACAGTCATCGGTGCCAAGCCGAAGCAGTTCTTCGAAAAAGAATTCGCCGACGTCCTGTCCTAACAAACGAAAAGCTGTCCGGTCAGGAATTTAGTCAGTCGACTCTGTCCGTCGACAGTTCAGTGGCCATCGCTCCAGGGAAGTGGTGGCCACTTTCGTCTACTGCCGTGATTGCTTGCGCACACACGGTGCTCAACCGGTTTACAGGATCATCAAGAGAACAACTGGGCGGCGCATTGCTGTACCTGTGTCTGCCCGCCGCGTGTCTGCCCGCCGCGGAGGAGCCGGGCAGTTCTTGACATTTCGCGCCGCTCCTTGCTTCCGCGGTGTGCTGCGCAGCGGCAGAGCTGCAGGCTTCAGCTTTGCCGGCCCGCTTGACGGTAAGCAACTTTACTGGTGCTACTTAGCGGCGTATTTTCTCTGGGAGCAACCCGCTGGCTGAGTTCTCAGAACGTGCTGCAACCTGCCTGCCAGATGCACTGTAGAGTGGTGCCTTCCTGCCAGGCTCTTCACTGTGCGGAGGTAATCTCGCTAGTGCGTGAGTCCATGGCAGATTGCTCCGACCGTCGATCCATGAGCGAAGATTGCCGATACGGGCCCTACAGAGGACAAGTCTCTGATGCCACTCCTGTCGAGTGGTGTGGTTGCCCGACGAGGGTCATCCCGGCTTGCGCCCTAGGGGCGCCTGGAGTGCTCGATCGATGAACCGGAAGACGCAGTTCGGTGGGGATCATAGTCTCTGGGGTGTAGTCACTGCAGTCTCTGGGGGTGTAGTCACTGCGAATACACTCACTGCAAATGCCGTCACTCGGGAGTCACGAGCGGAAGCGGCGATGTGCCCGTCCCGATGAGTTCCTGCAACGCGGCGATCCTGTTTCACGTGAAACTTATCCCCACGCCACCCGCCCGCAGCACAAGGCGTACGTGATATCCGGCTGGTACCGGGGCGGTGAACGCGCACCGCAGGTCCCCGGCGGCCGGACAGGCTTTGCGCTGGTGATGAATGCTGATGCCGCTCTCGGACGAGGTCCGTCCCTTCGAGTCAGGGTCGGGACACGCTTGGAGAGTCGGTCTAGCCCTCTTACCCCTGCCTAGGCAATTCGGGCAGGCCTCAACTGCGTCTGAAAACCGCGATTGTCATCGCATGGCTTTCTTGCCACCGGGTATGGATAGGGAGCTCTGACACTCCCGCTCCACCTGGCGCGCGCAAATCCCGGGAGGCGCTCAAGGGGGCCCGACCAGCGACAACTGCCGGTGTACCGGGGCCAGGGCGGCTCGAGTGCGCAGCGCTCGAGCGACCCTATAGTGCTTCCCAACACCCCTGTGGTGCCTCAACAGAGGCTATGTCCTTCGCGCCGACATCCTGACAATACTTGCGACGCCGCTACCACGGAGGCGCCGCCACACCGTCGGGCAGCGCCGACAGTGCGCGGTCGAGGGTACACCGTCGCCCTACCTTGTTTCACGTGAAACATTGACGGAAGACAACATCGTGTATACCGCCACGCTAGCCGAGGACTGGTCGAGAGCATGGAGTCACAACTACAACCAGAGTGTCCTGTCCAAGCGAGCAGCTCACCCGATGAAGCGCCGGCGCGGTAAGCCCGAAGGGGAGCTTCCCGCTGGTGCCCCAAGTATACGAGGAGAATCACGTTCGACAACTTGATGCCAACTTCAAAGGCAAACACGGACGACGTCTGCCAGGAGGTGCCAGAAACAGGCGTCACACGAGATTCTTTCCGCTAAGCACCACACCAGGCGTCGCAGCTATGCGATTCACGCCGACCGCCCACGCGGCTCACCTCAAATAGGTTGTGGCCCAGCCAAGGCCTTGATCCGCCGAGTGGCTCGTCTCGGGAACGATCCGGGCCAGGATCCGGGAGTGCATAGTGGAGCGATACACCGGCTGAGTTCGAAGCCAGCAAAGCCCGCACAGAAGAAGGCTTGACGGCGCCCGGACCTGTCGCATCGTGTCGCCCTGGCAGGTCTGCAGTAGAAGCGACTGGCCAACCCGAGTTAGGCGGACCGACACAGTTGTAGCATCACCACATCCCCGCCATTGAAGGAGTCCAGCCGCGCAGGTGCAGTCCTGTAGTGATACGTCTAACCGCGGGAGTGGGATTTCCTCCCGTAGGTTTGATGGAGCCGGTCGAGCGTAGCGAAGAGCAGATGTCCTTATCCAGTGGGGGGTTCGCTGCGCCAGCAGATGAGGCGGTAGCGTTCATTATTTCTCCACCACCCGCCTGCTGGCCGTAAGAAGGGAGTCAAGCAGTTTCGGATGCCGCTCAGCAGTCCCGCTACCCCCTGCACCGCGCGCTTCCAGCAGACAGCCTGCTTTGCAGACACAACGGCTATCTTGGCTTCCGGTCGCGCCTCGAAGAGTCATCGCCGCCTGGGTGGTTAGTAGCAACCCTGGATGAATTCGTGCGTTTCACGTGAAACGTTCGGGTGCTTGTGGACGAGAAAACGCGATACGGCTTCGGGGAGGTCTGGAGAGATGCCCGAGGCTTGAGGTTGAATGCGACGGTGTAAGAAAGTCCCTCCGCGTCGCACACGCGCGCCATCAGGCGACGACGACTGACTGGCACCGACGGGAGTGAGTTCCCAACCGGGCCGGCTCCTTCAGCTTCCGCCTTATCTGGCTTAGCAGTCCTTCCACAGTCGACGCGTCGGAGGAGTGAACGACTACGTTCTATGCAAGCCGGCGGCTGTAGCTTCCCTAATCCTGGCACCCCCGAATACTCCTCATGGGCGTCACGCATGCATGGGCACGATCCACATCAGGCAGATGGGTATTCCTGACTGAGCACCAGCATTTAGGTAGGTTCCTAAAGGAGCCGTCGTTCTCATTCTGCTTGAGCTTAAGGACCAGGAGCTAACGGAGGGACTGTGGGTGCATCCGTGCCAGAGCGACCAGCCAATTTGACTCGCCCCGTCTCTCTGCGTCTCCTCGCGGCGCATTGAGGCCAGACCGGAATGATGGCGAACAACTAGAAGGTGCTAGCCGGTAGCCATGGCAGAGAGAGGAACTTCCAGTAGTGCATGAGCATTCGGCAGCGCGGTTCGACTCGCCTCTGGTGTACCCCCTTGAGGAAGGCTCGGCTCGGCAGCCAGTGGCCGACTGGGTTCATTAGTATGCGATCTGCTGCTAGCGGCCTGAATTTGACCTTGGCTCGATCACGCAATTTGCTGCCATCATTGGCTGGTGTGTTGTCGCCCCAGCAAGCGGCTGCAGTGTTTCGCGGACCGGCGTGGGCATGACTAACAGTCAGACGCCACTTCCAACTCCAAGGATGAGCTCTTGCTGAAGCGGAATCAGTGGGCACTACGGCCGCTCGTTGGTTGGTTCACGTCGCTGACAGCCGGCGCCAGCCGACGCCGCTGTTTCACGTGAAACAACGGCGCCGCCCTCCCGACGAGCTGCGGCCAGTAGTGTCTGTTGCTTGGCGGAGGAGTATGCACTGAGGAGCTGCCCCCCGCTAACGCGCCGTCGCCTGATTGCAACCACCCGCCACGCGGCGCCGCTCCAATCGTCATCGAGTGCGATGACCCACGAGAACCAGCCGTACGGTTGATACTTTCCCCGCAACTGTCCACGTCCCTGAAACTGCCGAGCCAGCGAGAGGAGCATCACTTCAGGGACGCCGTTGGAGCCCCCGATCTCTCGGGCCCGGCGGCAGGGCACGAGGGCATCACGCTCGCGACTCATGCCCGTGATGCAGTAGATAAGAATAGGTGCAGAAATGTGGCAAACAGACGTGCCCAGGACGCGCTTCATCAGACTAGAGGAAGTTCCAAGCGCACGACCTGGAGTCAATGGGCGGAAAAACCCAGGGCGTCGGCATCAGGCAGTGTCTAGGGCTGGGTCCGCCGCGCACGGGAGCGCAGCATGCCAAACCGCCAGCTTGTGTGTGCAGAACCGGTTGCTGCCTAGCATGCATGCGGTCGCTGCACTTCGACCACGAACGGCCTATGCCGGTCACGGAGTAGGGTCTTTCGCCCGCCGACAGCATTACGGGCTGAAGGGGAGGCCATAGCCGAAAGGAGCTGACCTGTGGACTATGAGCGCCTTCCAGAGCCGCTCATGGCACGGCAAGCGTCTACAAAACAGACAGTCCGGGGAGACGCGGCCTCAGATGAGCGCCTCGCTAGCTGGGCCGGCAATGAGATTATTCACACCCTTATCCACAGCTCAATCCACAGGCTTTTCCACAGCACCTGTGGGTAAAACTCCGCCTCGCCCGATCCCGCCGCGGGCGCAGCCTCGAGCCGGGGGTGGCCTGCCCGGAACCGCTATTGCTGCCGTGACATGGCTCCAGCTGGTTGGCTCCAGGCCCCGTGGCGGTTCTTCCCCTGCATTTCGCAAACAACGCGGGCTTAAAACCGCAGCATTTGGACCTGAATATCACCAGCGGCAGCGGGGTTTGTCGCTCTACCGTTTCACGTGAAACGTCGGCTTCGAGTCTTCACTGCCGGAAGGCCGCGCGCCTCCGTGGTGCAGGGGAACATCCGCTGCCTCTCCGTGGGGGCCGCATGCGCAAGCGCGCGGACTTATCCCCACAGTTATCCACAGGCTTATCCACTGGCACCGCCGCACACTATCCACAGGAAAGCAAGTCTGGATCCGTCCGCAGCTACGGGTTTTGATCTGTACCAAAGTCCCGAATACGTAAGGACGAGCGCCTGCCAGTCAAACTGCAAATAGCCGAACACTCATATCCCAGCCCATTGCCGTGCACGGCGACCCGCCACCGTCATTCAGGGACGCCATTGAGGAAGAGATTCACCGAGATGAAACGCACACTGCAGTCATCACGGGACTGCGGGGGACAGCCTCCATCTGCACCCGAGGCGACGTGGCTGGGGCGCAGATGGACTGACCCAACATCCGCCTACCAGCCGTTTCGCCCTCTGATTAGTTACCGGTTCCTCCGCTACGCATAGGGTAAGGGATGCCCCGGAGAGTCCCTCGGACCCGTGTGACGCCTCCGGGGCCAGGAGAAAACACGCATATGCACGGAGAGGCAGCCGGCCACCGGTCACAGTTGCCGATGCTTGCAGTGCGCTTTGGGCGACGGCACCACATGTAGAGCCTAGGCCGGTGGACGAGTCGGCCACAGCGGCAGGGATGTTCCGCATCAGGGGAAGGAGCCGCCCTAGGAATTAGCTGGATGGCGGTCACCACAGGAATCAGCGATCGACTGTGACCTACGGAAACGAATGAAAGGCTTGGCTACCGCCCTCGAAGCACCTGGAAAGTCATGCCGGCCGCGAGCGACACCCCTTCCGAAATTCGATCCGGTGTTCATGAATTCACCATCATCGCGCGCCGACAGGGGTGTCGAGGGACCGGACCAAACCTCCCTGATGACACATCCGCACAAAAGGTGATCGGTGCTTCCCAGATTCCCCTTGGCCACGCCTGCTGTCCTCGTTTCCATGCAGCCGCAGGCGACGTTTCCCGTGAAACGAGGCAGCCCCACCACCGAAGCATCCTCGGAAGCCCCAGCCTGAAGGGCTACGCACCAGTTGACTGGTCGCCTAGCGCCAATGCGCCCGTGAGCCTCTTACGTTTCTCGGGCTGGTGGGGTAGGACACCTGCCCTGCTAGCAGTCACCCTACAACCTCGAGGGCTGCAACACTGTGGATGGAGACCCGAGCCCGTATTCCTTCTGAACACATCCTCAGGTAACTGTCGGAGCGAAGCCCCTCTAATAGAACACGTTTCACGTGCAACACGAACACCCGCTGCGCTACAGCAGATGCGGCTCGTATCTCGGAACGTATTTCGCGGGTTTCGCTTCCCGGTCGCTCTCAACCTTTGGTCCGCATCCTGATCCCCGAACGACACGGATCATTGAAGGCGTTGCGGGTTCGCAATCCCGATGCCAGCCGCTGAGACGGACAAAATCCCCCGATCACGGTACGCGTCGTATCCCAGACCGCGCTCAAATTCGGGGGATAGGGAGGCAGGGAGAGGACCTGAGGAATGAGACGGGGCAATTTCTACTTTGCGCCCTGCAACGGCAACACCGGACCCACATTACGAAGACAGGGCTTTACGTCGCGGTCCCGTCCGTCCACTGATGATCTCGTCGCTGTTCAGACGCCAGCACTGCTACAGGTTCTCCGCCCAGCTCATATGCAGGACTGGGAACGTTCGGGCTCGTTGCAGCTAAAGTCGAAGACCAGAAGGCAGCGATGATTCTCGTCTGAGGTGCTTTCAGGCAGCACCGACCAGCGCTTCCCGAATCCCGGTGCTGCTAGCGGCCAGCAAGTGTGTGCGCGCAACGGAAAGTTCCTGGACGGCGGCATCGACGAATATCTCAAGCCCTCTGCGGGCAATCGCCGGGCCGCGTGTTTCACGTGAAACGAAGCGAACTCCCTCGGGAAGCATGGTCCACTGCTTGAAACACGCCCCAACGGGCTTTCGGACGCCTAGCTGTACTGCCCAAGGACGTTGGTTGGGTGAATGCGAGGACTCGCGGGAGCCGTTGACCCAAAGGTGAGGACCTCCGGTTGCACAGTGGAGTTGCTAGACAACCGCTGTAGCGACCAGGAGGTCCTCATGTCCCACGCTAATGCCGCTTTGACTCCACGCCAACGTTTGCGCGTCGCGCGTCTGGTCGTGGACTACGGCTGGCCGGTGTCCCGGGCTGCCGAGCAGTTCAACTGCTCCTGGCCCACGGCCAAACGCTGGGCCGAGCGGTACGCCGCGATGGGGCAGGCGGGCATGTCCGACAGGTCCTCTCGCCCGCACCGGGTCGCGAACCGGACTCCGCAGCGGCTCGTCCGCAAGGTCGTGCACCTTCGCTGGAAGCAACGGCTGGGACCGGTCGCGATCGGAGCGAAGCTGGCCATGCCGCCTCGACCGTGCATGCGGTCCTGGTCCGGTGCCGACTGAACCGCCTGCACCACGTGGACAAACGCACCGGGGAAGTCATCCGCCGGTACGAGCACGACAGGCCCGGGGCGATGATCCATGTCGATGTGAAGAAGCTCGGCAACATCCCCAACGGGGTGGCTGGCGCTACGTCGGCAAACAACTGGGCCACCGGAACCGTGCAACGACACCAGCCAGAACCGGCAGCCGCAGCCATCCGGTCATCGGCACGGCCTACGTGCACACGGTCATTGACGACCATTCCCGGGTCGCCCACGCCGAGATCCACGGCGACGAAACCGCGGCCACCGCAGTAGCCGTCCTGAAAAGGGCCGTGTCCTGGCTCGCCGTCCTCGGAGTCACCGTTGAAAGGGTCCTCTCCGACAACGGATCCGCCTACAAATCCCACCCCTGGCGGGATGCCTGCCGGGAACTGAATATCAAGGCCAAGAAAACCCGCCCCTATCGGCCACAGACCAACGGCAAAATCGAGCGGTTCCACCGCACCCTCGCCGACGGATGGGCCTTCCAACGCTTCTACGCCACAGAATCAGCCCGAAGGAATGCCCTCCCCACCTGGCTGCACAACTACAATCACCACAGGCCCCACACCGCAATCGGAGGCCAACCGCCGATCAGCCGGTTAACCAACCTGCCCGGGCAGGACGCCTAGCAAGTTTAATCGCTCGTCTCGGTTCGCCGAGGCCTGGTAGCGGCGCGTGCCAGCTACGGTGCCAGGCGGGTACCGAAGTCCCGCAGGCGTTCCTTCCCGCATAGTGGAGCGGCGCTAATTCACCGCATTCCTCGAACTGGCAGATTCTTGGAACATTCTTGTCACCCGCACGTTCTGTTCCGTCCGCGCGTAGGTTTTAGCATCTCCACAGCAGCTACCCGTTCCCAAGGCTGAGAGGCCGCCTTCAACATGGTCATGAGCATCTCCGCAGCACATGCTGTGCGCCTACGTCGTCAGCATGCCTAAGGGCAGCATTACGCCAGAGTGGCAGCCACCATCAGGATCGGGACTACCCTGAGCGCGTTGGACCTTCACCGTGCCGATCAACCTGCTGCATCGTCTGCCGAAAAATGCTGTTGCGTACTTGTATGCACAGGGGAGCAAGGCCTGTGCGGCTCCCAGAGATGCGTTCTGTCCCGGGCGCGTCCTATTCCAACCTCAGGCGACTGTACGTTGCAGGGGTACAGCGACGGGAAAGTGATCAGAGTGAACTAGGAATGCGGCGGCTCAGTGCAAAGCTGGCTGTACACGAAGAAGGGCCCGTTTCACGTGAAACGGGCCCGACGAGATAACGTCTGATATTCAGTTGTCTGAACCAGGCGCCAATACGTCCATAATCCGGTTGAGGTCTTCAACGCTGGCGAACTCAATGCTCACCCGTCCCTTGCGGGCACCTAGGGAGATCTTCACGTTTGTATCCAAGCGGTCGGAGAGCGACGAGGCGAGGTAGTCCAGACGCTCATGCCGGGCACCGGGGCGAGGAATGTTGTTTTTAGACTGGGCGGCAGGCTCCCGGTGTAGGGTCACCGCTTCCTCGGTGGCCCGAACTGACATGCCCTCCGCGACGATCCGCTGCGCGAGCCGTTCCATGGCAGCCGCATCGGGCAGTGAAAGGAGGGCACGGGCGTGACCTGCTGAAAGGACGTTAGCGGCGACCCGCCTTTGCACCAAGGGAGGCAGTTTGAGCAGGCGGAGCGTGTTCGACACCTGGGGACGGGACCGGCCAATCCGGTCGGCCAACTGTTCGTGCGTGGTTCCGAAATCCTCCAAGAGCTGCTGGTAGGCGGCAGCCTCTTCCAAAGGATTGAGCTGGCTACGGTGCAGGTTTTCCAGCAGCGCGTCCCGGAGAAGGTCGTCATCCGTTGTATCGCGGACGATTGCAGGGATGGTAGCCAGACCAGCGGCCTGGACTGCCCGCCAGCGGCGTTCACCCATCACCAGCTCGTAAGGTTCTCCACCTTCTTCGGTTGATGCGCGCACCACAATTGGCTGGAGGACGCCGATTTCGCGAACCGAGTGGATCAGCTCCGCCATGTCGTCTTCGTCGAAGACGCTGCGGGGCTGCTTGCGGTTCGGGTGAATGTCAGTCACGGGGATTTCCGCGAAACGAGCGCCCGGAACGTCGACGAGTTCGACATCTTCGGCCGCAGCGGAGCGCCGCCCTGCCGGCGAACGACGGCCGGGTGCGGAACCATCGGCTGAAGCCGAAGTGTCATTCGCTGAGCCGGCAGAGTCCGGCGCCGCATACAAATCAGTGGCTGTGCCCGCAGTGGCAGTGGCTGACTCTTCGGCTTCTCCGGAATGAGCATCCGCTCCTTCGCCACCAGGCCTATCGGTCTTGGCGCCGGTCTTCGTGCCGGCAGAGAGTCCAGCGGAAGATTTTGCAGGAGCCTTTCCGGCGGCACCGGCAGAAACATCCTTGCTACGGGCCGGACCGGCGGAAGCGGAGTCGGCGGCTTCGACATTTTCAGGAGACGGGACGCTGCCGGTCCGGGTGGACTGATCCACCGAAGCCTCTGAGGCAGGACCTTCAGGGCTGGCTAGCTTACGGGATTCCGGAAAGAAAAGATCCACTGGGCGTGACGGCGCAGCTCCGTTGCCGGAAGAGCTGGCTGCGGCGGAACTTGGAATGAGTGCGCCAAGACCGCGGCCGAGCCCGCGTCGCTTATCGCTCATGGATGAATCCCTCCATTGGAAGAACCCGGTGATACCGGGCTCCGGCTGTTGCAGTGTTTGGAAAATTCTAACGCTCAGCGATTTCGGCTGCGGCTTCCAGGTAGGAAAGTGCACCGCTGGAGGACGGGTCGTAGGTCATGACAGTCTGCTGGTAACTCGGCGCCTCAGAGATCCTGACGGAGCGCGGGACAACCGCACTGAGTACTTGGTCAGGGAAATGCTGGCGAACTTCTGCTGCCACCTGGGCGGCGAGGTTGGTGCGGCCGTCGTACATGGTGAGCAGGATCGTTGAGACCACAAGGTCGGCGTTGAGGTGCTTCTGTATCATCTCAATGTTCTTGAGGAGCTGACTCAGTCCCTCCAGTGCGTAGTACTCGCACTGAATCGGAATCAGGACCTCACCCGCGGCGCAGAATGCGTTGACGGTCAGCAGCCCGAGGCTCGGCGGGCAGTCGATGAAGATGTAGTCTAGCTGGGCTTCGCCCTTCTTCTCGCGAACCTTCGCATAGACGTCGATGGCACGGCGGAGCCGCTGCTCCCGGGCGACGAGCGATACCAGCTCAATTTCGGCGCCAGCCAAATGAATCGTTGCCGGGGCGCAGATGAGGTTGTTGATGTCAGGGCAGGGAGCAACGACATCCTCGAGCGGAACGTCATTGATGAGGACGTCGTAGATGCTGTCGACCTCCGCGTGGTGCTCAATGCCCAGGGCAGTGGAAGCGTTGCCCTGGGGGTCGATATCAATGACCAGGACGTTCAGGCCGGCTGCTGCCAGGGCCGCTGCAATGTTGACGGTGGTGGTGGTCTTTCCCACCCCGCCCTTCTGGTTGGAGACGGTGAAGACCCGGGTTTTCTCCGGCTTCGGGAGGGTGCGGCCCAGGAGCTTTTCCCGGCGCTTGTTCTCGTGCGCCAACTCCCTGGCGATGGGGCTGGAGTCGTCCAAGGTGTCCAGCACGTTGGACGTTTCACGTGAAACTTTGGTCCCGCTCGCCTTGACGCCAACCACATTCAGTTGGCCGGAGGTCGTAGCGACGGACGGTGCAGCAACGGCGCGTGCCGACCCCAATGACACGAACGGGGGGATCCGCTGTGTGGAGGTTTCGCTACTGGTCACTGGGACACTCTCACTCTCGTTCGGCTCTTGCTGCCGCTCTCTAGCCTAACCGCTTCGCCCTCAGGACCTGTGGCAGCCGGGCCTGTACTAGGCGATCTTTTGGGACTTCTTCACAACGATGCGAACTACTGTGGTGGGTTCTTCGAGCAGATCCTGGCCGACCGTCACAACGGAGGTCTGGACACCGCCAAGCTTACGGATCGCCTTCGCGGCCTTCTCGATTTCCTCCGCAGCACTCCTGCCCTTGATGGCCACGACTTCGCCTTCTCCGTCAAGGAGGGGAATGGTCAGTCCTGCCAGATTGGTCAGGGCTGAGACAGCACGGGCGGTGACAACATCAGCCTTCACGAGGCCGACAGCGAGCTCCGCCCGGGTGCGCATGACGGTGACGTTGTCCAACCCCAGGTCATCGACAACCTCCTGAAGCCAGATCACCCGGCGCTCCAAGGGGTCAATAAGTGTCAGTTCCAGATCCGGACGGGCAATGGCGAGACACAGCCCGGGCAGCCCCGCACCGCTTCCGACGTCGGCAACATGGCTACCCTGCGCAATTTCACTCTCAATGACAGCGCAGTTCAGCACGTGCCGGCTCCAGAGCCGGGGTATCTCCCGCGGACCGATGAGGCCGCGCTCCATTCCGGAGGTGGCAAGGTGCTCTACATACCGTTCCGCCAAGCCCAGACGCTCACCGAAAATCTTCTCCGCAGCCTGGCGCTCAGCAGCCGTGATTTCAACCATGGGGTCAGTCAGCAGAAACGACGATGTGGCGTCCCGCGCCCTCACCCTCGGATTCACTGACGAATCCCAGGTCGGCGACGGCATCGTGAACAATCTTGCGTTCGTAGGCGCTCATCGGCTCCAGGGCGACAGCCTCGCCGGTTTCCTTCGCGGTGGCTACTGCGTCCTCTGCGATCTTCTGCAGGTGGCCAGCACGCTCCTTGCGGTACCCGTTGATATCCAGCACAAGACGGGAGCGGTTTTCCGTCGCCGACAGCACGGATAGCCGGGTCAGTTCCTGCAGCGCTTCAAGCACTTCACCGTCACGGCCGACGAGGCTATCCAGTCCGGCGGACTCTTCCTCGGTAACGATGGAGATATAGGTCCGGCCGTTGCGCACCTCGATGTCAATGTCGCCGTCGATATCGGCGATGTCGAGCAGCTCTTCGAGATAGTCCGCAGCGACGTCGCCCTCTTCCTCGAGACGGCTTACCGTGCTGCTCTTGTCAGTGGCTGCGGCCGACCCGCCATGGTCCTGGGCATCGGCAGACTGGTCATCGCCGGTTTCGGCGGAAAGGGCTTGCTCTGAGCTTTCGACAGACATTACTTCTTCTTCCTGTTCTTGCGTTGTGGCTGGATGCGCTGGCTCTTGGCCTGCGCTACCGCAGCGGCTGCAGCTGCCTCAGCCTCGGCGTCGACCTTCTTGCCGCCCAGAACCGGCAGGGCCGGAAGCCCTTTGGCGGCACGGCGCTCAGCGAGGGCCTTGGCGGCAGGGGAACCCGGCGTCGGCATGCGGCGGATGACGAAGAACTGCTGGCCCATGGTCCACAGGTTGGTGGTGGTCCAGTAGATCAGGACACCAATGGGAAAGTTGATGCCGCCAACGCCGAAGACGATCGGCAGGATGTAGAGCATCATCTTCTGCTGGCGCATGAAGGGGCTGGCCATGGCCTCTTCTGACATGTTCTTGGCCATAATCTGTTTCTGCGTGATGAACTGCGACGCGGTCATCGCCAGGATCATGATGATCGAGAGGATCCAGACGGCAGTGAGGTTGCCCTCGCCGCCATGCAGGAGCGAGGCAGACAACGTGGCGCCGAAGATCGTGGATTCGTCGAACTGGGTCACCTGCTCGTGGCTCATAGCGCCGATACCCTCGCCCCTGTCCCGGGCGGTGCTGATGCCGGAAAGTACCGTAAAGAGTGCGAAGAAGAACGGCATCTGGATCAGCATGGGCAGGCAGGCCGAGAATGGATTAGTGCCGTGCTTCTTGTACATCGCCATCTGTTCCTGCGCCATGGCTTGGCGGGACAGCTGGTCGGTCTTGCCCTTGTACTTGTCCTGAAGCTTTTTCAGGTCAGGCTGCAGCAGCTGCATGCCGCGCTGGGCCTTGATCTGCTTGACGAAGACGGGAATGAGGGCTGCCCGGATGACCAGCACCAGACCGATGATGGACAGGGTCCACGTCCAGCCGGAAGCCTCGGGCAGGCCGATGCCACTCAGGCCCTCATGGAAGCCCACCATGATGATGGACACAAGCCATTTGAACGGAAACATAAGTGTTTCAAAGAAGTCCATACGATATCCCTATTCGTCAGGCCGCAGCGCGGCCTTCTCCATCAGTCTGAGCAGCCAGGTATTTGTCCGGATTGTTCAGCACAACAATTGTGGGCGTCTGGTTTTCAGGCCAGCACCGGTGGCCGGCGGGGACATGGTCCACGCCACCGGCATTCCAGGGGTGGCAGCGCGCCAGGCGTTTCGCCGCCAGCCAGCTTCCCTTCACGGCACCGTGCACGGTGATGGCCTCGAGCGCGTACGCGGAGCACGAGGGAAAGAAACGGCAGACCTGGCCGTACAAGGGCGAAATCACCTTGCGGTAGGCCACCAGCAAAAGAATGAGGATGTTGCGCGGCAGGTTCCAGAGGAAGGTGCCAGCGGCCGCTGGTGCGGACTTTGTGGAACGGACGACGGCGGCAGTCAGGTCAAGCACGCTGTGTCCCTTCCTGTGTTATTCCGTTCGAACCGGTTCCAGCCGAGCGTTGCTGGCGGCTCTGCAGCCGCTTCATAGTGGTATCCAACGCAGCGTTGTAGTCCGCCAGCAGTTCCTGCCAACTGGCAGTAGCTGCTGCGGGCAATGCACGCACCACAATAGCGAACCCGGCACCATGCTCGCGCAGCGAGATGGCACCGGCTTCTCTAAGTCTCCTCTTAACGAGGTTCCTGGCAACAGCGTTCCCGACGCTTTTGGAAACGATGAAGCCGATCCTGCTGGGTTCATCGGCTCCGATAGTTGCCGTATATAACACTAAGTTCCGGCGCCCATTACGGACGCCGGAACGTACTGTTGTTGAAAAATCGGTTGAAGTCCTCAGGCGGTTCCTGGTGGCTAGCACCGCTAAATCCGCAAAGAGAAGTTACCCGACGAATCAGTATTTAGGCCGACAGCTCGACGCGGCCCTTGCCGCGGCGGGCAGCCAGGATGGCGCGGCCGGCACGGGTGCGCATACGAAGGCGGAAGCCGTGCTTCTTGGCCCGACGGCGGTTATTCGGCTGAAAAGTCCGCTTGCTCACGTTAGTTACTCCAGTGGATCGAAGGTGCGCCCAGCCGATCAAGGGGAAGAACTGGCCGACGCTTAAGTTTTGTATGTCCCTGCTTGCCCCGGTCTCCTCAACGCTGGGCGTCGGAAAGGTCCAAAATGGGTACACAAAGCAGGCACAAAGGACTCCCCAACGTTAGGCCAAACGGCAACTGCGAGTCAAACCGGCGGACCTCTTCGGACCTTTCCCCAGGTGTGGCTAAGTAGGGCGGGTGCCTGTGGATGAACAGTCTCACAGACCCTGTTTCGAACCACACCCATGTAATTATCCACAAGCCACTTCCCAGCTATCTTCTGGCCTTTTCATCCCCTAGAGTGTCCCAGTAGCCGATTATCCACGGACTGTGCATAACCCTGTGGATTGCGCCGGGCAGCAGTTGGTCCCGGGCTTGTGGCTGCATGTACTGCAGGTAAAGCAAGCTTTGAGGAACCCGATTGATGACAGTAGACGAAGCAAACCACGCCAACACTGTCGGAAGTTCCTGGCGGCGCGTGGTGAATCTTCTCGAGCAGGATGACCGGGTATCCCCACGTCAGCGCGGCTTCGTGATCCTGGCTCAGGCCCAGGGCCTCATTGGATCCACCCTTCTGGTGGCTGTGCCCAATGAACTCACCAGGGAAGTGCTGCAGACCCAGGTAAAGGACGCCCTCGATGACGCCCTGCACAACGTCTTTTCCGACGACATCCGCTGCGCCATCGACGTGGACACCGATCTGGTGCCCATCCACCGCGAGCCGGAACCCGTCGTCGAGCTTTCCCTCGGAACGGACCACTCCGTTGAGCTGAAGCCGCAGCCGATGCTGCCGAGCACGTCCCACGAGTTCGGCCGGCTCAACCCCAAGTACGTCTTTGACACATTCGTCATCGGATCCTCGAACCGGTTTGCACACGCGGCGGCCGTGGCCGTGGCCGAAGCGCCGGCCAAGGCCTACAACCCGCTGTTTATCTACGGCGACTCCGGACTTGGCAAGACGCACCTGCTGCACGCCATCGGCCACTACGCCCGCCGGCTCTACAGCGGCATCCGGGTCCGCTACGTGAACTCCGAAGAGTTCACCAACGACTTCATCAACTCCATCCGCGATGATGAAGGCGCCAGCTTCAAGACCACCTATCGCAACGTGGATGTGCTGCTCATCGACGATATCCAGTTCCTGGCCGGCAAAGACCGGACGCTGGAGGAGTTCTTCCACACGTTCAATTCGCTGCACAATAACAACAAGCAGGTGGTCATCACCTCGGACCAGCCGCCCAAGCTGCTGGCCGGTTTCGAAGACCGCATGAAATCGCGCTTCGAATGGGGCTTGCTGACGGACATCCAGCCGCCGGAACTCGAGACCCGCATCGCCATCCTCCGCAAGAAGGCACTCAGCGAAGGCCTTTCCGCTCCGGACGACGCCCTGGAATACATTGCATCCAAGATCGCCAGCAACATCCGCGAGCTCGAGGGCGCCCTGATCCGGGTGACTGCCTTTGCCAGCCTGAACCGCCAGCCGGTGGATGTTGCCCTTGCCGAGATGGTCCTCAAGGACCTCATCACCGATGACAATGCCCAGGAAATCACCTCCAGCCAGATCCTCACGCAGACCGCGGAGTACTTCAAGCTGAGCATGGAAGAGCTGTGCAGCAAGTCCCGGACCCGCACGCTTGTCACCGCACGGCAGATCGCGATGTACCTCTGCCGGGAGCTGACCGACATGTCCCTGCCCAAAATCGGACAAGAGCTCGGCGGCCGCGACCACACCACGGTGATCCACGCAGACCGCAAGATCCGCGAACTCATGGCCGAGCGCCGTGTGATCTACAACCAAGTCACCGAGCTGACAAACCGGATTAAGCAGCAGCAGCGCGACTCCTGACAGCAGGCCACGATCCGCGTTCTTAACCTTATTAACAGGTGCATGTGGACAACCCTGTGGATAGTTAAGGGGACAACCGCGGTTAATGGGCTTAAAACCCTTAAGGTGTCTGTGGATTGCCAAAAACCGCCCTACCGGTTATCCCCATCCACAGCCTGTTTAAAACCCAGTCCGCCCACAGTCCATGAACAGCGCTTAACCGCGGATTCCCGGCTCCAGACCGAGTTATCCACAGTTTCCACAGCAGTTATTAACACTACGAATCCCAAAAAATTGAAATCCCTCAAACAACAATCTCCGTTCCCCACCGGCACAGACCCCGCCAGGCGAAGTCCAGGAGGACGTGAGGTCCCCGGTGGGATGGGGAATTCGCCAATCTTCCGGCTAAGCTGTCAGCAGCGCTCCCATTCTTGGGTCTGCTTGTGGTTCAGCACGTGCAAACCATGCAGGTTCCCGAGTCCGGGAGCCAGGTTCTGTGGAGTCCTTGCGGGGTTCCCGGTCGAAAATAGGCAGCAGCAATGAAAGGCGGCACCCTTCCGTGAAGTTCAGAGTCGAACGGGACGTCCTGGCAGAAGCCGTCACATGGACAGCCCGATCGTTGTCTCCGCGGCCGCCGGTCCCGGTCCTCTCGGGACTGCTGCTGAAAGCTGAAGCTGGAACCGTCAGCCTCTCGAGCTTCGATTACGAGACCTCAGCGAGGCTCGAAATACCCGCCGACATCAGGGAAGAAGGCACCATCCTGGTATCCGGCCGGCTCTTGGCTGACATCTGCCGCAGCCTGCCCTCCGCGCCCGTGGACCTCGAGACTGAGGGCAGCAAAGTCACCCTGACGTGCCGCCGAAGCAGCTTCCATCTCGCCACCATGCCTGAGGCCGAATACCCGCCGCTCCCTGCACTGCCTGCGATCAGCGGCACAGTCGCCGGAGATGCCTTTGCCCAGGCCGTATCGCAGGTCATCATCGCAGCCAGCAAGGACGACACCCTCCCCATCCTCACAGGCGTTCGGATGGAAATCGAGGACGACCTGATTACGCTCCTGGCTACCGACCGTTACCGGCTGGCCATGCGCGAAGTGCCTTGGAAGCCCGTCACTCCGGGCATCTCCACGAGTGCACTGGTCAAGGCCAAGACCCTCAACGAGGTTGCCAAAACACTTGGCGGCAGCGGCGAGATCAGCCTTGCCATCGCCGATGATGATTCCCGCCTCATCGGATTCGAAAGCGGCGGACGCACCACTACCTCGCTTCTGGTCGACGGCGACTATCCCAAGATCCGCTCGCTGTTCCCGGAGTCGACGCCGATCCACGCGACTGTCCAGACCCAGGAACTTGTCGAAGCCGTCCGCCGTGTCTCGTTGGTTGCCGAACGCAACACCCCTGTGCGCCTGGCCTTCACCCAAGGCCAGCTCCAACTGGACGCCGGCACCGGCGAAGACGCACAGGCTTCCGAAGAACTCGAGGCACAGCTTTCCGGAGACGAGATCACGGTAGCGTTCAACCCGCACTACCTTGTTGAGGGCCTGAGCGTGATTGAGACCAAGTACGTTCGGTTCTCCTTTACCACAGCGCCGAAGCCCGCCATGATCACTGCACAGTCTGACATTGACGGTGAGGACCAGGACGATTACCGCTACCTCGTGATGCCGGTCCGGCTCCCGAACTAAGCCTCCGTCCAATCCCTAGCCCTCCGCGCAGAAAAGAGTTTCCCGTGCACATCGGACTGATCGGTCTCGGAAAAATGGGTTTCAACATGCGCGAACGGCTGCGCAAGGGAGGCATGGACGTGACCGGCTACGACCGGAATCCGGACGTGACGGACGTTGCCTCTGTGGAGGAGCTGATCGGCGCCGTTCCTGCACCGCGGCTGATCTGGGTCATGGTTCCTGCAGGGGAAATCACGGACGCGGTTATCACCGACCTGGGCAATAAACTTGATGCCGGGGACCTGGTGATCGATGGCGGGAACTCCCGTTTCACCGAAGATCAGAAGCATGGGGCTCTCCTGGCGGAGAAGGGAATCCGCTTCCTGGACTGCGGCGTTTCCGGCGGCGTCTGGGGACTTCAGAACGGTTATGGGCTTATGGCCGGCGGGGACGCCGAGGACATCGAGCGCGCGCTGCCGGTCTTTGACGCCCTGCGCCCTGAAGGCGATCGGGCGGACAGCTTCGTCCACGTCGGCGGCGTTGGTGCAGGCCATTACGCCAAGATGGTCCACAACGGCATCGAGTACGGATTGATGCAGGCGTACGCCGAGGGCTACCAGCTGCTCGCTTCCAAAGACATCATTACCGATCTCCCCGGCACCTTCCGCGCCTGGCAAAAGGGCACGGTCGTCCGGTCATGGCTCCTTGACCTGCTGGTCAAGGCCCTGGACGAAGATCCGGGACTGCAGAACATTGACGACTACGTCGAGGACTCCGGCGAGGGCAGGTGGACCGTGGAGGAGGCCATTGCCAACGCCATTCCCGCACCGGCGATCACAGCTGCGCTGTTCGCCCGTTTTGAATCCCGTGAGGACAGTTCCCCCGCAATGAAGATGGTTTCTGCCCTCCGGCATCAGTTCGGCGGCCACGCCACCCGTCCTGCCAAGTAAAACCCGCTGGGGGCTTTGAACACCGCGTGTACCTACAACACCTTTCGCTGACTGACTTCCGCAGCTACGCCCACGTGGATTTGGCGCTCGAACCGGGGGTCACCGTGCTGGTCGGTTCCAACGGGATCGGCAAGACCAACCTGATGGAGGCCATCGGCTACCTCGCGACGCTCAGTTCGCACCGCGTCAGCTCTGACGGCCCGCTCTTGCGTTTTGGCACGGACCGCGCGCTGATCCGGGCAAGACTGGTGCGCGGCGACCAGTCCACCGTGCTGGAACTTGAAATCAACGGCGGCCGCGCCAACCGGGGGCGCATCAACCGCAGCAATCCGGTCCGTGCGCGGGACTTGCTCGGGATCTGCCACACCGTTCTTTTCGCGCCCGAGGACCTTGCCCTTGTGAAAGGCGATCCGTCGAGCCGGCGGCGCTTCCTCGATGAACTGCTCGTCAGCCTGGTTCCGCGGCATGCCGCCACCCGCAGTGACTATGACCGCGTCCTCAAGCAGCGCAATGCCCTGCTTAAATCCGCCAGGGCAGGCAAATTGACTGCCGGCCATGAGGCCACCCTCGACGTGTGGGACCAGCACATGGCGCGCGCCGGGGCGGAACTGCTGCATGCCCGCCTGCAGCTTGTGGAACTGCTTCGCCCCCACCTCGCGCGTGCCTACGCGCAGCTGACTGACGGAACCAAAGCGGCTGACGCTGTCTACCGGTCAACGCTGCAGACCCTGGTTGACGACGACGGCGCGCCCGCCGCCGCCGTCGGGGAACCTTCACAGAACGAACAGTTGACCGAGGACCTTCGGCTGCTTTCCGTGGAACAGCTCACCGAGCGCCACCTGCGTGCCTTCGCGGCCTCCCGCCGGAAAGAACTCGAACGCGGTATCTCACTCGTCGGTCCGCACCGTGACGAACTCGAGCTCGTCCTCGGCCAGGCGCCGGCGAAGGGCTATGCCTCGCACGGGGAAACCTGGTCAATGTGCCTGTCGCTGCGGCTTGCCTCGTACTACGTCATGCTCGACGATGCAAGGACCGGCGGCACGGCACCGATCCTGATCCTGGATGACGTTTTTGCCGAGCTTGATGTGCAGCGTCGGCGTAAACTGGCCGCAATAGTTTCAGGAGCCGAACAGGTCCTGGTGACTGCCGCCGTCGACGCCGACATCCCTGACGAACTAACCGGGCGGCGGGTGAAGGTAATCCCGGGAGGAATCGATGATTCGGAATCTCGATGAGTAACACCGAAGGCGGCCTGCAGCCGGGCCGCGACCCCGATAAAATCGACGCCGCACAGGCCGCACTGAACCGCATGCGTGAGGCCGCGGCAGCGCGTGGCGAAGTGCGCCGGGCCGCTCCGCGGGCGGGCGGGGCCCAAAAACAGCGGGCTGCGCGGGGAACACGAGGCTTCAGCCAGTTCCACGCCACCGGACGCGACCCCTTGGGGCTGGGCAAGGTGGTGGGACGCCTTGTGGCGGAACGCGGCTGGACGTCCCCGGTGGCTGTCGGCTCCGTCATGGCCCAGTGGGCAACACTTGTGGGACCTGAGATCGCGGCCCACTGCACTCCTGAAAGCTTTACCGACACCACACTGCAGGTCCGGTGTGATTCCACCGCATGGGCTACCCAGCTTCGCCTGCTCAGCGCCAGCTTGTTGGAAAAGTTCCGGAATGACCTGGGCGACGGGGTAGTGACCAGTATCCAGGTGCTGGGTCCGGCCGCGCCGAACTGGCGCAAGGGCGGCCGGAGCGTTCAGGGCCGTGGTCCTCGGGACACCTACGGCTAAAGCGCAGCACACAACAGCGCTACACACGCAGCGCGTAAACCGGTACCTGAATTGCACCGCGTGAAGCGGAGACGGGCCAAAGAGCACCGGGCCACCCTCGGGTCTATTGAAAATTGCTCAAACGGCGTGTAGGGCGTTCAAACGGCCGAGAGCCGTATAGGAACCCGAAGACGGTACCGCTGGGGCCTTGCAGGTGCGGCCAATGGCCAGCGAGAGGCACATTGCTGCCCGTTGGCGGCCCGGCAATGCGGGAATCGGCACTGTTTCACGATAGAATCTCTGTAGATAACTGGGCGCCGGTGAAACGTTGACTGAGTCCGTTTTCCGACGCTGCCCAGCGGCGGAAAACGGTTCCGCAAGTCAATCACCAGCCGGCGCCATCAGTGACGTGCCTGTTGGCGGACGCCTTCCCTCCGGGAAGGGCATCTGCCGGCCATTATCAACTAAAGAGGAGTCGAAAGCGCCTGTGGCTAACGACAATACAGACATCCAGGCAGGGGAAGCCGAGATCGAGGATGCCCCTACACCGGAGACCCCGGCAGAGGCCACGACGCAGCGGGAATACGGTGCCAGCGACATCACAGTCCTGGAGGGCCTCGAAGCTGTACGGAAGCGCCCTGGTATGTATATCGGTTCGACCGGCCTCCGCGGGCTGCACCACCTGGTGTATGAAGTGGTGGACAACTCCGTTGATGAGGCGTTGGCCGGTTACTGCACGCACATCGAAATAGTCCTGCAGGCCGACGGCGGCGTCAAGGTCACGGATGACGGCCGCGGCATCCCTGTGGACATCCATCCCAGCGAAGGGAAGCCGACCGTTGAAGTGGTCATGACCATCCTGCATGCCGGGGGAAAGTTCGGCGGCGGCGGATACGCCGTGTCAGGCGGTCTCCACGGCGTGGGCATCTCCGTGGTCAATGCACTTTCGAGCCGTGTGGATACAGAGGTGCGCCGTCAGGGTCACGTCTGGCGCATGTCCTTTGCGGACGGCGGCAAGCCCCAGGGCGGGCTGGTTAAGGGCGAGGAAACGGATGAAACCGGTACCAGCCAGACGTTCTATCCGGACCCCACCATTTTCGAGTCCGTCGAGTTTGATTTCGAGACCCTCCGCGCACGCTTCCAGCAGATGGCCTTCCTTAACAAGGGCCTGAAGATCACCCTTACCGACGAGCGGCAGGCAGCCGCCGGCGTCGACGAAGCCGGCGATCTCGACCTCGATGCCGTTGTCACTGAAGGCGAAGTCCGCGCCGAGCACCGCACGGTGATTTACCAGTACAACGATGGCCTCTTGGACTACGTCAAGCACCTGAATTCGAGCAAGAAGGTGGACGTTGTTCACCAGGACGTGATCGCCTTCGAAACTGAAGACACCGAACGGCACATCGCAGTGGAGATGGCCATGCAGTGGACCACTGCCTACTCGGAGAGCGTCCATACCTACGCGAACACCATTAACACCCATGAAGGCGGCACCCACGAAGAAGGTTTCCGTGCCGCCATGACCTCGCTGATCAACCGCTATGCGCGGGAGAAGAGCATCATCAAGGAAAAGGAAGAAAACCTTACCGGTGATGACATCCGTGAGGGCCTCACAGCCGTCATTTCCGTGAAACTGGCGGAGCCGCAGTTCGAGGGCCAGACAAAGACCAAGCTCGGCAACTCCGAAGTCAAGGGCTTCGTCCAGCGGGTGGTTACCGACCAACTGGGCGACTGGCTGGAACGCAATCCCGGTCCTGCACGCGACGTCATCCGGAAGGCCATTTCAGCCGCCCAGGCCCGCATGGCCGCACGCAAGGCGCGCGACAACGCTCGCCGCAAGAGCCCGCTGGAATCTTTCGGTATGCCAGGAAAGCTTTCTGACTGCTCCTCCAAGGACCCGTCGAAGTGTGAGGTCTACATCGTAGAGGGTGACTCGGCCGGCGGTTCGGCCAAGCGCGGACGCAACCCTGAGACGCAGGCCATCCTGCCACTGCGCGGCAAGATTCTGAACGTGGAGCGTGCGCGCCTGGACAAGGCTCTCGGCAACAACGAAGTCCAGTCCATGATCACGGCTTTCGGCACCGGTATCGGTGAGGACTTCGACCTTGCCAAGCTGCGTTACCACAAAATCGTCCTGATGGCCGATGCCGATGTTGATGGCCAGCACATCACCACCCTGCTGATGACACTCCTGTTCCGCTACATGCGCCCGCTGATCGAAAACGGTTACGTGTACCTGGCGCAGCCGCCCCTGTACCGCATCAAGTGGTCGAACGCGCCGCACGACTATGTCTACAGCGACCGGGAACGGGACGCCCGGCTCGTCGCAGGCCAGGCTGCCGGGCGCCGGATCCCCAAGGACAACGGAATCCAGCGTTACAAGGGCCTCGGCGAGATGGACTACACGGAACTGTGGGACACCACCATGGACCCGGACAACCGGACGCTGCTCCAGGTCACCATGGAGGACGCCGCCGCTGCCGACCAAATCTTCACGGTACTGATGGGCGAGGATGTGGAGTCCCGCCGCAACTTCATTCAGCAGAACGCCAAGGATGTCAGGTTCCTCGATATTTAGACGCTCCTGAGCCTAAGTATTCTTGAGCAGACATATACCTGAAACGGAAAATAGACTATGAGTGACGAAACCCCCGAGGTTCCCGCGGACTCGGCAGAAAACCCCGAGACGGTGCTGGAGGGCGACCTGCTGACCGACCGCGTTGAGCAGGTGGATCTCCAGACCGAAATGCAGCGGTCCTATCTGGACTATGCCATGGCCGTGATCGTGGGCCGTGCCCTTCCGGACGTGCGTGACGGACTCAAGCCCGTGCACCGTCGCGTGCTGTACGCGATGTTCGATGGCGGGTATCGCCCCGACCGCTCCTTTAACAAGTGTGCCCGCGTCGTGGGCGAGGTCATGGGCCAGTACCACCCGCACGGTGACACTGCGATTTACGATGCGCTTGTCCGCCTCATCCAGGACTGGACGATGCGGTACCCGCTGGCGCTGGGACAGGGCAACTTCGGTTCCCCGGGCAACGACGGCGCCGCAGCACCGCGATACACCGAAACCAAGATGGCGCCCCTGGCGATGGAAATGGTCCGCGACATCGATGAGGAGACCGTCGATTTCCAGGACAACTACGACGGCAAAAACCAGGAACCGACCATCCTGCCGGCTCGGTTCCCGAACCTGCTGGTCAACGGCTCCTCGGGGATCGCCGTCGGCATGGCCACCAACATTCCGCCGCACAACCTCCGTGAGGTGGCGGACGGCGTCCAGTGGTACCTGGCCAACCCGAACGCCAGCCGGGAGCAGCTGCTCGAGGAGCTGTTGCTCCGCATCAAGGGGCCGGATTTCCCCACCGGTGCCACCATTCTTGGCCACAAGGGCATCGAGGATGCCTACCGCACCGGCCGGGGCTCCATCACCATGCGCGCGGTGGTCAACGTCGAGGAACTCCAGGGGCGCACGTGCCTGGTCGTGACGGAACTGCCCTACCAGGCCAACCCGGACAACCTGGCCATCAAGATCGCCGAGCTCGTCAAGGACGGCAAGGTCCAGGGCATCGCCGACCTCCGGGATGAAACCTCCGGACGCACCGGTCAGCGCCTCGTTATTGTCCTGAAGCGCGACGCAGTGGCCAAGGTGGTACTGAACAACCTCTACAAGCACACCCAGCTGCAGGAGAACTTCGGCGCCAACATGCTGGCCATCGTTGACGGCGTGCCACGCACGCTCAGCCTCGATGCCTTCATCCGCCACTGGGTCACGCACCAGTTGGACGTCATCGCCCGCCGCACCCGTTACCGCCTGCGCAAGGCCGAAGAGGAAGCGCACATCCTGCGTGCCCTGTTGAAGGCCCTGGACATGCTGGATGAAGTCATCGCCCTGATCCGCGCGTCCAACACCACAGAGGCTGCGCGTGACGGCCTGATGGAGCTCCTGGACATCGACGAGTTGCAGGCCCGGGCCATCCTGGACATGCAACTGCGCCGCCTCGCAGCCCTGGAACGCCAGAAGATCCAGGACCGCCACGCCGAGCTCGAAGCCCTGATCGCAGAGTACAACGCGATCCTGGCATCCGAAGAGCGCCAGCGCGGCATCATCAGCGAGGAACTCGGCGAGATCGTTGCCAAGCACGGCGATGACCGGCGAACTAAGATCCTGATGGGCTACGACACCGACATGTCCATGGAAGACCTCATTCCCGAAGAGGAAATGGTGGTTACCATCACCCGCGGCGGCTACGTCAAGCGGACACGGAGCGACAATTACCGGTCCCAGCAGCGCGGCGGCAAGGGCATCAGGGGCGCTCAGCTGCGCGGGGACGACGTCGTCGAGCACTTCTTCGTCACGACCACCCACCACTGGTTGCTTTTCTTCACCAACCTCGGCCGGGTCTACCGTGCCAAAGCCTATGAACTTGCCGAGGGCAGCCGTGACTCCAAGGGCCAGCACGTAGCCAATCTGCTCGCATTCCAGCCGGACGAGCATATCGCCCAGGTACTGGACCTGAAGGACTATCAGCACGCGCCGTACCTTGTCCTGGCCACCAAGCGGGGCCTTGTGAAGAAGACACGGCTGGAGGACTACGACACGAACCGGTCCGCCGGTGTCATCGCGATCAACTTGCGCGACGGCGACGAGCTCGTGTCCGCACAGCTTGTCTCCGAAACGGACGACCTCATGCTGGTCTCCCGCAAGGGCCAGTCCATCCGCTTTACCGCGACGGATGACGCGCTTCGCCCCATGGGCCGTGCCACATCCGGTGTGACGGGCATGAAGTTCCGTGAGGAAGACGAACTCCTGGCGGCGAACGTGGTCACTGACGGCTCTTACGTCTTCATCGTGACGGAAGGCGGTTACGCCAAGCGCACCGCTTCCGAGGAATACCGGCTGCAGGGCCGTGGCGGCCTGGGCATCAAGGTGGCCAAGCTTGCCGAGGACCGCGGTGACCTGGTCGGGGCACTCATCGTCCAAGAAGAGGACGAAGTCCTCGTGGTCATGGAGGGCGGCAAGGTGGTCCGATCCGCCGTCGCCGGTGTTCCCGCCAAGGGCCGGGACACTATGGGCGTCATCTTCGCGAAACCTGACAAGAACGACCGCATCATTGAGGTTGCGCGCAACAGCGAACGCGGACTCGAGGGAGAAGAATCTCCGGAGAATGACGTAACGTTGGCTGAAGATAACGGACCGGCAGACGGGTCCGCAGAGGCAGAAACAGCAGAGACAGAGTCGGCAGCCCCCGCCGCATCCGAGGATGCAGACTCTGTCGCTGAGTTGAATGCTGAGTTGAACGAAGACAACACCGGAGGTAACGAGTGAGCAATCCCGACTCATTTCCCAAGCCGAGCAGTAATGGTCCCGGCGGGGTAAGGCAGCCGGCAGCCGCTCCACGAGTGAACGCCCCGGTGCGTCCGCAGCAGAGCCCTGCCGCATCGGCGGGCAGTCCTGGGCCGGCAGCACCCCGGCAGGCTCCGGCACAGCCACCGCAGGGCCAGCGGCCAGCAGCTCCCGGCCAGCGGCCCGTTCAGGGCCCGCGCCCCCAGGCTCCCGGCCAGCGGCCGCCCGCACCCGGGCAGCGCCCGGGCCAGGGAGCTCCGGGACTCGTCAAGCCTGCACCAAAGGCCAAGGTCCGCCGGGCGCGCCTGCTCGTCAGCAAGGTGGACCCCTGGTCCGTCCTGAAAATGGCTTTCCTGCTCTCCGTGGCCTTGGGTATCGTCACCGTGGTAGCCGCCATCGTGCTGTGGACCGTCCTGGACCTAACAGGAATCTTCGACCAGGTGGACAGCCTCCTGGGTACTCTGGCCGGCTCCGAGGGCGGCGGGTTCGAGCTGAAAAAGATTGCCTCCCTCGGACAGGTGGCATCCTTTGCCACGATCATTGCCGTCGTCAACGTGGTGCTGCTGACGGCCCTGTCCATGCTGTCCGCCGTCCTCTATAACATCTCAGCCACGCTCGTCGGTGGCATCGGTGTCACCCTCACGGACGACTAAAAACCCGTGATTCCGCGGAAATACCTCCGCGGAATGCCTCGATTTGAGATCGGGCCGAGATGTGCTGTAGAGTCTTGTCTCGGCCCGATGAGGCATCGGGGCGTATAGCTCAGGCGGTTAGAGCGCTTCGCTGATAACGAAGAGGTCCCAGGTTCAAGTCCTGGTACGCCCACGGAACCTGCACAGGTTCAAGTAAAGGATCAGGTAAAACTGACCGAAACGGGGTGCGCGTGAAGAAGTTGCTGGCAATTGCAGCGGCAGTCGCAGGCGCCCTGCTGTACAGGAAAGTGCAGGAATCCGAGGCCCGGAAAACGGTCTGGAGTAAGTCAACCGACACGGTTGAATAGTCCGGACAGCCGGTTTGGAAGCTGGTCAGACAGCCTCCGGAACTAGGGTATGATTGACGGGTTGCTTCTTATGGGGGCATGGCGCAATTGGTAGCGCACCTGCTTTGCAAGCAGGGGGTTCGGGGTTCGAGTCCCCGTGCCTCCACCATAAGGAAGAGTCCCGGCCATATCTGGCCGGGACTCTTCAGTTTAACGTGCCTTCTGCCGGATCGGCCGGGGTTGGTATCGGCACACTACGCTGTAACGGTGACGTTCTTCATTGCCGCCTTGGGAGTCCTGGGCGTTGCATCCTCCGGCCCCCTCATCGCTGCGACACTGGGCGGCACAACGGTGACAGCCCTGGCCATAGCGTTCTGGCGCAATGCGATCGGCTCGGCGGTCATGGCCACCCCTACCCTGCTGCGGGCCCCGTCCCACTTCGGAAGGGTGACGGGACCGGAATTCCGCTGGTCGCTCGTGGCGGCCTTGGCCCTCGCGCTCCACTTCGCCTGCTTCATCACGTCCCTGCAGCTGACGTCGGTGGCCGCTGCCACCGCCCTGGTCTGCCTGCAGTCTGCCTGGATCGCCGTAATCCAGCTCTTCCGCGGCGTACGGCACGGCTGGCCGGTGCTGGCTGGGCTCGGCCTTGCATTCGGCGGCGTCGTGGCCATCACGGGCTTCGACATGGGCACTTCCTCGGAAGCGCTGCTGGGAGACCTCCTTGCCATGGCCGGCGGTCTCCTCGCAGGCATCTACACGCTGGCCGGGGGCAGGGCTCGGCAGAGCATGACAACAGGCACCTACACGACGCTCTGCTACGGTATGTGCGCAGCCTTCGTCGCGGTGTTGGCACTGTTCACCAACCAGGCACTCTCCGGCTTCGAGGCGGCAGGGTGGCTGGGCATCATTGCCATTACTGTCTGCGCACAGCTGGTGGGGCACACGGCGTTCAATCACCTGCTGGCCACCATGAGCCCCCTGCTCGTTTCCATGATCATCCTGCTGGAAATCCCCGGGGCTGCACTCCTCGCCGCGGTCTTCCTGCATGAGACTCTGCCGGCGGGAACGTATGCCGGCCTTGCGCTGATCCTGGTGGGACTCGCCGTCGTCGTTGCCGGACAGCGCAGCGCCAAAGGGGGAAGAGGTAAACCGCCCACGGGGCCGGCCCTGGCCGAGCTGGGAACGGACTGATTGAGCGCCGTCTGATCCAGCTCCGACTGCTGGAGCGCTACTGCCCGCCGCGGCGGGCAGGCTGGCTGGTGTTCACCGTGTGGATGGCCCGTAGCAGCTTCGCGGGGAAGTAAACGGAGAAGAAGACCACCATCGGGGCCTTGAGGGCCATTTTCTTGACGTTGTGGGCCTTGTACGTGCGGTCGAAGCGGGTCACGTAGTAGCGGTAGTCCCGGGGCGAGTCCTCAAGGCGGCGGGCGGACATTCCTGAAACCATCTGCGGCCAGTACTGGATCTTCAGGTCATGGTCGGCGAGGTGCAGGGAGAGGTCGATGTCCTCATGCATCTCGTCCTTCTCGTCCCGGCAGGCTTCCCCGCGGATGGTCTCCCACGCTGTACGCCGAAGCGCCATGTTCGAGCCGAAGAGGAAATGGTATTGGTGCTTGGCCAGCTTGAGCATCAGCTGGCGCATCTTGTCATCCGCTTTGAGCCCGAACCGGCGCATCGGCATGTCGTAATAGACCACCGGTCCTGTCGCAGCCTGGGTGGAGGGGTCCTCGAATGCCTTCTGAACCTGCTCCACCCAGTCCGGCTCGACAACGGAGTCGGCATCAATGCGGCCCAAAATGTCTCCGGTGGCGTGGTCTAGGCCGAAGTTACGCGTGGGAATGAGCCCCTGCTCTTTGTCCTGGCGGAGCAGGATGATCGGGCTCTCCGGATACTCCTGCTGCATCTGGCGCACAATCTCCGCCGTGCGGTCCTTGGACATGTTGTCCACGACGATGACTTCGTGTGCCGGAACGGACTGATAGATCGCGGCGATCAGGCACTGTCTTATGACGCTTTCCTCGTTGTACGCCGGAATAACTATTGATACGCCCGGCTGCTGCGGAGCGTCAAAGGAGGCATCCTGGGAGGATCTATCGGGTGACATTCCCTCAAATTTAGCATCGATCGATTTTCTTCCCCGGCCTTTACGGCCGGGTCGGCGAAGAAGCAGACCCGGAAAAGGGGTCAACCAACGGGCTGGAGCGGAAAGGCCAGAACAGGAGGAGGGGCCCCTTGCGGGACCCCTCCATGTGCGTGCCGGCCAGGTGCGGCTACTCTTTTTACTTCCCGGACTGCTTTCCGGCGTCCTCGCCTATCTTGGTGGAGAGGTCTTCGACGGCGTCCCTGGCATCGGCGGCGACCGTTCCGGCGTCGGAATCCTCGGCGACGTGCTTGGCCTTGTCGGACGAGCCCTGGAGGGATTCGTCTGACGTGGAAGCAACCGGGGCCGTGTCAGACTCTGTGACGGTTTCGGTAACCGTGGTGGCCGGCACCGGTGCTGGAGTTTCAGCTGCCGGAGTGGGCGGAGCCGGGGTGACGGGCGACGGAGTCTTCCATGGGTCTTCAACAGGCTTGGAGGCCTTCCAGGCCGCGACGCCGGCGGCAACGGCAGCTGCGATCACTCCCACGATCAGCAGGCCGCGCTTCTTGGGCTTCTCCGGCTCAACGACA
This sequence comes from Arthrobacter sp. D1-17, assembly GCF_054130535.1. Taxonomy (NCBI): domain Bacteria; kingdom Bacillati; phylum Actinomycetota; class Actinomycetes; order Micrococcales; family Micrococcaceae; genus Arthrobacter; species Arthrobacter sp. D1-17. The sequence goes on along the minus strand of NZ_CP096382.1, from coordinate 6,564 downwards.
ATTGGCTGGCGGGTGATGACGCGGCCTGCCTCAGAAGCGGCAGACTTCAGCTGCGTGCCGGCAACCTGGGCCTGCTCCTGGAGGGCGTGGATGATTCCGACGTCGCCCAACTTCTGCGCGACTGCATCAACGCGTGCCGGGGTGCCTTCGAGCGTGCGGTGGACCACATCGGAGGCGGTTCCGATCTGGTCAGAGAGCTTGGGCAGGTACTCCACCACGACGCGGTCACGCGCCGAGGCAATCACCGGACTGGCCTTGTCCAGCGCGTCGTGCAGTTTCGGAGTTGCGCCGTCAACGGCGTCCTGGATCTTGGGTGCCAGTTGTGCAATTCCGTCCTGAATGCGGGGGGTTACCGTGGCAACTCCGTCAGCCAGGTTGTGGGCCGCTGACTTGAGCCCCTCCTGGATTTTGGGGGAAGCGGTGTCAATGCTCTGCTGCAGCCGCGGCACGGCCCAATCCACAGCCGCTTCAACCCGGTCTTTGGCATTCTCGACAGCTGAACTGACCGACAACTCCAGTTCGCGGGCAATACGATCCGATTTCTTCACAACTACCTCCCGATTAATGTGACGGTTCTGTCGCTAGCCTACGTGGAGGACCAGCCGCGCTGCTATCGTTCCCTCGGATTGCGGACGGATTTCACCCAGCGCGGAACTGCCTTTGACGCCTCCTTCGGCGTTGACCCTCCGTGAAAGAATGACCGTATGACTGCCACAGCAACTGCAAAAGCAACCATCCACACAAGCCTCGGCGACATCGTCGTGAACCTCTTCGGCAACCACGCGCCGAAGACCGTTAAGAACTTCATTGGACTGGCCACCGGCGAACAGCAGTGGACGCATCCGGAGACCGGCGAGGACAAGACCGGCACGCCGCTGTACAGTGGCACCATCTTCCACCGCATCATCAAAGACTTCATGATCCAGGCCGGCGATCCCCTCGGCCGTGGCACCGGCGGACCCGGCTACCGCTTCGACGACGAGATCCACCCTGAACTGAGCTTCAACGCCCCCTACAAGCTGGCCATGGCCAACGCCGGTATCCAGATGGGCAAGGGAACCAACGGTTCGCAGTTCTTCATCACCACCATCCCCACGGATTGGCTGCAGGGTAAGCACACCATCTTCGGTGAAGTGGCTGACGATGACTCCCGCAAGGTTGTGGACGCCATTGAGGGAGTCCGCACGGGAATGGGCGACCGTCCGGTTGAAGACGTGACCATCAACAGCATCGACGTCGAGCAGCTCTAACCTCACGCATGAGTTACGGAATTCCGTCGGCAGAGCCGTCCGCGCAGGTACCCGTGTGCCCCCGGCACCCGGACCGGCCCTCCTACGTGAGCTGCCAGCGCTGTGGGCGTCCCGCATGCCCAGAATGCCAGCGGGCGGCCGCCGTCGGATTCCAATGCGTTGATTGCGTCAACGAAACAAAACGTGCGACGCCGGCAGTCCGGACCGTCTACGGCGGCGCCGTCGCGTCGGGCAAGCCCATGGTGACGTTTGCGATCATCGCCGTATGTGCCCTGCTGTTTGTGTTGCAGTGGGTGGTTCCAAACGACTCCATCTTCCGTAATCTCGCCTACGCCTCGGTGTTTGCGACTCCCGACTACGGTCTTTTTCAGCCCTGGCGCATGATCACGGCGGCTTTTCTCCATTCCCAGAGCTTCCTTCTCCATATCGTGCTCAACATGTACACGCTGTGGATTTTCGGCCAGGCGCTGGAGCCTTTGTTGGGCCGTATCAGGTTCCTTGCCGTCTACCTGCTCTCTGCCATCGGCGGATCCGTGGGATACCTGCTCCTGACGCCCATCCTTCCTGAAGGCGGTCCCGTTGGAGTTGTGGGCGCTTCCGGCGCCATCTTCGGGCTCTTCGGAGCCATGCTTGTGGTGCAGCGCCACAGGGGCGGTGAAACCAGGCAGCTGTGGGTCCTGATCGCCATTAACGGCGTTATCGGCTTCATGGTCCCCCAAATCGCCTGGCAGGCCCACCTCGGTGGCCTCGTCACAGGAGCCCTGTGCGCCGCCGCCATCGCCTATGTGCCTCGTGGGCCCCGACAGCACTTGCTGCAGTTTGCCGGCCTTGCAGCTGTCCTGGCCCTGCTGGTGGCGCTTACCTGGTACCGAATCACCGCCGGCTGACCTTTTCTATCCGCACGGACCGACGTGCCGACAAAGAACCGCGAACGGGCATTTGGGCCCCTCGTGGGCTGCGCGAACGGGCATTTGGACCTGTTGTGGGCTGCGCGAACGGGCATTTGGACCTGTTGTGGGCTGCGCGAACGGACGCTTAGGCGCCTCGACGCTGACATTTGAGGGCATTATCTGCTCGTTCGCGCCTCGACACCTCAACTGATCGGTCGCGCCAAGAGGCTTAGGTGTCCGTTCGCGCCAGAGGCAGTGGCAGAGTTTTCCACAAGACTTATCCACACTGTTGGTAACTTACATAGCTGTAGTTCCGTCGCAAAGCCGCCGAAATCCCCGCACTGGAGCCGCTCTGGGGCCTCCACCGGTGACTGCGTCCACATCTGGGGATAACTTGAACAGAGGCTCCTGTGGTTAAGTGGACAACTTCTGGCGTGCCCAGCCACTACACCCGTGCATACCCGCCCTCTTGAGCGTCTCCCCATGGTGAACCCGCCGTCCGTCAGGCACAGCCGCTGGAAAGCTGGCAGCAGGCCCCAGATGGGGACAGCACGCATGTCAGGGTTTCAACAGGGTTATTCACACTGTTAATAACGTACAGGGCTGTAGTTCTCCCTCCCATGATGCTCTCAGGCCCTGCAATCCGCTGTTTCGCACATTCGCTCCCACAGCTTTTCCCCAGTTGTGGATAACGTGTGGGTACTGCCCTGTTGCTATGTGGATAACTTGACGTGCCGTCGCGTGTAGTCTCAGACTCGTCGCCAGCTTTGCTTACGCCCTCCGCGGCTGTCGGGGGCCTAGCCACTGAGGAGTACGCCGTGAGCACCACAGAACACATCTACCTGGACAAGTACCACCCGGCGTCGTGGCGGGCCCTGAATGGTCTGGGCCTGAAGGTCAGGGAGGCGGCGGTTGAAGCGGGCCTTACCCGCACGCTTATCGAGCTGCTGAACGTCCGCACATCCCAGCTCAACGGCTGCGCCTATTGCCTGGACATGCACGTAGCCGACGCCCTCAAGGCAGGCGAATCGAATCAGCGGCTTGCAGTACTTCCCGCGTGGCGGGACACAGACCTCTTTGACGGTGTGGAGCGGGCCGCCTTGGCGCTTGCAGAGAGCATCACGGGGCTTCCCGACGCCTCCATCCGTGAGCAGGAGGATGCGTATGCCCGGGACCATCTGAGCGCTGAGCAGTATTCTGCCGTGAGCTGGCTGGTGATCACCATGAACGCGTTCAACCGCGTCTCAATCACGAGCCGGCACCCGGTGCGGCCGGCCAAAAGCTAGCCGCACTGTCCCCCAAGGGTTATCCACAGGTCTTTTCCACAAGTGTTAATAACTGGCTTCTCGTTTCCCAGATTCATCGGCGCCAGCTGTGGCGGGCCCGGGATGAGTTGGCCCAAGACGAACGGCCGGTTTTCAACAGTGTGGATAACTTTTCCAACATCTGTGGAAAGTCAGGCCAGCGTTGAGAAAGGGGCGGTCAGAGCCATATCCCGGAGGAACCTCTGCGGTGGCTGTCCACGAGATGGGTGTCCACCATGCCGATGGCCTCCATAAGGGCGAACATCGTGGTGGGTCCGACGAAGGCGAAGCCCTTCTTCCTGAGCGCTTTGGAGAGGGCAACAGACTCGGGTGACTGCGTGGGGACGTCAGCGTAGGTCAGAGGGGCCGGACTGGACGAGGGCTGAAACTGCCATACGAAGTCCACCAGCCCGCCTTCATTGCGGAGGGCGATGGTGGCTTGGGCGTTGGTGATGGCGGCACGGATCTTCAGCCGGTTCCTCACGATCCCCGGGTCCTGCAGCAGCCGTTCGACATCGTTCTCAGTGAATGCGGCAACGGCGTCCGGGTTAAAGCCAGCAAAAGCTGCACGGAAGGCAGGCCGCTTGCGCAGGATGGTCACCCAGGACAGGCCTGCCTGAAACGCTTCCAGGCTAATACGCTCGTACAGCCCGTGTTCATCCCGGACAGGCAAACCCCATTCGGTGTCGTAGTACTCCCGCAGCAAGGGATTGCTGGACGCCCACACCGGGCGCCCCAGACCGTCATCACCGATGATGATCCCCTGCTGGTCCATGATGGCGGAGGGTCTCAGGACCGCCAGCGCGTGGTCATGAGGAAGCCCATGATCGCGATGCCGAAACCGGCGACGATGTTCCATGACCCCCAGTCCCTTACGGGCAGGGTGCCTTCGCTGATGTAAAAGGTGATGATCCAGAACAGCCCAATGATCATGAGGCCGAACATAACTGGCTTGAACCAGACCGGGTTGGGCTTGTACGCCTGCGCCGAGGAGGCCGGTTCAGCCGCACGGGCAGTCTTCTTACGTGGCTTTGACTCGGGCACATGTCCTCCTTGGCTGGCTGAATCAGGAACTGCATCCCGGCTTGATATCCTGCTAAGGAATATTTCCGGCGGTCTGCGCGCTCCTGATCACGTCTGAAGTCTTACTAGCAGCCAATTCTAGCTGTAGTTCAGGGCACGCCAGCGCCCCCGCACCGCCTTAAAGGAGAACCCGTGGTACTGCAGGAGAAGGTGACTCCCCCTGCCGCGCCGGCAGCCGGCGTCGTAATCCTGCGGAAGACCGTGCAGATCGCCGGTGAGCTGCTCATGACTGCCGGTGTCATCCTCCTGCTGTTCGTCGCGTGGCAGCTGTGGTGGACGAACGTCGCGTCCGATGCGAGGCAAAGCGAAGTCGTCAAGAACTTCGCCCAGGAGCTCGGCGGTCCGGTGACTCCCAAGCCCGCTCCGGAAAGAGCGGTGCCGGATTACGGCGCCCCCGCGGTGGCCGCGGCGCCCGGCCACGGCGGCACCATCGGTATCATGTACGTTCCGAGGTTCGGGCAGAACTACGCCCGGCCCATCGTCGAGGGAACTACATCCGACGTCCTGGACACGCTGGGCCTGGGACACTACGGGAGCACGGCCATGCCCGGCGCTGTGGGGAACTTCGCCGTCGCCGGACACCGGCAGACGCACGGCGCGGTGCTGGACAACATCCACACGCTGGTTCCCGGGGACAAGATCTACGTCCAGACGAAGGACGGCTATTATGTCTACGTATTCCGCAACAACCGCATCGTGATGCCCTCCGATGCCGGTGTCCTGCTTCCGGTGCCATCGAAGCCCGGGGCGAGGCCCACGGAAAGAATGCTGACCATGACCAGCTGCAACCCCCGCTTCGGCTCAGAGGAACGGATCATCGCGTACTCCCTGCTCGACCACTGGCAGCCGGCCTCCGTGGGACCCCCGCCGGAGATTGCCGCTCAAGTGGCGCGCGCACGAGGGGAGGGCTGAGACGTGTACGGCTGGATTTTTCGGAACCTCCCGGGCCCGCTCTGGATCCGTATCCTCACATCCGTGGCGCTGGTCGCCGTGGCCCTGTTCCTGATGGTCGAGTTCCTCTTCCCCTGGATGTCACAGTTCACCCAATTCAACGACTCAACGATTGGTGCGGCAAGTAACCCATGAGTACAACCAAGATCCTCGTCGTGGACAACTACGACAGCTTTGTCTACACCCTGGTCGGATACCTCCAGGAGCTGGGCGCCGAAACCACCGTGGTACGCAACGATGACGTCACGCTCGCCGAAGCAATCGAAATGGCGGAAATGCGCGACGGCGTTCTCATCTCGCCCGGTCCCGGCTCACCCTCGGAGGCGGGCGTCTGCATCGAGCTGATCAAATGGTGCGGAGACAGCAGCAAGCCCATGTTCGGCGTCTGCCTCGGCCACCAGGCCCTTGCGGAGGCCTACGGCGGCACCGTGACCCACGCGCCGGAACTGATGCATGGCAAGACTTCCCTGGTCCAGCACGACGGCGGCAGCGTTTTCGCTGGCCTGCCCTCCCCTGTCACAGCAACCCGGTACCACTCGCTGGCCGCGGTGCGGCAGTCCATCCCCGACGTCCTCGAGATCACCGCGGAGACCGCCAGCGGCGTGGTCATGGGGCTGGCCCACCGCACTGCTCCGCTCTGCGGCGTGCAGTTCCACCCCGAATCGGTCCTCACGGAGGGCGGCTACCAGATGCTGGGCAACTGGCTCGAGTCACTCGGCATGGCGGGCGCCGCTGAACGCGCAGCGAAGCTCAGCCCGCTGATCCAGCACTAGCCCCGTTCCTAGGGTTTCGGCTTCGCGTCCTAAGGTTTCGGCTTCGCGCTGGCCGAGGGCGTGGGCTTCGATGTCGGGGTCGGCGTCGGGGTGGGCTCTGGTGCTGGTGCCTTGGCCACAGTGATGCTGACGGTCTTGCCTTGTTCGATAAGGGCATTGAGGGGATCGCTCTGGCCCGTGACCTTGCCTGGCGCCACCTGGGAGTTTTCCACCTCGTTGATGATTACCGGCAGGCCCAGGGCCTTCAGCGCGCCCTCGGCTTCGGCGCGCGTCATGCCCCGGAGTTCCGGCATGACAACCTTGCCGGTGGAGA